>NZ_LSNE01000001.1 GCF_001565895.1 Paraglaciecola hydrolytica
AGGAAAGAGCTTACCCAAGATGGATAAAGCCCAAAACAAGTCGATACCCCCACAAACAGAAAAATGCCAGTCAGCTTAACTGACTGGCATTAGCCCGTAGGCCCTTAATCAATTTAATTGTTTAAAGCTTACTTTTTCTTGGCTTTAGGATTAGGCAAGTCAGTAATGCTACCTTCGTACATTTCTGCCGCTAAACCAATAGACTCGTTAAGTGTAGGGTGAGCATGAATGGTTAAAGCGATGTCTTCTGCATCAGCGCCCATTTCAATAGCTAAGCCAATTTCACCTAACATTTCACCGGCGTTGATACCCACAATGGCACCACCTAAAATGCGATGTGAATCTTTATCAAAGATAAGTTTAGTCATACCTTCTGTACGACCAGAAGCAATAGCACGGCCTGATGCCGCCCATGGGAAGCTTGCGCTTTCTACTTTCAAGCCTTGTTCTTTGGCTTCTTTCTCAGTGATACCTACCCAAGCCATTTCTGGATCGGTATAAGCAACAGAAGGAATGCACTTAGGATCAAAGTAGTGTTTCATGCCTGAAATAACTTCGGCAGCAACGTGGCCTTCATGTACCGCTTTATGGGCTAACATAGGTTGACCAATTACATCACCAATAGCAAAAATGTGCGCTACGTTAGTACGTAATTGTTTATCAACATTGATAAAACCACGCTCATCAACATGAACGCCGGCTTTTTCGGCATCAATCAATTTACCGTTAGGACGACGACCAACAGCAACCAATACTTTGTCATAACGAACTGCTTCAGCAGGCGCTTGTTTGCCTTCAAAAGTCACATACAAACCGTCTTTTTTAGCTTCAACGCCAGTGACTTTGGTTTCTAACATGACGTTGAATTTGTCTTTGATGAATTTTTGGTAAATCTTAACCACGTCTTTATCAGCGGCAGGTACCAGTTGATCTAAAAACTCAACGACATCAATTTGTGAGCCAAGTGCACGATATACCGTACCCATTTCTAAGCCAATAATACCGCCACCTAGGACTAACATTTTGCCTGGGATGTCGGCCATTTCAAGGGCGCCGGTTGAGTCGATTACGCGAGCATCATCTTTTGGAATGAAAGGCAAGCTCACTGGCTCTGAACCTGCGGCAATGATGGCATTGTCAAAAGTGATGACAGTTTTACCATCTGGGCCATCGACTTCTAAAGTATTGCTGCCAGTAAATTTGCCGTAACCTTGCACATGTTTTACTTTGCGCATTTTAGACATGCCGCTCAGGCCTTTAGTCAACTGACTAACAACACTGTCTTTCCAACCACGTACTTTATCTAAATCGATTTTAGGCTCGCCAAAAGTAACACCGTGAGCGGCCATTTCTTTGGCATCATCGATTACTTTCGCGACGTGTAGTAGAGCTTTAGAAGGGATACAACCTACGTTTAAACATACGCCACCCAATGTTTCACGGGCGTCAACGATAACGGCTTCAATACCTAAGTCAGCAGCACGGAATGCCGCAGAGTAACCACCAGGGCCTGCACCTAATACAACAAGCTGTGTTTTTATTTCGCTCATGTGAACCTCAATTTATGCTATTTGTAACAGTATGTGGTGTTATCTACATACCGCGAATAAATTCTATTTAATGCTAAGTAATTAAGCGGTAACGGTTAAATGCTACCGCTTTTTTACTAAAGAACCAACCTACGTAAATCAGTTAAGTTTGCCGCCACTTCAGTTGAGAAGCGTGCACCTACCGCACCATCAATCACTCGATGATCATAAGATAAACTTAAAGGCACCATCAAACGTGGTACAAACTCTTTACCGTTCCACTTAGGCTTAAAGTCTGATTTAGATACACCTAAGATCGCGACTTCTGGGGCATTAACTATCGGCGTAAATGCTGTGCCTCCAATGCCACCTAAACTAGAGATGGTAAAGGTGCCGCCCTGCATATCGGCTGCTTTTAACTTGCCGTCACGGGCTTTACCTGATATTTCGATAAGCTCTTGAGACAGCTGTTCAATCCCTTTTTTGTTTACATCACGAATTACCGGAACCACTAAACCACCAGGAGTTTCTACCGCAATGCCGATATTGATAAACTTTTTCAATATCAAGCTTTCGCCATCATCAGACAAGGATGAGTTGAAGGTCGGGAATTTCTCCAGCGCTTTAGCCACTGCTTTCATCACAAATACCAGAGGAGTGATTTTTAAACCCGACTTAGTTTTTGCATGATAGGCATTTTGCTCTTTACGGAACTCTTCAACATCAGTGATATCGGCTTCATCAAACTGGGTAACATGGGGAATAGTCACCCAGTTACGATGTAAAAATGGCCCAGAAATTTTCTGAATACGAGTTAAAGGCAATACTTCAATTTCACCAAATTTACTGAAATCAATGGGCTTAACTGTGGCGATTTGCAATACGTTGTCGCCAACTGAGCCTGCGCTACCGCCTGCTGATTTAGGTTTAGCTAATTCAGCTTTTACATAGTTTTGCACGTCTTCACGTAGTATACGGTTTTTACGGCCAGTGCCTTTTACTAGACTTAAATCCACGCCAAATTCACGGGCAGTACGACGTACTGAAGGTGAGCTATGCACTAAACCTGAGGTTACACTTGCAGCTGGAGCCGCAGGTGCTGGAGCAGATGATGCAACCGGGGCCGCTTGCGGCGCTGGCGCAGCAACAGGTTTGTCAGCTACTGGAGCTGGTTTAGCTGCAGGGGCGGTAGCGCCTTGTACTTCAAGCAGTATCACTAAAGAGCCTTGTGATACTTTATCACCGACCTTTAATTTAACTTCTTTGACTATACCGCCTTTAGGCGCAGGCACATCCATAGTGGCTTTGTCAGTTTCAAGCGTGACTAAACCGACTTCTGCTTCAATTTTGTCACCCACAGCGACTAAAATTTCGATCACTTCAACATCAGTGTCGCCACCAATATCGGGTACTGTGACTTCGATAATTTCAGCTTCAGTTGCTTGAGCTGGTTCTTCAGCCTTTGCCGCCTGTGGCTCTGGGGCTTTTTCTTCTTTGGCTGGTGCAACGGCTTCAGGCTCTGCTTTAGCTTTTGGGGCTTCTTCGGCTTTTGCAGCGCCAGCGGCTTTAATCTCACCGATGACATCACCTTCTTTAATTTTGTCACCGACTTTGACCGCCAAGCTTAGTAATTCACCGGCCATTGGCGCAGGAATATCCATCGAAGCTTTGTCAGTTTCAACCGTAATAATACCGTCGTTGGCTTCTAGTGTGTCACCAACGGCAAAACAAATTTCAATAATCTCAACTTCTTCGCCGCCAACATCTGGGACTAGAATTTTTTGAATATCAGACATAAGGGTCTCCTTTATCTAGTCACAAATTACGCGTACAGCGGGTTCATTTTATCGGTTTTAATACCGAACTTCTTAATCGCTTCAGTCACGAGCTTTTTGTCTACCGTACCTTTATTGGCTAATTCAAATAATGCCGCAACCACGACATAACCCGCATTAACTTCAAAGTGAGTACGTAAGTTTTCACGACTATCAGAACGACCAAAACCATCAGTTCCTAAACAACGATATTCAGTATCGATAAAGGCACGAACTTGGTCTGAATAGGATTTAATGTAATCTGTTGCGGCAATGGCAGGGCCAGCATCTTTAGTGATCACAGTACTGATATAAGCTTGTTTTTGCTTAGACTCTGGATTTAGCATATTCCAACGCACTACGTCTTGACCTTCACGAGCTAACTCGTTGAATGAAGTAACCGAATAAACATCAGACGAAATATTGTAATCTGCACTGAGTATTTGTGCGGCTTTACGTACTTCGTTTAAAATCGTACCAGAACCTAAAAGCTGCACGTTTGCTTTGGCTTTTTTCGTTTCTACACGCTCAAGTTTGTAAATACCCTTAATGATTTGCTCTGCAACCTTAGGATCTTCCGGCATAGCAGGATGTTGATAGTTTTCATTCATCAGGGTGATGTAGTAGAAAACATTTTGGTTTTCAACATACATACGGCGTAAACCGTGTTGAATGATAACCGCGATTTCATAACCGTATGTTGGATCGTAAGTTACGCAGTTAGGGATTAAGTTAGCTTGTACATGTGAGTGACCATCTTGGTGCTGTAAACCTTCGCCGTTTAGGGTAGTACGGCCAGCCGTGGCACCCAATAAGAAACCACGTGCCTGACTATCACCGGCTGCCCAAGCTAAATCGCCAACACGTTGGAAACCAAACATTGAGTAATAAGTGTAGAACGGAATCGTCGTGGTATTACAGGTTGAATAAGACGTACCAGAAGCAACCCATGATGCCATTGCACCTAACTCGTTAATACCTTCTTGTAATACCTGACCTTTTTTGTCTTCACGGTAGTAAGCCACTTGGTCAGCATCTTGCGGAATGTATTTTTGTCCTTCATTGGCGTAAATACCCACTTGACGAAACAAACCTTCCATACCAAAGGTACGGGCTTCATCTGGAATGATAGGCACAATGCGATTGCCGATTTTTTTGTCTTTTAGTAGGGCGGTTAGTACCCGCACAAAAGTCATGGTCGACGATACTTCACGATCACCAGAACCTTTCAAAATAGCATCAAAAGCTGATAATTCTGGCGTTTCTAGCGTTTCTTCAGCTTGTGCACGACGCGCAGGTAAAGTGCCACCTAAGGCTTCGCGGCGCGCTTTCATGTATTTAAGTTCTGGACTGTCTTCAGCAAACTTAAAGTAAGGAAGTTCAGCGATATCCTCGTCTGCAACAGGGATATTAAAACGGTCACGGAAATTCTTAATTGAATCCACGTCCATTTTTTTAACGTTATGGGCAATGTTTAAGGCTTCACCTGAGGCACCTAAACCAAAACCTTTGATGGTTTTCGCTAAGATAACGCTAGGACGGCCTTTAGTGTCGATAGCTTTTTGGTAAGCCGCGAATACTTTAACCGGATCATGACCACCGCGGTTTAAGCGGAAAATTTCTTCGTCTGACATATTGGCTACAAGTGCCGCCGTTTCAGGATATTTGTTGAAGAAGTTTTCGCGAGTATATTTGCCGCCTTTGGCTTTACAGTTTTGGTATTCACCGTCCACTGTTTCTGCCATCAACTGCATTAATTTACCTGATTTGTCGCGTGCCAGAAGAGCATCCCAATAGCTGCCCCAAATGACTTTTAAGACTTCCCAGCCAGCGCCACGGAAGGTACCTTCAAGTTCTTGGATGATTTTGCCATTACCACGTACCGGGCCATCAAGGCGCTGTAAGTTACAGTTAATCACAAACGTCAGGTTGTCTAAACCTTCACGGGTAGCAAGGCCGATAGCACCTAATGATTCTGGCTCATCACACTCACCATCACCCATATAACAATAGACGCGCTGACCTGAGCAATCTTTAATGCCACGGTCGGTTAGGTATTTCAAAAAACGTGCAGTATAAATCGCCTGCAATGGACCTAAGCCCATAGAAACAGTAGGGAACTGCCAGTAGTCTTTCATCAAATGTGGATGAGGATAAGAAGATAAACCGTTGCCATCACATTCCTGACGGAAGTTATCTAATTGTTCAGCCGTTAAGGCACCTTCAACAAAAGAACGCGCATAAATACCCGGTGAGATATGGCCTTGCGAGAAAATAAAGTCTCCACCGTTTACCGCGTTAGGGCCTTTGAAGAAATGGTTGAAACCTACATCATATAACATGGCAGAAGAAGCAAAACTGCCAATGTGGCCACCTAGTTCTAAGTTTTTCCTAGAGGCACGTAAAACAATCATCAATGCATTCCAACGAATAGCCGCACGAATACGTGCTTCCATTGTTCGATCGCCAGGCATAGTAGGCTCTTGAGCTACTGGAATTGTATTGATATAGGCAGTAGTCGCTGTGTAGGGCAAATGCGCCCCATTGCGACGAGCCTTATCAATTAAACTTTCAAGCAGAAAATGGGCTCGTTCTGGGCCTTCTGCTGCCAGTACTGCGTCTAGCGCATCTAACCATTCTTGGGTTTCTTGTGGATCAACATCCGAATGCATCATATCAGCCATGGTGCTTTCCTATTTTAAATTGTTAATGGTGACACTTATTGAAAACCCCTAAGGATAGTAGATTTTCCGTTAAGGGGCTTAAATTCGATAAGTTGTTTTATTTTACTTCTATCCGCCGCAAGGCACGCTGCATGCGCATGTCTTGGCGATTAATGTTTAATAAGGTTTCTTCTATAAATGCTAAATGTTCATTACTGGCTTGACGTGCACGTTCAGGATCGCCAGCCAATATCGCGTGAACGATAAGCTCCCTCTGCCGATTTATCGTCAGTTGTGCTTCTGCATGACTAGCCAACACTTCCAAGTTGCGTTGAATATTGTCTTGCAGCATCGTTTGTAAACTACGCATAACATGCAGTAATACCAAGTTATGCGCGGCGCCAGCCATGGTCAGGTAAAAATTGACTAAGGCTTTTGCTTCGATACTTTTATCCGATGAATTAGCCCCAAGTGGTAAATCACTCAAGGCCTTTTGTAGTGCGCTAAAATCATCGGGTTGACCACGTAATGCAGCATAATAAGCGGCCATGCCTTCAAGGGCATGACGAAACTCTAATAAATCAAACTGCATTTCTGGCCGATCAGACAACAATAACAACAAGGGATCGGTAATTAATTCATTTAATCTTGGCTTAACAAAGGTGCCGCCACCTTGTTTACGTTCAACTAAATTTTTGGCTTCTAATTTTTGTATGGCTTCACGTACTGAAGGGCGAGATACCGCAAATTTTTCAGCGAGCTCTCTTTCCGGCGGAAGTTTTTGTCCGGCTAAAAACGTGCCATCGAGTATCATGGATTCAAGCTGCTCCATGATGTCGTCGGATAGTTTTCTGGATTGAACTTTGCGCATTACTGCCCTTTGGCTAACTAAAGTCATTACGGTAAATTGGTAAGACCATTTAACCTAATAGCTTAGTAGACATTAAAGGCTGGGTAAACAACAATTTAATATCAGGGCAGAAGAACCCTCGAAAATATCTCCTTTCCCTTGATTTATCGAGGGTTTTTAGAACGACTTTGGTGGTCAGACCAACTAATTTATCCAACCAGAAAGGGTTAATAATGCGATAGCAACCAAAATAAACATCACATTTCGTTTAGCCAAACGTACCAAGGTGCAGGGTTCTTGAGCACAATTGTTTTCGTCTCGTTCAACTTCTTCGGCTTGTACTGCGACATCAATTAACAAAGTTTTGGCAGAAATTTGTGGATCAAGTAAATGACCGAACCAGGTAGGAAAGGCGCGGGAAAAATGTCCAACCAATAAAAATCCTAAGGCAGTAATGCGCACAGGCACCCAGTCAAGTACATGCATTAAAACACGTGCATCAGCAGCGGAGGGATGTCGAGTGATTTTAAGCTGTTTATAGGTTTCTCGGGCTAATACATAAAGCAAAGCGCCACTGGCTCCTAGTGCGGTAAACCACAATATAACAGAGGCGTAATGCAGGTAATTTTGCCATACCAAATTACGCCCAAAATCTTCTAGGTTTTCTTCAGGCTCACCGATTTGGTCAGCATATAAACTACAGGCTTCAAGATCACCACGATTTGCTGCTTGTAAAAAACATTTATAGGTGGCACGCACGGCCGGGCAACCCACACAAACCATTAAAATTGCTGTACTGAGCACCAATTCAAACAAGCCATGTGAAAATTTTTGTACGAGGAAATACACCGCTATGACAGGCACTATTATGATAGCCAACCACCACCACGACCTAGTATCTGAGTCCTGATTTTTTAGACTAGCGGCTGATCCTTGGTATTTATTAAAATAAAACTCGAACTGCCAATATTGTGATTTGGTCGTTACACGTTCAACCAGTAATACCAGTAGCAAACTGATAATTGTCATCAGGTTTTATCTCCAAATAAACTATGCCTTTATATGCCCTTCATCGTTGAAACTGCACGTTTTGTCGGCTGCACTCATTTTGCCGCCGCCGTGCAATCCCAATTATTTTGAGCATAACCTATGTAAACAATATATCACTTAAGTTTTAAGCAAGTAACACTTGCCGCTTACGCAAACAATGACTGACGAAAGAACGGCCAATTAAAGGCGCTGCCGGGATCAGTCTTACGGCCCGGTGCAATATCATTATGGCCAACAATTCGTGAAAGATTAATGTGGGGATAATAGGTCATGATGTGGCGACTCACAGTGACTAAACTTTGATACTGCTCAGAGGTATAGGGAATATCATCACTCCCTTCTAACTCGATACCAATAGAATAATCGTTGCAAATAGCACGGCCTTGAAAACTCGATTTACCTGCATGCCATGCACGTTGTGAAAATGGTACAAACTGCACTATCTGGCCATTGCGTTTGATCAGGCAATGGGCAGACACTCGCATATCAGCGATTTCGACAAAATATGGGTGTTTATCTTTATCTAGCTGACCACAAAAAAATTGCTCAATATAACTGCCACCAAATTGTTTGGGTGGTAGGGAAATATTGTGAATGACCAGTAGTGAAACATCATCAGCCTTGGGCCTGGTATCCCAATGAGTAGTAGGACAACTTTGCGCAGCAGGAAAGAATTCAGCAGGACCTAAGTGATTGATAATATGACTTCTTGTAAAATTTTCAGCAGAATACCGCTATCATAGCAGCCTGAATGTTAGCGTGGTCAAGTACCATGTTTAAAAAGGTGGAGTAAAAGCACTTGTCTGAGCAACAAAGTAAAATTGGAAAAGGTATGTTGGTTATTGCTTGGATCGCAGGACTCGGGCTATTAACACTGGTGTTTGATGAGCAATTAACTGAGCAATTTAATCCAAATCGCAAGCCGGATTCAGTCACTTCACAAGGTGTGAGTGAAGTAAAATTACAGCAAAATCGGGGCGGCCACTACGTGACATCGGGTTTAGTGAACCAGCAGCCCGTGATCTTTATGTTAGACACCGGCGCAACTCATGTTTCGGTGCCACGGCACTTAGCCGACAGACTTAACTTACGTGCAGGGACCATGTATCCGGTACAAACCGCCAATGGCGTTATTCAGGTAGCACAAACCACCATAGATCAATTATCCATAGGCGATATTCAGTTGTTTAACGTAAGTGCCAGTATTAACCCTAATGATCAAAGCGATGAAATACTGTTAGGCATGAGTGCCTTAAAACGTCTTGAATTTACCCAAAAAGGCGAGTGGCTGATATTACGGAATTTGTGAATTAGCATTGGGGCTAAAAAGCATGCGCTGGCGCTTATGGCATCCATGTCTTCATTTCAAACCATGTCCCGTGGCTCGCCTCACTTTTTTTGTAAAGTGCATCCTTGCACTTTACCTGACGCCAGCTAAAGCTGTCCTATATTTATCTCGTAAATATGGTCAGGCATATCCCGCAGGGATGCGGGTAAGCGAAGCGCATAATCTTAGTGGCCGCAGGCCATGCTTTAAAGAATCTAGCTAAGCTAAAGGCTTAGCTAGGGACTATTACTTGATACTCCGTCACCGAGTAAAACTGCTGATCTTTTTCCAGCGTAGCGCTAGGGAAAGATGGCTGATTCGGTGAGTCAGGGTAAAACTGGGTTTCAAAACACAGGGCGCCATTGCCTTGATAGGCGACTCCGTCCTTACCAATAGGCTCGGCGCCTAAATAGTTGGCGGTGTAAAGCTGAATTCCCGGCATGGTGGTGTTGACTATTAACTTACGGCCAGATTGGGTATCTTGTGCCATGGCGGCATAAAACGGCTGTTTAAGTCCTGCCTGATAATCATCTAAACACCAGTTGTGATCAAAACCATTGCCATATTTAATTTGCTGATGATCTGTAGCACCAAGACCTTTTGTCACGGGTGTCAGTTTGCGCAAATCAAAGGGGGTATCAGCCACTTGAGCTAATTCTCCGTTAGGAATGGCATTGGCGTCGGTGGGGGTAAAATGGCTAGCGAGAATTTGCACATTGTGGCTGTTGATGTTGCCACTTTGATGGCCGGCTAAATTAAAATAGCTATGCTGGGTGGGGTTGTAGACAGTGGTTTGATCGCTGCTGGCGAAATACTCAATTTTAAGAGTGTTGTTAGCACTTAGAGTATAAATCACTTTGGCACGAAGTTGTCCAGGAAAGCCTTGGTCGCCATCTTCACTTATGAGTTCAAACGATAGACTGGGTTCGTCACCTTGATTCAGGATAGTGGCAGTCCATACACGATGATGAAAGCCGTCAGAGCCGCCATGTAAACAGTTACCACCCTGATTCACATCTACCTGATATTGTTGGCCTTGTAGGCTGAACTTGCCATGTTTTATACGGTTGGCATAACGGCCAACCACTGTACCAAGGTAGGATTGGTCGACTAAGTAATCGGCTAGAGTATCAAAACCCAATACGATATCGACGGGCGCCCCACTACTGTTTGGCACCAACCAGCGGCGGATAATGCCACCAAGATTGAGGATCTCAACCCTCATACCCTGAGCGTTGACTAAGCTGAATTGTATTACTTCTTGACCATTGGCCATGTGGCCGAAGTTTTGTTGTGAAATCATCTTGTTGTTCCTACTTTTCCGTTTTCGTTTTTAAGGCGAGTTCATTCGCCAAGGCATTATTGACTAAGGTTTTAGCTTCATTGAGCAAAGCACGCATCGCGTTTTCTGCACCTTGTTGGTCACCTGCCAGAATATAGTTGAGGATATGACGATGATCTTCAACACTGGCTTTATCGACTCCTTTAATGCGGTTAGTCATGCGAATACTAAAACGCAGGGCTACGTCGATGGTATGGCGCATATTCCAGAAAAAACGGTTGTTACTAGCGGCTAAGATACCCACATGAAAGGCAATGTCGGCTTCCAAATGATCATCCTCGCTGTTTGCTGTGGCTTCCATTCTGGCAATCGCCAGATTAAGCGTATCGCGGCTGGCATGGTTTAAATTAAGTGCCGCTAAACCCGCAGCGGCAGGCTCTAAGGCCAGTCGCATATCCACAAATTCAGCAATGATCGGCAATGAACCTTGACGCTCCAACATCCAATTGAGGATATCAGGATCAGAAAGGTTCCACTGGGATTCGGGCAAAACTATGGTGCCGCGTCTAGGACGTGCATCCAGCATGCCTTTGGCGGTTAACATTTTGACTGCTTCGCGCAATACCGTACGACTTGCATCAAAGGATTCACACAATAAGGCTTCAGCCTGTAATGGCTCACCTTGTGGATGTTCCCCTAAAGCAATGGCTTTACCCAAAGACTGCACTATGTGGCGGGTAAAGTTTCCACTAAACATTTTATTTGCCATTATTCTTCTCTTTTTTGTCTCTGCTCTTGGCTGAGCCAGTTGGTATTTTTATATTAATTTTTTGGAATTTCCATACGACATATGGCTTCAGGTAATCCACGGTAGGGAGTAGTAAAAATAAAAATATCACCATCATCTTGGCTTAGCGTATCGCTTTGTAAACCTTGTCTGGCTGAGGTAATGCACAAGTATTGTAAGTCGGGGCCGGCAAAACTCACACAGGAGGGTTGTTGGCAGGGCAGGGCTAAGGTCAGCAATAATTGGCCTTCAGGGCTATAACGTTTTACGCTTGAACTACCCCACTGGGCGCTCCATAAACAACCTTCATTATCAATACAGGCACCATCTGGATAGGCTCCCGGCTCGGTAGTGGCAAAAAGTTGTAACTGACCCATATCGCCAGTGAGTGGATCAAACTCAGCTACGTCAATACGGCGTTTGGGTGAATCGGCAAAATACACTTTGTCGGCTTTGGGGCTCCAACACAGGCTGTTGGCGATTTCTATGCCTGTTAGTTGTTCACTCAAACTACTATCTAAATTTAAGCGATAAAGGGCGCCAGTTAAGTGTTCAGCCATTGGCGGTTCGACCATAGAACCGGCCCAAAAACGACCTTGGCGATCAACCCGCCCATCATTCATGCGTAAGTTCGGTAAACTGACCGGCGTTTTTACGATCCACTGAATTTGTTGGGTACTGGGGTTAAAAAATGCAAAACCTGAGGCAAAAGCACAAATAAACCATTGTGGATCAAGGCTCAGACCAAAGCTGCATAATTTCTCTGGGCAAGGGAAGGTGTTGATATCGCCGTTGAGATTGGTGCAATACAATAAGTTATTATGAATATCCGTCCAATATAAAAGCTGTGTGCGGTGATCCCAGATCACACCTTCACCTAGAGTATTGGCGACTGGCAGTTGCTGCTCAAGTTTGATGTCATTTAACAAAGCACACTATTCCTACTTACATCTAGCTGAATTGACTCGGTTTGAAGCCTAACCTTCTTCCTTGAAACCGCACGTTTGTTAGCTGTACTCACTCATCCCAATCACTTAGTAGGACTAAGCTCATGGGGCTGAGTTCCTTCGCCGCCGCCGTGCAATTCCAATGATTTTGGGTATAAATCTTTGATTCTTATTGGTAAATCATCTAAACATCACTGTTTTAAATAGTATAATATTATTTAAAGGCAGGGCATCTTATAAATTATGGTGTTTTGCTTATTTAACTTGTTTAAAGCTTGTTACTCCTCTTCAGTACCTCACTATTTTCAGTAAATTCGGTGTCGCCTGTTAGCGCCACCTAAAACCTTTTTTCAGCGATATCAGACACTTCCGCAAACCCTTAATTTCTGCGGTTTGGAAAGCTGTCTATTTGCTGTTTTTAGTCCTTGACATGTAATGCAAGTGGTACATAAACTGTGCATCGTGGGTAAAAGTGGCATAAAGTGGATCTAAGAAGTCAATTTACCGTATAAACCATCCAATTCGACAGATAAAAATATAAAAAAGGTTAGGGGAATGTTCCGCGGCGCTAATGCAATCAGTTTAGATATCAAAGGTCGTGTAACGATACCCACTCGGTATCGTCAGTCTTTGCTGGACGATTGTCAGGGACAATTGGTTTGTACAATCGACACACAACAACCTTGCTTGCTGCTTTACCCACTTCCCGAATGGGAAGAAATCGAGTTAAAACTCAGCCGTTTATCCAGTATGAATCCTCATGAGCGTCGTTTGCAGCGTTTGCTGTTGGGTTATGCCATGGAAGGAGAAATGGATAAAAACGGGCGTTTTCTGCTTAGCGCACCTCTTCGTCAACACGCTAAATTAGACAAAAATATTATGCTGGTGGGCCAGTTTAATAAGTTTGAGCTTTGGGATGCTGATGTATGGCAGCAACAGATTGGTTTAGATGTCGTCACTGAACAACAAGCTGAATTTGAGTTGACCGAGCGTTTACAGGACTTTTCACTGTAATGGATAACGAATTTTCCCACTATTCGGTGTTATTACAAGAGTCTCTTGATGCACTGGCGATCAATCCTGATGGTATTTATCTGGATGGCACTTTTGGCCGTGGTGGACATAGTCAACATATCCTCAATGCTTTATCTCCTAAAGGTCGTTTAATTGCCTTGGATCGTGATCCTCAGGCCATTGCTGCGGCCCAGCGCTTTGCCGATGATGCACGTTTTTCTATTCACCATGTGGCTTTTTCGCAAATGGCTGAAGTGGCTGAGCAATTAAACTTGGTGGGTAAAATCGACGGTATCTTGTTGGACTTAGGAGTGTCTTCACCCCAACTTGATGATGCTCAGCGTGGTTTTAGTTTTATGCGTGAAGGACCGCTGGATATGCGCATGGATACCAGTAAAGGTTTGAGTGCAGCTCAGTGGTTAGCTATTGCTGATGAGCAAGACATCACTCAAGTAATCAAAGAGCTGGGTGAAGAAAAATTTGGTAAACGTATCGCTCATGGCATTGTAAACGCCCGTGCAATTGCACCTATCGAAACTACTTTGCAACTAGCCGCCATAATCGATGAGGCCGTGCCGGTTAAAGATAAGTTTAAACATCCTGCCACTCGCAGCTTTCAAGCTATTCGTATGTATATCAATAGTGAGTTGGATGAAATACGCACTGCCCTCAAATTAGCGTTGTCAATCTTAAGTCCTGGTGGCCGTTTGGCTGTGATCAGTTTTCATTCTTTAGAGGATCGTATCGTAAAACGCTTTGTCCGCGATCAAAGCAAAGGTCAGGACTTCCCCCATGGCATGCCCATCATGCAGGCGCAAATTGATGCCTCCAAGGCCATGAAACTTATCGGCAAAGCCATCATGCCCGGGCCTAGTGAGTTAAAACAAAATGTACGTTCTCGTAGTGCGGTATTAAGGGTGGCGGAAAAACTATGACCACCGCCAATACCAACTTCAATTTACTCAGTTTTATCTTTGCTGATTTAGCCCGCCACCCTGTGCGGGTTTTGTTGTTTCTGGCGGTATTGCTTAGTGCTGGCGCGGTTATCCTCAGTGCTCACCATAATCGGCAGATGGCGATTG
The DNA here is from genome assembly GCF_001565895.1 of Paraglaciecola hydrolytica. Classification (GTDB taxonomy): domain Bacteria; phylum Pseudomonadota; class Gammaproteobacteria; order Enterobacterales; family Alteromonadaceae; genus Paraglaciecola; species Paraglaciecola hydrolytica. Next base: position 14,346 of record NZ_LSNE01000001.1, read on the forward strand.
CGCTGGAAAAACTTATGCAGCAGCAAGATCAGTTGGATGTGGAGTGGCGCCATTTAGTGTTAGAGCAAAGCGCACTGACTGAACACAACCGCATTGAAACCTTAGTAGAAAAAAAACTGAATATGCACAGGCCTCAGCCTGGTGAAGAAGTAGTGGTGCGGATCAAATGACCCAGTTTAAGCACACTAAACGTTCGGCCCAGTCTAAGGCACTTAATGCTCCTACTTTGTTGCATTGGCGATTTTTGTTAGTGCTGTTTGTCATTATGTTGGTGTTTGTTGGCCTAGGTGTGCGCGCTGCTTACATTCAAGTATTGTCGCCAGATCAACTTATTCAACAGGGTGATAATCGTACTTTACGGACGCGCAATGATCCCATGCATCGTGGTTTGATTACCGATCGTAATGGGCAGCAGTTGGCGGTAAGTGTACCCGTCAGAGCCGTATGGGCCGATCCTAAAAAAATCGCTGATAGTGCAGGTTTTACTGATAAAAGACGTTGGCAAGCATTGGCCGAAGTACTCGGTCTGGATGTGGAAAATCTGATTGCCAAGTTAAACGACCCCACTAAACGCTTTGTGTATCTGCAACGTCAGGTATCACCCGCCATGGCCGATTATGTTGACCAGCTCAACCTCGATGGGGTCTATTTACGTGATGAATCACGTCGTTATTATCCTGCTGGTGAAGTATCTGCTCACGTGATTGGTTTTACTAATGTGGATGATCAGGGCATTGAGGGGATTGAAAAACTTTATAATGAATGGCTAACGGGTACACCGGGCAGTCGCCAAATTCGCCGTGATGGCAAAGGTCGTCAGGTTGAAATTCTCAGTACTGAAGAGGGTAAAGAAGCCCACAATATTCAGTTAACTATTGATCAGCGCATTCAAGCTTTGGCCTACAAGGAGCTTAAATGGGCGGTAAGTTATTACAATGCAACTTCAGCGTCTGCGGTCGTTACTGATGTGCGCACAGGTGAAATTTTAGCCTTGGTTAACAGCCCATCCTATAACCCTAATAATCGTCAAGGTGTCTCGGCCCATCGTATTCGTAATCGTGCAGTGACGGATGCTTATGAACCAGGTTCTGCGGTTAAACCCCTAGCTGTACTTAGTGCTTTAGAATTTGGCTCGGCCACTCCCCATACAAAAATTAATACCTCACCTGGCATGATGCATCTTGGTGGCAGGATAGTACGAGATGGGAAAAATTACGGTGAACTGGATTTAACAGACATCATTCGCCATTCAAGCAATATGGGCACATCTAAACTGGCTTTGTCAGTACCCAAAGAATATTTGATCGACATGTTTTATAACGTTGGACTCATGAGTGACAGTGGTGCCAATTTATTGGGTGAAACCAATGGTATTTTTAATGAACGCCCACGTTGGTCTGATTTTGATATAGCAACTCTGTCGTTTGGTTACGGCATATCAGTCACGGCTTTACAACTTGCTCGTATGTACAGCATTTTGGGCGACGGTGGTATTAAACGGTCTTTGAGCATAGTTAAAAGCGATCAGCCAAGCGAAAGCGAGCGTGTTATTAGTGAGAAGGGTGCACGCCAAATATTGGAAATGATGGAAACGGTAGTTCAAGAGAAAGGCACTGCACGTAAGGCTGCCGTACCAGGTTATCGTGTAGCAGGTAAAACAGGTACCAGCCGTAAAGCCATTGCCAATGGTTATGGTGAAGAGTACGTCAACATTTTTGCCGGTGTCGCGCCGGTTTCAGATCCTCAATTAGCCGTGGTTATTTTAATTAACGAACCAAAAGGCGACTTATATTATGCCGGCGATACGGCTGCGCCAGTGTTTTCCAAGGTAATGGCGGGCAGTTTACAAATGCTTAATGTCACCCCCGATGATAAAAACGTATCGTCGTTGGCAGCCATTGTAGGAGTGAGTCATGATGGTTGATATGGTGTCTATCGACAGTCAGTTTGCTGAGCCTTTTGCTCAAAGCATTCAACCCTTGTTGGCACATTTTGCTATCGATGCACCGGATATTATGGTGAGTAGCCTAGTACTCGACAGTCGTGAAGTTAGTATCCATAAAGCCTTTGTTGCGCTTAAAGGGCATAACCAAGACGGTCGGGATTTTATTCCGCAAGCCGTTAGTTTGGGTGCCAAAGTGATTATCGCACAGTGTGATAGCCAAGAAGAGCACGGCCAGATCAGCATGCGTGAGCAAAGCGTGTTGATCCATTTTTATGGCTTAGCTGAGCAACTTTCTGCCTTGGCTGCGCATTTTTATCATCAGCCGGCGAATTCGCTTTCGGTTGTTGCGGTGACGGGCACTAATGGCAAAACCTCTGTCGTGCAATTGTGTAACCAGCTCTCCAAATTATTGGGTGAGCGTTGTGCATCCATTGGCACTTTAGGGTCAGGTCTGTATCAAAGTGGCAAGCCATTAAGCACGACAGTTAATACCACTCCAGATGCTATTAGCATGCAACGTTTATTGGCTGAATTTGTTGGTGAAGGCGCGTTTCAAGTGGCACTTGAAGCTTCTTCACATGCCTTAGTACAGCAGCGTCTAGCGGCAGTTAAAACCGATGTGGCAGTATTTACTAATCTAAGCCGTGATCATCTTGATTATCATCACAATATGGAACAATACGCCCAGGCTAAACGTTTGGTACTGCAACAACCTGGCTTAAAAGCCGCGGTGATCAACGGTAATGATGCGGAACATCTTAATTGGCTCAATGACAAGCCAGCACAAGTGCAAGGTGTATTGTATGGCTTGAATATTTCAGTTAAGGCGATACCCAAAGAATATCATTATTGCATAGCCAATAATCTGCAATATACCGCCAGCGGAGTGCGCTGCTCTTTGCAGTCTTCATGGGGTAATGGTGAATTACGTTTGCGTTTGATTGGTGCATTTAATGTGGCCAATGTCCTAGCCGCCATCAGTGCTCAGTTGTGCTTAGGCAAAAGTTTGAAAAACCTTATGTATGTAGCACAAAAATTAAACCCAGTGGCGGGGCGTATGGAATTGTTTGCCCATCCTGGCAAAGCCACCGTAGTGGTGGATTATGCTCATACTCCCGATGCCTTAGAAAAATCCTTAAGCGCCTTACGCAAACATTGCCGCGGCAAGTTGTGGTGCGTATTTGGTTGTGGTGGTGATCGTGATAAAGGCAAACGTCCTTTGATGGGCGAGATTGCTGAACGTTTGGCCGACCATGTGGTGTTGACTGACGATAACGTGCGCAGCGAAGAACCCGTAAAGATTATCCAGGATATTCTACTCGGTTGCCTTGAAAGCGAGACTATTTTAGTTGAACACAGTCGCACCAAAGCCATTCAATTAGCTGCGGCACAGTGCACAGAACAAGACATTATTTTGGTGGCGGGTAAAGGTCACGAAAATTATCAAATAATAGGGCAGCAAAGCCAAGCTTACGACGAAAGAGCGTTTGTTCGGCAGTTTCAACAGGGGAAAACACTATGATCCCAGTTTCACTATCTTGGGTGACTGAGCAAGTACAGGGCAAATTGCTAGACGAAAGTCAGGCTGAGCTGATTATCGCAGGGGTGAGTACTGATACTCGCCAAATCCAAAGCGGTGATCTGTTTATCGCCCTACAAGGTCCAAATTTTGATGGGCATAAATTTGTGCAGCAAGCCAAAGATGCCGGAGCGACTGCCGCCATTGTTGTTACTCCACTGGATATGGACTTTCCGCAAATTGTTGTTGAAGACACTAAATTAGCCTTAGGCGCGTTGGCTGCAGGGGTTAAGGCCAGTGTTGCGCCGCTGACCGTGGGGATCACCGGCAGTAGCGGTAAAACCACAGTCAAAGAAATGGTGGCTGCCATCTTGTCCCGTCGTGGCAAAGTGTTAGCGACAAAAGGCAATTTTAATAATGACATCGGTGTACCTCTTACCCTATTACGTTTAGAGCATGACCATGATTACGCGGTAGTTGAAATGGGCGCTAATCATTTAGGCGAAATCGCTTACACCACCAATTTAGTTAAACCCGATGTGGCGACCATAGTGAATGCTGCGGCCGCTCATTTAGAAGGTTTTGGCAGTTTATTGGGTGTGGCTCGCGCTAAAAGTGAAATATTCAAAGGCTTGCCAGGCCATGGTTTAGCGGTACTCAACGCCGATAGCCAATTTCATGATTTTTGGAAAAGCAAATTACGTTTGAGCAAAATTCAGAGTTTTTCTATAGAAAGCCCCACTGATTTTTATGCTGAAGATACCATTTTAGGTTTAGATGGTTGCGCCCAGTTTGATTTGGTGTCACCACAGGGACGTGTCAGTGTTTCATTGTCATTACCCGGTCTACACAACGTGGGTAATGCACTGGTGGCAGCAGCTTTGGCTATGGGAGTTGGTGCTTCTTTACATGATGTTGCCGAAGGTCTGCGCTTTATGCCCCATGTGGCAGGCCGTTTACATGTCAAACAGTTAACCAACCAAGTTAAGATTTTAGACGATACCTACAACGCCAACGTGGCCTCAGTCAACGCGGCTATCGATTTGTTGTCGAGTTTTGCAGGACGCCGCATTCTAGTCTTGGGTGATATGGCCGAATTAGGCGAAAAGTCTCGTTATTATCATGAACAAGTGGGTGAATATGCCAAACAAAAAGGCATAGATCAGCTTTATACCCTTGGAGTGTTAAGTCAAAGTGCCAGCATGGTATTTGCTGGACAAGGTAAACACTTTAGCAATTTAGCGGCCCTTAATGACTTTATGTTAAGTCAGCTAGCGGGTGAGCAACGTGACATCACTATATTAGTGAAAGGCTCACGCAGCGCCAAGATGGAAAGAGTGGTAGCGGCCTTGGAGCAATCCGATTTGGGAAAGTTTGAAAGGGTTAGGGAGCGTATCGCATGTTAATTTGGTTAGCCGAGTGGCTAAAACAATATGATGCGGGATTTAATGTATTTACTTACCTAACCCTGCGCGCCATTTTAAGTACCTTAACAGCCTTATTAATTGCCTTAATCATCGGTCCTAAAATGATCCGCTTTTTGCAAAATATGCAAATCGGTCAAACGGTAAGAACGGACGGGCCACAAACTCATTTGGTTAAATCCGGTACTCCGACTATGGGTGGTTTACTGATCTTAGCGGCGATTATCGTTAGTGTTTTGTTATGGGCAGATTTAAGCAATCGCTATGTGTGGGTAACCCTGTTTGTGGTGGCTAGTTACGGTTTGATTGGTTTTGTAGATGATTATCGTAAGGTGATCCGCAAAGATGCCAAGGGCCTGATTGCGCGCTGGAAGTATTTCTGGCAATCGGTTATCGCCATTGCTGTCGCTTGGTATTTATACGCAAGCCAACAAAACCCGGCTGAAACTGCCCTGTTAGTGCCGTTTTTTAAAGAAGTCATGCCGCAAATGGGTTTGTTCTTTTTATTCTCAACCTATTTTGTCATTGTGGGCACCAGCAATGCGGTAAATTTAACCGACGGTTTAGATGGCTTAGCCATAGTGCCTACTATCTTAGTGGCCGGTGCTTTTGCGATTTTTGCTTACACCACAGGTAACGTGAATTTTTCTGCTTATCTGAATATTCCACACATCCCATTAACCAGCGAACTGGTGATTGTTTGTACCGCCATCGTTGGTGCAGGTTTAGGTTTTCTTTGGTTTAACACCTATCCAGCCCAAGTGTTTATGGGTGATGTAGGTTCGTTGGCTCTTGGCGGCACGCTTGGCATTTTGGCCGTATTAGTCCGTCAGGAGATTGTATTGATCATTATGGGCGGCGTATTTGTAGCAGAAACTCTCTCGGTCATTTTACAGGTTGGCTCCTTTAAATTACGCGGTCAGCGAATTTTTAGAATGGCACCTATTCATCATCATTACGAACTAAAAGGCTGGCCAGAGCCGCGTGTCATCGTGCGCTTTTGGATCATCTCGTTGATTTTAGTGCTTATTGGTTTAGCCACCTTAAAACTCAGGTAAGGAACAGTCGTTATTTATGGCAAGTGTTAGTCTGGTTGATAAAAATATTGTAGTAGTAGGTATGGGGCTTACCGGCCTGTCCTGCGTGCAATTTTTATTGGCGCAAGGGGCTAATGTTACCGCTATGGATAGTCGCAGTGAATTAAGTATCAAAGTGGATGTGCCCTTGTACCTTGGCGAGTTTGATGCGGCCAAGTTATACAAAGCAGACCTTGTTGTAGTAAGTCCTGGCGTCAGTTTACAAACCCCAGCAATCCAACAAGCAGTTGAAGCAGGTGTTAATGTTATCGGTGATATAGAGCTCTTTGCCCGTTTTAATACTTTGCCAGTCATTGCTATTACAGGCTCAAACGGCAAATCGACCGTCACTCATTTAGTGGTAGAAATGTGCAAGGCTGCCGGCATGAAAGTCTTGATGGGCGGCAATATCGGCGTGCCAGCTTTAGATTTATTAGAACAAGAAGCCGACATAGTCGTGTTGGAGTTGTCGAGTTTTCAACTGGAAACCACTCAATCTCTCAAACCCTTAGCTGCAACTATTTTGAACTTTTGTGATGACCATCTTGATCGTCACGGCAATATGCAAAACTATCAGCGCATCAAACACCTTATTTATCATAATGCTAAATACGTGGTGGCCAGTCGTGATGAAGTGGCAACTCAGCCAATTAAACAGCAGATGGATTTGAGTTTTGGCCTTTCAGCTAGTACACAAGGTTTTAGCTGGGATAAATCCAGTGCCACGATTTTGTTAGATGCAAAGGTATTTTTAAGCAGCAGTGAGTGTCTGTTAGTAGGCGCTCACAATATGTTAAACATACAAGCTGCTGCCGGCTTAGCGCTGTTGGCCGGAGTTGATATTAACGCTGTTAAACAGGGCGCTAAAAGTTTTGGCGGCTTAGCCCATCGCTGTCAAACCGTATCAATGCTAAATGGTGTGCGCTGGATCAACGATTCTAAAGCGACCAATGTTGGCGCCACTCAAGCGGCTATTCAAGGCATTGCAGAAAACTGCCAAGGTAGATTGGTCTTAATCGCTGGTGGCGAAGGTAAAGGTGCAGACTTTAGTCCCTTGGCAGACTTACTAAAAGGCTCAGTGGATTTGCTGATCACCTTAGGTAAAGATGGCGATAAAATTGCTGCGCTTAAATCAGACACAGTTAAAGTTGTTAGCTTAGAGCAAGCGGTTAAAGTGGCTTTTGATTATGCTCAGCCCCAAGACATTGTGATGTTGTCACCGGCTTGCGCCAGCTTGGATATGTTTAATAACTATCAGCATCGTGGCGAATGTTTTATTAAAGCTGTACAGGCGTTGTCCTTATGAAATTCCTGACGACGAACTTTTTAACTGACAAAAGCGACGCGCTGAAAAGCATGTTTAGTCAGCGCCATGATAAGGCTGCGGTTAAAAAGCCCAATGCTACTTTGCCAGAACTACGTCGTCCTTATGATGCCGTCCTGATTTTATTCAGTATTGCTTTGTTATTTATTGGACTAGTCATCGTGACCTCGGCCTCTATGCCAGTTGCGGCCAGATTATTCGATAACCCATTTTACTTTGCTATTCGTCACGGCATCTACATTATGTTGGCCTTTTTTGCTGCCATGATCGTCATGCAAGTTCCTATGCGTTGGTGGCGTATGACTAACGTTTGGTTACTGTTGTTGGCCATTGCCTTGTTAATCGCGGTATTACTGATTGGGCGTAGTGTGAATGGTAGTACTCGTTGGTTAGTACTAGGCCCTATTACTGTGCAAGCTGCCGAGCCAGCCAAGCTGTTTTTCTTTTGTTATTTGGCAGGATATTTGGTCAGACGTTATGAAGAAGTCACTGAAAATATCCGTGGTTTTATAAAACCCCTCGCGGTGTTTTTTGTTTTAGCCTTTTTGCTGTTATTGCAACCGGATTTAGGCACAGTGGTGGTGATGTTGTGTACGACCGTTGGTTTGCTGTTTTTAGCTGGCGCTAAGTTATGGCAGTTTTTTGGTTTAGCCATTACTGGCAGTTTAGCGGTGATCATGTTGATCGTGTTTGAAGAATATCGCATGAAACGTATCACCTCATTTTTAGATCCCTGGGCCGATCCTTTTGGCAGCGGTTATCAGTTAACCCAATCTTTAATGGCTTATGGGCGTGGTGATGTATTTGGTCAAGGTTTGGGCAATAGTTTACAAAAACTCGAATATCTTCCTGAGGCTCATACCGACTTTATCATGGCAATCTTGGCCGAAGAGTTTGGTTTTGCTGGGGTTTTATGTGTATTGGTTTTGATGTTTTCCATCGTATTTAAAGCAATGCGTATAGGCAATTTAGCCTTACGTAAAGAACGCCCTTTTGATGCCTATTTAGCCTATTCCATTGGTATTTGGTTTAGCCTGCAAACAGCCGTTAACGTTGGTGCTAGCGCAGGGATACTACCAACCAAGGGTTTAACTTTTCCACTGCTAAGTTATGGTGGTTCGAGTTTAATCATTATGGCGATTGCGGTGGCCATCTTAGTACGCATAGATTTTGAGTTACGGGTAGATGGCATTCAGGCCATGAATAAAGGTTTAGGTGCCCGAGGTCAGAAAAAAGCCTTGGCCCAGCCTGACTCGCGCATGAGCGAAGCAAAAAACTCGGTTAAACAAGTCATCGATAGTTTGGCTAATCGTAGTGCAAAATTGGGTACTGCAGGAGGCCACCATGACTAAACGTTTATTAGTGATGGCTGGGGGTACTGGCGGTCACGTGTTTCCTGGATTAGCGGTGGCAAAAATACTGGCGGATAAACAGTGGCAAATCCATTGGTTAGGCACCAGCGAAAGAATGGAAGCAGACTTAGTACCCAAAGCCGGTTATGCCATCAGTTTTATTGATGTCGCCGGGGTACGTAATAATGGTTTGCTGCGTTTGTTAGCCGCGCCCTTTAAAATTATGAAATCAGTAATACAGGCGGCACAAGTCATCAAAAACTTTAAGCCTGATGTGGTAATAGGTTTAGGTGGGTTTGCCAGTGGCCCAGGTGGCATTGCAGCATGGCTGAACAATACCCCCTTGGTAGTGCATGAGCAAAATGCCGCGCCTGGCATGACAAACAGAATTCTGGCCAAGCTGGCCACCAAAGTGCTTACTGGCTTTGCCAATACTTTTCCTGCGCAGCAGAAAAATGCGCATGTCAGTGATAACAAATTCCAATGGGTGGGCAATCCTGTGCGTCAGGAGTTTGCTAGTTTAGCGACTAAATCAAGCCTTGAACTGCCGATGAATATTTTGGTGGTCGGCGGCAGTTTAGGTGCACAGATCCTCAATCAAATAGTGCCGCAAGCAATTGCAAATATCGCTGATATACAAATTCGTCATCAAAGTGGTAAAGGTCATTTAGCTGGCTTGCAATCCGCTTATCAAACCCATTTTATGCTGCAAGACAACTGGCAAGTCACTGAGTTTATCGATGATATGCCTGCTGCTTATGCCTGGGCTGATTTGGTGATTTGCCGTGCAGGAGCGTTAACCGTGGCTGAAGTTGCGGCTGCCGGCGTTTGCGCTATTTTTGTGCCGCTGCCTCACGCCGTAGATGATCATCAAAGCAAAAATGCTCAAGTACTGGCCTCTGCCAATGCGGGATTTTTAATTCCACAGTCGCAATTTACCGTGAGTAAGTTGCGCGCCTTAATTATTAATTGTTTATCTCAACCTGAAAAATTAGTCGAAATGAGTCAAAAAGCGAAAACCCTGGCACGGATAGATGCCGCTAAAGATGTTGCCCATGTATGCGAACAACTTGCACAGGAGACAACATGTTAAAAAATCCAGCGATTAATTACCACGTACCGGAAATGCGTAGAATTAAACGCATTCATTTTGTGGGTATCGGTGGCGCCGGTATGGGTGGTATTGCCGAAGTATTGTTAAACGAAGGTTATCAAATTTCTGGCTCTGATCGTCAGGCCAATGCCATGACCGAACGCTTGCAAAACTTTGGTGCTACTATTTTTATTGGCCATGCAGCCTCTAATGTTGAGAGTGCTAATGTAGTAGTGGTATCCAGTGCGATTGATCCTAAAAATGCTGAAGTCAATGCCGCCATGGAGCTACGTATTCCCGTGATCCGCCGCGCTGAGATGCTGGCTGAACTAATGCGTTTTCGCCACGGTATCGCCATCGCCGGTACTCACGGTAAAACCACGACCACCAGTTTAATTGCGACTATTTTTGCACAAGCTGAACTAGACCCAACTTTTGTTATCGGTGGTTTGTTGAATAGTGCCGGTACTAATGCTCGTTTAGGTGCCAGTCGTTACCTGATTGCCGAAGCCGATGAAAGTGATGCCTCGTTTATTCATTTGCAGCCCATGGTATCTGTAGTCACCAATATTGAAGCCGATCATATGGATACCTATCAGGGTGACTTCCAAAAAATGGAAGACACCTATATCGACTTTTTACATAACTTGCCGTTTTACGGTTTAGCCGTGTTGTGCATTGATGATCCTGTGGTTAAGAGTTTATTGCCCCGTATTGGTCGTAAGTATCTGACCTATGGTGTGTCTGAAGAAGCCGATGTGCGTGCAGTGGATGTAAAGTTAGGTTTTAATCATAGTGAATTTAGCGTTATTCGCCCTAATGCTGAACCTTTGCGAATAAAATTAAATATTCCTGGAAAACACAACGTGCTTAACGCTTTGGCAGCTATCACTGTGGCTACTGATGAAAGTGTTGATGATCAGGCTATAGTAAAAGCGTTAGCAGGATTTTCTGGCATTGGCCGTCGTTTTGAATTGCTCGGCGATTTTGCCACTGATAAAGGGCAGGTAGTCTTAGTTGATGACTATGGTCATCACCCTACCGAAGTTGCCGCAACTATCGCGGTGGCACGCAATAACTGGCCTGATCGTCGTTTAGTTATGGCCTACCAACCGCATCGTTATACCCGTACCCGTGATTTGTATGAAGATTTTGTACAGGTATTGTCGAAGGTCGATGTCTTGTTACTGCTTGAGGTCTATTCGGCTGGTGAGCCCGCTATCGATGGCGCTGACAGTAAGGCTCTGTGTCGCTCTATTCGCCAACGTGGGGAACTTGAACCTGTATATGTGGCAAGTGTTGACGAATTACCTTCGATTTTATCCGATATCATGTTGGATCAAGACATAGTGATGACTCAAGGTGCTGGCAATATTGGCCAAATCGCTAAATTTTTACAAGCCACTCAGCTGCAGCCTAAAGCGCTGCATAAAGGGATGAAGTCATGAGCCTAGTTAATGTTTTAGCTCCTTCAGCCTTTGGCAAAGTCGCCGTCATGTTTGGTGGCAAGTCGGCCGAACGTGAGGTGTCATTACGTTCAGGTAATGCAGTTTTGCAAAGTTTGTTGAGTCAGGGTATTGATGCTCATCGTTTTGACCCAGCCGAACAACCATTAACAGACTTGCTGAGCCAGCAATTTAGCCGTGTACTTATCATGTTACATGGTCGTGGCGGAGAAGATGGTTCGCTGCAAGGTGCCTTACAGCAACTCAATTTACCTTATACCGGTAGTGGTGTTTTGGGCTCTGCTTTGTGTATGGATAAAATTCGTAGCAAACAAATCTGGCAAAGTTTGGGGCTACCTACAGCCCAATATGAAATTGCTGATAAAAGTTCCTTTGATGCGGGATCTTGCGAGGCTATAATGGCCAAATTGGGGAATGAGGTGATGGTTAAACCTGCGCAAGAGGGATCGAGCATAGGCATGACCAGAGTAAATAATACACAACAATTAGAAACAGCCATTCAAGACGCATTTGAATATGATGATCACGTCTTGATCGAGCAGTTCATTCAAGGTTCTGAATTCACTGTGAGCTTGCTTAATGGGCAAGCGCTACCTTCTATTCGTATGTCTACACCCCGTTTTTTCTACGACTATACCGCCAAGTATCAAGCTGATACTACTGAGTACTTTTGCCCAAGTGGATTAAGTTCTGAGCTCGAAGCGCAATTAGCGCAGTTGGCTTTGGATGCCTTTGCCGCTTTGGATGGCAGTGGTTGGGGGCGCATTGATTTTATGCAAGATAAGGCCGGTCAGTTTTATTTGTTGGAAGCCAATACGGTGCCGGGTATGACAGAAAAAAGTTTAGTGCCTATGGCGGCTAAACAGGCGGGCTTAAGTTTTAGTGATTTGTCATTAGCGGTTTTAGCTACCTCAATGCAGGGAGCAAGCAACTAAAATGAACGAGCAGCTCCAATTACCGCCACCACAAGCACGTTCGCAGATGTTTATCGGCATCGCGTTTTTGCTGACCTTATTGGTGGTGTTGGTTATTGGTACGGTAAAGCTAGTTGATTGGTTAGATGATGAACAACAAGCACCGGTGCAGAAAATCGTGATATCGGGCGAACGTAAATTTATTGATGACCAACAAGTAGAACGTTTGGTAAGAGAATCACAACCCGGTAGCTTTTTTGAATTGGATGTGGCGCAAACCCACCATGATATCGAAGCATTACCTTGGGTTTATCGGGCCTCAGTGCGTAAACGCTGGCCAAATGGTTTAGAGATTTATGTGGTCGAGCAGTTGCCAGCGGCACGTTGGAATGATGATTCTTTGCTCAATCAACATGGTGAAGTATTTGATGGTATTGCCATTGCTAATCAGGCTCAGCTGGTATTACCCAGTTTATTTGGCCCAGGTGGCAGTGAGCAAACTGCATTGCAAGGTTACCGTGATATGCAGTCGCTATTAGAAGTAGCAGATTTACACATTACGGAATTATTTTTGAGTGAGCGTTTTGCTTGGAATTTGCATTTAGGTAATGGCATCAAACTCAATTTAGGCCGTAGTGAATTTATAGACAGGTTGCAACGCTTTGTTGATGTATTTCCACTGATATCCTCCCAAGAAAAAGCGGTGGATTATGTGGATTTACGTTATGACACAGGTTTAGCCGTGGGTTGGCTCAGTGTGCAAAACACTGCGCCAACTAAAACCAAACAACGTGAGAGTTAATTAAAGTGGGTAGAGAATAAGATGTCTAAGGTGGTAGAACGCAAACTCATTGTTGGCTTAGACATAGGCACCAGTAACGTTAAGGCTGTGGTCGGTGAATTGCTCGACGATAACAACATCAGCATAGTCGGTGTGGGCAGTCACTCGTCTAAAGGTATGGATAAGGGTGGTGTTAACGATCTTAATTTGGTAGTGCAATCGGTAAAACGTGCAGTACATGAAATGGAATTGATGGCCGATTGCCGAGTGTCTTCGGTGTTTATGTCGATTTCTGGTCGTCATGTGAAATGCCAAAACGAAAGTGGCATGGTGCCGATTAACAATCAGGAAGTGACGCAGGAAGATGTGGACAATGTAATCCATGCTGCGCGTTCAGTACCTATCGCGGCCGAGCGTAAATTGCTGCATGTATTACCACAAGAATTCACTATTGATGTACAAGAAGGCATAAAAAACCCGATTGGCATGTCAGGTGTCAGGATGGAGGCTGAAGCTCACATCATTACCTGCGCCGATGATATGGCCAAAAATTTAGTGAAATGTGTGGAGCGCTGTGAACTAAGTGCCGATCACATGATCTTTTCTGCACTGGCATCAAGTTACGCAGTATTAACTGACGACGAAAAAGAGTTAGGTGTGTGTGTAGTGGATATCGGTGGTGGCACTATGGACATGGTGATTTATACCGATGGCGCGATACGTCATACCGCGGTTATTCCGGTAGCAGGTAATCAGATCACTAGTGATATTGCCAAGATTTTTCGCACGCCGCTGAATCACGCAGAAGAAATAAAAATTAACTATGCCTGTGCTTTAAAAGACATGGTCAGCATGGAAGAAAGCATTGAAGTGCATAGTGTGGGCGGGCGTCCTGCCAGAGCCATGTCACGCCATACATTGGCTGAAGTTATTGAGCCACGCTATCAAGAATTATTTGAGCTGGTGCACGATGAAATTCGCGCCAGTGGTTTTGAAGAGCAAATTGCCGCAGGCATAGTCCTGACCGGTGGTACCGCCAAAATGGAAGGAGCGGTTGAATTTGCTGAAGAGATTTTTCAAATGCCAGTCAGGGTTGGCATTCCTTTAGGGATAAAAGGCCTAGCTGAGTATGTAGAAGACAGTAAATTTGCCACCGCAGTAGGATTGCTACAATACGGTAAGGTGCATTTACTCAATAAATTAGCCAGTAAAAATAAAGTCAGTGATGGACCCTGGCAAAGAATACAAAGTTGGTTTAAAGGCGAGTTTTAGCCGATTTGACCTTTAACCTTTTTTAAATGTGCAATGGGCTAAGGAAAAAGCATCACTGCATACACGTTAAGACCGGAGAGTAAAAATGTTTGAATTAATGGATAGTCACAGCGAAGAAGCAATCATTAAAGTGATCGGCGTGGGCGGCGGTGGCGGTAACGCTATTGAGCACATGGTAAAACACTCTATTGAAGGGGTGGAATTTATTGCAGTTAATACCGATGCTCAGGTACTACGCAGCTCTGCAGCCAATGTAACCATACAGATTGGTTCTGCGGTGACTAAAGGATTGGGCGCTGGCGCCAACCCTAATATTGGTCGTCAGGCGGCTGAAGAAGACGCAGAAACCATTCGCCAATGTCTGGAAGGTGCAGATATGGTATTTATCACAGCGGGTATGGGCGGTGGTACAGGCACAGGTGCTGCGCCTGAAGTGGCCAGAATTGCCAAAGAAATGGGTATTTTAACGGTTGCAGTAGTGACTAAACCTTTTCCGTTTGAAGGTCGTAAACGTACTGATTTTGCCGAGCAAGGTATTGCGGAGTTATCCAAATATGTGGATTCGTTGATTACTATTCCTAACGAAAAATTATTAAAAGTATTACCTAAAGGCACGCCGTTATTACAAGCCTTTAGTGCTGCCAACGATATACTACGTGGTGCGGTACAAGGTATTGCTGAATTGATCACTCGCCCAGGTTTGATCAACGTGGATTTCGCCGATGTCAGAACAGTAATGTCTGAAATGGGCACAGCGATGATGGGTAATGGTTGTGCTAGCGGTGAAGATCGTGCCGAAGAAGCCGCCGAAATTGCTATTGCAAGTCCATTATTGGAAGACATCGATTTGTCTGGCGCTCGTGGTATTTTGGTTAACATTACTGCTGGTCCAAGTTTCTCGATTGATGAATTTGAAACAGTGGGTAATGCGGTTAAAGCCTTTGCTTCTGAAAATGCCACTGTGGTTATCGGTACCGTTATTGATATGGATATGACAGACGAACTACGTGTAACCGTTGTTGCAACCGGTATTGGCACTGAGCGTAAACCTGATATTTCTTTAGTATCAAATCGCGCACCTCGCCAAATGAATGATCACAATGAATTCAAATTGCAGGGCAATGGTGGAGCTGTCGTGTCTAACAGCATTACTAGCGAAAGTTTACGTTCTTCTATGCAAGAAGATAAACATGAAAGCAGCGGAGACTTTGAATACTTGGATATTCCCGCATTTTTGCGTAAACAAGCTGATTAATAAGACTTTGTTGGGAATTTAATGGTTAAAGGTGTTGTCAGATATTGATTCTGTGAAATTTAGGCATATGCTGCAATAACATAGAGTTATGACAGTTTTTTGACAAGGCTAAGCATTTTTAATACCATATGCGCCGATTTTTATTACAACATTACTTATTACAATAGACTATTGAGTCATCAATTGTGAGCAAGAGGTAGATGATTAAACAACGTACCATCAAACAAGCTGTTCAGGAAACTGGAATTGGTTTGCATAAAGGTGACAAGGTCACTATGACTCTCCGGCCTGCGCCGGCAAATACAGGTATTGTATTTCGCCGCGTTGATCTTGAGCCTTATGCGGATATTCCAGCCCGAGCTAATGCTGTTGGCGATACGATGTTATGTACCTGTATCAGTAATGAACAAGGCGCAAAAATTTCCACTGTTGAGCATTTAGCTTCTGCGTTGGCGGGTTTAGGCATAGATAACATCATTGTTGAAGTAGACAGTGATGAACTACCCATCATGGATGGTAGTGCTAGTCCTTTTATCTTTTTACTGCAATCCGCTGGCATAGAAGAGTTAAACGCAGCTAAACGTTTTATCAAAATAACCAAAGCCGTTAAAGTTACTGATGGTGATAAGTGGGCAGAGTTACGCCCTCATGACGGTTTTAGAGTGGATTTTCGTATCGATTTTGATCATCCAGTCATCAGTCAAACCCGTCAACACATGGTACTGGATTTTAACTCTAGCTCTTATGTGGAAGAAGTCAGTCGTGCCCGTACTTTTGGTTTTATGAAAGACTTAGAGTATATGAACTCACTTAACTTGGCCTTAGGTGGCAGCATGGAAAACGCTGTCGCATTGGATGAATATCGCGTATTAAATCCTGAAGGTTTACGTTATAGCGACGAGTTTTTAAAACACAAAATTCTTGATGCAATTGGTGATTTGTATTTAGGAGGCCACAGTATTATTGGCGAATTACGTGCCTATAAAACCGGCCACGGGCTGAATAACAAATTATTAAATGCCTTGTTGGACAATAAAAAATGCTGGGAATTTGTCAGTTACGAGTCCCCAGAGGAAATGCCCATACGTTTTGCCTCGCCAGTACTCGCTAGTTAAGTTTACTCATTAAAAATGCCGCACATAATGCGGCATTTTCAATTTTAGCCTTGTCACCTTAACAGATTCACATAAGTGACACGGATATATACCTAAGTACTTTTTACGCTTTTTGTTGTATTAAGCATTGTGTTAATCTGGCAAAAAGGTTAAAAACGCCGATAGCTAAAGTGTTCCTATCTATTCTCCACAAGGTTGGTTAATACGTGTAATTAATAGTCGATACTTATCCAAGCTAAGTATTTGATTAAGCAAGTCAGAAGTATCCAGTGTTTGACTTTTTATAAAGAGGTAAAACTATAAAATGAAATTAACCTTACTCATAAGAAGTGAAAAAACACGCCTCAAATTTAGTGCAGACAAACCAAAATTAATTATTGCATTGATCGCTATTTGTGGTGTTTTTTTGATTTCCAGCCGTTCAAGCAACAGCGTTGATGACAACCTATCAAGGGTTGGTTACGCCAAAACGGGGTTTGAACAACAAGCAAAAGAAGTAGATGAACTGAAAAATATTACTCACCAACAACTCACTGGCATGACTTTAAAACTGGCGGATATGCAAAGCCAGTTATTACGTTTGGATGCCTTGGGGGCACGATTAGTCGAACAAGCTAGTTTGAATCCTGATGAATTTAGTTTTAACCAATTACCTGCTATGGGTGGTCCGGAAGAAATAGCAAATGCTGATATTCAGATTAACGATAGTCTACTTACTAAGATGGATTTTATGTTGGGACAAATCCAACATAAAACTCAACAGCTTAATGCCCTTGAATCTATAATGTTGAGTCACCATATAACAGACCAGAGTCGTTTGACGGGTCGCCCTGTTACCTCGGGTTGGTTATCGTCTCATTACGGTGTGCGTAAAGATCCTTTCAGTGGTATGCCCGCAATGCATAAAGGTGTCGACTTTGCTGGTAAAGAAGGTGACCCCGTTATGGCTACTGCTGCCGGGGTAGTGACATGGGCTGATGATCGTAGTGGTTACGGCTTGTTGGTTGAAATTGATCATGGCGAAGGTTTAGTGACTCGTTACGGACACAGCAAGCAACTTAATGTTAAGATAGGTGACGTGGTAACCAAAGGTCAACAGATTGCCTACATGGGCAATACCGGACGTTCGACAGGTGCTCACGTACATTATGAAGTATTACGCAAAGGCCAGCAGCTAGATCCCTTGCCCTATGTTTATCGGGACTAGTTTTTAACACTACATGTTTGAATTAACGCGTAATGTAGAATCATTGATAATCGGCTCCCTGTGAGCCGATTGTTTTATTTTTGTCTTGCTCTGCATTGTTGTAATTAGCAGCAATCAGTAGCAATTAATTATTAGATTGGAAGCTGTAAATCGATGTTTTCGAGTATCCTCACCAAAATTTTCGGTAGTCGTAATGACCGTATCCTAAAAAAACTTAACGTTTCTATTAGTCAAATTAATCAACTAGAAGCTGAGCTTGAAGCTTTAAGTGACGAGCAGTTAAAAGCAAAATCCACGGAATTTTCTGCTCGCTTAGCAGAAGGTGTTAGTACCGACGAAATAATGATAGAAGCTTTTGCTGTAGTACGTGAAGCCAGTAAACGCGTGTTTGGCATGCGTCACTTTGATGTGCAAATGCTCGGTGGTCAGGTTCTACATCAGGGGAAAATTGCTGAAATGCGCACGGGTGAAGGTAAAACCTTAACGTCTACCTTGCCAACCTATCTGAATGCTCTAACCGGCAAGGGTGTGCATGTTATTACCGTTAACGACTATCTTGCTCGTCGTGATGCTGATTGGAGCAGACCCTTATTTGAATTTTTAGGTCTGAGTGTTGGTTGTAACGTGCCGGGCATGAATCACCAGCAGAAAAAAGCAGCTTATGAAGCAGACATTACCTACGGTACTAACAACGAATTTGGTTTTGACTACCTGCGCGACAATATGGCTTTTAGCCCTGAAGATCGTGTACAAAAGGGGTTGCACTTTGCGGTCATCGATGAAGTTGACTCGATTTTAATCGATGAAGCACGTACCCCGCTTATAATCTCTGGTCAAGCGGAAGACAGCTCTGAGCTGTATCGTAAAATTAACCTCATCATCCCTGAATTAATCAAACAAGAAAAAGAGGATGAAGAAGGGAAAAACGGCGAAGGCGATTTCACCATTGATGAAAAGGGTAAACAAATCCACCTTACCGAACATGGGCAAATCCATGTTGAAGAAATTTTACTGCGTGAGGGTATTCTAGCTGAAGGTGAATCACTTTTTGCCGCCGCTAATATCTCTTATTTACATCATGTTAACGCGGCCTTGCGGGCACATAAACTGTTTAACCGTGACGTAGATTATATCGTTAAAGAAAACGAAATTGTTATCGTTGATGAACATACCGGCCGCACCATGGAGGGACGTCGTTGGTCAGAGGGTTTACATCAGGCAGTTGAAGCCAAAGAAGGTGTAAAAATCCAAAACGAAAACCAGACCTTAGCGTCTATTACCTTCCAAAACTATTTCCGTTTATACGAAAAACTCGCAGGTATGACAGGTACAGCTGATACCGAAGCTTTCGAGTTCCAGTCAATTTACGGCTTGGAAACTGTGGTTATTCCAACCAATAAACCTATGATACGTAAAGATAAAGCAGATTTGATTTATCTTACTGCAGCAGAAAAATACGAAGCCATAGTGGAAGATATAAAAGAATGTGTGAAACGTGGACAGCCTGCCTTGGTGGGTACCGTTTCTATCGAAAATTCTGAATTGTTATCCAACGTTCTGAAAAAAGCGAAAATTCCCCATAAAGTATTAAACGCCAAGTTCCATGAACAAGAAGCAGATATCATCGCTCAGGCTGGTAAGGCTGGCGCTATCACCATCGCTACCAATATGGCGGGTCGTGGTACTGACATCGTATTAGGTGGTAACTGGCAGGTTGCCATTGATAAAATCAATGATCCTAAGCCTGGTACCATAGAAAAAATCAAAAGTGAATGGAAAGCTGACCATGATGCCGTACTAGCGGCCGGTGGTTTGCATATCATCGGTACCGAACGCCATGAATCACGTCGTATAGATAACCAGTTACGTGGTCGAGCAGGTCGTCAAGGTGATCCAGGTTCTTCACGTTTTTACTTGTCCTTAGACGATGCCTTAATGCGTATTTTTGCCTCAGAAAAAATGGGCAATATGATGAAACGTTTAGGGATGGAGCATGGTGAAGCCATTGAACATCCATGGGTAACTCGCGCCATTGAAAATGCTCAGCGTAAAGTTGAAGGTCGTAACTTCGATATGCGTAAACAATTACTTGAATACGATGATGTGGCCAATGATCAGCGTAAAGTTATTTATCAACAACGTAATGAATTACTCGACGAAGGTGATATTAGCGAAACCATCGCGGCTATCCGTGAAGATGTAATCAACGGGGTGATTGATCAATATATTCCACCGCAGTCCCTTGATGAGATGTGGGATATTGAAGGTTTGGAAGCACGTTTTAAAGGTGATTTTTTATTGGATATACCAGTCAAACAATGGTTGGCAGATGACAACAAACTGTTTGAAGAAAAGTTACGTGAACGCATCGTCGAACAAGTAGTTGACGCGTATAACAAGAAAGAAGCCATAGTTGGTGCACCTGTAATACGCCACTTTGAAAAAGCTGTGATGTTGCAAAACCTAGATAGCCATTGGAAAGAACATTTGGCTGCGATGGATTATTTGCGTCAAGGTATTCACTTGCGTGGTTTTGCACAAAAGAACCCAAAACAAGAATACAAACGTGAATCTTTTGAATTGTTTTCACAAATGCTTGAAACACTAAAAGTTGAAGTGGTAACCATCCTCAGTAAGGTACAGGTGAAAGCCGAATCTGAAGTGGAAGAAATGGAAGAAAAACGCCGTATTGCCGCGCAAAATCAACCTAAACAGTTTGAGCACCAATCACCAGCTGAGCCTAAAGCGCCACCGACAGCCGAAGAGGGATTACGTCAAGGGCCAAAGATTAGTCGTAATGACATTTGCCCTTGTGGCTCAGGTAAAAAGTATAAACAATGTCACGGTAAACTAAGTTAAGTTTAAGCGGGTTAGATAGTACTTAAGGTTATAAAAGGTCGAACTTAGGTTCGACTTTTTAGTTTATACATTGAGAGGAACTAATGAAAATAGTCGACGTGGCCGTGGGTGTGATCAAACGTCAAGATATGATCTATGTCAGTAAACGAGCCGACACTTTGCATCAAGGCGGTTTGTGGGAATTTCCAGGTGGTAAAAAAGAAGCTGACGAAACTATCGCCCAAGCGCTAATCCGTGAGTTATTCGAAGAAGTGAACATTCAGGTGCTCAACCCCATCCCCTTGATGGTGATTGAACATGATTACGGCGATAAAAAGGTCAGGCTTGATGTCATGTTGGTTGAAGAGTTTAGTGGCGAGCCAAGTTCGCAAGAAAACCAGCTAAGTCGTTGGGTGAAAATAGCCGATTTAGCACAATACGATTTCCCTGCAGCGAATCTAAGCATCATCGAAAAATTACAGCAATTGGCTAGTTAAGACATAGCTATGCAACAAGCTATAGTGGCATACCATCAAGATGAACAACATGATTGGGTGGCAGAACTCGCATGTGGGCATTTTCAACATGTGCGGCATAATCCACCTTGGATTAATCGCCCTTGGGTAACAACAGTTGATGGGCGCAACGCAATGTTAGGCTTTTTATTAAACTGTAAAAAATGTGAGCTGGGTTTGCCTGCAGACATGTTAAGCAAGTAAGCTAGGGGCATACACTTGCCATTTAAGTAGCGGCCTTGAACAATGTAAGGCACGCTACCCATTGAACAATAAGGATAAATATGCAAAACGATAGCGGCTATCCCATCGGCACTCTTGGCATAAAATGGGGAAGCGTGGAAAAAGCGCAATGGCTGGCTTTGCAGACGATAAAACGTTCTTATCAGGCCGATGTATTAAGTCAGGTTGAGGCTTTGGCAGAGCAGTTTGAGATTCATCAATATGGCAAGTTAGCATACAAAAATGACTATCCACTATTTGCCCTAAAAACCCAGGACTGGGACGACACTAAACCAACGGCACTCATCACCGGTGGTGTGCATGGTTACGAAACCAGTGGTGTACATGGAGCCTTACGTTTTGCCAGTACTAAAGCGCAACACTATACCAAACATTTTAACCTGTTAATCGCACCTTGTATTAGTCCTTGGGCTTATGAAACTGTTAATCGTTGGAACCCTGAAGCGATAGATCCTAACCGTTCGTTTTATGCTAATAGCCCAGCAGCTGAATCCGCCGCTTTACTGGCATTGGTAGTAGACATGAATATTTTAGTGCACATCGATTTGCATGAAACCACAGATAGCGATAATAGCGAATTTCG
Organism: Paraglaciecola hydrolytica; assembly: GCF_001565895.1. Taxonomy (GTDB): domain Bacteria; phylum Pseudomonadota; class Gammaproteobacteria; order Enterobacterales; family Alteromonadaceae; genus Paraglaciecola; species Paraglaciecola hydrolytica. Next base: position 36,268 of record NZ_LSNE01000001.1, read on the forward strand.
CCCAGCATTGGCGGCTCGGGATGCGATAGAGCAAAAATGTTGGGAAATTCCTGATGGTTTTTATGCGGTGGGCGATACTGAAAACCCCTGTCACGATTTTCAACGTGCAGTAATTGTTGCGGTTGAGCAGGTAACTCACATTGCGCCTTCTGATAAGCAAGGCATGATCATTGGCTCAGCTGTGACCCAACAAGGGGTTATCAACTATCCACTGCAGCAACTTGGTTTGTGCGCCAGTGCGACACATGCCAAATATACGACGACGACTGAGGTCTACCCTGATAGCCCTAAAGTTGACGGTGAAATTTGTATCCTTGCCCAAGTCGCGGCCATTTGTGGTGCTTTGGATTATGTATCAGCTAAGCTTTAATCAAACCGCTGGACGCGTTCTAAGTGCCTATTTATTTAATGGAATTGGTATAAGTTTTGTTGGGCTTTACATCGCCTTAAGTGGCAAACTAGTTAAACTTACGATCTTTTAGTATTAGCGCTACACCATCGTTTTTTAGGATGCCGATTTGGCATAGTCCTAAGCCCCCATTTTTATAAATCAAAGGAATATTAGATTTGAATATCGTGTTAAAGACAGGTGTGGTGCTGGTAATGGGCTTTATTAACGTGGTTTATGCGGCAGAGCCTACGGCTAATTTGTCGGCACAGTTAGCGAGCCAAGTTCTTGCTAATTCAAAGGTGCAAGCAGCTGATAAGTTTGATGATTTTTTGGCTCAGCTAGTTTCATCAAAAACGCTTAGTCAGCAAGAGTCAGTGCTTGTAGCTATTAAAAAGTATCGTGCGAATAAAACGCTGCAAGATACCGAGTTGCATCAGATGCAGCGATTATTAGGTTTATATAGCCGTGCTAAATATGGCCAAGCTGCGATGAATACGCTGGCGCAGTTGGTGGCTATTCCAACCTTTAATGTGGAAGGCCTTGAGCAACACGATAATCCGCAGTTTCATAAGATGGCGGATGCAATAGCCAATATCGCTCAGGATTTTAATTTAGCATTTCGCAATATTGATAATCGTGTATATGAAGTTTCTGTTAAAGGCAGTTCAGATGAGGTGGTAGGTATTCATGCTCATGCCGATGTGGTGCCTGTCACACCTTCGTTATGGGGGCTTGAAGATGGCACTAAACTCGACCCTTTTAAACTCACCCTGATTGGCGATCGTATGTATGGCCGTGGCACCGAAGATGACAAAAATGGCATTGTCGTTTCTTTGTACGCCATGAAAGTCATTCAGGAAGAAAACATTCCTTTGTTGCGCAATTTTAACTTGTTGATTGATACCACTGAAGAAACCACGTCAGAGGCGATACCCTATTATTTTGCACGCAACCCGACACCTAATTATAACTTGGCTCTGGATGGCGGTTATCCAGTAGTGATTGCTGAAAAAGGCTTTGCTGGCATTACCGCGACCTTCCCTTCACGCTCTGGGCAGGCTAAGCAATCAGCTTTAGCTGAAATAGTAAGCATTAGCGGTGGTTTGGCGATTAATCAAATTCCGGCGGCAAGTGTCGTTACCATCACTACAACAGATGCTACAGCCTTAGTGAGTCAGCTCAATCTCTTGGGTGAAAAATTTGTAGTAGCTAATGGAGGAGATTTTTCAATCCATGCTGCGGCCACTTCTCAAGGGGTAGAATTAACAGTAAAAGGAGTTTCAGCTCACTCTTCAGAACCTGAGTCTGGGGTGAATCCTGTATCCAGAATGTTTGTTTTTATTCACTCAGTGCAACAACAAAAAGCACTGTTTAAACTTAACCATATAACCGACGCTGCTGATTATGTCGTTGCTAATTGGGGTTTGGATTATCTAGGTAAAACCTTGGGTATCGATTTTTCTCATGATTTTATGGGACCGCTGACCAGCTCCCTTACCCAAATTAAACTTGATGATGACAGTTTGCAAGTTGGGGTTAATTTACGTGTTCCTGTTGGCCGTGACGTAGTTAAGTTACAACAGGAAATCATGGATAAATTAGCTAAATGGAACAAAAGTAGTGGGGTCAATGTGGCCTACGATATATACATGAGTGAACCCATGTATCGCAATCCCAAAGGAGCGTGGGTCAATGCCTTGTTAGATGTAGCCAGCGAAAACTTATCTATGCCTCGTGAGTTTGGCTCGTCAAGTGGCGGTACGTCGGTGCACAACTTGCCCAATGGCGTGCAATTTGGACTAGCCATGCCAGATCAAAAATATTCAGGCCATAATGCTAATGAATTTAAACGTGTCGATCAGTTTTTACTCGATTTACAAATTATTACTGAAATGATTGCGCGCATAGGTCAAATTCCGAGCTTGGAATAATATTGTTCCAAGCTTCAGGCTGCCGTTTTGTGTTATCGCGGAACAAAATTTAAAACACTTAATGTGCATTCAAACGCTATTTTTGAGAGCAGTTAGGCACGGGTTTTATCGTTAGGATTAGATTATGCGAATTGCGATGTTGGGCTTGGGGGATATTGCCCAAAAGGCTTATTTGCCCATAGTGGCAAACCACCCAAAGATTAATCCCGTACTTTGTACACGCAACAGCAAAACCTTGGCGCGTTTGCAAACGCAATATCGTATTAATGAGAGTTATAACAATGTAAGTGATTTACTTGCTAGCCACCCTGATGCAGTAATGATCCATTCTGCTACCGACAGCCATTTTGCCTTGGCCCAGCAATTTTTACAGGCCGGAATTCCGGTTTTTATGGATAAACCCATCAGTTATCACTTTGCTGAGTGTGAGAAACTGCTTAATTTGGCGGCAGATAAAAACCTGCCCTTGATTATGGGTTTTAATCGTCGTTTTGCACCTTCGTATCAGCACGTTGTTGGCACTGCTGCGATACAAATTCACTATCAAAAAAATCGTTATAATTTACCCGCTAAGCCACGGCAGTATATCTATGATGATTTTATTCATGTGCTGGATTATTTGCGTCATCGCGCTGGTAGCATGCCCAGCAATATTGAAGTTTTTGCCCACCAAGAGTTGGGTATGCTGGGTGCCTTGCAGGTGCAATGGCAACATGGAGGTTGTTTATTTAGTGGCATGATGAATCGCCTCAATGGTGCAAATGAAGAGCGTTTAGAATATTACGCCCAAAACAAAAAATGGCAGATTGAAAATTTAAGCGAAGGCCAAGTGTGGGAAAACAATACCGCCAGCCCCTTAAAATTTAACGACTGGCAAAGCACCCTATTTAAACGCGGTTTTGTGAATATGATCGATGATATGCTGTTGCAGTTGGACGTTGGCACTAACAACACAAGCAGCAGCCAAGCAATTCTTGATACCCATAGGCTTTGTGAGCTGGTGGTGAATAAGCTGGCTACTTAGGTTTTATAAACAAGATGACTAAGCTGTCATCTTATCTAGAAAAAACAATTTTTCACTTTATTCTTGGTTAACCGCCTGCCAGCTTTTTTCAGCCAAGGCTTTGGTTTTTAGTATGCCGTCCCGTGAAGGCAAAGTATCGCCTTCATACTCTATACCTAGATAACCATCATAGTTTGCGTCCTTCATGAGCTGGAAAAAACGCACAATGTCCATAGTGGTTTCGTTGCCTTGTGCATCAAATTCAAAGGCTTTGACACTGACACCTTGGGCCGAGGGGATCAACTCGGCAAAACCTTGGTAATAATCGTATTCTTTAATACAGGGGGCGCCCCACAGCTGGCCATTTTCACGCTCAACACACCAATTATGAAAGTCAACGAGGCTGGCGACATTGTGGTCGGCAAGCTGGGCAACAAGGTCGGCTAACCATGCCCCATTGTTAGAAATACCACCATGGTTTTCGATGATGATTTGCACCCCTTTGCTATTAGCGTATTGGGCCAACTCCGCAATGGATTCAATGCTAAATGCCTTAACTTGCTCTGCATCACCTTCACCATGGGCGTTCACTCGCATTGTGTCACAATCTAAATAACTCGCGGCATCTACCCATGTTTTGCCATCAGCAATGGCTTGTGCTCTTTCTGCTGGATCAGACGCACCTAAGTTACCCATGTTGTCCACTTGCAGCATTACATTACGCACACCGGCCTGTTTTGCCGCCGCATTCAGAGTATCGAGATAAGCAAAATCGTCGGCTTTATCTTTAAAAAACTGACTAACATATTCAACACCTTCAAAACCCATGTCACCCGCAGCATGGATAAAGTCCACCGTGTTCATCTCGCCAGCAAATAAGTCACGGTTGAACGACCACTGGGCGAGGGAATATTTAGCCACTGGGATGATTTTTGTGGTTTCTGTCGTTTCTGGTTTAGCGTTTTGTTCAACTGGTGAACATGAGACAAGTAAGGCCAATGTGATGGCAGTCAGCGATAGCAGAGAGAGTGTTTTCATGGCTATGTGTACCTTAGTTTATTGATTTTGGATGGTGCAATATTGCTTACATGCTGGTCGATGAAAAGTGCCTAACCTTCGCTTTATTTGAGCCCTGATTTTCAACATTATCATACAGATAGGATTGACTATATCATTAGCTAGAAACTAAAAATACCGCCCCTATTTTGCTATTAAAATAGGGTGTTATTTTTGACCGCTTTGCTTAAAGGTGGTTCGAAAGAGAGTTTAGCTGTTTACATATTAGTTTTAAGCAATAAGGCTTGAGTCAACATTACATAACAAAACACGCTTTGATTTGGGGTTTACGAAATAAAATAACTTTAATTAAATTGTGTATATAATATGCGCCGGTAATGGACACGTCGCCTTTACTTTTGCGCAGTAACGCACTGCGCGTACCCACACTAGGAACCCGTATGAAAATGTCAAAAAACACGCTAGCCATGTTAATCACTGTTACTTTATTTGGTATGTCAGGTTGTTCTGAAGCTACTAAAGAGCAAGCAGCAGAAGTTCAAAAAGAAACCGCAGCTAAAATGGAGGAGGTGCAAGAAAAGGCCTCTGACGTAATGGAAGATGTTAGCGATGCAACTAGCGATGTCTATGAGTCAGCTAAAGATGGCGTTGAAGACATGATGGATGCCACCGAAGAAGAAGGCGCAGAATTGAAAGAAGATGGCATGCAGAAATTAAAAGAAGCCTGTATTGCTAGTAAAGAAGCAACTGAAGGCGACCCAACAGACTGCTAAGCATTGCATTAAACAATATGGATCCATAAAAAAACCGACGTAAAGTCGGTTTTTTTATATTGATACCTGTCAGCTCTCACTAGAGTTTGGTATCACTATTCAATCATTACATTTCGTAACAGGCATCTACTAATGCACCGACTTTTGCGTCAGTCACCTTAGTGTTACCTTTGAGTAATGTCTCAAGTGCTGCTCTATTGGCTTCGGTAGCATTGCCATAACGATCGGCTGAGGTCGCTGCGCCTTCAAACATTTCGTTATCGTTACCAAGAGAAATAAACAGGTTTTCGGTATCGGCAAGTGCTGCAAGACTGTTTAAAAATTGCTCTTGTTCGTCTGCTGAACTGCTTAAAGTAAAGCTGAATTCAAATCCTAAGATGGCAAACTCATCTAAATGTAATTTTTTTCTTAAACGTCTGGTGCGGGTTATTTGTTGTGACATGTTGTTACCTATAAAAGCTAAAATAAAGTAAGTTGGTCACTTATAGTAAGGATCTGCCGATCACAGCTAAGTGCCAATGGCGCGCATACTAACAGTTTTTAGTCCCTTTTACTGAAGTAAAAATAACAGCATCGGAGGGATGGGCTACAATGGCAAAATGACGAGTTAAATCAACCTTATTGTCTCAGCCACAATCGAACACCAAAGAGCAAAGATATCCCATGAACAAAAAAAAGAAATTATCCCAAATACACCAAAAACGTATCAAAGCCGCTAAAGCCAAAGGCAGCGGCAAAAAAAAGAGTGACTACGTCTCTAAGGCTGATCGAGCAAAGCTTGAAGAAGCGGCTGAATCACCAGAATCCATAGAAACAAACACGGCGACAACGACCACTATCGCGGACTAAAACGTTGGCCGCGTAGCCGCTGTGTTTTGTTTTTAAAATGACGTGCTTGAAAGTTATTAGGGCTAAAACTCGTTGAGAATTTAGCCGCTAAATGCCCTTAAGTGAGTAATCCAGAGCTAACGATGCACGCTTGATTTACCCATTAAAATGCCGTGGTTTAGATATCAATTATCACTTTGCCCATACCTTGACCACTGCTTAAACGGTCATGCGCTTTAGCGACGTCAGCTAAACTAAAATGCTGCTCATCAACAATAGGGACTAATTTCCCAGCATCAACTATGGCGGCTAGTTTGGCCAGTATCTCGCCATGTTGTTGACGTTTTATATTGTACAACATGGGGATGAGCATAAATACCACATGCAATGACAAGCCTTTCATATGGGCTAGTGACAAGTCCATTTCAAGCAAAGACACGGTAGTCGCCACTTGACCATTTAATGCAGCAGCTTCGAATGAGGTGGCAATGTTTTCACTGCCGACTGAATCAAATACCACATCAAATCCGGTACCAGCAGTATGCTTAGCGACATAGTCAGCTACCGTTTCAGTGCGGTAATTAATGCCTTTGGCGCCGAGTTTTTCGATTAAGGCTAATTGTTTTTCGCCGCCACCAGTAGAATAGACATCTGCGCCAAAGTACTTAGCCAGTTGCAAAGCAATATGACCCACACCGCCAGAACCACCGTGCACTAATACCTTTTGACCTTGGCTAATACCAGCGCGTACTAAACCTTCGTAGGCTGTAATACCAACAAGAGGGATGGCTGCAGCTTCACGCATTGATATGGTTTTAGGTTTGTGGGCCACTAATCTTGCGTCTGCTAGCATGTATTCAGCTAAGGCACCGGGCAAATCCCCGAGACCGCCGGCACAACCATAGACTTCATCACCAATGGCAAAGTGGGTAACACCCTCGCCAATTTCTGTGACAATGCCGGCAAAGTCCATGCCTAATACCGCAGGTAAAGGCGGTGCTAATGGACCTAAATCAGTGCCCAGCTCACGGATTTTAGTATCAACCGCGTTCACGCTAGTGGCCGCTACTTTTACTAAGATATGGCCTGACTTTATTGCTGGTTTGCTTAATTGTGCAGCTTCAAATACCTCACTGCCGCCAAATTGTTTAATGATCATTGCTTGCATGGTTAATACCTTTGTTGATTAAGTGAGTTAAGTATATTTACAAAGGATGGTATTGATAATACAGTCTTTTCAATAATCAGTTTATACTTTATGTTGATAATGAATAATGACCACTTAAAGCTGTTTGTACGAATAGCAGCAACTCACAATATAAGTATGGCCGGCAGCGAACAGGGTTTGTCACCGGCAGTAGCCAGTTCACATATTAATAAGCTGGAAGAAACACTGGGCGTAAAGTTAATCCACCGTACCACACGTAAGGTATCGTTAACTGAAGAGGGGCAAGCGTTTTTGCCCCATGCCGAAGATGTACTGGATACGATCGAAACGGCAAGAGCTGCCGTTGGTGCGGGTAGTTATACCCCGCAAGGGACGATTCGAGTTACCGCCTCGGCATCCTTTGGACGTATGCATATTATTCCTGCCTTAAAAGGCTTTATGGCCAAACACCCTGCTTTGAAAATTGATTTACGCCTCAGTGACAGTATTGTGGATATGGTGGAAGGGGGCTTTGATATCGCCATCAGAAATGCCGCCCTCAATGATTCAAGTTTAATTGCGCGTAAACTCGCCGGCGATACTCGCATAATATGCGCTGCGCCTGAATATCTTGCACTGCATGGGGAGCCCCAGGAGCCTCAAGACTTACTCAAACATCAGTGTATTAACTTGTCGGGCACAGACGGTTGGTTGTTTGCTACTGCCGAAGGTCCAAAACGCTGCAAAGGCAAAAGTGTATTACGTATTGATAATGGTGAGGCCATAAGAGACGCTTGTGTGGCGGGTATAGGATTAACTATTTGTTCTCATTGGGTGGCTTATCGAGAGTTAAAAAGTGGTCAGTTAGTGCAAGTATTAAAAGATCACCCACTGGTGTCTGATACCGCTATATGGGCGGTTTACCCAAGCTCCCGCTTGTTGGCACCCAAAGTTAGGGCGTTTATTGATTATTTCACTCAGTATTTTGCTGGAGTTCCTTATTGGGAAAACCCAGTTGATTAAGATTGTAAGTGCTTAAGCTGCTGTAAAATAATAACCAAAGTTGGCGACTGTAGAGCATATGTTAAGGTCGATTATAGATAGTTACTTTGCCAATATGTCATTATAGGCTTGTAAAAATCTGCAGTTCGATTTGATGTTTTAGCAAGTGCTAATAGGAAGATCACATTATGAATGTTGGTTCGAGAAATCTACTTGGTTGCTTGAAATTAGTGAGTTATTTGGGGTTTGGAGTGGCCTTTGCGCAAGGTACATCTAACTCGTCCAACCCGAGCGATCGTTATATTAAGGCCAGTTAAACCATGCGTTGACCATGATGTATGAAGGTGCTTTTAGTGTGACACTTGGCATCGACGTGGAGGATGGGAATTATATTGGGCTCACGGGTACAGTTGAGGTGCCGGTGGGTGAACACAAAAAAGTTCTCTTGTTGTATGCTTTTGCGCGTGAGTTACATGTTTTGGGTCGACCAGCCACCTTATTTCTAACAGGATGTGGTGCCGTGCTTAACTGGAAGCTAATTGTCTTTTAACGTCAAGTCGATTTAGGGGGCATAAAGACGCGTTTAATATTTAGTCTATGAGGTTTAGATTACTGCTAAGGCAAGATATCATAAAAAGATGTATATCCTTGTAGAGGGATGTTTTTTATATCGATGTTGTCCTATCTCGTTGAATTTGGTGTTTTTTTGAAAATTAAAATCTGGTTTTGTGTAATTCAAATTATAGTTTGTCACTTTTTTAATTTTGCACATAGTGCGGAATTAAAAGTGTATATCGCAGAGTATCCCCCTTTTCAGGTGCTAAGTGAAAAAGGTGATCACGGCGGATTTTCTGTTGAATTGTTTAACGAAATCGTCAAATTAAGTGATCTCAATATTGAATATATTCCTGTACCCTGGGTTAGAGCACAGACCTTAGTCGCTGAACAAGAAAATAGTTTACTGTTTACTATGGCAAAAACGCCTGAAAGAGAAGCACTTTATAACTGGGTTGCGACCATTTACGTGGTTAATGAGGGAGTGTTTTCTCTCAAATCAAGAACGGACATCAACATTAATACTTTAGATGACGTTCATCGTTACTCCATCGCTTTGCCAAGAGGAGATGTGTCAGTAAAAACCTTAGATATTTTCCCAAACTATACTAAGGGGGTCTATATTGTTGAACATCAAGAGCAGTGCATGAAAATGCTGAATTTAGGCCGGGTTGATTTAAATTATAATAATGACGTTGGCTTTTTTAATGCAGCCCAAATGTTGGGATTTAAACGTGAACAATTTACCCAAATTTTTACCACGGGGCAGACTGAAATGGGGATCGTAGCAAACAATCATAGTGATCCCGAAGACCTACGTAAAATTCGCCAGGCTCTTTTAATACTTAAGGAAAATGGTATTTATAACAAGATCCAGCGTAAGTGGTTTACTGAATCAATGGATAAAGAATTTGATTCTATTAAATTATAATAAGAAGAAATAATTCATTTTTCTGAGTACTCACTGACATATTGAATACAACAAATGTACTTTCAGAATACTTCAATGAGGATATCGTCCAAGCACATATCTGCACACCACGTTTAAAGTCGCAGTTAAAATCCGCCATAATTACTTGGTTCCCGCAGTGTGTTTAGTTCTTTAACTTATACCAATTCCATTAAATTCTCGCTGAGTGTACATTTATTTAATGGAGTTGGTATTAGATAGCATCGCTAACAAGCCCGCCTTTAGCGACCAAACAAGCGCTGTGCGTGGGTAGTTAAGCCCGAGGTGACACTACCAAAGTGGTCACCGATAATAATCTGCATATCCGGAAATACACGATGTATCCATTGCTGGATCACCGGCGACATGGCGGTTCCTCCGGTAACGTAAAGTGCATCGGGTAAGGATCCGGCTTGTTTAATGGCCTCAGTCATTAACACTTCAAATTTGCGCAGTTCATCAGCGATAGCGTCACTTAATTGTTCACGACTGATACCGATGGTGAAGTCGTTTTCTATATAATCAAGTGGCAAGGCAATGGGAGTTTGTTCGGACAGTAAAATTTTAGCTTGTTCTGCGCTGCGACTAACACGTAGACCAAATTTACCGTCGCGTAAGGTCTTAAGTCTATTTAAACGTGGGTCGGTGGTAATTTTGCAATAATCGTCGAGCTCTTTACCTGTGCGGCTTGCATTGAATTCTTGCTGGGCACTGACGTCATTCATACTCACTGCTTGCCTAAATAGGTTGTTGGGCACAGGTAAACCATTGCTTAACATGGCATTTTTTCCAAAGTGCGGCATCAGCGCCATAAGTGCTAATTTGTTATCGAGGTCTATGCCGCCAATCCGCTGCCCAGTATGACTAAGAATGCCACGCTGCCGGTCTTGCTGCTTTACAAAACTCGGCCCTATTTGGATCATCGAGCAGTCGGTGGTACCGCCACCTAAATCGAGGATCAGCACTAACTGATCTTTAGTTAATTGTCGCTCATAGTCATAAGCCGCTGCCACCGGCTCCATCAAAAACTCAACTTGTTTATAACCCACTTTTAACGCGGCAGAGCCGATAATATCTAAGGCTTGGGCGTTGCCATCACGGCCTAATAAACCGTGAAAATTTACTGGACGGCCAATGACGATTTGGTCTATCTCACATTGTTTAAGGTATTGTGCTTCTTGCTTGATAAAAGCCAGCATTTTTTCAACTATTCCGGTAAACACGACTTTTTGCGCAGCGCTAATATCGGCACCCAAAAAAGATTTGGGCGACTTAATGTAAAAACCATTTTCGGGCTCGGCTACATGGCTAAGCTCAGCTTCTTCACCAAAAATCACGTCACCGTTAGTCCGCAGCGCTTCAACTATGCTTTGGGTCCGTTTACTGTTAACCGTTTTATCCCGTTGTTCTTTACGTAATTGTTTACGCGCTATGGAAATAAATGTTTCATCACTTTGAAGTGTACCCGTTTTTGTTTGCCCAGCTTTTAAAGCACTTACTCGACCAGCAATTTCCTGCTCAGACAAAATAACCAGGTCACTACTTTCTTTTTCAATATATAAGCAGGATGGCAAACGGGTTCTGCCGTCTTCTAAGGGAATAAGTGTGGGCTGTCCATTATGCATAACGCCAATAGAACAGTTAGAGGTGCCAAAATCGAGGCCAGCAAACATAGCACTTTATCCTTCAAGAAAATAAAGCGGCGCATTCTAATATAAATTAATGCTGAAGAGGTTTTTAGTTTGTAATTGAATTTAAAATTAATAAAAAAGCCAGTTGTGGATAACAACAACTGGCTTTATTTTTTTCTAGTTTCTAGTTTCTAGTTTCTAGTTTCTAGTTTCTAGTTTCTAGTTTCTAGTTTCTAGTTTCTAGTTTCTAGTTTTATTTCTGTTTAGATAACCACACAATCAGCTCAACGATATCGTCGTTGTTCATGTCACGGGTGAATTTTGCTTGATACTTGCCATTAACAATAAAGTTAGGCACAGCACTTAAATGTTTGCGGTAGGTTTCGATGGTTTTATTGTTTTTTTGCACCATATTGTTGACCCCAAAACTGCTGGCCATTTTAGTGAAATCAGCAGGTTCAATACCATTGACCACAAAGACATTTTGCAAGTCTTTTAAACCCGTAACCGGCGAACGTTGCACATGAATGTAGTTAAAGATGGCTTTGTTCATTGCATCTTCTTGTTTTAACGCACGGGCAACCATCATGGCACGAGTAGCATCATCTTGAATCTGAGCAGACGTAAAACCCATAAAATTCACGTGAACTTTAGTAAATTCCACATCACTGCCCATTTTTTCTTTAATACTTTTTACCAGCGGTTCAAATTGAAAACAGTGGGGGCACCAGAATGAGAAAAACTCAATAATTTCGGGCTTTGCGGTGGCTTGTTCGCCAACGATTGTATAATGAGTCCCTTCTTGCCATTGTTCTTGAGCACAGGCTTGTAGTGGAATAAATAGGGCAAATAAAACGGTTAGTAGAATTTTTTTCATGGTTAAATTTTTCTCTTAGGACTAAAACCAGCAAAGATTACCATAGCTTGACAAAAATGCCGACTGCACTTTGTAAGGATTTATAAGTAAAAAAAATCTGCTGCAATAAAAAACGCCCCGAAAAGGGGCGTTGGGAGACGTGCTAATAACTTAGCAATCTAGAAAACGTAGTTCACACCAAAACGAACCAGAGTAACATCACTGTTACTAAGATCATTGGTGTATTTTGTCACGTCGAATTTAAGTGCAATATTGGTATCGTAATCATATCGAAGTGAGGCAGAAAGAACGCTGTTTTCACTAACCGTAGAGTTTAATAAACCTTGCACTATAAAATCGTTCATCGCACTTGTAATGATTGGACTTGATTGAGTCACAGGCAAAGTTGTTAATGTAAACGCACCTTGTGTTTGTGCTTGAACTCCCATATCGACTAACGAACCTATAGGTGTCGCAGCAAAAGCGGCAACTTGTCCTGCAGAAAACTGGGTAGATAACATCTGTTGAATTTGAGGTTGGAATTTATCTTGGAATTCGCTCTTAGATTTTTCATAAGTCACTGATGGTGTCCACGCACCAATTCTTAAACCTGCAGTCACATAATAAGCATCTGTTTTAGCGATAAATGATTCAGCTACATCAATTTGCGTCATTTCCGCGCTGATAAACCAGTCAAATTTATCAACTTGTAAACTTAGTCCGTAAAACTCTCCGGTATCATCATTCCATTGTAAAGAATCAACCAAATTGCTAAAACCAAAGGCGTTAACCAGCGCTAATCCTTGTGTAGCTTCGATTAAACTGCCGCTGGTAGAACTTGCCATATCAAGGGATGTTTTTGCTGAGCCAGCCACACCACGAATTTTGAACCACTCGTAGCTTGCTTCTGCAGATAACAATACGACGTTATCACCTTTTATCTCTGTGCCAAAAGCAGGTCCAGTAAAGGCGCCTGAAGAGACACTCAAATTATATTCCCAATCACCCGTATAGTTGGAATAGTCAAACCTAATACCATCAAGATTATTGAAAGGAACATCGTAAACAGAGCGAGGAGTATTTAGCCAGTGGTACGAATAACCTACATCTTTAGATGCGGAGTAGTTAAATAATGGTAAGCGTAAACGACCAACAGAAACGCTCAGGTTATCTGTCGCTTTATAGGTCATGTAGGCCCATTCAAAATCAGGATCATAGTCATTTTGACCACGAGCTACGAGCTGGGCAGTGGCAGTCATTTTATTATTGATATCCCCACTGACTTGAATGGCAAACAAACTTTCTTCGCTAAAAGAGATTTTGTCATCATAACCATACAAACTCTTATCGCTAGTTGTTATGCCACCAATTAAGTTGGCAAAGCCATTAATTCTGACATCTGCTTGAGTAGTAAAACTGGCAAGAGCGATTGCACTTAACACAAATATTTTTTTCATTTTTATCTTCCTAATTAGTTAAGTGGAATGGCTTTAACTGCAGCAGTAACTGAAGCACTATCAACATATCCAACAGCATCTTTATTACTTGCAACAAAAGCGATGACCTCTGCATCATTTCCCACTTCTTTAGGTGGTATGCCTTTGCCAGTAAAAACCAGTTTTGACCAATAGGCAGCAACTTGAGTTGAACTGCGGCCTAAGGTGTCGGTATCAAATGCCGCTCGATTAGGCGAATCAGGCCCTTGATTGATAGGGATCGCATCGTTGCCGTTTGAAAATTTGCTTTCTTTACCTAAAAAGATCCGTTGGGCGGCTTTTGCATCAAGGCTGGCGTCGTTACTAGGATGAACCACCAAAACTAATTCTGCGCTGGCTATAAATGACATTGAGCAGCCAATAACAGCGCTAATCAATCTTAAATGTAAGTTAATTTTTAGCATATTCATTACCATATTAAGGGTTGTGAAGGAGCCTTGGTTGCATCAATTTGTGCAACCAAGCTTTTACGAATTAGATAAAAGATTAAAAAACGTAGTTGACAGCGAAGCGCACAAGAGTTGCGTCTTCGGCACTATTCATATCGTTACTACTTTTGCTGATGTCTGCTTTGAGTGCCACATTAGTATCCAAATCATAACGAACACCTAAGTTAATAACACTATATTCATCTGCAAAAGGTTGCTGCAATCCAACTACTACAGCGGTAGCCGTTGGCTGGAAAGGGGCAGGTAAAGCAGCCACTTTATCAAGAAATTTAAATGGATTGTTACCATCGAAGCTTTCATAAGTTACCGAAGGTGTCCACTTGCCTGTACGGAAACCTGCAGTGACATAAAATGCTGTATTAGTGGGGTTAAATGAATCTTCAATTTTGATTTGTGTCCATTCCCCGCCAACAAACCAGTTGAAAGTATCGTATTCGATGCCAAAGCCTGTAAACGTAGCGGTATCGTCATAGAAAGCGATATTGTTTGCTAGTTCATCAAGCCCATTATCTCTGAAAGCGGCTTTTATGGTTCCATCAATGAAATCGTTGGCAACAGAGGCTTTTGCCGTCACATAGGACGCTCTTACTTTTAAATAGTTATAAGTTGCTTCGGCTGATAAAAGCATCAAGTTATCTACTTGCAGACGAGCAGGACCCACACTGGTATTAAGATCATTGCTAACCGTACCAAATGCGCCCTGTAAGTTGTATTCTAAATCACCAGCGTAGTTGTTGTAGTCGAGTCTGATACCGTCTAAGTTATTAAAGTTTACATCGTAGATGGCTCTTGGCGCATTGATCCAGTGATAAGAATAACCTACATCTTTTGACGCAGAATATTTAAACAAAGGTAGGCGCAGGCGACCAGCAGAAACCGATACATTGTCTGTTGCTTTATAAGTCAAATAAGCCCATTCAAAATCAGCTTCATAATCATTTTTACCACGAGCAACCAACTGACCTGTCGCAGTCATTTTACTATTTACATCTGCACTGACTTGCACGGCAAAAACGCTTTCAGATGCAAATGACATCGTATCGTCATAGCCATATAGGGATTCGTCACTGCTGGTAATGCCGCCGACGAGGTTGGCAAAACCATTGATTCTTACTTCAGCTTGAGTGTTAAAACTAGCAAGAGCGACAGCACTTAATACAAATAATTTTTTCATTTTTATCTTCCTAATTAGTTAAGTGGAATGGCTTTAACAGCACTAGTTACTGATGCGCTGTCAACATAACCTATGGCATCTTGATTGCTTGCAACCATTGCAATGACTTCAGCGTCATTACCCACTTCTTTAGGAGGAATGCCTTTTCCAGTGAAAACTAATTTTGACCAATAGGCTGCTACTTGAGTTGAACTACGACCTAAGGTGTCGGTATCAAACGATGCTCGATTGGCAGAGTCAGGCGCTTGATTGATAGGGATCGCTTCTTTACCGTTAGAAAATTTACTTTCTTTACCTAAAAAGATACGTTGTGCGGTTTTAGCATCTAAGCTGGCGTCATTAGATGGATGAACCACCAACACTAATTCAGCGCTAGCAACAAACGACATTGAGCAGCCTATAACAGCGCTAATCAAGCCTTTACGAAGTATGTGTGTATGCATGTTTATTACCCTTGGTAAGGTTTGTTAAGTATGAGTGGAGCTACTTTTAAGCGTAGACCCCAAATCAAAATTTGCTCAACATATTTAGCGTAACCAAACAACAATATTTATTTTAACTGCAATAAATATAAAGGCTTACGAACATCATAATAGTAAGTGTGCGAATTTGACGGCGCATATTATGGGCTATCTTTTGTACATGTGTAGGGCTTTTGGGTATGTAAAACTATACATGGTTATGTGTGTTGGTCTGAAGATAAGGTTGACGCAGGACAAGAGTGCAACTACCACCGTGCTGGTTAATCCGCACGGCAGCAGTCAATGACGCATGAATAGCATATTACAGGCTTGCTTGTATGCCAATATAAACCGCTAGGCCAGAAGTGTTATATCCCGCCACTTCTTGATATTCACGATCGAGCAAGTTATCTATTTTGACATTGAATTTTAATGCCTGATTTAGCTGATAATTTGCACTAACACTAACGACAGAATAGTTGTCGAGCGGCTGTCCACCGATATCAAACAATTCTCTAACATGATTAACAAAAAGGTTAGTTTGTAAACTCTGGGCCAACCAGCTTTGCTGCAAACCAATATTGGCTTGTTGTTTAGGCCGTCTTAAGCGGGGTTGTTCATCAGTGGTGTGGGTCTCATTGTAGGTATAATTAGCCCTTAAACGTAGTTGTTTTGTTAGGTCTTGGCTGAACTCTAGCTCGGCACCCTGTGACTCGCTGCTAGAGGCGTTTTGCAAATAACCTTGGTAGGCGATATTGTCAAAGTAGATTTCATCGGCAATGGTTTGTTTGAAAAATACTAATGAAGCATGTTGGTTTGGGTTATTAAACTCAAGGCCAAAATCAAAGCCTTTGCTGGTTTCTTCTTTTAGCTGTAAGCCAGCTGCATCACCGTAAGCATAATCGCCATTATTGTAATCTTGTTCATATAAACTTGGCGCACGAAAGCCCGTTCCGTAGGTTGATTTAAATTTAAGGGTGTTTTGTTTGGCAAGCGGTATTAGATAAGCCGCACTCACGCGATAGCTAGTATGAGTGCCAAAAGTATCATTGTCGTCGTAACGCATACCTGCAGTGAAATAAAGACTGTCTTGTAGCGAAGTTTGATACTCTACATACACACCAGTTTGCTCGCGCTCGAGCTTACTTGAGGTGATTTTTTGGCTTTCATTATCTGCTCCCCAAATAAGTTTATGCCGCTTTAAATCATAAAAACCTGTGTAATCAACTTTAGTGATCTCGCCTTTGCTGCCATAGCTGAATTGTTCGTTGCTAAAAAAGTCACGCTCAATATCTGTTTTCGCAAGACCCAGCGTATGGCCCATTTCTTTTTGTTGGTAGTGAACTGACAATCGAGCGGTCTGATTTTCACCTTCGGTGCGACATTGGTTAATCAATGCATAAGTGATGTTGTCGTAACAACCATCATAGTCATTATCGGAAGTGACATCTCTGAGCACAAAATTGAGTTGTAAATCTTGGCTAAGGTTAAGCCCTGCATTTAAATGTATAGTAGTATTTTCATAACCATCTTTTTCATTACTAGTGTCGCTGGTTTGAGCGTTAAAACCGTCCGTTGAAAAATCAGAAGCTGCTAGGTAAATATGACCAGTGTCATTAGCGAATCCAAGTTCTCCATTTATCAATTGTGTAGAGTCACTACCTAATTCCGCTTTAGCTGAGCCATGTAAACCGAGGCTAGCCTGCTCAGTAGTGATACTCACCACACCACCTGCGTCCGCTCCATACATTAAGCCTTGGGGACCTCGTAAAATTTCAATGCGCTCAACAAAATTACTTAAGATATCGTCAAAGATGGGCGTAGCCTGAGGGGCTGTGGGATCACTTAGTTCTATGCCATCCATAAAGACTTTGGTACGAAAACCATCTTCGCCACGAATACGTAGTGTAGTGTTTTTACCTATGCCACCAGAATTGGATACGCCCACGCTGACTTCATGGCGCATTATTTCTGAGAGAGAGGTATTGGCGCGGGCTTCAATATCTTCTTTGCTAATAACGGTTACACTGGTGGCAATTTCACGCAGTGGTGTGGCTATTTTACTGGACACAACTGTGATGGTTTCCAGTTCATTAGGTTCATCTTGTGGTGTATGGGCAATAGTTTGAGCGTTAATTGTGTTGCTACAAAATAATAAAGCGCAGCACAGAGCGTTACGGGAGAAAGTTGGTTTCATGGTAAATAGGCCTGATTGATGCACTCCACCCGAGTGCACTATATAAACAACTGGCATGAGCTTAACTCAGACCAGCACCAGAAAAAGGCCGGTATCCGGGCTCATAAGTTATCAATTTTTCATGATGCGCTTTATCGCCTTCCCATTCAGCAGAACAGTGGCCAATTACTTTATAAAGCGTTTACTTACTTACCGTTGCGGGGGCAGCGTGGGCATTGTGTTTTTATCGTTTAAAACAGATATCAACATTCACCAACTTCCCGTTTAACCTGAACTAAAATGCAATGTTTTTAGAATCAAAGGCACCTTAAACGCGGCGGATTATATCGAATGGATATATATTAAGAAAGGCTATTGAGTTAGAAATAGCGAGGCCATTAAAACAAACTCAGTGAAGGTTCTTGTAAGGCTGACAATTGTTCTTTTAATGCGAGGATTTGTTGTTCCCAATATTTGCCTTCGGCAAACCACGGAAACGCTTGGGGAAAAGCAGGATCTTGCCAGCGTTTATTTAACCAGGCCATATAATGCACCATGCGCATGGCGCGCAGTGGTTCAATGAGTTTAAGTTGGCTTTTATCAAAGGGTGAAAATTCTTCATAGGCGCTAACTAAGGTATCCAATTGGATCAGTTGTTGTTGCCTGTCACCCGATAACATCATCCACAAATCCTGCATGGCAGGCCCATTGCGGCAGTCATCTAAGTCCACAAAGGTGGGGCCATCGCGCCACAATATATTGCCGGGGTGGCAATCACCATGTAGACGAATATTAGCCTCTGCGGGCAGTTTATAAAGCTGTGTTGTCAACTCGACCACGGGTTGTAATATGGCAAAAAAGGAGTCATGCAAATAATCTGGGATGAGTTGACTATTTTTTAGTTGGGCCATGGGCTTAAGTAAATGTTCTTGCACAGAAAAAGTGGGCCGGGTAGTGAAGTTACAACCTTTAGCCACAGCATGCAGGCGCCCGATATAACGACCCATCCATTCAAGTTGTTCTAAATTATCTACCTCAAATTGCCTGCCGCCAACGGATGGAAAGACTGCAAAATAATAGTCCTGATATTGATGCAAACTATTGTTATTGATGAGCAAGGGGGCAACTATGGGGATGTCGTGTTCGGCTAATTCCTGACTAAAACTATGTTCTTCTGCTATTTGTTCTCGCGTCCAGCGTTGAGGCCGGTAGAATTTAACGACGTAGCGCTTCCTATCTTCAGCAATAAACTGATAGACCCGATTTTCATAGGAGTTGAGTGCCAGTAAACCAGAGTCTACTCTAATACCCAATGACTCTATGGCGTCGAGTATCAAATCCGGACCTAAGCCAGAAAAATCAAATTGTGTCATGTGCCAGGCTCCGCCACTAAGTTACAGGTCGGGATACAAAAACTTAGTGGCTTGTTGTACCTCAATGGTATTGAGTGGATCGTTGATCAGTTCCACTTTAAATTTAACTTCACTGACAGTATCACTTAGTTTATTAGGATCGATAGCCAGACTCACAGGCCAATTCAGGACCTCTCCGCCAGCGACATGTACGAGGTTGTCGCCAATAAATTGCACACCATCCAGTCCTGCAACACTGATGCGATAGCTTTGATCTTGCTGTGATTTATTTAGCACTTTAAGGGTATAGACATTTTCGATTAGCCCTTCGTTGGTTTCACGATACAGGGAGTTACGATCGCGGATCACATCCAATTCTAAGGGCACGCGAGTCATGATTTCTAGCACTAACAAACCTGTCATCAGCACTAATACCACTGCATAGCCAATTAATTTGGGACGGAATATTTTAGTAGTGCCGCCAGCTAATTCAGTTTCAGAGGTAAAACTAATTAAACCTTTGGGGTAATTCATTTTTTCCATCACGCCATTACAGGCATCAACACAAGCACCGCAGTTGATACATTCATATTGCAAACCGTTGCGAATATCGATACCCGTGGGGCAGACCTGCACACACAAGTTGCAATCAATGCAATCACCTAGACCTTGCTGTTGATTTTGCTCTTGAGTATTTTTGCGCGCGCGCGGCCCACGATGTTCACCACGTTTGGCATTGTAGGCCACAGTGAAGGTATCTTTATCAAACATGGCAGATTGAAAACGGGCGTAGGGGCATATGTGGGTACACATGATTTCACGCATCCAGCCTGCATTACCATAGGTACATAAGGTAAAAAAACATACTGAGCTGCTTGCCCAAAAACCGCTCGAAAAAGTAAAAAAATCCACAAATAGCAAATCAATAGGGGTGAAATAACCTACAAAAGTGAGGGAGGTTAATAAGGCCACAGCAACCCAGGCAAAGTGTTTTAAAAATTTGCGCCAGAACTTATCGGCGTTCATTTTACGTTCGTCGAGTTTGATCCGCTGGTGACGAGAACCTTCAATTTTTTCTTCAAACCAAGTGTAGATATAGGTCCAAGTTGTTTGTGGGCACATAAATCCACACCAAACACGCCCTGCAAAGGTAGTGATAAAAAACAAGGCAAAGGCTGCCACAATAAAAATCCAAGCCAATAACGTCAGATCTTGTGGCCATAGGGTAAGGGCAAAAATATTAAAACGCTGACTACCGATGTCTAATAAGATGGCTTGCTGGCCATTAAACTGTAGCCAAGGTAGTAAGGCAAAAGCCCCCAAAAATAGCAAACCAAAAAAACGCCGAAAATTCTCCAAGGCACCAGACACGGCGCGCACATAAATGCGACTGCGGGGAGTGTAATGATTGTCATGTTTATCTGAATCAGGACGATGAACTTTTACGGGAGAAATAACTTTTACGGGAATACGTTCACTCATTCGGTGTCCTTGCTGGAAAAATCTTTAGGAGCCAGAAAAACGTTGAGTATATCAGCAACTTGAAGATGCTGCTGCTGTTGCCATAGGAATGTTTGGTTTTTATAAGTAAGTGCTTAAATATTGACAAGTTGCTGTTGTTCGAGGGGACTGCTAGAGCGCAATCTTATTCTTGGTTATAGATACTGATACCTAATAGTGGTTTTTATCAACACTGTGATCGATTATCCTAACGGCCTGTAAATTACTTATGAACCCTTTATGTTTCGTTTCATTATTATTTCCTTTGAAATTTTAGCTTTGGTCGCCGTCTTGCGGTCGCCCTTTGTGCACTACCTGTTTGGGGATGCACATCAACATGTGGCCGATTGGATGCTTGATCTTTCGTTGATCGCGGAACGAAAACAACTGGCTGAATTTCGTGAGTTGATCGCGTCCGGTATACAAAATTTAAACGACAGCCAATTAGAATATTTACATGATATTACATCTAGTAAAATACGGGTGGTGGATTTTAATCGCATGTATTGTGAGGCAAGCGACAAAAATCCTTATATTTATGGTGCTACGTTGCAATACACTTGTTCTCAGATTGCCCGTTCTGGTGTGGCTAAATCCTAAATAAATTTATTATTACTGATTGCAATTAGGCGTGGTTAGGAAAGCGTAGGGTAAATTTAGCACCGCCAAACTGACTTTGTGATACCCAGCATTGCCCTTGATGCCATTGCATTACCCGTCTTACTATCGATAGGCCTAAACCTGCCCCTCCTTGCAAACGATCACGTCCTTCGTCAGGCCGGAAAAAAGGTTGAAATATTTTGTCGCGCCACTCTGCTTTGATACCAATACCATCATCTTCAACATGAACATCAATAAAATTAACTGAGGTTTCAATGCTAATCAAAATGTGGGTTTTTGCGTAACGACTGGCGTTTAATAATAGGTTTTCAATGGCTCGTTCGACAAAATGTCCATCGCCTAACAAAAAGGCTGTGCTTTGTTGAATGTCTAATTGCACACGACTTAAGTGACTATCTTTTAATTTAAGTTTGATACTCTGGCACAACTCACTAATGGGTAATTCTGAAAAGTGCAAGGCTGGCATATGGGCTTCTGCCGCAGAAAAATCCAACATTTCTTGCACTAATTTTTCCAGTTCGAGCACGTCTTGTTGCATGTTTTGGACAAATTCATTTTGATTAGGCTCTTGCATGCCCAAGGCAAACTTTAAACGAGCCAAAGGGGTACGAAATTCGTGGGCAACGGCACCGGATAATTCACGCTGGGTTTGGATTAAGTTGGCAATCTGGCTACGCATGTTATTGAGTGACGTGGCGATTGGCGCCACTAGTGAAGACTTAGTTATATGATTTTCACTAATATTGCCGTCTGGCATCACAGTCGCAACGCTTTTTTTCAGTGCTTCTAGGTCACGCCACAATGGCCAAATCCATAAGGCAATCAACGCGCCTAATAAGATAAAAAATGCACTGCGATACAGAATAAAGGCAGATTGGGCGGGTTGGTTGTCACCCAGCGAAACCTCAAGCAGTTGCTCACCCTCACTCAGTAGATAAAGTTGCTCTCCAAGCTGTGGATCAAACAAGTTAATAGTTTCAGCATTTTGTAATTGTTGCAGGCTAGATGCTGGCCACGCGATGTCATGTAAGTTTAGCAGGCGATAAGGGATGTTGGCATCTTGCAGCAATAACTCCAGATCACTGTTGTGTTGCTTGGCCGAGCTGAGCAACTGACGTACCACTGCACTTTGAGAATGGCTCTCAGGCTCAAAAAACAACGACTCTAAACCGGCACTTAAGCCTACTAAGGCCAGTGTGATAAAGGCGTAAAGACTAATGAACAACTTGGCCACTGATTAGTCGTTCCAGGCATCGGCAACAAAAAAGAAACCCTTGCCCCAGATGGTTTTGATGCGATAGGGGTGCAGGGGATTGTCATCTAATTTTTTGCGTAAACGCGAGACCCTGACATCTGCTGAGCGGTCTAAACCATCGTATTCACGGCCGATTAATTCATCGTACAACACACTGCGCTCAACCAGTGTTGAAGCGTTTTCTGCCAGTTTCCATAACATATCAAACTCGTGACTGGTCAGTTGTACATCCCGGCCTTTTAATACTGCACTACGAGCATTGCGGTCTATCACCAGTTGGCCAAATACCAATTTTTGAGTATTAGCTTGTGAGGCAGTTTTGTGTTTTACCCGGCGCAATAGGGCGTTAATACGGGCTAACAAAACACGAGGTTCTACTGGTTTGATGATGTAGTCATCGGCACCAATTTCTAGGCCCATAACCTGATCAAAATCATCACCTTTGGCTGTCATAAACAACAAGGGGCCAGAGTAAATAGGACGCAGTGCACGACACAGAGTAAAACCATTGTCGCCGGGCAACATCACATCTAATACCACAATATCAGGTGGGCTTTGTTTGACTGTTGCCAATAACTTTTCGCCACTTGCTAAACGAGTAACCGTGAAGCCCTGAGTGTGTAAATAACTGATGATTAATTGACTAAGCCGCTCATCATCTTCGACCAAGAGTACATGTGCCATTAAAATAAACTCCAGGGATTACGCAGTCGTCGCCGTTGTGTGCTCGCCTGCCGTGATTTAACTAAAAGGGTGGTGCTTAATAGCGTTTGTTGCGCCTCATTGAGCAGCAATAACTGACTGGTTTTACTAATACTGATAGGAATTTTTAAAGGAAACTCTGCCAAGTTTGCACAGCGTATGAATTTATCAGTCAAGACTAAACAATATTGTGCGCTGGGCAAATTCAATAATGTGATCTCCACTGTAAATTCACAGCTTTGGCCGGCTTGTTCACTGATACAAATAGTCGGCTGTACCTGCCATTGAGGAGCTTGGGCTATTGCTGATTGATCCAATAAAGAAACAGCACAGAAAAACAATAGCGCAAGTCTCAATTTAAATTCCGTTAAAATTGATAGGCAAAACCGCTAAATACACTGTATATGTTCCCTTCTTCTACTAATGGACTGTTAGTCATGCCGGAATGTAATTTTTGCAGGCTGATTCGATTTAACCACAACCAATTATTCTGCATCTTTTTTTGTAAGGACAGAGCAATCAAGGGTTGCCAACCTGAACTGGCTTGATAAAAGAAGGACGGTTCAACCTTATCCTGCTCATCCACGCCATAATAATAATTCACTAATGCGCTGCTTTTCCAAATCATTTTTACTTGTGTGCTAAAACGAAAGGTCTGCCACTGCCAAAAATGTTGATAACTCAGATCCAGTTTTGTCCCATTATGCGTAGCACTCAGATCTTTTTCCAGTGACAACTGCCATTCGGCACTGTTAGGCCGATAATACCAGCGAACTCCTCCCATCACAGCCCAGTTTCTGCGACTGACATTATCGATGGAAACTGATAATTGCTCTGGTCCGCTGAAGTCAGGAGCCTTTGATGGTGCTTGTGCGTCGGCAATACTACTGAGGCGATTTATCGGTAATAGAATATTGGCAGGATGCCAAAAGTTAAAAAATGCTCTTTCTGTATCCAAGCTGAGATAAGTCACAAAAGAAAAAGACTTTTTTTCTAACCATTGATAACCCAATTCACCGTTATCAAAGTAGGCTGCTTCTCCATACCACGCGATATCTGGCAGGATAACCAAAGGGATATTATCGCCGCCCACCAGCGGGTTTGACGTAGCCCCCAACCCCAAAGCAATGCCAAATTTCCATTGATTGGTCGCCAGGCATTGTTCATCTTGCTCACACGCGCTTGCCTGCCTAACAGAGATAAGCAGCACAAAAATCGCAGGAATTAGTTTAAATAGGTAGCGCAAATACATTTCACAGTTTGAGACTCAAAATACCATGACAGTATGCTAGCAGATTTTTTGTTGAGCTCATTCAAGGATTACAAATATTAACAAATGGTGGCAATTTGGATCGATATTCAGCGCAAAATGTTACTAGACTTTGTTCAGGCTTTGGCAACATTGATTTAATGAGGAAGGGTTACCCATGAAATATGTGAAATTAGCAAACTATATATTAAGTGCTGTGTGCATTGCGGGCTTAACTGCCTGCTCGGGAGATAGTTCAGAGGATGATCTTGGACAAACTCCAGTACCAACGGCTGTGCCACAAATAAATCCCGCTACTGCCTTCTCCGGTGCTTTAGCCCAAGTGAATCAAGCAAAGGCAAGTCGTTACATCAAAAACGGCATTTATTCTTCTATTGCTCAGTATGCCTATCAAACCGCTTATCCATCGGCGCCAGCGGAAACCTTAAAAGATAATTTTTCGACCACTAATACTCAGGAGTCTGGTGTCGATGAAGCCGACAGACTTGAGTACAACGGCGATACTCTGTATCTGGCCGCTTTTGCCGAGTGGCGAAACGAGGCGAATTATCCTGCTCATGTCAGGGTCTTGCAGCGTAATACCGACTACTCATTAACTCAGGTGGCAGAGCTGCCCTTGTCGCAAGAAAACGCCAATATTGATGGTATTTATCTCAATGATGACCGACTTGCGGTACTTAGTTCAGAAGGTTATCGCTATACCTTTGATACGTTGATGGCGGGATCGTGGGATACGTTTGAGAATAAATTTACGGTGGATTTGTATAACACTCGCGAAGTAAGCAGCCCAGTATTGTTAAACAACATGCAATTTGATGGCTCTCTGTTATCCAGTCGTAGGATTGGTGATGCCCTATATTTGGTGTCTAGTTTTACTGCTCACGTTGAAGGTTTGAATCTTAATGCCAGTACCGACGCTGAATTTTTGGCGAATTATCGCAAGATAGTGGCAACCTCAGATGATGAGCTGATGCCTAAAGTGTATGTTGATGGTCAGGCTAAAGCATTATTTTCTGCGGAAGATTGTGTGATCCCAGCTCAAGCCAGTGATAAAGATGGTTACGCTCAATTGTTGTCGGTGATTAAAATCAATCTGTTAGTACCTACTGAGATCGTCGCCAGTTGTGTAAGTGCTATGGCAGATATGATGTACATGTCGGCTGATAGCCTGTATTTGGGGGCTGCCGTTAATGAACAAACCGCCTTACATAAAATTGGTTTGCAAGGTGCAGTACCAAGTTATCAGGCATCCGGTTTGCTTAATGGCGTTGTTGGATGGCAAAGTCAGCGTGAGCTTAAGTTAAGTGAACAAAACGGGTTTTTACGGGTCGTGACCACAGATTATAGCGCTCAAAGTCCGGTGCATCATTTGTCTGTATTAACCCAAAATGGTAATGAACTACAGGTTGTGGCGAGTTTACCTAACAAAGACCAACCAGAAGCCATAGGCAAACCCGGTGAAGAAATTTATGCGGTACGTTTTATGGGGGATAAAGCCTATATCGTGACTTTTGAGCGTATTGATCCCCTGTATGTCATTGACTTATCCGATCCTTATACACCCATAGTCGCAGGCGCACTGGAGATACCTGGATTCTCAAGTTATTTATTTCCTATGGATAACAATTATCTCTTGGGAGTAGGCCAGCACGTTAATGCACGTAATATTCCTGATAGAGGTGCTGTTGCTGATGAGCCAGTTACCCAAGAGGGTATGAAGATCAGTTTGTTTGATGTGAATGATCCTGCCAATCCCATCGAAATCAATAACATAGTGATGGCACAGGCCTATACCCCAGTTGAATATGACTACCGCGCCTTATCTGCACTAAACATCAACGGAGCTTATCAATTGGCTATGCCGGTAGAGCAATGGGGACAAAATGAAGATGAGTTTGGCACTTGGTGGAACCAATCAAGTTTGCTGTTGTTGCAAGTCGATACCAACAGTGCACAGTCAATGCTGATACAAAACTCGCAGGTTCAGGTGCCCAATTCAAGTGATTATTATGTCTATGGCGGTGATGATCGCAGTGTTATTCACGGCGAACATGTCTTTTATATTCATGGTAATCAGGTATGGCATAGCCTGTGGAATGACGAGCTAAAACCAGCAGGCCCTTACTAAATATTTCTATCTAATGCAGGCTCTAGTCTAGGTAAATTAAATATTTACCTAGACTAGTACAGCCTGTGCAACTAAACCTCAACACCCCTAAATTCTGAGCGTGGGTTCGCGTCTATGCTTTATTTGGTCTTTGGGAAATATAAAACAACAGCAACAGGATCTACCATTTTTCATGATAAAACTTTTTTTAAAAACCTTGGCATATATTACTTTCAGTTTGGCTTTGCTGGCTTGTGGCAGCTCTAAAGACAAGGAAGAAGAATCAACTTACAGCGAAGCTTATTTGCAATTTTATAACGGCTCAGCCACAAGCGCCTTAACTTACTTACGAGAGGTTGATGGTCAAGCACTGGGCTCTGCAGTTTATGGTGATGCTACCAGTTTGTTAACGGTAGAAAGTGGTGAAATGGCGCTGAAATTTTATCGTCAAGATACGGATAACAAAGAAATATTAATTGAGGAAATGCAAAGCACCTTAAAAAAAGGTGAAAAGTCACTGATGATCTTAAGTGGCAGTGGCTCCGCACAAAACGTGGCTGAACACAAGTTTGTGCGAGAAGAGTTAAGCGCGGAATTTCGACTGTTTAGCAGCTCAGTAATTGAAGGTGATAGCCGCTATGATCTGTATCTGGCCGATGAAGGAGATACTTTTAGTGAAGCGCATAAACTAAACACACTGGCTTATCAGGACTTCAGCGAAGTTAATTATTGGGGGGCAACCAGCGCTGACAATTTCAAACTAGGTAGTTATGTCGTTTACCTGACTTTGCCAGGCCAAACAGAACCGGTATTTCAAAGTGCACCTATTGCATTTAGTTTTACTACTGAATACGTATTGCTGCTGCGTGCTACGGCAGGAGCGAATAGTGGCAACATCGAAGTCGACGTCGTCGCTAATTCTTCTACTGTAACTACCTACTCGGATGTTAACGAGTCTGCGCAATACCGTATTTACAATAGCTTGCCCAGTGGTGCATCACTGCATGTCACTTTAGATGGCAGTGGTAATAACAGTAGTACCTTAGACGTCGCAGCTAAAACACTGAGCGATTTTACCGACATGAATTTTGGTAATTATCGTTTGTCGGCAGAGTTAGTCAGCGATGCGAGCATCAGTTTTAATAATAACTTTGTGACTTTAAATCAAGGTACCAGCAAAGCGATTATCTTGTACCAGAATGCCAATAATGAACTCAAATCACTTGCGTTTAACGAAAGCACCTTGCCACAGAGTTTCCAGTTTCAAGTTGAGGTGGTGAATTTGCTGGCTGAATTTAGTTCGCTGGAGCTGTATTTTGTCCGTGCGGGTGAAACCTTAGATAATGCAAAATATGTTATTTCAGCTCTGAATTTTGCAAAAAGTAAGTCTATAACCTTACCTGATGATACCTATGAAATATTGGCATTGGTAACAAGCAATGGCACACAGTTGTTGCTTGACCGCAGTGAGCAAGTTGAATTTGAACAGGGCAAAAATCACATCATTAGCATTGAAAAAGACGACACTTCAGTGAGCGGTTATAAGATCAGAATTTTAAATTAAACGCTATGTCGATTAATTTACCCTAGTTAAAAGGATGTAAGGTTTTTCACATCATTGACTCTGATGTGATTTGTGGCCAGCTTTGGCTGGCCAATTTTTAAGATATTGAAAGCAGGGAATTTTAAGTTTACTCGGTTGGTCTATAGTGTTAACCGTGTTAGATAGAAGACAAACAGACATAATTCAGTTAAGGTTCAGTCTTATTTGTTTATGCTGTATTTCGTTTGAAAACGAGTGAGGAGCAAGACATGAAAAAGTTATTAGTACCTCTTATGACCAGTTCGTTATTACTGTGTACAACTCAAGTATTGAGTCAGGCACAAGTCGAAATCAACTGGGAAAACCCAGAGAAATATCGTGACGTCAGACCGACGATGGAATCTCGGGTTAAATTTCGTGAACATACCTTTGAGCAGTTGCTGGAATATTTGCAAAAATTAGCGGCAAAATTGCCCGACGATCAAAAGCTATCATTAAACGTTACTAACTTGGATCTTGCGGGTCAAGTTTGGCCTGCGTCCTTTGTTGGTTTTGGTCATGGTGCTAGCGATGTACGGGTGATTAAGAATATGGATATTCCACGTATCAGTTTCACTTATAAGTTAGTGAATACCACAGGTGAGTTGATTCAGGAAGGTGATGTTGAGTTAAAAGACATGGCCTTTATGGATAGAGCGAATCGTTTTTTCTCCAGTGAGTCACTACGTTATGAAAAAAACATGCTGAAAGACTGGTTTGACGATGAGTTTCCTGAATTAATGGTAAAAACCAACTGAAATCAATCATAATAAAAAACCGCTTTTGGCGGTTTTTTTATGTCTGTTGTTATCCACCGTATTATTGGGTTGTGTCATCACTGCAAAATTGATTTTTACCATGGTCTTTGGCGACATAAAGCGCCTTATCAGCTCTGCTGAGTAATTTATCGGGTAGAAGGACTAAGTCAGGGCCAGATACAGCAATACCCATGCTGATAGTAATAAACGGAGTTACTGTACTGTACTCATGTTTGACCTTGGCCTCACTTATACTGTGCATAATGTTGTTTGCAATGTCTTTCGCGCCGGCTAAGTTTGTATCCGGCAGTATGCAAACAAACTCTTCGCCCCCGTAACGCGCCACAAAATCTGATGATCGTTTCAGCGCATGTTTAATGCAAGTGGCGATTATTTTTAAACATTCATCACCCGCGGCGTGGCCGTAGTTGTCGTTGTAAAGTTTAAAACAATCAATATCCATTAATAAAATCGCCACGTGGGATTTTTTACGAATAGACAATTCAATATCGTGTAATAAACGTATGTCGAGTGCGCGGCGATTAGCGATGCCGGTTAAGCCGTCGGAAAGCGACATGTGCTCTAATTTGATTTGTTGTTCTTCTATGGTTTGAGTGAATAAATTAAACGTATTGGCGAGATCGGTTATCTCATCATTGCCTTTGATCCTTGCAGTGATGTCATCACCTTTGATTTTACTTTTGACCAAGTTATTCAAAGACTGTAGGCGGATAATGACGTGTTTTTGGATAAACAATATCATCAGAACCAGCGATACAATACCGACTGTTAACACTAAACCAATCAAGGTAATTTCTTTGTTAGTGCGTTGTACGGTTTTGCTCAACTGATCGGTGACTTTTTGCTCGGTTTCTTTCGCCGAGTATTCCAGTAAACGAGCAAAATCTTGGATTAGATTATGTACAAAATTCTCTCGACCAATCACTCGTCCATCTATACGTAATTGCATTATTTTTAAAGGCAGCAAACCTTCATCCTGCAAAATAAGTTGGGCTAGATTATTGGTTAATCTGAGTTTTTGATCTTGATGCTCTCCTCGTTCAGCGTATTTTTTGAGCACTTCTATGTCGTTATTAAATTGCCTGAACAACTGCCTGACTTCCTGTAGTCGGTTCATATTTAAGCTTCGATTAACACTGGTAATGGTTCTGGATAATTGCAAAGACCATTGATAATCAGCACCCAGCTGGGCGTTTTCTTGGAGTTGAGGCTCTAATGCCAATGCGACGGCATGTAACTTATGAATGGCATTTTCTTTATCTTTAAGTTGCTGGTTTATCAGCAATTTCTGTTTTATTAAAGTCGTAAATTCACTGATTTCTAAGCTGATGATATCCAGTTGTAAATCAAGAAACTCATTGTGAAAACGCTTTTTCGAGATATTTTTCAGATAGTCTAAATATTCTGCAATATTTTGTTCAGCAACACGTTTAGCGGCTTCAGAGGTGGATTTAGATAATTGCTCGGTGGCTTCTAATAAACGTGATGATTGACCGTAAAGTTGGCTAGAGATCACTATATCGGGTAATGAATGTTCGGCCACATCATTAAACATGGCTTTAAAATCAAGCAAACTGCTATAGGTTAACCAGCACAGCAGCAGAAATAAGGCCAGAATAGTGCTACCTGTCAGACTAAAAACCCTGATTAAAGAGACTCTTCTCGCCTGCATACCTTTTTGGCTAGTCGCCGTCATTGTTCCATTCTCACAATTCTTGACGTTAACTTAGGGGTAATAGTTTGTTGTTTTTGGATGGCACGTATCACAATATCTGAAACCAAAGGCGTATTTTGGCTTAACACTTCTAGATTTTGTACATCATTAAACGCAGTAAAACCATCTCCACCTTTCACGATATAGTCGGAGGTTGCAAGTTTATATTGTTGGTTGAGTTTAAGGGCTTTGCCATTAATTTGTACATTCTGCACTCGTTTGCCCACGGGCTGTTCAAGTGAGTAGCTGAAGCTCATCCCTGATACTTGTAAAAACCTTCCTTTGATGTCTTCGACTTGGCTAACCCCGTGTTCAAGTGCCGCCCACAGCTGTGCACCTCTGATTGATACCACTGACAAATGTGTTCTATAAGGTAGTTCACGAATGATATCGCCCCGAGTCAGGATACTATTGGCCTGATAGTTTTTGTCACCACGCACAGATCCGCTATTAACCATGGCGATTTCAGCGTGAGCCGCTTCTTTTAAGGCATCAGCAATAAAATTACCAAAGGCGTTTTCTGCCGTTCTGATCAAGGTTTTTTGGCTGTTCATTGGCTGACTTAAGGTGCCGATGGGCTGGCTTAACAAACGGTTGAGTCGTCTTGTGTATTCATCAATCAATATTGCCGTGGCCGTATGGTCTGGGTAAGTATTCAGATCTAAATTTAGCTCGTCAATACTAAGCTCTTTTGGAGAATTTTGTGGCCACGACAGTTTTAAGACTAAGGTGGTTTTTATATCTGACAAGATATAACGTTTGGCTAATACCGCAGGTTTTTCACTATGCTCATCATGGGCTGTTGGCAATATTCGCAGAGCAAAATCAATTTTCTTGGTATCAAGTAGAGCCTGATAATAATCTTTTTCTTGAGAGTAGAGCATGACAATTAAGTCTGCCCCTTGCTGCTCTAATTGTTTAATCTGTTGGTTGAGTAGAGCTTGGGGCTCCAATATCGAGATCCGCTCTAATAAATATTCCTGAACAACACTCTCGTCCAAGATGGAAATAAAACCCACACTTAAACCACCTTTATCAATAATGATATTGGTATTAATGCCTTCCATATTACTTTTTGTCAGCGGGTCATAAATGTTAGAGCTCACAAAAGGAAAGGCGGCTTCGTATGATCGTAAACTGAGTTCATCTTCAAAATAACTGAATTCACTTTTACCGACGGACATCAAATCGGGTTCAAGGGTATTAAGAATATCGATAATATGAGAACCGCGATCTAAGCTCGACAATGAACTTGGGCCTAAACTTGAGCCACCAAAGACAAATAGATTTTGTTCATCTTCTTGTCTGGATTTTTCCAATAAACTAGCAAGTTTGGGATAGCTGCCCTTATTCGCCGGACCAATTTCTGGCATGTTAGAAGCAAAAACAAGAGTGAGGTGTTTTTGTTTTGCCGTTTGTGCGCTAAGCACTGTTGGCAAAAGCAGGAATAATGTGAAAAAGATCCAACGCGGCGTAAGTGGCATTAGTTGCAGCATTAGGGCCCAGAGTATAAAAAGTGTTGAATAAGTGTACTAAAAAAATCGTGCTCAACACATAGTTAATGCACGATTCTAGTTATTTACCAATAAAAAGGCGTTATATATCGCCCCTACTACAGGGCCTCAATAGTGACCTTTTGTTCTTGCAGTTTACCTATTTGCATCGAAAAATCGGCTAACTTGGCTTGTTCTTTTTCAATGACATCGGCTGGCGCATTACTCACAAACTTTTCGTTAGCCAGTTTGCCTTGAGTGCGATCAAAGTCTTTTTGCAACTTATCTAAAGCCCTAGCAATACGTGCCAACTCAGCTTCTTTATTAATCAAACCAGCCATGGGGATCAGGATCTCCATTTCACCCACTAAAGCGGTGGCTGAGGCTGGCGCACTTTCGTCCGGTTCCAGTAACGTGATACCGTCGAGCCTAGCAATGGAGCCAAGGAAAGCTTTAGTTGTTTGCAGTCTTTGCCAATCTTTGGGACTGGCGTTGCGCAACAAGACACTCAGCGGTTTACTCGGTGCGATGTCCATTTCGCCACGGATATTACGGATGCCCAGTACAAAACTCTTCATCCATTCGATGTCATCAAGTACTTGTCTGTCTAACAAGTTGGCATCTTGCTGAGGGAAAGTCTGCATCATGATGCTGTGCTGTTGTTCCGTGCTTAGTACCTTGCACAAAGGTGCCACTCGTTGCCAAATCTCTTCGGTGATAAACGGCATAAAGGGATGCAAAATTCGTAGTAGGTTTTCCAGTACATTAACCAAGGTATGACGTGTACCACGCTTTTGCGCTGTAGTGCTGTGTTCAGAATTTAAAATCGGTTTAGTCAATTCTAAATACCAGTCACAGAACTGATTCCAAGTGAACTCGTAAACGACTTGCGCAGCGATATCAAAACGATAATCAACTAAGGCTGTTTCGAATTCTTTTAGGGTCAGTTGTAAACGCGCCCAGATCCAGCGGTCAGCTAAGCTGAGTTCGAGTTCATCGCCACTTTGTGCTGCATGTAGCCCGTTGTCTTGATCTTCGGCATTCATCAATACAAAACGTGAAGCATTCCATAACTTGTTACAGAAGTTGCGATAACCCTCAACTCGTTTTACGTCGAAATTGATATCACGGCTGGTGGATGCCATAGCAGCGAAGGTAAAACGCAAGGCATCTGTGCCATAGGCAGCAAAGCCTTCAGGATAACTTGCTTGTGTTAGTTTTGTGATTTTTTCTGCAAGCTTAGGCTGCATCATGCCCGAGGTGCGTTTAGCGACTAAAGCTTCTAGGCTAATACCGTCTATCAAATCAATAGGATCGATAACATTACCTTTTGATTTAGACATTTTATCGCCATTTTCATCACGGATAAGGCCGGTAATATAAATTTCTTTGAAAGGGATTTTGCCAGTGAATTTTTTGGTCATCATGATCATTCTAGCTACCCAGAAGAAAATGATATCAAAACCAGTAACTAATACGGCGCTGGGTACAAAGGTGTTTAACTCTGGCGTTTGTTTTGGCCAACCCATGGTTGCAAAAGGCCACAAAGCCGATGAAAACCAGGTATCCAATACATCTTCGTCCTGACGTAAAGCCACATCGGCAGCAATATTATGTTTGGCACGTACTTCGGCTTCTGTGCGTCCGACAAATACTTGACCATTGGAGTCGTACCAAGCTGGAATGCGATGTCCCCACCACAATTGGCGCGAGATACACCAATCTTGAATGTTGTTCATCCATTGGTAATAGGTTTTATCCCAGTTTTCTGGCACAAACTTTATTTCGCCGCTTTTCACTGCGTCGATAGCGGGTTTAGCTAATTCTTCAACCGCTACATACCATTGGTCAGTTAGATAAGGTTCGATCACGGCAGCAGAACGGTCGCCCCGCGGTACTTTAAGTTTGTGAGGTTCAATTTTGACTAATACCCCAGCAGTCTCTAAATCAGCAACGATTTGTTTACGTGCCACAAAACGATCTAAACCTTGATACTGCTCTGGCGCCAGATTATTGATCTTGGCATCGTCAGTTAAG
The DNA here is from genome assembly GCF_001565895.1 of Paraglaciecola hydrolytica. Classification (GTDB taxonomy): domain Bacteria; phylum Pseudomonadota; class Gammaproteobacteria; order Enterobacterales; family Alteromonadaceae; genus Paraglaciecola; species Paraglaciecola hydrolytica. The sequence continues at coordinate 70,519 of NZ_LSNE01000001.1, forward strand.
ATGTTGATCACTTCTAAACTATGACGTTTACCCATTTCATAATCGTTAAAATCGTGGGCCGGGGTGATTTTTACACAGCCGGTACCAAATTTGGGATCCACATAGTCGTCGCTGATGATTGGAATTAAACGGCCAGTCAGAGGCAGTTTGATTGATTTACCGATCAAGGTTTGATAACGCGGGTCATCGGGATGCACGGCAACGGCAGTATCCCCTAACATGGTCTCGGGGCGAGTAGTGGCAACCACCAAAGATCCCGAACCATCTGCTAAGGGGTAACGGATGTGCCACATAAAGCCATCTTCTTCCTCGTTGAGTACTTCGAGGTCAGATACGGCGGTGAGCAATACCGGATCCCAATTGACTAAACGTTTGCCACGGTAAATAAGTCCTTCTTCGTGCAAACGCACAAAAACTTCATTTACCGCTTCAGATAGGTCATCGTCCATCGTGAAAACCTCACGATCCCAATCGGGTGATGTACCCAAACGGCGCATCTGTTGGGTAATGGTGCCACCTGATTCGGCTTTCCAGTCCCAGATTTTTTCCACAAAGGTCTCGCGGCCTAAATCATGGCGAGTTAAACCTTTAGCATTAAGCTGACGTTCGACCACCATTTGCGTGGCGATACCCGCGTGATCGGTACCACATTGCCATAGAGTATTGTCACCTTTCATGCGGTGGTAACGGGTGAGCGCATCCATGATGGTTTGTTGAAAACCATGGCCCATGTGCAGACTACCTGTCACATTGGGGGGAGGTAACAAAATACAATAAGGCTCGCCTTGACCGCTGGCTTTGAAATAGCCGCTTGCTTCCCACTGCTGGTAACACTGTTGCTCAATGTTTTGTGGGCTATAGGTTTTTTCCATGGGTTTAATTCTCTTCGATGCTTGAGGCAGCCAAGGTATCAAGTTGATGACCTGCTGCACGGTAATGTTTGTATCTTTCTCGTGCCTGAAGCTTGAGGTTTTCCTCGGCTGGCACAAAGTCAAAAATTTGTTTGAAGCCTAAATGACATTCAGGCATTAACTCGGCCAGATTAATCAATACAGCACGGGACATTTGCGCAGGCGTTTGCCAGTGAATTTCTACCGGAGCGCCACCCACTGGGCCTTCACCTGCCAGATTATGTGGCACAAAACTATTAACCGGTAATTGCCACAGCAATTCGTCAAACTGCTCTGCTTGCTGTTTGTCTTGGCACAATACAATGCACTTTTGTTTTTGCCTAAAACAGCGCGCTGCCACTAAACACGCCAGACTAAGCTGGGCGGGTTCAGGGGTATTTGCTGATGTTTCGTCCAACAAGTAAAACGACACTTGAGCCATGATGTTGATTACATTCCTGGGTTACTGATATGGCGACTTAATCTTCTGTGACTAAGCCGGCACGAGTCATCAAAAACTGTGATAACAAAGGTACTGGGCGGCCAGTAGCCCCTTTGTTTTTGCCACTAACCCAGGCTGTTCCAGCAATATCCATATGCGCCCAATTGTACTTACGTGTAAAGCGCGATAAAAAACATGCTGCAGTGATGGCACCTGCTGGGCGACCACCAAGGTTACTCATATCAGCAAAAGGACTCTCGATTTGCTCTTGATACTCATCCCATAAAGGTAGGCGCCACGCTTTGTCACCGCTTTGCTCAGAGGCATTTATTAACTCGTGAGCAAGAGGGTTGTGACTACTCATTACTGCGGAAGCGTGTTTACCTAAGGCGATAACGCAAGCACCGGTTAAGGTTGCTACATCAACGACTAACTCAGGATCAAAACGTTCGACATAGGTAAGCGCATCGCATAATACCAAGCGACCTTCTGCGTCAGTATTTAATACCTCAACGGTCTGGCCTGACATAGTGGTCAGAATATCACCTGGGCGATAAGCATTGGCATCAGGCATGTTTTCACAACCCGCCAATATACCCACGATATTAATGGGCAAGTTGAGCTCGCTGATGGTGTGCATAGTCCCTAATACACCTGCAGCTCCTCCCATGTCGTATTTCATCTCGTCCATGGCTTCGCCTGGCTTAATTGAAATACCACCTGAGTCGAAGGTCAAACCTTTACCAACCAGCACTATTGGTGCTTGGTCAGCAGGGCCACCTTTATGTTCCATAATGGTCATAATGGATTCGTTGGCTGAACCACGACCTACGGCCAGATATGAATTCATACCTAGCTCCTGCATTTGTTTTTCATTAACTGAACTGACATGCAAATTAGTATACGTTGCCGCCAAGCCCTGGGCTTGTTCGAGTAAATAAGCAGGATTACAAATGTTAGGAGGCATATTCGCCACATCTTTGGTGGTTTTCATGCCAACAGCTACCGCTAAACCATGGGCCAATGCACGTTCACCAATCGGCAATTCACGACGAGTAGGCACGTTAAACACGATTTTACGAATTGGACGACGTAATTCGCCTTTTTTGGTCTTTAGCTGTAAAAAAGTATAAAGCGCGTCTTGAGTAGCTTCAACGGCCTGACGAATTTTCCAGTAAGTATCACGACCTTTAACATGTAACTCGGTTAAAAAGCTAACAGCTTCCATGGCGCCGGTTTCATTTAAGGTTTTAATGGTTTTAGCAATAATTTGTTTGTATTGGCGCTCGTCTAATTCTCGCTCTTTGCCACAACCGACTAACAATACCCGCTCGCTTAGTACGTTGGGTACGTGGTGCAGTAATAACATTTGGCCCGCTTGGCCTTCTAAATCACCACGCCTAAGCAAGTTGCTGATATAACCTTCGCTGATAATATCGAGTTGTTCAGCCACTGAAGTAAGGCGTCGTGGCTCAAATACCCCGACAACAATGCATGCACTACGCTGTTTTTCCGGACTACCGCTTTTTACGCTAAATTCCACACGCTTTCTCCACTACCTAAAGGCTTTTTATAAACAATGACACCAGATTAAGCCCAAGAAATTGTTTTGCTTACGAGCAGAATAGGGTATTGCTGTGATAAGATTGCAAGATCAATTTTGGCCAGACATAATCTTTAAAGATTCGAGCGGCTAAGTGCATTAAAAACGCACGCTACACAAATTAAACTTGAGAAAACGCTAAGTTTACTTAAAATTTCCCGTAGCGCCACTAAAATACCACTTTTCCTTTGGAACAGACGTGCTGATATTTCGATATTTAGTGACAGAAACTGTCAAATCTCAAGTTGCCGTTTTTTTGCTGTTGATGGCTATTTTTATCACGCAAAAGTTTATTCGTGTATTGGCTGAAGCCTCTAACGGTGAGATTCCGGCCGGTTTGGTTTTGGGCTTTCTTGCGTTAAGCATGCCGGTTCTGGCATCGCTTATTTTACCTTTGAGTTTGTTTTTGGGCATTATGCTGGCGCATGGGCGATTATACGTCGACAGCGAAATGAGTGTGATGCGTGCCTGTGGGATCAGCGAGTGGTATATCACGCGGGTAATGTTAGTGGTGGCCTTAGTCATGGCCTTGTTAACGGGAGTTTTAACCCTGTGGTTGGCGCCCTTAGCCGTCGAAAGTGAATACCAATTGGAAGAAAAAGCCGGTGCGCAAAGTGGCTTAACGTCTTTAATTCCTGGTCGTTTTCAACAAACCGCCAATCAACAAGCTGTGATCTTTGTTCATGACATTGATATCGGTGAAAGCCCTCTTCGTAAGATTTTTTTAGCTCAACGCACTAAAGACTCGGATTCTCAAGATATCAGGGTGGTCTATGCGCAAAACGGCGGGGTAAAAGCAGAAGCCAATGGCGCCGAAAAACTCGTGCTTAAAGACGGTTTGCAATACGAAGGCACCCTAGGTCAGCAGGACTATCGGGTCATTGAGTTTGCTGAATATCAAATTCAGATTGCTGAACAAGAAGTTGAGCAACAAAGACGTAAATTAACGGCTATTCCCACTCTTAGTTTGCTGCAAGAAGAAGGCATTGATGCATTGGCTGAGTTGCACTGGCGCATTGCTTTACCGTTGTCTTTACCTTTTTTAGTGTTGATTGCCGTGCCCTTAAGTGCGGCTAATCCGCGGCAGGGGCGTTTTGGTAAAATGTTTCCCGCATTGTTATTGTATCTTGGTTATTTTTTAATGTTGATGGCGGGGCGTAAAGCTTTGGAAGACGGGCATATTCCACCACAAGTGGGTTTGTGGTGGGTACATGGTATTTTGTTGAGTATAGGCACAGCCTTGTTACTTAAGGGGCGCCCCTTAGGTGCGCGTTTGCGGGCAAGCTTGAAAGCAAATGCGAGAGGGCGAGCCCGTGTTTAAGATAATTGACTGGTATATAGCACGCACTTTATTTTCTACTACCGCAATGAGCTTAGGGGTACTCGTCGGCTTAAGTGCATTGATTAAATTTATCGAACAAATGAAATATGTAGGTCGTGGCAGTTACGACATGACGGCTGCCGGTGTATATATTTTTCTCAGTTTACCTCGTGAATTAGAGCAGTTTTTCCCCATGGCAACCTTAATAGGTGGTTTAGTTGGCATGGGCATGCTGGCCAGCAACAGTGAACTGGTGGTCATGCAAGCCTCAGGACAAAGCCGTTGGAACATTATTGTATCTGCAATGAAATCTGCCTTGTTGATGGTGGTTTTTGTGATGATGATAGGGGAATGGGTTGCTCCTGTTACCGAAACCAAGGCCAAAGAAATCCGTACACAAGCCATTTCGGGCGGTAGCTTGTTTTCATCCGAACGATTGGTGTGGGCCAAAGATGGTGAAAATTTTGTTAGCATTGGTGAGGTTATCGATAAAAATACGTTGCGAGATATCACCGTTTATCGTTTTAACGATAAGTTGACTCTGCAACAAATAGTCAACGCCAAACAAGGTGTTTTTGATGGTGAGGCCTGGATGTTAAATCAGGTTGAAGAAACCCAATATAGCCCCGAACAAATCACGGTTGTCCATAAGGCTAAAGATAGTTGGAGCTCCACTTTGACACCCGATAAGCTGAGTGTGGTGAAAGTTAAACCTGAAGCCTTATCCATTACAGGTTTGTATCAGTATATTCAATATTTAGAAAACAACAGTCAGGACGCTGATCGGTACGAACTGGCTTTGTGGCGTAAGCTTTTACAACCTCTGACCGTAGGCATTATGTTGTTAATGGCATTGTCGTTTATTTTTGGCCCCTTACGCAGTGTAACCATGGGCGCCAGGGTAATCTTGGGGGTATTAACCGGTTTTGGTTTTTTTGTTAGCAACGAAGTGTTTGGCGCTTTAAGTGGCGTGTATCAGTTGCCGCCTTTTCTGGGTGCTGTGTTGCCTAGTCTGGTGTTTGCATTTTTTGCCATATTTCTATTACAGCGGCGAAGTTAGTTGCTGAGCTCAGTACCGATGCTCAGCACTACTGAGCGGCATTAGTCTTGAATATCCTTCCAGGCAACATGATGATTGGCTTCTTTAGTGAGATATACCACTTCAGTACCAGCTAAACGGTCTTGCAATGACTGTTTATGTTTAATATCAAATAGTACTAGTAGTGTACCTAAGCCACCCAAAGAGCAGATTAAACGTAACAAAGCACGGCCATAACCAAAAGGTTGTGTTGTGGTGCTAAAGATCCGCAATCGCCAAGCACGCATACCGATTGTTTGTCCGCCGTTACGCCAAAACCACAAAAAAAAGCCTGCCACCCATAAGCCTACCCACAACTGCATAGATACTTGGTATAACAAAGATTGTTGCATCACATCACTGACATGTTCTAAACCACCTTTATCTAAAACACCATTTTCATACAGTAGAGTGAAAACCACTGTCATGACTATTGCCGCAACCATAGCGACAGCGACGGCCACCAGAAGATCATAGACCATTGCCGCGAGACGGCGGAAAAAACCTGCTCTTTGAAAATTTTGTATTGTTGTTTGCATGACATTGTTCTTGAATATTTTTGCCAAGTTTATCAGCATTTAAGCAAAATATAATGAGTGAATTTAAGCAGTTTGCTGCGCGTAGAGATCGTTCATGAGCTTATGACTAGTAAGCCCTTGTTTGTATGAATTATTGCATGTCCCCGGGCCACCCAGTTGCCATGTATTTTAGTACACCTTTGATATTGGTTAGCTGGTTTGGTTGTAAATTAATTGTAATAAGCACTATCTTGGTAAGGCCAAATGTGAATTATTGGTTGACAAGTGTAGTGGTTATTGGTTAGTTTTACCTGATTGGCAAGCACCAATCATTATTTTGACCATGACATTCCACTTTTTGGCTTTGCTGTTAAAAGATTAGTTTGTCATTTAAGAACCTTAGTTATCTTTTACGGAGAGAATAAATGTCAATGGCAAAAAAAGTGGCGATTGTCGCCGGTGGTGGACGTGATATCGGGCGTGCTTGTGCTTTGGAATTAGCCCGTAGAGGCGCCAATGTGGTTATCACTTACCACTCAAGTTCTACTAGCGCCTTAAGTGCCGTAGCAGAAATGGAAGCCATGGGTGTAAAGGCCATGGCCTTACAAGCTGATTTAACCAAGCAAGAAGGTGTTGAAGCTTGTGTAAAAGCGACCTTAGACACCTTTGGTCAAATAGATACTTTAGTACATGTTTCTGGTGGCTTAATTGAGCGCATAAAAATTACTGATATGTCGTTAGAACACTGGCATAAAGTGATGGATTTGAATTTAACGTCTTTATTCATGATGAGTAAGGCCTGTATTCCACATATGGCCGCGGGCAGTACCATTGTGACCTTGGCCTCACAAGCAGGTCGTGATGGCGGCGGTGGCGGCGCAGTGGCTTATGCAACATCTAAAGGGGCGATTATGACTTTTACTCGTGGTTTGGCTAAAGAGCTTGGCCCCAACATTCGGGTTAACGGTGTATGTCCTGGCATGATTAGCACTGGTTTTCACGATACCTTTACCAACGATACGGTCCGCGCAAACGTGGCTGGTGCCACAGCATTAAAACGCGAAGGTCAATCGGCAGAAGTGGCTAAATTGGTTGGCTTTTTGGCTTCGGATGAGTCGTCTTATATGACGGGTAACAATATTGATATTAACGGTGGCTTGCTGTTTTCGTAAGGCCGTCTTTTAAGGTTAACGGATAATTCAACCTAAGGTTTTCCAAAACCCGCGTACCCTGCGGTAGGGGCACTGAAAAGTGCCCCTTTTTATTTTCTAGCGATAAAAGCGCAGTCTAGTTTACCAAATGGTTAAGTGAATACAGGCCGCGAGTTTCATTGGATTTACGCTTCACTTCTTCTAAGGCTTTAGCTTCACTGACGGCAAACAAGGCATTAATTAAACGGTTGAAGTGGTGATGCATGGCACTGCGTGCTGCCTGTGAGTCTTTGTTTTTTAGGGCATTATAAATACGCGTATGCTCATCTAACCTGTCACTGTCACTTTGACTGCATACATTTTTATAAGCATTTTTAATTTCGTCGCGGGTATCCCGTAATTTCCATAAATTCTCAACGGCCAATACCACAGCGTTATTACGAGTGGCATTGGAGATGATGATATGAAATTCGCGATCTGCTTGATCAGCATTGATACCTTTTTGCATAGCTTCAAGGGTTAGTTTTAGTTTTGCCAGTTCAGCTTCGGTAATAGTAACCGCGGCAAGGGCTGCAGCTTCGCCTTCAACCAAGGCACGTGCTTGCGTCAATTCAAATGCACTACAAGGTCTGCTGTCTTGTTTAGCTCCCTTCATTTCCAGCACATAAACACCTGAACTGGTTTTGACTTCAACCCGTTGGCGTACTTCTAAAGCGATAATGGCTTCACGAATAGTAGGGCGGCTGACCAAGTAAGTTTCGGCTAACTCCCGCTCGGGAGGTAAACGGCTGCCTGGTGGATAAGCGCCAGAGTCAATGAGGGTCTCAATTTTTTCCACTATGTTCCAAAACATACGTTTGTTTTTCATTTTTATTTATTACCTTTATACATAGTTTTTGAGTGCCAATATTAGTGCTAATCATATCTAATCTTGGTGCAAATTGGCAAAACCAATTAATATAAATTCCGCCAATAAACATTTTATTTACATTTATAATACACGGAGTTATTGGTAATACCAAAATATTTGTTATTGGTAATAGCTTATGTTAATAAATGGTTGACATAATTGCATTAAATTGGTTACATATTCATGTCTTCACAAATGCCAAGCGAGAATCTCAATGTTATTAACTATAAAGTTAATGGGGATCAGCTAAGCGAAATTTTAATCACAGTAAATGTAAGTAGCAGTCATTATGGGGATTATTAAGAGCTCAGTCACTAATCCCTTTGTCTGTCTTCAGCAGGTTTTAAAAAATGTTTTTAAATCAAATGTATAAAAAGGTAGTTTGGGTTTTTTTGCTAGTAGTGTCGTTGCTTATAAGCAATCTGGCCTTAGCTAAACAGTACTTAGTAAAAACACCAGATGAATATAATCGAGCGGCTAAACGTTTGCAGCCCGGTGATAAAATCGTATTGGCCAACGGTGTGTGGCAGGATTTTGAAATATTGTTTGCCGCAAAAGGCACAGCCGATAAACCTATAGAATTAACTGCGAAAAATAAGGGTCAAGTTATCCTGTCTGGCAAATCCAATTTGCGTTTAGCCGGTGAATATCTTGTTGTATCAGGTTTAGTATTTAAAAATGGATATAGCCCTACTGGCGAAGTGGTTTCCTTTCAGCAAAATTCAACAAACGTGGCCAATCATAGCCGAGTGACGGAAGTTGTTATCGATCATTTTAATAATCCTGATAAGTTTTTGTCCGAATATTGGGTAGCAATGTATGGTCGCCATAATCGTTTTGACCACAATCATATTGAGGGAAAAAGTACTTCCGGTGTGACTATGGCGGTGCGTCTAAACAGCGAAGCTAGTCAACAGAATCATCATCAAATTGATCACAACTATTTTGGTCCTCGTCCTATTCTTGGCTCAAATGGTGGTGAAACCCTACGCATTGGTACTAGCCATTATTCACTTAGTGATTCTTTTACTGTGGTTGAAAACAACTACTTTGATCGCTGTAATGGTGAAGTAGAAATTATCTCGAATAAATCAGGCAGTAATACCTTTCGTAACAACGTATTTTTTGAATCTCGTGGCACGCTTACCTTACGCCATGGCAACGGCAATTTAGTAGAAAATAACGTATTTTTTGGTAATGGTGTGGATCACACTGGTGGTATCCGAGTGATTAATGGTGAGCAAACCATCCGCAATAACTATCTGTCAGGTTTGACTGGTACACGTTTTGGTGCTGGTTTTGTGGTAATGAATGGTGTGCCCAACTCTACTATTAATCGTTATCATCAAGTTAAAAATGCGCTGATCGAAAACAATACCTTGCTTGACCTTAGCTACATCAATTTAGCTGCGGGTAGTGATAAAGAGCGTACTGCGACACCGGTAGATAGCCAGTTCAAAGCTAATTTGGTTATTAATCGAGATAATCATGCTCCCATTCAGCTATTAGATGATGTCAGTGGTATCGCCTTTAGTAACAATGTGAGTTCACAAGCCACTGCTAAAGAGATTAGCTCTGGTTTTACACTGACCGATACCAAGCTTGAACAAGCTGACAATGGTTTATGGTATCCCGCTGATAAAGCTCTCGCCGCATTAGGTGCATCTCGCTCGTTACAACCTATTACCAAAGCTCAAGTAGGCCCAACTTGGTATGTTAAAAACAGTTTAACCGTGGATTTTAGTGCGGGTCGCAAAGTAGCGGTTAGTAGTTCCGAGCAATTGGTTGAAGCTATTGCTAAGGCGCAGCGTGGTGATCAGCTTATCTTGGCTGATGGCACTTATATTCTTGATAAGGTGCTTAGTGTTAGTACGGTATTAAGTTTACAAGCCACCAACCCAGGACAAGTCACGTTATACAATACCCGTTCGTTGATGTTTGAGTTACAGGACGGTGGCAGTTTAAAACTGCAGGGTTTGATTATTGATGGTAAAGACGCACCTGACTCTGCCGGCAATGTACTGATCCGTAATACCAAACTACCTACGCTGCAAAACTTCACCTTGGAATTGGATCAACTACAGGTTGTTAATCAAAATATTAATCATTCTTTTCATGTATTTGATGCAGGCTATCGCAGTTTTGCTGATTTGATCAGTATTACTAATAGCCGTTTTGCCAATATTACTGGTGATATCTTACGTTTGAATAAAGAGCAAGATGATCTGGGGATTTATAACGCCGAATACGTGATCATCAGAAATAATGAATTTAGCAAGGTCGAAGGGGCGATTGCCAACGTTTACCGAGGTGGTACCGATGAAAGTACTTTTGGCCCTCATGTCGATTTTAGCCATAATACAGTCACAGACAGCAGTATGGGCAAGCGTAACAAAGCCAAGGCTAGCTTGCTATTACATGGTACTCAGGTGAATAAAGTTGAGGCAAACCAGTTTGTTAATTCTGCAGTGGTGGTTCTTGAGCATACCGTTGGTGAGCCGACTACCACTATCACCAATAACGTATTTGAAAACAGCCCTGAGCCTGTTATCAAGCAACTTTTTCCTTTAAGTGGTGCAACCGTGACGATGAGTGGCAACAAGACCCAATAAGGTTTGTTGCCATTACGTGAGTAAAACGTTTTTGGCTTAACAATGATGTTAAGCAAACAAGAGTAATAAAAATGAAAATGAAAAATCTTCGTTGGTGGATAGTGGCCTTGGTTGCCCTCGCAACCGTTATTAACTACATCGATCGTTCAGCTTTGAGTGTGCTTTGGCCTGATATTGTCGAAGAATTATTTCCAAACGAATCGGACTTAGAACGTAAACAAATCTACGCCAATATCTCTATTGTGTTCATTTTATCCTATGCCTTTGGTCAGGCTATTTTTGGCAAGATATTCGACTGGATTGGTACACGTTTAGGTTTTGTTCTATCCATTGGTGTTTGGTCTTTAGCTACCGCAGCTCATGCGTTTGCCCAAGGCATGTTGAGTTTTAGTATTTTTCGAGCAGTTTTAGGTGTTGCTGAAGCAGGTAACTGGCCTGGTGCTGCTAAAAGCAACGCAGATTGGTTTCCCAGCAAAGAGCGCGCTTTAGCTCAAGGTATCTTTAATTCGGGTGCCGCGATTGGCGGTATCATTGCGATTCCGTTGATTGCTTATTTGACGGTATTTTTTAGCTGGAAAATGGTGTTTGTAGTAATTGGTTTAGTGGGTTTATTGTGGCTTATTCCTTGGCTTATCTTGGTTAAAGCGCCGCCTAAGTCTCATCCTTGGATCACGGAAGAAGAGCGTGAATACATATTAAGTGGCCAAAGAAGTGCTGATGCTATTGATACAAATAATAACGCTGATGAAGAGGAATATAACCCTTCAACGGCTGAGTTGCTGTCGCGTAAACAAAGTTGGGGGGTGATTTTAGCTTCAGCGGCGATAGATCCCATCTGGTGGTTGTTTGTTTTCTGGATCCCAATTTATCTTAACGAAGTTTATGCCATGGATGTTAAAGCCATTGGTATCTACGGCTGGGTGCCTTACGTGGGAGCCATGTTTGGTGCGTGGTTTGGTGGTTTGTTGGCGCAAAACCGCATCAAAGCGGGTTGGAATGTAGACAAAACACGTAAGTTAACTATTACTCTTGGTTGTTTGATTATGTTACCCGCGTTGTTAGCTATGGCAAACCCTGGTGGGCCGACTACTGCGGTAATGATCATGGCAGTTATTTTATTTGGTTTCCAAACCGCCATCGGTAATGTGCAAACTCTGCCCAGTGACTTATTTGGTAAAAAAGCCGTAGGTACCCTGTCTGGTTTCTCTGGCATGGCCGCTAAATTAGGCGCTTTAGGTTTAACCGCTTTAGTACCTATTTTAACCGCGGATGGTAACTATACTCCGGCGTTTGTGATCGGCGCCTCATTAGCCGTTATAGCAATGCTCGCCGTGTGGGTGCTTATCCCTAAAATAGAGCCTTTAAAAAGCAACAAATAAGCGTTTAGCTGAACAAAATTAATTAAAAATTTATCGGACTTTTTAAGTTCATTTTATCCAGGGTTTATCATGCAAAAAGTTGTGTTATTTGGTGAGTGTATGCTCGAATTACGCCAGTCAGAAGCAAATACTATGCATCGCTCTTTTGCGGGGGATGTATTTAATACTGCGGTTTATCAAAAGCGTGCGTTTGCCCAGCAACAAGTGAGTTTTATGACGGCCTTAGGCCAGGATGTTCTTAGCCAACAGCTGGTTGATAATTGTAAAGCTGAAGGTCTGAACTGCGATTTAGTGCGTTATTCAACGTCGCATAATCCTGGAATTTACCTAGTACAAACCGATGCACAGGGTGAACGCTCATTTTTATACTGGCGTGAAAACTCAGCCGCTCGTCAAGCCATGAAGTTGCTTGACGAAGAGGTGCGTAATCAAGTGTGTAAAGCGGATGTGTTTTTCTTTTCAGGGATTTCACTGGCTATACTTGCACGGGAAGATCGTGCCTTGTTTTGGCAGTTTTTAAACGAAGTACAAAAAGCTGGCGTCACTATCGCTTTTGACCCTAATTATCGTGCTCGTTTATGGGAAAGTGCGGAAGATGCCAGACAACAGTTTGCCTTGGCCTTTACCGCCAGTTCTATGGTATTGCCAGGTATCGAAGACTTTTCCGTGTTGTACGGATTAAACGAGTTAAAAGATATTGTCGCTTTTTGCGAGCCTTTTAATATCAAAGAGTTAGTGATTAAAAATGGCGGAAACAGCGTGTTTTGTCGCGCTGGTGACTTTGAGTTAACCCAAGCTGTTAAACCAGTCGCTAAGGTAGTAGATACCACCTCGGCTGGTGACTCATTTAATGGCGTATATTTGGGGGCACGATTAGCGGGTTACGACATTGGGCAAGCCATTGAACTGGCAGCCAGTGCAGCAGGTTTAGTCATCCAGTTCCCTGGAGCAATTATTCCAAATGAGAATTTTAAAGCGCTTATTGATCAACAAATATTGGCATTTGAACATCTGGCTAAGTAAGTATTTACAAAGCTAAAACAAATTTTTATAAGTTCAAAAGTGATTTTAATAAATCGCCAATTAACCCCTTATCATTGGAGTTGCACGGCGGCGGCAAAAGAATGAGACCCATGAGCTTAGTTCTCTAAGTGATTGAGGCGAATCAGTGCAGCCAACAAACGTGCAGTTTCAAAGATGAAGGGGGTATACATCAATAAATACGCAGAAAAGCCATCACCCCGGCAAAAATATCGAAGCTGAGCGCTGGGGTAGTGGTTTAAAAATTATACCCTATTCACTGAGTTTTAAGTCTTCAGTTGGTAAAGGTAACTATAAGCAGTGGATCCCACCTTGCACCAATATTCAGTTTCAAAGCAGTAGTTAATTTAGGTAGTAAACGACGAGTTCATATTTTTTACGGGCTTCTATAGCCTGTATAAATACTGTGAATTTTCCGTTTGCAGCCTATGAGTGCATAGTCGTTAAGACGCTTTGGATCATTGTTTAGGGGAAATTATGCCTATTATTGGATTTCCGGTGGAAATAAAACCGGGTGAAAAACGCTGTGCGTTATTGCCAGTTAATGTAAAAGCTTACACCTTGTTAGGTGCAAAGGTAGTTATTGAAAAAGGCCTTGGTCTACATCTACATATTAGTGATGCTGAGTACGTGGAAGCTGGCGCAGAAGTGGCAGTAGATCGTCAAAGTTTACTCAAACAAGCCAATATCATTTTAGCTTTGCATAAGTTGCCAACCAAAGATCTAAGGCATTTAAGTAGTGGTTCTTTGTTGGTCAGTTACCTCGATCCCTTTAATGAATCGGCCTATATACAACAACTAGTCAGTGGGAATATTTCTAGTATTAGTATGGAAATGATCCCGCGTATCAGTCGTTGTCAAAAAATGGATGCATTAAGCTCACAAGCCAGTTTAGCGGGTTACGTGATGGTATTGCAGGCAGCGAATACCCTAGATGCGGTATTCCCTATGATGATGACACCAGCCGGTACACTTAAACCTGCCAAGGTCTTTATTATTGGTGCAGGCGTGGCAGGTTTACAGGCTATTGCTACCGCTAAACGTTTAGGTGCCAGTGTCACGGCGTTTGATACTCGTACTGTAGTGGCAGAGCAAGTTCGCTCCTTAGGCGCTAAGTTTTTAGATATTGATTTGGGTCAAACTGGCGAAACGGGGCAAGGTTACGCCCAAGCTCTAACGCCGGAGCAAATGCAAATTCAGCAACGTGAACAAGCTAAATGCATCGCGGACTCAGATATTGTAATCACCACCGCGCAACTCTTTGGCCGTAAACCACCAAAGTTAATAGACCAAGCCACTATTGCCAGCATGCGTGCCGGTAGTGTGATCGTGGATATGGCTGCCGAAAATGGCGGTAATGTTGAAGGTTCAGTGGTTGGCCAAACCGTTGAGATAAATGGAGTGAGCGTGATTGGCACAGGCTTTTGGGCCAACGGTGTAGCCTTACATGCCAGCCAAATGTATGCCAGCAACCTCTTCAGTTTAATCAGCGAATTTTGGCACAAAGACAACAATGAGTTTGTTTTAGATGTGTCGGATGAAGTGTTATCGGGCTGTGTAATCAGCCATCAAGGTAGTGTGGTGAATAAAATGATCAGCGATTTTTATCAACAAAATGGCGTGCTGATTAAGCCTGAACCTACTTTGCAAATCAACGCGCAAACCAACACTGCATCACAGGAGGCCTAAGATGGACGCGATTTATTTACTCTTTATTTTAATGTTGTCGATTTTTGTTGGCTTTGAGCTGATTCAAAAAGTACCGGCAACTTTGCATACTCCTTTAATGTCGGGGGCTAACGCGATTTCGGGCATTACCGTGGTCGGTGCTTTAGTGCTGGCTGGTGATGAAACCCTAGGTGACTACGCTATGTACTTAGGTGCTTTTGCGGTGTTTTTAGCCACGATCAACGTGGTTGGCGGCTATCTGGTTACCGATCGCATGCTTGCCATGTTCAAGAAAAAACAATAAGGGGGCCGTATGTTAGAGTTATCGGCGAATAACGCCTTATTAATTAATTTTGTTTATGTTATCGCGGCAGCACTTTTTATCTTTGGATTAAAGTTGCTAGGCCATCCATCTACTGCTCGTAAGGGTAATGCCTTATCGTCTTTGGCAATGTTATTGGCCATCGTGGTGACCTTGTTAGATTTAAACATCGTCAGTTATCAGTGGATCATTATTGCCATGATAGCCGGTTCGCTGGTGGGCATCTATGCCGCCAGAATGATCGCCATGACCGCCATGCCAGAAATGGTATCATTGCTGAACGGTATCGGTGGTTTAGCCAGCTTGTTTGTAGCTTGGTCTACTGTGGCATCTCCAGCCAATATGTCGCTGTTTATCCTAGTGGTAACCTACCTAGCCTTGTTGATTGGAGGTGTGACTTTTTCAGGTAGTTTAGTCGCCTGGGGTAAACTGAGCGAACGCATAGTCGGCCGCCCGATCATGTTTAAGGGCCAAGCAATTGTTAACTTGTTGGTCGTGTTGGCTGTTATCGCCAGCGGAGTGATGTTCGTGCTGTTTCCCGAGCAAAACCAATACCTCTATCTGGCTATCGCATTGTCGCTATTGTTTGGCGTGATGTTGGTCATCCCCATCGGTGGTGCCGACATGCCAGTGGTTATTTCGCTTCTAAACAGCTATTCAGGCTTAGCTGCGTGTGCTGCCGGTTTTGCACTGCATAACAACTTGTTGATAGTGGCCGGTTCGTTAGTAGGGGCCAGCGGTATTATCCTTACCCAAATCATGTGTAAAGCCATGAACCGCTCATTGGTCAACGTATTGTTTAGTGGCTTCCAGTCAGTCAGTAACGAAAAAATGGTGATTGAAGGGGAAGTTAAAGCCCTGTCAGCTGATGATGCTTATTACGTACTCGAAGCGGCTCAGTCGGTGGTGGTGATCCCCGGTTATGGTATGGCCGTGGCACAAGCCCAACACGCCATGAAAGAGTTACAACTATTACTTGAAAACAACGGCGCCGAAGTGGCCTATGCCATTCACCCCGTTGCTGGACGCATGCCCGGTCACATGAACGTATTGTTGGCCGAAGCGGATGTATCTTACGAGCAGTTATTTGAAATGGATGAGATCAATAAACGCATCGAAAACTTTGACGTGGCCATAGTGATCGGAGCCAACGATGTGGTTAACCCTGCAGCGCGTGAAATGAAAGGCAGCCCCATTTACGGTATGCCGGTGATTAACGCCGATTTAGCTAAAAACGTCTTTGTATTAAAACGTGGCATGGCATCAGGTTTTGCTGGTGTAGATAACCCACTGTTTTTCAAACCAAACTGCCGCATGGTTTTTGGTGACGCCAAAGAAACCTTAAACAACATTATTCGTCAGTTTGACAAGTAATGCCGACAGCATATT
Organism: Paraglaciecola hydrolytica; assembly: GCF_001565895.1. GTDB lineage: Bacteria > Pseudomonadota > Gammaproteobacteria > Enterobacterales > Alteromonadaceae > Paraglaciecola > Paraglaciecola hydrolytica. The sequence continues at coordinate 86,843 of NZ_LSNE01000001.1, forward strand.
TTAAGAGGAATGACATGCAGTCAATATCATCATTAATGGGTACTCAAACCCTACTACCTATTATCCAAACCAATTCAGTTGAAGATGGTGTTAACATCGCAGCTGCGATGGAAAAAGCCGGTTTGCACAGCGTCGAAGTGGTATTGCGTAGCGATGCTTCTTTGCAAGCCGTGACTGAAATTAAACGTGCTTTTCCAAAAATGTTGGTCGGTGCGGGTACGATTTACAACACCACTATTTTGGATAGTGCCATCAAAGCGGGTGCCGATTATATCGTTACTCCAACAGTAACGGATTCATTGTTGCTTGCCCTTAAATCATCTGGCGTACCTTTTATTCCAGGCGTGCAAAACATGCGTGATATTGCCGAAGTGATGGAACATGGCGTGACTGAAATGAAGCTTTTCCCGGCTGAACTATCCGGTGGAATCGCATTTTTAAAAGCGATTTCGTCTTTGTTCAAACACATTAACTTTTGCCCCACTGGTGGCATTAGTCCTGCTAACAAAGACGCGTATTTAGCTTTGCCTAATGTCTTTGCAGTCGGTGGTACTTGGGTATCGAAACCTGAGTGGGTAGCGGCAGGTCAATGGGATGAGATCACCCAAGCCTGCATCGCGGCTAATAAAGGTATTTAAGACGCTCAAAAAACAAGCGTATCGTACTGAGTTTGCAACAAAATACTTGCAAGCTCAGTACGCCTCGCTATAATGCGCTCCTCTTGAAAAAGCGCTTAGCCAATTTAAGAAACCAATGCCTGTAAAGATTGCATAGTTAACAACTGAAAAGTTAATAAACAATGCCATTGGCGACAAATTTGTCGGGAACAAATTTGAACAGCTGCAAGCTGGCCTGCGAAGCAGGTGAGTCACAGGACGTGACGAATAAATTGGTAGATTGGCTTGTGATCTTTGGCTATTTTGTAGCTCTCAGGCAAATGGCTTATCAACAGGAAGTGGTAGCCCGTAACAGAGTAATCTGTAATGATAATCAGGGATGTAAACGACTCTTCCAAAAGAGCACGCTTGTAAAGATTGCATCGTTATAACTGAAAAGTTAATAAACAATGCCAGAGTGGCGAAATTGGTAGACGCAGCGGATTCAAAATCCGCCGCTAGTGATAGTGTGCCGGTTCGAGTCCGGCCTCTGGTACCAATCTTTATAGCAAACATTAAACCGACTTGTGTCGGTTTTTTTGTGTCTGTGAAAAAGTGAATGTGGATGTTTAGAATTCGAAGTTAACACTTATATGTACACCTCAAAAATATCCACCCTCTTTTGCATTTTATTTGTCATGTATTAACGGATTAAGCTGCCTACGTATATCCGGCCTTTAATTTTGAGGGATATTCTATCCCTCTGGCCCAAATGAGAACCGCACCTCTGCTGCTTATCGTCCCTACGGAGTCATACTCCTGTGTGCTCATCAGCGTTTGCAGAGGCCGGTTTAACCTGTTAATTCATTTCAATTACTTGCTTGGTGGTGTGAACTCTTTTGTTTTTAAACCGCTTGATAATCCCGCTGGTGGTACAGCACAGACCAGATAATACGGGCTAGTTTGTTGGCAATGGCGACTACTGCTTTATGTTTACCTCGACGTTCAACTATTTTTCTAGCCCAGCAAGAGAGTCTGTCATTATTTTTATCCGCATTACGTAATACACTCCAAGCACCTTGAATAAGCATATTGCGTAAATAGGGATTACCGCGTTTAGTGATACCGCCGAGCTGCTGCTTACCGCCACTGGAATGCTCTTTTGGCACCAACCTTAAGTTAGCTGAGAAGTGTCGGCCATTTTTGTAAGCCTTACCATCACCTGCAAAGGCAATGACTGTTGTGGCAGTTTTTTCTGCCACGCCACGAATGGTCATCAACCGTTTAGCATTGGGGTTCGCTTGAGCCTGAGTTTTAATCTGTTTATCTAAACTGTCGATGACGTCATCCAGTAATTTCCACTCTTGCTGAATATCCCGAATAAGCTCCCTAGCTGACCAGGTAAGGCCATTTTCTGCATCTTCTTGTAAGTCATCTAACGCATTTTTTAAGGGACTTTTACCGGCCCGTAATACAATGCCATATTCGTTTAACAGACCGCGAAGTTGATTCATCAACGCGGTTCGAGCATCCACCCTGCGTTTTCGGAGTTTGTGCACCATCATCATGTCGGTTTGCTCAACGGTGCGAGGTCTAACAAAGTGCATATTAGGACGTCTGGCGGCCTCAGTAATGGCAAAGGCATCGTTGCGATCATTCTTGTTGCCTTTGACAAAAGGCTTCACATGAATTGGCGGGATAAGTAAAACCTTGAAGCCTCTGTGCTCTAAGGCTCGGCCCCAGTAATTTGAACCGGAGCAGGCTTCCATAGCAATGGTCGCATCTGGGTAATTCATCAAAAAAGCCAGTAAGTCTTTGCGTTTAACTGTGCGATTAAAGACCGATTTTCCAGCTTGGTTCACACCGCAGACCTGAAAAATACTTTTTGCTAAATCAATTCCGATTAGGGTAACGTTCATCTTGGGCACCTCTTGTAAGCTTATTGAGAGTTAACACTTCAATAATGGCGCATTGTGACGCCGATTCAACTTGAGGTGTCCATCTCATCATCCATGATGATCGGCACCCAAACCAGACATCCCTGTCTGCTTGCTCAATCCGACGGAACTCCGTTCCTAAAGAAACGGACCTCACACCTGATGATCAGCACCCAATCCCACCATTCATGCTGAGCTAAAAAACAATAAGATGCGGAGCATCTAAAGATTTTAGTTTTCCCCATTACTCAAAACGTCCTTGTTTTTCGTCCTTCGGATCAACCCTGCGTGTTGTTCAAGATATGCACCTGCAATCTTGTGGTACCAATCTTTATAAGAAAACTATAAACCGATTTCTGTCGTTTTTTTTGTGCTTATGGGAAAATGAATGTGAATGTGAGTGTTTAGATTTAGGAGTTAATAGCACGTATGAGTTTGCCGATTAAAGTGTTGATTTTTGCTTTGCAAACATACAATTATGTAACCAACTTGAAATGTTTTTAGTCAGTTCACTGCGACCAACAATTTTTAGCGAACCATTATTGATCTCTTTTGGGTAAGTGCTTTCTCCCATCCACACATCTGACAAGCATTTTACGGTGCAAGTAAAATACACATCAACTTCGCGCCCTGGATCAATAGTACACAAATCAACCACTTGACCATTAACAATGATCCACCAGTTAGGCTGCTGCTCAATGTCGGTAAAGTTAAATTTAACGATGGTCTCATTACCCGGTAGGTTTTCGGTCTGGATACTACGTTTTAAATAAAGCATTAAAAAGTCTGGATCAAAATCATTACTGGTCAGATATTGGCGGGTCCAGCGCATACCCCAATTACCTATGTCGATAAATATTGGCAGCAATTCTTTGGCTGAGTTTGTTGGAAAATACTCATAACCTTTTTGCCCCACAATTTTCTTTTTCACCAGTAACCCATAGTCAGCCAGCATTTGTAGACGTTTAGTCAGTAGTGCAGGTGAAATTAAACTGAGTCCTCGTTGCAATTCACTAAAGCGCGTACTGCCCATTAACAATTCGCGAATAATCAGCATTGTCCATTTTTCACCAATAATTTCGGCACTTTTGGCTATAGGGCAAAATTGTCCAAATTCCATTGTTTTTTCCTTAACTGAAAGCCTAATTCTATCTTAACTTCATTTTATAAAGTTTGATTCTTCATAAAATGAAGTTAGATGCTTCATTTAATGAAGCATAGTCGAGCAGTCTTGCCATTCATAATCATTACTCAATCTAAAAACTGTTTAGAAGAGATGAAAATGACTAACTTTGATTATCACACGCCAGAAACAGCATCAGATGTCGCTGCCTCTATATTGTCCAATATTCAAGATAATGTTGGATTTATTCCGAATATTTTTGCCCTTGTAGCGGAGTCAGAATGCGCGCTTCAAGGCTTAGTTGCCTTAAATAGTGCGTTTAACGCCTCGTCTTTTAGTGCCCAAGAGCAGCAGATTATTTTACTTGCCACCAGCACCACAAACGAGTGTGTTTATTGTGTCGCTGGCCACACGGCATTTTCTCAAAATCTGGATATCTCTAACAAAATCATTAAAGACATGCGTGACCAACAACCCACCGAAATTGAAAGCTTTAACGTGTTGGCCAATACCGTGCGCCAACTGATTCAAGGCAAGGGAAGGGTGTCTAGCGAGTTGATCAAGCACTTCTTTAATGCAGGCTTTAGTAAAGCGCAGTTCTTGGAGTTGGTGATGGGCATTTGCGTTAAAACGTTTACTAACTATGTCAGTAATTCACTTAGCGTTGAACTTGACGACGCTTTTAAGCCTTATACCTGGCAACGCCCCAGTGATACTAGGCAGCAAGTTGCTTAGCGAGGATGTAGCGAAATGAGCAAAGCCGAGCAATGTGTTCGAGATAATAAAGACAGCACTTTAGTAGGCTCAAATTATAAAAAAAATCAGCAAATGATCACGCTTCCTTCAAGCTTGTGCAGGGTCATTTGATTACGCTTTGTTTGCAATTTAACACAAGAGAAAAGTTGCTTTGTGCTAGATAAATTAACGATAAACCCTAGCTATCACTACTTATTAATAACCATATTATTGGTAAAAATATTACTTTTAAGGAGTTTTACATGAATTCTCATCATGCTTTTAATTTACAACATCCTAATACCTATAAATGGCCGGCAGAGGAGTTGACCGAAACAATGTCGACAGAAATGTCAATCATGGAATTTCGGATACAAATTGCAGTGTTGAACAAAAGGCTAGATAAGTTGAACAAGATTGTGCAACAAACCTTAAACATCAAACAGCAAGAAAAACTAATAGAGCTTATGGCGGACTGATAACACAGCAACCCGATACTATGGAATAAGGTAAAAACACTATGTACAGCAACAAATTTATACCAACTTGTATAACGATATTTTTAACGGTGGTTACTGCAACTCCAGTTTATGCAGGCCCAATTATCAGCGCAATTGGTGCCACTATCAACGCCGGACCAGGCTATGTGGATGTAGACAATGATATCACCAACACTTATAACCAAGCGGGTTTATACAGTAACTATCAAGATAATATTACGGATTTTGATAGTTATATCGCCTCTAACCCTTTTCACACCAGCGATTACAACAACAATGAATGGTTTAGTGCTCACACTGCTACCAGCGTTACATATGACCTAGGGCGAATAGTAGGGATGAATGCTTTAGCATTGTGGAATGAGGAGTCTGCTGGCATTGCGACCTTTAATCTTTTGGGGTCGATTGATGGTGATAACTTTTTCAGCTTGGCTGATGGTTTGTTACCAACAGATAATTATTTTGACGAAAACTTACCTTACGCAGACTACCGCTACTTGCCTGAAGTGTTCGGCTTTGAAACCGCAAATGTACAATACGTGCGCCTAGATATTTCAGGTTGCCGAGCATTAAAGGGAAGTTACGATATTTGTTCTATTGGCGAAATTGCATTTCGCGCTGTCGATGTGCCAGAGCCTTCATCTTCAATTATCTTTGGTCTGGGATTACTGGGACTGGTGAGCAGAAGATTGCGCAACAAGGCTGGTAAAAAAGTCGCATGCTCCTTAAACGCCTTATCGTCAATTAAGGGGCAGTCACATGTCTATCAATATTAGAGATTTCGTTATAGTCAGTTGTGCTGCTTTTGCGCTCTTGGCTTGTACGAAGCAAGAAAGCAGTAATGATAGTATCTCCTCAGCACAAGGCGCTAAAGCATCAGAGGCGCCGACGGTTGAAGTCGCTGCAGTAGTCAGTGAGCGCATTAGTGAATGGGATGAATTTACTGGGCGATTACAAGCGGCCGATACCGTGGTGCTGATGCCAAGAGTGTCTGGTTATATTCAGCAAGTGCATTTTAAAGAAGGGACTTTTGTTGAACAGGGTGAGTTGTTGATCCAGCTTGATCCTGCGCCCTTTAATGCCGAAGTCGCTCGTTTACGTGCTGAGTTGCGCAGTGCACAAACCGCTGCACGTTTAGCACGCAACAACTTTCAAAGAGCGGAACAGTTGTCTAGCAAACAAGCCATTTCGGCGGAGTTGCTCGATAATCGTAAGGCTGCTCAGGAACAAGCCGGAGCAATGGTTAGGTCAGCCACTGCGGCCTTACATAAAGCTCAATTAGACCTGTCATATACCAGCATCACCGCACCCATTAGCGGACGGGTGTCCTATGCCTTAATTACTGCAGGCAACTATGTCATAGCCGGAGAAAGTCAACTGACCCATTTGGTGTCCTTAGATAAAATGTATGCGTATTTTGAGGTCGATGAGCAAAGTTACCTCAAATATAGCCAGCAAGTCGGCGCCAACCAATGGGCGAGTGATTCTTATGGACAGACTCATCCGGTTTACCTCTCTCTAGCTAACGCTGAACAACCTACCTTTTTAGGGCACATAGATTTTGTCGATAATCGGGTAAATAAAACGACTGGTACCATTCGCTTGCGCGCCAGTTTTGATAATAGCGAACATATTCTAATTCCTGGTCTATACGCTCATATTAAATTGCACGGCAGTGACGCTTATCAGGGCATATTAATTGACGAAAAAGCGATAGGCACCGATTTGAATAACAAGTTTGTGCTGGTTGCCAACAACGATGTGCTTGAATATCGCGCCGTAAAGTTGGGTGAACAAATCAATGGATTACGTATTGTCAAACAAGGTTTAAACGCCAATGAGCAAATTGTCGTTAATGGTTTGCAACGCGTGCGCGCCAACATGCACATTTCTCCAAAAATAGTCGATATGGCAAGCATTGAAACGCTCAGCTTAATCCGCCATGAGCAAAAACGTGTTGAGCAAAGTAGTGTTGCGCTCACAGCGCAAATCAACCGCCAGCCCAATCGGGGCTAGGAGTCTGTTATGTTTTCGCAATACTTTATTCATCGCCCGATTTTTTCAGCGGTTATTTCACTGTTCTTTGTGGTGGCTGGCAGTTTAGCGCTGTGGCAACTACCAATAACTGAGTATCCCGAAGTGGTGCCGCCTACTGTGGTGGTGAGTGCCTACTATCCAGGTGCCAACCCTAAAATTATTGCGGAAACGGTAGCTGCACCACTTGAGCAGGCTATTAACGGTGTGGATAACATGTTGTACATGTATTCACAGGCCACTTCCGATGGGCAAATGTCACTTACTATCACCTTTGCGGTGGGCACCGACGTTAATCAAGCGCAAACTGAAGTTCAAAGTCGGGTCGATCGCGCTAAACCACGTTTACCTCTAGATGTGCAACGTTTAGGTGTGGTCACTGAAAAATCAGCGCCTACCCTAATGATGGTGGTGCATCTAACTTCGCCAAATGATCAGTACGACATGCTGTATTTATCTAACTATGCTGCTCTCAATGTAAAAGACGAACTAACACGGATTGAAGGTGTTGGCTCGGTCATCTTATCTGGCGCGGGCGAATTCAGCATGCGGGTATGGCTTGACCCCAACAAAGTAGCCGCATTAGGTTTGTCACCAGGTCAGGTGATAGCCGCCATTCGTGAACAGAATCAACAAGCGGCAGCAGGCAGTTTAGGTGTGCAGCCCAGTGGACAGGCTGACTTTCAATTGTTGATCAATTTGCAAGGTCGCCTGAGTTCGATCACTGAATTTGAAAACATTATCGTACACGTAGGTGAGCAGGGGCAGCTCGTCCGTTTGAAAGATATTGCTCGAGTAGAGCTAGGTGCTTCGAGTTATGCTCAGCGCGCAATGCTGGATAATAAATCGGCCGTAGCGATGCCTTTATTTCAGGCATCAGGCTCCAATGCCATGCAAATTTCAGCTGACGTCAGGGCTAAAATGGCTGAACTCGCCAAGAATTTTCCAGAGGGCCTCAGTTACGACATCGTTTACGACACCACCATTTTTGTTAAAGGGTCTATCAATGCAGTGTTAAAAACATTGGCCGAAGCCCTGCTGTTAGTCGTCATTGTGGTTGTACTATTTTTACAAACTTGGCGCGCCTCTATTATCCCGCTGGTAGCCGTGCCAATTTCATTGATTGGTACTTTTGTCTTTATGCACCTGATGGGTTTTTCACTCAATGCCTTGTCGCTTTTTGGCTTAGTGTTGGCGATTGGTATAGTAGTAGATGATGCCATCGTGGTGGTAGAAAACGTTGAACGTAATATCGCCACTGGCTTAAGCCCGGTTGCCGCGACGCGCAAAGCCATGCAAGAAGTTACCGGGCCGATTGTCGCGACAACGCTGGTATTGGCGGCAGTGTTTATTCCCACCGCATTTATGAGTGGCCTGACCGGGCAATTTTACAAACAATTTGCCTTAACCATTACCATTTCAACCTTTATTTCAGCCCTGAATTCGTTGACCTTAAGTCCGGCGCTGGCAGCACTGTTATTAAAAGATCATCACGCCCCTAAAGATGCTTTAACCCGCGGCATGGACACGCTATTTGGCCGCTGGATATTTGCGCCTTTTAATCAGTTTTTTATGCGCCTGACTGAAGGTTATAGCCAATTAGTTAAAAAAATCATTCGTTTTGGCGGTATTGTTGCTGTGGTCTATTTGGCGCTGTTAGTCCTGACAGGCTGGCAATTTAGTGTAACGCCGACCGATTATGTACCTGCTCAAGACAAACAATATTTGGTTGGTTTTACCCAGTTACCCAATGGCAGTTCACTGGAACGTACCGAAGAAGTGTGCCGCGAAATGTCGCGTATCGCGATGGAACAACCGGGTGTAAAACATGCTGTGGCCTTTCCGGGCGTCAGCATTAATGGCTTTGTTTCCAGCGCAAATAGTGGCATTGTTTTTACCACCCTAGATGACTTTGACTTACGACAAGATCCCAACTTGTCAGCCAGTGCCATTGCTGCCGCTTTAAACGAAAAATTTGCTGCTATTGATGAAGGCTTTATCGCGATATTTTCGCCGCCACCAGTACAGGGTTTGGGCTCCATTGGCGGGTTCCGTTTACAACTGCAAGACCGCGCCAATTATGGATATGATGCATTATTTCGCGTAACCAGCGAGGTCATGCAAAAAGCCGCAGAGGCGCCGGAGCTCGCAGGCTTGTTTTCAGGCTATGAAGTCAATGTACCGCAAATCGATGTGGACATTGACCGTGTTAAAGCCAAGCAACTGGGAATTTCTTTAGATGAACTGTTTCAAACTTTGCAAGCTTACATGGGCACAGTGTATGTCAATGACTTCAATCTTTTTGGGCGTACCTATCAAGTCAATTTGCAAGCAGATGAACAGTTTCGCCAAACGCCAGAACACATCAAACAATTGAAAGTACGTAATCAGCAACAACAGATGATCCCTTTGGGTGCCTTTATTCAGGTCTCACATAGCTCAGGACCTGATCGTGTCATGCGCTATAACGGATTTACTACTGCTGAATTAAACGGCGCTCCAGCCGAGGGTTATAGCAGCGGTGAAGCCGAAGCTGCGTTGGAACGGATCTTGGCTGAGACCTTACCCAATGGCATGACATACGAGTGGACGGAGCTAAGTTATCAACAAAAATTGGTAGGGAACGCAGGAATGCTGTTGTACCCCATCGTTATCATTTTGGTGTTTTTAGTGTTAGCAGCTCAGTACGAAAGCCTGAGTTTGCCATTAGCAATAATCTTAATTATTCCCATGACCCTGTTGTCAGCTTTAAGTGGGGTGTGGCTGCATGGTGGCACTAACAATATTTTTACTCAAATTGGTTTAATTGTGCTGGTGGGGCTGGCGACCAAAAACGCCATACTGATGATCGAATTTGCCAAAGAACAGCAAGATCAGGGTTACTCTTGTTTGCAAGCCATTCAAGCAGCCACACGGCTCAGACTGCGTCCGATATTAATGACCTCTATCGCTTTTATTATGGGTGTAGTACCCATGGTATTTTCCAGCGGTGCTGGCGCGGAAATGCGTCAGGCCATGGGGGTTGCGGTATTTTCCGGGATGATAGGTGTAACCTTGTTTGGTTTGTTATTAACGCCTTTGTTTTACTACTTTTTCGCTAATCGCGCTCCGCGTAGTAATGAGTCTGGAACAGCTGTTGCTCCAACCAAGTCATTACTACCAAGCTCAGCGCCGCTTAATTCAGCAGCCTTTTTAACAGGAATAGAAAGCCATGAAATCCCCCGTAATTGATGACCAACACACACTTGCGCCAATACTGGCCTTACACGGTACCGCCAGCAGTGGCGCTCAATGGCAGGCCTTAGCGCAAAGCAACGCTGACAAGCGTAAGGTGTATTGCCCCAATTTGCCGGGTTATGGTCAAACGCCAATAACAGTGGGGGTGGGTTTAAACCAGCGTATTGCTCCGCTCATTGAGCTGGTGCACAGCATCGCCGAGCCCATGCACTTAGTGGCCCATTCTTTTGGCGGTGCGATGGCGCTAAGATTGGCTGAAAATCTACCTGATAAATTTATCAGCGTCAGTATTTATGAACCGACGGTGATAACGGTATTAGCCAACAGCGGACAAGATGCAGATATTGAGCATATTGAGGCAGTTAAATTGTTGGCCAAACGGGTTAGTCATTCCAGCCCCCTTGACGCGATGGCGCATTTTATTAGCTTTTGGATGGGACCACAGCAATGGCGGAACATGGAAACTAAAACGCAACAACACTTGGCGGGTTTTGCCAAAGTTGCTAGTCAGGATTTTAATGACGCGCTGTTTGAGTTGGAAAACCCCAACACATCTGTGCCATACGCAGGACCGTTGAATCTCTTTTACGGTAGTCATACGGTCAGCATTGCAAAGCGAATATGTCAGCTATTGGCTAAACAATACCCGGATTGTCAGTTACGTTCGCTTAGCGGTTTGGGTCACATGGGCCCAATGCAGCAGCCAGCTATGGTCAATCATGAGTTTATGCAGCATATCGATAACACTGAAGAAGTGGCTTTTTGCAAAGTGCTATAAAAAATGGTGGCGTTACAAACGTTCTATAAACGAGCTTTAAGCCTGAACAACCTCTCGATTGTGAAAAAAGAACGCCCTCCATTAGTGGTTGGATTTATCGTTCATTGCAGATAGTCTAAGCAGGTTATGTACTATAAAACCGACGTTTAAATTTATCTGATTTAAAACATTGATGTGGATTTTGAACCGAGTTTGATGAATGAAATATATATTTGACGACTATTTACTTGATACCAACACCTTAGAGTTGCGCAAAAATCAGGAACTCGTTGCAACTGAACCGCAAGTATTTAGATTGCTCAAGACCTTGATTGAAAATCGTGATGTGGTGCTAAGTAAAGATCAACTGATTGATTTAATTTGGAATGGTCGGCCGATGTCAGACACTGTTGTCTCCAGCAGAATAAAGGTTGCACGTAAGGCCTTAGGAGATAATGGTAATGATCAGAAATATATTAAAACTATCCATGGAAGAGGATTTCGATTTATAGCTAAAGTCTCCACAGATAATGCTTTAGAAACCCTATCTAATTCTCCGCTGCCGCATCAGCAAGAGATACCCCCCCTCGAAAATCAAGATACAAAGCCATCAATCATTGTATTGCCTTTTACCAGCAATCAATTTTTAGAATCACACGCAATACTGCCAAGTGGATTTGTCATTGACATTATTCTTGGGTTATCAAGGTTACGCTGGATGAGAGTCATTTCGCAAGCCACCTCGTTTCAATTTGGTTCGGACTCAAAGAACGAAAACATCGTCTCTCAAACTGGTGCAAAATACTGTTTAATGGGTTATTTGGAATGTTCAAACAACACATTAGTTTTAAATGTTGAGCTAAGTAATATTGCAACTAACGATGTGATTTGGATGGAACGTTTACAAGGTAAACTAGATGAAATACACGAATTAAGAACCAGTATTGTCAATCAAGTAGTCGCTATGTTGGAAGTGCAAATCTCATCTACTGAAGCTTTAAGGGCACAACTAAAAGACCCTGAAAACCTTGATGCTTGGTCTGCATATCATCTCGCCATGGCCCATCTATATCGATTTACTGCTTTAGATAACAAAAAAGCAGAGGCTTTGTTTAGCAGCGCTATCGTTAAAGAACCTTCGTTTGCCAGAGCACACGCTGGTTTGTCATTTTGCCATTTTCAGAATGCATTTAATCGCTATCCAGGTATTGATATTGCTGTGGCAGCAATTGCTGCCAAAAGAAGTGCCGAGCGAAGTATTGAACTGGATCCCCTAGATGCATTTGCGAATTTTGCTATGGGACGATGTTATTGGTTAATAGGCTCGCCTGAAGATAGTTTGTCTTGGTTAGAGCGTTCGTTAGCCGTTAATCCAAATTTTGCACAAGCATATTATGCCCATGGATTAGCATCGCTTATGTCGAACGATGATAGTGCTAGTACAGGCCACCAAGATGCCTCTTCGGCAATTGAACTCAGTCCACTCGACCCGCTTTTATATGGTTTTTATGGGGTGCGAGCTTGGTCATACATTGCTGCTGGCGATTACGAGTCAGCCCGTATTTGGACCAATAAAGCCGCGCGACAACCCGGTGCACTGATGATGATGGACGTTATGGCATGTATTGGTAGCTCACTCGCTGGATATAAAGAAGAGGCTGCAAGTTGGGCCGCAAGAGCGAAAAAAAGAAACCCGAATTTGACCTCAGATTACTTTTTCAGAGCCTTGCCTTTTAATCCAGGGGCAATGCGAGACAAAATCACCTTAGCTCTGAAAGCTCATAATCTATAACAAATCTAAGTAAATCAACACTTAAGCTCAACATTTTCAGCAGAACTGATAGCACCTTTGACGAAATTGGAATGAGCAACATTTTGAGCAGGTTGTCCACATCTGGCAGTCCCATACAACGCAAATATCGGTTTATAACGTGCACTTATTTTGCTGCTTCCTTTTATTCGGCTCATGGGCGTTTAGCTTGAATGACGATATTGAAAGGCGTTTCTGCGATTTTGGTTATATCAACGAAACCGGCTTCTTCTAAAACTTTTGACAATTGCCATTGACCGGCTTGAGCTCCAAGGGCAATACCAACATCTTGTGAGAGCGAACATGGCGTGCAAACAGCTGTGGACGCTGCATAATATAACCTGCTGATAGGATTTATATTATCTTCCACATTATTGCCGGCTGCGGGCTCAACCAGCAATAAACTGGCGCCGGGTTTCAGCGCTTTAAGTGCATGTTTGGCCGCACCCACAGGATCCCCCATATCGTGTAAGCAGTCCATGAAACAAATCAAGTCAAACCCTATTGTTGGGTAAGATTTCGCATCAATAATTTCAAATACAGTATTGGATTTTGCGGGCTCACTAGCGATTCTAACTAAAGCCGTCTTTATCGATTCAGCGTGGTTATCAAAGCCATAAAATTTTGACTTAGGAAACGCGTTTGCCATCACTATGGTTGACGCACCATGACCACAACCAATATCTGCGACCAATGCTCCTTGCTCTAACTGTTTGCTTACTCCGTCCATAGCGGCTATCCAGTCATTAACTAAAAACGATTTATATCCGGGTCTAAAAAGCGCTTCACTGCCACAAAATAATTTGTGGTTATGCGCTCCCCATGTGATACCTTTTCCAGTCTGGAACACTTTTATCAGCATTTCCTCATCGTGCCAAAGTGAAGCCGCAACCTCGAGTGCGGGCAGAAGAAATACAGGACTCTCCTGGTCAACTAATACGGGTACATGAGCATCAGGCAACTCATAAGATTGATTGTTTTTATCGTATGTCAGGTATTTTCCAGCGACCTGATTGTTTAACCATTCTCGAACATAACGCTCTGCTAATCCTAGTTTTTGTGACAGTTCAGTGGACGTTAACGGCCCGGCAAACGCCATTGCCTTATAGAGCCCCAACTTATTACCTATGCTGGTCATTACGCCAGAAAGGGTGGCGCTTACATCAGTTATTACCTGTTCGGCAAACTCTTCAGTGGTGTACATAATTAGTGTTCTCTATTGTGTAAATTTCGACTTGCTTCAGCAAGATATCCAAAAAAGATACGGGCTGTGAACGTTTCAGAAGCTAAGCTTAGGACTAAATAAATATTGAAACTTGAAGAAAACGCGATCATTTCATACAGACTTTAAAAATTATGCTCTATCTTTGAACGAAATTGGGCTCGTTCTAGTTAAAAACAATCTCGTTAAATGGATTCTGAATAGGCCGCATCACACATCACTGTTTGCAGGGTGAGGTATGCAGCTGTCCACGCTTCTTTAACATCAGGTGTAAATGCCTCACTTAATCCTTGTTCTAGCGTCCATAAAAGTGACTCGCCAACTGCGCCGTACATATCTGCAGTCACGCCATAGTCAACATGGCGTTTGCCTAATGCTTTTACCGTTGGTAAGAGTGTATCAAGGTTAGACAGACCACTCACAACAACACTCAACATCTTCATTAATTTAGTGCCTTGCACTTTGATGTCTCCCGTGAAAAGAGGCTTTAGGTCAGGGCTTATGGTAAATAATCTTCCATAAAACAATTCCGCGGCTTCTGAGGCAATAGGAACAACTTTTTTAAAACTCTCTTGTACTAATTTAATTTGGTCTGGATTCATTTTGATAGCTCTCACTCTTTGCTCGTTAATCATAACGGCTTACATCTCAATCTTTTGTAATGGCGCCGTTTGTGGCTCTAGTTTGAAGTCTGGACAAGGTCAAACCAGAGGGCAGATTAAGCGGAAATGAGCATTGAGACTTGATAAAAGCTTGATTATTTCATGAATATTAGTGGTTCTCTCATTGGCGAGAGTTAATGCAATCAGACTATGTTAGTTGTTGATTTGCAGCGATGATTAAGCCAAATCAACTAAAAAATGCTGCTGGCATTAGTTACCTTTTTATCAATAAACCTCCTTATTAAAAATAAAAAGCAGCTTAATGTATTGATTTAATTGATATTTATAAATAGTCAAATAATCGTCATGAAATCGTCAACCATTCGTCACGACATTTATCAGTCATTCCGCAATGATGTACATCGAACAGCGACAATTCTGTCGTCATCCTCAATATGAATAGGAAAACATCATGAATAACGTAACGGTCGATTTTACCAACGGCGTAAATGTAGAAGCATTACTTGGAGCACGCGAAGCTTTTACGGCGGCACCAGAAGCAGCACAGTTTGTTTGGCGTGCACAGAGCACCTGGAAAAAAGGGACACATACTCAGACTAGTGTGCAAAAATTTTTTGGTCTTGGCCAAGAGCAAAGTCACCGTCAAGTCTTTTCATATGACACCGATCATCCTGAAATCTTCGCGTCTGAAGACATCGGTTCAACACCTACAGAAATGGTATTGGTTGGTCTTGCCGGTTGTCTAACCGCGGGTATTGCTACCGTCGCTGAACACAGAAAAATCCAACTTCACTCAGTAACCGCCGCTATCGAAGCGCCGATAAATTTACAAGGTATTCTGGGAGTCGATTCTGATATTCGCAACGGATTCAGCAGTATCACGGTGAAATACACCATTGATGCTGATGCCTCAGAAGATGAGATTGCAGCGTTAGTCGCTCAATCACAAAAGCGTTCAGCCGTGTTCGATACAATCACCAACCCAACTAACGTACACGTTCTAGTTAACTCGTGAACCAAGTCGAAAACATCGCAGCTCAACATTCCAGCATACTAGACGTTTGTGTTATAGGTGCTGGTCATTCTGGGTTAGCGGTGAGCCACCTACTGAGTAAGCAAGGTTTGCGTCACCTCGTGATGGAACGGGGTGACGTAGCGCAAGCTTGGCGGGACCGAAAATGGGACTCTCTTCGGCTATTGACCACAAATCAGCAGACGCGCTTACCGGAGTTTGCTTATAAGGGAAGCGACCCCCATGGCTTCATGAAGGCCGCAGAATTGGTCGCGTTTCTTGAAGGTTTTGCACAGCATTCACAGACACCTTTGTTGACTAATACTAAAGTCACTAAGGTACGTAAGGATGGCGAGTTGTATTCTATCTCTTCCACTAAAGGAGATTGGCAAGCGCGAGCAGTAATAGTGGCATCTGGCGCTTGTGCTCGACCCAAAGTACCTGCTATTTCAAGAGAGTTTCCTGCATCCGTTACACAACTTACTCCTTTGGAATATCGTTCTCCAGCGCAGATTCAAGAGGGTAGAGTACTAGTGGTTGGAGCATCCGCCACTGGGTTACAATTTGCTGACGAACTCAAACGAGCTGGACGAGACGTCACCCTTGCCGTGGGTGAGCATGTGCGCATGCCACGAAATTACCGTGGTCGAGATATCACTGAATGGCTCTCGCTCACGGGTATTTATGATCAACGCTACAATGAGATTGACGATATCGCCCGTGGTCGTAACATCCCTTCACCACAACTAGTGGGTAATGCACACAAAGCAATACTCGACCTTAATAGCTTAACCGATATTGACGTGCAGCTAACCGGGCGACTGATGGGTATTAATAATGGGGTTGCGCAGTTTTCGGGTTCTTTGAAAAATGTCTGCATGTTGGCTGACCTCAAGATGCGGCGTTTGTTGGGCAGCATTGATGACTATATCGATGCCAAGCTACAAGGTAAGGCACCGCCAGCCGAGACATTCGCTGATACTCGAATCAGTGATTCACCAGCAACAACACTTTGTTTTGCGCGCAATGCAATTAATACTGTGATCTGGGCAACCGGTTACCGACCGGATCTCCCTTGGCTAGAGTTGCCAGTGTTTGATCATAAGGGCCAAGTGAAACACGACGGAGGTGTTGCGCCAGAACCCGGACTTTACTTTATGGGCCTGCCGCTAATGCGGCGTCGTAAGTCCAGTTACATCATGGGGGTCGAAGACGACGCTCGTGATATTACTAATCACTTAGCCAGTTATCTGGCCAACTAATCAAGGAGAGCAAGATGGCTCGTTACGAAACGGTGTTAGATACCATTGGCAATACACCAATTATAAAACTTCAGAAACTGGCACCTGAAGGCGTCAATGTATATTGCAAAGTCGAATCATTTAATCCGATGGGCTCGGTTAAAGACAGAATGGCGCTTGCTATCATAGAGAAGGCAGAACAAACAGGTACATTGCGTCCAGGACAAACCGTAATTGAATCCACGAGCGGTAATACTGGTATTGGTTTGGCCATGGTTTGTGCGCAAAAAGGCTACCCCTTGGTCATTACAATGAGCGAAAGTAGTAGTGTTGAACGACGCAAGCTTATGCGTTTTTTAGGCGCCAGGGTGGTATTAACGCCAGCCTCTGAAAAAGGCTCCGGTATGCTCAAAAAAGCCATTGAACTTGCAGAATTACATGGCTACTTCCTTTGCCGACAGTTTGACAACGACGCTAATCCTGATGTCCATACACGCACCACAGCCGCTGAAATTTTGGCTGATTTTGCAGGAGAGAAAATAGACTACTTTGTATCCGGCTTCGGCACCGGTGGCACGTTATTAGGGATTTCTCGAAGGTTAAAACAAGCGGATAAGACAACCAAGATCGTTGCTGTAGAACCTGATAATTCGCAGATGTTGGCTAGCGGAATTGCTCAAGCTCGAGATCCTAGCGGTAATATTTCAGCGAGTCATCCAAACTTTCGTCCGCATCTGATGCAAGGTTGGGCACCTGATTTTATATCAAGCTTAATAGAGCGAGCTCAGTCTGAGCAATTGATCGATGAAATAGCCGCCGTCTCTGGCAGCGAAGCGATGAATTTAGCAAGGCAACTGGCTCAAAAAGAAGGGATCTTTGTTGGCACCAGTGCCGGTGCAACTCTGGCTGGCGCGCTCATCATCGCTAAACGTTCGGCTCCTGGAACAAACATTGTTTGTATGCTTCCTGATACAGGCGAACGCTACTTATCTACCCCGCTGTTCGATGACATTAGTACAGATATGAATGAAGAGGAATTGGCGCTATCTCGTTCGACCGCTTCTTGTCGCTTTGATGTTTCAAGCACACCAAGTAAACCAGCCGTCAAAGCAGCGCCTGTTGCTATTGATGAAGAGGCACGTAAATTTGTTGAAGCAACCGTTGCGAACCATTCTGTGGTGCTGTTTGCTCTTGAATGGTGTGAATTTTGTTGGTCTGCACGCAAACTCTTCAATCGCTTAGATATTCCATTTAAGAGCATTGATATAGATTCAGTCGCATTTCAGAAAAACGATCAAGGTAGAAAAATTCGAGAAGTACTCGCCCATCACACTGGTGCTGTCACCATCCCACAAATCTATATTGGCGGTAAACATATAGGCGGTTGCACAGATCTCTTTGATGCGGTGGTTGACGGTAGCGCTGAAAAGTTACTTCGTGAAGCAGGTATCGCTCCTAAAAATGCTGATGGTGTTAATCCTTATGAATTCTTACCAAAGTGGCTGCAACCGCGCTCAATGACTGTTTAATAGGAGGTTATACAATGTCATTTATCGATACCGTAAAGGCTTCTGATGCAAAAGAAGATGTCTTGGCCATGTACCAACGAGAAGAAAATCATTGGGGTTATGTCCCCAATTATGCAAAGTTATTTTGTTATAGACCAGCATTGATGGAACGGTGGGGAAGACTGGTGGCTGAACTTAAACGCCCCGTAGATGGTCGTCGCTATGAATTGGTGACGTTTGCGGCAGCCTATGCACTTAAGCATTCATCATGCTCTATGGCACATGGCAATCTCTTAGCGAAAATCATAGGTAAACAAGCCCTTTTAGCGCTTACCCGTGGTGAGATATCAGGTGACCTTACCGCCGCAGAAATGGCAATTTTCAAATTTTCAGCTGCAGTTGCAAAAGATGCCTCTGCTATCACACAGGCCGATGTCACCTTGCTGAAAAACGAATACCAGCTCTGTGATGAGGATATTTTTGACATTGTATCGATTGCCGCAGGGCGTAGTTTTTTTACTAAGATACTCGATGGACTTGGCTCCCTTCCCGACTCAAGTTTCAATCAGCTTGATAGTGAGTTAATCAGCGCGCTCACAATTGGCCGGCCAATCAGTCAGTTATCTGTAGAGCATACAAAAAGCGAAAGGGCTAGTTAAACTGAAATGAAGCTTAATCTTTAGATACTGTTGCTAACGCTTCAGCAGAATTCTTATTACCCTTTTTAAATTCGATAACTGCTCTTTAGTGCCGTAATCCTCAAAATTCATGAAATGCTCATGCTTTGGTCAAGTTCCGGTGCGAGATTCATCATAACCTAGGCTTGTTGTTGGAGGTGATGTCGGCAAACTTTTACACGTAAACATACAGCGTTTTATCAATATTAGTGATGGATTATCTATATAAGGTTTGGAAAAAAATGAACAAAAAAATGAAAAATATAATTGCTGCTTTAATGTTGACCCTGTGGGGCGGAACGGCACAAGCGTCGCTTATTTTTGACTTCTCATTTACTAACTCAGTTAATAATGGTGGCGGAATAGTAACTGGCGAAATATTAGGGCTACTTGACAACGCTACCGGATCTGCAACCAGTGTTCGGGTCCTTAGCAACTCCTCAGGTTTTGGTATCGGTGAGTACATAGGAAGTCCTGGTTTGAACGTGTTTACGGTTTTTGCCGGTGAACTTATTAGTTTTGACTTTGTTAGCTTTGGCATCAATAACCTGCCTCCAGCTGTTACAGATAGCACGCTAAAGTTAACATTTAATTCAGATAATATTTTGGGTATTGCGGGGCTTGCAAATTTTGATAATCGAGTAGGTTTAGCAGATTTCAGGCAAACTGGATTCAGTGTTGTTCAAAGGAGCGTCCCCGAACCTGGTATGTTTATTTTGTTGTCGTTTGGAATTGCAGGCTTGTTATTCTCCCGACTCAAGTTTCAAAAAGCGTGATCAAGAGTTTATAACCGCGCTCACATTTGGCTGGCCAATTAGTCAGTCAGTTGTGGAACACACTGCAGGGAAAGAGGTAGCCGTTAAGTTGTTATAATATCGATTATGATGATTAAACCCACATCAACTATCAGTCATTTAATGTGTAGCGGGCGGCATGACAGTGTGTATTTTTATTGGCTTGTATTTTGAAGAAAAAGTCTTAATCCACGAATTCGAAACTACATATCATAAGTACAAACTCTAAGTGGGTAAGGTCATTCCATTTATTTGACAACTAGGATTGGGTCAATTGATTAAGTTGGCTCAATCCATCAATCAGCTTAAATAGTCAACCTAACGCTGATGGCTTTTGTTTTCCTTTACATCCTTTAAAGATCTATGCACCTCACCAATTTATGCATGTCATGCGGCCCGAATATTAAAAGCAAAATTCAGCAAATCATCAGACTTTCTTCAAGTTCGGATAGAAGCAATTTATTAAGCTTTATGAAAAATTCGAGGTCGAAAAATACACTGCCTTGGAGCACAAAACACCAAATAGTTAAATAATTTATCTTAGATTTAAGGAGATTTTTAAATGATTGATAACGAGCTACAAACTAGACGACGATTTCTATGTAATGGCCTATTAGTAACGGCCGGTGCGGCTATCACCATGCATGCCCCATCAGCATTTAGTCAAATATCTAGACCAAATAGGGTAGGTAAAAACCTCATGCCATTACCAATGAGAAGTATTAAATTCATGAAAATGATGAACATCAAATATCCTATTATTCAAGCTCCAACAGGTAGTACCGTAACTCCTGAACTAACGATCGCTGTCGCTGAAAAAGGGGCTTTAGCCGCATTGCCCTTAACATGGACTAGTCCAGAAGACGCTGTTAGCCAAGTAACCTCGATTAATAAGGCGACTGACGGTGCGTTTTTCGCTAATTTTGTGCTGCAATTTACTCCTAAATCATTAGATAGTGCATTACAAGCAGGTATCAAAATTGTGCAGTTTTCTTGGGGGCTACCAAGCCCTGAGATGATCGCTAAAGTGCGTGCAGCTGCCGTTATTATGGGTATTCAAGTTACTAACGAAGCCAGTGCTCGCGCGGCCATCGATGCAGGAGCGGATTATCTAGTGTGCCAAGGCGTTGAAGCTGGTGGACATGTCCAAGCCTCACGTCCATTAGCAGAATCACTTAAACGTGTGCTTAGCGTAGCAGGTGATTTACCTGTCGTTGCATCTGGCGGCATAGCAACAGGTGAAGATATGTTTAATTATATTGAAATGGGTGCTGCGGCAGTCGTGATGGGAACTCGGTTTGTCGCCTCACAAGAAAGCGCTGCCCATGCAGACTATAAGGCATCACTTGTTAAGGCGAAAAGTGAAGATACCGTTTTTACTGTGTGTTTTAATCGAGGGTGGTCAAATGCCCCACACCGGGTGTTAAGAAACAATACTTTTGAAAATTGGGAGTCTGCAGGCTGCCCCAGATTAGAAAATAGTCCAGGAGTAAATGACATTATTGGACACTTTGCCAATGGCAGAGAAGCAGCTAGATATAGCTATAGTCTACCAATCAAAGGCATGACTGGCCAAGTTAGCGATGCTCCCATGTACGCAGGTAAAGGGGTTGAATATATTGATGATATACCAACAGTTGCAGAAATTATTGATCGTATATGGCATGAATATGTTGTTATCTAACTATTCTCAGAGCTGAATGGCAAAAAGCGCTCAGTTATCGCAATGGGCTAGTTGTAAGGTGAAAAGTTGCCGCTCAATATAGTGAGATAGTTTACGTTACAAGCAAACAATAGCCTCCTTGTATCGTTTTTTTGTGCGTAAACCCTCATTTACTAACTACTCGGTCTCTAAAATAACCGAGGCGTTATTTTTAACTTTTACTGATATTGCTTTGTTGTTACCTTCTTTACAACCAAGCCTTACTTGGCTACTGCTCAAAATGGCAAGTTGGTAGATTCAGTTACCAAGCTGGTAAATAAGTCACAAGCTAATAAGAAGAGTTAATAATGAAAAACCGCTGTACATTACTCTTTGTCGCAATGTTGTTTTTTTGTGGCATCCAGGCCAGTCAAGCGTCATCCAGGCCCTCAGCGCTAAGCATTGAATACATTCGTGATACCCAAAATGTAAATATCGCTGATCCACTTCCTGAGTACAGTTGGCAAGTGCCGCAGCAGGCTGTTAGCCAAAGCGCCTATCAGCTATTAGTTGCGACAAGTGAACAGAACCTAGTCAACAATTTTGGAGATGTTTGGGATAGCCAAAAAGTCACTTCTTCAGCGAGTATCAATATTGAACATGGGGGGCGTGCGTTAAACCAAGACTCAAACTACTTTTGGAAAGTACGGATCTGGGATAAGTTTAATCAAGCAAGCAATTATTCCGCGATGCAATCATTTAAAACAGGTAGCTTTGATGGTTACCTGTCTACCGCTAATAGCATCAACATTGAGCAAATTCGTCCTCAACAATTTAAGCAACTATCTGCAGGCTACTATTTTATTGATTTTGGTAAAGATGCATTTGGTACGTTGGAGCTAAGCTATCGTGCCACGTCACCAGAAACACTCATCATCCATTTGGGTGAAAAACTGAATCAAGGACGAATAGACAATGCTCCCGGCGGTACCATACGTTATCAACAAGTAGAGCTAGCGGTTAACCCGATGCAAACTCGCTATTTTATACAATTACCCACCGACAAGCGCCACCTTAAAGCACAGGCAATACCTGTACCTGATCGAACGGGAGCAATTATGCCTTTTCGTTATGCGGAAATTGAAAATGCCCAACAAAACATTAACGAAGACGACGTGACGCAACGGGCGTTGTTCCACTACTTTGACGACGAGCAAAGTCTATTTAGCAGTTCCGATGCCGTGTTAAACGCAGTCTGGGATATCAGTAAATACAGTATCAAAGCCACATCGGCCTTTGGCGTTTATGTGGACGGCGACAGGGAACGTATTCCTTACGAAGCAGATGCCTATATTAATCAACTTAGCCACTATGCGGTTGACGCTGAATACGCCATGGCCAAACAAACCATTGAACACTTTATGCAAAACCCAACTTGGCCGACAGAGTGGTTATTGCATACCGCGATGATCATCTATCAGGATTATTATCACACTGGTGATACCGAGCTCATCGCTGCTTACTATGATAAATTGAAACATAAAACCTTATTTGAACTTAGCCGCGCGGACGGCTTAATTACCTCCCAATCTCCTTTGGTAACCGACACCTTTATGCAAAAGCTTGGATTTAACGATCCAACCAATCGGATAAAAGATATTGTCGACTGGCCGCCCGCCCAAAAAGACACGGGTTGGCAACTGGCCACCGAAGCCGGTGAACGAGATGGCTATGACATGGTGCCAGTCAATACCGTGGTTAACAGCTTTTTTTACCAGAATATGGTGATTATGGCAGAGCTTGCAAGGGTTCTGGATAAAGCTGAGGATGTTGAGACCTTCCGTCAGCTCGCCAATAAAGTCAAACAAACCGTTAACCAAAAACTATTCGATAAAACTCGCGGCATTTATTTGGATGGCGAAGGTTCGACTCATGCTTCGTTGCACGCCAATATGCTGCCTTTGGCATTTGACATGGTACCTGAGGAATATATTCCTAGTGTGGTGGCATTTATCAAATCACGGGGGATGGCTTGCAGCGTCTATGGCGCGCAGTATCTATTAGAAGGTTTATATAAAGCAGGAGAAGGCCAGTATGGCTTAGACCTGATGCGGGCGACTCATGATCGCAGTTGGTACAACATGATTAAAGTCGGCTCCACCATCACCATGGAAGCCTGGGATATGAAATATAAACCCAATTCCGATTGGAATCATGCCTGGGGAGCGGCACCAGCCAATATCGTTGGGCGTTACTTATGGGGCATACAACCGAAAACCCCAGGCTTTACTAATATTACCATTCGTCCGCAGATGGCTGACTTAAAGCACAGCGAGATTGAAGTGCCTACCTTGGCAGGAAAAATAAGCGCAAGCTATCTAGTGCAAAAATCGGGTGGAAAACGTTTTGTAATAGACATTCCGGCCAATACCACGGCAGAATTTATTTTCGATAAGTTGGATACCCAGGTTATTACCCTGAATGGTAAAAAAATAGCAGCATTAGAGCCGATCCAGTTATCGCCTGGAACAAATGAAATTTTCATACAATAAGATCTTATCACTGCCCTGCTGCTTTAGTTTCGGATTGAACCGCAGTACTTTTTCTAAAAATGCGGGCCCTAAACAAATAACGGGGTTTACGTTTGCCATTGAGTATTGCCCCGACAAAAGTTGAACGGACAAAGGCATCGTAAAACGCTATTGATAACATAAGAGTAAGTGCACAAATACTCACTAGTTTAATCGACCAATGGAGCGGTAACTCAGCAAAGGCAATTTGCAAGTAAATGACTATGGGTAGGTGGATGAGGTATAGCCAATAGGCTGAATCGGCTATATAGCGAATAAAAGTGCTAGGGCGCATAAATATCCGTTTGCACATGCCGATGGTGAGGGCAATAAGAGACCACATCAAGACGGCATAACTGAACATAAAACCCGCTTTGATGAGTGTGTAGTGAGGGTGGCTAAGTTGGATCTGGAAGGCGGACAGTTTGACTGCAAAAATACTGGCAATAATGCACAGTACAAACTTGCCCCAGCTTAAACGCGCAAAGTGCTCGATGAGATCAGTCTGACGATGTAATAACCAGCCAAATAGGAAAAAACCGCCGTATATCAAGGCAACAGGAAGATTAGGCAGTAATGATTTATCTGGTGTATCAACCCCCCATCCGTCCATAAACCACAAACAAACGGCGCTAGGGATGGCAAGCAGCAAAATAGCGAGCTGATATTTACATAAGTAAGCAACAGTGTGATCGGCTACTTGTGCCAAGGCATTTTTTATTGGCTTAGACAAAACAATGAGCTTACGCAGTAATAACATGCCTACCGATATCAATATGAGGTAATACAAAAACCACAAATGTGTTCCAACCAAAAAACCAGCTGGAAATTCACTTAAACTGGTAAAACCTTGCAGCAGCGCGCCGCCAATATTGGCATCACCACGCATACTTTCAGCTCCCATGATCCAGCCGGATACCAACAAAGGACGAAGGATCAGCCAGCCTAAAACAAAGGGAATGGCGAGTTTTACCACGCGAGATTTAATAAAACTGCTTAAACCCTGTTGGTGAAAGGTCATGTGGCTAAAAAAGCCTGCAATGAGAAAAAACAATTCCATGCGAAATGAGTGGCTGATTAAGGCAAACACCGGAATGGTTGCGCTGGTGGAGATATCCATCACGGCCCAACCAATAAATATGGGCATAAAAGATAAGCTGGCGTGGAAAACAATCCCCAATATCAATGCGTAGCCGCGCACAGCATCAAGATAATCGAGCCTGTTATTTGTTTGTGATGACATGTTCATCCCCTCATCTCATTTTTTAATAGTTCAGTGAAAGGGCTTTGTTTAAATAGCCCTTTAACATTGGCGCTTGCGATTAGTAAAAACTGACTTCATCTACTTCAAAATCAAAACTCGCGGGTTGTAGACTAAAAGCCACAATACTTAGGCTGTTAAGTGTTGCAGCATTGAGTGGCGTTGGTTGTGACCAAGCACGTTTCATCGACTCAAAGGGGATTTTCACTTCGTGAAATTTACCGTCTGTGGGCACGGTTAGAGGGGCTGCATGATAATCAAAGTTATCAATCTCAGTACTGTTGGCTGAAATAGTCATGTTACCGCTACGGATTTTTATGACGAGCTTAATGCCGTCGAATTGGCTCGCGTCTTCTGGCATGCCTTCAGCGCTAAGAGGTAGTATGGAGCTAGCCCAGCCTGGTTGTCCGCGGGGTGGCACAATGTCACCTTTTACTTGCATTATGCCCGCGCTGACATGGGGTTCCATTTTAGTATTACCGCCTGCAATAGCGTCACTCATAAATTGTCTTGCTATGCTTAGGTTGTTGTCTGTTGCATTGCAAAAGTCGTCGACTAAGGCTGGTAAGGGCGCACTAAAAACACTGCTTGAAAGCGCCAGTAGCGAGCTTAAAGCGATTGTTTTTGCGAATTTTAAAGCGGTTTTGTTTAAGGTTTTCATCATTGAGTCTCTACATTAATTAGGTTTAAGTTGCATTCTAGGTACTGAGATTTAACTGCCACATGGCAGTGTTGTGACTTAAGTACCTTGCAGTGTTGAGAAGGTGACAAAAAGATGACAAAAAAGTTGAAGTTTTTTTAAGCAGTCAAAAATTCAAATAATTGAAAAAAGTTTGTCACCTTTTATCGCTACCAAGGCACATACAGAAAAAGCCAGAGAGTGAGAGACATGGGAATTTTTAAAAAGCGAAACGTGATAGCCAATACCAACGACGAAACCTTAGTGATGTATTCACTGGGGGGCGACCGTGAAGCATTTTGTGCCATCGTTACGCGCTACCAGAGTTTATTGTGCTCCTTGGCTTACTCATTTGTTGGTGACATCAAATATAGCGAGGATATTGCCCAAGAGGCTTTTGTCGAGGCATGGAAAAAACTCGATACACTGCGCGACCCGGAGAAACTCAAGTCATGGCTTTGTGGCATACTCCGCTTTAAGGCTAGTCATCATCGTCGTAAAGAAGCCAACCAAGCTATTAAAGGTGCTGAAGAAGTAGAAGAGCTTCAGGTGGCTGACGCTGAAAACGCCGCTTTGGACGAACAAGCAATCCAGCAACAAGAACAGACGCTGTTATGGAAAGCATTGGATGGCATGGAAGATACTTACCGCGAACCTCTTATATTATTTTACCGTGAAGAACAGTCTGTGGAGCGAGTCGCTGCTGCTTTAGACTTATCTGAAGATACGGTAAAACAGCGTTTGTCTCGAGGCCGCAAATTACTCAAAAGAGCCATGTCCGGCGTGGTGGAAAGCGCCCTAAGCAAAAGCAAACCTGGTGTTTCTTTTACTGTTGCGGTGCTTGCCGCCATTAGTGGTATTCCCGCTCCAGCAAAAGCGGCCGCAATGGGATTGGGCGCGGCTAAAACCAGTTCATTGTTCAAATTAACTAGTGTACTGACCCTAGTGGCGGCTTGTTCTGGTCTTATTAGTGCATTTTGGGGGTTTAGGGCCAGTCTCGATCAATCACGTACGCAAAATGAGCGTAAATTAGCCATCAAAAGCGTGTTGTTATTTATGTCGTTTGCGCTGATTTATGTTGTAGGCACAGTGGCATTAAAACAGCTTGCCTTAAGTCACCATCACTACGCTGGGTATTGTGCGCTGGCCGCATTACTACTAGCATCAGTTTTTGTGCTCAGTTATTTACTACTTGTCACTAAGATGTTTGGAGCAATGCGTAGACTTAGAGCCCAAGAACGAATATTTAATCCACAGGCTTTTTTAGCTCAAGTTGATAAACCAGGCTCAAAACAAGGTGAATACAAAAGTGCCTTGAGTTTGTTTGGGCTGCCATTGTGCCACTTTCAGTTTGGTATGGCCGAAGTAGGGGATAAACCCGCTCATGCTTGGATCGCAGGCGGAAGTCAAGCTCATGGTTTATTGTTTGCTTGGGGCGGAGTCGCCATTGCCCCTATCAGCGTGGGTATTGTGTCTGTTGGTATTATCAGTGTTGGTGCCGTTAGCTTTGGTTTGTTTAGTCTTGGCACTGTGGCCATAGGCATCATAGGTTTTGGCGCGTCTGCTATTGCCTACAAAGCTTATGCCTCGCTCTCTGCCTTTGGTTGGCAAAGTGCCGTCAGTGGTGGTTTCTCCGTTGCAGTAGATGGGGCCATAGGACCTATTGCCTATGCCGATAATATCAACAATCAACAAGCTGCCGAGATAGTTAACCTAGCCCTATTAAATTTTAACTATCAATGGATACTCGCCATGATTGCAATTCTGGTTATTGTTCCTGCTGCGTGGCACGCCCAGCAAGTGAGAAAAAGAATGAAACTACCAAAGTAAAAATTAGCCTGTGCAAATTAAAATTTGAGCTATTGGTACCTCTTTTTTATAAAACATCGACATGATTTAGAATTCTTAATGATTTGAAAACGGCTGCTTTAAGTTCTTATTTTCTGTTGGATGGGGAGTGTGAATTGACATCATTAATGTTGGTTTATTCCTGTTCGCATTACCTATTAGTCAGGCATTATTCGCGGCTGTTTAAAGTTATATATTTCAAGGGCTAATAATGAGTATTCAAAAAATAACGCAAAATAACTATCAAGATTGAGTCGCAGTGGGGGAGTCATTCGTTAGGGCGGCTCATGATTTTTGTCTGAGGAGAATATTACAAAATTGAAACTTTTAATTTTAAACCCTAAACCCTAAGCCGCGTTCCTTGCAATATTTTCTCAATTTTTTACCCTTTTCTAATGTTGCAACTGGCTATATTGCGAGTGATATAAAGTGGCTTTTAGTCGCAACAGTGGTGGATATATTTAAGATTGTGCTTTGGTAGTTTTTTAAGGCCAATATTCACTCATTCACTTACTTAAAGTAAAAATCATATGGTTAAACTTTGCAATTTTGCTGCTTGGCTCTGTCATTTATGCACTTGTTTAAAATAGATAACCAATTAATTGGGGACTAATCCACTGGCCTCTAGCTTGCGTCAATTTGAACTACTAGTTGTTGGGCAAATATCATTTTTAAATACCTACTAGGCTCTAATTGTGACTTTGTTGTCAGGTTTACTTGACATGGTCTTGTTGTGCTGACATTATGTAATGCATACCTTACATAATGACGCGGTCTCTTGTCATTATTTTGGGCTTATCAATCTAGTAGCTGAAATTTTTAAGGAGAACATTATGAAAAAGTCTCAACAGGAGATTATGTTTTTGCAACGCTTTATGACCGCTATGATGGTATTTCTGATACTCATCGCGGTGCAAACTTTTACCATTGAATTATTAGATATTTCAACCTGGCTCAAAGTTGTTATCACATTAATGCCGGTATTACCTTTGATTTGGGCGTTTTTCATTTTTCGAGTTCGTTATCGGGCGCTTGATGAATACATGAAAGCACTCACTGGTGAAGCGTTTTTATGGATGATTGGCCTCATATGTTTTTCATCCTTTGTTTACGGCATGCTGGCGATGAAATTTGATCTGCCACAAGTGAACTTAGCTATGGTGCTTCCGATTGTCTTTGGTGGTCATGGACTAATTTTGCAAATATTAATTTGGAAAGATCATGAATAATCGAATTAAGGTGCTGCGCGCTGAACGAGATTGGTCACAACAATCGCTTGCAGACAGAATTGGGGTTTCTCGGCAAGCAGTAAACGCGGTTGAAAGAGGAAAACATGACCCTTCGTTGCAACTGGCCTTCGATATCGCGGATCAATTTAATCTGCGTATTGAGGATGTTTTTCTGCCAGTAAAGAAGTCGAGCTCTGAAGGTTGAAAATAAGCCAAAAATTTATTGGGACATAATATGAGTTATAAAAAATACAGGAGCTTGTTACTCAGCTTCGCCTTCTCTGTGTTAATTAGTTTGTATTGCTCGAGTGCTTTGTCTGAGATACCTCTAGTAAAAGCCAATAACCTTGGTGATTGGGTTGGTGTATTAAGTGTACCCAGCGGTGACTTAAGACTTTGGTTATCGATAAAGCATAATGAGCAGGGTGGACTACAAGCAACCCTTGAAAGCGTTGACCAAGCTCCAGGTAAAAAGATCGCTGTAAAAAATATAGATATTCAAAAGAATGTGCTGCGTTTTGACATTCCAGATATTGCAGCAAAATACATAGGACACTGGGATGAAAATACAAAAAAGTGGAGTGGGGAATTTACCCAAGGACAAACATTTAAGTTGAATTTTTCGCAAGGAAAACCTAAAGCGAACTCTACTTATAATGAGCTGAATGGTCATTGGCGAGGAGAGATTATGGGGCATCCTCTTATTGTCCGAATTTCAACTGACGAATTAGGGACAGTGGCTATGCTGGATTCTCCTGATGAGGGGGTGCGAGGTCTGTTGATTTCGGCGCTTGCTTTTCACGAGCGCAGTGTATCTTTTGAGATCCCCAAAGCAATGGTGAAATTTGATGGGATTCTCGCTCTTGATAACGACCAGTTTGCTGGAACATGGGTACAACAAGGTCAGCCAATTCGCTATATTACGTTTATCAAACAAAGCGATGTTAGTGTTCAAAACGAACCTAATAGGCCTCAACATCCTAAAGGCAAACAACCTTATTTGTCAGAATCAGTTTCGTTCATGAGTGGACAAACAAAGGATATAAAAATTGTAGGGACATTAACCTTACCAGCAGGAAACGGACCATTTCCCGCAGCCGTTTTAATTTCCGGCTCAGGACCACAAGATAGGGATGAAACGTTTATGGGACATAAGCCATTTGCAGTCATCGCCGATTATCTAACTCGCCATGGAATTGCTGTTTTACGCTATGACGATCGAGGTGTAGCAGAGTCGCAGGGAGATTTTTATGCAGCAAGCTCTCTTGATTTTGCTAACGATGCCAATGCTGCTTTTAACTACTTGTCGAGTCGTGTAGAGATCGATGTTCAATCTATAGGCATGATTGGCCACAGCGAAGGGGGATTAATTGCGCCGTTAGCGAGTAATACCAATGAAGATTTGGCTTTTATGATTTTATTGGCGGGCCCGGGGATCAAAACCCTAGATCTTATGTTAGCGCAACAAGATGCCATGGCCAGATTACAAGATGTTTCGGAAGAAAAATTGCAACGCATGTTGAGAATTTCTCGTTCGATTATGCAAAGCGTCATAACATCGCACACTGAAGATGCGGCTAAAAAATCTGTCTCTGAGATTTTGTCGCCAGAAAACTTAAACATTCTAGATCTGCCTGAAAGCCAGAAGTCAGCCATGGTAAATAGCTACACCTCACCCTGGTATCGATATTTTATGAGCTATGATCCGGCCGAACATTTTACCGCCCAAAACTTACCCATTTTGGCGCTCTATGGCGAGCTTGATGTGCAAGTAACAGCCAAGGAAAATTACACTGGTTTGAGTGACATTTTAAAAGATCATACTGATGCGACTATCAAACTGCTGCCAAAGCTAAATCATCTTTTCCAGCAAGCAAAAACCGGCAGTATGAGTGAATATAGGCAAATTGAACAAACTTTTTCGCCAGAGGTTTTGAAGCTTATTTCTGCATGGATAAATGCGCGTTTTTGAAACGCTATATCAAATTTCACCACAAATTATTTAGCTCAAATTGAGACTCAGAACTTTGTAATCAGGTTAACGTTAGACGTTATGTGTATTACAGAGGTAGTGACCCTTTATATAAAAAATACAGAAGACAGTGAGGAAATAAACAATGTCTAATCTTGCCATTACCGCAACGATAAAAATCAGTATTAAATTCATCTTCATCTACATTTTGTTGCTTTATTTTGGCCGTGGCGACCTTGTTTTAGCGGCGACTGTTGAACCAAAATTGAATGAAATTGAAGTTCAAAAAACGTGTTTAGGCCAATTTACAGATTATGACAATTGGGTAGATTCTCTTAGGGAAAAAAACGGCTATATAAAAACCTTTTTCCTAAAGTTAAAGTATAGCCGTGCGGCCTATAATGACGTTAAAAATCAATTAGATTGCGACGTTATTCACTATACCAGCAAGGGCGTGACTATAAGTGGGTATATTGTTGTTCCCAAAAATAGCAAACAGCAAAAAATACCTGTGCTCATTTACAACAACGGCAATAATCAACATTTAGGCTCTATCACCTTTAGCCATATGTTCAACAATATATTTCCGCTGGCAAACAAAGGTTATATTGTTTTAGCTAGTCAATACCGCGGCACCTTTCACGAATCTAAAGGGGTAAAAGACGCCAATGAAAAATTTGGTGATGATGTTAATTATATGCTTGCACTGCTTGATTTAATAAATACATTACCAATGGCTGACACTGCAAATGTGACTATCTCTGGGGGACATCGTCGTAATTTTATTGCGATGTAAAGTAATAGAAGATTTTTTTGTCGAAATTATGTCGTCAAAAAACCTATTGCCTATGCCGATAATATCAACAATCAACACGCTGCCGAGATAGTTAACCTAGCCCTATTAAATTTTAACTATCAATGGATACTCGCCATGATAGCTATTCTGGTGATTGTTCCTGCTGCGTGGCACGCCCGTCAAGTGAGGCTAAGGATGAAGCAGGCTAATTCTTAGATAGAGCTATCAATATGGGGCGCAATGCCCCATTTTTGTAATTCACTTATCCAACTTAGGTTGGCCTTAATTACCAATAACTCCGCTACGCCCAGCCAAGGTAGCAAAGATCATCACCATAATACTTGCGCCAATCAAGACTAAAAATGGTGCTGTCCAACTGCGACTTACATCATTTAAAACGCCAATTAAAAATGGGCCTAACGCCGCGCCCATATAGCCAATAAATTGGGCCATGCCTGATAATGCAGCAGCCTGATGATGGTCACGCGTTCGCAAGCCGAAAAAGGCTAAGCTGGTAGTGAGTGACGCGCCACCGCCTAAGCCCAAACTGATAATCCAAATCAAAGATAAGCTTGGAGCGAAATACAAACCTAAGGTGCCGATGAGTAACAATAACCCGCAGGTCAATCCTAATAATGTTTGGTCTTTCATTTTTGCAATAATTGGCGCGCAGGCTAGGTTAGTGACAATCGCGACCAGTTGATAAATCAATAAATAAAAACCGGCATCTAGTGCTGTAAGCCCTATTGTTAAGGCATACGAAGCAAACCAACCTACAATTGAATAAAAAATTAAAGAATGAAACACAAAAAACAAAGCAACGTGCCAGCCAGTGGCATCGCGCCAAGGGCTTGTAAAAGGATTAGCTTTTTGAATATTGAGGTTAGTGGTAAATCCCTTAAGTAGGGGTAGCCAAACTATCAACGCGATCGCTGATAGTAGCGCCCAACATCCGATTGACCAGCGCCAGTCCAAGTCGGCCATTTGACTAATAGGCACCGCAAGTCCGGCTGCTAGGCTGGCAAAACCCGCCATCGCCGCCGCATAAATCGAGATAACGGTAGCAGTGTTATGTTTAAAATCGCGTTTTATTAAACCGGGTAATAATACATTGCCAAGGGCAATCCCGGCGCTTAGCAGCAGGGTACCTAGCCAAATGGCGCCAGTAAAATCGCAAGAGCGCAGTATTGTTCCAGCAGTAATGATAAACAGGGCAAAACCAATCACAGGTTCAAGCCCATAATTGCGACCAAGTCTTGGTGCAAACAAAGATAACAAGCCAAAAATTAACAAGGGTAAGGCGTTTAACAGCCCAGCACCTGTGCCATCTAAGCCAAGAGCATTTTGTATATCGGCTAATACAGGCCCAACACTGGTTAAAGGCGCACGTAAGTTAGCTCCAACCAAGATAATGGCCAAAAATAAGTAATTAAATCGAGGAAATTTAGCAAAGGAAATCGCGTTTTTAAACATGCAGGCACCAGCACAATAATCAGTATTGTAATTCAATAGCTGAAGTTTGTGCGTTGGTTAACGTTAACGCTTACGCAAACAACTGAACGTTGAATGTCTAAAGCAAGGCTAAAATAATACTATTTATGAGTCAAGCACTTAGCTTTATGAAATTACACAATCAGTCTGCGTAATTCCATCAGTTTGCCGATTTAAGTTCAGTTCTGAACCTTCTTTGTGCTTATTATCGACCTCAAGATTTTGGTAGATTATATTCGTTGTTTAAACGTCTTATTTTGACTCAGGGATATGAGCAGCGCACTTTCAGCATTGAATATTTTATCTTTGCTGATAACTGCGGTTTGGTTTGCATGGCGTTTAACTCTTTTTTGCTCATGAAAATACCATCGAGGAAAACATGGATAATTATAAATTGAGTATGGCAGTGGCACTTTTTGCACTGTTAGCGGGCTGTTCGTCGTCAAATCAGATTAAAAGTGATGTCTACGAAGCGCGACAAGTACCTGAAAGGTCTGATGATTTTGCCTTTGAAAATGACAAAGTAGCCTTTCGTGTTTACGGCCCCGCACTTAAAGATTCGGCAGAAAATAACGGTACTGATTGCTGGTTAAAACGTGTCTCTACACCGGTGATTAACAAGTGGTACAGCGAGCACCTGCAAGGTAAGTCTTATCATGTGGATCATGGTGAAGGTTATGATCCCTACCATGTTGGCAGTTCGCTAGGCTGCGGTGGTATTGCCTTGTGGCAACCACAAGATGCCGACCCTTTACAACAGCCCAATGTTTACACAGATTTTAAAGTCATTGAAAAAAGCCGCAAAAAAGTAGTGTTTGAACTTGTTTACTACTGGCAAGAGCAAAACATCCAAGAAGTAAAACGCATCACCTTGGCTCAAGGCAGCCAGTTGTATCATGCGCAAAGCCAGTTTACCCAAGACGGCAAACCCATTCAGTTGCAAGTGGCGGTGGGCATCACCACTCATGACGGTAAAGCCTTAGTGGATGTGAGTGATGACAGTCAGATTGTGTCTAGTTGGGAAAAAATTGACGACAGCCACGTTGGCACAGCGGTTATTTTACCCAAGAGCTATGCTGGCCGTTTTGTAGCGCAAACCTCGGATAAAAAAGATCGTAATAACGCGGTGCTGGTTACCAGTACTGACGACCAAGGCAAACTCAGCTATTACGCAGGTTTTGCATGGCAAAAGGCCGGTGATATCACTACTTATTTTGATTGGAAAGCCTATCTTAGGGATTATCTAGGTGAGCCTGCTACACCAGCAACTATGGCCTCAGTCAAGGCTTTAACCCAGCAGGTTGCCGATTGGCAAATTGCCCATCATGAAGAGCAAGGCAAGTATCGTGCATTGCCTACCATTCCGCCCAGTTGGGCTAAACGTGATCGTTATCATGATTTAGATTGGCATCAAGGCGCACTCTACGCTGGCATGGATCAGTGGCGCAAAATAGCCGATGATCCCACTAAATATACCCAGTGGTTGCAGGACATTGGCGAGCGAAATAAATGGACATTACACAGACGACCCTATCACGCTGATGATCACACCGTTGGCCAGTTTTATTTGTCATTTTATGAAGATTTTAAACAGCCTGAGATGCTTAAACCCACTCAGCAACAATTTGACTGGATCCTTGAGCATCCTAAAACCGGTACTTTAGACTGGTTAGCCGATAATACTCACGCCCATGATCGTTGGGGGTGGTGTGATGCTTTATTTATGGCGCCACCAGTATGGACACGTTTAGCCAAAATTACCGGTGACAGCATGTACCTGGATTTTATGGATCAGGAATATCACGCCACCTACGATTTATTGTGGAGTAAAAAAGACAAACTCTTTTGGCGCGATTCGAGCTTTTTTGGCAAAACCGAAAACAATGGCCAAGACATCTTTTGGGCACGAGGCAACGGTTGGGTATTTGGCGGCTTAGCCCTGATGATCCCCGACCTACCGCAAGATTGGCAAGGCCGCCAATTCTACGTGGATTTGTTCACTACTATGGCCAAGCAACTTAAAGCCATCCAACGTGCAGATGGCACCTGGTCAATGGGTTTATTGGGCGGAGTAGAAGGTTACCCACAAGTAGAAACCAGCGGCACCTCGTTTTTCACCTTTGGTCTAGCTTGGGGTATTAACAACGGTTTATTAGACAGCGACGAATATCGCCCAGTAGTGATGAAAGCCTGGCGCGCCCTACAATTGGCGGTAAACCATGAAGGCATGTTGGGCAATGTACAACCCGTTGGCGCCGCCCCAGGCGACTCCTTCCCTAATTACACCGAAGTCTATGGCGTAGGCGCATTTCTCGCCGCCGGCAGCGAGCTTTTTACTTTGCTGCAAAACGAACAGGCAGCTACTAAATAAGAGCTTATTCCTCGGTTTTGTAGGTTTAAGTGAGGTAAAAATGTAAGTGTTAATTGAAAAAACCGACTGCTGTCGGTTTTTTGTTATAGGCCTACACAGCCGATTCAGTGCGTGTTTAGCATTGTTCTAGGGTTGTATCTTACATGGCATCGTTCACGGTTTTACTATCAACAAATTGTTCAAAACTGACTATCTTGCCATCTTTAAGTTGCCAAAGGTGTGCGACTCTGGCCTTGAAATGTTTGCCACTGGTTTTATAAGTGCCGCTGTAGGTGCCGTAGGCAATAACCTTGTCGCCAGCAGCAACATAGTCTTCAACAGCAAAATTGTAGCCAATCCATTCACTGCCTAAACGAGCAAAAACATGTTTTTCAATTTGCTCAAAGCCCTGGTAGGTTCCGGCATAAGGAAAGCCTGCCGCTTCGGTCCACAGTGTTTCACTTGTCATGTAACGCTGGAGATTTTTACCGTTTTCTTCTGAGGTTTTGCCCTCATAAGTACTTTTTACAATATCAAGATTAGTCATGGTTTGAGTCTCCCTATATGAAGGTTTTTGACTGTCTGAAGTCGTTGTTGTTGCTTGGCTTGTACATGCTTGAAGCATTATCAGCACTATTAAAGTACTTATTACTTGTCTCATGGCTTAACTCCTGAATTGAGATATCGCAGAGACGTTTCGCCCTATTGCCGTTTGAAACGTCTCAACTAAAACCTAAGTGTGGCTACTGCCCCCACTTCATCTCGCCCATAATGACTTTGGCACTTAATACTAAAATGTTGTCGCCGCCAATATTTGGGTAGCTTGCTTGCATTTTGGCAATCAATTCACTTGAATTGCTTGAGGCTTTGGCAGCTGTTTCAAAGTTTTGGATGTACTGACGGGTAAAATTAACCGCTTGAATCGTTAAGGGTTTGTTGCCCACTATATGCCCCGGGATCACAGTTGTAGGATGTAGCTGTTCGATAACATCGAGGGTTTTATACCAAAGATGACGTGATTCAGGCGTTTGTGTGTCAGCTAAAAATACATGCATATTGCCAAATACCACCACGCCACCCAGCATCGTTTTGCTAGAAGGGATCCACACAAAGGTATGTTTTGGATCATGGCCATCAAGCCCGACAATTTTAACCTTCTCACCATCAACCATAAGGGTGTCGCCTTTAAGTACTTCAGGCACAACCAACTCTTGCGGTGCATTCTCTTTTAGAATTGGTCCCCAGTAGCTTTTTTTAGGTACCATTGAGGCAATAATATATTCTTGGGTTTTAGCGGATGAGACTACCTTGGCATGAGGATACGCTGCAGTGATCACATCTAGCCCAAAATAATAATCAGGATCGCCATGACTAATGTAAATAGTAGTGAGTTTTTTGCCTGATTTTCTAATCAACTCAACCACCGATTGGGCGTCATTACGCTGAAATTGTGCGTCAACTAAGATGGCTTCTGTTGGCCCAGTGATTAATACCGAGCTTACTGGAAATAGGCTTTTTTCTTGTGGATTAAACACAGAGGTTTCTAGTGTTGCACTGGTAGCGCTGGCGGATAAGGCGAGCATGGAGAACATTGTACCTGCCTGAACTAATTTGGATAAAAATGTCATGGTAGTTCCTAAACTGTCGCTAATGTAGCGAGTGAATAAATAGTGGTTAAATAAGGGGCTTAGTGTTTTTGCTTGCGCAAAACACGCCATTGGGCATCTTGCCAATGGCTGTTTAGTATTAATATTTAAAGAATGTTGACGACGTCTGCAAATGCTAGACGTGGGCCTCTAGGATAGTTTTTCGACGCATCGCCGTAGCCGATATTAATGATGAAGTTAGACTTGTAGCGACCGTCAGGGAAGAAGGTTTCATCCACGACCTTGTTGTTGAAACCGCTCATTGGGCCGCAATCTAAACCAAGGCTGCGAGCTGCCAAGATGAAGTAAGCGCCTTGCAAACTTGAGTTTCTAAACGCGGTGGTATCACGCAACGTTTCATTGCTGGCAAACATGTCTTTGGCAGTCGGATTAGCAGGAAATTGCACCGGCAAGTTATTATAAAACTGGCTGTCTGAGGCAATGATCACGCTGGCAGGCGCCGCCATACTTTTTTGCTGATTACCCGGTGCTAAGGCTTTGTTTAACTTTGCTTTTGCGTCGGCACTTTTTACCACCACGTAATAACCTGGTTGGCAGTTCATGGATGTTGGTGCCCACTTCATTAACTCATATAGTTCTTTAATTAAGTCATCAGACACGGGCTTATCTAAAAAAGCGTTAAATGTGCGTGCTTCGGTAAACAGTTGAGCTTGTGTTTTGTTATCTAATTTGCTGGTCATATAATTCTCCATTTTGTGATGTTAAATAGGCTTGTTAATGGCTAAAAGTCTCAATCTATTGTCTTTAATACACGCGCTACATAAGCTACCCACTGCTTAGGCTGGCCGTAATAACTACCGTGATCCAGTTTGGTAAAGGCACCATCAGCATGTTCAAACGCCAGAGTTGGAAATCCGTTACCACCGACTAAATGCAGCATATTTCGCGAATTGTTGATGTGCTGGGCCGTTTTTTCACCATTAAATAGCGTGAAGGCATTTAAGAAGGCGGCGGAGTCGACAGCCAGCTCGCTGACAATGGCTGTAAGGTTCGAAATATCTGACTGGGAACGGCCTTCGACAAATTGTGTTATTTGCATCTGGTGCAACATCAACACAGGATCAACACCTAGAGATTGAGCCGCTAATAGCGCCGCAATCGGAGTATCAGAATCCACAACACGTTGTTTGTCCTCTAATACCTGAGAGTAATAAGTTGGACTAAACACTTGCCCTGTTAAGCCAGTGATCTTTTTGTCCATGGTGATTATTTGCTGATGAAAATCCGCTGATAATTGCCGTTTATTGGCACCCGAAAATAATCCGCCGCCATGTAGCTTAATGTCTACAGCAGTTAACTCAGTGAGTGCATCAATCAGCGGTGCCGCGGCGTAACACCAGCCGCACTGGGGGTCCATAATGTAATGTAAGGTTTTCAATGTCATTTCCTGTGTTAACTGTGAGTTCATGAGTTAAGTCTAAATTGCAAATATGTTGCAATAAACCCCGTGACAGGCAATAGTTAGTTGCATATATCGAACATATAGAAGATGAAATGGACAGGATCACCGCAGCACAAGTGTTTGTCAGCATTGTTGAACAAGGCAGTATGGTTGGGGCCGCACAATCACTGGATATGTCACGCTCCATGGTCACAAGGTACTTAAGTGAAATGGAAAGCTGGGCTGCCGCGCAGTTATTACACCGCTCAACACGTAAACTCACCCTCACCGCTGCGGGTGAAAAAGCCTATGTTAATTGTCGTTCTATATTGGATGTTGCTAAAGAATTATCTACACCATTAGAGCAAGACCAAGTGGCGCAGCCACAAGGTACAATTCGTATCGCGTGCTCGCAATTTGTGGCGGCCGATTTATTACCAAGCTTTATCGACGGGTTTTTAGATGACTACCCCAAAGTGCATATTGATGTGCATATTAGCAATCAGCTTACTAACTTAGTTGAAAATAGAATTGATCTAGCGCTACGTATTACCAATGAATTAGACCCCAATATTATTGCCCGTCCTCTCGGGCGCTGTCGTTCAGTGCTGTGCGCGACCGAAGGTTATTTAAAGCAGCATGGTTATCCAGTATATCCCGATGAATTGGTTAAACATAACTGCTTAATTTACTCGAATTTTGGTAAGAGCTTGTGGCATTTTACTAAAGACGAGCAAGCTGTGGTTGCGGCAGTCAGTGGTAACTACAGCGCAAATGAATCCATGTTATTGCTGCAATCCGTACTTAAAGGTCGTGGTATCTCCTTGCAGCCCAAACATGCAGTTCAAGCATTGATCAATGATAAAAAACTGGTTCACGTATTACCCAATTACGAACCCGCCACCCTTGGTATTTACGCCATCTATCGATCCCGAAAACACCAGTCACTGGCCATACGCAAACTACTAGAGCGTTTAATTAGCTATTTTGAAATAACGGAAACTTAGTTTTCGTTATCAGATAATAGTTAAAGTTTTACTTTTCAAGTGGCTCTAAAATAATCTGGTATTGCAGAGACAAGGATGAACCAATCGTAACTCATTACCAATATCACTAGTTTATAAAAACGTGGTTACGGTGATAGGCCATAAAGTCTTGATGTTGCGAAAGCATTTTAATCGACATATCAAGGCCAATACCTAATAGTTGGTGATCTTCCAAAGCCTCAGAAACAACTATTTGGCCCTTGTCTTTAAAGGTGATGTAACCCAAATCAAACGCTTTATCTAAGTTGGCCAACAACAATAAACCGTTGTAGGGATTGAGCCTTTCGTTGTTGTCTGATTCTCGCCATGGTTTGATGTGTGAAGCCACTAAAAACTCCAGTTGTTTGTATTGAGTTAACGCACAACCTTGCCAATGTTTTATCAGGTCAGCTCTAAACTGACCTTGTCCCATGCGAGTTTTTATTAATCTTGCTTTTTCTGTTTCTTCAAGTTGTTTATCTTGTATTAAGGTATCGATGTCTTGGCTGATTTCGACTTGGAATACATCGTCCAAAAATGTTTGATAAGATTTGAGTGCCGCGCTGTACATG
This sequence comes from Paraglaciecola hydrolytica, assembly GCF_001565895.1. Taxonomy (GTDB): domain Bacteria; phylum Pseudomonadota; class Gammaproteobacteria; order Enterobacterales; family Alteromonadaceae; genus Paraglaciecola; species Paraglaciecola hydrolytica. The sequence continues at coordinate 127,132 of NZ_LSNE01000001.1, forward strand.
CCTTTACCCACTTTATCGCGCAATTGAAATTCTGATAGGTGCAGGGCTGTGGTAGCAATTGCCGAATATTCTTCAATACTGGTAATACTCAAAAAGCTTGATGTAGGATAGCCCATTTCTTGCAACCATCGAGGAATGGTATTTTTTAATGCTCCAATATAACTTCTGATGGTTCTGTCTGATTTACCAAGTCCATTGGCCCATACCTTATAGTGTGCTTCAAAGTAATCTGTGGATTTTTTCACAACCAACATTCCCTATAGTTGATGAACACCAAAACAGTTTGATGTCACTTAAATCTTAAAAAAATAATAATGGTTAGGACAATAGAATTGTAATTTAAAAATCATACCTATTATTTCTATAAATACCTGATTTTTTGCATTTAGTTGTTACTATTTACGGTAGTTAAAAAGATCGAAATAAAATTTATTATGCGCAAAGGACAGCCAAAACTTTTTGACCTTTTACTTGATGCCCCATGGTGGGTTTCTGTTTTACTTGCTGCTTGTACTTACCTTACTTTTGCCTTTATTTTTCCCCTCATTGAAACAAACAATCCCTTTATCAATATGTTTAAAGCAGCCTTTACTAATATGGGGCCATTTTTGAGTGCTTTGCTGCTGTTGCCTGCACCTTTTGCCTATTTTAATGGCAGGCGAAAAAGGCAGTTAGTCGATGTGCAAAGTGATATTGACTCAATCAAAGCATTGAGCTGGAAAGCCTTTGAAGAATTGGTGGCGGAAGCCTATCGCAGACAAGGTTATCGGGTAATAGAGAATGGTTTTGGTCCCGATGGTGGCGTTGATGTTAAGTTATTTAAAGATAATGTAGTTACCTTGGTGCAATGCAAGCAGTGGCGTTCAAAAAATGTTGGTGTCAGTGTTATACGCGAGATGTTTGGGGTGTTGACTGCACAGCAGGCACAAAAGGTAATCGTAATTTGTTGTGGCGGTTTTACTGCAGATGCAGTGGCGTTTGCTGATGGTAAACCAATCCAGTTAATTGGTGGTACTGAGTTGCTGACTATGGTGAAAAACGTCCAAGTGGAGCTTGTGATGCAGCAAGTTTCAAATACCGCAGAACTTGTAACAGCTATCAATAATCTTTGTCCTAAATGTGGTGCTCATTTGGTTGAGCGCCAAGCCAAACGAGGTGTAAACATTGGGAATAGCTTTTTAGGTTGCTCTGCTTTTCCAAAATGTCGGTTTACTAAGGACTCAGCAAATTTACTAAAGATTCAAGGACAAAAATGAAAGACTTAGATGTTCACAAAAAAATTGCTGTATTAATTGATGCCGATAATGCTCAGCTATCTAAACTCAAAGCCATACTTGATGAGATTTCTGCTCACGGTCATGTATTAATAAAACGGGCTTATGGTGATTGGTCGATAGATCAACTTAAAAACTGGAAACAAACTCTTAACGAACTGGCGATACAGCCCATTCAACAGTTTGCTTATACCACGGGTAAAAACTCCACTGATGCGTCCATGATCATTGATGCCATGGACTTGCTCTTTTCAGACAGGTTTGACGCATTTGCATTGGTATCAAGTGACAGTGATTTTACTAAGCTTGCATCCCGTCTGCGTGAATCTGAAAAGTTTGTATTTGGGGTTGGTGAGAAAAAAACACCTATTTCATTCCGTAATGCTTGCGATGATTTTATTTACACAGAAAACCTTGATGCGACAGATAAGATCAAAAAGGATGAAAAAGGCACGCAAGTTGAAGAAACAAATAGTATGAAAGAAATTGTGCCGATCCTTGTTAAAGCATGGGAACAATTTCAAGATGAGGATGGTTGGGTAAATGCAGGGGCTGCAGGGAGTTTTTTAAAACGGGCAAAGCCCGACTTTGACCCGCGTACTTATGGTGCGAAAAAGGTCACGGAGGTGATCGCGGGCTTATCTAGTATTTTTGAAATGAGTAAACAAAAAGGTAAAGGCACAACTCAGGTAATACTGTATCGCCCTAAGTCCATTAAATGACTGCCGAACAGAGATTAATCATGAAATCCTTAATAGGACATGCATCGTTACAGCTTGAAGTCATGTGCATTCGGCACTATCGCCTTTAGTCTCTCTATATCACCTGTACTTACGCCATGTTGACTAAAGTAGGCTTGCCATTGCTGGGTGAGTTGCCGCACTTCTTCAATCATTTTCCGGGCTTTAAAAGGTTTTAAGCCAAAGCGCAGTGATTGACTTAGCAGGTTGTCTATATCACCTTGTCGCCCTGAATTGCCAATACCTATACCGTGTTGTGCAGAGTTATTGATAGGTAATACGTCAAATGCGGGAGATAAACGCCAGTGTGCGTGGGCAAAAGGGTATAACAAGGCATGGTTGCGTGCGTGGTCATCGGTATTACCCATCAATACGTTAAATATCATGCAGTAATACAAATCGTGGGCGTCGCTAGGTTCTGCACCATAGGTCATAATAAATTCGGCCAGATGGCCGTAATTGTAGGTGGTACGCAGTACTGCGCTATTAACGATATTTTGACTGAATAGCGAATTGGCACTTAAGTAGTGGCAGCAGGGTTTGCCTTTTTGCAGGTCAAAACGTTCTACCAGCAAAGTGTCACCCGCAGGTGTTGGTAAAACCTGGGTATTGGCGACACGGCAGGGCAATTCGTTCAGCATGCGCATGGTGGCATGTTCTACTTTAACGATGTTGATAAGGTCGTTAGGGTGATTGAACTTAGCCAGGTAAGCCTTATCTGCATCCTGAATAATGGTTTTGGGGCGAGCACCACCCATACTTGAACCATACTCGAATGCCCTTTTAGCTTCGGGCGGGATGTCTTGATCGGCCAGTATCGCGTCTTTGGCTTGAAGCAGTATTGACAAGTCACCCAGGGTATTTTTATTAAATTTGGGTTTGGATTGCTTACTTGACAGGCTGAATACCAAAGCGCCAACGCCCATGCCTGAGCCAGCCAATAAAAATTCTAAGGCATTTTTGGGTTTAGTTTTATGCAGGGATAAAATGACTTTTTTACCCCATGAATCCGCTCCCGCATCAGCCAGCACGCCAAATAATCCCTGATTAAATTGCGTATTATGTTGTTGCTCGTTCAGTGGTAAGTGTATCGGGTCGAGTGCAAATGCCTTGGGGTGACTCAGGTAACTTTTACCGTAGCGGAACTGACCTTGTTTGCACGCTTCATCTATTTGAATCACGCCACAAACTATAGGGGAGTTTTCCAGACCATCTATAAAAACATAGGCTTTAGAAGTCATTGTCTAATTCGCTTATTGGGCTACGAGATTTACGACTAAGTTTGTTTGTGTTGTTGAGTTGCTGGTCAATTACCTGCTGAATATGGTCAATTAAATTCAAATGCTCTAAAACCAAAAACAAGGATTCTGCATTAACGCTTTTGCCATTTTCCATGGAGGATATGGTATTGCGACCAACGCCAACGCGTATGGCGAGTTCTTTTTGATCCATGGTGATACTTCTGGTGTTTTTAATCAGTTCACCCACAGTATTCAGTAAATGTTGCGATTTATGCATGTAATTTTAGGCGTTAGGTATTTAATGTTTAAAATATAGGGCGTTAATGCTATTTATATAATATTTAATTATCGCTGCACATGATGGTCAAGTTGTTACTTAACCTCAGCTCTGGATGAAAAATGTCGTTTAAACTTAATATTTTTATAAAAATCAATGTGTTGTGGCTTATTTAATATTCATGAAAACGCTAATGCTGGCTCAATGACGAAATTTCTCGTGTTTAGCAAAGCGGGGTTTTCGTACGTAATAGCTGGCTATTACTAGAAAGCCAAACGTGGCGCAAATAGGAGGAATAGCTTTTTAGGCTAACGACATAGAACGCTTCATACAGAATCTTTTTATCATGACTCAGTGCGTCGCTTGCCTTAAAACGGTAAGCTAAAGGCCGAAATCAAACGGCTATTGGCCTTATGCTTAGGCGCTAAATTAACAGATGCAAAATACCCCTCAATCACACCAAACCGCTGTGCAATTACTCTCTTCTGGCAAGCCTGCTGAGGCAGAGCAATTATTGCTGGCTCTGCTTAAAGATGATGGCACTAATACTGAAGCATTGGCCTTGTTGGGCCACAGTTTGCAGATGCAGGGTAAAACATCGCAAGCGGTTGAGGTGTTCGAGCGTTTGGTGCAAGTTGATGTTACTTCGTTTCAAAGTTATGCCGAGTTGGCGGGGGCTTATATTGCTAACAAACAATCTGACTTAGCCGAGCGGGCTTATCAGCGGGCGCTTGAGTTAAATCCGGATTTTTCTGAGGCGTGGTTTTTCTTGGGCAATTTGTTGATGCAAAGTCAGGAGCTGCAAAAGGCCAAACATTGTTTTGCTCAGGCTGAACGTTGCGACCCTTATCGGCCGGTATTTGTGCAAGTACAACAAGCCTTACATAACAAAGATTTTCATAGTGCTGAAAAGCTCTGCCGTGGGGTATTAAACACTCATACCCATCACCCACAAGCTTTACATACTTTGGCCATGCTGGCCGAGCAGCTACAAGCTTATGAGCAGGCGGTTAATATACTGCAGCGAGGTATTAACTATGCGCCATACCATGTGAGTTTATGGGAGGCTTTGATTAAAAACCTCAGTCACTTGGGCAAACATCAAGATGCCATTAGTGCGGCGCAAAAGTTACAGAGTTTTGATCCCACGCAATGGCGTTATGCCATGTTATTGGCCGTGGAATTGGCTAATGCCGGCCAGTTTGCGCAAAGTTTATTGGCTTATGATCAGGCCCTTAGTTTAGTGCCAGATAATGCCAACGTGCATTTGTTACGCGGGCATGTACTCAAAACCTTGGGTAAACGAGATGAATGTGAACAAGCCTATCGTCGTAGCTTGGCTTTAGATAAGGTCAACGGCACAGCTTATTGGGCATTGGCTGATTTAAAGTCTTATGGTTTTAGTGCGCAAGATATGCAGCACATGCAAAGCTTGTTGGATGATCCCGCCGTTGCACCTGCTCAGGCGGCACAAGCGGGTTTTGCTTTGGCTAAGGCTTATGAAGATAAACACGATTTTGCTCAAGCCTTTGCACTGTATACCAAAGCCAATCAACTGCGCCCTGATGTGCAGTTTGTGCCCGAGGATTATGCTCATAGTTGTAGTGTGGTTAAACAAGCCTTTACGCCTGAGGTGTTGCGTAAACAAGCAGCTAAAGTAAAAACTGAACAGCCAATACCCATATTTATCGTTGGGCTAACCCGTTCTGGTTCTACTTTGTTGGAACAAATGCTGGCCAGTCATTCGAGTATTGAAGGCACCATGGAATTGTATTCTATGCCCCATACGGTGCGCCGTGCTGAGTTGTTGGCTAAACAAAAACAGACTTATTACCCCGCTGTGATGGCTCAGCTCAGTGAAGATGAATTGCTGGCTTTAGGTCAAAGTTATTTGCAAGAAACCGCCGCGTTTCGCACGGGCAGCCCTTATTTTATCGACAAGATGCCACCTAATTTTCATAACGTGGGTTTTATTCACATGATTTTGCCCCAAGCGATAATTATTGATGCACGCCGTCATCCACTGTCGACTTGTTTAAGTAACTTTAAACAGCATTATGCCAAGGGCTACGATTTTAGTTACGACCTGCAACATTTGGGTTTTTACTACAATGAATATGTGGCCATGATGGATCATTGGGATGAGGTTTTACCTAACAAAGTATTGTGTATGCAGTATGAAAATGTGGTGCAAGATACCGAACAACAAATTCGCCGTTTATTGGCTCATTGTGGTTTAGAGTTTGAAGCGCAATGTTTAAGTTTTTATGCCAATAAACGTGCGGTACGTACCGCCAGCAGTGAGCAAGTACGCCAACCTATTTATAACAAAGGCATGCAGCAATGGCGCGAGTTTGAAGAGTACCTTGAGCCGCTTAAAACGGCTTTAGGTGAACAAACCCTGCAACGTTTTGCAAGTTTTTTGTGAGATCCAATAAACTCAATTTTTAGCTGCGTTTATAACATTTGATTTCGTTGTGCAATGTTGTCAATGCTTTAGCGTACTGTGATGTATTGCCAAGTAATTTTGAATATCTGCAATATTTGCCTATTTTATGTTCTGAATCTTTCTTGTTTCGTAAGGGAGTTATCTTTAAAAGCTCTGTCTGGCCTTAGTCTGTTAGACGGATTGTTAGTATTTGAAATGAGCGCCTGCGTTTTTCCCTAATGTTAAGTTTAATTTTGGTATAGCATTGCGGTTTTTGAGCCAAGGCATATTAAACGCCTAGTCCAATTCAACAAGGAGTAAACTTGCAGAGTGAATTAAATTACCGTTTTGCTAACGGGCAAATTGCCAACCGTTTTCTTAATGAATTAAATCATTGGTCTTCTTCTACGGGTAATATTCAGATTAGAGCGAAACTCGCTAGAGGCGCAGATACAGTTAAAGTTTCTTATCATTTTGATGGCAAAGGCTTCGATTACACTAGTTCGGAGTTAGACGACTTAGCCGCAAAATATCACGGCGAAGAAGTATAAATTGCTAGTTTTGAAAACTGCATAACTTTAGCGAGATCTTAGTTATCTGCTAAATGTTTGAAGCTTTCACAACTGATATTTGGATAAGTTGGTCGAGTGGTGGGCAAATCATTAGCGCCAAATTTAGTCACGGCAAACAAATAAAACTTGGCGATAAAGTCAGGCAATTCAGATTGTAATAACATTTGATAAAATAAGTCATCCACCTCTTCTTTGCTTAAGGGAATAATATCAAGGTATTGATACAAGGCGTCGTGGATTAAACTGGCATGTTGTGCCAGTTGCCAAAACACAATTTTCTGTGTTACTGCCCCGTCTGTATTGAATATACTGATTGGGTGCTCTCTATGCCACCAATCAGGGGTGCCAACTAAGGCAAACCAATAAAACAAACGTTTAGGTGTGCACCCATCCCACGCGTATGTTGTAGGCGTCTGCAAATTATAACTAACGGAGTTGGTTTTTTTATCGATAATGCTAGGCCCAGGGTTAACAATGATATGCCCCTGATCAATCACCAACCAATTACTATAAAATTGTTGGCCTGCAACACGTGCCGTTTTGAGTACCACAGGATAATCGATATAATTTATCCAAGGGCCTTCTCTGTCTCGGCTGGCAAATCCCCATTTTTCTAATTCTTGGGTCTTAGCACCAAGGGCCCTTTTTTCGCGAATTTCCCACCCAATATGTCTGGGTAGGTAAAAACCGCCAACCAGAATGACCCCCAATATAACAAATACTCCAATGAGTCCTGGGTGTCTGAAAATCAGATAAGCAATAAGCAGAAAACCAAAACCCAACAGTGATTTTAAAATTAAATCGATACGTTTAACTAATTTTACTGCGTGATATTCGGTGGACATATTTCCTCACTTTAGATGTCTGTGGTTTATCGCCTTGTTTAAGGACAAGGTAACAAATGATTCCTCATGACTAGGCTAGGTATGAGTATAGCGTTATTGCAAAATGAGTAAATATTGTATTAACTACTTGGCAAATCGAGCCAAAATCAGATCACTTAAGCCTGTGTAGTTTGCTGTGGCATCGGTTTAAATAATGGAGGAATGATGCGCGATCCCAAGCGATTTGTTATGCAACAACACGGTAGTTTTACCATTGAAATTAAAGGGCGAACACTCGAAATATGTGCTTATGCTGCGTGGAACGAGCAAACATCCATGAAGTTTAAATCTGCCTATATGGAGCTCGCAGAAAAGTTGTGTGACAAACCTTGGGCTTGTTTAATTAACTTGCTTGAATGGGAGTTAGGTACAGGTGAAATATTACAGGTAGGGAAGGAGCTCAATGCTTGGTCATATGAAAAGCATCAGCGTTACAGCGCCATTGTTTGTGAGTCGTCCTTACATCGTCAATTAATTGAAAAAATCCAAGAACCAACAAAAAGTATCGAACACCAATATTTTACTGAAATGACTCCTGCACAAAGCTGGCTAGCTTCTTTGGCGCTTTACGCTTAGGGATGTTCGGTATGCTTAGCAATTGCCGCTTGTAATTTAGTCAGTAAATTAGGCGCGATATTTTTGTTGGCGGCTAAATAACCGGTAATTTCTAATTCAGGAATGGCTTTGATAAATACCGCATTATTGGCTGTTTTGCCATATTGTTTGAGCATGCTAGGGATCAGTTCTGGCGTTTCAATAATTAGATCAACATTGTTGTTAAGCAGTAACTGCCAAGAACAATCAATATCTGAACAAGTTATGAAATTCTCACCTTCCTTTAATCCTTTATTCAGTAACCACTCATGGGATATATCCTCACGCTGCACCGCAAAACGATATTGTTTAATATTCTGAATGTCATCAATCTGGATGTCGTCTCTGGTACTTAGTTTTACTAAACCAAATTTATAATAAGTTACAGGTGTTAACCAATAAAATAGTTTTTCACGCTTGTCAGTTTTAGCTATGGCGTAAATCAAAGTATTTGGCTCGTTTAAGGCTTTTTTGTAGGCTCTAGCCCAAGGATACATGTTGAAATGGGCACTGATACCTGCCGTAGCTAAAATGTCTTTGACCTTGTCAGTAGCAGGCCCAGCAACTTCGCCATCCAGCATAATCTGATAAGGAGGGGATGATTCGGTAACAACTTGTAGCTCAGGTGTTTGGGCAAAACTTAATTTGGCAAATAACACTATGACAAATAGGCAGTGTGGGTGAACAAAATTCAGAGACGACAACATTAGATACTAGATACACCGAAACTTTAGTTACCCTATGATAATGAATTAATCGCTTTTGTCCAAACCACACTGTCTGTCAATTAAACCTCGATCTTTATTCGAAAGTATTTTGCATCTAATCAATGATTGCACACGCTATTTTGGCTCCAGACTTGCCATCTTGGTCCGGACCGTTATGGATCATCAACGAACGTCCGCGAAGTTCTGCAAGGGTTAGTTTGCTGCCATAAACAGTAGCGGTTGAACTTCCGTTAGCATCAGTTAAAAGAGGTGGTAAGTCTCCTTTAGGTTTCATGTTTTTCATGTGCTCCATATGAATGGGATCATTCATATCCATTTCCATCATCATGTGATCATGACCATAGTGGCCACCAGCGGCGACACCAGCAACTTTTTTGCCGTCTTCGATGCCTGCTTCGCACGTCGGTTTTACATGAAAATGCATACCATTATTACCTGGTGGCAAACCATTTATTTGTGCTGTGACTTGTAAACCCTCTTTGGTGTCTTTAAGAGTAATAGTGCCCAGCTTATCACCTACACCAAAGCCATTTATTTGCTTTACCTCTACTATTTTTTGACCAACAGGTTGCATGGTATTGAGTGCTTGTCTGGCTGCGTCTGCTAAATGTGTGGGCAATTCGTCGCGTAGGGCTTGCAATAAATAGGCTACTGAGGTGTCGATAGTGTTGAGTTTTTGATAGCCAATGCCAATATGAAATTGCACGGCGGCATCGTCATGCATGCCCTTGAGTGCAGATTGTAAATGTTCTAAACCTTCTTGCGGTTTACCTGCTTTGATTTTTAACCAACCAATAGCATCCTGCACAGCAGGGTTTTCTGGTGCTAATACGCCTAACACATCACTTAACTTTTGTGCATTGGTTAATTCGTCGTTTAAATCAGCTCGCACAATCACGGACATGACAAGAGAAGGGAGATTGAATGGTGATAGTTTCAGACTACGGTCAAAGGCTGCTTTGGCAGTCTCTAGCTCTCCTCCTGAATAGGCGGTGATGCCTTTTTCATAAAATAGCTCAGAAGAATCAGGGTTTTTTTCAATAGCTTCATCAAATACTGGCAGTAGGCTTTGATGATCTTTTCCGGCATTTTGGCTAGTATGACTATGGGTTCTGTGATCATGTAATGAGCCCATTAATGCTAGCCACACTTCGATTTGATGAGGATCCAATTCAAGAGAGCGTCTAAACGCTTGGGTAGCATTTTCGTTTTCCCCTAAATTATAAAGTATGACTCCACGTTGATAATACGCAGGTGCAAAATCAGCGCTTGTACGCAAAATGCTATCTAGGGTAGTTTGCGCGCCTACTAGATCATTTGCTTGAATTTGAGATTCCACCAACACTGAGCCCAGATATGCATTTTTAGGATGTTGGTTATACACTTTTTTGAGGTAATTTAAGGCTTGGTTACCTTTACCTAGAGCGGCTGAACGCTGCACATATTCTCTTATTGCATTAGGCGTGACTTGTTCACCAAAACTGGTGATGTAAGTATCTAATTCTTTGGAGCTGGCGTTGGCATTGCCTTGTAATGCAAAAATTTTGGCTTTTTCTAATACCCTACGACGTTCCATATGTTGATTTTCTGACTTCAATGAGTCTAACAAGCTGATCGCTTTGCTAAATTCTGACTCAAGTCCCAGTAATCTGGCACGGGATATTTGGCTGGGAAACGATGTGTAAGCGGATGTATGGGTTAATTTATTATTAGCGATTCTGGCGATGTTTATATCAGCCATCTCAGTCGCAGCCTCAAATAAACGCGATATGGCTTCTAGATTTAGAGTATTACTCATATCTGTAGTAGGATTTTCTGCCAGCAATTTAAACAGCTGAAGGATACCCATAAAGTCGTTAGTCTGGCGGTACAGTTCGGCTAGTTCTAAATGCATTAAATTCGCAGAGGTGGTTGGAATGCCATTAGTCTGTAAATTACGCTGTAAATATTTTGTGGCCTGAACAGGATCGCCATTACGCAAGGCATCCCAAGCAAGATATTTAATCGCGAGGGGATCAGTATGTTTAGTCGCCAGCGAGAGTTTTAACTGCTCTATGCCTAGGGCATTTTCATTTAACATTAACCAAGCAATGCCCAGCAAGGTACGTGCAGGGGTATAGTTGGGATTCGATTGCAGAATGTTACGTAACGCAAGTGTCGCTTCTTGGTATTTTTGCTGCGAAAAAAGTTCAATAGCGGCGAGTTGAAATCCAAGTGCATCCTTTGGGTAGCGTTTTATATAATTGGCCAATGCAATAGGAGCACGTGAGTCTTTTGATTTAAATAACTCTGAAATAAAGTTAAGCGCTTTGGCATCACCAATTTCCATGTTTAATTGATTGGCGTTAAATAAGCTGCTTTCAATTAGTGAATTGAAATTAAATAAATCAGATTGAGATCGCTTTGCTAATTCAGAATTTTGAGTCGAATAAATCAACAAATCTTTTTCATCAATCGTTAAAGTGCTGACACTGGCACTAGTTTGAAAAGAGAGAAATAAACAGCATGTGACAAGTCGTTTTAAGCATGTTGAATTTACGGTTATGCCCTTGATGATTTTGAGTTTTCTCATGTTAGTCCCTTTTGTTGAATTAAAGCTCGTACGCTGCACCGATAACTAAATAATGTAATTCCAACGCTCAGCTATTGGCCTAATGATATTGATGATGTCTTTAGGTATAGAGTCTAGATAGTGTTTATAGCTATTCAAACTTTCTGTATTAATGTTTTGTTGAACTTGCGCATAGGAGGCGGTTCTAGTGACAAATTGTGTTATATCCTGTGTATTTACGGGGCGAGTTTTTGCTGGCCAGTAATGCTCTAAAAAACTATTGAGTTCATTAGGAATGCCTTGATTGTTGATAATACTTTCATAGTGGATTGTATAAACCGGATTGTGTAGTTTTCTGCTTACACTATGCCAGTGTTCATCTACTTTGAGCATGTATTTGGCAGTAATCTCGAGATTGCTATGCCACGCATCATTACTGCCAAAATGTGTTACAAAGTTAGATACCAGCACATCTAAAGGGTGACGGACAAGTTTAATGATGGGGGCATCAGGAAATAGTTTATCCAGTAGGATAAGACGCGTACTGTTTAGCAGATTTTTATCTATTAGTGGTGAATCGCTCTGCCAACCTTGATTTTTGTAAACATCCAATGCTTTTTCAACATGTTTGAGCAGTTGTGGGTTGTTCCACTCACTGTCATTAAGCTGCCACCAAGGTTTGTCAAAGCGTAAAAAAACTTCCTTTTCTAATTCGGGAATTGCATTGGATTCACCCACTGAGAAGGATTGAAAGCGCTCATATAGCAATTTTTCTAATAAGGTACTGCCACTTCGAGGGAAACCGACAATAAATAAAAATTGATTAGAATTTTCGAGAGCCAAATTGAATGGTGAGTTAAGGCTATTAGCTGCTTGTTCGATTTGTGTGAAATAGGTTTCAACCTCAGACCACTCGCCGCTATTAGGTCTGATTTTAGCGGTAAGAGAGTTCATTTGTTCTGCGTTTTGCCATGCCGCTTTATAACACCCTAATGCCCGATTTGCATTGACTAGACTTGCGTGGGCACTTTGTATCTGTTCAGCACTACAGTTAGGGTTTTCAACGAGTTCCAGCAGAATTTCTTTTGCCTTGCTAACTTGTTTTTGTCGGATTAACAATTTTGCTTGCAATAACAGTGCATCAATCTCTTCTGGTGATTTGAGTAGTACGCTTTGTAGTAGGGCTTGTGCCTGATCTAGCTTGTTATTTAGCTCTAATATTCCAACTTTTAACAATAATAATGGCGAATTGTTGGTTTCGATTTCTAAGCCTTGTTCGATAACGATAAGAGCAAGATCGTCTTGTAGATTTTTACTGTAGGCCTCAGCCAAAAATACGTAGTAATGACAATTTTGAGCATTGATTTTTAGCAGAGATTTAGCAAAGTGTATAGCTTGCTCAAATTGCTGGATTAGCATTGATATTTGAAAGCCCATAGTGAGTGCTGGTGCAAAGTCAGGTTTGATCTGTAATGCCAGTTCAAGACTTTTTAGGGCTGCGTGATAATTGCCTTCTTGACCAACCAGGTTGGCGTATTGCAGATAAGCATTTGCGTCTTGTAGGCCATTTGCAAAAGCAAATTGTATTGATGTTTTGGCACTCTGATGTTGCCCTTGCAGAAAATACTGCATAGCAACAACGTAGTGTACTACTGGATGATTAGCGACTTTCGATAAAATGCTGTTTGAAATAGTTTGAACTAAGATAAAATTGCGTTGATTTAGCGCTTGTTTTAACAAAATACAAGCATTTTCAATAGTGACTTTTTTGCTGTTGCCACTCCAAGGCTTGCTAGTTATCTTCAGTAAACAACATTGAGTCGGTATTTTGGCATTGCCACACCGACAACTTACTTTGGCATCCATGAAATTTACAACTATGTCGATTAACAAAAACGGTAAGCCAAAGCTTACCGTGATTAATTTTCCGTATTAGTAAACAGTTTATTGACGCTTTTTACGACGTAATCCCACCAAGCCTAATAATCCAATTCCCAATAATAATGCACTGGCAGGAGCTGGGGCTGGATTAGGTGGCGGTGGTGGTGGCGGATTACCCCCAGTAGTTAGGTTTATACGTATCGTGCCTTGGTCTGTTAGTGAACCATCACTGGCATTGAAGGTCGCAACATACGAACCAACTCCAAAGCCTGTGGTATCCCACATAAAATTCCAAGTTGAGGGATCAAAAGTCGAATTCCCAGGAATTATCCCCCCAGGACCAAAGATGCTGTTAAAGCTTACTGTAATGGGGTCGCCATCAGGATCCGTTACCACAAGGGTTTCATCAATGACATCGCCGACTAAAGCATTAATAACTAAATCAGTTATGGATGGAGCGTTATTTGAAGCAGTGCTAACAGCATCAAACAACCAGACAAACTCTATTGAACTCCCGTCAGCTGCATTGATTTCGCCGCTAAAAGCTCTGTCTGCTCCTATGTTACTAGCGTTGTCCAAAATCCCGCTTGTAGTCGCTGAACTCATATTAATTTGACCACTTGCATCTATGCTATAACCATTAGCTTGACTAAACATACCTATTGACAAATGCGTGTCATCGTAAGTTAAACCATTACCTACAGCATCCAAATTATCGCTATAAGCAACCCCTCTTACCACTTCTTGTTGGATATTTTCTAAATCAAAAATAATTGGAGCGTTGGCTGATTGTCCATCCCAGAAAATTGTCGACGTTGTGCCATAGCTGCCATCGGCATTTGGAACTCCGGAAACCCACGAGCCACTTCCCCATGATAAAGTATAAAGACCAGCGCCGGGCAACTGGGTACTAAAAACTTGATTTGATTCTAATCGTCTAACATCAGAAGTGTCGGTTGTTCTTGAGTCATTATTTATAACAGTGTTGAGTCCAGGTCCACTAATATTTAAAAGGTCAACTCGATTTGACAATGTGGAGTTAAATCGCCAAAAAGTCTTGGCATCGATGGTTAACATTCCGGTAGAATCGACTTGAGGAACGATTGCTGCACCTCTGAAGTGACTTGCCTGAGCTAGATTACTTGCCATTGCTGAAGCTATACAGCCGGCTAGCAAGGCAATTTTTATTTGCTTTGATTTCATAAATTTTCCTTAACTTCCATTTAAACTTCAAATTACATTGAATCTGACGTACAACCTTACTTCCTTACCGTCATGTTCTACCTTGATTGAGAAGCACTAAATGTGCCAAATTTTAAGCTGTTGAAATATATTGATTTTTTTATTTGATGTGAATTTTTTGTAAATATTTCAGACAATCATACTTTTAATAGTCGCAATATATGAACCAGCATGTAGTTTATATTTTGCTATATAAGGGGTGTTTTATTATGCTTTTTTTGATAAAAATATATTCGATATAAAATTATTGCTAATAAAAAAACTTATTATTAAATATGCAGTTAAGTTATGTCTTGGGTAAATTATTTGGAATAAAAATTTATTTATCTGTTTTGCCTAATTTATAAGGCGGATTCAGTTAATAAGCCTAATGTATAAAAATCAGACACAGGTTGTTGCTAATTAAAAAACTAATGCTAAGCACATTAGTTGTTGAATACGTTAAAGTGACAGCACGTTAAACTGAGCTAAATTTCCTAGAGTTTTCAATTTTGCAAACACATTCAACTAAATCGTTAATGGTCTGGTTATTCGGTCAGTTAGGACCTTATAAGCGGCAGGTAAGTTATGCCATGTTGGCGCTAATCGTAGGCGCAGTATCATGGTTGGTATTGGGGCAGGGGGTTAAATATGTGGTGGATGAAGGTTTTGTGGCCAATAATGCACAGCGCCTTAATCAATTGGTATTAGCCGTTATTGCCATAGGAGTAGTGGGCAGTTGTGCTACTTATTTTCGCTTTTATTACATGATTTGGCTAGGTGAAAGAGTCAGTGCTGACATTCGGCAAAATGTGTATTCCCACTTACTCACTTTATCGCCAGCATTTTTTGCGACCACTCGCACCGGCGAAGTGATCTCCCGGTTTACTTCTGATACCACCGTATTACAGTCGGTAGTTGGTATGGGTTTATCCATGGCACTGCGGGCGACTATTACCTTTGTTGGTGCTCTCACTTTAATGATGTTTACTAGTCATATTCTGACCTTGTATGTGCTGATTGCGGTGCCCATAGTGCTGTTGCCTATTCGTATTTTTGGTGCAAAAGTACGGATATTTGCACGTAATAGTCAGGATAGAGTGGCTGATGTTGGAGCTTATGTGGATGAGAGTTTGCACGAAATTCAAACCGTGCAGGCCTTTACTCATGAGGATATCGACAAACAGCGTTTTTTTGCACGCATTGAAGATGTGATGTTAGCGGCTCATCAACGGATTAAATTTCGTGCCTTGATGATTGCTTGCATTATGGGCATTAGCCTGTGTGCTATTACTTTGGTTGCATGGTTGGGGGCTAAATTGGTGCTGAGCAGCGATTTAACTGCTGGAGAGCTCACCGCCTTTATGTTTTATGCGGTGATGGCGGGGGGTAGTGTCGCAACGATCAGCGAAGTGATTGGTGAGATTCAAAAAGCTGCTGGTGCCAGCGAGCGTTTAATGGAGCTATTGCAAACCCCAAGCACTATCGCTGTGGTAGATCAACCTGTGCAATTTAGCCACAAAGTTAAAGGGGACATTAGTTTGACCGATGTCTCCTTTTCTTATTCTGGTACTCCTGACTCTACTGTACTTAAACAGTTAAATTTGCACATTAAAGCGGGAGAACGTATTGCTCTCGTTGGCCCTAGTGGTGCTGGAAAATCAACCTTGTTTCAGTTGTTATTACGTTTTTATGATACTCAGCAGGGAGTGATCACTATTGATTCTCTGGCGATTTCCCAATTGGCGTTAAATCAATTAAGACAACAATTTGCCTTGGTATCCCAAGAGTCAGTGATTTTTGCCGCCAGTGTAAGAGATAATATTGCCTATGGTCGCCCAGATGCCACTCAACAAGACATTGAAAGTGCCGCCATCGCCGCTAGGGCTGATGAGTTTATTACGGAGCTTGAACAAGGCTACGATACCCAATTAGGTGAGCGCGGAGTGCGCTTATCTGGCGGCCAAAAACAACGTATTGCCATTGCTCGAGCCATTTTGGCTGACCGACCGATATTGCTATTAGATGAAGCAACCAGTGCACTAGATGCGGCGAATGAGGTTAAAGTTAAACTTGCCCTTGATGAGTTAATGCACGATAAAACCACCATTATCATTGCCCATCGACTCTCGACAGTAGTAAACGCCGACCGAATTGTGGTGATGGATAAAGGGCAGATTATTGCCATAGGTAAACATCAAGAACTTATGCAATCCAACTTGTTATATCGTGAATTGGCAGAGTTACAATTGATGAATTAGGTTACTTAGCTACGAACGACGAGTCGAGAGCATGGGAATAAAACAGCAATAAAGAGAAAATATGAAAATTGCACAAATTGGTGAGTTGATATTACGTACTCCAGCGCAAGCAGTGAGTCAGGCAGAATTTAATCAGCCCTCTTTAATAAAATTCAGTGAGGAGTTACTCGCGACCATGCTGGAAGCCAATGGCATTGGTATCGCTGCTCCCCAAGTATTTGATCCCCGCGCGATGATGTTTATCGCCTCACGGCCTAATGTACGTTATCCCGATGCGCCACTTATGGATCCTTTACTGTTAATTAATCCCACTATTGTGGCACAAAGTGACAACAAGGTTTGGGAGTGGGAAGGGTGTTTATCAGTACCGGGCTTACGGGGCAACATATTGCGGCCTGACTGGGTGGACGTAAAGTATCAAAATCAGCAGGGCGATAAGCTACAGCAACGTTTTGAGGGCTTTGTCGCCAGAATATTTCTCCATGAATTTGACCATTTAATTGGTCTTACTTGGCTCGACCATATTACTGATACTAATCAAATAATGGCTAATGATGTGTGGATAAAAACGCTTGAGCAGGAGCAAACAACACAAACATGCAGATAAAGCCCAATAATCCCGCGTTAACTAGCCTCGTTAAATTCAGTACAATATTATGGTTAAGTTTGTTTTGTGTCTTAGCTTGGTTGTTTATCGAATTGGCTTTGTTAGTAAATAGTGGCTCACCCCTGTCTTGGGATCGCAGTATTATGTTAGCAATGCGCAACCCTCTCGACCTGGGAGATCCTATTGGGCCAGCTTGGTTTGAAGAACTAATGCGTGATGTTACGGCCTTAGGTGGCACAGGCATATTAAGTCTGCTAACACTGCTAACGTGCGCTTATTTGTTTATGCAAAAAAACAGCACATTGGCGTGGTTTGTACTCATCACCATTGGCACCGGCATGTTATGTAGCTTTGCCTTGAAGTATGGATTTTCCCGTCCCCGCCCTGAGTTAGTTGCCCATGGCAGTTATGTTTATACCAGTAGTTTTCCGAGCGGCCATTCGATGATGTCAGCCGTGGTTTATTTCATTCTTACTGGAGTGTTGCTACAGACCCAAACTCGCCGGCGTATAAAAATATTTATGTTAAGTTGCACGGCAATGGTGGTGGTGTTGATAGGTCTGAGTCGGGTGTACTTAGGTGTGCATTGGCCTACTGATGTATTAGCCGGTTGGAGCGCGGGTTGTTTTTGGGCTTTGTGCAGTTATCGTTTTCTGCGTTACTGGCAAAAACGCCAAAGTAGAAAAACCCACTAAAACCCAAAGCATGGTTACTTAATAACAAATCCCTTTTTAAGCAATCACATTTTATTGCATTTTTCCGCTGTAAAACGGCTGCGCTTCAGTTAGCATGAGCTCAATATTAGTGTTTCGGGACGTTCTGCTATTTATGCCTGCCTCTTTCTTTTTTGGTGTTTATTCTCGCCTTGCCACTTTATTGTTGGCAACAGTATCACTGACCAGTTTTGCCCAGCTGCAAACTGAGGAAAATCAAGCGCCAGTGGTCACGTTTGAGCAATGTGTGGCAGACTTACAACAACAAGCTCTTAGTGCGGGTGTATCCCCCAATACAGTTAATACAGTATTAGGTAATGCCAAATACTTAGCCAAAATTCTGGAATACGATCGTAATCAACCTGAATTTGTACAAACCTTTTCTGGATACTTTGGCGCGCGAGTTACACCATGGCGAATTAATAAAGGCCGCGAGATGCTGGCCAAACATAAAGATTTTCTGAGCAAACTAAGCAAACAATATGGTGTGCCAGGTCATTATCTTGTAGCGTTTTGGGGACTCGAAACTAACTTTGGTGGTATCAAAGGCAAAATGCCCATTGTCGATTCGTTGGCTACCTTAGCCTGTGATCCGCGGCGTAGCACATTTTTCAGTGCGGAGTTGATCCAAGCCCTGCGTTTAATCGAGCGGGAGAATTTGACCGTCAGCGACATGGTGGGTTCTTGGGCTGGCGCTATGGGCCATACTCAGTTTATGCCTACGGCTTATTTAACTTATGCCAAAGACGGTGACGGTGATGGTAAGGTTGATTTGTGGAACAGCGAGCAAGATGCACTAGAATCAGCAGCAAATTTTTTACAACATTTAGGTTGGCAAGCCGGTTATCGCTGGGGCAGAGAAGTGGTTTTACCGACTAACTTTGACTACCAGTTAGCCGGCAAATCTCAAGCTAAAACCTTGTCGTTTTGGGCCAAACAAGGTCTCAGCACAGTAGATGCAAAAGCGCTGGAAAACAGTGACTTATTGGCTTCACTCTTAGTACCAGCAGGGCATACCGGTTCAGCTTTTTTAGTTTACAGCAATTTCGACACCATCTTAAGGTGGAACAACTCTGAATATTACGGCATTGCTGTTGGTCATTTGGCTGACCGCATTGTAGGCAAAGCACCCCTATCAAAACCCCTGCCCGAACTGCCAAAATATACCTTGGCAGAGATGCAGATATTCCAAGAAAAGCTTAACGTTTTGGGTTACGACGTAGGAGAAGCCGATGGGATTCTGGGTCCAGCAACTCGCAAAGGTGTGAGAGCCTTTCAGGCTAAACAAGGTTTAATTGCTGATGGTTATCCCTCTCGTGAAACCTTTGATGTTGCGATAAATCTTGAGTCACCAGTGATTGCTCAGTGAATTTTTGTATTAGTTAGGGAACCTTTAGTTCCTTAACTAGCTTAATGGGGATGTCGCTGAATATGCTGGTTTGGGGAAAAATATTGTCAGTATCAAAAAAACGTAATGTCATCTAAAATGAGTTACTTGTGGAATTTGGTATCGAGTATTTGCCTTGCCCATCTCTATGTTTTTTATAAGAATTATTGCTTTTTTTCTATTTTTATTCAGTGTTGGCGTTTTTTGCCAAACAGCAGAAAACGTCATGCATGCTCGTATTGCTTATGTAGCCACAGATGACCCTCGAGATCCTGCCTTTTATTATCAAAGTGTACTAAAACTAGCCCTTGAAAAAACCAAGTCTACCTACGGTGATTACCAAATAAGTTTTATCGATAAGATCGTCACTGCTGATCGAACTCGGCAGATGGTAAGTAGCGGCCAGTTTGCCAATCTCATTTGGGCATCGGTTACGCCTGAACGTAAAAAGACAATGCGGGTAATCCCTGTTAATTTACTCCGTGATTTTAATAATCATCGCCTGTTATTGGTGTTGAACCACAACAAAGACAAATTTAAAGATATTACCAGTCTAGACGGTTTGAAACAGTTTAAAGCAGGCAATGGCTTAAATTGGACGGACACCAAGATTTTTCAGGCTAACGGCATAATGGTAACCACTTCAGTTCAGTATGATTATTTGATCGAAATGCTCAGAGCAGAGCGATTTGACTATATTTCTCGGGGCGTGCACGAAATTGACATTGATATAAAAATGTTTGATAGGGGAGATCTTGCAATTGCTGAAGGTATCGTACTGCAATACCAACAACCAGTAATGTATAGTTTTTTTGTGACACCTACCGAGACCTTATTAGCAGAACGACTAGAATCCGGATTAAAAATGATTGAAGAGGATGGCAGTTTTCAGAAGGCTTATGAGAGCATTGCATCATACAAAGCGGGGATCGACGAACTGAATAAAGTCCGACATATCATTGAGCTAGATAATAGTTTTGTGTTGCAAGCTGCAGAATGAAATGTCCGTTTTAAGCATTTCGAGTATAAATAGTTAATCAAAATTCAGCTGGTTGTCGTTTCCTGAGCTGTGCGTTTTATCGATAAAAATTATGGATGATTTATTCGAAACAGTTCGACCTGACGTTAGTCTCTAAAATAAGAGGAACCGAAGTGTTTAAATGGACATACTTTCTGCTGGTGCTGTGCAACGGCATAATGGCTAGCGGATTTACTTAAGCAAAGACCGAGCATAGTGGAACAGAGCTCGATACTTTACCTTCAACGATCATAGCGACAATCAATCTTGCCCTTAAATGTAAAGCCATTCCCCACAGCACTGAGCAAATCTGTGTTGCTGCAACACCAGCCGGATTTAATGCAGTAGATGATGTGGTGTTTTATCGTCGCACTGCAGACCAGTACTTAAGTTTACTCAGAGTCGAATTTGGTGATGTGGCTGTGATCTGGTTACATGGTTTTTCAACTGGCGGCAAATATACTGTTGTTGGCCATGCAGAAGAAGGCCACCCTAGCTTTGTTATTTATACTACCGTAGAGTTTGTAAGTACTAATAAGGAACTCAAGCCGGTGGCTGTTATTTCTGACTATTTTATTGCCAGTTTAGTGCGCCTAGATGACAGTGGTATCGCTGAGGTGACATATTTAAATAACACCGGCTGTGAAGAGCCAGATACTGCAGATTGCATAGGGCAAATCAATATCTTTGCGCAACACTAGCCTTGTGAGTTTTATCCCCCGTTCTATCCCCCGTTCTATCTCGCTAACTATCTCGCCAACAATACTATCACCGCCACGATTAATATCGCGCTAATACTTTGCCAAAAAGCCACTGGATTACGTTCCAGTAAAGGCACTCGGGTTTTTGCCAAAAAGGCTTTGTTCGGATGGCGTAATTCATAAACAAATTCTGACAGCTCGTTATGGCGTTTATAGGGATTGGGCTGTAGGGCTTTTTTCAGGGTATCGTCAAACCAAGCCGGAATGTCTTTATCGTCATGTAATACGCTGTGATAAATTAGTTTGTTTTGTGTATTTTTGCTGCGCGCTTTGGCCACCTCTGCACCATAGGGCAAACGCCCACTGAGCATTTGATAAGTGATCACCGCCAGTGAAAACAAGTCAGAGCGCGGCGTACCTGCCTCACCTAAAAAATACTCCGGCGCACTATATTGGGCAGTTCCTAATAGATGTTGAGTTTCGAATGGGCTGGCAATTTCTTCAAGCCCTGCAACCCGAGTCGAACCAAAGTCGATAATCTTCACCACCCCTGATTTATCAATCATAATGTTGGCGGGGCGTAAATCTTGATGCAGCATTTCGAGGCGGTGAAAAGCACCTAAGCCAATGGCAATTTGTTCCACAATTTTACGCACGGTTTCTACGTCGGGATTAGGATTATCAATCATCCACTGGCTTAGTGTTTGGCCATCAATGTATTCAAAGGCGGTGTACAAAAAGTGCCGTTGGCGTGTGAGCTCATAGGGTTTAAGTACGTGTACATTGTTGATGCGTTTTGCTACCCATTCTTCTTGTAAAAAGCGTTCCAAATAAGCTGCATCATCTCGCAAGTCGATAGAAGGGGTTTTGATAATGAGTGGGCGACTATCACTGCCTTGAATTTCATCCTTCGCGAGATAAACATGGCTGCGGCTGCTGGCATGAATATCTTTAAGAATATGATAACCATCAAACTGCTGCCTTACTTCAAGCATGGGGGCAAAGGGTAATTCGGTCAGTTGTTGGAGTTTTTCTTTTACATCCAAAATTGGCAAGCTATCCACTTTGAGAATTTGTAAACTCAGATTATCGTCGCTGCCATTGTCCAAGGCTAAATCTGCGATAATTTTGGCGGCAAGATTGAGATCTTGTTGGTGGATGTCGATAAGTTCAACGAGCTTGTTTGTATTAACAAACTCGTAAATACCATCGGTCATTAAAATTAGCACATCATTAAGCTTTAGTTCGATGCTGTCGTAGTCGATTTCAAGCTGATTAAAGATGCCCATAGCACGACTTAAATAACTTTTGTCTGCTGATTCCACATGGCGGTGATCTTGCGTGAGTTGGCGTAAAGCCCCCTCACGTAGTACATATATTCTGCTATCACCCAAATGAAACCAATGGGCATGAGTTGATTTGATGACGACTGCACTGAGGGTACACACATAACCTTTATCACGCTCAAAACGAAAGTCACTTTTTTGGGTTTGTGAAAACAGCCACGAGTTAAGGGCATTAATGACTTGCAGAGCGGATTTTTTAACCGACCAGGTTTCAGAGGTGCGGTAATAATCATCGAGAAAACCTTGCACCGCGGCCTTGCTGGCAATGTCACTCACCTCACTGCTACTGATCCCGTCGGCAATGGCAAAGGCGATACCTTTTGAACTGAGTAAGGGTTCTTGTGGCACAGTTAGACCAAGATAATCCTGATTGAGGGCTTTGCGACCTTTATCAGAATATTGGCCTACAGAGACAGTGAGTTGCGCTGCCATAGCTGGAGCTAATAACTTTTGTAAGGTAAAAACTTACCTGACATAGTTATTTTTACTCGGTCACCCTTGGCATCGGCTTGACGTTTTAAGTCCATGTCAAAATCGATGGCACTCATAATGCCGTCACCAAATTCTTCATGGATCAGCGCTTTAAAAGTCGAACCATAAACCGAGATTAACTCGTAAAAACGATAGATAAGTGGATCAGTCGGCACAGTGGTCGGCAACGAGCCTTTATAGGGTACAACTTGTAACTGAAAGATGGCTTCTTCAGGTAAGTCGAGCATTTTACCTAGGATAGTAGCTTGCTCACTGTTTAAGGTCATTTGACCGAGCAGGGCAGCCGTTGTCCATTCTTTACTCAGGCCAATGGCTTGGGCTAATTCCCCCCATGTTAGCTTAAGACGTAATTTTTGTAATACCACTAATTCGGTGACGTCGTTTCTCGACATAGGTGTAGTCATATTTTTATCCTTTAAAAATTAGCCTCTTTTAAAAAGAGGCTAAGGAATTGAAAATTAAGCGTTTACTGCACGTTTGGCGCCCGTTCTTACATGGGTGCTGTACAGTGTTAAACCGGTAAAGGCTAAACCACCTACTAAGTTGCCTAAGGCAGTGGGGATCTCATTCCAGATAAAATAATCCATGATAGAAAACTCACCACCGAGGATTAAACCAAAGGGGAATAAAAACATATTCACTACTGAATGTTCAAAGCCCATAAAAAAGAATAAAAAGATCGGCATCCACATGGCGATAACTTTGCCGCTGACACTAGTCGAAATCATCGCGCCGACCACACCTAAAGACACCATCCAGTTACACAACATGCCGCGAATAAAAATCGTAAACCAACCTGCTGTACCATATTCGGCATAACCCAAAGTACGTGACTCGCCAATGCTGGCTACTTTGGCACCAATGGCACCAGGGTCGGTATTAAAACCATAGGTAAAGATAAAGGCCATTAAAAATGCAACCGTTAGTGCACCGGCAAAGTTACCTAAAAATACTAGGCCCCAGTTACGCAGTACGCCATTGACCGTGACTCCTGGACGTTTATCTATTAAAGCTAAAGGGCAGAGTACAAATACCCCAGTTAATAAATCAAATCCCATTAAATACAGCATGCAAAAACCAACGGGAAACAAAATCGCCCCGAGTAAAAACACCCCAGTTTGAACCGCAATAGTGATAGCGAATACTGCCGCTAATGCCAAGATCGCACCCGCCATAAAGGCTCTTATTAAGGTGTCTTTGGTCGCCATAAATATTTTTGCTTCGCCAGCGTCCACCATCTTGGTGACAAACTCTGAAGGGACTAAGTAGGACATGGTTATACCTCTTCGTTTAGTTATTTAAGTGTTTAATGCTCATTGCACCCAGAAGAATGCCCTTAGTTGCTAACCTAAAGCGGCGACCCTGATTTTTGTCTTGCAAGTGCGCCAGTAAAAATCAGAGCCAAAAAAAACGGCGCCCTGCACCGCATCTGAATAGTCAGATGGGTGAAGGACGCCGTTATCCAATTCGCTTAATGTGTTGTTAAAGTCGCCTTTGACTCTATAGCAAAGTCAATGAAGCAGATAATGTGCCAGACTAAAATTACAGGTTTTTCAAGGCCTAGGAGCCTAGATGTGTAACTAAGCTAGGAGCGCCTGCACTTGCTTAGTGCAGGTTTGGGCTATTAATGAACAACAATATTTGGGCAAGGAATTGGTCGTCAAGATACTGGTTAATGTCTACGGATTTGATACTTAACCAAAATGACAAAAACAGAGTTTATTACCATCTAAATCACGTACATAGGCACCATAAAACATATCAGGAATACGCTGGCCTGGTGCGCCTTCGCAGGTAGCACCTAATGCAATAGCTTTAGCATACATTTCATCTACTTTGCTTTTATCACGTTGCCCTAAAGACACCATGACGCCATTGCCCGGTGTGGCATCTTTTTTATTAAAGGGAATACAAAGTCCTAACATAGGTTCGCTTTTGCTTTTGCCAAACAGCACGAGTCTGTCCATTTTGATTAAGGGTGTGGCAGATAATTCTTGTAGTAGCTCAGTATAAAAGGCGACAGCTTTTGCAAGATTGTTGGTGCCTAACGTTATGTAAGAGAGCATGGCGATTCCTTAGTGTAAACATGTTAAAAATTGCCAACTAGTGTATGTCTGTTTGTGAGTATTTGGATGTTTTAATTGCTGATAATTATTTATAAGTTGCAGTAACAAAACTATGCTTACTGCTGCTGCCTTCTGCTATAATGCCGCCGATTTTTTAACCAATAGATAGTTTGTTACTTTTATGCCCACACTCCAACCAGCCAGTCGCGTTAAACCTACCGCACGTATGCAAGCCGAACGTGGCTTGTTTTCGTTCCCCAAATATTGGGCGGAATGTTATGGTCCAGCGCCTTTTTTACCTATGTCACGCAAAGAAATGGACATACTTGGCTGGGATAGCTGTGACATTATTATCGTCACCGGTGATGCCTATGTGGATCACCCCAGTTTTGGCATGGCGGTCATCGGTCGCACGCTAGAAGCTCAAGGTTTTCGTGTGGGTATTATCAGTCAACCTAATTGGCATTCTAAAGACGATTTTATGCAGTTGGGTGAACCCAATCTGTTTTTTGGCGTAACCGCGGGCAATATGGACTCGATGATCAACCGTTATACGGCTGATCGTAAATTACGTCATGACGATGCTTATACTCCCCATAACGAAGGTGGCAAACGCCCTGATCGTGCGGTAACGGTTTATACCCAACGTTGTAAAGAAGCCTATAAAAAACCGGTAGTGATTGGTGGTATCGAAGCCAGTTTACGCCGTATTGCCCACTACGATTATTGGTCAGATAAAGTACGCCGTAGTGTGTTGTTTGACTCAAAAGCCGACATGTTGATGTACGGCAACGCTGAACGCCCATTGCTTGAAATGGCCCATCGTTTTGCCGCCGGTGAAACCATAGATCAAATGCAAGATATTCGTGGCACGGCGGTTATCCGTCGTGACCCATTGCCCGGTTGGCAGGGAGTGGACTCCACTCATGTGGACGTGATTGGCAAAATTGATCCTATTTATAGTCCCTATGAAAACATCGAAGACAAGTGTGCGGTGTCGGCCGAAGCTGAACAACAAGCGAAAGAAGATCTAGCAAAAGCTAAACCTATAGTTGTGCAGCCTTATAAAGCGGGCACCGAAAGACGTAAGCCTTGGGAAAATACTTACGTATTATTGCCTCCTTACGATGTGGTAAGAGCCGAAAAAACTCATTACGCCCATACCTCACGTATATTGCATCAAGAAACCAACCCAGGTTGTGCCCGTGCTTTAGCTCAGCGCCATGGTGATCGTATAGTGTGGATCAATCCTCCGGCCTTTCCTTTAGAAACCGAAGAAATGGATGCGGTGTTTGACTTGCCCTATGCGCGAGTGCCTCACCCAAGTTACGGTAAAGCCAAGATCCCCGCCTATGACATGATCAAAACCTCGGTGAATATCATGCGTGGTTGTTTTGGTGGTTGTACTTTTTGCTCTATTACCGAACATGAAGGGCGGGTGATCCAAAGCCGTTCGGAAGAGTCGATAATTCGTGAAATCGAACAAATTCGTGACAAAGTACCGGGTTTTACTGGGGTTATCTCTGACTTAGGCGGCCCAACGGCCAACATGTACAAGTTACGTTGTAAAAGTCCGAAAGCCGAACAAACCTGTCGCCGTTTATCTTGTGTATGGCCCGATATCTGTGGCCACTTAGATACCGACCAAACGCCAACTGTGGATTTATATCGTAAAGCTCGCGCGGTTGAAGGGGTCAAAAAAGTCCTTATCGCCTCAGGTGTACGTTATGACTTGGCAGTAGAAGATCCTAACTATGTACGTGAGTTAGTCACGCATCATGTAGGTGGTTATTTAAAAATTGCCCCAGAGCATACCGAAAAAGCCCCGCTGGATAAAATGATGAAACCGGGCATGGGCAGTTACGACAAATTTAAAGAGATGTTCGAAAAATACAGTAAAGAAGCCGGCAAAGAGCAGTATTTGATCCCCTACTTTATCTCGGCCCATCCGGGTACCGAAGATATCGACATGCTCAATCTGGCTTTGTGGTTAAAAGAACGTAATTTTAAATTGGACCAAGTGCAGAATTTTTACCCTTCGCCCATGGCCAATGCCACAACCATGTATCACACAGGTAAAAACCCGATCCATAAGGTTAACCATAAAAGTGAAGTGGTAAACGTGCCTAAAGGTGAGATACATCGCCGTTTGCATCGTGCCTTTTTACGTTATCACGATCCCGCTAACTGGCCCTTGTTACGTCAAACCTTAAAAGACATGGGCAAGGCCTATTTGATTGGTAGCGGACCTAAGTGTTTGATCCCAGCCGAAAGCCGCAATGAATTAAAAGGCCGTGAGCAAAAAGACTACGCCAAACGCTCGGTGAACAAAGCCGTAGCCAAAGGTAAAAATCCTAATGCCGCCAAAGCGCAGCAGGGGCTAACCCGTTTTAGTGACAACCAACCGCACAACAAGGCTGGTGGTACTGATCCAGATAGTCGGCGGAAGTCGGTGAATAAGGGGCGTAAGAGCCATTAAAGGCATGTGCTGCGCACACTTATCGCTACGCGACTAAGTGTGCACAGCGTGCACAGATCTGCGCTGCGCGCACCGCAATCCATTGCGTTTTTCAGGTGACGTCCATGTCACCCGACCATACTTTTTTGCAACAGCACAAAAAAGTAGGCAAAAAACGCCGCTCTCCGGCCAACTTACTGATCCAATTTCAACCGTACCTTGTTGATCAAACCGGCGTGAGCGCACATCCTTGTGCGCTACACGCCTTGACCTCACGTCCTGTGAGGTCATTTGACAAGGCACAATCGAAATCGGGTAAGTTGGAGTCGAGAGGAAGCACAGCTTCGCTGCTAAGATGATGGGCTAACCCCTACTTATAAAAAATCAGCTCAGGTTTTGCTTTTTTTGAGCTCGCGACTCGTCGCTACAAACTCGCAGCTATTTCTTGTGTAGGTCGGGATTTATCCGGTCGAAATTTGTGGCCGCCGATAAAATACTTAAGTCAAAAATCGCAAAACAGCGTAGCTAAATCAGTATTCCTGTTTAGGCGTGAAAATTATCCTTTGGTGAAAAATACAAATTCCATTAGCATGAGCATTACCAATCATCAGCATGGTCGCGACGTTGCCCAACATGACGTTTATTCGTCACGGACAACATGTCGTATAAACGCAAAGTAGTTACATTTTCGTTGTACTTTGCTAAAAAAGAGAGAGTTTGGATGAAGAATATAAAATTGCAGGATATCTATCTAGGCGAAAATGATGGAAAAAAGGAAGCTGTTTATCGTTCGGATTTTGAACGTTACTTTATTGATATAGATTACAATTTTGAAAAGTTACAGATAGATAAATATTTCCTAGTTTTAGGAAGAAAAGGTTCTGGAAAAACCTATTTAGGCCAGTACATTAAAAAGATGGCAGCTTCTGATCCCTTACATTTCTGTGATGTAAGTTCATACAAAGATTTCAAATTTCAGGAATTGGTCCAGCTCAAATCAGGAGATATCAAGCCAAACGAATACTATGAAATATGGCGCTGGTTACTTTTATTAGATATTGGTAAGCAATGTCTAGAAGATAACGGTATTCCAGATTGTGATGCTAAAAGTAAACTAAATTCGTTTTTTGATGCCAATTATAATTCAACAAAAATTGATGCGAAAAAGATAGTTGAAGTTACCAAAAAGAAACAAGTTAGAGGTAGTATTTTAAGATCTTTTGTTGATGTATCCGGCGGAGAGAAATTAGAAGAGGGATCCTACCTTGACTATATAGATGATTTAGAGTCTGTTGTGTTTCAGGTGCTATCTCATTCTGACAGCAGATATACCGTTGTGTATGACGAACTTGATGATAGATTTAGGGATGATGAATATTATCGGCATTCCATTATTAGCTTACTAAAAGCTGCGGATCATATTAACTTGAAAGCGTTAGAGGATTTAGTTAAGGCAAAGATTATTATCCTATTAAGGACTGATATATTTTCCATTTTCAATGATCCTGATCTTAATAAAATAAAAAGAGTAAATACTTTAAAAATTGATTGGGGAACTAGGGTTTCCGTAAGTTCGCCACTAATAGGAATGATTGTTTCTAAAGCAAAAAAATCCAGTATATTAATGTCTGCTCTTACAGATGAAGAGGTGTTTAGAAATCTTTTTCCTCAAGATATTAATGGGATAAATCCAGAGCGGTACATTCTTGAAAGATCATTCTTTCGCCCAAGAGATGTAATTACAATTCTTAATTTGATAATTGAAAAGTATCCAAATTCTGATTATTTCGGCTGGAAAAGTTTTTTGGATGTTAAGCAAGAGTACTCGGAATACCTGCTTGATGAAGTTAGAAATGAGATGTATGGTCATTATAGAGATGAAGAAATAGATAGTATTTTTAGATTACTAAAAAACTACAACAAACATTTTGTAGTCTATCAAGAACTCAAAGAATATATGGAAAATAACCAATTTCATTACAAAGAATTGGATCTTGAAAAAATGCTAATCGGTCTATTTAAATTCAATGCACTTGGAAATAAATGGTTTAATGTATACAAAAGGAAGGAATACTATACTTGGGCTCATCGTGACGAAAAAGCTGATTTGGATTTAAATAAAACGATGGTTATTCATTTAGGGCTCAGAGAGGCACTCTCAATGTAATAAGGCAAAACAAACGGACTTGTCAAGTCGGTTTTTGAGGAGTTAATTCAAAGAAAGGGGCTTTATTCTCGACTCATTGCTCCCCGAGTACCGTTGGTTTTAAAAGGTCAAAGTGCAGGGATGCACTTTGAGTGAGAATGATGTCGGGAACATCTGCTCACGACCTTTTAAAATCAAGGCGCGCAGGGATTAGAGCAATGTTGGAGAGCGGCTTCTTTTGCCTACTTTTCTTAGCTGTTGAAAAAAAGTATGGTCGTGCGACATGGATGTCGCTTGAAAAAAAGCAGGGACTGCCAGTGCGCGCAGCGCATGCTTTATAAGTGCAGCGCATGTACTGTCGCGCAGCGATGCTTTTAAAGCTCAGTGCGCGCAGCGCATGCCCCCGCGCAGCGATGTTTTTAAAACTCACTTCACCTTTAGGTGCGTATATTGCGCTCTTCCATCTGAGCCAACGCCTTCGCTTGTTGCTCAGCGCTTAATACATTCCAAATGTCATGGCGGGTTTTAGCCATTAACATAGCCTGTTGTAGATGCGCTGCTTGATATTCTGCTTGTAAAGCCAGATAAGCGGTGTCGTTGAATTCCGTGCTGGCAATTAACGTACGTTCTGCGTTACGAAAGGCTTTTTGGGTTTCTTTAGCTTGCTGCTGTTGGCTATAGTTTTGCTCTTTAATGGCCTTTATGGTGGTTTTTTGTTCATCACTTAGATCGAGTCTTGCAAACTGACCTTCACGGCTTCGTTCAGATTTATCACCTTTGGACTTTTTGTTGCCTTTAGCCCCTGCTTTTTCCTGTTTTCTATCGGCAATTTTAGCTAATTTGGCTTGCTGCTTATCTGTGAGCAATAACCAAATTTGGTGCATGCCTGAGGCTTTTTCTAAAGCTAGTGTGGCTTTAGTTTGCTGATTTTGCTGTATTGCCGTTTCTACTGCTGTTTCATTCCAACTATCAGCATGGATTAAACTAAATAATTCGGTTTTTGCATTTTTAATATCTTCTGCAATTAAACCAGTATCAGCGCGGCTTTGTTTGAGTATTTGTTTAACATCTTGGCGTTGTTCTTGGCTTAAGTCGAGTTGGGCTAGCACATGGCGCAGCTGATTTTTATCTTGGCCACGGCCGTGTTCAGGATTTGCCAAGACTGGAGTGGCAATGACTAACGACAATGCTAAAGCTAACGGGCTAAACAGAGTTTTGAGTTTTGATGATGGTAATGTCAACATAATGTATATCCTCTTTGGGTGAAATTTCTTAATCATTTGGCAAACATGCTGCCCTTGAAATAACGTTTTTGATTAAGTTGGGATGAGTTTAGCGCTTGCAATGCAAAGAAACGCAAAGCAGATGTAAAGCTTTTGTAAAGATGCACGGTCAGCCCCTAAGAGCAAGGGTATACTGTGGCACAAGCTACAAACGCAGATATAAAACAAGCAACAAACAGGTTTGAAAATAAAATGACAAATAAACAATTACTGTTAATTGACGATGACGTTGAATTTACGGGATTACTGTCGCAGTACCTAAGTCCACAAGGTTATCAGCTGGATGTTGCTCATGATGGTGAGTCGGGCCTTGCGATGGCTAAGGGTCACAAAAAATATGATTTGATCCTCTTAGATGTGATGTTACCTAAACTCGATGGGTTTGAAGTACTCAAAAAATTACGCAACAGTCACCTTACGCCTGTATTGATGTTGACGGCCAAAGGTGATGATTTTGATAAAATTTTTGGTCTTGAGTTGGGGGCTGACGATTATTTACCCAAGCCTTTTAATCACCGTGAATTATCAGCCAGAATTAAAGCCATTGTTAGGCGTATGGAAAATGTGCCTAACAGCACAATCCAGCAGATACTGAGTTTAGGCGATGTGGTATTGGCGCCTGCAACTATGCAGGTAAAGTGTCAGGACAACGCCTTAGAGTTAACCGGTACAGAGTTTTCCATCTTGCATTTGTTAATGCTCAATCATGGTAATTTGGTGAGTAAAAATGAACTAAGCGAAAAAGTCTTAGGCCGTAAAATGGCGGCTTTTGATCGCAGTATCGATATGCACGTGAGTAATATTCGCCGTAAATTAGCTGTTTTTAGTAGTGAGGAAAAAATCAAAACTCACCGAGGCGCTGGCTACCTGTATGTGGTGCAAGGATGAAAGCACTGAAGCGTTTTAACCCGGCTAATAATCTGTATATCAAGGTGTTTTTATGGTTTTGGGTGGCCACTGTCATCATGGTCAGTTCGTCAGCTTGGATCATCCAAAAACTCAATGATGAAGTGCGTTATAGGCCCATTCGTAAGTCGCAGTTAAGTGAACTCAATCGTGTTACGGATAGATTGCAAAGCTTTTTAGCCAAAAGACAGGATACAAATGAACCTGAGCGTTTATTGATGCAGTTAGGCATGCGTTATCAAATGGGGCTTATTTTGGTGGAGCCAGAGAGTAAAAAAGTACTGTCTGGTTTGCCTCGCCATATGCGTCTAGATGAAGACGTGTTTGTTAATATCAGTGCTGAGACACCGGCTATTTCTATCGACAGTGGACTGGGTGTTTTTTCAGGACCGGGTTTGATTAATTACAATGGTAAACCTCATCTATTGTTTATTGGTAAACCTATGCCTTCTGGATTTTTGGGCTCTGTGAGGCGCCAACATCCAGGTATCATGCTAGGTATCGCCTTAATAATCAGCGGCATATTGTGCTTTTTGTTTGCACGCTCCTTGGTTAAACCTATTCGACAGTTGCAGCATGCCTCGCAACAAATGGCTGCCGGTAATCTGAGTGCACGGGTAGGTAGTGCGAGTCAACGCCATGATGAAATTGGCCGTCTCGGGCGTGATTTTAATCATATGTCTCAACAAGTTGAAATATTGCTCAGTAGTCAAAAGCGTCTATTAGCTGATATTTCCCACGAATTACGTTCGCCGCTGGCTCGTTTGCAATTATCTATCGGTATAGTGCAACAACAAGCCGAAAGTTTGGATGATGACTTTTTGCGTACCTCCTTAGATCGCATCGAAAAAGAAGCCGCGCAAATCGAAAAAATGATTGCCCAAGTGCTAATGTTGTCGCGGCTGGATAACCCACAAGCCATGCAGCATAAAGAAAGCTTGGATATACAAGCTTTGTTATCAGCCATTATCAGCGATGCGCAATTTGAAGCTCAAGAGCAACAAAAAGAAGTGTTAATTAGTCACAGTGAGCAAGCTGAAGTGATGGGGGATGCACAGATGCTCAGTAGCGCTATTGAAAACGTGCTACGTAATGCAGTTAAATATGCTCGTAAAATTATTGATGTGCGTGTTTACACCGATGAAAGTTCAGTACATCTTGTCATTACAGATGATGGCAAAGGGATAGAGCCTGCCCAGTTAGTGCGAATATTCGAACCTTTTTACCGAGAGTCACTGGCTCGCGATAGAGACTCGGGAGGTGTTGGTCTTGGGTTGGCTATAGCTTATCAGGCGGTGAGTCAACATAAGGGGAGGATTGAAGCAAAAAACACTGAGCTTGGAGGATTAGAGGTACATATTTCTTTACCTTTGTCGGCCTGATTGGTTTAATTTAGTACTTAATAATTACCCAGCTAAAGAGGCACTGATGATTATTGAAAAACTGATGAGTAAGCCCATAGTCACGGTTGAAATGGATGATACCCTTAAGGTAGTCAAACATATTTTTGAACGGGCCAAATTTCATCATCTATTGGTGGTTGAAAAAGATGTGTTATACGGGGTTATTTCCGATCGTGATTTACTTAAAGCTATCAGTCCTCATATTGGTACCCCCAATGAAACCCCCCATGATACGGTGACTTTAAATAAAAGAGTGCATCAGATCATGACTCGTAAACCCATCACCTTGCCGCCTCAGGCAGATGTTTATGCCGCTATCAGTATTTTCAATTTGCACAGTATTTCGTGTATTCCTATTGTTGACGACAAACGTAAACCCATTGGCATAGTCACTTGGCGCGATATCTTGCGTGTAATTGAAGAAAATCATAATAAAAAAACGCTCAAAAAATAGCTTGCTCAAACTTTTACGCTTAAGGCTAAAGCATGGTAGCTAATATCTATCCTAAACGATGTAATTGTTACGACAGGTTGACCTAAATGAATGGAAATAGTGAAGCTAAGATTAATGATTTTATCATGTCTAAGGAAAGTGATTTAGCAAGGGCTTATTCGCAAGATATACAGCCATTTTGGCAGCAAAGTGTAAAGCAGGGCTGCTTTATCGGTATCGAAAATATTGATATTGCCTACGCCTATGTCTTGCATCCACAAGCGATTGGCTCAATTGTTATCTCTTCAGGTCGCATTGAGAGTTATATCAAATACAAAGAGCTAGTTTATGAGCTCTATCAAAACGGCTATTCCGTGTTTATCCATGATCATCGAGGGCAGGGCTTGTCGGGCCGCATGACAGCAAATCCACATATGGGTTATGTGGATGATTTTGCTGATTATGTGAGTGATTTTAAATTATTCATGGATCACATCGTTATGCCAAATTGTATGGCACAGCCTAGTTTGCTTTGTCATTCTATGGGCGGTGCGATAGGGGCACTTATGGTACTGTCCTATCCCAAGTTGTTTGCTAAGGTTGCCTTTTCGGCCCCCATGTTTGGTATTAAGCCAGCCTTACCCTCTTGGTTAGCTAGCTTTTTAATTAAGTGTCATTTTGCCGTTAACAAGCAGATTGCTTATTTTGCTGGGCAACTGGACTATGTTAAGCATGATTTTGCCGACAACGATCTGACTCACAGTGAAATTAGATATCAGATTTTTCGTCAAGAGTATGCTGACTGTCCCCAATTGCAATTAGGTGGGGTGACAGGCAACTGGTTAAAGGCCGCAGCGCAAGCCATGGATAATGTAGAGCGGCAAGCCCATGCCTTTCCCATACCCGCTTTGGTTATTCAAGCAGGTGCAGATACTGTGGTTGATAATAAACGCCAGCGGCGCGTGGTAGATAAAATGGCTAAGGTTAGTTTTAAAATAATTGCTGGTGCAAAACATGAATTATTAGCGGAACAGGATGACTTCAGGCAGGCCTGTCTACAGGCTATTTTAGATTTTGTTAAACCCGTTTAATTGAGCTTGCTTAATGAACATCCGCCGAACTTACGCAATACGGACGTTTGCTTTTACATTGCGGCCTTAATGACACAATTTCTACCAGATTCTTTTCCTAAATAAAGTACTTTATCTGCCAGCTCGATAAAATGTTCGATGGAAGTCAGGTTATCGCCACTGCGGGTACACAAGCCAATAGTGGCAGTGACATTAATACTGTTGATAGTATCTATCTCAATGGATGTTTGGGCGATTTCAAGTAATATTTGCTGGGCGATTTCAAAGGCTTTTTGCTCGTTGGCGTCTTTTATTACTACTATAAATTCTTCACCACCATATCTACCCGCTTGATCAGTATGCTGGCGAATTCCCTGTTTTAAACACTGGGCTGCGGCTCTTAAACATTGATCGCCTACTAAGTGGCCATAGTTATCATTAATTTGTTTGAAGTGATCCAAATCAATCATGAGGACAGATAAGTGGGTGTTTTTTAGCTTGGCTTCATCCATAGCGTGTTGCAAAAACAGCATAATGGAACGTCGATTGTGAATTCCTGTTAATACATCTATTTCGGCCTGTTCACTCAACTTGTTACCTAAAGTACTGATGATTCGGTTAAATTCAATACCAAATTTACAGGCAAACAAAACTGAGAATGTCAGCCAAATGGTTCTGGCTATTGTTTTATTTTGGGGCACATTTTCGTAAGTGTAATCGGGTAATAAACCTGAACTAAAATAGATGGCGAGCAAACACACAACAATAATCAAGGTTGTAATCCAAGTATATTTGGCATTACTAACGAGGGAGACAAAGATAGGAATAATAGGAAATAAATAGGAGAAATGACTATTATTGCCCCCTGAGACTAACACTATGGGTAGCAGAACCAACATCACACTCGCCACCAGTAACATGGCTTGCCAGTCTTTGGGTTGGGCTTTTTTGACGAAGAGAAACACACAGCCAAGAACAAATGAGTTGAAGATACCCATGTAGGTAAACACTATGCTTTGTTCAACAATGAGGGGGCGAATAATCGTGGCAGACAAGGTTAAGGCAAAATTTAAAAATGCCGTTTTAACAATAATGACATGCCTTATTTTTTCAATAAACACGTTATTCCTTAAGCGCTGAAGACAGGTCTTTTACTGGACAAAGTGGTCTTAAGTCTGGATAGGGTATATGTTTTATAGAGTATGATTAAACTGTCTCTGGATCCATTTTTTTTGTTAAACTAAGCCTATGTTATATAAAGAATTACCCGCAATATGCTAGATATCGTTTTATACCAACCTGAAATACCGCCCAATACTGGCAATATAATCCGTTTGTGCGCCAATACGGGTTTTGCTTTGCATCTTATCGAGCCACTTGGTTTTGATTGGGATGATAAAAAGGTGCGTCGTGCAGGTCTGGATTACCATGAGTTTGCCAAAGTGCAACGTTACCCCAATTTGCAAGCTTATATTGAGGCGCGTGCCCCTAAACGGATTTTTGCTTGCACCACTAAAGGCAAAGCATTTTTTGCTGAGGCTGATTTTAAGTTAGGGGATTGTTTATTATTTGGCTCGGAAACCCGTGGATTGCCGATGGATGTGATTGAGTCATTGCCACCTGAGCAACGTTTACGTATACCCATGTTGCCAGAAAGTCGCAGTATGAATTTATCCAATGCAGTTTCGGTTTTTGTGTATGAAGCATGGCGGCAGATGGGATTTGAAGGAGCGGTGTAGGTGTTTCTTTTTAATAAAGACAGAAACACAGAACATCGCTCATCATCTAAAAAATTTAAATAAACTCAAAGGCATCGCCATATATATTGGCGAGTTGTAAACCTTGCTGGTGGAAATCTTCACGGGCAACACCGGCCATTTCGAATCGGCCAGCTAAATAGACTTGATAGCTTTGCAGGCTTGTAAAATCTGCTAATACAGCCTTGTGTACCCAACCGGTTTTTCCTTGCCAATTACTTTCTGGATGTTCGATAACCGGCACAAAAGTAAATTTACTATGTTGCCTAGCCAAGTGTTTGAGTGTGTCATAAGCGTACATGTCAGTCAGTGTGCGAGTGCCCCAATATAAAAATAGCGGTTCTTGTAGGGGCTTGCTCAGCAGTTGTTGCAAAATAGATAAGGTGTAAGAAAAACCTGTACCACCCGCTAGTAAAATAGTGGGGTTGCTTTGATGGTCACGCAAAAAAGCGTTACCTAATCCACCTTCAACCAATACCTCACCTTGCTCACGCATTTTATCAACGACCTGACAAGCGTATTGATTGGCGGGATCGGCACCAATGTGCAGCTCTATACTGCCATCTTGACGCGGTGCGTTGGCGATTGAAAACGCGCGTTTGTCTGTTTCACCCATTATAACTTGTAAATACTGACCCGCAATAAAAGCCAATTCTGTAGCGGGTTGTAATTGAACTCGAACAATGGTGTTGGTAAGGGGCTCGATACTTTCTACCTTACACAGGATTTTTTGCATAACATTCTTCTACTTGAAATTAGATTTAACAGATGAGTGTGAATAAATTGTAAATTTTGTGAAATAGTCTTTGATATTCATCACTTTGGGTTATAGGCTGAGGCTGTGATTATAAACCTATGACAGCACAGATACGAGTCTCATACCATGAGAAATATAGGCTTTATGCAGCTTAATTCTTTGAATTTATTCGCAATCCCTTGTATTAAGGAAACACTATGACATTTACCAGCGACATGCTTGCCGAGTTAAATTTACTTCTTAAATTTCCCAACACCAGTTTAATGCAGGGTATCAAGGTTCATCATGATGCCGAACCAGAATTAATTGCCGCGGCCAAACGTTTGTTTGATAAAGGTATTGTAACCTTGCCTGATGGTGGATATTTGACCGACCTTGGGCATGATTTAGTTGAACATGCCAAAGTTATCGCCTCGGCGTTTTCACATCCTCAAGACTAATGGAGTCAGTATAACGCCCACTAACATAGCGGTTTGCCTTTAAGGTAACCGCTAAATTACGTAAATAAACTAGAATTGATGTTCAAAAAATTATCTAATGGCCGATAGCTTTTATTAGGCAGACACGACAGATTTAATTCACTATGTTTCGTTTAATCACTCAACTCAGTATTGGTATCAGTTTATTGTTGGCTTCGAACCACAGTGTTTGGGCTGACGATGATATTGTGGCGGTGCAAATCTATTCGCAAGATGAGTTAATTGAATTGATTAATAACAATACCCACCTTACGCGGGTCGTAACAGACAAATGCCAGTTGGTGCAAGACATTGAGGCTCGTGCCGAAACCCTAAAAGTACCGGCCTACCAATTTTTATGGGGCGATATGCTGGCGTGGGGCGTTTGTGTTGAGCGTGATGCTGAACGTGGCATTGAGTTTATGAAGTTAGCCGCGGAGCAGGGTTTACCGGCAGGTTTAGAGCAACTAGGCCGCTATTATGCACAGGGTAAATTAGTACAACAAGATAAAGAACGAGCCGTCATTTTTTTACGTGAAGCTGCTGGTCAAGGCTATTTAAAAGCGCAAATACAACTAGCCGAATTGTTTGCTGAAGGTTTTGGTAGCCCCTATGATTACGAAGATGCTTATCACTGGTTATATAATGCGGTGACAGCGGATAAGGTCACTCACCAAAAAATTTCCAAGTGTTTACTTGAGTTGGAAAAACTCATGCACCCTAAAGCGGTGCGTAAAGCGAAACGTCCGCTAAATTCTTAGTACATTAGCCTTAACTTCTTCATGTTGCGGTATTTTTCAATAAAAAAATCACCTAAGTTCTGCTGCATTTGGGTATACTGCTTTTAAATTACATACTGACAGGAAGCTCAATTTAGATGAGCGACGATCCTTTTTTCCAACGCGAAAAAGAAAAATATGAGAACCCCGTTGCCAGCCGTGAATATCTGCTGTCAATGTTAGTTAAAGGCAAAAAGCCTTTGTCTTTTTTAGAGTTCTGCCAACAACTTAATGCCAGCGATGAAGACAGTCGCATCGGTATTCAACGACGCCTGCGCGCGATGGAGAGAGAAGGGCAGATCGAATTTAATCGTGATAAAAAATATGCCCTAATCAAAACCGACGAACTGATCCAAGGCCGAGTGATTGGCCATCGAGAAGGATTTGGCTTTTTAAAACGTGATGACGGTGAAAAAGACTTATTTATTCATCAGATGCAAATGGCTACGGTATTACATGGCGATTTGGTGCAAGTTAAAGAAAGTGGTACAGACAATCGTGGCCGCCGCGAAGCGCGCATCGTTAAAATAGTCGAACCTCGCTCTGAACCTATCGTTGGTCGTTATTTTTTTGAAAATAATGTGGGTGTGGTTATCCCTGATGATAGCCGGATCAATCACGAAATCATGATCCCCAAAGAGCAAACCAATGGCGCACGCCAAGGCCATATTGTGGTCGTGGAAATTGTGCAACGCCCGCGTAAACGGGTTAATGCCATAGGTAAAATAGTCGAAGTATTGGGTGAACATATGGCGCCTGGTATGGAAATCGATATGGCATTGCGCACTTTTGATATTCCTCACCAGTGGCCTAAAGGCGTGACCAAGCAAATTAGCGGCTTAAGCGCTGAAGTACCCGAAGAAGCAAAAAGCGGGCGCATTGATTTACGTCAGTTGCCTCTGGTGACTATTGACGGTGAAGATGCGCGGGATTTTGATGACGCGGTATTTTGTGAACCACTCGAAAAAGGTGGCTGGCAGTTATGGGTGGCCATCGCAGATGTGAGTTCTTACGTGCGTCCTGGTACTGCACTGGATAGCGAAGCGCAAAATCGGGGCACCTCGGTGTATTTTCCTGAGCAAGTTGTGCCCATGTTACCCGAGGTATTATCGAACGGTTTATGTTCGCTTAATCCGCAAGTTGATCGCTTGTGTATGGTCTGTGAAATGACGGTGAGTGAAACTGGCAAATTGCAAGAGCACCAGTTTTACGAAGCCGTGATGAACTCAAAAGCCCGTCTTACCTATACCAAAGTATGGAACATACTGGAAGGTGATGAAACGCTGCAAAAACGTTATGCAGAACAAGTTCCACATTTAAAAAATCTTTATGCCATGTATCACGCTCTCAAGCGCACCCGTGCTCAGCGTGGTGCAATTGAATTTGAAACCCAAGAAAGTAAATTCATTTTTAATGCTCAGCGTAAAATTGATCATATCGTGCCTGTAGTGCGCAATGACGCTCATAAACTCATCGAAGAATGTATGATTTTGGCCAACGTTTCCGCGGCCAAAACACTTTCGAAAAATAAAGCAGAAGCTTTGTATCGCGTGCATGCTGAGCCTGATCCTGACCGCTTGAGCTCGTTTTTATCCTATTTAGCCGAAGTAGGTATCACTCATCGTATTAGTGGTGAAGTTAAGCCTCAGGATTTGACCGATGTCATTACCAAAATTCAAGGGCGCCCAGATCAAGAGTTGATCCAAACGATGTTGTTACGCTCGATGAAACAAGCCGTATATGATCACGAAAATATTGGTCACTTTGGCTTGTCTCTGGAGGCTTATGCCCACTTTACTTCGCCTATTCGGCGTTACCCTGATTTAGTCGTACATCGTGCTTTAAAAGCGATAATCGACAAACAGCAACAACGTAAAAACCTCAGTGGTGGTAAAGCTTATTCGATAGCCGAAGTTGAGGCCTTGGGCGAGCAGTGTTCAATGGCCGAGCGACGTGCCGATGATGCGACCCGCGATGTATCTGACTGGCTTAAGTGCGAGTTTATGCTAGATCACGTAGGTGATAGTTTTGAAGGTGTGATTGCCTCAGTGACTAATTTTGGCTTTTTTGTACGATTGACCGAATTTGGTATTGATGGCTTGGTGCATATCACCGCGCTGGATTCTGATTATTATCGTTATGATGATGTAAAGCAGCACTTAGTAGGCGAGCGCTCAGGCACGATTTATCGTTTGGGTGATCAGTTAGAAGTTAAAGTGGCGTCGGTGAATTTGGATGAGCGTAAAATTGATTTTATCCTCCCAACTAGTGGTAAACCACAAGGCCAACGTAAGGGCAAACCAGCTCGTAGTGGAAAACCTGTGCGCAACGGTAAAGACACAACGCCTGCGGCAACGTCTTCTGGAGCTAGAGATACTCGTCGTCCAGCCAAAGATAAATCCCCTTCTGGGGCAGCTAAAAACGGTGCTGCGCCCAAGGGCAGAAGCACTTCTTCCGGCAAAGGCAAAAAGCCAAGTAGCAAAACAACAAGTAAAAGCACCAGTAAAACGGGTAAACCACCCAGAAAGAGGAAAGGTTAAATGGCTCAACATGAATATATCTACGGCATTCATGCATTAGAATCCGTTATTGAACGGGAGCCTGAGCGCTTAATCGAACTGTTTGTACTTAAAGGCAAAGACGAAAAAAGTGTACATAATATCGTTAGCCAAGCTCGACGTTTTGGTGCATCGGTGCAATTTTGTCAACGCAAGACCTTGGATGACATGGTTGAGAGTGCACAGCATCAAGGTGTTGTGGCCAAGGTCAAACCGGGTAAAGTCTACAATGAACATGATTTAGCCCAACTTGTGGAAGCGCATAAACAGCCGTTTTTACTGATCCTCGATGGTGTGACGGATCCGCATAATTTAGGTGCTTGTTTACGTACCGCTGATGGTGCTGGTGTCCATGCGGTTATTGTGCCTAAAGATAACTCTGCATCCTTGACTCCTGTGGTTCGTAAGGTCGCCTGTGGTGCAGCGGAAGTGATCCCTTTAATCCAAGTGACTAATTTGGCTCGCACTATGCGTGATTTGCAAGACATGGGCGT
Organism: Paraglaciecola hydrolytica; assembly: GCF_001565895.1. Lineage (GTDB taxonomy): Bacteria > Pseudomonadota > Gammaproteobacteria > Enterobacterales > Alteromonadaceae > Paraglaciecola > Paraglaciecola hydrolytica. The sequence continues at coordinate 168,616 of NZ_LSNE01000001.1, forward strand.
GTGGATTATGGGGACAGCCGGTGAAGCCGAGAAAAATATCTACGATTGTAAAATATCAGGCCCGATTGCTTTGGTGATGGGCGCAGAAGATAAAGGCATGCGCCGCCTGACTCGTGAACACTGTGATGAGTTAATCAAACTGCCCATGGCAGGTTCGGTGTCGAGTTTAAACGTATCGGTCGCCACAGGGGTATGTTTGTACGAAATTGTGCGACAACGTAGCTAGACTTGTTTGCAAAAGCCTCTTAAATAGAGGCTTTTTTATAGGGATTATTTTTTGGCAGAATAAGGATCATCGGCCAATAAATAAGACCGTAGATCAGATTTGCGTGGATGATGGATTAACCATTCTCGTAAGTTTTTGATTTTTTCGTAGTCATCTTCACCAAATTTAGCCAGATAGAGCTGGGCAAAAGTATCTTCAGCTTTTTGCTCTCTGATTTTGCTTTGCCATTGTTCAGTTAAAATAGCATTCAATGATCCAGCCAAACCTGCACTTTTCAGTAATTCCCACTCGCCTTTATCCAACCATACCCCACCGACAGAAGCACTGTAATCAAGACGATGTGTACTGTCTTTAGTGATGCGCAGTTTACGCATAATACCACCCGTCATAGGGCAAAACATGGCGCGTTGGTTTTCTTCGACAACGTCATCTACGGTGACTGAGGTAAAAGTATACTGAGGATGACGTTCTTTCCACGTGACGTAATCTTCAATTAATATCCAGTTTCCACCGCAATGATCGCAAGTATGGGCTCTGAACTGTTGTTCGATGAAACTACCTTGTAAGTCGCCTTGTTTACAGCTAGTGCAACGCATCACGTATATCCTTCGTTTATGATTACTTAAAACAGTAGTGTGCAATGATGGCTTGCAAGTTTCAAATCAAAATGTGCTGGCGCGTCATTGTTTAGCTATACCTCGCTTCAAGTAGATAAGGGATATGTTAAAACAAACTAAATCGTTAAATTGAAGTGGATAATAGGCTCATCTTGCCCTGTGTGAGTGATATTGATGCTACGTTCTGTTGCTTAGAAAAAACTGGTTTTTGTCTGTTTAAGTGGGTTAGTCTTGTTTTCAAGTTTTTAATAAAATGTTGCCAATAAAACGAGCGGACAGTTTATACACAAAATCATTGGAATTGCGCGGCGGCGAATGAGTGCAGCCACCAATCGGTCAGTTTCAAGGATGCAGGGTATCGCTTTTCGTAATAAAAAGGACAGCTATGAACACTAAATCTCCCTTAGAAATGTTGTATCACTGGGAAACCACTACACCTGAACGAATTTTTTTAAGACAACCTGTTAAAGGACAATATAAAGAATTTAGTTGGGCACAAACCGCTAACCAAGTCAGGCGGGTGGCTAGTGAGTTAGTAAGCTTAAATTTGCCGATTGGCAGCCATATCGCCATTTTGTCTAAAAATTGTGCCGAGTGGTTTATTACTGATTTAGCGATTATGTTAGCTGGTCATGTTTCTGTTCCTATTTATTCCACCGCAGGTGAAAAGACCATTCGTTATGTCTTGGAGCACGCAAAGTGCCCTGTCATTTTTGTGGGAAAACTAGACGATACTAAAGCTCAAGTTGCTGCGATAGCCCCCAATATAATCAAACTGGCCTTTCCTTACCCGGATATCCCAGCGGATAAACAATGGGATGAAATTTTAGTTAATCAGCCTTATAACAAGTCGCCACTGCCCGCGATGGATTCGGTTATGACTATCATTTATACCTCTGGTAGTACTGGTGATCCCAAAGGGGTGGTGCATAATTACGAGTCAATTTGCTGGGCAGCCAGTAGTTCATTAGAGGCTTTATCGGTAGGTCAGAATGACCGCATGTTAAGTTACTTGCCATTAGCACATATTACCGAGCGTACCTTAGTTGAACTTGCTAGCTTTTATTCCTCAATGCGCATTGATTTTTTAGAGTCACTAGAGACTTTTTCTCGGGATATTTGTGCGACGCAACCCACTTTGTTTATTTCTGTTCCACGTTTATGGACGCGTTTTCAGATGGGCGTATTAGCGAATATGCCGCAAAAAAAACTTAACCTTCTATTACGAATACCGCTAATTTCAAACTTGGTCAAAAAGAAAATTCGAAGCAAGCTGGGCTTAGGTCAGGTGCGTTTATGTGCCAGTGGTTCAGCGCCTATTTCTACCGCGACTTTGACTTGGTTTAGAACCATCGGGATTGATATCTGTGAAGGCTGGGGCATGACCGAAAATAGCGCTTATGGCACATGTTGTGTGCCTTTTCGCGCAGATAAAATCGGTTGTATTGGGCATGCTTACGAAGGTGTGGATATTCGTATCGCTGAGGATGGAGAGATCCAAGCCAAGGGACTGTGTAATATGAAGGAATATTACTTGGAGCCTGAAAAAACCGCCGAAGTGTTTACTGAAGATGGTTATCTCAAAACGGGAGATAAAGGCACTATGGATGCGGACGGTTATGTTCGTATTACCGGGCGCTTAAAAGAAATTTTTAAAACGGCCAAAGGTAAGTACATCGCACCTGTGCCGATTGAATCGAGTCTGATGGCTAATTCCTTGATTGAGCAAGTATGTGTAACAGGTTCGGAATTAAAGCAACCCATCGCCTTAATGGTATTGTCCGCCAGTGCGCAAAAGTTAAATCGAGGGCAAATCGAACAAAGTTTGTTAGCTACCTTAAATGAAGTTAACTCCACATTGGAGAGTCATGCCGTACTCGATAGTTTGGTGGTAATGCAAGATGAGTGGACAATGGATAATGGCTTGCTGACCCCGACACTTAAAGTAAAACGCCACATATTGGAAGAGCGTTATAAACATGTCATTAACGGCTCATTGCAAGGAAAGATCATTTTTCTATAGTTTGTGCCCAAGTGTCTACCGTTGTTTTAAACCAGAGTTCAGTATGCAATGGTAAGTTTAGTGTAAAGAAATCAGCCTTGTGTAAAGCTTACGTAAAGGCAGGAACCACGTTGTAATACATCCATCTTAGTTGCGCTTATTAACTAACTTTGGATAATTTTCGATGAAAAAAACGCTGTTCTACATGTGCAATTTTGCACTTTTAACACTGGCTATATCAGGTTGTGGCAGTTCTAGCAGTGATGAAGAAACGGAATACCCCGCGACTTATATACAATTTTATAATGGCTCAGTTAACAGTTCGACAACCAGTCTGTATGTTGATGATAGTTTGTTAGGTGGTAGTAGTTATGGTGATGCGACGAGTTTAGGTACCCTGGAATCCGATGAAGTCGACTTAGAATTTAGACGAGTCGATGCGGATAACAAAACCGTCATCATTAAAGAAATGACGGCTAACTTAAAAGAAGGTTATAAAACCTTATTTTTGTTAAGCGGTGATTATGCTGATGCAGATATTACTGAGTTGAGTTTTGAACGTGAAACTCTTGATGATCATTTCAGATTGTTTACTACTTCAGTGGTGACATCAGTACCACAATATGATGTCTATATGGCCGAAGAGGGTACGCCATTTAGTGATGCAACCTTAGTGTCGAAAGCGAATTATCAGAGTTTAGATGAGGCTGTATATTGGGCACCGGATGCAACGAGCACCACTGATGCTAGTGATGACTTTGATTTAGATGATTATGTGATCTATTTAACTTTGCCAGGTGAAGCGGTTCCTATCTATGAAAGCCCAACAATTTCTTTTATCTATAGCACAGAATATGTCATTGCTGTACGCAGTACTGCAGGGGCATTACGTAACAATATAGAGCTGGATTTAATCGTTAATTCTACGGCAGTTACTAGCTATGCAGATGTAAACGCCTCTTCTCAATACCGCATATATAACAGTTTGGATGACGACAGCACCTTAACTATATCGCTAGATGGAAACAATGAAGAGAGCGAGCTTGTTAGTTTAGCGGCCAATAGTTTGTCAGAGTTTAAACAATTAGCCTATGGGGATTATCGACTGTCAGCGTCACTTGCATCGGCAAATGTTAGCCCTCTAGCTAATCGTTTGTTAACACTGAATCAGGGCGAAAGCAAAGCAGTAGTGCTGTATGCAGATAACAGCAATAAATTAAAGTCTATCGCATTTATTGAAAGTGCTTTGCCACAAACTTACGACCATGAAATTAAAGTGGCGAATCTCGTACAGGATTTTAGCGATCTAGAAATCTATTTTGTACGCAACGATGAAACGATTGAAACTGCCAAGTACAAATTGGCTAGCCTAGATTTTGAAGAAAGTCGCAGTATAGTGTTACCCAAAGACTATTATGAAATTGTTGCGGTGTACGATGATAGTAGTGGTAATGAAGTATTATTGGAGCGTACTCAGGCTATTGGGTTTAACGAAGAAGTGAATTACATAGTGACTATCGAAAAATCCGCTGCGACCCCATCTGGTTATGCAGTAGCTATTTTGCACTAAAGTATTTTTTTATGCGTAAATAGCGACATTCAGGCTCTAATCGCCATATAATTAACCGGCTTCCTTTGAAGCCGTTTAATTCCACCAATCCATTTCAAATTTTTTATAAATTCAACTATCCCTACCCTAGTTTTTCTGTTAGTATTTCGCGCCCTTTTAACTGGGGTATGTATAAAAAGGCAGCATAATGCTGTTTTTTACAGCTAAACGACTCGTGAGAGTCTTAATTTAAACAGCGGAGCACTAACATGATCCAAATGCAAACTAACCTGGATGTTGCCGATAACTCGGGAGCTCGCAGGGTTCAGTGTATTAAGGTTCTTGGTGGCTCGCATCGCCGTTATGCACATATTGGTGACATCATTAAAGTTACTGTGAAAGAAGCAATTCCTCGCGGTAAAGTTAAAAAAGGTGATGTACTAAATGCAGTGGTGGTGCGTACTAGAAAAGGCGTACGTCGTCCTGATGGATCTGCGATCCGTTTTGATAACAACGCAGCGGTGTTGTTGAACAACAACAAGCAACCTATTGGTACGCGTATCTTTGGACCGGTTACTCGTGAACTTCGTGCTAATAACATGAAGATCGTGTCGTTAGCCCCTGAGGTACTATAAGGAGTCACGAGATGGCTAGTAAAATTCGTCGTGATGATGAAATCATCGTATTAGCGGGTAAAGACAAAGGAAAACAAGGCAAAGTTGTCAAAGTTCTTCCAGCGTCAAACCGTGTAGTCGTTGAAGGTGTTAACTTAATCAAAAAGCATCAAAAGCCTAACCCTCAATTGGGTGTGACTGGCGGTATTGTTGAAAAAGAAGCATCTATTCATGTGTCAAATGTTGCGATCTTTAACTCTAAAACGGGTAAAGCTGATCGCGTTGGTTTTCGAATTGAAGGCGAGAACAAAGTTCGCTTCTTCAAATCGAATGGCCAAGTAATTTAATAAATTGGAGAGTACGATGGCGAAACTGCATGATTTCTATAAAGAAACGGTAGTAGCGGAACTTGCTAAGCAGTTCAACTACAAAAGCGTCATGCAAGTCCCTCGGATTGAAAAAATCACTCTAAACATGGGTTTAGGTGAAGCGGTAGCAGACAAAAAGGTGTTGGAAAACGCCACGGCTGACATGCAAGCAATTGCTGGTCAAAAACCCGTTGTAACTGTTGCTCGTAAATCTGTAGCGGGTTTTAAAATCCGTGAAGGTTATCCGATTGGCTGTAAAGTAACCCTACGTGGTGAACGTATGTGGGAATTCTTTGAACGTTTAGTTTCTATAGCAATTCCTCGTATCCGCGATTTCCGTGGCTTAAATCCTAAGTCATTTGATGGTCGTGGTAACTACAGCATGGGTGTGCGTGAGCAAATTATTTTCCCTGAAATCGACTTCGATAAAGTGGATAAAATTCGCGGTATGGATATCACTATCACTACCAGCGCTCAAACCGATGCGGAAGCTCATGCGTTGTTAAGCGCATTCCACTTCCCGTTCAAAAAGTAAGGTGTAGGGTTATGGCAAAAGAATCTATGAAAGCGCGCGAAGTAAAACGCGCCAAGCTAGTAGTTAAGTTCGCTGATAAGCGTGCCGAGCTAAAAGCAACTATCAGCGATATCAACACGTCTGACGAAGACCGTTGGAATGCTGTTCTTAAGCTACAACAATTGCCACGTGATTCATCAATTGTACGCAAACGTAATCGTTGCCGTATAACTGGTCGTCCACATGGTTTCCTACGCAAGTTTGGCCTCAGCCGTATCAAGTTGCGTGAAGCAGCGATGCGCGGTGAAGTGCCTGGCCTTAAAAAAGCCAGTTGGTAAGGAGTAGCTGATATGAGTATGCAAGATCCTATCGCGGATATGTTTACCCGCGTTCGTAACGGCCAAATGGCTGGCAAAGTAACAGTGTCTATGCCTTCATCTAAATTACGTGTTGCTATCGCAAACGTATTAAAAGAAGAAGGTTATGTGGCTGAATTGTCAGTAACTGGTGACGTTAAGCCTGTATTGGAAATTACGTTAAAGTATTTCCAAGGCAAAAAAGTTATCGGCAGCATTGAGCGCGTAAGTCGCCCAGGTTTGCGCATCTATAAGAAAAAAGATGAGCTTCCTAAAGTATTGGGTGGTTTAGGTGTGGCTATCGTGTCTACCTCTAAAGGTGTGATGACTGACCGTGCAGCGCGTAAAGCGGGCATGGGTGGTGAGATCATCGGCTACGTAGCGTAAGGGGAATAGAATGTCACGTATAGCAAAAGCGCCCGTTGATATCCTGTCTGGAGTAGAAGTTTCTATCGCCGGACAAGTTGTCACATTAAAAGGTACAAAAGGTACATTAAGCCGCACATTTAATGATGCAGTTGAGATAGTACAAGAAGAGAACCAATTGAAAACTTTACCTCGTGAAGGCAAAGTTAACGGTTGGGCTCAAGCTGGTACAGCTCGCTCATTGTTAAACGCCATGGTTATTGGTGTATCTCAAGGTTTTGAGAAAAAACTATTGTTGAATGGTGTTGGTTATCGTGCGGCAGCGCAAGGTAACAAACTGAACCTGACTTTAGGTTTCTCACACCCCGTAGCATACGAAATGCCTGCTGGTATTTCGGTTGAAACTCCTACCCAAACTGAAATCCTCGTTAAAGGCGTTGATAAGCAGTTGGTGGGTCAAGTTGCAGCTAACATCCGTGGATACCGTCCGCCAGAGCCTTACAAAGGTAAAGGTGTGCGTCTCGCCGATGAAGTTGTGCGTCGTAAAGAAGCTAAGAAAAAGTAGGTTGGTGATACGATGGATAAGAAAACAGCTCGCTTGCGTCGCGCTACCCGCGCCCGCAAAAAAATTAGTGAACTGGCCGCGCATCGCTTGGTTATTAACCGCACTCCACGCCACATATACGCTCAGTTAATCGCTCCAAGCGGTTCTGAAGTATTAGCGGCGGCTTCTACTGTTGAAGCTACTTTACGTAGCAGCGTTAAGTACGCTGGTAACGTTGAAGCAGCAATAGCAGTTGGTAAAGCGATTGCAGAACGTGCTATCGAAAAAGGCATTAAGAAAGTCGCTTTCGATCGCAGCGGTTACAAGTATCACGGTCGAGTTAAGGCATTAGCTGATGCTGCTCGTGAAGCAGGTCTTCAGTTCTAGGAGTTAATTATGGCTAAAGTAGAAGCTCAACAACAAGGCGACTTGTTGGAAAAACTAATCGCCGTAAACCGTGTATCTAAAGTAGTTAAAGGTGGTCGAATCTTTAGCTTTACTGCTTTGACAGTAGTGGGTGACGGTAACGGTCGTGTTGGTTTTGGATACGGTAAAGCACGTGAAGTGCCTGCTGCTATTCAAAAAGCAATGGAAAAAGCTCGTCGCAATGTTGTATCGGTTGACCTAAATGGCCATACCTTACAACACGCGATAAAAGGTCGCCATTCTGGCTCTAAGGTTTATATGCAACCTGCATCTGAAGGTACTGGTATTATTGCCGGTGGTGCGATGCGTGCAGTCCTTGAAGTAGCTGGCGTACATAATGTACTTTCAAAATGTTACGGATCGACGAATCCAATTAACGTTGTGCGTGCAACTATCAATGCGTTGACAGAAATGACTTCGCCTGAACAAGTTGCTGCTAAACGTGGATTGTCAGTAACACAGATTTTGGGGTAATTGAACATGGCAACGATTAAAATAAAGCAGACTAAAAGCTCTATCGGTCGTTTACCTAAACATAAGGCAACCCTTACTGGTTTAGGTCTTCGTCGCATCGGTCATGTTCGTGAGTTAGAAGACACCCCTTCTGTCCGTGGCATGATCAACCGTGTATATTACATGGTTGAAGTAGTGGAGGAGTAACAGATGCATTTAAATACTTTGGCTCCTGCACCAGGAGCAAAAACATCTCGTAAGCGTTTGGGCCGTGGTATCGGTTCTGGTCTTGGAAAAACTGGTGGCCGTGGTCACAAAGGTCAAACTTCTCGCTCAGGCGGAACAGTTAAACCTGGTTTTGAAGGCGGACAGATGCCAATCCAACGTCGTCTACCTAAGTTTGGTTTTACTTCTCGTAAGTCTTTGGTTACTGACCAAGTGACGTTGAGTGAAATCTCTCGTGTAGAAGGTGATGTAGTTTCACTAGAAACTTTAAAAGCAGCAAGTCTTGTTAAAAAAGAAATGTTGTACGTTAAAGTGCTTAAAAGTGGTGAAATCACACGCGCTGTTACGATTAGCGGTTTAAAGGTAACTAAAGGTGCCCTTGAAGCAATTCAGGCAGCTGGCGGTAAGGTAGAGGAATAGGCTAGATGGCTAAACCAGGATCGGATTCGAGCGCAAAAGGCGGCTTGAGCGAGCTTAAATCGAGGTTGTGGTTCGTACTTGGTGCGATCATAGTATTTAGGTTGGGCTCTTACGTGCCTATTCCTGGTATTGATGCAGCTGTGTTGGCAGACTTGTTCGACCAACAAAAAGGTACCATAGTGGAAATGTTTAATATGTTTTCAGGTGGAGCTTTAGAGCGTGCATCGGTTCTTGCCCTAGGTATTATGCCTTACATTACAGCCTCCATCATCATGCAGTTGCTTACTGTTATGCATCCGTCGATGATGGAATTAAAGAAAGAAGGCGAAGCCGGACGTCGTAAAATTAGTCAATACACAAGGTATTTCACTTTAGTGTTGGCTACTTTCCAAGCAATTGGAATTGCGACTAACTTACCTAACCTGATTGCAGGTTTGGTGATTAATCCCGGTTTTGGTTTTTATTTTACGGCAGTAGTGAGTTTGGTCACTGGTACCATGTTTTTAATGTGGTTAGGTGAGCAAATTACTGAACGTGGTATCGGTAACGGTATCTCTATTTTGATTTTTGCCGGTATTGTATCTGGTCTACCAACTGCCTTAGGGCAAACGGCAGAGCAGGCTAGGCAAGGTGACATTAACTTATTGTTCTTGTTGTTGATTGGGGTAATTATTATTGCCATCACTTATTTTGTTGTATTTGTTGAGCGTGGCCAACGTCGTATCGTCGTTAACTATGCAAAACGTCAACAAGGTCGTAAGGTTTTTGCAGCGCAAAGCACGCATTTACCTTTAAAAGTGAATATGGCAGGTGTAATTCCACCTATCTTTGCATCAAGTATCATTTTGTTTCCTGGCACTATTGCTAACTGGTTTGGTCAAAATGAATCCTTGTCTTGGTTGCAAGATGTGGCCTTAATGTTGTCTCCTGGACAACCCCTTTATGTCATGTTTTATGCCGCGGCAATAATCTTCTTCTGTTTCTTCTATACTGCGTTGGTATTTAACCCACGTGAAACGGCTGACAATTTGAAGAAGTCTGGTGCTTTTGTACCAGGGATACGCCCAGGTGAACAAACATCACGCTATATCGATAAAGTAATGACGCGACTGACTTTAGCTGGTGCGCTTTATATAACCTTTATTTGTTTAGTGCCTGAATTCATGTTGATTGCATGGAATGTTCCTTTCTATTTTGGCGGAACTTCACTACTCATTATGGTAGTTGTAATCATGGATTTCATGGCGCAGGTGCAGACCCATTTGATGTCTAATCAATATGAGTCTGTTCTTAAGAAAGCTAATCTTAAAGGCTACGGTCGTTAAGATGGCATTTTACGGAGTGATGAAATGAAAGTTCGTGCATCCGTCAAACGGATTTGCCGTAACTGCAAAGTCATTAAGCGCAACGGTGTTGTTCGTGTGATTTGTAGTGAGCCTAAGCATAAGCAAAGGCAAGGTTAATCGAACGGTTTGAGGGTCGTCTAGATACGCTAGCGCCTCAAACCTTTATTTGCAATTTAGTCGTTGGGTAAGTATCCTATCGGGCTTTTTAGGCCGACGACAATAACTAAGAGGAGTACTGTTAATGGCCCGTATCGCTGGCATTAACATCCCTGAGCACAAGCATGCTGTAATTGCTCTTGAAGCAATTTTTGGTATCGGCTCCACACGTGCGAAAAGCATTTGTGTTGCTGCTGGTGTTGCAGAGAGCACCAAGATTAAAGATCTTGATGAAACACAGATTGATAAATTACGTGATGAAGTAGCTAAATTCACTGTTGAAGGTGATCTACGTCGTGAAGTATCAATGAGTATTAAACGTTTGATGGACTTAGGTTGCTTCCGTGGTATTCGCCACCGTCGTAGTCTTCCTCTACGTGGTCAGCGCACTAAGACTAATGCGCGTACCCGTAAGGGTCCTCGCAAAGCAATTAAAAAGTAAGCGGGGAATAAGATATGGCTAAAGCTCCTATTAAAAGCACGCGTAAGCGCGCAAAACGTCAAGTTGCAGATGGTATGGCTCATATCCATGCGTCTTTCAACAACACAATAGTGACAATTACTGATCGTCAGGGTAATGCTCTTTCTTGGGCTACATCAGGTGGTTCAGGTTTTCGTGGTTCACGTAAATCTACCCCTTTTGCTGCACAGGTTGCTGCTGAGCGTGCCGGTACTGCCGCACAGGAATTTGGTTTGAAAAACATAGAAGTGTTCGTTAAAGGTCCAGGTCCAGGTCGTGAATCTGCGATCCGTGCTTTGAACGCTGCTGGTTATAAAATCACTAATATTACCGATGTGACGCCTATTCCTCACAACGGTTGTCGTCCACCGAAAAAACGTCGCGTTTAATCGACGGACAGTTGGAGAAAGATCATGGCAAGATATTTGGGTCCAAAACTCAAACTTAGCCGCCGCGAAGGAACTGATTTGTTCCTTAAAAGTGGCGTTCGAGCAATCGAATCTAAATGTAAAATTGATACCGCACCTGGTCAACATGGCGCCCGTCGTGGCCGCTTGTCAGACTACGGTGTACAGTTACGTGAAAAGCAAAAAGTTCGTCGTATGTATGGCGTACTCGAAAAACAATTCCGTAACTACTATAAAGAAGCAGCACGCTTAAAAGGCAACACAGGTGAAAACTTGTTACAACTTTTAGAGCAGCGTTTAGACAATGTTGTATATCGTATTGGTTTTGCTAGTACTCGTGCTGAAGCACGTCAATTAGTTAGCCATAAAGCCATTTTGGTAAACGGTAAAGTTGTTAACGTTCCTTCTTTTAATGTTTCTGCTGAAGATGTTGTTTCTGTTCGTGAAAAAGCCAAAAAACAAGCTCGTATTGTTGCTGCGCTTGAACTTGCTGAGCAACGTGAGAAACCAACTTGGATTGAAGTAGACAGTAAGAAAATGGAAGGTACTTTTAAACGAGTTCCTGAAAGAGCTGATTTGTCTGCTGAGATAAATGAACAGTTGATCGTCGAACTTTACTCTAAGTAAAGATAAAAGAAGAGAGGAAACAATGTCGGGTTCTGTAACTGAATTCTTAAAACCAAGATTAGTTGAAATTGATAACGTCTCGTCAACTCGTGCCAAAGTTACTCTTGAGCCTTTGGAGCGCGGTTTTGGTCACACTTTAGGTAATGCGCTGCGTCGCATTTTATTGTCATCAATGCCTGGTTGTGCCGTAACCGAAGTTGAAATCGATGGTGTGTTGCATGAATACAGCACCAAAGAGGGCGTACAAGAAGACGTTATCGAGATCTTGCTTAACCTTAAAGGTTTAGCGGTGCGTCTTGAAGGCAAAACCGAAGCAACACTAACTCTAGTGAAATCCGGTGCGGGCCCAGTATTAGCTGGAGATATTCAGCATGATGGTGATGTAGAGATTGTTAACCCTGACCATTTAATTTGTACTTTGACTGGCGATGCTCAAATTAGCATGCGCGTTAAAGTAGAAATGGGTCGTGGTTATGTACCTGCATCAACTCGCCGCTCTTCTGAAGAAGATGATCGACCTATCGGCCGTTTGTTGGTAGATGCCTCATTCAGCCCAGTAGAACGTATAGCTTATAATGTTGAATCGGCACGTGTTGAACAACGTACTGACCTTGACAAGCTAATCATTGATATGGAAACCAACGGAACTATTGATCCCGAGGAAGCAATTCGTCGCGCGGCTACAATTTTAGCTGAGCAATTAGACGCCTTTGTTGAACTTCGTGATATTTCAGAGCCTGTTGAGAAAGAAGAGAAGCCGGAGTTTGATCCGATTTTACTTCGCCCAGTTGATGATTTGGAATTGACAGTACGTTCTGCTAACTGTTTGAAAGCTGAAGCCATCCAATATATTGGTGATCTTGTACAGCGTACCGAAGTTGAGTTGTTGAAAACACCTAACTTGGGTAAAAAGTCTCTAACAGAGATCAAAGACGTACTTGCTTCTCGTGGACTTTCTTTAGGCATGCGCCTAGAAAATTGGCCACCTGAAAGTATCGCAGAAAAAGATTAATCAGGTTTAATATAAACTGATTTGTAAAGAAGGATAAAACTATGCGCCATCGTAAGAGTGGTCGTCAGTTAAATCGTAACAGCAGCCATCGTCAAGCAATGTTTAAAAATATGGCTGGCTCTTTGGTTAAACATGAGTTGATTAAAACAACTTTGCCCAAAGCGAAAGAACTGCGTCGCGTAATTGAACCTCTTATCACACTTGCTAAGCAAGACAGTGTTGCTAATCGCCGTTTGGCTATGGCTCGCACAGGTGATAAAGAAGTAGTTGGTAAATTATTTAATGAACTTGGCCCACGTTATGAAGCGCGCCCAGGTGGATATATCCGCATTTTAAAATGTGGTTTCCGCTCTGGTGACAATGCTCCTATGGCTTATGTTGAGTTGGTTGACCGTCCTGAAGTTGAAGCAGTTGAAATAACTGAAGAAGCATCAGCGGAATAATACTCCAAAAATGAAAAAGCCGGGCAAAGCCCGGCTTTTTTGTATCTGAATAAAATAGTATATTAATTCTTTTTATCTAAAGCCTGCGCAAATTCTTCCGCTGTTGCTCCACCATTAGTTGCATATATCTCTAGCTGATCTAGCGCTACCCCAGAATTCTGAGCGGTTTCAATGATCTTTTTCACTTGCTCCCTTTGCGCTGCTGATTCTCTTACCGCAGTCGTCACTACTTGCTCGGCATTGTTAGGAAAAGCCGCTAACAACGCCTCAACAACATACTCTCCAACTAAAGGCACTGCGCCAATTGCTGAAGTTAATATCTCAACTATTTTACTGGGATGCTCTCTAGCTAAAGACTGTACTATATAGTCGGCAGAATCTGGTTCAGTCACTACCGCTATTCTGACTATTTCGTCTAATTCATTCGGAGTGGAGTTAGCCGCGGCGGTGACAACAAAATCAACATAACTAGGATCAGCGTTAATTGCTGTTTCAACAATGCTGGTGCAATTAAGCCCTTTACCTAGTGCAATAGTAACAACTTCTTGAGTCAGAGTAGGCTGCGCAGATATAGCTGCGTGGATAATCTGTTTATATTGCTCGGGATATAAATCTAACGCGGTATCAATAACACTGGCTGCTTCTTGCGGATAATGTCTAACGATACTTTTTATCGCTCTACTTATCGACATATTTTGGGCAACTTGATTTTGTACAAAAGCGATGGTGAGTGATGTATCGCGTTGTTCTTCGTTACTTTCTATAGCGTTAGCCAAATTAGCGTGTATTAGTGCACTCAGCAAAACTGTACTACATGCCATTTTTTTATAATTCATCTATAACCACCGGACTGCTTTATTAACTTTGTTAAGACATCCCTGTCGTATATAGGTTCAATTTAACAAGTTATTTACCAAATAAACAGGCATTAAACAGAAAGCTCATTAAATGTTCATAAAGGAAGTTATTTTTATTATTTTTTAAATAGAGTATTGACCTAGAGAGATAAGTCTATAGAATGCGCCTCCTCGCTTCGGGACAGACTTGAAAGAGTCATTTAAGTCCAGAGGTTGAGTCGCTAAAAGACTGTACGTAAGTCAGGAAATTAG
>NZ_LSNE01000002.1:0-16662 GCF_001565895.1 Paraglaciecola hydrolytica
GTTTCCTCCCTCGGATATTATCCGCTAGCTGTCCCAGCCTAGCAGGGCGAAGGCAGTTTAGTGTGGCCGACAGCTAACTGATAATCTAAACAATAGCTGACTGATATTCAAGTTATCAGATAATTCTAAAACTATCTTTTTTTCGTCCAGCCCAGGCCGATGTGTTGACCATGCTTCCCTCAATTCTCACTTAGCAGCCATTCACTTTATCTACACTGCGAGCGCAGCTCAGTGTGGCTGATATGTTTTGGCTTGTTATTTAGCCAACACCAGTACTGGCTCTTTAAGCACCACGGTTTTTGCTTCTGCGCGGTCAATAATTTTGAGTAGGGTAGTTTGTATCGTTTCATCAAGGCGGATATCAGTCGTGGTGGTAAAGGATTCTGCAAAGCTTTGGGCGCCTTGTTCGGGGGTAAAGCTGATCTCTACTTTTGTTGCTAAAGACGTGTTTGCACCAAAATACTGGATTTGAATCAGTGGATAACCATGATCGCCACGTTTGTGCAGTTTTGTAAGGCGTTTTTGCGCTTTGTCCAAGTTCATTTTGAGTATTTATCCTAGATAGATATTAAGTGCATAGTGCAGGCTAATTTGTTTTAACACTAGGTTTTATTGGCTAAGCAAACGAGATTTTAACTGGTAATAACATACATCTAAATTGCCATTACCTTTGAAGTGAAAAAACTCACTATCTAGAGTGCGCGCGCTGGCTAAACGTTGGCTGACAGCCTCAGATTTTTCATTCTGTACCTGAACATTAAGACGAGCATTGGCTGGTACATCACTGGCTAATTTGATCCATTTTATTTTACTGCGTTTGCTGGGCTCGTCGATTACTCCACTGGCATTATTGATATCGGCCCGTTGCAAGGCTTGGATCGCAGGCATGCCGTAAATGACTCGTCCAAAGGAGCTCATATTACGATCTAAATGGCGGGTGGCTTGGCCGATGACAATGTAAAAATCGCTGCTAGCTGAATTAGCTTCGTTACTTCTGGCCATCGCTAAAGTGCCTGGACAGTGAAGTAGCCACTCTTGTTTGCTGGCAGGATCACGTCCGGCAGCAAAACCAGCTAGAAACCCAGTTTCAGGCGCCATGAAATCAGGCTTTTGTACGGGCAGAAAACTTGTGTTTTGTGGAGCAGGGCGGCTAAATTCGGCTTTTAATGTGTGGTTATGTTGGCTGGTTTTTTGTTCACTGACATCTCCTCCTTGAGCGACAAAACCATCAATTACTCGATAAAAATCCAAGTCATCATAGAAGCCCTCTTTGACTAGTGCTTTAAACTGTTCAACGTGTTTAGGTGCCATAAAAGGTGCGAGCTCGATAATCACAGTGCCGCTATCAAGTTGCATGTAGATGAGATTGTCATTTTCAGGTGTGCGCCATTCATCGATGGCTAATACCACAGGGCTAAGCAAGAGAAACAAAACGGAGAGCAAGGTTTTCATAAAAGGCCTGAATAATGTTTTAGTTATTCAAACAAAAAACTCGCCTTAGGGCGAGTTTTGTTTTTTATTTTTATCGAAGCTCGAAGCTTATTTCACTTCTTCACCAGCGGCTTGTTTATCTGCATGGTAGCTAGAGCGCACCATAGGGCCACAGGCAGCATGACTAAAGCCGATTTCTTTGGCGATGACACCCAACTCGTCAAACTCGTCAGGATGTACGTAACGTTTGAGTGGGTAGTGGTGTTTGCTGGGTTGTAAATACTGGCCCAGCGTTAACATCTCTACATTGTGGGCGCGTAAGTCCTTGAGCACTTCGGCGATTTCGTGTTTGTCTTCACCCATGCCCATCATCAAACCTGACTTAGTGGGGATCTCAGGATGTTGGGCTTTGAATTTTTTCAACAAGTCTAATGACCATTGATAGTTAGCTCCGGGGCGACATTCTAAATACAAGCGAGGGATGGTTTCCAAATTGTGATTAAATACATCAGGCACACCGTTTTTAAATATTTCAAGTGCTCTGTCCATACGACCACGAAAATCCGGTACTAAAACTTCAATTTTGGTGCTTGGGCTGTGTTCACGAATGGCATTAATACAATCAACAAAATGCTGGGCGCCACCGTCACGCAAATCATCACGGTCAACCGAGGTAATAACCACATATTTCAGGTGCATTTCAGCGATGGTTTTGGCCAGTTTAATTGGCTCTTCAGCACTAGGCGGTAACGGTTTACCATGGGCTACATCACAAAAAGGGCAACGACGAGTACAGATATCACCCAAAATCATAAAGGTGGCGGTACCGTGGTTAAAACACTCTGCCAAGTTAGGGCAACTGGCTTCTTCACAAACCGAATGCAGATTATTTTTGCGCAAGGTCTTCTTGATATGATCAATGTTACTGGTATCGCTGGGTAATTTAATTTTTATCCAGTTAGGTTTGCGCAACATTTCGGCTTTTTCAGTGGGCAAAATGGTGATGGGGATATGTTTAACCTTTTCATCATCGCGTAACTTTACACCCGCTTGTACGCGCCCTTGGATCTGAACGTTACTCATCAAAACCTTCTCTGTATTCAATTAATGTGGGTGAATCTGGCCTATTTAGGCCAAGTAATTCACATAGAGATTCAACAATCAGTTTACCTGCATCAGCTAAGTTGGCTGGCCCGTGCAATTGTGCGCAATTTATCATTTCTAAGCCAGCGTAACCACAAGGATTAATCCTTAAAAATGGGCTTAATTCCATATTAACGTTTAAGGCTAGGCCATGAAAGGAACAGCCTTTGCGGATCCTAAGGCCAATAGAGCAGATTTTTTTACCATCCACATATACTCCCGGCGCATCGGCTTTGGGATAAGCATCAATATTATAAGTTTGTAAGCTATTCACTACACATTTTTCTAATGCGGTGACTAAATCACGTACGCCCAGTTTGTTGCGTTTAAGGTTGAGCAATACATACAACATTTGCTGACCTGGCCCGTGATAGGTAACCTGGCCACCTCTGTCCACTTTTACTACTGGAATATCGCCGGGCGCTAATAAGTGCTCTTCTTTGCCCGCTTGACCTTGGGTAAACACTGGCTCATGTTCGACCAGCCATAGTTCATCGCTGGTGTTTTCGCCCCGAGTATCGGTGAAATCTTGCATGGCTTGCCAGATAGGAAAATAGGGCTGACGGCCCAATTGCCTGACAATTAAATGAGTATGTGCTGTCATAAAGCCCTAATTGCTAACTAAAGTACAACACGCACTAGTTCAAGGGCGGCAAGCTCTTTATAAAGGATTTCCATGTGATCTTTACTGGTCACTGTCACACTGAGTGATACTGAGTGATAGTTACCTTTAGGGCTGGGTTTGATTTTTGGTATGTAGTCGCCTGGTGCATGAATTTGCAAGCAGGCAATCACATCATCAGGTAGGCGCTCATGCGCCACACCCATAATTTTAAAGGTTTGCTGACAAGGAAAGTCGAGCAATTTATCAAAGTTAGTTTCCATAACACTCTCAATTAAGATAGAGAATTAACTGTCGAAGCCGAGTTTGAGTTTTACGTAATCAACCATACGATCAAAAAATCCACCCTCGTTGACTTCTTGCAAAGTCACCAATGGGTACTCAGCAACATCTTCACCATCTATTTGTAAATACAGTTTACCGACCACTTCGCCTTTGGCGAGAGGGGCTTGCAGTTTTTTATCCAGCTTAAAATTAGCTTCTAATTTTTTTGCTTGTCCACGTGGGATGGTAATGGGGGTATCTTGTAAAATACCAAGATCGACGTTGTCTTTATCGCCCATAAATATACGTTGGGTGGCGAAACTGGCACCGGCTTTATAAGGGGTAATAGTTTCGAAGAAACGGAAGCCATATTTGAGCAACTTTTTGTTTTCTTCTTTACGCGCTCTTTCACTCTCAGTACCCATGACCACCGAAATTAAACGCATATCATCCTGAGTAGCAGAGGTCACTAAACTATAGCCTGCATCAGAGGTATGGCCGGTTTTAATTCCGTCAACATTCAGGCTTTTATCCCATAACAAGCCATTACGGTTGTATTGTTTAATATTGCTAAAGGTAAAATCTTTTTCACTGTAGATAGCGTATTCTTTGGGCACATCTCTAATCAAGGCTTTGGCCAAAATGGCCATATCACGAGGGGTAGTATAGTGATCAGCATCATGTAAACCATGGCTGTTAACAAAATGAGTAGAGGACATACCTAGACGTTCGGCATGCATATTCATCATATTGGCAAAGGCATCTTCGCTACCGGCGATGTGCTCGGCCATGGCCACACAAGCATCGTTACCTGATTGCACAATAATACCGCGGTTAAGATCGGCAACCGAAACTTGTTTGCCCACTTCGATAAACATCACTGAAGAGTCTGGAAAGTTTTTAGCCCAAGCATTTTCTGAAATAGTGACTAAATCAGTTTCTTTAATATTGCCGTTAGCAATTTCACGACCAATGACATAGCTGGTCATCATTTTGGTTAAACTGGCTGGTGGTAGTAAAATGTCGGCGTTTTCTTCAGCAATGACTTTACCTGTTTGATAATCCATCAGGATGAAACCTTTGGCGGCAACACCGGGTGCAGGTGGGATCACCACGGCAGCTAGAGTTGCTGAACTAACAAGGAGTGCAAGGCTGCTAAAAAGTGCAGCACAAAAAGAATGGAGTTTTTGCATTAATCAACCGTTTTTGTGATTTGAGTTAGGAGAATGTGCGATAGTTTATAAAACCACCAGCACCATAAATTCGGCGGCTAATATAGCACTTTCTAGCTTAAAATACTGTTCCGTAAACAATAAATTCAGCACTTTTATCGTTACTACTTAATCGCCGAACTAGTTGTTACGACCTGTATGCACTTAAAAGGTTCGCTGTTTTTGATCCGACTTAAGGCAGATAAATTTTATAAGCGCTTTGATAACCATTTTCTTTTAGTTCACCGAGCAAACGGCTGGCTGTTTGTTCGTCGCTTAGTGGCCCCAAACGTAAACGATATATTCCATTTTCGTAAGGTGAGTGAAAAGGTACCTGATATAAAGAAGTTAAACCACTGCCTAGCTGTTCGACTTTATTTTTATCCTGTAAGGCCGCAACTTGAATATACAGATTTTTAGGCGGACTGCTGCTCGTGACACTCTCATTTGTGTTGTTTGCTTTGATCGTCGGAGTATTACCAACAGTGACGTGACCTTCTTGATCTATATGGATTACATCAAGTTTCACCTTAGCGGTACCGTGACTTAACATGCCTAATTTTAATGCTGCGGCGTAGGATAAATCGACCAAGCGGTTGGCATGAAAAGGCCCTCGATCATTAATTCGTACCACCACTTGATTACCATTGGCGAGATTGGTTATGCGCGCAAAAGAGGGCAGGGGTAAGGTGGTATGAGCTGCTGACATTGTATACATATCATACACTTCACCGTTAGAGGTTAAGTGGCCATGAAATTTCTGCCCATACCACGAAGCCGTACCTTCGGCACTATAACCTTTGCCCGTTTCAAGAGGGCGATAGTTGATGCCACGCACGGTATAGGGTCGCAAATTCGCGGGTGCGTAAGGTTCATAACCTGGCACCGCATCATGCATTTTTACTTCTTGTGGCAGGACTTTAGGTGGCGAATCATGTTGTTGATGATAACGTCCAGTGGGAGTCTGGGCACAAGCTGAAAGCAAAATAGCAAAGGCTATAACGCTAATATGCCTGAGGTTTTTGACGCTATTGAGAAACGGACGTAACACTAACATGAGCTGAAAATGCCTGTTCTAATTGTTGACTAAATTGGTAGATCACCATGGCGTATAAAGGGCTGTGGTTATAGCGGGTGATAGTATAAAAGTTAGGTAATACTACCCAGTATTCATTTTGTTCAGCTTGCTCTAACTCGAGCAACTTTACTTTAGTGGTGGCAAGTAAAGTCTGCTTAGGCTGGCTTAGACCAGTTAACTTAACGCCTGCTTGCTGCAAGGTTTGCCAGGTATTATTTAAGCGAAGTTGTTTATTGATATATTGTTGGTATTGTTTGCCACTGACACTGACCGGAAAAGCCACATCTTGCCCCGGTTGCCAGCCATGACGTTTGAAATAATTGGCCACACTACCAATGGCATCCACCGGATTATTGAGCAGGTCGCGGACTCCATCACCGTCAAAATCTACCGCATAAGCGCGATAACTGGAGGGGATAAATTGGCCCCAACCCATAGCACCCGCATAGGAGCCTCGTAGGGTTTGAATGTCAAAGTTTTCTTCTCTGGCCAGCAACAATAAATGTTCAAGCTCACTGCGAAAAAACGTCGCGCGAGGTGGATAATAAAAACCTAAAGTTGTCAGTGCGTCAAATACCGAATATTTGCCGGTATAACTGCCGTAGAAGGTTTCTACTCCAATGATGGCGACAATTACCGAAGGTGGCACGCCGTATTGTTGCTGTGCCTTAGCTAACTCAGTTTGATATTTTTGCCAAAATTCAAGGCCCTTAGTAAGACGCTTTTCAGTTAGAAAAATAGGGTGGTACTGATGCCAGGGCTTCGCTTCCCAAGGTTTGGCGATAGATTGCAGAATGTCGTTATTTTTAGTGCCCTGAGCAAATAGTTGCTGTAAGTCAGTGGCAGAAAATTGATGTTTTTCAACCATCATCTTAATAAACTGTTGCTGTTCTGCCAATGGTTCTGCATTGAGCTGATTTGTACTTAAAAAAATGGCGATACACCATAAAACAACACGAAAATACATGGTTTCTCCGATCAACAGCACAAAAAATGCCTGCTAAAACTCTTATTATTAATAGTAGTAACTAACACTGCTTTACGTTAACGGGACAGCAAACGTTTTTGTGTACCTATCGCCATTAGTATTCCAAATCCCGCTAACAAAGTCACCATGGACGTACCGCCATAACTGACTAAAGGCAAGGGCACACCCACTACCGGCAAGATGCCCGAAACCATGCCCATATTGACAAAGACATAGACAAAAAACGTCAGGGTTATACTGCCAGCCAGGATCTTACTGAAAGCATCTTGGGCGTTAACCGCGATCATCATGCCGCGTGCCACGATAAAGGCGTAAATACACAACAAACCAACAACACCCCAAAAACCAAATTCTTCGCTAAAAACCGCAAAAATAAAGTCGGTGTGGCGCTCGGGCAAAAATTCTAGCTGTGACTGAGTACCGTGCATCCAGCCTTTACCATGTAAACCACCAGAACCAATGGCAATCTGTGACTGAATGATATGATAACCCGAACCTAGCGGATCGGTTTCAGGATTTAGGAAGGTTAATACCCTTTGTTTTTGGTAATCCTGCATCAAAAACATCCACATAATCGGGGTGAAAGCCGAAATGCATATACCCACCATAGTGATGAAACGCCAACTCATGCCTGCTAGAAACAAGGCAAAGATGCCAGAACTAGCTATTAATAATGCTGTGCCCAAGTCTGGTTGTTTAGCAATTAATAGGGTAGGAATACCCATTAATATCAAACCGCCTAAGATATGGCTGATTTTGGGAGGTAAATTAAAACGACTGATATACCAGGCAATCATCATGGGTACGGCGAGTTTCATAATTTCAGAAGGTTGAAAACGAAAAAAACCAAGATCAAGCCAGCGCTGAGCACCTTTACCTATAACGCCTACAGCCAAAACGCCAACTAACATGAGTACGCCGGCAATATAAAAATACAGGGAAACTTTTTGATAGGTCATCGGTGGAACTTGAGCCAGCATCAGCATAACAACGAGTGCCAGACCTAAACGTGTGAGTTGACGCTGGATTAAGTCCATATCTTGACCGCCAGCGGAATAAATCGTTACCAGCCCGACTGCCATTAAGACAAACAAACCAAATAACAGCGGCCCATCACAATGTATACGATGTAAAAAACTGGAGTTATTGCTGGTAAATTTAATTCTTAACATAATTTAATTCTGAGCAAAGTTTAATCCACCTCTTTAACGCTTGAGAGTTTGTTCTCATGGCTTTTGGCTGACAGAGACTCGATGAGTTGATGTTTAGGGAATACCTGATCTTTAAAATAATAATCCATCATAAGTTTAGCAATCGGGGCCGCTTCTGAGCCACCGTGGCCGGCATTTTCAAGTACCACACTGATGGTTATTTGTGGATTGTCATAGGGGGCGTAACCGACGTACATCGCGTTATCGCGATGTTCTTCACGTACCTTATTGGCATCGTATTTTTCATCTTGTGCAATAGTGACTAATTGCGCCGTACCACTTTTACCTGCTGAGGTATAATGCGCATTTCTAAAGGCCTTTCGCGCTGTTCCGTGGTCACGATTAACAGTGCCATACATGGCATCCATGACGATATCCCAGTTGTATGGGTTTTTTACCGTGATGGGGCGTCGTTCTTTGCCAGGTTCGATAACTAAACGATCATCTTGCATATTGCCACGTATGATTTGTGGGATCACACTTTTACCCCGATTCACGAGGGTAGTAATAGCCTGCGTGAGTTGAATAGGGGTGGTTGTCCAGTAACTTTGACCTATGCCAACGTTAATGGTATCCCCTATATACCATGCACGGTTAAAGGTTGCTCTGACACTGCCACGACTGGGCATAAACCCGTCAGCTTCTTCGTGTAAATCAACACCGGTATAATCACCAAAACCAAATTCACTCATGCTTTCGCTGATGCGGTCAATGCCAAGTTTGTAGGCTAAGTCATAGAAAAAAATATCACAGGACACTTCAATGGATTTAGTTACGTTAACCCAGCCATGTCCCCAAGGAATATGGTCGCGCCAAACGCGTTCGACATTTTTTAAATGATATTTACCGATATCCCAAATTTTACTTTCTGTGGTGATCAGGTTTTCTTCCAGACCTTCGAGCGCGAGCAGCGGTTTAACTGTCGAAGCGGGTGGATATTGGCCTTGAGTTGCGCGATTGATTAAAGGACGGTCTTTAGAGTTAAGTAACAGGTTATAGGCTTTACTACTGATACCATGGACAAATAAGTTTGGATCATAACTCGGGCTACTATACAGAGCCAACACACCACCATCACGCGGATCGATAGCCACTACCGAACCACGTCCTCCAGCAAAGGCTTTTTGGGCTTCTTGCTGAAGTTTTAAATCGATGTTGAGTACAATATCCTGACCTGGGATAGGTGGTCTGAAATCCAGCGTACGGATAATCCGGCCTTTACTGTTAACCTCTACCTCCTGATAACCTACCTGCCCATGCAATAATTCTTCGTGATACTTTTCAATGCCCAGTTTACCTATGTCATAGGTTGCAGCGTAGTTGGCTTCCTGACCGGCTTCGGCTAATTTTTGTAAATCGGTTTTATTAATTTTAGCTACATAACCCAGTACATGGGTCAGGGTTTCGCCATAGGCATAATGACGTGCTAAACGGGCTTCTACTGATACTCCCGGAAACAAATGCTGGCGCGCTGAAAATATTGCTACTTCTTCTGGGCTTAAACGATTGTGCAAGGTAACGGGTTTAAAGCGCCGTTGACGTTTAAGGTCCCGATGAAATTCGGCTATATCATCGTCATCTAAGTTAAACAATTTTTGCAGTTCAAACAGGGTTTGATCGAGGTTGTCGATTTCCTCAGGAATAATTTCTAAGCTGTAAACCGGACGATTTTCGGCTAACAATATGCCATTACGATCATAAATAAGTCCGCGGTTCGGGGCGACGGGCAATACCTTGATGCGGTTACCGTTGGAGCGTGTTTGATAGTCTTCAAAACGAGTGACTTGCAGGTAGTGTAAGTTGGTTAATACCATGGCGATCATCACCACAATCACTAAGATAGCGATCACACTGCGACGCGCAAATAAATTGGCTTCTGCGGTATGATCTCTAATGATAATGCGTGGTGTTGCCAAGGCTATTCTCTGTGATAGGGATGGTTATTATTAATTGACCATGCCCGATATAAACTTTCGGCCACCACTATTCTAACTAGGGGGTGCGGAAGAGTGAGAGTCGAAAGAGACCAGTTTTGTTCCGCAGCTTGGATACATTCTGGCGCTAAACCTTCAGGTCCACCGATTAACAAACTTACATCACGGCCATCCATTTGCCATTTTTGCATTTGTAAGGCTAATTTGGGGGTATCCCAGGTTGAGCCGTTGACTTCTAAAGTGACAATACGATTGCCTTTAGGGATGGCGGCTAAGGTAAGTTCACCTTCTTTTTGTAGGATACGTTTAATATCGGCATTTTTGCCACGTTTACCGGCTGGAATTTCGCTCAAGCTTAGGGGCATATCAGCAGGAAAACGTCTGAGATATTCCTGAAATCCCTGCTCAACCCAAGCTGGCATTTTTTGCCCAACGGCAATTATTTGAATACGCATGGCAACTACACTGCTATTGCTTGTTGGTCAAGATCAAACCAAGCCCTAAGCCTAGCCCCACAGTTTTTCTAACTGGTAAAAGTCACGGGCTTCATCTTGCATTACGTGCACTATAACATCACCTAAATCAACCAGTACCCAATCACCCGTTTCTTTGCCTTCTATGCCCAAGGGCTGATTGCCTGCTAGTTTGGCTTGAACCACGATATTTTCGGCGATAGAAACCACATGACGTTTTGAATTTCCAGAGCAAACTAACATAGTTTCTGTTACTGATGATTTTTCTGCGACATCAAGATCGACTATGTCTCGACCTTTAAGGTCTTCTATTTTTTCGATGACAAATGTTTTTAATTGTTGGTGATCCAAAGATATTCCTTACAAGATGAGTTTAAGTGGCAAGTTTATCAGATATTCACAGATTGCTGATATAACTTATGTTGCTCAATATACTGATTGATAGCACTGGGCAGCACATTGTGCGGGCTTTGACCCTGTGCAAGTTGAGCTCTGATTTGGCTAGATGAAAGATTGATTTCACTGGTATTGGCCAAATAGATACAACCTGCCACGCTAGAGTGTAATTTTTCAGCTTGAGTGACCTGATATTGTTGAAGTAAACGTTGCACAGTAGGCCAGTGCGCAGAGCTTTGATAATGAGCTAGATCACAGGGGCGCTGACACACCACAAAATGGCATAGACCTAATAATTCTTGCCAACGATGCCAACTTGGCAATGAATACAATGAGTCACTACCAATAAAAAAACACAGTGGGGTATCGGGATATTTTTGCCTGAACACCAACAATGTATCGACGCTGTAAGTTACCTTAGCTTGTTCTATTTCAAAAGGCTCGGGATAAAAAATAGGAAATTGTTCACACACTCGTTTTACCATCGCTAAACGATGTTCAGACGAGCTACTTGCTGCGTTTTTATGCCCAGGTAAATAATTGGGCATTAAGGCTATGTTATGAATGCCCGTTTGTTTGGCGGCTTCGAGAACAGGATAAATATGGCCGTTATGAATAGGATCAAAAGTGCCACCAAAAATTCCCAGTGGAGCTTGCATTAATCACTCAACCCGTAATCAAGGGGCATGGCATCGAGCTGAAAAGGGATAAACATCAAGCACAAATGACACAATTCCACATAGGGCCGGTTAATCTGTGATTGTTTAATCGCAAAATCCAGCACACTGAGTTTTTGCTGCAGAGTATGCATGTTGGCTAAGCTCAGGCGTTGCATGGCAGCATTATACAAAGCTTGGCGGCTGCCCCATATGCGATGTTGATTCCAGTTTGGCGTTTGCCCGGCTTGGCGCGCAAATAACAAGGCTTGCAGGGTTTGCCATTCACGGCTTAGGGCCCATAAAATGATGGTCGGCTCAATACCTTCGCTTTCTAGGCGGTAAAGCATTTTGACTGCTTTTTGCGCATCGCCTGCCAGTAATACATCAATTAAATGGAATACGGTAAAACGGCTTTGATCTACAACGGCTTGCTCAACCTGTTCAAGGCTGGGATTGCCAGCTGGGTATAAAAGTGCAAGTTTTTGAATTTCTTGTTTGGCAGCCAGCATATTGCCTTCACAATAATCCACCAATAATTGGCAAATTTGTTTAGATGCCTGCAAGCCGGCCAACTGCATTTGTTGACTCAGCCACTGCTCTAATTGATTGCCTTCCAGAGGATAACAAGGCACATACACACCGAGTTTATCGAGGGCTTTAAACCATTTACTGGATTGCACATCTTTGCCAATTTTGGCGCCGTGCAGCACTATTAGCACATCAGGATTAGCTTGACTGGCTAACATGTTTAATATTTTACTGCCTTCAGTACCAGGTTTGCCGGTGGGCAATTCAAGTTCAATTAGTTGACGGGCAGAAAACAACGACATAGTTTGTGTGGCTTCAACTAAGGTATCCCAGTTGAATTGGGTATCCGCTGTCAGAGATTGTCTTTCATCAAAACCCTGTTTTAGTGCAACATCACGGATGGTTTGAATAGCCTCAAGTTTTTGCTGGGGTTCATCACCAAAAATCAAATAAAACGCGGCTAGCTTTTGTTCAACTGCGGCTTTTAAACGATTGGGATAAACTTGCATTACTGAACAGGCACAGTAGCTAAATTGGCATAATAGCTAGAAATCTGACGGATAATGCGATCTGCGGCTTGCTGGCGCATTTCACTTACTACCAGATCTAATTCACGTGATTTTGCCAATACCGCATCGGGATCATCCTGGTATTCGCGAGTAACGGTAAATGTCACGCTCTGACTGGCATGTCCGGCAAATTGCATGAGGTATTTAACCGTATAAACCAATTCATATTCAGCTACTTGACCTGTCGAAAACAGCGACAATAAACGCCGGTCTAATTCATCCGGCAGCAAAATAATACTTAAATCTGCCGGTGTATCAGTGATGTTTTTGTCGAGCATGTTCAGCTTGTAGTGCTTAAGACGTTTTTCGAGGGTGCGTTTTAGTGCGGCATCATGCCCACTATTACTGAGTTGTAGGTTTTGAATGCTAGCTGGCAAGCTAAAATCACCACGTAAACTAAATCCACAGGCGCTTAAAACAAACACGAGACTGCCAACTATCATGCATTTTATGATTTGCTTAAGCACCTTACTGTTCATCTTTAATTTGCCACGATATTCAGTAATTTACCTGGTACGTAGATTACTTTACGTAAGCTAAGGCCTTCTACATAGGGTTTAACATTGTGCTCTTCTAGCGCAAGGGCTTGGACTTGCTCTTGAGTGGCATCCGCGGCCACTGTGACTTTAGCGCGCACTTTGCCGTTAACCTGCACTACTACCAGTTTTTCATCTTCAACTAAAGCGCTGGTATCGACTACAGGCCAAGGCGCTGTTTCAATGGCTTGGGTAAAGCCCAAATCTTTGTACAACACATGGCAAATATGCGGAGCGATAGGCGCTAACATCAATACAATGGCTTCTATGCCTTCACGCACTAAGGCACGGTCTTGTGCTTCTACCTGCGGGGCTTTATGTAAATGGTTAAGTAGCTCCATTACCGCCGCTACCGCAGTATTAAAGGTTTGACGACGGCCTACATCATCAGTGACTTTTTCAATGGTTTTATGCACTAAACGACGCAGATTTTTTTGCTCGCCAGTTAACAAACTTAGATTTAAAGGCTCTACTGCACCGGCTTCAAGATGTTCTTGTGTTAGATTCCACAGACGTTTCACAAAACGGTGGGCGCCATCGACACCTGAATCTATCCACTCCAAAGTTTGCTCTGGTGGCGCAGCAAACATGGTAAAGACACGAATAGTATCGGCACCATAAACATCGATTACTTGCTGAGGGTCGATGCCGTTGTTTTTCGACTTAGACATTTTAGTCATGCCGCCGTGTTTAACTTCTAAACCATCGGCAGTCAACACTGAGCGAATAATCCGGCCCTTGTCGTCTTTTTCGCTAGTGACATCAATAGGTGCATACCAGGTTTGTTTGCCACTGGCGTCTTCACGGTAAAACGAATCGGCAAGTACCATGCCTTGACATAATAAACGTTTAAAGGGTTCAGATGATTCAACCAAACCTTCATCACGTAGTAACTTATGGAAAAAACGTGAATACAATAAATGTAAAATAGCGTGTTCGATACCACCCACGTATTGATCAACTGGTAACCAATAATTGGCTTGTTTGGGATCGAGCATAGCATCAGTGTTTTGCGCACAAGCATAACGAGCGTAATACCAAGATGATTCCATAAAGGTATCGAAGGTATCGGTTTCACGCAGGGCAGGTTGGCCTTGGTATGTGGTTTTTGCCCATTCTGGGTCGGCTTTGATCGGCGAAATTACGCCATTCATGGTGACATCTTCGGGCAAAATTACTGGTAATTGCTCGGCAGGTACAGGCACTGCTTCACCGTTTTCAAGATTTAACATCGGGATGGGTGAACCCCAATAACGCTGACGAGAAACACCCCAGTCGCGTAAACGATAGTTAACCTTTTTTTGCCCTTTGCCCAAACTGACTAATTTAGCGGCGATTTGTTCAAAAGCCTCGGCAGAGGTTAATCCGTTGTATTCGTTCGAGTTAACCAATAAACCTTTTTCGGTATAAGCACTGGCACTTAAATCGACGGTTACATCCGCATCAGTAGGGGCAATGACTTGTGTGATCGCTAAGTTATATTTTGTTGCAAACTCCCAATCACGTTGATCATGGCCAGGTACCGCCATTACCGCGCCAGAGCCATAGCCCATTAAGACAAAGTTAGCCACCCATACTGGGATTTGCTCGCCGGTTAAAGGATGAATCGCAAAATATCCAGTAGCGCAGCCCTTTTTCTCCATCGTTGCCATTTCTGCTTCGGCCACTTTGGTATTTTTACACTCGTCGATAAATTGGGCTAGTTGTGCATTGCTTTTAGCGGCTTCAAGAGAGATGGGATGTTGGGCGGCAACCGCCACATAACTCACACCATATAAAGTATCGGGGCGAGTGGTATAAACATCAAAAGAGTCTGCTCCGGCAACTTGCTGAGCTAAGTCGAAAGTGATTTCGACACCTTCAGAACGGCCAATCCAGTTTTTCTGCATGGTTCTGACTTGATCAGGCCATTCATCCAATTGCTCTAAGTCGTTAACTAACTCTTCGGCATAATCGGTAATTTTAACAAACCACTGGGGGATTTCTTTTTGTTCTACTAAAGCACCAGAGCGCCAACCGCGGCCATCAATAACCTGCTCGTTTGCTAATACGGTATGATCAACAGGATCCCAGTTAACCGTGGCATTCTTTTTATAAACCAAGCCCTTTTCAAACAGGCGGGTAAAAAACCACTGTTCCCAACGATAGTATTCAGGTTTACAGGTCGCAATTTCTCTGTCCCAATCGTAACCAAAACCCAGCGATTTAAGTTGGGTTTTCATATAGTCGATATTGGCGTAGGTCCATTTAGCGGGCGCTGTATTGTTATTTACTGCCGCGTTTTCAGCCGGTAAACCAAAGGCATCCCACCCCATAGGTTGCAAGACATTTTTGCCCTGCATACGCTGAAAACGACTGATCACATCGCCTATGGTGTAGTTACGTACATGGCCCATGTGCAAACGGCCACTTGGATAAGGAAACATTGATAAACAGTAAAACTTCTCTTTCTCTGGCTGTTCAACTGCTTTAAACGTGTTATTGCTTTCCCAGAAAGCTTGTACCTCATTTTCAATTTGTTGAGGTTGATATAGTTTTTGTGCCATTTAAAAAAGACTTCCGCGGCGATAATAATAAGGAAAAGATAGCCTGCAAGAATACCTTAGCGTAGCTATCAGAAACAATAGTAGAGGCCGGATTAAAAGCGCTTAATCCTAAGTTTTTGCCCCTTTAGTTGTGAATATGCCAAGGCTGTTTAAAAAACATACACACGGCTGGGGCTAAAGAGGGGTTAATAAGCTAATGCTGAAAATAATAACAAAGGAATGTCTGTTTCAAGATAAATTCCCGTTACAATGACTGCTTTGTGTTTGACAGCCTCTTAAATCCGCGTTTCACTACGCCAAACTATGTAGTTTATGGACACTATGCTAAGCCAATATGCTTTAACCTTGCCGCAGTTGACGGCTAAACCCAGTCGCCGTTTGATCAATCAAGCGCTCAAAGACAGCAGTGCTTTAAATTCCACTTTTATCGGCCAAAGTCGTGCACGTGATGCACTGGCCTTTGGTTTGGATATTGATGCGCGCGGTTATAATTTGTATGTGATGGGGGAGCAAGCCACTGGTCGTTTTACCTTAGTGCATGAGTATATCAATAAATATGTCAGCACCACTGCCACGCCAGATGACTGGTGTTATATCAATAATTTTGAAGACGAACGTGAGCCTTATGCACTGCGTTTAGTGGCTGGCGAAAGCAAACGTTTATATAAAGAGTTAAATACCTTATTGGATGAGTTGCTCGATACCTTTCCCGCGGCATTTGACAACCCAGGTTACCAGCGCAAAAAAGCCGCTATTGCTCGTGAATTTGAACAAGGTTACGACAAAGCCATTGATGAAGTCGAAAAACTTGCTTTGCGTAAAAGTGTGGCTTTATTTGAAGAAGGTGGGGTGATTACCTTTTCGCCCATAGTGGACGGTAAGTCACTAACTGACGCGGATTTTGCCGAGTTGAGTGAAGAAAAACGCACGCAATATTATCAACTGATTGATGAGCTTGAAGACAGTTTAAGTGAAGCCTTGATTGAGTTGCCCAAATGGAAAAGGGCCTCTTCAGAAAAACTACGTGCCTTAAAAAATGCGACGGCAGAGCAGGGCATCAAGCCTTTATTAAA
>NZ_LSNE01000002.1:16798-41298 GCF_001565895.1 Paraglaciecola hydrolytica
TAAAAAAACTGGAACATCAATACGCCGCTGATCTGGCCATTTTAAAATTTTTACGCCAGCTCAAACCCCATTTAGTTGAAACTATTGTTGAGTTACTCGCTGAGGAAAAAAAGGACGAAAAAGGCGAGGATAGGGGCGAAGATTTTGATAAACGCAGTGTGCTTGAAGAGCAATATTTACCCAATATTTTAGTGTCGCATTCGATAAACAGTGGCGCGCCAGTTATCTATGAACCGAATCCCAGCCATCAAAATTTATTTGGCCGAGTAGAATATACCAATGTGCAAGGCTCGGTTTACACCAATTATCGTATGATCCGCCCAGGAGCCTTGCATAAGGCCAACGGCGGTTATTTATTGCTAGATGTTGATAAACTCATTGAGCAACCTTTTGCGTGGGAAACTCTCAAGCTGGTGCTTAAATCCGGCATGTTGAAAATGGAAATTCCCCAACACGATATTGGCATGGTTAACTCCATTACCCTTAATCCCCAGCAGATCCCGATTAACGTCAAAGTGATATTACTCGGCTCGCGCGACTTGTATTACACCTTGCAAGAATACGATGACGAGTTTTATGAGTTATTCAGAGTATTGGTGGATTTTGATCATGAGATCCCTTTAGATAAACAAACCTTGTTTGATTTTGTCGGGCGAGTGCGTAGTCAGGTAACTACCCTAGGTTTAACTGAAATTTCGGCCAAAGCCATGTACCGTTTGGTTGAATTCAGCTTACGTTTGGCCGAGCATCAGCAACGTTTATCTGCGCGTTTTTCAGAGGTGATAGAGCTACTGCATGAAGCTGCTTATTTTTGCCGTAAAGCCTCAACCACATTATTAGATGTGGTACATATTGAAACGGCACTCGCGGCTAAAACGCATCGTACTGGCAGAGTCAGCGAAGCGGTATTAGACGACATTAAACAAGGGCAAATCCTGATTGCCACTGATGGGGTTGATGTAGGCAAAGTTAACGGCCTTACCGTACTTGAAGTGGGCGACTGTATGTTTGGTACACCAGCAAGGATTACTTCTACCGTTTATGCAGGTGCCAGTGGGGTAGTGGATATCGAGCGCGAAGTTGAGCTCGGGCAACCTATCCACTCTAAAGGGGTGTTGTTGTTAACGGGGTATCTTGGGCATAAATATGCTCAGCTCTTCCCATTAACCTTATCGGCCAATATCGCCATCGAACAATCTTATGGGCATATCGATGGTGACAGTGCCTCGTTAGCTGAGTTGATAGCGCTGATCTCGGCTTTAACTAAAATCCCTTGCCGTCAAGATTTAGCCATAACTGGCTCGATTAACCAATATGGTCAGGTGCAATCGGTGGGCGGCGTAAACGAAAAAATCGAGGGCTTTTTCCGGCTATGCCAACATCGAGAATTAACGGGTAATCAGGGTGTGATCATCCCTAAATCTAACCAAGTTAACTTGATGTTAGATAAAGAAGTATTGGCTGCGGTTAAAAATGGTAAGTTCCATATTTACGTCGTGGAAACCGTTGAACAAGCCTTAGAAATATTGATGAATAAAGATGTTGGTAAGCTTAATAGCAAAGGCCGTTATCCTAAAGGGTCGATTAATTATATGGCGGTAAGTAGTTTGTTAAATATCGCCAATATCGTGGGGGGCGGCGATGACGAATAATCCTAATTTTGTGCTGAGTAGAGTAATTTAACACTGCTGGCATACTACTTTGGCGCTTAAATCTGCTAAGATTGCGCGCTTTAAATTTCAACATAGAAAATAACTATGAAAATCACTCAAAATAGCGTTGTACAGTTTAAATATGTCATCAAAGACTTAGCCGGTAACGAAGTAGAAAGCAGTGGTGATAACGCGCCTGTAGCTTATCTGCATGGCCACAGTGGCATGATGCCAGGTATTGAAAAATCACTGGAAGGTAAACAAGCTGGCGATAAAGTAGCGGTTGAGCTAACTGCCAGTGAAACCTTTGGCGAAAAACTGGAAGACAACGAACAGCGTGTATCAATCAAACACTTAATGGGCGCCGATAAGTGGAAAGCCGGTATGACAGCCTTGGTTAATACTGAGCATGGTCAGCGTCAGGTTACTATCTTAAAAGTCGGTAAATTTATGGCCACTGTGGATATTAACCATCCATTGGCCGGTCAAACTTTGGCCTTTGAATTAGACGTTGTTAACGTACGCGAAGCATCTAAAGAAGAAATCGACCATGGTCATGCTCACGGTGAAGGTGGTCACCACCACTAAGATTTATTCATCCTTGAAACTGCACGTTTGTTGGCTGTACTCATTCGCCATGAGTTGTAAATTGCTTAGTACAGCTAAGGTTATGGGAGCTCACTGATTTGCCGCCGCCGTGCAATTCCCATGATTTTGAGGATAGGTTAAAATAAAAAGACATAAAAAAAAGGATGACATGTTCATCCTTTTTTATGGCCATTCATTGGTTATTTTTTAGGAAGCTCGATTTTACGTTCTTCAGTTTGTTTATACAGGGTTAATACATGCCCAATAACCTGCAGTTTGATGGCTTTAGTTTCACGTACTATCGCATCAACTATCAACGCTTTTTCTTCACGGTCTTCGCTGGTAACACGCACTTTAATCAGTTCGTGATGATTTAAAGCATTATCAATCTCAGCTAATACACCTTCGGTTAAACCGTGTTGGCCTAGTTGTACGACGGGTTTTAATGGGTGGGCTAAGCCCTTTAAAAATTGTTTTTGTTTGTTTGTTAAGGTCATGGCGTAATATTTCTTACAAATTTATTCAATATGAATGGTTGAAAAACGCTATTCTAACGCCATAACTCGCTTATTCCTAATCTCAACGTTATTCAATGACCAAGAAAAAACAATCGGCAAGCAGTCAACGCTGGATGCAAGAACATTTTGCTGACAAATATGTGCAACAAGCGCAAAAACAAGGTTTGCGTTCACGAGCGGTTTTTAAGATTGAAGAAATTCATCAAAAAGACAACTTGATCCGTAATGGCATGACGGTAGTTGATTTAGGGGCCGCGCCAGGCGGTTGGTCGCAGTACGCGGTTAACTTGGTGGGGGATGATGGAGTTGTAGTGGCCTGTGACATATTACCGATGGATTCCCTTGCAGGAGTGGATTTTTTACAGGGTGATTTTCGAGAAGAAGCGGTTCTAAATGCGTTAATGAAAAAAATCGGTGGTAAAAATGTCGACGTGGTGATGTCGGACATGGCACCGAATATGAGTGGTAATGATGCGGTAGATCAGGCTAAATCCATGTATTTAGTCGAGTTAGCCTTAGATATGTGCCATCAGGTACTAAAACCTAAGGGCAGTTTTATCGTTAAAGTATTTATGGGTGAAGGTTTTGATGAGTATTTTAAAATCGTTAAACAAGCCTTTGTTACCGTCAAGACTCGTAAGCCTGAGTCTTCGCGAGCGCGCTCCAGAGAAGTTTATCTGGTAGCGACTGGCTATAAATTATAGTAACCTGCCCGTCTGACTACAGGTACGGTCGAATTGAAACAATAGAGGTTAATTAACTTGAGCGACATGGCAAAAAATTTAATTTTGTGGTTGGTAATTGCGGTAGTACTGATGTCGGTATTCCAAAATTTCTCCGGAAAAGAATCAACCAGAGTGCAGACTGATTACACACGGTTCTTAACTGACGTGAAATCGGGCAATGTTAACCGCGCTACTATAGATAAAGATACTGGTGAGATCAGCGGTATTAAACGTAACGGCGAAGAGTTTGTTACTTATATCCCTTATTTGGATATGAGGTTGATGGATGATTTAGTTGAAAACAACGTAGCTGTTTTTGGCAAGCCACCAGAAGAATCTTCAATTTTAACGACGATCTTTATTTCATGGTTCCCGATGATTTTACTGATTGGTGTGTGGATCTTTTTCATGCGTCAAATGCAGGGTGGTGGTGGCCGTGGAGCCATGTCATTTGGCAAAAGTAAAGCGCGCTTATTAGGCGAAGATCAAATCAAAACCACCTTTGCCGATGTGGCAGGTTGTGATGAAGCCAAAGAAGATGTGTCTGAATTAGTAGACTTTTTACGTGACCCCAGCAAATTCCAAAAATTAGGCGGTAAAATTCCTAAAGGTGTGTTGATGGTTGGTCCTCCTGGTACAGGTAAAACCCTATTAGCTAAAGCCATTGCTGGTGAAGCTAAAGTACCGTTTTTTACTATTTCAGGTTCTGACTTTGTTGAAATGTTTGTAGGTGTGGGCGCATCACGAGTACGTGATATGTTCGACCAAGCTAAAAAATCTGCTCCTTGTATTATCTTTATCGACGAAATCGATGCCGTTGGTCGCCAACGTGGTGCCGGTTTAGGTGGTGGTCATGATGAACGTGAGCAAACCTTAAACCAGATGTTAGTTGAGATGGATGGTTTTGAAGGTCATGAAGGTATTATCGTGATCGCAGCAACTAACCGTCCTGATGTATTAGACCCAGCTTTATTACGTCCAGGTCGTTTTGATCGTCAAGTGATTGTGGGTTTACCTGACATTCGTGGTCGTGAGCAAATTTTAAAAGTGCATATTCGTAAAGTGCCGCTGGGTGATAATGTCGAACCAGCACTTATTGCTCGTGGTACCCCTGGTTTTTCTGGTGCTGATTTAGCCAACTTAGTTAATGAAGCTGCCTTGTTTGCTGCGCGTACCGGTAAACGTGTTGTCTCGATGGAAGAGTTTGATAAAGCTAAAGACAAAATCATGATGGGCTCTGAGCGTAAAAACATGGTGATGTCTGAAGAAGAAAAAACTAATACGGCTTATCACGAAGCAGGGCATGCCATTGTCGGTAAATTGGTACCTGAACATGATCCTGTATATAAAGTATCGATTATTCCACGTGGCAGAGCCCTCGGTGTGACGATGTATTTGCCAGAGCAAGACAGATATAGCCATAGCAAACGTCACTTAGAGAGCATGATTTCAAGTCTGTACGGTGGTCGTATTGCTGAAGCCATGACCTTAGGTGAAGAAGGCGTGACCACGGGTGCATCGAACGATATTGAAAGAGCAACAGAAATTGCCCGTAAAATGGTGACCCAATGGGGTTTGTCGAGCAAGATGGGGCCTATGTTATATGCTGAAGAAGAAGGCGAAGTATTCCTTGGTCGCAGTATGTCTAAAGCTAAAAATATGTCGGATGACACTGCTCGTGCTATCGATGCAGAAATAAAAGTACTAATTGATCGCAACTATGAACGTGCTGAAAAAATCTTAACGGAAAATCGCGACATACTTGAATCAATGAAAGATTGTTTAATGAAATATGAAACCATTGACGCCTTACAAATAGAAGATTTGATGGCTAGACGTGAAGTGCGTCCGCCAGCCGATTGGGAAAAAGACAGCAAAGATAATGGCAACAAACCAACCGGTGGTGCCACTGTTACAGATACCGAGAAAAAAGCGGATGTTAAGCCCACTGTGGGTAAACCAGGTGACGCAACTAGCTGATTCTAGGTAAGCTTAAGCTAAACGCTTTGATGGTTCCATCAAAGCGTTTTTTTATAGTTTAAACTCAACTTATTCATGATTAACCACAGTAGGAAATACTCTAGCCGATGCAGTTCAAAGATAAATTTGTAGATTTATCTGAGCCCAAAGTCATGGGCATACTGAATGTCACACCTGATTCTTTCTCTGATGGCGGTGCCTATAGGCAACTTGATGCAGCGCTCGTTCAAGTGCAGCGTATGGTTGATGGTGGTGCGAGCTTTATTGACATAGGTGGCGAATCTACCCGCCCAGGTGCGCAGGCTGTCAGTACACAGCAAGAACTCGACCGAGTTATCCCCGTTATTGATGCGATTAAACAACGTTTTGATGTGGTGATTTCGGTAGATACCAGTAAAGCATTGGTTATGCAGGAAGCCGTCATAGCAGGTGCTGGGCTAATAAATGATGTCTGTGCTTTGCAAGAAGACGGAGCGTTAAGTGCAGCTTCTGCCGCTCAGGTTCCGGTTTGTTTAATGCATATGCAGGGCAAGCCACGTACTATGCAGACGGCGCCTGAATACCAAGATGTTGTTGCCGAGGTGTATCAGTTTTTATTGCAGCGTATCGCTGTTTGTATACAAGCTGGCATTAAACAACAAAACATCATTATTGATCCCGGGTTTGGTTTTGGTAAATCCTTAATCCATAACTACCAATTACTGGCTAGTCTTGAGCGGTTTTTAGCCCTTGATGTTGTTATCTTAGCTGGCATGTCACGTAAATCTATGATTGGTTTGTTGTTAAACAGAAGTGTTGATGAACGACTTGCTGGTAGTATCAGTGCAGCTATGTTGGCTGCCCAGCAAGGCGCAAAAATTATTCGAGTGCATGACGTGCAAGAAACGGTTGATGCACTCAAAGTGTTAACTATGATGAACGCTTATAAGGACAACAAGAAATGAGCGATAGAAAATATTTCGGTACCGATGGTATTCGCGGAAAAGTTGGCGAAAGCCTGATTAACCCTGAGTTTGTGATGAAACTCGGTTGGGCTGCTGGCAAGGTATTAGCTGGGCATGGCACCAATAAAGTATTGATCGGTAAAGATACACGTATTTCTGGGTATATGCTTGAATCCGCACTCGAAGCAGGCTTATCTGCTGCCGGTATCAGTATTGGTTTACTTGGGCCGATGCCCACCCCTGCTATTGCTTATCTAACCAAAACTTTTCGTTGTGAAGCAGGCATTGTGATCAGCGCTTCACATAAC
The DNA here is from genome assembly GCF_001565895.1 of Paraglaciecola hydrolytica. Taxonomy (GTDB): domain Bacteria; phylum Pseudomonadota; class Gammaproteobacteria; order Enterobacterales; family Alteromonadaceae; genus Paraglaciecola; species Paraglaciecola hydrolytica. Next base: position 23,514 of record NZ_LSNE01000002.1, read on the forward strand.
CCTTTTTATGATAACGGCATTAAATTTTTCTCAGCCGATGGCATGAAATTAGACGACGATATTGAATTGGCGATTGAAGCACAAATGGATAAACCCATGGAATGTGTTGCTTCTGATAAGCTGGGTAAAGCGAATCGCATAAATGATGCCGCAGGTCGTTACATTGAATTTTGTAAGGGTAACTTTCCCTCAGACTTATCCTTAAAGGGATTAAAAATTGTAGTGGATTGTGCCCATGGCGCGACTTATCACATTGCACCTAATGTATTACTTGAACTGGGTGCTGAGGTTATTGAAATTGGCACCGAGCCTAATGGGCTAAATATCAACCGTAAGGTTGGTGCAACGTCGATGAAGGCTGTCACCGATAGCGTGATCGAAAATAAAGCTGACCTTGGTTTTGCCCTCGACGGTGACGGTGATCGCCTGATGTTAGTGGATCACAAAGGCAATGTTATTGATGGCGACCAGATTGTTTATATTATTGCTCGTGATGTATTAAAGTCAGGCCAGCTTAAAGGTGGTGTGGTTGGCACTGTGATGAGTAATCTCGGTTTAGAAGTCGCTCTATCTGCTTTAGGTGTACCATTTGTGCGCAGCAAAGTGGGTGACAGATACGTGATGGAGTTGTTGCAGCAAAAAGGCTGGTCTATCGGTGGCGAAAGTTCAGGCCATGTATTAAACCTAGCGGCAGCGTCAACCGGTGACGGCATTATTGCTGGCTTACAAGTACTAACGGCTATGTTACGTGCCAATATGACTTTGCATGAACTGGCACGCGGTATGGAAAAATATCCCCAGACGCTGATCAACGTACGATTTAATGACGGTCAGGATCCTTTAGCGGATGCAGCCGTACAACAATCGGTAGTTGATGCGGAACAAAACTTAGCTGATAAAGGTCGGGTTTTGTTACGCAAAAGTGGAACGGAACCTTTGATTAGGGTTATGGTAGAAGCCCATGATGCCTTGGCATCCAGTAAATGGGCCGAACATATTGCCGATGCTGTACGTAAAGTAACCGAATAAACCGTTACTCACTTAAATAGTGACCTTGATACTTGTATATTTAGGTTCCGTTAGTTAATATCTCGCGCGCTTTTTTATAAGTGCCCAAAGGAGTCAAAGTGCCAGCACCCACTCGTCGTCCAATTGTCGCAGGTAATTGGAAAATGAATGGCAATAAGCCGTTAGTTGACCTGATGCAAAATCAGTTGGAACAAGCAGATTTAGCTCATCTTGATGTGGTAATTTGTCCTCCCTTTCCTTATTTGGGTTTGTTTAAAAGCGGCGTAACACTTGGTGCTCAGAATATGAGTAGCTTTGAAAGTGGTGCGCATACCGGAGAAATTTCCGGTCTTATGTTAACTGAATTTGCTTGTCGTTATGTCATTGTGGGGCACTCAGAACGTCGTGCTGACAACAATGAAAGTAACGATGAAGTTGCGCTAAAAGTAGCAGCAGCACTTAAGATAAAGTTGACACCGATTTTATGTATTGGTGAGTCAGACAGTGTACGTGAAAGTGGTAAACTTTTTGATTTTATAGCGGCTCAGCTTGATGCCGTTATAAAACAAATAGGAATTACTCAGTTCAGTAAGATTGTGTTGGCTTATGAACCGATATGGGCTATTGGTACGGGTAAAACCGCCAGTCCGGCTCAAGCGCAAGAAGTTCACCAGTTTATACGGGAACATCTGGCTAAACAGGATAAACACGTTGCTGCCAACATTCAGATTTTGTATGGCGGTAGTGTAAAAGGCAGCAATGCCAAAGAGTTATTTAGTCAACAAGATGTTGACGGTGGCTTGATTGGCGGAGCCAGTTTAGATCCCGACGATTTTTTAAGTATTTGCCTCGCGGCAAAACAATAGAGGCAAAAAATGTTTTACGAAATTTTGATTTTTGTTTATGTCATAGTCGCACTGATGTTGATCGGATTTGTATTGATCCAACAAGGTAAGGGTGCCGATATGGGCGCGTCTTTTGGTAGCGGAGGTTCAAACACCGTATTTGGCTCTACAGGCTCAGGCAACTTTTTAACACGCACTACAGCTATCCTAGCAACCCTGTTTTTTGTGATCAGTTTGATTTTAGGCAGCCAAACAGCTGACAAAGAAAAAGCAGTAGATGATTGGCAAAATATTGAAGTGCCATTAGGTGAGCAAGCTGTTGATTCTGATGTGCCAGCAACCCAAGCAGATGTGCAAGCAACTATTGAAAGTGATGCACCTGTCGCTGAACAGCCAAAAGAAGATGATGTTCCAAACTAAAAGTTTGGATAAATAGGTTTTTAAGCGGATGTGGTGGAATTGGTAGACACGCCATCTTGAGGGGGTGGTGAGCATAGCTTGTGAGGGTTCGAGTCCCTCCATCCGCACCAACAAATAAAAGGCCGTTACTTTTTGAGTAACGGCCTTTTTTATTTGTCCAAACGTCTTGATTATCTTGGTATTAATACTTGCATTGATAGTCAAAATCCGTACAATACGGCGGCCTTTTATCTGGCATTAAAGTCAGTAATTAAAGGTAAACTAAGTTAACGTTAACGCTACAACGAGTCAGAGGCAACTATGGTTACTATTCGTTTACAGCGTGGTGGTGCAAAAAAGAGTCCATTTTATCAAGTGGTAGTGGCAGACAGTCGTCGTTCACGCGATGGTCGTTTTATTGAAAAAGTTGGTTTTTTCAATCCTACTGCACAAGGTTCTGAAGAGCGTTTACGCTTAGACCTTGGCCGTGTTGAGTACTGGGTTGGGGTAGGTGCAAGCTTATCTGAACGCGTATCTCGCTTGGTAAAAGATGCTCAAAAATTAGCAGCTTAATTGTTGTTATTATTACAAGAACAGAGGGTTAAATGAGTCACGCGTCTGACACATTGGTAATTGGCGTAATCGGTGCACCTTACGGTGTTAAAGGTTGGGTCAAAATTACTTCACATACCCATGAACTAGATGGCGTATTTGCTTACACTCCTTGGCTATTGGGTCAAGTGCAAGAAGGCAAAGAATACGTCGTCGACCAATGGCGAACTCACAATAAGGGTTTAGTTGCCAAACTGGTTGGGGTTGAAACTCGGGATGATGCCGAAGGTATCAAGAATCTGGAAATTTCAATTAAAGCTGAACAGCTACCTCAATTGGCAGACAACGATTTTTATTGGCGCGAGTTAGTCGGCATGCAAGTGATAACTGAAAACGGTTATAGCTTGGGTGTAGTAAAAGAGTTATTTGAAACGGGTGCTAACGACGTCATGTTGATTAAAGCCAATTTAAATGACGCTTTTGGTCAAAAAGAACGCATGGTTCCTTATTTGTTAGACCTAGTTGTCAAACAAGTGGACCGGCAGGCAAAAACTATCAAGGTAGATTGGGATCCCGCATTTTAATGCAGGCCCAAAATCAGGTAGCACTGCGGTGGTTTGGGATTGTTACGCTGTTTCCAGAAATGGTACAGATGTTCACCCAACAAGGCGTAACAGGGCGGTCCGTGAAAAACGGCAAGGTGCAAGTTGAGTGTTTTAATCCTCGTGATTTTACTCAAGACAAACATCGCACTGTTGACGACAGACCCTACGGTGGTGGACCTGGCATGCTGATGATGGTTCAGCCATTAACTGACGCCATTCTTGCGGCTAAACAGGCGGCAGGTGAACAAACAAAAGTGATTTACCTTTCTCCCCAAGGGAAAAAGCTGGATCAAGCTGGTGTAAAACAGTTATCTGAAAATGACAAACTGATTTTAGTCGCTGGTCGTTACGAGGGTATCGACGAACGGGTAATCCAAAACCAAATTGACGAGGAATGGTCAATTGGGGATTACGTGTTAAGTGGCGGCGAATTACCAGCGATGATCTTAATGGACGCTATCACACGATTGGTGCCAGGTGTACTTGGACATGAACAATCCGCACAGCAAGACTCGTTTAGCGACGGTTTGCTGGATTGTCCCCATTATACTCGGCCTGAAAACTTAGATGGCAAGCTGGTTCCCAAGGTGTTGTTAAGTGGTGATCACGACAAAATCAGGCAGTGGCGCTTAAAGCAGTCGTTAGGTAGAACCTGGCAACGACGCCCTGAATTATTAAACGACCTAGCTCTGACTGAGGAGCAGCAACGGCTATTAGCTGAATATCAGCAAGACGTTCTGCAGCAAAACGACAGTTAATCTAGGATGAGAGGATATGATGAAGAAAGTTAGTCAAGATATCATCAAGAAAATTGAAGAAGCACAGCTTAAAACTGATGTTCCTGCATTCGGTGCCGGTGACACAGTGGTTGTGCAAGTACGCGTTAAAGAAGGCGAAAAAGAGCGTCTTCAGGCTTACGAAGGCGTTGTAATCGCTAAACGTAACCGTGGCCTACACTCTGCTTTTACAGTTCGTAAGATTTCTGACGGCGAAGGTGTTGAGCGTATTTTCCAAACACACAGCCCGGCAATCAGTTCTATTGAAGTGAAACGTCGTGGTGATGTTCGTCGTGCTAAACTTTATTACTTGCGTGACCGCTCAGGTCGTTCTGCACGTATTAAAGAAAAGCTTAACTAATATTAATTTCGCGTTACCGTTAACTTATAAAAAAACCCGCCTTTTGGCGGGTTTTGTTTTTTCTGTATAAATTATTAAACCAATAGCATTGTTGTAACAAGCTCTAACTTTATAAACTTCACTCGTGAAGTAGGTTTAGATACTTGTCGAGGCAAACTCAATCATTCGCCCTTGCTGCTTTTCTAGTTTAAAATCACAACTGGTAAATCGAAACTGCACTAGATAATCTGACAAACATCTAGTGTCGTGAATATCCCGAGGCAAATAAACTTTGCATTGACCTGCTGTCAAAATCTCAGCTCCGCGACCAATCAAATTGGTTTGGCCATTACGGGCGGTAATTTGTTTATAAGTGGTTATTTCTAATTCACCATACTGCGGTGCATAGAGTACCCAACCTTCGCCATGATCATGTGGTGCACGATATAAACCTTGTGGTTCGGTATGAGCCAGTAATTTAAAGCCCCAGTCGGTATCGCTATACAATTCGATACTTGCTGGACGTTGTGCATGAATTTGTGCAAGCCAGGGTTCATCGGCAGAAGTCTTGGCTAAGTCTACCAATAAGCTACGGCATTTTAGTACCGAGTTAGTATTAAGACCCTGCCAGTTTTGCCGTACAGACTCGATGAATTTTTCAAGTGATGACTTATGCATTTTTACACTCCTCTTTTATGATGTGAATTAAATTAGTCGCCGATTATGTCTATGGCTGACTGCTTAGGTAGGCGCATCTTAGAAGTTCAAGTCAACTTGAGGTCAAGGGTTAAATATTAGTTTTTTTATACGGATATATACGCAGAGCAAGTGCAATGACAAGCAACAATGTAGCGCATGCATAAACACGGTTTAGTCCAATTTCTACCACAAAAGTATCATGGGGTTTTATCGCAGTTATGTTGGTTGTCATGGCAAAAACACTACTCATCAAGGTTGTTCCGCTTAATAAACCAAGGTTTCTTGATAGGTTTAGTAACCCAGAAATTTGCCCGCGTTGAGTAATTGATGCCAATGTCATTATCTGTGTATTGTTAGATGAGGTAAAAGTAGCGTAACCCACTGCAGTGATGACAAGGCAAGCAATATAGCCAGCGATGCCAAAGGAAGGATCAAAAAAACTTAAGCAAATCGTACCTGTAATTAACAATATCACACCAGTAGTAATCAAATTATCGCAATTTCTAGCTGACAACATTCGACTTACTGTAAATGAAGTGATAGCGACGCAAAGTGGGCTAGCTGTCATAACCACGCCTGTTTGCGCCACACTTAAGTTAAATACTAGTGTCAAATAAAATGGACTCACAACCAGAGAAGTCATTACTACTGTCGACACCAGAAAATTCACGACAAAACCACTAGAATATCGCCAGTCGCGCAAGACTGAAAAGTTGAGCAATTTCACTCCGTCAGAAGTTTGTGTGCGAATAAACAGGAGCAAAAACAGGGTAGTGGAGCTGAGCAGTGCCAGACAGATTATTAACGAAGCTTCAGTAACAAATTTAAGGCTTAGCGCAAAACACACTAAGGTTAAGATTAAAAAGATAGCGCCCCAATAATCAAAAGTTTTCTGCTTAAGCTGCCTAACGGTTTTTAGCGGGGACATAAAGTAAAGTGCTAACAGTAGAAGTATCAGGCCGATTGGCAAGTTAATTAGAAATACCGATTGCCAACTCATCCATTGTGCTGCAAAACCGCCAAGAATAGGCCCGCAAGCGGTGCCAATAGCTGACATACTACCGACTAAACCTATCACGGCTGGTACTTTGTGTTGAGGAAAAAAGTCGCTAATCATGGCTAAATTGACGGTAATTAAAATTGCTGCGCCTATGCCTTGAGTGGCTCTGAATGTACAAAGTAGCCAAATATTGTTGCTTATCCCACATAAACCAGCACTGCTCGTAAATATGACAATGCCAATAATAAATAGCCGTCTTTGACCAAACAGATCACTTAAGCTGCCACTGATTACCAGACAAGAAGACATCGTTATCAGGTAAGACACCGTCACCCATTGCACATGTGAAAAGGTGGTATGCAGACTTACTACTAGCTCAGGTAGTAAGATATTGGTGCTGCTGATGGCGAGTGTCGCGATAAATGTGGATAGTAAAAGGGTGGCTAGCACACCGTAATAGCTGGTTTTTTGAGTCTCGGCATTTTTCATCTTGTGGCCATTATGTAAATTGAAAAGGCAATTAATGGCGCGTACCATAAATCTTCAAGTCGGCTTGAGGTCAAGGAAATATGAAGGCTCAAAATGAGTTAGATATTGCTCAAGTGTCAAAACTGTCGGGCATGCCAGCGTCAACCTTGCGTTATTATGAAGAAAGGGCACTAATTAAATCGATTGGTCGAGAAGGTTTAAAGCGAATTTTTCCGCTAAGTGTAATTGACCAGTTAGCGCTTATCTCATTAGGACGTTATGCCGGATTTAGTCTTGACGAAATAGCGATGATGTTTAGTCCCAATGGGCGAGCCAAATTAGATCGTGCACAATTATTAGAAAAAGCGGACGAGTTAACTAATACCATTCAACAACTGACTGCCATGCGCGATGGTATTGTACATGTTGCCAATTGCCCTAAAACCAATCAACTCGATTGCCCGCGATTTCAAACATTAGTTAAGTCAGCTGCACGCAAACAACTTATGGAAAAGCGAGTGAGAAAAACAAGTCATCATCAAAAATGAAGATATGCCAGAAGAGAACGTCTAGCACATTTAAGTGGGGATTTAATTAAACCACTCAAATAATGTGAACAGAGGTGTATGCTGATTAAGGCTGTAAATACGGCAATTTATTGCTAACCCCATTCCATTCATCTGCATCTTCAGGTGCGGCTTTAAGTTCAATGATATTTGGCCAGACCTTACTTAATTCCGCATTGATCTGTAAAAAAGGTTTTTGCTCATCACTCAGGTGAGTGTCTTGAAATATTGCGTCGGCAGGGCATTCAGGTACACAAAGCGCGCAATCAATGCATATATCTGGGTCGATGACTAAAAAATTATCGCCTTCAAAAAAAGCATCAACTGGACATACCGTCACGCAATCGGTGTATTTACATTTGATACAGTTGTCAGTTACTACAAAAGTCATAAATATCTTGAGATAAAATGGGGTTAACAAAGTTTATGGATCATAAAGAAGCATTCATAAAACACAAGAAGCGATTAAAAACTTAAATACGAATTTACCTACCTTATCAAGCATAACTACCTTAAAATATCCTCGCCTTGACAGATAGGCTGTCCGGCTAAAGTTACTGATTGGAATTATTATGCTGCGTCTCACCGAAATTAAATTACCTCTAAATCATCCTGAAGAAGCATTACTATTAGCTATTTTAACTAAGCTGGCTATCTCGGCAGAACAAGTGCTTTCTTTCTCAATGTTTAAACGGGGTTATGACGCACGCAACAATAAAGACATCCAACTGATTTATACCCTCGATGTTGAGGTGAAAAACCAAGAACAACTTCTGGCAAAGTTTGCCAATGATCAACATGTCAAAATTGCTCCCGACATGACTTACCAATTTGTGGCTCAGGCTCCCGCTAATTTACCATCACGGCCCGTCGTAATTGGTCTTGGCCCTTGCGGCTTGTTTGCGGCTTTGATTTTGGCGCAAATGGGCTTTAAACCCATAGTATTAGAGCGCGGCAAAGCGGTTCGTGAGCGTACCAAAGATACCTTTGGTTTTTGGCGTAAACAGCCTCTTAATCCCGAATCTAACGTGCAGTTTGGTGAAGGAGGCGCGGGCACCTTTTCGGATGGAAAACTCTATAGTCAGGTGAAAGATCGTAAACATTATGGCCGTAAAGTTTTGCATGAATTTGTCGCCGCCGGAGCACCAGATGAAATCATGTATGTGAGTAAACCTCATATCGGTACTTTTAAATTGGTCAATATGGTGGAGAAAATGCGCGCCACCATCATTGCACTGGGTGGAGAAATTCGTTTTAGTACTCGAGTTGAAAAGCTTGAACTTGAAAACGGACAACTACAGGGCTTGCACCTTTCTACTGGTGAGTATCTTGTGACCAAACATGCGATTTTGGCCATCGGCCATAGTGCTCGTGATACGTTTGAGAGTTTGTATGCGCAAGGGGTGTATATCGAAGCCAAACCCTTCTCGATTGGTTTTCGAATCGAACACGAACAATCCATGATCGACAGCTGTCGTTTTGGTGACTTTGCCGGTAACCCTATTTTAGGCGCGGCAGATTATAAGTTGGTACATCACTGCCACAATGGCCGCACAGTATATAGTTTTTGTATGTGTCCGGGCGGTACGGTGGTGGCGGCAGCCTCTGAAGAGGGCAGAGTGGTGACTAATGGCATGAGTCAGTATTCACGCCATGAGCGTAACGCTAATAGCGCCATTGTAGTAGGCATTACGCCAGAGCAGGATTTTCCGGGGCATCCTTTAGCGGGCATTGCCTTACAACGCAGTCTTGAAGAATTGGCTTTTAAGGTGGGCGGTGAAAACTATCACGCGCCGGCTCAGTTGATCGGTGATTTTTTGGCAGGTGAGGCCAGTAGTGAATTAGGTGACGTGAAACCCTCTTATACACCAGGCATTACCCTGAGCGATTTAAGCAAAGTTGTACCTGCCTATGTTATTCAAGCCATACAAGAGGCCATTCCGGCTTTTGATAAACAAATCAAAGGTTTTGCCAAAAAAGATGGATTGTTAACAGGCGTAGAAACCCGCACATCATCACCGGTATGTATTAAACGGGGGGATGATTATCAGAGCATTAATACCAAGGGGTTGTATCCCGCAGGCGAGGGGGCTGGATATGCAGGTGGGATCTGGTCGGCCGGTATCGACGGAATTCGCGTTGCCGAAGCCTTAGCCCTTGATATGTTGGCCAGTCTGTCTTGAAAACTGAAGGCTTGATCGATGAAAGTAGAAGCAATGAGAGTATGGGCAACAACCCAAGTTTGACGGAAAAACAAAAAATGTTGCTGGGACAGATTTATTTTCCTAGTGATAAAACCTTGCAACAAGAAAGAGCCACGGCTAAAAAGCGCTGCCAGCGTTTTAATCAGCACGATATTGATGATCGTAAAGGTGCTCGTAAGATCCTGCAGGAATTATTCGGCTATAAAGTTAGCGCATGGATCGAACCGAGTTTTTATTGTGACTATGGTTACAACATCAAATTGGGCCGTAATTTTTATGCTAATCATGGTTTGGTGATTTTAGATGCGGCGCCTGTCACTTTTGGTGACAACGTGATGTGCGCCCCAGGAGTGCTTATCTCCACCGCCACTCATCCACTTGATCCTGTTGAGCGGCAAAAAGGTTTGGAGACGGCCAGACCTATTACTATTGGCAATAACGTGTGGATTGGTATGGGTGCCAATATTTTAGATGGTGTCACTATTGGCGATAATGCGGTTATTGCTGCGGGGGCTGTGGTAACCAAAGATGTTGCTGCACATACCTTGGTGGGAGGAGTACCAGCCAAATTAATACGACATATTTAAACACTACTGGAGGCAGAGGTGCAGCATCTTCATCTTGAAAAGTATCTGGTAGATATTCTCAGTGAACATCCGCAAGGCCTAAGTGAATATCAGTTGATCGGCATCTTGCAACAGCCGCCATATGAAGTATTTGATAAAACCGCTCTGAGCGAAACTTTGACCTTGTTTCAATGTCATTTTGTACTGTTTCATAGTCTATACCAACTTCGTGCGCAGGGCTTAAGAGCCAAACAATACGATCTGCAAATTTTCGCCACTAATATAAAATTTTTACCTTATGTTAGTGAGGGGGTCGGTTTGGCTGCTGTAGATAAACTGCAAAATTATTATCTAGATTGGCAGAATTTTGCTGTTACCACTGAGCAAGATGTTGAAACCTTGCTAAGTCAGTTTTGGTACGCGATGACGGGTGGTAAAAAAAATTTGAGTATTGATGATGCAGTGCTTAGCAAAATAACTGAGGCTTATAAGGCTTTTGAACTACCCATGGATAGCAAAATGAGTGTGGTTAAATCCACTTATTTGCATCTACAACATCGACATCATCCGGACAAAGGTGGGGATAAAAAACGCTCACAACAACTCGAAGCACAATTTCAATTAATTAAAGACTATTTACGTCAGTAATAGTTTTTTAGAAAGAATAAAGATGTTAGCTGTATTAAATTAAGCCAATTTTGACAGTAAAGCAGGTATTTCAGCATTATTAGTAATAAGTACTTGCGGTTGCAATTATGTACTGGTAGAAAGTCAACCCCACCAATGGTTTTAATAAAATTAGTTGTGTAAATTTAATTTTACGCTAGCCTTGAGTGACTCATTTTTCAATATTTTGAATACAACTATTCTATAATTCCAAGTCAGTTTGATGACTCAGTAAAGAGTGAAATATGTTACGCGACAATATAAATAATATAAACGTTACTTCAGAGCAGATCCTAGTAACTCCTTCAGCACTTAAAGCGGAATTGCCAGTAAGCCAACATTCACTAGAAATTATTCAGTCTTCGCGACGAGTGATCAGCGATATTATTCATCGTCGCGACCATCGTTTTCTATTGATTTGTGGACCTTGCTCAATTCATGATATTGATGCGGCTAAAGAATATGCCTTAAAACTCAAAGAGTTACATGAGTCATGTAAAGATACTTTATATATTGTAATGCGTGTGTATTTTGAAAAACCTCGTACCACGGTTGGCTGGAAAGGATTGATCAACGATCCTCATATTAACGGTACCTTTGATATCGAAACTGGCTTACGTAAGGCACGTGAATTGTTGATTTGGTTAGCTGAGCTGGAATTACCCGTTGCGACTGAAGCACTTGATCCTATTAGTCCGCAATATCTAGCTGAGCTTTTTAGCTGGTCAGCCATTGGCGCTCGTACTTCAGAATCACAAACTCACCGCGAAATGGCCAGTGGTCTATCTATGCCAGTGGGTTTTAAAAATGGTACAGATGGTAGCTTAGGTATCGCCATCAATGCATTACAATCAGCTGCCTCGGGTCATAGTTTTATGGGTATAAACGGCGATGGCCAGGTCAGTATTATTCAAACTCAAGGTAATCCTGATGGCCATATTATTTTACGTGGTGGCAAACAGCCTAACTATGATTCTGTATGTGTGGCAGATTGTGAAGCCGAGTTGGTCAAGGCAAAACTCAGTGCTGGTTTAGTGGTGGATTGTAGTCATGCGAACTCCAGTAAAGATTTTCGTCGTCAGCCTTTAGTGGCACAAAATGTAGTGAATCAGATCTTAGAAGGTAATCAGTCGGTTATTGGCATTATGCTTGAAAGCCATTTAAATCACGGTAACCAAGCTAGTGACGGTAAAACACCTGCTGAACTTGCCTACGGTGTATCAATTACTGATGGCTGTATTGACTGGAATACTACCGATGAAACCATTAACCATATGCGCGACAAGTTGATCACCGTATTGCCCATGCGTTTAAACAAGATGAATAATCCACTTTAGCAAGGAAGCAACATGACGATATCACCCAGTGCGCTAGCCGAACTCCGTATACAAATTGACGCGATAGATAGTCAAATGGTGGAGTTATTAGCGCAGCGCGCTAAATTGACGGTCCAAGTCGGCCAATATAAAAGTCAGGTAGGCTTGCCTATTTATGTGCCTGAGCGTGAAGCTGAGTTGATCGCTAAAAGACGTCAACAAGCACAAGATCGTGGTGTATCACCAGTATTAGTCGAAGACTTATTACGCCGTATTATGCGTGAGTCTTATCATACCCAAAACGTGAATTACTTATGCACCAATCCACAGATTAAAAAGATTGTGGTGGTAGGTGGTTATGGTGCTCTAGGCAGTATTTTTGTCGATATGTTTAAACGCAGTGGTTATCCGGTGACGGTATTAGGTCAACAAGATTGGTCTAATGCGGCAGAAATATTTGAAGATGCTGGTCTGGTGCTGGTGGCAGTGCCGATTAAAATTACTGAAAGTATTATCGCTAAGTTGAATAACTTGCCCGCTGATTGTGTATTGGTGGATATCACCAGTACCAAACAAAAACCCTTAGCCGCTATGTTAAATGTCCATCAAGGCCCCGTACTAGGTTTGCATCCCATGTTTGGTCCTGATGTGTCAAGTTTAGTTAAACAAGTGGTGGTTGTGTGTCACGGCCGAGACGAAAGTAAATACGAGTGGTTGTTGCAGCAGATACGTATTTGGGGCGCTATGTTGCAAGTTGTCGATGCTCAAGAACATGACGAGGCCATGGTGTTTATCCAAGCCATGCGACATTTTTGTAGTTTTGTATTTGGTGCCCATTTAGCAAGTGAAAACCCTGACTTAAAACAACTCCTCTCATTAAGCTCTCCGATTTACCGTCTGGAACTCGCGATGGTCGGTAGGTTGTTTGCTCAGGACCCAGCACTTTACGCAGACATTATTTTTGATAATCAAAGCAGTGTGAGTTTGTTGAGTAAGTTTAACCAACAGTTTTTAAAAGCATTGGCCTTGGTTGAAACCAACAACAAAGCAGAGTTTATTGAACAGTTTTTACAGGTAGGCTCTTGGTTTGGTGATTATTCTAAACAATCGTTGATTGACAGTAAAAAGCTCTTACTTAAAGCCGATGACGATCGTACCTGGAGTGAATAGTTAGTGTTACCCATTTAAACACTAAAAAAGGGCAGTATTGCCCTTTTTTGTTACTTGCCAACGATAGTTTTGGGGCTAGGGGATGCGTTTAGTGACCCAATAGATTGATGATCATCTTGCGCACTTCAGCAAGTTCAAAAGGTTTGTTGCACAGCGCGTTGATCCCAGTTTGATGGATATTGGCCATATGCAGGCTTTTACTCGACTCACTCGTCACCATAATAATCGGAATATGCGCAGTGTCGGGGTTAAAACGAATAAACTCAGACAATTCACGACCATCCATTTCAGGCATGTTGTAGTCGGTAAAAACTAAATCAAACATGTGATCTTTGAGCAGGGTTAAGGCTTCAGCACCATTTTCAGCTTCCATGATTTTTTGCAAGCCTAGGCTGTTAAGTACTCTGCGAATATGGTTTCTGGCCATTTTACTGTCGTCTACTAATAGCACCCTTACTTCCGCTACATCAAATAGTTCCAGCTCTATTTCGTCTGCATTGATCAGATCTAAAGAGGCATACAGCGCGTTGGTCAAATTCTGGGTTGAAAAAGGCTTAGGTAAAATAGCGGCTACCCCAGACTGCTTAAATTCTTCCAGTTTGTGTGGACGATTTTCACTGGAAACCAGCATAAAGGGTACTTTAGCCAGATCAGGATTAGTTTTGACTTGTTTTAATATGTGCTGGCCTGTGCCATCTTCAAAATACATGGCGCTGACAATCAGGTCGGGAGGATTATTTTTAATTGCGATTACTGCTTCGGCAACCGTTCCTACCGCCTCAACATGTAGAACGTTTTCGTCGGCTAATTTTTTTATAATTATTTTTCGTTGGGTATCCGATGGCTCTACTAAAATAATACTGATGTCTGCTAAAGATAACTGCCGCATTGTTACTCCTATTTAGAATTACTTATCTTAGCCACCGGCTAGCTTGACAGTATGGCCTAATTGTTCCAAGGTTGCTTTGATCTTATCGCGGTTATCCCCTTGAATTTCAATCACTCCCTCTTTAACTGAACCACCCGTACCACATTGTTTTTTGAGTTTGGTACAAAGTTCTTTTAATTCAATATCCTTGAGAGAAAAACCTGAAATGGTAGTGACACCTTTACCATTACGTCCTTTCGTTTCACGCCTGATGCGTATTATGCCATCGGTTTTAACGACAGGTTTTAGCTCTTCTTGCGGTTTTATTCTGCCTATTTCGGTGCTAAATACCAATCTGCTATTGCTCATATCTTTAACCTTGTTGCACAGTGTGAGTTGTTACGGGGTAATTGTATTAAAAAAGCCAGAAACTTTATAGGCAAAGGGCATAAAGTGTTATTTAATCATGTTATTGTGATGTTTTGACAGAGTGTTTGGATTAATCAATGAGTTTAGACAGAGAATTTTCAACTGATGGGAAAGAGCTCACTATTTTTGTCGAGCAAAAGTTTGATTTCAGTAAAGTTCAAGATTTTCGTTTTGCCTATACAGATAGTGTTGATGGAATTGATAGCATTGTTATTAATTTACAAAAAACCGAATATATGGACAGTTCCGCCCTAGGCATGTTGCTTAATATGCATCGTACATTGGGTGAACAAGTCTCTTCTTTTAAAATTGAAAAATGTCGTCCACAGGTCCTAAAGATTTTGTTAATAGCCTGTTTTGATAAAAAATTTCAAATTTCTTAAGTTCACGCTTTAGCTATGCGTATTTTAGTGGTCGATGACGATACCCTTAATCGTTTTTTACTGTTGCACCTCCTTGAACAGCAGGGCTATCTGGATTGTTATGAGGCCGAAAACGGCTTTGAAGCCCTAAGCCTCGCCAGTAGAATAAAACCTGATCTCATCCTACTTGATACGGTAATGCCGGTCATGGATGGTTATGCCTTGGCGCCCAAACTCAAACAGATGGCCGGTGATATATATTTGCCCCTCATTTTTATCTGTGCGGTGGATGACGATGCCTCTTTAGCCCGCTGTCTTGAGGTTGGGGGTGATGATTTTGTTACTAAACCTTTTGATAAAACCCTGCTGGCTGCGAAAATCCGTGCTCATGCCCGTACCCGTTTATTAAGTAAAAGAGCCACTGAGCAAAATAGACAACTATCTTTTTATCGCAATGCCGTTGAGCGTGAACACAAAATTGTCGAGCACATCTTTGTCAACGCGCTAACGGTTGATCCTGAACTGAGAAACATCATTGATTTTGTATTAAAACCCGCAGGGGATTTTAATGGCGACATGTTTTTAACCCATGCTAGCCCTACCGGTGGTTTATATTTTTTGATAGGTGACTTTACTGGCCACGGTTTGGCTTCGGCTATTGGAGCGCTACCCGTAGCGAAAGCGTTTCAAACCATGTCGAATAAAGGTTTGTCACTGATGGAGATGGCCGAGACTATCAACGCGACATTATTGCAGTTGTTACCTGATGAAATGTTTTTTGCGGCTATTTTGGTTGAGATTAATCACAGCGGTAAACAAATTGACGTGTGGAACGGCGGCATGCCCAATTTGTTATTACAAAACAAAGACGGACAAATAATTAAACGTTTTTGTTCTAAGCATATGGCACTTGGCATTCTTGAAACTAAAGAATTTGAAGCCGATGTGGAACGTTTCGAGGCTGAATATGGTGACAGGTTAATTGGTTTTAGCGATGGTGTAGTTGAAGTTGAAAATGCTCAGGGCAAAATGTTAAATGATTCGGGTATTGAACAATGGCTGCAACAAGATCCCCTCTGTGATGTTGCTGTTTTATTAAGTAACTTGGAGACGTATGCGGGAGGTATAGAACGTAAAGACGATGTGACTTTGGTTATTTATACCTGTCAGACCCTAACTCAGGTTGACCGTTTTGCCCATGCATCACAGTTGCCAGTGAAAGTAGTATTAGAGCTTGATCATCAGCTACTCAAATCCTGTGATCCCATCATTGAACTCGTAAATATGCTAACTAGTCAATTAAGCCTTTATGGGGTGCATTCACAAGTCTATACCGTATTAAATGAGCTTTATATCAACGCTGTTGATCATGGCATACTGGAGTTAAATTCAGAGCTAAAAAAGACCGAAGAAGGGTTTTTGGAATATTTTAATCTGCGCCAACAAAAGTTAGCGACTTTAGACAGTGGTAAAGTATGTATCAGCATTCAATATCAAGCCCTACAAAGATTGTTAAGCATAGAAGTGAGTGACTCAGGAAAAGGTTTTGATCCAACTATATTGGCTAAAACCCTCGATCTTGAAAAAAGCTATGGTCGCGGTTTACCCTTAGTTAAAGAATTATGTCGTTCAATGACACATAGCCATAACGGCAGTACCGTTAGTGTTGAATTTAAAATGTAGAGGAATTATGCAAACCAATATTCGTATTGCAAACCTGCAAGATTTAGCTGCCTTAGTTGATTTTAATCAAAGCATGGCGCTGGAAACCGAAAACAAAAAGCTCGACAGTGATGTATTAAACAAGGGAGTAGGCGCTTTAATTGCCGATCCTAATAAAGGTTTTTATTTAGTCGCCGAGCAGGATAAGCAAGTTGTTGGTAGCTTAATGGTAACCACCGAATGGAGTGACTGGCGTAATGCGGTTTTTTGGTGGATCCAAAGTGTCTATATTGTACCGCAGTGCAGACGGCAGGGGATCTATGGAATGTTGTACGCACAAGTAAAAGAGCTGGCCAAACAAAATGGTAATATCTGTGGTTTTAGACTTTATGTCGAAAAAGAAAACCTTATTGCGCAACGTACTTATGAAGCAATGGGTATGCTGGAAAGCCACTATCTCATGTACGAGGAATAGATAATCAAACACATCTGCCGAACAAAACACAGTAAATGAAGCAGTCAGTTGCCATTATTGGAGCCGGCTTGACGGGCAGTTTAGTGGCCCATCAATTAAGTCAGGAAAATTATAAGGTCACTGTGTTTGAAAAATCTCGCGGAAGTGGTGGCAGAGCGAGTACAAGACAAATGCCTTGGGGACAATTTGATCTTGGCATGCCGGTGATACCCGCAACTGATATGCATTTTTTAGCGTTTATGGCGCAATTGGCCGTCGAAGGTAAAGCGTCTCGCTGGCCTGAAACTGAGCAAGAAATTATTCGAAACACTGCAACAAACAACTGTAATAACAGTGTGTCTTTTGTTTTTGATGGCAAAATGAATACGATTTGTCGCCATTGGCTGCAATCAAGCCACTTTCAGCCCAACAGCCTCGTCACTAACATACGTCATAAAAAAGGTTTGGGTTGGCAAGTGTGTATTGCGCAAGATTGGCATGAGACGTTTTTTGATGTCTTAATATGCACAGCTCCTTGGCCTCAAACAAAAAGATTGTTGGAATATGCTAATTTACCCTTGGCGTTAACTGAGCAAAATTGGCTGAGTTGTTGGTCTATTGGTGTTAAATTAAGCGCTGACACAAAACCTCATACCAAAGTTATTAATCTTGCAGATAATGACGTGCAAAGCCTTATTTTTGACAGCGAAAAACCCAATAGACCCGTTTTACCAAGTCGGCAACAAATTTGGGTTGCTCAGTTAAATCATCAACTTTCAGCGAGCTTAGGTAAGGATGGGAAAACAGAGGCTATCGCTTTGGCGTGGGAG
>NZ_LSNE01000002.1:41438-46896 GCF_001565895.1 Paraglaciecola hydrolytica
CCCTAAAACAGTTTTTCGGGTTAGATCAGCAGGCAATCCTCTTTACTGAGGCGCACTTTTGGCGTTTTGCTCGGTCTGAAAGCGGGCAGGCAGCCTTAGGTATTATCCATCTGCAGGACAGTAATTTGATTGCTGGTGGGGACTGGAGTTTTGGGGCCTCTGCGCAAAGTGCTTTTAAAGCATCCCAAGAAATCACAGCGAAGGTGATGAAAATTCGATGAAAACACACAAGCTTAGTGAATAAGTTAGGAAATCTTTTATGTTAAAAAATATTCAAGAATGGTTTAAAACTCAAATCCAAAATACTTCAGCCAGTGAAGAGGTGAACACCATAGAATTAGCCACCGCCGTGCTATTTTATGAAGTGATGAGAGCAGACCGAGAGTTTACCGAGTTGGAACAAAGTAGTTATAGACAACAGTTGAACAAGCATTTTTCGTTAAGTGAAAATGAACTACAAACATTGTGTGATATGACAAAAGTTAAAGCTGAAAATGCGGTCGATTATCAGCAATTTACCAAAGTATTAAATGAGCTTTTTAAGCCTGAACAAAAACGTAGCATTCTTGATTCATTATGGACCTTAGCCTATGCCGATCACGTCTTAAGCCCTGAAGAAGATTATACGATCCGTAAAATTGCAGATTTATTGTACATTCCTCACAGCCAATTTATTCAAAGTAAACTTTCCGTACAACCCGACTAACGCTAGCTTCGATTTTTGTTGCTTATTTAAGACAGCCTAACTGATTGAAATATATAGAGTTGCAAATATCCATTTGGGCGTTGTCTGTTATAAGCGACATTAATTGCACTCTAGCAGCCATAAGTCGTGCTAGTTTCCACTTTTCGACCAGTAATTGGTTGTAACTAATTGATAAATATCATAAAAATAAAGTTGGCACAAAGACTGATATAGCTATCTATGTAATCACATTCATCCTGACTGGTTCCTCGGGATTTAATCAAGGACAGAGAGTGTGGTGAAGGACATAGACATATGCAGGGTTAGTTTATTGGCTGCAATGGCGTTTGCAACTGATAGTGTCTATGCCTTTTGATACAGGCGACGGTTTGTGTCTTTGCTGGCAAGGATGCCCAACTCAACTAGCCATTTGAAAGCTAAAGGAGAACATCATGGAAAAAACATATCGTGTTAAATCGTTGGTGATCAGCTCTTTATTTACTTTTTCTTTGTTTGTAGGTGCAAGTACTCGGGCAGACGAAGATCAGATCAAATTATTAGATTTAGACCAAGATGGTAAAATCGCGATTAAAGAAGCTGTTGCTGATCCTCATTTGCTTGCCTCGTTTGGTAGAATTGATACGGATGGTGATGGTTTAATCACTAGACTGGAATTAGAGCAAGCCAAATACGTCGAACAGAAATTTAATGTCCAGACGGTAAAAAATAAGCTTTGAAATTTATGAGAAAAGATCGACTTGTGCGATCTTTTTTTATTATGCTGCACGTCCTTAATTGAAATATCTGTCTGGAGTTGCAATGCAACTTGGTTCGTTACGTCAACTCACTCTGGTGAGTTTTGTTTTAGTGTTAGTGCCTTTGTTGATGTTGCTGACTTACAGCCAAATCACCTTAAGTAAAATGGGCCATATTGCCACCAGTGAAGCTGAATATTCTGTGGCTATTGTACGAAAATTGAGCCGGATGGAAAGTTTATCGGTGGATGTCGAACGGTTGTTTAGGCAATTCCACGTACTCAAAAATATCGCCCTAAAAAATCTGGCACAAAAATCTATTGAACGATTTGTTGAGTTACAAACGCCAGTATGTAGTGAACTTGAAGAACAACTTGTATGCCGCAATTTAACCGAAAGACTTAATTGGTTAGGGCAATATACAGGTGGTGAAGATCAGCTATTGCTAGATGCTCAGTTGGCGGAGTTTAAGTCAAGTCTGGAAGATCTATCCAGTCAGGTCGAAACTAAATTAGATATCCAGATCCTTGCCCAGCAAGATTACGTGACTTCTGTTTTGCAGGCGCAGATTTGGTTAACGGTGATCTTGGTAGGCGTGTCATTATTGCTTATTTTATTTGGTACTCAAGTCATCTTAAAACCGGTGGAGAAACTAGAGTTAGTGATAAAAGCAATCTCCAGACAAGAAGATAGTTTACCGACGGTATCCACCTCAGGCCCTAAAGAGTTGATTGTTTTGGAGCACAACCTACATCATCTTGCCGCGCGTTTGGAGCAACTAGAAAATTTGCGACATGCCTTATTAAGGCATGCCTCACATGAGTTAAAAACACCGTTGGCGAGTATTAAGGAAGGTTGTTCTTTATTAAGTGAGCAAGTCGTAGGGGAGTTAAATCCTCAGCAGGTTGAAGTGGTGTCACTGCTTAATAGTAGCACTGACAGATTAAATTTATTGATCATGCAATTATTAGATTACAACTTGTTGTTACAACAAGCCAAGCCGGTTTTTTCCGAGGTAGATTCAAACAACTTACTGCAAGAATTTGTCACTGATAATACTCTAGCTATTCAACAAAACAGTAATCCACTTGAGCTTAAAATAGAATTAGACAGTGTGTATGCGGACCCCAATTTGTTAAGACGGATTTTGGACAATCTTTTGTCTAATGCCCTTGCCCATGGCAGTAAAGGGCGGCCAATTACGGTGCACCTTTACGCTGAAGGGAATAAGCAGGTATTGGATGTTGCTAATCGTGGCCCCAAAGTACCAGATGAGCAGCGCCCTTTATTGTTTCAACCTTTTAGACGTGGACAAAGTAAACGTAATGACAGGGTAGTGGGCTCAGGTCTTGGATTATCTATCGTCGCTGATTGTGCCCGTATGATGCACGGTAAAGCGGAAATAGTGGATGTAGAGCAAGCTGATTTTTGTGTAAGAGTGACTATTCCCCGGAGTGAGGAAAATATATGACATGGCGTGTTGGCTTAGTTGCAGTCTCATTGTTAACCCTCAGTGGTTGTGAATTAATTGGCAATAGAAAAGGAGCAGATAAAAAGGTTGAGATGACTGAACAAGCAGAAACAAAAGATGACTTTTGTATTTCCTCAGTGACAGAAATTGCACTAGAGGAAAATTGTAATATGGCTTTTTGGTTGAATTACTGGAGTGACATAGAAAACAAAACGTGGCCACAACGAAAAATACAAATCGAAGCATTAGGTCATGACAGCAGTTCAATTTTGAAAAAAATATTATTAAGTCAAGGTAAGGCCACTCCTTATCAAGATAGGTTACGGGCACAGGGCTGGATTGAAAGTTTGTTACCTAGGCTGAGTCGGCCAATGCGTAATTTTATGTCAGTGGCAATATATCAACCGAGTCAAGAGTTGTTAGAAATGGAATCAGCCTTGGTCAGTTTAAGTCGCATAAGTACTGATAGAAGTAAGCAGAATGATGAATACAAAATATTGATTGATAAGCAAAAAAGTCAAATAGAACAACTATTGAAAATAGAAGCGTCAATCATAGATAAAGTGAATGGAGACAAGTTATGAGCCAAGCGGAAATCGTGCAACCCAGTATATTATTAGTTGATGATGATGAAAGTCTGTTGCGTTTAATGACAATCCGTTTACGCGGTGAAGGTTACGCGGTGCAAAGTGCTGAAAGTGGCAAAGATGCACTGCGTTTACTCAATACTCAAAACGTCGATGTGGTACTAAGTGATTTGCGCATGCCTGGCTTGGACGGCCTGAGTTTGTTTGAAGAAATTATGGCGATTGGCAAAGATATTCCGGTTATTTTAATGACTGCCCACGGCACCATTCAAGATGCGGTAGAAGCCACTCAACGTGGGGTATTTGGTTTTTTAACCAAACCCATAGATCATGATGAGCTTAGAGGACTATTAAAAAAGGCGGTTAGCCAAACCCAAACCCTGCAAAAAGGCGAGTGGTGTGAACAAATCATCACACGCTCACTGCACATGGAACAGTTATTAGATCAGGCTTATCGTGTGGCGCAGCGCGATGTTAGTGTTTTGATCAGTGGCGCCAGTGGTACAGGTAAAGAGTTGTTGGCCTCAGCTATCCATAAAGCCAGTAAACGTGCGCAAAAACCCTTTGTAGCAATAAACTGTGGAGCCTTGCCTGAAAATCTGCTTGAAAGTGAATTGTTTGGCCATGCCAAGGGCTCGTTCACCGGAGCGGTGAATGAACACCAAGGTTTGTTTAAAGAGGCGGATGGTGGCACTTTGTTTTTGGATGAAATTGGCGACATGCCTATTTCTTTACAAGTCAAGTTATTACGTGCTTTACAAGAGCAGATGATCCGTCCGGTAGGTAGTAGCAAACAGATCCCAATTAACGTTAGAGTGATCTCTGCTACTCACCGTAACTTAACCACTGAAATGAGCGAGGGAAATTTCCGCGAAGATCTTTATTATCGTTTGAACGTAGTAAATATTACTTTGCCTAGCCTGCGCGAACGTGCAGAAGACATTCCCTTATTAGCTCGTTATTTACTGAAAAAAAGTGCTGAAAAACATGAAGTTAAAGTCAGTCGTTTTTCTGACGACGCGATGCAATTATTAACCACCTGTTTGTGGCCCGGCAACGTTCGCCAGTTAGTTAATGTGGTCGAACAATGTGTGGCACTCACACAAACCTCAGTGATCGCCTCACATTTAGTTGAACAAGCCTTGTCTGCCTCTGAGCAAAAATGGCCAACACTGACCGAAGCGCGTGATGCCTTTGAACAACAATACCTGCTTAAACTGTTAAAAATGACCGACGGTAATGTGACCCGCGCAGCCGAGTTGGCTGGACGCAATCGCACCGATATGCACAAACTCATGAAAAAACATGAGCTACATTCTGGTGATTTTAAACGGGAATAAGGCTTATGGCGGGATTTGAATTTTCTATCAGATCCCGCAGTTTTAAATATTCATACTCATCAAAGCGCTGGTTTTTACCCTGAACTTCCTTACAATACCCCCCATTTTGCAGTTAAGGAACATTTCGACGTAATGCGTATTGCTTTGGGAGTGGAATATGACGGTAGCCGTTTTTATGGCTGGCAACGTCAGCAAGACGTTATCAGTGTGCAGCAATTATTAGAAGAAAGCTTAAGTAAAATTGCTAATCACCCCGTTAAGGTAACATGCGCAGGACGTACAGATGCGGGTGTACATGCGACGGGGCAAGTGGTGCATTTTGATACACCAAATGAGCGGCATCGTAGTGCCTGGACGATCGGCATCAATGGTTTTTTACCTGATAGCATCAGCGTTCGCTGGTTCAAAGAAACCTCGGATAATTTTCACGCACGTTTTTCCGCTACCGCCCGTCGTTATCGTTACATCATTCATAACAGTACCTTACGCAGTGGCATATTAGCGGGAGGGGTCACCACATTTTTTGCGCCACTTGATCATGAGTTAATGCATGAAGCCGCCCAGTATTTAGTGGGCCGTCAGGACTTTAGTGCATTCCGTGCGGTAAATTGTCAGGCTAA
>NZ_LSNE01000002.1:47028-95665 GCF_001565895.1 Paraglaciecola hydrolytica
TACCCCAATCCGTGATCTCACACATATCCGTGTTTCACGCATGGGTGACTATGTTATTCTCGATGTCAAAGCCAATGCGTTTTTACATCATATGGTGAGGAACATCACTGGCTCTTTATTGTTGATTGGTAGTGGTGAAAAGCCAGTAGATTGGTTAAAAACCCTGTTAATCGACAAAGACAGAACCAAAGCTGGGGCAACTGCCAAGCCTAATGGATTGTATTTAGTCGACGTGACTTATCCTGCTGAGTTTGATTTACCACGCAAGCCCTTAGGGCCATTATTTTTGGCGGATTAACCTTATATATTTCTTCCTTAAAACTGCACGTTTGTTGGCTGCACCGATTTTCCGCCGCCGTGCAAATGTATTGATAAGGGTATGCTTTTAACTTCTTAGACCAGTTTTATTTTCGTAAAGAATTGAATTTGTGCTTTAATAGCGGCCAACTTGGCCAGTAGGCTAAGAGAACTAAACCTTTACCCATGCCACGTGTCATACTTCATTATTCAGGCAATTAGGATTCAGATATGAGTTGGATTGAAAAAATACTACCACGCACTAAATCACCGACTAAAAGTAACGTACCTGAAGGGGTGTGGACTAAGTGTGCTGACTGCGATGCAGTGTTGTATAAGTCTGAATTAGAAAAGCAATTGGGTGTCTGCCCTAAATGTAATCACCACATGCGTATCACCGCACGTGCGCGGCTCAATAGTTTTCTCGATCAAAATGAACGTACTGAGTTAGGGGCCAATCTAGAGCCTCAGGACTTATTAAAGTTTAAAGATTCTAAACGTTACAAAGAACGTCTTGTTGCTGCACAAAAAGCCACTAATGAAAAAGATGCCTTGGTGGTCATGCAAGGTAAGCTTAAAGGCATGCCGGTAGCCGTTGCGGCTTTTGAATTTGCCTTTATGGGTGGTTCAATGGCCTCGGTCGTTGGCGCACGTTTTGTGGTCGCCGTTGAAGCCTGTTTGAAACATAACATGCCTTTGATTTGTTTTTCCACCAGTGGTGGAGCGCGTATGCAAGAAGCCTTGTTATCCTTGATGCAAATGGCAAAAACCAGTGCAGCTTTGGCTAAGATGAGTGAAAAAGGCCTACCTTACATTTCTGTTTTGACCGATCCGACAATGGGTGGTGTATCAGCTAGTTTGGCCATGTTAGGTGATATTAATGTTGCTGAGCCTAAAGCCTTGATTGGTTTTGCCGGACCTCGAGTAATCGAGCAAACAGTTCGTGAAACTTTACCTGTTGGTTTTCAGCGCAGTGAGTTTTTACTCGAAAAAGGCGCCATTGACCTGATTATTGACCGACGTGAAATGCGCGATCGCTTGCACGGTATCTTGACTAAGCTACATCATCAACATCACTAATGTCCGCTAAAAGCTCGCAAAAGGCCGCCGTACAAGCGGCCTGGTCTTTAGACCAATGGTTAGTTTATCTAGGTGAAATCCATCCCGCTAATATTGAGCTAGGACTTGAGCGAGTTGCTCAGGTTTTTCAGCGACTTAGGCTTGATTTGAGTCAACGCACCATCATTACAGTAGGTGGAACCAATGGCAAAGGCACTACTTGTGCAATGATAGAACAAGCCTTGTTGTTGCAAGGCAAAACTGTCGCCGTATTCAGCTCGCCTCATTTACTGGATTATCGTGAAAGAGTGCGTGTGCAGG
Organism: Paraglaciecola hydrolytica; assembly: GCF_001565895.1. Lineage (GTDB taxonomy): Bacteria > Pseudomonadota > Gammaproteobacteria > Enterobacterales > Alteromonadaceae > Paraglaciecola > Paraglaciecola hydrolytica. The sequence goes on from NZ_LSNE01000002.1 coordinate 48,706, forward strand.
GTAAGATGCTCAGTACGACAGAACATTGTCAGGCCTTTAGTAAGATTGAAGCGGCACGGCAAGATATCTCCCTGACCTATTTCGAATTTGGTACTTTGCAAGCTTTGCAATTAATGGCAGATTCTCAATGTGAGTTTTTGTTATTGGAAGTGGGTTTGGGTGGGCGCTTAGATGCCGTCAACATTGTGGATGCGGATATCGCGGTGATCACCAGTATTGATTTAGATCATCAAGAATGGCTAGGCCATACCCGTGAGGCCATTGCTACCGAAAAAGCCGGTATATTCCGCAAAGGTATTCCGGTGATCATTGGCGAACCAGAACCACCCTCAACCTTACTTGCTGCTGCTGAAAAGCTGAGGGTAAAAGCCAGTTGGCAGGGGCAGGAGTTTAATTATCAGCTGTGTGCTACTGGTTTTAATTGGTCTAATGCGACCTATCAATTTATTGATCTAATTAAACCTTTGATACCTGCACAAAACGCCTCAACGGCTTTGCAGGTGCTAAGTACCTTAGGTTTGCCTTTAGAACAGAGTTTTGTTCATCAGTTATTTAGTCAAACCAAATTAGCTGGACGGCGACAGATCATTCGCCAAAATCCCACGATCATGCTGGATGTGGCTCATAACCCTCACGCGACAAGACTATTAGCCAAAGAACTTAGTGGACAATCCTATGGACAGATAATTGCCGTAGTGGGGATGTTGGCTGATAAGGATATTCAACAAAGCCTCCTTCCCTTGGTTGATGTGGTGGATTGCTGGTATTGTGCATCATTACAAGTTCCGCGCGGTGCTCAGGCTAAGCAGTTAGTTTCTGTGTTAAGCCAAGGGAAATTGGTGTTAGAATTTGACTCAGTGAAGGCTGCCTATGGGACAGCTTGTGAAATAGCACAAAAGGATGACTTAATTTTGGTATTTGGTTCGTTTTACACAGTGGCAGAAGTATCAACTCTGTTAGAGGATAATTAAGGTGACTGCCGCTTTAAAAAACCGCTTGGTCGGTACCATTATTTTAGTTGCTATCGCGGTGATATTTTTGCCAGATTTACTCGATGGTAAAAAAGAATCTAAACAAAATCTGTTTGTTGAATTGCCACCTAAACCTAGTATTAAAAAAGTGGTTGCTCCTGATACTTTTGATAGTGAAACCGTGCAACAAGCTGCAAGCCGCAAGGTCGAAATTGTTAACGACGTTGCGCTAGACGATAAAACAAATAATCTATCTGAGCTTGAGTCAGCAGAACAAGATATCGCGCAGCAATTAGTAGCAACTCCCCCTGAAAACATTGTTGAAAGTGAATTAGCCCAAGCCACGGTAGTGGATAATAAAACACCAAAGTCTCTTGCCAGTGCAGGGTGGGTCGTGCAGTTGGGTAGTTTCAGGCACCAGAAAAATGTGCGTGAATTGCTCAGCACATTAGAAAAAAATGGTTACCGTGCTTTTAGCCGCCAAGTGCAAACTAGCTCAGGTATGTTAACTAAGGTATTTGTTGGGCCTGATTTGCAAAAAGATAAATTAGACAAAGCCTTGTCTCATTTAAAAGAAATTACCGCCTTACAAGGTAGAGTGACACCTTTTACCGTGCAATAAGGGCTGCAGCCCTTAATCACCATTGATATAAAATTTAGCAAGATTTTGACCATGCCATTTGATAGAATGCGCGCGATTTTAGTTCTTTGGTCAAGATTCGCTCTTCATACCAAAGTCTCACGAGCCAAGAAATACGAATCTTATGAATTGGATAGACTTTGCGATACTAGGTGTAATTTTACTTTCCACCGTTATTAGTTTAATTCGTGGTTTTATTAAAGAAGCAATTTCCCTCGCCATTTGGTTTAGTGCATTTTTTATTGCTAGCCAGTTTTATGCAGATTTGGCCGTTTATTTAACGCATTTTTCCGATCCCATGGTCCGCAACGGTGTGGCCATCGCGATTTTATTTGTCGCTACCTTAATCCTCGGTGGCCTCTTGAATTATCTTATTGCGCAGTTAGTGCAGTTTACTGGCTTAACAGGCACGGATAGAGCCTTGGGCGCTATTTTTGGTGCGTTACGTGGTGTACTCATTGTCAGTGCCCTGCTGTTTTTTCTCGATACTTTTACGCCCTCATCCAGTTCTGATTGGTGGCAGGCATCCATACTGGTGCCAGAATTTAGTTTAATTATTGAGTGGTTTTTCGAATATTTGCAAGGCAACTCAAGCTTTATAAAATCCGTTTAAAAAAGGTAATCTGAATGTGTGGTATTGTCGGAATTGTTGGTAAAAGCCCAGTTAACCAAGCGTTATATGATGCGTTGACTGTATTGCAACATAGAGGTCAGGATGCTGCTGGCATAGTGACCGTAGACAAGGGAAGGTTTAATTTACGTAAAGACAACGGCTTAGTAAAAGACGTTTTTCATACTCGTCACATGTTAAAACTAACCGGACAGTTAGGTATTGGTCATGTACGTTACCCCACTGCTGGTAGTTCAAGTTCTGCCGAAGCCCAGCCTTTTTATGTTAATTCACCTTTTGGTATTGCCTTTGCTCACAATGGTAATTTAACCAACGCCCATGAATTACATGATGAAGTAACTAAAGTATCACGTCGTCATATCAATACTACCTCTGACTCTGAATTACTGTTGAACATTGTTGCCCATGAATTGCAACACAGTGTTGGAATGAAACTCACCCCAGACGAGGTGTTTACAGCCGTAGCAGCGGTACACAAAAAAATTCGCGGTGCTTATGCTGTGGTTGCGACTATTATCGGTAACGGCATGTTAGCCTTTAGAGATCCTTTTGGTATCAGGCCACTTGCTTTGGGTAAACGTAAAACTGAATTTGGCGATGAATATATGGTCGCTTCAGAAAGTGTTGCTTTAGATGCTGTTGGTTTTACCTTCATCCGTGATGTAGCGCCTGGCGAAGCCATCTATGTGACAGAAGCAGGTGAGTTACACACTCAGCAATGTGCACAAAATCCGATTAGTTCACCGTGTATCTTTGAATTTGTTTATTTTGCACGTCCAGATTCCTTTATTGACGGTATTTCGGTATATGCCTCACGAGTGAATATGGGGCGTAAGCTCGGTAAAAAGATCGCACGTGAGTGGGCCGATTTAGATATTGATGTGGTCATTCCGATCCCAGAAACCTCAACCGATGTGGCTTTACAAATCGCCATCGAATTAGACAAACCTTATCGCCAAGGCTTTGTTAAAAATCGTTATATTGGCCGCACTTTTATCATGCCAGGGCAAACGATGCGCCGTAAGTCAGTGCGTCGTAAATTAAACGCCATATCGTCAGAGTTCAAAGACAAAAACGTATTGCTGGTTGATGACTCAATAGTACGTGGTACTACCTCAGAACAGATCATTGAGATGGCTCGTGAGTCTGGCGCAAAAAAGGTTTATTTTGCCTCTGCCGCGCCAGAAATTCGTTTCCCTAATGTTTACGGTATCGATATGCCCTCGGCTAATGAGTTAATTGCCTATGGCCGTGAAATTGACGAGGTGAGCGAACTTATCCGTGCTGACGGTTTGATTTTTCAAGACATTCAAGATTTGATTGACGCGGTCAGAGAACTTAATCCACAGATCACTCGTTTTGAAACTTCAGTATTTGATGGCAAGTATATAACCGGTGATATCAATCAGGCCTACTTAGAGCGTATTGATACCCAGCGTAATGAAGGGGCTAAAACCTCTGGCTTGCAAACTGAACTAAGTAACCTTGAAATGCATAATATGAGTAATGGCTAAACTGGGCTAATACTCTCAATCGGTTTTACTTTTGAAAATCCGCTGGCCCTTGGTCAGCGGATTTTTTTATTGGTATAGCGCTTGTAAATCAACAGCTTATTTGCCAATCTGAGTTTCTTTTGGCTGTTATGAACAATCATGCTTAATATTGCTACGGAAAAAATGCATCGTTTACGTGATGCGTTGATGCAGGTAAATCAGCTTGCAGACAGTAATGGCAGAGCAATTGCCGCAGAGACTGAGGCGGATATGACGGCAATGTTACAACGCTTTGAACCCTTTGCCGAAACATTGTTTTTAACCATGCTTAGTGATGGTGCGGCAGATGAAGATGAATTACTGGCTTTGCATGGTGGCTTACATATATTGTCCAACGGCAGTTTGCATCAGCAAATGATCGAAGCTATGTTGCGGCGTTTTGCACTCAATGTACAGCAGCAAGGTGTGGAATACCGCTTGCAAGTCATTGGTGCACATTTATGTCGTGATCAGGCTGATCGTGAAATTGCCTTTAAATTAGCTGCAACTGTGGCACTGGCCAACAATAAAATTGAAGATGCCGAAGAAAGGTTCCTAGTCACTATGGCTGAGTATTTTGGGATTTCCGCTAAACGCAGCCAAGTGTTATTGGGTGAAATATAAAGGTTTTTTCAGTAATAAATTACACAATATTATTCATATTCAGGTAGATGGCACTCGCTGACGCTAATGCCGTCCAGGCTAATAGTACATTGGATATGATGGCGATAACTTGCATCTACGCCTGCAAAGATACGTGGTACTTTAGCCGCGTTAACATACATTATTCCCTGTTGTTGTGTTTGCCAAGGGCGATGTAAGCCCCCTTTGGTGCGTAAGTGCATATGTCCGGCAAATACCCCCAGCACGTTTTTCCCTTGTGTAAGGGCGTAGGCTATCGCCTCGGCCAAATCAGGATCGCCCCAGTCGCCACCATCTGGTTTAAAGTCACAACCCCACATAGCTGCAGGTTCCGAACCCAGGCCCAAGGGACCATTATGACCCAGAAATATAATTTCCTGAGTGTGACAAGCATCGACCTGTTGCTTTAGCAGCTTGCTGGATTGTTCTAAATCGTGAATGCCAAAATTAGCTGTTAAGCGCTCAGCAAAGGCTAGGTTATTACCGCCCATGCTATGAGGTCTAGCAGCGATAAATGTGATGTCGAGCAAACGGGTAGTTACCCTGTGATTACTGTAACCCACTAAGGTCAGGGTTTCATGATGTGAGCCGTCGCCTAGTTCGATGTCAGCTAATAGACTCAGACCATTTTGTAAGGCAAATTCAGCCGCCAGCGCGGACATATCGTGAGTATCGTTATTGCCAGGCATCACAAGGGTAGGGCAGCTTAACTTTGATATTTGTTTGGCAACCTTTAAACTGCTGCCTGCCATGGCGTCACCCAAGTCGCCAGTAAAAAACAACAGATCATAATCAGCCGCACTAAATTGGCGTAGGTCGGTGTCATCCCAGTAAGTATGTAAGTCACCGATAATGCCGATACGCAGTTCATCTATTTGTGGACGTTTTAAGTGGGTTTGTTTGATCTGCATTCGGTATCTGTCCTTTTTTCTATGATTCAAACACAATTTTAGGCTTTGAGCATCCCTATTTTTATCCATAAAAAAACCACCGATGTGGTGGCTTTCTTCTGATAATAGTTTGATAACTATTAGTAGCTGGCGTTACCTGGAGTCCTTGGGAAGGGGATAACATCTCTTACGTTTTGCATGCCAGTGACATAAGCCACTAAACGCTCGAATCCTAAACCAAAACCTGAGTGCGGAACTGTGCCATAACGGCGTAAGTCACGATACCAACTGTAGTCTTCTTTGTTTAGGCCCATTTCTGCCAAGCGCTGATCAAATACATCTAAGCGCTCTTCTCGTTGTGATCCTCCAATGATTTCACCTATGCCAGGCGCAAGGATATCCATTGCTGCCACAGTTTTACCATCGTCGTTTATACGCATATAAAAGGCTTTAATATCTTTAGGATAGTTTTGCATGATAATAGGCGCGCCAACATGCTCTTCGGCCAAATAACGTTCGTGTTCTGAGGATAAGTCCACACCCCAAGAAACCGGGAACTCAAACTTTTTACCGCAATTTTGCAGGATCTCGATAGCATCGGTGTAGTTCATGCGCACAAAATCTTGTGAGATTACTTGTTCTAAGCGAGTTACGGCATCAGGTTTGATACGCTCGGCAAAAAACGCCATATCGTCGGCACGTTCTGTTAAGACAGCTTTAAACACATATTTCAGCATGTCTTCAGCTAATTGCGCCACATCGGCAAGATCAGCAAAAGCGACTTCTGGCTCGATCATCCAAAACTCCGCTAAGTGACGTGAGGTATTGGAGTTTTCAGCTCTAAAAGTTGGGCCAAAGGTATAAACCTTAGACATCGCAGTACAATAGGTTTCAACGTTTAACTGGCCAGATACGGTTAAAAAGGTTTCTTTGCCAAAAAAGTCCTGACTGTAGTCAACAGCACCTTGTTCGGTTGTAGGTACGTTAAGCATATCTAAGGTGGATACACGGAACATTTCCCCAGCACCTTCAGTATCACTGGCGGTTAATATGGGGGTGCTGATCCAGCAATAACCACGCTCGTGATAAAAACGGTGGATAGCCTGCGACAAACAGTTTCTAACTCGAGTTACCGCGCCCATGACATTAGTGCGTGGACGCAAATGAGCATGTTCACGTAAATATTCCATACTATGGCGTTTAGGCGCCATTGGATAGGTGTCTGGACTTTCGACCCAGCCAACAATTTCAAGGCTGTCGGCGTCGATTTCTAAAGCCTGACCTTGACCTTCAGAGGCTTGTAATTTGCCCTTAGCAATGATTGAACAACTAGTGGTCAAACGTGTGATATCTGCGTAGTTTTCCAAGGTATTTAAAGCGATAACTTGGATCGCATCAAAACAACTGCCATCGTGCAAGGCAACAAAGGATAAACCTGCTTTTGAGTCACGACGGGTTCTTACCCATCCCTTAACTGTGACATGTTCGCCAACTGTGTATTTACCGGCAAAAATATCTGCCACTGAGGCGTGTGCCATGTATTTCTTCTCCAAGCTAATTTTGGGGCATTCCCACATTTATGATATAAATTAATTTTTGCTCTAGGTTGGGATTAACCCACCAAAGGCAAAGTTGTTCAGGTTTGCCTGAGCAACTGCGTTAAACTGTACTTTGCGCCATATTGCTCAAAACGATGGGCAAGTGTGCTGACGGCTTACAAAAAATGGCGAAACACTGATTGTTACTTACAGCGTTTACTTGGCTAATTTCGCAAGGTGTGTAATCTTACTCAGGTAGCGCACAGACTCAAGAAAAATCGGTGTAGAGAAGGTATGCAGCAGCAAAAAAATAGTCAAAATGATGGCAATGGTATGATGAATAGGCGTAAACACTCCAGAGAAAACGATGCTTTGTTTAAATTTCTGGTTGGGCTTAACGTTGTTGGCTGGTTTGTATTTTTAGCCGCGTTAATTGTTTTTCATTATGCGCGCCCAGAATTTGTCTCAGGTGTGCAGGCGTTTTGGGGCGTGAGTGGTCGTCAAAACTGGTCTTATTCTCTCAGTATTTATTTAGCAGGATTATTACTGGTTTGTGTTTTGATCAGTATTTTAGTATTAATTTTGAAAGGTAAACGTAACCGGCGTGAAAAAGATTACTATGGTATTAATGGCTATGTATTGATGTTTACTGCAACGTGTAGCTTAGCTATTTTGTTCTTTGAATTAAATCATTGATGGGGACATATCAGTGAATATGTTAGATAAAATTCGTAGGCTCATTGAGTTGAGTGCAGGAGAATTTGAACATATTGACATGCAGTTAATCGCCCATCTGGATGGCACTCGCTGTATGTTAAAAGCGTGGGGCGCACGTGATGCCCTGCAACAAGCTGGTTTATTCCATCAGGCTTATAGCAAGGGCATAACAAAAGACAAAAGATTTATTAATCAGTCGCAACGCCAACTTATCGCAGACGTGATTGGCGCAGATAGCGAACTTATCGTTTATCACTATTGCGCTTGTGATCGAGAAATTTTTTTTAATAGTCTGTTAGTGCAAGAAAAACCAGATTATGTCGATCGCTTTTTACATCGTTCGGTGCAGCTTGAAGTGCAATTGCTCAACGATTTATGTGAACTGTTTGTGGCGACTGAACTAGAACTGGCCCTGAATGCTCCGCAAACTTACTTATTGCAAGACCTGAACTTCAGAACCTTTTTAGTAAAACTTCAACCTTATCTTAGTCGTGGAGCCAATAATAAAGTTAAGCAACTATTGGCTTAAGTCGCCCATAGCTTTCCTTAAGCAAATAACTCAGTGCTAAAATAACGCTCTGCGGTATCAGCCAGTATCACCACGATATTTTTGCCCCTGTACGCTGGATCTTGTCCAACTTTAATCGCAGCTAGTGCCGCAGCACCAGATGAAATACCCACAGGTAAACTTTCAATTCTGGCTAAATGACGAGCGTAGCTAATCGCGTCTTCATTGCTGATGGTAATAATCCTATCAAGCAAACTGACATCCAGTACATCGGGAATATGCCCCGAGCTTAAACCTTGAATGGCATGTACACCCGAACGCCCTTCGCTTAATACTGGGCAGGATGCAGGTTCGACTGCAATCACTTCGATCGCTGGATTACGGGCTTTTAGTGCCTTACCAATTCCGGTAATAGTGCCGCCTGTTCCCACACCTGCGACGATAACATCAACTTGTCCTAAGGTGTCGCGCCAGATTTCTTGGGCGGTACTGTTAAAGTGCATATCGGGGTTGGCTTGATTAGCAAATTGATCGAGCATCACGGCGTTAGGGTTGTCAGCCACCAAGGCTTTAGCCAGATCAATAGCGCCTTTAGTGCCAAGCTCTTTGGCGGTGGTGACTACACTGGCGCCGTAGTGCCTGATTAATTTTTGCCTTTCTATCGACATGTGCTCAGGGATGATAATAGTGAGTTTGATGCCTTTCATGGCACATATCCACGCGCAAGCCACGCCATTGTTACCTGAGGTGGCTTCGATGATCTCAGTGTTTTCAGTAAAAGCCGCAGATTGCATCAACGCATCTATCATAGCCATGGCCGGCCTGTCTTTGATGGAGCCTGCTGGATTGAAGTATTCAATTTTACCGAGTAAACGTGCATGGCAGGCAAATTTCTGACTTAAACGACTGAGTTCAACAAGCGGGGTATTGCCAATCGTTTGGGTGATGTCAGCATAAATTCTCGGAGCGGGTTGGTATTGGTTGGTTGTGTGCTTATTGTCGACAACCAGAGCAATGTTTGATGCTGGCATACGGTTTCCTTAATTAAACTATAAAACTTTTGGATTAAAAAATGAGGATTTTTAGAGGGCTAAGTATGCCACTTGTCTTGTGCAATTAATTTTCGTAATTTCTTTAAAATTCCAATAACATGGAAAATTATTCTGTATTTTTAATATATGCTGGAAATATTTAACGTGGATAGATTGGATAGAGAAATTTTGCGTTTGTTGCAACAAGACGCAACCATGGCAGTCAGCGAGATTGCTGAGAAAATAGGTTTGACCACCACACCTTGTTGGCGACGCATTCAGTCCCTTGAACAACAAGGAGTGATTAAACAGCGGGTTGCATTGTTAGATGCCAATAAACTTAATTTAGGCATGACGGTATTTGTGCAGGTTAAAGCCGGTAAACATGATATTAGCTGGCTGACGACTTTTGCCGAACATGCAGCAAAGATTGAACAAATAGTTGAGTTTTATCGCATGAGCGGAGAATATGACTACTTATTGAAGGTGATGGTAGCGGATATGCAAGCCTTCGATGAGTTTTATAAACAACTGGTGAGTGGCGTTGATTTATCCGATGTCACATCCAGTTTTGCCATGGAACAGATCAAATACACGACAGCCCTGCCAGTTTGAGCAGGCTTCATCATTCGGGAAACTAAAAATGTTAAAACTAAACCCCAAGGGAATGTTAAAAGTGGTCATTCTGGCGGGTTTTTACTCGTTAGTGGTGGCCTGTACGCCAGTAGATGCACCGGCAGAAAAAACAACAGCCACACCAGAGCAAAGCATTACACAGCAAGCCGCTGTAGCTATGCCGGATAGCTTTAGTGCAGATGCTGCTAGAGCAATATTGGAAAAAGGCGGTAATGCAGTAGATGCAGCGATCACCGCGCAATTTGTATTAGCCGTGACTTTGCCTGAAGCTGGAAATATCGGTGGTGGTGGATTTATGCTCATCCACAAGGACGGAAAAAATGACTTCATTGATTATCGTGAAAAAGCTCCTTTGAGCGCTCATCGTGATATGTATTTGGATGAAAATGGCAATGTTATCCCTAACCAATCGGTGATAGGTATTCTTGCTTCAGGTGTGCCAGGTACAGTGGCAGGTATGTGGTTAGCCCATCAAAAGTATGGCTCCTTGCCTTGGCAAGAACTGGTGCAACCCGCGGTAGAACTAGCCGAACAAGGTTTTGTGGTACATCCTAAATTAGCCGGTTACATTGAACGCCATATCGATAGATTAGCCAGCCGTGGTTTTGCCGTGAACTTCAAAGATTATTTTGTAGGTGCAAAAGCCGATGAAGTATTTAAACAAGCCGAACTAGCCGAAACCTTAAAACGCATACGTGATGAAGGTCACGATGGTTTTTATCAGGGCGAAACTGCCAAACTTATCGCTGATTTTATGCGTAAGCAAAACGGCCTGATCACAGAAGAAGATTTAGCGAATTATCAAGCTGCTGCACGTGAGCCGATTGTGGCAAACTGGCGTGGTTATCAATTATTAACGTCTCCTCCCCCCAGTTCTGGTGGTATAGCAATAGTACAGTGGTTAAAAATGTATGAGGAGATAGCATCTCAACATACAACACTTGAGCATAATTCGACTCAGTATATTCATCTGCTGGCTGAAATAGGAAAGCGTGTTTTTGCGGATCGTGCGGAATATTTAGGTGATCCTGATTTTATTGAGGTGCCAGTCACGCAATTAATTGCTGATGACTATATAACAATGCGTAGCCAGGGTATTTTGCCAGATAAAATATCAGAGACAGAAGCGATTAAACCGGGTTTAAAAGAAAGTGAAGAAACTACGCACTTTTCTATCATGGATAAATGGGGTAACGGGGTTTCCAATACCACTACTATCAATTTGGGTTTTGGTAGTTCAGTGGTGGTTGAAGGCGCGGGCTTTTTGCTTAATGATGAAATGGATGACTTTAGTGCTAAACCAGGAGTAGCCAATGCATTTGGCGCTGTGGGGGGCACGGCCAATGAAATTCAACCGCAAAAGCGTATGTTATCCTCTATGACACCCAGCATGGTATTAAAGGATGGTAAAATTAACATGATCACCGGCTCGCCCGGTGGCACTACTATTATTAGTTCAGTTTACGAGTCGATCCTTAATGCCTTGGTGTTTAACATGGACGCGCAAACTACAGTCGACAGTCCGCGTTTTCATCACCAATTATTACCCAAAGATCAAATTCGGGTGCATCCAGGTTTTGCACCTGAAGTATTAGAACAACTTGAAAAACTTGGATATAAGATCAATAACAGTCGTTTTGGTGATATGCATGTCATTATCGATAAAGACGGAAAAGTTGCTGCGGGTTCGGAAGCCAGCGGCAGAGGGAAAGCAATTGTCTTTTAGGAGCTTAACTGTAAAACTTAGTGTTTCTTGTGTTTGCTGAGCAGAATTGCAAGGTTATGACACTTAAGACTGATTAAATAAAGCCGAGGTTATTACTTCGGCTTTATTTATACTCCTGCAATTTATTTTACAATTTACTTTAAAAATTCACTCCTGATTGTTTTGGTGAATAAGGTTTAAAAAATAATAAATTCAAATGCTTATATTTATTGTAAAGGTCAAAAATTGGGAATGAATAACAAAGTTAACAGTGCTTTTATATTTATGCTGCTGAACTTATTTATAGGTCAGGCTACCGCTAATGAAATTGATGATTTCATTCAATTAGCTCAGGTTAAAACTTATGACTGCCCTGATGATAAAGATATTGCGGCCCTTGAACCCTATTTGACTAATCCACAACTTACCCCGCAGCAATCGTTTGAGTTAAAAACCATAAAATCACAAGGTCTGATTTGCATAGGGCATTTTAATCAAGCCCAAGTTTTGTTAGATGAGCTAGTTCAAGACCACCATATGCTCAAAGAGAGCCGCAGTTATGCCAGTGCCATTTATCAGCTTGGTTTTATATTGGATATTCAAGAAGACCCTAAACGTTGTGAATTTTATGCACAAGCACAAAGTCTGGCTCTGGATAAATTCAACGATATACATCTCAGTGCGCAATTGGGACAGATTACGGTATGTGAACAGGCGAGCCAGGACGAAGGAATAAAACTTGGGCAGCTTTACGCCTTACTGGAGACTTTTTTGCTAAAAGATGATCAAGAGTCTGTTGCCCATATCCATAACAATATAGGTCTGCTCTATGGCAGCATCGGACAAAATGCCTTAGCGGCCGAGCAGTACGATAAAGCCTATAAAATTGGCTTAAATGTGTATGAAGAAAAAAATCAGCTTGCCCCCTTACTTAGTTTAATTAGTGCCTATACCGGTAGCGGTGATTTTGACAATGCAAAAATAGCTATCGAAGATTTAAGTCGAGCCAATGCGAAAGTAAATACTCCGCTGACCAATAGCTGGCTGCACTTTTCACAAACTCGTTATTACTATCAACAGGCTGATTTTGAAGCCATGCGTAGCAGTATGTCAAAATGGCAGGTGTATTTACCTCAGGTATCAAATAAACAAATGGATGCTTTATATGATTGGTATAACACGGTGTTATGTATGGTTGATCACAACCGAGATTGTGTGGAGGCTTTTTTAACCAAACGGGCAGAAGAAGATGCTGTTCGTCCCAGTCGTTTAGCCAACAATAAAGATTATTTACGGTTTATGGTGGAAGCCAATTTATTTTTAGGGGATGTCGCGAGTTCTCAAAGTGCGTTTGAACATTATGCAACTAGCCTTACAGAAAAATTATGGGCACAACAATCTTCTGCAAGGGTATTGGGGGTCGCTAAGTTACATGGCGAAATTATTAGCTTGGAAGCTAATTTGGCAAAAACACAAAAACACTATTTTCAAACGTTGGTGTTAATTCTACTTGCCATCAGCATGTTATCAGCCTTGGCTTATTTTACACTCGGACGTAAATATTTACATAAATTAGGCACTGACAGTTTGACTGGTTTGCGTAATGAACAAGCGGTACTGGCAGCGATCAAACGGGTTAAAAAGCCTCTTGCCGGCAAAGTGAATGCCTTCGCCGTTTTTGACATGACTAACTTTACCGACGTAAACCAGCAGTTTGGCTATAGGGCGGGGGATAGTTTGTTAAAACGTGTGGCGCTGTGTTTATCGCAAGTAACACGAGAAAAAGATATTGTTGGTAGATTGGGGGCGGGGCAATTTATTGTCTGCTTGAAAAATATTGATGACCAAACTGCTAAAGATCTATTTGAACGCATCCAGAATGTATTGTCTGACTTAGCCTTTGATAGCGATAGTGGTGAAAAAATAAATGTAAATTCCAATATCAGCATGTATCTTGCGCAGGATGGTTTTGCGGATATTGAACAGGTATTGGAAGAGATGCGTCAGGCTCATTGTAAAACTCCTCGTGGCAGCCAAAACCAAATTGGCGGTGAAAAACCGGCTTATTTCTAACTTTTAAGCTAAAGAGAGAGTTTTTTTGACTAAGTTATTACTCGATTTAAAACATTATGATGAAGCGGGGCGAGTAAAGCCTAGCTCTGCCTTATTATTACTGATGGTTTTTTTATGTCGCAGTTTGCTCATTTTAGTGATGGCTTTGGCAGCAGGACAAGACAGCAATGCCTTGTTACGCTTGTTTTATCCTGAAGAAAAATATCTCTATATCGGTTTGGCGATTGCGCTACCCGCCTTTATTAGCTATGTGCTCATTGCATTTAGAGAAAAATTAAGTAAAACACAGCTGTATTGGCCATTTCACTTAATTAAGTATTTTTTGTTTTTTGCATGTTTACTGGATTTTATCTATCAGTGTTACTTAGCCAATTTGCATTACTGGCAGTTTTCTTGGGCCATTGCCACTATCTTAATACTTGATATGTGGTTTGCTTATTTTGTGCTTAAAGATCGTCATTTAAAGGTGTTTGTTGCAGATTGGCTGCAAGGGCGTTAAATCAGATACCTAAAGCGACACTAAAACCCCCTATAAGGCTTTTGCTACTATTGGTGCTTTTAGTACTTTTGACACTTTTGACACTTTTGATACTTTTGAAACTATTGCATTTTATTTGCCACGGCTTGTTCGAAATAATTTTTGATACTGATTTGGCTATCGTTCACCAAGCGTTGATAACAAATGCCAGCAAAAGCATAGGTATTACCTGCGTATTCCAGAACCACATAAGGAGCATCAGGGTTGGAGGCATCGTAACTCCAGTTGCCACCAATTTTATGGCGGAAAATCTCTCCAACATAAGCGCCGTAAATATTACACAAGGTAAATACCGCGTTTTCTTCTAGTGCTTGATCTCTATAACGGGCAAGCCAGCCAAGTATGACTTCATCGACCAGTTCAAGACTTTCTTCTGTGCCATCTAATAATAAGTTAAATTCTTCTTGGGTAGTGGTAATGGCATTTTGTGCACAATCAACCATTAATTCGTTTAACTCTTCTCTACTCATTTGCATGATTTTTCCTCTTATGTACTTGTTACTTGAAGATTGGCTTTTTGTTGGTGAGCGTTGCATTGTCGCAGAGCTAAAATTTGCTGATAGAGCAACTCAGTGCCTGGCCCAATTTTGTCGGCTTTGGGAGCAATCAGGTAAAAAGATATTGCTCTGAAGCTACTGCCTTTAATGTTAAGTTTATGGAGTTTTTGCTGTTTGAATGCTTCTTGTAATGTGTATTCAGGTAACCAGCAAAAACCTATACCTTGGCACATAATATCAATTGCTGCGTTAAAATCACTTACTGTCCAGCGCTGTTCTGATTTTAACCAACCTTGTTTTTCTTGGGGCGACCGGCTGGAGTCTTTGATCACAAGCTGTAAATGCTGAGCCAATTCGGAGGGCTCGACAGGGGAGTTGAGTTGAGCTAGTTCATGTTGTGGATGGCAAACCGCATAAAAATACTCCTGACAAAGTGGCTCACCTAAAAAGCCTTTGGGTATGCTACCTGCAATGACCAGATCCGCCCATTTTTCGGTTATTGCCTCTTCTGTACCCGTCAAAACCGTATTAATAATTTTAAGCCGACTGCCCCGACTGTGTGGCTGAAAGGCTTTAAGTGCAGCATACAAGTATTCACGTGGATAGGCTAAATCAGCAGCCACGGTGATCTCTGGCTCCCAATTTTGATTGATATTAGTGGCGAGTTCTTCTAAATCTTGAATATTCTGTGTCAGGTGGCGCGCGCGTCTCAACATGACTTCGCCCGCTTCTGTTAAATAGGCTTTGCGGCCAATGACTTCTAATAAAGCCACACCCAATTGATCTTGTAATTTAGTCACAGCATGATTGAGTGAGGATTGGCTTTTGTTCAGTTGAGTTGCTGCCTGCGCGTAGCCACCAAAATCGACCACTGCTTGCAGAATACGCCATTGTTCAATGGTGGTTTTTGCGCGGTACATACCATACTAATTATTCGAATGTTTCATTGGACTATTGTGACCTGAACGGCAAAACAAAACCAGTATCAATTAATGAGCGCGTTAGCTGCCATAAACACAGTTTGGTTTAGGTCACTCAAGCTTTTTTGTCATGGCTTTTTCGCTTAACTTATTGATCACCCGGGCAGCTGCGACAAAACCAAAAGTAGCAGTGACAGCAACTGAGGCACCAAAGCCACTATTACAATCTAACTTAACACTTCCACTGCTCAGGTTTTTAGTGCCACATACAGTACCGTCTGCTTGGGGATAGCGTAATTGTTCGGTTGAAAAGACACAGTCCACACCAAAACGTCTTTTACTGTTGCTGGTAAAGTTGTAAAAACGGCGCAGCTCAGAACGGAGTTTGGCGGCCAAAGGATCTTGAATGGTTTTACTTAAGTCAGTGACTGAAATTTGAGTAGGATCAATTTGCCCGCCTGCACCGCCAATAGTAATGATGGGGATTTTGTTGCGTTTACAGTAAGCAATCATACTGGCTTTGGCTTTTATACTATCGGTGGCGTCAACCACATAATCAAATTCAGCTGAAAGTAGCTCTGCGACGTTATCTGGAGTAACAAAATCTTCAATAGAATTTACTTTGCAATCAGGATTGATATTTCCGATTCGCTCTTGCATTTCAATGACTTTAGCCTTGCCAATACTGGTTTGCAGAGCATGAATTTGCCTATTGGTATTTGTGATACAGATATCATCTAAATCAATTAGGGTAATGTTACCCACAGCCGTACGGGCTAAGGCTTCAGCTACCCAACTACCCACGCCACCTATGCCCACTATACAAATATGAGCTTGGCTTAAATATTGAGTCGCAGTAATACCATAAAGGCGTTCAGTACCGCCAAAACGTTGTTTTGTTTGTTCCATCTGGTGCAAATGTATTATCTAATAAAACGCGATTATATCAGGCTCTGGACATAAAACCCCATGAGCTTAGTTCACTAAGTGCTAAGTTATTTACAAATCATGGTGAAGGAGTGCCGCCAACAAACGTGCATCTTCAAATTGCTTGGGTATAAAGATCTTTCGATTAAATTGAAGTGTTACAGTCTTAATATGCAATTTTCTTTGTTTAGTTATCGTGGTCTGATAGGGCTATAAAATTGATTCAGTTTAGTAGTTTGACAAGCTACAGACGAATAGGAGATTAAAAGATGCAAGCAACTAAGATTAAACAGATTGTGCGCGGCATACCAACGCAAGATGGGGCAGGTGTGACACTTACTCGTATTATAGGTCAGCCGGGTTTACCCAGACTTGATCCTTTTTTAATGTTGGATGAGTTTGGCTCGGATAAACCTCAGGATTATTTAGCTGGTTTTCCTGAACATCCTCATCGTGGATTTCAAACCGTCACTTATATGGTGGCGGGTAAGATGGAGCACCGCGATTCGGTCGGTAATACTGGCTTGATTGAAACCGGTGGTATTCAGTGGATGAATGCGGGCAAAGGCATTATTCATTCGGAGATGCCAAAACAAACCGAAGGATTGATGCGTGGTTTTCAATTATGGGTGAATTTACCCTCTCATGAAAAAATGTCGGAGCCAAATTATCAAGATATTAAAGCTGAGCAAGTCCCTGTGGTCACTGATATTTCAGGACTCGAAGTCAAAGTATTGGTGGGTGAGTTTAATGGTGTAACAGGACCAGTAACTGCGCAGGCGGTTAAACCAGTATTTTTAGATTGTTATTTTAGCCAGACTGAGAGTTTGTCCTTGCCGTGTGACAGTGCACACGTATTTTTTGTGTATTGTTATGAAGGTGAATTGACTTTTGGCTCACAATCATTAAACAAAGGTGAACTGGCGGTACTAGAACCAACAACAAGGATCAATTTGCAAGGTAATCCACAGAGTCGTTGCATTATTGTTGGTGGTCATCCAATCAATGAGCCTATCGTGCAATATGGCCCTTTTGTAATGAATACTGAACAAGAAATTCGCCAAGCTTATGAAGATTATCGACAAGGGCGCTTTGCCTAACATTTATTTTACTCTAATAGCACTTTAGTTACGCTGGCTTGTTGAATAAGGGACTGAGCTTTAATACTATTCAGACACTCTAATCATTGCCATCAACAGGATGGCAAATTGCCTGTTTAAAAAGGAACGTTTAATGAAGCCAGTTGTATTAGCCGGAGGCAGTGGTAGCCGTTTGTGGCCCAAATCAAGAGCAGCCTTACCCAAGCAATTTTTACGTTTAACCTGTGAATTGACTATGTTGCAAGACACGATTAAACGTTTAAAAGGTACTGCCATTGATGCGCCTATTGTGATCTGCAACGATGCGCATCGTTTTTTAGTGGCTGAGCAACTGCGTCAGGAAGATATCAAACACGGTGGCATTTTACTTGAACCCATGGGGCGCAATACCGCACCAGCTATAGCGTTAGCTGCCTTACATGCGTCCTTGTCGGGTGAAGATCCTATTTTATTGGTACTCGCTGCTGATCATTTAATCAGTGACACCGCTAAATTTCATACTGCCATTGAACAGGCACAAAAATTGGCCGAGCAGGGAAAGTTAGTGACTTTTGGCATAGTGCCGGATAGTGCTCATACCGGTTATGGTTATATCAAACGTGGTGCTGAGGTTTCCGCTAATCTCGTTGGTTATGAAGTGGCACAGTTTGTGGAAAAACCTAATCTTAGTACCGCGCAATCCTATGTAGATTCTGGCGAGTATTATTGGAACAGCGGCATGTTTATGTTTAAAGCTAGCCGCTATTTACAGGAGCTTGAGAAATATGCACCTGAAATCCTTGCCAGTTGTAAAAAAGCCATAGCCTCAGAATCTAAAGACTTAGAATTTGTGCGTTTAGATGCAGAGGTTTTTGCTGCTTGCCCTGATGATTCTATTGATTATGCCGTAATGGAAAAAACCAATGCTGCTTGCGTCGTGCCCTTAGATGCGGGCTGGAGCGATGTAGGTAGTTGGTCATCATTGTGGGAAACCGCCAAACAAAAAGATGCCAACAATAATGTGGTAATCGGCGATGCTATTTTAGATGGGGTACACAATAGTTATATTAACTCTGAACAACGTTTAATTTCTGTGGTTGGTTTAGACGACGTCGTGGTAGTAGAAACCAAAGACGCAGTTTTGGTAGCGCACAAAGATAAAGTGCAAGATATCAAAAATGTAGTTAATCAGCTGAAAGCCGAAAAACGCCCTGAGTTTGAGTTTCATCGTGAAGTATTCCGTCCTTGGGGTAGTTACGATTCCATCGATAATGGTGCGCGTTTCCAAGTAAAACGGATCACGGTTAAACCAGGTGAAAAACTCTCAGTACAAATGCATCACCACCGTGCTGAGCATTGGATCGTCGTAGCCGGAACGGCCAAAGTAACCAATGGTGAACAAACCTTATTATTATCGGAAAACCAATCAACCTATATTCCTATCGGAGTTATTCACGCTCTGGAAAATCCAGGGAAAATTCCTCTCGAATTGATTGAAGTCCAATCAGGTACTTATTTGGGTGAAGACGACATCGTACGTTTTTCAGACCGTTATGGTCGTGTTGAAAGCAAGTAGGCAAAATTAGGGAAAATTAATATGCAGTTAAGTTGTTTTAAAGCCTATGACATTCGTGGCAAATTGCTTGAGCAGTTAGATGAACATGTCGCCTACCGCATAGGGCGTGCTTTTGCTGAGTATCTCAGTGCAAAAACCGTGGTGGTGGGGGGGGATGTACGTTTAACCTCTGAGCCACTTAAATTAGCATTGGCTGCTGGTTTAATTGATGGTGGTGCTACCGTTACCGATTTGGGCATGACAGGTACTGAAGAAATCTATTTTGCTACCAAACATCTGAATGTCGATGGCGGTATTGAAGTCACAGCAAGTCATAATCCCATTGATTACAACGGTCTCAAGTTAGTTAAAGCCGGTTCACAGCCCATTAGTGGTGATACGGGCTTGTTCGCCATTAAGGAACTCGCAGAAACCTATACCCAAGCTGAAGTTGAGCAAAGCTTGTCGCGCTATATTGATAACATGGTAAGCCCTGAAGACTTTATTGCGGGCAAAAGCTCGGTGAGTACCGCTAAGTTAGCGACGAGTGGACAATACCAAGTGATTTGCACCAGTCAGGCCTATGTTGAACATATGTTGTCCTATATAGATCTTAATAATATTCGCCCTTTAAAACTGGTTGTTAACGCAGGTAACGGGGCTGCTGGTAAAGCCCTAGATGCCATAGAAACACAGCTGCGTAAACGTGGGGTGCCGGTTGAGTTTATTAAAATTCATCATCAACCTGATGGCACCTTTCCTAATGGTATCCCTAATCCCTTATTGCCCGAAAGTCGCGCAGATACTGCGAACGCGGTAATTGCCCATAAAGCAGATATGGGCATAGCGTGGGATGGTGATTTTGATCGCTGTTTTTTGTTTGATGAAAAAGGTGATTTTGTTGAGGGTTATTATATTGTTGGCCTATTAGCCAAAGCCTTTTTAGATAAAGATCCTGGCTCTAAAATTATTTATGACCCGCGGGTTTTTTGGAATACTGAAGACATAGTGCGCAGTGCGGGTGGCGTGCCGATCAAATGTAAAACCGGCCATGCTTTTATCAAAGAGCGTATGCGCGCCGATGATGCGGTGTATGGTGGCGAGATGAGTGCTCATCACTATTTCCGCGATTTTGCTTATTGTGACTCTGGCATGATCCCTTGGTTATTAGTGGCAGAGTTGATTTGTACTTCACAAAAAACTTTGTCGCAACTGGTTAAAGAGCGCATTGCGGCTTTTCCTTCATCGGGTGAAATAAATCGCACTCTGAGAGATCCTGATGCAGCAATTGCAGCCGTATTGGCCAAGTACGAAGCAAGTGCTACCTTCATTGATTACACCGATGGCATTGGTGTAGAGTTTGAAAACTGGCGCTTTAACTTACGTAAATCGAATACTGAGCCGGTGATCCGTTTAAATGTTGAGTCACGTGCTGATATTCCTTTGATGGAAGCAAAAACCCAAGAATTGTTAGCGTTATTAAAATAATCAACAAGTTATAAACTATACAAAAAAAGCGCTCATTGAGCGCTTTTTTATTATTTTACAGATACTTAGTTCTATTATTTTTTCACATGCAGCATGTATTTAGCGACAGCCAAACGTGTTTCGGCATCTAAATAGTTTTGCGGTGGCATTTCTGGATAATCGTCACGTTTTTTAGTTGGATTAGCAATAAACTCAGCCAGACCTTCAGGGTTATCCATGTATAAGGCTTGGATAATTTGCACTGGAGGACCAATCATTCTACCGGTATAAGTATGGCAACCTGCACAGATACCCAAGTAAGCAATCTTGCCTTTTTCACTGGGGTCTATTACACGAGCTGGTACAGGTTCATCAAGGATGTAAGTATCAATACTGTCAGTATTAGTGAATTCACACTCTTTCCAGTTATCGACACCTACCGTGACATATTGGTGACGGTTGATAATACAACTATCACGGCTGCCACCTACACGAATAATATCGGGTTTTCCTTGTTTGAATTCGCTCAACATAAGAGCTTTGACTTCATCAAGCGTATCGTAGCCGTTATTATCCATAAGGTTGTTTAGGATCATTACCTTGTCTGGTTTGGTATCCGATTCAGGGTCGATGGTGACATTAGGCGCATTTTCATGATCGGTAATCACAATGCCGGCAGTCTTGTTGCCAGTGATAATATTATCTTCGATGATTACTTCATCGGCTGCCATCACCAAAATACCCGTACCTGCTGGTATGCCAGCAACTGTCGAGCCCGGGGCACCGAAGTTAGGGGTATTGTTATTGGTAATAAAATTATTACGGATGATGACATCAAAAGTAGTTTTAATCGGTAAGCCTGGGGTAATAAAAGCTAGTACACCACCGGTGTTGTTGTAGACCATATTATTTTCAACAATGGCGTGACGACTGTTTTCAATCTCAATGCCTGCGACAGAATCAAACACTTCATTGTGAGCAACTTGGATGTTATCGCTCATGCCAATATAAATAGCAGCATCTGAAATACCCGAAACAATGTTGTATTCAACCAGACCATTTTTGCCTAATTGGGGGAAAATCCCATAAACCCCGGTATCTACAATAATATTGTTACTGATTTCAAAGTTATTTCCGGCCTGGCCCATAATACCGTTACCTTTGTAGCGGGTAATTTTTAGGTTTTTTACAATAACATTGTTACCAGAATACAAGATGGCGTCGTTCAACTTACCTTGACCATCTAATACTGCTCTTTTTCCTTCAACGATAACCCCGATAAGATGGATATCATCTTTATCGATATACACAGTTTCATGGTAGGTTCCGGGCATAACTTGAATCGTATCGCCTGGCTCGGCTAATTTGACCGCTTCCATAATAGAAGAGCCGTCTTTTACTACGTGAGTCTTACCTTCGACAGTACGCGCACTAACAGGTGAATTTCCTGAATTTTGTTGCTCTGCGTTTTTATCATAACCGCCAGCATAACTAGCACCGCCACCATTATTGATGACAAAATTATCATTTGAGCCACCTTTGCCTAAAAATATGCCGCCAGAAAAGGCTGCAGCTATCAGCGCCACACTTAAAAGTTTTGTTTTCATTTTTATTCTCCCTGGTTTACTAACATTGTTTTGTTGTTATAGCTGTCATCTACTGGCGACAGGCCGGAGGGCACTATCTTAGGTATTTGAGGTGTTAACGTTTCATCTGTTAATGAGCCTAAAAACTCGACAATTAAGTCGACTTCTTCAGGACTCAAATTGGGCTCCCATATATGCCAGTGAAGAAGCAGCTTTTCATCTGGCGGTACAGCGTGGCCTCGTCCTTTATTGTAAAACTCCACAGATTCTTTTAAATCGCTAAAATTTCCTGCGTGCATGTACGGCGCCGTTTTAGTGATGTTGCGTAGGGTAGGGACTTTAAATCCACCACGTAATTGGGCCGCGTTATAGGTCTTTTGTGCGCCAATATCGAAGGGAACGCCTTCTTTTTCGGCTACACCAATAACGGCAATTTGATTATTAGTAAATAAGGGCGGTTGATGGCATTCGGCGCAGCGCGCCACAAAGGAGCGAAAAATGTTTAAACCGGCTACTTCATTATCGCTCAGCGCTTGATGATAGCCATGAGCATAGTGATCATAACGACTATTAAGGGAGATTAAGCTAGTTTGAAATGCCGCAAGTGCTTCAACCAGTTGATTGAGATCAATGTCATCGCTGTCTGGAAAAGCTTGTTTGAACAACTCTGGGTAGTATTCATTAGATTTTAAACTACTCAGTAATTGCTGAGGATTGTTACCCATTTCTTTAGGGTCAAATAAAGGACCGACGGCTTGTTGTTCTAAAGTGGTCGCGCGTGCATCCCAGAAAAACTTATCCAAAAACGCCACATTCCACAAACTTGGAGCCGAGCGAGCCGCCTTGGCATGGTTGATTCCGATACTTTGTTCCAAACCATCGCTTAAACCTTTGTCTGGTCGGTGGCAACTGGCGCAGGAAACGGATTGGTCTGCTGATAATAAGGGATCAAAAAATAACAAGCGCCCTAAATCGATTTGATTTGGGGTAAAACCATCCCGGTTTGGTGGCAATGATGTTTGTGTGCCACCCAGCCCACGGTTTTGTACTGAATCATACATTTGATAAAAGCTCACCAGTTTACATGTGCCTTCTGTAGTTAGTTCAAAACTGGGTGGGCAATGTTGATTGAGTTCAAATCTAAGGTTTTGTTGTGCAATAACGCCACTGTTTGGCATTAACAACGCCGTTAGTAGAGCTAAAGTGACAAACAGGTAACGCATGTTTATTGCTGCTCGCTAATAAAAAACACAATATCCTGCAACTCTTTATCTGAGACAGCATTAGCCATCATGGCCATTTGACGACCGTATTTGTCATCTTGGTGGGTGCCTCTAATGCCTTGTTGATAGTTCGCGATTTGGCGGAGTAAATATTGGGGATCCTGACCGGCTAATTTGGGCGCCTTGAACGTAGGGTTACCTTGAGCTTCTCCACCATGGCAAGCACCACATTTAGCTTGGTAATAACGAGAGCCGTTTTTAAGGTCGCCTTTAATCGTGCCTTTGACAGATACCGCTTCGAAACTATTGATATAGCTTAAAAGTTGTTTGGTTTGTTCTGGATCACTAAGTTGTTTGGCAAAAGGAACCATCATTTTACCATGGGTATCACGTGGATCGTTTGCCCGTAAATCAGAGGCAAAATGTTCGATCTGGGTTTGCAAATACCAATCAAATTGACCAGCAAGTGAGGGGGCATTTAAGGCGCTGTTACCTTGTCCCTGCTCACCATGACAGGCACTACAAGTTTGATATGTCGTTTTACCTTGGTCGGCAAATGATGGAAAATGCAACATCATAATTAAGCTGCTTAATATTAACTTACCCCAAAAAATTTGTTTCATCGCCACACCTTAGTCTTAACTTATGGTGGCGACTATAGGCTACAAAATGCATTAGTTCTTACGGAAAGCTAGAAAACTCTGACGAATTCCAAAATAACTCAGAGCTTTTTTGATTAACTCAGTGTTAACAGAACAAAAACATATCGCTAAAATCATTGGAATTACACGGCGGCGACAAACGAGTGAGACCCCATGAGCTTAGTTCGCTAAGTGATTGGGGTGTGTGAGTGCAGCCAACAAACGAGCAGTTTCAAGGATGAAGCGTATATATCAGTTGTGCTGATTACGATACTCAGTGGGGGTAATACCATATTTATTTTTAAAAGCTTTGTTGAAAGAACTTAAACTTCTAAAGCCACTGTCTAAGGCGAGGGTCAATACCGGTAATTTTTGCTCTTCGTTTTGTGCCAGTTTTTCGGCAACTTCTTGAATACGATAAAAATTTAAAAAATCATTAAAATTACGGTAATTTAGTTCGCCGTTTATAAGGTGGCGCAGCTTGTATTCGTGGATCCCAAGGTGGCGAGAAAGTGTACTAATGGTCATGCCTTCTTCTTTATACAACTTATCTTTTTGCATGCAATCCAATATACGTTTTAACTCTGGTGAGTGTTTAGCTTTTGTCGTGGGGCTAGTCTTCTTAGCGATGGCTATATCAAATAAAGTGCCTTCTTTTAAGGCAAATAATAAAAAGTTAATCACCATTAACATTAAACACAATAGTGCGTATTTAACCGTTTCTAACCATAACCATTGCCAGTGAAACAGTTGCTCGATGACGATAACTATCACTATATAAATGGCCACAAAACCTATAACACTGACTCTGACATAGCGGCGTTCTTGCACTAAATCTACATCACTATGTCTGATGGCTTCGATTAAGGCATGGCTGATTAATACCAATTCCAGCGCCAGCGCACCATAAGTTACTAAGCCAAAAAAGGCCGGGTAATGATGTAAGTCATAATTAAAAATAATTTGCGATATATTGGCTAGAGTCGGGACGACTAGCGTCATTGACGCCACTAAATAATGCCATGGCTTGGGTTCATGGCGATCGGCAAATATGTTAAGTGAAACCAACCAAAACATACCAGGTAGGGCATTCTGAGCTACAGAATTAAGCCACCAAACAATAGACAATTTTTCTAGGGGGCCAAACAGCGGAGAGAGTAAATAGCCACAACCACAGAGCATTAACCCAATAAAAAGCAAGATCGTACGGTTTTGTTTAATACCAGAGAATAACAGTACTCCACACATGAGCATTAAGGCGAAATCTAAGTGGGCAAAAAATTGGGAACTGGCAAGCATGGATTCAAATGGGTCAATTGCGTGGGACAGTACATTAACATTCCAAAGGATTGTGACTCAACATAAAAAAGCCCACCTTGAGGTGGGCTTGCTTTTGTTGTTCGTTTTACAAACTAAAAATTGTATTTAAAATCAAGGCCTACTTCGCGACCGCGATTTATTCTGCCATAAGGCGTACCAAGAACATTGGCAGTTAGACCGCCAATACCTTCAATGTAGCGCTCATCCGTTAAATTGCGTACCCATAATCCAGCTTCCAATGCTTCACTGCCGCTAGTCCATGATAGACGCATGTTGATATCTTTTTTGTCATAGAAATATTCTTTAACCGCTAATTGAAAATCGGTCAAATTGGCGGACTGATCATTGGTGTTTTCAACGTAGACATAATCAGCATGTAAACCGATCAAACCAAAATCAAAGTCATGAGCCCAATCGATCATAGCAGTATAGTTAGCAGAGGCGTCAAACGATGAGTTTTCGGCTGCTCTTAAGTCCCCATTGGCATCATAAAAAGACGGGCGCTCGACATCGGTTTTTCTGAAATCTGACACAATACCAAAACTTAGCTCATCGGTTGCTAGCCAGCGTAGGTCGATTTCAAGTCCACGAACCTCACGGTTTTCATTGATAATGCTAGGCACAGCCGTAGGGCTGCCGGGTTGTTTGGAATCAATTGAGATCTGAAAATTATCCAACTGCGTATTATAGATGCTGATATTGGCGCTCAAACTTTTGTTTAATACCGCTTTATAACCAAACTCTAAATTGGCGCTATCTTCTGGTGCAAAAGCCTTACCGCCTGCCGCCTGATTAATAGGTACTAAAGAATCAAATCCACCGGATTTGTAACCAGTTGAATAGGAAGCAAAAATCATTTGGTCGTCAGTTAGTTCATAATTAGTCACTAAACGTCCAGTCACTTTGCCCCAACTGTCGGATGCAGTGATATCCACCATCGGGAATAATTGATTACCTACTCCTGGACGTTGTGCCACAAAAGTAGTTTCAGGGATGGTCCAGCTAAAATCTTTAGTATCTTTGGAATAACGAACCCCTCCCAATACGTGCCATTTTTCTGTGATGGCATAATCCACGTCAAAGTAGAGGCCCCAGTTGGTAAAATCACCGGTGTTAATGATGTTTTCTTGCCAAAATTGGCCGCTATAACTAGGTCCAAAAATCTCTGCTATGCCTAGTTGTTGAGAAACGATGTCATAAGTCAAATCACCGGTTGCTGATACAATTGCACCGCTCAAAGGCATGCCACCCATACCAATAGCTGCCATGATGGGATCTGCAAAACCTAAGGCATTAAGTGCTCCAGCCCATTCGTCACTGTTCCAAATATGGTCTAAAGGAAAACCTGAACCTTGGTAAAGTTGCTCAACTACACCATCAAAGGTCGCGCCTGGGCCAAACGCACCTTGTGCATGTGCATCACTATTACCACCAATAGCAGCAGCTAGTTCCTGAGCGAAAGAGCCTCGAATAACGTTGTTTAATTCACCTGTGGTTAATCTTGTGATGGTGTCAGCGGTAACATTTAATTCAGTTTGCTGGGCTACGTCTTCTTTAGAGTAAGAGAAACCAGCAACGGCGTTGAATTTTTTATTTACATAATTAAACTGTAACTCCGTATAAAGAATGCTGGAATCTTCATTGTTTGAGGTTGAAAAACTGCGGGTAATATCGCCTGTGCCATCGTCATCTTGACGGTTAATGGTTTCCCAGTCACGGTAACTTATTAGGTATTTCATCGATAATTCATCATTAAATTGATGGTCGAGTTTAGCCGTTACACCATACATATCACGGGATTCCACCCCATCGCGCACATCGTTTTCTACCTCACCGGCAAAAGGTGTTTTACCTCCGTTGTAGGCGTATTGGCTTAAACCAATAGACAATGGCGGTGCTTGTTCTAAATCATCAAGATCTATCGAAAATTGAAATTCTGTATCGCCAGATACTTCCCACAATAAGGCAACTCGTGCCGCATTATGATGGCGCGCACCTGAGTCCCAAATTTTTGAGTTTTGGTTCCACTGTGGCTCTGAAATATTTTTAACAAAACCATCCTGACTATTGGTTAACATATTGGCGCGCAAATAGACACTTTGCGACAAGGGCACATTGACCATGCCTTCGTATCGAGCAAGATTGTCAGTACCCCAACTGCCTTTAATGAAACCTTCAAAGTCTTCAGTGGGTTTGCGTGGCAGAATATTAACAACACCCATTGCAGCATTGCGGCCAAATAAGGTGCCTTGAGGACCTTTCAATACTTCGATTCGTTCTATATCAGAAAACAGCACGTTTTGTGCTGCTCGCGGCATATAAACGCCGTCGTAGAATGTGGCAGATGAGGGATCGCCTCCCGATGAAATATTGGGACTGGATATGCCGCGCATGCTTATACCGGATTGGGTCATGCTGTTATCGCCAAAATCAAAACCAGGAATAAATTTGTCAACATCACTGAGTAGGATAGAGGAGCTTTCTTCTAAGGTGTCAGCGCTAATCGTACCAACAGTAATAGGGACTTTCATCACGTTTTGCACCCGCTTTTGCGAGGTTACTTCGATGACTTCAAATTCATTGCTGTGTTTTTCCTGTTCGGCGGCATAAACAAGACTTGAACTGCATGACAATGCCAAGAACATTGCCTGGGCAATAAGGCACTTTTTAGTTTTTATTGTACTTTGGCCTTTTGCTATTTTCGTCATATAAACTTCCTCTAAAGTGAGATGGTGTGAGTTGGTACTTCTATAAGAACTACTATATGAAGGAGAAAAATTTAAAGCTTACTCATTTATATTAAACAACTGACGAATTAATCCACTAGGCTGAGTGATTATTGTAAAGCCCTTATAATGCGTGGCCTGCAAAGGAATTAAATGTAAGAATTTTGTAATAAATATGTTGTTAAGTTTTTAGCTAAAAAAAACGTAAGAGAGCTTAATTAATAATGAGCGAATAATAAAAAAGCGCTCATAAAGAGCGCTTTGTTTAGTATGCAGAGGTTTTGCTATTTTTCAATTTTTTGATAAGGGCGTTTGGTATACCCAGTATACAATTGACGAGGACGGCCGATTTTTTGACCTGGCTGACTTAACATTTCATGCCAGTGTGATACCCAGCCCACAGTTCTTGCTAGCGCAAAAATACAAGTGAACATATTAGTGGGTATGCCGATCGCTTTAAGGATAATACCTGAATAAAAATCTACGTTAGGAAAGAGTTTTTTCTCAGCGAAATAAGGGTCGCTAAGGGCAATCTTTTCTAATTCCATTGCCACGTTTAACAAAGGATCATCAATATTTAATTCTGACAATACTTCATGACAGCTTTCACGCATAACCGTGGCGCGAGGATCGAAGTTTTTATACACACGATGGCCAAAGCCCATTAAACGGAAAGGATCATTTTTGTCTTTAGCGCGGGCAATAAACTCAGGAATACGCTCGACGGTACCGATTTCTTCTAACATATTCAAACAGGCTTCGTTGGCACCACCATGAGCAGGACCCCACAAAGAAGCCACACCCGCAGCGATACACGCATAGGGATTGGCACCCGATGAACCCGCTAAACGAACGGTAGAAGTTGACGCGTTTTGCTCATGGTCAGCATGTAAAATAAAAATTCTATCAACCGCACGGGCAACTGCCGGACTAATTTTATAATCTTCGGCAGGTACCGAAAACATCATATTCAAGAAATTTTCAGCATAACTAAGATCATTACGTGGATATACAAAGGGTTGACCAATGTTGTATTTGTAACACATGGCTACCAAAGTAGGCATTTTTGCCACCAAACGATAGGCACTACGTAATCTTTGCTCTGGATCAGTGATATTTAAATCATCATGATAAAATGATGCCATCGCACCTACTGTGCCACACAACATCGCCATAGGATGGGCATCACGTCTAAAACCTCTGAAGAAGTTATTAACTTGATCATGCACTAAGGTGTGGCGAGTGATGGTGTTTTTGAAATCCTGATACTCTTCGGTATTTGGCGTTTTGTCATGTAATAACATATAACAAACTTCAATATAGTCTGCGTCTCTGGCCAATTCTTCTATTGAATAACCGCGGTGCAATAATACACCTTTGGCCCCATCAATATAGGTAATGGAGGACTCGCAAGAGCCTGTTGCCATAAAACCGGGATCGTAAGTGAAATAACCGTTGCTGCCTAAGTTGCGAATGTCGATTACATCGTGTCCTGCTGAACCAGACAATATAGGTAGTTCAATTTCTTTGTCACCGGCTTTTAAAATGGCTGTGTTGTCTGCCATAAGTTGCTCTCCTCAGACTGGTACTTGTTGAAAAAACAGCAATTGATTCTGTTTACTCGGGGAAAATCGCCGCTATTTGTACTGATAATGTCGTGTTATGTCAATTTTAATGCTCAGTTAAAAGTTTAAATTTTATTTTAACTTAGAGCTTTTTCAAAAAAGCATCAAATCCGCATCGGATAAGCCATTAATAATGAACAATAATTGTAATTAGCTAATTCGCTGGATATACTTTGCCATCTTGTTTGACTGATAGCAAAGGCATTAATTTATTAATAATTTGCTAACAATCTTGCAACATTCTCATGGATGAGAACAATGTTTTTTAGCAAGCGCAATAACGCAACGTAAAGGCGCAATAATGACAAAACATCCTACAGGTATAAGAGCAAAAAACGTGAAAAAACAAAGACCAGTTAATTTACAACTTAATACTATTAGTTTCCCCCCTGCAGCTATCACTTCTATTCTTCATCGTATTACCGGCGTCGCGCTGTTTTTTGCGTTGTTGTTTGTGATTGGAGCGTGGGCCTGCTCAGTATCTTCACCAGAGGGTTTCGAGGCTGTTCAGCAACAGATGAATGGTTGGTTGGGTAAAGTTATCGCCATAGGGACTATTTCTGCACTGAGTTATCACATCTTAGGTGGTGTGAGACATCTGATTATGGATATGGGCGTGTGGGAAGAACTTGAATCCGGTAACAATAGCGCCAAAGCGATTATTGGTATTTGGATTGTCTTAACAGTAGTGGTAGGAGTTTTATTATGGTAACGAGTCAGGCTAGTTTAAAACGTGATGGGGTACAGGACTTTGTTACGATAAGAGCCACCGCCATCATAATGACGGCATTTTCATTGTTTATGTTGTGGTATTTTATCTCGACACCAACTGTTACTTACGAAGGTTGGCATGCTTTGTTTTCTCATCTAGGCATGAAGGTGTTTACTTTTGCAACTCTGCTTTCCATTATGTTGCATGTCAGAATTGGTTTGTGGCAGGTATTAACAGACTATGTTAAAGCTGCTGGTTTACGTGCCGCCGTTCAGTTTGTACTTAATTTAATTGCCTTCGTCTACGTTGCCGTGGGTCTTTTTGTGTTGTGGGGTATTTAAATGGGTATTACAGTTCATGAGTATGATGCAGTAGTCGTAGGTGCCGGTGGTGCTGGCATGCGTGCTGCGTTACAAATTTCTCAATCTGGCAAATCTTGCGCCTTATTGTCAAAAGTTTTTCCAACCCGTTCGCATACCGTTTCTGCCCAAGGTGGTATTACCGTTGCGTTGGGTAATGCCCACGAAGATAACTGGGAATGGCACATGTATGACACCGTCAAAGGCTCTGATTACATTGGTGATCAAGATGCCATTGAATATATGTGTAAAACCGGCCCTGAAGCCATTATCGAAATGGAAAACATGGGTTTACCTTTTTCACGTTTTGAAAACGGCAAAATTTATCAACGTCCTTTTGGTGGCCAATCTAAAAATTTTGGTGGTGAGCAAGGGGCACGTACTGCCGCCGCGGCTGACCGCACCGGCCATGCTCTATTGCATTTGCTTTATCAACAAAACGTTAAAAACAAAACAAAAGTATTCAGCGAATGGTATGCCCTTGATTTAGTTAAAAACCAAGACGGTGATGTTGTCGGTTGTACCGCCATTGATATCGAATCGGGTGAAGTGGTTTATTTCAAATCTAAAGCCGTGGTATTAGCCACTGGTGGTGCGGGGCGTATTTTTGCTTCTACTACTAACGCCCACATTAATACTGGTGATGGTGTAGGTATGGCACTACGTGCTGGCGTTCCCATGCAAGATATGGAAATGTGGCAATTCCACCCAACCGGTATCGCTGGTGCGGGTACCTTGGTAACTGAAGGTTGCCGTGGTGAAGGTGGTTACCTGCTAAATAAAGATGGCGAACGTTTTATGGAACGTTATGCGCCTAACGCTAAAGATTTAGCGGGTCGTGATGTGGTTGCTCGCTCAATGATGACTGAGATCCGTGAAGGTCGTGGCTGTGATGGTCCTTGGGGTCCTCATCTTAAATTAAAACTTGATCACTTAGGTAAAGATGTTCTTGAATCTCGTTTGCCAGGTATTCTTGAATTATCACGTACTTTTGCTCATGTGGATCCTGTTAAAGAGCCCATCCCGGTTATCCCTACTTGCCATTATATGATGGGTGGTATTCCAACTAACGTTGATGGCCAAGCTTTAAGCATAGATTTACAAGGCAATGCAACGCCGATTAAAGGTTTGTTTGCCTGTGGTGAAATTGCTTGTGTATCTGTGCATGGCGCTAACCGTTTAGGTGGTAACTCACTATTAGACTTAGTCGTATTTGGTCGCGCAACGGGCTTGCATTTAGGTAAAGCCATTGATGGAATTGAAGCACGTGATGCGTCTACTGATGATGTTGATGCCGCTCTAGCTCGTTTTAATCGTTGGGAAAACTCAGCGGTGGGTAAAGGCGAAGATCCAGTGCAAATCAAAAAAGACTTACAGCAATGTATGCAACTTAACTTCTCGGTATTCCGTGAAGGTGATGCCATGGCACAAGGTCTTAAAGAGTTAGGTGAAATCCGTGAACGTCTGCAAACTGCACGTTTGGATGACAAGAGTAACGACTTTAATACTATGCGTATCGAATGTTTAGAGTTGGATAACTTAATGGAAACTGCTTACAGCACGGCTGTAGCAGCAAATTTCCGTACTGAAAGTCGTGGCGCTCATAGCCGTTTTGACTTCCCGGATCGTGATGACGAAAACTGGTTGTGTCACTCGGTTTATTTACCTGAAAATGACACTATGTTGAAACGTGAAGTGAACATGACACCCAAACTTCGTGAAGCATTTCCACCTAAAGCCAGAACGTACTAATAGGAGTAACGAGAGTGAACTTAAATTTTTCGATTTACCGTTACAATCCTGATGTTGATAACGCACCTAAGATGCAAGACTACCAGTTAGTAGTCGATGAAGGCCAAGACATGATGGTCTTGGATGCTTTGATTTTACTTAAAGAGCAAGATCCAACTTTGTCTTTCCGTCGTTCATGTCGTGAAGGTGTATGTGGTTCTGATGGCGTTAACATGAATGGTAAAAATGGCCTTGCATGTATTACTCCCTTATCTGCCCTTAAAGGTAATAAGTTTGTCATTCGTCCATTACCAGGTTTACCTGTGGTACGTGACTTAGTCGTTGATATGACCCAGTTCTATGCACAATATGAAAAAATCAAACCTTTCTTGATTAATGATGATAATCAACCGCCAGCCCGTGAGTTTTTGCAATCACCTGAAGAGCGTGAAAAGTTAGATGGTTTGTATGAATGTATACTGTGTGCATGTTGTTCGACTTCATGCCCATCATTCTGGTGGAATCCTGATAAATTTATTGGTCCTGCTGGTTTGTTGCATGCTTATCGGTTTTTAGCTGATAGCCGTGATACCGCAACGGAAGAAAGATTAAGTAACTTAGACGACGCATTTAGTGTGTTTCGCTGTCATGGCATCATGAACTGTGTCAGTGTTTGCCCTAAAGGATTAAATCCGACTAAGGCAATTGGACAGATTAAATCCATGTTGTTAAAACGCGCTGTTTAGTTAAAATTGTCATTCATGCGTGAATGGCAATAACGTGTTTTTTGCTCTAACTAGCCTTTCAATAATTGGCTAGCCTAAAAGTACCGTGTGCAATTGCACATATAATTGTAAGTCTTATCAAATCAAGGGACGACAATGCAACAAAGCGTGATGAAAGCATGGTGGGAATCGTCTCACATGGCTGGTGGCAACGCTGCTTATGTAGAAGAAATGTATGAAGCGTATTTAGATAACGCTCAAAGTGTCTCTGAACAATGGCGCGCGATTTTCGATAATTTACCGAAAGTTGATGGTGTATCAGTCGAATCAAAACACAGTGTTATTCGTGAACAATTTCGTTCATTAGCTGCATTAGGCCCCGCAGCCAGAGCTGGTGGCGCAGTCGCTGCAGCTAGCAATAACACCAGTGATGAAAAACAAGTCAAAGTATTGCAGTTAATTAACGCATTCCGATTTCGTGGTCATCAACATGCCAATCTTGACCCATTACAACTTTGGAAACAGCCCAGAGTTCGGGACTTAGAATTATCTCACCACAATCTTTCCGAGCAAGATTTTCATACGGTTTATAATGTAGGCTCTTATGCCATAGGTAAAGAAACCTTGCCTTTGGGAGAGTTGTTTCAGTCGCTTAATCGTACCTATTGCGGTTCTATCGGCACTGAATACATGCACATTACGGATACTGAGCAAAAGCGTTGGTTGCAAAACCGTATAGAGTCAGTGCAAGCTAAACCTGAAATTTCACGTGACGAAAAAGTCGCTATTTTAAAAGGTTTAGTGGCTGCTGATGGTATGGAAAAATACCTAGGAGCTAAGTTTCCTGGTGCCAAACGCTTTTCGCTAGAAGGTGGTGATTCTTTAGTACCTATGCTTAAAGGCCTGATCTCTCATGCGGGCGCTTGTGGTACTAAAGAAGTGGTTATTGGTATGGCCCACCGTGGTCGCCTTAACGTACTGGTTAACGTACTAGGTAAAAACCCATCCGTATTGTTTGATGAGTTTGCTGGTAAACATGATCATAGTTTGGGGGCCGGTGATGTAAAATATCACGCGGGTTACTCATCTGATTTTGCGACGCCAGGTGGTAATGTCCATTTAGCCTTAGCATTTAACCCTTCGCATTTAGAAATCGTTAATCCTGTGGTTATTGGTTCAGTGCGTGCTCGTTTAGATCGCCGTAACTGTACCGATGGCTCACTCGTATTGCCTATTACTATTCATGGTGATTCGGC
This sequence comes from Paraglaciecola hydrolytica, assembly GCF_001565895.1. Lineage (GTDB taxonomy): Bacteria > Pseudomonadota > Gammaproteobacteria > Enterobacterales > Alteromonadaceae > Paraglaciecola > Paraglaciecola hydrolytica. The sequence goes on from NZ_LSNE01000002.1 coordinate 83,107, forward strand.
GATTGCTGGGCAGGGTGTAGTACAAGAAACCTTTAATATGTCACAAACTCGTGGCTTTAAAGTGGGTGGTACTGTACGTATTGTTATCAACAACCAAGTGGGTTTCACAACCTCTAAAACCGAAGATACCCGTTCTACTCAATATTGTACTGACATCGCTAAAATGGTGCAGGCGCCAATATTACACGTGAATGCTGATGATCCAGAAGCCGTTTTGTTTGTTACTAAACTAGCCTTAGATTATCGTAACCAGTTTAAACGCGATGTGGTAATTGACTTAGTTTGTTATCGTCGTCATGGTCACAATGAAGCTGACGAGCCTAATGCCACTCAGCCATTGATGTATCAAAAAATTAAAAAACATCCTGTACCGCGTGAACTTTACGCTGATCAGTTGGTGGCCGAAGGCAGTATCGAAGCTCATGAAATTGAAAAATTGATAAGCGATTATCGTGCAGCCCTTGATCATGGAGCCTGTGTCTTAGAAGAATGGCGTCCAATGACTGAACACTCTGTCGATTGGAGTCCTTATCTTGGCCATGACTGGGATATGACTTATGCGGGTGATATTAGTGTCGAGAAGCTCAAAGAGTTAGGTACTAAGTTGTGTACTTATCCCCAAGACTACGAACTTCAGTCGCGCGTCGCTAAAATATATCAAGATCGTGAGTCTATGATTGCCGAAGAAAAGCCTCTGGATTGGGGGATGGCAGAAAACCTTGCTTATGCGTCTATTGTCGAATCAGGCAATAAAATACGTATGACAGGTCAGGATTCAGGTCGTGGTACTTTCTTCCACAGGCACGCCGTATTACATAATCAAAAAGATGGCTCTGCGCACATGCCGTTGGCACATATCAGTGCTGAGCAAGGTAAAATTGAAATCTTTGATTCGGTATTATCTGAAGCTGCGGTTTTGGCGTTTGAATTTGGTTATGCCACAGCAGAGCCAGGTTGTTTAACGATTTGGGAAGCGCAATTTGGTGATTTTGCCAACGGTGCCCAAGTGGTAATCGATCAATTCCTTAGCTCAGGTGAAGCAAAATGGGGACGCCTTTGTGGTTTGACTCTATTATTGCCACATGGCTATGAAGGTCAAGGTCCTGAGCATAGCTCGGCGAGATTAGAACGCTTTTTACAAATGAGTGCGGATCACAATTGGCAAGTGTGTGTACCTTCTACACCTGCTCAAGTTTTTAACATGTTACGCCGTCAAATCTTGCGTCCTACACGTAAGCCATTGATAGTTATGTCGCCTAAGTCTTTGTTGCGTCATCCTTTAGCTGTTTCGTCGATGGAAGAATTGGCCGAAGGTGTATTTCACAATGTTATTGGTGAAGTGGATGAACTAGATCCGAAGCAAGTAAAACGTGTTGTTATGTGTTCTGGTAAGGTCTATTACGACTTACTTGAGCAACGTCGCAAAAATGAACAAACTGATGTGGCGATAATACGAATTGAACAGTTATATCCATTCCCACAAGCGCAAATTCTTGAAGTCGTGAGTCAGTTTAGTCATGTTAACGACTGGGTCTGGTGTCAGGAAGAACCTCAAAACCAAGGTGCTTGGTATTGTAGCCAACATAATTTTTGGTCCTGTATACCAGAAAGCGCTAAGTTGAAATACGCTGGCCGGGATGCATCTGCTTCTCCTGCAGTAGGGTATATTTCCGTTCACAACCAACAGCAAGCTGACTTGATAGCAGATGCATTAACGATTAAATAAGGAACCAGTATGACTATTGATATTAAAGTACCGGTATTGCCAGAATCAGTAGCAGATGCGTCTATCGCTACATGGCATGTTGCTGTAGGTGATAAAGTTAGTCGCGATCAGAGTTTGGTTGATATTGAAACCGACAAAGTTGTACTTGAAGTGGTTGCACCAGCTGATGGTGTAGTGAGTGAAATTCTTTTTGCACAAGGTGACACTGTTCTTGGTGAACAGGTTATCGCTAAATTCGAATCCGGTGCCAGCGCTGCAAAAACAAGCAGTGCTCCAGCTCCTAGTAAAGCAGATACATCTAATAAAAAAGGTGAAGCAGTGGAAATTAAGGTACCTGTACTGCCCGAATCAGTGGCAGATGCGACAATAGCGACTTGGCATGTTAAGCCTGGTGAAGCCATTTCTCGTGACCAAAATTTGGTTGATATTGAAACCGATAAGGTCGTTTTAGAAGTAGTAGCACCTGCCGATGGTATGTTGAGTGAAATTCTGGCTGAAGAAGGCGCCACGGTAAATGGAGAGCAAGTTATTGCCCATTTCACTGCAGGTACTTTACCTGCTGCTAGTGGTGCACCAGCCAAAGCCGAGTCAGCAGCTCCTGCCGCTGAAGAAAATGATGCATTGAGCCCGTCAGTTAGACGTTTGCTTGCTGAAAAAGGCCTTGATGCTACCAAGATCAAAGGCACAGGCAAAGGCGGTCGTGTTACAAAAGAAGACGTTGAGAAATTCTTGCAAGCACCAGCACCTTCTACAGCAAAAGCAGGTTCAGCGGCTCCAGTACCTGCATTAGCCTTAGGTAATCGTACTGAAAAACGTGTACCTATGACACGTTTACGTAAAACCATTGCTACACGTTTGTTAGAATCTAAAAACAGCACAGCGATGTTAACGACCTTCAACGAAGTTAACATGAAACCCATCATGGACTTACGCAAACAATATCAAGACAGTTTTGAAAAACGTCATGGTATCCGTTTAGGTTTTATGTCGTTTTATGTTAAAGCCGTAACTGAAGCTTTAAAACGCTTCCCAGAAGTGAATGCCTCAATTGATGGTGATGATATTTGTTATCACAACTATTTTGACATCTCGATTGCGGTGTCTACACCTCGTGGCTTAGTGACGCCAATCTTACGTGATTGTGATGCTCTCGGTATGGCTGGAATTGAATCGGGTATTCGTGACCTCGCACTTAAAGGTCGTGATGGCAAGTTGACCATGGAAGATATGCAAGGCGGTAACTTTACCATTACTAACGGTGGTGTGTTTGGTTCGTTGTTGTCTACGCCCATTATCAATCTGCCACAAAGTGCGATTTTAGGTATGCATAAAATTCAAGACAGACCAATGGCTGTAAATGGCAAAGTAGAAATATTGCCTATGATGTATTTAGCACTTTCTTATGATCACCGGATCATCGACGGCAAAGAGTCGGTCGGTTTCTTGGTAACCATTAAAGAAATGCTGGAAGACCCTACACGTCTATTATTGGACGTGTAATAAAAGAAGATGGGTGGGAGGTTAAACTCACCCATCATTTTGCCGTTTTCTACATTAAGAACGGCCCCAAAATCAAGCTGCTAATTAGCGGTTTTTTTCTTAATTAAAACGGATAGATAAACCATGAATTTGCATGAATATCAAGGCAAGCAGCTATTCAAAGAGTATGGCTTACCAGTTTCTGAAGGTTTCGCTTGTGATACTCCTGAAGCAGCGGCTGAAGCAGCTGACAAAATTGGCGGAACTGAGTGGGTTGTTAAGTGTCAAGTACACGCAGGCGGTCGCGGTAAAGCTGGCGGTGTTAAGTTAGTTAAATCTAAAGATGAAATCAAAGCTTTTGCGCAAAAATGGCTTGGTCAAAACTTAGTGACTTTTCAGACTGACGAAAAAGGTCAGCCAGTATCTAAAATCCTAGTTGAGTCTTGTACTGATATCGCTGATGAGCTGTATTTAGGTGCTGTAGTTGACCGTACTTCACGTCGTATCGTGTTTATGGCTTCTACTGAAGGTGGTGTTGAAATTGAGACTGTTGCTCATGAAACACCTGAAAAAATCCTTAAAGCTGAAATCGATCCTATCGTTGGTGCTCAACCTTATCAAGCCCGTGAAATGGCGTTTAAATTAGGCCTGCAAGGCGTTCAAATTAAACAGTTCACGCAAATTTTCCTAGGTTTGGCAAAAATGTTTGTTGACCTAGATATTGCTTTAATTGAAATCAATCCTTTGGTTATTAAAGCAGATGGCAACATTCACTGTTTAGATGCCAAAGTGGCTATTGATGGCAACGCGGCTTATCGCCAACCTAAAGTGCGCGCAATGCACGATCCATCACAAGATGATGCTCGTGAAGCTGAAGCCGCTAAATGGGAACTTAACTATGTGGCCCTAGACGGCAACGTAGGTTGTATGGTTAACGGCGCCGGTCTTGCTATGGGTACGATGGATATTGTTAACCTACACGGTGGCAAACCAGCTAACTTCCTAGATGTTGGCGGCGGTGCAACTAAACAACGTGTTGCTGAAGCATTCAAAATCATCTTATCTGACAGCAATGTTAAAGCGGTATTGGTTAACATCTTTGGTGGCATCGTACGTTGTGACATGATCGCTGAAGGTATTATCGGTGCAGTTAAAGAAGTGGGTGTAAACGTTCCTGTTGTGGTTCGTCTTGAAGGTACTAACGCTGAACTAGGCCGTGAAGTGCTAGCTAAGTCTGGCCTTGATATCATTGCTGCAAGCAGTTTAACTGATGCAGCTCAGCAAGTTGTTAAAGCCGCGGAGGGCAAATAATGTCTATATTAATTAATAAAGACACCAAAGTTATCTGTCAGGGTTTTACTGGTGGTCAGGGAACTTTTCACTCTGAGCAAGCGATTGCTTATGGTACAAAAATGGTTGGTGGTGTTACGCCTGGTAAAGGCGGTACAACCCATTTAGATCTTCCGGTATTTAATACAGTACGTGAAGCAGTACAAGCAACAGGCGCAACTGCCTCTGTTATCTATGTACCTGCAGCGTTTTGTAAAGATTCTATCGTTGAAGCAGCTGATGCCGGTATCGAGTTGATCATTTGTATCACTGAAGGTATTCCGACTATCGACATGTTGTTTGTGAAAGAGTATTTGAACGTTAAAGGCGTTCGTATGATCGGTCCAAACTGCCCAGGCGTAATCACTCCTGGTGAATGTAAAATCGGTATCATGCCTGGTCATATTCATAAGCCTGGTAAAGTCGGTATCGTTTCACGTTCAGGTACTCTGACCTATGAAGCAGTAAAACAAACGACTGACGAAGGTTTTGGTCAATCAACTTGTGTTGGTATAGGTGGTGATCCTATCCCTGGTTCAAACTTTATCGACATTTTGAAATTGTTCCAAGACGATCCTCAAACTGAAGCTATTGTCATGATAGGTGAAATCGGTGGTTCAGCAGAAGAAGAAGCCGCCGCATTTATCAAAGCTAACGTGACTAAACCTGTTGTTTCTTATATCGCAGGTGTAACTGCACCTGCTGGAAAACGTATGGGCCATGCTGGCGCCATTATTTCTGGCGGCCAAGGTACGGCTGATGAGAAATTTAAAGCTTTAGAAGACGCCGGTGTTAAAACCGTACGCTCTTTAGCTGATATTGGTAAAGGCTTACGCGAAGTTACTGGTTGGTAATACGCCTTTTCTAGTTATACAAGAACCCGCCAACTGGCGGGTTTTTTTTATTTTATCTGACTGGCCAACCACTGATGAATAAAATGGCTCACTGGCTTTGCTTGTTCCCCTAATATGCCTTGAGCTGCTTTGGGGATATGGGCTATGGCACTTTCATCCTGATTAAATAGATAATGTTGCATGATACTTTGCCAGGCTTGTTGTTGATCTATTGGCATGTTTTTGAACGCCTGCAATGCATGGATCAACATAGGAAAGGGCAACTGACTGGAAACATAGTTATCACTCCACCAGTAATTAATAAGCACGTTAAAGGGGGATAACGACTCAACATGGTGCCACCAAGGAGTGGGTATGTATATCGCATCACCAGCTTCTAATTCTACAGACAATGCGTTGGCATAGGCTTGTTCATATAGAGGGAATTGGCTTAAATCTGGGGCGCGTAAATTAACTAGACTGATGGGTTGTCCGGCTGGAGTAAAGTCTAGTGGACCGATATAGAGATTCTTAATTTGTTCTGGCTGAAACAAAGTGAAACGCCTTTTACCAGCGGCTACTACGGCAATATTATTTGCTTCATCAAAGTGTGCAGGGACAGTTACCTTGTTACCAATCCAAATAAATGATTGGGTATTTGGCAGTAATTTATTAGGTAGCTGGGCAATAAGTTCAGGATAATTTTGTTTAAGGCTCACAGACTGCAAGCAATACCGCGTTTTATTATCCTTTTCTAACATAAGATCGATGCTGTCACTTAATGTACTATTTTTGACAGTAAAGTTTTTACCACTCAAGTCATGGTTATAAAAAAGTCGCCCCAAGGTATCTTCTGGCAGACTGATTAACTTTAACTTTTGTTGATGATCAAAACCCTTTAAATATTCAGCGGCTAGAGCAAGGGATTGTTGTGATTTTTTAACTATTTCCCAATCGGCGGCAAAATTTTTGAGTATCAGAGGTTGATAACTTTGATTAATTTTTTCGTTAAAATTATCTATCGTTACGTCACTCACACTAGCTGGAGAGGGGAGGTTTTCTAATTTGGCTAATTCAGCCTGACGTTTTTTGAGCATAGTTTTAAACTGTAGGTAAACACCTAACAACGGTAGCATATTTTATTATTCAATAGGCAATACAACTGCTTGAATCGATGCTGATGCATTCGTATTCAAACTGTACATAGTCTTATCTTTGGATTTTCTCAACAATAAGCCACTCATTTAACTCACGGATTAACAAGCCATTTACATTTTGATGTTGAGTTTTCTTCATGAAGTTCTGATGTTTTATTTGTGAGGGGTTCTGAATACGTATGCATTAAGTCAGGGCCACTTTTGAATACGTATGCAATGCATTGAGCAATGAGTCGTACTGCCTGTAGGATCCTGTCTAGAACAACAAAAGTGTAACAATTGAAAACAGTTTATTAACGTTTTCAACTAATTACATCTTTAACTTTCAAAAGCACGGGACTCACACATGAAAAATTTTAAACCAAATCTAATAAAAGCCGCTCTAATTACCAGCGGATTTGCCGTTGGTATGACACCAGCACTGGCACAAGAAAGTGATGTACAAGACGAAAACTTAGAAGTCATTCAAGTTTCAGGTATTCGTGGCAGCTTAATGCGTGCTCAAGCTTTGAAAATGGATAATAGTTCCATCGTTGAAGTGTTGTCGGCTGAAGATATCGGTAAATTACCTGATACCAGTGTGGCAGAGTCATTGGCTCGTTTGCCGGGTATTGCGGGTGAACGTCGGAACGGTCGTACCAGTGGTTTATCGATTCGTGGTTTTAACGAAAACTACGTTGGTACTTCATTAAATGGTCGTGAATTATTAGGTATGGGTGATAACCGTGGGGTTGAATATGACCTTTACCCAACTGAAATCGTAACCAATGTTGTGGTGTATAAAACCCCAGAAGCAGGATTAACCACGCAAGGTATTGGTGGTACTGTTGATTTACAAACCATCAAGCCTTTAGGCCAAAAACGCACTATCGCGTTTAATGCTGATTATGAGCAAAACGGCCAAGATTCAGCTAACCCAGATTACGACAATAAAGGACACCGTTTGTCTTTTAACTATGTAGATTCTTTTGCCGATGACACTATTGGTTTAGCTTTAGTTATCGCTTCAATGGAAACCCCGCGTCAAGAAGAGCAATTCCGTGGTTGGGGCTATGCAACGGTAAATCAAGATTCTGATCGCCGTGCAACGGATAGCGTTGCATCTTCTGCTGGTGACGTAGTCTCTGGTGGTCATGATTCATTTGTACGTTCTGCCATGATGGAGCGTGATTCTATTGCTGCCGTAGTACAGTGGGCACCTTCAGATAAATTAAATGTGCAACTTGATGCACTTTATATCGATTTCTCAGAGAACGATGTTAGACGTGGTTTGGAAGAAGGCGGTGCCGAATGGGGCACTGGCGCTTATAACATTACTGGTGTAGAAGACGGTTTAGTCACTTCTGGTTACTACGATGGTTTTTATTCAGTCATTCGTAATGACGGCCGTAGTCAAGATGCTGAGCTTTCAACTATAGGGCTTAATGTTGAATATCAAATCAATGATAATTGGTCAGCGGTATTGGATTATTCTACTGGCAAAGTTGATAAAACCATCGCCGACATTGAAAGTTATTCTGGTGTAGGCCGTGCTGGTATTGATGGACGTCCGATTACTGCACGTTCTTGGCAACAAACGTCTACTGGCGTGGTGTTTTCTGACCACCCGACTATGGCACCTCTTGATTTAACTGATCCAAGCATTATTACTCTTGCGGGCCCACAAGCCTGGGGTGGTAGCTTAGATCCAGTCGCCGCTTTTCAAGGAGTAGATGGTTTTGCACCGAATACAGCTCAAGATGGATTTGTTAACAAACCTGTTTTTGCCGAAGATTTAGATAGTTTGCGTTTAGAAATAAACGGTGCAGTTGATTGGAGTATTTTTACGCAATTTACCGCTGGTGTGGTTTATTCAGAAAGAACCAAATCTAAAGTAAACAATGGTGCCTATTTAACCGCTCCAACATGGCCTAGTGACGGCCCTATCCCTGATGTACTGGGTTATGCGGACCTAAGCTTTTTAGGCATTAAAGGTGTAGTTGCTTATGATGGTTTAGCCTTGTACAACAGTGGTTACTATATTGCTACTAATGCCGCTGATCTTGAAACCGGTCGTTTGGGTGATACCTACGAAGTTAAAGAAGAATTAACCACTGTCTTTGCGCGTTTAGACATCGATACCGAAATAAGTGGTATGTATTTACGTGGTAATGTGGGTGTGCAAGTGGTCAGTGCTGATCAAAAATCATTTGGTTTTGGTACGGTAACGGGTCCAACGCGTTATGTTGATGCAACCCCGTTAGAAGGTGGTGATTCTTATACTGACGTATTGCCTACTTTAAACTTAAGCTTAGAAGTGGCGGATAATCAGTTTGTACGTACCGGTTTATCTAAAGTATTAACTCGTCCACGTATGGATGACATGCGTCCTAATACAACAGTCAGTTTCTCATTCAATGACAATACTATATTAAATCCGAATGTAGGTCAGGGACCGTTTTCTGGTAATGGTGGTAACCCATTATTGAAACCTATTGAAGCCAACCAATTTGACTTAAGCTATGAAAACTATTTTGCTGAAGATGGATTTTTCGCGGTTAGTTTCTTCTTTAAAGATTTGAAAAACTGGCATGAGACAGGTATCACGGTATCTGACTTCTCTGAATACTACATTCCTGGTTATCACGATTCTTCGGATTTAACGGATAATCAACCACCAGCCACTTTCCTTGGTACTGTGACTTACCGTCAAGACGGTTTACAAGGCACAGTTAAAGGGTGGGAATTGCAAGGTAGCATTCCAATGTCTATGTTGCATGATTCACTAGAAGGCTTTGGTGTTGTTGCCAGCGCAACCTTCTTAGACGGTGAATTTGATGATGGTTCACAAATCCCTGGTTTATCAGACGAAGCTTATAGCTTAACCGCTTATTACGAAAATAGTGGTTTTGAAATACGTTTATCCGGTACTAAGCGTAGTAGTTTCTTGTCAGAAACTCGTGGTATTAGTTTGTCTTTGGTTAATGCCACTGACAACGGTGGTGAGCTGTTAGATGCTCAGATTGGCTATGACTTTAGCGAATCTGGTATCGAAGGACTAGAAGGTTTGCGTGTTACGCTTAAAGGCCAAAACTTGACAGATGAGCCTACCATTCAATCTAACGGTGCTGATGCTCGCCAGATCACTCAGTACCAAAGTTACGGCCGTAACTTCTTGTTAGGTTTGAACTATAGCTTCTAAAGCAAACACTAGGGTTTACGCTGGCAGTCTCGTAGCAACTCGCTACGAGACTAAATTTCTAATTAGGGGCAGCACGTTGTTGAACCCATGTCTTACCCCAGTTAGCATAGCAACTGGGGTTTTTTAATTATTAGCGAACTATGCATAAACCAATAAAAAAAGTCGTCATTGTAGGTGGGGGAACAGCCGGTTGGATTTCCGCTGCCTTACTCAAAAAAGTAATTGGGGCTCCTATTGATGTTGAACTCGTAGAGTCGGAATCCATTGGTACAGTGGGAGTGGGGGAAGCCACCATTCCGCCAATTCGCTTGCTTAATAATGTATTGGGTTTGAATGAGTCAGAATTTTTGGCTAAAACCAAAGGTACTATCAAACTGGGCATTCAGTTTGAAAACTGGCGAGTCGAAGGTGAAAGTTATTTTCACTCCTTTGGGGCAGCTGGCAAAAGCATGGCTTTTTGTCATTTCCATCATTTTTGGCAACGAGCGCAATCTCTGGGTTTAAATACGAGCATATGGGATTACGACTTAAATTATCTGGCCGCTAAAGCAGGCAAGTTCGCACAAATAAACAGTAAAGATCCCATCATAGAACTGCCTTACGCCTACCATTTTGACGCAGGTTTATACGCCAAATATTTACGTGAAGTCAGTGAGCGTATGGGCGTACTGCGTACCGAAGGTTTGATAGAACACGTTGAACAAGATAAAGACAGCGGTTTTATTAGTACCTTAGTACTACAAGACGGCCGTAAAATTGCCGGTGATTTGTTTATAGATTGCTCTGGGTTTCGAGGATTGTTGATCCAGCAACAGCTCGGTGCAGGTTTTGATGACTGGAGTCACTGGTTACCTTGTGACCGCGCCATAGCCGTGCCCTCAGAACGTCATGCCACTACACTACCTTACACTCGCTCTATTGCCCATGCAGGCGGTTGGCAATGGCGTATTCCTTTGCAACATCGTAACGGTAATGGTGTGGTCTACAGCAGTCAGCATTATTCACAGCAACAAGCCTTAGATTTGTTATTGAATAATCTTGATTCTAAAGCCATAGGTGAGCCTAATTTTATTAAGTTTCAAACGGGGCGCCGCCGCCAGCAGTGGGCTCGTAATGTGGTTGCTGTTGGCCTATCCAGTGGCTTTTTAGAGCCATTAGAATCAACCAGTATTCATTTAATTCAATCGGCCATTGTCCGTTTGATCCACATGTTTCCTCATCAAGGTATTAAAGCCATTGATGTGGCTGAATATAATCGCCAGTCCAAAGTTGAATATGAGCAAATACGTGATTTTATTATTTTGCACTACCATGTGAACGAGCGTAACGACAGCCATTTTTGGCGCGATTTACGCAACATGGAAGTGCCCGATAGTTTGCGGCATAAAATTGAATTGTTCAGAGCCACGGGCAGATTGTTTCGTGAGCAAAACGATTTATTCCTCGAAAGTTCGTGGTTGCAGGTGTTGGTGGGGCAGGGAATAGTGCCACAAGATTATCACCCCATTGCCAATAACCTGAGTAAAGATAAGTTGTTTGAGATGCTCAATACCATTCAAGCCATTAAAAATGAACCTTTGGCAAAATTACCAAGCCACGATGACTTTTTACAATCCTTTTGCACTAAGCCAAACTAGGGCCTTTGTTTAGATGAAGATATGTATTGTTGGTGGTGGCACCGCAGGTTGGATGGCCGCTAATTTATTTGCTAAAAAATGGGCAGATAAAAATATTGAAATTACCCTGCTTGAATCACCTGAAGTCGGCATAGTTGGTGTAGGTGAGGGTTCAACCCCAACCCTCAAACGCTTTTTCCAAATGCTGGACATAGCCGAAAGCGAGTGGATGCCACAATGTAATGCGACCTATAAGGTGAATATTCGTTTTGCGGGCTGGAGTCCACAATCGGGCATAGCCAGTTACAGTCATCCTTTTATTTCCCAGCTCGATACCTTTACCCAACGTGCTTTATTTGTAAATTGCCGCACCCGTCGTTTAGGGCTTGCTACCCATACTAACCCGGAAGACTTTTTGATCAATGGTGTTTTGGCCCAACATAATGCCGGGCCACTTACGCCAAAAAACTTTCCGTTTAGAATGGAATACGGCTATCACTTTGATTCTCATTTGTTAGGCGAATTTCTGGCTACTTTAGCAAAAAAATGTGGAGTGGTGCATAAACAAAGTAAGGTCGTCACGGTGACTAAACAGGCTAATGGCGACATTGCCAGTCTTATCACCAGTGAGCAACAAGAGCTTGCCGCCGATTGGTTTGTTGATTGTAGTGGTTTTGCTAGTGTGTTGATGCAGCAACATCTTGGGGTGAAATTTAATTCCTACAAAGATAACTTGTTTAACGATTCAGCCGTGGTGATGCCAAGCAAAATCGACGCCGTCATTCCGGTAGAAACCAAGGCCACGGCCATCAAAAACGGTTGGTGCTGGAAAATCCCTCTGACCAATAGATACGGCAATGGCTATGTTTACAGTAGTGATTTTATTAACACTGAGCAGGCAGAACTAGAGTTTCGTCAGCATTTAAATGCGCTGGATGATCCTCAGGCCTGTCGCCATTTGAAAATGAAAGTAGGCAGTCTTGAAACCCATTGGCAAAATAACTGTATTGCACTGGGGTTATCCCAAGGCTTTATTGAGCCTTTAGAAGCTACGGCTTTGCATCTGGTACAGATTTGCACCGAGCTGTTTATGGACAAATTTGCCGCGGGTGGTTTTAGTCGTCTGCATCAGGCTGATTATAACCTTGCGGCTAAAGAACGTTTTGAGCGCGTGCGTGATTACATCGTTGCCCATTACAAATTAAATACCCGCGATGACAGTGATTACTGGCGGGGGG
>NZ_LSNE01000002.1:95822-210363 GCF_001565895.1 Paraglaciecola hydrolytica
TCCCTTTTGGCATTATTGGACGTGTGGTACCGCCGCGACGATCTTGAAAAAGAAATACAAAGACAAAATATAGCCGGTCACTTTGATACTATTTCGTGGCATTGTTTACTTGCCGGTTATGGCGCATTCCCACCTTTGGCCGCTAAACAACCAGGACAAGGTGACTTGTATGCAGAACAAAATATTCAGTCATTTTTGGCTGGTTGTGCCCTCAATTTTTCATCCCACCAAGACAATTTAGATCAGCTTAAATTCTAAAAAAATAGCTTAGTTAAATGACAGTAAATTGCTCATTTGGTGGCTATTTTCCCCTCGAGAATACCCTTCATAGTTAAACCTCACCAAGCACATTTAGCGTCATTTAGTCTTAATAGGGTACTTTATTTAACAAATAGACGGTAATTCGTTAATTAGTTGTTACTGAGTATGACTGAATACGTATGCATCATGTTGTGGTGCTTGTTAACTAAGCGTTAACATTCTGTTCGATAATAGGGCGAATTGCAGTTATCTAAAATAATTGACAATTCACTGACACAAACGGGAACGGGACACGTAAATGAGAACATTCAGACCCAGTTTAATTACAGCAGCCTTGGTTGCTAGTGGTATGGCAATGTGCAGCTTGCCACTCTATGCTCAGGACAGCGAGCTTGAAATACAAAATACGACAGCAGAAACAGCTGGTAACGATATTGAAAAAATCGAAGTCAGAGGTTTTGCCGTCAGCCTAATTAAGTCCCTCAACCAAAAACGTTTTGGCGATACCGTATCAGAGCAAATTTCAGCTGATGATTTAGGTGGTTTGCCAGATGTTTCTATGGCTGATGCATTGACACGTTTGCCTGGTATTTCGGCGGTGCGTACCGGTGGTCAGGCTGCTGAGATCAACATTCGTGGTTTGTCGGGGGATTTTGTATTTTCAACCTTAAACGGTCGTGAACAGGTTTCTACCAGTGGTTCGCGTTCGATTGAATTTGATCAATATCCTTCTGAATTAATTTCATCTGCCGCGGTGTATAAGTCTCCAAAAGCTTCTTTAATTGAAGGCGGTGTAGCCGGTACAGTGGAGTTGGAAACTGCGAGTCCCTTAAGCATAGATGGTGATTATAAATTTAGTGTTAATGCCCGTGGCATGTTTAACGACCGCGCTAAAGAAGTATCCGACGCCGAACAATTTGGTCATCGTTTGAGTGTGTCTTATCAAACCAAGTTTTTAGATGACACAGTGGGTATTGCCTTAGGTTATGCTCGCCTATTTCAGCCTAGTGTTTCAACGCAGTTTATTGGGATGGCCTATAACGCCGAAGCTGACGTTGACGGCGTGGTGGGTGACATAGATAACGTCAGTGCTACATGTTTAGCTACCGATCCTTGTGCTGGTTTTGAAAAAATCAGTGAAGGTCTTGAAATGCAGCATCAGGGTGGTAAAGAAACCCGTGATGGTTATATGGCGGCAATTGAATGGGCGCCTACTGATAACTTTACCCTTAAAACCGATTTGTTTTTATCTAAGTTTGATTCTGAAGAATTTGCCCGTGGTTTCAGAGTTAAATTTGGAGGCAATCAGGTTTCTATAACCAATCCTACTATTGTTAATAACCATGTTATTGGCGGCACTTTTAATCGAACTTCAGGCAGTACTACGCGGGTTGAGTTGGTCAACGACGATAATCAGGACTTTGACCAAGTATTTAGTGCTGGTATTAAAGCCGCGTGGCAAGCCACTGATGCACTGAGTATGACTTTTGACGTTAGTTTGTCGAAAGCGGAAAGTGATTTCCGTAATGGTTTATTGTGGAGTTTAGTTGGTGAAGATGCTAACGCCATTAATCCACAATTTGATAAAAATATTTCGATGTCTTATTTACTAAATGGCTTAGATTTACCGGATTTAGCCTTTAATCAAGCCGCTGCCTTTAGTGATATTGATCGGGTAATGGTCAGTAAATACGGTATATACCCTTTTGAAAACAAAGATGAACTTAAGGCTTACCGCTTTGATTTAAAGTATGAATTGGATAATCCCTTTCTTGCGTCTTTTGAGTTTGGACTACGTTATTCTGACCGCGAATACAGTAATGATCGTTCGGTATTCGAATATGGTAATGATTCAGCCTTTTCAGTTAGTCAACCGCCTTTACGTTTGACACCTGATATGGTCAACACCGTTGGCTGGAATGGTGAATTTGGCTATTTCCCAGATTATTTATCCATTGACCTCGATTCAGCTTTAAACGCTTGGTTCCCTGCGGGTATTCCGCAACCCGTGCAAACTTGGGGCGTTGGTCATCCCGGTGTTATAAATAGCCCCACAGGCAATGAAGGGCCTAATACGGCATGGTCGGTACAAGAAAGTGGCGACGTTTTTGAAGAGGTTACTGCAGCCTACATAATGGCTAATATTGATACCGAAATAGCGGGTTTACCGATTTCAGGTAATGTGGGTGTTCGTCGTATTGAATCTAAACAGAGTTCAACGACCCTGCAGGATGTGAGTACGACCTTCACAGTGTTTGATGAAAATGGGGAAGAGGTAGAAGTCACTGCTGGTGATCCTGCCAAAGGTGCACAATACATTACCGATGATGCTGGCTTAATTAATACATATTTCCGTCCGGCAGTTTTGGCAGATAAATATACCGATTATTTACCTTCGTTAAACCTGAATTTTAAAATTACCGAAAATCAGCAAATTCGTTTTGCTGCGGCCAAAGTCATGGGCCGAGCACCCATTAACCGCTTTGCTGCCAATACCACCACTACAGTGGAAACGGTAAGTGCCAGTCAAAACCCAGATACCGGTGAGATTACACTGTCTTCGCCAACGGCCAAAATTAACGGTAATAGCCGTAATAGTCCGTATTTACGACCTTTTTACGCCAACCAATATGATTTGTCGTATGAATACTATTTTACGGAGACTGAGGGGGCCTTTGTGGCCGCGCTGTTTTATAAAGACATTAAATCCTTTGTAGACGACATCACTTTAGAACCTTATGACTTTGCTGGTAATGGCTTTGTGGTACCTACCGAGGTTTCTGTACCGGTGTTTGTTGAGGCTGAAGCTCCTGGAGTTCCTGCCGTAAGAGCGACTGATGTTAATGGTGATCCACTATCTATAGTCGTACCTACGGAAGATGGCCGTTACGAGACAGCAGTTAACAATGCCAGCGGTGGTTACATTCGTGGTGTAGAGCTGACTTATACCCAAATCTACGACTTTTTACCCAGCCCTTTTTCAGGTTTAGGTATGAGTGCCAGTTATTCTTTTACCGAGAGTGAAATTACCCGTACTTTAACTGATTCGGTGTTTTCCATTCAATTACCTGGGTTATCAGAAAATGTCGCGCAAGCGACCGTGTTTTGGGAATACCAAGATTTTGAAACACGCTTAAGTGCCCGTTACCGCGACGCCTTTGTATCTAAACAAGTGGCAGTAAACGAGCAAACCGTTAACTTTGATTCTGAAATTGTGGTGGATTATCAAGCCTCTTACAGCATCAACGAAAATCTCGGTGTGGTGTTTCAAATCAACAACTTAACCGATGAGCCTACCCGCAGTTATTTTGGACAAGAAGACCTGACAGGCACCATTCAATTTTTTGGTACTCAGTACTTTCTTGGGGTGACGTATTCATTATGAAAACTCAACTAATCAAGTCAATCAGTACCGCCTGTGGCGGTTTAGTCAAATTAGGGCTGTCTCGCAGTAATCCCTTGCTAAACAAAAAATTAATGACATCGGAGCAACTACCTATGTTTAAGAAAACCAAAACATTAAGCTTAATAATGCTGATGTTTAGTGCCATTGTACTGGCGGGCTGCGGCGGTTCTGCCGTTGAATCTGGCTCTAATGAACTACTCACGTGTAATGTGCCTATGGTGCCCAATAGCACGGGTAGTATGTGTGTGGCTCCACCACCGTTTAATTGCGCGCCACCCACAGTGCCAAATGAAAGTAATGATGGCTGTATTGTGGGGGCTGACCCAACGGCGCCTACACCTAGTGTATCGCCGGGTGCTAATCAGGCGGTGTTGTATTACAACCGTGCGGCGGTAGGTGCAACAAACGCCTCTGGCGATCCTTCTTATGAAGGTTATCGTTTACACGCATGGAGCAACGATACCTGTAATGCCTACGCAGATCCTGATACCGATTGGGCCAATGGTAAAGTACACAATGGCGTAGATCCTAACTACGGCGCTTATTGGGTACTGAATCTAAAACCGGGTTATGCGGGTACGGCCGGAGCTTGTGGTAATTTCATTATCCATGATGGTGATGACAAAGAAATGGGCGGTGGTGATTTTCAAATGCCACTATCACAAGATGATCCTGTCTTTGCTCGCATGAATTTTGTATTTTCTGGGGTGGCTTCCATTTTTGAATTCCCTATCGTTTCTCTAGGTCCTCAACCAGTTAAAATTGATGGTCAAGCGGCTCATTGGTTAGATGCCAACACGTTATTGTGGGATGTAGATTTCAGCAAAGTAAGCTCGGTAAAACTGCATTATTCAGCGACTGCTGATTTGAAAGTAAATGTGGATACTGGCATGAACGGCACGGTACTTGAGCTAGAAGAAGTTAGCTTAAGTGAAGAGCAAATCGCGATAGCGCCACATTTAGCCAGTTTGCAGGCTTTTCAGGGCAATTGGTCGGCGGAAGATGCTAAAACCATGCTTAAATCTCAAGCGGTATTAGCCTCTTATGACAGTGATGGTGAGCTCAATGGTGCAACTGGCATTCAAATCGCCAATGCCATTGATCAACTGTACACCTTGGGTGAAGCCGATGCAGATGAAGCTCAGTTGGGGCCAATTTATGGCGAAGATGGCAGTATTACCGCCGCGTTGTGGGCACCTACGGCTAAGTCGGTTAAGTTAGTCCGTTACAACGACAATAAAACCTTGGCTTCTACCATTGATATGACACTGGATAACAATACGGGGATTTGGTCTTACAAAGGGACAAGTGAGTTAGACAGAACCTATTATCGTTTTGAAGTTACGGTATATCACCCTAAAGCCGAAGGTATGCAGGTGTTGTTGGTTACCGACCCTTATTCAGTGAGTTTGTCTACTAACAGTCGTTTTTCCCAGTTTGTTAACCTCAATGATGAAGATCTAAAACCGGAAGGTTGGGATAGTCAGACTATTCCGACTATCGCACATTTTGAAGATGCGGTGATCTATGAAGGCTCTATCCGTGACTTTAGCGTACGTGATGGTTCTACCTCAGCGGGTAACCGTGGCAAATATATGGCCTTTACTGAAATGGACAGTGCGCCGGTAATGCATTTGAAAAAGTTAGCTGAAAAAGGTTTAACGCATTTTCACATGTTGCCAGCCAATGATATAGCGTCGATTGAAGAAGACGTGAGTAAAACCGTCGATTTTTCGAGTACCTTAACAGCCTTATGTAAACTCAACACGACAGCGGCAATCTGTAAAGACGCGGCGCTAAACAAAACCATGACCTTAGGCGATTTGTTTGCCAGCTTTGATCCCATTTCTGAAGCGGGCAAAGCCCAAGATTTAGCAGAAGCCATGCGCGGTGTAGATCAGTTTAACTGGGGTTATGATCCCTTCCATTTTAATGTTCCAGAAGGCAGTTTTTCATCTAATCCAGAAGGTGTGACACGTATCAAAGAAATGCGTGCCATGAATATGGCTTTGCATGAGATGGGTCTACGTGTAGCACTTGATGTGGTGTACAACCATACCAATGCTTCAGAGCTAAACGGTAAGTCAGTACTGGACAAAGTAGTACCTGGTTATTATCACCGTTATGAAGTGGATACTGGCGCCATAGTGCGTGAAACCTGCTGTGATGATACCGAGCCACGTAATGCCATGATGGAAAAGCTGATGAAAGATTCACTTATTCAATGGGCTACTCAATATAAGTTTGATTCTTTCCGTTTTGACATTATGAGCCAGGCCACCAAAGCCACTATGGTAAGGCTGTTTGATGCGGTTAAAGCCGTAGATGAAGACATGTATTTTTACGGTGAAGGCTGGACTAAAGAAGACCGTGGTTATGAGCAAGCGAGCCAAGCCATCATGGCCGGTACTGAGATTGGTACCTATAACGATCGTATCCGTGAGGCTGTGCGTCAAGGCCATATGTTTAGCAAAGAGCCCAGTGATGCGGCGTTAGTGAATCAAGATAAAGTCAAAATGGGCTTGGCCGGTACTTTAAAAGATTACATCTTAAATACTTCCGGTGGCTCAGATACACAAACGGTAAACTTAGGCGGTTATGCGACTGATCCGGCTGACATCATTAACTACGTATCTAAACATGACAACGAAACCTTATGGGATCAATTTAATTATGTTTTGCCGCAGGATTTAACCCTTGCGCAACGAGTTAGGGCACAAAATATAGCTGCCACTGTCCCATTGATGGCACAAGGTATTCCCTTCCTACAAATTGGCGGAGACTTTTTACGCTCTAAATCTATGGACAGAAATAGCTACGACTCTGGTGACTGGTTTAGTTATGTCGATTTTACCATGGCAACAAACAACTGGAATGTGGGTTTACCTTTAAAGCAAGACAATGAAGCTCGTTGGGCTGAGATTGGTGAGTTTATGAATAGTCCAGAGCGTGCCGCGAGTATGTCTGAGATTGAGTTTGCCTCTGAAGTGTTTAATGAGTTACTTAGCATACGCAGTTCATCACCATTATTCCGTTTGACGACAGGTGCCGATGTTAAAGATCGCATTGGCTTCCATAATATTGGCAAACGTCAGACCCAGGGTTTGATTGTCATGAGCATAGATGATGGCATGTCTGCCGATGAAACTATGCCTCGTGCAGATTTAGATCCTATGGTTGACGCTCTTGTCGTAGTGGTTAACTCCAGTTATGCCGAGCAAAGTCATACCGTTGCAACTGCTGCAGCATTTACTTTGCATGCAACCCTTATGTCTTCTATCGATCCAACAGTACGTGGAGCTTATTTTACTGCGGGCGAAGGTGAGGGCACATTTACTGTACCAGCTCTAACGACAGCCGTGTTTGTAAAAGTTCAGAGCGGTGTGCAAGGCATTGGCTTATCCTCTTATGCCACCTCAGGTGCGCCTGATGTCGTACCTTTTGGTGATACTACCGTATTGGTGAGAGGCGGCATGAATGGTTGGGGTGAAGGTAACCCAATGACTTACGTTGGTAGTGGGGTTTATGAATCTGTGATTACCATTGCTGCCGGTGATTATGAATTTAAAGTTGCCTCGGCCGATTGGTCTAGCGTTGATTTTGGATCTAGCCAACAAGTTGTTACGTTAGGCGCAGAAAAAGTCTTAACTCGCAGTGGTTCAAATTTGCAGCTTACCTTAACAGCTGAGGCCACTCTTAAGTTCAGTCTGGATGCAAGTGATAACTCCGCACCTATATTGATAGTGGATTACGAAGAGCCGTTTTATCCCACGACAGTATTTATTCGTGGAGACATGAATGGTTGGGGGGAAGTTAATCCTATGAGTTACGCTGTTGGTGGCCAATACGCTGTCACTATGGATCTGGTTGCGGGCTCTTACGGCTTTAAAGTAGCCTCAGCTGATTGGTCAACAGTGGATTTCGGCTCGGCTGATGGCAATGGCGCTGTCACGGTCGGCAATGTAAAAGACCTTGCACCTAAAGGCAGTAATTTGTCTATCACCATTCCTAGTGATGGTAGTTATACCTTCTTATTTAATGTGGCTGACATTAATGCACCTACTATCTCGGTATTTAACGCCCTGATGTTTGGTGACACTACGGTATTTGTACGCGGCTCAATAAATGGTTGGGGCGAAGCGGATCCCTTGGTTTATATGGGTAACAGCACGTATTCCGCGGAGATTGACATCGATGCCGGTGATTATGAGTTTAAAATTGCCTCAGCAGATTGGTCTACAGTGGACTTTGGTAATTTGGCTGGTGAAGTTGACGTCGTACTCGGTGCTAGTAAAGCCTTGGGCAGGTCGGGAGCTAACTTTAAGTTGTCGATTACTGAGTCTGGTACTTACAAGTTTACAGTGAGTGGTCCTGATCCCAGTGCACCGAAAGTGACGGTAACTAAGGTTACTTCATAAGGGGTATTTCACTTAGATAAAAAGCCGCTCTTTCGAGCGGCTTTTTTATGCACAGTACGAGCAAAACATGTATTCTTAGGTAAATAAGGTTAAAAATTAAACAATAAAAGACAGAGCCGACTGAGCTGTCTATATGCTGTTTTTGTGGTATTAATTCTTGGAATAAAATGAAGTCTGAAATAAAAACTATTTTAGTATTATTTTGTGTAAGTGCGCTTATGTTAATTCTGCATAAAGTGGCATTGGATCGCATTTTTATTATTGAGATGGATGGCGATATACCCATACTTGCTTTAGACGACAAAAGTGCTGGTGGTTCAAGTAGTGCCATCACTTTTATGGATGGTGGTCGTCGCATCTTACAGTGTGAGTTATCTGCTTCTTATCAATATCCCTTTTGTGAACTTAATTTTCAGTTGGCTGATTTAAGCCAAGGGCAACCTGTTAAGGGGGGCGATTTTTCAAAGTATGACAGAGTTGGTTTGTGGCTTAGATATACAGCCCCTGTTGATGCCGGTATTCGTCTGCATTTACGTAATTTTAATCCTGACTATTCTGATTTAGCTGATGAAAACTCACTTAAATTTAACTCAATTGAATGGTTTGCAGTACAAGGTTCAACTCAGCCGATTTGGATCCCTTTAGATAATATGCAAGTTTCAACTTGGTGGCTAAGTGAAAATAAAGTCAGTTTAAAAAATAGCGGCCCAGAACTCACCAATATTACCACGCTTGAACTCTCTACTGGGACCATGGTTGTTGAAGGTAAATACGAACTGGAAGTCGAAAAAATCGAGTTCCGAGGCAAGTTTATTAGCAAAGAACAGCTTTATTTAATTTTGGTTAGCATGTGGATGATGTTTGCCTTTGTAAGGCTGGTTTATTCAAGTATTAAATTTAATAAAACCCTAAGGTTTTTTAAGTTTCGAGAACAAGAACTGACAACGATTAATCATTTGTTGGACAATAAAAGTCGTGAATTACAAGATCGAGTTGGCCGTGACGTATTGACCGGTGTTTTAAACCGACAAGGCTTGCAAGCCATCATATTTAATCAGGACGGCAGTATTAATCGGACTAAAGGTTTATCTATTGCATTTATTGATATTGATTATTTTAAACAAGTTAATGATAACTTTGGCCATAAAGTAGGTGATGACATCCTGATAGAATTTGCTCGTCTTATTGAAGACAATACTCGTCATTCCACAGAAATATTGGCGCGTTGGGGAGGCGAAGAATTTATATTAGCCTGTCCAAATTCTAATTTGCATGAAGTTGAGCTATTAGCTGAAAAAATCAGGGCTATCATTGCATCTCATCGATGGCCTCAAGGCATCAAGTTGACTTGTAGTATGGGCGTTGCTCAGATGAGCGAAGAGACGTTCGAAGATTTTATCCAGCGTGCCGATCTTGCTCTGTATCAAGCTAAAAAACGTGGTAGAAACAGAATAGTTAGTGCAGTCAAAAACTAATGAAAATACGACTTGTTAGGTAATCTTCAACAAATCGCCAATAATCTCATAGTTGTTAATTAGTGTATGTGACTCATCGTAGTTAATAGAGCCGTTTCTAACTTCATTAATGAACGATAGCGATAAGGCTCGATACGTTCAGATAATGCGTTTTTTAAAGACACAAAAAACGGTAGCTAGGCTACCGTTTTTGATAAAAAATTTATTTAAGCTTTAGCCCGTATAAACCGGCCCCATGCCCGCACTCCATAATATTACCGAAGCTGCCATTAAGATGGCCAATAGCACTAAACCACATGTCACTACTGAGCTGGCATAAATAAAGCCTTTTTCTTCTGGGATGTGCATCAAAATAGGCGTGCCAGAATAAAGCAAATAAATGGAATACGTTAAGCCGCCTAAGCCCACTAACATGACAAACCACAGTACGGGGTAAAAAGACGCAAATCCCACCATAAATAATGGTGTTGCAGTATAGGCTGCAAGTTCTAATGACTGAGTGTAGGTTGGAGTTGCATCAAAAGCTTTGGCCAATTCATGGATCAAAATCGCCAAGGCAACCACGCCCGTCATCAAACCAAAATACATGCCTATGCTCATGAGCATGGCACTTTGCTGAGTGAGTTTAATAATATCGCCTACGCCAATGCTCCAACCCAAATGGGCGGCGGAATAATAACTGGTGAGGGTAGGGATGAGAGAGATAATGGCTATGTGACTGAGGCTGTAAAAATAACTTTCGTGCTTTTTATCAATTAAGTGCCATTCTTCTTTAGGGTGGGCATACAGACCCCAGAGGTGATTTAATATCATTATTTTATTACTCCAACTACGACGACAATTATAAATAAACCAACAGCTTACAATTTATTTACAGTAAATTAACAATAGTTTGTTTTAGCTTGGCTAAGCAGTCAACAGTTTTGTTTAAAATACCTGCAAATAGTCGCTTAATTGACCCACTTTTCTACCGCTTAAAACTTATTTTCAAAATATGTTTTGCAATGTTGATAAAAAGCTTCGGTGAGTCTGTTCATTGGCGCATGAGCGGAGGTGATAAAAGCATACTCATGCACGATTTGAGGGGTAAAGGGGATTAAAACTAAACCTTCACTGGCGTATTGTTGAGCGAGCATTTCATTGACAATGGCAATACCAATATTGCGTTTAGCAAAGGTACAGGCAATGGCCACCGTATGGGTTTCTAAGCGCACTTGCATGGGGATTTTATCCCGTAAAAAAGCATTTTCAATCTGTAAACGAGAATTTCGGCCTTTGCCCAATAAAATGAGATCTTCATCACCTAAATCTTTACAGCTAAGGACTTTTTTAGTCGCGAGTTTGTGCGTACTTGATACGGCACAAACTGTATTGCTACTCACTAGATGGTGGCAAATTAAGCCCGGATGATTTTCTGGTAGTTGAATAAAACCACAATCTGCAGAGCGATGGACAACAATTTCACGTGCTCTGGTCGGTGAGTGAGTATCTAAACTAATTTTAACCCTTGGGTGTTTTTGCAAAAAATCAGTGACCACATCGGCCAGTGGCCCAGCGATAAAACTATTGGGGGCAACGAGCCTTAACTGGCCCAGATTGGAGTGAAAAATATTGTTGGCTAACAAGGCAATACGATCGACGCTCATTAGGGTCAACTCAACTTCTTTCACTAGTGTTAATGCTTCATCTGTAGGGATTAATCTGCCTTTTTCACGGTAAAATAGTTGAAAACCAATATATTCTTCAAGCAAAGCTAATAAGCGACTAATACCCGGTTGAGTCAATCCAAGTTGTTTTGCAGCCGCGGTCGCAGAGCCGGTTTTTATGATGGCATTAAAGGCTTCTAAACTCTTTAAACTAATGGTTTGATGGGCTGTGTTAATGGGTAATCCTATAACAAATTGTTATGTGGTAATGAGTTTTTTGCATAATATTGCATGGATAAATTTAACTTGTAAAGTAAGACTGAGATGTAAAAACACACAAAAAACAACCAACAGTGGACATAACCATGAAGACACACTCACATACATTATCAGTTATTGCTCTGGCCGTTTTAAGTTCTTGTTATGGCACTGCGGCACTTGCTCAAGAGGCTGAAACTCAAGAAGTAAAAGACAATGCAGAAGTTATCTCAATAACAGGTTCAAGAATTAAACGTCAAACTGAAACGCCGAGCCCAGTACAAGGTTTTGATTTTGATGACTTGAATCAAAACGGGTCTATTTCATTAGGTGATGTATTGCAGGAGCTACCGTCGGTGGGCTCGAGCTTAAATGGCAATGGGTCTGCCGGTACCAGCCACGGTTCAAGTAGTATTAACTTGCGTAACCTGGGTGATAACCGTTCTTTAGTGCTAGTTAATGGTCATCGCTGGGTAAACGGCGCAGGTACTCGAGGATTTCGTGATTTTGTGGATATGAACACCATTCCACAAGCCATCGTTAAACGTGTCGAAGTATTACAAGATGGCGCGACCGCCATTTATGGCGCAGACGCTATCGCTGGGGTGGTTAATATTTACACCTATTCTGATTTTGTGGGTACCAGTATTAAAGGCTATTACGGTCAGTCATCTGAAGGCGATAAAGAAACCGCTAATGTTGATGTATTGTGGGGCAGGGATGTGGGTGACAGTAACTTTATGGTGGCGGCAAGTTACTCGGACCAAAAGCCGATTTTTACTCAAGATCGTGAATTGACGGCAGTGCCTCTAAATGGTTTGTCCACTGGTTCACCAGAAGGTTTATTTCGAGAAAGCAGCTTAGCTGGTGTGGTTGATTTTACTGTACCTTCTGGCGGTATAACTCGTGATCCAGGCAGTAACGGTAGTGACATTGATAGTTGGCGCGCGGTGGACTCTGACGACAAATACAACCGTTATACCGATAACTATGTGGTTGGCCCAAGTGAGCGTTTTTCGTTGTACGCCCAAGGAGTGGTTCCGCTTGATTTTGCTACTTTAAAAATTGAAGCTTTATACAACAAACGTATCTCAGATCAGCAGTTTTCAGCCACCTTATCAGCCATCCAAGGTTCTAGAGGCTTTGTTATTCCTAACAATAGTGTGGTTAATCCCTTTGGTGTTGAATTTTCTGGTTCGGATTTTAGACATACTTCTTTTATCAATGAAAATGGTTTGCGGGTTAATGAACAAACCGTTGAAACAACGCGCCTTGGTATTGGTTTAGATGGCGATTTTGGCAACGATTGGAGTTGGGACGGCTTTTTATCTTGGGCACAAAACGAAGGTGAGTTTGTATCCACAAATCAAATGGATTTAGACAAGCTAGCTCTAGGATTAAGAGCTTGTGATGCCACGGGGGTTGCCGCAGGGGTAAGTGATCTACTGGCTGGTTGTGTGCCGGTGAATATATTTAATCCCTTAACCTCAGACATGGTGGACTACATTAATTATACCGCCCGTGACAAAAATAAAGCCCAACAATTAGATTTTACTTTTAACGTCACCGGTACCTTATTTGAACTGCCTGCGGGTGATGTGGCTGTGGCAGCCGGTATCGAATACCGTAAAGAAAAAGGTCTCGATGTTTCGGACAATTATGTTAATGCTGATCCACGAGTAAATAACTATCAAACTACCTCTTCAGCCCCTCGTTTAGGTACTAAAGGTGAATATGATTTAAGCGAAGCTTATGTTGAATTCAGCATTCCTTTATTAGCTGACCTTACGATGGTTAAAAACCTCGAATTAAGTTTAGCCAGTCGTTATTCCGACTACAGTACTTTTGGTAGTACCACTAATAGTAAGGCCGGTTTGGTATATAGCCCTATTGATGGTTTGTCATTCAGAGCAACATGGGCAGAAGGTTTTAGAGCGCCTTCCATATTAGAGTTGTTTGAAGGGCAGCGTGCTACCTTTATTGCGGTAGCGGATCCCTGTGCCACTCACTCTCAATTAGCGGGTTGTGCTGGTGTCCCAGCAGGCTATGTACAAGAAAATAGTAATATACCGATTACCACAGGTGGCAATATATTGTTGCAACCTGAAACCTCAGAAAATGTATCTTATGGTTTCGTTTATTTACCAGAGTTTTTAAATAACTTTAGTATTACGGCTGATTGGTATGATATCGAAATAAACGACACTATTAGCGTATTTGGCGCGCAAAACATTCTAGATTTATGTGCCTATAAAAACAAAAATTGTGGGGTAATTACCCGTAGTGCCTCCGGCGAGATTTTAGATCTGGTTGATGGGCCAGTAAACTTAAACAGAAGTACGGTTGCCGGTATGGACGTGGTCATGCACTACAGTATTGCGAGTGACATAGGAAAGTGGGATTTGAGTGCCAACTTTTCCAAGTTAAGAGAGTTTAGCGAAGTGTCTACCTTGTCTGACGGTTCAACTCAAGCAGTGGACAAAGTAGGTACGGCTGCCTCTCGAGAGTCTTATCCTGAATGGCGTAGTACTTTCAGTGCCCGTTGGAAACGTGATCAATGGTCTGCGGCTTACAGCGCCCGTTTTATTGGCGAAACAACTGAAACCTACAACAATGAAGCCTTACCTATTGACTCAATCACTTATCACAATGTATCGGTAGCCTATGATTTTAACAATGGCCTTAAAACCAAAGTAGGTGTAAACAACCTGACTGACAAACAACCACCCGTATCTTTAACAAATACCAATATCAATTTTGACCAAAATACCTACAACGCCATTGGTCGTTTTATGTATGTGCAGTTGAACTACGATTTTTAAAGGTAGGTCTTGCGTGTTAGTAGCTTGCTTGAGGGCAAGCTACTTTGTTTTATCTTTCGCGGAAGCTTAGAATGATTTTACCTTATACCCTTATTTCTCCATGTGACGAACAAGCTTTACCTTTGGTATTTGACTCGCCGCACAGTGGCGATGTTTTTCCTGCTGACTTTGTAAGTAAAGTCAGTAAACAGCAATTAAAAACGGGCTGGGATGCCTTTGTGGGTGAGTTATGGCGAGGTGTTGTAGACAATAATGCCTATTTACTACTCGCGACTATTTCTCGCATGTATATTGATTTAAATCGTGCTCCATATGACATCGATCCTGCTTTGCTTGATCAGACGTGGGATTTTTGCCAACCCACCAAATATAGTGACAGGGGCATGGGCTTGATCCGGCGCATGGCTTTACCAGGCGTGCCAATATATGACCAGACTTTAAGCCAGGTGCAAATACAAGCTCGCTTAGATCATTATTACCACCCTTACCATAATGTGTTGCAGCAAAAATTGGATAGCCTGCATCAAACCCATGGCGGAGTCTGGCATATTGATTGTCATTCGATGAAATCTCGTGGCAACGGCATGAATATAGATAGTGGTTTACTTAGGCCTGATATTATCTTAGGTGACAACGATGGCTGCAGTGCCAGTGCCGAATTTGTGAAGGTTGTCGAAGATGCCTTTATTGAAAGAGGTTATTACGTGGTACGCAATAAACCTTACAAAGGTGGTTATTTGGTGACGCATTACGCTGACGTAGCAAACAATCGCCATAGCTTGCAAATAGAGGTAAACCGCAGTTTATATATGAATGAAGAAAGCTTTAGGCCTAATCCGAACTATGAAAAATTTCAAACGGATTTAAATAGGGTGTCAGCTAAAATAGCAGACTACGTTGCGAGTCAAATTTAATGTCGCTTAAAAAAGATCAGTTCAGGGTGAGATAAACATGTCACAACATAGCGATAATCTTAAAGTCAGTGGTGATAAGCCGACGCCAGAGCATAAGACCATCAATCCCATCATTATTTTGTTGGGTATTTTGTTGTTTGCCATGTTACTAACCTATGTGGTTGACTCCGGAAGCTATCAACGGGACGGTAAACTAGTGGTGCCAAATAGTTACCAAACCCTCGAAAAAGACAGTTCTCCTTTAAATCTGTTTAATACTCAAATTATTGATGACAAAAATAGCGCACAACCTGTTAGCTTAATCGGCGTTTTGCTCACCATTCCAGAAGGCTTGGAACGTGGCGCAGGTTTGATTTTTATGGTGCTTATTATCGGCGGTTTGTTTGGTATTTTAACTAAGTCAGGGGCAATTGATGCGGGCTTAGAGCGTTTATTAAGTGTAGTCAACGGCAATATTTATTTGTTGGTTATTGTTTTAATGACGGTTTTCTCTGCAGGCAGTACTTTTTTGGGTTTAGCTTCTGAATATCTATTGGTGATCCCCATAATGGTGGCCATGGCTAATCGCCTCGGTATGTCGAATATGATTGGTTTTTCCATCGTGGCCGTTGCGGTTAAAGCGGGTTATTTGTCATCAGTGACTAACCCTTTACCTCTTACGATTGCTCAACCTTTGCTTGGTTTACAAATATTTAGCGGCGCCGATATTCGCTTTTATTTCTATTTGGTGTTTTTAGCCGTGGGCATCATGTTTGTCTTATTGATGGTACGCAAAAGTGGCTATGTTAAAGATGTGGCCATTCGTTTCAGTGCCCAAAAACTGTCTTTACGGCATAGCTTGATGTTGAGTATCTTAGGTTTAAGCATTGGCTTTTTAGTTTATGCCTCTAATCAGTGGCATTGGAAACATCATGCTTTGTCCGCTTATTACATCGCAACTTGTATCTTGTTGGCCATTGTCAGTGGCATGGGCGCTAATAATGCGGCTAACGCCTTCGTGAACGGCATGAAAAAAGTGTTGTTGGCGAGTTTTTTAATTGGCATAGCCTCAGCTGTTGCGGTTTGTTTAGAGCAGGGCAAAATTCTTGATTCTGTGGTCCACGGCTTGGTTTCAACTATTGGCGATAATAATCCAACTTTATCCGCAATAGGCATGTTTTTCTCGCAACTTACCTTAGACTTTTTAATCCCCTCAACGTCAGGACAGGCGGCGGTGAGTATGCCTATTATGGGGCCTATAGGGCAATTGTCTGGTGTGTCAGCACAAACAACTTTAAATGCATTTTTGTTTGGTAACGGCATCACCAATATATTAACGCCTACGTCAGGTACCTTATTAGCCTATTTAGCCACGGCCAAAATAGCCTGGTCAGATTGGGCTAAGTTTATCTTTCCTTTGTGGTTGGTTTATATCGGGATTGCGATTGCATTGTTAGCACTTTCAGTGTCTTTGGGTTATTAAACTTAAAAATGGCTAAACAATAGCGTTGCACTGAGCCCCACCTTATTGTTAAGTTTGGGAAGTGATGCATAGTGAGTAATTGGCATTATGGATTGCTATGAATTTTAATACGCGTATAAGTCACGTTAAAAAATGTTTTTTAACAGGTTAAGCTCGTTGTAGAGCTTATTTAATAGGTGATTGCTACATATTGGTAGTCACTCACATCAAGAACTTTAACCATTTTATGCAATTAAAAATCCGTCCCTGTGCCTATCCAAATCATGCCCACTTATGCAAGCGCTGCTAACTAAGCCTACTGTCACATCTAACCTTTAAATCCTTTATAAAATAACTAAAAGTGTAAGGGCTAGAAAAACACATTCTAATGAGCTACAGCTAATTATAATGTGTAAAATAGGCTGTATGTTTAAGCAGAACTATTAAAATATAAAAGGTAATATTTTTGGAAAGATTGTTAGAACCCATTAAAAAATTTTTACACTGCGCTACGCCTGATGAGTGGATATTTGAAGCAGTCAAACAAGAGAATCTAACAGTACTTCTTACCGATCATTTGATCTGTGAATTAAAGGCTGCACAAAGCGCTATGTTTTTGATCCGGCGTTATGCAGTGGATGCAGATAGTGCCAGCGCTCTGTTAGAGTGGCTTAAACCTTATGAAGATTTCACTTACCGCAAAATTGGCGATTG
The DNA here is from genome assembly GCF_001565895.1 of Paraglaciecola hydrolytica. Lineage (GTDB taxonomy): Bacteria > Pseudomonadota > Gammaproteobacteria > Enterobacterales > Alteromonadaceae > Paraglaciecola > Paraglaciecola hydrolytica. The sequence goes on from NZ_LSNE01000002.1 coordinate 113,178, forward strand.
GCGTGAATTAGAAAAATTCAAACTTAACAAATCCATGATGGCTAAATCAGGTACACCTTATAGCCAAGAGCTTATTGATAAAATGGTGTTGTTGATCCGTGAGGAGTTACATCACTTTTATCAAGTACTTGAAATGATGCAGGATTATGGTATTGGTTATGAAAATATTAGTTCAAGTCGCTACGCTAAGGGCTTGTTGCGCCATGTTAAAACTCACGAACCTGATGCACTTATCGACAAACTTATTTGTGGCGCTTACATCGAAGCGCGCTCATGTGAACGTTTTGCCAAAATAGCGCCATTTTTAGATAAAAAATTAAGTGATTTTTATGTCTCTTTGCTACGCTCAGAAGCTCGTCATTATCAGGATTATCTAAGCTTAGCCACCGATATCGCCGGTAAAGATATTACTGCTCGTATCGCTTATTTTGGTGAAATAGAAGCCCAGTTAATATTAACGGTAGATGATGATTTTAAGTTTCATAGTGGCTTACCAATAGCCTAATCTGTTTTTTTATTATTCAGATACTTGTATTGCTGTGCCGAGGGAAATGTCATCCACGACAAGTGTGGGATTCCATTTGAGTAAATCGGCAACGCTCACAACATAACGTTTTGATAGTTGATAGAGCGTTTCGCCTTTTTTGATGAGATGGATTGTGGGTTTGGTAGACTGGTTTGAGGATATTGGTAAAGACTTAGTAACAACAGCCTCTGAGTCTTTTTTCTGGAAAGCCATCTTAGTCTTAGTAATAAGAGTGTAGTCACTAGCAGGAAATAATTGCTTAAGTTGTTGAGCTGTCTGCTCAGCTAAGTGCTTATTTTGTAAAGCCTCATAGACTATAAAAGAAGTCCACAATGTTTGTGCATCGATTTGGGTTTTGTTAGTTTCATATTTGTCGATCAACTGTTGGGCGGTTTTATACTGTTGCTGTTCAACGTTAAGTTGCGCCAAAGCGAGATAAACTGCAGGTTCAACAGGTTGAGTAAAATCAAGCTGATTCAACCAGTTATTAGCCTCTTGCCATTGTTGTGCGTGAAAAAAGCACAGCCCCAGAGTCGCTAATTGTTGATTTTTTATTAAGGTAGGCAGCGCACTATTGACCAGTCCTGAGGCGTAACCCTGAAGTATTTCCCATTTTTTTTGCTTACATAGGTAACCGAGTAACTCAGGTGTTACTTGTTGTCTGTTTAGTGTTGAATCATTCATCGCCAACATAAAAGCTTGTTGGGCTTCCAAATCATCACCTTGGGCTGCGCGCAATTCTGCCAAGGCCAACATGGCTTCAGGCATTAACTCAGGTTCACTAATAGTTTGAAAACGTTCTTCGGCTTTTGGATTATTGCCAATCATTAAATAGGCCTGAACATGTGACAGGGCGATTTTATTTAATTGAGTAGTATCAGAGCTTAATATTGGTTTTGGTTTGTCTGCTGATGCTGATGATGATGAAGTGGTACAGGCGGCTAATAGAGATAATCCACTTAAAAATAATACATATCGCAACATCGGTTTTCACCTGCTCAAAATAATGTCCTACCTTAACGATTTTATTACTATCTGGTCAATCCGTGGCTGGCAATAATATTGAACTGTTTATAAGTTGGGATTAAATGAAATTTTTAGTGTTATCAAACACTCTATATAAATAAGTGCTAATGATGGAGTGGTAATCACAATGCTTAGTTTGTATCAAAAGCTACATAGTTTGTTGGATAAAACCTTGTTTTTAGAAGGTATTGCGCCTTTGTTGTTGAGGTTATATTTAGCCCCGGTCTTACTTCAAGCGGGATACAATAAACTTTCTGCCTTTGAAAACACCGTAGATTGGTTTGCCAATGCCGAATATGGCTTGGGTTTACCTCTACCAGTATTGATGGCGTCGTTGGCCATAGCTGCTGAATTAGTGGGTGGTTTTTTGTTATTGATAGGTTTGGCTACTCGTTGGGTAACTATTCCACTAATGATTACCATGTTAGTGGCGATATTTACTGTGCATTGGCCCAATGGTTGGGCGGCAATTGCCGACGCTTCAAGTTGGTTATCCAATGGCACTTTGTGGCTCAATGAAGCCGTCATGAGTTCACCTGAAAAACTCGCTGCAGCGAAAAACTTACTGCAAGATCATGGCAATTACGATTGGCTCACTTCCAGTGGTAAGTTTGTGGTACTTAATGGTGGTATTGAATTTGCGGCGACGTATTTTATCATGCTGCTTTCGCTGTTTTTTAGTGGTGGTGGAAAATATACCAGTGCAGATTATATTCTAGCCCAGAAATTTCTCAGATAAAACAAGTCACATATTTCCCTTATCATTGGAATTACACGGCGGAGGCAAATGAACGAGGCCCCACGAGCTTAGTTTACTACGTGGCTCAAGTGAATAAGGGAATGAGTGCAGCGAATAAATGTGCAGTTTCAAGGGGGGAAGGTTATAAACGCAAGGGTTCTACTTAGCCTTCGATAAAGGATTAGGCTAGGCTCTTAAATTTTGCTATTTTTCATTTTCTCACGTTTTGTCATTGTTTTTTTCTTGGCTTGATTCAACCTCAAGCTCTGCCTCATCTTGGTACTTTCTTGGCTCTGCTTTAAGGTAATTACGCAGGGAATCACTGATCCGTTTTGAATTAAAGGGTTTAACAATAAAACCACTGGTGCCATTTTTAATGGCATCCATCACATTCGCGGATGAGTTTTCACCAGAGACCATGACGACTTTCACATGATTAAATTTTTCTTTTATCTTTTTCAGTACTTCAAGGCCACTGGTATCGGGCAGGTCTATGTCGAGATAAACCAAATCAATGTTGTTATGTTGGATATTGTTTAAAACATTTCGACCAGTGGATGTATGATAAAACTTGGGATCAAGGGGAAGCTCTAAGTCGTCAATGCAGGATCTGATCGCACTTCTGAGTAAATCACGAGTAAATTCAACATCTTCTACCATCAAAATATTAATTTTTTGAATCACAACTGCCCTCATCATTTAGAATCTTATCGATACATACTATCACTTTTGCAATCAAGGCAGGAGCTTCATCGAAGTGCTCTAACCTTAATGAAATTAGAGCATTGTTAGCAATGTCTGTTAAGTGCTTATAGCCAAAATTTCCCGCACTACCTTTAACAACATGTAAGATTTTAATAATTTGAGCATAATCACGTTGCTCAATATGTTCATTCAATTGCCCATATTGCGTGCGTAGTGTGGCTAAAAAGATAGGTTTTAATTCAGCAATTTTAGCGTTTAGTTTGGCAGATAATTCATTCTTAGCCGCGGCCTGAGGCTCAAGTGAGCTAAGATGGCGCTTGAATACCTCATTGAGCTTAGGTTGATCAAATTCAGCATCTAAAATACCTCTAAAACCTAAGTGCAAATATTCTTCTATGTTGTGTCGTGTGATAGTCGTCGTTAAGCCATAAACCGGCGTGTCAAAACCTAGTTGCAACAGCCCCTTGAGTAGCTCTTTAGCGTTCATAGTCGCCAAGTCAATATCTATCAACAGCAAGTCAAAATCCTTTGAAATAGCCAATTCAAAGGCTTGTGGAGCGTTTTCAGCTAAGGTCACACTGGCTCCCATTGTTGCTATGTACTCATTAAATGAGTGTTGATTATCGCTAGGGGCTTTAATTAATAGTACTTCTCCATTAATGCTCATCTTGTCTCCCTTTTATTAAAAACCTAATGTAGATTACAAAGTAATTAGCTCTAGTGTAGACAAAGTTTACAGAATAATTTTGTTGCTGATGCAGACAAAGGGGTTTTTTGTTTGCTCAATTTAAGCTAAGAACTCATACTTAATTATTCGTTAAGTAAGTTGGTTATTGAGTTGTTATGTTAGCTCTAGAATTATTATTAAGTCGAAGTTCTCAACCCCGTTTGCAAAAGCCTGCTCCTGCCGAGCAAGAATTGCAAAACATTATTCATGCAGCTATGCGTGTACCTGATCATGGGCATTTAACCCCTTGGAAGTTTATTGTCTGTCAGGAAAACGGTTTATCACGCTTGGGAGATATTTTTGAACAAGCGGCAATCGACGAGCAATTAACTGAAAAAGAAGTACAGCGGGCTCCCCAATTACCTCATCGTGCACCTATGGTCATTGTAGTGATTGCCAAATATCAACAAAACGACAAGGTTCCTTGGGTAGAGCAGGTGGCTTCGGCATCCTGTGCGGCCTATGCCATGCAACTCGCCGCTAAATCACAAGGTTATGATAATGTGTGGCGCACAGGCATATATACCCAAAGTAAAGTTGTCAAAGAGGCTTTTGCTTTGCAAGAACAGGATGAAATAGTAGGTTTTTTGTACATAGGTACAAGTGCCGCTGATTTTATCAGCAAGCCATCAAAAAGCAGTAATGAGTTTATTGAAATCTGGGAATAATGCTTTGCTCTGAAACAAGCAGCAAAAATCATTGATTAGCCTGGATACAGTTGGTTCAGGCTAATCAACTACCACTAATCTACTCTTCTTCGTCTTGTTCTATTTCAACAACATTCGCTCTAGGTTTACGTTTAAGTGGGATATGACCCGCATCAGTGCCTTGCATAGTATTAACCCGTTTTTTGACAGGTTTTGCTACATTATCAGTGCCTACTGATTTGGTTTTGCCGCTGGTTTGTTGATTGCCGGTGGCTGATTTAACACGTGCGGGTTTAGGACCGTTGAACTTGGCCACTAAGCCTTCTAGCTGGCTAAATTCTATGTTTTGTTGCATAAACTCTTTGATCGCCACATAACTTAACCAATCTTTGGGGCCAACAAAAGAGACTGCTTCACCTTTGTTACCGGCGCGCCCCGTACGACCAACACGGTGCACATATTCATCGGCAAGTTTAGGTAAATCAAAATTCACCACTAAAGAGACATTAAGTAAATCTAAACCCCGTGATGCCACATCTGTGGTCACCAATATATGCTGCTGGCCACGGCTAAATTCGTTCATGATATTGGAGCGCTGTGACTGACTTAAATCACCACTCAAGGCAATGCTGTGCATGCCTTGTTGATTTAATAAAGTTGACAGGCGTTCAGTATCGGCGCGGGTTGCAGTAAAGATAATAATTTGTCGATAGGTTTTTTGGGCTATCACTTTGGCCAGCATGGCTTCTTTATGAGTGACATGGTCAGCTAAATAAAAACGCTGCTCAATATCGGTATGTTCTTCACCAGAGGAGCCCACACTGACACGATGCGGTGCTTTGAGTAAGGTTTGTGTCAGGTAATGTAATTCGGCACTGTCGAGTGTGGCCGAAAACATCATAGTTTGACGTTTACGGTGATCCGCCGCTTTATCTATAAGCTTTAATTGAGGCGCAAAACCCAAGTCCAACATACGATCTGCTTCATCCATAATGAGCAATTCTAAGCCATTCAAATACAATGACTTACCCACTAAGTGGTCGGCGACACGGCCAGCCGTACCCACGATAAAATGTGGATAATGTTTCAAGGCTTTCACCTGATCATTAAAGTTTTCACCGCCTAACACTAATGCAGCACGTAATGATTGTTTACCTAATAAACCTTTAAGCTGCAAAAATACTTGTTTGGCCAATTCCCGAGTGGGAGCCAAAATCAATACGCGAGGATCACGACGACTTAATGCCGGTTTAGTTAATGCCCGATGGATAGCAGGCAATAAAAACGCCAGCGTTTTACCCGAGCCGGTTTTTGAAGAGGCAATTAAATCGCGCCCCATCAGTGCATGCGGGATAGCCAGTTTTTGGATCTCGGTAGGTTCGGTCAAGCCTTTAATGTCTAAAGCTTTAAGTAAAGTGTGATGCAGTGGTAAGTCAGTAAATTGCAAAAGCTGTGTCTCAATATCGGTTATGGGCTAATTATACTCAGCAAAGACGTTTTAGGGGGATTTAATTTTAAATTGCTGTAAGGCTTACGTTTTGTATAAGGGAAATGGCTGCCACTAGAGTGCTATTAAAGTATGTGGCAGTGAGTAGTTTATTTTTTGGCTTTAACTCCACCAGTAAGGGCAACACGCATAGCTTCTTCAACACTTATTTTGAGAGGAGTTACCTGACTACGATTAACATACAAAGTGTAGCCACCAATTTGATAGCTGAGTGGCACATAAACGCCAATTTTATCATCGCGCTCAAACAATTCTTTGCCGGTTTGCTCGCCGGTCACAAAACCGATCAAATGCATATCTGGCTGGATCTCAATGGATACCACGCCTTTGCTGTTGTTTTTATCTTTAATGCTAAACACAGTCATGATGTCATTAATGGCAGCAAAAATGGATTTAACTAAGGGTATTTTTTCAATTTGACGATTAAAAAAACTAACCAATCCGTTGATAAAATACAGATTCATCAATAAACCAGCAACCATGATAATACCACAGGCGAGTAAAATTCCTAAACCAGGGAAGTAGAGATGTTGTGGTACATAAGGTTGCAATAAGCTTTCGGTGCCTTCCATAAACCAATAAACAAAATAAAGGGTTAAGGTAAGCGGTAATACAGCCGCCAAACCCTTAAATGACAAGGTAATAATTTTATTCATGTAATACTCGTAACTATTGGTTTTTAACGTTATGGCTTGGGTTTGCTTTTTTCATTAGTGGGTGGGTGAGATGCAAGGCTGCTTGCATATTTTACACGAATTTTATTAGCGCCTAACATGCTGTCATTAAGGGATTTTACAGCTGCTTTGGCATCACCCGGTTTGGGCATTTCAACAAATCCAAAGCCCTTAGATAAACCATTGGTTTTTTCCCGTACTATGGCACAAGATTGCACCTTGCCAAAGGCGGAAAAAGCGCGATTAAGCTCGTCTTCTGTGGTTTCCCGATCTAAATTTCTGACAAGTATTTTCATTTTTATCCTTAGTTTTTGGGCGCATCACGCACTATCGTATAGCAGTCTAACAGCTTAGCCCCCATAGGATGAATGGTATTTTAAATTTGCACAAGATTAGCTGTTACTTTGGGTGAATACGTATGTAAGGCCCTATAACAGACAGGCGGCTGAGGTTATTATTTGTGACAAATATGTTAAAGCAACTTTCCCTCCGCTAATTGGTATTAGAGGGTTTATAAGAGTAAATACAATATGTGTTATAAAAATACAGAACAGTATAAAAAAGCAGAGCAGTTTAAAAAAACATGGTTTTACAAACAGATAAGCAGGCTTGGTTTTATCGGTCTTGTAACGGCTCTGACCTTAGCATGCCAGCCCAACAATCAGGACAAAGCGACTATGCCTGAAGCCACATCAGTTAATACTCAAACCATGTTACCCAACGAGCCTCAAGGTAAAGCTGTGGTATATCAGGTTTTTACTCGTTTGTTTGGTAATAAAAATCAGACCAATAAACCTTGGGGCACCCTTGAAGAAAATGGCGTGGGTAAATTCAGTGATTTTACCGATACCGCCCTAGAGGGCATTAAACAATTAGGTACTACGCATATTTGGTATACCGGTGTACCTCATCATGATGTGATAACCGACTATTCGGCTTTTGGCATTAGCAACGACGATCCCGATGTGGTCAAAGGCCGCGCTGGTTCGCCTTATGCTGTGAAAGATTATTATTCAGTGAACCCTGATTTGGCGGATGATCCCGTCCAGCGTTTAGCCGAGTTTGAAGCTTTAATCGAGCGTACGCATAAGCATGGAATGCAGGTGATTATTGATATCGTACCTAATCATGTGGCGCGTAATTATCACTCGCTTGCTAAGCCAGAGGGTATTGAAGATTTCGGTGAAAACGACAATCCCAGTGTTGAATATCAACGAGACAATAACTTTTATTATGTGGTGGGTGAAGACTTTAAAGTGCCTGAGTCGCTGCATGGTTATCGGCCTCTGGGGGGCGAACAACATCCCTTATCCGATGGGCTGTTTATTGAGTCACCCGCCAAATGGACAGGTAATGGCAGTCGTTTAGCCCAACCCCATGCTAACGATTGGTACGAAACCGTTAAGGTGAATTACGGGGTAAAACCCGATGGCTCTTATGACTTTCCGCGTTTGCCCGAGCAGTATTTAAAATTAGGTGTGGCCGATCATCAGGCTTTTTGGGCTGACAAAGAAGTGCCCAGCTCATGGATTAAATTTAGGGATATCACTTTCTATTGGCTGACCAAAGGAGTAGATGGTTTTCGTTATGACATGGCCGAAATGGTGCCAGTGGAATTTTGGAGTTATTTAAATTCGTCGATTAAAACCAAAAATCCTCAGGCTTTTTTGCTTGCAGAAGTTTATAACCCGGATTTGTACCGGGATTATATTCACATGGGCAAAATGGATTACTTGTACGATAAAGTGGATTTTTACGACAGTCTTAAAGCATTAATGCAAGGTAATGAGCAAGCCACAAAACTCCAGCATATTCAGCAGGGCATTGCCGATATCGATGAACATATGCTGCATTTTTTGGAAAACCACGATGAACAACGTATTGCCAGCGATGAATTTGCCGGTAGGGTTGGTGGTGCACAGATGGGCAAACCGGCTTTAGTGGTTTCGGCTCTCATCAGTCGTTCTCCCACTTTGATTTATTTTGGCCAAGAAGTGGGGGAGGATGGCAGTGAGGATATGGGCTTTGGTGATCCCAGTCGAACCAGTATTTTTGATTATGCTGGAGTGCCAGCCCATCAACGTTGGATGAATGACGGCAAGTTTGATGGTGGTCAACTCAGTAGGGAAGAAAAAGCGTTACGTGATTATTATGTCAAAGTACTCAATATTTCGGCTTACCATCCCGCCATGTTAGGTGAGTATCTGCCTATTTCTATTACACCAGACTATTTAAAAGTGACTGATGAAGTGAGTGGGGACAGTCAGGCTAGTTATGCAGATGCCAATAAAATTGTGGCCTTTATCCGCTATAGTGAGGCCGGACGTTTATTAGTACTTAGCCATTTTTCTACTGAGCAAACCGTGAAGCTGAGCTTACCATTGGGTAGACAGCAGTTAGAGGCCTTGACTCTTAATACCGGGCAGCACTCGGTCACAGATATGCTAAGTGGCAATACTTATGTATTGGAAGTGGCTGGGCAGCAAGCCATACTGCAGGTAAACTTAGCGCCCCTGCAGTCATTAGTTATTGCTCTATGAAACAAAATCCCTTTTTGCTGACACTGTTACTCACCGTATTGATGGGCTGCAGTGACGCCAATAAAGACGTCACCAAGGTGTCTACTGCCAGCGCCAATGTCAGCGTACTGCCTTTTGAGTTTTTAATGGAAGGATTAGACAGGCAGCGTACCGTGCGTTTGTACCTGCCACCGGATTATGAAAGTTCGGCACAATCCTATCCGGTTTTGTATATGCACGATGGGCAAAATGTATTTGACGATACTAGCTCTTACGCAGGTGAGTGGGGCGTAGATGAAAGCCTCAATCAATTGGCGGCCACTACAGGGTTAGGTCTAATTGTCGTGGCCATTGATAATGGCGCTGAGTTCCGCATGAATGAATTGTCGCCATGGGAAAATAAACGCTTTGGACCGGCGCAAGGCAAACAATATATGGATTTTATAGTGGATGTAGTAAAACCTTATATTGATAGCAATTATCGCACTAAACCTGAAGTGCAACATACCGCCATAATGGGCAGTTCAATGGGCGGTTTAATCTCTCACTATGCTATTCACGCCTATCCACAAGTGTTTGGTAAGGCAGGCATATTTTCGCCATCTTACTGGTATTCACCAGACGTTTTTGTTTTTACTCAGCAACATAAAGCCAATCTAAAGGCCAAACTTTATGTGATGTATGGCGATAAAGAGGGGGATGGTATGATAGCCGACACCGCTCGTATGCAACGCCAGCTTGAAGTACAGGGTCATCCGCGTATTAATACCTTGTTTAAACGAGTTGTGGGTGGAGAGCACAACGAAAAGTTATGGCGAGGTGAATTTACTGAGGCGATTCAATGGTTGTTTGCTGACTAAGTCGTCGGCTTAGGTTATCTTATAAGTGTATTTTTTTGATTTTTTAAAGCGCTTTTATGCAGTACATCGCCATCCGCTTGTCTCGGAGTCGTTGAGGACAATACTATGACATCTAGCTGTGCCGCGTTTTTCTCGTGTAATCCTACCATTTTAAAAGCCCCTCAAACTGCTCGCCGGTTTTTACGAGGTTTTAAGCTGGTATTACAAACAATGTTGTGGGTCTTGGTATGGTTGCCGTTAAGTCATGGCGCCGAATATCAAAGTTATCGATTGGATAACAATACCCTGCAGATCACCACCAATGAAGGTATCGTGCAAATAAGTGCCTATGGTGATTCGGCGTTTGAAACGTGGTATCAACCCACTGGTTTGCAGCAGCTGCCGTCATTTGCCATCAGCGAAACGGCCACAAACTCTGCATTAGTATTGGAAACCCATGAAGATTTTTTATCGCTTAATGCCGGTAAAATTAGCGCAGTGATCACTAAATCACCTTTTCAGATTAGCTATTATCGTGGCACTAAATTACTACTGGCAGAAGAAAGTGGTTTGGTTAATCTAGACGGTATCCGAGGGTTTCGTTTTCAATTGCAAGAGCACGAAAAGCTTATAGGTGGTGGTCAACGTATACTCGGTATGGACAGGCGAGGGCAGGCTTTTCCGCTGTATAACAAAGCTCATTATGGTTATACCACCGAGTCGTCACAAATGTATTTTGGCCTACCGGCAGTCATGTCGAGTCAGCATTACAGCTTAATCTTTGATAATAGCGCCAGTGGTTTTATGGATTTAGGTAAATCACTACCTGATGTCATGCAATTTGGTGCAGTGAGTGGGCGTACCGCTTACATCGTGGTGGCGGGTAATAATTATTCAGAACTGGTTAAAAACACCGCAGAGCTGACGGGCAAACAACCGCTACCTCCACGCTGGGCTTTGGGTAATTTTGCCTCACGTTTTGGTTATCACAGTGAGCAAGAAGTCAGGGATACTGCGCAAAAATTTATTGATGAAGGTTTTCCTTTGGATGCCATCGTGCTTGATCTTTATTGGTTTGGTAAAGACATCAAAGGTCATATGGGTAATTTGGAATGGGATAAAGAGGCGTTTCCAACACCTAAAAGTATGATTTCTGACCTACGCGACCAAGGGATTAAAACCATCTTAATCACAGAACCGTTTATTTTGTCCAACTCTAAACGTTGGAAAGAAGCTGTGCAAAATAATGTCTTGGCAAAAGATGTTGATGGCGCCCCAAAACAATTTGATTTCTATTTTGGTAATACCGGTCTCATTGATGTGTTTAACCAACAAGCCAGTCAGTGGTTTAGCGGTATTTACACTAATTTATATAAACAAGGTGTGGCTGGTTGGTGGGGAGATTTAGGCGAGCCTGAAGTGCATCCCTCCGACAGTTTTCATCAGTTTAATGATTTGGCTGTTTCAGCTGATGACATCCACAATGTTTATGGTCATATGTGGGCAAAACGAGTCTACGATAACCAGCGTATTATCGCCCCCAAACAACGCCCCTTTATCATGATGCGCAGTGGTTTTATGGGCTCCCAGCGTTATGGCATGATCCCATGGACTGGCGATGTGAGTCGTTCATGGGATGGCTTAAAACCACAGGTAGAGCTCTCGTTGCAAATGGGCTTATTAGGTTTGGGCTATACCCATTCTGACTTGGGTGGTTTTGCTGGTGGTGAGGTTTTTGATCAAGAATTGTTTTTACGATGGTTGCAATACGGGGTGTTTCAGCCGGTATTCAGACCTCATGGCCAAGAAGAAATCGCCCCAGAACCGATATTTCATGACGAACAAACCAAAGACATATTGCGTGAACACATCAAACTACGTTATGCCATGTTGCCCTATAATTATTCATTGGCTTATGAAAACAGTTTGACTGGTATGCCCTTAATGCGCCCGGTGTTTTTTGAAGACGAAGGCAAACCCCAGTTAATCGATATCAAAGACAGTTATTTTTGGGGCAAAGCCCTATTGGTTAAACCCATTACCGAGCCTGGCCTTGCGACGGTCACTGTGGATTTACCTGCGGGGCGTTGGTTTAACTTCTGGAGTGATGAAGATTTTGATGGTTTGCAAACCATCGAGCTTAAAAATGAGATAGATCGTATACCTGTGATGGTCAGAGCGGGTTCGTTTTTACCCATGGTGCAACCGGTGCAAAGCACAGATGATTATTCGACAAGACTATTGGATCTACATTATTATTCTGATGCTTCAGTAAAAAGTGCCAAAGCAGTAATGTACGAAGATGATGGGATCAACCCTGATGCAATTAAATTAGGTGAATATGAAACATTGTCGTTTAGTGCTAAACAGCAAAATAGTCAGTTGCAAATATCGCTTAATAGGCAGGGAAAATACAAAGGCATGCCGACCAAACGTGAGATGCGTTTGATAGTGCACAATTGGTTGAGAGCACCACTGCAAGCACAAAAAGAAATTAAAAAACTTAATCCTGATGCGCCCGATAACATTGCTGCCAGTGCTGCAGATCAAGCAATAAGCGAAAATGGTCAAGTGTCTGAGCAAACTGAAAGAGCGTTGGGATCTGGGCCTTTGATTGAAACGGCCACACCAGAAGAGGTTGCAGCAGCAGTTGAGTTAGCTAATACCACACAGAGCATTGAGCCAAGCGAAAATGGTGTCGCGGTTGATACACAAGAACCCACTACTAAGCGCACTTCACCAGCGCCGGTATCAGTGTCTTTGCCTGTCAATAAACCCGCGCCTATGGTGGTAGTAGGAACAGTGGAACAGTCTGAAAAACCTGCCCCTATCACTAATTCATTACCACTGTTAGCAGATTTACGTACCTTAGATCACAATAAAAATGGTATGTACTGGGAAGAAACCACTAATACTTTGTATCTTAAGTTTATTTGGCAGCACAATATCCAGTTAGTCGTCAAGCAGTCAGAGATACCACCGCCTGAACCTGAGCCAGAATCTGATACTGAGACAGAAACAGAAATTGAAGAAAAAACAGAAACTGACTAACTTAAGGCGCTAGATTAGGATGACGGTGGTTCGTCATTATTTACCCCAGAAGCGTCCTTAAGAGGGCGCTTTTTTTGTGAATAATTAACCACTCTGGCATGCACACCGCGGCTAAAGGTGCGAGTATGCTGCTCTAGTAAATCGACTCCCCACAGTATGGCTACCACTAATAAAGAAAGTTTGATGGCCGGTAATAGGTAGTCTGAAGCGATCATCACGCCAATGGCGGCGAGCACCCAAATGGTGGCGGCAGAGGTAACCCCGACCACTGCACCATTTTTTGCCAACATAACACCTGCACCTAAAAAACCTATGCCAGTAATAACCTGACCAATCACTCGGGTATGGTCAATTAAGTCACCTTGTACTAAAAATGAGGTGGCCAAAAATAAATAGGTACCTATGGTGATAATAGATGAAGTGCGGATACCAACAGGTTTACCTCGCAGTTGCCGCTCTAAACCGATTATTGCGCCACAAAACATCGCGGTACCAATGGATGCCCAAGAATAAGGTTCAACTGACAATAAGCTCGTAAAGTTCATATTTTTCTCAGATTAAGCATTAATGCTAAACAAAACAATGTGCTATCACTGCTGTGGGTAGGCCGCCATTGTTTAGGTAGGCGTACTCAGGTTAAGACATTAAATTACCTAAACCTTGCATCAACGTGTCCTTAACTTGTTTGCCTTCTTCGGTATCAAGATAAGCTTTTGCTACGTTGACATACTGCATGATCATTTCTGCATCTAGACCTAGGGCAGCAAATTGTTTTTTAACTTCATTGGCTGCTTTCAATGAGTCGTTGAAGCTAGCGGCTTTGTCCATTAACCCACCAAGACCACCTTCACTTGCCACATTGCCAGCATCTGGCACTTTGCTCAACAGCTCACTTAAGCCTGGCAATGACTCCGTTAAACCGCCAAATTGCTCACTGGACAGGTTACCTTTTGCGTAGTTAAAAATAGATGCAAGGCCACCAGCGGCCTGGGAATTGTTTACGCCTAGTTGGTCAGAAACGGCTGAAACCATGTCAGACATATTTAGCATTGCAGTGTTTGTTACTTCTGTTTCTTGTGCTTGGGCTTCAACTTCCATTCCCAAAGCACTTTTAATTGAATCAAGCCAACCAGCAGCATTGGAATTTGAGCTAAAAGCAATGGCAGCAAATATAAGGCTAAGGTGTTGTAGTTTCATCGGTATCTCCTGAATGATGAGTTGGTAGAAAATTGAGTTAAATGGTTGATGTATTACTGAACAAGTTGCACTAGATCGCCAATTTTTACTCGCCCATCGGCCAGTACGGTACAACAAACACCACCGCGCCAATTGGGCCTAAGGGCTTGTTGCAAACCTTGAAATTGACTGTCCATTTTGTGGCAAGGATCGGTTTCTCCGGTAATCAGCAAAATAAGCTGACCTATTCTAAGTTGTTTACCCACCATGTTGGCATCAAACTCAAGGCCCTCAACCAATAAGTTAGCGCGCCTGATTGTCCAGGACAGTGAGGCACTAAGCTCTTCGCAAACTAATTGCCATTGTTGCTGACTTAAGACCGTAACCTGACGTTTACCGGGTTTACCTTTTGCATCGCCATCTAGGCCAGCCACTTTGGTAACCATTACCTCTGTTATGGATTGCATCGGCGCTTTGGATTTTGGCCGCAAAGCAATGCCACATAGCGTTATCGGTGTATTCATGTTGTGCCTCAGTGTGCTGTTTCAGTATGTCGTAGTGGCTGAGACTGAATATATTTAAGGCGAAAACCCAATAATACCGCTGCACAACTCAAGCCACCAATAAAACCAATCCAAAAACCCGCTGCTGCCATTTTAGGTACTATCCAATCGGTTAGCGCGAGGATGCAACCAATCGACATACCTACTAACCAGTAGGAGATAAAACTTAAATAAAACATCCAGGCGGTATCTTTGTAACCACGCAGTGCTGTAGCGGCAATAACTTGGATCGCGTCAGAAAACTGAAACATCGCCGCGAGTAACAATAAACTTGAGGCCAGTTCGATCACTTCACTATCTATGCTGTATAAACGGGCAATGCTGGAACGTGCTAATACGGTAAATGTTGCGGTAAACAGTGCAATGCTAATACCAATAACAAAGGCGCAACGTGTGGCAAGTTTAGCTTGCTCGGGGCGGTTTTCACCTAACAAATACCCAACTCGGATGCTGGTGGCCATGCCTAAACTTAAGGGGATCATAAACATTAGCGCCGAAAAATTCAGTGCTACCTGATGTGACGCGACGATATTAGCCCCAAAAGGTGCAAGTAAAATGGCCACAGCGGCAAATAAGCTCACTTCAAATAAGATGGTCATGGCGATAGGTAAACCCAGCACTAAACACTCTTTAAGGGCCGCCACATCTGGCCAATAAACCTGTTTATACAATTGATAGGTTTGCAGTTTTTTAGCAAAGTAGCTGTAACACAAGGTAGCGATAAACATGGCAACAAATACCAGCGCTGTTGCCAAACCACAACCTGCACCACCCATTTGAGGTAAGCCAAATTTGCCGTAAATAAGAATGTAGTTAGCCGGAATATTAACTAACAAACCTATGCCCATAATCACCATGCTGGGTTTGGTGATAGATAGGCCTTCACAATAGTTACGTAATACCTGATACAAACCAAAAGCTGGCATGCTGAGCAAAATATAATGAACGTAATCTATGGTGATCAGGCGCAGAGCGTGTTCCATTTCAATAAAATAGAGTAGGGGGGTAAATACAAAACTAAAGGCCAGCGCCAAGAGTGATAAAGCCAGTGTGAGCCAGGCCATTTGCTGAGAATAATTAGCGATATTGGCGGTTTTTTTACTGCCATTTAAACGTGAAATTATCGGCGGTAAGGCTAGAGTCACACCCTGAATAAATACAATAACCGGTAAGGTAAAGCCAAAACCGATTGCAACGGCCGCCATATCGGTGGCTGAAAAACGCCCCGCCATTACGGTATCCGATACGCCCATCAAAATTTGTGTGATCTGCGCGATCAACAAGGGCCAAGCTAAATGTAAGATGGTTTTTAGCTCTTTTTTAAAGTCTGTTTTAAACGCCACGCAATTCTTCTTAGTCAGTGAAAAGGTTAGAAAAGGGTAATATTTTAATGTCTTGTGTTTGGTTTATATCGCCTTGCTCTTGGGCAAGCAACAAATAACAGTTAGCGTTAGTCAGCGAACTCATGACACCTGAGCTCTGATTACCTTGGGCTTTGACCCAAAGCTCATCATTGTCATCACGATAAAAATATCCACGCTGAAAATCCGCTCGCCCTGGGCGTTTGCGAATTAAGCTTGCGGCCTTGGCAACAAAATAAGGCTGTTGTTTGTCAGCATCATTTTGCCCACTGAGTTTACGTATCAGGGGTTTTACTAGGAGCTCAAAGGTCACAAAAGATGACACTGGATTACCGGGTAAACCACAAAACCAAGTTTTAGCTAAACGACCAAAAGCAAAGGGTTTTCCGGGTTTTATTGCCACCTTCCAAAAATTAATGTGTCCAGCTTCGGCCAGTATATCTTTGACAAAATCAGCCTCACCGACCGATACACCACCACAAGAAATGACTAGGTCACACTCGTTATCAGCCCTTGTAAACACGTTTCGTAGAGTATTGAGTTCATCTGCTACGATGCCGTAATTGATGACCTTAAGTTTTAGGTTTTCAAGCATGGCAGCAAGTGCATAACTGTTGCTTTCATAAATAGCACCGGTCTTTAGTGACTGCCCGGGAGTAGTCAGTTCATCTCCGGTAGCAATTAAACCGACGGTAAGTTGGCATGTTACTGTAACTGAGGCCTGCCCAATAGAAGCCAATAAAGCCAAATGAGCTGGACCAAGTAGAGTGCCTTTTTTAATAATAAGTTGGCCAGCAGCGATATCTTCACCCGCTTTGCGTACATTGTTACCGGCCTCATATTGCTGCATAAAACGCACTAACTTGTCGTTTGCTTGGGTGTTTTCTTGCATGACCACACAATCGGCCCCTTGGGGTATTACGCCACCAGTCATAATTCGCACACACTGGCCTGCAGCAACATTGCCGGTAAAAGGTGTTCCTGCCAGTGCGGTACCGATTAATTCAAGGCTATCGGTGGTCGCTAAATCTTGGCTGCGCAGGGCATAACCATCCATCGCTGAGTTATCGGCCGGTGGCACATTAATAGTTGAAATAATATCTATCGCCAGCACCCGTTTGTGGGCCTCATGCAAACTAATAGATTCAGTTGCATTAAGCGCCTCAATGGCATCTAAAATGGCATCAATGGCCGCTGACAGGGGCATTAAGCCCCCAAAGTCACAATGATCGACTGTGCTCAAAATTCAACCCTAATTGTTTGTTTTAGCGCAACAAAAAAATGACCTGTACTATGGCAAAAAAAGGGCTTTAACGATAGGTGGGAGTGGCATAAAACTTGGTTTTATTTGGTCGTAAAAGCAGTCGCGAGTAAATAGATGCTAGTTAAAGAATATCGCTGTACGACGGTGCATGGTTTGAGATCTTATTAACAACTGTAATTAATTCTAACTTTCACATCCACAATGATTTTTACATTCAGTATCGATACTACTTGCGGAAAACTGAATGGTGCAACACCTTAGTAACTTTTCCTTCAATAGCGACCTGCCTCGTTTTAAGCGGGATTTAACGGCTGGTAAGCTTAGGTTTTGATTTTCAGCTATGTCTTTTTGCGTAATATTTTCGATTTCACTTTCTAAAAGGATTGAGTTGAAATTAGCTGGGAGCTCTGAAATTAAAATACGGATGCAGTTTTCTATGCCTGATTTTTCTTGCTCTGGTAAATCAAGGTCAAACATGTCGAATTCGTCGATACTAACGGTAGTTATTTTTTTAGTCCGGTAATGGTCGATGATTTTATTTCTACAAATCTGGTAAAGCCATGATGACAGCTTGGTTTTATCGTCTAAACCGTCAATCTTATTGATGACCTGAATAAATACGTCTTGCAGTATGTCTTCAGCAATAGCGGTATTTCCTACTTTATTCATAATAAATGTTAGGAGTCGATGGTGGAATTCAGTCCAAATTTGTTCAATCATAATAATGCTCAAGTTGAGCTAGGGAGCAAGTTTGACCCCTAGCTCAAGTCCGTTAACAACAGAGGCGTTTATTGGTGTCACAATCGCAACATGTGCAACACTTTTGATCAGCGCAGCAGGTCGTTTCTACCGTGGCACATGTACAGCACTTTGTATCTGTGGTGCAACAAGTACAACTGCCAGTCTCACAATCACAGCATCCAGTATTGTCATTCTCGTTGGTTTTCATAACATAGTCTCCTAATTACATTGTGGGTTCATCTAGAGAGACGTAGAAACCATAAAAAGGATGCATATATTTTTGATTTGTTTAACTAAGCGACTAAAAATACATAATCTCTTTGTCACTCACTAGGTTTATACAAATATGTGTGCAAACGTTTTTGGGCAGTATTGTGTTTAAATTTACCATTGCATCGATACCCTTAATCTTTGAAACCGCTCCTTTGTTGGCTGCACTCACTCGCTTCAATCACTTAGTGAATTAAACTCATGGGGACTCAGTCATAGGTCGCCGCCGTGCAATTCCAATGATTTTAGGTATATAGTAAAAATTACGAGCAAATTGCATGGATATTGAAGGACGTTTTATGATTTTAACAGTAGAAGAAAAAAGTGCTATCAAGGAGTCTTTTGCTGTTTTACTGCGAGAAAATGCCAATGTGGCAGAATGTTTTTATAATAATTTGTTTGAGTTAGCTCCATTAATTAAACCTTTGTTTAAAAGTGGTCGTGAAAATATAGAAAATCATTTTCATGAACTGATTGGCACGGCGGTAAATAAAATTGATCACTTTAACGACTTGCGAGCTGATTTAATTGCACTTGGCAAAAGGCATAAAATCTATGGTGCACAACAGGCGCACTTTGCAGTTGTTAAAGCTGCGTTTATCTTATCTATTCAATATAAACTCAAAGGCCAATGTAGCCCATTCCTAGAAAATTCATGGGCTAAGTATATCGATAATATCTCTAGTGTAATGATAGAAGGGTTGGAAAGTTGATTGCTACGCAGACTTGCACTTCGTGCACAGTGCGTGAGCTGCGCAGTAATAATCTTGGTGGTCGCAGGCCAAGCCTGATAAGCACCGGGCATGCCCCGTCGCGCAGCGATAATCTTTCAGGCTTTTAAAATGTTCGTGGCTAAAGCCATTCCTACGAAAGCCGCTTGTATTGCGCACGCTTCTAACTTGCGCAGCAATTAACCTGCTGCGCGCAGTGTTTATCTTTTAAGCTTCTAAAAAATAATATTAAAGCTTTTCAACCTTGTACCCTTGCTCAGCAAGTTTTACGAGTACGCTATCAGGCCCTGCTAGGTGCATGGCGCCTACTAGAATATATTCCACTGGTTTGTCGTTTAACATTTTGATGATCTTTGGCATCCATAAGTTATTACGGCTGACCAACAAGTCTTGATAAATCTGCGGATAGTTGGCTTTGAATTCATCAATAGTGGCGGCTGCCAACGTTGCCATATCACCGGCTAACCAACTGCTGCGCATCACATTGATCATGTCTGGCATCTGGGCAACGTCTTTGATGGTGTAGTCAATCATTGCGCTTTCATCTTCTTTACCTAGACCGACGATAAACGCTAGTTGATCATCTGGCGTTTCAAACCACGTCTGGGGTTTACCTGCAGTAAGGGCTTTAGTGGAGTAAAACTGATCTACACCTTCGCTGGTAAATCCTAAGGCTTGCAGTTCCATTACACTTAAGGTCAAGGCGATTAAACTGGGTTTAAGTTGCAACATGGCTTCGATTGGCACATTGCGTGCGGCTAGATGCTGTTTAAGGTTGGCAAAGGTTTGTGGTTTTAATACTTTATCCAAAGTAGTGCCGTCAGCATAAACCAACTGCGACATCATTTTTTGTTGAAATTCGATGGAATTAACCGCTGCGATGTCGGTTTCAAAGACTAAGGTGTCGGCGGCTTCAAAGGCGCTGTCATATTCTTGGGGCAAGGGATAGTCATCTGGACTAAGCAAATGAATGGTGCCACCTATATACACTGTGTGTTGATCTGAACTGACTTTCCATACCGATGCGGCTTGTGTGTTTAAAGCCGTGACTACCAAGATGAGTAGACTACAGCGTTTTAATAATCTCATAGAGTAAGTATTTCCAATTCTGGGGCATAAAAGAGCGCGCAGCATAGCGTGTATTTCATCGAATTGGTATATGACTTATGGGTGCAAGCCTAAAGCAGGAGTGCTCTGCGCCAAATTGGAACGTTTGCACCATAAGATAACATCATTTGTAATTAACTTGTGGTTTTAATAACTTAACTTATTGAAAAATAACAAATAAAAAACTGGCACTGATCCTGAATAGTTGTTTGTAAGAAGCTGGAGCACAGGTTGTTATAGCTTACATTTTTAACTTATTTTGATCAGATACAGCAACAAGGTTGTGTTTGGTCCGGCAAAGACGCCCGTATCCTCTGAACTTATCAGATGCTGCGGGTTTTTTTTTGCTTTCAATTACCATAGAGGTGAAATATGTCCACGTCAGCACAAGCAACTAACTCACAACTCCGCATCGTCGTTGTCGGCAATGGTATGGTTGGTCATCATTTTGTTGATCAGCTCATTGAGCATAATACTTCTGTAGGCGCAGATAATAGTGCGCTGCATATATCGGTACTATCTGCCGAGCCGCGCCTTGCCTATGACAGAGTGCATTTGTCTGAGTTTTTTAGTGGCAAAAGTGCTGACGAGCTGGCTTTAACTACGCCTGAATATTACCAACAGCATAAAATTGATTACAAACTCAATGCGGCAGTGACTCATATTGATAAAGTCGCTAAAACCGTTACCACAGTGCAGGGTGAAGTACTGAGTTATAACAAGCTGATATTAGCCACAGGCTCCTATCCTTTTGTACCGCCTATTCCCGGTAACGATCAACCCCACTGTTTAGTGTATCGCACCATTGAAGACTTAGAAGCCATAAGTGCCTCGTCGAAAGTCAGTAAAATTGGTGTGGTCGTTGGTGGTGGTTTATTAGGATTAGAAGCCGCCAACGCATTAAAAGAAGCCGGCTTAGAAACCCACGTAGTCGAGTTTGCCCCGCAGTTAATGGCAGTGCAGGTAGATGGTGGTGGTGGTCGTTTATTACGCAGTAAAATTGAAGCGCTCGGCGTAAAAGTCCATACCCAAAAAGCCACTCAAACCATTGAAGCTGGTGATGTTTGTCGCTACAAAATGTGTTTTGCTGATGGTTCGTTTTTAGAAACCGACATGATCTTGTTCTCGGCCGGTATTCGTCCTCAAGATAAATTAGCTCGTGAGTTTGATATCGCCATAGGTGAACGTGGTGGCATAGTGGTGGATAACCACTGCCAAACCAATATCGACGATATTTATGCCATTGGTGAGTGTGCTTTATGGAATAACTTTATCTTTGGTTTAGTGGCACCGGGTTACACCATGGCGCGTGTTGCAGCAGCTCATATACTTGGCGGTGATCAGACTTTCTTAGGTGCCGACATGAGTACCAAGTTAAAACTGATGGGTGTTGAAGTAGGCTCAATCGGTGATGCCCATGCCAAAACCGCAGGTGCTTTGTGTTATACATACGAAAACCAAGCCTCTGCTGTTTACAAAAAAATGGTAGTGGATAGCAGTAAAAAGAAATTAATTGGTGCGGTATTAGTCGGTGATACCAGTGACTACGATACCTTATTGCAATACGCCCTTAACGGCATTGATTTACCCGAGCATCCTGAAGCTTTGATTTTACCTGCAAGTGGCGGAGCTAAACCGGGCTTGGGCGCTGATGCCTTACCTGCCACTGCGACCATTTGTAGCTGTCACAACGTATCTAAAGGCGACATTATTGCCGCCTTTGATGGTGGTGCTTGTAGTTTGTCTGACATTAAAAGTTGTACCAAAGCCAGCAGCGGCTGTGGTGGTTGTTCGGCTTTACTTAAGTCGGTATGTGATGCTGAGTTAAGTAAACGTGGCGTCGAAGTTAAAAAAGATATTTGTGAGCACTTTGCTTATTCCAGACAAGAGCTTTTCCACTTGGTTAAAGTGGGCAAGCTGCAAACTTTTGATGAGTTGCTGACGAAACACGGTAAAGGCTTGGGCTGTGAAGTCTGTAAACCTGCCGCCGCTAACATACTGGCCTCAGTGTGGAATGAGTTTATCTTGAAACCCGATCATGTGAGTTTGCAAGATACCAACGACACCTACTTGGGTAACATGCAAAAAGACGGTACCTATTCGATTATCCCGCGTATTGCTGGTGGCGAAATCACCCCTGACAAACTGATTGTATTGGGCCAGGTTGGCAAAAAGTACAACTTATATACCAAGATCACCGGTGGCCAACGTATCGACTTGTTTGGTGCCCGAGTTGATCAACTGCCTGAAATTTGGAAAATTCTGATTGATGCAGGTTTTGAAACTGGCCATGCCTATGCCAAATCTCTGCGTACGGTTAAGTCTTGTGTGGGTAGCACTTGGTGTCGTTACGGTGTGCAAGATTCAGTGGGGCAGGCTATCGAACTAGAAAACCGCTACAAAGGTTTACGTTCACCCCATAAATTAAAATTTGCAGTATCGGGTTGTACTCGTGAGTGTGCCGAAGCACAAAGCAAAGATATTGGCATTATCGCCACTGAAAACGGTTGGAACCTCTATGTCTGTGGTAACGGTGGTATGAAACCCCGCCACGCCGATTTGTTTGCCACAGACTTAGATACCGAGACCTTGGTTAAATATATCGACCGTGTATTGATGTTTTATGTGCGTACTGCTGACCGTTTACAACGAACCTCGGTATGGATGGAGAACCTCGAAGGCGGCCTAGAGTATCTCAAACAAGTAGTGATTGAAGACTCCCTTGGTTTAGGTGCTGAACTTGAAAGCCAGATGCAAGTGGTGGTTGATGCTTACCAATGTGAGTGGAAGACAGCTATCGAAAATGAAGAATCACGTAAACGTTTCCGTCAGTTTGTGAACAGCGACAAAGCCGATACCAATATTGTATTTGTTGAAGAAAGACAGCAAATTCGCCCGGCTACACCTGAAGAAAAAGCCAGTTTCACGCAGCAACAACAAGCCAAAAGAATAGCCGTAGAGCTGGTATAAGGAGACAAATATGACAAATTCTACAAACTGGATCACCGTATGTCAGGAAAGCGACTTAGTCGCTAACTCCGGAGTATGCGCCTTGATCAACGAACAGCAAATCGCCCTGTTTAAAGTTAAAAATGCGGGTCAAGAACAACTGTTTGCCATCAGCAACTGGGACCCAATTGGTGAGGCAAATGTACTGTATCGTGGTTTGTTATGTTCAGTGGGTGATACTGTTGCAGTGGCATCGCCTTTATACAAACAACGTTTTTGCTTAAGCAGCGGCACTTGTTTGGATTCTGATGACGTGACAATCAAGGTTTACCCCATACGCCTTGAAAACCAAGCCGTACAATTACAAGTTAGCCAGTAGAGAAACTATGCCAATAAGTGAACCCACAGTAACGAGTATTAATGGTCTCGCCAAACCACAGGCATCATTAGTTTCGACCACTTGCCCTTATTGTGGTGTGGGTTGCGGCATTGATGTGGTGGTTAAGCAAGGCGAGCAGGCCGAAAAACCAGGCAGCCTGCAACTTAGTCAATTAAGTGGCAGCAGTGATCATCCGGCTAATTTTGGACGTTTATGTGTTAAAGGCAGTAAGTTGCTTGAAACCAACAGTAATGTTGGGCGACTCGCCAACCCTAAAATCATGGGTAAAAACGCAGACTGGCCAAGCGCTATCAACAAAGTCGCCACGACTTTTAGCGATATCATTGCCAAACATGGCCCAGACGCCGTGGCGTTTTATGTCTCAGGTCAGTTGCTGACCGAAGACTATTATGTTGCCAATAAATTAATGAAGGGCTACATCGGCAGCGCCAATATTGATACCAATTCACGGCTGTGTATGTCGTCGGCGGTAGCCGCCTATAAACGCGCCTTTGGTGCTGATGCGGTACCTTGTTGTTATGAAGATCTCGAACTGTGTGATGTATTAGTGTTAGTCGGCTCAAATGCGGCTTGGACTCATCCTGTGCTCTTTCAGCGCATCGAACGAGCCAAGCAACGTAATCCAGAATTAAAAGTAATATCCATTGATCCCCGTATTACTGCCACGAGTGAATTAGCCGATTTACATCTAGCGATTAAACCCGGCACTGACGTCGCTTTGTTTAACGGTTTGTTGGCGTATTTAGCGGCTAATAATGGCTTAGACCAAAACTATATTACTCAGTTTACTCAAGGGTTTGAGCAAGCTCTCAGCCAAAGTCAGCAATGGACAATTAGTAATGTTGCAGAGCTATGTGATATTGAAACACAAGAGCTAAAGACTTTTTATCAAACCTTTTGCCAAGCAGACAAAGCAGTTACCGCGTATACCATGGGTGTTAACCAATCGACTCGTGGCGTCGACAAAGCAAATGCCATCATTAATTGCCATTTAGCCAGCGGTAAACTGGGCCGTGAAGGTTGTGGGCCCTTTTCCTTAACCGGACAGCCCAATGCGATGGGGGGCCGTGAAGTAGGCGGTTTGGCAAATATGCTGGCCAGCCACATGGATCTGGATAACCCGATTCATCGTGACATCGTACAAAACTACTGGCAGTCACCGACTATTGCCAATAAAGCCGGATTCAAAGCGGTGGATTTGTTTGATGAAATCAACAAGGGTAAGGTAAAAGCCGTGTGGATCATGGCCACCAACCCTGTAGTGAGCATGCCTAATCGTGACAAAATTATCAACGCACTCAAAAAATGTGAGTTGGTGGTGGTATCTGACTGTGTAGCCTCAAATGACACGATTGAGTTGGCCCATGTGGTTTTACCTGCCACAGGCTGGTCAGAAAAAGATGGCACAGTAACCAACTCTGAACGACGAATATCACGCCAACGTGGCATTCTTGAACCTTATGGCGAGTCAAAACACGATTGGCAAATACTCTGTGAAGTGGCTAACGCTATGGGCTTTGCCCAAGGTTTTAATTATTCGCAAGTCGATGAAATATTCCGCGAATATGCGGGGCTGAGCGGTGCCCAAAACAATGGTCAGCGCGACTTGGATTTGTCTGCTCTTGCAACATTAACAGTGCAGCAGTATCAACGTTTAAGTCCGCTACAATGGCCGGTTAATCAGCAAAATCCACAGGGCACTAAACGTTTGTTCACTGACGGACGGTTTTATACCCAAAGTGGTAAAGCCCAGTTTATCCCACTGACTTATCATGCACCTGAGCAGTTAACCACAGTGGATTATCCTTTTGTACTCAACTCTGGCCGTATTCGCGACCAGTGGCATACCATGACTCGTACCGGTAAAACTGCTGAATTAACCTCCCATATTAGTAAACCCTATGTCGCCATGCATCCACAGGATGCCACGCGTTTAAGTTTGCAAGAAGGCGCTTTGATTAAATTAAGCGCGAGTCATTCAAAC
This sequence comes from Paraglaciecola hydrolytica, assembly GCF_001565895.1. Lineage (GTDB taxonomy): Bacteria > Pseudomonadota > Gammaproteobacteria > Enterobacterales > Alteromonadaceae > Paraglaciecola > Paraglaciecola hydrolytica. Next base: position 138,684 of record NZ_LSNE01000002.1, read on the forward strand.
GAGCAATCTGCGGTAGTGCTGATGGTGACTATCGATGATAAACAGCGTAAAGGTGAGTTGTTTGCCCCCATGCACTGGAGTGCTATGAATAGCTCCCATGGTGCGATCACTTCCTTGTTTACTGATGCTAACGATAAGATTTCAGGTCAACCAGAGCTTAAACATGCCGCGGTAGCCCTTGAACCGGTGAATTTTAATTTACAGGGTGAACTGTTTATTAAGCATCTACCGTCTATGACTGTGTTACGCCAGTGTTTTGAGTTTTTTGTTATTAGTCCCTTTGCTCAAGGGCATAAAGTGAGCTTTGCCACCAATAACAGCATTGCCGCGATTAAATATGATCTACAGCTTAATTTACCTCGTTATGATGAGTGGGTCAGTGCTTTAAACCCTCACCAAGAAAGTTTTAATGCCCGTAGTGATGGCAACTTTAGCCTCGCGCTGTTTGCAGCAAAACAGTCACCCGGAATAGACGACAGTTGGATCAGCCATTTGATGGAGCAAGTCGAACTAAAACCCGAAGAGCTTAATGCCTTGCTGGCGGGAGTACCTGATGCAGCCTTTAGTGCCGGGCCTTTAGTTTGTAGTTGTTTCAAAGTGGGTAAAAATACCATCAATGAAGCGATTGCTGGCGGTTGTAGTAGTGTGGAAGAACTCGGACTGAGCCTTAAATGTGGTACCAATTGTGGCTCGTGTAAGTCAGAGCTCAGTCAAATGATCAAACAGCATCAACTGATGCAGCCGAAAAAAAGCAAGACGTTGGTGGCAGAACAAGGCATTCCACTGGTGCAATTGGCTTAAAACCAGTGGTTAATCTTCAGAGCGTACAGTAAAAAAAACCAGCTGCTTGGGTAAAAATTAATCACTATATTGTTTGTGCTAAATAACAGGCCGTTTACCTTAAAGTAACGAGCTGCCTGTTATTGGTGCAAATGCACTATGCTGGCTCGTGAATTCCTTTTAAAACCAAAAAAAATGGATTGAGACCCTGAATTTCCTCATGGTTTGTGTTGGCTTGGGCTTTGCAACGTTGTAAGCATAAAAGCTTCGAACAGTTAGAATGAGTAATGTCAGGAAAATCTTTACCTTCGTCAACCACCACTTCCATGATTAATCGTGTCAGTGATGAATTGCGTATTCTGCTGATCGATGAAAATGTGCAACGGGCAGAATCTCTTAGCTCAGCGCTGAATAATTCACGCTACCGAATCAGTCATCTGGCAAGTCCAGGGGTGTCTTTACTTAGGCAGGTGGATGAGATCCAACCTGATATTATTGTGATGGATATTGAATCTCCCAGTCGCGACATTCTGGAAAGTTTGCAGGCTATTTCACACTTTAATCCAAAACCTGTGGTGATGTTTTCTGCCCAACAAGATACCAACACCATTAATCAATCGATCGAGTCAGGTGTGAGTGCCTATGTGGTGGGCGATATTGACCCACTGCGGGTCAAACCGATCCTCGATGCGGCGGTGGCACGTTTTCGTGAATTTCAAAAGCTCAAAAATGAATTAAGTGATACCAAACAACAGCTAGCTGCGCGCAAAACGATTGATCAAGCCAAACGTTTGTTGATGAAAAAGAAAAATATAACAGAAGATCAAGCGTTTCAAGCAATGCGCAAAACGGCCATGGATACCGGGCAAAAGCTCGATGATGTGGCAAAAACTTTAATTTCACTTTTAACCAGCTTCTGAGCTCTGGCTTACAAGCGGTACTATAGGCAACATTATGATTGAACCTGAGAAGAGCAAATTAACTCTGGGTTTTATTCCACTGACTGATTCGGCACCTTTAATTGTCGCCAAAGAATTGGGATTTTTTAGTCAGTGGGGCTTAGATGTCACCCTGCAAAAACAAAATTCTTGGGCAACGCTCAGAGACAAACTGCACGCTGGTTTGTTAGATGCTGCACAAATGTTAGCGCCCATGCCCTTAGCCAGTACGCTGGGTCTGGGTTGTGTGCCTACACCTGTGATTACCCCGCTAGTACTGAGTTTAAACGGTAATGCGATTACCTTGTCAGAAAAGTTGCATCAGGAAGTGGTACGCGAAAATAAAATTAATCACTTAACCTTGCCTATGGCCGCGTATTTATTGCAACAAGTGATCGAACGGCGCAAAGAACAGCTACGACCCAAATTACAATTTGCCACGGTGTTTCCCTATAGTTGTCATTTTTATCAGCTACGAGATTGGCTGGCTTCAGCCGGGGTCACCGATAAAGATGTAGATATTATTACGGTACCGCCGGTCAATATGGTGACATATTTACAAAGTGGCGAGATTGATGGCTGCTGTGTAGGTGGCCCCTGGAATGCCAAAGCGGTAAGGGCAGGTATAGGGTTAACTGCTTTAACCTCCTTTGATATCTGGCAGGATTCACCTGAAAAGGTCTTAGGTTTGTTAGAGAGCTGGTACAAGGTTAATCCTAATACGGTACTGGCATTAACCGCCGCCTTAAAACAAGCCTGTAACTGGCTCGAATCTATCCCTAATCGTTTTGAAGCGGCTCGATTGTTGTCTTCTGAACACTATCTGGATGCACCGGTAGATGTTATTGCCCCCTCGTTAATTGGCAGTTGCCTGACGCATATTCGCATGCCACCCCGTGCTATTCCTTCTTACAATCAGTTTTCGAAGTCACAAAATGGTTCAATTAACGTGCCTGAGCATGTCAGAGGCGAGTGGTTAATCAGCCAAATGACTAACGCGGGTCAATTGGTGGGAGTTGAAATACCGGCTAATTTGGTTAAACGCGTGTTTAGGCCGGATATCTATCAGCAGATGCGCTTAGCGCTGGAAGATCAGCAGGTGCAGTTTTTTAGGCGTTCGGGTTGACGCTAACACTGGGCGACAATAATTATGCTCTGCCGCGCACTAAGCATGGCCTGCGACCATTAAGCGTTACGCACTGCGCAAGCTCTTTCACAAAACAATAAGTGTAAGCACTGCGGCAGTGCAGGTGCACCACAAAAGTAAAATGCGGTGATGTCGAACTTACGATTAGATAATTAAGTCTTTTAAATTATCGTTTTAAGTTGTTGAATTAAATAGTAAAAATGTTTTTAAACTGAATTCGTAGATTTGGCACTCTACCTGCAAAACATACTTCGAATGTATGTCATTCAATAATAAAAAAAGAAGTATACCGTCAAATATAAGCTTACAGCGGACAACAAAGTCTGATGTAGGATTGGCAATGTTGCCCATACAAACTTTCCGTGTCCTGGGGTTTGTATGGGTTTTTTTTTGCCTGAATGGTTGGGGCTATGGGTTTTTATCTCTCCACTTGAGGCATAAAAAATTCAGGTCCCCTAATAAAGGAAATAGTGGTAATGAGCGCTGAAAAATTTAATTTGCTGTCCTTCACTGGAAAAATGAAAACCCTGCATCTGTCGTGGATGGCTTTTTTCATCACGTTTGTGGTGTGGTTCAATATGGCGCCGCTCAAAGGTGCGATAGTGGATGGCGTTGGTTTAACTCTAAGTGAATGGAAAACCCTGCTCATTATTAATGTGGCGCTGACGATCCCGGCCCGAGTTTTAATTGGTGCCTTAACGGATAAGTTTGGCCCACGTTTGGTTTATTCAAGTTTATTAGCCTTTTGTTCTATTCCTTGTTTTGCTTTTGCCTTAGCCGACAGCTTTGAACAATTGCTCATTGCCCGTTTTGCAATGGGCTGTATTGGTGCTGGTTTTGTGGTGGGTATTCGCATGGTTAGCGAGTGGTTTCCGCCCAAAGAGTTGGGCACTGCTGAAGGTATATATGGCGGTTGGGGTAACTTTGGGTCGGCCGCTGCGGCCTTTACCTTACCTACTTTAGCTTTACTTTTTGGTGGTGAAGATGGGTGGCGTTATGCGGTTGGACTAACCGGTTTAATGAGCTTGTTGTTTAGTGTGGTGTATTTCAAAAATACGACTGATACACCCAAAGGTGCAACCTACTTTCGACCTAAAAATTTGGGCGCACTAGAAGTCACCAGTAAAGGCGACTTCTATCTACTTTTAGTCATGAAAACCCCAATGTATTTAGCGCTGGCGCTGCTTAACTGGAAGTTGTCACCTGAAGGTGTGAGTTTGCTCAGTGAGCAAGTTGTTGTCATGATTTATATCGCCTTGGTGGCACTGTATATCTACGATGTGTTGGTCACTTATCGGGTTAATAAAGACATTTTTGTGAAGCCTGTACCACAAATCCATCGTTATGCGTTTAAACAGGTAGCGGTACTCAACATACTGTATTTTGCGACCTTTGGCTCTGAACTGGCGGTGATCTCCATGTTGCCCGCGTTTTTTGCAGAGACATTTACTCTATCCATGGCCACTGCCGGTTTGCTGGCCGGTTTATATGCCTTTATGAATCTGATGTCGCGTCCAGGAGGTGGATTTATTTCTGATCGTCTAGGCCGTAAAAAAACCTTGTTGTTTTTAACCGCTGGTTTAGCACTAGGTTATTTTTGCATGAGTTTAATTGATGCTAGTTGGCCAATTTGGTTAGCGGTATTAACGGTAATGGCCTGTTCGTTTTTTGTGCAGTCAGGTGAAGGTGCGGTGTTTGCTGTGGTGCCTTTGATCAAACGTCGATTAACCGGGCAAATTGCCGGTATGACGGGGGCTTATGGTAATGTTGGTGCTGTAGTGTATTTAACGGTTTACTCACTGGTAGATACCTCGACCTTCTTTTTAGTGATTGCTGGTACCGCAGTACTGGGTTTTGTGACGCTGTTATTTATGCAAGAGCCTAGTGGTACCATCACTGAAGTACGTGAAGACGGTAGCGTTGAATTGATTAGCGTTTCATAAGCGTTATATTAATCGTATAAACATGCATAAGGATCACTGAGTTGGAAAAGTTGCAGGTAGAATTTGGTGGCTTTTCCAGTCAAGGGATCAAAGACGAAAATCAGGATGCTTTTGCTGGATGGATGCCTGAAGGCGACATCATTAATAGCAAAGGTGCGGTGGCAGTGATTGCCGATGGTGTGAGTGCCTGTGCCAGAGGTCGAGAAGCTGCGGTAACTTGTGTTACTAGTTTTATTCGCGATTACAGCCAAACTGCAGATACATTAACGGTTAAACGTGCCGCTAGCAAAGTATTACAAAGCCTTAATCGCTGGTGTCACGGGCAGCACGAATACGATCAGGGTGGTCATAGTCAAATGATCACTACCTTAAGTTCGATTATCTTTAAATCCACCAGTGCGTTTATTTTTCATAGCGGCGATAGCCGGATCTACCGTTTGCAAAATGACTTGTTTGAGCAACTCACTACAGACCATCAGGCTAGATTAGGTAGCAACCGGGTTTTAACTCGCGCCATTGGCATTGAAGCCCATCTGGATGTGGATTTTTCCACTATAGAGTTGTGCCGTGGCGATCTGTTTATGTTAACTACCGATGGTTTACATGAATTTTTAAGCGCTAAAACTATTCAACAGAGCTTGATTGAGTGGCAGCAACTGAAAAACATCAGTTTGGAAACACTGGCTAAATCGCTGGTAGATGAGGCACTTGCGGCTGGTAGTGATGATAATGTCAGTTGTTTGTTGGTTGAGATACTTAGCTTGCCCGAAGCCGAGTTGAATGAATATCACCGGCAATTAACTCGCCTAGCCATGCCACCTGCCTTGGACGTTGGAATGAAACTCGAAGGTTTTCGAGTGATCGATGTGGTATTTAATGGTACTCGCAGCAGTTTGTATAAGGTGCTTGAAGAGGCTAGTGGCAAGATTTTTGGCATGAAAACCCCTTCGCAAAATTTTGCTGATGATCCTGTTTATTTAAGCGGTTTTTTGCGTGAAGAGTGGGTGGGTAAACGTATTAAACATCCTAGCGTCATGCAAATTTTTGCACGGCCCGACAACGCTAAATTTATGTACCACATCTGTGAATATATTGAGGGCCAGACCCTACGCCAATGGATGTTAGATAATCCCAAACCCTCAATATTACAAGTGCGTAGCATTGTAGGTCAGTTGATTAAAGCGCTTAGAGCTATGCAACGCCAAGACATGGTGCATCGTGATATCAAGCCTGAAAATATTATGATCACCCCCAAAGGCGAAGTGAAATTAATTGATTTTGGCGCAGTGTTGGCAGCGGCTTTAGCCGAAATTGACCCATTGGCAGAGGACACAACTCCTCTAGGCGCAGTGAACTACATTGCACCCGAATACCTATTAGCCCAGCAAAGCGATCACCGTAGCGATTTGTTTTCATTGGCTGTGGTTTGTTATGAAATGCTCAGTGGCCAATTACCTTTTGGCTCTGCAGTACAGCAAAATAACAGGGCTAAAAATATCTCAGATTGGGACTATATAAGCTTACGTAAACACCGCTCCGACTTACCTCAATGGTTAGATTTAGCCTTGGGTAAAGCCTTAAAAGCCAATCCTGAACATCGTTATCAAGCTTTTTCAGAATTTTTACTGGATATTTCCCAACCCAACTACAGCATGCTCAAAGCGGTGCAAAACCAACCTTTGATCGAACGGAATCCTTTATTGCTCTATCAAATTATCTGCCTGATCCAGTTTGTATTGATTACGGTTCTATTGAGCCTCTAGCAACGAGGGATTATCGCAGCGCGATAGGGCATGGCCTGCGGCCACAAAGATCATGTGCTGCGCACACTTATCGCTGCGCGACCGCAATCCATTGCGGGTATGACAGACCATCCTTGGTCAGCCAGTCACTTTTTTCCAACAGCCGCAAAAAGTAACCAAAAAAGCCCGCTCTCCAACCAACTTTCTTATCCGCTACAAGTCTCGGCTTTGATGTCAAAACGGCGAGATGCAACCTCCCTGTAAGCCTCGCCTTGTCCAAACGTCCTGTTTGGACATTTGACAAGCCGAAACTTCTATCGGGAAAGTTGGAGTCGAGAGAACATGGCCTGCGGCCACAAAAAATTAAGATAAAAGCACAGCTTCGCTGCTCAAGATGACGGCATTAATGCCGACAAGAAAACCTGCTCAGTTTTTCTTTTGATTGAGCTCGCAACTCGTCGCAAGAAACTCGCAGTTATTTTTTTGTAGGAGCTGCTTTAGCTGCGAAGCTTTTATAAAAATTCAAAGTGTTAAGGTTTATTCCCTCTTTTTGCGCAAAACCTAACTCTATTTAAACGGCAACAAAGTTAAACAAAATAACCGCTTCTCTTTAACCTAAAAGCTTGTATATTAAATAAAATTTAAACTTTAATCGTAAAAAATACTGTTCATGTTAATTCCGGATTTAACATGAATCTGACTAATAAACTTTTCTGTTCCTCACCGAGTAATCAGCTTCGGAGTTGTCTTGAAACTTTTATACAAATATATGTCAAACCCCGAGTACTTTTTGAAAGAAGGCTATATTAGAGCGACCCAGCTATCGGCACTGAATGATCCTTTTGAGGCTACCTATTGTAAAGAAGCGTTGTCTGAACTTTGTCCGCATTTTGAAATATTTGAATCGCCAAGCGACTTGATATCTTATATTGAGATAAATAAAAACAAAATCGGTGTAATCAGCTTAACTGAAGCTAAAGACAATTTATTAATGTGGTCTCATTATGCTAATGAGCATAAAGGTGCTGTCATTGGATTCTGGGCACAGTCAGCTTTTGATGGAAACATGTTTCTCCATTTACATAAACCACAACTTAACTCTACGAGCATGTTTAGTAATTTTGAAATGTTCCTTGGCGAATGTCTTCCCATAATGTATCGAAAGCAGCCTAGATATCGTGTTGATCAATTTGATTTTGACTACTCTAATATTTCTGCTGAAGGTGAAGATCGTATTCTATTTGAAATTTTTCAACAGAAAAGCGATGAATGGATATACGAAAAAGAGCACCGTGTGACACTTCGATTGGATCAAGCTGATAAAGTGGTGGTGTATGATATTAAACGCCTAGAAAACAAGCATGTTCTAAAAAGATTGTTGGAGATTGGAAGCGAAGATTGGGAAGGTCGATTTACTGTTTATCTAGATCAAATCACCGATAAAATAGAACGAGAAACGTATGCTAATAACCTTGTAGAGTTTAGTCTTGACCCTAGAAGTTTATACCTTTTTAAGGTAGGCGCTGTTAATTCAATTATCTACGGACTTAATGTTAGTGAAAGCATGATCGAAAGCTATCAGCACTATTTTGATAAATATAGAAATATCGAGCAATGGAAAGCGTCTATAAACCGAGATTATTACATCTTAAAATTTGATGAAATAAAACCTACATAACTAGCGCATCTTAGTGGACTGATTTTACGCAGCGCTCCAAACCAGCCGAAAATGAGAGCGTTCGAAGAACGTTTGCTTTTTCCTCTCGACTCCAACTTTCCCAATTTTGTCAGTGCCTTGTCAAATGTCCTCACAGGACGTGAGGGCAAGGCGTGGTGAGGGCAGGGATGCGCTCTCCACGCCGGTTTGAAAACATGGTGCTGATAAAATTGGATCAGTAAGTTGGTTGGAGAGCGGCCCTTCTTGGTTACTTCTTCTGGCTGTTGAGAAGAAGTGACTGGCTGACCATGGATGGTCAGTCATATCCCGCATGGATGCGGGTAAGCGTAGCGCATAGTCTGTGTCGCGCAGCGATAAGTGCGCGCAGCGCATATACTGTCGCGCAACGACATCTTAATGGCCGCAGGCCATGCTAGTTCAGCGCCGTGCACGCTTTTGCACTACAAATGCCCTCGTTCCCGTTTTTGCACACAGATGCACAAAACCTGCGCAGCACGGACTTAGTGCACATTGCACCGCGTTGATTGTTTACCCTACCTCAATAAAAATGCGAAATATCTAAGTTATTGAAATTTAAGCATAATAAATGTTGGCATCCATTCTGCAAAAGTTGAAGTAGATAAAAAATGTGCTGTAAACGCATTCTTTACTAAAAAAGCGTATTAAAACAATTTGAATTAATTATTGAACGCAGCGTGTTTACGCATGCATCAATAAGGCAATGTTGCCCACCCAAAACTTTCCGTGTCCTGGAGTTTTTGGGTGGGTTTTTTTTTGGCTAAAAATCGGAGTAAGAGATGAAAACTAATGCATTGGTAATAAAAGCAAAGCAAGACATCCAACACTTGCGAATTAGCGCGGTGGTATTTGGTTTGGCAGCATGTTTGACTTTAAGTAGTTTGGTTAACGCTGCTCCACTGGCCTTGCCAGAAAAAGAAGAATTGAAATTTGGCTTTATTAAACTTACCGATATGGCACCACTGGCGGTGGCCTATGAAAAGCGTTTTTTCGAGGATGAAGGTTTATATGTCACCCTTGAAGCTCAAGCTAATTGGAAGGTTTTACTCGATAGGGTTATCGATGGCCAGTTAGATGGTGCCCATATGTTAGCGGGGCAACCTCTCGGCGCCACCATAGGTTTTGGTACACAGGCGCACATTATTACTGCTTTTAGTATGGATTTAAACGGTAATGCAATTACGGTATCGAACGACATTTGGCAACAAATGAAACCCCATGTGCCTCATGAAAATGGCAAACCTGTTCATCCTATCAAAGCCGATTCGTTAAAGCCGGTAGTGGATGATTTTAAAGCTAAAGGCAAACCTTTCAAAATGGGCATGGTATTTCCGGTATCGACTCACAACTATGAACTTCGGTATTGGTTAGCGGCCGGTGGTATTCACCCTGGCTATTACGCTCCACAAAATGGTGATACCAGCGGGCAAATCAATGCCGATGCTTTGTTATCCGTCACGCCTCCACCACAAATGCCCGCCACTATGGAAGCAGGCACTATCTTTGGTTATTGCGTGGGAGAACCCTGGAACCAACAAGCGGTATTTAAAGGCATAGGTGTGCCTGTGATCACCGACTACGAAATCTGGAAAAACAACCCCGAAAAAGTCTTTGGAGTAAGTAAAGAGTGGGCTGATCAATATCCCATTACCCATATACGTGTGGTCAAAGCCATGATCCGCGCTGCCATGTGGTTAGATGCCAACAACAATGCTAATCGTGCTGAAGCGGTAAAAATACTGGCGAAAAGCCAATATGTTGGCGCCGATGCTGAGGTGATTGCTAACAGCATGACGGGCACGTTTGAATATGAAAAAGGCGATGTCCGTGAGGTGCCTGACTTCAACGTGTTTTTCCGTCATAACGCGACCTTTCCCTTTTACAGTGATGCCATTTGGTACTTAACACAGATGCGTCGTTGGGGGCAGATTGCCGAACATAAACCCGACTCTTGGTACAAAGATATCGCCAAAAAAGTCTATCGTCCGGATATCTATGCCCTAGCAGCTAAGGCCTTGATTACTGAAGGTAAAGCCACTGCCGCGGACTTTCCTGAGTTTGCTACTGAATCAGGTTTCAAAGCACCACAAACTGAGTTTATTGACAATATTGTGTATGACGGCTCACAACCTAATGCGTATTTAGAGCAGTTTAAAATTGGTTTAAAGCACGATTCGAAGTTGTAAAAACTTAATAAAAACAAGGTGCTTACGTCTAGGTAAGCCCTTGTATAGGAGGAATTAACATGTTTCGCACAGTAACATTACCGATGAATCTGTTGGCGGTTAAAAGTCTGAATCTACGAACCTTTGAGACTTGGTTAAGCCAGGCGGCACTGCCAATAATTGGCTTGGTATTGTTTCTTGGTTTGTGGAGTGTGGTAGCAAAAAATATCGATACTTCTCTTGGTAAGTTTCCCGGTCCTGCTGCGGTATGGGAACAGTCGTTGAATTTAGTTGATGAACATATCGCGCAGCAACAAAAAGTCGCTGATTTTTATCAACGTCAGGAGGAACGCAATGCAGAGCGTTTAGCCCAGGATCCAACTTATGTTGCTAAAATTCGTGATTTTACGGGGCCTCCGACGTTTTTAGCACAAATATGGACCAGCTTGTATACGGTGACTGTAGGCTTTTTGTTTGCTTCTTTTATCGCGGTGCCATTAGGGATTTTATGTGGATTGAGCAAAGTTGCATATAGCGCGATCAATCCATTGATCCAACTGTTTAAACCCGTATCACCTCTAGCCTGGTTACCGCTGGTTACTATGGTGGTGAGCGCGGTGTATGTCAGTACTGATCCGATGTTTTCCAAGTCGTTTATTACCTCGGCTGTAACGGTGTCTTTGTGTTGTTTATGGCCCACCTTAATCAATACGGCGGTAGGTGTGTCGAGCATTGACTCGGATCTGTTAAACGTCAGTAAGGTCTTGCGCTTAAGCCCTATGGCACATGTATTTAAGATTGTGATGCCATCGTCTATCCCGATGATCTTTACCGGTTTGCGTTTGTCCTTAGGCATAGGTTGGATGGTTTTGATCGCCGCAGAAATGTTGGCGCAAAACCCTGGCCTAGGTAAGTTTGTGTGGGATGAATTTCAAAATGGCAGTTCAGAATCACTGGCCAGGATCATGGTGGCGGTGCTGACTATTGGAGTGATCGGATTTGTATTGGACAGGTTGATGTTGTCTCTACAAAAAAGAGTCAGTTGGGATAAAACCGCGGTATTACGCTAAACGTATTTTGGAAATAGGTAAATATTATGACAACGAAACATCAACTAGAGTTAACTCAGGTAGGCATTGATTTTCCTACACCTAAGGGGCCTTTTACCGCTTTAAGAGATGTTAATCTGCGTATTAATAAAGGTGAGTTTATATCCTTAATTGGCCATTCAGGCTGCGGTAAATCAACGGTATTGAACATAGTGGCGGGTTTACATCAAGCCACCACGGGTGGGGTGATCTTGGATAATCAAGAAGTTAACGAACCTGGCCCCGAGCGCGCAGTAGTATTTCAAAATCATTCGTTATTGCCCTGGTTAACCGCTTATAAAAACGTGGAATTGGCGGTTAAACAAACCCGCAATGGACGCACTAAAAAAGAAATTAAAGAGTGGGTTGAACACAATCTTGAGCTGGTACACATGAGCCATGCAGCGGATAAATTACCCTCGGAAATTTCCGGCGGCATGAAACAACGAGTAGGCATTGCCCGTGCATTGGCGATGGAGCCAAAAGTCTTGTTGATGGATGAGCCTTTTGGTGCGTTGGATGCCTTAACCCGTGCTCACTTACAAGACTCGGTAATGGAAATTCATGCCGAATTAGGTAATACGGTGATCATGATCACCCATGATGTGGATGAAGCAGTGTTGTTGTCTGATCGTATAGTGATGATGACCAATGGCCCTGCTGCGACCATAGGCGAAATTTTGTCTATCGAGCTTGAGCGTCCACGTAATCGTATCGAGCTGGCAGATAACGCCCAGTACAACCATTACCGTCACGAAGTGTTGAAATTTTTGTATGAAAAACAACGCAAAGTGGAATCGGTCGCAGCACACCGACAAAAACAAAGTGCAGTCCCTAAGTTGGCAGAACTTAAATCTGACATAGCTTAAAACGACCTAATTTTAGAACGATGAAGCAAGGCTTTAGCCATAAGCTTGCCTACAAAACAGTCTAATTTACTTAAAATACTAGAGAGAACATAATGAAAAACACACATAAAACATTAAAAAACAAAACCTTATACCTTTCTGTTGCTCTAGCCTTAGGTACAGTGGGAAGCAGTCAAATCGCCATGGCTGATGATCTAACAAGCGCCTTGACCACGGGTAAAGCCAGTGCCGATTTTAACCTGCGTTATGAAAACGTCAGTCAGGATAATGCCTTAAAAGACGCCAGTGCTTTAACTTTACGCACGCTTTTGTCTTATACCACTGGCAAGGTCAATGGTTGGTCGGCGATGCTGGAAGTTGAGGATACTCGCATAGTGATGGGGCAGGGTGACTACAGCGTGCCACAAACCGGTTACAACAGCGGTATCTATTCGGTTATTGCTGATCCTGAGCATACCGAATTGGATCAGGCTTATATGCAATATTCCAGCGACACATTCACCGCTAAACTAGGCCGTCAGGTTATTGCTTGGGACGGCCAGCGTTTTATTGGCCACGTGGGCTGGCGTCAAGACCGTCAAACCTATGATGGCATTAGTGCCAAGTACAATCCCACCAAAGAACTCACTTTAAACTATGCCTATCTGACTCAGCGCAACCGTATTTTCGCTGAGGCCTTGGATCAAGACAGTAAAGATCATCTATTTAATGCAGCTTATAAAACCAGTGTGGGTACAGTTACGGCTTATGGTTATCTACTGGAGTTGGACAATAGCACTGACAACGCCCTAGATACTTATGGTGTGAGTTTTAGCGGCAGCAGCACGGCTGGTGAGGTTAAAGTACTGTATACGGCTGAATATGCTACTCAGTCTAGCGAGAGTGCCGCCAGTGATAAGGATGCCGACTACATGCTACTTGAAGGTGGTGTAGTGTTCAGCGGCATTACCGCTAAGTTAGGTTATGAGGTATTAGGCTCAGATGATGGGGCTTATGGTTTTGCTACGCCTTTAGCGACCTTACATAAATTTAATGGTTGGGCAGATACCTTTTTAAATACCCCTGCCCAAGGTTTAGTGGATACCTATGTCTCACTGGGTGGAAAAGCAGCCGGTGGTGCGTGGACGGTGATGTATCATGATTTTGCGGCCGATGAGGCCAGCGCTACTGTGGATGATTTGGGTAGCGAACTGGATCTGTCGTATGGGCGCAGTTACGGTGCCAATTATTCTGCTGGTATTAAATATTCCGCCTACTCGGGTGGCAGTGGTATCGCCGATACCGACAAATTATGGTTATGGGTCGGTGCTAAGTTTTAAGTTTTTTAATTAAAATCGAAGGGTAATTACCCTTCGATATTTTGAATGAGTAAAGTTAGAAGTTGTGGAGCAGTGGATGATTTTAGGTTTACTGCTTCTTAAGTCCATCACACACTACTTGCAATTGCTGGGTAAATGCGGCTTTTTCGCCAAGTGTGGCAACCAGAATACCCATGCCTTCGTCACAGTCTTGGTTAGCACGCTCTATTTCGCCTGCTGCTGCGAGTACGGTGGCACGGTTTACCAGTAAATCACCGTGATTAGCATGAACTTCGCCATAGCCGGCATCATAATGCAGTTTGGCTTCGTCAAAATGGGCTAGGGCGGCTGTAACGTCATGTTGATCGCCTGCAATTAAACCAAGATAGACCTCAGCAATACCACTCAAGTAATGCCGGCCACCATAGGCTTTGGTATAAATATCTACGGCTTGAGTCAACGCGCTTTTTGCCTCATCCAATCTACCCATGGCATGTAAAATTTGCCCTTGCATAGACAAGGCATCGGCTAGGGAGGGGTTATCATTTTCCAATATACCTTGCATGTTGGAAATGGCGGCTGCTATCTGCTCCAGTGCTGGTGTTAAGTTGCCACTTAAAAAGTTAACTTGGGCTTGCGCCAGTGAAATTTGACCTACACGAATACTCTTTTTACCAACACTATTCAATACAAGGCTCATTGCTCTTTCAAGATCCGCTGTGGCCTGCTCCAAATCACCTGCGTCAGATAGTAATAATGCACGATTTTGTAAGATGTTTGCTATTTCTACATAATCAGGTTTGGGCATGTTTTCTAACTCGTGTAATGCACGACCAAATGCTTGTAGTCCTTGCTCATGTCGGCCAAGTTGATAATTGATGATAGCTTGAATACGAGCGATCTCAGCACGTATTTTGGCAGAGTCGCGATCATACTTAATGAGTTTCTTTTGTTTAGAGAGTTCTTGTGCGTAATTGGCAACTGCCATTGATTTATCGAGCTCTCCCTTTCTCTGCAGCGCCTCAGCTTTTATCAAAAATGCCGCAGGGTTTTTTACCCCTGAATTTGTTGCAATATTATCCACAACCTCGATCGCCTGATCGAATAATCCCAAATTATTGTAGGCCAGGGCAATAGTGGCTGACAGGCGACTTTGCACTAAGGGTTGTTCTTGCAATTCAGTACTGATCTTAAGTGCTCCGCGATCCAGAATTGTCCTTGCGGTAATGGTATTTGGGTTGTCTTGGGCCGAATTAGCACTGGCAAAACTATTCACCAAAAAATCCGATACTGCACGGGCTGTGGCCGATTCTTGTTCGGCAATGGTCCGCTGTGCATCAGCTTCCAGTCGGCGGTCGTTGGCATAAAAGGCGAGCCCTACGGCAAAGACAGCCGCCAACAAAGAGACAATGCTTATTTGCACTAAAGTACGCATGCGTCTTGCGGCGTCGCGCTGTACTAAATCATCAAGGCGTAATCCAGTTAAACCACTAATAAGCTTAAGTTTTGCGAGGCGTTTACCATCAGCATTGCTACGTAAATCGGCCGCGATAGGTTCACTGGGTGTGGTAGTTAACTCACCACCTGCTGCGACCTTAAACTTCAAGGCGGGAGCAAAACATTCTTGTTCACTTTTATCCGGTGTTGCATTTGGTGTACCGTCGATAATAAGTGCCAGTACCTTGTCGGCACCATGTAGTAGTTTAAATTGACGTATTTCCTCGTTCACCCATTTAGAGCGAGCAGAGGAAGGAGAACAGATAACAATTAAAAACAGTGAACGAGCCAAGGCATTTTGCAGTTCTGCCCCTAAATTGCCACTGGCGGGCAGCTCGTCTTGGTCACGGAATATAGGCCTTAATTCCTTGGGTACAGGCCCTAAAGATGTTGAATTACCGATAAATTTTGCAGGTAAGCGATAGCGCTCCAGCTCTGTATGCAGCCAACGGGCAACCGTTTTATCGCTGTGACTATAACTAATAAATGCACGATAGTTTGTTTGGCCACCTGCCTGCTGTTTTTCTAACTCTGTCATTGTTGCTGTATTAACACTGGCATTTTCTGCGAATAGTAAAAAATAACAAACTCAGCATCAACAGAGCAAACGATGCTGGCTCAGGCACTGAATTACTTGGGGTAACGCCCGGACCACTAATAGCTTTAAAGCCGAGTTCGCCGTTTTCAAAGGTGGGTAAATTAAACTGATACAGCCCACTTTCAATGCCATTAATGGGGGAACTGGTTAAAGACTGGGCAGCTAAAAAACGACTGGTTAAATTTGTGTTCACAGGACCACCCGCACCACCCCGGCCAATAGGGTCACCAAAGGCGCCATAGGCAAGTGGGCAGGCAGTCCGCCCTGTGTCATAGCAAAAGGCGTTAGAGAAGGTGGTGACTTCGGTAATGTAGGTTAAATTGCCTATTTCACCAGGTGCAAGCATTAGCGATTCGGGAAACTCCACTAGAAAATCTGTCGCTTCCCAGTCGAAACTGATCTGCTGTTCACTTCCCACTGGGGAGGTTTGACGGAAGTTTTTTAGGAAAAATTCTATGTCAGAAAAGTCTTGTACTATGGTATTAGGGGCGCCGTTTTCGCCAAGAACGAGTGACAATCCGCCGCTCAGTTGAAACAAAATATCTTCACCTGAGACAACTTTGAAATCAAAACGAGTGCCCACGGCAGCCGTTCCAGCTAGGACCTCATTACCCACATCTTGCCAAGTATAGTCGCCATCATCACGCAAGCTGCACGACCGCATATTGAACCCGCTACAATTAGACACAAACATACCTAACCCTGCAGGGGTAATTTGTGAATTCAATGTTGGGCGTACTGTGGTATTGCCGGTGTTTTCAAAAGAAATATCGACCACAGTGCGAGAGGTTGATGTTACCTGTTCTCCGTATGATGCATTGCCGTTCTGGAATTCGACTACACCAACACCAACTCGAGAAGTGGTATCAAAAAAAGCCGAAGAACCAAAACCTGAGCCGCCATATTCTTCGCTGATTTGTGCACCTGAAAAATTAACGACTATCGGGTTGCCATCGACATCGTCTCTAAATGTGCCTGTCGCGGTAGATTCAGTTAATACACCAATGATATTGGCATGCACTGCGTTTTGCACCGATGTTAGCAAAAGTAATAGGGGGATGGATTTGAGAAATTTGCTCATAACTATAGAAGTCCATTTAATAAAGTTGTCTTTACAATAGCCGTATGAGTGGTGTTCTACAAGCCTAATATGTTTAAAAATCAATCAAATTGGTTGGTGTAGTCAGCTCTGTACTTTGGTAAAAATTCTGTAAGGGGGAGTTAATTTTTCCTATTGCATTAACAATATATTGAAACAGTACACCTAGGTTTTTGGTTAAATCAAAAAGAAGTAGGATATGTCTTTGCCACTTGTTAAGCTAAATTCGAAAAAATTTCAGAGAGATCTTTGTCATGACACAACATCATAAAATTAATTACATTGAAATTCCGGTTAAAGCCTTAGCGTCCAGTAAGGCGTTTTTTAAACAAGTCTTTGGTTGGAGTTTTGTGGATTACGGCGATGATTATGCAGCCATTACAGGGGCTGGCATTGACGGAGGTTTATATTCATCGGATAAACAGGTATCAACCAAAAAAGGCAGTGTACTTGTGGTGCTTTATAGTGATGATCTAGTACAAACCCAAAAAGCCATTGTCGCGGCAGGTGGTAGTATATTGGTACCTACCTTTGAGTTTCCTGGAGGTAAGCGTTTTCATTTTTGTGATGTAAACGACAATGAATATGCGGTGTGGAGTGATAAATAGATCTTTTAGCAGCGAGTAGCGAGCTCAGAACTCAGAGCGAAACAACGTGTGGCTGTTTATTAGCTTTTGCTCGAAGCTCGCCGCTCTAAGTTAGGGCATAAACCCTTTATCTTCTAATTGATTTTTACTTTCAGCACCCGCTCTGGCCAGTTGGTCACAGGCTTCGTTTTCGGGGTGGCCTGAATGACCTTTTACCCAATGCCAAGTAACTTTATGGCGATTGACTTGCTCATCTAAACGTTTCCATAAATCGACGTTTTTGACCGGTTTTTTGTCTGAGGTGCGCCAGCCATTTTTTTTCCAGTTGATGATCCACTGATTAATGCCGTTTTTAACATACTGACTGTCGGTGGTGAGGTTGACGCTGCAGGTCTCGGTTAAACAAGCTAACGCCTCAATAGGCGCAAGTAACTCCATGCGGTTATTGGTAGTGTGTTTAAAACCTTGGCTGAGTTCTTTACGATGATCGGCAAAAATCATCACAGCGCCGTATCCGCCCGGTCCAGGATTACCTAAACAAGACCCATCGGTAAAAATTTCAATTTGTTTCATGTATTTATGCAAAAAATATAATTTGTCGCAGTATAATGACCATGACTTGTAATGCTACAAAATTTTAAAAAGAGTATGAAATGCGTCAGATAGTACTAGATACCGAAACCACTGGTCTTGATCCTAAACAAGGCCATCGCATAGTCGAAATTGGCTGTGTAGAAATGATCAACCGCCGCCTGACAGGCAATACCTTTCATGTATATATCAATCCTCAGCGAATTGTTGAACAAGAGGCGATTGCGGTACACGGTATTACCAACGAGTTTTTAGCGGATAAACCCGTATTTAGTAGCATTGCCAAAGACTTTATCGAATTTATAAAAGGTGGCCAGTTAGTTATTCATAATGCGCCTTTTGATATCGGTTTTATGGACAGTGAGTTTGCCAAGATGATCAGTCTGGCAGGTCAGAAAACCGCGGATATTTGTACGGTATTAGATACCTTGGAAATGGCGCGCCAGTTGCACCCAGGTCAAAAAAATAATTTGGACGCCTTGTGTCGACGTTACGGCATCGATAACTCTCACCGCGAAAAGCACGGCGCGTTATTAGACTCGGAAATTTTAGCCGATGTTTATTTGATGATGACAGGTGGTCAAACTGACTTAAATTTGTCAGGTAAAGCCAATACAGAGGGGGGAGCGCAGGTAGAAACGATTCGACGTTTGCCTGCCGATAGAAAACCGTTAAAGATTGTCACTGCTACGGCCGATGAATTAGGACAACACGAACTGCGCCTTGATTTGGTGATGAAAAAAGGTGGTAGTTGTCTTTGGCGGCAATAATTAATGGACAGGCATGTTAAATAAGAACCGAATAAAAGCCTCAATATTCCCTTATGGCATGATGGCCGCTTATCTAAGCTGCCTCCTGATTGCTTTTAGCTGGGCGCAAAATACTCATGCTCAGCAACCGATAGTCGCAGCCAATAGCGTAAAAAAAATTCCGCAGTTTAATGAAAAAATTGCCTTGCCACTAAGTGCAAGTGTCGCTGCTGCTAGTGATAAATCAACCGATAACGATGTTACGGATAAAGAAAAATCTCCACTAAGTTTGCTGGGGTCTGCCTACCAAAATGGTATTCCTTTATTACAAAATCGCTTTCGTATTGATTTTACAGTAGACGAACTGACGATGATCTTTTTTCGTGAGTTTGGTAGTGCGCCAATTGTATTAGTGCAGCCTGATGGCACCAAAATTTTCCAGTCGCAGGCAGATGGGGACAATCTTTTTTGGTTTGATGCTGCCACTTACGACATGATCAGTATAAAAAAACCGACACCAGGCCCCTGGCAAGCTGTGGGACAAATCAGTCCAGGCAGTAGAGTGATGGTAATAAGTGATTTAGCGTTACACGCCGACCCGCTGCCCAGAATTATTTTTTCTGGTGAAATTCTCAAACAAACTTCTTACCTCACTAACCATGGTAAACCCATTGATTATTCGGCGTTTCGGGATGTAGTGGAACTAAGAATCGACTTTGTTAGTACCAATAATCCCAATTATAATAACTTTGGTTCTGAATCTCAGACCATAGCGACCTTTGAAGACAATGGTAAAGGCATGGATGAGAGGCCACTTGATGGTACTTTCACCGGTCAGTTTAATTTAGCCGTCGCTGATGGTGAATGGATGCCGGTGTTTTCAGTTTCAACTCCGATGTTTTCTCGCGAGCAGGTAGATCCTAATTTAATGTTGTACCCTAATCCTATCAAAATCTCCGTAGATATTGACGAGGGAGGCAAGGGCTTTCATAAGATTTTAATTGATGCAGAGCGTCAACATGTTGATATGTCTACCTTATTATTGGATGGAAAGGTACGTTTCCCTAGTGGTGATATTCAGAATTTTTCCATCACTGACATGTCATCTGCTGTGCGAGAGCATTTAATCGTTAACTACGAAACGGGTGTTTATCGGGTCAAACTTACCGCCTACGGCAATACCGTGGATGGTCGAGAGTTTATTTTGGATGTGCCCGAATATAGCTTTTTAACTGAAGAGCCTAAACCTATCACGACGAGCCCTGTTATTGATGGGGCTAATCCATCTGTGACCGGGTCTGAGTTAGATACAGCCAATATAGTGACAACTGATCCTGAAACGGTAACTCCTCCAGTATCTGCCGATCTAATTGCTGAGCCAAATCTTGATCAAAGCATAATGACTGAGCCCGAATCTAGTATGAGCAAAACCACTATGGTGCTCATAGTGGTGCTGCTTAATCTGTTTATTATTGGTTTTGGTGGTGCCGCCATTTGGTATTTTCTGCGTAAAAAAGCGTTGAAATAAATCAATTCGAATAGATCGCAGAGTATTCTTCAATAAAACCACGTTGCAATGCTTTTATATTGTTTGTTTTTTTAAGGCAACTTACTCTGAATTAGCTCTTTTTTTGCCCTTGTTCAGCAAAATCGGTTAATCCTCCAGCAATCAAACCGCATATCTGTAATTTGCTCTAAAAAGCAGTTGACTCACTAGTGCCTAACCCGTATTATCTGCGCCGCGGTTGACGAGGTGGATACTATATTTGTCACGTAACTGCTTGATAATGTTAAAGAATGTGGAGTGGTAGTTCAGTTGGTTAGAATACCGGCCTGTCACGCCGGGGGTCGCGGGTTCAAGTCCCGTCCACTCCGCCAACTTTAATTTTGTCAGTTTTTGTTTTGATTACGCTGGAGTGGTAGTTCAGTTGGTTAGAATACCGGCCTGTCACGCCGGGGGTCGCGGGTTCAAGTCCCGTCCACTCCGCCAACATCAAAACAAATAGTATTTAACAGCGGAGTGGTAGTTCAGTTGGTTAGAATACCGGCCTGTCACGCCGGGGGTCGCGGGTTCAAGTCCCGTCCACTCCGCCATTAAATACAAAGTTTCATCTTAATTCCAAACAATCCTCTGATACTTTTTTATTTCCTTGTAAATTCCCGTTTTTTATCACTATTTTTGAGCCTTTAGCTTTGTTCATCCACATTAATTGGTATGATAGGCGCATCTATTCGACTTAATACTAAATTCTTGTGCTTTTATACGGTAATTCATGCACTTAGACTTAGCATCATTGATATTGGGACTTGTTCTAGACCATGAGTGAATTACTCACCTGTACTAACTTAAATAAAGAATTTAACGAAGGGGCACACAAGCTCCAGGTCTTGAAAGATGTCAGTTTTACCATTGGTAAGGGTGAGCAAGTTGCCATTGTTGGTAGTTCGGGGTCCGGTAAAAGCACCTTATTACATTTGTTAGGCGCGCTGGATAAACCCTCTAGTGGTAAAGTGTATTTTGAACAACAAGACATCTTCCAATTTTCGGCTAACCAGCAAGCACAGTTTCGTAATCAGTCTCTCGGTTTTGTTTATCAGTTCCATCACTTGCTGCCAGAGTTTAGTGCGCTAGAAAATGTCGCTATGCCGCTGTTAATTGCTAAACAGCCAGTTAAACAGGCTGAACAAACAGCCCTCGCTATGCTGACAAAAGTGGGCTTGCAACATCGAGCGAGTCATAAACCTGCGGAATTGTCAGGTGGAGAGCGCCAACGGGTGGCCATTGCTAGAGCGCTAGTTAATCAGCCTAAGTTGGTACTTGCCGATGAACCTACGGGTAACCTTGATCAAAAAACCGGTGAGAGTATTTATCAATTGTTACGTGAATTACGTGAACAGTTGCAAACCAGTTTTGTGGTGGTTACTCATGATGTGGGTTTAGCCAATAAGCTGGATCGTTCTCTCAACTTAATTGATGGTGTATTGCAAGTTACAGCAGCAACGGAACTGACCTAATGTCATTGGTGTTTAAACTCGCTTGGCGCTTTCGCGCTAATAAACGTCAGAATGGCTTTATTTCATTTATCTCGGCATCTTCTACCGTAGGCATAGGGTTGGGCTGTTTTGTCTTGATCTTGCTGTTATCGGTGATGAACGGCTTTGAGCGTGAACTTAAAGATCGTTTATTGGCGATTATTCCCCATGGCGAATATACCGCAGTAGATATTGAGGGCTTAGCTAACTGGCCGGAAGAAATCGTTAAATTATCTCACGATCCCCGTATTACCTTTATCGAGCCCTTTGTTAAAGCCACAGGTATGTTGCAAAAGGGTAATTTGCTTAAAGCTGTCGAAATGTCGGCGGTAAGCCCTGACTTTGCTGAGCAAAACCAACAAGTTACTCAAGTATCCAACGAACAATGGCAGGCATTTATTCGAAGTGAAAATGGCGTGTTGTTGGGGCAGGGGATCATGCAACACCTTGATGTTAAAGTCGGTGATAGTGTGCAGCTTTTATTACCACAGATTTCTGCTGACCTTAGTTTACGAGCACCTAAATCGTTATGGTTAGAAGTGCTTGGTAGTTTAAATTTAGAAGGTGAACTGAGTAATCATATCGCTGTGATGCAGATGTCATTAGCAGCAGAAAGTTTAGGGGTTAAAAACGGTGCTCAAGGTATTCGCCTTCGTTTTGTTGATCCCTTTGCGGCACCCTCCATTGTGCCTGAATTGGGCTTTGCCATGGAGCCCGAAGTATATATGTCTGACTGGACTCGCACCGAGGGTAACCTTTATCAAGACATCCAACTTGTGCGCAGCGTGGTTTATATCGCGCTAATCTTAGTGATCGCCGTCGCCTGTTTTAATATTGTCTCGACCTTAGTCATGGCGGTTAACGAAAAACAAAGTGAAATTGCCATGTTAAAAAGCATGGGCGCCAAGGACTCATTGATTATCCAAACCTTTATGTTGCAAGGTTTGTTAAATGGATTAATTGGAACTGTATGGGGCGTGATATTGGGCGTGTTAATGGCCCTTAATTTAGCCGATGTGGCGCGGTTTGCTGAGAAACTATTAAATATTCAGTTTTTATCAGGCGATGTTTATTTTATCGACTTTTTACCCTCTGAATTACATTGGAATGAGGTGGCATTAACCGCCATTATCGCAGTAATTTTAAGTTTATTAGCTACCTTATATCCCGCCTTTAAAGCCGCTAAAATCAACCCTGCTCGGGTATTAGGACATTAGTTTATTGGTGTTTGTAAAAACAGAGCGTTGTATTAACGCTCTATTTTTGATTCTGTCGACCTATAAAATTTAAGGTAATTCTTCGTACTTGCTGCCTGCATTCGGATTGTTATAAACCGCAAGATCTATTTCATTTTCACTTTTTGCCACGATACAAGACACCACACAATCGCCGGTAACATTAACGGCTGTGCGGGTCATATCCAGCAAACGATCTACACCGATAATTAGAGCAATACCTTCGACGGGTAAGTTAACTTGTTGCAACACCATGGCTAGCATCAATAAACCGACACCGGGTACGCCTGCTGTGCCGATTGACGCGAGTGTGGCGGTGAGTATGACCATCAAAAAGTCAGTAACACTTAAATCAACATTGTACACCTGAGCGATAAATACCGTGGCGACACCTTGCATAATAGCCGTGCCATCCATATTAACCGTTGAGCCTAAGGAAAGAGTAAAAGAAGCAACAGAGTTTTTAACACCGAGTTTTTTGTTCGCTGTCTCAATCGTTACTGGAAGAGTTGCGCTGCTACTGGCCGTACTAAAGGCAAAAATGGCGGTATCACGCATTTTTTTCAGTAAGGTGATCGGGTTAAGGCCGCTAAATAATTTTAATATTATTGGGTAGGTAACTAAGGCGTGTATAAATAAAACAAACAATACTAAGAAAAAGTACTTAGTTAAACCCTGAAATACTTCGATATCAGTGGTGGCTGCTAGCTTCGCCATTAAGGCAAATACGCCATAAGGTGCTAGGTTCATTACGATAGTAACGATACGCATGATCACTTCATTTAAATCATCAAAAAACGTACGCAGACGAGAACCTGATTCACCCTTTACCATTGCCAACGCAATACCAAAAAATGCTGCAAATACAATGATTTGTAACATGTTTCCCTGAGCCATTGCATCCACCGGATTGGATGGCATCATATCAATGATAACTTGTGCTAAAGAGGGCGCTTGTTTGGCGGTATAGGTACTATCAGAGGCGAGATCAATACCACTGCCAGGTTGTACGATTAGCGCAAAAACTATCGCTAAACTGATGGCTATTGCCGTTGTACCTATATATAAACCGACAGCTTTGCCACCTAAACGCCCGAGTTTAGAGGGATCAGAAAGATTGGCGGTACCACAAACCAAAGACACAAATACCAAAGGCACAACTAGCATTTTTAGTGCTTTGATAAACAGGGTTCCTAGTATGGTAAATATACCCTCTACTAAAAAGGCATACGTAGAAAACTCGGTGTTAAATACACTAAACGAAAAATCTCCGCTATCATCAGATAACAATTGCAACAAGGTTCCTATGGCGATTCCGATAGCCATGCCGATAAAGATGCGAGCGGTTAGACCGAGTTTTTTGTGGGGAGTGAGATTGGCGGTTGTCATAACATTCCTGAATTTATTATTAGTATTGAATACGATCTAGTTTGACCGTTTAGCATAGACTAACAAGATTGTTGATTAAGCTGAACTAATAAAGTGTACAGCAACGTCACTTAACCATTATGTGTGCAAGGATTTTATATGATGTTACGTTTGAAAACTCTGATTGGGTGTTTGCTTCTTTCGAGCTTAGTGGCTTGTGGTGGCGGAAGTGGTGGCGGCCTTGAGCGAGAGCCTACAACTGGGGGCGGAACTGGCGGTGGTACTGAAACTACAACCGAACGTAGCATCGTTTTATCCTTAACTGATGCCAGTGGTACAGCGTCAAAAGAATTAAGCAGTGAAAACCCACTGACATTAACGGCAGTAGTAAAAGATGCTAATGGTAATGATCTTAACGACATATTGGTGACTTTTACCTTTGCTCCGACGGGATTAGCAAACTTTACAAATGATTCTGGTACAGCAACAACAGGTACCACAGGTATTGCAACTATTGGTTTAACGGTAGCGGAGAATTCAGGAGCCGGTGAAATAGTAGCAACTATAAGTAGTGGTGAATCCAAGACCATTACTTATAATTCTGCTGGCATAACCGAGCAAAATGAACAACCAGCTTCTTTAGACTTTTTTGCTAGTTCTTTTCAATTAGCCTCGAGTGGTTCAGATGAAATTGAACTTATCGCTTTAGTCAAAAATACCCAAAGTATTCTTGTTTCAGGTGTTCCTGTGTCTTTTTCAGCGGCGGTTGGAGATGATGCTACCATTCAGATAACTCAGGGTATTACCGGTCCTGACGGTACAGCAAGAGCCTTATTAACCACCCAAAACAAGCCCAGAAATCGCACCATCAAAGTAACTGCCAGTGCAGGCACTTTGACCCAAAACTTAAACATCCAGGTTGTGGGTACGCAGGTGATATTAAACTCCGATCCCTCTGTGGTGGTTGGTGGTTCTGCTGAAGTGACTATCTTATTAGCAGATTCTGATGGTAATGGCATACCTAACCAAAGCCTGAGTTTAACTTCGCAAAACGCGAATACCTTTAGTAATGCCAATCCTACTACTGATGAAACAGGCCAGGTATCGGTTATTTATAATGCAAATAATTCTGGAGTTGATGTTATTTCTGCTTCAGCGCTTAATGCTGTAGGGACACAAAATATCAGTATTCAGGAAGATAAATTTGAATTTAGTGCTGTACCTACCAAGGATATTCCTTTGGGAGAGTTGGCGACACTGGTTTTAGATTGGTCAAAAGATGGCAACGCTTTTGTCGGTGGAAATGTAAGTTTTAATACCACCAGAGGAACCTTGACGAGTGCCAATGGTGTCACAGATGCCAATGGTCAGGTGAGTGTGAGTATTAGTTCTAATAATGCAGGCCAAGCGACTATTTCTGCGCAAGGGGTAGATGCTAACGGCAATATAGTCAACACTCGTCAAGTAGTGGAGTTTATCGCCACAGATGTTGACAATATCATTATTTCTGCGAGTCCAAATGCGATTGGGCCAAATGGGCAAAAGAGCACTATAACGGCTGTGATCAGAAATCCACAAGGCAATTTAGTAAAAGGTAAAACCGTTAACTTTAGCGCTAATGATGTAAGTGGTGGCCGAATCTCACCTGCAACCTCTGTTACTGATAGCAATGGTATTGCTTCTACAGTTTATACCTCATCTGCGGTGACTACCGAAAATGGTGTAACGATTACCGCTACTGAAGTTGAGTCATCAATTGCCGCCAGTACCAAAATTACGGTCAATGGCCGAGCACAATTCATCTCAATAGGTACAGGTAATTCGATTCAGATCCCAGATGAAACCTCTTATCTGAAAACCTTTACCGTATTTGTCACCGATGCTAATTCAAATCCGGTTAAAAATATTAATTTGACGGTTACTGGTACTCCGGTTAAATCCAATGAGTTTTTAGATCCTCAGGCTCAGCTTGGTGATGCAAATTATCAATTAATCAAACCTGCATTTTATAAAGGTTATTGGCGAGCATATCCAGACCCCAACGCATTCGAGTATTGGGTTCCGGAGACTACAATAGGTTGTTCCAATGAGGATAAAGACGACGACGCAATTGAGGATCCTAATGAAGATACCAACGGTGACAATGAACTTACCCCAGGTAATATAGTGTCAATTGATGGTAACGTGACTACCGATGATAATGGTCAGGCATTAATTGAATTACGTTACGCGAAAACATACGCAGCATGGGGTGTGATTAAGATTACAGTGAGTACGCCGGTGGCGGGAAGTGAATCACAAGCGAGTCAATATTACAGATTAGCGGCCGCTACCAGTGATTTAGAAATAGAAACTACTCCACCTAATACCAACCCATTTGGTTCTGGCGTTAATATGGTTGAAGATCCAAATAATCCGGGTAATCTCTTTGACGATGGTGCAAACCGAACCTGTAGTAATACTCTCTAATAAATCAAGCCCAGACTCTGTTCTGGGCTTTTTTTTGGTCGAATCTAAATTAACTGAAACGGATAAACCGAACCGAGCTTAAGCAATTGAGTTAATTCATCTAAAGCAGTGCGTGATTCAAGTAATAGTTGAGGATCACGTAAATCGTCAATCAATAACTGGTCACGGTAGTGTGTATCTACCCAGTTGTTTAAGCGTTCAAACAAAGCATCGTTCATCAAAGTACTTTGATTAATGGCGGCGCATTCCTGCTCGGTCATTGCCACGCGTAAACGCAAACAAGCCGGACCACCGCCATTGCGCATACTCTGTTTTACGTCGAAAAATTTCACTTCCTTGATGGGCGTATTCAAACTCACTAATTTCTTAAGATAAGCTGCAACGGCTGGATTTTCTTCACATTCTGAAGGCGCAATGATCGCCATATTGCCATTAGGTAAGGTAATTATTTGGGTATTAAATAAATAGCTTTTTATGGCGTCTTGTACACTAACATCTTGGCTGTCGACTCGAATAAAATGTAGCTCTTTATCCCCAAACTTACGTTTTATCTCAGACAATGCCTGCTCAGTTTGATGGAAAGCCTGATCATGGTAAAACAGTACATTCTGATTACCCACTGAGATCACGTCGTTGTGGAATACACCCTGATCAATGACTTGTGGATTTTGCAATATATACACAACTTTGTCGTCATTTAAGCCATGCAAACGAGCCACCGCTTGGCTGGCTTCAAACGTTTGGCGTGCTGGAAACTTAGTTGGTGCAGGTTTGCTGTTATCAAAAGCGTGGCGACCATAAACAAAAATCTCGACACCTGCCTCACCATAGGCTGAACATAAACGAGTATGGTTGGCAGCACCTTCGTCCCCAAAATGTTCGTTGTCGGGTAAATGTTGGTGATGAGCAAAATGTTTTTGATCCTTAAAAATGGCTTTAAGGATATTGCCAGTCACTTGCGGCTCTAAGGAGCGATGAAATTTATTGGTTAAATTGGCCGGTGTGAAATGCACTTTTCCATCTTGTGTATCAGCGCTGGGTGAAACCGTGGCGGCATTGGCTGTCCACATACTGGATGCCGAACAACATGCCTGAAAAATTGCCGGTGCTTGTTTGGCGGCTTTATTTAATACTTCGCTATCGCTGCCAGAAAAACCTAAACGCCGCAATGCATACACGTCAGGTCGCTCCTGCGGTGCCAGCACGCCTTGAATCATGCCAAGGTCAGCCAAGGCCTTCATTTTTTTTAATCCCTGCTTAGCTGCCTGTTTAGGGCTGCTAGATGCACTCGCATTATTTAACGAAGCCACGTTTCCATAAGACAAACCTGCATAATTGTGAGTAGGGCCGACTAAACCATCAAAATTGACTTCAAACTGTTTCATTAAAACCTCTTTTTTGTTGTGCATGTAGGTCTAAAACACGTGTTTTTAACCGACATTATTATGTTTGAGTCGCCTAAGTAACAGGGGCAATAATAAGTGATAGGCGCGAATGGCTGGGCATTATACTGCTTTTGTTGATGCTGCCAACTTTGTGCCTGCATTATTTCGCTGCTTGAGTCGATGGAAAAAAAAGAATTTAGGATAAGTATGAAGAAGAACTTGTTTTCTATTCACTTTGTCGATATATGTTAAAAAGCAAATTTCAACGACAAACTACGTAATAGGTTTGTTTTTTGATTGAAAACCTAAAAAAATCAAAAGGTTAATACCAATATATGGCAAAGTCTCTAGTCATTGTCGAGTCTCCGGCAAAGGCAAAAACAATTAATAAATATCTCGGCAATAATTTTATTGTGACATCCAGTGTCGGTCACGTTCGAGACCTCCCAACTAAGGCTTTAGGTAAAGTAGCGCCTAAAAAACCAGCAAGTGCGTTAAAAACGTTATCAGAAAAAAAACGCAATGAGTATTTACGTCACTACGAATATCAAAAATTAGTTGATCGCATGGGTGTTGATCCCAAAGATAATTGGCATGCCCATTACGAGGTCATGACGGGTAAGGAAAAAGTGGTTAATGATTTGAAAAAATTAGCCAAAAATGCTGACACTATCTATCTCGCAACGGATTTGGATAGAGAAGGAGAAGCGATCGCTTGGCACTTACAAGAAATCATCAACGATCCGACAAAAGACTTTCAGCGAGTGGTATTTAACGAGATCACTAAAAATGCGATTCAGGATGCGTTTTCTCATCCAGGTAAAGTCAACATTGAACGAGTAAATGCCCAGCAAGCTAGGCGTTTTTTAGACCGCGTAGTGGGATTTATGGTATCCCCACTATTGTGGAAAAAAGTTGCCCGTGGTCTATCTGCAGGCCGAGTACAATCGGTGGCTGTGCGTTTGGTGGTAGAGCGTGAGCGTGAAATCAAAGCCTTTGTGCCAGAAGAGTTTTGGGACTTACACGCTGATTTATTAACCGCGAAACAAAACGATCTGCGTATGCAGGTGGTTAAATATAAAAATGACAATTTCAAACCACTGAATAAAACCCAAGCTGAAACTGCGCAAAATGCACTGCAAAATGCCAGTTATACGGTGGTTAGTCGTGAGTCAAAACCAACTCAAAGCAAGCCATCTGCGCCGTTTATTACCTCTACTTTGCAACAAGCTGCAAGTACTCGTTTAGGTTTTGGCGTGAAAAAAACCATGATGATGGCGCAGCGTTTGTACGAAGCTGGGCATATTACCTATATGCGTACCGATTCAACCAATCTTAGTGCTGAAGCAGTTGAAACTTGCCGTGCATACATCACGGACAATTTTGGTGCGAAATATCTACCGAATCAAGCGCTTACCTATGGCAGCAAAGAAGGCGCGCAAGAGGCTCATGAAGCCATTCGTCCATCAAGCGTAGCCGTTAAAGCCGAATCCTTAACTGAAATGGAGCGTGACGCCCAGCGTTTATATGATTTGATCTGGCGTCAGTTTGTAGCCTGTCAGATGGTTAACGCGCAATACGATGCCAGTACCATACGAGTAGAAGCCAAAAACTACGAATTAACCGCTAAAGGCCGAGTTTTGAAATTTGATGGCTGGACTCGTGTGCAAAATCAAGCACGTAAAAAAGGTGAAGAAGACTTAATGCTGCCTGATGTTAAAGAAGGCGAAGTACTTAAGTTAAAACAACTTGATCCTAAACAACACTTTACTAAACCGGTGGCACGTTTTAACGAAGCCTCATTGGTTAAAGAGCTTGAAAAACGTGGTATTGGCCGTCCATCTACTTACGCCAGTATTATCTCGACAATTCAAGATAGAGGTTATGTACGACTCGATAGTAAACGTTTTTATGCTGAAAAAATGGGCGAAATCGTTAACGATCGATTGATGGAAAATTTTGACGATCTGATCTCCTATGACTTCACCGCCAAAATGGAACAGCAACTGGATGATATCGCTAACGGTAAAGCATCGTGGAAGGGCGTATTAGATGAGTTTTACAGTGAATTTGAAGAAAAATTAGTACTCGCTGAAAAACCGGCTGAAGAAGGCGGTATGCGTTTGAATCAAGCGGTTCCTACTGAAATTGAGTGTAAAGTTTGTGCACGCCCAATGAATGTCAGAACGGCAAGTACTGGGGTGTTTTTAGGTTGTTCAGGTTACAATTTACCACCCAAAGAAAAATGCACAGGTACCATGAATTTGGTGGCTGGCGACGATGCGATAAAAGTTGAAGATGAAGACGAGTTAGAGACAGAATTACTCCGTGCTAAACGCCGCTGCGGTGTGTGTGGTACTGCCATGGACAGTTATTTGGTCGATGAAAATCGCAAATTGCATGTGTGTGGTAATACTCCAACCTGTGAAGGCGTGTATGTTGAAAACGGTACCTTTAAGTTAAAAGGTTATGAAGGCCCCTTGTTAGAATGCGATAAATGTGGCGCTAACATGGAGCTTAAAAACGGCCGGTTTGGTAAATATTTTGGCTGTAGTAGCGATGAATGTAAAAACACCCGTAAGTTGCTAAGAAATGGCGAAGCTGCGCCACCTAAAGAAGATCCGGTTGATTTGCCTGAGTTGGCATGTGAAAAGTCTGATGCTCACTTTGTTTTACGTGACGGGGCTGCTGGGGTGTTTTTAGCGGCGCATAATTTTCCTAAATCAAGGGAAACCAGAGCGCCTTTGGTTAAAGAGTTAGCGCGTTTCAGAGACAGGCTGTCGGAGAAATTTTACTATCTAGCCGATGCGCCAGCTAAAGATCCAGATGGTAATGCAACTTTGGTGCGTTTTAGCCGCAAAACAAAGCAGCAGTACGTGATGACTGAAAACGCTGAAGGCAAGGCTACTGGCTGGTCTTCTTGGTATGACGGTAAAAAGTGGAAAGCCGAAGACAAACGTAAAAAAACGACTTAAGCTGCCACAAAAAATAAGTGCTCGGTGATATCCTCACCGAGCTTTTTAGTATTAATACTCAAAATCATTGGAATTGCACGGCGGCGGCAGAAGAATGAGACCCAAGAGCTTAGTTCATTAAGTGATTGGGGCGAATGAATGCCGCCAACAAACGTGCGGTTTCAAGGATGATGGGTGTATCAAATGGTTTTCTTAATATGGCCCTATCACTTCAAGAACAACTCCTTAAAGCTGGTTTAACCGATAAAAAAAAGGTTAAACAAGTTAAGCAACAAAAACATAAACAAGCTAAAGAACAGCAACGACATAAAGTGGTAGAAACCAACGAGGCCAAAGAGGCCGCTGCCGCTGCAATTGAAGCTAAAAAAAATAAAGATCGTGAGCTTAACCAGCAAACTAAAATTGAAGCGGAGAAAAAAGCGGTTGTCGCCCAGATAAAGCAGTTGATCGAAGTGAATAAACAGCCACGAGGTAAGGGAGACATTGTCTGTAACTTTACTGATGGCACTTTGATCAAACGTATGTATGTTAATGCGGCGACACAGAAAGATATTTCACAAGGCAAACTCGCCATTGTGAAATATGAACAAGGTTATGAGTTAGTACCTATGCCAGTGGCCGATAAGATTGCAGAACGCGACTCGCAATTGGTCGTTTATCGAGTGGATAATCTTAGCAAAGAAGACAAAGCCAGCAGTGAACAAGACGATTGGTATGCCGATTATCAAATACCCGATGATTTGAGTTGGTAACGGTTATTGCTGCGCGACTGAGTATGCGTTGCACTTACAATGCATCGCTTCGCGACACAGCATGCGCTGTCGCTTACCGCAATCTCGATAACTGCTCCCTGCGTTATTCTACCTTCCAACATCCATGTTGGTCGCATGCGGGTATGACATGTCGTCCCTGACACGCCAGTCACTTTGTCCCTAAAGCCGCAAAAAGTAACCACAAATTCATCTGGAATGAATTTGAACATCCGAAGGATGGCCCGAAGGGTGAAATATAGGGACATATTTCATAAAAAGGCCCACTCTCCAACCAACTTACTGCTCCAATTTTATCAGCACCTTGTTGATCAAACCGGTGTGAGTCTGCGTCCCTATGCACTACACGCCTTGTCCAGACGTCCCTGTCTGGACATTTGACAAGGCACTAATGAAATTGGGTAAGTTGGAGTCGAGAGGAAAATCAAAAGCATCGGCTTCGCCGACAATGATTAACGGTGTGCGCTGCACATAATCTTGGTCGCGAAGCGTTAAGTAAGTGAAGCGCAGGCCCTGTCGCGTAGCGATAATTCATCGCTGCGCAGCATAATAAAACCTAGTCTTCGTCACACTCTGTTAAACATTCGCCGTAGAGATACAAGCTGTGGTGGGTGAGTTTAATATTGTGGCGCTTAGCGACTTCGTCTTGACGTCTTTCTATCACTTCGTCTTCAAACTCAATCACTTTACCGCACTTTAAACACACTAAATGGTCGTGATGTTTTTTATGACTAATTTCAAAAACTGATTTACCGCCTTCAAAGTGGTGGCGGTTTAAGATCCCAGCATCATCAAATTGGTTAAGCACTCGATATACCGTGGCAAGGCCGATTTCTTCACCATGTTCGATTAATAATTTATACACATCTTCAGCACTGATGTGTTGATTGGCGGGTTCTTGAAGGATTTCCAGTATCTTCAAACGTGGCAGGGTGATTTTTAATCCTGCTTTTTTTAGTTCTTTATTTTGGTCCATTTGCTTACTGATAAATAAGTGGTGGGGTCATTATAAGGTACTCGGTACGATTTGAAAGACAAACGAGCAGAATTGCCATTTAAGTTTTAGATTTAAGCTAAAAAGTTAGCAGGCTGACTTAGATAATTAGCTATTGCTTGGTAGTTTGTCATATTTAACGACAGATGCAGGGCTAAACAATTAATCTAAGGTACGTTTATAACGCAAGATTGCTAGCAGACCAACGGCAAGGGTAAAAAGCACAATAGCTAACAATTCTTGCGCCACAGTATAAAAATCAGCATTTTTTAACATGACTCCTCGAACTATGCGCAAAAAATGCGTTAGGGGTAATACTTCTCCTAGCCACTGAGCCCAAATTGGCATACCACGAAATGGAAACATAAAACCCGATAGTAATAAGGAAGGTAAAAAGAAAAAGAAGGTTAACTGCATGGCCTGCATCTGGGATTTTGCCAAGGTTGAAAACGTAAAACCTAGGGCTAGGTTAGCAATAATAAACAAGCCTACGGAGGCCAGCAGTAAGGTTAATGATCCGGCAAAGGGCACTGCAAATAAATAATAAGCGGCCAATAATATCACTGCGGTTTGCACTGCGCCCACACCCACGTAAGGCATTATTTTGCCAAGCATCACCTCAAGAGGTTTGGCTGGCATGGCTAATAGGTTTTCGATAGTGCCTTGCTCTACTTCGCGGGTCATGGCCATGCCGGTGATCATCACCATAGTCATGGTAATTATTACTCCAAGTAGACCGGGAACAATATTATATTGGGTTAAACCTTGCGGATTGTAGCGTCGGTGAATGATCAGTTCGACTGGCGATAAACCGGGATTTAAGTCTGCCAATGGACCTTTTAATTCATGGGTTAAGGCGCTGTCGATAATGGTTTGCGCGCGGCTGATGGCGTTGGATGATGCTGAAGGATCGCTCGCATCAGCTTCTATTAATAATTGCGGACGCTCTCCCTTAATCAGACGACGAGTAAAACCACTTGGAAAGGTCACTACAAAAGATACATCGCCCTTGGCCAGTAATGTATCGGCTGCAGCTGGGTCTTGTAAGTTATATTTAAGGTGGTAATAACC
The DNA here is from genome assembly GCF_001565895.1 of Paraglaciecola hydrolytica. Lineage (GTDB taxonomy): Bacteria > Pseudomonadota > Gammaproteobacteria > Enterobacterales > Alteromonadaceae > Paraglaciecola > Paraglaciecola hydrolytica. The sequence goes on from NZ_LSNE01000002.1 coordinate 172,771, forward strand.
CGAGTTTTGTAGACCATTTAACAAGGTTCTGATAATGGGACTTTGTTCTTCTGCCACCACTGCGGTGGGAAGTTGTTTGGGGTCGGTATTGATCGCGTAGCCAAATAACACCAGTTGCATCATGGGGATCCCCAGCATCATGGCAAAGGTCATACGGTCGCGACGCATTTGGATTAGCTCTTTATTAGCGATGGCCAGTAAACGTGCAAGGCTAGCCATCAATCCTGTTGGTAGTAAGCTCATTGATAACTCCGTTTATCCTGACCGGCTTTATCCATCAGTGCGATAAAGACATCTTCGAGACTGGGTTCGACGGCTTGCCAGTCAACGTCGGGCGCGACCTGCTGGATTGCCTGTAGTAGCTCAGCTTTATGATAGCCACTGACATGTAAGGCTGCTCCAAAATAAGAGGCATGAGCGATGGCCTCGTGAGCTCGCAGTTTTTCAGTGATTAAACGCACACCTTCACCTTGAGCTCGATAGGTAAAGAGTTTGGCGTTATGGATGATGTCTGGCACAGTGCCTTGGGTGATCAACTCACCATTGGCCAAATAGACGATTTTGTCACAGCGCTCAGCTTCGTCCATGTAATGGGTGGAAACCAAAACTGTCAATCCTTGGCTTGATAAGTGATGAATCTCATCCCAAAAATCACGACGGGCTTGGGGATCAACCCCTGCTGTCGGTTCGTCTAGCAAGAGTAATTTAGGCTGGTGCATGGTCACGGCGGCAAGGGCTAAACGCTGTTTCCAGCCACCAGAAAGTTCTCCTGCCAGTTGTTTTTGGCGATGGTGCAGACCTAATTTTTCTAAGGTTTGTTGCACGTAGGCTTTGCGCCCCGGGAGTTGATATAAACGAGCCACAAAATCGAGGTTTTCGTGAATGGTCAAATCATTCCAAAAGGAAAACTTCTGGGTCATGTAACCTGTCAAACGGCGAATTTGTTCTGCTTGTGTGAGTACATTAAAACCAAGGCATTGGCCACTGCCTTTATCGATTTTAAGTAAACCGCAGATCATGCGAATGGTGGTGGTTTTACCCGAACCATTTGGCCCTAAAAATCCCCATACTTCGCCTTTGGGTAGTTGCAGATCAACACCGTTGACCGCCACTTTGTCACCAAAGCGTTTGACTAAACCTTGCACATCAATGGCTAACTCAGTCATTAAAGCTGCACTGTAACGGGCAAACCCGGACGAAGTTGGCTCGAGTCATCGTCATTATTTTTTAAACGTGCTTCGAGCATAAACAGCAGTTTTTGCCGTGTTTGCTGGTCGTAAATTACCGGCGGGGTAAATTCGGCAGTTCGGTTGATATGAAAAAGTGTCGCAGCGATAGGACCATCAATACCATCAGCAGTGATCTGAATGGTTTGTCCAACAGAGAACTGACTTAATTGCGCCTCTGCCACAAAAAAGCGCACCACTAAAGCATGCTTAGGTAAAATTGCCACGACGGGTTTGCCCGCGGCGACAAATTCCCCAGAGCGATAAAATACCTCTTCAATCTGCCCGCTAACCGTACTTTTGGTTTGGCGCTGAGCTAACTGCCAGTTGGCTTGCTCTACTACCGCTTGTGCCGCATGCTGGGCTGCATCGGCGCTGTTAATTAACTCTTGTCTAGCACCAAGTCTAGCGACTTCAATACTGGCATTAATACTATGTAACTTGGCTACACTGCTGGCGTAATCGGCGTTAACCTTAGTGGCAGTTGCTTCTGGTGCCAAGCCTTGAGCAACTATTTTATTCCAACGAGCTTGTTCACTTTTCGCCAAATCTACCGCCACCTGAGCCGCGCGTTGTTGGGCTGTCAGTTCGTCTAGTTCTTCCTGTCTGGCACCGGTTAAACTATTACGTTCTTGAGCTTTGGCCTGAGCAAGGCGTGCTTGTGCTTCTTTTACTTGAGCTTCTTGCTGTAATTGCTCTAACTGAAATAGCACTTGGCCTGCTGCTATTTTTTCTCCGGCCTGCACTGGACTGTCGGTAATCCAACCAGATTGAGGTGCGGCGATATACAACAACTCTGCTTCCACATAACCGACAAATTCATTTGATTGTTCTGGGCTTGAACAGGCTAACAGACTGCTAGTTATGCTAATAATAAGCAGTCTGTGTAATTGACTGATAGTGGATTTAGGCATGCGTAGACTCCGTTTTTAAACTCAATACACGGTTTAACTTCTGACACTGTAACTTAAATAACGCATCAATATTTAATTGAGCTTGGACGTATTTTTCAAATAGAGCATATATTTCAAATCTTATACTGCAAATTACTGAATGTTCAGAAAAAAATGTCATATAGTTCGGAGATGCGTAGTCTAGACAAGGACTGAGCGCCTTGACTTTTAGTGTAACCAGCAGAGTAAAAAGTTACCGAAGTTATGATTGAACTTATCTATCGAATTGAAATTAAACCTGAGTATAATCGCGACTGATTTTGAGTAGTAAGCATTAGTGGGAGTGCTTCAATAAAATGTCTCAAATCCTTTCCCAATGACTAGCTAGAAGAGAATACATGCTGAAGTTGTTACTAAGTTCGATGTTTATGTTTTTTATTTCTATAGGGGTTAGTGGAAAAACTGTTACTGATGTCATTGAGCAAGTCCACAGTGGCTATCTTACAAGCCCAGAATACGAGGCATTGTTTTTAGAGCTTGAGAGAGGGATGCCTTACGCTGATGTTTTGGATAATGTCCAAGTGCAGGTTCTAAAATGTTGGTTTGCTTCGCCCCACACAGACCTTGAGTTGTCTTTGTTTAAATCCTATTTGCAACAAGCTTATGCCGCAGTGTTGGCTGCTCATTCTGAGAAGCTTAAATTCGAACTGCAAATTTGTGAGGCTTTTATTACCCACCTAAATGGTGACTCTAATCAAGCACTCGAAGCACTTAATTCAGTATTAATCCACACAGATAATGTGCCGGCATTGATAGAAGAACGAGCACTAGCAAACCTCATTCTTAGCCGAATATATATGCAACAAAGACAGTATGAAAATGCTGTAGAAACGACTACTCAGGCTTACAAATTGTTTGAATTATCCGGTAATGACTATCAAAAGGCACTTGCTCTGAGAGATATTGCGCTTATTCATGCAGAGCTTAAAAATTTCTCATTAGCGATTGAGCAAATGGAAAGAGCAATTGTTGAACTGAAAGTATTTAACGAACAAGAGTGGTACATGGCGACCAATGATTTAGCAGAAGTTTATGAACTCGCTGGACAATCAGAGCAAGCGCTGGAGCTGTACCAAAATATAAAAGACATGGTCTTGCGATACGAAGATGACAATGGACAATCTTATGTTTTATTGAAAATAGCTCAACTGCATATTAAGTCTGGTGATGTTGATAGTGCCCAACTATTACTGGATCAAGTTCGAACTCTGCAATTGTCAGATGAGCGGAAGAAATCAATGCTGTTACTGACCGAGACCGAATGGGCACTTGCTACAGGGGATATTCTGCAAGCTGAAAAATATTATAAGTTGCTTGACCATTTGGATAAGGATAATTGGTCGGTCAATCGCATTGAACGATTTGTGCAAATTAAAAATATGTTAGCGGTAAAATTAAATGATTCGGTACTTGAGGCTGAGGCGCTAAGGGAATTATTGGATCTATCTGAAAAACGTTTGCCGGACATCGCAAACAGTAAGTTGCTTTCGCAGCGACTGACGTTTGATTTAGAGCAACGAGGAAAAGAAATAATAAAGCTTCGGGAGCTTAATGAGGTAAAAGAACGATTATTAGCCGAGGCTGACGCAAAAGTATTTTGGCAACTTTTTTCCTTAGTATTTGTAATAGTTCTGTTAATTTCTATGGGGATATTAGCTTACAAGCAAACCGTCCATAAGCAGCGTTTCCGTACCCTTGCCCTAAAAGATGAGTTGACAGGTGTTGCAAATCGAAGAGCAATTCTGAAATTCAAACAGGAGGTGTTGGAGCAGAGTAAAAAGTTACAACGTAATTGTGCGTTAATTTCGATTGATATCGATTTTTTTAAATTTGTGAATGATACCTATGGGCATGATGTGGGTGATGAGTTAATAGTATCCATAGTGAATATTGTTTCTGAAAAAATCCGCAAGAGTGACTGTGTAGGGCGATTAGGGGGTGAAGAATTTTTGATAGTGTTACCCCAAACTATTATTGAAGAAGCAAGTGAGATCGCTGAACGTATTCGAAGTGCTATTGACTCAACAACACATACAAATAAGAAAATTAAAGCAACTGTCAGTATGGGAGTCATTCAAGTGGCTATGGATGAAACGTTCAAAAGTGCAGGTCAACGAGTTGATCAAAACCTATATTTAGCTAAAAACGACGGCAAAAATAAGGTTGTTGCAGTTTAAAAATGTTGTGACACCTTTATCTAGTGGATATTTTTAATCATGTATTCGCAAAACAACCTAGCTCAGCTCTTTTTATCTAGATAGGGTTTATCATGAAAAGTATAAACCCACTGTGGTTTGTAGATGATAAGTAAAGTGATGGTCATACCGTTAAACATAGCTTCGGGGAAGGCCAGTAGGGTGGTTAACATTAAGTAATTATCCATAATGTGCTGCCAACTATAAGGACCATCCAGATAAAAGTAGCCACTTAATAACAGCATTTTCAGGCCTATTGTTAGGGCACCTGGTATAAAGGCGCAGAGAAAAATGTAAACAAAGACATTTTTGGGCAATTTGTGAAACGTCAGGCTGTAAACGGCATAAGTCAAAGCGATAGGCGCTAAACAGCCAAGCAAAAAATTAACCCCCAGCATCTCATAAGATTCAACGCCCAGTAGGGTTAAAGCCAACAAAGCGATTAAGGTGCTAAAAATGGCCCATCTAAACCCTAATACTAAAGGCAGAGATGATAACCATAAAAAATGCACAGTAGGGCTGCCGGCTATGCCAGTTTGAAACATCCACAATAAAAACAGGCAGACGGTGCTGGCAAATACCAGATGTTGAGATTGTTTGTCTTTGCTTAGTTGTTTAAAGGGCAGTTTTTGGCCAATTAAAAAACATAACAACACACTGATCAGACAGGCTGCACTTTGTATATCAGTCATGTATAAAAACTCAATTAAACAAGGTTAAACACAGACCAAATTGGCGCGTGATCCGAGGGTTTTTCGATGCCACGTAACTCATAATCCACCCCTGCGTCTGCCAAAGTGGCGTGTAACCCCTTGGACGCTAAGATTAAATCAATACGCAGGCCGCGATTAGCATCAAAACCTTTAGAACGGTAATCAAACCAACTAAAGACTTCTTTTTCGTTTGGATTAATCGCCCTAAAACCATCCACAAAACCCCAGTTGATTAGGGTATTGAGCCATTCACGCTCTTCGGGTAAAAAGCTGCATTTACCGGTTTTTAGCCAACGTTTACGACTGTCTTCACCGATGCCGATGTCGTGATCAGTATGGGAAATATTCACATCTCCCATCACGATAATATTGTCGTCTGGTGAATGTGAGCCGCTTAAATAACCCATTAAGTCTTGATAATACTTACGTTTGGCGGGGTATTTGGTTTCGTGAGTATTACTTTCTCCTTGCGGAAAATAGCCATTCAGAATGCGCACGCTTTTACCATTTGGTAGGGGATAATCCACCATGATCATGCGCCGCTGGGCGTCTTCTGCATCGCTCGGAAAACCATATTGCACCGCAATCGCAGGCTGTTTACATAACATGGCCACGCCGTAGTGACCTTTTTGCCCATGAAAATATACCTGATAACCCATGGCTTCCACATCGGCGATAGGAAAATGTGGGTTATCCACTTTTATTTCTTGTAAACCAATGATGTCAGGTTGATGTTTATCGATTAGGGCTTGTAATTGATGTAAACGCGCGCGAATACCATTGATGTTAAAGGAGATGACTTTCATTAAGGTGGTGTCCACAAAAGATAGAAAATGTTAACAAAGTGAGCAATAATTTCGCTGTGATATAGAGCTATGGTAGCAAGAAGCGTAGACAACCTAAAACAAAAATCTAGCCTAAAGCCTATTTTAAGTTTAAACGAGAAAACCGGGGAGGGTGATTATTTAACGGATGATGATGGGTTTAGAATACAAATATTAATATCAGGGAGCTACTCTGCTTTTCTCTATTTTTTACTTATAAATCAAAATATTAACTATGAATAAATAAAAAGCCTCTCAAACGAGAGGCTCCAAAAATAAGGTTACTTAAGCCTTTTTGCGTCGAGATGCAAAAAATCCTGCTAGTGCTAAACCAAACAAAGCAATAGACCCTGGTTCAGATACGTTTTGAACTGTGTTCAATAATAATTTTGCTGTGGCACCTGCTACAAACTCTGTATCAATCAAATTGAAAGTAATACTATCCGTGCCAAAAGAAATATCGCTGAAGTCAAATCCAGTGATTCCGGATACATTGACTAAATTATCACTCGTAATTGAAGTGAATAAAGACGATTCAAAACCGCTCAAAACGATAATGGTTGATCCTAATGAACCGTTAAGTAAAAAATCGAGATCAATTGAAAAGTCATTTATGTCAATTGATATATAACTAAAAGAGTTACCTACTAGAAATTCTGATCCGGGATCAATCACTGTAGACGTTGCAATATTACAAGAAAAGTTGCTGCCTCCACCCGTTTGCGCGCAATCGATGTTACTTCCGATTAGACTTGCGTTTGCTATACCTGAGAACAATAAACTCACAATGCATATAATTTTTTTCACGATACTACCTTTTTAAATTTTGATGAACCTTTTAACTTCTATGCATTTATTGTGCCAATAGTTATAATGTTGTTTTTTATGGTTTTTTATTGATTTTGTTTATTTATTTGTAAAGTTAATTGACACTTTGTTTGGTTTTGTCAGCAATTGAAGTCACTTTTTAGGTTATTTCAAACATATTGATGCAAGGCTAAATAGAGATGTTTTTTTATTTGGAATTTTTCATTTTCGATAAATATTCGTTAAAAAATAATTTTAAAATCAAAGTCTTTGTTAAACTAGCCAGATGTAAACGTAGGCAATTTTTAATTCATGTTACATCTGGTGCAGTCAAATAAAATGGAGAGTCTGGCTGACAGTTTAATCGACTGTTTGAGTAGCCATTCCGCCAGTTCTGCAAGCTTATTTAGCCCTGATACCATTTTGGTCCAAAGTCCGGGCATGTCTCAGTGGTTAAAAATCCAAATTGCCGAAAAACTGGGTATAGCGGCCAATCTTGATTTCCCATTACCCTCAAGTTTTATCTGGGAACTATACCGTCAGCACATCGATAATCTGCCAGAGCAATCGGCTTTTACCAAGCCCAATATGACCTGGAAATTAATGAGTTTGCTGCCCACTATGCTGGGGCAAACTGAGTTTAGTGCCATTAATGCCTATCTAAACCAAGCGCCGATGTTAAAGCTGTACCAATTGGCCCATAAAATTGCCGATATTTACGATCAATATTTAGTCTACCGGCCCGAATGGATCTTAGCATGGGAAAACAATGCAGCTCTTGACAATACTGCCCTTGATAAAAAGAGCGGGCCTGATGAATCTTTACATCCTTGGCAAGGTATATTGTGGCGGGCATTATGTGAATACAGCCAAAGCTTAGGTGAGTCGGTTTATCACCGGGCTAACTTGCATCAAAACTTATTAAATCAGCTACGTCAGCAAGATCAGCATTTAGCAGCAAAACCCTTGTATGTCTTTGGTATATCGGCCATTCCCCAACAACAGCTTGAAGTACTCAGTGCCTTGGCTGAGCACCGTGAGGTGTTTATCTTTTGGTTTAACCCCAGCGAGCATTATTGGGGCGATATTGTTGATGGCAAAACCATGGCCAGAGCCAACTTAAAACAGCTTGTGCAAGCTCAAGGCCAAGCGCTTGAACCTGACTATTTGCAATCGGGTAACCCCTTGTTAGCCTCGTGGGGCAAACTGGGCAGAGACTATCAAGATATGTTGCTGACCTTTGATTATCAGCAACATGATTATTTTGTCGAAACCCAACCACGCTCTATGCTGGAGCATATTCAGTCTGAGGTATTTAATCTGCAGTTTAGGCACAGTTTTGAGCCTTTAGCCCCAGAAGAATTATTAAGCAATGGTAATGAATTTCCCAAAATTGAAGTTTCTCCCAGTGATCGTTCTATCCAGCTGCATGCCTGTCATTCACGGGTGCGTGAGCTCGAAGTATTACACGATCAGTTATTAGCTTGGTTTGCGCAAAGTGCCGCTAACCAGCCAGGTGACGTTGTGGTGATGATGCCCGATGTGGCCAGCTATGCGCCCTTTATTGAGGGCGTATTTGGTGCCGCTACTAGCCAAACTTATATTCCCTTTGGCATTTCAGACCGTAACTTAAGCGAAGAATCACCGCTGTTAAGCAGTTTTGTGCAGTTAATGAAACTCGAGCAAAGCCGCCTAACCTTAAGTGAAGTCATAACCTGGTTGGCCGTGCCAGCAGTAATGCGTAAGTTTGCCATTAATGAGCAAGAATACAGCTTGTTACAGCATTGGCTGGCTGATGCCGGTGTACGCTGGGGCTGGGATCAAAAAGATAAAACCCGCTGGGGCTTGCCTGAACAAGGGCAAAATACCTGGCTGTTTGGTTTGCAACGTTTATTGGCCGGTTATGCCATGGATGGAAGCCAGTTGTTTAACTATCAACAGAGCCAGATCTCGCCTTACGGCGACATCGAAGGCCAGCAAACTATCGCCTTGGGTAAATTTTATTTATTCGCCCAAGAGTTATTAGCTGTCATGGAATTTTGCCAACAGCGCGCCAATCTTGCCGCTAAAGTGAGTCATGCCTTAGATTTTATCAAGCGCTTGTATGAGGCCGATGAACAGGAACTGCAAGACCTAAGTCAATTACGCTCGGCCCTTGAGCAAATGAGTGTGCATCAAACTCAATGTATAGAGCCCATAGAACAAAGCGTGTTTGTCGCCGAATTAGAGCAACAACTCAATGAAAAAGGCGTAGGCCAGCGGTTTTTAGCCGGTTATGTGAATTTTTGTACATTAATGCCCATGCGCAGCATTCCCTTTAAGATGGTGTGTTTGTTGGGGATGAACGATGCTGACTACCCACGCCAAAGTGTGCCAGTGGGTTTTGATTTAATGCGTTTTTCGCCAGCCAAACGCGGGGATCGCTCACGGCGCTTGGATGACAGATATTTGTTTATGGAAGCCTTGTTATCTGCCAGAGAATGTTTGTATATCAGTTATATAGGCATTAACCAAAAAGACAGTGGCAAACTCAGTCCGTCGATTTTAGTCAGTGAATTGCTTGAATACTGCGAGCAAGGTTACGCCTTAAGTGGTGAGTTGGTGTTAGCGCCCAAAATAAGCTGTCAAAACTTACGTCAGCATTTGACCACTAAACATGCTTTGCAGCCGTTTTCTTCCCAGTATTTTACAAACGCTGAGTCTTACCCCAGTTACAACGAGCAAGCCCTGCAAGTGGCTATTTCCCAGCAACACGCCATAGTGCCACATAACTTTAGCCATGATGTTTTGCCTACTTTGTTTTCTATTCAGCACAACACCTTGTTATTGGATGGCCTGCCAGTCGAACTGGCACTGGATGAATTGATAGGTTTTTTTATGAATCCGGCCAAAGCATTTTTTATGCAGCGCTGGCAATGCCGGTTTGCCGGTTTAGGGGATGAACTGGTAGATGAAGAGCCCTTTGGCTTTGGTGGACTGGATAAATACCAATTAAACGACCGCTTGATGGCGCAATTGCTGACAGTGCAAGCCAGCGAGTTTAGCGAAACCAGAGACAACCCTGTTGCTTACCAAGCCTTATGTGAGGAATTTGCCAAACAATTACGTGCCGAAGGTAAATTACCTATTGGTTATTCAGGTGATGTGGCTTTGCAGACTATTGCCAACCAGAGTCAGGCCTTAGCCGCCGTGGTGAGTGAGGAATGTGCTCAGCACAAAGCTCGTTTATGCAACATAGAATTGCTACTTCCTTGTGAGTTGAGTGTCGGAACAAGTCCAACAGAGCGTGTTGAGCTCAAACTCGTTGGCCAAATAAATTCGCTTTACGGCAACAAGTTAATTCTTTGGCGACCGGGTCATCTGCGTGGTAAAGATTGCCTGCAGTTGTATATGACTTGGTTGGCCTTGTGCGCGCAACCTGCGGCACAAAGTGCAGATGAAGCGGTGTTTGTCTACATCGACAGACAAAGTAAAAAAATCAAAACCTGGCGTTTAGCCAAACTGCCTGCCAGCGAAGCCCTGAGTCGCTTAGCCGAATTAACTCAGCTGTTTATTCAAGGGCAACAACAAGTGCTGAATTTTTATCCTGAAGCAGGCTGGACGTGGATCAACAGTCAGGACAAAAACGCGGTATTAACCGCCTTTGCAGGCTCCGACAGTCAGTTTAGTTTTCCGGAAAATGACGAGCCCCATATTCGCCGCGTTTGCCCGGATCTCAATAGGGTGTTTGCTGAGCTCTGTCAGCTAAGTGAACAGATAATGCAGCCCATGTACGACTTGAGTAATACCTGATGCAGCCACTTGATAGTCTGACCTTTCCCTTACAAGGCGCGTCGTTAATCGAGGCCAGTGCCGGTACGGGTAAAACCTATACCATAGTGAATTTATATTTACGTCAATTGCTTGGCCATAATTGTACTGCACTTAACGTCGATCAAATCTTGGTGGTGACCTTTACCAATGCGGCTACCGCTGAATTAAAAGAGCGTATTCGCCAGCGTTTACAGTCGGCCTATTTAGATTTTTATCGGGGCAGCAGTGACGAAGCCTTTATCCAAGACTTGTATGCACAAACTGAAAACAAGGCCTTGGCGACTCAGCGTTTGGCCTTGGCCAGTAAACAAATGGACGAAGCGGCGATTTTCACCATACATGGTTTTTGCCAACGGGCCTTGACCGAGCATGCCTTTGAAAGTGGCGCCATGTATGAGCAAGAGTTTATTTTAGATGAAAGTGAATGGTTAAAACTGGCTGTCGCCGACTATTGGCGCAGTGTTATTGTGACTCAGCCAGCGGATATTCAGGCCATGCTGTTGGGTATCTGGTCAAACCCAGAGCAGCTACGCCAAGCCATCCAACCTCTGCTTAATCGAAAGGTGACGAGCTACCATAATATCGACATTGCTAGCGCAGTTAATCTGCACCAGCGTTATATAACCGAGGTTGCCAGCATGAAACGCTGGTGGCTGGATGAGCAACTTGCACAGCAAATTCAACAAGCGGGTTTTAGTGGCAGCAGCAAAGTAGGCAAGGCAGATAATCTGACTACCATGCAGGCTTTTTGTCACAGTCATGCTTTAAAACCTGACTTGAGTGATGGTTGGAGTTTGTATGCCCCAGCTAATATAGAAAAAGGCAAAAAGAAAGGCACCGTCATACCTGATGTGGATTTTGGCCGTTTTGAACGCATCGCCGAGCTAGAGCAAAAAGCCCTTAATGGTATAAAAGCGGCCTTTAGTCAGGATGCGATGACACAAGTGGCTCACAATCTGAGCAGCCAAAAAAGCCGTTTACAGTTATTGTCACCCGACGACTTACTCAGCCAGCTAGGTAATGCCTTAACAGCTAACAATGACAGTCCGCAAACCCACAGTAGTGGTAATAGACTGCTGGCCAGTGCCTTACGTGAGCGATATCCCAGCGTATTAATTGATGAATTTCAGGATACGGATCCTCTGCAATACCGTATTTTTTCGGCTATTTATGGGCAAGATCTAGGCGCAGTCAATCTAGGTTCTGTAAATCTAAACATTGAAAATCAACCCACTGATTCGCCAACTCACAAGCCGCCTTGCTGGATCATGATTGGCGATCCCAAACAGGCCATTTATGGTTTTCGTGGCGCTGATATCTTTACTTACATCATGGCAAAACAGCAGGTAGACCCAGCTCAGCAATTTACCCTGGATACCAATTGGCGCTCAACTCCCCAGTTGGTTGCAGCGGTTAATACGCTGTTCATCAACAATCAGCAAACAGCAGAGCAACAACAAAGCTTGTCATTTCACCCCGTTAAAGCGGGTAAAGATGAAGAGGGTTTAAAACTAAAGGGTAAACTCAGTCACAGTCTGGATTTTTGGCACTTAGGCTCTGTGGAAGATAAACCCATTGCTAAAGGTCTGGCTCAGCAGGCCTTAGCCCAAATTTGTGCGGCAAAAATACAAACCCTGCTCCATGCTCAAAGTACTGTGGCGGGCAGAGTGTTGCAAGCCGGTGATTGCTGTGTGCTGGTGCGCGATCGCAATGAAGCTCAATTACTTAAAAATGCCTTAGGCGAGCAGGGCGTGGCCAGTGTGTTTTTAGTGCGTAAAAGCGTATTTGCTAGCCAGACGGCGCTGGATTGTTATCGTTTAATGTGTGCCTTAAGTCATCCCGGCGATGACAGGCAAGTGAAAACCGCTTTACTCACCGAACTCTTTGCGATGCAGGCCAGTGAGTTGGATGCTCTGTTTAATAATGACAAAGACTGGCAAGACATTATTGCCTTGTTTCACCAATGGCATCAGGACTGGCAGAAACACGGTTTAATGATGGCACTGAATAAAGTGATCATTCATTTTAGGCTGGAGCAAAAAGCCATTAAGGTTTTTGCCGACGGTTTACGCCGGGTGACCGACTTACGCCATGTCTTGGAATTATTGCAGCAGCGCAGTTTGCAGGTGCAGGGCCAAGGCCAATTAATGCATTGGTTTAGCCAGTGTTTACAAGAGCCTGATCACAGTAGTGATAATCAGCAATTACGCCTCGAAACCGATGCCAATTTAGTGCAGATTTGTACCTTACATGCTTCCAAGGGCTTGCAATATCCGCTGGTATTTATGCCCTTTGGTAATAGTTACAGATCGGCACGGGATGCGGTATTTCATGGTGACTCAGGGGCCTTGCAGGTGGACTTTTTAGGCTCAGAAAAATTTATGGCTGAGGCTGAACAGGAACGATTGGCAGAAGACATTCGTTTACTCTACGTGGCGTTAACCCGCGCCCAGTATTATTGCGCGGTTGGGGTGTGGCACAATATTAGCGATGATAAACGCCGCCAATCAGCGTTTTTAAGCTCTGCTTTAGGTGCTTTATTGTTGCCAGCAGGTATAAAAGTAAGCGAGCAACAAATTGGCGAGCAAATTATAAAACTGGGCGAGCAGGCCAATATTGCTTACAGCTATTTTGATGGGCCAGCAGTGGAAGAAATTACCACACTGCCAGTCGAGTCAAATTTGCATGCGGTTAAGGATGCAGCCAATTTAGTTGCCTTACACTTGGACAAACCCATAGAGCGGCAATGGCGATTAACCAGTTATTCGGCCTTAAGCCAACAACAAATGCACCTTGAAGTGATTATGCCAGGCATGGATGAAGGACAAGATCGTCCATCACAGGACTATGACGATAGTGTATTGCCTGATAACAGTATGAGTGCTTTTAGCTTTGAAAAAGGCGCCAATGCGGGCTCGTTTTTACATGGTGTACTAGAAAACATCGACTTTAGCCAAGCCGATAGCTTAGCACCAGCCATTGCCCAGCAAAGTTCGAAGTTTGCCATTGATGAGCAGTGGCATGCTCTGCTAAACGACTGGCTGAGAGACGTATTGCTAACGCCGTTTAATCCTCACTCTGATGGCTCTTCTAAGCTAACAGCACAAGCGCCTATCTTGACCTTAGCCCACTTAGATAAGCAGCAAATTAAAGTCGAAATGGAATTTTATATGCCACTTAAACGTGTGCAGGTTCAGGCCTTTAATCAGCTCATTAATCACTATATGCCCCACTATGTTAGGCATTATGAATTTGCCCAACTTAACGGCATGCTCAAGGGTTTTATCGATTTAACCTTTGCTTTTAACGGTAAATATTATGTGGCTGATTATAAATCTAATCATTTGGGCAACGATTACGCTGACTACCAATTGGCCTCTCTGGAACGTGCCATGCACGAACACGACTACCATCTGCAAGCCATTCTTTATACCTTAGCCTTACACCGCTGGTTAAAACACCAACTACCTAATTACCAGTATCAACAGCATGTTGGCGGGGCTTATTATTTGTTTTTACGGGGTATGCACAGTACCGAAGCGGCGAGCGGGGTGTATCACTATTTAGCGGATGAAGCTTTTATCCTAGCTTTAGACAGTTTATTCAGTGGTGAACAGATAGCAGAATTAAGTACTACACCGTCAGCGACCAAGAATTCTGACTCGGCTAATAACAATGATGAAGAAGGCCAACTCAGTTTATGGTAACTCAATCGCCCATGGCGCAACCTTTGAATACCTTGCCCAGCATATTAGAGCAATTGCAAACACAGGGCCTGATCCGCCCTTTGGACAAAGCTTTTGCCTTATTTATCGCCGATGGATTAGGTGAGCAACAAAACACGGCAATACTGAATATCAGTTTATTAGCCGCCTATCTCAGTGCCAGTTTGGGCGAGCAACATAGCTGTATTGAGCTGACTGAATTAAACCAACCTTTTGCCCCCTGGTTTGAGTTTGTTGAGCACCCCAGCTTGATGACTTATTTGCAGCAATCCACGCTGGTGGAAGTGATCAAGCTGCCTTTGGCTGAGGCAAAGTTAAGCTGCAATAAACCCATAGTGGTTGAGGGTTCACGCCTATATTTACAGCGTTATTGGTTATACGAAGGTGAGCTGGCAAGTCAGATATTGGCCAGAGCAAGCCAGCAAAAAGACGTCGACCAACAAAGTGCCATTGCCTTGTTAAATAGCTTATTTAGTGGTGACAGCACAGAAAGTATCGACTGGCAAAAAGTGGCAGTATGTGTCGCTGCACGCCAGATGATTAGCTTTATCACCGGCGGGCCGGGCACAGGTAAAACCACCACAGTGACTAAATTGTTGGCTTTATTGCAAGGTTTAGCCCGCGAGCAAGGTAAAGTACTCAACATTAAGCTGGTGGCACCTACCGGCAAGGCGGCCGCAAGACTAACCGAATCTATTAGCGCCGCACGGCAAAAACTACCTGCCCAGTTGCAACAAGATTTACCCGAGCAATGCCAAACCATACATAGATTATTAGGTGCAAAACCACTCAGCCCTTATTTTAATGCTAATAGCGCTCAGCCTTTGCACTTGGATGTATTGGTGGTGGACGAAGCATCCATGGTTGATTTGCCGCTAATGAGTAAATTATTTGCTGCCTTACCTACTCATGCCCAAGTGATATTGTTGGGTGATAAAGACCAATTAGCCTCAGTTGAAGCGGGCAGTGTTTTGTCAGATATTTGTGCCGCCGTGTTAGTCGATGATAAACAAGTGGCGAGCTTAGCCAGCTATAGCGAGCCAATGCAGCAACAATTACACAGCTGGCTACAACTGTCGGCCCAGCAAATAAGCCAAGATGCCAATGCGCCTCACACAGCCTATCAAAGCCAGATAAAAGATAATTTGGTGATGTTGCAAAAAAGCCATCGTTTTAGCGCCGACAGCGGTATTGGCCAGTTAGCCCAGTTGATCAATCAAGGTCAGATAACACAAAGCATGCAGTTATTAACTAAAAAAATGACTCAGCAAAGCTTAGCTGATATTGAATGGACAGTACCTCAAGCCCTTACTCGTCAAGGAGTCATCGATGAGCAGTTACAAAGCCTGATACTCAAGTTGATGTTTGGATATCGCGCTTATTTTAGCGCCGTTAAACAAGGTGATTTAGCTGCAGCATTCACTAGTTTGGGCCAGCAACAAGTACTCTGTGCTCAGCGCAGTGGCGCGTGGGGCATCACTCAGTTAAATGACGTTATTGAACAAGAGCTTAATGCTCAGGGATTGATCCAACGCAGCCAAGACTTTTATGCCGGACGGCCATTGATCCTGACCCGTAACGATCACAATCTTAAACTGTTTAATGGCGATATAGGTATTGTGATGGCCGACCCACAAGAACCGAGTTTAACAAAAGTGTGGTTTAACATGGCCGATGGCAGCATTCGTGGTTTTTTACCTAATCGAATACCACCTCACGATACCCTGTACGCCATGACCATTCATAAAAGCCAAGGCTCTGAATTTGCTGCAGTGCATTTATGTCTGCCACTGATTAATCAAATATCTAAGGGCAGGGGACTGAGCCGTGAATTACTCTATACCGGCTTAACCCGCGCCAAACAGCACTTTAGTTTGTATGCCCAGCAACAAGCCTTACAAATTTGCCTAAAACAACAATGTGTCAGGGGCAGTGGTTTGGCGCAACGTTTGGCTTAACAGCAGTAACTAGAATCTAAAAACTAGTAAATAGAGGCTAGCAAATAAAGGCTAGTGAAAAGCTAAAGGCAAAAGAGAGTTAACATAACGATTTGCTTAAGATTATTTATCGATTTTTCAATAAGATAGCTATTTGATGAAAGTTACAGACTATAGCTTAAGGGGAAATTCATGACAGCAAAACGCATATTATTCACGGGCGGTTCCGGCAAGGCAGGTAAGTATGTGATAAAGCACCTTATTGAGCAGGGACATCGTGTATTAAATGTCGATTTGCAGCCTTTGGATTGTGCTGGGGTAGATAATCTCATTGCTGATATTACGGATTCTGGGCAAATGTTTAATGCCATGAGTGCCTATGCTTGGTTTGATGAGATGGAGCACGGCACTGGTGTACCTAAATTTGATGCAGTGGTTCATTTTGCGGCTATATCGCGTATTTTAATTAATCCTGATAATGAAACCTTTAGGGTTAATACCATTGGCACCTACAACGTAATTGAGGCGGCGGTAAAACTGGGCATCAAAAAGGTGGTTATTGCGTCGTCAGAAACCACCTACGGCATCTGTTTTTCTGATGGTAAAACCAATCCTCACTCTCTACCACTAGAAGAGGATTATGATGTTGACCCCATGGACAGTTATGGTCTGTCGAAGGTAGTAAATGAAAAAACTGCCCGTAGTTTTCAGCGTCGTTCAGGCATAGATATGTATGCGCTGCGCATCGGTAATGTGATTGAACCCCATGAATATGTTGAACTCTTCCCTAAGTTTTTTGCACAACCAGAAGGCCGCCGACGCAATGCATTTTGTTATATAGATGCACGAGATCTAGGGCAGATTGTTGAGCTGTGTTTAACAACTGACGGTCTGGGTTATCAAGTATTTAATGCCGGAAATGACACCAATGGGGCGATCATTCCCAGTAAAAAACTGTGTGAACGCTTCTTTCCAGGTGTGCCAATTACTCGTGAAATGGGCGAACATGAAGCGCTTTTTTCCAACCGTAAAATCCGTGAAGTACTTGGATTTAAAGAACAACATGATTGGCGGAAATACGTTAAGCCAACAAAAAGCTAAACGTGCATGTGACTAGCCTAATGGCAAAGATAGTTAAGCTAGTACACCTGAACACTATTGTTAATATCGTTTGTTTCAAATGATTGAGGTCGTTGATGGCAAGGAAAAGGTTTCATTTGGTGCGAGGTGTTCTTGCACTATGTTGTGTGTTTAAGTTAACAGCATGTGCCACCGGGGTGGATGTGGCTCCACCCCAAGCCAACTCATCGGCAGAGTGGATGAATGTTTGTACCGATTGGGATGAGTGGGACAAAGCGGGTCCTGCTTTTCGGGTATTTGGTAATACCTATTATGTTGGCACCTGCGGCATAAGCGCCATTCTAATAACCAGTAATGACGGCCATATATTGATAGATGGTGGCACCGAAGCTGGGGCGGACCTTATCATCAATAACATTGAGGCTCTGGGTTTTTCACTTAGTGATGTAAAACTGCTACTGCATAGTCATGAACATTTCGACCACGTTGCAGGCTTAGCTAAGTTACAACAACGCAGTGGAGCCAAATTACTTGCGTCACCTGAGGCTGCACCTGTGTTACGCACTGGGACAGTGGCTGACAATGATCCCCAAGCGGGAATGCATGCCGACTTTCCGGCCACGCGGGTAGATGGAATTATACAGGCGGGTGAAATCGTTAAGCTTGGAGGTCTTGCACTTACCCCCATAGCCACACCGGGCCATACTCATGGTGCACTGAGTTGGCAATGGCAGTCGTGCGAAAATAATCGCTGTGTCTCTATGGTGTATGCCGACAGCTTATCGCCAGTGAGTAGTGATAGTTATCACTTCAGTGATCACTCTGACTATGTAGATGCGTATCAGCAAGGTTTGAAGAAATTGGCTGCATTGGACTGCCAGTTACTTATGACGCCTCACCCTTCTGCCAGCAAAATGCGCGAGCGCCTTGCGCAAGTTGAAGGATTGATTGATCCAAAAGGCTGTAAGGTCTATGCGGCAGATGTAGTAAATAGATTGAACAAACGTTTGGATAAAGAAAAATTTAAGCAATAAAAAAGCTTGAAAAACAATAGTGTTACAACGAGCAAATCATTTTGCCTTGACAAGTTTTGCCACCATGAATGGCAATAAATTTAACCTGCACAAGGAGTTAGAGGCTATGCTAAAAGCGACTGATATAGAGCTTAGGTTAAATAACTGTGCTTTGTAAAAAACTTTTTTCTAGCATATTGATGATCTTATATGTCTCGTTGGGCTCAGTCCTGGCCAATGATAGAGTGCTCCAAGATGCCTTTAAACATCATAAAAGTAACATACAAGTTAAAGGCGCTGGCAGTGTTATTAAACTGTTGGCTGATGACAATCAAGGCAGTCGTCATCAACGGTTTTTGCTGCGATTAGGCACGGGGCAGACAATACTTATTGCTCACAACATTGATCTTGCTGCCAAGATAAGCAATCTTGAGATAAGTGATGTTGTTGAATTTTATGGCGAATATGAGTGGAATACAAAAGGTGGGGTAATTCATTGGACCCATAGGGATCCGAATAATCGACATGTCCACGGATGGTTGAAACACAAAGGCACAAGCTATCAATAAAATTAGTTAAGGACAATTCCATGTCTAGCTTCACCCAAAAAATAAGTCCATTTGTGCAACATGAAATTGCCCTAGCCAATGAAAGTCGCAATAAGGGTGAGCTTAATGCTGAGTTTAGTCATTTAGAGAATGCTCATGTACTAGGCCAAGAGTCCACTTATCATCATGTTAAGGTGCATTATTTGATGTTGTTATGGGGCTTCAGACAAAAACGCTTAGCTGAAGTAATGGGGCAAATGTTTAGGATCTTTGGCGCTTTAACCAAAACTATGCTGGGTTTTGTGCCAGCAGGTAATACGGGTGGCAGTAATATCAGCCCGTTTAAACGCCTGCCCATTAAACCTGAATTGGCCAATATTATTCAACAAGCTAAAAACAATGTTTAGAACCTCAATTCTACTTACTATTTTCACCTACTGTGGTCTGCACATATTGTGGTGCTAGCTGATGGAAAAATATCTTTAATTATTCGCCACCAAGAGATAAAAGAAACAAAATGACACTAATCAGACCCGTGCGGCACGGTGATGCTGAGGCTATCACCTCTATTTATAATTATTTTATTGAGCATACGGTGATCACTTTTGAAGAACTGAAGGTGAGTGCAGGGGACATGGCGCAACGTTTCAAAACTACACAAAAGAATGAGCTGCCATGGTTGGTAGCAGAACAGGACTCAGTTGTTGTGGGTTATGCATATGCCTCTAAATGGAAAGAACGCAGTGCTTATAGGCATTCGGTTGAAGTAACAGTTTATGTGGCTCAAACCGCTACTAGGCAAGGTATAGGTAGGCGGTTATATAATTGCTTATTTAAGGAGCTTGTCGCCAGAAATGTGAATGCAGTAATGGCTGGTATTGCCTTGCCAAACCCGGCCAGTATTGCTTTACACGAGAGTTTTGGCATGGAAAAAGTGGCGCATTTTAAACAAGTAGGTTGTAAGTTTGGTCAGTGGGTTGATGTGGCCTACTGGCAAAAACTGCTCAATCCCTGAGGAGTAATGAGCTTGTCCTGTTATAAAATCGATTTAGGTGATGCCATGTTAGCGGAGCAAAGACTGGCTGAGCTCAAACAAGTTTTAACTGATATTTTTATTGGGGCACATAAACCTCAGGCCATGTGGGCATGTTATCGCCATGAAACTGTGGGTATGCATTGCCACTTAATGCTTTATTTAAGTGTCGAGTTACAAGCTAAGGCAGGTTTAGATAAGGTGTTGCTTTGTACTAGACCAACTTTGTTAGATGCCTGTTATTTTCTGGGTGAGCAAGATAATGTCAGCTAAGTGTTTGCTGAGAACCCCATTCTGTTGTTGTGGTTGAGTCGGGAACTTTGCTGCCCATTAGGTCTAAGCACACAAACACCCCTATGATCAGTGTCTATCAAGACATGTGGCAAAGAGCTTGGCCGCTTATCAGCGACAATCAAATCAGCCTCGATCCATTTTTAAGTGGCAAAACGGATACACGTCGGGGTATCACCTTATTGGCGCGGATTAAATCGCCGGTGAGTGAGTCAATCTATGCATTTTTGCAGCAAATGCAACAACGTGAACCGGAGCAATATTATTATCCCTTAAGCGACCTGCACGTCACTGTGATGTCAGTGTTATCCTGCCAGCCTGATTATCAATTGTCGGCGGCAGACCAAGCCAAGTATGTGGACTTAATTCAAAATATTGTGCGCAAAACACCGGCTTTTAATATTGAATTTAAAGGGATAACCTTGGCGGATAGTGGCGTCATGGTATGTGGTTATGTGACCGACGACTCGTTGGTGGCTCTTCGTGCCGAGTTACGGACGCAAGTTGGCGCCAGTAATTTGCTCCATAGCATGGATAAACGTTATACCTTGATTACTGCTCATAGCACTGTTGCAAGGTTTCGTAGTAGTTTGCAACAGCCTGGTGCCTTAGGCGCATTTTTGCAGGCTAATCGAAACACTTATTTTGGCAAGCTGCCAGTCACAGAGTTAGAGTTGGTGGTAAATGATTGGTATCAAAGCAAAGCCAATACCCAGCTGCTAGCCAACATAAACTTGTTAAAACGCTAAACCTTAAAATCCTAGAGCACTCATCACTTGTGGCCTAAAAATAAAAAATACGGCGCCTAATAAACACAATCCGGCCCAGACAAAATCTAAGCGAAAAGGCTCTTTCATATAAATCAAAGCAAAAGGCACAAAGACAGTGAGGGTGATCACTTCTTGCAGAACTTTTAGCTGACCAAGATTAAGCACGGTAAAGCCGATACGATTGGCCGGCACTTGAAATAAATACTCTAATAACGCAATACCCCAACTCACTAATGCCGCCACTATCCAAGGTTTATGACTTAAGTCTCGCAAATGTGCATACCAAGCAAAGGTCATAAAAACATTGCTAATAAGCAATAAAACTACAGTGATGAAAACGGGATGCAATCCAAACATGGAAGGAGCTTGTTGGCTAAGTTAACAAGGTCGTTATTGTGGTGTTTAGAACTAGTGTAAAGCAATAGATACAACAAAATATAATCAGGGCAACAGTGCGGTTACCCTGAGCTTAAACGAGTTTTCTTATGGGAGTTGACTCAATGTTGTAAGCGTTTATTGAGTTGATAATGATATAACGAAGGGACTTTAGGAAACGTCGTATTGAGACCTTCGATGTAAGCTGCTGGGCCATATTCAATATCAATAGGTAAATTTGCAGTGATCCCCACTAGTCGAGCCAAAGGGCCGTCTGTCATACCGTTTAGTAGCACTGGTTGTTGGCGTTCATGACCATTCGAAAACGTGATCTGAATATTCCATAATGTATTGTAGGCACCGTGAGATGGTTTCCAGTATTTAGCGCCTCCTCCAGCAAATAAGGGATAAGAAGACGCACCGTCTTTTAAGGTGGCAAAGACTCGAATATTGTCAAACAGGTTTTGCTGATTCACACCACTGTGTTGATCCAAAGAGGGGTGTTGGGCTATTTCACAATTTAAATAAACATTGCGGCTTGAAAAGGTATTAAAGCTCAAAGAGTGCACCACTGGGTTTAGTACTTTTAAGCCCTCAACCAATACATTATGCACCCCGCCGATTTGCACCGAATAATGGGCGAGTTTTTCACCATTGGTCAGCACATTTTTGATGCTGACATTGGCAATTTCTTCGGTCAAGATGCCGCTGTCGGCGTTGGTGATTTGTACATCATCTATCCAACTGTTATACACCCGAGTGAGATAGATACCGTTGGCTCCTTGTTCAACATGGTGAGCAATGTAACTGGCAAAGGCGAAATTAAATCGCATATGTTCAAAGCCCACGTCTTTTAAATGCTGCCATGGCACCAGACTAACTGAACCATCGGTACTGATATTGTGTAATAAGGGGGTCTTGATGTTGATCTTGTTACCGTTAATAGCCGTGATCTCCACTTGCTGACGGGCTAGCGCTAAATTAGTAAATTGCCAGTGATGTGAACCAATATTAGTGACTTTGTCATGGTATAACTCCTTGAGTAAGGGGCCATCTTTACCATGAATGTTATGCCACTGGATCTCAACAATCTGACCACGCTTAAGTTGACTGCTGTCTTTAACTTGTAACTCAAAAGCCCCTTGTTTGCCTTGAGTGGCTTTGCTCAGTGCTTCAATAGTTTGATCATATTCTTCGAGATAACTTTTAACTCGTTGTGCTGGTACCTTGGTCCAAAAAAAACCACCTGACCAAGACCATTCGGTGTAAGGCAGTAAAATATTATTGGCTTTTTCTTTTTGCACCTTATTCAGTTTAACCAAGTATTCACGCAGTTCGGCGAGTTCTTCTGTGGGCTGGGTATAGATCAATGGCCGTGGAAAATAGAATTCGGTGCCGCTATCACCGCTGCCTGCACCACGCAGCACAATATTGCTACGCTCAATAAAAATGATGGAACTAATGATGTATCGACCAGAGTTAAACTGCAGGACGACAGGAGTATTTTGTGTTTTTAGTTCTGCAAGTAGGGCAATTAGCGCTTGGCTGTCATCTAATTCATCATCGGCAAATATGCCATGGTCAATAACATTAATAACTTGAAAGGCGCTGGTATCAGGTTGACGTTCCCCATTAGCATAACCCGCATAGGAAAAATCTGGCAGATAGTTTTGTGCCTGAACTTTTTTGTCTGACAACAGCAAGGGTAAATCGGCGTTTTGTATTGCACTGCTTGCCGAGCGACTCATCAAGCTAAGTAACAAACAACATGTTATAGCTGCAGAGCGTGTAAACCTCGTATTCGTTAACATAAAATAACGCTCCTCAGTAGAGACACAGTTCGGGCTTGTCACTACTTTGTGGGTGAAAAGCTAATGAAAAATTAAACAATAACGCACATTGTTGAGCTTGTTGCAGGGTGGTTTGATCAAACATCAGCAAAGTGTGTAAAAATTCATCTTTTTTAAGTTGTTGATTCATTATCATGGCAACACCAACCAGTTTATCCAATGGCAATTGCTGTTCTTGTTTACCCGGCCACAAACTTTTGTTGTCTTGGTTTTTTTGAATAAATTGATAAGCCTGATATATACGTTGATCTTGCACCGTGGGATAGTTCCATAAATTCAACTTGGTTTTTTCTGCCAGTCTGGCCATTTGGCTAAAAGCGAGCAAATTAAACACCGAATAATGAAAGGGTTTGGTACGTGCGAGTTCATGCTGTTGTGCGCCATCTAAGGCTAACTGGCTGAGGATACGTTGTTGCGTTTGTTTAATCACCCCTTGAGCTACTTCATCCATATCCAAATATAGGGCTAAGCTTGTGATAATCACATCATAATAAGTGCCATGGTTATTATGCATAGCAGCTTCGTCTTGGCCATTTTTACTCTCAATTAACCAGCCGAGAAAGATGCTTAACCATTCATCCATGGCTTGTTGAAATTCTGCTGTTTGTTGGCTGTGTAATAAGGTCAGGCTATCTAGTAAATGGGGCAAGCCTCGCCAGTCGATAATGCCAATGCCACGGCCATGAGTGCGGCCAGGAATACTTTGGGCGTAGTTAAGGTGAGGATTCATTTTCGTTTTTTCTGCAATAAACCAGGTTTGCAACATGGCGATGGCTTTAGCGGCATAAACCTCTTGCTCACTAAAATAATAGGCTAAGGATAAAACCTGTACTGAGTGAAGCAGTTGTTGAAACAGTCGAGTATCTGAGTTGCTACCGCGGAACAGTGGATTAGCTTGGCCATCTTTATTGATCCAAGGTAAACCATCTTTTTTACTTGGATCAGGCCACCAATAGGGGCCAACACTAAAGTAGTCATGGGGATTGCCACTGACCGCATGGGGAGTATTTTGGGTAACGCTGATGAGCTCGTTTTGCACGGCCGCATCAGCCATACGGTAAATGTCATTCACGGCGCTTTGATATCCCACATTGTCAGAGAGTGACATTTTGCTGCTGGCAAGTTGCTCTTGAGTTAACAAGAGCAAGCGGGTGGTACGCAGTGGTTCATTGTGTGTGAGTGGTGGTGGCTCGGCATAACATAGCGTGGCAAATAGACTCACTGCACAGCAAACTGCCAGTGGCCTATTCAATAAGGTATTAAGTTTTAGCATATCGAAACACTATTGCTCAGATGCTAATAATAACTTGATCTCGGCGGCGGCCAGTAATAAGGCGCCACTGCCATAGAGTTGAGTATCATCGTACGTGGCGCTACCTGGCGCAAATGCCACTTGCTGTACATAACCTACTTTACCATCGGGGTGCACATTGGCGACGATCGACTGCCAAGCACGAGTGAGTGGTGCTAAGTATTTATCTCGCTCAAGCAAGCCATGATTAATACCCCAGGCTAAACCATAAGCAATCAAAGCCGTTGCACTGGTTTCTGGATGTTGTTCATCGCTGTTTTCTAATAAGGAAGAAGGCCAGCTCCCATCCGTTTTTTGATATTTAAGTAGCGCGGCTGATATTGAGCTAAACAGTTCGGTATATTGTGGTTTGTTGGCAAAACTATCCGGTAAATAATTGATAGTTCGTGCTAAACCAGCCAAGATCCAGCCATTACCACGTCCCCAAAAAATCGGTAAACCGGCTTCATCTTTACGTTCAAAATAGCGACTGTCACGCAGATAAAGTTGATAGTTTTTATCAAATAAATAGTCGGTCATTTGCCAAAACTCTTTATCCATGTAGTCCAAATAAGCCGGATCACCTGTGGTTTTGGCTAAATGGGCAAAAACCGGCGGCGCCATAAATACGGCGTCAGCCCAACACCAGCGCACAGTGCAATTTGGATCAACAAAGGTGCGCAGGGCAAACTCATGGGTGTCTTTGTCGGTATCGGTAAATTCAAGGCTGTGTTGACTGGGAGTTTGTATTTGTTGTGTCAACATCGTTTGGGTAGCTTGTATACGTCTTTCATTGCCAAACTTTTCATACAGGCTGATGTATACATCACCGATCGCTTGATCATCTGCATGAGTGGCTCGTGGCCCTAATTGATAATCATTGAGTTGTGCCAAATTAAGTGTCGCTTGGCGAAATGCCGCCGAATCACTGGATTCAGCCCAATGCCATAAACCCACCATAAGTGTGGCGTACATCCATCCACTGGGTAAACCACTAGGGCGCATTTCAGTACGCATTTGGTTTGAACGGATATCAAATTGAGCCAATTGCCAGTCGGCAACGTGATTAGCGACTTGGGTAATCGCCGGTAAATTAAACTCACTTGAAAGAACAAGCTCTGAGGTAGTGGGGGCTTGATAAGGTACAAGTTTATGCTCGAGGTTTAATGCTTGGCTGATGGCCTGCACACTGCCAACTGTCACGTTGGTATCCTGAACTTGTGTACTACAACCGTTGCTCAACATCAGACCTAGTCCACATAACATTAATTTTTGTTTCGCTCGCATTTGCACTGGCATCCTACATCTCCAAAATCTGAGTATTACTTAGGTTTAAACTTAAAAATAGCTTAATCATTAGCTTGCTAATTGGCATTACCAATGTGCGCATTCTATCGTGATAATATTTACTGTCTATTGTGAATTTACAAAAAGCTAACAAGTTGAAGTCGTCATTTCTCATTAGTTATGATGATTGTAAAGTAAGTTTAAGCTTAATGTTGCTAGCTAAATTGCTTTTGTTGCATTTACTGGTTATGCAGCAATTGCTGAGGTGGGATGTATGTAAGTTGTTGTAATCATTGTGTTTAATATCTTCTTTGAATAATTTAATCTTTATTTTAAATTTGTAAACTTGCTAGTTGTTGAACATTTTTTGCCAGAATTTTATTCAGTAGTTTTAACTTAAATAGTAACTGGGCCTAATTTAGCAAATGTTCATATTTAAACTTTATTATTAATAATGAGCGTTTATTAGTCATTATTGGTAAGGCCGCTTGACTTAAATTATCACGATCTAGATTATCCGCCGCTGAGCAGATTGTTAAAAACATAAAAACAATTCAACACCTTGTTTACAACAATATTTGGAGAAACTAGATGTATCGTTTAAATCAAAATAGATCACTTATGTCACATTCATCACATCGTCCGCGCTTTAAAATATTGACTGCCGCGGTATTGGCAGCAATGTCTATCACTTCAACTTTAGCTGTTGCCCAAGATGCAGTTGATTCTGAGGCTGAAGTCATAGAAGTACGCGGGATTGCAGAATCTTACCGTAATGCCATTTCTGAAAAACGCAATGCTGCCACCATAGTTGACGCTTTGTCGTCTGCTGACATTGGTGCTTTACCTGATTTATCAGTGGCCGAAACCCTAGAGCGTATTACCGGTGTGACCGGTGACAGATTTAAGGGTAATGCTAGTGAGATTTCTATTCGCGGCTTAGGACCATTTTTGGGTTTTGCCACGGTGAATGGTCGGGCTATTTCCTCTGGTAGTGGTAACCGTTCAGTGGCTTTCAGTCAGTTTCCATCTGAATTGGTTAATGGTGTCGTAGTCTACAAAGCGCAAAAAGCTGACTTACTTGAAGGTGGTGTGTCGGGTTTAATCGATTTAAAAACCATCAAACCCGTTGATTATGGCAAGGAGCGTTTTTCGGCTGAAATAAAAGGTAATTACAATCCTTATCAAAGTAAGTTTGAGGACGATAATGGCATAGGTGTGCGCACGTCTACCTCATATACCAATTCATTTGAGTTAGATAATGGCGGAAAATTTGGTTTTGCTTTGGGTTATGCAGGCGCGAATATCTCGTCACCGGAAGAAAGTTACAATACCAGCTCAACAATGCGCAACTGTAATTCGAACTATGCGGTTGATGGTGGTAATGATTGTAGCTTTAGCGATCAACGTGCGGCGGCTAATGGAGGTAATGCAGAAAACGGCGATTATTACTTTATTTCTAACTCGTTTTATTATCGCCAAATGGAATCTAAAGAGAAACGTGATGCAGTGATTGGCGCTATCCAATGGCAACCAAATCAGGATCTCGATATTAACTTAGACGGCCAATGGTCAAACCGTTATTACTTTGAAGATCGTCACGATTTATTGTGGGACGACGGTCGTCGCCGTTTAGCTAACTGGACCACCAATGAAGAAGGTGCACCTGAAACAATCACTGGAGAGTCACGCATTAGTTCGTATGGCGAATATCGTGTTCGTGAAGAAGATTATAAAGGTCTAGGTTTAAATATTGACTGGCAAGCGACGTCAGAATTTAGGGTTGAATTTGATGCCGCTTACTCAGGCACGGAGCGCTATCAAACTCGTGAATATTCGCGTTTCAGAGGGCAAAGAACGTACTACGATTGGGTTAATTCTGATGGTCAGGATTTTCCTGATATCAGCGCTGTGTATACGAATTTTAATGATCCAGCGGGAAGTGCAATTGACTGGAAATCAGACATTCAAGATTTGGCCTATTTTAATGCCGACAGTGAGGCGCGTTATTACCGTTTTGATATTAAAGATACTATCGGCAGTTACCGCTTAGACTTGGACTATGCCTTAGACGGTAAGTTTTTCACCAATCTTAATGGTGGATTGGCTTTTTCTAGCCATAAACACGATAACTTTGAAGAAGAAAATAAAGCCCTAGCAACCCCTTCTGGTGATAGAGCATCAAAGCTAGCTTCGGTTGCGAGTAATTGCTCGATTCCTTGGCCGCAAAGTGATTTTGGTGATGATGCCAATTCTCCTGTGAATTCATGGGCTACCTATGATACTCGTTGTGGCTACAACACTTTAGTAGGCAGCGATGACCTGAGTGTTGATCCTACTACACCATCTGCAGGAGACGTACGTTTAACCGAAGATGTCACTTCAGTTTATGCAATGGCAGAGTTTTCAACCGAATGGGGCGATATGCCACTCGATGGCAACGTTGGTGTGCGTTATGTACAAACAGACGTTGAATCTCAAGGTGTGCGCACGTCTTATTCCGTTTTAAGTGATCCCAATGGTTTTATTAGTTTTGAAACTAAGCCAGGTTCGGTTGAAATGAGCACTTTAACCAACGATTACAGTAATCTACTGCCGAGTGTTAACCTAAGTTTAGGTATCAGTGATGAACTGCAATTACGTTTTGCCGCCTATGCGGGTTTATCCCGTCCTGATATGTGGTTTTTTGGTGCTGCACGGAATATTGGCTCAGTCACCGCGGATGAAGAGTTCACCACAGTAGCTGCGGCACTGGATGGCAACGTCACTGCCAGCGGTAATCCCTATCTAGAAGCCTTAGAATCCAATAACTACGATCTAAACCTAAGCTATTTTATAAATACTGACACTATGTTGTCGGCCGCGGTGTATTACAAAACCTTTAATGCCGCCTTTGAATCAGCGGTAGATAAAGAAGATGTAGTGGTTGATGGGCAAAGCTACAACGTAGAAGTGCAGGGGCGTCCAACCATAGTAGACGATAGCTCATCTATTGTGGGATATGAGCTGAGCGCGCTACATCGTTTTACTACTTTACCTGCGCCTTTTGATGGTTTGGGTGTATCGATTAACTACAACTATGCTGATTCTGATTTTGAAACACCAGAAGCTGCAGCTGACATCAGCCCAGAAGTCCGTGCCCAAATCATGCCGAGTACAATTGCAGGTTTAAGTAAACACAACTTTAGTAGTCAAGTTTATTGGGAGAACGATGATTTTTCCGCTCGTTTGTCTTACAAATTCCGTTCGGAATATCTCAAACCCTTTGGTGCAAGTTTGGCGCAATCTAATCGTATAGTGGATGACACGGCATCGGTTGATTTGGATTTGGCCTATGAGATCAATAAAAACTTCAAAGTGAAGTTTCAGGCGATCAACTTAACCAACGAACCTTATGTAGAGCAACGTGTGGCCCATGACTTCTATAATAGAATTGAATATTCAGGTGCCAGATATTTTGTTGGTTTACAATATCGTATGTAATGAAATAGGGTGCCTTAATTAAAAGTCATCGACCGTTTTTTTGATTTTATCACTAAGAGCTAATGTTATTAGCTCTTAGTATTTGGCCGCTGGAAGTACGTACAAAGGCCAAAAAGATATCGTCATATTAGTTTATGACCTCTATCGATAACTTATCAAATGGGATGTTTGCTGCGATTATTCGTAATACATTTACTATTTAAAGTTAATGTATTTACATGTTATATTGGTAATGTGGTATTACCAATATATTGATGCATAGTTTTACACAGCAATTCAGTAGAAATATTTATCTTTTTTGTATTTAAAAGCAGAGGCGAAGTTAAATGATTGAGACGTGGCGTTGGTTTGGACCAAGTGATTCAATAAGTCTACAAAAAATCCGCCAGGCTGGCGCGACAGGGATTGTTACTTCATTACATGAAGTTAAAACCGGCGACGTTTGGACGATAGAAGCAATTAGCAAACATAAAAAGTTAATCGAAGATGCAGGTTTGCAGTGGACGGTAATCGAAAGTATTCCGGTACATAATGATATCAAAACCCGCACTGGCAACTATTTACAGCTGATCGAAAACTATAAAGAATCAGTAAAAAATGCGGCTGCTTGTGGCGTTTACACCATTTGTTATAACTTTATGCCGGTGGTCGATTGGACCCGTACAAACTTAATGTATCGCCTACCTAATAACAGCCATGCACTACGTTTTGAAATGACAGACTTTGCCGCCTATGACATGTACATGTTGGAGCGTAAAGGTGCAGAAGAAAGCTATGAGCCCATGGTTAAAGAAAAAGCCCTTGAGCGTTTTTCAAAGATGAATGAGCTAGAACGTCAAGAGCTTGAAAAAAATATCATCGCGGGTTTGCCGGGCGGTGAGGGCTCTTATACCCGCGATAGTATTCGTGCAGCTATTCAGCAGTTTATCGAATTAGGTACGGAAGGATTTAGGCAAAATCTGTTTTTGTTTTTACAAGCCATTATTCCCGATGCTGAAGCTGCGGGTGCCAAGATGTGTATTCACCCGGATGATCCGCCTTTTTCGCTGTTTGGTTTACCGCGTGTTGTTTCAACCGCTTCTGACGCGCAAGCGCTGCTTGATGCTTGCCCAAGTCCCGCCAATGGTTTAACCATGTGCGCAGGCTCTTATGGTGCCAGAGGCGATAATAACTTAGTGCAAATGGCCAGAGACTTTGGCTCGCGAATCTATTTTGTACATTTACGAAATGTTATCCGTGAAGCTGATGGTTCGTTTTATGAGTCAGATCACTTAGCCGGTGATAACGATATGGTTGGCTTGGTGGAGGCTTTGTTAAGCGAAGAAAAACGACGCAGCCAAGAGGCAGATGGTAAACCTTATTTGTCTATACCAATGCGCCCAGATCACGGTCATTTGCTCGAAGATGAATTGAATCAACCAGGGGTTAAACCGGGTTATAGCTATGTTGGTCGTTTAAAAGGTTTAGCAGAGTTACGCGGAGTAATACATACAGTGGGTAATTTTGTTAATCGCCAGTAACTAAGCTGCCTTAACTTTTATTCACTGCTAAAAGGCTAATAATATTAGCCTTTTTTATTTGTTGAAATGGGCCGCTGCGTTAGTGGTGGCATTTTCAATGTGGATCTTCATGGCGGTGCGGGCTTTTTCAGGGTTACGTTGTTCTAAGGCTTGTAAAATTTTGCGATGTTCGCTTATGGAAGGATGCACCCCTTCTTCACGAATACGTTGTAAAAAGGCGGTACTCAATTGTGATTCATTACGTAAGTCCCACAGCCATTCTACCACCGATGCTATGGCACTGTTTTGGCAGGCTTGAGCAATAATCGAATGGAATTTTTGGTCGGCTTTTTCTGAAGCGTCAGGCTTCTTTTCCTCTTCTTCCATTTCATCGACGACTTTGCGTAATTCCTCAATCTGTTCATTAGTAATTCTCGCCGCGGCTAGAGCACAGGCTTCGGATTCTATGATGTAACGAATTTCCAATATTTCAAAAGGGCCCACTCCCTTATCATTCAGTTCTGGCTCACGTTTACGTGGTTGTTTAGTAACGTAGATCCCAGAACCTGTGCGTATTTCTATGACGCCAGAAAGCTCAAGAGCAATCATCGCTTCTCGAATAGTAGGGCGGCTGACGCCTAATTGTTCGGCTAACTCACGCTCTGAGGGAAAACGCTGACCGGGTTTGATCGCCCCATCGTCAATCAACTTATTTAACTGTTCCGCTACCTTTAAATACAAACGGTCACTTTTGATTATTTGTAATTGCAGACCTTTTAGTTCGTTTGGCAAAGACATGTTGCGTACTCAGTAATAATGCTGAAAGTTAAGAGTAAGTATGTATCCAATTTGATTGGAGCATATTGGTCGTACATCATAGCCAATTAAACGAAACCATTGAAGGCTTTGTAAGACAAATAATTAATTTAATTTAAAAACACGCTAATTTTATTTCATAAATTAGAAAATTTTATGTGTTCAGAGTTAGAGGTAAAGCCAATATTTAAGCAGATACCCCTTATCATTAGAATTGCACTGTTGCATCCAATGAATGAGGTTATATATGGATACTACTAAAGTGACTGGGGCACCTGAGTAAACATGCACTCGAATGATGAAGAGTAGAGTTAGTTGTTCTAATCTGTGTCTCTGGAAATAGTTTAGAAAACGTTTTTCTTTAAATTTTGTAGTCGATTTACGTTTTTATATAAACTTGCTATAAAACGCTGGTTTTGGTAGTGAAAACTGCAAACTAAAATAAAAACAAAAATACTTCAATTTAATTAACAAAAAATCAATAAATTTAAGCATTTAGTTAGCTGAAAACGATTTACATGTTAATCTATGTTTAAGTATAAATATGCAGAGCAATGTTTGTGGCAACAGTTGGCATTAAAGATATCGCAACCCTAGCAAAGGTGTCGCCTGCGACGGTATCCAGAGTACTAAGCTCACCAGAATTGGTATCGAAAAAGACCTTAAATAAGGTTAAAAAGATCATTGATGAAATGGGGTATCGCCCTAATCGCATCGGTGCCAGTTTGCGTACCCGTAAAAGTGGCAATATTGTTGCCATCATTCCTGATATTACCAATCCTGTAAATGCCGGTATTATACGTGCAATTGAACAAGGTGCACAAAGTGCCGGTTACTCGATATTGTTAGGCGATACTCAAGGTTTAGTTGAACGGGAACGCCACTATGCCGATTTAGTGACATCTGGGCAAGCTGACGGGGTGTTATTATTTTGCTCACGTATGCCATTTAGAATCGATCCCACTTTGCCATTAAGTGGACAAATTCCACCTATGGTAAATGCAAATGAAAACATGGGTAACGATGAAATTGTACAAGTTGCGGTTGATAATGTCGCTGCGGCAAAAGCCGCTGTAGACTATTTAGTTGCACAAGGCCATAAACGTATTGCAGCGATTACCGGACCTGATGATATTCCCAGTTCAAATGAGCGTCTGCAAGGGTATTTTGCAGCACTTGAAGAAGCTGGTTTAGTGCTTGATCCAGATTTGCAAATTGCTGGTACTTACACAGTGGATTCGGGTGTGAACTGCGCCGAAAAGTTATTGTTATTACGTAAACGACCAACCGCAATTTTTTGTTTCAATGACGAAATGGCCATTGGGGTGATGAAGTTGCTGAAAAAGCAGGGCTTTTTGATCCCCGAAGATGTCTCTGTGATGGGTTTTGATGATATTCATTACGCTGAATATGTGACACCCGCTTTGAGCACAGTACACCAACCCTTAAAAGAAATTGGTACTGCATGTATCAATTTATTGCTTGAGCAATTGCGTGGAAATCATGTTCCACCTGGCAGACAATTTTTACCTTTTGAACTAAAGCTCAGAGCCAGTACTGGTCCAGCACCTCATTTTTAAGCAAAAAAAAGCGCCAGATGGTAATACTTCAGGCGCTGTGTTCTCGAACTTTCTTATCTAAAATCAATTAGTACATTACAAGCAGTTAGTTGTTTAGCTTTAACAGTTGCTGTTTAAAAAAGGCACCTTGCTCAGTGGGGGTAAATTGCCAATCGCTGATCATAGTCGGTGACCAGTTAGGATCAAACACCCATACCACCCACGAAATATTGCGCTGCTCCATAAACTCCACGATTTGTGGACCATAACTGCCGTCATTTTTCACGGGTATATGAGCGCCGTACCCATCAGCTTGCACCCAACCTAACTCGGTAACTATGACAGGATAATCACTGGCTGCAAAACCCCAATCACGTTGCCAAAGTGTAAAATTGTTATCTTTGTTACTGTTCAAGTCTTGTGAGGTTTTTTGTGGGTATGGATGTGATGTATAAGCTATGCCAGCTCTTTCGATGGGATGCTCAGCGATAGGGCGTAGATCATAAGCCCAGTTAAATCCCGCCACTAATGGAATAACATTCTTATCTTGTGCATAAATGATATCAATCAATTGTTCGTTGACATTTTTCCAGTCTAGCCAATTAGCTTTACCGGCTTTTTGACCTAAATCTGTAGGCTCATTAAACAATTCGTAAACCGCGATAGTGGGAACATTTTTATAACGCTGGGCAATAATATGCCAAAACTCTTTAGTTTCTTCTAAAGTGGTGTCATACATCTTGTCTTGGTAGGTATTGCTAGGCAGATAACCAATGGAATGCCAGTCGATGATGAGATACAAACTCAGACTGTTAGCCCAGCTCACAGCTTCATCCAAGAGGGCTAAATAGTTATCTTTATCTGCTGTGCGCCAAGCTGATGGATGCACTGGCAAGCGTATTACATTAACTCCCCAAGCTTTTAGCTCAGTGAATAAACTCAATGACCATTGCTGCTGTTTAAATATTTTGGCAGGGTCAGCAATATTCACTCCTCGTAATATCACCTGCTTACCTGACTCATCTAGCAGTTTATTGCCACTGACTCGAATTAGTGATTGAGGCTGACTGAGTTTACTGCGATCAAAGCTTGTTAGAGCAGGGGACTTTGCATCAGCATAGGCCCCCAAACAGCAAAACATGAGTAGCAAGCCCATCACAAGGTTTGAACTGTTTAATTTCGCCATGTTAACTCTCCTGTTGTTACAACATTATTCAGGCGATGATCTCGGCCACAATATGGTGTTTACCAGCATAATGTTTTGCTTCGATCAAGTTACCGGCTATTTTAACCCCATCAATACTTAGCTGCACTTTGCCTTTACTTAGTCCGGATGGATTGCGCAGTTCAATTTGGTAATTGGCACCTCTAAACTCCCGAGTAATAGAAACCGACTTCCAGCTTGGCAAAATACATGGATCGATCAGCAAACCATCGTAGTCAGGACGTATGCCTAGTATGTACTGCGTGGCTGCGTAATAGTTCCAGGCTGCCGTACCAGTTAGCCACGAGTTTTTGGCCTCACCAGGGTTGGCTGAGTCTTTACCAGCTATCATTTGGCTATAAACGTAAGGCTCGGTTTTGTGCAGAGTCTGCACATCCTGTAAAAACGCTGGGGTAATTTTGCTGTAATATTCAAAAGCTTTTTCGCCTCTGCCTAACATCGCTTCGGCAATGGTGATCCAAGGGTTGTTATGACAGAAAATACCGGCATTTTCTTTGTAGCCTGGCGGATAAGAGCTGATTTCACCCATGTACTTGCTGTAACGAGTAAAGGCAGGTTGGTTAAGCATAATGCCAAAGTCGGTGGCTAGATGCTTTTCTACCGCGTTCATGGCGTGTAAATTTAGGCCTTTGTCTTTACCAATTTCTGCCATGGCGCAAAAGCCTTGAGACTCGATAAAGATTTTGCCTTCATCGTTATCTTTACTACCAATTTTGAGGCCCCTAGCATCATAGGCACGTAAATACCACTCACCATCCCAACCATGTTGTTCTACGGTTTGACGCATGGTTTCTACATGTTTTTGACACTGTGCTGCCAACTCGTGTTTGCCAGTACGTTGACAAATTTCTACAAATTCTTGGCCGTAGAGTACAAACTGTCCAGCAATCATCACTGATTCGGCTACGTCTGATGCACCACGTTGAGTGGTCTGGTAAGACTCATTAGGATCTTCAGAAAAACAGTTTAAATTCAAACAGTCGTTCCAATCCGCACGGCCGATTAAAGGTAATCCATGAGGGCCAAGGTTATTAACAACGTGATTAAACGCGCGTTCTAGATGATCAAAATGGTTGTGAGTCGCCGTTTCTTGTTCATCATAAATAACCATCTCATCGAGAATACTGTAATCACCGGTTTCTTTAATGTAATTGGCCGTTGAAAGCACCATCCACATAGGATCATCATTAAAGTTACCACCGATATTGGCATTGCCTTTTTTGGTTAAAGGTTGGTATTGATGGTAAGCCGAACCGTCAGATTTTTGCGTGGCTGAAAGGTCTAAAATACGCTCCTTGACTTTTTCCGGCACCATGTGGGCAAAACCGATAGTATCTTGATTCGAGTCTCTGAAACCCATACCACGACCAATGCCTGATTCATAAAACGAGGCGCTGCGTGACAAGTTAAAGGTCACCATATTCTGGTATTGATTCCAGATGTTAAGCGCGCGGTTAAAACGCTCGTCCGGTGATTTAACGGTAAATTTACCTAATAACTTTTGCCAGTAGAGGCGCAGTTTTTCGAGTTCTGCAGCCACTTTTTCGCTGCTATCAAATTGGCTTTGTAAGGTCTTAGCTGCGGTTTTATTGATCACATTAGGCGCTTGCCATTTGTCTTGTGGATCAACTTCGCAATAACCTAAGACAAATACAAAAGTCTTAGTTTCACCCGGTGCTAGTTCGCATTTAATATGGTGAGAAGCAATAGGAGACCAACCACGAGCGACGGAGTTTGCGGTTTGACCACGCTCAACCGCGATAGGATTTTCAAAACCACGATAAGGACCTAAAAAGGTTTCACGGTCAGTTTCGAAGCCATCAATTGGCTGGTTAACCGAATAAAAAGCATAGTGATTACGACGTTCACGATATTCGGTTTTATGGTAAATAGTACTGTCTTCCACTTCGACTTCGCCAGTGGACAAGTTACGTTGAAAATTAGCACCATCATCTTCAGCATTCCATAAACACCATTCAATGAATGAAAAAAGGTCAACGGTTTTAGCGCTGTCACTGGTATTGCTCAATTCGAGTTGATGCACTTCCGCCTTGGTATCCAAAGGAATAAAGCTAGTTACTTGGGAGGCGATGGCATTTTTACGTACTTTAAAACGACTATAACCCATGCCATGGTGACAAGCGTATTCATCTAACGCGGTATGGACTGGACGGCCTGTAGCCGACCATGTTTGACCATCACATTTTAAATAGAAATAACGGCCACCGTTATCAACCGGAACACTGTTATAGCGATAACGGGTTAAACGACGAAACTTGGGATCACGATAAAAGCAATATCCACCACCCGTATTTGAAATCAATCCATAAAAACCATCATTACCCAGGTAATTGATCCACGGGGTAGGGGTATGTGGTGAGGTAATGACGTATTCACATTGCTCGTCGTCGAAAAAACCAAATTGTTGTTCAGAATTAGGGTGTTGCTTATGCATGACTAGGGGTCTCTTGTGGAAGCTTGTCGTACCAATTACGTTTTAGTATCCAGGCACAAATGATGAAAATAGTGAGGGTCCAAAGGCTTGACCAACCTTCTTTGATAACCATAAAGATGGGTAGGGCAACCAAACAGGTTTGCGCTATGACACCAATTACAATATTGAACATATCCCGTTTGAAATCGCCATTGGCGGCAAACGCTGGATCTTCGTCAATAACGGCTTGACGAATGGGGCCCCAAAATCCCCAAGGATTAACATTTTTATAAAAACGCTTAAGTAGGGCTTCGTCTTCAGGTGGAGTCAGTAAACTTACGCCAATACAGACTGCGCCAGTGATCAATAAAATCAACGGGAAGGCGTACAAAGCCACCATTTCACGAGGGATATCAAAGGCTGAATCAGGGATAAAGGCGATAACGATAAAACACACTAAACCGGCTAGCATGCTAGTAAAGTAGCCATAACCGTTTAAGCGCCACCAGTGCCATTTAAGCACGTTGGCAATGGCATAACCGGCCCACAAACCTGACACCAACAATTGCAGAATGCTGTTGATACTTTCTATGTAGAGGCCAATAACTGTACTTAATATCACCACCAAAATCGACACAATATAACTGGTGTGGATCAGTGTTTTGGTGTCGGCCAGCGGGTTGATATAACGCTTGTATACGTCATTGACCAAATAAGCTGGTACCGCGTTGACTGTAGAGGCAAATGTCGACATAAAAGCGGCAATCAAACCTGCCAATACCAAACCCATTATGCCCACCGGCGCAAATTCAAGAATGGCGCTGGGTAAGATGTTTTCAAAATCTA
>NZ_LSNE01000002.1:210512-260331 GCF_001565895.1 Paraglaciecola hydrolytica
CAAGTCTAGTTTGTCGTAATACACCACGGCCAATACGGTAAAACCGGCAATCATAAAATAACGAATAGGCATTAAAATCACAGAAACAAAACCGCTCATTAAAGCACCTTCACGAGGTGATTTAGTGGCCAATATTTTTTGCATATCATAGTTAGGCATGGGGCCTGCGGCACTTTTGAAAATGCCGTTAAACAAGGTCATCATCACAAATATGCTAAACAGTGAGAAACCATCAGAGAGGATTTTTTCGTTTACTTCCGCAAAAATACCTTGCCAGTTTATATCTAAGTTCCATCCAAAGAAGGGATCCATCCAACCTGCTGGTACTGCAGCATTGAGTGCTTCTGGTGACACTTGCATCATGGCTACGATGCCGATAAATAGGGCAGAGAAGGTCATAATCGAAAACTGCAACACGTCAGCCCACACTATGCTCATCATGCCGCCTAATATCACGTAGATGGTAGCGATGGCGGTAAATACTATGCCATAAAAATGCGGAACGTAGGCGTCGGCAACGTCGAAAGGTACATAGGGGGAAACATTTTCCCAAGGGATGAAAATTTCAATAAACTTGCCTA
Source organism: Paraglaciecola hydrolytica (assembly GCF_001565895.1). GTDB lineage: Bacteria > Pseudomonadota > Gammaproteobacteria > Enterobacterales > Alteromonadaceae > Paraglaciecola > Paraglaciecola hydrolytica. The sequence continues at coordinate 211,094 of NZ_LSNE01000002.1, forward strand.
TGCCAACAAAACCATAGGCTAGAAAACCCAGTGCGCCGATGACCGCAAAGGCAATAACAATCATGTGGGATAACTTGCCACTTTGACCGTCGCCAAAACGACTGCGTATCCACTCAGCACCGGTCAGTACATTAGAGCGGCGTAACCACATGGATAAATAAACGGCGAGGAAAATTTGATTAAATACCGGCCACAACCAAGGGATCCAGATGCTTTTCATGCCGTACACAAAACACAGAGTAACTAACCACATGGTTCCGGAAATATCGAACATGCCTGAGGCATTGGATAGCCCCAGTAAATACCAAGGGAGCTTTTTACCACCAACAAAGTAATCATCCATACTTTGTGCGGCACGTTTTTTAAGATAAAAACCAATACCAATAATGGCTGCGAGGTAAGCAGCGATAATGATAAGGTCAAGTAAGGCTATTTTCATTCGGGGATCCCAGTTTACTTTGTTGTGTTGCGCAACATATAGATATATCGCATTGAAATACAACAATTAATTAACAAGCCACTTTGTGTTTCAATAAACTTTTGAATTAGTTTCTTTCGAACAAGGCTTTGCCTGAACTACAGTTAACAACATAAATTAGAATGAAAACGTTTTCAAGATAACTTTGTTAAATTTGTTAAATAAATGTGCTTTTTTGATGTGGGCAGGCAAGGGGCTAAACCAATATGCTCTAATGTCTGGTTAGATCTTTATAAAAGGAATGAACAATAGTCGTCTTGCTAAGCCTTTGTTATTGAGATTTAATTAAGGTTATTAAAAATTTTTTATTCTGCGTTTAGCTACATCGATGTAGTGCTGCAGAGGATATTTTATAAAGGCTAGTAACATTGTATTGGCAAGGGTGAATATCAAACGCATATTTCATTAGTGCAAACGATTACACTTACTGTGCCTAAGCCAGTTTTTTGAATACCCTTAAAGGCAGTCAATAAAACTACTGATCGTAAGTCTGCCTTTTTGCGGATCGTCACTGAAATTAAAATCAGTGGGGATGGAGCCTGAATGTAGTGAATTACGACGATAAACTATCAACCGATTGAATATCCCTTTTTGTTCATTAATACGTTCAAATAAGGGGGTATTACCATTGATATAGCCTTCTTGCGGGATGTTATCACCATCATTTTCGCTTTCCAGTGACTTATAATAAGTGAGTTGGCGTGAAGCATCTATATATTCAAAGCCCGTTTTTTTATGCCGATAAAATGAAGTACCGCCAAAATCTTGTTTAAAGAGATAAAAAACTGAGGCTAGGGCATTTTGCTCAACGGAGTCAAAATGGGGAATGCGTTGGAGTAGCTTGAGTTGCTTAGCAGGAGTTGTAACTAATGAATAGTGGCACAAGGCTAAGCTCAGTTTATTGCCTGTTAATGCGAAGATAGAAGGCGCATGTAGCTGCAAGGTACTCATCAAGAGTAATTGAAATTCTTTTGGCGCAAGCGCTCTTGGCCCTGGATAAAAAGGAGAGTTATATTCAAAAGACTGCTGGCTAGCGTGATCTAGTAATAATTCTGGGTTTTGTAAAAAGTTATCAATTACCAATAATGGCGCTTGCTCTGCACCAAGCTGATGAACACTGATAGCCATATTGTTGTGTAAGGATAAGTGCATTTCAGTTCTCAGCGCGGGGCCTTGCAATAATGATTAACAAAATCCTGATGGCTAGGGAGTTTAGCCACCGCAGTATTAATTGTATTACGGGTATTGCTTAAGTGGCCCATTAACTCTTGGTCAGTCATGGTTTTAAATATGGAATGGTAGTGTTTAGGCATAATACCTTGACCTAACATGACGTGAGTCCAAGACTCGAGTCTGAATAGCTCTCTTTCGCCTTGAAAAGCGAGGGCATTTTCTCTAAACAGTTCCATGCGATGGGATAATGAATCCGGTACCTGCATATTTTTACAATAACGCCAGAACTCACTGTCTTCGCGGGATGTGGCATGGTAGTGCAATATAATAAAGTCGCGTACGTTTTCTAGTTCAGCAATGGATTGTTGGTTGTATTCATCAATGGAGGATTTTGTTACACCATTAAATGGAAATATCTTCATCAAACGCACAATACCATTCATAAACATATAAATACTGGTTGATTCTAAAGGTTCAACAAAACCACTAGAAAGTCCTAAAGCAACACAGTTGCGGTTCCAAAAGACCTTACGTCGTCCAGTCTTATATTTGATTACTCTGGGCTCGGTTAATACTGCGCCTTGTACGTTGTCTAACAGATGTTTTTTTGCCTCAACGTCAGACATAAATTTATCGCAAAAAACATTGCCATTACCCACGCGGTGCTGCAAGGGAATATGCCACTGCCAACCAGCATGATGAGCAGTACAAGTCACATAGGGCGCTGCGGCGCCTACCGATTCGGTTTGTATCGCGATAGCGCTGTTACACGGCAGCCAGTGTGACCAGTCTTCATATTCAGTTTTTAGCGTTTTATCAATTAACAAACCTGCAAAGCCTGTGCAATCGATAAATAAATCAGCATCAATGACTTGTCCTGACTCTAACTGTAAGGCTTTAATATCACCATTAGCATGTTGCTGAACCAGTTGGATCTTGCCTTCAATACGTTTAGTACCGAGTTTTTCACTAAACTGACGTAAGTATTGAGCATAACGAGTGGCATCTAAATGATAGGCATAATTAATACTACTGTTTTTAGAGGTAGCGAATTTCCCTGCTTTAGCGGCTTGAATTTCAAAGCTATATTCGCCAAATTCGGCGTTTATGCCTTTGCTTTTGCCATGTAACCAAAAGTGTTGAAAATCGGCTAAAAAGCTACTTTGGCCGGTAGTACCAAAGGGATGAATATAATGATCGCCAATTTGGCCCCAATTTTTAAATGAAATTCCTAACTTAAACGTGGCCTCAGTTGCAGCCATAAATTCTTGTTCATCAATACCCAACAATGAATGGAATACTTTCATGGGGGGAATAGTGGCTTCGCCAACTCCAACCGTACCGATTTGGTCAGATTCGACTAATATTACCTCTACAAACTGTCCAAGTTTTTTAGACAAAGCGGCCGCCGCTACCCAACCCGCGGTGCCTCCACCTGCAATGACGACTTTCTTTACTTCATTGTTCTGCAAAATAGTTCTCACTTAGTTAACTTAGCTTACTATCACTTGGTGCCTGCTCAGCGATTGAGCTTATTTAATAACATGGCGCGCAAAGTTCTGGCTTTCATTGGGTCTAATTTTCCTAAATGACCTTGGGCATGTTCTGGCAGATGCTGCGCGGCCTGCTGGCCATCACCAAAAATGTAATAATCAAAAACATGCCGCCACGCTTGTTTTTCATGTTCTGGCTTATCCCGTAAACTCAACATAGCGTGATACAACACGTTCATGGCTGTACCTGTGTATTGAGGGGCTTCACTCCACCAATAATTGATGAGTATGTTAAAAGGGCTCAAACCTTCAACTTGATGCCACCACATACTAGGCAAATACAGGGCATCGCCGGCTTCTAGTTCAGCAATCTGCCCATGAGCAAGAGCCTCAGGGAAATTTGGATAAAGATTTAAATCTGGTTCAGCAAAATCCACCATACTCAGAGCTTGGCCACCAGGGGTAATATCCAAAGGGCCAGGGTATAAATTAGCAATTTGCTCGGGTGGAAATAAGGTAAAGCGTCTTTTACCCACCACACAACAGGCTAAATTATCAGACATATCATAATGGCAGCAGGCCGTCGTGCGATTACCTATCCAGATACCAGCACGAATAGACTCAACTGGAGTCGTGCTATCTGGCCTTGGAATAACAATGTCATTGTCAGCTCTGAGCTGTGGAAAATGACTATCAATAAGGTTAGAGGCGATATAAAGCGATGGGGGTAGGGGATCATCAATTGTGGCTAAAATGAGATCTAAAAACTCGTCAATACGGATTTGTTTGTTTTCGTAATTTAATCGAGTAACGTGCTCATCATAAAAAAAACGTCCTTTTAGTGAGGAAGAACCAAAATAGCCAAATGATGGCCTGCCATTATAATGCTGTTTCAAATAGTCGATACTAGCTTGAGGGGATTGCAAACCTAATTTAACTAACTTCCAATCACTCACTATCCCTTTCAGAATAATAGGCTCGGGAGAGACAAATATCTCTGCTGGGATCTGCCCCGCGGGGCAATTTTCTATGACCTTTGTTAGGGTTTTTATATTGCTCATCGTTTATTCATTCAGTGCTAGTTTATTGCGCCGTTTTATTGTTTATGTTCTTGCCGATTTTTGAGTTCAATTAATTTTCTTATATTGGTCATTGAAAAAACGACAGCAAACGCGAGTTGTAAAAAGCCAGCTTTATTCAACTGCATTAATTGATCTGCAGTTAAGGCCTGAAGTTTGCTCTCGTTAATCGTAAAGTTACCGGTTAAACGATGCTTTTGACCATTATCTAAATCAATTTCAATCTTCACCGGCTCTATCAATTCAAATTGCTTAAAAGCGGTAAACATCAGGTCATTTACGGTCATACCTTGATGAGCAATATTCAATACTTTTGAAATGTATTCTAAATACGGGCTATTGCCACCTTGTTCTAAAAACAAGGCTTGGCCTTGTTCCTCGTTTACTCTAGGGTGGTCAACATCAATATGGATAACGGCTGTTTGTTGTTCATTATCATTTTGCTGACGTTGAAAACCAATTAAAAATGGACCACGAGCGATATTGGCCGGAATATACCGGGCCGCCCAACCAGATTCAGTAGTGGGATCTAAAAATAAATTTTCGTTTTGTTGCAAACCTAATAATGTCGTTGCAAAAAAATTTCCATTGGCTGGATCTTGACGAAACAATATGGGGTACTCTTTTTGTAATTCTAAAAATTCCGTTGGATATACCATAACACTTGCAACATCGTCGCCGTAGCTATCAGCAAACTGAGTGATCACGCGGATATTTTGATGATGAATATTATTGAGCAAAACATGTTTAGTCATAAAGGGGATACCGTAATATTGCTGTTGTAAAAATTACATAATCTATATTAACTCATTGAAAGAGTAACAATTATTTAACCATAAACAGGTGGTAATTAGAATGGAAAATAAACAAAAGCCGCTGAGATCAGCGGCTTTTAATTAACACTTTTTGGTACTAACTAACATCGCTATTAGAATTTGTAACGTGCACCAACTTGGTAACGAGCACCTAAGTCATACATGTCCCACATCATGTCGTAGTTACGACCATGAGAGCGGCTGTTTTCACCTGTTACGTTGATACCTTCAAATGAAACAGTTAAGTCTTCAGTCACATCGTAACTGACGTTAACATCAATTTGTGAATAAGCTTCAATATAACGCGGGTTAGCTGAACCACCACGGCTTGTTTCATTCAAATACTCACCGCGCCAGTTGTAGGATATCCGAGCTTGTAGGCCGTCTTTTTCGTACATACCGATTAAGTTTGCGGTATCACTTAAACCAACTAAAGCAAATTGTGACACTGTAGTACTGCCTTCGTTATCAAAACCTATATCACCACGAACGATAGTGTAGTTGGCTTGTACACCAAAGCCTGTTTCACCAAAGAAGTGTTGTACGGCAAATTCTGCACCGTAAATTTTAGCTTCTTTACCGTTATTTGGCGTATTGGTTCTAAAAGTGATCTCTGGATCTTCATCACGAGACTCAATATCCCATAAACCGCCGCCTCTGTTGGCTAGGTAGAAGTTTTGTGCATCAGTGGCTGTATATTCAACGTTACCAAATTGCGCAATCCAATCTGGATGACCTTTAGCAAATTCAGTGTAAACCATCATGCCGTGTAAGTTATCATCGTTGAGTGCATATCCAGCGGCTTGTAACGCAGCAGCTGCAGCTTGTGCACGAGGACCACCGGTAACATCACGAATACCCAAAATTTTACGGTTTACTTGTTCGGAACCAATAAAGTTATAAACGTTTTTCTCGAATATGCCCGCAGAAACATAACTGTAAGGGTTGTAATACCACTCAACAGATAAATCAAAGTTAGTTGATTCTAAAGGCAACAAACCTGGGTTTGAAGCCGAAGCTGTAGGCACTGCACCTAACAAGGTTGAACCACCGCCAGCACCAAAACCAGAAGCAGACACACCTAAACTGCCTAAACCAGCACGTGCAATTGTTTTACTAAAAGAAAAACGGCTGACTATATCATCGGTAACTTTAAGAGTTAAATCTAAGCTCGGTAACAAGTTATCATAGCTTGCATCAGCAGATGCTAGAGCAGAAGGCTTACTGCTATCTACACGAATAGCAACATCGTTGTTATCTTCCCACACACCTTTGTAAGCAGCAGCTAATGAACTTGAAAATACATCAGTAGCTTCATAACGCAAACCAGCCAAAACATTAAAAGGCATGTTGCCAACTTCACCGTTAAGGGTAAATTGGAAATAAGCTGCTGTGGTTTTTTCGTTTACTAGGTTATCAGCTGTTTGGCTCATAGCTGCTGGTAAAAAACCGCTATAACGACCAATTTTTTGTGCTGCTTCATACATTTCTACTGCACTTGCATTAAAACCATAACCGCCTGCACGAGGGTTCCAGTCATCAAATTCACCCTGAATATCAAAAGGTTGAACGATATCGCCAAACTCACCTGGATATCCCGCATTCCAGTTACCTAAGGCAACGTTGTTTGCAGCATAGTTAAGTGAGTGAGATTCCATATCACGGGTTTCAAGACCAAAATCAAACTTACCATCGTCAAATTCATATGTCCCATCAACTTTAATTTGAGTAATAGATGATTTTTGATCAGCTTGACGTAAGTTAAACATGGATGAACTAATGTCACCACTTTCAACTATACCGTTACCATTAGATTCAAAACCAGTGTTACCACCTTTGGTATCATCATAAACGTTTAAGTAAGTTGGGAATTCACCACCAAACCACCATTCTCTTTCAACAACAGTTGGATTACCAAGTCCCATACGTACAGATCCTGTACCGTAAGGGCCGGTACCACGGCTGTGCATTTCTGAATCATGTACGTCTAAGCGTAAGCTAAAGGCGTCGTTAACTTGATAGGCTAAGTTAATACCTAGTGACGTTAGAGTGTTGGTTTGGTCACGGTCTTGTTGCTCATGACCTTCGTCAATTCCACTTGGATAAATTTCACGAGCATAAATAGGTGTTGCGATAGTTTGGTTATCAAATTCAATTTCTTGAAGTCTGGAACCTGCTTGCATCCAGTTACCTGTTTGACCTAAATGTTCTTGGATGTGGTTTTCCGCAAAAGTGTAATCTACGGTACCAGTGAAATTATCAGTAGGAGCAAATTGCAGGGTTAATTGTGCGTTATCACGAGTACGCTGAGTATCAGTAAATTCATAACGCAAATCGTTGAAACGAGCATATAACTGACCTTCGTCCGGCGCATTTATTACCACAGTATCGGCGTTATTCCAGTGGCGACCAGGGTTGTTAATACTATCCCAAACGCGAATATTCCAATCGTTAACAGTGGCGCCAACAGTACCTGAGTCACGCTCTTGATGACTTGCAGATAAAGATACACCCCAAGTTGAATCATCATTAGTAAAACTGAAAATGCCTGATACTTCAGGTGTGACATCGTCACCTGCACGATTAGTGGTATCCATTGCTGCTTTTGCACCAACGCTGGCAACAAAACCTTCACTACTTAGCGGTTTGCCAGTAATGATGTTAATTGTTGCACCTATGCCACCTGTTGTAATTGCTGCTTTACCAGTTTTATAAACTTCAACCGCGCGTACACTTTCAGACGCTAGGTTAGCAAAATCAAATGCGCGAGAACCGCCGCCATCACCATTAAAGGTTGATGCTGCTGGCATGGTACGTCCGTTTAAGGTCACCATGTTATTGCCGGCACCAAAACCACGCACCGTTACTTGTGAACCTTCACCGTTACTACGGCTTATTGATACACCTGTAATACGTTGAAGTGATTCAGCAAGGTTAGTATCAGGGAATTTACCTATATCTTCTGCAGATATTGCATCAACAACACCCATAGATTCGCGTTTGATAGACGTTGAAGCTTGTAAGCTGCCGCGTATACCACGAACCTGAATGATTTCAGTGTCGTCTGTGGCAGGTGCCGCTTCTTGAGCCATCAATGGTGACATCACAGATGCCCCCAACATTAAGGTAATACTTTTAGCGAGTAGCGTTTTATTAAATTTATTATATGAATTCATAGTGTTCTGGCCTTTTGTGTTCCTGTTTATAGAATCAAAAAATGTAACGTTTACAAAACGCATTGAAAATCCAGCGAACAATGTACTGCAAACGTTTTCATAAGATAAGGCTATGTTAAGGGAGTGTCAATAATTTGTTGCTGCTTTTATTAACATTGGATTAACGTTTTTTGTTATTTTATATAAAATTTCAAACTGTTAATTTTTATTCGTCAATGCCAATAAATGCTTAGTTTTAAAGTGTTTTTTGGAGGGTGATACAATGTCAATGTAGCTAAACAAAATGTATTAAACAATCAGTTAATAAAAATATGTTAATAAAAAGAAAAAAACGTAAATAAAAACGTTTTCAGTTGAGTGGGCTTCACCCTGTTACTGTAAGATTCAGCCCATTGAAAAGATAGTTTGGGTATAACAGGGCTTAATTTGCTAGCCAGTTTGACGTTTTTGACACTGAGTCTGTGGTTAAATAAATGGTGTCTAAGGGGGCTATTCGAACCTTAAATGGTAATTGCAACAGGCGTTTATCCCGCAAGACGTACAATGTAGTGAGTTGCCCATCATCTAATTGATTCAGTAAACGGTAAGCATTTTGTGCACTCACTTGCCATGTATCAATAGCAATAAGTTGATCGCCTGCCATCAGGTTGGCCTCAAAGGCTGCAGAGTTTTGATTTACTTGAGTGACTTCGATACCAGTAGTGCTAGGTTTAAACTGGGCACCAAAATCATTTTTAATTACTTTGTCGGCGGGATTACCGCCTTTGTCATTGATGTCTACTCTGGCTCTGTAATTGACTTGTACACCAAAAGCCTTCAAAAGGGCTTCGACAGGCAGTTCATCTGTCGTGTAAATAGCTGCGTCTAAGTCGAAATAATCACTGAGATCCAATTGTAGATGTTCACTTAAGATATCGTGGATAACTGTTTTAGGAGTAGGGCGAGCTGTCTTGCCAAACTCCTGCCAAAGGCACTGCATTACATCGTCGAGAGAATAACGTTGGTTTGATACCAATCTAATGGCTAAGTCTAAACATAAGGCCACAATAGCGCCTTTATTGTAATAACTGACAATATTATTAATGGCACCTTCATCTTGTTTATAAAACTTGGTCCACGCATCAAAACTCGACTCAGTTACACTTTGTTTTAATCTTCCGCTATTTCGTTGCAAGCGTGTCAGGTTTTGTCCTACTACAAGTAAATAGTCTTGTAGTGAAATCAACTTGCTGCGTTGCAACAACAAATCATCGTAATAGCTGGTAAATCCTTCATAGATCCACAATTGTTCGGTGTAACTTTCAGTTGCTAGTGTGCCGCTTACCAGTTCAACAGGTCTGATACGTTTGACATGCCAAGTGTGGAAAAACTCATGACTGCACAAACTTAAAAAATTCCGATAGCCTTCGCTAGGTTGGCTATGTTCGGCTACGTCGGGTAGTTCATGACGGGCATACATCAAAGCGGTAGACGCTCTGTGTTCTAGCCCTCCAAAGGCTGAGTCGGTAAGCAAGGTAATAAAGATATAACGTTCAATCGGCGCGGGGCTGCCAAACAATTGCAAATGTTGTTGGCATACCACTGACAAATCATTAGCAATACGCTGCATATCACTTTGATGACCACCGGCAAATACTAATTCACAATCGATAGTGCCAATTTTAAACCGTACAGTATCAAAATCTCCCATTAAAAAAGGATGATCAATCAGCTCTGCGTAATTTTCTGCATGATAGCGTGTTTCATCTTGATTACTTTGAAGGGTAACAAGCGGCATGCTGGTGACCACGGCAAAGTTATTAAAAAGATGGGAGGCATGTTTTATGTTCAACAAACACGGACTGTTTGCCTGTCCTTCAACTTCTAAAAACAGGTTTGAGCCATTAAAAAATCCATACTGATCATTAATATAGGCCCCTCTGACAGATAGATCGTAAGCGTAGAGTTGATACTCCACGATAATACATCCTTCAGTTGGTTCTACTAACCAAGTTTGTTTGTCAGATTTGCTGAGTTTAAGACTTTTGCCATCTTCATTTTTAGCTGTCAGGGTGATGATATGTTTGGCAAAATCTCTGATCATATAACTGCCGGGGATCCACGCAGGTAAACGGAGGACTTGGCCCTGTGGTTCGGGTGACATTATATGTAATGTAACATTAAATAAATGCCCTGAAATTGAGCTTAGGGTAACGTCATAGCGGATAGGGAAATTGGGAGTTGGCATAGATCGACACTTAAAATTTACACATTATGGTTATGATCAATCTTATTAGCACTTACTGCAAGTCGATAGTTATACTTATGTTGTTGTTTTTCCCAAGTTTAATTACCATAGTAAGGTATAAACTTAACTATTAAAGTTCAATTAGGAAGATTCTCGACATGGCAATTGTGCAGGATACCGTAGGTTTAACTAATGAAGACTTTCGTAAAATTCGTTTAATGCGTCCAGGTACGGCAATTGATTTGCAAGTATCCTCGGCGAATATGATTAAACGAGTTAGAACTGAGTTTGTTGGTATGGATGGTACTCGCTGTATGATCATCCGTTTTCCGGATGAAAGTAAGTGGGGCAGCTTAAGAGATTCTATTTTTACAGATCAAAATTTGGTTATCCGTTACATACTGGAAGATGAAACCGGCGAAATCATTGCCTTCAAAGTTAAAATAACCCTGATATTAACCAAACCCAGTCATTTGATTTTTACCTCATTTCCACTGTCTATTCAAAGCCATGATTTGCGTGCAGAGCCTCGAGCTCAGACACGAGCCGCTGTAACCTTAATTGATGCAGATAAAAAAAAGGATATTTGCCAGTGTCTGGTGCGTGATATTTCCTTGAAAGGCTGCCGTATCAGTATTGATAAATCCAGTGAATCCCGTCCGTTATTAAAACAAAACGTCATTATGAAATTTAAAGATGCGGCAGGTAATAATTTATTACTCAAAGGGAGTGTCATGAATTCCAAATTTGATGAAGTCACGGTGTATTTTGGCATTAAGTTTCAAAACACCGAGGAAGAAGTTGGGCTGTTGTTGCAAAAAATGATGTTAGTAACGAGTTAGAATCAGTTTAATTGATAGATTAGTTTCTTTTTTATTGCTGCATGAATCCCTAGTTGTTAAATTAAGGTTAATAATAAAAAAGGAAATAACATGCGTCAGATTGAATTTTTACTTAATGAATACGGTGAGAGCCATAAAAACAAAACCAATATCATCATCCATGCTATAGCGGTTCCTGCCATTTATTTTGTGACTTTAGGTTTGTTATGGTCACTTCCCACTCCTAATTTTCTCGATTATTTTGATTTAACTTGGGCCCACGTATTGGTTATTCCAGTACTGTATTATTACTTTAAATTGTCGGGCCCAATTGGAGCGGCAATGACTTTACTGTCCATAGTGTCATTTTTTGGAATTAAATTACTGGAAGGTTTATCGATTCCCGTTTGGCAGGTTTGTGTGGCGCTTTTTGTGGTTATGTGGATTTTGCAGTTTGTGGGCCATCATGTTGAAGGCAAAAAACCGAGTTTTTTAAAGGATATTCAATTTTTGCTAATTGGCCCTGCTTGGTGGTGGGGACACTGGTTAAAACGCCTAAACATCAATTATTAAGTATTACCTACCTTACTAACTCTTATCATTGGAATTTCAGAAACGCTGAAACTCGTATCTTCAGGTTGTTTGGGTATATATTGCGACCAACCACCTCTATCATCAGACCAAGGATAAGTATCTAAGGTCTGTTTTTTGTATAATTTCTGCAAATTCAAATCAATCTAAGGTTAATTGTGTATCAGTGGGAAAAGTGGGTTGATAGTCGTGAGCGCCTATTCTGGACTTTGCAAACTGCGGGCTGGTGCGGTTTCGCAATAGTTTATTACATTGGTTCTTTTCTTGCTGAAATGCGCAGTATTTGGCTATTTATTATTATACTAAATGCCTATGCCGGTTGGTTGCTGACGATCCCTTTAAGATACCTTTATCGCTGGGCGATGAGCCTGAGTCCACTTAAAATGCTGTTGATTGTGGTCAGTAGTATGTATGTGATAGCACTGGCTTGGGCGGTGGTTAAAAACTTTAACAACTGGACTATCTATAAAAAAGGTTACCAACCAGAAGAATGGTATATGTATTTTTACAATACCGTTGATGCTTTGATTGTAATGGGATGTTGGACAGGGGCTTATTTTGGTATTAAAAACTATCAAATGCTGCTCAAAGAAAAACAAAATGTCCTTAAAGCTTCTTCTATGGCGCATCAAGCCCATATCAAGATGCTACGTTATCAACTTAATCCGCATTTTTTATTTAATACCCTTAATGCTATTTCTACTTTAATCCTGATGAAGGAAAACAAAACCGCTGGTGCCATGGTCTCGCGGTTAAGTGATTTTTTACGTTACTCACTGGATAAAGATCCGATTAAACGAGTGCCTCTCAAACAAGAAATTCAAGCGCTGGAACTTTATCTTGAAATTGAAAAAGTGCGTTTTGAAGACAGATTACAAGTTACGTGGGACATCCAGCAAAAAGCGCAAGATGCTTTGGTTCCTAGTTTAATTTTACAACCTCTTATCGAAAACTCGATCAAGTATGCTATTTCTAGGTTACAAGAAGGAGGCCAAATCAGTATTGCGGCACGTACTTTTGGTGACGATTTAATGTTGGAGGTTGCTGATAATGGTCCACTTACCGACATGTCTGAAGGCGAGTTATTTAGAACTAATGGTGTAGGTTTAACCAATATTCGTGAAAGGCTCCAGTCATTATATGCAGATAATTTTTCCTTTGTTATTGCTCAAAATAAGCCAAATGGTATAAAAGTAAATATTCGTATACCTCATGAATTAGCTGAGATGAGCCATGAAAATTAATACACTTATTGTGGATGACGAGCCTCTGGCTCGTAAAGGTTTGAGTTTACGTTTAGCGGAATTTGACAATATTAATTTGCTGGGTGAGTGTAAAAATGGTCTTGATGCGGTAGCGCTAATTCCCCAATTACGTCCTGATTTGGTTTTTCTGGATATTCAAATGCCAGGTTTAAATGGTTTTCAGGTGATTAATAAACTGAAAGAACTTAAGCAGCCAATCCCGATCATCATTTTTGTGACGGCATTTGACAGTTATGCCATAAAAGCCTTTGATATTCATGCACTTGATTACGTACTCAAACCAGTGGATGAACAGCGTCTACGGGCTGCGGTGGCTAAAGTAGAACAGTATCTGGCGATGAAAAATGAGGGTGATAATACCCACAAACTTATCCGCCTAGTCGCTGATTTTACCGGTGATGACTGTGAAGATATACTACGCAAACTCGCTGCAGGTGAAAAAATACAATCACCACATTACCCTGATATTCTGGCAATAAAAGATGGTTCCGAAGTCACTAGAGTACCGGTCAGTGATATCCATTGGGTAGATGCCGCCGGTGATTATATGTGTGTACATACCTCTGATCAGACTCACATTATGCGCCGCACGATGAAAGAGCTCGATCAACAACTCGACCCTCGTAAATTTGTGCGAGTACACCGCTCAGCAATTGTAAATATCAGTTTTGTGCAAAAGTTGGTAAGCCATATCAGTGGCGAATATCACTTGATATTAAGCAATGGCAGCGAATTAAAAGTCAGTCGTAGTCATCGTGATCGCGTCAAGGAAATGATCAACCTTTAACATTAACAACATGTTCAGCTTGTTTGGTGATGTCAAAAAATTCCTGCTGGATTTTAACCAGATAGGGATCAAGTGTTTTGCGTTGTTGCCAACTGGTTTCGATAGGTAAACACAGTAGTTGATTATTTTGTTCTGCAACCATGATATTGGTCTTGCCGGCGATAGCCTGTTCTACTGCATAAGCGCCCATTTTAGTGGCAAGTAAACGGTCCTGACTGACCGGTGAACCGCCACGTTGCACATGCCCGAGTATGACTGGACGACACTCAAGTTTGGTTTTTTCATGTAAGGTTTGCGCTAGATTAGTAACACCACCTGGCCATAAATTTTCAGCAGTAACTATGATGTAGCTGCAGTTTCCACGTTTATTCATCGCTGCTTGTAGATGACTAACAATATTATCAACTTCAGTGTTTAAATCAGTGCAAAGTTCGGGTACTAATACCTGATCAGAGGCCGAAGCTAATGCCGCACTAAGACCTATAAAACCGGCGTGCCTACCCATAACTTCGACTAAAAATATGCGCTCAAAAGCATCCGCAGTATCCCTCACTTTATCAATTGAATCTAAAGCGGTTTCTATGGCGGTGTGGTAGCCAATGGTGGCATCGGTACCGTAAATATCATTATCTATGGTACCAGGAAGGCCAATTACCTGACCTTGCCAATGTTTAGCTAAATGACAAGCACCGCGAAACGAACCGTCTCCACCTATGATCAATAGGGCTTCAATGCCTAAGGCATTAAGATTTTTAGCGGCTAGTTTTGCTGACTCTTCGGTTTTGAAGCTTGAGCAACGGGCACTGCGTAATATAGTGCCGCCGCGTTGAATGATATTAGCGACATTACGGGCTTTTAAGGGCAAATATTCTTGATCAAGTAAACCATTGTAGCCATGTTTATAGCCTATAATCTGAACGCCAAAATGTTCAGCGGTTAATACAATTGCACGGATGCAGGCATTCATTCCGGGCGCATCGCCACCCGAGGTTAATACAGCAATTTTTCGCATAATTCACTCATATAAACTTCGTTTTTGTCTACAGTAGAGTAGAATGCAACATCCGAGTAAACAAGATCATTTGTACTTGTTGGTGACCTCTTTTTTATTCTCGCAATATTTTTCACTCACGCTACCAGCTAATGCCGTTTCAGAATGATAAGTGCCACTTATCACTATGGAAGGATATAACTATATTGTATGATAAATGTGCCAAAGCAATTGGCGTTGAATTAATTTAATACTATTTAAAGGTAAAGATTACATGGATCCAATCAGGCATTGGTATGGTTTTGGTTTGTCGTTAACCACTGCTGTGTTGTGGGGGATCTTACCGATATTTATCAAGATATGTCTGGAAGCGATGGATGCTGTGACTATTACTCTTTATCGTTTTGTTGTTGCAGGTTTATTTGTTTTTATCGTTTTAATGCGTAAAAAATCGGTACCACGTTTAAAGTCGTTGGGTCTGAAAAAAGGCATGTTATTAGTTGTTGCGACCTTGTTTTTGGTTTTGAATTATGTGGCTAATGTTAAAGGTTTAGAGTATTTAGCCCCAGAAACCACTCAGGTTGTAATGCAAGTTGCGCCATTTCTACTGATGTTAGGTGGAGTGATCTTTTTTGGTGAGCGTTTAAAAAAGATCGAAATTATGGGCGCTGCTCTGATCTTTTCTGGTTTGTTGTTGTTTTTTAATGACAGGTTGGCTGATTTATTTTTGTCGTTAAATCATTTCACGATTGGTGTTTTGATTGTTATTTTTGCCGCCACAACGTGGGCCGCATATGCCTTAATGCAAAAACCACTGCTACGGGTTTTGACTGCTAAACAATTAACGTTGTTGATCTACATTATTGGCGCATTGATGTTATTGCCTTTTGCACACTTGAGTCAGTTATGGGCAATGAATACCTTACAACTTGCTGCTTTGCTGTTTTGTTGTATTAATACCATAGTGGCTTATGGGGCGTTTACTGAAGCTATGCATGTTTGGCAAGCGTCTAAAGTCAGTGCGGTTATTGCATTATCCCCGCTCTTTACCTTCATCAGTATGGTTATTGCCGTACATTTTTTTCCAGAGCAAGTAAAAGCCAGTGATTTGGATATTTGGGCTTATATTGGTGCGGGCATTGTTATTACTGGCTCTGCTTTGACTTCCATGGGGCGTGCGTCAAAGCCAAAGATTTAGTTAAGCTGTAACATAGTAAAAATTTAGTGTTCAGTTTTACTTTTGCCAATTGGGGTTTCGTTACCCTTACAAATCGTATCGTAGTCATCGCGATAATAACGTAAATCTTGGCACTCTTGCTCATAACGCTTTTTAGCCGTCATGGCTTGTTGTGGATAGTTGTTATTATTCATGACTTTACGCCATTGTTCACATTGCTGAACCTGACGTTTTACTTCGAGTATTTCTTCGCAGGGATTGTCCTTAGATGCACAGGCATTCAGACCAGCCAATAAAAACGACATTAAGACTTTAGTGATACTGTTCATCTTATATCCATTATTTTTTCGAGTTCTAAGGCCAGCAGGTTGAATTTTTGCCGATGTTTATCGAGCATAGTCATGTTTTGTAATAGACGGTATGTTTTTTTACTCGAATTCACTAAGGCTGGATCGTGTTTAGCGGTTTTTTGCAATAAACGTAAGCTGCACTGTAATAGGTTTAAGATGATGCCAATATTAACCGGTGCTGATTTTTGCGCCTCACTGAATGCGCTAAAAGCCGCGGCAAATTTTCCTTCAGAATAGAAGTTAATACCTTGTTGATTGTATTTAAAAAAATGTTCCTGTTGCAGATTATTTCTGCCTGTGGCATCAGCCAATAACGCTAGGGTATTACAGTCAGATAATTTACCGCTGGCAAGCAGTGCTTCCGTTATGAGCTGAGCATCTTCAAATTCGCCCAAATCAAGCAGAGCGGTAATTCCGTCTGGTGCTAAGGGTAGGGGGAAATCAGAGAATTTTGCGGCAACACTATTCTGTGCTTGTGTCATGGCTTGTTTGGATTGAAATAATTTGCCATTTTGACTATGAATACGCGCTTTTATGAGTTCTTCAAATATATCGAAATCAAATTCATCCTGAATATAAACATTCTCGTTATGGCGATAACGTTGTAGGGCGTACAAAGCCTCCTGTTGAAAACGACCTTTGACTTTGTTATCACTGGTGTGCTGAGCGACTTCCAAATAGCTTCTGACATGGGCGCATAAGTAACTCAGGTTGCGGTATACCGATTTTTTTGAACATTCCCAAATATTTTGCGTTAAACCGATGATTTTTTCATAATTTTCATTTTTACGTGCATAAGTACAAGCTTTAAACAGTCGTTCGATGGAAAAAGGCGACAGTCTGAGCGCGGTATCAATGGCAATTTCTGCCTCGGCAATCTTCCCCAGTTCAAACCAGCTCTGTGCAATAATGTCATGAGCTTCTATTAATAGATTATTTTTTCGCAAAGCATGGTTAGCGAGCTCAATGGCTATCTCATAATTTTTCAGTAACATCTCGGTTTGCGCTTTTGAAACGCCTAACCAGGTCCGTTTGTGATCTTCACTGTAGCTGTTTAACCATTTTTGAGCTTCGGTGAACTGAGTGGTTGTCCAGTATAATTCGGCCAATAAACGGCCCACTAACTCTTTATAGCGATTATCGGCTTGAATAACCTGCTTGCAGACTTCGATCGCCATAGGGAAGTCTTTAGCATAAATGTGTTTATATATGGGGGCTAAAGCCAGTTTACGTGCATGGGCTTTTTCTAAACGTAAAATTAATTGTGCTTGTGAAAATGGTTTAACAACATACTCGTCGGGCTGTTTTTCTAAGCTGCCTAACACGGTAGGGCGCTGAGAATCTGCACTCACCAGCACAAATACCGTGGTCGGCTTTAATAATGATGTTTCTCTGAGCTCTTCTAAAAATTCGAAACCATTTTTTCTATTAGACCCTAAGTGTAAATCGCAAATAATAAAATCAAATTTCTCTTTGCGACAGCTGGCTAATGCGACTTCACAACTTTTTGCAGTGACAATAGAATTGGCTTGGGCGCCAGCACTGTTCAGTACACTTTTTAGTAAAGCCAAAAAGGGCTTTTGATCATCAACAATGAGAATACGTTGCTTAGAAAAGTCAATTTTATTCACTGGAGGGGGTGTTTCCGTGTATCGCTGTTGGGCAAGTAGTACAAATTAAGCCAGTTAATGTCATGGTAATCAAGGCGTGTTTAAATGATTAACATATCCAACAACATTAGAATTGCACGGCGACGGCAAATGAATGAGATCCCATGAGCTTAGATCACAAAGTACTAAGCTATTTACAAATCTCGGAGAATGAGTGCAACCACCTATCGCGCAGATCAAAGATGGGGGATATAGATAATTATTTGAAGGTTTTTTACGAACCAAGGCAAAGCGATTTGTATCATTACGTTTCGCTGGGTAGACTGTTAAAAAATCTAGTGAGTATTACATTTGATTGATGTTTGCATAGTCGGTGGTGGCATGGTGGGCTCTGCCTGTGCCCTAGGTCTGGCGAGGCTTGGTTTATCGGTGACGCTGATAGAACATCAGCAACCCCAGGCCTTCGCTCGAGAGCAAAAACCTGATCTGAGAGTTTCTGCACTTAATTTAAACACTGAACAATTTTTTCAGAGTCTAGAGGTTTGGCAAGATATTAAGGACATGCGCAGCTGTACCTATAAACGTTTGTCTGTGTGGGAAAATAAAGGCTTTCGTACTGATTTTGATAGTGCCGCTATTAAGCAAAGTCATCTTGGGCATATTGTTGAAAACCGCGTTATTCAACTGGCCTTACATCAAGCTTTTTCAAA
This sequence comes from Paraglaciecola hydrolytica, assembly GCF_001565895.1. GTDB lineage: Bacteria > Pseudomonadota > Gammaproteobacteria > Enterobacterales > Alteromonadaceae > Paraglaciecola > Paraglaciecola hydrolytica. Next base: position 229,837 of record NZ_LSNE01000002.1, read on the forward strand.
GTACAGTAATCTACGCTGTGTCTTTGCACAAAACATCCAAAAAATTGAGCAGCAAGGCCATGTCAGCATTACGCTGCAGAGTGGCGAGAATATTTGTGCGCGAGTATTGATTGGTGCTGATGGCCTTAATTCTGTGGTACGCCAAGCGGCTAATATTGGTGTGCAAGGTTGGCAATACAGTCAGCAAGCACTGGGGATTACTATCGAAACCAAGGCACCTCAACAAGATATTACGTGGCAACAATTTACCCCGCAGGGGCCGCTGGCCTTTTTACCCTTGTTTGATCGTTATGCCTCGTTAGTCTGGTACAACCATTCGCAGCAGATTGATAGATTAAAAAAACTAACAAAACATCAATTAAAACAAGAGATTATTCGCTATTTCCCAAATGAACTTGTCGATTTTGACGTGTTACAGTGGGCTAACTTCCCACTGACGAGAATGCACGCTAATCAGTATTGTAAAGGCAATATTGTATTACTTGGTGATGCGGCCCATAGTATTAATCCTCTGGCTGGGCAGGGAGTTAATTTGGGTTTTAAAGATGTACAGGTTTTATTAGAGGTTTTTGCTAATAATCAACATAGGTTTCAGCCTATTGGTTCAGTGGCCAATAATGACAGTATGTGGTTAATGGATTATGAAAAACTCAGGCGTCGCGATAATTTGCTGATGATGAGTGCCATGGATATTTTATATGCGGGTTTTGGCAATAATATTGCGCCACTAAGATTGTTACGTAATGTAGGACTTAAATTGGCCAACCATGCTGGTTTTCTTAAAACACGAGCTTTGCAATATGCTGTTGGTATTAAGTAGCGTAGGTGAAACTAACAATGACATTAAACAAATAGAAGGTTAAACATTAAATCATGAAAATAAAATCTACTCTGCCTTTGTTAGTATCACTATTGTGCGTAGCTTGTTCACCAGAATCTGAGCAGGTTATTGCCAATCAACATTTAAGCGCAGTAGTTGACAAAAGCACGGTGACTTTTGTCGAACAGCAACCGACCTTATCTACCATGTTAGCTATTGAGCCAGCAAAAGCAGGTGGCACTTATAATGATCGTTTGCCTAATTATTCCATCGCCAGCATGCAAAACCTACAGAGTGAAATGCGCTATGGGGCCATTGCACTACATAAAATCGACGACAAATTATTAAGCAAAGATAATGTACTACATAAAAAAGTTGTCACCGAAATTCTTAATTATTACGCTGGTGACGCTGACTTTGGCGCTGGCTACATCGACACTTGGGCAGGTCATTTACCCTATATTATCAATCAAATTTCAGGCCCTCTTATTGATGTGCCTAAAGTCATGCAAGAACAACAAGCAGTTGTTAATCAGCAGGATGCACGGGACTACCTAGCACGTTTATCTAATTTTGATGGTTTTGTGGTTAATGTTCTCAACAAGTACCAAGATGATCTGAAAAGCGGCGTAGTACTTCCGAAAAATCTCCATGTTAAAACCTTGGCCTTTTTTGATAGCTTTCTGGCCGCCGCGCCAGCAGAACACGGCTTAGTCACCAGTTTTAAACGTAAATTACAAGATTCAAACATCGATGAAGCAACTCAGCAAACTATGCTAAATAAAGCAGTCGAGCTGGTAGAGAGCATGGTTTATCCCGCTTATCAAAGGGCTAGAGCTACTGTGGTAGCTAGTGAAACAGTTGCCTCAACCGATGATGGTATCTGGGCTCAAGTCGGTGGCGAAAAGTTTTATTTACATGCCATTCAATATTTAGGTGATTCAACACTTAGTGCTGATGCTATCCATGAACTCGGATTAAGTGAAGTTGAGCGTATTAGCCAAGAAATGGATAGCATATTAAAAGCCAATGGTTTTAATGAAGGCAGTGTCGGCGAGCGTATGGTTGCTTTAGCAAAAGAGCCACAGTTTTTATATGCCGATTCTGATGAGGGTCGACAAGTATTATTGGCTGATCTAAATCTACAAGTTAAAGCCGTCATGGCAAAAGCACCACAGTTTTACCACACAATTCCCACTCAGCAAGTAGAAGTTAAACGTATCCCGCAAGTATCTGAAGCGGGTGAGGCTGGTGGTTTTTATTCCCCTCCTTCTTTGGATGGTAAACGCAGCGGTATTTATTGGATCAATCTGCGTGACATGAATGCGGTACCCAAATTTTCCTTAAAAACGCTGACTTATCACGAAGCCGTACCAGGTCATCATTTCCAGATTGCCATTAACATGGCCCAGCAAGATATTGGTTTATTACGTCAAAACGCGCCTTTTAATGCTTACGTTGAAGGTTGGGCTTTATATTCAGAATTGATCGCCAAAGAAATGGGGATGTACGATAACGATCCCATTGGTGATTTAGGCCGTTTACAAGCAGAATTATATCGAGCTGTGCGTTTAGTGGTAGATACTGGGCTACATCGTAAAAAATGGAGCCGCGAGCAAGCTATAGCGTATTTTCATACTACTACCGGCACATCAATGACTGATGTCGTTGCGGAAGTGGAGCGTTATATGGCATGGCCGGGACAAGCCTTGGGTTATAAGTTGGGCATGTTACAATTTGTAGAGCTACGTAAACTAGCGCAAAACGAGCTTGCCGATAAATTTGACATTAAAACCTTTCACGATGTGTTGCTGTTGCCGGGTGCTAGACCCATGTCTATCGTTAGGTCAGATGTCATGGCGTGGATTGCGTCTCAGAAATAATTTAACCAAGGAAAGATATGACAGTTGTTATTATTCTGGCTGTTTTATTAGTTGCACTACTTGTTGTAGTGCCTTTACTGGAACGCTCTAATTTCAAAATGTCCGACGGGCAAATGAATAAGTGGGCGCGCTGGATATTGCCATTGGCGATTGTTCTGGCATTAGTACAATTATTTCGCCACTTGCTTAGTTGATGTTATATCTACATTAAGCGAAGCAAAGTTTGGCGTTTGACTAAGGGGCTCTAAATGACAAATAAAGTGGTTCGTATAATCCAAAATGGCGCACAGTTTATCGTGTTGTTACTGATATTAATGAGTACTCAAGCTTGGTCAACGTCTGAAAAACGCAAAATCATCATAGATTGTGATGCTGGTTTTGATGATGTCTTGGCATTGACTCTGGCATTGCAGTATCCGGGTTTTGAAGTCCTAGGTATTACCACGACTAATAACCATCCAGAGTCTGACCATGCTACGCAAGTTGCTTTGCGCATTGTTGAATTATCCGGCCAAACCATACCTGTGTACAAAGGAGCGGCAAAACCCCTAGTGGTGGAGAGCACTACATTATCTGGATTTAGCCCCTTAGCTAATACTCAGCACTTGAAATCCTCTGAACAAGCACAAGACATACCTGCGGCGCAGTATTTGGTAGAAACAGCCCACGCTTATCCGGGGCAAATTACTGTAGTAGCAATTGGCCGTTTAACTAATTTAGCCCAAGCGATTAAGCAAGATCCAAATTTTGCTAAAAATATCCAGCAAGTAATACTAACTGGCGGCAGCCTTTATACCCCAGGCAATGTGAGTCCTGTCGCCGAGGCCAATATGGCGGGTGATCCTCATGCTGCTGATATCGTGTTTACGGCACCTTGGCTAGTCACTATGGTTGGACTGGACGTCATCAATAAAGTGAATATTGACGACAAAATGCTGACCAGAGTGAAGGCCCGTAATCAACGTTTTGGTGAATACGTTTATGCACTTACGCGCAATTACGCTGATTTTCAGCAACAGCCCTTGTCAGTTGGTCGTTTTTTTGCACAAGATCCAGCGGCATTTGTTTATTTAATTGAGCCTGCGCTTTTTCAACTTAAGCAGGGGCCAGTGCGAGTCGTCTTAGATGGTATCGCTATTGGTCAAACTATTATGGCAGCCAATGATGCTCAATATGCAATGCCAGCGTGGAAAAATCAGCCCATGGTCACTGCTGCGATAGGTGTAGATAAAATTCGATTTGAACGTAACCTAGAAACTTTGCTGTTGGGTGAGTGGCCGCCTTTGACAGATATGCGCCGCAGTAAAGCAAAATGATAGATAAACTTAACTTCAAGGGCGATGAATAGGGTACTATGCCGCTTTTTAGCATGGTAACAGGTTAAGTTTATGGCAGTTCATTGGTATCCAGGGCATATGCACAAGGCCCAAAAAGAGATTAAAGAGGCTTTGCCTCAAGTCGACCTACTAATTGAAGTATTAGATGCCCGTATCCCTTATTCCAGTGAAAACCCTGCTATAGCACAAATGCGTGGCGACAAACCCTGTATCAAAGTCATGACCAAAACCGACCTAGCGGACCCTGAAGTCACGGCTCGTTGGCAAGCCCATTTTGAGCAGGATAGGGGAGTAAAAACCTTTGCCACCACCACTCAAGATCCTGCTAATATCAAACAGTTATTGTCCCTTGTACGCCAAATGTTGCCTGAGAAAGACGCCAGTATAAAAGCGATACACACCATGATTGTGGGTATCCCTAATGTGGGTAAGTCTACTTTAATCAATATACTGGCCGATAGGATCATTGCTAAAACGGGTAATGAAGCGGCGGTAACTAAAAATCAGCAACGCATTGGCTTGGGCAACGGTATTACCTTGTTTGATACCCCAGGTATTTTGTGGCCTAAGCTTGAAAATCCAAATAGTGGTTATCGTTTAGCGGCCTGTGGCTCGATAAAAGATACCGCGATGGAATACGACGATGTGGGCTTTTTTACCGCTGACTATCTGATTAAAGCTTATCCTGACTATCTTAAAGAGCGGTTTCAGTTAAAAGACATACCTGACACCGAAATTGAATTTTTAGAATTGGCAGCAGCACGCCGCGGTGCTTTAATGGCTGGTGGTCGAGTAAACCTGCACAAAATCTGTGAAGTTTTAATCAACGAATTCCGCTCCGCTAAAATTGGTCGCATCAGCCTTGAAACACCAGATATGATCGCTCAAGAAGAAATCCTCATGGCCGAAGCGATCGCTAAAAAAGCCGCTGATAAAGTCAAACGTAAAGAGCAATTCAAAACCGGCTCGCTCACTCCAGATAAACGTGACCGCAAAGAAAAACGTGAACAAGATAGGCGTGAAATGTCGGCTAGGATGAAAGCGGATAATGCTCGCAAGAAAAACACTAAATAAAGGCTAGATAAAAGCTGCTAGTAAAAACGAAATAATCACGGAAAACGGCTGTGTAAGTTGGAATTATCCCTGCTAAAAGACTAGATTAACTTTCTGTGATATTTTCTGCTAATGTTGGGCTAGTTAAAACTCCGCTAGCTTTTAGTACATTTTTATAGGAGTTATTAATAAAAAGGACTTACCCATGAAAGATGTGTTTTTTTTCGATTCAATGTTAACCCCTAAAATTATCACCTTTGTTTATTGGCTTATGCTTTTAGGCTCGTTAATTTCGGGCTTAGCTTCTATGTTCTCGCAGTATGGCGGCGGCTTTTTAGCTGGCTTAGCTATTATTGTTTTTGGTGCTATAGGTTCACGTATATGGTGTGAACTATTAATTGTATTATTTAAAATTCACGAAAATCTACTAAAGATTGCCAACAAATCTGAGTGAAGCTGAATAGAACAGTGTTAAGCAGAATTGAGCAGAGCAAGTTGCGTTTCTTCTGCTTTGTCTTGTGCCAACCGTAGTTAAACACCTTAAGATTTTGGCTAGTATCTATTTACTAGCCACTATTTACTGCTGTTAAGTTGAGAGTTTAGTCCCAAATCCCATCTTCACTTTTACCTTGTATTTCGCAGTCACCGGCTTTGTATTCGATTTCCTTACCTTGTTTGCGTTTAGCAAAATAATCCTGACTAATGGAAACGATGGTAGGTGTCATCCACACTAGGGCGATAATATTAATCACTGTCATTAAACCTAGCGCCATATCTGCAGCTGCCCATACTTCAGGTAAGTTAGCCCGTGAACCCCAATATATCATCGCCAAGTAGCCCAAGGTATAAGCCGCCTTACCCAGTTTGTTATCAAGCTTAAACATATGTAGGTTACTTTCACCGTAAGCGTAGTTTGCCACCACAGAGGTAAAAGCAAACAGGGTAATGGCAGCTGCAACAAAATCGCCACCTCCTGCTCCTAAATGAGATGTCATAGCACTTTGGGTTAAACGGATACCTTCCATACCTTCGTTACTTGAACCACCAGCCAATAAGATGACAATGGCGCTACAAGTACACAAGACCAAGGTATCGATAAACACCCCCAGCATTTGCACATAACCTTGAGAAACAGGGTGGTTGGGGTTGGGCGTAGCGCTTGCTGCGGCATGAGGCACGCTACCAGAACCCGCCTCGTTAGAATACAAACCACGTTGCACACCATTTTTAAAGGCGGCGCCCATGGCTCCTGCGCCTGCTTCTTGTAAACCAAAGGCTGAATAAATAATATTAAGTAGCATGTCGGGCACCAGATCAATATTCATCACGGTGATAAAAATAGTGACAGCAACATATGTAAGGGCCATAAAAGGTACAACCCATTCGGCAAAACGGGCGATGGCACGTAAACCACCAATAACAATGAGTCCAGCGACAAATATGATGGCTAAACCAGAATAATTAGTGGGGATGTCATAGGCGTTGTTAAGTGCGTCGGTTATGGTATTGGCTTGAACTGCACTGAAAATAAAACCATAACCTAAAAATAAACACAGCGAAAAGGCAATAGCTAACCAGCGTTTGTTTAATCCTTGTTGGATGTAATAAGCTGGACCTCCGCGATATTCACCGTTGGCATCTTTAACCTTATAAAGCTGGCCTAGCACACTTTCGGCAAAACCAGTGGCCATGCCTAAAATGGCAATCACCCACATCCAGAATATTGCGCCAGGTCCACCTAGTGATATGGCAACAGCCACACCGGCTAAGTTACCTGTGCCAACTCGCGCTGATAAACTAGTACACAGGGCACCAAAGGAGCTGATCCCTGCTTTATCGCTTTTGGTACTGCCCTTCATGATGCTGAACATGTGTCCAAAATGGCGCAACTGCACAAAACCTAAACGGTAGGTAAACCATAGGCCGGCGGCCAACAGCATGAAGATCAGAACTTGGCCATTACCCCACAATACATTGTTGATGGCTGCTACTATGTCGTTGATCAAGTTGGTGCCTATAAGCATTTGAATTATGGTTAGAAGTCTGCCGAACAATGGGTTTTATGTCTAGGTGAAAGCGGGGAATAATTACTGCTTAATTAGGCTTTTATACCTAAACAACCTGAAGATACGAGTTTCAGCGTTTCTGAGGGAGCTTAGTTCACTAAGTGGCTCAGTCTAAAGCGGAGAATAAGTGTAGCTAACTAACGTGCCGTTTTAATACCAACTCCATTAAATAAATGTCCACTCAGCGAGCATTTAAAAGCACATAATCAAGGCGCTTGAATGAAGTCATAGTGGCGCTCTTTCGAGTTCGAGCAACGCTGAGTAGGTGCTTTTAAAACACGCCCAAAGGGAACGCCCCAGCGGATAAGGCTCTGCGTTCTCGCTATTTGAAAGGCTAAGGCCATTCCTGCATAACGACGCCTTGTTCCTTAACCGCTGGATGCGTTCTAAGTACCTATTTATTTAATGGAATTGGTATAAGGATGAAGGGTATGCAACACAAACAAAAACGCCAGACAGAGTCTGGCGTTTTTGTGCATCTAATAAGATGGCAGGGGTAGATGGACTTGAACCACCGAATGGCGGGATCAAAACCCGCTGCCTTACCACTTGGCTATACCCCTAAAGAGTCATGAATGACCAACAGTCAATCACATATAAAATTTGGCAGGGGTAGATGGACTTGAACCACCGAATGGCGGGATCAAAACCCGCTGCCTTACCACTTGGCTATACCCCTGTACTTTTGCTTTGTACATTTTTTGTAACATGGTGCGGAAGGAGAGACTCGAACTCTCACGCCGTGAAGCACTGGAACCTAAATCCAGCGTGTCTACCAATTTCACCACTTCCGCATTTATTTTTTTGTAATCTTTACAGATTACTATCCAACTTATAAAAAGTTGGTGGCTACAGCGGGATTCGAACCTGCGACCCCATCATTATGAGTGATGTGCTCTAACCAACTGAGCTATGTAGCCATTTATTCCACCCCGTTCCCGAAGTGGCGCGTATTATGCCATCTGAATTAGGGTCGTCAACCGTTTTTTCGGGGCAAACTAACTGTTTGCTTAGTTACTAAACAAAGTTGAGTTTTTTTAAGCAAATTTTTAATTAAATCGACTTAAATCTTCCCTCTTTAAATGACAAATACACGTAAATCAATTTTAAACGTTAAACAAAAAGTGCATTACATCGCCATCTTTGACGATATATTCTTTGCCTTCTTTACGGGCTTTTCCGGCGGTTTTTGCGCCTTGTTCGCCTTTGTATTGGACAAAATCTTCGTAAGCGATAGTTTCAGCGCGGATAAAACCTTTTTCAAAGTCACTGTGAATTACTCCGGCAGTTTGCGGAGCAGTCGAACCTGCAGGGAAAGTCCAAGCACGTACTTCTTTAACACCTGCGGTAAAGTAAGTGTGCAACGCTAATAGTTCATAGCCACAACGAATAACTCGGTTTAAGCCAGGCTCTTCTAAGCCCATATCAGCCATAAACTCAGCTCTTTCATCATCGTCTAAACCGCCTATTTCAGATTCCATTTCGGCACATACTGCCACCACTACGGCATTTTCTTTAGCGGCGATGGCACGGACTTGATCCAGAAAAGGGTTATTTTCAAAACCATCATCATTAACATTGGCGATGTACATGGTGGGTTTGAGGGTCAAAAAGTTCATGTAGCCTATGGCTTTTAATTCTTCTTTATCCAGAGTAAAGGAACGTAGCAAATGGCCTTCATCTAAATGGGGTTTGATTTTTTCTAGGACTGACAATTCGAATTTAGCATCCTGATCACCACCTTTGGCACGTTTAGCCACGCGTAATATGGCTTTTTCGGCAGTTTCTAAGTCAGCCAACGCTAATTCGGTATTAATAACGTCGATATCGTCCTTTGGACTCACTTTGCCAGCAACGTGCACAATGTTGTCGTTTTCAAAACAGCGTACTACATGACCAATGGCATCAGTTTCGCGGATGTTGGCTAAAAACTTGTTGCCTAAACCTTCACCTTTAGAAGCACCTTCTACCAAACCGGCTATATCCACGAACTCCATGGTGGTCGGGATAACACGTTGTGGTTTAACGATTTCAGCTAGTTTATCTAGTCTTGGATCAGGTACTGGTACCACGCCAGTATTTGGCTCAATAGTACAAAATGGAAAGTTTGCTGCTTCGATGCCTGCTTTAGTCAAGGCGTTGAATAGTGTTGATTTACCGACGTTAGGAAGGCCTACGATGCCGCATTTAAAACCCATGTGAATATCCTCTTTGTTCATTAATGTGATGACAGACCTGTACAGGCTGCAATCTATCTTGGTAGGTAGTTTACCTATTCTGCCTTAAATGCGTGTAAACGGTTCATGGCTTTTTTTAAATCATCTTTAATCAGTATGTCGGTGCAGCGTAATGCTTCGTCCATCACAGCATCAATTTGTTGTTGCTCTGTCTGCGAGGCTTTACCCAATACATGACCGGTTACGCGGCTTTTATCACCTGGATGGCCTATGCCGATGCGTAAACGTAAAAAATCTTTTTGGTTGGCTAATTGGCTGACAATGTCGCGAATGCCATTTTGACTTGAACTGCCACCTATTTTAAATTTGGCGATGCCTGGCGGTAAATCCAGTTCATCAAATGCCACTAATATGCTGGCAAGGGGAATACGATAAAAATTGGCCATGGCAGCGACAGCTTGCCCACTTCGATTCATAAACGTCGTTGGGATCAGCAATTTTATGTCTTGATTACCTATGGAGATACGGCCGGTATAGCCAAAAAATTTGTTTTCTAACTTGAGTGTGCAGTTATAGCTTTTTGCCAGATGTTCGACAAACCAAGCTCCTGCATTGTGGCGAGTTTGTTGATATTCGGGGCCTGGATTACCCAGGCCCACAATTAACTGAATATCAGTCAAGAAAATTAAGCCTCTGGGGCTACTTCTTCTTCAGCGTCATCGGCTTTTGGCCCTTTAGCTGTTTTGATAGTCACTACCGCTAAGTCGTGTGACTCACCTTTATTTAACTCAGGCAAAGTAACACCTTTTGGCAATACTAAGTCAGTTAAATGTAAGGTTTGGCCTAACTCAACATTTTGTAAATCTACTTCAATGAACTCTGGTAAGTCAGCTGGTAAACAGCTGATTGCAACGTCAGCCATGTGGTGTTCAGCGTGACCGCCTAATACCTTGATAGCGTTAGCTGTTTTTTCATTGATAAAATGTAGAGGAACATGAGTTTGAACCGCTTTTTTAGCGTCAACACGTAAAAAATCGATATGAGTAACAAGTGGTCTAAACGCATGACGCTGCATAGCTTTAACCAATACTTCAACACTTTCACCGGCGATGTTTAAGGTCAACACGTGTGAATAAAAGGCTTCAAACTCTTGAGCTTGAAAAACTTTGTTGTGTACTAAAGTTAGTGAAACGGCTTTTTGGCCAGCTCCGTATAAAACAGCAGGTACTTTTCCGGCATGACGAAGGCGGCGGCTCGCACCTTTCCCCAGGTCATTACGGACTTCTGCGTCTAGTGTAAAAATTCCATCAGACATTGAGATAACTCCAATTAAGTAAATAGTGTGTAGATTTTTGCGACCAAAACCTACTATTAAACCGCGTTGCTTGATTAATTTTAAACAACTTACGGCGACCCCTAAAAAAGGGCGGCGAATGTTACCATCGCACTGTGGGCGAAACAAGCTAAGTACAGGTTTTTAGACTAAAAACGGTGATTAATTGTTATTAACTTGAAGGGATAGGAGGTAAATGGCGTTTAATGGGTAAAAACAGCTGAGCTAACTTGGTTAAGTCAGATGATTTTGACTTAACCAAGCTAATCAATGGATATTAGTATTCAAACATCGCAGAAATGGATTCTTCGTTGCTAACTCGGCGAATAGCCTCAGCTAACATGTTTGAAAGAGTAAGCAATTTTACTTTGCTGACTTTTTTCATTTCTTCGCTTAAAGGAATACTGTCGGTAACCACAATTTCGTCAATCACTGAATCACGTAAGTTTTGTGCTGCATTACCAGAAAAAATGGCGTGTGTTGCGTAGGCATAAACATTTTTAGCGCCGTGAGCTTTTAAGGCCTCAGCCGCTTTTGCCAAGGTACCACCAGTATCAATCATGTCATCCACAATAATACAGTCGCGGTCTTGCACATCACCAATGATATGCATCACCTGAGCAACGTTAGCTTTAGGGCGACGTTTATCGATGATGGCTAAATCAGAGTCATTTAACAGTTTGGCGACTGCACGAGCACGTACTACACCACCAATATCAGGCGATACAATTACTGGGTTTACCATTTTACGTTGACGCATATGGTCTAATAAAATGGGTGTACCAAAGGCGTTATCTACAGGAACATCGAAGAAACCTTGAATTTGCTCTGCGTGTAAATCTATTGTCAGTACTCGGTCTACGCCAACGTTGGATAAAAAGTCGGCGACAACTTTAGCAGTAATAGGTACACGGGCAGAACGTACACGACGATCTTGACGGGCGTAACCAAAATAGGGGATTACCGCAGTAATACGTCCGGCAGATGCACGTCTGAAGGCATCGATCATCACGATCAATTCCATCAAATTGTCATTTGTTGGGGCACAAGTTGATTGAATAATAAATACGTCAGCGCCACGCACGTTTTCGTGGATTTCTACGCTAATTTCACCATCACTAAAACGTCCCACGCTGGCGTGGCCTAATTTAGTGTAGAGTCGGTTTGCCACTTTCTGGGCGAGTTCTGGAACGGCGTTTCCGGCGAAAATCTTCATATCGGGCACGTTAAAATCCTCGGTGCATTACGTTTGAAGGTGGCTGGGGTAGATGGACTTGAACCACCGAATGGCGGGATCAAAACCCGCTGCCTTACCACTTGGCTATACCCCAATAATCTGAATTTTACTCAGTTATCTTACTACACAGTTAGCTAATCGCCGTGTTAATTAATATTTATTTTAAACTGCAAACTAAAACAAATATTAATCTGGCTGAGCGTCTAAAAGCTGATGCAATGGTGATCGGCTTAGACCTGCGGCAATAAAACTTATCGACCCTTCAGGTAACAATTTTTGTACTTTTGTTGCTTGCGCAGCATCTTTAAACACTGCAAAAACACAAGAGCCTGTCCCCGTCATTCTCGACGGCGCGTATTCTAACAACCAGTGTAATGTTTTTGCAACATTAGGGTAGAGTTCGCAGACTAATTCCTGGCAATCATTGTGGGTATTGTCGAATTGGTAATCATTTGCTGAAATTTTGGCGGTATTACGAGGTAAATCAACATGAGTAAATACAGCTTGGGTCGAAACGTGGCAATCGGGAAATACCACCAAATAAGTTGCTGGAACAACAGTAAATGGCTGGAGTTTTTCCCCCACACCTTCGGCAAATGCAGTATCGCCCATAACAAAAATCGGCACATCAGCACCAAGCTGTAAACCTAAGTTGGCAAGTTCGTTAGGGTTTAGCCCTCCATGCCAGAGTTTGTTTAATACAACTAAGGTTGTCGCCGCATTAGATGAACCACCTCCAATGCCACCACCCATAGGTAAACGTTTTTTAAGGTAGATCTTACAACCTAAGGCACTTAGATCTCTGTTTGCGTGTTGAACCTTGATATGTTGTTGTAACAATCGTGCTGCCTTCACAATCAGATTGTCGTCGTGTTCAACACCTTCGATAGGCGTACACAATGCGATTTTGCCTGAGTTATCTATTTCAAAAGCTAATTCATCACCAAAATCCAAGAGTTGAAACACACTCTGTAATTGATGATAACCGTTGGCATAACGGCCATTAATATGCAGAAATAAATTAAGTTTGGCAGGACTGGGCCACCACTGCTTTAACATCTTATTTTACTATCCAAGTATTGATTTTAATGGTGACTTGCAACTGATTGTGTTGATTAAGTAATACTATTTTATGGGGCAACCACTGCTGATTGTTTAAGGCATATTCTGCATAATTGATCAGCCAACCTTCACAATTTTCGCAAGTAGGTTGTAGTTGAGTGATCCAGCCTTGCTCGGCTAGCACTACTTTGTCGTTAGGCAAGCTTTGCCCTTTTATCCACACGGGTAACTGTTCTACAGGCAAAGTCCAGCCAGTAATTTGCCAGATCAATTCACTGGCATTGTTACCACTATGGGTTTCGTCATCAGCTATCAAGGTCGCACCACTATGGTTGCCTTGCATAGAAAGAATTGAAGTACCTAATATGCTGTTGAGGGATAACTGATAATCATCCTGTTTTTGTTCCCAGGATAAACTGGCACTTTGTTTTTTTTCTGGGCTTTTAAAACCTAACTTACCTCTTATTTGCCAGTTGTTTAACTTAGCTAAGGCGCTTTGATGTTGTTGGCTATTTAAGTCAACGCTCACAGGCGGTAGGGTGCTACAGCCCACAAAGGCTGCACCGAGGATAAATATCCCAAGCCAACGGACTTTGTTAATAAAACAGGAATAATGGCAAGTCACAGATTGATTCTTAATATAAATGTGTGGCGCTATGGGAACATAGAAGTGAGTTTGCTTTCAATAGTTTTACCTTTTGCGTACAATGCCGCCCTCTGTCTGTATCAACCTTAGTTGTAACCAATATTTACACTGCATGACCCTAATTGCCTTTGGAATAAATCACAAAACAGCGCCTGTTGAGCTACGTGAGAAAATTGCCTTTTCTCCAGATGCTATCGTCAGTGCTTTGGCTTCGCTAACCAGTAATACTGGCGCGCAGGAAGCGGTGATCGTGTCTACATGTAATCGTACAGAGGTTTATACCCAATTAGAGGTTGCAGACAAAAGCATTTTAATCAACTGGTTAGCTAATTTCCATCAGGTTGATGCGAGCTTTTTGGCGGATAATTGTTATCACTATGAACAACACGATGCGGTGCATCACATTATGCGCGTGGCCAGTGGTTTAGATTCATTAATGGTCGGCGAGCCACAAATATTAGGCCAAGTTAAACAGGCCTATATTGACGCTAAAAATTCCGGTGTGATTAATAGTCAGTTTGAACGCTTGTTTCAACATACCTTTGCTGTCGCTAAACGGGTGCGTAATGAAACTGAAATTGGTGCTAACGCGGTCTCGGTTGCCTATGCATCAGTACAACTGGCTAAACACATATTTTCGTCCTTAAATAAAAGCCGAGTTTTGTTAATCGGTGCGGGCGAAACTATAGAGCTTGTCGCCAAACACCTCGCTGAACAAAATGTGCTGTCTTTAACTGTGGCGAATCGCACCTTAGCTAGAGCAGAGTTAATAGCTAAACCATTAGGCGCTAAAGTATTGACCTTGGCGCAAATTCCGCAACATTTAAAAGACGCGGATATTGTGATCAGTTCCACGGCCAGTCAGTTGCCTATACTGGGTAAGGGCTTGGTAGAAAGTGCTTTGAAAGAACGTCGACATAAACCCATGTTTTTGGTTGATTTAGCGGTGCCACGAGATATCGAACCTGAAGTAGGGCAACTCGATGATGCCTATCTGTACACAGTCGACGACTTACAACAGATAGTCGAAAAAAATCTGGCTAATCGTCAGGATGCCGCTTTGCAAGCCGATGATATGATCCAGCAACAAGCTGTGCAGTATTGGCAATGGCAACAAAGCCAGTCGTCGATAGATTTATTAAAAACCTTTAGGGATCAAAGTTCGGTTCAACGGGATGTTTTAGTCGCCAGAGCCTTAAATCAACTGGCAGATGGCAAAGACGCATCTATGGTGTTAGTAGAGTTAGCTAACAAGTTAACTAATAGCTTAATCCATGCACCGACTACGGCCTTAAAAAAGGCCGCTCATGAACAAGATGTTGAGCGTCTCACTATGCTGCAAGACATACTAGGTTTGGCGAATCAAAAAAGCTGAGCCAAGGGCATCAAGCTGGCGGATGAGTCACAAAATCGAATTATAAACAATATGGCCTGATAAGCAGGCGAGTACAGGAAACACATGAAAGCATCGGTACAACGCAAATTAGAGTCACTCGCTGAACGTTTTGAAGAAGTTCAGGCTTTATTAAGTGACTCGTCAGCCACTGCAGATCAGGACAAATATCGCGCCCTGACCAAAGAGTATGCCCAATTAGAAGACGTGGTTAAATGTTTTGCTGACTTCCAACAGGCCCAACGTGATTTTGCCTCAGCTCAGGACATGATGGAAGAAGATGATGCTGACATGCGTGAGATGGCGCAGGACGAATATAAATCGTCTAAAAAACGTATGGAAGAGTTAACCCAAACCTTACAAATACTCCTGTTGCCTAAAGATCCCAACGATGACAATAACTGCTTTTTAGAGATAAGAGCAGGGGCGGGTGGTGATGAAGCCGCCATCTTTGCTGGTGACTTATTTCGTATGTATTCACGCTATTGTGAATCACAGCGTTGGAAACTTGAGCTTGTCACTTGTAACGACGGTGAACATGGTGGTTATAAAGAAATCATTGTTAACGTGATGGGCGAAGGCGTTTACGGCATATTAAAGTTTGAATCTGGTGGGCATCGTGTGCAACGTGTGCCAGAAACCGAATCTCAAGGACGTATTCATACTTCTGCTTGTACTGTAGTGGTTATGCCGGAAGTACCAGAATCAGAAGCCATAGAGATCAATAAAGCCGACTTAAAAGTGGATACCTTCAGAGCCTCAGGTGCCGGTGGTCAGCACGTTAACAAAACCGATTCGGCTATTCGTATTACCCATATTCCGAGCGGTTTAATCGTAGAATGTCAGGATGAACGCTCGCAGCATAAAAACCGCGCTAAAGCCATGTCGGTACTGCAATCTCGTTTGAATCAGTTAGAAGAAGAAAAACGCAAAGCGGAAGAAACCACCACTCGTCGTAGTTTAGTGGCCAGCGGTGATCGTTCAGAGCGTATTCGCACTTATAATTTCCCGCAAGGTCGTGTGACGGATCATCGCATAAATCTTACCCTCTATCGTTTAGATGACATCATTGCTGGTGAACTTGATGCGCTTATCGATCCGATCAGACAAGAGCATCAGGCCGACTTGTTAGCCTCGCTTTCTGATGAATAAAAGTCTGATGATTAAAGCTGTTTGACGGACAAGACTGCCTCATGAGTAAAGCCGATTTGTCTGTTGGTTTTGATATTGCTGCCCAATTACGTTGGGCAGCAAATGAAATAACAGATTCAGCTGCACAATCAGATAGTGCCATATTGGATAGCAAACTTTTGCT
This sequence comes from Paraglaciecola hydrolytica, assembly GCF_001565895.1. Lineage (GTDB taxonomy): Bacteria > Pseudomonadota > Gammaproteobacteria > Enterobacterales > Alteromonadaceae > Paraglaciecola > Paraglaciecola hydrolytica. The sequence continues at coordinate 246,159 of NZ_LSNE01000002.1, forward strand.
GGCTTATTGCCTCAACTGCGAACAAAGCTATTTACATACTTGGCCTGAAAAAATCTTAACGGAAGGCCAGATTCAGCAATTTCACAGCTTAGTGGCACAGCGAATGGCGGGGCATCCTATCGCTCATTTGGTGGGCTATCGTGATTTTTGGACTTTGCGTTTGCAGGTATCCAACGCCACGTTGATCCCAAGACCTGAAACTGAATTATTAGTCGAAAGCGCACTCGCATTAGCACTTGTGCCACAAGCCAAGGTACTGGATTTAGGCACAGGAACGGGCGCAATCGCTTTGTCTTTAGCCTTTGAAAAACCGGAGTGGCAAATTACTGGGATTGATAAAAGTCACGACGCGGTAACGTTAGCCCGTAGTAATGCCGTGTTAAATAAACTTGACGCTGTTAGTTTTAGACAAAGTGACTGGTTTAGTCAGCTTGACGCGCAGTTATTTGACTTAATTGTGTCTAATCCGCCCTATGTTGAGCAACATAGCCCCTATCTTCAACAAGGTGATGTTAGGTTTGAGCCCTTAAGCGCCTTGACCTCTGGCGATGATGGGCTGGATGATATTCGTTTTATCATCGCGCAAGCAAAACCTTATTTAAATGACGGGGCTTATTTGATTTTAGAGCATGGATATCAGCAAGATGTACAGGTAAGAAGCATATTTGAATCAAATGCTTACGTCGAAATACAAAGTATTGCAGATTTTAATGGCTTACCTAGAATAAGCATGGCAAAGTTCTACCAGAAATAGACTTGTAGCTTGGTAAAATTCGTTTTATTTTAGATCACTTTTGATAGAAACGTGCCGAGCTTTTACGTTAGCTGGTGGTCTCAGGGCTGCAAATAGGAAGATATAAATGTCTGATGAAATACTTTTTGCTGAAGATGTTGAAGAAGAAATAATGGAATGCCATGGCAAATGGAAGGTTCTCATTGTTGATGATGAACCCGAAGTCCATGCCGTGACTAAGTTAGCCTTGAGTGATTTTGTATTTCAAGATAAACGTCTCGAATTTATCAGTGCTTATAGCGGTAAAGAAGCCAAGCAAATTTTCATTGATCATAAAGATATCGCCGTTGTTTTACTTGATGTGGTAATGGAAACCGACGATGCCGGACTCCAAGTGGCAAATTTTGTACGCAATGAAGCCATGAATAATTTTACCCGCATTATTCTACGTACCGGCCAGCCGGGACAAGCGCCAGAGCGTGATGTTATTATTAACTATGACATCAACGACTATAAATCCAAAACCGAACTCACCGCACAAAAACTCTTTACCGTGGTTATCGCAGCCTTACGCTCATACCGAGATATTACGGTAATTGAAGAAAACCGTATTGGTCTGGAAAAAATCATTTCCGCCTCTGCTGATTTGTTTAGTATTCATTCCTTAGAACATTTTATTGAAGGCATAGTGCAACAATTAGCCTCTTTATTGGGGGGAAGCAAGGATTGTGCTTATTTAACTTCAGCGGTCGCAGGCCCCAAACCCATCGAAAACCCCAATGCCAGTGAGTTATTTGTTTTTACCGGTAAAGGTGAATATGAATCACGGGAAGGTGAACGCTTAGAAAATGTTTTATCTGGCAAACAACTACTGTCTTGTAAAACGGCATTGGCGAATAAATCATTAGTATATGAAGACGAATATTTGGTGGCGTATTGTAAAAGTAAATCCATGCGTGGTTCACTTTTGTATATGTCAGGTTTGCCTCGTAAGTTAACTAATGTTGATAAGAGACTCGTTGAAATATTTGCTCAAAATGTTCAGATTGCGTTTGATAATGTGTTGTTAAATAAAGATATTGAAGATACGCAGCGGGAAATTATTGAACGTATCGGACAGGCCATGGAAGACCATTTTAGCGAAGGTAAACATATCCTACGACTGGTTAAAATCTGTGAGTTGTTGGCGCGTAAAATAGGTTTGTCGGAAGATGACGTTAAAATGTTGGGTTTAGCGGTACCTATGCATGACATCGGTAAATTCAAAATTCCCGAAGTGATTTTGTACAAAACTGACAAACTGGATGCCTCAGAACGTAAAATTATTCAAAACCATGCTGAATTTGGTTATACATTACTCAAAAATTCTAAACGCCCACTGATTAAAACTGCCGCTTTAATTGCTAGAGATCATCATGAGTATTGGAATGGTCAAGGTTACCCACGAGGCAAGTCGGGTGAAGATATTCATATTTTCTGTCGTATAACGGCTTTGGCGGATACTTATGATGCACTTAGACATAAACGCAACTACAAAGAGGCGTGGTCGCTTGAAAAAGTAATGGAAACTATTCATCAACAGAAAGGATTGCAATTTGATCCCACTTTGGTAGAAGTGCTACAAGAAAATATCGCCTTGGTTGAAAAAATTGTGGCTGATAATCCTGATCCAGAATGAAGTTATAAATTTATACTCTTCATCCTTGAAACTGCACGTTTGTTGGCTGCAATCACACGCCGTGATTTGTAAGTAACTTAGTACTTAATGCAGCTAAGCTCATGGGGCTGAGTTCATTGGCCGCCACCTCGCAATTCCAATGATTTTAAATATACATAAAAAGAGTGATAAAGATGTACGAAGCAGTCAAACATATTCACATGAATGCCATGTTATTAAGCGTAATATTTTTTATTTTGCGCTTTGTATTAACCCTTAAAACATCACCCTTGTTACAAAAAAAATGGTTAAAGGTCGCGCCGCATATTATTGATACTTTGTGGTTGTTATCTGCCCTAGGCCTTTGTGTAATATTACAGCGTTATCCCTTTGTCGATGCTTGGGTAAGCGAAAAACTGCTGGCTTTACTTATGTATATGCTGATGGTGACAATTGCGCTGAAACTGGCTAAAACTCACTTGATGCGTTTTATCGGTTTAATAGGCGCTTTCAGTTGGTTAGCTTATGCAATGATGCTTGTAATAACTAAACAGCCGCTTTTATTGGGTTGAGTTTTAGTATTCAGTTTTTATCACCTGTGGGCTTAAGGATTTTCATAGAATCCCGATACAGTAAACAATGTAGTTATCTTTAAGCGAGAAATGTTGTGCAGGGTTTAATACAAACTATCGCTAGTCAAGAGTGTTTTAAAGCGAGTCTGCTGTTAGCTCAGTATTTTCAGAAAGAGTGTTTGCCTGTCGAACACTATCAACAAACCTTAGATGAATGGGCTAAACAAGCAAAACAAAGTCTTGGGTTCTCTATACCTAATCTAAATGCACTTAAACAGTTCATCCGTTTTTTTTATGTTGAGTTAGCCTTTAGCGCTGATGAACAACATTATTTTGCTAAACAGAATAGCTTGATCAACAAAGTCATGGAGTATCGTACCGGCATCCCTATGAGTTTGGCGATAGTATTTCAGGCCCTTGCTGAAAAATTAGGTTTTAGTGTTCATGGCATCAATTTTCCGGGGCATTTTTTATTAAGAGCAGATTTTGTGCAGGCTGAATCTGTGTACCTTGATCCCAATAACGGTAATGTGCTGAGTTACAGTGATATAGAAGCACTTTATTTCAAGATACTAGGGGATGTTGAGCAGCAAAAAATGCCGCCAGAAGCTTTACTACCCGCGACTTGCGAAGAAAGTGTAGTGCGTTTATTACATAATCTAAAAGCGGCTTACATTAACGCACAGGATTTTCACTTTGCCTTGCTGGCGGTGGAATTATTGGTGGAATTGTGCCCCAATGATCCCTATGAAAGGCGTGATCGGGGCTTTTTACTCCATCAACTTGATTGTTTGCAAGTCGCCGTCGCTGACTACCAGTATTTTATCCGCCAGTGTCCGCAAGATCCGGCCAGTGAGTTATTAGCTGCTCAGGTCAAGCATCTCGTTGCTCAGCCCTTAGCCGTTTTTCACTAGACCAGTACCTTATAAATAGCGCTGGTCAGTTGTGTCAGTTGTGTAGGGCTGATGATGTAAGGTGGCATGATATAGATCAACTTGCCAAAGGGCCTTATCCATACGCCCATTTTTAACCAACGACGTTGTAAGTCTGCCACATTCACTGGGTTTTTACATTCCACCACGCCAATCGCCCCTAGTACTCGCACATCAGCTACCGCCGCAAGTTTACTGCACGCGTTTAGTTCATCTTTGAGTTGGCGCTCAATGCTGGCAACTTGAGTTTGCCACTGTCCTTCTAGTAAGAGTTTTAAACTGGCATTAGCTACCGAGCAAGCCAAGGCATTGCCCATAAAAGTGGGGCCATGCATAAAAACGCCGGGCTCGCCCTGACAGACTCCTTGGGCGACATCTTCTGTGCATAAGGTTGCGGCCAACGTCATGTATCCTCCGGTTAGCGCTTTACCTAAACACATTATATCTGGGCTAATATCGGCATGTTCACAGGCAAAAAGTTTGCCGGTACGACCAAAACCGGTAGCAATCTCGTCGCAAATTAACAGCAAATTATAATCATCACATAACTGCCTACAGCGTTTGAGGTATTCGAGGTGATAAATTCGCATGCCTCCGGCATTTTGCACTATGGGTTCGATAATGAGAGCCGCTAGTTCGTGATGATGTTTTTCAATCAGGTCTTGCAGAGGTTTGATATCGTCTTCATTCCAATGCCTATCAAAACGAGTTTGTGGCGCAGGCGCAAAAATTTGCTGACTGAGAGTATTGTTAAAAATACTGTGCATGCCGTTTACCGGATCACACACTGACATCGCGGCAAAGGTATCGCCATGATAGCCATTTCGGGGAGTGATAAATTTATGTTTTTTACCATTGCCCTGACACACCCAATATTGCAGGGCCATTTTCATCGCCACTTCGACCGATACTGAGCCAGAGTCAGCCAGAAATACCCAACTTAATCCTTGCGGTGTAATGTCTAACAAGGTTCGACACAAGTCGATAGCAGGTTGATGGGTCAGGCCACCAAACATAACATGAGAAAATTGACTGATTTGCTGATTGAGGGCAGCATTTAATGCAGGGTGGTTATAACCATGGATAGCCGTCCACCAAGATGACACACCATCGATCAGTTTTTCGCCACTGGCTAATTCTATTTCGACACCTTGTGCACCAACAACCTGATAACAGGGCAGGGGATTTAGGGCAGAAGTATAGGGATGCCAAATATGTTGTTGATCGAAGTTCAGGTTTTCTTGCATGGAATTGCTCAAAATATGCTCACATGTAAAGTTTGAAATTGATAAAAGGTTGACAATGTCCGGCCGCGACATAGACTAAGCGCGCTCGTCCACTATGTAAAGTTTGCTTATCTAAAAGGCACTATTATGACAAATTCTTCCGTTTCGGCCAGTTCATCACCTGCTGCTATTCAAACCATTCGTCATGATTGGACGGTGGCTGAAGTTAATGCTCTGTTTGCCTTGCCATTTAACGATTTATTGTTCCAAGCCCAGACAGTACATCGTCAACATTTTGATGCTAACTATGTGCAAGTCAGCACACTGTTATCGATCAAAACCGGAGCTTGCCCTGAAGATTGCAAATATTGCCCACAAAGTGCTCGTTATGATACTGGTTTAGAAAAAGAGCGTTTGATGGAAATTGAAAAAGTCATCCAACGTGCCAAAGAAGCCAAACAAGCGGGTTCAACCCGTTTTTGCATGGGCGCCGCCTGGCGTAATCCGAAAGAACGTGACATGCCCTACGTAACCGAAATGGTTAAAGAAGTTAAAAAGCTCGGCATGGAAACCTGTATGACGCTAGGCATGTTAAGCCGCGATCAAGCTGTGGCTTTGCAACAGGCAGGTCTTGATTATTACAATCACAATCTTGATACCTCACCTGAGTTTTATGGTGACATTATTACTACTCGAACTTATCAAGACAGATTAGATACCCTCGCAAATGTTAGAGAATCAGGCATGAATGTTTGTTCTGGCGGGATTGTTGGTATGGGTGAAAGTGCTGCAGATAGAGCAGGTTTGTTAGTGCAATTAGCTAATTTGGAACACCACCCCGAAAGTGTACCCATTAACATGTTGGTTAAAGTTAAAGGTACACCATTAGAAAAAGTCGAAGATTTGGATAATTTTGAGTTTATTCGTACTATTGCTATTGCACGGATCATCATGCCTAAGTCTTTTGTACGTTTGTCGGCGGGGCGTGAAGCCATGAACGAACAAATGCAAGCCCTGTGTTTTATGGCGGGTGCCAATTCGATTTTTTACGGCTGTAAATTGCTCACCACCTCAAACCCCGATACTCATGAAGATGTGATGCTGTTTAAAAAACTCGGCATTAACGCCAAACAGACCCGTGAATATTCTGATGAAGCCCATCAGGCAGCCCTCTTGGATGAAATTAAGACCTCTGAAATAGCAAGGGATGAAATCAAAAGTGCTGGAATCGGCCAAAACCAAAAAGCCGAATTGTTTTATGATGCCAGCAAGCCACGTAAAGAACTAGCGACTAATTAATGGCGTTTGAGTTTATCAGTAGTGTTTTAAACCAGCGTAAGCAGGATAAGCTGTGGCGCTCGCGACACATTATTGAATCAGCGGTTGATTGTATGATTCAAGTTGATGGTCGCCATTACCTGAATTTTTCGAGTAATGATTATTTGGGCTTAAGGCGTTCAACTGTGGTTGCTCAAGCTTGGGTTGACGGCATTGCTGAATATACGGGGGGAAGCGGGGCTTCGCCTTTAGTTACTGGTTATACCCAAGCGCATCATGAGTTAGAAGTCTATTTAGCTAAAGTGCTGAAGCGTGACAAGGTCTTATTGTTTAATTCGGGCTTTACCGCTAATCAAGCCATTTGTCAGGCTTTATTTTCCGCAGGCTCGCGCCAATCAACGGATTTAATCGTTGCTGATAAACTTATGCATGCTTCTTTTGTGGATGGTGCACAAGCTTGTGATGCGGTATTTAAACGTTTTCGGCACAATGATTGTCAGCATTTAAGTAGCATATTAAGAAGCCAATCCGCCGTAGCTACCAATACACTGATTGCCACTGAAGGCGTATTCAGTATGGATGGTGATCAAGCGCCGATACTGGAACTACTTAACATTACTCAACAACATGATGCGTGGCTAATGCTTGATGATGCTCACGGTTTTGGTGTGTTGGGTGAAACTGGTTTAGGTGTTAGCGAATTGCATCAGTTATCGCAGCAAAAATTACCAGTGTTAATGGCCACCTTTGGTAAGGCGATTGGCACAGCCGGAGCCTTTATCGCAGGTAGTGAGCAGCTGATTGATTATTTGGTGAATTTTGCCCGTCACTATATTTACAGCACCGCGATGCCAGCAGCTCAAGCCCATGCGACCTTAGAGAGTCTGAAAGCTAATGTTAAACCTGACAGGCGTCACTTGTTGCAAACCAGAATTCAGCAGTTTAAACAACTTGCCAAGGCGGTGAATATTCCATTATTGCCTTCCGATACGGCTATTCAGCCCATATTGATTGGTGATACCGATCTTACTTTGGCTTTGAGTGAAAAACTCAAACAACTGGGAATTTGGGCTTCTGCCATACGTTACCCCACAGTGCCTAAAGGGACTGACAGATTGCGTTTAACCTTAAGTGCCATTCATCAGGAGCGAGATATTGTTGCCCTGGTTGATGCCCTTTCCCTAGCTATCAGCAGCCTTAAAAAAAGCTATATTTAGATGCCACAAGTTCAAGCTGTAGATAATTATAAATCCCGTATTGCTCGACAATTTAGTCGGGCCGCAACTCACTATGATGACTTAGCAACAGTGCAAGGTGAAATTGCCGCTGACGCTAAAAAATTACTCCCACTACAGTGCCATACTTTATTGGATATTGGGTGTGGAACCGGAAGGGTTACTCGTCAGCTATCACAACAAAGTGAACACGTGATCGCAATGGATCTGGCTTTGGGTATGTTAAAACACGCCAGTTCTGGCAGTCATGATCAATCAATCACGTGGATACAAGGTGATGCAGAGCAACTCGCTTTGTTAGATGCATCGCTAGATACGGTGTTTTCTTCCATGGTATTGCAGTGGTGTAAGTCGCCTTTACAGGTTATGTCTGAAATAAATCGCGTTTTAAAAATGCAGGGGCAGGCAGTATTAGCAGTCATGTGTGATGGTTCGTTCACTGAATTACAGCAGGTTTGGGCGCAGGTGGATAGTAAGCAACATATCAATCATTTTGCTACACCTGAAGTTTGGCAACAAGCTGCGGTAAATAGTGGGCTACAGGTAAAACTCACAACACAATTTTACCAAACGTGGCATGCCGATCTGCGCTCATTATTGGCCTCAATAAAAGGTATTGGCGCGAATGTGCTAATGAAACCACAAGTCGGACAAGATTTAGTGACCAAAGTTGGATTTAATCGGCGGACCTTAGCAAGCTTAGAGGCACTTTATTTACAACAAAGTGGTGAAAATAGGCATCTTCCATTGTCCTACCACATTGCTTTTTTACATTGCACTAAATTAAAAGGATAAAACCATGGGCAATTTGGCCGCGAACAGTCGGGCTTTTTTTGTAACAGGGACAGACACCGAAGTAGGTAAAACTTTCTTTTCAGTTGGATTATTAAGTGCCTTAAAGGCCAAAGCACTAACAACTGGGGCTTATAAACCTGTTGCGGCGGGCTGTACTCTTACCAGTGAAGGTTGGCAAAATGACGATGCTTTAGCTTTGCAACAAGCCTGTAGTCTTGAGCTGAGCTATGCAGAAGTAAACCCCGTGGCCTTGGCCGAACCTATGGCGCCACACATTGCTGCTCAAAAAGCAGCAGATAGTGGAAATATTGTTGATATGTCAATCGGGCGTATTCAACAAGGTTTTAGCCATATTTTGCAAAAGCAAGCTGATGTGGTGGTGGTGGAAGGCGCGGGAGGTTGGCGTTTGCCCTTAGGACTAAACCAACAAGGCGAGCAAAGTTATTTGTCTGACTTTGTGGCCCAGCAAAATTTAGCAGTGATCTTGGTTGTTGGTATGCGTTTAGGCTGTTTAAATCACGCTATTTTAACCGCTGATAGTATTCGACAACATGGTTTAAAATTGGCGGGGTGGGTGGCAAATACCATGGACCCTGCGATGCCATGTTTAAGTGAAAATATTGAATCCTTAAAAGGTCTATTAAACGCGCCTTTGATAGGGGTGATTCCACAATTAGCTAAACCTGAAGATGCCCAACACTATATCGATCTAAGTTGTTTAGCTTTATAAGTTGTTCATCCTTGAAACTGCACGTTTGTTGGCTGCACTCATTCGCCGCCGTTCTGCATTTCCATTGATTTTGCGTATAGCCAGATAAAAAGTAGTGGCATATTTTAACTAGACGCAAAAATATAGCGCGCTAGAATGCTAAGTTATAAAAAGTAATCAAAAAATTGGGAAATCTTGAGATGGCTAACATCGTTACCTCAGTATTGTTTGTGTGTTTGGGTAACATTTGTCGCTCACCAACTGCAGAAGCGGTATTCAAAGAAAAAGTTAAACACAGCGATTTATCTTTTGAGATTGATTCAGCTGGTACTATGGGTTATCACACTGGAGCGTTACCCGACCAACGCTCACAAGCGGTAGGTGAAATGCGCGGTTATAGCTTTAAAGGGCTGAAATGTCGTAAAGTTGTTATCGAAGACTTTGAAAAATTTGATTATATTCTGGCTATGGATAAAGAAAACTTACGTCACTTGTTGGAGTTGTGTCCTCATGAACACCAACACAAAGTAGCGTTATTTTTATCTTTTACTGACTCTGATGTACAGGAAGTGCCCGATCCTTATTATGGTGGTAAGCGCGGATTTGAGTATGTTCTAGACTTGATCGAGTTAGCAGCAGATGGACTTTTAGCTGCAATAAAGACTCGCGCTGGCAAGGTTTAATTTTTGAACCATTCTGCCAAACTGTGGTTAAGTGCTTTTGTGGTGATGCTGATAGTCAGTGCATTACTACTATTGTTCAATGGCTTAAGTGCGCCTTTCACTGATCCTATCGACCAACAAATACTGTTAAAACTGCGACTACCCTTGGTACTGACCGCCTGTTTAGTCGGCTCTGCTTTGGCCCTAAGTTCAGCGAATTTACAAGTGTTATTGCATAATCCATTGGCCGATCCTGGCATTATTGGTATTACGAGTGGCGCCAGTTTGTGTGCGGCGGTGTTTTTGTTATTAGGTGGTCAACTCGCTCCGAACATAGTGCAGTATGTATTGCCTTTGTGTTGTTTTGTCGGCGCGATCTTATCTACAGCTTTGATTTATGGAGTAGCCCGTAAGTTAGTTAATAACCATTCTGCGGTGATACTGGCTGGTATTGCTATTTCGACTATCGGTGGTGCCATAGTGGCGTGGCTGCACTTTTTTTCTGATGCTCAGTCGATGCGCAATCTGACGTTTTGGTTAATGGGCAGTCTGCACCAAGCTGATTGGCCAATATTGATGTTTGCTATCCCTTTACTTCTGCCATTAATCGTCTATTTAGCGAGTCAGGGCAGGGCATTGAACTGGTATTATTTTGGTCATAACAGTGCTCAACTAGCAGGTTTAGATGTACATAGGTTTCACAGAAAAATGTTGTTGTTATGTGCCCTAAGTGTGGGGGCTGCCGTATCAATGGCAGGTTCAATCGCTTTTGTGGGTTTGTTAGTGCCGCATCTGTTACGTAACTTTTTTGGCTACGATAATCGTTTTATATTGCCTGCCTCGGCGTTATTAGGTGCCTGTTTATTGTTATGGGTTGAGCTAGTCTCGAGTTGGGTTATTGGCATTAGTTTGCCCGTTTCAATGTTAACTGCGACTTTGGGGGGGCCGGTATTTTTATATTCGATTGCGCGCATGACTAGGGGCGCAAAATAAAATGCTAGATTTTAATCACGTTGAGATAAAACACCGACTTAAGAATGTAAGTGGCAGTGCGCAGGCAGGACAGTTTGTACATGTAATGGGTACTAATGGCTCTGGTAAGTCATCCTTGTTACATAGTTTGGCTGGTTTACTTAGCCTAGATAAGGGGATGGTCCGCTTAAATAGGCAAGATTTGCAGCACTATAGTTTGCCACAACTTGCCACTATTCGTTGTCTGCAAGAACAGCAGCAACAGAGCATGTTTGCTCTGAGTGTCGCAGAGGTACTGCATTTTTTTAGTGGTCAACATGGCTTACCAGAGGAATTGGAACAAGCACTTGAATTAAAAGATTTTTTGCCAAGACCTTTAAATCAATTATCCGGAGGCGAAGCCAGACGAGTACTAGTTGCTAGAGCGTTGTTACAAGTTTGGCCGGCCATTGAACGTGGACAGGCCTTAGTCTTGTTAGATGAGCCCAATCAGGGTTTGGATTTTAAACACCAGCATTTGTTATTTCAGTTGTTGGCCCAAATTTGCCAACAAAATAATCTAGTTATCGTAAATCATCATGATTTAAACTTGTGCCAGCAATACGCCAATCAAATTTGGTTAATGCAAAAGGGCCAGATTGTAGAGTCTTTACGCTCTTTAGATAGTATTAGTAATCAAGCCTTAAGCCACATATTTGGCTGTGGTATTCAATGTGCAATTGACCACACCGGCAATAAGATATTTCAAACTTATCTAGATTAATACAGGTTATGATTGCTTTCGTTTATCATTGCCACTAACTTCTTATTCCAGCTCGTGTTTTATGGAAATACAGAGCTATTTTATATTGAAACCTAAAAGGAAATATTGTGAGCCAGTGGCAACCAGATAGTTGGCGTGCAAAACCCATTTTGCAACAACCTACGTACGAAGATCAGCAACATTTAGCATTAGTAGAGCAAAAACTGAAAGGTTATCCACCCTTGGTGTTTGCCGCAGAAACGCGCGAGTTATTTAGGCAATTAGGCGCAGTAGCAGAAGGCCAAGGCTTTTTGTTACAAGGCGGTGATTGTGCTGAATCATTTAATGAATTTAATGCGCCTAAAATCCGTGATACTTTTAAAGTCATTCTACAAATGGCCATAGTACTGACTTTTGCTGGTCGTTGTCCGGTTACCAAAGTGGCACGTATGGCTGGCCAGTATGCCAAACCCCGTTCAGGTGATTTTGAAACCATCGATGGTGTATCTTTACCCAGTTATCGTGGTGACATCATCAATAGCTTTGAATTCACCGAAGCGTCTCGTAAGCCTGATCCACAAAGAATGTTAGAGGCTTATAATCAATCAGCTGCAACCCTAAATTTGTTGCGTGCTTTTGCTCAGGGTGGTTTGGCTGATTTACACGAAGTGAATCGTTGGAATATGGCTTTTGTTGACAATAATCCGCTTAAAGATCGTTATAAAGATCTGGCGCAACGTATTGAAGAATCCTTGGAATTTATGAAGGTGATGGGAATTAACTCTGTTAATACCCCTACCTTACATGAAACGTCTTTATTTACCTCTCATGAAGCATTATTGCTGAATTATGAGCAGGCCTTAACTCGTGTCGATACCTTAACGGGCAATTGGTACAACTGCTCTGCGCATATGTTATGGATAGGTGAGCGTACCCGTCAATTAGATCATGCTCACTTAGAATTTTTCCGAGGGATCCATAATCCTATCGGGGTAAAAGTAGGTCCAGGCATGGGGGAAGATGAGCTTATTCGTTTAATCGATGCGCTGAATCCGCAAAATGATGCTGGTCGCCTTACCTTGATTACGCGTATGGGCGCGGATAACCTTGAGAAAAATTTGCCTAAATTACTGCGTCGAGTCAAACAAGAAGGGCGTAAAGTAGTATGGAGTTCAGATCCCATGCACGGCAATACTATCAAGGCGTCTAGCGGTTTTAAAACCCGTAACTTTGATGCTATTTTAAGTGAGATTCAGCAGTTTTTTGCTGCTCATAAAGCTGAAGGTACACATGCTGGTGGAATTCACTTGGAAATGACCGGTCAGCATGTAACTGAATGCACTGGTGGGGCTTATCAGATCAGTGATGATGATCTTGCGCAAGCCTATAAAACTCAATGTGATCCTCGTTTAAATGCTGATCAGGTATTAGAAATGGCCTTCTTGGTGGCAGACCACTTGAGAGCTAAATAATTTTTAAATACGGTTAGTTAAAATATGCCGAGAGTGTGATGTCATTGTTTGCACTCTCGGCCACTTTAATGGTATAAATGCGAATAATTTGCATTTGTGATGCTTTTAAAGGTAATGCCATGACCCTCTGGGAACTTAAAAATAAACAGTCTGCTTCTATCGAAAGTTTAGATCCCACTTTATTACCTGCCATATTTCATCGATTAAATGAGATGGGATTTGCCGCAGGTCAAGTTATTCAATGTTTGCGTCGTAGTCCTATGAAGGGCCCTTTGGTCTTGCAATTGGGTGATTGTGTTTATTCACTAGAACAGAGCATTGCCAGCCGTATTAACATAAGTGCTGCCTAGTTTCGGTTCGAACAGCCTCTTTGTATCAATCAGTTCACATGTGTTATGTGGAATCAAAATATTACGTAGTGCACATCCTAAGGTAGTTAATGAAGAATATTATCCTGGTAGGTAAACCCAATTCAGGTAAAAGCCTGCTGTTTAATCAATTGACCGGAATGCGTCAAAAAGTCGCGAATTTTCCTGGTGTAACCGTTGAGCTTAAAAGTGGCAAGTTTGACCAATATCAAATGGTTGATTTTCCTGGCACTTATTCATTAAAAAGCTTGTCCCGCGACGAAGAACTTGCCATCGAAAAACTGCATGAAGCCATGCACAGCGATGACACAGCGCTAATAATATGTAATCTCGATGCTACCCGTTTAGAGCGTAGTTTAGTGTTTGGTTTGCAAGTCAGAGATTTAGCGCAGCAACATGATAAAGGTGTGATTTTTGCACTGAACATGATTGATGAAGTACAGCGTTTTGGCCACAACATTGATACGGCAGAACTGGCAAAGGATCTTGGCTGTGCGGTTTATGCCATGTCTGCCAAAACCTTAATTGGATTACATGAGTTTAAACTGGCACTGATTGATGCGGCTAAACATCCACAAGATTTTATCCCTTTAAAAAATGACGACGCACCTCGACCTGTATTAGAAATCAGTCGTGAACTATCTGGCCGCTATGGTATTCACGCTGATGTAGTACTGAAAAGACAAAATAAAATTGATGATTTTTTGTTGAACAATATGTTTGGTGGCCTGATGTTTTTGGTCATTATGTTTTTATTATTTCAAAGTATCTTTACTTGGGCGAGCCCATTGATGGATGCGGTAGAAGCCGCAGTTGGTGA
>NZ_LSNE01000002.1:260460-279530 GCF_001565895.1 Paraglaciecola hydrolytica
ACAGCTGTTTTAGTCACGAGCATTATGCCGACTGGGGTAGTAAATGATTTTGTAACCGATGCTTTGTTTGGTGGAGTAGGGTCGTTTTTAGTTTTTGTGCCACAAATAATGGTTCTGACTTTTGTCATTGGTTTATTGGAAGACAGTGGATATTTGGCCAGAGCCGCGCTAATTTGCCATAAGCCTTTAAGTTATTTCGGTTTGTCTGGACGCAGTTTTATACCTTATCTGTCAGGCCATGCCTGTGCTATTCCCGCCATCATGGCGGCCAGAACAATTGAATCTCCACGCAAAAGATTGATCACTATGATGACGATTCCTCTGATGTCATGTTCGGCACGTTTGCCGGTCTACGCCTTATTAATTGCAGTACTAATTCCCGATACTCAATATTGGGGGGGCTTGCTCAACTTGCAGGGTATTACCTTTTTCATTCTCTATTTTATCGGCATCATTACCGCTTTGTTGGTCAGTACCTTACTGAATAAATTGACTGATTTGGATAAAGACAAGGCTGAAATGCCTTTTATTTTAGAATTACCTACGTATCGTTTACCCCACTGGAAACCCTTGATCCATAGAGTATTAAGCAGTGCTAAACAGTTTATTAAACGCGCAGCACCGGTAATTTTTGTAGTATCAGTGGTGATTTGGTTTTTAGGTTATTTTCCACAAAATGGAGAATTACAATCATCCTATCTGGCTATGATTGGCCACTATATCGAACCTATATTTGCACCACTAGGGCTAGATTGGCGTTACGGCGTGGCAATTTTAGTGTCTTTCTTAGCTCGAGAAGTTTTTGTTGGCGCGCTCGGTACCTTGTTTGGTATTGAAGGAGCCGACGAAAATATCGCTGGTTTAGCCGAAAATATTCAACAAGATGGTTTGGCACTGGGCGCAGGTATAGGTTTAATGCTGTTTTATGTGGTGGCATTGCAGTGTGTAGCCACCGTAGCGACTATCAAAGGTGAAACCGGTAGCCGTAAAATTGCTTGGGGTCTGTTTGTTGGTTATGGCTTGTTAGCTTATGTGCTGGCTTGGCTGGCGGCGAGTTTAATATAATGATGTGACGACTTGTAAGCTACAGAAGCAAGTCGTTATCAATCTTCACAAAATGATCTGCGGCATTTACTAAAGATGTCGCGGTCAGTTGTGCTACGCCATAAACGATAGTGTTACACTGGTATTTTTGTTTTAGCGTTAATAACAGTAAATCAAAGTCACCGTCTCCCGATAACAAAACTAGTGTATCAATCTGCTCTGCGGCAATGAGGGCGTCTATCGTAATGCCCACATCCCAATCTCCTTTGGCTGAACCATCACTACGTTGGATATAAGGTTTCAACTTTACATCAAATCCAATATGTCTCAGTGCACTCTGAAATTTCTCTTGTTGTGTATCGCCTTTATCGATGGCATAAGCCTTAGCGATAACAATCTCGCCTTGTTGACTTATCTGCTGCCAGAATGCACGGTAGTTGAACTGCTTTGCAAAAGCATCGCGGGTGGTATAGTAAATATTTTGTACATCAACCAGTATGGCAATTTTAGGCATGATTCGTTTAAGGAATTGGGTATTTGTTGGGGGATGATACCATGCAAAAACCTGTAAAAATGGATAGGTAAATAGTTTTTATTAGCTATTGCTTATATGTCAGGCAGTCACTATACTGACGGCCGATTTGTTTACTCCTCTCACCAAACAAATCTTCAATGTTATGTCTCTCTCTGATCCGGTCAGCCAACATTAAAAAAAATAACAAAGCTGAATTATTGTACGGCGAATTTGTGGGCGTGATGAATAGCAGCCATTATACTGCTTAGCGACTCACCCAGATAAACCCTAATAGCGTTATCGTCAACACTGTAGTGAAGCTTCTTTTTCATTCTTGATCTTTATGCCTAGTGCTTTTTATCATGCTGATTGCATGTAGCCTTGGCGAATGATCTGTAAAATAGAGTTTTACCATGTCTTATACAACTTATCACGGTACACAGATCCGTGTAGTATGCCCAGTGCATGCTATATCTGTAAACAAACATAAAGTGGCTTTTGCTGATCAATGTGGTCAACAAATCGGTGTGTTTAATAACACCCAAGAAGCTAAAGCTTTTTTATCTTGGTTATTAACTATTCATTAAGTTTAATCAGTAGATATTAAGCAACAAAAAACCGGATTAATTCCGGTTTTTTGTTTTTTAGCGCTAAGAGCAGCTCGCAGTTTTGTAACCGTCTCTTAAGCTTGACTGGCTAAATAACTTTCGTAATCGCCTTTAAAATCAATCACTTTAGTTGGGGTGATTTCAATGATGCGGGTCGCCAGGGAGGATACAAATTCACGGTCATGGCTAACAAATATCAAGGTGCCAGCATAGTTTTCTAAGGCTAGGTTTAATGATTCAATGGATTCCATGTCCAAGTGATTGGTCGGTTCGTCCATTACTAAAATATTAGGGCGCTGCAACATGAGTTTGCCAAACAACATACGGCCCTGTTCTCCACCTGAAATGACTTTTACTGATTTATTGATGTCACTTTGCGAAAACAGTAAACGTCCTAATGTGCCACGCATCACTTGTTCGTCATCACCTTCCTGTGCCCATTGATACATCCACTCAACCAATGACATGTCTTTTTCGAAGTCATTGGCATGATCTTGCGCGTAGTAGCCAATATTTACATTTTCTGACCATTTAACTTCACCACTAGTGAGGGGCGTTTGTGCCATTAAACAGTTTAATAAGGTGGTTTTACCTACACCGTTGGCACCAATGATGGCAACCCGTTCTCCCACTTCAACCATCAAGTTCAGGTTTTTAAACAGTGTCTCATCGAATTTTTTACTTATTTCGGTGACTTCTAACGCGAGGCGATGCAACTTTTTAGTTTCTTCAAAGCGGATGAAAGGATTCTGACGGCTCGATGGTTTAACGTCATCGAGTTTAATTTTATCAATTTGTTTAGCGCGACTAGTCGCCTGTTTAGATTTAGAGGCATTGGCAGAAAAACGACTAACAAAGGTACGGAGTTCGGCTATTTGGGCTTTTTTCTTGGCATTGTCAGATAACATACGTTCACGAGCCTGAGTTGACGCCGTCATATATTCATCATAATTGCCAGGGAATAAGCGCAGTTCACCATAATCTAAGTCAGCCATATGAGTACAAACTGAGTTTAGAAAGTGACGATCATGGGAAATGATGATCATGGTGCAATTACGCTCGTTAAGCACGGTTTCTAACCAGCGGATGGTATTAATATCCAAGTTGTTGGTTGGTTCATCGAGCAACATAATATCGGGATCAGAAAACAATACTTGTGCCAGTAGTACCCGAAGTTTCCAACCGGGGGCTATTTCACTCATTAAGCCATAGTGTTGCTCGACTGGGATCCCCACGGAAATAAGTAATTCTCCGGCGCGAGCTTCGGCTGTATATCCGTCCATCTCGGCAAATTCAGACTCTAAATCCGCTACTCTTATGCCATCTTCTTCAGTCATTTCTGGATTAGCGTAGATAGCGTCACGTTCGGCTTTAACTGCCCATAATTCGCCGTGTCCCATGACTACAGCATCAATTACGCTATATTGCTCATAGGCAAATTGATCTTGTTTCAGCTTGCCTATACGCTCACCAGGATCGGTAGAAACATTACCAGAAGAAGGCTCTAGATCACCGCCTAGAATTTTCATAAAAGTGGATTTACCACAGCCGTTAGCGCCAATCAAACCGTAGCGGTTATTATTGCCAAATTTGACTGAAACGTTTTCAAAAAGTGGCTTTGCGCCAAATTGCATGGTGATATTTGCGGTAGTAAGCAAGGTAGTCTTTCCAAAGTTGATTAAATAGCAATGGCGCTACGGTTTATACTTACCGCAGCTAAAATTCGGCGCGCAGTATGCCATAAAAAAGCGTCTACTGCGAAATAAGCTGATCTGAAGGATGTGGCATTAATTACTGTAACTATGCAGCTGAATTATTGTCCTAAACAGGTAGGAATGTCTCTAGCTGGATAGATATTGTTGAGTACGTGATTTAACTCAAGCCATTGCTGAGCCATTTGGTTAGCCTGTTCTTGGGTGAGTATACTGCCTTGGGCTTTGAGCCTGTCTTCTTCTACTTTGGTGTAGTGGAATATGGTCATATCAATATTGGTTTTTGTACTGAATTCTGCATATAGATTATCCACATTTTTTTGTGAATCATCGACAAACAAAATGGCGTCAAAATGGCGTTGGGTTTTATCTAGTATGTAAGAAAGCATTTTTCCTTTATCCATACCTGATGTCATCATCACACCTTGTATATAGGTCATGTTCCGTGGCAATTTTTCTTGCAGCATTAGCGCTTCTTGGCCTTTAGCCCTTAACGCAGTTTGACTCATATCCATGCCAGCTCTGGTTAGCTCTCTCATGGTTGCAGAGCGACTAGTAGGGGAGCGTGAGGTCAAGGCAAATAAAGTGATACCTTGCTTTTGCCACTGCTGAATCTGCGCTGGCAGGTCATCTTCGGTTAACTGCATAGGAGCAAGTTCGTATAACAAGGTTATGCTATCTTCAAATAGACATTTTACTTTTTGCTCTACTGTTGGTTTGACACTTAGCTGCTCTCGTTGCCACTGATACCAAATATCACCGCCCAAATCACTCGTACTGGTCAACAAGGTATTGTCTATATCAACTACAATCAGCACATTCTGGCTGGAATAAGTTGATATTTTTTGTTTAGCTAATTCTGCAACGTCGTGAAAACGTGTGGTTTCAATGATTTTTACATTCGAAATGGCAGTATTTTGCGGTGCTGAACACGCGCTGGTAGCCATAAGTACTAAGCAAATTAAAATGAATTTTTTCATGTGCAGCTCAATTTTATGTTCGAATACGTTAAGGCTTTATAATACAGACTTTGGATGAATGGCTATGTTTAATATTACCTAGACTTAAACAACAAGTTGCTTAAGTCTAGGTATTGAAAAACTATTGATCGAGTGGGGTAGCAAAATCTTCTGATAGTTCAAAATCACCAATAACTTCAGTAACTCTGTCATCGACAAAAAAGATTTTCAATTCTTTACGAAAATCATCACCACGTTTTTTCATGCCTCGTTTCATTTGGTAGAGGTAGTACCAAGTATCGTGATCAAAAGAATCTTCTACCACAGGTTTGCCTAATACATAGACGACCTGTTCTTTACTCATATTGATGCGTAATTTTTTTACGTCTTTTTCATCTAAAAAGTTACCTTGTGGAACATCGATACGAAAGATCCAGTCGGCACAAGCTGATAACATCAATGAGGTGATTAATATCACCAGTATATTTTTGAACTTCATTATTATAAGGCTTCTCGGCGTTTTAAAATATTATCTATTTGCGTTGCCTGTTTTGACACAGGCGTCGCATCCTAACCCAGCCGAGTTGAAGCAATCAATGCTTAATTGTTATGAATTACTGATTTGTAGTAATTCTTTGGCATTAGCGATAGCTGACTCGGTCAAAGTGTCACCTGCTAATAGACGTGCTAGTTCTTCAATTCGTTCATTTTCAGCTAAACAAATCATATGAGTTTCAGTAGTAAGGCCATCACTGAACTTAGTTACAAACATTTGATTGTGGGCTCGTGCTGCTACCTGTGGCAAGTGAGTGACACAAATAACCTGAGTTTGCTGACCTAACTTGCGTAATAGCTGGCCAACAATTGAAGCTGTGGCACCGCTAATACCGCTGTCAACTTCGTCAAATATCATGGTAGCAACTTGGCTACTACTAGAGCCAATAACCTGAATGGCTAAACCGATACGGGATAACTCACCACCTGATACCACTTTGTCGAGATCATCTAAGGCCTGACCTTTGTTGGTTGATACTTTAAAACGCACAGCATCCAGCCCTAATCTATGTGGCGGATTATCAGTTAAATGACTGACTTCGATACTAAACTGTGCATCACTCATATTCATTTTACGAATATGCTGTTGCACTTGTTGGGCAAAACCTCTGGCGGCCTGTTGTCTGGAATCACTGAGTTTTTTAGCGGCCAAATAATAACTTTGTTCGCTGCCGGCTAGACGTTGTTTTAATTCATCTAATAAGTCATCGTCTTTGACTAGCTCCTGATATTCAGCAGCGAGTTGCTGGTGAAAGCCGTGAAGTTCTTCGGCAGGTACATGATGTTTGCGGGCTAAGTCTAAAGCCTGTGAAAATCTGGCTTCAACGGCCTGCATGCGCATCGGATCAATTTCCAGATGCTCGGTATAGGCACGTAGTTCTTTAGCCGCTTCTTCTATTTGAATGGCCGCTTCGTTGAGCATACTGACAATAGGCACCAAACTTTGATCATGTTCTTGTAATTCAATCAGGCGTTCTAAGCTATTTTGCACAGCCGACAGGGCATTAAACTCATCAGCTTCATATAGTTGATGAAAGCTAATTTGGGTTTGTTCTAACAATGTTTGGCTATGGCTGAGTTTTTTATGATCAATTTCTAATTCAAGAAATTCATCTTTGCCCAAGGCAAAATCGTCTAGTTCTTGGATCTGGTAGGCTAATAACTGGCAGCGATCGGCACGTTGTTGTTGGCCAGCTAACAGTAATTGATAGTGTTTTTGCTGTTCTTTTAAGCTTTGATAGCTAGTAGATACTGCAGTCAGCAAGTCTTTGTGTTCTGCCATTGAGTCAAGCAAATAACGCTGATGTTCATGTTTAAGGATTTGTTGGTGAGCGTGTTGACCATGAATACTTAATAAATGACCGCCAAGATCTTTAAGTTGCTGCAAAGAGACTGGGATACCATTAATAAAGGCTTTAGAGCGACCTTCAGACGATATTACTCGACGAATTAAACAATCGCCTTCATCGTCTAATTCATTTTTTTTGAGCCACATCTGCGCCGTATTTAATTGACGGATATCAAAACCTGCACTCACTTCGGCCTTGTCGGCGCCAGTACGAACCATGCCTACATCGGCACGATCGCCTAAACATAAACCCAGAGCATCAACCGAAATAGACTTGCCCGCGCCAGTTTCACCAGTGATGGCTGTCATTCCACTAGAAAAATCGACATCTAAGGATTTAACGACCGCAAAATTTCGAATCGAGAGTTGAGTTAACATAATTCACTTGCATGGTTATATATACAGTAACTGTAAATATAACCATGTGTTTGTAGACTGTCCAGTAGTGTTAATAAATATTTTTCCGCGATAGTTAGTCTACAACTTTAATACAACTTGGTACCCCAGTTGAGTTTGGTGCGTAATACATTGAAATAATTGTAATCTTTAGGATGGATCAACGACAAACGATTGGGGTTTTTACGAATGATTACCTCATCTCCAGGCAATACAGCGAGTACAATATGGCTGTCGCAACTGACTTGTAGGTTATCGTGGTTTTCAGGTGATACCTTCATTTTTATGGTGCTATTGGCATCGACCACTATAGGCCTGCTGCTCAAGGTATGCGGAAACATAGGGACTAAGGTAAGGGCATCAAGATTTGGCATTAGAATTGGCCCACCACCCGACAATGAGTAGGCTGTCGATCCCGTTGGGGTGGCAACGATTAAGCCATCAGAGCGTTGACTAAAAACAAAATGCTCATCGATGTACACTTCGAACTCGAGCATGTGGGCAACTTTACCGTGGTGTAATACCACCTCATTCACTGCAGAGTCTTTGCTTTGGATTTTTCCATTGCGAAATACTTCAACCTCCAGCAAAAAACGTTGTTCAGTAATGCAACCACCGGCAAAGATACTATCTAACTGTTGCTCAAAATCTTCGGGGTTGATGTCGGTTAAAAAACCCAAGTTTCCACGGTTGATACCTACCACCGCAACATTAAATTCTGCTAGTACTCTAGCTGCACCTAACATATTGCCGTCGCCGCCAACCACAATAGCGAGATCGGCTTGTTTGCCTATCTCTTTAATACTGGCAGATTCGAAACCATCTGAGTCAAGTTTATTGGCAGTATTTTCTTCAACTAATATTCTGCAGCCACGCTTTTTAAGGTAAACAATGATGGCTTTAAAACTCAGATTAGCGCCCTGATGCGCTTGTTTGCCAATCAATCCTACTGTTGCAAATTCCATAGATCACAATCTAAATATACCGTGGCGCTAGTATAAGCATGGCAGTAAGTGAATGTCATAACTTTATGCTGTGTTGGTTCAAAAAACGGGCGCTTACTTTTACGTGGGCAGGATTAGATTGACTCAGTAAGATGGATGTTTTTATAGTGGAGCATCGATATTTTTATGTAGTAGTAACTATGGGTCCTTTAATGATAGATGTGTCGGGTTATGAGCTGACACACGAAGAAATAGATATGTTGGATCACCCGTTAATAGGTGGGTTGATTTTGTTTACCCGTAACTACCATGACCAAAAACAGCTTAAAGATCTGGTTCGGCACGTTAGAATGGTTACGCGTAATGATATTGTTGTCGCGGTAGACCATGAAGGCGGCAGGGTTCAGCGATTTAGGCAAGGTTTTAGTTTGATCCCTGCAATGGGTAAATTGTATCCCGTAATTGACAGCGAAAATCCCGCTAAATTGATAAAAAGTAAAGTATGGGCTGAGCAATTTGGTTGGTTAATGGCAGCTGAATTATTGGCCTTTAATATAGACATCAGTTTTGCGCCGGTGCTCGATATTAACGGTATTTCAGAGGTGATCGGAGATCGTGGTTTTCATCAACAACCTAAACATATCGTGAGTCTGGCCGCTGAGTTTATTAAAGGTATGCACCGCGCAGGGATGAAGGCCACCGGCAAACATTTCCCCGGACATGGTAATGTAAAAGAAGATTCCCATATTGCGATGCCTATAGATAAACGCAGTCGTGCAGAAATCATGGCTTTGGATATGAAAATATTCAAAAACCTACATCAGCAAGGTTTGTTAGACGCAGTGATGCCTGCCCACGTAATTTATCCGGCGGTAGATGATTTGCCAGCAGGTTTTTCGCAGCAATGGATAGGGCAAATACTACGTAAAGAATTACAGTTTGATGGAGTGGTGTTTTCTGACGACTTATCCATGCAAGGTGCTGCTCAAATGGGTGATATTCTCACCCGCACTAATTTGGCAATTAATGCAGGTTGTGATATGGCTTTAGTCTGTAATTCACCCCAAAGTGCGGCTTATTTGTTGGATATTTTACCTAGCGATTTAGTGGTCAGTCAGCGCCCAGCTAGTCTAAAAAAAGGCTTAAGTAGTGACTTTAAAGCTTTGCAAAAAAGCGCGGATTACCATCAGGCCTGTGTTGCCCTTGAGGAGTTTTATGCCAGCCAATAACAAGTTTATTGGTGTAGCCATACTGCTAGCGACGATGTGTTATGCCACGCTCAGCTATTTAGGTTATAACCATGCTATTGCAGCAACCGCAGCGATCACCATATTAACCGCTACTTTGTGGGTTACAGAAGCACTGTCAATTCCAGTGACATCGATCATTCCTTTTTTTGCATTTCCAATGGTAGGTGTACTTGATCAGGCACAAGCCGCATCTGCTTTAGGTAACCACGTTATTTTGCTGTTGATGGGGGCTTTTATGTTGTCCAAAGCCCTTGAGAAATCCAATGTACACAGTCGCTTAGCTTTTTATCTGGTTAATCTAACGGGGGGCGGTAGTGCCAAGCGCTTAGTATTAGGTTTTATGTTAACCGCCGCTTTTTTGAGTATGTGGATATCTAATTCGGCTACCACACTGATGTTATTACCCATTACTCTTGCGGTACTCAAACATGTTTCTGATCCAAAACTAACCGTGGCGATGTTGCTGGGTATTGCCTATGCCGCGAGTTTAGGCGGAATAGGAACACCTGTAGGTACACCACCCAATATCATTTTTATGAGTGTTTATTTAGAAACCCAAGGTAAAGAAATCAATTTTCTTGAATGGATGAAAACCGGAGTACCTGTTGTCGTCATCGGGATACCGGTAATAGCGTGGTGGTTAACTCGCCACTTAAGCAGTGAGCAGCGTTTTGTTTTACCTAAAAGCGGTGCGTGGCAAAAAGTTGAAATAAGAGTGTTATGCGTTTTTGGATTGGTAGCGGTGGCATGGATGTTTCGTCCATTTTGGTCAGTTTGGTTCAACATGCCCTCTATTGGTGACAGTAGCATTGCTCTGGCAGGTGTAGTCTTGATGTTTTTAGTGCCAAGCGGTGAATTTAATAAAGAGCATAATGACTCCCTTACTGCCAAAACTAAAGGTAGTACTCCTGAATATAGCAGTTCGCCTAAACTGTTAGATTGGACGACGGCAGTGGACATTCCTTGGGGCATGTTATTGTTATTTGCCGGAGGTATTTGTATCGCTAAGGCCTTTGCGGTCTCTGGACTTAGTGAGTTAATGGGGCAGGGCTTAAGCGGTTTAGCTGGTTTACCAGTGCTGTTACTGATTTTAGCAATTTGTTTGTTTGTGACATTTTTAACCGAAATTACCTCGAATACCGCTACCGCTACTTTATTGATGCCTATCTTAGCTGCTGCTGGAGTTGCGGCTGGCATTGATCCTGCTTTAATAATGATGCCGGCCGCTATGAGTGCGAGTTGTGCATTTATGTTACCGGTTGCAACTGCACCCAATGCCATTGTATATGGCATGGATAAGTTCAGCATTAAAACCATGGCAAAAGAAGGTTTTATGATCAATATCATATTGGCCTTCATTATAACGGCGGTTAGTTACTTGACGCTTTAAATTACACTTTCTAAGCAATCGTATTTACTGCAACCAACTAATTTAAATAAAAAAGCCCGCTATGTATGACATTGCGGGCTTTTTTATAAGTCTTGAGTTTTAAACTTTGATGTCGTTGACACCGGTTTGGTGGTTAAGACTGCGAGCCAGTACAAACAAATAATCAGATAAACGATTGATATATTGCAGGCACACTCCTGGCACAGTATGTTCTTGCATAAGTGCTACTAAATGTCTTTCTGCGCGTCTGGTGACGGTGCGACAAACATGAGCTTGTGCCGCGGCAATGCAACCACCAGGCAAAATAAAGGTCGTTTGCGGGGCTAAAATCGCCTGCATGTTATCGATTTCGATTTCTAATTGCTCTACGTCAGTTTGGCTTAGTTTGCTGTTGGCAGAGATGGCAAAACCAATCTGAAATAAGGCCTGCTGAATAGTTTGTAGTGGTCGAGCCGCTGATGAGTTGGTTTGTAAATTAATATAACTGTGCAGCAAGCCAAGGTGGGCATTGAGTTCATCTAAGGTGCCATAACAATCTAATACTGCGTCACTTTTACTGAGACGTAATACTTTATCTGCATAGATTTGTGTTTGCCCCTGATCGCCACCTTTAGTGTAAATTTTCATTAGTCATATTCTCAGGCAGGTTATTGCTCGCTCTTGGGCTCTTCAGGCCAGTTATAACGAGTGATATATACAACCATACCAAACAGCGGATGATCAAAATAATGCAGTTGTTTACTGATCACACGTTTGAATTGGTTAAAGTTAACACTCTGAAGCTGGTTGGCTTGACGGCTTTGACTACCCATCACAAAAGTGTTGCCCAAAGAATCATTTTCAACGACTAATGTTGGGTCAAAAACGGGCTGGCGGAAATCCAAATCACTTTCAATGTGCAAGTAGGGAGTGCGTCCTACGTTTTGCAGATAGACCTTAAATTTTCCGTCTAATTGCCAAATTGGTAGCTGGGTTAGGCTATCAGCAGAGTGGGCAGCATTGGTTTGTTGTTTAATGTTTTGGTAGTCAACCGCAGGTTTAAGCTCAAGATCTTGTTCATTGTTTAAAACCTGATGCAAAGTATTAAACAGCTCTGCATTTTGTTGATAAACAAGCTGATCTTGCTGTATAGCGGGATCTAGTAAACTGAGTTTTTGTTGTTCTGCATAGGGAATGTAAGGTGCGGCCTCAATGTTTAAAGCTGTCTTAGGTCTAAGATGGCCGTTAGCTAAAAAATCTAAACCATAGTTTTTGCCGGCAAAAACACGTATAGCTTGTGCTTTATCTTGACCAAACTTAACTTCTTGACGCCAACCCATATGCAGTATGGCTTGCAGGTCCCGTTGTTTATTAATGTCTTTAAAAAGTGAGGTTAAACTCAGTTCGCTTTGTGGTAATAAAAACGCCTGAGTTTTATGTTGCCAAGCCATACCATTAATTTTTATTGGTACGGCATCTAAACGAGCTAGAGGGTGGCTCCCTGACTCTTTAGGTTCAAATGGATTAGTCAGTAAGGCTAGTTGTTCATGATAAACACAAGGATAGTGTTGAGGGATTTGCCATTCAATCCAGTTTACGGAGAGGTCTTGGACATATTTCCTAGTACTAAACTTAGCATTATTGCCTGTTACAATATCGGTTTGCTCAGTATCTAACTGCTTAAGTTGTAACGTTTTTTCTGCAAATATGTCGTCGCTGGCAACCTGATATTGAAAGTCATCCTGTAGGAGATTGTTTGGCTTAACAGATGTTAGTTCAGGTTCATTTAAAGGGTTTACCGGCGCTTCAGGAAAGGCAAAATCTTGCTCATATTGTTGTTGAACTTTTTTTCGTTCAGAAACACGACAAAAGGGCAAACCGGCGTGTAAGTATCGTAAATCGGCTTGTAGATAAGGTGTAAGTAAATCAATAAGCTGAGTTGAAGGAGCCTTAATTTGATTATTAACAAATTTTTCTGATAATTCAGTGACACTGGTGTCGCGTTTAAAAATGACAACTTCAACGTCAAACCACCAGTCTTGTTCGGCAGCTAATACAGTTGGCATGGCGCTACAAAGTAGGATCGCTGTAGCGGCAAGTTGGCTGAGTTTACAAGACTTGATTCTAGGTTTTTTCTTGATCATTGGCAGGTTTACATCTGACATTAAGCTGCTCTTAATTGTTGGCTGAATTGGCTCAGAATATCGCTGATTAAAGTCAGTCTATCTGCCGCGGATTCTGTTGGTACACTAAATTTCAATTTTTGTGGGCCATCAAGTTTATAAATACGTGGTTGAGTTTGGATCAGGCGAATAATAAATCCGGGATCGATTTTAGTTTGTTGGGAAAACTCTACCACACCGCCAGCAGGGTAGCCCTCTATTTTGCTGATTCCAATAATTTTGGCCTGCAATTTTAAGTGGGCGATACTCATAAGGTTTTTAGCGGCTTCGGGTAATAAACCAAAACGATCGATGAGTTCAATTTGTAATTCATTAATCGCTCTTTGATCTTTGCAGCCCGCCAATTTTTTATAAAGTGATAAACGGGTATTCACGTCACCTATATAGTTATCTGGGAACAGTGCTGGCACTCGCAAATCAATATCGGTTTGTTTGGATAATGCGTCATCTAACGAGGGTTCACGGCCTTCTTTTAAGGCTTCGACGGCTTGTTCGAGCATTTCCATATACAAAGTAAAACCTATACTGGAAATTTGCCCACTTTGATCGTCGCCAAGTAACTCACCCGCACCACGAATTTCTAAGTCATGAGTGGCTAAGGCAAAACCTGCGCCCAGGGTTTCGAGGGACGAAATCGCATCGAGACGTTTAGCCGCATCTTTGGTAATACGTTTTGGATGAGGTGTTAACAAATAAGCATAGGCCTGATGGTGAGAACGACCCACACGGCCACGTAATTGGTGTAATTGGGCTAAACCAAGATGATCAGCGCGATCCATAACTATGGTATTGGCTGATGGCACGTCAATGCCGGTTTCAATAATAGTGGTACATAACAATACGTTAAATCGTTGGTGATAAAAGTCGGTCATGACTTTTTCCAGTTCGCGCTCGCGCATTTGGCCATGGCCAATGGCAATACGTGCTTCGGGTACTATTTCAGCGATTTCTTCTGCGACTTTTTCAATGGTTTCAACTTCATTGTGCAGGAAATACACCTGACCACCACGGAGTATTTCACGCATGATGGCTTCACGAATAATTTCGGTATTACGTTGTTGTACAAAGGTTTTTATGGCTAAACGTTTAGCCGGAGGAGTCGCAATAATTGATAAGTCACGCATGCCACTAAGTGCCATATTCAAGGTACGCGGAATAGGAGTAGCTGTCAGAGTTAAGATATCCACATCGGCGCGCAGCGCCTTAAATTTTTCTTTTTGACGCACGCCAAAACGATGTTCTTCATCAATAATGACCAAACCTAAATCTTTAAACTTAATATCATCCTGCAGCAATTTATGGGTGCCCACGACGATATCGACTTTGCCGTCTTTGATGGCTTCAACTACTTGTTTGCTGTCTTTAGCGCTGACAAAACGCGAGAGTACTTCGATACGGAAAGGGCAATTAACAAAGCGGTCCTTAAAGTTTTCAAAATGCTGCTGGGCGAGTAGGGTGGTTGGTACTAAAATAGCCACTTGTTTCCCCTGATTGGCGGCTAAAAATGCGGCGCGCATGGCTACTTCGGTCTTACCAAAACCTACGTCACCACACACTAGTCTGTCCATGGCATTTGACGAACCCATGTCCTGAATAACCGCATTAATGGCTTTTTGCTGATCAAGGGTTTCTTCAAAGGGAAAACTATCGCTAAAGGCTTGGTATTCATCCCAGGCAATTTTGTAGGCAAAACCGGGTTTGGCAGCACGGCGCGCATAAACATCGAGTAATTGCGCGGCTACATCACGGACTTTTTCGGCGGCTTTTTTCTTAGCTTTTGTCCAGGTATCGTTACCTAGGTGGTGCAAGGGCGCATGATCGAGATCACCACCACTGTAACGACTGATTAAATGCAAAGAGGCAACGGGTACATAAAGTTTGGCTTCTTTAGCATATTCGATAGTCAGATATTCGGTATTAACCCCGCCTACATCTAGGGTTTGTAAACCCAAATACCGGCCCACACCGTGATCCAGATGTACCACTGGCTGGCCTATAGTCATTTCGGCTAGGTTGCGGATTACCGCGTTTTCGTCAGTTGCTTGGCGTTTATCCCGCAGACGGCGCTGACTGATTTTATGCCCGAGTAACTCAGTCTCGGTGATAAACACCACAGACTGTTTGCCTTCACGTAAAATAAAACTGTGTTCAATCACACCTACGGCAATGCCCACAAGTACATCGGCGTTGATAAAATCATTAAAGTGTTTGAAATTAACTGGTTTGATATTGGCTTTGGCGAGGATTTCTAATAAACCTTCACGGCGTCCGGCAGATTCGGCACTAAATAAAACCCTAATTTTTTCTTTTTGCCACTGAGCAATACACTGTTTGAGAGAGGTCCATGGCTCTTTTAACTGAGGTTTAAGAGATATATCGCCTATGGCTTCAGTATTAAAACGATATTCTCCTGGTTTTTTATCATGAGTTTCGTTCTGTTTTAGTTGCTGGATTGCGACTCTGGGCCAGGCTTTAAATGCACCAAATAGTTCTTCATGGCGCATAAAAAGATCTGCCGGAGGCAACAAAGGGCGAGCTAAATTAAAGCGCAGTTGCTCGTAACGTTTATTCACGTCGGCCCAATATAATTCACAGGCTGAGCTTAAATCACCCAGCATCAGCACTAAGGTATCATGGTGTAAATAATCAAACAGGGTGGCGCTTTGTTTAAAAAATAAGGGCAAATAATACTCGATACCACCGGGCATCAGGCCTTTGCCTACTTGATAATAAATGGATTCTTTCGAGTTGTTGGCGTCAAATTTTTCAAGGTACTGCTGCCTGAATAATAAATTGGCGTCTTTGTCGGTCGGGAACTCTCGGGCCGGTAATAAGCGAATTTCATCCACTTTGTCGCCAGAACGTTGAGTTTCGGGATCAAAATGCCGAATGCTATCTACTTCTTCATCAAACAAATCAATACGATAAGGCTGGCGGCTACCCATGGGATATAAATCGATAATACTGCCACGAATAGAAAATTCGCTATGACTCATTACTTGATTAACGTGTAAATATCCGGCGCGCTCAAGACCGGAGCGGAACGAACTAATATCCAGTTTTTGACCGGTTTTTAGTAACAGTAAATATTTGCCGATGTAATCCACCGGTGCCATGCGCATCATCAGGGTATTGATTGGCACAATAAAAATACAGTGCTCGTTTTGGGTAAGGCGATAGAGAGTTTCTAGACGCTGGGAGACAATATCTTGATGGGGAGAAAAATTGTCGTAGGGCAGGGTTTCCCAGTCAGGAAATAACTGCACATCAATGGCTTGACCTTGTAAAAAATAATCCAGCTCTTTTTCAAGTTTAATTGCGGTGGGCGTATCTGCGGTCACTAACAATAAGGGACCATTATTCTGTTTAGCGGCCGTCGCTATAGATAGCGCCATGCTACTGCCGTGCAGATTGCTCCAATGAATAACATCATTTTTTTGTTTATTATTGTTAGCAGGAAGCGGTGGATTAAAAATACTTAAAGTCATTAATGTTGTTCGTTCTTTTGTTGCTTAAGTTTACGTAAATTAGCGGCTTGAATGTGCAGACTGGCGCGTACCAGTAAATCTTGGTCTTGCTCGCGTATACAGCGGTAAATCAATGATAGGTGATATTTGTTACCTACTTGTTCAGAGGCTATTACTTCTGCAAAACAAAATACTGCAGTGGACTCTTCCGGAATAAACAATTTTAATTCAACCAAAGTGGCTACCAAAATATCATCATCACTTTTAATGACGATGCCACCGCCACCAAACTTGTCACTAGCGTAATTGAGGGCCGTATCGTTTTCACGTTGCAAAATTAAGGACATCATCATATCAATTTTACGAGATTGCTGATTCAAAAATTCCACCAGTTCACTGGCGTGTTCTGATATTCCTCGTAAATGACGCACACTTTTACTTTCGATAGTTGCCAGTTCGCTGGCAATTTGAAAGGCATAGGGCATGTGTTTGATCAGCTCATCTGCTTCTGGCAATTCAAAATGCGAGTCCAATACTCGCATATTGACTTGTAAGCTGTGTTTGATCATGAAAAATTCTTCAAACTGCTGGTGCTTTTGTGCCAGAGTTAGATTTTGCATATGTGCTCCAATATAAATATGCGCTCCAAATATCCGCAGCGTGAACAAGGCAAATGCCATACTTGCTTGTGGGAGGCAAAACAAGCACGTATTATTCATTAACATTTGTCCGATACCAACAGTAAACCACTATTTATGTTTGATTTTTTGTCTTTTCGAGTAAAGCCCTAGATGCATTATCCTTTATCCGCCTTTGTAGGCTTACGATACGCCAAAGCAGCCAAGGGCAGTCATTTTATTGCCTTTATTAATTTTTTCTCGGTGGTAGGGATTGCACTAGGTTTAATGGCCTTGATTACGGTCTTAGCCGTAATGAATGGTTTTGAAGGTGAGCTCAAATTACGTAACTTAGGCATTACCCCTCATGTTTTGGTACATCATCAGGACGAAGATCGTGTTGGTTCTCGAAATTTTACTGTCTTCCCAGAAGTATTAGCTCAAGCAGAGCAAATCGATTACGAAGGTTTAATCCAGTCTTCTTCTGCCTTACAGGGCGTGATGATCCAAGGTGTGGACTCTCAGGCCATGCAGCAACACTCCATCATTGCGCAAAATATGTTGGTGGGCAGCTTAAATAACTTAGTTGCCGGTCATTATGGTGTGGTCATCGGCCATGCCTTAGCCCGTAAACTCAATTTGAGTATTGGTGAAAAGACCCGTTTATTAGCCGCCAAAAACAGCTTTTTTGGGCCTTTTGGACGTATTTATAATCAACGTATTTTTACCGTCGTCGGTATCTTTGATATGTCATCAGCATTAGATGACAAAGTGGTGTTATTAAACATCGACGATGCAGCAAAATTAATCCGCAGCCAAGTTGATAAAGAAAGCGATACCCGTTTGTTTTTAGATGATGCCTTTAGCTATTTATCTGTGGTGCAACAACTTAATGCTCAGGGCTTAAGCACCACCGACTGGCGAACTCAACAGGGCGCTTTGTTTGATGCGGTTAAGATGGAAAAAAACATGATGTCGTTGATGTTATTGCTGATCATCGCCGTAGCTGCCTTTAATATTGTTTCGGCACTGGTGATGGTCGTTACCGAAAAACAGGGTGACATTGCCATTCTCTTGACCCAAGGCATGACACGTCAGCAAGTAATGCAGATATTTTTATTTAACGGTTTATATAACGGCATTAAAGGTACTCTATGGGGCGTATTAGGTGGATTGTTATTAGTTTTTCAACTCAACAACATGATTGAATTGTTGAACATCCCTATTTATTTGGGGCCAAACGGTCAAGGTTTACCCATTCATCTCGAATGGCAGCAAGTAGTTTATTTAGTTGGAATATCATTGTTATTGTGTTTTTTGGCCAGTCTTTATCCGGCTTATCGCTCAGTCAAAGTTGAGCCTGCCAGAGCACTGAAATACGAATAGCCGTTTGCTTTTTATGCAGTTGGAGATGTGGTTGCCAAAACGACTTTGTTACGTCCGCCGTTTTTGGCTTGATAGAGAGCAACATCCGCACGGTGAATCAATTCATCTTGAGTGTGATCGAGTAGGCCAGCAAGGGCTACTCCGATACTCGCCGTAATATGTTTAACTACTGGAAATTCATTATTAGCGATAGCGCTACGGATTTTCTCGGCGACAACTATGGCTGCATCTGTTGTATTTGGTAACAACACGATAAATTCTTCACCGCCAAAGCGGGCAACAAAATCTGTTTCGCGTATCGAGTCATTAAGCAGTTGAGCAACTCGTTTAAGTACCAAATCACCAGTATTATGCCCGTGATTATCATTCACTCGTTTGAAATGATCGACATCAATAATAATCACCGCAAAACTGGCACCCGTTCGTTTATACAACAAGTATTCGTGTCGTAGTGCTTCGCTGATGGCCAATCTATTGGCTAAGCCAGTGAGAGCATCACTTCGCGCTAGTTGTTTTAAGTCTTCATTGGCAGATTCTAAGGCGAGGGTGCGTTCAGTAACTTTTTGCTCGAGGGTTCGATTAATCTCGGCGAGGGCATGTTCACGCATAACCAAGGTTGATGTCATGGTTTGTAGTGATTTGGCAAGACTATTTATTTCTGTCAGTTTGTTTTGGGTATTAAAATTAACTAATGCATCACCTTGTTGAATTTGCTTGG
>NZ_LSNE01000002.1:279661-283506 GCF_001565895.1 Paraglaciecola hydrolytica
CTACTTTTGCCAATTTTTCCACCGGTCTACTGAATTCGCTAGCTAGCTTGTAGGCTAATAACATACTGACCAACGTTGCAGCCAAACTTAGCCATAAAAGGGTATGCAATAAACTGTGTGCGGTCGATAAGGCTTGTGTGCTAGGTTGGCGCACAACCACTTGCCAGCCTAGCTCAGTTTCACTATGAGTACGCACGGCAATTGTACTGCTGAGGTATTCAATGCCGTCATCCCATAAAAGAGCTTTTCCAGTAGAATCGGTAGATAAGGCTTCAGGTAGTTTTACGATCCCAATACTGTTAAACGGATAAAGTACATTATTATGTTTATCGGCGATAAAGATATCCACACCACGTGTTTTAGCATCGTGTGGCATGGTAGAGGCTAGTACCTCTGCAATCCACGACCAATTTGCGTGGGTTGCCACTACACCTATTAGTTCGCCTGAGTTTTTAAATACAGGTGCCGCAAAATCGACAAATCGTAGAGGTTCATTGTTGTTATATTCAGGCAGCTTTTTTGCCAGTAATACGGCTTCATGAATATCACCAAGATAAGGTTTAGCTAAACCTTCAGTAAACCAAGGGCGCTGTTGTACATCAACCCCTTCTAATAAGCCTTTTCCCGCAGCAACAACAATGCCTTGAGTGTTAGCAAAACCAATCCAAGCATAGTGAGAATAGGAGTCTTGCATTAAATTAATTGCATCACGCACGGGTTGTAAATTGGTGTCGGCAGTTTGAAAAATGAGGCGTTTACTGAGTAAAACGATTTCGCGTTGTCTCTCGTTTAAGGTCGCAGCTAACATGTTGGCCGTTGAACGTCCTACATTATTTAGTTCACCATTACTTGCGGCGATGAGTTTCTGTGAGGCGATATGGTATATCACGCTCACAAAAACTATCCCTAACACAATAACCAATACACCGATAAGCAAGGTTAAACGGTATCGAAAGGTATTGAACCAATGTGGCATTGAATAATCGATTAACATACAAAATTTAGTTGATCATTACTTTGCATGGTAATTAATTGTATTTCAATAAGATTTTGTGTCATTACGGCTAAACGAACAGACTATTTTTAGCATAAAAACACAGTTTTTAGAGTGTAGTTCAGGGCAAGTTGATTAAGTTAGTATATAATCGCCGCTTATTGTCTATTGCTTGCTATTTAGTGGGCTGCTTACTACTTAATGTAGTGTATTTATTAAGGTTTACCCTCGATGGAAAAAACGTTTATCACCGCTCAACAATTATTAGAAGATTCTTTTCGTTTGGCGTCACAAGTATACGAAGATGGTTTTAGACCCACCTTTATTATCGGTATTTGGCGCGGTGGGGCTCCTATTGGCATTGCGGTGCAAGAGTATTTTGACTTTAAAAAAGTGGTGACTGATCATATTGCTGTGCGTACTTCGTCTTATTATGGTATCGATCAGCAATCTAAAACCATTAAAGTTCATGGTTTGCACTACCTTATCGAAAACGCTAATAAGGAAGATACCTTGTTGATTGTGGATGATGTGTTTGACTCTGGTCGCAGTGTTGATGCACTTGTGAAACAAATTAAAAAATTATCCCGTGCCAATATGCCCCACGATGTGCGTATTGCCACACCTTATTTCAAACCAAAAAACAATAAAACGGAATTAACACCAAACTATTTTGTACATATCTCTGACGAGTGGTTGGTATTCCCCCATGAGATTGATGGCTTAACGCCAGATGAGATCATTAATGGCAAAAAAGACTTGGTTAATGTGATGCACTTGCTTAAACAGTAAATGGCAAGTCTATTAGAATAGAAAAGGGCAGATAACTGCCCTTTTTATTGTGTGCTGTTTGCGACACAGTTTTGAATAAGCAAAACTAGCCTAGTTCAGCCAAACACATTTCTTCATGGATTTGTTTACACCAGCCTTTAACACGTTGTTCAGTAAGTTCAGGCTGTCTGTCTTCATCTATGCCCAAACCGACAAAGTGATTTTCGTCTGCCATGCCTTTAGAAGCTTCAAAGTCGTAGCTGGCTGTCGGCCATTGTCCGATCAAAATGGCGCCGCGAGCTTCTACAATGTCACGTACCATGCCCATGGCATCGAGGAAATATTCTGCATAGTCTTCTTGATCGCCACAGCCAAATATAGCCACTAGTTTGTCGGTGAAATCGATTTGTTCTAGTTCTGGAAAAAAGTCATCCCAGTCACATTGAGCTTCACCATAATACCAAGTGGGAATGCCAAACATTAACAAATCAAAGGCGGCAATATCTTCTTTGCTGCTTTTAGCAATGTCATGTACATCAATCAGACTTTTGCCTAATTCTTTTTGGATCATTTTAGCAATATGTTCTGTATTGCCGGTGTCGCTGCCGAAGAATAACCCCACACTCGCCATCGTTTACCTTACCTCTATTATCTAATTAGTGTTGTTGGAGTTTCTGTTGGATCAATGCTCGATGATATACTGCATTATGCCTTTAAAAATGAAACCCGCAGCCCCTAGAAAAAGCACAAAGTACACCACGGCTTTACCTATTGCAGGGACATTATTTTTTTTAAGTAAATCATGAACGACATAACCCATTAATAAAAACAAACCGATTAGCGTGATATCTAGGATAAGCGCTTCTATTTGCTCATAATATTCGTTCAACATTTGTGGTTACGCCACCCAAGTAAAAAATCGTGCGCATACTAGCATAGACTGTGGATCTTTAAAATTAATAGGCAGTGTTTCTGGCAAAAAGTCATGGAAAAAAACCAGCGAAAGAACTCACGCCAAAAAACGTTTGATCGTAGTGATGCACAGTGCTGGTTTTTCGGCATGTAACCAGTGGCCGGTATTCGCTAGCATCTTAAGTTGACTGTTTGGAAACAACTGCATTACACGGTCTTTGTGGTCGGGCATTAAATAATCCGAAAGCTCACCTTTGATAAACAATGTAGGTTTTATAAATGGTGATTTGCTATCAAGCCCGGCAGATAACTTGGCATAGTCACGTTTTAACAAGGCCAGATTAAATTGCCAGTGCCAGCCATTGTCATCTTGATTCAAACTTTTTAGTAAAAATTGCCTAGTTCCAACTTCTTTAATAAATTCCTGCAGGTAGTGGTCCGCATCCTGGCGCCGAGTAATCGTTGCTAATGGGACTTGTTCCAAACCTTCAAATACAAGTTGATGACGTGGTGTATAACTCACAGGTGCAATATCTAAAATAATTAAACGATCAATTAAATCTGGCTGACTTAAGGCTAATTGCATCGCAATTTTTCCACCTAAAGAATGGCCGACAATATGTAATATTTCGATATTTAATTCATTAATTAATTCACTAACTAACAAAGCATAATTAGCAAAACTAAATTCATCTGTATGTAATGAATTACCGTGATCAGGCAAATCAATCGACAGCACTTTATAATCATCAGTTAAACCTCGTCGTAAGGCAGCTAAATTATCTAAACTGCCAAACAAACCATGGATCAATAATATCCATGGTTTATTTTGTTCATCCTGATGTATTTGATAATTAATGTTGCTCAAATCAAACCTTTAATTAAATCGACATAAATAGGGTTTTTATTTTCTATTTAATTAAACAGCAAATTTTTCTAGGGATAAGCCATTGGCAATAGCTTCTGCATATACTTTTGGCATTCTGCCAATACCTGTCCATAGATGTTCTTTGCCATCTTTAGTCACTAATTTATATTTCACCGGGCGCTTTTGTGGAGTTTTAGCTGGCTTATTATCAGTGGCTTGGTGTAAATCTGCTACGGCTAATCCGGCTTCTTGCATTTGTTTAAGAATATCAGTTAGTTTGGCTTGTTTGGCTAAATCCTG
>NZ_LSNE01000002.1:283683-332017 GCF_001565895.1 Paraglaciecola hydrolytica
TAATATTGTTTAATTTTTGTGCCACTAGTTCAAGTTCTTCGACAGTGAGTTCCTTTACTGCACCTTGTAATTTTCTTCCATGAGTTAATATAGCTACAAATTCAGACATACAACCTCAGTTTTAATTGTTTATGGCCTATAAAAATATAACTCAATATTAAATTAGGCAATAAATAAAGCGAGAATTATCTCGCTTTATTTAATTAATCTAAAAATAACTTTAATTATTTACATATTGGGGTAATTCGGACCACCGGCTCCCTCCGGTACCACCCAATTTATATTTTGCGTAGGATCTTTAATGTCGCAGGTTTTACAATGTACACAATTTTGTGCATTGATTTGCAGAGCCTTTTCACCTTTCGCATTATCAATAATTTCGTATACACCAGCAGGGCAATAACGTTGGGCAGGTTCGTTATATTTGGCTAAGTTAATTACAATGGGAACAGCAGTATCGATAAGTTGTAAATGACAGGGTTGGTCTTCTTCGTGATTGGTATTGGATAAAAATACTGACGATAATTTATCAAAACTTAATATGCCGTCCGGTTTTGGATAAACAGGTTTAGTGCAATCTGTGGCTAATTTTAATTGTTCATGATCTTTGTGTTCATCACGTAAAGTTACAAATAAGTTACCGCCAAATATATTTTGTTCCAATGTATTAAAGGCACCCCCCCAAAACGTACCAAATTTATGGATCGCCGGGCCAAAATTACGTGAAGTGAATAATTCTTTATATAACCAAGATTGTTGGAAGTTTTTGGTAAAAACAGTTAAATCTTTACCTCCAATTGATTCAACTTGGCTTAGCTCAGAAAATAAAGTTTGTGCAGCGATCAAACCAGATTTCATTGCAGTATGATTACCTTTAATTTTGGCAAAATTTAAGGTGCCGGCATCACAACCTAACAATAAACCACCAGGAAAGGTCATTTTAGGCAGTGAATTAAAGCCGCCTTTTGCTATGGCTCTGGCACCATAAGTGACACGTTTACCGCCTTCCAGATATTGTTTAAATATCGGGTGATGCTTAAGACGTTGAAATTCATCATAGGGACTTAAATGTGGGTTACTGTAATTAAGGTCCATAATTAAACCGACCAAGACCTGATTGTTTTCAGCATGATACAAGTAGGCACCACCAGAAGACTCTGTTAATGGCCAGCCTGCACTATGTACAACCAAACCTTCTTGATGTTTAGCAGGATCAATGTCCCATATCTCTTTGAAACCAAGACCATAATGTTGTGGTGATTTACCCTTATCTAACGCAAATTGTCTGATTAACTGTTTGCCTAAATGGCCTCGGCCCCCCTCGGCAAAAACTGTGTATTTAGCTCTAAGCTCCATGCCCGGCATAAAGGAGTCTTTCGCGTCTCCTTTTACGTCAATACCCATATCGCCCGTGATAATACCAGCCACACTGCCATCTTCATTGTATAGGATGTCTGATGCGGCAAAACCTGGGAAAATCTCCACGCCTAATTCTTCGGCCTGAGCGGCTAACCAACGACAGATATTGCCCATACTGACTATATAGTTGCCATGGTTATGCATGGTCTTTGGCACAATTAAGTTGGGCAATTTAGTGGCTTTTTGTCCATCTTTTAACAAATAAATATGATCTTCTGTCACTTTGGTATTAAGTGGCGCACCACGTTCTTGCCAATCAGGGAATAGTTCATCTAGGGCTCGGGTTTCAAATACTGCACCCGATAAAATATGCGCGCCGACTTCAGAACCTTTCTCCACTACACAGACTAGCAATTCTTGTCCTGCCTGTTTAGCTAGCTGCATTAAATGACAGGCTGTTGAAAGTCCCGCGGGACCAGCACCGACTATAACTACATCAAACTCCATCGATTCTCGTTCCACTATGTGTTCCTCTTTTATATTTATCTATTCATTAAAAAAATACTGGTTTTGTTACAAATATTAGCGAAATAGGGGTTAAAACAGGCAATATTGATATTGCTATCATGTTTGTACAACTAAATTATAATTTAAAAATGTTATAAAGTTTTTAACATCTGTTTTTAATATTCTTAGCTTAAATTTCAAATTTATCAATTACATAGCTCGCTATCGTTAATGAAGTGTAGTGTTTTTTATAGCGATTTGTGGAGTAAATTACTTAGTCATCATACGCGACCTTGGCTATTGTCAAAATGTGTATACAGTATAAAGCTAACTACTGTGTTGTAAGTTGACGTTTACGTCAACTTTACGTAAATTGTCGGCCAAGCAAAAAACATCAGTGATGCTTATCCAATTAATCGACATCTATAGGTAGAGGTAATAATGAAAATTTTAGTGCCAATCAAGCGTGCTATTGATTACAACGTGAAAGTCAGGGTAAAAGCTGATAACACGGCTGTCGATTTAGCTAATACCAAAATGTCACTCAATCCCTTTTGTGAGATTGCTGTTGAGGAAGCCGTTAGGTTGAAAGAAAAGGGCATAGCTACAGATATCTTAGTGGTTTCTATTGGTGATAAGTCTTGCCAAGAACAAATCCGCACAGCTCTGGCTCTTGGAGCCGATCGCGGTTTGCAAATTGATACCAGCGAAGCTTTAGATTCGTTACAAATTGCTAAGTTGTTACAAAAGGTGGTTGAACAAGAAAGCCCTGATCTGGTGATACTTGGTAAACAATCCATCGATTCTGACAATAATCAAACAGGCCAGATGCTTGCTGCATTAACTGGCATGCCACAAGGTACCTTTGCATCAAAAGTTGATTTGGCTGATGGCAAAGTGCAAGTGACTCGTGAAATCGACGGTGGTCTGCAAACACTTAGCCTAAGTCTCCCAGCAGTTGTGACTACTGATTTACGCTTAAATGAACCACGTTATGCGTCTCTACCCAACATCATGAAAGCAAAACGTAAACCTCTTGAGGTTAAGGCCGCTAGCGATTATGGCGTGTCATTGGTTTCGAACGTAAAAGTATTAAAAGTGGAAGCTCCAGCCCAGCGTAAAGGTGGTATCAAGGTGGCTAATGTAGCCGAGTTGGTTGATAAATTGAAAAATGAAGCGAAGGTGATCTAATGGCTATTTTAGTTTATGTAGAACATGATAATCACGAACTGAAATCTGAATCACTTAAGCTCATCCATGCTGCGAGTCAGATTGGTGGCGATATTCATGCGTTAGTCGTAGGAGCAGATTGTCAGAATGTGGCTAAACAAGCTGCTGAAGTACAAGGTGTAACGAAAGTATTATGTGCAGATAATGCGCAATATTCCTATCAACTAGCAGAGAACGTCGCGGAATTGGTGGTCGAACTTGGTAAAAGCTATAGCCACATTTTAGCCCCAGCAACAACGACCGGCAAAAACTTTTTACCGCGAGTCGCTGCTTTGTTAGATGTCGCGCAAATATCTGATGTTATTAAGGTTATTAGTGCTGACACCTTTTTACGTCCTATTTACGCAGGTAATGCGCTAGCTACTGTGCAAACAAGTGATGCCATTAAAGTACTTACCGTTAGAACCGCAGCTTTTGATGCTGCAGCATTAGGTAACACAGCTCCTATTGAGGCTTGTGCTGAGGTTAAAAATGCAGATAAATCAACTTATGTCAGTGCTGAGCTTACTAAGTCAGAACGTCCTGAATTAACTGCTGCCAGTGTCATCATCTCAGGTGGTCGTGGCATGCAAAACGGTGAAAACTTCAAATTACTTGAGGGGATAGCCGACAAACTCGGTGCCGCTATGGGCGCTTCGCGTGCTGCAGTTGACGCGGGTTTTGTACCTAACGATATGCAAGTAGGTCAGACGGGTAAGATAGTCGCCCCCCAATTATACATAGCTGTCGGGATCTCCGGAGCCATCCAACATCTCGCAGGGATGAAAGATTCGAAAGTTATCGTTGCTATTAACAAAGACGAAGAGGCACCTATTTTTCAGGTGGCGGATTATGGACTTGTTGGTGATTTATTTACCGTCTTACCAGAGCTTGAAGCACTACTTTAATATGTATTAGTAGTTATATAACTTAAAAGCCACAGTAAGTTTACTGTGGCTTTTCTTTTATATTTTAAAGTTAAACCTGTACTACCGAATTGTTATCAAATGACATTGCCGAAGGCACATAAGCATCTGCAGACCAATCGTTTTCCCACTCGCTATCATTGAGTAAATACCTAAATTGGTATTCAGCATCTTTAGCTAACTCGACTGTGGCAGTAAAACTACCATCTTTAAGCTTTTTCATTGGGGCAGTGGTTTTATCCCAATCATTAAAGTCACCCACTAAACGCACACTTTCTGCTTCATGAGCTTCATCTTTACTGATCTTGAAGGTCACTTTGCATACTGCTTTGGATTTAAGGTATTGCTTTTTAAAGGCCATATAAGCTCTCCGGTTGCTAATTAAAAATGTAATGTTGTTAAAAATTCAGTAACGAGTTAACCCGTCTCACCGCTGTTTTATTAATACTTGTTAAACAAAGACTGTTTTTATTTTGTACAAAATAAAGGCAGACATGATTCATTTTGGTGCGCGTGGCAACTTTCTAATATTTTCCCATTTTTGCAAATTAAGTTATTAATATTTATAGTTATATTTTCAAAATAGGGTGTTTTATTGACACATAGTATACCTGTCTTTCGTGACAGTTTAGTAAATATAACCAGCCTGCGCATATTAACAGCAATTTTTATGCATATTTTTTGTGGTATCAAAAAATACAATTTTTTTGCTTAAAGTCGTCAAGAAACAATGTCTTTAGCGTTTAAATTTTTTAGCGTACTGGCTTGGCGATAAACCTGTGTGTTTTTTAAAAAGGCGAGTAAACGAACTTAAATCGTCATATCCAACATGGTTAACAATACGCTGGGCATTGTCGTGAGATTTTTCGAGGAGTTTTTTTGCTGCTTCAATACGTAAATTTTGTAGATATTCCAGCGGATTTTGCTCGGTAGCTTGTTTAAAACGGCGGTTGAGTGTGCGAGAGGTTAAATTGACTAAGTTTGGCAGTTGGCTGATTTGGATTGGTTTTACATAGTTGGCTTCGAGCCATTCCTGCACTAATAATACTTCAGGATCTTGATGATACTTTTTGGCTCTGATACTCGCATAAGCAGCTTGTTGTCCACGGGATAAATCTATTACATGGGCTTTGGCTGTGGTGCTTGCTACGTCGTGTCCACAATATCGTTCAATCAATAACAAAGCTAAATCAAACCACGCCATACCACCACCAGCGCAATAAATATTTTGCTGAGAAGTAATGAGTTTTTCGGCGCAGAGTTTTACCTCTGGATAACGTTTTCGGAATAGCTCGGCATAACCCCAATGAGTGGTGGCTTCTTTACCATTTAATAATCCGGCTTCGGCCAGGAAAAAGGCGCCACTGCAATTACTCGCAATATCAGCACCTAAATCAAAATGACGTTTTATATGGGGTAACAAAGCTTGGTTATCGGCCAGCACATTCAGTAACGATCCGCCAATAGTAGGGATCAATAACAAGTCGGTTTGTTTAACGTCTTCGATGGCAATATGACTACGTATTTCTAGTTGATTTATGCAGCGTAGGGGTTGTTTTTTAATCGTCGCAATTTGTACATTAAAATAAG
The DNA here is from genome assembly GCF_001565895.1 of Paraglaciecola hydrolytica. Taxonomy (GTDB): domain Bacteria; phylum Pseudomonadota; class Gammaproteobacteria; order Enterobacterales; family Alteromonadaceae; genus Paraglaciecola; species Paraglaciecola hydrolytica. The sequence goes on from NZ_LSNE01000002.1 coordinate 289,275, forward strand.
GAGTGGGACTAATGCCTTGCATACGTTGCCAAGTCACCCCGGCTAGGGCAAAGAGATCTAAAGCCCCGGTAATGGCGCTCGCATAAGCTTGATTGAAACCAAGAATAGTGACATTAAACACGATTTGACTGCCTACATATAAAAAGAAAGTGCCTGCATAAACGTAGGTGTTGAGCCATTATAATCAAAATTTATCGCTGTCTTAAATGACCATTAATGTGTCATAAATGACAATTATTGTCAGTAACAATTTTTGTCAAGCTAGAGGTATCAAGCACGACAAAGCGATGAATTACATTTTATGCACAGCGAATTAATCAAAGATAAAGAATATCAGTTTCAGTTGTATGAGTTGTTGGATACACAAGCCCTGTGTGGCAGAGAACGTTTTAGCGAGCACAACAAAGAAACCTTTGATGCAGTCTTAGATACGGCTAATAAAATTGCGACTGAAAAATTTGCTCCGCACAATGCCAAAGCCGATGCTAATGAGCCTACTTTTGATGGTGAAAAAGTCACTATGATCGCCGAAGTGCAAGAGGCCTTTGACGCTTATGTCCAAGCAGGTTTGCTTGCCGGTCGTTACGATTTTGACGAGGGAGGAATGCAACTGCCCGAAACCATTATGATGGCGAGCGCCGGCTATTTTATGGCAGCTAATCCATCAACCACTGGATACCCATTTTTAACCGTGGCTGCGGCCAACGTTATTCGAAATTTTGCTTCTGACAAAATTAAAAGCAGCTTTATGCCACGTATGTTAAGCGGTGAATTTACCGGCACTATGGCCTTAACTGAGCCTCATGCAGGTTCTTCGCTGGCTGACATTCTTACCACTGCAATTAAGACCTCCGACGGTGAATATCGTATAAAAGGCAATAAAATGTATATTTCGGCAGGTGATCATGAACTATCTAAAAATATTGTGCATTTGGTATTGGCAAAAGTTCAGGGTGCGCCCGCTGGCGTGAAAGGTATTTCTTTATTTGTCGTGCCTAAATATCGCCTAGATAACCATGGACAGCCGAGCGAGCGAAACGATGTGGCATTGGCTGGGCTAATTCATAAGCTTGGTTATCGTGGCACCACCTCTACCGTGTTAAATTTTGGCGAGCAGGGTGACTGCCATGGTTACTTGGTGGGTGAAGAACATCAGGGGCTGCGTTATATGTTTTTGATGATGAACGAAGCGCGGTTGGGAGTGGGTTTTGGAGCCGCGATGATAGGTTATCGTGCTTATCAATATTCACTGGTGTACGCCAAAGACAGAACTCAAGGACGTATCCCACCTAATAATAAACCGACCGATAAAGCCGTAAGTATTATTCACCACGGTGATGTAAAACGTATGCTGCTGGCGCAAAAATCCTATGTTGAAGGCGCTATGGCTCTGTGTTTTTACGCCGCCCGCTTGGTAGATGATAGTCATACTTTAGAAGACGAGGCACAACGTCAACACGCTTTAGAGTTACTGGATTTACTTACGCCCATCGTTAAAGCCTGGCCATCCGAATATGGCCCTAAAGCCAATGATCTGGCGATTCAAATTCTTGGTGGCGCCGGTTATACCCGTGAATATCCGGTAGAACAATGCTGGCGCGATAATCGTTTGAATCCAATCCATGAGGGCACTAATGGTATTCAAGCACTCGACTTACTCACCCGTAAATTATGGCAAGCACAAGGCGCAGGTCTTAAGCTTTTACAACAGCGTATGCAACAAGACTTTAGCCAGATACAAGGGCCGGCTTGTCAGTCTTTGCTAAAACGACTACACCCTTATATTGCACAAATGGCTCAGTTGATCCCGGCTTTGGCACAGGGATTAGCCAATGATAAACAGCCAATTTTGCTAGCCAATGCCAGTTGTTTTATGAATGTATTTGGCCAAATTGTAATGAGTTGGATGTGGATCCGTCAGGCCAATGTGGCTGAGCAAGCTATACATCAAACTGACTTGAGTGGCGATGATCAGGCTTTTTATAGGGGCAAAATACAGGCAGCTAAATACTTTGTTCATTGGGAATTACCTACCATAGCAAGAGACTTGAGCTTATTAAGCGAATTAGATGATAGTTGTGCGGCAATGCACAGCGAATGGTTTTAATTTTTTATCACTTTACAAAACGCAGGACAGCAAATGAAAAACAAACAATTTTTACTTAAATCACGCCCCGTCGGCAAACCTACTCGCGATAACTGGGATTATGTTGAAAACGACGTTCCTGAGCTAACAGACAATCAGGTATTGATCAGAGTCGATTATATTTCACTTGATCCGGCGATGCGCGGCTGGATGAACGAAGGTAAGTCTTATATCGAACCTGTGCAGTTAGGTGCGGTCATGCGTGCTGGCACGGTAGGTCAGGTGCTTAAATCCACCGACAGTAAATTTGCCGAAGGTGATTATGTCTATGGTCACTGTGGGGTGCAGCAATACGCGGTAGTAGGTACACCAGGTTTGCATAAAATTGATCCAGCCTTAGCGCCTCTTGAACGTTATCTAGGTGTATTGGGCATGCCGGGTATGACAGCCTATTTTGGTCTGCTTGATACCGGTTTACCTAAAGCTGGCGAAACATTAGTTGTATCGGGCGCTGCTGGAGCTGTGGGTACTGTAGTGGGGCAAATCGCTAAAATAAAGGGTTGTAGAGTCATTGGTATTGCCGGTGGTGCGGATAAGTGTAAATACCTAGTTGATGACTTAGGTTTTGATGGGGCGATTGATTATAAAAATGATGATCTTAAAAAAGCCCTTAAAGAACACTGTCCAAAAGGCATTGATGTTTATTTTGATAATGTCGGTGGCGAAATTCTCGATACAGTATTAACCCAAATTCGTATGAAAGCCCGCATCGTTATTTGTGGTGCTATTAGCCAATACAATAATACGGCTCCAGTTAAAGGGCCTTCAAACTATCTCAGTTTGTTGGTCAATCGTGCGCGTATGGAAGGTATAGTGGTATTTGATAATGCCGCCAATTATGGCAAAGCCGCAGCCGAAATGGCTGGCTGGATCTCTCAGGGTAAATTAAAGGCCAAAGAGCATGTGGTAACAGGTTTTGATAATTTCCCCGAAGCCTTATTGATGTTATTTAACGGCGAAAACACCGGTAAGTTAGTCCTTAAAGTTGGAGCTTAAATAATTAAGCAAATAGGAAATAACATGCATAAAGAACTATTTGATTTAAGTGGTAAAGTCGCGCTCGTAACCGGCGCTAGCCGTGGTATTGGTGAGGCCATTGCTCGTTTACTCGCGGCTTATGGTGCTAGAGTCATAGTATCCAGCCGTAAAATAGATGCCTGTGAGGCAGTGGCTGCGAGTATTCGCGCACAAGGTGGAGATGCTAGCGCTATGGCCTGTCATGTAGGGGATATGGCACAAATAGACGCTATTTTCAGTGAAATAAAAGATAAGTTTGGTCGCATAGACATACTGGTTAATAACGCCGCTGCCAATCCGTATTTTGGACATATTCTAGATACCGATTTAGCCGCTTATGATAAAACGGTTGATGTGAATATCCGTGGTTACTTTTTTATGTCAATTGCTGCCGGCAAAATGATGAAAGAGCAGGGCGGTGGCGTGATCCTCAATACGGCCTCGGTAAACGGTATTTCACCGGGTGCCATGCAAGGTATCTATTCCATCACCAAAGCCGCGGTGATCAGTATGACCAAAGCTTTTGCCAAAGAATGTGGACCATTAAATATCAGAGTAAATGCTTTGCTTCCTGGCCTAACCGAAACCAAGTTTGCCTCGGCGCTTACTTCTAACGAAAAAATCCTCAAAACGGCCTTAAAACAAATCCCCTTGGGCCGCACCGCACAACCTGAAGAAATGGCCGGTACGGTATTGTATTTAGTCTCAGATGCATCAAGTTACACCACCGGAACCACTATTACGGTGGATGGCGGATACTTAAGTTAAAACTGTTTACCTTCATACTTTTGAATAAACACATACCTTTCTATAAAATAGAAAGGTATGTGGTATTTAATGCGCTTTTTATTCTTATTGGTTCACATAAAATTGCTCCCATCTTAATTGGAGTGAAAAGCATGAAAAATATCTTAGTGGTTAATAGCAGCTTAAGCAGCGCAAATGGTAACTCTAACAAGCTAACGAGTAAGTTAGTGACACGTTTAAAATCTGAGCATAGTGATTTGACAGTGGTTGAACGCAATCTCAACGACATGAATATCTCCCATTTAAGCATGGAAGAAATGATTGCTTGGAGAACGGATAAATCGACTAGAACCTCTGCCCAGGAAGCGCTGGCAGCTTTATCTGATACCTTGATTGCCGAGTTACAGCAAGCTGACGCAATAATTATTGGAATGCCCATGTACAACTTTGGTGTCCCCAGTACGTTTAAGGCGTGGATTGATCGAGTTGCCCGTGCCGGTATTACCTTTAAATATACTGAAACTGGGCCACAAGGTTTGTTGGCTAACAAAAAAGTTTACGTACTCGCTGCTCGTGGTGGTAAATATGCAGGTACTCCCAAAGACAGCCAAAGTCAGTATTTAAATGATGTACTTGGTTTTATTGGTTTGAACGATGTTGAGTTTGTTTATGTAGAAGGTTTGGCCATGGGCGGCGATGCCGCTGAATCAGCTTGGTCCTTTGCTGAACAACAACTAGAGCGTTTAAGTGCTTGATGTTTAGTATAATTTGACAATTAAGCCTTAGCTTTACATTAAGCTCGCCCACATTGCTAATATGGGCGGGCTTTTTGTATTTTAATTTACATGGTATCTACGGAACAATTCGCACCCTTGATTATTTTGTGTCTTTCGTCTGTATGAGCATTGAAATAAATCTAAGCTATACAGAGAGTTAAAGACTATGTTAGAAATACAGTTTGATTGATAGCAAACATCACCAAGGATAGCTGTATGAGCTACATAGAAGAGTCGTTGTCAAAAGACGAAAAAATTCACGAAATTTTTAACTTACACTGGTTTGCAAAAATACCTATGGTGAGTTGGATTATAGTGGCCATCCTCGCATTAGGACTTACCCTGGTAGGTGGCAGCGACACAGGCCTAGGAGGGCTTGGTCTCGTTGTATGTGGCATCACTCTGATTCTGGCACTTTGGGAATGGTTAAAACTCAGAAGTCTGGAGCAAGGTGTCACCAACAAACGAGTTGTTAGAAAAACCGGCATCATCTCGCGTAAAACCGATGAAATGAAAATAACTTCTATTGAAACAGTTGAAATCAATCAAGGAATTATCGGTCGTATCTTTGGTTTTGGTAATGTGAAAATTACCGGCCGCGGTATTAGTGACGTCGTCTTTGTTAAAATTGATGAGCCGCTGAAAGTGAAAAAATCCATAGAGAGTGTTGACTCGATTTAAGTCGATAAGCCCAAACTCCCCATCCTATTCGTTTAAATGAACTAGATGGGGAGGTGACATAGGCTCATGTACATAAAACCTAAGTTATTTCGCCAGTGTTTTTTCTAAAGTAGCAATAAAATCTTCATCGTTGGGTTTGGTTGTTGATGCATAAGATTCAACCACATTGCCGTCTTTATCCATGAGGTATTTATAAAAATTCCACTTGGGTGTGGTACCGGATTTTTTGGCTAACATACGATAAAGTGGATCAACATCATCACCACGTACCGCGATAGTTTCAAACATCGGGAATTTAACCCCATAGGTTAATTCACATAATTCTGCCGTTTTACTTTCGTCAGCAAACTCTTGTTTAAAATCATTAGACGGAAAACCCAGTACCACTAATCCTTGATCTTGGTAATCAGTGTAAAGTTTTTCCAGTCCTTCAAATTGTGGAGTAAAACCACACTTACTGGCGGTATTTACAAACAATACGGTTTTGCCTTGATAAGCTTCACACATGTTGACGGTTTCCTGAGAATTCAGTTTACGTTTCATAAACTTAAGTAAATCCGGGCAGTCAGCTGCATTAGCTAAACCCGAACATAACAATAAACTTGCGATAATACCTTGTTTCATAATTTTCCTAGCCTGGCTGGTTTATTAATTTATACAATCAAAAAGTGATTTTGGATCATTTACTTACGTTTCTTTTTACTTGTTGATTGACCGAAAGGGTTTAATAATACTTTCGACATCCGCAATAAAAATATAATTTGGAATAATAACTATGCGCCATTTTAAACGCTGTGCCTTGGTTGTGGGCATGACAAGCATGTTGCTTGCTTGTGCTGCGACAGAAAGCTCAACCACCTTACTCAACCCTACACCACAAACAAATAATCAATCTACGCTAGCCACACAAACTATTCAATCTAGCCAAGTGTTTGTCGCTGAGCAAGGTTTGACCATAGAGCAAATCATGGCTGATCCAGACTGGATAGGCAATGCGCCAGAACAAGCTTATTGGTCTGATGATAGCCAGCAGGTTTTTTACCAACGCAAACAACAAGGCACTCCTTTAAGTGATTTGTGGCTAAAAAGCCTAAGTGATAGCAGTAACGGACAGATCGTGACTTTGTCTGAGCAGCATAATGTCGCTTATAAAAACAGAGTACTTAGTTTTGATAAAAAATTCAGTGCATGGGTTTATGAAGGCAATATATTTTATAAAAATTTAGCCACCGGTAGCCTTAAACAACTTACTCAAGACAGCAACAAAGCCTACAATTTGCGCTTTTTACTCGACGGTAAGCTGAGCTTCCAGTCGGGTGATAGTATTATGGTATTGGATCCCGAAAATGGTTTTCGTGAGCAGCGTGTAAGTTGGAAGTTTGCTGATGAGCCGAAGGCTTTAGAAGCACCTAAAGATTATATAGCTGAGCAACAACAACGTTTGATTCAAGTTATAGCGAAAAAACGTGCTGACCAAGCCCTACGCTTTGAACAACAGCAACAATTACAAAAGCAAAATTCTAGTTTAACTGCGCAAGCGTTTTATCTACCCAAAGGCCATCAGACTGTTACCGCCAGGTTGTCTCCTAACGGACAATGGTTATTGTTGGTTGAAGAAGTTGAAAATAAAACCCGCAGTGATAATGACATTATGCCCAATTACATTAATGAAGACGGGCGAATTAAAACGGATAACGTTCGCCAACGTGTGGCAGATGGTAAGCCCGTTGAGCAAACCTTATGGTTATTAGACCTAGCAGGCCATAAGGCTCAACAACTGCCATACACTGCCTTACCTGGATATAACGAAGACGTACTCGCCGCGGTAAAACGCGAAAACGCAGTGGTCAAAGGCGAGACTTATCAGGAAAATCGACTACCTCGTACTATCGGTTTAATTGATGATTGGCGCTGGTCACAAAGTGCTATTCAATGGAATAGCCAAGGTGACAAGGTGGCGGTAATGGTCGCAGCGTTTGATAACAAAGATCGCTGGTTAACTACAGTTGATATTAAGGAACAAAAACTGCTTACTCAGCATCGTTTACATGACGATGCGTGGGTTAATTATCAATTTAATGGTTTTGGTTGGTTAAATAACAGCGATAGTTTGTATTATTTATCTGAAGAAACAGGTTACGGCCACCTTTACTTAAAATCATACACTGGCAAAGCAAAAGCCCTAACTAAGGGCAAATTTGAAGTAGATAGTTTGACATTATCTGCTGATGATCAGTTTATGTATTTTCAAGCCAATAAAAAACACCCGGGTATCTATGAAATTTACCGCGTTAATTTAGCCTCTGGCGATATTGAAGCCTTAACCGACTTAAACGGTATGACAGAGTATGTATTGAGTCCAGATGAGCAATCACTGTTGTTAACCCATTCTAAGGTAACGATGCCACCAGAGTTATATGTTAAAGCACTTGCTAAACCCGTTGCAGAGCAACTAACTCATACGGTTAGTGAGGCCTTTTTAGCCATTAATTGGTTAGCCCCAGACATAGTCCCTATAAAGTCTTCACACACCGACCAGCCAATCTATTCGCGGGTGTACGCTACCCCTATGACTGAAGGTGAAGCGAAACGCCGTGCTGTGGTATTTACTCACGGAGCAGGTTATTTACAAAACTCCCATTTAGGCTGGTCAGCCTATTTCCGTGAATTTATGTTTCATAACTTTTTGGTGCAACAAGGATATGTGGTCTTAGACATGGACTATCGTGCATCCGCCGGTTATGGCCGAGATTGGCGCACAGCCATATATCGCCATATGGGCAAACCTGAAATTGAAGACTTACGTGATGGTGTTAATTGGTTGGTCGCCAATACTGGTGTAGATGCAGCGAAAATAGGCACCTATGGCGGCTCTTACGGTGGTTTTATGACTTTTATGGCCTTATTTACCGCCCCTGATCTATTTCAAGCTGGTGCAGCTTTACGGCCAGTAAGTGATTGGGCACATTATAACTATGGTTATACTTCCAATATCTTGAATACCCCAGATGTCGATCCAATCGCTTATGAGCGTAGTTCACCGATTTATTTTGCGGAAGGTTTAGAAAAACCCTTATTGATCAACGCACCTATGGTTGATAACAATGTGTTTTTTGTGGATACCGTGCGTTTGGTTCAACGTTTGATTGAACTCGAAAAAGTGGACTTTGAAACGGCTATTTTTCCGGTTGAGTCCCATGGTTTTGTGCAACCTAGTTCATGGTTAGATGAATACCGTAGGATCTACAAATTGTTTGAGACTAATCTCTAACAATCCTCAGTATTTTAGAGGCCAATCCGGTTGATTTGTCGCCGGATTGGTTTTGACTTCTCTTGAATCCTTATCTTTTTATATTTTTTAAGTACAACAACAAAATAATGACTAAGGCACTTAAACTGCCGTATAAATGAGCATCAATGGCAACATTAGCGCCAATTAGTTCAGCAATATCATCACTAGCGCCATAAAATTGTTCATGGGCGACTTTCACCAGTACACCGATAAGCAACAACCAACCACTTAACAAACCATGTTTAATGTCAAAATAAGCACCCAATATAAACAAGCCATGTAAGGCACCAGACAAACCAACATACCAGCGTAATTGTGGAGCAAACCCATAAATACTTAAGGTAGTGCCCAAACACAATAGCGTCATAAACAGTAAATATTGTTTAGTTTTGAAATACTGACCATGTAATGCCCAAAGTAACAAGACGCCAGCGCTGTTTAATAACAGATGGTTTAAATTAGTGTGAAGTAGATTGCCACTGAATAGACGCCAAAATTGCTGTTGTACGATAAGGTCACGATCAAAAGCTAGCCATTCGCTGCTAATGGGCTCAAACAAAAACAGGCTCCAGCACAAAGTCAGTAAAATAATAGGGCCGATTATAAACGGGCGAGATAAGGGTAAATTTAACATGGTAAAGCCGTTTTACTTTTCATAGCTTATGTTAACACCCTATGATTAATTGGCGATAAGTCAAAATTGGCGTCTTGTGTGGTTGCAAAACAATTACGTGCTGGTTAGTGTGCAGCATATTATCTATTTACTAATGCAGAGGTCACGTGCCGATCCGATTTTACTTATCAATAACTTGCTTAGTCTTGAGTTTAGCGACTCCCGTTTTGGCTCAGCAACGAGAAGATCGTGAACCAGAAGCTGCGACAGGTCGCCATGAAAAACAGGCATTTAGCTCAAAAACCTTTATGGTGGTGGCGGCTAATCCTTACGCGTCTTGGGCTGGGAAAAACATCTTAGTTAAAGGTGGCAGTGCTATTGATGCGGCGGTTGCAATACAGGCCATGTTGACCTTAGTAGAACCCCAATCTTCGGGCATTGGCGGTGGGGCTTTTATCTTGTACTGGGACAATAAAGCTAAAAAATTAATCGCAGTTGATGGCCGTGAAACTGCACCTAAAGCGGCAACTCCCGATCTGTTTATGCAAGGTAAACAAGCCATGGCTTGGCAAGATGCCGTTATGGGAGGTAAATCCATCGGTGTGCCTGGGGTGCTAAAAGCACTGGACATGCTGCACAAAGAATACGGCAAACAACCTTGGAATAGCTTGTTTAATGATGCAATAGTTAAAGCGTCTGAGGGCTTCAAAGTATCAGACAGACTGGCTAAATTATTGGCTGCTAATATCCACCCTGGGCTAAAACAATTTCGTAGTTCGGCGATATATTTTTATCCAGAAGGTATACCTTTGGCTAAAGACAGCCTCAAAAAAAATAGCCTATTAGCCAGAACATTAACAACCATTGCCAATGAAGGGGCTGATAGTTTTTATAAGGGCGAATTAGCAACTAAAATGGCCAGTGCCGCACAATTTTCTACCATCAATCCTGGTGTATTAAGTGCAGAGGATTTTGCCGATTATCGTGCGATAAAACGTTCCGCCGTGTGCGGCCCTTACAAAACCTATCAGGTATGTGGCATGCCCCCACCCAGTTCTGGCGGGGTTAACGTATTACAAATTTTACGTATGTTAGAACCTTTTGAATTAGCCCGTTATCCCGCCAATGATCCAGATGCACTGCATTTGTTTACTCAAGCATCTCGTTTAGCTTTTGCTGATCGTGATATGTATATTGCTGATAGTGATTTTAGTCACCTACCTTTTGGCGCACTGATTAGCCAAAGCTACGTCAGTGATAGAGCTAAGCAGATTAACCTGGAAAAGGATATGGGTAGGGCAGGTGCAGGGCAACCATTTCCGACCTTCGATTTTGCTGACGACAATGCCTACGAGCTGCCTAATACCAGCCATTTTTCTATTGTAGATCAAGAAGGTAACGCGATCTCCATGACCACCAGTATTGAGTTTGCCTTTGGTTCAGGTGTGTTTGTTGAAGGTTTTTTACTGAATAATCAAATGACCGATTTTTCTTTAGTTCCTTATCGTCACAATCGTCCAGTATTGAATCGCATAGAGCCACGTAAACGCCCCCGCAGCGCCATGAGCCCAACCATGGTGTTTGATAAATCTGGCAATTTATCCTTGGTCTTAGGTTCGCCCGGCGGCAGTCGTATTATTGATTATGTGGCCCAAACCTTAATTGGGGTATTGGATTGGAATCTTGATATCCAACAAGCGATAAATTTACCCCATATCACCAATCGTAATGATTACACCGCACTGGAAAAAGATACTGCCGCAGAACGATTAGCTCCACAACTTAAGGCCAAAGGTCACGAGATAAAAATTATTGATTTAAACAGTGGTTTGCACGGTATTCAAATTCAAAACGGCGTCTTGATTGGTGGTGCAGATCCACGTCGAGAGGGGGTAGCTGTCGGTTTGTAAGAGAAGAAAGAATTGACCAAGCAAATAGCGTGGTCAAGTTATTTTATATACCCAAACAACCTGGAAATGCGAGTTTCAGCGTTTCTGAGGGGACTTAATTCAAGGCGAACTGATGCAGGAATGGCTTTACCCTTTCAAATCAGTTCAACACCGAAGTAAGTTCCCTCAGAAGCGCCATGCTGGTGGGTTTAAATCCGTTTTATACCGCGTTAAATGCTTTCGATTTAGGGCCACTAGACCTTCAATCATTCGCCTTGTCTAAAACGGATTTAATTCCCACTGAATCCAGCATTTCCAGGTTGTTTGGGTATAGTGGTTGGAGCTTAGTTACTTAAGACTGATTTTATCTACTTTCCATTTGTCATCGATGCGGACCAAATCCACAATTCGCATGTCTTTAATGACATTGCCATTGAGTTGGCCTTCAAAAAACACAAAAATTTTGGTTTCTTTGGAAAACTCATTACGCCCCGCGCTACCAGCATGGGGGGTGATTTCAACTTTATCAAAACGCAAATTGAGTATGTGGCGCTGTACGTTTTTATTGGTGTTATAGGATTTGATTAGTCTTTCAAGACTGGGGCTGGCTAATTTTAAGGCTTCTGTCAGATTTTCATCGTGATAGATATGATCAAAAAATTCTACCGCAGCGTACTCAGGAATATTGGGATCCATCATACCGTATTTACCGACCCGAGGCTTCTCATCACCACAGCCAAGCAGAGCAGTGACTAATAAAAGGAAAAGGCTTAGTTTTACGATCTTCATGTGACTACAATCCATACTTTGCTTGGTAATGCCGAATGTTATAACCAATAGAAAAACAAAAGGGAAGCCTTTGCTTCCCTTTTATAATGCTTAAGCTAAGGCAAGTGCTTATTGCACGGTTTCTGCTTCTGAAAATTCACCGGCAAATAATGGGCTACTTAAATAACGCTCGGTGCTACTAGCCAGAATAACTACAACGTTTTTATTGGCGTTTTCAGGCTTTTCGGCCCAACGTTTAGCCGCAACTACTGCTGCACCAGAAGAAATACCCACTAATAGGCCTTCCTCTTTCATGAGGCGGTGACACATGGCCATACACTCTTCATTGGTGACTTGCTCAACTGCATCAACAATATCTAGATCTAGGTTGCCTGGAATAAAACCAGCGCCAATACCTTGAATTTTGTGAGGACCAGGGGTTAAGGGGAGGCCGGCTTTGGCTTGCGTAATAACCGGCGAGTCTGCTGGTTCTACCGCTACCGATACAATGGCTTTACCTTTGGTTTTTTTCAGATAACGGCTCACACCAGTAATAGTACCGCCAGTACCTACACCAGCAACAAAAATATCAACATTACCATCAAGATCGTTCCAAATTTCAGGACCTGTGGTGAGCTCATGAATTTCTGGGTTAGCTGGGTTTTCAAATTGATGTAAAGGCACGTATTTATCAGGATCAGAGGCCACTAACTCATTTGCTGCCGCTAACGCACCTTTCATGCCTTTGGCTGCTTCGGTTAATACTAAGGTTGCTCCCAATGATTTAAGCAACTTACGGCGCTCTAAACTCATGGAACTTGGCATGGTTAAGGTTAATTTATAACCACGAGAGGCCGCGACAAAAGCCAATGCTATACCGGTATTACCACTGGTTGCTTCAACTAACTCTTTACCTGCAGTTAATTTACCTTTTTTTTCTGCATCCCAAATCATGTTTGCGCCAATTCGGCATTTAACACTAAAGCTTGGGTTACGTGCTTCTATTTTTGCATATACATTACCGCCTGTTACGCGATTAAGTTTTACCAGCGGGGTTTTACCTATGGATAATGAATTGTCGTCGTAAGTTTGCATTATTATTTCCTAGCTGTTTTTAGTTTTGCTCAATCCTATCAATTAGAAATTATTCATAGAATTGATACATATGAGACATAGATCTGTTTTACCATGACAAGATTAAGGCGAAGTTGATAAATTCAAAGTGCTATTTCGCTATATCTTATGGTTAATCTTTTGTTAATTTGGGATTGAGGTAAATGATGTCGTTTAAAGGAACTGAAAAATATATCGCCAGTCGAGAGCTACAACTGGCTGTAAACGCAGCGATTACACTGCAAAAACCACTACTTATTAAAGGTGAACCGGGCACCGGTAAAACTATGTTGGCAGAAGAGTTAGCCTCAGCTTTGCAAGCTGATTTAATTCAGTGGCATATTAAATCCACCACCAAAGCCCAGCAGGGCTTGTATGAATACGATGCGGTATCTCGTTTGCGTGACTCACAATTGGGCGATAGCAAGGTACATGACATCAGCAATTACATCATCAAGGGTAAACTGTGGCAGGCTTTTGAAGCTCAAAAACGCACTATTTTATTGATCGATGAAATAGATAAAGCTGATATTGAGTTCCCTAACGATTTGTTACTTGAGCTGGATAAAATGGAGTTTTTTGTCTACGAAACTCAACAAGTAGTTAAAGCCCAACAGCGCCCAATCGTTATCATCACCTCTAATAATGAAAAAGAACTGCCTGATGCGTTTTTACGCCGCTGCTTTTTTCATTATATCCAATTTCCAGATGCCGATGAGATGCGCCGTATAGTCGATGTGCATTTTCCTAACATTAAAAAAGACTTGTTAAATCAGGCCTTAGAAGCCTTTTTTGGCTTGCGTGATATTCCCGGATTGAAAAAGAAACCTTCTACTTCTGAACTCATCGATTGGCTCAAGCTGCTGGTAGCAGAAGATATTTCACCTGAAGCGCTACAAAACAAAGATGGCAAAAAGTCTATTCCGCCCTTGTATGGCGCCTTACTTAAAAATGAACAAGATATTCATTTGTTCGAAAAACTGGTTTTTATGGCCCGTCGCTAATGTTAATTGATTTTTTTGGCAAATTACGGGAATACCAACTGCCGGTCAGTTTACGTGAATTACTTGACCTGCTGAATGCCTTGCAACAGGGGGTGATCTTTGCCAGCCTCGATGATTTTTATTACTTGTCCAAAATGATCATGGTCAAAGATGAAAGCCAGTTTGATAAATTTGATCGGGCGTTTGCTGATTATTTCAAAGGGGTACAGAGTCTCGATTTGTTTGGTAAAGACATCCCAGCAGATTGGCTTAATAATGCCTTAGAGCGTAATTTTAGCGAGGAAGAAAAAGCGCGGATCAAAGCATTAGGTGGTTTAGATAAACTGCTCGAAACCCTAAAGGAACGTTTGGCCGAACAAGAAAAACGTCATCAGGGTGGTAGTAAATGGGTGGGCACTGGCGGTACCTCTCCCTTTGGCGCGAATGGTTATAATCCAGAAGGTATACGCATTGGCCAAGAGGGCAATCGTAATTTTTCCGCCGCCAAAGTATGGGAAAAACGCGAGTTTAAAAACCTCGCTGGTGATGTTGAACTCGGTACCCGCAATATCAAAATTGCCCTGCGTAAATTACGTTTGTTTGCCCGCACGGGCGCAAGTGAAGAACTTGACATAGGTACAACCATAGGTGCTACGGCCAAAAACGCTGGCATGTTAGATATCCACATGGTTAAAGAGCGCCATAATGCGGTTAAAGTGCTAATGTTTTTTGATGTGGGCGGCTCGATGGACGCTCATATCAGTGCTTGCGAAGAGTTGTTTTCAGCGGTGCAAAGTGAGTTTAAACATCTTAAGTACTTTTATTTTCACAATTGTGTATACGAAGGGGTATGGAAAGATAACCGCCGTAGAAGCCGTGAAACCTTGTCGGTATGGGATGTTATTCATAAATATGGTCGTGATTATAAATTGATTTTTGTCGGTGATGCGACCATGGGGCCTTATGAAATTACTTATCCCGGTGGCAGTGTCGAACATTGGAATGAAGAAGCAGGGGCTACTTGGATGCAACGTTTACTTAACCATTTTGAACATGCGATCTGGCTTAATCCACAAACAGAAAGTTATTGGTCTTATACCCATTCTATTACTATCATGCGGCAGTTGATGGGAGAACGTATGTTTCCGCTTACTTTAAATGGTTTAAGTGATGGCATTAAACGTTTATCAAAACGCCAATAAATAACAGGTAGAACATGGAAAAAATTAGTAATAACAGTTCATTAGATGAAAAAAAAGATACTCACCATCTTAGTCAAAAAGAAACTCGTCAAATTGTTACTCCTTATGCATTTCATGTGTCGCCAGAGTTGTTTGGTACCGCGTTGGCAAGGCCTAAAAAACGCGCCATGGCCATAGGTATAGACCTGCTATTGGTGGCTATATTGTCCCAGTCGGCTAGTTTTGTTTTAGCTGGTGTCGCCGCGGTAACATTTTTTAGAGCAGGTAATCGCCTTAATCTTAAAAAACGCTTTAATAGCGCGCGTTTAGGTTTGCGTTTTATGGCGGCCTTTTTGTTGTTTGTTTTTGCTTGGGGATTATTTGGTGAGTTTGAGGATAAAGATAACTTTGCAACTACAGACAGTGCCATTGTATCGGGAGTAAATGGCATCGCATTGGCGGCGATCAGTGCTAAATATTTGCTGGCTGCTAACACACTGGTTGAGGATGTTAATGCAGCAAAATGTCAACCAACCTATGAATGCTGGCAAACACTAGGTGACGAATTTGTCGCTGCCTTAGTTGAGATTTCAGCGACTAAAAATGATTCAAATGATTTACTTGAGGCGTTTTTAGAGATTAGTGATGAGCAACTTTCCTCCACCGAAAAAGAGCAATTGAGTGTTCATTTACAGCAGCAAATTCCACGAAACAATCTAAACCTACCAGAATTTAAGAATCCTTTTGAAAATCCACTAAAAAATGCAGAGGAGCAAGTCACAACCACTAACAAATTGACTGAGCAAATTCCAGCAGAAAAAGAGGAGCCTAAGGTGGGCATAATTGCTTGGGTTGAGAGTTTGATCGAGGATTTGGGGCTAGGCTTTGGTTGGGCGGCATTCTATTTTAGTATTTTTACTGGCTGGTGGAAGGGGCAAACACCGGGCAAAAAACTGATGGGTATTAAAGTGATTAAACTTGATGGTTCAACTCCAACCTTATGGGAAAGCTTTGGCCGTTATGGTGGTTACGGCGCTGGTTTTGCTACAGGTCTGTTAGGTTTTTTACAGGTTTATTGGGATCCAAACCGCCAGGCCATTCAGGATAAAATATCAGAGACGTTAGTCATTGATTTACGCATTGCCAAAGTGCCATTTTTCCCAGAGCAAAACGAAAAAACACAAGTAGCACTAATCGATGGCTAATCGTATTGATCAATTATTAAGCCAGTGGCAGGGCACTAAAGATCAGCAGTGGGTATTGGCCACCATCATTAGTACTGACGGCTCATCTTATCGAAAGGCCGGTGCCATGATGATGATCAATGAAAACGGTCAATATTTTGGTTTATTAAGTGGTGGCTGTTTAGAGTCTGACATTATGCGTCAGGCACGACGTTGCTGGGATGATGGACTCAATCGCATTATTAAATACGATATGCGTGAAGAAGAAGACCTCGCCTGGCAGTTAGGCATAGGTTGTGGTGGCATGGTCGAAATACTGTTACAGCCGGTTAACGCTGCTAATCATTATTTGCAGTTAGATGGTTTATATCAGCAACTGCAACATAATCTAGCTGCTGGCTATAAACAAAACATCAATAATACTGTGCCCAGCAACCAACTCATTAACGAGCTAAATGAATTAACTCAGCTCACAAAAGGTAAACATGGTGAGGGCGATCTTTCTTATTTTTATCAAGTCATTAAACCGGCACCATTGTTAGCCGTATTTGGTGGAGGTGTAGATGCGCGCCCTGTAGTGGCTATTGCTGCGCAACTTGGTTGGCAAGTTATCTTGTGTGACTCACGCATGAGTTACGCCCGAGAGGGATATTTTAATGGTGCACATTCAATCTGTAGACTGCCCTTTGCTGAGCTTAGCTTAGCCCCTTGGTTACAAACCCTAGATGCGGCATTAGTCTTAACCCACAATGTAAAACTAGATGGCGAAGCCCTTAAACTGTTAACACTCAGCAAGGTGAAATATGTGGGTCTATTGGGGCCCTTGCACCGTACCGAGAGGGTAATGCAAAACGCCGAGTTAGACCCAACAGCGTTTAATTTTGTCTTGGCCAATCCAGTTGGATTAAGGCTTGGCGGAGAATTACCCGAGTCTATTGCTTTGTCTATGCTCTCAGAAGTACATGCTTTTCTGGAAAAAACTGACGCCTTATCAATCAGTGACGCGCTAAATTATGATACTTGAAGCGGTAATGCTTGCTGCTGGCAAAAGTCAGCGTTTTGCTGGAGTTAAACAATTAGCGTTAATAAATGGCCGTACAATGTTGGAACATTGTCTCAGCCAGTATTTTATTGGAGAGATGTTAATACCACAGATCACAACCATGACGGTGGTACTTGGCGCTAATAAAAGCCAGCTAGAGCAGTGTGATCTATCTCAAGTAAGCGTTTTTACGGCAGCCAACTGGCAGCAAGGAATGGGCGCTAGTCTAGCTGATTTTGTTAAACAGCTCCCTGTAACAACAAGCCATTTACTGATTGGTTTGGCTGATCAAGTAGCGCTAAAAACGCCAGACTTTGTGGCCTTAATTGAGTCTTCACAGCAAAACCCCGAAATGATAATTTGCGCGCAATATGGGCACGTGCAAGGTGTCCCTGCTATCATACCTCGCCGTTTTTTTGCTGAACTAAGTCAGCTTAATAGTGACAAAGGGGCGAGGGCCTTAATCAATCAATATCCAGAGCATGTACACAGCCTTGCCATGCCTAATGCCGCCATTGATATTGATACCCAACAAGATTTAAATTCACTGAGTAACTTTAAATTCTGAATATGCCGCCCAATATAGGGTGAATGAAGGAAAATAAACGTTTTACTCAATGTCTACTTTATAGCCTGTTTGCGGTGTCATTCTTATGGTGCATCAAGTCTGCGCAAATTCTATTTCACTGGGATCTGAGCTGGATGGGCGTGCATCCCCATGAACCCTTTGGGCTGATCGGCATTATCACCGCGCCCTTAGTACATGGCTCTCTTGAGCATTTATTCAATAATACCTTGCCGCTGATCATTATGAGTACAGTGTTAGCTTTTGGTTATCCCAAAGCCTTTTGGCGAGTACTGGGTTTAATTTGGTTAGTGTCTGGGCTTGGGGTGTGGTTATTTGCTCGCGAGGCCAATCACATTGGAGCCAGTGGCATAGCCCATGGTTTGTTTTTCTTTATTTTAGTTGCCAGTATTTTCCGCCGTGACAAAAGCTCAGTGGCCATCATGATGATCGTATTTTTATTATACGGAGGCATGACCATGACAATTTTACCCCGCGAAGAACACATCAGTTTTGAATATCACTTTTTTGGCGCGGTAGCCGGTTTTATTGCGGCTTTAATATGGCGTAATCGCGACCCTAAACCCGTCATCAAACCCTATGCTTGGGAATTAAAACCCGATGATGATCCTATTATTGGTGATGATTGGCAGGTGAGTGAAGAGTTTGAAAACCTGGTAGAACAAGATAAACAATCTCAGCCCATCGACATTAAATATCACTAAAAACAGCAACTCGTAGCGAGTAAATAGATACTAGTTAAAAGCCAAACACCTTTCATCTTCGAGAAGTTGTTAAGAGCCAAATTTGCTAATTTGGCTCTTATCTTGGTAATCCTAAACCCTGCAGCACTTCCAGCAAAACATCGAACGCAGTTGTGTTAGATATGAGGCTTGCGCAGGGTAAGTTTGACTGCTGCTTTTAAACAAGCCGACTTCGTCAGGCATATTGTTAGTTTTGCTGTAGTACTTAAAGGTGCCAAATAGTTGATCCCAGACAATTAATGCATGGCCATAATTGCAATTGGCTTGGGCGGCGCGCGCAGAATGATGCCAGCGGTGTAGCTCGTTAGTGCTAAACAAGTAATTTAACACACCGTTTTTCAAGTCAATATTGGCGTGTTGCAACATGATGATGGGCAACGACAATGCTAAATAAGCTAGTAATAAATCCCCAGGTACACCCAACAACATCAGTGGAAAGGTGCTAAACATAAACATCAATATATAATTCAGCGGATGAAAGCGAAAATTGTTTAGTGTATATAAGCGAGTACTGCTGTGGTGCATGGCGTGTAACCACCATAGCCAGCCGAGAGTGTGATGCAATCTGTGCAACCAGTAACGGGCCAACTCAATAAACAACGTAATCAGCAGCAATTGCAGCCAAAATGCCGTGTCACCAAACAATCTGCTGTAGGTAGAGGCTAGATCTAACACTGTGTATAGCGCCACTGCGGCAACAGGGCTTATATATTTGAGCAAGGGATCGATTAGGGCAAACAATACGGTAGTGCTGGTTACATCGGTGCGGATGTCATTGTGTTTATGATTCCATTGGGCTCGAAATGGCAGCCAGCGCTCTAATAGCATGGCTAATACTAAAATGCTGCTTGCAGCGCCAGTCACTACCAGCTCTAGGTTAAGGCCCCATGCTCGCGCCGTAAAAAAGGCGAGCAAACAGGTGATAATAGCGAAGGTTAACAAACCTCTAGCGACAAGCGTTTTTAATAAACCTTTTGATTCATTTTTGGTGATGGTTTTACCTTGAATAGTGGACATTGGCAGCTTCCTTAATAGCAAATAAGCTAGAGGATAAACCTTGCCCTTAGGGGATGAGTCAATAGGAAATGTACCAACAATTACACAGAAAAAATGAAAAAGTGACTTAGGCAAGTGGCGCTGGGCAGTTTGGATCGTCATCCAAACATACTCGAATTGCGCGTTGTTGATTATGTAGTAGCAGGCGTTTGTGTTCTAGTGCAGTTATTTCATGGTTTATAAGTTGTAGTTTTTGCTCAATCAACGTGTTAATTGTCAGCCAGGGGATGCCATCTTTACTACGATTAAGGGCTTGAGTCATTTCTGCCAAACTAAAACCAAGCTGCTGTGAATGTTTAATTAAACGTACGAGTTCAATATCTTTTTCACGGTACAAACGATAGTTACCTTTACGTTCTGGCGTCGGCAATAAGCCTATCTGCTCATAGTGGCGAATTGTTTTGGTTGTAACCGCACATAACTTTGCTAATTTTCCGATATACATAATTCCCCATTTTTGAGCATAAAGCACGGCTCCAAACGTGCGATAAAGTTAAAAGTTATCTACACCTTTAACACTGCAAATGTTTGATTGTTGACCACAGTTAAGTAACCCAATTCCCCCAGTCAAACAGGAACATTCATTTTATGTGCACTACACTCTTTCTTCCTACCTAGGCTTTTGGCAACAGTAGTTTTTATTGGCTTGCCAAAATCCATATCAATCAGACGAGGTGAACTACATGTTAAGACGTCAATTTTTAAATGCAATAGGGCTAAGTGTAGGGGCGAGTATCATTGCCCCAAGCAGTTTGTTGGCCTCCTCATCCAGCAATAATGCGCTAAATCTTCCAATCAAAGCGGGAGACTGGACAGC
The DNA here is from genome assembly GCF_001565895.1 of Paraglaciecola hydrolytica. Taxonomy (GTDB): domain Bacteria; phylum Pseudomonadota; class Gammaproteobacteria; order Enterobacterales; family Alteromonadaceae; genus Paraglaciecola; species Paraglaciecola hydrolytica. Next base: position 309,909 of record NZ_LSNE01000002.1, read on the forward strand.
CTTACGCAATTTATTTCCGCTGACGCGCAGTTACATACAATTAGCGACTTTTCTGCTCGCATCACACCCTAAACCTGTGGCGGACGCCATCGAAAAACACCGTCGTGCTTTTGATGAAAATCCTGCCGACTATTGGCATCAACACTTTTTAACTATTGATGCCCAAATTAGTCAAGCGGCGGCTGATTATATGGGCGGTAAAGCGGAAAATATTGCCCTGACTGACAGCACGACTATGGGCTTAGGTTTGATTTACGCAGGTTTAACCCTGCAAGAAGGGGATGAAATATTACAAACCGTGCATGATCACTACTCCACGGATATGTCATTGGCTTATAGAGCAAAGCGCACTGGCGCTAAAGTTAACCGTATCGCTTTGTATGATAATCCTGCGCAAGTTGATGTGGCACAGGTAGTGCTACGTTTAAAAGCCGCAATTAATAGCAATACCCGTGTGGTAGCGGCTACCTGGGTGCATTCGTCCACAGGCGTTAAATTACCTATCCGAGTCATGGCCGATACTATTACTCAGCTCAATACTCAGCGTAAGGCCCATCAACAAATATTGTTTTGTGTCGATGGCGTACATGCTTTTGGTATTGAAGATCAGGATGTGAGTCAATTAGGCTGTGACTTTTTTGTCGCCGGTACGCACAAATGGATATTTGGGCCAAGGGGCACAGGGGTAATTTGGGGAAATGAACGTGCTTGGGCACAAACCGAGCCTGTGATCCCAAGTTTTAGCGCGTCTTATGAAGTGTGGCTGGGTGGTATGACTCAGGATCAAGTGCCTATTGGTGAACATATGTCGCCCGGTGGTTTCCATTCTTTTGAGCATCGTTGGGCTTTGCCAGAGGCTTTTAAATTGCATCTGCAATTGGGTAAAGACAAGGTGCAAGCTCGTATTCACCAGCTAAACCAACAAACCAAACAAGGTCTGGCAAAAATGCCCCATGTCACGCTTTACACACCGGCGAGCAGTGAACTGTCTTCAGGCTTGGTTTGTTTTGATGTTAAAGGTATGAGTGCTGACGCCGTGGTGGAAAAAATGCACGGTAAAGGCATTATTATGAGCAGTACTCCATATCGACAAAGTTACGCTAGATTTGCCCCCTCATTGATCAACAATGAACAGGAAATTGAGCTAGCGTTGGCACAGATAAGGGCTATGGCATAGAGCCGCGAGCAATTAAATGGTCTACCTAGTGAAGTTCCGTTTTTTGTTAAATTTCAGTTGTAGCAGCAAGAAAGTCTAGTGCTTGGTTTTGATCTAAAAACTGTTGGCTAAGTTGCTGCAGACTACGTTCTATTTCACTTATATTCACCAATGCCTCTGTGGGTTTATGTTGAGTCGCCACAAATCGTCCGTAACCGGCTAAGAGGCAATACCAAGACACTGCCGAATAATAGCCAGCTATCTGTTGTTGGTTTATTTCGGCTAATAAATCACCACCTTTATCCCAACATTCTAAAATCGCCTGCAACGAATTTGACATATTGGTGTTTGCACGATTATCTCGCCAGTAAGCACTGTCGTGACGTTGGTTAACTTTATAATGGCAGACTATGTAGTCGCGAATGCCATCAAAACGAGCGTTTATACGTTGATTAAACTGGGCTTGATGTTGTGTGCTGAAATTACCCGCGCTAAAGGCGCTAATAAATGATTCAATAGTATGCTGGACTAAATGCAGAGCAGTAGCTTCCAACGGTTCGATAAAACCTTGCGACAGCCCAACAGCCAAACAATTGTTGTTCCAATGCAGTGCCACACGGCCGACTTTCATTTTTAAGTGTTTGGCAGCAACTGGGTAGTTGATCATGTTTAGCTTTTGGCGTAATTCAGTTTCAGCTTGCTCGGCACTGCAATAGTCACTGCTATAGACATAACCATTGCCGGTACGATTGCTGAGTGGAATTTCCCACGCCCAACCATGGTTAAGTGCCGTTGCAACAGTCTGTGAAGTTAAAGGAGTTAGTTGAGTTGAGGGTAGGGCAATGGCGCTATCGTTAAATAATTGCGAACGGTAGCTGATAAACTCAGTGCCTAAGGTTTGTTGAATTAACAGGGCTTTAAAACCACTGCAATCCACAAAAAGTTCAGCCTCAATAACTTGACCATCAGCCAATTGCAAAGATTTAATATCACCATTGAGATGCAGTTTTATACCAACAACAGTACTTTTTATATGTTGCACACCTTGTTTTACTGTCAGTTTTTGCAAGTACTTCCCAAGAAGTACTGAGTCAAAATGGTAACCATAACTTATACCCACAGCGCCGGATTTTAATATTGGCGAACGGTTTTGTTTAGCTAGTTGTGCTGCCAGAAAAAAACGATCCGTTTGGGTGTCAACATTGCGCCCTTGTTGTTTAGCTATACAATGTTGCAAAAAACCACGGGCGGTGTGTTGGTCAACGGCCGAGGGAAAGGGATGAAAATACTCTCGATGATCTTTATCTACAGACCAATTTTTAAAGCTAATACCATTTTTATAGGTAGCATGACATTGTGGCATCCATTGAGACTCGGTAATGCCTAAGGCGCTAAAAAAACTTTTAAGCTGAGGAGTTGAGCCTTCACCTACGCCTATTGTTGGAATGTCTGGGCTTTCAATTAAGATGCAGTTAAAACCAGAAGAGCCAAGTTGTTGTTGCAACATATTGGCTGCCATCCAGCCGGCAGTGCCTCCACCAACAATGACGATGTTTTGCCTTGTATTCATTGTTTTTCCATTGCTGCGTAAGTTTTATCGCGCCGTAAAATACTGCTAATAACATGAAATTATTAAATTTTTTAAATTTAATTAAGTGAATACGTATGCAATTAGTTGTTGAATCAAAGTGACAACGGGTAGTCTAGCAACTTTAAAATATTACGATATATTTACAAGCCATTAACCTTGCGGCTTAACTGGCGCAAACAAAAAAATAGCTCACCACGAAGAGAATAATAAATGAACAAGTCTCAACCCTCGTTGAATTTTTGGCAAATATGGAACATGTGTTTCGGTTTCATGGGGATCCAGTTTGGTTTCGCTCTGCAAAATGCCAACGTAAGCCGAATTTTTGAAACCCTTGGGGCCGATTACAACAATATGGCGGTGTTGTGGGTCGCCGCGCCAATTACTGGTTTAATAGTGCAACCGATTATTGGCTATTTTAGTGATAAAACCTGGAATCGATTAGGCCGTCGTCGCCCTTATTTTTTGTTTGGCGCCATCGCTGCCAGTTTAGCTTTGTTTATCATGCCTAATTCACCGGCCTTGTGGGTGGCGGCCGGTATGTTGTGGATCATGGATGCATCAATCAATGTGTCGATGGAACCCTTTCGCGCTTTTGTTGGCGACATGTTACCCAAAAAACAACGCCCCATGGGTTATGCCATGCAAAGCTTTTTTATTGGTGTGGGTGCGGTGGTTGCATCAATGTTGCCCTGGATGATGAGTAACTGGTTTGGTATCGCTAATACGGCCGAGGCCGGTGTGATCCCAGAGTCGGTTAAGTTTTCGTTTTACGCTGGTGGTACGATATTTTTACTTTGTGTTTTGTGGACGGTTTATTCCACCAAAGAATATTCACCTGAGGAATTAGCCGAGTTTGAGCGCGCAGAGAAGGGCGTTGAGGCCGACAAACTGGCCAATCCTCCACAACGCAGCGCCGCAAGTTATCTAAAAGGTGGCGCTCTTTTTACTATAGTGGGTGGTATTTTAGCGGCCATTATTGCCATCAATATCGAGAATTTGGATAAAAACTTGTATATCGCGGCCGGTATGTTGTTAGCTTTTGGTGCATGTCAATTAGTGGCAGGTTTAATGGCAAAAAACCAACAAAACCAAAATGGATTTGCGGAAGTAATGAACGATCTATTTGCGATGCCTCAAGCTATGCGCCAACTCGCGGTAGTGCAATTTTTCTCGTGGTTTGCGTTTTTCGCCATGTGGATCTACATGACATCAGGCGTTGCTGCTTTCCATTTTGGAAGTACAGACACAAGTTCCTTGGCTTATAACGAGGGGGCTGACTGGGTTGGTGTACTCTTTGCGGTTTACAACGGTACGTCTATTTTTGCGGCGATCTTAATTCCTGTCATCGTCAAACTGACTAATTTACGTTTCGCGCATTTAATTAATCTGGCGCTGGGTGGCATCGGGTTTATTTCGTTTATGTTTATTCGTGATCCTCAATGGTTGGTATTGTCGATGGTTGGTGTGGGTTTTGCCTGGGCCTCGGTTTTATCGGTGCCTTATGCTTTGTTATCGAATGCTTTACCGGTGAAAAAGCTTGGAGTTTACATGGGCATTTTTAACTTCTTTATCGTTATCCCGCAAATTTTAGCTGCCAGCATTCTGGGGTTTATGGTGACCAAACTATTTAATAATGAACCGATTTATGCCGTGGTCGTCGGTGGTGTCAGTATGTTGATTGCCGGTTTGATGACCTTACGTGTGTCTAATCCGGTTGAAGAATAAGGGTTTGTTTATGTTGAATTCTTTCCAAAATATTAAACAAAAAAAGTTGCCCACAACTTTTTTATCTTTATCTATCATTTCAATTTTAAGTGCTTGCCAGCCCGCTCCATCGGAGTTGGTTAAAAGCACAAAAGCGGAATTTTACGGCACAACTCAGCCTTTTGTTAAAGATGCGATTTATTTTGTCATGACAGACCGCTTTGTTGATGGTGACTCAAGCAACAACCATGAAGATCAGGGCGGTGAATATCCAACCTTTGGATTACCCATTGAAGGCGACAACGACGAAGTTGCTTATGTTGGTTATATGGGCGGGGACTTAAAAGGAGTACTTAACAACGGTAAATATATTGCTGACATGGGGTTTAGCGCCGTATGGTTAACTCCAATTCTAGATAACCCAGATGAAGCCTTTAGTGGTGGTGAACCGATTACTTTTGGCGGTGCCTTTAAAGATGGGGGCAAAACCGGTTATCACGGTTATTGGGCCAATAACTTTTATCAAATTGACGAACATTTACCCTCAGAAGGGCTGGGATATAAAGAATACACTCAGCAAATGCGTGAGCAATTTGGTTTAAAGTCGGTATTTGATATTGTGGCTAACCATGGCTCACCGTCTTTTAGTATGCCAGTTGATCAGCCAAAGTTTGGTGAGCTTTATGATATCAATGGGGTTTTAGTTGCCGATCACCAAAATCTGCCGACTGAACAACTTGATAGCAATAATCCCTTGCACGATTTCTACCATAAATTCCCTGATATCTTGCAATTATCCAATCTGGATGAAAGCAACGCCGCGGTGAAAGATTATTTAATTAACTCCTATTTATACTGGATAGAGCAGGGCGCTGATGCTTTTAGGATAGATACTATCCGCCATGTTCCACATGCCTTTTGGAAAGAAATGGCGGATCGTATTCGTACTGTGCATCCTGACTTTTATATGTTTGGCGAAAGTTTTAATTATGACGCTAACTTTATTGGCCAGCATACCCTTGCTAAAAATGGTGGGATCAGTGTTTTGGATTTTCCTGGTCAAAAAGCCATCGTTACTACCTTCGAAAACCCCGCGAGCGATTATGCTGAGCTTGAAAAAGTCTTGTTTTTAACCCATGGCCCTTATCTTAACCCCTATGAGTTAGCGACCTTTTACGACAACCACGATATGCCACGCATGAACGCATCCGATGAAGGATTTATAGATGCCAATAACTGGTTGTTTACCGCCCGTGGTATTCCAGTGGTATATCAAGGCTCGGAATTAGGTTTTATGCGTGGTAAGGCCGAACACATGGGTAACCGTAACTACCTTGGTCAAGACAACATCGAACTGGCAAAACATCACCCGATACACAATGCCTTGAGTCGTATTGCTCAGGTGCGCAAAGCTGTGCCAGCTTTACAAAATGGTTTACAAGTTAATATCGAGTTTACTGGCAATAAAGCTGCTTTTTATCGGGTACTTGTCAAAGACGATGTGACTCAGACGGCCTTAGTTTTACTAAACAAAGGTGACACAGCAGCTGACTTTAGCATTAGTAAATACCTGCAAGGTGGACGTTGGCAGAGTCAGCTAAGTGATGACACCATTAATATTGGTGCGAGAGACAACCAGCTTAATACCAGTGTGGCAGCACATGGTGTGCAGGTTTGGCTTAGAGAAGGGAAAATAGAAAACACTGACTTACTCAGCCAACTTGAAAAACTAATGGCTAATAAATAATACACATCTAATAAAAAATAGCGCAAGGTTTAAGCACCTTGCGCTATTATTTTAGAGACTAGAGACTAGAGACTAGAGACTAGAGACTAGAGACTAGAGACTAGAGACTAGAGACTAGAGACTAGAGACTAGAGACTAGAGACTAGAGACTAGAGAATGCTATTCCACAAGATTGGCGTACCACCAAATCTACCGGCATTAACGTTTGCGGTACTTCTTGACCGTTAATCAACTTGATCAAACTATCTACTAATATTTCACCGGCTAATTTGGTGTTTTGTTGCACAGTGGTCAGGGCTGGGTTAGCAAAACTCGAGATCGGAATATTATCGTAACCTGCTATTGCTACTTGTTCAGGAATTGTCAGTTTGTGTTCCCGTAGTGCCCGCATCGCGCCCATTGCAATTAAATCACTGGCACAAACTAGAGCATCAATTGACTTACCTTCTGCTAACAAGGCCGAAGTGGCTTGATAGCCTGAATCTTCAGTAGAAATAGCTTCAATTTGTAAGGATGAATCATGGGGCAAACCGGAATTTTTTAAGGCATTACAAAAACCAATATATCGATCTAAAAATTCAGGGCAGTGTTTATCCGCACCACCAATAAAAGCAAATTTTTTGCGGCCTAGGTTGATCATGTGCTGAGTAATATCAAATCCACCTTGCACATTATTGCTGCCGATAGAAATACCGGGATGATCAACATCATGAGCCCCCCAACGCACAAAATGGGTCTTTTGCTCTTCTAGCTTACTGAGTTTGTTGCGGTAATCCACATAATCACCATAACCTAACAAGATAAGTCCATCGGCTTTATTGGAGTCTTCATATTCAGCGTGCCAGTCATCATTGAGATTTTGGAAAGACACTAATAAATCATAACCTGCTTTAGCGCTGGCTTTGGTAATGCTACCCAACATCGACAGAAAAAACGGATTGATCAGTGAATCATCGGACGTAGGATCTTCAAACAACAACAAAGCTAAGGTGCCGCTTTGTTGCCGACGTAAATTACTGGCGTTTTTATCAACCTTGTAATTAAGTTCTGCGGCAATGGCTTGCACTTTTTCACGAGTTTCTAGATTGACTAAGGGGCTGTTACGTAAGGCTCTTGATACGGTAGATTGGGATACACCTGCGCGGTGGGCGATGTCAAAGGAGGTTGCTTTATCTCTCATAGCTACTTTATTTTTTCCAATACATCAAAGTGCAGTAAGTGCACCTTGCAGACTAATTCGTGACTTTTATACACCAGCTTAAAACTTACTGCCTTAACATTCTGCATTTTTAGTTAAATATCTAAAAGTTGTATAGCCAAAATCATTGGAATTGCGCGGCGGCGGCAAATGAATGAGGCCCCATGAGCTTAACGGTACTCAGTGATTGGGGGAGAGCAGCCAATAACGCTGCAGTTGTAAAGGTCAAGGGGATAACAGTAAGAGTATTTTAAAAATCCTTATGCAGTCACTTTATCCTGTTATAATATGCGCCCTGTTAAATACCTGTAATTGCTAAGAGGAAATGCTTAATGGCCGAGACTGAAAGTCGTCCGACCAACTTTATTCGTCAAATAATCGACAACGATCTTAAGAACGGTTTACACACTAGCGTTCAAACTCGCTTCCCTCCAGAACCCAATGGTTATTTGCATATAGGCCATGCCAAATCAATTTGTTTGAATTTTGGTATAGCTCAAGATTATGCCGGTCAGTGTAATTTGCGTTTTGACGATACTAATCCAGAAAAAGAAGACATTGATTACGTGAATGCTATTCAGCAGGACGTGAGCTGGTTAGGTTTTCACTGGGATGGTGAGGTGCGTTATTCCTCTGATTATTTCCCGCAATTACATGCTTATGCAGTAGAGTTGATCACTAAAGGTTTGGCGTACATGGATTTTTCTAGTCCTGATGACGTACGTCGTATGCGTGGTTCACTTAAAGCGCCAGGTGAAAACAGCCCTTATCGAGATACCTCTGTCAGCGAGAATTTGGCCTTATTTGAAAAAATGAAAAATGGCGAATTCAAAGAAGGTGAGTGTTTATTACGTGCCAAAATTGATATGGCCTCACCTTTTATGTGCATGCGTGATCCGGCTTTATACCGCGTTAAATTTGCCCATCATCATCAAACCGGTGATGCTTGGTGTATTTATCCCATGTACGATTTTACCCATTGTATTTCGGATGCGATTGAAGGTATTACTCATTCGTTATGTACCTTAGAATTTCAAGATAACCGCCGCCTATATGATTGGGTGATCAGCAATATTACTATTGACTGTGAACCGCGCCAGTATGAATTTTCACGCCTTAATCTTGAATATACCGTATTGAGTAAACGTAAACTTATTCAGTTAGTTGAAGAAGGTCATGTTGAGAGTTGGGACGACCCACGTATGCCTACTATTGCCGGTTTACGTCGCCGTGGTTTTACCCCAAGTTCAATCCGTGAATTTTGTAAACGCATCGGCGTGACCAAAATGGACAATATGGTTGAGATGCCCATGTTGGATGCCTGTATCCGTGAAGAGCTAAATGAGCTTGCCCCACGTGCCATGGCGGTAATTGAGCCGGTGAAGCTGATTATCGAAAATTACCCCGTCGATAAAGTAGAAATATTAACAGCCCGTAATCATCCTAATGATGAGGCTATGGGTAGTCGTGAGCTGCCTTTTACTCGTGAAATTTATATTGAAGCGGAAGACTTTAAAGAAGAAGCCAATAAAAAGTTCAAACGTTTAGTTTTAGGTAAAGAAGTGCGTTTACGTAACGCCTACATTATTAAAGCCGAGCGAGTTGATAAAGACGATGCAGGTAATATCACCACGATTTACTGTACTTATGATGATGAAACCTTAGGTAAAGATCCCGCTGATGGCCGCAAAGCTAAAGGTGTTATTCATTGGGTATCGGCCTCACATGGTATTAAAGCAGAAGTCAGACTATATGACAGATTATTTACGGTGCCAAACCCCGCGGCACAAGATGATTTTTTAAGCACGATAAATCCTGACTCGTTGTTGGTTAAAAATGCCGTAGTAGAGCCTAGTTTGCGTAATGCAGAGTTAGGTAAACCTTTGCAGTTTGAACGTATGGGCTATTTTAGCCTTGATAGTGATAGCAGTGCAGAAAAACTGGTGTTTAATCGTACCGTTGGTTTACGAGATACTTGGGCTAATAGCGAACAAGACTAAGTTTTTACCTTAATGATTTAAACTAAAAAAGCAGACATCTCAGTCTGCTTTTTTGTAGGTCCTTCCTTCGTACCTATATAAAGAATGCCATTAAGCTCCGATTTTTACGATCTTAAGACAGACTTACATTCGACGATGTGCTTATTCAAGCTTGCGCATGTAGGGTAATACCATGCTCAGTACAATTTTCTGCATCCATCAAATACAGATAGTAAGACATAATATCATCAGGGGTAAGCAGCAGCGTATTGTCTTCGGCCGGATAGGCTTTTGCACGCATGTTGGTGCGAGTTGCACCTGGATTAATACAGTTTATCTTAATACCACTGTTTTCAAATTCATCGGCCAATACTTCCATCATGCCTTGAATAGCAAATTTAGATATTGCATAGGCCCCCCAATAAGCTCGGGCTTTTAAGCCAACACTTGAGGTGGTAAAGATCAATGAACTGCTTTTAGCTTTTTTAAGCAAGGGCAGTAGGGCTTGGGTTAAATTAAACTGGCTAGTGACATTCACTTGCATCACGCTTTGCCAGTCTTCCTGACTAATAAGCAAAAAAGGACCTAAGTCAGTTAACTTACTGGCATTGTGTAATAAACCATCAAGCTTACCAAACTGCTGTTCAATGGAACCTGCCAAGCCTGCGTAATGATTTGGTGTGGCTCCGGCTAAATCCAGTGGCACTATGGCAGGGTCTGCACCGCCGTTTGCAATGATTTGATCGTAAACTGCTTCGAGTTTTTTAACGGTTTTACCGAGTAAAATCACTGTCGCACCAAAGCGTGCATAACTTAGGGCGGCTGCTTTGCCTATGCCATCGCCGGCACCAGTAACTAAGATGATTTTATTCTTCAAAAATTGGGGTTTGGGATTATATGTAAACATGAATTAACTACTGCAATATCGAGCACAGGATAGTACCACTGATAGTTATTTTTTTGCACCTACTGTGCGAGCCAATTGTGATATCGCTAGCCTTACAAAAAATTAACAAAGCTTTGCAAAAAATCATTAAAGCCAATAATATGGCTCTTCATCAACTGGTCTTACATGTTGGCTTGCAAGTCTTAATTACGCGCTAACATGGTAAGCTAAATTACCTTTAAAATAATAAACATCATACATTGGAATGTGAGGAACGCAGAATGAAAAAAATACTACTCAGTACGAGTATTGCAGCGGTAATGGGATTGTCAGGCTGCGGAGGCGGGGATACAGTCAAGGAGCAAGATGCTAATACAGCAAAAGATAAGCCCTATGTCAGAGTAGTATTTGATCCCGCCACGAGTAATTTAAATATTCCTAATGATTTATTAATGATACCTAATGATGATCTTTTTGATTTTACGTTAGCTACAGAAGGCAGTGCGGATCTTAACCCGGCTAACCCACAACATGCATTGAGTATGTTAGATGGCTGGTCAACCAATCATCCCTTCCAAATCCGTTTAACACTTGCCGCAGGTGTTGATGTTAACCCAGCCACTGTAGGTCCAACTTCCATTCGTTTATTTCAAGCCACTCAGGCTTTAGAAGGGACTTCGGCTACGTGTCAGGCTATTGCTGCACAAGTTCAAGCACCGGGTATACCTTGTGAATTAGGTGATGAATTACAATATGGTGTTGATTTTGTAGCGGCTTATACTGCCGGCTCTGGGGCTATTTCGGTAGTGCCCTTAAAACCAATGAAGGCAGCACAAGGCCATATGTTGGTGGTTACTTCGGAACTAAAAGATACTGATGGTAAGGCTGTATTGGGTTCAAGTTCATGGGAATTAGCCCGTCAGGATATTAATACTTTGCCACTTAGCTCACCGGATCAACTGCAGTTGCAAGGGCTGGTTAATTTTCTGGTTAATGTCTTAAAACCGGTTGGTTTAGAAGCAACACAAGTATCTTATGCCGCTTATTTTTCAACCCAATCGACTACTAGTGTGCTGGCCACTATTAAACAATTGCAGATTGGAGGTTTTGCGCAAGCCCTACAAGGCGCATTAGCCACTGGCGCGACTTTGCCTGCAGCTCAACAATTTGCTGCCCAATATTTGCCAGCAATAGTGACTCAAGCACCCGTTAAAGGGGCAACTGCCTTTGAATATCTAGCACCCTTATTACTGCCTGCTGAGCAATTAGCTCAACTAAACGCAGTGGGTTTGGATACTTGTGCGGGCTTAATGAATACCTTGGCAAATCCTGCATCACCTCTATTTACCACGGCTCAGCAAACCTTTACCACCGCAGGTCCACTATGTGCAGCTAAACGAGTTGAAGGCACTATTAATCTGCCTTATTACCTTAATCCAACCAACCCCTTAGGTGATTGGTGGAAAGCCGCTTGTACTAGCGGTGCGATGTTAAAAGCCATGGGTGCGGCAAGTGTAGGTGCATTATTACAAGGTGGAGCGGCTGGCCCGAACAATGCCTTATGTCAGGCAGCGTCTGGTGGCCAATTATTTGATCTTAATTTGGCGGCTATTGGCATTAATGATCCACGTAATGTAACGAAATATAGTCCTATTCCACAAGCTCGCGGTCGTAATATGGATAACGCTGCTACGGTGTATAACGAAGCTGGGACTGAGACCCTAAACGTGCAGTTTACCGTGCCCGATGAGGCAGTGATTGCTGCTTTAGCTGCAGCCAGTGGCGGGGCGATTAGTCCCGTTACTAAACCGGCAGGTGGCTGGCCTGTTGTGGTATTCCAACATGGAATTACCGGTAGTAAAGAAAATGTGTTAGCTATGTCGGCAGCCCTCTCTTTGGCAGGTTTTGCTTCGGTTGCTATTGATCATCCTTTACATGGCGAACGTGAATTTACCCTTGATAATGGTGATGTAGTAGGGGCATCTAGTCATACTCCAACAGACTTTATGAACCTACAAAGTTTGTTAACAGCTAGAGATAACTCACGTCAGAGTATTGTTGATACTATGGCATTACGTTTGTCATTAGTGGCAATCGCCGATACGACCGGAATGGTTGATGTTAATGCTAATGACGTGCATTTTATCGGTCAAAGTTTAGGGGCAATTACGGGCACTGGCACAGTAGGTTTATCTAATGCGAGTTTGCCAGAAAGCCTAGCTAGCCTGAATAGTATGTATCACTTTAATTCGGCAGTGTTTAATGTACCGGCCGGTGGTATTGCATCATTCTTGTTTTCCTCTGCTGATTTTGGCCCCTTGATTAAAGGCTCTTTGTTAGCGGCTTCTTCAGATGCTTTTGTGCAGTTTTTAACCCAGTACGCTATGGCAAATCAACTTCCAGTTAACGACGCTATTCGTCCCGCGTTTAAGGCATTTGAAGCTAGTTTAGGTGCTGCAGATTTGGCTGCTATTAATGCTACCTTTGCTGCCTTTAATTTCGCTGCACAAACCATATTAGATAGCGCAGACCCGATTAGCCTAGCGGGGATAACTGCATCCAATACCCCATCACTAGTGCAATTAATGGTAGGTGGTGGCACTAACGATGATGGCAGTACCGCTTTGACGGATCAGGTAAATTCGGTCGATGTGCCTAATGCACCTTTGTCTGGTGGTAATGCATTAGCCAATATCATTATGGGTTTACCTGCCGTGTCATCTACCACTCAAGGTAGTGGTGTGGTTAGGTTTAGCACAGGTGAACATCAATCCTTGTTAACCCCTATACCTAGCCAAGCGGCAACCACGGAAATGCAGATGCAAGCTGTTGGCTTTTTTAGTACCGATGGCCAAACCATCGTCATTAATAATCCTGCCGTGGTGCAAAACTAATAATTATCTTTATTTAAGAGCCAAGTCTGTGACTTGGCTTTTTTTTTGCTGATCCGCCCCCATAAACAGGAAAACAAAAACAGGAGTAAGAGCATTTGGAATTTTTATACGAATATGGGCTGTTTCTCGCTCAAGCAATCACTATTGTTGTGGCGATTTTACTCGCCTTAGGCGGCATTATAGGTCTAGTGAGTAAACAAAAATCCGGTAAAGGACACTTAGAAATTAGTTCTTTGTCAGAAAAATTAGAAGACTTGGCTAACTACTCTCGCAGCATGTTGTTAAGCAAAGAGCAGTTAAAAAAATTTACTAAAGAGCAAAAGAAAGCCGCTAAACAACAAAAGAAAACCGCAGAAGACAAACCCGCGGGTCAACTGTTTGTGGTTGATTTTAAAGGCTCAATGGATGCCCATGAGGTTGATTCATTGCGCGAAGAAATCACCGCTATCTTAACCGTTGCCAAAGCAGAAGACGAAGTACTCATACGTTTAGAAAGTGGTGGCGGAGTCGTGCATGGTTATGGTTTGGCTGCTTCGCAATTGCAACGTTTACGGGACAAAAACATCAAACTCACTGTGGCAGTAGATAAGGTAGCTGCTAGTGGGGGGTATATGATGGCTTGTGTGGCTGACCATGTATTGGCGGCTAAATTTGCCATTATCGGTTCAATTGGCGTTATTGCACAATTACCCAATTTTAATAAGCTATTGAAAAAGAGCAATATTGAGTGGGAACAACACACTGCCGGTGAATTCAAACGTACCCTTACCATGTTTGGTGAAAACAACGATCAAGGCCGTGAAAAATTCCGCGAAGAATTGGAAGAAGTGCATCAGATGTTTAAAGGTTTTGTGCATGAACATCGTCCGGCATTGGAAATAGCGAAAGTAGCAACAGGCGAATATTGGTATGGCAGTAAAGCCTTAGAGTTAGGTTTGGTTGATGCTATTCAAACGTCTGATGACTACTTATTACAAGCCAATGAAACTAAAAAGATCTTCATAGTTAAGTACGCAATCAAAAAGAATGTGGCTGAACGTTTAGGTTTAGCTGCCAGTACTATGTTTGAATCTATCACGATGAAATTATGGGATTTTCAGCAAAAAGCCGGTAAATAACTTATTTTTTGCTCATTGTTGTATTTCGAAAATCCGCTGTCTATCAGCGGATTTTTTATATATACCCAAACAACCTGAATCCTGCATCTTCAGGTTGTTTGGGTATATATCCTTGAAATTGTTCGTTTTTTAGCTGTACTCATTCACAGCCTCAGTGTAAATCCAATGACACAAAAACCAGTACAGGGTGTTTACGCCTGAAGGCTCTCCTACAGAGGGTGGGGGGTTGTCTTTTGTAGGAGGGGACGTTAGCCCCGAATATCTTGTCGCCCTTCTTTGTTATAAAAGAATGCCGTCAAAGTTGTGTAATCAATGGGGGCTAATTTGCATTAACTAGACAGCCCGTTATAATCCGCGCCTTTATTTATTCCTCGTTCAAATGAGTTTTAGACCTATGAAGTTTATTATCAGACTACATCCAGAAATTATCATCAAAAGCCGCAACGTGCGTAAGCGTTTTACCCGTTTACTCGAAGGCAATATACGTCTGATATTTAAACGCAATCATTTATCGGTAGAAGTACGCTCGTCATGGGACAAATTATTGTTGCTGGTTAATCCTTCAGCCCAAGACAAACAAGAGCAAATTATTGAGTTATTACAACGCATACCCGGAATTGATCAAATTTTACTGGTACAAGAAAGTACATTCAGTGACCTAGATGATATTTGTCGGCAAGTGAAAGCGTCATGGCAGGCAGTTTTAGTTGGGAAAAGTTTTGTTGTCAGAGCTAAACGTCGCGGTAGTCACCCATTTTCATCCTTAGAGGCCTCTCGTTACGTTGGTGGTTATCTTAACCAAAACTGCGACAGTGCAGGGGTTAAACTTAAAAATCCTGATGTAACTATCGAGTTTGAAGTGGATGGCGATAAACTGATCCAAAGCCATTGGCGGATTAAATGTTTAGGTGGCATGCCTTTGCCCAGTCAAGAAGACGTTTTATCTCTGATATCAGGTGGTTACGATTCGGGAGTGGCAACTTATCAGATGATCCGCCGCGGTGCCCGCACTCACTATTGCTTTTTTAATTTGGGTGGCCGTGAACATGAGATTGGGGTGAAACAAGTTAGTTATTATCTGTGGAAACGATACAGTGAATCTCACCGTGTTAAATTTGTTGCTGTAGATTTTGCACCGATCGTAGCTGATATCCTCGAAAATGTTGAAAACAGCCAGATGGGGGTGGTGCTCAAACGCATGATGGTCAGAGCGGCCTCCCTCGTCGCCGATAAACTGGATATTTGTGCTTTGGTCACGGGTGAAAGTTTAGGCCAAGTGTCGAGTCAAACCTTGACCAACTTAAGTGTCATTGATAGAGCTACAGACAAACTCATCCTGCGGCCTTTGATCTGTATGGATAAACTCGAAATTATTGATGCGGCAAAACATATAGGTACCGAAGAGTTTGCCAAAATAATGCCCGAGTATTGCGGAGTAATATCCAATAAACCGACCATAAAAGCCGATCTCAGTAAAATAGAAGAAGAAGAAAGTAAACTCGACTTCAATCTACTAGAAAGAGCGATCATGCTGGCTAAAATGCGTGATATTCGCACTATCGCAGAAGAAACTGAGCAAGAAACCCAGGTGGTAGCCAGTGTTGATGTATTGCCTGTGGACAGTATCGTACTCGATATTCGCTCGCCGGATGAGCAAGATGAAAAACCCTTGCTGTTGCCAAATGTCACTGTGATGCATATTCCATTTTTTAAATTGGCTTCGCAGTTTCCATTATTGGATACCGATAAAAAATATTTTTTGTATTGTGATCGTGGGGTCATGAGCCAGCTTCAAGCCTTGTTGTTACACGAACAGGGTTATGACAAAGTGCAGGTATACCGGCCATAAACCAGAATTAAGCGCATAAGGCGATGTTATGATAAGTAAAAAAACTAGCACTTGTGCCAATAATGAGAATTGTCATTGAGAAATAGAAGACCACAAGGCCGTCAGGCCAAACCGCAAGTTTTAGGGCTTCCACAACGTTTCTACGTTGATGGGATAACTCATGAAGCCAATGGGGTTGCTCGCCTGGATGGCAAAGTCACTTTTATCCAAGGGGCATTACCAGGGGAGTTGGTAGAAGCCAGAGTGAGCAAAGCTGGTAGTCGTTTTGATCAAGCGATAGTGACTCAGATCATCGAAGCTAGCCCACATCGCATCACTCCGCCTTGTCCGCATTATGCCGAGTGTGGTGGGTGTAGTTTTCAGCATTTATCTGAGCCACAACAACTCGCCGCTAAAAAACACTGGTTACAAGGTCAGTTACGTAAAGTACTTGGTGATCATGCAATCAGTGAATTGAAAGAGCAAGGTTTTGCTTATCGTCGCCGTGCGCGCATTGCGGTATTTGTTAAAGACGGTCAGCTTTTTATGGGCTTTCGCGCCAAAGCCTCTAAACATATAATCTCGATTAATAACTGTATGGTGCTGACGGAGTCATTGCAGCAGGTTTTTAGTCATTTAAAACAGCGTTTGAGCAGTAATGAGTTGGCTCCATGCTTAGGTCATATTGAATTATTAGAAGATAGCCAAGGTACTGCTGTGTTGCTGCGTTTAACTCATGACATTAGTACTGAGCTAAAATCGAGTTGGCAACAATGGGCGCTAACTCAACAAGTCGCACTGTATTGGCAACATCCCGGCGAAAATCAAGCTCAAGTAGCTGAAACCGAATTGCGTCATTATCAGCTTGATGGTTTAACTTTGGCTTATCATCCTCAGGATTTTATTCAGGTTAATGCCAGCATGAATGAGTTGATGGTGGCACAGGCCATGGAATGGTTGGCACCATGTAAACAAGATGTGGTACTCGACCTATTTTGCGGGGTAGGGAATTTTTCGCTGCCCTTGGCTAAACGAGCCAAACAAGTGATCGGTGTCGAGGTGCAAGACAGCATGGTTGCTGCCGGTCGAAAAAATGCTCAACTTAATAAGCTCAATAACCTCAGCTTTATTGCCGCTGACTTAACTAAACCAGTTGCCAATGAATTTACTCAACGTGGTATCACTAAGGTCTTACTTGATCCGCCCAGAGCTGGTGCAAAGGAATTTTTAGATACCCTGATAGCACTAAAACCCCAACAAATACTCTATGTATCTTGTGATGCAGCCACGTTGGCGCGTGATGCGGAATATCTGGGAAATAAAGGCTTTAAAGTGCTACGCGTAACCGTTATGGACATGTTTCCACAAACTTCACACGTCGAAACTATGATGTTGTTGGAATATCAAATCAAGTAATGGTAAGAAGTAAAAAATGCCTAGCAGTTTAGGGTACTGCCACTTTATTCCAACCAAGAACCAGCTGTTTTCCACGTTGTTATCCATTGAACAATTTCATTACCTGGCATGGGGCGAGCGATCCCATAACCTTGAGCCAATTCACAACCAAGTTGTAATAGTGCTTTTCCATGTTTGGGCGTTTCTACACCTTCCGCAATGACCTGACGTTGGAATGCTTTTGCTAAGCCAACAACACCTTTGACGATGGCTAAATCATCGGCATCCTCTAACATATCCCGTACAAAGCTCTGATCGATTTTAATCAAGTGAGCAGGTAGACGTTTTAAGTAGGTCAGTGATGAGTAGCCCGTGCCAAAGTCATCTAGCGCAAAACTGACACCAAGCTGGTGACATGCCGTCATCGTTTCAGATACTTGGTTAGTATCGTGTAATGCACTGCTTTCGAGTATTTCCAATTCTAAAAAATTTGCCGGCACCTCAGGATGAGCGGCTAACAAAGCAGCAAGACGGGTTGTAAAGTTAGTTTGCTGTAATTGATAGGCGCTGATGTTGACACTAATAGGTAGATTCAAACCTATCAATCGCCATTGTTTAATTTGTGTTAACGCCGTATCTATGACCCATTCACCTAATTCAAGACTCACTACGTGCTCTTCAATCACGGGTAAAAACGCTAAAGGCGGGACTAAGCCTCTGACTGGATGCTGCCAACGAATTAAGGCTTCGACACCTATCACCGCGCCAGAATGCATGTTTACCTTAGGTTGGTAATGTAATACAAATTGATCTAGTGCTAATGCTGAATATATATCGTCAATATTTTTGCGGTGAGAATGTATTGCGCTGTCTTTTGCAGTATCAAACAAGTGATAACAGTTTTTACCCGCTTGTTTAGCAACATACATGGCTTGGTCAGCGTGGCGCATGAGTTGTTCAGCATTGACGCCGTCTTGAGGATACAGAGTAACACCAATACTCGCTGAAACTTGTAATCGTGTTTCACCAAGAAGGATAGGGTCTTGAGCCGCTTTTAACAGGCGTTTTAGTACCAGCTCGCTATCCTCAAATTTATCTATGTCAACTATAATGGCAATAAATTCATCACCGCCAATACGTGCCAAGGTATCCCCTTCACGTAAGGCTTCTTTCATACGTTGTGATACGGCAATTAGTAACTCGTCTCCTACATCATGACCGTGGTTGTCGTTAACCGCTTTAAAGCCATCTAAGTCCATAAAGGCCACAGCCAAAGATAGTTGGTGGCGTTGACATTGCGCCATAGCTTGACTGAGGCGATCAGCCAGTAATTCACGATTAGGCAGATTAGTTAAGGTATCGTAATGGGCGATCCGTTCGAGTTGGCTCTGATAGTGTTTCATCGGGGTTATATCAGTACTTAACGAAACGTAATGCTGCACGACACCAGCCGAATTTTTTACTGCGCTGATAGTCAGCATTTCTGCATATAATTCGCCATTTTTACGACGATTCCAAATTTCACCACGCCAGTAACCATGGGTTAATATGGTATCCCACATTTCGACATAAAATTCAGGGCTTTGGCGCTTTGATTGAAGCAATCTTGGGTTTTTACCGAGTACTTCTGCTTCTGAGTAACCTGTCATGCGACTAAAACTAGCATTGACTTCAATAATATTGGAATTCGCATCGGTCAGCATGATGCCTTCATGGGCATGGGTAAATACACTTGCTGCACGTGTTAACTTTTCTTGGGCTTGTTTTTTTTCAATGGCGATGCTGGCTAAACTTGCGGTTTGCTCGATCACTGCAAGATCCGCGGCGCTTGGGTGGTTAACTTTGTGATGGTAAATGGCAAAAGTACCAAGAACTTTTCCGCTAACTGAGCGTATTGGTTCTGACCAACATGAGCCTAATCCTGCGCTTTGAGCCAATTCTTTATAAGGTGCCCAGTAAGGATGGTTTTGAATATCATCCACAATAACTCGTTTGTTTGTATACGCAGCAGTGCCACAAGAGCCAACCCCTAAGCCAATCTCGATACCATGAATCGCTTCAGTGTAAAAACCAGGAAGACTGGATGCGGTGCTGCTTAACAGGTGTTTACCAGCATCATCCAATAACAAAATACTGCATAACATGTTTGGGTTTTCTTGTTCAACAGCTCCTACAATGGCTGCCAGAATATGGTTTAAGGGTTCACCACTGGTAATGAGTTCTAATATTTTAGTGCGGGATTTTTCGCGTTGTTCAGTTTGTTTGCGTTGGGTGATATCGTGAATTACTCCGACCAGAAAATAGTTGCCATAGGCATCGATAAAGCGGTTTTTTCTGGTTAGAATGTTCTTGGTTTGCTGGCCGTTAGTGGTTAGCGTCTCTTCGCATAAAATTTCATTCCCTTCTTTTAATACTTGTAAATCGATGGCTAAAAAATGCTCTCTTTCACTAGCTGGTACTTTTTCGGCAAGGGTTTTACCTATTATTTCTTCTCTGGGTAAACTAAAAATTGAACAAAAGGCATCATTGACAAGGAGCAGCCGACAATCTTGATCTTTAACGAATATTGGATCGCCCATGTTGTTAAAAACTGCCCTAAGGTACATCTCATTTACGTTAGCATTTTCGGCAAATGACGTTAACGTGTTTGTATGTAAATTTTGCTCAGACGTCATCTTATCTAGTTCCTTGTTAGATAATGCAAGAGGTAAATCAAAATACCTATGTCCTTATAAGGATTAACAAGGCGAAGGATAAGTAAATTGGCATATTACTCTCACTTATGACTACCACTGATTGCATTTCAACCCTACAACCAATCCTGAAATTTTGCAATTTGTAGTATTCTGGAATATCCGAAAACTGTCCAATTTAAATGACATGATCTTCCTAATGGATATGATGTTTGATATTCAGTGAAAAAAACCGAACAAACTAGCTTAAGTATTTCGGCCTAAATAAATCGCAATAAAACACTCTAATTTTTTAGTTTGAATTACACTGAGTACTACAGTGATTTTCACTAAATAAATGGAGGATAAAGCCATGTTCATTACCAGTACAGCGCATAAAAGAGTGCCAAGTTCAGCGTCACAAAGCGAACAAGTCAAAACATTGAATGACACCAGTGATAAGGCATTTACGTTTAATATTAAACGTTTGCTCGTCGCTGCAGGGCTGTTGATAATATTGCTTGCGTTTGCCATTGGTACCGCTTTTTTTGAGCAACTTGCGCAAATCCACACGATGCTGCTACATGCTTTTGAATTAATTTTGGGTATGGTTGCAGGATTGTTGGGTGGAGAAGTTATTGCCAAATCAGAGAAAAGCTAATGGAATTTTAATCTCAATAAAAAGTGGTCGTAGCTAATTAAAACGAAGATTGACTTTTTGCCTTGCAGTCGTGTGCGGAGCCGCATGCAGGGTGTTGTGGAGGCAGGAGGCTAGATACCTCCGGCTACCAGATTAGGCTTAAAGTCACTCAGCAACACAGGTAAAAGTAAGCTCTGCATTTAACGGAGTCCAACCTCTAGCACCATGAGTTTCCCAATCACCTTCCTTCATGTACATGCCTTTAGCTTTGCAAAACTCATTAGCTTTGGATAGAGATAATCCTTTTACATCTGACCAACTAGGAAATTGACCACTCATTTCAGAGCTAACTCGATAAGTATCTTTACCTACAGGCATCACATTACTAACAGATGAGCAACCTATAAAGAATAGAGAACCAACTAAAACAAGAATAGTACGCATAACTTTCCTTAAACCTAATGCTTATTAACGAGCAAAGCTTATTTGTAACTGCTCTGTTTGATTATTTTTCGTCATTTTCAGTGCTTGCCTTATGATTTTATTACGTATTTATTACTTCAAATTAGCCAAATCTGCGGCAGATCTAAAAAACAAAAGGAGCCTGACTTTAACGAGACTTTTTGCGCTTCCTATTAAAAACCATGTCAAAAATATTTTCCATAATTAAATTAATAACAGCGATTTTCTGAAAAACATAGTGAGACCTAATAAATTTATTTAATAGGAAGAAAAATTGAGTTTTTTCACAAAATATAATTACACCTGTTTTTATATGCAGCAAATTAAAGCAAGAAAAGTTGGGTGATTCGTTTTATTCAGGTTTGCTTTGAGCGGAGTAGAAGGCACAGACAATTTGTATACTAACGCCCAAAGCTGTTATTCGAATTGAGTTATATACAAACACTTCTCTGATGATCGGAACCCAGTCCTCACATCCAAGTGAGGCCGTTCACTCCGGGCGCTAATGTGTAGCTGAAACATCTGATAAAAATTGCGGAATGAATAAAGCTTTAATTGTTCTTCGAATTTAGAGAGTCAGAAACACGTCCATGATGATCTTCCTCCAGTCAAGACCTCCATGTCCAGCCGTTCACTCGGGCGCTACTGCGTAGCTGAAACATCTGATAAAAATTGCGGAATGAATAGAGCTTTAATTGTTCTTCGAATTTAGAGAGTCAGAAACACGTCCATGATGATCTTCCTCCAGTCAAGACATCCATGTCTTGCCGTTCACTCGGGGCGCTACTGCGTAGCTGAAGATCCCTCGTTTACCCAACCGCATTGGCGGGGTTGGTTTT
>NZ_LSNE01000002.1:332210-361563 GCF_001565895.1 Paraglaciecola hydrolytica
TGCCTGTTATGGTGCTTAGGGCCTCTTGCCAAGTTTTGCTTTTACCCATTTCTAACATGCTGTTTAGGGCTGCTCCCGCTTCTTTGCTACCATAAATTGAGCAGCGGTGAATAGGGTCAGTATTTCCTGCTTTTTCACACAAGGCTTTATGGAATTGGAATTGCAATACATGG
Source organism: Paraglaciecola hydrolytica (assembly GCF_001565895.1). Taxonomy (GTDB): domain Bacteria; phylum Pseudomonadota; class Gammaproteobacteria; order Enterobacterales; family Alteromonadaceae; genus Paraglaciecola; species Paraglaciecola hydrolytica. Next base: position 332,384 of record NZ_LSNE01000002.1, read on the forward strand.
GCTAAAAAGTAGCGGGTATAAGGCGTATTACCCGGCACGTGGTATTTAGCACCGGCATCAAAGGCATCAGCAGGGCGTTCGCCTGGCGCCATTACACCTTGGTATTTTTCACGCAGTTCCCACCAGACTTTGTTGTAATCTGCTGGTTTAACTTCACCTGAAAATACCTTCCAGCGCCATTGATCAACCATCAAACCAAAAGGCACAAAGGCAATTTTATCTAGCGCCAGTTTAAGTAACATGCCGATATCGTTAGAGGCATCTGGAACGTTACCGACCAAGCCAATTTCTTTTAAATACTTGGGCGTAATAGAAAGAGCGATAGTATCGCCGATGGCTTCGTGGAAACCGTCGTTAGCCGAAGTACGGTAGAGTAATGGTTGTGCTTTGTAAGCACGTTGATAGTAGTTATGACCTAATTCGTGATGGATGACTGAAAAATCTTCTCCGGTGATCTGGATACACATTTTTATGCGCAGGTCGTCTTGATCATCAAGATCCCAAGCTGAGGCATGACACACGACATCACGGTCGGCAGGTTGTGAAAACTGCGAGCGCTGCCAAAAGGTATCGGGCAGAGGGGCAAAGCCTAGGGATGAAAAGAAGCCTTCGGCTTGTTTGACCATTTTAACTTCGTCGTAGCCATTGGCCCTTAATGCGGCAGTCACATCGATAACATCTAATTTTTGTTTGGGTTTAACCAAGTCATAAATATTGCCCCATTGCTGAGCCCACATATTACCTAATAAATGCGCGGGAATAGGCTGATCTTGTGGAACGATATCGGTGCCATATTGCTCACCTAAACTGGCTCGCACGTGGCAATGTAAGGCGTCGTAAAAAGGTTTGATTTGCTCCCATATGCGATCCAGTTCAAGAGCAAAGTCTTCGGCGGGCATATCATAACCACCACGCCATAATTCACTAATATCGCTAAAGCCCAATTCACGAGCGCCTTCGTTGGCAAGTTGCACTTCTTCCTCGTATAAGGCTTTCATAGGCACCGAAACCTCACGCCAACCTTCCCACATTTCTAACAGTAATTTGGGGTCGTGACTGGTGGCCATCGTATTCGTCATGTCGGTTAAACGCATGCAGTCGTCTTCGCTTCGACAGTATTTACCACTGCCATAAATACCTTCTAAGTCAGAGGTAATTTGTGCAAGTCGCTCTGATTTTACTGGGTCGGCAGGGGCCGGTAGGATCAAACCATTACGCATTAGATCCAATTTACGACGGGTGTTGGCGTCCACTTCGACCTTATTATAATCCGCAGCTTGTTTGGCTAAGGCTGTGGACAAGCTACCGTGTTTTTCAGACAAATAAGCCGATACCGCAGCGGTATCTTGGTTAATGTAAGTTTGATAAGCCCAAGCGGCCTGAGCTGCGGGTAACTGGAGCTTTTCAAGATCGGCTTGTGCTTGAGTTACAAAGTTCTGGGCATCGGCCGCAGTGGGTAATTTGGCCTGGCTGCTTGCTGAGTCTTGTTTTGTTTGATCATTACAGGCAGAAAGACACAGTGATAGGGCTAGAAAAAGCGCTGATTTTTGATATGACATCGTGGATAAATCCTCTCTTGTTGTTTTTATAGTGAAATGATTATAACGCCATCCCAAGGTAAAAAAAGACTTTTGCTTTTTTGCGCTAACTTGCAAGTGCCGTGAGTTGCAAAGATTTTGTTACTGACCCAGTCGTCATCGGCGTGACGGGATGGTAGCTAACCAAAACTGAAATGACAGTTGTGTTCACAATTGCCCTTATCGACAAAGGGGCTTACGTAAAGATTAAGTAAAGACGCGAACTCCCGTGCTTGGTTCCAGTCAATCAGACTGTTGCGTGTTAGCCGTGCATAGCCAGTTTGTTGTTTTAAAGTGGAAACCAAAGATGTTATTAAGTCACCGTTACAATTTTTTATATATTCATATTGCTAAAACGGGTGGCACCAGTATGCGTGCCGCTCTTAATAAATTACGTTGGACAGATCCAATGTACTATTTGATGTTTCCTTGCCATAAAATTAGTCAATTATCTGGCCATAAAACCGCCAGTAAGTTGCCTCGTCATGCGGGCGTCATCGCGGCAAAAGAAATGTTGCCAGCGGCGGTATTTGATAATTTGTTTAAGTTTGCTTTTGTTCGTAACCCTTGGGATTTACAAGTATCGTCCTACCATCATATTCAAAAAGAAGCCCCTCACTTACTCTCTGGTATTAACAATTTCAGTGAGTTTATTCATTACAAACTCGACGCAAATCGACCGGCTATTTTTCATTTTGATATTTCGACTAAACGACAAACTGATCATTTAGTCGATCTGGATGGCAAGATTGTGGTGGATTTTATTGGTCGCTACGAAAATTTAAGTGAAGACTTTATTCAGGTTCAGCAAAGGTTAAATTTAAAACAACTAACTATGCCACATAAACGCAAGGCGCCTAAGCGCGATGCTGACTATCGTCAATATTACTCAGATGAAACGGCTGAAAAAGTAGCGAGATATTTTGCAAAGGATATTCGTTTACTTAATTATGCGTTTGAATAGGGGCTTTTAGTTTAGCCTACATGTGATCTGTTGTGTTATTAGCAACGTATTAAGCGTACTAAACAGTTGTTGTTTAAATGTTTAATATATTTGGAGATTAGCATGAGTGCGTTGGTATGGCTGCGTAACGATCTACGCAGCAGTTGGCATAGTCCATTAGATTACGCAATTGAACATCATCAGCAGGTGAGGGCGCTATATTGCCTGACTCCCCAGCAGTGGCAGCAATATCACCTTGCGCCCTGTAAAGTTAATCTGATTATTGACCGTTTACGGGAATTAAAAACTGAGTTGGCCGAACGAAATGTTGAGTTGTTTGTTATCGACAGTGGCGATTATCAGCACACACCTCAAGCCATTATTGATTTTTGCCAGCAACATAATATTCAGTCCGTTTATTTTAACGCCGAATACGAGTGGGACGAGAGGGTACGCGATAAACAGTTTAAAAAACTGTGTGATGAACAGAGTTTTAATGTAGCTAAATTCCACGATACCTGCATTGTTAGGCCTGAGTTACTGCAAAGCAAACAAGCTACGCCTTATAAAATGTTTACGCCTTATTTTAGAACGTGGTTAGACGAGTTGTATCGGCAGTTTCCTCAACCACAAGCCCTTAGTGTGGCAAGTATCGTAAGTCCTGCAGCAGAGCAGCTCGAACTTGCGTCTTACTATCAACAAACTCATGTCGCAGCATATTCGGCTAGTGGTGATGATATTTATCAGCAGCTCAGTTGTTTTATAGCCGAACGTGCTCCTGATTATGGCCTTACAAGAGATTTTCCCGCATTGGATAGCACCAGTCATATTTCGCACTTGTTAGCCATAGGCGCAATAAGCGCTAAACAATGTGTATTTATGTTGCAACAAGAATACGCCGAGAAACTAAATGAGCCGACTCACGGCGTGCATATTTGGTTAAAAGAGTTAGCCTGGCGGGACTTTTATCGTTATGTCATGTTTCATTTTACCCACGTAAATAAAAACCTGCCTTTTCAAAAACATTATCGTTATTTTAAATGGAACACCGACCAAGCACACTTCAAAGCCTGGCAAAACGGCATGACGGGCTATCCCATAGTCGACGCCGCCATGCGTGCGCTTAAAGCCACAGGTTGGATGCATAACCGTTTACGTATGGTAGTGGCGAGCTTTTACTGTAAACATTTAATGCTGCCGTGGCGCTGGGCCGAAGACTATTTTATGAGTCAGTTAATCGACGGCGACTTTGCCTCAAATAATGGCGGCTGGCAGTGGAGTGCATCGGTAGGCACTGATGCTGCGCCGTATTTTCGGATCTTTAATCCCACAGCACAAAGTCAAAAGTTTGATCTAAACGGAGAGTTTATTAAACGCTGGGTACCAGAATTAAGCAGCTTGTCGGCTAAACACATTCATCAACCGAGTAAATATGTTGATGTATATAAGTTGGCTTACCCTTTGCCTATCGTTGATCATGCCTCTTCGGTGGCAAATACTAAATTACAATTCAAACAATTTATTGAGCTTAGCCAGCAATAAGGTAAAGTCTGCGCTTATGAAAAAGTACAGACATAGTCTATAAAAACCATGAGTATTTCCCGAGAAAAGTTACACCGTATTTTAAATGACTTATTGCAGCCGCAATTTATTCCAGATGGCTGCCCCAATGGATTACAAATTGAAGGCAAAGACGAGATCCACAAGATAGTGACTGGTGTCACTGCCTCTCAAGCTCTGATCGATAAAGCCATAGACCTGAAAGCCGACGCCCTGTTTGTGCATCACGGTTATTTTTGGAAGGGTGAAGATGCGTGTTTAACGGGCATGAAAAAACAACGTATCGCCAGTTTGTTAAAACACGATATCAATTTATTTGCCTATCACTTGCCTTTGGACGTGCACCCTGAATTGGGCAACAATGTGCAGTTAGCCAAGTTGTTGGGCATTGAACACATCGAGAATCTAGAAAGTGGTAAGTTGAGCATTGCCTTAAAAGGCCGTTTTGCCGCGCCTTTAACACCCGTCGCTTTGGCTGAACGTTTGAAACAGGTCTTGGGCAAAACACCTTTATTGGAACAAGTACAAAAGCCCTTAATTTCAACCGTAGCCTGGTGCACAGGTGGCGGGCAAAAGTATATTGATTTGGCGGCCAGTCAGGGCATTGATGCCTTTATCACTGGCGAAGTCTCAGAGCAAACTATTCACAGCGCGCGGGAAATGAATATTCACTTTTATGCGGCAGGACATCATGCCACTGAACGTTATGGTGCAAAAGCGGTGGGTGAATATTTAGCCAAGCACCACGACGTAGATGTTGAATTTGTCGACATTGCTAATCCCGCCTAATAGAGCACAAGTAAACCATGCGTCCTGATCAAAATTTTGATGATATTGCTAATAAGTTTGAAACTAATATCTATGGCTCGAGCAAAGGTCGTTTGCGCCATGAGTTGTTTATGTACCATCTGCACAAAGCCTTGGATTTGCACAGCGAGCCCTTAACGGTGTTGGATGCCGGTGGGGGCACAGGCGTAATGAGTCAGGCCATGTTGGTTTTAGGTCATGAAGTGACTTTGACAGATATCTCGGCTGAGACCTTGGCGCTTGCCAAGGAAAAATTTGCGGAAAATCACAACGTTGCGGACAAAATAACCATAGTGCAACAAGATATACTTGGTTTGCCTGAACAACAATATGATCTGGTGATCTGCCATGCAGTGCTTGAATGGTTGCAAAACCCACTACTGGTTATCGAAAAACTGGTGGCCTTAGTAAAACCCGGTGGGCATTTATCCTTAAGTTTTTTTAATCAAGATGCTCAGCGTTTTAGCAATATGTTCTACGGTAATTTTGACTATGTTGAGCAGGGCATGAAAGTGAAAAATCAGGTCAGACTTAGCCCCAATAATGCCCAAAAACCCCAAGAGATATTGGCCTTTATGGCGGCTTTACCCCTGCAAATTATACATAAAGCCGGTATTCGCTGTTTTCATGATTATCTGAAAGACAAAAGCCAACAAGTGTCGCACTACGAACAAATAAAACGCTTAGAAATGGCCTATGGCGATCAACATCCTTACCTGTGGTTAGGTAAGTACTTTATGCTGATCGCGCAAAAAAACTAAATGACTTACCTATAAAAATGTCTCTTTGATTACACGGCCTTGGTTAACAGCATGCAGGTTATTGAGGCTGATTTGGGCAATTTGTTGTAAGGCTTCTTGGGTGAAAAATCCTTGATGTCCAGTAATCAAGACATTAGGGAAACTTGCTAAACGATCAAACACATCATCCTGCATGATGGTCTCGGAATGATCTTCAAAAAACAACTCCGATTCCATCTCATAAACATCTAAACCTATACTGCCAATTTTTCCTGATTTTAATCCCGCAATAATGGCTTTACTGTCAACCAAACCGCCTCGAGAGGTATTAATTAACATCACCTTGTCGCGCATCTTAGCAATGCTAGTTTGGTTGATCATATGTTGATTTTGTTGGCTTAAGGGGCAATGTAAACTAATGATGTCTGAGGCTTTTAACAGCGCGTCGAGTTCAACATAGTGAGCGCCTTGCTCTATGACACTTTGGTTAGGGTAGGGGTCGTAACACAGCACTTTACAACCAAAACCATGCAGAATATTGATAAAACAGCGGCCAATTTTACCTGTGCCGATCACACCAACGGTTTTGCCGTTTAAGTTAAACCCCATCAAACCTGATAGCGAAAAATTGTTTTCGCGCACGCGATTATACGCCTTATGCAATTTGCGGTTGAGGGTCATGATTAAAGCGATAGTGTGCTCGGCTACTGCTTCGGGTGAGTAGGCCGGTACTCGTGATACGGTTAGCCCGAGTTTTTTAGCACAGGCTAAATCTACATTGTTAAAACCTGCACAGCGCAAAGCGATGTGCTTTACACCATTTTCGCTCAGTGCAGTAAGTACGGTTTCGTTTAAGGTGTCGTTGACAAAGACACAAACCGCATCAAAATCGTAGGCTAGTGCCATGGTTTCAGGCTGCAAACTAGCATCAAAAAAATGCAGTTCAAGTTCATCAAAATGATTGTATTTAGTCAGAAATTCTCGGTCATAACTTTTGCTACTAAAAATCGCAATACGCATCTTTTAAGCACTCCTTACTTGATTTAATACTGCAAATTATTGATTAAGCAGAGCTTCAATATCTGCAGTTATTTTTTCAGGTTTAGTGAGTGATGCATAACGCTGGGTGACTACACCTTGTTTATTCACTAAAAATTTGGTGAAGTTCCACTTAATCTTTTTACTGCCTAAGATGCCTGGTGCCGCTGCTTTCAGGTGTTGATAAAGTGGGTGTGTATTGTCGCCATTCACTTCAATCTTTTTAAAGAGTGGAAAATTAACATTAAAATTTAAGCTGCAAAATTGCTCAATTTCGCCGTCGGTGCCTGGCTCCTGATGACCAAACTGATCACAAGGAAAGCCCAACACTACTAAGCCTTTGTCTTGATATTGGCTGTAAAGTGCCTGTAATCCTTCATATTGAGGAGTAAAGCCGCACTTACTGGCAGTATTAACAATTAATATAACTTTGCCTTGGTATTGGTCTAATTGAATTTCTTGGCCGTTGTTTAGGGTTGCTTGAAATTGATAGATGTTATTGCTCATGTTGGTTCCTACATGTTGGAGAGTAAGTTATATTGTCACTTTTAAATTTACATACAAGTAATTAAGGAGCTGGCATGGCGCAAAATGTTGCCTTTATCGGTTTGGGTGTGATGGGATACCCCATGGCAGGGCATTTAGCCAAAGCCGGACATTCAGTCACTATCTATAATCGTAGTTCTGAAAAAGCTCAAAACTGGTTGAATGAGTATTCTGGCACAATAAGTTTGTCGCCTAAAGAAGCGGCACAAAACGCCGATTTTATTTTTATCTGTGTGGGTAACGACGACGATTTACGTCAAATCATGACAGGTGAAACAGGGGTGTTGGCTGGATTAACTCAGGGTAATATAGTAGTTGATCATACGACCACCTCTGCCACAGTCGCCCTAGAAATGGCGCTGGCCTGTGCTGAAAAAGATGTGTTGTTTTATGATGCTCCGGTATCAGGCGGTCAAGCGGGGGCACAAAATGGTTTGTTAACCATAATGCTCGGTGGTGACGAGTCACATATTGACAGTGTTAAATCAGTGGTTAGTGCCTATGCCCGTTTTAGTCAATTATTAGGCCCAGTAGGCAGTGGCCAATTGGCTAAAATGATGAACCAGATATGCATTGCAGGCATAGTGCAGGGTTTAGCAGAAGCGCTACATTTTGGTTTAAATGCAGGCTTGGATTGCGCCGCGGTGATTGAAGTCATTTCCAAAGGGGCTGCTCAATCTTGGCAAATGGAAAACCGTCATCAAACCATGCTTAAAGGTGAATATGACTTTGGTTTTGCGGTGGATTGGATGCGTAAGGATTTAGACATTGCTTTGCAAGAAGCCAAACAAAATGGCAGCACTTTGCCCCTGACCGCCTTGGTTGATCAATTTTATGCTGAGGTGCAAAAGTCAGGTGGGAAACGTTGGGATACTTCGAGTTTGTTGGCAAGATTACAAAAATAAGGGATTTTTGTAATCTTGCGTTATGACACTCAGTTTATTGAATAGGATTTAAATCAATGGCTCATACTGCCATTGATGCCCTTCAAACACTATTTTAGCTCTGTCGTATTCACGTTCAGCCCGCCAAGTACGGTTATTTAATTTAACGATAACCCCTGGGTATAAACGTTTGTTCGCGATTAATTTAATGTCATTTTGATAATTATCTTTGAGTTTTTTCATTTCAGAGGCTTTAGATTCTAGCCATTGCAAAAGATGTGTTTCATTATTTACTAGCTCATTGGCTTCATCTACACGTCCCTTCATATCCTCTGGGATCATTTTTGTGTTAATGACATTCATGCGCTCTTTATGACGATTGTTGTTTTGTTTTATCTGGCGCAATAGCTCGTCCAGAGTATCTTTACGTTCTAACAAACTGTTAAAACCATCACTAAAATCAACACTTAAGTTACTGCCCGAAATTGCTCCAAGGGTGCCAGCGATGACTTTATTCTGACACTTAATCACGCAACCAAAGATATTGCCATTGGGGTTATCGATGGCACCAACCGACACTTCGCCCTTACAGGTAATACGGCTATAGGCCAATTGCCGACCAATAGTGACATTGCCATTACAACTGATATCCAGGCCTTGCCCATGTTGAACATGAACACTGCCTTTGGCTTTTAGGGTCGTGCTATATTGGGTAGCACTGTCATTCACCTTACCCATCGCGCCCTCAGTAATAATAATATCACCACCGGCCTGAATATATGCAGACTCGACAAAACCGTTTATCGTCACGTCACCGGTGGCGATAATCTGCATCTTTTCGGTAACATCACCATTGACCAGTACTGCTCCATCGTAATTAACATTACCACTGCCAACATTAACGCCTTTACTTATAAAGGTATCATCCACCCACATTTTTTGATCTTTAAACTTGGGCATGCCTGATATATCAGCTAACAGCAGGTTTTCATCCTTATCACTGATTATAGTACCTTCACCTGGCCTGAATTTTAGCCACTCACCGGACTTAGATCTGATCTTGGCTCCAGTGATTGAATAGCCTGTACGCCCTTCTGTAGGGGCTAATCTGCGCAGCAATTCTGTGCCTTTTTTGACACAGATCACATCACCTAAATTGCGCATGTCAACTCGGGTATTGCCTGCTTGTTGTGGGCGTAAAATTCGCTCAAGAGCGTTTTGTACTAGCGGTTGTAACTTAGAAGGTCGCCCATTTCTGGGAGGAAGGCCTTTAGCAACTAATTCTTCACAAACATCGCCTGGACGACTCTCATTACATTGCATCACCAAACGTTTTATTCTTTTTTGACCAATCCCCTTAACCACCTTGGCATCTTTTAATACCTGCATTAAGGTTTCAACGGTCAAAGGTTTTCCAGCATACCCACGGGTTACGGTAAGGGTGGCGGCTAGGTCGTCTTCCTGTATTCTACATTTAATTTCGTTTTGTCGACGTTCGCCAACTCGAGTGGTAAACGAAGCGGGTTTATTGGATTTTATGGCGGCTTTGTAATTGGTAATTGCGTCAAAAATGTTTTCATCGAAAATGAAAAATTCTTTAAATTCACTCTTATCTATTAATCCACGGATCACTTTAAGATCAAGGGGTTTTTGGATAAGTTGAGTGGAAATCATTAAATCTAGATACTGATCATGTTCATCAATTTGTAATGTGACACCTAGCATTTAAACCACCTTGTACTTTTTTGGTGAACTCTGTTGTTTAGCCTTTGCTAAAAAAACTAGGCAGAGTTTACGGCTTATCGTTGTTATTATCGGCGTATTTGCTCGTAACCTTACCATTTATTGTTATAAATTTTGGGCATATTTGTAAAGTGCAGTAATTATCGCGAGTTTATCTGGATTGTTGACATGTTCTTGGCTTAATTGTTCAAGTTGCTGAAAATACTCTGATAGTTTAATCGACGCACTGGACTGGCTGTCCATTAACCTAAATTGGCGATGTTGTTGCCACTTTTCTACTTCACTGTGACTTAAAGTTTGTGGGTAGTTTCTAGCACGATAGCGAAATAACAGAGTACTAAGTCTTGGGTCTTTAAATGGCAGCTTAAGCTCCATCAAATCATGTTCTTGCGCTTGGTTTACTTGGTTGATCAATGCTTTGTCGTGTTCATTAAAAAATCCGCCAGAGTAAAGTGCTTGCTCAGGATCGCCTATTTCTCGACTAAATTCTTCGTTAAAAACGGCTTGTAGTTTTTGCACAAGTGAAGGCATTGCCTTGATTTTTTGTAAGTTACTTAAGCATTGGCCACGATCGATATTCAAACGTGTGGCATTTTCTTCCGTTAACGTTTTAGCTGGGGCAATAAAAGGGCATTTATTCAGATGGATCAGTTTAAGTGGTAAACGTTGTTCGTTTTCTGCCAGCATAGAATTGGGCTGATACATTTTTTGTTTAATTTCATCCACTGACAATTTATCAAGTGGACTAGGATCCAGCGCCAAATTAAGTACGATCACAGCATTTTTGTTGGTTGGGTGATAAGCCACTGGCACAATCCACGTACAACATCCGTGTAATGCTGGTAGTTTTGATGATACATGTACCAAAGGCGCAAGATTGTCACAATCTATTAAGGCTGCAATTTTTGACTTGCTGCGGTTTTCAAAGGCAAATTGATAGAGTTTATTCTGTTTATCCTTAATCAATTTGGCCAAGGCAATGGTGGCATATACATCCGACATCGCATCATGTGCTGCTTCATGTAACAGACCGTTTGCAGAAGTCAGCTCCTGCAATTTAAAGCTAGGTATGCCTTCGTCATTCAGTGGCCATTCAATGCCTTCTGGCCGCAGTGCATAACAAGCTCTGGCTAAATCAATAATATCCCAGCGACTATTGCCATTTTGCCACTCACGGGCATAGGGATCATAAAAATTGCGATACAAAGTATAACGAGTCACTTCATCATCAAAACGTAAGCTGTTATAACCGGCCACACAACTATTCGCTTGGCTAAATTGCTGGTGGATTTTACGAATGAAATTGGCTTCACTTAAGCCATCTCGCAAGGTTAACTGTGGCGTAATACCAGTGATTAAACAGGCCTGTGGTTGAGGTAAGTAGTCGTTAGGGATTTGGCTATAGATCATCAAGGGTTTATCGATGATATTAAGATCTAAATCTGTTCTTACCCCAGCAAATTGGCAGGGGTAATCTTTTTGCGGATTAACTCCCCACGTCTCGTAGTCGTGCCAGTATATTGTTGTTTGATTCATTCCTAGTTAACTTCTCTCAATCGGAATTGTAGTATCAAAATCATTGAATTTGATACTAAACTAAAGCCTTGGTGGGGTAAACGCTTTGCACTTAGAATCCTCCTGCTCGATTAACAATTGATTGAGATTTATACATAAGTCCTACTTTGTTTCATTTTTTAGTAAATAGGCCAAGTATTGTTCTCGATTTAAACTGGGGAATAACTCAAGTTGTTTACGCAATACGGAAATTTGTTTATCACTTTCCTTATTTGTTTGATGTATTGAGCTTAGTAGTGAATACCAATTGACGTTTTGTGGACTGCTTTTTTGCTCTGCTTCATCAATAAGCAGAGTTAAAGACAACTCTGCTTCGACTAATTGGCCGGTTTGGTAGAGTGCCCTCGCTCTAAGGTTTTCATATTCTTCTGGCAAACGCAGTGTTACGGGGTCAAGTTGGTCTTTGCTTAGTTGCCTTAGTTGCTCGATATAATTAAGCAGTAGTTCATAGTGTTGATAGGTCATGGCCAACTCGATGGCTTTATCCAGTATTTTAAAATGCTGCTGTTGCTTGAGCTTAGGGGCAAAACTAAGTGCTTGTTGAATATGGGGTAATACTTGGTCAGAAGGCAAAATAAGTTGCCTTGAACATATTGCAAGGTTTTGCCAGTAAAAGGCTTGTTGCTGTGTTGAATAGGATAACAACCTTGGCTGCAAAGCTAATAACTCAGTGTGTACATTTGCAAAATCGACTCTACTTATGCCACTTGAGACTAAATCAAACAGGCTTTCGTCAAGGAGTGCTAGCACCTCGTTAGCTTGGTATTCAGCGGTCGTTTGAGTTTCTTTCGCCATGACAGGGTGAGTTATTAATAAACTACAAAATAATAAACTGAAGGGGAATAATAACTTTGTCATTTTTACTCCTAAGCTATAGTTAAGCTAAAGTTTGTTTAGTGATTTAATGGTTTGGTCGTGCATAGGGGTATTGATTTGGCAACTTACGACTACTCTTAATGTAGTGCTTGAGTGTTAAATTTACCTAAAATACAAGGTGGTAACAATGGAATCTTTAAATGTAGTCGATCATATGAATCAACGTCCAGTGACTTTTGACACTGAAATGACGGTAGCAGAAGCGGTGGAACGTCTATTGCAGAGCCGACAGACGGGGGGCCCAGTAATAGATGGGCACAACAAAGTTATTGGATTTTTATCTGAACAAGATTGTATTGTTCGTATGATCGAATCAAGTTATTACCGAGAACAGGTAGCTCACGTCAAAGATATCATGCGAACCGAAGTTATCGCGGTAAAACCTAATCTTTCGGTATTGGAGCTGGCGCAGCGTATGATGACTGAAAAACCCAAGGTTTATCCCATAGTGGACGACGATGGTTTGTTATTAGGTACGATCAATCGCTCAGCCATATTAAACGCCATCGATTTACATCTACGTGACGGTTATCGCAAAGGAACCTGATATCCATTGCAATTGGCATAAGCACTAGTAATTTAGAGGCGCTTCTTTTAGGATCTGTTGCGTTATTAACTAAGAGAAGCTCCATTGTCATACCGTCCTAATGCCGACATTAGCGCAAGCACTACATTGCTGTATTCCCATATCAATCAATGTTTAGCCAAAGATCAATTCAGATTCCGTCAGCGTTTAAGCCGCCTTGATCGTTCTGAGCAAAAAAACGAGGGTTTAGCTGCTGAAAAGCTGCAAGCCTTAGAACAAGACATTGCTCAGTCCATGTTATTGGTTCAGCAAAAAACGCTCAATTTGCCTAGCATCGAATATCCAGATTTACCGGTCAGCGCTAAAAAACAAGATATTGCGGACGCCATTGCCAACCATCAGGTGGTGATTATTGCCGGTGAAACTGGCTCAGGCAAAACCACACAAATCCCCAAAATTTGTCTGGAGCTGGGCAGGGGCATTAAAGGCCTGATTGGCCATACTCAACCGCGGCGTTTGGCTGCGCGTACAGTAGCTCAACGTATCGCTGAAGAACTTAAAACGCCCTTAGGTGAACAGGTCGGTTTTAAAATCCGTTTTTCGGATAATGTGTCAGAACGCAGTTATATCAAATTGATGACAGACGGAATTTTGCTGGCAGAAATTCAACAAGATAGGTTTTTAAGTCAGTACGACACCATCATTATTGATGAAGCCCACGAACGTAGTCTTAATATTGATTTTATCCTTGGATATTTCAAACAGTTGTTGCCTAATCGCCCAGACTTAAAGTTAATCATCACCTCGGCTACTATCGATCCTCAACGTTTTTCTAGTCATTTTGATAATGCACCGATCATTCAGGTAAGTGGCCGTACCTTTCCGGTGGAGATGCGTTATCGAGAGCTTAATTCTCAAGATAACGATCAGACTCAGGACAATGATCAAACTCAGGGTATTATCGCCGCCGTACATGAGCTTAGCCACGAATCCGCAGGTGATATTCTGGTGTTTTTAAGTGGTGAGCGGGAAATACGTGATACCGCCGATGCGCTGGACAAAGAAAAATTTCGTCACACAGAAGTGGTGCCTTTGTATGCACGTTTGAGTGTCGCTGAGCAAAACAAAGTATTTCAGAGTCATAGTGGCAGGCGTATTGTACTTGCCACCAACGTGGCCGAAACCTCACTTACCGTGCCGGGAATTAAGTATGTAATCGATCCAGGCTTTGCCCGCATCTCTCGTTATAGTGTGCGCAGTAAAGTGCAGCGATTACCCATCGAACCAATTTCGCAAGCCTCGGCCAATCAACGCTCTGGTCGTTGCGGGCGGGTATCCGATGGTATTTGTATCAGGTTATACAGCGAAGATGATTATTTAAGTCGCGACGAATTTACCGATCCGGAAATACTGCGCACTAATCTTGCCTCGGTTATTTTACAAATGATGGCCTTGGGGCTGGGCAAAATAGATGATTTTCCTTTTGTACAGGCGCCTGAATCACGCAACATTAATGACGGATTCCGTTTATTAGAAGAACTTGGTGCCGTAGCGACCAGAGAAGCCAGACTGCAACTGACAGCAATGGGCAAACAGTTAGCCAGACTGCCGGTTGATCCTCGTTATGCAAGAATGGTGGTGGAAGCCGCACGTTTAAACTGTGTCTCTGAAGTATTGATCATCGCTGCGGGTTTGAGTATTCAAGACCCTCGCGAACGTCCATCGGATAAACGTCAAGCCGCTGATGAAATGCACAGTGACTATCGCAGCAAAGAATCAGACTTTTTAGGCTTTTTATTATTGTGGCAAGACTTTAAACAACAGCAAAAAGACCTGAGCGCCAATCAATTGCGCACTTGGTGTAAAAAGCACTTCATTAACTTTATGCGTATGCGCGAATGGCAAGATATTGTCAGCCAGCTTAAAAAATCTGTGGCTGAACTCGGTTTTGGTATTAGCCATACCGCAGCTGATTACCAAGCGATCCATCAAGCGATGGCTTCAGGTTTGTTGTCTCATATCGGTTTTAAAGATAAAGAGCGCGAATATCTCGGCGCACGTAATAGCCGTTTTATGATTTTCCCCGGTTCAGGTTTGTCTAAGTCACAACCTAAGTGGGCTATGGTGGCTGAGCTGGTGGAAACCTCTAATCTGTTTGGTCGAGTGGCGGCTAAGATTGAGCCTGAATGGCTGGAAGAGTTAGCCAAACATTTAACTAAAACTGAATACTCCGAGCCACACTGGTCAAAAAAACAAGGTGTAGTACAGGCCTTTGAAAAAGTCACCCTGTATGGCTTAACTTTGGTGGCTCAGCGCAGGCGTACTTATAGCAGCATCGATCCTGTGGTCAGTCGGCAGATTTTTATTCGTGATGCTTTAGTCAACCTAGATACCAAACTAAACGATAAATTTTTAAAACATAATCAACAAGTTATTGCTGATATTGAAGCTCTAGAAGAAAAAAGTCGCCGCCGAGATTTATTAGTAGATGAAGATACATTGGTGGACTTTTATGCCACACGATTGCCTGATCATGTATGCAGCGAAGCGGGTTTTAAAAAGTGGTGGCAAAAACAATCTGCCCAAGAGCCTTTGTTTCTCAATTTTGATCCGCAAGCCTTGATCAAAAAAGATTCATCCCACATCGATAGTCATTCTTTCCCTGAATCCTATAAACAAAATAACTTACGTCTTGCCTTAGATTATCACTTTGATCCGGTGGATGAAGATGATGGGGTGAGTTTAATGATCCCACTGGCAATACTTAATCAACTTGAAGAACAAGGTTTTGACTGGCTAATTCCGGGTTTACGCCATGAATTGATTGTGGCTTTGATTAAAGGCTTACCAAAACGTTTGCGCCGTAACTTTGTGCCAGCACCCAATTATGCCGATGCTTGTTTAGCAGATATTAGCGCGACGGATAAAAAAGGCCAGTTTGTACCGTTTTTGCAGGCACTTAGCTTAAAACTAAAACGCATGACAGGCATTGAAGTCTCAAACGAGGAGTGGCTATGGGACAGTTTACCTAAACACCTACGTTTTAATTTTAAAGTACTGGATGATAAAGGCAGCGTAATTAAACAGGGCAGAAGCCTAACTTTGCTGCAACATGAGTTACAAGGCAAGGTAAAACACAACCTGCAGAAGGTCGCCACGCCGGATCTGGAGCAAAGTGGCCTGACCCAATGGGATTTTGCTGAACTACCAAAAGAATACGTGAGTAAAACGGCTGGCTTCGAAATTAAAGCTTATCCAGCCTTAGTTAAAGAGGGACAGACGGTGGCGATAAAGCTGTTTGAACAAGCTTATTTAGCCGACACTGCACATGCTAAAGGCTTACGCCAGTTGATCGTACTGGCCATCCCATCACCAATTAAGTACTTACAAGAAAAACTGCCGAATAAAGCCAAACTCGGATTGTATTTTAATCCTTTTGGGCAAATTCAAGCTTTGATCAACGACTGTATCAATGCAGCAGTGGATCATCTTATATCCCAATATGCTGCTAAAGTGGGTAGTGCTATTCGTAGTAAAAACGAATTTCAGGCTTGTTGTGATTATGTTCGCCTGGACATTAATGAGTTAGTCCTGCAGATTGCGCAAAAAATAGAACAGGGTTTAACTACCGCTCACGGCATCAGTAAAAAGATGAAAGGCAATGTGCCTCTGAACATGATCAATGCTCACAGCGATATTAAACAACACCTTGATTCTTTGGTATTTCCAGATTTTGTGGCAAGTATTGGTGTGGATAAACTCAATGATTGGCAGCGCTATATTGAAGGCATTAAACGCCGCTTAGACAAACTGCCTATCGATCCGATTAAAGATAAGTTGCATCAATTGAATGTTGAAAAAATGCAGTCTGAGTATCAAAAGAAATGCCAGCAAATTCCACCTGGCCGTGAAATGCCTAAAGAACTTAGTGAAATCAGATGGTTAATTGAAGAACTACGCATATCATTTTTTGCTCAGCAATTGGGTACTAATATGCCAATTTCGACAAAACGGATCAGCAATCAGTTGGCGAGTATTTAAAATGCTTGTATATATCGTTGACTTTATAAAGCAGGCGCCCTATAAACACTGTGAGTTAAATTTAAACAGACGAGGTAAGTGATGTTAGGTTATGACGATAAGCGAAATTTTTTTCGAATGATGATCAACTCAGCATGCGAAATTGTAGTCAATGACGATGAGTCTAGTCGTACCTTACAATCGGTATGTAAGGATATCAGCGCAACCGGAATGTCACTCGAACTGGATGAAAGTTCGTTAGAAATTGGTACTTTGGTGAATGTTTACATTGCCTCTACCAACAGCCAAATCCCGTCGTTATCAGCCAGTGCTAAAGTGGTTCGTTGTGAATCTACTGGCGACAACTCTTGTGTTGTAGGGGTTGAGATCATAGAGATGACATGATCTCGCACCCTGAAGTGAGGTTTTACTGGATTAGTTTAAACCTCAACACTATTTTACCAAACTCTACAAACCAAACCCTTCAAATAGAATCCTTCAGGATAGGCTGATGCAACCGGGTGATCCGCAGCTTGTCCAAGACGCTCAATAAATTGTACTTCTCGACCTGCATCTAAAGCCGCATCCGCCACCACTTTTTGAAATAACTCTGCTGACAACAAGCCAGAACAGCTAAAGGTACACAAAATTCCGCCAGGTTCTATGATCTGCATGGCTAACATATTAATGTCTTTATAACCTCTACACCCCCTAACTAGGGAGTTTTTAGACTCAATAAACTTAGGTGGATCTAAGATAATTTGCTCGAATTTGCGCCCTTCTTGTTTGTAGTCACGTAAGGCTTGAAATACATCGGCATTCACAAAATCACATTTACTGAGGTCTAGTTCATTGATTTCGACATTACGTTTAGCTGTTTCCAGCGCCAAATCCGATACGTCCATATTAGTGACATGAGTGGCACCGGCGGCTAAAGCGTAACTGCCAAAAGTGCCGGTGTAACAAAAACAGTTAAGCACGGTTTTATTTTTTGCATATTTAGCGGCAATGGCGCGGTTATCACGTTGATCCAGATAAAAACCGGTTTTGTGGCCTTGTTTTACATTAACGATAATTTTGACGCCGTTTTCTTCAATCACCACTTCATCAGGTACCTCGCCATGCAAGGTTTGCATGAGCTCTTCGAGGCCTTCTTTTTTGCGTACCGAAACGTCACTACGCTCGTAGATTACTGCTTCGGGGAATTCTTTAAGCAGGGCCCAAACTATTTTGTCCCGATGTTTTTCAGCACCTGCCGACAATAATTGGCAAACAAATACATTGTCATAACGATCGATGGTTACACCAGGTAAGCCATCTGATTCTGCCGCAATCAAGCGATAGCCCGTTAGGCCATGACGTTCAATAATATCTAAACGACCTTGTTGAGCACGGGCAATACGGCGTTGAAAAAAACCATTATCTACAACTTCTTTTTCATCGAAGGTCCATATTCTGATCTGAATTTGTGATTCTGGTGACCAAGCTCCGCGACCAAGAAATTGTCCTTCTGAACTGAATACATCGACGGTATCGCCTGAATTTAGACGACCTACTTGTTTTTCGATGGCACGGCTAAATATCCAAGGATGGCGGCGTAATAAAGATTTTTCTCTTTCGGGCTGTAAAATAACGCTAGAAGTCATAAAGTGGTTAATTCTGAAAATTTTTTGAATTGTACCTAAGGTTGTCTCTAACCTACACCAAATAAGGTAATTAAATGCGATTTATTGATTTTACCCCAGGCTGCAGCGCTCAAGAACTCGCTATCAGCGAAACGGCCATGCCGCGACTGATACAAGGGCAAGTACTGGTTAAAGTAGGGGCCTTTGGTATTAATCGGGCTGACTTGTTACAACGCGCGGGAAAATATCCAGCACCCGATGGCGAAAGCCCTATTTTAGGTCTGGAGATAGCAGGGGAGATTATAGAGATTTCGGCTGGCTTGGCGACACGCTTTAAAGTGGGAGATAAGGTTTTTGGATTGGTCGCCGGTGGTGCCTATGCAGAATATGTTGCTGTACATGCTAGTCATCTACTGCCTTTGCCTGCATCAATGGACTATATACAAGGTGCGGCGCTTGCTGAATGTTTTTTGACAGCTTATCAAGCGATGTTTGTTGAATATCAGTTACAGGAAAGGAGCTCAGTGTTAATCCACGCTGGTGCCAGTGGAGTAGGGCTGGCGGCCATTCAGCTAGCCAAACAAGCTAATTGTAAAGTGGTGGTGACGGCGTCAAGTGCAGAAAAATTAGCTGTCTGTCTGCTCTACGGAGCAGACCTAAGAATTAATTACATAGAAGTCGATTTTGTTGAGGTCTTAAAATCGCAAACACCACAGCCCATTGACTTAATAATTGATTTTGTGGGTGGGGCTTATGTTAATCGTAACTTGGCAGTTTTAAATCGTGATGGCTGTATTGTTCAACTCGCTATGTTAGGTGGTCGTTATGTAGAAAACCTCGATATGGCTTTGATGCTGGGTAAAAGAGCAACCATAAAAGCTTCCACTTTACGTAATAGATCCGATGCTTACAAAACAGCGTTAACACTTGCCTTTGAGCGAGATTGCTGGGCTAAGCTCGACAGTGGCCAACTTAAAGCGGTTATCGATGCAAGCTATTCAGCAAGTGAAATAGCACAAGCTCATGGACGTATGGAAAACAATCTTAATATGGGGAAATTGGTGTGTTATTGGTGATATGGCGTATGCAGCACTTAAATATTCCATTACACTAATTACTTGGCACTTGTGTCAGGTTTTTGTGCAATAACAGTTTACTGCCTTTTACTATTTAATAGATACACCTCAGATCTAACACCATCACATGGCAAATTAGGAATATTTAATGATTGAGAATACCCAACAACAAAACAAATTAACGGGCAAAAGCGCTGAGCTAGAATTGAAACTAAAGACCTATTTTGTCGATTTAGTCAGTGAACGTGTTGGTGGTGAAACCTTAGCTTGTAGTGATGATTTTTTTGCGGAAATGGAAAACTTACTTAAACCTGGCCGCAGTATTTTTATTGATCATAAATACACTGAGCGTGGTAAGTGGATGGATGGTTGGGAATCTCGTCGCAGTTATGGCAGAGCCAATGGCCGTGAATTTGACTGGTGTATTATTAAATTGGGTATCAATGGTGTGATCCGTGGATTTGATATTGATACCAATTATTTTCGTGGTAATGCCCCACAAACGGTCTCGGTTGAAGCCTGTGTCAGTAACGAACATCCTAATGCGGATACTGTTTGGCAAATTGTTTTAGCCGAAAGTAAAGTTGATGCCCATAGCCAAAATATTTTCGAGATAACCAATCCTCAAACCTGGACCCATGTACGTTTGAATATGTTCCCCGATGGTGGCATCGCACGTTTTCGGGTCTACGGAGAGGCCGATGTCAACTGGGACAATTTTGTTGAAGGTGAATTGATTGATTTAGCATCCATTAAAAACGGTGCAAAAGCCTTGTTAGTCAGTGACATGTTTTTCAGTGACAAAAACAATCTGATCATGCCTGGGCGTGGCAAAGATATGGGAGATGGCTGGGAAACAAAACGTCGTCGTGACCCAGGTCCAGATTGGTCCATCGTTAAATTAGCGGCACAAGGTAGTGTTGAGAAAGTGATAGTTGATACCTGCCATTTTAAAGGAAATTATCCTGACACCTTTAAGTTAGAAGGGCTCTGTAGTGATAGCGATGATTTTGATGCCTCAAATGCCAAATTGGCTTGGCAAACTATTATTCCGCAAACTAAGTTGCATGCCCATCGCGAACACTTGTTTATTAATGAAATAACTGCCGCTAAGACACAACATTTTACTCACGTTAAGTTAAGCATATACCCAGATGGTGGTATTTCTAGACTGCGAGTATTGGGTAAACGTAAATAGCACTTGGCTAAAACAGGGACAATGGCTTGATGAATAATAAAAAACAGATAAGCCCTACAATACTGACGCAGGAAAATTTTGCTCAGTTTGGAGATGTGATCGAAGTAAATGAGCAGGCTAAAAACTTCACGATCAACGATGGATTTACTCAGCGTTATCACGACTTAGCTCAAGTGGACGTGAATGAACAAAATGGTCGGACTTTGATTAATATCTTTCGCTCCACACCATTACCCCAGCCTGTGAGCATCAAGATGATGGAACGTCATCCATTATCGAGCCAAGCTTTTATTCCTTTGGGGCAACAACCTTATTTAGTGGTTGTTGCGCCTAAAGGTGAGTTGCAAATTGCCAACATTGAAGTGTTTTTGGCCTCTGCAAAGCAAGGGGTAAATTACCATAAAGGCACATGGCATCATTACTGTTTGGCCTTACACCAAGTCAGTGATTTTTTAGTGGTGGATCGTGGCGGGGCAGGAGATAACTGCGATGTGATCCATTTGGATGGAACGCTTGTCATCGCTAAACAGTAAAACCAGCAGCATAACTCTACCTTTATCGAGTAAATTGAAAACTTACAGGAAACACAATGATTAAACGAATTAATGAACATGGCTATGAAATTGCAGAATGCCTGCATAGCTTAATCAACAATGAGGTACTGCCAGGTTTGGCAGTCAAGCAAGCAGATTTTTGGCAAACCGTCGCTGATGTACTTAATGAGTTTATTCCTCGTAACAAAACACTGTTAAACACCAGAGACCACTTACAAACAAAAATCGACGAGTGGCATGGCGATGAATCGAATAAGCCTTTTTCACAAGATAAGTATCTGCAGTTTTTAACCGATATTGGCTATTTGTTGCCTGAACAAAGTGATTTTCACATTACCACTGAAAACGTAGATGCAGAAGTTGCCTTGTTGGCGGGGCCACAATTGGTTGTACCTTTGATGAATGCCCGATTTGCGCTAAACGCCGCGAATGCCAGATGGGGTAGTTTGTATGATGCTCTTTATGGCTCTGACGTCATTAAGGATGAGCCTAATAGTAAGTCTACATCAGTTGCATATGATCCGCTGCGTGGTAAAAAAGTCCAATCTTATGCCCGTGATTTTTTAGACCTAGCTTTGCCTCTCGCACAAGGCAGTCATCACGCTGCAGTTAACTATAAGATCGAAAACCAAACACTTATTATTGAATTAAATACCGGCACTCTGGTGACCTTAAAAAACCTACAGCAATTTGTAGGGTTTAGGGGTGGTATTGAGGCTCCAAGTGCCATTTTATGTGTTAATAATGGCCTACATATTGAAATTCAAATTGATAAAAATCATGCCATCGGGCAAACCGATGCAGCAGGCATAAAAGACCTAGTTTTAGAATCCGCTTTGAGCACCATTCAAGATTGTGAAGATTCCATTGCTGCGGTTGATGCTATGGATAAAACCGCTGTGTACGCCAATTGGCTAGGGCTAATGAAAGGGACCTTGGCGGAAACCATTCACAAAAATGGTAAAACCAGCACCAGAACACTTAATCCTGACCGTACTTATAGCAAAGCAACGGGTGAAACCATCAGTTTACCTGGTCGTAGCCTACTGTTTATCCGTAATGTAGGTCATCTAATGACAACTGACGCTATATTAACGGCCGCAAATGAAGAGGTGCCGGAAGGCATTGTTGATGCCTTGGTCACATCCTTAATTGGGCTCCATGATTTACAAGGCACAAGTAAATATGTGAACTCAAAACAGGGCAGTATCTATATCGTGAAACCTAAAATGCACGGTCCTGAAGAAGTGCAATTTACTAACGATTTATTTAGCCGCATTGAAAGCAATTACGGGCTTAAACAAAATACCATCAAGATGGGCATTATGGATGAAGAGCGCAGAACCTCAGCCAATCTTAAAGAATGTATTCGCGCCGCGAGCGCACGAGTTGCTTTTATTAATACTGGATTTTTAGATAGAACAGGGGATGAAATTCATACCAGCATGTTGGCTGGCCCCATGGTTCGTAAAGAACTGATGAAAAACGAGCAATGGATTTCGGCCTATGAAAACAGAAATGTCATGATAGGTTTAAAAGCAGGCCTCAAAGGTAAGGCGCAAATAGGCAAAGGCATGTGGGCCACACCTGATGAAATGGCTGCCATGCTAAAAGCTAAAATAGGCCATCCAAAGTCAGGTGCGTCATGTGCATGGGTACCATCGCCAACAGCTGCCACCTTACATGTCATGCATTACCACCAGGTTAATGTGTCAAAGGTACAAGATCTTATGTTGGCTGAGGCTCGTTCAAACGATGATGACTCACAACTACATGCTTTGTTAACCATTCCTTTGCTTAAAAATAGTGTGGATTTGCCTGAGCAAGAGCGACAAGAAGAGTTAGATAACAATGTACAAGGTTTGTTGGGCTATGTGGTGCGTTGGGTCAACCAAGGAGTAGGTTGCTCAAAAGTGCCAGATATTAATAATGTAGGGCGCATGGAAGACAGAGCGACCTTGCGGATTTCCAGTCAACATATTTGCAACTGGTTACATCATGGCCTTCTAAGTGTCGATCAAGTCATGCAAACCTTAAAACGTATGGCGGTGGTGGTGGATGCGCAAAATGCGCAAGACAGTTCTTACATTGCCATGGCACCTAACTTTGATGGCAGCCTAGCTTTTCAGGCGGCGGTTGATCTTATCTTCCAAGGTGAGCTGCAACCAAGTGGTTATACTGAGCCTTTGTTACATAAAAAGCGGAACGAACTGAAAAAAAGTTTAGCCATGTAATGGCAAAGATTATTATGCTAGAAAAAAAGATAGAGGGTGGCGATATTCGTAAAAAGAATAAAGCTCTCATTCTTGATGCAGCCAAAAAAGAGTTTGTTACCTTCGGTTTTAAAGGTGCATCCATCAAACGCATTGCTGAACGTGCCAATATCCCTCGGGCTAATATTCATTATTATTTTGCCAACAAGTTGGAGTTGTACCAAGAGTTACTCAGCAGCATTATTAGCATTTGGAATTCAAAATTTGATTCACTCAATATCGAAGATGATCCACATACTGCATTGTCCAGTTATATTCGCTCAAAAGTGATGTATTCCCGTGATGATCCTGATGCATCTCGCATTTTTGCAAGTGAGATAATTCATGGAGCACCTATATTAAATGATTATCTGTCGAGCGACTTTAAAGTGTGGGTGCAAACCAAGGTTGATGTTATTCAATTTTGGATTAAACAAGGCTTAATAGATGATATCAACCCTCACCATCTGTTGTTTTTAATTTGGGGGGCGACTCAACATTATGCCGATTTTAGTGTGCAAGTCCTGGCTGCTTTGGATAAACAAACCATGGATGAACAAAGCTTTGAGGCTATTGTTAACTCCATCACCACCATAGTATTAAAAGGCTGTGGGGTGAAACCCGCGAAACATGCTGATGGTTTACCAGAGTAAATAGCGCTGCCTTCATACATAAGTAATAACGAGTCATACCACTAACTAGGCACCATTATGGCCAAGCTAGTGTTATAGTAGCGCCTTTTTTAAAATCTAAATGCTTGTAGAGTCCGTGATGTTCGAAAATTTATCCCAGTACAGTATGGAATTCTTAACTATTGCTGGAGTACATCTATTAGCGGTAGCCAGCCCAGGACCTGATTTTGCGGTAGTACTTAAACATAGTGTCAGTTTTGGTCGCCGTGCGGCGATGATTACCAGTATTGGTATTGGCTTAGGTATACTTGTACACGTAGCTTATTCTTTGTTGGGAATAGGTTTGTTGATCCAAACTACGCCCGGTCTATTTCAGGTGTTGAGTTATGCTGCCGCAGCGTATTTGTTGTACCTAGGATGGGGGGCGATACGCAGTAAACCCAACCAAGCTGTTGATCTTAATCCTGATTCCGCTGCCAGCAATACTGTCAGCGATAAAAAAGCCTTCTGGGTCGGATTTTTAACTAACGGACTTAATCCTAAAGCCACTTTGTTTTTTTTGTCGGTGTTTGCCGTAGCAGTTTCAGCACAAACCCCTAACAGTATAAAACTGTTATATGGACTTTATTTGGCTGCCGCTACTGCTTTATGGTTTTGTATTTTGTCGTACTGCTTAAGCTCAACAAAGGTGCGAGTGTTTTTACAAAGTAAAGGTTATTGGTTTGATCGTTTTATGGGCGCGATATTGATTTTATTAGCAGTCAAATTGGCGATCCCAGAGTGATTTACCCGCATATGACAAAGATGAAAAGTTTGGATCCAATTAAGGTTATTGCTTGAAAGAAGATAAAGTGAAACAAGACGAATTTCATACACTAGGTGGTAGTGTTGAAGCAAGCCTGCAAGGTAAGGTCAAGCTTGACTTACGCGCACTGGCAAAAGAGGCGTGGGCACTGACACAATCGGGGAAAGGTGGTTTGTTACAAGGAGCCATGATTATAGTTTTGTTGGGTTTACTACTGGTTTCTGGCATGCAGCAACTTTTTGGTATTGAAGATTGGGCTACAGCTCCACCTAAAACTCGTTTAATTATGCAAATTTGCCTAACCATCTTAACCGCCCCCTTTGTTGCGGCCATGTTGATGATAGGCATTTCTCATAGTGTGGGCGAAAAGCCGAGCTTTTCCTTAGTATTAAAGAAGGTTATCAACTCAGCTTTGGTCATTTTATTAGCTTTGTTAGTGTCTGTTTTAGTGGATCTGGGTTTTGCTTTGTTTTTATTACCGGGGATTTATTTGGGACTAGCCACCGGCTTTTCCATGATGTTATACATTGAAAAACAATTGCCACCCAGCCAAGCTATTTTGCAATCGCTCAAGGTATTTAATCGCTACTGGTCACAACTCAGTGTGTTTTATGTGGCTATTTGTATTCTATTTGTGCTGGGCATGTTTACATTTGGATTTGCCTATATCTGGATAATCCCTTTCTATTTTAATTTTAAAGGCGTGTTATACCGCGAACTATTTGGCATAAAAGTGGTATTGGTAGCAGCAGACGGTCAACACAATCAGCGAGACTCTATCTTTCATGCATGATGACCACAAGCACAGCAAACATAAAGCTGAGCATAAACAGAGTAAACCTAAGGTCGAGCATAAGGCTGGGCATAAACACACTAAGCATAAAACCGAGCCTAAACCCAAGCACAAACACAATAAACATAAAGCTGAGCATAAACAGAATAAATCTAAGGTTGAGCAAAAAGCTGGGTATAAAAGTAAAGATAAACCTAAACGTATAAGATTTAGTCTGCTTGTTCTATTAGGTTTTATCGCTGCATTTGTATTACTTACCCTAAAGTTTGAACAAAGTACAATTGATGATGATGAGCAGACTGATGACATTATCAGTTTGGAACATATGGATATTCCGCCCCTTGAATACGCGAGTAAAGTTGTGCCAAGTTTCGGCGAAATCGCGGATATAACAGAAAAGAAAAAGAAATTTTTTGCCTATTTATTGCCTGAGATTAGGCGCCAAAACAGTATAGTCTTACGTGAGCGTGAGATAGTATTGGCCCTCTCAAGCCAGTATTCACAAACGCCAGTTTTAACCCCAAAACATCGCGACATATTGGATAGGTTAGCAAAAAAGTATCAACTGGTGGATGAAGAATCAACTCATGCTTTATTACGTGAATTGACCAGACGAGTAGATATCATTCCACCTGCCTTAATTTTAGTGCAAGCGGCCAATGAATCGGCTTGGGGGACTTCGCGATTTGCGCAAGATGGTTACAATTTTTTTGGATTATGGTGTTTCAGAAAGGGCTGTGGTTTTGTACCTAATGAACGTAACGATGATGAAGTGCACGAAGTTGCTAAATTTCGAAATTTGTCCCACGCAGTGAATACCTATATACGTAATTTAAATCGTCATTATGCCTATGCTGACTTGCGCGATATTAGAGCTAACCTTAGAGCTAAAAACCGTCCGATTACCGCTGAAGCTTTGGCTCAGGGCTTACAGAGCTATTCTATTCGTGGGCAAGAATACATTGATGAGATATTAAGCATGATCCGAGTAAACCGTAAACATATGAATTTGAATGCATGAAGTCATTATTATTTTTCGCTATATTAGGGCAGGCAGTATTGGTTCAGGCTGCTTACGCTGGCCAGTTAGAGCTTGAATACTCGAGTTTCTATAATCATTTAAAAAAAATTGATAAAGAAGATCTCAGCGCTTTACAGTTTTCTTTTGGTTTTAAAAAAGTCCAAGAAGCTAAACTGTGCCAAATCAATAAAGCACAACTTGTCACCCAAAAAGTCACCTTACCTATAGAGATAAATAGTGACTATCGTTTTACTCTACCTACTGAAAAAGCCTTAAATATGGCTAAGGCTGTTGTATCAATTGAGCTTACAGAGCCCAATAACCAGTGTGATATGTCGGTGCAGTTAGAAACAAAAGCGGAGTATCTAAATTCTACTTATAGCGTGGCAGATTTAGCCTTGCTGAATGCTCAATACCAAGAATTTTTTGCTGATATGGGGAGTTTTTTAGCATTTTTGATGCCCACTACAAACGGTCTGAAATTGGTATTTTCTCAGCCTCCACAAATAGTTAGTAAACAGGCTGGAGTCGTCATTGCTGGTAATGAAATTAGTTTAAACAATGAGTGGTTGAAGACGATGTCCCATGAACTTGTTTTTACTGAAAAACCGTTACGCATAACCGCTATCGTTAAAAAATAGCCAGAAAACACAGATAAATGCTTGAAATACAAGCTTTAAGCCGCTGTGCGATTTCTTTCACGCAACAAATAAGGTAAATTCCCCCGCGTTTTTATTCTTGGATACTTAGCTCACGACATGAAAAAAATTGCCACTTTAGGCCCCAAGGGCACCTTTTCAGATACTGCCAGCCAAAAATATATTGCCGCGCAAAATCTGAGCCACGAAATTGAATATTTTGATTCAATTAAACTGGCGTTGAATGCAGTGGGTCATAGTTGTGAAATTGGCATATTACCGGTAGAAAACTTTTCTGAAGGGTTTATCTCACTGGTGCTCGACCATCTACTGGATGCCGACTTATTCATCATGGCTGAGATTAGGTTACCTATCCGTTTCTCCTTAGTCAGTAATTCAAGGCTAAAACAGGACATTAAACACCTATTTGTGCAGTTTGTCGCCAAAGGCCAATGTTCGGAATTTATTGGCTCACTACACAATGTCGAAGTCGAAAGCACCGAAAGCAATATTGAATCGCTGGTACATGTGCAACAAGGGCAGGGTAACTATGCCGCCATAGTACCCTCAAATGCCGTGCAGTTTGGTGATTTCCCATTGGTATTGGAAGATATCAACGACTACAAAAATAACGAAACCCGTTTTTTAGTGTTTTCCAAAGACCATACCTTAGCTGCCAAACAAGCTAACACAGATTACAAAACCAGTGTGATAGTGATGGACGAAAACGACCATCCAGGATTTTTGGGTGAAGTACTGCTGTCGTTCTCCAGTCGTAAAATTAACCTAACCTCAATTATGTCGCGCCCAACCCGCCAAACCTTTGGTAAATACCATTTCTTTATCGATTTTGATGGTCATATTGAAGATAAGGTTATTGCCTTAGCACTGGCCGAGATCAAAGTTAACTGTAAAGTCAAAGTACTAGGCTCTTATCCCAAGTTAAACGCCCAATCCTAAGCGGCGAAGTCGTTACGTGAAAGGGTATGCGCTGCGCTCACTTATCACTTTGCGACAAAGATTATGTGATGCGCACACCGCAATTCATTGCGTTTTTCAGACGGCGTCCGTGCCGCCCAACCATACTTTTTCCCAACAGCCGCAAAAAGGCCCGCTCTCCAATCAGCTTACTATTCCAATTTAAGCCCAACTTGTTGATCAAACCAGCGAGGAGAGCGCGTTCCTGAGCTCACCGCGCCTTGCCCTGACATTCTGTCTGGTCATTTGACAAGTTGAACTCGAAATCGGGCAAGTTGGTGTCGAGCGGAAGAGCTAGCTTTCTGCGACCTTAAAATTTTATGATGGGTCTCGATAAGCTTTATAAGTCCCTTAATTAAAGGGAGGAATAATTACCTTGTTTTGCTATAACATATTGCAAAAAAATTACCGGAGATATTCTGAAAAAAGCAATCATGCTGACAACAATAAGGACGTTAACGATGAAAAATCATTTTTATAAATTTTCTATTATTCTATTTAGCTTAATTTATTTTCCTAGCCTACAGGCGGAAGAGCAAAATCTGCCATTATGCGAATCAAGCGTTTGCACTAAAGTTTTCCACAATAAAATATTAGAAAAAGCCACTCTCGTTGTTTGGAAAAACGAAAGTGACATACTCACCTCTCATACTTTTGATTTAGATCGTTCAGCAAAATTAGTTATACCTAACAGCGGCCAAAGTAAATATAGTAATAATGTATACAGCTCCAACTCAGAAGCTCCAGCTCCCCCTTGCTATGCCGGCGCTTGC
>NZ_LSNE01000002.1:361694-365412 GCF_001565895.1 Paraglaciecola hydrolytica
CTAGTACTTTAGTTAATAGCTATGTAACACCAACTGAGATAGTGACAGTTACTATCACTTTTGTGTACTTCAATGGAATACTGTTGGATATTCATACAACATCTGTGCGTACAAAAAAAACTCCTGTAACAATTGAAAATTAAATTCAAAATAATTTGAACAAAAAAAGGACAGCTCCAAATGAGGCTTGGCTGTCCTTTAGTTCAGAGCAGTTTAGCCAATTGTGCCTTGCCAAATGTCCTCACAGGACGTTAGGACAAGGCGTGCCGTTTATAGGGACGTAAACTCACGCCTGTTTGAACAACAAGGTGCTGATAAAATTGGATCAGTAAGTTGGTTGGAGCCTGCTTCTTGCTGGTTACTCTTTCTCAACTATTTGGAGAAAGAGTGACAAGCATGTCAAGCGACCAACAAGGATGTTGGAAGGTAGAGCGAAGCAGGATACCAGAGCCGAGGAGCAGTTATCGAGACGCCATATCATAAACGTAATGGAATTAGTGTAGTGCAGCGATAAAGTGTGCGTAGAGCATAATCTTAGTGGCCGCAGGCCATGTTTAGTGCCGGTTGGGCTGCTGCATCAAGGACTTTTAGTGCGATTGTTCGTATCACGACTGGCGATAATTAAGTCATCGCCAAATTCGATATTGGGTTGTTTAGCCATTCGATCATAAAGTAATACATTCACTGTTGCCGCTAGATTCATGCAGCCTATGGTGGGTATGTAAACTATGTCATCACATTGGTTAATGATGTTTTGATCTATGCTGCCATCTTCCGGGCCAAATATATACAGAGCCTGTGGTGGATGATCATAATCGGGCAAGGGGATAGCACCAACCACCAACTCAACAACCACGGTTTTAAGTCCTTGATGTTTGGCTATGGCGATGAGATCGTCGACATGAGTCGGCGTTATATTTAAGTAGCGGTTTTTAGTATCGGTAACAAAGTGACGAGCTCTATCATAGCGAGTGCCGGTGTAATAAATCGAACTTACCTGATAACAACCCGCAGCGCGCAAAACGCTGCCCATATTTTCTGGGCTTTTGGGATTAACTAAGCCGATATGGGCAGTGGCAGTACTTTTATTCAATGATTTTTCTTATTTGGCTAAGTTCATCCTGACTAAATTCAAGATTATCTAAAGCCTTCACACAATCTTCAATTTGACTAACTTTACTGGCGCCAATGATAGAGCTGGTTACCGCCGGATTGTTTAATACCCAGGCTAAGGCCATTTGTGCCAAGGACTGGCCACGTAACTTAGCGATTTCATTGAGTTTTTGCACCTTAGCTATTTTATCTTGCGTGAGATGTTCAGCATTTAAATAGATTTGCTCAGAGCGTGAGGCTCGAGAACCTTGTGGAATACCACCAAGATATTTATCGGTTAAAAAGCCTTGCGCCAGTGGTGAAAAGACCACTGAGCCAACCCCTTCTTTAAGTAATACGTCACATAAACCATCTTCAATCCAGCGATCAAACATGTTGTATCGGGGTTGATGGATCAATAAGGGGGTGCCCAAATCTTTAAGAATGGCGATGGCTTTGCTGGTTTGCTCGGGTGAATAGTTAGAAATGCCCACATACAAAGCACGGCCTGAGCGCACTATATAATCTAGCGCTTGCATGGTTTCTTCAATGGGAGTTTCAGGATCCATGCAGTGAGAATAGAAAATATCGAAATATTCCAAGCCAGTGCGTTTTAAGCTTTGATCACAGCTAGAGACTAAATATTTACGTGAACCACCAATACCATAAGGGCCGGCCCACATGTCATAGCCTGCTTTACTGGAGATCAATAATTCATCCCGATAGGGTTTTAAACTAGTGGCCATCACCTGACCAAAAGTGCTTTCAGCCGAGCCAAAAGGAGGGCCGTAATTATTGGCTAAGTCAAAATGAGTAATACCTAAATCAAAGGCTTTGTGCAGCATATTAGTGGCATTTTGCAATGAATCCACAGCACCAAAATTTTGCCATAAACCAAGTGATAAGGGCGGCAGTCTTAAACCACTTTTACCACAGCGACGATAGCTTATATTTTCGTAACGTGTTGGATTTGCAACATAAAGTGGGTTGGGATCGTGTTTAATCATAGTAGTCCTAGTCTGACGCCAATAAATTTGGCGCTAGACTAAACTAAACGGCCTCGATGCACAATTTGCCGAGGCCATTTTTAACGAGAACAAGGCTTAGATTTTTACTAAGCGACTGACTAATTGTTTACTGTTTTGAATCATTTGCCGAGTCTTATATCTGAGTTTTAGTAGTAACAGATAAGCCAGTGGCACCAAGACTAAACTGGTTAGTGTTGAAAAGATCAATCCGCCGATGATGGATATGGCCATAGGTGAGTAGGGCGGGCCGTCACCTCCAATTCTGGTGGTGCCCATGGCCAATGGCACCAAACCCAGCACGGTAGTAGCGACTGTCATTAGTATGGGCCTAACCCTGGTTAAACAGGCTTCAATGATGGCTTGTTGCACAGCATAACCGAGATTGACCAGCTGATTAATCCTATCTACCAGTACTATGCCGTTATTCACCACTATACCCATTAAGATTAACATCCCAATCATGCTCATAATCGACATGGGCATGCCGGCAAAAAACAGCGCCCAAAATACCCCAGTCATGGAAAACAGCAGCGAAGTAATGACCGCAGTGGGTAACAACAAGGATTCAAACAAGGCCGCCATCACGATGTAGATCATACAAACCGCTAACAACATGTTGGTTTGCATGGCATCTTCATTTAGATTTTGGCGGGTAATGCTGCCATCAAAGGTCCACGCATAACCACTGGGTAACTGAATGTAGTCCATTACCGCGCTAATACTTTTTTTGGCTTGTTCGATGGTGATGTCATCGTTGAGGTTAGCGCCAATAGTGAGCGACGTTTGGCGATAACTACGTTGAATTTGCGCCAAACGAGGTTTGATCGTCAATGTCGCCACCATATCCAGAGTGACATTTTGTGCCGCATCACGTTTAATCGTGAGGTTTTTCAGCGCATCGATGGAGCCTTGTAGCGTTTCATCAAACATCACGCGGATAGCCACTTCGCCACTATCGCCATTTCTAAAGGTGCGTAGGTTATTACCGCGTAATGCGGTGGCGACCACTGTGGCAATGTCGTTGCTATTAAGGCCAAAACGAAAGGCTTTTTGTCTATCCACTATAATTTGCAGTTCTTCTTTTTGCCCCTCGTTATTGGTTTTAACGTCAGACAAACCTTCGATATTGGCAATCACCGGTACTATTTGTTTGGCCATTTGACTTAAGGCTTCGGAAGAATCACCCAACAAGGTCAACTGAATACCCCCACCATTTCCTTGTTCCCACTGAAACGATGGGCGCGCACGGGCAAATTTAGGCATGCTATCGCTAATTAGCTTTTTTACTTCGGACTGTTTTACCGGTAAGTCATCAATGAGAGTAATGCCCGATACCGCAAAACCCGCAGTGTAGTAACTATATACCTGTTTAATGTAGAATTTTTCTTGATTGGCATAGAGATATTTCTCCATTTTTGCCACGGTTTTTTCGACTTCTTCAAGGCTATAACTGCTTTGAATATCGTAGTTCATCCATACTCGATTTTGATCATTGTTGCCATCATCATCATTGGTCACATAACCCATGGGAAACGCCGTGCTGAGCAAGATAGCAATAGCGATTAAACAAGTCTTACCTTGATGGCGCAGAGACCAGC
>NZ_LSNE01000002.1:365553-377908 GCF_001565895.1 Paraglaciecola hydrolytica
TACTCGCTCATAAAAACGCGCTATTTTGCCATTTTGTTGTTGCTGTGCATTGGCCTTTGCGACTGGTGTAGACTTTATCTTGGTGGAAAGCAGGGGGATCAAGGTTTGCGAAATCAACAAGGAGGCAAACAACGAAATACATATGGCGATGGCCACATGCTCTAAAAAGATAGTGACATTGACTTTAGCCCCAACGATATTGGGTAAAAATACAATTGCCGTGGTTACCGTACCGGCAATCACAGCTAGGCTCACTTTACCTACACCGGCTTTAGTGGCAGCGATGGCATCAGGATTATGTTCTTTTTCTTGGCTGATACTTTCGGTAACAACCACGGCATTGTCGACCAACATACCCACTGCCAGCATCAATCCCATCATCGACAATATGTTGATGGAGTAACCCATAAAATACATACAGCCTAAAGTGATGCAGATAGAAAAGGGCACTGACAGCACCACTAACAAGGTGCTGGTGATATTACGTAAAAAAGCATAGAGCACTAACAAGGATAACAATGAACCGAGCAAACCCGCGCTAAGTAAATCAGATAGCGACGAGGTAACACTTTCTGCCTCGTTTTCCATGATGTACAGGTTAATACCGTTAAAGGCGGGGTTTTCGTTGGCATCGTTGATCACTGCCATAACACGGTCGGCGACTTCCACCATATTGCTGTTTGATTCACGGTAAATATTAAAACCCACAGCATAGGATTGGTCTAAATGGCGACCTTCGGTACGTTTTGGTGTTTCAAATTTGATCTCGGCAATATCACTTAATCTGACATTGGGTTTAATCACTAAGTCGCGAATTTCGTCGAGCTCCTTAAATTCACCTTGTGGGTTAACCATGATTTTTTGGCCATAGTCTTGGTCGATAAAATGTCCGGCACTCATCGAAAAATTGACTTTACGCAAGGTTGCGGCCAATTCATTGGTGCTCACTTGCAGAGCCGACATCAGTTCTGAATCAAGGCGTATGGATACTTGTTTTTTGGTGACCCCATAAAGCTCAACCTTAGACACTCCGGCCACCCGTTCGATGGGCATTTTTAAATTGCGATCGAGTAAGTCGTAGGCACTCGATAAGTCTCGCTCGCTGGATACCCGCAACGAAAATATCGGCATATCACTGGTATTAAACTGATAGACCAAGATTCGCTCAACATCAGTAGGTAGTAAGTTGCGGATAGCATCGATTTTTTCACGAGCCTCTATGCCTTTAGCTTTAAGGTTGTCATCCCAGGCAAACTCAAGTTGGATCTCCGCACCATTTTCGGTGGAGTTTGAGCGTAAACGTTTGATACCCGACATGGTCGCTAAGGCTTCTTCCACCGGACGGGTGATCATTTTTTCCACTTCGGCCGGTGTTGCATCCTGATAAGGAACTTGAATGGCAATTTCCGGAATGTCGATGCTGGGGAATTTCTCCAAGGGCAACAATTGGCTGGATAACAGCCCAAAGGCCAACATGGAAAAAAAGAACATACACACGGTCACCGGCCGACGAATGGCAAAATCCGCTAAGGCCGAGCCTGCACTTTCAAACTTATCCATGAACTGTCTCCCCATTTGCTCGAGTGTTGTTTACTACTGAAGCGTTGACGATTGGAGCGGCAATAAAATGTTTGCGATCAAACAAACTGTAAATCACTGGGATAAAAAACAAAGTTAGTAGAGTGGCAAAAGACAAACCAAAGATCACCGTAATAGCCATGGGGGCCCGTATTTCTGAGCCTTCACCTAAGCCAATCGCCATGGGTAATAAACCTAAAGACGTGGTTAGGGTGGTCATCAATATGGGGCGCAAACGGCTTTGGGCGGAAGCCATAATCGCCTCAGCTTTTTCTAAGCCTTCAGCGCGTAACTGATTAATACGGTCAATCAACACAATGGCGTTATTCACCACGATACCGGCCAACATAATCAATCCAATAAACACCACCACACTGATATTGGTTGAAGTGATATACAAACCATAAATAGAGCCTGCACAGGCTAATGGCACGGTAAACAGGATAAGTAGGGGGTGTAACAATGATTCAAACTGCGAAGCCATCACCAAATAGACCAAAAATATCGCCAGTGCTAAGGCAAATTTAAGCGAGGTGAAACTGTTTTCCATTTCTTCACTTTGGCCCGTAACTCGCGCTTGCATGTTCAATGGTAGTTTAAGTGTTTTTATGTGCTTTTTGGCCTCAATAACCGCGTCGTTTAAGTCACCATGGTTTAAATTCATGGTTAATAACGCGACTCGTTGTTGGCCTACACGGGTGATTTCGCTGGGGCCCACCGACATCATAATGTCTGCTACAGCGTTTAAAGGGATGGCTTGGTCGGCGCCTGGGTTAACGATAATCTGGCCAATATCAGAGACCGAATCTCGTTGTTGATGTTGAGTACGCACTAAAATATCCACTTTGCGGTCTAAAATACTGAACTTACTGGCTACTTCACCACCAATTTGTACCGCAACTAACTTAGCCACATCGGCAGCGTTTAAACCTAACTGACCTAACTTTGCATGATTAAAGGTAATTTTCAGCTCGGGATTACCACTTTGCAAACTGGATTTGACATCGGTGAAACGGCTGTCGTTATTCAGACTATTTTGCAGCTTTTGGCTATACAACATCAGCTCATCAAGATCGTAACCACTGATCTCAACCTCTAAAGGTGTGGCCATGGTAAATAAAGCAGGTTGACCAAATTTACTTTGCACACCAGCTTGTTGGGATAAAAAGCCGCGCATAAGATCCATTACCTGCTGGCTAGTTTGCGAGTCGCTACCTGGAGTCATCACCACGTTGAGTTTACCCCAGTATTCGCCGCCTTGACTGGCCGACGCATTCATTAAACTGCCACTACCAGCTAATGCATATGTGCGGCTTACGTTAGGCAAGGTCTCGGTATATCTGCCTAGTTCGGCAATAACGTGATCGGTAGATTCAAGTTGTGAACCACTGGGTAGGGTAATTTCAACGTAAAATTCTCCTTGCGCCATATCGGGGATTAATTCCATGCCAAGCTTAGGTAATAACAGAGCAGAGGCACCAGCGATAATAATCACCGCGGCTAATACTACTAAACGGGTTTTGAGCGCTAAAGCGAGGGCTAAGACATAGGCAGCTTCAAGCACATTAAAGCTAAGATCAAATACCCACAACACAGGTTTAAGTAAGTAACTCAATGCTTTACTAATCAAACGGAATAGGGTGATGACAACACTGGATATGGCAAGTGGCAGATAATAAAACACCACTTTAAGTAACATACGTAGCGGCCACACTAAATAATACAAGGCCCAACCTAACTTGCTGCTTGGCAGACTGCGTTCGGTAGCGGGACCAAGATCAAGGGGAGATTCTGGCGTGGCATCAGCGGATTTCTCACGGGCTGCCAGCATGGGGATCAAGCTCAAGGCTACTAACAGCGAGGCGCCTAAGGCAAAAGTCACGGTTAAGGCTTGGTCAGCAAATAACTGACCCGCTATACCTTCAACAAACACTAAGGGGAAAAACACCGCCATAGTGGTTAGTGTTGAGGCAACAATGGCCATGGATACTTCTTTAGTGCCCAAAGCCGCAGCGAGTTTAAAGTCTTTGGTTTGTTTTTTATGACGGTCGATATTTTCGAGCACCACAATGCTGTTATCTACCAGCAAACCAATGGCCAGGGCTATCCCCCCTAAACTCATGATGTTCAGGCTGATATCGTTGCCATACATCAAGTTAAAGGTGGCAATAATTGATACAGGGATGGAGATAGAAATGATCAGCGTAGGCCAGATGTTTTTCAAAAATAGATATAAAACAAACATGGCAAGTAGGCCGCCAATAATGGCCGCAGATTTAACTTCATCGATGGCACTGGCAATAAAACGACTTTGATCGTAAACCAGCTGCAATTGATAGTGTTTGGGGATCTCATCTTGTAATTGGCTGATGCGTAAGTTGATGTTTTTGGCAACTTCTACAGTATTGGCATCACCTTCTTTATAAATAGCAATTTCAACCCCTTCAAAACCACCAAAACGGTTCATGGAGGTGCGTTCTTTATAGGCATCCAATACGACTGCTACATCACCCAAACGAATGTTTTTGCCTTCGCGGTTGGCAATAAATAAATTGCGCATATCGTCTAAGGTTTGAAATTGATTGAGGCTGCGTACTAAAAATTCTTGGGAGCCATCTTCAACTCGTCCACCGGCGGTATTGACGTTTTCCTCTTTTAACCGTTTGATAATATCGTTGGCGCTGATGTTGAGCTGGCTGGTTTTATCTTGATCAATTAGTACCTGGATCTCATTTTCTAAACCACCTCCCACTTTAACTGAGGCAACCCCAGCAACAGATTCTAACTGGCGTTTAACTTGCTCTTCAGCGTATAAACGTAGGGCTTTAATGCCTTCAGCATCTAGGGTGACAGTTTCAATGGGCGCAATTGCTGTATTAGTTTTATCTTGCTCTGTTTGCTTAGCGATTTGTTCTACTGGCGCATTAATGCCTACAAAACCAAAACGCATAATGGGATCAAGACTTGGATTAAAACGCAGTAATACAGGTTTTTTGATGTCTAGTGGCAGTTGTAGGGTGTCGAGTTTTTCTCTGACCTCCAAACTGGCTAAGTCCATGTCAGTACCCCATTCAAACTCTAATAATACGTCTGACTGAGCGGCTTTAGAGGTTGAGGTTACCGTACGTACCCCTTTCACCACACCTATGCTTTCTTCAATGGGTTTTGATACTAACTGTTCAACTTCGGCTGGTGCCGCTCCCACATAGTCTGTGCGGATAGTGAGGGTAGGGTAAGATAATTCTGGTAATAAATTCAGGGCTAAACGTGACAGAGATACCATGCCAAATAGAATGATGGCTAAGGTAAACATCCACACTGTGACCGGGCGTTTAACCGCAATATCAACGATATTCATGTGGCTGTTCCTTAGCTTTTGGCTAATTGAGCAGGCGTTTTGCTCGCTTCGTCGTTGTGTTTGTTGTCAATGTCCAACGCGTCGTTATTAACCACTTCAATAGGCGCTTTATCACGTAAGTTATGATGGCCAGTGATGACCACTTGTTCGTTACCCACTAAACCACTGATGACTTCAACGAACTCACCTTCTTGATAACCCACTTGAATAGGAGTTTTGGTGGCTATACCGTCTTTAACTACAAATACATTCACGCTGTTATCAATGGCGAGTAGGGCTTTGCGGGGTAGCAAAATCACATTATCGCGGGTGTCGTAGTTGAGTTTTACTTGAGCAAACATACCGGCTTTTAATAGATGGTCGTGATTAGGCACACGCAAAGTCACTTTAAAGGTACCGGTTTTGGGATCGATTACTGGGCTTATTCTTTCGATCAGCGCATCAACGGGTTTTTCGCCAAAAGCGGTTAAGTCGAGTGTGGCTTTTTGTTCTTTGTGCACTCGAGCCAGTTCTTTTTCGGGTAAATAGACAATGCCGTATAACTCTTGTTGCTGGACGATATGAAACATTCTGGCCCGTTGAAATGACTCGGTTAAGTTACCCACTTTGGCATTACGTTCAGCGATAAAACCAGCAATAGGTGCGGTAATGGTGGCTTCTTTTAGATCTAACTCCGCCAAAGCTAACGTGGCTTTGGCACTTTGATATTGGGCGTTGAGTTTGTCAAAGGTATCGTCGCTCACCAGTTTTTGCGAATAGACCTTGTTGATTTTAGCAAGTTCTTTTTCGATACCCACTAAATCGGCTTTGGCGCGATCTAAATTAAGGTGGTAACGCTGAGGTTCGATTTGAGCGAGGACTTGACCTTTTTCAACATAGTCACCTTCTTCGACAAATATTTCTTCAATAATGCCCGAGGCTCTGGGTACAACAAAGGCTTCTTCTTTAGCTTCAAGTACGGCGGTGGTGGCGTAGTTAGCTGAAATACTACCGTGCCCGAGTGTGGCGACTTCTACTGGAACCGCAATCACGACCTCTTTTTTCTCGGCATCTACTATGGCTTCGGCGTCACCACAGGCGGTTAATACACTACTTGAAACAAGTATTGCACAAATAGCCAGTGCGCTGAGGCTAGGTTTAAATTTACGTGGTTCCATTAAAAGTCTCCTGATGTGGTGCTTAATTTGACTAAGTGAGTTACAAAATTAAGCTAAATATTATTATCAATAACGAATCTGCATTGACCGTGCCATAGAATTAAATGTTAATTAAAACAATGGCTTATTGTGTTTTGTGGTGAATTTACGCTGATGATAGCCAAAGGTTTTAGTGAAATTGACCAGAACTTGGTTTAAATCGTTAGATGTTTAAAAAAGGAGAAAAGAAAAACAAAAAAACAAAAAAACAAAAATAAAAAACCCTTTTTGCAAAGTGCCACGTTGATAGTGAGGTAAGAAGTTTAATGTATTCAATTTATTCCAACTGACTTAATCCAACACAAAAATAAGGCTTCATCATGCAAAATCAAAAATTAGCTCAATCTACTTCAGCCCCAGCACAATCAATTTACGGTTTTCGCCGCAGTCTTATTGCGTTAACCGTGTTTTCACTTTTAGGCACCGCCTGTAGCTCAGATATAAAACGTGAGGCACAAACTGAGCAAGAACAAGACATTATCGTATTGTCACGCCCAACAGCTCCCGTGGAGCTTGAGTTAATCAGAGCAGAAAAGCATAAAATGCTGCAAGCCGATGCAATGCAAAGCGCTCAGACTCGAATGAAAGTGATGGCCTCAGGCATGCAGATGCAAAACTTTGCCATGCCAGCACCACCCCAACAAAATACCGAGAACTATCAGCACCTGACTGAAAATGGCGTAAAAGCGGTTTGCAACGAGCCGGTTTCAACCTTTTCTATTGACGTAGACACTGGAAGTTATACCAATGTCAGACGTATGCTTAATCAGGGCGTATTGCCGCCTGCCGATGCAGTGCGTGTAGAAGAATTTATCAATTATTTTGACTATCACTACCCACTGCCCAAACTGGATACTCAACCTTTTAGCATTAATACCGATGTGGCGGTATCCCCTTGGAATAAAGATAAACACCTAGTACGTATAGCCTTAAAAGGCTATACGCCAGAGATTGATCAAACACTGGGTTCGAACTTAGTGTTTTTACTAGATGTATCGGGTTCTATGGATCAAGCCAATAAACTACCCTTGTTAATTCGCTCGCTCAATATGTTGACACAGCAGTTATCGTCCAAAGATACGGTTTCTATCGTGGTATACGCCGGTGCTTCAGGTGTGGTGTTAGAGCCAACTAAAGGCAACAATCGAGCTAAAATTGAGCAGGCTTTAATGCAACTTAAAGCAGGTGGCTCAACTAACGGCCAAGCAGGTATCGAATTGGCCTACAACATGGCTGAACAAGCTTTTATTAAAGGAGGGGTAAATCGCGTTTTATTGGCTACCGACGGTGATTTTAATGTTGGGCAAACGGATCATAAACAGCTAATTGAATTGATTAAACGTAAAAAAGAAAAAGGCATCGCCCTCACTACCTTAGGTTTTGGTCAAGGCAACTATAACGATCACTTGATGGAACAACTCGCCGATGCTGGCAATGGTAATTACGTCTATATCGATACTATCCATGAAGCACGTAAAGTGCTAGTGGACGAACTCAGTTCAACCCTTTTGACCATTGCCAAAGACGTAAAAATTCAGGTGGAATTTAACCCTGCGACGGTGGCCGAATACCGTTTAGTGGGTTATGAAAACCGCAAACTTAATCAAGAAGATTTTAACAATGATAAAGTGGATGCCGGTGAAATTGGTGCGGGGCACACGGTAACTGCTTTTTATGAAATCAGCCTGACTGACAGTAACAATCTCTATCTTGACCCTTTACGTTACGGGGCTCAAGCAGCCACTCGCAACATGGATGATAAGCACAACTTAGCCAATGAACTGGCTTTGGTTAAACTACGTTATAAACCCATTGATAGCGAAACGAGTTTGTTAGTCACACAAACTATTCAAAAACAGCAAATAACTGATTTTAATAGTCAATCTGACGATTTTCGCTTTGCCAGCGCTGTGTTAGGCTTTGCCCATAAACTTAAACAAAGTCATTATTTACAAGATATGGATTATGCACAATTGGTAAACATTGCTCAGCAGGCCAAAGGCAGTGACGACTTTGGTTACCGCGCAGAGTTTATCCAGTTAGTAAAAAGCGCAGACAGTCTGCAAGTAAACAATCAAACTGAAGTCTTACAAAAGCCAGAATTGATTGCCAACAGTGTTGTTCAGCCGCTCATACTGCAAGGCAAGATCAAACTTTTGGGATTAAATGCTAGCCACTAAAATTGACATTACGTTACTCAGCGATGAAGCCCTGATGCTGCAATATGCACAGGGCGATTTTGCCGCATTTGAACAACTTTATCTGCGCCATAAGGGCGGTTTATATCGTTATTTTTTGCGCCAATTAGCTGACAAAAGTTTGGCTGAAGATTTGTTTCAAGACATTTGGAGCAAAGTTATTACCAGTGCTGGGCAGTATCAAGCAAGTGCAAAATTTACTACTTGGTTCTACACCCTCGCACGCCATAAATTAGTTGATCAAGTTAGGCATTTAAAAGTGGTGGCTAAGGTGATTGAGGATAAAGCAGACGATGGGGTTGAGGCCGAGTTTGTAGTATCAGAGCATAACACTCAGAGTAATCCTGCTTACATACTTGAAAGTGACAAGGCAAAAGCAGCTCTAAAAGATTGCATCGCTTTTTTGCCCTTAGTTCAACGGGAATGTTTTTTACTGAAAGAAGAAGCAGGCCTGAGTGTAGATGCCATCGCTCACATCGTTGATGCCAATTTTGAAGCCTGTAAAAGCCGTTTACGTAAGGCTTATGACAGTTTACGCCAGTGCATCACCCGTAAAGTAGGGGCAGCAGTAATAGGGGGAAAAGTATTATGACAAATGAAGTTGAACAACTGCACCCTGAACAAGGCAAAATCTCTGAGTTATATCAAAGTTTAAAAGTCGAACAGCCCTCGTCCCAAGTGGATCAAAGCATATTGGCACAGGCGAGGTTACAAGTTAAACCACAAACCAGCGAAGTTAGGAAAAGTACGCAAACTGCTACACATCATAACAGAGCCTCAAAAAATTGGCGTCAATGGCAATGGCCAGTATCAGTTGCAGCGTCTGTATTGTTAGTTAGTGTGATTTTTATCAACCAATATCAGTTTTTTACTGCAAGTCAGCAGCTATATCCTGAAGCAATGCCTACGGAAATTGAAGCATTCAGCGCCCCACAATCAACTCAAGTTATGGCTGATAGCGCAACGTCTCAGGAATTTAATACAAATAGAATAGAAAGTGCACATCAAGCAGCTAGTGAAAAAGAAGCAATGTCAGTCCTGCGCAGTGCACAGTTTGATGCTGTACA
Organism: Paraglaciecola hydrolytica; assembly: GCF_001565895.1. Lineage (GTDB taxonomy): Bacteria > Pseudomonadota > Gammaproteobacteria > Enterobacterales > Alteromonadaceae > Paraglaciecola > Paraglaciecola hydrolytica. The sequence goes on from NZ_LSNE01000002.1 coordinate 374,951, forward strand.
AAGTGAGCAACAAAAAGCTAAAAAGGCCCAAAGTAAAATGCAAACCCTGGCCGAGCAACAAATCACAACCCAGATGGCTCCTGCGCCTGAGAAAGCACTTAATCAGCTTGTTACCGCGCAAATTGAACAGCTACAAAATAAACTTGTTGCCACGTACGCCTTGTTAGCTCACAGCAGAAAAAAGCAAGCTACTTTGTTTGACGACCAACAACGAGCTCAATTGAGTGATACTCATGGTTCAAACATGGATTCAATCACTCACGCTGAAAAGCAAGAACTGGAGTTGCAAGTGAGTGACTTACAAACAAAACTGTTGCAACAAATGCACAACAAACTGGCTATGCAGGCAGATTGGCAGGCACCTCAGGATTTAGTTGATTTACTGACCGAGCAGCAACAGGCACAATGGGCCAAGCACATTAATCAAGAGAGTAACGAGTGAAAATATGGGTTGATGCCGACGCCATACCGGCAGTGATAAAAGACATTATTTGTCGCGCTGCTGAGCGCAAACAAATCGAAACCATTTTTGTGGCTAATCAGTTTATTCGCACGCCACCGTCCAAGGTGATCCGCTCATTACAGGTTAGCAGTGGTTTTGATGTGGCCGATGATGAAATTGTTAAACGTGTAGAGCCCTTAGATTTGGTGATCACCAGTGATATTCCCTTGGCCGATGAAGTCATCACCAAGGGCGGTCAAGTATTAAGCTCTCGAGGTGAGTTAATGACCAAAGAAAACATCAAACAACGCCTCAATATCCGCGACTTTATGGACACCATGCGCGCCAGTGGCGAACAATCCGGTGGCCCACCACCCATGAATCAAGCCGACCGCCAGCAATTTGCTAATCATCTTGATCGTATACTGGCTAAAGTGAAATAGACATAATCAACTCTGACAGCCAGATGTTGGATTATAAAAATAACTGGGTAAATATTCAGTAGTGATGATTAACGCCGCCTATCTGCAAGATCTTAGTCTTTCGCCGCCTTTCACCAGATAATTTTTTGAATGTCATCGAAAACTTAAGCTATACAAATACTTATAAGTCATGTAAAAAATAGAGAAAATTAATATGCGGCCAAGTCCCGTGTTTAAACACGGCGAAGACAGGCTGATTAAACTGTTATGTGAGCAATTAAAGTCCGATTTTTCTTTTTAAAACAATGATTTAACTTGGTTTTTCTGGTTCTGTATATTAAAACAGTATTACAAGTTTAAATCATATGAAAAGAAAAACTAAGTCGGAATTTGACAGGGGCTATACTCTTTTCATTCCCCTTAAGACGGTTACTTGGCAGGTGTACAAGTTGGTGATTTGTAACACTCAGTCCAAGCAACCGTCTTAAGGTAATGTCACCCCCTATCAGGCTATATTTTTTCGCACTTTCAATCGCTATCCAACCTGAGTTATATTGATGAAAACAACAATCAATACAACCGAACTAAGGTTCAGGTTGTCACATAACAAGCGAAATCACAGGACGTCAAACGGCGACGCCTGTGTTTCATATCGTTATATTTTCCTTAAACTAACCATCAAGGATGAAAGATGAAACCTTACAAGAACATTCAAAGCAAGCATTTGGGATTCTTACTTTTTATTGCTAGAGCTACAGGGATAATCGGTTTATTCGTATTTATCTTTTCAATACTGATGTTTTGCCTAACTTTTGTTGGTGTCAGTATGGGGGCGATGTCGCTAGTGACTTTTTTACCAATGTCTATGGGCATCATTTTTTTCTCAGGACTGCTTGCAGTTTTAGTCGCATGGGAAGAAGGTTATCGTTTAAGGACGGAGCATATAGTTAACAGTGCGAAAATATAACAAGCCAAGCCAGTGGGAAATTTACTCGCTGAAAAACGCTCATAAATTCCCCTGCTTGGGGCGTTAGGGCAATCATGGAAATTGTACTTATTATTTTTGTATTAACAATTAAAGGCAGTTATGCGGAAAACGTAGAAGCTCCAGCGGACGGTTACAATGCCGATACCGTTCAATTTTTTATTGAATCTAATCAGGCTTGGCGTATTAAAACTTTTGCAATTGATCAAGACGTTCATGTTTATTCTCTTGGCATTCCTAACGAAACAATAGAAGAAAAAGTTATTGCAAGTACTGAGCGTAGCTACAGAGACGTTCTTGCTAAGAAATATATAATTCGCTCAAAAGCGGGAATAGACGGTATTAAGGTAGAATTGAAAAAGCTAAATCTTTCTCAAGATCTTGAAATTTCAAACAACGGCTTTGCATTTTGGGTACCAGCAAATACGCAATACAGAACCAAAACAAAACCAAAATAAATAGAGCCCTAACAAGGCGTTGCAACACGCGCCTTCGGCGCTGGACAGTTTGTAAGTCGCGCCTTTGCGGTTTTGCTTCGCAAAAGTATTCCACAAATTCACAACTTACAAACTGCCGTTGAACTTAACGTTATGCCTTAGTGAGTAGGTGCTCCGAACCATGAAACCAAGCGCTCCAGCAGAAATGCCGTTTACGCGAGATTCTGTACTACAGATGCTTACTTGGGGCGCAAACCCAGAGGCATCCCCATACTCGCACAGGCAGATCGCAGAATGGTGCGATAGGTTCTGGTGTCAGTATCTCGATGTTGATGCCGATCCAGAAATTGAGAGATTGCTCCCTGTTCTTACGGATGTGGAAACGCAGTGGGATCTCTATCTGGCAAACACATATACACTTGAAGAGCTTCGAGCCAAAGACTTTGAGGCCGAGCAAATGCCCAAGGAGTGGTTCAATGACTGGCTTTGGCAATTGGCATAACAAACGGCTGTTGTCGCCCCTTCGGGGCTGGGACGGCCTTTCCGCCGCTGCGCGGCTACAAGTCCGCCCCAAAGCCGGGCGTTATACGCTGGATATACATGGAAGCACTTAATAAAAAATTAGCTTTACTTTTGTGGGCTGAAACGGAAAACGGAGAGGATGATGTCGCT
>NZ_LSNE01000002.1:377918-380128 GCF_001565895.1 Paraglaciecola hydrolytica
CGTACTTTCGCCTTAGCCATTTCACGCTCGGCCACCACATCGGGCAGGCTGACCTTGTCCTTTATCAGTGGCTGCATGCTGTCAATAAAGGCCTTAAAGTCGCCAATATTATGCAAGCGTTTAGAGTCTTTGAACGGTACGAGTATGTTTTCTGCTTTAAGGGCTGCGGACAGGAAACCGGCGTTGTTGGCACTTTGGGATTTATATAAGGAAGTGAATATCTTTGCGTTGAAGCTTGTGTCGCGGCTGGGGCGTTTTTCGATGGTGGTGACAATATAATCTAGGGCTACCCATTCACTTGAGAACAGGCCGCCGGTGTCATTGTCGGTGATACGCACAAGTAGGGTTTTGGCGGTGGTATCGTAGCCTATGTTGTAGGTCAGGGTATGCTCGGCTGGTGCGGATACTTTGCCACAGGTTGAGATTTTTAGGATGTTGATTTTTGTTGTATTTGGAGTTGTCATGAGAAGTTCCTCTGAGGGTTACGATAAGCAACGATTGTGCTTATTCATATAAGATACCCAGAGAGCCGCAAAGGGCGGGGTGAATTGCCAAGTTTGTTTAAGTACTGAATTGCTGTCGTTTTAGTTATGTTTCATTACTTGGAGTGAATTCTTGGCTGGCCGTTGTGAAGCGAATTGCGGTCATATGGTTTATGTTCACCTACCGTATCAAAAACTGAGTAAGCGGACATTCACATAGCGTTATTCAAATTTTTTTTAAAACATAGAAATCATTACCTTCGATATTTCATCTCACATCCATCGGACTTATCGCACCTGACTTATGTTTACCTAAAACATGAGTATAGATTTGGGTGGTTTTAACGTCATCATGCCCCAGTAATTCCTGAACCACTCTAATATCATGCCCTGTTTCAAGTAAGCGAGTTGCAAAGCTATGCCGAAAAGTATGTGATGTAACCCGCTTCAAAATGCCAGCCTCTTGAACTGCTTTTCTCAACGCTTTACGAAATGCGGTTTGATGCAAATGATGGCGGCAAACATATCCATCGTAGGGATGCACACATCGAGTGGTCGAAGGAAAAGCATATTGCCATGACAAGTTAGTTGCGGCTTTGCCATATTTACGAAGCAGTGAAGAAGGGAGCGATGTCAATCCGTACCCTTCATTGATATCCTTTTGGTGAATGCTCTCAACTTTTTTAATTTGTTTGGTAATGGCATCTTTCGCCAGTTCAGGGAACAGCGTCACACGGTCTTTTTGGCCTTTTGACCGAAAGATAAAAATAGTGCTTCGTTCAAAGTCAAAATCCTTTAAGCGTAACTTTAGCACCTCAGATATACGGAAACCTCCGCCATACATGAGTATGCCAATTGTTTTATGAACACCTTGCAACTTATCGATAACAGCAATCGCGTCTTTATGGCTTAGCACTTCAGGGACACGAACAGGCGTCTTAGCAAACTGAAAAGACATATTAGTCAAATCCATTTCGAGCACATGACGATACATAAAGATGACAGCACATAAGGCTTGGTTTTGTGTGGTTGGTGATACTTTAACTTCGATGGCGAGATGAGTTAAAAACTGCTCAACCTCTAATTCCCCTATATCTTTAGGGTGGCGCTTGCCATTGAAATAAATAAACCGTCGAATCCAATGCAGGTAGGCTTTTTCAGTTTTTAGACTGTAATGTTTAGTTCGTAAAACGACTCTAATCGATTCTATGGAAGGTGAGCGGGACATAATATTACCTTCAAAATATACTGTATATAAAAACAGGTATAATGCAGGTTTTTGAAAAAAGCCAATTTCGCTTCCTATTAAATAAATTTCCTTGGTCTCACTTTGTTTTTCAGAAAATCGCTAAGTTATTAATTTAATTATGGAAAATATTTTGCACATGGTTTTTAATAGGAAGCGAAAAAAGTCTCGTTAAAGTCAGGCTCCTTTTGTTTTTTAGTTCTGCGGTAGATTTGACTGAATTGAAGTAGAAAATACGTAATAAAATCAGAAGGTAAGCACTGAAAATGACGAATAGAATAATCAAACCGAGCAGTTGCAAATGCGAAATGCTCGTTAATAAGCGTTATGTGAGCAATTAAAGTCCGATTTTTCTTTTTAAAACAATGATTTAACTTGGTTTTTCTGGTGCTGTATATTAAAACAGTATTACAAGTTTAAATCATATGAAAAGAAAAACTAAGTCGGAATTTGACAGGGGCTATACTCTTTTCATTCCCCTT
>NZ_LSNE01000002.1:380138-385066 GCF_001565895.1 Paraglaciecola hydrolytica
AGCCATGGGGAAAAGTTTGAAATCAGCGGTCTACCAAACATGCATAGTTCTAATGGTTTTTGGTGCATTGTTCCTAGCTATTCCCCCAATTCCGTCTGTGGATGAAGGGCATGGCTATGATACTTTCCCAAATCCTACTTTGTTTATTGGGTTGGTGCTTATTGGTAGCGCAGCACTATTAAGTGTTAAATACCTTCAATTTCCTAAGGTGTTTTGGTGTTTATTCGGTGTCGCTTACATTCTTTTTTCTTTGGCTATTCACGCTAGAATTTGGTGGTAAAAAATGGCTTATAACAAGTTTGTTAAGTTCGCCCAACGAGTTGGGCTGGGACGCGTAAACAGCACGCGCCCCTTACAAAAGCGTTAGGCATATATGGAGTTTGTAAGTTAATTATGCATAAATTCAAAGTCGATATAATGATCTTTACTTCATTTATGCTTTTAGCGTCAGGTTGGATGTATTACTCAAGAACTAGTGAAAATGTTGGGGAAATTGATTTAAGTGCTTCTCAATTTTCATGTAAGAAAAACAGTAAATTCGACAATTACACTGGATATTTCCATTTAGGTTCAAATGAATACTACCTAAGTAGTAATTTCAATTCCTGTGACGATTTCAAAAATTTATTTTCGGGTAAAAAATTGATCGGTCGCTATCTTCAAGGCAATCATTTAATTATCGACTTTTATGTAAATGACAAGGCATATTACGAATCAAGTCTTAATCAAACATTTTTAACAGCGTTATTTATAAGTTTTATTAGCTGGGCATTTCTTAGAATTCCAATAAAGAGGCTTTTGCGCAAGTATGCCTAACAAAAACATCATGGTGGGAATTTTACTCGCTAAAACAACGCTCCTAAAATCCCCATATGTTAAGCGTTATATTCCGTTGGAGGCAGCGTGCGCTATTTAGCTCTTTTGATGTATTTTGTTGTTCCGTCATTGATTGCCTGCATGCCTTCATTACCTGAGGGAGCCACAATTCAATATTTTCCTACTCCTAAGTTCAATCAGCTCACAGACGTTGAAGAATCGGAAGGTGAAGTTAGAGCCGTCGTCACAATAAGTGGCAAAGGAAAGATTATATCAATAAGTTCTGTGCAAATAATGCCTCAAAATTTACCTGTAGAGCCAGTTTTAGCTGCTCTGCGAGAGGCTAGATTTTTAATGCTTTATGGACTGAAAATTAATGATACAGAAATAGTGTTACCGTTTGATATAGATAAAATTGAACCAATTCCAATTGATATCCCCAAGTTAGACATTGATGTAGATGGAATATAACAAGCGCCTAATGATCACCCAACAAGTTGGGCTGGGACAATTACTCGCTGCAACTTCGTTGCAAAACACTCATAATCGCCCCATAGGCGAGCGTTAGGTGAATCTTTGATTTCGTGGAATATTGCTAACTCTAAGGAAAGTCCAAATAGTTGGTACTTTCCATCGTTCGAAATTCAGGAGTATTTACTGCCAATAATTAATGTCGGTGGTCAAAATTTTAATGAATATGGCCAAACCAAATACTCAATAGAGGATTGTCGTCGGCTAATAAACACTATTCATTTTGCAAAAGAAACTTTAACTATGATGCCTAAAGCAGTTGTGAGATATGAAACCATTGAGAAAGGCTTGGCTTCATTAGATAAAAATGGAATCATCACGACATTAGATAATTTAAGCAGTGCGGCTGAATTAGCAATCAAGCAAGAAACATGTTTGGTGTTCTATGGTGACTAATTCACCTAACAAGCCAAGTCAGCGGGAATTTTACTCGCTGAAAAACGCTCATAAAATCCCCTGCTTGGGTCGTTAGTTGTTTCTCAAGTATTGGAGTAATTTAAAAGTATGGATGCTAATCAAATAAAGGTTTTGATTGACTCAATTAAAACTGAGTTACCATTTACACCTCCATTTCAATACAAGAAATTTGATGAAGAACCGTTTCCTTTAACATTTTCTGATAATGTTACCTACTTAGGTGATTGGTCAGCTCACTGCTTATATCCTTACTCAGAAATAGAATGGTTTTGTGTTCGACCTCAATATTTAAAAAGCATAGGTCGCTTAGTTCCACCTAAAGTTATTTCTTGCGAGTTAGAGTTTATTAACCTTCTACAAAAATTAAAGATTTCTTTCAAACAGGAGGGTGATAGTATTTTTATTTATGGTAATAAAAACAACTAACAAAAACATCATGGTGGGAATTTTACTCGCTGGCCTTCGGCCAAAAGCGCTCCTAAAATCCCCATATGTTAAGCGTTATGCGTAAAAGCACATGAATCGAGTATCAGAGTACGTAGAAAAATTGAAGGCCTTTATTCCAGAGTTTCCCGACTACTGGTCTTCGGAAGATGCTGCTTTCAATTTCGGCAAAGACTCAACGGTTCATGGAGTATTCAGCGATTTCAGCACTCTGGTAGTAGAAAGGCTTGAAGCTGGTACTCTCTCAAATGGGGAGCAGCTATTTTCATTTATAGAGTCAGTCTTGGCCGAAGGCGGTGATCCGGCAAATGCAGCATGTACTTGCTTCCTAGAAAATATATTAAATCGTATTCCAGGCCCAATAGATCCAAATGGTTTTGTTCCTTATTTGGGGCCAAAATCCAAAGAGTTTTGTCGCGGCTGGGATGAATTTACCGGGGTTAAAACAAGTGGCCTCTAAAGAAACGCATAACAAGGCGCTGTTGTCGCAGCCTTCGGCTGCCGGGACGGCCCACTGCGTGGTCCGCCCCAAAGCTTGGCGTTAGGGGTATAAGCTAATACCACAGATCATGGAATCGATGGCAAAAAAAATAATCATAGGAATTTTACTTATCCCTTTAGGTGTAGTCTTGATTCCAGTTTTGATGTGGGTTTTTCTGATAACTTTCTTTATCCGAACCTACATTAGATTGCGTCTTAGAATGGCATGGCCTAAAGCTAGGTATATTCTATTTACATATACCGATAGTGAAAGTTGGTCTCCCTATATTGAGCAAAATATTCTGCCAAAAATTGAAAGTTACGCTCAGATCATCAATCGCACTAACGAGCAGGATTGGAAAACTGAACATAAATTAGAGCGCAAGGCGGTCGAGGTGTGGTCAAGTATCAACGTTAATCCACTGGCTATTGTTTTCGAGCCTGGCAAAAAGGTAAAAGTAATACCTTTCTATGAGGCTTTCCGGGACCTGAAGCATGGAAAGCAAGAGCAAATTAATTCAAAGTGCCAGGAGCTATTTCAGTGCTTGCCGTCCTACCCCTAACAAACAAAGGCAGGTCAGGCCACTTCGTGGCCCGGGACCTCCTTACAGTCGGCCCCTGCTTTGGGCGTTAGCATCAAGGTGAAACATGGATGAATTCCTAGCAAAAATATATCTCGAACAAGCTAAGCAAGAATGCGAAAGATGCTTTCATTCCATTCAAATAATGAATGCAATTACCCAAAAGAAGCTTGATGATGACTTCTTTCAACATGCCCTTGATTTAATCCATCATGCCGCGGCCGTATCCCGAATCTTTTGGCCGCCTGGTGGGAAGAATAAGCAAAGTACTAAGCGAGCGCATCGCAGAGGTCAGGCGCTGCGGGATATGCTTCAGCTTCAAAGCGGTCATGCTGTTCAAAATCGTTCATTGCGAGACCACTTTGAACACTTTGATGAGCGTTTAGATGATTGGGCTGAAAACAGTAGAAATAGAAATATTGTTCATCGCCTTTTTGGGCCGCGATCTGCTATAGGTGGTGTTGCTATTCAAGATTCTGACATCATTCACCATTTCGACCCCGCAACAAAAATATTTGGTTTCAGGGGCGAACATTACAATATACAAGAACTCGCGACAGGGATTGATGATATTTATCAGAAAACGATAGCCAAAATTGAAGAGCTCGATGCTAACAAAGCATTGCAGCGGACAAGCCGCTGAATGCGGCGTTATGTTTTTAGGAACAAATGAATAAATTTATAGGTGTTGTCCAAATTATAGGTGCTGGCATCTGGTGCTTAATAATGATTCCAGTCGTATTTTTTGGAATTTTAGGCAGAGTATTTGTTACTTTTCCAGAGGCTATAAGTAGTGGAGATTTAACTGGGATTATTATTGGTATTTTGTCTGTGGCTTTTTCATTTTTAATGGTTTTTGTTACTTTCAAGTTTGGAAAGTCGTTAATTAAGTCTGCGATGAATAAGCTTAAAGGTAATAAGTCACTATCTACTTTAGAAATTGTAAAAAGAGAGCGGCTTGCAAAAACCAAAACATAACAAAACAATAAACATCATTCACTTCGTTCATTGGGAAAAAGCCTCGCTGGCACTTCGTGCCAAAGCATTCAGTTTTTCCCGTTATTGTAAACGTTAGGTAGCAAGGATGATCGTTAGGCACATAATCGAAGATCTTGAATCGGTTTTTGAATCATTACCAGAATCTAAAGAATTTGACTTAGCTTTTGCAAGCTACTTAGAAGACGACTCAGGGAAAATCGAATTTCGTACTATTGAGGCGTTTCATTGGGACGATGATGAAGAGTTTTTTCTAGTTCCTAGTGGTTGCGCCAAATATTACTCATTAGATCCAGTTCAGTTCAAAGCAGCAGATTTTCTAACTGCTCTTAAAAATAAAATTAACACAGAAATTGAAGAGTATTGTGCTTACGCAAGAGCACGTATAAAAATTGCTAAAGATGGTTCAACCGTTTCTCTGAATTCGCCACTTTGGGGTACTGGATACCATGAAAATGAGCGACTTTTATATTTCTACCACGGTAAGCAGCCAAACAATGCTACCTAACAAAAACATCATGGTGGGAATTTTACTCGCTGAAAAAGCGCTCCTAAAATCCCCATATGTTAAGCGTTAAATGCCAAAGGGAAGTATGTGCGATTGCCAACAACAATCTGACTTAGTTGAGATAAGTAATAATCACTCTGAGTTCAAATCCAAAC
>NZ_LSNE01000002.1:385544-386458 GCF_001565895.1 Paraglaciecola hydrolytica
TATGCTTGAACAATGATGCCCTTATCAAACGTACAGTTGACATTGAATTTCCCCTCAATCAAAATGATGGAATGCATAAAAATCCTACGAAACAGACAGCTCGAATTATCATCATTCCATAGGAATGGTGGGATTGTTGATGCGTCACTAATTTATCAAACCCGCCCAAGAGGCGGGTTTTCTATTTCTGCCTCTGGGTAATAGTCCTTGGAGGAACTAGAATGAAAAAAGTAGCAGTTTTCGGTAAGCCAGCTAATGGGAAATCCACTTTAAGCAAAAGACTTGCATCAGCCACCGGAATAAAATTGTATGCTTTGGATTCAATTTTATATGAACAGAATGGCCAAGAGATAGATAGGGAAAGCTATGAAGAGGCTCACGAGAACATTCTCTCCTCTGAAGAGTGGATTATTGAAGGTTTTGGCCCAATAAACTCATTGAATTCTTTCCATAGACGCTTGGAAGAAGCCGACACTCTTATCTACATAGAGTTGCCTTACTTGGTAACCTATTGGTTAGTAGCCAAGCGGTTCATTAAAGGGTTGGTCAAAAAACCAGAAGGTTGGCCTGATGGGAGTTCTATATTAAAGGGGACGCTTAATAGCTACAGGGTATTAAAGCTTTGCCCCCAATTTTGGAACAATGGGTTCTTACAAAAGCTGGAGAAACTATCGGAAAACAAGACACTGTATGTCATTCGGTCGATTTCTGAGTTAAATAACTTTATTGAGGAAAATGTGCAATAAATCGCATATAACAAGCACATTAAAAATCGCCCACAAAAACCGTGGGCTGGACTCGCTGACGCTCGCCTTTTATGTGAGCGTTATGCGATATTGAGTTTATGGTAATTATGCGCAATTTTTTTGTTTTTATATTAGCTCTTTTCCCTTCTTATTCGTCGGTTGCATCTG
>NZ_LSNE01000003.1:0-2642 GCF_001565895.1 Paraglaciecola hydrolytica
CTAATTTCCTGACTTACGTACAGTCTTTTAGCGACTCAACCTCTGGACTTAAATGACTCTTTCAAGTCTGTCCCGAAGCGAGGAGGCGCATTATAGAGAAGCCATTCACACTTGCAACACCTTTTTTTAAATTATTGTTTGAGTGCTGATTTATTCATCAACAAGATGAGTTTTTAAACTTTCTGGACATTATATAAACAAAAAAGGCAGATTTATCTGCCTTACGTTTGTAATTAAAATGTTCCTACTACCTATATAGCTATTCCGCTTTATCTTTTACTACTTCTTGCTGCGTTTCTTCACGAAGAAAATCTGCATCTTCCTCATCTGGATCACCTACTACATGCTCAAGGCGTACTTTATCTACACTTCTAAATGTATTGATTGGTCCGGCAAGGGCATAAAGGGCAAATACAATAAATAGCACTAGAGCAGGTTCTGTGGCAACAACCACAAATACCAGCATGACGATCAGTAAAGCAACAAAAGGAACTTTGCCGTGTAAGTTTAGTTCTTTAAAAGAGTTGTATTTAAAGTTACTCACCATCAGCAAACCAGATAAGCCCGTAATAAAGGCTACAATGATACCGTAATCAGCTCCAGCGGCACCATACTCCACTCCGACCCAAACAAGCCCAGCAACTAATGCTGCTGCTGCTGGACTAGCTAAGCCCTGAAAGTACCTCTTATCGGCCGTACCCAACTGTGTATTAAATCGAGCTAATCGCAGTGCTGCACCAGACACATATATAAAGGCAGCTAACCAACCAATTTTTCCTAAATCACTTAAGCCCCAGTTATAAGCTACTAAGGCTGGCGCCACTCCAAAAGACACCATGTCTGCCATAGAATCATATTCTGCACCAAAAGCACTTTGAGTATTGGTCATTCGCGCTACTCTGCCGTCCAGACCATCAAAAATCATGGCTACAAATATTGCAATAGCGGCAGCTTCAAAACGGCCATTCATTGAAGAAACAATAGCGAAAAAGCCGGAAAACAATCCAGCTGTGGTTAAAAGATTAGGTAATAGATAGATACCACGACGTTTCTGCTCAGGCATTTTAGCACTCCAAAAAAAGTAGCAGGCAAGATAGCACAGCTCAGTAAAATATAAAGATCTCTCAAACAGATAAACTCAGATTACTAATCCGAGGCAATGTTCACTAAATCCGTTAAATATTAAAAACAATACCTACAGATAAATACCTATATTTAATAAGTGATGCTAATAAAAGACAATGAACCCGATAAATAACAATTTAGTTATATGTTGTCAGCTTATTTTACAAAAGCTATATGCAAAATTAGAAAAAACAATCTATCCAACTGAATTTTAACGTTATTATTTTTTTGGCTCGATACATGCTTTGTACCTAATGAAGGTATTGAGTTTCTCTCTTAATGAGTAGTAGAGGTAGTAGAATGAAGTTTTTCAATAGTATCGTAAAATTAAGTTTATTAAGCGCATTTGCCGTTGTAACCAGCACCAATGCAAGTACAACCACATGGGAGTGGGATTTAAGAGCCGGACAAGCAGGTAATACAGTAACATCATGTTCGAATTATTGCCCAACTGACAGTTTTTCGGTTACCGATACACAAGGCAGTGAGTCTGTAAAAGCCGATTTATCTGCGTGGGCAGATACCCAAGGAGATACAGGTAGTGGCCCAAATCGAGATCCTTACATTGACCAAGCAAAGATGTATTATTGGGACAACAATAGTTGGGGGGCGGTTAATTCAGATGAGTCCAGTCGCGAAGAGCCTGGTCATGCTTTTGATAATATGGGTAACGCTGGCTATGTTGATTACGACATGGTCTTGGTTAGCTTTGATACATCAGTTGCACTGACAGGTATTGATTTTGGCTGGCGTTCCGATGGAGACTTTACCTTATTAGCATACACTGGCTCTGGTGTATTTTCAGGTAACCAATTAGATGGCAGTACTTGGGGAGCCCAAGCAAGTTCAGGTAACTGGTTAACTGTTGGTCAATATAATGGAGGACCTAATAGTGACAATGGTTACTATGCTGTTAACAATACCGATGTTTCATCACAATTTTGGTTAATTGGTGCCTATAACAGTGTTTTTGGCACAGGTTTAACTAACAACAATAATATAACTAGTAATAATGACGCTTTCAAAATTAAAAGGCTCAGAGGTGATTCAACAGACACCCCTCCACCAGAAGAAGTTCCAGCTCCAACGGCTTTGGGATTATTATTGGTTGGCGCTTTAGGTATTTATGCGCGTCGTAATAAAAAAGTTGCATAGTTAACTTAACAACTTCAGAAAAAAGAGATGGCCTTGGTCATCTCTTTTTTTTGCCTATTTTTCAATATGGCCTATCACTTAAAAATAACGATCTAATTCAACATTTCAAAAGTTAAATACGTTAACATTCTTAAAAACTAAACGTTAATATGTCATCCATTAATATTGTAAGGTTTAACTCATGAAGTTTTCATTAAAGTCATTGTTATTATCGTGTTTAATATCAACCTGTACATTTAGTACCCAAGCAGCAGATAATTTCTATGAACAAGCATTACAGTCTTATCAACAACAAGAGTTCGACGCAGCTTATATCTACCTGAAAAATGCCTTACAGGCTAACCCTAAAAATCTTCCCGCCA
>NZ_LSNE01000003.1:2652-151895 GCF_001565895.1 Paraglaciecola hydrolytica
TTAGCGACTCAACCTCTGGACTTAAATGACTCTTTCAAGTCTGTCCCGAAGCGAGGAGGCGCATTATAGAGAAGCCTTCATCACTTGCAACACCTTTTTTAAAGTTATTGTTTAAGTGCTGGTTTATTCGCCAAAGCGTGCGTAAAACACCTCAATTGGCCTTATTAAGCAGCCTACATACGTCCTCAACTTTTATAGTGTTGGCGATTTATCGATAAGTAAGTAACATAGGCATGGCAATTCTTATTATAAATATAACTTTTTAGGTACTCTTAAATATGAACTCATCGTTACTCACCAACATTATTTGTGTTTTGATCTTAGCCGTAGTGGGCTATTTCCTTTTTGATACAGTTAACCCTGCCATGTCTTCAGCAATGGCCGTCGCTCTTGGTGTTATTCTGGGCGGCTTATTGAGTATTGTCCTTTCATCCAAAGCAAACGGCGTCAGCAGCTCTACCACATCACAAACAACTGACCTTAGTACTTTATATGTAGGTAATCTTCCTTATAGAGCAAATGAGCAATCCGTTCAGGAACATTTCGAAAAATATGGCGCAGTTAATTCAGTGCGATTAATGAAAGACCGTCGCACAGGAAAGCGCAAAGGTTATGGCTTTGTTGAGATGGATGCCAAAGGCGCTGATAAAGCTATTAAAAACCTGAATGACTCTGTCTTTCAAGAAAGAACACTTAAAGTTCGCTTAGCTAAAGATAAAGTTGAAGAAGAAGAGCAATAAGCTCGACATTGGATTATTACCGAACACAAAAACGCCTGCTAATTTGCAGGCGTTTTTTTATGCTTAATAGAATGTCTATTGTTATTCAGCCTTAAAAGTCAAAGGCAGATTATCGAGTAGTTTCTGATTAAATGAATGAAAGCGATTGATAGCATGAATAAGATCTGGGGTGTGCACTTCGCCCATACGGTTAATCAGTTCATTGATCATGTTTTCAAACTCTTTACCATCTTGTAACTTCAATCTGCTTTCTTCAACAACCCCCAGCATCTTATCCAAATAATGGGCTACAGGTTTTACAGCCTTAGCGGGTTCATTGCTGGTATTTTCTTGGTCATAGTGAGACACCGTTTCATAGGCTTTAATAACCTGAGTATTTTCAACTTTGGTTAATTGAAGAGCAAAACTAGTCAGCTCCTGATCATCAAAGCCCAATTTCAATGCTTGTTTGTAAGCGGTTTCGATGTCGCCGTTAAAAAACTCATCTGCCAAATCATTGGCATCTGCCACTAATTTACCTATGGCTTTCAATTCATCTTCATCCAGTTCACCGCTCACACTGAAACTCAACGCATTACTTTCGTAATAAATACTATTTTGAGTAGCAAGGGCTTGAGGTTTAACCTCTTGTTTACGTTCATCCTGAGCAACAGACTGAGCTGCTTGAGTCGTATCTGTATTTGCCTCTGCTTGGTCATTTTCAGAAGTAGCACTATTAACCAGTGTAGGCTGTGGCTTTTCTTTGGTTTCAACCTGCTCTTTATCTTTTTCAGCGGATTCAGCGGACGCATTTTGTTTTTGCAACATTAACTGTTGAGTTAATTCAAAACGGCGAAAATCCTCAAAAGACAAACTGACTTCATCACCGTCTTTAGTTTTAATCAATAACTGTCCAGATTGTTGCTGAGAAACGCTAATCTGCGTGGTACTTACAACTGACTCTGAATTTAAGGTTTCTTGATTATCTTGTTTGCCAAAGATTTGTTGTTTGAGTTTCTCAATGCCTTCGTCAATTAGCTTTTTACTGCTATCGATACCGTTTCTGATTTCATCGTTCATAAAACCAGCCAAATCTTTTTCGGCTAACTTAATACCTTTAAGCACACCTGAAGTCGCTTGCTCAAACAATTTATTTAACTCGGCTTCATCTGCCCCCTTGGCTTTTGCATTTTTCAATGCTCCACCAACAAAATTCAGCACATTCTTAGCGACTTCTTCGAAATCAAATGCTGGTGTCGCTGGTTTGGCTGACTTGCCCACAGAAAAATCCGGTTTGCGGTTGTTAATTTCCAAGGTGGAATGCAATGAGTTTGCATACACTCTCACCCCAAAAGTTGAACTAGAGCTAAATTGGTCTGCTTTTAGCTGCGTTTGTTTAGCCTGAAAACTGGCTGCTTGTTGGAGTCCTGACTCACGCATTTGGTTCTGGATACTACCTTCATTACCTAAATGCGGTGGTTTTTCTCCTAAAAATGCTTTTAGTTGATTAATGTTCATCTGATATACCTCACTCGCCTCATTAGTAATTATCGACCAAGTTCGTACAATATTTAGGCTAAGCATGATAAAAAACTTAATACTGCCAGCCTTGCAGTATCAACTGAAACCTTATACCGTGCGCATTTTTACCGTGATGAACATGAGATAGACGATGCGCCAGACTGATATAAACGCTAAAGATTACCCCAATCAACTACAAAATAAGGTTGAATTTCTTAGTCAATATTTCGCGGCGTTTGCGATGCCAACACTTGATGTATACGCCTCTGAGCCACTTCATTACCGCATGCGTGCCGAATTTAGAGTTTGGCATGAAGGTGATAACTTATATCACATTATGTTCGATCAAGAGACTAAACAAAAATATCAGGTCGAAGCCTTCCCGCCAGCTAGTCAATTGATCAATCAGGTTATGGCAGACTTAATTCATTTGTTAAAAAATAATGAGATTGCGCGCCGTAAACTCTTTCAGATTGATTATTTAAGCAGTCTAAGTGGCGAAATAGTGGTGTCTTTGCTCTACCACAAAACCCTTGATGAGAATTGGACTGCTGAAATGCAAAGCATCCTAACTGAGTTAAGGAAACAATATAAGATTGATCTCATCGGGCGTGCGAAGAACCAAAAAATCGTCTTAGATAAGGATTTTTTGCTGGAATCACTTACGATCAAAGGCCGCGACTATCAGTTCAAGCATATTGAAAATAGCTTTACCCAGCCAAATGCCAGGGTCAACATCAAGATGATTGAGTGGGCAATTGATGCAACGAAGGATTGTCACGGGGATCTATTAGAACTGTATTGTGGTTTGGGTAACTTTACCCTACCTATGGCACAAAATTTCAAGCGTGTTTTAGCCACGGAGATCGCCAAATCTTCAGTCGCAGCGGCTCAATTTAATATTGCAACCAACCACATTGATAATGTAACTATTCTGCGGATGTCTAGTGAAGAGTTTGTAGAAGCGCAACAGCAGAAACGTCAATTTAGACGACTCGAAGGTATTAATCTCAGTGAATATGACTGCCAGACAATATTGGTTGATCCACCACGGTCAGGGCTAGACGACGAAACCCTGCATATGGTTAAAGAGTATGCAAACATCGTTTATATCTCATGCAATCCTGAAACACTTAAGGACAACCTAGTAACACTTAGTCTCACTCATGAGGTAAGTAGGTTTGCGCTGTTCGATCAATTCCCTTACACCCACCATAGCGAGTGTGGTGTATTTTTGCGTAAAAAACCTTAATCAACTGTGGTACGCAGCGCGCCATTGGCAATAAAACGTAACTGAAGTTTTAATCTGCCAGCGAGAATTTTTTTTTGTTCAACGCTAGCATCTAAACCCTCAGCACCAGCGCTAAAAACCAACTTGACCATAGCTTCAGCTTGTAAATTGGCCACCTTAGGTGAAAGCCCGGTGGTCGCCATAGTGTAATCAGTTAATTCAACATTAAAGTGCTGAATTTCCCTTAGCACAGCAGCCCTGAAAGCCAGTGATGTGCCAGTGTGTTCACGTAGCAATAATCTGAACACGTTACTGTTGTCACTGATAAATTCCATAAAGGTATCGACTGAGGTATTAATCACCCCGCCACCAGAAGCAATGCGTAAACGAGCCTGACGCATTAATTGCCTAAGCGCCAAACCCGCCTCATCAACGAGTGTTAAACCCAATTCATCAATATCTTTAAAATGCCGATAAAATGAAGTCGGCGCAATGCCAGCTTCTCTGGCAACTTCGCGCAAGCTGATACTGGATAAACTACGTTGGTCATCCAATAATGAAAATGCTGCATCAATGATGCTTCGGCGCGTACGTAACTTCTGTAATTGACGACTCAAAATTCAACTAACCTTAATTTTTAGCAAGTAGTTTAACCTGAAAATCTCTGGCGACACAGTTAGCTTTTTCATTGTTTCAAACAGAAAATCCTTGCCTAAGTTTCGCACTGCCGCTAAATTAGCGTACAGTTGTAAGCTGAATAAATTCTCTAATGAAAAAACCCCGTCTACTTTTTATCAATATTTCCATATTTGTGATCACAGGGTTGATTGCGTTGTTTGCTGTACCTTATGAGGCCTTGTTAAATGGATTTGATGCTATCGAAATAGCGGCTTGTATTGGTCTAATATATTTCTCAGGTATGTCGATTACCGCTGGTTATCACAGACTTTGGTCACATAAAACCTATGATGCCAACCCTGTTGTCAAAGTCATCCTAGCCATTGGTGGCGCAATGGCTTTGCAAAATAGCATACTTCACTGGTCAGCCGATCATCGTATCCATCATAAACACGTCGATGATAACGACTCTGATCCCTATTCAGCCAACAAAGGTTTTTGGTATTCGCATATTGGTTGGATGTTAAGAGAGTATCAAGCACATCGTTATGGCGATTACAGCAATTGTCGAGATCTGCAAAAAGACAAAGTAGTCATGTGGCAACATAATCACTATTTGTCCATTATGCTCAGTGCCAATTTTGGAATTCCTTTGTTATTTGGTTGGCTAAATGGCGATATCTGGGGGATGTTACTATTAGCAGGGGTATTCAGATTAGTGGTAGTTCACCACGTTACTTTTTTTATTAATTCACTTGCCCATATCTGGGGACGCCAGCCTTATACGGATAAAAACAGCGCGCGAGATAATGATATTCTGGCATTTTTTACCTTTGGAGAGGGTTACCATAATTTCCATCATATTTTTGAATATGACTATAGAAACGGTATTCGTTGGTGGCAATTTGATCCAACTAAGTGGTTAATTAGTGGCTTGTCTTACATTGGCCTTACAAAAAACTTACGTCGCTGCCCCGAAGAGCGTATTGAAAAAGCACGCTTTAATATGCAATTGCAACGTTCAAAAATACAAATTGCGTCCTTAGCAAATGCTGAAGAAGTACTGCAAAAATTACAGACCGAATATGAATTGCTAATGCAAAGAATGACTGATTATTACGCAACCAAAAAACGCTTAATGGAGCTTAAAAAACAAGATTTAAAACGTAGTTATGAAAAACTTGAAGTACATCATAAGTATAAAGAGTTAAAACTTAATTTAGCACTACAAAAAGAAAAGTGGCTGAAACTAAACCAGCTTGTCTACCTGCCTGTACTTGCTGACGAATAAAATGCACAACAAAAAAGCGCTTAAAGCGCTTTTTTGTTGTTCAAGATATCTAATATACGATGTGATGGGACAGTACTTTTAACGTGTAACATTTAAAAATGTAGTGCGTGTTCAAGACGGTTATTTATCTTGCTGATTTTCCAAAAAGACCACAAGTTGCTCAAAAGGCATGGGCTTAGCAAATAAATAACCTTGTGCTTCATCACAGCCCAATTTAAGCATGTAACTGGCTTGCTCTCGTTTTTCTACACCTTCAGCAATAGTCGATAACCCTAACTTGTTACCCAAAGTAACTATCGTTTCTGCGATAAAAGCAGATTTACCTGGGGTGATCTCGTTGACAAAAGAACGATCAACTTTCAGTCGGTCTAGAGGAAGTTGTTGCAGATAACTCATAGAAGAAAATCCGGTTCCAAAGTCATCAATAGCGACCTTCACGCCAAACTCTTTTAGCTCATGCAGTGCTTCAACCACTATCTGAGGTTCATCCATTACAATACTTTCGGTTATCTCCAACTCTATTCTGGCAGGTTTTATACCTTGTTCTGTGATCACGCTTTTAACGATGTTTATAAACTCAGGATCCCTGAATTGAGGCATCGAAATATTGACTGCCATTCTTAATTCGGTAAAGCCAAGCGCACTTAACACGCCTAATTGTCGACAGGACTCTTCCAACACCCAAGCTCCGATGTCAATAATCAAACCAGAATATTCAGCTAATGGGATAAATACATCAGGAGAGATAAAACCGCCGTTTGATGTGGGCCAACGCAACAGGGCCTCCATACCAACAACACGTTCTGTGACTAAATCGACCTGCGGCTGATACCAAAGTTGTAACTTGCGTTCAGAGAAATCGAGACCTAACTGACGGATCATATCTAAGCGCCAGGTTGTCTGTTCTTCCATTTCTGGTTCGTAGTACTCAAAATTGGTATTCAGATTTTTTTTGGCTTTGTTAAGGGCAATATTGGTTTGTTTAAGAATGTTAATACCGCTTTGAATTTTACTAGTCAGCCTAGCCAAACCAAACGAAGCGCCTAAATGTAAAGAATGTTCACCCGCCTTAAAAGGGCTAACAAACAATTCTTGGATCGTTTGCGGGTTAATAAAAAATTCGGGGCCAATTAAACCAAACACGTCCGAGCCAATACGCCCAAGTTTAACTTTATCTTTAAACGTTAACTCTAGTCTAGAGGCCACAGATAATAACAGGCTGTTACCCACATCTTGACCTAGTCCATCATTAATATCGGCAAAATGGCTAATATCGATTAAGGCTACCACTATATCTGAAGTAGTGAGTTTATTACTCCCTACTTCATCCAGCATGTTAATAAACTCACTGCGGTTGGGTAACTTGGTCAACCAATCTTTAAAAGCAGCTGTGCGCAACTGATGGAATAAATTGACGTTTTCATAACCAACTGACACGCTCGATAAAAAAACTTCCAATAGCTGTCTATCTATAGGACTTATTTCTTTACCAATTTGTAAATACACTGCGGCTTCGTAACCTGAGCTATTGAGATACAAAACTGAAAAATCTTGTTCAAATATATGCTGCTTTAATAACAAACAACGATTTACAAAACTGACTATTTTAACATTATGTAAATTTTCCAATTTTTCGTTAATGTAGCTGGCAAACTCTCCTGCGGCACCAAGGATATACACGCCATCGTCGTCTCGATCTAACACTGAGCCTGCACGTGCACACACTACCCCGCCAGCATCTAAACCAATTAAAGAGCTTATTTGGGTTACCACGCCTTCACAGAAATTTTTGACTGAGTGTTCTTCCATCAAATTAGCTGCAGATATAATAATCTTCTGCAAACCTAGACGGCTTTGATTAATTGAAAGTATTTGTTGATAGGAGCGTAGTGAAGCAATGATAGTAGTAACAAGTTTACTGCGAGTTAATTCGGTTTTCGTTTTATAGTCATTAATATCGTAGTCTTTGATGACTTGTTCTTCTGGGGCGTATCCTGGTTGGCCGGTACGTAAGATAATTCTGGGTTCATCTAACTTCAACTCGGTACGCATGGCTCTGGCCACTTTAAGCCCAGCATCATCGGTTTCCATCACCACATCTAATAAAATAATGGCAAGGCTAGAGCCCATTTCAGCAATCATTTTTAAGGCTTCAGCGCCCGAATAGGCATGAAAAAATTTTAAGCCTTTATCATTAACTATCAAATCGGATAAGGCTAAACGTGTGACAGAGTGGATTTCCTCATCGTCATCAACAACCAATATATTCCAAAAACCACTGGCAACTTTGGTTTCTGCGCCTTTTTCTTCCGATAAGAAAATTAATTCATCATTTTCATAATTACTGGGACACATTTAATTACTGAAGACTCCGATTCATAATACCTATTTTCCGACACTTTCTGCCTAATACCAATCCAGCATAGAAACAAAAAGTCATCTACAAAACACCGCGGTAATTTCATAGTTAATGATATTACCCCAAATAAATTCTTTTGGCTTCAAGCAATTAATGACGCAATATACAACTCAATAAATGTAACGCAATTTCACTTTAACGCAATGCCCATGAAAATCCAAAGCGCTATTTTACCTCAAGTAAACGTTGAGCTTAAATCTGACTCAAGTGCCTCTGAAAAGATTAGTACTAAGAATGTCAAACAAGCAGAAAAGTTAACTAAATTTGCTGGCAAAGAGCGCGTAGCAAAATGGTTTGCTCAGGCAGGGGTTTACCCTAGTTTTGCTAAACGTCCTAGCCAAACCTTAGATGAAAAAATCTTAGCTAAAAACACCTTAAAAGAAAGGCGCAAGTTTGCCAATCTCGAACGCATATTAGGCAAAGCCTTAGATTTTTGTCTCGAAGAAACCCAAGGAGATGACATTGATCCCGATTGGTTTTTCAGTTTTCTAAATATGGCAGAGGATGTTTATTCCGCACAAATGCAAGAAGTGTGGGGCAAAATTTTTGCAGTTGAGAGTAGCCAACCAGGCAGTTTTTCGCTTAAAACACTACAAACACTCAAACAGTTAACTCAGAAAGACGCTTTGATTTTTCGTCAGGCCGTGAACTTAGCCAGTAAACGTAAGGGTGAAAGTGCGCCTAAAATTTTACTGGGCTATTATCGTAAAAAATCAATCTGGTCTTTTTTAAGGCCGGGGGCGGAACACCAACTCAATCTTGCTCACTTTACTTTGAGCTACCCAGATTTACTGGCTTTGATGGACTTGGGTTTAATCCATCATAGTGAAATTGAATCGGGGGAATTAGCCCTTGAACAGCTAACAGAATGGCGGGTTGCAGGGCATTCAATTAGTTTTGTGCCCAAACATCGTGGATTAACTTTGGTCTATTTTAAGTTTACGACCACGGGTGCCGAGCTGAGTAAATTGGTGACCAGTCAAAAACAAGATGCCTATGTTAATGCGCTTAAACAAACCTTGGCTCATGCCTTTGAAATGAGCTAACAGAAAAACGGTTAGCTTGTTAGATACCATCACCAAATTCATGTAAACCACACTCGCGTTTCATACCAAAGAATCGGGTATCTTGTTCGTTCATGCCTTCTTCCAACGAACGAGTAGTGTGCCAATCGCCAATGGATACATACCCTTTTTCCCATAAAGGATGGTAGGGCAAGTCATGCTCTTTGAGGTAATAATGAATATCTTTATTACTCCAATCGATAATCGGATAAATTTTGTATTGGTTTTTCAACTGCTGCACAACAGGTAAAGTTTCACGCATGTCAGACTGACTTCGGCGCAAACCAGCAAACCAAGATTTGGCTGATAGCTCTTGTAGCGCTTTTTGCATTGGCTGCACTTTATTTAAGTTGTTGTATTGCTCCATGCCATCTAAACCTTGTTCCCACAGTTTACCCATACGAGCCTCTTGCCATGCAGGAGACATATCTGCGCTGAAAACTTTGAGGTTTAGATTCAGACGACTGGTTAACTCATCAATAAATTGGTAGGTTTCCGGAAACAAATAACCAGTATCCGTTAATACCACTGGGATATCCGGATACTGACGAGTGAGCATGTGCAACATCACCGCAGCCTGTGCACCAAAACTGGATGACAAGATAAAGTTGGCGGGTAAATGTTCCAACGCCCAGCTTATCCGCTGCTCGGCGCTAGCCAATTCCAAGCGTTGATTCACCTCAGCCAGCGACTCTTGCCCATTAATCGCGGGCAAGACTGGTTTAAGTGCGTCACTCAGCACAGAATTTTGTGCCTTAGGCATAAAAATCCTTAGCAGAATCAACTACCGGAGCAATAATTTCTGCTCTGATTACATAGTCACCAAAAGCCTCATTAGCTAAGCGTTCTTGTGACCAGCGGCCAATCAAAACATCCAATTCGTCCATGATTTGTTGTTCGCTAATATTCTCCAAATACATTTTTGGAATACGTGTACCGTTGCGATTACCACCTAAATGGAAGTTGTATTTACCTGGACCTTTGCCCACTAAACCCACTTCGGCCAACATGGCACGGCCACAACCATTCGGACAGCCAGTAACACGAAATATAATGCTGTCATCCGCTAAACCGTGTTTAGCTAACAATCCTTCTATCTGCGTCACAGCATCAGGCAAATAACGTTCTGCTTCTGCCATCGCTAAAGGACAAGTAGGCAAAGCTACACAAGCCATAGAATCTTTGCGCTGGGCGCTCACATCATCAGCCATCAAACCATGTTGACGTGCAAGTTGCTCGATCGTCTCTTTTAGCTCAGCGGGTACACCTGCAACGATTAAGTTTTGGTTAGCGGTTAAACGAAAATCACCAGGGTGAATTTTTGCTATCTCGGCACAACCCGTTTTTAAGGTTTTACCGGGATAATCAAGAATACGGCCATTTTCAATAAACAGCGTTAAATGGTATTTACCATCAACTCCTGCAACCCAACCAATGCGGTCACCGCGCTCGGTAAATTCATAAGGACGGCTAGCGGTAAATTGCACACCAGCACGCTTTTCAACTTCAGTCTTGAAGTTTTCAACGCCAACCCGTTCTAGGGTATATTTGGTTTTGGCATTTTTACGAGCGACTCTATTACCCCAGTCACGTTGGGTGGTAACCACAGCTTCGGCTATCGCTAAAGTATGCTCTAAGGGGATAAAACCAAAATCGTCAGCTTTACGCGGGTAGGTTTCTTTATCACCATGAGTCATGGCCAAGCCACCACCCACTAGTACGTTAAAACCAACAAGCTTGCCATCATGAGCAATTGCCACAAAATTCAAGTCATTAGCATGTACGTCCACGTCATTTTGCGGCGGGATCACAACAGTCGTTTTAAATTTACGCGGTAAATAGGTGCTACCTAAAATAGGTTCATGATCCGTGGTTTCTAACTTTTCGCCATCCAGCCAAATTTCAGCATAGGCTCGCGTTTTAGGCAGCAAATGTTCACTGATCTTTTTGGCCCATTCATAGGCTTCTTGATGAACTATTGACTCAACCGGATTAGAAGTACACAAGACATTACGATTTACATCACCCGCTGTTGCAATGGCATCAATGCCTACTTGATTAAGGGTTTGATGCATCAGTTTAATATGTGGCTTTAATACCCCATGAAACTGAAATGTTTGACGTGTAGTCAGGCGGATACTGCCATATAGGCTTTTTTCTTCAGCAAATTTGTCAATCGCTAACCACTGCGCCGTACTAATAATGCCACCCGGTAAACGGGCACGTAACATCACATTTTGTAGGGGCTCAAGTTTTTGCTTGGCACGCTCAGCACGCAAGTCACGATCATCCTGCTGATACATGCCATGAAAACGAATTAGCTGAAAGTTATCACCCACAAAGGCGCCCGTTAAGTCGTCTTGCAGATCTTGCGCTATGGTGCCACGTAAAAAATTACTTTGGGTTTTTAAACGTTCGTTGTCGGCTAATTTGCCTTGTACGATAAATTTAGTGTTGTCAGTCGTCATTAGTAAACGTCCTTCTGATAGCGTTTTGCACGTCTTAAATCAGTTAAATAAAGTTCTGCCTGTTCAGCCGTTTTACCACCAAACTCAACCACAACATGAATAAGAGCATCATGTACATCTTTTGCCATGTGGTTTGCATCACCACAAATATACAAATGTGCACCTTTTTCGAGCCATTGATACAGCTCTGCACCCTGTTCTTTGATGCGGTGTTGCACGTAGACTTTCTGTTCTTGATCACGAGAAAATGCCAAGCTGACTTTAGTTAATACACCCTCTTTAACAAAACGTTGCCATTCAGTTTGATATAAAAAATCTTGGGTATAATTTGGATTACCAAAAAACAGCCAGTTTTTACCTTCTGCTTCATCGGCTTGACGCTGTTGCATAAAGGCTCTGAAAGGCGCTATACCAGTGCCAGGGCCAATCATGATCACATCGGTATTAGGATCATCGGGCAATCTGAAATTATCATTGTGTTCAACAAACACACCTAGTTCGCCACCGGCTTCCAAACGCGCAGCCAAATAACTGGAAGCTCCGCCTTGGCGTAGGTTTCCTTCGTTATCGTATTGCAATAACGCCACAGTTAAGTGCACTTCGTCTTCTACTTCATCCTGAGATGAGGCAATGGAATACAAACGTGGGGTAATTTTGCGTAAACAATCTAGCAATTGCTGAGCGGTAACATGAGCCGGATATTCTCTGACGATATCCACTATCTGACGAGAAGCCAGATAAGTGCGCAAGGCTTCTTTGTCTGTTGCCAAATCAATTAGCTGTTTGTTTTGGGTAAAGGCACTATATGCACTAATAAAAGTTGGATAACTTTGGGTTAACTCAAACTGATTAATTAGCGCATCACGCACCGTATACTTTGCACCCGCAAGCTCAACCGTAGCTGATGGCTGAATTGATAATAACTGTAACAATTCATCAACTAAAGCCGCATCATTTTTAAACCATACCCCTAAAGCATCACCCGGTCGGTACTGAATTCCCGAACCTTCTAATGAGATCTCGATATGACGGATATCTTTAACCGAATCACGGCCAGTAATTTTTTGGCTTTCAAGTAAGGACGCACTAAAAGGGTTCTTTTTGTTATAAACACTTGCCTTATTACTGGCCTGAGCACGCGCATTGCTTGTGACAGCGGGAGTCGCCGATTGCTGTAATAGCTCGTCACTGATTTTAGCGATAACTGCGCCAAACCATGCCTGACAGGCATCATCGTAATCCACATCGCAATCAACCCTGTCAATAATACGTTTAGCACCTAAGTCGGCCAAACGTTGATCAAAGTCTTTACCTGTCTGACAGAAAAACTCGTAACTGCTGTCACCTAAACCTAAAACAGAAAATTTCAGATCAGGTAATTTTACGGCTTTTTTACTGGCTAAAAATTCATGTAATTCAACAGCATCATCCGGCGCATCACCTTCACCATGAGTACTGGCGATCACCACCAAATGGGTTTCCGCTTTTAATTGCTTGGCTTTGTAGTCAGCCATATTCGACAGCGTGACAGGAATATTTTTAGCTTCGAGCAGGGCTTTAAACTCAGCCGCTACGGACTTAGCATTGCCGGTTTGTGAACCATATAAAATAGTTAACTTTTTATCATTGGCAACGCTGCTCTGGACAGCTTGCACACTCTGACCTGATTGAGCAAGCCCTGCCAAATAACCGCTTAACCAGTTTAATTGTTGAGAACTTAAGGTAGAGCTAAGCTGATTGACAAGTGCCCATTGGCTGTCGTTCAACGCGACCATCATGTTTGAATTTTGTTGTGCTGCTATAGACATAAATCACTAACCGTTATTAATACCTTAGTAGATTAGCGATTTAAGCCCATAACCGGAAAGAATAAAAACTGATTTTTTATTACTTAAAAGCCTGAAACATTAAAAGTGTAGTTCTAAACCAGCAAAAGCACCTTTAAATTCTAAATTAGAATAGATCCCATCCAGATCATCCAGATCAACTTCAACTGAGCGGTAACCCAACTGGAAGGTCATATCGATGGCGAGGTTTTCCATCAAACTATAGGTCAATGCGGCCTGATAATCGGTCAACGTTTGGTCATCAAAACTTAAAAAACTACCTTCAATATAAAAACCTAAACCTGTGGTCGGAATACCTATCGCTACTCTTGAATAAACCATAGGCACCACCCCAGAAAACTCCTCGCGACCACTTGTGCTGGGGTCTTCGCTATCAATAACAAATAACTCGCCATCCAAATATTTGGCATTGATACCCACATCAAAACTTATAAGATCATTATCAAATAGTTCGTAATACAAAATCGCATCTGTGCTGGTGAGTTTGATATCAGTCAGTGCGGTACTGTTGGCCGTAAATAATTCGTCGCCAAAGGTAAAACTGGTCGTCAAAGATACTTTTCCGTCGGTATCCATGCCTGTTCTTTGCACTTTCAAATTAGGCACAAGCGGAATGGGATGCTCAAATGCCACATAAAAACTACCTTGCGTTTTATCTTCGAAGTTAAACGCAATGTTGGTGCCGTCATCCGAAAAGCCACCAATGGTTTCCATATTCCAGCCTTGAGCGCCAGCATATAGTCCCAATAATGTATCAGCCTGAGCTGAAACACAGCCAAGTAAACTAACCATGCCAATAGATAGTGCGTATTTTTTCATAGTATCAACCTTGATTTAATAATTCTGATAGCTCAATAAGAGCCGCATTTGCCCGCGATATATAGTTTGCCATGACCAAAGAATGATTAGCCAACAGTCCAAAACCACTGCCATTAAGAATAAACGGACTCCAGATAGGTTCCTGCGTCGCTTCTAGTTCACGCACAATTTGTTGCAAACTGATACGTGCATTCTTTTTCTCTAATACATCGGCAAAATCGGCTTCAACGGCTTTAAGAAAATGTAATAGAGCCCAACTAGCACCCCGCGCTTCATAAAAATTGTTATCTAATTGCCACCAACTAGTTTTATCCACTAAGTGACGTGCAGTAGGAGTAGATTGGCTAGCCTGTGCATCACCGGCCAAGCTGGTATCTAAACGATCTTGTCCAACACTGGCACTGAGCCTTTGTGACAAACTGCCTAAACGTTTTTCGACTTGCTTGAGCCAATCACGTAAGTTATCGGCTCGGGCGTAAAACTGTCCTTGATTCTGCTGGATGTCAGATAAAGTGGTGCGATACAAATATAAATAATCAATGCCTTCTTGATAACGGGATTCAGCAGATGGCAATAACCAATCCAAATGGTTATTATTAAATAAGGGCTGAGCTTTGGTTAAATTTGGATTTTCTAAGGATTGTGACTGTGAACGGCTCAAATCTTTACGCATGGCCAAGGACAAATCCCGCGTCATTTCTAATACGCCAAACTCCCAACTAGGCATATCATCCATCAATACACTGGGTGGTAATACGTCATTAGATAAGTATCCACCGGATTTATTTAACAAAGATTCACTGACCGCGATTAAGGTTGTTGTCATGGTATAACCAGGTACGACTTTTTCATTGCGTAATTGAGCTTGTTGAGCCGCTAACTCTCTAGGCTCAAATAATTCAGGCTCAACACTCCAAAACAAAGACACTATCCATAAGAGTAGGAAAAAAGCAGCCAGGTAAGTTGCGATCCATTTGGGGCTCAAAAATCGTTGCATAATATTCCCCTTAAATTGAAATATACGTTATTACGGCCTAACCACTATAGCATCAAATGACACCTGCAAACCTGCCTTAGTGCTCAGATTAAAGTTAACACTTTGCCCCTCAACCAATGGTTTTTTTAAACCAAACACCATCAAGTGCAAACCACCCGGCACAAATTGAATACTCTGGCCGGCCGCTATTGTGAGTTCATTTTGACGTTCCATGTGCATACCATCATCGTCCATCACGTGTTTATGTATTTCTACGCTGCGGGCTATATCAGTACTTACTGCGGCGCTAATGATGATTTCAGCTATATCACCAGTATTTTCAAGTGCAAAATAAGCTGAAGAATTAGGAACGCCAGGAGGTAACAAACGTAAAGTGGCATCTTTTACCACTAACTCTGCGTGACAAGGCAAAAGAACAAAGGCGCAAAACAAGCTTATCCATTTAATCATTTCAATTCCATACAACTAGTTGTTTCAATTTAGAATTATTCAGTAATTCAGGATAATTTGCCAACTCTTAATTAGACTATTTTTAATCGCTAATTTTTTACTACTAATAAGTATTGTGGCGGCGTTTATCATCTTTATCTTTAACGAGATAATAAATTATAAAGGCAATCAGCAATACCGGCCAAAAGACACTCAGCCCTGCGATAAATAGTCCGACTAAGCCTGCACACAGTGCAAACAACAGAGCGCCAAACACACTGACAGCCACCGCAAACCCGACTATCACCAAGATAGCTACCACCACTGTAATTAGTAAAATAGTCATAAAAGGCTCTACCCATTGTTGGTCAATTTGCACACGCAGATCAAGCCACTGTGTCGCGATTGAACCAACACAAACGGTTAGCACTATCGCAATCAAAATGGCCAAAATCAGGTTCTTGATCATGATTTAACTCAGCGTGTAGGTAGCAGCAACACGGCCATAAAATAAGCCACGGCGGTCGCTACAGGTAACATAACTAAGCAAACCAAAGCAGCAACCCTGACTAACCAACGTGGTTGTTCCCAATGTTTAGCCAATCCAGCACATACACCTGAGATTTTGCTATTCAGGGTATCTCTGTGCAATCTGTTAACATCGAAGTACTGTCTCATTTTTTTATCCTCGAACATTTTAAAGTTTCAGCGCGTGGTAACTCAGCGTTACCACAGCCAGCATTATTTCTATACTAAACACTCACTAAGCCGCTTTTTTACGTAATTTGGCCAACTCTTGTTCAATTTTTTCTTCAGCTTCGAGTTGCACAAACTGGCTGCTCAGATTCTGTGATGAACGTAACAAATCAAAAGCATCAACTTGCGACTCTAAGTCGTCAATGCGGCGTTCATACTGTTCAAAACGATTGATTGCAGCGTCAATTTTCTCAGCACTGGTATTATTTTTAGCTTGTAAACGCACCGTAACTGAACGTTCTCTCACTACAAATGAATTTTGTTTAGCACGTGCCTCAGCTAACTTTTCTTGTAACTTAGCAGTATCAGTCTGTAAATTACTTAAAGACTCTTCAACGGTCACCAATTCAGCCTGAAAACCGCTAAGCTGTTGTTGACACGTATGTTTTTCTGCTAAGGCGGCTCTGGCAAGATCTTCGCGATTTTTATCCATTGCTAATGCAGCATTGGCCTGCCAGTTTTCAATTTGCTGTTGAGTCTTTTCTGTTTTACGTTGCAAGCGCTTTTTTTCCGCTAAATGCGATGCCGCTACAGAGCGAAGTTCAACTAAGGTTTCATCCATTTCCTGCACTAATAATTTCAGCACTTTTGCCGGATCTTCTGCCTTATCTAAGATGGCATTAAGGTTGGCTTGTACTATGTCTGACATTCTTGACAACATTCCCATTTTGAATTCTCCAGTAAGATTAATAAGTATTCTAGCGGGGTAAATTTCACTAGTACTTTACTATTACAAATCCCATGCCAAACCATATAAATTGATTAAACCATTGTTTTTAAAGGACAATATCAATATTAAGTAATGATCGCTCAAGTTAGATAAAATAGAAATGGCCAATATAGCCACTTGTTTAGCGTTTTTGACTAAAAAATGAAAAAGGCGTTTTAAACTCAAATTGATCGTTGTTTATAGGGCGCTAAAACGAAGGCGTGTTGCAGTTTCTCTTTAGTCAGTGATGAAGCACTAGCTTTGCTGCACACATCCAGTTGCAATGGTTTTTACACAACACATAGGTTTAATCATCACGCAAAAATTGACGCTCGCAGGGCTGATAACAACAAAATGGGCTTGAAAATAAAATAGGGTTAAAACGAGGGAGATAAAAAAAGCAGGATTCAATCGCAAAGAAACGGTCAATACAACTTTTAGAGACCGTTTCGATAATTAACAGAGACAGACTGACGACTGCACATCGGCGTTTTGTGAACTAAGCCTATTAGGCTAAAGACCACTGCACCTAAGATGTATGCCAGTACTGGCGCTAGGGACAAATAAAGTAAGGGCATATGACTCATCATATTAATACTCCTTACTCTGCTTCGTTTTTATCGGCCTCAATTACTTTGATATCAGTAATGGTCACTTTCGCAATATAGGTCTTTTCTTCGTTAAAACTTAAAGAATTAGTCGCCGTTAATACCGCTGCTTGCACACTATACTGAACTTCTTGCGACGCTACTTGTACTGCTTGAGTCACTAAAGTTGTTACGTAGTCTTCAACAGACATTTCTTTTGCTTGTACGCCAGCAGCAAAAACTAAACTAGAAACTAAGGCTACTGCTGCGATTTTAGATTTAATGAACATGATATTTTCCTTTTGGGTTAAATTAAAAACTATCTTAAGCATTACTAGATAGTTATTGCTTAAGTCGCAATAACTATTGCGATAGTTGTGCCAAATTGGAAAAAATATGTATCACTATGTTTTTTAAGGATTTTTTATTTTATAACTGCATTTTAGCTGTGGTTGAATTACGTTCAAAAATACATTTTGGTTAAATTAACCATCTACTTAGTCAATTTAGCCAAACTGGACACTGAATAATTTAGTATTGTAAAAATGTCGCCGCTTTCTGCTGGGTTTCCAGTAATTGATCCAATGCATCAGTGAGTAACTCGGAGCCGACCCCTGTTTTTGTTCCTTGCTGACTTAAATAACGACGCCATATTCGGCCACCCGCCTGCCCCTGAAATAACCCTAACATGTGACGAGCAATATTCCATACCCGCGCCCCCTGAGCTATTTGTTGTTCGATATACGGCAGCATAGCCATTACCACTTCAACACGACTTTTTACTTGGTGGGCATCGCCATAAAAACGTTTGTCAACTTCAGCCAAAATATAGGGGTTGCTGTAGACTTCGCGGCCTATCATTACACCGTCTAAAAACTGTAAATGTAATGCTGCGTCATCGAGAGTCTTCACGCCGCCATTTAAACTAATGTGCAGGTGCGGAAATTGCTCTTTTAAATGATAAACACGGTCATACAACAGGGGTGGAATATCGCGGTTTTCTTTTGGGCTTAAACCTTTTAGCCAGGCTTTACGAGCATGTACGATAAAAGTATCACAACCACCATGTGCAACGGTTTCAATAAAACGGGTGAGATCTTCGTACTCATCCATTTCATCAATACCAATACGTGACTTAACGGTGACTGGAATATCCACTTCAGCTTGCATAGCTCTAATACACGTAGCGACGACTTGCGGCTCAGCCATTAAACACGCGCCAAAACGCCCATTTTGTACTCGGTCTGAAGGGCAACCTACATTAATATTGACTTCATCGTAGCCATATTCTTGGGCTTTGACCGCACACTTAGTCATGTCTGTAGGATCAGAACCACCTAATTGCAAAGCAACAGGGTGTTCTTCAGAATTAAAACTTAGATAGTCACCCTTACCAAAGATAATCGCCCCCGTGGTCACCATTTCGGTATATAACAGCGCGTGCTGGGAAATCTGGCGTAAAAAATACCGGCAATGTTTATCAGTCCAATCGAGCATTGGCGCAACAGAAATAGTGCGATTGATTGCTTTACTCATTTTTTGCCTCGCCAATGTAAAATTTAGGGCGCGCATTCTAGCTGATTTCGCCTGTCAGCACTAGAGAAGCTTATTTAGGCTAAAGAGATCCTATCAAAGCTAGTGATTCAGCCATCTGACTAACAAAATAAATCCTAAGTAAAAGTCACTAATAGTAGTTCGCTTGATTATTGAAACTATTGTAAAAATACTTTAGGCGCACATGATTGTTTATCGTTATTTTCACTCAATCAAACATTCACATTAATAATAACTGGTGATATAACAAGTACTAATACTTTATTGAGTGCGGCCATGCAGTTGCGGTTGCGGTTGCGAGCAATGTGAAATGAATTCACGATAAATATAAGCACAGGACATCATGACATTTTTCAAGGAACTTAAACGCCGTAATGTAGTAAAAGTCGCCAGTGTATATCTGGTCACCGCTTGGTTAGTGATTCAAATCATTTCCGTCATTTCCCCTTATCTACAATTACCCACTATGTTTGGCACTATTGTTACCGTGGTGCTAATGATAGGTTTTCCTATTGCTTGTATTTTTGCTTGGGCCTTTGAATTGACCCCAGAGGGAATTCGCCCCACCAGTGATGTCGAGCAAGGTACTTCCATCACCAAGCAAACCGGGCAAAAAATTAATCGTTTGTTGCTGAGTGTGGTGGCGTTACTGCTGGTTTATCTTGCGGTCGATAAATTTTGGTTATCTTCTGCTGCCACACCAGTAGTGCAGGAAGCTGAATTAGTTACTGCCCAAAACCAAACCAAAGTGCTGGCGGTATTGCCCTTTTTAAACTTGAGTAATGATCCCGAGCAAGACATCTTTGTTGATGGCCTGACCGAAGAGCTGCTTAATACACTGGTACGAATTCGTGATTTAAAAGTACTAGGGCGTACCACCAGTTTTGCCTATAAAAATGTGCAAAAAGATTTAACCGTGATTGCTGCAGAGCTCAAGGCCGATTATTTGATTGAAGGTAGCGTGCGCAAAAGTCAGGACAATTTACGCATAACCGTACAATTGATTGAGGCTCAATCAGGGGCGCACCTTTTCTCAGATACCTTTGATCGTAAACTCGAAGATGTGTTTGTATTGCAAGAAGAAGTCAGTGATCAAGTGGCCTCGGCGCTTAAACTTAAACTGATCCATCAGGATGACCGCTATGCAGCGGCTCTTGATAAGCTCGATTATAAAGCCGTTGAAAAGTTAGTTATCGCCCGTGCACTAGCAAACCGTAATACAACCGCTGACATTAATCAGGCCAAACTTATCTTAAATACTTTGCTTGAACAGTATCCTGATACATCAGCTATTTTGGGCTTAGCCGCCTACGTGGGGGTTGCTGATGTGTCTTACACTGAAAATGATGATGTAACTGATAAGCAGATTATTGACTTTGCCGAGCAAGCCTTAGTGCTCGACCCTTTAAACCGCGATGCCATTTTCACCTTGGCAGTATATTACGATGATTTTGCCCAATTGACTGACAAAGCCTTGCAACTTTACCAAAAGGCGATGCGGGCTTATCCCTATGATTCTGAATTTCAGATTTCGTATTTTATGGCTTTATCATTCCAATATACACCTTGCGAAGACCTTGCAACATTTGTGGATAGTATCGCCCCTTCAGCTATTGAGTTAGTCTACAAAAACCGCCTACAATATTTTGTGCTACGTTGTTTGTCACCTGCAGACGCGCAAGATTTTAAACAAAATGCCACAACAGAAGACGTATCTCGTTACGTCTCATACATAAACCCTGAGCTACGGTTATTGACCGCGCAACGCTTTTATCAAGACAACCCCAACCAACGCACCACTCATGGATATTTTTATTACTTAAACAAACTAGGCCTACACCAGCGCGCCCAAACGTTGTTAGACAATATCGATATGAGCAGTAAGGGATACTGGGCAACCTATAGTTACACCGCGGCTTATTTTAATGGTTTCCCTTTGCCCAACAAATCATTTGATGAGTTGTGGAATGCATTGGTACCTAATCAATATTTCAACATTTATTCAGAAGACGCCATGGTATTAATCGACATGGCGCAAAAGAGTGAACAGCTTGGTGAGCTAAATAGACGAGTCAAACAATTGATCCCACCTACGCCCTCAATTGAGCAATTAGATGTTACGGTCTCTTACATTAGCTTTTTGCGCAAATTGGGCAATACAAAACAAGCAAAAAAACTGGCCGAACAAGTATTACAACTGATAGCAGAATACAAATTAGCTCATCCTGCCTCTTATAATTTTTATCTAGACATGCCTGCATTTGAATTTGCCTTGTCGATTTATGCTGGGCAATTTGAGCAGGCACAAAGCTTATTGCAACAACTGCCAGAAGATTCTGGCATTGGTTTGTGGGGTCTGGAAGAGATGCGCTATGAGCTTAATGATATAAGCGACAAACCGGTTATTCAGGCACTGCTCAGTAAAATAGACAGCGAGCGTATGCGCTTACGCAAAAAGTATGAATTTGAGTAAGGCTTGAACGTTCGGGGTGTTAGAGCTCGAAAGCGCTGCTGAGCCAGTTAGAATTCTCGTTATTCAGCCAACTGATTGACAAAATAAATTCTAAGTAAATGTAACTGGTCATAACTCACTTGTTCATTCAAAGCATCATAAACAGGCCTCAAACGCTCGTGGGAATGTTCTGTAAATGCTGCTACCGCTAAATCAATCTCGCCTTGACTCAAACCTGATTGTTCTAATAGTTGTTTGGGTTTTGCAATCTTATGTCCATCCTGAACGTAACGGTATAAATGATTAAGGATAGTGCCGTCTTTTACCTTAAATTGTGCCGCCAAAGATGTAATAGATTGGCCTTGTTGATAAGCACTGACTATTTCCGCGCTACGACTATTAGAGTTGGTTGCACTGCTTTTACTTACGGTTGTTTTGCTGGCAGTTTGAGTATTGGCGACTTCCTGAATATCATTTTGCTGGCAGAACTCAATGATAAGTTCAAGGAAATGCTGACCATATTTATCTAACTTGGCTTGACCTACTCCATGTATACGCAACAGGCTTTCTTGAGAATGAGGGAAGTAATAAGCCATTTCGTTGAGGGTACGATCCGAGAAAATAGCGTAAGGAGGTAAGTTTGCTGCATCGGCTAACTGCTTGCGATCAGCTTTTAAGATGGCGACCAATTGCTGGTCACCAGGGTTAGGGAGCGCTTTAGAAGAGTGGCTACTTACAGCGACAGGTTGTTGCAACAACGCAAAAAATGGCACCTTACCTTTTAATACATCCGCGGCTTTTTGCGTGAGCTTTAACCCGCCAAATTGTTCTTCTTGATTGAGTAACCCTTTTTGGATTAGTTGCCGTGCCAACGCCATCCACTGCTTCTTATTATACTCATTGCCAATGTTGTAAGTTGACAATAAATTGTGTTGATTCTGAAGGACTTTTTCAGCATTTGAGCCGCGCAACACATCAATAATATGACTCGAACCAAAACGTTGACCGGTGCGATGCACGCAGGACAAGAACTTTTGCGCAGGCACAGTTAAATCAGATTTTTCTTGGCTTTCGCTAGTGCAATTGTCACAGTTTGCACAATTTTTTTTAGCTGATTTTTCACCAAAATATGCCAGCAATGGGGTTCGCCTGCAATCTTCGGCTTCAGCCAAAGCTAACATTTGATTAAGGTGTATAT
Organism: Paraglaciecola hydrolytica; assembly: GCF_001565895.1. Lineage (GTDB taxonomy): Bacteria > Pseudomonadota > Gammaproteobacteria > Enterobacterales > Alteromonadaceae > Paraglaciecola > Paraglaciecola hydrolytica. The sequence continues at coordinate 25,332 of NZ_LSNE01000003.1, forward strand.
TAGCTAAACGCTTTTCTTGCTCGTTGCTCATCTGCTCAATAAAAAATCGAATTTTACCCGTGTCACCGTAACCAAATAACAGCAAACAATCGGCGTCTAAACCGTCACGGCCCGCACGACCTATTTGTTGGTAATAGCCTTCAATATTTTTTGGCAAATCGTAATGTAATACGTAACGTACATCAGGTTTATTAATGCCCATGCCAAAGGCAATAGTCGCCACTATGATATTGACGTCATCTCGGATAAAACGTTCTTGATAGTCACTACGTTTGAGACTACTCAATCCTGCATGGTAAGGTAGGGCTGAAAACCCATCCTGTTGTAACTTAGCTGTGAGTTCATCTACACCGGATCGGGATTGACAATAGATGATCCCCGACTGTTCTGGGTGTTGTTCAACAAACTTTTTACACTGCTGGTAAGGGTTTTCTTTAGGTACCACTGCAATAAACAAATTCGGGCGGTCAAAACTAGAAATGTATTCACTACTGTCAGCTATGTTGAGCTGGCGTTTAATGTCTTCTCGCACTCTTGGCGTAGCAGTCGCAGTTAATGCAATACAAACAGCCTTTGGAAAACACTCAACAAGCCTATTAAGCTGACGATATTCGGGACGAAAATCATGCCCCCACTCCGAAATACAATGAGCCTCGTCGATGGCGATACACGCCACATCACATTGCGTAAGCCGCTCTAGAATATTGTTTTGTAACGCAGTTTCTGGTGCCAGAAAAAGCAACTTTATTTGCTGCTGTTTGATGGCTTCTAAATTATCTTGATAATCACTATCCGATAGCGAACTATTTAACACGCATGCGGGAATAGCCAGTTCATTCAGTTGCCTGACTTGATCTTGCATCAGCGAAATAAGTGGCGATATAACAATGGTTAAACCATCAAATACTGTACCTGGGATCTGGTAACACAAAGATTTACCGCCACCCGTTGGCATAATCGCCAAGGTATTCTGTTTATTTAAAACGTTGCCGATAATTGCTTCTTGAGACGCTCGAAACTGATCAAAACCAAATACGCTTTTTAGAATAACAGTCGCTTGATTAATCACTTTATTTCTTCCCTGTTAAGCCCAATAAACGAGGATGCGTTAACCTAAAAATAACGATTTTTAAGTTAACGCATTGCGCAAGATTAAAGTGGCTTCCCTTCTTCATCAATTTCAACAATATTCTTAAACAAGGGTTGCAAACTTTCCATAATGGCGGCTTTATCACCCACTACTACAGTAATCATTTCATCAAGCTTAAGATGTTTTTTAGCTAAAGCATTTAATTCTTCTTTGCTTATTTTGGATAAAATCTGGTTTTGTTCATCAACAAAACTCCTCGTCAGTTGGTACTCCATAATTTCAGATAAAAAACTCAACTTTTGTCCTGGTGTTTCATATTCTCGCGCATCACGTTGACCAATCGCATTTTTCATAAATTGCAATTCCACATCCGTCATACCGTTTGCAGCAAACTCAGAAATTTCCTTTCTAAATTGCACTATCGAATCGGCTGTGGTGTCGCTGCGTACTCCAGCTTGTGCTTTATAAAAGCCATAAATATCATCACCATAGAAAAATGAACGCGCTCCATAGGTATAACCTTTGTCTTCACGTAAATTAAGATTAATACGGCTATTAAAGGCACCACCAAGGTTATAGTTCATCAAATCAACTCGATAGTATTCACCAGTAGCATCGTAATTGAGGGCACGTTTACCTATGCGGATCTCAGACTGGGCCGCTTCGGGTTTGTCGATAAAATATAAGGTTCCAGCGGCTAAAGCAGGAAAGGCTTTGATAGCAGGCTCGGCACTAGTATTGCCCTGCCATGAATTTAAGTTTTGCAAAGCACTTAACATGGAGAGCTCACTCAAATTACTCACTACAAGCAACTCTGACTTTGCTGGCCCATAATTCGCCTTGTAAAAAGCTTTAACGTCGTCCAAGTTTAGTTTTTCAACAGTTTCAATCGTACCGCCGCTGCTGTATGCAAAACTATTATTGTGGCCAAAAGCTAGCTTATTAAAGGCCTCTGCCGCTAGAGAACTCGCATTCTTTTTAGCCGTTTTTAACCCTTCAATTTGCTGTTTTTGCAAACGAGAAAAATCGTCTTGAGTAAATTTAGGTTGGGTTAACTTTTCAAGGGCAATAGCCAGAGTTGGTTCCAAATTTTTAGTCAGAGTACGAATACGTAAGGTTGTATATTTATTACCCGCTCTAAAGTCGACACTGGATCCCAGTTTTTGCAATTCATTCGACAAGTCTTCTGCACTGTTTTGCTCTGTACCTTCTCCCATCATGGCAGCCGTTAATGCGGCGAGTCCTAATTGACTTAAGTCTTCACGGGTTTGGCCTGCAGGAATACGTAAGTGAATAGTGGTAGTAGGTACTTCATCGTTAACCGCACCCAAAATGGCAATCTTATTTGTGGTACTCACTTGATAGATATCAGGCACTTTGATACTGGGGTTTGGACCAGAGGGAGGAACCACTGAACGGTCAAAATCCGACTTGCCTGGACGCAAGACTAAAGCACTTTCATCTTGTTCTTGGGTGAAGGTGCGCTCTAGCCGCTGCCATGTATCAGGCTTAATTATTTTATCGGCTTGGCCCTTAGGCACTATGCTCATGATCACCGCATGTTTGTTTTTGATGTATTGCTGATAAACCCGCATTACATCTTCTTTGCTGACATTTTGATAACGAGCAATATCGTCACCTATGGCATTGGGATTCTGTCGATAGGTTTGATAGGCGGCTAATTGACTAACTTTGCCACTGACACTTTCTAAACCATACACCATGCCCGATACAATACCGGCTTTAACACGAGCCAAATCATCTTCATTGGCACCGCCACGACTTTCAAACTCTACTAAAGAAGTGCGCGCTATCGTTTCCAACTCAGCGAGAGAAGAGTTAGGTGTAGGCAAAGCTAACAAACTAAACTGACAGCTCAGTTCACCACAGCTATGCCCTGCTTGTGCTTGCACTGCCTTACCGTTTTTAACCATATTTTTGTAGAGTAAAGAGGTTTTACCGCTACCTAGGATAGACATCAGTACATCTAAAGGTGCTTCATCAGGATGATTGGCGTATACCGTCGGAAAAGCCATATACATCAAGGGTAACGACACATTGTCTTGCATTGAAATATAACGATCTTCTGGTAATACAACATCTACATATTCTGGATCAACTACCTCAGGACCGCGTGGGATACCACCGAAGTATTTATTCACCCACTCTAAGGTTTGTTGCTCATCAAAATCGCCACCAATAGTTAAGGTGGCATTATTAGGGCCGTACCAGCGTAAAAAGAACTTTTTAAGATCGTTTAAGTCGGCACGATTTAAGTCTTCGATATAACCAATGGTGAGCCATGAATAGGGATGACCTTGTGGGAATAGGGCTTCATTTACACGTTCACGTAATAAACCATAAGGGCGATTATCATAATTTTGGCCACGTTCGTTTTTAACAGTTTCACGCTGATTTTCAAATTTTTCTACCGTCACAGCATCAAGGAAAAAGCCCATGCGGTCAGCCTCTAACCACAACATACGCTCTAGTTGATTAGAGGGCACAGTTTCGTAGTAGTTAGTGCGGTCGGTATTGGTAGAACCATTCAGCGTACCACCTGATTCTGTGATCAAACCAAAGTGCTGTTCGTCGGCGACATTTTCAGAACCTTGGAACATCATGTGTTCAAAAAAGTGGGCAAAGCCTGATTTTCCGGGCTCTTCGCGTCCTGAACCAACATGGTAGGTAATATCAACATGAGCAAGTGGATCGGATTTGTCAGAGTGCAAAACCACAGTTAAACCATTAGCCAATTCATATTGAGTAAAAGGGATAACAATTTCATCGTCAGCCTTTTGCACGGAATTTATTTTAGTCATACCCACTGGCAGTTCAAGCTTTGCTTTAGTACTAAGCTGTTGTGGAGCTGTATTGCTGTCACACGCTGACAAGCCAAATAACAAAACTATTCCTGTACTTAGAAGTACATGTTTTTTCATACTTATATTTCCCTTTATGGCTTAGGTTAATTTTTTGCTTGGGGATAATGCATCATTATGCAATGCAGATAAAGCCTCAGACAGAAGCTGAGTTGGCTTTATGTAACTGATGTTTTACAGGGTATATTTTTATCAGGCAAAGAGACTAACACTTGCACTAGGCAACGCGGCTATGACATTGACAAACAAACTGATAATAAAAGATAAATCAGAAAGGAATACAAACACGCCACAATGAAATCACTCATCTTGCCAACGGGCTTTTATGGAAAGAATTGCATCCAAATTTTGTTCAAACAATTCGACCAGTTTGGGATCAAAATGTTTGCCACTTTGGGCCTTAATAAACTCCATGGTGCGTTCAATAGACCACGCTTCTTTATAAGGTCTGACACTGGTAAGTGCATCAAATACATCAGCTAAAGCCACAATCCGCCCTTCAATAGGAATATCCTCTCCCGATAAGCCTTTTGGGTAACCACTACCGTCCCATTTTTCGTGATGGGTTAAGGATACCGAAATCGCTAATCTGATTAAGTCAGAGTCAGGCTCACCTAAAATTTCAGCACCGATTTCTGGGTGTTTTTTCATAATAGCAAACTCTTCTTCAGTCAGTTTGCCGGGCTTTAACATGATGTTGTCAGGGATGCCTATTTTACCAATATCATGCATAGGTGCGGCATGCAGAAGGCGCTCTGCCTCTGTGGCAGTATAACCAAGGGCTAAAGCTAGCACTTGGGAAAAATGACTCATACGCATGACATGCATGCCCGTTTCATTATCTTTATATTCAGCTGCCCGACCTAAACGTTGTATCACTTGCAAGCGAGTGCGTTTGAGCTCGTCTGCTTGCACTAACGATAAGTGAGTTTTCACTCGCGCTCTTACCACAGCAGGAGAAATAGGCTTAGAAATATAATCCACAGCACCAGCATGCAAACCCTTGGCTTCATCTACGGCATCGTTAAGGGCAGTAACAAAGATGACGGGAATATTTTTAGTTTCGTGGCTTTGTTTAAGGGTGATGCACACTTCAAGACCGGTCATGCCTGGCATCATCACATCAAGCAAAATTAAATCAGGTTTGTCTTGGTTAACCAACTTAAGTGCATCAAGGCCACTTTTAGCAAAAATCAGGCGATACTCGTCACCCAAGGTTTGTTTTAGTACACGTAAATTAACTGGCTCGTCGTCTACTAAGAGCAGCGTAAAGCGACTATCCATCATGATTTATCTCCTCCATCAAACTGTGCCAGCAAAAGACTGATTTCACGCTGTGCTAAATCAAATTCAAAATCATTGAACGCGTGGAAAATTTTATCGATTTTTAAGCGATAAATATCAGGGCTTTGTTGAGCTAGTTTAGCGAATAATGCTTCATCAAATTCACTGTGGATGGCCATCTCATGAACCTGCTGGAGCAACAGGGTAAATTGAGTTAGGTCAGTTGATTCAACTTGTTGTGGCGATTGTTGAGCACTACGTTGAGTCTCATTAAGTTGCGTACTTAATTCCGTTAACAACACATACACTTGGCTTAAGACCGTTTGTATGATGCTGGCATCTTTAACATTTAGCGCATTTTCCAACTGAGTGAATACCTCCCCCAATGAACTTAAGGCTAAGTTTCCGCAGACACCCTTATAACCATGGGCAAGATGTTTTAGCTCCTGCCAATTTTCTTGGCTCATGGCTTGTGTAAGTTTGTCTTCTACTTGCGCGGCAGTTTTAACAAATTTAGCAATTTCAGCAAACAATACCGCCTTGCTACCCCACAATACAATACCGGTTTTTTCGTCAATTATTGCCTTAGGGTTACTGTTTGCGACTGCCACGCTAGTGTGACTGAGTGTGATACCAAGCACTCGAGCAATCTCCGCATTTAAGATCTCAATATTGACGGGTTTGTTGGCAAAACCGTTCATACCGGCGTCAAAAGCGGCTTTTTTATCTTCAGCTAAAACGCTGGCGGTTAAGGCAATAATAGGTAAAGCGGGAAGCTGATTTTCCTGCTCATAAACACGTCGCTGCTGGGTGGCGCTTAGCCCGTCCAATACTGGCATTTGCACATCCATCAGTACGATATCAATGCCTTGATTTAACATTCTGAGCAAAGCTTGTTCACCATCTCTGGCAGTTTGAACTTTATGTCCGGCCCGTTTTAATAAAATACTCAACAACTCAATATTTTGCTCAATATCGTCCACCACTAAGATACTCAAGGGCGGTAGTTCATGTTTGGTTTTGTCAGCCACAAACCCTAATGTATCAATAGCTTTTAAAGGCAAACTAAACGAAAACGTACTGCCTTGATTTAATACACTGGTGGCACTGATAGTACCGCCCATCAATTCAACCAATTGTTTACTGATTGTGGTACCTAAACCTGTACCACCAAAACGGCGACTCATGGTGGCATCTGCCTGAGAAAACGCATCAAAAACCTGGGCAAGCTGAGTTTGACTCATGCCAATGCCAGTGTCTTGAATCATAAAATCAATCAGTTGCCCATCGCCCTCCTGAACACTAATGCTAATTTTTCCCTGCTCAGTAAATTTAACCGCATTGCCAATTAAGTTGGTCAATACTTGACGTAAGCGGTCAGGTGCACCGTGATAATAGTGATTCAATGTTGGAGCAATATGTAATTCGAGTTCAATTCCTTTGTTTTTGGTTTGCAACCACAGGGTTGATACAACGGCATCAATTTCTTCCACCAACGAAAAGTCGCGCAGCTCTAATTCTATTTTGCCTTTATCTAATTTAGCGCTATCCAAAATATCGTTGAGCAAATGCATTAAAGATTTTGCAGATTGATTAATGGTATTTAAGTATTTTTGCTGCTCTGCAGACACGTCACTTTCGAGCAATATGTCACTGAAACCAATTACCGCATTCATAGGCGTTCTAATTTCATGGCTCATGTTGGCCAAAAATGCCGCTCGAGTCGCTGCGGCCGTTTCCGCCTTCTCTTTAGCGAAGATCAGTTGCTGTTCCATTTCTTTACGCTGACTGATATCCATAATAAAACCATCGAGCCATTTGGGACTGCCATCGGTACTGCAAACTTTACGGCCAAATTCCAGTAACCACTTTTGCTGACCTTGTTTGTCAATAATGCGGTACTCAAGTTGAAAACCTTGTTCAGCATTGGTATCACATGTGTTGATCTGAGCGATATCGTCGGGATGATAAAAATTCGCGATACTACGTTTGGGATTAGGCATCAAAAAATCGTCAGCCGGATAACCTGTGACCCGCTCAATTTCATCACTGACAAATTCCATTGGCCAGTTATCCTGTTCTAAGCAGCGATAGGCTATGCCGGGTATATTACTGATCATGGAGCGAAACTTGGCTTCATTTTCCCGTAAATCCGCCTCCATTTTATTACGTAGGCGTAGGTCGGAAATAAAAGCCACATACAGATTTTCATGTTCGGTTTCAACACGACCAATACCAACCCGTACCGGAATTAATTCACCATTTTTATGCAGCACCTCTACTTCACGACCATTGCCGATGATTTCACCATCTCGAGTGGTTAGATAACCTTGAAAATTGTCATTTTGTTCATTTTTAAGCGTGTCAGGCATAATCATGCGCACATTGCTGCCCAACAACTGTTCATTTTGCCAGCCTAATAGCTGTTCTACTGCTTTATTGGTACTGACAATCACACCACGGACATCAATCGTAATAATACTATCAAGGGCTGCATCCATTGTGGCAAGCAGGCGTTGCTCATTATTACTCGCCTTAATCGAAATGTTTTTATAACGTAGAGCCAAGTTAACAACCAGTACCAAGGTACTGATAATAATGGTGATCAGCGTCACACCAATAGCCAAATACGCGGGGATTTCACTTGATTGATTGGATACCTCAAATCCGGGAGGTGGTACAAAACGCGCAGCCGCCATGCCGGTGTAGTGCATACCGGTAATTGCACACCCCATCACCACACTTGCTATCACAGTAATTAGCTTTTGATCAAAATAACGATGTTTAACATAAGCTAAACCAAAACGTATCCATAGCGCCAACATCGCCAGTACCACGGCGACCACAATTGACACTAAAAACATCAACAAATCATAACGTAAGAATAAGGACATTTTCATCGCAGCCATACCCACATAGTGCATGCTGCCAATGCCGGACCCCACTAATAGACCGCCAATCAGTAATTGGACAAAACCCAATTTATTACGAGTAATCAGGTGAAGGGCCACCCAAGATGCTGCCACCGCCGGTACCATAGAAATCAAGGTAATGCGCCAGTTGTAATCCACCGACGTACATAAATCAAAAGCCAACATGCCAATAAAGTGCATGGACCAAACCCCGCCCCCCAACGCTATACTGCCCGTTGACAAAGATAGGTAGCGCCCAAAAGCAGTATTACTCTTCGAGGCTTGGGCGGAAATTTGAAACCCCATAAATGAGGCAAAAATAGCAATGGCAATCGACAAGACAACTAAGCCAGGTTCGAAATTTCCGTAAACCAGCAAACTGTCGTCAGGGTAATTAAATAAGTTTTGAATGAAATCTAGCATGTAAGAGAAGTTTTGAACTACAAACCATGAATCGAGTGTAAGTGAAAATAAAGTGATTGCAATCACTTTCGCTAACAACTCCTTGTTTTTAAAGGCATGCAGAAGGTTTTCGCATAAATACTTACTCATAAAAACAACTAATTTACATTAAAATAACACGAGGTTTTTTCATCGTTATGTGCGACTAACAGAACTTATGCTTCTGCTTAAAGTTAGTTTTAGTTAAACTTGCCCTAGTTATCTCGAAGATAGGTTTTTTAGAGCATATATGCATGTTTTTACCGGTATTTTGGCCATTTTAGCTTACTTTTTTAACACCTTATTTTGGGTTATACCCATAGTGTTTTTGTCATTTTTTAAACTTATTCCAATTAAGCCGTGGCAAACCGCTATTTCTTACTTATTAGATGGTTGTGCGACTGCATGGATAAGTGTGAATAAACTTAATCAAAACCTCGTGGCTAACACTGATTTTAAGGTCAATGGAGATGAAGATTTAAGTCTAAACGATTGGTATCTAGTGATATCTAATCATCGTTCCTGGGTCGATATTTTGGTGCTACAACGGGTATTCAATCGCAAAATTCCTTTTTTGAAATTTTTCCTCAAAAAAGAGCTCATTTGGGTGCCTTTATTAGGCCTAGCATGGTGGGCCTTAGATTTCCCATTTATGCACCGTTATAACAAAGCGTTTTTAGCTAGACATCCACAACTGAAAGGTAAGGATTTAGAAGTTACCCGTCAGGCCTGTGAAAAATTTCGTTTTAAGCCCGTAAGCATCATGAATTTTGTCGAAGGAACACGTTTCACTCAACACAAAAAACAACTACAAAATGCCTCTTACGAGCATTTACTTAATCCAAGAGCTGGCGGCATGGCCTTTGTATTAAGCGCCATGGGCGACAAACTGCATAAACTATTAGACGTCACCATACATTATCCCCAAGGCACTCCGAGTTTTTGGCAATTTGTTTGTGGCAAAGTCCAGCATATCAACGTGGAAATTAAGGTTTTTTCTATCGAAGAACTTATCAAAAACGACATTTTCGCGGCAGATTATTTTGACAACCCAGAGCAACGAGCCAAGTTTCAACTGTGGTTAAGCTCCCTGTGGCAGCAAAAAGATCAGGAACTACAAAAATTAACCATGAGCCAGAAATAAGATGTTTAGTTTTTTACCTGTTGTAGTGTTATTTCCACTGCATTTATTTCTGCAAGTGGCCAATATTATGTTTTGGGCTACCCTTGTTGTCTTGTTTGGCTTGCTCAAACTCCTACTACCTTTCTCACTCTTTGTTCGCCCGCTGAATGTGTTACTTAATTTCATGTTATTTGCTTTTAGTAAAGTCAGTGTAAAGATAATTAAACTGACCAACAAAGTGGAATTTGACTATCAAGTTGATGGTCACTTAAGTAAAAATGACTGGTATCTAATGATGTCTAATCATCTAAGTTGGCTCGACATTGTTATCCTTACCGAATTTGCCGCTGACAGAATTCCCGCCCCCAAGTTTTTTCTGAAAAAAGAGCTCATTTGGTTACCATTTATCGGTGTCGGCGCTTGGGCTTTAGATATGCCTTTTATGCAACGTTATAGCAGCGCCTTTATTGCCAAAAATCCGCATTTAAAAGGTAAAGACATTGCGACGACTAAAAAGTCCTGCGAAAAATTCAAATTACACCCCACAACGGTGATCAACTTTGTTGAAGGTAGTCGTTTCACCGCCGAGAAACACCGGTTGCGTAACAGCCCGTATCAGAAATTATTGCCACCTAAAGCCGGAGGTATTGCCTTTACCTTGGCAGCGATGGGAGAACTATTTAACAGTGTATTAGACGTGACTATTTTGTACCCCAAGACCTCAGGCAGTGCCATAGTGGCCCTACTCAGTGGTAAGTTAAAAACCGTGGTACTGCGAGTTAAAGTGCACGCCATCAATAATGCTATTATTGGCGACTACTTCAATGATGAAGATTTCAGAATGGCTTTTCAGTCATGGTTAAACCAAAAATGGCAAGAAAAAGACCAACAAATTAACGATATGGATAAAACGTGAAAACTAATGAACAAATTACCCAGGCAGTCATAGACAGTTTTGCCTACTTCGATTTAACCATCAGTGCAGAGGGTTGGTTGTTTCAAATAAGTGCCTTTTTGGTCATTGCCAGTTTAGCCTGGATCAGCCTCAAAATATGCAGCATTGTGTTAAGTGGTAATCTTACTAAATTAATCATGCGCACCAAAAACACCTTTGATGATGAATTACATCAGCATGGTTTTTTCCGGCGTGCCAGCCACTTAGCTCCCTCTATCGTCATTTATGTCCTCTCTCCTTTGTTTATTGGTAATGAACTGTTACTCAGCTTCTTACAAAAGACCGCGGTTATTTATGCATTGATAGCGGTAGTAAGATCAATCAGTGCCTTACTCAATACCATAGAAGACAGTTATAACGCCTCCAATCTCGCGAAAAAAGCGCCTATCACTGGATTTATTCAAGTGGCTAAACTTTTTATGGTAATCGTTGGTTTATTGCTGATCATATCTAATATTTTGGATAAATCGCCGCTAATACTGCTGTCTGGTCTTGGCGCGGTTACTGCCATCCTATTGTTGTTGTTTAAAGATACTATTTTAGGTTTTGTGGCAGGTATCCAAATTGCGGCTAATCGTATGGTCAATACCGGTGACTGGATTTCCATGCCGCAATACGGCGCTGACGGTGATGTATTACAGGTTGGTTTAACCACAGTAAAAGTACAAAATTGGGATAAAACCATTACCACTATCCCCACTTATGCACTTATTGCTGAACCCGTAAAAAACTGGCGCGGCATGAGTGAATCTGGCGGCCGCAGAATTAAACGTTCGATTAATATTGATATTCAAAGTATTCGTTTTTGTGATGAAGATATGCTCAAAGAATATTCCACTATTCGTTATATAAAGGCTTATATTCAACAGAAAAAAGAAGAGTTACAGGCTTTCCACAGCGAACAAAAAATTGATACACAAGATTTAATAAATAGCCGGCGCTTAACCAATATCGGGACTTTGCGTGCCTATATGCAAGCGTATTTAGCCAATCACAGTAAAATCAATAAAGACATGACCTTGATGGTGAGACAGCTGCCACCTACCGAGCTTGGCGTGCCATTAGAAATCTACTGTTTCAGTGCCGACAAAAACTGGATCAATTACGAAGGTATACAGGCAGATATTTTTGATCATCTGCTCGCCATTTTACCGGCCTTTCATTTACGCGCTTATCAACGTGTCAGTGACAGAAGCCTACAAAACTAATCCTTAGGGCCCTTATTGGCTTGAGGATTAAGAATAGTAACTTCTCTTTGAGGGAAGGGAATTTCAATGCCGTTAGCTTTGAGGGTTTCAAGAATGATTAGCATTAAGTCACCCCCTACTCGATTTTTACCATCATCCACTCCGCTCATCCAAAACTCCACAAACATATTAATACCTGAATCACCAAAACTATCGATTTCACAATCAGGCCTTTCTTCAATGGGAATATCTTCCCCACTAATGACCTGAGGATGCTCGGCTACGGCAACCTTGATAATTTCCACCAAACTGCGCACATCGGTGGCATAAGGTACGGAAAAATCCACCCTGAAACGCTGTTTGGGATCTTTGTGGGTCCAATTGATAAAAAGGGATGATATAAATTTTTCGTTGGGAACAACTATGTCTTTACCATCAAAGGTTTCGAGCACCGCATAACGCATACGAAACTCTCGCACATACCCTTTGCTACCATCGTCTAATTCAACAAAATCTCCAACGGTTAACGAACGATCAAGCAAAATGATAATGCCCGAAATAAAGTTAGAAGCGATGGACTGTAAGCCCAACCCTAACCCTACACCAACCGCACCACCAAATACCGCCAGCGCCGTTAAATTAATGCCCATCACATTGAGCAATAACAATGAAATGACACAAAACAAGCCTACTTCAAATAACTTACTGAACACCTCTCGGGTGCGGATATCAATGGATTCTTGTTTACGAATTATCTCCTTGCCAAAGCTATTTGACACTCGCCCCAACCAAAATAACAATGCGCCAAATATTAATACTCTTACCAAGCCATAAGCAGAAATCCCCACATTACCGACATTAAGTGAGATTTCTTCCAACACCTGAATAACATCAGGTAAATAGCCGGTTAAATGCAAAATTAAAGTCGGCAAACCTAACCATTTAAATAAGCCCGCGATAAAACGATGAGAAACGAAGGCAGTAATACAAGAATAAAAAAACAGAATAACCGCAATGACATAAGCGGTATTAATGATCCAAGCGGTATATTGAATGTGTTCACTTATTTCAGTGGTGACTTTCAACAAGATAATGGCAAGCAGTGGATAAAATACCATGCCTAGTCGAGCTATCAATTTTTGTACTGGATGACTATATTCACCGTTGACAGTGGCACTAATCCCAAAACGTTGCCGAATTTTACGCGCCAACAAATAAGCACACAAATACACCGCAAGAATGAAAATGATCTGAAAATAAGTGGAAGGATTACTAAAGGCATGTTGCAGCTTTACCAATAAATCTGCGAATAAGCTGGCAAAATATTCAGTACTAAAAGTCATACGACGTTACTACCTGTTTTGATAAACACACTTGTGCATAGCCATCATAGCAAAATTAACCCGTTTGATAGAAACCAGTATTGACCGGCTTCCTCCCAAATCATTGAAATTGCGCGGCGGCGGAAAATGAATGTGACCTTATGAGCTTAGCTCGCTAAGTGATTCAGACAAATTAATGTGAAAGAGTGCAGCCAACAAGTCGTGGCTGCAAGGAAGAAGTGTATATAAAAATTTTATATGGTGGAAAGTGCGTAAGCACACACAATGCAAACCACAATGCCTGCTATACCAAAAAAACTGTATTCCACTTTGGTTTTCATTGTCTCAGCGCCTGCAGGTTGAGGAAGGGCGCTCATGATCAAGCTACTCAAACCTAATACAAATGCGACTAATGCTAAACCAAAAATTAGCGGCTCAAGCCAGTTACCCATAAAATTATCCTTACAACCATAGAGTTCTTTGTTAAGAAGTGAATTGTAAGCGATAGCTCCTTAGGATGACAATTTTTTAAAACAACAAAATGCCTTATCTTCCCCTCAACGCCTACAAACCTTATAGCGTAATCCACCACTAGTTAGCTATTTACACCAACCATACTAATTCTATTTTCCTCAAAAAACCTGAAAAATATCTTAATACATTGTTTTTAAATGATTTTTATTTTTGGCCTAGGCCTTGCTCTATCAATAACAACAATAAGTAAAAACCGAAATAAACCTAGTGGAGAAGATTATGCGCCCTTTATTACTTGCCGGATTAATGCTGGTAAATACTAATATCGTGATGGCCAACGAATGTGACATTAATTTTGATGGCAATTTACAACTTGAAAACCGAGTACTTACCATCACTACTTCGGATAAAACTAAAGTGCTTATCCAGGAAAACAATCAGCTATACGTGAATGGCAAACACATTAAATTAAATGCCGAGCAGCAAAATTTAGTTTCGGCTTATTATGCGGGTATTTATGCAGCAGCTCCCCAAGCCGCGCGTATTGCCAGCGATGCAGTACAACTTGCCAGTGTAACCATTAACGAAGTGTTTAATGAATTACTCGGAAATGACAGCGACGCGGTGGATACCTTAACCTTAAAACTAAACGAACTTGGTGAGCATATCCAAAACAACTTTTACGCTCAAAACGGCGAAATCCGTTTAAACTCAGCGAATTTTGATGACGGCAACTTTCTTAGCAACGAATGGGAAGATGAATTTGAAGACGCCATTGAAGACGTGGTTGCCAACTCTATCGGCAGAATCATGCTCTCCATAGGCAGCGAATTATTGTTTGGCGGTGGGGATATGGATGCCTTCGAAGCCAAAATGGAACGTTTTGGTCAAGATATCGAACAACGGGTTGAATACCAAACCAGTGGCATTGAAGCAAGAGCCGATGCGCTATGTCATGGTTTAGCTAAAGTTGACCTTATCGAAACTCAATTACAAAAATCGATACCCGCATTAGCTGACTTAAACATCCTGCGAGTCGAACAAAACCATCACGCAATGTGATAAATTAGGTTTTTGACTCTGATGTAAAATACGCTATGCAGATATCTATTGTGGGTTGTGGCTGGTTAGGCCAGCCATTAGCACAGCAGCTCCTAAAAAGTGGCCACAACATTGTGGCCACTTGCCGATCCAAAGCTAAGCTACAGCAACTACAACAACTTGGTTTACTAGTGCAGCAATTCAATCTTGGAGATGAGCTTAACAAAGAGACAATGCAAGCCGTATTGCAGTCTGATCTGCTTATTCTTAATGTGCCACCCGGTGGCAAACACATCCAAGCCGACTTTTTTATTGAGCACATGTGCAACTTAGTCAAACAAGCCAAATTTAAGGGCACTCAAAACTTATTTTTTATCAGTACTACCGCTGTCTATGGTGAGGCACAAGGAGAAATCATCGAGCAATCAGTCTGCCAGCCCACTACCCTATCAGGCCAAGCTCACCTGCAAATTGAACAATGTGTATTGGACGTATTTAAACATAATGCCTGTATCTTAAGATTGGCGGGATTAGTCGGACAAGAGCGTCATCCTGCTAAACATCTAGCGGCAAAAACCGACTTAGCCAACCCCTTACAAAGAGTAAACTTGGTCCACCAGCAAGATGTTATTGAGGCGATAAAGCTTATTATGCAAGGCCAACATTTTGGCCACATTCTGCACCTCTGCGCCAATGATCACCCTAGCCGTCAAACTTATTATCAATGGGCCTGTAGTAAACTAAATTTAGTAGAACCTACTTTTTTACCCAGTGAAGAAGATAAAACAGGTAAACAGATTAATGCGCAATGGACATGCAATAAACTGGGCTTAGAACTCAAATATCCTAGCCCTTACGATATGCTGGGAGCTTATAGTAAAGAGTAAAAAAGCCAGACTGAAGTCTGGCTTGGTGATTCTCAAATATGAGTACTAACCTATCAAAGCCTGACCAAAAAATTTCAAGGCTACGGTATTAATAAAGATTAACAGTAGAATAACCGGAATAAAGGTCCCTACCGAAAAGTCCACGTAACGCTCAAACCAGCTGCCTTTATAATGAGGCGCGCCTTTATCAAGTTCGGCGTTAAAGTTAGCTTTTTTCCAGCGATAAATAACAAAAATACAAATTAGCAAACCATTCAGTGGCAAGATCGTGTCGTAGAAAACATCAACAATAATATCAAATAGCGATTTAGTTTGGCCTGCGTAACTTACAAACTCGGTAAAAAAGCTGGCGATCCCAAAGGACATTGACGCCAATACCGACATCACCACCAATAACAATCCCAGCACGCCTAAGGCTTTTTTCCGGCTATATTGTTTTTCATCCATTAAGGCCGCCACAGGCACTTCGAAAATTGAAACCAATGACGTAATCGCGGCAAAAAATACCAATAAAAAGAATAAGCTCGCGACTATACTCGCCCCCAAATAACCAATGGTGACTTGTAAGGCTAAAAATATCTTAGGTAAAAAAGAGAATATCATGCCCACTGACGAGTCACTTAAATCAGCGGCATTAGTAGCAGGATTAAACGAAAAAATTGCGGGCAATATCAATAAACCAGCAATAAAGGCTACAGCCGTGTCGGTCAAAGCGACCAGTTTTGCTGAGTTAGGTACATCGGCCATGTTGTCGATATAAGAGCCATAAGTGATCATGATACCCATGCCCAGCGACAAAGAGAAAAAGGCCTGAGACAGTGCGGCACTGACTACTGAAGCATCAATTTTTGAAAAGTCAGGAACTAAGTAATATTCAACCCCGGCCATGGCATTGTCTAAGGTTAATACAAAAATGACCAAAGCAATGAGCATGACAAACAATGCCGGCATCATTAACTTTGCACCTTTTTCAATACCTTCTTTCACTCCACCCTGCAGAATTAAATAAACAATGGCGACAACAGCGACCATATACAAAAACAAACTGGGTGCATTAATAAAATCGCCAAAGGTAGCGGGATCAGCCAATACTGACAGGTTGCCTATTACCGATTGAAACAGATAACCAAAAAGCCAAACAGTGATTACCAAATAAAACACCGCGATCATGAAGGGAGTAATAATCGACAACCAACCGGCTACTTTCCAGTGAGTTTCACCTCCAGATAGTTGATTGTAAGCACCAAGAGGATCTTTGCGGCTGTGACGACCTACCGACATTTCGGCAATCATCACAGGCAAACATATTAAAAAGACAAATAGGGCATAAATTAATAAAAAAGCACCGCCACCATTTTTGGTTGCCGCAACGGGAAAGCCCACCATATTACCAATACCAACAGCCGAACCTGCTGCGGCTAAAATAAAACCTAGGCGAGAGCCAAATTGTTCGCGAGGTGCACCCATAGATATTTCCTGTGTTATTTTTATAATTAGCCGCTGATATTAACAGCACACTTTAAAAAAGTCTTTTGTGTGTTGCTCAAGATCAACAAATTGATAATCTAAAAAGTTTACAGGCTTCACCAAGGTATGGTTTTACCTGCCCAATCAATAAAATAGGGCCCCTGACTAGGGTTAAAATTAGGCAATTGAGAGAGCAATTGCTGTACCGTAAATTCTGCAGTAAACAGCTTTTCAGGCTTAACATTTGCTTGAAATGGCTGTGATAATTTAGTGTCAACCGTACCAGGATGATAACTCACAATGCACACATTTTTAGCGCGCCGCTGCAATTCAATTTGAGCGGTTTTCAGCAACATATTTAGTGCCGCTTTGGACGCTCGATAACCATACCAGCCACCCAAACTATTATCTTGAATGCTTCCTACTCTGGCACTGAGAAAGATTAGTTTGGCGGGAAATGGACCACGCATTAGTGGTTCAACATGTTTGAGCCATAACGCCGGCAACACAGTATTAATCTGGAAATAATATTCTAGTTGTGCCTGATTTAAGTCTTCTAAACGCTTTTCAGGGTTGATACTAGCCCCACACCCTCGTTTTTCGGACAAGCAGCCAATGCAACAAACGATTAATGAAAATTGTTCCTCAGTATGGGACACTTTTTGACAATAGTTAGCAATATCGCCTTCATTATGACTATTTACAATCTGGTAATGAACACCATCAACTGGGGCACTCGGTAAGTAACGAGAAACCGCAAATACTTGGGAATAACGTTCAGACAGAGCTAACTGTTGCACTAGGCTTTGGCCAATGCCACCAGAAGATCCGATCACTAAAGCTCTGGTTAACTTCGACATTCCTTACCTCCTTTTTACCTCACAAGGGCTACAAATTTGGGATTCTGCAAGACGTTTCTCGCCCGTTAGCAAGTAAGAAATTCGGTATCTATGGCGAGCAAAAAAAACATAACACCAATTAGCAAACCACTTAATACCCCACCATCTGAGCGGCGCATAAACCCAGCCCTTGCCTACTAACTTCCACGCTAAATAAGTGACATCTAAACCGCTTATCATGCGACCATCTGGCAACTGTCCGTGAATACGCGCATTGAGTTGCTGCCAATTCAACTGTGGATAACATTCAGCAAATAACGAAGATTGAATATCGACAAAAACTAAAAGTCTTTTGCTATCGAGCTCCTTTAGTTTATCCATTTCAGCTAGACAGAGGGGACAATAGCCATCATAAAAAACGGTTAACTGAGTATTCATAAAAATCACTTTTAAGCTTGATTACCTCTGTTCATACGTATGAAAGTACTATTTGGATTAAGGTATAAAGAAATCGATAGTATTTTACTCTGCTCAATCACACTTATTTTATTTTAGGTAACGAGTAGCCTTGAACTCAAGCGAGAGTGATAATACAGCCTGTAATCACAGTTTTTTGGAGACAACATTTTGGCAAATATTCAACATGCAACATTAGCGGGTGGATGTTTTTGGTGTATCGAATCTGCTTTTAACAGCATAGAAGGAGTGATCTCGGCTTTTTCCGCTTATGCAGGTGGTCAAACAGCAAATCCGACTTACGAACAGGTCTGTGATGGCACAACTGGCCATGCCGAAGTAGTCAGAGTTAACTTTGATGCAGATAAAATATCCTATCGCGATATTCTGGAAGTATTTTTTGCCCTACATAATCCTACCCAAATAAATCGTCAGGGTAATGACATAGGTACACAGTATCGCAGTGAAATTTTCTTTCACGATAACGAGCAAAAAAAAGTCGCCGAACAAATCATTGATGAGATTGAATTAGAAGAAATCTGGTCGAGCCCAGTGGTAACTGAGATAACCGCTTTGAATAACTATTATCAGGCCGAGGATTACCACCAAGACTACTTTAGTAAAAATCCACAAAACCAATATTGCAATATGGTGGTGGCACCTAAATTGGCCAAGTTTAAAAAGAAATTTGCCAGTTTGTTAAAATCTTAAAAACACCAAACTAGTTGCACTCCAGTCTATAAACCGGAGTGCAACAAAATCCTTTATTCAAACCAACTAGGCCGAATAGCCAAGCTAAATAACAATGGTGAGTAATTTTCGTAATTGCTCTTATTTTGCAAACAAACAATGTTTTTAGGATAAACCTCTTTCCAAGGATCATTAATCATCCACAGGGTTTGATCTATTACTGCCACACCTTCAATTGAAGCATTGTGCATTTTTTCATAATCCTGGCAATTATCCGTTGAACTGGTCAGTTGCGCATAAAACTCCATCGCTATGATACGGGTTTCTTTTTGACCACTGATATCAATAATCCATAGTTTGCCGTCGTTACGAGCAGAGGCAATAAGATAACCCTCACCACTTTGGGTTTGATAATAATCCATACCATTGATGGGGTGATTGCCTTTTTCAAACTTAGGTAACTTAAGTTTGGCATCCGTGACGGGAGCAAATTCATCACTCTGCCAAAAAGTTGCATCCATGTTTAAAGTGAAAACGCGCGCCTGTTTAAAACTATCCCGCTCCAAACCAAGATATAAAATACGATTAGCACCAAATGCCAGCGCTTCAATACCATCGTTTGGTGAATCACCAACCGCTAATTCAGCAGCATATTGCAAAGGACGAACATGGGTCATTAATACCTTATGTTCATCACTCAGTTGTAGTCTTACCAACAAGTTAGGGTATGCAGAAGAGCCCGTGTCTTGATATTTATGCTGACAACTTGGAGACAGTTCTTCAGCGTAAGTGGCATCTTCAGTAATCATATAAAATACCGAATCGTCATCTGGATCTACGACCAGAGATTCAAGATCTGGGTTGTCACCAATATAACTAGCAAAACAGCTCTGTTTTACTTCAGTAGAAAGCACCATTTTCATGCCACCATCAGTCAATCCAGCATTGACTGGATCAATTGCACGAAGACGTAAACGCTGTGTCTCTATGGCACTTCGATCACTCAAAGTAACCAGCTTGTCTCGCCATCTGACAAGACCAGATGGTTGAGGATCCAGCATTACTGAGCCATCTGGTTCCGTTATCCAACGTCCATATACACCGAAGGTGAGCTCTTCTTTGGGGACTGTTATATCTGATATGTCAGACACAGAAGGGGTGCAAGCGGATAATAACAGGCAGCCACTTAGTAAGACGCCGAATACTGATTTCATATTTAATCCATTAGTAAAATTTGTATAAGTAAAACTAATCTAACAAGCCACTATGACACTTGTTGTTGCCAGTACACAGTTACCACATTCGGTGGCATATATTAGGGTTTAACTAAATTAAGATCTAGGCTTAGTTAGACTATTTGGTCTTATTTAAACTTACTAAGCTTGAATCAAGAATAGAGTAGTTTAAAAACAACAATACTTAGGTTACTCGTCAAATTTTGTTAAGCTAAAACACAATGATAAGATCATGCTAGCAGTGCAATTGATATAGCCCTTTTACCTAACCCTAAGCAATAAATAATGACACATGTTTCAAATAAAATAGGCCTGTTTTATGGCTCTAGTACTTGTTATACCGAAATGGCCGCCGAAAAAATTCAGGCATGTCTGAACCAACTGTTGTTTCCAACACAAGTTGAGCTTTTTAATATTAAAGACTGTGCACTCAAACAAGCTGAACAATTTGATACCCTAATTTTTGGCATCTCTACTTGGGATTTTGGTGAATTACAAGAAGACTGGGAATCCAGTTGGAATGACATTAGTTCCTTACAGCTTGCCAATAAAAGTGTGGCCTTATTTGGTCTAGGCGACCAACTTGGTTACAGCGACTGGTTTCAAGATGCATTGGGCTTGTTGCACGATGAATTAGCCCTATTAGGCTGTAACTTTGTCGGTTATTGGCAAAACGTCGGTTATGACTTTGCCCAATCCAAAGCACTGATCGCCGATGGTGAATATTTTGTTGGTCTATGTCTAGATGATGAAAATCAATATGAGCAATCCGAACCAAGAATCGAACAGTGGTGTCAGCAACTTGTTGCCGAGTTAGACGAATTATAAGACCTCGTGACTGAGCCCAGACCACCTCGACTCCATCAGCCTTATTACCGAAATGGTGCCTCCCATCGTGATGGCGCCGACGTCAGTTTTCATGACATAGTAAAAATGTTTGGTTTTCGCACGGTAACCATAGGCAAATGGGTTAACAAAGAAGAACAACAGCTCGCTGCCAACCTGTTTTTTGATGCACTGTGTGATTTGATGGATATTTTGGGGATACCTGAACGAGTTATTTCGCTAAATGGCAACTTGTCGCTGGCTTTTGGTAGCGGTGGTAACAAACATAGCAGTGCCCATTACGAATCCACCAGTAAAACCCTCGCGTTGGCTAAAAATGCCGGAGGAGGTGCTTTAGCTCACGAATGGATGCATGCCTTTGATCACTATATTTGTGACAAATTGTTTATACATAGCAAAACAGATGAATTTGCTTCTGTTATTTGGCTAACCGACAGGCAGTTGCATCAACATCCACTTAATCAAAAGCTAGATCAAGTTTTTGCCACCACCTTTTTATCCGAAGATAAACGTACAGCCAGTGAATATGTTGAGCGCAGTGTATTGGCCGATAAACATTTAGATCATTTTTACTACGCACAACCACAAGAATTGCTCGCTAGAGCCTTTGAAGCTTGTATTCAAGATCAGCGCATAAAAAACGCATTTTTAGTACAAGGTACCAAGCAAAGCCCTGAAGCTAAGCTTGGGATCTACCCACAAGCAAAATTAAGACAAAGTATTTCACACAAGCTACTGGATTATTTTTGTCATTTGGGGCAGGCTATAAACAAATAAAAACCACTTTATTTTTGAGTTTTGGCTTAATTCATAATGAATTAATAGATGCTCTGCAACAAAACTGTCTTTATACTAGGCAAATTCGTATACAACTTATTGGCGATAAATACCGATGAAAAGAAAAAAACACGGCTCCGCAGACGACGAAGCAGCAATTGACATGACCCCCATGTTGGACATAGTGTTCATCATGCTGATCTTCTTTATCGTAACCACCTCATTTGTGAAAGAGAAAGGTTTGGAAGTATTACGTCCAAAAGATTCTAATACCCCTCCACCTGAGACAACCAAAAAATCGTTGGCTATTCGTGTTAATGAAGATGGCACTATTGTGGTTAATGGTCGTGAAGTTGATATTCGCCGCGTTGAAGCCAACATTCAAAGCTTCTTGGCTGAAAACAACCAAGATACAGCAGCGGTGCAAGCTCATCCAAAAGCGAAACACGGTTTAGTCACTGAAGTTATCAACGAAGTGAAAAAAGCAGGTATCGATAATGTATCTGTGTTGGTTGGAAAATAACGTTTTTAACCAGTAAATTATTAAAAAAACGCCGCTTTATAGCGGCGTTTTGTTTTATACGATTTGATATTTTCTGGTTTTACTCAAGATCTAAAGCTTCAGGCGATAAAATAATACCTGTGCTATCGGCGTATAAATGATCTTCTGGTAAAAAGGTTACTCCACCAAAATTTACCGCGATATCCACTTCACCTGTTTCTTGATCGTCGGCACCTACTGGTATAGCTGCGATGGCATGTATGCCTATATTAATTTCTTCTAAGTCGTCCACTTCACGCACACTGCCATAACAGACTATGCCTTCCCAGCCATTTTCATAAGCAAGTTGGGCGGCACTGGCATCGATCAAGGCACGGCGCATTGAGCCACCACCATCAATCAACAAAATTTTGCCAACTCCGGGTTGAGATAATACTTTTAATACCAGTCCTTTATCTTCAAAACATTTAACGGTTGTAATAATTCCACCGTAAGAAGAACGACCACCAAAGCTAACAAACATGGGTTCAACCACATCAACACTGTCAGCAAATAAATCACACAACGCAGAAGTATTGTATTCCATTTGAATTCCTCAATGTGATGACGACTTTGTAGATATCAGTATACTGGCACTCTAAAGCAATGCCATCATTTATGCATAATCTACTGATTTTTTTAGCACTTTATTCCTTATCTCATGTTATTAACGGCTAACATTTTATTAGCACCGATTAGGCTCAAGGTACTTTGTTTTTTGCCCGGCAAATGACATCATTAGACCATGCTGTTATTTTTGGTATAAAACCATGTTCAAAAACATCAAATTAGTCGGTTTTATTGCCGTTTGCCTGTTTGGTCTAAGTGCTTGTGGGCAAAAAGGTCCTTTGACTATGCCAACAGAGCCAGCCACGAATCAACCTATAGAATCAACTTCATCCGCCACATCTAACCAACAGGAACCCCGTTGAGATGGATCATTTTAGTTATAAAGCTCAGCAACTTTGTGCTGAAGACACCTTATTAAGCGATATTGCCAAAAAACACGGCACTCCCTGTTATGTGTATTCCAAAGCGACAATTGAACGTCACTGGTTAGCCTTTGATAAAGCAGCGGGTAATCATCCTCATTTGGTTTGTTATGCGGTCAAAGCCAATTCTAATTTAGCTGTGCTTAACGTGATGGCTAAGTTGGGTTCAGGTTTTGATATTGTTTCTGGTGGCGAATTAAGCCGTGTATTAAAAGCCGGGGGCGATCCTGCCAAAGTCGTATTTTCTGGCGTAGCTAAAACCGAACAAGAAATTGCGCTAGCCCTTGAACACGGCATCAAATGTTTTAACGTTGAGTCTTTGCCCGAATTGGATCGCATTAACCAAGTTGCAGGGCAATTAGGCAAACGCGCCCCCATCTCCTTAAGAGTTAATCCAGATGTTGACGCTAAAACCCACCCTTATATTTCAACCGGTTTAAAAGACAATAAATTTGGCGTTGAGCGTCAGCAAGCGGTGGCGGTATACCAGTATGCGACGACTCTACCTAACTTAGACATAGTAGGCATGGACTGCCATATCGGTTCACAACTCACCGATTTGAAGCCTTTTGTCGATGCCTTGAATATTTTACTTGCTCTCATTGATGAATTAGCCAGCTTAGGGATCCACATAGCCCATTTAGACATCGGTGGTGGCTTAGGGGTAAATTATAATGGTGAAAATCCCCCTCATCCTGACCAATACGCTCAAGCTATAGCTCAACGTATGCAAGGACGCGAAACCTTACAGCTTATTTTTGAGCCAGGTCGCGCTATTGTGGCAAATGCAGGGGTATTGTTAACCAAGGTCGAATTTATCAAACAAGGCGCGGAGAAAAACTTCGCCATAGTGGATGCAGGCATGAACGACTTAATCCGTCCTGCCTTATATTCGGCCTGGCAACAAATTGTGCCTTTACAGCAACATTCAACCCATAAAGCCGCTGTTTACGATGTCGTTGGTCCCGTGTGTGAAACCAGTGACTTTTTAGGAAAAGGGCGTGAACTAGCCATTGCTGCCGGTGACTATTTGGCAGTTAGAAGTGCAGGTGCTTATGGTTTTGTGATGGCTTCAAACTATAACAGCCGCTGCCGCCCTGCCGAGATCTTGGTTGATGGAAACAATGTGCATGTTGTGCGCGAGCGTGAAACCATCGAGCAACTGTTTATGGGTGAGCATATACCTGCTTAAAACAGATTTATAATCCGGCTAGGCCAATAGCCGGATTATTTTCTTTGTTCCTGATTAAAGACATAGTCAGTTATTCTACGAAATGATATAAATTGCCAATGTTATCTTTCTTACTTGGTTTATCAGTAAGTCAGAATTCGAATTGAGTTAAGTAGTAAAAATGCAAATCCACTTTTCAAAAATGCAAGGTTTAGGTAACGACTTTGTGGTTATCGATAACGTTACCCAAAATGCGTTTTTCTCAAAAGAGAAAATCCAGCAATTGGCTGACCGAAATTTTGGCATTGGCTTTGACCAACTACTCATAGTAGAGCCGCCCTACGATCCAGAACAAGATTTTCACTATCGTATTTTTAATGCTGATGGCTCAGAAGTATCACAATGTGGCAATGGCGCCCGTTGTTTTGCGCGTTTTGTTAAAATGAAAGGTTTAACTAACCGTAATAAAATAGTAGTGAGCACCAAGGCGGGCCGTATGGTGTTGTATTTGGAAAAAGACGGCATGGTTACCGTTAATATGGGCACGCCAATCTTTGATCCGGCACTCATTCCCCTTAAAGCGAATAAACAAGAAAAAACCTATATTATTCGGGCGCAAGAACATACTTTTTTCTGCGGTGCAGTTTCTATGGGTAATCCACATTGCGTATTATTAGTAGATGATGTACAACAAACTGATGTGGCAACCTTGGGGCCATTACTGGAAAAACATGAACGCTTTCCAGAAGGCGTTAATGTTGGATTTATGCAGATAATTAATCCCAGCCATATTAAACTGCGAGTGTTTGAACGAGGTTCAGGTGAAACCCTCGCTTGTGGCAGTGGAGCTTGTGCAGCGGTAGCCGTAGGCCAGCTTCAGAATAAATTGAGTAAGGACGTCAGAGTGGATTTACCCGGTGGTAGTTTAAAGATTAAATGGCCAGGTAAGGACGCGGTGTTAAAAATGACAGGTGCAGCAGAACATATTTTTGATGGGATCATTAATCTATGAGCGAAACGTCGGGACAACAAAAAAGCAATTTGGACTTAACCAGCGACTTTGATGACGAGCATACTCGTTATGCTTCAGAAGTTGCCGAATTCTTGCTTACCCATCCCGATTTTTTTCTTAAACACGCCAGTTTATTGGAAAGTTTAGAAATTCCCCATGCCCATAAAGGCAGTGTGTCACTGGTCGAGTTGCAAAGCGAACAATTACGTACCAAAGTGCGTCTACTAAATTACAAGCTCAATCAACTGATCTCCATTGCCCGTCAGAATGAACAAATTTATCGTGTCTACGCCGATTTAAATTTACGTATTCTAAGTTGTGAGACCTTGGATGAATTGAGGTTTGTACTCGAAGAAGTCATGCAAGAACGTTTACACCTCGAAGCTGTAGTAATTAAACATTTTATTGGCGCCCATGCCTTTCCAGAAATTCAGCGTCATTTGTTTATCGAAAAACGGTTCAAGCGCGATAAGTTCTTTTTTGGCCGCCTAAGTGAGCATGAAAGGAAGTTATTGTTTCCTGAGCAACAAGCCAACTCGGTTGCCTTATTGCTGTTGGGAGATTTAGGTGAGTTAGGCATGCTGGCGATCAGCAGCAAAGATCCCAGCCATTTTCATCCTGATATGGACACCTTGTTAATTACTCAACTTCAGCAATTTTTAAGTATTCTATTACCTAAACTAATGAAGTACTAAGGCAGTACCTATCCATAGTGATAGGTAATTTCTGTATAAAACTTAAATCACACTGACAAGCTAACACGTTTTTGCCTCAATGAATTTATAGAAAATATAAAGAATAGCTATTCCACTATGATTTTTTACAAAAAAATTAAGCCTTTTCAAGCTATTACCTTCGACCTTGATGATACCCTCTACGACAATAATAGCCATATGCCAGTGGCCGAAGCGGCTTTTCTTAAAGATCTGCATCAGCAATATCCCTCTACCAGTGATTTGGATCCAGACGACTGGCGACGTTACAAACAAACCGCACTGCAGCTTAATCCTGATTTGAAAAATGACATGGGTGAATTACGCCGACATATTTTAAACAGTGTTTTCAGTAAATTGGGTTACAAGGGGCTTCAATTAAAAGATTTAGTTAACCACAGCTTTGAGAGTTTTTATTTCCACCGTAGCAATTTTAAAATAAATGAAAACATTCATTCTTTATTAATTCAACTAGCCCAGCGTTACCCATTGGTGGCAATTACTAATGGCAATGTTAATCTTGAACAAATTGGTTTAGCCCCCTACTTTGTGCATATTTTCAAAGCCAATATGGCACAGCCTATGAAACCCCATAAAGCTATGTTTGATGCCAGCAAATCCTTATTAAACCTACAAGCAGGGCAAATTTTACATGTAGGTGATAACTTGCAAAACGACGTGTTTGGCGCCATTAAAGCAGGTTTTCAAAGTGCCTGGTATGCTCATGATCGAAACATGAATCTAAATAAAGAATTAATGTTCTTAGTTCCGAACATTCAACTTCATAAGCTTGATGAACTGCTTGAATTTGACTCGCTTAATGCAAGGTAAAAATTTTAGAACAGCGCAAGCAGATATAAAAGAATCACTATTATTAATGGTACTACGCAACATTCGTCTAGCTTAGAGGTGTATTTAATTACAGTACTCCTGATATACTCCTGCAAAAAGTAAAGTAAGTTAATACTGTAATGGATGTATCTCGACTACTCGATGAGTTAAACGACAAGCAACGTGAAGCTGTTGCTGCCCCCGCGTCAGACATGCTGATTTTAGCCGGTGCCGGTAGTGGCAAAACCCGCGTATTAGTGCATCGTATGGCGTGGTTAATGGATGTAGAAGGTTTAGCACCCTATAGTATTTTAGCGGTAACCTTTACCAACAAAGCCGCCCGCGAAATGCGTGGCCGGGTTGAGCAATTACAAGGCTCTGCCCTGCGTAATATGTGGATTGGTACTTTTCACGGCATTGCTCATCGTTTATTACGCGCCCATTATGCTGAAGCTAAATTACCCGAAAACTTTCAGATCCTTGATTCGGATGATCAATATCGTTTAGTGCGCAGAGTGCTCAAAAGTTTAAATCTCGATGAAAAACACTGGGCACCTAAACACGTGCAGTGGTACATCAATGGCAATAAAGATGAAGGTTTACGGCCCGAACATATCGAAACCCATGGTGATGCCAGCCAACAAAAAATGCGTGAAATCTATCAGGTTTATCAACAAACTTGTGACCGTGCTGGTTTAGTAGATTTTGCCGAGTTATTACTTCGCGCCCATGAACTGTGGCTACATAACCCAAATGTATTGGCTCATTACCAACAACGTTTTCGTTGCATTCTGGTGGATGAATTTCAAGATACCAACAACATTCAATATGCGTGGTTACGTTTGTTAGCTTGCCCTGCTAATAATATGATCATTGTAGGTGATGATGACCAGTCTATTTATGGCTGGCGCGGCGCAAATGTGCAGAATATCCAGCACTTTTTACGCGATTACAGCCAAGCTAAAACCATTCGTTTAGAACAAAATTATCGCTCCTCAGGCAATATATTGCGCGCGGCTAATGCCGTGATCAGCAATAACGAAGGGCGTTTAGGCAAAGAATTGTGGACTGAAGATGCCGAAGGCGAGTTAATTTCTTTATACGCCGGGTTTAACGAACTGGACGAAGCTAGATTCAACGTCTCACGTATCAAGGATTGGCGCGACAAAGGTTATGCCTTAGCTGATTGTGCCATCTTATACCGCAACAACGCCCAATCACGGGTACTTGAAGAAGCCTTATTACAAGAATCTATTGCCTATCGTATTTACGGTGGATTACGCTTTTTCGAACGCCAAGAGATACGTGATGCTTTGGCATATTTGCGTCTAATCAACCAAAACATCGACGATGCCGCTTTCGAACGTATCGTCAATACACCCACTCGTGGACTCGGTGATAAAACCCTAAGTTTAGTGCGTGAGGTCGCCAAAGAGAACGAACAGTCTTTATGGCTTTCCGCAGTACAGTTGATTGAAGAAAAACGTTTGTCGGGCAGAGCACTGTCTGCTTTGGATAATTTTATTAAGTTAATCAAACAACTACAGCATGATATCAATGAATTAAATTTAGAACAGCAAGCCGATCATGTGATTAAACATTCTGGTTTGTTTGCGATGTATAAAGCCGAAAAAGGCGAAAAGGCGCAGACTCGTATCGAAAACCTTGAAGAACTTGTCACCGCCTGTAAACAATTTACTCCCCCCGACGAAGCAGAAAACATGAGTCCTTTGTCAGCCTTTTTGGCCCACGCTACTTTAGAGTCAGGCGAAACACAGGCCGAAAGTCATCAAGACGCTGTGCAGATGATGACTATCCATACGGCTAAGGGACTTGAATTTCCTCTTGTTATACTCGCAGGGGTAGAAGAAGGCATGTTCCCAAGTCAAATGAGTAACGAAGAGCCAGGCAAAATCGAAGAAGAACGACGTTTATGTTACGTGGGCATGACTCGCGCCATGCAAAAACTTTATATTACCTATGCGGAAAATCGCCGTTTATACGGCCAAGAGAAATACCACACTCCGTCGCGTTTTATTAAAGAGATCCCCAGCGAATATATTGAAGAAGTGCGTTTGCGTACCACCATCTCTCGCCCAGTGCATAACAGGTTTAGTCCAGTTACTGGACATACTGCTTTTGACTCTACTGGGTTTTCGCTGGGTCAGCGCGTAAGCCATCCTAAATTTGGTGAGGGCACAGTACTTAATTACGAAGGAGCGGGGGAGCACGCCCGTATCCAAATCAACTTTGATGAATTTGGCAGCAAATGGTTAGTATTGTCTTTTGCTAAACTAAACCCTGCCTAATAGTTATAGTACGACGCGATTTAGGAAAGTTAATTACAGATAACTTTTCTCTTTTCGCGAGGTTCTGATAAATTGGGTTGTATAAACCCATGACTACATTAAGCTCCTATGTCACGTAAAGTGTTGATCATCGAAGATCACCCAGCCAGCATGAAACTCATGCGCGAGCTAATCACTAAAGCTAAGTTAAAGCCCATATGTGCCACTAATTTGATTGAAGCCAAACATATTTTTTCTTCTTCGGAGCCAGAAGAATTTTTATGTGCAGTAGTGGATTACGAACTGCCAGATGCCCCTAAAGGCCAAGCCATTGATTTTACTTTAAGTTCTTTTTTACCCACTGTAGTGGTTACCCGTTATCTTGATGACGAACGCCGTGATGCCATCCTCAAAAAAGAGGTGGTAGATTACATCACCAAAGAAAACACTCAGGTTTATGAATATTTAAGTCGTTTATTGTCACGCCTTGAAAAAAACAAAAAAGTAGGGGTGTTGGTAGTTGATGCCATTCGTGCACGCCGAGCCGCTATGGTGTCGTTGTTGCGCCGCCATAACTTTATTACTTTTGAAGCGCCAGATGCCGAACAGGCGCTCAACATCATGCAGCGATTTAGTATTATCAAACTTATTCTGGTTGACGATGATGGTTTGCCCAAGATGAACGCCATTGAGTTGCTGAGTGAACTACGCCAAAATTTTAAAAAAGAAGACCTCGCGGTGATTGGTTTATCGAATAGCAAAAATTCGGCTTTATCCGCACGTTATATTAAAAGTGGTGCCAACGATTACCTATTAAAACCCTATCATCACGAAGAGTTTTTTTGCCGTATCATGCAAAACGTTGAATATATGGAAAATATTGAACTGATTCGACGTGCCGCTGACTCAGATTTTTTGACGGGTTTACCTAATCGCCGTTATTTTTTCGAAAAAGTCCAAGCGAGTCAAAGCCACAAGCCCGTCTTGCAAAGTTTAGCCATTATTGACGTTGATCACTTTAAACAGATCAACGATAGCTATGGCCATGATTGTGGAGATTACACCCTAAAGGAGATTGCCAAGCTGGTTGCTGAGCATTTTGCGGATTACACCGCAGCACGTTTTGGCGGAGAGGAGTTTTGTGTTTATTTCTGCAACGTAGAAGCCGCCGACGTGCATAAAGTACTGGAAGATTTTCGTATCAGTCTCGCCACCCAAAACTATCAATTTGAGCAACATAGTTTTAATTGCTCAGTCAGCATCGGTTTAACCCATCAAACTAAAGGTGACATCAGTAGTATGATCCGCATGGCCGATGAGTTGTTGTATAAAGCTAAAAACAACGGCCGTAATCAGGTTGTTAGTAATTAGTCTTTTACCAC
Source organism: Paraglaciecola hydrolytica (assembly GCF_001565895.1). GTDB lineage: Bacteria > Pseudomonadota > Gammaproteobacteria > Enterobacterales > Alteromonadaceae > Paraglaciecola > Paraglaciecola hydrolytica. The sequence continues at coordinate 56,170 of NZ_LSNE01000003.1, forward strand.
TTGTTTCCCTTTGCGGTAGGTATGATAAGAATCATAACTAAACACAAATAAGGCCAGCCAAACAAAGACAAAAGTGATTAAACGCGCCTTGTCGAGTGGCTCATGAAATACCCAAACAGCCATTACAAACATAATGCTCGGGCCTAAATACTGAAAAAATCCTAAGGTGGAATAACGTAAACGTCTAGCTGCGGCGGTAAAACACAAGAGCGGCGCGGTGGTTACAATGCCTGCGCTAATGAGAGTCATATTAAGTGACCACTCATTAGTACTGAGATTACTGAGTTCAGAACTAAAATAGACCCAATAAAACACGGCAAAGGGTAACATCATCAAGGTTTCTAATAGCAAACCAGGCAAAGAATCCACCGCCACTTTTTTACGTAACAAACCATAAAAAGCAAAAGTCAGTGCTAGTGCCAACGCGATCCAAGGTAACTGCCCAAAAGATATTATTAAAATCGTCACCCCAATAAATGCTAGAGCAACCGCAATTTGTTGCATGCGCCTGAGCTTTTCCTGAAAAAACAAACGCCCAAACAATACATTGAGCAAAGGGTTAATGTAATAACCTAAACTTGCATCTAATAGATGGTCACTATTTATCGCCCAAATAAATAACAGCCAATTGGCCGCCAGTAAAATGCCAGATAACAACAAGATAGCCATCACTTTTGCATTTCTGAGGGCACTTTTAACCTGTGGCAACTTGCCGCTCATTACAACCAAAATTACCAACACTACAGCAGACCACACGATACGGTGCATGAGGATTTCGCGCGCCGGCATGGCTTGTAGCAATTTGAAATAAAGCGGTGCTACTCCCCACATAAAATAGGCGGCCAGCGCAAAAATAGCGCCTGACTTTAGGGTTTTATCGTTCAATGAAGTTACTCAGGTGAAAAGGAAAAAATTTCAGCGCAAGTTTGTCGTAGGCGACGACGAAAAGCAATCTTGTCACAAATACCTTATAGGCTTAACAGGACATAAAAGGTAAACAGATCGTTACTTAGCTGGTAAAATTCAAAATACATAAATGGCCAGCAAGCTACACCAGTCAAAATGCTGAGGAGTACCAGCAAAAAATGGATTCAAAACCACATATCAAACGCCTCCTATCAACAGCTATTTGGATACTTTTACTCAAGCCTGTTTATGCTCAAGAGCCAGAAAAAGAGCTCACTAAAGAGCAAACGAGCGATAAACCAGCAGTCGCTGTGGTAGAGCCGGTAATCTCTATTTTACAAAAAAGGGGCAAGGCAGACAGTGCCTTGGTGGCCATTCCCTTTTCTATTGCTCAGCACCGGCTTAACTATATCTTGCCTGTCTCGTGGGCAAGTAATCCTAATGACATCGATATTGATGGTTTAGGCGATCTAAATCTCGACAACTTCGAAGCCAAATATCAGATCAGCATTAAGTTTCCACTGTACTTGCATGAAGAAAACACCTCGGGTTTGTATTTTGGTTTTACCGCCATGTCTTTTTGGCAAGTATACAATGGCAAGATATCAAAGCCCTTTCGTGAAACTAACTACGAACCAGAAATATTTTATAGCTTTCAAAATTCGCTAACGATTTTGGGATTTGAATTTAATCAATTGCAAGTGGGTTTTAATCACCAATCAAATGGCCAGAGTGGTGCACGTTCGCGTAGTTGGAACCGGCTATTTGCCTCAGCTCTGTTTAGCGATGCCAATGCTTTTTACTACGTTAAAACTTGGTACCGCATCCCAGAAGACGACAAATTAGATATGAATGATACCGAAGGAGATGACAACCCTGATATCACCGACTTTTTAGGCCACATAGAATTAGGATTTGGTACTAAATTGGGTAATTTTGATTTGTTAACACTGGTGCGTAACAACCTTAAAGTTAACAACAACAAAGGCAGTATTGAACTCAACTTATCTTATGCACTAAGTGCTAGATATAACCTGTTATTGCAGTATTTTAATGGTTATGGCGACTCACTGATCGACTACAACCGCCACCAGCAGCGTATTGGACTAGGTGTACAGTTGGCATTTTTTTAACTCTTAGCTGAGCAATGCCAACGGCCAAATAACCTAAATAGTACTTAGTTTAAATTTTCATCCGGCCAGTATTTGGTGCCTTTAACCGTTGCTTGTAAGGCCAAACCGTTTTTGGTGATTTGATAAATAGTCATGTTATCGACCGTCACTTCACCTCCAGCAGCACCGCCTTTGTCACCTGCTTTAGCTGCAGCGTCTGCTTGTGCGCCAAAAGCCCAACCTTGTTCGATAAATCGTTGTAGTACATCCTTGTTATGGAAGACAAAAACCACTCTAAAGTCTTTAATACCAGCACCTAAACCTAAACCCACTTCGGCCATTTTCATATAGGTCTGATTGCCAGTAGTATTATTTTTAACCACACCATAACCACCACCAAAACTGGCTAATAATACGTTAACGTTGGTATTATCAAACACCGCATACCCAGCGGCACTTTGTAGTTGCTGCTCAACACTGGGTTTGAGTGCGAAAAATTCACTTAGCACCGTAGAACGCATTTCTAATACCGCTTGGCGTTGTTGGTTTACTGTCTGTCCGGAGTTACTGGCACAGCCAAACATCGCTAAACATAAAATCATAAACCCTGCGTAACGATAACTTTTGTGTATTGGCATAACATTCTCCTGCGATAATTCGCGCAATGATAAAACAAACCAATAGTTGATCGATGTCTACTTACTGATTCCGTGTTGATTAAATGTTTAAGAGCAAGTATCAATCCATGATTACCTAAATACCTAAATCTAAACTTTCGAATCACTGTTTATTTACCCTATCAAGATGCAGAAAAACGAGATTTACTATTTTTAATCAATTGCTTAGCGAATAAATAAGAAGATAAAAACCTTATAAAAATAGTGCAATTTGAGTAATCAAGATCAGTGTATAAACATTAGTCTGTCACCGTTTTTCCCTTAAAATAGGGCCTATCTACTTTATACTGTTACTTTATGACTACTCGCATAAGTAAAACTTACCCACTTAGACTGACGTAAAACATAACGTTGTGTTTGCCCTTACAAGTCATTAACCTAATGGCAACAACTGAGTTGCCTGTTTAGAGGGTCTGTGCACAAACTATTTGCCCTATTTCATCGTTGGTCACACTTAAACATTGAGGTTCACCACGCCGTTTTTTGCGTTTTAGTGGCGAGTTTATTTGCTTGTGGCGGTGGCGGCGAAAGCACATCAGCGCCTGCTCCTCAGCCTTCAGTGCCAGTTGAACCATCCCCAACCCCAGTGCCACAGCATTATTACCTAAGCCCAGATCTGAGTATTGATCCAACTCTACCAGAGCCCCAAAGCACCACCTACCAGCAAGCCGCTGACGCTGTCAGGTTTTTGCAACAAGCCAGTTTTGGCGCCAATGGTGGGCAAATTCAACATCTAATGAATATTGGCACTAGCGCTTGGATTGACGAGCAAATCGCCGAGCCACAAAACAAACATTTATTAATGTTAGATGAGCGATTTAAAGAAATCGGCTTGATACCCGCACCAGTCATTGAAGACGACGCCGATGGTTATTACCGCGATATACAACGCAGTGATGTGTGGTGGGAAGTGGCTTTGTGGGGTAAGGATCAATTACGTCAAAGAGTGGCCTTTGCGCTGAGCCAAATATTTGTTATCTCCAATGTCTCAGATGTGCTGTACAACGATACTCGGGGTATCGCGAATTTTCAGGACTTACTTGCCACCCATGCCTTTGGTAATTATCGAGATCTACTCAAAGCCGTTACTTTAAATCCCATGATGGGTGAGTATTTAAGTATGGTACGCAACGAAAAAGCCAATCCAGATAAAAATATTCGCCCCGATGAAAATTACGCTCGCGAAGTCATGCAGTTATTCAGTATTGGCCTAGTTGAGCTAGAGTTGGATGGCAGTGTGCGCCTAGCCCCCAATAATCAGCCCATTGCGACCTATGATCAAACTCGCATTAAAGAGCTAGCGCGAGTTTTTACCGGCTTTAACTTTGCTACCCTAACCCAGTGGTGGGAATGGACCAACAGCGGTGATAGCGAAATATTACCCATGAAAAGTTTTTCGACCTTTCATGATAGCCAGCAAAAACAGTTGCTCAATGGACAAGTGCTTAGTGCCGGACAAAGCCCCGAACAAGATATAGATAACGCCATCGACAATCTATTTCAGCATGCCAATGTCGCCCCTTTTATTAGCCAACAGTTAATCCAACGTTTGGTCACCAGCAATCCCAGTCCAGCTTATGTGGCGCGTATAGCGACAATTTTTAATGACAATGGCCAAGGTGTACGTGGTGATATGGCGGCGGTTATCAAAGGCATTTTATTGGATGATGACGCCCGCAACGGCCATATTAATCAAAGCGATACCTTTGGCAAACTTAAGGAGCCGGTATTGCTGATGGCACAACTGTGGCGTGCATTTCATGCTGAAGGTGTCAAAGTTAAAAATCCCGATGGTAGCCTGAGTCGTGAACGTATTCGTTTTCGTGGTTCAGACCGAGAAACCGGTCAACGACCTTATGGCTCGTTTTCGGTATTTAACTTTTATCGTCCTGATTTTCAACCTCCGGGTGAAATCAAAGAAAGCGGTTTATTAGCCCCTGAATTTCAGATCCTGACCGAAAGCAGCATCATTGCTAAAACCAATTTTCTGTCGAATGCCATTTATTATCGCGACAATAATGACGCTGACTGGCTGGCCGAAGGAATTGGCCATAATTGGGATGTAGTGGCCCCAAAACTCAATTTACAGACAGAATTTGCGCTAGCCAAACAACCGGAAAAACTCTTAGATCGCCTGAATCTATTATTATTTGCCGGCCAGTTACCTAATGTGCTCTATCAAGAACTGCTAAGTTATCTGCAAAGTTTGCCAAACAACAACACTTATGATCAAAAGCTAGTTACCTTTGAAGCGCTCTATCTATTAACTGCCTCACCTGAATTTTCGGTGCAGAGATAATGATGAAAAACAGCAAGCCATGAAAAATAACAAATTCTTTAATGACAATCTCATGCATCACAGTAGACGGCAGTTTTTACGTCATGCACTTTATGGGTGTGGCTCCTTAGCCTTAGGCAGCTCTAGCTTTGCGGCCAATGCCAGCCAGTTACATTTGGCGGGTGCAAAATTGCAGCAAGCGAGTCACGCAAGACGCGGATTTGACGACTATAAAGCACTGGTCTGCATCTTTTTGTATGGGGGTAACGATGCTTTTAACATGGTGGTCCCCACCAGCAGCACTGAATACAATGATTATAAAAGCGCCCGCCAAGGTCTGGCCTTAGAACAAAGCTCACTACTCGCACTAGGCAAGCACAATAACGTTGACTATGGTCTGCATCCCGCTATGGCTGGGCTTAAAAACCTATTTGATACAAAAAAAATGGCTCTATTAGCCAATGTTGGTGCCTTGGTCGAACCGGTCAGTCAAATAGCCTACCAACAAAACAAAGTATTATTGCCACCTCAACTGTTTTCCCATAATGATCAGCAAATTTATTTACAAAGCCTGCAGTCCGCCAGCAAACCCACAGGTTGGTTAGGTCGGGCCGGGGATTTATTAATGTCGGCCAATGATAATCAACAGCTATCGATGAACATCTCCTTATCTGGTAATAACATCATGCAGGCAGGACAAAACGTATTCCCCTACTCAATGGATGCGAGCGGTGTCAACATGCTCAGTCGACTCAACAACGACAGCACAGAGCAAACCGAACTTAACAGAGCTGCTGTTTATCAACGTATCTTGCAACAACAACGTAGTCATCTATTTACTCGTCACTTTGCCAACACTCAGCAACGCGCTTGGGCGTTAGCCAGCACCGTCAATGATGCTTTGGCCGTAACTTCGCCAATAACTACGCCTTTTCCTGCAGAAAACTCTTTGGCCATGAGCTTAAAGATGATTGGGCAAATGATAGCCGCGCGGGGTAACTTGAACGTGTCGCGCCAAACGTTTTTTATCGGTATTGGTGATTTTGATACTCACGGTGATCAAGTTAACCGCCAACCTGCTCTCTTTAGTATGTTAGATGAAGCCATTACTGCCTTTTATGCGGCCACGGTTGAATTAGGCATGGAAAATCAAGTCACCACCTTTACCGCCTCTGACTTTGGTCGTACCCTAAGCAGCAATGGCGATGGTACGGATCATGGTTGGGGCAGCCATCAACTGATGGTGGGTGGCGCGGTAACTGGCGGACAAATTTTTGGTAATATGCCCACATTAGCCTTAAACAGTCCCGATGACATTGGTGAAGGGCGTATTATTCCTACCACCAGCATGGATCAATATGGCGCGACTTTAGGGCGTTGGTTTGGTTTACAAGAGTCTGACATGGCAGATGTTTATCCCAATCTGCACAACTTTAACCGTTCAGATCTGGGTTTTATGGGCGCTTAAGCAACGCCCCCTCAATTAACAAACTGCATATCACAAATGAAAAGAGTTCATACAAGCTGGGAGATTTTTTGGCGTTTTCTAAGTTTAGGCTGCTTCTGTTTTGGTGGTCCTGCTGCGCATCTGGGGTATTTTCATCGTTACTTTGTTGAACGTTTAAATTGGCTGGATGCTGAACAGTACGGACAATTAGTGGCTTTAAGCCAGTTTCTACCCGGCCCCGGTTCTAGTCAGGTAGGCTTTGCTATCGGCCTACAACGTGCAGGTTTAGCCGGAGGCATCGCTGCTTTCATTGGTTTTACGCTGCCCTCTTTTTGTTTAATGCTGGGATTTTTTGCCCTTAGCTCTCAGCACAACCTAGATTTTTTAACCTTAGCCTCAGGTTTAAAATTATTGGCCGTGGTGGTGGTCAGTGACGCGGTATTAAGCATGTATAAACATTTCTGCCAGAGCCACTCTAGCCGCATCATTGCCGTCTTAAGCGCTAGTGTATTGATTTTTTTTAGTGCTATTTGGCTACAAATATTAGTCTTAAGCATGGCAGCCACATTTGGCATGTTGTATCACACTCACTTAAAACTTGGCTCAGTACCTAGGGAAAATCTGCCAACCACACAGAGTTTATGGCTAAGCCTAGGGCTATTTTTTACCTTGTTTGTCATCAGTTGCTGGGTAGTCTATTTCAGTGCAACTGACTCATCACACTTGGCTCACATGGCCGCGCAATTTTATCATAGTGGCAGTTTAGTTTTTGGTGGTGGCCATGTTGTTTTGCCTTTGTTACAACAGAATGTTGGTAGTGCATTAACCAGTGAGCAGTTTTTATCGGGTTATGCCGCAGCTCAAGCTGTACCCGGCCCAATGTTTTCATTTGCGACCTTTTTAGGGGCGCAACTTGTACCTCTTACGCCAATTTCAGGTGCCATTATTGCCACCCTTGCCTTGTTTTTACCCGGTTTATTATTAGTGTTTGCCTTACATCAACACTGGGCCCATCTGAGTAATATTCCGCGTGTTGCAGGTGCAACTTTAGCCATCAATGCTGCCGTAGTTGGTTTATTATTTAGTGCCTTAGTTGACCCGATAATTAAACAAGCCGTACATCAAATAAGCGACATTGTTGCACTGCTTATTGGATTTGTGTTGTTACGCTGGCTCAAGATTCCTATCCTGCTATTAATCACTTTTTATCTTGCTTATGCCTACCTAATCAGATAAGAAAAATTAACCTGATAGTAACTAAATTTGCATTTGTCAGCATCACCACTCTTGCTTAACCTTGTTAATCAAAGACTAAAGGTTAAAGCGAAGCAATCTCTACCTGCATTTTAGTCACCACCGCAGTGTAGCAATGATTAGCAATTGAGCCTTCTCCCGATAGTTTTTCACTGGTTAACCTAGCCGCATTTCACTTATGCAAATAGACTTTCCTTGAGCTTGTTAGGTTAAAAAAATACAAAACTTAAAATGGATGTTTTTGGAGTAGACAATGAAATGTAGTACCGCTTTTCGCTCGCTAATGGCCCCCACAATACTTGTGTTACCTTTGGTTTTTTTTGCCTCTGTTACACAAGCTACCGTCATTCGCTTTAACTTTGACACAGAATCCTTTTTCAATCGGACAGCCGTATCTCAAGGCTACACACATAACTCCGACGGGTCAGGTAATGCTTCTGGCAATACAGGGCTGAACGGCTCAGTGACTGGAACCATCGACGTTAACCGAAATGCCGCTGGCATAGACATCATCGATAACTATTTGCTGCAAGTGATTATGCCCCATGGCATTGCTCCCGGCTTTAATTTTGCTCCTTGGACAGTGCAATACTCTTCATCTACCTTAATGCAACCAGGAGCGGGTGCTACAGCGCAAGTTTTTGGTAGCGGCTATATGTACATTCAACAAGAATTTTTGTTCGACCCATTTTACGGCCCGGCTACCCCGCAAGACACTTATTACGACCCAAATATCAGACAAGAATATTTATTTCGTGTTGACTTGCAAATCAGTGCCGTTGCAGGAGTTGGCCCAGATGGTGGCAACAGTTTAGCTGTGGATAGAGTTGATGTGCGTTGCGCTGTGCCGGGAGATGCTCGTTTAACTTGCAATGGTTTTGGCTCGGTCAGTGATTCCAACTACTCAGACTGGGATTCAAACCAAGGCTTGGCGTCTTCTTTTGAAATTCTACCAATTAACTCACAAAACCCTATATCAAGTGTATCGGTTCCTCCAGTCTTATCGCTGTTACTTCCTGCTTGCTTTGGGCTAATGCTAATGCGTCGCCGCGCATAATTAGTGATAAAGAAACTTTATATCACGTATATGGAGCTTATAAGTTTAGTAATGCTGACCATTAAACGGGGTTATAAATGCGCAAAATTTTGAATGTTAATAATTGTGCTAGGTACTTTGGCTATATGCCGGAAAAAGAGCCAACAGCTTAACTAACAATACACTCCCAAGTGTTTTAGGGGCAAGCAGTGGCTTGCCCTATTTTTATTCACAATAAAACGCCATACATCAAAATTACCGAGCCCTGCGCTAGATTAATTAAGTTTCTTTTCCACTTTATTCAGTAATTCTTGCACATCTTTTAGGCGACCACTGTCAGCTAACTCGTGATCAACTCGGATTGGCGTTTGCTGAGCGATTAATAAACGTTTTTGGGCTGCTTTATACTTACCTTCGTCGTATAAAAATTCAGCATAAAAATAATTACTATCGATGCCTTGTGGATCTAACAAAATAGATTGTTCAAATAAGGTAACGGCTTTTTTATCACTGCCAAAAGCAACCGGCCAACTTGGTACTTTATGATAGAGAATAGCCAGACTGTTATAGGCCTTGCCCGCCAGTGCTGTAGGTTCACGCTCAAGCACTAACTCATAATTGGCTGATTTAAGTGCTAAATTCTATCGTAATTTTAGACACTTAGAACTTCGATCTGAGTTTCCATTTTGTCAATATCCCTAAGGATTTGCGCTATTAATCTAACTTACCGTAGTATTGTGCAAAATACCTACGATGTGGATTATTCGAACACAATGAAAACAGCTTGGTCACGGATATTATGCAAGACTTTCTATCTCGCCTTTTTTGTTAGTGCCTCGTTGGTTTTCCACGCACAGGCACAAGATATCCGGAGTGCCAGCGGCCCCCACATTGAAGTAAAACTGCTCAATCAGCACAGTGCACTAGTTCCCGGGCAAAGTACTACGCTGGGTATCTTGTTATCACCCGAACCGGGCTGGCATACCTATTGGCGTAATTCTGGCGATTCGGGCGAAGCCCCCACTGTTAGTTGGCAGACCAATGCACCATTGTCTTTTGGCGATATTCAGTGGCCCTTGCCTCACGCAATACCCGTTGCCCATTTAGTTAATTACGGCTACGACAGCAACAACTTATTGATGGTCACCGTTACTGCTCCCGCTGATTTGCCCCTCGACCAGCCTATCAACATAGTGGCCGACCTTTCTTGGTTGGTATGTAAGGAAGATTGCATACCGGGCTGGGCGACACTTTCTATTACGCTGCCGGTACAAACCACAAACTCACCAAGTACCGATGCGCCAATCTTCAGCGCGACCCAACAACTTTTACCTCAACAGCAACAATTGTCGGGGCAGTTTGAAATCACTGAAGAACATATCGTGGTGCAAATTGCCGATATCGATACGACAAAGTGGTATCTATTTCCGTTTCGTAGTGATCTTATCCAGCACGCCGCACCACAAACTATCATCGAGGATAGTGGTGTCACACGTTTTCTTATTCCGCGCTCGGCCTATTTTAATGGTAAAGCTGAGCAATTAGATTGGTTGTTAAGTGATGGTAAACAGGCCTATTACCTTACTACTTTGGCTAATTTATCAAGCAGTACTACCTCAAAAAGTATGACTTTGTTTACTCTGCTAAGCTTTAGCTTAATGGCCTTTGTTGGGGGTTTGATTTTAAACTTGATGCCCTGTGTACTGCCCATACTGTCTATCAAAGCCATGGCTTTACAATCCACCCAACAATCACTGAGTCATAAACTCGCATATTTGGTGGGTGTAGTGCTGTGTTTTAATCTTTTTGCTCTGATCATATTTTTACTGCAACAGAGTGGTCAGCAAGTTGGTTGGGGCTTTCACATGCAAGAACCTATAGTGGTAGTTTCACTGGCCTTTTTGTTTACCTTTATCGCACTCGTTTTACTCGATGCTTTAAGCGTGAGTTCACGCTTTTCCGGTATCGGCCAAAGTCTGGTAGCGGGTGATAGTGCCGGCGCCCATTTTGCCACTGGCGCATTGGCGGTTGTTGTCGCCTCTCCTTGTACCGCGCCTTTTATGGCTGCAGCCCTTGGTATTGCGCTGGTCAGTCAGCCCTACGTCACTTTCATCATTTTTAATGCCTTGGCCCTTGGTTTTGCTCTGCCCATGACCTTATTATTTTTATCCCGTCGTGCTATGGCCTGGTTGCCCAAACCAGGGGTGTGGATGCAAACCTTTAAACAGTTTTTAGCCTTTCCGATGTTTATTACTGTGGCCTGGCTGTGCTGGGTGTATGCGGGGCAAGCCGGTAGTCAGGCTCAATTCGCCTTGTTACTGGCCTTAATCTGTTTCAGCATGTTTGCTTGGCTGTTGAGCCGCTCAGTTAAGTCTTTGGCGAAAGGTCTTTACACTGTGGGTTTGGTAATGAGTTTAGTATTACCCTACGTCATCAGCGTAAATATCAACAAACCAACAATAGGCGACAGCAAACAAACCCATTACAGCCCTTTCGAAACAAAGCTAATCAACAAATTGCGCGATGAAAACCAAGTCGTCTTGGTGAATATGACAGCTGACTGGTGTATTACCTGCAAGGTTAACGAGCAAGTGGCGTTTTCCAGTGACAAAGTCACAAACCTATTCGCCCAAGAAGATGTGCACTACATTGTGGGCGACTGGACCAATAAAAACAGAGAAATTCTAACTTTTTTGAACCAATACGAACGGGCGGGCGTACCTCTATATGTCGTTTATGCGGGTCGACAATATGAACAAGTGCTACCGCAAATACTCACTCCAGCAACTATAATTGACGCGATAAACACAGCAAAAGAGGAGCTTTACCATGTTAAATAAACGATTATTCGGGGCCTTGTTTGCCCTTACTTTAAGTACCAGTGTGTTAGCCAAGGTGAGTATTGATAAGGCCGCACCTGATTTCACCCTCACTAACAGCCAAGGGCAAAGTGTCAGCTTGTCAGATTACAAGGGTAAATACGTGGTACTCGAATGGACCAACCATTTATGCCCTTACGTACAAAAACACTATGACAGCGACAACATGCAGAGTTTACAGCGCAAATACACCGCAGATGACGTGGTGTGGTTATCGATTATCTCCTCGGCACCCGGTAAACAAGGGTATGTAGAACCAGCCGAAGCCAATAGACTCACCGCAGAGCGTAAAGCCCTACCCTCTCACGTATTGTTTGATCCAGAGGGCGATACAGGCAAAAACTATGATGCCAAAACCACTCCGCATATGTACATCATCGATCCCCAAGGTCAACTACGTTACGCCGGTGGCATAGATAACATAAAATCCGCTAATCAAGCCGACATTCCCAAAGCCATCAATTACCTTGATGCAGGCATGACAGCCCTATTAAGCGGTGGTGAAGTTGAAAACAAACTAACTGCCCCCTATGGATGCTCGATCAAATATAAAAGTTAGCTGAGCTAAGTCAGTGTAAGCGCTGTTAACCTTAAATGCCTTACAGCAGTTGTAGCATGGTCATGATGGAGGATGCGAATCTTGACTCAAGCCGGAAAAACGATAGTTAGAATAAGCTTATTTTGGAGCGTATTCTTTTTAATCCTTAAAGGCATGAATAGCATTTCTTCTGCTGTCCCAACGACAATGAAGTTTCTATTTGGAGCAAGTGTGCTAATTCTGACCAGCATGCTTGTGATCCTTTATTTCTTAAAAACGGAGCACCGCCACCTTAGTAGCATTGGTTTAAAGTGGCAGTCGGGCACCGCAAGGCATTTAGTTTTAGGAACATTGCTGGGCATGGCGGTGGTTGGCTTTATGCTGTTTACCCTTGCACTGTTGTCGCCCATCAAAGTCGAGCTTGTTGCTAATCCTGATTTTTGGAATGCCATTGGCTGGGCGACTGTTGTATTGATTGTTTTAGCTCTCATGGAAGAGATTGTCTTTCGCTCTTATCCATTTTTTCGACTAGCCGAGTCTGTTGGGATCAGAACATCCATTTACCTTAGCTCTATTGTGTTTGCTTTCTATCATGGTTTAGATCCTGCCAATCTACTTGGGCCAGGTGTTTGGGGGCTGTATTTTGGCTTAGCCGCCATTAAAACCAAGGGCATTGCCCTGCCTTTAGGTCTTCACTTCGGACTTAATTTAATGCAATGTCTATTTGGCATGAAACCTCACCACGCAAGTTCGATTTGGACCATCGTACCTGATGGGACTACTCGATTTTTTGCTGCTGAAACTGTCGGCTTAAGCTTGCAAATCATCTTACTTATTGTTGGCGTAATTCTTATCGAATTACATGTGAGGCAAAAAGATGGAGCCATATAACTCAAGCAAAACATCTAAGTATATTGCTGTTAAAAGCTCAAATTTTGTGCAAAGGTTAAACCTATTAATGACACTAAAGGAGTTACCATGAGACAAGGAATAATTGGCTATTCAAACCCAGCAAAAACAACGGGCTTTTTGTCATTAAGTGCGATGGGCGATTGGTTTATCGAACACATTGAAATTGTGCTCGTTATCCTTTGTTTTTTCGGCTATCAATATTTTGAATATCAACGCCAACAAAATGCTACCGCTATTGTGCAAAACCCACAAAAGTATGATTTTTTGTTTGTAGATTATTTTGTATTAAATAAAAACTCGGATCCGAGACACCGTTATGTACCACTTAAAGTACTGTCGGTAGACCAGCAAAACGTGACCTTTAAAATTGGCAATATCGCCCATTCCACAGCAGTTTCTCCCAGCCAACACATGAAATTTGATAGCGCTATGCACCGCAACTTTTATCGGGCTAACACACTCAGTTTGAGTAAAGACAAAATAGCTAATTTGTATAATTCAGGCATAATTTATGATGCTCGTCGCCCGCGAAACATTTATATCGACGGCTGGGTTGTACTGACCCTTGCTGAACTGAACACCGAAAAGTGAGCACAGTAAGCGAGGTTTTAATTTAGGTTAGCAAGTGCTTATGCAGGAATAACACTGTATAACCGCGACGTCACTGCAACCGTCATTTACAAGATATTCTCACCCTTTTCAGGATCACGGGCTTCTCTGGCTTGTTGCCTAATATCGTCAGCATCACTCGCCAAATCTTCGCTCAGCTCCGGATCCTGCAAATCCACAGCGGTATCGTTAATCACTTCTTGTTGTTTAGAACTTATTTTTGGCTCTTGGAGGGACTCAGAAGCCGTTGGTTGATGCACTACTATGCCCTGCGGAAAAATAATCTCTCGTGCGTCATCCGGCATACTAATACCCTGTTTTTCAAACTCACGCATGATGGAACGCATTAAAAACGACGATACTTTTAGCAAACTATGGTTATGAGTATTGATCCAAAAATACACTTTAAGATTAACCGTCGACGAAGCCAACACATCAACCAATACTTGAGGCTCGGGCTCAGTCAACACCGCATCCGTGGTGCTGAGTACTTGCATAGCGATTTTTTGCGCCTCGACTATGCTCGAATCATAGCCGATACCAATCACAAACTTGCCGCGGGATTTAGGATTAGCCGTAAGGTTACGAATGATGTTTTTATACACTGTCGCGTTGGGGATTTGAATGTGGTCCCCATCAAAGTCCACTAAGGTAGTAGCCCTTGCCGTCACTTGTTTTACCACGCCGATCCGTCCTTCAACCTCTATCACATCATCAATTTTAAAAGGTTTTTGAATACTCAGCAGTAAGCTCGAAATAAAGTTTTCAGCGATATCTTTAAAGGCAAACCCTATGATTAAACCCATCACACCGGTACCCGACAATACCGCTACTGCAAATTCGCTTAAACCGGCAAACCGCAGAAAAAGATAAAAGCCAAACAAGATAAACAAAATGCTGATAAGACGACGTGTTACCAAATGAATCAACTGGCTAGTGCTAACAAACGCAATGGGTTTGACCAGTAGGGTTGATAAGGGGCGAGCCAATAAAAAAATAATGATAAAGAGTGTTAAACCAAGTCCAATCATTGGCAGTTTTTGCAAAAAAGCCTGCCACGAAGCTTCTACTTCCGCCCAGATTAAACTTGTACTGTCACTAATCGACTCACTTTTAGTGGCTGGAAAAAGACTGCCCGATGGCTCATCAATGTCGTTATCTTGAGTTTGCCAAGTTAGTGCGTTAGTTAAGTGCATGGGATCTAAAAAATTAGGCAAGATGACACCATTTGCTTGCCCCAATGGGTAAATGATTGCCACCAACATAAGACTCGTTATTAACAGTGATTTAAACATAATTTCCCTAGGGCTAAGTTACTGTTGCTAGACGCTTACCTGACACACAAGATAGCAAGTTAGCTGCCAGCCATCAATTTTTCGCATAATTTGACTCCACCCCTGTTTGGTCTGTTTATTGCGTAGCAGTGATTAATAAGGCAATGATAAATAATTTATATGCCTCCTTGTTAACTCTACTTTGTAGGAATAATTCCTGATGCTCGCACCTACTATTGAACTTAGCCCTAAGTCCCTTGATTATTTAAATCGACGTGAGCTTAAGCAAAATGAAATCAGTGATTTTCAAGACTTGCTCAATAAAGCGCAAAACGAAGCGGTTCAACTTCAACGCTCGAGCAAAGAAATTCTAAGCCAGATGACAAAAGACGAATTATCTCTGCTGCAAAAGGCCAACAGCCTTGCCCATGACATAAAAGTGTCTGAACTATCAGAAGAAGGTGCGACCAACCTACTCCGTCAACCCGATCATTCAAACCGGGTTGACCTCAACAATGACGGCATTGTTGAGGTGGGTATCGGCAGAAACATGGTATTCCCACCCGTTAACGCTCCTACTCATATCAAAACAGCTTGGGACAAAGCCACGGCGGACATGAGTGAATCCGCTGTTATGCACCTGCAATTAACTATGCATCTAACCGTATTTGGTATTCAAATTGAAGGGCAAAATAAGGCAGAAAACATGTCGCCTCAACAACAATGGAGTCGTACTGGCATAGATGCTTTATTTTCTGAGTTAAGGGCAGGTTTAGATTTCAGGGTACAGCGCGAAGGCTGGACTGAACACAACAGCATGTTAAATAACTTCTATAATCGTTTTGAACAGGCTTTATCAGGTCAAGCGCCCCAAGCAGCGGCGTTATCAACAACAAACAACAAGTCCTCTGAGACCTCAGCAGAATCATCATCCACGCCATCAAAATCCGGCACAAAAACGCCACTGACAGAACAACAAAAAAGCCAGCGTTTACTCGATTTAATGCAGTCAATTATTGACGCCCGCCTAGGCCTCGATCGAGAAAAGCTCAAAGAAATTGAAGCACAAATGCAAGAAGTTGCCAACAATGACAAACTGGATAACAAGCAAAAAAAGCACCTGATTGAGCAACTTGAAAAACTCAAAGAAGCCTTTTTTGCTAGCCTCGAAGAAAAACTAGTGGAAGATGAAAAACGTAAATCAATTGTCAATTCACCCTCAACATTGCTCAATTCCTTGACCGAAGATCTGCTGAAAAATGAATTAGTCAAACAAACTCGCTAAATGCTATATCCACAAACGAGGTGAAGCATATCCCAGATAAGAGCTTGCTTCAGGTGGTGCTGAGTTACGCCTCCTTACTCATTTATTAGTCTTAACACCTAACGCTAACAACGATCAAAGTTGCCAATGAATGGCTGACTTTTGCTGTTGTAACAACAATTGATTAGTTTGAGAGAAGTGTTTACAGCCTAAAAATCCGCGATGGGCAGATAGTGGCGAAGGATGTGGAGCATGTAATACGTGATGTTTGGTTTGATCAATAACTACACCTTTACGTTGAGCATGGCTGCCCCAGAGTAAAAATACCGTTCCCTGAGTATGCTGACTAAGTTGTTCAATAACTTTATCGGTAAACCTTTCCCAGCCGATTTTTGCGTGGGAATGGGCCTTTCCTTGTTCAACTGTCAGTACAGTATTTAGGAGTAATACCCCCTGCTCTGCCCAAGATTGCAAATACCCCTGTTTAGGGATCGAAAAGCCAGCAATATCACTTGCCAGTTCTTTATAGATATTCACTAACGAAGGGGGAGTTTTGACTTCAGGTAGTACTGAAAAACACAGGCCGTGAGCTTGATTAGGGCCGTGATAAGGATCTTGCCCGAGGATAACCACTTTAACTTGCTTGAGTTCTGTTAACTTAAAAGCATTAAAAACATCGGCTTGCGGCGGATAAATAATCTTACCAGCCGCACGCTCTGCTGCTACATGGGACATGATGTGCTGAAAATACGGCTGTTTGTATTCTAGCTCCAGTACATCTGACCATGTCTCAGCTGCCATCTATTAACCTAATAAACTAAACAAGTGAGCCTTCAGCGCTGCATAATCGTTAGGCAAATCTACTGAGTAAGCTTCTTTGCTGGCACACTCTGCTAGGGCTTGTGGCAAGCTAATAGGTTGACCAAGGACATTTTCCACGGTTTCACGGAATTTAGCCGGATGAGCTGTACCCAAAAATATACCAGTTTGCCCTGGCTCTAATTGTCTAACCAAAGCCTTATAGGCAATAGCTGCATGGGGTTCGCTGACATAACCAAGTTGAGCCAACTGGCGCATAGCAACCTGAGTATATTCTTCGTCGATGGTATCGCCTGACAATACCGACTTATCCAAATAACCTTGCTCGATAATGGCTTCGATACGTGGCCAGTTATTTGGCTGACTCACATCCATAGCGTTCGACAAAGTAGCGATAGTGGCTTTTGGCGCCCATTCACCGGTTTTTAAATAACGAGGCACGGTATCATTAAGATTAGTCGCTGCAATAAAGTGTTTGATTGGCAAACCCATTACTTTGGCAATCATGCCGGCCGTTAAGTTACCAAAATTACCACTAGGCACCGAAATGACTAAGTCTTCGCGCTCTTTGCTACTAAGCTGAGCAACCGCTTCAAAGTAATAACACACCTGTGCCACTAAACGGCTGATGTTAATTGAGTTAGCCGAGTTTAAATGCAGGCCAACACGTACTTCCTGATCATCAAAGGCGCTTTTAACTAACTGCTGACAGGCATCAAAGTCCGCATCAATCGCCACGGTATGAATATTATCGCCTAGTGTAGTAAACAGTTTTTCCTGCAATAAACTGATTTTACCTTTAGGAAACAAAATCACCACATCGATGTTGTCCATACCATGAAAAGCATGGGCCACTGCCGCGCCGGTATCGCCTGACGTTGCCGTTAAAATAGTGATTTTTTCGCCTTTGGCTATTTCAGCCAAACACTGAGCCATAAAACGGCCGCCAAAGTCTTTAAACGCTAACGTTGGCCCGTGATACAACTCAAGGCTGTAGATATTGTCAGTGACTTTTGTCAAGGGTGCTGGAAACGCAAACGCGCGCTCAACTATGCCAGCAATAGTGGCTTTAGGTAGTTCATCTCCGATGAGTTTAGTTAAAATCTCAACGCTTCGTTCAACAAAAGGCAAAGCCAGAATGGCGTCGATATCATCAAATTTAGCTAAGTTTGTTGGAAAAAATAAGCCTTGGTTTTTACCTAAGCCTTTTTTAACTGCCTCAGCAAAACTGGCTTTGTCTGAAGCATCTTTTAAATTTACGAGTTCCAATGTTTAATACCTTATATAAATGAGTTAGCAATGCTGGCTGAAAAGCACTGCTTAATAAACTACTGCACCTTGCTGGTCTAACTGGCAAATATGACTAAAGCCAGTGTCATTCTGAATATAATTTTCTGCTAGCCATTGGTTAATCACTTTAGCTTGCTCTAACGAATCACAGACTGCAAATACCGATGGGCCTGAGCCAGAAATACCAAAAGCCAAAGCACCGTTTTGTATAGCAAATTCGCGGGATTCATCAAAAAATGGCAATAATGATTTACGATAAGGTTCGGCAACCACATCGGTCATCATGGCTGCAGCCAGCTTTTCATCTTGGCGATAAAGCGCATCGATAAATACCGCCAACTGACGACCAAATTGAATGGTGGTACCCATAGGCACTTGCTTAGGTAAAATAGCTCGTGCCGCTGCCGTAGAAACACTGATCCCTGAATAACAAGATACCCAATACCAATGTTTAAATATCGGTAAAGGTAAGGCGACTTGTGCGCCATGTTCTGCCATCAGTGTCAGCCCGCCCATAAAACAGGGCGCTACGTTATCATAGTGTACACTGCCGCTAATTTGCCCTTCGAGCTCCCCCATCATCAATAACAGTTCATTATCGTCAAACAGTTTCTTACCCACAAGAGCCGTATAAAACTGATTCAAGACATGAAAAGCAGCCACGATGGAGCTAGCACTGGAACCTAAACCACTACCAATAGGCAAGTGTTTATGTAAGGTCATCGCTACTGCTGGCAGCGAATCACTTGCTATGCCTTTATTCGCTAAGCAACTCAAGTAATGATGGTAACATTGCGTCACTATGTTACTGGCCGGATCCGCTGGCAGTTTGTCGGCAAAACGCCCTTTAATTTGCAAACTAAAGCTATCAGCTTGGCATACTTCAACTTCGTCACCTAAGAGACTGCCATCAATAGGCTTTAAAGCGGCGCCGAGTAAATCAAAACCCAGACTCACATTACCAATTGATGCAGGAGCATAAGCGCTTAGAGATTTCTTTTGCATGTATTGAGTGTCCATTAAAAATTTTGTTTCCATGGCATAGTACGTAGCACATCAGCAAATACCCCCGCCGCTGTCACCGCCGCACCGGCACCATAACCTCTAATCACAAAAGGAATCGGCTGATAATAATGGCTATGAATAGCTAAAGCGTTTTCACCATCTTTAATCATATACAAAGGGTGAGCAGCATTAACCGCTTCGATTGAAACCACACAATTACCTTTGCTGATTGAGCCCACATAACGTAGTACCTTACCTTCCTGTTTAGCCGCTTGCACTTTGTCAGCATAATAAGCATCAAGTTCAGGTAAACGCGCCATAAAGTCATCGACTGAGCCACTTGCATCAAAAAAGTTAGGTAATACCGGTTCTATTTTGATGTCGCTCAACTCTAAAGTTAGATCCGCCTCACGAGCCATAATCAATAACTTACGCGCTACGTCAGTACCACTTAAATCATCACGTGGATCTGGTTCGGTAAAACCGTTTTTCTTGGCGATTTCAGTGGCTTCAGACAAGCTCAAGCCTTCTTCTAGCTTGCCAAATACAAAAGATAAGGAGCCAGACAAAATACCTTCAAAACGCACCAGTTCATCACCTGCGTAGATCAGTTTTTGCAAGTTATCGATTACTGGCAAACCAGCACCTACTGTGGTTTCATATAAAAACTGACGGTTAGTTTGCTGAGCAGTATCCCGTAATAACTGATAAAACTCAGTGGTATCGGTATTGGCTTTTTTGTTAGGCGTGACGACGTGGAAACCATCTAACATCATTTGTGGGTATTGCTTAGCCACTATATCACTGCTGGTACAGTCGACAATCACTGGATTAACTAAACTGTTGTCCTGAACAAACTGGTGTAAGTCTGCTAAAGAAAATTGCTCTTCACTTTGCTTTAACTCTGCAAACCAATCCGCATTTATATCTATGCCACCAGCTTGTAGTAATAACTTTCTACTGTTGGCAATACCGTATACCTTGACGCTGATTTTACGCCCTAATAAGGCAGATTGTTGTTTGGCGATTTGGGCAATAAGCTCACGTCCTACCGTGCCACACCCCACCAAAAACACATCAATGGTATGCAAGTTAGAAAAGAAGTTTTGATGCACAATCTTGACGGCTTTTTTAGCTTTATCACTTTCGATTACAGTTGAAATAGAACGCTCAGACGAGCCCTGTGCTATGGCAACATTATTCACTCGAGCCTGTGCCAGTGAACTGAAAAACTTGGCCGCTAATCCTTTAGTATGACGCATACCATCTCCAACCAAAGTTACAATGGCTAAGTCTTGACGCACTTCAATGGGGTCTAATAAGTGGTTGGTCAATTCCAGAGCAAAAGCATCCTCTAACAAATTCAATGCACGAGCTGCATCCTTGTTATGGATACAAAAACTGATGCTGTATTCCGACGACGACTGAGTAATCAAACTAATCGAAATATTGGCGTTCGACATCACTTCAAACACGCGACTGGCCATACCCACCATCCCTTTCATACCGGGGCCGGCAACGTTAAACATCGCCATATTATCCAGATGAGAGATACCTTTAACGCTGGTCCATAAAGTACTGGCCTCGTTACTGATCAGGGTGCCTGGTGCGCTAGGGTTTAGCGTATTGCGAATTAAACAAGGAATATGGTGCTGAGCGATAGGGCCGATAGTTTTAGGATGCAATACCTTAGCGCCAAAATAAGATAATTCCATGGCCTCTTGATAGGTTAATTTATCCAGTAAAACGGCACCTTCAACCTGATTAGGATCAGCATTATATACACCGTCAACGTCAGTCCAGATTTCACAACATTCTGCATCAATACACGCAGCCAAAATTGCTGCCGAATAATCAGAGCCATTACGCCCTAGAGTAACTTTTTCGCCGGCTTCATTAACCGCAACAAAACCAGGCATGATTAACACCACTGCACCTGAACTATCAACATCAGTAAAACGTGTTTTGCTAGCAGCTACATCGGCAATGCTGTCGAGGTAATCACCTTCAGCCAAAATGTAATTAACCGGATCAATAATACTGTTGGCTTGACCTAAGGCAGTGAGTATTTCACTAAAAATATTAACGCTGACGTATTCACCAATACTGAGGATCTTGGCGACCACTGATTCTGGAGCGCATTGTAATAAGACAAAACCTTCAAGGTTCTGATTTAATTCGTTGATGGTCTGACTAATGTAATCCACCAACCTAGTTTGATTAAAACTAGGCAATGTTTCGTTGAGCTCGTTCACTATACCCAACAACACCATATTCAACTTAGCCAGCAACTCACCATAGTCTTTACCCAGTGCAGCTTCATCACAAAGCAAAGACAAGGCATTGGTTACGCCTTTAGGAGCAGATAATACAACGGCAGCGCCATTTTCTTGATGGCAGGCCATGCTAATATCTTTGACCATTAAATATCGTTCTGCATCTGCCAGAGACGAACCACCAAATTTTAACACCTTCATTTATTGCTCCTGTATTTCATGCTCACAGCACGACCGGCCTGTTGATTTCACTTTTATAACGTCCAATAACAAAAAAGCCCGCTTTAGGTCGCGGGCTTTTTTGTTAAATGCTTGTGCACTAGCCAGCGACCACCTCTGAGAGGGTGGTAATAATCATCGTGCCGGTGGTGCTTGTTATTTTTATTTTCATGTGCGCAATTTGCCGTATAGACGTCTATATGTCAACTGGCAAACCAAATTGTTTGGTTATTAATGTGATCATTACCATTTAATTTGGGAATTCCGCCAACTTTGGGAATTCTTTTAAAATCATTAACTTAAATAAATTTAGTTTGATACCAAAAAAAATTTTTTTCAAACACTTGGGAATTTAAGCCGTTTTCATTCATTCAAAATATAACTATGTCTTTTTTAATCTTAAAAATGATGGGCTTAAACACTTAGTTGATTACTAATTAAGTGCTAATTGCCATCAGTTTATACAATCTCTATTAATCTACCTAGCGCGTCGTTTGTCTCTAACCCACATTTGAGAGCTATTGGATATTTTCATTTCAAACAAATCGATTGAAGCAAATAAATCGCTGAGTTTTTTAAAGCCATAGTTTCGTTGATCGAATGAAGCATGATTTGAAATATGCGTACCAATTGCGCCCAACTTTGCCCAACCATCATCCTCTTCTACCGCTTCAACAGCCTGACGCAATAAATTCATCAAACGAGTATCGCTTTTGATATTCTTCGGTGCTGGCTCCGGTTTGTTAACTTGAACGGATTCGTCATCAAAAAACAAAAACCTCGAACAACTATTAACAAAAGGAATAGGAGTTTTACGTTCACCAAAACCAATGATAAATTTACCATCCGCCAAAGCACGGGTTACTAAAGGAGTAAAATCACAATCTGAAGAAACCAAACAGATTATATCGACTTGTTTGGTATAAAGCACATCCATTACGTCGATAACCAAAGCCATGTCAGTGGCATTTTTACCTTTAGTTAAATCAAATTGTTGAACAGGTTGAATGGCAAACTCATGAAGTATGTCTTCCCAAGATTTAAGGCAAGCATTTTTCCAATTTCCATAGGCTTTGCGAATATTAACAACCCCATAACGCGCAAGCTCAGAAAGCACCTTATCAATCTTTTTGGCTGGAGCATTATCAGCATCAATAAACAATGCAATATTATCTTTGTCTTTCATTTAAAATCCATTTAGTAAATGAGCAGTCTAAATCGCAAAAATCAGGTTTAACAGCCCGAAATTAAATACATGGGTATTTGATCTAACATTGAGAAAAAGTAACAGAAACCAAATTATTTATAGGATAACTATTTACTCAGCCTATCAACATGGGATAAGTTTGATGTAACTAGTTGACGTGGAAGATAAATATGGACTTAAGGCAAGCTCTCAGCGTCCTTTCAAAGTCGTCGCCATACGCAGTATCAACAGAACGATCCATTTCAAAATCACTAGATCTAGATAAGTTTAAAAACTACCTCTATATCGAAACAGATATCGAAAAAGACTTTCGCAATCTCATTGATAAACTATCAGCTCAAAAAATTATATTTTTGTGTGGCAGCAGTGGTGATGGCAAGTCAGAGATCATGACTCGCTTTAGCCAAAACGACCAATATGCTCATATCGACTTTCATTTGGATGCAACTCATAGTTTCGATCCAAAACTTGATGCCATTGCTACCCTCAACAAAATTTTTTCCTTATATAAAGCATCAAATCGTCCATTAGTTGTCGGTATCAACTTAGGGATGATGGCCAACTATGCAAAGGAAGGCTCTAACGAGCATGATGAAATAAAAGCAGCAATGCAACGCCATATAAATAAAGGTGGAGACTCCAACAACATAAACTTCTTAAGTTTCGAAGAGCATAAGTACGCAAAATTTTGCTTCAAGAATGGTAAGCCGTATTCTGATTTTGCTAGTCGGTTTATTAAAAAATTAACAAGCCAATATTCTGACGGGCGTTCGAATCCATTTTGGGATTTGATGTCAGAAAATCGAATATCAGGACAAGATAGTCAAACAGTTACTAACTTTAATTTACTTGCTATTGAATCCGTTCAATATTCTATTATTGAATTATTAATGAAAGCTAGGTTAGCCAAAGACCAATTCCTTACCGCACGCGCATTATTAGACTTCATTTATTCAATATTAGTTGGCAAGGGTTTCTTATTCGACAACCTCTTTTTAGGTAAAAATAATGAATTATCTGATCGAATCGAAAGTTTTGATCCGGCCCTGCTTCGAACAGAAAATGTAGATAACTTTGTTTTAACCATGAAGTTAAACTTAGACGAACCTCGACTAAATGCCTTCAATAATGATTTGAAAACAATTGGCATTAGCGAGTTAACAGAACCAGCATCCTATATAAGACTTTTTTTCATTCTACGTTTTGCTGAATTTGGAAATAATTACCACGCAGATTTCTCAGACGAATTTAATAATAAATTAATAGCAGACTATGCGGACGTTTTAGTTGCACATCAAGATTATACAAATGAACAAGATGAAAATGAAAAAAACATTATAAATAATTTCTACAAAAATACTCTTTTTTCAGCCTTGTGGCGATATATCAATCGAAGTGCGCCACAACTTAAAAACAAACAATTTTTAATCGCCAAAGAAAACAATATTTTGTTTGCTACTGATTTAAAATTATTTGTAGATTGGCCACTGATTGCAAAATACGATTCACAAGACTTAATGGCGTTTAAGGCGTTCATTAAAGTTAATCAAAAGCCTATTGAACCAGCGTTACCAGTCAATATAAATCTTTTAGAACTTCTACAGCGACTTAACTTAGGCTACCGGCCAAACAAGTATGATAAAAGCTGTGTACTTTTGTTGGATGAGTTAGTTGAACAAATTAAGTTAGAAATGGCAAAGTCAGATACGCTAATTATTGTTGATGAATATGAAATCTACGAAGCTGAGCGTGACGACAATATGATCGAAATGACGGAGCAGTAAGAATGGATTCAATCATTAATATCGATAATCTCAACGCTGAGATTAGTGACAACATCCCGAGTGAATATTTACCCGTAAAAACGAATTATAACGAATGTAACTGGGATATCGTATCCGGGTACTTTATTGGCTTTGCTTACAATATAGAACTGACGAAATACTCAAAAGAGGCGTTTGAAAGTGACTGTAAAGAGGTATTTTTAACAAAGCAAATATCTGAAAAACACTTTGCAGTAATCCGTAAAGCATTTTTTGAAAAAGAAAACTATCTAAAACTTAGTCCAACAAATTTACTACTTCATACCCAAAATGATGAAACAATTCATCCTAAGATTAACTCCGCTAGTAAAAAAGTAGCGTTATCTTTATTAACCTTGTTGGGTTTTGACGACCTAAAAGCATCGAGTAAAGATAGTGATCATTTTATAAGTGAAATTATAACGTCAACTCTAAAGAGAAAGTTAAAAGCAAAAAACTATAGTGATCATGCCTTAACTTACTTACCATTTTTACAACAAAAATTGGTACATGACTTTAAATTTATAGCTAGCAAACCATCGTATATGATGGAAAACATAGCTAGTTTATTGTCTATATATAGTTTTTTATATACCTCTCAGATTGCACTGAATTTGAAAGAATGGCGAGTCGGGTTACCGCAAAATAAACCACTATTCTTTGTACTTGAAACAGAAAAAGTTAGTGCAGAGAGAACGAAAGTCATCAACAGCGGTTGGAAGAGTTTTGCAGCAGCCAGCGGTAATTTATTTCCGATGCTGTCTACTTTACAGCTTATACAGGCCAAAAATTCACGCAAACCTATTTGGCAAATATTCGAAGAACTCACTGAGCTGGATCAGACGCAACAACAGCTTTGTATCGATACATTCGATAGCTACTGTGAACGATTTATAATTGCACGCAATTTGAAAAAAGACTTTATCAAATCTCGCGATCTTGACTCAGCTTTTGAGCAGCTCTTTGATTTGGCTTTTGCCCAATTCGATAAAAGCTTCGCAGACCCATTAACGACTCGATATCAAGCAAATGAAAAAGTTGTTTCAGCCATGAGAGAACATACAGCCAAAGGTTTTGTAAAATCTAAAGGTCGAATTGGCAGTATCCTAGTATTAACCCAAGACCATTTATTACTCCTAACTAACGTGATTATTGGCGACAAGAAACAACTTCGATTTAACGATTTAATTGAAGAATTAAAGCTTCGGGGCATCTTTTTCGATGAAACCAGTGAAGAAAGACTAATTGAATTTTACGAGCGCATAGGGAATGTAGAGCGAATGAGTGACAGTGGAGATGATTTATATGTCCGTCAAACCGTCTAGTAAATTTGAGGAATTTGTTGTTGCTGAGTTATTAAACTGGGCACCAGATAATGTAAAGAAGGGATTTAGATATCAATTCAAGTCTCCCAATTCTGAAAACAGTGAAAAGCTCTTTAACGAATTTATCAAAGTTTCAAATGGAGCGTATATTGAATTTATATCCAAGTTTCATGACCACCCCATTAAGTTACCATGCATTTCGGTTAATGGTGTGCAACTGGTCCCTCTACTTCACTCGTCCTCTGAAAATGGATTTACAGAAAATTTTATTTCTCACCTTAGAGATGAAGTAACCAAACCTCAAAGTGTACTTACATCTGCTTGTTTAATTATTCTGCATAACAGCAAGTTGGATACGATTATTAATAGTTCTCGTGATTTAGCGCAGCAAGGCTATGTATGGAACAACGAAGAAATTAAGACGGTATTACAAAAGCTAATAGAAGGACAAGATAAAGACAAAGATTTATCTTTAGTATTGCTTGAATACCAATTTGATGCCATCAAAGAAGAGCGTGCAACATTATTTGGCTTTGAAAAACTTTTTGATGCTATCAAAGATGATAGAAAAATTAAATTTGATGAATTATTTCTTCTAGAGGATCCAGTGATAGATGATTTTACTAACAGCCCAAAGCAGTTAAGAAAACGTCTCGATGAAAACCAAAAGCTATACAAAGAAATCGAATGGGAAGTAGTTAATTTTCCCAATCAATTAGAGGATCGCTTAGCAAACAAATTTAGTACTAAGTTTATAAAATCAAAATTTCCTAAAGGCGATACTGAATCATGGAAACAAGTTGCGTTTGATGATTATCGCGAAGAGATTAAACGTAATCAAAAGCAAACTCTAAGCCTCGACAAAATAGAGTTTGATAACCAAAACATCTTCCCTAAGAAGAAAGGGAGTACCGCTGCACAACAGCGTGAGTGGCATGTCATCATTCAACTGCCCTATGGAGTAAACGAGATTGACTTAGATCTCATATGGAATGGTGGCGATTTAGAAAACGATCACCTTAGCCAGCCAAACAAATTGTTACCCAAAGGGAGTACATACAAGGTTATTTCGAAAGGAGCTAAAACCAGCCGAACTAAACTGATTGCACCATACAACGGTGAGCCACTTTTCTTTACTATAGGCACCGAAAACAGAGATAAATCGAGCGACAGATATAGACTACATTTTCTAATATTGGTCGAGAATCAATTTAATGTGGATGCATTCAAAAGCATATTTCTTCTCAACCCTCGCAAAAAACTTATAAGGTTGTTAACAAATGATAGCCACCTTGCCGTTAACCCCAATGCATTTTCTACATTAGAGTTAAACGAAGCAAATCAAAAGATTGCTTGGGAAAGCGTTAAGGCTATTGATTTTAAAGCGCTGTCAGAAAAATCCAACGATGTAGAATTTTCAATCATAAATGACAAAAATAGCCTTGATTTTATAATCGAAGGCGAAGTAGCAGATTCGTCCTTATCACTACCATTAATATTCGATAAAGAGCGAGTAAATGCGATTTTAGATGATGATTATTATGGTGTTTTTAATCGTGATAAAGATAAGGTAATAATCGACAACAAAGAAGTATTGCTGATAACAGATCGTTTAATGTTGATGCGTTTAGAAGCTCGATTTATTGACGAAAATATTCTGGCATTTGATGACGTTAACGGCACGACGCTAAGTCTTGAGGATATTAAATCCACAGACAATAATTTATATCTCGCTTATAGTGAACTATATGATTTTTGTAAGGCCCGAAATTCGTTACCCTCGTTATTATCATGGGGGCCTATATTTAGAGCTATCGTAAGCAACTTAGTTAACAGCTATTTAGCACTGTTAGATAACATTGCCCCTGATACTGTTTTGCCACCAGCGCTTAAACAGGTTTTAAATATTGGATTGGTGAAGAAAAAAGACTGTGAACTGATATCGCCATTTCACCCAATTGTCTTAGTTTACTACTTGTCACTTACAAACCAATTTCAAGACGATCTTACATTTGCAGAAAATGAAGAGAGCGAGGCAAGTTTCAAATTTTTACCTAAAGTCACTCTTAATAGGTTAAATCCTAGGGGATTGATCCCCTATTTATATGACAAAGAAAATGAGTTTTCTCACGTTAATGTTTTCGACTTAAACGCGTTTTGGCTTGAAGCAATTCCCCATGAAAAAAGCCAGTATGAATTTGTCACCAAGTTAGTTAAAGAAAAAATAAACGAATTTCAAACCGCTTATAAAGACCTATTTAGCAATCACGAGCAATCAAAACTAATTTTAAATTCGGTCAATCAAGGCATCTGTCATGAGTTATTTTTAGGCGTTGTAGGATATTTCAAAGATAACCTAGATAACGCCTCGTTTGTGCACGTCAACTTATACGATAAGGAACTAGTATTAAATTCTTTTGATGTGTTTGCCGAATCCACCAACAACGACAGTCTTAAAGAGTTTTTGGGCATTGGGACTAAACGGTATACCGACAGCGCTGACAGCATTATCGAGTTACTGCGAACACGTTTAACCTACAGCAAATTCACTACGGGCAATGTCAGTAAATACGAATATGCTCACATATCCTTCTTTTACAATGATGAGAAAGTTGATTGTATTTCAGTCAATATAGATTCTAAACCGAGTGGCATTGCAGCTGATGGCTTGTTAGGTGGCGAGTCATCAGAAAGTCAGCACGGAAGTTACCATACTGCTTTTGGATTAAAAGACGTCAAATATGACAATAATCCTCTATTACAAACGGCTAAACTCTTTGGCTCTTTAATAAAACCAGCCAGAGAAGCCAACTCTCAATTTTCTGGGAAAGATGCCATTGCATTAGCGGTAAATGAAAGTTTTAAAACGCTATTAAATCAAACGTGTGATTCATCAATTTGGACAACCATTATCGACCCCAAGGTAACCTTGGATTTCTTTAATACGCAAGACAAAGTACTTATACATTACTCTGACCAATATACTTCATCTTCCGGTTTTGATGCGATTACTGTAAGCCGTCAAAAAGATCTTTTTATTAAGGTTCTTGAACGAGGCAAAGGCACACAGATAAGTGATTTTAATGCCTTCAATGGTGATTGGCTGCTTAAAATGCTGACGTCAAACGATACCACAAAATTGGGTATGGAAGGCGAAATAGGTGCTTATAAATTAGCCACAGCTCTGCTGCAATCACCTACCATAACTTGGATACCTCTATCCGTTGGGGAGCTAGTAAGAGTATCAGGCAATATCGGATTAAAAATTCTCGATACTGAATTATCTGCTGCTAATGGGGGTCATGTTGGCGCAATGTCGGATGATATATTAATGGTCGGACTACAAAATCAAAAAATGTTTCTGCTCCCAGTAGAAGTAAAAACAGGTAGTACCCCCGACTATAAAAAAGCGAAAGAACAAGTCCTAAGTCTCAAACAGCATTTAGATAAACAGCTTAAGGGCCGCACCTTAAAGGGTAAATTAAATCGAGCATTATTTTTTAAACAAATTTTGGCTCAAATTGACAAATACAAACTGTATAAAGTATTCCCCGATAAGTACTTTAACAAAGAGGTTGAGCATAAAAACGAGTGGTTAAGGGGGGAATACCACATCGATGATGTAAGTGAACTCCCGAAAGGCTTTGTTATTAGTCACCTAAGTAGTGACAGCGTTTTTGATCCTGATTATCGCGAAGAGCAGCAAATACTGCTTATTGATTTACCCATAGCATTACTCCCCTCATTAGTTAAGGGATCGCTTAAAGACTTTATAGAAAGCAATGCTTTACCCGCACAATTTAAAGCACCGAAGTTGTATAATTCATCTATTTCACCTCAAGAACAAGCTTCAAATACTCCGAGTGAACCACAGGCTAACGACTTGTCCATCTCTCCTCATGTAGATGTAGTTAAACCTCCAGAAAAAAAGCAGTCCGTTTCTACAGATTCACTAAAAATACTCATAGGCAATAATATTCAAAATAACGAAGACGTGCTGTGGGAGCCAACCAACACTGCTAAATTTATGAATACCAATTCAGGCATTATTGGCACTATGGGTACGGGTAAAACCCAATGTACAAAGTCGGTTGTTACTCAACTGTACCAAAACCAGCACAACAATGTTGATGGAAAACC
Organism: Paraglaciecola hydrolytica; assembly: GCF_001565895.1. Taxonomy (GTDB): domain Bacteria; phylum Pseudomonadota; class Gammaproteobacteria; order Enterobacterales; family Alteromonadaceae; genus Paraglaciecola; species Paraglaciecola hydrolytica. The sequence continues at coordinate 86,439 of NZ_LSNE01000003.1, forward strand.
GATTGGAGTTTTAATATTTGACTACAAATCAGACTATGTTGATGAGAAGTTTTTAACAGCAACCAATGCCAAAAAATTTAAACTCTTTAAGCTGCCATATAATCCACTAAGTCTATTTGGCGATACGCCTATGTTACCCATTCATACTGCGGCAGGTTTTTCTGAAACCATGTCTAAGGCTTATGGATTAGGCAAAAAACAACAGCTTAAATTAGAGAATATTATTCTCGAAGCTTATGAGTTGGCAGGCATAAAACCCGAAAATGCGGCTACTTGGAAGCGCCCTGCTCCAACCATTGAAAACATCTGGGATCTGTTTTTAGAACAAGAAAAGGTCGAAGAAGACTCACTTTATGCTGCCCTATCAAAGTTAGCGCGTTTCAAAATATTTGAAACTGATCCAGAAAAAATGATGAGTTTGTACGAGTTAATCGATGGCGTCACAGTTATCGAACTAGCAGGCTACCCCAGCGAAGTACAAAATTTAATTGTTGCCCTCACCCTTGATTTGTTTTATTCACAAATGCAAAAACAAGGCAAGCCTGAAGTTCAGGGCGATTTTAGGCAGGTATCTAAACTCATTTTAGTGGATGAAGCTGATAACTTTATGTCACAAAACTTCTCTAGCCTTCGCCGGATATTGAAAGAAGGGCGTGAATATGGTGTGGGTGTCATCCTCTCAACCCAAGACATTACTCATTTCAAAACTAGCGAAAATGATTACTCAGCCTACATTCTGAGTTGGATCGTGCACCGAGTTTCACAAATTAAAAATCAAGATATCAAATCGATATTTAACAAAGATGACAAAACAGAACAAGAGCAATTAATGAAATCAATTCGAGAACTCGAAAAGCATTACAGCCTTTACGTGAATGGCGATAAAAAAATAACAAAAATTAAAGATAAAGCATTTTGGGAATTAAATTAAAAAGGAAGCAATTATGAATGTCCGGCCTGAATACAAGTCATTTGGAGAATTATTTGCCGAGAATAATGTTTTTTTCACACCTAAATATCAAAGAGATTATTCATGGGAATCAGAACAAATTGAACAATTTTGTGGTGATATTGAAAATGCATTAACTGCCCTTGTGGAGGGAAATGTTTCACAACACTTTTTTGGCGGAATTGTTTGCTCTCAAGAAGAGGGGGTCGGAAATAGAAAAATAGAAAATATGTTAGTTGATGGGCAGCAGAGGCTTTCGACGATCATCATATTTTTCTCCGTCATTAAAAGCATACTGCTAGCATATGAAGGAGATGAAAAAGATCTAGCATTTCGAGACGACTTATTGACAGATATTCACAAATACCTCGTATTTGAAGAAAGAGTACAAAGAGAGAAAGTTTCTCACGCTAGGTTAAGAATTGGAAATGCCGACAATGTATTTTTTCAAGCTACCATTCAAGGCGCTGAGATAGCAAGAACAAGAGATTCACATAAATTAATATGGTCTGCAAGACAAAGCTTTCAAGCTTTTTTAGTCGATAAATTATTTGAAAATAAAACCCTTACAGAATCGCTAGAAGTTGTGGACAACATTATTAAGCTATTCGAAGAAAGCTTTTTGCTAATACACATTATTTCAACAACAGTAGATGATGCCTATAAACTTTTCATGGTTTTAAATGATAGAGGAATTAATTTAACAGAAGGCGAGTTACTAAAAGCACATACCATCGGTAATTTCGATGAAAATAATGCTCATGTCATTCAAATAACTAATGATTGGGATTCTATTCTTGCAAATGACGCTAGTAGTGTTAGTGACTTTTTACGTTGGATTGTAACAATGCTAACTGGTGAGCACATACCCAATAGCCAAGTTTTGGAGAGGTATAAGCAAGATTATTTAACAAGTAACCTTGCACCTCAAGACATGGCTAATAAAGTTAGATTTATTAAAGAAGCCTGTGAAAAATTAAAGTTGTTATCTGATGCGGAATGGCCATTTGAATCATCAAACAACACAAACCAATTCCATAAGACTAAACTAGACTGGCTAGTAAAAAAACTTAAGCACACTCATTCTATGCCTATGCTTTTGGCTGCAACATATACGACAGAGGTGGAATTCCAAAAAGTTGTTTCAGAAACATGCAAGTTTTTTATAAGGTACAAAGTTATAAGTAATTTACATGCTGGATTATTTTCCTCACTTTATCCAAACAAAGCGAAGATTATTTATACACAAAGAGATCGTTTCTCAGTTGCATTAATTCAGGAGGCTTTCAGAGATGTAATTGCTTCAAAAGACTCTGAAAATGAATATTTCACAGCAGGTATAGCATCACTTGCTTACAGTAGAAAAGGTGACAATAGGCCACTCAAATATCTAATGATTACAATTCAGGAAAATTGGGATTGGCTCACTAATGAACCCGCATTAGGAGTAAGAAGAAGACTGCATATGGAGGATAAAACTGCCGTATTTGATTTTAAAAATACCTCCATTGAGCACTTGTACCCATACTCAGCAAGAGAGGTAGACCGTAACGTAGACCTTGAAGAGGTAAAAAATAGAATTGGAAATTTAGTTATTCTTGACATCAACACAAATGCCAGTAACAAAGATAGTCCATTTAGAGATAAAATAGTTAACTTTACAAACTCAGGGATAGGTATTCATGAATTTGTTTTAGAGCATGATGAATGGTCACATGAGCAAGTTGAATTACTGCGAAATAAGTACATTGAGTTAAGTGTCAGAGCTTTTTCTTTTTAGGAGCTTTATTTGTGGAAACAAGCGTCCGAGAAATCGAAGAGTATTCAAAAAAACTTGGATTTGAGTGCCACCACTCTGAAAACCGCCTGAGGATTTCGAATGACCAAACCGCATTTTTTTTGCATATGGAGATTAAGAATAAGAATAAAATATATATCTACTGTTCAGTGAGGCTTTCTTCTTGGCAAGTTATAGATGAAAGGACTGACTTTCACGAAATTTTATCTATTCTTTTTGCAAGTTTCGTTAGAACTAATAAACCTTATTGGAATAGTACATTTGCTGATATGGAGCATCCTGTAATTGATGCGCCAACGGAAATATACTTGCGACAAATAGTCTTCACACAACCTTACAATGGTGAAAATAGTTTTGTTGTTTTTAACCTCGCCAAAACAAAAGAGTTAATAACATTATTGTATTCATTTAATTACCTAACAAGACATTTTATAGGATTTGATCATTCTAGTGAAAGGAGATTTGTTCTTCCATGTTTAGAGTTAAGTTGGGAGTTGGAGCTGAAAAAAGCATTCGGAGCACAAGGAGATCTTTGGCAAGCCAATACTAGGGTTAATCCCGATTGGTTTCACTACATTAATGTAGGAAAGGGAATCTCAATGATAAAATCAGAAAGTGTTTCTTATGCACTCAAATTGTTTATTTCGAAAATAGGGAAGCATAGATACATTAGGTATGAGAAGTTTGATTTAGTTTTTAATAAAAACAATCAAAATGTTCAAGTTAGAAAACTAGTAATAGATGGCTATAAAGCCTTAAATTCATTTGAGACTTCAGGAAAATTTTTCAAGCTAATACTTGATGGCTGCATAATTCTCGTAAAAAGTAATTTAATTTATATTTGCTATACGCCTACAGGACAAAATGCTGTTGAATATGTAAAAAGAGAAATAATTCATAGGAGGAGACTTGAGAATAAATATTTATTCAGAGAAAAAGCATATAGCTGGAATAAGCATTGTAACCCTGCTCTATTCGAAGATTTCTGCTTAAGCATTTTAAGAATACTACCTCAGACTGAATCAGTAAGAAAGGCTAGCCCATTAAATGAACCAGATGAAGGTATGGATATAATTTGGGAAATAAAAAGTATTTCACCAAAAGTTTTGGGTGAAAATATCTCCCCGTTTATTACAGAAAGAATTGTTGTTCAATGTAAAGCGGCCGCTAAGCCAATTGGTAAAGGCCTAATTACTGACGTCAGCGACACAATAGAATATCATAACGCTTCTGGTTACCACTTAATGACTTCAGCACCCTCTATAACAAGGACGTTGAGGAATTATTTGATTAGGAAAAAAGATAGGGGTTTCAAGATAGATTGGTGGTCATCAATAGAAATTGAAGAATTGGTGGATAAACACCCACAATTATTATCTGGTTACGAATCCATTTTACAAATGATTTAACTACAACAACTTCACTGATGTATTACTGTTAATTCAGCGAAGTCATTGAAGAGAATCAAGTAAACTTGAAAGCGACTTATGATTTCTTAATGCCCCAATCCCATGCTCAACATGACTTGCCCAAGCTGTTTGCAATTCCTTCCCATCAAGTTCTGGATATTTCTGTTTCAACAATAACTCGGTAACCAACTGGGTTTTACCTAACCAAGTAAATTTATCTAATGTTAGGCTGCCATCAAGCTTGTATGAAATGTTTGGTTGGTAATAGTAATCTGACTCAATTGAACGAAAAAATGCGATACGGGCTGATACATTGGGTGTAATACCTGTGCTTGCTTTAAGTTTTTTCAACTGCTCTTCAACGGTTTTATTTAGCTGCATTCGATTGGGTAACATTATACTAGCTCCTTATATACGACTTGATGGGAGGTCTTCCAAAAGTACCCTTCGGTTAAAGTCGAACACTTGGTTTGTTGATCAAACTTTATTTCAAATGCGTGCGAAATATTATTTTCCATGGCGCCAAAGAAGTCTTCATCCACCTCAGTATCGGTTGATAGCAAAATGACTTGCTCTCCCGCTTCTGGAAAATAGTGCTTAACAAGCTTGTCTCGGTGTTTAGAGTCTAATCGGCCTAACGGTGTATCTATTACTACGGGTAATACTTTACCTGATAACTTGCCTAATGCTTCAAGTATGGCAAAAGCGAATATTTGTTTTTCACCCGCAGACATTGATTTTCGATTTATCGCTAAGCCATCAGAATCAACCAAAGTGACATCAAATGTTGCAGAGTCAATTTTAGCAGAGAGCTTAAGGTCTTCTTTACGGGCTAGTTTACGATAAGACTGAGCAAATAAATCTTCTAGCTGGCTAACACGCATTTGGGTCAATCTTGCTGAAAACTCATTTAATACATTAGTGGTGGCATCAACTCGCTCAACAGCTTTTGATATTGATGCGTCTGTTTTTTGATTGGTGTAGAGTTTTTCGAGCTTTTTAGCTAATTCAAGTGCTTTAGTCATAAAGTTTTTGGCTTTAACTAAATGATGGCCATAGTCTGTTTTTAGCTTGTGCTTTTGTGTATCCAACTTCCTTAAGTTAGCGAAAAGATCAGCGAGCTCTTCTTCATCTGGCGCTCGCTGAATATTGATTGAGACAGACTCTAGTGCTTGCTCAGTTGCAATCAACTCTTCAGTCAATGCGTTGCAATGTGACTTTGCATTCGCAGCATCTAGCATCTGGGTTTGAATTAAATTGAGATCTGTCAGCGAGATATCTAAGTTTACGTCTTTAGATAAAGGAGTATTTATTGCATTAAAATACTGGCGAATAGTCGTGAGTAACTCATCCGCATTGTCTTTAAATTGCGCTGAGATTACGTTTTCTAAACCTGACAAACTCTGATTTAACTTATTAGCAAACGCATTTGAGTCTTTTACTTCTTGCTCAGCTGTGAGTGCATTGATTAAGCCAGCCATTGCATTGGGAGCCAAGGCCATGGGGAATGACCCATCAAGCTCATGGAGTAACTTAGATTCGAGTATTGCTTTTCGCTTTATTAGCTCATCAGCCTTATTTTTTTCGGCATTTTTAGTTTTTGCCCAAGCACCACCGCGATCCTGTATTTTTTGCTCGGCTTCACGCACTTGGGATTCCAGCACTATTAGCTGCCGCTTTATTTTGTCTTCACTTTCTCGCTCTTTATTAGCGAACACCAAACATTCACTCTTTTCATATTCCAGCTGTTCAATTAATTTGATCGTTTTTGTATCAGCCGTTTTTTGGCTTATCTGTTTAATATAAACGTCTAAGTCGTCTGACAAGCGGTTGATCACATCAATACCTAGCAACTTTTGCACGGCTTCTTTTAAATAAGAGCCTGTATCGTCTTCGGCTAATTCGGCAATTTTTTCGCCGTCAAAAAAGAATAGATCACCAATACCCGGAGGCACTAATTCATGTAAAAAGCTTTGCACTTGCTCAGTAGTAAGTGACTTTTCGCATTCATCATTTTTGAAAAGCACCAAAGATTCATCGCTGCTAATTGACCAACTTCTTTCTAATCGATAGGTACTGTGCTGGCCTTGATGGGTGTGACTAAAAGCTAAACTGATTTTTGCCACAGGTGTAGCTTGTTCTTTTACAGCTTTATTATTGATTTGCTGAGCAAGATAGTCTTGAAATTCCTTTTTAGATACAACATTACCAATGGCTTTTTTACCCAACAATGCAAGCCGGATAGCACTTAGTATTGACGTTTTACCTGCGCCATTTAACCCACCAAATAAAATGACAGGCTTAGATGATAAACTATCTCGCTTGGGAGCCAATTCGATTGTATGTAAACCGTTAAAAACGCGAAAGTTTTCTAATGACAGGGTTTTAAAAATCATTACAACCCTTCCTTTTCAAGCAGTTTATTAAGTTGTTCTAGTTCTTCTGCTATTGAAATCACTTCTTTTGATTGACGCATTTGATTCTGACGACTTTCTAAATTTTTCTCGATAATCTCTTCTGCCGATTCCCAGTCTTGCTGTACTAGCCGACCTATTTTATTAAAAATACCAGTACGTCGAGATAAACCACTCAATGAGGTTTCAAGATCAATCAGCTTTTTAATCATTTGTGGCGCAACGGCATACTTAGGCGAAATTTCATTTAGTAAAACAGCCTCTTCATGGCTGAATTGGTTTGTGTCATCAACACTCCAATCTAAATCGAAACCAAATACCTCGTTGAAGATTTTTGGTAGAGTGTCTTCCCAATCAGGCTCGTTTGGATCGTTTAGCCATTCGTGGCGCACTGCGTGAAGCTCTGGCACAGTGATCAATTCAATTTCTTTGCTTACTTCACTCAATTGCTTTTGTGTTTCAAGCAACTCTTTTAAAAATTGCTGCCTAAAACTTAATAAATAGGGACCATAGGTATAGCCCTCAGTCATTTCTTTTTTACCGTCGATAGTGAGGGTTTTAAAAGCCATTCGTCCATCTCGGCGAATGTGACTGCGGTACTTACCTTTATCTTCAATAATGGTGGTTTCAGCTAACTTGTTACGTAAGTCGAGCAAGGGCTTCATCCATTCTTCACCGTTTTGTACCAAACTTTCCATTGCTCTGTCTTTAGTGACTACGGTACAAGTCCAGCAACCAAAGCGTGAATTCCCACACGAGGGCGTAGTTTCGTCAATCACCATTGGGCACTCACCTTGGCCAGACGAATCTTTATATAAATTCCACAGAATGAGGTTTTTGCCTCCCCAAGGGTTTTCCCATTCTAGCTCGTATTTATCAAACCATTTGTTTCTGATGCCACTTGGCGTTTCTTCACTCTTAAGGTGGCACAAACGCAAAATTTTCCAAACATCATCCACATGCCACATATCAATTGGGGTATAGATAAAAGCATTGGATAATGTAGTGTGCTTAGCTAAGACTGTGCCGTCTATTTTATGCTTAGCGATGACTTGTGCTCGTGATGCGCTTTCTTGTGAGCGTGAGCCTAATACAACAATTACTTCATCGTATTGGCTGACTTTATCAGTAATGAAGCTGCTGACAGGATCGATTTTCATTCGCTCTGTACACCATCTAAAGCTTCTAGTGGGTGCTGGATAACCCTTACCTAGCAAATTAGCCCAAAACGTTTCATTCGTTTTAGGCACCACTTTGTGCGAAGTAATAGGTAGTTTGTCTCGTTTAGCGCCACGCTCGATCGCCTCTAACGAATTATTGACGTGATTAACGACGATAGGCGTTTCAACTAATGTGTCGGATGCAACAACAAAAACGGGTTTATGCCTATCTTCTGGCTTTAACCCCAACAAAGCTAAATAGACTAATGCCATCACAGCAGACGAGTCTTTTCCTCCACTATAGCCAATAACCCACGGGCGTTTATCAGACAAATAGACTCGTTGAGTATCGGCAATATATTCACTTAGAAAGCGACCAGAAAATTCTTCATTTTCTATAAAATCGACGTAGTCTTCGTCAATATCGTGTTTATTTAATAACATCATGCGTTTAGTAATTCTTTTTCTTTGATTAGCTCTTCTTCCGAAATAGGAAGCGCTATTTGTCGTTTAATTTCGATTGCGGTCAAAAATATATTAGATGTGGCTTTGGATAAACGACCATGCTGCATTGCACGGTTTGACCACGCAGCATTGGATTTAAGCCAATTGATGCTTTTGAGGCCTTCAAATTTATCAGCTTGGGCCGTTGGATTTAACTCTGATATTTCTTTACCGACGATGGCTAATGCTTGTAATCCAATACCGTGAGCTGTAATAAATTCTTGTCTAAATTCAGCAGATGATAAGGTTTTTGCTTGTACTTGCTGCCATTCAAGCATGTGTTGGTTTAATCTATTCCAGAAATCAACCGCTTGTTTTTGCTCAACATCGCTGAATCCATCTTTAGGCCCTTTCCCGAATAAGGCACGCGTGGCTTGCTTGATACCACTCAATGTGAAAATTTTACTACTTCTTACTGAAATTGTAGAACGTTCAAATTCTGTTAATCCTATGAACGGCTTGGCATTCATTGAAAGGTATCGAGCTAATTCAGAAGCTTGGTCTCTGTGATCATACAACGTGCCTAATGAGGAACTTGGTCTAACAGCATATTTGTTTAAATCAGCAAACATTTGTTGGCTACGTTTAAGGCCTTCGTCTACGAAAAATAAAACAGCAATATTATCTTGGCCTAACTCAGGACTTTCTTTTATCGCTTCTTCAATTGCCGCTCGACGATGCTGACCATCGTTTATTAACATATGCGCATCCATTGGAACTCGTAATGTACCAAGGTTGTTCATGCTCTCCGTTTCTATAAACTCTACGTCAGAACCCACTGATGCTGTTAGCGCAGAAAAAACGTAGTCCTTTGGTGAGTCAAGTAAATAGCGCGTCATCTCGGGTATACGACTTTTGTTTAAAGTACGTTGAGCACGTAACTCAACTGGCACTTCTTCTTCGTCATACATAAATATCTTAGGAATAATACGTAAAGGGCATGTCGCAATATAGAATGGTTTTCCTGCTTGAATCGCCCTAATAGCGGGGAAAGAATAGCAATAATTGCTATCAAACTTATCCATCGGTAATAATCCAAATCACGTAAATGTACGTAATATTATTGCGTACAAAAGCAATTCTGAACAGAAAAATTACACTTTAATTCTTATTTTTTAAGTACCTATTAATCAGGCTTTGACTTCGTTTATTCACTATTTTGTACACACACGTCATCTAATTCATATGCCAGCTTAGTGGCTATTCTACAGGTCACATCAATGAAAGGTAAGGCATATTGTCCACCAGTAACTCTATATTCAAGCCGTTTTTCTGCATAATCGAAACTAAGTAGTTGAATCACACCTCTTTCAATATCCTGTATTTCGATTTCGTTTGCCAATCCCTGATCATATGATTCAGCCAGCAATAAACGTAAATCGTGGCCAAATTTTTTTGATCTGAGTTGTTTGATTGATATACCAGAATGAAGCAAGTAAGCCTTTAATGACAATTCGATTGAACGACCTAATAGAAAGTAAGAGGGTAAAGACACACTATCCGATTTGTTTAGCACAAGATTTGCTGCTAGTAAAAACTCCTTCGCACTATCTAAAAAGCCTTTACTTGTTTCACCAATATGCATCAAAATTCTGCCTCTATCGTTTTCTAACGGTTCGTCAAAAGTGACTTATTCTATAACCATTGAGAGTCATTGTTGTTGAACTTAGTTTTTCTATAAACTCAACAGCTGACATATGTTGCTCTCCTGCACCGCTAACTACGCCTAGTTTTATCAATTTTTCATCTAAACGCTTTTGGTCTTTGTAGTGCTCATCTGATTCAGCCATTAGCTCATGTTTGTTTAATAATGGCGGACGCTTTTCCTCATTTACGTAGTCAAAGTAGTCGATATCTTGTTCAGCTAATTTTACTTTCACACGTTCCATTATTCGCGGAATTGGGTTCTGAATAAAATCGTCATAAACCATAAATGTCACCTTGCCAGAAGTAACGTGAATTTTAACCACATCAGCCTCATTCCAGTCACCATACATCATTGCAGCAGCACCTATGTAGATCCTAAGTATTAACGGTAGTTCATTAATAAACTTAGATTGAATTAAAAGTGAATGACCAACATTATGGATAGACGGTATGTTTACCCTTGCCTGTTCAATGGCAGCATTTAGTAAATCATAATCGGCAATTGCAAAAAGCCACTCTTTCGCCTCATCTTGTCCTGCTAATACCGAAATAAATAGGGATTTTATATCTCTTTTTTGAGCTTCTGGCATGCTGCTGTAAGTTTTACGTTTCGAGAATAATGCAAGAGCAAAGTAAACCAAATAATCTTCTTTTCTTGACGCTTTTGCTTGGTCAAATTGTGCCTTTCTATCATCATCCATTATCAAATTAAGTAATTTTTTGGCACTGCCAAAATGTTCAATAATGTGCGCAAACTCGGCAAACTCATCAGCGGTAGGCAACCTACCAAGTTCCAGCGTCATGTTCCAAAATCTTTCAATTAACTCATACTGTTGTTCTATCAGTAAGTTAAGTTTTTCGGTTTTTGACGGTGCTTTATTTAAGGATTGCCAATGTGTTTTTCGCTTTAACTTTGCTGAAAGGTAGAATTGTTCTTCTAACTCATCCTTAAAAACAATAAAAATACCCGGCCCAACCGATATTGCCGTTTTGTCGAGAGAATCCTCAATGAAAAGCTGTAATTCAGATTGAAAATAATATTTCTGGAAGGTATTCCTAGACGTAATAACACCGTCTTTATACTGGGTCATTTGCGCTAGTTTTGTTTCACTTATTAGCATACAAGCGACAATAAGAATTTTGTCGGCCAACTCAAAAGCCTTGTGCAGAGCCTCTATTCTTTCTGGTACATCTTCAATAACGTTAAGTACGAAGCCTAAATTGACTATGTCGGCGTTATACAGCTCGGCGTCTGGTCTGAAGTTAGGATCCCAACCTGAAGCATCAATTCCATTTGCATGTAACTCTGCTAAATCGTCACCTAAGCCACACCCATAGTCGAAAACGCTGTATTGACCATTGAGATATCCTTTGTTGTACATAAACTTCATCGGTGTACTTAAGCCATGACGAACTATGGCAGTTTTATGCCGATCAATTTTTTTCTCTTCCAATTCAAAAAGTGCACTGGCTCGAAATAATCTGCCATCAACTAGCTCGTAACCTGCTTTGGCAATAGTCGCTTGCCAGCCAAGTTTAAATCCAATTGCTCTCGTGTTTTCATATAGCCCTGCCAACTCACCTTCTTGGGTGATCAAAGTGAATTCATCGTACTGAGGATAGGTTGCAGCAACCATCAGTTCTTTACGATGCAGTATTGGCGGGTTGTCAGACTTGGAATAGTCATTAATGCGATGGTGCTTTTTATTTAGATCTACAAACAGACTCGTTTTTAACTCAGGGTAAGCCTCGGTATCAAAATCTGGGTAAGCCAATACAGAAAATTGAAAAGAGTGTTTTGAAAACTTTGCCACATCCCAACTAAATGATGATTGCTTAAGGGCTGATAAAATCCGATTTATAAATTCCAGTAATTGAGTATTCTGAATGCCTGAACAATGAACATAAATAGCCTGTGGTGTTGATTTACCAATCGGCAATTCAGCAGTTAACTTACTAAAACTAAGCGCATCCATTAATCATTATTCCATAGGTTTGAAAATGGGACTCCTGAACCACTTTTTTTAGGAATTCTTTTACCTAATTGCGAAGCACTCATTATTTGTATAAATCTGGAGTTATCAGGGCCAACACTTATGTGTATTGGTCGATTTGTGCCGTAGAAATAAAGCCTATCAAAACCTACATTCTGACTTATCCAATCAGCTACTTGATCCATGTCATTTTTATAGCCTGCAATCATGAAGTCACACGCGGCACCGTACCTTTGGCAGTGAGGATTTCTCTTGGAATTAACTTCATGTGAGGCATGTTGATCAAGCTTGGGTGCAATACCTTGAGGCGCTTTTTTTAATATTTCTTTAAGCAATACTGATGATGTAAATCCGTAGGTAATGTCGAGTTGTCCGAACTTTTTCTGGATAGGCAACAGCACATGCTCACACAAAAGTGATATAGCAGCTAGGCTGGAGTCGGAAGGTGTATTTGCTTTAATTTGTGGGTAGCGTAGGAAGTGCCAATTTACGACCTGCTCGACCAATTTATCTATTGGGCTAAGCACCATTGAGCGTATCTTCACTAATTACTTCAGACACTAGATAAAAGTATGCATTGCCTTTTTTTCTGAATGTTAACTTGCCTACTTCTCTTTGGTGCATTAACTCACACCCTGAGACTTTAAGATGTTTTTGCATCTCTTTGCTGCTCAGCCAAATAGCACCCCGTCTTTGTTCTACAAGTTTCAAATTTACCTCCTTTTACCTCGTGGTGTGTTGTCGTCAGATATAATTTCCACCTAAGCACAAAAACCACTTAATTTTATAGACCCGCGTCCATTATATGCATTGGAGTGGAGTAATGAACCAACGAGGTTGAGCGCATAATCTGACTAGGCATTTTTTGCGAGAGTACTAAACCACTACCTCGCTACGATTACCGCTTTTTCCGTATAAGGTACATCTAACATCATCACAAAAGCCAAGCAAAGAATTTGAATATGTAACTTTTGTCCATCCAAGGGATTTGGTTAACCTTATATGAGCAAACCAAATAATTATTCAGATACTTTGCTTATTCATTGGATTGTTCTTCAACACTATTCCTAATGGAGCACTTTTGAATACAAATTAACAGGCTTTGAATTAGGGGGGATAACCCCTTTGTTGCCTACCCACTCGGATAGAGAGCAGATAAGAATTTTACTATGGTGGAGACTTGGCATTAAGTCAGCAGGCTCATTGTTTCTACAAACTTTCCATTCCGCCAATGACCTAGTGACCTTTTTCCATCTGGTGTGATGCGTTCGAGGTAGTCGGGGTACTGTGGGTTCTTGCCATATAGCGTTTGTCCTTGAGCCAACAACTCGCGATTCAAATTCCCCGATTTATAATCGCGCTCAACCTCTTCAGCTAAGGCCAGCACATCAAATTGATTGGTCACAATATATTCCCGTCGGTGTTCGTATTAACTGGAAGCCCTGTATCAATGCCATGTTTGGTGGCAAAGGCCTGAAGCTTGTTGTCATAAAAATTCATGTCTTGTTTATATCGACAGAAAAATTTTATGGCCGCGTTGGGTTCTTCATAGATTGCCCGAATATCATTTTCTCCCGCATCAATAGAAAAAGAGCCATCGTCTAGCCGATACGCTGCCTGCCCTCCAACGAAGCATTCTTGTGTAAACATCGTCAGCACGTTTTCAACTTGTTTAGGCTTCACGATTTGAAATTCGGTGTGGCAATAGGGCATGATCATCGGCTCTTGAAATACTCAAACTTAAGTATAGCAAAAGTCATGACTCGTCGATGGCCAAACGCAGATTTTGGAACATTTGGTGAGTTCAGGTGAATCTTTTCATGAGCGTAATCAGTTTTGCTCATGTTTTCATATTACGTTGAGTTAATTGTATGTCAGCTAAATAGTAAGTGAGGTATGATCTTCCCCCAATTTCGTAGACACTCAGCTTGCCATTAAATATAACTGTTAAATTGCATCTTGTTTAATGGCCACTACATATTTTCCCTCTATCCCTAGTAGTTTCCTAATAAGTGTATTTATGAATTACGGCCAAATTTTAGTAAATAATAGAATATTCCAATTTAACTGGTCGAAACAAGCCGAATATCAACCACAGCCAAGATGTTGATAACGTTTACAATGAACTTCAAAGGTCGCGTACTTGTAGGTGAATTTTAACAAGGCGGTCTTTTCTCTAATATGTTCATACGAAATCGGGGGTTTATCACGCAGAAGGTCAAATAACACCTTGAAAAATGCCCCCTCTTATTAGAAAACATAAATTTACTTAATTAAAAAAATTGGTTGAAAAACGAACAATACTATTCTAGATTTGCACGAAAGATAAATAGTATTTTATTGGATTAAAATGGATATGGAAGTTCAGAAAATAACAATAATTGACGCTGAAGAAATTTCAGAACTTCTCAAATATACCGCTAACAAAGGTATTGAAGTTTCTGAGGATATACTAAGTCCACTACTTTCATCTATTTCACTTCAAGACACAGATTCCTCCAATGACGTTGAGCTATCCAACTCAGAGTCTGTTGAAAATAGCTTAAGTGTTATTATTGCATATTCAAAACTGACCAAAATAACAGCCCCGGTCACTGGAAAAACAGTTATTCACTCTAGAAAATATCGGCAATCAGTCCGCTTCATTAAGTACTCAGCAATTTTCTTTTTGGCTATTTCACTGCTTAATGAAATGGTAGGGATGTACTTAAGCGATAGGTCAATTCCAGATGATGGGTTTTGGACTTATGTTTTTGGTATCCATTTATATGTTGTCACCCCATTATCACCAATATTCTGGGGAGGTTTAGGTAGCTGTATTTTTTTATTAAAACGATTTTCTGATATTGCCGCTGACAGAACTTTTGATACTGATTTTATCGGAGGTTGGCAGACAAGAGTGTTACTTGGTGCAATATTAGGTGGGGTAATTCAATACATTTTTGACCCGGGATTTATTGTTGAATCAGGTATGGATGAAAATGCACTAGCCTTTTTAGTTGGACTGTCTGTAAAGGTATTTTACGGTGCTTTGGAAAAACTAATAGACGCCGTAGCAGAAAAATTGAACTTAGATGCAATTAGGAGAAATAAAACTGAACAAAATACGTTTTCTGAATTAATCGTAAAAAGAATAGCAGCAGGAAATTTGACGGAAGAACAACGTAATGCACTTTTAGGTTTGCTGGATGACAGTAAGCGATGAAAAAAGTAGCAACCCGACTATTTACATTTAGTGTTTCACTTTGTTTTTTGTCTGCAAGTTTTTATAACTTCGCACTTGATAGCGACGATGGGAAATACAATAAGCTTCAAATTCACTACATAAATCTTGGTCAAGGAGGCTCTACCCTTATCGTTGGTCCTGATGGGACTACTGTTTTATATGACTTTGGAGTCAAGCAAGGTAAGTCTGGTCTAGTGGACTATCTTGATAGTGTTCTTGGAGGAAATAAAACAATTAATTATGCGATTTTGAGTCATAGAGACAAAGACCATTTTGTCGGATATAAAGACTTAATAGAAGCTGGTTACAATATTACAGTAGCTAATTATGAACCAGATGGGCCTCCTAAAGACTCCCCATTGTATGTTGATAACTGGACGAATATTACTCCCAAAACCCGAGCTGGTATCGCTCGGTCTATTCCGGTAGGGCTTACAATTGCGCTAGGTAACGGCGCGTCAATATTAGTTGCAGCGGCAAATGGTAAGATTTTTGATGGAACAAGCGTCAAGGTATCAAATGAAAATGATCGGTCCATCTCTTTGTTCCTCGATTATAGAAATTTCCAATATGTATTGGATGGTGATTTGGGTGGTGGGGAAGAAACATGTTCGGGTCACGAGACATCTCAAATGGATGTCCAGACAGAAGTGGCAAAAGCACTTTTAAATGCAGAAAAAATAGATGATGAAAACGGTGTAGAAGTATTTCATGTGGCACATCATGGTAGCGAAAGTAGTACACCAGCACGTTATGTGAGCCGACTAAACCCAGAAGTTGGACTTATAAGTGTGGGAAATCCTAATTGTTCATACCGCCATCCGCGTAAAGACGTAGTTTCGATGCTATTAAATAAAAGTTCCGGGGATGACGAGGTATGTTCAAAGGTCACACCACTAATTCATGTATTTCAGACAGATTATGGCAGTGAGAAATGCAGCAATGAGACGGTGGGCAGAGAAACAGATAACAGCGGCATAATTTCTGGCGATATTATTCTCAGTACAGATGGTCAAACTGAATACAATATTAAAACTACAGGAATGTTGTGGGTAAAAGGTCGAAAAGTTAAAAAAGCGGAAAGTCAGACTTTTTCGATGAAAATGGATAAAAATAAGGATGTTTAAAAAATGAGTGAAACTGGCATTGGAGTAGCATTATCTGGGGGTGGTTACCGGGCAACATTATTTTCTTTGGGAGCATTATGGCGCCTCAATGAAATGGGTATTCTAGGAAAAGTAAAAACAATAACCAGCGTTTCAGGTGGCAGCATAACTGCTGGGTTTTTAGCATGTAATTGGGACTTATTGAATTTTGACTCTAGAACTGGTGTAGCTGGCAACTTTCCTGAAATAATTGCTCATCCCCTCATTCAATTTTGCTCCGAAAACTTAGACGTTGGCTCAGTACTTAAAGGACTTTTATCATTCAAAGATACGATTGGTGACAAAGTCGCTAAAAGTTATGATAAAAAACTTTTTAAGGGTCGACTACTAAATTGCATTTCTAAGAATGCCCCCCTTTTTATTTTTTACGGCACTAACTTTCAAACCGGGGGCAGTATACGATTTAGTCAAAAATACATATCGGACTGGCGTCTGGGTATTAACAAAAACACAGCTATACCCATGTCAAAAGTCGTCGGAATATCAAGCGCATTTCCTCCTGTGCTCTCCCCTGTAACTCTCAAAGTAAATCCGGCTGATTGGGAAAAGACAGATATTTCTTCATCGCATGACGTTGTGAGATTGAAGTCAAAACTATTGCTCACGGATGGTGGTCTTTACGACAACTTGGGATTAGAGGCTGTAACTAAAATTAACAAAGAATACAGCCATGTCATTTGTTGTGATGCCGGGGCTCCCTTAGAAATCAAAGCTAACATTGCGACCAATTGGGCAGGACAGTTTCTTCGAATGACTGACATTATGATTAATCAGCAACGAGCCCTAAGAAAACGAAAACTAATATCTGATTTTGAAAATACCGAAAATCAATTCAGTGGGACCTATTTGGGTATAGGAACAGCTATAAATGACTATAAGTATGCCGACTCTATGGCCAAAGATAGTGAAATCACTGCTGCATTATCAAAAATATCAACACGCTTAAAAGCGTTTAGTCATCACGACACTTATAGGTTAATTAATTGGGGATATGCTTTATCTGACACCGCTGTTCAGCGCTGGTGTCCTGAATTAGTTGGACAAGGTACTCACGTAAATTCACGTCAATGGCCTTTTATTGACTACAAACTTTAGTAAAAAATAGAGTTCAGAAAAAAACCATAAATATGATTCGGTCCTTTTTGTTAAACGAAAAACGGCAACTAATTTGGGTTGTTCAATAAGGTATGTAAATTAGGAGACTATATGTCATCAAAATATAAAGAGTTATTAGAAGAGTTAAAGTCAACAGCAGCAGACTTCTCAGAACTCAACGTTAGAACATTTACTGGAGATTTGAAAACGGCAATCGGGCCTGATGATAATGGCACCCCCACCCTAGGTGTTGATTTAAAAAACTTAGATGAGCTATTAAAGAAAGCGGTAACTGGGGGAACTATAAAGTTAGAAGCAATGACAGTATTGAAAATAGATGGCGATATAGATCAATTTTTAGATACCAATATTAGTGATGATATGAAGTCAATACATGATTTGGCGGTTGCGACAGGTAAAGAATCGCGAGCCGCTATAGTCGCATTTGTCAAAGATTTCGCGTCTTAGCTCTCGTGGGAATCGAACAACTCGGTGATGCAATTGACCACTCAATTCAGAATGGCCAATTGCCAGATTTAGATAAATCTGAAGCCCCATATTTACTTTATAGAAAAAGATTATTCTGGCTTGGATATCTGTATGAAGAGAATGGTGCAGATGTAATGGATGAGGCTTTATCTCAAGGTATAAAAGCATTTCAATCCGATGTCGGTATCAAAGAAACAGGGAAGCCGAACGCTCAAACGTTTCTAGCGCTTGATTCTCTCGTCGCTTTTGAACCCAGACATGATAATGCTTTATTTTTAGCAGCCCTAGCTAAGGACAATCCAGCCCTTCACAAAGCGAGAAAACTGAAGCTATCAATGTACGGATTGTTAAAAAGTAGTAGCTGGGACAAAGAGTTCGAAGTCGATTCAGCATTTTTACTTTTTAAACAATTACTTATCGCTTTGCAGATACCAACAATTAACGATCAGTCTGATAGAATTGAGCTTGAAAGGCATTTATTTAACATCGACCTAATAAGCAACAATATTAATGGAAAAGGTAAGGACATTTATTTTAAGTCACCTTACATTGACAGGAATAAGAAACTTAAATTTTTAGAAACGCTTGATATATTTATTAGAAATATAGCAGCGATAGAGCTTTGGTTGTATGGGTATCCTATAGAGTTAAGCCGTTTACAATCTGGGAATATCACGATATCAAATTCTTTAAAACGATTTTGGAGAGAATCCCCTCAAAGTGAACGTCCTAGACTATCAGAACGAGATTCTATTAGTTATAGATTTTTTAAACGGATCAATATTTTGCAGAGTTATGATGTTAAGGAAAGTGAAAGCGTTGTATCTGAAAAGATCTTATCTGAGCTTAAAAACAAATCATTTCGAGACTCAATAGAAAAAGAAAGTGAAACGTTCTTGAGCAGGGTTTGGGATGGAATAAAGAGAGTTACCCGATTTATTTTTGATATCTTACGACGATTATCAACCTCAGTACTTACGCTTATTCAAAATGCAGCAAGATGGCTCATATCAAGCGGGAGGACTATATTTACAAGCATTTCAACAATATTCAAAACAACCCAAGTGGGTTACGCATACTTATTTAAACAAGGCAATGCAAACAATTTAGAGCATGTTGTTGTTCAGAAAAGTATAGATTTCGACTTAGATATTTACGTGAATACACATGGCAATGTGGTACTAATAAACGGTATTTTTAAAAAGCAAAACCTCTCAGCTAAACTATTCAGACTCGGGTTAACTGGTGTCATGAAGCTTTGGCACATTTTTAGAAAACTGGTTGCGTCTTTCTCTGGAGCTACGTGGCTAATTCTTTTTTGGTCATTTGCAAAATTAAAACAAGACTTCGAATACCTTGAAAATCTTGTTTCAGATTCGGTATCAGCACTAAAAGAATGGGATACCCTTAGTGATACCCAATAACGATTCTTTTTCTAATTTTCAAGTTTGTCTCCCTCGTATGAAAAAACGAGGAGAATACTCATGCTAAAGCGTATTCAAATATCCGCCTTATTAATGCTGGCTCTAGTATTATCAGAGATAGCTTTATGGCTTTCATGGTCAAATGATGTAGGAACACTTTCATACTTATCTTCCGCGCTGATTGGCTACGCGTCGCTACTATCTATTCTTTTTTTTGGTGACAAAGTTTCTTGGTTAGGAGAAACGCTGAAATATGTTTGGAATTCTACATTATCTACTAACCGCAAAGCCTTATTAACTTTAGTTGGTATAACAATCATCTGTTCTGCTCTAACATTTATTCTCTACGAAAAGTGGAAAAACAATAGATTCAATATCCTATTAGAAATTGCTTCTAACAAAAATCTTGAGATTCCAGAATTGTCTTCTATGCAAATGAAAGACCTAATTACACAACAAATATTTAAAAGTGAAATTACCTATGAAGGAGAGGCCCGATTTAAAGTTGACAAAGGAACTAAAGTCCGAGTAACTGCAACATTAGGGGTTAACCAATATACATTCCTTCCGTTCTCAATTGAATCCGACAAATTTTACAAGGTGCTCGATTTAAACAACGCTGATAAAACAAATGAAGCACCACGCTTGAATACTCAAGAATCGGTAAATACTCAAGAATCGGTAAATACTCAAGAATCGGTAAATACTCAAGAATCGGTAAATACTCAAGAATCGGTAATTGCCTCTTTTTATATGCCTCAATCCTATTTTCGACAATTTAACTTTATACTAGAACCGGCATCAAAAAAGTCAAAATATGAAAAACATGTGGAATATGGACCGCCAAGTGATGTAGATATTGTTGATAAAAATGGTTATCTAATAAGCTACAACAAAGTTTTACGCATACCAAATTGGGTAGCTTACAAGATTATTGGAGAAAGTAAGGATATCAATGTAGTAAGAAGTTTTAAACAAGAACCACTAATTAGCTCATCAGTTCAAGCTTCAGAGGAAGATTACAGAGCATCTGGATTCGACAGAGGGCATCTAGTATCTGTCTCTGATATGAAATACAAAGGAGCCCGGGAGGTCGCAGAAGCTGGTAATTATGCCGCTATTGCACCACAGTCCCGATTTTTAAATAGAACAACATGGGTAGAATTGGAGCAACTGGGTAGAGCTTATGCCAAAAATGGGGTTGGTATAATAGCAGGTCCATTATTCTTGGGCGAAAATAACAAGGTTCAATTACTGACTATTGGTAATAATTCAGTGGCAGTTCCAACACATTTTTTTAGAATAATTTATAGACGTTCAGCGACATCATCTATAGAAGCTTTATCGTTTATCGTTCCCAATTCCGATAACGTATCAAAAGATATTAAAAAATATTTAGTTTCGATAGATGAAATTGAAAAACAAACAGGCCTCGATTTTTTTAACGAGCAAGAACCGCTTGCTGAAGAAAAACTAGAAAATTTCATTCCCACAGAATTTTGGGCAATATAATTTTTTATGAACTACAGACTGAGTAAACGCCAATTCGATGAATATTTTTTATTTAATTAGCTATGGACACGAATGTTAAGTTGCATCTTGTTTTGATCCATCATTTGCAAAAATAGTTGAACCAGTATTTATTGTCCAAAGCTTTGAAAACCAATATAAATGTATCAGCTTGCATTGGTTAATTTTCAGTGCAATTATCCATTCCTAATGGAGCACTTTTGAATACAAATTAACACATCTAGCTTACTGTTTGCTAAACAACCCCAGTTGACTAAACTCAACTCTACAGTACAAAAAGCTAATTTAGATAGCGGCATTATTTTTACCAAGACATATTCCTGACAACAATTTCATTTTCCCTCGAGGTTAATATAATTCTCATTTAGTTTCTATATGCTGAATACTTTGATTTATTCAAAAATTTGAGAGAGATTGCTGTCGCGTGGTTAAAGCATCGTAAATTGTAACCATAGAATTTTGAAGACGAGTATTAGCAAAGGCTGGTTGGCAAGAGATTTAGCAGCATTTGAAGTACTTTCGTTTTACCGAAGGTTTGTTATACTCTGGACGTACAAGCTGGTCAAAAGTGTTAACCAATCAGGCGTAGGAGAAAAAATATGAACATTCAAACAGGCGGCGATGGCTTAGGCATTTAATAATGCTTTCCGTTTGAAATAGTAAAACTGGCAATTGAACAGCATAGTAAACACTTATAACAGAGCGCGTATTGTTCTGGGTGTTGTATCTGAAAAATGTCCTACCGATTCAACTCTGTATCCAATAATCTTTTGTCGCTACGATTTTTACGGCGGATGAATTTGAACTTATCAAACGCTCAAATTTCTTTCAAAATTTGCCATGCTGACATCTTTTTTAACCCTATATAATTGCGCTGAGCGGCCACCTGATTGGACTTTTTGGTCAACAAACTCAAACATGTCAGAGGATTCGATGCGGCGCATTAGGCTTTTGCGTTGAATTTCTTTTTCAATGATGGTTTCAATCACATCTTTCAATTGGCCAACCGTAAAGTGGTCGGGACAACAATAGATTGGCACCATTGAGTACAGGGCTTTTTGTTGTAAACGCTTATGTGCAATATCGATGATGTGTTTATGGTCAAACGCAACTGCCAGATTAGGTAATTCATTTACACTTATCCAACTTGCTTGTTCAACGGTTTCAATGCGTGTTTCAACAGCTTGATGCGCCACCAAAGCGTAATAAGCAGAAGTAACACTAAATCCCCTCGGGTCGCGGTTAATGCCTGAAAATACCTGAAGCTGTTCTAAATAACGTGGAGAAAGTCCGGTTTTTTCAGTCAGTTTGCGCCGCGCCGTCATATCCGTATTGTCGTCTTTATCAACATCAACAAATCCTCCGGGCAAACCCCATCGCCCGGCAAAAGGCTCAATCAAGCGTTTTACCATCAATACATTAAGTACGCTATCGATAACAGTGAACAACACACTGTCGACTGTGAACAAAGGATTTTTGAACTGATTAATATCGTAGTCTTGCATCATAATAAACATTTAATGTCGTATAGACACTATAAGTTTTTTTCATCACGCCTTCAATATCTTCAACAAATTAGAGAAATTTTTAAAAAAGATTTAATTTAACTTGACAATATAATGTCACTGAGACATTAATATAAATGTGTCGCAGGGACACTAACTTTTAGAAGGTACAATATGTTTGGTATCAATTACATCAAAGCAGACCCATCAACCCATTTAATGCAGTTCAAAAATGGAGCTGTGGTCAAACAAGGCTTGGGCACCAGTTTCTTCTATTATGGACCCAGCTCATCATTAGTAGCTGTGCCTGTGAATAGCAAAGAATTACCTTTTGTATTTCGTATGCAAACTCAGGATTTTCAAGATATCTCCATTCAAGGGCAAGTAACTTATCGTATCGTCAAACCCGGAGATGCCGTCAAACAACTTAATTTTACTATTGATGCCAATGGGCGTTATGTGTCAGAAGATCCCAACAAAGTAGAAGAAAGAGTACTCAGAAGTGTGCAAGTATCAGTACGTAATCAAATAGAGCGTCGCAAACTGCGCGAAGCGTTAACCTGTGCCATGACACTGACTAACGAGTTAAAGAAAGATTTGGATAATGTAGCGGCGCTGGTTTCTTTAGGTATTGAAATTAACGATGTGGCATTAACCGCTATTGTACCTAATCCCGAAACGGGTAAAGCATTGGAGGCTGAAGTAAGAGAAAGCTTGTTGAGAGAAGCAGACAATGCAGTCTATGCTCGTCGCTTAGCGAGTATTGAACAAGAAAAAAGCGTCAAAGAGTCTGAACTTGAAACTGAAAAAGCCATTCAGAAAAAACAACAAGACCTAGAAAAAGCCACACTTGAAGCTGAGCGCGAACAAATGCAGCAGCGTTTTCAAATCAATCAAGAACGCATTGCTGCTCAAATTGAAGATGAAGAGCAGCTTAAAGGTTTAGTTGAGCTTAATGTAGCGAACGAACGTGCCAGAGCGGACGCAGAAGCTTACAAAATCAAAGTAAAAATGGACGCCTATGCGCAAATGGATACTGAAAGACTAAAAGTCATGAGCATGAGCGGCATGGGACCTGAACAGCTGATTGCACAAGCCATTGAAAATCTCACACATGGTGATAATAAAGTCGGTAACCTAAATCTAAGTCCTGATTTGCTTCAGTCACTTCTGCGCCAATAAAAGGACCAACACGATGTTACAAGAGCGCAAACTTATACTTGTTACACGCAAAACCCGCTTGCAGGAGCTCAAAGAAAAATACTGCACCTTAGGTCAGGCCAAGTTTTACATTGAGCACTTAGGTGAGCGTTTTGATGATTATGTGACTGAAGATACTTTATACAGTGAGGCCGTCAAAACCGTATTAGCACAGCTTAAACAAGCAGGGCGAGTGCAGCTATTAGAGCGCAGCATGTTGGCTACCTACCTATTTTCCCACGATGATGTTGTTATTGTACTTGGACAAGATGGCTTGGTAGCCAACACGCTCAAATACCTCAAAGGCCAGCCATTGATTGCAATTAACCCGATACCCGACTTGTTTGATGGCGTGCTGCTGCCGTTTTGTGTTGCTGACATTTCAGATGTTCTACGAACAGTATTGAATAACAACATGGGGATTAAACATGTTTCCATGGCACAAGTGACCACAAACCTCGGTGATTCACTGTTAGCGGTGAATGATGTGTTTATCGGTCCAAAAAGTCACACTTCAGCACGCTATGAAATCTGCATAGGTGAGAATAAGGAGCAGCAGAGCTCAAGCGGGGTTATTGTTTCGACTGGTTTAGGCTCAACTGGCTGGTTTAAAAGTATTTTAGCTGGCGCCAGTGGTATTGCGCAGCGACCATTACATAAACAGCTTAGTAAAGGGTTGGCGTGGGATAGTTCTGACTTGTATTACACCGTTCGAGAGCCGTTTCCTTCTGCGGTTACCCAAACTAATCTAGTATTTGGCAAAATTTCGAATCAAATGACCCTTAAACTCACGTCGAAGATGGCAGAAAACGGTGTGATATTTTCAGACGGGATGGAAAACGATCCAATTCAGTTCAACGCTGGCACTACAGCGACTATTTGCTTGTGTAAAACACAGGGAAGGTTGGTTGTTTAAGCCTCAAAAAACTAACGATCAACTATTTTTTAATAGCTATTTACTGAAGAAACATGGTTAAACACAATTCTTACAGTATGACATTTAAGACCGTTTTATTATAAAAAATTAATTTTAAATAACCCAAAGAAATTAAAAACCCCTCCAATCAAATATCTTTTTTTGCATACATTGTCATATTATTACACTAGTTAAATCAATATTTTCATAGGAACCCTTGAAAACAAAAGGTTTAACCATTTTCACATTTCAAAAATTATATCTTTTTTTGTTCTTTATTATTAATAAACAGTAACTTACAAAATAACTAAAGACTCATGATCACTTCAAAAAAATACTTTCCTAAAAACTTTACAAACATTTTTTAGCCGTTATTACTATAAAAGAGCGTAAGTTTTAAAGCTCATTCAAAAATAATAACGAATGGAGTCAAAAAATATGAAAACGTAATTTAAAGAGAGATTTAAAATGACTAGAAAATTAAACATTACACAAAAAAACAAAGTCCAATTGCACTTTTACAGCTATAAAAATCATGCACTTATGTATGTCGATAGTAATCTAGAGCAAGACTTAGCAAGAGTATTTGAATTTGATGACAACATTAAACGTTATCGAACGCAGCCATTCAGCACATATTATAGAAATGAACTCGGTGATTTATGTCGATACACTGAGGATGTATTAATTGAATATGTTGATACATCGCTTAATCACCTTGAAATAAAGCCTGAAAAACATGCCAAAACAGTGGTATTTAAACATAAGTTAGACATCCTGAAACGCCATTATAAAAGTAAATTTAACGCTCAATTGAATGTTTTTACTGATAAGACATTTACTAAAGAGCACATTCAAAACTGTAAACTTTTATATCGTTTTAAAGTAAAACCACTCTCACTTTTAGAACGAGGGTTTGTTCAAACAATCGATATACCCTCTTTAACATTTGGTCAACTCAAAGAGCGTGTATTAGCAGCTAATCAACATCTATCTTTGGCATTCAAAATTGCTGCCCATCAAGCCCTAAAGTGGAATATCAAAGCCGCATTAAATGACGAAACTACAATGGAGGTGTGCGCATGAATTTCGCCGAACAATTAGTACCGAAAGCGACATTACTATGGGGCGCAACTCGCTGGACAGTAGAGTCCATTGATGACGATGCTGTAATAATGACAAATGCGTCAAATAAACAATTACGCAGCTTCCCACGTCCTTTTATTGATTCAACTGCAATTAAAGGAAACATTAAAATTGTAATGCGTGACGGCGATTTACAAACTGTCATTCTAACGAAATCAGAACAAGATTTAGCCGACGCATACACTAAAGTTGGCGAAGCTTTAAACGAAATGAAAGCCCCTTTAGGGTTGACGGGAGATTTAGACAAAAATCGAAAGTACAATGGACAACTCAAAGCCCGAGAAATTTTTGATGAACTTGGGTTAAATCACTTAAAAACACCATCAAAAAGTGAGCTTTCTAGAATAGCTACGCACTATAGAAAAACCGGCGGTGATTTTTCCAGTTGCGTGATTAAAACACGCAAGAAGCAAGGAAAACCGCTTCCATTTGAAATTGAACTCTTGTGTGGTAAGGCAATAAAAGGTTTTTTCTTGACTAGAAACAAACCAACTGATACCGCTACATTTCGTTATCTTGAAAGTATTACTCCGGACAATCTAAAAGCATTATTACCTAGTGCCAGTTGTTTTAGACGAAAATTAAAGGCACTTAATAAAGAACTTTGCATCTTAAAACGCGACGGTGAAGCTGCCCTTCGGGCTTACAATAGAGGCATTGGAGCCAAAATAATAGCGGATATGCTTTTAGAGCGTGTCGAGATGGATGCTATGCATGTCTGCCTCGGCGTAATGGATGATGATAAACATTTTTTAGGCTACTTCACTGTTTACTTTGCAGTGGATGCGGCCTCAAGAGCAGTAGTTGGCTATCACATAGAAGTTAAGAAAAAACTGCGAGGCGAAACAGCTGCTGGCGTCATGGCGTGTATTCGAAATATATTAAGTACTCAAATGCCTCACGGGGTGAACACGCTTTTCCCTATTGGTGGAATTCCCGATGTTATTGTAATGGATCACGGAACTGCGTTTGCAAACGCTCGGATCAGAAAGTTATGTAAGACATTGTCTATATCCCTCCAGTACACTGGTACAAAGCGGGGCTGGGGTAAACCGATTGCAGAATCCTTTGTTAAAACACTTCGTCAACGTTTTTTAAGAAATATCAAAGGTTATCGTAACGCTGATAACTTTAAAAATCGAGATAGCCAAAAGCCTGAGCACGAAAACTGTGTAAAGCTTAGCGAGCTTAAACGAGCAGCGGAATACTTCATTCACTACGATTACCATAAAAGTAAACACAGTGGTTTAAAACTATCCACTCCCGAAAAAGAATGGAAACGGCTATACAGAAATCCACCGCCCCGTAAAGCTGATGAACAAGACCGTAGTGTATTCAAAACCGAAACGAAAAAACGTGCTATGCATTTAGTTCGGGGCATTTTTCTTCAGTATCAATACTTTCAATCTCCTGAAGCTAAAGACCTATACAAAGAATTAGATGTCTTTGGTAATAAAAAGGAAAGTATTGATGTACATATACTATTTGACCCCGAAGATGCTTCTGAAATCGCTATTATACACCCACTCACTGGGGAGTTAATTACAGTTAGCAATACAGACAATTCCGTCCACCAAGGAATGTCATTCATTGAAGCGAGAGCAGTAATAGACACAAACGCAAGTCTCGACGATGAGAATGATGAATTTGGAGCTCTGAATATGCTCAGTCAGAATCCAAAACAAATAAATACTCATGTTAGACCGCACGAAAAAACAGCGGTCATAAATGACTATGATGGTGACTTCAGGGATCTTTTAGATACTGAAGTACCGGATCGTGGTCCCACAACCGATGACATTGACTTCGAAGAATTGAATGACGGCTCAACAGGCTTTGGGTGTGAAGAATGATGACAAATTTAACGTTATTAAAGCAAACGAAATCAATAATACACGACTTGAAAATTATCACCCCGGTTTATAGTGATGCTATGAATTATATTCAGCAACTGACTGACACAGGTCAATTTTCCAACCCTAAAATTGGCTATCTAATCGGTGAGAGTGGCAAAGGTAAAACTAAAATTTGCAAAGCCTTCAAAGATAAATATCCGGATGAGACTAACGAGGAATCTGATATACGACGGATAATTTATATCAAGCTGACTGGCGATGCGTCAAAAGGTGAAATTTTGAAAGAATTATATCTAGAACTCATGGGGAAAACGCAGCCACAAAAAGGCAATAACGCAGAAAAAGAAAAGACAATTATAGGCTTACTTGAGGATCTAAAAACTGAACTTGTGATCATAGATGAAGCACAACATGCAATGTCTGCACAATTTAATGAACACGGTAAAACGGGAACTTTTATAAATATGCTTAAAACTATTTCTGATGATTCTAAAGTGCCAATTCTTGTCTCAGGCATTCCCGGGCTAGAATCCTTGCGTGTAATGGAGGGGAAAAATGCAGGGTTTAGTCGGCAGTTGAAACGTCGTAGTTTTTTGCCCCATTTCATTCGTATGCTAACGTTGAAGGAAACACAAAAAATCTTAGTTAGTTTTGCAGATAAACTTGAAGCACTCAATATAACAGCCGACGCTCTTAAAGAACCCTCAATAGTTTGTAAATTCTATTTAGCATCTAGTGGTGCCATTGGCATTATATCTGACTTAATTCAAGCAGCATTAATTGAAGAAAAAGGTCGAATCTCAATTAATGCCAAATCTATTTACAATGCTTCAAAGTTAAGCTTCGAAGAATTTGAAAACCCTTTTACTTACAACGACCGTGTTTTAAAAATTAAGCTCGATGGGCTGAAAAAGGAGGCTGCGTGATGAATTTACTTCCTCAACGTCCTTTTATCAAAAATGGCGAAAACGTTCTGGGTTACTTGCTTCGACTGGCTAAAAAAAATCGATTTAATAGTCTAAGTGAACTCATAAAATCCTACTCTACAAAAAAGGTTCCAACGACTTACAGAAAAAATTCCGTTGATGGTGTTGTTGAATTAGCAAGCAAGTTAGTAGGTAGAAGTATTAACTTAGAAAAAAATTATCTATTAGGTGAATATGAAGAAGATCCAAGCGTATCGGCGGGAAAACGATTTTCCCTTTCACGTAAACCTTGTATTTGCACAGAGTGTGTAAAGGAAGATGGTGTTATTTATGCTAATTGGCAATATACGCCAAATTCTTATTGCACTAAGCACAAAATGGCCCATATCAACGTTTGTCAGACTTGCAGTCGAGAATTGCAGTGGAACACTGATTTACTAGATTTAGTATGTCAGCATTGTGGCTCTAAACTTTGTGGGAAAACAATAGATACTGAGCCTCACCACATTCGTAAACTTCGGACACTTCAGGGGCAGAAAAAATGGGTATACACATCAAAATTATTTGACTATGCCGTGGCACTAATACGTCCGTTTGATCTAATCGATAAACGGGTGACTGAAAGCCCGATAATGCTTCGTAATTGGAACGAATTATACTCAATGGCGAGTCAAATGATCGAATTGGGTGAAAATGTGCCATCAGCATATAGCCTTTTTAACCAGCTTTTCTATGAATATCCGTTCGATGATTTTGCTCAATCACCTCTGGCTGCTGGAATGAAACAAGTACTAAAAAGACACCCTACAAATGATGAATGTAGACTATTTGTTGATGCCGCTGCTTTAAAAAAGTGGCTTGGCTTGAGCGAATTCCAAGTGCAATCTTGTATCGAACTAAAATTTACTAAAGTGACTTTTAAAAAACCTTATTGCGGTACATTTATTTATGATTTTTCTGATTGGCAAAGGCTACTTCAAAGGGTTAGGACGTTGGACGAAGTTGGAACTCCCATCCAACAAGTGGCAGAAGAAGCCCCTATTTTCTGGAATTATCCGGAAGAAATTGTGATCGGAGTTTTACGTAGCAGAATTCCTGTACGTTTCAAAAATCCTAATATGCCCAATTTTTCTGAAGCTTTTGTAGATCGAAAGACTGCTCACTACTACTTGAGAAAGCAACGAGGAATGAAATTTGATCAGGTTTTATCACAATATAACGCATCCAAATTACTAGGTGTTGGTCCTCAAATTATTCGAAAATTTATTAAAGATGGAAAACTCAGTGTAATGGTGCCAAATAATAAAGTGCCAATGATTTGTATTGATTCACTAAACAAACTTATTGATAACGAAAGTTTCCCTACCCGAGATAAGGTTTTAAATGCATATCCGAGTTTTATATCGAACTAATAATTAGTCTTTTAAAATTCTATTTCTCTGAATAAAAAAAGAGTACTATTTAATAGTACTCTTTTTTTATTCATCGATTTTAAAAATCCCACGTTATCTGAAATACTGCAAAAATTCCCAAATTAAATGACACGAGGTTTTATCAATCCTAGATTTTTAACCAGCTTTCCTTCTAAAAAGCCGGTTATTTACTAAAAAGTAGTTGAACCGAATTCCCAAACGCTAAAATTGATCAAATGTGATCATTACCATTTAATTTGGGAATTCCGCCAACTTTTGGAATTCTTTTAAAATCATTAACTTAAATAAATTTAGTTTGATACCAAAAAGTTTTTTTTCAAACACTTGGGAATTTAAGCCGTTTTCATTCATTCAAAATATAACTATGTCTTTTTTAATCTTAAAAATGATGGGCTTAAACACTTAGTTGATTACTAATTGAGAGCTAATTGCCATCAGTTTATACAATGTCTAATAATCTACCTAGCGCGTCGCTTGTCTCTAACCCACATATGAGAGCTATTGGATATTTTCATTTCAAACAAATCGATTGAAGCAAATAAATTGCTGAGTTTTTTAAAGCCATAGTTTCGTTGATCGAATGAAGCATGATTTGAAATATGTGTACCAATTGCGCCCAACTTTGCCCAACCAACAGCGTCTTCTACCGCTTCAACCGCCTGACGCAATAAATTCATCAACGAGTATCGTTTTTGATATTCTTCGGTGCTGGCTCCGGTTTGTTAACTCGAACGGATTTGTCATCAAAAAACAAAAACCTCGACTAACCCATATCAAATGGATTTTTTGGAGTTCCGTCATTCAGTAACTCAGACACGATGGCATTTACCTCAGCCTGGACATACGCCCAATACTCAGGATTATCGAGGGTTCTCTCTTTAATTTGCTTGGGGATAAAGCGGCTCATTTCCATATTGAAGTCGTCACGTACTTCATCTTCCGACATTAACTTGGCTAACTGAATAGACAGTGTCTGCCGAAAGTCTTCTGTTTGCTTTTGTCTGGCGGTGAGTTTCTTTTCAACCAATGTCTTGGATAAATCAATACCGCGTTGCTTGATCCAAACAATATCCCAGATATCGCGCGGCTTAATACGCCTTGCCCGATACGCTAATGCGATCAGCTTATCGGCCAGTGTTTCTTGTAACGATTGTACCGGGACTAAGATCCCTTCAGTCGGTACAACAATATCGTAATGATTAACTAGCGGGCGCTTTTCGATATCGAATGAGGGAATTGCACAGACGTCAATATGCATTTTCTGCCTTGGCAAATCAGGACGATTTGGCGAATTTGTTGTTTTAGCATACTTTATTTCCCACACTCTTCCCCATACTTAGCTCTCCAACATATGTAGATTGCGTCGGCAGTGTTTTAGATCTGCTATCGCTTGCGCTTTGTATGCACGATACATTTTGATGTCGGGGTCATAGTACAAATTAGGTGCAATTTGCTCGACTGGCTTTTTAGTGTGGGTAAATTCGATCACACCATAAGGCGTATCAAAACAACCACTTCGACCTTTAGTCACCACCGTGACTCTACCCATCACAACTTGCGAAATATCACCGGTATGACTGAGCTGACTTTCTAAGCTGATGTAGTTCAATACGCCACTGCGCAACTTTTTGATGATTTTATAAATGGCAGTCTCAGGCTCAGGTGGTGTAATAACGCTTTCATAGAAGCCTTTCACCACTCGTCTTAATAGCCCTTTATTAACACAATCTGCTAAGAACTTTCTAAAGGCTGGGTCACAAGGCACACCCAGCATAAAAGCAAGCTCTGTTGCACTGTGAATGCCACCGCCAGCGCTCACCGCTTTTGCCAATGCGTTTAATAGCTCATTAGATTTAGCCATAGGTCTACACTAAGTTACCAAATAGGTAACTTAGTGTAGACCTGATAGTAGACTTGCGCAAGACATAGGTCTACAGGTTGTTACCTTATAAGTAACTTAGTGTAGACCTATCACGTGAGAGTCTTAATCATTTTCAGTCTCTCAGCCAATCGAGAACAATCGATTTTTGCTGCGATTTTGCTAAGGCCATTTGACCTAACTATACCCATATTATTTATAGCAAATCATTCAGCCGCTTTAACAGCGCTTTACGGCCACTATTCTTGGTGACAAATCGCTTAAAACACTGCTCAAAATCTGAGACATCGCAGTTAAACTGATAGGCTTCGAACAACTGATGTAAATAACCAGATGCTTGATCATAGCCGCTGGCACAAGCGCGACTGGCTTCGGTTTGCGCTTGTTGCCAAAAGCGTTCACGCTGGCTGTAGGTTTCTACAAGCATCTTTTCTTTTTGTGCTTTTTCTATAGCCAGTTTCTTTGCTAGTGCTTCGGCTTGTTCTTGCTGTAACTGCCTTTGCGCTTGTTCAAGATAGGGGGCAATCGCGGGGGGAGTTAACCAATACTGATAGGCTTCTTGTTTAACTTTTCAAACGGCTTGTTGTTCCACCAGATATTGCATAATCGCCAGTTGCATTAACAGGGCAGAGCTGCCGGTTAACACTTCGACTGCGGCATGCCAGTGACTGGGGGTTGCGGTTTGACTATTACCAGCGCCAGACAAAACAACACCTTGCCATTGATGCTGAAAATCCTGCATCGCGCAATGCAACGACTGGCTGTTATCTGAACCTTGCTTACAGCACTGCGCCAACACCAAACTTAACTGCTGCCAAACAGTGTTTATTTCGTGCCAACATGCCTGACTTGGCTGCATCTCAAAATAATTAAGCAGTTTTTGCCAGCGACTCAAACGCTTGGCCACAAGGCTGTGCAATTGCGCGCGTGAGCTATGTTTGACTTGCTCTTCGGTTAACAGGTTTAAAGGTTCGGGTAGTGTTTTATCTGCTTGTCCCCCGCCATTTAATAATCGATAACCCCGCGCCGCTTTACTGAGCAAACCAATTTTAAGTGGCATAATAGTGGCGAGCTGTCTGGCTACATTAAAAATCTCACTGATATTACCTGCTTTTAATTCGAGTTCTATTTCATTGATTTCATCACACTTGTCATTTGCTCTTACTTCGCCCCTGTCCCACACCAATTCAATCTGTGACTGAGGATTAAAATTCAATAAATACACACTACGTTTAAACTGCGTGACAAACAGACACTGTAATTGAGTTTGAGCACCTTGATGGTCAAAACCTACAGGCCACACTTCTGCTGGAAACAAACTCAGGTCAGGAGTTTCTGGCGCTTTAGGTAATTTACCTAAGTCCACATTGTATTCCGGCCGTTGTTGTAACCCCGCCACTCCTTTACCTGCAGTTTTGATAGTTTGTTCATATTCATGCTGACAACCACGAATACGTAAACCCATGCCATTTAAGCGAAAATCCCGCTCACTCGTATCAAAATAGCTATTACTTAATTCAAGCTCTTGTTGCTCTACTTTAGCCGCTAGTTTTGGCAATAAGCTGTTTTCGATAAACTCCCCAGCCTGCACTGTGGTAGTGAGCTTTAATTCAATTTCATATTCCATACGAGTCCTTACTGCTCCAGATTAAACATGTTCTTTGGCAACAATCCTAGGCCCCAAATTACACTTTCAATAGCCACAATTTACTATTCAGGCCATTCAATTTGAATGTGGGCTTGCCTTTCGTTATGTCAGGCAATACCATTTGCGGCATATTATAGAGACAAGTTTTCATATTATGCGCAGCCACACCCTTTTATTTTTGTTATTTACTTGTATATCTTTACCCACTTTTTTGGCTGTAGCTCAAGAGCCAAATGATAAAGAGGGTAAGGTTCGTTATATTTCAGATGACCTCTTTACTTTTTTACATGCCGGTCCGGGGCGCAATTATCGTATTCTCGGTTCAGTGATTGCTGGTACTAAAGTCAAGATGTTGCAAGAAGACACTGAAACTCAGTTCATTGAAGTGATTGACGACAAACAGCGTACGGGTTGGGTACAAACTGAGTTTATCAGTAAAACTCGCAGTGTCAGAGAATTAGTCCCTGGGCTTACGCAAAAACTGCAAGAAGCCAATGCCATGATCAAACAGCAAAGTGCGGATAATGATTTGTTGAATCAACGTATCGCCGATCTAAGTTCACAAAATGCAGCTTTAAACCGCAAACAAGAAGAAATCGCCGCACACAATAAACGCATCAGCGCTGAACTAGCCAATCAGGATCAAAGTGCGCAAATTGAATGGTTCACTCGAGGTGGCATTGTCGCCGTGGTTAGTTTGTTATTGGGTATTATATTGACTTATTTACCTAAAAAACGCCGTCGCAACGATAATTGGATGTAACATTTTTAGAGCAAACCCTGCCAATGCGGTGTTTGCTCATCCCCCTATAAAGTCTTCAAGAACTGTTATCTCAGATTTAAAATCACGCTCTAAACACTCGACTTTCCGCACTTTCTAATTAACTGCATGCAATAAAAAACAAGATGAAAACTTGTTTGATTTGACTTCAAAGTAGCACCCAAAAGAGCACTTATTTAACCATGTATTTTGTCAGGATTATTTACACTATATTTACACAGCAGGTATATAAACAATTTAATCGCATATATATCAATAAGTAATATTTATGGCTTAATTAATGTATGTTAATAAAACTCATGCAATTTTTACTCTATATCAATAAGAAGGTGTGTTACATGACGACTCTTAAACCTAAGTGGAAAACGCTTACACTCACGACCTTATCGGCTTTATGCTCGCTTTGTTTTTTAAGCTCAGTCCAAGCCGCCATTATTCCAGTAGATATTAACATTCAAGCAACCAACACTTTTGATGAAGGTTACGGCGATGGAGTATCTAGCGGTGATTTCAGTTTAATAACAGGTGGTGCAACAATCACTTCCACTTATGCTGGCGCAACAGTAACAGGTACAAACCCGTTAACTAACAATCTAGTGAATACCGATGATGGCATTGGCTTTACCGGTAGCGCACTTACTACCGATGATACTTTTAATGTGGGTTTTGATAGTACTATTGATGTAGCTAACAACTCAGTTTCGGATATTTATGACATTGTGTTTAAGCTAGTATTTAGCAATATGGTTAGTGCGAATGGTATTGACGCCTATGCCGATTCTGAATTTACTTTGTTTGCCAATGGTGCAGAATTATTTTTCACTGATTTAGTATCTGACACAGTAAACGGCAACGAAATTGATGGTGTTGCAGATGGCAATTTTGGTGGTAGTTTGTTTGCCGCTGATACCTTATTTTTTAATTTTGCATTAAATCCAACTGATTTACTGACCCTTGATTTAAGTTGGACACTTGAGGGTGGCGATTTTGATGGTGGTGAAAGCGCTTTTGACTTCTCTCAATTTCTCTCAATAGAATCAGTAACACTTCGCGGAGGACAAGTGCCTCCTTCTGTACCCGCACCGGGCAGTCTTTCTTTGTTTGTCATTGCTTTATTTGGTTTAGTGGCAAGAAACGTCCGTAAAAACAAATAATCTAATTAAGGATAACAACAATGAAATTATTACACTCTGTACGTACGCTTACTTGTTCAGTTGCACTGTTAGCAGGCATGGGCGTCAGTCAGCCAGTATTTGCATCTGAGCCCTTTCTTGGCCAGATTCAAATGGTCGGTTTTGGTTTTGCACCTCGTGGCTGGGCAATTTGTGACGGGCAATTACTGTCTATTGCTCAAAATACCGCTTTGTTCTCTTTACTTGGAACCACCTATGGGGGCAATGGGCAAACTACCTTTGCCTTACCCGATTTACGTGGCCGCGTGGCAATTCAACCAGGTAACGGCCCGGGCCTAAGTAGTTACTCTTGGGGACAGAGGGGTGGTGTAGAACATGTCACACTAACAGCTAATCAAATGCCCTCACATACTCATGCTGCAACCAGCACGGTAAGTAGCATTAGTGCGACCTTACATGGTACCGATGCAGCAGGCGACTCAGCGACTCCTAGTGCTAATAGCTTAGCCAGTAAAAGCCGGACTAATATATACAGTTCAAACGCCCCCGATGTTGACCTACATGCAGACTCGATCAGTGTAGAAGCAACTGTGGGTACAACCTTAACCAACACTGGCGGTAGTCAAAGTCATGAAAACCGTATGCCTTATTTAGCGATTTATCATGTTATCGCCTTACAAGGTATCTACCCTTCGCGTAACTAGATTTTTAGTTATTTTGATGTAAGGTTACAGTATTAGTTAGATCGCCGATTTGTATCGGCGATTTTTTTTAGTGGAAAGACAAAATGCAACAACACGCTTTATTGGTTTTTATATCCTTACTGTTTTACCTAGTGTTGCCAAACACCGCCCTTGCCAACGAGAGCCGTGATTTACGTAAAGCGGATAAATTGTTAGCAGAACAGAAGTACCAAGAAGCCTATAGCGCCTATGAAGACATTGGCAAAGAAGAGAACAATGCCGTTGCACTAATTAACTTAGCGCTTTTTAACGAACTGGGTTGGGGTCGGCAAACTGATATGCTCAAAGCCTGTCAATGGTACGCCAAGGCTGCAGAGCTCGAGGCGCCATTAGCCTTGGATAAATTGGCCCATTGTTTTGTAAAAGGCATACATCAGGCCATGGATTTTCAACGTGCTGAGCAGTTATATGAAAAAGCCGCCGAGCTCGGTTTTCACCTATCACTTTGCCATTTAGGCAGTCTTTATTTACACGGAGAAGGTGTTGAGCAAAATTCGCAAAAGGGTTTAGCTTTGTGCACGCAAGCTGCTGAACAAGGTTCGATACCCGCTATGTTGCAAATTGCCGATTTTAATCTGGCATTAAATACCCAGGAATCAAATGCCTCCGCGCTACATTGGTATTCCAATGCTGCGAGTTATCACTCAGCTCATGCACAATTCAATATTGGGCTGATGTTACTCAAAGGGCAAGGGCTTAAACAAGACCCCTTGGAAGCTCGAGAGTGGTTTGAAAAAGCCGCCGCTCAAGGTTATCAACCAGCTTATTTTGAAACTGCTGCTTTATATTTTGCAGCACCTAAAAATCCTGTTACTAAGCTTTGGTTAGAACAAGACTTGGCCAAAAGCTACCTATGGATTTCAGCCGCTTTACAACGCAGCAACAATCAACAACAGCAAGATCAGTTGCACACTATGTTGGCTGAAGTTAAAAAGGTCATGCCAGAAACGTGGGAAAAAGATTTAAATAAAAAACTAGAAGCCCACTTAATGCAATTTCCAGTATCACCTAATTAACTCGTTGTTTGTGGGCATAACCTAAGATGGGCCGCTCCACTAGGTAATAGGATAAATTGGCAACAATGAAAATGAGTAAGCTAGCGATAATGAGTAAATAAGCCCAATCCTCTCTAGCATCCCAGCCATAAATAGACATTTGGTAGTCAACAAAACTAAGAATCGGGAAATGGTAGATATAAATACCGTAGGATACTTTGCCTAGATGGCGCACAACTACGTCATCCAATACCCATTTTGCGTAGTAAGTAAAAGGCGTGACATAAACCAAAACCGCCAAAACAAGGGGCAATACAGGCAAGCCATAACGGCCCATCGGAATTTGTATCCATTCGCCCAATTCTGTTGCCATAAGTAATATCACTGTGCTTAAACTCAGGACAAAAACTACATCACATACAAGCTTTACTTGGCCCGCACCACTGTTTTGCGTAAAAGCAAGATGCGTTTTTGTTTTAAGCAAAACTCCACCCGTGATAATACCAATAATAAAGTGAGGTAAATGGGCTAATAACGATTGAGTAACAACCGCGCCATTGACTTTTACCCACAATAAAATAGTGCTACCTGGCCACGGAATGTTCTTATCTACAGCTAGAACAAACATGTAATGCAAGGCATAACAAACTAAGGCCAAGATGACCAACAAGCCTAAAGCCCGAGCAAAAGATTGGTAGCGTAGCACCACAAAAAAAATGGGTAGCAAAAGATAAAACTGCATCTCAACTGCTAATGTCCAAAAAGAAGGATTGATACTGAAAAAAGAAAATTCGCTGTAATTAAATAAAAAACTGTAGTGCAGTAATATGTCTGGCCAAGCCGCAGGGAAAACCCAATAATTGCTTAATATTATGAGCAAGGTTAGGGCCATATAATAAGCGGGTAAAATACGCGCTAAACGGTGTTTAACAAAAGTACTTAATTTAGGCCAAGCCTCTTTAAACAGAATAGCTCGCCAATAGGGCAGCGATAATAACAAACCACTTAACACAAAAAATAAGGCCACACCCATTTCGCCGTTAGCAAACAACAGGTAAAAATCAAATTCACCATACTGCACGTCTACATCAACAATTTGATTGTAGTGCACGGCAAATACCGCCAATGCGGCCAGTGCTCTTAAACCGTCTAAGCCTTTTAAACGTTGGTTTTGCAATTATTGTTGCCCTAATACGGTAGCGGCAAACTGTCTTACCTGAGCATCTGTATCATTTTGCATGGCATGTTTTAGAAAATGAGTGACAAAAGCGAGATGCTGGTGCTTTTCCAAAACCCCCACAGCCAACATTCGATTTTCAGCAGAGGGATCGGAAAACAAGACTTGCCCAACAACCTGCAAGGCGTCAGCAGAATTCAAATCACTTAAACCAAGGATGGTCTGTTTGCGCACTTGGGCAGAGCTATCACCTAAACCTGATGCCAATTTATCAAGCTCGTTGTCTTTAACTAAATAACCTATCTGGGCCAACTTAGCATTTAACAGCTCATTTTGTTCCGGGCTATTAAGGTTATTATTTTCTTGCCATGAAAGGGCCGTATTGTCCGTCTTGAAAGTTGAGTTGTTTGGGTTTGCTTGCTCCCCAAGCTCATTCTGTTGCGAGCTAAGCAACTGAAAAGGATTAACTTTTTGCAATGTTGGAGCAGCTTGATGAGGAACCGTCAATGTTGCGTCAGCAACAGTATCCCCATTAAACTCATCTTGTTCATTCACAAAGTATCCTACAGCAAAACCAGCACAAAATATGCTGACTATGTACACCAACCTAAGCTCCATCTTTACTTCCTCCTTCAATCATTAATTGAGTGGAGAGCACACACTCAAAAGCTAACAGAATATATACCCAAGCAACCAGAAGATACGCGTTTCAGTGTTTCTGAGGTATATACCCACCTAATTACGGATTTTTGGTTTGCATTAATGTTATCTCTAAACGCTTCATTTCTCGAGCTAAAGACGCACGATTCATTTCCATAAATAACCAGTTTTTTAAACCAACTTGTAATTGCAGGATCACGATTAAACACACTCCCCAAAAGACAAGTTGCTCAACTAGCTGCGCGCTA
The DNA here is from genome assembly GCF_001565895.1 of Paraglaciecola hydrolytica. GTDB lineage: Bacteria > Pseudomonadota > Gammaproteobacteria > Enterobacterales > Alteromonadaceae > Paraglaciecola > Paraglaciecola hydrolytica. Next base: position 125,490 of record NZ_LSNE01000003.1, read on the forward strand.
AAAAATTCATAAGCTGTCCAAAACATCAGGGCACTGGTGAGTAATGTTAAACCGTTCACTAACCACACCCAGCGACGCATACCACCGCGATAAATAGGCAACAAACGGCTAAATAGCCCTTTATCGTCGAGCAACATGGGTTCTAGGCGTTTAGCTTCTGCCTCAAGGGCTTGGGTAATTTTGTCATCAATATTCATGGTCATTCTCCAATGTGACTTTTAATTTTGCCTTGGCCCGAAATAAACGGGTTTTAACCGTACCTACGGGCACCTCTTGTACTAATGCTATTTCGACCAAAGATAGTTGGGTAAAATAGAATAAATAAACGGCTAGGTATTCATCTTCAGGCAAGCCTTTTAAGGCAGCGGTTAGCGAGTCATGTGCAACACTATTTTCGCTCTCGACTTCATCCACTGCTAACTCAGAACTGCGCTGTTGCTGAATGTGTAGTTGCCGCAATAAATCAGTGGCGGACCACCTTAATGCGCGATAAATCCAACTTTTAAATACCGCTGGATTATGTAAAGCCCTTAAATTTTTTAAGGTTTTAAGCCAAGCATTTTGCACCGCATCCTGAGCCGCACTATGCTCGCCAAGCAAACGATAAGCGAACTGTAATAATGCAGGTTGATAATGCTCAAACAATAACAATAGAGCTGGCTCATCACCCTGTTGTGCTCTTATTACCAGCATGTCGAGTTCAACTTGTTGCATTTAGTCTCCTCTTGTTGACCTAAAGACGAAGAAAAAGAGCTAAAGGTTCTTAGGATGTAAAACAAACATAAAATTTTTTCACAGCAGCTTATCAGGTAAAATTAGTTTAAGGGTGAGTAAACAGCCCACGCTAGTTAATGACAAAATCGCTTGCAAGCAAGCTTGTTATTCACCATGGCGAGCTTTATTGTGTACCAAGAATTTTTGACGTTTTTTACGTGCAAAATAAGTATCAACATTTAAACAAGGAGAGAGCAGTGGGCGCTATCGTTAAGCTGTTAAAAGCACTCAATTCGGATGCCAGCCCCTGGCAACTAGCATGGGGATTTACCCTCGGCATGGTAATGGGTTTAACACCTATGTTAGGTTTGCACAGCGTAATTTTATTATTTGTGGTGCTGTTTTTCAGGGTTAATTTGTCGGCCTTTTTACTAGCATGGGCCTTGTTTTCTTTATTTGCTCTCGCATTAGGTTCTGTCATGGCAGGTGTTGGCGAATCCATCCTAAGCAATCAAAGTTTAGTTCCTTTTTGGACACAACTTTACAGCACTACTCTAGGTCAACTTAGTCAGTTTTATCACACTCTCACCCTTGGAAGCCTTGTGTTTTCCCTTATTTGCAGCCCAGTACTATTGATTGCCAGCAAAATATTGGTTGTGCAATACCGTGCAAAAGTCATGGTTTGGGTAAATAAAATCAAACTCGTACAGTTTATCAAAGGCACTAATTTCTATCGTCTTTATCAGGCATTGGGAGAATAACAACATGAAAAATATAATCCGCTGGCCCGGTCTGATAGCCTTTTTTGTAGTAGTCGGGCTGATTTCAGCCCTAGTCATTTTATTTCTCGATTTTTGGATAAAACTCGCAGCGCAAAAAGGCTTAGAAGCGGCCACTGGTGCCGAAGTGAATATTAGCCAAGTCGAACATACCTTCTCACCATTTGGTGTGAGTTTTATTGGTGTGCAGCTCACCGATCCTAAATCACCCAGTACCAATCAGTTAGAAGCACAAGTTATCAGTGCCAATATTGAATTATCGCCCTTATTACTGCGAAAAGTGATTATCGACCAACTGACTATGACTGGTGTGCAATTTGGCACTACTCGTAACTCTGCAGGACAAGTTTATCGTCAACCCGATGATTCTGAGTCTGTAAGTTCAAGCCTTTTTCCTGACGCGAAAGACTTACCTAGCGTTGATGAAGTCTTAGCTAAATCACCTCTTAAAACCACCAAAGCCATTGAAACAACTCAGCAAGCTTATGAGCAACATAAAGATAAACTGAGTGAGCAATACGCCAATTTACCTAGCAAGGATAAACTTAGCGATTACAAAAAACGCATCGAAGTACTGAGTAAAACCGATTATAAAAATCCGGCGGACTTGCTTGCGGCTAAAGAAGAATTTGAAAAACTTAAACAAGAAATCAAAGCCGACAAGGCAGTATTTAACGAGTTTAAAGAGTCCCTTCAAACAGCCAAACAAGATCTAGGCCCTAAATTAGCCCAATTAAAAGCAGCCCCCGGCCAAGACTATGAGCAACTTAAATCCTTAGTAGCGGGTGACGCTGGCGCCATTAGTGATGTTACCACTATGGTATTTGGCGAAACCGCTGGAGAGTGGAGTGGCTATGCTTTAGCTGCCTTAGATATTCTTGCACCTATGCTCAAAAACAAAGAACAGCAACAGCAAGAAGTAGTCATTGCTGAGGGGCGTTGGATCAGTTTTGGCGATACCTCTGGCCTACCTGAGCTGTGGATTAAACAAGCCGATATTTCTTTAAGCTGGCAGCAAGAGCAAATACTCAGTACATGGCAAGACATCACCTATCAACATGACATAATAGGTCGCCCAACTGTTTTTAAAGTCGACTCCAGTGCCAGTAGTTTGTGGCAATCACTTAAACTTAATGGTGATTTTTGGCTTAAAGACAGTGGTATTAACGCCCAGCAAAAATGGCAGTTAGCTGGTTTAAAATTACAAGACATTAGCCTAGTTGAACAAGACAAATTGAGCAGCAAGCTGCTTAAAGGTTTGTTATCTAGTAACGGCGAGATCAAAGTGAATCAAAATGCTGTGTCTGGTGATGCTGCGATCAATCTGGCCGAACTTGCTATGCAAGCCACTGGAGAAAATAAGCTGACTCGCATTATTGCCCAGACGCTAAACCAAATGCAGCAACTACAAATCAATACCAATGTTGCAGGTGCCATTGGCGACTTAGATTTGTCATTTAGTTCAGATCTCAATAAACAACTCGGCAGTGCTTTACTGGCTAATATAGGCAAAGAAGAGCAAGGTAAACTCGATGAGTTAAAACAAAAGCTTGATAGCCAAATGCAAGGAGCACTGGGTACTCAGGATAGCCAATACAGTGAATGGTTAGACTGGGAAAAACTTGTTGATGGCGATATGAATAGTCTAGAAGACATGCTCAACGCCAAAATGACTGGAGCACTGGACAAGAAAAAAGACGAACTAAAAGACAAGTTGAAAGGCAAGTTATTTGGTAATTAGATAATAGCGATTCAACTTGGTTAATATGCGATTATTTTGCTACCTCGTCACTTGTCAAAATAATCGCTCTTTCAAGGAGTGAGTTAAAACACTTCTAACAAAAAATAGATAATAAACTGTCAAACCCCTAGGCTTTTTAAGCTTGGTCATCACTAATTGCTTTAGCCAGTCGTTTACCTAAAGTTTGTAAAATGAATTGAGCATTTTCTGGATTGTTTTTAATACAACCTAAAAATTGACGCCTACTTAATACAATTAAGGCAACATCAGACTTAGCCACAATTCCTGCGGTTCTTGGAACGTCAACCAGCAAAGCTAACTCACCAAATACTTCACCACGACACAACTCGATATCTTGGTTTTCTTGTTTAGCTGCCCCTAACTGCACCGTAACTGTGCCGTCAACGATAAAATAAGCATCCTCGCCCATTTCACCTTTAGTAATAATAACTTCACCCGCACGATAATATTCGCGGCAATAAGGCTCCATAAAATTAAAGATATCTTGCTGAGCAACAAAATTGATAAAGCTCTCACGAATTTCGTGCAGGTTAAGCACCATTGGCTGAATATCTAAGTCATAGTGAGCTGACTTAACAATCTCACCCGCTTTGACAAAACCAATACGCTGCATTGATTTGGTGAGGGCAGGATTAAAAGGCGCCACTACATGGGTCACATTTTTGTCATATGCCCAGTAGTACATCAACATAAAAAGGCCATTGGTAATTCTTAACTGTCCGCGACTATTAGGATCAACCACTAATTGTCCCACATTAGCCACAGTGCCAACTTCGCCTTTTAGGAAGGGCGTAAAATCGAAAAAATCATCAGCAGGAATGCCAACACAATTATCTTGTAAGGTTAAACGGATGGTGCCAACTACGTTATCCTCGTCAGATGCAAAAAATGTTACCGAATTAGTAAAGGCATCAAAACGATCGATGATCCGTCCGTCTGCCTGTTTTTTATATGAACCTTCAATATCGGCGAACACTTTATGGCGTAACTTATAACAAGCATCTAATTCGACATTGCTTTCAGCTATTTTGGTCCTAATTCCCATTCCTTTACCCTCATAAGTGGATTGGTATTTTGTTTTCTTATTTTTACTTTAACCCAGAGACGGCTTCATATAATACAAGTTAATCACAAATCCTATTTATCACTATTCTCTGGGCAGAATGCGCTGTATGACTTACCAAAGCGCCAATGACAAAATGCGAAACAAATACTAACAGGCGAGCATTTTGTTAGTTGACAATTGCTTTTCCCAACCTGGCCAAATAAGCCTTGTGGTCACAGCCCAGTTTATGTACAATCCGCGCCGCTTAAAACAGCTACCTAATTTAGTTCCTTGTCTCCATACAGTTTGGCTGTGCTGTCGAGACTACAACCGTGAGGAGCAATATGATGCGTCATTACGAAATCGTATTCATGGTTCACCCTGACCAGAGTGAACAAGTTCCTGGTATGATCGAGCGTTATACCGGAATTCTAACCCAAGATGGCGGTGTTATTAACCGCAAAGAAGATTGGGGTCGTCGTCAATTGGCTTACCCAATCGACAAGTTACATAAAGCACACTATGTCTTGATCAATGCTGAAGCTACTGCTGAAGCGATTGAAGAATTAGAGACTGCTTTCCGTTTCAACGATGTAATCTTGCGTAACCTTGTTATGCGTACCAAAGGTGTTGTTACTGAACAATCTCCTATGGCTAAAGAAGAACGTCGTGAAAAGCGTGATGAGAAGTCATACGACAGACCTGCTCATTCAGAAGCTCACGCTTCTGATGATGATGAAGAATAAGGAGAGACATAATGGCTCGTTTTTTTAGACGTCGTAAGTTCTGCCGTTTTTCAGCTGAAGGTGTTGTTGAGATTGATTACAAAGACATCGCAATGTTGAAAAATTACATCACTGAAAGTGGTAAAATTGTCCCTAGCCGTATCACTGGAACTAGCGCTAAATATCAGCGTCAGTTGTCAACTGCTATTAAGCGTGCACGCTTCCTAGCTTTGCTTCCATATACTGATTCTCACAAGTAATCGCTGAGGTAGCAAAGATGGAAATCATACTACTAGACAAAGTCGCTAACCTGGGCGGCTTAGGTGACAAAGTCACAGTTAAGTCAGGCTACGCACGTAACTTTTTGTTCCCTAAAGGGAAAGCAGTTCCTGCTACTAAAGTAAACGTAGAAAAATTTGAACAACGTCGCGCTGAGTTAGAAGCAAAAATTGCTGACCAACTTACTGCTGCACAAGCTCGCGCTGCTGCTTTAGCTGAATTAGCTGAAGTAACAATCGCGGCTCCTGCGGGTGACGAAGGTAAATTGTTCGGTTCAGTTGGTACTCGTGATATTGCTGACGCGATCAACGCAGCAGGATTTGCTACTACTAAAGCTGAAGTTAAATTGCCTAACGGTACTTTACGTGATACTGGTGAATACACTGTTACTTTACAGTTGCATTCAGAAGTTAGCGCTACTATCAAAGTTATTGTTATTCAAGAAGCTTAATCGCTCGGAATGCTAATTACATTTGTTTAAAAACACCGCCTTCTGGCGGTGTTTTTTTATCTGCATATCCCCTTCATCCTTGAAACTTGTTTATTGGTTTTGTCTTAACAGTTTTGCCTGCCACTGCGGATCTAGACCACTGGCATTTTCAATCATCAATATACTCTCGACATCCAGTTTTTTACTTTGGAGCATATGTAAAAAATGTCGAATGGTTAAGTTGGAATTTGAGCGCTCAACTAATTTGAAAGTATCACCGACTTGTAATTGCCCCGCCGCAATCACGCGATAATACCAACCACTTAAGTGATGTTGCGCTATAAACTGACTTAAACCGGGTTGGCGAAATTTAGCATCTATCTTCCAGCAGGGTATACGTGGAGCACTCACTTGCAACGTGGCAGAACCTACTTGGTAAATATCGCCAATACATACGTTATCTTCATGCATTAATGCAGTGCTGATATTTTCACCTATAGAGCCAGGTAGAGCTTTACGATGTAACAAGGGATATTGCTGAATGATTCTTTGATAACTGGATAGTGAAAATTGATGCAAGGCTTTTTGTGGGCCACCGTGCACTCGTTTGTCGGCTTGCACATCACCCACTATGCCTAAGGCATTGACCTGTGCATGTTCAATTGGTTTTTTAATTATACCCGTAGGACTGAGTTTAGGGCCGATGGCTGTTTTGTTGCCGCTGAATAAACCGATAATCTCCATTGCGCTACCTCACTAAATAAAAAATATGCATTATTTTTTTAATCCTTTAAACCAATCTAGTTTACCCTGCGACTTACTAAACAACTAACACCAAGAAGACATGCGTTTGAGCACACTAGGAAACGTTGTCGCAGCCGAGCATAAGTTTGCCTCTAAAAGTGAGATGGACTTAATCAAAGCAGTACAAGGCGGCGACAAACAGGCGTACCACAAACTATATCAGCAATACATTGCTCAGGTGTATGGCTTGTGTTATCGCCTGACCGCAGATAAATCCTTAGCCGAAGATGCTGCTCAAGAGGTTTTTATCCAGTTGTGGCGAAAAATCGGTAATTACCAAGGAGATAGCAAGTTTTCTACGTGGCTGCATACAGTGACCAGCAACATCACGATCTCTTATTTGCGCAAACAAAGGGGTTGGTTATATCGCATGATGAATTTTGAAGATTCCCCGGCCATCAATGAATTGGCCGAAGAATCGAGTAGCACAGTGGATATTGAAAGTTACATAGTTCGGCTACCCGAGCGTGCCAGACTGGTGTTTGTTTTACATGCCATTGAAGGCTATCGCCACGAAGAAATTGCCATTATGACTAACATGGCTGTGGGCTCAAGTAAGGCACAGTTTCACCGCGCCAAACAATTATTACAGGAGTGGATGGGATATGAATAAAGCTGACTTTGAATCGGATTTGCAACAACAACTTGTTGCGCTTAACCGTGAAAAACAGCCTGAACGTGAACTTTGGTCAGGCATTGAACTGGCTTTAGTTAATAGCCCTGATGTAGTTAACAAGCCAAAGTCAGGCAAAATTTACGCCTTGGTTGCTGGAGTAGCTTTAATTGGACTAGTAAGTTTGCTGTCGTTTCATACGGCTCAAAAGCACCCAAATGGCAGTGATTTAATTGCCAGTTTAAGCGCCCAACATCAACAGCAAAAACAAGCGCTTCTGGTGCAATTTCAAGATCAACCGGCCTTAACCAGTAATTGGCAGGAACAGGTGGCTGAATTAGACAAGGCAGAATTAGCGATTAAGGCCGCGCTGAAAAATGAGCCCAACAACATGGCATTGCTGAAGTTATTACAAAACGTTTATCAACAGCAGATTAGTTTAATCGAGCGGGTGCACTCTCCTAAATGGTCACAGATCTAAGTCCGCGTATTCAAATGAGGTAATGACAAATGAAACAAATTCTAATAGCTATGGCGTTATTGATAATAAGTAGTGCTAGTTTTGCCACTGAAAAAGTGGATAAAACCTTAGACGTGAATATTAACAGTTATATCCGTATCGAACATGTGAATGGCCTCGCCAAAATAAGCACTTGGGATAAAGCTGAGGTGCAAGTAACTGGCACATTGGGTGACAAAACCGATAAATTTATTTTTGAGCGCGACGGCAATGAAGTCGTGATCAAAGTTAAAACCAAAAAGCACAGTGGTTGGGGCAACTGGGGCTCGGATGATGGAGACGACTTAACGATCCTAGTACCAGCTAATAGCAAAATAAACTACAGCGCAGTTAATGCTGACGTTGAAGTCAGTGGTGTCAGAGGCGGAGCCGATATTGAAACTGTCAATGGATCACTTGAGGTTAAACAGTTAGGCGGGCGTATTCGCTTAGATTCAGTTAACGGCAACATTACAGCCACTGAGCTTGAAGGCGATGTAAAGATTGAAACCGTCAATGGGGATATTCATTCACGCAGTTCAAATGGGCGAGATGACAAATACAGTTCAGTCAATGGTGATATTACCGTGCAAACCGAAAGTGAAGAATTACAAGCAGAAACCGTCAATGGCGACATTGAACTCAAACTAGGGACGATACGCCAACTCAACCTCGAAACGGTGAACGGCTCCCTCGAAGCGAAGATGATATTGCAGAAAAATGGCGAAGTGACTGCATCCAGTGTCGGTGGCTCAATTGAATTATATTTTCAGGATGATGTATCTGCACGCTTTGATATCCAAGCTCATGCTGGCGGTAACATCATCAACAAGCTGTCTGAACACAAAATACAAAAAGACAAATACGGCCCCAGTCGCTGGCTAGAGTTTTCCCTCAATGGCGGCAGTGCCAAGGTAAATGTGTCAACTGTGAGTGGCAAAGTTAAACTGGACTCTCACTAAAAGATAAAACCACTTATTTCAGGTTATTAATATTACCAAAATAGGATGTTTATCCCAAAATAAACCTCTTATCAAAAAAAATTATATGATTTGACCAGATAGTCTATATAATCTGTTTTATTTCACTCGGCCGAATCTAATTTAGACCGGCCTTGCTCCCCCTTTGTAAATAACTCCGGTAATATCGCAGCTCTAGCGTTACAAAAATATTACATCGCTAGTTTTTCGTTTTATTTACACTACCCAGGGAACAATATATGAAAATACATACATCAGCGCGTTTGCGCCGGTCGTCCTATGGCGTTATGTTGGCTTTAGGCTGCATAACCAGCCTGTCTGCATTCGCACAAGACAATAGCGCAAGTTTATTAGAAGATGAAGTTGAAGAAACCATTGAGAAAGTCGTTGTAACCGGCTCGCGTATTAAACGCGCTGAATTTTCTAGTGCTTCTCCAATACAAGTAATTGATGGTGCCATTTCTCGTGAAATGGGTTTATTTGATGCCACTGAAATGTTACAGGGCACAACTCAGGCAGCAGGTTTACAAATCGACAATACTTTTGGTGGTTTTGTACTGGATAACGGCCCTGGCTCCTCAACTATCGGTTTTCGCGGCTTAGGCGCTGGTCGCACTCTAGTGTTGATTAATGGTCGACGTGTTGCACCCGCTGGTGTAGGTGGAGCGCCAGTATCACCAGATATAAATTTAATTCCAGGTGTAATGATTGAACGTATCGAAAACTTATTTGATGGTGCTTCTACCGTTTATGGTTCTGACGCCATCGCTGGCGTAGCCAACGTTATTCTACGTAAAGATGTTGATGGTTTTGATTTTGAAGCCAGCCATAAAGCCCCTCAGTCTGGTGGTGGTCAAGAAACAACTTTATCTGCAATGTATGGTAAAAGTGGTGATAACTATTCATTTAACTTAGCTGCAGAATATTATGATCGTAAGTCTCAATCCTATGCACAAAATGACTTTGCCAGTAACTGTGATGAATTATATTACGAAGGCGATGATGGCGGCATTTACCAAGAGTATCGTGGTATCGGCCCTACGGCTGAAGCCCCTGATGCCTGTGATATTTTCCCTCTCACTAACCGCGCGTCTCACGCCGGATTTTTTGGTTCACTTTACTACACACCGGGTAAATCAAATATTGGCGTTCCAGGTTGGTCAGAATCTACAACCTCTTTAGGTAATATTCCATATATCAACGGCACTGTTGCAGCTGATAGTAATGGCGATGGCATTGATGATATCGCTATTTATGATGGTAATGGCGATGGTCTACTCGATTTTAACTTCCAAGACCCATTTTATAGCTTAGGTAGAACAGACTATGTTAACTCTGCCGATTGGGTAAGCCCAGTTAGACGTTTCAGCTTGTTTGCTAACGGTGATTATTTATTTCAAGATAAAAACGATACACGTTTCTTCTATGAAGCTTTATACGCAAATAGAGCATCTGACGTATTCAGCCCAGGTGGTCAATTGTTTCAAACTGTGGGTATCAACAACCCATATAACCCTTGTGGTACTGACCCCATTAATGCCGTTAATTGTTATGCCGGTACTGGTTTAGATGCCTTTTTTGGCGATACTCCAAGTACTATGCAGCCTATCGTTAGTATCCGTAACGACCGTGATACTAACGTAGTTGATGTTTATCAATATCGCTTGGTTGGTGGTATTGAAGGTAATATTGGCGCCTTAGATAACTTTGCTCAAGGTTCTTGGTTTTATGAAATCTCGGCAAACTATAGTGCATCAAAAGGTAAAAATAGCATCGTTGGTATTAGCGAAGCGAACTTAGTTTATTCATTAGAAAACTCTGTCAGAAATGCTGACGGTACTATTACTTGTGGTTCAGGTTGTGTGCCAGTTAACATGTTTGCCCCCAATATCTATCAAGAAGGCGGTGGTAATTTTAGTGAAGCAGAAACAGAATATTTGATGACCAGTCGTGAAATTGAAACTGAAATCAAACAAACTGTATTAAGCGGTTTTATCTCGGGTGATTTGTACAAATTGCCGTGGAACTCAGAAATCGTACCTATTGTTGTTGGAGCTGAATTCAGAAAAGACGAAATTATCACTGATGCCAACGATGTGGCTTCACAAGGTTTGTTATGGGGTTATTTCTCTGATGAAGGTGCCGATGGTAGCCGTAATATTCGTGAAGTTTATTTTGAAACAGAATTACCTTTATTAAGAGGCAAAAAGTTTGCAGAAGAACTTACGGTAACTGCCGCTGGTCGTTGGACCGATGAAAGCTTCTATGATCCTGAATCTATCTACAGCTTAAAAGCGGTATACCGTCCTAATGAATGGCTAACCATTCGTGGAACTCGCGGTACTTCATACCGTGCACCTAACTTACGTGAGCGTTTCTTAAATGGCACTTCAGGTTTTAGCACAATAAGCGATCCTTGTGTTGTTCCAGATGCTGCGCGTGATGCAGATATAACAGTAGGTGGTACAGAAACTTATAACGCTGAAAACGACACTCGTTCTCCTCGTGTACTAACATCTTGTGCTGCTAATGGTGTCGATGCAACAGCCTTAGGTCTACGTACTGACGATAGTTTAGGTTTTACTGCTAGTACAAGTACTGAAGTAAGCACTGGTGGTACACAAGAATTACAACCAGAAAAATCTTTATCTAAAACTTATGGCTTTATTATTGAACAACCTTTCAGCGAAGAGTTTGATCTGACCTTTTCAATGACTAAATACAAAATCGAAATCACCGACAGTGTAGCTGAACCTTCAGGTGCATTTATCGTTAGTCAATGCTTTAACAACATTGATGTACCCGACGGTACAAGTGGTTTCTGTGACAGTATCGTACGTGATTCTAGCACTGGCCGTTTAAGCTCTATTAACGCATCCTTTGTGAATATAGGTTTAGAAGGTTCTGAAGGTATCGATTACAACATTTTCTATGAACAAGAATTTGTAGTAGGTGATCGTGCGCTAGGCGTTATCCTTGACTTACAAGCCACTAAACTTGAGTCAGCTGAACAAGATATATTAGGTGTTTACGATGATAATTATGGTGAGCCCGTTTATCCAGAATGGCGTGCCAGTGGTCGTTTATCCTTAAGCTATAATGATTTCCGTCTAAGCTGGAGAACAAGTTTCATCGGTAAAGGTGAAACAGATGACCCGGATGATTTCGATACTTATACTCCTTGTGATGGTTTAACCGTAACCTGTCGTCCAGTGTATTACACCGAAAATTACACTAATCACAGTGTGTCGCTAAATTATACTGCGGATAACTATTCAGTTACTGCAGGTATACAAAACGTATTTAACGATGCTCCCCCTAAAGTTGATGGCGGCGGCGTATTTTCAACACGCAATATTCCATTGGGTGTAGGTTATGATTTATATGGTAGATCGGCTTATTTAAGTGTTGGTTACACTTTCTAAGCTAACTTAGTTGTTTTTATAGGGCTCGGGCAAAGCTATTTGCCACGAGCCCTTTTTAGTTAATAAATACTCTATTCAGTATTTTGGAGATAAGTATGTATAAAAAACTCCGATTGATAATTGGTGTTGCCACTATGTTATCTTGGGCAGGACAAGGTAATGCGCAGGAAACAAACAATACAACACTACCACTTGATGCCTTTGCCAGTTTACCGGCTATGACTCAAGCTACAGTGCCCTTAGATGGCTCTAAATTAGCCATTATTAGAGCAACATCTAAGGATGGGGATTATATCGTTGAGATCCGGCCAACCAACGATTTAGCAGCAGAGCCTGTACGTTTAGGTGCAAGTAGGATGGAAATAACCGATATTGGCTGGTTAAACAATGACAAGCTATTAGTTAATTTTCGTCAAAATATTCAAGATGGTAACGATAATTATTGGGTGACTAAAGCCGCGATTGTTAATGGCGATGGTAAAGGCGACTGGAAAATCCCCTTTCCTAAAGAAAATAGAGCTAACTTTGAGGTGTTGTCCGTTTTAGCAGACGATCCCGATCATATATTGTTAACCTATGATATTAACAATAACCGTATCCCTGATGTTATTAAATACAACATTAATACTGGCTCTACGCAAACGATTCTGCGTGGTAATGAAACCGTCAGCAACGGTTTTATTCCTGACCCTAAAGGTGAAATCAGAGCCGGTTCAGGTTATGACCGCGCGACTAATTCCATCAAACAATATGCACGTGTGAGTGGCGAAACCGATTGGAAAGAAATCTATAGCAACTCGCCAAATGACCGCGAAAACTGGGACTTTTTGTATTTTTCACAAGAAAATACAGATGAGGTTTATGTCAAAGCCAATCTCGGGGAAGACACGACCGGAATTTATACTTACAACATTCGCACGGGTAAATATTCCGAGCGTCTGTTTGGTTTAAAATCTTTGGATGTAGATAGCGTGATGCTTGGTGCTAAATCTTCTAACCGTGGCCAACTTTTGGGTTTTAGTTACACTTCAAAACACCCCACACGTTATTTTTTAGATGCTAACGAAGAGGCTATTTATCAAGGTATTGAAGCGCTTTTTCCAGACAAGTTTGTATCCTTAGTCAGCCGTTCTGAGGATGATAATGCCATTGTTATTCGTACTTCGTCAGATAAAGATCCGGGTAGCTATTACTTAATGAGTGATAAAAAGAAGCTGGATTTTTTAGGTGAGCGCAGCCCTCTCATCAAGCCTGAACATTTATCTGACGTAAAATTTGTTAAATACACTGCCCGCGATGGCCGTAAGATCCCCGCTTATATCACAGTACCTAAAGGCAAAGGACCATTCCCTGCCGTGGTAATGCCACATGGCGGACCTTGGGTACGTGATGTCGTCATATATGATGAGTGGTCCCAATTGCTTGCCCACCATGGTTACATTGTTATTCAGCCGCAATATCGCGGATCAACAGGTTTTGGCCTTGATCACTGGAAAGCCGGTGATAAAAAATGGGGCTTAGAAATGCAGGATGACAATGATGACGCCGCCCTGTATTTGGTCGAAAAAGGTTTGGCTGACAAGGATAAACTCGCCATTTTTGGTTGGAGTTACGGCGGTTATGCCGCATTTGCTGGCTCCATGCGTAAAAACAATATTTATCAGTGTTCCATTGCAGGCGCAGGTGTTACCGACTTAAGCCGGATAACCGCAACTCTGTTTGGTGCTAGCCGCTATGGCAGAATATATCAAGCACCGACGGTCAAAGGTGTATCTCCAATTGAGCATGTAAAAGATCTCAACGTACCTTTGTTGATTATTCATGGCGACATTGACCAACGAGTTCCAGTTGAGCAAAGCCGTTTGTTTGTTGATGCATTGGAGAAACTCGATAAGGATTTTAAATACGTTGAATTAAAAGGTGCTGACCACTTTTCCAATACTTTGTATTATCGCCATAAGACTGAGTTTTATACTGAGTTGTTAGATTGGTTAAAAAATAAGTGCTAATACTGCACTCATAAAAAACTCGGCAAATGCCGAGTTTTTTATTTTATACATCAAGGAGATTATTGTTTTACGCAGCTCTTTCAACCGAAATATGAGCTAAACCAATTAAGGCCTGTTTATAATCTGATTCAGGTAGAGGCGCTAAGGCAGCAATCGCCTGGTCAGCAGCATCTAAAGCTTGTTGCTTAGTGTACTCTAAAGCGCCAGTGTCACTCATTGCTTGCATAATGGCAGTAAAGTGCTGCATGCCATCGCCAGTTTCTATTGCGTTTTTAATCAACTGTGCTTGAGTGGCATTGCCATGCCACATGGCATAAAGCAGAGGTAAGGTGGGTTTACCTTCACTTAAATCATCACCAACATTTTTACCCATCTCATCGCTGTCGGCAGCGTAATCCAGAATGTCATCGACTAATTGAAAGGCAGTGCCCAGATACTTTCCATAGTCTTGCATAGCTAACTCAATTTCAGGAGACTGTTTGGTTAGTACAGCAGCTAACAGTGTCGCCGCTTCAAACAACTTGGCGGTTTTGCAGTAAATAACCTGCATATAGCGCTCTTCACTGGTAGCTGGATCATTACAATTCATCAGTTGCAATACTTCCCCTTCTGCAATGACGTTGGTGGCATCAGAGAGTATTTCCATTACACGCATTTGTTGCAAACTGACCATCATCTGAAACGAACGACTATATAAAAAATCGCCCACTAGTACACTGGCTTGATTGCCAAAGACCGCATTGGCTGTTTCACGCCCTCTGCGCATAGTGGATTCATCGACTACATCATCGTGTAATAAAGTTGAAGTATGAATAAATTCAATAATAGCGGCGAGTGTGTGATGTTGATTATTTTGAATATTCACCGCTCGGGCTGCTAACACAGTTAACAGAGGTCGTAGGCGTTTTCCACCACTGTTGACGATATAAAAACCTAACTGATTAATCAGTGAAACGTCTGAATTGACTTGATGTTGAATCAATTCATTAACAGCCAGCATGTCTGTCTGGGCTAATTGACGTATTTCTTCTAATTCCATAGCCAAAATAGTGAGCTCTCTGTGTTCTGATGCTTAGTATAATTGGGCATGGATTTTACAGAAATTAGCTTGAGTATCCAGCAACACTTTCCTTCGATAAATCAATAAGATCCCTTGTTCCAGAAAATGCCGCAAATTTAACCAAATAATTTGTATTTTGGGCTTGCTTGAAAATAAGCCATCACGTACAATTCGCGCCCTGTTTTTGAATATAGCGTTATGAACGCAGAGCGGAGTTAAGTATGTACGCGGTTTTCCAAAGTGGTGGTAAACAACACCGTGTGGCCGAAGGCCAAACCGTTCGCCTAGAAAAGATCGAAGTGGCTCCAGGTGAGTCAGTAGAATTCGGTGATATTTTAATGGTGAGCAATGGTGACGATGTTAAAATTGGTATGCCTTTTGTTGATGGTGGCAAGGTTACAGCTGAAGTTGTAACTCATGGTCGTGGCGATAAAGTCAATATCGTTAAGTTCCGTCGTCGTAAACATTCACGTAAACAAATGGGGCACCGTCAGTGGTTCACGGAAGTGAAAATTACTGGCATTAGCGCTTAATAGGAGTTCGCAGAGATGGCACATAAAAAAGCTGGTGGTAGTACAAACAACGGCCGTGACTCAGAAAGTAAACGTCTTGGTGTTAAGCGTTTCGGTGGCGAGTCAGTTTTAGCCGGTAATATCATTGTTCGTCAACGTGGTACTAAATTCCACGCTGGTACAAACATGGGTATTGGTAAAGATCATACTTTATTTGCATTGTCTTCTGGCAAAGTGCAATTTGAAGTTAAAGGTCCTAACAACCGTAAATTTGTAAGCATTATTGCTGAATAAGTAATAATTGTTAGCTGTATTGAAAGGCCCCGCTACAGCGGGGCTTTTTGTTGGAATCAGATAAATTATCACTACCCAAAATCATTGGGATTGCACGGCCGCGACAAATGAATGACACCCCATGAGCTTAGTTCACTAAGTAATTGGGGCGAATGAATGCAGCCAACAAACGTGCAGTTTCAAGGATGAAGGGTATATACTGGTTGCACTTCCGATAATTAGTTGAGTATTGAGTAAGTAATGAAATTTGTAGATGAAGCGAATATTCGTGTAGAAGCCGGTGACGGTGGAAATGGTGTAGCCAGCTTCCGTCGTGAAAAATATATACCTGATGGTGGACCTGATGGTGGTGACGGCGGTGATGGCGGCAGTGTCTATTTAGTTGCGGATGAAAACTTAAATACTCTTATTGATTATCGTTTTGAACGTTTTCATCGTGCTGAACGCGGTAAAAATGGCCAAAGTTCGGATTGCACTGGACGTGGCGGTGTTGATTTAGAGTTGCGAGTACCCGTTGGAACTCGCGCCTCTGATGTGGAAACTGGTGAGGTTCTTGGCGATTTAACCAAGCATAATCAACGAATGAAAGTCGCTCAAGGTGGTTATCATGGTTTGGGTAATGCACGTTTTAAAACCAGCACTAATCGTGCCCCGAGACAAAAATCTGATGGTACTCCAGGTGAAATAAGACAACTTAAACTTGAATTAATGCTGTTGGCCGACGTAGGTTTGTTGGGCATGCCAAATGCGGGAAAATCAACCTTTATCCGCAGTGTTTCCGCCGCAAAACCTAAAGTCGCTGACTATCCTTTTACTACCCTAGTACCAAATTTAGGTGTAGTGCGCTTGGATGCTAATCGTAGCTTTGTGATTGCTGACATTCCTGGGTTGATTGAAGGCGCAGCAGATGGTGCTGGTTTAGGTATACAGTTTTTAAAACATCTAGAACGCTGCCGTGTGTTATTGCACATTATCGACTTATTACCGGCTGATGGTTCTGATCCTGTAGATAACGCCTTAACCATTGTTGCTGAATTAGAAAAATATAATCCTAAGTTAGCGGCTAAACCACGTTGGTTAGTCTTTAACAAAGTGGATTTGTTGTTAGAAGATGAAGTAGCTGAAATCACCCAGCGCATTTTGCAAGAATTAGACTGGCATGATGAATACCATTATATTTCTGGGATTCAAAAACAAGGCACTATGGAACTTTGCCATAAGGCCATGGAATTTATCTCTACCCTTCCTGCTGAAGTCATTGAAGAGTTGCAAGAAGATGTCGGTTTTAAGTGGGATACCTATCATAAAGATTCTGTTGAAGATAAATATTCGAATTTTGATGACTTGCAAGACGACTTAGATGACGACGATGATTTTGATGAAGACGATTATGACGTTGAAGTTATTTATAAAAAATAGCCATTAAGTACTGATAAATAAGGTTCTAAATGTTGATATCCATGATCGCCGCGATGGCAAAAAATCGAGTTATTGGGGCTGGCAATGCTATGCCCTGGCATCTACCGGCAGATCTAAAGCATTTTAAACAAACTACCCTAGGTAAGCCCGTAATCATGGGGCGGCTTACCTACGATTCAATTGGTAAAGCTCTGCCCGGCCGTTTGAATATAGTGATCAGCCGTGACCCCACATTACAATTACCAGACGCTATTACCGTGACAAGTGCAGAACAAGCAATCACTGCCGCACAGAGTGCTGCAGAAGTGATGGTAATTGGTGGAGGTACTATCTATGAATTTTTTCTGCCACTGTGTCACAGACTCTATTTGACCCATATTGAACTAGACGTGCCAGGAGATACCTACTTTCCTGACTATATTGCTGCAAGCGAATGGCAACAAAGCGACCTACAACAGCATCTTGCCGACGATAAAAACCCGCACAACTATAGTTTTGTTACACTCGACAGAAAAGTGCGCTAGCAATACGCTCCACTAAAACTTGATTTATTTTATTCTGCCCATATTAGATTAAACTCGTTACTTCAAAGCTCGGCTTGTTAACACTAATTCATACGCTATCGAACCTTCGGTAGCATTTCGACAATCAAAAAGGAGATTTAAATGGCAACAGTTACATTAAAAGGCAATGCATTTCAAACAGTTGGCGAATTACCTGCAGTAGGTAGCAAAGCTCCTGACTTTAAATTAGTTAAAACTGACCTTTCAGAAGTTAGCTTAAAGGATTTTGCCGGTTCGAGACTTGTTTTAAATATCTTCCCATCGGTTGATACCGGCGTATGTGCGACTTCTATCCGCACTTTCAATCAAAAAGCCAGTGAGTTAAGCAACACCAAGATTTTATGTGTATCAGCTGATTTACCTTTTGCTGCCGCACGTTTTTGTGGCGCTGAAGGTATTGAAAATGTGGGTACCGGTTCAAGCTTCAGAAGTACTTTTGGTCAAGACTACGGTGTGAGTTTTACAACTGGCCCATTGGCTGGCTTATTATCACGTAGTGTTGTGGTTATCGATGAAAACGGCGTTGTTGTTTATGTTGAGCAAGTCGCTGAAACAACCGAAGAGCCAAACTACGCAAGTGCTACGGCAGTTCTATAATAGTTACTTTCTATATACAGTAAAAAAGCCTCGTTTGAGGCTTTTTTTACAATTAATGAAAATAAGATTTAACTAAGAGGATTAAATAAAGCCTCAAGGTTTAAACCTTTGTGCCCCAACATATCGCGCAATCTGCGTAAGGCTTCAACTTGAATTTGTCTGACTCTTTCGCGGGTCAAGCCAATTTCTACACCCACATCTTCTAGGGTTGATGGTTCATAACCTAATAAACCAAAACGTCTTGCTAATACTTCACGTTGTTTGGGATTCAGATCTTCTAGCCAATGTACGATGTTAAGTTTGATATCAGTGTCTTGCAGTTCTTCTTCAGGACCATTGCCACGTTCATCTGCGATAACATCTAACAATATTTTGTCATTTTCGCCACCGATTGGGGTATCTACTGAAGTGATACGCTCATTAAGACGCAGCATTTTAGTGACATCCATTACGGGTTTATCAAGGGCTGCGGCAATTTCTTCGGCACTGGGTTCATGATCAAGTTTTTGCGCTAGTTCACGAGCGGCACGTAAATAAACATTAAGTTCTTTTACCACATGGATAGGTAGACGAATGGTCCGAGTTTGATTCATGATAGCGCGTTCGATGGTCTGCCGTATCCACCAAGTGGCATAGGTAGAGAAACGGAATCCACGTTCAGGATCAAATTTTTCGACGGCTCTAATAAGCCCGAGATTACCTTCTTCGATTAAATCCAACAGTGCTAAGCCGCGGTTATTATAACGTCTAGCGATTTTAACCACTAATCTGAGATTGCTGACGATCATACGTTTGCGTGAGGCTTCGTCGCCTTTTAAAGCTTTGCGCGAAAAATAGACTTCTTCTTCGGCGGTTAAGAGCGGAGAGAATCCGATTTCACCCAAATATAACTGGGTTGCATCAAGATTTTTACTTGTATCATCCTGACTAATCAAAACATCATCTGACTGATCATTATCGTCTTTTTCAGCTTTAGCCAGTTCTTGTTCGACAGAGGCTTCAATATCATCAAAAGCATCAACTTCGACCACTTCTACTTTTACTTGACCCATAACAGTGACTCCTTAAAAACAATTATTGTTTCTTAAACATCTCCTCATTTCTCTCTTATAATTTATTGTTATTATCTTTTTGGTAAAAATTTCAAAGGGTCAATCGACTTGCCTTTGTATCTCACTTCAAAATGAAGCTTAACCTGATCGGTTCCACTTTTACCCATAGTGGCAATCTGTTGCCCTGCTTTAATCCATTCTTGTTCTTTAACTAATAATTGGTCATTGTGTGCATAGGCTGTTAAATAAGCGTCTGAATGCTTTATGATAACCAAATTCCCAAAGCCACGCAGAGCGTTGCCTGTGTAGACTACCTTTCCGTCGGCTGCCGCCAAAATTGGCGAACCTATATTTCCAGCAAAATCTAAACCTTTATTACCTTCTTCTTTAGCTGAAAACCCTCTGGCAACAGCATGTGAAGTAGGCCATAACCAGCTCGACACTTGGTTAGGAAATTCACCGATCGAAGACTCAACTGAGTCCTTCTTTACAATTTTTTCACTTTTACCATACGCCTGCTTTGATGGGTGGTCAACTGCTTGATTTGACTTTATTTTTGAGGTCTGACCACTGCCTGCTTTGTCTTTGGATTTGATTGAAGTTGGCGTTTTTTTCAGTAAAATTTTTTGACCTGGATAAATATTGTATGGCGGGCTGATGTTATTAATTCTAGCGAGATCCTGATAGTCATTGCCACTAAACCAGGCGATGGAAAACAGCGTATCTCCTTTTAATACCTTGTAGCTATCCCCTTCAAATGACTCAGCTTCAAAGTCTCTGAATGTCTTACCTTGATAGATCTCAACCACAGGTGCAGGTTGTTTTCTGCTTGAACAGCTAATCAATACACTCAAGGTCAGCAATAACACGCTGTGACATACTAGTCTGACAATATTTCTGTCTACTAGGATTTTTCTCAATTCAACTAACGGTAAGCAGTATTTCATTGCTGTGCTGTTTTGTTGCCTAGACGTTCGAGTAAAATCACCATAACGATGCCTGTCAGCATAAGCAATAATGAATAAGTCAGATAAGCAGGTTGCTGACTCACGACTTCAAAAGTATGAGGCAAAACATTGTCTTGCACTAAAGGGATCACTTTACCATGCCTATCTACAACAGATTCCAAAGTTGTTTTCCACGGCCACACCTTATTTAGCGAGCCAAGCATAAAACCGCCCAACAAGGCTAAAGTAAGAGTTTTATAATGTTTGAACATCCAACTTAGTACATGGGAAAAACTGAGTAGACCAACAACACAGCCCCCTGCAAAACATCCTAAAGTGAAGAATTGCAATTCTTTAACGGCTAACATCATAGGGCCATACATGCCCAGCAATAACAAAATAAAACTACCTGAAATACCCGGCAGAATCATCGCACAAATCGCAATCATGCCTGATACAAAGACGATAAAAGGTGAACTTTCAATGGTAGTTGGGCTAATTGTGGTTACCCAATAGGCGCTGATAACACCAAGAATAAAAGCGCCAACAACAGCTAAAGACCATTTTTCTATATGCCTAAGTACCGACCAAACACCCGCTAAAATCAAACCAAAGAAAAACGCCCAGAGTAAATTGGGATAATGATCGAGTAAAAATATAATAAGTCGTGAGAGGCTTAATAAACTGAGGAGAACGCCACTAAATAAAGCCACTAAAAAGGTGCCGTTAATATACTGCCATGCGGCTTTTAACCCTTGAGAAAACAGCATTTTTACTGCGCTAGGACCGCATTGTTTTAACGAGAAGATCAATTCTTCATAGATACCCGTCATAAAGGCTATGGTGCCACCGGATACACCAGGTACCGCATCCGCTGCGCCCATCAACATGCCCCTCGCCGCAATACCGGCATATTGTTTGAGATTTCTAGCTTGCTGCATTTCTATTCCTTTAAAGTCATTGGTGGCTAGATAATATTGCCTGGAACTAAAGGCACAAAACGCACAGCTTCGATAATTTGAGTTTCAAATTCATCGTCCACTCTGGTCACACATTGCAGTTGTTGATTTTCTTGCCCTACAGGGATAATCAAACGCCCACCATTATTAAGCTGAGCATAAAGTTGTTCAGGGATACGGCTGGCAGCAGCGGTTACTATAATGGCATCAAAGGGGCCCTTACTCGCCCAACCTAACCACCCGTCGCCATGTTTCATCGCTACATTATGTAGGTTCAGTTGGTTCATTCGGCGTTTTGCCTGAAATTGCAGGGTTTTAATCCGTTCTACTGAATAAACTTTTTGAAATAACTGCGCCAGCACTGCAGTTTGATAACCTGAACCGGTGCCAATTTCTAATACATTTTGTGGATTATTTTCTGACTTCAGGAGCAACTCAGTCATACGCGCGACAATATAGGGTTGAGAGATAGTTTGCCCTTGGCCTATAGGCAAAGCGGTATTCTGATAAGCCTTATGGCGTAGGGCATCAGGGATAAATAATTCACGAGGAATATTGGCGATTGCGCCTAATACTTTGTTGTTAGTGATCCCTTCTTGGGCTAATAGTTGGGCGAGACTATCGCCTTTACGTAAAGTGGCTCTCATGTATTGCTTGATCCAGAGTCAGTAGCTAATTAATTATTGTTGTTGTTGTTGTTGTTGTTGTTGTTGTTGTTGTTGTTGGTTTTCAAAATGGCTGCTCCAATGCTGCATGTCAACTAAACTTTTATAAGCCGTCATGTCCACCAATAAGGGAGTAATAGCACAGAATCCGTCTGCAAAAACACCGTCATCATTACTGAGCAAAATATTCATCTCTTAGTCCACTTCATAATGCTGTTGTATATCAACAATTTCTCTGACTACTGAGGTGGCAAACGCTCCAGCAGGTAACTCAAAATTAAGTACCAGTTGATCATCCGTCAGTTGCCATGACATATTTTCAGGCAATAATCTAAGTGCGCGGCGTTCTTGTTTTAAACCGAGTTTTTCAAGGGCAGTGGTGACTGTTGGATAATCACTGGCAATAGTGCTTTCATATTCAAGGGCAGCTAACTGCGACGCAAGTTCACCCTGCCCCCATAGCGGTACTGATAATTGAATATCGCGGCTGTTAATTCTTTGACCTATAACTTCATCAATTTGCTGGGCGCAGAAAAAACTCGCACTGCCTGCCAACAACATCACATCGCCAGCCAATGTTTGCGTAAACAAACCATCAGCTATACGACGGCTAACAAACTCATTAAATAACCACGAGCGCAGAGCCGAAATCGCCATAGAGCGTTTATTACGATTGCGGATTTCTTCACCATCTAACATTTTTTCGGCTAAAACTAAATTACCACCACGAGCATCATAGCGGCTATCACCAAAACGTTGGGCACCATAATAATTTGGTACGCCCTTTTCAGCCACCCTGTTCAAGCGCTGTTCAATATCAGCTGTATTCAATAAATTGCGAATTGTGATACAAAAACGATTACCTTTAAGCACGCCTGTACGCAGTTTTTTATCATGACGGATAGCCTTTAATACTTCAGCACCTTCAACATTCAACGCTGTCCAGTCAAATTCAGCTTTACCCGGTTTATGCACACTAAACCACTGTTCAGTAATGGCGTATTTATCTTTACGTCCAGCATAAGTCACATCACGAGCCGAGACCCTAGCAAACTTCGCAATTTGTTCAGCTAAAAAAGCAGTGTTAAGTCCGGCCTTACGTACCCATAAATAAATATGCTCACCTTGGCCAGTTGGCTCATAACCGAGTTTTTCTATTACTTGAAAATCAGCCATCTCAACTTTTAATTGACCGGTAGCCTTTGGTGCGGCCTCAAGATAATGCCAATGAGCAGTTTGCATCATTGTATTTTACCTACCAGCAATACCACCGCATAAGCAGCGATGCCTTCTTTACGCCCAGCGAATCCTAGTTTTTCAGTAGTAGTGGCTTTAACATTAACTTGTTGCGCTGTGGTTTGCAGATCGTGCGCAAGGTTTGCCACCATAACACTAATATGCGGTGCCATTTTAGGTGCCTGCGCAACAATGGTGATATCTACATTGCCGATAGCATAACCTTTGTCGTGCGCAAGTTGATAAACAGTGCGTAATAATTGACGACTGTCCACCCCAGCGAATACCGGATCAGTATCGGGAAAATGGCGGCCAATATCACCTAAGGCTAATGCGCCTAATATGGCATCACATAAGGCATGGATAGCCACGTCACCATCGGAATGGGCCAACAAACCTTGCTCGTAATCAATAGTGGCGCCACCTATCACAATAGGCCCACTGCCACCAAATTTGTGCACGTCATAACCATGACCAATACGAATATTCATCACTCTCCTTTATCTTCAATTGCGGCTAGCGGGCTTAAATAGCTGGTCGCCAAAAAGAGATCTTCTGGCTGGGTAACCTTAATGTTGGATGCTCGCCCCTCAACTATTTTAACCTGACCGCCATACTGTTCGATGGCTGAGGCTTCATCGGTAATAGCGATCTTTTGAATTTGAGCTGTTTGCAGGGCAAATTTAAGCAGAGCTAATGGAAAAAACTGCGGTGTTAAGGCGTGCCACAAATTGTCCCGCGATTCAGTCTTAATGATCAATTGATCAGCATTGGCGCGTTTCATGGTATCGCGCACCGGCGCAGCCAAAATACCGCCAACCTCGCCTTGCTCTGCCAACTTGAGTAACTTAGTTAAATCTTCTGCATGCAAACAAGGGCGGGCAGCATCATGTATTAATACCCAAGGCTCACTGGCATCAACGGCATTTAGCCCAGCTAAAACTGAATCACTGCGTTCTTCGCCACCTGTCACCACACTTATACGTTTGTCTGCAGCAATGGCTAGTTGCTTAAATTGCTTATCATCTGGATGTAACACCACAATCACCCGCCCTATTTGTGGGTGAGCAAGTAAATTATTTAGGGTGTGTTCTAGGATGCTCTTACCAGCGATAAGTAAATATTGTTTAGGGCAGTCTGCGCCCATGCGTTTACCAATACCGGCAGCCGGCACTACCACAGTAAATTTAGTTGTTATTGTCATCTGCATTAATTTTCGGAAGGTAAAATACGATAAAACGTTTCGCCCTGTTTAATTAAACCTAGATCATTGCGCGCTCTTTCTTCGGCGGCATCTAGGCCAATTTTTAAATCTTCGATATCGGCAATTAATAGGCTGTTACGTTGTTTAAGGTTAGCGTTCTGAATACTTTGGATTTCAACTTCTTTTTGCATGCTCAAGTAATCAGGAATACTGTTTTTACCAAACCATAAGCGATATTGGAGCATAACTAGCAAGCAAAGTAATACGGCACTTACCCACTTCATGTTGTTATCCTCCTATCGTTGTTATTTAGGCTATTATGCCGAGCTTTTGCCGGATGCTCCAGTTAAACGAGTCAATTGGGACTGCAGATTAAGATTACACAGCCTTGGCAGCCTGATTATTTCACTAATTGCGAGCCCAAAAGCCTAATTTGGGTGAATTACTGCTAAAAAAGAAGCATTTTTTTTCACTAATTTAACGCCTTACCCTTGAGATCAATACCACTAACCCCATCTATGCTCGCAGAACTGGTTTCTAACTAAATTCTGAACAATTGAAAATTTGATTGTTCAACCTAACTCTCGATCTATCGAGAACAAAACTAACTTAATCATTGGAATTTTCAGGAGATTTGAAAATGGCAATTCGTCCTTTAAACGATCGCGTTATCGTTAAGCGTCAAGAACAAGAAAGCAAATCAGCCGGTGGTATCGTTCTTACTGGTTCAGCGGCTGAAAAATCAACTCGCGGTGAAGTTATCGCTGTGGGTAATGGTCGTACTTTAGACAACGGTACTGTTAAAGCAGTTGACGTTAAAGTCGGCGACATCATCATCTTCAACGATGGTTACGGCGTTAAAACTGAAAAGTTAGATGGTAAAGAAGTGCTTATCCTAAGCGAAAACGACATTCTTGCAGTCGTTGAATAATTAAGAATAAGCCCCCGTTAATCAGAATTCAGAGGAAATAATATCATGGCAGCTAAAGAAGTTCGTTTTTCACAAGACGCCCGCAATAAAATGTTGGCCGGCGTTAATATCTTAGCCAACGCAGTAAAAGTAACTTTAGGACCTAAAGGTCGTCACGTAGTACTAGACAAATCATTTGGTGCTCCAACCATCACTAAAGATGGTGTATCTGTAGCGAAAGAAATCGAACTTGCTGACAAGTTTGAAAACATGGGCGCTCAGATGGTTAAAGAAGTTGCTTCTAAAGCCAATGACGAAGCCGGTGACGGTACCACTACTGCCACTGTATTAGCCCAAGCTATCGTGACTGAAGGTTTAAAATCTGTTGCTGCGGGCATGAACCCGATGGATCTTAAACGTGGTATCGACAAAGCCGTTATCGCAGCAGTTGAGCAATTGAAATTATTATCTGTACCTTGCGCTGACAGCAAAGCTATCGCCCAAGTAGGTACTATCTCTGCAAACTCAGATTCAGAAGTAGGCGAGTTAATCGCTAAAGCTATGGATAAAGTGGGCAAAGAAGGCGTTATCACCGTTGAAGAAGGCCAAGCCTTACAAAACGAATTAGACGTCGTTGAAGGTATGCAATTCGATCGCGGTTATTTGTCGCCTTATTTCATGAACAACCAAGAAAACGGTTCAGTTGAATTAGACAGCCCTTACATTTTGTTAGTGGATAAAAAAATCTCTAACATCCGTGAAATGTTGCCTGCTCTTGAAGCCGTCGCTAAAGCTTCTAAGCCTTTGTTAATTATTGCTGAAGATGTTGAAGGCGAAGCCCTAGCCACTTTAGTTGTTAACAACATGCGTGGCATCGTTAAAGTAGCGGCGGTTAAAGCACCTGGTTTTGGTGATCGTCGTAAA
>NZ_LSNE01000003.1:152025-160176 GCF_001565895.1 Paraglaciecola hydrolytica
CCATGTTACAAGACATCGCAACCTTAACTGGTGGCACAGTGATTTCAGAAGAAATCGGTCTAGAGCTAGATAAAGTAACCTTAGAAGACCTAGGTACAGCCAAGCGTGTAGTTATCACTAAAGATAACACCACTATCGTAGATGGCGCTGGCGAAGAAGATGCAATCCAAGGCCGCGTAGCGCAAATCCGTGCTCAAATCGAAGATTCAACTTCTGACTACGACAAAGAAAAACTACAAGAACGTTTAGCTAAATTAGCTGGCGGTGTTGCAGTAATCAAAGTTGGCGCAGCCACTGAAGTTGAAATGAAAGAGAAAAAAGCCCGCGTTGAAGATGCCCTACATGCAACTCGCGCTGCGGTTGAAGAAGGCGTAGTAGCCGGTGGTGGTGTAGCACTAGTTCGTGCCGCTGCTAAGATCGCTGATCTTAAAGGTGACAACGAAGACCAAACTCACGGCATCAAATTAGCACTACGTGCAATGGAAGCGCCTTTACGTCAAATCGCGTCTAACGCCGGTGCTGAAGCATCTGTTGTAACTAACGCAGTGAAAAATGGTTCTGGTAACTACGGTTATAACGCAGGTAACGACACTTACGGCGACATGATCGAAATGGGTATCCTTGATCCAACTAAAGTAACTCGTTCAGCGCTACAATTTGCAGCTTCAATTGCCAGCTTGATGATCACGACTGAATGTATGATCACCGACGCGCCAAAAGAAGAAGCTGCCGGTGGCATGCCTGATATGGGCGGCATGGGTGGAATGGGCGGCATGGGTGGAATGATGTAATCCATCCGGATTACTGTCCTCTCAAAGCATCGCTTTGAAACTTTTGTGTTAAATAAGAAACCCGCTTAGGCGGGTTTTTTATTGGTTAAAAGATATGGCCTACGGCCACCGAGCATGTGCTGCGCACGCTGAGCATCGCTTCACGACCGCTAAGATTATGCGCGTTCGCTTACTGGCAACCATGCCAGTTTTTGACTCGAATCCCTTCGAGCCAGTTACTCTTTTTTCAACAGCTAAGAAATGAGTAACCAGAAAGAAGCCGGCTCCAACCAACCTACTATTCCAATTTTGTCAGCACCTTGTTGATCAAACCGACGAGGAGAGCGCATCTCGATAACTGCTCCTGTGTCAACAGTATCAAATAACAATTAATTAACTTTCTCGCAAAATTTTAAATGTGTCTTAAACTTAGTGGCAGTTAACCTAGGACACTTAAATATGAGTACATTACGCTTATTATTGTCTTGCACGGCTGCTTTAATCTTATGCAACTGCCAACCTGTTACTACTGAAAAAACCAACCCACTATCATCCACTGAGACTGCGATGATCGAGCTTGTCGCGCCTGAGACTAATGACAGTTGCCATTTTGTTGTAGGTTTTGATGCTTGGGAGCCTTATCAATATATTGATGTTGGCGACAAGGTCACTGGCCTTGATATTGAGCTGGTTAGCGCGGTATTAAAATCCATTGAATGCGACTTCAGCTTTAAATCCGGTACTTGGATGGCTTTAATGGGCGAGCTTAAAAAAGGTGAGGTGGATATATTACTCGGCGCATCAAAAACCCCAGCCAGAGAAGAGTTTGCGTTGTTCAGTAACGCTTATCGAACTGAAGAATATTCTCTCTATATTCGCCGAGAAGATCTCACCACGGCAGATTATTCCAGCATCGATGCCTTTATCGAAAAGGGTAAGTTGATCGGTGTCGTTGAAGATTACTATTATGGCCCTGAAGTATCGATGCTGCGTGATGGCGCTGCAACATCTAGTTCATTTGTCAGTGCAATTATGGGGGAAGTTAATATTGCCAGATTACTTGATAAAGACATTGACGGATTTTTAGAAGATAGTTTTGTTGGTGCATCATTTCTCAGACGTAAGGCCTTAAGTGAATACATTGTTGCGCAAGGCACTAAAATTAAGACTGGTGATACCCATATCATATTTAGTAAAAAAAGCGTTGATGAAACAAAGGTCGAGTTGTTTAACCAAGCCCTACATAGTATTAAAACCAGTGATCAATATCAGGAAATTGTCAGCCGTTATAGTCAATAACAAAGATCGTGGACTAAAACGACAGCGAAAGTTGCAGCCCATAAAATAGGTGATGTTCGCTGTCCCACGCATCAGTGTCTATATTGCGTGCTTTAATAAATCCTTCCAACTTAAAGGCTCCGGTATCAACACCGACACCTAGTGCAGCATAGCCGTCAGGGGTATTGTCGGAGTCTTCATCATAATAGTAATCGTCGTCATCGCGAAAATCCTGCACCAGGATTTCAAGTAAATCGATACCACCTTCGAGGTATACAAACACCTTGTCGTAGTAACCTAAACGTATACCCAGATCTGAAGTAACAAAGTGTTGTATGGTCTGGTTTTTATCCATAACTTCTGCATAACCAAGTGAGGTGAGTACTTCACCCTGAACTTTACTGTTAGCTTGTAACAGTGAGCGACTCATGCCGATTGAAGTAATAGTATCGGTGTCATTAAATTCGTGCTGCGCAAATACTTTAATACTGTCTTTTGACCAGCAGTAACTACTCAGTAAAACGCTAGCTAACAATAATAATCGAATCATTTAATCCCTTAATTTTTTTGTCCTCACCATAATGGGCGTTTTATACCAAACCTCATTAACTCTGTCTCAATTTTAATTTAATGCGCACAACAGTCTTTGGTTTTTGGCATGTAAGTTTTATATAACTGAAAGCCCATCAGTAAGGCCAAAATAACCGCACTAGCCTGATAAACAAACCCTAACATGCCTTCATGTCCACCATGAGCTAATTGCATTTGCCAGCCAAAATAGTCAAACAGAAAATCGAGAGTTAGGCCTGCCACTAAAGCCGACAGGGTAATACTGACTAAATAGATAAACAGTTCTCTGCCACCTAACTCTTTTTTTATCACCATTAAGGTCGCAATATTAGTCGCAGGCCCGGTTAACATAAACACTAATGCTGCACCTGGAGTAATACCTGACAACAACAAACCAACAGCTACAGGAGTAGAGGCAGTAGCACAGATATACATAGGAATAGAGATCAATACCACCACCAACATAGCTACCACTCCCTGACCATATTGTGCCAGATAATCAGGTGGAACTAAGGTAGTGACTAGCGCAGCAAACCCCAAACCAATCAATAACCACAACATGAAATCACGCAATAATTGCCCAAATCCAAAGCTAAAAATACTGATAATTTTTTCAACCATACTAGGCTCTGGAGGCGCAGTTTTACTTGCACAGCAAGAACTGACTTTTACCTCAGGTTGTGTCATTGGTACTGCGACCTCAGGGTTACCAAACCAGCGGATCATCGAACCAGTAATGATGGCCGAAAAAATCGCCGCGATGGGTCTGGCAATGGTCATAACAGGTCCCATCAAGGCATAAGTAATACCCACAGAATCAATACCAGTTTCAGGAGTGGCCACCAAAAAACTGGCGGTACTGGCTTTACTTGCACCACTGCGCCTGATCCCCATGGCCACAGGGATAACTGAGCAAGAACATAGTGGCAGAGGTGCACCAATGATTGCTGCATTAAGTACTGAGCTTTGTTTGCCCAATGTCTTATTTATCCACGTCGCTGGCACTAATTGATGGATGGCTCCCGCAATCAACATACCCAACAACAAAAAAGGAGCTGCCTCAGTAAATAGATTTACGAAATTTTCGACAAACATATTATTGCTCACCTTCTAACGCGGAAATAATCGAACAAAATTCGGCACTTTCTGCACCGCCACAACAAATTTTCTCAAGTTTTTGCAGGGTATTTTGCATATTTTTAAGTTGTTTAATTTGTTCGGATATTTGTTTAATTTTATTGTGAGTTATTATTTTAGCTTCGGCACAAACATGCTGATCTTTGTTACCTTTAATTGCTAACAAGGCGCCTGTCTCTGCCAAACTGAAACCACTGTGTTTACAGGCTTGAATGAATCTTGCTGTCGCTAAATCATCTTGACTGTATTCGCGATAATTATTGGCACTGCGTTGAGATGCTTTTAACAAGCCTGCCTTTTCATAATAACGTAGGGTGTGGGCACTTATCCCTGATTTTTTTTCCAGTTCGCTTATTTTCATAATGTTTATTATCTTCTACAACCAGTTAATATGGCTATGATAAACCTTAGAGTATTGTCTAAGGTCAAGCACACTTTTACTTTTAAACATTTTTCTGTCAAATTTAACTCTGCCAACTATCTTTAAGCTAAATGTAGCGGCTCACTTTAATCAAGAAGGAATGCATTGTTTCTAATGCCTAAGCTCACCGACAAAATCCTCATGATAATTAAAGTATGTGCTTTTATTATCACCTTATTGTTAATGGTATTTTATGATGCACTGCCTAAACGACAACTGCTATTACATCCCAACCCGCAAAATGCATACGTTATTTCTGTCGATACAGAAGTGGGTGGCCAATCAAAATTCATATGGATTGATCAAGAGGATATGTCTTGGGACTGCGAAATTAATCAGGGCGCTCCTTATCCCTATTGCGGTTTATCACTTTTGTGGTCGGAAGATTTAAGTAAAACTATCGACTTCAGTGTTTATTCTCATCTCAACTTAGAATTAGATTACCAAGGCCCCACACCTTATATTCGTATTTTTGTGCGCGATGATTATCCCGCGATAGAATTTGCGAACCCCATAAAAAAAGCCAAGTTTAATAACGCGACTGTCAGAGCCCAACAAGGTAAGCAAAATATCTCTCTCCCCTTGAAAGATCTCACTGTAAGTGAGTGGTGGATAAATGATTTTAATGTACCACTTGAAGATAGACGGCCTAGCGTTAAAAACGCTATAGCTCTTGGTATCGACATTCCCTATCCGGTAAGCCTTGGAGATCATAAGTTCAAACTGGCTCAATTAGAGCTTGTAGGTAGTTATTTTTCCAAAGAATTTATGTATATCAGTATTATTGGCTTTTGGGGTGTACTCCTACTATCTGAAATGTTGCTTAGTTATTTGCAAATGAAGACCAGAGTACGCGAAGGTAGTCAGCGATTGACTGAGCTGGCCGCAACTAGCGCAAAATACAAAGAGCAATCCGAAACCGATAAATTAACCGGCATCCTCAATCGCGCAGGTTTAGCAGAAATAGTCAGCCACCTCGGGGCCAACCAGCTTCTACAACAATACGCATTATTGGTAATTGATGTAGATCACTTCAAAGAGGTAAATGATACATACGGACACGCTGAAGGAGACAAAATACTTGTCGCCATAGCTAGTACTATAAACCAATGTACTCGTTCTTATGATGTGGTCGCGCGCTGGGGTGGTGAAGAGTTTGTAGTATTAATGCATTGTTTTAAACCAAACAGCATCTTCCCCTTTGCCGAAAAGATACGTTTGAAAGTCGCCAATGGCTCTTTTGTGACAGGCATAACAGTCAGTATAGGTGCGACAAAATTGCTTAAAACCAGCATTTTTGAAGATTCATTTGTACTTGCTGATCAGGCTTTATACCAAGCAAAATCGAGTGGCAGAAATAAAGTGGTGGTTTTGTAAAAAAATGGCCTCAAGTGAGGCCAAAAAATAACAGACAAAGTTCTGTCGAGGGAGATGTACTACAAATTAGATACGGGCGTTTAACTCAGCTGCAATAGCAGAGCTGCTGAAGCCTTTTTCATTTGTCCAATCAACTAAGGTTTTACCATCTGCTTCAGGGGCAGTTAACTGGCTTTTTGGCATCTTTTTAATCATCATGGTGCCCGCTTCAACTGCGTTGTTTAACATCGCAGTACGGATCAAACTTTCACCGCCACAAGTAATGCCCGAATAGTAATCTTGTAATTTTAAAGAATGGTCGCTTTCAACCTTTTTCATTTTTTTACGCAATTCGTCTTTATCATCAGCCTTAACTATGGTGCAGATATTTTGTAAGTCTGCATTTACATCGGCGTAAGCAAAACCGCTTAAAAGTACTGATACCACTGCAATGGCTAAAGATGATTTGACTGAATTCAACATGGGCTACCTACTAAGTAAATGAGTTTGGATTTCGACGGCGCGCATTAAACTCCAATTTAAATGATTAAAAAATAACCACACATATACATAGGTATTAAAGTCCATAACAAACTCAGCCAAATGAGCAATTCAAACACACATTAAACTCATAAGGGTACTATTTAATCCGTTTTCACAAAGTCTCTAATAAGGAACAGCATCTTGAATTTTTGCTTAAGCACTCGTTTTGTTTAGCGATTTTTTGAACGCACTGGAAAATGTCACAAGGACAAAAACAAAAACACTTAGGTAACACAACAAGCTAAGCGCTCGATTTAGAACCACTCTGGCCAAAGCTCTGCGCTTAACTGTGACGAAATAACTTAACAATAAAACAATAGCGATGAACAACATATACAACTCCACCATCAGTGACATTCAGCACTTCTTTAATATCTAATAGAGATATAGCGAATCTTATACCAACAAGTTAAGAGCTTGTTTTACTGAGTATTATTTAAAACAGGAACAAGAAGGGAGAATAAAACTCTGCCTATCTGTCACTTAATTCAGACATAGGGCAGAGTTACTACTTAGTCGATGGAGTTTTAACGGTCTAGCTATTAAGCCAATACTTAAGTTCGGTTGCTACAGGCTTATTATGTTCGGCTAAAAAGGCCAAAAAGCTAGTAGCACTGCGATTGACTATGCGCTCAAAAGGAAAGCCGATTTGTTGCGCAATAGCGACAGAGCTATCACATTTACCCACATCAAATGCTACATGAGCATCACTTGCAAAAGTCACTTTCCAATCAAGTTGATCGACCAGCTCAAGAATTTTTGTGCAATGAACATCACTCCCTCTGCGTGAATGAGTAAATGAACTATTGTTAATTTCGATTAAAACATTGTTGTCTTTAGCCGCCCTAATTACCTCTGCATAATCCAAGGGATAATTAGGATTACCTGGATGCCCTAAAATTTGGCAGTGCCCCGTTTCGAAGGTTTTAATCACCGCTTGGGTATGAGCATTTATGTCACTGGGAGCAAACACTGGCTCGTGAAAACTAGCGATAGCAAAATCTAAATAAGCATGTAAGCCATTGGGTATATCCAAACCGCCATGGGGAGGCATAATGTTTGCCTCTATCCCTCTAAGCATGACAACACCATCTAGTATTCTTGGTAGAATATGGCGATTGCCAAAATGCCAAGGATGTGGTGAATCAGGCATTTCTGGGCCATGATCGGTTATGGAGAACATCTCCAAACCTTTAATTTTTGCTTGTTGAAAATATTCAGTCACCGTACTGTAGGCGTGAGTACTCGCAATGGTATGTGCATGGGTATCGACTAAAATTCTCATGTATTTCTCTTAATCTAAATCAGGGTAACAACTTTGCTGGACGCATTACTTTATCAAGTTTTAACACCATTAGTTAAGTTAAGATTTTATTTAAATGAGCTTAAAGAAAAACTTTGTTCTACACCTACAACCCAAATTCAATAAATAAACAATCAATGCAAAGAGA
The DNA here is from genome assembly GCF_001565895.1 of Paraglaciecola hydrolytica. GTDB lineage: Bacteria > Pseudomonadota > Gammaproteobacteria > Enterobacterales > Alteromonadaceae > Paraglaciecola > Paraglaciecola hydrolytica. The sequence continues at coordinate 159,552 of NZ_LSNE01000003.1, forward strand.
GGAAATAGAATGGATAAATTTATGCAGGCAGCCATTGCCGAAGCCAAACTGGGTTTGTCTGAAGGCGGGATCCCCATTGGTTCAGTTATAGTGCACAAAGGTAAAATCATCGGACGTGGACATAACCGCAGGATCCAAAGTGGCAGCCCAACCTTGCATGGTGAAATGGATGCACTAGAAAATGCCGGCAGACAAAGTGCTGCGACTTACCGCGAATCTGTGCTTTATACTACTTTATCGCCTTGCTCTATGTGCTCAGGGGCCATTCTACTCTATGGCATACCCAAAGTTATTGTTGGCGAAAATAGTACTTTTTTAGGTGAAGAAGAACTCCTTGCCGCTCGAGGTGTAGAAGTAGAGGTGGTACACAATCAGCAATGTATTGAGCTTATGCAAAATTTCATTAGTTCAAGTCCTGAATTATGGAATGAAGATATAGGCGAATAACTCTTTTAAGCCTACACGAGTATATAATAATTAACACAAGGTTAAATATTTCATACAATAACAAATTCGACCAGCAGATTTATTGCCACCCTTTGCATGAGTTTTTTTGTACCTAAAAATAATAAACGAGCCGTAAAATTCGTTTAAAGGTAATAGTTATTTTAGGGTATTTAAACTG
>NZ_LSNE01000003.1:160345-189944 GCF_001565895.1 Paraglaciecola hydrolytica
TTACTAACAAGCATTTTGCCTGTCACCACACACTCAGATTGAAGGTAACATTGAGCAATATACATTCCTGTTTGTTAGTCCCTGATGCCCCTTGGATTTGTTTAAATCCACATTTTTGTACACCATCAAACATGGAGCAATATTACTGTGCCTGAACTCAGTATTAGCAATAACATCAGAGAATTGCGCTTTTTTGCCGATGAAATGACTCAACAAGAGCTAGCAGAATTAGTCGGTGTGAGTCGCCAAACTATTATGGCAATAGAAAAATGTAAGTATTCACCAACATTAGAAATCGCATTTAAGATTGCTGAAATTTTTGGCCAAACCATAGACGAAGTATTTCAATACAAAACCAAACAAATTTGAAATTCAGCTCTCTATTTACTGACCATAAAAAAGCCCACAAGATTGTGGGCTTATTTTTATTGCTCTATATCATAAGTAAATATTCACATTATTTATCGCCAATCCATTCCACTCGATATAGATCACGACGCCTGTCTAGATAATTCCTCACTGAACCTTCATTCTCAAGTTGTGTTAATTTATCAAAATCTAAATCAACAATTAGAGTCATTTCAGTATTGGGTGTCGTTTCAGATACTATGGCATCATGTGAAAATGCAAAATCAGAAGGTGAAAATACTGCTGATTGACCATATTGAATATCCACGTTATCAACCTGAGGCAAATTACCAACGCTACCTGCAATCGCTACATAACATTCATTTTCGATAGCCCTTGCCTGCGCACAACGGCGCACACGTAAATAGCCATTTTTGGTATCTGTCCAAAATGGTACAAACAATACTTTGATGTCTTGTTCTGATAACAATCTGCCGAGTTCAGGAAACTCCACATCGTAACAAATCAAAATTCCGATTTTGCCAAAGTCAGTATCAAAAGCTTGCAGCTTATTACCACCACGCATAATCCAATCACGCTTTTCATGCGGTGTGGGATGTAACTTATATTGACTCTCGATTGCACCACTTCTGTGGCACAAATAACTAATGTTATATAACTCATCATCCTCAATAACAGGCATAGAACCGGCAATAATATTAATGTTATACGATACCGCTAAACGCGACATTTCAGTCAATATCTCATCGGTGTAAGCCGCCAAATTCCATATTGCATCAATGGATGATTGAGCGGGTTTAATCCCCATGAGTGGCGCATTAAAAAATTCCGGAAACAAAGCAACGTCACATTTGTAATCAGACAAAGCATCAACAAAGTATTCTGCCTGTTGTAACAATGCTGGCACATCTTCAAAGTAACGCATTTGCCATTGCACACAGCCTATACGTGCAGTATTTCGATGCCCACCAAACAGTTTTTGCTCTTCTGGATCATAATAAATATTGTGCCATTGCAGTAAAGTGGCATACCCCATCGAATCTTTGTCTTCAGGTAAATAGGCTTTCAAAATCTGCTTAACTTCAAAGCCATTCGATAACTGAAAGGTCAAAATAGGATCAAACAAATCTTTAGATTTTACCGCTTCTATATATTGGTAAGGCGTCATGTCTTTAGCATGTTTACGATAATTGGGAATGCGTCCACCCGCCATAATCGATTTTAGATTAAGGTTTTTACACAGTTCACGACGTCCTTCATACAAACGTCGACCGACACGTAAGCCTCGATATTCTGGTGAAACAAATACATCAACACCGTACAGCACATCGCCCTTAGGATCATGAGTCGTTAGATAAGCATCACCGGTAATTTCGTCGTAAGTATGTTTGTCGCCAAATTTGTCGTAATCCACAATAACTGAAAACGCACAAGCTATGACTTTGCCCTTGTCTTCGATACAAATTTGCCCTTTAGGGAACATGGTGAGCATGGCTTGAAACTTTTTAAAAGGCCAAGCTCCGCCTACTTTATCGTAGACCACATCCATTAACTCTTTGACGTCTGCATAGTCTTCAATGGTCAAATACCGAAGCTCAAAGCTATGTTCTGCTTCTTCAATTAGCGAAGCGGTTTCCTTATTTTCAAGCATGGTCAGGCCCTCTGAAATGTTATGGAGTGAGATTATTTTTGGTGAGTAGATATTCGTGTTCCGGATCGACGATCAAACGCCCCTGCATGGCTTCTCGTCCGAGCAACATCAAATAGCTCATTTCTGAGCGATCGGTTAAGGTTAACTGGATTGGCCAACTCATACCCGCTAGGACGATCGTAGTGGTGATGACATAGCGTTTTTCCCGTGTTGCGGTAGAACTTTTAATTTTACGTACATCTTCAACTTTTACTTCACGACGTACTATTTTACTTACCTGATGAATATCAGGATGGATATCAAAACTAACCCAGGATTCACCATCACGCTCAAAATCATCAATATTATCTACATGTAAAGATGATGTGGCCGCTCCGGTATCAACCCTCACGTTTAAGCCAATGATACTCAATTCAGGTAAATCGCATAACTCTAGTGAGCCAACTATGTGTTTGTTCCCGCTTACATTCATTGTCTACCTCGTTTATGACTTACAGTACTATCGAATATTCCGTTAAATCCAGATTATCCTGTAATAACTCCAAGCCAACTGCCACTGAATCTGGCTGTTTAAAATATGCGACGTGGTACATAGCCTCGCCAGTTTGGGTCAATGGAATATTTTGCTTGCCGATGATAACTCCCTGAGCAGGTGCGGTAATTTTACTTAACTCATTGCCATAGGGATCAGAGATAGTCGCTAAGGTATCACCTTTTTGTACATGATCGCCTAGTTGTGCAACATGATTAACCAAACCACTTTCGCTGGCTCTCACCCAGCCACTTTGTCTGGCAATAAAAGGCTCAATATCATGTTCTTTATTGGCTTTTCTTTTGTTCAGCATACCAATTTCACGCATCACATTAACTACGCCCTTTAGCCCTGCACGAATCGATAGCTCGTCATAACGGAGTGCTTCACCAGCTTCATATAGGATGACTTTAACTCCCATATCAGCGGCGCACTGGCGTAAAGAACCTTCACGAATATCCGTATTTAACATCACTGGCAGACCAAAAGATTTAGCCATGCGTAAGGTGGTTTCGTCACTAAAATCCCCACGTATTTGTGGCAAGTTACTGCGATGAATGGCACCCGTGTGCAAATCAATACCATAATCACACTTCGCGACTATTTCATTGATAAACAAATGGGCAATTCTGCCCGCCAACGAACCTTTGGCCGATCCTGGAAAAGAGCGATTGAGATCACGTCTATCAGGTAAATAACGACTTTGATTTAATACCCCATAGACATTCACCATAGGTACAGCAATCAAAGTACCGCGCAGTGCCTTAATTTTTTTACTCTTTAATAATCTGGCAACGATTTCAATGCCATTAAGTTCATCACCATGGATAGCAGCACTGATAAACAAAGTAGGGCCCGGTCTTTTGCCACGTTGCACATATACCGGAATTGGCAACTTGGTATCGGTGAATAACCTTGGAGTCGGGAGTTGGATCTGCTTTGATTCACCAGGCAGAATGGTTACTCCAGCAATTTCCAAGTTTACAAAATTCACTTAACCCTTCCCTACGGTTTTGTTTTTATGCGGCTGTGCATTGGCTTCGATAAATTCAATAATCATTGCCGCCACATCTTTGCCAGTGGCTTTTTCGATACCTTCCAAACCAGGAGAAGAATTCACTTCCATCACCACTGGGCCATTATTGGAACGCAAAATATCCACACCACTCATATTAAGTCCCATGGTCTTGGCCGCATTAATGGCGGTTTTACGTTCCGCAGGCGACAACCTAACCAAACTGGCAGTACCGCCGCGATGTAAGTTTGAACGAAACTCCCCTTCATTGGCTTGGCGTTTCATGGCAGCAACCACTTTACCACCCACCACAAAACAACGAATGTCCGCACCGCCGGCTTCTTTAATATATTCTTGTACCAAAATATTGGCGTTTAAACCCATAAAGGCTTCAATGATGGCCTCAGCAGTTTTTTGGGTTTCGGCTAATACCACACCTATGCCCTGAGTCCCTTCTAATAATTTAATCACCACTGGGGCACCACCGACGTTTTTGATTAAATCGTCAATTCGGTCGGGATGATTGGCAAAACCAGTACGTGGTAAACCTATGCCTTTACGTGACAACAACTGCAAGGAACGCAACTTATCCCGCGAGCGACTAATAGCCACAGATTCATTGATCGAAAACGTGCCCATCATTTCAAATTGACGCACCACAGAGGTTCCGTAAAACGTAACAGACGAGCCAATTCTTGGAATAACCGCATCATAGGTGGGCAGAGGCTCACCCTTATATCGAACTGAGGGGCGACTACTGGTAATATCCATATAGCAGTGCATTGTATCTATTATGTCAACCGTGTGACCGCGTTGCTCCCCCGCCTCTTTCAGGCGCTGGGTTGAGTACAACTTAGCATTACGTGACAATATGGCGATACGCATAAAATTTCTCCGCCGAATATTTTTGTATATTCGAAAAACATTCAAATTAGTCTGCATTATATAGCTAAACGTTTGTTAAATGTCGTAAAATTAAAAAAATTACCGAACCTACCATCGGTAAATAGCAGTAATGGAGCGCTTCTATGGTAAGCCAAGAGCAACGCGAAAACGCCTTTTTATGGATATTGGATGCGCTAAAAAACGGTGATATAGCAGTCCCTATCATCGCCCGAGATTTTACTCCGGAAGACTGGGCATTTATTTTTGAAGGTTTGCCCAAGGTGCTGCGTTTTGAACTGTGGCAAACCCTGAGTGAAGACAAAAAATCGCCCATTCTGGCGGCCATGCGTGATGACTCTCGTGAACAACTCTTATCTATGCTCAGTTCAGAGCATCTGGAAGATGTCGCTCGCTCTAGTAGTGCCGAACATCTAGTAGAAATTCTCGACGTATTACCAAATAAAATCGCCAAAGGCCTAATCAAAAAACTGAACTCTGAAGAATCAGGTTTGGTGGAAGAGGCCCTGAACTACGATGATAGTCAGGTTGGTCGTTACATCAACCATGATCTTTATACCGTGCACAAAAGTGCCAACGTGGGTGATTTACTTGAAGAACTCAAAGATGAACTACTACCACCTTATACCGACAGCATTCTGGTAGTGGATGAAGCCAATCATTATTTAGGCCAAGTGGATATCAACGCATTATTTAGCAACAAGCCTGAACTTAGCCTTGTGCAAATTGCAGAATTTTCTGACCGAGTTATATCTGCTGATTTAGATTTATATGATGCCGCCGAAGCGGTTAAAAGCAGTGGGCGCTCAATGTTACCGGTTATCGCCAAAGACGGTCGACTCGTAGGCCGCTTTACGATTAAAGATGCCATAGACGTGTTCCAAGAATATTACGAAGCTCAGGTATCCCATATGGGTAGAGTAAGTGACGAGGACTTATTTGCTCCGGTCATAACCAGTGCTCGTCGGCGCGCAGTTTGGTTAGGCATCAACTTAATTACCGCTTTTGCAGCATCGATAGTGATTGGCGTTTTTGATGAAGTTGTTGCCCAAGTAGTCGCCCTTGCGGTATTGATGCCTATTGTCGCCAGTATGGGGGGAATTACCGGCAGTCAAACCCTGACTTTAACTATTCGGGGGCTAGCCACAGGTCAACTGGCAAAATCAAACTTACGTGCCTTGGGTAACAAAGAAGTATTAGTGGCATTTTTTAACGGGATACTTTGGGCTGCGGTGGTATCGGTTATCACCTCATTTTGGTTTGATAACCCTTGGTTATCCGCCATTATCGGCGTTTCATTGATACTTAATATGTTGGTGGCCGCGTTTGCAGGCATTGCCATTCCAGTATTGCTCGACAAAATTGGTATCGATCCTGCGCTGGCTGGCTCCGTTATACTAACCACTGTCACTGATGTTGTGGGCTTTTTTGTGTTTCTTGGCTCAGCCTCCTTATTACTGATTTAGGTGAGTTACTAAGATAAAAGCTGTCTGGTCATAGCCTTGTCATCTTTTGTTCTCTATAATTCGGCACTTTGTACGCGACAAGCTTGGGGTTAAACAACAGCAATGGTTAATAAAAAGAAGTGGACAATAGAAGATTCCGAAAACCTTTACCGCGTTAATCGCTGGGGTGCCGGCTATTTTGAAATTGGTCAGAACGGTAATTTAAACATTACTCCTGATCCGTCTAACAAAGACATCCGCATTGATTTTAAAACCGTTATTGAAGAAATCAAAGAGGAAGGCATTCAGTTTCCTGTGGTAGTGCGCTTTCACGATATCTTGCGCTCGCAGGTAGCTCTGCTCAACGAAACCTTTCGTAAAACCGTCAAAGAAGCGGATTACAAAGGTCAATACATGGGTGTTTATCCCATTAAAGTTAACCAGATGCGTGAAGTGGTCGAAGAGATCGTTGATGCTGGTAGCCCATTTAATTATGGCTTAGAAGCTGGCTCTAAAGCCGAATTACTCACCGTAATGGCTTACAATACCAACGAAGAATCACTAACCGTATTAAATGGTTATAAAGATAAAGAATTTATGCGTTTAGCCCTCTTAGGTAACAAGCTGGGCCGCAAATTTATCGTGGTTATCGAGAAATACTCTGAACTGCTCCTGTTGGTTAAAACCTCAAAAGAATTAGGTATTACTCCAATGATTGGGGTGCGCTCTAAAATGACGGTAAAAGGTCGTGGAAAGTGGGAAGGTTCAGGCGGTGATCGCGCCAAGTTTGGATTAACTATAGCCGAAATCATTAGCGCGGCACGTTACCTCAAAGAAAACGGCATGGCCGAATGTTTAACCCTATTGCACTTCCACATAGGAAGTCAGTTAACCGACATACGTGCAGTAAAAGAAGCCATTACCGAAGGCGCGATGATTTACGCAGACTTATACAACATGGGTTTTAAACTCAATTATGTTGATGTGGGCGGTGGTTTAGGCATTGATTATGATGGCAGTAAGTCCACCAGCGATTCTTCCAGAAACTACAGCATGGATGAATACGTAGCCGACATCGTTTTTGGTATGAAACAAGTATGTGATTTGGAAAATGTACCTCATCCTACCCTTGTCAGTGAAAGTGGCCGTGCTATTACTGCCCACCATAGTTGTGTAGTGACTCAAGTTGTAGGTGAAATCAAAGCCTACAGCATGGGCATCGATACCGCTCCGGTAGACGATGAGCATTTTTTACTGACTAACATGCGTGAGTTGTCGATTGAAATTGACAAGCAAAATAACCTACAAGAAATTTTCAACGATGCATCACAATTTAAAGAGCAGGGTTTAACCGCCTTTAAACTGCGAGTTGTATCACTTGAAGAGCTGGGCATGATCGAAACTTTGTATTGGCAGATCATGGTTAAGCTGCAAAAACGCTTGAAGGAAATCGATTTTGTTCCGGATGAAATGAAAGAATTAGATTACGATCTTTCCTCTCAGTACCTGTGTAATTTTTCGGTATTCCAGTCTGCCGCCGATACCTGGGCGATAGACCAGGTTCTGCCGGTAATTCCTTTAACCAGGATGGATGAAAAACCTACGGTTAATTGCTCACTGGTAGATATTACTTGCGACAGCGACGGTAAATTAGATCAGTTTGTCAGCGAACACGGCATCGCTGATATTATTCCTATGCATGAACTCATACCTGGTGAAGATTATTATCTCGGTCTGTTTTTGACGGGTGCTTATCAAGACGTAATGGGCGATATGCACAATTTGTTTGGTCGTCTAAATGAAGTGCATATATTCAGTTACGATGATGATCCTGAAGATTTTTATATCGAAGAAGTGGTAAAAGGTTCATCGGTAGAAGATGTACTGTCAATTATGCAATACAACCCTGGTGCCATGGCACAAAGTGTTAAACGCATGATCGACGGCCATGTTTCTAAAGGTCAGTTAAACCCTCGTGAAGGGGTAAAATGGACCGACTTTTATGAAAACTGTTTAAAAGGTTATACCTACCTGAAAACCACCGATTAATAAACGATTCACCAGTTCCAATTCAAACGCCGTTTAATAGATTATTAAACGGCGTTTTTGTTAATAAGATGCCGCCATCGAGTTATTGCTCAACAATTTGTCTTGTTTTTCTAATGCCTTAAAACAAGCAGCCCAAAAATCCGCAGTAAATTGGTTAATCAAGTTAGATTCGGCGTTCATTAACATCACATAGCCGACACCATAATCTGGTGCAAAAGCCACATCAGCCCGATAGCCCTGCACCCAACCACCATGGTAATTCAAGGTATGGCCATTAAAATCATAAATACGCCAACCCAAACCATAGTGAGCATCTTTAAGGTACTGTCGCCACTCTCGCCGATACGTTTCGCGTTTACTGAGGGTAATTGGCCTAGTGACAGTTTGTACTAAACTGGCGGGTAAAATGTCTGGCTGTTCACCTAATAAAGCTCTCACCCACAAAACCATATCTTCAATACTGGCATTAACGCCGGCGGCGGGGGAATATTGGTAATAATCATCTCTAACACTGACTGCGCGCCAATCACTTCTGCCTACTGCCACATGTGGCCTCGCCCAGTTTTTTTCAGCCTGTAACGCGACTTTGCCCACACTAGCGTGAGGCATGTTTAGCGGTTTAATTATTTCCTGATTGAGCGCTTGCCCATAAGAACTATGATGCTGGCTAAAATACTCTTCGATAACCCCAAACAAGGCATTTTGATAGGTATAACATTTACCGGGTGCGCACAGTGGAGTGAGTTCCGATAACATCGTCAGCACTTTGGGCAGTGGGTAGTTAGCCTCAATCAAATTATCGTAGGCATTGGGCATAAAACCGCTTGATTGCCCCACAATATGCTGGAGCTGCAATGCCTTATCACCACTAGCAGCAAAAGCATAATCAGGCACTAACTGGGCGATAGGTTGCTGCCAATCAAGACGCTGTTGCGCCACATATTTTGCCATCAACATAGAGGTAAAGGTTTTAGATACTGACGCTAAGCGAAATACTGTGTCAGTATTAATGCTGGCCCCGTTTTTAGTCTCTTTGCCATACAGAAATACTTTAGCTACTTTGCCTTTTTCAATATACGCAAATACATAGCCAGGTAAGTTTTTATTAACTGCCTGTTGCTGTGTATTTTCTGCGAACTCTTGCAACCAAGGCTGAGTACTCTCGCCATTAGCAGCCAGAGCAGATGTACCTATGCAAAAACCCAACAACCATAATATTTTTTTGAACTTCAAATTTGACTCAACTGCTTGGAGATAAAAATAAACGCGGCCATTATCTGTCGGGAACCGACCAATAAGCAACCTTAGTCACCGTTTCGACATCTTCAGAAACAAAAAACAACAGTATAATAAAGGTATTGTTCACTACCGTTTTCGTCGCATCACTCATGAAGAATCAGGTTAATATAGTGCCAGTTTAACTTGTATGCATTTATTGACTCATGACTGACACTCACCTCTATCAACAAGCTCGTTTAAGCCGCGATCCGCGTTTTGATGGCAGCTTTTTTGTGGCAGTCAAAACCACTAAAATATTTTGTCGGCCCATTTGTCCGGCCACCCTGCCTTTAGAAAAAAATGTCGAATATTTTGTCATGGCTCAACAAGCAATGCAGCAAGGCTACCGCCCATGTTTGCGATGTAGGCCAGACAGCGCGCCGCGCTCTAATCCTTGGCAAGGTGTATTGACAACTGTTAAACGTGCCAGTCAACTATTACATAGCAACCACCAACTAAACATTAGCGACATTGCCGCAAAATTGGGAATAAGTGACCGTTACTTTCGGCAGTTATTTCAACGTCAGCTAGGTATTAGTCCTAAACAGTTTCAATTGTTTGATCAAATTTTATTTGCTAAACACTTACTTCATCAAAGTAATCTATCCGTCGAACAAATTGCTCAAACTAGTGGTTTTAATAATGCTCGACGATTACAAATACAAATGAAAAAAGTGACCGGACTGACACCGTCACAAGTGCGCAAACAACAACGTCATATCGAGCAAGACATTAATCTGACAATGGCGTTTCGTCCGCCATACAACTGGCCGCATATCCGTGATTTTCTCGCTGCACGTGCTATTCCCGTTATCGAAAAAATCTGCGAACACAGTTACGCACGTAGTTTTATATTGGGTGATTGTAGAGGTTGGTTTCAAGCCACATTTGATGAGCCTAATAATCAATTTAGCTTATGTATCAAACTAGACAACATCAAAAGCCTAGCTCAGGTACTGCGAAATATAGAACGAGTGCTGGATGTGTCCGCAGATATTCAGGCAATCCAACAACAACTTAAAGCCAGTGGTGTTCCCCATGAACTACTTAGCGAAGGCATGCGTTTACCTGGGATATGGGATCCTATTGAAGCAGGTTGCCGGGCGATTCTAGGTCAACAAATTTCCGTCAAAGCGGCGATAAACTTGGTATCTCAATTAGTTAATGAACTTGGTGAAAAATCGCCTGATGGACATTATTTTCCGACACCACAGAATATCGCCACACATGATTTAACGTTTTTAAAAATACCCGACAGTCGCAGACAAACTTTAAAAGCTTTTGCGGCCTGGTGTGAACAACACCCAGATGGCGAAATTGATGACTGGCTTACGATCAAAGGCATCGGTCCATGGACTGTTGCCTATACCAAACTACGCGGATTATCCTCGCCTGATATTTGGTTAGACACTGACTTAGTGATTAAAAATCAATTAAAAAAATATGCAATCAATGCTGAACTTGCCAGACCTTGGCGCAGCTACTTGACCTTACAACTTTGGAAACTGGCATGAACATAAGATCACAGTTTATCGACTATCTACAAAGCCCTCTAGGCTTATTAGAAATACAGGCTTCCATTCAGCACCTGGAAGCAATAAAATTTGTGAGTGACTATTCACTTCCAACAAACCCCAACGTAGTAACAAGTAAAACTAAAGAGCAATTAACAGAGTACTTTGCGGGAAGCAGACAGAGATTTACCTTGCCACTGGGCGCCAAAGGCACACAATTTCAACAACAAGTGTGGCAACAATTACTTAAAATCCCCTATGGCACAACCTGTAGCTATAGCCATATTGCCCAAGCGATGCAAAATCCTAAGGCGGTGCGCGCAGTAGGTGCCGCTAATGGGCGTAACCCTCTGACCATAGTTGTGCCTTGCCACCGAGTAATAGGTGCTGATGGTAGTTTGACAGGTTATGCTTGGGGCACATCTATCAAAGCAGCTCTGCTGCAACATGAACAAACACATAAATACCCAAAATCATAGGAATAGCACGGCGGCGGCGAATAAATGCAGCCAAACAAACGTGCAGTTTCAAGGGTGAAGGGGATACAGCTAACGGAGCGCCACTGTGCCTTATCAATATTTTTTGGAATTATTGCTGTTATCAGCTATCTGGGGCGCGTCATTTTTGTTTATGCGGAATACCTCAGCAGAGTTTGGCCCTATCATGCTTATCACCCTACGTACGGGCATTGCAGCTTTAGTCTTAATACCTTTTGTTTTGTATAAAAAGCAGTGGAATCTTATGTGTCGTTACTGGCTGCCAATATTATTAGTAGCACTCACTAATACCGCTATTCCTTTTTGTTTGTTCAGTTATAGCACCTTGTATCTTGGTGCTGGCTACGCTTCATTGCTTAATGCCACAGCGCCAATGTTTGCCGCTTTAGTGGGCTTTTACTGGCTAAAAGACAACTTAAGCCTAATTGCAGTAGTAGGTTTGATTATCGGATTTATCGGCGTGCTATTACTCAGTCTGGCCCGTCAAAACACCGATTTTGAAACGAGTTTGTTGCCCATACTAGCCGCACTCTGTGCCACATTTTTATATGGCGTTGCCGCCTGTTTAACTAAACGTTATCTACAAGGAGTAAATTCATTAGCTATTGCTACCGGTAGCCAATGTTTTGCGGTATTGGTGTTGGCGCCATTAAGTTTAGTATATTGGCCAAGTTCAATGCCAAACATGCAAAGTTGGTGGCAAGTACTGGCTTTGGGAGTGTTTTGTACCGCGTTAGCCTACATTTTGTATTTCCGTCTTATTGCCAATATAGGCGCAGCCAAAGCAATTACCGTCGCGTATTTAGTACCTGTGTTTGGAATTTTGTGGGGTATAAGTTTTTTAAATGAACATCTGACACTACAAATGTGGCTCGGTGCAGCACTGGTATTATTCGGCGTTGCATTAACCACAGGTTTAGTCAAACGACGCAAAGCAACGCCATTGCCTGGGTAAACAAATAATGCCTATTATGATTCGATTAACTGCATCCGAACCACATTACGACCATCTCGTTTGGCTGCAAACAAGGCATCGTCTGCAGCTGAAATGACTTCTGACATTCCACGTGAAATCGCGGTGAAGGAAATACCAAAACTGCCAGTAATTTGAATCGATGTAGTACCTGTGGTAATTGTCATGGCAGCCAGTTTATTACACAACTTTTGGCACAATTCAGCAGCTTCGTGAGGGCCGGTGTCCGGCATTAAAATGATAAACTCACCTCCCCCCCATCTTCCAAGTATGTCGTTTTCTCGGATCTCGTTATTTAACATATGTGCCACTTGGCGTAACACTATGTCCCCGGCTTTACGACCATGAGTTTCATTAATAGGTGTGAAATTATCCAAATCTATCAGCACCAAACTGACAGATTGTTTTTCATACATTAACTCTTCAAATTTAAGTGTTACGTTACTGCGATTAGGAATTTCAGTCAGGATATCGATTTGTTTGATCTTCTGAATATCCTTTTTAAAGTAATACAAAAGATTATAAATCAATAAAAACAGCCCAAAAATAATGGCCAGTAGCGTCACTATACTGATGATAAACCCACGGCTGATATCAGTTTGGCGGGATTGCAAAGGGGTGATCAGATAAAGCGTCCAATCAAATGGCTGGATGTTCAGTTCGGCAATCAGCGATTCGACGCCTTCTACAGGTACCAAAAGATTATTTAAAGATTGTTGCTGCTCTGTAGGTAAATCGGCAAACCAAGGGAGGTCACGCATGTTTTTGAAGGTGACACCCTGAATTTGTAACTCGGGGTTTGAAGTTAAGGTGATGTCATTGTTTTGATCGACAAAAATAAAATCGTAGCCATAGGTTTTTTTATAGTCGTTAAATACTTCAGTAAACCCTTTTAAGCCCTTACCTACACCAAACACACCCAAGAATTTGTGTTGTTCATCATAAACTTTTAAATCGATATAAAACTGGGGGTTTTGCCACTGGCCTATATCTGCCATGGCATCAGTGGGTTGTGCTTTGTAGCGAAAGTACCAATCTACCTCGCCCTCAATTAGCGCTATTTTACTACCATCAGAATTGTATTGAGTGCGGCTGTTTTCACTGGCGATAAAAAAATTCAAATTAAATTCGTTATGCATTCGCTTCAAGGTAGAGAATATCTGCGTTTCATCAATCGTAGTGGCCCCCATTAAATCATGTAATTCACGGGCTTTAACTAAGGTTTGCGATATGTGCAAAGGTTTCATCAACTCTTCGACAATGAGTTGCAATGCTGGGGAATGGGACTGCTGCTGTGCTCTGCTTTGTTCTGCCACAATGTTAGAAATACTAATGTGAACCAGCGTCACAATGGATACGACTACAATGATAAACAGTACCACTATACTTCTATGTAGGGTTCTAAAAATATTCACAGGCAGCCTTGCTTATGTTGAGTTTAATTTTTATATCAGCCAGTCATCTCTTCAGCTTAGGAGCTATTGCACAGTAGCGCCGCGTCAAAATCAAGATGTTCCTTGTTTTATCTTGAAATTAGCTGATTTATATCATTTAAGCTTCTAATTACGCCACAAATATGACCTAAGGCCTTAACAATTTAAACCCATGATAATTGGTTTGAATGCCCTAAGCAGTTCCAATATCATAACAGCCTGAAAGTGCCACGCGACTTAACTACATACTGATACAATAGCAAAGCACTTAGTTAAAATCGATATTGATAAATGTTGAATTAACACATTCAAAAGATTGCTTACTACCTTGGATTGGGATCGAATAATGATAAATACAAAGGACAAAATATGACGTTTTCTGTGGTGATATTGGCTGCTGGTAAAGGTACCAGAATGAAATCTAACTTGCCTAAGGTCTTACATCCAATTGGTGGTAAACCTATGGTACAGCACATTATCGATACCGTTCGTCAGATTGGTGCTGAAAATATTAATCTTATTTATGGCCATGGCGGAGATCAACTACAACAAGCATTAGCTCACAATCAAATGAACTGGTGTTTGCAGGCAGAGCAGTTAGGCACTGGACATGCTGTACAACAAGCCATTCCCCATCTAAATGACAAACAAGATGTATTAATTTTAGTTGGCGACGCCCCATTGATTAAAGCCAGTACTCTTGAACAATTATTAGCTGTAAAACAACATGCGGACCTCGCGTTATTAACCGTGCAATTGGATGATCCAACGGGCATGGGCCGCATAATTCGTAAAGGCGAGCAAGTCACCGCCATCGTTGAACATAAAGATGCAACAATTGAGCAGCTTGCTATAAGCGAAATCAATACCGGCATGATGATCATGGGCAGTAAGGATCTTAAACGTTGGTTAAGTCAGTTAGACAATAACAATTCTCAGGGCGAATTTTATTTGACCGATGTGATTGCCATGGCTGCAACTGAAGGTAAAACCATAAAAGCCTCACACCCCAGCAGTGCTGTTGAAGTTGAGGGCATAAATAATCGCATGCAATTAGCCAAGATTGAACGCGCGTTTCAGCTTAACCAAGCTAACGTTCTCATGAGTAAGGGTGTGACTTTATGCGACCCCCAACGTTTTGATTTACGTGGTGACTTGGTGGTAGGGCAAGATATCGTTATTGATATCAACGTAGTGATTGAAGGCACCGTTAGTATTGGCTCGAATGTCACTATTGGCCCCAACTGTGTATTAATCGATTGTGAAATTGGCGATGGCACGGTAATAGAAGCCAATTCCATTATTGAACAAGCCAAAGTGGCTGAGAATTGCAGTGTTGGACCTTTTGCCCGTTTACGCCCAGGCACCGTATTACTAGAAAAATCCAAAGTAGGTAACTTTGTTGAACTGAAAAAAACCACTTTAGGTGTGGGCTCAAAAGCTAACCACTTTACCTACTTAGGTGATACCACAGTGGGCAGCAAAGTTAATATTGGCGCCGGCACTATTACCTGCAACTATGATGGCGTGAATAAATTCAAAACAGAAATTGGTGATGGTGCTTTTATCGGTTCTAACAGTTCATTAGTTGCTCCGCTAACAATAGGTAAAAATGCCACTGTGGGTGCTGGCTCAACAATTACTAAATCCATCGAAGATGAAGAGCTAGCTATTGCCCGTACTAAACAACGCAATATTGCAGGCTGGCAACGTCCAGTGAAGAAATCTTAATAAGCCCACATATACTTACGAATAAGAAACAATAACTTTCATAACGAAAGATAATCTTGCATTTAGTAATTTATTAATTAAACTGGCTCGGTCTTCTACTTAGAGTCAGTTTATTGTGCAAAAACGCAATACCCAACAACGCCGCCGTGCAATCATTGAATGCCTAAATGAGCAGGGCGAAGTGCTAGTTGATGAACTAGCTCGTCAATTTTCCACCTCAGAAGTCACCATTCGCAAAGATTTAGGCGAGTTAGAAAACAATGGTTTATTGCTGCGCAAGTTTGGCGGCGCGGTATTGCTGCCCAAAGATGCCTCTGAATTATCCAATGAAAAACTTTCGAGTCGAAAGATAGCTATAGCCCAAGCAGCAGCTAATTTAATTAAAGATCATAATCGCATCATTATTGACAGCGGCAGCACCACGTCTGCCTTATTACCCTTACTTAAAAGTAAATTAGGTTTGGTCGTGATGACTAATTCGCTACAAGTTAGTAACTATTTATTAGAGCAAGAAAACGAACCCAAAGTGCTAATGACGGGTGGCTCGTGGGATACCCAGTCTCATTCTTTTCAAGGTAAGATGGCTGAGATGGTGTTGCGCTCGTATAACTTTGATCAAGCGTTTTTAGGTGCAGCAGGATTAGATTTAGAACATGGCACCACCACTTTTAATGAATTGACCCAACTAAGCAAAGTGATGGCCGAAGTATCACAGCAAGTGATAGTCATGGCAGAATCGGAAAAGTTACAACGCAAAATACCTAATGTGGAATTGCCCTGGCAAGCCATCTCGATTTTAGTCACAGATGATCTCATCTCGGCTGAAGCTAAAAAATTGATTGAACAACAAGGCGTAGAAGTTATCTGCGCAGTTACCCTTTAAACGGAGCAAGCTTATGTGTGGAATTGTCGGTGCTATTGCAGAACGTAACGTAGTCGAAATCTTACTTGAAGGCCTAAAACGTCTTGAATACCGTGGCTACGATTCCGCCGGTGTAGCCTTGTTAGATTCAGATGGCAACCTCACTCGCACTAGACGCATAGGTAAAGTGAAAGAACTAGCCGATGCCTTACACCAATATCCGGTTAAAGGCGCAACTGGGATTGCACATACCCGTTGGGCTACCCACGGCGGCGTTACCGAAGCCAATGCTCATCCACATTTTTCCAGCGAACGTATCGCCGTAGTACATAACGGCATCATCGAAAATTATCAGCAATTGCGCCAAGATCTCACGGCCAAAGGTTATGGCTTTACCTCGGATACCGATACCGAAACCATTGCTCACTTAGTACACTGGGAAGTAGACCAATGTAAAGACTTACTAACTGCCGTGCAACGTGCAGTTAAGCAATTTCATGGCGCTTATGGCACAGTGATAATGGACAAAGAAGATCCTGAACGTATCATCGTTGCGCGCTCTGGCAGCCCTTTAGTCATAGGTTTAGGCATAGGCGAAAACTTTATCGCCTCTGACCAAATGGCACTATTGCCTGTTACCCGTCGTTTTATGTACTTAGAAGAAGGTGACGTTGCCGAAATTACTCGCACCAGTATCAAAGTTTATGACCGTCAAGGTCGATTAGTTGAGCGTGACGTTAGCGAGTCGGATGTCGAACATGACGCAGGTGATAAAGCCGGTTATCGCCACTACATGCTCAAAGAAATTCACGAGCAACCTACTGTGGTGCGCAATACTCTTGCAGGTCGTCTCAGCGAAAGCGGTGTAAGCGCAAATATATTTGGCCATGGATCTGAAGACATCTTAGCTAAGATTAAACACGTACAGATCATCGCCTGCGGCACCAGTTACCACTCAGGCATGACAGCCCGTTATTGGTTAGAGCAATACGCCAACGTATCGTGCAATGTGGAAATCGCCTCAGAGTTCCGTTATCGCAAATCCTTTGTCCATCCTAATAGTTTGATAGTGACGATTTCACAATCCGGCGAAACTGCTGATACGTTAGCCGCTTTACGCTTGGCCAAAGAACAAGGTTACACCGCCAGTTTAGCCATCTGTAATGTGCCCGGTTCATCCTTAGTGCGTGAATCCGACATGGCCTTTATGACCTTAGCCGGAGCCGAAATTGGGGTTGCTTCTACTAAAGCATTTACCACTCAACTTACTGGCCTTTTAATGCTGACCTTAGCCTTAGGCAAATATAATGCAATGCCAAAAATCGTTCATGACGATATCGTTAAAGCGTTGCATAGCCTGCCTACTAAGTTAGAAGAAACCTTAGCCTTGACTCAAGGCATTAAAGAATTAGCAGAAGAATTTGCCGACAAACAACATAGTTTGTTTTTAGGCCGTGGTGATCAATATCCCATCGCCATGGAAGGAGCATTAAAGCTTAAAGAGATTTCTTATATCCACGCTGAAGCCTATGCCTCAGGTGAATTAAAACACGGTCCTTTAGCCCTGATCGATGATGAAATGCCCGTTATCGTGGTTGCACCTAATAACGAACTACTCGAAAAACTCAAATCCAACGTTGAAGAAGTTCGCGCTCGTGGCGGCATCATGTACGTGTTTGCTGATAAACAAGCCAACTTCAAAAGCGACAAGACCATGCGGGTGATTAACGTGCCTCATTGTGAAGCCGCCATCGCGCCGATTATCTACACCATACCCTTACAGTTACTTTCGTATTATGTAGCTATCATCAAAGGCACTGATGTTGACCAACCTCGTAACCTCGCCAAGAGCGTCACTGTCGAATAAAACCTGAGGGTTCTAAAATCTCTTAAGGAAAAATAGTCAAAAATTGCCAAGCAAATAATGGAGCCAAACTAGGCTCCATTATTCATTTTGAATGGTAGAAACTAGGGTTATTGAAAGACGAGTTTAAACTCATTTTGAGCTAACTCTTTTTTCCGAGTTGTTGGATTGGCAAAGTTAATTATAAATTGCTGACGAACGCCCTTATGTTCCACTTCCACTGCATATTCGCCGTAAAAAGCTTGAACCTCTACTTTGCCCTGACTATCGACAAGATACTGCCCACTGCTATTCCATGTGTGGCTAAATAACTTATGCAATGCCTTGGCATTAGGTTTGGCTTGCCCCTGGTTATCAATCATCGCACCTTGGGGTGTCCACATTTGTGGTTGGTAAAAGCCCCAGCGAGTCACGCCAACTGTGGCGGGGTGAGCCAACATCGCGGTGTAAAAGTCACTTTCGTAGGCGGCTTGCCCTTGAGCATCACGGGTGGATAAATCAAATTCGGTGATGCGTATGGGTAGCTTAAAGGTGGCAAATCGGTCGAGTACTGTCCATAACTTTTCTACTGGGGTAACAAGTGCCGTAAAGTGCCCTTGCATGCCAATACCATGTAGTGGTGCCCCTTTGGCAAGTAAAGTAGTGATCAATTCAAAATAGAGATCTTGCTGACGGATATTGTTGCCACCATCAGTTAAAATACTGTTTTCATTAATATAAAGTTTGGCCTCTGGATGCAAACGGTGGACTAAGTGAAACCATGCAACAACCTGATCTAACCAACGATCCTCACCCACCACTTTTGCCCAGTCATGTTCGTCACGTAGTTCATTTATGACATCAAATTCATTGATACCAAGTTGTTTAAATAGCGGTACCACTTTTTCTAAATGCTGATTGATATGTGCAATAAAAGCTTGTGCATCACCTCGCAGCGACACCAAAGATTGGGGACTAAACCGGAAACCCGGATATAACAAAGAGTGGCCACGAGAAGGGATCTGTTGTTGCTGAAAATAGCTCGCCATATCAATATAATCTTGCTGCCGCACTGGGTTTGCCCACCCCCAATCAGCCCAATACACAGGGGTAGTCGCCACATTAAAGTAGTATGAAAACCACTGCTGATACTGATTCATAATTGGCGCATTGTTGGTCAACACATTGCTAACAAAGCTGCCAAACTCATAATCGTTGCGACGCTGCTGCAATATAACTTGGGCACCAAGCAGAGCTTGGCCGTCACTATTTAGCACGTTAAGTTTAAGTTGGCCTTTACGATGTTGCTCAATCATCGTCTGCGCGGTATTTCGCCATGGTGCCTCTGCTTCCATGCCGTCATATTGCAGTGCTGTAACAGGGAGTTCGTTTTCGTTAACGTCACTGGCAAGTGCCACCAAAGCAAGTTCGGCTATATCAATGCTTTGTTTGCCCAACCCCAAATGCAAACTCAGTATTGCAGCGTTTTTATCTAAATTTTTTGGTGATCGAGCCACACCAATAACCTGTTGCCATTGTGCTGTCGCTTTAAAACTAACAGTGGTAATGCCTAACCACGATGGCTTATTGACCTCAACTTGACCTCGTATATTGCCCTCGGTAGCGTCAGGCGATAGGCGAGTTTTAAAACTGACCATTACCCATTGATCTTTTTTGATAGGCTGTGGATTGCTCCATGAATGCATGACAACATGCCAAGCTTGTTCGGTTTCCTTTAAGGTGTGGATACGTAGTATTGGACTATTAACCATGCCATCACTTGGGAGCCATTGGGATTTGTATGCACCAGTCTGGCCCGAGACCTTAAGGGTTTCATCTGATGTTGAAGTAAAAAACCACTGGGGCTGGGCATTAGCAGGTAGTTGTTGCTCAAGTTGTTGTATATAAGTGGGAGCCGCCCACGCTGGCATCACCACTAATACGGCGAACCAAAAGACAAAGAGGTTAGCTTGATGGCGTAATACCCCTACAGAACGAAAATTTAACAAAGGCTAAGACCCTAAAATAGCGCTATTTAGCTAATAATTTTAAGCTAGCCGCGGTAAGTGCTTCGGTAGCTGTAGCGATCACTTTATCCGCCTCTGGCGCCCAAAATGGGCTATGTAAAGAGGGCAACTTAGCACCACTTTCTTTAGCTTGTTGCCATTGTTTTTCAGGTACTCCACCGACCCAAAAAATCAGACTTTGAATGCTTTTGTCGGCGCGATAATAACGGCCAAAATCTTCGCCAGCCATACTGGGTTTGATCGCTCTAACCCGTTCTTGCCCAAATCGTTGCTCAAACAAGCCAACCATCTGTTGAGTAATTTCAGCAGTATTAAAGGTTGCAGGTGTGTATTCGTCTTGAATTTCGACTTCTGGCATCAATTCATCGGATAAACCAGCGGTGATCGCTTCGCCTTTGGCAATACGAGCGATACCATCCAGCAATTTTTGCCGAGTTTCATCAGAGTAACTGCGCACAGTCAGCAACAAAGTCGCCTTGTCAGAAATTATATTGTGTTTCGAACCCGACTGAAAACTCCCCACGGTAACCACTGCGGGTTCTTGTGGATCAAGCTCACGACTGACTAAAGTTTGCAAAGCCCCCACGATGCGACTGCCTAATACGATAGGATCTTTAGTGGCATGGGGATAAGCACCATGGCCACCCACACCATGCACGGTAATATTGACACTATCCACATTGGCGAGGGTAAAACCATCGGTATAACCAATCACGCCTGCGGGTAAATCCGCTGAATTATGAAAGGCTAAGGCATAGTCGGGTTTAGGAAATTTTTCATACAAACCTTCTTTAAGCATATCCCGCGCGCCACGTCCTCGCTCTTCTGCTGGTTGCAAAATCATCACCAAAGTGCCAGACCAATTGGATTTACGTGCGACTAATTCTTTAGCCGTACCTAACCAAGCTGTCATGTGAGTATCGTGAGCACAAGCGTGCATTACGCCAGTTTCTGTGCCCTCTTCTGTCATGGCTATTTGTTTAGAGGCAAAAGCTAGTCCTGTTTGCTCAACAACCGGTAAACCGTCCATATCAGCGCGGATCATTACAGTAGGGCCTGCACCGTTTTTAAGTACAGCAACCACACCGGTGCCACCAAAATTTTCGGTGACCGTAAAACCCAGTTCACGTGCTTGTTTGGCGAGTTTTTTCGCTGTTTTTACTTCGACACTGCTTAATTCAGGCGTTTGATGCAAGTCGCGATAAACTGTCATTAATTCAGGCAGTTGCTGTTTAACAGATTCAGTTAGGGTATCTGCTATAACTGTCGTGCTGAGCAAGAGACTCATTGTTAATGGAATTGTGTATTTCAAAAAATTCTCCTAAGGTAAGTGCGTCACAACAACTCATGAAGCCTATTAGTTATTAACGCCGCTAATTAAAACACTTCGCTGTAGGCAAATAACCCCTGACTACCACCGGTATGTATAAACAAAACATTCTGCTGTGGTTTAAACACACCTTGCTGACATAAATCTATCAAACCTGCCATGGCTTTGCCTGTATAAACAGGATCAAGTAACAAGCCCTCTAGCTGCGCCAGTAAACGCACTGCCTCAACCATTTTTTCAGTGCTCATACCATAGGCTTCACCATAATACTCACCATTGGTTTTCACCTTGCCTTGCATTAAGTGAGTATCAATTTCTAAGAGGTTTAAGCTTTGTTTGAGCAAATCTTCGACCAGTATTTGTTGATCTAAACCTGGACGACTAACACAAATCCCCAGCACGGAAATGTCGCACTGGTTGGCAATCAATCCTGCCAGCAAACCAGCTTGAGTACCGGCACTGCCAGTGGCTAGTACAATCTGATCAAATTCAATATGCGAGGCTGCACTTTGTGCAAGGATCTCATTGGCACAATTGACATAACCCAAACTGCCTAACGCGTTAGAGCCGCCCACAGGAATAAGATAAGGGGTTTTACCTTGTGTGGCTAAATCTGCCAGTACCTGACTAAGTACCTCTGCACTATTTTGTGGCTCACTCACCCTATGTACGACAGCACCACAAAGTTGATCTAATAATAAATTGCCATTGTGGTAATAATCTCGCTGCGGCACGCCTTTTACGTCTTCCAAAATCAACTCACAGGCCAAACCTAACTTAGCCGCCCCAGCCGCGGTTTGCCGAGCATGATTAGATTGCAGTCCGCCCAAGGTAAGCACTGTATCAGCGCCCTGTTGCAAAGCATCTGCTAATAAATATTCAAGTTTACGGGTTTTGTTACCACCGCCAGCCAAACCGGTACAATCATCCCTTTTTACCCATATGTGGCAGCCTAGGTAAGCCGATAATCTCGGCAACTTCTCCAAGGGAGTAGCTGAGTGACTCAAATGAATACGGGGGAAGGTATCTAGTCCGAGCATAACGTAACGACCAAGGCAGTGAACATTTGGTTAGCTTAACGCGGTCTGACTAGTTTATTCCAGCATTAGCTTATACACAGAATAATATTGTTTTGAAGCGCCGTTCTCTTTTTGCTACTTTACGTCAATATTCCTACGTCAAAGAAATCACGTGAATTTGCTATTTTTGCTGTTTAGCCAAATTATCGCTTTGCCAGAACAACCTGATATCCGACTTGAAATCATTGGCCAAGCCTCAAAAGAAGCAACCTGGGCTTTTTTCGCGCCTCACGAAAATGAAAACGTGGTTAATCAGTATGTAATTGAACAAATTCAAGATAAAGGCGGAGTTTTTGTGATCCTACGCCAAAAGGGCGAACGTTTAATCCGTCTGAACATTGAGCCATTTAGTGTCAGAATGGATCCAAACCGTATATTTACCGAAGCAGGCAGACGTAAAAATATTCTCAAGCTCAATCCAAGTTTGCGCGAAAACACTTATGTCTTTCATCGTGCTATGCGCCGCTCTGCCTCATTAGCCAAGTTAATCCTGAATGCCTTAGGTGGCAAAGATAATGCTAAAACATGGGTTGCTATCCACAACAATACCCAGGGTTACCGTGGTGATGATAAACAGGGCATTGGCGATATTTCCATTCATTATTATCATAAAAAACTTGCTCTTGATGCTGGCTTTTTAATCGCCGCATCGCCCCCGCAAGGTGATGAAGACGACCTATTCTTTGTGACGGATCAAGATGATTTTAATGCCATGCAACAACATGGCTGGAATGTAGTATTACAACATCCTCAAGTAGTCAGTAAAGCCAGCCAAGATGATGGTTCATTGTCAGTATTTGCGCAAAAAAATGGTATTCGCTATATCAATATTGAAGCTGAACGCAGTACTGACAATTTTGGTGTTAACCATCTTGAATTGCAAAGTCAGATGGTCGATTTTGTCTTTTCACGCTTACAAAGCCCTCTCGAGCATAATATTACTCATAAATAAGTCCTTAAAATTTAACAACTTTTATTGCTGTTTTAAGCGACAATTTATGCCTGCAAAATCAGTGCATTATAGTATACTGCCGGACTGCTCACCGTCGGTTGTACCAGTGCATTTTTCATTACACTGATACAATTTACTGTTTAGAATGAACAAATTGCTTATTTGTCAACTGCACAAATTAAACTACTATAGTTTGTGTAGGGTAAAAGGGATTACTGTTGTTTGCATCATTTGATTACATGAACACATTGGCATAAATAGGGCGAACTATGGTGTATCGTTGCATTCGAATTTTTACAGTCATTCTGGGTTGTTTTTCAACTTGGACACAAGCTGATGAGTTTGCCGTGGAATTTAGTGGTTTTGCTTCATTAGCGGTAAGTTATAGCGACGATCCTGATATTGATTTTCGTTCTAATTATCTAAACGACGAAAAAGCTGGCTGGTCTATTGATCGAGATTCTATCTTAGGTGGACAAGTTAATATTAGTCTTGCCCAAGAGTGGGATTCAGTGGTTCAGGTTGTACTTCAAGATCGTGAAATCAAAGACTTTAGTAACTACCTTGAACTTGCTTTTGTACGTTATCGCCCAAACAGAAATTGGTCAGTTCGCGGGGGGAGAATCAATAGTGATATGTATTTGCTATCTGAATACCCCTCTGTTGGTTACGCTTATTTATGGGCTAGACCCCCTCACGAGCACTATGCCTTTGCATCAACGGTGAGTCATTATGATGGTTTCGACGTTGAATATAGTAGTGATGTGAATGAAGGTTATTTAAGAGTCAAGTTGGCTGCCGCACAAACCGAACCTAAACTTGGTGCTTTAAACCAAGATTTTTCGATTAAATTCAATAATATACTTACTCTTAGTACAACCTATGTTAAGGACGCATGGACTTTCCGTGCATCCACATCAAAAGCGGATATCCGAGAATTTAAGTCGGATCAATTTAGCAGTTTAATTAATGCTTTAAACGCAATCCCCCCTTCATTGTGGTCTCAGGCTGCAGACTATGCTCAAGGCTTTGATGCTAAGAATAAAAATATAAACTATAGCGCATTAGGTTTGGCCTACGATAATTTTGATTGGCTATTTCAAGCAGAAATAGGCACTGTAAATTCTGATTGGTTAATATCACCGTCTAACTACACAGGCTATGTTAGTTTGGGTTACCGAATAGGCGAGCTGACTTATTTTGCAAGTTTATCGGTAGCAAAAAATAAAAATGCTAAACCTCAGGTCGCCCCCCCTGAATTACCATCGTATTTGCCAGAAGAGATCAGATTGGCCACTCTACAATTGGTAGAAGGTACAGATATAGCCAGCAAAAGAGCCATTGTTGACCAGTATTCCTTTAATATTGGCGCAAAATGGTATTTCTCTAATAACCTAGTGATTAAAGCTCAAATTGATCATTTTGTTCTTCAACCCATAGGTGGTGGATTATGGGATATGGCTGCCCAGACTGATGTGGCGAGCAAACACCAGATTAACCTGTTTAGTCTCAGTGGCAGCGTGGTATTTTGATTATGATATTACGACTACTATTATTGTGCTGTTTACTTGTTTTGAGCTCAAATGCGGCGAGCTCAGATCTGGTCGTGGTGGTTAATAAAGAAAATGACATCAAAACTCTTTCAAAAAGGGAAGTCATTGATATTTATATGGGCCGTTATCTGACATTTCCAAATGGTGCAAATGCTCAGCCACTAGACTTACCTGCCCAATCAAGCTTAAAAAATGATTTCTACCTTAAATTAGTTAATCAGGACGAACGAAAAATTAATGCTTACTGGGCTAGGTTGCTGTTTTCAGGACGGGCGAAACCACCAGAAGCGGTAGAATCAGTTGATGACGCTTTAAAGAAAATCAAAATATCGGAGTTTTCTATCGCTTACATACCGGAATCTGAACTCACTGATGCTGTCAAAGTGGTTTATCGCTTAAATGAAAATTAGTCAAAAACTTTACGTCCGTGTCGCCATTTCCATTGCCTTAATTGCGGTACTTGTCTCACTTGCCACATCAACGGTTTCTTATTTTTCCGGACTGGATGAAAAAAAAGCCACCAACTATATGTTGGTTAGGCAGTTAGCCCAAACACTGGAAAAGACTGCCGCTATATCTGCCTACTTATCAGACCGCGAGCTCGGCCAGGAAATTGTTAATGGTTTGCTCAGTAACGACTTAGTTAAAGGTGTTAGCTTAACCGGCGAAGCCAATATGGTGATTGCCCAAGGCGACATTAATAATCAAGCTGAACGTATCTCAATTAAACTCATGCATCCTTTTATTGCTGATAGTCAGGTCGGCAGTTTAAATCTTTATCCCGACGATCAATATATTCAGCAACAAGCCCAGCAAAGCACTCAAAAAGAAGTGCTGCTGATGTTGCTCCATTCTATTGTTATCGCCTTTTTTGTCTCATTGATGGTTCACCGGCGCCTAGCCCAACCTATTCAAAGTTTGACTGACAGCTTTGCCTCTATCGATCCCAGCGCACCACAAACCATGCGCATGTTAACCTTAAAACAAGGAGCACGTGACGAGATTGGCAAACTTGCTATAGGCATAAACTCCCTGATGCACGAGTTACATCTCACCATCAGCAATGAACGTGAACTAAGAGAAAAAACGCAAGCACTGGAAGCGAAGTTCAGGCTCATTTTTGAACAAGCCAGTGCAGGTATATGTTTGCTCAACGAAGATAATAAAATCACCACTTTTAATCCTGCCTTTGCCGGCTATTTTACTATTACTGGTAAAGATGACATGGCGACCTTAGACTTTCCATTACTCCTCAATAACGTCGAAAAACTGGAAGAACTGTTAAGTGAAATACGCAAAGAAGATGGTTTAACGCAGATTACCCTTGATATCGAATGTACCGTCGGCGCAACCACAAAATGGATGCATTGTTTGTTTGCAAAATTAACTGACCAACGTAATAACCAAAGAGATGAACAAGGTTGTTTAATTGAAGTGATTTTACATGACGTGACTGAGCGTGCCGAAAGGGAGTTTCAAACCCGCTTTGAAGCCGATCATGATCCCTTAACTCATTTACTCAATCGCCGGGCCGGTGAGAAAAAACTGCATAAGGCCTTGTTTGATAGCATGAAAAGCAAACATCATCTGGTATTAATGATGATTGATTTAGACAAATTTAAACCCGTTAATGATACCTTTGGTCATGAAGCTGGCGATAAAGTATTAATTGAAATAGCCCGGCGCATCAAAAGTCGTTTTTGTTTATCCACTGATATTTGTATCCGTTGGGGCGGTGATGAATTTGTCGTCGCGAGACAAATTGATCATTTTGATCAAAACCTGTCTGCCATACAAGCCGAAGGCATGTTGCAAGATATCTTAGTGCCAATCAAAATCAGCGAATACGAACAATGTGAAATCGGCGCCAGCATTGGCATTGTGATTGGCCCTAATGATGGCAAAGTACTGCATGAGCTCATGGTAAACGCCGACAACACCATGTATCAAGTTAAAGAAAAAGGCCGTGGGCATGTGGCCTTTTTTAACAAGAAAAAAACCATTAGTGCAACTTAAGCTTACTACCAACAAACTTACTCACCTGACGGCTTAACATGCCCACCGCACCTTTGATATAACCATGTACCGCAAATTGATGCATGCTATACAGCGAGTTATACACAAAGCGCGCTAAGTGCCCCTCAACAAACATACTACTGTTAGATAAATTACCCATCAAACTGCCAACCGTACTGTATTTACTCAAATGCACCAGTGAACCGTAATCATTATAAACATAGGATTTTAAGGGCTTACCTGTCACCGTTGCCAATAAATTATGATAAACCACCGCTGCCATTTGATGAGCTGATTGAGCTCTGGGTGGCACCCAACTACCGTCAGGTTGGGCACAAGCACAACAGTCTCCCAAGACATAAACATGGTGATCAACACTACTTTGCAACTGCTGATTTACCATAATTTGTTGCAATCTATTGGTATCAAACCCCCAGGTTTTAACGATATCAGGCGCTTTAATGCCCGCCGCCCACACCATTAAATCCGCTTCGATTAAGCTATCATCCTGAGTGACAAAACCGCTTTTTTCAGCGCGTATGACACGGGTGTTCTCCAGTACCTGCACACCAATTTTTTGCAAGGCATGTTTGGCTGATGCTGCTATACGCTCAGGCAAAGCTGGCAATATTCTAGGGCCAGCTTCAATAATGGTAAGCTGCAAACGTTTAGCCGACAAAGCCGTCATGCCATAGGAATTAGCTAAATTGGCAACATGATGAAGCTGAGCCGCCAGCTCAGTACCCGTTGCGCCACCACCAACAATACTGACTTTAAGCGGAGTTTGATTTTCGCTGACATAATTAATACGTAAAAACTGATTGATTAAGGCGCGGTGAAACTGTTCAGCCTGTGACAATGAATCAAGAAAGTAACTATGTTCACGCACACCTGGGGTATTAAAATCATTACTGACACTGCCAAGTGCCATCACTAAATCATCATAAGTCAGTACACGTTGTGGCAATATTTGTTCACCCTCTTCATCTAACAGCTGGGCCAGCGTCAGCTGTTTAGCTTTAAGATCAAGATCAATCATTTCCCCCTGCTGGAATTCATAATGATGGCTACTAGCGTGAATACGATAGTCCACACCGTCAGAGTTTTTATCGATGACTCCAGCCGCGACTTCATGTAACAGAGGTTTCCACACATGGGTGCGCTGTTTATCCACTAATACCACTTCTATTAATTCACGCTTTCTGGCAAATTTACTGAGCTTGGCAACTAATTCTAAACCACCTGCTCCACCGCCAACTACCACTATGCGTCTCACGTTATTCTCCTTAGTATTGGCTTTAAAACTGCCTTTGAAACAAACGTCATGTTGCTAGTTATGCAAACGCCCAATAGTATATCAGCACTATGAATATTTAAGCGCTGTTACTACCGTTAAATACTTTATTTGTGCTTAACAATCGTTAGTGGTCGCCCGAGAACACAATCACGAACAAAAATCGGCACAGGGCAAAAGTCAGAAAATGCTTCTCCGTTAACAAACAAGGCCAGTCGTTATGAATACCCAAAATTCGAGCACTCCGCAGGCGCAAAATCCATTAGGTGACGCTGAACAACCTAGCGGTAAAACGCCGGTGCAACGGATCAGTTTAATAGCCGGTCCGCTAATTGCCTTGCTGATGGTGTTAGTCCCGCCACCAGCTAGTTTGGGCTATGTTGGCTGGGCAACCGCAGCGATGGGGATTTGGATGGCAATTTGGTGGGCGACCGAAGCCGTGCCTGTAGCCGCTACTGCGTTGTTACCTTTGGCGCTGTTTGCGCCCTTAGACATACTCGACATTAAAAGTGCCTCAGCACCCTATGCTAACCCCACGATTTACCTATTTTTGGGTGGATTTATTCTGGCTGCCGCCTTACAAAAAAGTGGTTTACATCGACGTATCGCTTATTTCATTCTCGGTTATGCTAATACTGGCGCTAAATCTATTATCTGGGGTTTTATGCTGGTCAGCGCAGTACTCAGTATGTGGATGACCAATACCTCGACCACTATGATGTTGTTACCTATTGCTTTGTCCATCATCAGTACACTGAATAAAGGCGAGCAAACTATGTCGGGGCAGGAAACCAAACACTTTAATTTAGCCTTACTCTTGGGTATCGCTTATGCAGCGACTATCGGCGGCATGGTGACCTTAGTTGGCACGCCGCCTAATGCCTTTTTGGCTGGTTTTATGAATGATACCTATGGCTTACAAATAGGTTTTGCCCAGTGGATGTTAGTGGGCTTACCATTAGCAGTGGTGATGTTGCCCCTGTGTTTCTGGGTATTAACTAAGGTGGTATTTCCAGTCAACTTTCGTACCCCCCAAGAAGCTAAAAAACGTTTACTTGAGCAACAAAAACAACTTGGCTCAGCAAGCAAGGCCGAAAAACGAGTCGGTAGCATCTTTTTGTTGGTCGCACTGGCCTGGATGACTCGCCCCTTATTAGAAGACTGGTTTAGTCTCACGGGTATTTCTGATGCGGGAATTGCTATGTTGGCAGCTGTGGCAGTGTTTGTTGTACCGGCGGGGGGCAAACAAACCC
>NZ_LSNE01000003.1:190100-305427 GCF_001565895.1 Paraglaciecola hydrolytica
GATATGCAGGAAATACCTTGGGGCATATTGTTATTGTTTGGCGGCGGCTTAAGTTTGGCAGCGGCAGTTTCAAGCTCTGGTTTAGCCTCTTGGTTAGGCCAGAGTTTAGTGCAGCTCAATACGCTCGGTTTGATTGTCTTGATCGTTTGTGCCACCGCCATGGTAATTTTTCTAACGGAAATGACCAGCAACTTGGCCACTACAGCAACATTTTTACCCGTGGTAGCAGCCATCGCTCTGCAAATTGGGGGTGCGCCTATCAGCCTGACAGTACCGGTAACACTCGCAGCGAGTTGCGCCTTTATGCTACCTGTAGCCACACCGCCCAATGCCATAGTGTATTCGTCGGGCTATATAAGCATTCCACAAATGGCTAAAGCCGGATTCTTGTTAAATCTGCTGGGCATAGTGCTGGTAACGTTGGTATCGGTGTTTATTGCACCTTGGGCGTTTGCGCCTTAGAGACTAATAATAAGCCCTAATAAACCTGCAAACTGCGACAATGGCTTAAATCCGACACTTTATGTGGGAATACCTTTAAAGCATTAAGCTGGGCAAAGGCCAGTTGCAGAGTTGCCATGGCATCATCCAAGGCGTTATGCGCTGGCGCTGGCGGGAATCCGTAACGCCGGCAACAATCGCTGAGTACCACACTATCTCGACTGAATACCGCTTGGGCACGGTTTAAGATGTATTTTTCCAAGCACAGGGTATCCAAGCTGAGCATGCCATCCAGTGGAATATCGAGCAGCCGCATATCCCGCGATAACACTTGGGTATCGAGGGGCGCATGATGAAATACCCAAATATGCGAGTGCAACATGGTTGCCAATTTTTGTAGAGCTGGCGCTAGTGCATCACCTTGGGCGATATGTTCGGCAGTTAAACCATGGATCACTGGGCTTTGTTGCAAATCTTCGGCAGTGTTAATCACCTGATAAAAAGCACTAGTGAGATCAGTTTGGCCGTTGATGCCACTTACCCAACCAATGGAGGTAATAGCAGCAACAGAGGTATCCAGCGAGGTTAACTCTAAATCAATGGCTAACAGCGGCACATCCTGCCAATGTTGGTTTTTCCATTTTTCAGGTATTCCCGCACTGACACCCAAAAACTTTTTACTTTTATGCCACCAATTCACTTAACTCATTTCTCCACAAAATTTCATCAAGGCACCTTGCTGTGCCACCTGAATGGCCTGAAAAGCCGCTTTTAACTGATGTTTTTCAATAGCGGATAAGTCTTTAATTAATATGCTGTTATTAGTGACTTTATTACTAACCTGATGACGCCAACGTAAACGATTTAAGAATAACCAGATATCCCGCAAATTATCCGCATCGCGTTTAGTTAAACTGTCCTCACTGGGTAGATTAGCCAAACGGCTTAAGGTGCTGGGCATACTCAATTGGGCTGATAAGGCATAAATTCGCACAAGAGAGTTAATAATATTTAAGGCGTACTTTTTAAGATTGATGGCATCGGCGGTACCTTTGTCATAGGTAAAACGTTTGAACATCGACAAAGGCACACTCAAGTCACCCACTTGCCGTGCCAATAAGGCTAAAAAGCGGCTTTGATTAAACAAAGGGCTGCGTGCCTGATGCAGTTGCTTAAACAGATTGATGTTGCCTGCAACGGGGCGCACATCCAGAAAAATATTAAAACTTAACAAAGCTTTAGGTGTGGGTGAATCAATCCAAGTATGGGCCTCACTAATCGCTTGTTCGAGGGACAAACGTAATTCTGGATTGCTCGCCATGATGTTGCCTGTGCATGAAGCAATGCCACATTTATTGAGGCCCTTACACACATAGTCCGACATCAAGGCAAAATACTCAGCCTCTGTTTCATCGGGTATCCTGGCCAATAACAAACCGTTATCTTGATCAGAACCCATGGTTTGGTCTTCTCGCGCCTGCGAGCCATAAACCAGCCAACAATAATCAAAAGGTGGCATACCATGTTTGATTTGGAAAAAGTCGATTAATTTGCGGGTCATGATATCGGTAGCTTGCGACAGAATTTTGCCCGCCACATCAAAATCCCCCAGACGTTTAGCATGGGTAGAAAAATACTGAGGTAATTGCCACGACAGACGGGTTAACTCATACAGGCTTTGTGCCTTCATCAACTCGCCAATAATAAACAGTACGTTAGCCCTTTGATAACGCAGCATGTCGGTGGCGGTGACCAAACCAATGGGCAGCAATTTATTGCTTTCGACTATGGGCAAATGATGAATATTCATTTCCGTCATCAAACATAAAGCGTCAAAAAGCGTATGTTGTTTTTCGATGTAACAAGGATTGGCTGTCATGACTTTTGCAACGGGCTCTTGCATATCAACCTGGGCAGCCACCACGCGGTTACGAATATCTCGGTCGGTCATAATGCCTACCAGTTGTTCTTCGTCATCGATAAAATCGGTGATCATCAAGGTCGAGACTTGTTGCTGCGCCATCAATTGCACAGCCAATAAAATCGGCGTGTCTTGCCTGGCACTAACCAATTTTTCGCTCAAGACTTCTGCTAAAGGTTTATGCAGCCAAATAGAGTTTGAATCGTCAATAGCTTGGTTGTGCAGGGTTTGTTCTTTGTAAGCGCTAAAAAATAACTGCAACTCCGGTATAAGTTGTAAATTGTTAGCTAGCGCTTCACTGGGAATGACATAGACCAGACCGGGATGATTTACCGTCAAAAATTCAGGGTTAAAAGCCTGTTGTTTAGCCACCAAATGACCAAAATAATCACCGTCACTCAGATGGCTCACACTGCCATCCGGCTCTTGCAAACTAAACTGACCTGACTGGATCAGAAATAAACTGCTTAGATTATCCTTTAGCAAGGTGGAGGCATTTTGGGCAGTTAAATATAATACTGAGCAGCTCGTAGCCAGCGCCGTAAGCTGCTGCGGCTTAAGTTTGTCAAAAGGTGCCGAAGTGGCTAAAAAGTTAATAACTTGCTGGGGAACCGCGTGCATATACACACTCTCTTAATACTGAAAAATATTCAAATAACTCAGTGATTTGTTAACACTAAACGTACAAAATCGGCTTCTGGCAAGGGGCGGTAAAAATGAAACCCTTGAATAGCAGCGATAGCTTTATCACGAAAATAATCGGCTTCGGCCTGATTCTCGACCCCTTCAATAATACATTCCAAGGAAAAATGACTGCTGATATCGATCATCGCATTCACTATTACACGATTATTGGAAGACAAATGAATATCGGTAATAAAACTACGATCAATCTTCACTGCCTGTAAAGGCAGTTTATGCAGATAAGAAAGCGATGAATAACCATTGCCAAAATCATCCAACATAAAATACAAACCCTGTTCACGCAAAACTTGCATGGTATGGATGGCATTGTCAATATTAACCAAGGCCACTCCTTCAGTGATTTCAAGGCGCAGATGGGTAGGCTCGATTTGATGTTCAACCACTGCTTTATTCAACTTGGCGACAAAATTTGTTTGACTGAAATAGCGAGGGCTAATGTTAATACTCAAATACTTTAACGCCGAAAAAACGTTTTTCTGAGTCAATTCTGCAATCAAACCACAGGCCTTGTTCACTACCCATTGGCTAATATCGACAATCAAACCTGATTCTTCGGCGATAGGAATAAAGTCAGCTGGACTCACCCAACCAAGATCAGGGCTGTGCCAACGTATCAACGCTTCAGCGGCGATAATCTGCCCAGATTTATTAACCAAAGGTTGATAGTGGAGTGAAAACTGTTGTTCACGCAGGGCAATATGCAGGTGTTTTTCAATATTTATGCGTTTATCCGACAGCACCTGTAGCTCATGGCGATAAAACGCATAATTGTTGCGAGTATTGCGTTTAACTTGATACATAGCGATATCAGCATTTTTAACTGCCGCATTACAATGTTGTTTTAAGTTTAAATGCTGGTTATTGGTAAAAACCGGAAATACACAGATACCTATACTCAATGAAACATTAACAGAGCAATGTTTAAGTTCTAGCGGAGTCGCTGTCATACGTAACATTTTTTGCGCTATGCGGCTGACGGTAGTTTCTACCTCGGCGGCGCTTTCACCTAGCTGTGAAAGGGTCATAATAAATTCATCACCACCTACCCGCGCCAATGCATCACCATTACGCACGCAACTTTTCAACAAATTAGCGACGCTAATGAGTAATTCATCTCCCACGCCGTGGCCTAGCGTGTCATTAACCAACTTAAAACGATCCACATCAATATATAACACCGCGCCGCAACTATGTTCACGCAGTGCCTTGGCTACATTTTTTTCAAGACTTAAGTTAAACATTTTACGGTTAGGTAAACCGGTCAGATGATCAATATACGTTTGTTCGATAAGCTGCTGTTCGACTTTTTTGCGGTTTTTAATTTCATCAAGCAAAAACTGATGTTCGATACAGGCCTGACAACTAAGCGCCAAACGGCTGAGCAAAGGCCTTAATGCCTGCAATACCATGTTTTCTATCGCGACTTGTTTACGTTGTGCAGCCACTACGCCCACATCCGTAATCCGTAACAAATACCAATGCTTTTTTTCATACTGCAATGCACTAATATTTTGCTCGGGCATCACATAAAACTGGGCAATTTGCTGATTTAGCCAATGTTGCTCGTCACTGTCACTCAAGGTCTGCGGAGAGCTTAAATAGGCCTTGTCGATATTATGGGTAAGGCTGATGTCAGGATTACGGATAAACATCTGAATAGCGCTCAAACTTAAACGCTGTTGCATGCGCCCTATAAAAACTTCTAGCATCACCGCTAGGTTTAAATCCAAACCAATGCTCATGGCCAGTTCATGTTGAATGGAAACAAGTTGCAGAGTACGGTTGTTTTGATCCATATCAGTTACTCTGTAAGCCAGTGATAGCTTTAGTACCAGTTGTCTTAGACTGCTTGCAACTGAGCACCGTTACTGCGGTTTTATTATGAAAATTAATCGAGCCTGCCGCACCTGAGGCGATTTCACCCAACACCAGTACCCCAATAATCGCCTGATTTTCGTTTACTGTGCTGCTTATCCCCTGTAATTCTTCGACAAATCTGTCCTCTAGAAACAACTGCCGACTAATACAGTCAAACAAAAAACCATCATAAAAAGTATGGCTAGCAGAATATTCGCTCAACACCTCTTGTACCGCATTTACCGAGGCACTAATCAGATTATCGGCCTCGCCATGTAAGATATATAACATGGTATTGTCAGGAATTTTACCGACACACACCATATGGTTTTGTTCGCAGGTGATAGGGTCACGCACCAGCACATCATCATCTAAACGTTCGATGCCAAAAGGATA
Organism: Paraglaciecola hydrolytica; assembly: GCF_001565895.1. Taxonomy (GTDB): domain Bacteria; phylum Pseudomonadota; class Gammaproteobacteria; order Enterobacterales; family Alteromonadaceae; genus Paraglaciecola; species Paraglaciecola hydrolytica. The sequence goes on from NZ_LSNE01000003.1 coordinate 195,421, forward strand.
GGTTTTGGCGATAGCAAAAAACTCATGTTCGCTAAATTTTAACCCGCTGTGATGCTCAATGACTTGCTGATAAACTTCCAGTGCAGGCTGAAAATTCAGTTGTTCAACAACATTACCATCAACTTGATTAGCCAAATAAGGACCGGCTAATTTCTGCCAACCGTGGGCTATGGCGAGTTCTAGCTGATTACTCATGCCTACCAGCAACATGGCATCTTGACTGAGCCCCTGATTAGTAAACAAACAAGGTTTTTGTTTAAAACTCAATGAGCCTGCACCACCACCAACAACTCGTATAGAGTGGCCAACCTGATTAAACAGATGTTGCAGACAGGGATCAATATTACGTGCCAGACCATCCACCAGCACCATCATCGAGGGACAACTCAACAGTTGTGGTGTTAATGTAAATTTGGGAGAACTTAGGGTACTTAAATTACTGAGCAACTCGATATGCACGTTTTGGCTTACGCCTGCCAGTAACACCCCCGTATTTTTAACCTCACCAGCAAACAACAAACCCGGAAAGATCCCACCAAAAATAGGAATATGTTGAGACTGTAAAAACGCTTCAATCAAGGCTAAATCTAATGAAACATCATCGGCACAGTGCAGCATCAAGGCTGCTGGATTAGTTTGAATGGTAGCACTAAGGAGTTCTGTCAGACTTTGTTCGGAAACCCTGTCAGCAAATTGAACTGAAGTAAACAATGCACTCAAAATCTTTCCCTTGTTTTATGAACAGCCAACGCTAGTAATAACTAACTTAATACTGCCAATCTTTATTTACCCTTTCAGCAGTCAGGTGAATATACTAACCTTCTGGCGGCGGTGCAACAGAGTCTCGCTCTACTAATTCAGCTAAAAATAAATGAGTACGACTACCGATCTTTTTATTCGGCTCATTGAGTTCAATTGCCAGATTAGAAGCATAGTTGGCCATTTCTTCCACCGGATAATGCATAGTAGTTAGTCTAGGACGGCATGCCCGAGCTAAGGGTAAATCATCAAAACCAATCACCGAAACATCTTGAGGTACCCGTAAACCTGCAGCAAACAAGGCGTGGATAGCACCAATTGCCATTAAATCGTTATAGGCTAAGATGGCGGTAAACTTACAGCCTTTAGCCAATAAAGCATTAACAGCTTGCTCACCCCCTTCGATATTGGCCGTGGATTCTTCAATCGCGGTATTGGGTAAGTCGATTCCTGCTCGCTCTAAGGCTTGTCGAGTACCTTGCACCCTGAGTTCAGGGTCGCCATTACGATAAATACTGGTGACGACGGCAAATTTACGGTGGCCCTTATCCAACAAATATTGAGCAGCTTGTTCTGCGCCTTGTACATTATCGAGCCACACACAACGATTAGCGATTTTAGGAATATAACGATTAATCAATACCAAACCTGGGATGTCATTGGCCAGTTTGGTCAGGGTTTTATGATCCGAATAATCACTGTGCAGTATGATGCTATGACAGTTATGTTCACGCAGAGAATTGAGTGCATCAAGTTCAGATTTTGTCTCATACAGTGAGTTAGCCATTAATAGTTTATAGTTATTTTCTCGTGCGGATTTTTCCACACCACAGGCTAAGGTGCCAAAAAATGACATGGATAACTTAGGTGTAACCACACCGATAGTACGACTGGTTTTACCCACTAAAGCCTGAGCATTACTGTTGGGCCGATAGCCTAACTCTGCAATGACTTTTTTCACCCGTGCACGACAAACTGGACCGACTTGAGCACCATCATGGATCACCCTAGATACTGTGGCAGTTGAAACTCCAGCTATGCGCGCCACATCCTTAATTGTCACCATTGTAGTCATTCTCTTTTATTTATTATTTTCATCTATCTGATAGCGTATCAGTGCCCACGCCAATATGCTAAACGTAAAGGTCCCACCAGCCAAGATTAGGCGCATAATAGTTAAACTGTCGGATGATTGATGGCTGCCTAAATCCGCATCAAAACCACTTAGATTTAAACTCAAGCCAGCAAGTAATATTGCCAGCCCAGCACTCAAATTTGCAACTAAGGTAAATAGTGCAACAAATCGTCCTTCTGAATGCTGCCCAGTTCGCTGGCTATGTTGGTCACTCGTATCGGCAATAATGGCCGGTATCACGGTACTCATGGCACTCCAAATCAGCGTACATAATAAGGCATCAAATACTATCCACAGACCAATACCCGGTACAAACAAAAACCACTTAACCAAGCCACCTAAGGCAGTTAGCAACAAGACCCCTCGCAGCACCTTGATTTTGCCTGCTCGAGTAGACCATCTGAGCAACAAGGGAATGGCAAACATACCCAACAGAGTATAAGCCGTTGATAACCAGCCTTTATCAATTGAACCCAGAATTAAATCGCCGCCATGTACATAATAAACCAGTAGGTAATAATCCATGCTGGCACTAAAAGCACTGCCACCCAATTGCAAAACACACACCAGTAAAATAATACTCAAGGTTTTATTGTGTTTAAGTAATTCGACACTGTCTCTAAGTCTTATGCGGCTTGAGGGCTGTCTGACAAACGCTTGTTCTTGGCAAAAAATCGCTGGCAACATACCCAATAAGGCAATCACCCCTATGCCCACACCCCAGCCAACCACTTTAATGCCAAAAAATACCGAAGAAAATAGCGCCAGTTGTGCCAGTGGAAATAACCATTGATACAACAAAGTACCGAGTTTAACGAAGTAAGTGGTAAAGCCCATTAGAGCTAAACGATTTTGTGGATCCCGGCTTATTTCAAAAGATAGGCAGGTCATGGGTACATTTAAAAATACGTAGCCGCAGTAAAGTAGTAAGGACGTCAGCGCAAAATACGCTAACTGACTGTGCGCCGACCAATGCTCTGGTACCATCCATACTAGGCCGTACAATAAACCACAAATCCACGCAGACACAAAAATAAAAGGACGCCGTCGTCCAAAGCGACTGTGGTATTGGTCGCTTAGATGCCCCACCCATGGATTAAGCAAGGACGCCAATAAAAATGGCAGGATCAAAACTATACTGAGTAAAAAAGGATCGATCCCTAGGGTCATTTGATAAAAGGGAATAGCCAGCACCATCAGGCTTTGATTAACAAACGAAGTAGCAAAAAAGCCTGCGCCTAAACTCCACTTTTGTTTGTTTGCTATGTGCTGGGGCAAATCCCCTCCTTTTAGTGACAAGCAGCGAGTAATGAGTTGCAAAGCAGCGTAATAGCGCTTTGCTTTATCTTAGCGGTAGCCACGAGCTTACGACGCTCGAAGCTGTTTTACTTTAGCTCGCGACTCGCGGCTCAGCGCCCGCAGCAGCTTTTAGCGTTTAAGCAGTTTAACCTCGGCTATATCAATAGCATGCCAGCCACTTGGCTTATCGTATTTCTGTCCCGCAAAGACAAACTGCAATCCTTGTAGTTGATTTAGCTGTTTAAGCCAAGAGGTATTTTCCGCTTTGTTGTTAGCGGGATAAGAGGCAGGCATAAACATCGGATAGCTTTGGGGAAACAGTGTATCGGTGGCTTTAAAGGCTGACAAAGGCAATAACAAATATTGCCACTCTGTAGTAACATCCAGTTCCATCCCCCGAGCCAGACCATCAGCATCCAATAAACTAAACTGTAGATGCTCCGTTTGCTGCACTGCCCGCAGTTTTATGGCTAGCGTATTGTATTGACTAAGATCCCCTTGTAATAACTGATTATCCGCCGCCAGCGTCATGCGTAGCAACGGATTTTGTGCAACAGATAAATCCATCTGCGACAAACGTAAAGCCGCGCCCTGTCCCTGTTGTCCGATAACGTACTCCCACTTAGATTTGGCACTGTTGGGGTAAATTAAGTTGTGGCTATCTAACAAAGCATCAAACACCGTGACTGGTGCGCCAGCGGGTCGTAACTCAGTCTGCCAGTAAGCTTGCGAGGCAACAAAATCCCATTCATCAGGCGAACCTTGTATACCTCCGGGAAAGGTAGTGTTCTGGCTCTTTTCAGTAATCACAAAAACGTATTCCAGTTGCCCAGCAGCAGACCATTCTGGCTTATTGTGGGGCAAACTCACTGCATAATGATTCGCGCCAGTCTCGTGCATGGTTAAAAGACTGAAATTTTTATGCCCTCGATAACGGATGGCTAATTCGACCTTATCGGGCTGTTGTTCACTACCCACTTGCAGCTTAAACTTAAAATTATCATTTACACTGATTTCCCGCTGATTTTGATGACTGATGGTCAGCGCAGGTTTGGCCAACTGAGGTACTAAAAAGACCCTGTCGATAGCATTTAATAATGATTTCTGTGGTTTATGACGGGACAATAAATACACGCCGGGATTGACAGTAACACTGCCTTTATCAGCCTGAATTATTAAATTATTACCTTGGTTTAGCCCCTGAATAACATAGTTTTTACCCAAATCGGCGAGGGCCAGTTTAAGAGTATGAGAACGGGCATATAAACGTCCCACTTCACGTTTCAAACTAGCACTTTGATAAGGATCTTGTAGCTGCAACACATCGGGATACACTTCTAAACGCCAGTTACCCTCACTGATTTTATCCAGAAAATAGGCGCCGCTACCTTGGTAACTCACCACTGGCGACGAACCCACACCGGCAATTTTTTTAAGTTGTTTACTGTTTAAAGGCTTGTTTTGAGTCGAGTTGGAATACAAAAATTGCTCTGGGCTGTTAAGAACACTCAAATCCTGCTGATAATCCACACTCACCTGACTGCTGCCAGCAGTAAAATTGTTGCTTGCAGGGTAATCAGCCTGTTGTTGTAAAAGTGGCACTTGCCTGAACACCTCTGCCGCGATCATAAAACTAATGGCCTTGGCTGGAGTGTAAAGCAGGTTTAAATAGTGGGTATTGTAGTCGGAATTAGTATCGGCAATGGCCGCTGGGTCGTAAGCAAACTGAGTTGCCCATTGAAAACCAGCCTCTTTAAAACTGCGTGCCATAGCGGGGTACATTACCGATTTGGCAGTATCTGCTGCATCAAATTCATAGATCATTCTGGCCTTGGTTTGACACGCCGCAATCTCTGAAAACGGATTAGTATAATGAGCCACACTGCTTAACATATTCGAGGTTAATTGGGAGTTTTTAACTAAGCCAGTTGGATACCACTGATAAGCCACCCCATCTATCGAAGTTGAACAAAGTCTGGCGGCAAATTTAGGGTTATTACCCTGCTCACTAATGTTATAAAACAGCGGTTTAGTAATACCCAGATCGCGTACGACCTTAACAAGTCCCTCAATATAAACTTCATTGTTTTTTAGGCTATCTTCGTGACGTGGTTCGTTAAATAACTCTATCGCTATTACATTAGGATCTTGGCCGTAACTTAATCCAGTGTAAGAGTTAATATGGGTGAAAAACTGCTTAAGGTAGTTGTGCTGGGCTGTGATGGCCCGAGCATTGTGGTTCATATCGCCTTTACTATAGAAAGACGCAAAACCCGGTTCATCGGGATCAGGCTCAGGATAACCACTGCCCCACCAAGCAATGGGAGTAATGATCACCCGAATCCCATGCTCAGCCAATTTGGCTAATAGATAATCAAACAGCTGTAGATGTTCGTTAACCAGCAAGTTGCCTTGCTGATCACTGATTTGCCTGTCCCAGATATGTACTCGATACGCATCTAAACCCAGTCTGGCGATGTGATCCACATCCATATCAATGGCGGTTTTGTGATCAATACCACGTTTTTTTAAGGCTCGATAACTGTAGGCAAATGGCACTGCATAGTTCACTCCAAACAAGGCCACTTCTTGACCTTGTTGACTGCCGTTGCTGTAACGTAGCACGCCATCAACTACGTGGGCATCGGCAGGCAACTGCTTTTGTAATTGAGTTGCCAGCACGGTATTACCGGCAAAACAGCACAGCAATACAAGTCCATAAAAACCCTGTTTAATCTTCATTAGCAAAGCCTTATATTTATTACTGTAGTTTAAGCTCAGAGCTAACAATAGCCGAATTGCCGGTACGAGCAGTAATACTGGCTCCCTGCAAAGTACTGCCAATACGCACTAACACAGCCCCAGTACCTTGTTCAGTAAACACAGCTTCAGGGTTCATGATTTCAATATCACCCTTCACTGCAAAATCAATTTGTTGACCGTTAACCGGTACAGGATTTCCTACTGCATCCTGTAACTGAGCATAAACAAATAGCACATCGTTTTCTCCAGCTGCTGGTGCTACACCGCTGCTATCAATACGCAGACTGATTTGGCTTATTTCACCCGGTGTAATAACTTTATCGCTAGCCACTTCAACCCCATCGATAAAGGCTTTAGCCGACAGTTCACCTGCTCTAAATTTACCAAGGTCAAACTCAACAGGTGGATGGCTTAAGTTCTCTGATAATGCATTAATGCTAGGTTGTTGACGGCCAATTAGCTGGCCATTTAACCACAACTCTACTTGCTGAGCGTTGCTGAATACACGTACTTGTGGGCTTGAATCCGCCGTCCATTCGCTAGCGATTTTAACCATAGGGCCTGCATCGAATTTGTCCGATGTTAAGGCAGGATCACGCTGACTCTGGAAAAAGTAATAACTGTATTTAGGCAAACGATACAAACTCATAATGCCCGAGGCTTCTAAGTCGTCGGCATAACCACGGTTATAATCAAACATCACCCAATAACCATCAGCATAAGCCGGGGTGCTGAGGTTGTCGTTGTGTGCTTCTTGAATATTGCGCGCTTGCTGTAATAAACGAGCTTCGCCGCTGCTTAATAACTGGCGACTAGTGCGTTCATCTTCTTTCAAATCAGCCCAACTATCCTGATTTAAACCGGCATTTTGCGCGTAATATTCCCAATCACCGTATTCAGAGACATTGTAAGGCACAGTGGGCGTTTCGTAGTGTTGCAAGCGATGCTGACGAGCTTGTAAATACATGTCATAACCCTGCTGCCAACCAGCAGAAAATGCGCCAGGGTATTCTTGTTTGACCATGTTATGCAAATCAGCAATAAACTCTTCTGGCATCCAAGACTCATTCAGAGAACATTCAAAAGCCAAAACGCTGGCATAATTGCGGTCGCGGCGAATAAGGTCTCGGCAAGTGCGCAGAACTTGCTCCTTGAATTCAGAATTTTCAGCATAATATTGCCAGCCGAGTATGGCATCGATTAGCACTAATCCCAGTTCGTCAGCGGCCTGCATAAAAGCCGGAGAATGGGGGTAATGAGACAAACGCACATAATCAAAACCAGCTGATTTAATTTTTAACGCATCGCGATAATCAGCTTGGGGCGAAACCGCATACCCCACATGAGGATATTCCTGATGACGATTAACTCCGCGCAAAAAGAACACTTCACCATTGATCAACAACTGCTGTTTATCGTTAAAAGCAAATTCACGTATACCGATTTTACGACTTTGGCTTTCAATAAGCTGCCCATCAAGTTCGATACTGGTATTGAGCTCGTATAAATCAGGATGATTTGGATGCCACAACTTGCTTTGTTTCACGTCGAGCAACTGAGAAAATTGCAGATCACTTTGAGCTTGTAATACCTGTTGTTCTACAACCTCGGCGACGGCTTTGCCTGCAAAACTTAAACGTTGCCGTAGAGTAAAGGCCTTGCTTTCATTGCTATCATTAACCACATGAGTTTGAATCTTAACTTGCGATCCTACTGAGCTAACTTGCGGAAAAGTCACAAACACGCCACCACTGGCCGCTTTGTTTGCCAGTATTTCATCACTGATATACAGCGGTGACTTTACAATAATATTGACCCCACGATACAAACCACCGTAGGTATTAAAATCTAAGGTTTTTAATGGTTTAGGCCCAATGGTAGGGTTGTCGCGGTTATCCAGCTTCACCAATAATTCATTATTTTTAGTAAACAATAATTTGTCACTCAAATCAAAAGTAAAGGGCAAATAACCACCTAGATGACTACCCAGCAATTCGCCGTTTAACCACACCTGCGCATGATTCATCGCCGCTTCAAAACGTAACAGCACTTTATTACCCTGCCAGTCTGGCTGAGTGGTGATGGTTTTACGGTACCAAGCTATGCCCTGCCACTGCTCATTGACCACCATGGGCTCAATATGTGGTGTATGGGGTAAACTGATGTCTTGCCAAACCAGCTTATCTGGCGTTTCCTGCTCACTGCCTTTGGCAAACTGCCAATCTTGACGGTAGTCCAGCTGCTGCGCAGTTAAATGCATAGTTTCCACTGTCTTTTGGCAACTCAATAGCGCCAGACTAAGTAGTAAGACAAGACTGGTTTTAAAGGGCTTTAACACAAGATTCTTCCTATTAATAAAACGAACAAATTTCAGCTTATAGTTGCCGTTATGACGACCTGTAAAACAAAAAAACAGACTGCTCAGCACGCTAAGCAGTCTGTTTAGCTAAGACTTACATTGAATATTGGAAACCAATCAAGAAACGACGGCCCCATTCAACATAATCATAAGGACGTGTGCGGTCGTTATCCCAATAACTAGTTGATGCTTCATCAGTTAAATTCTGACCTTGCAACATCACTTTGAAGTGCTCATTAAACTCATAAGAAATGCTGGCATCTACCGTTGCCTGCGCATCTTGTAATGCTATACGACTGGGGTTCCAACTATTAATTGAGGTGTACTCACTACGATAGTCATAAGAAACTCGCGCTTCAAAACCTTCTTTGTAATACCACAAAGTAAAGTTTGCCACGTCTTGTGATAGACCGGCCAAGGTATAAGGATTATTAACTGGTACAAATTCTTTTACGTCAGCATCAGTATAAGAATAGTTAGCGTATACCCCTAAACCATCAAATGGCGCTGGCAAATTAGTAAAAGCTTGTTGGAATAACACTTCAAAGCCTTTGATTTTGCCACCTTCACCGTTTACTGGGCCGGTGAATTCATAATCAACGCCGTTAAAGTTAAGATTATCCTGAGCGTTTCCAATGTGTGATTTCATATCTTTGTAAAACAATGAAACAGTAATCGCCCCATCGTCACCAAAATAATATTCGTAACCTACGTCAGCTTGGTTGGCGACAAAAGGTTCAAGGGTTGGATTACCACCTGAGGCAGTATTTGGTTCAACCGTTTCATTAATGGCAAAGCCCGTACGCATTTCAATTAAGGGCGGACGTGATAGGGTTCTAGCTAAACCAAAACGTAATTGTGAATCTTCAGTTAAGGTTAGGATGATATTTAACGAGGGTAGAATTTCACTGTAATCGTGATCCACACTTATCGGACTGAGAACATTTGCAATTTGCTGTGTGCCACTCGACGTGGACTCAGTGCTAACATATCTGACACCCATATTTCCCGTATAGTCAAAACCACCAATAGTGCCGCGCAAATTGGCTTGGGCATATAGATTAAAAGTTGTTTCACTGAGTTGCCACGATGCCAGTTTGTCGCCTGCGGATTGGTTGGCATAATCCGCCTGACCAAGGCCACCAAATACCTGCTCAGCCACCAGATCCCAGTCTTTAAAGGTATACATCATCGGTGCAATAATATCGCCACCCATGTCATATTGCAGGCCGTAGTCCGTTAAACCATTATTGGCAATAGGCTCTTTTTGCCAATCAAAAACTCGGTTTTGTTTGTCGCGATCACTATAACGCACACCAAATTCGATGCTTTGGATATCGTTCATATCAATATCACGAGAAAAATCTAACTGAGCGCTGACCATTTCATCAGTTAAATCCCGGTCATCGTCACCAAACATGCCAAAGAAAAATTGCTCCCAATTACCGGGAGAGGTTTCGAGCCAAGTTTCGATACCATCAATGCTATAGTTGTTTGGATTGCCAATATCAGTAAAGGTTAAACCTTGATCGACATTGGGTAATATTTCAACGGCCAAACGATCATTGTCGGCCACACTCCACGTTAAATCATAAGATGGGCCATAATAATTTGAACGAATATCTACCCACACCGAATCAATACTAGCTTGCGAATAACCAACATCGGCTTTAACTGTCCACTCTTGCCCTTCATACACAGCATTTAAGCCAGTACTGATCAGCTCGTTTTCTTGAAACCAAGTGGCGTTATGCATTTCGTGTGAACCAAAAGCTCGTCCACCACCAATCAACTGATCTGTACCGTCGGCTTTAGTAATAATATTGGGTGAGCTGACTGAGTTTTGATAGTCCCAGTTTTGCCCACCCTGCCAATTACCCCAGTTGGTAAAATAATATTGATCTTCACGTTCTTTAATTTCAAATTTTGAGTAGAACAAATCGTATTTAAGGGTCAGATCATCAGTAGGAGCCCATTGCAGTATGGTCATCGCACCAATCCGCTCGTTGTTACCAATTTTGGTGTCAGCCTGACCGCCCCAGGGAGCTGACTCAGGTTTACCGTTGCCGTCTATATCGCCCCGATCAACACCATTGTTGTAATCCCAGGATTCAATACCACGCTGTTGTGAAGGTTGATCTTGATAGGCCAGCCCCAACGCATAACCAAAGTTATCGCCAATTTTATCTACATAACTGAGACTGAACTTTTTACCGGTAGATTGACCACCAGGAAGATCATCAGCCAGTTCATAATGCATTAGATTGCCACTCACAGTAAAAACCCGTTTATCTTTTTTAAGTGGATCAACAAAATCCAAATTAACTAAACCAGAGATCCCCCCTTCCACGTTGCTGGCCATCGGGCTTTTATACACTTGTACTGCACTAACTAATTCGGCGGGGAACTGTTCATAACGTACATCTCGACTAGGCTCACCAGAAACGATTTCGCGCCCATTCATCGTTGCCATATTCAAACGAGGGCCCATGCCACGTATCGAAATACGGCTAGGATTACCTCTATCTCGGTCGGCTGAAATACCGGGCAACCTAGCCAAAGCGTCGGTAATGGTAACGTCGGGCAAGGCACCTAAGTCATCAGTAGAAATAATTTCAACCACTTGTGGCGCGTTACGTTTCTCAAACAAAGATTGTTTTAAGGTTGAAGCAAAACCCCTGACTTCAATTTTTTCAACTTCGTTTGGATCGGCTTTTTCGGTTTCCTGAGCATAAACCATGGGTAAGGCTAAGGCGTTGACTATGGCGGCAGCCATCAGGCTGACTTTAAATGAATTGTTCATATCTTCCTCGGGTCACTATGTAGCAAATAAGTTGTGTCTCTTAGCCTGTTATCCGGCTCTGCAATAAAAAAATATCTTGGCCTTAGTGTTTGCCAAGCTAAGCACTTAAAAGCCAATAACAACTTTATAACATAACTTAAGGTAAACGTTTACCTTAATTTTTACATTAAAGTCTAACAATTAATTTAGTAATTGTTTTTATTGATTATTTTTAAGTAAGCGATTTCTTGAAATTAGACAAATTTAGTAAATTTTATGCAAATTCATTACTCGAGTGTTCAATTTGATTTTGTGTGATACTTCAATTGAAATAATCTGACTTGAAGTGAAAGCCTCCTATAAATCACCTAAAACAGTCCTGTGTTTGACCACAAGACGCAATTCTGATTATATTTGTCGCAATCAAGCAGATGAACCAAATACTAAAATAATAAAAAAGGAGGTTGGTTTGCTGCCATATCAAATACGAGTTAACTATATTGAGGTTGGGCAAATATGAGTGTTCCGAATTGGATGCCATTGGTCGAAGACCTCAAAAAGGCGCTCACTGTTCATAACAGAGCAGCGACAAATTCAGCGGTCACAAAACTGTTAGAAATGAATGCTCCTTTGGGTGAGCACTGGCGCCAATTTGCAGAACTAATGCGTGTAAGCGGTGAAATTACTTTGGCTCACCGTGCTATGGATGCTTTTGTTGCATCAACAGGTAATAATCCAAATGCCCTTTATTCAAAAGCGGTATTGCATACCCAAAGCGGTCAAATGCAAGAGGCTTACAATTTAATCTCCAGTCTACCCGCCAACATCCCTGATCCCGCAGGGCATCAATATGTACTTGGAAGCGCAGCCATGACTATGGGTATGATGGATGAAGCCCGCGAACACCTCATCAAAGCGGTTAAGTTGAAACCTGGTTGGGGCCCTGCCTGGCTGACATTAGCAACTACCATCAACTTTGCCACAGACCCTCTTGCTAGGCGTCTAATTGCTGACAGAAAAGCAGCTGAAAAACAAGGGCCAAGCGATCTAGCTCGCTATTATTTTGCCGTAGGCAAGATGAATGCTAGTAAAGGAAAAGCTGATGCAACTTTTGCCGCCTTTCAAAAAGGTGCTCGTTTGTTACAATTCGAAAATCGCTATAATAGAAAGAACAATGAAACAGGCGCTCAAAAAGCAATGGCTGGTTTCGACAATGGCCTTATCGAAAAACTGAATAAACAAAAGAAGCGCGATACTAGTCGCCCCATCTTTGTTACTGGACTACCAAGATCTGGTACGACTCTAGTTGAACACATCCTAGCTAGTCATAGTCAGATTGCGAATGGCGCTGAACTCAATATCATTCAGCATCTTGGCGCTTTGGTCAAAGGTAATTCTGGCCACGATATCAATACCTTTATAGAGCAAGGTGGTTCAGTTGATGACATGGCCAGCTTATATTTACATTTATTAGACGAACGGTTTGGTACATCTGGGCGAATTATAGACAAAACTGTTGATGCCAGTAGAGCCCTTGGGCTTATCGCTACTGCCCTGCCCGATGCACCACTAATATGGATGCGACGCAACCCACTAGATTCAGCCTGGTCGTGTTTTAAAACCTTTTTTATTCATGGTGTGGCCTGGAGTTATGACCTAAAAGACATTGCTCATCATTTTATGCTTGAAGACCAATTATTGGCTTACTGGCAGCAGCGTTTAGGTAAACGTTTGCTGGTTGTGCCTTATCAGGAATTAGTTACATCACCACAAGAATGGATCAAAAGATTGTTAGTTCACTGTGGTCTAGAGGAAGAGCCGAGCGTATTTAATCCACAAAATACCAAAAGAGTTGTGATGACAGCCAGTGCTTTACAGGTCCGTAAGCCGATTAATCAAGATGGTTTAAACGTGGCTGCACCTTACGTAAAACATATGCAACCCTTTATTGAAAACTATACCCGTATGTAATGCTGAGGGATAAAATGCGTAATATTTTTTAATTTTTTTCGAAACCTCCATTCATTAATTCGAAAGTGTCAGGATTTAAATTTACTAGCCCGACCCTGACAAATGCTTAGCCTGTCTGGTCAAAACGGTAACTTACCGTCGTCACACAGCCACAATAAACATTATATATGTCAATATTATTTACACAAAAATTACGTTTAGACCATTCAGTCTAAAAATATCTAATTATTACAATCGGTTAAAAAATGAGTACGATTTATGCTTAACTAATCGTCTAGCATTTTTTGTTCATTAAATTCACTCAATGCTTGTTAAATAAAAAAATAATTAAATAAAAATCAGAGGAACGTCAATTTATGAAAAAAACACTATTAGCCGCTACGGTGGCAGCAGCACTCGTGTCAGGTTATTCACAAGCAGCGGTTATAAACTTAATTGATGTGGGTGGAGTGACGGGTTCAAAAGCTGAGCAAGGATTTCAAATTGCGGCTGACTATTGGGCCAAAATGTTAACCAATGATGCAACCATTAATTTAAATATTAAATTTGATGCCCTTCCGCCTGGCGTTATAGGTTCTACTGGTAGTACAAAGTCAGATTTACTTGTTGAAAATTGGATTAACGGTGTTAATGCCACCAAAAGTTCGTCAACGATCGATCAGACAGCCGTACTGCCTAAAACTACAAAAGATTTTTTTGGATTCGACTCAATAGTTGATGGCTTAACTGCTGGCGTTGATATTAATGGTTTCAATGATAATACGGTGACTGCTTCATTAGATGGTAAAATTGCTTCTGCAGTGTTATACCAAAATACCTCTGTCCTCAAAGCCATTGGTTATGATGCAGCCTTAGCAGGCGTGGTTGATGGCTCAATGACTTTTAGTAGCACGTTTGCCTTCGATTTTAATCCTCTTAATGGTATTAAAGCAGGTACATTTGACTTTATCGGTGTAGCTATCCATGAGATGGGTCACGCCTTGGGGTTTGTTTCTGGTGTTGACTATTTTGATTTAGTTGGCTTCCCTAATGGACCATATGCTGGGATTTATGGTGACTTCAACGACACGTCAATATTTAGCGCCTTAGATATGTTCCGTTACAGTGCTCCAGGCACATTAGACTTACAAATCGGTGGTAACCCTTATTTCTCAATTGACGGTGGCCAGACTGCTCTGTTCGGCAATACCTTTTCAACTGGCAGGTACAATGGTGATGGTAATCAAGCTTCACATTGGAAAGACGAACCTTTTTGTGGCGCTGGTTTAGGTATAATGGATCCTACCTTTTGTTATGGTCAGATGGGAGTGATTTCTGGTCTAGACTTGGCTGCCTATGATGCGATGGGCTGGAACTTAAGTGTTGATGCTCTGACATATGGCACTAAATCTACTTTCCAAATCTATGCTGAAGCAGTTCCAGAGCCTACAACATGGGCCTTAATGTTAGGTGCTCTTGGTGGTTTAGTAGGTTTAAATCGCCGTAAAAATCGCCAAGCTAAATAAATATTTATAAAGCTAAACAAAAGCCCGCTAGTCAGCGGGCTTTTTATATCAAATTTTACACTCGATTTTATCCACTAAACACTTGTACTAGTGTGCCTGAGCTTCACCCGCGCCACGTGGGTAACGAATGCTTTCAACCAACTGCTGGATCTCTTCAGGTGCTGGTTTGGTAAACTTAAACACGACTAAAGCCACAGCAAAGTTGAGCAGCATACCTATTGAGCCAATGCCTTCAGGCGACACACCTAACAACCAATTATCTGCGACGTTGGCCGCCGGATTAACAAATTTAAAGTAGATAATGTAAGCCGCGGTAAAGATTATACCTGCCAACATACCGGCTATTGCTCCTTGGCTGTTCATCTTTTTAGAGAAGATACCCATGATAATCGCCGGGAAAAACGACGAAGCCGCTAAACCAAAGGCAAAGGCGACCACCTGCGCGACAAATCCAGGTGGATGAATACCAAACCAGCCTGCTATGCAAATCGCCACACCTGCCGCTAAACGGGCATAAAACAGTTCTTTTTTATCCGTGATATTCGGCATTAAATTACGTTTAAGTAAATCGTGAGACACCGAGGTGGAGATCACCAAGAGTAATCCCGCTGATGTCGACAGAGCAGCGGCCACACCACCAGCAGCCACTAAAGCAATGACCCAAGCGGGTAAGTCCGCAATTTCAGGATTGGCGAGTACCACAATATCGCGATCAATGGTCACTTCATTGCGTTCATCACCCGAATAGAACATCTTGCCGTCAGCATTTTTATCTTCCCAGCCAATTAATCCGGTTTTTTCCCAGTTAGTAATCCACGTTGGCGCATCGCTGTAAGGCGTGCCAGTGGCGGCTTGACCTGCAACGGTAGGACCATTAATGGTTTCTATCATATTCACTCGGGCAAAAGCAGCGATTGAGGGCGCAGTAGTGTATAACAAGGCGATAAATAATAAGGCCCAGCCGGCACTCTTACGAGCATCACGTACTTTAGGCACAGTGAAAAAACGCACGATAACGTGAGGTAAACCTGCGGTTCCTACCATCAAGGCTGCGGTAATACAAAACACATCAAACATGCCTTTTGAACCTGAGGTGTATTCATGAAAGCCGAGTTCCATAACCAAACCATCAAGTTTGTCCAATAGATAAACACCGGAGCCATCGCTTAAGGTCGCTCCAAAACCGGTTTGTGGTAGTACATGTCCTGTCATCATCATCGAAATAAACACCGCAGGTACAGTGTAAGCAAAAATCAACACACAGTATTGTGCCACTTGGGTATAGGTAATGCCTTTCATGCCACCCAGCACGGTATAAAAGAACACCACACCCATACCTATGATAACCCCAGTAGTAATATCCACTTCTAAAAAGCGGCTAAAGACCACACCCACACCACGCATCTGCCCTGCCACATAAGTAAAACTGACAAAGATGGCACACACTACTGCCACTGTGCGGGCAGTTTGTGAATAATAACGATCACCAATAAAATCAGGCACAGTAAATTTGCCAAATTTGCGCAGATAAGGCGCCAAACATAAAGCTAATAGTACATAGCCACCTGTCCAGCCCAGTAAATAAACGGTGCCGTCGTACCCCATAAACGAGATCAAACCGGCCATAGAAATGAACGATGCTGCCGACATCCAATCAGCTGCTGTGGCCATGCCATTAGCTATAGGGTGAACGCCGCCGCCCGCGACATAAAACTCCTGAGTTGAACCAGCTCGCGCCCAAATGGCAATAGCAAAATACAGGACAAAGGAAGCCCCAACGATCAACATAGTGAGTGTTTTTAAATCCATCTGTAACTACTCCTCATCCACGCCAAAGCGCTGGTCAATTTTATTCATGGCGTAAACATAATAAAAAATTAATAACACAAAACAATAAATGGCCCCTTGCTGAGAAAACCAAAAACCGAGTTTAAAACCAAAAAGTTGAAACTGGTTAAGTTGATCAACCAATAAAATACCGCAGCCAAAGGATACAACGAACCAAATAACTAAGAGTTTTAACAGTAATAATACTGTGGTGCGCCAATACGCTTGTTTATCATTATCATTTTTGAATCCCACCAGATTCTCCTTAGTTATTATTGTGAATTTGTTAAAAATTTTAGGCTAGTTAAACCCGACAAAAGTAAATTTAAAAGAGATATATTGCAGTTACGATAATTAATAACATTATAGATTTTTATTAACCAGAGCAATAAGTTAAGGATTGAACCATCAAGCCAAAATATCGCACTTTATATAAACTTTTGAATTATCAGGCGAGAAGAAAGGCATTTTATATAGCCTAAGCAACAAAAATATAACATTATTTTCTAGCTGAATTAGCTAGTACTACATGCTCTCACCTTCGTAAATTTCAAATCCTAGATCAATATGGGTTTCACTATTTGTTGCACCATTGATACGTGCAATAAGTTGTTGTGCTGTGACTTGTCCAATTTTGAATCTAGGCGTAATCACTGTTGCTAATGCCGGAGAAGTTAGCTGCCCCATTTCATGCCCATGCATACCGGTAATGGCTATGTCATCAGGTACTCTTATGCCTTTTTTCTTACAGCTTAATAACATGCCAATAGCTACATCATCATTAGTACAAATTGCTGCATCGATTTTTGGCCGAATAGCTAAAATGTTGTGCAAAATTTCTGAACCTAGCCTCATCGACGTGATCTCAGGAGACCTAAAGATGATCGGCTCTCTACCTACTTTTTTGACTGCTATTTCGTAACCTTGTTGCCTGGCTAGATCACGTACGTCACCCTTAGCACCTATGTACGTTATGTTCTGATAGCCTTTGCTCAGCATCCGCTCAGTCATTTGTTTTGCGGCTTCTTCATTATCAAAGCCTACGGCTTGTTGAATGGGTGGCTTACGGGTATCCATGATTTCAGTAACAGGCACACCTGAGCCCGCAATCATGCGCAGGGTATTTTGCGTATGCACACTTTCTGACAGAATTAGGCCATCCACATGAAATGATAATAATGAAGCAATACGTTTTTCTTCAAGCTGTGGTGAATAAGCATAGTGAGCAATCATAATTTGATAACCCGCAGGTTCAGTTACCGACTCAATGCCGCGTAGTACCTCATCAAATACGTGGTTTGAAATAGAGGGAAATAACACCCCGATGGCGTAACTTTTGCCCTTAGACAAAATATTAGGTGCACGGTTAGGGATATAGCCCATGTTGTTAAGCGCATTTTCAATTTGTATACGTGAAGAAGGCGCAACCAATTGTGGATTTTTTAGGTAACGACTCACCGTCATTTTGGTCATACCAACAACATCAGCAATGTCTTGAAGTGAAGTTCTTTTGGATTTCATTGTGGCCTAGAGTGGTATCAATTAGTTTGGTTAGCGTTCAAGTTTTTTGTGGCCAACATGCGACCAAATTATCCTTTAAAACAAATAGCATAGTTCTTTTCTACATTACAGAACTATGCCGATAACGACTCTCCTTAAAAGTACATTTTTATTATGTTAATAATTTTGCGGCTTATTTAACTTCATAAGATCACCTCATTTACTTGTTATGTTACCGGGAACATTTTAGTTTATTAAACAAACTGGCAATACACTTTTTATTAAATATGTCGAATGGTTTCCCGACATAAAAATTCACTTGTCATCCAATTAAAATTTATCAAGGTTAAATCAAATGGAAAAACTTACAAAAACCCGACGTTTCCGTTCTGAAGATTGGTTTGATAACCCTGACCATATCGATTTAACCGCCTTATATTTAGAACGTTTTATGAATTACGGCGTTACTCCAGAAGAACTACGCTCGGGTAAACCTATTATAGGTATCGCTCAGTCTGGCAGTGATCTCGCTCCATGTAACCGTATCCATCTTGAAACCGTCAAACGTGTAAAAGATGGAGTGCGTGCGGCTGGCGGCATTCCCATTGAGTTTCCTACTCATCCTATTTTTGAAAATTGTCGACGCCCCACTGCAGCATTAGACAGAAATTTAGCCTACATGGGCCTAGTTGAAATTCTCTATGGTTACCCGATAGATGCAGTGGTGTTAACCACAGGTTGCGATAAAACCACTCCATCAAATTTAATGGCGGCGTCAACCGTGGATATTCCGGCTATCGTATTATCCGGTGGCCCCATGCTTGACGGTTGGCATGATGGCGAGTTAGTGGGTTCTGGTGCGGTGATTTGGCGCTCCAGAAAACGTCTGGCAGCAGGTGAAATTGACCAAACTGAATTTCTCAATTTAGCCATGAGTTCAGCGCCTTCAGCCGGCCATTGCAATACCATGGGTACAGCATTAACCATGAATTCAGTCGCCGAAGCTCTAGGCATGTCATTAACCGGCTGCGCCGCCATTCCAGCACCTTATAAAGAACGTGGCCAGATGGCCTACCGGACAGGTGTACGTATTGTTGAAATGGCGTATGAAGACCTAGTACCCTCTAAAATTTTAAGCCGTGAGGCCTTTATTAATGCCATGAAAGTCATTGCAGCCATTGGTGGCTCGACTAATGCTCATCCTCATCTAATGGCGATGGCCAGACATGCAGGTGTTGAAATCACCCCCGAAGATTGGAACACCCTAGCAAGACCCATTCATTTGTTGGCCAACATACAACCAGCCGGTAAATATTTAGGTGAACGATTCCACCGGGCAGGTGGCGTACCCGCCATTATGTGGGAGTTGCTCAATGCAGGAGAGTTGCATGGCGACGTGCCCACTGTCACTGGACGTACCATGTCCGAAAACCTGCAAAACCAACAAAGCCATGACCCAGAGGTCATCAAACCTTACTCAACACCCATTAAAAAAGCCGCGGGCTTTGCCGTGTTTTCAGGTAATTTCTTTGATTTTGCCATCATGAAAACCAGTGTTATTTCTGCTGATTTTGAACAGCGTTTTTTATCAAAGCCTGGCAGTAAAGGAGTTTTTGATGCACGAGCGGTGGTATTCGATACCTCAGAACAGTATCACACCACCATCAATGATCCTGCGTTAAACATCGATGGAAACTGCATTTTGGTATTACGTGGTGCTGGTCCAATCGGTTGGCCTGGCTCGGCCGAGGTCGTCAACATGCAGCCACCCGATTATTTAATTAAACAAGGGATCACCAGCTTACCAACCCTGGGTGATGGGCGCCAATCAGGCACGTCTGATAGTCCTTCGATTTTGCATGTTTGCCCAGAAAGCTCAGTGGGTGGCGGCTTAGCTTATATCCAGTCTGGCGATATATTACGTATCGATATTGCCAATGGGATTTGTGATGTGCTGTTAGATAAAGGTGAATTAGCGCTACGTAAACAATCCAGTATTGCCTCTGCGCCAGAATCTCAAACACCATGGCAAGAAATTTATCGCAATACTGTGGGTGATTTATCGCAAGGAGCCGTATTAGAGCTGGGCACAAAATATCGAAAAATTGCGCAAAATTTGCCGCGGCACAATCACTAACTAAAGCAGCATTAATTAAAGAAGCATTAGCCAAGAATCACGAACATGAACTCAATCACTAGGTTTCGAACATGCAACTAACAAGTTATTTACCATCAGATCAATATGCAGGCACATTAATTGGTCGAGCTTGGGTGCCTCAATCCAAAGACTTTCCCATCGCTGGGCCAACACCAATTTGGCTATATGACGCTACTGTTTATGACTTATCTAGTGTAGCCGCGACCTGCTCTGAATTACTTAACATTGGCATCACTAAACAACAGTTAGAGGAGCAGTTAGAAGCGGGCCAATTCAAAGCACTAGGTAGCGTCGAAACTTTATATGCTAACTCAATACAGCGGCCATTAGACAAGGGCTATTTACATTTATTATCACCTTTCGATTTACAAGCTATTAAAGCCTGTGGGGTAACCTTTGCCAGCTCAATGTTAGAACGCGTCATTGAAGAAAAGGCCGAAGGCAACGCCGATATAGCTAAAGATATTAGACAAAAAATTTACGACACTATTGGCTCGTCCATCAGCAAGCTGGTGCCCGGTTCCCAAGAGGCCCTTGAGCTCAAAGAGATACTGATTAAAGAAAATATGTGGTCGCAATACTTAGAAGTAGGTATAGGCCCTTACGCCGAGGTGTTTACCAAATCCCAGCCATTATCGTCTGTTGGTTTGGGCGCCCAAGTTGGTCTACATCCCATCTCAAATTGGAATAATCCAGAGCCTGAAATTGTATTAGCGGTCAATAACCAAGGCCAAATAGTTGGTTGTTCGTTGGGTAATGATGTGAATTTGCGCGATATTGAAGGCCGCAGCGCTTTGTTATTAGGTAAAGCCAAAGATAATAATGCATCTTGTGCTATTGGACCGATTATTCGCTTATTTGATAACAGCTTTTCCTTAGACGACGTGCGAACCTCCATAGTTACCCTGAATGTAAAAGGCGCACAAGATGGCTATGAATTAGACGCCACCAACGACATGACAAAAATAAGCCGCGATGTAGCAGACTTAGTGTCGCAAACCATTTCAGATTGCCATCAATATCCAGATGGTTTGGCATTATTCACTGGCACATTGTTCACACCGACTCAAGACCGCGGCGAAGCAGGCAAAGGTTTTACCCATAAGACCGGCGACATTGTTAGTATTTCGACTAAGTACATTGGCACCTTGCAAAATACCGTAGATTTCTCAAATAAAATCGCTCCCTGGGAATTTGGCATTAGCGCCTTAATGAAAAATCTTGCACAACGCAATTTAATTTAGGAACAACTAATTTAGGAACAATCAATTTAGGAAAGAACTATGATTAATTTAACCCAACAATCTTACATTGCTGGTACCTGGCTTGCTCCTCAAGGCAGTGTTTTTCAAGCGCAAGATCCTGCGACTTTGGACTTGTTAGCGCAACATCACAGTTGCCAACAAAACGAAGTTGAGCAAGCCCTGCAAGCCGCGACCTGTGCTTTTCCAGCTTTTAGCCAAACGTCTATCAGCGCCCGAGCGGCATTTCTCGAAGCTATTGCCTTAGAAATTGAAGCATTAGGCGAGCAATTATTAAATGTATGTAACCAAGAAACTGGTTTAGGCATTCCAAGATTAACCGGTGAACGTGGTCGCACTACTGGGCAAATACGAGCCTTTGCCACCATCGTTAAAAACAGTAGTTGGGTACAAGCCAGTATTGATACCGCTGATGCACAACGCCAACCTGTACCTAAGCCGGATTTACGTAAGCTATTAAAACCCCTTGGTCCGGTTGCGGTATTTGGTGCTTCAAATTTTCCTTTTGCCTTTGGCACACTAGGCGGAGATACCATTTCAGCCCTGGCCTCGGGTAATCCTGTGATTGTCAAAGGCCATCCTTCACATCCTGCTAGTAATGAACTTTTTGCCAGTGTGATGGATAAAGCTATCGCAAAATCGGGCATGCCAAAGGGGGTATTTTCATTATTGCAGGGCAATACCATCTCGTTATCCATTGAATTGGTGACACATCCACTCACTCAAGCGGTTGGTTTTACTGGCTCATTAAATGCTGGCAGAGCAATAATGGATGCCGTGGCAAGACGCACTAAACCTATTCCTGTCTATGCAGAGATGGGCAGTGTTAATCCGGTATTCATGACACATAATGCCTTACTTCAATCAGGCGCAAGCATTGCGCAAAATCTGGCTAACTCAGTGTGTTTAGGCACGGGGCAATTTTGTACTTCTCCGGGAGTGGTTGTTATCCAAAAAAATCCAGTCTTTGTAAGTTTAGTCGCGCAAGGTATGGACAAAAACCCCAGAAACCTACTGTTAAACCAAGGCATAGGCAAAGCCTTTGCGCAGGGTGTTAAACAGTTTTTGCACTATCCAGAGGTGAATTGGGTTAACAGTAATAACCAAGCATTAGAACCTTCGATTCAACCAGCTAACATTGTACTTACTGCCTCTGCTGCAACATTTTTAGCTAATCCAGATTTACAACACGAAGTATTTGGCCCAGCAACACTGATTGTTGAATGCGATAACGAACAAGAGTTTATTGCTATTGCCCAAGCGTTAGACGGTAACTTAACAGCGAGTATTCACACCACCGAACAAGATACCGCATTGGTAAAAAGTTTAATGGCAGAACTCGAGCAAAAAGTAGGGCGTATTATATTTAATGGTTTTCCAACCGGTGTTGAAGTTTGTGGTTCACAAAATCACGGCGGCCCTTATCCATCTTCATCGGTAGCCTCTTCAACCAGTGTGGGGATTGATGCTATCTACCGCTTTGTAAGATTTGTTAGCTACCAAGATACCCCTAACAACCTTTTACCTGTTGAATTACAAAATAGTAACCCACTCAACATCATGCGCCGCATTAACGGCGCGTTCACGACGGATCCAATCACAAAATAATGAATTACCTGTATCCCCTTTATCATTGGAATTGCACGGCGGCCGCAAAGGAACTCAGCCCCATGAGCTTAACCGAACAAAGTGATTCGGGTGAGTGGGTGCAGCCAACAAAGGTTCCGTTTCAAAGATGAAGGGTAGAGTAAACCACATGACTGGAGGTGCAAGGATGCACCACTTGCCCTCACACGCCTTATTCTCGTTTTGCTTTATTCTCCATGTCATTAAAATTAATGATTCTTTCTCGCTAGGTCGCTTAATTTATATAGCCCCAAGTGCTTATTACTGAGTACCAAAATAATTACCAGCGCCGAATTTGTTGCATAGATTTGCCGAATTTATGTTAGGAGTTTGTAGCAACAGCAAGGTAGGATTGTTAACATAAAATTAACCTATTTCTGTATTCCGAAATAGACCAGTAAAATTGAGTTAAGGAATTATGGCAAAATCCAAGATAAGAATGGGCATGGTTGGCGGTGGTCAAGGTGCTTTCATTGGGGCAGTACACCGTATTGCCGCTAATATTGATGGTGAGATAGAACTCGTTTGTGGCGCATTTAGTTCTAACGGTGAACGCAGCGTCGCATCAGGTGCCGATTTATATTTACCCGCCAATAGATGTTACGCCACTTATACCGAGATGTTTGCAGCCGAAGCTAAACTGCCTGCAGAGCAAAGAATGCAATTTGTGGCAATAGTCACGCCTAATCATTTGCATTTTGCGGTGGCCAAAGCGGCACTAGAAGCTGGTTTTCATGTACTGAGTGACAAGCCTGCTACTTTCAATTTGCAACAAGCGGTTGACCTTGCAGAGGTGGTGAAAACCTCAGGCCAACTTTATGGTTTAACCCATACCTACAACGGTTACCCGCTGGTTAAACAAGCTCAGCACATAGTCGCCAGTGGTCAGCTAGGCAAAATTACTAAAGTCATTGTCGAATATACCCAAGGCTGGTTAGCTGATAAAGCAGGTGATTCCGGCAAACAAGCCGCTTGGCGGGTTGATCCTAAACAAGCGGGGATTAGCTGCTGTATGGGTGATATTGGTGTGCATGCGGCCAATCTTGCTGAATATGTCACCGGTGCCAAAATTTCTGCCATGTGTTCAGACTTAAACAGCGTAGTTGATGGTCGACTATTAGATGATGATGGTACGGTACTATTACGTTTTGACAATGGCGCTCGTGGTGTTTTGCTCTCCAGCCAAGTGCAAGTCGGTGACGAAAATAATCTGCGTTTACGTATATTTGGCGACAAAGGCAGCATTGAATGGTCGCAACTTGAACCTAACAGTTTATGGTTAAAATCCAATACCGCGCCGACTCAACTTATTCGCACAGGTGTCGGTGAGTTTTGCCCTGCTGCACAAGCGGCTATTCGCACTCCCGCAGGTCATCCAGAAGGTTATTTAGAAGCCTTTGCCAATATTTATGGCAACTTTGTTAAACAGATCAGAGCCTTTGAAGCCGGTGAAGAACACTCAAATGCCACCTTTGACGTGCCTGGCATTGATGAAGCGATCCGTGGCATGGCCTTTATAGAAAACAGTGTGATCTTCAGTCAATCAGAAACGAAATGGCATGACTTCGTTATCTCTCCACTTTAATCAATCAGGACAGTCAAGATGAAACAAATCAAAGGACCAGGGATTTTTTTAGCGCAATTTGCTGGCAACGATAGCCCTTTTAATTCTTTTCCAGAAATCTGTAAATGGGCAGCAGGCAACGGCTTTAAAGGCATTCAAGTGCCATCGTGGGACGGCCGTTTATTTGACTTGGAAAAAGCCGGTACCAGTAAAGATTATTGTGATGAAATCGCCGGCATTGCCAAACAATCTGGCTTAGAAATCACTGAGCTATCGACTCATTTACAAGGCCAGTTAGTCGCGGTTCACCCCGCTTATGACCAAATGTTTGATGGTTTTGCGCCAGCTAGCGTGCACGGTAATCCTGCCGCTCGTACTGAGTGGGCCGTTAAACAAATGAAATTGGCCGCTAAAGCCAGCCAATATTTAGGTTTGAAAGGGCATGCGAGTTTTTCAGGCGCACTGTTATGGCAGACCTTTTACCCTTGGCCACAACGCCCTGCAGGCTTAGTTGAACAAGGTTTTGCCGAATTAGCAAAACGTTGGAAACCGATTCTGAACGCCTTTGATGATGCGGGTGTCGATGTTTGTTATGAACTTCATCCAGGTGAAGATTTACATGATGGTGTGACATTTGAGCGCTTCTTGGAAGCGGTAGATAACCACCCTCGTGCCAACATTCTTTATGACCCAAGCCACTTTGTACTGCAACAACTGGATTATTTGGCCTTCATCGATATTTATCATGAACGTATTAAAGCCTTCCATGTAAAAGATGCCGAGTTCACCCCGAATGGGCGTTCTGGTGTCTACGGTGGATATCAAGGATGGATTGATCGTCCTGGACGTTTTCGTTCACTAGGCGACGGGCAAATCAACTTTAAGAGCATATTCAGCAAATTGACACAGTACAATTTTGATGGATGGGCTGTTATGGAGTGGGAATGTGCTATCAAACATCCTGAAGATGGGGCGGCAGAAGGCGCTAAATTTATTAGTGAGCATCTGATTAGACCGACAGAAAAAGCCTTCGACGACTTTGCTGGTGTGGAAAAAGACGTTGAAATGAATAACAAAATACTCGGCATTAAATAAGGTAAATAATAATATGAGTGCAACAAACAACATTTCAGATAAAGACGCTAAACGCGTCTTTCGTATCAGTTGTATCGCCCTAATCGTCACTGCGATGACCTTTGCTATCCGCGCTGGGATCTTGCCAGAATTAGGCCAAAAATACGGCTTAAGTGGTGAAGAACTGGGCTGGATCGCCAGTATGGCCTTTTTAGGTTTCCCACTGGCCATGATGTTTGGTGGCATTCTGTATAACGCCATTGGCCCTAAACTCATTGTTTGGTTAGCCTTTATCGGTCACGCCTTAGGATTAATCTTAACTATCATCGCCGATGGATTTTGGGGCTTGATGATCTCAACCTTCTTAGTCGGTTTTGCCAACGGTTTAGTCGAAGCAGGCTGTAATCCCATTATCGCGCAACTCTATCCCGATAATAAAACCGCAATGTTAAATAGATTTCACGTATGGTTCCCAGGCGGTATCGTGATTGGCTCTTTAGTTTCTGCCGCAATGGCTAAGTTAGGCCTAGGTTGGGAAGCTCAAGTCGCCACTATGTTGGTACCAACGGCTATCTACGGCGTAATGATGTTAGGGTTTACCTTCCCTAAATTAGAAAGCGAAGTCGATTCCACCAGCGGCAACTTGAAAGCGCTAATTAACCCTATCTACATCTTTTTAGCTGTGTGCATGACCATGACAGCGGTAAGTGAATTTGGTCCAGGACAATGGATTAACAAAATTCTAGAAGCCTCTGGCGCAACTCCAATGTTAATTTTAGCCTTGATTACCGGCATCATGGCCCTTGGTCGTTATTATGCTGGCCCACTAGTACATAAACTAAGCCCTCCAGGTGTGTTATTGGTTTCGGCTGTATTAGCCAGCTTAGGTTTGTTTTTAATGACGCAACTTTCAGGTACCGCTGTTTATTTTGCTGCCGTAGTATTTGCCTTAGGTATTACCTACTTCTGGCCAACTATGATTGGTTGTACCGCAGAATACACCCCTAAAACAGGTGCCTTGGGTATGTCGCTAATGGGCGGCGCGGGCATGTTTGCTATGGGTATTTGGAATCCCATTATTGGTGGTTGGATTGATTCTGCCACTAAAGAAGCAACAGCTGCAGGTTTAAGCGGTAACGAACTCGCTTTGGCGTCGGGGCAAGCGGCGCTTAATAACCTGATCATGTTCCCCTTGGTACTAATTGTGTTGTTTGCTGGATTTTACTGGTTCATGCGTAAATCAAATTCAGCCGCGGCTAGTCACTAATTAATACGGGAAATTTATGTCAACTCAAAACCTTAATGTAACTACAACAGAGCAGATTTCTGACTCTCGCCGTCAAATAATAAAAAATTTGGCGGCAGGTGCTGCAGGTGTTGGATTGCTCTCTCAGGTAAGCAACAGCACTGCAGCAGAGGCCAAAACACCTCAATCAGTAAACCGCCCTCTGAAAGGCAATATTCACCATTCTATGGCACGCTGGACTTATCAAGATCTCAGTGTTGAAGAGCTCTGTCAGGTTGTAATAAAACTAGGGTTCAGTGCAATTGATTTAATTGGCCCAGATGAATGGCCGATACTCAAAAAATATGGTGTACATAGTTCAATGTGTAATGGCGCTGAACTTAATCTAACCGATGGTTGGGGAGACACACAGTTTCATGAAGCGCTCATCGTGCGTTATCACCGTCACATTGATTTAGTCGCTGATGCGGGTTACACCAATCTGATTTGTTTTAGTGGTAACAAACGGGGAATGGCGCCAGAAGTTGGATTGGAAAATGCGGTCTTAGGACTTAAACAAATCTTACCCCATGCTGAGAAGCGTGGGGTCATTCTGCAAATGGAACTGTTTAACAGTAAAGTCAATCACCCCGATTATTTTGCCGACAACTCCGCTTGGGGCATTGAACTGTGCAAACGTTTAGACTCACCAAACTTTAAACTGCTTTACGATATTTATCATATGCAGATCAGTGAAGGCGACATCATCCGCACTATTAAAGATAACCACCAATATTTTGGTCATTATCATACTGCTGGTGTACCTGGACGCCACGAAATTGATGAGTCACAAGAATTATTTTATCCGGCTATCGCTAAGGCCATTTTAGCCACTGGTTTTAAAGGCTATTTAGCGCAGGAATTTCTTCCTACCCCGCCAGATATGCCGGGAAAAATTGAATCATTACGCCAGGCCATTCAAATTTGTGATGTGTAAACAAACCCTAGGTAGTGATAAAACAAACTAAGTTGTTGAACGAGAAATTTATGGCAAATAATGATTATGATGCGATCGTAGTTGGTTCTGGGATCAGTGGCGGTTGGGCCGCAAAAGAGCTAGCACAGAAAGGCTTAAAAGTGTTGATGCTCGAACGTGGGCGCAACATTGAACATATCAAAGACTACACCAATGCAATGCATGAGGCTTGGGACTATCCTCACCGCGGTTTAGCCACCCAACAAATGAAAGCAGATTATCCAACGTTAGCGCGCGAATATACTCTGAATGAACCCACTGCAGGCATGTGGGCAACCAACAAAGACCACCCTTATACCGAAGTAAAACGTTTTGACTGGTTTAGGGGCTACCACATGGGCGGACGTTCGTTATTATGGGGTCGTCAAAGTTACCGTTGGAACGCCGAAGATTTTACCGCCAACCTGAAAGAAGGCATCGCCGTAGACTGGCCCATACGCTACGAAGAACTTGCTCCTTGGTATGATTATGTCGAAAAATTTGCAGGCATTGCAGGTACCAACGAAGGTTTAGATGTATTACCCGATGGGCAGTTTTTACCACCTATACCTCTGAATATGGTTGAAAAAGACGTCGCTAAACGTTTAGAAAAAGTCTACAAAGGCATGCGTCATCTTATTCATAGCCGTACAGCTAACATCACTCAGGCGATGCCAGAGCAAGATCGTGTTGGTTGTCAGTATCGTAATAAATGCTGGCTTGGCTGTCCTTTCGGTGGTTACTTCAGTACACAATCGTCTACCTTACCTGTGGCACTAAAAACCGGTAACTTGACTGTACGCCCTTATTCTATTGTGACTCAGGTGCTGTATGACAAGAACACAAAAAGAGCCACTGGTGTTGAAGTCTTAGATTCTGAAACCAATCAAACTTACGTGTTTAACAGTAAAATCGTGTTTTTGAATGCCTCGACCTTAAACTCAACCTGGATCATGATGAACTCTGCTTCCGATATATGGCAAGGTGGTTTAGGTTCAAGCTCGGGTGAATTAGGTCACAACGTCATGGATCACCATCTTTCTATTGGTGCACAAGGCACCATCGAAGGATATGAAGACAAATATTATTCTGGCCGTCGCCCTTGTGGATTTTATATCCCACGATATCGCAATTGGGGTGGCGACAAACGTGATTATGTACGTGGATTTGGATATCAAGGCTCTGCTTCACGTGGCAACTGGCAACAGAATGTGGCCGAACTGGGTGTAGGTGCAGACTTAAAAAATGCACTGGCTGAACCGGGATCATGGAATATCGGCATGGGTGGTTTTGGTGAAATATTACCTGATCATCGTAACAAAGTGAGCCTAGATAAAACGGTAAAAGACAAATGGGGTTTACCGGTACTATCTATGGATGCTGAGTTACAAGCCAATGAAAAACGTATGCGTAAAGACATGAAACAAGATGCCATAGACATGTTAGAAGCGGCGGGCGTAAAAAATGTACGTGGTTGGGACGGCGAATCTCCCTTAGGTAAAGGCATTCACGAAATGGGTACGGCACGTATGGGCCGTGATGCCAAAACGTCGGTACTGAATGCTAACAACCAAGTTTGGGACGCACCTAACGTATTTGTCACCGATGGTGCGTGTATGACCTCGGCTTCTTGTGTTAACCCTTCTTTGACTTATATGGCTATCACTGCCAGAGCAGCAAATTTTGCTGTTGAAGAGCTTAAAAAGAGGAATCTGTAATGGAAAGACGCCAGTTACTCAAAATGATCATGGCCGCCAGTGGTGTTGCCATGGTCGGTGGCAATGCTTTGGCTTACGAAATGGGCAGCCCTGTTGCGTTATCAGCCACCCAGTTTAATCAAGATGATGTGATGTTGTTTAATGACATTGCAGAAGTGATCTTACCCCGCACGGACACACCCGGAGCGAAAGACGCTAACGTGGGTTTAATGGCCCTCATCTTAGCCAATGATTGTTACAATACAAAAGAACGAGAACAGTTTGTAAAAGGCTTTCAAAGCTTGAATAAATTAACACAAAATAAATATGGCAAACCCTTCTTATTATTAAGCACTGAGCAAAAATCTAAATTTGTAAAAGGTTTAGATAAAGAAGCTAAAACCTATAATAAAAAACAAGAAATCTACTATGTTCCAGCGACCTCATTTGATCGCTATGCAAGTGAAGAGAACCCAGTAGTGCCGCACTTTTTTACCATGATCAAGCAGTTAACCATTTTCACCTTTTTTACCTCAAAAGAAGGTGCAACTAAGGTCTTACGTTATGAAGCGATACCTGGCAAATATAATGGTGAACTTGATTATAAAAAAGGCGACCGTGCCTGGGCTACTTAATAAAATAATGTAGATTTAAAGCGTAATAAATCATTAATGAGTGGAATGTTATGAAAACAACAAAAATTGCTTCACTGGCTAGCCTAGTTGCTTTAGCCGCTTATTGTTCGTCAGCACTAACTGCGGCAGAAAAGCCCTTAGAACCTTGGCAACAAGCAGAAAAAACCGAAGTATGGGAGCCAGTTCCAGCAGTCGTAACAGCCAAAGCAGGTACGCCTCCTTCAGACGCCATTGTATTAATAGGTGATGGTCCATTATCTCAATGGGATGGGCTTAAAGGTGGTGCGGCAGCGTGGACTATAGGTAAAGGTAAAATTACCGTCAAACCTGGTACCGGTGATATTAAAACCAAACAATCATTTTGTGATATTCAGTTGCACTTTGAATGGCAAGCACCAATCCCAGAAGAAGGCATGCAAGGCCAACAACGCAACAATAGCGGGATCTTTTTTCAGCAACGTTATGAAGTACAAGTACTCGATTCATTCGAAAACCTTACTTATCCCAATGGGCAAGCGGGTTCGGTTTATAAACAATCTATCCCCTTAGTCAATGCCACACGTCCACCAGGCGAATGGCAGACTTACGATATTATTTATAAAGCTCCTCGTTTTGAAGGCGTAAGCTTAAGTTCGCCAGGCTTTGTCACCGTATTACACAACGGAGTATTGGTGCAAAACCACACTGAGATCCAAGGTACAACGGAATGGATAGGTGCACCTAAATATGAAGCCCATGGCTGTGCGCCTTTGCAATTGCAAGACCATGGTAACTTGGTAAGTTTCCGCAATATGTGGGTACGTGAACTTTAGTTTTTGGTATTTATGACTTACGGCTGCGCAGCCATAACTTAGCTTTAATTTTGGTTGCGCGCCAAGGTGTCTGTGGTAGTCGTGGAGCTACCGTACTTAAGTGGGCATATTCATTTTCACTTAAACTTACCTCTCCACCATGAGCTAACCATAGCGCCTTAAGTTGCATATCTCTGACCTTTTGCAAAGACGCTCTATATTGGTTGGGATGAAAGACCGGAAAAGGTGGAATAAAACGTTTTTTTACTTTGACCATTAAATCAGCCACATACATACGATGACTGGGGCGATGTAATAGCGAAATATCACGATCAGTATGGCCTGGAGTCGAAACCGACGTCCATTCTGTAAAATCAGGCAAGATATCACCATCCTCCAACTCAATATCGGGTTTAAGATGAGGTGAATACCACAGATTTTTTTTCGGTTTACCTAAACGCCCCGCCACCCAAGCTGCCAATAATATATCTGTTAAGTGCAGCAAACGCCCATTCAAGCCACGATACCAATGTCTTGTAGTTTTGCCGCTGGCGATTTTACAGCCAGTCAAATCGCGTAACTTATGCGCCGCTCCTGCATGATCAGGATGCATATGGGTAACAACAATCAGTTTTAAATCACTAAAAGGGCGTTGCAATTCGTGAGTAATATAACGTTTAAGCTCATCGATATCAGCGCGGCAACAGCCATCCAACAATAACAATCCTTGTGGATATTCCACGAGATAAATACTTTGGATGTAACCTTTAAGTTGATGCAGTTTCAAAATAGTGGCTAGCTAGCCTCGCCAGCATTGGCTTTTTGCTCAATGTATTCAATGGCTTTTTGCATACTGCCAAAAGCATTGATCAAGTTTTGACGGCCCTTTTGCATCAACTCTGGGCTATCCTTTTCCGACATCATCCACACCCAAGTGCGGATTAACGACTCTGGTGGCAATTTATGCATAATGTGCTCCTCACTTAATGGTATAAACTTGCTAGCAAACAGAATAGTCATTATATCCTGTCAACTGCACGCATTCGAGTGAACTTTTTAGCAAATTCAATGGCTTGGGAATAATACAACCCAATGAAGACACATTTTTTAACCTGATAAATAGAATAGAAACCTATGAATAATGCACCATTAAAACTCGTTGTTGCTTCGTTAAATCCTGTTAAGGTCAATGCTGCTAAGCAAGCCTTTACACAAGTTTTTGCAATAAACGACGTTGCATGTGTAACAGTGGACGCGCCATCTGGTGTAGCCGAACAACCCATGAGTGCAGAAGCCACCCGTTTAGGCGCGATCAATCGCCTTAAATATTGCCAGCAATATTATCAAGCCGATTATTATGTGGCGATAGAAGGGGGAGTGGATATGACTCAAGATGGCCCAGTCACCTTTGCCTATGTAGTAATAGCCAATAATCAACACATGTCCATTGGTCGCAGTGCCACTTTACCTCTGCCCCTCAAGGTTTATAGGGCTTTGCAACAAGGCGCCGAGCTTGGTCCACTGATGGATAGTTTGTTTAATACCGTCAATATTAAACAACGCGGTGGTGCTATCGGTTTGCTAACGCGCGGACAAGCCAATCGAGAAGGTAATTATACCCAGGCACTGATATTGGCCCTTGCCCCCTTTTTACACCCTGATTTGTATGCACAAGATGAGTGAAAACATAAACTCAGATAACCTTAGTTATCAATTTGAAATCATCCCCAAGAGTTGGTCGAAACGGCGCAAGTTAACACCTGAGCCACAAGCTGTAGCCGTTACCATTGCCGACTTCCAATTAATCGAACAACATTTTTGCACTATGCAGGTAACATACGATGATGGGAGTGAGCACAGTTATTACTCTCGGGTATTACGCAATGCCATCACCGGACAATGGACTGTAGATGGCATGCAAGTGGCTGTTAGAGTGATTGTGCCCCGTAAAAGTTAAGTCGGTTTTAGTTATTTTTGTTGAGTAAGAACGCGACCAACTTCAGAAAATCCTCTTCACCTTTAAGACTCTTAGTAAGCACCCGATACTTACCATTCACAATCACAGTTGGCACGGTACCAACTCCTTGTTTACGCAAAGCAGCAGTTTTCTGCTGCATCTGATTAAACTGCATACTGACCGCAAAACTACTATAAATTTTGTCGTAGTTCGGACCATCAACGCCATTAGCAATAAATAGGTTTTTCACGTCGGCGGAAGAATTCAAGATAGTTTTACTGACATGGATAGTATTAAAGATCACGGGTACCATTTTTTCTTCAATGTGTAGCAGTTCAGAAACAATCAAAGCCTTAGTTAAGCTATGCTCAATCTCAACATTCCGACCTGGCATCTTATCCACATGATTTTTGTTAAACTTGGTACCCACTGGCAAACTGGCGACCAAACTGAGCATCATTGGTTCTTGTGTGAAACAGTGTGGGCAATAAAAAGAAAAGTACTCCGTCACTTCTTTGTTTTGACTACGCTCTCCTTCGAGAACTTGATAGTGAATATCTTGCACATAATTTTCAGCTTGAACGCTAAATACCAGCATAAATGAAAACATTGCGAAAATTATTTTTTTTGAAAGCATTTATTTTATCCTTGGTTAAATTGAATGTCTTACATCCCATGTTTATCAAACCTAGGATGTGAGCAACTATTACCTGAATAAACCGTATAAAAAAGTCTAAAGTTGTTGCTATATATTACAGCTTGTTAATCTTGGATAATGCGAGGCGTATCCAAACAAATATTTCAGCGCAATTACAAATTGATGCAATTTTTTTCTCGGTCAAACAGCCACTCAACGTTACCTTCACTAAAGGCAACAAATCTAACCTTTTTTAAATCTAAGACATTGTCATAAATACACTTTTTGACGATAAATCATAACTATTTTTAACATTTATTAAGAAAATTAATTACCAGCCTTTACATTCTTTAACACAGCAAACACAATGGCCGAAATATAAAATTTTTATTTAATATTTAGCAAAATTGAATAATAAATTATTACGGTGTAATTGCATGCAAGCTAGTTTAGCGAGTCGTTGATTATGAGAAAATTATTGGGAATGCGATTGTTTAGCTACTTAATGCTCTCTGATGAAAGCCCAGTAGGTCAACAAGTAGAGCAATGGCGTATCAGCGCACTACGTATTATGACAGTGGTCGGCTATTTGCTGTATTCCATTGTCGCCATTCATTGTTGCTTAAACGCAATGAATACTAATATTAGTTATATCATTCCTCTGATTATTGCCTTTTATACATTAGGCATTTTACAACTGTATTTTTCAAAAAGTCATTACTACATAAGTGTCTATACCCTATTATTCAGCATAGTGGCAGCCGCAATTTGTATTAATTTATTGGTCCAAATTCCAACCCTTGCTATGTTAGGCCCTGTTTTTGTCTTTGCCCTACCTTTAGTCGCTTTTATCTTACTAGGCGCAAAAGCCGGCGTGATATGTATGTTACTCAACATCATCCCATTTATTGCTTTGCTTAGTGGTTTTCAATTAAATCAACTTATCGAAGGCCACGTCTATTTAGATCATGCCAATACTTATGTGATGGGCATTATTTTTATATTCTTCAATATCTGTGTTCCCTTGGGCGTGGCACGAGCCAGCCTTGCAGCCAAGCGCTTAAACCAACAAGTTGTGGCGCACAATACGGTATTACAACAACAAAATACCTTTTATCGCACCCTGTTCGTTAAAACAGAAATTGCCAAATTAGTAGTCAGTAATGAAGGGATTATTTCTGAAATGAATGTTGCTGCCGAAAAGCTATTGCAATGTGAATTTAATGAATTAATTCATCCGCTTAATTTGTCGAGTTTATTTGCCGAGTTCCGTTTTGATGCTATTGAGACTGTGGTCAATCGTACATTAGCAGGTCGCATGAAAGCCTTTAAATTGACCAGAAGTGATTTATGCAGCAATAGTTATTACTTTGTCACTATTCAAGATGTGACTGCCTGGGCCTTATTGCAAAAAACCCTTGCAGCACAAACCATTTTGAGTAAAAAGCGCATGTTGGATACGGTGACAGGCCTGCCTAATCGTGAGTGGTTGGACAATAAAATAAAACAAATGCTCAGTGAACCTCAAGTAGAACTAAGTTTAATCGTCTGTAAAATCAACAATACACAATTTATTGAGCAAAAATACGGTTTTCAATACCTATCTCAGTTAGTACGAAAAATCGCAGAGCATTGGCAAACTAAAACCCATATCCGTTGCCATCTGGCCTCAATAGGCACTGGTAAGTTAAGCATCATTACTGAGCTTTCGCCCATGGACTTACAAACCCAAATAACGGCCTTTATACGTTTATTACCCCAAGTAATTATGATTGATGAACAAAAGTTACCTGTTGATATTAAGGTTGGAATCGCATTTTCAGATACCTCTGAACGTAACTCAGACAAACTCATCAATAATGCCTTATATGCTGTCGACTCCAGCCCCTTACAGATTAATTACCACGATACCGTTAGCCAAGAGCGTTTCATTGAACATCAAGAGATAAACATCTTGTTAAACGAAGCCATATCTAATAATGAATTAAGCATAGTTTATCAACCGAAGGTCAAAGGAGATGGGCGCTTAGTCGGTGTAGAAGCCTTATTGCGCTGGCATTCAAAAATAATCGGCATTGTCTCTCCCGCCATTTTTATTCCTATTGCCGAAAAATCCGGACTCGTGACTCAACTCACACTATGGCTCGTTACTGCAGTATGTGAACAACTGCATCGTTGGCAACAAGATGGGCTCAAAGTAGTACCTGTAGCGATTAACGTATCGGGCAACGATCTCGATCAAGAATATTTTCATGAACACTTGGTTAACTCATTGGTGGAATTCAAAATTTCACCACAACTAGTTGAAATAGAATTAACTGAGTCTTCACGCAGTCTCGATCACGGCAAGGCACTCGCCACCACCCGTTACTTAGCTAACTGGGGATTTTGCATTACCTTAGATGACTTTGGGATCGGCTATTCAGGCTTGTCTAAGTTGATGTCTTATCCGGTTAAAAAAGTCAAAATTGATCGCCAGTTTATAAAAGGCATTCATAAAGACGATCGTAAAGCCAAAGTCGTTGAAGCCATCATTGCTATGTGCAATGTATCTCATGTCGAGATATTGGCCGAAGGTGTCGAAGAATTTGAAGAGGTTGATAAACTGTTATTATTGGGCTGCAGTAATTTTCAAGGTTTTGTATTCTCTAAACCCTTAGATGCTGAGCGCACATCTGGCTTATTAAAAAAACAAAATGTGTTTGCTTATGACGGTATAACCAAAGCCTTTATTAGGCCTTCGTCGTAAATTTTTCATCACAGTTTTGAAGATAGTAAGTTAAGACGTGTAGAATTATAGCTGCCTTGATGTTCACAAAATAAAGTTCAGGCTAACTACCACCCCACTGTGATCTTTTAGATTATTGATGCTGATCTCACCCTGATGGTATTGGGCGATGATTTTGGCGATAAACAAGCCCAACCCGAGATGGGCTTGCTCAGTCACCTGGGACTGACGCACCGATACCATGGAATCAAACAACTGATGCTGCATCTTGTCGGGCAATACCCCGCCTTGGTTGCTGATTTGCAAACTAAGGTGTTTTTCAGTGTATTGCAGGTTTAGGCTGATCAGGCTCCGATCCACACTAAAATCCACCGCGTTAGCGATGATTTTATCTAACATTTGGGCAAATAATTCCGGGGCACCGGACA
Organism: Paraglaciecola hydrolytica; assembly: GCF_001565895.1. GTDB lineage: Bacteria > Pseudomonadota > Gammaproteobacteria > Enterobacterales > Alteromonadaceae > Paraglaciecola > Paraglaciecola hydrolytica. The sequence continues at coordinate 232,118 of NZ_LSNE01000003.1, forward strand.
ATGTCACTTTGTTAGTCGTGCTTTTATTATCCAACAGCAAAACAAAGTCACGCTGCGGGTAAACCTGCTGATAACCCAGCACACAGCCCCGTAATACTTCCACCACATTGAAGATTTCGCGTTCGTTGTTTTGAATCGCTTGCTCGAGGCGCGTGGCCTCACTCATGTTAGTGAGGATCTTACTCAAACGCCCAATGCCTTCTTTAGCACGCTCAATGTATTGTCGACTCTCTGGGCTTTGGTTTTCACTGCTTAAATTGTCTAAAGAAGAATTAACTATGGCCACAGGTGTGCGTAATTCATGACTTAAACGGGAGGCCATGTTTTCCAGGTAGGCATTGTATTGACCTAATTTTACCAACACGCTGTTAAAGGTGCGGGACAAGTCACCAATCTCGTCATTGGCCTTAGAAGGTAAGATTTGTCCGACAATTTTACCCTGGGTATCAATGGCATCTTCGGTTTCGTCACGCAGTTTACGAATACGCCAGGAAATGCGCGACGCCAATAAAAATAAGGCTAAGGTGCCCAAGACAATCACTGCCAAGAAAAAGTGAAATTGTTTTTCCAGGGCTTTATTACGTAAGGTACGAATACCATTAGTGGTTTGCTCCACTACCACCGCGCCCATGACTTTTTTATCAATATATATTGGATGGGCGGCCGACAAAATCACCGCTTTATTATCTGGGCTGATACGCCACAAAGTACTGGGTGTGCCGTCTAATGCCTGACTGATATCTTGGCCTTTTAAGGCATAGGCATTTTGCAAATCATCAACAAAGTCAGCGGGCGGTTTGGTTAATATCCGATAATACAAAGGGAACAACCATTCATTCTCAATGTATTGCCACCAACTTTGTTTATTTGAATAGGTAATCTCGCTTTGCACACCGCTTGAACGTTGAATTTGCCCCGAACGTGCCAGGACCCGCCGATGATTATCCACCACCCACACCCGAGCATTAGAATATTGCAAACCTTTAAGAATGTTTTCGATTTCGGGTGAAGGCACTAATACCGTGCCCAAAGAATCTTCTTGGGACGGATTGGCCGTGCCTATGGTGTATTCCACTTGCCGGCTAACAGGATCGTCAACATCCACAATGGCAAAGGCAATTTTGCTCGACATCATGGCCAGTGGAAAACGCAATTCGATTACATAACCCTCAGCCGTTTTGCGCCACTGGCCTTGGATGCGGGTTTCGGGTTTGTCGGGCTGCAAGGATTCAATTTCATTTTTGAGTAAATAAGCATTCACCCAGCCATCCTTGTAAGGGGCAATGATATAACGCTGAAACTGGCCGTTTTCATCTGTCATAGCAATTTGCAGATGGTCGTTGCGGTCGATGCGTAAACTGTTGTTTGGCCTAAATACGACCTGCTCATCGATAACATTAAACATGGCATACAAGTAGCGGTCGTATTGGCCTACCATGTGGGCAAAACGCAGACTTTGTGAGTCATAATCCTGCACCTGATCGATCAGATTCTGCTCACCATAATTGAGCATTAGGGCCTGATAATCCTGCCAGTCATCCAGCTTGCCATCCAGTTGAATAGGATAAGCAATTTTATAAGCATAGAGATCGGTACCGGGTTTTACGTCACTTAAAAAAGCCGATTGGCTGTCAAACAAGGCTGGGCGTTCGTGCAGTGCTGTGGCTACCGCGCGGGCTGTGCCCACCATAGTTTGTTCCTGACCTATACGTAAATAGGTTTCTAACTCCCACACGTATTGGTATCCCAGCCAGGGAATAGCAAACAAAAATGACGAAAAAACCACTAGCTTGAGGCGAATGCCAAAACGAAAACTATGCATCTTAGGAACAACTGACCATTAATTTTTCCACCGATAGCCCATGCCGTAGACCGTTTCGACACAATCAAATTCAGCATCCACTAACATAAATTTTTTGCGAATACGTTTTATGTGCGAGGTAATGGTCGTGTCATCCACCACCATTTTTGATTCGTCCATCAATTGCTGTCGACTTTTAACATGGCCGGAATATTTAGCAATAGCGTGCAACATCCAAAACTCTGTCACTGTCAGTTCAATATTGTGTTTTTGCCAACTGACTGTCATGCGTTTGCTGTCCATAATCAGCTCGCCGGTTTGGATCAAATCTGAGGGCGTTTGTGGCTGATTAAGTAAGGCTGTGCGCCTGAACAGTGCGGCAATCCGCGCCAATAAATGAGGTAGGCTAATATCTTTGGTTAGATAGTCATCAGCGCCCATGCGTAGACCACAAATCGTATCGTAGTCATTATCACGCGCCGTAAAAAAGATAATGGGCAAGGTTTTCGACATGCTACGTAATTGCTGACACACCGCAAAACCACCGTCTATTTCGTCCTGTAAGCCAATATCAATAATGGCTAAATCAGGTAAACGTTTAGCAAAAGCTTGCTCGGCCAACTGACGATTAGCATAGGCTTGTACCTCGTACCCCTGTTTGCCCAGCGCGGCTACGTAGTTATCTCTGAGTGCCTGATCATCTTCCACCAGCGCGATACGTTTTGACATTATCTATCTACTCTTTGGTTTTAGTAGCGCGTGTTTTAGCTACCTGATGTCTGCACTATATAGCAAAAATGTCTGGCTGTTAGCCCCTAAACGTAAAAGCCATTTTTCCGCCACAATTGCTCAGCAGATTGCCACTTTGTCTCCCCGATGCCGCCACCAAATCCTTGTTTACTAGTTAGGAATCAACACCAACCCAAGGAATAACAATATGAAAACAATCTTCACTCGCTCAACTACGGCCATCGCATTAACAGTATTACTTTCTGGTCAGGCTTTTGCTGCCGAACGTAATAAGCCAGACAACAACAATGCCATTGTTGGTTTAGGTTCTGGGGTATTAGTAGGTACAGCTATCGCAGGACCAATTGGCGGCATGCTAGGTGGATTATTCGGCATTATGATTGCTGACGACGTTAATGACGAAATTGAGTTAACTATTAAAAAGACACAAATCGACAAGCAACAACAACAACTTTTTGCTTTGCAACAACGTTTTGAAGAAGCCGATGCCCGCGCCACTATCCTAATGGCCACCATGGATCGCACTTTAGAGCAAAAACTGCCAGAACTTGAAAGCAGCATTCAGTTTAAAACCGCCTCGGCTCAACTTGAGCAGCACTACAAAACCGAACTGGATTTACTCGCTACAACCTTACGCAATAATCCAAAACTCTCTGTCAGTTTATCTGGTTATGCCGACCAACGGGGTGATTCTGATTACAACCAAAACTTGTCTGAATTACGTGCTTTGGCGGTTAAAAACTACTTGTTAGAACAAGGGGTATTAGACACACAAATGTTAACGCAATCCTTTGGTGAGTCGAACTTAGTAAGTAGCGGCAGTCACAGTGAAGATAACTTTTTTGACCGTCGTGTCAGCTTGAAAGTATCGGATAAGGTTGATGCCATGACAGCCGCCAATCAATAAATATTGCCAGTAGAGAAGGAGCGATATTATGGGGCCAGCCATTAAACTTGTCAGTGCACTGTTAGTGGTACTGGCATTGGGAGCGCTGCAAATTGCAGCGCCTTCTTTTAACTCAGCACCACAAGCGGCGCTACCAACAAATCAAATCAGCCACAGCAAAGATGTGATTGAGTTACCCGCTAATACCGGCAGTTGGCAGGTCGCTAATTATCAAGAAGCGGAGCGTGGTAGTTTATTTTTTGTAACTGATGATCCTGAGTCACAAGGTGTTTATAACTTGAGCCCCAGTTTAAAAACCGCTGTCAAAATTAATGTCACAGGAGTGGTGGCTCGCACCCAACTGAGTCAAACCTTCAAAAATGACAGTGATGAATGGCTCAATGCTCTGTATGTATTCCCTTTACCCGAAAATGCTGCAGTTGATCATCTACAGATGCACATCGGTGAGCGTATTATCGAAGGGCAAATCAAAGAAAAACAGCAAGCTAAACAAATCTACGAACAAGCCAAACAAGAGGGTAAAAAAGCCAGTTTAATCGTACAACAACGACCTAACTTATTTACTAACTCCATCGCCAATATTGGCCCTGGGGAAAGCATCGTCATCACCATCGAATATCAGCAAACCTTAGCTTATGACCAAGGGACTTATCAACTGCGTTTTCCTATGACTATTACGCCACGGTATTATCCGCCGGCCTCAACTGACAATGCCAATACTGAAAACATCACTGAGGCACAAGCAGCCTATGCCGCACCTAGTGCTATTACCGAAGACATTAACATTGAGGTTACTTTGCAAACCGGATTTGCTCTGCGCAAAATACATAGCGAATCTCATGGTATTCAAAGCCAAGAGTCGGCTGTTGGCAACTATGTCGTGCAACTCGCCAAACAAACTATAGCCAATCAAGACTTTGTACTTAGTTGGCAACCAGAGTTAGGCGACACGGCCAAAGTGGCCCATTTTCAACAAAACGTTAATGGTCAGCAATATGGTTTGTTGATGATTTATCCACCCGATATCTCGACCCCAAAAACCCAAGAACTGGATCGTGAAGTTATTTTTGTCTTGGATACCTCGGGATCGATGGCGGGTGAATCCCTCAATCAAGCTAAACGAGCTTTGTTATTAGCCTTAAGCGAGCTCAAAGCCAAAGATCGTTTTAACGTTATTGAGTTTAACTCTTATGCACAAAACCTGTGGCAGAACTCAAAGCCAGCTACTTTAGCCGCCATTACTGAAGCCAGAAATTTTATTGTAAACCTCAGCGCCAATGGTGGCACCGAAATGGCCAGTGCATTAACCCTTGCCCTTGATCAACAAGGTAAACAAAGCACAGCTGGCATTCGCCAAGTGGTATTTATCACCGATGGCAGTGTAGGTAACGAAGAATCATTGATGACCCTGATTAGCGACAAATTGCACAGCTCACGTTTATTTACTGTGGGCATTGGCAGCGCACCCAACAGCTATTTTATGACAGAAGCCGCATTAATGGGCAAAGGCACTTACACCTACATTGGCGCCATTGAACAAGTACAAAGCAAGATGCAGGCTTTGTTAAGTAAATTAGCCAATCCTGCTTTAACTGACATTCAGTTGCTGATCAATAACGAAGTGGCCAGCTTACAAACCGACATCGAATTTTATCCACGTATGATTTCCGATCTTTATCTCGGTGAACCACTGGTATTGAGTTATCGCCAGTCCACTCCCGACATCGAACACACAAACTTAAGTATACAGGGCCGCTATCAACAACAGGCTTGGACTATGCCCATCACAATCAATCAGTCTGAGCGCCAATCTGGTTTAAATGTATTGTGGGCGCGAGAGAAAATCGCTCAGCTAAGCCGCGACCAACGCAAAGCGACGATGGATAATCTTGAGTCAACTCAGGCTGAATACTTTAAACAACAAATCACTCAGACCGCTCTTGAGCACCATCTGGTGAGCCAATATACCAGCTTAGTGGCGGTGGATATCACACCTAGCAAGCCAGTGGATTCACCTGTTTATCAACAACAAGTTAGCAACCGCCTCCCTCGTGGCAGCCATAACCCGCTGGCTCATTTGCCACAAACCGCGACGGCAGCAGAGCTTCAGATCCTCATTGGCTGTTTATTTATAGGAGTGGCGATATGCATGCTTGGCATCTCTCGCAAAAGAAAACGCGATTTAGTTTAATAAGTTGGAGCTGGCGTTATAAGTGGATAACACTGTTGTTTGCCGCTGGCTGCTATCTGTTTGGCGGCGGCCTTTACATTTTTGCCAAAGCCAATGTGGCCCAATATTTAATTGCCAAGGCGTGGCAACTCAGTTTACAAGACCAACAGCAACATCGCCCTTGGCCATGGGCTGATACTCACCCTGTGGCTGAGTTAAAAATTAACGATGTAAGCTGGTACGTACTGGCTGATGCCAACGGTCGTAATTTGGCGTTTGCACCGACCCATTTAAGTGCCACAGCCTTGCCTGGCGATCACGGTAACAGTGTGATTGTGGGCCACAGAGATACGCAGTTTAATAGCCTTAAACACATACAAGTAGAGGATATTATTGAGGTGACTAATTTACGCGGATCATCACGATATAGAGTGACGTCCCTCAGAATTGCTCAAGCTGCGCAGCTAAGATACTGGCAAACAGAGGTTGAGGATACATTTGACCAAGCCAGCTTGACCATTATCACTTGTTATCCCTTTGATAGCATTTTACCCAACCCGACTTATCGTTTTATCGTTAGTGCAGAAGGAGTTTGATGTAGATTACCTATTATAAAAGATGTCACGTCTTACCTGTGCTGTTACTAATAATAGACAGAAAGAGGCTAAAAATGATAAAAAATAGTTAGAATATCGGATATTATCTATATATATCAAAAAGTTGAAAGTAATGGAACGATTCTGGCAAGTGGGTCATGAACCGTCGACCTATACGGCCTTACAACTAGGCTCCCATTAATGGTATTAGCTGTTAAAGTATAGGTTTATTGACATTCGTTAACATTCTCAGAGGAACCATTATGTCATTCTCAAAAACAAAATTAAGTGGACTAATTATTTTATCCTTAGTCGCCATCAGTGCCTGTACCGACGCTCAAAAAGATTCTGTTGCAGACACTAAACAAGAGGCCCTAGTTGAACTCGAAAAAGCCAAAGATAAAAGTGTAGAGCTAGCTAACGATGCCAAAGAATCAGCGGGTGATATGTATGATGATGCAAAAGATAGCGCATCGGAAACCTATGAAACAGCTAAAGAAAAAACCTCGGACATGCTCGATGCAAGTGAAGAAAAAGCCGCTGAATTAAAAGCATCTACAGCCGTTAAGCTTAAAGAAGCCTGTATCGCCACCAAGAAAAAACTGGGCAAAGATCCTAAAGATTGTGAATAGTTTTTAGAGCGTAGTCCAACAAGGACTGTCTCAAATAGGCAACAGGTAATTATTACCCTTAAAGGACGTTTTTAACGTCCTTTTGTTTGTCAGGTTTATATGCTGTATTTACCGGCACAATAACCCTATTATTAGCCTAGTCGTTGAGTTTTTAGGAAAATATTGTGCTGTCACGTTTATGTGATTTTATGCCGGGTTTAGTGACCTTGCTTAATTATGAACGTAAATGGTTTTCTGATGATGTTAAAGCTGCATTATCCGTTGCAACCGTCGCCCTACCCGTCGCTATTGCGTATGCCCAACTTACTGGCGTTAATGCTGCTGTAGGCTTGTATTCCTGTATTTTACCCATGCTGATTTACGCCTTATTTGGTACTTCAAGACAATTAATTGTTGGCCCTGATGCGGCGACCTGCGCGGTTATAGCTGCCGTAGTCACACCTTTAGCCGCAGGTGACAGTGTTAAACATTGGCAACTCGTGGTGACCATGACTGCCATGACGGGCTTTTGGTGCCTTATTGCCAGCCGCTTTAAACTAGGTGTGCTAGCTGATTTTTTGTCTAAACCGATATTAATGGGTTTGTTAAATGGTGTGGCGATCACCATTATTGTGGGCCAGTTTTCTAAAGTATTGGGTTTTAGTTTTGATGAAAAATATTTACTTGAACGCCTAGGCAACATACCGAGTTATCTAACACAAACCCACATTCCAACTCTCATGATGGCCTTATTGACCGTCGGCATCTATTTTACTATGAAACGCTTAAGGCCCACTTGGCCGCCAGCCATGTTCGCAATAACCATCGGCGCCATTTTAGTCTGGCTGTTTAACTTACAGCAGTTTGAAATACAGAGCATAGGCACTGTTACTGGCGGTTTACCCTTATTTCAAACCCCCATGCTCAATGTGGGTGTTATTCGTGAATTAGTCATGCCGGCACTTAACTTAGCCATTATAAGTTTTGTCAGTATGATGTTAACTGCGCGCAGTTTTGCCGCCAAAAATGGTTACGATATTGATGCAGATAAAGAATTTAGAGCCTTAGGCATGGCAAATTTTGCTTCTGCCTTGTCTCAAGGTTTTGCGGTCAGTGGCGCCGATTCTCGTACTGCCGTCAATGATGCCAATGGTGGTAAAACCCAACTTGTATCAATTATAGCGGCAGCAATAATAGCCATCATTGCGCTCTTTTTAACCGGCCCATTAGAGTTTATCCCCAGTGCTGCATTAGGAGTCGTACTGATCATTGCGTCTATCCATCTATTAGACTTAAAAGCGATTTGGCAGCTAAGACGTCAAGACAGGCAGGCGTTTTATTTAGCCTTAGTCACACTATTTGCTGTGCTGTTTATTGGCGTTATTCCAGGCATTACTCTTGCCGTTTTGTTAGGTTTATTTCAATTCATTCGTACCGTCATGCGCCCAAGCGATCAAATACTTGGGGTAGATAAAAACGGTGTGGTGAGAAGTCTTGATGCCAGTGATAAGGCAAAAGCGGTAGATGGAATTTTTATCTATCGTTTTAATTCCCCCTTAACCTATTTTAACTCGGGTTATTTTAAACGGCGTTTATTAGAGCAATATGCCAGACAAAAAGACGACATCGAAGTGGTTATTATTGATGCAGTCCCCTGCTTTACCCATTTAGATTTAAGTGTGATGGCGATGCTAGAAGACTTAGACAAGATATTTAGGAAACGAGCGGTACGCTTTGAATTGGCAGGCAGAAAGCGCCAGCTACGTGCATGGTTTAAACAAGTAGGAATGACATCAGGCAGCGATGGAATTTATATACACTCCGACTTGTACATTGCATTGGAGATAAACAAAAACAAACAAAATACCGATAAGGCGCTACAGCAGGATGCTCAGGTCAAAGAGCTTAGCTAAATATTGCTTATTTATGTGCTAGGTCTTGCAAACTGTTGAGCTCCAATACTGGCGATGCATCAATATCCTGGGCATCCATCATTAAGGCAATACGTTGCATAGTTGCGACCAACTGGGTTTGCTCCCATTCAGCCAAAGTTTCAAAACGTTGAATAAAGTGCTCTTGTAAAGGAGTGGGCGCCCCCTTTATCGCATCCATGCCAGCTTGAGTGACATGTAAACCCACTTTGCGTTTATCGATGGTTGAACGTTGCCTGATCACCAAACCACGGGGTTCTAATCTATCTAATATACTAGTGACGGTTGCAGAACTTAAATTGATGCTGGAGGCAATGTCTTTGACCATCACATCACCTTGCGCCGCGATATTTTGCAATACCAGCAATTGAGGACTAGTTAAGCCACTGTCTTTATTCAATTTGCGCGAATAAATATCAATAGCTCGTATCACTTTTCGCAACGAAATAAGCAACTCTTCATACTTTTTCATAACAAACTCTGTATTCAGTTTATTCGGGAGCACTTTAGGGACTGTTACAATTATTTGCAACACCGCCCACTAAAATACATTCAATACAAATCATTAATAACTAAAACCAACTCAATAACTCTGCATAAAACTCACGAATCGCCACATAAAACCTTGTTTTTACTAACAACAATTTTGTTTAACGATCAAAGTCAAAGATTAAAATGGTTAGAATTCTAAACAAATTAGCTCAATTTAGTATATAATGCTCGGCAACTATGCACAGTTAAACGCATTTTTCGCAGTACAAAACACACTCAACTTACATGAATCGGTCAACAACGATGGCTTATTGATGATGTGTGTTCAACGATAAAAGGTAGTTATATGGACAACATGAGTTACGTCACCCTGGCTTTGTATTTTATTGCCATGTTGGGGATTGGCTTATTCGCTTATAAAAACTCGACAAGTGATATGTCTGGTTATCTGCTTGGGGGCCGTAAAGTTAGCCCGCAGGTTACCGCACTGTCTGCAGGCGCATCTGATATGAGTGGTTGGATGTTAATGGGTTTACCAGGCGCCATGTTTGTTATGGGCTATGAAACTATTTTTATCGCTATTGGTTTAACCCTAGGTGCTCTTATAAACTATATCGTGGTAGCACCTAAGTTAAGGGTATTCACTGAAGTTGCTAACGATGCTCTAACCATTCCCGAGTTTTTTGCCAATCGATTTTGTAAGCCTAAAGGTAGTATCAGAGTTATCTCAGCAGTTATTATCGTGTTATTTTTCACCCTTTACACTTCCGCGGGATTAGTTGCTGGCGGTAAGCTATTTGAGTCGGCTTTTGGCTTGAGTTACCACTTAGGTTTGATTGTGACTCTAGCTGTCGTCGTATCTTATACCTTGTTGGGTGGTTTTTTAGCGGTCAGCATGACGGACTTTGTACAGGGCTGTATTATGTTTTTGGCGCTGATTTTAGTACCTGTTGTTGCCTACATGCAATTTGACGGTATTAACGATTTAAATAACTTTGCTCAACAATCAATTCCGTCGTTTTCAGCGTCGATGAGCGATGTCAGCTTTTGGGCCTTGTTATCGAGTTTGGCCTGGGGTTTAGGCTATTTTGGCCAACCCCATATTATTGTGCGTTTTATGGCAATACGTTCTGTTAAGGACATTAATGTCGCTCGTACTATCGGCATGAGTTGGATGTTGGTCACTATTGTCGGGGCCTTGGCGACCGGTTTAGTGGGCGTAGCCTATGCCAATAAGTTTGGTTTAGTGGTTGAAGATCCTGAAACTATCTTTATTATTTTTTCCAACCTGTTGTTTCATCCTTTAATCAGTGGATTTTTAATGGCTGCCATTTTGGCTGCCATTATGAGTACTATCTCTTCACAACTTTTAGTTTCTGCCAGTTCACTGACCGAAGATATTTATCGCCTTAAAGCCGGTAAACAAGCCAGTGAAAAAGAATCAGTACGGATTGGCCGCTTTGGCGTAGCCGGTGTGGCTATCATGGCTATGTTATTAGCACTTGATAGTTCAAATAGTATTTTGTCTTTAGTCAGTAACGCCTGGGCTGGCTTTGGCGCGGCTTTTGGCCCCTTAGTATTGATCAGCCTCTATCATAAAAACTTAACTCACAAGGCAGCTGTAGCAGGCATCATAACTGGGGCTGTGACGGTGTTGTTTTGGATTTACGCACCTATACTCAGTGATGGGCGTGCTTTAAGTAGTGTTGTATACGAAATTGTCCCAGGCTTTATCTTAAGCAGTGCGGTTATTTGGATAGTGAGTCGTATAAGCACTGCACCAAACGAAAACACTATCACTCTATTTAATAAAACGAATCAAATTTTAACGGAGCAGAAGTAATGGTTCATGGAAATAGCACTAATTTCAAATGGCAGCGAGTTGTCATTAAAGTCGGCAGTGCCTTAATAGCACCGGACCGAAAAGGCGTAAGTAGCCGTTATTTATTGGGTATTGCCCAATTTATTGTGCGCTGTCGGGAAATGGGGATCCAAGTTGTATTGGTTTCATCTGGCTCAGTAGCGGCAGGTGCTCATTTGTTTCCTGATATCGATAAACCCAGTGTATCCATTAAAAAGGCAATGGCCGCTGCTGGTCAAACTGAAATGATTGGTATTTGGAACAATTTATTTGATTTTTCCACCGCTCAAATACTCATGACTCATGGTGATCTGCGAGATAGAGAACGTTATGTCAGCATAAAAAATACTATTCATACTCTCTTGGATAATGGGATCTTACCCATCATTAATGAAAACGATACGGTAACCACCGATAAACTACGAGTTGGCGATAATGACAACCTCTCGGCCATGGTTGCAGCGGCTTCAGATGCTGATGTATTAATAATATGTTCTGACATTAACGGTTTATATGACAAAAATCCCCGTACCTATGACGATGCCGTATTGGTACCTGTGATAAAAGAAATCAATAAACACACATACGCTATGGCGGGTAGTGAAGCGGGTTTACTTGGTACTGGTGGTATGCGTACTAAAGTTGAAGCTGCAGAAAAGGCCACATCCCATGGTATTGATACCTTCATCATTAATGGCTTTTCAGAAACGGCGTTTAATCAATTATTAGCAGGTCAAAACCCCGGTACACATTTTTTCCCTGTGGCGAAACCGATGAAAGAGTTAGTGCATTGGATGACTTATACCTCTGACGCTCAAGGTGAAGTCGTAGTTGAAAATGACTTTGAGTTTGATATGGACATTCAAAGCGAATTACTTACCAGTGAAGCCATCGCCGAAGTAAGAGGCCAGTTTACGGTAGGTGATACGGTCTTAATTACTAAACGAGATGGCACCAAGTTAGCAAAAGCGGTATCAAATTATAGTAGCTGTTTGCTAAGTTTTATTGCCGATCAAGCCGATGATAGTTTTGCGACCGACTTTCAATCAAACACTGGTTCAATCATTTCACCGAAAAATATGGCAATGTTAAACAATAAGACGGTTTAATTGTATTTAGTGGCAACTCCTTTCACCTAATAAGGCGATTCACTAAGGTGACTCGCCTTATTTTATTTATAAAAATTAAATTTTTGTTGGCCTGTCTTCTTATTTATAGTGATTTGGCTTAAAGCAGACAAACATTATGTACATTGAAAATACATAAATTTGTCATGAAAAACTTGAATTATTAAAAGTAAACGGCATATAGCATATCGGTAATAATGATCCTTAACTGGACATCGACATTTATCTTCTGCACCAATCTCATCACGTTAAGGCACTAATAATGTATGCACTGGATATCAATGGTTTAACCAAAACCTACAAGGGCGGTACACAAGCCTTACAAGGGATTAATTTGCAAGTTAAACAAGGTGACTTTTTTGCCTTGTTGGGCCCTAATGGCGCAGGCAAATCAACCACTATTGGCATTATCAGTTCACTGGTTAATAAAACCGCGGGTGATGTCAAAATATTTGAGTATTCCTTAGCTTCGCAAATGGAAGATGCAAAGTCCTGTATTGGTCTGGTGCCGCAAGAATTTAATTTCAATCAATTTGAAACACTCTGGCAGATCATGCTGAATCAAGCTGGTTATTACGGAGTGCCACGAAATGTCGCTAAACCTCGAGCCGAAAAATATCTAAAACAATTAGATTTGTGGGAAAAACGCAATTCAGCTGCTAGAACCTTATCGGGCGGTATGAAAAGGCGATTGATGATCGCCAGAGCGTTAATGCATGAACCTAGAATGCTTATTCTTGATGAGCCAACGGCCGGTGTGGATATTGAAATACGCCGTTCAATGTGGACATTTTTAAAAGAGATTAACCAGCAAGGCATCACCATTATACTGACAACCCATTATCTTGAAGAGGCAGAGATGTTGTGCCGCAATATCGCTATTATCGATAAAGGCCAGATTGTCAAAAATACCAGTATGAAATCCCTGCTTGCTACCCTCAATCTTGAAACTTTTGTGTTAGATTTGTCTAAGAATATTAGTTCTTTAACATTAAGTGGCTTTGAATCACGCTTAATAGATGGTCACACCCTTGAAGTGGATGTGCCTAAAGAAGTCGGTTTGAATTCGGTTTTTGAGCAATTAACAACACAAGATATTCAGGTATTGAGTATGCGTAATAAATCCAATCGCTTAGAAGAACTCTTTGTCAGATTAGTGGAATCAGGTCGTCAACCTGAAAAAGGAAATAATAAACATGACTAGTCGTAACTTTGTAGCCTTACGTACTATTTGGATTAAAGAATGCACTCGTTTTATGCGCATCTGGATCCAAACTCTTTTACCTCCTGCAATTACCATGAGTCTATATTTTGTCATCTTTGGCAACCTAATAGGCAGCCGTATAGGTGACATGGGCGGATTTAGCTATATGGAGTTTATTGTACCTGGCCTGATTATGATGTCAGTCATTACCAATGCTTACTCCAATGTTTCTTCCTCATTTTACAGCGCTAAATTTCAACGCAACGTTGAAGAAATGTTAGTTGCGCCGGTACCCAACTGGGTCATTATTGCGGGTTTTGTGGGTGGTGGAGTGGCGAGAGCTTTATTAATTGGCTTTATTGTTACCTTGGTTTCACTCTTGTTTGTCGATATTCATATCCACAGTTTAGCCATCATATTGCTGACTTTAGTTCTTACTGCAACATTGTTTTCAACCGCGGGATTAATTAACGCCATCTATGCAAATTCATTTGACGATATCAGCATTATCCCCACTTTTGTATTAACTCCACTGACCTACTTAGGCGGAGTTTTTTATTCTTTAACCCTGTTGCCTGAATTTTGGCAATGGGTGAGCAAAGCTAATCCTATTGTGTATATGGTTAACGGCTTCAGATATGGCTTTTTAGGCGTGTCAGATATTAATCTTTATGTCTCAATGGCACTGCTTGTAGGATTTAATCTTATATTATTAACCTTGGCTTATTCATTGATTAATCGTGGTGTTGGCATTCGCAGTTAGGCCAACTAATTTGCAGATACTTGAGTTAATTAGAAGATGCATAAAGCCCCCCGTAGCATTGAAACCAATCAGACAGGTATTAATACTAACCTGACTAAAGTGGTTACAAAGTACTTAAACAGTAACAGCAAAAAGCCGTTTTCTGAACATTCGCTAACGGCCATCAACACCATCAAGCAATGGCTGGGCGACTGGCAAGGTGAACTGATATTTGATTCATGCTGTGGGGTGGGCGAAAGCACAGTGGCTATCGCTCTTGCCCATCCTAATGCCAAAATCATCGGCATTGATAAGTCTATTGCTAGATTGGATAAACACCCAGCTTACGCGGCAAAGCTGACTAACTATCTTATTATACGTGCTGACCTTAACGATTTATGGAGATTAGCTGTTCTTGAAGGTTGGCATTTAACAAAACACTATTTGCTTTACCCTAATCCCTATCCTAAATCGTCTCAATTACAAAATCGTTGGTACGCCTCCGCGGCTCTACCCGATTTACTTAAACTCGGTGGTTTACTTGAGGTGAGGAGCAATTGGAAGTTGTATATTGAAGAGTTTTCCTTCGCTTTGCATTTGGCAAAAGTGACTGCAGAAGTTCAACAATATAATGCTGAGCAAGCTATGACTCCCTTCGAACGTAAATACTGGGGCAGCGGTCAATCAAGTTGGCAATTAATAGCCAATCTTAAACAAGATTAATTATTCTAATTTAGCTAAAGGCTCACTTAAATAAAAGCCCTGGGCATAGCGAAAACCCAAGGTTTTCATTGCCTCTAATACACTATTCTGTTCAATATGCTCAGCAATTAAATTAATATTACGAGTGCTCGCCTGCTGAAATAAATGTAGTAGCGACTGATGTAAAACTCCGTTTTGCTCAATGCCTTGCATGACATTGCCTGAAATCTTAATGGCATCAACGGGTAAAGCGAGGGTTTGTGCTAAGTCATCGTTGTGCAAATCAAAATGATCAAGGGTTATGCCTATATTCAAGCTTTTACAAAATGTCGCAAATTCTGTAAACACAGCTAGATTTTCCAAGGCATTGTTAACCGTTACTTCAATAGATACACGCTGAGGACTTGGATAATTATACAATTGCGCGCGCAAAAACTGGATGATTTCAGGATCCTGCATGTCTTCGAGACTCGCGTTGACACTCCAAGCAACATTAAGATTTCGGAAATAATTTGCACTACGATTAAATATGGTTTCAGTCAAACGAGCAACTGAATGTCGTCTATCTACTAGAAATAAAAACTCACTGGGAACAAAAGCTGGCTGATTGAAATTCACTAGTCGCGCTAAACATTCATAACGCCACACCGTATTATTTGACAAATCCATTATGGGTTGAAAAAAAGGCACTACGTTATCTAAGCTAAAATCTTGATTTACGTGAGAAACTTGCATGTTTTTATTATTCTGACTTTTTACAATTTAATATAGCAGCTGTTTTAAATTTGCAACAGTTATACACAAATCCTGTCATTTTAACGTAACAAAGTTGTGACTCTCTCAAATCGCACAGCTATTGGTCTGGACTGTATTTTAGGGTAAAGTTCGCGCCTTGAAAATTTTCAGTCAGGGTTACAAGAGTGGGTGGAGCAGAAGTCAGTTTAGAGCACCTTTATAAAGTTTTTACTATGCCAGAAGGTAAAAGCTCGAAGTTAGCCCAAATTGAGCAACATTTATCAGATAACCTTGCCGGATTTTTATCCCAGCATGTGGTTACCAGCGTTAAATCTTTAGAGCAAATCGAAAAGAACTTTGCCGAGTATGCTGTGCCCGAGCAGCCTGAGTTTGTCTCGCAACATGCGGCCAATCTACTGGATAAGCTAGTCGCTAATTCTGTTAATACCTATTCGCCAACTTTTATCGGTCATATGACCTCAGCTTTGCCTTATTTTCATTTACCTTTAGCAAAACTGTTGGTGGGCTTGAATCAAAACCTCGTAAAGATCGAAACATCCAAGGCTTTTACACCGCTTGAACGCCAAGTATTAGGTATGATGCATGAACTAGTCTACGGCCAATCCAGCGATTTTTATGGTACTTACCTGCACAGCGCCAATCACGCTTTGGGGGCATTTTGTTCAGGTGGCACTATCGCCAATGTGACGGCCCTATGGGTAGCGCGTAATAAAGCTTTGCCTGCTACAGCCCAGTTCAGAGGTGTTGCATATGAAGGTTTTGCTGCCGGTTTGCAGCATTATGGTTACAAAAAGATGGGGGTTTTATCATCTAAACGTGGACACTATTCATTATCAAAATCGGTAGATTTATTAGGTTTAGGTCGCGAACAATTATTAACCATCGACTGCCCAACCCAAAGATTGTCAGCCGAAAAGGCTTTATCTGTAGGTAAACAATATCAAAACGAAGGCAACAAAATCCTTGCCATAGTGGGTATTGCTGGCACAACAGAAACCGGCCATGTTGATCCTTTAGATGAATTGGCTGATGTTGCACAAGAACTAGGTTGTCATTTTCATGTGGACGCCGCATGGGGTGGTGCAACCTTGTTTTCCCGTACCTATGGCAAGTTACTTAAAGGTATTGAGCGTGCCGATTCTGTCACCTTGGATGCTCACAAACAAATGTACGTTCCTATGGGGGCAGGCATGGTGTTATTTAAAGATCCTAATGACAGCAACGCAGTACGTCATCATGCTAATTATATTCTACGGGCAGGTTCGAAAGATTTAGGCGCCACTACCCTTGAAGGCTCACGCAATGGCATGGCAATGATGGTCTATGCTTCATTGCATATTTTTGGCCGTCAAGGTTATGAATTATTGATCAATCAAAGCATTGAAAAAGCCAAAACCTTTGCCCGTATGATCCAATCAAACCCAGATTTTGAATTGATCACTGCCCCCATCCTTTCGTTACTGACTTACCGAGTCAATCCCGAGGCATTACAAGATAAAATCAATCGCATGCCCCAACTAGCCAGTGCGCTAAACCTTGAACTTGACCAATTAAATGTCAGCATTCAAAAACAACAACGTGAAGCAGGTAAATCTTTTGTTTCTCGTACTCGTTTGCAAACCGAAAAATATAACAGTCAATCTATAACGGTATTCAGAGTGGTTATCGCCAATCCCCTGACCACGGAATTGGATTTACAAAATATACTGAATGAGCAACTTACCATCGCCCACAAAACCAAAATGTGGCAAAAACTGTGTGCCAAACACAAAAAAGCAGAGTAGTACTCTGCTTTTTGTTATACAGGTAACACTAAATGTTTATAGTTTGATCTGAATATTATCGATCAAACGAGTTTTACCCATAAAGGCCGCTGCCAGTATTACCAAGTTGTTTTCCTCATGGCTCGGTGGCATCAATGTTGCTGCCGCCCGAATTTCGATGTAGTCAGGTTTGAAACCCAGTTCAGCCAACTCTGCTTTGCAATTATTCGCTAATTTGGTGTAGTCTCGGCGGCCTTGCATGATGACATCCGCCAACTCTTGCAGCTTTTGATACAACACTGGCGCTAAAGCCCGTTGCTCTGCGTTTAAATACTGATTTCTAGAACTCATGGCTAAACCATCGGTTTCCCGAGTGGTTGCTACACCAAAGACTTGCAAATTCATCGAAAGATCAGTGACCATAGCTTTAATAACTTGTAGCTGCTGAAAATCCTTTTCACCAAAAAACGCCAAATTGGGTTGCACCATATTAAACAACTTACTTACTATGGTAGCCACACCGCGAAAATGCCCTGGGCGACTAGCACCACAGATCATATAAGAGATACCCGGCACTTCCACAAAGGTTTGCTGCTCTAATCCACGCGCATACATATCCGCCACTTTAGGGGCAAACAATACATCGACACCTAGTGCTTCTAACAACTCTGCATCTTTTGGTAAGGTGCGAGGATAGGCATCCAAATCTTCGTCGGGACCAAATTGCATTGGGTTAACAAAAATGGATACCACTACCACATCCGCATGGCGCTTGGCTTCGCGCACCAGATTCAAATGGCCCTGATGTAAATTACCCATAGTTGGCACAAAGGCAATAACCTTTGACTTTAACTGCCATTCACGCCTTAACTCACGTAATACGGGGATTTCACTGACTAATTGCATATATCGCTTCTCAGAATCTAATTAAAACTGTGTTCTGCAGAAGGGAAAGTCCCTTCCTGTACTTCACGGATAAAATCATTGACCGCAGCGCGCATATCACCACTGGCGAGCAAATAATTTTTCGAAAACTTAGGCATGTAGTTAGCACTGATGCCAAACATATCGTGCATCACTAAGATCTGGCCATCGGTCAGATTGCCTGCACCAATGCCAATCACTGGGATATTTAAACTATGTGTGATTTTTTCAGCTAAACCAGAAGGTATACATTCCAGCACTAATAATTGTATGCCCGCGCGTTCTAATTCTTTGGCTTGTTCAAGGATTTGCTCGGCCTGTAAATCATCCCTACCCTGTACCTTAAATCCACCAAATACATGCACTGATTGCGGTGTTAAACCTAGGTGACCACAAACCGGTACACCACGCTCGTTTAAACCTTTAATGGTTTCTTGCAGCCATGAGCCACCTTCAAGCTTCACCATGCTCGCGCCAGCACTCATCAATTGCGCCGCATTTTGGTAGGCAAGTTCTGGTGTGGCATACGACATAAAGGGCATATCCGCCACCACAAACGCACGCTGCGTTCCACGGCGCACTGCCTTGGTATGATAGGCTATATCGGCAACAGTGACCCCTAGAGTGTCATCTGCGCCCTGTAATACCATGCCTAGGGAATCACCAATGAGCAAAACATCAATACCTTGTTCATCAAACATCTTGGCAAAACTGGCATCGTAAGCCGTAAGGGCGCTTATGCGTTGTTTGTCTTGTTTCATCTTTAACAAGCTTGATGTACTTACTTTTTTCATAAATTTACTCCAATCTCAAGGTGAAATATGGGTTAGTTAAGATGGATGTGTGGCTGAAACAATACGAACAACTAGTTATTAAGTTGGAAAATAGGGGCAGGAGACAAAATTTTAAGGCCGTTTATCGGACATTTTTTAATCAGCTCGGCCAGCAATTCTCCGTCTGGTAAACATAGTTGCGGGCTTATCTCAAATAAGGGAAACAGCACAAACTCCCGTTGTTTCATACCATAGTGTGGTACTACTAGCTCACTACTGTCAATCTGTTGCTCACCGTAAAGCAGTATATCAATATCCAGTGTACGCGGTCCCCATCGCTCTGATTTACGCACTCTGCCATGTTCAAGTTCAATCTCTTGTAAGGCTTTTAACAAAAACAAAGGCGCTAATTGAGTGTGGATCAATACCACAGCGTTAACATAGTCGGGTTGATCTTGTGGCCCCATGGGCTGACTGGCATATAAACTAGAGCAACATTTAATTGCGGTTTCAGCAAGATTATCTAAAGCCTCAAGGGCTGCCTGAATTTGGTGGACAGGCTTATCCAGATTACTGCCTAGGCCAAGATAAACGTCTATACCCATATATTAACTCAGACTTTCTTTTTGCCACGATAACGCCGGTTACGACTTGGAGCGCCTGCCCCACTTTCAGTATTTCTTAAAGTCAGCAACATAGTTTTACGAGCATCTTCATCCGCTTCTTGGAATTCTGTCCACCACTCGGCTAATTCCAATAGTTGCCCACCTTCTACTTCTGAGCGGACTAACAAAAAGTCATAAGCTGCACGAAATTTTGGATGTTCCAGCATTTGATAAGCACGACGACCAAAACGCTTAGACATGCGCGTTTGCAACTGCCAAATTTCGCGAATGGGAATAGTAAAACGTTTGGGGATCATGATGCGCTGAATTTGCTTTTGCAGCACGTCATTCATGGCAAGATTGAAAGCATCAAAATGAGTAAGACCACCCTCAACCATCAGTTGCTGCACACGCTCTTCCAAGGGATACCATAAAAATGCTGCAAATATAAATGCCGGCGTCACTCTTTGCCCCGTATTAATGCGGTTATCGGTATTGATCAATACTTGTTCAACAAAACGTACTTCACGGCTTTGTTGATCCTTTAACATGGGTGCAAGCAGCGGGAACAAAGGCTCAAACAAATGATATTGGCATAATAATCGGAAAGTCTCTAAACCTTGGCCAGACAATAACAATTTAAGAATTTCTTCAAACAACCGTGCGGCCGGGATATTTGCCAACAAGGGTGCAAGTTCTAAGATGGGTTTAGCGCTTTTATCACTAATGCGCATATTGAGTTTAACGGCAAAACGTACGGCACGTAACATACGCACCGGATCTTCACGATAACGCAGCGCAGGATCACCAATTAAGGCAATTTCTTTGGCTTTAATGGCTGCCATGCCACCTGCAAAATCGGTGATCGAAAAATCCGCAATATTGTAGTACATAGCGTTAATGGTGAAATCACGGCGCTGAGCATCTTCTTCAATGCTGCCAAACACATTATCCCGCAACAATTGACCATGATCACTTTGTTTGCTTAGGTTAGATTCTTGCTCGTTATCTTCTTCGCTTTCTTCTTGGTGGTGACCACGAAAAGTCGCCACCTCGATAACTTCGCGGCCATAAACAATATGGGCTAAACGAAACCGGCGCCCGATTAAACGACAGTTACGAAACAAACCTTTAATTTGCTCAGGAGTAGCATTGGTTGTGACGTCAAAATCTTTAGGATGTTTACCTAGCAAAATATCCCGTACACAACCACCAACCAAATAGGCTTCATAACCCGCATTACTGAGGCGATAGAGCACCTTAAGGGCATTTTCACTAACATCATCACGAGAGATTGGATGTTCCGCACGAGGAATAATGGTGGCGCTCAGTTTTATAGGGGGTGCCACTACAGCCACGGTCTTGCCGCGCAGTGCATCTTTCACCTTATCGATTACACGAGAAATTATGAGTTGTACTCCCTGACTGAGTTAAGCCTGAAAAAGGCGCTAATCATATACGTTATAGCGCCTAAATTCTATTATCATTACTGGCCAGTTTGGCCGGAATTGCCTTAAGTTCCCAGACATTTACCGCCCATTCAAGCACGTCTTTCAATTCAGCCGTTTTTAATAAGCTTGAGGGTTCTAATCCCAAAAAATTTAAAGCATCAATGATGTTTTTTTTGGCTGTTTTATTATCCAGCGCCATCGCGTGATTTTGTTTGCTGAGTTTTTGACCTGGTCGGCTTTCGACAACGGGCAAATGCGCATATTCTGGCGCCTCTATTCCAAAAGCCTGATACAAAGCTAACTGATAAAAAGTCGCATGTAATAAGTCCGCTCCACGCACCACTTGGGTAATACCCTGGGCAATATCATCCACCACCACGGCAAGTTGATAAGCATACAGACCATCTTTACGTTTGATCGCAAACTGCGCTTCATTGGCATTTTGTATTGCGCATACTTTACCCTGAACACCATCAAAGAAGGCTCTTGGGGCTTGGGTATTATTAAACCGGATCGAGGCACCTGAGACAGCTTGTTTATTTGTCGCGCAAAGGCATAAAGCATGTTTACCCAAACTGGCTAAACTCGCGCGGCTGCAGTGGCAATAATAAGTATCGCCTTGTGCAATCAGCCAAGCAATTTTATTGTCGTACAAGGTACTGCGTTGGCTTTGGTAAACGGGTATGTCATCCCACAACAGTTGATGTTGTTCAAGAGTATCTAGGATGGTCTGACTTGCGCCTTTTACTTCACGCGGAGGGTCAATATCTTCGATTCTAACTAACCATCGACCTTTGGCTTTGCGCGCTTGCAGATAACTCCCCAAAGCAGCGACCAAAGAACCAAAGTGCAAGGGGCCTGAGGGGGAAGGTGCAAAGCGCCCAACATAAGCAGCAGGTTTATTTACAATGAAATTTTTATTGGCTGACATGCAGAAAGCTAACAATATTAACCGTGTAGAGAATGGAGTTTACACGGTCAATAGTGTTGAAGTGAGTTAACCTTGAAGCTGTTTTTCTTTGATTTCAGCCATGGTTTTGCAATCGATACAGAGGTCAGCTGTAGGTCTGGCTTCTAAACGGCGCACCCCTATTTCGATCCCACAAGCATCACAAAAACCAAAATCGTCATCTTCAATTCGTTTCAGGGTCTTTTCAATTTTTTTGATCAATTTGCGCTCTCTGTCACGAGTACGCAATTCAAGACTGAATTCTTCTTCTTGAGCGGCTCTGTCCACAGGATCAGGAAAATTAGCTGCTTCGTCTTGCATGTGATGAACCGTACGGTCAACTTCTTCACGCAACTGATCGCGCCACGCTTTTAACAATAAGCGAAAATGCGTCATTTGCTTATCGTTCATGTACTCTTCGCCGTCTTTCTCAATATAAGGAGTCAGACCTGCTAATGCGAGTAATCCAAGTGTCTTTGTTGTTTTTTCTGTTGGCATTTGCCAAATCTCCTAAACTGCTGCACGAGCTGAATTGTGCAGGCGGCTATGTATATCAGAAAGCCAATGCACAGGCAATTTTTTGCGGTTCTGCTGTAGCCATTGCAAGCGAAAATTATTTTTAAGCTGCGCAATATGGAGGTACGCTTGAAAAAATCAACCATTAAATTACAAAATAAATGGCAGGGACTGATTTATAAGGATTTTTTCTGGTGAAATATTGGCCGAATAAACTAACACTTCCACACCGCTGCTCAATGCATGCTCAAGTTCATGTTTATATTGAGGGTCAATATGGTCGGCAATTTTAACCGAAGATATCCCATTATGCTGCACACAAAACAATAAAACGGCACGTTTACCTTGATTTGCCAATTCAGCCAGCGCACGCAAATGTTTATGCCCACGCTGTGTCACAGCATCGGGGAAATAACCTTGTTGATCTTGTAACAAGGTGACCGATTTTACTTCCACAAAACAATCCACCAAATCTGGAGCACTGAGCATAAAATCAATGCGACTATTGTCGTGTGTGAGTTTGACTTCGCGCCTTATTGTTTCGTAGTTTTTAAGTTCTGTAATAAGCTTGTTGTATAAAGCCTCAGCCACTAACTCATTGGCTCGGTAAGTATTAATGCCGATGTAATGACCAACGTCACTCTGAACTAACTCCCAGCTATACGCTAGTTTGCGTTTAGGGTTGTTGCTAAGCGATAACCATACCTGCCAACCGGATTCTGCACAGCCAGTCATAGCACCGGTATTAGCACAGTGAGCAGTAACCAAAGTCCCGTCGGCTAATTCAATATCTGCTAAAAATCGTTTATAACGTTTAATTAAACGACCTTGATACAACGTTGTTTCAAAAAACATGCCCTTCCTCAGTTTGTGACGCAGTGCTAGTATCTTAGCACTAGTACATCTCAATATTTTCAATGGAGTTCTTATGTCAACTTGCGCTATTTATCTTACCACTGCGCCTAAACCAACGTATCTTGCCAAAGGCAGTCTGGTATCACTGGATGGTAACCAAGCCTATATCCACCTTGTTGATGCCACAGGAGAGCTAACTCAAATCCAAAAAGCCGCACGGGTTTTAGATGGCATGGGTTTACAACATGTAAAACTGCAAGGCGATTGGCAGATTGAACAACAATGGGCCTTTGCACTAAGTTTTACCGCGGCGAAAAAACCAAGCCAAATTGAATGGCTGGACAACAAGGATCGTGCAGAACTACAACATCGTTTTCAAGCCATGCAATTTACTCGACAGTTAATAAATGCTACCCCAGAAGACCAATCACCCGAGTTATTAGCCCAAGCATGTAGTGACTGGTTAAAAACGCTAACGCCACATGCCGTAACATCGAATTTTATTGTCGGAGAAGACTTAAAAACCCAAGGTTGGCATGGCATTTACCAAGTTGGTAGAGGCAGTACACGCCCACCTGTGTTAGCAGTAATTGACTTTAATCCAAGCAAAGATCCCAAGAGTCCAGTCGAGGCATGTTTAGTTGGCAAAGGCATTACCTTTGACAGTGGTGGCTACAGCATTAAAGCCAGCGAAGGCATGTTAAGCATGAAATGTGACATGGGCGGCGCTGCGACTGTGGTGGGCGGTTTAGGCTTAGCTATATTGCGCGGTTTAAATAAACGGGTAAAAGTATTTTTATGCTGTGCTGAAAACCTGATCAGCGGCCACGCTTACAAACTCGGCGATATTATCACTTATAAAAATGGTACGACGGTTGAAATAGTCAATACCGATGCCGAAGGACGTTTAGTCTTAGCCGATGGTCTAATGGCGGCTAGTGAAACAGGCGCACCGTTAATAATAGATGCCGCTACCTTAACTGGTGCTGCCCATGTCGCCTTAGGTGATGAATACAACGCTTTGTTTGCTTTAGATAAATCACTACAAAGCCGTGTCATGGCATATGCCCAACAAGAAAACGAAGGGGCTTGGTGTTTACCTTTAGAAAAATTTCACAGAGAAAAGTGCCCCTCTCATTTCGCGGACACCGCCAATAGTAGAGCGCAAAAAGGGGGTGGTTCAGGTGGGGCATCCAATGCCGCAGGTTTCTTATCGAGATTTGTAAATGAAGATGGAACTGGCTGGATACATATGGATTTAGCCGCTGCCTATAACGCTAATGCAAGCAATATGTTACCAGCAGGCGCAACAGCCCAAGGCTTTAGAACCATTGCCAGAACCTTAATCGAAGGTTAACGTTAGCAAAAGCACCACTTATAAAATTTTATACTGAAGAGGCGAACATCGTGTCGTCCTTCAGTATAAAAAATTAATTAAAGGCCGCCTAAACGCTCTGCCAATATTTTATATTTTTCAACGGCGCTAGATTCAAACAGTGGTTTGCCATCAGCATCTTTTTCTTGGGCAATTAATAAACTTTCACGCTCTAGTCTTTCTACCCGAACATCTTGTACACCTAAAAACTCAGCAACTTGCGATACCGTCATTAGACTCATGAAATAACCCTCTGTTATTATTTAACTCATACACCGTTTTGTTAGTTATTCAATTAAAGCGCAAATGTTTACTTTTGCTAGTCAATGTTTCAACCTTAAACAACACGTTGTATTTTTGTCATGCAATGTACAAACTAAAATTGCTCAATTAACAACCCAACAACATCAGTCTAATTAAACTCCCTCGACTGACGATTAGAGTATATTGTTCAATACTTTAGCAATTAAAACATCAAGCCTTTGAAAATAAAACTATTTTTTTTGAATAGCTGGGTAGTCAGGCAAAGATACGATAAACTAGCACTAATACTGCTGACAACAGGGATAAAAATGGACACGTGGTCTGCTGCCATCACACTTTTTTTAATCATGGATCCGCTAGGCAATTTGCCTATATTTATGTCTGTGCTTAAGTCGATAGAGCCCAAACGTCGACGTATCGTACTTGCCCGTGAATTGATTTTTTCCCTCATTATCATGATGATATTTCTGTTCAGTGGTCAAGCCGTGTTGAACTTTTTAAGTGTAAAACAAGAAACCGTAAGCATCGCCGGTGGCATAATTTTGTTTTTAATTGCACTTAGAATGATATTTCCACAACCTGGGGGAGTGACAGGTTTAGCGCCAGGTGAAGAACCTTTTATCGTACCTTTAGCTATTCCCATGGTGGCAGGGCCATCGATACTGGCAGCCCTGATTTTGTTGGCCAATCAAGATCACAGTCGTATGCTCGATTGGACTATTGCCCTCGGTGTCGCCTGGGGTTTGTCTGCCACAATCCTGATGTTTTCCACTGTGTTACATAAGTTATTAGGCGAACGCGGATTGATCGCCATCGAACGTTTAATGGGCATGATCTTAATTATGATTTCCATCCAAATGTTGTTGGATGGTCTGGGCCAATACTTTTCTTTACACTAACGACTATTTGAGGATTACCCTTGCTAAAGAAGCTAACCGTTTTTCAAGAAGTCAGAGAGCTAGAAGGCTGGCAAGCAGTGGCATATGCCGCCACGCTGCTGGAAAGAATGCTGCCCAACTACACCTTATTTTGTGAAGTCACCGAGTTTGCTGATCCAAGTCTTTATCGAAATAGCTTAGACGCTATTTGGGATTGGCTGTCTTCACCCAAAGCTAAAATTAACTTTACTGCCCAGTTAGAAAAAATTGAAATGGCTGTTCCTGATGTGGCGGATTTTGATACCTATGGTGTCTATCCGGCGCTAGATGTAGCCATGTCGATGACAGCTATTATCTTATTGATCCAAGGGGAAGATCCCCAAGGTGCGGTAGTGGTAAGTAAACTATCTCAAGGTGGTGTTGAAGCCTTTATCGAAGCCACTGCTGAAGGCGACATTAGTGATGCTGAGATTAAAGTGCATCCTTTGATGCAGTGGGAGATAGAAGTTCAAAAAGAATTATTAGTCTTAATTAAAAAACATCCACACAGTGGCAGTACATGCAAGCTACTCAAAGCTTTTGCTACCGAACCGGGAATGACAAACATAGGCATAGAAATCAATTAGTTGACATAAATTTTTTGATGAAATACTTATAAGAACAAATAGTATTTAAAGTTTTAAAAACTTAAATACGATACAAACGTGAACACAACTGGCTGCCTTGTCTTTCTTTTAACAGTTGCCAGTTGTTAGGCACCACATAATCCGCCGCCTGACTTTCACTTTCCAAATAAACTACCCCATCCTTAGCGAGTAGATTGTGCTCGTTTATGAGTTTAATTACAGGTGGTAATAAATTTTTATGGAAGGGTGGATCAAGAAAAATCAAATCAAACTGCTTATTTAGACTTGGCAAAATCTGCAAGGCATTACCTGCTACGATAGACGCTTGCTCTGAGCTTACTTTTAGTTTTTGTAAATTCTGCTGTAAGTTCGCAATTGCCCCTTTATCCAACTCGATAAAGGTCACCGAACTTGCATAACGGGATAAGGCTTCAAAACCCAGTCCACCACTGCCTGCAAAAACATCCAAACAGTTGGCAGAATTAACATAGGGCATTAGCCAATTAAACAGAGTTTCTTTGTTTCTATCTGTGGTTGGGCGCAAGCCCGCAACGTTAGCAACAGGTAATTTAGTGCCACGCCAACGACCACTGATGATCCTAATTGCACCTGTTGGTTGGTTTGATGGTTTTACGCCTCGCTTCATAGGTCTTTGAAATGCTATTATTGCCCATATTAAGTATTAGTTTATCTTATGTAAGCTTTCGATTTCTCAAGGATTTAGCAAAAATATGTCAAAGTTTTTTAGCTGGCTAAATAAAGACAAAAATAAAACCTCTTCTGCGCAAGCTACAGATCAGGAAGAAATTCAAACTCCTGAACAAAAAACACCAGTTGTAGATGTACAAGAAGTCATTTCCGATATACCAGAACAGCCATCAGCACCGCAAATCCATCAAGCAGATAACAATACAAATGATGACGTAACAGTGGGCCCAACAGATACTGTGCCTGTAATCGCTGCTCAAAAAATCTCAGCCACGGTAAACCCGCCAACACCCAGTGAAACTAGTTTTTTCAGCCGTCTTAGAAAGGGTTTGTCACGCACCACCGAAAATATTGGTAGTGGTTTGGTTGGTCTGTTTCGTGGAAAAAATATCGATGACGATTTGTTTGAAGAACTCGAAACGCAATTATTAATTGCCGATGTGGGCATGGCTACCACCACTAAAATGGTTAAAAAGCTGACTGAAAGTGCTAATCGCAAACAATTGCGTGATTCTGAATCTTTATTTAAATTACTTAAAGATCAAATGGTTGATATTTTGTCTGCGGTTGATGATCCCCTAATCGTCAAAAGCGAGACTAAGCCTTTTGTGATTTTGATGGTTGGTGTTAATGGCGTAGGTAAAACCACCACTATTGGTAAAATGGCTAAACAATTTCAGCAACAAGGCAAAAAAGTCATGTTAGCTGCGGGGGATACTTTTCGCGCCGCAGCAGTAGAGCAGTTACAGGTGTGGGGCGAACGTAATAACATTCCCGTCGTAGCCCAGCAAAGCGGCGCCGACAGCGCATCGGTTATTTTTGATGCTTTTCAATCTGCTAAAGCTAAAAATATTGATGTATTGATTGCCGATACTGCAGGACGTTTACAAAACAAAGATCATCTAATGGAAGAACTTAAAAAGGTGGTTAGGGTAATGAAAAAAATCGACCCACAAGCCCCCCATGAAATTATGCTAACCTTGGATGCTGGCACCGGCCAGAATGCAGTCAGCCAGACTAACCTTTTTCACCAAGCCGTAGGTTTAACCGGTTTAAGTCTAACTAAACTGGATGGTACCGCCAAAGGTGGCGTCATTTTTGCCATCGCCGATCAGTTCCCCATCCCAATCCGTTACATTGGTATAGGTGAAGGTATCGACGATTTACGCCCCTTTAACAGCCAAGAGTTTGTAGAG
This sequence comes from Paraglaciecola hydrolytica, assembly GCF_001565895.1. Classification (GTDB taxonomy): domain Bacteria; phylum Pseudomonadota; class Gammaproteobacteria; order Enterobacterales; family Alteromonadaceae; genus Paraglaciecola; species Paraglaciecola hydrolytica. The sequence continues at coordinate 260,651 of NZ_LSNE01000003.1, forward strand.
GCTTTATTTGCCGAATCTGACAAACCCGTATCGAAACAGCAGCATCATTAAAAGTCATATTAAAAATCATGATTAAATTCGAACAAGTCAGTAAAACCTATGCCGGAGGCCAACAAGCTTTACGCAAGGTTGACTTTCATATCGAACCTGGAGAAATGGCCTTTTTAACCGGTCATTCCGGAGCAGGTAAAAGTACGATCCTGAAATTGATTAGCATAATGGAACGCCCAACAGTAGGCCGAGTGCTGATCAATGGGCATGATTTGGGAACCATAGAGCGTAAACAGATTGCCTATATTCGCCGTGATATTGGCATGATCTTCCAAAGTCATCAGTTGTTGATGGATAAAAGTGTTTACGACAATGTCGCTCTACCTTTAATTATTGAAGGTTATTCTCATAAAGAAACCAGCAAAAGAGTGCATGCCGCGCTGGAGATGGTAGGGCTACGCGATAAAGTTAAAAATATACCTATTACTCTTTCTGGTGGTGAGCAACAGCGTGTAGGTATAGCCCGCGCCATCGTTAATAAACCACCCTTGTTGCTGGCCGATGAACCAACCGGTAATCTCGATCCCAAATTATCGATGGAAATTATTAAACTGTTTGAGAACTTTAATCAGGCTGGTGTCTCGGTGTTTATTGCTACCCATGATTTGGGTTTGATCGCCAGAATGAAATATCGCACTTTAACCTTAAAAAATGGCCAGATGATCACCGATGGTTTAACTGAAGATATGCAGGACAATGATTTTTATGCCTAAGCTCAGTCACTTATTTAACCCAAAGACTAAACCATGAGTATTTTGTTTAAAGGCCGTGCCCAAGGGGCACAGATTTCTCATGTTTCTGGACCACAACGTTTTGTGATGTTTTTTGTTAGCCATATTCGCCAAGCCTTAGGTAGCCTAGGTGAGCTTTGGCGTTCACGCATTTCAGCTTTGATGACCATAGGTGTATTAGGATTAAGCATCACCTTACCTAGTACCTTGTATGTCATGGTTAAAAACGCTGAGAATATTAGTTCTGGTTGGCAACAAGCCTCTGAAATATCGTTATTTTTAAAACAAAATGCGACTCAAAGTGATGTAAATCAACTATTAAAACGTATTCAGTTATGGCCAGAAATTGACAAGATCCACTTTATTCCTGCCGATGATGCCTTGTTGGAATTTAAACAGCTTTCTGGTTTTGGTGATGCTATCGCCTATCTAGACAAAAACCCTTTGCCTAACGTGGTATTAGTTATTCCTACCGAACGTCATGCAGGCCCAACAGCGGCGAGAGAGTTACTCGAAAAGCTACGTAAAGAACGTGAAGTAGATATTGGTAAACTGGATATTGAGTGGCTTGAGCGTTTACACGCATTATTAAAAGTGGCTCAGGAATTAGTTACAGTCATCGCTATTTTACTGTTTTTAGCTGTGGTACTCATTATCGGCAATACTATAAGACTGAATATTCTTAATAAGAAAGATGAAATATTGGTGATGAAATTAGTGGGTGCTACAGATGCGTTTATTCAGCGTCCGTTCTTATATACCGGCTTTTGGTATGGTTTACTGGGAGGTTTACTGGCTTGGTTTGCAGTGATTTTGTTGCTGTGGTGGATGAGCAGTAGCATTGCCGCAGTCAGTGAGTTGTATCAGAAAAACTTTAACCTCACTGGCATCGACGGACAAACACTGTTGATTATGCTGGGGCTTTCTGTGTTTCTAGGTTTAAGCGGTTCACTATTGTCAGTAAAACGTTATGTAAGTGAAATAGAACCTAAATAATCTATACCCTTCACCTTTGAAACTGCAGTGTAGTCAGCGACTCTCACTGCACTTTCAATACTTAAAGTTAAGAAACAATACTGTCGTGTTATTGCTGAAGCGCAGCCATACCTTGATAGCGCGCCCGCAAGCCCTCTGTACTTTGCACTTCTGGCAGCTGTTTTAAGACCAACTGTTGCTGACTGGATAAAACCGGCCATTCAACTAGCATCTCTCCATTTGGGTTACCCGTTTTAATAAAATTAACAAAATAACCTTGCACTATCGCGGATACCTGATGATCAGCCTCTGCCCATTCGAAGGCGTCATTAAGCGGTAAATTGCCTAGGGCGTATTCAATTTCTGCCGAATGCACCGCACCTAAATCGCTATTTGGCTGCTCTTTACCTTGATTAAACTCTACTTTAATTGCAGGACGCACGTGATCATACAAATAATAATAAGTCTGCGCATTGGCATTGGCCGCTACACTCTGCGCAAAATTCCAGGTTGAGGCAGATATAAAACGATCACTCATTAAGGCTTGGGCCGCTAATTTAACTTGCTCTGTAGTACTTGCAGGATAAAGCTCAGCAACTTTTACATAATCTTCAGGATAGAGTTTTTGCAGAGCTAATAGATAGTTTTCAACGGTAGCTTCACTGTCGCCTAACAATTGCTGATAACTTCCCTCCTGCGAGTTAACGCCAGCCATTAGCGGTACATCCGCAAACTTTTTCTCTGCAATTAAAACGTCGGGGGCTTTGCTGAGGATCTTGCCGTCGATGGTCGGCCTAAACCACACTAAACCAGCCTCTGTCGCTTGTTTTAATAAGAGCTCGGCAGGTATTTCACGCAAAGCTTCAATGCTGGCAGAGCCATCCTCATTAAGGGTTTGTGCTACTTGCACACCTTGTTGTTCAGCATCTTCAAGTGAATTTACCCGGCTCAGAATGGAACCACTTTCGGCAATAGCGCCAGCGATATAGGGGATAGAATCTAGGGCGAACATTTGTGCGCTCACTGACATGGAGCCTGCGGATTCACCAGCAATAGTAATTTTTTTAGGATCACCGCCAAAAGCCTCAATATTTTGTGCCACCCACAGTAAAGCAGCTTGTTGATCTAATAGGCCATAGTTACCTGAACCTTTATATTGACTTTGTGCGCTTAACTCAGGATGAGCCAAAAAACCAAAAATACTTAGTCGGTAATTAACTGTAACAGTGATGATACCTTTACTGGCCATACTGGCACCGTCATAACGTTTTTCTGAACCATCTCCGGCAACAAAACCACCACCATAAAAATAAACCAGTACCGGAAGTGGCGTTTGTTCACGTTCAAGAGGTGCCCAAATATTCAAAAACAAACAGTCTTCACTCATACCCGAGGCGCGAAACTGCATATCGCTGAACATTGAATTTTGCATACATTTGTGGCCAAAATCGTCAGCAATTTTAACGCCTTTCCAAGGCTCAGCTGCTTGTGGCGGCTGCCAACGTTTATCATTGATAGGTGCTGACGCATAAGGCACACCTTTAAAAGTCACTACCTGATTATGCGGCAGTACATAACCTTTCAGCATCCCTTGTTGAACTGTCACTAAACTTGGATCCGCGGCGGTATAGCTGCTATCACAAGCAAATAAACTAAAAACCACCAGCAAACACAAAATGGATTTAAACATATGCATGTCCCTTTCTAATCTCAATTAAATGTAATATTGCTGGCAAAATTAGCGTTATTGCTAGCTTTTTTATTTCGTTGACTGACTGCTATTCCATTACATCATTTGCAGGCGGCGCATCGATAACATCAGCTTCACTCACTATAGGGTTACTGCCCAACTCGACTTCTACCCCATCCACCCTTTGCAAACCACGAGGCAGTTTATTACCACGGCGACCACGCTCTCCCTGATAATGGCTTAAATCAGCAGCCGATAAAGCCATACCCCGTTTGCCTGAGAGAATTTTAACGCTGGCGCCATCTGGCACTATGCTTAAAACCTTAACAAACTCTTCACGGCTGGCAGCTTTAGCTGAAGGAATACTGATCAACTTATTGCCTTTGCCTTTACCCAAGATTGGTAAGTCTCGCAGAGGAAACATCAACATGCGCCCTTCGCTGGAAATAGCTAAACACCAGTCAGTTTTCAGGTTATGCACCACTTGTGGTGCTATAATTTTGGCGCCAGTTGATAGCGAAATATAAGCTTTACCGGCCTTATTTTTACTCACCATATCTTCAAACTTGCCAACAAAACCGTAACCCGCATCAGAGGCCATCAAATATTGTTGTTGATCTTTACCCATCACCACATGTTCGACATTTTCACCGCCAACAATGTTAAAACGGCCAGTGAGGGGTTCACCCTGACTGCGGGCAGAGGCGAGACTATGGGCATCACAGGAGAAAGTACGACCCGATGAATCCATAAATACCGCTTGTTGATTACTACGACCTTTGGCACTGGTTAAATAACTATCGCCCGCTTTATAACTTAAGCCTTTAACGTCAACATCATGGCCTTTAGCACAGCGTGCCCAACCTTTTTCAGACAGCACCACAGTCACCGACTCTGATGGCACTAATTCTTTTTCACTTAAGGCTTTGGCTTCACCACGAGAGACAATGGGCGAACGCCTGTCATCGCCATATAATTCAGCAGCGGCAAGGATTTCTTTTTTAATCAGGGTTTTTAAACGTTGATCAGAACCTAATAACAATTGTAATTGGTCACGTTCCAGTGCCAGTTCATCTTGCTCACCCTGGATTTTCATTTCTTCCAATTTGGCTAAATGACGTAATTTTAAATCAAGGATCGCTTCGGCTTGAATATCAGACAAACTGAACGTGGCAATCAAAGCCTGTTTAGGATGTTCTTCATAACGAATAATGCGGATCACTTCATCGATATTCAAAAAGGCAATCATCAAACCTTCAAGAATATGTAATCTTGCTAATACTTTATCCAAACGGTACTGCAAACGGCGCACGACGGTATCTTTACGGAAGATTAACCACTCACTCAATATTTGTTGCAGGTTTTTGACTTGCGGACGGCCATCAAGGCCAATCATATTAATATTGACGCGATAGGTTTTTTCTAAGTCCGTGGTAGCAAACAAATGCTGCATCAGTTGTTCAACATCAATGCGATTTGAACGAGGTGTAATCAATAAACGTGTTGGGTTTTCGTGATCTGATTCATCACGTAAATCGCTCACCATCGGCAGCTTTTTAGCCTGCATCTGCGCGGCAATTTGTTCAAGTATTTTGCCGCCTGAGGCCTGATGTGGCAAAGCGGTAATTATAATATCGCCGTTATCTTCATGATAAACCGCGCGCATTCTGATCGAACCTCGGCCGGTTTCGTAGATTTTGGTTATTTCGTCTTTTGGGGTAATGATTTCGGCTTCGGTGGGATAATCCGGCCCCTTTACAAATTCTAATAATTCGCGCAGTTCTGCCTTACTATTATCTAATAAGTGAGCACAGGCATTGGCAACTTCACGGACATTATGGGGGGGAATATCAGTTGCCATACCTACGGCAATACCGGTAATACCGTTTAACAAAATATGGGGCAAACGCGCAGGCAGTACTTTAGGCTCGTCTAAGGTGCCGTCAAAGTTAGGTTGCCAATCCACCGTGCCTTGCCCTAATTCAGTAAGCAATACTTCACTGAATTTAGATAAACGAGATTCGGTATAACGCATAGCCGCAAAAGATTTGGGATCATCTGGGGCACCCCAGTTACCTTGACCATCAACTAAAGGATAGCGATATGAAAAGGGCTGTGCCATTAACACCATGGCTTCATAACAGGCAGAGTCGCCGTGAGGGTGGAATTTACCCAGAACATCACCCACGGTACGGGCAGATTTTTTGTATTTAGCGTTATTGCTCAAACCCAATTCAGACATGGCATAAACAATACGTCGTTGTACGGGTTTTAAGCCGTCACCAATATGGGGCAAGGCTCTATCCATGATGACATACATGGAATAGTTTAAGTACGACTGCTCAGTGAAATGGCGCATCGCCAATTGTTCAATGCCGTCTTTATTGATGATTGTTTCTTGGGTCATATATAACTGGATCCGCTATTTTTATTGTTATTTAGCACGTATACCCTTCATCCTTGAAACTGCACGTTTGTTGCTGCACTCCATCCTTTGCCGCCGCCGTGCAATTCCAATGCTTTTGGGTATAGCAGCTACCGTGCTGATTAAGGCTCACTTGGTTTAAGGGCCTGTCATTCCGGTTTTTGGTAGCTTACCCTATAAATTACGTTGGCGAAATCATCAGCAATCAGCAAACTGCCGTCAGCTAAGCTGGTAATGGCCGCAGGGCGCCCCCATGCACTGTTGTCTGCTTCTAACCAGCCTGTAATAAAGGGGTCATAGGACGTGACTTTACCATCGACAATATTTGCCATCATCACTTTGTAACCTGATTTTTGTGTGCGATTCCACGAACCGTGCTCTGCTACAAATAATCGATTTTGCATCTCAGGCGCAAACATCTTGCCTTGATAAAAGTGAATTCCCAGAGGAGCAACGTGAGCCATGAGATTCAATTTAGGCGCGACATAATCTGTACTCTTTTTATCTGTTCCAAACTCTGGATCAGCAATAGTTCCGGCATGGAAGTAGGGATAACCAAAATGCTGCCCTAACGTCTCCACTTCGTTGATCTCACAAGGAGGGATATCATCCCCCATCATGTCGCGGCCATTGTCACTAAACCACAACTTGTTAGTTTGTGGATGCCAATCAAAACCTACGCTGTTACGTACACCTTTGGCGACCCACTGTTTTTCACCAGTGGTGATATTAAAACGCAGAATAGAGGCATATTCAGGATTATCGAATTTTTCGCCGCCATTGGTTTCACAAATATTACATGGCGCGCCAACCGGCACATAGAGCCAGTTATCCGGCCCAAAATCAATATATTTCCAGCCATGATGTTTTTCAGTAGGTAAACCATCGATCACCACTTCTGGCTCACCTAGGGTTGCGTAATTTTTTTCAATATTGGAATATTTTAATATGCGACTCACTTCAGCCACATATAAATCCCCCTCATGAATGGTCAAGCCTGAGGGCATATTGAGTCCTTCTGCTATTTTAAGCACAGTTTCAGCGTAGCCATCACCGTCTTTATCAACCACAGCATGGACCAATCCAGCATCTCGACTACCCACAATCACAATGCCGTTGTCACTGACTGCCATTTGGCGAGCATTTTTAACTGATTCAGCAAACACACTAATCTGATAACCGGCCGGTAAACTGAGTTTGTCTAGTGAAACAGCCTGAACAGAAAATGCCAGAATCTGGCTCACCAACAAACCCATACCTACTACTTTTAGATGTTTAAATTGCATAATTAACTCTAATTAACCATTAATAATCGAGTTTTATCATACGTTATCTATCTAGTGAACGGTAGAGATTGCCTTGGGCAATATTCGGATGTTTTAATAGCTTTATTATTTGGCCCTGACCGACATTAAATGCCTGACTTTATTCAACGTTTTATTTTACTGTGCTGTTTCATTAGTAGCAGTCAGGTATTTGCCCAAAGTACGGTACAACTTATTTCCACCGATAAAAGTTCCAGATTGGCGGTGCAACTACAAGTTTATTACGAACCGGAAGTGCAGTTATCTGTCCAAGAAGTCAGTAAAAATATCGATAAATTTGCCTGGCATAGTGGTGACAACCCCAATTACGGTTTTAGCAATAAGGGACTTTGGTTATATACCACTATCAGTAATGTTACAGATGTAGAAAAGTGGGTAGTCGATGTCGCTTTCAGCCAACTCGATAAAGTTGATATATACCTACTATTGGACGGTGAAATTCTCGCTCAGGTTAAACAAGGTAAAGAACGTTTTAACCAGCATTATCGTTTACCCACCATCAAAGCGGCACTGCCTTACGCACAAACCATCGATTTATTTGTGCGTATTGAAAGCCGACACTCCAGTTTAATTGCGCCAGTAGATATCCAAACCCATGATCGTCACGAAAGAACTAATTTCTATGACACCCTGATCTGGGGACTGTTTTACGGCGCCTTACTGATTTTGGCCATTTATAACCTCATCATTTATTTTGGGATCCGTGAAAAAAGCTTGCTGGCTTATGTGGCTTATATTGCCTCCGCAATACTTTGGCAGTTTGTTTGGAGCGGACATTCGCATTTAATAATGCCAGAGGGATTTTCCAGATGGGAGAATCAACATACCGATTTAATCTTTGTGATCATTGCCATCACTTCCGGCATTTTCAGTTGGGTATTTTTAGACATTAGCAAAAATGCGCCCAAGAGCATGCATGTTGTCCGCGCCTGCATAGTGATACTACTCATATTAGGCCTGTGTTCCGTTGTTAATCTATTCCCACCTTTTTGGCAGGCTACTTTAGTTTATATAGTGTGTTTAGTTGCCATCAGCAGTTATACCTGTGCTGGTTTCGAGGCCTACAACAATCATTTTAATGCCGCTCGTTATTATATTTTTGCATGGAGTATTGTGACGACAACGGCCTTAATTGGCATGTTAAGTTTATCAGGGGTTTTTCCTTCGAACTTTTTCACTACCTACTGTTTTCAATTTGGCGTATTTATCGAAGCAGGTTTGTTTTCGCTAGCGCTGATGGACAAAAACCGCCACCAACTTGAACAAGAAATCGATCAGGCCACCGATGATTTACGTAATAACATCGTGCTGGTTGAAGAACAAAATGTGCGTCTCGACATCGCGCGCAAAGAAGCGATTAATGCCAGTAATGTTAAATCCCAATTTTTAGCTAATATGAGCCACGAAATTCGTACCCCCTTAAACGCAATTTTAGGGTTTAGCAAAGAATTACACTCTGCTGAGTTGTCGGCGGAAAAACAAGAGCAAGTGAGTATTATCAACGCCGCGGCCGACAACTTATTGAGCATAGTCAATGACGTATTGGATTTTTCTAAAATCGAAGCCGGCAAATTGCGCATCAATAATCATCCATTTTCGCCAACTCAGATTATTGAAGATTTAATCAGCGTGATGGCCAAATCTGCCCATCTTAAAAACCTCGAATTTATTTATGATTTATCACCCCTGCCAGAAAAACTCATCGGTGACAGTTTTCGCATTAAACAGATCCTCAACAACTTATTGGGTAATGCCTTAAAGTTTACTGATCACGGGCATATCGGCTTATCGGTAAAGGGTACTTTTCTTGAACATGGCATGTACGAACTTACCCTTAAAATAGAGGACACCGGCATAGGAATTAGCCGTGAAGATCGCCGCAAATTATTTGCCGCATTTTCTCAAGTAGATGATGCCTTAAGCCGCTCTTATCAAGGTACAGGCTTGGGTTTGGTTATCTGTCAGGAATTGGTCAAACTGATGCGGGGAGACTTGAGCCTGCACAGCACTGTTGGTCAAGGCAGTACCTTTACTGTCACCTTACGCACCAACTTGTTAAATGCAAAATTAGCCCTGCGCCCAGACAGTGAATGGCGCAATAAAAAGGTAGTTTTTTATGATCCCATTCCCCATTCACGTTTTTGCGGTGTTAAATTACTCAAAAATTTAGGCGCTGTTGTCACAGGGGTAGAATCGTTGGCTTTTCTACGCCAGCTCAATGATAAATACGACATGGTATTTATCTGTGTGCCGGGCAATAAAGAAAACGACTTACCTAATGTATTAGAAGCCACTCGACAAATGTCCTGTCAGCAAGCGATCATTTTATATTCTGGTATCAATTCATTATCTAATCGCTCTGATTTATCTCAGTATTTTGACCATAAACTGCGCTTGCCTCTCACTATGAGTCGCCTAACTAACCTGCTGCATTTACCCCAAACCAGCCCCATTGATGCCATTCAATTACAACTGGCCAACCTGCCCAAAGCACGGGTGTTAGCCGTTGATGATATGGAAATGAACCTGCGTTTATTAACCACTTGGTTTAAAAATACTAAGTTGCAACTTACCCTGGCATACAGTGGTAAAGATGCGGTATTGCAATGTTATGAAAATGAATTTGACCTGATCCTGATGGACGTACAAATGCCCCATATGGATGGCATTGAAACCACTAAACGTATTCGCCAAACTGAATTAAATTTGGGCACTCCCATCATTGCCGTTACGGCCCACGCCTTTAAAGAAGAACAAGACAAACTATTAGCCTCTGGCATGGATGATTATTTACCTAAACCTCTTAACCTTTCGGATTTGATTGATTTAATTATTCGTTGGTGTCAGCAAATAGAAGAAACACCGCAAGAACTGGCGCATTTTGACTGGTCTTTAGCGATGACAAGAGCTAATCAAAATGAAGCTGCAGCTATCGATATATTGGAGCAATTTGTTAAACAATTGCCCGGTTTGGCCTCCAACATCGAACAATGTTTCCAAGCCCTCGACTACACTGGGGTAGCAAGGTTACATAAATTATGTGATGCAATTGAAAGCGCCTTAAAACGTCAACAATACGAGCTAGTAGGTAAAAAAATGCAGAGCTTTAATACTGCAATACAAGGGGTACTGTTCAGTGTCAGACAGGGACAATATATAAGCTAATCTGCATATTTATCCAGCAAACAAACTAACTACACTGGTAAGTGACGTTATTTTTAGATAACAATAGCGGATTAGATCAACCTGTCTTCGAGATAATATATCGTGCCGCTCAAAGCCTATTCCTTCCATCATCCCTTGGCCTTTTGGGCAGGTTGTATCTTTATCACTTTGGGAGTGTTATCGCACCTTCCCATGTTTGAACATGCCTCGCATATGAATTATCAAATGGTTGGCATGCCAATGGACAATACAATGTTAGTTGGTATGGCTTTGATCCCCTTGGGTTTGTTACTTGCCTGCTACGGACTGATGCCAAGACTGGCCTTATTACGTGTTGGTAACCATACTGACGCCATTCATTTCCATGTGGCTGATCGCAGCCCACTTAATTACCAGCACTGCACCTTGGTAATTGCCTTACTCATTGCGGTGATTGTCGATGTAATGAAACCCGCCACCCTGGGTTTTGTTATGCCGGGAATGGTAGATGAGTATGAACTTGATCCAGACTCTATCGGTATTTTGCCTTTGGTAGCCCTCACCGGTACAGCCCTCGGTTCAATCATTTGGGGACAAATGGCAGATAAACTGGGGCGTCGTGCTGCGATATTGCTCTCTGCGCTGATGTTTATCGGCACATCCATTTGTGGTGCTATGCCAAGTTTTGAATGGAATTTGGTGATGTGCTTCTTGATGGGTTTATCCGCAGGCGGTTTATTACCTATTACCTTTACCCTGATGGCTGAGATGATCCCCGCCCAGCATCGCGGCTGGTTGTTAGTGGCTTTAGGAGGTTTAGGTACATCCGCTGGTTATCTGGCAGCATCAGGCGCCGCCGCAATACTGGAGCCACTTTTTAGTTGGAGGGTATTATGGATGTTAGGATTACCCACTGGCATCCTGGTGATCATTCTCAATCGCTTCATACCTGAATCACCACGTTTTTTAGCCAATGCCGGACTTGGTAAAGAAGCCCGTGCCATACTCGCCCAATACAACGGCGAAATCGATAGTCATGAAAGCGATATAGTGCAAAAAAAGGATGTAGAGTCACATGGATTTATGCGTAGTATTATGGACTCTTATGCAGCTATCACTTTAGGTTTATTGGGAGTAGGCATTGCTTGGGGCGTAGTAACCTTCGGTTTTTTATTGTGGCTGCCAACCAATTTAAGAGAAATGGGCATGAGTGCAGAAGCCACTAATCTGCTATTAACCCAGTCGGGTCTGTTTGCGCTGCCTGGTATTATGCTGGTGATCTGGCTTTACCATCATTGGAGCAGCGTTAAAACCTTGGTATTGTTTGTCGTACTGACAGCCATCAGTTTATCGTTATATGGTCTATTTGAATGGACGGGAACCCTGTCCAGCGACAAGATAATATTTGCCACCGCGTGTTTATTAGTGAGTTCTAGTGGGGTAATAGCCATGTTGATCCCTTACGCTGCCGAAATTTACCCTGTGCACTTAAGAGGATCGGGTTCAGGCATAGTGGCAGCCAGTTCTAAATTTGGCGGCATTTTAGGTGCTATGATGGGCATTATCGGTGTGTTTAATAGTCTGGCATCCGCCGCGTTACTGATCGCTATTCCACTGATGTTGTTTGCGCTGGTACTGCTTAAAAGTGGGATTGACACCCGTGGCCGCCGACTCGAAGATATTCATGCCGAATTTGTTAATAAGTCAAACAATAACGTCAGGGCTGAGCAGCCCGATCAACAATAACCTGTTGCTGGCATTGTTGCAGTAGTTGTACAAAGGCATGTTCGCTGCGATCTAATTCACTGCCAGCGATATAAAGATCAAAGCCTAATCGTTGCCGCAATTTTTGCATACGATTCGCCAACATGGCCTGAATACCCGTATAAATCAGGCCATCGCTGTCTTTAAAACGGTCATCCTCCAATAAATCATTACCATAACAATTACCGGTTTTACATTGCAGTTGATGTTCTGCACCCAAGCCATAAAGCAACAAGGGCCGTTGCTCCATCAATATATTGGTCATTAAACGTGGTGAAATAGAAGTTAACAAAGGTTGATATGATTTAAGTTTAATGCCCACCATCGCCAGCTCATTTTGCTCAACACCTTGGGTAATTCGTGGCACGGCAATACGTTGAATATCCTGCCAACCAAGCTGCCAACCGCCATTTTTATGTTGATAATGAATATGTTGACGAGATAGTACAAAGCTATGTTGAGGTTCACGGTATTTAAAAAATGCCACCAACAAAGTCACTAAAGATAAACTGACTAACAATATTCCTGGTACATAAAAAATTGTGGGTAACCACAACAAGATTTGAGTGGCAGTAAACAAACCGACGACGCCTAACAAGGTGGTAGTTAGCACATTACGTTTAGTGGCACGACGAATTTCAATGAGTTCTTGCATAACTTATTCTTATAGGCTCAGAGCCAAAACCAAGTAAACACAAAATACATGATAATGCCCCACAGTAAAATTAAACGCCAACGCTGACAGTAGCTACAATCCGATTTCCACCATGATTTTTTGTCTGACTGTTTTGCCATTGTCGTAACGCTAATCCTAATTACAGATATTACTTAAGCTAAAACGGGGGTGTTACGCCGATAGATTAAGGCTATTACCAAGGGAGTAAAGATCAAGGATAGTATAACTGAAAAGCCCACTCCGCCAGCTAACACTACCGCTAACGGTGGCCAAAAGGTACCCTCGCTAAATAATAATAAGGGAATAAAGCCGCCAACCGTGGTAAATGTGGTGGAGAGTATATGCCGGCTACATCCCATCACTTCAGTCACTATATGGGGCACACTACCCCCTTTTGCCATAGGGTTAGCATTGATCGCCGCAATCACTACTATCGAGCCATTAATCGCCACACCAATTAAACCCGCGCAACCAAGCAGTGGGTTAAAACCTATAGGTAAACCTGACAACCATAAACTAAACATGCCCATACCAACCGACAAAATAGCCACAGTACCAATGACTAGAGCTAAACGCAGACTGCTAAAAGATAAAATCAAAGTAGTGATCATCAGTACCAATAATACTGGCGTATAAGTAGCGAGTTGGCCTAGCGCTTCTTGCTGTTTGTCGGCATCTCCGGCCAACTTAAGTTTATAACCTTTGGGCAAGCTAAAACCCATGTCTTTGAGTTTTTGCTCTACCTGCTTACTCACATCAATGGCAGTAGCGTCTGGCAAAAGATAGGCTTCAACATTATTGACCCGTTCACCGTTAAGCCGCGTTATTCCTGCAATACTTGGACGTAAAACAAAATCGCCCAAGGCAGCAACTGGCAGCCAATTGGCCTGATTGGTTGGCGAGTTTACGCTTGTGGCTGGCTGGCTTAAGGGTAGAGCCTGCACAGCAGCAAGTGAATCACGTTGTTGCTGAGCCACTCTGATACGGATAGGAATTTCTTCACTACCTTCCAAAATAGAGCCGCCCACCTTGCCATCTAAGGCAAGTTGCAATTGCTGCGCAACATCCACCAGCGACAGGGCAACTAATTGGCTATTGTCACGTTTAGCATCCAGCACCAATTCCGAATCACCTAAGGTTATCGACGCAACACTTTGACTAATGCCGGGCACTTGCGACATAGCTAAACGCACTTGTTCACCCAGTTGATTTAACATTTCGATATCTGGGCCAAGTATTTTAAAGCCCACTGGCGCTGAGATAGGAGGCCCCTGACCAAAAGCACGTACCACAAATCGAGCGTTGGGATACTGTGCATCAAGACTTTGCTGTAATTCACCAATAAGTTTTTTAGCGGCGGTAACACTGTTTACACTCACCACGGCATTGGCAAAATGCGGAGAGTTATCCCTAGTCATCACTTGATTGTAATATACCGAAGGAGCTGAGCCGCCGACTAACCAAGTGATCTGTTTTACGCCATCTAGATTGGTTATAAACTGATTGGCATCTTGCACCATCACTTCGGTTTGTTTGATAGGAGTACCCTCAGGCATCCACAGGTACACCTCAAATTGATCCCGATCAGCACTCGGGAAAAACACATTACCAAGCTGCGTTGCTAAGACAAAACCCGATAAAGCAAAGATAACTGTCACACTAATGCCGAGCAGCGGACGTTTAATCGCGCGTTCGAGTAAGGTTTTAAATTGCAAACTCACTTGGGGTAACTGAATGCCTTGTTGATACCAGCGCGCCTGTTCTTTTGCAGCACCTCTGGGTAACAAACGAGCCGCCAAGGCCGCAATAATCGACAATGAAATAAATAACGAGCCAAGCAAAGCCATCACCACACTAATGGCGATAGAACCAATAAAATCACCTATATTGCCGGGCAACAAAAATATCGGCATAAAACCCAAGATGGTAGTCAACGTAGATGCCAATAGCGGCACAAACAAATGGCGAACGCTGCTCACCAGTGCATCAAGTCGTGACATGGCGGTTTCGGCCAACTTGGCGCGGATTTCATCGGTAATTACAATGGCATTATCAATTAACAAACCGATGGCAATGATGATGCCAAATATCGACATTTGATGAATTTGTTCACCATAAAAACTAAGCGAAAAAACGGCAAAACTGGCACACAAGGGCAACGACAAACCTACTATCCATGAGGCACGCAAACCCATAAAAAGCAGCACCACAGCCATCACTACCAGACAGCCCAATAACAGATTTTTCACCAGCTCAGACAAACGTTGCTCGGTGTAGATGTTTTGCTCAAAAACAATTTCCGCAGTCACCGTCGCGCCAAATTGTTGATTAAAACCTAATAGTGTTTCTTTGGCATTAGTAGTCCATTTGTCCACTCGCACTGTGCTCTGCATTCGAGCCGCCACAAATACCACCTGCTCACCATTAACCAACGCCATATCGTTAACCGGCGTGCGCCAGCCGCGATTCACCTCTGCCACATCACCCAAACGTAAAAACTGCCCTTGCTGATCAGATTTGAGTGGTAACTGACGAATACGCTCTAAACTATCGAGTTCATCGGCCACCTGCAAACGTGTCTCGTAACCAGCACTACGTAATACGCCCGCCGGCACTTTAGGATCAGCGGCCTGCACGATACTGCTGGCTTGAGCGATATTGAGGCCCGCCGCATGCAACTCCTGAGGATCGATAGTGACGTTTATTTCTTCTTGCAACCCACCATACATCCTGACTAGCTCGGTGCCCGGCACATTGCGTACTCTGTCGGCAAGCTCATCGGCCATGCGACTGACCATCGTCATGGGCGTGGCATAACCTTGAGTCGGTTTTAATGCCAACAACATGGTAAAAGAAGTAGCACCGCGACGTTCATCTAATAAGGGACTGCCGGCACCTTGTGGAAATTTTTGACTGGCATTGCCTAAGGCCTGGCGGATCTTTGAGAAAATTTGCTCGTTATTCGTGTTATCTACCCTAGCTTGTAGTTCTAAGGTAATGACAGAAATACCCGAACGTGAAGTCGAGCGAATTTCGTGAATTTCAAATAATTGACGCAATTCGTCTTCAATTACATCTGTGACTAAGGCTTCAACCCGCTCGGCTGAGGCCCCATTATAAGGCGTGATCACTAGCGCATTGCGGGTATCAATACGAGGATCTTCTAAGCGAGGTAAGTTCATCACTGCCGATAAACCCGCCACCAAGATCACCATTATGCTCAGGCTCAATAAATGCCCATTGCGAAAAAACACACTAAACCAGGGTGACTTACTCGTAGAATGTAAAGACTGACTCATAAAACTGACTCGTTGCTTTTATGACTTGTTTTATTGACTAGCAGCTTAGCTTGCACCAGCTGACCTGGGACCAGTTTATGGATGCCATGCACCACGATGTTTGCCTGATCTGCAAGCGCACCACTTACATAAACCTTATCGTCATCAACGTAATGTATTTCGACTAACTTTGAGACCAATTGCTGCTGACCCTGCTCATTTGACTCAACCACAAATAGGCTCCACAAACCGCGCACTCCACTAATGAGTGCACTTCTTGGCACCCATACCCCTTGGATATCTATCTGTTGTTTGCGCACTAGATTAAGTAAATCCCCCGTCAATAAGCCATTGGTATTGGAGTCTAAACTAAAGATCACATCTACCGTGCGGGTCGCCAGTTTACGCTGTTGACCGACCGAGAACACGGTGGCAAACACGGTTTGTTGGCCAAACAATAACTGACTACTTTCACCTACCGAAAATAGCTGCGCCGCACTGGCTGGTAAGGCAAAACGAGCCTGCAATAAACCTTGTTGCTGTACCACAAAGACACCTTGCCCGGCTGCCACTACAGCCCCTTGATCGATAGCACGGCTGACAACCATGCCTGCATAAGGCGCGATGAGTTTTGATTTATCCAACTCAAGCTCTAAACTCGCTTTACGCGCCTTAATTTCGGCAACTAATGCCATCGCAGCCGTGGTGGATTCGCGCACTTCATCTAAACGCTGGCTGGATTCAAGATTTTTATTCACTAACTCAGTTACGCGTTTTTCCGACAAACTAGCCAAACGTGAATCTGCCTGCACACGAGTAAGCGTGGCATTAATTTCATCAATGCTTGCGATTATCCTTTGCTGATCTTGTACCGCCAATAATTGCCCAGCGACCACACTTTGCCCTTCATCCACTAATATTTGGACAACCTCACCACCGCGGTCAAAACCAATAACAGACTGTTGCAAGGCCTCGACTTGGCCAACGGCCATGCTGTTTTCGCTATATTGTTGTGTTAGACGAATTGGCATAACATCAACTTGTTGAAGGTGGCTTGTAGACACACTCGCTGCTACCTGAGCATTACCCGACATCATCATTAAGCCAATTAGGGCAATAAAGGGCACAACAATAATCAGCAAGAATATTGTTTGGTTAGATTTAAGTAATGTGGCGGTTTTCATACGATTCCCTGCGGTGGAGATAAATAAAATTACTCAAAAACAATACTAGACTGCTGAGTGTGATAATAGCATAGCGTTTAATCAAAATTCTGAGAAGTATTATTTTTTGGCTTTTAGGGGATCACCGCTACACCATTACCAGGTGAAGAAATTGCTTTCGAGGATATTTTATCAATAACCATAAGTTAGTTTTAATGCTCGCTATGTTTACAAGCTTGCTACTTTTAAGCCCATTTGGTGACGCCGCGCAAACACAGAGCCATCCACTATGGCAGGATAATATTGTCGCAGCCCCCTTTGTTAAACCCCAAAACCTGCGGGTTAAAGCCAACAATGCCCGCTATCTGACGATTGATATTCAACAATTAAAGGGCGTGCAAACACAGCTCAATCAAGTGCATAAACTGCAGATACCCGATCTTGCTGGTGCTATGTTTGAATTTGAATTAAAACCTTCAGCGGTCATGTCGGCAGAGCTTGCAGCACAGTATCCAGAGTTCATGAGCTATGCAGGCCAGCAAATTGGCAATGCCAATAATTACGGGCGTTTTAGTCTGTCACCCAAAGGATTTTTTGGCTTTTATCGTATGCAGGGTGAATGGCTTTTGCTCTCGCCCTTGTCAAATATTGCCGGACAGCAAAACTATATAGTTTACCGATACACCGATGCCCTGCCACTTGAGGATGACAGTGAACAAAACAAACACGCTAGGGATCAAGATTTTTTGTTACTTGAAGCGCCAAGGCTAAAGCAAAACACATTACAAAAATCGGCACCAACAGGTGATCAAATCCGCACTTATCGATTAGCTTTGAGCACCACGGGCGAATATAGCCAAAAGTTTGGTGGTAACAAAGCCGCTGTTTTAGAAGAAATGCTGACGCTAATAAATCGGATTAACCAAATTTTACTCAACGACCTTGCCATCCAATTTGAACTAGTGGATAGCCAAAACGTAATTTACACCGATGCCGCCAGCGACCCTTTTACCAACAACGATGCCGCCAGCGATGTTGAAACTAACCAAAGTACTCTTGACGCTGTCTTAGGCTCGGCCAACTACGATATTGGTCACTTGCTTAGTACTAATGGTGGCGGTTTAGCCGCAGTAGACAGTCTTTGTCGAGCAGGTAATAAAGCCACAGCCACTTCGGGCTCCAATAATCCTCAAGGTGAGCGTTTTTATATTGATTTTTTAATTCATGAATTAGGCCACCAGCTAGGTGCCAGACATTCGTTTAACGCTTTAGACCAGCGCATATGTGATGCAGGCCAACGTAATGCCACTAGTGCTTTTGAGCCCGGTAGTGGCTCAACCATTATGTCTTATGCGGGTTTGTGCAGTGGGCAAAATATCCAAACCAGAAGTGATCCCTATTTTCATGCAGGTTCAATAGCGGAAATTCGTAACACGCTAGACAGTAGCAACCGCCAATCCTGCGGCGTAGTTAGCAGTGCCAATAATGCTATTCCACAAATTCAATTAAGCAAAACCAACTACACCATCCCAGCCAATACGCCATTTTTATTGACTGGCAGCGCAACAGATGCTGATCGCGATCCCTTAGTTTATAGCTGGGAGCAAGTTAATGCCGGTGGACTTAACGGTAGCACCGCCAACGCTACAGAGATGAACACAGATAATGGCGACAATCCTTTGTTTCGTTCATTGCCAGCCAGTTCACAATCCCAACGATATTTCCCCGAGCTTAACAGTGTTATCACCCAACAACTGAGTCTGGGCGAAGTGTATCCTGCTACCCAACGTAATTTAAACATGCGTCTCACAGTAAGAGACACCAAAGGCGGGGTGAATAATGCAGATGTAAGTGTGGCAGTAATCGCAAGCCCGCATAAATTTGCGTTTAACTTTCCTATAAGCAGCCATAACTGGCTAGGTTTAAGCAAACAAACCTTGTTATGGAATGTGGCTCAAACCAATGTGGCACCGATCAACTGCAGCAAAGTCGATATTCTTTTGAGTGCGGATGATGCAAGAGATTTTAGTCATATGCTTGCCAGCGGTGTAGACAATGATGGTGAGCAACAAATTCAGCTTCCTAATATCGACAGCAACCACGTAAGACTCATGTTGCGTTGCAGCGACAATATTTTTTATGTTTTGAATAATAGGGATATCAGCATCACCCACTCCGAGCCTATACAACCGGTGATCAGTGGACAAAAGCCCATCACCATAGAGGAAGACAGCAGCACAACAATTACTCTTGCAGATTTAATCATCGACGACCCCGACTCGATTTACCCCGATGATTTCACTTTATTAATTGAGCCTGGGGAAAATTATCTGTTGGCAAACAACTTACTTAGCCCAGCAGAAAATTTTAACGGACAACTGCAAATCAATCTTAGGGTCAACGATGGCCAACTTGATAGCTCACCATTTGTTTTGCTCATTAACGTTAGCCCCGTCAATGATCCCCCTATGGCTATCAACGACAGTGCAAGTGTGGCGCAAAACAGCAGCGCCAGTCTATTTGACGTACTTAATAACGATAGTGATATTGAGGGGGATAACTTGAGCATTACTGCTTTTGAGTATAGTGGGCAAGGCACCGTCAGTATCAATAGTCAACAAATCAGCTATCAACCAGCCAACGGATTTAGTGGCAGCGAAAGCATTAACTATACTCTCAGCGATGGCCAGTTATCTGCCATTGCTAGTCTGAATATCACTGTCATTGCGACACCCCCTCCAAGCAATCCATCACCAAATCCTCCTGCAATTAATAGCAGTGGTGGAGGTTCTGTATTTCAGCTATTGATTTTTATAGCAATTGGCTTAAGTATAAGGGGGCTAAATCTAAGGTTTAAGGAACACCATGAGTAAGCAAAACTATTGGTCGGTCATTTTGTGTTGTATTTGCACACTTTCGGCATGCAATTTTGTACCACAAACCCTGTCAGAGTCAGAGGAGCAAATAGAATCGCTACCTTCAACTTCAGGGGTATCTGACGCAGCGCCAATCGACGTTGAATATGCTGATGCCAAGGCCGAAGCCAATTTTGCCATTCAAAAACAAGACTTTCATTTATTGGCCTTAAACAACAAAGGCATTTCTGTGCCCGGCGTTGACCTTAAAAATTATGCTTTAAATGAGCTAGAACAACAGTGCGGTTTGAAAATATTAGCCAACAGTGGTGATGAAATTACCGATGAAGATGAATTAGCCTTACGCAAAAAACTCTTTGCCTTCGCCGCTCAATATAATCAATTGGTACTGGTCGCCTGCCGAGAGAAATAATGTTTGATGTTAAGCGCATTTAAACACGTCACCGTAAAGCCTGCTCTGCAGGCTTTTTTAGTCCCTCACTCATTGGTAGAAGAAGCAACTAAGCCAATCAGGCTGTAAGTTTGAGTTTTGGGGAATCCCTGTCAATTGTGTATGATCCCACTCCCGCTTCACTAATTTTTGAAATACATGTCTGTAAAAATGCGTTTTTTAAGTCAATTTTTGCTAATTGCTTTAGCAGCTAAATCAGTTGCACAAACACCTGACATCGACACCATCACTGTCACCGCAACTCGTCAAAGTACCGAGCTAGCTGAGCTTGGCAGCAATATCGCGTGGTTAAGTGAAGATGAATTAAACCTACTCGAACCACAACATATTCAGCAAGCGCTAAGCCGCATAGCCGGAGCTTGGATCAGTCGTGGTAATGGTCAAGAACACCTCACCGCTTTACGCTCGCCGGTACTGACTGGCTCAGGCAGTTGCGGTGCTTTTTTTATGGCTGAAGATGGAATATCACTCAGAGCCCCTGGCTTTTGTAATGCCAATCAGCTCTTTGATAGTAACAGCGAACAAGCTGCGCGCATTGAAGTGGTCAAAGGCTCAAACAGTGTATTGTATGGCAGCAACGCAGTGCATGGTGTGATCAACATCATCAGCCCCGATGCTTGGCAATCGCAAGAACACATGTTTTCACTCGAAACAGGCCCCCATGATTATTTACGTGGCAAATTTAAATTTGCGGCACAGAATAAGGAGCAAGCTCTATTGGTTTATGGTCACGCCACTAAAGACGGCGGCTATCAAACAGAAAGTGGTTTTGAACAGCAAAAGCTTAACCTTGTGCATCAAACCTCGGTGGAAAACTGGCAAGTTAAAAGTAATCTCGCGCTGAGTAATCTCAAGCAACAAACCGCCGGTTTTATTGAAGGGTTCGAGGCCTATAAAGATCATCAAACCCGGCGCATCAATGCCAACCCAGAAGCCTATCGTGATGCTCGGTCATTGCGAGCCTACAGCCAGTTTAGCTATCAAACTGATGCTGATACCTCTTTCAGCATTACACCCTATTTACGCAGTAACTCCATGGAATTTTTACAGCATTTTGTACCTTGGCAGCCGGTAGAAAAAAACAGTCATCATAGTGTGGGCTTGCAAAGCCAGTTTGTTAAACAGTATGACAAAATAAACGTAGTCAGCGGTTTTGACTGGGATCAAAGCTGGGGCGAGTTGTCAGAATTCCAGCCCGAGGCATTTTCCGCCAACATTCCCCAAGGTATGCACTACGACTACGAGGTAACAAGTCGAGTTTATTCCCCTTTTGCCCAGCTTAATTGGCTTTTGGGTGACAGCACTCGGCTACTGGCTGGCCTACGTTACGAACATACTGAGCTAGATTATAACAACCAGCTAAGTGACGGCAGTGCCTGTGCCACTACGGTAAGTGTATGCCGTTTTATTCGCCCCGCCGATATCCAACTTACTTATCAGCAGTGGTCACATAAACTAGGACTTAATCATCAACTCAATGCCAACACTAATTTCTATGCCCAGTGGTCAGAGGGCTATCGAGTTCCGCAAACCAGTGAACTCTTTCGTTTACAAGATAATCAAAATAATGCTGATTTAAATCCCGAACAAAGCCAATCTTTTGAACTTGGACTGAGAGCTAATATCTTATCGAGCTATTTTGATCTCAGCGCGTTTTATCTCGACAAAGACAATGTTATTTTGCAAGACACCCAGCGCCAGACCATTAACAATGGCGCAAGCTCCCATCGTGGTATCGAGCTAAGTTTACGTAGCCAACTTAGTGAACAGTTTTATCTGGCAGCCGCCGGCACTTATGCCGTGCATCGCTATGATTCAGCTTTAACCATCAGCCAGCAAGACATCAGTAATAACGACATTGATACCGCGCCCAGAAATATGGGCAGTGTGCAATTGGGCTGGCAAAATGATAGTGGTCAACAAATCGAACTCGAATACATCAGCATGGGGTCTTATTATCTTGATCCCGAAAACAGTGCGAGTTATGCAGGACATGAATTATTGAACTTACGGGCCTCTACCCTGCTCACAGACTCCATAAAACTCAGCGTGCGTCTACTGAACTTAAGCGACCAAGATTATGCCGAACGTGCCGATATTGCCTTTGGCAACTACCGCTATTTTGTAGGTGAGCCGCGCAGTGTTTTCGTGACTTTGGCTTTCAGCCTTTAAAACACAAAGATTAAAGTGATGCACAAGACTGTGACGACAAGAGTCTTTATAATAGCCGCAATTTTTTGCGTTAACTGGATTGAAATTAGATGACTACACCATTGCAATTGTTACCTGAGTGGGTAAAACAAGAGGCAGTAATTCTTGCTTGGCCTGACCAAGATACCGATTGGCACCGCTGGTTGGCCGAGGTACGTCAAGTTTACCTCAATATCATCACGGCATTAAACGCGGCGAATACCCCGGTTATTTTACTAATTAAAGAAGCTGAAGTTGCCGCCTGCAAAGCACAACTACGCAACAATGCCAAAGTCTTATTGTTAGTCGCTGACTATAACGACACGTGGGTGCGTGACTATGGCTTTTTAACCTGCTCAAGCCCCCAAGGCATGCAGCCCCTGGAATTTACCTTTAACGGTTGGGGTGAAAAATTTGATGCACGCAAAGATAACCAAGCTAACCGCAACTATCTTGCGCCCTTGTGCCAATTGCCTCTAATCAGCGTTGAACTCGTCGCCGAAGGTGGCGCATTAGAAATCGACGAACACGGCCATTTGCTCTCTACCGAGTTTTGTTTACGCAACCCTAAACGTAATGGTGATTTATCCTTAGATAAGTACCGTGAAATATTCACTCAATATTTAGGTGCCTCTGATGTCAGTATTTTTGAGCAAGGTCACTTAGAAGGCGACGATACCGACGGCCATATTGATACCCTAGTGCGTTTTACCCTAGACAAAGGTGTAGTGGTGCAATCGGCGTTTAACCGCCCCGACGATCAGCACTTTGCAGGTCTTGCGGCTTTAGTTGCTGAATGCCAAGCAGCATTGCCACAACACAAGATTTTTGAGTTACCTTTACCGGAAATATACAACCCAGAAGGCGACAGATTACCCGCCTCTTATGCTAACTATTTGATTAGTAATCAGCATGTATTATGTCCCGTATATCAGCAGCCAGAAGACCAACTAGCCATGGACATCATGCAAAGCGCCTATCCCGACTTTAGGATAGTGCCAATCAACTGTTTGCCCTTAGTTCAGCAGTTTGGCAGCTTGCATTGCATCAGCATGCAAGTGCCTGAAAACACCTTAAGACCTGAGATAGTGAAGCAATTAAACACAGGAGTAAGCCAACGATGAAACAAGCCACTGCAGCCAAAACCAGTCTACGTGTAGGCCTAGTTCAACAGGCCGTCGCCAATAATGACAAACACCTGAGTTGGCAGCGCAGCGCCGAGCAAGTGACTGCACTTGCCAAACAAGGCTGTGAGTTAGTCATGTTGCAAGAATTGCACAGCACCTTGTATTTTTGCCAACAAGAAAACACCGATTTTTTCGACTTAGCCGAGCCTATCCCCGGCCCAGCAACCGATTATTTTGCCCAGCTTGCAGCCAAACTCAACATCGTATTGATCACGTCTTTGTTTGAAAAGCGTGGTTCAGGTTTGTATCACAATACAGCCGTGGTATTTGACCGCCAATTAGGCATGGTAGGCAAATACCGTAAAATGCACATTCCTGACGATCCAGCCTTTTACGAAAAATTCTATTTCACCCCAGGAGACTTAGGCTTTGAGCCCATCCAAACCAGTGTGGGTAAATTAGGCGTATTAGTATGTTGGGATCAGTGGTATCCCGAAGCAGCCCGTTTAATGGCCATGAAAGGCGCAGACATGTTGTTTTACCCCACCGCTATTGGTTGGGACCCTTTAGATACTAAAGAAGAACAAAAGCGTCAACACGGTGCTTGGCAAACCATTCAACGTGCCCATGCCGTAGCTAACTCTGTACCCGTTATTGTGGCGAATCGCACCGGTTTTGAGGCATCGCCAGTTGAAGGTGATGCGGGTATTCAGTTTTGGGGACAAAGTTTTATCGCCGGCCCACAAGGTGAAATACTCGCTCAAGCCAGTGTGGATAAAGAAGAAAATTTGATTGTTGATGTGGACCTCGCCCGCACCGAAAAAATCAAGCGTATTTGGCCCTACTTCCGTGACCGTCGTATTGACGCTTACGAGGATCTCACTAAGCGCTGGCGCGATTAAGTTTGGTTTGTGAAGGGCAGTGAAACTGCCCTTTTTTGTGGGCAATGCATGTGCATTGCATACCTTATCGCTGCGCAACAGGGCATGCGCTGCGCTTTATGACCAACTGCCACTGAGCTTATCGATAACGCTCGAGTGCCAAGCCTTCTGGATTGATATCAGGTTTGCGACCGCTGATAATATCTGCGACAAATTTTGACGAGCCCAACGACATGGTCCAGCCCAACGTACCGTGACCGGTATTCAGCAACAAATTAGTATATTTAGTGCCACCTAAAATCGGCACACTGTCTGGTGTCATCGGGCGTAAACCCGTCCAAAATTCGGCTGTTTCTACATCACCCGCACCAGGGAAGAGATCACGCACACTAAACTCAATAGCACCACGTCGTTTGGCTTGTAGTTCTTTATTGTAGTTAGCAATTTCGGCGATACCACCAATACGGATACGATCATCAAAACGAGTAACCGCAACTTTATATTTTTGATCCATTACGGTTGAGACGGGGGCTTTACTTTCATCCACGATCGGCATGGTTAACGAATAACCTTTCATTGGGTAAATAGGCACATTGATGCCAATCTTAGCTAAAATAGCAGCGCCATAACTGCCCAAACAAACTAGATATTTATCGGCAGTGAGTTTACCCGCTGAGGTATTCACACCACTTATTTGATTGTTTTGAGTTTCCAACGAATCAATGGTGGTACTCATCTTAAAGGTAACACCGAGCTTTTTGCACTCTTCAGCTAAGGCATTGGTAAATTTAAAACAATCACCAGTTTCGTCGCCGGGTAAATGTAGGCCACCAACGATTTTACTACGTACATTGGCGAGCGCTGGTTCGTGTTTTATACAACCATCGACATCCACCAATTGGTGCGGCACATTACATTTTTTCAGAACAGCAATATCACTTTTGGCGCCTAACATTTCTTTTTCGCTGCGAAAAATTTCTAAGGTGCCACTGGCTCGTCCGTCATAATGAATGTTTAATTCTTTACGCAAAGATTTAAAACATTCTCCACTGTAGCGCGCCACTCGTAACATGCGTTCTTTGTTAATATCAAAGGCCGATTGAGTGCACTGAGTCATCATCTTGGTTAAAAAGTTAACGGTTTTAGCATCGAACTCTTTTAAGTGAAAATACAGTGGAGATATATCCTGCATCATCCACTTGATGGCTTTGAATGGCACGCCTGGCGCAGCCCACGGCGTAGAATAGTCAAATGACAACATGCCCGCATTAGCATAACTGGTTTCCAAGGCGACATTTTCTAGACGATCAACCACAGTAACCGTATGCCCCTCTTTCGCGAGATACCAAGCACTTGTTACACCTAACACGCCACTACCCAATATTAAGACTTGCATATTGACCCACACCGTTGAAAACACCTAAATTAATGCGCTAGTTTATTTGCTTTTGACAAGTGAAAAGCATTGAAAAAATGCATTAAAAAGTTTAAAAGCCTAATATATTGAATTTATTTGGTGAAATTTAACGTTATGAGTGACAGCAAAAAACGCCCCTTAGACAAACTGGATATGCGTATCCTAAGCATGCTGCAAAAAGACGGACGCATCAGCTACGTTGATCTAGCCGATAAAGTGGGCTTGAGCTCAACACCCTGTATTGAAAGGGTCAAACGCCTAGAAAAAGAGGGTTATATCGAAAGTTATCACGCTCGCCTTAATCCTGAATTACTCGGCTTTAACTTGTTGGTATTTGTAGAAATTTCTCTGTCATACCAATCACCCGACGCTTTTAAACTTTTCAGCGCCGCCATCCGCCAGTTGCCCTATATATTGGAATGCCACCTCGTATCAGGAGAATGCGATTATTTGGTTAAAGCCCGTATTAAAGGCATGTCAGAATACCGCGCCCTACTTGGCGATATGCTGCTCACCTTACCCGGCGTGACCAATTCAAAAAGCTATATAGTGATGGAAGAAGTAAAGGAAAGTTTGGATCTGCCTTTGGAAATTCGGTAAACGACATCCTTGTTAAGAAGCAATGGTTTACTTTTCGCTACCCCACTAGTTTTTAATTGGAATAGTCATCATAATTTCGAACATACTCCAGCAGGAATTTAGGCTTATCAAGTTCACTACAAACCGCCTTAATACCCACATAAAGGATTGATTCAATCTCACTTTGAACATATTTTTCAGTAGTTATTTGCTTAAGTCTTGTTAACATTTCTTTGCCCCTATCAAGATCTGAATAACAACCATATTCAACTGCAGAAACTATTTGCGCATATTTATCTCCTTGCTCTAACGCCTGCTGAAACAATACTCGTGCATTTTTTTCGTCATTCAATATCCCTAGAATAAACTTTGCTCGCGCATTATCTCTCTCATTAGCGAGGTATTTTAATAGTGTTTTGGCTTTGTATTCAGAGTGTGGAAACGCGTCAGTTATAGCGTTATTTTTATCCAACAAGCGTCCGTGGTGATAGGCATACGCATAGCGCAATATTTCATTGGATTTTCGTTGGTCTAATGAACTTGGTGTTACATCTATTTCTTTGTTTTGACTAACAACTCTTTGTTGTTCTTGAGCAAGATATTGTTTTTCTTGATATTGATAGTCGTCAAAAAGTGTTAACACAAAAATGGCGATAGCTGAGCTAACAGCAGAGGAAACTATTAAAATAGGCAGGGAAATAATCCATCTATTTTTAAGCTTCTTATCGCTACTATGGCTATTTACCGATGTTAAAAAAGTATGCGCCTTGTGTTCAATAAAAGGGACGTCAATACGAGCCAGATAAATCGCCAACCAAGCGCCGACGGCAAATAAACCAAAAAGAATTGCTCCAGAAATAATAGAACCTACAACAATATTTAAACCCAGTGCGAGAAATACCAACCATATATAGGCAAAAACTGCGAAGGCAGAAAACAAACGCGTTAAACCCTTACCTGAAAAGCGCACCACCAGACCTATTATGCAGCCACTAACCAACAACATTACCGGTCCAAAATTGGGGTTATACGAATAGGCAAACCGCCAAATAATTAAAGTAGGAAATATCCAAACCGCGGCTGCAAGTGAGGCATAAATTAAGTTTTGCTTATTTAGCCTTAATTCAACTTTATCTAATGACGATTGTTCGATATCCACCTAACCTCCAATGTTTTTACTTGTTCATTCTTTTTAAAGAAATAGAACATCTGCCAATTTTGAACTGGACAATTTACCAAGTATAAATAACCTTACCTATGAGATAGTCAACCGGTACAAATCCCCAATATCTGCTATCTAGGCTGTTGTCTCTATTGTCACCCATAACAAAGTAATATCCTTGGGGAACTATCCATTCATCCTGCTTAGTTCCAGCCTGATAAAAGTAATTGCCAGACATGTCATTTTTCCGATCTTTCAACATAATCGTATATGAAACACCGTCTAAATATTCTTGGTACAAAGTAGTATTCGACGTATTGGTGTCTTGGTTAGAAAGTACCTGTTTCTCAACTTCTAAAGGTGTGCAGTCGGTGGACTTGTCCGCACAAGAAGGTTTAATGTAGATTACTTTATTGCGATAACTCACTGTATCGCCCGGCAATCCGACTACTCGTTTTACATAATTAGTTTCAGGACTTAATGGATATTGAAATACAATCACATCTCCCCTATTCACTGCTTTAGATGGGAAGGTCTTGCTTATTTGGATCCCATGATAACGATAATTCCCATACCCATTTTTACTTACTATTATTTGATCTCCAGCGTTGATGGATGGACTCATTGAGCCGGCAGACATAGTGAATGGTTCATAAAAAAATGTTCTCAAAATAATTAGTAAAATAGCACTCACAAGAAAACTCAATAAAGTTCCCCACCAACTGGCATACCAGCGCCTTGCTTGATTTGAATTATATTTTCTCGCAACTAGATACGCATGAATTGGACAAATAACTAAAAACAACCAAGAGAAATAAAATAGCTCATGCCATGATCCACCTTTTGAATCTGCATGCAGCATCATGTCAAGTATTGAACTAAAAACTAACAGAATTAAATACAGCCCAAAAAGCCCAATTCTATTCACGTATAAAAAAGCAAATGGTTGTAAAAGAACACCGAATAGGGCACTTAACCACGCTTTAGGTTTCCATATTAATTCCAATTTAAATCCTTTTTAATTCTCTAAAAAATGATTTTTCCAAATATTTCATATTGTTGAATAAAAGAGAAGCGGTAATTTTTATCGGCAAAGCCGATGTTTTTCTCTAGCACTAACAGGACAGCCATGTTAATTCCGATATAGAACGCAATCGAAGAAAGATGGTTTTACTCCCCGTATAAACGTTCCCTGAATTGCGCCAGAATTGACTGAGTAAACTGGCAGGGATAGCCAGTTTAGCTTTGTCTTGTCGGGAACAAGTCAAAGCGGCTTAGTTAATTCAAGCAAGTCAGGATCAGAACGTTTAGTGGGGGCGGCTTTTCTTGCCTACTTCTTTTAGCTGTTGAAAAGAAGTAGGTCGGTTGGCAGGGATGCCAACAGAAAAACGCAATGGATTGCGGTCGCGTAGCGATGCTTGTGCACGCAGTGCATAATCTTATTGGCCGCAGGCCATTTCAGTGCGCGCAGCGCATGCTTTAATAAGCAAAGCGTATAAAAAGCTGGCCGCAGGCCATAGCCTGCTTAGCAGCGACCTACTTCGCTGCTACCACAAATGCTATTTCTACCAAATAATCAGGATTAGCTAACTCGGCTTTTACACAGGCGCGACTGGGTGCACAGCCCTCGGGTAACCACTTTTCCCACTCTTGATTAAGCACATCAAAGTTTGCAAAATCGGTAACGTAAATAGTGACTGAAATGATCCGTGATTTATCACTATTCACTGTGACTAAACTGTCTTCCGCTTGAGCAAATACTTGCTGCATTTGCCCAGCCATATCGGCACTTGGATCTTCTGCTACTTCGACAAAATAGCCCACACCATTATATACCGTAGCATCAGACCAACGCGGGCTAGGGTTAATACGTTTAATTTCCACTTTTATCTCCAAATACTTCAATTCGATAGGCTTATATTACACTACCACTCTAGGCTTTCCCTAAACCAATACCCGTTTGTTGCATATAAGCCAACAGCGCGATGGCTTCAGGGTGTTTGCTACGTTCTAACCCAATGACCGTACCTTGTTGATCTGCAATGCTCTTGTGTTGACCCAGTTTTTGCTTGCCTTCGATCTGCGTAATTTCAATTTTAAAACCTACTATGGCTTTAGCTAATTTGTGTTGGTAATCCGCTGGCATTAAGGCTTCGTTGTCTAATAACGCTGGTTCGTATTGTTTAACCAAGGCATGCACGGCCGCTAGCGTTTGTTCATCATTCAACAAAGTAGCCCGCCCTGTTACATGCACTGCAGCGTAATTCCAAGTGGGCACCGCTGGGCCTACGGCATACCAACTAGGTGATATGTAAGAATGGGGGCCGTTAAATATCACCTTTACTTGTTGAGAGTTGAGGGCTTTCCAATGGGGATTGGCTCTTGCCATATGCCCATATAACACTCCCTTTTCACCCTCATCTTTTACCAGATACACAGGTAAGTGGCTGACTTGTAAGTCTTGGGTAATCAGCACGCCAAAGCCAAAATCCTCAATCAAGGTGTGATAATGCTCAGCATTTTCCATTTGCATATTTCGTGGCACATACATTAACGTTAACTCTCCTATCTGATTGTTTAGTTGGCTATGTTATCTAATTAAATTAAACAGCCACAATTATGCAATTTTAATAACCAAATGGCATATAAACTTAAATTTAAACTGTTTATTCACAGATACAGAAAAGGCAAACTGCCTTACTCGACAACTAAGATTAAACCGCCATGCAATATTTCCCGATTTTTTTAGATACCAGCGAATTAAACTGCCTAGTGGTAGGCGCAGGGGAAGTTGCCGCGCGTAAAGTAGAGCTATTATTAAAGACCTCCGCTCAAGTTACCGTTGTCGCTCCTTGGGCCTGTTCAACTATTCTACGTTTGGTCGAGCAGCAGAAGATTGTGCTACACGAACGACCTTTTACCGACAGTGATCTTGATGCTAAACAATTGGTTTTTGTCGCCACTAACGACTCCCACCTTAATGCCAATATACATGCCTTAGCTAAGGCGCAAAAAATCTTGGTCAATGTGGTGGATAACATTCCCCTCTGCCAGTTTATCACTCCCTCGATTATCGACCGCTCCCCCATAGTGATTGCCATTAGTAGCGGTGGTGTG
The DNA here is from genome assembly GCF_001565895.1 of Paraglaciecola hydrolytica. Classification (GTDB taxonomy): domain Bacteria; phylum Pseudomonadota; class Gammaproteobacteria; order Enterobacterales; family Alteromonadaceae; genus Paraglaciecola; species Paraglaciecola hydrolytica. The sequence continues at coordinate 291,673 of NZ_LSNE01000003.1, forward strand.
GCGCCGGTATTATTGCGGTATATGCGCCAAAAGCTAGAATCGCTGTTGCCACACAAGATTAGTTTACTTGGGCAATTTTCCGAAAAATTTCGTGAACTCGCCAAACAAAAGTTAGCCACTGTCACGGCCAGACGCTTTTTTTGGGAAGACGTATTAGACGGTGATATTGCCGAAAACGTCATTGCAGGCAATGATGCCTTAGCCGAACAAAAACTCCTTGCCAAACTCGAGCATGACGCTTCACACACCCAAGCGGGTGAAGTGTATTTAGTCGGCGCAGGCCCTGGTGATCCTGACTTACTGACGTTTAAAGCATTGCGACTTATGCAAAAAGCCGATGTGGTGGTATACGACAGGCTGGTATCACCCGAAATATTAGAATTAGTCCGTCGTGATGCCGAAAAAATCTATGTGGGTAAGGCCAAAAGTAACCATTCGGTACCACAAGAAAACATCAACGAATTGCTCGCCAGAGAGGCGTTAGCAGGCAAAAGGGTGGTAAGGCTTAAAGGGGGTGATCCCTTTATTTTTGGCCGCGGCGGCGAAGAAATCGAAACCTTAGTTGCACAAGGCATAAATTTTCAAGTTGTGCCGGGCATTACCGCGGCCAATGGCGCGGCGAGTTATTGTGGTATACCACTTACCCATCGCGATCATGCTAAATCCGTGGTTTTTGCTACCGGCCATTTACAAGATAATACCATTAACTTGAACTGGAAAGGTTTAGCCCAAGCTGACCAAACCATAGTGTTTTATATGGGTTTAACTGGTTTAGCTACCATCTGTGAAAAGTTGGTCGAATATGGCTTACCCGCGTCAACCCCTATTGCCATGATCCAATCAGCAACGACTGCAAAACAAAAAATTGTGGTAGGCGAACTGTCTAATATGGTGGCAAAAGTGGCCGAAGCAGGCATTCAACCGCCTTCATTGATTATTGTGGGCTCAGTGGTGAGTTTGCAAAGCAAACTACAGTGGTTTAAACAAAGTTAATGGCTGGTTTCGCCTAACAAAGTTTGCAATTTAGCTTGGTATAATTGTTTGTTGTCCGCCCGGTAGGATATCTCGATTGCGTGATTGAGTGCGGCTTTAGCAGAGTTAAACTTACCTAATTGATAATACGCTTTTGCTAGGCCAAATTGACTTTCATGCACGTATGGCGCAAGTTGATTAGCCTTTTTATAGTATCTTTCTGCCAGCGCATAATCCCCCGTATTGAAGGCTTTATCAGCCATATCTATCCAGCGATAGGGGTTATCGTCTTCTATCTTATCTATGCGTTGAGCATAAATTTTAGCTTCTTTAATACGCCCTTGTGTTTGTAACAACGAGGAATAGTTAGCAATAACATTGGCCGTGGCATAGTCGTTATCCAGCATATAACGATAAAGTGTTTCAGCCTGAGTGTGTTCGGCCAATTTAGTAAACAATACGGCTAGGGTATTTAAAGTGTCTGGATTGCTATGATTAAGCACAATCCCTTGTTTTAGTAATGAATAAGCATAGTCATATTGTTTAGTGATTAAGGCCTCTGCCGCCAAGTTTTGATAGTACATGGCGATAAAGTCTTGTTGCGCCACCATGTAGCCGGATACATCCGACGAAGTGGGGAAATAATCAATAATAACACTGGCTCTTCTAACCACAATCAGCTCGGGATTTTCTATTACATTTGGCTCATACACGTAGGTTCTAACGTGTGATGACAAGGTCATTACATCGGCGTAACGAGCATAGACTGGCGCACTATTAACCCTTTGAAAGGCTGTTTCTAAGCCGACTAAATCAGCTAGAGCTTTGGTTACAATGGCTAAGGTGAGGCAGTTACCGGTTTTTTGCTCCAATGCCTCAGATGCGGTCAATGTCACACCATGAAAATTAAAACCATCAACATAGTCTTCTAAATATTCAAACAAACGTACATTCGGCGGAATTAGCTGATTTTTAGGTGAGTTGTAGTAGCTCAGAAAAGCCTCTTTTTGCGCTTCGCTCACTGCAAAAATATCATTTAAAGCGGGTACTGGCAGAGGAGTAAATAAGGAAGTTTTTAAGCTAGGTAAGGGCGGTTTAACCTGCGTGACTACTGCCTGAGTAGCACAGCCGAGTAATAAAAAACCTAAACTTAAGCCCAGCAATAATTTAAACATCAAACATCCTCAATTTATCTTTTTATCTGACTCTATCCGACCTATTTGTACGATGCTATTTTTTACCAATAACGTTCCATGGAAATCTGCCCGGGTAAACGGCGTAAATGTTTACTGAGGCCCAAGCCACTTAGTACCTCGACACTGTGTTCAATCATTTGGGGATTGCCACATAACATCACTTGGCTGTCGGTGGAATTGAGAATTAACCCGACTTGTTGTTGAATTTCAGGCAGTAAGGTTGGAATACGTCCCAACAGACAACCATTGGCGGCTTCACGACTCACAATAGGCACAAAACGAAAACGCCCCGCATATTCTTCTTGCCACTGGCTAATCAGGGGCAAATAAGCTAAATCGTGCTGCCAACGTGCACCATAAACCAATACGATATTTTGATAATTTTGCCACGCTTGAGGGGTAGACAAGATAGAAATAAAAGGGCCGACGCCTGTACCGGTAGCGATTAACCACAAGTCTTTACTAACAGGTACTTCATCGAGGATCAAAAAACCAGTAGGGGGCGCCATCACTTTCAGACTATCGCCCACTTGTAAGTCATGCAGCTTAGGCGACAGCAAGCCCTCTGCCACTGGTACGGCAATAATTTCTAAACAATCATCATCAGGGGCATTAACCAAGGAATAAGGGCGCGACAATATTTTGCCCTCTAGCTCTAGGCCAATTTTAGTGAATTGCCCCGCTTTACACTGCGGAAACTCAGGGCAAGTAAAACGTAACGAAAACAGGTGATCATTCCAATCCGTTCTACTCACCACTTTTGCATCCAGCCACTGCGCCATCTATGCCTCCTGTTTCGATTTTCTAAAAATTAACAGATTGAGCCAACCATAGCACGGGTTTTTCCAGTTGTACCAAATACTTAAGTAAGTCATTTAGATGACAATTAAACGAATCTAAATACTCGTATCGGGTGAATTTAATTTAGCCTCTCCCTATTTCAGATAACTTTAACTAACCTGACAGTGTCAAAATATGCATTTGTCAGCGCACTCGTAGTTGCCTAATCTGTTTTTGCAAAGGCTAAAGATAAAACAACATTGTTTGTGCAAATTGCCTCATGCGCCTTCGCTAATGCATGTAGCGAGATAACGTAATTTAAATAGTCCATGACAATGCAGTAACTGGAGTTGTATATGAAAAAATTCGTCACTTTTGCTCAACGTAACACGATTTTAACCTTGGCCTTATTCGCTAGCTTACCCGCGCAAGCCGGTCTAATTATCGATGATTTCAGTTTTCATCCATCTTACCTTAATACTCACCCCATGATGCCCATCTTGACGGCTAATCAAGCTGATCCCAATAAATATGCTAGTTCAACTACAGGTAATATTTTGGGTGGTGAAAGGGATGTGAGTGTCAATATGACTGAACTATTAGGGCAATATGCACAAAGTACCGTTAATAATGGTTGGTTTGGTCCTTACAACATGCCCATGATGACGATTCGCTTAGATTGGACTGGCGAGTTCTCTTACCAAATACAATACGATGGCTTAGACGGTGCGGCCACGAGAAATGGAGGTTTAGGGTTAGACTTAAATGCCGCACTGGCTGGCGATACCTTACAAATAGGCTATTTCCGCCAAAACATATACAACGACAATGCCGACGGGGATGCTGATCCCACTGGCAATACCACATGGGATATATCTCTCGTTGATAACAATGGCCACGTCAGCACTGTTAGCAACACCATAGTGGGTAATAGTTTGGGTGGTTTCAATTTACTCAATTTCAACTTCAGCGACTTTGAATCCAACAATAGCTTATTTGACATTAGTCATGTCAGTGTCATCGAAATAGCCAGTACGATAATGGCCATGGGGCCTGGTTCAAGTTGGATTGAATTAACCGGTATTGGTATTAGTGGTGATGTTTATACCCAAACCAATACACCCAACAATAACAATCCACAAAACCCATCTAATTCGGTACCCGAACCTAGCGCCCTAGCCCTGTTTGCATTTGCTTTAGTAGCAATGGGTATACGCCGCAAAAAGTAACTCGATTTATTGAATCACACTCCCAAGTGTTGTTAGGGCAAGGTAGTAACCTTGCCCTTTTTTATTTTTGGCAAATCAATTCATTAGGCACAACTAAACAAACACGCTTTGCAATAGCGCTTTAAAGTCGGAGTTTTCTAAGACAGTCAACTAATTGCGTGGCTTGCTGCGCGGTATTATAGATATGCAATGACAAGCGCAAGATCGAGCTGCGTCGATCATAGTAAGCACCAAAAGATGTGAGATCTTCAACAAACGCCTGCATCGCCGCAGGCTTAAAGTCCAAACACAAAGTACCACCTTGTTGCTCTAAGTCATGCTGACTCAGTAATAATGGTTCAGCAGCCTGATACACTTTTTGCCGCAACTGGCGATTATGTTTGGCAATCTGTGCTACACCAATTTGATTAATTTGCTGCAAGCTGCCCAATGCCGTGGCAAAAGGCGCAATACTCGGGGTACCACCCCAAAAACGTTTGGCATTGTAAGCATACACAAAATGTTCAATATCAAATTCAAAGGGATTAGCGTGGGAAAACCAGCCTACATCCAGTGGTTTAAGTGCCTCTATTTGCGAGGGCTCTAACCACATAAAACCAGCGCCGGGGCCACCACATAACCATTTAACACAAGAGCCCAATACACAATCCGCTTGCCAAGCAACTACATCGACAGGCACTACACCAATAGATTGCGCCACATCCACTATAACTTTGGCTTGTTTGGCATGAGCCAAGGCAGAGATCTCAGCCACCGGCGATAATACCCCAGTATTGCTGTGCACATGGGTGATCAATACCGCTGCGGTTCTATCGCTGATCTGGCTTCGCCATTGCTGTAAGTCGCGTGGGCTATGTTGCTCAACAATGAGTTCAAACTCATAACCCGCTTGTGTTAAAGCTTGCGCCACAAAGCCCATGGACGGAAAGGCGCTGGCATGCATCAATATGACGTTTTTGGATGGATTAAGTGGCAAGGCCTGCAAGTACTTAGTTAAGCCACTGGATACATTTGATTGAGGACAAATATCCTTGCCATCTGCGCCGATGATCTTGCCCAGTTCAGCGCAAAAATCATCAATAATACCCAACCACTTTGGCCAAGCGTCACCGCCTTGTTGTTGCCATGGATTCAAATAACGTTGAGTCAGAGTTTGTTCTGCGTTTTTTGGCAAACAGCCAACCGAATGGCTTAACAAATACATGCCCTGTGGCACATTAAACAAGGATTCAGTTGTGTGCAATTTCACGGTTTAGGACTCGGCACTGTGAAAAGGGCATTGGCTAATAGATTCGCGCACTGTGCCATAAGATCCACCCCAAGTGTCTGTCATGCGGCTGCGAATATCCCACAATTCAGGGAAAAATCGATGTTTAGCCCCCGTTTGTAACAACTCAACCGGCCGGCCTTTTAAGGATTTTGACGCCATACCAATAGAACGTTGGATCAAGAAAATGTGATTACTGCGGAATTTTTGCAATTGCTCATCAAATTCCACCAAAGCTTCTGCAATGGCGTAGCTATCATCGTGGGCAAATTCACTGTCATAAATTTGTTCAACCGTTTTGCCACGTTTAACTAAGTACTGTTCATTAAACACCTCCCACAAATCAGCAGGAATTTTTAATAAAGTCCGAAAACCCGGTGACTCCTGACCACTGCCGTTACCCAACTGCAAACGTATTTCTTGATACTCTTTTGGCGACATGGTTTCGAGCAAGTCGAGTTGCTGGGTCATCATGCGCTGAATAAAATTGACCCGCTGCATCAAATTCAGCACCTTCAGAGTGTGTTGTTTTTCCATCAGTTCGAGCACATCAATCAAGCTATAGATCATCAACTTCATCCATAACTCTTCTACCTGATGCACAATTTGAAATTGTAATTCGTCGCCGTTACATAGTTTGTCGAGCGGTTTTTGACAGGACAGTAAACGTTCACAGTTTAAGTACACGCCATAATCTAACATGGCGGGTGATTCTATTAAGGCAGAGTATTTAGTTCGAAACATGGCAGCTATTCACCGAGAAAATAAAAACCATAATAGTCCGCTTCCTCTCGAACATTGTTCCATTTATACTCAAATAATAGATATTTTGAGAACGATAACCCTATTTATGGCTAATATTAAAAACAAAACCACAAAATTACTCCACTCTTTGGTCGAACTAGCGATCTTAAAAAATTTGGAAGCAGACGGTCGCCTGTCTTTTGCCGTTTTGGGAGAGCGGCTTGGTATCAGCAAAACCCCGTGTTGGAACAAGGTGCAGGACCTACAAAACAGCGGTGTTATTGAAGCTTACAGTGCGCGCATTAACCCCGGCAAACTTGGCTTAACCATTCGCGCTTTGGTGCATGTGGTGGTTAATTTCAGTCATTATAAAGAATTTGAGCAAGCCATTGTTGCCCACCCCAATGCGCGCTCCTGCCATGCTGTTACTGGCGAATATGATTATGTACTGGAAATTCTAGCCCGCGATATTCAAGAGTTTGATCAACTACTACGTGAAAATCTCAGTCAATTGCCCGGAGTTGAACGCTTTAATACATCCATTTCGACTCGTATGGTTAAACAAGACGGCCCCTACACACAAATGCTCTAAGGTGAATTCGGCTTAGCTTAGTCACCTCAATGCAAAAGTTAATGTTTATGAGTGGCGAGATGTTGTTGAAGTAAGTCTTTTCCATAATCGTTACCATTAGGGGTACGGATGACCACATGAATATGATCGCGAGTCGGTACTCCATTCTCATGCAACATTTCTGTACCAACAGGGACTTGATGGTCAAACTCAATCAATATCACCGGACTATGTATGCGGTAGTAAAACACACTGTCATCGTTAACGTCCCCTACCCAGGCAAACCACGTATTTTCTAAGTGAGTACGTACCTCATCCATGCGGACTTTGGCATGGGATTCTTTCATATTCGCTACATAAGAACCTATCAGGTCGAGTAATTTGTGTTGTTGTTCCTCGTCAAGCACAGAGGCCTTAATACCGCTATAATCGATTACCAAATTGTCTTGATGGGCGGCTGCTTGCATATTGTCATGGGTTTTCCGAGAGGACAGTGTGGCGGCTTGCTGTTGATCAGTAGTAAGCGATTGCATCAAGGCAAGTCCCCTATCCTGCTCTGCTTGTAACACTTTATTACCTGCATATTTTCCACTTGTGGTCACTGCTGGTTCGGCGCCCAGAAAAGTGGGTGTCATTACAACTTGATCGCCCATCACAAAATAATTGATCACAAGATGGTGTCCATCCATTTGCCATCCCCAAGGTTCTTTGTCATCGGGTGTACCCATAATGGTCAGAAAATAGAGATCTTCATCGAGGAAACCATGACCATTCAATTCCGATAGGGTGCGATCTGTTTTCATAATATTCTTACTTAAATCCAGTCCTTTGGCGCTTAACGACGACTCGAGTAAGCCCCAAGCTGCTTTTCGCTGCTCGTGGTTCATCTCTTTGAGGCTGAGTCCCTGACGTACATAAATACCATTGTCTACATTGAACCAACGCCGCCATTCTGGATCGTCCACCGCAAATTGTGTGCGGATCAATTCAGGTGTTGAAAGTAGGCTGAGGTAAGCTTTGGCAGCTTCTACAATAGGGGCTGTGCTGACCCCGGTATTGCGAATAGGAAAAAGTTCTTGTTGCTTGCCTTGCGAGGTACTAAGACCTTCAAAACGCTCAGCGAGCGCCGCAACTTCTATATCAGAGAAGTGTTTTTTAACGGCTAAAAAGTCATTTGAATACTTATCTTGCTGGGCTATGCACAATCCACTGGTTGACAGCATGGCAACCATTATCACCCACAAGCAATTTTGAACTTTCATCACCGCCTCTCCGTTATTTTACTGTTCGAGCATAGGTTAGTTGTAGCCATTAACAAAATCGACAAACACATTAAATACTGCAATGGCGCTGAGTTAGTTAAAAGACTCTATATGTTGCTGATTATGACTAGTGTATCTCTACTAATTTAAACTGAACTACTTCTTATCCTCGACCAAAACATTCCACAAAAGCATCGGCAAAACGCTGAGCCGCCAAAGGATCCATGTTGAAATACAACGAAGGCTCAATCAGTTCTATCTCCATCAAAGCAAACTCTCCCTGATGGCGCACTAAATCTATACGTGCATACAAGGCATCCTCTGGTAAAGAGGCCAGCGCATGACGAGAGCAAGTCAACATTTCTTCACAAGGCTCTATGCTTTGCAACAAACCACCATGCTCTTCCTGAACTCGAAAATCCCCACTTTTTGGGCGTTTTAAAATGGCATGACTGTAATGCCCAGCAAAATAAAATAAGGAATACTCGCCCTCTTCCACTATAGCGGGTAAAAAGGGCTGCAACATAAAGGGCCGCTTGGCAAATTCTGTTGTGAGTTGCTGGTGCATATCGCGCAGGTTTTGTGACGTCAAACGATAGGTATGATCGGCATTCGCACTGATCAAAGGTTTGATCACCAATTGCTGGCAAGCAAACTGTATAAAACCTTGCTGAATCTGTTGTAGCTCAAAAGAGTCAAACCATAAGGTCGGTACGATATTAATGCCTTGTTGCTGCATATCTCGTAAATAGTCTTTGCTGATATTCCATTTAACCAGCTTAAGCGGGTTTTCGAGGCGCGCACTAGAGGCTTCTATCGTCTCTAAACAGGCTAAAAATGCAGATGCGTCGCTTTGATAATCCCAAGTACTGCGGATCACCACTACGTCATAGTTTGACCAATCCACATCCGGTTTACGCCACGAAACATGCTCTGCCTGCCAGCCCAATTTTTGCAGCGGCTCAAAGGCCATATCATCATATGCAAAAAAGTTTTCTAACGAATCCATGGATAAAAATGCGCACTTTTTCATAGCCTTAAATTTCTCATATTTATCAAGCACCTTGCTTGCAATCCTTGTTGTTATGTTAAGCACTTTAACAGATAAAAACGTTTATTTTTCAACTGTCTATTTGACTGTTTATTAGCCTTTTTTCGCTCAAATAGGCTTAATTGTTACAAAACCTCCATTTAGCCTGTTTTGCTTACATAATTTAACAATTGCAAATATTAACTTGGTCTCAGCTACGTTATCATGCAGCTAATCGAACCAGGATAAAATGGACGCAAATAAAAATGAAAACAAATTGGAAAAAAATTGCACTTCCTTTCATCGTATTAATTGTAGGTTTTGGTGGCATGCAAGCCATCAATGCATCAGCCGAAAAAGAACAAGAAAAAAAGCCGGTTGATACCCGCCCAACAGTCAAAGTTGAAGCGGCATTGTCGCAAGATTACCAAGTACTCATTAGTAGTTTTGGTGAAGTTAATCCGCTAGAAAGCACCATGTTGTCGGCTCAAGTATCAGGTGAAGTCATCGCTTGGAATGAAAATTTTGTGCCCGGTGGTTTAGTGCTCAGAGGCGAAACGCTGTTTGCCATCGAAAAAGATACCTATGAAGCTGCATTGTTACAGGCTGAGGCGAGCTTAAGCTCGGCACAATCCCTGTTGATAGAAGAGCAAGCTCGCGCACAAGTAGCCAAGCAAGAAGCTAAAAATTTACCCCAAGCCAAAATAACCGATTTGTATTTACGCAAACCACAATTGCTCAGTGCTGAAGCCGCGCTTAAATCTGCTCAAGCAAAAATAAAAATTGCCCAACGTGATCTTGATAACTGCGAAGTCAAAGCCCCTTATGATGCACTGGTGATCAACCGTAATGTCGGTGTGGGTCAATACGTTAACCAAGGCACACAAATCGCTCAATTAAACAATGTTGAAAAAGCCGAGATTATCATTCCTGTTGCAGGTTTTGATAATGCGTTTTTGCCCAGCGGTTTAGCCGGTACCGTCGCCACGATCAGCACTAAGGGTTTTGATGCGGTAAGTCGTGAAGGTTTAATCGCACGAGATTTAGGCATAGTTGATAAAGCCACGCGTATGAGCCAGCTCGTTATTCGGGTAGATGATCCCTATGGTATTAACAATGGCCTACCCGCCCTTAAATACGGTACCTATGTTGAAGTAGCGTTTAAAGGCAGGACCCTGCAACAAATTTACCGCTTACCTCAAGAGTTAGTCTCTAATCGTACCGTATGGATAGTCGATAAAGATAATAAACTAGAGCCACGTAAGGTGGATATTATTCGTGAAGAGGGAGAGTATTTTTTAATTGGCGAAGGTTTAGCTAATGACGAAAAAATTGTGGTCACCCTACCTGAATACCCACAAAAGGGTATGGAAGTAAAAACGGTTCAAGCCTCTGGCAGTGATATGACTGCTAAAAACGCTTCATAGGAGACACAATGGACGCTAACACCACCAAAGAAAAAGGTTTAATCGCCTATTTCGCCAGCAACTCTGTTGCGGCAAATTTAATGATGGGATTCATTATCGTGATGGGTTTAGTGAGTTATTTCACTATTCAAAGGCAGATGTTTCCTAATATTGAAATTAACTACATTAATATTTCAGCGACCTATCGTGGTGCTTCCCCACAAGAAATCGAAGAAAGTATCTTAATTAAAATTGAAGAATCTCTTAAAGATATCACTGAGATAAAAAAATTAGTCGCACGCTCTTACCGTAACGCCGGTAGCGTGAGTTTAGAAATTTATCCCGATGAAAAACTCACTGACGTATTAGACAAAGTCAAAGCAAGGGTAGACAGCATTGCTACTTTTCCAGCCGACATGGAACCAGTGCAAGTATCTCAAGTTGAATTTAAGCAAGATGTTATCGAAATGTCTTTGGTGGGTGATTTACCACTGACCGAACTTAAACCCATCGCCAAACAAATAGAAAAAGAATTACTCGAACTCGACAATATCTCATTAGTAGGCCTTGAAGCGCCTGAAGATGAAATTGCCATTGAAATCCAGCCCGATGTATTGCGTAAATATAACCTAACTCTTAACGATGTCAGTGCGGCAATTCGCCGTCATTCAGCTAATTTTTCAGCTGGGCAAATTCGTACCGACGCAGGGATCATTTCTGTCAGGGTTGAAAACCAATATTACGACGGTGAAGAATTTGGCCAAATCCCGGTAAAAATAGGCGCCAACGGCGCAAGAGTCTTATTACAAGACATCGCGACGATTCAAGATGGTTTTACCGAAGGTGAGCGTTACTTTAAATACAGTGGTCAGAACGCTATTTTTATGGATGTTAAAGCCACCAAAACCCAAAACATTATCCCCGTTGCCCAATCAGTCCATAACTACATCGAGCAAAAAAATAAATCCTTACCCTCAGGCCTACAGTTAAAAGTCTTAGTGGATATGACTTATTACCTCAATGGCCGTTTGGATATGATGATTAAAAACCTTATCCAGGGCGCTATTCTGGTGGCCATTTTATTGTCTATTTTCTTGCGTTTTCGTTTAGCGTTTTGGGTCATGATGGGTTTGCCCGTGTGTTTCCTTGGCGCAGTGATGATGATGCCAGTGCTGGGTGTTAGTATTAATATCCTGTCACTGTTTGCCTTTATTATGGTGCTCGGTATCGTGGTCGACGATGCTATCGTTATAGGGGAAAGTGCTTATTCTGAAGTGGAAGAAAAAGGCGGCGGTGTAGACAACGTCGTACGGGGTGCAAAAAAAGTAGCAACACCCGCCACCTTTGGGGTATTAACCACTATTGCGGTATTTGCTCCTTCGGTTTTTTCCACAGGTCCTGAAGGCGCATTTTTCTATAACATCGCTACCGTAGTTATATTGTGTTTGATATTTAGCTTAATCGAATCCAAGTGGATACTACCTGCCCACATTGCCAAGATTAACTTTACACCAATCAAACCCGGCAGTTGGCGTGAGCGTTTTAATACCTCATTTTTTAGTTTTGTGAATGGACCATACCGCAACTTTGTCAATCGTTGTATCGAATGGCGTTATGTCACCTTTACGGTTTTTATCGCCTTGTTAATGTTCAGTATGGCCATGTTCAACGCCAACTATGTGCGTTTTATACCCACGCCTAAAGTGCCTCATGACTTTCCTTCGATCAGAATAGAAATGAATGAAACCGTATCTGATGAAATGACCATTGACGCCTTAAAAACCATCGAAAAAATCGTTTTGGATACCGAAGAAAAAATCAAACAAGAATATGATGGTCAGGGTATGGTGAGAGACTTACTGGCCTTTAACCAAGGACGCACTGAAGCCCGTATGGTTATGCCTTTGGTAGCCGAAGATGATCGTCCTTTTGATACCTTTGAATTAGCCAGACGCTGGCGCGAGGTGATGCCGGTTATTCCAGGTATGAAATCTCTAACCATTCAGGATGACATCAATGGCGGCGGTAATGACGGTGAGTTTGGTTATTTACTCTATGGCCCCGATGTTGAAACTCTAAACGCTGCGGGTCTTGAGTTCATTACCTTGCTGCAACAAGAAAAAGGTTTGTACGACGTTAGTTCAACCATTGATCCGGCCAGTAAAGAAATTCAGATGGAATTACTGCCCGTTGCTTATGATTTAGGGCTGAATCTTTCTAGTATCGCTTCTCAGGTAGGTGCCAGCTTTTACGGTGATCAAAGCCAGCGCGTGATCCGCGATGGTGAAGAAGTCAGAGTGATGGTGCGTTACCCTAAACTCACCCGCGAACGTTTTGCCGCCTTAAAATACACCGTTATCAGCACGCCTGATGGTAAAGAAGTATTGCTTGGTGACGTTGTTACCTTGAGTGAGAAACCCGGTATCAGCTATATTCGCCGTGAAAGTGGTTATCGCAGTGTCTATGTTTGGGGCGCCATCGACGAAGAAGTCGTAGAACCTAACGAAGTGGTTAAAATTATCGAAGATAAATTGCTGCCGCAAATGAAAGAGTCCTTCCCTTCGGTTAAAACCGAATTAGGTGGCTCGGTAGAAGAGCAACAATCCCAGCAAAATGAACAACTGATGTTTTTTATCGCTGGCATGATCATGGTTTTCATTTTACTCGCCGTACCTTTAAAAAGTTATAGCCAGCCGTTGATCATTATGTCGGTTATTCCTTTTAGTTTAACCGGTGCCATTTGGGGACATTTTGTTTTTGGCATGGACATGAGTATGATGTCGGTATTTGGACTTATCGCTGCTGCAGGTGTCGTCATCAACGACAGCTTGGTTATGACTGACTTTGTTAATCAACGCCGAGCGCAAGGTTATAGTGTTCGTGACGCGGTGTCTGAGGCGGGCTGTGCACGTTTTCGGGCAATTACGTTAACCTCTATCACCACCTTTTTTGGGGTGGTGCCGATTATGTTCGAACCCAGCATGCAAGCCAAATTTGTGGCGCCCATGGCAAACGCCTTAGGTTTTGCCGTGCTTTACGCCACGGTTGTTACCTTGGTATTAGTACCTTGTTTGTATATGGTGTTAGAGGATATGAAAGCAGGTTTTAGTAAGATAGGTGGTTTATTTGGCAAACTAAAACCACGTAAAAAAATAGTGACGGACAATACGCCATCTGAAGCATAAACTACGAAAAAAGCGCCTAAGGGCTAATGCCGATCAGTTAAGAAATTGACATTTGGCATAAGAGGATCAAAATCCGATGATCGTAAGGTCATCGGATTTTTTTGTGCAACTTC
>NZ_LSNE01000003.1:305437-493194 GCF_001565895.1 Paraglaciecola hydrolytica
CCTGAGTTGTTCGATGTGGTTGTTTGATGCTGATTGTTTATTTAATTGGGCTAGTAATAAATAGATGGTGCCATCGTTATCTGGGTATAAAGACAGATATTCTTTGATGATTTTCTGTGAATTTTTGACTTTTCCGAGATAAAACTGGTTTCTCGCCAATTCAAATAGAAAACGTTGGTTCTTATATTTTTTCGCTCGAGCATTTAATAAAAATGTTTCAGCTCCTTGATGGTTATCACATTGAGCAAAAATGACCGCGGCACTCAGTTGAATTGCAGGATCACTAGTATGAAATTCAGCAAGAGTCTTAGCTGTTTTTTGAGCATTAATACCTTGCCTAAGCATGAGTTGTACTTCTGCTTTTCTAAGTTGTAATTGAGGCTCTGACGGGCATTGTTGCGTGGCAAGCAGAATATATTCTAGAGCTTGTTCTACGTTGTTTTTAGCAATAGAGATCTCACAAGCTAAAAAATAGCTCGCGGCGTCAGGGGAGGGTGCAAGTAAAAGTTGTTGGCTTATTGCTGATGCGTTTTCAAGCTGTCCCTGAAATAGTAAATTCAATCCTTGATTAACGAGTCGGGTGGTATTCAATTTTTTAGCCTTTTTTGTTAATTTTTCTGAACAACGAGTTCTATAGCGGCATGATGTCGCAGGGTATGGTTAAACGGCTTGATTCTGATGTGAAGGCGTTAGTCCCATGCCAAAAAAAGCTAGGAAAAATGACACATAGACCAGATACCGGACATATTTGTTTGCCTATAGCCTCTCTTTCACCTAAGTGTAAGGCGGTTTCACCAAATTTTACCCAGCCTGATTTCAGTGGGTCATCGGGTTGTATATTATCTGGTAAATCAACATAAGTGCAGCATGATAACCAACCTTCCGGATGTACATGGTTAGCATGAAAGCCCCCATCTTTAAGGCATACTGACCAACTGCCAGAGAATTTAAAATGTTTAGTATTGCGCTTGAGATAGGGGTGGTTCGAGTCTTCAGGTAATTGCTCAAGATATCGAAGGATGCGTTGTTCTAGTACCTGTTTGAAATCTTGTATTACTTGTTCTGGTTCTGCTAACAATCGCCCTACTGTTTGAGTACCACCAACCACACTTTGATCTAATGGTTGTTGCTCCGAACCATGTTTTTTCAATAAGGCTATTTTCAGTTCATACATAAAGTGACTTAGATCTCGGTAGCCTTGAGGTACATCTAATAACTGTGCGTGTATGAAGGTATCGTAATTATTTAACCATTTTTCTTTAGGGTCTTGCATCAACCGCCAGCAAATACCTTTATACGCTTGTATTTCTTGGTTAAGAGGGGCCTCTTGTTCTGCCTTTTCAACAAATTGCATTGCTAATTTATAATCTACGTTGCAAATATAGTAATTTGCTATATCAATCAAATACTTCGTGTTCTTAGGTTGTTGTTGGAGAGCTTCAAGTAATAAAGATAAAACTTCTGGAGTTTTGGATTGTTTGTTTTTTAAAACGGCCAGCGCGTGTAAAAAAGCATGATGCCGACCAATTTCACTTATTGAGCTTTCTAATACTGATTGTGCTTTTGTATCTTGTTTAGACATGATCAACATGGCGGCGTAAGAAAACAATAAATGACTGGCCTTTGGCATTTGCGTCAGAGCTAGTTGATAAGATTCAAGAAAACTCGTCTTGTCGCCATCTTCCCAGTGTAACTTATTTAAAGCTTCATGCGCTTCGACATAATCCGCTTTAAAAGATATGGCGAGTTTAAGATTTTCTTGGGCCAAAGCTTTATTGTTCAAATCATAAAAGGCACAACCAAGATTGAAATAAAGCTCAGGGTACTTTTGATTAAGTTTTTGAATATATTGGTAACATTCTATAGCTTGCTGCGGATTGTTCATCAAACGAAAAGTAATGCCCTTATTGTGTAAGGCTTGTACATCATCAGGATGAAGTCTCAGCGCATAATTATAAGCATCTATGGCATCAGCGTAGTTTTCAAGTTGTTGGTGAGCATTACCTAATACATTAAAAAGTCGATGGTCTTTACTATTGATGACAAGAGCTTGATTTAGCTTGCTAATTGCCAATTCAAATTGTTTTGTTTTGCACAACATAATTGACCAATTTAACCACGCATCCATGTTGGTTTTGTCCGACAGTATTGAACGCTCGAATAACTCTGAAGCTTGGTCAAACTTCTCTAAATTTATCAGTAAGTTGGCTAAGTTCGACATAACGGCAGGTTGATTTGGCTGATAATGTAAGGACTGATAAAAACATTTTTCAGCTTGGTTAAGCTGGCCTAATAATTTACTTGCAAGTGCTTTGATATGGTAAGCATCAGGTGAAGTAGGATTATCCGCCAATATTGCGTCACAAAGTTGTATAGCTAAAGGCGCTTTGCCATTTTGCAACGCAGATATGGCAAAGTTAATGGTGGGCTTATTAGGCAATGAGTTATCAGGCATAGGTCACTTTAATCTGTTTACAATCTTATGGGTTGGTTAGCACCTAGGTATTATGCCTTGTTAGAAACTCTATGTAATATATTTGAACAGGCTTTTTAACCTAGGCCTAATGTAAAACGCGAATAAAGCAGTCTAATTGTTGTTACGAGGTTGCAAAATGTAGATTTACCGATGGGTTTAACATTTACTTTAATTGCATTTGCCTTTACTTAATTTTAGTAAGTGCAGCTATTATTGAGTATCAAAAGCCTATCATCCAATAAATTCAGAACAAATTTGCTCAAAACTAATACAATTAAAAATCACTTCGGATTTTTTACTAAAAATCAATCCAGAATTTTAACAAAATGTTTTCTATTCAGATCATCCACACCTTGACAATTCGCGTGTATCCATGTGAACATTCGGAAGTCTTAGCCCTGAATATTGTTCGGTTAAGCCCCTTAAACAACAGAGCTTTATAGCCCCTTACTGACCAACATATGCGCTCGGTAAGGATTTAAAAAAAGAAATTGGTTGGGAATTATGTCCAAAATGAGCAAGAGAAACCTTATTGCTTCTGCCGTCGTTGGTGCTTTCGCACTCGGTAGCAGCGCCGTTGTCTCTGCAGACACGTTAAACGATCTTCATGTAGAAGAATCTAAAATTCATGTGGCTGCAGCGAACTCCCAAGAGAAAATAAATAATCTTTATGAGCAATCTCAAGAATTATTTGCTGAATATCGTCAAGTAGTAGACGAAACTGAGAACCTTAAAGTTTATAACGATTACGTTGCCACTTTAGTTGCCGATCAACAACGTGGTATTGATTCTCTACAACGTCAAATTGATAGTATTGATGGCATAAAGCGTGGCGTAGTTCCTTTGATGTTCAGAATGATTGATAGCTTAGAGAAGTTCATCGATCTAGATGTTCCAATTAGTCTGGACGAGCGTAAAGCTCGTGTAGAGCGTTTACGTGATGTTATGGGTAACTCTAACGTAACAACGTCTGAACAGTTCCGTCAGGTAATCGAAGCTTATCAAGTTGAAAATGAATATGGTCGCAACATCCGTTCATATAAAGGTTCTTTAGATTATCAAGGGACAAATATCTCGGTAGATTTCTTTAACCTTGGTAGAACAGCATTACTTGCACTTTCACTTGACCAAAAAAATGCTTGGATGTGGGATAATGATGCACGCGTTTGGCAAGTATTAGGTGACGAATATTTAAGTTCTACCGTCACTGCTGTACGTATGGCCAATAAACTTGTGCCGGCTGATCTTCTTAAGTTACCAATTAAAGCTGCGGAGTAATATTGATGAAACCTGTATTTAAATCCATATTAGCAGCTGCAACAATTGCGTTGATGGCATCTAGCGCCAACGCTGCTAATTCGTTAGAAAACTTATTAGAAGAAGTTAAGAAAAATCGTGTTTCTGAAGCTCGTATCAATAAAGATCGTGAAGCTGAATTTCAGTCTGCACGTGCTGACAAACAAGCATTATTGAAAAAAGGTCAAGATTCACTTAAAGCTGAGAAAGCTCGTGGTGATCGTTTGACTAAACAGTTTGCTGACAATGAAACTAAATTGGCTGAAAAAGAAGTTGAACTTGAACTAGCTAGCGGTACTTTAGGCGAAATGTTCGGTGTTGTACGTCAAGCTTCAGCTGAAGCTTACGGACAAATTTCAACCTCTATCGTTAGTGCTGAGTTTCCTGGCCGTGGTGAATTCTTAAAAAGCATGTCAGAAGAGTCTAAAGGCCTTCCTAACATTCAAGAATTAGAAGACTTGTGGTTTGCTCTGCAAACTGAAATGACGGAATCAGGTCAGGTTTCTCGTTTTAGAACACAAGTTATTAGCTTGGACGGTGGTTCTAAAGAACAAGAGATCGTTCGTGTTGGTACCTTTAACTTAGTGGGTGAACAAGGTTATTTGATTTATGATAGCTTAGACCAAATTGTACAGCCATTAGGTCGTCAACCAGATGGTTATCTAGTTGATTCAGCCTTAGATCTATTATCTGCTAAATCTGGTTCGATTGCTTTTTATGCTGACCCTTCAAAAGGCGGTATCCTAGGCTTGTTGAAAGAAAAAGCCACGATGATGGAACGTTATCATGCTGGTGGTGTAGTTGGTTATGTAATAACAGTGATGTTAGCGATTGGTTTGTTAATCGGCCTTTACAAAATCATTACGCTTACTCTTATCGCAGGAAAAATGCGTTCACAACTTAAGAATCCATCTAATCCATCAAGCTCTAATCCTTTAGGCAGAATATTGACTGTTTATAAAGACAATAAAGGTGTTGATGCTGAGAATTTAGAACTTAAACTTGATGAAGCTATTTTGCGTGAACTTCCAAGTATTGAAAGTGGCATTAACATTATCAAAATATTTGCAGCCATTGCACCTTTATTGGGTCTACTAGGTACGGTATTAGGTATGATTGCAACGTTCCAACAAATTACATTGTTTGGTACGGGTGACCCACGTCTAATGGCTGGTAGTATCTCAATGGCACTTGTTACAACTGCGCAAGGTATTATTGCAGCGTTACCATTGTTACTAATGCACAGCATTGTAGCAGGCCGTAGCAAGTCAATCGTTCATATTCTTGATGAGCAAACTGCAGGTATCATTGCTGCACACGCTGAGACGGAGAAAGCCTAGATGTTATACCTGATTGGACTATTGGAGTCGGTCAGGGATTTTATCGCTGCCGGTGGCGACGTGTTATACGTCGTTGCCTTAGCGCTCTTCCTCATGTGGGTATTAATGATTGAGCGTTATTGGTATTTAACTTCAGTATTTCCAAAGCTAAGAAATGAAATCATAGCTAAATGGGATGCTAGAGAAGATACCACTTCGTGGTATGCGCATAGAATCCGTGACACGTGGATTTCACAGGCGTCGGATGGGCTAAGTGCAAGAATGTTATTAATTAAAACTCTTGTAGCTATGTGTCCCCTTGTTGGTTTACTTGGAACTGTAACGGGTATGATTGGTGTATTTGAAACCATGGCAACTCAAGGTACTGGTAATCCTCGTTTAATGGCAGCAGGGATCTCTATGGCAACTATTCCGACAATGGCTGGGATGGTAGCAGCTTTATCTGGGGTGTTTTTTAGCTCGCGCTTAGAAGCGAAAGTTAAAATTGCTCGGGAAAAGCTGGTTGATAGTCTACCCCATCATTAAGGAGAAGATCTGATGAGTCGCAAAGTTCGAATCGAAGAAGAAGACGCAGCGATAGATATGACTCCTATGTTGGATATCGTATTTATCATGTTGATTTTCTTCATCGTAACTACAGTCTTCGTTAAAGAAGCTGGGATAGAAGTAAATAAGCCTGGTGCTAGTCAATCTGTCATGCCCAAAAATGCTAATATTTTCATCGCTGTTAATGAGCGTGGAGATGTTTGGATTGATAAGAATCAAGTTGATGTGGATACAGTGCGAGCCAATCTGGACCGTCTAATGGCTGAACAGCCTTCAGACGTAATTATTATTCAAGCCGATAAAAATGCTGAGTATGGGGTTGTAGTTAAAGTTATGGACCAAATTAAAGCAGCTGGTATTGATCGTATTTCTATTGCTACGGAAGGTGGTTAATATGGGACGATTAATAGTTTCTATTTTGGTTGGTGCCGCTATAGCCTTTGGTTTGTTTGTCATTATGGCTAAATTGATTGAAAATTCGTCTAGACCTGCTGAAAAAGTAGCCCCTGCGACGATAATTGATATCGTAATGGCAACACCTGATGATGCAACACAGGTACGTAAGCGGGTACCACCGCCGCCACCACCGCCACCTAAACAACCACCTAAGATTCAACCTGTTGAACCAGATGTGGCTAAAGCAAATACTGACGGATTAGGGTTTAATATGCCTTCAATCGATGTTGGTGGTGCTTCTGTTGACATCGGTGGTGTTGGTGCAATGCAACGTGATGGTGATGCTACGCCTATCGTTCGTATCGAACCTAAATATCCAGTGCAAGCAGCTCGTGATGGTAAAGAAGGTTGGGTAAGACTCTCTTTTACTATCAATGAAGTTGGCGGTGTAGAAGATATTGAAGTTATTGATGCTGAACCTAAGCGTATCTTTGACCGTGAAGCAAGACGTGCCTTGGACAAATGGAAGTACAAACCTAAAATTGAAGATGGCAAACCAATCAAACAGTTTGGTTTAACCGTTCAATTAGACTTTAAGTTGGATCAATCATGATTAAGATACATTTTAAAAAATTATGTGTGGTTTCAGCCCTGTCGGTAGCTACTTTGATACCAAGTCTGGCGTTTGCTCAGGGTGCACCTATTGTTTGTCCTGATTATAAAAAGGGTACAACCAATATCCCAAGCGAAAGAACCGGTAAAAAGGTGTCTAAAGCGCTAGACGAGTACAATCTTGATAAAGTTGATGAGGCTTTAACAATTTTGTATGAAATTGATACCTCTAACGAATTTGATCGTGCATTTACTGATCGTTTTATCGGTAATTTGTTGGCTACTCAGCCAAAAAATGCCGGTAAGGCTTTGGAGTATTTAAATAAGTCTGTCAAGGTTAAGAAATTAAACGATCTTGAACAGGCCGGTACATTGCGTCTTATTGCTGATTTAAATATGCAAGAAAAGAAGTACGCGGATGCTGTCGTTAAATACAAAGAATGGATCAATTTTACCTGTAAGGAAGACGCAGATGTTTATTTGCGTATTGCTACTGCACTTTATGAGGAACAAAAATGGGCTGAGATTATTGAACCTATCAATAAATCTATAAAGCTTGCTGATAAACCTAATAAAAATGCTTATGCACTAAAATTGACATCCTATTACAATCGTAAGATGTATAAAGAAACGGTTCAGGTTGCTGAAGATACGGTAACTATCTTTCCAGATAATAAATCTAACTGGACACAACTTGGCTACTTCTACATGTTAGTGGAAGACTATAAAAAAGCTTTATCTACTTTTGAAATAGCGCTTGACCAGGGATATTTGACTAAAGAAGCAGAAATCAAAGCATTGATGCAACTTTATTCAACTAACAATATTCCTTATAAGGCAGCAACACTTTTCGAAAAGTATATGAAGACTGGTTTAGTCAAAAAAGAAGAAAAGAACTTGTCTACTCTGGCAAGTACTTGGAATCAAGCTAAAGAACCTAAAAAAGCGGCTATTTATTACGGCCAGGCAGCAGCAATGAGTTCAGATCCTGCGCTTTATTATAAGCAAGGTGAGTCGTTGTATTTGTCTGAGCAATATAAAGATGCTCTCGTTGCCTTGCAAAAGGCGGTTGATGCTGGTGCTGAAAACTTAGGTCGTGTACATATGCTGATGATGGAAGCCAATTTCTACTCAGGCGACTTTAGAAAAGCTTATGTCCATGTTCAAGAAGCGAAAAAAGACGGCGCTACAGCCAGAAGTGCACGAAGCTGGGAACCTTATATTAAGGAAAAAGCTAAAAATCGTGGTATATCACTTTAGTTAGTTGTTTAGTGAAAAGCCCCAGTGTTGGGGCTTTTTTGTATATACATACTAGGGCGTGATAAAAATCATAGTTAGGGTAAACTGCCAACAAGTAGTCTCTTATCCCAAAATAGTGTTAAAAAATGCATAAAGTCTCCGCTAGTATAGAATCACCCTGTATTCGCAACTGTTGCCTTAATAATGAGGATGTTTGTTTAGGTTGTTTTCGAACATTGAATGAAATATTACAATGGAGTGAGTTGTCATCAGAAACAAAGCAACAAGTATTAACAAATTGTCTAACCAGAAAACACTTGAATCAGCAGTTATCATTAAGTCGACTTTAACTACAGTAATGAGTAGTAAATAGCATCTTTTCGTCCCAGTACATCTTGAATTAGCGGATCTCAGTTTATGCACATTACCCTAGCACCAATGGAAGGTGTCGTAGATAGTCTTATGCGGGATATGTTGACACGTGTTGGTGGCTACGACCTTTGTGTGACCGAATTTATCAGGATTGTCGATCAGTTATTGCCCAAAAGAGTTTTCCATCGTTATTGTCCAGAGCTCGAAAATGGTGCACTTACACCTGCTGGTACTCCAGTTAAAATCCAGTTACTTGGACAAGATCCAGATTGGTTAGCGGAAAATGCAGCGCGAGCAATAGATCTTGGCTCGTATGGCGTTGATCTAAATTTTGGTTGCCCGGCTAAGACAGTCAACAAAAGTAAAGGTGGTGCAGTGCTGTTAAAAGAGCCTGACAGCATTTTTCAAATCGTAAGTAGGGTAAGAAGCGCAGTGCCTAAAGGTCATATACTCAGCGCTAAAATGCGCTTGGGTTTTGATGATTGTTCATTGGCAATAGATAACGCTCAAGCCATCGCCGCAGCGGGAGCTGATTTGCTGGTTATTCATGCACGGACCAAAGTCGATGGCTATAAACCGCCTGCTTATTGGGATTGGATAGCTAGAATTAAACAACACGTTGATATTGATATAGTCGCTAATGGTGAAATTTGGTCTGCGTCTGATGCACTTGAATGTCAACACCAATCAAATTGTCAAAATATAATGTTAGGCAGGGGAGCTTTAGCTTTGCCCAATCTAGCGTTAGTCGCTAAAGGTTATGACTCTCCAATGGAGTGGTCTATTGTAAGGCAGTTATTAATAGCTTATTCCGGTTTTGAACTGTATTCAGATAAAGGTAAATACTTTCCAAACCGCGTTAAACAATGGTTAGGGTATCTAAGTAGGCAATATCAAGAGGCTGATATTTTGTTCAGAAAAATACGAGCCTTACAGAACGCTAAGGACATTTTAGCTTGTATCGAAGAAGGATAAATGTGCTTAATCCTTCTTGCTGTTTGTTAATGACAGTTACTTGAATATTAGCTAGGCTAAGTGAAATTGTACGGAGATACACAATGTTAGTAAAATTAAAAAAACCTCTATTGTTGCTCACTATTGGCCTTAGCGCCTTAACCTTAGTAAGTTGTGAAGAATCTACAAAAAAACCTACAGGTGAAGCGGTAAAGTTTGATCTAAACCCTTTTCCAAGTAATTACCATGTAATTGATTATCCACCCGTTTTGTTTACCAATGTTAATGTACTAGATGGTATTGGTGGATATTTTGAAAATACCTCAGTGCTTATTAGTGCAGGTAAAATTATCGGTATTGGTACCGAGATGAGTGCTAAAAGTGACACGCTCACGGTTGATGCTCGGGGCAAGTGGCTAACACCAGGTATTATCGATGTGCATAGTCATTTGGGAGTCTATCCCTCGCCAAGCGGTAATGCCCATTCTGATGGTAATGAAGCTACTGCACCTGTGACGGCACAGGTTTGGGCCGAACATTCAATCTGGCCGCAGGATCCTGGTTTTCAACGTGCCTTAGCTGGCGGAATAACTGCCATGCAGATTTTACCCGGTTCGGCTAATTTAGTTGGTGGGCGAGGTGTTACAGTAAAAAATATGCCAGGTACCACGGTGCAGGATATGAAGTTCCCTAACGCACCTTATGGGTTAAAAATGGCTTGTGGTGAAAACCCCAAACGGGTTTACGGCAGTAAAGGAGGCCCTTCAACTCGTATGGGAAATGTCGCTGGCTATCGTCAATCATGGGCTGATGCACAAGATTATCAACGTTCATGGGATAAATATTATGTCGAGTTTGAAGCAGGAAAAGATCCCAAAGTACCTAAGCGCGACTTAAAGTTAGAGACCCTAGCTTTAGCACTTAAAGGTGAAATACTAGTGCATATGCATTGTTATCGTGCTGATGACATGGGCACTATGTTGGATGTGATGAAAGAATTTAATTATAAGATCACGTCATTTCACCACGCGGTAGAATCTTACAAAATTGCTGACCGTTTAGCAGTTGATGGAGTTTGTTCGTCGATGTGGGCTGATTGGTGGGGCTTTAAATTAGAAGCCTACGATGGTATTCAAGAAAATATTCCTATGGTACATGCGGCAAAAGCTTGCGCTATCGTGCATTCAGATAGTGAACTTGGCATACAACGCTTGAACCAAGAAGCATCAAAAGCCTGGACCAATGGTAAAAACGCAGGTTTAGATATTAGTGAGGCCGATGCATGGCAATGGTTATCTTCTAACCCTGCTAAAGCGCTAGGAATTTTTGAACAGACTGGCTCCCTTGAAAATGGCAAAAATGCTGATGTCGTATTGTGGAGCGCGAATCCATTTTCAGTTTATGCTCAGGCTGAACAAGTTTACATTGATGGCGCTTTGGTATTTGATCGGAATAAACCCACGGAATGGCCAGTCAGCGATTTTGAATTAGGTCAACCTGGTGAAGGAGACAGCAAATGAAACGCATTATACATCTTGGAGTTTTATTCTTTTATAGTGCAGTAACCTTTGCTCAGGATTATGCCATTGTTGGCGCAACCGTACATACTATGGGCACACAGGGCAAAGTCGAAAATGCCACTATCTTAATCAAGGATGGAAAAATACAATTGGTGCAAAATGGTAATGTACCAGTGGCAGGCTACACCTTAATTCACGCTGAAAACAAAGTGATTACCCCCGGTTTGATTGGTGCTAAAACTCAATTAGGTTTAGTGGATGTGGGCTTTTCTGCGGGTACCAATGATAGTACTGCAGAGCAAACGGGTTTTTCTAACACAGGTGCAGCTTATGATGTTGCTTATGCGATAAATGCAGATTCTTCGCTGTTTGCAATTTCCCGCATTGCTGGTGTTACTAGTGCTGCAACCTCAATGTCAGATACTCATCAATTGTTTGCAGGGCAGGGAGCGATAATCTCTTTAAATGACAACTCACCTTTGCTTAAGCCTAAGGCCTTTATCAGTGTTCAGGTAGGCAACGCAGGGGCTGATGCGATTGGTGGCTCAAGAGCGGTATTGTGGACCAATCTCGACGCAATCATAGCTGAGGCCAAATTTGCCATTGGTAAGTCGCTGTCGCCCAGTGATGAATGGCATGGCGACATGAGTAAAGCCGATATAAAAGCGATGATCCCAGTGGTGCAGGGCAAAACCCCACTACTAATTGACGCGCGCAGAAAAGCAGATATTCAGCAGGTCATCGCATTTAAACAGCGTAACCCAAATATTAAAGTTGTTTTATTGTATGCCACTGAGGGCTGGCGTATTGCCGATGAACTGGCTGCCAATAAAATCAGCGTAATCTTAGATCCTGAATCCAATTTGCCTTATGAATTTGATCAACTGGCTGCAACCTTAAGCAATGCTGGTCGTTTAGACAAAGCAGGAGTTGACGTCGCCATTGGCATGGAAACTCATAATATCCGTCTTGCCAGGCAACATGCAGGTAATGCCGTCGCCAATGGTTTGCCTTGGGAAAAAGGATTAGCTGCTTTAACCATAAATGTAGCTAAACTTTATGAAGTAGATGCGTTAGTGGGAAGCTTAGAAGTAGGCAAACAAGCTGACTTGGTGATCTGGTCGGGTGATCCATTAGAGCTTACCGAAAGCGCCGAACAGGTATTTATCAAGGGTGAAAAAATCGTCATGGAATCAAGACAAACAAAACTACGTGATCGTTACCTCAAGCTTAACACTGGCAAACCACAGCAGTTTAGCAGGCCTTAATTTTTTAATCTCATAGCCATAAAAAATGCCGAGGGTCTTACGACGCCTCGGCATTTTTTTAATCAAACTTATTATATTTCGACGTCGACTACCGTGCCCACTCGTTGAGTAGCCGGAGGCGCACTTTGTTGTGGCTGCTCTGCTGGCTGTGAGCTTTGCTGCACTGGTTTTTCTTGCTGCGCTTGTGCTTGCACAACTTGCTGTTGAGAGCCCGTTTGCGTCGGTACAATTTGAGCAACTGAGCCTGCTCCTGCTGAACCTATCTCCATTTCGTTCTCCTTCAATGTATCTAATGAATAAACTTAGTCTAGTTGTTTATTTATTGTTCTGCTAGTGAAAATAATCGCCCCCAGTTTGTCTTGCATATCCTGCGCAATTAAAAGCTGAGCCTGAACATTAGGATGTATGCCATCTTTTTGCATTAGACTGCTGTCGGTTGCGATGTTTTCGATAAAAAATGGCAATATGCTGATGTTAAATTCTTTGGCAAGATCCCAATAACTCTGATTAAACATATCGGTATAACGTTTGCCATAATTTGTGGGTATGCGCATCGCCTGTAAGATCACAATGACGTCTTGCTGTTGCGACAATGTAATAATTTGTGCAAGGTTTTGCTGCATCTTTTTAAGAGGATGCCCTTGCAAACCATCATTACCACCCAATTCTACATAAATATGACTGGGTTGATGTTGTTCAAGTAAACGAGGTAGACGAGCTAGAGCGCCGTCAGTGGTTTCACCGCTGATAGCCCCATTGATAACAGTGATGGACTGGTTTTTCCACATATCTTGTAACAAACTAACCCAGCCCTCAGCTTGGGATATACCATAGGCAGCGCTTAAGCTGTCACCCAAAATAAGTAATTTAGTTTCTTTTGCCCAAAGTTGATCCGAAATCAATAAAATGGGTATAAGTAAAACACAGACTTTTAATTTAGATTTAAACAACTGGGTAAATTTAACTATCACTATGACTCCAATAAATATGATCAGTACAAACGGTATTAGTAAAACAGTAACTACGGGCCAAGGTCAATTACAGATCTTGAAACCAATCAGTTTTAATGTCAAAGCTGGAGAGTCGGTGGCCATAGTGGGCGCATCTGGCTCAGGTAAATCTACCCTTTTGAGTTTGCTTGCTGGTTTGGACGAAGTGAGCTCGGGTGAAATATTTATTGATGGTCAAGCCATGCACAGTATGGATGAAGAGCAACGAGCTTTGCTTCGAGGTGCTAAAGTTGGCTTTATCTTCCAGAGTTTTATGTTGGTACAAAGTTTAACCGCCCTTGAAAATATTATGCTACCCGCTGAAATTGCAGGATTTGCAGATGCCAGAGAAAAGGCCCTGCGTTTGTTGCAATTAGTTGGTTTGGATCATCGGGCAAAACACTATCCTAATCAACTGTCAGGTGGTGAACAACAGCGTGTTGCTATAGCTAGAGCCTTTATAACCCAACCCAAAATACTTTTTGCTGATGAGCCTACAGGTAACTTGGATGCCGCCAATAGTGACAAAATAGAGCAGTTATTGTTTGATTTAAATCGTGACGCCAAAACTACTTTGATTTTAGTAACCCACGATCAAAAACTGGCTGCAAAATGTTTGAGACAATTGCATATGCATGCAGGCGAGCTGAGTGAACCCCAGTCTTTGCACGTTGAGTCTGAATCGACGATTGCTAAACAACATATAGGCTAGGTCAATGAAACAGCAATATATTAATCTTGCTTGGCGTTTATTTAGGCACGAAACCAAACGTGGTGAGCTGACCATCATACTACTGGCAATAGTCTTAGCCGTTGCCTCAGTATTGTCTTTGTCATTGTTTAGTGAAAGATTGCAATCTGCACTTACCACTAAAAGCGCCGAATTTTTAGCCGCAGATCGTGTATTGGAAGCACGACAACCGGTTAATAGTGAATGGATCGTTAAGGCGCAAGAAGATGGTTTGAATACCGCTGAACAGGTCTATACCCGTTCTATGGTGTTTGCCAATGAGCAACTTATGTTGGCTGAATTGCGCGCAGCAGGGCCTGCGTATCCACTCAAAGGCCAATTAAAAATTTCTAATGTGGCTTTTGGTGAAGGCAAAGTAACAATGGATTTGCCTAAACAAGGTGAAGCTTGGCTTGAGTCCCGTTTAATGCAAAGCCTGTCACTTAAGTTAGGTGACAAGATAGAAGTAGGCGAAGCGCAATTTACAGTGACTCAGGTATTGATCGAAGTGCCTGACGCTGGTTTTAATGTGTTTGGTGGCGATCCTAAGGTACTTATATCCATTGATGATTTAGCCGCAACCAATATAACCGGGCCGGGTAGCCGTGTATCTTACAGTTATTTTTTTACTGGTGAGACTAATAAGCTAGACAGTTATTATGATTGGTTGCGACCCCAGTTAGACAGAGAACTACATGATTGGGACTCGATAGAAGATGATGATTCCCCTATTGGTCGTTCAGTTAAAAAAGCCGAACAGTATTTTTTATTAGCCAGCTTACTCGCCATCGTTCTGGCGGCGGTTTCAATCGCGGTAGCAGCACAACGTTATAGTCAACGACATTATGATCCAGTTGCCATCATGAAAACCCTCGGGGCAACTAAACGTTCTGTGCAACTAGTCTATTTGTTGCAAATTATTTTTATTACTGTGGCTGGGATTTTTATCGGCACGCTTGTAGGGTTTGTGATCCAGCAATTAGTGGTGTGGGCTTTGGCCGACAAAATAGATGTTGCGATGGATGTATGGCATTGGCGACCTTTGCTTATTGCTATCTTTACCGGAGCGGTATGTGCGCTGCTTTTTTCGCTTTATCCCTTGTTGAAACTATTTTCAGTGTCGCCACTGCGAGTATTAAGACGTGATTTGGGCGCGACTATAAGTTCCAGAGTTATACAGTTTATTGCCTCTGGTGGCGCTATTTTTATCTTGATGTGGGCTTATAGTCAGAATTTTAAAATTAGTCTGATTTTATTTAGCTCTGGGATCTTACTGGTACTTGCTTTGCTATTGGTGACCTATGGTTTGATTTGGTTAGGGCGCAAACTAGGGCAGGGTAAAATGGGCGCATGGCGTTTAGCTTGGGCACGTATCCACCGCCGAGCTTTAGATAATAGCGTGCAGTTGATTAGTTTTGCTATCACTATCATGTTGCTGCTCGTGGTACTGGTGATGCGTAATGACATGGTTAAACAATGGCAAGAGCAATTACCCCAAGGCACAGCAAATTACTTTTTGGTCAATATTACCGATAGCCAAAAGGAGCAACTGGCTACGCACTTTGCCACTAATGACATCAATATTGAGCGATTTTATCCCATGGTTCGTGGGCGTTTTGTGGCAATTAACGACGAAAAAATCCGTACAGCTATTAGCAAAGAAGATCAAACCGAGCAAAGTAGTGGCCGTGACGGTTTAGGTCGTGAAGCCAATTTAACCTGGAGTAATGAACTGCAGGATGGCAGTCGTATAACTGCTGGTCAGTGGTTTGATGATAGTGCAGTGGCCACTATTGAAGGACAAAATCCTGAGCAGCATTATTCGGTATCAGTAGAGGAGAAATTAGCCCAACGTTTGGGGATCAAGCTGGGTGATGTGCTGACCTTTAATATTGGCAGTGAAGTGGTAGAGGTTGCCGTAGGCAGTTTACGAGACGTTAATTGGCAATCAATGAAACCTAACTTTTTCTTTGTTATTGAGCCTAAAGCTTTGCAGCATTTTGTACCAACCTACCTGGCTAGTTTTTATCTGGCAACGGAACAGAAATCGAAATTAACTAAATTGATGCAGCCATTTGGTAGCGTGACGCTGATAGACGTGGATGCCCGTATTAACCAACTACGTAATATTGTTGAGCAGGTATCGATGGCTGTCGAATTCATCTTGATCTTGGTATTAACGGCGGGTTCTTTGGTATTAGTCGCGCAGGTACAAGCCAGCATGGATGAAAGGCAACAGGAGTTAGCCATACTGCGCACATTAGGCGCTAAAGGGAGTTTGATCCGTGGCAGCGTACTTTATGAGTTTATTATTATTGGTTTGACCGCAGGTTTGATGGCTACCGCTTTCAACGAACTGAGTTTGTATTTATTACAAACTCAGGTATTTGAAATGGAAGCAAAAATTCATTGGCAATATTGGTTAATTGCGCCTTTGTCTGGCGCCTTTGTTGTGTGCTGTTTAGGTGCCTTAAGCTGCTGGCGTCTATTACAACTTAATACTAACCAATTACTGCGCCAAATGGTTTAGTTAGACAACTCTATTCCCCTATCATATGGAATTGCACGGTGCTGGCAAAAGATTGCGGCCAACAAACGTGCAGTTTTAAGTATGAAGAGGTTATTATTTGCGCAGGCAATCTAAAGCTTGTGAGATGTCAGGGAAGACAAACTCATAGCCACTTTCCAACAAACGTTTGGGGACCACGCGCTGACCGTATAATACAAGATCAGCCGATTCGCCCATTGCCGCTCTGAGTAGTTTTTCAGGTATTTTAAACAGGCAAGGGCGCCTAAGTGCTTTGGCCAGTTCGTGACTGTATTGATAGTTTGTTACGGGATGTGGAGCAGTGAAGTTATAAATGCCATGGCAGTCCTTGTTGGTGATCAGATGGACTAAGCCTTTGAGCATGTCTTCTAAATGGATCCATGAAAAATATTGGTCACCACGGCCCATAACACCACCTAAACCCAGTTTAAAAGGCGTTAGCATCTTAGTCAGGGCGCCACCGCGTTTGCTTAGTACAACGCCGGTGCGAACTATACACACTCTGGTTTGCAAGGATTCCGCTTTTTTGGCTAGATATTCCCATCTTTCACACAGTTGATGGCCAAAATCATCAAAGGTATTGGTAAAACTTTCATCAATTATGTTGTCACTTTGCCGGCCATAGTAGCCAACGGCAGAGCCGCTAATTAATAGTTCGGGCGGATTTTCACTGGCCTTGATTAAGGCAACGATTTTTTCTGTAATTGACCAACGACTAGATTCAATTTCATGTTTTTGCTGAGTCGTCCACTTTTTGCCAACAATGGGCTCACCCGCGAAATTAATGACAACTTGGTAGTCATTCAAATCCTTTAAATGTTCTAAAGACGACAAAAAGTGAATTTTATGCCCAAGGATCTGTTCCGCCATAGCAACGTTGCGGGTATATACCGCTATTTCGTTAGGGCGTAGAAAAGGGATCAAATTTGAACCAATTAAACCAGTAGCACCTGTGATGAGAATTTTCATAACTTCCTTTTTAAATGTACTTTAGTGGTTACACCTTATTACAAGATAAACATAAAGAGACAGAGTCTGCAAAACGTAATGCATGAGGTTTATCCACTTCCACCTCGGCATAGCTTACCCATTGATGTTCTGCCGCTATGGTTAATACATCTGCTGTTAATTTTTCGAGCAAGTGAAAACGGTTGTTTTCTACCAATTTAATGATGCGTTTAGTGATGGTTTTATAGTTCAATGCATCATCCATTTGGTCTGAATCTGTTGCTTGATCCGCTTGATAATGAATTTTTACGTTGATCACCACATCTTGCATATTAACTATTTCATCTTCGTTTATACCGATAAAAGTACGTAAACGCAGATTTTTAATACGAATTGTGGCAGGGTTTAATTTCATTTTTAAGGCATTCCTTACTTAAAGTCGCAAGTGTTAGTTATTATTGTCGCCGTTAGTACGACGTGTGTCGTTGAATACACTAATCATACTGTAATATTTTTTATAGATCTGTTAGTTTGCCTGAAAACCAATCCTTTAAGACAATTACCATGCAAAGTCATTCTTCATCTTCGCTAAAAATGTTACTTATCCTAGCATCTCTGGTCATTGTATTGGCTGGTGTTAAAGTAGCCAGCGCCATTATTGTACCTTTTTTGCTATCGTTATTTATCGCGATGGCCTGTAGCCCGATTATTAACTGGGCTAATCGTTATAAGATACCGCGCTCCATTGCTGTGGTATTAGTCATTCTACTTATTGTTATTTTAGGCTTTGTGCTGGCTGGTTTGGTTGGGCAGTCGATGAATGAATTTAGTCAAAATCTGCCAAAATACCGTAGCCAGCTAGTTAATGAGTTTGCATGGTTAATTGAGCGCTTAGCCTCACTCAATATCAAACTGGATAAACAACAGATCCTATCCTACCTCGATCCAGGTATGGCGATGAATATGGCGACCAACCTGCTTTCAAGCCTTGGTGGGGTGTTAACCAATTTTTTGTTAATTCTATTGATCGTCGTTTTTATGTTGTTTGAAGCCGAGTCCATTCCGAAAAAAATCCATATCGCTTTAGACGATCCTGACATGAAAATGCAGCAGGTAGACAAATTTCTGTTGTCAGTAAAAAACTACTTAGCGATTAAAACCTTAGTGAGTTTAGGCACCGGTTTGATCATCGGCCTTTGGTTATATTTTTTAGGTTTGGATCATTTTCTACTATGGGCAATGTTAGCATTTTTGCTTAATTATATTCCCAATATAGGCTCTATTATTGCCGCAGTTCCAGCTGTGTTACTGGCCTTAGTGCAGTTGGGCTCAGCATCCGCTGGTTTAGTGGCATTGGGGTATATCGTCACAAATACTGTTATGGGCAATGTTGTTGAACCCCGTTTTTTAGGCAGGGGCCTAGGGCTATCTACCTTAGTGGTGTTTCTGTCGTTATTATTTTGGGGTTGGTTATTGGGTACGGTTGGTATGTTGTTATCAGTGCCACTGACTATGGTGGTGAAAATAGCGCTAGAATCTAATAAAGATACAATGTGGATTGCTTTGTTGTTAGCCAGTGAAACCGATGTACCAGAAAAAGATAAGCCTGCAGAGGCAGAACAAATCTAAATTTATGTGTGGGGCTATTTGAGCTGAAATTTTAACAGAATAAGTGCACCGCCTAAGGTGCTCGATTCAATATTTAATTGGCCTTGGTAAGCACTCACGAGATCAGCTACCACGGCCATGCCGATACCCTGACCTTCAGTGTAACTATCCAAACGTATACCACGTTCCAAGAGTAATAAACGTTTATCCGCAGGTATGCCGGGACCATCCTCTTCCACTGATATTTGTAGCCAGTGTTTTGTCATGGTGCATTTAATTACTACTTTTTTTCGTGCGGCTTTACAGGCGTTATCTAGTACATTACCGAGTATTTCCATCAAATCTGTGGTGTCGCCCTGAAAACCAACATTGGCGTCAACTTCGTCGATGTTCAATTCTAAGCCTTTGTCGATATAAACCTTGTGCATAGCATTAACCAGTTTTAACACTATGGGTTTGATTTCTACGGCTTGTTCCCATCCACTATGCCCTCCAATTACAGCACGTTTAAGTTGGCGTTGGATCAGCAGATTAATTTGCTGCACGGGCTCTTTGGCATCTTCTGGTAGTTCGGTATTACCGGCTAATACCGCCAAGGGGGTTTTCAGACTGTGTGCTAGGTCACTTAAACTGTTTTTATAACGGGCACGTTGTTGTTCTTCACTGTTTAATAAATGATTAATACTATTTTTAAGTTTATCTAATTCAGGTGGATATTGCTGGTCGATACGGCGTAACTGACCACTTTCGGCCTGTTTGATTTGTTGATTGAGTCGGTTGATGGGCAACAAGGCCGCATTAAGACTGGCCAATAATAATACCAGTAATAACAAGGCAATCAGACCGAGCCAATACCACAGGGTATGGGCAAATTTGTCTTTCTCAGTATTAAAAATACTTTTGTCTTGGAGGATAAAAAAACTAACAGGCTGATAGCCTTTTTCTGCTTCAAATTCCGCAGTATAAGAAAATAAAAAATAGCTTTTAGTTAAATTAAATTCTTCAATAAATTGTTCTGTACCTATAGGCGGTGGGATAAACTCAGCGTTCTGGCGCCAATTTAAGGTGGACTGGGATTTCCACACGAGTTTGTTTGCCATCAATACAAAGGCATAAAGTCCTGAATCAGGCACGTTTAGCTGATCGTTAAACAACAACTCTGGCATCACAGGGTGGTTGTCTTCAAATTCAAACTCGCTGATTAAGGTTAAACTTTGCACCCTGAGTTGCTGCAACATGGATTGGCTCAGGCTGTTATTAAAGGCTTTTTCTAGGGTGATAGCCGTTAAGGGAATAAAGATCACCAAGGTTAAAATGGCGGCAGCAAAACTTCTGAAGCGCAGCGACAAATTGCGCATTATCTAAAACACACATTATAAAAAGTAGCCATTATGAAAGACCGAGTGGCAAAGTATTACAACTCGCGGTTAATGCGGTAGCCTCGACCACGCAGGGTTTCGATAGGGTTAATTGCCCCTGTGGGATCAATTTTTTTACGTAAACGACCCACAAAAACTTCTATTACGTTGCTGTCTAAATCAAAGTCTTGGTCGTAGATATGTTCGGTGAGTTCAGTTTTGGATACAATTTTTTGTGGGTTGAGTAACAAATATTCAAGCACTTTATATTCGTAGGCGGTGAGTTCCACATACTGACCATTAATTTTGACCTCTTCGCTGAGCGTATCTAGGCTTATTGGGCCTTTTTCGATAAGTGGGTGGGCTTTGCCTGCAGCACGGCGAATAAGTGCTTTAACCCGTGCCAGAAGCTCTTCATTGTGAAAAGGTTTAGTTAGGTAGTCATCGGCACCCGCATCTAAACCTTCGACTTTTTCTTGCCAACGATCTCTGGCGGTTAAAATTAAAATAGGACAAGTGACTTCATTTTTACGTGCCCGTTGAATGACTTCAAAACCATCCACTATGGGTAAGCCTATGTCTATTATAGCTAAATCATAGGGGTGCTCATTGAGTAAAAAAAGGGCTTTAGCGCCATCGTCGGCTAGATCTACGCTATAACCGTTTTTTTGCAATAATTGATCAAGTTGAGTCAATAAACGGCTGTCGTCTTCAACAATTAATATTCGCACTATTCGTCCTTTTTCTCTTTGGTCACTTTGCCAGATTTTTTATCTACATCTACCGATACCACTCGACCGGATTTTTGTAATACTTTAACCCGATAAGCATCGGGTTTTTGTTCGACCTTTAAGACTCGTCCATTGACTTTTTGCTGAGCTTGTTGAGCCGCCTCCGCCTTGCTTTGAGGAGGCGGAGATGGTTTTTTGTCTTCCGCCAGCACAGCAGTCGATACCACTATAAGTAGTATTGAACAGATGTTTAGAAATAGTCGTACTACTCTCTTTTTCAATTTCCGGCTCGATGCAGTTGGCGTTTGCTTCACTAGTCTACCTCAAAATTACCAGCTCGTTAACGTAAGCTAATAAAATTCATCTGGGCATTCATAGCTGAAAAACACAAGATTAAAACTTACGTAAAGTGACGTAGGCCGAGGGTTGTTCAACACTGAAACCCTGATAAGTTTTACCCTTAATCCGATACCAATAGTTATAGCCAGTGATGACTCTTACTTTTTCTGTGCTCTCATAACGGGTAATACACTGTGTTGATGGGTGTCTATTTGGCCTTGTATCTGCAATCTGGCTGCCTATTACCCCACCTATAATCGCACCTACTAAGGTTGCCCCATCTCGTGATTTACGCGAGCTGGCTAAATTACCAATAGTGCCACCTACAACGCTGCCAGCAATAATATGGCTGGCTTTTTGTGAATTGTAATTGACATGAATATCAGAACAATACTTTACAGGCTTTTCAATGCTGACATATTCATAGACGGGTTTGCTTTCCACCACTCTGACTTTATAAAGTTGTTGGTGGGCTAGGGTGTTAGCGGAACACGTGATTAAGGCCAAAGTGATTAATAAACGGTTTTTCATAACAGGCTCCTCATTAGCTTAAGTAACATGCTAATAGTCGAAGCCTGAATTGCACCTGAATTGATCTAAACCTGAGTTAACTTTTGATAAAGTAACTTTGCTTGCTCTATTTCTTCAAATTCTATTTGTTTAGCAAATAAGGTTTCGAGTTCAGAGATAGCTTCTCGAACTAGCCCCAATTTTTCTAAACTCACCGCGATATAATAGTGCAATGAAGGATTCTGTTGATTTCGCGCAAGAGATTTTCTCAGTAGGCTAAGGCCTTCTTGCGCTTGGTTTTGTTGAGTCAGTAACCAACCATAGGTAGCAAGGATCTGCGGATTAGTATCATTTAAAGCAAAAGCCTGCTTGGCATATTCAACACTTTTTAGTTGATCGCTTGGCATATAAACCAAAGCTAATCTGTTAAGCATGCCTGAGCGTGAAGGCAGATCTTCATGTTGAAGTAGGTATTCATAATGAAATGCCGCCTGTTTAAAATCTTTAGTGTAATAATAATACTGTGCCAATAGATTACGCGGAAAATAACGCTCAGGGTATTTGGTTACTATCTGATCAATTTTAGCTTTAAAGGCTTGTGCCGGAATGCCGTTGGCAATGAGTGTATAGAGTTTGGCTAAAGCCAGTTCATATTGGTCATCTAATTCAAGTGTTTTTAAATAGTACGTATTAGCTTGTTGCAGTTTTCCTTGCTGTTCAGCGAGCCTACCTTGCAAAAAATAGAGATCCGCAGTGTGATTAAATTTATTGGCCAGTTGTTTAATCTGCGTAGCCGCTTTGTCTATAAGATTGTTATTCAATAACAGTTCAGCCAACTCTATGCCTATTCGGATACTTTTGGGCTGTAATGCTTGTGCTCGTTCTAGCGACTCAATAGCCATATTTAATTCGCCGGCTAATAATTGTAATTTACTTAGTGCAATCATAAGGGCTGCGTCATCTTGGGCGAGACGAGCCAACATATCTATTTCAATTTTACTGCGCTCTTTGTCTTGCATAGACAAATAAAGCTGTGCTTTTTGAATGATATATTTAGGGTTTTCTGGTTGAATTTTATTTAATTTAGTTAATTGGAATAAGGCGTCTTTGCTCTCGTTTTTAGCAATATACAAAGAACTTAAACCTTCAAGTGCTTCGATGTTTTGTTTGTCATCAATAAGTACTAATCGATAATTAGCCAACGCATCTTCATATTGTTGCTCATACACTTGGATTTTTGCTAATAGCAGTAAGGCTGAATCGTTGCGAGGTTGTTGTTGTAAAATAGCACTCAAAATATTGCGCGCCTGAGGTCTTTGCTGCAGTAAAAAGTAGCTTGATGCCAGATTGATTTTTGCGGCCATTAAATCAGGGTTGATGATTAGCGCTTGTTTTAAATATTGTTGGGCTTCTTCTATTTGATTGAGCTTAATTAATACCGCACCTTTTAGATTGAGTTTAATGGCATCTTTAGGCTGCAATATAACCAATTTGCTAATACTTTCATTGGCTTTAGCATATTGCTGCATTTGTAAACTCAATACACTATGGGCAAACAATACCGTTTCATTTTCTGGATATTGGGTAACTAGCTTATCTAGTTTTTCAAATCCTGCAGCTCCCTGCCTTTCACGAGCGATCATTAACTTCGCTTCTAAAAGAAGTACCTGAATATTATCGGGATATTCAACTTGTAAACTCTGTAATAAAGACAAGGCCTTAAAGTTTTTATTATTGTTGATGTATAAATCACCTAGCATAACCAATATATCGGGTAGGGTATTTAACCTAGCTTGTTGCAACTCAAGTAACTCTATTGCATCTTTCTCTTTATTCAGGGCAATATAACTTTTGGCTAACAGGATTATGGGGGATATGTCGCTATCATCTAATTTACGTAGTTTGGTAAAATCCCGCATTGCCTGTTCAAAATTCTGTTGTCTGAATGCAACCAAGGCACGCAAAAATAGTAAGGATTGATCCTGTTCTACTAATTCAGTTGGATAGACTTTGATTTTAACCGCCAACTCATTAAATTTCTTTTCTGCTTCAGCAGACAACGCAGTATCTTGCTGTAGCCAACTATTTACTAAGATAGCAAAGGGATCATTGGGTGATCTGAGTAATATGGTATTAATGGTTTGTGATGCGGCTTCTTTATTGTTGGCGGCTAAATACACATCGGCCAGATTGCGTAGGATGTATGGATCATCAGGGCTTAATTCAAACGCTTTTTGTAAGTATTTTAAGGCCTCTTTCATATCATTGTTATTTCGTGCGACTAAACCTAATAGCTGCCACGTAGTCGCATTTTCTGTATTAATATTCAAAGCTTGTTGCAAATATTCATTCGCGGCAGCGTAGTTTTTTAGATTAAATTCTATGTTGGCTAAGCCGTTAAGTGCTTCAGTTTGATCGGTGGATGAGCTACTAATTTGGCTAAAGCTTTCTTTGGCACATTCATAGTTTTTAGATTGCATACAGGCCGTTGCTCGTAAGCGTTGCCAGTCTAATAATTGTATCGTTGAAAAACCGTTAAACTGTTTAAATTCAATAATTTTTGCGTAAGCCTGGCGTTTAAGCAGAGTCACCCCCCATGACTTGGCAAAGAGGCTAATGTCAGCGCCTTGCATAATGGCTTCTTCAAACTCTACTTCTGCTGCAGGATATTGCTCCAGTTGAGTTAGCAGTTCACCCATTAAAATTTTAGAAGGCAGGTTGTCTGGAGAGGATTGCAAAGCGTTTTTTAAATGGATCATCGATGCATCAAAACGTTGTTCTTTAAAGGCCGATAAAGCTTTTTCGTAATGGAGTAAGGTATCCGCTCGTGTTACCTGAATAAAACTAAGACTCAAACAGCAGATAACAAACAATTGGTTTAAAAAAGGTTTAAGCAAAACACGAAGCATTTTTATTTCCCTGTAAAAATCAAAAAAGACGGATAAATCCGTCTTTTTGATCATATCAGTAAGTCAGTCTTAACTGAAACTAAACTCTATTTGGAAAACTTACGTCTTGCCATTATCAAAAGACCTAAACCTATTAAGAATATACCTGCAGGAGCGGGGACTTCTTCTGTTGGGGGCTGCGGAGGATCATAGGTATATAGTACGTTATGTAGTTGGCTATTACCTTCTAATGACATCGCGACAATTGAGCCATCGATATCTCCACCACTATAGTTTATATGTGCATTAGGAGCTAAAATTGATCCTACCCATCGCGCAGTAAAATTGATTTGTGTTGCCTCATAAAAATTCCATAAGACATTTGCACCAGATGCGTTGATGAAATTCCCTAGTGGTTTGGCTCCAATATTAATTATTCCAGTACCACCAACATTTATGACAACAGGAGCCGATGGCGTTGTTAGAAACTCTATTTCGCCGTTTCCATTTGAAATAAATGAAGATGAGTTAATATTGAAAACATTTAGATCAAGAGTGTTGTCATTTTGAAAAATACCCTTTTTACCCTCTTGAACCTCAGAAACAGCTCCAGTTGAGGCCAACGTTTTGAAATGTTGACTGTCGTTCACAGCCTGGTTCCAAATCGTAGAGAACTGATTGTTATAACTAGAATCCGATATTTGAGTGGCAGTTCCAATTTTGCCACCAGTATTATTCAGCGTTAAACCAAACCCAGCTGCTTTAGTACCATAAACAACATTATTACCATTATTTATAGTTAGACTACCGCTGCCTTTTAATTCACCGAGCACTGTTACTGCATCAACAGAGTTTGATCCTGTTAAAGCATCTGCTCCAGGTTGATTAACATTTGTCGTCCAATCACCACCAACAAATGCCTTACCATGGATATGAACTCCACCGTTATTCTTAAAATCGTTTTGTAAGAAAAGGTTATAATTCCCAACATGTGCTTGTGTATTCACAACATAATTTGAATCACCAGGACTTGCTGCTAAAGCTTGCGCAGATAAAAACCCAGAACTTAGTGCCATCCATAATAAAAATTTATACTTCACTCAATGTACCTTACAAAATAAGAAATAACGTTGATGTCAATTTCGAAACACAGCAAAAAACGAGCCTTGTTTTTAACTTATTGAAATGCAATGAGTTAAACAAAATATTAACAAAGTGTTTTATTGTGAGTGTAAAATTTTCAGACAAACTAGTCTGTTATTTACAACGGTGATTATCCGGTGGTGTAGGGGTTTATACAATTGGCGTAAAGACTGTATTTTCGTTTATAGGTATAAATATGCACAACTAATGTTTTGTCGTTAAGGGCCTGCCACATTTTTTCATGTTGGGCTGCAGGGCAGATCGCCTGTTGTAGATAG
This sequence comes from Paraglaciecola hydrolytica, assembly GCF_001565895.1. Lineage (GTDB taxonomy): Bacteria > Pseudomonadota > Gammaproteobacteria > Enterobacterales > Alteromonadaceae > Paraglaciecola > Paraglaciecola hydrolytica. The sequence goes on from NZ_LSNE01000003.1 coordinate 331,527, forward strand.
TTTTCTTGAGCTTCTTCGCTCATGTCGAGTCTTTCTGGAATTTGAATATAAGCGTTAATGCTGTTTTTAAGATTGGTCGAACCTTGGTATTGCCATTCACCGCCAATAAAAGATTGATAAAATACCGCATTAACCATTTTTACGGTGTTATCCGTGGCAGCAATGCGTGAATCAGCAATAGGTGGGAATGGGGTTCTAAAATCCGCTGCGTATTGGTTTTGCATACAGCCCGAAAGTGCCAGCAGTAACAGGCTAATCGTTATTGAAAATCTTTTATTAAACCATGTAGTGAATAATATGCTCATGTTACCTCCTCTAACTCAAAGTAGTTATCGGCCAAAATGGTTTTTACCTTAAGTTTGTTTATGGATCGCATGAGCCAAGCAAGGCAAAAACTACAGTATTGCGTTCAAAACAAAAACACCCTCAAGTTTTTCTGGTTAAATTGCGCTGCACTCTAGATGCAACATCCGCTTTGCTATATCTAAGCCTAATGTTGTAATCTGCAGTTCGCTCTTGTGCTGTTAGATTGAATGCAGGAGATAAAGCGTATTTGGTAAGTGACCTTCGCATCAGGCAAGCTCAATACCCATGAATTTAACGCTAAAGAATTATGTTAGGAACTTGGAGTGTTGTGAGTAACAGAATGGATAAAAATAACATGTTAATCAGACTGCTATTGCTAATTGCGGTTGCCAGTTTTAGTACCTATTCTCTAGCTGATCCAAATCATTCAAAGCTATCTAGCATCGATGATAACGACCCCCTTCAGCAATCTCTGCAAGATGTTGAAACTCAATTACCCGAACATTGGCAACAACACTGGCTAGACGAACCTATTTTTAACAACAAGATACATGTAGTTGAAACGGGTAATAAGGCAGGACCCACGTTGTTACTAGTGCATGGGCTTGGTTACAGCGGTTTGCTCGACTGGTTAAATGTCATTCCCGAGTTAGAAAGCGAATATCATATTATCACTTTAGATCTGCCGGGGTTTGGCCAGTCCGATTCAACCGCTTTGCAATTAGCTCCTTTAAAATACGCGGCGCTCTTGGCTTGGTTAGTGCCACAATTTAGTCAGCAGCCTGTGACTATCATCGGTCATTCAATGGGCGGGGCTATTAGCCTGCGCTTTGCAGCAAGCCATCCTTCATTGGTAGACAAACTCATAATGGTAGACACCGCGGGTGTATTGCAGCGCTCGGTGTTTGTATTACATATGACGCAGGTGCCTAATCACTATCAATGGTTGGAGCCTTATAGCAGTAAATTCAAACCCTTAGATAATGTAGTTTCTCATGTCTCAAATTTTATAAATCGTTGGCGAATTTCACTGATAAGTTCCATTGATAGGTATCCTGACCCTGCCAAAATTCTTTTGGAAAATGAATTTGCGCAACGATTTGTCTATAAAGATCGTGCGACACTTAATGCCGCTTTAGGTTTAGTCTACGAAGATTTGTCGCCTTCAATCGAGCAACTCAATGTACCAAGCCATATTATTTGGGGAAGAAATGATAGGGTTGCGCCGCTACGTACTGGAAAATTACTTGCTGAACAATTAAAAAATGCGCAACTGCACATCATTGATGACGCTGGGCATGTGCCGATGCAAGAGCAAACAGCACAGTTTGTTGCCATTCTAAAAGAAGCATTAATTAAAGACCCAATCAAACGCAATATTCCGCCTCTTACAACGAATGTGGTGCAAAACTATACCTGCTCCAATCAAACAAACATCGAATTGAGTGGTGTATATAACAATTTAACTTTTACAAATTGTCGCTATATCAACTTAAGCAATGTTCAAGCAAGCAGCATTAACATTGTAGATTCTATAGTGAATGTAGAAGATAGTACTTTTAACTCGATTACTACTGCTTTGACCAGTACAAGGTCAAGAGTGACCATGACGAATGTCAATTTGACTGGAGAAGTGGCGATGCAAGTCGACGATAGTTTGATTGATTCTGCCGGTGTTGTATTTCGTGGAGGACAGCCCGCCATAAAACTTGAAAGTAAATCTCAATTGTATTTTTCAGTGAGTAGTCAGATTAACCATGGCCAAAAAAGTCATCTGCATGGCATGTCAATGGGGAGTACACTAGCGTTAGAATAGAAAAGCTTCTTGCAACTGCAGACTCAACTCCCTAAGGTTTAAAATCAAAGGTGTAATTGGCATTGCAACTGTTCAAAAATCGACTTTTTTACGTAGCGTTTTCACTTGTCCTGATTTTGTTTTGCTGTCCATGCGTTTGGTTTGTGAGCTTTTAGTGGGTTTAGTCGCTCGGCGGGCTTTTTGCAGCTTGCCTGCTTCAGTCAGTATTTCTGCCAGTCGGTCAAGGGCGTCTTGTTTGTTCATTTCTTGGGTGCGATGACTTTGGGCTTTGATGATCAAAATGCCGTCAGTAGTCACACGTTTGTCTTTGCCAGCCAATAAACGACTTTTTACATATTCAGGCAATGCTGCTTGAGCAATATCAAAACGTAAATGAATGGCAGAGGATACTTTGTTGACGTTTTGCCCACCGGCGCCTTGAGCGCGCATAGCGCTCAAATCGATAGCGGGCATCAATAACTCAATATTGGGTAAATAACTCATAATAGATTAACGCTGTTCACAATTAGGGTAAGACCTTTTTATAGGGTTTTACCACCACTTTTGCGTAAACACCAGCCAGCATGTAAGGGTCACTGTCAGCCCAGGCTTGTGCTTCTATTAAACTTGCAAATTCGGCAATAACTACCGAGCCTGTAAACCCTGCCTCACCTGGGTCTTCGCTATCAATCGCTGGGCAAGGGCCTGCTACTAAAATTCGGCCCTGATCAACTAATAGCTGAATGCGTGCTAAGTGCGCAGCACGGGTTTGTTTGCGCAGCTCTAGGCTATTGGCGACGTCTTCACTAAAAATCACATACAACATATCAACACCTTTTTATTTTTGCGTAGCGGCTTTCATTTCACTAACAAACATTTTTAACTGTTCAAGCATCACTTCTGGTTCAGCCAGATGTTTCGCAATGATATTAACTGTCGCCGAGCCTGAAATAGCGCCTGCTGCTCCGGCTTTGATCGCTTCAGCCACTTGCGCGGGTTTGGAAATACCAAAGCCTAACAAAGGAGGAGCGACTTTATGGCGAGTGAGTTTTTCAATCAATTCATGGGTAGGTGTAGCTGCTGCGGTTTCTGCCCCGGTTACGCCTGCACGGCCTAACAAATAAGTATAACCTTGTGACTGAGTGCCAATTTGGGCGAGGGTTTCTTCGCTGGCATTTGGCGGTGCTATCAGGATTTGTTTAATACCTACGCTTTTGGCTACAGCAATAAAACGTTCAGCTTCGCGTAAGGGCACGTCAGCAATTAAGATGGAGTCAACACCAGCCGCCGCCGCGTCTTTATAAAACTGCTCAATGCCACGTTTAAAAACTAAATTACTGTAGAGTAATAAACCGATGGGAATATCGGGATAGGTGTCACGTACATCGCGGATAATGGCAAAACAATCGGTCGTTTTGATTTTATGTGATAAGGCACGAATACTGGCCTGTTGGATAGTAGGGCCATCGGCAATAGGATCAGAAAACGGGAATCCTAATTCTAGTGCATCGGCTCCACCTTCTACTAAGGCTTTAATGATGTTAACCGAGGTTTGTTTGTCCGGATCGCCAACCATAACAAAGGGTACAAAGGCACCTTGGTGTTTAGCATTAAGGGCCGTAAACATGGCTTGGTATCTGTCTGTTGTAGTCGCCATTATTTTACGTCTCCTAATATGCTGTGTACGTGAGCCAAATCTTTGTCACCACGACCGGATAAATTCACTACTATGATCATTTCTTCTTCTGCTTCATCTGCCATGTTAAGTGCATGGGCTAAAGCGTGAGAAGATTCCAGGGCCGGAATAATACCTTCTTTGCGTGATAACAATTGAAAGGCATTCAGTGCTTCATCATCGCTTATTGCGACATATTGTGCGCGGCCAGTATCGTGTAAATGAGCGTGTTGTGGGCCTACAGCGGGGTAATCTAAACCAGCAGAGACTGAATAGGATTCTTCAATCTGGCCGTCATCGTCTTGCATAATGTAGGTAAAAGAACCGTGTAATATGCCCGTGGTACCTTTACACATGGCAGCACCATGTTCATGGGTATGCAAACCTTTACCGGCAGGCTCAACCCCAATTAATTTAACACTGGGTTCATCGATAAAATCGGCAAACATACCAATAGCGTTTGACCCACCGCCGACACAAGCAACAACCGCATCGGGTAAACGGCCTTCTTTTTCGAGGATCTGTGTTTTGGTTTCTTCGCCTATCATGCGGTGAAATTCACGCACTATGGTCGGGAAGGGGTGAGGACCTGCTGCCGTACCTAATAAATAATGAGCTTTCTCGTAACTGCCAGACCAGTCTCGCATGGCTTCGTTTACTGCATCTTTGAGCGTACCTGAACCTGCATGCACAGGGATGACTTCTGCGCCCATTAAGCGCATTCTGAAAACGTTAGGGGCTTGGCGCTCAACGTCTTTAGCACCCATATAAATCCGTGCTTTTAAGCCCATTAGGGCACAAGCTAACGCGGTGGCGACACCATGTTGACCGGCGCCAGTTTCTGCGATGACTTCGGTTTTACCCATGCGCTTGGTTAACAAAGCCTGACCCAATACCTGATTGGTTTTATGGGCTCCACCGTGTAACAAGTCTTCACGTTTTAAATACAGTTTAACCAGGGGATTACTGACTATATTGCGTGTCAGTGTCATGGCTGTTGGGCGACCCGCGTAGTCTTTTAACAAGCCCATAAACTCAGCTTGAAATTCAGGATCCTGCTGGGCATCAATAAAAGCTTGTTCGAGTTGATCCAGCGCAGGGATGAGCAATTCGGGTACGTACATGCCGCCAAAATTACCAAATTTACTGTTTAATTTATTCATTTTGTTCTCATTTTGTTAGCCACGCTTGTCAGCTTAATATTCACGCAATAAGCTGAATGTCTGGGTTATTTTCTGTGGTTCTTTGATACCGGGTAATGACTCAATCCCAGAGTTAAGATCCAACACCGCCACAGCATAACTGGCGGCTTGTTTGATATTTTGTGGGTTTAAACCACCCGCTAAGATAATCTGTGATTTATCAGCCACTTGATTTAACAGTTGCCAGTTAAAAGCTTGGCCAGTGCCACCGCTTTGTTTACCCACTTGGCAATCTAATAAAAACTTATCAACTTGCTGCTCATGCATGTCGGGCAGAGTGTCAGTCACTCCTTTGGCTAACCACAGTTGACAAGTAGTAGGTAGCAGCGGTTTAAGAGTATCGATATAAGCCTGATCTTCTTTACCATGGAGTTGTACTGCGCTTAAATCAAGGCTGTTAGCAAAATCTGCCACTTGTTGCACAGGCGCATTAACAAACACTCCCACATAGTTGAAAGGTACGGTATCAATAATCTGTTTGGCTTTTTCTAAACTCACTTTACGTTTAGATTGTTCAGCAAAAATTAGCCCTGCATAACTAGCGGGTGAGTCTTTAATTAACTGGGCACCTTCAACAGTGGTAGTGCCACAAATTTTTACTTTGCCATAAATCAATTGTTTGGTGGCAAGGGCTACATCTGGTTCGGCCATTAAAGCGCTGCCCACTAAAAAACCATCTACTAATGGCGCTAAACGTCTGACATCCTGATGGCTATATATACCAGATTCAGAGATGATCACATGTTCATGGTTTGCCAGTTGTTTAATTAGCGGCACCAATTTTTCAGTGGTGGCTAAATCTGTACTCAAATCACGTAAGTCACGATTATTAATACCGATAATCTTGGCTTTTAGATCAACGGCTCGATGAACTTCTTCGACATTACTCACTTCGGTCAATACGTCGAGTTGATAATGTTCAGCTAAAGTAGCGAGTTCGCGATAAGTAGAGTCATCTAAGACCGATAACATTAATAATATGGCATCGGCGTCATAATAGCGGGCGAGATGAACTTGATAAGGGTCAACAAAAAAATCTTTGTTGATCACCGGTTGGCTTACTTTATTACGCACATACTGTAGATATTCAAACTTACCCTGAAAGTATTTTTCATCGGTAAGCACGGATATACAGGCTGCATAAGGACTGTAGGCGGCAATGATTTCGTCTAAATTAAAATCAGCTCTAATCAAGCCCTTAGATGGCGATGCCTTTTTACACTCTAAGATAAAACCGGCATTGGCTTGTGCCAGTGCCGCATAAAAACTGCGCTCAGAAGACTTTAAATCAACTTCAAACTGGCTAAGCGGGAAGTCTATTTTTCGCTGTGCAATTTCAGTTTGTTTATCGATGACTATTTTTTCTAATACATTGGCCATGTTTAACATTAACTCCTTTACGCTGCTGATGTTTGGCTAAGCTCAGCCGCGAGTTTAATGGTTTGCGCTGGCAGTTTCTGCTCCATAGCACGTAAGGCTAAACTTGCACCTTCCATAAAACTTTCTGCCTTACCGCATAAAGTCAACAATGCTCCAGCATTCATGGCTACTGCGGCTTGATGAGCGCTTTCACCTTGGCCATTCAATACTTGCTCTATCAGGCGTTTATTATCTTCAGGTTGGCCACCTTTGATGGCTGCTAATGGATAGTTTTTAAGACCAAAATCAACAGGGTTGACTTGATACTCTTCAAGTAAGGCGCCTTTAACATGTACTACCTGAGTTTCACCATGTAGGGCAAATTCATCTAAGCCACTGCCATGTACTACCATGGCGTTTTTATAACCGAGTAGTTGTAAAGTCTTAGCAAAAGGCAACAACAAATCAGGACTATAAACCCCGATAATGATATGACTGGGCCGTGCAGGATTAGCCAAAGGCCCGAGCAAATTAAAAATAGTGCGAGTTTTTAAAGTGGTACGCACGGGCATGGAGTGTTTAATTCCTGCATGATATTGAGGGGCAAACAAAAAACATAAATTTGCTTCATCTAAACAACGTTTAGCTGTTGTGGCAGGCATGTTGAGGTCAAGACCAAAAGTTCTGAATAAATCCGCCGAGCCGGACTGGCTCGAGACACTGCGATTACCATGTTTGGCAACTTTTACGCCGCAACTGGCCGCGACTATGGCAGCGGCAGAGGAAATATTAATGGTGTCGTGGCCATCGCCCCCCGTACCCACTATGTCAGCAAAGTCATAATCAGGAAAAGGAAAGGGCGCTGCATTTTTTATCATCGCTTGCGCTGCACCGGCAATTTCTTGGGGTTTTTCACCTTTGATTTTTAAAGCTGTCAGCAAAGCTGACAAAATAACGTCAGGCACTTGGCCGTTAATCACTTCACTAAAGACTTGATAAGCTTGAGCTTGTTTTAGATCTTGTTGTTTAAAAAGTTGTTCAAGAATGTCAAGCATCATACTAGTTGACTCCTTTACTGGCTGATGTTTGTGTCAGATAACTAATGCTTTGTAATAACAATTGGCTGCCATGACTGGTTAATATGGATTCGGGATGAAATTGAAACCCTAACATCCTGTGTTGCTGGTGGGCAACCGCCATGGGTATGCCATTATAATCCGCCAACACTTGTAAGTCGGCCGGCATATTATCTGCCATCAAAGAATGGTAACGGGCGACGGGCAAGGGGTTAGGTAAGTTGGCAAACATATTTTGCCCATCATGTTTGATCAAGGATGATTTACCATGCATCACCTGATTGGCACGTATGATATCGCCACCGTAAGATTCCACTATGGCTTGATGACCCAAGCAAATACCCAATACCGGATAGTGACCTTTAACCAGAGCTAGCAGAGCTAATAATGAGCCAGCCTGTTTAGGATTGCCTGGCCCAGGGGATAACATCAACATGACTTGTTGACTCTCGCCCTTAGCATTTTTTTGTGCGGCTTTATTATGCATTTTTTGCAAAATCACATCAGCAGGCACTGAGTTGCGATACACAATCAGCTCTAAACCTAAACTACGTAACTCGTCGACCAGGTTGTAGGTAAATGAATCAAAGTTGTCGAGTAAAAATACACAGACTGATGAAGATTTCATGACATATCTCCCTGCTGAACTTTATTGGCACTAGCTAAAATAGCGTGAATAACGGCTTGAGCTTTAGCGCGGGTTTCATCAGCTTCGGCTTGTGGGTTGGAGTCATACACCACACCTGCGCCAGCCTGTACATGGGCAACTGAATTACGGACAAAAGCGGAACGGATAACGATACAAGTATCCATATCACCATGGCCGTTAATATAACCCACAGCACCGCCATAACTGCCACGACGTTCTTTTTCAACTTCGCGAATAAGGCTCGCCGCACTGACTTTAGGCGCACCCACTAAAGTACCCATATTCATACAAGCCTGATAAGCATTTAAAGCATCAAGGTCGTCTCTTAACTGACCTACCACACGGGACACCAAATGCATCACATGAGAATAGCGGTCTACTTTGAGTAAATCGGTGACATAACGAGTACCAGGTTTTGATACTTTAGCGACATCGTTGCGCGCTAAATCAACCAACATAATATGCTCGGCGCGTTCTTTTTGATCTTCTTGCAGATTCAATTCAAGGCGGCTATCGAGATCAAGATCAATCGAGCCATCCGCCCGTTTACCCCGAGGGCGTGTACCAGCAATAGGATAAATCTCAACTTGATTGCTTTCTTTGGTGTATTTCAGTGCGGACTCGGGCGAGGCACCAAAAATACAAAAATCATCATCTTGCAGAAAAAACATATAAGGACTGGGATTGTGTAACTTTAACTCACGATAGGCGCTGTGTGGATCTGGGCAAGGTAAACTGAAAATCCGTGAGGGCACGACTTGAAAAATATCCCCCGCCAAAATGTGTTCTTTCAGGTCAATCACGTCCTTTACATAGTGCTCATCACTCTTATTAACCTGCAATTCGTTGGCACTCAAAGGGCGCTGTTTGATTTGTGGTATAGGTTTGATGGTCGCCAGTTTGTGTTTGATCTGCTCTAGTCGTTGGCTGATGGCAAAATAATTGTTTCCCACATTATGGCCACTAAAGACGCTGCCGATAATTTCGCTTTGGCGTGCCTGATGGTCAATTAATACCAGGGTTTCGGCTAAATAAAATACAAAGTCAGGGCAGGTATTGGCACTGCCTTTAACCTCAGGCAGTTTTTCAAAACTGGCGAGTAAGTCGTAAGCAAAAGCACCACCCAAAAATACGGCATGAGGATGCTGGCGAATTGACGTTACTTGAGTGAGCATAATACGCAAAGCATCAAATACTGCGGGCGCTTTTAAGCGGCTATCTTCGTCAAGGGAGGCATCTGCTGGTGGAAAAATAAGAGTGACGACATCGGCATTTACATCTAAGTGGTGTTCCACATCCGCAGGGCAGTGACTGTTAAATAAAGGTAATATCGCGCGGCCATTATTAGTGAGGGCTTGGCATGTTACTTTATGGCCTTCACAAACCAGTTTAATTGCGGCATCAACCAGTAATAAACTTTTTAGATTGTCCTTGCTGTCGATTTCAGCCGACTCCAATAACAAATTATTGGCTTTGTCCTGACACAAATATTGGTAAGCGTGTAAAGGGTCAGCCACGTAGTCTGCTTGGACTACCAGTGTTTCGACCTTACCAACTTGTTCAGTTAATTGCGCTAAGCTCATGATATTAATCTCATTTTTATCGTTTTTGATGTCGCTTACTTTGGGCTTTTAATCAATTTTTTGTCTAGCTGAAAAATACATAAAAAAAAGCCCGCTGTTTACGGGCTTTTTTTGAAAAATTATTTGTAACAATACAAACACTCACAGCCCATTAGTTCAGGTTGTGCCACCACCAAGTTGTGTTAGAAAGCGTGTTTGTATTGTACATTTTTACTCATACCTTATGGGTTTCAATCGGTCATTGGCATTAGCACTTATCTAAAAGACGAATTATCTGATATTCATCTCAGTTTGCGTATAATGCTGCCAAACAGTGGCTATAGAAGAAAACAAAAACGATGCGCTGTCAACACTCTAATTTGTTATATGTTAAACAAAAACGTCCTGAATCCTGAACGTAAGCCGATTGAACGAAACCCGACCTCATGAAAATAGACCTACATAGCCACACCCACTATTCCGATGGCCACTTGTCGCCCAAAGAGTTGATAGACCGTGCGCACAACATGCAGGTGGATGTATTGGCGATTACCGATCACGACACTATCGATGGCATTGCTGAAGCACAGGCTTATCAGGCAGGGCAAAAACGTAAATTACATATCCTGCCAGGTGTCGAAATTTCTACCTCTTGGCACAATTTTGACATTCATATATTGGGTTTGCATGTAGATCATCATGATCCCATTTTTTTACAACGTTTGGCTGCGCAAAGTGCCGAGCGTGACCGACGAGCGCAACAAATTTCCGATAAATTAGCCAAAGTTGGCATTAATGACGTGTTTGCTGATGCCAAAACCATGGCCGGAGTAGGGCAGGTAACCCGAGCTCACTTTGCGCGAGTATTATTGGCACGCCAATTAGTTAACGATATGGAAGCGGCTTTTAAAAAGTATCTGGGCAAGGGTAAAAAAGCTCATGTCAGCCCTCAATGGATTTCCATTGACGAAGCTATTAGTTGGATCCACGATGCCGGTGGTAAAGCGGTATTAGCCCATCCTGGCCACTACGATTTGAGTACCAAATGGCTTAAAAGGCTGGTGGCCGAGTTTAGTTTGGCGGGAGGCGATGGCATGGAAGTGATCCATTCACATTTAAGCCCCGAAAAGAAAAAACTCTTAGCTGATTTGGCCAGTCAACATCAGTTAATGGCGTCTAGTGGCTCTGATTTTCATTATCCTAACCGTTGGACTGAGTTAGGTAAAAATTTAACATTGCCCTCTCAGTTAGTTCCAATATGGCGCGATTGGAATTTAAGCGGTACTATTTAAACAATCTATACCAGTGTTGTTGATCACTGGACAGAACAATTTCCACTTGCTGTGACAGTAACTAAGGAATTTACCCAATATGAGCCAGTTTTTCTATATACACCCTGACAATCCGCAGGTTCGCCTGATTAAACAAGCCTGTGAGTTGATCCATAAAGGCGCAGTCGTGGTTTATCCCACCGATTCAGGTTATTCCATCGGTTGCCATATGAATGACAAAGACGCCCTTGAGCAAATTTGCCGTATTCGCAACATTGGCAAAGATCATAATTTTACCCTAATGTGCCGTGATATGTCTGAGTTATCAGAATACGCGCGGGTGGATAACACCGCGTTTCGTATGATCAAAAACAATACCCCAGGCCCTTATACCTTTATCTTAAAGGCCACCAAAGAAGTACCCAAACGTCTACAAAACCCCAAACGTAAAACCATAGGTATTAGAGTACCTGATAACAAAATTGCCTTGGCTTTACTCGAAGAACTGGGTGAGCCAATGATGTCCACTACCTTGATTTTGCCCGGCGAAATAGTGGCAGAATCCGATCCCGACGATATTCGCGACAAATTGGAACGTCAGGTTGGTTTGATTATTCATGGTGGCTCAATTGGTGAACATCCCACCACGGTAATTGATTTATCAGAAGGTGAGATCACTATTATTCGTCATGGTAGTGGCGACATAAGCCCCTTTGTTTAAGGCATAGTTTTGGCACCAACTGGCGATCCATTTATCTCGCGTTTTTCCCAACACGATCCAGTGCAGCAACCTCTGCCACTGGCGTTTGTGAATGGCGAAGCGTTAATTGAAAAACCAGAAGATTTATATATTCCGCCCGATGCTCTTGAGTTGATACTAGAGGCTTTTGAAGGGCCGCTGGATTTACTCTTATATCTTATCCGTCGTCAGAAGTTTGATATTGTAAATTTGCCTGTGTATCAGGTGACGGTGCAATACATGCAATATGTTGAATTAATGAAAGACATTAAACTTGAACTGGCGGCAGAATATTTGCTGATGGCAGCGATACTGGCCGAAGTGAAATCTCGTTTATTATTACCAAAACGCCCAGATGCCGAAGAAGACGAAGACGATCCACGAGCCGAACTTATTCGTCGCTTAAAAGAATATGAGTTAATTAAAGATGCTGCGCAAAAACTTGATGGAATTCCTCGTCAGGAGCGTGATGTGTTTCTCGCGATTGCGGATACCGCTGACTCAGTTGCACCCATTAAAATTTTACCGCAGATTAGTTTGCAAGAATTGATTTTAGGTTTTCAATCCGCCATGCAGCGCGCCCAAGCTTTCGAACATCATCATATTGAAAAAGAAGCGCTGTCCACTCGTGAACGCATGAGTTTAATTCTGGAAAAAATCAATGCCACTTCTTATACCGGTTTTGATCAGTTATTTCATGCCAGCGAAGGGCGGGCAGGGGTGGTAGTGACCTTTTTAGCGATACTGGAATTAGCCAAAGAACATTTAATTGAATTGGTGCAAAATGCGCCGTTTAGCAATATTCATATTCGCATGAGTAGTGGTGACTAATGGCTAAGATCTCTCGTGTACAGTTAAAACAGTTGGTTGAAGCCGCGATTTTTGTCGCTGATACCCCGCTGACGAATGAGCAGTTGCAACTCTCTGTTTTAGATGGTTTGGCCGTGTCTAAGACTATGCTTAGTGAAGTATTAAAAGAGTTGCAATTAGATTATCAAGCTCGCGGTATTCAGTTAGTAGAAATAGCCTCGGGTTATCGTTTTCAATCGGTGGACAGTTTAAGCCCTTGGTTAAGTAAACTATGGCAGGAGCAGGCGCCGCGTTATTCTCGCGCTATGCTCGAAACTTTGTCCTTAATTGCTTATCGACAACCCATTACCCGCGGTGAAATTGAAGATGTACGTGGTGTTTCCGTTAGTAGCCAAATTATGAAAACCCTCAGCGAACGTGGCTGGATCAAAGTCGTCGGACATAAAGAAGTGCCCGGCAGGCCATCACTCTATGCCACCACCAAAGGTTTTTTAGATTACTTTTCGTTAAAAAGTTTAAGTGAATTACCCAGCGCGGATGATTTTGTTAATTTGCAGAATGATCAAAACGCGTTAAACATATTTTCTGCGGAGTCTGCAGCGTCAGCGTCAGAAAATATTTCCCCAGTCCACTCTGCTGAGTCTGAAACAACGATGTTAACTCAGGCAGATGAACCCGAGCAATTACATTAATGAGTGATAAATTACAGAAAGTACTAGCCAACGCCGGACTTGGCTCGCGCCGAGAAATGGAAACCTGGATAGAGCAGGCCCGAGTTTCGGTAAACGGCCAAATCGCCACCTTAGGTGACAGAGTTGAAACTGAAGATAAAATAAGAGTCGATGGCAATTTAATCAGTACTGAAGCTGAAAAAACCATGTGCCGAGTATTGATGTATAACAAACCTGAAGGTGAGTTATGCAGCCGTAAAGATCCTGAAGGTCGTCCGACGGTATTTGATCGTTTACCCGCGATTAAAAATGGCCGCTGGATAGCGGTTGGCCGTTTAGATCTTAACACCAGCGGTTTGTTGTTGTTTAGCAATGATGGTGAACTGGCTAACCGTTTAATGCATCCCAAACATGAAGTAGAACGTGAGTATGCAGTACGAATATTTGGTGAAGTACTGCCTGATATGCTCAAACGTTTGCTTAAAGGGATCAAACTTGAAGATGGTGTGGCTAAGTTTACTACTATCCGTAAGTTGCCTGGTGACGATGAACGTCTAAATAGTTGGTATCACGTGACGTTGTCTGAAGGCCGTAATCGTGAAGTACGCAGAATGTGGGAGTCTCAGGGATTACAAGTCAGTCGTTTGATACGAGTGCGTTATGGCGCTCTTGAATTGCAAAAACGTTTGCCACAAGGTGGCTGGGTAGAATTGATGTTACCAGACGTCAATGCTCTGCGTTCTAGTGTGCAGTTACCCGATGAAAGTGAGACCTTGATTAAACTTGATCCAGGTAAACTTGATCACGTTAAACTGAGCCGTATGCGTCGTTCAGTTAAAAAACATAGAGTGAACCAGTCGAATCAGAAGCTCAAAGCGACGAGTGATACAAACTCGGATAAACGTACTGAGAATAAAGCTAAAACAGATAAACCCCTTAAACCAAGACAAACAGATAAAACTCGGGCAGAAAAACCACAAGATGGTCAGTCGCGTCCGACTAACAAAAATCGCGCTCCTAAACGGCCATCTGGTGGCCAGCAAAGAAAGAGTCGGCAGGGGCAGTAATACGGATTAATAAAAAACGGCGCACAAGGCGCTAATGCCGATCAGTTAAGAAATTGACATTTGGCATAAGAGGATCAAAATCCGATGATCGTAAGGTCATCGGATTTTTTTGTGCAACTTCAACAAGCCCTCAATATTGCTTTTAATGCCAGCACCCAATTCAACACGTTCGAACAACTATCGTCATTTCTCGACCCAGCCATTGTCGATGAAGCGTTTATTGAAGCTGGGGTAGCTACCGTCAGAAAACGCAGGCTCCCTCTTGAAGCGGTGATGTGGTCTGTGATTGGGATGAGTTTGTTTCGACAGGAGTCAGTCTGGAATATTGCTAACAAAATGGATATTGCATTACCGGGTAAAAATCCGCTTGTTGCGCCCAGTGCGATGGTGCAGGCTCGGCAGCGATTAGGTGCTGATGCCGTCAAAGCAGTATTCAAGAAAATGGCACATCATTGGTATCAATCACAGCCATTCGAAAAATGGAATGGTCTCAACCTGTTAGCGGTAGATGGTGTGGTATGGCGTACAACGGATACCCCTGAAAACCGCAAGAAGTACGGCTCAGCGAGCACGCAACATGGCGATACCAGTTTCCCTCAGATACGCATGGTTTGCCATATGGAGCTGACCAGCCATCAGCTACTCAATAGCGCCTTTGACAAATATAAATCAAATGAAATGGTACTGGCAGAGCAACTCATTGATGACACCCCATGTCACTCTCTTACTCTGTTTGATAAAGGCTATTACTCTCTTGGATTGTTAAACCGTTGGCATTGTAGCGCTAAGGAGCGGCACTGGCTTATTCCCACAAGAAACGGGCTTCAGTATGAAGTGATACGCTCCCTTGGGCGCAATGATAAAGTGGTCAAGCTGATGACAACGGCACATGCTCGTCAGCGATTTGATGACTTGCCAGACTCTATTGAAGCACGCCTTATTACGAAGGAGATAAAAGGGAAAACCTGTCAGGTATTAACCTCCATGGTCGACGCGATGCGTTTCCCCGGAAATGAGATTGTTGAACTGTATAGCCACCGATGGGAAATAGAACTTGGGTTTAGAGAAATCAAACAAACACTGCTCAACAGTGAATATACCCTGCGTAGCAAATTACCAGAGATGGTTGAGCAGGAAATATGGGGATTACTACTGGCTTACAACCTTATTCGTTCAGCCATGACGGAAGCGGCAAGCAGAAAAGGAATATGGCCTAACCAATTGAGCTTTAGTGGCTGCTCAAGTGCCGTTGTCGCATTCCTGATGACAGTTCAACTGACCAGCCCCGGAAAACTTCCGGTACTCTACAATTCGCTTATTGACCAGTTGGCATTTTACGAGCTACCACCACGTAGGGAGGAAAGAGCTTACCCAAGATGGATAAAGCCCAAAACAAGTCGATACCCCCACAAACAGAAAAATGCCAGTCAGCTTAACTGACTGGCATTAGCCTAAGGGCGCTTTTTTATTAAGAAGGTGTTGAGCTAGTTATTTAAAATTTCCCCATACGGTTTTATCTAAATCAAAACTCTGATCGTTAGAGGCTATTTTTACACGTTTAGGGCTAAGATAAGCTTGATAACGTCCGGGTTTATGATTGACCGCAATCAGTAAGTTTAAGGTCACCGCACCTAGTACCGATAACGCCACCAGTTCAATACCAAACATCATCAGTGATGAACTTAAAATCAGGGTGTCTGCCAACAATCCAAAATTTCCCGCGCGGATAGAGTATTTGTTTTGTAGATACAGTGCCAAAATTCCCAAACCACCTAAGCTCGATTTATGCCTGAACATGATCAACAAACCCACTCCGATTAACATGCCCCCTACCACTGCAGAAAACAAAGGGTGCACAGATTGAATGGAGATGAGTTTTGGCATATAGGTCGACAGTACTGAGACCAGTGATACCGAAATAAAAGTATTAACGGTGAAGCGTTTGGATAACTGCGTCCAAGCGATGGCATAAAAAGGTAAATTAACTAAAAAGAACAAGATGCCAAACTCCATGGAGGTTAAATGCATGGCGATAATCGCCAAGCCTGCCGTACCACCTGTTATAAGGCTGTGACTGTTGAACAGTGTCACACCTAAAGACACCATTACGCCAGCACAAAACAGCGCTAAGACATCTTCATAAAATCGATGAGTGGGGAATTGCATATTGGTAATCTTTATCCACGTTGGTCATTAAATCGATGAGCCGCAGGTTGTTGTGCTTTTTTTGCTAACAAGGCAAGCTCAGAAAGGTCGCGCAGTTTAATGATTTCAAAGGGTATTCATAGTCTATGGGCAAAGTGTGTTGCTGCTTTTTTAAACACCTTAGTACAGCAAACTTTACGACTTTCGCATTAAAGGTAAACAGGGTGTAGCGGCTATGTAAGCGAGTGTTTTTGGAAAATAGATAAAAATTGCATTTTATCTATTGAAAACGGTAGCTCAGCTTAAAAAACGAACGACCAAAATAATACCTGCTAAGGTATTATCATTTTCCAACATCGTGTTCATTTAGTTTTTCCACTTACCTTAATCCGGAGCATTGTTTATGTCACAATTGAAACCCACTACCATTCCGCAACAAGCTTTTGATTGGTATGACGAATATGCCCATGGTGATATCGATAGGCGCACCTTTCTGAGCCGTTTAGGCTCTTTGTCTGTTGCAGGTTTGACTATTGGCACCTTAACCTCTGCCCTTACACCTGACTATGCCCTAGCTGAACAAGTATCTTTTAATGACGAAGAGATCAAAGCCAGTTATCAAGAATTTGATTCGCCCAATGGCTATGGTAAAGGTCGTGGTTATTTGGTTGTGCCCAAACAAAAAGCGTCTAAGTTGGCTGCAGTGTTAGTGGTACATGAAAACCGCGGTTTAAATCCTTATGTTGAAGATGTCGCAAGGCGATTGGCCAAAGCTGGATTTTTGGCCTTTGCTCCAGATGCCTTGTTTCCACTAGGTGGTTATCCCGGTAATGACGATGAAGGACGTGCTCTGCAAGGTTCGATGGATCGTGCAAAAATAGAACAGGATTTTATCGCCGCAGCGAGTTTTTTGAAGCAGCACGAGTTGAGTAATGGTAAATTAGGCGTAGTTGGTTTTTGTTTTGGAGGTTATATAAGTAATTATCTAGCTGCCGCGACACCAGAATTGATTAACGCTGCCGTACCTTTTTATGGCACCCCGGCTAGTAGCGAGCTGGTTAAACAGGTCAAAGCCCCTATCTTGATACAATTTGCAGAACACGATAAACGAGTAAATGACAGTTGGCCAGATTATGAGGCCGTGCTCAAAAGCAATAACGTTGACTACCAAGCCCATGTTTACCCCGGTACTCAACATGGATTTCATAACGACTCGACTAGCCGCTATGATCCTCAAGCCGCAGAACTTGCTTGGTCACGTACCTTGGCATTTTTCAACAAACATTTAACGATGGGCTAAGTTTAGAACACTAAACCAAATCAAATTGCTCAATAGGTGCAGGGCGATAAAAATAATAGCCCTGCATTTGTTTACAGCCCAAGGCTAACAACAAATCTTTTTGCTCTGGGGTTTCTACCCCTTCTACTGTGCAGCTCACGTTAAAACTAGAGCATAACTCTAGGATTGTTTTGACCACACCTTGACTGCGCTGATCCTCTTGTAAATTTTCAACAAAGCTACGGTCAATTTTGAGATTATTAAAAGCCAGCTTGTGAATATAACTCAAACTTGAATAACCAGAGCCAAAGTCATCCAAGGCAATCTTAAAGCCTTGAGCTTGCAAAGCCTTAGTAGTGAGGGAGCATTGCTCCAAATCCGTCATCATCGTAGTTTCAGTAATTTCGAATTGCACCCGACTAGTAGCGACCTCATGTGTATCCAACATGCCCTTGAGCAAAGCCAGAGTCTGCTGATTGATCACATCATGTACTGATAAGTTAAACGACAAAAAGAGGTGAGACGGCCAGCGCTTTAATGCCACAACCGCCTGTTCAAACAAACACAGAGTAATATCAGTGACGACTCCGGTTTTCTCGGCAATGGGGATAAACAGGCTCGGTGGCACTTGCCCTAATTCGTTATTAAACCATCTTGCCAGCGCCTCTAAACCAATGATTTTGCCCGTATTGGCATCCACAATAGGCTGATAATGCAGTGTTATTTCATTGTTCTTCACACTTTGATTGAGCGCCAGTTCGAGCTGTGATTTTTGCCTAATAAGCCGTTCATGCTCCTGCGAAAAAATAATCGAACTGCCACGAGCATTACTTTTGGCTTCGTATAAGGCAAAGTCAGCCCTATCCATCAGCTCATCGGCGCTGTCACCCGCATCAGGAAATATCGCAAAACCACAGGATCCTGATATCTGTACTAAGCCTGTACGCATAGAAAAGGGAATTTGTAAGGCTTGGGTGATACGTTTACCTAAAGTTTGAATATCTGCATGGCTGGTATTGTGGTCGATCACCAAAGCAAATTCATCGCCACCAATACGGGCCAGCATTCCCTCGTCGTTTAATAAATTTTGCAAACGTAAACTGACTTCGGTTAGTACTCGGTCTCCCGCTGCATGACCATGAATATCATTAACTGGTTTAAAACCATCCAGATCAATCAAACCTACAAGAAAGCTATTGTTAGCTTGATTGCCCTCAAGTTTTTTATTTAGATAAGCAGCAAAACTGCGCCGATTAGCCAGTTTGGTTAAACCATCTTGATTGGCCAATAACTCATTTTGCACGTTAAGGCGCTGGGTTTTTTCATGTTGTTGTTCAAGCTCAATCTTGGCATTAACCACATTCGAAAAGGCTCGGTAGTAACTTAGGGTAATAGGCACCAAGGATGCGAGTACCATCAAAAAATTAAATGAAATTGCCACAAATACAGGCTGACCGCTGAGGGTAAAAAAGACGATAAAAGGCAAGCCTACTGTAATAGCCGCCGCCCATACTGCTACCGGTAAGTGGATCAAACACACCAATACACCAATGACAGTAATCGACATAAAATAGGCCACATGGGCCTGCAATATAATGTCGCCATAAGTAAAAAGAGTAAAAGCCCACAGCGTAAAGCCAATGCCCATAAAAATAGAAAAAAACACCGTCATTTGAATCTGTTTCTGGGCTTGTTTAAGACTAAAAGTAAGATGCCTAAATCCATACCAACGAACCGCACGGCTGATACAAGCAACACTTAAAATTCCAGCAATGTACAAAGTCAAATAATCAGGCGCCACTCCATAATGGGTATATGCCAGAGTCAAAGAGTTAACCAACAAGATGATATACAACAAGGGAACTTTGGTGAGCAATTCATTAAACTGAGCAAAAATGATCTGCGGACTTTTTTTGCGGCCATCAGCCAACTTAATGAAATAAGTAAATATTTTAATAAGCACCTCTAAGAATTAACTACCTAACCTACTGCAGGTAAATTTATACCGCAAAACGTAACAGATAGGCAGCCTTAATAACTTATTAAGGCCAATTGTTGGCGAAACTTTTGTAGTTGCAGCTAATACTCGGCGCTGTATTGATAAACATATCAAGTTAATACCAACTCCATTAAAAAGCAGTGTAGCAATAGCCCTCCTTATCAATGGAATTGCACGGCGGCGGCAAAGGAACTCAGCCCCATGAGCTATGAGCTTAACCGAATAAAATGATTGGGGTGAGTGGTGCAGCCACCAAAGGTTCCGTTTCGAGGATGAAGGGTATAAAACTAACGTTTCACCCCTGAAACTCTAGCCCAGTCACCTTGTATGGCAATGGGTTCCATATCGAATTCTTGGCTATATAGGTCGTTGATTTCTTGGGCTTGGTTGTCGAGTATGCCGGATAACACCAGTTTACCACTGGGTTTGCAGTAACCGCTGATTATGTGGCGTAACTCACGGATGGGTGCTGCTAGGATATTCGCTAGTACCACATCGGCTTGTAATTCAGGTTGGTTTTGTGGCAGGTATAACTCTATTTGTTCACCGACATTATTGCGGTTGGCGTTATCTTGGCTCGCCAGTATCGCTTGTGGGTCGATATCAATGCCAACTACACGTTTAGCACCGAGTTTTAAAGCGGCTATACCTAAGATCCCAGAGCCACAACCAAAATCCACTACTGTTGAATCCTTTAGCTCTAAACCGTCAAGCCAGCTTAGGCATAATGAAGTAGTGGGATGAGTGCCGGTACCAAAGGCTAGACCGGGATCGAGCATTACATTGACTGCTGTTGGGTCGGGTACATCACGCCAACTTGGGCAAATCCATAGGCGTTTACCAAATTGCATGGGATGGAAGTTAACCATCCACTCACGCTCCCAGTCTTTGTCTTCTAACTGGTCGATTTTGTGGGCAAAACCTTTGCCTAATATACGGGATTTTTCTAAACGTTTGATGACGGCCGCCATATCAAAATTGGCGTCATATAAACCCACCACTTCGGTATCTGGCCATAACATCACTTCACCGGGCTTGGGCTCATACATGGGGGTATCTTTAGCATCAAAAAAACTTACTGCTTGTGCGCCATTGGCACTTAACATGTCACCCAGCTGTTCAGCATATTTAGCTGGGCTGCTTATTTTTAGTTGGATCCAAGGCATGATTATATCGCCGTGTAAAAAAATCTATATTAATGCTAATTGTATCCGTGATCGGAGCAGATATAACTAATAAATTCACTGTTTGTAAGTTTAACGCAAAGTCTGTTGGTCATTTTGCTAATAACATTGAATTTTGAGTAGTAATTACTAAGCTAAATTCTATCGTCACACACTGGGAGCTAAACATGGGATTTTTCAACAATAACAAACAATTAGTCGCAGAACTTGCTCAATACAAAGCAAAGTTTGATATTGACGAAGCGGTACTGAAAGCCATGTATGGCGCAATGGCGGTGATCGAATTTACACCCACGGGACAGGTACTATTTGCTAACCCGTTGTTTCTAAAAACCATGAATTTCAGTGCTGAACAAGTGGTAGGTAAACATCATAGTATGTTCTGCAAAAAATCCTATGTGAGTAGTCAGGAATACAAAGTTTTCTGGGATGATTTAGCTAAGGGTAAGGGCTGTAATGGCGAGTTTCAGCGAATGAGTCGAACAGGCAATGAAGTCTGGCTGGCTGCGAGTTATATACCCGTGATAGATAGTACTGGTAATGTTCTCAAGGTGATTAAAATAGCGTCAGATGTCACAGAATCTATTGTGCAAATGCATCTACTAAAAAGCGAATCACAAGCAGTATCCCGTTCTATGGCTGTGGCTGAATTTGATCTAAGTGGCAACTTGCTAGAGGCGAATGAAAACTTCCAACAAACTTTGGGTTACACCGCTAGTGAACTTAAAGGCATGAATCACAAGTCTTTTTGCAAACGTGAATATACCAATTCTCATGAATACAAAAAATTATGGGAGAGTCTTAACAGAGGCACGTTTTACAGCGGGTTAGTCGAGAGGGTTAACAAGCAGGGCGAAACAATATGGTTAGAAGCGACTTATAATCCTATTTTTGATGTGGACGGTAAGCTGCTAAAAGTCAAAAAATTTGCCTCTGATAATACTAAAACATTTGAAGCAAACAGACGTACTAGTGAACTGGTGTACGAGTCTTCTAAACAGACTGAAAAAACCTCCCAGCATGGTTTGCAAATCGTTAATGAGACGATTCAATCAATGTCACAAATAACCGATAGTTTGACTGCTGCCGCAGCAAGAATCGATTCATTAAGTAAGCAGTCTGATCAAATCAGTAACATTGTAAATACCATTACCGCCATTGCTGATCAAACCAACTTGCTTGCTCTGAATGCGGCTATAGAGGCAGCTAGGGCCGGAGAGCAAGGGCGAGGATTTGCTGTTGTTGCTGATGAAGTCAGACAATTAGCAGGGCGCACTAGTAAATCAACCGCCGAAATAGATGAAGTGGTAAAACAAAATAATACCTTGGCTACCCAAGCGGTAAAATCAATGGAGGAAATTGTTGCTCGTTCAAAAGAAGGCATGGTTTTAACAGAAAAAACCGGCAGCGTTATTCAGGAAATTAGTACCGGCACTCAGGAGATGGTTAAAATATCTAAACAGCTATTTAATGAAGCAGGTCGTTAACTTAAAAACCGTTAAGAGTAAGTTTCCGGCTGCACTTATTATCAGCCAGAAACTTAAAACTTATCAGCCAGAAACTTAAAACGATAATTTAGTGACCACCCAAACCGAGTTTTTTCTCTAAATAGTGGATGTTGGCTCCACCTTTAGCAAAGGCTTCGTCGGCCATAATGCGTTTTTGCAACGGGATATTGGTTTTTATTCCTGCAATCACGAGTTCATCTAAAGCATGACGCATTCTGGCAATCGCCACTTCACGGGTTTCGCCATAAGTGATCAGTTTACCTATCATCGAATCATAATAAGGCGGCACGGTGTAATCTGCATAGATATGCGAATCCCAACGTACACCTAAACCACCGGGTGAATGAAATTGCGTGATTTTACCAGGGCTTGGAATAAACGTTTGTGGATCTTCAGCATTAATACGACATTCGATAGCATGGCCACGAATTTGTACCTGAGATTGATCAATCGAGAGTTTCATACCTGAGGCAATACGTAACTGTTCTTTGATTAAATCAATGCCGGTAATCATTTCTGATACGGGATGCTCAACTTGGATCCGGGTGTTCATTTCAATGAAATAAAACTCGCCGTTTTCAAACAAAAACTCAAAGGTACCTGCGCCACGATAGCCAATATCAACACAGGCCTGACAGCAACGGGCACCGATTTTGGCACGCATTTCAGGAGTGATACCAGGTGCGGGGGCTTCTTCAACCACTTTTTGATGACGGCGCTGCATGGAGCAATCTCGTTCACCCAAGTGAATAGCACCACCTTGTCCATCAGCTAGTACTTGGATTTCTACGTGACGCGGATTTTCTAAAAATTTCTCCATGTACACAGTATCATTACCAAAAGCAGCACCGGCTTCAGCTTGTGTTGTTGCTATGGCATTAATTAATTCATGTTCAGCGCGCACCACGCGCATACCACGACCACCACCACCGCCAGCTGCTTTAACTATAATCGGATAACCGATGCGTAAGGCGGTCGCTTTGTTAGTCGCTTCATCACTACCTAATGGCCCGTCTGAACCCGGTACGCAAGGCACACCAGCGGCTTTCATGGATTTAATCGCTGATACTTTGTCACCCATCAAATTGATGGTTTCAGCTTTAGGACCAATAAAGATAAAGCCACTTTTTTCGACGGCATCAGCAAAAGCAGCATTTTCAGCTAAAAAACCATATCCAGGATGAATAGCATCGGCATCGGTTATTTCAGCTGCGGCGATAATACGGGGAATATTCAGGTAGCTTTCGGTTGCAGAGGCTTTACCAATACAGATGGTTTCATCAGCCAACAATACATGTTTAAGTGTTTCATCTGCAGTTGAGTGCACGGCAACAGTGGTAATGCCTAACTCTTTGCAAGCGCGCAGAATGCGTAGTGCAATCTCACCGCGATTGGCAATAAGAACTTTTTTAAGCATGGTCATTGGCCTTTATTCGATCACAAACATAGGTTGGTCAAATTCAACGGGATCTTGGTTATCTACCAAAATTTGTTTAATGATGCCTGATTTATCAGATTCAATTTGGTTCATCATTTTCATTGCTTCTATGATGCACAACGTATCACCCACGTTAACTTTTTGACCCACTTCAACAAAGGATTTTGCGCCGGGAGAAGAAGAGCGATAAAAAGTACCAACCATGGGAGAGCGCATAATATGGCCAGATACTTCAGCCGCAGCTGCGGGGGCCGTTGGTGCAGCAACTGGTGCTGGAGCCGCACTTGGTGTGGCAGCTATATATTGAGCTTGAGGGGCGTATTGCATAGGAGCAGCAAACTGGCCACCACGATGGATACGTACTGATTCTTCACCTTCAGTAATTTCTAATTCAGATATCCCTGACTCTTCAACCAGTTCAATCAGTTTTTTAATTTTACGTATGTCCATGATAATTCTCTCTGTTCGATAATTTTGTTGTTTTAAATAAAGCTTAGAAATTGTTTATTTAGTCAAATGCTGATGAGCAGCTAAAAGTGCAAATTCATAACCTTGTGTACCTAAGCCGCATATAACGCCCTGCGCCTTATCACTTAAATAAGAGTGGTGTCTGAAGGGCTCTCTGGCATGTACGTTTGACAGATGGATCTCAATAAAAGGAATAGACACACTGAGCAGTGCATCACGCAAGGCCACACTGGTATGAGTAAATGCGCCGGGATTGATCAATATATAGTCGATATTGCCAAAACCGTTATGGATGGCGTCAATCAATACATGCTCGGCACTAGATTGCACATGACTCAGCGAAATACCGAGTTCAGTGGCCTTAGTCTTGAGCCCCTGAACAATTTGATCTAAGCTGGCCGAGCCATAAATTTGCGGTTCGCGCTTGCCCAACATATTTAAATTTGGGCCATTGATGAGTAAAACATTCACGCTTTGGTCACTTAGGCAGGCATCCACCGATTGGTTAAATTAGCTGCACTTTGTTTTAAATTAGACGCGCTGGGCATTTAAAATAACTACGCGGTGCAATAAAGTGGCACTATTATAGGGTTGAAATAGAATATAGCAGCAAAATACTGGTCTTATCAGCGAAGATTGCCACAAAGTTTTGCAATTTTAATCTCAAAAATGAGCACGGTTTGAATTACATTGCGCACATACATATTGGCCACCATACCCAAACCAGTCTGTTGGGAAACTTTCTTGGTGATTTTGTTAAAGGCAACATCAGCGACAAACTACCACCTTGTCTTGCCACTGGTGTGAGCATGCATCGTAAAGTCGACATCTATACTGACCAACATTCTTTAGTCACCTCACTTAGACAAAAGTTTCCTCCATCTTTACGCCGTGTATCCGGCATAGTGATTGATATTGTGTTTGATCACTGCCTTTTAAAACAATGGCATCACTTTACTCAACAAACAGAGTGGCAGGTATTAGAACGCTTTTACCAACAATTAAGTGAATTTGATGGTATTGAACAAGCCAATTTTAATCGCTTGAGTGCCAGTTTATTGCAAGACAAGTGGTTAAGTGAATACAAAGAACCTGCTACTTGCCTGCGCGCTTTTATGAGTATTGAGCGTAGATTGAAACATAAAATTGTGTTTGCTCATACCGCCTATGACTTTGTACAAACGCATCCGTCGCTGTTTGATTCTACCTTCAGTGTTTTTTATCCGACATTGCTTGATCATGCATTACACTGTAAAAAACAACTGACAAGTCAACACTTTCAATAGGTTGGAACATGGCAATAAAAGAAATTAAGCATCCCCTTATCCAACATAAACTGGGTTTGATGCGTGAAGCGGGTATTAGTAGTAAAGATTTTCGTGAGTTAGCCAGCGAAGTAGGTAACTTGTTAACCTACGAAGCCACTCGTCATTTGGAAACTGAAACCGTAAACATCCAAGGATGGAATGATGAAACCATTCCAATACAAAAGATCAAAGGCAAAAAAATCACTGTGGTGCCTATTTTACGTGCCGGGCTAGGCATGTTAGATGGTGTGATGAAACTCATCCCCAATGCCAAGATCAGTGTGGTGGGTTTGTATCGTAATGAGGAAACCCTACAGCCCATTGCCTATTTCGACAAAGTAGTAAAAGACATTGCAGAGCGCACTGCTTTGATTGTTGATCCTATGCTGGCCACCGGCGGCACCTTGATAGCAACGATAGATTTATTAAAACAAAAAGGCTGCACTCATATCATGGGTTTATTTTTAGTGGCGGCGCCAGAAGGTTTGGCGGCCGTACAGCAACAACATCCGGATGTAGATATTTATACCGCTGCTATTGATCTTAAGCTTAACGAACAGGGATATATTTTACCGGGCTTGGGAGATGCAGGTGATAAGTTGTTTGGAACACGTTAAGCAAATTTACGGTGCTTTGTTACTAAATAGTTGTTCAGTAAAGAGAAGCAGTTATAATCAAGGCCGAATTTTGGCTGGTGGCGTTCAAATTACGTCAAACCCTAGGGGAGAAAATTGTGAAAATTAAAAGCTTGATGTGTCTTTTTGTGAGTGTATTTCTGACTTTTGCTGCTCAAACTCAAGAAGCTGCATCAGATGATATTAAATCGCGCATCCAACCTTTGGGTAAAGTCCACGTTGCGGGAGCCAAACCTGAAACCAGTTCTGCAGGCCCACGTTCAGGTGCGCAAGTCTATAATAAATCGTGTGTAGCCTGTCATAGTGTAGGAGTGCTTGGTGCACCTAAATTACATGATGCCGCTGACTGGGGACCACGAATGAGCAAGGGTATAGATACCTTAGTTGAGCACGGAATAAAAGGCTTTAACGCTATGCCACCCAAAGGTACTTGTGGTGATTGTTCTGATGATGAAATAAAAGCGGCAATAGAGTATATGATAGAGGGACTCTAATCCCACTTTCGTAACAAGAATTTGTACAAAATAAGGCCACCATAGTGTGGCCTTTTTGATCTTAATAGTTTATTTTAGTCTATTAACTTTGCCAAAAAACCAACTATTAAGTGCATGAAAAGTTAGCGCAATGACAGCAGAAAATATCACAGTTGAACTCTCCCTAGAAGAACTCAGGGAGCTAGTTCCACAGTTACAAAAAGTGACTGAAAAATATAGGCGCTCTGAGTCTATTCAGAAATCGCTTTTTGATATTTCTGAATTAGCCAGTTCAGTTAATGAATTGTCTCGTTTGTATCCCGCCCTGCACGAAATAGTGGCTGGTTTTATGCCAGCCCGTAATTTTTATGTAGCTTTTCTTGAAGAAGAAAACACTATCATCGATTTTGCCTACTTTGTTGATGAATTCGAAGAGTTAGATGTCCAGCAACAGCCAGCAGAAGAACTACAAAATAGTATTACCAGCTATATTTTACACACCGGTAATCATCTATTTTTAACCAAAGAAACCTTTTTACAGCAAATAGGATTACTTAACGTTAATTTTGTTGGTCCAAGCCCGGTTGACTGGATTGGAGTGCCGCTTAAACGTGGTTCGCAAGTTATTGGGGCTATGGTAGTACAAAGTTACGATGAGTCAGTGCGTTACAACCAAGAAGATCTAGAAGTCTTATTGTTTGTTTCTCAACACATTATTAACTGTGTCGATCGGGTTAAAAGCCGTGAACTAACTGAAAAAACAATTCGCCAACGGACTAAACAATTACGCCAAATGAATGAAGAGTTGCAAGAGGAGATACTGGAACGCCAGAAAATCGAATCACTCCAACAAGCCTTGTTTGAAATTTCAGAGTTATCGGCTTCAAATTCTGGAGATATGCAGGATTTTTATGCAGCAATCCATGACATTCTCTCACGCCTAATCGGCGCACCTAACTGTTATGTTGCATTGTTAGACGCAGATGCCACCACTTTAACTTTCCCTTATTTTAAGGATGAACTTAATACCCATGTGCAGACCAGAGCTATGGGGCTGGGTTTAACCGAATACGTTATCCGCCAGGGCCGTGCTGAGCTCATCGATTCAAGCCAAGTAAAACGCTTGGCTAAAACACAACAATTAGAAGAAAGTATCGCGTTAACTATGTTGGAAAAAAATACATCATGGTTGGGTGCGCCTCTCATTATTGATGGCTCCATCTCTGGTGTGATTGCTGTACAAAGTTATGGTGAAAGTCAAAAGTACTCACAAAAAGACTTAGAATTTTTACGTTTTGTTTCCCATCATATTGCCGTTGCACTTAGTCGTAAACGCTCTACCGAAGCTATTCAAGCTTATAATCAGCAATTAGCTGAAAAAGTCAAAGAGCGCACCGCCGAGCTCAACCAAACCAATATGTTTTTACAAAAGCAAATTGAAGAAAGAAAACAAATTCAACTCAAATTGGAATATGACGCCCATCATGATGCGTTAACGGGTTTAGCTAATCGTGTTCTGTTTAACAATCGTCTGGACCTAGCACTTGCCAGCAAAATGCGTTATGCCAGCAACAATTTTGCTGTGGTATTTATTGATTTAGATCGTTTTAAACAAATTAATGACTCCCTTGGTCACTATGCGGGGGATTTGTTTCTTAAAGAAGTGGCCAAACGTATTACCTCTTGTGTGCGTGGCCATGATTTACTCGCACGTTTAGGTGGTGACGAGTTTGTGGTGTTGTTTGATAACTTTGAAGCACCTAGTGATATTGAAGAAATTTCGTCGCGTATTATCAATGCCATAGCAGCACCTTTTATTGTTGAAAATAAAGAAGTGTATTCTGGTGCCAGTATTGGTATTGCCTATATAGAAAATGGATATCAATCAGCCGATGAAATTTTGCGGGATGCCGATGCGGCAATGTACCAGGCTAAATCGTTGGGACGTGGTCGATATATTATCTTTGACAAGACCATGCGCGACAAACTGCTAGAAGAACTCGAAATAGAAAGCGAGTTTCGGCAGATGCTCAAGGCGGAAGCGTTTGAGTGTTATTCTCAGCCTGCTCTAAATTTATCAAACAAAGAACGAATTTATGAAGAGTGTTACATCAAGTGGGAACATTCGTCATTAGGTAAAATAAAACGTGAACAATATTGGCAAATAGCCGAGCAAAGTGGCTTAACTGTCGAAATGGATAAGTTCATGTTGAATAAGGCCTGCCATGTTTTACAAACGTGGCAAAAAGCACATGATGAAAGACAGCATTATCGTTTGGCGATCAATTTATCTATTCATCATCTCACCCAAACGTCCTTGGCAGGTCAGTTGGTTGAACAAATTCGTGAGGCCGGAGTAGATCCTAAAAGGCTGGTGATCGAGTTTGATGAAAATGATTTAAATCGCCGGTCACAATTTATGTTGCCAGCAATTAAGGTGCTTAAACGCGCTGGAATTACACTGGTTCTGGATAATTTTGGTAGTGGCTTGGCTTCACTAAGCTATCTGTATTCCTATCCCTTTGATTATGTAAAAGTAGATCATCGTTTTGTTAAAACCCTGCCCCGCTCTGAGCGCAACCTCAAGTTGGTGCAATCCGTGTTATCCATTTCAAACCATCTGAAATTTAAATTAATCGCTGAAGGTATCGAAACACAAGAACAACTTGATGCACTCACTGCTGTAGGTTGTGAATACGGTCAGGGTAAGTATATACAGGCGGCTGAAAAAATTAACGACCAACCCGGTTCACCTATGGCCATTACAGGTTAATAACGAACCTAGACTACTTTTTGTTTAACATATTGCGCAAGTTAGCAATACCCATCTCACCTTTTTGCTGCTGTGCCTCAGCACTGACTTTTTGCTTTTTTTGCTCCCAAATCACATCATCTTGTGGCAACTCGTATAAAAAGCGACTGGGCTCAGGGTTGATTAATTCACCAAACTGACGACGCTCTTTAACTAGAGTAAAAAACAATGCGCGCTGAGCCCTCGTAATTCCTACATAAGCTAGGCGTCGTTCTTCTTCGATATTATCTTCGTCGATACTGCTTTGATGGGGTAACAGACCCTCTTCCATGCCGACCATAAAAACATAGGGAAACTCTAGGCCTTTGGAGGAATGAAGGGTCATTAATTGCACTTGATCAGACTCATCCTGATCTTCGCCTCTTTCCATCATATCGCGTAATATCAGGCGGTTAACTACTTCCTGTAAATTCATTGGCGGGTCGAGTTCGCCACCTTCTAACATGCCGCTGATCCAGCCAAACAGGGTACTGATATTGGCCATGGCCATTTCAGCTGCCTTTGGGCTGGTACTGCTTTCGTACAACCATTCTTCATAACCCATGGTTTTAATCATATCGCGCACTGTAGATATGCCATCACCGCGCACAACTTGATCCGAAAGCTCCACTATCCAGCGAGCAAACTGCTCTATCGCTACTAGCGCTTTACCACTGACATGCTCTTGTAGATATGGCGAGAAAGCAGCAGCAAACATCGAGGTTTTTTGTTGGTTAGCTAAATTGCCAAGTTTTTCCAAACTAACCCGACCTATGCCACGTGTTGGAGTATTAATGACTCGTAATAAGGCGTTGTCATCATCCTGATTCACCAGCAGGCGCAAATAGGCCATGATGTCTTTTACTTCGGTTCGACCAAAAAACGACATGCCACCACTGATTTTATATGGGATGCGGTTACTCATTAAGACTTTTTCGAATACCCGCGACTGGAAATTACCACGGTATAAAATCGCATAATCCTTAAAGCTGGTGGCTTGCATAAATTTGTGAGCAAGCATTTCTGCCACTACTCGTTCAGCTTCATGTTCTTCATTTTTGGCAATAATAATATTGAGAGGATCGCCATAACCTAATTCTGAAAACAATTTTTTCTCAAAAACATGGGGGTTGTTTTGGATCAAAATATTGGCGCAGTGCAATATTCGCCCTGAGGAGCGGTAGTTTTGCTCAAGTTTAACCACTTTCAAGGATGGGAAGTCCTTTTGTAATAGCACTAAATTTTGTGGGCGCGCCCCACGCCATGAGTAGATTGACTGGTCATCGTCACCTACCACAGTAAAACGTGCTCGTTCGCCCACTAACAAGCGCACTAATTCATACTGACTGGTATTGGTATCCTGATATTCGTCGACCAACAAATAACGAATTTTAGTTTGCCATTTTTGCCGGACGGTCTCATTGGTTTGCAGTAATAGAGTTGGCAGTAAAATAAGATCATCAAAATCTAAGGCGTTATAAGCTCGCAGGTTATTGTGATAACGCTGATAAAACTCGGCAAATTCTACTTCACCCGGTGACATGGCTTTGTTTTTTAAATGTTCGGGCAAGATTAAATCGTTTTTCCAGCTTGAAATACAACTCTGCAACAAACTGAGTTGCTCTTTATCCCCATCTAACTCTGTGGCAGTAAGATCTTTTAATAAGGCCATACTGTCTTTATCGTCAAACAAGGAAAATCCCGGTTTGAGACCCAACGTTTTTACTTCTGACTTAATAATATTCAGACCAAGAGTGTGGAATGTTGAAACCTTGAGACCACGCGCCTCTTTTTTACCCAGAGTTTGAGCGACTCGCTCTTTCATTTCTCGGGCCGCTTTATTGGTAAAAGTGACAGCGGCGATATAGCGTGCAGGCAGTTCACATTCTCTGACCAAGTAGGCAATTTTATTAGTGATCACACGAGTTTTACCACTACCGGCACCTGCCAGTACTAGACAGGGCCCAGAGATATAGTTAACTGCTTGATTCTGGCCTGGGTTAAGTTTCATGTATCACTTGGTTACGCTTTTGTTGGGGCGGGGATTGTAAGAAATTATCAGCGCCTTGACCATCTTTCGCTGGATCTATATACGCCTTAGCGTTGGAATTGTGTGGCGGTGGCGAAGTAAGTGCAGCCAACAAAGGTTCCGTTTCAAGGATGAAGGGCTTATTCGTTTTATACCTAAGCATAGAGATGGTTTATCAGTGTTTATTGGATACAATACAGACTTTCTTAAAACAGGTTAAAGATTATGTTAGATCCCAAAAAATTAGAAGAAATCGCCAAACAGATCGCGGATGCGGTGCCCAAAGGTGTTAAGGATATGGCTGAAGGGGCAGAATCTAAGGTTAAACAAATCCTGCAAAGCCAGATTAGTCGTTTAGACTTTGTCAGCCGTGAAGAGTTTGATGTGCAAACTCAAGTGTTAATTCGAACCCGTGAAAAATTAGCGGCATTAGAAACCCGTATTGCGGCACTAGAAGCGCTTAATATTAAGGATTAAGCCAATATTGCAGAGCGATACCTATGGCGATAACTAAACCAAAATAATGGTTGTGTAAAAAGGCTTTAAAACAGGCATTGCGCTCGCGATCTTTTATCAGACATTGATGATAAACAAACAGTCCCGCGCCAATAAGCAAAGCTAAATAGACGGGCCAGCCATAGGCTAAGTTGATGGCCACTACTAGTAAAAGTCCCAATGTCGCTAGTTGTAATAATAAGATAATCAGTTTATCAAACTGGCCAAACAGGATGGCGGTGGATTTAACCCCGATACGCAGATCATCATCACGATCTACCATAGCGTATTGAGTGTCGTAAGCTACCGTCCAGCACAGATTAGCGGCATACAATACCCAAGCAAGCCAGTTCAGTTGTTGATTAATCGCCATAAATGCCATCGGAATTGACCAACCAAAGGCAGCTCCTAATACCACTTGAGGTAGGTGGGTATAGCGTTTCATAAAAGGGTAAGTAATAGTTAACACCAGCGCACCTAAAGATAAAACGATGGTTTGCCAATTAAGCCATAACACCAAACAAAGCGCACAAAAAACCAGTAAGGCAAAACACCACAGTGCCTGACGACTACTTAGTTCACCTGTGGCTAATGGCCGTTGTGCCGTGCGCTGTACTGCACCATCAACTTTACGGTCGGCATAGTCATTGATCACACAGCCCGCCGCGCGCATAACAATTACCCCAAGGATAAATATCACTAAGATATCTAAGGGTGGAATTCCCTGAGCAGCTATCCACAAAGCCCAAAGACAAGGCCATAACAGCAAATAAATGCCTATAGGTTTATCAAAGCGCATTAAGCGCCAATAAGCAGACCAGCGATTAACCTTGGTAGGATTGTTTGTCATAGGTTTGCTTGACTATCTGCATAGGCAGGTGCTTGGGGTAAAAAGATCTCAGCCACCGACATCGCTAGATTATCCAACATAAAAACCGAACGTCGCCCCCACAAATCGCGGTTATCACTAAGTTGTAATGCCTTAGCAATAGTTGTAGTTGTAGTTGTTGAAATATGGCATATCTCAAAAGGCTGCCGAACAAAACGAGGATCATTAAAAATCAATTTACCTAGAGCCTGATTACCTAAGCCTGCTAGCTCAGCAGAACAAAGTGCTTGAGGTAAAATAGAACGGGCAAAGACCCAAGGTTGTGAATCTCCCCACAATATAACTTCTCTAACTTGCCAATCTGCCAGATTAAATGGCTTAGAATTGGGGCTTAGTTGTCGAATTTCCTCAAGACTTATCTCAGCCTGCCGTTGACCTAATACCTGAACTTGAAAATCTCGGCAATGCGTTTGTAAGCGTTCCGTTAACGAGCCCGTATCAAGCAGCCAATTTCTGAGTCTTGGATCGCCAATGTGATGGTCTTGCGGTTGACACCATTGAGGCTGAATACCGATTGGGAAAGGGTAACTTGGATTCAATTTTGGGTCTTTGTATTGTCAGTAGCTGGCATCAATGCGGGCATAGTATCAAGTGATGACGTAAGACTAAAGTAGCACTAAATAGTTTTATACCTTGTGCGGAATATTGCTAGACTATTAATCAACTTAATCAGGTGCCTCAAAAACCATATGATAAAAACTAACAAGACTAAAGTTGGGATATTATTACTAGTGCTGGTATTAAGCGGCAGTCATTTTCAGCTATTCGGCCAAGAGTCTCCTAGAAAAAACTTCGCTTACTTCAGTCTCGAACCCGACATTGTCACTAATTATTTAGGCCCAAATGCTAAAAAATTGGGATATGTCAGAGTTACAGTTGAGCTTATGCTCGAAGACGCAGCTTATATAGAAGCAGCTGAGCACCACTCTCCATTATTGCGCGCAGCAACGATTGATATCTTTGGGCGTCAACCTGAAGAAAAGGTAAAATCACTGACAGGTCGTGAAGATATTCGTCGGGTCTGTCTTGAAAAGTTGCGAGAACTGATGAAAAAAGAAACCGGCAACGATACGATCAAAGATGTGATTTTTACTAAGTATCTTTATCAAGGTTAGGTTTTTGGGTTTTCATTAGGCTTAATACCACAGCAAACAAACAACCAGATATCAGCCCCGCCGTATGGGCGGTATTGGCCATTTTTATCCATAAAATATCGGTATAGCCAATCACTAACCAGATAAGTAAAAAACCAATCATAGGTTTGGGTAAACCTATACCCCAGCTAGGTCTGAGCCAACCTAACCACCACACACAACCTACCAAGGCGTAAACTACACCCGATAAACCCCCAAAATTAGGGCCATCTAACAGCAACTGGGCGACGTTAGAGCTAATAGCACTAAATAAAAACAGCAAAACTAAACAACTTAAACCAAAGGTGTTTTCAATTTGTTTGCCCAACATCCACCACCATAGTAAGTTAAAAGCGATATGCAGGGTTGAAAAATGGATAAAAGCAGGGCCAATTAAACGCCACCACTGATGATTGTCAGCGAGTTGTTGTAAGGGAAAAATTTGCAACCAATTATAGGGCTCAGTGAATCCAATAAGCGCTAAACCATAAGTAATGAGGCAAACAAACAAAACTACTGCAGTAAAAGGCGCATGTTTAAGGTGGTATAACATCGCTGGCCAGTAAAAAATACTAGTAGAGCTTAAGTTAACCCTTTCACCTGTTTGCCACGCGG
This sequence comes from Paraglaciecola hydrolytica, assembly GCF_001565895.1. Lineage (GTDB taxonomy): Bacteria > Pseudomonadota > Gammaproteobacteria > Enterobacterales > Alteromonadaceae > Paraglaciecola > Paraglaciecola hydrolytica. The sequence continues at coordinate 366,097 of NZ_LSNE01000003.1, forward strand.
CTTCTTGGTATTTTTGCGCACTGGGATTGGCAATAAATTCATCGGAAAGTTGTTTGGCTTCAGCCCATTGGTATTGATCTAGCAGATGCACACCATGGCTATGGGGCTCAGCAGCCTGCACATAGTTGGCAGCAATACCTTGGACTTGCAGATAGTTGATCAGTAATCTGGCTGGTCGCTCTTGTGAAAAGGCGACTAATAATAATGACTCAGAAATGAGCGGTTCCTTTTTAACTACTTATTCAATAGGATATTTTATTCAATAGGCTTTTGTGCAATTGGCTGATTATGACGCCACGCTTCAAATCCACCGTCCAGACTATACACTTCTTCAAAGCCTTGGTGGATCAAAAATTGCGCGGCTTGTTGACTGCTAATACCGTGATAACAGCAAACAATGACCGGCGTTGCAAAATCGGTATTGGCCATAAATTGTTGCAAGGTGCCATTGGTCAAATGGTGGGCCTGGGGAATATGCCCTATTGCAAAAGAATTTTCGTCACGGATATCGACTACTTTGGCATTAGAACTACTCAGTTTTTGTTGAGCATCTTGTACTGAAATATGGGCAAATTGCTCCATCATGTATTGTGTTCCTAAACATTTCCGTCGCTTAATTAAAAGCGACGGTGGATATTAACTATTGCCAGTTAAGAATAACTTTGCCTGATTGACCTGACCCCATGGTTTCAAATCCTTGCTGAAAATCATCAATCGAAAAATGGTGAGTAATGATTGGGCTTAAATCTAAACCGCCTTGGATAAGGCTGGCCATTTTATACCAAGTTTCAAACATTTCACGACCATAAATTCCTTTTATAGTCAGTCCTTTGAAAATAACTTGGTTCCAGTCGATAGCCACATCGTTAGGAGGAATACCTAACATGGCAATTTTTCCACCATTATTCATGTGGGCTAACATATCTCTTAGAGCAGTAGGAACGCCTGACATCTCAAGGCCTACATCAAAACCTTCGGTCATGCCTAAGTCGTTCATTACTTCTTTGAGCGTGGATTTTGTAACGTTAATGGCGCGAGTTGCGCCCATTTTACGCGCTAATTCTAGGCGATATTCATTCACATCGGTGATCACGACATTACGTGCACCGACATGTTTAGCTACCGCTGCAGCCATTATTCCTATTGGACCTGCGCCGGTAATTAAGACATCTTCGCCCACTAAATCAAAAGATAAAGCGGTATGTACTGCATTACCAAAGGGGTCAAAAATGGCGGCTAAATCACTGGAAATATTATGTGGGATTTTAAAAGCATTAAAAGCCGGAATAGCCAGATACTCAGCAAAAGCCCCCTGACGATTAACACCTACACCTGTGGTATTACGGCATAAATGACGACGCCCGGCACGACAGTTACGACAATGACCACAAGTAATATGCCCCTCACCAGAAACACGATCACCAATGGCAAAACCGCGTACTTCTTGGCCCATTGCGACTACTTCACCTACGTATTCATGGCCAACCACCATGGGCACTGGAATAGTCTTTTGTGACCACTCATCCCAATGATATATATGCATATCGGTACCACAAATGGCGGTTTTATGGATTTTAATCAGCAAATCGTTGTGGCCCACTTCGGGTTTATCGCATTCGGTCAGCCAAATGCCTTTTTCTTTATGTAGTTTTGCTAAAGCCTTCATGCAATCACTCCTAACTGTTTACCCACAGCAATAAAAGCATCTACCGCTTGATCAATTTGTGCTATTGAGTGTGCGGCCGACATTTGGGTGCGGATCCGCGCCTGACCTTTAGGCACCACCGGAAAAGAAAACCCAACCACATAAATACCTTTTTGCAACATAAGCTCGGCCATTTCACTAGCTAATTTTGCGTCTCCCAACATCACTGGGATGATAGCGTGATCTTTACCAGACAGAGTAAAACCAGCCGCGCTCATACGTTGACGAAAATGTTTACTATTGCGTTTTAACTGAGTGCGTAAGTTTTCACCATCCGCCATCATGTCAAATACTTTGAGTGAAGCGGCGACGATTGGGGGAGCAACCGAATTAGAAAATAAATAAGGTCGTGAACGTTGACGCAACCAGCTCACCACTTCTTTTTTACCTGAGGTATAACCGCCAGATGCACCACCTAAGGCTTTACCTAAAGTACCGGTGAGCAGATCAATACGCCCCATCACATTATTATATTCATGGCTGCCGCGGCCCGTTTCACCAACAAAACCGGTGGCATGACAGTCATCAACCATCACTAAAGCCTGATATTTATCCGCCAAGTCGCAAATAGCACCTAAGTCTGCAATCACACCATCCATGGAGAACACTCCGTCAGTGGCAATCAACTTGGTTCGCACACCGTCGGCATCGGCTTGTTTAAGTTGTGCTTCGAGCTCTTGCATATTGTTGTTGGCGTAACGATAACGTTTGGCTTTGCTTAGTCTGACACCATCAATAATACTGGCGTGATTAAGCGCGTCGGAAATAATGGCATCTTCAGCGTCAAGGATAGTTTCGAATAAACCGCCGTTAGCATCAAAACATGAAGGATACAAAATAGTGTCTTCAGTACCCAAAAATTCACTGATTTTAGCTTCGAGTTGTTTATGAATATCCTGGGTGCCGCAAATAAAACGCACCGAGGCCATACCAAAACCATGGCTGTCTAGTCCTTGTTTAGCGGCCTCAATGAGTAGTGGATGATTGGCTAAACCCAAATAGTTATTGGCACAAAAATTAAGGACTTTCTGCCCTTGACCAACACTTATATCGGCCTGTTGGCTCGAACTAATAATGCGCTCATGTTTAAACAAACCTTGGGTTTGGGTATCTTCAAGCTGTTGCTGAATTCTCGTAAAAAAATCTTGTTTCATAGGGTTATCCACTGACATGACATGGCTGTATTCTACGGGATATGACTCCTGACAAGCCAATTTAGGTACAATAATGTTTTGTGTGAAGTCGAGTCGAGTGTCATTAGTTTTTTACATTGTGCAAATGTCTTTTGCTTGATTGGAAGAGCTAATTTTCAGTTTTTGACAAATCAATCCAAATTCCATTGCTCACCTTTAGCGGTAATAAATCATAAAGATCTTTTTCACTTACCGGTCTGGAAATAAAATAACCTTGACCAATTTCGCACTGCATAGTGGCTAACATCTGCAGTTGTTCAGCGGTTTCGATGCCTTCTGCCACCACTTGCATGCCGAGTTTATTCACCATAGCGATAGTTGAGGAGACTATTTTCATATCAGCATTATCATCTTGCATGCCTGATATAAAACTGCGATCAATTTTAATAATTTCGACAGGCATTTGTTTTAAATAAGCCAGTGAAGAGTAACCCGTACCAAAGTCGTCAATAGAAAAGGTGAAGCCGAGAGTTCGTAGTTGCTGCATGGTGTCGAGGGTTTGCTCTATATCTGCCACTACAGTTCGTTCGGTAAGCTCCAACTCTATTTGTTCCGCATCTCGTGAAAATGCCACTAACTGCTCTTTTAAAAAGGGGATTAATTGCGGGTCTAAAAACTGACTGGCAGACAGGTTGACCGCGACTTTAAGACCACTAAAGCCTATTTCATCTAATTTTTCGAGGATAATAAATGCGCGTTTTAGTCCCCAATAACCAAGGTCGATCATGCTTTCTGAATTTTCAATTATTGGAATAAATTCGTCAGGTGAGACAAAACCTCGTTGCGGATGGATCCAACGGATTAAAGCTTCAAATCCTACTAGCTTACCCGTGGCAATCTCTACTTGGGCTTGCAAAGCAAAACTAAATTCATCATTTTTAAAAGCCGCACGTACTTCATTTTCGATTTCAATTCTACGTAAAGCTTTGCTCAGCATCTCATGATTAAATTCACATACACGATTACCACCAGCGTCTTTAGCTGCGTTCATGGCTATATCTGACTGGCGAATAATCTCATCAACCACATTCTGCGCACTGTTGGCACTTGCCACACCGATACTGCAGGACGAATAAAAATAACGTTCGCCCACTTTTAATGCTTGTTGAAAATAACTAACTAGACTGTTTGCTAATGTAAGCGCCCTATTTTTGTCAGCACTATCTTTAAAAACGATAACAAATTCATCACCACCCAAGCGAAACAGCAAATCACTACTTTGCAAACAACTGCGAATATTATTTGCGGCCTGAATTAAAAATGCATCGCCAATATCATGACCATAACTGTCGTTAATCTTACGAAACTTATCGAAGTCCAAAAATATAATCGCAAGTCTGTCCGTGTTGTCGTTAATACTTTGTAATAGGGGAATAAGCAGTTGGTTTAATCTATTACGATTGGGCAACCCGGTCAGTTGATCGTAAAGCGCGATGGTTTCTAATTCGCGGGTGTTTTGTTCTATGGTGCGATCAAGGTTTTCTAATTCATGACCTAGTAAACTCGCGGTGTCGTGCAAAATCTCGATTTCGTCAGCAAAAAAATTACTGTTTATCATTTTTTGCTGGTGAAATTCGCTATAGTTTTTTTGTGCTAATAAAGGCAGCATTTTTGTGACGACCAGCAAACGTCGTCTGAACTGCATCGACAAAAACCAAATTGCCAACGAACAGAACAACACCACTAGCAGTGATATTATTAGTACATTGGCACGATACTCTGCATGGGCTTTACTAGCAGAGGTGATGTCATGCACTGTCAGTAAAAATAAGCGGTTTTCGAATTCTGGATCAACTGGCAGAAGGTTGAGTAATAAGTCCTTGTTGGCACTGGTGAGTCTGTAACCTGAAGCTTTTAGGGTTGCGACACTGAGCTGTGCAGGAACTTGTTGCAGTATTTGCTGCATAAACAGTTTGTTGGCACTACTGATCGGCGAGTTAATCAATAATTCACTAACCTTCACTTTTGTTTGGCTTTGTTCTGGCACACTGACTATGGCTAGGTCGGCAAAAGTCGTTTGATTGAGTGCGGCCATAGCCTCCAATAAAGAACTGCTAATACTCAGCACAAGCACATCCGAACTATTCATTAATATTGGCATGCTGATTAGTTGCTCACACTCTTTAATGCAGCGTGTATTAGAGCTAGAAGTTTGTAATTTAATAACTTCAGTGGCATCTGTTATTACGTAGGCAGGAGTCGTTGTAGTGGTGCTAAAAATCGTATTGAGTTCACCATCTAATAGCCATAGACCATTAATTTGCCAATTGACTCTTAAATATTCAAATTCGTGTTCGAGAAAAAAGGCCGTGGCTTCGGCAGTATCAGCATAACTCGCTTGAAAATGCACAAAAGCCTCGAACCACGACTCAACCCGACTGCGCAGCATGTCTTTTATCAACAGAAATTGTTTTTGATCCTGCTCACGTAACTTTTGCTGTTGAGTGAGGTAATCTTGGTCGTTTTTACTGATCCACAAAAATGTTGTCGAAACACTAGCGATCAGCAAAAAGGCCATAATGAGGCCCATTATCTTAAAAGGTAAGCTGACAAAACGACGCATCAATTAAAACCAATACATCAGTTGCAGGGCCCACATATCCCAATAACGTTGATCATTATTTACCACATCGGGAGCAAGATAAGGAGCCAATCGACCGGTGCCTTTTACGCGGTGGTATTCAGTTTGCAATTGTAGGTTTTTAGCTAATTTCCAGCTTACACCTAAGGTTGCCTGATCCATAAAACCAAAATAGCCAGGCACAAGTCCTTGCGACATCGCTACAAGGTTATCACCCTTGCGATCCCTTCTGTCTCGGTCATAAATATCCACACGTGTCATAAATGTGAATTGGGGGTTGAGGAAATAACGTGCTTGTACATAACCCCCTTCGGATGTTGAATCACTATAAAATCCTGGATAAATGAAATTTTTCAAAATTACTCGTTCACGTAATAATTCAGAAGCAAACTCCCAATGTTCGCCCTGATAGAGCATATGAAATGCGATACGCTGAGAGGTTTCTTTGCCATCAAAAAGCGCATCATTTTCACCTCGTTGATAGCCAAAATCAGCATCAAGCAACGACATGCCTAATTGCCATTGAGTTTGGCTAGGACGCCAATAAACACTAAATTGATAATCCTTTTTGTGTTCAAGTTCACCGCTGGCTGGCCCACCTAACAGATTAGAGGTTTGTTCATCACTGATCGGAGAGGTGCCAACACTAAAGTTGACGTCCCAATCTCCTAATTCGTTTTGAGTATTGAGTATAATTGCGAGGCCATCTACCCCTAACGCAACATCACGAAATGCATCGAAATATAGTGACTGAGGCAAAATAATTGAGGGTCGGGTATGTGGCACATCACGGGTTGACGAATACAGCCAATGATAATTTTTATTACGTCCCAATTGCATTTTGAGTTGCCAATCTGCATTGCTGACGGCTTGCCATTCGAGAAATAGATAATCAACACGCAGGCCTTCTGGATAACGGTTGCCACCGTTAAGATATACACCTTGGCCAGCTACACGTAGTTGGTTATTGATTTTATAGGAAGCATTGATGCCTATTTCAGTGAGTTTTAGTGAGGCTTCGCCATCGTCATCAACAAAATTACTGTCTTGTGCTTGAATTAAACCTTGCGCTACAAAACCATGAAGTTTTAGATCACCAGCCTTTACTGGAAGGGTAAATAATACCAACAGATATAAAAATACGCTACGCATCAGCTTTTACTCCATAGCCAAATGAATAATGTTGATGTCAGTAGATACATTTTCTGACATTACATAACCTATGGAGCCAGGTTGTTGCCTAATCTTTTCAAGCATTTCTTGTTCAGTTTTTACTTTTATCGGCGCTTCTCCCAATCCGGAATAAACCAATTTATTCCAGATACGTTCTAGTTGATAAGGGAAAAGCCCCAAGACTTCACGGCTAAAAAACTGATGGGTGGTGTTCTGGCTGCCTAAGACGTAAACCACTATGGGTTGTGAATCAGCCCAGTTAGTTTGATACATCGTAAAAATACGCCTAATTTGGTCTTTATCCAAAGTTGTGGCATCCACCGAGGGATGAGTGATTAATTGTATATGGCTGGACTGACTATGCACCTCAGTTACTTTACTATTGATAAGCAAAAGTATGCAGCACAATATCGACCTAGTAACCACTAAGCGACTTTTCAAGTATTCACTCCCTCTCGATTTGTTGTTTTATACTAGAACATCAGTACTATAAGCGCATAATTAAAGTTAAAAAATTTTAATATTCAACCTCTTAGCCTTATATTGCAAATATGACTAGAAGGCAAATGTGAAGTTTATTCCGTATTAAAATCTGCTACAGTTTGCCTATCTAAACTATTACCTAGTGTTTGAATGCCAAGTCTCCAAGTAGTTAAATTTTACCAACATTTAAGTCGATATCTTTATTCACTTATCTGGTTGCTAATATTACCCATATTATTGATTAAATGGATATTTAATTGCATTTTACATGATAGGGGCGTCGCAAAAGAGTATTTGTCACGTTTTGGAATTTACCTTAAACCTGTCGACAAAAACGGTTTTTGGATCCATTGTGCTTCGGTTGGCGAAGTCGTTGCAGCCCAACAGCTTATTGAACGTTTGTTACAAAAATATCCCGCCGTGGCTGTTACCGTTACCACCAATACGATGACAGGGCGCAAAAGAGTTGCTGAACTATTTACCAAGAGGGTAAACCATTGTTATTTGCCCTATGATTTTCCACTTTTTGTAAACGCCCTATTAGCTAAGTTACAACCTAGAATGTTATTGATCACAGAGATGGAGCTGTGGCCAAACTTATGTCATGGCTGCTGGAAAAAAGGCATCCCCTTCTTTGTTATTAACGCACGTATGAGTGAAAAATCCACCCTTACGTATCAAAAGTTAAGTTGGTTGATGCAACCGCTGTTAAACAAGCTAAGCGGTGTTTGTGCACAAGGCGAAAGAGACTATCAAAATTATCGTCAACTTGGTCTCCATGACAGTCGTTTATGCCTAAGTAATAATATTAAATTTGATCTGCACATTAGTGATAGTGAACTGGAGCTAGCTGATACTTTTTTTCAAAATCTTAATCTTGAAGGACGAATATTGTTAGTGGCTGGCAGTACTCATGAACCTGAAGAGCAAGTAATGCTTGATGCCTATCTTAAACTTGCTAAAAGTTTTCCTAACTTGTTATTGGTTATCGTGCCACGTCATCCACAACGGTTTGAGTTTGTTAATGCTCTGCTCACAAAACAAAAGCTGAATTTCATCAGAATCAGTCAAACTGAGGCATGTAATAGTAATACTCAAGTGATTTTGGCCGATCAAATGGGCATATTACGCTCTTTGTATGCTTTGGCCTCTGTCGCTTTTGTAGGGGGGAGTATTGCACTGCGAGGAGGGCATAATGCCTTGGAACCCGCCGCACTTGGCGTGCCCATCTTAATGGGCAAGTCTATTTATAATAACCCACAAATATGTGAGGACTTAGCCCAAGTAGGCGCATTGAGTTTTATCGACAACAGCCAAAAGATTGTAGAGTGCGGTGAAACCTTGCTGAGCGATCCAGCACTCCACCAAGCTGCGGCAAAAGCTGGATTGACAGTGATTGCCCAAAACCGTGGGGCGCTAGAACGCACCCTGTCATTTTTACAACTCTAGTTAAGCAGTTATTGTAGACTGCGGAAGTAATCCACTAGGCGCTGAGCTTCGTGCTCTACCCCATATTGCTGCTCTACTCGTAAACGTCCCGTTTGGCCCATAGTTAACAATTTTTCTGGATCGGATAGTAATAAATCCATTTTTTCTGTCACCGCAGCTTGATCATTCACCGGCACGATGTAGCCATCAATTCCAGGACGAATAATATCCTCCCATGCTCCGGCTTGAGTGGCTAATACTGCCGCTCCGCTACTCATGGCTTCTAACACAGTAAGACCAAAACCTTCATTGTCACTTAAAGCACACACCAAACTTAACGTACTGAATATTGGCGGGATCTTCTCAAAGGGTAATTCATCGGTAAAGTGTATACGTTGACTTAATCCGGCCTGCTCAATTTGTGATTTCCACTGGTTTACTAATTCTTTATTACTACCAGAGATTGCACCAACGATTACGGCATTAAAGTCGGGATGTTTGTCGAGTAATTGAATGCAGGCCTCAACAAACAGATGTACACCTTTTTGTTTACGTACCCGCCCTAGAATACCAATTCCATATTTGCCACCAAAACCGAGTTCCTTCCACGCATGAAGTTTGTCTTTTGCTGGCACGTAATCTGTTATTTGTACACCGTGAGGGTTAATCATGGCGGGCGGATCGGCAAGATAAGTTGCTGAGCGGTTACTAACGGCAATAACCCCATCCATGCGGCGGGTTAACCATAAGGTTGAGCCTGAACGGTGACGCTGGGCTGCCGAGCTAAACACCAGCTTTATTTTGGCGCGAAAAATGTATTTAAGAATGACACCTTGAATCATTTCATCAACTCTGCGTGCATGAAATATCCGCCATTTTCCACTTTTGAGTGGTTTGCGGCACATAAGAGCTGTTTGCCAAAAACTGATAGCTAACGAAGGATCAGGTAAAAAATGTTTGCCCATTATTTTTAAGTTAATCATGCCGCGTTGTTGTGACATTACTTGCAGCATAGTGGATGTGACACCGGAAAAGTTGGAATTCGAATTCCCGATAATTAATTCCACTTCGTCAGTTTGTGATATTTGTTCCGGCGTAGCGCGCATTAGTTTTATATCCTGCTTACGTAATTAATTCACAACCAGAAAGTTGGGACTATTTTTTTCATTTCTTTACAATAAGTCCAAATTCCTGAGATTTCGCATCATAACATGGCAAACATTAAGCAAAAAACTATTGGTAACAGTGTCTTACTTTATGTAGAAGATTATTTGCCAGAGCTGGGTACAGAAATGTTTAATGCGCAATATTGGCTTGAACGAAACAAGGTTATTGGTCAGGCTGCGGGGCGAGGAACGACCTTTTTTTTCCGTGAAAACGAGCAGGACTTTGTTCTACGGCATTATCGTCGTGGGGGATTGATAGGCAAACTTATCAAGGATCAGTATTTGTATACGGGTTTAGAGCAATCCCGGGCCTACCTTGAAATGCACTTGCTAAATGCTATGGAGATTAAACAATTAGCGGTACCCAAGGCAGTTGCGGCTCGCATTGAGCGTAGAGGTATGTACTATCGGGCAGATATTATTTTGCAAAAAATCCCTCTTGCCAAAGATGTTTTTACTCATTTACTGACAAGTTCACTACCATCAACCATCTGGCATAAAGTTGGTATGGCAATTCGCCAATTACACGAACAGCAGATTTATCATCACGACCTCAATATCCACAACATTATGTTAGATAATCAAGATAAGGTATGGCTCATCGACTTTGATAAATGCCATGCGCGAGAAGGAAATAGTTGGAAAAATGCAAACTTACAGCGCTTGCAAAGATCGCTGCATAAAGAAAAAAACAAATATGCTGAATTTCAGTGGCAGCCACAAGATTGGCAATCTTGTTTTGAGGGCTATCAACAGCGCATTTGCTGAAGTCATCTGCAGGCAAATGTGCAGTCAATACAAGGCTCAATATTAATGTGGTAAATAAAGTGGCATCTAAACACCAATTTAAGTTAGCCTTATTACTTTATTTTCTAGATTCTATTTAATTATGCACACCAAAGCTATTTACCCTGGCACCTTTGACCCTATTACCAATGGTCACGCTGATTTAATTGAGCGCGCAGCCAATATGTTTGCTCATGTCATTGTGGGCATTGCCGCTAATCCCAGTAAAAAGCCATTATTTAGTCTGGAAGAGCGTGTAGCCCTTATTACTGAAGTCACTCAACATCTACCCAATGTTGAAGTAGTTGGTTTTAGAGGTTTGTTAGCCGATTTTGCTGAAGAGAGAGGCGCAACGATATTAATTCGAGGTTTGCGTGCAGTTTCTGATTTTGAATATGAATTTCAATTAGCTAATATGAACAGGCGCTTAAATCCAAATTTAGAGAGTGTCTTTTTAACACCCTCTGAAGAAAACTCGTTTATTTCCAGTACTCTGGTAAAAGAAGTGGCCTTGCATAGAGGTAAGGTCAATCAGTTTTGCCCACCCTGTGTGCAAACCGCACTGCTAAAAAAATTACATCCTGAACTCTTGTAGCACATTTACACTCTGACGAACGAAACCGCGAAAGGGCTTTGCTCGTCAGACTAGCCATTTTATTGTTTGAAGCCGACCGTTCTAACACTCTGCCAACCTTTGCCACATAGTCCATTTCGATAGAACTGTATTAATATGCTAAAACGGAGAGCCCCAATTTTGATTGCTTTTGGTGACTTTGGCATTAACATACTGATAAGTTTAAATAAAATACAGGGCATAAATCTGAAAATAAGTAGAAAAAGGTGATAGACAAAGGCATGTAATAGCCTGAAATTTTTTGTCGCGTAAACATGTTTTGAAATGACCACTTCACTCTTGGTCAGGGCAGTAGTGGCTAAATTAATACGACTGCTACCACCATGACGATGTTCGATGCAAGCATCTGCTGAAAAACCTACTCGCATGCCGTTATTATTGGCTCTAAAACATAGGTCAACATCTTCACTGTACATCCAAAATTGTTCAGAAAAACCCTGCAGCTTTTTAAAATCACTGGCGGTAATCATTAGTGCAGCACCTGATACCCAATCAACGTCTCGGAAACTGTCGTTACAGTATCGAGCATTACTATATTTGCTGGGGTTCAACAGCCTTAATATTGCCCGTATGGGGCCCAAGGAATTCAAGGCAGTTGGAAAAATATCGAAGACTTTTTTGATTTTTCCGTGCCCATCATCCTGCTTAATTGTCATCAAATTAACTTTGTATTGCTGTTTTAATTGCCAGAATTTTTCTATTTGTTGTGCGGGATCTTTAGTATCTGGATTAAGAAATAGAAACTCTTGGCCCTTGGCAAGGGCAGCTCCCGTATTACAGGCATGAGCAAAACCAAAGTTTCCTTGATTTAATACAAATTGCACCTGTGGGAACTGTGTTACGAAGGAGTCAAACTTGTCATCATTTGATTGATTATCAACAACAATCACTTCGGTTTTTATGCGGCTTTGTTCAGATAATAAATACGCTATAGAGCTTAGACATTCGCCAAGATCATCCCAACTTTTGTAGTTTACAATGACAATAGACAGTTCCATCTAAGCCTCTTTTAATCTAAGTGGTTGTTAAACATAATTATTTCTGGCAATTTTCACAAAAAAAGGTATTTCGCTGACCAATAGTAACGGATTGGATGGGCTTACTGCAGTTAATACAAGGTTGATTGAGTCGCCCGTAAACTTTAAGTTCTTGGGCAAAATAACCCGGTTTGCCGTCTGCCTGAGCAAAATCTTTAAGCGTAGTACCACCTTGTTGAATTGCATGAGCGAGCACTTGTTTAATGATAATGGCTAACTGTAAATAGGCCTTTTTAGTGACTTTTTCTGCCGCTTTACGTGGGTCGATCTTAGCAATGAATAAAGATTCATTGGCGTAAATATTGCCTACACCCACCACAATTTTATTGTCCATAATAAAATTTTTAACAGCGACAGACTTACCTCTAGATAAGTTATACAGACGTGTTCCATCAAAGTCTGAGGTTAGTGGTTCTGGCCCCAATGTTTTAAAAATACTTAAATCTGGCAACCCAGTAGCTTGCCATAAACATGCACCAAAACGACGAGCATCATTGAAGCGCAAACACAGCCCATTTGCCATTACGATATCCACATGGTCGTGTTTTTTTACCACAGTATCTGCGGATACTATATGCAATCGACCAGACATGCCTAAGTGTATAATAATGCTGCCGAGCTCGGTATCAAGTAACAAGTATTTAGCTCGTCGTCTGATAGACTGGATAATTAAACCCTCAGCTAGATGAATATCTTGAGGGATAAGCCAACGTAGTTGTCGGTGACGGACGATGATTTTTTCTATGCGTTGATGTTCAAGATGGGGAGTAATACCTAAACGACTTACTTCTACTTCGGGTAACTCAGGCATCTTTAGCTCCGGATAAAAATAAAGCGGAAAATTCGATATTTTTTAGCTGATACAAACGTTGTTGATTTAAGACTAAGGTTTGCTCGCCAAGTTTAAACACTTCAAATTTCAACGCGTCATTTTGGCCAACTAACCAAAGGTAAACCACCGCACTGGCAGTGGCTTGTGTAATAGTTAAGTCAGTGGCGTCTTGATCAATTTGTGCACTATACCAAGCCTGAGTTAAAGCCTCTAAGTCAGCCAACTCGCTTCTGATACCAATTGCTCGCCATCCTTGACCAACTCGCTCAATTTTATAATCACTAAATTCCATCGTAGCGATCGTGGTATTTTCAGGGATTAAATAATGTGATCGTGGTGAGTCGGCGCCACCATTGAGAAAATTTGCACTGCCATTAAACAATACGATCAACAACAGCATGCTGATGATGATGACATTGTTCCATGCTTTTCGTGACAATTTGATCATGAGGATTAATTCTTTTGCAAAACTTGGGCTTAGCATATCAATTAAACGCAAAAAACCCAGCAAATGCTGGGTTCTTCAGGAGACAAAACCAGTAGAATTACTTAATTTTGGCTTCTTTAAACAAAACGTGCTGACGAATTTTAGGATCAAACTTTTTGATCTCCATTTTGCCAGGCATATTACGTTTGTTTTTATCTGTGGTGTAGTAGAAACCAGTACCAGCAGTAGACACTAATTTAATTTTATCACGCATGATCTAATTCCTTAAACTTTAACGCCATTGGTACGTAAGTCAGCCAAAACTGAATCAATACCTTTTTTATCGATAATACGCATACCTTTTGTAGATAAACGTAATTTAACGAAACGGTTTTCACTTTCAACCCAAAAACGGTGGGTTTGCAAGTTTGGCAAGAAGCGGCGACGAGTCGCGTTTTTAGCGTGCGAACGGTTGTTACCTACCGTTGGCCCTTTGCCAGTAACTAAACATACTCTGGACATCGTATTGTCTCCAAACAATCTAAAATTTTAGCTCTGACCAGAAACACTAAGCAACGAGTCAGCTAACACTATTAACAAGAGGGCGCATTTTATACAGCAATCACCCCAGCAGATCAAGATTATTTGCAGAAAAACTGAGCTTTTGCTATCCCATTGTTAATTTTCGGCTCTTTATTTGATTTAAGCTTATTTATGTTAGGTAAAACCGAGCGTTTGTATTGTAGTTGCTATGACGTAAATTCAAGTAAATAGTCGGATAATACGTTTATTATTTAGCCATTTTCAAGCTGTGATAATTGTTGTTTTATAAACGAAGATTTTCTTTATTTCATAAAAGACCGCGCTGGGCAAAAGAAACTGCAACCCCATCGCCAATGACAAAATGGTCAAGCACTTTTATATCAACTAAATTCATCGCGGCGATAATGCGTTGGGTAATGTGTTGATCTGCCTGACTTGGCTCTGCTATGCCTGAAGGATGATTGTGGGCGAGGATCACCGCTGCTGCGTTATCGTCCAATGCCTGTTTTACCAATACACGAGGGTAGACACTAGCACTGTCGATGGTGCCGTAAAACATCGGCCGATATTTAATTAAACGATGCTGACTGTCTAACAACAACATGGCAAACACTTCTTGAGGTTGGTCACGTAACTTCGTAAGCAGAAAGGTTTTGGTTTGATCGACAGAGTTTAAAGTATCAACTTTATCCATTTTTTGTTCAAAAAATCGTTTGGACATTTCGATGCATGCTTGTAATTGCACATACTTCGCTTGGCCTAAGCCCTTAACTTGACAAAAATCACGTTCAGACGCATTTAATAACACACGTAACGTACCAAAATTATTGAGTAAAGTACGTGCCAGATCTACTGCACTTAAGCCCTTAATCCCTGTACGCAAAAAGATTGCCAATAGCTCTGCATCTGATAATGCCGTGGGGCCCAGTTTGAGTAATTTTTCGCGAGGGCGTTCGTCTACTGGCCAATCGGTGATTTTCATGCGTCCTTGCCTTATGAGTGAGTTAGGTGGAGTTCATTCCTTTGATGGGTAAAATAAGCCTAGCAAAAGCCCCCTAATCCAGCCAATAATGTGAAGTATAAGTTTTTAGCAACCAGTAAAATTGCTCATGTCCTTAAATAATAGAAACATTCTACTTGGTGTGACAGGTGGGATAGCGGCTTATAAAGCCCCTGATTTAGTCAGAAAATTAACTGCTCAAGGCGCCAACGTGCGTGTCGTGCTCACCGCTTCAGCTAAAGAATTTGTCAGTCCTTTAGCATTACAAGCAGTATCTGGTAATCCTGTGTCGGACGATTTACTTGATAAAGACGCTGAAGCCGCAATGGGCCATATTGAGTTAGCTAAATGGGCGGATACATTATTAATTGCGCCGGCAACCGCTAACTTTTTAGCCAAACTGAGCCATGGCTTAGCCGACGATTTATTGTCGACCTTATGTTTGGCAACCGCAGCTCCTGTGCTTGTGGCTCCAGCTATGAATCAGCAAATGTGGCATGCGACAGCAACTCAGGATAACGTAAATATATTACGTAAACGATGTATCACAATTATGGGGCCAGCAGTTGGCGAGCAAGCCTGTGGTGATGTGGGATTAGGGCGTATGTTAGAACCCGTAGATATCGTCGCTTTACTTGTGCAAGAACTGCCACAACCATTGCTGGCAGGTAAAACCGTTATGATCACCGCGGGACCCACACGAGAAGAGATAGATCCCGTGCGTTACATCTCAAACCACAGCTCAGGTAAGATGGGTTACGCAATAGCACAAGCCGCCCAAAGCATGGGAGCCAAAGTTATATTAGTTAGTGGTCCAACAAATCTAGTCATCCCTCATGGTGTGACAACCATCCAAGTGACCAGCGCAGTGCAAATGCATCAACAAGTAATGGAACAAATAAAACACTGTGATGTGTTTGTTGGCTGCGCTGCTGTAGCGGATTATCGACCGTTACAAAGTAATTCGCAAAAGATCAAAAAAAGTGAACAAGAGTTAACACTTACTTTTATTAAAAACCCTGATATTCTTAGCGATGTCGCACATTTGTCACAAGCCCCATTTACACTTGGGTTTGCCGCTGAAACGCAGAATATTCGTGAATATGCTTTAGCGAAATTAAACGCTAAAAAGCTCAATATGATCGCGGCTAATGATGTATCTGACAGCAGCATAGGATTTAACAGTGAGCAAAATGCTTTGTCGGTATTCTGGCCACAAGGTGAAAAAATTCTGGCAATGACCGATAAAAAGCAACTTGCCCAACAATTAATGCAATTAGTGGCTGAACAACTTAAATCATAGCAACAATAATTTAGCAAAAGCGCTAGTCAATTAGGATCGAATAATGCCTGCAACAAAACGCCCAAACCGTCGAGCTCAAATACTTCAAGCACTTGCCAGTATGTTACAGAGTAATCCTGGACAACGGATCACCACAGCTAAACTTGCTGCCCACGTAGGCGTATCTGAAGCTGCGCTCTATCGACATTTTCCTAGTAAAGCACGTATGTTTGAGGGATTAATTGAGTTTATTGAAGAAACCTTATTTTCCAGAATTACCAAAATACTCAACGAAGAAAAAGATACCGCAACTCGCTGTCAGCTTATTTTGCACCTCATTTTGGGCTTTGCAGAAAAAAACCCAGGCATTACTCGCATCCTCAATGGTGATGCATTAATGGGTGAGCAAGACCGCTTGCGTGAGCGCATAACCCAATTGTTCGAGCGACTTGAAACCCAGATGAAACAAGTCCTACGCGAACGCAAATTGCGCGAAGGAAAGACCTTACCGGCCGATGAAGGAGTCATAGCTAATATGTTGATTTGTTATGCTGATGGCAGAATAAATCAGTTTATTCGTAGTGAATTCACCCGCCGCCCTACCGAAGGTTTTGCTGAGCAATGGCAATTTATCAACAAACAGTTTTTTAATTGACGGAGTGTTTAGCGTCCATTTTATTTACAGTTTCATTTTTAGTGACTCACAATGAATTTGTAATGAAAGCGAAAATCCCTTCAATTACAACCGGTTAAATATCGCCCAGTTTTTTTGGCACAAAAAACGCAGTAAAAAGTGTTGGATACTTAAAGTTTGTAATGACACAGCTGTATTTGTCGCTTAAGTAAGGGATAACTTTTTGGGGACATCGATATGAAAACTATTAACCGTTTTTGCTTGGGGACTTTGTTTGTTTTATCCACATTAAATTATGCTCATGCTTCAATGGTAAATGTTGGGGGAGTTAGTTGGGATCCCGATGCACTTTCTGATTGGTCAGGAGTGGTAGGGCTAGTTCATCAAGATATAAATAGTAGCACTGGTGAGATAAGTGGTTTTGGTAGAATCAACTCCATGAACAATACTGGCTCAGCAATTTTTTGCCCTTCATGTGAATTGACCTTCCAATTTGGTGGTTTTATGCCTCTTGGCAGCACGCTTCTGCCAAGTGCTGGTACAGTAATAGATTACAGTGGCGGTTATTTAAATGTTTTTGTCGATTTCACTCCAGAGACAGATGATTTCGATTTTACTAAATTGACAGCATTCAATACTGGTGATGAAGGTGGCGCAAATGCACTATGGTTGAGTACAGTTGGTCATGCTTTTTCGGGCTTAACTACATTCACAGGTACTGCTGTAAACACTAGTGGCTCGTTAAACTTGAGCGGCTTGGGTTACTTAGATGTTGTTGGTGGGTTGGCTGCGGCTAATTTAAATACCAATACTATATTGACTAATAATGGTTTAGCCGACATTAAGTTCGTAACTAGTTTTGCTATCGATGTTACGCCAACCTCTGCAAATGGTTCTGGTAATTATCAAGGGGACTCAGTTGCGGTAACCGCACCCGCTAACTTACTTTTGTTTTTATTAGGTGGTTTTGGACTTAGTTGTTTAAGTCGTTTTAGAAAAAAACAGTAATATAAAATAATTATGCCAAAACTAAAGCCCGATATTTCGGGCTTTTTGTTATTCGCTTTAAAGTGTTGTGCTTGACAGCAATACTCACTCAGCTACTCTTCTGAGAACATATATTCTGAAACTCAACTAATTTAATATGCCCCGTAAAGCCCAATACAATGTAGAAGCAGTATTAAACCAAGCGATAGACGTTTTTCTGGAGCATGGTTACCACGGTACCATTATGGACGAGATTATTGCGCGGACTGAGTTCAATCGTCGTGGTTTTTATCTTGAATTTGGCAGCAAACAAAATTTTTTGTACATCGTTTTGGACCATTACCAGCAGTATTATCTGAAAAAAATCATGCTGCATCTTGAGTCGCAACAAGGACTGCCTTCTATCAGCGCTTTTTTTGAAGAATATGTAAGGCATGTTAGAGGTAAGGGGTGTTTGTTGATCAATTGCATTACCGAATTGGGTTTTGATGATTTAAAAATTCGTGAAATTGGTCGTCATTACATCGATAGTTTACAAATAGATTTTATTGGTTGTCTGGAAAAAGCCCAAGCACTACATCAGTTGCATCCACAAACCAACATTGAATCAGCTGCTCTACAATTAACCAGTTATGTGCAAGGTTTTGCCGTTAACGCTATTTTGGCAGGAGATACTGACGAGTTACAATTAGCTACTCGCGCTCTACTTGGGCCACTATCAGTCAAAATCTAGCAGTGATATTGCCCTATACGATGAGCTATTAAATGCTTTTTATTTTTTACTCCTTGTTGTTTCACCTTATCACCACCATTAATACTTTGTATTGGCAAGTTTCTCGCTTGCTTTTTTGTTGTCACTATTTTTAATGAGCTGTCACCATGTCTACTAAAAAACCGTTATTTCGTATTCAATTTATCAGTAATGGTGAACGTTATGAGCTTTTCGTACGGGAAGTCTGCCAAGGCAATATGTTTGGATTTATCGAAATAGGTGATTTTGTTTGGGATAGTCATACCAGTTTGGTACTTGACCCTAGCCATGAAAAACTGAAAGCAGAATTTGCTGATGTAACACGCACTTACGTACCTATGCACAGCGTATTGCGTATTGATGAGGTAAACAAACAGGGTACATCTAAAATCACCCAGTTGTCTGATAAAATAATGGCTTTCCCAACCCCCATTTATACTCCCAAAAACAGCCCAAAATAGTCAGATTTTCGATTTCAATGAGGCTACAAATCTCTTATCCTTGGTTACATGAGTTGAAGCTGTTTGAGAAGTACATGAAGAATATCTTTACGTTTTTATTGTTAGTGTTGTATTCATCTAGTTGTTTGGCCCAGTCAGCATCGCAGTTTGATATTTTACTCGAAGAAATCTGGCAATATGAAATGTCAGTTAATCCCACTAGCGCGACGGGATATGGGATCCATGATTTTGACGACAAACTCTCGGATAATTCACCCGAGGGTTTAGCGATAGAGGATCAACAATACCGTTTGTTTTTATCTCGCTTAAACAAAATTGAAATTACTACCCTTAGTCGCAATGAACAAATTACTTTATTGATCCAGCAAGAAAAACTACAAAACTATATCGACCAATACCGCTATCACGCTCACTACATGCCACTCACATCAGAGTCTGGTTTTCATAGTGGTCTTGCATTTTTACCCCGCTCAACGCGCTTTAAAAGCCTAGCTGATTATCAAAATTATCTGACGCGTCTTAAACAATTTCCTAGCTATTTTGCGCAACAGATTTATTGGATGAAACAAGGTATTGCAACGGGTTTTGTGCAGCCTAAGGCGGTATTAAGCGGGTTTGAAAATTCAATTAGTTCATTTATTCATCCTACACCGCAAGAAAGTGTTTTTTATGCTCCCTTTAAACAATTAGAGACCAGTAGTTTTAGTACAAAAGATAAACTGGATTTGCAACAACAAGCGGCCGAGGTAATAACAAAACAGGTATTTCCTGCCTATCAGCAATTTTATGACTTTTTTGTCAATGAATACGTGCCTAATAGCAAAAGCTCTATCGCTGCCCAAGCATGGCCAAATGGTCGAGCCTATTATCAAAACCGTAGTGATCACTACACCACCACAACCATGTCGGTAGAAGATATCCATAACTTAGGCTTAGCAGAAGTAAAACGTATTCGTGGTGAAATGCAGCAAATAGTTAATCAACTAGAATTTGACGGTAACATTAATCAATTCATTGAGTTTTTACGTACTGATCCACAGTTTTATGCCAAAAGTGCTGATGAGCTGATTAAACAAGCCTCGTATATTGCCAAAAAAATGGATGCCAGATTACCCCAGTTGTTTAGCCTATTACCCCGCATTCCTTATGGCGTGGTGCCAGTGCCAGACAATATCGCACCTAAATACACCACGGGTCGTTACATTAGTCCCACACGGGATGATCAGCCCGGTTATTACTGGGTTAATACCTACGCACTCGATAAACGACCATTGTACGCTTTGACTGCTCTTACATTACATGAAGCAGTGCCTGGCCATCACTTGCAGATTTCTTTAGCATCCGAGATGCAAGATTTACCCAAAGTTAGACGCTACAGCTATTTATCGGCCTTTGGCGAAGGCTGGGGTTTATATTCAGAGTTTTTAGGCCAAGAAGTGGGTATGTACGAAACGCTCTATGATGACTTTGGTCGTTTGAGCTACGAAATGTGGCGCGCTTGTCGTTTAGTAGTTGATACTGGCATGCATATTAAAGAGTGGTCAAAACAACAAGCTATCGACTATATGCTCGAAAATACCGCTTTGTCTGAACATAATATTCGTACCGAAGTAGATCGCTATATCTCATGGCCTGGACAGGCTTTGTCATACAAAATAGGGGAGTTGACCATCAAACGTTTACGTCTGCAGGCTGAGCAAGCTCTTGGGGACAAATTTGATGTACGCGAGTTTCATCAGGCTGTATTGGAATATGGCTCTGTGCCTTTATCGGTATTAGAAGAAAATATCGACATCTATATTAAGAGTAAAAAATAACGACCTTTATTTAAAATATACCCAAGCTTTCTGACAAACGCTGAAACTCGCATCTTCAGGTTGTTTGGGTATTGATGTGCGGCCCTAAAGTAAACATAAGCTGTAATCATGCAACAATTTACTTTTGTCCCTTATTTAAGTATCGGCTTTATCTAAGGTGTATCATTCTCGTTAAAATCCTCACGATTATGGAAACCTTATGACCCTCAATGAAATTATTGCTCTATTTGGCATCCCCGTTTTTAGTGTTCAGGATAAGGTGTTTACGCTAGGTGACATACTTATGTTGCCCGCATTTTTACTTGTGGGTTATTTGCTTATTAACTGGACTATACGCTTAATCGTGATGCGTATGCGCAGTAAAGGTGTTGCTCCAGATGTGGTGCACCTGGTGCGCCGTATACTGTTTATTCTAGCGTTTTTAGCGCTATTTATTACTACCCTCGACCTGATTAATGTGCCGATAACCGCCTTTGCTTTTTTATCTGGAGCGGTGGCAATAGGCTTTGGTTTTGGCGCACAAAATATTATTAATAACTTCATTAGTGGCTGGATCCTAATGTGGGAACGACCTATTAGAATTGGCGACTTTTTAGAAGTCGACGACGTAAAAGGCAACGTAGAGGCCATCAATACACGTTCAACTCGTATCCGTCGTACCGATGGTGTGCACATGATGATCCCTAACAGCAAGCTACTCGAAAATACCGTCGTAAACTGGACCTTGATGGATAACAGAAGCCGTACAACAATTAGTGTTGGCGTGGCCTATGGCTCACCTTGTCGCTTAGTGGCGAGTTTGATCGAACAAGCGGTTGCGGAGCAGCAAGATGTATTAAAAGAGCCTGCACCCACGGTTATTTTTGATGACTTTGGCGATAACGCCTTAATGTTTGTCACCTATTTTTGGATGAATGCCAGCGTCGAAGGGCACCTTAGAATGATCCGCAGCAACATCCGTTTTCGCATAGATGAATTGTTTGCAGAAAACGACATTTGTATTGCCTTTCCTCAGCGAGATATTCACATCGATGGTAATTTAACTGTGCGTAAAGCTGAAATTGAATAAGCTCATGCTTAGACGATTAAATCCCTGCCACTTTAAACAGGTTAATCGGTGATTCTATAATAAATTCCACATGTCGTTTTTGCAGGCTGAAATAACACACTAAACCATGGTCGTTTTGTTGCAAATGTACGAAGCGCTGGCAGGCTTGAGTGCGAGATACTTCATAAGTATCGGCAAAATTAAGCCATTCCAAAGAGTTAGCCAGTGCGAGGTAGTTGGGTTGTAACCAACTAAATTTATCCATAAAACTTTTGTCTTGATGTAGGCATAATGTCAACTGCTGATGTTGAGCTAAGTTGCAGTTTGCTGCAATTTTTTGCCCTTGCAGGTTTAATTTGAACTCATCCCCCTCAATACCTAAGTCATGGCATTTTTGCTGTAATTGACTCAGTAACTCAGCGGTTTCTTGCAACATAAAATCATCGGCGGGCTTCAAAAAATGAAGGGCTTTGTTATCCAGCGATGGGGTAATAGCTAACTGCGGAAAAACGGCGGTCAATATCGCAGAATTTCCCAATCCAGTATGTTGTTTAGTAACTCGCCGCAGGCCTGTTACGGGAACAATAATCCCTTGAGATAAAAAGGGTGATAACTCAGACACAAACAACTCGCAGATAATAAAAAGCTTAAGTTATTTGTGTAGTACAAGCTTTGTGCCAGCAAGTTAAAGTCCCATAAAATCATGGTGTTACTATAGGTTATTCAACGCTGCGCCAACTTTCTGACGTGCTATTTATTTCAATTCATAGTTAATACATGGCCATCCGACTAACAAGGAGGCAACCATACTTCATGTTTTCTAACACGGCGGAGTGGATTTTACTATCGGTGTATATAAATATTTGATATGTTACGTATATGTTTTGTTATGAAGTGTATGCTAAATGGGTATCGTTAAAATTTCTGATGAATTACACGAAGAGTTACGTAAAACGAGCGCTGTTATGCACCGTTCAATTAATGCGCAGGCCGAATTTTGGATAAAGATAGGCCGCCTGAGCGAGTCAAATCCTAGCTTAACCTTTGCAGAGATTATTCACGCTGAGTTGCAACAAAACAGTGTCAGTTTGCAGGTAGTTATCAATGAGTGATGTCATTATTAAATCCGCGAGCGAAATTGCCTTGATGCGAAAGTCCGGGGAATTGCTTGCGCAAGTATTTAAAGCCCTTGATGATAAAATAGCTATCGGTATGACCACTTTAGAAATTGATAGTTTTGTTGACGATTACATCGTTAATACACTCAAGGCTAGGCCTGCGAGTAAAGGTCAATATGGTTACGCATTTTCTCTTAATTCCTCGATCAACGAGGTGGTTTGTCACGGTGTGCCATCAGCGGTTAAACACTTAAAAGACGGTGATATTGTTAATATAGATATTACCCTAGAAAAAGATGGGTATATTGCTGACAGCAGTAAAATGTACTTGCTGGGGAATGTGTCGCTGGCCGCGAAAAAGCTTACTAAAGTCACCTATGAAGCCATGTGGAAAGGTATCGAGCAAGTTAAGCCCAATGCAACATTAGGTGATATTGGTTATGCCATTCAAAAACACGCCGAAAGTCATGGGTTTAGTGTCGTCAAAGATTATTGCGGACATGGTATTGGCGAAGAAATGCATGAAGCACCGCAAGTGCTACATTATGGTAAACGTGGTGTTGGCGAAGTACTAAAAGAAGGTATGACCTTTACGATCGAGCCCATGATTAATCAAGGCACGGCAAAAACCAAAGTCAAAAAAGACCAGTGGACGGTGGTAACGAAAGACAACAAATTATCTGCGCAATGGGAACATACTATTTTGGTCACCGCCGATAGCTATGAGGTCTTGACCTTACGGGATGAAGAAAAAACCTAAACCAGATTGTAAGTATTATATCTTGCTTTGAGACGTCTATTGGCTTGGCATTTTATGCTTTTGCTGCATCCAGCAATATCGAAAACTCCTTGTCACTCACCGGCATTATCGACAACCTATGGCCTTTTTTGACTAAGCCAATCTCGCTGATCTCGGGCATGGCTTTGATTTTTGCCAGTGGTAGTACTTTGGAAAATTTCTGTTTGAGTTTAACGTCTACCATCACCCAACGGGGTTTGTCGGGGCTGGCTTTGGGGTCAAAGTATTTTGATTCAGGGTTAAATTGGCTGTGGTCGGGGTAGGCTTCTTTTACTATTTCGGCTAAACCGGCAATGCCCACTTCTTTGCAGCTTGAATGATAAAAAAACACTTGGTCTCCCGCTTTAACCTCGTCACGCAAATAGTTACGGGCTTGGTAGTTACGGATACCGTCCCAGTGTTCGGTTTGTTGTGGTTTAGCCGCGAGATCGTCGATGCTAAAGGCATCGGGTTCAGATTTAAATAACCAATAATTCATCGTAAAATACCCTGTAAACACTCTGGTTTACAGGGTAACTGTGATCACAATTTACTTCAATAAGTGACTTATTTGCGGGCGTTTTGAATAAACTCTGCCAGCTTGGAGCCACTGAGCAACTTAAAGTTTTGTTTGTCGCTGGGCATCACATTATGGCCATCTTGTACCACTAATAATCCGTGGGGGAATTCACTACCTAAGGGCACAGAGACAATGTCTAGGCCGTCAGTTTCAGAGGCACCATCGATAGCCTTGGCTAGATTCATAGATATTTGAAAACTACCCAAATAACGGTTGTTATCTTCCAGAGCAAATACCCCGTAGCTGTTGTTACCTTGACTAGACGCGACTAAAAAACGCTGACCATCAAGGTGATAAATGCTCATGCCCTCTACGTCAGCTACAAACTCCTCACCCACTTCAGCGATCAAACGTGGCAGGCTTTTGCTCGGCTGGGCAGCAACTTGCCAAATACCACGCGCTTCTTCGCCAAAGTATAATTGACCATTAATATCATCAGCTACACAGCCTTCTGGCTGGCTGGCGACCTTAAATTCGCGCACTAAAGTGCCGCCAATTTTACTGTCGTTGTTATTCAGCAAATATTGCTGAAAACGTCCATCAGTATCATTGATAAATACATAATATTTATCCGCTGCCTGATACATGCATAAACCATAAACATCGTTTAGATCGGTGGTTATATCATTCAGCCAACTGACTTCGCCAGTGTTAGACTCGATAGCAAATAAACTGATGCTTTTATTGGTGCGGTTACTGGCCGCGGCGATGTCAAAAGTACGTCCGTTCAACTCAAATCCATAACGTAAATCCACATTATTAACCCGGCCAATGTCGAGTTGTTGCAGGGTATGACCTTGTAAGTTGTGCACCATCAGCCCGCGTTTTTTGTTGGTGGCTAAAATGCGACTGTGTTCTGGCTGTTGAGAGTTAACCCAGATAGCCGGATCGTCGGCGGCATCACCGGCTGAATCTACTGGTGTGGTTTCGCCATCGGCCGGTAATTGGGCAAAAGGCTTAGCTGCGACTAAGGCGGGTGCTAAAGGGATTTTAAGTGAGCTTTTATAATAGTTGCCCGATTCATCATCGTATAAACCTAATAACACAGCATCGTTTTGCACTAAGCCTATGGTATTTTCAACTGCGGTGTTTTTTGGCAGGCCATAAAAGCTTGGTTTTTGCTGCCCATCTATCAACCATATACCCTGTTGTTCAGGGGTGCTGAGCAATAAATCTCCATTAGGCAACACATTCACCGAGGTTAGTTCGCCTTCAAGTGGGCCAAAATCATCTGTGGCGATAACTAGTTCTCTGATTAATTCCGCCTCTGGATCCGCCTTATAACGCCACAGACCAATATTACTTTCGACTAAATACAGCGAGTGGCTTTGCTCGTCTACCGCGCAGGATTTAACTTCGGGCACGCCTACAAAGTTTCGCAGTACCACATCGCTAAGTTGTTGGGTGTTGCCATCTACAATGATACGTTGGGTCACTTGAGCGTGATCGTCGGCAATAAATAATGAACTGTGCCCCTGAGGTAGGGTATACCAACATACCGTTTCAACCCCAGCAGGATGAGAAAAAGAGTCCAGCAAACTAAATTGCTGAGTTTGCCAATCTAAACCTAGGATCACTACCTTGCCACTTTCTTTGTCTACAGTGGCAATTAAATCATGTTGTTTACCCTCAATCTGTACATTGGCGCGCCAGTCCAGCATTTCAAAATTACCTGCGAACTGACTCAGTGTTTTACCGCTAGCATCGCTTAATAACAAACCCTGAGTTTCACTGGTGAGTAACCAATAGTTTTGCTGTTGGTGGCGAATAGGAAAAGCCACTTTGCCAGCAATATTCTGATTAACAGCAAAATCCTGCAAACTCAGTTGCATGGTTTCAGTTGTTGTTTTGTCGTTACTAATTGCTTGCTGATTGGCTGTGCAGCCGGCTAACACACCAGTTAAGAGAACTAATCCACCAAGGGTTGTTTTCATTTTTTATTCCTCGCAATTTGATGCTGATAGATCACCTGCCCTGAGGCATTGATAAATTGGGTCAACAAGGCATTTTTAGTCACAGATACTGCTGCAAAACCCGCTTCTGATTTAGCAAAACGAGTAAATTCTCGCTGGGCAACCGGACGTACTTCTGAGCCTGCGCCCGATACATAATGAGCCACTGTGGTGCCTTGCGGTTGGTTGTGCTGCAAGTCATGTTCATGGCCTGCATAATATGCATCCACCTTATATTTTTCGAGTATGGGTTCAAGCACACCACGAATACCATCGGTCGTGCCATAACGTTTACCACTGGAATACAAAGGGTGATGACCGATAACGATAGTCCAGCTTGCCTTGGTTGTGGCGAGTTTATGTTCTAACCAAGCCAGCTGTTTGGCACCATCTTGTTTTTGAGTTTCGGCATATTTTGCTTCATTTTTATAGTCAGGGTTTAAGGGATTGGTATCTAAAAAAATCATCAGCACCGAGCTTTTATCGTCGATTGCAAAAGTCTTAGCATAATATTGGTTAGGCATGTTCCAGCGACGGCTGATATTGCTGTAGTCGATTTGCGCCTGCCAATTGCCTCGATAATCGTGATTGCCTAGGGTGACGTACCAATCTTCAAATAAGTGTGGGCCGTTGTAGATAGTTTCATACGAGCTTTGCCAGTAAGGATCATCGACCGAAGCCACGCCATTACTGTAAAAATTGTCTCCGGTGGTCACAATAAACTCACCATCCAATTGCATCATAGCCACATCCATCCACTTTGCTACCGGGCGTTGTTGGTAATGACCATTCCGACCCCAATCACCCAGAACCAAAAAATTCAGGCTTTTGTCGGGGATGGTTAACTGCTGGATTTGATGATTTTGATAGTAGGTTTCATCATAAATTTCTTGCGCTAAGCTTTGGCTAAAATTAAGTGTTAAACAGATAACTAAGCTTATTTTTAACCATAAGTGTGTAGAAAACATGTTTTCTCCAAAAAGACTTTAATCACGCGTGTCGTGCATAAAAATGAAAAAAGTGTGTCAGTCCATCTTGGATCAACACACCCTGATTTTAAAACTGTGGTTTATAACTTCCAGTTAAAACCTAACTCAAAAGTACGGCCATATTCTTCGTACTGGGCATTGACGCTGCGCTTATCAAAATAATGATAAAAAGGCTCGTCGTTTAAGTTGATACCGTTGAAATACACATACATGTTTTTGTTGATAAAATATTTGCCCATAAAGTCGAGTTGCTGGTGAGCATCTTCCATTCTGATCAAGTCACCGTCGATTTCTTCAAGGTTTTCACTTTTGTACGACAGGGTTAAACGTAAGCTAACGAGCTCATTTTCATAACCCACAGTTACATTGCCGACTTTATCAGATTGATTAGGCAAGTTGGTTTCGTAACGCTCGCCATCAAACAAAGTCACAGCTTCGGAGTCAGACAAGGTAGCGTTGGTAGACAACAATAAACCGTTATCAAAGGTTTTTACCCAAGCTAACTCAACGCCGCTCACTGTCGCTTTTTCACCATTGATGGGCTGCATGACTTCTTCGAAACCTTCCCAGCCAACAGTGCCGGCAACGTCAGCAATGATTACAAAGTTGTCGATATTTTTATAAAAATAACCCGCCGACAATACGCCGATATCACCTGGATAATATTCGAGAGTGAAGTCGATATTTTCAGCTTCAAAAGGTTTGAGCTCTGGATTACCAACTGAAGCTTCACGCTCAGTGACAAATTCGCCGTCATCTTCTTCGGTTTTTGATTCGATGATTTGGAAAGCTGCCGCATCTTCAAACTTAGGACGTGAGATAGTTTGCGTATAAGCAAAACGAGCAATTAAGTTGTCGCTGAACTCGTAACGCATGTTGAGACTGGGTAATAAGTAGTCATAACTACGCTCGCTGCCCCAAGGGGTATTAACCACTTCTTCTACGTCAGTTTGTTCGTTTTCGATTAGCTCAACTCGCATCCCTGAGGTGCTGAAATCGGTATTTTCGTAGCGCAAACCACCGACAATACGCAAATTATCCATATCGATTTTGGCCATCATGTACAGGGCCGTGATGTCTTCGTTATTGGTAAATGAAGCGCCATTTGATTCGATTTCTGAATCCAACTCTGCTACTTCAAGTGAGTTACGGTTTTGCTTGAAATAGTCACGCATATCAGCACGATTTAAACCCGGACCAAAATCTCCCAAACCCCAATCTGGCGTGGCAGTGGCAAACATTTCAGGATTGATATCATCAAAATCGCCATCAAAAATCAAAATGTCAGCGGTGGTTTGTTTTTCACGTGCGCGGTATTTAGCCCCAAATTTAAGCTCTACAGAGTGTCCTGCGAGCTCTAAAAAGCGCGTAACATCAAACTTAACACTGCTTTCAATATCTTGTGAATAGCCACCTTCAAGACTAACTTCGTCTAACTCGTAGTTAGCCAAGTCCATCACGGCAGCATCTTGAGTAACGACCGGAATTTGGCCTAACATATCAGAATCAATCGCCATTTCTTCACCTACAAAGGTGTAGTACAAAGAGTCTGACTCGTCTTCGGTTGCTTTTGAATAACCCAGTTGATAGGTCACTAACCAGTCATTTAACTGATGCTCGCCGCCACCGGTAAGGGATAAAATAGTTTGGCTTTCTTCTCTGTCTTTGCTGGCACGTTCAACTTCTGAGTCTTCACCGTCAAATACAAATACATTGCCCAAACGAAACTCATCATCGGTAAATTTGCTGTACATAGTGCGTAAGTAATATTGGTTGTTCATGTCAGGGCGAAAATCAAAATTTAGTGCCCCACCAATACGCTCACGGCTAATACTGTAATAACGTTGCTCAATTTCATCATCACCGTTTGACTCAATATTATCTGAGCCAAAACTGCGATCAAAGTACGACAGGGCCGCCGCGACACCAAAGGTATCGTTAAGTACAGTGGTATAACTGCCTGATACTTTAGGGCTGGTTTCTTCACGTAATTCATTTTGACTGGCCTGCACGGTAAGACTGGCGCTATCACCTTTGCGATCAAAGGCACTTAAACTCACCACATTAATCGAACCACCGATAGAATCAGCATCCATATCTGAGGTCACGGATTTAGATACCTCTAAACCTTGGATCAACTCAGAAGGGATAACGTCGAGTGCTACAGAGCGCACACCTGCTTCTGGCGAGGG
Source organism: Paraglaciecola hydrolytica (assembly GCF_001565895.1). GTDB lineage: Bacteria > Pseudomonadota > Gammaproteobacteria > Enterobacterales > Alteromonadaceae > Paraglaciecola > Paraglaciecola hydrolytica. Next base: position 395,674 of record NZ_LSNE01000003.1, read on the forward strand.
AACGTTTAAGCCATTAATGGTCACGCTATTAAGATTAGGATCGATACCACGGATACCCACAAAACGGCCTTCGCCTTGATCGCGCTCAATGGACAAACCGGGCAAACGTTGCAAGGCTTCAGCGGCGTTTTGATCAGGAAATTGTCCAATGGCTTCAGCCGCTACGATAGATTTAATGCTGTCTGCAGCACGCTGTTGGTTAAGCGCCGCAGCTTGGCCAGCTCGTTGGCCATAAATCACAATGTTTTCTAAGTCGGCTTGGTTAGCTGCAAGCACCACGGTTTTTTCAAGAGTTTGCCCTGAACTAATAGTGATGGGCAATTCAATACTATCTACCCCTAAATACTGTACGACGAGGGTGTAGTTACCTGCCGGGACATTGGCAAAACGAAAAGACCCATCACGCCGTGAAACCGCACTTACACCTAATTCTTTAATATGTAGCTGAGCGCCGGCAAAATAACTAGTTTGGCTATTGTCGGTTAACAAACCCTGTACAGTGCCGGTTTCTTGGGCCAGTGTTGGTGTGCTGATCAATGCAGCTAGACAGGCTAGGGCTATTTTGGTTTTTACTCTTTTCATATCAATGTCTCTCAATTTATGTGCTGTGGTGGCAGGTGTTTTATAGGGCGCCACGCTAAGCACCTGCGATGACATTTTTATGACGACAAAAGATTAGCTTAGACAGAATAGTCTTAAAAACAGTCTAATTCAGGCTTGAATTACAAAAATTGAGCCAATTTGACCTGCGCTGAAAACCTCTAAAAATAAGGCTTTATGTACCTTTACCTTGAGTTAAAAAGGAGTTGTTTCATCAAATTGTCACTTTGCTGAGCCAAAATGACCCCTTCAGTCTTGATGTCCTACTTTAGGATAAAGGTTTAGTTAGCTCAGAGATGTCTATGAATTTTTCTTTATTGGCCCGTCACCAAAGGCTTATCTCCTTAGTTGCCGCCTGTTTATCTTTGTCGGTAAGCCTAAGTTTTGGCTTGGGCGAAGTAAAAACCTGGACCGAGATCGCGTGGCTCGATGTGCTGGGTGAAGGCAGTGTGGCTTTACTCTCTGTGGTATGGATAGTGGCAATTTTGGCCAGTCGCCCGCCGGGTAAAGTCACTAGCGCTTTAGTCATAGGTTTAAGTTGTTTTTTGTTTTCGGCCTTGCTCGATTGGTTTGACGAATTTGTGCATTTTGAAGCTGCTGCCGAAGGTTTAAGTATTATCGAATCCATGCCTGCCGCCTTTGGCATGTTGATCATGAGCTATGCCCTATATCAATGGCATCAAGAACAGCTGGCCTTAAATCGGCAACTGCACAGGCGTGAAACGGGCTGGCGAGAACATCAGCAAATCGACTTTATTACCCAGTTATATCGTATTGATTATATGCGTGGTCAAATCGACATGCAGTTACGCACCAAAGATGGCAGCGCGTTTTCAGTGTTAATGTTAGACATAGATAATTTTGATGCTTTTAACCGCAGTTTTGGTACGGATGAAGGCGACCGCTTATTACGTGAAATATCCGAGCTGATGTTGATGAATTTACGTAATACCGATTTGGCCTGCCGTTATGCTGGCGACCGTTTTATTTTGTTACTACCCGACACTGATTTACACCAAGCCGAAGAACTTGCTCTGCAAATCAAAACCGCTATTGCCCATCTAGCCTTTAAACCCGCAGCACAAGCCACTGCTGTTTATCATAGTTTGTCTTTTGCCGCCGAAATGGCTCGTCCTAATGACGGGGTCGAAGCCCTGATCAAACGAGTGAACCAAAGACTTGATAACTCAAGGTATGCCAGCTAAATGAAAGCGTCGACGCGACCTGTCGCGAGTGTCGCTTACAGCGCCGATGACAAGTTTATTCCTGCCCATCAGTTGGCGGCGAGTTTGATTGATCTCGCCATGTCGCGGGGCGTGGATAAAAACCGTTTGCTGCGTGGCACGCGCATTTTTTATCAAGATATTAGAACCGGTTCAAGTCAACTCAGTGCCGAGCAACTATTGCGCTTAATGGCCAATGCTAAGGCACAAGTAGGCGGTTATGACTGTGCATTTCAGTTGGGCCGCAGGTTGTTTCCGGGTAACTATGGGGCAATTTCAAACGCCTTATTACACTGCCGAAATATGCAAGACGTTTTGCGTTTGTTAAATGTATTTATGGCGCATATCTGTCCTTTTATGCAGGGCTATACTTATCGCGATGCCAATCAATATCATCTCGTCATTAACGATGCTTTAGGTTGTGGTACACAATGGCAGTTTATCGTTGAAACCTACTTTAGCGCTTTTGTGGCGGCGGCTAAATTGCTGCTAGGGCGCAGATTACCCTTTCATTTTGATTTTCCCTTTGTCCGGCCCCGTTACATTCAGGAATATGAAACCAACTTAGGTTTTAGGCTGAATTTTTCTCAGCCGGTGTTGCGTATTCGTTTTGATCTTGAATGGCTGAAAATGCCCTTTAACCAACAAAGTCAAAGCCTGAAGTGGCATGCGGTGCAGCAGCTCAAACAGCAAGCTTATCCATCACAAGGTTTTGTTGCCGCGGTACGAGATAGTTTGCGTCATAAACGCAATCAAAGTTTGCAAGATACGGCCCAGCAGTTTGCCATGAGTCCAGCCACCTTTAAACGTAAGCTGCAGCAACACGGTGTACGTTTTCAGCAATTGCAAGATGAGCTGGGTTTACAACAGGCCATCTATTTACTGCAAGTTAAAAAACTCAATAATGAAGATAGCGCTCATGTGATGGAGTTTTCGGATATTCCTAACTTTCGCCGAGCGGTAAAACGCTGGACAGGTTTTACGCCTACTCAACTGCGCATTGGTTAAATTTGGCCTGTACAAGCTCAAATATCAGTCGGGCGGCTAGTTTGGCGGTGCGATTATCAATATCGTAAGTAGGATTCATTTCTGCGACGTCCGCCAGTTGCCAATTAAAATTCAAATCTGACTGGGACTGCGCCAACCAATGCAGCATGTTGATCACAAACTGGGGTGAAATGCCCAGAGCACTAGGTGCGCTTACTCCGGGGGCGGCATTTGCCGGAAAAGCATCTAGGCAGATGGTCACATATAGCTCGTCTATCTCGGCTAACAGAGGGGTTAACAGGGCTTTAGCTTTTGCCTCATTACAATGGCTATCGAGTAAATAACGGGTATTGGTGCTAGTGGCCATATCAAATAAAGCCTTGGTATTGGCTGCTTCTGATATACCAATACAAGCATAGTGAAAATCTTCACCTTGTTGCTCACAGTGTTGGGCGATTTGCCAAAAGGGTGTGCCAGAGCTGGTCAGTGGAGCGGGTTTTCTTAGGTCAAAGTGGGCATCAAAATTTATGATGCCGATTTTTTTATCGCTGTGTGCCAGATGCTGCTGTAAACCTTGATAGCTGCCCCAGGCTATTTCATGTCCACCGCCTAGGCCAACCACAAAACTTGAGCCTTGCAGTGTTTCGATTAATAACGTGGCGAAGTCTTGTTGTGCGCTTTCCAGCTTACCATGGGCGATGATATCGCCCTTATCAAACAAAGACGTAGGCGCATGCCAGGCCATATTTGCCAAGGCAGCGCGAATGGCAGTTGGCCCTAATACAGCGCCCTCACGGCCTTTATTGGCTTTAACGCCTAAATCACAGGCGAAGCCGATAAGGGAACAACTCTCGTTAGAGCCACTGTTTTTATCGATGACCTGATGCCAGCGTAAACCACGTTCGGCATCTTCTTCATCGATGCGGCCTTGCCAATTAAAATAGTGTTTTGACTGCATCATAGTGTACTCAAGCGACCTGCATACCATTTCTTAAGCGGCCGATGTTGATTGATCCCGCAGACTAATTCAACCGGATGTTGGATATCCCACAAACATAGGTCAGCATCAAAACCCACTTGGATTTGTCCTTTGTGGGTTTGCAATCCTAGCGCCTTCGCCGCATGACAGGTTGCACCACGTAAGGCTTCTTCGGGAGTTAGTGCAAACAGCACACTGGCCATATTCATGGCCGTGAGGATAGAAGCAATAGGAGAAGTTCCGGGATTGAGATCAGTGGCCACCGCCATAGGAATATCGTGCTGGCGTAAAGCCACGATGGGCGGCTTTTTAGTTTCATGTAAATAGTAAAACGCGCCGGGTAATAATACCGCCACAGTGCCTGAGGCTTTTAAGCTGGCGACATCTTGCTCTGCCAAATATTCAATATGATCCACCGACAAGGCATTAAATTCAGCGGCTAAAAGCGCGCCTTTTAAATCAGATAATTGTTCTACATGGGCTTTTATTTTTAAGCCATGCCGCTGGGCAGCGACAAACACTTTTTCACATTGCTCTGGTGAAAAGCCAATACCCTCACAAAATACATCTACCGCCGAGGCTAAACCTTGTTGGGCGATTTGTGGCATAACTTCGTTACACACAAAATCAATATAATCATCGGCCTTGCCATTAAATTCTGGCGGCAGCGCATGAGCGCCTAAATAGGTGGTGATTACTGATAAATCAAGGTGTTGTTCTAGCTCTTTGGCCACTTTTAACATCTTGATTTCGGTATCAAGATCAAGGCCGTAACCGGATTTTATCTCAATGCAAGTCACACCTTCTGCAGCTAGGCGTTTAGCTCGGGCGATGGCACTTTGTAATAGCTGTTCTTGGCTGGCTGCCCGCGTTGCTTTTACTGTACTGCGAATGCCACCACCTTGTTTGGCGATATCGGTATAACTCACACCCAACAAACGTTGCTCAAACTCACTGGCGCGGCTGCCGCCATAAACCAAGTGAGTATGGCAATCGATAAAACCCGGCAATAGCCATTGGTCTTGGCCGTCAACATTGTGGTCCGCTGTTGGTAGCCTTTGATTCTCAGTAAAAATTCCAACAATTTTTCCATCTTTAATCGCCACGCTGGCGTTTTCAATCAAGCCGTAGGGCTTGCCATTAGCTTGCATTGAGGCGAGTTTCACCTGTTTTATTAAAACATCACAGTGTTGGGTCATGGCTATTAATGGTGGCGACAGAATAGCCTAACTGTACTTGCCTTTACTTGTATATACAAGTGAGCTACATTGCGTGGCACAAAATTGTGCAAAGTGAAATGTATGCAAGCCCGTTTTCAACAAATTAAGTCGGCCTTACTGGATAAAATCAGCGAAGGTGAAATGACACCCGGTGATCGCGTTTTGTCAGAAAACCAACTGGCCGAGCAATATCAAGTCAGTCGAATGACAGCCAGACGAGCCCTCAGCGAATTAGTTAGCGAAGGCATATTGGCGCGTTCACAAGGTTTAGGCACTTTTGTTGCCGATCATCGGCCCATGAGTTCGATGCTGGAAATCCGTGGCATTCAGGACGAAATCAAACAACGTGGGCACAAATACAGCTGCAGCGTAGTGACTAAGCAGTCGATTTTGGCCAGTGAACAACAAAGTGCTTGGTTAGACGTGGCACTGCACAGTGAAATATTCCATACCCAGATTGTGCATATCGAAAATGGTCGACCGGTACAGCTCGAAGATAGGCTAGTTAACCCTCTTTGGGCGCCGGACTACCTACAGCAAAACTTTGCTCAAACGTCGGCTAATCACTACCTCAGCCAGGTTGCCCCGCTGACTCAGGCTGATCATATCGTCGAAGCCATTTTACCCGATGCACTTTTAGCCAGTCGTTTAGACATTGCCCATACACAGCCTTGCCTCAAGGTTAGTCGCCGCACTTATTCCGCAAAGGGCATTGTCAGTTATGCCTTGCTCTATCATCCAGGTAATCGCTATCGCTTAGGTAGCCATCTGGAATTCGACAGTATCTAATTAGGAGTTATCAATGAATCGACACGATCCAAGCCGAGTAATTCGCGCGGCCCGAGGCTCGCAAATCACTGCCAAGAGTTGGCAAACCGAAGCCGCCCTGCGTATGTTAATGAATAACCTCGATGCTGAAGTGGCAGAGCACCCACAAGATTTAGTGGTTTATGGCGGTATTGGCCGTGCTGCCCGCAACTGGCAAAGTTACGACAAAATTGTAGAAGTATTAACCCGCCTTAATGACGACGAAACTTTGTTGGTACAAAGTGGCAAACCGGTAGGTGTGTTTCAAACTCATGCCAATGCACCCCGAGTATTAATTGCTAACTCAAACCTAGTGCCTCATTGGGCTAATTGGGAGCATTTTAACGAGTTAGATAAACAAGGCCTGATGATGTACGGCCAAATGACAGCAGGTTCGTGGATCTACATTGGCTCCCAAGGCATAGTGCAAGGCACTTACGAAACTTTTGTCAGTATAGCTAAAGCCCATTTTAATGGCGACGCCAAAGGTAAGTGGGTACTTACGGGCGGTTTGGGCGGTATGGGTGGAGCTCAGCCTTTGGCTGCAACCATGGCAGGATTTTCTATGTTAGCGGTTGAGGTAGACGAAAGCCGTATTGATTTTCGCCTTAAATCAGCTTATCTCGACAAAAAAGCCACGTCATTAGCTGATGCATTACAGCTGCTTGAACACGCCAAACATACGGGTAAACCTGTATCAGTGGGTTTATTAGGCAATGCCGCCGACATTTTTAGCCAACTGCTTGAGCAAAATGTCATCCCCGATGTGGTCACCGACCAAACCAGCGCCCATGATCCACTGAATGGTTATTTGCCCCAAGGCTGGAGCATGGAGCAAGCCGCACAGAGGCGCCTTGAAGATGAAAAAGCCGTTGTTACCGCTGCCAAACAATCCATGGCGGTGCAGGTTAAAGCCATGTTGGGTTTACAGCAGCGTGGTGCGGCGACTGTGGACTATGGCAATAACATCCGCCAAATGGCCTTTGAAGTTGGTGTTGAAAACGCCTTTGATTTCCCCGGTTTTGTACCGGCCTATATTCGCCCCTTGTTTTGTCAGGGCATAGGGCCTTTTCGCTGGGCTGTCCTATCGGGCGATCCAGAGGATATTTATAAGACAGACGCCAAAGTTAAAGAGCTCATCCCCGACAACGCCCACTTGCATAATTGGTTAGACATGGCTAAAGAACGCATTCAGTTTCAAGGTTTACCCGCGCGTATTTGCTGGGTTGGCCTAGGCGAAAGACAAAAGCTCGGGTTGGCCTTTAATGAAATGGTTAGAAGTGGCGAGTTATCAGCGCCCATTGTAATTGGTCGTGATCACTTAGATTCGGGTTCGGTGGCTTCACCTAACCGTGAAACCGAAAGCATGTTAGATGGCTCGGATGCCGTATCCGATTGGCCTTTACTTAATGCCTTGTTAAATACGGCTAGTGGCGCGACTTGGGTCAGTTTGCATCATGGTGGTGGTGTCGGCATGGGTTTTAGTCAGCACTCAGGCATGGTGATAGTGTGTGATGGCACTGAAGATGCTGCTCAACGTATTGCTCGTGTTTTGCATAACGACCCTGCCACAGGCGTGATGCGTCATGCTGATGCAGGGTACGAATTAGCCATAGAGTGCGCCCGTAAGCACAAGTTAGACCTACCTATGCTTGCAGAAAATGTTAGCAACCACGTTAAAGGCCATACCAACCATGAATAAATTGATCCTCCAACCCGGCCAGCTTGACCTTGCTACTTTGCGTCAGGTGTATCGTAAACATATTCCCCTTGAGCTGAGCAAGGATGCCGAGCCGGGCATTAATGCCGCAGAAAAAGTCGTATTAGATGTGATCAAACAAGGCCGTACAGTGTATGGCATTAATACCGGTTTTGGTTTGCTGGCTAATACTCGCATTGATGTTAATGAGCTGGAGTTATTACAGCGCAGCATAGTCTTATCCCACGCGGCGGGCACAGGCGATTTTATGTCAGAAGGCACAGTGCGCTTGTTAATGTTGCTCAAAATCAACTCTTTAGCCCGAGGATATTCGGGTATTCGCCTTACAGTCATTCAGGCTTTAATCGCTTTATATAACGCCCGTATTTATCCGGCTATTCCTGAAAAAGGCTCAGTCGGCGCATCAGGTGACTTAGCCCCGTTAGCCCACATGAGTGTGGTATTACTGGGTGAAGGCGAGGTGTTTCATGATGGTCAGCGACTATCGGCCAATGAAGGGCTAAAAATCGCTGGGTTAGAAACCATTACCCTTGCACCCAAAGAAGGCTTGGCTTTGTTAAACGGTACTCAAGCCTCTACAGCCTTTGCCTTACAGGGTTTGTTTTATGCCGAAACTGCCTTGCACAGTGCCATTGCCATTGGCGCCTTAAGTGTGGATGCCGCCATGGGCTCTCGTGTCCCTTTTGACGATAGAATTCATCAGGCACGTGGCCACAAAAGCCAAATTGATATTGCCGCTGCTTACCGAAGTCTTTTGCAAGTCTCCGAGATTGGTTCGTCCCATTCTGGCTGTGAAAAAGTCCAAGATCCTTATTCATTGCGCTGTCAGCCGCAAGTGATGGGCGCGTGTTTACAGCAAATTCGTTATGCCACTGAAACCCTCGTCATTGAGGCCAATGGTGTGTCGGATAACCCCTTAGTGTTTGCCGACAGTGGCGATATTTTGTCTGGTGGCAATTTTCACGCCGAAGCCATCGCCATGACAGCCGATATATTGGCCATTGCCTTGTGTGAAATTGGCGCATTGTCCGAGCGACGTATGGCTTTGTTGATCGATCCAAGCTTAAGCAAGCTTCCGCCGTTTTTAGTCAACAATGGCGGGGTGAACTCGGGTTTTATGATTGCTCAAGTTACCAGTGCCGCCTTGGCCAGTGAAAACAAAACCTACGCCCATCCAGCATCCATAGACTCCTTGCCCACTTCGGCCAATCAAGAAGATCATGTATCTATGGCTACTTTTGCTGCGCGTCGTTTACGGGATATTTATGACAATGTGGCTGGTATATTAGCCATTGAATATTTAGCTGCAGCGCAGGGTGTTGATTTCAGAGCCCCACTCAAAACCAGTGACAGACTAGAACAGATCAAAGGTTTATTACGTGAAAAAGTCAGCTTTTACGATAAAGATCGTTATTTTGCTCCAGATATTGAAGCGGCTAAACAGTTGATAAAAACCGACAAGTTGGCCGATTTAACACAACTCGATTTATTAAATTAAGCGAACACAATAAAGCGTTTAGTATTATTAATTTTGATACGACTCAACGATTTTTTGATACTGGCCGCTGTGTTTAAGTTGGTCGATAGCGTGTTGTAAGCGCTTTGCCAACTCGGTTGGCACGGCGTGATTTAATGCTAGAAAATTATTACCTGCCGTGTTGATTTGGAATGCAGGTGCTGCAGTATCAGTGGGTACCTGATTATTGGCAAGCCAGCTTGGCATAACAATGTCCGAACCAATTACCAAATCTATTTTTCCTTGTAAAAACATAGGAATGGATTCAGCTTTACTGCGAAATTGAATTAGATTTTTACCATATTCGAAGCCTTGTGCTAACAAAAACTCCTCATAAACGTCTCCGTGAGCCACTGCAATTGAATACTGTTTGGCTTGTTCTAAATTGTCGATCGTTATGTCGGATCTACTGGCGAGTCGATATAAAAAGGCTTTGGAAGACGCTAGCGGACCTACCCACTGAAATAAATGTTCCCTAGCTTCGGTTTTGGAGATGGTGAAAATACCACTGGTTGGGGTCTTCTCAGCTAACTCAAAAGCGCGTAGCCAAGGATAAATTTGCATCTCACATGAAACGTTTGCCATGGCACATGCTTCGTTCAGAATATCAGCGTTTATACCTCGGATCTTACCGTTTTCTTCAAAATTGTAAGGTGGAAAATGTTCGGTATACAGGGTCAGTTGATCATCAGCTGCGGCAAGCAAACTGTTGAAAAAAAACAAACAACTAAACACCGCAAATATAAAGGGCTGCATAACCGACCTATTTATCACTAGACATGGGCAATATGACAGAACCCCAAAGGTATAAAAAGCTTTAACTTTAAATAAAACATTGGTTTTGACCACTCTTGGCTCAATCACACGTATAATGCCCCCTAGCGCCCAGCGACTCTTTGCTCACTTGCAAACAAACGCCACACTAAGCCTGCACCCACTGAATAAGTGCTTTTTTCAATAAATAACGGACTATTTTGGTTGGCGGCAGAATCATGGATTGTGGTACTTGCCCCTAAAAATACACGTATATCTTTTGTCGCATCAAACGAAAAACCTAGTGCTAAACTAGTGCCCATGTAACCGCCTTTTGCATCATAAGCTGGCCTTTGTGCCGTGACAAAATCAGTATCAACCTGATAAAAGTAATCATGTAATGCTTCGGTGGCCCAAGTTGGTGAAAGACTTACTGACAAAGCCGTTTTTTCGCTTAACCATCCACGCTGACGATAAACTAACATCGGTTGAAATACGTAACCTCGATGATCGATACCCGAGAAATCAGTCGAAAATACCGCTCTTGCTTGCAGATTCAAGAACAGCTCGCCACTACCATGTGCAGCTAAAGCATTTTCAACAAAGTCAAACTGCCTCAAGCGCATTTTAAGCTGTGGACCTAATTCGAAAATAAAATCAATGTCAGGCATACCAGCTCTAGCAAGGTTATCTTCAGAGTTTGCACCAAAAGACGCAGCCAGTGATAAATCTAGTTCATAGTTAGCTTTGTCTATCGCAACCGCCCTTGCAATTGCCCCATCTCCTATACGTATTGTTTCGCCGCGATAAATAAAATAAGGGGCCGCAATCACATTAGTATGATTTTGCCCCGCAGCAGGATACTCCGGAGTATCAAATACGGCGGTAAATAAGCCAGCTTCCCATACTGGCCGTAAATCATCCTCTAGGGTGATATCTTGTTGGGCTGCGATATTACTACTCACTAAACACATCGTAGCCAAAACGATATATTCGGCCGTTTTGCTTATACCTGTCAAAATCCCTCGCATTTCTTTCATCCTATATTTAATTCAAACATCTTTATTTACGTGTTTTAAGCAAAAAGGATCACCAAACCTTGGATCCGGCAAACTTGCTGCTTGAATATATAAAATTAACGCAGCAGACGCGCTGTTATTTAGCCTCAATATTTCGCTAATCCTCTCGCTAATTACACGTAATTTTTACCATAAAAGTAGATTTCATCTTCTGATATTTTATTTCCCTCTCACTTTATTTCACCGGCCTGAAAACCAAGGTGCACACTTAGCTTTTGCAAGCTGGTTCGCCTGGTTATGGCAGAATCTATGGTGGCGTTCAAACCTTAGTGGCAGGTTCTAATACTTTTAGTTTTAATCCGGTGGATAATGCGGGTGGTGATCTGGCGATTATTCAGCGAGTGACTTTGCAACTAAAGGCTAATTTGGCGGGTACTGCTGCCGCAAGTGACAGCATTTTGCTCGAGAACGTGCTGGTAAATTTGCCTTAGAATCTCTAGTTTAAATAGCAAATATAACAAAGGCGCTGAATAAGCGCCTTTTTCATAAGTGCATGCTAAATCAATACTAAATCCAGTGTCAGTCGTTACTGGTTTAGTACGTGCCTACAAAATAAAACGACTCAAATCTTCGTTTTCTACCAGTTTTTCTAGGTGATCGTTCACGTATGTAGCATCGACTGTTAGTGATTCACCGTGTTTTTCAGAAGCATCAAAAGAAATTTCTTCCATGAGTTTCTCCATCACCGTATGCAAACGGCGAGCACCAATGTTTTCAGTACGCTCGTTGACTGTCCATGCTGCGTTGGCGATGCGCTCGATACCGTCTTCGGTAAAAGTGACATCAACCCCTTCTGTTTTTAACAATGCGACATATTGTTCGGTTAACGAAGCATTGGGCTCAGTTAAAATACGCACAAAATCTTTGGCAGTTAAGGCTGACAATTCAACTCGAATGGGTAAACGGCCTTGTAATTCGGGGATTAAATCCGAAGGTTTACACATCTGAAACGCGCCAGAGGCAATAAACAGAATATGGTCGGTTTTCACCATGCCGTGTTTAGTTGATACCGTACAACCTTCAACCATGGGCAGTAAGTCACGTTGCACGCCTTCACGGGATACATCACCACCGCTACTACCACTGCCTGTGCGTTTACAGATTTTGTCGATTTCATCGATAAACACAATACCGTTTTGCTCTAACGATTCGATGGCGCTTTGTTTGAGCTCCTCTTGGTTAACCAGTTTGGCGGCTTCGTCATCAACTAACAACTTAAACGCATCTTTGATTTTAAGAGTTTTCTTTTTCTTGGAAGAGCCAGAATTTAAATTCTGAAACATGCCTTGCAACTGGTTAGTCATTTCTTCCATGCCCGGAGGTGCCATGATTTCTACACCTATCTGCGGGGTAGCAACATCTATCTCAATTTCTTTGTCATCAAGCTGACCTTCACGCAATTTTTTACGGAAGATTTGACGGGTGTTTTTACCTTGGGCTTCTTCCTTCTCACCCCAGACGTTTTCTGGTGGTGGCAATAAGGCATCTAGAATACGTTCTTCGGCGGCTTCTTCGGCACGGTACTTAACACGAATGGTCGCCTGCTCTTTGGTCATTTTTACTGCGATATCAGCCAAGTCACGGATGATCGAATCCACTTCCTTACCTACATATCCCACCTCGGTAAACTTAGTTGCTTCCACTTTGATAAAAGGTGCATTGGCTAATTTAGCTAAACGGCGGGCAATTTCGGTTTTACCTACCCCTGTTGGACCTATCATGAGGATGTTTTTAGGGGTGACTTCTTGGCGCAGTTCTAGTGGCAACTGCATACGGCGCCAGCGATTACGCAAAGCAATCGATACCGCACGTTTGGCATTTTGCTGGCCAATAATATGACAATCCAGTTCATGGACAATTTCTCTTGGAGTCATTTCTGACATAGTTTTAACCTTATATTCGGGATAATTAACTCACAGCAAAACTGTTGCTCTGAGTCAGGGAATGTATGCAAATACTGCTTATTAATAATCGATGGTTTCAATAGTTTGGCTGTGATTGGTGAATACACAAATGTCGCCAGCTATGGTCAAACTCTTCTCAGCAATTTCGCGCGCGGATAATTCAGTGTTATTAAGTAAGGCCATGGCGGCGGCTTGCGCATAATTACCACCTGAACCAATGGCTATCAGATCATTTTCAGGCTGCACCACATCACCATTGCCGGTAATAATAAAAGAGGCTGTTTCATCGGCTACCGCCAATAAAGCTTCTAGCTTTCTGAGCATGCGATCAGTACGCCAATCTTTTGCGAGTTCAACAGCGGCGCGGGTTAAATTACCTTGGTGCATTTCTAGTTTTGATTCAAAACGTTCAAACAAAGTAAATGCATCTGCGGTACCACCAGCAAAACCAGCGATTACTTTATTGTGGTATAAACGGCGCACTTTTTTGGCATTGCCTTTCATTACGGTATTACCAAGGGATACTTGGCCATCACCGGCAATTACCACCTGATTATTACGTCGTACAGACACGATAGTAGTCACAAAAATTCCTTAAAAACGGGACAAAATAAGTTGTCGGTTAAGCGCTAGTTTTATTATTACCACTAAGTTAGCGCACTATGACCTAGATGTGGGGAGGAAAGTATTATTTTCAAGTTTCATTCAACTTAGCATAGGTAAGTAAAAGTAAATTTAACGGATTTTGCTCCTACCCTAGGCATCAATATCATGGTGCTTACACATTAAACAGCTAACGAGTTTGCTTAAGTCAACCAAGACATAATAGGCCTTGGCGAGTTACACTACGCCTTTGGCTTAGGCCTATCATTAATTTTGGAAACGAATACATGGCTGTACTTAAACGCCTGGATCAAACTTTGAGTAACTTAGGTTATTGTTCGCGCCGCGAAGTGCGGATTTGGCTACGGGATAAACGCGTTAGAGTGGCTGGTGAGTTGACCAAAAATGCTGCCTTAAAAGTTGATCCGGCTAGCGTGACGGTAGATGATAAACCCCTTGACCATCCGGGCGACATTCTCATTATGCTGAATAAACCCTTGGGTTATGTTTGTACCCACGACATTAATGAGGGCCAGCGTATTTATGATTTGTTGCCAGAGATTTGGCTAGGCAGAAGCCCACAGGTTGTTAGTGTTGGTCGCTTGGATAAAGATACCACTGGCTTAATTTTAATTACTGATCAATCGGCTTTAGTACAAAAGCTCACCTCACCCAAACAGCATGTGAACAAAGTGTATCGGGTCACTGTTGATAAACCTCTAGATCAAACAATAATCGAGCAGTTTGCCACGGGTGTGCAGTTAATCAGTGAGACCGAGCCTTGTTTGCCCGCCACACTAGAGATTATTGACACTCACACCGCCAAAGTCACACTTAATGAAGGTAAGTATCACCAAGTACGCCGTATGTTTGCCGCCTGTGATAATCATGTAGTGACACTACACCGCGAGCAATTTGGCCACTATACCTTAGGTGACTTAGCACCAGGTGAATGGCGCGATTTAATCTAGAGATGATTAACAAAGGCCTTGTATTTTGGCCAAGCTTAAATACAAAGTTTGTGACAAGGTTGTTTTAGCTAACACCAAGTTCAATGGTGAGTTGGCAATCAATATCTTTAAGCATACGGTTGACGCTTAATGGCACACTTAGGGAATGTTGTGGTGACTCAGGCGCAACAGCAATCAAGATATCACATTCACTTTCTAGCACTTTTTGCCGAATAAAAAAGTGGTTGATGTCATCCATATAAGATTCAAGTAATGGTACGCAGCCAATAAAATACTTAGCATTGGGGCTAGGACAATAAGTCGCCCCCTGCACTTCCCTAACTAAGGTTAAAGCTTGCATCTTGTCCAGTTGCAAAAAACGAAAATCAACCGAAACCTCTTGCGTCTCTAACATGCCCTATTCCTTAACTTATGCTAAACCTCGCGATTGAAAATCGAGTTTAAAGGTTCCAATTCCATACTACACAACCGTTTATTTTAGCGCGTTGCAAAGTATGGCGGTCTGCCTCGGCATGGCGTTTACTCTCATAAGGTCCAAGAATGACACGATACCAAGAACTTCCCTCGCTATTACGCACTTGGGCTTCTAAACCTTGAAAGGCAATTTTAGCTTTAAGCTCTTCTGCTTGAGAGCGCACTTTAAAAGAGCCACATTGCATAAGATAACGCACTGTCGATTTAGCCCGTTCTTCCACTTCAACTTCAACCGTATATTCAGGTAGGCTGGTAATAAATTCCCACTCTTCTTTAGGCATATCAGGCAATGCATCTTTTTCTTGCTGCGTCGCAGCGGGTTGCGTGGCAACTTGTGGTTTTTCAGGCGCAGTGCCTTTAATCGACCATAAAAAATAACCAAAGGCAGCCAGTAAACTAAGGGTGATAACTATCCTTGGCCAGGGCAGTGTGCGTTTGGGAGGTGGTGGTGGTGCTTTTTTACCGCGCCCACGTGCCACATAATCATTGTGTGCCATAAAAAAGGGATATCCAAACATCAGAATGTCTATTGGGAGGATGATTTTACCTAGGCTGGTGAAATCCTCAATGATATTCGTATTAAATAATCAGGCGTACCACCATGATGATTGAACAATGGCTGTCCAATGCACTAAAAACAGTGGTATTTGAGTCCAACGACCAATAGCTTTGGAGCAAGATTAGGTCGATGAGCGGGACTTTTTTGAATCAATATTGGCGTGAAGGCGCATTGGCTGGAGCTAAACCTGAACATACTTTTTTTGTTAAAGTGGAGGCGCAACAATGACTGATCTAGATATTCGCCAAGGACGTTTGATTTTGCAAGTTGGGATAGCGTTAAGCAAACCTACTAAATTTATCATTTTAAGGCTTGAACAAACAATGACGTGATGATTTGGCTTTAAGTTCGTCTGGCTAGATTTTTCATGGTTAACCATAAAAACCCTCTGCTCAATAGGCTTGCCCCATTCATAAAAATCAATGGCCAAGCTGCGGCAAAAGGCATGGTCAAGGCAAAAGCCAAGGTAGTGATATCTTTAAAAATGATAGATAGGATCATGGACTCGGATAAGGCACCTATGGTTTTCTCCCTTCTGATCACTAACCACTGATGTACAGTGCCCTGTACTAGAATAAGAGCAACTACCACCATAAAACCATTGGTGCCAAAGGTGGCGAGTGTGGGAAATGGCCTGAACAACATGGCGACGAAACCCAATGCTATGGCTATAGCTGCGCCAAAAAATGCGTAATAACTCGCTGTGGAATGTCTGTCTGACCAAATTCGCCACAAAATTACCAGCAGTAACAGTAATGCCCCTGAGCGAGTCCAAACCAAATAATGGTTAAATTCCTGCAGGGATAAACCAAAGATAAAATTGGCGTAAAAGGCAAAAAAACTCGACGAAAATTGGTTTATCGACAAGCTTTGACTGGCTTTGCCTGTGGTCTTTTTAACCTTAGAAAGCTGCAATATTTGATGTAATAAACCGTACCAAGTGAATAAAAATACCACTGAACTCAACCAACCAAACAGGTGATACCACATCTAATCCCCAAATACCGACCAGCCGGTTTGTTGTGTTAGCATTTCTAAGGCCAGCGTGCCTAATTTACTATTGCCTATGGTATCCAGCCCGGGTGACCACACCGCGATAGAGGCTTTACCGGGCGCTATGGCTAATATGCCACCACCGACCCCACTTTTACCAGGTAAACCCACTCTAAAGGCAAATTCGCCAGAGCCATCGTAGTGACCACACATTAACATCAAGGCATTAATACGTTTTGCCCTTTTGGCTGATATTACAGGGTAGCCTGTTAGGGGGTTAATGCCATTGTTGGCTAGATATAAACCGGCGGTGGCCAATTGCATGGTATTCATGGCGATAGAACAATGATGAAAATAAGTACCAAGCACAGCGCTAACCGGATTTTGAAAATGGCCAAAGGAGGCCATAAAGTGCGCAAGTGACGCGTTTCTGTCACCTGTTTCGTGCTCTGAGCGGGCGACTTTTTCATCGATAGCGATACTGTCGTCGTTAGCTACAAAGCGCACAAACTGCAGGATTTCCGCTAGGGTTTCTTTGGGCTGATGGCCTTGCATAATGATATCTGCAATAGCAATGGCGCCAGCGTTGATAAAAGGGTTACGTGGTTTTCCTTGCTCGTGTTCAAGCTGCACAATTGAATTAAAGGGGTCACCTGAGGGTTCGCGGCCGACCCTATTCCATATGCTTTCACCTAATTTGCCTAAGGCCAGCGTTAAGGTAAAAACTTTAGAAATACTCTGGATGGAAAACAGCGTTTGGGCGCAACCGGCGTTATAGATTTCACCGTTTGGCAAAGCAATGCTCATAGCAAATTGATCTGACTTAACACAAGCTAGCTGTGGGATATAGCTAGCCACTTTGCCCTTATCAGACATCAGTGCCATTTGCGCAGCGATATCGTCAATAATATTTTGCATCAGTGGCTCTCTATGTAAGCTCGTTTTTTATAGCATATTGCCTATTTGGCAAACACCCCATTCAAATCTGATAAAAAGAAACGATAAGCTGGGTTATCTGTTTGCTCCTGATATTGATAGTCTAAAGCGGCAAGGTGTTGATCAAAAACGTCGCGCTGTGCGGGCGGTATTTCAAAGCCACACAAGACTAAACCTGCCGCTGCACCATGATTACGATAGTGGAACAAAGTGATGTTCCAGGTTTCGCCCAAAGTATTTAAAAACTTCATCAAGGCGCCAGGGTATTCAGGAAACTCAAAGGAAAAGATATGTTCGTTTTGTAAGTTAGCCGGACGACCACCCACCATGTAACGTACATGTAACTTAGCCATTTCGTTAGCACTGAGATCAAAACACTGATAACCATTGTCATTGAGTGTGTCACTTAGTTGGGCAAACTCAGCCCGACCGCCACGCAGTTTAATACCCACAAAAATATGAGCTTCACCTTCGGTGGCATATCGGTAGTTAAATTCAGTGATGATGCGTCCACCAAGTAATTCACAGAACTTTTTGAAGGCGCCCGCATGTTCAGGAATTTTTACCGCAAATACCGCTTCTTTTTGCTCACCTAATTCACAACGTTCAGACACATAACGCAAAGTATGAAAGTTAATATTGGCCCCACATAAAATGCCACCAAACTTGTGACCTTGCATGGGATTTTGCTGCAAATATTTGTGGATCCCAGCGATAGATAAAGCGCCTGCTGGCTCGGCAATCACCCGAGTATCATCAAAAATATCTTTAATCGCCGCGCAGATCTCATCGGTATTGACCGTGATCACTTCGTCTACATATTCTTGTAATAAACGAAAGGGTTCAGTACCGATAGTTTTTACCGCTACGCCATCGGCAAAGATGCCCACAGTCGGCAGCGGAACTGGTTTACCTGCTTTTAATGCAGCTTGCAAACAAGCAGATTCATCGGATTCGATGGCAATGATTTTTAAGTCGGGTTTTAACTGTTTCAGAAACACGCTGATACCCGCGGCTAAACCACCGCCACCCACAGCGATAAACAAGGTATCGATATCGGGTTTTTGCTCGAGTAATTCACGGCCAATGGTGCCTTGGCCAACAATCACATCTTCGTCATCAAAAGGGGCCACCATGGTATAACCATGCACCTGAGACAAACGTAAAGCCTCATCTTTGGCTTGATCAAAACTAGTGCCAAACAATACAACCTTGGCATAGTCGCCACCAAAGTTACGTACCGCATCCACCTTAATGTCGGGAGTGGTTTCAGGCATGACGATCACAGCCTGAATTTTTTTCATTCTGGCCGAATACGCGACACCTTGAGCATGATTACCAGCAGAAGCCGCCACTACGCCGGCTTGCAATTGTGTTTCGTTTAAACTGGCTAACTTATTGTAAGCGCCACGCAATTTAAACGATTTAACCACTTGCTGGTCTTCACGTTTTAGCCACACTTCGTTGCCTAAACTGGCAGACAGTTTGTCGAGTTTGACCAAATCGCTTTTTACCGCCACGTCATAGACGGGAGCGAGTAAAATGCGTTTTAAATATTCATTGGCTGACAGGCTCATTAATCTTCCAACATCGCAGCATTTCGCACTGCGCCTTTGTCGGCACTGGTAGCAAGTAAAGCATAAGCTTTAAGGGCTAGGGATACCTTACGTTGGCGAGTTGCTGGTTTCCATGGCTTGGCACTTTGCTCCATGGCTGTACGGCGGCTTTGTAGCTCGGCGTCACTGATATCCACACCAATTTTACGGCCAGGAATATCGATAGTAATGCTATCACCTTCTACGACTAAACCTATGCCACCACCACTGGCGGCTTCGGGTGAGCAATGACCAATAGACAAACCAGAAGTACCACCAGAAAAACGTCCGTCGGTGATCAAGGCGCACTTTTTACCAAGACCTTTGGCTTTTAAATAGGTGGTGGGATACAACATTTCTTGCATGCCTGGACCACCTTTAGGGCCTTCGTAACGAATTACTACCACATCACCAGCGATGACTTTATCGGCTAAGATAGCCGCAACGGCGTCGTCTTGGCTTTCAAAAATACGCGCGCGACCGGTGAATTTATGAATAGATTCATCCACCCCGGCGGTTTTAACAATACAGCCGTCTTCGGCGATATTACCAAACAATACTGCCAAACCACCTTCTTCACTGTAGGCATGGGCGCGGCCACGAATACAACCTTTTTCGCGGTCAGTATCGGCAGTCGGGTAACGACAATTTTGGCTAAAGGCCTTTGTGGTACGGATACCGGCTGGGCCCGCTTTATAAAACTCTAAGGCGTATTCGTTGGCAGGATCGGTAATATCCCACTCACTGATCACTTCACCAATGGTTTTACCTAATACGTGTGAGCAATCGGCGTGTAATAAACCTGCTTTGTTCAGTTCAGATAAAATACCTATTACGCCACCAGCACGGTGCACGTCTTCCATATGGTAAGTTTGAATAGAGGGCGCGACTTTACATAAATGCGGTACTTTACGTGATAGACGGTCTATGTCGTCAAGGGTAAAAGGCACTTCGCCTTCTAGAGCTGCAGCCAATAAATGTAAGATAGTATTGGTCGAGCCACCCATGGCAATGTCTAAGCTCATGGCATTTTCAAAGGCTTTAAAATTAGCGATATTACGCGGTAACACACTTTCGTCGTCTTGGTCGTAATAACGTTTACATAACTCAACAATTTGACGGCCGGCCTGTTTAAACAAACCTTCACGATCCGCGTGAGTGGCCAACATTGAACCGTTACCGGGTAAAGACAAACCCAAGGCTTCGGTTAAGCAGTTCATAGAGTTAGCGGTAAACATGCCAGAACAAGAACCACAAGTAGGGCAAGCAGAACGTTCTACTTCGCCGCTTTCTTCATCACTTACATTCTCGTCTACCCCTGCCACCATGGCATCGACTAAATCCAGTTTAATGATTTGATCAGATAACTTGGTTTTACCCGCTTCCATGGGGCCACCTGAAACAAAAATTACCGGTACGTTGAGGCGCATTGAGGCCATTAACATGCCCGGGGTGATTTTGTCGCAGTTAGAGATACACACTATGGCATCAGCACAATGGGCATTAACCATATATTCCACCGCATCGGCAATAATTTCGCGCGAGGGTAAACTATACAACATGCCACTGTGACCCATGGCAATACCATCGTCCACCGCTATGGTATTAAATTCTTTAGCCACACCACCGGCTTCTTCTATGCTACGTGCCACCAATTGGCCCATATCTTTTAAATGCACATGACCCGGTACAAACTGGGTAAAGGAGTTAGATACGGCAATAATAGGTTTGGAAAAATCTTTATCTGTCATACCTGTGGCGCGCCATAAGGCTCTGGCACCGGCCATGTTTCTGCCTTGGGTAGTGGTTGCGGAACGTAACTTGGGCATGTTGTACACCTTTTAATCTAAGTTGAAGCAGGCTGAGACTGCTCTTTAATAGCTGAATTTAATCGTGGTTTAATGTTTTTGTTAAGCAAGAACTAAGACTATTTTAGTCTACTAACAAAAAACCCCCGGACTCTCGTGCGGGGGCTTAGTATTCTGACCTAATGCCAGCACTATCCCCGCGCAGTAATAATTACTTCCACTATGGTCAGTAAAATGCTCACAAGATCGCACTTTTTAGAAGAGGGCATAAGGCGTTAATTTCTATCTATCGTCACTGGGTATATAGGTAACACGAACCAGACAAGGCGATCAAGCAATGCTATATGCTTTTTTCAAGGCATTTATACTCAAAATCATTGGAATTGCACGGCGGCGGCAAATGAGTGAACCCAACAAACGTGCAGTTTCAAGGATGAAGTGTATATACTCAAACTAACCAAATTAGTGAGTAACTTGCCCTAAGTAAAACTAAACACGTATGATGCCAAGCTATAAATTAGAGGGTATAAAATGGCAACGTGGTTACATTGGGTTGATTTAGCAGGCGTGGCCGTTTTTGCCGTTGCCGGTACGTTAATGGCCTATAAAAAACATATGGATGGTTTTGGTGTAGTGGTACTCGCCTCAGTCACCGCTATTGGTGGTGGTACCTTACGTGACATGATCTTAGATTTACCGGTGTTTTGGGTACAGGATCCAAGCTACTTTTACGCCATTATCGCTGCGGCATTGATAACTATCATTTGGTTACGTAATAAAAACACCTTTCCCCTGCATTATCTACTATTTGCCGATGCCATAGGTTTAGCCTTTTTCAATGTAATGGGTTTACAAAAAGCCCTGACTTACGGAGCATCCCCCCTCATAGCAATTGCCCTAGGTACCATGACTGGTGTTTTTGGTGGATTAATCCGTGATGTGATTTGCCGAGAAATTCCCTTGGTGTTAAAAGGTGAGCTATACGCTACCACTTGCATCATAGGTGGTGTGGCTTATATCGGCGCCTTACTTCTAGGTTTAAGTGCGGTAAGTTGCATGTTAGTGGGCTTTGTCGTGACCTTGGCTATTCGTTTAGGGGCCATGCAATGGCATTGGCATCTACCGGTTTTTCAGCCACACGACAAAGTCGATGAATAATTAAATCCATAACATTTAGCAGCTAAAACCCAGCGCTTTACTAGTTACAGTGAGTAACTTTGTATTCTGCCAATTCGCAATTTTCTTAAGATTGGCTAGCCTTACAGTCAGTACTTAGTTGCAAAGGGAGTTGCCGGATGTCATTAGCCTTGGTTTATTCACGCGCTAGCGTGGGCATTGATGCTCCACTGATTAATGTTGAAGTTCATCTCGCCAATGGTTTGCCCTGCTTTAACCTTGTCGGTTTACCCGAAGCCTCGGTACGTGAAGCCAAAGATAGAGTGCGCAGCGCGCTGATTAATTCGGGTTTTGAGTTCCCGGCAAAACGCATCACGGTAAATTTAGCTCCGGCCGATTTACCCAAAGATGGCGGCCGTTTTGACCTCGCAATCGCCATAGGTATTATCGCCGCTAGCTATCAATTACCTGCAGCACAATTACAAAACCTCGAGCTGGTGGGCGAGTTAGCTTTATCTGGTGAAATTCGCTCTATTAGTGGGGCCTTACCTTTTACCTACGCTTGCTCACAAGCTCAGCGCCAAGCGGTATTACCCGCCGCCAATGCCGCCGAAGCCTCACTTATTAAAGATGCCAAGATCATCCCTGCCCAGCAATTATTAGAGGTTTTTCATCATATTATGGGGCAAAAACCTCTGGCCTTTTATCAAGTCACCACCGCCCCCCAAGAGGCTCATTACGATAGTGACCTGCAAGACGTGGTGGGTCAAGGTGCAGCCAAACGTGCCTTAGAAATCGCTGCCGTTGGCGCCCATAATTTACTTTTTACAGGCCCGCCAGGCACAGGTAAAACCATGCTGGCTAGTCGCCTGATCACCATACTACCTCCCATGAGTGATGAGGAAGCACTGGCCAGCGCTGCCATTCATTCCATCGTGGGTAAACCTGTTGATCCTGCCACTTGGAAACAACGACCTTTTCGCCACCCTCACCACACTAGTTCAGCCGTGGCCTTGGTGGGTGGCGGCAGTATTCCAAGGCCGGGTGAAATATCCTTAGCCCACCACGGCGTCTTGTTTTTGGATGAGTTACCTGAGTTCGATCGCAAAGTACTCGACGTATTACGTGAGCCTTTGGAGTCTGGCACTGTGTCGATTTCTCGCGCTGCTCGTCAGGCTCAGTTCCCCGCCCAGTTTCAATTGGTTGCCGCCATGAACCCTAGCCCAACGGGCAGTTTAAATGACGGTCGCTCAACCTCAGAGCAAGTTTTACGTTACCTCAATCGTTTATCAGGACCGTTTTTAGACAGGATCGACTTGCAAGTTGATGTACCAAAACTGCCCGCCAACGATTTTTCTAAACAAGTAAAAGAGCGAGGTGAAAGCAGTGCCACAGTGCGTGCTAGAGTATTAGCTGCGCGGCAACTACAGTTAAAGCGCCAAGGTAAAACCAATGCCCAACTTGGCAGTAAAGAAGTGGATGTACATTGCAAATTAAGTACAGAGGACCAGTTGTATTTACAGCGAGCGGTAGAAAAACTCGGTTTGTCTTTACGTACTTATCACCGAGTATTGAAAGTCGCGCGCAGTATCGCTGATCTTGGCGGACTCCCGCAGATTGAACGCCAGCATCTAGCCGAAGCCCTGCATTATCGCGCCTTTGACAGGATGTTAGCGCAGCTAGCGAATAATTGACTTTCAGATAAGAAAAACTGTTCTGACAGCAATAAAATATGCATTTGTCACAGCACTTACTCATATCTATTCTTCTGCATGAAAGACTCTTGGCCCGATGGTGGTAGTTAAAGCCTGCAGTTTAGTCATTCATGCAAGGTCTTTATTTCAAACCTCCATCATGTCCATAAGCTTTTGTCAGCCATTAATTTATTTTTCGGGAGTCGACCTCAAACGATTAATAAAACCGTTTGGGCTAACAAATTACCGAATCTTAGTGATAATAAAGGATATATACATGAAAAAATTCGTTTTAGTTAGCCGAGGCGTATTCATTTTATGCGCAGCACTGTTAATAACGCTACCGGTGCAAGCAGGACTGATTAGTGTTGCCAGTTACAGCTATGGTACTTCGCCCCATTCAAATTACCCCGACAGTGGTGGTGAATTAACTGATGGTATTACTGATAGTTTAGCTTGGGGAGATGGGGTCACTATTGGTTACGCTGACGTAGCTAATTTATCTGGTTGGTACAACAGTGATCCAGTGATCACTTTTAATTTTTCTGCGGCCCAGATGATTAACAGTATCAGAATATTTGCAGCTGATAGTGATGGTTGGGCTGGAGTTAGTTTGCCAGTATCATTATTAGTTTCAACCGCTGAAGGATTCAGCGAATTATTCTCTGTTACCAATCCTGCTGGCAATGGTAGTACTGTAGCCCTAGATTTTGGCGGGTTTAGTACAACAAGTAGTGCCTTTACTTTATCTATGGTTCGCAGTGCACAGTGGACGATGCTTTCAGAGGTTCAGTTCTTCTCTAATGCACAATCGCCAACCAACGACGCACCTGAACCAGGAACTTGGTTAATCATGTTGTGTGGCATGGCTTACATTGCTAGAAAGCGTATTTTTAGTTTATCTAAATAAGGTCTTATTAAGTACTGCTGATGTTACACAACACCAGCAGTACTCGAAGCAAAACGCAGAATGTTGGTGGTTTATAGTCTTTTCCTATCTACTAGTTTCTATTTACTAGCCACTGCTTTTAGCAATTAAACAGCGCCTTAATTGCTGGTTCATTTGCGCGTTTCTGTAAACAGCATAAACCGAGTTTATAGGGTTCTATGTCATGCAATACAATGCGATTGACTTTGTTGGCCACTATGGAATTATCCAATACCACTTGTGGCACTATGCCCAAACCACAGCCCAAGGCGACCATGCTGACGATGGCCTCGTTGCCACCTACGCTGGCGTATACGCGGGGGCGAATACCGTGTTCGGCAAACCAGTGATGCACTATACGTTTGGTAGGGCCTGAGTCGGGCAAGATCATGGAATGCTGGCGCCAATCTACTTGGCTGAGGTTTTGTAACAAGCTGTCTTTAGGCGCTATTAATACGAGGGGCACGTCTTCTAAGGGTAAAAACTGTAGTTCTGCTGGGAAGTCGGGGGTATGAATGGCAATCGCCGCATCGGCTTCTTGTTGCATGACTTTACTTACCGACAGGGCCGGGTCGCCCGTGCTGAGTTTAATTTCTACTTGTGGGTATTTATTTCTGAAGTTAGCCAACAGCTTAGGCAAGTGGCTATAACTGGCGGTTACTGAGCAAAATAGACTTAACTCGCCTTGTAGCTGTTGATGATCTTGCTGTAACTCCCACTTCACTTTTTTCCATTCAGCTAAGGTTTGTTGGCTAAAACCTAATAATTTAAGGCCGGCTGCGGTAATTTTTACACTGCGGTTATCACGTACAAATAAGGTGGTTCCACACTCTTCTTCTAGGCGCTGAATGGCACGACTTAGGGTGGAAGGACTGACAAACAGCGCTTCTGAGGTTTTAGCAAAGTGTAGGCTGGTGGCGAGATGTTGAAATAATTCTAGGCTGCGAAAGTCCATAAAACCTCATTATTGCAAATAACGCAATATTATATTGCGAATATATCATTTTAAACAATATGCCATATTAGGTAGTATCCTGCCATCACAAGATCGTCACTGACTTGTACGCAAAATGCGAAAACAGAATTTATAGGGTTTAAACAATGGCTAATTATTTCAATACATTATCTTTACGTCAGCAACTTGACCAATTAGGTCGTTGCCGTTTTATGCAACGCGCAGAATTTGCCAATGGTTGTGATTTCTTAAAAGGTAAAAAAATCGTCATCGTCGGTTGTGGTGCTCAAGGTTTAAACCAAGGTTTGAACATGCGTGATTCAGGTTTAGATGTGTCGTATACCTTACGTCAGGCTGCTATTGATGAAAAACGTGATTCTTTTCAACGTGCTAGTGGTAATGGTTTTACTGTTGGTACTTATCAAGAGCTTATCCCTACTGCTGACATCGTTTATAACTTAACGCCTGATAAACAGCATTCAAGTGTGGTTGAAGCCATCATGCCGCTAATGAAAAAAGGCGCGACCTTAGGTTATTCACACGGTTTTAATATCGTTGAAGAAGGTCAAAAAATTCGCAGTGATATTACGGTAGTTATGTGTGCACCTAAGTGCCCAGGTACTGAGGTACGTGAAGAATATAAACGTGGTTTTGGTGTGCCTACCTTAATCGCTGTGCATCCAGAAAATGATCCACAAGGTCAAGGTTGGGATATCGCTAAGGCATTGGCTTCTGCTACAGGCGGCGATCGCGCTGGTGTACTTGAGTCTTCTTTTGTGGCCGAAGTTAAGTCTGACTTAATGGGCGAGCAAACGATTTTATGTGGCATGCAACAAGTTGCTGCTGTGCTTGGGTATGAAAAGATGGTTGCTGACGGCATCGACCCTGCCTACGCCGGTGCACTAATTCAATTTGGTTTAGAAACCGTTACTGAAGGTCTTAAAATTGGTGGTATCACCAATATGATGGACAGACTATCTAACCCAGCCAAGTTAAAAGCATTTGAATTGGGCGAACAATTAAAAGATTTGTTGGGACCATTATTTGGTAAACACCAAGACGACATCATCAGTGGTGAGTTTTCTCGCACTATGATGGAAGACTGGGCTAATGGCGATGCTAACTTGCTAAAATGGCGTGAAGAAACCGGTCAGACTGGTTTTGAAAATGCACCGGTTTACAGCGGTAAAATTGATGAACAAGAGTTTTATGACCACGGCATTTTTATGGTCGCGATGATTAAAGCTGGGGTAGAAATGGCCTTTGATACTATGGTTGAAGCCGGTATTTTACCTGAGTCTGCTTATTACGAGTCATTACATGAAACGCCACTGATTTCGAATACCATCGCCCGTAAGCGTTTGTATGAAATGAACGTAGTTATTTCTGATACAGCGGAATATGGTAACTATTTATTTGCCAATGTCGCTATTCCTTTATTGAAAGAAAAACTGATGCCACACATCGGAACTGATTTAATCGGTAAAGGTTTTGCAGTTGCCTCTAACAGCGTAGATAACAAAAAACTGGTAGAAGTGAACAAAGCGATTCGTGAACACGGCGTAGAAACCATAGGCGCTACCTTGCGCGGTTATATGACCGACATGAAAGCCATTGTGTAGTTGATAACTTGCAAAGAATAATTTGATTTATTTGAAACGATTTCTGTCGTAAAGGTGCTTGATAAAAGCCCTCTTGCCCAGCCAATTTGGCTGGGCTTTTTTATATCTATTCCCTTCATCCTTGAAACTACACGTTTGTTAGCTGTGCTCACTCACCCTGATTTGTAACTTGCTTAGCACTTAGTAAAGCTAAGCTCATGGGCTACCTTTGCCGCTGTGCAACTGCAATTATAAAGGATATACACTTTCTAAAAATACCAGCTTGTCACTGATTACCTACAGTCTCAATTTAGCCCCAAACCCTTGATAATAAAAGCTCAAAGCCCACCATCATCTTTTGCCCCTCAAAAAATAAGTCTAGTTCGAGCCCATTTATTCTGTTTGTTGCACATAAGTAACAAATCGCTTGCTTTAAAATCCATGCAAGCCAATAAAATCGGTGCTTGCGGTCTTGGCGTATGGCTTGCTAAAAGCTAAGGCTATGCCAAAGGGTGATACTCATCTGTGAACTGAAGTAAGGTAGAATAATGACAAAAAAAATAAGCCGCATATGCCAAATGGATGATTGGATTTTCGAAGTTAAAATGGTTAGAGCGTTAAAAGTACGCAAGCATGGTGAGCCCTACTCTGCAGTAGCAAACCTCACAGCCAATGGCGAGCAGGTTTATATAGATTCGCACCTTTCGATAAGTAACGAAGAGCTTAGCAAAGAAGACTTTATGACTATCTATCGATTTTGTGAGTCTATGGGCATGAAAAACATCAGTTACGACAGGATAAAAAATGGCGTTAAAAGCGCTAAGGTCGTGGATATTCTAGAAAATCAACAACCCAAACCGAGTATTCGATTAGTCAAATAAACGTTTAAAAAAAAGAAAAAGGCGCTGTGTTAACTGTTATAAAAAACAGCTAACTGCAACACAGCGCCAAACTGAAATCAGCTAGTCAAAGGTACAATAGTCAGCTCAACACGGCGATTAAGTTGGCGTCCGCCAGCATTGTCATTAGTGGCAACAGGCTGTGACTCTCCCATACCCATAGTGGTAACCCTGCGGTTATCCACGCCATTTTGCGTTAAATAATTTTTAACTGCGCTCGCTCGCTGCTCAGATAACACTTGGTTTTGACTATCAGCCCCTACGTTGTCTGTATGTCCTACAACTTGTAATGTAGTTTTTTCATACTTGTTGATGACCAAGGCAACATCATTAAGCACTGAATAAAAGTTACCTGATATCGAGGCCTTGCCTGTGTCAAAGGTAATATTACCCGGCATGATTAAATTAATATTGTCACCATCACGTACCACTTCAATGCCCGAATCAGCCAGCTCGTCACGAAACTCTTGTTCTTGGTTATCCATATATTTACCAATAGCGCCACCAGCAAGGGCACCAACCACCGCACCCCATGCATAACGGCTTTTAGCGTTGTCACCTGTACCTTTACCTATTAATGCGCCTACCACTGCACCTATTCCAGCGCCCTTTTGTGTGTTGGTTGCGCTGCTGTTAGCACAGCCAGTTAGTACAAAAGCACTTAAACCCAAGGCCATTGTTAGTTTTTTATAATTCATATTCGTCATACACATTCCTGATAAAACCTCATTGTTTAAAACAATATTTATGATTTAAGTATCTGGTTAGTTGCCTTAACCAGAGGTGAACATAATGTGAATTGCAGGAAGTGTTCCAGAAATTCCATACGAATTAGTATGACAATATGACAAATGTTAAAAATTATAATACCCTAGACAAATCCATGCATATTAGTAACAAATTTATAACGTTAAGCTAACCACCAAACTAATTTGGAAAACTTACTATGAAGATAAAATTGCAATCAAAGGCCTTATTATTGCTAGGTAGCGTATTGCTAAGCACAAGCTTGCTGGCAAAACCACCACAGGTCGACATCACCATTAAAGCCAATGAACTAGGCAGCGTGCTAAATAAAGATATTTATGGCCAGTTTATGGAGCATCTGGGTCGTGGCATCTATGAAGGTATCTGGGTAGGCGAAGATTCATCTATTCCGAATAAAGATGGTTTCAGGTTAGATGTACTTACGGCCTTAAAAGAACTACAGGTGCCTTTACTACGTTGGCCTGGCGGTTGTTTTGCTGATGAGTACCATTGGCGTGATGGTATTGGTCCACGTGAATCGCGCCCCAAAACCGTTAACAGCAACTGGGGTGGCGTTATTGAAGACAATGCCTTTGGTACCCATGAATTTTTTGCCTTAGCCGAATTGCTGGGTGCTGACACTTATGTCAATGGCAATCTGGGTACAGGTACACCGCAGGAAATGGCTGACTGGTTGCAGTATATGACATCAGATGCTCCTACTACCTTGGTTGAGCAGCGCAAAGCTAATGGCCGTGATAAACCTTGGAAGTTGCATTATTTCGCTATTGGTAATGAGGCGTGGGGTTGTGGCGGTAATATGACCCCGGAGTTTTATACAAATTTGTATAACCAGTGGGCATCGTTTGCAAAAACGCCACAAGACAATCGTCCCATCATGATCGCTAGTGGTGGTACAGATGACTCAACTATCTGGGCTGAGACTTTATTAAAAGGGGTTAAACCCTCTTGGAATCTCAGAATGGACGGCATTAGCCATCACTATTACACCTTACCTACAGGCAAATGGGATGTAAAAGGCAGCTCTACAGGTTTTAATGAAGAACTATGGTTTTCTACCCTTGAACAAACATTAAGAATTGAAGATTTTATCAAAGCTAATGTGGCGATAATGGATGAACTGGACCCTGAGAAAAAAGTGGGTTTTTATGTGGATGAATGGGGCACGTGGTATGACGTAGACAAAGGCACCAATCCGGGCTTTTTATATCAACAAAACAGCCTTAGGGATGCCATTGTTGCGGGTTTGAACATTCATATCTTTAACCGTTATGCGGATCGCGTGACCATGACTAACATCGCGCAAATGATTAATGTATTACAAGCGATGATCTTAACAGACAAAGAAAAAATGGTGCTAACACCCACTTATCATGCCTTTAAAATGCATGTGCCGTTTCAGGATGCCAACTACCTGCCTATCAGTCTAAGTTCTCAACCAAGCTATCAATTAGATGGTAAAACTATCCCTGGCTTAAGTGCATCAGCAGCCAGAGCTAAGGACGGTAACGTCTATCTATCACTGGTTAATACCCAAACAAGCGAGTCCGTAGAGTTGAACTTAAGTGAAGTAAAACAAGTCACTGGCTGGTTATTAAGTGATGAAAAAATGGATGCCCACAATACCTTTGATAAACCCAACAATATTGCACCTGTCGCCTTTAGCGCCAAAGTGAAAAAGGGTAAGTCAGTAATAACGGTTCCGGCTAAATCATTGCTGGTATTAAATCTAGGTAAACTGTAATAGAAATGAGCCTGCGTAAGTTTACGCAGGCTTAGATAACACCGAGTTATGCTCAGCAAACCAATAAAAGGTGAGAGACAAGGCTCCAAAAACCACAAAGCCAATAGCTACTGGGGTAATAGTATCTTCAATAAAACTGCCAACTAATACGGCAGTGGGTACCGAAAACAAACTACTCATCGAACCAATAATCGCGGCACCTAAGCCCGCCATGTCACCTAAGGGTTGCATAGCCATTGAATTAACATTGCCAAAAACAATACCGATACAGAAAAACGCACAAAACAGCACAGTAACAAACTGCCACAAGGGCGGGATACCGTCATATATCAAGCACAATATAGTCAGTAAAATTGAAAAGATTAACCAACCAACCATGGCCCAGTTACACAGGGTACGCATGCCCAAACGCATGACCAAAGTACCGTTAATAAACGAGGCCAAACCTATCGAAAAGGCTAAAAGTGCAAAATACAGCGGAAACATTTCACCTGTAGCATAAACGTGCTGAAACAACGTTTGTGAGGCGCTGATATAAGCCAAAAATCCACCAAAGATCAAACCCATAGAAATGGTATAAAACATCACTAGTCTGTGAGTAAGAATAAACTTGCTCGAAATCCGCAGTTGTTGCCAGCTAAAAGGTTTACGTTTTTCTTTTGGTAAGGTTTCGGGTTGGCGCACAAAAAACCAAATGCCACTTAATAAACCTATGACTAAAAACGCCGAAAAAATATGATGCCAAGAAAACATAAACAAAATAGCTTGGCCAAAACTAGGCGCTAACATTGGCACCAAAATAAACACCATCATGATAAAAGACATGACTCGTGCCATGGCTTCGCCTTCGTATTGGTCACGAATAACTGCCAATGCTGCGATACGCGGTCCTGAAACGCCAAAAGCTTGAATGACTCGGCCAATCAGCATCACTGTTAGGGTTTCAGCAAACATGCAAACAATGGTACCAATGGCAAAGAAAATGAGACCCGAAATGATCGCATAACGGCGACCTTTACTATCTGAAACAGGGCCATAATAAAGTTGGCCAAAACCCATACCGATAAAAAAAAGTGACACAATAAGGTGGGTTTGTTGTGGGTCGGTAATGGCTAGATCAGTCGCGATTTGATCGAGTGCAGGCAGCATGGCGTCGATACTTAGGGCAACTAAGGAGGTCATCAATGCCATTAACGAGACAAACTCCACCAGACCTAAGGCAGGCTTGATTTTTCTTGTTTTTACCTTAATTGTTGATGACATTTGTTTGCACCCTATTTTTTGGACGCAAATTCTATCATCAAGATTTGCTGCTGCTTATAATTTTATTTGCTTTCATGCCAATGTTGTCTCTTTTACCTCTTAAAGCAACATGGCTTTTTGGCAACTAGGCTATTAACTAATTTGCCCTAAGGTTTTGGATCAGCAAATTTAATTGTTTTTGCTCATTGGTCAGAGTGAATAATTGCCCGTAGTCTTCTTCGGTTAAATCTGCGGTTTCCATGCCCATCAATCTTATAAGTTGTGGTGTGGTATTGCTGTGGCCAACAATCAGGATATGGTTTTCAGCTTTGATTTGTTCAGCGAAAAACGCAAGTTTTGCGGGATCGTAAATAATGATTTCCAATCCTCTTTCAGTCGCAAGTGGTGTGGCTGACTCTAAGGTTCGGTTGTATTGGGTAGAATAAATCTTGTTAAGTTTTTTACCCTTCAAGGCAGTAACCAGTGACTGTGCATTTTGTTGACCAAGTTCATTAAGATGAGGGTCATCGCCCGTTTGTTTTTCAAAATGGCGCACAAAATACCAAGTACTGTCTTGTGCTTGGCAACTCAATGCCAAAAAAAACATAGTGCATAAGGTGATAAGTTTAGTCATTCGCTTTGGCCAAGTCTTTTAAGCGACCATTACGTAAGCTGTATATCCAGCTATGTACCGTCAAATCTTGACCGCGTTTTATTGCATCTTTGATTATATTGTTGCGTCGCACATTGGCGGCTTGCTCAAGTACATTAAGCTCACATAAACGTGCACTTTTATCATGGTCGTTGAGCTCAGCCAATTCAGCACGATGTTTGTAGGCGATATCTTTAATATGCCCGAGCCAGTTATCAATCAGGCCAAATTGCTGGTCTTGCAAAGCCGCATCAATACCCCCACAACCGTAGTGGCCACAGACTATGACGTGTTTTACCTTGAGTACATCGACCGCATACTGAATTACCGATAAGCAGTTGAAGTCGGTATGCACCACTAAATTGGCAACATTACGATGGACAAAGATATCACCAGGAATTAAACCAACAATTTGATTCGCTGGAACTCGACTATCTGAGCAGCCAATCCACAAATATTCAGGTTTTTGGCGTTTGGATAAACGGTCGAAAAAATCTGGATCGGCTTCTTTAGTCGATTCTGACCAATTTTTATTATTTTCAAGTAAATCGTTAATATCGTTCATATACCCTCACTTTGTGCACGCAGTATAATCAATCAACTTGCTTGAACAAGTCCAACCATAGCGAATCAAACTGTGAGACTACTGTTAATCAAATCTTATCTTGGTCTAATGCTTGTTCTAATAACATGAGCTCTCGAGTAAAACGTTTAGCTCTACGGTTAGCCCACAGCCAAAATGGTGGGGTAAAAACAGCCAGAATGGCGAGAGAAATCAAGCCTTTTCTGACCGCGGTTTCTAGCACTACCTCGTCAAAATAAAACATGCCCACATAAAAAATAGCTATGGCTAATATCATCCATAAAGACATGTCGCGGTTAAGCTTGGCGATGCGGATATTACTTTTAAGTTGTTTTTTAAGTTGCTCTATGTAGGAGCCGGTACCCTCATTTGACCAGTTCAAGGCAAAACGTCGCAAATAGCTAAAATAAACGGCAGTGGCGCCCGCAAAAAAAGTCAGAATGGCCATCCATGTTTTGGCAAACAGCCCCATTTTATCAAAGGCAAAATAACACACCGCTACCATAAAAAGTACACCGACAAAATCGACAACAAAATACACACGTTGTTTGAGTTTGATATTAAGCCATTTTCGTTTTATTGACTCTATTCCAACAGATTCGGTTTGCTGTTGCTGCCACAAAGAATTAAGAGAGTTTTCGGCCGCATCAACTTCATGCTCTAAGGGTTTATCTGACATGAGCCATGGCCTCCATAATCACTTTTTTACTGCGGTTTAAAATAACACCCACATTGCTGAGCTGAATACCACAGACCTCGGCAATATCCTGATAACTCAGTCCTTCCATGGACAAGGTAACAATCTGTCTGGTTTGAATTGGTAATTTGCGTACTTCGTCGAGTAAGGTGTTGATCTGTTGCTGTTGTTGCATATGCGACTCTGAGTTTAGTGTCTGACTTTCACTAGCATGGGTTATTTCGCAATAGCTGTCATTACGTGGATATTTAGCGTGGTAAGCCACATGGCTGACGGCTTTATTGTGTGCCACGCGCAAAATATAAGTGAGTAAACTGCTGTCGCCTTTAAAGGTAGCCAGTGACTGCCATACGGCCAGTGAAATCTCCTGCAGTAATTCTTGGCGCAAATGATGATTAGCTTCATAGCTGGCCGCTACCCTGCCAAGCAAACCACTGTATTGCTGCAAAATCTGATTAAAATCCTGACTCAAAATACTTCCTGTCTCGCTCATTTTCATAAGTTACAGCTGCATAGTCTGCATGCTGCTAAAAAAATTACAAAATAGTTGTAATAAGTTTTAAAAGTGACGGACTAGTTAAGTACCAGTCATCACATTGTGGATGTTTTTGGCTTGATTAACTTCAGTTCTAACAACTTTTAAGAGGTATTTGATTATGGATAAATTACAATTGTTCTTAATGTTCGGTTCAATATTAGCCGCTGGTATTTTGATATCTTGGCTTGATCATACTAAAGGTTGGCAGTTCGCTGCTTGGTTCAACGGTGAAGTGACAAACCCCTTTAATAATCTAGATAAACCAATGCAACAGACTAAAACAGCAGATAAAGACCAAATTATCGCTCAATTAACCGAGCGCATTCAGGTACTGGAAAAAATTGTCACTGAGCCTGCCTATGAGCTTAATCAAAAACTGAATCGTTTATAAACCCTTCACCCTTGAAACTGCAGTGTTGTTGGCTGCTATCACTCACCGTGATTTGTAGCCAACATGGCACTTAGTGCAGCTAAGCTCATGGGGCTGAGTTCCTTTGCCGCCTAACTGCAATTCCAATGACTATGGGTCTAGTTCAACCTTGATGATGTGTACTGGTGGTGAATGCTGGTAATGGTATTTTGCCCATAGCAATGCCATTACCCACTAGTACGACACATACACCGATAATGGCTTCAAGATGCCATTGATAGCCCTCAAATACCGTGGATAAAATCAAGGCAACTATGGGGTAAACCAATACCACATAAGCTGATTTATCTGAGCCCATTTGTTTTACCAGTTTCATATAGGCGCCAAAAGCGAGCACTGAGCCAAACACTGACAAATACAACATGGACAGGTAATAAGCGGGGCTAGTAGGAACTCGCCACTCCACACCTTGGATCAAGGCGCAAGCCAAGATAAAAACCACGCCATAACTCATGGCCCAAAAGTTCATCTGAATAACCGGTGTACCGTGATCGAGAATGCGTTCAGAGACAACATTGCCTAAGGAGGCAAAGAAAAACGAGGTAAAGGCTAGCGCTATACCGATGAGTAACAAATGATCGGCTTTGATTTTGGCAAATTCAGGTAAAAAAATCAGCGTGATGCCTAACATGCCAAGACTAGCGCCAATAACCACCTCTCGACGCATGGGCTTTTTTAACAAAACTCGACGTAATACTACGTTGATGTACACCATGCATGAACTCATTACAGCGACGATGGCGCTGAGAATATATTGCTGACTATGGTAGAGCAGAGTGTAATCCAAAGCGTATAAACACAAGCCTGCCCCGGCCATTTTAAAATGGATATGACTAGGCAGGCCTAAGGATAATTTTCTAAAAAAACAAAATAAACCCAGAATAATGGCGGCCAGAGTAAAGCGCAGACCTACCGATATAATCGGGTCTACTTCACCAAATTGAAAGGTAATAGCTAGCCAGGTAGAGCCCCAAATTAACACTACGACTGCGAATAAACTGGAATTAGACAAGGAAATGTTTCTCAGGAAAATATAAGTATTTGAGTTTAGCAAACGCGGCTTTATCTGCCTATGGAATGCTAAACCCGTTATTTGTTGTGCCTTGTAGGGTACTGGTAATTAAGTTAGATGGGGGGCTATACTGGCACTCTATTTTACTTATTAAAATCTGCTTAATTATGAAGAAGATAGCCCTCTTTATTAGTTTGCTGTTGTTGCTCTTAGCTGGCGTATTAATGTATCGAGCCGTCACCGTTTTCAGTGACACTCAGTTTCAGGTAACTGAGGCGCTTGTTCCTCAGGAACTTGATGAAAGTCAGGTCGTCTCTCGTTTTAGTCAGGCTATCCAGATCCCGACCATTTCCTATGATGATCGCAGCCAGTTTGACCATCAGGCTTTTAGTGATTTTCATGCCCATTTGGCTAAGTCATTCCCGTTAGTCAGCCAATATACTCAGCAAACCCGCATCGCTGACTACAGTGTGGTGTATCACTTGGTAGGTCAAAACACCGCGCTTAAACCTGCTTTGTTTATGGGTCATATGGATGTGGTGCCCATCGAAGAAGCCAGCTTAGCCGATTGGCAACAAGAACCTTTTAGCGGTGCGGTCAAAGACGGTGTTATTTGGGGACGTGGCACCATTGACGACAAAGTGAGTGTGCTGGCGTTAATGGAATCCATGGAGCTGTATTTGGCTCAAGGTCATCAACCTCAGCGCAGTATCTATTTTGCCTTTGGTCATGATGAAGAGGCCGGTGGAGATGGCGCCAAAGCGATTGCTGAACACTTTGCCCAACAAAACATTCAGTTTGAATTTATCCTTGATGAAGGTGGTGTAGTCACTGACGGTATAGTACCCGGCGCTCCACAACCTGTGGCTCTGGTCGGTGTGGCTGAAAAGGGTTTTGTTAATTTTCATCTTAGCGTCAAGGGTGAAGGTGGTCACTCATCACAACCACCGGATCACACTGCGGCGGGTATCATAGCGCAGGCGGTAGTAGACATAGAAAATCATCCCTTTACAGCCAAACTTGATTTTTTTGCTATGATGTTTGAAAAAATTGGTTTTGCCATGCCTCTGAATAGCCGCCTGCCTTTAGCTAATTTGTGGCTGTTATCA
This sequence comes from Paraglaciecola hydrolytica, assembly GCF_001565895.1. Taxonomy (GTDB): domain Bacteria; phylum Pseudomonadota; class Gammaproteobacteria; order Enterobacterales; family Alteromonadaceae; genus Paraglaciecola; species Paraglaciecola hydrolytica. The sequence goes on from NZ_LSNE01000003.1 coordinate 432,369, forward strand.
CCCGTAGTAGAACAGGCATTACTGGCCAAACCTAGCTCCGCGGCAAGCATGCGTACCACGACAGCGGTGACAATGTTGCAAGGTAGTAATAAATCCAATGTATTACCCACAGTGGCAAGTGCCGTGGTGAATTTTAGAATTTTGCCCGGTGATACTATTGCCAGTATTCGCGCTCATTTGATCAAGGTAATTGATAATCCTTTGGTGCAAATAGAAGCACACTTGGCCAATGAAGCGTCGGCCCTTTCACCTACTAATGCCTTAGGATTTGAGTTAATAGAGAGCACTATCAGGCGTTTAGATGATAACGTGTTAGTTAGTCCTTACCTAGTTCAAGGGGCAACAGATTCAAGACATTTTCAAGCTCTATCTAAAAATATCTATCGTTTTATGATGGTGAGTTTAAATCCTACTACTTTAAAACAGTTTCATGGTGTGAATGAACAGATTAGTGTCAAAGACTATTTGCAGGCTATTCAGTTTTATTACGCTATGGTTAAACAAAGCGCTGAGGGTTAAGCTTTTTCAGCGTAAAAACATAAAAACAAGGAAACGACATGTTTAATCTTAAAAGCAGCACCCTAGCTGCGATCATCGCTGGCTGTGTATTCAGCCCCGCTTTATTAGCTAATACCAAGGTATTGCACATTGGCAATTTATTAGCCGTACCGGGTAAAGCGGTTAAATCTGAGCAAACAGTGGTATTAAAGGATGATGTTATCTCCGTCATTGTGGATGGTTATCAGGATCCTGCTAAATATGGGGAAGATGCTGAATACATCGATCTAAAAAATCGCTTTGTTATGCCCGGTTTGATGGACATGCACGTGCATTTACAGTTTGAGCTTGGTCCTAAAAATGACAGCGAAAACTTAAAAATGTCTGACCAATTGGTCGAAATGCGCTCACTGATGTTTGCTATGCGCACCTTAAAAGCAGGTTTTACCACAGTGCGTGATGTAGGCTCCATGAGCCAAGAAATGTACGCCATGCGTGATGCGATCAATAACGGCTGGGTAGATGGCCCACGTATAGTTGCCGCTGGTGGTGTTGGTATTACCGGTGGCCATGCTGATGTAAGTGGGCTTAAACCCGATCTTATGGAGCTTTATACCAGCCCCACTATCTGTGATGGCCCTTATGATTGTCGCCGTGCTACTCGCGATGCCATTAAATACGGCGCCGATTTAATTAAGATCACCTCGACAGGTGGGGTTTTGACTGATCGTGCCACCGGCACGGGTCAACAAATGGAAATGGACGAGTTAAAAGAAGTGGTGTTAGCCGCTAAACGTATGGGCCGTAAAGTAGCCAGCCATGCTCACCAAGAGGACGGGATTATTGCTGCACTTGAAGCTGGTGTGGACAGTATTGAACACGGTAGTTATGCCGGCGACAAAGCCATTAAGTTGTTTAAAAAAACCGGCGCCTATTTAGTACCTACGCTTTTAGCTGGGCATACCGTAGTAGAAATGGCTAAAAATTCTGATTTTATGAGCCCAGCAATCAAAGAAAAAGCCATTAAAGTCGGTGGTGATATGCAAGGTAATTTAGGGCGCTCATACAAAGCCGGAGTTAACATCGCTTTTGGGACTGACAGTGGTGTTTCTCAGCACGGCACTAACGCCTATGAAGCTGTTCTTATGGTAGAGGCAGGCATGAGTCCTATGGATGTCATTAAGTCGGCGACTGTGAATGGCGCAGACTTATTGGGCATGAGCAAGAGTATAGGTAGCATAGAAGTCGGTAAACAAGCCGATATTATTGCCACTGATGGCTCGCCCTTGGATGATATCAAACAATTATTGGATGTGGATTTTGTAATGAAAGGCGGCAAGGTTTTTGTGAAAAAATAGGCTGCAGAAAGAGTAAGAAAAAAGGGATGTGACGCAAGTCAGCATCCCTTTTTTATTCAAGATTAGGATTTTATAAAGAGTTTATTATTTTTAGCGTATAAACAAGTTAGTACAAACAATACAAAAGTAAGTGGCACAAACACCAATTCAAACTGTTCAGCTAACAGACTGCGATATTTTACCGACCAAAATAATGCAAAAAAGCAATGGGCTGTTAGCAAAAATCCGCACCAGAAATTAATCAACTTAGCCCATCTAGCCTGGTGTAAAGCAAACCAAGCTAAATTACCAAATATCACTGCCATTACCAAAATGACGCTAGGAATAATGTAGTGTTGGCCGATGATAAAGGTTTGCAGTACCGCAAAGCTAGCCAGCAGCGCCAACAAGGCCATAAACCAATCCAAGGTAGTACTAAAGTTGAATCGCATGTTGTCTTCCTAATTGTCCGGTTTAAAATTAATTTCAGGCCTGCAGATTATTCTGGAAAACCTGCACAATGTTTCGCCTCGACACCTGTGTCATACCAAGCAGGGCGTTCGCTCCAAAATATATTATCACTCGGTTGAATGTTGGGCTCTCCATCTAAGCTACCCGCTGGCACAATCAGCGCCTTACCACTTTTATTTAAAAAGGGTAAACCACAGCCGCATTGGGTGCAGAATACCTTGGTAAAATTGCGATCAGGGTATTCAAAACGTTTGGTAAGCTCAGCACCACTGGTCCATTGAATATTATCCGGATCGGTGAACAGATTAGCCACATGGGCCGAGCCCGAAATTTTTTGACATTGTTTACAATGGCATAGATAAAAACGTTTAAAAGTATTGTTCAGGGTAAATGTAACTGCGCCACATAAACAACTACCACTAATTGTATTTTTCATCTGATGTCGTCCTAAGTTACCTTGTTATTAAGTTAAACGTACTGAGTTTATAAACTACAAATCAAACTGCAATTGTTTGCTATTTTGTGCCATGAGTTGGTTTGCTGCGAGTTTATGCAAAATATGTATACAGGCAAGTATGGCCTCTGGTAAAGGTTGCTTGGTAGAGGCGATTAATTCACTTTTTAAACGGTTATTAAGCGGTCGTTTAGGTTTAATGGTGCTTGCTGTGTAACGCCGTTTTTGACTGGGTTTTAACATCTTAAGATTAGTGAAAATAGCTAGATGATCGAGCAACTGGGTGGCAAAAAACAAAGTGCTAACTAGCAAGGCTTTTTGAGCTGTTTTTTGCAACCAAGCAACAGTGGTCAACTCAAGTTCGTGGAAGGGATTATAGATAGACTCTTTAACCACCACCAAGACATCGATAACAGGGTGTTGGTGTAAATCAAATACCTGCAACTTTTGCTGTGAGCTTATTAATGTAGTGCAATTTTTAAATACAAAAAACAACTGGTAATCACTAGGTAAGGGCTTGTTTAATAAGTCTTGGCTAAGGTCATTTATACACAGTTCAATATCAAACTCTTGGTAATACTCGTGTATATAGATACCAATATTCATCAATTAATACCCGTTAAACAATAAGTTCTGCAAGATGGTTTATGGCTACAACGTGCTCAGGTGGCTTTAGCTGCTGTGGATTATACCAAATGGCATGTAAACCTTGAGCTAATGCGGGATAAATGTCCTTAGCTAACGAGTCACCCACCATAATAATGTGTTGAGCTTCGACTTTTAATTCATCAACAATGTGCTTATAAAAAGCCGGCTCAGATTTGTCGTATCCTACAGTGCGATAGCAAAAAATATTGTTTAGATATTGGCTTAAACCTGCTCTTTGCAGGGCTAAACGAATTTGTTCGAGGTTGGAGTCGCGGGCATTGGTGGCTAAATGACATGTTGCATTAAGACTTAAACGGCGCAAACACTCTACTGCGCCGGGTACTATTTCGATATGCGGCCAATCACACATTGGCCCTGTTTGATTGGGAAAATCCACCATCAAGGTATCACCCCAGTCAAACAGGTAATGTTGTTTGGACATTAAGCTTAGCCTAACTTAACTGCGTACTTCACCTTCACCCAAGACAATAAACTTCTCAGTGGTCAATGATTCAGCCCCCATAGGCCCATAAGCATGCAGTTTGCTGGTAGAAATACCAATTTCAGCGCCAAGGCCTAACTCACCACCATCAGAAAAACGCGAAGAGGCATTAGCCATGACCACGGCTGAATTGATGCGGCGGATAAACGCCTGCGCTTTTGAATAATCCTGAGTAGCGATCACTTCGGTATGACCAGAGCCATAATTTTCAATATGCTCAACCGCTTGTTCATAATCGTCTACCACGCGGATGGCTATTTCCATCGCAAGGTATTCTGCATGCCAATCGTCTTCTGTGGCGGCAGTGGCGTTTTCAAAATAGCCAATACTTTGTTCACAAGCATGTATTTTGACTTGGTGTTTTGCTAGTAAAGCGGCGGCTTTAGGTAAATAAGTTGCAGCAATGTCTTTATGGACTAACAAGGTTTCCAGAGAATTACAGGCACTGGTGCGCTGGGTTTTGCCATTTTCTAACAAGTTTAGGGCTTTAGTTTCGTCTGCGGCACTGTCCACATATAAATGGCACACGCCTTTAAAATGTTGGATCACAGGAATACGGCTGTTTTCACTAACAAAACGAATTAAACCTTCGCCACCACGAGGGATAATCAAGTCGACATATTGATTAAGTGTCATCAACTCGTTCATCACTTTACGGTCGGTATCAGGCACTACTACAACAGCAGCTGGGTCGATATTGTGTTTTTTAAGCGCCAGTTTAATGGATTCAGATAAAGCTAAATTAGAATGCAGTGCCTCTTTGCCACCACGTAAGATCACTGCATTTCCGGCTTTTAAACACAGGGCTGCAGCATCGATAGTCACATTAGGACGTGACTCATAAATCATCGCGATGACGCCCAAAGGGATACGCATTTTGCCAACTTGAATACCACTGGCCATACGCTGAATATTAGAGATAGAACCGACTGGATCAACTTGTGCGGCGATTTCTAAGACCGCATTGGCTATGCCTTTAATGCTTTGTGGATCAAGACTTAAGCGATCTAACATCGCTGCATCTAAGCCATTCTTTTTACCCTCATCCAGGTCTATTTTGTTGGCTGCAAGTATGCTGGGAGTCTGTTCTAAGAGTGAATTGGCGATGTCAGTCAGCAGCGTGTTTTTTTGCACGGAAGAAAGATTGGCGACTTGACGGGCTGCTTTTTGCGCTTGAGCGGCAGCCTGAGAAATAGAAAATGACATAGATATTCCTTATATTTGATCTTGTATAAAACAGGATCGATTGGTGAGACAAAAACTGTTTACGTCTTTGTCTCTTAGAGCAACACTAAATCATCGCGGTGTACGGCGGCTTCACCGACCGAATAACCCAGAGTTGCCTCAATTAAATTGCTTTTAAGACCTTTAATACTGACTAAATCACTGGCGTTGTATAATACCAGTCCCTTGGCAATCACTGTTTGATTGCACTCAATATTAACCGCTTCGCCAGCCACAAAGTTACCTGCCACAGCCGTGATTCCTGAGGGTAACAGCGAAGCGCCTTTTTCTAACAAGGCCCGTTTGGCCCCTTCATCGATAATGATACTGCCCTTGGTTTTTAAACTATGTTTAAGCCAAGCATCTCGGGCACGTTCACGGTTTTCAGTGGGAACAAAAAGGGTTCCGGTTAATTGGCCTGCGGCTAAACTATCAAATACCTTAGCATCACGACCATTCACGATGAGTGTTTGAATGCCACTTTTTACACATTTTTCAGCGGCCTGAATTTTGGTTTGCATGCCACCAGTACCGACTGCACTACCTGCGCCACCAGCCAACTGATGAATTTGCGGCGTAATTTCGCGCACCTCACTGATCAACTTAGCTTGTGGGTTAGTGCGTGGATCGGCATCAAATAAACCATCAATATCCGAACAAATTATCAGCGTGTCAGCTTGTGCAACTAAAGCCGTATAAGCTGCTAGGTTATCATTATCGCCAACTTTTAGCTCGGCTGTTGCCACAGTATCGTTCTCATTAACTATGGGCAAAGCCTTGTTTTTCAAGAGTTCTCGCAGGGTATTCTTAATATTAACGTACCGAGTGCGGTTATGTAAATCGTCGGCAGTGAGCAATATTTGTGCACAATCAAAGTCAAAAAGAGAGGCCCAGTTGGCCATCATGTGAGTTTGTCCAATCGCGGCCATGGCCTGCTTTTCAGCGATAGAAGGGCGATGTTTATGGGCGATTTTACTGCGGCCGGCAGCCACACTGCCCGACGAGACTAAAATGACTTCTTTACCTTGTTGGCGACTGCTGCAAATAAATTTTGCAATAGCGCTTAAATATAAGGTGCTGCATTGATTGTCTGGCGCAATCAAACTGCTTCCTACTTTAATTACAGCACGTTTCCACACAAAGCCAGCCATTACTCTCTCCTGAATTTTCAACCTGCATGAGATTACGACAATCCGTTTATTTCACAAGCCTTTGTAGTTATAAGCTATGGCGTATTTTATGGGTTTAACTTGGTCGATTTTACCATATCTAAGATATCTTTGTGGTTGCATACCAAAAGCGGAATCTTTGGTAAAGACACGGATATTCTGGATTGAAGAGAGACTCAAACTCAGTTTAGTGATTACCTTAACCAAGGTTTTTATTTGTTTAGCGGTGATAACCAGCCTTTACCATTAAAAATGGTTGGGTACGAAGCAAACGCAAGTTTTTCTGGGTTTATCAAGAAACCGAGTAACCCGCCAAATTAGCCAATATGGTAGTGCGTAACTATGCCCTGCGCGATATCAGGCCCTTGCAAGTCAATACCATCAATATCGAAGGCAAGGGCGATCTACAAACCCTGACCTTTAGCGATTCGGTAAAGTTACTTAAAGTCACCTTTAATACTTAACATTCATCTTGTAACTCCTTGTTAGCTATCAAGGAGTTAGTGGGTTTCAACAGGCTGTTTATAAGCCTTGGTACCCCATAAAGGGACTGTCGATAAACTATGTTTAAAGCTACCTGAAGTTTCTTTGGTAGAATAAGACACATACATCAAGGTTTGTGAACGGGGATCAAAGATTCGTCTAATCTTCATATTCTTAAAAAATACGCTTTTTGACTTTTTAAAGACCACCTCACCAGCTTGCGACATATCAATTGCACTTATCATCTCAGCGGTAATTTCACCGGTTTGCCGACACGCAATCGAACTGTCAGAGGGATCGGAAAAACTTAAATCTGCTTCGATACTGGCCACGTGGCAGGTTACGCCAGTAACAATGGGATCAACTAATATATTGAGTTTAATATCCTGAGTGGTAAATAAACCTAGGGAAATATCACCTACTTCATTGTTATCACAAGCGCTAAGCATGAGTGAAACTCCCAGTACTAATAGCATTTTTTGCATGATTATGTTCTCCGTTATAGTCGAGATTTAGATGGTCTCGATACTGTTTTCTGCTACTTCTAGTACTTGCTTTGAAGCTTTGTGCAGTAATAATAGCCCTAATCCACTTGCAATTAGCGCGACTAAAAGACTGTAATCTAGCCAAGTAGGTAATGACAAAAATAGCATAGCTGCTAATAGACTTAAGTGTTTAAGCCATTCCAACCAAGGTGCGAAACTACGTTTTTCAAGCATTGTACCAGTGCTGTAGCTGGCATAAAGTACCCATAACACCAAAGCGACTTGTTGGTAAATAAGCAAATTATTAATATTAAGCATCAATAACAAAGCGATAAAAGTGGTTAAGCTATGTTGTAGCAAACAATACAACTTGCTACTTGTTGTTAAAGGAATATCAAATTTTTCAAACTGGGTTAAATCCGTTTTTGTTATCGGGTGAGTCTCTGTAACATCGCTAGGGCGCCAGCCAGTGCGACCCAACCATACCCGACATTTATCGCCCCAGTTTTTGGTATGCCAGCTATCCAAACAAAGCTGCTTATAAACCTGAACGTTAGCATAAAGTGGATTCCAACTTTTTAATGATGTACGCAGGCCAAAAATCACAGGCTCTTCATCAAGTTCTTCTTGAAACGATCCAAACAACCTATCCCAAATAATAAACACACCACCATAATTGCGGTCTATGTATATACGGTTTTGGGCATGATGCACTCGATGATTCGAGGGGCTGACAAATATCCATTCAAACCAACCAAGTTTGCTTACATGTCGAGTATGCACCCAAAATTGATAAATTAAATTCAGTGAGCCCACCGAAATCAACACAAGCGGGTCAATGCCTAACAAGGCCAGTGGCAAGTAAAACACCCAACTAAAAATACTACTGCTTGATTGACGTAAAGCCGTGGTGAGGTTGTATTCTTCACTTGAGTGGTGCACGACATGGGCTGCCCACAAAAGGCTCATTTCATGGCCTAAACGATGATTCCAGTAATAACAAAAATCGTATAAAACAAAAGCAATTATCCAAACTAAGGCCGAGTCAGCGAGTTGAAAAAGGGCAAAATTTTCATGGATAAATACATAGAGTGTTAAGGGGATCAGCGCTTTAACAATGTCAATCATGCGGCTAAGTACACCGGCACTCAAACTATTGATGGCATCATTAGTACGGTAATAGTCGGTTTTTCGAACTTTCTCTAATACTAATTCTATTGCTATCAGTATAAAAAATAAGGGTATTGCATATAAAATTAAACTCATGGATACACCTAGTTTCTGTTGCCAGAACCTTAAACCAATCTTTGCTGTCAGATAGCAGTCTATTCTTCGTGACATATAAGATCCAGAATTGCCTATTAAATCTCTTATGTGACATAAATTTTTTAGTAGGGAACCAAACCTTTAATAACTTGCCATATCATTTTAGCCAGATTTTAAGTAGGCTAAGGTTTCAATTTGGCTCTAGTTAATTTTGCAAGGAGTTGTTATGAGCGAAGAAAACAATAAGTCTTTAGTACCGCATTTTACGATTGGGGCTGTTGTGCTGGTTGTGCTCGCAGCTCTTATCTTTTGGCCTTCAGAGCCAGAACCACTGTCAGTGGTAGCGGAGGTTCCACCAATGGTTGTACCTGAAACGGTAGAGCCGATTATTGATGAGCCGCTTGAAACCACCCTGTTAGATGAGACTGAAAATAATACAGAGGCTAAGCCTCAACCTATACCCGAAGTTGCACCACAACCTTTAGATACTAGCGATGGTACGGTCAAAACCAAACTATTACAGTTATCAGATTACGACTCTTTTGCCCGTCTTATCATTGATGATGCCTTGTTAGAACGTTTTGTGGTGATGACCAATAATCTCGCCGAAGAAGAAATATCAGGTAATAACCGAGTCTTGGTGCCGCTAGATAAACCTTTTCGTACTTATCAACAAGCAGATAAACAATGGATAGATCCTGCAAGTTTCAAACGTTATAGCCCTTATGTTGACGTGCTTGCTTCGCTCGAAACCCAGTCTTTGTTGCAACTGTATGCAGAATATAAACCCGCTATTGATGATATTTTTGCCGAAATCAGTAGCCCTTCCGCTACTTTTAATGGAAAACTAAAACAGGCTATCGATATTTTGTTAGATACACCTGAAATCCCCATGCCAGTAGAAGTGTATACAGATAGCGTTATGTTTAAGTTTGCTGATCCGCAGCTTGAGTCTTTGTCTGCGCCACAAAAACAGTTGTTACGCACTGGGCCGGAGAATATGCGCCGTATTAAAGCTAAGTTAAGAGAGATTAAAGAGGCCTTGTAATGGCCAACTTTGATTTAAATAAACTACAAGGCGCGATACCGCAGCCAAAAGGGGCTCAGCACAAAAACGCTTTACCACCCATTGAAAGCTGGGATCCGCCATTTTGCGGTGATATTGACCTCATCATTAAACATGATGGCAGTTGGCATTATATGGGCACTCCCATTGGACGGATTGCCTTAGTGAAATTGTTTGCCAGCGTATTAAAACGTGAGGCCGAACAATATTTTCTATTAACGCCGGTAGAAAAAGTGGGGATTCAGGTTGTTGATTCCCCATTTTTAATTACCCAATGGCAACAAAAACAACAAGATCTCATCTTTACCACTAACCTTGACGATAGTTTTGTTGTTAGTAGTCAAAATCCCATTCAACTCATGCTTGATAAAGTGACAGGTGACCTATTACCTTATGCCTTGGTGCGTCGTAATTTATGGGCAAGATTACATCAAAACGTATTTTATCAGCTGGCAGAATTAGGTTCTGAACAATTGATAAAGGGGGAGCCTCATTTGATGGTCACCAGTGCAGACCAGAATTTTAGCTTAGGTCGTTGTGGCTAATACGTTTTAAAAGTGGTGAAAAATAAACCACCATAGTTGTTGATAATAATTCTCATTTGTATTAACTTGATTTTAATCAAGGAGAATTATAATGACACACCGTTTTTTATGCGCCAATCACAGGCAGTGGTTACAGAGTAATCCTGCTGCCGCTAATGCCCATTTTGCCGATACTCAAGACACTGGGCAGTGGTACCGCGAACAAGGTTTATGGCAACAAGCTTTGCCTTACGTGGGCTGTGCTTATGAAACAGCAGAAATAGTCTTGACTTTACAAGCCAGAGATAAAGCCACATGCGTAATTAATTTCACTTCTTGTGCCATTTTATTGGCCGACACTTGGCATAAAGCGGGGGAGCACGCCAACAGCAGTGAAGTATTGCGTAATGCCCAGCAAAGATTAGTGCCAGAACATACCCTGTGTTACCAACAACCAGTAATTCAGGACTGCATCAGGGACTGTATCAAAGCATTGGCAAGAGGTGAGCAGTTTAAACAAGACCTTTACTTGAACAGCAACGACTCACGTTTGAGTCATTGATGCAGATTGCTTGAGCTCATGTCGAATTTTTCCCCGATTAAAAACGAACAGGAAAATTTTATTGAAATTCAGATACGCACATCTGTTTTAGCTAAATTACTGGAACAGCACAAATTGTGTGCTGAAGATCTACACTGCCAAAATCGGCAAGATAAAAACGCACTACTGAAACTCTTATTACAGTCGGTCAGGTTTTGATAACTCCACTGTGCCGCTCATATGTGTGTTGTTTGTATTTTTGATTAAGCGTCAAGGCCAATCAAAAAAGGTCGCTTAGCGACCTTTTTTAATGACATAACGATAGGGGCTTTGCACCGCATCACTCGCAACCAACTGATGATCCATAAAACGGCAAAAACTTGGTATGTCACGCGTGGTAGAGTGGTCATCTGCGGTGACTAACAACGTTTCACCAATGTCCATTTCACGAATTTTCAAACGCACCATCATTACTGGCTCAGGACAGCGCAAGCCTAAAGCATTTAGTTGATGATCTGTTTGCTCAAATGCATCTGTGGTCACTGACACTCGGTGTTATATCCCGTAAGTTGCGCGATATTGTTTTATGTTGGCCAGATGTTCGGCCATGTCATCACGATCAGTTAGGTAATTTATCAGCTCACCTAAACTGATTATGCTAACCACTTTAGTATTAAAATCCCGCTCTACTTCTTGGATTGCAGACAATTCACCTTGCCCACGTTCTTGACGGTCAAGGGCGATCAAGACTCCCGCTAACTGAGCATTGTTGGCTGCTATTAATTGCATAGATTCGCGGATCGCCGTACCAGCAGTAATCACATCATCCACTAACATAATTTTACCTGCCAGTGGGCTACCCACTAAATTACCGCCTTCGCCGTGGGTTTTGGCTTCTTTGCGATTAAAACAATAAGGTTTATCTACCCCATGTTTATCGGCTAGGGCGACAGCAGTGGTGGTCGCAATCGGAATGCCTTTATAGGCAGGGCCAAATAATACGTCATATTCAATAGCAGAACGCTGCAGAGCTTGAGCATAAAACTGGCCTAATTTGGCCAAGTCACCACCGGTATTAAATAAACCGGCATTAAAAAAATAGGGGCTAGTGCGCCCTGATTTAAGGGTAAACTGCCCAAACTTTAATACATTGCGCGCCAAAGCAAATTCAATAAATTCGCGCTGATAATCGTACATCCCAACTCCTACTGCGGTATTTTTGTCTCTATTCGTTTATGTAGCTATTCAATCATGGAACTTATTAGTTTAATGCTAGTTTTTGCTCATCAAACAATTCACGTAAACCGTGTTTTGCTAGTTCCAACATATCTTGCAATTCTTCAAAGCTAAAAGGTTCTGCTTCCGCAGTACCTTGTACTTCGATCAATTTACCGGTATCTGTCATAACGATGTTCATATCTGTTTCTGCCGCAGAATCTTCAATGTATTCAAGATCAGCAATGGCATTGCCTTTATAAATGCCTACTGATAAGGCGGCAATCATATGTTTTATCGGATTGGTTTTGATAATGCCTTTAGCGCGCATCCAAGTTAGTGCATCGGCTAAGGCCACACAGGCTCCGGTAATTGAAGCGGTACGAGTACCACCATCAGCTTGAATAACATCACAATCTACAACTATGGTGTTTTCACCGAGCATTTTTAAGTCAACCGCCGCGCGAAGAGAGCGAGCAATCAAACGTTGAATTTCAAGAGTACGTCCACCTTGTTTACCTCTAGCGGCTTCACGCTCAGAACGAGTGTGAGTAGCGCGGGGCAACATACTGTATTCTGCAGTAACCCAGCCTTTACCTTGGCCCTTCATAAAACGCGGTACCCCTTCAGTGACCGAGGCATTGCACAATACTTTGGTATTGCCAAACTCAATCAACACTGAGCCTTCAGCATGACAAGTATAATGACGGGTAATAGTAACGGGACGGATCTGGCTTGCTGTTCTGCCGCTTGGACGCATGTTTAACTCCATTAAAATAAGAGGCAGAATTATAACCATAAACCTCGTTTAGTGGGTGAGTTTTTGCCTTGTATTGTTTTGCTTGTTGCCAAAACCTGCGATTTGGAGGTTTTCCTTCTCGCGCATTAATCCTACATAGTTATAATGGCAGGACTAAAACCGCAGGAAGAAATGCATGATTTACAGTATGACAGCCTTTGCCCGTCGTGAACGCAAAGCCGATTGGGGTACCGCAGTATGGGAAATTCGCTCTGTTAACCAACGTTTTCTGGAAACTTACTTTAGATTACCCGAACAATTTAAAAGTATGGAGCCGGTATTACGTGAGCGTTTTCGTACCAGCTTACAGCGTGGTAAGGTTGAATGTTCGCTGCGGTTTGTGACCAATGAAGCCGCGGTTGGCAAGCTGAGCTTGAACGAAGCTTTAGCTAAACAAATCATGCATGCCGCAGATTGGGTGCAATCACACGGCCAATCAACAGGGGTAAACCCATTAGATGTTCTACGTTGGCCAGGGGTTATTTCTGCAGAAGAGGCCGATATGGATGCCATTCAAGCTGAGGTTTTGGCCGAATTTGACTTAAGTTTAAAAGACTTTATGACTTGTCGTGCCACCGAAGGTAACAATTTAAAAGACTTAATCACCCAACGTTTGGATGCCATCAGCCACGAAGTTGAAAAAGTTATTGTCCACATGCCTGAAGTCATCAAATGGCAAAAAGAGAAAATTCTTAATCGTTTTGAAGAAGCCAAAATTGATTTAGATCCCACACGCATCGAGCAAGAAATGATCATGCTGGCGCAAAAAGTTGATGTAGCCGAAGAATTAGATCGCCTCAAATCCCACGTTGGCGAAACTCGTAATATCCTTAAAAAAGGCGGTGCTGTCGGGCGTCGTTTAGATTTTATGATGCAAGAGTTTAATCGTGAGTCTAATACCCTAGGCTCTAAATCCATCAATATTGAGATCACCCAATCAGCTGTTGAGTTAAAAGTCTTAATTGAACAGATGAGAGAACAGATCGCGAATATTGAATAATGGCCGTAAACCACTAAGTACAACTACTTACCGACGTTTTTAACCAAAATTGTTATAAAGTTGTAATTATTATTGATTATTGCTTTATGTTATTGTACTTTATCGATTGATGACAACGCTGTCACCAATTCTAAGTTCAAAAGATGCTGCGTTGTCATTTTAATTATAATTAGTTTCTAGCCCGTATTGTTCAAAATATGAACCCTATAGGTTACGTAACTATTATTTTCTAATCAAAATGACAACGCTGTCAGTATAGACACGGGGAACACTATGAAAACGTCCAGAATTAATAAAATTACACGAGGAATTAAACTCGCCTGCGTAGTTGGTACTGCAGTTGGTTCAGTTTCTTTTGGCAACGCCTATGCACAAGAAACACAAACCGATGAAAGCGCTGTTGAAGTCATTCAAATTAGTGGTATTCGTGGTAGTTCGGTAGCCAGTATCAACGCTAAACGTTTTGCTACGTCTCAAGTAGATGGTATCGCAGCAGAAGATATCGGCAAATTACCAGACATTACTATTGCTGATTCATTACAACGTATTTCTGGTATCCAGATTGAGCGTACTGCTGGTGAAGGTGGTCCTGTCGCAATTCGTGGTTTGCCACAAGTTGATACCACCATGAACGGTGAAGTATTCCTTAGCGCTACCACAATTGATTCTTCTGGCGCTGACTACGGTGATCTTCCTTCACAGTTATTTGCTGGTGTTGATGTATTTAAATCTGCAGAAGCAAAACATTCTGCAGCAGGTATCTCAGGCTCTATTGATCTTAAAACTCGTCGTCCCTTTGACTTAGATGAAGGTTTGACTTTATCTGGCGGCGCTGAAGTTACTCAAGGTTCAATCAGTAAAGAAACTGACCCTACTTTAAACGGTTTAATCAGCTATAACGCTGAAAAATGGGGCGTTTTATTTGCTGCAGTAAAAACGGAAGTAAACCTAGCCACAGATTATAACGGTTATTTTGATACTTCAGAAAACGGTGGTATCGGTGCGGCTAACAATAACTTTACATGGGGACCAAATCCTCGTGGTGAAGAAGTACGCCACGTTGTTCCTCAAGGATTCGCTGCTTTCAACAAAGCAGAAGAACGCAAACGTAATGCTTTCCAATTTTCTGCTCAAGCAGATTTAGGTGAAGGTTTTACGTTAACCGCTGATTATTTTTACACGGACCAAGAACGTTTTAATAACCGTCGTGGTTTTTCACAAAACAACCGTTGGTATACATTCAATGACTACGCCTACCCAACTGCTAATGGCTGGACAGGTGATACCTTTACTGATGCTGATGGTGCTCAGTGGGGTGGAGTCAATGCTTTTGATATGACATCTTGGCGTATGCAGTCTTTTACTCAGGTTAACATTAATGAGGAAAAGTCTAGAAACTTCAATTTGCAGTTAGATTATGACAATGGCGGCGCTTTAACCGGTCAAGTACGTATGACTCGTGCTAAAGCTACAGCCACTATGCGTCATGGTTATGGCGAAGGCGACATGCTAAGCATCGATTCAGGCACCTTGGTAACAGGCCCTGGCCAATTTTCACAAGGTGAAAATTGTACCAATGGAGAAGCCATTGTGGGCGCTAATGGCGGCTGTTTTGCGCAGTTTGCGCCAGGTGGAATTCAAGATCAATTTATCCTGTCTTATGACGCTTCAGGTGCCCATCCGGTATTCAGTGGTTTTGATCAGATGGTTGATGGTGGCAAAGGTTCTCGTTCTGTTGCCGCTTATATGGCTGACTTAGATTCTTACCATATCGGTGCTTTTTCTTCTGAAGGCAATACTGACGACACAGGTGAAATCAATACTTTCAGCACAAAGTGGAATTATCAACTTGATGATAGCGAATTTATAACCAGCGTTGATTTTGGTATTCGTTCTAGTGAACGTCTAGTTGACCACGACCAATTTACCTATACATCTGAGTTTGGTGATGGCTGTGATATAGCTCAGTGGAAAGCCGTTGACCAATATATCAATACCGCCGGTTGTGAAGGCAATCCTGCTGCTGGTGAGTATTTAGCTGTAGATACTGAGTTTGATGGCGCAACTATTGCTGCTGGTACTTGGATGCCTTACACCTTATTACCTCCTACCCGTTTAGACGAACATACTACGGTGTCTTGGCAAACTAACTTTGGTGGCGTAAGCGGTATTCCTGGAGTGTGGTCTATCGACCCTGAAAACTTCCGTGACCCACGTCAATGGCATCTAGATACCTTTGGTAATGTGGCTCGTACTGAAAACGGTGGCGCGACTTATGACGTGCAATTGAACGAAGTGACTGCCTTTGCACAAGCAAACTTTGAGTTTGGCATTGTCAGCGGTAACTTTGGCATGAAGGTAGTCGATACCGACCTTTATGTTAAACAAAACACTGTAGGTGCTAACTTACCTCACTCTGGTTTAGGTCCAGATACTGGTGATACGGTGACTGAGCGTTCTTATACTGATTATTTGCCCTCATTAAACGTGGCAGTTAAAGCCAGTGAAGACGTCATTTTACGTGGTGCTTACTCTAAAAACATGCAAGCTCTTAACTTAGCAGCGTGGGGTGGTGGTAAAACCGTAGGTATGTCTATCGAAGGTGACTGTAACTGCTTACGTGTTAATAGTGGTAACTTGTCAGGTAACCCAGGTTTAAATCCTTGGCGTTCAGATAACTTCTCATTGAGTGCCGAATGGTACGTAGGTGAGGCAACAATGGCCTATGTTTCTACTTATAAAATCGATATCGAAAGCTTTACTCAAAGTGGAACGATTATGGTTGATGAGCCAGATCCAGATGGTATCCGTCGTGGTCCATGGCCTTTCACTACACAAGTACAAGGTGAAGGTGGTGATGTTTCTGGTTTTGAAGTGGGCACTAAATTAGCGTTTAGCGATTTAACTGATGTTAACTTCTTAGCTAACTTAGGTGTTGATGCTAACTACACATACAGCAGCAGCTCGCAAGAAGCTAAAGACGTTAAAGGCGATGACTTGCCCTTCGTTGGTATGTCTAAAGATGTGTATAACTTTGTTGTATGGTACGAACAAGAAGACTTTTCTGCTCGTTTGGCTTGGAACTCACGTAGTCCACGTTTAATTACTCAAGGTGGCGCAGCCGTAGGCGGTCAGTCTTTGTATCAAGATGATTATTCGCAACTTGATTTAAGCTTCAACTATACGGTTAACGACAACGTTAGTGTTTACATTAACGGTTCAAACATAACCAAAGAAATTCAACAGACTTATTTAGAATTCCCTGACCAAAAAGCGTTTCAAAATGAATACGAAGCGCGTTGGACTCTAGGTACTCGTGTAAGTTTTTAAGGTCTTTTGTGTGACTGGTTAGGCTTAGCTTAACTACTTTCGATCCGCCGCACTTGTGTGGCGGATTTTTTTTAGATGTAAAATTGATTACCGTATTTTTAACAGTATCTCTGTTAAATTTTAGTTAGCATAAACACTATTCAAAAAATAAGGTTGATTACGTACTCAATGACAAAATCTAACCAACAAATATCATCCATCGTCATAGTAGGAGGGGGCACAGCAGGCTGGATGACAGCCGCAGCGCTAAGCCAACATTTTCAACACATGCCGGTTAATATCACCTTAGTGGAATCATCTCAATTAGGTACGGTTGGCGTGGGTGAAGCGACGATCCCTACCTTAAGACGTTTTTACGCCAAACTTGGCTTTAGTGATATCGATGTGATCCGCGCCACTAATGCTACCTGTAAACTAGGCATAGAGTTTCAAGATTGGCATTCACTAGGTAGTTCGTTTATTCACCCTTTTGGTTTATTTGGCGTACCGGTTAAAGACACACCTTTTCATCATTATTGGCTCAAAACACGACAACTAGGCCAAAACAGTGAATTAGCCGCTTATTCTTTGGGCATTAACTTAGCCCAAAAAAATAAGTTTTGTTTCCCCTCACCCTCCCCCGAATCCAACTTACAAATCTTTGATTGGGCTTTGCATTTTGATGCCGGATTGTTTGCCGAACTGATGCGCAACTACGCGCTTAAAAACCAAGTTGGATTGGTCGACAGCAAAATAACCGAAGTAATATGCCTGCCAGATAATGGCAATATTGCCAGTTTGCAGCTAGAGAATGGGCAAAGTATCGCGGGTGATTTGTTTATTGACTGCTCAGGTTTTGCAGGTTTGTTAATTGATAAAACCTTAAAGTGTGGCTATGAGGACTGGAGTGAGTGGTTGTATTGTGACCGCGCTTTTGCGGTGCAAACTGAGTCAACTGCCAATCCTATCCCACGTACAATTGCTAAGGCACACAGCGCAGGCTGGCAATGGCAAATCCCTTTGCAGCATCGTACTGGTAATGGCCACGTTTATAGTAGTCGTTATATGAGCGATGAAGCTGCCTTACAAACGCTGATCCAGCATTTACCCGGCGAAGCTTTACATACACCGCGGCAGTTTTCGTTTACGCCAGGACGTCGCAAAAAAGCCTGGGAAAAAAATTGCATTGCTGTGGGATTAGCAGCGGGATTTTTAGAGCCTCTCGAAAGTACCAGTATCGCTTTAGTCGAAACCGCCATTGAAAAAATCATCTTGTCTTTCCCCACTGCGCAGTACAGTCAAAATGAAGTGGAACGTTTTAATACGGTGACAGCTTGCGAATACGAACGAGTGCGAGACTTTATTATTTTGCATTATAAGGCTAATCAACGCAGCGATTCGGCCATGTGGCGGGATTGCCGTGCGATGTCTGTACCTGATTCGCTACAAGAAAAAATGCAGATCTTTAAAGCAGTGGGTTCGCTTGAACGCAAACCTTGGGAGATTTTTGGCCCAGATAGTTGGTTAGCCATTTATGCTGGTTTTGATTATTTGCCTGAAACATACTCTGCTCAAGTTGATAATATGCCTAACGATTATTTATTGAATAATTTAGCTAACATGCGCGCTAGCATTAATAAAATGGTCGATGCTGTACCCACCCATGTAGAGTTTTTAAGCCGTTTTTGTGCTTATGCGAGTAAAGACTAAAGTGAATATGTTTATCCTACGGCTGCTTGGATGTAAGTGATGCAACCCACTCAAGATCCCATAAAAAAAATAGTCATTGTTGGTGGCGGCACTGCGGGTTGGATCGCTGCCGCAACACTTGGCAATATATTTAAAAATTCAGACTTAAAGATTGAACTAGTGGAGTCTGAAGAGATCGGCATTATCGGTGTGGGCGAAGCAACCATCCCCCCTTTTTTGGCAGCCATTAAAAGTTTAGGGATTGATGAAGTTGACTTTATACAAGCCACTCAAGCGAGCTTTAAATGGGGCATAAAATTTGAAGATTGGCGGCAAAAAGGCGAGGCCTTTTTTCATCCCTTTGGCAGCATTGGCCGCAGCATAGACGGTCACGATTTTTATCAGTGTTGGTTAAAAACCCAAGCAGAAGGTGATACAACGCCCTTAATGGCCCACTCGCCTGAGGCAATGCTGTCAGAAAACGGGCGCTTTTTTTTGCCGTTTAATGCCATGAATACCCCTTTAGCCAATGCCCAATATGCGCTGCATCTTGATTCTGCTCTCGTCGGACAATATTTACGTCGCTTTGCTGAAAACTTGGGTGTTACTCGCATCGAGGGCAAGGTTGAACGAGTTGAATGTAAACCCTGTGGTGATATCAACAGCGTAAGCTTAGTCTCAGGCCACGTGTTAACTGGCGATTTTTTTATTGATTGTTCAGGTTTTCAGGGCTTGTTAATTGAGCAAACGTTAAAGTCGGGTTACGAAAATTGGTCAGAGTATCTACCCTGTAATCGAGCTGTCACTGTACAGACAGAAAATGTAGGGCCGCCACCGCCTTATACAGTGGCTACTGCGCGTGATGCGGGCTGGACATGGCGCATACCTTTGCAACATCGTACGGGAAATGGTTATGTCTATTGTGACAAATATTGCACAGACCAAGAGGCTATTGATACTTTACTAAGTGCGGTAGAGGGTCCGACATTAACCGAGCCAAGGGTGATCCCTTTTGTAACGGGAATTCGCAAAAAACCGTGGAATAGAAACTGTTTAGCTCTAGGCTTAGCTCAAGGATTTTTAGAGCCATTAGAATCAACGGCGATTCATTTAGTCTCAAAAACCTTGGCTTTATTTGTGCGCATGTTTCCAGATAACCAACAAGATCCCATTCAGATTGATGAGTTTAATCGCCGTGTATTACTTGATTATCAAGAGATACGAGACTTTTTAGTATTACATTATTGTACTACGCAGCGCAGCGATACACCT
This sequence comes from Paraglaciecola hydrolytica, assembly GCF_001565895.1. GTDB lineage: Bacteria > Pseudomonadota > Gammaproteobacteria > Enterobacterales > Alteromonadaceae > Paraglaciecola > Paraglaciecola hydrolytica. The sequence continues at coordinate 452,321 of NZ_LSNE01000003.1, forward strand.
TTTTGGCGCCACTGTGCCAGCATGCCGATTCCAACAAATTTGCAGCAAAAATTGGCGTTTTTCTCTGTGGCAGGAGGCTTAATTCCGGGGGTAGAAGAGTTATTTCAACCCAACAGTTGGTACTCGATTTTCACTGGTATGGGCGTGCAACCGCAGCGTTACAATCCAACCCTTGATGCCCTCGATTATGGCAAACTCCACGTATCGCTACAGCGCGGACATCAAGCAATTATGCAATGTGTGCAACAACAGCCAACACATCAGGCATTTTTGCAGCAATACTGCCCTGCACCTAAACCAAGTAATAAGTTATAAAGGCTCTGCCTGACAGTGCATAGTAATAAACTGTTGGTGACTCAAGCTTTGACTCGCAATTCCATCAAGGTTGTTACGCATCTGAGCGAGCTTTTGTTCGAGTACAGCTAAGGTGACGACATCGGCTCGAGGGTCGTAACGGCGAGCTTTAAAATTGAAGCCGTTATACATGGCCAACCAGCTCGCAGACTGAAAAGATTCATTATCCAACAATACGATATGCCCGCGACTTTCATAGAGCGCCATTTTATGGGCGAGGGCGTCAGGGATTTCCATTGCCTGACATTGACGCCAAAACTCGCTGTCACTACGTTGGGATAGTTTGTAGTGCAAGATTAAAAAATCTCGAATGTTTTCCATCTCACGGTTGTGTAATCGGTTCACTTCGGCAATGTCGGCAGGATTAAATTCAGTATCCGGAAAAAAGCTCAGTAATTTCGCAATAGCCGTTTGCACCAAGGAAATACTAGTACTTTCAAGAGGCTCTAAAAACCCACTAGCAAGGCCGATGGCAAAACAGTTTTTGTTCCATATCTGTTTACGCCGGCCGGGTGTGAAACTCAGTTTACGCGGCTCATTTAAGGGCTTGCCAGTGACGTTAGCGAGGAGAGTATTTTTTGCATCGGCATCGTCTTGAAATTGGCTGCTATAGATATAACCGTTACCCATACGATGCTGTAGCGGAATAGCCCATTGCCAACCTGCTTCGCGCGCTATCGAGCGCGTAAAAGGGTTAATCTCGCCTGTTCGCTCGGTTTGCAGTGCGTACGCACTGTCACAAAACAACCATTTGCTCCAATCTTCGTAGCCAGTATGCAGGGCTTGTTCAATTAATAAACCCTGAAAACCCGAGCAGTCGATAAACAAATCGCCGGAAATCTCGCGGCCATCCTGCAAACTGACTGACTTAATAAAGCCGTTGCAAGACTGCAAATTAACCTGCTCAATTTTTGCATCTATATGTACTACGCCTAAATTGACAGAGAACTTGTTTAAATATTTAGCATACAGACTGGCATCAAAATGATAGGCGTAGGAATAATCCGCTAAGGGCGAAGGTGGATTGGGATGGGGTTGTGCAAATTTACCTTTTTTTGCCATTACACAAGCAAAACTATAGTCTTCTAGCTTGTACTGAGCGCCGTTAGCAACGAGACGGTTAATGTATTGATGGAATTCAACATTGTCTATTGTCAGTCCAAAATCAGCAAAAGGATGAAAAAATTGTGTGCCTTGTTGCTGCCAATTTTCAAACTGAATACCAAGTTTAAAGGTAGCTTGAGTCGCTTTGATGAGTTCTTGTTCATCAATACCCAGTTGGCGATTAAACTCAACAATGTTAGGGATAGTGGCCTCACCTACTCCAACCGTGCCGATTTGAGAGGACTCAATTAAACACACTGACAGGTTTTTACCTTGTGCATATTTAGCCAGACTTGCTGCCGCCATCCATCCAGCTGTGCCACCACCAACAATGACGATATTTTTTATGGATTGTGGCATGCAGTAGTATTCCTAATTTACGTGAATAAGTGAGTTTAGCGATATGATTTATAATCATAAAATCAGCTTTTATCGCTACACTTTATCCACTTCAGTTTTATTTAGATAACGACAAACCTACATTAAAAATGTAAGTGTTTAAACAGTAAATCGATCTGATGCAGTATAACTTGGCCACTTATAATGACAACGGTGTCAGTGTTTTTAAACACCTACAAACAATAAAATGCTCAAAGTCAGCAGAGGCAGTGATTTCATTAACTAAGTGGCACAACAAAATTAAGTCATTGTTACTTAAAAAAAGTAATGACAACGCTGTCATTTAATTGTTAGACTGTATGACATACAGACAAAAATAGTAAATATTATTGTTACAACATGCAGGAGTGATGTGAGTGACTGCTCAGCAACAGTTTTTTATTGGCATAGATGGCGGTGGAACTAAATGTAAAGCCCGTCTGGAAGATGCTAATGGTACTTTATTAGTCGAGGCTATCGCAGGTCCGGCAAACGCCGCGCGGGACCTCGATGGCACCTTACATTCCATCTATATGGCCTGCGACATGTTGCTTAGTCAAGTGGCCGATCTTAATATTTCTTATGCTCAAATCCATGCCGGTATTGGCTTAGCGGGTGTAAATCTCCCTCACGTTAAAGAAGAGCTACTGGCGCGTAAACACCCCTTTGCGAGTCAGGTTATTAGCACTGATTTACATATCGCCTGTTTAGGTGCTCATAGTGGTGAAGATGGCGCCATTATCATTACGGGGACAGGGTCCTCTGGCGCATCAATAGTGAATAACAAGTGTATTGAAATAGGCGGTCATGGCTTTGTAGTCGGCGATAAAGGCAGCGGTGCTTGGTTAGGGAAAATGGCCGTTACTCATAGCCTTGAAGCTTTAGATGGCATTATAACGCCATGCATTTTGTCCCAAAGTGTATTAGACGTTTTGCAATGTAAAACGGCTTATGATCTAGTCACTATGAGCATTAATGCTAAACCGGCTTTTTTTGCCCAACTCGCTCCACTAGTACTTAATTTGGCCACAGATAAACAACCTGCAGCAATAACATTAGTAAGTGATGGTGCTAACTATATCAGCCAGTTAGCAAGATGTTTAATGCAGCAGGCGTCATCCCGTATATCTATTATTGGCGGTATTTCAAGTTTATTAATTCCATGGTTGGCTCCTGATGTTCGAGCCATTCTAAGTGATGCAAAATTACCACCTGAAGCCGGTGCAATTTTGTTAGCAAAAACTAATTTAACACAGTGAGAATCTAAAATGACTAGCAGTATTATGGCCCAAGAGGCAGCTCAAGCCCCCAGCGTTATCGCTCAGCAATTACTCAATAATGCGACTATATGTGAAAACCTAGCGACAAAAATCCGCGAGTTTAATCCTGCATTAGTTTATATCGTAGGGCGTGGTTCTTCAGATCATGCTGGCGTGTTTGCTAAGTATTTGATTGAAGTCGAAATGGGCATACCGGTGAGTTCATCGGCACCTTCGGTTAATAGTATTTTTAAACAAAATTTAAAATTGAATAAAGCCTTAGTATTAATTATCTCCCAGTCTGGTCGCAGTCATGACATTCTAGCTCAAGCTAATTCGGCCAAAGCATCTGGCGCTTTAACTGTCGCTTTAGTTAACGATACGACCTCTCCTTTAGCTGAACTTGCTGACGTAGTCTTACCATTATTGGCTGGACAGGAATTAGCTGTTGCAGCAACCAAGAGCTATCTCGCAACCTTAAGCGCTATTTTACAATTGGTTGCTTATTGGAAGAATGATACCGAATTGAAACAAGCTTTAGTCGCTTTGCCTGACGCTTTGGCGCAAGTAATTAAACAACCACAACAACTAAACAGTGAGTTTGTGGCTAAACTAGCCCATTGTGTCGTGCTTGGCCGTGGTTTTGGTTACGCTATTAGCCGCGAAATTGCCTTAAAACTTAAAGAAGTCTGTGCAGTGCACGCCGAGGCTTTTAGCAGCGCTGAATTTTTACATGGTCCGGTAACCTTAGTGGAAAAACGTTTGGCAATTGTTGATGTTTTTGTGGCTGATGAAACCACCGATGCCCATAACTTAATGATAAAAGATGTAGCCAGTCGTGGAGCACAGCTAATTCAGTTAAGCTCCAATATTGCAGGCTTACATAAACGATGTATGCCCTTAGCCATTTTGCAGCGTTTTTATCTAGATGTTGAACAAATAGCCCTTAGTATGGGCTTTGACCCAGACAAACCTGCTGGGCTTAAAAAAGTAACTCAAACTTTGTAAAGCAAGTACGCAAAAGTGATTAAAAGATGAAACAGACATTTTACGCAGCTCAACTATTTGACGGTGATGAATTCAGGCAACACCAGTGTATTGAAGTGCTGGATGGAAAAATAATCGGACTATCTAGTGGCTCTGCTGAGCAAGCAGAACATCATATCGATGGATTATTGGTACCAGGTTATATTGACGTACAAGTGAATGGCGGCGGTGGGGTGTTATTTAATAACCGCCCCAGCCTTGCAAGCCTTGTTACCATGTCACAGGCTCATCAAGCTTTTGGTACGACCAATATGTTGCCTACGCTGATCACTGACGCTTATGCAACTATGTTGGCAGCAGCGGATGCCATGGCTGAGGCGATTGCCAGTAAATTAGTTGGCGTTTGTGGTATTCATTTTGAAGGGCCTCATTTAAGTCAACCTAAAAAAGGGATTCATCCACAAAACCATATTCGCTCAATCACGGATAAAGAGCTGGCACTGTTTACTCGCCAAGATATGGGCAAGGTGATTGTTACTTTGGCGCCAGAAAATGTATCCCCAGATGTGATTAGCGAATTAGTTAAACGGGGTGTTTTGGTGTGTTTAGGGCATTCTAATGCCAGTGCCGAACAAGTAGAGCTAGCTCTACAAGCCGGTGCCACTGGTTTCACGCATTTGTATAATGCTATGTCTCCCTTAACGGGTCGTGAAGCAGGTATGGTTGGCACCGCCTTGTTAAACGACAAAGCTTTTTGTGGATTGATCGTTGATCATCATCATGTCAGCCATGCAAGTTGCAAACTAGCGATTAAGTGCAAAGGTACTGAGCAAATTATGTTGGTCACTGATGCGATGTCTCATGTGGGCAGCGAACAACTCACCGAAACATTTTTAGATATGGAAATCACACGGCAAGGCGACAAGTTAACCATTGCTGGAGGCACTCTGGCTGGCTCTGCCTTAGATATGGCCAGTGCGGTACGTAATACTCACCAGAGTTTAGGGATACCATTGGCCCAGGCCCTACAAATGGCCTCTTTAACGCCAGCAAAGTTTCTTGGATTAGATCAATCATTCGGTCGTATTAAAGCAGGTTATGCTGCTGATTGGCTTAGCTTAAATGCAAATTTAGATGTTAAGCAAACTTGGCTAGCAGGCAATCAAATTTATAAGGCTTAAGCATATGTTTGGGCCCACCCTTCGCTAAGTTTACTTCTTTGGCTTTGATGCCGATAAAGGTAGTAAGGATGCTGAGTGATGTCCGAATTTATTAATCATAAGGATTGTCGGAATAATTTACATAAGCTAAATATTAAGTTTCACCAAATTACTTAAGGTATTGTTAATATACAATATTATTTAGTGGAACGATTTATGCTGAACAACTACTGAAGTTATTACAGATAGTGTTTATCTGTTGTTTGAGGAAATTCCTTGTAGTTTAAGGTGATATTATGTCTTGTTTAACACGAAATATGCAAAATCAACTCAGCCGTTATTTACAAAAAAATAGTGCTGAGTTCTCAAGTTGTGATGCAGAAGGTATAAGGGTTGCCTTGGTGAGTAAAGGGGTGTGCCCTTCTGACGTGACAGCCGATCAGGTGAGCGTAATCCTAAAACAACTAGAAAACCGATGAGTTTAATTAATTGCTACCATAGCTCTTTACAGTAATGGCTTTGCGCCAGTTGTAGCCTAAATAGCGATTGATTCACTAAAATATTTATTAAAATCCAAACGGTATTCACTGGCGACCACTGCTTTTTCGATTTTAGTGTTACTGCTTTTACTCAGATCGACTTCTGTCGGTGGGAGATAATGACTACCTCTGACCGAATAAAAAACTTTGACCAAGGGTTTGGTTGAATGCACTGGATGTTGTTTTATCACCATGGCAATTTTTTCGTTATTAAGCCTGACTAAACTACCCACCGGATACACTCCAATACACTTAATAAACTTTTTCACCAGCTCTAAATCGTATTTATCGGGCGCGTCCTGCAAGATAATTTGCAATGCTTTTTGTGATGGCATGCCCGGTTTATAACAACGCTCTGCAGTGATGGCATCATAAGTATCAACGATGGCGATCATGCGCCCAAATAAACTGATATCGTCACCTCTCGCTCCTTCAGGATAGCCATAACCATCAAGTCGTTCGTGGTGCTCACTTATTGTTCTGATGATAGATTCGGGCAGGCCTAATTCCGTCAGTACTTTTGTGCCGAAATAAACATGATCGCGCATGATGTTCATCTCTTGATCAGTCAGTTTCCCTGGTTTATGCAAGATGGAGTCAGGGATCTTAATTTTACCTATGTCATGTAAAAAACCCGACAGAGCTAATTCTTGTACTTCTTCTTCACTTAACTCCACATGGTTAGCAAAGTTTGCCAGCAAGATGGCAACATTCAGCGAATGCTCAAGCAAATAGGAATCTTTTTCCCGGATTTTTGTCATGCACAACAAGGCATTAGGATTACGGTCAATGGACGATACTAAGTTACCGGTAAACTCTTCTGGGATCGCCAAATCCAAGGGCAAACTTTTAGCCACACTATCAAACATGCGTTTTTGAATAGCCTTACCTTTAGTATGTAAGGCTGCGGCGACAGCAATTTCCTGCGCAAAAGATATTTCTGCAGGAGGCTTAACCGTTGTTTCTGTTGGTAATTCTTGAGCAGGTTCTGATGACCCAGGCAGTTGTTTACTTAAGTCAATAACAAGAGACATGATGCCTTGTTTTCTTAAACTTGTAATTTGCTTATCGTTTGAAACTCGGCCGCGACTGGTAATTTTCATATTACCTTGTTGTGCCGCGATGGAATCAACAAACATGCCTTTTTGCAGTTCTTCTATGCTGATGGTTTTTAGCACTAATTGACTTCTCTTCTAGGTCTATCAGACATTATGGTTTGTCTATAAATACAAATTGTTTGCGAATGTCACATTAACAAGTCATTCATATTATTCACTTAAAAGGTTAATTTCCATAATATTTCAGCTAAATCTGGTTGCCATTGGAAATCTTTTAGCTTTACTCGATGATTAAGTACCACAATGTTATCTTGTTGTAACAATCCAGTTTGAGTTTTAGCTTCCTCTGAGCCCTTTGGAAAAGCTAACTGGCCGTTTGACCTAAGAACTCTATACCACGGAAGATTAAGTGTATCGGGTACCTGCGCCAACACTTTACCGACTAATCTAGCGCGACCAGGTAGACCGGCCAAATCCGCAATTTGTCCGTAAGAAGCCACTTTTCCCGAAGGTATTAAGATTACAGTTTGCCAAATACGTTGTTGTTTCGATGCCATATTGTTTTGTTGGCGCTTAAACGGTAAAAAATGGATAAATGGTCTGAACATGCTCCAATGGTGTAGATTTCGCTACTTTTTTCGCCTGACGGAAATGGGACAAGGCTGACGGAGTAATATAGCCACAGATTAATTCGAGCTCATTAAGACGTACACCTTGATCAACCAGATAAGCAATATAGGTTTGGCGTATAACCTCCAGCGAAATGAGGTCAGGTAATTCAAGCTCAGCATCATAAGCGGTGTTTATTATGTGTTCGTTTAAATTGCTCATATTCATTGTGTTAGACCATATCGATGGATTATCAGTATGGTTATCACATTGTTTGGCTAATAGGGTTGCCAACTCCTGTGGAATATTGAGTTTGCGAGTAGATACTCCATCTATACACAATTGAGCATCAGTTATCGCAAAATCTGATTTTTTTATATTCTCAATTTCGTCTAATGAAACACCACAAAATAATAAGCCTATGAGCAACTTACCTTGAGTATTCGCTGCTTCGTATAGCGCTTTACTTTCATTAATACTTAGAAGTCGCAATGAAGGGGACTGAGCTATTCCAAGGGTAGCGGCTGCCATTTTTTGCTGCTCTAATTTGTAGTGTTGCTCTGCCATTAGCATTGGATCAGCAGAAGAATATTGTGGCACAACAACAATATTAGGAGTGTCATTTTTTTCAGTAGGAGGTCTGACGATATAACTGAAAATAAACAGTGCAAGTAGAGATAAAATTGAGGCCAATATTAAGGCAAAAAAAGTATCTCGCCAATAATCGGGGCCGATTGGAAATTCAGCTCGACTCGCCGGTTCGAGCACCATTATTTTCACTTCAAATGGTTTAGCCAGTTCTATTTCTACTAACTGTGCATGTAAAGTTTGTTTTTGTAATTGTAGGTCGTCAAGTTCCGTGCTTAAACGTTTATATTGATCTAACTGTTGATTAAATTGCTGTGCAAGCTTCCGTTGTTCAATTAATTGAGTTTGCGTCAAAGATACTTTTTTAGTAGTGGTGTCGAGATTGCGTTGACTGACTTGTAAATAGGTTTCTTGGCTGTTTTTAATTTGTTGTTCGAGCGTGTTTTCAAGCCCCTCTTGTGCTTGTTGTTTTGCCACTATTAAGGGATCTCTCGCCATATATTCTGCCGTATACTTATCACTTAAAGCTTTTAACTCTTCATTCAACAATTGTAGTTTTGTACGAGTTTCATTTATTGATGCTTTATCCGTAGGATCGATGATCACTTCACCTGACTTCAATGCACGATGTAAACTTTCAAGAGTAGCAAAGGCTTGGTTGTTTTCAGCTTCGGCAGTATCAAGATTGGCACTTAAGCTTTTTATTTTACTGAGTATTTGATTTTCATCCCGCACGAGCGAAATGATTTGATTATCTGCGGCATAACTTTCTACCTTAGTGCGCTGCTGATTTATTTTGAATTCAAGCTCCTGCAACCTATCTGTTAATACCTTTACTTCATCACTATTATTAGTTTGGTTTTCACCTTCCAAATTTTGAATATAAGTAGCTAACAAAGTATCTACTACCGGTTTAAGTTGCTCCTTATTTTGTCCTTTTGCTTCTATGGTTACCACATTTCCTGAATTACTGGCGTTAATCGAAAGCATGTTAATTAAATCAGGGAAATCAATGTCTATTTGATGGTTTTTCAATAAGTTATCACTTAGCCCTGCGATGACACTATCACTCATGAGGCGCTGCTGATTTGCTTCTAAATATTGTTGTAGAAAACTAGGATTTTTTTCATCTAAGGGATTAGCAGCCATAAACTGCATAATTGCTTGGCTTTGATAAAGACTAGGTCGGCTCCATATAAAAATGTTGGCCAACACAAAAATAAAAAAGAATGTACCTACTAATATTTGCCATTTCTGACCTTGCAGTCTTTTTAATTGAACCTCACGTTGTAAGGCTGCGGTATTTGCAAGGTGTTCGTTAGGTAAATAATCCACTTTTTGCTTAAAAAACATAATTCAATTCCATTTTTTGTAACCACATTCTGTAAATTACCTAAAACCGATGGATTTGTTAGTAATCTACAATATTCACTTTAGTTTCGATTATTCGTATTCAAGATGGCGATAAATTTAAACCATAATTTGAAAAACGTTCAGTAGGTAAACGATTCAAAATTGTAAAAACGACACTAAATGTTTTAGAGCAATCTTGAACAAAAGGTTTAATTTGACTTGCCGACTTTAGCATAACTACTGTTATGCGAACATATTGTGATAGAGTCAGATAAATATCTAACATTACTATATCACAGCAGTATTCTTGAACTTAATCCGATATCTTTATTGTTGCCTTTTGATCTTGTTTACTGGCATGACTCAGATGAGTTTTGCGGCCAGTACAACCATAGTCCGATTTAATGTCTCTGAATTTGCTCAACAGGATATTAGTCAACAGCTGCGTTATTTTAAACTAAGTGAAAATCAACGACCTATACCTCAGTTAAGTGCAAACTTACCGGCTTGGTTAGGCAGCTTAACACCCCATCAAAAAACCAATACGTTTGGCGATGCCTTTCTTTCAATTTTTGAAATTTATAACGACAGTCAACAGTCAGAGTGGTTTGTTTATCCTTATGGCTCGGTTATCGCCAATATTGAAATACATAGTTTTGATGCCAACAAGGCATTAACTAAGGTGTTATCTGGCCATGATGTAATTAATCAAGAAGACTTTCATTATGGCGCTAGGTTAACTATCAAACCTGGGCAGAGCAAAACCATTATGCTGGTTTTTAAAAGTGATTATTTTTTTGCACCCACAAAAATCCTAGTGCAACCCTACCATCAACTGGTGCAGCAGTTTAATCTGGAAAAAGTACTAATTTTGTTGTGTTTGGGCATTTGCTTAGCCTTAGGTGTGTTTAATTTATTTATCTTCTGGGTGGTAAAACAATACCAATATTTACACTATGCCTTAGCAACACTGGCTTTTACCCTGGGTTGGGCGAGTGTGTTTGGCCTGCCCGAATTTATGGGCTTAGGCTCATCAACGTCTTGGTTAATGCCCAGTTATATCATTGGGGCGTTTTTCTCATGTTATTTTTACATGCAGTTTTTAAAAACAGCGCAACAAGCACCTCGTACTACCCTAGCATTTAAAATAACCGCAGCCGCTTCACTATTGGCTTTACCATTCGCCTTTTATAACCAAGGGCTTGGTTTGTATCTTGCCTCAATCTTGACCTCGGCGGCGTTGTTTATTGGTTTATATGCGGGATTAACTGCTTGGCGACAGGGTTATACACCGGCACGTTATTTTATCTGGGCATTACTGGCCGTATTACTGCCCAACTCAGTGGGTAATTTGATGAATTTGGGTATTTTACCTGGCTTCAACATCAATATTTATTTACTTGGTCTGATAGGCAACAGTCTTGATAGTTTGTTGTTAGCCTTTGCTTTGGCCGCTCAGGTGCGTTTACTTAATTTAAAAAATATTGATCTCACCACTAGTCTAGAACACACTGTTGAGCAACGTACTAAAGAGTTAACCCAAGCCAATCTGCAACTAGAGCAAACCAACAGTGAGTTACTCGAGGCCAATTTAGCTAAAGGACGTTTTTTGGCAACGATGAGCCATGAAATACGCACTCCGCTTACTTCTATCATAGGTTATGCCGATGGCATATTGATGGGTGATATTGATAAATCGGAGCAAGAACGAGTAACCAAAATCATTGCTGAGAATGGTAACCATCTATTAGCTGTGATCAACGATATTCTTGATATCAGCAAAATTGAAGCAAATAAACTCGAATTTGAAGCAATCCCAACTCCACTTTTTGCGGTGTTGGCGCAGATAGAATCAGTGGTAGGCAAACGAGCGAGGGACAAAGGGTTGGCCTTTCATCTGGACTACCAATACCCATTGCCCGCGCAAATTTATACTGATCCAACTCGTTTGAGGCAGATCCTATTTAACTTAACCAACAATGCACTTAAGTTTACTGAGCAGGGTTTTATTGGCTTGTCAGTGGCTATTGAACATGGGCAACTTAGCATCAAGGTAAAAGATTCTGGTGAGGGCATTTCAACCACCCAACTTAAACAATTGTTTCAGCCCTTTGCTCAAGCCGATAGTTCTATCAATCGACGTAAGGGGGGAACGGGTTTAGGTTTAAGTATCTCACAACGTTTAGCTCGTGGTTTAGGTGGTGATATTCAAGTTGACAGTGTGCCACGCAAAGGCTCCACCTTTTCCTTACACATTGATTTGAATGTGGTAGAAAACTCACCGTGGATCAGTTCTGTAAGTGAAATTTGGCAGGCCACTCCAACCAAAACCATTAAAACCGTTTCTTTGCCCGATTTTTCCGGTAATCGAGTGTTGTTGGCCGATGATCATCCGAGTAACAGAGAGCTGATTGCGATCTTACTCAGACGCATGAATATTAGCGTGACTGAAGTAGAAAATGGTCAACAAGTACTTGATACCCTGTTTTATCAGCAATTTGATTTATTGCTGTTGGATATTCACATGCCACAACTAGATGGCTGCGAAGCGTTAAAACAAATCAGAGCGGCGGGTAATCACACCCCAGTTATTGCCCTTACGGCTAATAACATGAAACATGAAGTGCAACATTATTTGCGATTGGGCTTTTCTGATCATTTGGCTAAGCCGTTGTCACGCCACCATTTTGTTGCCAAGTTGGCTAAGTATTTAAGCAAACATAGCGCCGCGCAAAGTCACTTACAGCAAAAAGATATGTTGGTTTTGATCAGAGATTATCAGCAAGAGCTGTTAATCCAATTACAAAAAATTGAAAGTGCTTGGCAACAAAAAGACTTAACCCAGATCAGCGAAGTTGCTCATAGAATAAGAGGCTCTGCGAGTTCTTTTGGCTTTGATTTGGTCAGCGAAAAATTTGCGGATATTGAACAATCGGCCTTGCAAGATGATGAAATTGCGCTGAGTTATACCTTACCAAAAGCACTGTTATTGAGCCGCCAATGCGCTAACTTACCGCAGGTGGATATTCCGCAGGGCATTGTTAATCACCATAATAGCGTTGAGCAATTTTTGTATGCTCTTTATGAGTTGCTTAATGTGGCAGAACATAGCTTTCAGGATATGTTGGATGCCCTCGCTGACAATACCGTAAATAGTGCTCTGGTCTATTTAAATGATTTTCAACCGCACATTAAAAAATGTGCATTGTTAGGCTCCATCGAAGCATGTGAACAACTCGAAGTATTATTTATACAAGGTGACTGTAATCCTTATCTCACTGCTCCACTTATTCAGCAGCTAAAAATGCACCTGTCCCAGCTCAAACACGCGCTAAGCCCCAATATATTGACTGAGTTGTAGCTTACACCAACCAATATTTAGCCATACTTCAGTTACCATACTCCAGTTAATAGTGGCTGAATAAATCTAAGGGTTTGGAGCAGTTGACGCAGCAAAAAGAGCGTCAACTGCTATACGGATTTAATAGCTTAAAGGTGGTGTTTTGGTACCGTTGGTAGACATTAGTGGTGGTGTTTTAGTGCCATTGGTCGACATCAATGGCGGTGTTTTGGTGCCATTGGTAGACATTAGTGGTGGTGTTTTAGTGCCGTTAGTAGACATTAACGGTGGTGTTTTAGTGCCGTTGGTTGCAGCATTTGCCAAGCCAGAAACAGCGAATAAAGTGACAGTGATCAGGGTACATAACCATTTTATTTTAGTGAATTGCATTTTTTTACTCCGATATTAGTTATTTAAATGTGGATTTGTTTCCACATTTTACTAATACCACAGTAATGATTGCTTTTCTTCTGTTAGGCTTGAATGAGACTTTGTTGTTGCAGTTTTATCGCTTCACGCACCACTAACCACAGTACCCACACGGCCAATGCATGCATGATGTATTCGTACGAATAATAGATATATAGAGCGTTTATTTTGAGCGTGTGGCGAATTAAAAACTCACAGATCATGGCGCATTCAATCACACAGGATACCCATATGGTTTTGTAAACAAACCAGTCTAAACGCAGGATGTTTGCGCCACTGTCTAGATAATAATTTAGGCCATGTGGTCGGTAGAGCAGTAAAAAACGCACTATCAGACTCAGGCTTATTTTGAAAAAATAAAAATATATTTGTGGAGCGGGATGATCTGTTTGATACCAATAAATTTCTGCCAACAGGGTGATAACAAGCAATATCGCAATAGGTTTGGCGAGTTTGTCTGTTCGAACATACCACAAGGTAATCGCGGTAAATGCAAATACTGCGGCGGTATAAATAAGATTATTATTTAAACTTAAAAACGCCAGATTAATGATGATGTTTTCGATTAATAATAGTATGCAAACTGTTTTTATATCGATGTTATGGCGGAATGTAAAAGCAATCACAACAAATGCGGCAGTGCTTACACAATCAAACAGAAGTGGTACCCCGTAACTATAAATTCCTAAAATGATGCATGTTATGGTTAACAACAAGATGATTACTGGGTTTATAAGGTGTTTGACCAACACGTTTAAAAACCAAAGAATTTAGTAATCAGTACTTTAAAATTATATTCGGTTGTGTCGTCTATATGCCCTTGGCAGGCTTCGTGCCATTTGCGGATTATCTCGATACTAATATTGTCAATAGTGCCGGGCTTTTCGTTTTCAATGGCCGATACAGTTTCGCGACTAATGCCTAAAATTTGCGCTAACTCAAGCTGCGAATATGGCGTTTTTTTACGCAGCTCTTGGAGCATTTTTCCGTCGAACTTGTTACGTCTTCCCATACTGCACCATACTACTTGGATTAAAATTTACGCCAGAAATTTATCGTAATGCTTGATGTAGGTAAAGAATTTTCTTCTTTTGGTCCTACTTTGGATCTGCAGAAACGCCTTACATAGCTTAAGTGTGTTGACACAACGTTTTTAAGCGAGTTAGTCACAACGTTTTTTCAGCGAAACTCTGTGTTGTACTACACGTTCGCGTTCACCAAATTTTATCGAAAGAATGATGCAACGTTTATCATCCGGCGCATCTTTATTGCTTAGCGTCTCAAGCTTAGCAATTAAGCTTGTTCCTGAGTAGTTGGCATCGGGATCAATGGCATAAACCCAAGCAAAAACCTCTTCTTTTTGCGGCCCAAGCAAGGTCATAATATTTGCTTGTTGATCCCAGTAATCAATTTTTGCTTGAGTTTCTGCGTCTATTTGACTGCATGCGCTACAAAACAACAGCACCAACAAAGACATCCAGTGACGATTATTCAGGGTACTTTTAAAGATGGCTATGTCTTTGACAGGCATTTCGAGCTCCGTTGATTAATTACTAAATACTAATCCAATGTTTAAAGTAGCTGGCTTCTCTTTAATAGCCAGTCTGGTTGCTGATCTAAGTTTGATTAATCCCTCGAGGTTTTAACATGAGCTTGACGAACTATCAAAATAACCCCACTTATTACTAATAACGAACCTAGCAAAAAGTGTAGATTCAAATATTCACCTAAGATCAAAAAAGCAAAAATCCCCGCAAACACAGGAATAAATAACGAAATACAGGCGGTAATAATGGCAGGCAGTCGTTTAGAGGCAAGGGCAAATCCAAAAGTAGGGATGGCCGTACTTAATACACCCAGAGCGATGAACAAATACCACGACCGACTATCTAGTTCAGAAAAATCCCCCATCTTACCCGTTGTTGCAACTAGTAGTGCCAATATAATACTCCCCATGGCAAAGGTTAATAATGCAACGCCACTTGCTTCGGGTGCTTTGCCTTGTTCAGCTAATTTTTTAAACCAAAAAGCGTAAAGCGCAGTCATTATTGCTGCCATTATTGCCGCAATGTCGCCAAGCACCTGTTGCCAGGATAAGTGCCCACTGTTAATTATTTGAGGCGACATAATAACTATCATGCCGCTGAGGGCTAACAAGGCGCCTACTACCTCCACTACAGCAGGTTTTGTACCGTACATCCAACGCAATGCCAGCACAAACAAAGGAGCCGTACTCAGCAGTAAAGCAACTTCGGCTACCGGAGCCACCTGAAACGCTATAGTTGCCAACAAATAGTAGGCAACTAGCAGTAAGGCAAGTACATAGGCGATAGGGCGTTTACAGACAAGCGCGAAACCATGTTGGCGATTTTGTAACAGAAAAATAAACGGCAAGGTAACTAATAACGCGACAAACAAGCGAAGTGATGCCACTAACACAGGTGAAACCGGCGGCAATAAGCGTATAAAAATACCGGTTAGTCCCCAGGTTAACGAAGTCAGAGCCGCCACGACGAGTAGTAGTTTGTCTGACATGAGCTAGTTTTATAATCCCAATTCGCTTGTTTGACCAACTATGTACCCAAACAAACTGAATATACGAGTTTCAGCAAGTTGCTTGGGTATATACGTATTATTAAGGCTGGATCACCATTACGTCAGTTTTTAATAAGGCTAAAATACTTTCTGCGGTATTACCCATTAGTTTTGCTTTAAGGCCTTTACGTCCAACACTACCAATAATAACCAATTCTGCGGCTATTTTTGAGGCAACACTTGGAATGACTTTGCTGGCTTCTCCGGCTTTGATATGAATATGGTCAGCACTAACCTCTTGTTCACCCAACATCTTATTGATCAGTGGCAAATACTTCAGTTTTGCCTTTTCAATGGCGGCATTTTTGTTAACCAAACCAAGATCTTTAAGCACGGGAGATAAGGGTAAACAAAAACAATAGTGCACTGGCATACCGGTCGCTGATGACAGTGTATTGGCTGCATCGACTAATTTTTTGTTTAAGGTTTGTTTGGATCTCACCTTAGTAGCCATATCAAGGGAGACCATGATAGCGCGCTTTTTTTGCCACTTTTTATCCGCTACCAACATCACAGGCACTAAACCGTTGCGCATTAAATGCCAATCGGTGGGCACATAGAAGGCTTTTTCGCTGCGATGCCCCGTTTTAATGATAAGGCTGTATGACTTTGAGCTGCAATGATTAATCACCCATGTTGCTAGGTCTTTTGCCCATACCACTTCGGTGCTTGAGCAATCTTGTAATTCATGTTGTTCAACTTGTTTATTTAACCATTGTTGATGATGTAGCAAAATTTGCTCTTTGGCTTGCTCGATTTGCGCTTTGCTTAAACTATGGGACAGACTGTCCAGATGTTCATAACTAAACGCAACTACGTGTAATTTTGCTCCATAACGCTCAGCCATAAGTTTACCGTGAGCCAGCGCTTTTTGCTGTTTATCCTGTTTATCTGAAATCACTAAAATATTGTCAATTTTCATGTATTAACCTGCATATTTGTGCTGATGTTGATAGATAATCTAAAAAATCTGAACTTTGGATAATGAGTGTCGACGAGTTTTGACTTTATTAATATAAATCAAATAGCTAGATTTACTTCCCTGCCTTATAGAAACGCTACTATATAATTGTTGTTAAATAAAGCTAAACAGCATTAGCTTCTAGGCGAGATCCGCATATTCGCTAAGTCTTTAAATTTATTTTCACTATTGCCTAATTGCTCACTGTATATCTGCTGATAAGCAAGCACGGCTTTAACATAGTTACGGGTTTCTTTATAAGGGATAGTTTCGACCCATAAATCCATAGGTACACTGTCTTTTTCAGGTAACCAATTTTTTACTCGGCGCCAACCCGCGTTGTAAGATGCGGTGGCTAAGATAGCGTTATTATCCATTTTATCCATCAGGTAACGCATATATTGAGTACCCAACTCCACGTTGGTTTCGGGATCATAAAGCGACGATGAACTAATTTTTGTTTTGGCGATATAGCTTGCTGTACCTGGTAAAACTTGCATTAAACCTTGAGCACCTGCCTCTGAATAAGCATCAGGCATAAACGAGCTTTCTCGTCTAACAATGGCAAAAGCCCAAGCTGGATCAATGTTATTTTTCTGCGCATTGCTTTTAAGCGTTTGATCAAAGGCCATAGGAAAACGACGGGACAAATCATCTAAATAACCCGCCTTTGAAAAGGTAAAAATAGCCTGATCATGCCAGCCTTGTTGATCGGCTAATACTGCAGCAATTTTGAGCTGTTGTTCATTTAGCTGACTTTGTAAAAAGATCCATTCACGTCGCGCGCTAAGCTGGCGGCCTAAATGACGAAATTCAAAGGCACGCTGCGCGGCAGGTAAGTTGCCAACAGAATCCAACTCCTGCTGAGTGAATTTTAATGGCAAATTATTCAAATTGGTTTTACGTGCAAGTTTACCACTGGCTAAAAAGCCATAATAATGTCGTTGGTCAGCTAGTTTTTCATAGGTTTGCCTTGCTTGTTCTGGTGCTTTGATTTCTTCATAAGCGCGAGCTCGCCAATATTGAAACAAGTATTCGTCACTTAACTTTTGTGGGGCAAAATCGATAACATCTAAGGCGTGTTGCCAATTACGATGGCGTAATACATGGGCAAGGTGCCAGCGCAGTAACTCTTCGTCTTGACTTGCAGTCGCTGCTTTTTCTAGCCATTCTTCCGAGTCGGCATGATTAATAATGGCCAATGCAACCGCGAATTTTTCAGCAATTTCTTGCTGTTGTGTAAGCGTAAAAGGAAAGCCTTTTTCAAGTTTTTGCCAACTACGTAAGGCTAAATCTCTGTCATTCCACACCAAACGTGACAAGCCGTAGGTGATAATCTGTGTTTCTCGTTCGGGAAATGTTTTTGGAAAATTTGATAAACGACTGACCTGACTGGGCGAGCGCCTGACGGCTAACCACAAATCCGCTAGGTATTTTTGATTATCAGGCAACAGGGTTTTTAAATAGGGGATCAAGGTAGCATCGCCACCATCAGCCGCGAGTACTAAACGTTGCCAAACTAACTGCGGAGTTCTCAAGCCTGCTGCCTGCCATACCTTAAAAATTTTGTCGCAAGCTTTGGGCTGAGACTCACCTACTACCCAAAGTGCTTCTATCTGTTTGAAAGCTTGGGCTTTTAAGTCAGGCTGATCCAGCATAAATTCAATTTGTTTACAGGCTAAGTCTTCTTCACCTATATATCGATAAGATGTTAAAAACACTTCCGATTTATTCTGTTTAACCAGATATTCCAACCATTTTTTACGCAGCGGACGGTCTAATGGCGATTCGGCGTAATCCACTAAAAATTTTTCAATGGCGTCGCGATTAGACAGATACGGATAGCTGATGAGTGATTTTTGCTCTAAGTAAGGTGTTAGCGGGTAATCCTCTAATTGCACTAACCATTTTTGATAAAGCTGATTTTTAGGTTTATCGGCTAGCGTTTCTGCCCGAATAAATAATTGACGTTGAGCCTCGATGCTAAGTTTAGCATGTGGCACATTGGCTAAAACTGGCGTAACAGCGGCCGAAGCCAGCAATAAACCCAGAATATATTGACGAAGAGTTGCGCTTTTCATACCACTAAGTGAAAAAAAACCGTCGTTCATCTTAGCAAACTTAAGCAGGGATTAGGCTGGGTATTTTAACTAAATCGTAAAAAATAATAAATTTCACTGGAATGACCAGTTGAAAACAAGTCTACTACCCACATGTTATTTCATTGATGAATATTGGCTATAATCGGTTGACCTTTTATCTTTCTTTAACAAGAATCAGCCTCACCCTACACTGGAGTCCAGTTATTGGCCTCCTCAATCACTTTGGCCAGCGCCACAGGAGATAATAATGATATACGCAGGTTCAAGCCTTAAGGTTAACTTGCTGCAAGATGGCATTGCAGAAGTAGTCTTTGACGCACAAGGCTCAGTCAATAAATTTGATAAACAAACTGTGGCGGAGTTATACGCAGCCACTGAAGCGTTAAAAAATAATACCGAAGTGAAGGGCGTATTAGTTCGTTCGGCCAAATCTACTTTTATTGTTGGTGCAGATATTACCGAATTCACCGAATTGTTTGATATGCCGGAAGCTGAAGTACTAACTTGGGTAGCTCACACTTCACAAGCTTTTAATCATTTTGAAGATTTACCTTTCCCTACTATTGCGGCAATCAACGGTTTTGCTTTAGGTGGTGGTTGTGAGATGACGCTGGTTTGTGATTTACGAGTGGCTGATACCTCAGCCAGTATTGGTTTGCCAGAAGTCAAACTGGGTTTGATGCCTGGTTTTGGTGGCACAGTACGCTTGCCCCGCTTGATTGGTGCAGATAATGCCCTAGAGTGGATGACCACAGGAAGAGATCGCAAAGCAGATAAAGCGTTAAATGAAGGTGCGGTGGATGCCGTAGTTGCCCCTGACAAACTCATTGATGCAGCTATCAGCATGCTAAAAGATGCCATCGCAGGTAAATTTAACTGGCAGGCACGCCGTGCGCAAAAACAAGCCCCCCTTAAATTAAATAAAAACGAAAGCATGATGAGCTTCTCCACAGCTAAGGCCATGGTATTTGCTCAAGCAGGTAAACATTATCCTGCGCCGCATATGATGGTAGAGACCGTTGCTAATGCTGCACGTTTAGGCCGTGATGAAGCCTTAGCTTTAGAAAACCAAGGATTCACCAAGCTGGCTAAAACCGCTGCGGCTAAAGCCCAAGTGGGTATTTTCCTTGCGGATCAGCTAGTTAAATCCAAAGGCAAAAAGCAGGCTAAAGCGGCGACCAAAGAGCTTAAACAAACTGCGGTATTAGGTGCCGGTATTATGGGTGGTGGTATCGCTTATCAGTCGGCCGTTAAAGGCACGCCGGTGATCATGAAGGATATCAACCAGCCAGCCTTAGACTTAGGTTTAAAAGAAGCAGCTAAGATATTGGGTAAAGGCATGGAGCTTGGCAAAGTAGATGCAAAGACCATGGCAAGCACCTTAAATAATATCGTACCTACTCTCGAATATTCAGCTATCAAAGACTGTGATTTAGTCATCGAAGCCGTAGTCGAAAACCCTAAAGTTAAAGCTATGGTGCTCAAAGAAACCGAGCAACATGTGGCCGCTGATGCGATCATCTGTTCAAACACTTCGACTATTTCTATTAATCAATTAGCCAAGAGTCTGGATAAACCAGAACGTTTTTGTGGCATGCACTTTTTTAACCCCGTACACAAAATGCCACTGGTAGAAATTATCCGTGGCGAAAATACCTCAGAAGCGACTATTTCAGCCGTAGTTGCCGCGACCTTAAAAATGGGTAAAACTCCGATCGTAGTGAATGACTGCCCTGGCTTTTTAGTCAACCGCGTATTGTTTCCTTATTTCGCAGGATTTAGCCAACTACTTATCGACGGTGCAGATTTTGTTGCGGTGGATAAGGTCATGGAAAAAATCTTTGGTTGGCCTATGGGCCCTGCCTATTTGCTGGACGTAGTCGGCATGGACACAGCTGATCATGCCTCTGGCGTGATGGCTGATGGCATCCCAGAACGTATGCAAAAAATCGCCAATGATCCGGTTACCTTGTTATATAAGGCTCAGCGTTTGGGCCAGAAAAATGGCAAAGGTTTTTACAACTTCAGTATTGATAAACGTGGTAAACCTGCCAAAGCGGCGGCTGATGAAGCCTACGCCTTGTTTGCGGAACATTGTGCGGCTAAACGTGATTTCGACGCTGATGAAATTATCGCCCGTGTGATGATCCCTATGGCTAACGAAGCCATTCGTTGTTTAGAAGAAGGCATAGTTGCCAGCGCCGCAGAAGCCGATATGGCCTTGTTATATGGTTTAGGTTTCCCGCCGTTTAGAGGTGGTGTATTTCGTTATATCGAAACCATGGGCTTAACCAACTTTGTCACCTTAGCCGACAAATACGCGGATTTAGGTCCGATTTATCAGATTTCCGACGGCGTGCGCCAAATGGCCGCCTCAGGTAAATCTTATTTTTCTCAATCAGCCTAATTTGCGCCAGAGGACAAGAACATGAAAGAAGTCGTCATAATCGATTGTATCCGTACCCCAATGGGGCGCTCTAAAGGCGGTATTTTCCGCAATGTTAGAGCCGAAACACTATCCGCTCACTTAATGAGCCAACTCGTCGCCCGTAATCCGAAAGTTGATCCTAATGAGATTGAAGACATCATCTGGGGCTGTGTGCAGCAAACCAAAGAGCAGGGTTTTAATATCGCTCGTAATGCCCAGTTATTAACTGACATTCCGCGCAGTGTGGCTGCTGTAACGGTTAACCGTTTATGTGGTTCATCCATGCAAGCCTTACATGATGCAGCCAGTGGCATAATGAGTGGCCGTGGTGATGTATACATGATTGGTGGTGTTGAGCACATGGGCCATGTGCCGATGGATTTTAATTTAGATTTTCATCCGGCGATTGCCTTACAAGCAGCACGCGCTTCGGGCAGCATGGGTTTAACCGCCGAGTTGCTAGGTCGTCAAAACGGCATAACCCGTGAAATGCAAGATGCCTTTGGCGCACGCTCTCACCAAAAAGCTCATGCAGCCGCAGTCGAAGGCCGCTGGGCCACAGAAATAGTACCGACCCTTGGGCATGATGCTGACGGTGTATTAAAGTTGATAGATGCAGACGACACCATTCGCCCTGACTCAACACCACAAAGCATGGCGACCCTGCGTCCGGTGTTTGATCCGGTTAACGGCACAGTCACTGCTGGTACCTCTTCAGCTTTATCTGACGGCGCATCGGCGATGTTGTTAATGTCTGCAGACAAAGCCAAAGCCTTAGGTTTAACACCACGAGCTAAAATCCGCGCCATGGCTGTTGCTGGTTGTGATGCAGCCATTATGGGTTTTGGCCCAGTACCGGCCACCCAAAAAGCCCTTAAACGTGCTGGTTTAACCATGGCCGATATCGAACTGGCCGAGTTTAACGAAGCTTTTGCAGCTCAGGCATTATCTTGTATCAAACAGCTTGGCTGGATAGATAGCTATGAAGATAAAGTTAATTTAAACGGCGGGGCTATTGCTCTAGGGCACCCATTGGGTTGCTCGGGTGCTCGTATCTCAACCACTCTGATTAATTTGATGGAAGCCAAGGATGTAAACATTGGATTAGCCACCATGTGTATTGGTTTAGGCCAAGGCATAGCAACCATATTTGAACGCGTATAATACGTGGTAATTTGATTAAGGCGTCGGAAGACGCCTTTTTTATGTACCGCTAAGGGCATTATGGCCTGCGGCCACTAAGATTATATGCTGCGCTCACCCGTATCCCTGCGGGGTATGACTAACCATCCATGGTTAGCCAGTCACATCTTCTCAACAGCCAGAAGAAGTAAGCAATAAGGACCGCTCTTCGGCCAACTTTCTAATCCGCTACAAGTCTTAACTTTCAAGTCAAAACGGCGAAATATAGCTTCCTTGTAAACCTCGCCTTGTATAATCAACAAGGTGCTAATGAAATTGGATTAATAAGTTAGCTTGAAAGCGGCGTTTTTGGGCTACATTTTTGAGCTGTTGCAAAAAAGAATGCTCGACAGACAGGGATGGCGGTCGCAAAACGAATGCTTGATGCGCGCAGCGCATATCTTGGTTTTTAAAAAGAAAAAAGAGGATTGGTGCAGACTATCGGAATCGAACTGCTATGAAACCTAGCTGCTGATTACAAGTCAGTTTGAAATAACTGAGAAAGGAATGGTGCCGACTACCGGAATCGAACTGCTATGAAACCTAGCTGCTGATTACAAGTCAGTTTGAAATAACTGCGAAGGGAATGGTGCCGACTACCGGAATCGAACTGCTATGAAACCTAGCTGCTGATTACAAGTCAGTTTGAAATAACTGAGAAAGGAATGGTGCCGACTACCGGAATCGAACTGGTGACCTACTGATTACAAGTCAGTTGCTCTACCAACTGAGCTAAGTCGGCACACTAAGAACTACCATTTTGCGTGGTGCTTTTGCAAAATTCGGCGCGATTTTATGCATTATCACGCCGAAGTCAAATAAATTTATAAATTGATTTAAAAGTGTTTATAAAGTCGCCAATCTAGCGGCTTCATCCTTTAGCATAGGGAAATGTTCAGCCGGTAAATATTGAGCAAGTGCTTGCATAGTTTTACCTAGTTCTGCATAACTGTCGGCAGATACATTAAGGTGCCCCATCTTGCGTTTTGCGCGCACGGTTTTGCCGTACAAGTGCAAATGACTACCAGCAATGCTCAATATATCTTTTGAAAAATCATCACAACCAATGATGTTAATCATCGCGGTTGGTTTTAATACTGTGGTCGCACCTAAGGGTAAACCACTAATAGCACGTAGATGATTTTCGAACTGGCATGTATCGGCACCCTGCATGCTCCAATGGCCTGAGTTGTGTACTCTTGGCGCGATTTCATTCACCAATAGCTGGTCGCCCATTTGGAAAAACTCAACCGCCAGCACGCCCACATAACCCAGTGCATGAGCCAGCTTATTAAATACGTCTTGAGCTTGCTGATTAAGCGCCTCATTTACGTGGGGAGCTGGTGCAACGGAAACATGCAGTTGCCCTTGATGATGTAGATTTTCAGCTAAAGGATAATAAGCAATTTCGCCATTGGCACTACGTACACCAACCAGTGATAATTCACGCTCAAAACACAGCATCTTTTCCACAACTAAGGGGACTTTTTGTAAATCCAATTCGCTAAGTTGCAGTTTTAGTTCTGCAAGCTGAGTAACACTACTCAAACGCCATTGGCCATAGCCATCATAACCATCACGGCTGGCTTTGATGATCAGTTTTTCACCTAACTGGACAACAGCCTCATCCAGTTGATTGATATCAGTGACAATTTTATATGGGCAATTAGCGATGTTTAAGCCTGATAACAGCGCCTTTTCTTTAACTCGATCCGCTCCCGCCATAATAGATTCAATGCTTGGTTTTAATTTGCCTGTGGCATTAACCTGTTCAAGTAAGTCTTGCGGAATATGCTCAAATTCTACCGAGATAGCATCTGCCTCGACTAGCGCCTGGATAAGAGACTTATCACTGACTAACTTTGTAAGAGGGTCAACCACATTACGCGCGTTCACATCCACCGCCGCCACGTGTAAACCAAGAGGATAACCGGCTAAGGCCATCATTCTGGCTAACTGACCAGAGCCTAAAATTAGAATATTCATCGAAACTTACCGCTTAGTTATTGAGGTAGACTGAGTTCGTCAAGCGCCAATACAGTGGCGGTTTGTTCCGTTCTAAAGGCAATAATGGCCTCACGAACTGTTTTATCGCTTAAAGCGACCACTTGGGCCGCTAATAGACCTGCATTAGCCGCACCGGCTTCGCCAATGGCTAAGGTGCCAACAGCTACACCTTTAGGCATCTGTACGATAGACAATAAGGAGTCAATGCCATTGAGTTGACTGGAACGGACTGGCACGCCAAACACGGGCAGATAAGTATGGGCGGCAATCATGCCGGGTAAGTGCGCAGCGCCACCAGCGCCACCAATGATGACCTGATAACCAGCATCAGCAGCTTGTTCAGCAAATTCAGTTAAAAGATTAGGGGTGCGATGAGCCGATACGACTTTAGCGCTATAACTTACTCCCAGTTTTTCTAACATGAGAGCCGCTTGTTGCATGGTTGGCCAATCAGAGTTTGAACCCATCACTATCGCCACTTTTGGCATATTCTTCTCGCTTACATTGCTTGTTAGCCAAATAAATTAAAACCGACTTGGCGCTAAGTAAAAAATCAGGACGCGGATTGTAGCCTAATTAGGGTTGCTGCATAAAGTCTAAAGTCAGATTAACCAAGACTTTAACGCCCGTTTTCATGCCTGCATCTTCAACTTTAAAGTCTGGGGTATGGTGAGCGGGTGCTTCGTTAGAGGATAAACCTAAGGGTTTACCTCCAACAAACAAAAATAGACCTGGCACTTTTTCCTGATAAAAGGAGAAATCCTCAGCTCCCGTTACAGGTTTAACTAAATTAACTTTAGATTCACCCACAGTGCGCACTAGCGTTGGCAACATCTTGGCGGTCAAATCAGGATCATTAAAGGTAATAGGGTATTGATAATCCAAGGGTAAAGTAAGTTCTGCGGTAGCCCGCATACTATCAGCAATACCTTTAACTTTACGTTGTACAGCCTCATACATATGTTCGCGAGCTTGCGGATTTAAAGTACGTATGGTGCCTACCAGTTCAACTTGGTCAGGGATAATATTTGATCTAACACCGCCGTGGATGGATCCGATAGTCACCACAGCCGCATCATCCAGTAATTTAATTTCGCGGCTGACAATAGTTTGCAAACCCATAATAACTTGGGCGGCAGTGGTAATAGGATCAACACTTAACCAAGGGTAAGCACCATGAGCGGGTTTACCACTGATGACAATTTTAAAGGGATCTACCGCTGCCATAATGCCACCAGCGCGATATTCAACCACACCCACATCGGTATCAGAGCTAATATGCAATCCAAAAACCACATCAACATCAGGATTTTTTAATACACCTTCTTTAACCATTAGCTCAGCTCCGCCTTTTTCACCATCGGGCGCGCCTTCTTCAGCAGGCTGAAAAATAAATTTAACCTTACCTTTAAGCTGAGATTTCATATCCGTTAAAATTTTTGCCGCGCCCATTAACATAGCCATATGGGTATCATGACCACAAGCATGCATAACGGGTACTTGTTTGCCGTTAAACTCGCCCATAACAGTGGACTTCCAAGGTAAATCATTATTTTCTAAGACCGGCAAAGCATCCATATCAGCGCGTAAAGCGATAACAGGGCCGGGTTTACCGCTGTCTAACACTGCCACTACGCCAGTAAGAGCAACGCCAGTTTGTACCTTGAGCCCTAAACTTTGCAAATAGTCAGCAACGTATTTAGCGGTATTGACTTCGCGATTAGATAACTCTGGAAATTGATGGAAATGATGACGCCACTTAATGACCTGGGGTTCTATATCATTTGCCAATTTGGCTACATCAGGTTGGGCAGCCATAGTCATAAATGGCAACAATAGTAAGGCATTCAGTCGTTTCATGGTTTTCCCTTTTTATCATTTTAATTATGTAAACCACACTATGTGGAAAGCGAGATGTCTTGTCAATTTTCAGTAGCATCAAGCAAAAAAAATCCGCTGCCAGTTTCCTGACAGCGGATTGATATTAAAGTACATAATTACAAATTAACTTTTTTGACGGCGCATCGCGGTAAAAAATTCATCATTGGTTTTGGTCATCGACAACTTACCGATAAGAAATTCCATCGCATCAATTTCTGACATTTCATGTACGATCTTACGCAAGATCCACATTTTTTGCAGTTCATCTTGAGTCGTTAATAGCTCTTCACGACGAGTACCAGAACGATTGTAATCAATAGCTGGGAATACCCGTTTTTCGGCAATTTTACGATTTAAGTGTAATTCCATATTACCGGTACCTTTAAATTCTTCGTAGATGACTTCATCCATCTTAGAACCAGTATCGATAAGTGCAGTGGCGATAATAGTTAAGCTACCACCTTCTTCAATGTTACGTGCTGCACCAAAAAAACGTTTAGGTTTATGTAGGGCGTTAGCATCCACACCACCGGTTAATACTTTACCTGATGAAGGGATTACCGTGTTGTAAGCGCGCGCTAAACGGGTAATAGAATCTAATAGAATAACTACATCTTTTTTGTGTTCGACTAAGCGTTTGGCTTTTTCGATTACCATTTCGGCTACTTGCACGTGACGACTGGCAGGCTCATCGAACGTAGAAGCGATAACTTCACCGCGCACCAAACGTTGCATCTCGGTTACTTCTTCAGGACGTTCATCGATCAGCAATACCATCAATACACATTCAGGATGGTTAGCAGCAATAGATTGAGCGATGTTTTGTAAAAGTAAGGTTTTACCGGCCTTAGGTGGAGCAACAATTAAACCACGTTGGCCACGACCAATAGGTGATGCCAAGTCCAATACACGGGCCGTAATATCTTCACTACTTCCGTTACCACGTTCCATGGTAAGGCGTTCATTGGCGTGTAGTGGAGTTAAGTTTTCGAATAAGATTTTGTTTCTGGAGCTTTCAGGACGGTCAAAGTTTACTTCACTTATTTTAAGCAGGGCAAAGTAACGTTCGCTATCTTTTGGCGGTCGGATTTTTCCAGAAATGGTATCGCCAGTGCGTAAATTAAAACGTCTTATCTGACTAGGTGATACATAAATGTCATCTGGACCAGCCAAATACGATGCATCATTGGAACGCAAGAATCCAAAGCCATCTTGCAATATTTCTAATACACCATCGCCAAAGATATCTTCACCGCTTTTGGCATGGGCTTTTAAAATTGAGAAAATGATATCCTGCTTGCGCGCACGAGCCATGTTTTCCAACTTCATTTCGTCGGCTAAGGCAACAAGTTCGCTGATCGGTTTATTCTTGAGTTCCGTTAGGTTCATATTGGTGGGTCTTTATACGTGAAGATTGCCTTTTGGCAACTATGGTTGAGTAATTCAAGGGTGTTTACTATTTCTTCCACATCTTTGATTTGAGTAAAAACTGGCTGTTCAGGAAAGAACGATTAAAATCTAACACCAAAAAACAGCATCGTCTAGTTAAAATATGCGCTTTGTCTGGCCTTGTGTCAATTAAACCGTTAATTCAATAAGCTTGCTTGAGCTTATATCGGTTTAAACTGCATAATTCATGAAGGTTTTTTATACTTAAAATAAAGCCCAGATTTACTGGGCCTTATAAACAACTATTGACCCCAAGAGGCTAGATATTGCTGTTAATAAACTCAACTAATTGTGATTTTGACAAAGCACCCACTTTAGTTGCCGCAACATTTCCACCTTTAAATAGTAACAAAGTAGGTATACCTCTAATGCCATACTTTGGTGGAGTGTCGTTATTTTCATCGACATTCAGCTTGCCAACTGTTACTTTGCCGTCGAATTCGTCAGCAACTTCATGCAGTATTGGCGCAATCATTTTACACGGACCACACCATTCCGCCCAGAAGTCAACTAACACAGGACCAGCAGCATTGATAACATCGGCCTCGAAACTATCGTCAGTTAACTGGATAATTTTGTCGCTCATTCTTTTCTCCGTAATTTTTTTCTCGCTGACTTTAGTATTCAGCGCAGTCATGATTGTTATATAGAAACTGGTTACTAATGCAAGCACAGATAAGCTATAAGCTATGCAAACAACACATTTAACCGATACACATTTTTCAGACTTGCCGATTAACGAGCAAGTAATAAAAGCGCTAAGTGCAGCAAATTTTAATCAGTGCACACCGATTCAAGCATTAAGCATACCCCCCTTGTTGGCCGGCCATGATATCGCAGGACAAGCACAAACGGGAACGGGTAAAACGATAGCATTTTTGGTGGCAACTTTTCATTATTTACTCACTAATCCGCAACCAAGTAAAAAACAGCCGCGCGCCATTATTATGGCACCAACCCGTGAACTTGCTGTGCAAATTTTTAATGACGCAGAATTGCTCAGCCAACACACGGGTTTATCCCTTGGCCTCATTTATGGGGGCGAAGGTTATCAAAGTCAACGTGACAAGTTAGAGCAAGGTGTTGATATTATTATTGGCACCACTGGCCGCATTATCGATTATTACAAACAAAATGTATTTTCCTTAGAGGGAATACAAGTTGCGGTACTTGACGAAGCGGATCGCATGTTTGATTTAGGTTTTATAAAAGACATACGCTTTTTATTCAACCGCATGCCCAAGCCAACAGAAAGACTCAGTATGTTATTTTCTGCCACGCTATCTTATCGCGTGCAAGAATTAGCTTACGAACACATGAATAATCCTACTCATGTGCAAATTGAGCCTGAACGCAAAACCGCTGAGCGCGTAAAAGAAGAGTTATTTTACCCTTCAGACGAAGATAAAATGCCACTTTTGTTAACACTAATTGAAGAAGAATGGCCAGACAAAGCCATAGTGTTTGCTAATACCAAACATAGTTGCGAAAAAGTCGCTGATTGGTTGCAATCAGATGGTCATCGAGTTGGTTTGTTAAGTGGTGATGTACCACAAAACAAACGTTTAAAAATACTCGAGAACTTTACTACTGGTGTACTCGACATATTAGTAGCAACCGATGTTGCCGCTCGTGGCCTACACATTCCTATGGTGAGTCACGTATTTAATTACGACTTACCTGATGATGCTGAAGATTATGTGCATCGCATTGGACGTACAGGCCGAGCAGGCCAAAGTGGTAGCTCTATTAGTTTTGCCTGTGAAAAATATGCGCTAAATCTACCGGCAATTGAAACCTATGTTGATCATTCCATTCCGGTAACGGAATACGACCCAAGCACCTTGATTAGAGATGTAACACCACCAGCACCGCGATTTAAAAAGCGTATGCAAAGTGGCAGAAATCATCCTAAACGTCCTGCCGGACCAAGGCCAAATCGCCATAAATGAACAACCTGCAGCCGATAACTCAAGAGTTTAGTCAACCAGAGCAGTTATATGCTGCGGTTGACTTAGGCTCCAATAGCTTTCACATGGTGATCGTGAGAGTGTCGGCCGGTAGTGTTCACATCATCGGCAAAATAAAACAAAAAGTACGCCTCGCTGCTGGTTTAGATGAACACATGCAACTCGACCAAGACAGTCTTGAGCGCGGTTGGCACTGTCTCGAAACCTTTGCCGAGAGATTGTTAGATATCCCTGTTGCTAATGTCAAAGTGGTCGGCACAGCCACGCTGAGGCTGGCTAAAAACGTCGATGTGTTTTTACACAAAGCCGAACAAATCCTGCGCCATAAAATTCATGTCATTGATGGCAATGAAGAAGCCAGACAAATTTATTTAGGTGTTGCTTATACCTCGGCCAATCAAGGTAACTCGCTAGTTATCGATATCGGTGGTGCAAGTACCGAAATCATTGTGGGCAATGATATGACTCCTATTCATCTCACCAGTTTGAATATGGGTTGTGTGACCTTTAAAGAGCGTTTTTTTGCTGATAACTTAATTACTGAAGATGCCTTCGCAGCGGCGATTGCACAGGCCAAAGTATTACTTGCTCCGGTAAAAAATGATTTTGTTAGTTTTGACTGGCAGCAATGTTTAGGTGCCTCTGGCACCCCTCAGGCTATTACTGAAATATTAGTGACCCAAGGGATCAGTGATTCGATCCGCCTCGACTATTTGTATAACCTTAAACAGCAATGTATCGATTGTATACAAATCGACTTGCTAGATATTGTTGGGCTAAGTGAAGCCCGTCGTGCAATTTTCCCCAGTGGTTTAGCCATACTGATTGCCTTATTTGAAGAACTCAAAATCACTGACATGCAAATTTCTGGCGGTGCATTACGTGAAGGTCTGATCTACGGCATGCTGGATAACATGCAGCAAAATGATCGTAGAGCACAAACTCTTGAACAAATGCTGGGACACTTTCATATTGACGCAGACCACGCCAAGCGTGTTAAAAATTTAGCTTTGACTTTATTTAAGCAGGTACAGAAACAACAAAATACCGATAAATTTGACTGTCAGGCAGTATTGATTGGTGCGGCTATGCTGCATGAAATTGGCTTACATATCGAATATCGGCAGCACCATGTGCACGGTGCTTATATCCTGTCGCACGTGCCTATGATTGGTTATACCCAACAACTTCAATCTTGTATTAAAACGGTTGTGCTTAACCATCGTAGTGATATTAATTTAGCTAGTCTGAAACCATTTCAGGCAGAAATGCAAGACAAACTCAGTGTGTTAATCAAGCTAATCAGGCTGGCATGTTTATTATCCATTCGACGCAAAGACAAACTACTACCCCCAATAGATATAGCTTTTGAAGACAATAAGTGCTCACTAACTTTTCCTAAAGGTTGGCTTAAATCTCACCCCCTAATTGATGCCGAACTCGCCAACGAAAAATGGCAACAGCATAAAGTAGGTTGGAAATTAGAGTGTCTTTAGCAGGTACGAGTTTCGAGCTAACAGAGAAGAGCTAAAAGAAGAAAACCTTAGTTTGTCTTTTCCACCTCTGCTGTTATTTTTTGCTCGACGCTCGTAGCTCGCGACTATTTGCTTACCAACAACCGAGCCGCTTGTTTAGCGAAGTAGGTCAATATCCCATCTGCTCCAGCACGTTTGAATGCCATGAGTGATTCCAAAATGACTTCGTCTTCCTTGAGCCAGCCGTTGGCAAATGCAGCTTTGTGCATAGCGTATTCACCACTGACTTGATAAGCAAAAGTGGGCACTTTGAATTCGCTTTTACAGCGCCTAACAATGTCTAAATAAGGCATGCCGGGTTTAACCATCACCATGTCAGCGCCTTCCTGAATATCCAGGGCGATTTCGCGCATGGCTTCATCTGAATTCGCCGGATCCATCTGATAATTCTTTTTGTTACCGCCTTTAATATTACCAGCTGAGCCCACCGCATCACGAAACGGTCCGTAATAAGCCGAGGCGTATTTAGCCGAATACGCCATGATGCACGTATTCACAAAACCATTAACTTCCAAAGCTTGGCGAATCGCACCGATACGACCGTCCATCATATCGGAAGGCGCCACGATATCGGCTCCAGCTTCAGCATGGGACAAGGCTTGTTTGACTAGAATCTCGATGGTTTGGTCATTCAACACATAACCACTCTCATCTATAATTCCATCTTGACCGTGCTCGGTAAAAGGATCAAGGGCAACATCGGTGATCACCGCGATATTAGGTACAACGTGTTTTAACGCTCTTACCGCCCTCTGAGCCAAGCCCTGTGGATTAAAGGCTTCACTGGCACATAATGATTTTAGTTCAGATGGTGTAACCGGAAATAAGGCAATCGCAGGAATGCCTAGTTCAACTAACTCTTTTGCTTCTTCAAGTAGCAGGTCAATCGACATTCTTGTGATGCCAGGCATGGAAGGAATAGCTTCACGCTGATTTTGTCCTTCAATAACAAACATGGGATAAATTAAATCTTGTGGATGCAAATTATGCTCAGCAACTAACTTGCGGGTAAAGTCATGCTGTCTTAAACGACGCATTCGGGTTGCGGGAAAATGTTCTGACATGATTTTAGTCCTGTTCTTGTTCGTCACTGTCGCTTAAAAAGATGCCTTTAACCTTATTACGCCCGGCATTTTTAGCTTGATAAAGTTGTTGGTCAGCAGAGGCTAATATTGTTTTTTCAGCCAGTTCTGGCTTGGCAATAGCGGTAGCGATACCAGCGCTAATGGTCAAGCTGATAGTAAAACCATCTGACTGAACTGGGGTTTGTTCAATAGTTTGCCTGATATTTTCGACCAAGGTATTTGCCCCGGATAACTCTGTGCTGGGCAAAATCAATACAAATTCTTCGCCGCCATAACGACATAGATCATCGCTTGGGCGTTTTAGGGCATTTTTAATGCTTAAGGCCACCGCTTTGATACAGTCATCGCCAACCAAATGACCGTATTTATCATTAACATTTTTAAAGTGGTCAATATCGATCATTACTATAGATAATTGGGTTTGTTCGCGGCGGCTGCGCCGGATTTCTGCAATATATTTTTTATCAAAATAGCTGCGGTTACGCACACCGGTCAGCGCATCAAGGGTGTTTTTTTCTTGTAACTCATGGTTCTTTTCCGATAATTCGCGTAGGGTAATTTCCAGTTCTAAGTTACGTTCTTGCATCTTGTACTCTAGTTCTTCCTGTGCCCTTTCCTGCATTGTGAGTATTTCATCTAGAGCGCTTTTATCTTGCAGGGTTTTGGCTAACTGCTGGCTTTGAATTTTGAATAAATCCAAATGCTGTTGATTGTGCTTGAAAGCCAACACTAAGGTGAGCAATAGAGCTTCAATAGCTACAGCCAATGCCAGAAGGTAACTAGCATTGATACCTAAGTTAAATAGATTGAGATATTGCGCGCCGACAACTAAAAGAGTAATAAATAATAAGCTGCGGCCGAGGGTATACAAACGTGCAATAGCGACGCCTTTAAACCACAACCACCCCCCTAGTACGTAAGTTAGTGACCAACCCATGACTAAAATCGCCGACATAACACTTGTAAAAACAGGCAAAGGAATAATTAAACTTAAAGATGCACTTAGGACATAAAAAATACTAAGCGCTTGTAAGGCACGGCTTCGTTTTGCGTTGTAAGACCTTATATCTAACAGAAGATCAAACACAATAATTGAAAGCGCTACGCTTACATTGCTAAATATGGCCAGTGCGTGTTGCCCAAACCACGGGGAGTGTTGCCAAAGATAGTGCGCGCCTAGCCCATTTATGCTGGCTAGACTGAGTCCTAAAAAAATCACATAGCCACTATAAGCCCCAAAAACGGCTTTTTTTGTGGCGCCAAAGTACAGCAAATTAATCACAACCATTGCCAATATAAAACCGCAAGACAAGCCCATAATTATGCTGTGTCGATCAATTAATTCCATGTGACGAGATCCAGACAAGAAAGTAAGGAGCAGCTACACAACAATTTGGTGTTAGTTTGCATGCAAATTTCCTTGTTTCCTCAGACCAAAAAGCGCTTGGCTGTTGGCATAACTATGCTGCTTAATTAGCTGTATATCAATCTCGCATATCGCTGCTAGTTGCTCAGCAATATAGGGTAAATAGGCGGGTTCGTTGTTGCCATTATCCAGTTTTCTATGGTTTGCTAGGCCCTTAGGGCGCAAATAAGGCGCGTCAGTTTCGAGCATCAAACGATTTAGGGGTAAAGACTTGACGGCTTCTCTTAATGCTAAGCCACGAGTCAAATCACAAACCCAGCCGGTTATGCCAATGTATAAGTCAAGCTCAAGGTAAGTCTGCATTTGCGTAATATTGCCGGTAAAACAATGGGCAACGCCCCCCACTAACTTAGCGCGGTATTTTTTTAAGAGTCTAACTTGTTCATCAAATGCGTCTCTTTCATGTAAAAACACCGGTAATTTGAGCTCACAAGCCAGTTGTAATTGCTGCTCAAAAGCATGTAATTGCTGCTGTGGGGTAGAAAAATTACGGTTAAAATCTAGTCCGCATTCACCTACCGCCACCACCTGGGGAGCTTGGCATAATGCAAATAGTGCGGCATAAGCCTGTTGATTAAACTCACTGGCGTAGTGGGGATGAACACCGGCAGTGCTATATAAAGTTGGAGGATACTGGCGACACAACTCAAGTGCTTTCTGACTTTCTGCGACTGATGTGCCAGTAAGCATCATACTGCTTACCCCAGCAGCATTAGAGCGAGCCAATACCGCTTCGACATCAAATCGTTCGTTACCTAGATTAACGCCGATATCAAACCATGACATGGTTATTTAATCCGCTTTACACGCATTTTTTTATTTTTGCCTTCTATCCCTAAGAAAAAAGAACCCAGCGCTGCCCTTTCTAAATACACAGTATCACCTACACGCAAGCGCATTCTGGAACCATCAGTTTGCTGCCATATTTGGTCAATATCTATACTCACTATAAGTTTTTTATATGGATTGTATTCAACATTAGTTACTACAGCTTTGATGTCAGAAATTTCTTCCTCAGGATCGGGAATATTAGGCAAACCAAAGGTTTTCACCAACGATGATTGTGGTTCAGCTTCTATTTTGGATGGCTGGCTTGATACTGTTGGAGGCATAATAATGTTAGGAGCTGCCTGCTGTTGCTCTGCTGTTAGTGCAGAGCTAACGTCATCATAACATTGCAGCCTATGCACACTGTTTGTTTCTGTGCGGCATGATAATAATGACGAAGTTAAACTATCTGCTAAAGCAAAATTTGCCAGAATGCTGATAAAAACACATAAAACACTGATGATTAAAGTCTTGGTTATTTTCATTCTTGTATTTCCTCTTCTTCATTTTTATTGTTTTTATCTTTTGTATAAATACCACCAACTATCAAGCCAAACTCAAAGAGTATCCACATAGGTACGGCAAGCAAAGTTTGCGAAATAATATCTGGTGGCGTTAACAACATACCTAAAACAAATACCCCAACTACCACATAAGGACGTTTGGCCCTTAAAGCAGCAGGAGTTGTCATACCAGTCCAACACATCAAAACAATGGCCACCGGAATTTCAAATGATAAGCCAAAAGCAAAAAACAGCTTCAAGACAAAATCAAGGTAGCTAGTAATATCTGTATTGTTAACCACTCCCTCAGGCACAACACTGGTAAAAAAGGCGAACATGAGCGGAAATACCACATAATACGCAAAGGCCATACCGGCATAAAACAGCAGGGTGCTGGAAAGTAATAATGGGGCAACTAAACGTTTTTCATTTTTATACAAACCTGGAGCGATGAAACCCCAAACCTGGTATAAAACCACTGGAATAGCGATAAAAAAAGACAGCACTATGGTGAGTTTAAAGGGTGCGAAAAACGAAGATGCAACATCTGTTGCGATCATCTGTGCGTTGTCAGGTAGTGCTTCTAGTAGCGGTGTGGCAAGCCAATGATAAAGATCCTGTGCAAAATAGACCAAACATAAAAACACCACAAACACACTAGACACCGCTTTAAGCACACGGCTGCGTAGCTCAATTAAATGAGCAATTAAGCTATTTTGATCAGCCATTTAAACTCACTCTTTGCTATAAGGTTTTTGCACAGACTTGGCAGCATTGCGCAGTTCGTCGACAGTTTCCTGCAACTTGGGGGACAGATTCTGCATATTTTGTTCTTCAGCTTTTTTCAGGTTTTCGTGCAGTTCCTGAATTTTGAATTGCTGCTCCACTTCCTGACGAAAACCATTAGCCATACTTTTAATACTGCGCACGGTTTTTAAGGTTGAGCGGATGGCTCCGGGTAGTTTTTCAGGCCCGAGTACCACGAGGGCAACTACACCAATCAACACCAGCTCAAAAAAGCCTATATCAAACATTAGTTACGCTCTTTTTGCTCACTGGTTTTAGTTTGGTTTACGCTTTCAGCCGCTTTAGACTTATTTTCGACTTTTTCTTTAGTGGCAAAGTCTGCATCTGCGTCTTTACTCTCTTCGTCTTTGTCATCGCTGATGGCTTTTTTAAAACCCTTAACGGCAGAACCTAAATCACCACCTAAACTGCGTAATTTTTTAGTGCCAAACAACAACACTATGATGCCTAAAATAATTAATAATTGTGGAACGCTAATACCAAACATACTTTACTCCTAATATCAGTTTGTCATCATTATACGTAGCAAAATCAAAAGGTCACTGGATTTGATGCTATTGAATTCAACTAATAATTTTTCATTAACATAAATCAAAAATAGGTTAAGCTAAAATACAACATTAGATACAGGATAAGTAACAGTGTGAGTATTCTAGTCAAGTTTTTACCAGCCTCTATATTGATTATAATCTCATGCCAGACCCATGCAGAGCAGGAAAGCGATCCTTCGTGGCTAGATGCTATGCATCAAAATATTACTGAATCAGTTAATGATTCTGCATTATGGTTTGATGAATTTTTTATGCTGGACCAAAATAGCCTGTCAGATCAAGCACTAGGTGAAGCTAGAATTCAGCTAGGATGGAGTCCAAGAAGCCGTGACCTGAACGAGTTCGAAAACCGTTTAAAGCTCCGTTACAAGCTGCCCAATCTCAAAAACCGGGTAGATTTGGTTTTTTCTGATTACGACGATGAGATAGCAGATAATCCCCTGCAAAATACTAAAATAGACAATCGCAGTGAACGTAATCGTTTTAGTCTAGCACTCCAATGGAAGGCCAAACCCGATAGCGGTTTATCTCACCGTATTGGTATCGGTCGACGTTTACAACCCTTTGTAAAAAGCCGTTTTCGTAGTTTATTAAATATTAATCACCAGGCTGACATACGTTTTGAAACCTCTGCTTACTATTATAGTAATGATGGTTTTGGAGCCGATTTTTCGCTGCTCTACAGTTATGTATTCACACCACAATCCATGTTTAGATTTAATAATCATTTTTACTATAGAGATAGTACCAACGATTGGTTGTGGCAGCACAGCTGGCAACATTTAAATCAGATCAATGATAAAAATGCGCTTATAACCGGTTTTTATATGGAGGGTTTAAGCCAACCGACTTACCATCTGCAAGAATATTTAACGAGTAGTAGATGGCGCATTAATGCATTGAGAGATTGGCTGTTTTTTGAAGTTGAGCCTTTTGTAATGTGGCGCAAAGACGAAGCATTTTCTGCATCCTATGGCGTTAGTTTACGTATTGAAGGCTATTTTGGGCAAACCTAGACTACTAAGATAATTTAATCCGCCAAGCACTAACCCAACTAACTATGCCTACAAATGCTATAAAACTGCTTATCCTCCAGTCTGCATGATAAATCGGCAGGACTGCGCTAACTATTATCAACGTAGCCCCAATAACCAAGCACTGTAATCGTTTAAACTGTTGATTGTGCTGAAGCTGTAATAACTCAAATTGAGTACGCTGTTGCTCTGGCAATTTTTTGATTTGCTTAAGAGTGTCATATACGAGATCTGGAATTTCAGGCAGTTTTTCTGACCAAAAAGGTAAGTTTGTTACAACCTTGCTGTACATAGCTTTAAAACCAATTTGCTCTTTCATCCAGTTTTCCAAAAAGGGTTTAGCCGTTTTCCACAAATCTAATTCAGGATACAACTGGCGTCCCAAACCTTCGATATACAATAGGGTTTTTTGCAACAAAACCAATTGCGGCTGGATCACCATATTAAAACGTCGAGCGGTATTAAAGAGTTGCAGCAACACATTACTAAACTCAATTTCAGCTAATGGTTTTTGAAAGATTGGCTCACATACTCGGCGAATCGACGCCTCAAAATCATCAATATCTGTATCCGATGGCACCCAACCAGAATCCACATGCAGCTGAGCCACTTTACGATAATTACGATTAAAAAAAGCGATAAAATTTTCTGCTAAATAGCGTTTATCTTCGCTATTGAGGGTACCTACTATGCCAAAATCTATGGTGATATATTGTGGGTCTGCTGGATTCGAGGTATTGACAAAAATATTGCCTGGATGCATATCTGCATGAAAGAAGCTGTCACGAAATACTTGAGTAAAAAATACTTCAACACCTCGTTCTGCTAACTTTTTCATATTGGTATTAAGGGCTTTGAGCTTAACCACGTCAGCGATGGGTGTGCCGTAAATTCGTTCCATGACCATCACATTACGATGGCTATAATCGCTATAAATAGTTGGTACATACAAGGCATCAGAGCCTTCAAAATTACGTTTAAACTGAATACCATTAGCCGCTTCATGAGTAAGATCAAGTTCGTCGATGATGGTACGTTTATACTCTTCTACCACTTCTACTGGGCGCAACCTTTTACCATCCGGTAATAGCTTTTGCACAGCTGCAGCCACCGTGCGCATCAGTTCAATATCTGACTCGATTGTACGCTTGATATCTGGGCGAATGACCTTAATGATCACTTCTTTGCCGTTTAATGTGGCTGTATGAACCTGTGCTATGGATGCAGATGCCAGTGGTCTAGCCTCAAAATCGCTAAAAAGATCAGAAATTTTCTGCAAACCCAAGGCTTTGAGAATAATGCTTTCAGCAACATCACTAGCAAAGGGCTCAACTTGATCCTGCAGAATCGCCAATTCATTCGCAATATCCACAGATAATAAGTCTTTGCGGGTTGAAAGCATTTGACCAAATTTGATAAACACCGGCCCGAGTGTCTGTAAGGCTAAACGGATCCTCGCACCCTGAGATTTATCTGAATGTTGATTGCGTAGCCAAAAAAATCCATAGCGACCTAATTTGGCATACCAGGGCAACCAACTAGGCGGAATAAGTTCATCCAAGCCATGCTGCAACAAAACTTTATTAATATGGTACAAACGCAAAATTCGCATCGAGGCATCAGGCCTTATAAGTTTTTTCTAAAATGGCCAATCTAGCGGCTAAGCGCTCCGCAGCACTACGTAAACTATTTACTTGCCCACTAAATTCGTTGAGTTCTTGTGGTTTAACACCTATTGCACCTTGTGCTGTTAAGCGCTCGGCCCAGACAATACGTGCCTGCTCAAGGCTATCTTTACTGTGTGAGATAACACTTCTTACACTTAGGAAGGTTTGATGTGCCAGCACATCGCCTGTATAGACCGACAATTGTTCTTCCCAATCAATATCAAGTTCTTGCATCAAACTACTAAAACTCTGGGCAACATAGATATCTCCCACTAACTTGAGTTTTTCCTGTTGGATAAGCTGAGTAAGTTTACTGCTATCTTGCAAGAGCGGCAGCGTATCCAAATTAAGTTCAATTATACAGCTGGCTAACTTTTGATCAGCCTCATAGCCTTGAATGATAGCAACGCTGATGTGTTCAGAAAACTGAAATAACAGAGGCCAAGGCAGCTCTGATATATGCACCACCAGGCTTTTGCCATGCAGTTTTTTAAGTTTAGTCTGACTAGATGGGTCAAGCTTAACAAGCTGATTTAAAACGCCTTCAATTCCCGAGCTAACTAATTGAACAACAGGCATATTAGAATTTGAAACCTCGATGCAATGCCACTATTCCCCCCGTTAAATTTTGATAAGTGGTTTGCTCAAAACCTACAGCTTCCATCATATTTTTTAGAACATCCTGTTCAGGATGCATACGAATTGATTCTGCTAAATACTGATAACTGTCGCTGTCATTTGCCACTAACTGGCCAATTTTAGGTAATAGGTGGAAAGAATAAAGATCGTAGGTCTTACTAAGCAATTCGTTAGTCGGTTTAGAAAACTCCAACACTAACAAGCGCCCACCGGGTTTTAGCACTCTGTACATAGAAGCTAATGCTTTATCTTTATCTGTCACATTGCGCAAACCAAAGGCAATGGTAATAATATCGAAGGTATTATCAGGAAAGGGCAATTCTTCAGCATCGGCTTGAACGTATTCTACATTGCCAACAATGCCTTGATCACGTAATTTAACCCGACCGACTTTGAGCATAGCTTCGTTTATATCAGCCAAAACAACCTGACCAGTACTACCTACTATACGCGAAAATTTAGCAGTTAAATCACCTGTACCTCCGGCCAAATCGAGCACCTTATGCCCAGCTCTAACTCCACTACAGTCTATGGTGTAACGTTTCCACAACCTATGTATACCTAATGACATTAGGTCGTTCATGATGTCATATTTAGCAGCAACGGATTGAAAGACATCTTTCACCATCGCCACTTTCTGATCTTTATTTATCTGCCTGAAACCAAAGTGAGTGGTATTACTACCTGACTCGATTGATGTGTTTTGTTGTGATGATTCGCTCATGCAGAGTCCTTTAACCGTTAAGCTTAATGATGCCTACCCATCATCATGCTGCTAATGAGTTAGTTTACTCAATTATGTCACTAGCCGACAGTTAAGAATTTAGTTTATGACTACATATGAAAGTAATGTTTAGGAATTTTAAACAGGCAACATATCTTGGAGTGGGACGATTTAACGCAGTCAGCTGGAATGAGCGGTTTAAAGTAAATCGCAGGTATAAAAAAAGCCCATCATAATCATGAAGGGCTTATTCTAATTGGGAGCCTGGCGGTGTGCTACTCTCACATGGGGAGACCCCACACTACCATCGCCGCTAATGCGTTTCACTTCTGAGTTCGGAAT
>NZ_LSNE01000003.1:493204-500555 GCF_001565895.1 Paraglaciecola hydrolytica
TTGCAAAAAACTGACTATCTTAGCCGTACTATTATCCACCAAGCTATATAGTTTAGTTAAGTCGTTTTCAGCAAAAGCAAACTGAATTGGCCAGATCACGATATCAGCCGGGTATTCTCTTTCAGACAAACCTTTAACCGTCACACTGCGTTCAAATTGTTTGTATTCTAGCGCTGCGGTTTTTAGCAAATAACCTAAACCCGCTAAACCGACGACTAAACTCAAACCAATGATTAAGGCACTGGTTTTACTAATATTTTGCATTGTGTCACTCCTGTAATTTGTTATTTAGGCTGTCGCCGCCACTCTTGGTTCAACAGAATCATACTGCGCTTGCGGTTTAAACTTTGGTAAACCATATCCATATGGCCAACAATCCAAATACTAGAATTAACTCGGGATACCAGCAATACGTCGAAGTTTTCCAGAGTGACAAACCCGCTACGGCCCCCACGACTAAGAGTTATCCACCGACGTAATAACAGTAATGGTGCCCATTGACGTGTACATGGCAAAGAAAATAATACAGGCTATAGCAATTAGACATAACACAAAACTAAATTTGCTTTATTGCATAGATAAGATAAATATTAGTTTTCAATAAACGCTGGATTGTTTTAGATGACGACGCTAAAAAATCTGATCCAACTTGCTGCTTTACATTTCGGTGGCTGGACATTCATTAGGCCTATTCCATTTGCGTAATACTGATGCATTACCCTTGACTCTTTCTTGGCGCTGGTTTGTCGTTGCATTTATCAGTTATTTCGTCAGTGGTAGTCTTTTATCCTCTTTATCAACACAATCTCAGATTGTACCCATTTGGCTACCTGCAGGCATTGCACTGGTAGGCTGTTATATTTGGTGGTGGCGATTTTTTCCTGCTGTATTTATTGCCTCTTTGTTTTTTAATCTTAGCACCCACAATATTCAAGAATTGGCTCAAGTAAGCCAAGCGCTGTTAGCTGAAGTTACCTTAATTGCTTTAGGTGCCACATTACAGGCGATTATTGGAAGTGCTTGTCTCAAATATTGGTTTGGTAATCCGCTAGTTTTAAAGTCAGAAAAAGAAATCCTAGGATTTGTCGTTATAGTGGGTGTATTAGTTAACCTCATAGCCGCCAATTTTGGGGTTTTTGCATTGAGTCAATTTAATCCGTCCTATAACACTGATAATTACTGGCAGAACATGCTTGTATGGTGGATGGGAGATTCTCTGGGCGTCGTGGTAGGAGCTCCATTTATCCTCGCGCTGGTGGGCTTTAACGGCTTTGATTTACAAACACGCAAAAGTCGCTTGTTAATCATCAGTATCAGTAGCCTATTGTTTATTATGGTATCCCTTAGCACCTTGTTTTTTGCCAAATACAGCTATAACAATGCCTTAGCATTAGCCAAACGTGAACTCCAAGTCATTGACAATGGCCTACGTGGTGAAATCAGTAACAATCAATCTCAACTGCAACTTTTGTCACGATTTTTACAAACTAATCCTGAGCTTTCGCGCGAGGAATTTGCGGCATTTTCTAGTGAGCTCATTTCAGGACAGTCTGCCATCAAGGCCTTATATTGGAATCCCGTAATTAACCAACAAGACATTGGAAACTTTGTCGCTAAGTTGCAAACTATTTACCAACAGCCAATTATCATTAATGGCAATTCGCTCAGTGAAAATGATCCTATGGTCGTGGTGAAGTACATTAACCCTGAGCAGGGTAATGAAAATGCCATTGGTTTTAATGTATTTTCTAACCCTGAACGTAGGGCCGCCTTAGAAAAACCATTAAACCCATATTTTTTACGTGCCACACCCATTATTCAACTTGTGCAATCTAATGTCGCAGAAGCCGCCTATTTATTGTTTGCCCCTGTCTATGCAACTGAACAGAACAGTGACAGCAGTGATATAAATAAACCACAGGTGATCGGCTATGCCACCGGCGTGTTTTTGGTTGATCAGATGTTAACACAAGCCCTACGAACCGCAGTGAGTGATATTTTCTGGTACGAACTACAAGATAAAAATACTCAACAAGTATTTGCTGGGAACACTCAAGCAGGACAGAGCCAACTCAACAATGACGTGAATTTAATGACACTTACCTTTGACTTATCTGGTCAACATTGGCAAATGGAGCTGGTACCTAAACGTCCATTTTTAATCCATTATCAAAGTGATTTATCGACACTACTGTATATTTTTCAAATTCTTATAGTCGCGTTTTCGATTGCCTTTATTTTATTAATGAATAATAGACAGATGGTGTTAAATCATTTAGTCAATGAGCGCACTAATGATTTAGTCTTGGCCACCCAAGAAGCTAAAAAATCCAATTTAGCC
The DNA here is from genome assembly GCF_001565895.1 of Paraglaciecola hydrolytica. Taxonomy (GTDB): domain Bacteria; phylum Pseudomonadota; class Gammaproteobacteria; order Enterobacterales; family Alteromonadaceae; genus Paraglaciecola; species Paraglaciecola hydrolytica. The sequence goes on from NZ_LSNE01000003.1 coordinate 495,546, forward strand.
AAAGGCCAGTTTTTGGCCAATATGAGTCATGAATTACGCACGCCATTAAACGCGGTACTTGGATTCTCACAATTAGCCAAAAAGGCCAATGACATTACAATTTTGCGCTCTTATCTCGATAAAATAGCCAGCGCCTCCACGACTCTTCTTGCTCTTATCAATGACATACTCGACTTCTCAAAAATTGAATCAGAAAAGCTCATACTTGAACAAACGCCATTTGACATGGATTTTTTATTAAAAAAAATCAATTCACTGTTTGAATCTAGTGCTAAACACAAACACATTGAATGGCAAGTGACAAATCACTTACCAGCAAATTTATGGTTGCTAGGTGACCCATTACGCTTAGAACAAATCATCACCAACATATGTAGTAATGCAATTAAATTTACCCATCAAGGTAAGGTTATATTGTCAGTAAACCTGCTGAATATGCCCAAAGAGCTTAACAATGGTACTTTTGTCACCTTACAAATATCGGTAAAAGACAGCGGTATTGGTATGAACGAAGAACAGTTGCAGAATCTATTTAGCGCGTTTACCCAAGCCGATAGCTCAACCACCCGCAAATTTGGTGGAACCGGTCTAGGCTTGAGCATTTCTAAAAAACTTTGTGAATTGATGCGAGGAAGTTGTACGGTCGAAAGTCAAGTAAATGTAGGAAGTGTGTTTACTTTCCAAGTTCCATTACAGCGATGTTCTGCCCCCAAAGCCTTCCCGCTGCCTACTCAAATTGATTTATCTGAGTTGGCTGGCAAACATATATTAGTAGCAGAAGATAATGAAATTAATCAGTTGGTGGTAACAGAAATGCTACGTAGTTTAGCCATCGAGACTGTTATCGTCGAAAATGGCCTACTTGCTGTAGAAGCGGCAACTACACAGCACTTCGATTTAGTGTTAATGGATTGTCAGATGCCTGTACTAGATGGTTATGAGGCGACCAAAAGGATCCGCCGTTTTGTCCATCTTCAGCAGCTTCCCATTATCGCACTTACTGCCGATGTCACCCAAGAAAGCAAAGATAACGCAAAAACTGCCGGTTTAAATGCCCATTTGAGTAAACCCATAAGCTTCGAAGAACTGACAACTTGCTTATTAAAATTCCTCGTAAAAGCTTAACTAAATTTTTGCCGCGAGCTCAGCTCCTTGCCTTATAGCCCGTTTAGCATCGAGTTCCGCTGCCACATCAGCTCCACCAATTAAATGGGTGGTGATATTTTGTGCCTGCAAACCTGCTTGTAATGCACGCAATGGTTCCTGCCCGGCACACAAAATTATATTATCCACCGCTAAACAACGGGCCTTGTCGTTAACGACAATATGCAAACCTTCATCGTCTATACGCACATATTCAACACCCGGTATCATTTGTACATTTTTTCGTTGCAAACTATTGCGGTGCACCCAGCCGGTAGTTTTACCTAGACCTTTACCCACCTTCGTCGTTTTGCGTTGCAATAAAAATATTTCACGTTCTGGTGCTTCGATATGAGCTTGCTTGAGGGCTCCAGGGTTTTGATAGTCTTTATCTATGCCCCAAGATTTAAGCCACTCTTCGGGTTTAACTGACAAAGACTCATGCTCAACTAAAAATTCTGCCACATCAAAACCAATTCCGCCGGCGCCAATAATGGCGACTGACTTACCAACAACTTTGTTATCTTTAAGTACATCTAAGTAATTAAGCACTTTAGGATGATCAACACCGGGCAAGGCTAAGTTTCTTGGCACTATCCCCGTAGCAAGAACGACCTGATCAAAACTTCCAGCGCTTAGACTGTCTACCGTCTGCTCAGTGCCAAGATGTAATTTCACGCCAGTTTGTTTTAATCGGTGAGTAAAATAACGTAAGGTTTCAAAAAATTCTTCTTTACCAGGTATACGTTTGGCGTAGTTAAATTGGCCGCCAATTTCACTGGCTTTATCAAATAAATGCACTTCATGACCACGCTCAGCGGCATAACAGCTAAAGGCTAATCCAGCGGGTCCTGCCCCAACTACGGCGAGTTTTTTCTTGTGGGTTGTCAGGGTAAAGTTAAGTTCGGTTTCATAACCTGCCCGTGGATTCACCAAGCAGGTAGCACGTTTTTTCTGAAAAGCGTGATCAAGACAAGCTTGATTACAGGCAATACAAGTATTGATTAATTCACTTTGGCCTTGTTTGGCTTTACGTGCGAAGTTTTCATCAGCCAATAAGGGGCGCGCCATCGACACCATATCCGCATGACCTTGGGCTAAGATACTTTCAGCAATCTCCGGGGTGTTAATACGATTAGTGGTCACCAGCGGCACCTTAACCTCAGTTTTCATGCGCTGAGTGATCCAAGTAAATGCCGCGCGCGGCACCATAGTGCCTATGGTAGGCACTCGAGATTCATGCCAGCCAATACCGGTATTAATAATGGTGACACCCGCCTCTTCGAGCAACTTGCCTAAAGCGACAACGTCTTGCCAGGGGCTGCCACCTTCAACCAAATCGAGCATAGATAGACGGAAAATAATGATAAATTTTTCACCTACTTGCTGACGTACTGCACGCACTATTTCTAAGGCAAAACGACTGCGATTGGCAAAACTACCGCCCCATTCGTCATCTCGTTGGTTAGTGCGTTCACACAAAAACTGGTTAATCAGATAACCTTCTGAGCCCATGATTTCCACACCATCATAGCCAGCCAGTTGAGCCATAGCGGCACAGTTAGCATAATCTTTAATGGTGCTATAAATACCTCGTACCGATAGTGCTCGAGGCTTAAAAGGAGTAATGGGTGACTTTAAGGCTGAGGGCGCTACGTTAATGGGGTGATAACCATACCGCCCTGTATGCAATATTTGCATGCAGATCTTGCCCTGCTGTTGATGCACCGTCTCGGTAATAATCTGATGTTTTTGCGCGTGGCCTTTATTGGTCATGCGGGCAGCAAAGGGATAAACCCAACCTTGACGATTGGGGCTAATACCACCGGTCACAATCAAACCTACTCCACCCGCTGCACGCTCGCCATAAAACGCAGCCAACTTAGCATAGCCGTTTTTTTCCTCTTCTAAGCCCATATGCATGGAGCCCATCAATATGCGGTTAGCTAAAGTGGTAAAACCTAGATCTAAGGGAGTGAATAAATGTGGAAAATGTGGAGTTTGCGACACAGGATTAGCTCTAAAGATAAAAGTATGCTGTGAGTTTATCTATATTAGGGCAAGAATTCACAAAAAATTACATTTCAGAATGTCTTATAGAGGTGATTTTAGATAGGATGCAAGTCTCTTTGTTTATTGGATAATGCAGTTATATGTCTACAGGAAATAGTTGGACTAAGTCACTTTTTGTCGGCTTGTGGTCAGTCCTCAATTTTTGCCGCAAATTATTTTTTAATCTTATTTTTATTGGCCTATTTTTATTACTGATGATTGGCTTATTTAGTGGTAATAATAAAGTTATGGTTCCTGCTGATTCAGCCTTAGTGCTTAAGCTAACGGGGAATCTGGTCATCGAGAAAACCGGCGTTGAACCCTTTGAAGAATTTATGCAACAAGCTTTTGAAGACGATAGTCAAGATAACGAAATTTTATTGCAAGACTTACTCTTAGCCATTGATAACGCTAAACAAGACAAGCGCATCAAAACCCTAGTTTTAGATCTACATCAACTTAATGGTGCCGGTTTAGACAAACTTGAACAGGTTGCTCAAGCCCTTAAAGGCTTTAAAGAAAGTGGTAAACCTATCTATGCCATTGGTGATTATTACACCCAGAATCAATATTATTTGGCTAGCCAAGCAGATCATCTCTATCTTAATCCTATGGGTTATATGCTGTTTGAAGGGTATGGGCGTTTTCCAACCTACTACAAATCAGCCTTAGAAAAACTCAAAGCACAAACCCACGTATTTAAGGTCGGCACTTATAAATCGGCTATCGAACCCTATATTCGTGACGATATGTCAGATGCAGCTAAAGAGTCTAACCAAGCTTGGTTAAACGCTATGTGGGCCCAATACAAAGACAGTGTTGCGACTGCCCGTGGTTTATCACCGCTTAACTTTGATGAAAAGTTAGATGATTTTATGGTGAAATTTGAGCAGGCAGGTGGTGATTTTGCCCAGTACGCTTTGCAAAATGGCTGGGTGGATGCGCTAAAAACCCGCGAACAAGCAAGACAAGAATTAGTCAGCCTAGTAGGCAAAGATGAATCTGGCATGAGTTTTAAACAAATCAGCTACCGTAACTATTTAAGTATTATTAGTCCCGCCGCCTACCCCTCGATGGGCAATAACATGGATAAAGTAGGCATAGTAGTAGCCAAAGGTTCGATCATGAATGGTAACCAGAAAGCCGGTGAAATTGGTGGCGACAGCACGGCTGAATTATTACGTAAAGCGCGTCAAGACGATTCGATTAAGTCAGTAGTGCTTTATGTGGATTCACCAGGAGGCAGTGCTTTTGCCTCAGAAATTATTCGTCAAGAAGTTGAAAACCTCAAAGCCGCTGGCAAACCAGTTGTAGCTGTAATGAGTACTTATGCCGCATCAGGCGGCTATTGGATATCCGCCAGTGCCGACCAAATTTGGGCAGCGCCAAGCACCATTACGGGTTCAATTGGCATATTTGGCATGTTCCTGACTTTCGAAAACACTTTAGATTATCTTGGTGTGCATACTGATGGTGTGGGTACGACGGACTTTTCAGGTTTTAGCGTGACTAAATCATTGGATCCCAAAATGGGCATCATCCTGCAACGTGGCATAGAACATGGTTATGATCAGTTTATTTCACTGGTAGCAGACAAACGCGACATGAGTAAAGAACATGTCGATACCATTGCCCAAGGCCGAGTTTGGATTGGTCAAACCGCCAAAGAATTAGGCTTAGTTGATGAAATAGGCTATCTGCAAGACGGTATTCAAGCCGCCGCACAACTAGCCAACTTAAGCCAATATGATACCTATTATGTTGAGCGCAACTTATCCGAACAGGAAATATTCTGGAAAAAGGTCTTTGGCCAAG
>NZ_LSNE01000003.1:500691-508391 GCF_001565895.1 Paraglaciecola hydrolytica
CAATGTCTGGATGGATGGAGCCTTTAAAACTAAAACTCAAAGCCCTTTTATGAATTTTGTAAAAGAGCTCACTGTGGATCTTGATACTGCAGTGAAATTTAATGATCCACGCGGTGTTTACGCTTTCTGCTTAGAATGTAGTTTGTAATTCACCACCAAGGTTACACCGGCGGTAATGCCTGGTGTAACCTTGCATCTAAACTTTTAGCCGCTTGTTTTGCTTCAATAGCATATTGCTCCAAGGCTGAATCCACTTCAGTTTGTGCTTGCCAACTGGGTACATTCACCGGATTACCTTTTTCATCACAAGCCACAAACACCACTAAACAATGGCCGGTTTTTTCCATCTTACTTAGTTTGGGATCACCCGCTTCTATTTCAATGAAAATATGCATACTACTGCTGCCTGTGTGCACCACCTTTGCTTTTAAGGTGACGAGCTGGCCGACTAATATAGGCCTGATAAAACGAATAGCACCAATCGATACCGTCACACAATACTTGCCACTCCATTGTGCTGCACAGGCATATCCTGCTTGATCCATCCATTTCATAACGATTCCACCATGCACCTTGCCGCCAAAGTTAACATCCGTTGGTTCAGCTAAAAATCGAAAATCAATGGTACGTTTATCAGACATAGGGCTCTCTTATTATTTTGGAATTAGACAGATATTGTTTACTATCATAAAAAAGTATCCGGCAAAGTATAGGTTTTTGTGCAACATAGTTCTTTAAATTCTGCAATGCAACAAGTCCAGTTACAGGTTAAACATTGTATGGATATCGCCAGTGGCCATTTCAAACAAACTTTTGTTATGCCTGAGGTCAGATTTAATCAGCGCGGAAAAATCGCTGGTAGTGCACGTTTACAACGTAACGAACTGCGTTTTAATCCGGTATTAATGAAAGATAATCTGGATTTATTCATAAGTGACGTGGTGCCCCATGAAGTTTGCCACCTACTTGCTTATAGCTTGTATGGCCGAGTCAAACCCCATGGTAAAGAGTGGCAAGGATTAATGTCTGAGGTGTTTGGGCGTAAACCACAAACCTATCATATGATGGATGTGACTAAAGTTGCAGGACAGAAATTTACTTATAAGTGCCAATGTGGACCGATACAATTGAGTATCAGGCGGCACAACAAGGTAATCAGAAAAGTACAACAGTATCGATGTCTTAAATGCGGCTCTCAGCTAATAGCCGCATAATGTTGTGAAGAGTTTGGTGTAAGAACTAAAACCAGCGTTTAGTAAAGGCTTTATCGAGTTCATCAAAGGCGGTTTTTAATAAACGCGCGAGTTCCATATACTTGGGTTTGGCTTGTGGACTTTGCAAGGCACAACCCTGCTGCTGCATATTATGATGTATTTCAAAATACCAAGAACTTAATGACGGTGGCAGTAATTGATTGGCCCGATGCCCAAGCCATAACAACCCTTGCATAGGTAAAGTCAGAAAAAAACCACCTACCGCCAAGGCCTGAGGTAATAGCTCAGCCCCCTGAATATTAACTATCGCCGCCACAGATAGCACAGCTAAAGGTGGCATGACTTTTATCGACAACTTAGTTGCCGCTACCACCCGATTTTCAGGGAAAAGAGTAGTCAGTTGCTTTTGGCTTGGCCACAACTGCATATATTGCTGACCATCTTTTAACATTGTGCTTATCGTAAGTGCCATAAGTTACTCCATTGCTACGTTACTTCGAGCTTTATCGGCATTCTAGCGCTTAACTCAACAATTAGCTAAATCCATTACTTATATGAAATCAACTATTGATACTCATTGGTAAGAATCTACCTGTGTTTGCACTTGCAATCACTACCCTTGCAACGCCACAATAGTCAGCAGCATAAATAACCTGACTAAGTGGCATTGAAAGTCGACAAGCTGCCCTTATTATTAGCCTCAAGTATACATTTTGGGTAACTTCCCGACAAATTTGGAGAACTCCATGTCTGCAACAAGACACGTAAAACTATTAATCCTCGGTTCTGGCCCTGCGGGTTATTCAGCTGCAGTTTACGCTGCACGCGCCAACCTTCAGCCAGTATTGTTAACCGGCATCCAACAAGGTGGCCAGCTAACGACCACCACTGAAGTTGAAAACTGGCCAGGTGATCCAGAAGGTTTAACCGGCCCTGATTTAATGGTGCGCATGCAAAAACATGCTGAAAAATTTGATACCGAAATTATTTTTGATCACATCAATAAAACCGACTTATCCAAACGTCCTTTCACCTTATTTGGTGATCAAGGCACTTATACCTGTGATGCTTTAATTATCGCAACCGGTGCCTCGGCCAAATATTTGGGCATGGAATCTGAAACTGCTTTTATGGGTAAAGGCGTTTCAGCTTGTGCTACCTGTGACGGATTTTTCTATCGCAGACAAAAAGTAGCGGTGATTGGTGGTGGTAATACTGCGGTAGAAGAAGCGCTGTATTTATCTAATATCGCCTCAGAAGTGCATGTGATCCATAGACGTGATGCATTTCGCAGTGAAAAAATCCTTGCCGACCGTTTAATGGACAAAGCTAAAAATGGCAACGTGGTATTGCACATGGATAGCACCCTAGAAGAGGTTCTCGGCGATAATATGGGCGTCACTGGCGTTCGTATCAAAAGTATCAAGTCAGGTGAAACCCAAGACTTGCCAGTCATGGGATTATTTGTCGCCATCGGCCATCAACCTAATACCTCAATCTTTGAGGGTCAGCTTGAAATGAAAGATGGCTATCTTAAAGTAAAAAGCGGTACCGAAGGCAATGCCACGCAAACCAGTGTTGAGGGGGTATTTGCTGCCGGTGATGTGAGTGATCATATTTACCGTCAGGCGATCACTTCAGCCGGTACCGGCTGTATGGCCGCACTTGATGCTGAGAAATTCTTAGACGCTTTAGTGAAATAACCTTTGTAGAGTAGCAAGAGGCCTCATTGAGGCCTTTTTTATAGACGATGATTAGCCTAACCAAATTAGACACCAGTCCCTACTTTCCTGATCCGAGCTTAGCTTTGTCTGAGCCCAATGGCTTATTGGCCTTTGGTGGCGATTTAAGTACTAGGCGTTTAGTGCGGGCTTATAGCCAAGGGATTTTCCCTTGGTATAGCCATGAAGAGCCCATCATGTGGTGGTCACCCAATCCTCGCGGAATATTACCTTTAGATAACTTTTATTGCAGCACTAAGCTGGCAAAATTAGTGCGTCAACAACGTTATCAAGTCACTGTGAACATGGCCTTTGAGCAGGTTATTGACGCCTGTGCCACCATCCAGCGCAAGGGGCCAGGGGCTGGCACTTGGATCACTCATGAGATGGTAGCCGCATATATCAAGTTGCATCATGCAGGACATTCCCATTCTGTCGAGGTATGGGATGACAAAAGGCTTGTTGGTGGACTTTACGGCATAGCCAGTGGCGGTTTATTTTGTGGTGAGTCGATGTTTCACCGCCTCACCGACTGTTCAAAGCTCGCTATGTATTATTTAGTCAATATACTTCGCGCTGAAAATTCACCATTTATAGATTGTCAGATGCAAAATCCACATTTACAAAGTCTAGGCTGTATTGAAGTGCCTAGAGTACAATTTTTACAGTACTTGCAACAACTCAATCAACAAACCTTCTCAAGCAATTGTTGGCAAAAACGTATTTTGAGTCATCAGCAATGAAATTTGGCATTACTCAGGCTTTTACTTGTAGCTACCTTGCTGAGCAACAAGAGCAATTATTGGTATTGATGGAAGAACAAAACGAAATCACAGCCAAACATTATGATTTGTTGATCGGCGCAGGCTTCAGGCGCAGTGGCACTCAGGTATATCGGCCCAATTGCCCACGTTGTCAGGCCTGTCAACCTATTCGCTTACCCGTACAATTGTTTAGCCAATCTAAAAGCCAAAAACGTGTCCTCAAACTTAATCAAGATATAACGATTAAACTCAGTGAACAGGATAAACCTGAATATTACCCCATATACGAAACCTATATAAATCAACGCCATGCTGATGGCAGCATGTATCCTGCTTCGTACGAACAATATGCGGGTTTTATTATCAATCCCTGGGACAAAGCCCTGTTTATCGAACTTTGGCTTGAGGATAAACTGATTGGGGTTGCGGTATGCGATAAAGTGGCTAATGGCTTATCAGCCTTGTATACCTTTTTTTTACCACAATATACCCAACGCTCCTTAGGTACTTATGCTATATTGCAGCAGATCAAGCTAACCCAGCAGCTCAATCTCGAGTTTTTATATTTGGGTTATCAAATCGATACCTGCCAAAAGATGAGCTACAAGCAAAATTTCTTACCCCATGAGCGTTTTTTAAACGATAAATGGCAACTAATTACAAAAAAAGCTGGGTAATGCTTTACACTCGCGGGCTTATTGGGCAAAATCTGCGCGGCTTTTTTAGACACTTATTTTTAAGACAGAGGTAACAGAGTTAGATGGCGAAAGAAGATTGTATTGAAATGGAAGGAACTGTGTTGGATACCCTTCCAAATACTATGTTTCGTGTTGAATTAGAGAACGGCCACGTAGTGACTGCGCATATCTCAGGTAAAATGCGTAAAAATTACATCCGTATTTTAACCGGTGACGCTGTAACTGTTGAAATGACTCCTTACGACTTGAGCAAAGGTCGTATCATTTATCGCGCTAGATAAAATCGATTGGTAGCTATCACTACCAATTACTGCGGTAATTCTCTTATTTATTAAATAAATTTTGCTAGAAGATACAAAAAAGCCCTTGAATATCACTATTCAAGGGCTTTTTTAATTTTTACTGTGGCTTAGTTTACCCAAGCCACTTGGTAAGGTCTTACGCTTCTGACTTTGCTTTGCTATCAGTCACAAATTCAAAGGCTAATTTGTCATCCTGCAAATCAATCTTAACACTACCACCATGGCTTAAACGGCCAAACAACAACTCATGAGCCAGCTCTTTTTTAATGTGCTGCTGAATAACCCGCGCCATAGGCCGCGCGCCCATATTTTTATCATAACCTTTGTCTGCCAACCAGCTACGTGCTGGGGTTGAGATTTCCAGTGATACCCCTTTATTGTCGAGCTGCACTTGTAACTCAACAATAAATTTATCCACCACTTGTAAGATGATCTCTTGATCCAAGTGATTAAACCATACTATAGCGTCCAAACGGTTTCTAAACTCTGGACTAAACAAGCGGTTAATCTCACTCATGGCATCATGACTATGATCTTGTTGTTTAAAGCCAATAGAACTGCGGATAGTCTGCTGGACCCCTGCGTTAGTGGTCATCACCAATACCACATTGCGGAAATCCACCTTACGGCCGTTGTTGTCTGTCAAGGTGCCGTGATCCATCACTTGTAAAAGGATGTTATAAATATCACTGTGCGCCTTTTCGACTTCATCTAACAACACCACACAATAGGGATGTTTAATTACGGCATCCGTCAACAAACCACCTTGGTCAAAACCCACATAACCAGGAGGTGCACCGATTAGGCGACTGATAGAATGACGTTCCATATATTCAGACATATCAAAACGCACCAGCTCCACCCCCATTATTTTAGCAAGCTGCGCAGTAACTTCGGTTTTACCTACACCCGTTGGGCCCGCAAACAAAAAGTTGCCAATAGGTTTGGTTTCGTTACCTAAACCAGAACGTGATAAACGAATGGCATCAGTCAAGGTATCGATGGCTTGATTTTGGCCAAACACCACCAGCTTCAAATTTCTATCAAGATGTTTAAGTACTTCTTTATCTGAAGCCGAAACCGACTTCTCTGGAATACGTGCGATCTTCGCGATGATTTGTTCAATATCCGGTACACCAATGGTTTTTTTACGCCTGGATGGAGGCAACAAACGTTGGCTGGCACCGGCTTCATCGATTACATCAATGGCTTTATCGGGTAAATGCCGTTCGTTAATATACTTAGCAGATAATTCAGCCGCAGCGCGTATCGCTTTATTGGTAAAACGCACACTGTGGTGTTCTTCATAACGGGATTTAAGTCCCATCAATATCTTAGTCGTGTCGTTAACGGTAGGTTCAAGTACATCGATTTTTTGGAAACGACGTGCCAAAGCACGATCTTTCTCAAAGATCCCCTGATATTCCTGATAGGTGGTTGAACCAATACAGCGCAGTTCACCACTACTCAACTTAGGCTTAAGTAAGTTAGATGCATCCATCACGCCGCCAGAGGCCGCTCCTGCGCCTATGATGGTGTGGATCTCATCAATGAATAGTATCGCGTTAGGATCAGCAGCTAACTCCTTGAGGATACCTTTAAGACGCTTTTCGAAATCTCCGCGATATTTGGTGCCGGCCAGCAAAGCGCCCATATCCAGCGAATACACCACCGCGGACTCAATCACTTCTGGCACTTCTTTAGTGACGATGCGATAAGCGAGGCCTTCAGCGATAGCGGTTTTACCCACACCTGCTTCACCTACAAACAAAGGGTTGTTTTTACGTCGCCGACATAAAATTTGAATACAACGTTCTAATTCAAGCTCACGACCAATCAGCGGATCAATTTTGCCGTCTTTGGCATACACGTTGAGGTTGGTCGAATACTTATGCAGCATGGAAGTGTCTTCTTCATGCTCAGCGGTTTCTTCTTGGCTTTCGGTATGAGGACTTGCCTCATCATCAATTTTTGATACGCCATGAGATATAAAATTAACTACGTCGAGACGAGTAACATCTGATTTTTTTAAGATATACACTGCTTGTGATTCTTGCTCACTAAAAATCGCCACCAGCACATTAGCACCAGTCACTTCATCTTTACCTGAAGATTGCACATGAAAAACTGCACGTTGTAGTACCCGCTGAAAGCCCAGTGTAGGTTGGGTTTCGCGCTCACGCCCCTGCTCATCAAGCAATAAAGGGGTGGTATCTTTCACAAAATCAGTAAGTTCTTTTTTGATCGAATCGATATTGGCGCCACAAGCTTTTAACGCCTCTTTAGCGGAGCTATTATCGAGTAGGGCAAGGAGTAAATGCTCGACCGTCATAAACTCATGACGATGTTCTCTGGCAAAAATAAACGCTTCGTTTAATGTCTGCTCTAAATCTTTATTCAACATAAAATGCCCTCTGACTACTGACCTAATATTTCGGCTTGGTGATTTACGCCTGTTCCATAGTACACATTAATGGGTGCTGATGTTGTCGTGCATAGCGTGTCACTTGCATGACTTTAGTTTCTGCAATCTCTGCAGTATATATGCCACAAACTGCGCGTCCCCGATAGTGTACCGTCAACATTGTTTGATTTGCTTTTTCTGCATCCATATTAAAAAACTGCATCAGCACCTCGATGACAAAATCCATCGGGGTATAATCATCATTGTTGAGTAAAACTTTGTACATTGGCGGCGGAGCAGCTTTTTGCTTCACCGCATCAAGCTGCTTTTCGCGCTCAATATTAATTATATTGTCTTTACTCATATTGCCGATTAATTATTTAATTATCTAAAATTTGCGAACGATATCATTAAAGTTTCTTTACAAAGCCACTAAAAATCAAAATTGCCTTGACAAAAACAGGTTAAAAAACCTACATTTTCTAAGACGGTTATATAAAAGCAGTTGGCTCGTCTTTCCCCAAACTCTAGTGTGGGGTCAAAGTAGTATTTGTTCAAGGGATTAAAAGGAAGCAGAAGTATGGCAGTCGGCAAAGT
>NZ_LSNE01000003.1:508540-566285 GCF_001565895.1 Paraglaciecola hydrolytica
TGGTTCAATAATGCAAAAGGGTTCGGCTTTATTGTTCCGGATGATGGTGGTGAAGATATATTTGCACATTACTCCACAATCCAGATGGAGGGCTATCGCTCTCTGAAAGCGGGACAAGAAGTAAAGTATGATGTGCAGCAAGGCCCAAAAGGCTTACACGCTGAAAACATAGACTTTAACAGCGAGCCTGAACGCTAACAAATTGACAATTTCATAAAAAAGCAGACTCAAGAGTCTGCTTTTTTTGTGTTATAACATTTAAATATAATTAAAATATTAATGCCGCATTTAAGGTTGCACTTGGACACAGAGCCTGAGTCGCCAACTTATCATCTAGATAATAATATCCACCGATGTCAGCCGGTTTGCCTTGAGTCGCATCAATTTCAGCCATAATTTTGGCCTCATTGTTACTTAACGTTGCAAAAACTGGGGCAAAGGTAGCAGCCAGTTGTGCATCTTTAGATTGAGTAGCCAATGCTTCAGCCCAATACATCGCCAAATAAAAATGACTGCCACGGTTATCCAGCTCACCTGCTCTGCGCAGTGGAGACTTATTATTGGTCAGTAGTTTTTCAGTGGCTTGATCCAATGCAACCGCTAAGGCTTTAGCTTTAGCATTGTCAGTTTTAATTGCCAAATCTTCTAAAGAAACAGCTAGCGCTAAAAATTCACCGAGTGAATCCCAACGTAAATGCCCTTCTTCAACAAACTGTTGCACATGTTTTGGTGCAGAGCCGCCCGCGCCGGTTTCAAACAAACCACCACCGGCCATCAAAGGCACGATGGACAACATTTTGGCACTGGTACCCAATTCAAGAATGGGGAACAAATCGGTTAAATAGTCACGCAATACGTTACCAGTAACCGAAATTGTATCTAAACCACGAATGCAACGTTCCATGGTGTAACGGATGGCGCGCACTGGTGCCATAATAGAAATATCTAAACCATTAGTATCGTGGTCTTTTAGATATTCTGTCACTTTGGCTATTAACTGAATGTCATGAGCACGCTCATCATCTAACCAAAAAATTGCAGGCATACCAGATTGACGAGCACGAGTAACAGCAAGTTTTACCCAATCACGGATTGGTTCGTCTTTGGCCTGACACATACGCCAGATATCACCGTCTTCGACTTTATGTTCAATCAGTACTACTTCGTCTTGGTCGATAATTCTCACTGTACCATTACCTTTAATTTCAAAGGTTTTGTCGTGTGAGCCATACTCTTCGGCTTTTTGCGCCATTAAACCAACGTTTGGCACTGTGCCCATAGTCCTTGGATCAAATGCACCATAGGTTTTACAGAAATTGATCACTTCCTGATAAATCGTAGCGTATGTACTTTCTGGGATAACTGCTTTAGTGTCGTGCTCTTTGCCGTCTGGCCCCCACATTTTTCCTGAGCTACGGATCATCGCTGGCATAGATGCGTCAACGATCACGTCGCTAGGTACGTGTAAATTTGAGATCCCTTTATCAGAGTTAACCATCGCGATCGGTGGGCGATCTGCGTAACAAGCGTTAATATCTTTTTGAATATCAGAACGTTGTGACTCAGGTAAGCTAGCGATTTTGTCGTAAACGCTACCTAAACCGTTGTTGGGGTTAACACCTAGCTCTTCAAACAAAGCAGCATGTTTTTCAAATAAGTCTTTATAAAAGACTTTAACGCAGTGACCAAAAACGATGGGGTGAGACACTTTCATCATCGTGGCTTTAACATGCAAAGAGAACAATACGCCCGTTTCTTTGGCGTCTTCAATTTGCTCTTCAAAAAACTTACATAAGGCCTTTTTGCTCATAAACATGCCATCAATCACTTCACTGGCAAGCAAACTTACTTTAGGTTTTAGTACAGTGACTTTACCCGCATCATCGGTAAATTCGATTCTGACATGGCCAGCTTTGGCCACAGTCACTGACTTTTCAGCCGAATAAAAATCACCACCACGCATATGTGCTACGTGAGTCTGTGAAGCTTGGCTCCACTTACCCATTGAATGTGGGTTGTTTTTAGCATAATTTTTAACGGCAACTGGAGCACGGCGATCAGAGTTACCTTCGCGCAGTACCGGGTTAACCGCACTGCCTAGTACTTTGCCATATTTGTTTAATATGTCTTTTTGCTCAGCCGTGCTGGTGTCTTCTGGGTATTCAGGTAAAGCAAAACCTTTGGCTTGTAATTCTTTAATCGCCGCTTTTAACTGAGGAATTGAGGCACTAACGTTAGGCAATTTGATAATATTTGTATCAGGATTTTGCGTTAATTCACCTAACTCATTAAGGGCATCTGCTACACGTTGTTCGGCAGGTAGATAGTCGGCAAAAGTTGCTAAAATACGAGCCGCCAGAGAAATATCACTTAATTCGATTTCTATCCCGGCCGTTGCAGCAAAACTACGAATAATTGGCAAAAATGAATACGTTGCTAATGCTGGTGCTTCATCAGTTTTTGTGTAGATAATTTTTGACTTGGAAGTCGTCATTGTAAACCTCTTGTAATTGGCAGAGCACTACCATGGTAAAAACAGGCACACGCAAGGCAATTATTAAATAATCCCTTGTGATTGCATAAAAGCGTTTCTGCTCACGTAAAAGTTGTTTTAATACAAAAGCAGCCTAAACAACCTGTAAATAATAACTGGGCTTGTAAGTTAAGTACAAGTTTTGCTTGCATAAAATACCCAAACCACTTGGAAATGCGAGTTTCAGCGTTTCTGAAGGGACTTTATTCTAGGTGAACAGATGCAGGAATGGCATTACCCTTTCAAATCAGTTCAACACCGAAGTAAGTTTCACTCACAAGCGCCGTGCCGGTGAGTTTAAATTCTCACTGAATCCTGCATTTTCAAGTGGTTTGGGTATAATATTGTAAGCACACTTAAAATAAACTATCAGTTGATCGTTAGCTCAATTAGAACTCAGTTATTAATATGTTATCTAAACAAGTCAAAACAAGTCAGGGCACTAAGCCAAACCACCGCCGTGCAGCTAGTAATAATAAAAACGTGACTAGTCCTCGGCGAATCGTGCTGTTTAACAAACC
The DNA here is from genome assembly GCF_001565895.1 of Paraglaciecola hydrolytica. Taxonomy (GTDB): domain Bacteria; phylum Pseudomonadota; class Gammaproteobacteria; order Enterobacterales; family Alteromonadaceae; genus Paraglaciecola; species Paraglaciecola hydrolytica. The sequence continues at coordinate 511,595 of NZ_LSNE01000003.1, forward strand.
CTTTAATGTATTAACTCAATTTACCGATCAGGCGGGTCGGCAAACCCTTAAAGATTTTATACCCATCGAAAATATATATGCAGCAGGACGTTTAGACCGCGACAGCGAAGGCCTGTTGGTCCTGACTAATGACGGGAAATTACAACATCAACTCGCCTCGCCCCTGACTAAAACCGCTAAAACCTATTGGGTGCAAGTGGAGGGCATACCCGATTTACCGGCTATTCAGGCCTTGCAAAATGGTGTTGAACTTAACGATGGGATGACTAAACGCGCCAAAATAGTGCAAATTGACGAGCCACAACTATGGCAACGTGATCCTCCTGTACGTTTTCGTCAAGCTATCCCAACCTCTTGGTTGGCGATTACACTGACTGAAGGCAGAAACCGCCAAGTCAGAAGAATGACTGCCCATGTTGGCTACCCTACCCTGCGCCTTATCCGCTACAGTATTGGTGATTGGAATATTGAGGGTATTGCAAATGGGCACTACCGCGAAGTGGTTTAAATAAGTAACGCGAAGCGGTTTAAATAAATAACGCGAAGCCGTTTGAATAATAAGAACACGAAGCTCGTTTATTCATGAATAACACATAGCGATATAAGCATAAGTAATTCACTTTTAAAGCCTATTGAGATTAATTCTCGGGGTGATTTAAGCGCTAGTTTTTGCTAGACTTCGCGTCCATTTTTTAAGACTGCAAAATTACTGTTTATATGCTCAGCGCCAAGCCTACTAATTCACCTTCAGACTCCAACGCATCAGAGTCAAGTGCAACCGACAATAGCACCATAAAAGTCATTGTAGGTATGTCGGGGGGTGTCGATTCTTCTGTTTCAGCCTATTTGTTACAACAACAGGGTTTTCAGGTCGAAGGCCTGTTTATGAAAAACTGGGAAGAAGATGACAACAGTGAATATTGTGCAGCAGCAGACGATCTCAAAGATGCACAAGCAGTCGCTGATAAATTAGGCATCAAGTTACACACCATTAATTTTGCCGCAGAATACTGGGATAACGTCTTTGAGTATTTTCTCGAAGAATACAAATCAGGTCGTACCCCCAATCCCGATATCATGTGCAATAAAGAAATCAAATTTAAGGCCTTTTTGGAATTTGCCGCCGAAGAATTAGGCGCAGATTACATTGCCACAGGCCATTATGTGCAACGCTCAGACGTATCGGGCCAATGGCAAATGTTACGTGGCTTAGATGGCAACAAAGACCAAAGTTATTTTTTGTATACCTTGTCTCATGAGCATATAGGCCAAACCCTATTTCCTATCGGTCACTTAGAAAAACCAGAAGTGAGACGTATTGCTTTAGAGCAAGACTTAGTCACCCACGACAAAAAAGACAGTACCGGCATATGTTTTATTGGAGAACGCAAATTCAAAGACTTTTTAGGTCAGTATCTCCCTGCTCAGCCAGGTGACATCGAAACCGCCGAAGGCCAAGTAATCGGTCGTCATGATGGTTTGATGTATCACACATTAGGTCAACGTAAGGGTTTATTGATCGGCGGTTTAAAAGATTATGCAGAAGATCCTTGGTATGTAGTGGATAAAGACGTGGCACGTAATGTCCTTATTGTTGGTCAAGGTGCAAACCACCCCAGACTCTATTCAAAAGGATTAATTGCCAATCAATTACATTGGGTCGATCGTGTAGGCCCTAAAGAGTCGATGCGCTGCGTGGTAAAAACCCGCTACCGCCAAACCGATATAGATTGTCAAATTACTGTATTAGCAGATGGCTCTTTGCAAGTACTATTTGATCAAGCCCAAAAAGCTGTTACTCCTGGACAGTCAGCCGTTTTCTACCTCGACAAGGTTTGTTTAGGTGGCGGCATTATTGAGAATTACTTGCGCTAATATGCTAACTAAAAATTATGCAAACTGAAAATCAACAATATCATTCACGCCATCTGGCGCTAGCGGCAGTTTGTCAGGCTGCGGCCTTAGTTAAACAAATTGCTCGTTCTGGCGAGATGGATCATCAGGCATTTGAATGCAGTATTCGCAGCATTGCCATCACCGACTCATCTGCAACCCTTGACGTTTTTGGCTCAGTTGAGCAATTAAACTTGGGTTTTAGTACCTTACTAAAGCAACTAGGTCATGATGACAAAGCCAAAGATGTCGAAATAACTCGTTATGTTGCAAATCTCTTAGCGCTAGAAAGAAAAGTCACCAGCAACGGCAAAGTGATGCAACAACTGGGTGAACGTATTAGCCAAATTCAGCGCCAGCAATTACATATGGACTTACTAGATTCACAAATGCTCAGTAATCTAGCGGCCATTTATAGTGACGTTATCAGTCCTGTAGCCCGTAAAATTCAAATTGCCGGCAGCCCCGCTTTACTCAAACGCAGCGACAATCAACACAAAGTTCGCGCAATTTTACTAGCCGGACTACGCGCTGCCGTATTGTGGCGGCAACTAGGTGGCAAACGTCGCCAAATTCTATTTAGTCGGCAGAGCATCTTAAGTGCTGCCAAATCCGCTTTAACTCAAACGACAACCGCAAACCAGGAGTGAACATGAACTTATCCGCATTATCTGCAATTTCGCCTATCGATGGGCGCTATGGGGATAAATCCGCTGAATTAAGAACGATCTTTAGCGAATTTGGTTTGTTGAAGTATCGCGTAATTGTCGAAGTTCGTTGGTTGCAAACCCTGGCTGCCGCACAAGGCATTGGCGAAGTGCCAGCCTTTAGTCAAAGTGCTAACGAAGTACTAGACAGCATCGCCAATAATTTTAGTGAGGCTGATGCCCAGCGCATTAAAGATATCGAACGTACTACTAATCACGACGTTAAAGCGGTTGAATACTTCTTAAAAGAGCAAGTGGCGGCCCACCCTGAATTACACGCAGTTAACGAATTTATCCACTTTGCTTGTACCTCAGAAGACATAAATAACTTATCCCATGCACTGATGTTAAATGAAGCGCGTAATGAAGTTATCCTGCCATATTGCGATAAGTTAATTAACGAAATCAAACGTTTAGCCATTGAACTTAAAGCAGTACCTATGATGGCTAGAACCCATGGACAACCCGCTACGCCGACCACCATGGGCAAAGAAATGGCTAACGTGATGATCCGTTTGGAGCGTCAGCGTGAGCAAATTTCTGCTGTTAAGATGCTGGGTAAAATCAACGGTGCCGTGGGTAACTACAATGCTCACTTAGTGGCTTATCCTGAATTTGATTGGCATAGCTTTGCGGGTGAGTTTGTCACTAGCTTAGGTATTGAGTGGAATGCATTTACCACTCAGATTGAACCTCATGACTATATTGCCGAATTGTTTGATGCCATCGCGCGTTTTAATACAATTTTGTTAGATTTTGACCGTGACGTTTGGGGTTACATTGCCTTAGGTCACTTCAAGCAAAAAACCATCGCCGGTGAGATTGGCTCATCTACCATGCCACATAAAGTTAACCCCATAGATTTTGAAAACTCTGAAGGTAACTTAGGTTTAGCCAACGCCATGTTCAGTCATTTGGCCGCTAAACTACCTGTGTCACGTTGGCAGCGCGATCTAACTGACTCTACTGTTCTACGTAATCTTGGTGTGGGTGTAGCCTATTCTGTTATCGCTTATCAGGCCTCACTTAAAGGGATCAGCAAATTACAAGTTAATGCCCCTAGTTTATTGGCTGAACTAGACAATAACTGGGAATTATTAGCTGAGCCGGTACAAACTGTGATGCGCCGTCATGGTATCGAAAAGCCTTACGAAAAACTTAAAGAGTTAACTCGTGGCAAAAAAGTCAACCAGCAGATCATGGCGGAGTTTATTGATTCGTTGGAACTTCCTGAAAACGTAAAAGTACAACTAAAAGGCGTCACGCCAGCCAATTATATTGGTAGAGCCATTGCTTTTGTTGAACAGCTTGAAAGTAAATAAGCTTAAAATTAATTTATTTTTTCGGTAAAAATTAAATCCGCAAAACGATGGCGTTGACTACACTTAGTCACGCCATTGGTTTTTTAAAGGGATTTAAAAATGCTCAAACAATGTCTAAAGATATGGGTGCGCTCAGGTATCGCACGCTATCCACATGAATACTTCACACCGGTACGTCTTACCAACATTATTGCTTTTCTGATCATTGTGGTGTCGTGTTGTCAAATCCCTGGTGCATTGTGGTTTTGGCAAGACACTGGCAGCAGCCAATTTGTGATCAGTAGCGTGAGCATCGTTTTGCTCTGTCTCGTGCCTTTATTAAATCATCAGGCAAAATACACTTTCGCAAAAATAGTCTTAATATCCATCTACATAGCTAACCTTCTTGCCACCAGTTGGTTATGGGAAATTAACCTGTATATCCATTTTTTCTACTTACTGGCTGTGGTGTGCTGTCCCTTCTTTTTCATCGAAACAGAAAGCCGTTTAAAATGGTTTTATTCCATGCTCTTTATTATTTTGTTTATGAGTACCGAGATTTATTATCAGCTTTTTGATTTGCAAGATCACACAGCAGCCCAACAACTATTCAAGTTTTCCAGTGCCTGTTTATTAGCCTTAGCTTGTGTACTGTGTAGTTATCATATTCAAAAGAATGTGGCGCGCAGTTGGCACAAGCTCGCCCTAGAGAAAAAACGCTCAGAGCAGCTATTGCTAAACATTTTGCCCAATAGCATCGCACAGCGTCTGAAAAATTCGACTAACTTAATTGCCGATTATTTTGCTCAGGCCAGCATCTTGTTTGCTGACATTCAAAACTTCACACCACTGTGTAAACGCATGGATCCACAAAAACTGGTTTCCTTGTTAAATGAATTATTTTGCCAATTCGACGTATTAGCCCAGCACTATGGATTAGAAAAAATTAAAACCAACGGAGACAGCTATATGGCGGCCTGTGGATTACCCAATGCCAACGCCCAACATGCCATTCAATGTTGCGAGTGTGCGCTGGATATGCAGGATGAATTCGAACGTTTTAGCGAGGCTCATAAGCTGCAAACCGGTCTACGGATTGGTATCGGCTGTGGTGAAGTAGTGGCGGGAGTTATTGGAAAAAACAAATTTAGCTATGATATGTGGGGAGAAGCCGTAAACTTAGCCTCACGTATGCAGAGCCATGGTGAGAGTCATAAAATTCAAACCACACAAGCAACCTTTGAGCTCACCCGACATTTATTTAATTTTATAGAACGTGGGCAGATTGAAGTCAAAGGTGTCGGTCAAGTCACCACTTACTGGTTAATTAGCCGTAAATATTAAGTCTTTATTACATTAAATTTTTTATTAGAGTAACTATGTACCAAATTAAAAATTTCGACGTCGATGTATTTTTAAGCGAATACTGGCAAAAAAAGCCCCTATTAATTAAACAGGGTTTTAGCCATTTTCAAGATCCACTGGATGAACACGAATTAGCTGGACTCGCCCTCGAAGAAAACATTGATTCCCGCGTGATAAGTTTAAAAAGTAAAAAATGGCAAGTTGCTCACGGGCCCTTTGAGGATATTAATCAACACTGTAAAGGTGCATGGAGCTTGTTAGTGCAGGCGGTTGACCAACATGTACCTGAAGCTGACGAATTAATGCGTGCTTTTTCGTTTATCCCCCATTGGCGCATGACTGATTTAATGGTGAGTTTTTCTAATGAAAGTGCAGGGGTTGGCCCCCACATCGATCAATACGATGTATTTATCGTACAGGGTAAAGGTACAAGGCGCTGGCAAATAGGTTTGCCCGGCGATTATAGCAATAAAGTCCCCCACCCCGAGCTTAAACAAATCACTGAGTTTGAACCCATCATTGACGAAGCATTGCAGCCCGGCGACATTATTTATATCCCCCCCCATCATCCCCATAACGGTGTTGCGCTGGAATATTGCATGAATTATTCGGTTGGCTTTCGGGCTCCATCGGCACAAGAACTGCTATCGTCTTTTAGTGACTTTAGTCTTGAAAATAACTTATTTACTCAACGCTACTTGGATCAAAAAATCACACCAAGGAAGCATCCTAGTTCTATAAAACTGCAAGAAATTGCGCAGTTTAAACAGATGCTGCACCAAGCTATTGATTCGCCAAACTGCAGCCAATGGTTAGCCGAATACTTAAGTACCAACAATCGCGCAAACAAAGATGAAGAAGATCCCAGCGAAGCCTATAGCATGGAAGAAATTAGCGAATTACTGGCTGATGGACAAACTTTTGTACGTGAGCCGGGCATAAAGCCAATATTTATTGAAAGCCAAGAGGCTGAAAACAGTGACTTTATATTTTATATTGAGGGTCAAGCCTTCCACTGCCCAGCAAATACCGCGGAATTTGTACAAAATTTTCTGAATTCAGCTGTTTTTAACGCTGAAAATGGCCTGCCTCAGGAAATTTGTTTATTTTTTAGACAAACCCTGACTACACTTGTTAACTCAGGATATTGGTTTCCTGAGTAATCGGAGTCACTTTATGACGTTTATTGTAAAAAACGTCGACTGGGGAAACGAGCAACACAAACTTCGCAAGATAAGAGAAAAGGTATTTGTTTGCCAATGGCGTATTCCATGGGAATACGAATTTGATCACCAAGACAGTGGAGCATTTCACGTATTGGTGGTCGATGAAAACGACCAAGAAGTAGCGACTGGTCGTATTACTCCGCAAGGAGAAATAGGTCGCATAGCGGTTGAACCTCAATATAGAGGGCCAGAACTGTACCAAGCACTCTTTAGCGCACTGATTAAAATTGCAGAACAAATTGGTCTGCAGGATGTATTAGTGCATTGCGAGTTGGAAGGTGTAGATTATTATCAACAACAGGGATTCCGACCGGTCGGTTCGGTGTTTATGGATGCAGGTATACCACGTCAAGGTATGCAATGTAGCCTGTCAAATTTTTCACTCAGTCGAGTGGAATTAACGCACTAAGGCACACCAGGGCAGATTAAGAATTACGTATTATCTTATTTGCCCTAGTGGCTTTTATCGTTTAATTGCTGAATATATACCCCAAATATTTGAAATTGTACGGAGGCAAGGGAGCTCAGCCCCATGAGCTTAACCGCACTAAGTCATTAGGGTGAGTGAGTGTAGCCAACAAAGGTTGCTTGGGTTTAAACTTATTTTTTCGTACCACAACCACAACTTGTTGTAGCCGGCTGTTCTTTTAAACCACCCTCAGCCCAATTTTTTAACTTACTGGTTTTACCTATACCAGGGTTAAACGTATTGGTGGGATCTAAGTCCTGATAAAAATCTTTCAGTGCCGCTTTCGCAAAATACTCATGCCCGACATTATGCTCAGCGGGATATTCAGCTTGGCGTTCATCAAAAGTTGCCAATAATTTTTCTTTTAAGGCCTTGGCATCCACACCTTTTTTAAGAATATAGTTTTGATGCATAACGTGGCAAAACAAATGACCGTAGTAAAACTTGACTGCCATTTGCTCTTCTAATTCAGCAGGTAAGGTTTCATACCACTGGGTATCATTGCGGCGTAAAGCGACATCTAGGGTCATCAATGATCCCAGCTTTTTGCTATTCATAATGTGATAACGGCCAATCGCCCCGCCCGCCACAAAACGATGCAAAATCGCTTTTTCGCCTTCCTTAGGCGTACACTCAAAATAATCCCCTTCATTTTCTTTAAAAAAGCTTTGCAGGTAAGCGCGAGCCTCATCAACGCCATCGTTGTTCATCTCTAGGATCCAATGATGTTGATATTTATCCCGATAAGCTTCCATCTTAGAAGGTAAATGGTTAGGCCATAAATAGCTCATGTACTGCATGATGTGATCAGACATTTTATTTGGCAAAAAACTAAACTTATCAGCGATGCGATCCACCGTGCGTTTAAGCGCAAACAGTTTAGGGATATAAGCTGAACCTAACTTATCGATCACCACAAAAGTGTCTTTGCCATATTTTTTAGCCGCATCATAACAATCACGATGGATATACTCGCCCGATACAGGCAAGGTCTTAAAACTCGACAATACATCACGGCGTATTTTTGTTAGTACGTCAGCATCATTGGTGCCTATGTAAAAAACCTGCTGCTTTTTGGCGATAGGAAAAGTATCGATACGCACGGCAAACACCGCTAACTTACCCGCACAACCTGAAGATTGGTATAAACGACGGCCATCATTATTAAAGCGCGATGGCGTTGCGGCATCGACATCTCTAACACGTTGGTGATACTCATCATCCGACGCGCGTTTTTGCGGAAATTGCACATCATCCTTGGTATAAAGTTGCCCTTGCAACTTAGTCAGAATTTCTTCTGGGCTAGTGCCCAATTCAATGCCTAGATTGTTAACTAAGCTTAACTCACCTTGTTGATCGATTTGCGCATACAGAGAGAGTTCGGTATAGGCAGGGCCTCGTTGCACTAATGCACCACCGGAATTATTACAAATACCACCCACAATTGAGGCACCAATACAGGATGAACCAATCACGGAATGAGGTTCGCGGCCATAAGGAGCCAACACCTCTTCTAAGCCAAATAAAGTGCTACCCGGCAAACCGATAATTTGTTTGCCATCATCAATTAATTGAATTTGATCAATACGCATCGTGCTAACGATGACGATAGGACGATCATAGTCTTTACCATTTGGGGTAGAGCCCCCCGTTAATCCCGTATTCGCAGCCTGCATAATAACGGCAACATCAGCCGCCACACAGGCCTGTAGTACCTGCCAAATTTCAAGCAAAGTGCCGGGCCTTACAACCGCTAACGCTTCGCCTGAACCAAAACGAAAACCTTTACTGTAAGCTTGGGTTTTTGAACTGTCGGTCAGCACATAGGATGCCCCCACAGCGGCACTAAGTTGTTGAATAAGAGCATGATTGGTGGCGTGTTCAGACATAGGACTTCTCTGGGTGACTATAGGGATTAACATGCATATATACCCTTCATTCTTGAAATTGCACCTTTGTAGGCTGGACTCATTCGCCGCCGCCGTGCAATTCCAATGATTTTGGATATCGGTTAAATAACAAAGTTGCTGCAGTATACCTTATGCCACAAGCGTTGATGAATTGAAGTTAGGCTATTTTAGAAATTTTTAGCTAGGCACAATAATCACAAGTTATATGGCAAAGCCATGTTTACTGCATATTCACAAATAGTTTGTAACATCTGAAATGAGCGACAAAAAGTTCAACTGTTATACTGCGCTAAATCCTTTTGTATTTGAGACCAAAATGAAGAAAAAATTCAGAATTGCATTAGGCGGCTTATTTGCTCTTGTAGGCATTGTATTTTTTATTATTCCAGGTTCAATGTTGGTATTAATTCTTGGCCTGATGATGCTTAGTTATGACTTACCCAAAGCGCGCACAGCCTTACGTTACTGCCAAAACGCTATGAGCAAATCAGCCCGCAAACTTGATGCTTATTTATTGCGCCGAAAACTCGGTAACTAAGATCTAACAGATTATTCCACTCAAAAAAAATGGCTGCCCCTAATTGCACACAATCTCGGTCAGCCATTTTTCGTTTCATTAGATCATTACCGCTTTTACTGTTTAAACTTTTCGCCCAAATATAACCAAGTTTCAACCACAGTATCCGGATTTAACGATACGCTATCAATGCCCTGCTCCACTAACCATGCGGCAAGATCTTCATGGTCTGATGGGCCTTGGCCACAAATACCCACGTATTTACCGCGTTTTTTGGCAGCCTGTATTGCCATGGCTAATAAGGCTTTGACTGCAGGATTTCGCTCATCAAACAAATGGGCAATCAAACCTGAGTCACGATCAAGCCCTAAAGTCAGCTGGGTTAAATCGTTAGAGCCAATAGAGAAACCATCAAACATATCAAGGAATTGATCAGCTAGCAGTGCATTGGATGGCAGTTCACACATCATGATCACTCTTAAGCCATTTTCACCTTGTACCAAACCTTCTTCAGCCAGTAAATCAATGACTTGCTGACCTTCTTCCAAAGTACGAATAAAGGGGATCATGATCTCAACGTTAGTTAAGTCCATAAGATTACGCACCCGTTTAATGGCTTCGCATTCCAGCGCAAAACAAGGGCGGAAATCCTCAGAAATATAACGACTAGCACCACGGAACCCTAACATGGGGTTTTCTTCATGGGGTTCATACTGAAACCCACCGACTAAATTAAAGTACTCGTTAGATTTAAAGTCAGACATGCGTACGATGACTTTTTTCGGATAAAAGGCCGCGGCAATAGTTGATATACCTTCTACCAGTTTTTCAATATAAAACTCTACAGGGGATGTATAGCCCGAAATCATGTCGGTAATTTCAGCTTTAACATCCTGTGGTTGTTCATCAAAATTAAGCAAAGCCTTAGGATGCACACCTATCATGCGATTGATAATAAATTCTAAGCGCGCTAAACCCACACCTTCATGGGGTAAACGAGCAAAATCAAAAGCACGATCCGGATTACCCACATTCATCATGACTTTTAAAGGTACTGGCGGCATGGCGTCTATTCTTGATGTCACCACATCAAAACCTAATACATCTCCGTAGATAAAACCGGTATCACCTTCGGCACAAGACACCGTAATTCGATCGCCATTGGTGATCAAATCAGTGGCGTTACCACAGCCAACAACCGCAGGAATACCTAACTCACGAGCAATGATCGCCGCATGACAAGTACGTCCACCACGATTGGTAACAATGGCCGAGGCTTTTTTCATAATGGGTTCCCAGTCGGGATCGGTCATGTCGGTGACCAATACATCACCCGGCTGAATTTTATCCATTTCCGTCACTGAGCCTAAAACTTTAGCCACACCAGCACCAATCTTGTGACCGATTGCGCGGCCTTCACACACGACTTTAGCTTCACCTTTTAAACGAAAACGTTCGATGACTTGCACATCTTCGCGGCTACGCACGGTTTCAGGACGTGCTTGCACGATATATAACTTGCCATCTATACCGTCTTTGGCCCATTCAATATCCATGGCACGTTTATAATGGCGCTCAATGATTAAGGCCTGTTTGGCAAGCTCCATGACTTCGTCGTCAGTTAAAGAAAACTGTTTGCTCAAAGTTAAGTCGTTATCAACGATTTCGACTTGTTTGCCATGACTCATGTCGCTGGAGTAAATCATCTTAACCAGCTTGCTACCTAGGTTGCGGCGCACAACCGCCGGTTTGCCTTTTTCAAGAGTCGGTTTATGTACATAAAATTCGTCAGGATTAACCGCGCCTTGCACCACCATTTCGCCTAAACCATAAGACGAGGTAATAAAAACAACGTCTTCAAAGCCCGATTCGGTATCAATAGAAAACATCACGCCGGAAGCAGAACAATCACTGCGCACCATCCGCTGCACACCAGCCGATAACGCGACACCTTTGTGGTCGTAGCCCTGATGCACACGATAAGAAATTGCACGGTCGTTAAACAAGGAAGCAAATACGTGTTTGATCGCCACCATTACCGCGTCGTAACCTTTTACATTCAAAAAGGTTTCTTGCTGGCCAGCAAACGAGGCATCGGGCATATCTTCTGCGGTTGCTGATGAGCGCACGGCAAAAGAAGCTTCCTCGCCAGCTTCACCTTGCAAGGTTTCAAAAGCCGTTTTAATCGCTTGCTCAAGCTCGGGTAAAAATGGGGTTTCGATGATCCAATTACGAATGGTTTCTCCTGCCTTGCCTAAGGCTGGAATATCATCAACATCGAGGCTATCGAGCAGGGTGTGGATACGTTGCTCCAAACCACTTTGCTCAAGAAATAAATTAAACGCATTCGCTGTGGTGGCAAATCCCCCCGGAACTTGCACTCCGGCATTGGCCAAATTAGATATCATTTCACCTAATGAAGCGTTTTTACCACCCACTACACCTACATCGCCCATTCCTAGTTGCTGATACCACAGTACGTGTTCTTGCATTCCTTCAGTCTCCAAAATGAATTTTTAGGGTTATTAAGCGTTTTACGTAAAACTAATTTCTGATTTACGAATTTTAATTTTCTGGTCGAAAAATATATATTTCTCAATAGGCTAGCTTTTTGCGTGGGGGATTTTAGAATGTTGCTCATACCAAAGTAAAATTTAATTTTTTCTGTAATTAAATTACAACAATGTTAAGGAAATGTTGTGAGAACAGCTTATTATATTTCGGACGGAACGGCCATCACCGCGGAGGTTTTTGGCCACGCACTCCTCTCCCTGTTTACGATGGAGTTTAAACACCTCACCATTCCCTTTGTAGAAACCCCCGAAGAGGCGCAACAAGTTGTTAACAAAATATCTGAAAGTTTTCAAGATGACGGACAACGTCCTTTAGTGTTTTACACCATAGTGAATGTTGAGGTACGTAAAATCATCTCAAAATCAGTGGGCATTAATTATAATTTTCTCGATCAATTTGTCGCACCTTTAGAAAAGGTCTTGGGGATCCCCTCTAAACCCGAAAAACATCGCACCCACAGTATTCACGAAAAAACCTACGACATTCGAATCGAGGCTGTAAACTATGCACTCGCCAACGACGATGGTACAAACTTAAAAGATTATAGCGAAGCCGATATTATTTTAGTTGGGGTGTCGCGCTCAGGTAAAACTCCCACCAGTTTGTATCTGGCACTACAGTACGGCATTAAAGCCGCCAACTATCCGTTTACCGAAGATGACATGGGCGATGTATTAAAAATGCCACCGGCCCTCAGACGCTTTAAAGACAAGTTATTTGGCTTAACCATTGAAGCAGATCGTTTACATCACATACGCTCAGAAAGACGCGCCAATAGCCGCTATGCATCCTTAGCCCAATGTCGGATGGAGTTACGCGAAGTAGAAAATTTATATCGCAAAGAAAAGATCCCTTTTTTAAACAGTACTCGTTATTCTATCGAAGAAATTTCTGCCAAAATCCTCGCTCAAACTGGCTTACAGCGACGAAAATACTAAAACATAACTTTGGACTTAAATAGGCTATCTAAACTTATTGTGCTGTGCCTAGTGTAACCAACATCAACACATCATTATTCTTTTAGATAGTTCATCGCTTGATCTGCCCAGGTGAGTGATTCACGATAACAACGATTGATCAGACAGATTTCTTGATTACTTAATTGTTCAAAAATTTGATTATCAAAACGCTCAATGGCCATATAATTTTTAAGCAATCGTCCCATATTATTATCCTGGCCAATTAGTGCGACTTTTATGCGTGCATCCAACATTAAATGCTCAAGTATGTTTTCTAGTTTAACCTCAAAAATTGCCTCAATCCCAGACAAAAGGCCCACCAAAAAACATTCAGAAACGTCAGATTTCAATAATTTATCTTGTGAGCATTCGGCATATAAAGATAACGTTTTGGCTCGTATTAAGATAGTTCTAAACAACTCAATAGGTTGTTTAGTTTGTGAGACTAAAGTTAAGATCATAGCCCACTGTTTCACCACATTTAAACCCAAAATAACCACCGCATCTTTTACCGATGTCACTTCTCTTACTAGCTGATAGAGTGGACAATTTATTAAGGCTATTATCTTTACAGTCAAAACAGGGTCGCGCGCAATTAGCTCTGCTACCTCATTAACTTCAATATCATCACGACTTAATTGCGATACCAAATGCAGAGCCGAGCGCTGATTTACATTGATTTTTTTCCCTTGAATAAGGGTGGGTCGTTCGAAATAGTAGCCCTGAAACAAATCAAACCCCAATTCTCGACAGGTTTCATATACAGCTTGAGTTTCAACTTTTTCTGCGAGTAATAAACAACCTGTTTGCTTTAGTGCTGGTAAGGTGTTTTTAAGCAGTGCAAAATCCACATCAATAACATCTACTTTGATGATTTTTAAATACTCAAAAAACGGCGTTTTAAATTTTTCTAATAAGTAGTCATCAAGAGCAAATTCAAAACCTTGCCGTTTCAATTGCTTCAATTTTTCTAAAACCAACTCACTAGGTTCAACCGTCTCTAAAATTTCAAAGATCAGGTTTTGTGGAGCCACAGGGAAAAAGTCATCGGCCAATAAAAACTGCTCATCAATATTGAGCAACATGGGTAAATCTAAATTGACATTGTCACTTAATATATTGGTACAGGTATTGATCAATAGTTCACGAGTAGCCATCAGGTTTCTATCCGTTTTTGACGAACGTAATACATTACCTCTGTATAAAATTTCGCTAGCCACCATTTTGTTATTCACATCGAATATGGGCTGTCTGGCTAACAATATTGTTTCGTCCATTGAAAAATTCCTACTTGAGTAACTTTGGTTTAATTAAGTAATGACCAATTTAAAATTTACAAGCCTTTGCCGAATTCTAAAACAGAGCTCGTTTAACTAAATGTTGAACTTTAATATTAGCAGAGCTTTGCAAAACTTTAGTGAGTAGAGTCATCATTGTTAATTCACAAGAGGCAAAAAATAATTTAAGTATATATTTTCATTATACATTTGCCTTAGTCGACTTGTAGTCATAATCTGATAGCGTAGGTAATAATATAGGCATTAAAATTACGTTATGAATAAGGCAAGCATTTTCGACAAAGCGAAGGCTCAAGCTGTAATCGATTTATTTATTCATCCGGTAATGGTGTTAGATAATCAGTTAAATTTAACGTCCGCCAACAAAGCTTTTCAACTTGACTCTGTGTTAGTCGAAAACCAATCAGCTTTAATCGAAAAAGCAAAAATATTGATGCAAGGTGAGCAAGAACTTGTTTTTTGGCAACATGAGAAAACTGAAAAATTACTCACTGCCATGCCTATGGCTCATGGCCGAACACTGATCAAAATAGCCAATTCTAAACCGTCAGCCTTGGCCAAACGTTACAACAACTTGCTTAATGTTATCGATCAAATGTCCGATGCCATCATTATTTGTAACAACGACAACAGCATTGATTTAATCAATGAACAATTTCAAAGTATTTTTCCTTTTACTCGCGCCGAAAACCAGCACAATACTAATCTACTGGAGTTTCTGCGAAACGCCATACTCACTATCTATCCCGATGATGTTGCAAGACAAAATTTATATTTTCGTTATTTAGAACGCCGACTGAACAAGAAACAAGAATGTTCTTTTAGTTTTTCTTTGCCGAACGGCCAATTTTATGAATATCGCGACAGTATTACTTTTAGTGGCGAAAGAATTGGCTTGCTGGTTAATGAATCGACGCATAAGGCGTTACAAGCCCAACTAGAAAATGCCTATAACGAAGCTAATGAGTTAAGTCATGCCAAAAGTAATTTTATGGCTGCAATGAGTCACGAAGTACGTACTCCACTTAACGCGCTAATAGGCCTGTTGGATCTATCGTCGCTTGAGCCTCAGCTACAGTCACACGAATATATCAGACGCATGTCCAATAGCGCCTCATCATTATTACGCTTAGTAAATGCCGTGTTAGATTTTAGTAAGTTTGATGCCCAAAAAGTAGAATTAAGAGCAATTAATACTAACCTCAGAAAATTATGCGAAAGGGTAATAGAAAACTTTTCCGGTCATGCCAAGACAACCGCCGTATTGCTTTATGTAGACCCTAATTTACCGAAAGAAGTTTCTGTAGATGAAATGCGCCTTAGTCAGGTTTTATCTAACCTTATCAGCAATGGCCTTAAGTTTAACCAAAGCCTTCATCCTGAACTAAGTGTCGTTGTGCGACCTGATGAATTAAGCGGTTATATTACCTTCACCATCAGTGATAATGGCATTGGTATCGCAGCTGAAGAGCAAACATCAATTTTTAACTTGTTTTCACAAGCTAACCATAAAATTCACGGTAAATTTGGTGGCACAGGATTGGGCCTTAGCATTTGCCAAAAAATTTGTGAATTAATGAATGGTGAAATTTATTTAAAAAGCGAGTTAGGTAAAGGCTCAAATTTTGTCGTGCAGTTACCTTTGTTGGCTGCGGAACCAAGTGAAATAGACTCAATAGACACCCACGGATTTGCCGACACTATTATTGCCACCAATGATCCTTATTTTTATCGAATACTACAGTTTTATGCTGAGACCTTAAGTTTCAAAACTCATTATTATGAGGCTTTACCAAAACAACTAACTCCCACCGAAATGCTATGTATCAACACTTATTTTCTAAAGGATCAAATCAGCCTCAATCATTTCCCTAATGCTCAGTTAGTTTATCTTTCTGATAATATTGACGAGGAATTCAAACACAACAACCATGTTGTTCATCGCACCCCAGTGTTTATCGATGAATTAATTACTATCGCACAACGCAAATCTAGTCAACCAGCAAGTGTAGAGCAGCAAATTTCCTACTCTGCAAAATCTAAGTTAAGAGCCTTAGTGGTTGAAGATAACAGCGATAATATGTTTGTACTTAAGAAACAATTTAGTACCTGTGGTATCGATACCTGTTTCGCCATGTCAGCTGAAGAAGCGGTGATCTTTTTTGAACAGCAAAACTTTGATCTGGTTATTAGCGATTATCAAATGCCCGGCGTTTCAGGTGCAGAACTGCTGACTATTTTAAGAGAAATAGAACAAGCGGAAGATAGGCCAGTGGCCACCATGTTAATTTTAACCGCGGATAAAACGCCCCGTTGCAGTGAAGAATGCACCAGCAGTGGGGCCGATAAAATACTCATGAAACCATTAGTTTTGCGGGAATTAGCCGAACTCATTGCAGCCAAAGAGCAACAATTATCAGCACGTCCTCCTGCCAATAAAAAACCAGAAGTCCTCAATGAGTTGCCAACCAAAGATGCAGACATAACATTTAATGACACTGACTTTTTTATTGATGAACGGCTATTAGAAAAACAACAAGACTCGAATTCACTGTTAAATTTAGACCAACTCCATGACATCATAGGGCATATTGAGCCACAGGAAGAAATACAATATTTGCAACAGTTTGCCACCAATTTAAATAATGTAATGGCCAATATGGAAGCCGCTGCCATGGCACAAGATTGGATTAAATTGGGGAAATTGGCACATAGTTTAAAAAGTAGCGCCATGATAGTGGGTGCTATGCAGTTGAGAAATCAATGTGAATTGATTGAAGAGGCTAGTGAACATGCACTTAATACCAACCAAATGTCAGCATTGTGGCAAGACGTAAAACAAAGCATTCATGTTTTACAAAACAATATCATTGAGCATTATAGCAACCATGAATAGCACTAAGGAAAGTCACATTGTTCTATTTATCACTCAACCAGATAGTGATGAATTAGTATTATCAACTCTACAAAAACATTACTCTCACTTAACTAAATGCACCCAACTCAAAGATGTGTGTAAATTGTTGGTCGATAAAACACCTAAAGTGTTTTTAATGACTGGAGATACCCTCGAAAAAAGTCTGTATAACTATTATCGTTCCTTAGATGCTGTCAGTAATTACGACATCTGTGAACACAGAGTTGTCGCTTTAATTCCAAGGCAAAGTGAAGCAGAAGCTTTTGAAGCCTACAAAGCTAAAATAATCGATGATTATATGGTGGCGCGTCCCATTTATGAGATGCACCGCATTATATTAATCTGTGAACATCTGTTTATTGAACTGGGTATAGAGCCCGCGCAGGGTCCATTAGATACAGCTAAAACCAATCAACAACTTGATAAATTTGCTGAACCATTAAAACAGTCTATGCAAAAAGGCTTGGCCCGCAAAGAAGATCTAAAACATGCTTTTGAGCACAGTGTGATTGAAATCGATAATGCATTGGAACTTGCTACTAGTAAAATTCAAATGAATCAGTCGGTTACCTTAGATATCAGGCGCTTAAAAGAAACGTTAGCGTCAATTCGTTCGGATGAAATTAGACCTGAGCTGCTTAAACTCCAATCTAAAGCACTCTTGCTATTAGAAAAAGCATTACATTTTGCCCAAGATGAGGACGAAGAAAAAGCAGCCCTGACTGCTGGAGACGCCGATATTGAGGCCGATGAAACCAAGAAAAAACCCAAACAAGAGTACGCATTTAACCGACTTTATCAGCAAAACATCGATCCTGAAGCATTGTTAAAAGAATCAAGTAATTTACCCAATATATTACTGGTAGAAGACGACATCATCAGCTCACAATTAACTAAGATGTTGTTAGCCAATTATTCGGTTCATTTAGAAACAGTAGCAAATGGTCGCCAAGCTTTTGCCAATTTAACCAGTAAAAAATATGACTTAGTGTTAATGGATATAAATTTACCTGACACCAATGGAATTTATATACTAGACCAAGCAACTTCTGGCAGTAGTATTAATAAAGACACCCCTATCATTATGTTATCGGGTAATAAAAACAAATCCACAGTGGCCAAAGCGTTAGAGCGAGGAGCTAAAGGGTACATTATCAAACCTTTAGATAAATCCACTGTTGGTAAACTCTTCACCCGTTTTCTAAATAAAAATAAATAGGAAAAACACCTAAGATGTTTACTCACTTTGAGCCAAGCCTAGTGCAATTTTTACGCGACCTTGCAGCCAATAACGATCGAGAATGGTTTAACGCCCATAAACAAGATTACGAAGATAAAGTCCGCACACCAGCTTTAGCTTTTATCGAGGCTATGGAGCCTTGGATCCGTATGGTATCGCCCCACTATGAGGCTTCAGCCAAAAAAGTCGGCGGCTCGTTAATGCGGGTTTATAAAGACGTGCGCTTTTCTAAAGACAAAGCGCCATTTAAAACCAATGTGGGTATTCAATTCAGACATGAAGTAGGTAAAGACGTACATGCGCCAGGTTTTTATTTGCACATTGCGCCAAATGAAATATTTTTAGGCGTTGGCACTTGGCATCCCGATCCCATCGCCTTAAAAACCATCCGCGAGCACATTGTCGCTAAACCTGGGCCTTACCAAGATGCCATTGAACACCAGCCTTTTCGGGATTTCTATGAATTAGCCGGCGATAGCCTGATACGCCCACCCAAAGGCTATGACGCTAATCATAAACTTATCGAAGAAATCAAACGTAAAGACTTTATTGCTCTGTGCAAACTATCAGAAGCAGACTTGTATCAAGGGGATTTTTGTAAACTAGTGGCCAGTCGTTTTGGTCGCGCCCAGCCATTTCAAAAATTTATCTGTGAGGCGCTTGGCTTACGTTTTTAACCATAGCGATTCTAATGCTTAGCACCGGTGTTGTTGTACAAGCTACAACTTGGCACCGGTGGTTTTATTAGCTCGGCCTTCGTCCTTCGCTTTTTCTGCTCTCACCCGACGCGCCTCTTTAGGGTCGGCGATTAAAGGTCGGTAAATCTCTATTCTGTCACCTACTTTAGGGCAATCTGAAAGTTTACAAGTACGATTCCAAATACCGACCTTTTGTACATCAAGATCGATTTCAGGAAAGCGTTTGATAATACCAGAGGCTTTAATAGCTTGTTCAACTGTGGTGCCTCGCTCTATTACCACTTCAAGCAAAGCTTGTTTTTCAGGTGTAGCGTAAGCGACTTCAATAGATATTTGCTGTTCGGTCATCTTAAGCTCCTGAGCTATAAATTTGTTTAGCTCGTTCAGTAAAAGCCACCACCATATTGCTAGCAATGGCGTTAAATACTTTGCCAAAGGCAAATTCAACCAATTTACTCGAAAAAGCAAAATCCAGATTGAGTTCAATCTTACAGGCGCTGGCATTCAACGTTTTGATCGTCCAGCCACCTGTGAGTTCAGAAAACGGCCCATCCACTAAATTCATTTGAATATATTCACCCCGTTTTAAGTTGTTTTGCGTGGTAAACCATTGTTTAACCCCCGCTTTAGAGATCAACAACGAGGCCCGCATACTCTCTTCATCTTGCGCCAGCACTTCAGTTTGCGCACAGCCCGGAATAAATTCTGGATAACGAGCGACATCATTAATTAAATCAAACATCGCTTCTGCGCTATAACCAACCAGAGCGCTACGTGACACATTGGGCATTTATTCTTCCACCGATATATACCGCTTATCCTTGAAACTGCAACTTTGTTGGCTACTATACTGACGGGCTGAAACCCGAGCTACAACTCACGAGCAATGTAGGTTGGCCCTTCTTTTATATAAAAAAATGCCGTCATAGCCATGGGGCTCAGTCTTTTGCCACCGCGCAATTCCAATGATGTCGGGTAAACAATTTTATTAATAACTTAAAAACCACCTAGGTTACCTAATTTAGACCTTGATGTTCAATCATAATGATCGCTGCACGCTTATTCTCTTCATCACTCCCACTCTACTTTTAACAATTTTTAAAGCTAATTGATCCCTTTTCAGTATCGCTACGTATTGCTCATTGACGGACAAGATGGGACTATAAAATGCTACACACTAGATTACCAAGATTGATACCTAAAATGCCTGTGCCTTTGGAAACCAAAGCCAAGGAGATAAATCATAGCGAGCTAGCTGCTTGGCTCGAAGCCATTGGCTCTCGTCGTGATAAAGTCGCTTTTGCCCAGCTATTTCGATTTTTTGCGCCTAAAATTAAAAACTTTGGTCGGCTACAGTTTAAAAACGAAGCCGAAGCCATGGAATTAGTCCAAGAAACCATGACCAACGTGTGGCGTAAAGCTCATCTTTATCAAGCCGACAAAGGTGCGCCCACAACGTGGATATACACTGTCATGCGTAATATGAGCTTTGATATGCTGCGCAAAATCCAGACTTACCGTGAAGAGACGTTGAGTGAAGATATTTGGCCATTGGAACAAACGGCACAACTGGCCGATGATGAAGATTTTAATGATCATTTGCTGATCCAACATCTCAACACTCACCTTGCGACCTTGCCAGAAAACCAGCAACAAATTGTCATAGGTATTTACATCAAACAACTTTCACACGAAGAACTAGCCCAAAAACTTGATCTACCTCTTGGGACCGTTAAATCGCGTTTGCGCTTAGCACTTGCTCGTCTGCGTTTGCAAATGGGAGAACATAATGATTAAACATCATCCGAGCTTATCTTTGTTAAGCAATTTTTCACAAGGGCAACTGTCCGCATCTTTGTCTATTGCCGTATCCGCTCACTTAGAACTTTGTAAACAATGTCAGCAGCAAGTCATGCAACAAGAAGAAGTCGCCATGCGTCAGCTATGTGATAGCAATATCATTGAAGATGACATAGATTTTGAGTCAGACAGTGTTTTTGACCTAATGCTCGCTAACATCACTGAGGATGACAGTGAGCTGATACCCAATCACAGCGAAGCACGCCACATCGAAATCAAGGGGCAGCAGTATGTATTGCCACGCGCCTTACAATCGGTGCGATTATCTAATTGGCTGAAATTCGGAAAATTAGCCCGTGCCAAAGTTGACTTAAATGAAGGTGAGGTACACGCCAATTTATTACATATAGAGGCTGGTGGTGCCATCCCCCCACATACTCATAAAGGTTTTGAACTGACCTTGCTACTAGCAGGTAACTTTAGTGATGCCCGTGGGGATTATGTAGCAGGTGACTTTATTTGGTTAAACGGTACACACACCCATAGCCCTGAAACCCAGTTAGGCTGTTTATGTTATACCGTAGCCAATGATGCCTTACATTTTACCCAAGGGATAAGCAAAGCGTTAAATCCCATTGGCAAATTGATTTATTAAGTAATGCAGCAACTCCCAATATTTATTGGCATTAGCGCTTGTTTAACCGGCCAAAAAGTACGTTTTGATGCAGGGCATAAACGCTCAGCGTTTTGCATGGAGCAATTAGAACCTTATGTACAATATCGTGCTTTTTGTCCTGAAGTTGCTATTGGTTTACCCACTCCAAGGCCAGCGATACGTCAGGTCAAAGTAGGTGAACGCATTGAGGTGCAACAAAATGATGGTACGGGTGATGTGTATGGGGAGCTGCACGATTATGGCAACAAAATAGCAGCACAACAACGTGACTTGAGTGGTTTTATTTTTTGCGCTAAAAGTCCAAGTTGCGGCACAGAACGGGTCAAGGTTTATCATCAACAAGGTCAACCTGCCGACTATGATGGCATTGGTATTTTTGCTAAAGCCATCATGGAAAACCAACCTAACTTACCGGTAGAAGACAGTGGACGTTTAATCGATGCCCAGCTGCGGGAAAACTTTGTCTTGCGCGTATTTACCTATAATAAATGGCTAAATTTACTCAGTAGTGGCTTAACAAAACACAAATTAATCACCTTTCATAGCCAGCATAAATATTTGCTCATGAGTCATGATCCTGTCGCGTATAAAACCATTGGCAAGTTATTAGGTGAATCCAAGCAAGCCTTGGATGAGTTGCAGCAGAGCTATATTTCAATGTTAATGGCGGCGCTTAAAAAAGTCGCCAGTCGTAAAAATCACGTTAATACCCTCCACCACCTACAAGGTTATTTTCAGCGTAATTTAGATGCTAAACAAAAACGTGAGCTGACCGAAAAAATCCACGATTATCGTTTGGGATTAAGCCCCTTATTAGTGCCACTTACCTTAATTAACCATTATTTAAGTGAGTTTCCTAATCCCTATCTCGCGTCGCAGGTTTACCTCGCTCCTTATCCCAAAGAGTTACCTCTACGTTATAGTTTTTAGCTCAATAGTCACCTAGATTTACCACAAAATTAATAATTTTAGTTAAACCCCACTGATCCAAAAAAAGTTTAACAACGTATCTATACTCATATTGAATAACTGAAAAACGATTAGGTAGTAGATGACGATGCTTAGCTCGCAACACGCACAAAAATTTGTCGAATTATACCAAAAATTAGATAAGAACAATCTGGCCTTATTAACCAGCATCTATCATCCAGATATTCAGTTTATTGATCCCCTGCATGAAATAAATGGCTTGGATCAATTAAAGGCTTATTTTGCCAACCTTTATCAAAACATTGACAGTATCGAATTCGAAATCCACCAGCGTTTTGAAGTCAATAACCATTTGATTTTGTATTGGCAAATGACCTTTTCTCACCCAAAGCTCAAGAGCGGCAAAAATATTATTGTCGATGGCAACAGCCAAATTGAATTCCATAATGGCTTGGTTACGTTTCATCGTGACTATTTTGACACTAACGCCATGCTGTTTGAGCATATCCCCCTACTTGGTAGCCTCATCCGTTACATCAAATCGCGAGTAAACAAATGAAATCTGTTTTAATCACTGGCGCGTCATCGGGTATTGGCAAAGCCTTAGTAGAACACTACGTGGCTGAGGGTTATCAGGTTTATGCGGCTGGCAGAAATGCTCAAAAATTGGCGCAAATATTTGATGGACAACCACGTATCACGCAGTTGGTGTTCGACGTAACTCAGTTAGCCCAAATAAAAGCGGCTGCTGAGCAAGTAGACCAGCTAGAGCACCTCATTTTGAATGCCGGCGATTGTGAATATCTTGACGATGTCATGGCGTTTGATAGTCAACAATTTGCGCGCATTATTCAAGTTAACTTACTTTCAGTCGGCTATTGCCTTGAGGCATTTTTGCCTAAAGTCATTGGGCTGGGTCGCATTGGCATTGTGAGTTCTAGCGCGACTATATTGCCCTTCCCCAAAGCTCAAGCCTATGGCGCATCCAAGGCAGGCCTTGATTATCTAGCCCATAGTTTAAGTATCGATCTGGCTCAACATCATATTGGTGTCAGCTTGATCCAGCCCGGATTTGTTGACACCCCTTTAACCGATAAAAATGATTTTGCCATGCCGTGGCGTATTAGCTCAAAACAGGCAGCAAAGGCTATTTTTAAAGGTATGGAGGCAGGTAAACACCACATTCGCTTCCCCTTTTTATTGATTTTCTCTTTGCGCTTACTCGCCCTGTTACCCTTTAGTTGGTGGCGCGCTTTAATCACTAGGAATACCCAAAAATGAAAAATATTGCGGTAATTGGCTCGGGAATTTCTGGCCTAACAAGCGCCTACTTACTGAGTCAAAAACATCAGGTAACGGTATTTGAAAAAAATTCAGTTATCGGCGGCCACACGGCCACCATAGATGTATCACTCAATGGCCAACACCATGCGATTGATACGGGATTTATTGTATTTAACGATCGTACTTATCCCCGTTTTCTAACGCTATTAGCGCAACTTGGCATTCGCCCACAAAAGACCGAAATGAGCTTTAGTGTTAAAAACCAACAAACGGGTTTGGAATACAATGGCCATACTTTAGCAACTTTGTTTGCGCAAAAACGAAATGTGTTTAATCCGCGTTTTTGGACATTGCTGAGGGAAATTTTACGTTTTAATCGTTTATGCAAAGGGCTTTATGCCAGCAATAAAATTCCTGCCCAGCTCACATTGGGCGAGTTTTTGCAGTCGGAAGGGTTTTCAGACTACTTTTGTCAGAACTATATTTTGCCAATGGGAGCGGCGATTTGGTCAACCAGTCTCAACGAAATGCAACAATTTGAACTGGCATTTTTTGTTCGTTTTTTCCATCACCATGGTTTGTTAAATATTAGCGATAGACCACAGTGGTATGTAGTGCCTGGCGGTTCACGTGAGTATCTCGCGCCGCTGATCAACAACTTTAAAGACAACATCCAACTTAATAGTCAGATTAAGTCCGTTACGCGAGCTAATAACTCAGTGCAGTTACATTTTGCCGATGGCAGTGAACAACAATTTGATGAAGTCGTATTTGCCTGTCATTCCGATCAAGCCTTGGCTTTGTTAGGTGATGCCAGCGCCGATGAGCACAAGATACTCGGCGCCATGCCTTACCAAATGAACGATGTGGTATTACATACCGACACCTCAGTATTGCCTAAACGTAAAGCGGCTTGGGCGAGTTGGAATTATTCTTTAAATGGCGACAGTGATAGCCCTGCCCATGTCACTTACAACATGAATATTTTGCAAGGTTTAAACTCAACACAAACCTTTTGTGTGACCCTAAACCAAACACAATCCATTCATCCTGAAAAGATCCTGGGGGCGTTTCAATATGCCCACCCAGTATTTAATCAAAGTAGTATTTCTGCCCAGCAGCAACGTTTGGCTATTTGTGGTATTGCCCATACTCACTACGTTGGCGCTTATTGGTATAACGGTTTTCATGAAGATGGTGTACACAGTGCCACCGACGTGGCAAAACGTTTTGGCATCAGTTTATGAGTCTCAACAGTGCTATCTATTCTGGCCAAGTAAGACATCGCCGTTTCAGCGTTGCTGAACATCGTTTTACTTATTCATTATTTATGTTGGCTTTAGATTTAGATGAGCTTGATACCGTGTTAAATCAATCGCGTCTATTAAGCCGCCGTTGGTTTAGCCCACTGCGTTTTGTTGAGTCTGACTATGTACAAGAACAAGGCACAACTCTTAAAGCCCGTTTGCAAAACAAAGTACAAAACCTAGAGGGAAACTGGGATGGCAGCAAAGCCATTATGGTTGCTCAATGCCGCTGTTTTGGTTGGTATTTTAGCCCAATTAATTTTTACTTTTGTTACCAGCAAAATGGTGAGTGTGTCTACATGCTGGCCGAAGTCAGCAATACTCCGTGGAATCAACGACATTATTATTTAGTTAATTTATTGGCCGAACAAGTCAGTGATAAAACATTTCATGTATCACCCTTTATGAACATGGACATGCAATACCATTGGCGTATCTCCCCGCCCGACAAACACATGATGGTGCATATTGAAAATCGCCGCCAAGAAAAACTGTTTGATGCCACGCTTAGCCTAACTAAACAAACAATTAGCCGCCGACAGTTATGGCTAACCTTACGCAATACCCCGGTAATGACGCTAAAAATTGTCGCGGCGATCTATTGGCAGGCACTTAAGCTTTTTCTCAAAAAAGTGCCTTTTATTCCCCATCCACAACGCTGAGGTCAGCCATGGAAAATACCCAAAACCTAACATCACCTATTACTTTTTCGTGGTGGACAACAAAATGCCGTAAGGCACTATTTAGCGTACTCAATGATATGCAACAAGCCTATATCGAAATACACGAAGGCAAGGATGTACATTGTTTAGGTAATAGAGAGGCCAAATTAAGTGCACAAATTACGGTACTCGATCCTAGTTTATACAGCGACGTGATCAAAAATGGCTCCATCGGTGCGGGCGAAGCTTATATCGCCCAAAAATGGAGTAGCCCTGATCTGACGAAGGTCATCCAAGTATTTGCCCGCCAGCAACAACAGCTCGATAAACTAGAATCCTCACGACCTTGGTTAAACAAGCTCAAAAACGGGCTGTTTCATTTTCGTAATCGTAACTCACAGCAGGGCTCGAAAAAGAATATCCTCGCCCATTACGATTTAAGTAATCATCTTTATAGTCAGTTTTTAGATAACACCATGACCTATTCTAGTGCGATTTATACTGACGAAAATTGCGATCTTGAACAAGCGCAGCAAAACAAGCTAAAGATCATTTGTGAAAAACTTGCCCTGCATAAAGATGATCATTTGATTGAAATTGGCACCGGCTGGGGAGGTTTAGCCATTTATGCAGCGAGTCACTATGGTTGCAAAGTTACCACCACCACCATTTCGAATGCCCAATATGACTATGCCGTGGAGCAAGTTAATGCACGGGGTTTGCAAGAGCGTATCACCCTATTAAAACAAGATTACCGCACCTTGGATGGCCAATACGACAAACTGGTGTCCATCGAAATGATCGAAGCAGTGGGTCATGAATATCTACCTGAGTTTTTTAAGAAGTGTCATTCGCTGCTAAAAGACTCAGGAAAAATGCTGTTACAAGCCATCACCATTGCCGACAGTCGTTATGATCAATACCGCAATAGCGTCGACTTTATTCAGCGCTATATCTTTCCAGGTGGCTGTTTACCTTCTGTTAGTGTAATGGCCCACCATATCGCCCAACAAAGCGACATGGTGGTTGAGTCCGTCACAGATATTGGCTTGCACTATGCACGTACCCTGCACGATTGGCGCGAGGCCTTTCATCGCAATTGGCCCAACCTCAACAAAGAACACTTTGACCAACAATTTAAACGTTTGTGGGATTTTTATTTATGTTACTGCGAAGGCGCATTTATTGAGCGCGTGATCAGCACCCATCATGTGGTCGCCCGTAAACCCCAATATCTAGGTCAAGACGATGCGCGCATTTTGGCTTATTAATGCCGTATTGTTTCAGCTTGGTTGGTTTGGCGCTTTACTGCTAAACCAGCATGCTGTTGCCATACTGAGCATCACCCTAGTTTTGCATTTTTTCCTTTCACCAAGCAAAAAAGCTGACGCCTTAATCCTGCTGTTGGCACCTATTGGTTGGCTAATGGACTACAGTTTATTTCAGTTCAATGTTTTGGGAGCTGGATCCGCAGGATTTCCCATTTGGTTGTTGCTGTTGTGGCTAATGTTTGTGGTTAGCCTAAACCACAGCCTTAAGTGGTTGAGTCAAATATCGTTATTTGGGGTAGGTCTACTGGGTATGATACTGGGTCCCCTCAGTTACTTAAGTGCCATCAAAGTCGGTGTATTAAACTCATCTTTAACATCGACCTTTTTTGTTTTGCTTGCTGCCGCACTGTGGGCTTTATTGCTACCAAGCCTAGTTAAACTTCGTTACTTGCTGCTTGGCTACTTTACGATCCAACAGATAGGTACAAAGGCATGAAAATCTTTTTATTAGCCTGCTGTTTTAGCGTCAGTGTTATGGCCTCCCCGTTGAGTGAACTACACAAGTCTGGCTCAGGAGAGATGCGTTACTTGTGGTGGAACTTATATCAAGCTGAGTTGTACCTAACACAACTTCCTTATCAAAAAAATCAATGGCCACAGGCACTCAAACTCACCTATCAACGGGACATTGACAAAGATGACTTAATCGAGGCCACTGCAGATCAATGGCAACACATTAAACTCAATGATCCACAACAAGAGGCATGGCTCATCCAATTGGCCAGCATTTGGCCCGAACTCAAAAAAGGTGACGAACTGATTTTGTTAATCAAAGAAGATGGGCTGAGTTATTTTTATTTTAATCAGCAACTCGTTGGCACTATCACACAAGCGGATTTTGGCCCTGCATTTTTAGCCATATGGCTGGACGAAAACACGTCAGAACCCAAACTCAGACAAAAACTGTTAGGAGTAAACCCATGAGGATTTTATTAATCGGTTGTTTCATATTTTTAGCCGGCTGTTCATCTCCCCACTTAGACGACTATAAAACCACTACACCGGCGTTAAATTTAGAGCAGTTTTTTGATGGCGAGCTCACTGCCCAAGGCATGGTGCTTGACTATAACGGCAAAATGACCCGCCGCTTTACCGTCGAAATCCAAGCCAATTGGCAAGATAACCTTGGTACCTTAGACGAGCAGTTTATCTACGATGATGGCGAGCGCAGTGAACGTAAATGGCAAATTCAGCGCCATGCAGATGGAACTTATAGCGGCACAGCCAATGATGTCATAGGTACAGCCAAAGGCGCCTCTTCTGGAGCTGCTTTTTATTGGCGCTATCAATTAACCATCGAAATGGACGACGGCCCTATCGACGTTACGCTAGATGATTGGATGTATTTAATTGATGAGCACCACCTACTGAATAAATCGGACATTATTAAATACGGTCTAAAAGTAGGTGAAGTGGTATTAATGATTAAAAAACAACCGTAAGGTAATGATTAAAAAGAGTTTATGGGGCAGAACAATGAAAGTTGTTGTTAGTCACTAGACAATCTTTATAATACGCGCCATGAATGCAAAAAACTCAAAAAACACCACCAAACCGACTATCGCCTTAAATAAAAAAGCGCGTCACGAATACCACCTGCAAAACAAAATTGAAGCAGGTATGGAATTACAAGGCTGGGAAGTGAAAAGTATCCGCTCGGGTAAAATCAATATTACCGAGAGCTTTGTGACGATCGACAAAGGCGAAGCCTATGTGCTTGGCACCACCATTCAACCTTTAAACCAAGCCTCTACCCATGTGGTTTGTGATCCTACACGCAAACGTAAACTGCTAATTAAACGTAGTGAACTCGATAAACTAATCGGTTCAGTCGAGCGTCAAGGTTATTCAATTATCCCGACCGCCATGTACTGGAGTAAAAACTGGGTAAAACTAGAAATTTACTTGGCTAAGGGTAAACAAGAACACGACAAACGTGATTCCATTAAAGACCGTGATTGGGCCCGTGATAAAGAGCGCATGATGAAACACAAGGTTTAATAACCAAATCAAGACAATATAGCCGAGACAGTATCTCGGCTTTTTTATGCACGTTTTTCTGGTTTTTAGTTAGTATGGTTACTCCACGCTTAACCATACGAATAAAAATGAAAAAATCAATTGGGATCTGGCGCTCTTGGGCCTTAGTAGCTGGCATGATGATCGGCTCGGGTATTTTTACTTTGCCAGCGGTACTGGCTCCCTATGGCAGTTACAGCTTTATTGGCTGGATCATCACTGGCTTTGGGGCCGTATGTTTGGCTTTAAGTTACAGCTATCTTTCGAGGCGTAACCCTGGATTAGGTGGCCCTTATGCTTATATATATGAGGCCTTTGGTCGCTATCCAGCAGCGCTAACCGCGTGGGCGTATTGGATTTCTTTATGGTCTGCTTCGGCCGCCATTGTGTTGTCATTTACAGGTTACTTTGAGTTACTGCTGCCTTGGCTCGCTGAGCATCAACTAGTGGCCGGTATAAGTAATACTGTGGTGGTATCCATTATTGTGGTTGTACTATTTACCTTGATTAACCTACGAGGTGTTCGAGAAGCCAGCGCGGTGCAACTTCTCACGACGATTTTAAAGATAATACCCCTTGTCTTGATTGGTCTACTTGGCATCTTTTATGGTGAAGTAAGTGACATTCCTGCCACCAAACCAAATGAACAATCCTTTATGCACATGATCGCAGGCATTTGCCTACTCATCACCTGGTCTTTTATTGGCGTTGAATGTGCCACACTGCCCTCAGACGACACCATAGAACCGCACAAAACCATTCCTCGAGCCTCAATACTGGGCACGCTAACTGCCTTATTGGTTTATATGATAGCCATGTATGGCCTTATGTCGGTTTTACCTGTTGAACAATTATTGCAATCAACATCGCCTTTTGCCGATGCCGCACAACTCTTGTTTGGCAATATGGGCGCCATCCTCGTTGCGCTAGGCGCCGTTTTTGCCATCGGCGGCGCCTTAAATGTATGCATATTGATCAGCGGTACTATTATGTTAGCTGGTGCTAAAGACGGTTTATTTCCTGTACTCTTTCAAAAAACCTCAAAACAAGGGACGCCGCAACGAGCACTGCTGTTCTCCAGTTTTTTAACCATCACACTGATTTGTTTTAATACCACTAAAGCCTTATTAAACGCCTTTGAATTTTTTCTGCTCATTTCCACTTTTTGTATATTGTTAGTCTATTTAGGTTCTGCACTAGCCAGTTTAAAATTACAATGGCGAGATCATCTACAAGGCATAACAATCAGTTACATAAACCTAAGTATTGGTATTTTGGCCGCCTTATTTTCAACCCTTGCCATTGTGGGTGCGTGGACATTGTATTAATTAACATTTTTACTTTTACACTATATAAAAGGATAAAAACATGTTTAAACACGCCATTGTGCGTAAACCCTGTAAAGCCATGGTAAAAGGATTAACAGCAGCAAAATTAGGTACACCAGACTACGCGTTAGCATTACAACAACATCAAGACTATATTGTTGCGCTCAGAGAATGTGGTTTGCAGGTAACCGAACTAGCCCCCCTAGAAGATTATCCTGATTCTTGTTTTGTCGAAGACGTTGCCTTAATAACGCCCCAAGGTGCAATTTTAACTCACCCAGGTGCCCCCAGTCGGCGTGGCGAAGTGGATTTTATCGAAGCCGCAATCAAACAGTTTTTCCCCTAT
This sequence comes from Paraglaciecola hydrolytica, assembly GCF_001565895.1. Lineage (GTDB taxonomy): Bacteria > Pseudomonadota > Gammaproteobacteria > Enterobacterales > Alteromonadaceae > Paraglaciecola > Paraglaciecola hydrolytica. The sequence continues at coordinate 542,352 of NZ_LSNE01000003.1, forward strand.
CCAGACTATATTGACGCGCCAGGCCATGTGGAAGCAGGTGATATTATGATGGTTGGCGGGCATTTTTATATTGGCTTATCAGCACGCACTAATCGCCAAGGCGCAGAACAAATGATTAGTATTTTAAGCAAACACGGTTTATCCGGCTCAGTGGTGAAGATGTCTGACCTGCTGCACCTCAAAACAGGCTTAAGTTATTTAGAAAACAATAACTTACTGACCTTTGGTGAAATGCATCACCACCCTGATTTTAGTGATTATCATCGCATCGAAATTAGTGCAGAAGAAAGCTACGCCGCCAACAGTGTATGGATCAATGGCACAGTATTGGTACCCAAAGGCTTCCCGCTTGCATTAGCAGCGATCCAAGCCTTAGGTTACCAAACCCGTGAAGTAGCCATGAGCGAATTCCAAAAACTCGACGGCGGTTTAAGTTGTTTGTCACTGCGTTTTTAATCTGTTGGTACAAAAATCAAACGAACAACAAAGAATTAGCAACTAGCTTGTTACAACCTCCGCGCCTTGTGTTAAGATCCCGACCGTTGGTAGTTTGCCACCAACACACTCTGGGGCTGATTTTGGATTCGACAGGATGCTTGAGGCTTTAGGTGCATGCAGAGGAGCGGTTTGCCTCTATAAAAGCCGCAAAAAAATAGTCGCAAACGACGAAAACTACGCTCTAGCCGCTTAATAACCGGCTGAGCCCTTCCACTCAAGTGCTTTCTGCTCGCTGAGGTTCGGAAGGTCATCCCAGCAGAATAGCGAGGGAACCTTGTCTAAGGGTGAACCGCGAAACAGTATTAGGCCAGCTACGAGACATCCTGTTTGTCGGAGGTCGAAGTAGTTAAATAAATGACAAAATAAGCATGTAGTACCGACGGTTGATGTATTTTGGACGCGGGTTCAAGTCCCGCCAGCTCCACCAAATACAATAATAAGCCCACCTAGTTTAGGTGGGCTTTTTTGTATGTGGTTGATAACTACAACCCAAATCATATAAATTCTGTTAGCTGTATTTGACTCAAAGAACGCTATGGCTGAATATCTACTTAAAACCACCCCCAATTAATGGACTGGACAAATTGGTATCTTCTAGAGCACAGAGCCGTCAAGTAAAGGTGGTTCATTTATCTACGCTAACGTTAAGCGATATAACCCAGCATCGTTTTTTAACTGACTTATTTGATGGCGTAACATCAAAACGCATTATTAAAATTTTGCTAGAGGTGATCACTGCTAATCTTTGTCTTGGTGAAGGACTTCGATTAAAAGGTATTGGCGGCTTAGTGGTTACGCAAAAAGCCTCGCGTTTAGGCCGAGATATGGTGAGAAATGAGCCTGTGATTATTCCAGCAAGGAAGACAGTATCACTGGTATCAGGCAGAAAAAAACGTAGCGTGATATTCATGCTGGATTTTGTTAAACAATGTGCAGAAACTCACCCACAATTTAGCGTATCTGAATATACAGCAGCTTATCTGGCCTTGGTTGATGTAGTTAGTAAAGTCTCTGAAGGTGATAAACGCTTAGAACTAAGAGATTTTGGTGTATTTTCGCCGTCAGAAATTAGCGCAAAAACTAAAGTATCAGGTGTACAGGGAGGCATTAGTTTCAAAGTTGAAAGGCATTTTTTGATTCGATTTAAAATATCTAAAAATTTATCACTAAAGATTAATAGTACTGAGCTGAGTGAATAGGCGCTTTTGTCGATACGACAAAAGTTAAACAATTGAAATTAATCCAAAACCGTTCTGTATTCTAAAGTCCACCATTGTTAAGTGGACTTGGCTGAATCCGCCACAAAAAATAATTAATTACGCTATCACTGGGATATTTTACCTTACCGCAGAGGTTATATTAACGATGGTGCTATGCTAGATGGCGTCACTAAAACGATGGAAAGGAGTAACAAATTTAATGACCCCTGTTCAATTGGTTTTCTGGCTGGTTGCCTTTCCCGGTAATGCTCTTACCTTTTATTTAAGCTTGAGTTGGCCTAGTGTAGGCACCGTCACGTTGTTTATTGCTACCCTGCTGTATTCACTGCTGGGTCTCTATGATCTATTTTACAGCCCCCACACTTTAAATCGTTTGTACCCCGTGCTGGCCTATATTCGTTATATGTTTGAATCAATCAGGCCAGAGATCCAGCAGTATTTTGTAGCTAATAATATGGAGGAAAAACCCTTTAATCGTGAACAACGCGAACTGGTTTACCGCCGCGCAAAAGGTGTTAATGACACCCTACCCTTTGGTACTCAGCAAGATTTGATGCAGGTTAATTATTTAAGCATCTGGCATTCGCTGCACCCTCAGGTAGTGCAAGAATCAACTAAACGCATTCAGTTTGGTAGTTCACAATGTCGCCAGCCTTACTCCTCTTCGTTACTCAATATTTCTGCCATGAGTTACGGTGCATTGAGCCCCAATGCCATTGAAGCACTCAATGCCGGTGCTAAGGCCGGAGGATTTTCCCACAACACAGGTGAAGGTGGTGTGAGCCCTTATCATTTAAAACATGGTGGCGATTTAGTTTGGCAAATAGGTTCAGGCTTGTTTGGTTGTCGTAATGAACAGGGCCGTTTTGATGAAGACAAGTTTAAAACAGTAGCAAATCTAAACAGCATCAAAATGATCGAGATAAAACTCAGTCAAGGGGCCAAACCTGGCCATGGTGGGGTACTACCCAAAGCTAAAATTACTGATGAAATAGCAGCTATTCGCGGTATCTCGCAAGGGCAAGATTGTGTCTCGCCAGCCATGAACCCAGAATGCCCAACGCCCCTCGCTTTAATGGAGTTTGTGGCTAAATTGCGTAATTTGAGCGGTGGTAAACCCATCGGGATTAAGTTATGTATTGGCCATCCAGCTGAGTTTTTATCGATTTGTAAAGCCATGTTAAGCAGCGGAACTTTACTTGATTTCATTACCGTGGATGGTGCAGAAGGTGGCACAGGCGCAGCGCCGGTAGAGTTTAGTAACCGTTTAGGCATGATGTGTTTAGAAGGCACCTATATTGTGCATGAGGCGCTGATTGGCTGCGGTCTCAAAGATGAAATCCGGATTATTGCCGCAGGTAAAACCGCCAGCAGTTTTGATATGTTGGCTAAAATGGCTGTGGGTGCAGATACCGTTAATGCCGCGCGTACTATGATGATGGCGCTTGGCTGTATTCAGAGTCGCTCATGTAATACTAATCACTGTCCAACCGGTATTGCCACACAAGATCCTAAACGTTCCAAGGCCCTAGATGTACAAGCCAAAAGTAAACGAGTCACACAATTTCATCACAATACCTTACATAGCTTGTATGAACTAATAGGCAGTATGGGTTTGGATGATCCGGCTCTACTAACTCCCGCTATGCTCAAACGTCGCACCAGTGAGGGATTGCTAGAATCAGCACCTAATATTGTACCTGCGCTTGAGCCACAACAGTTGGTTGAGAACCATGCTTCGGGCATTTGGCAACAATGGTGGCACATGGCTGACGAGCAACTTTTTTATGTTGCCGATAAAGAAAAATTACACAACACTGCCATTCCCGTTATCAATGTCTGATTTTTAGCCTAAGGTTTAGGTAAAGGTCTTACTTAAATGGATAAACGCCCATGGCAAATCAAAGCCTTACTGAGAACCAAGTTATACCAGATGATGTGTGGCAGGATCCTAAACGCTCGCCAATCGACAACATCAAACAACAGTTGGAGAAGCGTGCGCAAACGGATCTGCCTATGTCAGGTTTTTCCTTGGTAAAAGCTGATTTACATGATATCAATTTGGTCAAAAAAAACAGTAAACAAGGTTATAGCTTAAGCCACAGCGACTTATATCGTGCCAACCTTGAAAATGCCCATTTGTTTAAGCTTGACCTCAGTGGCAGTTCGTTAATGAAAGCCAATCTGCAAAACGCCAACTTACATTACTGCAATTTACGGGGCTGTAACTTACTTGGAACCATATTAAAAGGCGCTAAACTCGAACATGTACAATGGGGCAATGAATTACTGCAAGAGCAATTAGCTAAAAAATCCACTAATCCACAACAACGTAAAGTGCTGTTTCAAGAAGCTGAAGAAATTTATCGTAATATTCGCCAAGCCGCTGAAAATCAAGGTTTATTCGAAACTGCCGGAGACTTTTTTCAAAAAGAAATGGTGATGCGGCGCCATCAATTCAAACGATTTTCGTTTAAACGTATCCTATCTAAGATTGTTGATTTATTTTGTGGCTATGGCGAAAAACCCCTCCGAGTGATTAGCTTTTCAATTATTACGATTTTTTTGTTTGCCACCTTGTATTTTTTTGCAGGTCTATCTTTTAGTGGTGACTCTTTGGCTTTTTCTAGTCAATCCAGTTTAGCCGACAATATTACAACTTATTTTAGTGCCCTGTATTTTAGTGTAGTGACATTCACCACTCTGGGTTATGGTGACTTAGCCCCCATTGGCATTGCCAGAGCATTTGCCGCCCTAGAAGCCTTTGTGGGCAGTTTTACTCTCGCATTGTTTGTGGTGGTATTTGTCAAAAAGATGACCCGCTGAGGGGCCATCTCCCGTTTTTTGCTTAAGCATGCAAATGGGAGTAAATCACCCGCAAGCTTGTCAGTAATGACTTTTTAACACTGGGCCACGCAATACTGATGTTGTCGATTAAGCCCTGTGAGCAATGCGCATCTAAGCGCGTGACCTGATCAATCAGGGCGACCGAATTTACTCGATTAGCCAAGGCCAACATTTGCCTGACGCTGCTTTTTATCTTGGTTAAATCTTCTTCTTCCATGCCTTCATCGGTAACTGTGACAATTTTTTCCAGTTCATCCATCAGCGCATTTAAGGCCACAGGTAAAGGGCCTGGATTGCTTTGTTTTTGTAAATAAGGCAATAAATCAAACCAGGCTTCAGCGTTAGCGGGCAGTGGTAAGTTGGCAAATGGTGGGATCACTCTGCTGTCGTTTTTAAGATCCTCTGTCTGAGCCTGTTGCAGCTCTTCTTTATGGGCTGCCACCAACGCTTTTTCTTGCTCTGTGAGTTTAGCCTGACTGCTTTCAACTTGTTTTTGCGCATGTTGCAAGGCAGCCTCTTTGGACTCTAGCTGGTCTTTGCTGTTGTTTAATTCCGCTTCCAGCGCAGCTAACTGTTTAGCCAGTTCAGATTGATTAGTATCCTGCGCATCCAGATTTTGTTTACTGCTTTGATACTCCTGCTGCACAGCTTGCAGCTCTTCAGTGAGTGCCGCTTGTTTAGATTGCAGATCATTGATGTTTTGTTCTCTGCCCTGCAAGGTTTGTTGCTGCTGCGCCAATTGTTGATGCAGAGCTTTTTCTTGCTGTTCTTGTTGCTCAATACGTTGTTGCAATTCTTCTGCTTGACGGCGTGCTTGATTTAACTCATCCAGCAATTTTTGCTCGCCTGACTGAGTTTGGCTCACCTGCGACTCGGCTTTTTGTAATTCAACTAAATTGCCTTGTAACTTGCTTTTCATCTCGGCATTTTGTTTTTCTGCTTCCAGCAAAGCATTTTGCAATTGCGTTTTTTGCTGCTCAATATCGGCTAAAAACTGACGACGCTGCTCATCGCTGCCTTCCATCATCTCCCGTTGTTTGCTGGCACGTTTTTCTACGTCGGCCAACTCAATGGTGAGTTGTTCAAGTTTATGCTGCTGTTCAATACGTTCGCGTTTTTCTTTATCGGCTAAACGTTGTTTTTCGTCGAGCTGACGCTGGGTTTCTTGCAATTGTTGTTGTTTGGCTTCGGCCTCTTGTTTTAAGGCTGTTTGTTGCTCACGCCATTGTTGATCACTTTGCGAAATCTGTTGTTGCTGCTCAGCTTCTTTATCTTTAAGGGCGGATAATTCGGCCTGCAGTTGACTAAAAATTTCCTGCTGGCGCGCTTTTTCGGCTTTTTCGGCCTCAGTTTGCTGTTTGGCCTCGTTTAATACTTGTTCGGTTTGTAAGAGTTTTTGCTGTTTCTCGATTAACTCAGCCTGCAACTGTTCTTGTTGTTGCTGCCAGCTTTGGCTGGCTTGATTGCTCTGCTGCTGATGTTGCAACGACACTTGCTCCATCTGCGCCAGTTCTTCTTGTAACTTTTGCAGCACTTGCTGTTGCTGCTCTTTTTCAGCCTTTTCTTGCGCCGAGGCTTTTTGCGTTTCATCCAAGGTTTGCTGGGTTTCATTAAGTAAAAGCTGCTTAGCTTCGAGCTCTTTCATGAGCTGCGCCTGTTGTTGCTGCATATCACCTTTTTGCTGATCGCTCATCTCTTCAAACTTGTGCATTTCGTGTTGCAGATGTTCGATGTGACGAGCTTTGCTCGACAACTCAGATTGCGCGGTATGACAGGTAAACTCTAATTGACGGCGCTGTTCTTCGGCTTCTTCACTGGCTTTACGTTGATTAATCAACAACTCACGCAATTTTTCGGTGGTACGGCCTGAGCTACTAAGCTGGGATTGCAAGGCATTGATCTGGGTACTGACATCCACTATCTGTTGATCTTTGTCTTCAATGGATTGTTTAAGTGACTCTATCTGGGTAACAAAATCGCTCATTTTTTGTTGCTGATTTTGTTGCTCTTTTTGCAAATTTTGGGTGAGTTTTTCACTTTGTACTAACTTGGTTTGCACGGCAGCATGTTTACGCTCTGAGTATTGCAGCGCATCGGCGATTTGATTACGTTGCTCTTGCAAACCACGTACTTTAGCCACTGAGCTTTCTAACTGCTCACCTAACTCGGCATTGAGGTTTTCGCTTTCGAGCAGCTTTTCACGGCTGTGTTTATAGTCGTGTTGCAAGCGCTGCAAATTGTCACTCACATCCTGATGAGCTTGTTGCAAGTCAGATATTTCACTTTGTTTTTCGCTTAGATCTTCTTGCGCGGCTTGTAACTGCGTTTGGGTATCAGCCAGACTTTTAACCTTGTTGGCCAACAAGTCTTGACTGCTCTCCAGTAGTTTTTGTTTTTCTTCAACCTGTCGTTGCGCTGCCTGTTGCAGATTTATTGCTTCAAGTCTGGCGCGCTCGGCTTCTTTAATGGCTCTAAAATCTTTCCATACACATAAAATCGTGTCGCCATCTTGCCCATTAGCCAAAGGCAAAAAGGTAATTTGGCAAGGCAGAATTTGTGCATTGACCTGATGTTCCCATAACAAAGATTGAATTTTGCCATCCACTTTGATATTGCCAATGATTTTCTCAAGTTCAGCCACGGCCTCTTGGTCTTTATTCAAGCCGGGAGCATAGGGAGTAAAACCCAATAACTCTTGTTGATCTTCGAGCATAAAAAAGTCACAAGCTGCCGTATTTAGGCTACTAAAACCTTTTTCAGTTAATACCGCCATGGGCTCGTTACTATGCTGCAACAGGGTTTCAAACCTGTCACGTTGCCACTGTTCAGCCGAAATATCGGCTATCCAGCACAAATATTGTTGTTGCTCTTTATCCCATAAATCAATGTTTAACTCACTAGGTAACACCAAGCCATGCTGGCCTTGCAGCAGCGCTTTAAAGCCATGTAAGTGGCCATGCTGATGTAGATTTTTAGCTGCTTTAGCCGAATGATTTGGATCGTTAAACAGTTGATAAAAAGTGGTTTTTTTCAGTTCTTTTTCACTGCTGCCTAAACGCTTAGTCATAGCTTGGTTGGCTTGCAGAATATTGTCATTGCCATCAAAAGTTGCAATGGCAAGTGGGGCTAAATGCATAAAATCAGCTAAGCGTTTTCGCTCTCTTTCGACAAGTAATTTAGTTTGTTTAATCTCGCTAATATCTTCGAGCATACCCACCATGCCAGCACGGTTGCCTTGCTCGTCACCATAATATTTAAGGCTTAAACGTATATTACGCACAACTTTATCAAAGCTAGTCAGCTCAAATTCTTTGTCTTGACCAAAACGCGATACGCTAAAATCTCCCTGACTGCTGTGATGTAACTGTTTAATATTATCCGGGAAAAAATCGAAATTACTGATGTCCTGAGATTTGATCTTACTTAAGCTCGTTTTAAACAGATTTTCAAAAGCCGAGTTACAACTCACCACCTGAGCTGAATTATCCAGTATATACAAGGCGTGGCGGCTGGACGTGAGCAAGGCTTTAGCCAGTTGTTCACTCACTTGCGCTTGTTGCAAACCTTTGGCCAGAGCGCTTTGATTTTGCACCACAAAATGTAATGCCAGCGCTTCGCCTTTATCATTGTATTGGGTCACCAAACCAAATAAACGCACCAACAACTTGCCTTGCTCAGTGGTGAAATGGCTATTGACTTCAATGCTCGACTCTTTTTTAAGGCGCTCTAAGGCCTGATTAAATTCAAAGAGATCGGCTTTATCTACAAGGTTTTGTAAGGTTTTTAGCTCGCCAGTAGGCGGGGTTTGTAAACCCAACATGTTGGCAAACAAGGCATTACTGCTGAAGGTTTTTTTATCCAAATTCAGGCTAAATTGACCCAATTGGGTATTATCAAACACGACTTCAAGATGTTTGATATCACTGGCTTGTTTATCCAGTTTTATCTGAAAATTAGTGATGTCTGCAAGCGTGATAACCGCTGCAATATCAGCGGGAAAATCATTTGAAGTAGTAAAACTCAGTAATAAATGACGATTACGGGCAAAAATTTGTAATTTACTGGCTTGTTTATCGTTGAGTTTTTGTTCTATAAGCTGGGCTATATCAGTAGCAAAAAAACCACTGAAAGGTTTGTGTAAGATGTCTTCGGATTTTTTACCCAGAAAATAACAGCCTGAGCGATTAACAAATACAATTTCGCCTTGCTGATTAAGCTGCACACAGCCCTCAGTAAAACTATCAAAAAAGGCCAGTTGCTGGGAAAGTTGCAGAGCTTGCTGGGATATCTTTTTGCGATTACGCCAAGAACCGAATTTTTGCAGCAGAATGATGATAAGTAATAAAGCAATTAATCCACCAAGGCCATACAAAACAAGGTCAACTTGCTCTACGCTCAATGCAAGAACTTGTTCACCTAGGGCAAAACTCTTGGGGCTCAGCACCAGTAACAGGCTAGCAGAAAATCCTCTAACACAGGCCGAACGCAACAACTTAAACATCCACTTTTTATCCCTAACAACGTTGAACACATTGTACAGGATAGACTTTTAGGCCGCGTTTAAAAAGCTTGTTAAACATTTAAGCGTATCAGGAAAAATACCTGATACGCTTTTTTATTGCGCTCACTAGCTTTAATCAAATAATGAGCCAGTAATCTTTGGCTTAAATTGATTTACCCACAAACTTGCTGCGGACTCTATCTAACAAAATATAGTTTACTGGCACCATTAACAAGGTGATAAAGGTAGCGAAAATAATACCAAAACCGAGTGACACCGCCATGGGGATCAAAAACTGAGCTTGGGTGGCTTTTTCAAACAATAAGGGCATTAAACCGATAAAAGTGGTTAAGCTGGTTAACATGATCGGCCGAAAACGTACTACTCCTGCGGTGGTAACCGCTTCGATTAGATCCATTCCTTCACTGCGCTTTTTATTGACAAAATCCACCAATACTAACGAATCGTTAACGACCACACCTATCAAGGCCAGCATGCCCAATAGGCTCATGATGGTTAGCTCCATGCCCATTACCCAATGCCCCATCACGGCCCCTATCATGCCAAAAGGGATAACACTCATGACGATAATCGGTTGCCAATAGGATTTAAACGGGATGGCTAACAAGGTGTAAATAACAAAAAACACAAATAACAGGGCCCAAGCCAACGAACCAAAAGACTCTGCTTGTTCTTTGGCTTCGCCTTCCATGGTGTAGTTCACCCCAGGATACTGTACCATTAAGTCATTTAAGTAAGTGCTTAGATCGGCTTGTAACACTGTCATGTTGGTATTGCTTTTTTCAATATCAGCACTGACGTTGAGGGTTCTGAAACGATCAATCCTTAAAATAGAGGTAGGACTTTGACCTGGAATAAGTTTGGCGACATGAGACAAAGGCACTGTACTACCACTTGGAGTAGTGATTAAAATATTTTGCAGATCAGCCACCGAGCGCCGCTCACTCAAGGGTAGACGCACCATCACCCGCACATCATCGCGGCCTCGTTGAATACGTTGAACTTGCGCACCAAAAAAGGAGTTACGGATTTGAGTTGAAACACTGACACGGTTGAGCCCCAAGGCTAAGCCTTGTTCGGTTAGTTCAACTTGCAGTTCTTGTTTACCGTCAGACATGCTATCGGCAATATCAAACACAGTAGGATAAGTGGATAAACGGCTTTTAATTAACTCCGCCACTTCTTGTAAGGTATCTAATGAATTGGCACTGAGTTGAATTTCAATAGGATTAGAACTACGGCCAATTTCGGCTCTGAACGTCAAACTTTCAGCACCGGGTATTTCACCAATCATATCGCGCCACTCAGCGACTAACTGGGTAGAGGTAATAGCCGATTCGCGTTTTTCAGCCGGAGTAATTTCAAAACGAACCTGGCCCGTATTAGAAGCCCCACCACGATTGCCGGTGGTAGCCAAAATGTTGAGGATCACACTTTCACCGCTGTCAGCATCACGGTATTTTTCTTGTAAGGTGCGGGCTTTGTTCGACATGTCGATAACATGATTATTCGTCACTTCAAAGGGCGTACCTGTGGGTAAAGTCAGGCTAACGCGCACTGTTTCACTAGGAATACGTGGGAAAAACACAAACTTGGTCCAGCCACTCATGATCAACGCCAAAATAATCAAAAAGGTACCGACAAACAGACTCAGAGTAGTCAGTTTATTATTTAGGGCGCGTTTTAAAATGGGTTGATAATATTTGATAATGCCGCGCTCAAAACCATCAGCAAAGCGCTGTTGAAACTGATCGAACTTAGAAGGTTTGCCTTTTTGATCCCGCAGTTTCAGGTATTTAAGGTGGGCAGGTAAGACAAACTTAGATTCAATTAAAGAAAACAATAAGACTGGGATCACGACGACCGGTAGTTGGGCAAACAAGGCTCCGCGGGCACCTTCAATAAAAGCCAAAGGCATAAACGCCGCTACCGTGGTAAGTACGCCAAAGGTCACTGGCGTAGCCACTTCTTGGGTACCAAGAATGGCCGCTTCTTCGCCGGATTTGGCGGTTTTGAGTTTGGTATAAACGTTTTCGCCCGTGACAATGGCATCGTCCACCACTATGCCTAGCACCAATATAAAACCAAACAAACTCATAATGTTGAGGGTTACGCCAAACAAAGGCATAGCTAAAAACGCGCCCATAAAAGATACCGGAATACCGATAAATACCCAAAAAGCGATGGCTGGACGTAAAAACAAAGTAAGTAAGGCCAGCACCAATACTCCACCTTGTAGAGCATTAGTGGTTAAGGTAGACAAACGACTTTTAACTAATTCTGAATCATCATCCCAATAACTGAGCTCAAACCCCTGTGGTAAATTGATTTGTTGTTCAACAATAAAGTCTTTCACTTCATCGGCCACAGTAATCGCACTTTGTGGGCCAATACGATACACATCTAAAAACGCCGCTTGTTTACCATTAAAACGAGTCCGCACCGGAGTCTCTTCAAAATCGTCACTAATATTCGCGATATCTCCTAAACGAATAAGCGTGCCGTCGGCCTGATTTTTTATCACTATGTTGGCAAATTCATCTTTACGATAAGCCTGACCTTTGGAGCGGATCAGTACGTCACCCCCATCGGTTTTTAAGTTACCTGCCGACACATCACTGCTAAAACTGCTGATAGCATTAGAAACTTGCGCCAAACTTAAGTTGTACTGACGTAAGGTGTCTTGGCTGATTTCCACGGCGATTTCGTAGTTACGCACACCACTTAGCTCAACCTGAGTAACATTGGGCAGTGTTAACAACTGGTCACGGATATGCTCGGCAAATTCACGGGTTTCTTTTTCGCCATAATCACTGGCGATGGTCACTGCTATAACTTCGCGTTTACGCTCAGCTAGCGCCACTATGGGTTTTTCTGCATCCACCGGAAAAGTATTAATCGCATCTACCCGGCTTTTGATATCGGCTAGCAACTCGCGGGGATCATAACCATTCTCGAGCTCGATATTCACCGAGGCCGAGCCTTCCGATGATCGGCTTGTGATATGTTTGATGCCTTCCAAATCCTGTACCGATTCTTCGATACGGATGGCTACACCTTGCTCCACATCTTCTGGGGTAGAGCCACGCAGCGATACCGATACACTAATAGTATCGCTTTCAAATGATGGGAAGACTTCAAGTGGGATTTGTGTAGTTAGCGAAAACAAGCCCGCTAATACTATGCTGATCAACAGTAAGTTAGCTGCCACATGATTTTTGGCAAACCAGGCTATCATGAGTTTGCTCCGCCAGACTTTTTAGCCCCATCGTTGCGCGGTTCTTGCCCCTTGAAGCCTTCTTGCCCTCTAATTTGATCTTGTCCTTTGATAGATACAGCCGTACCCGAACTCACTTGACCTAGTGGTGTTAACACTAATTGCTGACCAAACTCTAAACCACTGGCAATAATACTCTGTTGGCTGTTTTGCCAACGAATAACGATGTCTTTACGTTTAAGCACCCCCTGCTCCACAATATAGACATAACTACCCTGATAAATAGTGGCGTTAGGGATCATCAGCACACCAGATAACTCTCGGCCGCTAATTTGGGCTTTGACGTATTGGCCAATTTTTATTGGATATTTGTTAGTTGCAGTAGCTTTATAAGGATCGTTGATTTGTGCTACCACATAGAGTTGCTGCGCACCAGTATCAATAGCCCCTTCGGTACGGACCAAATTGCCTTGCCAATTTTGCTCACCCACTAAATCTGAATGAAACAACACCGGTGAGCCTAAAGGCGTGTTACCGGCACCACGAAACTGCTCGGGCAAATCCATCAATTCCAAGTCTTTGTTTTTGATCGGTAAACGAATTTCGACCTTATCAGTGGCGTAGATTTCAGCTAACTGACTGTTATTACTAACAACCTGCCCCACATCGACATTTTTGCTTAATACCCGCCCCGCATAAGGCGCAATAACTTTGGTGCGTTCTAAATTTAACTGGGATTTTTCAAGGGCTGCTTGGGCCGACAACACCTTGGCTTTGGCAGCTTCAAGTTGGGGTTTACGTAATACTAGGTTACTCGCCTGTTGACCATTACCTAAACGTTGCCAGTCAGTAAACGCTTGTTGTGCACGAGCTTCTTCTTCCAACAAAGTCTGCTGGGCGGTTAAGACATTGGCTTGAGCAGTTTTAACATCGGCAAGATGATCACGATCATCAATTTGCGCCAACACTTCACCCTGCTCAAAAAAACCACCTTCACGAAATTGTGCGGCAATGCTGATGATTTGGCCGGACACCTGCGCCACTAAGATGCTTTGAGTTCGGGGTTTGACTACTCCATAACTTTCGACCTGCACATGATATTGCAATGCTTCAAGTTTTTGGGTTTCTACCACAATTTTTGCGGTTTTAGGTGCCCCGCCCCGTTGGGCTTCTGGTGGATTTGCCAAAATAAAATTAAATGCCAGTACAGTCGCAATAACAATTACAGTGGGAAGAAGAATTTTTTTGAGAGTCATGATTACTGATCACTTGTAATGTTGTTGGCAGCAGAAAAATCACCACCTAGGGCGACATGTAAATTTACGCGATTACTAATAAGTTGATTTTTAAGCTCAATTAATGAGCTTTGTGCATCAAAGGAGCGACCTTGCGCATCTAGTACCGTGGTATAAGTCACTAATCCGGTTTTGTATTGCTCAAAAGCTAGTTGCTCTGCAATAACCGCATTATCTCGCGCCGCTAGGGTGGCTTGGTAACGGGCAGCGAGTGAGCTTTCTTGGCTAATAGCCGTCTCGACTGAATTAAATGCACTATACAGCGTATCTAAATATTGTTGCTCACCTTGTTTAAGTGTCAGCTTGGCAATGTTTTCATTAGCCTTTAGTTTGCCGTTATTAAAAATCGGCGCGCTGATACTGCCAATCAATGACCACGCTAAGCTACTGGGCGAAAACACATCAGAGAGTTTTTCACCACTGTCACTTAAGGAGGCACTGAGATTAAGGCTAGGAAAACGCTGTTTATGGGCGTAAGCCAAAGCCGCGTCTTTGGCTAATAACTGATACCAACTGGCGACCAATTCAGGTTTACGAGTAACTAATTCGCTGGGTAAACCTTGGGGAATAGTATTCTCTAACAAGGGGATTTTAGCACTTAAGGGCACCTGCCCTTTAGGATATTTGCCTAACAAACGCTCCAAAACACGTGAACTTTGTAAACTACTTGCCTGTTGCTGGGTAAGGCGTGAACGTTCGCTATGTAAGTTATTCCGAGCTAGATAAACATCAAGCGCGGCATTTAAACCTTGCTGGTAGCCCTGTTCAATAATATCCAAATTTTGTTCAGCATTATGGACACGGGCTTGATACAAAGCTTCTAGTTGCTGGGCACTTAAACTGTTAAACCACGCAATCACCACATCGGCGACTAACTGCTGCTTAGCCTGTTCAAAACTGGATTTTTGGGCCAAATAACTTAGATTGGCCTGACGCTGGGAAGCAGATAACTTACCCCATATATCCACTTCATAAGCAAGATTGAGACTGGCTGAACTGGTCGTAGCATAAGTAGTTGGTGTAGCACTTTTAGTACGACTATTACGCACCGACAAATCAAGACTTGGCAGCAAAGTTGCGCCACTGACAATAACACGCTGCTCTTCTATTTCTAGCTGATAGGCTTGCTGCAACAAGTTCTGATTATGTGTTAGTGCCTGTTGCACCAGTTTAAACAAAAAAGGCTGTTTAAACTCTTGTAGCCAGTTATCCTCAACGACTAAGGCTTGGCTCTGTTGATGCCAATTAGCAGGTATATCAGCTTTGCTCTGCTGGGAATAAGTCTGATGTTGAGTGCTACATGCACTCAACATCATAGACAAGAAAATCAAGCCAAATAGTGTGTTTTTGTTCATTATTTTTACAAATAAACCCAGTAGGGAGTTAACAGGCTACATTCAACCATTATTAAGTAAAGACCGACAATCACCTTTACTAAAATTTACGAAAATGTGTACAAATGTTTCACTCATTTAAATATGTTATTAAACACAAAAAAGCCCTGCACAGAGGCAGGGCTTAATGCTATACCTTTCACTTTTGAAACTGCACTTTATTGGCTGCGCTCATTCGCCGCCGTGCTATCCCAATAATAAGGGGTATAGAAGCTTTTTTCTAACGTTTAGGAAACATGCCACCCATACCACCGGGAGGCATCATACTTTTCATATTACGCATCATTTTGCCCATACCGCCACCCGTCATTTTTTTCATCATCTTTTGCATCTGGGTAAACTGTTTGAGCAAACGATTGATGTCTTGGATCTGGGTACCAGAGCCTGCAGCAATACGACGTTTTCTCGAACCATTAATCAAGTCTGGTTTGGCACGTTCATTAGGTGTCATCGAGTTGATAATGGATTCCATTTGATTAAAGGATTTATCGTTCGCTTTCTCTTTAACTTGCGCCGACATATTGCCCATACCGGGCATTTTGTCCATCAACGACATCATGCCGCCCATATCACGCATTTGTTCAAGTTGCTCTTTAAAGTCTTGTAAATCAAAGCCCTTACCCTTTTGCACTTTTTGTGCGAGCTTTTGGGCTTTTTCTTTATCAACCTTACGTTCAACTTCTTCGATTAAACTCAGTACGTCGCCCATGCCAAGAATGCGCGAGGCAATTCGATCTGGATGGAAGGCTTCTAGGGCATCCAGTTTTTCGCCCATACCAATAAACTTAATGGGCTTACCGGTAATATGACGTACTGACAACGCGGCACCACCACGGGCGTCACCGTCAGCTTTAGTTAAAATCACACCAGTTAAAGGTAAGGCATCGTTAAAGGCTTTAGCCGTATTAGCCGCATCCTGACCTGTCATGGCATCTACCACAAACAGAGTTTCGATAGGTTTAATGGCTTTATGTAGGGCCTGAATTTCGGCCATCATGTCGTTATCAATATGCAAACGACCGGCGGTATCCACTATCAATACATCGTAAAATTGTTTGCGAGCATGTTCGATAGCAGCCAGTGCGATATCGATGGGTTTTTGATTGATAGCTGAAGGGAAAAATCCCACTTCCAAATCTGTGGCTAGGGTTTCAAGTTGTTTGATAGCGGCGGGACGATAAACGTCAGCGCTGACCACTAATACTTTCTTTTTCTCGCGTTGCTTTAAAAAAGAAGCCAATTTACCTACAGAGGTGGTTTTACCCGCACCTTGTAAACCTGCCATTAATATTACTGCAGGAGGCTGAGCCGCTAAATTGAGCTTTTCGTTAGCCTGGCCCATTACCGCAACAAGTTCAGACTGAACTATTTTAATGAAAACCTGACCAGGGTTAAGGCTTTTTGATACTTCAGTACCAACCGCACGATTTTTAACCTGATTGATAAAATCACGCACCACTGGCAATGCCACATCGGCTTCAAGCAAGGCCATGCGGACTTCACGCAAGGTATCTTTAATATTGTCTTCAGTTAAACGGCCTTTGCCACTAATGTTTTTGAGGGTTTGCCCCAAACGTTCAGTCAAGTTCTCAAACATGGATATCTCTTTACCTGCTTTACCTAATGTAAAAAATTGCTGCCAGTATAGCGAAACCACTCCCAGATAAGAACATTCAATCGACAATAATGCCGTGATTTGTTTGTAACATAGTGAAATCAACAACAATAAACGCCACGGCTAATTGTCCTCTTGCAATCTTTGATTGAGTAAATTGCGCTGGCTGGGTATAAACCTTAAATATTTAGTGTTAGTTTATTGGCTGTTTGTAGCGTAATAGTTCTACAGAAGTTGGAGTGATTTGTGGTGTGTAATGGAAGATTGGCTCAATGATATTAGACCTCATCTGTTGTGGCTTGTATGCCTTGGCTGCAGGGATCATAGTCGCCGGATTATTTGCCCATCAAGGGCCTAAAAAAAACCAGGCCTCGCTCTTAGCTAGTGCAGCCCTCGGACTTCATGCTTTTATATTGGCAGACGGTGTATTGTTAGTACCTGGTCAGAATATGAGTATTTTGAATGTCGCCTCCTTGGTTGGCTGGCTTATTAGCGCCACGATGTTGCTGGCCTCATTTAAGTTACCCAACACCATTTTATTGCCCGTGGTTTATGGCTTTACGGCTTTAGTGGTACTAATTAATCCACTGATGCCCAATGTGCATATAATGCACTACGATATTCAACCCGCTTTGCTTATCCATATTGGATTTGCCCTATTAGCCTACGCCTGTTTGAGCATCGCTTTTTTATACGCCTTGCAGTTGGCCTATATCAACTTGCGCCTGAAAGAAAAAAAGGCCTCATTGTTACATTCATCTTTACCACCGTTAATGGCAGTTGAAACTATATTGTTCAAACTGCTGCTAGTCGGTACCGTGTTGCTAACCTTGTCGTTGATCAGTGGTTTTATTTTTTTAGAAAACATGTTTGCCAAAGAACAAGCCCATAAAACCGTATTATCTTTGTTAGCTTGGTTAATTTATAGCGTCATTTTATTTGGTCATGCCAAATTTGGCTGGCGTGGTAAACCAGTGATCACTGCCACCATTGTTGGCTCCATAATCTTGACCTTAGCCTATTTTGGTAGTCGTTTTGTACGCGAAGTACTGCTAGGTTAATCTCAAATCAACTTAAGTTAGCAAAAAGCCGCTTGAATAGTGCTGCATTAGCCCTTAAAGTCTGCGTTCATAAAATGATGAGGAAGTTTTTCGTTGGACAACATATCCACCAGTAGTTTGTTTATTCTCCTGGGTGTTTTTATTTTACTCTCCGCATTTTTTTCAAGTTCAGAAACAGGCATGATGTCGATAAATCGCTATCGTCTCAAACACTTGGAAAACGAAGGCAATAAAGCCGCGATCAGGGTCAGAAATTTAATCGATCGGCCTGATCGGCTGATAGGTCTTATCTTAATCGGCAATAATTTAGTCAATATTGCTGCTTCTATCATCGCAGGTATTATCGGTAGTCGTTTACTCGGTGATGATGTACTTGGTTTAGTGTTAACCACAGTGATCTTAACCTTCGTGGTACTCATTTTTGCTGAAGTTACGCCAAAAACAGTTGCAGCCTTGTATCCAGAAAAAATTGCGTTTCCTAGTTCAATTATTCTAACTCCCTTGTTACTGGTATTTTATCCCTTTGTTTATCTAATAAACGGCATTACCAATGGCATACTGGCCTTGTTTCGTATAAGTCCTATTGATGGCAGTGGTGATAGTTTAAGCCGTGAAGAGTTACGCACTGTAGTATTTGAAGCCGGTGCTATGATCCCCAAAAAACACCAAGATATGTTGGTGGGTATCTTGGATCTCGAAAAAGTCACCGCCGAAGACATCATGGTGCCGCGCAGTGACATAGTCGCTATTGACATCAATGACGACTGGAAAGACATTCAAAGACAATTAGTTAATGCTCAACATACACGAGTACTGTTGTACCGCGACAGCATCGATGATGCGGTAGGATTTGTACACGTACGTGATGCCTTAAGACTCTTGTCTAGAGATCAGTTTACCAAGGCCAGTTTGCTACGTGCTGTGCGTGAAATTTACTACACACCAGAGTCAACCCCGCTGCATACCTTGATGTATAAATTTCAGGCGGCTAAAGAACGTATCGGTTTAGTGGTCGATGAATACGGTGACATTCAGGGTTTAGTGACCCTCGAAGATATACTTGAAGAAATCATAGGTGATTTTACCACCAGCTTTTTACCCGACCACAGCAAAGAAGCCAACTTACAACAAGACGGCAGTGTATTAATCGACGGCAGTGTTAACGTCAGGGAACTCAATAAAGAACTCGACTGGAACTTCCCTACCGAAGGCCCAAAAACCTTAAATGGATTAATCCTCGAATATTTAGAAGACATTCCCCAAGCCAATATCAGCCTACGCTTAGCGGGCTATCCTATCGAAATTATCGAAATGAAAGATAATATGGTCAAAACGGTGCGGGTTATGCCGAAGCTTTATCGTGCCGAGAATGGCAAAGACGCTAGTAGTTTATCTGGGTAAAAGCGCTTATCGCTTCGCCACTAAGATTACGCGTTGCACTTACCAAGCCTTTTAAAGCATGCGCTGCGCTTATTTCGGTGTTTTTCAAGTGAGTCGAGCCTCGGGACGAGGTTTGAAAAATCGCCATGAATGGCGTAAGCGAAGCGCATGCACTGTCGCGCAGCGATGCCGTTAAAAGTAAGCAAATCGCATGGTTTAAACAGCGTTTAAATTCTTCTCGCGATTACTTTTGATTTTATTTTTGAGCATTTCCACTTTGTCATTCAGGTTTTGCAGCTTGCCAAAAATCTCCCGAAGTTCATCATCAGGCGTCAACTGGGATTCTGCAACATGGTGTTCCAACACTTGTTGCAAATATGCGGGTAGGCTTTTTGCTTTCATTTTAGTGTTATCGGTTTTGATCCTGAATAACTAAAGTTTACTTCAACTCAAATTGTTGCATACACGGATGATAAAACTCCGAGAGTACTCCCGAACTGATATTTATATCATAGTCGATGATAGCCATACTGGCAGTGTCAAATAAACTAGCTTGTTTATTCTCCAATAATTCAGCCATCAAAAAACTGATCAATGGCATATGGCTAACTAAAATCACAGTTTCAAGCATGGGATTTTCATGCAAAAAACCATCTAAGATAAGGTGCATAGCCCGCGCTTTAGCACTTGGGATGAGCTCTACAACATCACGCTTTTGTTTAACCTTCAGCCCAGCACTTAAACCTTCAAAGGTTTGTTGGGCTCGCACATAAGGGCTTACTAAAGCAAGGCTAATAGCTTGATTATTAAGCACACGGCTTGCTAACCATTTGCCTGCTTCTTTTGCCTGACGTCTGCCGTCCGCTGTCAAATTTCGCATTTTATCCGAAGAATTACTGGCTTCAGCCTCTCCGTGCCGCATGACAATTAATTTCATAAATTTCATTAGGGGGACTTTCAGTACAATAATATAACAAATAACCTATATAAAAATCTGTAGAGTGATAAATTTAGTTTATGCTTGATAAGATTTAATTATGTGGATATATAACTTTGCTTAAAAGCGCCACGGATCTACGCCAATATGCACACATTACTCTGCCAAATGGCATGGGTGTTTTGGTGGTTGAAGATCTAAAAAGTCAAAAATCAGCCTGCTCTGCCACTTTACACGTTGGTCATTTTGATGATCATGATGACTGTCATGGTTTGAGTCACTTACTCGAACACTTGTTATTTCTGGGCAATGCGTCATATCAACAAGCCAATGCCTTAAGTAATTTTGTCGCTCAACACGGCGGCAGTATTAATGCTTCTACCGCAACCGAATATACCAGTTACTTTTTTGATGTATTAAGCGAACAGCTCGACGAAGCCCTAGCTCAGTTTGCTGCCATGCTCAGCAGCCCTTTGCTTGCAGAAGCTTATATCGCCAAGGAAATTCAAGCGATTGATGCTGAATACCTATTAAAACAAAAAGACGATTTGCGGCGTTTGTATCAGGTACATAAAGAAACCTGTAATCCAAAGCATCCTTTTAGTAAATTTTCAGTTGGAAATAATCAAACTTTCGGGGCATTCACGCCTTCACAACTCAAAGACAAACTGCACAGTTTTCATCAACGTTTTTATCAGCCTGCCAATCTTAGATTATGCGTAGTCAGTCAATTACCTTTAGCAAAAACTAAAAACTTGATAGAAAAACATTTTAAACACTGGCAAAACACCACACCGCTTGAAAATCCTGAATACCCACCTTTGTACCTTGAGCACCACCTAGGTTTACAAATTAATATTGAGCCACTGCAACATGCTCAACGTTTGATTATTACTTTTGCCTTGCCTAGCCAGCATGATTTTTATCGCACAAAACCCTTGGCATTTTTGAGTCACATTTTGGGTGACGAAGGACAGGGATGTTTACTGGATTATTACAAGTCTCAAAATTGGGCAACCAGTCTCAGTGCCGGAGGTGGTATTGATGGAGCTAATTTTAAAGACTTTAATATTAACCTACAGCTCACCCAACAAGGTCTGACTAAAGTCGATAATATCGTACGTACGTTGTTTTCATATTTGCAATTAATCAGCACAGAAGGGCTTGAATCTTGGCGACTTGAGGAGCTAAGAGTCTTAAATAATCTGATGTGGAATTATTCAGAGCCACTAAAACCCATTGATGAAGCTTTAAAACTTTCCCATGCCATGTTTGACTATCCGAGCGAACATTATTTGGCAGGTGACTACCTACTTGATCAGCCGAGTGTCACCTTAATTGAGCAAATGCTCGCACTATTTAAACCGCAAAATATGCGCCTCAAACTTATTCATAAAGCTCTGCAAACCGACAAAGTTGCACGTTGGTACGATACTCCCTATAAAACAATTGCCCTTTCATCAGGACGCTTAGCTGACTATGCCAATCCACCGGCAATCACCCAACTTAAACTACCTCAAGCCAACCGTTATTTGCCAGATTGTAGCCTAGTGAAAAATCTGCAAGAAGAGTTCAAGTTACCTAAACGACTAGTCAATGAACAAGGGCTGGAATTATGGTTTGGGCAGGATCATAAATTTTTGCAAGCTAAAGGCGATTGTTTTATTACTTTTGATTGTGCTACAAGTGCCAATGGCATCACCACGGCAACCCACAAACGTTTATGGGTTGCATTGATTAACGAAAAACTAAAACAAAAATATTATCAGGCCAACCTTGCCGGTATGCATTTTCATTTATATCCCCACCAGGGTGGTTTCTCGCTGCAAACCAATGGTTTCAGTGCTAGGCAGCTGGAGTTTTGTACCCAGCTATTAACTCAAATTGTATTGTCTGAAGATTTTGCAGGGAGTTTTGAACAAATCAAAGCCAATCAACTGCAGGCTTTAGGTAATAGCTTGTTAAATAAACCAATTAACCGCTTGTTCTCGCTTTTAGCGGTATTAATGCAACAGTATAACTATGCGCCAATCGACATGGCAGAAATCATGTTTGAAACACAATTAAGCGATATACTGACCACCAAAGACCAGTTATTTGCTAGTTTTTACATGGAAGGCATGATGTTTGGTAACTGGGGCATAGAAGATACCCATGAAGTATTGTTGAAAGTAAAACAATTCCGCAGAGAACATCAGGTTAACCCACCAGTTAAAAAAGGGTTGGCTGATTTGCGTCATGTACCAAGCCAGATACACCATGTTGATAGCCAGCATCCTGATGATGCTGTGGTGTGTTATTTCCAAGCACCAAGTGCCAGCATCCAAGATACCGCATTAACTATCTTGCTTGAGCAATTACTGGCAACGCCTTTCTTTAATCAAATGCGGACCGAACGCCAATTGGGTTATTTAGTGGGCAGTGGTTACTTGCCCTATAACCAACATCCCGGCATTGCCTTGTATATTCAGTCACCACATCAATCTGCCCAACAGTTGCTGGTGGCTATCCACGGGTTTATCAACGAATTCCGTGCTCAACTATTAACTTATCAAGAAATCTGGCCATCTTTAAAGTCTAGTGTAATGCGCCAGTTAAGTGAAAACGACACACATTTAAGTATGCAAAGCCAACGACTTTGGATGGCCATTGGCAACAAAGATTTTAATTTTGAGCATCAAGCTAAAATGACAAAAGTACTTGAACAACTGACTTTTGCTGACATCATCAATTTTTGTGAAAAATGGATAAAACGCGAACAATTTGGTGAGTTAATTTTGATCAGCAGCAAAAACCCAAAGTGGCAAGATTCACCATCTCAACAGGTGATCGGCTCAATATCAGAGTTTAAAAAAACCAGTAATTACCTGCATTAATACCCTAATCAGCTAAAAAACAATCAATCAATCAAAATATGTTAATACTTTATTGCTTTTTCGGTGATAAATGCTTGTAGGCAGTCACTATTTTCGGCATATTTACGCACTGGCAATAAGGATATGCGCCGTATAACTCTAATAACAACAAGGTAGCAACACTACCTGTGGGTGTGAAGTGCATATTCGCTATTTAAAAAACTTAAGCTTCTTTTGGTTGTATCTTGCATTAAGCACTTGCTTAGTTTTGCCTGCCCATGCTTTAAACTCAGAATTTCAAAATTTCTCTATGGCTCAAGGCCTCTCGCAAAGTACAGTTTCAGACATAATTGAAGATAAACGTGGTTTTATGTGGTTCGCCACTTTCAATGGTTTGAACCGCTTTGATGGTTATGAATTCAAACAATATCTACATACCCCCAAGATCAAAGGTTCTCTTCCAGACAATCTTATTAAACAATTAATTTTAGATAGTGAAGGTAATCTTTGGATTGGTACACTTTCAGGTCTTGCCCGATACGATGAAAAATTAGATATTTTTATTACATACAACAGATCCAACAGTTCATTACAAAACAACGACATACTTACCCTAGCTCTAAATGCCATGGGCCAATTGCTTGTTGCAGATGATAAAAACCTCTATTTGTATGAAGCTCAAACTGATACGTTTGTTGTCATGCAAACAATTGGAGCCTCCTTACCACCAGAAATAAAATTTATATTCAGTGAAAAAGATAAAACATGGATTGGTAGTTTAGGTCACGGAATTTTCATTTTAGATAACCAAACTAATTATTTATATAGCTTAAAAGATACAAATCCTTGGAATGTGAAGGTAAGTGCAACACATCTTTTTGATTTACTAAAAACAGGTTCCACTTACTGGCTCGCAACTAATTTAGGTGCCTATAAATATCAAAGTGATAATTTTGAATTAACTCACATTGATACTAACTCTCGACCAGCCATTGTGGGAGGTGAAGTCAGGAGTTTGGCAGAAGATCATTTAGGTAGAATTTGGTTTGCAACTACCATGGGGCTGAGTGTATTGGACCCTAAAGATGAGTCT
>NZ_LSNE01000003.1:566432-572817 GCF_001565895.1 Paraglaciecola hydrolytica
TTTTTTCATTTAGTGATAAAAACAACATCAATTTTGGGTTAGAAAACAGCTTTTTTTTAAAAATGTATAAAGACTCCAAAGATACACTTTGGATAGGCACGTATTCTGGTGGAATATATAAGCACACTCCTCAAGCGTCAAAGATCGAATTTTTTCAAAAGCACAACAATTCAAACTCATTGTCTGGAAATAATATTTGGCGTCTCGCCCAAGATAAAAACAATAGTATCTGGATAGCAACTCAATCAAATGGTTTAAATAAATTTGATCAAAAAAATTATACCTTCACTCACCATTTAAAAGACTTCAAACATAGCATTTGGAATCTTTTAGTCGACGATAAAAATCAAATTTGGGTTGCAAGTAGTGGTGGGCTATTTGTATATGAAATAAGTAATTCAGGTGAGCTAAATGTAATCAAGAAATTGATGCCCAACAAAAACATTGAATATATTCATTATTTTGGTGGGAAAGTTTGGATAAAATCCTTGGTAAATGAAATACTTTCAGTAGATCCTTTAACCTTTGAACTAACATCCGTAGCACTAGCAAATAATAATATTAGAGATGTTGATCCTGTATTCTTGGATAGCCAAAATAATGTATGGTTATTAACATCTTTGGGAATGATGCTTTACAATCAAGACACTAAACAAGTAAATCAACTCATACTAAATGTAGACGATTCAGTTCGATATTTTACTTCTGTAATAGAAACCGACAATGCATTTTGGCTCTCTTCTTTTAACCACGGGATGTTAAAATTAGACAAAGCTAGTTATCGAGTTATTTCGATTATCGACGCAAAATCAGGTTTATCTAGCAACCAAGTTATAACGACCATATTGCATGGGGAGAGTATTTGGTTAGGATTTACTAGCGAAGGAATCGACGAGGTTTCTATTTCGTCAGGTAAAATTTTACAAAATATATCTCCTGAACGTCTTGGTTATAGTGAACTGAATGAAGGGGTTGGATTATTAACGAACAAGCATAAGTTAATGTTTGGAGGCACTAATGGCTTTTTAATGTTCGATGCCACTGAATTCAGCGCCGCCAACGAGCAGCAAACCATTGCAAAACAGGAACCAGCCCCAGCTCCTACACTGACTCAGTTAAGTTTATTCAATCATGAAATAACTCAACACGGGGACAATAGTCCATTAACAGCGCCAATTGATTTAGTAGAGCAAATTACATTGCCATTTAATACTTACATGTTAAGTATTAAATTTGCCCAACTTAACCCAATAGAGCCTAAAGCAATCCAATACCGCTATAAATTATTAGGTATCTCAGACAAATGGATAGAAACAGATAAAGATTCACCGCGAAAAGCGCAGTTTTCTCATTTAGAGTTTGGAACATATGAATTTCAGGTGCAAAGCCGAAACGGCAACTCGCCGTGGTCTGAAATAAAAAGTGTCAAAATTAACATAGCCCCGCCACCATGGTTCAGCCAAAAAGCCATAATACTTTATGGAATTCTGATAAGCCTATTGGTGATTTATTGGATTAAACAAGTTCGCAGCAAGAATGCAATTCGCTTTTCTATTAAAGAAAATGAAGAACGCCTTAAACTAACGTTGTGGAGCAGCGGAGATGAATTGTGGGATTGGGATATTTATCAAGGTCAAGTGTACCGCTCGAACACTTGGGGTACCTTGGATTTCCCCCAAGACGATATTAGGGTAAATAGCGCATATGAAGCCAACATTCATCCCAACGATATTCAACGCGTACAAGAAACCCTACGCGAACATTTGAAAAACAAAACCGAACACTATGAAATTGCATATCGGGCACGCACTTATAAGGGTGAATGGCTGTGGTTATTAGATCGCGGAAAAGTAGTAAGCCGTGATAACAACAATCAAGCCCAACGAATGACAGGTACCTTAAAAAACATTAACCATTTAAAGCTGGCCGAAGAGCAGCTCAAATTGTTCAAACGCTCTATTGAAACCATTTCTGATGGCGTATTTATCACTGATATGTCATTTAAGTTTATTTCGGTCAATAACTCCTACTGCAAATATACCGGCGAAACCCGTGAGCAAGCTTTAGCCAGCTATTTAACCTTTCACCAATATCCTGGTGCTTTTACCGAAGAAGTAAAAAAAGCCTTAAGACAAAAAGGCAACTGGTTTGGCGAAGTTGAATCACGACGCACTGACGGTGAAAAATATGAAATGGAACTTAATATAGATGCCATTAACGACGAAGACGGTAAACCTGCCCATTATGTAGGCGTATTCTCCGATATCACCACCCGTAAAGTAACAGAAAAAGAACTGCTTAAATTAGCCAATACCGACCCTTTGACGGAATTACCTAATCGCTCATTTTTTCAGGCCAGTCATGCCAACGTAGTACGCCGCAATACGCATCACGCGTTAATTTGTTTGGATATGGATAATTTCAAGAAAATTAACGATTCACTGGGCCATCAAACAGGCGATATATTAATTAAACAAATAGCCAAACGTTTGCAACGTATTGCGGGGACTGATGCAACTTGTTATCGCTTGGGTGGTGATGAGTTTAGTATTTTAATAGACAAAACGACCGACGTGCATCGAATCACTCATTTTGCCCAAACCATACTAGACAATATGGCGCGCCCTTTTTTAATTAATAAACAAGAGTTTGTATTGGGTGCCAGTGTGGGTATTGCCTTTTATCCAGAAGACGGCAGTACCACTCAAGAAATGTTAAAAAATGCTGATACGGCCATGTATTTTGCTAAAAATGCCGGTGGCAACAAATATCAGTTTTTCAGTGGTGAGATGAATCAAAACGCAGTACGTCAATTGCAAATTGAAAACTTGATCCGCCATGGCTTAAAAGAAGATTTATTTACGGTTTTCTACCAACCTAAAGTCGATATCGCCAGTGGCAAGTTAGTCAGTATGGAAGCTTTAGTGCGATATGAGCACCCTGACAAAGGTTTGGTTAGCCCATCACAATTTATCCCTCTGGCGGAAGAAACCGGCCAAATTATCGATATAGGCGAAGTTGTACTGCGCAAAGCCTGTGAAGATACTAAACGTTGGGTGGATGCAGGCTTATTTACAGGCAGAGTAGCAGTGAATATCTCCGCCAGACAATTTGAATTACCTGATTTAGACGAACGTATTATTAATATCCTGCAACGAGTAGGTCTGTCTCCTCTGCATCTTGAATGTGAGATTACTGAAGGCACCTTAATGCAAAACCCTGAAAGCGCCCTGCGTATGATGCAACGTTTACGTGAACGAGGTATTCATCTAGCACTGGATGATTTTGGCACGGGTTATTCGTCGCTGGCCTATTTAAAACGCTTCCCTATCAATACTTTAAAAATAGACAAAGCATTTATAGACGATATTGCCACTTCAGCAGAAGATCGGCATATGGCTGAAGCCATAATCACCATTGCCCACAATCTTGGCTTGAAAGTCGTCGCTGAAGGTGTGGAGCATGAAAATCAACTGTCAATTTTACGTCGTTATAAGTGTGAAATGTTACAGGGTTATTTATATAGCAAACCTCTAAGTTCTCCTCGATTTGAAAGATTATTAAAAGAGAACCTGCAACTGAGCAAAATTATACACAAAAGTGACATTTGAAAACTCAGCACAAAACATTGATTTAATTAAATATTTTTAAGTTAACATCTCGTACCGCCAACCCTAAACCTCAAAAAAATAACGGAAAAGTTTTTTCTCTTATAACATTGGCATGTATTTGGCAAAGCTAAGCCAGACTGACAAAAATATGTCAGCACGAAACGTCAATAATCCAAACTAGAGGAAAACAAAGATGTTGAAAGCTTATGCAGTAGCAATAGTACTAGCCACCACAGCACCAGTAGCAATCGAAACGGTTGAGGGTGCACAGGCGCCAGTGAAAACTGAAACCACTAGCCAAACTGATACCTCAAAAAACGGTGTTAGAACCGGTACAGTGCGCTTTTATGGCGTTAGAACTGGAACAGTACGCTTTTAAGGATGAAGCATCAAAATCAGTGTTTTCCACTGAATTGACCTAAAAAAAAGAGAGCTTAGCTCTCTTTTTCATTTTGAATCTGCGGGATTATCGACAATAGCTAGATTATTCTAAGCATGCATAAAAATACTATTAAATCCTCTGGACCTAACTAACTTCATTCGTTGTCTTGACTTAAACAAGGGGTACAACATAGGTCCAAAAACCAAACCAGCTATCGCCCACTTTTTTGCCGTTAAGCCACTCTTGAATGACTGGACATAATATAAAACACTACACACTATGGAACACATTAAATAGGCAATCACTGTCATCTCACTCAGGCAGAATTTTGCCGCTTTAAATACACACTGCAATTAATAGCCATTAAAAAGCTGGGCCCTTCTGATTTTTAAGCACCCAGCTTTTGAGCGTGGCGATTCTACTCACTAATAATAACTTTTACCAGTCTCTAACATGTTTTTTAAACAGTCAGCAGGTTTGAATTTATCACCATACAATCCTTGGTAATGTTCTAACCTGGTCACCACATGGTCTATGCCAAGTGTGTGCATATAACGGAATGGCCCCCCCAAAAACGGCGGAAAACCGATGCCAAAAATAGCACCTATGTCACCATCTCGGGCATTACGTATTACACCTTCATCCAAACACATTGCCGCTTCATTTAACATGGTTAATACACAACGTTCAGCTATTTGTGCATGGCTTAACTTATTGTTGGGTGTTACGCCAAGCAAGGTATAGATAGAGGCATCCACTTCTTTACCTGGTTTTTTTCCTGTGTATAAATAAAAGCCTTTTTGATTCTTTTTGCCCTTACGATCGTCAGCTAATACTTTGTCAAAGCCTGCTACCGAGGCAAATCGCTCACCAAACTGAGCTTCTAAAAACGGACCAATTTTAGAACCAACATCAATACCCACTTCATCTAATAACTTGATAGGGCCTACTGGAAAACCAAACTTAACTAAGGCTTTGTCTATCTGCTCGATAGGTTCACCCGCCAATAACAAAGCAGCAGCCTGATTCATATAAGGAGCTAAGATCCGGTTAACATAAAAACCAGCACCATCTTTAACCACTATCGGTGTTTTCCCTTGACGTTTAGCCAGCTCAACTGTGGTTGAAATAGTTAAATCAGAGGTCTTGTCATGAGCAATAACTTCAGCCAACGGCATCTTATCCACTGGCGAAAAGTAATGTAGACCAATCACTTGCTCAGGACGTTGAGCCTTGGCGGCAATCTGGCCGATAGGAATAGATGAGGTATTGGAGGCAAAAATAGTATGCGCGGCACAATTCGCCTCAACATCTGACACCATGGCTTGTTTAAGAGCCAAGTCTTCAAATACTGCTTCTATAACCACATCAACATTACTGAACCCAGAATAATCCACCGAGCCGGTTAGCAAAGCCAATTGCTTTTGCATCTCTGATTTGGCCATAAAACGACGTTTTACTTTTTTATTAAGCAAGTCATAACTGTATTTAATGGCATTAGCGATACCTTCAGGACGAATATCCTTAATCCGTGCGGGCAGCCCTGCTTTAGTTGCCGTTACATAGGCAATACCACCGCCCATTAAACCACCACCTAATACACCAATTTTTTCTAACTTAGCGGGCTTAACACCTTCTACGCCGTTTTCTTTTTTCATCTGGGTGGTAGCAAAAAACAAACTACGCAACGCGGCTGACTCTGGCGACATAACTAACTTACCAAAGCTTCTGGCTTCGAGATCCATACCGGCTTTAATACCTTTGTTAAGGCCAGTTTCAATACTGTCAATAATCAATGCTGGAGAAGGGTAATTGCCCAGCGTTTTGCTGGCAGTTTGTTTGCGCGCCTGACTAAACATCAAATTACGGCCAACAGCCGTTCTTTCTAAAAACTTACCCATCAAATCGAGCTTAACAGGGTTACGTTTGGGTTTTGGCTTAAGTGCCAACTCAATAGCGACATCCAATAGTATTGATTGGGGCACCATGTCATCAACAATACCGTATTTCAGTGCTTGTTTAGCGCGCACTGAACCACCGGTTAACATCATTTTCATGGCTTGTTGTACACTGATCAAACGTGGCAATCTTTGGGTACCACCACTGCCTGGCAACAAACCTAATTGCACCTCGGGTAGACCTAGTTGGGTTTTATCAGCATCACTACATACTCGATAATGACAGGCCAAAGCCAGTTCTAAGCCACCACCTAAAGCTGGGCCGTGTATGGCAGCAACAAAGGTTTGTGGCATGTCTTCGATTTGTTGAAACATTGCCTGCCCACCTTGGGCAATAGCTTGCGCATCTTCGGCAGTTTTACAAGCCGCCAACATAGTGATATCCGCACCCGCCACAAAAGAGTTACTTTTACCGCTAACGAGTACTACGCCTT
>NZ_LSNE01000003.1:572954-601134 GCF_001565895.1 Paraglaciecola hydrolytica
TTAGATTTAATCTGTTGTAGCACTTGCTCAATTTGTTCAGCAAATTCTATTTTGAGTGTATTCATCGACTCACCGACCACATCCATGGTCAAAATCGCAACACCGTCATCACGCACTGCTAAACTGAAGGCGCTTGAGGCTGAGGGCTCTTTTTGTACTTTATTTTCATCGCTCATTGGGGTGCTCCTTATTCAGTTTCAACAATCATTGCGGCGGCTAATCCACCTGCTGCGCAGGCCGTTAATAAACCGGTACCGCCGCCACGGCGATTTAATTCATTTAACATTTGGGTGATCATGCGGGTACCTGTCGCCGCAAAAGGATGGCCATAAGCCAGTGAGCTACCCATGACATTAAATTTATCCATGTCCACTTCACCAGTCGCTTTGTTTCGCCCTAGTTTTTCTTGAGCGAATTTATCACTGGCAAACATTTTTAAATTCGCTAAGGTTTGCGCGGCAAAGGCTTCGTGCATTTCAATTAAAGTCAGGTCTTGCAAGGTCATGCCTGCGCGATCGAGCGCCATAGGTGTAGCATAAGATGGTCCCATTAACATATCTTCCCAGACATCAATGGCTGCCCAAGCGTAGCTTTTTAAGTAACCCAGTGGTTTATAACCTAACGCTTTGGCTTTACTTTCCGTCATCATAATAATGGCGGATGCACCATCCGTAAGAGGGGTGGCATTAGCGGCAGTTACCGTACCGTGTTTTTTATCAAACACCGGGCGTAACTTGGCGTAGCCTTCTAAATTAGAATCAAAACGTACATTGTTATCACGCTCTAATGCCCCTTTAAAAGGTTCGGCATAGGCTGTCATCACTTCGTTAGCAAGCTTACCCTCATTCCAACTTTTTGCCGCTAAGGTATGTGAACGATGAGCCAAGGCATCTTGCGCCTGACGGCTAATCTGATGGGTTTTAGCCATTTGTTCAGCGGTTTGGCCCATGGACAAGCCAGTCGAATATTCCGCCACAGCAGGTGGCACAGGGAAAAGATCTTTTATACCGAGCTTTTTGAGTACCTGAAATTTTTGTCCGAGAGTTTTAGTTTTTGTAAGGTCAGTTAACGCACGGGCTAAATTTTTTGATACACCAATAGGCGACACAGAGGTGGAATCAGCACCTCCGGCAATACCGACACTAATATTACCGGCCATCATAGATTCAGCGATACTGACGGTGGATTGAAAACTAGTGGCACAAGCACGGGAAACGCTAAAGGCATCGGTATGGACATTCATGCCCGTACCCAGCACTATTTCTCGAGCAATATTGGGTGCTTCAGGCATTTGTACAACTTGCCCATAAACCAATTGTTCAATCTCCAATGCAGCTAGGTTGTGACGAACTAACATCTCATTCACCACCATTTTACCCAAATCTACCGCCGGCACGCCGTGAAAGTAGCTTGCCATTTTAGCAAAGGGGGTACGTAAACCAGCGACAATCGCGATACGATCGCCTTGTCTGGTGGTGAGATTTTGCTTTGCTGCCATATTCTGCCTCTTCATATTTAGTGGTCCGACCTGTTAAAGTGCGAAGGATTGTACAGGGATAATTTTTTTTGTTCAAGTTGGCTCCATAGCCACTCATGATAGGTCATTAATAAATCTATGTAATGTTCGCTAGCGAGTGCTTAAGTGTAGTCAACATTTTCCCAGATAAAATTTAAGCTATTGATAAACAAACCTAAGCGACCAACCAAGCTGATAAGAAAAATGATGGGGGAATAGAACTTTGTAACATTGTTTTTCTGAAGGGGAACCCTATATAGGATAGCATTGTCAGTGCAATACACTTGATCCTTGAAACTGCTCATTTGTTGGCTGCATTCATCCACCGCCGTGCCATTTCAAGGATAAAAGGCATACCTTTACTGATACAAGTTAACTTTTGATTTAAATTCCCTGGTAAGAAGGAAGTAAAAACCACCATGGCACGTACTCAATTTTCGCAATTACAAACTTACTTAGACAGTCAAGTTGTGGGCCAAACAACCCTGACCCAAAACATCTTGTTAGCATTATTGGCTGATGGCCATTTATTAGTTGAAGGTCCTCCTGGCTTGGCAAAAACCCGAGCGGTTAACGCGCTGGCTAAAGGTGTCGAAGGTGATTTTCATCGTGTGCAGTTTACCCCCGACTTATTGCCCGCTGATTTAACCGGTACTGATATTTACCGTCCTGAAAACGGTAGTTTTGTGTTTCAACAAGGTCCTTTATTTCATAACTTAATATTGGCCGATGAAATCAACCGTGCACCCGCCAAGGTGCAATCCGCCTTACTAGAAGCCATGGCCGAGCGGCAGATTACCGTAGGTAACAAGACCTATGCCTTGCCCGAATTATTTTTGGTAATGGCCACCCAAAACCCCATCGAGCAAGAAGGAACCTACCCTCTGCCCGAAGCTCAATTAGATCGCTTTTTAATGCATTTAGAGATTGATTATCCTGGTGCTGAAACCGAGTTGGAAATCTTACGTTTAACTCGCAACGAAGCTATGCATGCTAATAAAGTCGAGCCTCCTAATCTCACCCAAGCCGATATTTTTAAAGCTCGCCAAGACTTGTTAAAAATCCATCTGGATGAAGGCCTCGAAAAATATTTAGTGCAATTGATTATTGCCACTCGTGAGCCTGAGCGTTTTGATGCTGACTTGGCGAACTGGATTGAATTTGGTGCCAGCCCACGCGCCACTATCGCCTTGGACAAATGTGTTCGTGCACACGCTTGGCTGATGGGACGGGATTTTGTCGGCCCTGATAATATTCAGGCGGTATTTCATAATGTCCTACGCCATCGCTTGATACTCAGTTACGAAGCTGAGGCCGAAGGCATCAATCGTAACCAAGTCTTAGATAAAATCTTACAGTTAGTGGCTGTTCCTTAGTATCTGAAAAGTAAAAGGAATATCTATGTCTGAAATAGAAAGCTGGTTAAGCAGCCATCATAGCGATGGCGTTAATCTAGGCATCAAAGAGCTGATTTATTATCAGGGTAAAACCAGTTTGGTTAATCTGTCACCGCGTAAAACGGTGCAGGCTAAACTCGCCGGAGCCTATCTGGCTAAAACCAAAGGCCGTGGTATGGAGTTTGATGAAGCTCGCCATTATCAGGCCGGTGATGACATTCGGGCTATTGATTGGCGTGTCACGGCTCGCACCGGTAAAACCCATACTAAAATTTATCGCGAAGAAAAAGAGCGGCCGGTTTTTGTCTTAGCCGACTTATCTTCAAGCATGCAGTTTGGCACTCAGTTGATGTTTAAATCGGTGCAGGCTGCCCATTTAGCCGCACTACTAGCATGGGCTGCACGTAAACGGGGTGATCGTATTGGGGGGCTTATTTTCAATCAGCATCAGCATATTGAATGTAAACCTTTCACTCGGCAAAAAGCAGTTTTATCGCTACTGAATAGCCTGATAAAAGTACAGTCGCAAGCCATACAAAACAACAGTGAGCCAACTAAGTTGACACCTGTAGGCCACAAAAAAGTCACTTTGGCCGATGCGTGTGCACGATTACGACGCTTAGCTCACCCCGGCAGTTTAATTTTTATACTCAGTGATTTTAAACAGCTCGACGAGTTGGCTCAGCAACATATTGCCCAGCTCAGTAAACATTGTGAAATTGTTGCTTATCCCATTAGTGATCCTTTTGAGCATCAGTTGCCTAAAGTCAGAACCAGCCAACGTGTAGCCTTAACCGATGGCATGGATCAGCAACAAATCATGTTGGGTGAAAAAGCCACAGAATCCCGTTACAGCGAGCAGCACCAAGCGTATTTTTCTCAGATTGAGCACACCCTCAAGCAATGCAAAGCCCAGGTGATCAACATCAGCAGTGGTGTACCGCTAGAACAACAGTTAAACCCGTTTTCCCGGATGTCTAAATGAACCCTTTAGCCGACTTAAAAGATATTCATATTCCAAACAGTTTGGGTTGGTGGCCACCTGCTTATGGATGGTGGTTATTAACCCTGATTGTTTTAAGTTTAGTGATTTGGCTGCTTATCTTCAGCATCAAACGTTACCAATACAATCAACCAAAACGCCAAGCACATGCAGCTTTAGCCGCCATCACTCAGGACAGCCCTAATTGGCCCATTGAGCTCAATAGTTTGCTCAAACGTTTGGTGCAAACCTACCAACCAAACTTAGCCATTCAATCCTTGTTTGGTGATAGGTGGCTCGACTTTTTGACGCAGGCGCTAGCAACCAACAAACAGAGCGAATTTAAACCCAAAATGCAGCATTTTCAGCAAGCTCTCTATCAAGCCCAACCTGCAAAACAACTTGATTTTGCCGAGTCACAAGCCTTAATCGCAAACTGGATTAAAGACGCCAAACTTACTGGCAAACAGTCTGGCCAGCGTTTTTCACAGTGGTCTGCATCCAATACAGCACAAGGAGGCAGTGATGTTTGAGTTTGCCTGGATTTGGGTATTACTCGCCCTGCCCTTGCCCTTGTTGTGTTATTTATTACCACCTCGTGGCGAACAACAAACAGCAGCCCTTAAAATTCCTCAGCTTATTCAGGGTTTAGAGGCTACGA
This sequence comes from Paraglaciecola hydrolytica, assembly GCF_001565895.1. Lineage (GTDB taxonomy): Bacteria > Pseudomonadota > Gammaproteobacteria > Enterobacterales > Alteromonadaceae > Paraglaciecola > Paraglaciecola hydrolytica. Next base: position 577,511 of record NZ_LSNE01000003.1, read on the forward strand.
GTCAGCGCAAAACCACTAATAAATTCAGATTAATTATCGCCATTGTGGCGTGGATTGCTTTAGTGCTGGCCGCTGCCAGACCCGAGTGGTTGGGCGAGCCTGTGAGCATACCCGCCGAAGGACGGGATCTAATGATAGCCGTGGATTTATCAGGCAGCATGAAAATTGATGATATGGAAGTAAATGGCCGTCAAGTTGACCGCCTTAAAATGATCAAATATGTACTCAGTGATTTTATCGAACGCCGAGTGGGTGACCGCCTAGGCTTGATCTTGTTCGCTGATACCGCCTATTTACAAGCACCTTTGACTTACGACAGAGATACCGTCAATCAACTACTCAATGAATCTTTAATAGGTTTAGTCGGTGAGCAAACCGCTATTGGTGATGCAATTGGCTTGGCAATAAAACGTTTTAACGAGCGCGAAGAATCCAACAAAGTATTAGTACTACTAACCGATGGACAAAATACTGCAGGTAACATTACCCCCGAACAGGCCAACGAATTGGCTATTAATAATGATGTGACGATCTACACCATAGGGGTTGGCGCCGACAAAATGCTGGTTCAAAGCTTTTTTGGCAATCGCCAAATCAACCCTTCACAAGAACTCGACGAAGACATGTTAACGAAAATTGCGACGTCCACTGGCGGGCAGTATTTCCGAGCTCGAGATGTTGAATCGCTACAAAAGATCTACGCGACCTTAGACGAATTAGAGCCGATAGCTCGAGAAAGTCGCCAAATGCGCCCCTTACAAGCCTTGTATTATTATCCTTTGGCGTTAGCTCTGGTTTTGTCAGCTCTATTAGGACTTTATCAACTGCTCGCGGCCGCAGGTTTACTTAATTTCAGCTCAAGAGGTAAGGTATGAACGACTTACTAACAACTTTTGCTGAATTTCATTTTATACGGCCTCAGTGGCTGTGGGCCATATTGCCACTACTCGTATTAGGTGGCTTGTTAGCCTATCTCAATAAACAACAGTCAGGTTGGCAATCGGTACTCGCTGGACATTTGTACAAACACATTGTCAGTCACGCGGGAGGTAAAAAACTACGTAAACCTTTGGGCTTACTGACCTTAGGTTGGATAATCGCCACATTAGCGTTAGCCGGACCGACTTGGCAGCGTTTGCCCCAACCTGTGTTTCAATTACACAGCGGTAAGGTGGTATTGCTGGATATGTCCATGTCGATGCGCGCTACCGATATCAAACCTAACCGTCTAACCCGGGCTAAATACAAAGCGATCGATTTGGTGAAACAAATAGCCGAAGGTGAAACGGGTTTAGTGGCCTACGCAGGAGATGCGTTTACTATTAGTCCGCTTAGCTCTGACGGACAAAACCTAACCACTCTGATCCCAAGTTTAAGCCCTGAAATCATGCCAATTGCGGGCAGTGAACCGGCCTTAGGTTTACAAGCCGCCATCGCCTTATTACAAAACGCCAATTATCCCCAAGGGGAGATTTTTTGGATCACCGATGGTATTGATAATCTACAAATGAAAGAAATGAGTGAGTTGCTTAATGCCTCACCTTATCGCTTGTCGATATTGGCAGTAGGTACAGAAGAAGGCGCGCCGATCCAAATGCAAAATGGCGAATTACTTAAAGACAATAGCGGTTCTATCGTCTTACCCAAGTTAACTCCGAGTAATTTAAAAACCTTAGCCAGACAAGGGGCAGGACGTTATGCCCCCATGCAAGCGGATAACAGTGATATCGAGTATCTCGTTGACCAAAGTACTTTAGGCACTGACGAACAACAAGCTGATGAAGCGGATAACAATTTTGGTGATAAATGGCAGGAAATGGGACCTTATTTATTACTGTTTTTATTACCTTTTGCCGCCTACAGCTTTAGACGCGGATTACTTGGTGTGGTGCTCTTAAGTTTACTCTTGCCAATTTATACACCTGAGGCCAGTGCAAGCACCTTGCAAGACTCAGTGCAAGAGGCCTGGCAGAACATGTGGCACACCAAGGATCAACAAGGTTTAGCCGCGTTTGAAAAACAACAGTTTGATGAAGCTGCCCAAAAGTTTGACGACCCTTTGTGGCAAGGCTCAGCCCTGTATAAAAATCAAGATTATGAAAATGCACTAAAAGCATTTAACAAAGTGGATAGTGCCCAAGGTCGCTACAATCAGGCCAATACCCTCGCCCAACTCGGAAAATTGCCTGAGGCCATTAAAAAGTACGACGAAGTATTAAAGCAGCAACCTGATAACGAAGACGCCAAGGCTAACAAAGCCTTAGTTGAAAAACTGTTAGAACAGCAAAAGTCTGAACAACAAAAATCCGATCAAAACCAGCAGCAGGATAGCGATCAGCAACAAGAAAGTGATGAGCAGCAAGAGCAACAGGATCAAGAGGGTGATCAATCTGAGCAACAAAACTCAGATCAGCAACAGCAGCAACAAAATGACTCACAAGGAGACTCTTCAGAACAAGAGCAAAGTGAACAAGACAAACAACAGCAACAAGCTGAGGCCGAACAAGAGCAGTCTGAGGAGCAACAAGAACAAGCTGCAGAAGACAAAGAAGCTCAGGAGGGTGAAGAAGGTGAACAGGAAGCTCAAGCCCAGCAAATGCAGGAAAAAGAACTAACAGACGAAGAAAAAGAACAAATGCAACGTATGCAAAACTTGTTAAATAAGGTCCCTGACGACCCCGCGTTTTTATTAAAACGCAAAATGCAGATAGAAGCCCAACAACGTAAACGTGAAAGAGCCCCCGGCAATTTACAGAGGAACTGGTAACAGTGAGAGCAATAACAACCTTACTTTTTAGCTTCAGCTTATTATTGAGTGTAAGTGGCAGTGTATTCGCACAACCAAGCGAAGTAACCGCCGTTGTCGACAAAAACCCGGTGATGGTAGACGAGTCTTTTAATCTTACGATAACGGCAAATGATGATGTGGATCGTTCAGCCTTTGATCCTTCGGTATTAATGCAGGATTTTGTAGTGGGCAGAACTTCTGTTAGCTCACAAACCCAAATGATTAACTTTAATACAACCCGCACCACTATCTGGAGTACGGTGTTAATTCCCCGTAAGCCAGGTCGTTTTACCATCCCCGCTTTTACCGTTGATGGCCAGCAAACACAACCAATAGCCTTGATGGTGGTGCCAGTGTCGGCGGCGAATTCGGGCCAGAGCCGTGATATCTACATCACCACTGAACTTGATGTCGACCAAGCCTATTTGCAACAACAACTGCGTTATACCGTTAAGTTGTATTTAGCTAAAGATTTGCAACGTGGCAGTTTGGCCAATCCAACCTTAGTCAATGCAGATATTCGGCAGATAGGTAAAGATAAAGAATATAACGAGATTGTTGAAGGTCGCCGTTATCGCATCATTGAGCGTAATTTTGCGATTATTCCTCAGCAAAGTGGCACCTTCACCATTGAAGGCCCCTTGTTTGAAGGCGAAGTGGTCGATAATAGCCGTCAGAGTTTTGGCTTTTTTAATCGCAGTACCCCAGTTAATCGAGTTGGGCCAAATCAACAAATCAACATACTACCCATCCCCACTAATTATGCACAACATTGGTTGCCCAGTGACTTTGTGCAACTTAATGAAGAATGGCAAGGCGACACGAGCCAATACCATGTTGGTGAACCCATCACCCGCACTTTAACCTTAACCGCTATTGGTGTGGTTGAAGAACAACTGCCCGCCATTAATAGCCAATATCCGGCCAATGTAAAAACCTATCCCGATCAAGCCGAAAGTACCACGGTAGAAAAAGACAATACTTTGGTGGCCCAACGCAAAGAATCAGTGGCGATTATTCCTGGTGAAGCAGGCACGTTAGTGATACCAGAAGTGCGTATTCCTTGGTTTAATATTCTGACTAAAAAAACTGAATATACGGTTTTACCCGAAAAAACCTTGCAAATTTTACCCGCACTAAACCAAGCAACGCCGCCCCTACCCACGTTGCCAGTGCAAAATACTGGCTTAGCACCTTCTACGCAAACCAGCAAAAGTACGGATCTCGTTATTGCACCCAATCAAGCAACGGATAAGATTTGGCTTTGGATTAGCGCGGTATTAGGTATGTTATGGTTACTTACATTAGCATTGTGGTACTGGCACAGTCGCAAATATAAAACTGTCAGTCCCAAAACTGCGTCTAGTACTATGCGCACAGCAAGTTCCATCAGTGAGCAACATAAACAACTGACTAACGCCTTAGCCAACTCTGATAGCCGTGTTATTCAAACACTGTTACCAGTGGTACTAGCAGATCTTTGTGGTAAGCCAGGGTTGAGTTTGTCGCAAGCCCTGCATGTATTGCAGGATGAGTCACTCACTCAAGAAGTCAATCGCATGTTGGCAGCCCAATACAGTAGTACTCCCAAAGAGTGGAATGCCAAACAGCTTGCAACTTTATTGCAAGTTCACTTGAGTAAAACCAACTCAAAACAGAATCAGGCTTTACAGTTAAAACCACTCTACCCTAGCAAAACCTAAATCCTTGCTCCCCAACTGAATGTGTCATCGTCATCAAACGAAGACACATTCAGTTGGGTTGATGCGCGTAAAAAATCAAATTAGCGTCATTTATAACAATCCCTCATACTAACCAACAGAACGAATATTACGTTTTATGCTGTTTAACTAAGGTTGAGTAAAAGTCGTAATACGTAAAAAGTGGATAAATTATGTTTTCGCGAAAGCAAATACAAACTGCCTCGGTCTCTAGCACCATGACAGATAAAAACAAACGTTATGAAACCTTAGTATTGGCCCTACATGCCGATATTTTTCGTTATGCCTATTGGTTAGTCAGAGATAAAGCCGTGGCCGAAGACATAGTGCAAGAAACCTTTTTAAGAGCATGGAAATCATTAGATTCGCTTAATGACGAAAAAGCCGCCAAGTCTTGGTTAATCACTATTTTACGCCGAGAAAACGCCCGTCGTTTTGAACGCAAACAATTTGACTTAGTCGATATTGATGATGTCGCCGTAATCGACGAACAACACAGTAACGAAACAGAAATCGAACACCGGGAATTGAGAGTCATTTTGGCCTCCCTGAGTGAAGAATACCGAGAGCCCCTAATGCTACAAATCGTAATGGGTTATTCAGGCGATGAGATAGCCGAACAACTCAACTTAAATAAAAACACCGTCATGACACGTTTATTCAGAGCCCGTAATCAAGTGAAAGAAGCCTTAGACAAAGCCAATGAAAACAGAGGTCGCAAAAATGGATGATCTGGAATTTCGTCGGGCCTTGTTAGCCGACCCTAAATCGACTGATACCCAAGTACTTGATGCCATTGCCAGCGATCCTAAAAAACTGGCTTTTAGTAATGAGCTTAAGCAATTAAACCAAAAAATGCTTGAAGCCAGCCAAATCAAAGTGCCTGATGGACTCGCCCATCGTTTGTTGCTGCGCCAAAGTATGGCCCAGCATACACAACGTCGCAGCCGCCGCAAATATATGCAATTTGCCATGGCTGCTTCAATTGCCATGGTATTTGGTTTAAGTTTTGTCTTTTGGCAACAACCATCAAATAGCCTGAGTTTATCTGAACACGCCATCGCCCATGTCATTATGGAAGGCAATTATGCGCTGGGTGCCAATGAAGATATTACGATGCAGCAAGTTAACCTTAAATTAGCCCGTTTTGGAGGCGAGTTTACGAGCCAAGTTAGCCAAGTGTATTACGCCAATTACTGTGATTTTAACAATGTAAAAAGTCTACATTTAGTGATGCAGGGCGAGTCTGGTAAAGTTAGTGTATTTATCGTGCCCCACGAACAAGCATTTAAAGCCGACAATCTCACTGAAGGTAAATGGAACAGCCAAAGCTTTGACTTTAGCACCGCCAGTTTAGTGGTCGTCAGCGAAGCGCCTGCGGATGCCAGTAGTATGAAAGAAAAACTAGTCAAGAGTTTGATATTTTCGGCATAAAGAGGATTGTAGCGACAAGCTTCGAGCGGCGAACGATTATCGCTACGCGCAGAGCGTGCGCTACACTGACCCAAAATGGCCAACGGCCACTAAAATCAGGCACTGCGTGCACTAAAATATGTGCTGCGCACATCAAGATTATCGCTTTGCGACAAAGCATGATTTGGGTCGCAAAGCGATAAAAAATTCACACCCTATTTTTAAAATCGATACCACATAGTAATGTGTTCTATACCGCCATCATCATAACTATCTCCCTCAGCCACAAAACCCAAACCTTGATAAAATGCTTGAGCTGCAAGTTGCGAGGATAAACTGATCGGCATGCCAGCATGCTGAGTCTGAATGTCAGTTATTATCTCCTGCATAAGCTGCTTACCTAGACCTTTACTTCTAGCCTCAACAGCCAAGACTACGCGTTCAATTTTCACTTGATTTATCAAATCGCAAAAACGATAACGGGCATAAGCCATTAGCTTTACATCGGTTTGCACTGACGCCCAGCACAAAAAATGTATGGCTTCCCCATCCATATCATCTAAATCTGGATAAATACTTTGTTGTTCAATAATAAACACATCTTGGCGTAACTTAGCCACTTGATAAAACTGGCTAAGACTCAGCTCCGTAAAAGACATTTTCTGAATATTATATGTTGATGTGGGTAGTGTATTTTTCATTCTGTTGCTAGCATGTTAAAAAAGTCGAAAGTTGCTGTATTGGTTGTCATCAAGCACCTACTAATCGACCCTACATTAGAGACTATTCATGGATTACTCAATTTTTATCTCCTTGGCCTTATATTTTATCGTGGTATTAGGCATAGGTTTATATTCCTTTAAACAATCCAATACGGATGTAGCAGGTTATATGTTAGGTGGGCGCAGTTTAAGCCCCAAAGTTACCGCATTATCAGCAGGCGCTTCGGATATGAGCGGTTGGATGTTGATGGGTTTACCCGGTGCCATTTATATCTCGGGGATGTCGAGTGCGTGGATTGCCATTGGTTTAACCATAGGTGCGTTTTTCAACTATGTTTTAGTGGCTCCACGTCTGCGGGTTTATACCGAATACGCCAATAACGCCATTACCATCCCCGATTATTTTGAAAATCGCTTTAACGATAAAAGCCACATACTCAGACTGCTATCGTCCATCGTTATCATCATATTTTTTGCACTCTATACCTCATCTGGCGTGGTGGCAGGCGGTAAATTGTTTGAATCCTCTTTTGGTTTAAGTTACGAACTGGGTCTATATATCACCGCTGGTGTGGTGGTAGCTTATACCCTATTTGGCGGATTTCTGGCCGTGAGCATTACCGACTTTGTGCAAGGTTGTATTATGTTTGTGGCACTCATATTAGTACCGGTAGTGGTGTTATTTGAACTAGGTGGAATCAGCGCTGCTACGGCGCAGTTTGCTGACATGCCTTTTAATTATTTAGATATGTTCACCGATGCCTCTAACGGTTCAACCTTAAGCGTGATTGCGATCATCTCTTTATTATCTTGGGGACTCGGTTATTTTGGCCAGCCCCACATCATAGTACGTTTTATGGCGATTCGTTCAGTCAAAGATATCAAAACCGCACGCCGTATAGGTATGAGCTGGATGGTCGTGACTATCATTGGTGCTTTGGGTACAGGCTTGTTGGGATTTGCCTATGTAAAAAGCCAAGGTGCTGACCTGCACGATCCTGAAACCATTTTTATCTATTTATCCAATGTACTGTTTCATCCGCTAATCAGTGGCTTTTTACTCGCCGCCATTTTAGCTGCCATTATGAGTACTATTTCGTCGCAATTATTAGTGACCTCGAGTTCTTTGACCGGTGATATCTATCAGTTGTTTGTGCGTCGTGATGCCAGTCAAAAAGAGTTAGTCTTAGTAGGCAGGATCTGTGTAGCCTTAGTGGCCATTGTCGCCATTATGCTCGCATATAACCGCGATAATTCAATTTTGAGTATCGTCAGTAATGCCTGGGCTGGTTTTGGCGCGGCTTTTGGCCCCGTGGTATTAATTAGTTTGTTTTGGTCAAAAATGACTCGCTTATCGGCCATTGCAGGTATGTTGACAGGTACGTTAACCGTGTTATTTTGGATTTATGCCCCAGTGACCATCAATGGACTAAGCTTGAGTCAGTGGCTCTATGAAATTGTCCCTGGCTTTTTGGTCTGTAGTGTTACAATAGTGATTGTGAGTTTGTTAACACAACAACGCGATATGTTAGTTATTGACACTTTTGAGCGAGTTAATCAGGAATTCAGCACAAGGAACTGAGCTAATATTATTTAGTCATTTCAGTAATTTTACTAATAAGACGCAGCTAAGAGGTATGTAATTTGAGTTTTTATGCGGCACGCCAGCCAATACTAAACAAAGACAAAACATTATTTGCTTACGAGCTATTATTCAGACAAAGTCTTGATAATGTCTTTCCAAATATCAATGATAACGAGGCAACAGCTAAACTGATTGAGGGTTTGCAATTCAATTTAGGTTTAGAAACGCTGACTGATGGTACTCTCGCTTTTATTAATTTTACCCATGACTCTTTGTTGGATGGTTATCCCCTTATGCTGCCCAAAGAGCAAATCGTGGTGGAGATTTTAGAAACCGCCAAACCTGGTAAGAAGTTGCTACAGGCCTGTATAGAACTGAAAGAGAAAGGTTACATAATTGCCCTAGATGACTATGAACACCAGCCTTTATGGCGGCTCTTTTTTCCCTATATCGACATCATTAAAATTGATTATCAAATTTCTAGCCATGAGCAAATTCAGCAGATTATTGAAGAAGCAAAAGCATTTCCTCATATTAAGTTGTTAGCAGAAAAAATCGAAACCTATGCTGAGTTTGAACAAGCCTTGGAAATTGGCTGTGAATACTTTCAGGGTTATTTTTTCAGCAAACCAGAAGTGATCAAATCCATTGCTTTTAAACCATCACAAATATCTGTAGTTAATTTGATGGGCGAGGTATACAAGGCGGAGCCAAGCATTGCCAAAATAACCGCAACGTTTGAAGGTGACGTTGAGTTATCGTTTAAAATGCTGCGTTATGCTCAATCGCCTGCTTTCAAACGTGCTAAAAAAATTGAAACCATCAAACAAGCCATAGTTATGTTTGGCTTGACTGAATTAAAACGTTTTATATCACTATTATTTACTGCGCAATTTAGTCAAGGAAAACCCCAAGAGTTAACCATCATGGCCTTAACTCGCGCACGTTTTTGTGAAAACATGATGGCGATGAATACCTCTGCATCAGAGCCTTCTTCGGCTTTTTTAATTGGTCTATTATCACTGCTTGATGCCATGGTTGACGCTAACATTGTCGAACTGTTGGATAAGCTGCCAATCTCGGACGAGATGAAAAATGTATTAATAAGCAAACAAGGTGAATCAGCTCATTATTTAGAACTGTGTGAATTTTTTGAATTAGCACAGTGGCAAGAAGCAGACGAGCTTTGTGAACGTCACGCTTATCCAGTGGAGCGCTCATTAGAGCACTTTCAACAAGCCGTATTATGGGCTTCAGAACGCATAAAAATGCTCTAAGCCCTTATAGAAAAGGAATGTCTGCCACAACGCCATTCATGCTGATACCATATTGGTATATTCAATAAATAGTTGGTTTTATACGAATTAAGCATAAATCTGTATACTCACTGACAAGTAATTCATGTTATGTTCTATACATAGAATTTATTGATATATAACTTTATCCAGTGTGAGAACTTTATGCCAACCGCAATACCAACCGTTACCCATTTAAAACAACTTGAAGCCGAAAGTATCCATATTTTTCGTGAGGTCGCGGCAGAGTTTGATAACCCAGTAATGCTCTATTCTGTTGGCAAAGATTCATCAGTATTGTTACACCTAGCGCGTAAAGCCTTTGCGCCGGGTAAAATTCCTTTCCCTTTATTGCATGTTGATACCACTTGGAAATTTCATGAAATGATTACATTTCGTGACTATATGGCCAAAAAACATGATTTGGATTTACTGGTGCATATTAACCAAGACGGCGTAGATATGAATATCAGCCCTTTTGTGCATGGTAGTGCCAAACATACCGATATTATGAAAACAGCGGGCCTGAAACAGGCTCTGAATAAATACAAATTTGATGCTGCTTTTGGTGGTGCACGCCGAGATGAAGAAAAGTCCCGTGCTAAAGAGCGTGTTTATTCGTTTCGTGATGACAACCATCGCTGGGATCCTAAAAACCAACGTCCCGAATTATGGAATATTTATAATTCACAAATTAACAAAGGCGAAAGTATCCGCGTCTTCCCCATGTCAAACTGGACTGAGCTGGATATTTGGCAATATATCTATTTAGAAAACATCGAAATACCTCAACTTTATTTAGCTAAACAGCGCCCAGTGGTTGAACGTGATGGCACCTTGATCATGGTTGATGATGAACGTATGCCCATGCGTCCTGGTGAAGTACCACAAATGCGTTCAGTACGTTTCAGAACCTTAGGCTGTTATCCCTTGACCGGCGCGGTAGAATCCACCGCGGCAACTTTACCTGAAGTTATTCAAGAAATGCTGCTGACTAAAACCTCAGAGCGCCAAGGTCGTGTTATCGATCATGATTCATCAGGTTCGATGGAAAAGAAAAAAATGGAAGGTTATTTCTAATGGCGACCAATATTGTTTGGCACCAACATGAAGTAAACAAAGCCCGCCGGGCTGACGCTAAAAACCAAAAGCCTTGTGTTATTTGGTTAACAGGTTTAAGCGGCTCAGGTAAATCTACCATCGCTAATTTGCTTGAAAAAAAGCTCGCAGAGCATAAACAACACACTTATTTGTTGGATGGCGACAACGTGCGTCATGGCTTATGTGGTGATTTGGGATTCAGTGATAAAGATCGAGTCGAAAATATTCGCCGCATCAGTGAAGTAGCAAAATTATTTGTTGATGCAGGTTTAGTGGTGATCACCGCTTTCATCTCGCCTTTTCAACGTGACCGTGATTACTGCCGTAACTTGTTAAACGAAGGCGAATTTGTTGAAGTATTTGTGAATACTCCACTTGCAGAGTGTGAAAAGCGCGACCCTAAAGGTCTTTACCAAAAAGCCCGCCAGGGCGACATTAAAGATTTCACTGGGATCAATTCACCCTATGAAGCGCCACAAAATCCAGAAGTTGTGCTGGAGTTTAATGGTCAAAGTGCTGAGCAGTCTGCAGATATGCTGTTTAATCTATTAAGCAAAAAGGGATTTTTAAACCATGTTGGATAAGGCATTAGTAGACCAAATTGTTGCTATCAGCCACGCGGCTGGCGACAAGATAATGGAAATTTACCAGCGGGAATTTAGTGTTGCAGAAAAAGGCGATAAGAGCCCACTAACGGAAGCCGACCTTGCCGCTCACCACTGTATAGTCAATGGTTTAAAAAAGCTGTCATCTTTACCTATTTTATCTGAAGAATCAGCCAATATTCCATGGTCAGAGCGCAGTACATGGCAACAATATTGGTTAGTTGATCCCTTAGATGGCACCAAAGAGTTTATTAAAAGAAATGGCGAGTTTACCGTCAACATTGCCTTGATTGATAATGGCAAACCGGTATTTGGTGTGGTTTATGCGCCCGTACTTGAACATACCTATGTGGGTGTTGCCGGTCAAGGTGCTTATAAACTGACTAAAGGCGAACGTCAGGCCATTAGCCCCAAGGCCAAACAAGCAGATGAATCGTGGAAAGTCGTTGGCAGTCGCTCCCATCAAAGCCCTGAAATCCAAACCTTTTTGGATAGCTTAGGTGGTGAAACCGAACTGATTGCCATGGGTAGCTCTTTAAAACTCTGTTTAGTGGCAGAAGGTGAGGCGCATTTATACCCCAGATTAGGCCCAACTTGTGAGTGGGATACGGGTGCAGCCCAAGCCGTAGTTGAAGCCGCTGGAGGTAAAGTCACTGTGGTTAATGAACTAGCAGAAGCCCGCTCTGAGCATGCAAAAGCCCTGCGTTATAATCAGCAAGAATCCGTTTTAAACCCTTATTTTTTAGTGAGTTATTGAATCATGAACAGCGAAAACACCCTCTTACAATCTGATATTTTGGGTTATCTGGATCAACACGAAAAGAAAGACATGTTGCGCTTTTTGACCTGCGGTAGTGTTGATGATGGAAAAAGCACCCTGATTGGTCGCTTATTACATGACTCAAAAATGATTTTTGAAGACCAACTTGCCGCCATTACTAAAGACAGTAAAAAGTCTGGTACCACAGGTGACAAAGTAGACTTGGCGCTATTGGTTGATGGTTTGCAATCTGAGCGTGAACAAGGCATTACCATCGATGTAGCCTATCGTTATTTCTCTACTGAAAAACGTAAATTTATTATTGCGGATACCCCTGGGCATGAGCAATACACCCGCAACATGGTAACGGGAGCTTCAAACTGTGATTTAGCGATTATCTTAGTGGATGCTAGAGCTGGGGTTAAAACCCAAACTCGTCGTCATTCATTTTTAGTGTCGTTGCTGGGCATTAAACACGTCATCGTAGCGGTCAATAAAATGGATTTGATGGACTACAGCGAAAGTGTGTATGAAAAAATCAAAGCCGATTATTTGGAGTTTTCTAAACAGTTAACGATCCCTGATATTCAGTTTATCGCGCTGTCTGCCTTAGATGGTGACAACGTGGTTAATGTCAGTGATAAAACACCTTGGTATCAAGGTGACACACTCATGAGCATGCTCGAAAACATCAAAGTCGCGCACGATTACAACCTCGATGATTTTCGTTTTCCAGTGCAATACGTTAACCGCCCTAACCTTAATTTCAGAGGTTTCGCCGGTACGGTTGTTTCTGGTCAGATTTCAGTGGGTGATAAAATCACTGCCCTGCCCTCTGGCAAACAATCAACGGTTAAGTCGATTGTGAGTTATGAAGGTGAGCAAGAAAGTGTACACACACCACTGACCACCACATTGACTCTGATGGATGAAATTGATATTTCACGTGGCGATATGATTGTTAAGTCTGACAATTTACCACTGCACAGTAATGCATATCGCACTAATCTAGTGTGGATGGCAGAAGAGCCACTGATGCCAAACAAACAATATGGTTTTAAATTTGCCACTAAGTTTGTCCCCGGCAGTGTGACCGATATTGAGTATCAAATTGATGTTAACTCACTAGAGCACAAACCAGCAGTAAGGCTTAACCTCAATGAAATCGCGGTGGGTTCAATTAAGTTAACCCAACCCGTAGCTTGTGATGCCTATACCAAAAATCGCACTACTGGCGCTTTTATCATCATTGATAGATTAACCAATGGCACAGTTGGCGCTGGGATGATAATCGACGTAGCCAAGGAAACTGGCACTGAAAACCAAGGCCAATACTCTGAGTTTGAAATAGAGTTTAATGCCTTAGTTAGAAAACACTTCCCGCATTGGAATGCGACGGATATCAGCAACTTAAAATAAGCTGTTTGGAACAATATGGATCTCAATCAAATTCTGGTAGTTGCGATTTTTGCCAGTACTATACTGGCGCTTATTTTCACCAATAAGCGCCCCGCTTCGATTTTTGCAGTGTCCATGTTATTGCTGGTTGTTTGTCAGCAGCTTAGTGTCAAAGAGATTATTAATAACTTAACCAACCAGGGGCTTATCACCCTGGTGTTGTTATTGTTAGTCAGTAGTGCGGTAGATAAAACCTCTTTTATCAAACGTTTAGGTCGCACCCTGATCACTGCCAACTATGCTCAAAGTTACTGGCGCTTATTTGGTTTAACGTTTTTTTCATCGGCGCTGTTAAATAACACTGCCGTTGTAGCCAGCTTGATAAGCCCTGTAAAACAAAATCAATATCACCCAGCATCTAAACTATTAATTCCGCTATCTTACATCGCCATACTAGGTGGTACAGTGACCTTAATTGGCACATCAACCAACCTGATTGTTGATAGTTTTATGATCGAACATGGTCATGCTGGTTTTAACTTTTGGGACTTTACCCTATACGGTATGGTGGCGGGTTTAAGCTGTGGTCTACTGATTTTTATTCTGTCATCTTGGCTGCCTGATATCGAAAATAAAAATGCCACTTACAACAGCTACTTTATAGAAGCTAAAGTAGCCGAAGACTCAGAGTTAGTCGGTAAAAGCGTAGAAGCCAATCACCTCAGAAACCTACCTGAATTATTTTTGGTAGAGGTAATACGCAATAAAAATTTGATCTCACCTGTGTCGCCAGATCTCATCATAGAGGCCAACGACAAGCTGATTTTTTCAGGTAATGTGCAAAACGTCAGTAGCTTAGGACATATAAAAGGCTTAAACCTGTTTGCCGAATCCAACGGTTTATTACGTGATAACCTCACTGAAGTCATTATTTCTAATCGTGCACAAATCATTGGGCAAAGTCTCAAAGCCATTGGTTTTAGAGCCTTGTTTGATGCCGCTGTGGTGGCCATACGCCGCGATGGCGAAGCCCTCTCAGGAAAATTAGGTGATATTAAACTGCAAGCTGGAGACTTCTTATTACTCGCCACTGGCCCTGACTTTTTAAGTCGCCACAATTTAACCAAAAACTTTTTTGTATTATCAGAACAAAAAATGCCGGCCAAATTAAGCCTCTCGCAAGAAGTCATTACTTTGGGTGGATTTTTAGTAGTCGTGGCGCTAGCCGCCATGTCATTAGTCCCTTTGGCTACCGGCCTGATCTTTTTTATGGCCATACTGGTGGCCGTTGGTGTAAGCAGTAACAGCGAAATTAAAAGCAATATTCCGCTTAATTTAATCCTCGTAATTGTAGGCGCACTCAGTCTAGCGACAGGCCTAGAAAATACCGGAGTAATCACCAATCTAACTTCTCTATTTGCCCCCTATGTCGAACACGTTAGTCCCTTTGCCGCCTTAGTAGTAGTGTACTTACTTACCTTAGTACTTACTGAGGTAGTCACTAATAACGCCGCCGCGGCGTTGATGTTTCCCTTTGCCTATGGCATCGCTCAAGTATTAAATGTTGATTTAATGCCCTTTGCCTTAGCAGTGGCTTTTGCTGCCAGTGCCAGCTTTATTTCTCCCTATGGCTATCAAACCAATTTGTTGGTTTTTAGCGCGGTAAACTACAAATTAATACATTTCTTAAAAATCGGCTTGCCGGTATCTATTTGTTATTCGAGCATAGTATTGGTATTGCTTAAACTGACTTATCCGCTTTAAAGCGGATAAGTGGTTCGCCTCACAGGGCAACAAACCGTGCCTAGTGACCTGTTGTTAAGGGATTTTAATAAAGGTTAACATTAACTTAGCGCCATCCCAAGCTCACCATTTTGCCTGACCACAACATGTTCAGCGTGTACTTTAAGTTCTTGAGTAATCTTGACCGCATTAACTTTTTCACGTTAATCGCCGTAATGTAAGTAATACCAACTCCATTAAATAAATGTACACTCAGGAGAATTTAAAAGCACATAATCAAGGCGCTTGAATGAAGTCATAGTGGCGCTCTTTCGAGCAACGCTGAGTATGTGCTTTTAAAACTCGCCCAAAGGGAACGAGCCAGCGGATAAGGCTCTGCGTTCTCGCTATTTAAAAGGGTAAGGCCATTCCTGCATAGCGACGCCTTGTTCCTTAACGCAGGACGCGTTCTAAGTGCCTATTTGTTTAATGGAATTGGTATAATAAACTCATGCACTTACATCCTCTCCAAAAGTAATAATAAGTTGATATAGAAATTTCCATTACGTTTTCAATAAATTAGGCATCATACAAAACCAACTTTGTCACACTTTTGCCACACTCCAGTCACCAAATTGTCTTATTTTTCTACTAGATTGGCCGTTCAAAAAATTTAATAAAAAGGAACATGCCATGAATACATTTAAATTATCTCTACTGGGATTATCGACTGCGTTAGTTTTAACTGCCTGTGGCGATGGTAAAGATGGTGCCAACGGCAATGATGGCTTAGCAGGAGCAAACGGCAGTAACGGCGCTAACGGTTTAACCAGCTTAGTTATGCAAAGTCAATTAGCTACCGGCCATGCCAGTTGCTGGTTAGGTGGTGTGCAAATCGATTCAGGTATTGATATTAATGCTAATGGCAGTTTAGACAGTGCAGAGGTCACCGCGACTTCTTATGTCTGTAACCCAAGTAATTTTGCTAGTAGCGGCGTGAGCTTGCCCTATTCAGTATTGCGTAATGATTTAGAAAATGGTGCCATCCCAGGTTCGACTTTTGAGATCCGCAATGGTGGTTTTGGCTCAGATATGGATGGTCATCCTACTAATCCTATGCAGTTTTATGCCATTACCGATCGCGGCCCCAATGCTAACTTTAGTGGTGAGCTGGGTGCTGGAAAAATGTTCCCTACTCCCGATTATGTGCCACGCATAGGTTTGTTTGAAATCCAAGCCACTGGCGATATCAAGTTGGTTAAAACCATTTTATTAAAAGATCGTGATGGTAACACTATCACCGGTTTACCTAATCAGGCTGCTTTAGGTGGCACGGGTGAAATACCTTATGACGCCGCGGGTGAGGTTATCCGTATCGATCCCAGTCAGCCCTATGACGCTGTTACCAACCCAATAAAATTAGATGACTATGGCCTAGATTCAGAAGGTTTGGTGGCAATGAGTGATGGTACGTTTTGGGTAAGTGATGAATATGGCCCCCATATCGTGCATTACAGCGCGGAGGGTGTTGAGTTACAACGCATTAATGCGTTTGCCGCCGATACTCGTAATCTGCATACCCTACCGGCTGAATTTGCTAACCGTTGGGCTAACCGTGGCATGGAAGGTTTAACCATTACGCCTGATGAAACGACATTAGTAGGTATCATGCAATCGAGCTTAGATAATCCTTCGAGTAACCGTACTGATCTGACCCGCATAGTGACAGTGAATATTGCGACAGGTGCTATGTCTCAGTATCTGTATAAACAAGAGAAAGGCAGTAATTCAAACTCTGCCATCAAAGCACTAAGCGCTACGAGCTTTTTGGTATTGGAGCGTGACGGAGCCTTTTTTAATAGCACTCCAACCGCTATGAAACACGTATATAAAATTGATATTAATACTGCAACCGATTTAGAAAGTGTCGCGGCTGTAGGTGAAGTTGAACAAAATAGCGCGATTGGTTTAACCATAGGCGGCCTGTCTTTAGAGCAAATCGTAAAAACTAATGCTGTTGGCAGCAATACCGCTGCAGGTTGGGAAATCCTAGCTAACAATGGCATTACTCCTGCGAATAAAACCTCTTTAGTAGTGAATATGGTCAATGAAGTATCTTACCCCCACGACAAAATGGAAGGTTTGTGGATACTCGATAACCACCGTTTAGCGGTGATCAATGATGATGATTTTGCAACTTGGTCAACTAACGACGTACTTGAGCAAAAGTATTTGGACGACACTCAAAGCCGCATCGACAGCAATACCTTATACATAATTGATGGTTTGGATTTAACTCCTACGCAATAACCATTGCCCATGAAAACGAAGGAGCCTCACTCTGGGGCTCCTTATCCTCAAGACATCCCATTTTTTTGTTAATAAGCCATTTCTTTATTGACCACTAACCATAAGCTTTACCCCTTACGATTGGAATTGCGGCCAGATTGCAAAGCGACTCAACCCCTAGTGCTTAGCCTATTAAATGCATAAATACCCATACAACCTAAAGATGCGAGTTTCGGATGATTTGGGTGTACATACAAATCAAGATAAGTGATAGCAGCCAACAACGATGCAGTTTCAAGGGTGAAGGGTATATGTTAGGCTTTGCGCCTTTGCAGTAAGGCAGTTAACAAGAGGTTAAATGAAAGTTTTTTTAGCATTGTTCATAGTAGTGATAGCAGGTAGTTTGTTGTGGTTTGGTAAACTGGCTGATGATTCTGTGGCTGATGTTCCAACCCAGACAATAAATACTCCTGCTATATCTCGTCAGCAAATTTTACATGCCACTGATTTGGTTGCTGGCATTAAACAAGCTGTCGCGCAAAGTGATGATGCGACCATCAATAGTTGGTTACACAAGGCGCTTGAACTCGCTAAAACTGCCGAGCTAGCGCAAGACGATATTGAGTATTTGCAATCCGCTGCCGCTAAAAAATATGTGGTATTTCATGCTAAACGCAGCTTGTTTAATGATAAGTTTGAAAAAGCATATTATGCAGTTGAAGATACTGAGCCTTTGAAAATTGAATATCCTGAAGCTCAAGATCTGTTTGATAAAGCGGATCAACTGGTGATGGCCAGAAACAAGTTAATTCAACAAATCGCCGCTGAACTCGCCAACGGCAAGGCCGTTAATGATGAATATTTAAGCCAAGCTAAATTGCTATGGCAACAGCGTTTTGTTGAACCAACTTCACCAAATCTGTAGGAGTCGACGTTCTAGTTTCTAGTTTCTAGTTTCTAGTTTCTAGTTAGACGCTGTTTTAGAAGAATCAGCCACAGCAGTATTAATTTCTAACATTTCATCTTCGGTTAAATCACGCCATTGGCCGGATTTTAAACCAGCCAAGCGGATAGACATGATGCGTGTACGTTTAAGTTTTACAACTTCGTAATCGAGGTATTCACACATGCGCCGGATTTGACGGTTTAAGCCCTGAGTTAATACCATTCTGAACACCATTTTACTTTGCATAGTCACCACACAAGGTTTGGTCACGGTATTCAAGATCGGCACGCCCGAGGCCATTTTTTTAATGAAATGCTCGGTTAGAGGTCTGTTTACTTCGACCACATATTCTTTGTCGTGAGCGTTTTCGGCACGTAGGATTTTATTTACTATGTCGCCATCACTGGTTAATAAAATCAAGCCTTCAGAGGGTTTATCTAAACGCCCAATCGGGAAGATGCGTTCGTTGTGACCTATGGCATCAATGATATTGCCTTCAATATGACGCTCGGTAGTACAGGTGATACCAATCGGTTTGTTATAGGCAATATACACTCTATCAGATTTGTTTTCGGCACTGGCGGCGATAGGATTGCCGTCTACTTCAACCTTGTCACCCACTTGTACTTTAGTGCCGAGTTCAGGCCTGAGTCCATTGATGGTTACCCTACCCTGCTCGATTAGTTTGTCGGCTTCGCGGCGTGAACAAAAGCCAGATTCACCGATAAACTTATTAAGCCTTGTACCTTCAGGGGCATTCATTTAGCCGTACTCTTAGTTACATTCATCATTTAGGCAAACAAACCTTGTACACGAGCTAACAAGCCAATTTCTGCCGGTTTCAGTGGGCCACAAGCTATCCATTGTTTTAATAGCTCGTCTGCAGATTCTAGATGACCATCTTGGAGTTTTTGTGCCATCAAGCGCATTTGAATGGTTTGGCGCTGCTGCGTATCAGATGAAGGTGAATCTTGATTGCTGACAATTTCTAAAGTGATCGTCAATGCGTGACGATTATCCTCTGTTGCTTGTGTTTGAAACGCTTGCTGCCAAGCATTAGGTAAATGGTTTACCGAAGTAGGCAAACTATCTGCAGCTTGCCATTGCTCTAAGGTACTGAATATCAGTTCATATTGCTGTTTGCTGTGCGCCGACTCAAGGTTAAGTTCACGACTTTTTAACGAGTCTTCAAGGCTGGATAATTGTCTGGCAAAAGTACTGCGCTCTTTGTCTGCAAGCTCGTTATAAGCTTCCATAATGGCAGCTCTAAAGGCCGCTGCAGTATCTAATCCAGCTTTATCTCGGGCTTGTTCTATTGCCTGTTTCATTTGTTTAAGTAAGTCTTTTACTTTGTCTGTTTGCTCGTTCAGGCTTTGTTTAAGCTGTGCTTGCTGCTCCTGACGTTTGGCAAATACATCGTCACTGACCTGACGAAACTTAGGCCACAATTCGGCCTCGGCTTTTTTACCGGCATGTTCGATGGTTTTCCACTGAACTTGCAGTTTTTTAAGCTGCTCAATGGCAGCATCCAAACTATCTAACTCCAGACATTTTTGCGCTTTAACCAACAATGCGGTTTTTTGCTCAGCGTTGGCTTGATAAAAATCGTTGATTTTTTGTTTTAGGGGTACGATCGCTTTCAGGTATTGCTCGTTTAGCTCATTACGCAACTTAAACTCCACTTCACCGACTTTGCGCCATCGATCTTGTAAAGTACGAAATTGTTTAGCAAGCACACCCACAGCCTCACTACCTTGGTTTAGCTCATTTAGCTGAGTCAAAATAGCTTGTTTATCGACTAGGTTTTGTTCACGTTGTTTTTGTTGCACATCATAGTGAGCGCGACACGGTGCAAAGGCTTTTTCAATAGTTTCATCAAAGGCTTGATTTAAAGCGCGATCCGACTCGCTATCAATCACCCCTAAACTACTCCATTGCTGACGCAAGTTTTTAACCGCAGTAGCTTGCTGTTCTACGCTTAAAGGTGAGGCAACTAAAGCTTCAGCTTCGGCTAATAATGCGGGTTTACGTGGAGCGGCAATATATTCTTGCCAGTCCTGTAGGTTTTCAATTTGTTGTTTAACTTGTTGGTAGCTTTTTTCCAACAAACCTTGTTGTTTTTCCGGCAAATTGCCATACCAAGCTGTTACTTTGGTATACAGGTCCATTGCCAGACGGAAACGTCCCTGCACAATCAACGCATCAATCGCACGTAACTTGTTACGACAACGATTCAAGTCTTGTGTGATTTGACCGTTTAGTGCTTTTAAGGCGGTTTGCCAACCAGTGATAAGTTGCTGCCATGGTTGACGAATATCAGTCGGTAAATTTTGACTAAATGCTTGGGTGGTATTGCGCCACTGGGCTTTTACTTCACGTAAATATTGCTCAGCAGCGTCGATTTGGCTAACGTCACTTGGCAAACTCAAAGCAGTCAGTTGCTCGATTAACCCGCGGCACTCTTCCATACATTGGCCAAAAGCAGGTAAATTAAGCAAGGTTTGTTGGCAGTTAGCAATGCGCTCTGCCATCACAATCAAACCCTGACGTTCTTTACGGTGAACCTCACCCAAACTGGTTAATTGCTTTTGGATGTTGGCATAAGCCCCGGCCAATAACACCTCTTCATCAGCCAGTGATGGTAAATTTAGTTCCGCCATGGGTTTATTAAGCTGTGTCTCAACGTGCGAGACGACTTGTTCGCTATCTTGCAACAGTTTATTAAGCTCCTGTTGCACGGCTAAGTGTTGCTGCTCGGCTTGCCACTGAGGGGCCAAACTATCAATGGATTTTTGTACTTTATTATTGAGCTCTAGCCACTTAGCACTAAACTCTTGTTGTTTGGCCACCGGCAAACATGCAAACTGTTGCTCTAATAGCTGATACTGGCTGCTAAGTTGTTGCTGCTGAGTTTGAATATGACCTAGCTCGTTACTGTCTTTTAAGGCGAGTAAACGGGATAACAACATGCGAGTGTCTTTTTCGACAGTGATAGGCAGTTGCTGTTGTTGTTGCCAATTTTGTAATAAGTCGCTGGCCTGTTGTTTAAGTAGCGCTGACTCACTCTTTTTGAGTAATTTATTGATCAATTTATGGCTAGCTGGCTCATCGTTAAGCCCAGTTAACAGAGCCATTTGTAATTCAGCGTTAGTTGATTCCAGAATGATTTTTTCGTTTATCTGCTGTTTTGCCAGCTTTTTTAATACACTTTGTGTCAAGGCAGCATCAAGCTGTACCCAGGGCAACATGACCAGTTTTTCTAATAAACGCTGATCCTTACACTGGCTGATAAAATTGCGTTTTTCTTTTTCGCTCAGACTTTGGTCTGCCTCATCAAACAGTTGCTTTTCAACCACTTGCACAGCTTTTTTAACTACTCTTTCGTCTTTGCCGGTGGTTGACATTTTGTACCACAAAGCAAAACTGTCTAGCCTATGTAAGGCTGCCAAGCTGACATTAACATCTGGATCATTAAAAGCCAGTTCATGCAGTATGGTCTTTTCAGCATTGAGATCTCTATCTAGCTGAGCAATGGCCTTAATACGTACCTGAGGTTTGGGGTCGAGATGTTTGGAACGAAAAAAACGACTAAATATCATCCTGTTTAAACCGCGCTATTGTTTGATTATCGAAAGATTGTTGGGCTGACTCTTGTTTTAACTCTCGTTGTAAAGTGTCACGACTTTTATGCACAATTTCACCGTTTTCACCAATAGTCATGTGCTGATCAGGCTTAAGTACTTTGGCCTGATAAACCATTACTGCTTGTAAACACGTGGATTTTTGTGCCTCGGTTAGCGGCGCACCGTCTAACCACTTACCTGTTTCTACCGCTTCACGCAGTTTTTCGTAGACTGGTGCAGACATGTTCTGCAATAGCATTTCAAGCTTCATCTTAGCGCTTGGCTCACTTTGATTTTTTCAAAAATATCAAACGTATACGATTGACTATATACCAGACAAAACCGACAACTGCCACGCCAAACGCCGCTTTAAATTGCAACTCTTCGGGGGTAACACCACCCCAATACATAAAACCAAATCCACCAACAAACAACAACATGGCCAACATCGATTGATTTTGGATATTTTGCTTTTTTAGATAGATTTTTAGTGAATTTTTGCGAGCAATATCTTCAGGATCAGCGGTACCAATAGCAAAGTCACAATATTGACAAGTCGCCGCCTTGTCGGAGATTTTTTTGCCACACGCTGGGCAATCGATTAACGCCATTATTCTACTCCAAAAACCTCATTAAACTGTTTGTGTGAGGCTAAACATCTTAAAAATAAGCGCAACCGATGCTGCGCTTTTAGTGAATTTAGGTTTGCTTATTTATGCTCTTTATCAAATCTTTCCCAATACTCTTTGACCGAATCTTTCATTTCTTTTCTGAGTAAAAAGATACCAAACAAGTTAGGTAAGGTCATGACCACTATCGCGACTGCTGACAAGGCCCAAACTAAGGTAGTATCAGAAACGGCAGCCCAAACAAAACCCGCTACATAAACCACTCGATAAGGCATGACTGAACGCGGCCCTAACAAATAGGTCATGGCTCTATCACCATAATAAGACCAAGCGATAGCCGTAGAAAAAGCAAACAATAACAAACCGATGGAAACAATGTATTTACCCGATTCACCAAATAAACCACGAGTAAACGCCAGTGCAGTTAAACTCGCTGAGTGAACCAACGAATAACCAGTGACATTAATATTATCTTTAAGCAGTTTTCCATCTACTACTTTAAGTGTGCCAGTATATTTGTCGTCTGGGTCACCTACCGTAAAGGTTACATCATCGGCCAGTGAACGGGCGTTAATGATAGTAAAACCACTGCTCACTGCTTGGCCGTTTACCACTTGAATCTCACCGTTGAATTCCTCAACTTTGCTTTCATCTAAACCATTTAAATAGGCATAAAGCTGCTGTTTATCACTAGCGCTTGATTCGAGGTAGGCGCCGGCTACGATGTCCATATCTGAGCGATCAAAGGTATTTAAGTGTTTTTCTTGCCATACACCAGAGGATAAAATCACTAAACCGGTTAAAGTACAGATAATGATAGTATCGATAAAAGGCTCAAGGATAGACACCATACCTTCTGAAACTGGCTCGTCGGTTTTAGCCGCCGCGTGAGCGATAGGCGCTGAACCCTGACCTGCTTCGTTAGAAAACAAACCACGGTTTACCCCTCGGTTGAAAGCATAAGCAATAGTGGCGCCTAAAAATCCGCCAGTGGCAGCCGAGCCGGTAAATACATCTGATAATACCG
>NZ_LSNE01000003.1:601266-645173 GCF_001565895.1 Paraglaciecola hydrolytica
CAAAAGCAGGGCCTACGTTTTCTAAATTAGCAGCAATAACCGATACGGCACCCACTAAATAAATCAAAGCCATTAAAGGCACTATTTTAGCGGTAACGGCGGCGATACGAGTGATACCACCCAAAATAACCAGCGCAAGTAAAATGCCTAGTACCGCACCTACGATTAAAGGATCAAAACCAAAAGTCGCTTCGATACTGGTCGCGATACCATTACTTTGTGGCAAGTTGCCCGTACCAAAAGAACTGATCACCGTTGCAATAGCAAAAGCCACGGCTAACCATTTCATGTTCAAACGTTTATCCATGTAATACATGGGGCCACCAGCCATGGTGCCATCAGGGGTTTTATCACGGTATTTATGTGACAGGGTCACTTCAACAAACTTGGTTGTCATACCCAAAAATGCGGTTGCCCACATCCAAAACAACGCCGCAGGACCACCTAAAAAGATAGCAAAGGCCACACCACCGATATTACCCGTACCCACAGTACCCGATAAAGCGGTGGTTAAAGCGCGAAAATGGCTGGTATCACCTGGTGCATCGGCCTTGTCGTACTTGCCCATCACCACTTTCCAAGCATGTTTGAAATATCTAACTTGCGGAAATTTTAAGTAAATCGTGAAAAATAAACCGGTGCCAAGCAGTACATAAGGAAACCACCAAGCGCCCCCCAACATGCCGTCGAGTGAGTTTAAAAAGTTATGAAATGTCTCCACTGTTTTCCCCTTTAATTATTATTGTTTTTACCCTTAATCCTTGAAGCTACACGTTTGTTGGTTCCACTCATTCACCTCATTTGTCTTAGTCACTTAGTAAACTAAGCTCATGGGGTATCTTCATTTGCCACTGTGTGTAGTTCCAATCATAAGGGGTATATTGCTTTTATGTAACACTTAAGAGCGAACTTAACGCAGCATATCAATAACCGAGCGCATAGCAATTAATACATCTTCACCTAATTGTTTACTGCGCACCGGAGACCAACCATAAGCTGCATCAGGTAGCTCGATATTGTCTTTAAACGGCATTTCTAAGGTGAAAGCCATACAATCAAATTGCTGACCAACAGCATGTGTCGCTACTGTGGGATTGGCTGTACCCGGTTTGTCTTTAGGATAACCAAAAGTATCTTGAAACTCCGGCGTAGCCAGTTGCAAACTGGTTTTAAATGTCTCTTCGATGTTTTGCAAACGTGGGGAATAATTTGGATTACCCTCACAACCTGCCACAAAGTTATAAGGCAGCGCTTCATCGCCGTGAGCATCTAAAAATAAGTCAACACCGGTTTCACGCATTTTTTGCATGACATAAAAAACTTCCGGACTGGCTGCAAGGCTGGGTGTTGCCCATTCACGATTCAGGTTTACGCCAGCGGCATTAGTACGTAAATGCCCACGCACCGAACCGTCAGGGTTCATATTAGGTACGACATAAAATACCGCTTTATCTAACAACTGACGGGCTAAACCATCATTATCATCTAACAAACGCTCTAAAAACCCTTCAATAAACCACTCAGCCATGGTCTCACCGGGGTGTTGACGTGCTGTGACCCAGATAACCTTTTTGTCATCGTCAGGCTCACCCACCACCAACAAGGACATATCGCGGCCATCGAGAGTTTCACCTAAAAACACCTGCTGACAACGCACTGAAGTTTGTGCCCAAGCCAATAAATCTAAATGGCGCTCGTAGCTATAAGGTGCAAAATAAGCAAAATAAATATGCTCATGTTCTGGAGTATGCTGGATAACGAGATTGTCACCATCAAACTCGGTATCCACCCTAAACCACTCTTGGCGATCATAAGACGCTACCGCTTGATAATTCTTCCAACCATCAGGATAAGCTGAGTTTTTTAAGTCAGTAATGGTAAGGCTGTGGGAGACAAAAGCAGTGCTTTCGAGTTTAAAATGGAACCATTGATAAAAATCTGATTGGTGATCTTTTTGGATGCGAAGCTGGATATCGTTAGGCGCTAAGGCTTTGATTACAACGATATTACCACTATCAAAATTGCTGCTAATACGCATGGGATTTTCTCTAAAAAATTCGACCGCGGTAATTTACCACAGCTTGTCAAAAAAGGTTATAGCAGCAGGAGTTACAGGGCAAAAACAAAGGTTTTTTGACAATATTTTTATGCGATTGGTCAGAAAATAAACATTGATGTACAACCCGCTAGCTTTTGTAGGAGGGGCTTCAGCCCCGAACATTTTATAAAACGCAAAAAGACTATGCGCTGCGCGCTCTTAAGATTCTAAAACATCGCTGCGCGACAAAGCATGCGCTTCGCTTATTTATCGCTACGCGACCGCAATCCATTGCGTTTTTCTAACGGCATCCCTGCCGTCCGACTCACTTCTTCTCAACAGCCAGAAGAAGTGACTATGATGTCAAGTAGTGATTTTTCAACATTTTCTCGTCCCACATTGTGTTCTCTCTTAACATTGAATTTAAAATAACAATCATCTTCCTCACACAGGCTACTAAGGCTTTTTTCTTTGGTTTGCCTTGCGCTACTAATCGTTGATACATCTGACCAAATACAGGGTTACAGCGCACTGCAGACAGCATGGCGATGAACATTACCGACCGTATTTGATATCGTCCTCCTTTGACACTGCGTTCGCCGTGGTAAGCACCACTTTCTCGGTTGATAGGCGCGACACCGATAAGAGCCGCCGCCTGTTTATTTGTGATGTAGCCAAGCTCAGGCATGTTACTGAGTAAGTTAAAAGCCACCACATTACCGACACCTGGCATTGATTGAAGGATGGCGTTTTTCGCTTGGTACTCAGGCGATAATTCAATGGTTTCCTTCAGTGATTTGTCGACGTTGTCTATTTCAGTTGACAGTATTTTGAGAACCGTTTTAATGCTTTTATGAAGACTCTTAGGGAGGATTTTAAGCCTGTTTTTCTCCATAGTTTGCATGCAGATAAGCTGCCTACGTCTGGCGAGTAAGTCACTCATTAATTGCATTTCATCAGGACGCAGCTCAGTCACCGCAGGTTTTATTGCTTCACTGAAATGCGCAATGAGTTGGGCATCAAGTTTATCGGTTTTGGCTAAACGACCAATCGCCCCAGCGAACTTCTTTACATGAGCGGGGTTCACCACACAAATCGGTAAATTGGCCTTTTTACACGCTAACACAAAGGCACATTCAAGGCGGCCAGTTGCTTCAATCACGATGCGGGTGGGTTTATGTTTTTTAATATCTTTAACCGCTTGTTTAATACCGATGTCATCGTTCGACACAGAAAAACAAACATCTAAAGGACGAATAGAAATATCGAGTTGTGATTTACCTGTATCAACCCCGACATTGATTTCATTTTGATTATTTTTAGTATCCATAATAAGCTTACTCCGCCTTGCAAATACGGGCTCTGAGGCCCAGTTGACTATCCGAGTTTTATGCTTGGAGTCCTATGCAGTGCTCACACTTCTTTGCGGTCTCTCAAATGAGGAACCAGTAAGCAAACGAGCTACTGCATAAGAAGGCTTTGGTTGCCGCCAAAGCTTGGGCCTCACTTTACCTAAACTTGAATAAGGTGAAACGATATTATGGGAAGGGATTATCCATACAAGTAAGCAAGAAGGGCCGCTCTCCAACCAACTTTCTAATCCGCTTTAAGTCCCGGCTTTCAAGTCAAAACGGCGAGATGTAACTTCCTTGTAAGCCTCGCCTTGTCCAAACGTCCTGTTTGGACATTTGACAAGCCGACACTTCAATCGGGAAAGTTGGAGTCGAGAGTAAAACCACATTCTTCGAATTAACGCTTCGCATAAATAGCGGAGCAAGTTGGACGCTTTTTTGCGCCGTGTGTTTTGCAAAAAACCGGCCTGCTTGCGGAGTCAGGTTTAATGCGCTTGTTAGCAATATTTTTAATCCGATGAAAACGTTTTTATATGTTTAATGTTTTTTACTGAGTCATTAAACTCCTGTAGTGACAAGTCAATTTTATACATACCAAGTGTTTTAAGGTTATATCCTGCTTTTAGTTTTTTAGGGCTAGGAAACTCAAACTCCATCTTAAAAGCATCACCTTTTTCTGAGATATAAAAAAACTTTAAATCATCAAAGGAGTAATCAACATTATCAATAATTAAACTGTTTGAAGTTAAATCAAATATAAATAATTTGGGATGTTTAATTACCTTATAGATACGATCAGCTAGCCAAATAAATAGGAACGGTATACCTCCTATAAGAAAAATAGCTTTTCCCCATTGATTATTAGGAATGCTATCTCTAAAAAACCAAAACGGAATACAGATTAGAAGACATATCACAGGTTCAAATAAAGGACGAAAAATATAGTGTTTTTTGAACTGATAACGATTCAACAATGCCTCCTGCAATATTGCTAACGCTTTTGTAAGGGGCGCGTGTAGTTCACGCGTCCCAGCCCAACTCGTTGGGCGAACTTAACAAACTTGTTATGCGAAAAATTCTTTGCATTGGTTAAGAAGGTGCTTATTTAGAGCAAAGCCACTATTTTTAATACTAGCTGTAAAAAATTTGTCGCTACCTGTTGGTTTAATTAGAAATTCAAAAGTCTTTTTAGACAGGATATCTAACATTATATTTTCCACCTCATCACCTTGAATAAAATACACACTTTCCCATGCTGAATCATATCGATTTTTTAGTATTGTTCCATTTATCATAATATCCATGGATAACTTATGGTTTTCCCCAATATCAAGAGGGTGAGCATCTACATCCTGCTCATTAACATGAGTGGAAATTAAGAGAGAGTATTTTTTTTCTTTTAAACTCGAAGCCAGAACCTCTGCAGAAAGGCTTGATATATCATTCGAATAACCAAAAGAAACGAAAAAATAAATTGTCTTGTTCTCAGTTAAATCGGTCTTTCCGTCAGACCAGAAATAACACGAAGCATCGGTTGTACGAAAATCCCACTTGTCAGATGCAACCGACGAATAAGAAGGGAAAAGAGCTAATATAAAAACAAAAAAATTGCGCATAATTACCATAAACTCAATATCGCATAACGCTTTTGTAAGGGGCGCGTGTAGTTCACGCGTTCCAGCCCAACTTGTTGGGCGAACTTAACAAACTTGTTATACATACTCTGCTCTGATTGTAGAGTTGATTACTTTAAGATTCTTACAAAGTTTGAATGAATCATGATTTGACACTTTCAGCCAAAAATCTTTGATGTCCGCACGAGAGAAACACCAAAAATTACTACTTCCCAAAGCACGAAGCTCCTGATTAGGTGTGAAATATAAACTACAACTTAGGTGTTCCATAGCGCTGTCTGCATCACCACTAAGTTGCCTCGTCAAATCGATATTAAAAAACTCTCCATCACCAATATCGTAACAACCAAATTGAAATAAAAGCATATCCTCATCTGGTTTATTAAAATCTTTAAAGGGAACTGTTTCATATAATTCCATTTGCCTATTAAGCAGTTCGAAATTATTTTTTCCTTTCAATTCTTTTATCAAACTGTCTAAAACCATATAGCTCTCACGTATGTATAACGCCCCAATATGCCGACGAAACGAGCGCAGCGAGTTGAGGTCGGAATAATTGGCTTGTTAGATTTCATTTGCTTCAGCCCAAATGTTTTCATAGTCATCCAATTTTGCAGAAATAACATCTGGGGAAAGCGGTAAAAGATATGTTGGTTTAATTGCAGCGTCCTTTAAGGACTGCCCCACAACCCAGCAAACATCATTATCAATGAATATGACTCTATCATGCAGCTTGCTGCTTTTTTTTACCTTAATAATATCGCCGTATTGAGTGTTATATTTTTCAATTACGGGTTTTAGAACCTTTATTTGGTCCTTAACTTTACTCGAAAGTAAGAGCCTAACATTTACATCCGTTTTTCTAGCATCTAAATAATGATCAACAACAGTGTAATCAAGAAAAGGATCAATAATAAATATTGTTTGTTTTGCAGACGATATAACTCTATTCATTTCTTTGAAAAAATCATAAACATCACCGGCACTGAATACTTTATTTTGAGTTTGGGGAGCTTTTAACTCGAGATCTGCGATTGCTCTTTGAATAGTGCCTAATATTTTAGCTATATTACGGGGACGTAATAAATCAATGGACATTGAATCTGCGGCTGATTGAAATGACATAGCATCTACAGCATTCCACCTAGTAATAAGAGCATGTCCCTGCCCAAACCAAACTAGATGTTCCTTTGAAGAGGGATGATAGTCATCCAAGTTAGGAGCCCTTTCAATTAAGGCTCTAAGTTGTGCTAAAAGTACCGAATGCTCCATGACCTTCCTTGAAATCTAACAGTGTATTAGTCGGAATCATGTTAAATACGGATTTAACATGAACTGTATTTTCCACGACTAATAAATAATTTTTCTTATAATTTCATAATCTTGCTCAAAAACCTAATGGTAATTTTTCAGCTCAGAACTTTGTATTTAAACAGAGTCGGGTTATGTGCAAAAATACAGAATTAAATCGAAGAAAGTGGGTTTTTATTCCCCGTATAAACGTTCCCTGATTTGCGCCAGAATTGACTAAGTAAACTGGCAGGGAAAGCCAGTTTAGCTTTGTCTTGTCGGGAACAAGTCAAAGCGGCTTAGTGAATTCAAGCAAATCAGGATTAGAACGTTTAGTGGGCCGGCTTCTTTCTGGTTACTCTTTCTTAGCTGTTTGAAGAAAGAGTAACTCGAGCCTCGGGACGAGGCTTGAAAAAAGCCATGGATGGCGGTGCGCGAAGCGCATGCTTGGTGGCCGTAGGCCATAAACTAAGCGAAGCGAATGCTTGGTGGCCGCAGGCCATAAAGTAAGCGCAGCGCATGCCTTAAAAGCTTACAAACTCACCGATGCCTTTGGCAACGTTGGCGAATTCAACCCCGCCATGTTTTGCAAAACTTTCATCACCTGACAACTGTAACCAAACTCATTGTCGTACCACACGTACAAAGTTGCGCGTTGGCCGGCTACGATAGTCGCTTGTGAGTCAATCACCGCGGGTGCTCTGGTGCCAACTAAGTCGGTCGAAACAATCTCAGTTGAGGCTGTGTAGTTGATTTGATGTTGCAACTCGGAAAACAACGAAATATCACGTAAGTAGTTATTGATACTATCTTTGTCGGTGCTTTGACTCAGATGCAGATTTAAAATAGCCAAAGAGACATTGGGGGTCGGCACACGAATAGAGCTGCCGGTCAGTTTACCTTCTAATTGAGGATAAGCCTTAGCGACTGCGGTGGCTGCGCCGGTTTCGGTGATCACCATGTTTAAGGCCGCACTGCGCCCTCGTCTGTCACCTTTATGAAAGTTATCGATGAGGTTTTGATCATTAGTAAAAGAATGCACGGTTTCAACGTGGCCACTTTCAATACCGTAGTGCTCGTCAATGGCTTTTAATACTGGTGTGATGGCATTAGTGGTACAGCTTGCAGCTGAGATAATCTTATCTTCTGGCTTAATATCCTGATGATTAACCCCATAAACAATATTTTTAAGCTCGCCCTTACCAGGCGCGGTGAGTAGTACTTTTTTCACGCCTTTAGATTGCATGTGCTGGCCTAAACCCTCGGCATCACGCCAAATACCGGTATTATCAATTACTATGGCATCGCTAATCCCATATTGCTGATAGTCCACTTCATTGGGTGAATTAGCGTAAATCACCTGAATATACGAACCATTGGCTTTAATCGCATTTTTTTCGGTATCGACGGTAATACTGCCATTAAACGGGCCATGGACTGAATCACGGCGTAACAAACTGGCACGTTTTTCCAAATCGCCCGCTTTACCACCACGCACCACTATAGCTTTTAATCTGAGTTTGTTATTTTTGCCCTGACGCTCAATTAACAAGCGCGCAAGTATGCGACCTATACGGCCAAAGCCATACAACACCACATCCTGATGAATTTGTTGATCTTGCACCCCGATCACTTCATGTAGTTGTTGTTGCAAATAATCAGCTATCCCTACATCTGCATATTGCGCATCATAGTGATAGGCATAAGCCAGTTTACCCAAGTCAATGTGGGCTGGTGCTAGAGTCATTTGGCTCATTTGCTCCAGTAAAGGCCAACTTTCTCGAAGCCTAAGTTTGTTGCGTTCTTTGAGCCTAACCGAGCGATGCGCTTTGATGATCTCAATGGCACTAGCGCCCAATAATGGCCGTCCGTAGACTGAAACTTCGATGGCATGGTTGCGGTATAACTTACCTAATATGGGTTGCATCTGTTCGGCGTATTCCTGCCTTTCCTGCCAACTGCTTAACAGTTCCTGCTCTAATTGCTGATTCATGCGTAAATTGACTACCTGAGTGATTGAAGACAAACCAATAACTTGGACTTTGGCGCTATTCGCCAACTCCATTTTGAGTATAAAACCAGAGGCTGTACTCAAAATCGGCGCCATTCTAATGAAAGCCGATGTAATAGCCAAATTGACTAAAACTTACAAAAACCTTTAAAAATCAGAATATTACTCAGCTAAATTCGTAAGTTTTCTACAGTTTACAAATTTAATCGCGGGGCAAAGCGCTAAGTAGCAATGTGGAAGGAATAAACCTCGGTGCTTTACATCAAAAAGCACGCCGTCTTGAAATTTACTTTCAATAAAAATAATTAAAATATTTAATGTTTACTTAGAGAAAGAGTAAAGCAGCTTACTTTTTAAGCAGCTTTACTCAAATAAGGGTGGCTTATTTCGATTTGAATTTTACCGAAACCGAATTAACACAGTAACGTTTACCGCTGGGAGTTGGCCCATCATCAAACACGTGGCCCAAGTGGGCATCGCAGTGACGACAAACAATTTCGATGCGTTGCATACCCAAACTATTGTCGGTGTTGTATTCAACATTAGCATCGTCACTCTGCGCACTAAACGACGGCCAACCACAGCCTGAATCAAATTTATGCTCGGCATCAAATAGCTTTTCACCGCAGCAAGTACAAAGATAATCACCGGGGGTTTTGTTATCTAATAACTGTCCAGTAAAGGGACGTTCTGTGCCTTTTTGCCGGCAAACCCGAAATTCTTCGGCCGTTAATTTTTCACGCCATTGTGACTCAGTTAACTTCACTTGCTCACTCCGAATGTTATAACACAGGGCAAAATAACCAGCTTAATTGTGCCCTGTTACATCTTGCATAGACTTAGGTGCTTATCCATAGTGGACGTG
The DNA here is from genome assembly GCF_001565895.1 of Paraglaciecola hydrolytica. Classification (GTDB taxonomy): domain Bacteria; phylum Pseudomonadota; class Gammaproteobacteria; order Enterobacterales; family Alteromonadaceae; genus Paraglaciecola; species Paraglaciecola hydrolytica. The sequence goes on from NZ_LSNE01000003.1 coordinate 610,457, forward strand.
ACAGTTATATTACTCCGACCTTGCATTAGTCAAGTGATAGCCTTAAACAAACAGATACTTTTAAAAGCTTGCATGTAAACTTGATTCACCACGACCTGAGGTTGCAAAGCCAGTTTTTCGTAACGGGTATCAAGCATAATTTTCCAGCCGATTTCATTACCAAGCTCAGGTAAATTAAATCGAACATCATGATCCGTGGCATTAATCACCAATAACCAATGCTCAACGTCATGCCCAGCCTTAGGATCAGCGATGCCTTTAAACTCAACCGCAAAAGCCTGATTATTGTGATCCTGCCAGTCATCCACTAACTTTCGCTCACCATCAGGGCGATACCAATTTATTTTGTCTACGTTATGCCCCAGTGTGTAGTTATCATCCTTAAGATTAAGCTGGGTTAACAATACACTTTGTTTGCGCAAGTTAATGGTATAGGAGCAAAAATCCAGAAAATCCTGACGGCGTTCATTTAACTGCCATTTTAGCCAATTGATTTCGTTATCCTGACAGTAGGCGTTATTGTTGCCCTTTTGACTGCGGCTTAACTCATCACCACCCAGTACATGGGGAATGCCCTGAGATAACATCAAAGTGGCAAACATATTACGTTTTTGCCGATCTCTAAGGTTTTTAATCTGTACATCGCTAGTGGGGCCTTCAACTCCATAATTGGCCGATAGGTTATGCCCATGGCCATCACGATTTTGCTCAAGATTGGCTTCGTTGTGCCTTTCGGAATAACTCACTAAATCATGTAAGGTAAAACCATCGTGATAAGTGATCATATTCACTGAGGATAAAATCGAACGATATTCTTTAGGAAATAAATCCCTTGAGCCTAACAAACGTGTGGCCAAATCACTGGTATGGCCTTTATCTCCGCGCCAGAATGCCCGTAAGGTATCGCGGTATTTGTCGTTACATTCTTGCCAATTAGAGGGAAACTGCCCTAAACGATAACCACCATGACCAATATCCCAAGGCTCGGCAATTAACTTAGTATTGAGCAATACGGGATCTTGTCGAATGGTTCTGAAAAAGCCAGATAAACTGGAAAACTCATAAGGATCACGACCTAAACTGGCGGCCAAGTCAAAACGGAAACCATCAACGCCCATTTCCGTTACCCAATAACGTAAGGAGTCCATCACCAGTTTGAGCACATAGGGAAAGGCTGTATTCACACTGTTGCCACAACCTGAATTATTCACATACTTACAATAATCCACTGCGCCATATTCGTTGCGTTCAAACAGGTAAAATGAGGCATTGTCGAAACCTTTAAAAGACAAGGTTGGCCCGTCCATTCCCCCTTCGGCCGTGTGGTTAAATACCACATCTAGGATCACTTCCAAGCCCGCTGCATGCAAGGTATCAACCATCGTTTTAAATTCAGCAATGCCATCTTCAAGCACATAACGGGGATCAGGACAGAAGTAATTAATCGGGTTATAACCCCAATAATTAGTTAAACCTTTTTCAGTGATATAGCGCTCTGGCATATAAGCCATCACTGGCATCAATTGGATAGTGCTGATACCCAGTGTTTGTAAATGTTTAATGATAGCCGGATGGCATACTCCTAAAAACTTACCTTTGTGCTCGTCAGGAACATCAGGATGGAGCTGAGTTAGGCCTTTAACATGGGCTTCGTACAAGATAGTTTGAGCCAGTGGAATATTAGGTTTAGCCACTCTGCCACGACAATCAGTGGGTTTTAATACCACACATTTTGACAACATAAACTGGCTGTCACCTTCGTATTGTTTGGCGTTCCAGCTTAAGGGGCGGTTTAACGCTTTAGCATAGGGATCGATCAGCAGCTTTTGTGCATCAAACTGCCAGCCAATTTTTGCATTATTTTCCCCATGAGTACGAAAACCATAAAGCTGGCCCTCGGTAATCCCCTCAACATGCACATGCCATACCTTGCCGGTTTTGGCCGGCAGAGAAATAACCACGATCTGCTCTTCGGTTTCTTTGGTAAATAAACACACTTGCACATCAGTGGCATTAGGACAATGTACTGCAAAATTGCAGCCACTGTCCGTTAACGTTGCGCCAAGTGGATGATGTGCGCCATTGGAAACTTTAAACGCCTTTTCATCCATAGTGACTACCCTTTGTATATAATAAATAAGCTCGCCAACGGCGGTAAGTTCAAACTAATCGAGTAAGGCTGGTTATTCCACGGTTTATCCAATGCCTGCATTTTTTTGAGTACTTTAAAACCACTACCCCAGTACTTTTTGTCGTCAGTATTAAGTACAAGTTGGTAATTTCCTAAGTCTTGTACACCAAGCAAAAAGTTATCACGGGGCACAGGCGTAAAGTTAGTAATGCAGTAAACTTTTTGTTTTTGCTCTGAGGATTTACGCAGCAATGACAAAATACTCTGCTCGGCATTACCGTGATCTATCCACTCAAAACCACTGTGATGGTGATCGAGTTCATGCAGGGCCGGATAACTTGAATAAAGTTTATTCAGATCTTTGTAGAGCTGTTGGATCCCTTGGTGTTTTTCAAACTCCAATAAATGCCAGTTTATCGAACTGTCGTGATTCCACTCATTTGCCTGACCGATTTCATTTCCCATAAAATTGAGTTTTTTACCCGGATGGCCATACATAAAGGCCGCATAGGCACGTAAATTAGCGGCTTGTTGCCACTCATCACCGGGCATTTTGCGTAACAGCGAGCCTTTACCATGCACAACTTCATCATGAGAAATAGGTAAGACAAAACTCTCATCAAAGGCATAAACCATGCTGAAAGTGATTTCGTTATGGTGAAAACGGCGATAACTGGGATCTTTAGCAATATAATGCAGCGAATCATGCATCCAGCCCATATTCCACTTAAAGCCAAAACCCAAGCCACCTTCGTAGACAGGTCGCGATACTTTAGGGAAAGACGTGGACTCTTCGGCTATGGTCATGGCATGAGGGAATTTTTCATAAACCTCGCGGTTCATCCACTGCAGCAAACTGATAGCTTCATAGTTATGGTTGCCACCATCGACGTTGGGGATCCACTCCCCATCGTCGCGGGAATAATCTAAATAAAGCATGGATGCCACAGCGTCTACCCGCAGGCCATCAATATGGTATTTATCAACCCAAAACAAAGCGTTAGCCACTAAAAACTGACGTACCGTTTCTTTACCAAAGTCGTAAATACAGGAGTTCCAATCCGGGTGCCACCCTTTGCGGGGATCTTCGTATTCGTAGACGTGAGTACCATCAAAACGCGCTAGGCCATGGCCGTCTTCTGGAAAATGTGCCGGAACCCAATCGATGATCACGCCAATACCATGTTGATGGCATTGATCGACAAAGTATTTAAAATCATCTGGTGTACCAAAACGACTAGTGGGAGAAAAAAGTCCTACTGGCTGGTAGCCCCAAGAGCCATCAAAGGGAAATTCTGATACCGGCAATAACTCTAAATGGGTGTAGCCCATCTCTTTAACATAGGGAATAAGATCGGTAGTTAGATCACGATAACTTAAATAGGTTTTTCCTGAACTAGCATCAGGTCGTTTCCACGAACCAAGATGCACTTCGTAAATACTCATGGCCTGAGTGTATTTATTTTTACTGGCCTGTTTTAACCACTTGGCATCCTGCCATTGGTAAGCGTCATGATCGTACACCACTGAGGTATGCGAGGGATATTGCTCGGCGTAAAAACCAACCGGGTCAGCCTTGTGAGGTAAACTATTACCTGCTGCATCTTTGATTTGATACTTGTATTTAGCCCCTGCAGCGATGCCCGGCACTACTAATACCCAGTAACCAAAGTCGGTTTTTTGCATGGGTAAACAGCGACCATCCCAGAAATTAAAATCACCAATTAAAGATACCGCGCTGGCATTAGGCGCAAACACTGCAAAACGGGTCGCGGCGATAGGGCTTTTTAAACCAACTTCCAGCGACACCAACTGCGCCCCCAATTGTTTGTAAACATTGTGGGCAGCATGATCAACAAAATGCACAGCAAAGTAGGCTTGCTCTTTAAACTGATAAGGGTCAACTAATTCATAAGTGCTGGTTTTATTACTAACGGTAAAACGATAAACCTTAGGGGGCTGCTTAAGGCTAAAATCAGCACTAAAAAACGCACTGCCCTTTTTATTAACTAGCTCACCAATAAGCTGGCCACTTTGCATGTCGACCACAGACACTTTTAAAGCGCCTGGCAGCCAAGCTGCAATAGAAAAAACCGAGGTATCAGGATTAAAGGTTGGACCAAGATGATTAAAAGGAAAGGTACAAAGCGCGTGTTCTAATTGTTGTTCAAGCTGCATTTTTCCGCCTTAATGGGGGCGGTTCGCCACGCATGTTGATGCCTAGAACGAACCGCTATTTAATTTCACATTATTGAGAGGCGTTTTTTCTTGCCTCTGTTAGACCCAAAGCTAGCTCATTTAGCACCGGATCACTAAAAACATCCTGTAGATTTTGAGTCAGTTTACGTTGCCAGTTAGGATATTCCTTAAAAGTACCTGGAATATTAACGGGTTTATCCATCTGTAACCAATCTTCCAGTTGCAAACTTAATAATTCACTGGAACCACCAGCCATATGCAACTGCATGCCAAAATTAAGGGCTTTGCTCATGGCCACAAAATTAACATCATGACCTACTTCATCACCTACTGAATGATGCCCGTGCAAGGTATCCAATATAGCTTGTTTATTCTCATGACGGCTATCGTATAAGCTTGCTAAAATTTCTGCGGTTGGGTAGAGCCCCAATTCCTTACCTAACTCTAAATCATCACAGTGCCAATAACCGCTTAATGTTGGCATATCGTGAGTGGTTAAGGTTGACATAGATTGAGTTGGATAATGGCTCGGTGAATAAAAGCCACCATCTTTGGCCTGTTCAAAAAAGAACACTCGATAAGAATAAACGCCATTGTCTGCCAACTTGTCACGTATCTCATCTGGTACAGTACCCAAATCTTCGCCAATTACCAAACTTTGATTTTTGTGACTTTCTAAAGCCAAGATAGCGAGTAAATCATCCACTGGATAATAAACATAACCTCCTTGTTTCGCGCTGTCCCCCTTAACCACCCACCACAAACGTAATAAGGCCATGACGTGATCTATCCGTAAGGCACCCGTGGCGCGCATGTTGGCGCTGAACAAGTCGATAATAGGTTGGTATTGCTGGGTATAGAGTTTTTCTGGATCCATCGGGGGTAAACCCCAGTTTTGCCCAAGAGGCCCCAAAATATCGGGTGGCGCACCTACGCTAGCATTGGTGCAGTATAAGTCTTTGTTGCCCCAAATTTCAGCACTGCCTTCACTCACACCTACGGCTAAGTCGCGGTACAAACCGATACACATATTATTTGCCACAGCCACTTCATTAACTGCTGCTAATTGCAACGCGGCCTGCCATTGCAACCACAAAAAGAATTTAACCCGTTTGGCATTTTTCTTGGTAAAGGTTGCCACCGCTGGTTTGTGGAAATCAGATAGCTCGTGTGGAAACACCGGCCAGCCCCAAGCAGGTTTGCCTTGTGCAGCAAGACTTTCTTGTAAGGCATCATATACCGCTAGAGTTTGTAGACTTTCGCCCCCCTCTTCGATAAAGACTTTAAATGCTTTGTTTTGTTTAGTGTTTTTACTTAAATACTGAGTATTTTGATAGTCAAATATGCTGCTTAAAGCCTGCAGTTTCAAAAAAGTGACAGTGGCATAATCAACTAGTTCAGATTGGCGAGCCGCCTGTAATTCTTGTTGGAATCCTGGTGCATTGACAAGTTGTTGAGTTGTTTCTGTCTGATAGCCATGTAAATTAGTTACATCAATATAGATAAAATTTAACCAGCGACGTGACGACGGACCATAAGGACTACAAGCCTCAGGATTAGCTGGGTATAAAGCATGGATAGGATTTAATCCTACAAAATGTGCACCTTGTTTGGCGACTTTCTCAACCAAATAAGCTAAGTCCGAAAAATCACCTACGCCCCAGTTAGTCTCACTGCGCAAACAATAAAGCTGCACACTCAAGCCCCATACTTTATTACCACTGAGTAAAGTTTGGGGTTTGTAACAAGATAAAGGCGCCATAATCACCCGCATACTCGCCAGTTCATCACCGTCAATTTGCAATGCCAGTTGATGATACCCCAAGGGTAAATTCAAAGGTAATTCGAGCAAGTATTCCTGAAACTCAACGCCATCAATATCCGCCACATTGATTAACTGCCCATCGGTAGGCACTAGGCTATGAGAAAGTGACTCACCTTGTTCGATAGTCAGCACACAAGTAAAACTATCATTTACCAGCTCTATTGGCAGGCGCAGCGCCACTTGAAAGGTTTCGCCCTGACGCAATACTTGCACCGGATTGAGCGGAGTCAACCAAACTTTCTTGGCATCATCTTCAACCTGGCTCTGTAATTTATCCAGATCATCCACTTCATAACCCATAACACTCAGTAACTTATTTTTTGTGCTGGGGGCAATAGTCGCAGGTTTGCCCCATGCGTCAGTGTAGTGGGATTCAATTCCGCGATATTCAACTAGATGATCTATTAGCGATGGGGCCATTAACGTATTATTCCTGTAAATTTTACTCAATTTTCAACGATTTATTATCAGCTAAAAAGTGCAATAGTCGAAAATGAATACGTTTGCAGAAGCAAAACTGTAATTAAATAACAATTCTAAGTGAATATTTTGCCTTATCTGGTCAAATAGTCCATAATTTTGTAATTATCTTTCACCGACTAAAAGTGTAGAGGACTTTAAATATGACAATCAAAGTAGGCATTAATGGATTTGGCCGTATCGGCCGTTTTGTATTTCGCGCAGCATGCGAACGCACAGATATAGAAGTAGTTGGCATCAACGATTTATTAGATGCTGAATACATGGCTTATATGTTGAAATATGACTCAACTCATGGTCGTTTTAATGGCAGCGTTTCTGTTGCAAACGGTCAACTTGTCGTCAATGGTAAAACCATTCGTGTCAGCGCAGAGCGCGATCCAGCTAACTTAGCTTGGGATAAAATTGGCGCTGACGTAGTCGTTGAATCAACAGGTTTGTTTTTAGATGACGCCACAGCCCGTAAACACATTGAAGCCGGTGCCAAAAAAGTTGTTCTATCTGCTCCGTCTAAAGATGACACTCCAATGTTTGTTATGGGTGTAAACCACGCTAGTTATGCAGGTCAAGACATCGTTTCTAATGCCTCTTGTACCACTAACTGTTTGGCGCCTTTAGCTAAAGTATTACACGATAACTTTGGCATTGTTGATGGTTTAATGACCACAGTACATGCGATGACAGCAACCCAAAAAACCGTTGATGGTCCTTCTGCAAAAGACTGGCGCGGTGGTCGTGGTGCTTCACAAAATATTATTCCTTCTTCTACTGGCGCCGCTAAAGCAGTAGGTAAAGTAATTCCTGCGCTTAACGGTAAATTAACTGGTATGGCTTTCCGTGTACCAACGGCTGACGTTTCAGTAGTTGATTTAACAGTTAACCTAGCTAAACCAGCCACTTACGCACAAATCTGTGCGGTAATGAAAGCCGCTGCTGAGGGCGAGCTGAAAGGCATTATGGGTTACACCGAAGATGCCGTGGTATCACAAGATTTTATTGGTGATAAACGCACGTCTATCTTTGATGCGACCGCTGGCATTGCCTTAACAGATACGTTTGTGAAAGTGGTTTCTTGGTATGACAATGAAATTGGCTATTCAAACAAAGTTTTAGATTTAGTTGCTCATATCAGCAAATAACACTCAATTCACGGTTAAACCTTAAGTTTAATTGTGTTAAAAAGGCGATTGTTCTGTTTCAGACAATCGCCTTTTGACGTTTAAGGACATCCATGTTGCTTTCATCTTCTTGTTCCATTATCACCCGCGATAATATCCAACTGCTACGTATTGATAATGCTTTTGCAATAGCCGAAATTTCTCTGTTTGGCGGCCAGTTACTGAGTTTTATTCCCAGACAGGATCAACGAGAGCGGATCTGGTTAAGCCAAGCGGCGTCCTTAGATGGCAAACAAGCCATTCGCGGCGGTGTACCGGTTTGCTGGCCTTGGTTTGGTGATCACGCTATTAAACGTCAGCAACCAAACAACAATGACTTTCCAGCTCATGGTTATGTGCGCACTCAACAATGGCAAATTATCAACACGGTTGATAATGCATCTGGCAGCCAAGTGACATTAAAACCTCAATCTAGTTTAGGCGCCGGATTTGCTGGTAAGGCAGAACTAACACTAATTGTGGATGTCGGTAAACACTGTTCGCTGCAATTACTCACAACTAATACAGGTGATGAAAGCTTTACATATCGCTGCGCTTTGCATACCTATTTTGCTGTTAATAATGTCAATGACTGCGCAGTCTCGGGTTTAAGTGGGAAGTACTTAGACAAAACTCGTGGAATGCAAGAATTTAGTACTCCACAGTCCTATCGTTTTAGTGAAGAAACCGACAGGGTGCATTTAAGTCAGCCCGCGCTGGTAAAGATTGAAAATGGCAATGAGCCTATCGAAGTTCACTCTACAGGCCATGACAGCATAGTGGTGTGGAATCCTTGGCAGGCAAAATCCATAGCCATGAAAGATATGCAAGATGAAGGTTATTTAAGTATGTTGTGTGTTGAAACTGCTATCACCCAAGGTCAGGTAGTGGCTGTGGGTGAAACCCATGTATTACAACAGATTATTGTTTAAGGCTTGTTGCTTAAACGCTGTCAAGTTTCTCACTTTCCGTTTTTTCTGTTAATTCCACACAGGAGGCGTGAATACGGTCACGGCCGGTATTTTTGGCAGCATACAAAGCTTTGTCGGTGCGATCAAACCAATCGACAAAGCTTTCAGGTCCAAGATATTCAGCCACGCCAAAACTACAGGTCATGCGGCCAACTTCAGTAAACTCATGTTGGCGGATCTGATTTTTCAAACGTTTGGCTAAATAAATAGCCTCACCTAAGGTCGTTTTTGGACACAGCACAATAAATTCTTCTCCGCCCCAACGAGCCGCGACATCCATATTCCTAATGGTAGAGCAAATTAACGTTGCGAGTTCCACCAACACCGCATCACCTGCCGAATGGCCAAATTGATCATTCACTGCTTTAAAAAAGTCGATATCGATTAATAACAAACAGACTGGCAAGTTTTTGCGCTGACTGACTTGTTTTTCTTGGGCCGCCCTATCCTGCATAAAATGCCGGTTGTACATATTGGTTAAAGGATCCCTTACCGACATAAACTCTAGGCGTTGGTTGTTTTCTAATAACTCTTTTTGTAAGGTCTGAAGCTGCTGGTTTTTTAAGGTCAGTTTTTTATTGTAGCGACTCACAAGCAACTGACGCCACACGCCTAAAATTATGATGCAAAGAAAAACACTAGTGGCTATCCAGAAATAACGATAGTCAACTTCCTCAATCACCCTAACGTTATTCCACTGTTTATAAATATCCGCATGCACCCATTCAGGCAACTCACTTATGGCGACGTTCAATTTATTGAGTAACTCAATATCGTCGTTAGATACAGCCATACTAAGTTGATCTTGAGGCTCAGCTAATCCAGCAATACGCAAATTAGAAAATCCACTTTTTTGGATCAAGGCATTCACTGACAATAACGAGCCCACAAACAAGTCAATGTCTCCATCAGCGAGCAAACGTAAACCTGCCAATTCATTTTCAACCAATTTAAGATTGATATGGGGATAATAGTTATCTATGTATTCAGCTTGACGATATTGCGCAACAGCCCCTACGACTTGTGTACCAATATTTTCATAACCTTGAAAAAACGCTTGTTCAACATTAGACACCAACACATTGGGGCCGACAAAAAACGGCTGGGTAAAACGCAAATACCGTTCTCGCTCAGGGCTACGGTTTAACATACTGGCGACCTGGCATTCGCCACTTTTAAGTTTTTCAAGGCTTTCTGACCAGCTCTTGGTTTTAACTAATTGAAAATCAAGCTCCGCTAATACCCCAATATAAATGATGTAATCAGATGACATGCCAACATGTTGATTGTTGCGAATAGCCTCATAGGGCATCCAATCTGGATCGATGCAGTACGTCACAGTTGGATAAGCGAATTCTTCAGAAGTAGCAGTTGAGGCATTGGCAGCCAAGACGTGTGGCGAAAAAATGACTAACTGACACATAAAGAGTACTAAACAGATAGGAGTATATAGCTTTGTGCTAACAGAAATAGAACGCTTAATGATCATATCTCCTTATAACTTACCTATTAATAATTGCTTACAATTTACCACTATGAGATATCAATTTAGCTTAATTTTCAATCAGTTGATTCATTTTTTTGACTTTAGATTAGTTTTTTACCCCATTAAGTTACGTTACTTTATTTAACTGATTGTATTTTGTTTCATGATAGATCTCGTTATGCACAATATCTTGCAAATGCTCCACCGCATTCCAAATATCAACATAGGAAGTATACAAAGGGGTGAACCCCACTCGTAATACATCCGGCGCTCTAAAATCACAAATAATGTTTCGCGCGATTAAAGCCTGACAAATAGCAAACGCATGGACATGTGTATAAGACACCTGACTACCACGATCTTCGTTACGTAGTGGAGAGATAAGAGTGAGTTTATTTGTTAAGTGAGCTTGTGCAACTAAGCCGATATACAGCTGTGCCAACTTACACGATTTATCTCTCACCACACACATATCAACACCATCAAACACTTCTAGTGCAGCATCTAATACACTCATCGATACAATTGAAGGAGTACCACATAAAAAACGTAACATGCCTTGCCCAGGTTGATATTGTGGTGAAAAATCAAAGGGCTTGGCATGGCCCATCCAACCACTGAGTGGTTGTTTTGCTATGGCTTGATGACGCTCGGCGACATACACAAAAGCTGGCGCGCCTGGCCCACCATTCAAATATTTATAACCACAGCCAACGGCAAAATCCACTTCACACTTATCCAATTCAATAGGTAAAGCCCCTGCGCTATGGGCCAAATCCCAAATGACTAAAATACCTTGCTGGTGCGCCAACTGGGTTATGAGTTGCATATCATGCATATACCCCGTTCTGAAGTTAACTTGAGTTAATAACAATACAGCCACATCTGCAGTCAAAGCTTCAACTATGTTGTCCCCCCCTTGCAGCCGTAACTCACATTGCTGCTGGCCAAGCAGCTCTGCCAAACCCTGTACCATATACAGATCAGTTGGAAAGTTGTCCTGCTGGGACAATACCACCGTGCGACCCTTTTGCATGTTTAAAGCACTACATAACAATTTGAATAAGTTCACCGAGATAGAATCACAACAAATAACTTGTCCGGCAGCGGCTCCAATTAAAGATGCTATTTTTTCGCCTGTCTGCGCAGGCAGATCAATCCAATGGTGAGTGTTCCAGCTCTTAATTAAATCTTGCCCCCACTGCTGCTCGATCACTTCTCTTGTACGATTTTTTGCGCGTATTGGTAAGGCGCCTAAAGAATTGCCATCCAAATAAATACAATCTGCAGGCAGGGAAAATTGTTTTTTTCTGTCAGCCAGCGGGTCGTTTAAATCTAAGGCTTGTACGTCTTGAAATGTGATCATTGAGTGGCTGTATCTAATTGAAATGCTGTTTTTAATTCAAGCAGTAGGGTTTGAAATGCAGGGCTACCTGGATGAACCCAATCAAAATGCCCCGCCCCTTGTTGCATAACAAGCGGTACTTTTAAAGCCGTCGCTTGAGTGACTGGCACTATGTTGTCTGCATCGCCTTGCAACAAAACAGTGTGTTTATGCAGTGGCTGGGTGATGGGATTAGCTTGCAGATATTGTTCAGGTAACTCGCTCACACTTCCCCCCATAAACCCTTTGCTTGCTTGCTGACAATTATTTTGCCCACGAGAGTATTCTGCAAGGTCAGTAATCGCGGCTAAACCAATAACGCCTCGTAGCTCTGCTATTTTACCGCCTGCCAATAAGGCTAAATGTCCACCAGCAGAATGGCCAATTACTACCGTATTTTCAAAATAGAATGACTTAGGCGCATAAGACGTAAGGCGCTGAATGCCTGCTTCCACATCATTTAAACTACCCGGCCAACCACCACCCGCATCACCGGTGCGGCGGTATTCCAGCGACCAAACGGCATAACCCGCTTGTGCCAAAGCCGTGCTTAAAGCATAAGTGTGTTTGATATCATAAGCATTAAGCCAACAACCGCCATGTACTAATACCACCAGCTTTGATTCACGAGCAAAGGGTCCCTTGGCAAACCAGATACTCGCGGTTTGCAAAGGATCAGCGCCATAACTCACAGTGTCGTCAGGCATAGCGTATTCCAAGGCGGTGACAGCAGAATAGGCAACATTACTTTTAACCGCTACATACTCGACAGGCACTGCCGCCAATGGATTAATGCTCTGGCCAACCATAAGTAACATACCTAATATCAAACGTTGCATAACTTACCTAGGCTTCAATTTTGTTTAACACATTTCTACCGCAATCGCTGTCGCTTCGCCACCACCAATACAGATAGCCGCAATGCCTTTGGACAAATTTTGATACTTAAGGGCATGTAACAACGTTACCAAAATACGGGCACCCGATGCGCCAATTGGATGACCTAAGGCACAAGCGCCACCGTTGATATTGACCTTAGCAGGATCCAACTCCAGCTTATTAATGGCTAACATGGTAACCATGGCAAAGGCCTCGTTGATTTCAAAAAGATCCACTTCCTCTTTGTTCCAGCCCGTTTTAGTCAGTAGCTTTTGCATGGCGCCAACCGGAGCCACCGTAAAGTTTTCAGGCTCAATGGCGTGAGAGCTATGTGCAACTAAGCGCGCAAGAGGCTTTAAACCAAGCTCAGTTGCACGCTGCGCAGACATCACTAACAAGGCTGCTGCACCATCTGAAATAGAACTAGAATTAGCGGCCGTTACAGTACCATCTTTGGTAAAGGCTGGTTTTAGACTAGGAATTTTTTCGGGTTTGGCGCTTTTGGGGCCATCATCATCACTTACGAGTATGTCACCCTGGCGGGTACTAACGGTAAGCGTACAGATTTCCGCACTAAAAGCACCGCTTGCTGTCGCTTCATTGGCTTTGCTTAAACTACTTAAAGCAAAGTCATCCATTTGTTTACGATCAATACCTTCTGCATCAGCGGTGGCCTGAGCAAAACAGCCCATAGCTTTACCATCATAGGCATTTTCAAGGCCATCTAACATCATGTGATCTAGTACTTGGCCGTGCCCCATGCGATAACCAGCACGAGCTTTAGGTAAAAGATAAGGTGCATTACTCATGCTTTCCATACCACCAGCAAGTACACTTTGCACTGAGCCAGCGCTGATTAGATCATGGGCCAACATCACTGCTTTCATACCTGAACCGCAAACTTTGTTGATGGTAATCACACCACTACTCAGAGGTAAACCTGCGGCGATGGCAGCTTGGCGTGCTGGAGACTGGCCCAATCCCGCCGGTAGTACACAGCCCATGATGACCTCATCAACAGATTGGTTTACTGCAACCAACTGAGCATCGTCACTCGTTGCACTACTCAGAGTGGCTTTTAATACTTCCGCCCCCAAAGTCGTGGCGGAGAGTGCGGATAAAGACCCCATAAACCCACCCATAGGTGTGCGTTTAGCGGCTACGATGACAACTGAATTATTTGACATAATGTTTCCTCAACTTTCGGGATCGAATCTCGAATACCCATATTTTAATTACTCTAGACCTGCAGTGTATAGGAAATTGCACACTTTATAATGCCCCAGTTTGCACAAGTTAAACCCACAACTTGACCTAAACAGAGGCATACTTTACCTTTACTTTCACTTTACGTAAACGTAAAGTGAATTTACAATTTTATTACTTCTATACATGCTCGAGTAGAAATGACTAAACAAACTTTTAGCATTGGCGAACTGGCCAAAACCCTGGATATCACCCCTCGTTCGATTCGATTTTACGAAGAACAAGGTTTACTCAATCCCGATCGCCAAGGTCAAAATCGTATTTATGGCAAAAAAGATAAAGTACGTTTAAAGCTGATTTTACGCGGAAAACGACTAGGCTTTTCTTTAGCCGAAACAAAAACACTATTCGACTTATATGACAGCCATCAAAACTCACGAGTCCAACTTGAAGCCATGTTGTTAATGACCGAGCAAAAACGTCAGCACATGTTGCAACAGTTAGAAGACATTCAAATGTTAATGAATGAATTAGACGAAGTTGAAAGTCGCTGTAAAGAAGAATTAGCCGCCTTAACTCAAGGAAAATCAGCATGAACTTACCCTACCCTAGCTTAAATTTTGCGCTTGGTGAAGATATCGATATGTTGCGTGAGCACGTTTATCACTTTGCCAAAAATGAAATCGCGCCCCTTGCCGAACAAGCGGATAAAGACAATGCTTTTCCTAATACATTGTGGCCCAAGTTAGGTGAGATGGGTTTGTTAGGGGTGACGGTAGCTGAGCAATACGGTGGCTCGAATATGGGTTATTTAGCCCATGTGGTGGCGATGGAAGAAGTCAGCCGCGCCTCTGCCGGTGTAGGTTTGAGTTACGGTGCCCACTCCAATTTATGCGTAAATCAAATCCATAAAAATGGCACTGAGGCACAAAAACAAAAGTATTTACCTAAGCTTGTCAGTGGCGAACATATTGGCGCCCTAGCCATGAGTGAACCTAACGCGGGTTCTGATGTGGTCAGCATGAAACTTCACGCTGATAAACAGGGGGAGCATTATGTCCTTAACGGCAACAAAATGTGGATCACCAATGGCCCAGATGCCCATACCTTTGTGGTCTATGCCAAAACCGATGTGAGTGCCGGAGCCAAAGGCATGACGGCTTTTATTGTCGAGCGTGGTACTCCGGGTTTTAGTCAGGCGCAAAAACTCGACAAACTCGGCATGCGCTCATCCAACACTTGTGAATTAGTGTTTATTGACTGCAAAGTGCCAGCTGAAAATATTCTTGGCCAAGAAGGTGGCGGCGTTAAAGTATTAATGAGCGGGCTGGATTATGAGCGAGTGGTGTTATCCGGCGGACCATTAGGCATCATGCAAGCCTGTATGGATTTGGTAGTGCCATATATTCACGACCGCAAACAGTTTGGTCAATCGATTGGCGAATTCCAATTGGTGCAGGGTAAAGTTGCGGATATGTATACCCAGATGAACGCCGCTAGAGCTTATGTTTATGCGGTAGCCAGAGCCTGTGACCGTGGTGAAACTGCCCGTAAAGATGCGGCCGGTGCTATCCTCTATTCCGCCGAGTTGGCCACTAAAATGGCTCTGGATGCCATTCAGTTGTTAGGTGGCAATGGTTATATCAACGAGTTTCCAGCTGGACGTTTATTACGCGACGCCAAACTCTATGAAATTGGTGCCGGCACCTCAGAAATTCGCCGCATGTTGATCGGCCGTGAATTATTTAAAGAATCTGCTTAAGGTAAACTCAGATGCCAACATTAATTTCTAAAATAAATGTTAAAAGTCAGGACTTTGCCGACAATGCTGCACATATGCAAAGTCAGGTTGATGATCTTAAAAGTAAGATAGCTGAAATCAAGTTGGGTGGTGGCGAGAAAGCCAATCAACGTCATACCGCACGTGGCAAGCTCCTACCCCGAGAACGGATCAATCAATTACTTGATCCTGGCTCAGCCTTCTTAGAATTATCACAACTCGCCGCCTATGAAGTATACGAAGAAGCTGTTCCGGCGGCAGGCGTGATTGCGGGTATTGGCCGAGTATCCGGCGTTGAGTGCATCATAGTGGCCAATGATGCCACGGTAAAAGGTGGTACTTATTACCCACTAACGGTGAAAAAACACTTACGTGCACAAACCATCGCCGAGCAAAACAACTTGCCTTGTATCTATTTAGTGGACTCGGGCGGTGCTAACTTACCCAGACAAGATGAAGTGTTTCCAGATCGAGAGCACTTTGGTCGCATATTTTTTAATCAAGCCAATTTATCCGCACAAAACATTCCGCAAATCGCGGTAGTCATGGGCTCCTGTACTGCTGGCGGGGCTTATGTGCCTGCCATGGCAGACGAGTCCATTATTGTTAAAAATCAGGCGACGATCTTTTTAGGTGGTCCACCGTTGGTTAAAGCCGCCACCGGCGAAGTGGTCACCGCCGAAGAGCTTGGCGGAGGTGATGTACATTGCCGTACCTCAGGAGTGGTTGATCATCTTGCCAATAATGACCATCACGCCTTACAAATTGCTCGTGATGCCATCGCTCGACTCAATCGCCATAAAAAAATTGATATGGATATTCGTGAGCCGGTTGCGCCAGCCTATGCCAGTGAAGAAATTTACGGTTTGATCCCCAAAGATACCCGCAAATCTTATGATGTCAGAGAAGTGATAGCCCGCGTGGTGGATGCCTCAGAATTTGATGAATTTAAAGCCCTCTATGGCACTACGCTTATCTGCGGATTTGCGCGTATTTTTGGTTATCCCGTTGGCATAGTGGCCAATAATGGCATTTTGTTTTCAGAGTCGGCGCAAAAAGGCGCACACTTTATTGAGCTCTGCGCACAGCGCAAAATCCCCCTAGTGTTTTTACAAAACATCACTGGTTTTATGGTCGGTAAACAATACGAAGCCGGTGGCATCGCTAAACATGGCGCTAAAATGGTGACGGCTGTGGCTTGTGCCAAAGTGCCTAAATTTACGATTTTGATTGGTGGCAGTTTTGGTGCGGGTAATTACGGCATGTGTGGCCGAGCTTACGATCCGCGCTTTTTGTTTATGTGGCCCAATGCGCGAATTTCAGTGATGGGCGGCGAACAAGCCGCTGGTGTACTAGCGCAAGTTAAACGTGAACAAAAAGAACGTGCCAAAGAAGACTGGAGCAAAGAGGCTGAACAAGCGTTTAAACAACCCATTATTGATACCTACGAAACTCAAGGCCACCCGTATTTTGCTTCTGCCAGATTGTGGGATGACGGCGTAATCGACCCAGCCGATACCCGCGAAGTACTTGGTCTATGTATTTCCGCCAGTTTAAACAAACCTATCGAGGATACCCGTTTTGGCATCTTTAGAATGTAAAAAGCAGAATGTAGGGAGCAGAACGTAATGAATAACGATTATAAAGGTCTGTTACTCGCCATTGATGAGCAAGGTATTGCCACAGTGACCCTCAACCGTCCTGACATACATAACGCTTTTGACGCGGCTTTGATTAGCACCTTGACCACAGTATTTAAACGTCTGGATCAAGACGAAACAGTGCGTGGGGTGATATTAGCCGCCAATGGCAAAAGTTTTAGCGCGGGGGCTGATCTTAACTGGATGCAGGCCATGGCTAATTATAGTTTTGACGAAAACCTCGCCGACGCTAAATCACTGGCCGAGATGCTGGCGATTTTAAATAACTTAAGCAAACCCACTATTGCTCGCGTGCAAGGTGCCGCCTTTGGTGGCGCAGTTGGACTGATAGCCTGTTGTGATATGGCAGTTGGTAGCAGGTTAAGTAAGTTTTGTTTGAGCGAAGTCAAAATTGGTTTAGTGCCTGCCACCATTAGTCCCTATGTGATTGATGCCATAGGTGCAAGAGCAGCCCGACGTTACTTTGCTACAGCAGAGGTATTTTCAGCGCGCCGTGCGAGACGTTTAGGTTTATTAAGTGAAGCGGTTACCGAAGAAGAACTCGATAGCACTATCGCTGCCCTTATCGAGCATATTCTGCGTAACTCACCTAAAGCAGTTAGTGCAGCAAAAAAACTGATTTTTAAGGTGCAAAACCGGGTTATTGATGCTGATTTGATCCATCTGACCTGCGAAGAAATTGCCCACATTCGTGTCTCATCAGAAGGGCAAGAAGGCCTGCAAGCCTTTTTACAAAAACGCCCCGCTAACTGGATTAAGGGCTAACTATGATCACTAAATTACTGATTGCCAACCGCGGCGAAATCGCATGCCGAGTGATAAAAACCGCAAAACGCATGGGTATTCGTACTGTTGCGGTTTATTCTGATGCCGACCAAACTGCCTTACATGTCAGACTCGCCGACGAAGCGGTTTATTTGGGTGAATCACCTGCCAAACTCAGTTACTTAAATGCTGCAAAGATCATCACTATCGCCCTTAAAGTCGGTGCTGATGCTATTCATCCGGGTTATGGATTTTTATCTGAAAACGCCAGATTTGCCGGTTTATGTGCGCAAAATAACATTGTCTTTGTAGGGCCACCCATCGGCGCAATTGAAGCCATGGGCTCCAAGTCAGCCGCTAAACATATCATGCAGCAAGCCAATGTCCCTCTGGTACCTGGCTACCATGGCGATGAGCAGTCAGCTGAAATTTTACAAGCAGAGGCGGATAAGATGGGTTATCCGGTCTTGCTCAAAGCGGCAGCGGGCGGTGGTGGTAAAGGTATGCGCCAAGTATGGCAAGCCAGTGAGTTTACTGACGCACTGGATGCCGCCAAACGTGAAGCTATGTCGAGTTTTAACGATGAGCTAATGTTAGTTGAAAAATACCTCACACAGCCACGTCACGTGGAAATTCAGGTGTTTTGTGACAGTCATGGCAATGGGGTGTATTTGTTTGAACGGGATTGTTCAGTCCAACGTCGTCATCAAAAAGTCATTGAAGAAGCCCCTGCCCCAGGCTTAGATGGCAGTTTACGCCAGCAAATGGGCGAAGCAGCACTCACCGCGGCCAAAGCCATAAACTATGTTGGGGCGGGTACGGTAGAATTTTTATTAGATGTAGATGGCAGCTTTTATTTTATGGAGATGAATACCCGCTTGCAGGTCGAACATCCCGTAACGGAGATGATTACTGGGCAGGATTTAGTTGAATGGCAATTAAGAGTGGCTAATGGCGAGCCCTTGCCATTGACCCAACAACAATTGAGCATCAAAGGTCATGCATTTGAAGCGCGTATTTATGCTGAAGATCCTAACAATGAATTTTTACCCTCTACTGGCCGTATTCAACTACTGCAAATGCCGGAAGAATCGGAATATCTAAGAATAGATACCGGCATAGTCGAAGGTGACGACGTCTCGGTTTATTACGACCCTATGTTGGCAAAACTCATTGTATGGGATGAAAACCGCGACAAAGCCTTGAGCAGGATGACCCGCGCACTGAGCGAATTTCATGTTGAAGGGCTCAGTACTAACCTCGAATTTTTATATAATTTAGTAAGCTGCGACGCTTTTAAACAAGCTGACATCGATACAGGTTTTATTGAAAAACACCAGCAGCACTTATTTGTTGATATTCAACCTGAGCTCAGCCGTGTTGTGCCTATGGCCGCCTTGGTATTGATGTTGAAGCAAGATGAACTCGCCCCATCACAACAGAGTGATCCCTTTTCTCCTTGGCAACAAAATAGTGGTTGGCGTGCTAATGAGTTACATCAGCAAACTATTGATATCAACATCAATGGTCAAAACCATCAGGTTAAAGTTAAACGTATCGAACAAGGACGAACAACCCAGTTTGAAGTGCTGTACCAGCAACATAGTTTTATATGTACAGCGAGTTTTGACGGACAACAACTGCTCAGCACGATTAATGGGCACAAAACTCGGATAACAGTGGCAAACAATCACCAAGGATTTTCACTCTTTAGCCCACAAGGCGTAGTGCGTGTAAATGAGATCCGAGCTGACCTTGGCTTAAACGATGAATCAAACCAAGTCGCTAATTTTGCTGCACCGATGAATGGCACTGTGGTGGCAATTTTAGTTGATGCTAATGAAATGGTAGCCGCTGGACAGAGCTTAATCGTGATTGAAGCGATGAAAATGGAACATGCCATTAAAGCCAGTGAAGCTGGAAAAGTCACAGAGTTTTATTATGCAGTAGGTCAACTGGTTGATGGTGGCGCAGAGTTATTGGCATTTAGTCCTCAAACGCCAGCTAAAAAAGAGGCTAACTAAATGCTGCCGTCTCAGGTAAAAATAGTGGAAGTAGGCCCACGTGATGGTCTACAAAATGAGTCACAGATCATCGCTTTAAGTGCCAAGTTACAACTAATTGCTGAACTTGCCAATGCTGGCTTAAAACACATCGAAGCAGGTAGTTTTGTCTCACCAAAATGGGTGCCACAAATGGCCGATAGCCTCACTTTGTTTCAGCAATTAACTAAACAAAGTGGCGTAGTTTATTCTGCGTTAACACCCAATATGCAAGGACTGGAAGCCGCTTTAACTGCAAATGTTGATGAAGTCGCAATCTTTGGTGCGGCCTCAGAAACCTTTTCGCTGCGCAATATCAATTGCTCCATTGCAGAAAGTTTACAACGTTTTGAGCCGGTTATTGAAAAAGCCTCGGCCGCAGGATTAAAAGTCAGAGGCTATGTTTCCTGTGTGCTGGGTTGCCCTTATGAGGGCGAAATTAGCCCAGATAAAGTAGCGCAAGTAACACAACAGATGTTAACTATGGGTTGTTACGAAGTATCTCTCGGCGACACTGTGGGTGTAGGTACTCCTGTAAAAACCGCGCAGTTACTGGAAAAACTGATGAATCACATTTCTGTGGATAAGCTGGCTGTACACTTTCATGATACCTATGGCCAAGCTCTTGCCAATATCCTCATCGCTTTGCAGCATGGTATTAGTGTGATTGATAGTTCGGTGGCTGGCTTGGGCGGCTGCCCTTATGCCAAAGGTGCAGCGGGTAATGTTGCCACCGAAGATGTGATTTACATGCTCAATGGCATGGGTATTGAAACTGGAGTGGATTTAGCCAAACTCGTTAATGCAGGACAACATATCATGGCGCAACTAGGTCGAAGTTCGCAGTCAAAGGTAGCTCAGGCTATGAGTTCCACAAAATAGTAAGGAAGGGTGTTAGCTGTGCACCTTGGTTTGCTGACTGATTTGTTGCACTAACCACCACTTTGCTTGCTCATGTTCATTAAAAAAACGCACAGGTTCTCCGGCATTTTGATAAATCTGAGCTAAGTGAGTTTTGGCAAACTCAGGGGATTGAGATTCAACGACAATAACGGCGGTCGCCACTCGCCCTAACTTTTTTTGACTCTTGATAGTTTTAGATAAGATAGTGGCGGCTTCAGGTACATAAATTGGCTCACCATACAACGTGACTAATACCCCCCATGGCTTACCCAATAATTTTTGAAGAAGCGGAGCGACTGACTTGTCACCTTGAATCACCGACTCTTTGTTCCATGGGCCACGACCTTCAACTACTAATATACTGTCTGTAATATCGAGATTGACTGTCCCGTGGACTGAAAAGCGACTCATCACTTACCCCGTGCATAGTTATTTTCACTATTATCAGCTTAGTATTATAATCACTTTTTACTTAATATTTCATATAATTCAATACATTAATTGCATATGCATGAGTAATTTTTGATGCGCAAAATCTAAAAGCCTATTTACAACGACGCTTCACTTATCATTTTTAAATTATCTAAACCCATTTCAAAATCAGGTCCAAGCATATAATCCATCAAAAAGGCAAAATAATGATTGATAGGATTCATGCCCACATCACCATAATCCATCCACTGTACTTCTGTACCTCCTTCGACTTGCTTAAGCAAAAACTCGCCGGTTGAAGGATTTGGCATTTCGGGAAAGCTTAGGGAATAAATCAATCGGCGATTATCCTCAAGAGCAATAATGGTCATTTCACCATTGCCTTGAGTTGCACTAGTCCAACGCGAAGTCATACCAATCTGCCCGTCATCACCTGAATATTCGATACTCATATTAGGATCACGTTTAAACCACACACCCCAATCCTGCCATTTTTTTAAGTCAGCTAAATGAGGAAATATTTTAGCTGAAGGCGCACTGATAACAATTGAACGTTGTACCTTATAATCTGAGGGTAAAAGAAAACCAATCACTACTAAACCCAATAGGATTGCTGCCACTAATACCAATGCTTTTTTTAAGCTCGCCATGACTCTGTCCTCAAATAGTCAAAATCCACTCTTCGTTAACATCTCATTAACGCACAGCTTATTGATTTACTCAAGTTTGACGACTGAACTGCCGTTGATACTGGCTAGGGGCTATGCCCACATATTTATTAAAATTAAAACGTAAGGTAATCCCACTGTCGAAACCTACTTTTGCCGCCAGTTGTTCAATATTCAGTTGTTCAGTTTCTAACAACTGTTTAGCCAGATTAATCCTCTGTTGGTTCAACCATACTTTAGGGCTGGTGCCTAAAGCCTCTCTAAAACGTCGATCAAAACTACGTCGAGACATATTCGCCTTACGCGCCAATTCATCAACCTCTAACGCCATATGCAGATGGTTTATCGCCCAATCCAAAGTCGCAGCAAAAATCCCCCCTTGTTTAGCTATCGGTGTCTCAATATATTGGGCTTGCCCACCACTACGATGAGGAGATATTACTAAACGCCGAGCAACTTGATTGGCAATAACATGACCGAAATCTTGACGAATGACCTCTAAACCTAAATCCAGTGCCGCTGCACTGCCGGCCGAACAGCTTATATTGCCATCCTGAGTGTAAAGTACATCCTCGACAAAATTAACTTGGCTAAATCGTTGGCGAAACAACTCGGCATAACGCCAATGAGTGGTTGCGAGTTTACCTTGTAAGAGGCCAAGCTGTGCGAGTAAAAACGCGCCAGAACAAAAACTGATGATGCGTTTACCTTGTGCAGAAAAAGCGCTAATTTCACAGGCAAGTCTAGCGTTAACATGTTTAGTTTGTGTGCGCCAACCAGGTATAACCAATAGGTCATAATCGTTCAGACTGTGGACTTGGCGTGCAATAATTTGCAGGGCACCAGTAGCATGTAATGAACCGGACTCAAATGTAACTACCTCGCTCTGGTACCAGTTGTTATATTCTGGTCTAGATAAAGCAAATAATTCTAGTGCGCAAGAAAACTCAAACATCGCCAGTTGATCATAGGCAAGGATTGCCACTTTTAGCATGTGTTACTCCTGCTTGTTAATTACTTATTACAAATTGTAAAACAATTTACATTGATGGTCTGACAACTAACGTTATTTGAATCTGCCGACGAATTATACTGTCAATTAAAATTAATTTAGGCTAGTGTTTCGTTTACCGCGGTCACAAAATAACGTTAAGCAGTTAGAATTTTTTGTAGCTAAAAGAATCAGTTAATTGATGACATTTTAAAATGGAGTTCGTCATATGGTAGAAAAACCGTCTCGTTATATCAGTAACTTAACTCGTGATACTTATGCGCTTATTCTGGCCGGAGGTAGAGGCTCAAGATTATATGAACTCACTAACTGGCGCGCCAAACCCGCCTTATATTTTGGTGGTAAATTCCGCATTATCGATTTCCCTTTATCTAACTGTGTTAATTCCGGGATTCGCCGGATTGGGGTAGTCACCCAGTACAAATCTCACTCTTTGATCCGCCACCTGGTTAGAGGTTGGGGACATTTCAAAAAAGAATTAGGCGAATCAGTAGAGATATTGCCAGCGTCACAACGTTTTTCTGATAACTGGTACGAAGGCACAGCCGACGCAGTGTTTCAGAACATCGACATTATTCGAGATGAAGTACCAAAATACGTTATGGTGCTCTCTGGAGACCATATTTATCGTATGGATTACGGCAGTTTAATTGCCAAACATGCAGAGTCTGGCGCTAAAATGACAGTTAGCTGCATGCCAGTCCCCATTGAAGAAGCTGCCGGACAATTTGGTGTTATGTCGGTGGATGAAAATTATAAGATCATCGGTTTTGAAGAAAAACCAGCTCACCCTACACCGCTGCCTAATGATCCCACTAAGTGTTTAGCCTCTATGGGTAACTATGTATTTGATACCGACTTTTTATTTGAGCAATTAAAAAAGGACGCGGAAAAGTCTGGCTCCGAACGTGATTTTGGCAAAGACATCATTCCTTCGATTATCAAAGACCATCCGGTTTACGCATTCCCTTTTACCAACGATGGTGACTCGCAAGCTTATTGGCGTGACGTTGGAACTTTAGATTCATTCTGGCAAGCAAATATGGAACTTGTTGCCCCAGTTCCAGCATTAAATCTTTACGATAAAAAATGGCCTATTTGGACTTATCAGGAACAATTACCGCCAGCTAAATTTGTGTGGGAAGAGGACAACCGCCGCGGCACAGCGATTAATTCTGTAGTGTCGGGAGGCTGTATTATTTCGGGTGCTACAGTGCGACGTAGTATTTGTTTTTCAAACGTCAGAGTGCATTCTTATAGCGAAGTAGAAGACTCGGTATTATTGCCCGATGTGGAAGTCATGCGTAATTGCCGAATTCGCAAAGCAATTGTTGATCGTGGTTGTGTGGTGCCTGAAGGTACTGTGATTGGGCACAGTAAAGCCGATGATGTTGCACGGGGTTTTAGAGTAACCGATAAAGGCGTCGTACTGGTGACTCGCGAAATGCTCGGTCTACCTGTAGGCTACTAAAAGCCACGCTCCCATCCTAAAAAGGTTGCTTTTAGCAACCTTTTTTATTAATTAATACTCTCCCACTCACCAATTTTTTGTTTGATTAAATTCGCGACATCATTAGGTTTTTCAAGTGGAAACATATGGCCGCAATCCGCTACCATCAAATGTTCAATCTGGGTATTTTTAACAAAGTGATTTAAATTAGATGGCACACAAACTTGGCTATTTTCTGCTGTAATCAGACAACTAGGTACTTGCATACGGCCATAATATTGATGAATATTATCCGGCACATTGCGAAATATTTCGGTTTCAACTGCGGCATCAAAGCTTAATACCTGACGGCCATCCTTAATGGTTGTCGCGGCCTTTACATAATCAGCGATACATTCTGCTTGAAAGTTTTTGAATAAACCTTTTGTGTTAAAATACTCCACCAAATTGCTGTCTAAGGGCCAAGACTGACAGCGCACTGCCGATTTACCGGCAGGTGACACTTTATCAATTAATGGGCTGAATTTGGCCAGTTTAAATAACCAACTCGCGAGACCCGAAGCAATTGGTGGATCTAACATGATCACACCTTTAAACAACTGAGGTGCTTCACAAGCCGCCATGTAAGACACTAATGCGCCCATTGAATGACCTACCGCATAAATAGGCTTTTTTACGAAATGTTGCAGGTACTCTAATAATTCTTCCACCAAGTTCGCCAAATTTTTATTTACCGGAAAACGGGGATTATGACCAAATTGACTCAGTGCAAATATTTCAAATTCAGAAGGTAAAGCACTAAACAACTGCTGGTAGCTTGCAGCCGGGAAACCATTAGCATGGGCAAAATGCACAGCCACTTTTTTCATATCAGACAAACTATCATCCTTTAGATAATTCAGGCGTTTCGAGCTTCTGCCGCATCCCAGTCGCGAGGTATCTGCCGAGCAGTCCAGAAAAACGCCAGTATCGACAGTGCATAAGGCACTGCCAACCATGATAATGACAAACGAAGAGCTTGAATTTGGCCATACTCATCCGTTAATGCTTGGCTTAAAACCCCTATAAAAGTGGGGCCGCCTCCTAAAGCAATGATATTTAACACAAAGAAAAACAAAGCAGTAGACATGGCCCTTACTTTTATCGGTGCAAGTGTTTGAGCCAAGGCAAACGAAGGTCCTAAATAGGTACCACTAGTAACTAATAAAAGGGCTAACAATGCGATTGAAGTATTTAGTGAGCCGACATGCAACGAAATGTAATAAGCCGGAGCGCCTATCAACATAGCAAAACCAGGCACGAGTCCGTAAGCGCCTCGATTGGTTTTACCCCATTTATCTACCAGTACACCACCTAACCAGACTCCACCGGCATAGGCAGTACCATTAATAATACCGATAGTAATCAATAAGGAGGTTACATCCAAACCAGCGTGTGCGCGTACATAAAAATCGATCATCCATGTCGAAACCGCATAATTACCAAAAGAGCCAAAAGATATGGCTAAGCACATGCCCCACCAACTTTTAATACTCAGTAGCGTTTTAATTGACGCCCATGATTTAGCCTGTCCCGCTTGCGACTGCATATTGCCACTGCGCACGGGTTCGCGTACGGTAAATTTCAATAAAATAGCCAGCAACACACCAGGTAAACCAACAGCTATCATCACAATACGCCAGTCGGCACTACCACCTTTAAGAAAAAATGCTGAAGCAAAAAATGCCAGCATGATGCCAAAAGGAATGCCTAGAGAATATATTGACAGAGCACCCGCCCTTTTTTCTTTGGGAAATAAATCAGAAATAATCGAATGTGAAGGAGGGCTGCCGCCAGCCTCACCTATACCAACTCCTATGCGAGCGATGGCAAGTTGAGTGAAGTTAGTGGCCATTCCAGATAAAGCCGTAAAACCACTCCACAAGGTAAGCGAAATACCAATGATGTTGACCCGATTGTAACGATCGGCTAACCATGCAAGAGGAATACCCAACACGGTATATAGCAAGGCAAAATAAATCCCCTTGAGCCAACCCAACTGGGCATCATCCAAACCTAAATCCGCTTTAATAAACGGCGACAAAATACCGATAATTTGTCTATCAATGAAATTGAAGGCATACACCAATGTCAGTATAAACAATACATAATTTCGATAAGCGTTAGACTCGGTTTTTGCAGTGGTTGGTTCTACTACTCTGGGATGTTCCATCGTATTGCCTCTGAGTTATTACCGACACAGATAAGTACCGATTGATGCTTATGGTATGTCTTTAACTTGCTAAAAAACAAGCAACTTTGTTAATTTTTTGTAACTATAACAAGCAGTTATACCTGCTTATAATGCTAGTCAATAGCCGTTAATTAACTCGTCTTGTTCAAACCACCTTACTGGACAGACCTGTCAATTAACTGCTATAACAAGTCAAATTGATTGATAACGACACTCTAATGCACATAGATTTACTTTTTGATATGGTTAAAGAACAGCTTAGTACTGGGCAAAATAGCGCAACCTTGAGTGTGCCTGACACTTGGGCACAAGGACGAACGATCTACGGTGGCATTTCCGCTTCTTTAGTTTATAGCGCCATGCGTCAGTTGCTTACACCTGAAAAACAACTTAGAACACTTAATACCAGTTTTATCGGACCGATTGAGCCCGACGTACCTTTTGTTATTAATATTGAATTATTAAGAGAAGGAAAAAACACCTCACAACTACAAGGACAAATAGTGCAGCATGGCAAAGTGTGCTTAGCGACACTAGCCAGCTTTGGAATAAACAGAACGTCTAAAGTCAACATCGCTAATCAACAAAGCCACGCCATGGCATTGCCAACTAAAGCTAGTTTTATGCCCATGATCCCCAAGATCACGCCACGTTTTATGCGGCATATCGAAATAGCCAAAAATGTAGGAGGCTGGCCATTTACTGGCAGTAAAACAAGTGAGCTTCACGGCTGGATGCGATTAAAAAAATCCCCAAGAACCCTTACAGATGCCCATTTAGTTGCTTTAATTGATGTATGGCCTCCGACAGTATTGCAGACATTACGTTGGCCTGCGCCTGCCAGCACCATGAGCTGGAATTTGGAGTTTATTTATCCCCATCATGATTTTAAAGCAGATGACTGGTTTGCTTATCAAGCCTCAACACGCCATGCCTCAGATGGTTATGCCAATACCGAGGCGGATATTTGGGATGCTAGAGGACGATTAATCGCGATAAGCCGACAAAGTGTTACCGTATTCGATTAGTAGATGATAACGTTAGGGCTGCCTTTGTTTGCCCTAACCAAATAACTCAATACATTGAAAAAGACGACGGACTAAATAAAGCTAAAGCACTGATTAACTGTAAGTTTGTGAAATCTAATGCATTATCAATCTGTTCTAAATCTAAACCTAAAGATTCATAATGTTGGCTCTCAAGCCCCTCTTTGGCGGAATAAAACTCTTTAAAAACATTATTTACTGAAAGCAAGTAACTCAGTTGCAAGATCTGATCTTCACGACTTAAAGCCGTTGCTATATCCACATGAACTCGCTTAATTGGTTGATATATTTCTACTGGTAAGCCCCACAGCGTCATCAATTCAGCCGAAATATCTGCATAACTAAACTTAAGGTTGGCCAACTCCAACGTTAAGGGCTTAGTATCCGCATCAATCTTGGCACAAGCACGTGCAACGTCAGGATTAAGTTTAACCATCACTAACTCACCTAAATTGTGGAGCAACCCGCAAACAAAGAGTCGCTCCGGCTCTTTAATACCCAATTCTTCTGCAAAATATTTAGCAAGCAAGCCACAACTCACCCCTCGTTCCCAAAAGCGTTCTAAATCTATTACATCAGGCTCTATGCTTTTAAACGCATTGGCTACGCCATAAGCCAATACAAGATCATAAACAGACCTCGTACCAATGACTTGGATAGCTTTACTGACAGTAGTGATGGTATTAGGAAATTTATACAATGCACTGTTCGAAATCTTTAATACCTGAGCCATGATGGCAGGATCATAGTTAATAATTTCGGCAATTTCATACATCGAGGCAGTTTCATCATCGATTAACTGCTTAATTTTTACTACCGCTTCAGGTAGAACAAAAATATCATCGGCATTAATGGCATATTCTTTGGCATTCATCAATTATTGTGCTCGGTTTATAAACTCACCAAAGTGTAAACTAAGATTAATAAACACGCATAAAAAAACTTAGAAGAACTAAGAAAAACTAATTGAAACAAGTAAATAGCACTCTGAATAAACAGAAAATCTAATTATTTAATAAAACTCCTGTTTTAATTAACTCCATGTACGCACATTAGATTTATTTTATAACCGATCCCAAACTCACTATCAATATGTGCTCGCGGGATTGGTTGGTGATTCACCATTAAGATGGGATGGTATAATTGGGAGCCTGGCGGTCGACTGCAGGGATGCAGGAGGTAGGGCGAAGCAGGATGCCAGAGCCGAGTGCTACTCTCACATGGGGGTAAGCGAGGTTGTTTTAGGAACGCAGCCCGAGCGCACGACTCGCATGGATGCGAGGCTGGAGGCAGCTACAGGGAAGTATGACACCCAGATGATTTACGAGAATCTGTATTGTATAACACTTTATGGGTATGGTTCCCCTTTGGGATTTGCTCTGCGCGGCAGCGCTTAGAATGAAGTCACCTTAAACAAGTTCAATAAAGGCCTGTTGTTTTGCGACCATTAGAAACGAAAAAAGCCCCTCATAATCATGAAGGGCTTAATCTAATTGGGAGCCTGGCGGTGTGCTACTCTCACATGGGGAGACCCCACACTACCATCGCCGCTAATGCGTTTCACTTCTGAGTTCGGAATGGGATCAGGTGGTACCGCATCGCTATGGCCGCCAGGCATAAACTGGTTACAATTTCGAAAGCTGATGCACTTGCGTGCGGTAATCGAGGCTAAGAAGCACTTAGTCTTACTCTGTCTGTCTTAATACTTGTCTACATACTCGTCAATTTACGCTACACATCTTATGTGCAGCAGAAACTTATTTGGGCGTTGTATGGTTAAGTCTCACGGGCAATTAGTACAGGTTAGCTTAATGCCTTACGACACTTCCACACCCTGCCTATCAACGTCGTAGTCTTCAACAACCCTTTAGGACAATTAAATTGCCAGGGATGACTCATCTTGGGGCTCGCTTCCCGCTTAGATGCTTTCAGCGGTTATCGATTCCGAACGTAGCTACCGGGCAATGCCATTGGCATGACAACCCGAACACCAGCGGTTCGTCCACTCCGGTCCTCTCGTACTAGGAGCAGCTCCCCTCAATCATCCAACGCCCACACCAGATAGGGACCGAACTGTCTCACGACGTTCTAAACCCAGCTCGCGTACCACTTTAAATGGCGAACAGCCATACCCTTGGGACCGACTTCAGCCCCAGGATGTGATGAGCCGACATCGAGGTGCCAAACACCGCCGTCGATATGAACTCTTGGGCGGTATCAGCCTGTTATCCCCGGAGTACCTTTTATCCGTTGAGCGATGGCCCTTCCATTCAGAACCACCGGATCACTATGACCTACTTTCGTACCTGCTCGACGTGTCTGTCTCGCAGTTAAGCTGGCTTATGCCATTGCACTAACCTCCTGATGTCCGACCAGGATTAGCCAACCTTCGTGCTCCTCCGTTACGCTTTGGGAGGAGACCGCCCCAGTCAAACTACCCACCAGACACTGTCCACAATCCCGATAAGGGACCAATGTTAGAACATCAAACCTACAAGGGTGGTATTTCAAGGACGACTCCAACAAGACTGGCGTCTCATCTTCAATGTCTCCCACCTATCCTACACATGTAGGGTCAATGTTCAGTGCCAAGCTATAGTAAAGGTTCACGGGGTCTTTCCGTCTAGGTGCGGGTACACAGCATCTTCACTGCGATTTCAATTTCACTGAGTCTCGGGTGGAGACAGCGTGGCCATGATTACGCCATTCGTGCAGGTCGGAACTTACCCGACAAGGAATTTCGCTACCTTAGGACCGTTATAGTTACGGCCGCCGTTTACCGGGGCTTCGATCAAGAGCTTCGCTTGCGCTAACCCCATCAATTAACCTTCCGGCACCGGGCAGGCGTCACACCGTATACGTCATCTTTCGATTTAGCACAGTGCTGTGTTTTTAATAAACAGTTCCAGCCACCTTTTCACTGCGGCCGCCCATCGCTTAGGACGTAAAGTCCATCACAATAAGCGGCGTACCTTCTCCCGAAGTTACGGTACGATTTTGCCGAGTTCCTTCACCCGAGTTCTCTCAAGCGCCTTAGTATTCTCTACCTGACCACCTGTGTCGGTTTGGGGTACGGTTCATATATTCATAAGTTTAGAGGCTTTTCCTGGAAGCAGAGTATTTGCAACTTCGTCACCGTAGTGACTCGTCTCATGTCTCGGCCTTAGCAACCCGGATTTACCTAAGTCGCCAGCCTACGCATTTTCACCTGGACAACCAACGCCAGGCTTGCATAACTTTCTCCGTCCCCCCATCACTGAATATATAAGTACAGAAATATTAATCTGTTTCCCATCGACTACGCATTTCTGCCTCGCCTTAGGGGCCGACTTACCCTGCCCTGATTAGCATGGGACAGGAAACCTTGGTCTTCCGGCGTGGGGGTTTTTCACCCCCATTATCGTTACTCATGTCAGCATTCGCACTTGTGATATGTCCAGCAAACCTCTCGGTTCACCTTCAGCCACTTACACAACGCTCCCCTACCACTCATCCTAAGATGAATCCGCAGCTTCGGTGCATAGTTTAGCCCCGTTACATCTTCCGCGCAGGCCGACTCGACTAGTGAGCTATTACGCTTTCTTTAAAGGGTGGCTGCTTCTAAGCCAACCT
This sequence comes from Paraglaciecola hydrolytica, assembly GCF_001565895.1. Lineage (GTDB taxonomy): Bacteria > Pseudomonadota > Gammaproteobacteria > Enterobacterales > Alteromonadaceae > Paraglaciecola > Paraglaciecola hydrolytica. The sequence continues at coordinate 641,779 of NZ_LSNE01000003.1, forward strand.
CCTAGCTGTCTTAGCCTTCCCACATCGTTTCCCACTTAACTATGACTTTGGGACCTTAGCTGGCGGTCTGGGTTGTTTCCCTCTTCACGACGGACGTTAGCACCCGCCGTGTGTCTCCCGGATAGTACTCACAGGTATTCGGAGTTTGCAAAGGGTTGGTAAGTCGGGATGACCCCCTAGCCTTAACAGTGCTCTACCCCCTGTGGTATTCGTCCGAGGCGCTACCTAAATAGCTTTCGGGGAGAACCAGCTATCTCCCGGTTTGATTGGCCTTTCACCCCCAGCCACAAGTCATCCGCTAATTTTTCAACATTAGTCGGTTCGGTCCTCCAGTTGATGTTACTCAACCTTCAACCTGCCCATGGCTAGATCACCGGGTTTCGGGTCTATACCTAGCAACTCAACGCGCAGTTAACACTCGCTTTCGCTACGGCTCCCCTATTCGGTTAACCTTGCTACTAAATATAAGTCGCTGACCCATTATACAAAAGGTACGCAGTCACAGAACAAGTCTGCTCCTACTGCTTGTACGTATACGGTTTCAGGTTCTATTTCACTCCCCTCACTGGGGTTCTTTTCGCCTTTCCCTCACGGTACTGGTTCACTATCGGTCAGTTAGGAGTATTTAGCCTTGGAGGATGGTCCCCCCATCTTCAGTCAAGATAACACGTGTCCCGACCTACTTAATATGGCATCTATGGTTCTTCACATACGGGACTATCACCCTGTATCGTCAAGCTTTCCAGCTTGTTCTGCTAACCCATAAACACTCGGCTGTTCCCCGTTCGCTCGCCGCTACTAGGGGAATCTCAATTGATTTCTTTTCCTAAGGGTACTTAGATGTTTCAGTTCCCCTCGTTAGCTTCATTAACCTATGTATTCAGTTAATGATAATCCCTAAGGATTGGGTTCCCCCATTCGGATATCTGTGGATCAAAGCATTTTGTCGGCTCCCCACAGCTTTTCGCAGACTTACACGTCCTTCATCGCCTCTAACTGCCTAGGCATCCACCGTATACGCTTAGTCACTTAACCATACAACCCCAAATAACCTTCTTTTATTTGACGTACACACTCTCAACATAGACCTAAGCCTAAATTGCATTTGTGCTCTGCATGCGTGACAAGTACTAATCTTTGTCAGATAGAGTAAGTTCTTTCGAGCTTCTCTTATTTGTTTCGATTACTTTTTTATCAGCTTTCCAAATTGTTAAAGAACATTTAAGGTTTAAAAAACCTTAATCAATTCGCACTACTTAAATACGTATTGATTAAGGCTACTTAATCTTGTTACCGAGAGTCTTAATCTTTTCTAATCAAGGCATGTAGTGAGGACGTTTAGCCTGCTAAACGACGAACTACATAACGCAGAGTAGAAGAGATTTGGTAGGCTTGGGCAGACTTGAACTGCCGACCTCACCCTTATCAGGGGTGCGCTCTAACCACCTGAGCTACAAGCCTAAATTGGTGGAGCTAAGCAGGATCGAACTGCTGACCTCCTGCGTGCAAGGCAGGCGCTCTCCCAGCTGAGCTATAGCCCCTTCTTATGCCTGCGGCATTTAGAAACGGTCTCTCGGTTCTTTTACTAATAACAAGTCAATCTGTGTGAACACTCAACGAAACAAATGTTCGCCGTAATAGTAAGGAGGTGATCCAACCCCAGGTTCCCCTAGGGTTACCTTGTTACGACTTCACCCCAGTCATGAATCACAAAGTGGTAACCGTCCTCCCGAAGGTTAGACTAGCTACTTCTTTTGCAACCCACTCCCATGGTGTGACGGGCGGTGTGTACAAGGCCCGGGAACGTATTCACCGCAACATTCTGATTTGCGATTACTAGCGATTCCGACTTCACGGAGTCGAGTTGCAGACTCCGATCCGGACTACGACGCGCTTTAAGGGATCCGCTTGACATCGCTGTTTCGCTTCCCTCTGTACGCGCCATTGTAGCACGTGTGTAGCCCTACTCGTAAGGGCCATGATGACTTGACGTCGTCCCCACCTTCCTCCGGTTTGTCACCGGCAGTCTCCTTAGAGTGCCCAACTTAAGGCTGGCAACTAAGGACAAGGGTTGCGCTCGTTGCGGGACTTAACCCAACATCTCACGACACGAGCTGACGACAGCCATGCAGCACCTGTATCTCAATTCCCGAAGGCACCAATGCATCTCTGCAAAGTTTTGAGTATGTCAAGAGTAGGTAAGGTTCTTCGCGTTGCATCGAATTAAACCACATGCTCCACCGCTTGTGCGGGCCCCCGTCAATTCATTTGAGTTTTAACCTTGCGGCCGTACTCCCCAGGCGGTCTACTTATCGCGTTAGCTCCGCTACTCACGAATTAAATTCACAAACAGCTAGTAGACATCGTTTACGGTGTGGACTACCAGGGTATCTAATCCTGTTCGCTACCCACACTTTCGCACATGAGCGTCAGTCTTTGGCCAGGGAGTCGCCTTCGCCACTGATGTTCCTCCAGATATCTACGCATTTCACCGCTACACCTGGAATTCCACTCCCCTCTCCAAGACTCTAGCCTGCCAGTTCTAAATGCAATTCCCAGGTTGAGCCCGGGGCTTTCACATCTAGCTTAACAAACCGCCTGCGTGCGCTTTACGCCCAGTAATTCCGATTAACGCTCGGACCCTCCGTATTACCGCGGCTGCTGGCACGGAGTTAGCCGGTCCTTCTTCTGTTGCTAACGTCACATCTGATGGGTATTAACCACCAAACTTTCCTCACAACTGAAAGTGCTTTACAACCCGAAGGCCTTCTTCACACACGCGGCATGGCTGCATCAGGGTTGCCCCCATTGTGCAATATTCCCCACTGCTGCCTCCCGTAGGAGTCTGGACCGTGTCTCAGTTCCAGTGTGGCTGATCTTCCTCTCAGAACAGCTAGAGATCGTCGCCTTGGTGAGCCTTTACCTCACCAACAAGCTAATCTCGCTTAGGCCACTCTCTGCGCGTGAGCCGAAGCCCACTTTGGTCCGTAGACATCATGCGGTATTAGCTATCGTTTCCAATAGTTATCCCCCACGCAAAGGCATGTTCCTAAGCATTACTCACCCGTCCGCCACTCGTCACCCAAAGAGCAAGCTCTTCTGTGCTACCGTTCGACTTGCATGTGTTAGGCCTGCCGCCAGCGTTCAATCTGAGCCATGATCAAACTCTTCAATTAAATATAACTAAATCATGAATTTTTTTGGTGAACACTCATCTCGTGAATGTCCACACAGATTGTCTTGTTATTAATTGTTAAAGAACATGCCATATAGGCTGCTTCCGTAGAAGCGTGCTTTAGATGATGTCCGAAGACCCTCTTAAGCGGGACGCGCATATTACGCTATCCGGTTTCGTTGTCAACAAAGTTTTTAAAATAAATTTTAAACCCTTTCTC
>NZ_LSNE01000003.1:645183-788256 GCF_001565895.1 Paraglaciecola hydrolytica
TTCGTGAATGTCCACACAGATTGTCTTGTTATTAATTGTTAAAGAACATGCCATATAGGCTGCTTCCGTAGAAGCGTGCTTTAGATGCTGTCCGAAGACCCTCTTAAGCGGGACGCGCATATTACGCTATCCGGTTTCGTTGTCAACAAAGTTTTTAAAATAAATTTTAAACCCTTTCTATACAACCCGCTAATTTCCTGACTTACGTACAGTCTTCTAGCGACTCAACCTCTGGACTTAAATGACTCTTTCAAGTCTGTCCCCAAGCGAGGAGGCGCATTATAGAGAAGCCTTCATCACTTGCAACACCTTTTTTAAAATTATTGTTTAAGTGCTGGTTTATCCGACAATTAGAGCTAATTTGCTTTTTAAAGCAGCAATATGGAATGTGTTTTTGCTAAACTTTAGAAAAAGAACAGTAAGTCATTAGGATAAAAGTATGTCTTTACGAAGTTATAAAAACATCAAACCAACAATAAGTGATAGTTGTTATATAGATGAATCCGCTGTCATCGTCGGAAAAGTAGAATGTGCTGACGATGTTAGTATCTGGCCACTTGTTGCAGCTCGGGGTGATGTGAACTACATCAAGATAGGTGCTCGCAGTAATATTCAAGATGGAACTGTGTTGCATGTAACACGAGTAAGTGAATCCAACCCTGAGGGTTTTCCCTTAATTATTGGCGAAGATGTCACTGTAGGGCACAAGTGCATGTTACATGGTTGTACCTTAGGAAATCGTATCTTAGTGGGCATGGGCGCCATCATTATGGATGGCGCAGTAGTACAGGATGATGTGTTTATTGGCGGCGGAAGTTTAGTGCCGCCTAATAAAACCTTGGAGTCAGGTTACTTATATGTAGGTAACCCGGTAAAACAAGTTAGACCCCTAAAAGAGAGTGAATCAGCCTTTTTAAGTCAGTCAGCAGTAAATTACGTCAAACTTAAAAATGAGTATCTCAAAGAAGTCGTTTAAGTAAATTGGTCAATATGAAGATGAATTTGGCCTTCATTATCCATCTGTTCATTTTCAATAAGTGTTTCAAGCAACTCTTCAATATTAAACTGATGGTTGGCATAAAGACTCAATAAGGTCTTTGTGTCAGCTCCATTAATATAACAGTAAATAAGTTGACCACTATTTAGAGCCTGAATTTCCAACGACTGTTTATCTTCTTTATATACAGCCCCATCTAAAATCTGAATTGCTTGATTCATAAATTAGCTCTTAAGCTTTGAATAACAGGCTCAACTAATGGGCGAACACCACGCCACAAAATAAAACTTTCTGCCGCCTGCCCCACCAGCATTCCCAAGCCATCATAAACATTCTCGACACCTAAGAGACTAGCGTGTTGCATAAATACCGTGGGTTTATCGCTATAACTCATATCGTATACACAGTCTGATGCAGCGATGACAGAATCAGCAATAGCAGGTAAGTCACCAGATAAACTTGCCGAGGTAGAGTTTATGATTAGATCGAAAGGCTGAGTATAAGAAGTCAATGCATCAAAACCACAGCCCTCTAATATTTCCGAGGGTAACAAAGAAGCTAATACTTGTGCTTTTTCTGCGGTACGATTTGCAACCAAAAGTAGAGAAGGCTCCTCAGATAATAAGGGCTTGAGTACTCCACGTGCAGCCCCGCCCGCGCCTAAAAGTAATATACGTTTATTTTTTAATGCTATCCCTAAGCGCAGTAAATCTTGCACTAGGCCAGGGCCATCTGTAGTTTCACCAAAAAAACGTCCATTCGGCTGACGTTTAATCGTATTGATCGCACCTGCCAGTTGCGCACCAGATGAAAGTTCATCAACCCACTGTGCTGCCAACTCTTTAAAAGGAGCGGTTATATTACAACCTTGAGCCAAAGGATTGCTAAAGAAGGTTTCCAAGTGCTCAATAAAATCTTCTTTAACTGCTAGCATACGTGCATATTGCAACTCTTGCCCTGTTTGTTGTGCAAACATAGAGTGAATAAGTGGTGACTTGCTTTGGGCAATGGGGTTACCAAATACTAAATACTGATCCATGAATTTAAAATCCGTTGTAACAACTATGCTGGGAAAGTTAACTCAAAACCCGCCACAAAAAAACCAAGAAGTTGCGCAAGTTACTCCATACGTGTTAATCGGTGGGGAGCAAGGAGTGCGTAAACTAACCAATCGTTTTTACGACATTATGCAAAATGACGATAAGGCCAAGGAATTATTGACAATTCATCCTCAGCCAATGTTGTCTATAAGGCAAAAGTTTTTTGAATATTTATCAGGTTGGATGGGCGGTCCTGCACTCTATGAAACAAAATACGGCCACCCTCGGTTACGAGCACGGCACTTGCCCTTTACTATTAATAAGCAAATGCGTGATCAATGGATGTACTGTATGGACTTAGCAATGGATGATGTCATTGACCACCCAGAGCTAAAAAAGAGTCTACATGATGCATTTTACCAACTTGCTACCCATATGATTAATCAAGAAAACTGATTAATCCTCTAAACCTAACCAATCCTGAGGTTTGAGAAAACGTGCATACAATTCAGCTTCAGGCGATCCTGCAGTCGGAGTATATGCATACTCCCAGCGAACTAAAGGTGGCATCGACATTAATATGGACTCGGTGCGCCCTCCACTTTGCAAACCAAAAAGGGTGCCACGGTCATATACCAAGTTGAACTCCACATAACGGCCACGACGGTATAATTGAAAGTCTCGCTCTGCTGGGCTAAATGACAACTCTTTACGCTTTTCAAGAATGGGGACATAGGCTTCTAAAAAGCCATCTCCCACTGCTTGCATAAATTTAAAGGATTTATCAAAGCCCCATTCATTAAGATCATCAAAAAACAACCCGCCGACTCCGCGGGTTTCATCACGGTGTTTAAGATAAAAATACTCATCGCACCAACGTTTATAACGAGGATAAACCTCCTCACCATAAGGCAAACAAAGTTTATGAGCTACTTTATGCCAATGTACTACGTCCTCTTCAAAGGGGTAATACGGGGTTAAGTCAAAGCCCCCACCAAACCACCAAACGGGGTCTTCACCTTCTTTTTCAGCGACAAAAAAACGCACATTGGCATGGGTAGTTGGCACTTGGGGGTTAAGTGGGTGGATAACCAGCGAGACACCCATCGCCTGAAAGCTCCGTCCTGCCAGTTCTGGCCTTGCCAGTGTCGCAGAGGGCGGTAACATGCCACCAAAAACATGAGAAAAATTGACCCCGCCTTGTTCGATGACTGCACCATTAGTTAATACGCGAGTACGGCCTCCACCACCTTGCTCACGTTGCCAATTATCTTCTATAAACTCACCACGACCATCAGCCAGTTCTAGCGTTTGGCATATACTGTCCTGCAGTTTTAGTAGGTATTGTTTGATTTTCTCGAACTTAATTGGGGCTTCACTATTCATTAACTAATTTTCTCTAATTACTTTGCCAGTATAACCATGGCGGATCATGCTGGGCTTAAGGGCTCCACCGAGCTCACCAGCAATCAACACTACTTTGTCGGCAAATTGTGTGATGACTTGTTCAGGTGTTTGCGCTGCTGGGTAAGTTGAAATATTGGCGCTGGTTGATACCAAAGGTTTTTGGAACAATTCACATAGTTCTTGGATCAAGGGATGCTGACTTACTCGCACGGCAATAAAATCTGAGCCGCCAGTGATCCAAAGAGGAGCCTTTTTTGATGCAGGCAATAACCAAGTATTTGGGCCAGGCCAACTTGAAAAAATCTCGGTGCGCCTGTCCATCGGGATTGCTGCATCATCAACATAGGCTAAAAATTGCGAATAACTGCGTGCGACAAGTATTAAGCCTTTAGTCACACTACGCTGTTTAAGACGGAGTAGTTCTGTGACTGCAGATTCATTATCAGGATCACAGCCAAGGCCATATACGGCTTCGGTTGGATAAGCAAAAATACAGCCTTGAACAAACTGCTGCTGTAACTGTTGTGCAACGGATTTATCTAACATTGACCTAATGGACTAAAAGCAAATTCACAAAAGTGTAAAACACCCAAGCCTTGCAAGAAACTAAAAATTTAGGTCTTTGGCATTTGTTTATGCCCACATAATCGCTGGGGGCATTGTAAAACGTTGCCTTGGGCTGATTTTTTTTCAAGCATTAAAGGCCAAGCGCATTTAGGACAAGGAGTAGCTACAGGTAAAAAGTTAACTACATATTTGCACTTAGGGTAGTTATCGCAGGGATAAAACTGTTTGCCAAATTTATTAGAGCGCTTACTCAAATGCCCATCTTTACAGCTTGGACAACTTACTTTTTCTTCACTAATTGGTTTGCTTGATTCAATGTAAACGCAGGTAGGGAAATTACTACAACCAATAAACAGCCCATAACGGCCTTTTTTGATTACTAAACTTTCACTACACAGAGGGCAAGCCGAACCTTCAATAACCTTAACCTCGGCACTTTCGTAATCGTGCAAAGGTTTGGCAAAGTCACAACTTGGGTATTGGCTGCAACCAATAAAGGGGCCAGATTTACCATGTTTGATTTTAAGAGCCGAGTGACATTGTGGACACAAATCATCGATTTGTTCCAAAGCATGTTCGTCGGCCTTAAATAATGAATGATCGATTTTAGACACAGATTACCTATCACTCATTAAACATAAACGCGATTCGATTTAGTGAAGTGGCCCTTCGGGCTCTTCAAACAATAAATCTTCCATTTGCGCGTAGGCGTTTTCTTTGCCGGGTACATTAAATAACACCATTAAAACGACCCATTTCATGTCTTCAAGGCAGAATTCTTTGGATTCGATTTCCATTACCCGGTCAATAACCATTTCCCGAGTATAAGAATCGAGCACATTGATTTGCTCTAAAAACAGCAGAAAACCGCGACACTCTACATCCAGACGCATTTCTTCATCATGGGTGTATATCCGCATGGAATAATTCGCCGTGCCTTTAACCAAATAGGGATTAATATCCGTTTCTTGTAAGGCGGCTAATTTTTCCAGCCAAGATAAAGCTTTGTAGATTTCGTCGTGATGAAATCCAGCACGAATAAGCTCATCGGTGAGCTCATCTTGGTCGACACGGATTTCTGTTTCACTGTGAATGAAGTTTTCAAATAGATACATGAGGATATCGAACATGTTATTTTTCCCCCAATTTGATGTAACCGCCTGGAACAGCTGTTACTAAACCACGCAACTCATATTCTAGTAATTGTGACATAACTTCCGACACCGTCATGCCGCTGCGCTCAGCCACTATATCTAGTGGTGTGGCTTCAAAATCTACACTATCTAACAAAAGGTCTGTTGCCAAGCATTCAATGCTATTTTTTTTAGTTTTATTTGAATTTGTGACATCAATGTTAAATTCAAGCTCACTAAACTCTTCATTTATATCGGCAATACAGGTTACTAACTTTGCTCCTTGCTGAATTAAATAATGGCAACCTTTTGTTAATGGGTTATTAATATTACCAGGTATCGCAAACACCTCTCTATTTTGCTCAGTCGCATACCGCGCAGTGATTAATGACCCACTTTTTAGAGCCGCCTCAACGATTAAAGTTCCTCTTGATAAACCACTGATAATTCGATTCCGCCGCGGAAAATTTTCTGGTAACACAGGTGTTAGAGGGGCAAACTCAGAAATAATCACTCCGCCACCAGCGATGATGTCCTCAGCTAGTTTACGATGTTTTCTAGGATAAATGTTGTCGATGCCTGTACCTAACACTGCAATGGTCGGCCCTTTGGCTTGTATAGCGCCTTCATGAGAAAAGCCATCAATGCCAAGTGCTAAACCGCTGGTAATCGTCCAACCGCATTGGCTTAAATCATGTGCAAAAGACTTTGCATATTCTTTACCGCTAATACTAGGGTTACGACTCCCCACTATCGCCATTTGTAAATTTGCTAGCTTGTTTTGGTCACCATAACCAAATAGCAGTATGGGAGGGCTGGAAATTTCTTTGAGTAACAGAGGATAAACACTGTCTTCCAAATTCAAAACAAAGCGATTGTTGTCGCCATTTAACCACTGGATACTTTGCTGAATAAGTTCAACATTGGGATGAAGGATGGCTTCAACTTGAACAGGATTAAAGCCTATACCTATTAACTCTGCCTGAGTGGCAGTAAAAAAGTCGCTGATATTCCATTGCAACTTTTTGCATATTTTAGCGTAGCTTGCTGCACCAAATTTAGGAATAGAGGCTAAATGTAACCAAGCAAAAAGTTCATCAGTTTTGTTTAGCCGTTTTGCTAAGTCAACGTCCTGTTGCACACTCCCTCCTTTATCTCTTAAGGTTTAGCGACTATTGCACCTCTTTTAATTACTTTAGATGACTTAGTGATAAGTGCATAACTGGCTTTCTCAAAAACTTTAAATACAATCACTTCACCTATTTTTAACGCTGGCTGGATAATATCGCTGTCCATAATAAAAGCGTTGGCCATTGGGTTATTTTCGCCCTTATATTTTGGTTTTTCATCATCAATAATATTAGGGCCATTAGTATATATCCCCATCACCATGCCTGCGGAAACTTGCTCAGCACCTAAATCAATAATCACCACGTTATATTTGCCTAATAAACGATGCTGTTCCAAATCATCAATAATATAACCACGCTGTTCTTGCGCGGCACTGAGCATAATGCTGTCTGGTGATTTGTTTTCGTCCGGTACCAAACGGTCGCCACGTTTGACTTCATAGTTGGCATCTTCGATTTTAACTAAGCGTTGATTATCAAGCTCTGCATCTACGGCTTCCGCATTAGCAACATGTCTGATTTGCAAACCTATAAAATTACCTGATAAGTCATAAATTTCATTTTGTTTGCGTAGCACCTTAAAATTTGATTGATAGGAACGTGATGCTTTACTCAAGGTTAAATTATTACTGGCAAACAGCACTGAACCGTCCTGATTACCCAAAATATAGGGATGACGTTCATAGTCAACCTGTTGCATTATCTGATCGTCTTCAATAAAGGGCTTGATCACAGACCAGGGTAAAGCAGGGATAGGATCTGGCTCTTTTACTAATTTACTGCCTTGAGGCGACATTTTGATGACGGTTTTAGCTTCTTGGCGCGATAGCTCTAGTACCATCTCACCCTGCTCGTTTTGCCTTAACAACAGCTCATCGCCAGGATAAATGAGGTGAGGATTCTGAATATGTACATTGGTGCGCCATAATTCTGGCCATAACCAAGGTTTATCTAGGTACATTTTAGATATGTCCCACAAGGTATCGCCTTTTTGCACGACATATCTCTGTGGCGCATCCTGTTTGATATTAATCACATCAGCCCAACATAGAGCTGGCAACAGTATTAATGCCGTCAGAAAATTCAGTATTTTTTTGCTCATCATTATCTAAGCCTTGGTGCTAGCACTATTATGTTTTGGATCCATTTAGGCTAGAATAGCCCAAAGTAAGTTGTGTTAAATAGTCAATTCTATTTGCACGTATAGTTAACAATACATGCATAGTATGTATTTAATCCATTTTTATGCAAAAGTGGAGCGTCGTTAAAACATGTTCTGGATACTCAATATCAGAACCTTTAATAGTTGAACAGCATCATGGCTATATTAGAAGTATTACGTTTTCCTGATGAGCGTCTGCGCACCATCGCCACCCCAATTGATAAAATTGATAAAGAAATTCAAACCTTAATTGACGACATGTTAGCAACCATGCTGGATGAAAATGGCATTGGTTTGGCCGCAACCCAAATCAACGTGCACAAACAACTTGTGGTTATCGACGTTTCCGAAGAACAAAATGATCCGCTGATACTGATTAATCCAGTGATTACACACATGGATGGAAAGACTATCAGTGAAGAAGGTTGTTTATCGGTGCCCAACAACTACGCAAAGGTAGAGCGTGCTGAAAAAATCACAGTAACAGCCTTAGACAAAACAGGAAAAGAGTTTTCATTGGAAGCAGATGGTTTATTAGCTATTTGCATACAACACGAACTTGATCACCTAAAAGGTAAACTGTTTGTTGATTATTTATCACCACTTAAACGTCAACGCATTAAAACTAAACTTGAAAAAGAAGCACGTTTAGAAGCGAAAGGTTAACTCTTCATTGAATTCAAAACTAAAAATAATTTTTGCCGGAACGCCTGAATTTGCCGCAAACCATCTACAGGCACTTATTGATTCAGCACATCAGGTTGTCGCAGTATACAGCCAACCTGATCGCCCCGCTGGCAGAGGCAACAAATTACAAGCCAGCGCAGTAAAACAACTTGCGCTGGAACATAACATCCCTGTGTTGCAACCTGTATCGCTCAAAGAATCCAAGGCTCAGATTGAACTTGCGGCGCTTGATGCTGACATTATGGTAGTGGTTGCCTATGGTCTCATTTTACCCCTAGCCGTACTCAACACACCGCGTTTAGGTTGTATTAATGTGCATGGCTCACTGCTACCCAAATGGCGTGGAGCCGCACCGATTCAACGCTCAATTTGGGCCGGTGACGCAGCAACTGGCGTTACCATTATGCAAATGGATGAAGGCTTAGATACTGGCCCAATGTTGCTTGAGCGCTCAATTCCTATCGAAACCAACGATACCAGTGCATCTTTGTACAGCAAATTAGCTGACATAGGCCCTCAGGCTTTAATGGAGTACTTAGGCAATATTCAATCTCTAGGGCCTCGTAAACAAGATAATGCACTAGCGAGTTACGCCAAAAAACTCAGTAAAGAAGAAGCCTGTATTAATTGGCATTATAGCGCTATGCAACTTGAGCGTAATGTCAGAGCCTTTAATCCTTGGCCAGTTAGTTATTTTGAACTGCAGAGCATTACGATCAAGGTATGGCGCAGTGAAGTGGTGGTTAATAGCACTTATAAAAACAGCCTACCAGGTCAAATATTACAAGCAGATAAACAAGGTATTTTGGTAAAAACAGCCCAGGATTGCCTCTTACTGCAAAACATACAATTACCCGGTAAAAAACCTATGAATAGCGCTGATGTTCTGAATGGTCGCAGCGATTTATTTGTGGTGGGTAGCATTATTCCAAGTTCATCATTTAATGAGTAATCCAAACACAAAAAATAAAAACAACCTACGCGCTGATGCTGCATTCGTGTTGTATCAAATACTTGAACAAGGTAAAAGTGCTAGGGAATGTTTACCCGCCATGCAAGCCAAACATATGGATCAAGATAAAGCTTGGCTGCAAGAAATGGTATTTGGTGTATTAAGGCAACTGCCCATCTTGCAATACTGGCTGCGATTATTGCTTGAAAATCCACTGAAAAATAAATTCAAAGTAGCTGAACATTTAATTTTATTGGGGTTTTATCAAATTGCCTTTAGTCGGGTAAGTCAGCATGCCGCGGTATCGGAAACTGTTGAGGCCTGCAAACCACTCAAAATTGATGCCATGAAGGGTTTGGTGAATGCCATACTGCGAAATTTTATTCGTCAGGATATGCAAGACAATAAGCCTGACGATGCTCAGATTTTGTCTGGCCTGCCCAAATGGCTATATAAAAAGCTGAACCTTGCTTACCCTGACCAACTTGATGATATTATTCAACAAATTGAATCTAAAGCACCATTGTGGTTGCGGGTTAATACAAAAAATATTTCTCACCCTGATTTTTTGATCGCGTTAACTCAACACGCTATCGAATATTCATTATCACCACTACATGCTGAAGCGGTCATTTTAAGTAAAGGCGCAGATATCATCAGTTTACCTGGTTTTGTCCAAGGTTGGTTTGCTGTACAAGACGGTGCAGCTCAACTGGCAGCGCATTATTTGGCACCACAGGCCAATGAACGTATTTTAGATTGTTGCGCGGCCCCTGGTGGTAAAACAAGCCATATACTTGAACTAGCGGATAATTTAGAGCTCATAGCGCTCGAAATAGATAGCCAACGAATGACCAGAGTCGCTGAAAACCTCGAACGATTAGGCCACAGCGCTCAATTAGTTGTTGGGGATGCGAGTCGCCCAACAGATTGGTGGGATGGTCAACAGTTCGATCGTATATTATTAGACGCACCTTGTTCTGCCACCGGCATTATTAGGCGCCACCCCGATATAAAATGGCTGCGAAAAGCCAAAGACATTGATGCTTTAGTATTAATTCAGCAGCAAATACTCGATGCCATGTGGTTACTACTAAAACCAGGTGGGGTGCTGCTCTACGCCACATGCTCCATTTTAGCGGAAGAAAATCATCAACAAATTGACGATTTTTTAGCACGAACTACAGATGCCAAACTTGACCCCGAGTTTAAGCACGATGCCATACACTGCGGACAACAGATCCTGCCTGGAAACCAACAAATGGATGGTTTCTATTATTGCAGGCTGCTAAAGTCAGCTCAGATTAATGTTTAAAGACCAACAGGTTAGATTCAAAGCTCGATGAAAATTATTATTCTTGGCGCCGGACAGGTTGGAGCAACACTCGCAGAAAATTTAGTGGGTGAAAAAAATGAAATTACTGTCATCGACTCTGATGCCGAAACACTTAGATTGCTGCAAGACAGGCTGGACCTACAAGTAGTGCATGGCGTTGGTTCTCACCCTGATATATTGAAAAAAGCCGGCGCAGAGGATGCCGATATGCTTATCGCTGTAACTAACAGTGATGAAAGCAACATGATGGCATGTCAGGTTGCTTACAGCTTATTTAAAACCCCTACCAAAATTGCCCGTGTCCGCTCAGAACAATACATTATTTATCAGGAACAACTGTTTAAACACCAAGATGTACCCGTTGATCATTTGATAGCACCAGAACAACTTGTTACCAAAGCCATCAAACGACTGATTGATTATCCAGGCGCTTTACAGGTCGTTGAGTTTGCTGGTGGCAAAGCCAGCTTAGTAGCGGTAAAAGCCTATTACGGTGGTTTGTTGGTCGGTCATGCGCTTTCGACATTGAAAAAACACATCCCTAATGTAGATACCCGCGTAGCTGCAATTTATCGACGAGGTCGACCAATCCGGCCACTCGGTACGACTATTATCGAAGCTGATGACGAAGTATTTTTTATCGCCGCGACTAAACACATTCGTACTGTAATGAGCGAACTACAAAAACTCGAGTCTAGTTATAAGCGTATAATGATTGCGGGTGGCGGCTTGATTGGTGCTGGTCTAGCCAAATTACTTGAACACAATCACAACGTTAAACTTATTGAATTTAATCAGGAAAGAGCCAAACACTTATCCGCCACCTTAGATAAAACCATCGTGTTTTGTGGTGATGCATCGGATCATGAGTTGTTAACCGAAGAAAATGTACAACAAGTGGATGCTTTTATCGCAGTGACCAATGACGATGAAGCCAATATCATGGCAGCAATGTTGGCCAAAAGGTTAGGCGCCAAAAAAGCCATGGTATTGATCCAACGCGGAGCCTATGTAGATTTAGTGCAGGGTGGTGAAATTGACATCGCATTTTCGCCTCAACAGGCAACCATATCAGCCCTGCTAACCCACATCAGACGTGGCGATATAGTCAACGTGTACTCGTTAAGACGGGGCGCTGCAGAAGCTATTGAAGCCATAGCTCATGGCGATCACAATACTTCCAAGGTAGTAGGTCGAGAGATCCGTGAGATTAAACTTCCTCCAGGCACCACCATAGGTGCTGTAGTACGTCACGACGAAGTGATTATTGCCCACAGCAATACCAGGATAGAAGCCAATGACCATGTCATTTTGTTTTTAGTCGACAAAAAATTTATTGGTGATGTTGAAAAACTTTTCCAGCCCAGTGCATTCTTTTTTGGTTAAAACTCACGAATCAAAAAATCATACTTGCATTAAAAATTAGCGAGATGAAATAAGTAAAGTTTTAGGTTTAAAAGATACAACTATTCTAAAATAGCTATTAATGTCCGTCGCATTTAACTGCGCCAAAAGGTTGGAGAAAACAATACTAGTAACGAGAAAATCTCTAGACGACCAAATAACATTGCTAAGACCAAAATCCATTTACCGCTATCTGAAACATCGGCATAAGTGCCTGCAACTGAGCCAAGACCTGGACCTAAATTATTAAGGGTCGCTGCGGTTGCCGTAAAGGCAGAGACATCATCCATCCCTGTTGCAATTAAACACACCATAACGATAACAAATATCATGGCGTAGGCAGAGAAAAAGCCCCACACAGCCTCAACGATCCTATCAGGCAAAGCTCGACCACCGACTTTAACTGAGTATATGGCTTTAGGATGAATTAACCTGTTAACCTCTCGTTTACCTTGTAAAAATAGCAAAAAAATCCGTATGACTTTCAAGCCACCTCCGGTTGAGCTTGCACAACCACCGATAAAACTAGAGAAAATTAACATAATCGGTAAAAAAGCAGGCCAATGCGCAAAGTCGGTGGTAGTAAAACCTGCAGTTGTACTGACAGATACCGATTGTATAAGCGCCTGATCCAAAGCTATTCCAGCATCGGCAAACCAAGAATATTCAACCAAGGTGATAAAACAGACAAATACCAAGCTAAATTGAATAATAAAAAAAACTCTTAGCTCAGGATCATAAAAGTATCCCTTAAGCGAACGGCCACTCACTGCACCATAGTGCAAGGCAAAATTTAGTGCAGCAATCCACAAAAAAACCACACAAACCAGGTTTACTCCTACACTATCAAAATGACCAAGACTGGCGTCATAATTAGAAAATCCGCCGATAGCTACGGTAGAAAAGGCATGGCATATAGCATCAAACAAGTTCATGCCGACAAGCCAAAAAGCAACAGTACAAGCGATAGTTAGCGACAAGTATATGTACCATAGATGTTTAGCCGTATCGGCAATACGCGGCGTCATTTTAGAATCTTTGACTGGCCCAGGTATTTCAGCTCGATACAACTGCATACCACCCACACCTAAAATTGGCAGTATAGCAACAGCTAAAACGATGATCCCCATCCCACCAAACCATTGCAATTGTTGACGATAAAATTGCACGGCCTTAGGCAGGTAATCTATCCCTTCGATGACCGTTGCTCCCGTCGTAGTCAAGCCAGAAAAAGATTCAAAAAATGCATCCGTAATAGACATTCCCGGTTGTTCAAGTAATAAAAAGGGTAAGGCACCGAAACTGCCCAATACTGTCCAGAATAATACGACGATTAAAAAACCTTCTTTAGCTCTTAAGTCTTCTCGATAGCGTCTATTAGGGTACCAAATGAGTATCCCTGTCACTAAACACAGGATAAAAGCCAATAAAAATGGCAAGCCACTTCCATCTTGAAAGACCAACGAGACCAGTGCAGGGGGGATCATAGTGACACTAAAAAGAGCCACTAAAAGCCCTAAAATTCGGACTATAGCGCGATATTGCATGACTTAGATTTTACTCACCAAAATATCTCAAAACATTTATCGAACAATTTGCCAAGTCTATTGCTAAAGCTGACGTAAATCATTGGTTTATTGTATAAATTTTTAATATTGAACATTGCTCTACAAATGCTAGGTTTAAGTGCGTTATTTTTGGCTGCAGCGATAAAAACGCTATACCTATTTATCCTGTTGCCAGTCTACATCTCTATTGAACCACATTATCTGAGGAATATTTAATAAATAAAATCAAGACTTAAAACTTAGCTGCCCATATTTTATTAGAATAGGTAATTTAGCCAAGTTAGTTTGCACTCACTTTAATTTGTTGCCAATTTAACGATAGAGATTACCTTGAATATTATTTTTATCAGGCTGCAGCCCTTGGCACTCAAGACTTATACCTTTAGTGGTGATTCTACGCGGTGTTTTAGCATAAATATTTATTTAAAAAGCGCTTTTCTTGCTGCAAATTTATGTGTATCGTCTGTGCCGGTGATGATAGCAATAAGTATTTAGCAAAAAAGTTATCCACAACTCTTATATTCTACTACCTGCTTGTTAAAATATTTTCATGAACCCCATATTTATTAGCTTAAATCGTTAAAACTCGGTTTTTCTAACTGCATATATATTGTGTTTGATAACAACAATAAACAGAGTTATCCACATATTTTAACTACATCTTGATATAGATGAATGGCCAGCCTTATGGCATTCTTCAATGATACTTATTAATTCTTTTTGGATGTCACATGGCCATCGATAAATCACATATTCCGCATAAGCCTTTTATTCTGATTGATGGCTCATCTTATCTTTTTAGAGCTTTTCATGGCATGCCACCTTTAACCAACTCTAAAGGTCAAGATACAGGAGCGATTTACGGAGTGGTTAATATGATCCGTAGCCTGATTAAGGAGTTTGAACCCACTAATATAGCAGTAGTATTTGATGCAAAAGGTAAAACTTTTAGAGACGATATTTATACTGAATACAAAGCAAACCGACCTTCCATGCCAGAAGAGTTGCGCTCACAAATAGCCCCTCTTCATCAAATTATTACTGCCATGGGTTTACCCATTATTGTCGAAGACGGGGTTGAAGCTGATGATGTAATAGGCACATTAGCAAATCAGGCATCGAAACTTGGTATGCCCACCTTAATTAGTACCGGCGACAAAGATATGGCTCAGTTAGTAGATGAGCATGTTATTTTGATTAATACCATGAACAATCACGTCATGGATCGCGCCGGTGTTATTGAAAAATTTGGTATCCCGCCTGAACTAATCATCGATTTTCTTGCACTCAAAGGTGACAAAGTAGACAACATACCTGGTGTGCCGGGTGTGGGGGACAAAAGCGCATTAGGACTTCTGCAAGGCATAGGTAATCTTGACCAAATCTATTTAAATTTGGATAAAATCGCAACGCTAGATTTTCGTGGTGCTAAAACAATGGCTCAAAAGATGGTCGAGAATGAAACAAACGCTCGCCTATCCTACCTTCTAGCAACCATAAAATTAGACGTAGTTCTCGATTATTCGCCGTCAGAATTGCAACCTACAAAACCAGATTACGACACTTTACAAAAATTATTCGCAGAATATGAATTTAAACGTTGGTTGCAAGAAGTATCTAAACACGATGAAAAGCCAAGTTCGAACACACCAGTGGAGGAACTATCAAATGAAATTCATAAAGAAAAATACCAAACTATTCTTAGCATGTCTGAACTGCATCTTTGGTTAGACAAGTTATCGAAAAGTGAGCTGTTTGCCTTTGATACAGAAACGACCAGTTTAAACTACATGGATGCAGAGCTAGTTGGCATGTCTTTTTGCATAATAGAGGGCGAAGCAGCTTATTTACCACTTGCTCATGATTACCCTGACGCTCCTGATCAATTGAACAGACAAGAAGTATTAGCCTTGTTCAAACCCTTGTTAGAAAACCCACACATTAAAAAAGTGGGACAGCATCTCAAATACGATAAAAACGTATTAGCTAATTATGCTGTCAACTTACAAGGCATAGCTTACGACACCATGCTTGAGTCCTACGTGTTAAACAGTGTTGCAACAAGACACGACATGGATAGTCTTGCGCTTCGCTATTTGGGGCATCAAACCATTCACTTTGAAGATATTGCCGGCAAAGGAGCCAAGCAACTTACGTTTAACCAAATACCGCTGGAACAAGCATCCGCTTATGCCGCAGAAGATGCAGATATTACCCTACGCCTGCATAATGTATTGTGGCAGAGCCTTAAAAGTGAACATGGATTACCAGAAGTACTCAATGAGATAGAAGTTCCTTTGTTGACTGTGTTGGCCAAAATGGAGCAATTTGGTGTACTTATAGATAGCCAGCGCTTGGCTCAGCAAAGTCAGGATTTAGCGGCTAGAATTTTACAGCTTGAAAAAGAAGTACACCTTTTAGCGGATGAAACTTTCAATTTAGGCTCAACCAAACAACTGCAAGAAATTTTGTATACAAAAATGGGGCTACCGATACTTAAAAAAACCCCAAAAGGCGCTCCATCAACCTCTGAAGAAGTATTACAAGAGCTAGCTCTTGATTACCCTTTACCTAAGTTGTTAATGGAATATCGCGGCCTATCTAAACTAAAAAACACCTACACAGACAAGTTACCCAAGATGATAAATGCAAGGACCGGCAGAGTGCATACATCTTATCATCAGGCTATAGCGGCGACAGGACGTCTATCATCTACCGATCCTAACTTGCAAAACATTCCAATTAGGACTGAAGAAGGACGCAGAGTAAGGCAAGCTTTTGTGGCTAGACCAGGATACAAGATAGTTGCTGCAGATTACTCACAGATAGAATTACGCATAATGGCACATCTATCTAAGGATAAAGGCCTCATCAAAGCCTTTGCTGCAGGAAAAGACATTCATACAGCAACCGCTGCCGAAGTATTTGGGGTAGCTGTAGAACTAGTGAACACGGAACAAAGAAGAAATGCTAAAGCCATCAATTTTGGGCTTATCTATGGAATGTCTGCGTTTGGTTTATCACGTCAACTTAACATCCCACGTCAAGATGCCCAAAAATACATGAATTTGTATTTTGAGCGCTACCCTAGTGTCTTAGACTACATGGAAAACACTAGACTCGTTGCGAAAGAGCAAGGTTATGTAACCACGGTATTTGGACGACGTTTATATTTACCAGAAATCAATGCAAGTAATGTTATGCAAAGAAAAGGCGCTGAACGTGCCGCGATAAATGCTCCAATGCAGGGTACCGCAGCAGATATCATTAAAAAAGCGATGATATTAGTTGACGAATGGATCTGCGATTTACCTTTTGATGAAGTCAGAATGATCATGCAAGTACATGACGAGTTGGTTTTTGAAATAAAACAACAAAATGTTGATACTCATAGAAACACAATTATCAAGCTTATGGAACAAGCAGCAGCTCTTGATGTCCCGCTAACGGTAGAAGCTGGAATAGGAGATAACTGGGACGAAGCTCACTAGATATTTTCAATATCTTGTAAAAAAAACACTACCTTGTAATTTAGTTACAAAAATAAGTTGGAATGAATTTCATATTTGAATAAACTTGTCGCTGTAGGGTACAGAGGTGAGAAAATTCAAACCTTTGTTTTGGCCTCGGCAATATTATTGTCGAGGTTTTTTTTGCAATTTTTTAACAACATTGAACTTTTTTAAAATACCACCGTCTTAATTTACAGTTTATGTGTGTCCCTATGTGTTTTGCCCCACCATTGTGTGGGGCTTTTTTTTGTCTGTAAATTTGAATATGTTATAAAACGAATTGAACCATTAGGAATTGATGCACTCTGAATTATTGGTTTTTATGTGTTTTCTCAAAAGTCCTTTTGCCCCATTATTATATGGGGCTTTTTTATAATCCTATAGATCTTCGATATCGCTATCATGTGATTTTTTTGCATGGTAGCCAAACCAACTATCCAGTTTTATCTGCAAGTTTTCTAGACCTATGTTTGTTAAAGACGAAAAAACATCGACAGTGACATCCCCGCAAAATGCTAAGGCCGCTTCTCTAACCTTCAAAAGTTGGTTTTTACGATTGCCAGATTTTAATTTATCGGCTTTAGTTAATAGTGCCAACACAGGAATTTGTGCGTTAACTGCCCAATGGATGAGGTCTTGATCTGAGTCTTTAAAAGGATGCCGAATATCCATCAGCACAATAATCCCCTTTAAACTTTCGCGCTTTTGCAGATACTCCCCTAATGATTTTTGCCACTTTTCTTTAACCGCCATTGGCACTTTGGCATACCCATAACCAGGAAGGTCAATCAAACGCCTATTTTCATCAAGTTCAAAAACATTGATGAGTTGCGTTCTACCAGGAGTTTTACTGGTTCTAGCTAATGATTTTTGCCTAGTTAGTGTATTTAGCGCACTGGATTTTCCTGCATTAGAGCGCCCAGCAAAGGCAACTTCAATGCCTTTGTCCTCTCCCAAATGGCTAATATCTGGTGCGCTAATTCGAAATTTAGCCTGACTATAATGACTCACAAATAGTTCCCTATTGATACTTTAATAAAATTTACGACTTATTTTCCAGAGTATACCAGCAATTTATACATCTTCTGACTGCCAAGCGGCCGAATAAATCAAACTAATATCGTGGAAGTTATTTTACTGTTGCAGTAAATGTGTAAAATAAGGAATGTTTCTATAAAAGAATAGCCAGCTAATCAAATGCTTAATGAGAATATTATGAAAAAAGTGGGTTTACTTATCTGTTTGTTTTTTGGTGTGAGCAATGTTTCGCTAGCACAAGGTAATGCTGAAGAAGGCCAGAAAAAGTCTGTGGCTTGTGGCGCTTGCCATGGTGCAGATGGTAATAGTCAAATTGATATGAATCCCAAACTCGCTGGGCAGCACGCTGGTTATTTAGTAAAGCAGTTAAATGAATTCAAATTAGCTAGCGAGTCCGCTGGTCTACAAGGTCGAAATAATGCAGTAATGAATGGCATGGCTGCGGTTTTAAGTGAACAAGATATACTGGATATTGCAGCGTATTTTGCTAGTCAAAAACCTTCATCAGGCGAAGCCCCCGAAGATGTTATTGAATCTGGCCACAAATTATATGTAGGTGGAGATTTAGAAAGAGGAGTCACAGCATGTATTGCTTGTCATGGCCCTCATGGTGACGGTATTAGTTTGGCAGGTTTCCCAGACATAAGTGGTCAACATTCTGCATACCTGAAAAGTCAACTAGAAGCATTCCGCTCTGGTGAGCGCAATAACTCACACAATGGCATGATGGAAGATATCGCTAAACGACTAACCGATAAAGACATCGATATTTTGTCAAAATACATTGCTGGTTTGTACTAGCCAAGAATTTTAAAAAAACGACTTCGGTCGTTTTTTTATGCGCGTTATATAGTATTTTTATTTCGTAAGTACTGTTGAATTATTTCATTTGTAAAAATATTGTAATTTTTTGTTAATGCTGTATTCTCTACGCCAATTAAAAACAACAGGGATTTACAGGCAATTTGCTTGTCAAGGAAGAATATCAAATGGTTGACGCCATTTATTTAGACTACAACCTTGGAATTATAGGGACTATTAATAAAGAGTCAGGATGACCTAAAACAACAACTAACTTCGTTAATAATAATAAAAAGTGAAGTTCAGTCGGATCCATTGCTTTATCGATGGATCATTATTGGGAGATGTGTCAGCTGACACTTGTATCTGCAAAAAGGCGATGATTAATTATCATCGCCTTTTTTCTGTTTTATTTTTAATCTGCACCACTATATTACCCAGTCCAGACAAATTTACGTTAGAATAGCGCCATTAATTTATATCGGTAGTTACTATGGCTAGAAAACTAAAATCTCGTAAAATTGGGTTGATTGGCGTTCGAAAATCCCCTGACTTTAAGCGAGTTGAAAAAGAAAAACGAGTTAAAAATGGGTTAGGAAAACCAGCAGGGAGTCGCAACAATCAACCCGTTGCAAACGATGGAACAAACAAAGTTAAAAGCAATAATGATCCAAGATTAGGTAGTAAAAAACCTGTAGATTTATTTGCTCAGACAAACGAACTCGAAAAAGTAAAAACTAAGGTTAGGTTTTTCACGCCAGAGCAAGAATTAGCGAATATCGAAAATGATGAGAAATTGTCTCTACTTATTCAACAATCGGACAATGGCTCAGAAATTGACAGAGCAAGTCAAAACTATGTCAATCAACAGTTGAGCCGACATAAACAATTGTGTGAAATGCTTGGGATAGTAGAAGAAGGCATCGTTGAAGAAGTAGATCATGACGATGATGATCTATATGCTAAATTCGAAAGAATCAATGTAAACAAACTAAAAGACTTTTGACTTTCTCATTAATGATTTTATTACTCATATTGACTGCTGTTGCCCTAATTGCTGCGTTGGCGTGGTATGCAGGGTCGCTGTTGTTTAAACTGCAATTGCAAAAACAAAAAATTGAAAACGTTAGAACACAAAGACTGACGCAGATCCTTGAAAGTATTCATGTCATCTCACTAGCCATGGCACAGCAACAATGTAATTTATCGGAAGGTTGCATCAGGTTGTATCATTTACTTGAAAGCCTTCCAATAAAGAATAAGCCTGATTTTAGCGTTAAGTATTCAGGCATTTATGCTCTCTATCAAGAGGTAAAAGATCTGCCCACCCACGAAGCAAGAAAACAATTGTCCACACTCGAAAGAAAACTTCAAGATATACAAAGAGAAGAAAAAGAAACGCATTTTGGATCTCAGGTTCTTGCCGACGTTGCTAGACTAAAGGTGTTGTCGGTCTAATTCGCAGGCCAGCATTTTGGATTGCAAGATGAAGTTTTTTTACATTGTTCTAAAAACCAAATTTGCACACGTGGTTAAGCTAAGAGTTTTATTTGTCCCTTAATATTACCAGCAGAATGCTAGTTGCCACTTCAACATCTAACCTCATAGTATGCATACCAACCTTCAAGCCCTCACGCAGCAATTTAGTACGTTATTTTTTATATTTTTATTGTTTTATTAAGCTAAACAAGTCATTTAGCCTACATTCGCGCTTTGACAGCGGGTATACTTACCGCCGTTTTTTATTTTTGATGTTGGCAGAGGATAATGCAAAAGTTTGACTGTAAGACGTTTCAAGGCCTTATTTTGGCCCTGCAAGATTATTGGGCTAGACAGGGTTGTGTAATCATACAGCCATTGGACATGGAAGTTGGTGCTGGTACATTTCACCCAATGACTTTTTTGCGTTCTATCGGACCAGAGCCAATTAGTAGCGCTTATGTACAACCTTGCCGTAGGCCAACAGATGGACGTTACGGCCAAAACCCAAACCGCTTACAGCATTATTATCAGTTTCAGGTGATGCTAAAGCCGTCCCCAGACAATATCCAAGAGTTGTACTTAAAATCTCTTGAAGAGTTGGGTTTCGATCCAACCGTTAATGATATTCGTTTTGTCGAAGATAACTGGGAGTCACCGACCCTTGGTGCTTGGGGGCTTGGCTGGGAAGTATGGTTAAACGGCATGGAAGTCACGCAGTTTACCTATTTTCAGCAAGTTGGTGGACTTGAGTGTTTTCCTGTTACCGGTGAAATTACTTACGGTTTAGAGCGACTCGCCATGTACATTCAAGGTGTAGATAGCATCTATGATTTGGTTTGGACTGATGGCCCAAGAGGCTTAGTCACTTACGGCGATATCTTTATGCAAAATGAAGTTGAACAATCTGCTTATAACTTCGAACACGCAGATGTTGCTGCAATGTTTGCCAATTTCGATCAATACGAAAGTAATAGCCAAAAATTAATAGCTGCAAACTTGCCATTACCCGCCTACGAACAAGTCATGAAAGCATCTCACGTATTTAATTTACTAGATGCACGCCATGCCATATCAGTAACAGAACGCCAACGTTATATTTTACGAGTACGCACCCTGTCTAAAGCCTGCGCAGAAACGTACTTTAAAGCGCGAGAAACCCTAGGATTTCCAATGTGTAAAGGGGAACAACAATAATGAACGTGGAAAATTTACTCATTGAAATTGGAACAGAAGAGCTGCCTCCCAAGTCACTAGCAAAATTAGCAAGCAACTTTGCTCAGAATATTGAAAAGGCATTTACAGAAAGTGAGTTTAGCTTTAGTAGTGTAACTTGGTATGCGACACCACGCAGATTAGCGGTATCCGTGCTGCAATTGGCTGAAATGCAGAACGACCGAATAGTAGAAGTTCGTGGACCTGCTGTTACAGTAGCCTTTGATGCAAGTGGCAACCCAACGCCAGCGGCAATTGGATGGGCAAAGTCAAACGGCATTAAAATTAGTAATACCACTAGACTAAAAACCGACAAAGGTGAATGGCTTTATTACAAGGGAACAGAAAAGGGCTTAGCGGTTTCTCAACTCATAAGTACAATAGTTGACAAAGCCTTGGCGACACTCCCCATACCAAAACCTATGAAATGGGGCAGTAATACCATTCAGTTCATTCGCCCTATTCATACAGTCACAATGGTATATGGCAAGAAACTAGTTTCAGGAAAAGTTTTTGGAATTGAATCATCTAGAACAATATTGGCGCATAGATTTATGGGACCAAAAAGTTTTGTACTTAACTGTGCTGATGATTATCTGCAAGATTTAAAAAATAATTTTGTCATTGCCGATTTTACGCAACGAAAAGAACTGATACGTCAACAAATCCAAGATGCTGCTGCTAAAGAGAATGCTGTAGCCGATATGAACGATGAACTGTTAGAAGAAGTTGCGTCATTAGTTGAATGGCCTGTAGCACTTGTAGCAAGCTTCGATGAGTCATTTTTAGCTGTTCCTAAAGAAGCTTTGATTTATACAATGAAAGGTGACCAAAAGTATTTTCCACTGTTAGATAGTGCTGGAAACTTAAAATCTCGCTTCATTTTTATCAGCAATATTGAAAGCAGCAAACCCGAATTAGTTATAAGCGGCAATGAAAAAGTCATCCGCCCTCGCCTCGCCGATGCAGAATTTTTCTTTAATACAGACAAAAAACACACTCTTGAGTCTAGGCTAGAAAGTTTAGATACTATTTTGTTTCAAAAACAATTGGGTAGTTTGTTAGATAAAACCAAACGTATTGCAAACTTGGCCTCATCAATCGCTCAGTCCCTTGGTGCAGATGCAGAACTTGCACACCGAGCAGGAATGCTAAGTAAGACAGATTTAATGACCAATATGGTTATGGAATTCCCTGATGTACAAGGCATTATGGGTATGTACTACGCAACAATTGACGGTGAAAATTCTGAAGTCGCAACCGCTCTAAACGAGCAATATATGCCACGGTTTTCCGGTGATTCACTGCCTCAGTCGCCAATCAGTATTTCACTAGCAATAGCTGACAAGATTGATACTTTGGTTGGTATCTTTGGAATTGGACAAGTTCCTAAGGGTGATAAAGATCCTTTCGCGCTAAGACGCGCAGCTATTGGGTTATTGCGGATCATTGTTGACAAAAATTTACCTATTGATTTAGAAATTGTGGTTGAAGCTTCAATTAGTACTTTTGGTGATAAAGTCCAAATGAGTGGGCTAAAACAAGCCGTTGTAGATTTTGTGCTAGCGAGATTTAAAGCCTGGTACCTAGAGCAAGGTATAGAAATTGATGTCATACAAGCCGTGTCTGAAATTAGGCCAACTCGTCCTGCTGATTTCGCTGCTAGGGTACAAGCGATTACCCTATTTAAGAATAATCCAGCTGCTATAACTCTCGCTGCCGCTAATAAACGCGTTGCGAATATATTGGCTAAAAATCCCGTGAACGACTTTAACACAATTGACTCGAGATTATTGAAAGAGTCAGCAGAGCAAGACCTAGTTAATGCTTTAGAAGCGACTGAGGCTAAGTTAGAGGGCTTATTGGGCAATGGAGATTATAATGGCGCACTTGAGAACTTAGCTAAGCTTAGAGGGCCGATAGATGATTTTTTTGAGAATGTTATGGTAATGGCGGATGAACAAGATATTCGTAATAATCGCCTGCATATTTTATCTCGATTAAGAGCTTTGTTTTTAAGTTGTGGTGATATTTCGCTACTCAGTCAACAAGCTTAGTCTCAAAGCAGGTGTTGTATGGATATTAAACGTTTAGTTACTACGATTTTAATTAGTTTCGCAGTTTCAGGCTGTGCCACAAATGTTATCCCGACCTTTAACACTTCTCCAGATTACAGCAAGCTGTATTTAAGAGGGGTTTTTAATTGGTGGGAAGCTGACGAAAAATATAGATTAGTGCAGATAGAAGACAATTTGTTTGTTACTCAAATTAGATTAACTGCAGATGGTCAACCATATGATTTTAAATTTGCAGATGCTAATTGGTCACCTGAATTAAATTGTGGCTACGCAGATGAATCAGATGATCAGATTGTTACCGTAAACATGTTTGTTAGAGCTAATTGTGAACGTACAAATGAACATTTTAAGTTTACACCTCAAGAAACTGGTCTTTATCAATTTAGCATTAATTTTGCCGGTTTTGGCTCACCAAAAGTACTAATAAAACTAGTAACCAATTGATTTAAAACAAAAAAGCCGCTTTATGCGGCTTTTTTTATGATCACATGAATCCTAGACTACTACACATCTAAGTTAGCAACTTTAAGTGCATTTTCTTCAATAAACGCACGTCTTGGTTCAACATGATCACCCATTAAACAGGTAAATAATTGATCTGCACCTATCGCATCTTCAATTTTTACTTGCAACATTCTTCTATTGCCAGGATCCATAGTTGTTTCCCATAATTGACTTGGGTTCATTTCACCTAGGCCTTTGTAGCGCTGAATATACTGACCGCGCTTTGACTCAGCCATTAACCAATCGAGTGCATCAACAAATGAATTAATACTCTTTGTTTTATCACCTCTTTTTACAAAAGCACCTTGCTCTACTAAGCCATTAATTGAAGTATTAAGCTCTTTGATACGCTTGTATTCAGTCGAACCCACAAACTCTTGATCAAGTGCATATTCAGTATCAATACCATGCAATCTGATTATTACCGCAATATAATAATTATTACGCTCGATATTTGGTTTAATACTAAAAGAATAAGTTGCACCATCAATTTCATCTGCAGTTAACTCATCAGTGAAAGCTTGTCCAAAAGCACTGAGTGTCGTTTCGTTTGCCAAATCTTCGATGTCCAACAAATTACTATATACAAGTTTATTAAGAATGACTTTTGGCATCACTCTACTTAAACGATTAATCATTGTAGAAGTAGTTTGATATTGTTCTACAAGTTTCTCAAGAGCAACACCTGTAATTGGAGGCGCGCTTTCATTGACGTGTATTGCAGCTTCATCTAAAGCAATAGAAGTTAAATATTTAGTTAATGAATCATCATCTTTTAAATATTGTTCTTGTTTTCCCTTTTTGGTTTTATACAAAGGAGGCTGAGCAATATAAATATAGCCACGCTCAATTAACTCAGGCATTTGTCTGTAGAAAAAAGTTAACAATAGCGTTCTGATATGCGAACCATCTACGTCAGCATCTGTCATGATGATAATTCTGTGATAACGGAGTTTATCAGGGTTATATTCATCTCTACCGATACCACAACCTAGGGCCGTAATTAGTGTCGCTACTTCTTGCGAAGATAGCATTTTGTCGAATCGAGCTTTTTCTACGTTAAGTATCTTACCTTTCAGTGGCAGGATTGCTTGATTTTTACGGTTTCTGCCTTGTTTAGCAGAGCCGCCCGCAGAGTCACCTTCCACTATGTATAGTTCAGAAAGTGCAGGATCTTTTTCTTGGCAATCCGCTAATTTACCAGGTAAACCTGCTAAATCTAACGCCCCTTTTCTTCTCGTCATATCACGAGCTTTACGCGCTGCTTCACGGGCTCTAGCCGCATCAATTATCTTGCCGACAATTATTTTACTTTCGCTGGGATTTTCTAATAAAAACTCATTTAGTTTTTCACCCATAACGGTCTCAACTGCTGGTTTTACTTCAGATGAAACGAGTTTATCTTTTGTCTGAGACGAAAATTTTGGGTCAGGTACTTTTACAGATATTACAGCGGTTAAACCTTCTCTAGCATCATCACCACTGGTCATAGTTTTAGCTTTTCTAGCTAAAGCTTCTTTTTCCATGTAGTTATTCAAGGTTCTCGTTAAAGCACCTCTAAAACCTGCTAAATGGCTTCCCCCATCACGCTGGGGTATATTGTTGGTAAAACAAAATACATTTTCTTGAAAGCTATCATTCCATTGCATAGCAACTTCAACAGATATGCCGTCATCTCTTTCTGAATTAAAATGAAATACTTTCTGATGTACAGGAGTTTTATTTTGGTTAAGAAACTCTACGAAAGCTTTAATTCCACCTTCATACTCATATTTATCTTTTTTACCATCTCGCTCATCGTCAAGAATAATGCAAACGCCTGAGTTCAAAAATGATAATTCTCTCAACCTTTTGGCTAAGATGTCATAGTGAAACTCAATATTGCTCGTAAAAGTAGCTTCACTTGGCCAAAAGCGAACACTTGTACCAGTAGATTGTGACTCACCAATCGCTACTAGCGGTTGCTGTGGAACACCATGTTGATACTCTTGCTCATATAATTTTCCAGCTCTGCGTATTTGTAGTAGTAGTCTACTGGATAGCGCATTAACAACCGAAACACCTACACCATGAAGTCCACCAGAAACTTTATAAGAATTGTCATCGAATTTTCCACCGGCATGTAAAACAGTCATGATTACTTCAGCAGCTGAAACACCCTCTTCCTCATGTAACTCTGTTGGTATACCGCGTCCATCATCTCGCACCGAAACCGAGCCATCAGTGTGAATTTTTACATTTATATTTTTACAATGCCCCGCTAGAGCTTCATCGATTGAGTTGTCTACAACCTCAAATACCATATGATGCAATCCGGTGCCATCATCTGTATCACCAATGTACATTCCAGGTCTTTTTCTAACTGCATCAAGGCCTTTTAATACTTTTATACTTGACGAGTCATAAACATTTTCTTGTGCCATTTGATTAAATCTCCTCTCTCACTTGGCCATGTTCCACGTGAAACAATTTCTTATGTTGATAGTTGGATATGTAATTCAATTGTTTTCTATCAATAGCTGTCACAAACAACTGAGAGCCTGTATTCAATAAACTATTAATGAATAATTCTTGTTTGGAGCTATCCAACTCCGCACCGATATCATCCAACAAAAACACAACTGATTTTTGTAACTTTGACTTTAAATACTGTGCTTGAGCAATTTGTAAGGCTGCAACCAACATTCTAACTTGGCCTCGAGATA
This sequence comes from Paraglaciecola hydrolytica, assembly GCF_001565895.1. Lineage (GTDB taxonomy): Bacteria > Pseudomonadota > Gammaproteobacteria > Enterobacterales > Alteromonadaceae > Paraglaciecola > Paraglaciecola hydrolytica. The sequence continues at coordinate 671,899 of NZ_LSNE01000003.1, forward strand.
AGATTTCATGCGCTAATACACCACCAATCTTAATTCTAAGATCCGCCTTATGCGGCCCTACACTTACAAATCCTCTTTTCTTATCTCGAACACAGTTTTTATCTATTGCTTCTTTTAAATTTAATTCCTTTTCCCAGCCTTTATAGTAAGAAATATCAAAACTAAACTCTGGCAAAAATACTTGCAAATTATAATGAATAAAGGCTTTAAATTCACTTAACATTAAAGATTCATGTAAGTTACGAATGTCTTCGCCCAACTCTGCCAATTGCTCGGTCCAGAAACTATCGAGCCCCTTTGCTCTACTCGATATTTTATAACTGGCATTAATCTGTAATAAACACCGACGATACATTGCAAATTTATTAGCAAACTGCTGTTCCACGTGAAACAAAAGCCAATCTAAATACTTACGTCTTAGTCGAGGAGAGCCCAAAATTAAATCTGAACTCTGTGGAGTAAATATCTGAACAGGCAGTTTACTAACCAAATCAACCGCTGATTTTGATTTTAAACCATCAATACTAACCAAACACTCATCGCTAACTGTTCGACTTAAACCAAGTTTATATATGGTGTTATCACAATCAACTTGCGCAAAAACAGTAAAACTTTGCTGTTCGTGTTGTATTACATTTTTATGTTTAGAAGTTCGAAAGGAACGAGTAAAACCTAAATAATGAATTGCTTCCAATATAGATGATTTACCACTCCCGTTCTCACCTAGAAAAATATTTAATTTAGCGTCAGGTACGATTGATAGATCATCGATATTACGGAAACCTCTTATCTGGACAAAGTCCAGTTTCATAAATCGTAGTTCACTTTGAGAAATTAAAGCCTCATCGGCATTATTACATAAAGAGCTGAGTCATCGGTTGCATTTTCGATCAATGCACTACTATTTGAATCAGCTAAGGTAATGCGAACATTCTCACAATTTAAACCATTCATCACATCAATTAAGTAAGCTACATTAAAACCAATTTCTAGGCTGTCACCGGTATAATCAACATCAACAATCTCTTCAGCTTCTTCTTGTTCGGGGTTGTTTGCGGTAATTTTTAACTCAGCATTAGACAAATTAAGTCTCACACCTCTAAATTTTTCATTCGATAAAATGGCAGCACGAGAAAACGCTTGTTTTAATACATCTTTACTTGTTTCAATTATTTTATCACCGTCCTTGGGTAAAACTCGGCGATAGTCAGGAAACCGTCCATCAACCAATTTACTCGTAAAGATAAAATCAGTTGAAAAAATTCTGATGTGATTAGAACCCACCTGTACTTTAACTCGTTTGTCACTGTCTTCTATTAAACGAGAAATTTCCAATACCCCTTTTCTTGGGATAATGACCTGTCTATTTTGTAAGGGTGAGCTAGTGTACTCCATACGACAAAGCGCCAATCTATGACCATCAGTAGCTACAGTTCGAATTGTAGTTCCTTCCGTTTCAAGTGACATGCCATTTAAGTAATAGCGCACATCCTGCTGAGCCATACAAAAGTGTGTGCTTTCGATCAAACGTTTCAGTGAGCTTTGAGAAATTTCGAATTCTAACTCGCCCTGCCAATCTTCTAAATTAGGATAGTCAGCAGCAGATAAGGTAGAAAGGCTATATTTACTCCTACCCGACCTAATAAGTGCTTTATTGGATTCAACCTCAAACTCTATAGTACTTCCATCAGCCAATCCTTTGCATATATCTACCAGCTTTTTAGCTGGCACAGTAATTTCACCTTCAGTGAAGTCACCTGTCAAAGTAACATTAGAAATCAACTCCACCTCTAAATCTGTGCCTGTTAACCAAAGTGAGTTATCACTAACTTTAATTAATATATTGGCCAAAATAGGTAAAGTATGACGACGCTCTACAGCGCCGGAAACTAATTGGAGAGGTTGTAGAAAATTTTCCCTGCTGATACTAAATTTCATCTTTTTACTCGTGAATTTTTATGAAGATAGTGTTCGAATAAGATTCTGATAGTCTTCTTTTATATCATGACTTTCTTCTCGTAGCTGCACTATTTTTCTACATGCATGCAGCACCGTAGTATGATCTCGACCACCAAAAGCATCGCCAATTTCAGGCAGACTATGGTTAGTTAATTCTTTAGATAAAGCCATCGCCATTTGTCTAGGTCTTGCAACGCTTCTGTTACGCCTTTTAGACAAAATGTCAGCCATTTTAATTTTATAGTACTCAGCAACTGTTTTTTGGATATTATCGATTGTGACAAGCTTTTCTTGTAGGGCCAACAAATCACGCAATGCTTCTCTAACAAAATCTATGGTTATAGGTCGGCCAGTAAAGTTAGCGTTAGCAATTACCCTATTTAGCGCACCTTCAAGTTCACGAACATTTGAACGCAGCCTTTTAGCAATAAAAAATGCAACTTCGTCAGGTAAAAATATCTTATTTTCTACCGCCTTACGTTTAAGAATTGCAACTCGTGTTTCTAATTCAGGAGGCTCAATCGCAATTGTTAAACCCCATCCAAAACGAGACTTAAGCCTATCTTCTACCCCAACAATTTCTTTAGGGTATCTATCTGACGTTAGAATGATCTGCTGGTTGCCCTCAAGTAAGGCATTAAATGTATGAAAAAACTCTTCTTGCGAACGCTCTTTATTAGCAAAAAATTGAATATCATCGATAAGCAAGGCATCTACTGATCTGTAATAACGTTTAAATTCTTCAATCGCATTATTTTGTAGTGCTTTTACCATATCCTGAACAAAACGTTCTGAATGCATATATACGACAGTAGCATTTTTCTTCTTATCAATAATTCCGTTACCAACAGCATGTAATAAATGGGTTTTACCTAAGCCCGTGCCACCATATATAAATAAAGGATTATAAGCACCACCAGGATTATCAGCCACCTGTTGGGCAGCAGCTCTGGCTAACTGGTTGGATTTACCTTCTACGAAATTATCAAACTTGTAAGTCAAATTAACATTACTTTTATGAATATTAGCGTGGGAAGATTGGTTATCACTTTCAGTATTATGGACATGAGCTGTTTTACTGTCGCCTCTTCCACTCATTTCATTTCTATTTATTGTACCAACCGTTGGTTTTACAAAATTAAGATCTGACTTTTTAACCTCAAAACGTAATTGTGGTGCATCGTTACCACACAGTTCAGTGAATAAAGAGGTTATCTGTGAAAAATACTTATCCCTCACCCAATCAAGTACAAATCTATTGGGCGCAAAAAGTGTCAAATGAGAATCACTTTGAACGGCTTGGAGTGGTCTTATCCACATACTAAACTGTTGGATTGGTAAATCTTGCTGCAGCCTTTCAAGGCATTGATTCCAAAGAGACATGAAAAAAACAACTCCAGCCCATTAAAATTAGAGCTAATTATAAAAATACGAAGAAAATTACTAGAAACAATAAAAACTCACACTGGTCATTTTATAAACAAACATATTTCAAATGACTAAACAATTGTGGATTATCTCGCTAATCACCTACTTAGCGCAATAAAGATCTCCAATTAAATAGTAATATCAAAAACAAGCTATATATCCTTATGTTTTATAAAGAATATTTGGCATTTAAATTGATCTTATAAATAACCTTTTTGTAGATTAAAATAACGGCAAAACTATTAAGAGTTGAGCAGATATTAAGAACTGAAAATAACTTACTGTGGATAAAATCAAGCTATTTTGATATTTTTGAACACAAATACACCAACTTCATCAATAACCCCGCTTTATTTGAAATAAAAACCTATTAGATAGATTGACAAAGCTATAAGTGATCTCTATTATTCAGCGTCATTTTTGAGCGCATCCTTGCTCAAATTGACATTAACCTTATGTAGCAGGACTAGGCCATGAAAAGAACTTTTCAACCAAGCAACTTAAAGCGTAAGCGTTCACACGGTTTTCGTGCCCGTATGGCGACTAAAAATGGCCGCAAGGTTATAGCAAATCGCCGTGCTAAAGGCCGTGCTCGTTTATCAGCTTAATTTAATTATCCAAGGTGGGTGAAAATCACTTTTCACGGGAGCTAAGATTACTTACTCCCACCCACTTTGAATATGTTTTCAGTAATGCAATTCCCTCTGTTTCACCTCAATTAACTTTATTAGCTCGTAAAAACGATAAGCTTGCTCCTCGTTTAGGTATCACTATTTCTAAAAAGCGAGTTAAACGAGCCCATGACAGGAATAGATTAAAACGTATTATTCGTGAGAGCTTCAGACTTCAGAGACAAGTCTTACCAAATGTTGATATAGTGGTGGTTGGTAAAAGCGGGCTAGACAAACTGTCTAATCAGGAACTTTTTTCATTACTGAATAAATTATGGAAAAAATTGTCACAGCGTTGCGCTTAGTCCCAATCGGGCTAATAAAAATTTACCAAAAGGTAATTTCGCCTATGCTTGGCCCTCACTGCCGTTTTCACCCCAGTTGTTCACAATATGCCGTAGAGGCTTTGCAAGAACATGGTGTAATAGTTGGTAGTAGCTTAAGTGTTAAACGCATTTTAAAATGCCACCCTTTTAATGATGGTGGTGTTGATCATGTGCCAAAAAAGAAAAAGAATAGTGATAAATGAAAAACTGCCCTTATTTAAAGGAAGTACAATTTCAAACAGAATTCGCCGTGGTTTGTTTTTAAAAAGTCACACACATCAATGAGTAGTTAATTAGAGTACTTTATGGAATCCCAACGCAGCTTTTTGTTAATTGGCCTAGCAATGGTCAGCTTTCTATTGTGGCAACAGTGGCAAATAGATTATGGCCCAAAACCAATAGAACAAACTCCCTCCTCCCTAGCACAATCAGCTTTAACTGACGGTTCAGAAGCATCTAGCGATGCACCGCAAATAATTAATCCTGAAATTAGCGGCTTTAATGCTCCAACTAACGCTAACAGCAAAATTATATCGGTTGTAACTGATACACTAATTCTCAGTATTGATACTAGAGGCGGTGACATCGTGTCCGCCAATTTAGCGGATTTTCCCTTAACTCAGGGCTCTTCAGAAACATATAGCCTGCTAAGACCTAGTGGTGAGCATCTATTTATTGCTCAAAGTGGTCTAGTAGGGCGTGACGGTATAGACAGCAAAAGTCGTGCAATCTACTCAGCTGAAAAAGAAAATTATGTGCTTGAAGGCGAAACCCTTTCGGTACCTCTCACTTACACCAACGAAGATGGCCTAACAGTAACTAAAAACTTTACTTTTACCCGCGATAGTCATCAAGTCGACGTGAGTTTTGTTATTACTAACAACAGCAGCAACGTTAAACAACTTCAGCAATTTGGTCAGTTGAAACAAAGCATGGTTGAAAACGGCGGCAGTATGTTTATGCCGACCTATCGTGGCGCAGCGTATTCCACTGAAGAAGAACGCTACGAAAAATACTCCTATGATGATATTAGCGACAAAAACCTGAATAAAACCACTAAAGCTGGCTGGGCCGCGATGATTGAACACTATTTTGTGTCAGCTTGGGTACCACCACAAGATCAAACCAATACGCTATTTAGCGCCGTTCGCCAAAATACCAATGCGCTTATTGGATTCACCGGTCAGGCGACGGTTATCCAGCCAGGTGAAACCACACAAATTAGCAGTATTTTATACTTGGGTCCCAAAGACCAAGATACCTTAGAAAAGATCGCTCGAGGCCTCGACTTAACTGTCGATTACGGTTTTTTATGGATGATTTCTAAATATCTGTTTTGGTTATTACAGATTATTCATAGCGTAGTAGGCAACTGGGGTTATGCCATCGTAATTATCACTATCATTGTTAAAGGCAGTATGTATTGGTTAACTAAAAAACAATACGAATCCATGGCCAAGATGCGCGCTTTAAAACCCAAAATGGATGCATTAAAAGAGCGATATGGCGATGATAGACAAAAAATGCAGCAAGGCATGATGGAGCTGTATAAAAAAGACAAAGTTAACCCTATGGGTGGTTGTTTGCCTTTACTGTTCCAGATGCCAATATTCCTCGCTTTATACTGGGTATTACTGGAAAGCGTAGAATTAAGACATGCTGATTTCATATTCTGGATCACTGATTTAAGTGCCAAAGACCCTTTCTTCGTATTACCCATTTTAACCGGCGTTACGATGTACTTATTGCAGAAATTGCAACCTATGACCATGACTGACCCGATGCAGCAAAAAATCATGCAATTTATGCCTGTAGCAATGAGTTTGTTCTTCTTTATTTTCCCAGCGGGCTTAGTATTGTATTGGTTAATAAGTAACATTATTACTCTTGTTCAAGCAAAATTCATTTACGCTTCAATGGAAAAACGCGGTTTACAAACCAAGTAATTATTCCAATCCTAATAGAGCCCGTTGTATATCTAGAATTAAGATATAAAACGGGCTTTTTTTTGCTTACAATGACCACTTTCAACCAAGAGGATTAGGCATGCCATCTTTTGATATAGTTTCCGAAATTGATCTCGTCGAACTGAGAAATGCTGTTGAAAATTCCAACAGAGAAATAACTACCCGTTTTGATTTTAGAGGCGTTGAAGCAAGCTTTGAACTCAAGGAAAGCATAGTCACTATGGTGGCCGACAATGACTTTCAACTTCGTCAAATGCTGGATATTTTGCGTGGCAATTGTGTAAAACGCGGCGTTGACACTGCTGCTTTTGAAGCGAAAGATGTACAACACATTGGCAAAATCTACAAACAAGCCATCGAATTTAAACAAGGTATTGAACAAGCCACCTCTAAAAAAATTATTAAACTTATCAAAGAAGCCAAAATTAAAGTGCAGGCTTCTATTCAAGGTGAACAAGTTAGAGTGACTGGCAAAAAACGCGATGATCTTCAGCAAGTAATGGCCTTAGCCAAAAGTGCAGAGCTTGATCAACCCGTGCAATTCACCAATTTCAGAGATTAAAAAAATACGTGAGCGAAATAGCTGCTTTACTCCAACAAGAAACCATAGTTGCACAAGCCACTGCCCCCGGTAGGGGTGGAGTCGGTATCATTCGTGTGTCTGGCCAACTTGCTTCTAAAGTAGCAGAGCATGTATTGGGAAAAATACCAGCTGTACGCAAAGCTGAATATTTGGACTTTAAAGATAGCCAGCAACAGCTAATCGACCAAGGTATCGCTATTTTTTTTCAGGCTCCTAACTCGTTTACTGGTGAAGATGTACTAGAACTACAAGGCCATGGCGGCCAAGTTGTACTAGACATGTTATTACAAACTGTACTCAGTATTGGCAGTATACGCATTGCCAGACCAGGCGAATTCAGTGAAAGAGCATTCCTCAATGACAAGCTTGATTTAGCGCAAGCAGAGGCCATAGCAGATCTTATAGATGCTAGTTCACAACAAGCCGCTAAAGGCGCCTTACGCTCTTTACAAGGCCAGTTCTCAGAGCAAATACATTTACTCGTAGAACAAGTTATTCACTTACGCATGTATGTTGAAGCCGCTATTGATTTTCCTGAAGAAGAAATTGATTTTCTCAGTGATGGCAAAATTCAAGATGATCTCAATGCCATCATTAGTTCGTTTGAAGTCCTACGTCAGCAAACTAAACAAGGCACACTGCTACGCGAAGGCATGCGGGTTGTTATAGCAGGTAAACCTAATGCCGGTAAATCCAGCCTGCTTAATGCCTTAGCAGGCAAAGAAGCAGCCATAGTCACCGATATTGCAGGCACCACTCGCGATGTGCTTAAAGAGCATATTCATATTGATGGCATGCCCTTGCACATTATCGATACCGCAGGTTTACGCGATAGCCCAGATAAAGTCGAAAAAATAGGTATAGAAAGGGCGTGGCAAGAAATCAAACAAGCGGACCGTGTCTTGTTTATGCTTGATAGTGCCGAAACTGCTGAAACCCATCCACAACGAATTTGGCCAGAATTTTTTGCACAATTGCCCGCAAATATGGGTTTAACTGTTATTCGTAATAAAGTTGATTTAACTAACGAAACCGTCGGCATAAACAACTCTGGTGATTATCCGGTTATTTCACTCTCAGCAAGCGAAAACCAAGGCATTACGCTGTTAACCGAACATTTAAAAACCTGTATGGGTTTTAATGCCAATAATGAAGGGCAATTTATCGCACGGCGCCGCCATTTAGATGCTATAGATCGCGCTGCCGAACATTTGTTTTTAGGTAAACAACAACTAGAAGAAAATTTAGCTGGCGAATTACTGGCTGAAGAATTACGAATCACTCAGGATCACCTCAATCAAATTACTGGTGAATTCAGCTCTGACGACTTATTAGGTAAAATATTTTCATCTTTTTGTATTGGTAAATAAATACAATTTAATAATCAAATCATCTGAGTAAACAAAACCCCTACCACTAACGTAGTGAACTTACCCTAAGCAAGGTACAATCCAGCCACAATAGTTTATTTAGATAATATTAATGGCTAAGTTTGAGATCATTGTAGGCAGTGTATTAGGTGCAAGTGAATATGTAGCAGATGCATTGGCTGAGACTTTAACTAAACATGGCCACAGTGCCAATATTCATCTGTCCCCTGACTTTGCAGAGATTAATAACAATGCTATTTGGTTGATCTGTACCTCAACCCATGGTGCAGGCGACTTACCCGACAACATTCAAACTTTTGCTCAGCAACTTTCACAACATGACTTGAGTAAGCTTAAATTTTTAGTCGTTGGTTTAGGTGACAGTAGTTATGATACGTTTTGTTACGCAGCTCAGCACATGGAAAACATTCTAACTAATGCTAAAGCCACATTACTTTATCCTGCGATACATATTGATGTATTAAATCATCCTATTCCGGAAGATGTAGCAGTTGAGTGGCTTAATAACCTGCTGCAATCTATTCAATTAAGCGACGAGTAGAATTAGGTATTTAATGAATATCAACGAAGCAGAACAACAAGCCTTATTACAGGCCTTGTCTAACGATGCTAGAACACTCTATTTACTTGGTATAAAACCTAGTGTTGATAAAACAACCGCAATATCTGAACCTTTAAACTATAAAAATTTACTTAAACTGCTAAATGGCAAAGAGCATAAATTTACCTTAGGCCGCCAAATAAACAGTCTGATAAAAGAATTACTGCATGTTGGTTTAGTCAGTTTTGAACAAGATGTAGAACTCAATCATAGTTTTAATGGTAAAACTCTAGTCCTACCATTAACCTTAACCAAAGCAGATGACTATTCAAGACTACACCTTGAATGGCAGAGTATGCAGCTTAATTGGCAACCCGATAAACGCTTGATCCAAGACTTAGCTAAACTTATGGGCATCATCGATTATCAACACACAGATTTAGAACTAGGCGACTTCATTGCCTACTGGCTGGGCCGACCAGAAAGTCATTTTACTCAGTTCCAATGGACACAAAAGTTTGTGTTTAATTTAAAACATAAACGCCTAGCACATGGTACGTCTACCGTGCATAAAGTCGGGCAACAGCTTGTGCAGGCAAAAGCAGGTATAGTTGCCGATGAAAATGCAAAAAAACTAGTAGAAAAATACAGTAAAAAAAACGTGTAAGAATAAGCAATACTTAAAGCATTCAATAAGAGAGTTATCAAACTGTGGACAATATTAAAAATAAAATTCAACAACTTGGTAGAGCCCTAGGACGTCAGTATGTTCCTGATAACTATACTGATTACAAATCATTGCGTAGCGAGTATGAAGCCTTAGCCAACCGCGATGTAAAACTAATGCAGCAAGAAAGCAAAAAACATCGCATCCAAGCCATTCAAGGGCGCTCCGATCTTAACGCTAAGTGGACCTTTGCTAATTTAATCGAAGACAACGAAGATGTAATTGAAGCTGTTAGCATCGCTCGATCGTTTATTGCAGCCCATGAAGATATCAATTGGCGCAGAAGTGGCTCACATATGATGATTTTTTATGGTGACTATGGCCGTGGAAAATCCCATACCGCAGGTGCGATTGCCCACGAATTGATAGAACAATATGAAATTTCAGTACTCTATCGCCAATTATCTAGCATCTTAGAAATGCGCTTTTTCTCTTATGATTACAATGCACAAGATAATGTGGCGCAAAAATTTCGTGAAATAAATCAGGAACTACTCGATGTTGATTTACTCATCCTCGATGAGGTATGTGTCAACGAATCCACTCTGAAAAAAAATGCACAAAGTTGGTTAGGTAACTTATTGCGTCAACGTTTAGCTAACCATAAAAATTGTATACTGATCACCAACCATAACTTAGCTGAGTTAGAACAAGCCTTAGGTAGTTACTGCTTTGAATCCATCAAAGAATATGACACTTACAAGGTTAAATTTTCTGGACCCAGTCGTCGCAAAGAAATCATCCCCAGTCAACCTGAAACCAAACCTGTTACGAGTGGATACCGCCCCAACCAGGTCAGATAAAAAATTTATATACTGCTTTAAACTTTTTATTTACGCCCTGCGACTTATAGCAATAAACACAACAGGGCTCTATATATGAAAAATTTAAGCAAAGTTATATTCTGCGTTAATGTCGTTTTACTTTACGCAGTACTGTTTTACTCCAGCAGCATAATGGCCTTAACTTACCAGGAAAGTTTTAAGGTTGAAATTGGAGGAAGCTTAGATATCCAAACTGATGTTGGCTCCATAGCTATAAGCACCCACAAACAACCTAGTATTGAACTAACTATCAAAATCGAATCTGAGGATGCGGATAAATTTACTTATCATACAGAGCTTTCTAAGGGCAATCTGTCGATAGTTGGTAAGTTGCCTTCTAATCGCCATTGGATTAAAAACCTACGAGTCCAATTCGAATTAACCGTTCCAGAAAACTACAACATTGAACTACAAACGTCCGGTGGATCACTGAGTATTGAAGATTTAACCGGTGAGGTAAATGCCAGAACATCTGGTGGCTCTATTCGTGTTGGTAATATAGTTGGTAACGTTAAACTTAAAACTTCAGGTGGTTCAATTTCTACTGCCACTATATCTGGCGACCTCAACGCCCATACTTCTGGTGGCAGCATTCAAACCACCATTAATAAACAACTAAAGGCTGATGCTAAATTCACGACTTCAGGTGGTTCAATCACTGCTAATTTAATCGATGATATAAAAATTGATATTGATGCCGCTACTAGCGGTGGCAGAGTTAAAACTGATTTTGAAATCGATGGAAAGGTTAAAAAACAATCTATCAGTGGAAAAATTAATGGCGGTGGTCCCAAACTCACCTTAAAAACCAGTGGCGGTAGCATTAAAATAAACTCAATTTAATAAACTACTGCCCAACAACTAAGGATCTACTATCTTAGGTTGTTGTGGCAGTTTGATCACAACTTGCCCACAGTTAGATCACTGTTTACTTTTTAATGTGTATATTTATATGTATAAACTATTAATAAGCAGTTTATATCCACTTAATACTAATTTCACAACTACAGTCTGTGGATAAAAGCACTAGTTACACCCAGTCTATACCCGTTTGATCAAGCTTTATTCACAGCAAAAGATCGTTAATAACTTATTGTTTTATATAAATAAAAAGTACTTACACACAGATCACAGCGATCCTAATAGTAGTAATAATAAAGAAAGATCTCTAAGATCATATATATATTAGATCTAGATCAAGTAACTAATCTGAATGATTTTTAAGCGTTTCCATAAAGCTAATTTCCATATAGAATACGCGCCCGTTTTGGGTGAGCAATTTGTCTTTTTTGAGGGTTAGTATGTTTTATCAACAACAATTTGATGTCATCGTTGTCGGTGGAGGCCACGCAGGTACTGAGGCAGCTTTAGCTTCAGCACGCATGGGTGCTAATACTTTACTGTTAACTCATAACATTGAAACCTTAGGACAAATGTCATGTAATCCAGCAATTGGTGGTATTGGTAAAGGCCACTTGGTTAAAGAAATTGATGCTTTGGGTGGTGCAATGGCACTAGCAACAGATCAAGCAGGGATCCAATTTCGTACTTTAAATTCAAGTAAAGGTCCTGCTGTACGTGCTACTAGAGCTCAGGCAGACCGTGCGTTATACCGCAAAGCAATTCGTCATATGCTTGAACGTCAAACTAACCTAACTTTATTTCAACAATCCTGTGATGATCTGATTGTTGAAAACGATCAAGTTGTTGGTGTCATAACCCAAATGGGGCTTAAATTTAAAGCAAAGTCCGTGGTTATTACCGTAGGTACCTTTTTAGGTGGCACAATTCATATAGGTTTGAATAATTACAAAGGCGGTCGTGCTGGCGATCCACCTTCGATCGCATTAGCCGATCGTTTACGTGCCTTACCCTTTCGTGTTGATCGTTTAAAAACTGGTACACCTGCTCGTTTGGATGCAAGAACTTTAGACTTTAGTGTGATGCAAGAGCAATTGGGTGATACCCCTATACCGGTATTTTCATTTTTAGGAAAAACCAGTGATCATCCACGCCAAGTACCTTGTTACATTACCCATACCAACGAACGTACTCACGAAATTATCCGTGGTGGGTTAGACCGTTCACCCATGTATACCGGGGTGATTGAAGGCATAGGTCCTCGTTATTGTCCCTCTATTGAAGATAAAATCCACCGCTTTTCGGATAAAGACTCACACCAAATTTTTGTTGAGCCGGAAGGTCTAGACAGTATTGAAATTTATCCTAATGGGATTTCAACCAGTTTGCCTTTTGATGTGCAAATGGATTTGGTTCGTTCAATCAAAGGCTTTGAAAACGCCCATATCATCCGTCCAGGTTATGCCATTGAGTACGACTTTTTTGATCCACGGGATCTGAAACAAAGTTTAGAAACTAAATTTATTGCTGGTTTGTTTTTTGCCGGACAAATTAACGGTACTACCGGATATGAAGAAGCCGGCGCTCAGGGCTTGATTGCAGGCGCTAATGCTGCGTTGATGAGTCAAGGTAAGGAATCCTTTACTTTACGTCGTGACGAAGCCTATATAGGCGTTCTAATAGATGATCTTGCGACTATGGGAACTAAAGAACCTTATCGCATGTTTACCAGCCGTGCAGAATATCGTTTGTTATTACGTGAAGACAACGCTGATATTCGTTTAACCAGCAAAGGTCGAGATATTGGTTTAGTGGACGATAATCGTTGGCAGATCTTTAACAAAAAATTGGAAGCAATAGAGCTAGAAAGTCAGAGATTGCGATCTACTTGGATCCACCCTCATCATGCTGCTGTTGAAGAGCTGAATAAAGTACTTAAAAACCCAGTGACGAAGGAAAATACACTGGAAGATTTAATTAGAAGACCAGAAATGACTTATCAGCGTCTGATGCAAATTGAATCGCTTGGCCCACAAATTGCCAATGAACAAGCGGCTGAACAAGTTGAAATTCAAATAAAATACGCGGGTTATATTGAACGCCAAAAAGATGAAATAGCTAAAACTTTACGTAATGAAGATACCATGATCCCCTTTGATTTTGATTACAGTAAAATTTCAGGTTTAAGCAATGAAGTCGTCGTAAAACTAAGTCATGCACGTCCGGAAACTATCGGTAAAGCAGGGCGTATATCTGGTGTTACACCGGCTGCAGTATCATTATTATTGGTATTTTTGAAAAAACACGGTTTGTTAGTGGGTTCAGCAAAAACTAATGCAAAAATTTCTGCCTGATGTCTGAGCTATTTACCCAATTAGAACAACAGCTTGAAACTTGCCTGCAAGGCAGTGATGTTGTTGCCAATAAAGATCAGCGCGAAAAATTAGTTAATTACGTATTGATGATGCACAAATGGAATAAGGCTTATAATCTCACTTCTGTGCGCTCTCCAGAACAAATGTTAATTAAACATATCGTTGATTCCATTGTCGTATCACCTTTACTTACTGAATCACAATATATTGATGTAGGTACGGGACCTGGGTTACCAGGCATACCACTGGCAATTATGTGTCCGGATAAACATTTTATTTTGCTGGATAGTTTGGGTAAACGAGTTCGTTTTATGAAGCAAGTCGCTTACGAGCTCAAACTTAATAACATTCTGCCAGTACAAAGCCGTGTTGAAGATTTTATTCCCGCAGTAAAAATTGATGGAGTTATCAGCCGCGCATTTGCCTCTCTAAAAGATATGTTGCACTGGTGCCAACATCTGGTAGATTCGCAAGGGGTTTTTTTGGCCTTAAAAGGTCAGTTCCCTGCAGACGAGTTAGCTGAAATGGGTGAAAAATTTAGTTTAATTGAAAGTATTAAATTAAAGGTACCTGATTTGGTTGGCGAGCGTCATATCATTAAAATTCGTAAAAACTGAAAAATCACCTTGGCTTGCTGAGTCAGATGGTATTTTGGTACAAATAACAACGCAGACACCAACGGAATATTATTTTGGGTAAAATCATCGCAATTGCTAATCAAAAGGGTGGAGTTGGTAAAACGACGACAGCCGTTAATGTTGCGGCTTCTATGGCAGCAACAAAACGTAAAGTATTGTTGATTGATTTAGATCCTCAAGGTAATGCGACTATGGGCAGTGGCGTTGATAAATATGCGGTAGAAAATACCTGTTACGAATTACTCATCGAAGAAAAACCTATCGATCAGGTAATGATTAAAGAAACAACAGGTAAATACCATTTAATTGCTGGCAATAGCGATATTACTGCGGCCGAAATTAAATTGATGGAAGTATTCGCCCGAGAAGTCAGATTACGTAATGCCTTAGCTCCAGTAAAAAATTATTACGATTATATATTCATCGATTGCCCGCCTTCTTTAAATCAACTCACCGTTAATGCCATGGCAGCAGCAGATTCGGTATTGGTGCCTATGCAATGTGAATATTATGCCCTTGAGGGTTTAACCGCCCTAATGGACACCATTAAAAAATTGGCATCTGTAGTGAATCCAGAATTAAAAATCGAAGGTGTATTGCGAACCATGTATGATCCGCGCAATCGTTTAGCTAATGATGTATCTGAGCAACTTAAACGTCATTTTGGTGAACAGGTTTATCGTACCGTAATCCCACGTAATGTGCGTTTGGCTGAAGCGCCTAGTTTTGGTACGCCCGCAATGTATTACGATAAATCCTCTACTGGAGCTAAAGCTTATTTAGCACTAGCAGGTGAAATTCTCCGTCGAGCTAAAGCTAACGTTGCCGAAAAAGCTAATTAATTCAATGCATCATTTGAATTTAAAAAATTATAGAGGAACCTATGTCGGTTAAAAAACGAGGCTTAGGCCGAGGTCTGGATGCACTTTTAGCGACAAGCCAATCTGCCAAATATCCTGAAAATGAACAGACTGAACAACAAGGCGAATTACGTAAAATACCCTTGGAATTTTTACAACCGGGCAAATATCAACCACGTAAAGATATGTCTCCTGATGCCTTAGAAGATTTAGCGGCATCCATTCGTTCACAAGGTATTATCCAACCTATCGTGGTGCGTCAGGTAGGCGAACAAAAATATGAAATCATTGCCGGTGAGCGTCGCTGGCGTGCATCGCAAATAGCGCGTTTAGATGTTATCCCTTGTTTAATCAAAGATGTACCAGATGAAGCCGCAGTTGCTATCGCCTTAATTGAGAATATTCAACGTGAAGATCTCAATGCTATGGAAGAAGCTCAAGCCCTTGATCGTTTAATGGTGGAGTTTGAATTAACCCATCAAGAAGTCGCAACGGCTGTGGGTAAATCTCGTACCACAGTGACTAATTTACTGCGCCTAAATAATCTTAACGATGACGTTAAATTGTTATTAGAGCATGGAGATATCGAAATGGGTCACGCTCGTGCCCTATTATCCTTGCAGGGTGAGCAACAAAATGAAGCTGCTCAAATAGTCTCTGGCAAAGGTCTTACCGTCAGAGACACTGAAAATTTAGTACGTCGTTTACTCGAGCCAGCTAAGCCAAAAGAGCAAACAAAACCCGACCCAGATGTGCAACGTCTAGAAACAGAATTGTCGGAAAATTTAGGTGCACCAGTCAATATTGCCCATAACGCGAAGGGTAAAGGCAAGTTAGTGATTAATTTTTCTAGTTTAGATCAGTTGGAAGGTATACTGGCGCACATTAAATAGGGATTACTTAAGTTTTCCTTAAGCTGTATAGAGTTGGAAGTTGTTTAGTATTTATTCAAACACTGTTACAAAATACCTATTAATGTTGTAAATTGCCGCCAGTAAAGTATACTTTTGGCGCTTTTTGTTTAGATTTAGTGGTTAAGAGGGATCAAATGGCAGCTAATTTGGTCCAAGAAGGGCAACAACTTGCTAGAAAAGTACTTTTTTACCAAAGTATTCTAGCTGTAATAATCGCCCTCCTGTTTACCTTAATGATTGGGGAAAATAGCGGTATATCATCATCTTATGGTGGATTGATAGCCATAGTCCCACACTTCATTTTTGCCCACTATGCCTTTAGATTTGCCGGTGCTAGACAAAATAAGCTAGTAGTGCGGAGTTTTAACAAAGGCAGTAAAATTAAATTTTTGTTAACTATCGTAATGTTTGGGTTTGCGTATCAATGGCCATCCCTGAATATCATGGCTTTGATGGTCACATACATTACGGTATTAATTGGGCAGTGGCCCATTATGATTTTAGTCAGTCGCGTCAAAAAATCAGCTTAATATCTGATTCCACAACGAGTCTGCTTTACCCGTTTTTAACTTTAAAATTTGGATGGAAAAATGGCAGCATCAGGTGGCGAACAAACCATTAGTGGTTATATTCAGCATCACTTGACCAATGCAACGGTAGGTGAGGGTTTTTGGACCTTTCACGTTGATACCTTAGCGTGGTCATTGATTTTAGGATTTGTTTTTATATTGAGCTTTCGTGCGGTGGCAAAAAAAGCCACAACGGGCGTGCCTGGTAAATGGCAAGCCTGCGTTGAGCTAATAGTAGAGTTTGTCGATAGCACAGTAAAAAGTACCTATCATGGCAAAAGTCCATTAATTGCGCCTTTAGCATTAACCATCTTCGTATGGGTATTGTTAATGAACTTTATGGATTTGATCCCCGTTGACTTTTTACCATCGTTTGCCCAGTTTATTGGTGGATTATTAGGTTACGATCCTGCACATGTTTACATGAAAGTAGTACCTACTACCGATGTTAACATGACCTTTGCACTGTCTATCGGTGTATTCATTTTGATGATTTTTTACTCAATAAAAATCAAAGGTTTTGGTGGATTTATGAAAGAGCTTTATGCTCATCCATTTAATACTCCATGGTTATATTGGTTCAACTTTATCTTAGAAGTTGTGTCTTTAGTGGCTAAACCTCTGTCTTTATCTTTACGTTTGTTCGGTAATTTGTATGCGGGCGAACTTATCTTCATCTTAATCGCCGGTACCATTGGTTTATGGCAATTGCCTTTACACTTCTTGTGGGCTGCCTTCCATTTATTGGTTATCCCTTTACAAGCCTTTATTTTCATGATGTTAACCATCGTGTACTTAAGCTTGGCAAGTGAAGAACATTAATTTTTTAGTATTACGTTAACGGCTTTAGTCGACGTTGTTCGGCAGTGGACAGGATGTTCACAGTAATAATTTTTTTATGTGTTATTTTTTTAAACTTTAACTTCAACTCAAAGGTGAAAATCTATGGAAATCTTAGGTAATTTGTACATTGCAGTAGGCATTTTGATTGGTCTATGTGCACTTGGACCCGCAATCGGTTTTGGTATTCTAGGTGGTAAATTCTTAGAATCTGCTGCTCGTCAGCCAGAGCTTGCTCCAACACTTCAAGTAAAAATGTTTATCGTAGCGGGTCTTATCGACGCTATCGCGATGATCGGTGTGGCTATTGCCCTTTTCCTATTATTCGTTGAAAGCGCTAAGTTTGCTGTTTAAGCACCTGACTACCCATTAACGAATAGAGGAGGAGCGGTTTTGAATATCAATGCCACTCTACTAGGCGAATTAATAGCATTTATATTCTTCGTGTGGTTCTGCATGAAGTTTGTATGGCCCCCAATTATGGGCGCTATTGAAGAACGCCAGCAAAAAATAGCGGATGGTTTAGCTGCATCAGAACGAGGTGAACAAGATCTCGAACTAGCACAGCAAAAAGCTACCGATCAGTTAAAAGAAGCGAAAACACAAGCCGCCGAAATTATTGAGCAGGCCAAAAAGCGTGGGTCACAAATTGTTGACGAAGAAACGCAACGTGGTCATTCCGAACGCGAAAAAATTATCGCCCAGGGATACTCTGAAGTCGAAGCAGAACGCAATCGTGCTAAGGAAGAACTGCGTAAGCAAGTTGCTACTTTGGCCATTGCCGGTGCAGAAAAGATCTTAGAGCGTGAAATTAATGCAGCAGCGCAAAGTGACATAGTTGAAAAACTTGTCGCTGAACTATAGGGGTATATGAGCTATGTCTGAACTGACTACTATCGCTCGCCCTTATGCCCAAGCTGCGTTTGATTACGCAGTCGAGCACAACGCTATTGGCCATTGGCAAGAAATGCTGATGTTTGCCGCCCAAGTTGCTAGCAACGAAAGCATCAAAGGTCTTTTGACCGGTGCTGTTGCAGCGCAGAAGCTGGCAGAAATTTTTAATGGCGTATGTGGCGAACAACTCGACCAACAGGGTCAGAACTTAATTCAAATTCTGGCAGAGAACAAACGTCTAAATGCCTTGCCTGATATTTATTTGATGTTTTCTCAGCTTAAAGCTGAGCACGATAAAGAAATTGATGTTGATGTAACGTCAGCAACCAAACTTTTGAAAAAACAGCAAACATCTATTGGTGATGCGTTAGAAAAACGTTTGTCACGAAAAGTTAAGCTGAATTGTAGCGTGGATCCTAGCCTGATTGCCGGCGTTGTTATTAAAGCCGGTGATACAGTGATTGATGGTTCACTACGAAGTAAATTAAACCGTCTCGCAGACGCGTTACAAGCATAGCGGGGAAAGAGCATGCAACTGAATTCCACTGAAATTGCAGAACTAATCAAACAACGAATTGATCAGTTTCAAGTAGTAAGTGAAGCTCGTAATGAAGGTACTATTGTTGGTGTAACTGACGGTATTATCCGTATTCATGGCCTTGCAGATGTTATGCAAGGGGAAATGATCGAGCTTCCTGGTAATCGTTACGCTATCGCATTGAACCTTGAAAGAGATTCTGTAGGTGCGGTAGTAATGGGTCCTTATCAGGACTTACAAGAAGGGACTAAAGTTAAATCTTCTGGTCGTATTCTTGAAGTTCCAGTAGGCCGCAAATTATTAGGCCGAGTGGTTAACACCCTAGGCGCACCAATCGATGGTAAAGGCACAATTGAAGCAGATGGCTATGAGCCAGTTGAAAAAATTGCACCTGGCGTAATTGAACGTCAATCAGTCGACCAACCAATTCAAACCGGTTATAAATCGGTTGATTCTATGATCCCGGTAGGTCGTGGTCAGCGTGAATTGGTTATCGGTGACCGTCAAACCGGTAAAACTGCTTTGGCGATAGATGCCATCATCAATCAAAAAGATTCTGGTGTTAAATGTATTTATGTAGCAATCGGCCAAAAAGCCTCAACTATTGCTAACGTAGTACGTAAGTTAGAAGAACATGGCGCATTGGCTCATACCATTGTTGTTGCTGCTTCTGCTTCTGAGTCTGCAGCATTGCAATACTTAGCACCTTATTCTGGCTGTACCATGGGTGAATACTTCCGTGATCGCGGTGAAGATGCACTAATCGTATATGATGATTTGTCTAAGCAAGCCGTTGCTTATCGTCAAATTTCATTACTATTACGTCGTCCGCCAGGTCGTGAAGCTTATCCTGGTGACGTGTTCTATTTGCACTCTCGTTTATTAGAGCGTGCTGCCCGTGTAAATGCCCAATACGTTGAGCGTTATACCAAGGGTGAAGTAACAGGCAAAACAGGTTCATTAACTGCTTTACCTATTATCGAAACACAAGCCGGTGACGTATCAGCTTTCGTACCTACTAACGTAATATCAATTACCGATGGTCAGATTTTCTTAGAAACTGACTTATTTAACTCAGGCATACGTCCTGCAGTTAACGCGGGTATTTCGGTATCACGTGTTGGTGGTGCAGCTCAAACTAAAATCATCAAAAAACTAGGCGGCGGTATTCGTTTAGCCTTGGCTCAGTATCGTGAATTAGCGGCGTTCTCGCAGTTTGCATCTGACCTTGATGACGCTACTCGTGCCCAATTAGAGCATGGTGAGCGAGTTATGGAATTAATGAAACAGAACCAATATTCACCACTTTCTGTGGGCGATATGGGTGTTTCATTGTTCGCTGTTGAAAAAGGATATTTAAAGGACATCGAGCTAGGAAAAATTCTAGATTTCGAAGCTGCTTTACACTCTTTCATGAACAGCGAATATGCTGAGCTAATGGGAAATCTTAATAAAACTGGTAATTTCGACAAAGAAATTGAAGCCACACTAGTTGAAGCTTTAACTAAATTTAAAGCAACTCAAACGTGGTAATCAATTGTTGCTTCTGTGCCTAACACAGAAGCAACGACGTTGAATAATCGGAGATAGAACTATGGCCAGCGGTAAAGAGATAAAAGGTAAGATCGGCAGTATTAAAAATACGCAGAAGATCACCAGCGCTATGGAAATGGTTGCCGCCTCAAAAATGAAAAAGGCGCAAGACCGGATGGCGTTAAGTCGTCCTTATGCTGCAAACATTCGCAGCGTAATTGGTCACCTAGCTAACGCTAACCTTGAATATCGCCATCCTTATTTGGAAGAACGCGAAGTAAAACGCGTTGGTTATATTGTCATTTCGACCGACCGTGGATTATGTGGTGGTTTAAACACCAACGAATTCAAACTGGTTGTGAAAGATGCCAAAAAATGGCGCGATCAAGGTGTGCAGGTAGATTTTGCAGCACTAGGCTCTAAGGCTTGTGGGTTTTTCAATCGTTTTGGTGGCAGTGTAGTAGCCGCTGAATCAGGGATTGGCGACGCACCCTCAGTCAAAGATATCATTGGCTTAGTGCGTATTATGTTGTCAGCATTTAACGAAGGTAAAATCGATCGCTTGTTTTTAGTGTTTAACAAATTTGTTAATACCATGACGCAAGCACCACAGATTGAACAGTTGTTGCCTTTGCCTAAATCAGATGAAAAAACATTACAACATCGCTGGGACTACATTTATGAACCCGATCCTAAACCTATTTTAGATAGGTTATTGGTCCGTTTTGTAGAGTCCCAAGTGTATCAAGGCGTAGTCGAAAACTCTGCGTCTGAGCAGGCTGCTCGTATGGTTGCTATGAAAGCAGCAACCGATAATGCGGGTGATATTATTGAAGACTTGCAATTGATATACAACAAAGCACGTCAAGCAGCAATCACACAAGAAATCAGTGAGATCGTAGCTGGCGCGGCAGCCGTCTAGTTTGTAATAAATTCAGGCAAAGGTTTAAGAATTTAAGAGGAATTAACATGAGTCAAGGTAAGGTCGTCCAAATCATTGGCGCCGTTGTGGATATCGAATTTCCACAGGATTCGGTTCCAAAAATATATGACGCATTGCGTATTACCGAAGGTGATCTGCAAGGTTTGACCCTAGAAGTACAACAACAACTAGGTGGTGGCGTTGTAAGAACAATCGCCATGGGTACTACTGACGGTTTACGTCGTGGTCTTGCGGTCATGAACACTGGCGAAGCTATTCAGGTTCCTGTCGGTAAAGCGACTTTGGGCCGCATCATGGATGTATTAGGTAATCCTATTGATGAAGCGGGTCCAATCGGTGAAGAAGAGCGTATGTCTATTCACCGTGCAGCACCTACATATGAAGAGCAATCAAACTCAACTGAACTATTAGAAACTGGTATCAAAGTTATCGACTTGGTATGTCCGTTTGCTAAGGGTGGTAAAGTTGGATTGTTCGGTGGTGCTGGTGTTGGTAAAACCGTAAACATGATGGAGCTTATCCGTAACATCGCTATCGAACACAGTGGTTATTCTGTATTCGCGGGTGTAGGTGAGCGTACTCGTGAAGGTAACGATTTCTATCACGAAATGAACGAATCCAACGTACTAGATAAAGTATCTTTGGTATACGGTCAGATGAATGAGCCTCCAGGAAACCGTTTGCGTGTAGCATTAACAGGTTTAACCATGGCTGAAAAATTCCGTGATGAAGGCCGTGATGTATTGTTCTTCGTA
Source organism: Paraglaciecola hydrolytica (assembly GCF_001565895.1). Lineage (GTDB taxonomy): Bacteria > Pseudomonadota > Gammaproteobacteria > Enterobacterales > Alteromonadaceae > Paraglaciecola > Paraglaciecola hydrolytica. The sequence goes on from NZ_LSNE01000003.1 coordinate 694,036, forward strand.
GATAACATCTATCGTTATACCTTAGCCGGAACAGAAGTATCAGCCTTGTTAGGTCGTATGCCCTCTGCGGTAGGTTATCAGCCAACTCTTGCAGAAGAGATGGGTGTATTGCAAGAGCGTATCGCATCGACTAAAACAGGTTCAATCACGTCGGTTCAAGCGGTATACGTACCAGCGGATGACTTAACGGATCCATCACCTGCAACAACCTTTGCTCACTTAGATGCAACAGTTGTATTGTCACGTGATATCGCCTCTTTAGGTATTTATCCAGCGGTTGATCCTTTATCTTCAACTTCGCGTCAACTTGACCCATTAGTTATTGGTCAAGAGCACTACAATACAGCTCGTGGTGTGCAATCAGTATTGCAACGTTATAAAGAGTTAAAAGATATCATTGCTATCCTAGGTATGGATGAGCTTTCTGAAGAAGATAGATTGTCAGTTTCAAGAGCACGTAAAATTCAGCGTTTCTTGTCTCAACCTTTCTTCGTTGCAGAAGTATTTACTGGCTCACCAGGTAAATATGTCTCTTTGAAAGATACTATCAGTGGTTTTAAAGGCATCTTAGAAGGCTCTTACGATCACCTTCCAGAGCAAGCTTTTTACATGGTAGGCTCTATCGAAGAAGCCTCGGAAAAAGCCAAAAAAATGTAGTTCGTATCTACTAGATACGTAATAACATTCACCCTGATTAGGAGGTTTTGTGGCGATGACAGTACAACTAGATGTAGTAAGTGCAGAAGATAGTATATTTTCTGGGCTTGTCGAGTCTATTCAAGTCACAGGTAGTGAAGGCGAGTTAGGGGTTAATCCTGGACATGCGCCTTTGTTAACTACTTTGAAGCCAGGCATGGTGCATATCGTTAAGCAATTTGGTGAAGAAGAAACCATCTATATTGCTGGTGGTGTGCTTGAAGTTCAGCCAAGTCATATCACAGTATTAGCGGATACCGCTGTACGTGCTGAAGATTTAGATGAACAAGCTGCCCTTGAAGCGAAAAGACGTGCTGAAGAACATATTGCAAATCCAAGTGCAGACTTTAATTACGCTGAAGCGGCAATTGAGCTGGCTGAAGCGGTTGCACAGTTAAGACTTATTCAAAAACTTCGTAAGTAATTGAATAGTTAAAATTATTGAACTTAATATGTTCCATGTGAAACCCGACGAAAGTCGGGTTTTTTGTTTATCCAGCGAAGCTGGCTAACGCGTCAGGAATCGATCTTTGAAATATCCATTTTCTACTTGGAAAGATCCGGCAAACCCCAAGCTTGTTGTTTTTTCAAATATTCTGCTTTAGGTAGGGCCACGTAACGTGGTGATTTTTTAGGATCAAGCCAAGCTAACAGTTTGTCCATATCGGGCTCTGCCATAGACGTACAACCGGCGGTAGCCACGCCAGGGCCGAACCATAAATGTAAGAAGATACAGCTGCCCTGCCCGCTAATATTGGCGACATTGTGGTCGAGCACTATGCCCTTTTTATACACCGTTTGATTATTATTGTGAATGTCACGGCGCATGGGTTCAGTTGAGTCTTTTACTGCTTCTTTGCCAACACGTTCTTCATCCACAATCTGGTTGTACAAGGGAGAACCGTTCACATCAATGCAATAGTTACTTGCTGACATGGGGCTATAGGGCATGGCAGTATCAAGCTTAGGTAAATAACCAAAGGTTTGACTTAAGTCGAATACACCTGCAGTCGCTTTACCATCACCTTCCTGTTTGTAGTAACCCGGCTGAGCCGAATGTAATCCAAGACCCCAGGCCAAGCCTGTGCGGCCTAAATTTACTGGAAAAGCTCTATCAACCTCATGCCACTTACCCTCCAGCCATTCAAATTTTTGTAAAGTGGCTGTGGTCGCCTCCCAATTATCAGATACCACTAAAACGAGTTGTTTAGTATCAACTCGCTGTAACAAAGGTAATTCATTTTTGGGTGTTTGGGCACAGGAAATAAGCAAACTAGTGAATGCTAGAATGCTCAATCTGATAGTGTTGCGAATACTTAAAAAGGCCATGTGAGTTCCTGTAATCCGTTGATGCTTTCTATGCCAAGACCTGGGCCCTGACTTAAGGTAATGTGAGAAAAATTGAAGTTGACCCCGCCTTGAACAGGATCATATTTGCCTAATGCTGGGCCATCTAAATCTATTAGACTAATGCTAGAGCTTTTAGCGCTCGCAAGGTGAGCCGCTGCAGCAACGCCTATACTACCTTCCAACATACAGCCTATCATACAAGGGATATTATGCAGCTCGGCCAGGTCAGCGATTTTAATGGCTTGGCTTAAACCGGCAGATTTCATCAGTTTAATATTGATGATATCAGCAGCACCACTATGAATAAGCTCAATGACTTGCAAGGGAGAAAACGCACTTTCGTCGGCCATAATGGGAGTCGTTATTCTTTGACTGATATAACGCAAACCATCAATATCTTTGCTTTTAACCGGCTGTTCAATTAATTCTAACTCAACTCCCAAGTGTTCAAGTTTTTGCATGGCGTAAACAGTTTGTTTTGCCGTCCAACCCTGATTAACGTCTAATCTTAAGATGGCACGTTTTGCGACATCTTGATAAATTGCCTCCACCCTCGCAATATCATTTTCGATGTCGGTGCCAATTTTGATTTTTAGAATATCAAAACCTTGGCTGATAGCCAGATTGGCATCGGCCAACATTTTGTCAATGTGATCAACACTAATGGTTACGTCAGTGCGTAATTGGCTTTTACCGCCGCCTAATAGCTTAAATAAAGGTAACTGATAAAGTTTCCCCCACAAATCGTAGATAGCGATTTCTAGAGCGGCTTTGGCGCTGTTATTGGCTACGATGGCATGCTGAATTTTATGGCAAATACTATTGATATCCTCAACGTCCATACCAATGATTTGTGGGCCGATAACATTGTTGATTGCAAAGTATACTGAACCATGGGTATCGCCAGTAATTACAGGAGTCGACGCTGCTGATCCATAACCTACTGCGCCACTGTCTGTTTCCACTATCACTACTAAATCAGTAATGTTTTCAACGGTACGCATGGCTGTTTTAAATGGCGTGATTAAAGGCACGATTAACTTTGCAAAACGAATAGCGGTGATTTTCATTGTTACTTTTTGTCCTTGCTCGTATTACAAAGTGATGCGTTTAATATTGTAAATTCTATCCACATAAGTCGTTGATTTATTTAAATGCAAAGTAACTAATGGGGTAACTGATACCGCATTTAACACTCCAGTATAGAACTCACCATCTGGCTTCCAGTAAGCTAAACCCTTTACATCGTGGATCACAAAAGGTTGGCCCTTATCGTTACCCAAATACATCATTACGTGGCCAGGTATATAGATTAAATCACCAACGTGCATGTTGTTTATCACAGCTAGTTTACTGGTTTCATCACTATCTTTGTCAAACCTAAAATTAGTACCGTATTCGCCTTGGCCTTGTTGGCCTGAATTGCGTGGCATTAAAATACCAAAAGTTTTATAGATTTCACCGACAAAACCGGTGCAATCACGGCCATTATAATCGTGGCCCCAACCATAACGTTCACCCAAAAATTTAAAGGCTTGAGCAATAATGTTTTCCGGCGTGTAGGCCAAATAGCCTATATGCACATCTTGAGTAAGCCCAATTAACGCAATAAGAATGCTTAGGCTGCCATCTGAATTACGTGTTGGCAGTTTAACTTGATAAGTGGCTGCGGTACTTTGTTGGTACATTTCACCTTGCTGATCTGCGTCAGCCACTAAAGGTAACTTGACCCCCATGTCGAGTTGTATTTGAGAGATCCCTGGCTCTGCTGGCACATGATTGGTCATCACTTTAGCGCCAGTGACGACTAAAAAGTGGGTGCTTGTACTAAATTCTTGAATCACTTGTTTGTCGCCAATGGCGATGCCTTCGGTCGGAACCCAAGCCAAATAATTATAGTTTTGCACCAACAACCATTGCCCATCAGCACTATGATGCAATATGGCAACGACTTCACCCGGGAACACAGCAGTTTCTTGAAAACGGTCTAAATCTAAATCCATTTCTTCGTTAAAAACACGATCTAAAGTGGGGAAGGTACGTAAAACCGAACGTGTTGCCACTAAACCAAAGCGAACAGGGTTGTTAGGTTTGAGCGCCGCAATGTTGAGGTTATCCACGTAAACTTTAAAATCTTGCTCTGTTAAGGCCTTACCATCGGCATAAAAACGCGCACCACTAGGAATACTGCTGATGGAACTAATGCGCTCTACTAAGTTAGCTTTAGTTAAGCTGGCAGGGATACTTAATGGATCAACCATATGGGGATTGGTAGCAAAAAGCTGCTCATTAAAGGATGCAACTTCAGAGTTTTTCATCGACATACCCTCGTCACTTGTCAGTTTTGCCTGCCAATATTGTGCATTTAATTGTTTGATGCTGAGATCAGGAATATTAATGGCGCTGTGCGCTGTCCAACTAGCAACACTCACAGACAACATTAACAATAGTTGCCAATAAGCTTTGTACACTTGCTTAGGTGTAGCGAAAACCTTAGGTTTGAAAAACATAATAATTACTCATCAGTAAAATGGTCACAAAGTGGGAGCTGTTTAACTGTGTTATTAATATTAGCAGGCCATTAGTTCGGGTGTTTGCAATAGACGCATTGCTCCCCACTCTGGACCCGCTTGTGCTTTAACAATTCGTTGGCGCAACTCTGGGCTAAACCAATGTTCAATAGAGGGGGCTAAGCCTCCCATTAAAACCATAGACAACGAAGTGCCATGTAAGGTCCGCAAACACAACTTATCTAAGTAGGCAGCGCCTTCTTTGACTAAATTAAGGGCGCTTAGATCATGTAATAGAGCGAGCTCGATAATATCAGGTGCTAAAGTGGCAAATTGGCTTGGGCTAGCGTTAATCATAGTTTGTACCAAAGCAGCGCTGGAATTAAGGCCAAGTTTATTGAGTACCATGTCATGTAAGTCAGACAAGGGAATTAGGCCGTCAAGCGCCTCAAGTGTCGACGCTACTGCTGCGCGACCAAACCAGGCTCCACTGCCCTTATCTCCAAGGACAAAGCCATGACCGCCAAACTGAGTCAGTTTATTATTTTGCATACGTGCAGCAGATGATCCTGTACCAACAATAAGCAGGGCTCCTTCATTTCCACCATGAGCACCATAACAGGCGGTCATTAAATCACTGGTGGCGCTAAAGCTGGCAAATGGATGTTTCCACGATTTTAATTGGCTATTAACACTCGGCACACAGGCTCCCGCTAGTCCTGCACCCACTTGTAAACCAGCCATACTGTCGCTGCCTAAGCCTGCATTTATTAGCGCAAGCCGTACGGATTCGACAATAGAAACTAAGGTGTTAGAAAAGTCTCGAGCTGCATTAGCTGAACCAGCAATTCCTTGGCTCAAGACTGCACCCTTGGCGTTAAATAAAATGGCACTACACTTTGAGCCGCCGCCATCAATACCCACATATAAAGGGGTGTTGTTAGTCATTATATTGTCCTTAAACAATATTGTATTCCAAATAAAAGCCTAACATAGGAATATTTATTTCAACAAGTTAATAGTGTAGTAAACTAGAAATAGTTACCAAAATGAGCAATATTGGCTTCATAATTATGTTTTACAAGACCTTAACTCACGCTATTTCTTGACGAAGACTGTTTGTCGTAGTTTACTAATAAATTATTCTTGAAAAAGCACTATTAGTGAATATGGTGAGTTTGTGATGAAATTAAACACGGCTTTATTTTGGCTATTGTATTTAGTCTTACAGTTGAATTTAGTTTCGCAAGTACAGGCGCAGTCAAATGAGTCCATAACTCAAGAAGTGCGCGATTTTTATCCTCTCGTCATGAATGCCCATCCCTATTTACCATCTAACCAGCAAGACCATAAAATAGGTGCTAATTTACCTATACGTAAGCCGCTAGAGGCCAATTATCTAAATGCTAAAGAAATTAATTATTTTAAGCCTGGCTGGGAGTTGAGGGTTGCAAGTGATTGGGACTTTTTTAGTGCTAGGCCCGAAATGGGCAAAATATTGGTAATTGATTTTAAGCAAACGTCAGCAGAGCCTGGAAGCAATTTAGCTTATCGCTATCTCGCCAACCATAATAGTCAGAATGACTTGTATGAGCCTTGGAGTTCGTCGAAAATTTTTGCCTATACCGCGGCCATCGCTAGAGTTAGGCAAACTCTACAAATAGGTGCCAATAGTAGAGCGGGTGATGTACCTATTGCAGACTTAATCACCAGTATTCATAGTTATGAGCCTTTTGGTAAAGCCGATGGTAACTCTAATGCTATAGCCACTTATTTTGCCAATATTGCTGGCAGAGATGGACTGACTGCTTTATTCCATGATCAGTGGTTAATGTTAGCAAACCCGGCCATTCGTTTTCGTGGAGCTTACGATAATGATGCCTTTGCTCCGCAAGATGGTCTGTGGCACAGCGGTGAGCAGGCTTTCGAAGTACCCGCTTACGCAAAAAGTAGCGATGATCCTGGTCATCAGACGTATCGCTGTGAACATTGTGGTTTGACCGGCAACAAACCCATGACCACTTTGGCTCAGGCAGAATGGCTTAAACGGCTCGCTTTGCATGAGCGTGAACCATTAACTCGCCATCCTTATTTAGAATCGGTGGATCTAGAAGTATTATTTTTTGGTACTGGTCGTTCTCAATCTGCCAAACAAGTGGGCGGTATGATACAAGGTATTAGCCTCATGTTACCTAAAGCTATTGCGCTGGCGATATCAGGTGACGAGAATGCAGATCCTAAACAAGTATTAGAAGAGGCGACTCGTGGGCATTGGCGTATCTGGCAAAAAATTGGTTGGGGACCCAGTGAGACTCGTGGTAGCGGAGAAAACGTGGTACTTGCTCATGTGAGTTTACCCCATTATCAGGGAGGTAAAGAATTTACGATAGCTGCACAAACTACTGCACCAGGTGATGGGGAGATTTATGTAAACTATGCCGGCATTAAGATGCAGGCGCTGTTAAGCCAAAGCTTGCAAGAATTATTTAATTCACCGCAGCCCTAGTGCATTAAATCTGGCTTGTGGCAAACTGCGCCAACTTACCTATTTTGTTAACTTTCTAAGGCTAAAAATGAGCTCTACTCAAGGTGTTGAACAAGCTGCTACTACATTGGTTTCTAGACGTATCGCTGGTGGACAAGGTGACGTGCTTTGTACCGACCATCGTCCCAGTGATAATGAGCAGGCCTTTACGATCCAAACAGAGGTCAGTCGTCAGTGGTGTGAACAAGTTAACGACAGCATAGGTGGTTGGAAGTGCTTACAGCCTATTGACGGAAGATGGGTCGTCGCGCCGATTTTTACCAGCACTATTAATACTATTCCTCCAATTCCAGTGTGGCCTACTAAGCAAGTATCACGCATCGAACCTGAGTTAGCTTTTTATTTTGCTCATGACTTGGCGGTTCGTGATGAACCCTATTTGGCCCATGAAGTTGACGCAGCCATTAGCCGCACTCATATGGCACTGGAGCTCATTTATAACCGCCATGCCGACCCAACTCAGTGTACTCACTTTGATAACTTAGCCGATGGCTTGGTGAATCAGGGTTTGTTTGTTGGCCCTCAAGTGGATACAGAGCACGCCATCCAAGCGAGCCAATTTGAGATAACAGTGAGTTATAAAGAACATACACAAACTTATGAAGGTAAACATCCCAATGGCCTGCCAAGAACTCCTTTGTATTGGTTAGTTGAGTTTTTACGTCAACAAGGCATGGGCATTCAAGCGGGTCAGGTAGTGATCACTGGCTCCTACGCTGGCGTTATTGACGTACCTTTAGACACTGAGATTAAACTTGAATATCAGGGTTTAGGTGAGATGCAGGTGAGATTTATCAGTAAGTAATTTATTGCTACGAAAAGTTACTACATCCATTTGTTAAATTGGCAAAGGTTACCAAATTATTCCTAGATGAATTAGGTAACCATTTTGCATAATCTGTAAGTCCTAGCTTGCTATTATTGAGTTAAATTAACAAAGTCATATACTCGTTTTAGTTAAATTATTTCATTCTCCCATTGTTCAAATACGGACTAAAATGACCTGGATTTTCTTAACGTTGTTTGCCACTTTTATGCAGGCTTGGCGCAACGCTTTTCAAAGTCAATTAAGTGAAAACCTAAGAACTTCAGCCGTTACACTGGCGCGTTTTATTTGGGCTGGGCCATTGGCTGCTTTGTACCTGTATCTGCTTTATTATTTTTTGCCAACGGCAATTCCCATTTTTCCTCCAAAGTATTGGTTGTATTTATGTGGTGCAGCCGTCATGCAGATCACGGCTACTAGCTTGATGGTGATATTATTCAAAATGAAAAATTATGCTATTGGTGCGGGACTAGCAAAAAGCGAAGCCGTTGTGGCTGCGGTCTTAGGTGTGGTGTTTTTTGGTACAAGCCTTTCGTTAACCGGCTGGCTTGGCATTCTATTAGGCGCTATTGCCGTCTTTTATCTAAGTATGGCTGGTGGTATTAAATCGGTATCTTGGCCTATCGTAGCGATTGGCTTAGCTTGTGGTAGTTCGTTTGCAATCGGATCTTTGTGGATAAGGGAAGCCTGTTTAAGTTTGCACATTGGCTTTCCCTATAGCGCGGCTTGGGTATTGTTAATGTTAGTTTGTATGCAAACCCTGATTTTGCTCGGCTACTTGTTGCTCCGCGATAAACAAACTTTAAAGTTTCTTTGGCAACAACCTAAACTCACCGTTTTGACTAGTGTCAGCAGTTGTATGGGCGCGATCGCATGGATTAGTGCGATGTCGATTCAAAATGTGCCATATGTAAAAACCTTAGGACAAATAGAGCTCTTTTTTACGATGTTGATTTCGGTTTATTGGCTAAAACAAAAGCCCAAAATAACAGATATCTTGGGCTTAGTATTGATAGCGGTCGCCGCTGTATTGGTGATCTTGGCTTAAGAAGACTGCAATCAATGAGACTCATGGCGTTAACGGCTTTTAGTGTAATAGCGCACACCAAAACCCTTGTTAAATCATTCCTGCAGCGCAACCTTTTGTTCAATAAGTAACGTAGATGGTATTTTTATTCTTTATTACTTTGAATTTTCCAAAGTATTAAAGAAGTGCAATTTAAGTTGGGTTTCTATAATTTGATATTATGTAAATATAGAAAGTTCGATGTCAAAGACAGAGCGAACTTGTAATTATTCGGGTATTTACTTAACTTTAAACTGTACGTCTTGAACGCAAACTCATTGCTATTAAACCTAAAGATAAAATCAAAGCGGTAGCTGGAGCCGATACAGCGGTTACATTCGCAGAGTAAGTTCTATCATTTCCCGCTATCGTGACTATATCGCCAACCGTAGGATTATAACAAACACCACCAGCACACCAACCAACACTATCACCTAATCCGTGTTCATAGGCGACCTTTGCTGTGCCAATATATAAACCCAGAATATCGCCAGCTCGAACAAAATCACTACCTGAATCAGGATTAAAATCGAAAACATTGAGACCAGCATTTACCACTTCAAAGTCGGTGCCAATTATTTTGTAATCATCGCCGCCAATGCCTCGTAAAAGCAACAAACCTAAAGTACCTTCGTTGTGTGTAAAAACTTCCCAACTTTTCACAATGGCATCTTGATTAAAAATCTCAGAAGTCAAACCTACAACAAAATTTGACCATCCGTCTGCATAAGTTCGTTCTATTGCTTCGTTACCAACTATTAGACTTGATTGAGCAGAAAGGCTTACCGTTAATAGTACAGTGGCAGCCACAATGTTTTTAAATAAACGATTACAAATGGTATTCATTAATAGGTTCTCCGATAATTTTTCAAAAATGCAGTTAATAGTTATCTATTAACACAATGAAATACAATATTATGCAAAAGCACAAATCGGGCCAATATGATTTTTTGTTAAATTACAGATAGTTATGTTATTTTTTGTTTCTTTTGTGGAAAATGTGTAAAAAAACAAGACATCTTAAAATAGGTGAGATTAATTAAATTCAATTTTGTAAGGGTTTTGCTCTACGGGATCCACTGTTTGTTAAGGGCACTAAGATAAATTTACATGCTTGCCTCTTAATACCTTATTTAACTTTACTAAAATCCAGATCCTGAAAGTCGTAACTAAAATCAATGTCACTTGATTCTGGTGCGATGGTCATGCCGTTGATAATACCTGCCGTGTCACGTTTAAAGCTGATAATAGCATCGGCTTCGAGGCTGCGGTCGTGCCAGCGGACCAACAATTTTCCTTGATCTAGCTCATATAAATTACCCACAAATTTTTCGACTCGCAAAGAGCGAATTTGCAAACTGGTATCTTTGGTTTTTGTGCTGGTTTCAATGATAAAACGGCCTAACCAGGGATCGTCATACGCACCTATATAATCCTGACTGGCAGGATTTCTAAGGGTAAGCGCTTTGTTGGTAGCTTGAACACTGCCTTGCTTAACTGAGTTAGTACTTGGTTTGGGGCTAAATTCAGCTAACCAGTCAGTTTGTGTATCCCCTAAATAGGGTTTCATCACGGTGTACATTAAGGCACTGCGTGCGGCGCTGGATTGCTGATTGGTTAACACCACAATACCTAGTTCCAGTTCAGGAAACAGACTGACAAAAGAATACATGCCAGCCAAACTGCCGGTGTGGTGAACCTGTAAATAACCATCCATATCATTGATACGCCAACCTAGACCATAAGCGCTAAAGTGACTGTTATCACGCCTTTTGCTGGTGGCCGACAGGGGCATAATGGTGTGGGCTTGCCACATTTGTTTGTGCTGAGCTGCCGAAAACAGAGTTTGTTTATCGTCTATTTTACCTTGGGCTAGCTGTACTTTTACCCAAGCCAACATATCGTTTAGGCTGCATTGAATCCCACCAGCGGGTGCAGATACACTGGGTTTATCCTGATCTAATTTGCGGACAATGGTTTGTAATTTGCCAGCTACAATTCCGTGCGGCGTGGCGACATCACCTTTATATTGCTCGCTGACGTTACCAGCAAAACAACGTTGCATACCCAATGGTTGCATAATGCGTTGTTCTACAAAGTTTTCCCATGAGTTGCCGGTGACCGCAGGAATTAGCTCCCCTGCAACGATATAGAGTAAATTGTCGTAGGCATAATCGGCACGAAATTCACCAGTGGGTTTAAGGTAACGTAAGTTGTGCAGTACTTCTTGGCGCGTAAAACTCGAAGGCTCAGGCCATAACATTAAATCACCGGCACCTAAACCTAAACCACTGCGATGGGTGAGTAAGTCGATAATATTAAAATGCTCACTGACCCAAGGATCGTGCAGTTTAAAATCAGGTAAATAGCTTTGAATTTTGCCATCCCAACTCAGTTTTCCTTCGTCGACCAATATGGCTAAGGCTGCGGCGGTAAAGGCTTTGGTATTAGAGGCAATTTTAAAAATACTGTCGGCATCAACTGGCTCTTTTTGCCCGAGAGTTTTAACGCCATAACCTTGTGCTTGAATAACTTTGCCATTTTGAATAATGCCAATTGCTGCACCAGGTATCTGAAATTTTTCCATGATTTTATGCACATTTTCATCTGTCGATTGCGACGATGAAACTTCAGCATTGGTGTTATTACTCATAGCTAATCCAGTCAATACCAGCACAGTAGCCACTAAGCGCAAATAAAAATTAGGCACTTTGTTACTCCTATTTATTGTCTAATATGGCTTCATAAATAAGGCTGATGACACTGCCGTATTTACCGGTTTCAAATAGTTTGCCACTAAATTCAGGCCCCTTGCCTTCTTCTTGTTCAACAATTTCACTGTGACGGGCATTGGTCAGTAGGATTATCGCGAGGTCATAAGCTGGATCAATCACTGTAACTGTCCCCGTCCAGCCGGTATGGCCATAAGCATAGGGGCTGGCATAAGGGCCAAAGTGCCATTTTTGTTGGCCGTGATCGGCACGGCGCCACCCTAGGCCAAAGCTGCCGTCGCCCTCTTCAGGTTTAACAAATTTTTCCAGCACGTCACGTTCAAAAAGTTTATGTTGGCCATAACCACCGCCATTTAACAGGGTTTGGGCTAATACAGCTAGTTCATCTACAGTGGAAAACAAGCCAGCATGGCCTGCGATACCATCTAAAGAATGAAAGGCTTTTTCGTCATGGACCTCACCCTGCAACACGTAAGTACGTACATTGTCAAAATCTACTGTACCACCCCGCGTAGTACCGTATATTTCGGTGGCAGCAAACTGAGTAGGCGTAAACCCCTTACGCAGCGGATTAAATAAGGTATTGTGCAAGTTAAGTGGATGATAGATTTCTTGTTCGACGTAATGGTCAAGACTGTTATGGGTGACACGTTCAATCAACAAACCTAACAACATATAGTCAGTATCGCTATACACTGCCTTAGTTTGACGACCAACAACAAAAGGTACCCGAGTTAACAATAAGTGCTCGGTTTGTTTTTTATTTTGTGAGAAAAAACGTGGCCCTAATTCATTATCTTTAGTAAAAAATCGCACCTGTGGTGAATAACCCGCCGTATGGGTTAACAAATCCCGCACCAAACGGCTTTCGCGCCCCTGACCTTGATATTCGGGCAAATAATTGCTGATGGGTTTGGTTACGTCTATCTTGCCCTCTGATACCAGTTTCATTAAAGCAAAGTTGGTGGCAAACATTTTGGTATTAGAGGCAATATCAAATAGTGTGTCTGTCTGCATTTTTACGGGTGTATCGAGAGGTAGACCACCATCTGCATATTTACGGGCGTAACCATAAGCGCTGCGTTTGATGACTTTACCGTCTTTGAGTACTAGTAATACTGCACCAGGAAAACCATTAGCGACATCGTTATTGATTAACTCATCGACTTTGGCAAATTTGGCCGCAAGCTTAGTGTTATTTTTCTCGCTCCCTTGTTGCAGTTTGGGGTAGGGGATCATCACTTTAATGCTGCTACCCTCAGGCAGTATATTGTCAACTTTTAAGGTGTTTTCACCATTTTTAGTGCGTCGTGCCAAACTGTAGCTATAACGCTGATAGGCTTGTAGTGGCGAGTCGATGTTAAGTTTTTCGCCGTTTATATAAACATCGGCACTTAGGGCATTAAGGTTATCGATAATTATCTCACCTTCACCGGCATAACTTTTAAACACCGTGCGATCGTTAACCCATTCGCGCGTGCTGCGTTCGATATTAGGGAACACTTCATTCACCTGATAAAAACCTAAGGTGATTGGTGCCGCTAGGGGTAACTTTTCGGCTTCGTAGCGTGCAAGTAGAGAGCCTATGCGCTCAGGCATATATTTTTCAATTAAGGCAAATAGAGCGCCAGCTGTTTTGCTGTCTAGCTGACCATTCACCGACCAAGGCATAAAGTGCATTTGAAAGGCCGAGAGGGTATCCACAGTGGCACCATCATTAACAGCGGTTTCGGTTATGCCATAACCATAGACGCGCAAGGCGGACTGCATAAGTCCAACGCTGACGGGCCTGTCATTAAACATTTGCCAGTATTTTTGCAAAGTGTTGTTGTCGTACCAAGCGCCAATACCGGCTTGGTATAGTTGATACCAAGGAAAACGCGGGCCGGGGTCATTTTTGCGAGTAGGTGCAATATCTGAGTGCCCTACTATGGCAGTTGGAGAGATATCCGGATTACGTTTTAGAATATCTTTGGATAACTTGATGAGTAATTCAATTTGTTTGGGATCATAGTCAGGAAAGATACATAACCTGCCTGCGTCATTTTCTCTTTTCTGAGTAGCGGTGCCAGCATTGTCTCGCATGCACTCAGGCACATTAACTATTTCAATACCAATGCTTTGATCATTGAGATCTTCACGTCCTTGCCAGTGACTATTGCCTGCATGCCAGGCACGGCCTGATTCTGCTACTAGCTGAATCACTTTTAAATCGCCATCAGTATACGAAGGATCATGGCGCTCAGGGATTAAATAATGGGAGCTTAAACCTCCTTCCTCTACTAGTGCCTTCACTGATTTTTGATAATCAATGGCGGTGTAATGCATCACCAAAAATTTAATACGTTGGCTATAGTTTTTCGACTGCATATAGGAAATAGGCAGAGTGGCGCAGCTGATCAGCAGTACTGAAACACCACAGATGAAAAGTAATCTAGAACTAAACATCATTTGTGCAGCTATCGCAGATAAAGGTTTAGTACACCATTGCATGAGAGTTTCCGGCTAAAGAATAAATAATTATTAAAAACAATAAGCTAATGAATAATTATTCTACACATATTTTGCAGGTGATAGTAAGAAGTTTTGTTGATTAATTTCTAGCTAAAACTTACAAATTTTCCAGTATTCATCTAACTTAAAGCATGTCTAGAAGGAATTGCACTCGGCTTAGCTAGCTTTTTAAGCGAACGTATAATTTATTACTATTAATTGGAAATATTGGAAAATATTATTCTTGACGTGTCGGGTTATTGTTTGTTAAATGAAGTAGCTCCTTGGTATGTAGAGTGTCAGCAAAAGGTAGCGGTACGAAATAAGCAGGTAAACCGCTCAGAATATAATTAAAAAGAAATAACAGGTGGAACACATGTCAACTCAACACACAAATTTTATAAAAAGGCGCCTGCACCAGGCTCTCAGAAAAACATTCAGGTTTCATAGCTTACAAAGGGGAACATTATGAAAAATTCTTTACGATCTTCTTTACTGTTTGCATCGCTTCTGTCAGGAATGAATGCATATGCTGCCCAGGTAGGTGAAATTGTAGGTAAAATTACTATGCCGGATGGCTCGCCACTTTCCGGTGTATCTATCGAGGTGAAGGGTGATGTACTGCCTAAAGCCCGCACGGTGACATCTAAATCCAACGGTAACTACCGACTACAATTATTGCCACCAGGTAATTATGAAGTCACTTTTACTTCGCCCAGTGGTGAAACGAGAAGCATCAGCATTGCAGTGCAACTTGATCAAAAGACACCGCTTAACATTCAACTCGGTTCTGCAGAGACTGAAAAAGTGGTTGTGTATGGTCAGGCTTTGACGACCTCTACAAATTCCGCTCTGGGTAATTCTCTGAGTGCCGATGCTCTGGCTGCCCTACCAACTGCCGTTGAATATAGCTCGCTGATTCGTTTAATGCCGGGTGTTCAGGTTACTTCAGACAGTGTGCGTGGACCAAGTGCCGGTGCTAGTGGTCAGGACAACGGATACAAATTTGATGGTGCAAACCTGTCTACTCCGTTATTCGGAATTTTGGCATCATCACCATCAACTCACGACGTTGCCCATGTTTCTGTTGAACGCGGTGGCGCCAGAGCCGTTGGTTTCAATCGAAATGCTGGTGTTACTCTGAATACTGAAAGTAAATCAGGTACCGATGAATTTAAAGGGGATGTATCCTATCGCCTGCAAAAAGGTTCATGGCAAGCGGATGACGAAGATGGTCTGAGTACGGAAGATGACATTGCCTACATTACTGTAGGTGCAGGTGGCCCACTTATCGAAGAACAGCTTTATTTCTATGGTTCGTACTATACGCGTGATGATTCAAAAGAAAGTGGCACAAACGCGCGCGGCTCGGTACCAAGTATTACTAACGAACGTGAAGAGTACTTCGGTAAGTTCACTTGGACGCCAACTGAAGACATTCTGGTAAACGCAAGCTATCGCAATTCAGAAGTAAAGACCACTAACCAAGGCATCTTCGAAAATAATTCGGTGTCTACCGCATACGATGGCGTTAATGATTTTGAAGTGTTGATAATTGATGGATCGTGGATCATTAATGACAATACGACCTTAAACGTTTCATATGCCGATACCAAACAGTCTGCGGGCTCTTTCCCGATCAACAATTTAGGGTTTAACGGTCAGTCTGGTGACTCTTTGAACATAGCAGACTTGCCTTCACAGGGTTACTTTGTCGTGCCGTCTCTTGAAACCAGAACGGCAACTGATGCTAACGAACAAGCACTAATTGACGCCTACAATGCGGGTGCTGCGCCACTGATAGCAGCGCATGGTATCAACGGTGAAGCGCTGGGTGCTGTAGGTGCTTATTCGACAATCAACGACAACGCCTATTTAAGCAATAACTTTGAAATTTCGCTGGAACACGTGATTGAAACTGACAACACGACCCATGAACTCTATTTTGGTTTTCAAGTAGAAGAAGGTTCAGAAGAACTTGATCGTGTTTCTAATGGTTGGGGCTCAATTTCCTATTGGGGAGGCATAGACCAGGATGCCGGTGGTATTATCGCTCCGGGTACTGATACAGCTCCTGTCGGCACGGTTTATCGCGCAACCGTTCAAACTCGTGGCTTCAGTGAAGGCGGTCTGACCGGCTCATTGGTGTCAAAATCTAAGTCAAATACTTTTGCATTTAACGATACTATATACTGGGAGGACTGGATCTTTGATGCTGGCTTCTTAATCAGCCAGGACGAGATCTTTGGTCAAGGCTTACGCAAAGCCGACACTAGCTCTGGTTGGGAAGTAGCTCGTGGTGAGACTTATGTGATGAAAAAAGTTGGTTTCAGTGAAACATTCCAGCCTCGTTTAACGGCTACATGGGAATACAGTGATAGTGCCTCCGCGTTTGTAAGTTTTGCAAGATATAACCCTGCGGTAAGTTCCCTTGCTCGCGCGGCGTCTTGGGATCGTGCTACTGATGGCAGTACCACCTGGGTTTATTTTGATGAAAACGGCAACTATCTTGATTCTGAAACCAATATATCTTCTACAGGTAAGCTGTTCGCAGATGGTCTTAAGCCAAGAACTTTGCAAGAGATTATGATTGGTCACCAAATGGCCTGGGACAATTCTTGGACAATTCGCAACCACCTTCGCTATCGTCGTACCTGGAATTACTGGGAAGATACCAACAACGACTCTCGAATCATTTATGATGCGGAGTACTACAAGGGTGCTTATGCCGGATTTGCAGAATTGTATCCGGATCTGGTTGCTGCAGCCAATGCAGGTGCGTTTGACTCACCAGATCCTAAAGACCTGTATATACCACTTAACAACTTGGTTGGCGAGCGTACTTATGTTATTGCTCAGTTGGATGGCGCCTTCACCAAGTATCTGGAAGCGAGTCTGGAAGTTGACTACAAGTCTGATAAGTTCTTTTCAACAACGTCATTGGTTTGGAGTCACTACTACGGCAACTTTGATCAGGATAACGCCACACGTTTCGACAATGACCAAGGTACATTCATTGGTTCTTCGAACATTGGAGACTCCTCTTACGGACAATTGTGGGGCAGCTTAACTTCAGGCGATCTGCGCGCAGATCGCACCTGGCAGTTTAAGAGCTTCGGTGCCTACGACCTTCCATGGAATGCATCGTTGGGTTATCTGGCTTACTGGCAATCTGGTCACAAATGGGAGCATCAATTTGCGAGTACCCAGTATCTGGAGACCCGTGGTAGCCGCGAAACGCCAAGTCATATGCAATTGGATTTGAACTATACCCAGAACTTTGACTTTTCAGAAGATTACGCTCTGAAACTGCGTTTGGACATATTCAACGTATTTGATAAGCAAACTGGTTATAACCCTGAGCCACGCTATAACAGTTCGGCACTGGGCGAATACCGTAGCCATGAAAATCCGCGTCGTGTTCAGGCGACCGTATCTTTAAGCTTCTAAAGGATTAGTGTTTGTAAATATGGCCCCGTAATGTGAGTACGTTGCGGGGCTTTTTTATACTTTATAAGTGCTTAACTAACAGGTGACTCGTGCAGTCTTAGGCTACCTTGATCAGCGTTTATTTCTACGTTGACCCCAATAGGTAAAATATTGTTGATAACTTCTCAGTAGGCGCAACTTTCAATGATCTGGATTGCGAGTCCTGATGGCGCATTCTCCAAATATAAAGCTCAGAGTTACCCCTTGCGCCAAAGAGGACTTAATAAATATCCGCCGCTACACACAGTAAACCTGTAAAGTGGAGATTTATTAAGGTGGATGAAAAATAAATTAGTAAAGATTTGAAACGATGATTTTGGGGAAGATAGTGTTTTTAATAAATAAAGTGTTTCTGATATTGGCATTATTAACAACCGTCTCATGTGCGATGAAACCTACAGCAGATCCGCATCTAAACCGCTTAATTGCTCAAAAACTGATGCTGGATATTCGTTATTATTGTGCTGATGCCAAAGCAGATGAAAACTGCACTACGCCAGTGACAGCTTTGCCACCAGCCTTAAGTCAGATGCTCACTGATACAGGTATTGGTGGTGTGGTGTTGTTTGCCAACAATCTTGAAAATACTCAGCAGATGTTGCAACTCAATTATGCCCTGCAACAAGCCGCACAGCGTGGTGGCCACTCCCCTCTATTTATCGCTATCGATCAAGAAGGTGGTCGAGTAGTTCGAATTCCGCAAAATTTAGCGACTTCATTTGCCGGTAATATGGCGATTGGTGCAACTTATAAACAGTATGGTACCAAGTATGCGCAACAAAGCGGCGAAATCTTTGCCAAAGAGCTACTTGCTTTAGGTTTCAACGTGAATTTTGCTCCTACTGTTGATGTAAACGTTAACCCTTTAAACCCGGTGATTAATGTTCGCTCATACGGTGAAGATGCCAATATGGTGGCGCAGTTGGGTACGGTGCAAATGGCTGCCATGCAAAGCCAAGGTATGATGGCTACGCTTAAACATTTCCCTGGTCACGGTGATACCAGTGTCGATAGCCACACCGGTTTACCTCGGGTTGATCATGCTTTGAGTCAAATCGAAAATACCGACTTATTACCTTTTCAATATGCCATTGATAATGATGCGCCAGCGATGATCATGACGGCGCATATTCAGTATCCACAACTGGATAACAGTGAATTTATCGCTAAAGACGGTAGCAAGGTTATTTTGCCTGCGACTATGTCACGAGCGATTCTGACTGACTTGCTACGTAATAAAATGGGTTTTAAAGGAGTGATAGCTACCGATGCTTTGAATATGGCAGGTATAGCGCATTATTTTGATGAAACCGAAGCGGTAATCCAAACCTTTGCGGCTGGCTCAGATATCGCGCTGATGCCTATAGCCATTCGCAGTCCAGCGAATATTGCCAAAGTAACAGCACTGATCAATGACGTAGCCAAGGCTGTGCGCTCTGGTCGTTTAAGCAGGCAAGAATTCGAAAGGTCTGCTCAACGTATTAACCATCTTAAGCACCAATATAATATTGCGCAGTTTTATATGCAGCCCTTGGAACAAGCAGTGGTAAAAGCCTCAGATATCTTAGCTGCTCCACAACATCGTATGGTCGAGCAGGAACTAGCAGACCATGCCATTGTTGAGATTAAAAATCAGGGCGCTTATCCATTAGCGAATAAAGTTAAAAATATCCTATTAAGCATGCCCGACACCACTAAATGTATGGCTTTTACCCTCGCCTTAAAAAATCGTTTAAGTGGTGCCAATGTCAATTGTCTCAGTTTGGCACACGCAGATAAGTCAGCCAATATGACCGCACTTAAACAGGCCGATGTGGTGATCGCCGCAGACATCTCTCCCGACCAAAGTTTGGCCGAGTTAGGTGGTATGGATGATATTGTTAATTGGCGCCAACGTGCGCCCAAAGAGCAACAGATCACTCAGCAGTTAGCGCTACTGCAAGCCGCAAAAGCCCAGCAAAAAACCACTATTTTTGTTAGCTTACGCACTCCCTATAACACGCCGCAGTTTGCTCAATATGCCGATGCTGTATTGGCCACTTTTTCCTACAACTTAAATAAAACCGAACACATGGATGATCACGGACGTATGGTTATCCAATATGAGGGAGCTATTTATAACGCGCTGGCAGATATATTGACTGGGCGTAAAACTGCCAGTGGTTCTTTGCCAGTATCGGTTGATTGGAAAAACTAAAATGTTTAGGTTGTTAAGATCACATTGCCAGTCGATTTTAGCCAACCAGCCAATTAATCGTCTGCTGGCACTGGATGTGTTTCGCGGTATCACTATTACCGCGATGATCTTAGTTAATAACCCTGGCAGTTGGCAGTATATTTATGCCCCGATGAAGCATGCAGACTGGCATGGCTGGACTTTAACCGACTTAATATTTCCGTTTTTTATTTTTATTGTTGGTATCGCTATTACCTTATCAGGCACCAAACAGCTTGAACAAGGCAAGAGCCGTGGCTCGATACTAAAACATGCGGCACTGCGAATGGTAAAGCTGATCTTGCTCGGCTGGTTTCTAGCCTTGTTTTATTACAACTTTACTGCAGACAGTTACAACTGGATAGAACAGCGTTTATTGACCATGCGTTTTATGGGGGTGCTACAGCGTTTGGCTTTGGTGTATTTTGCCTGTGTGCTGTTGTGGTTATATTTATCTAATCGTTTATTGCAAATGTCCTTTGTTGTTTTGTTAGTAGGCTATTGGATGACATTGTGGTTTATCCCTTACCACGATGTTTTGGGTAAACCCTATTTGGGGCTAATGGAGTTTGGCAACAATCTGAGTGCTTGGCTTGATAGCCAATTGTTTAATCCTCAACATTTGTATTATAAAACCGCCCAGCCCTTTGCCTTTGATCCTGAAGGGGTGCTGAGTACCCTACCCGCCATTGCGACAGGATTGTCGGGTATTTTTGTAGGTCAATGGTTAAGCAAGCCAAATTTTAACAACCTTGCTAAAGCCAAATGGCTACTACTCGTTGGTATTATAGCAGTAGGACTCGGCGAATTATGGGGTCTATATTTTCCTATCAATAAAGCCTTGTGGACCTCAAGTTACGTGTTACTTTCGTCGGGTTATGCCTGCGTCATGTTGGCTGCCTTGATTTACCTACTGGATTGCAAAAATATTAAAAATTGGAGCGCACCTTTTGTGGTGTTTGGTGCCAATAGCATCGCCTTTTTTATGTTTGCCGGTGTAGTAGCGCGCTTGCTGATTATGATCCCTGTGGCTGATAGCAGTTTAAAAGGCTGGTTGTATACGCAAGTTTTTCAACCTGCCTTTGGAGAGTTTAATGGTTCTCTGGCTTTTGCCATCGGATTTTTAATCATGTCTTATGGGGTGATGTACGTTATGTATCGCCGTGGGCTTTTTTGGAAAGTGTAGGAGACCATCACATCAAGTTACTTGAATAATAATTTTTCAATAAATAGGTGAATAAAATATTACGGCTATAATTTGACATTAACATCAAAAAAAAACACGCAAAACCAAGATAACTAGCTGATTTCTATTTATTAACAACGGAGGCTTAGGTTACACTTATTCCAAGTTTAAAAATAAAATATTTTATGAGTGTCGATGTCTACTTTTACCAAAATTAAGGCCTTAAAAGGTTCTTTATCCAGTAGTGAACTTAAGTTAGCTAAATTTGCCCTTGATTCATCCAATGTAATCCGTGAGCTGTCTTCCCAAGAATTAGCCAATGTGGTGGGTGTTAGTCAGTCCAGCGTAGTTAAGTTCGCGCAAAAGTTGGGTTATAAGGGGTATCCCGCTTTTAAATTGGGGATTATTGATGCCCTCAATCATGCGACCACTAATAACAACCTGCATGGTAAAATTACCATTAACGACAGTTTCAGTCAGATGTCGGATAAATTATTAAGCAGCAAAATTTCGGTATTAAGCGAAACGCAAAAACTTAATGACGAAAAGGCCTTTTTGGCGGCCGTCGAATTACTGAAATCAGCGAAACGCATACTGATTTGTGGTTTGGGTGGCTCTGCGTTAGTGGGCAAAGACTTCTCTTATAAACTACAGAAGTTAGGTATGTTAGCCATAGAAGAGCCAGATACCCATGCCCAATTGGCCTTTGCTGCGACGTTAACAAGCAATGATTTGGTTTTTGCCATCAGCGAATCTGGCACCACTAAAGAGATAGTTAATGTAGTCACTCAAGCTAAACGTAATAACTGCAAAATAATCTCCATTACCCGTTACGGCAGTAATCCTATCTCTGATATGGCAGACGTTAAGTTGTACTCCATCGCTGATGAAGAATCCGCTCGTTTATCTTCTATTTTGGCCAGAACCGCACAAGAATTTATCATCGATATCTTGTTTATCGCCATTACCCAGTCGTCGCGCCAAGGCAGGCAAATATTGGAAAAAACCAATACAGTCGTGGGTGAGTTTAGGCGTTTGTCTTAGTGCGCTATCACGGTGCTTACTTTTAAAAGCATCGCTTCGCGACCGCAAATCGTTAGCTCACGACTCGAAGCTCGTTGCTCAATGCTGCTGTTAGATTTCTCAAAAATCAGGATAGAGTAAATAAGGCAAACGTTGTTGTTTAAATGCCTGCAAACCTGTTTGCCAACTTTGTTGGATTTGCTCAAGGCTTTGGCCTTGTTCGATGGCGAGGCGTAATTTGTCGGTACCGGCCAGTTTGTCCATAAAATCTGCGCGTTCGAAAAAACGCAAACCTTGTTGGGTAAATTGTTGATAGGCGCTGATGAACAAGCTTAAATCTAAGCCTTGTATGTCGCTGTTACGCAAATCGATACCCATTGATAGCTTGCCTTCAAGCTTAGGGTGTAGGGATGCGCCAGGACGTGATTCTGGGCTAAATTCAAAACTACCAAGTGCAACAGTGTCATGCCCCATTACCTGAAACGGAAAGTCGGTGCCTCTGCCAATGCTCACTGGTGTTGCTTCAAAAAAACATAAGGATGGATATAACTGGATTGATTGGCTGTTAGGTAAGTTAGGGCTGGGTGCTATGGGTAGCTCATAGGTCATATCTCGGCTGTAATGGGTATTACTGATGGTACTTAGTTTTAAGTCATTAGCCTGATTTATCCAGCCTTCGCCTTTAATCATTAAGGCCAGCTCAGCGACCGTCATACCGTGTAATACGGGGATGGGGTGCATGCCGACAAAAGACTGAAATTGTGGATCTAAAATCGGGCCATCAACAAACTTGCCATTAGGGTTGGGTCTGTCAAACACCATAAACTCGACACCCGTTTCGGCGGCGACTTCCATCATATAGTGCATGGAACTGATGAAAGTATAAAAGCGTACACCTACATCCTGAATATCAAAAATTATTACATCCAGTTCAGCCATCAGCTCTGGATCAGGTTTTTTGTTCTTGCCATAAATCGACGTAATAGCAATGCCCGTAAGGCTGTCGACGTCGTTGTTAACATGGGCGCCAGCATCATGATCACCACGAAAACCATGTTCTGGGGCAAAAACTCTAGTGACCTTAATGTTGTTAGCCAACAAATAATCCAGCAGATGTTGCTCACCTACGCGGGATGTTTGGTTAACTACCAAGCCCACTCTTTTGTTTTGTAATAGAGGTAAATACAGCTCGCTGCGCTGTGCCCCTACTTGTATTTTGGCGGCACTAATCTTTTGTGAACAGGCAGATAATCCAAGGACTAGCAACAAAACGACGCAAAATTTGTGGAATAAGTGAGTCATAAACTATGCGATTTTAGCTTGTACGGCTTTACGTAAAAAGCCATGGTGCTGTTGTAACGACGCCACAGCATCTGCAGCGCTGACACCGGTGAGTATCATCATGATGGCGACTTTGGCTTCATTACCCGCCTGTTGCATCGCTTGAGTTGCTGTTTCCTCGTCGCAGTCTGTCGCTTGCATCACTATCAGTACCGCTCTGGCATAGAGTTTTTCGTTACTGGCGTTTACGTCAACCATCAAGTTTTGATAGGTTTTGCCAATGCGGATCATGCTGGCAGTGCTTAACATATTAAGAATGAGTTTTTGTGCGGTACCCGATTTCATGCGGGTTGAGCCGGTAAGTATTTCTGGGCCTACCGCTGCGCAAATTTCAACATCGGCCTCTTTACCAATCGCTGAATTAGGGTTGCAACTAACTGATACACTTTTAGCGCCAATTTCACGGGCATACTTAAGTGCAGAAATAACATAGGGGGTACGGCCACTGGCAGCGATACCTACTAAGACATCTTTGGCATTGAAGTTAATGGCTTTTAAGTCGGCAATGGAAGCGCTTTGATTATCTTCAGCACCCTCAACCGCACGTTTAATCGCTTTTTCTCCGCCAGCAATAATTCCTATCACCATGTTTTCGTTAACGCTGAAGGTTGGCATGCATTCAACTGCATCGAGTATACCTAAACGGCCACTGGTACCGGCGCCCAAATAAATAAGTCGCCCTTGTTGCTGAAAGGCTTCAACAATAAAATCCACTGCCTTGCCAATACTGGGTAAGGCCGGTTTGATAGCCAAGGCAACTTTTTGATCTTCATCGTTAATTTTTTGAAGGATCTGTTCGGTGGTTAACAAATCTATATCTAAAGTATCGTTATTACGGGTTTCAGATAATATCGAGTGGAGTTCGTTCAAAAGTGGATTTCGATTCATTATTTTTTCACTTTAGCTGGAATTTTATTTGTTCAATGTGGGTAGTGTATTTTAATTCCCAGATAGAACCTACTTAGTCGTTACATTGATCGTTTTGGCGTCAAGTCTCAGTGGCTGAGAGTGTATTCTGTGCATGACTCTTACCGCTACTACAAATTAAAAATGCCACGATTGTGCCTACACATAGTTGCCAGGTAAAGCCGAGGTCAAATACCCACGCTTGGGGTAGAAACAAAGCCATGACATAAGGCTGAAACATCAGTGTTAGGATAAAACCGCCAAGTAAGGCGGCCAATACACTATGTTGATTGCCACGTTGAGTAAACAGCACGGTAAAATACACACCTAATAAACCGCTATATGAAAACACCATGACACTTAAGGCAAATTGCAGCAAAGGCATATCAGAATGTTGTTGCCAGAAATAACATAAACAGGCCATGGCCGACAGGGCTAGAGCGACTATCAACATGCCAAACTGCCCCGCTTTTACAAAGTGTTTATCATCAATATCTTTGTTAACGCGTTGACGCCAAGGGCGATACAAATCTTGTACTATCACCGAAGACATCGAATTAAGGCCAGAATTTAAGGTAGATAAAGCCGCTGCCACTATACCAACAGTGACTAGAGCTTTGACTCCTGCTGGGATCTCATTTAATACGTAATACATAAAAATGGTCACCGACTCACCTTGAAAACTCGGTACAATTTTATTGCCGCCACTGTGCATAATGTCGGGGCGGTCGTAATAGATATACAGCAGCAAACCTATGCTGATAAATACCAGCATAACGGGTATCACCATTAGCACAGAATAGATCATGGCTTTGCTGCCTTCGCGGGCATTTTTACAGGTTAATACTCGTTGAGTCATATCCTGATCCAAACCGAAAGCGGCAATGTTAAGTAATACAAAACCTGTGAGTACCGACCAGAAGTTAAAAACGCCGGCTGAAGAGAAATCCAGCGCAAAATTGAAAAACCTCAGTTTAGAATTTTGCCCTTCACCTGGCTCAGCCAAGGCATGATAAATAGTGCTTAAATCGGCGGGTATTGCGGCAAACAAAAAATAGACGACGGTGATCGCAGCTCCAACATAAATACTACATTGCAGCACATCACTGTAGATAACTGAACGAATTCCACCGTAAACCGTATACAACAAACCACAGGTAGCTATCAGTAAGATCGCTATAATGACGTGTGAACTCGCGATATCACCAAAGAGGATCATGGAAATGGCGATGGCCGCCATGTATAAACGCGCACCACTGGCAAAAATACGACCAAATAAATACATGGTGCCTGCATATCGTTTAGCCGCCGCGCCAAAACGTTTTTCCAGTAATTCGTAAACGGTAAACACTTGTTGTTGGTAAAAGCGTGGTATTAAAAAATAAGACACAAAAAAAGCAGCGATGAGGGCGCCAATATTGGACGTAAGATAGGAAAAATCGCCACGATAACCCTGATCAGGGCCACCTAAAAAAGTGGCTGCAGATTGTGAGGTGGCTAATACGGAAATGGCCACCACCCACACAGGCATACTGTTACCACCGAGAAAATAATCTTTGCTGTTGGCTGAGCTACGATTAAAAAACCAGCCCGAACCTAGCAATAATAAGCCATAAGCCGCAAAAACCAGCCAGTCTAAGCTTGTATATTGCTCGAGCATGTTTACCTACCCAAAGTCTATTTTGATTAAATTTAGAATATATTATTCATTAATTGTTGTATACAAAGAAATAATAATTGACTGATGATCAGCAAATAATGTGGTTTTTTGTCCTTTCGCAGTGACTTTCAGATGTATTGCTATTAACAGTCAACCATTTAATAGTTTATTCTCGTTCATTAAATATTTTTAGTAGGTAAACAGGCTGTGCTGGGCAGACAAACATTCGCAACAATCAATCTAAAGGCGCTACAACATAATTTTAGTGTTATGTCTCAATGTGCTTTAGGCAGTAATACTATAGCCGTGATTAAGGCAGATGCCTATGGACATGGCGCTCAACAAGTTGCCCAAGCATTAGCATCACAAGCCAAGGTTTTTGCTGTGGCCTTTATCGATGAAGCCTTGGCATTGCGTGAGCAAGGTATAACTCAAGCCATTTTATTGCTTGAAGGAGTCATGAGCGAAGATGAAATGGCTTGTGCCAAACAGCATAACTTTTGGGTAATGTTGCATAGTGTTGAGCATTTCAGTTGGTTGCGGGCACTAGAAAAAAATCAACGCCCTGTTTTTTGGATTAAAGTTGATAGTGGCATGCATCGTTTGGGCATTAGCTTGCAAGATGCAGATGTAGTACTCAAGGCTAATCAAGACTTAATTCAGCCTGATACTGTGCTGTGCAGTCATCTAGCTTGTGCCGACGAGCTACAAAATTCGCTAAACCTTAAGCAAATGGGAATATTACGTGATCTTGCCAAGGCCTACAATTTGCCTTTGAGCATGGCAAACTCGGCAGGTATTGCGAACTGGCCTGATACCCACGCTAAGTGGAATCGATTAGGGATTGCTCTGTATGGTTGCGCTCAGCCAGCGGATGCTAAGGCAGGTTTGTTGCCTGTAATGAGTTTACATGCCCCCATTATTGGACTGCGTAACATTGGAGTGGGTGAATCTGTAGGTTATGCGCAGAGCTGGACGGCAACACGGCCGACAACCATTGCTACCCTAGCCATAGGTTATGCAGATGGTTATCCACGTCATGCAAAAACAGGTACGCCTGCTTGGATACATGGCCAGCGAATTTCTTTAGTGGGTCGGGTATCTATGGATATGATTACTCTTGATGTCACAGATTTACCCCAGGTGCAGATCGGCGACAGTGTTGAGTTGTGGGGCGAAAACATCTTAGTTGAAGAGGTGGCATTAAATGCGTCGAGCATTTCTTATGAGCTACTAACTCGTATTTCCCCTCGGGTAAAACGCCGCTACATCAAGTAAGCATAATTAAGTGAGCTCAATAGTGCTTAACCTGCTAACAGGCTAAGCACGCAGAGTATAAAAACTGTCTTAAGCAATCATGATTACGCTAGCGACAGTGTAAGCAATGATACTTAATCCCCCAGCAAATAAAGCATAAGGCATTTGGGTTTTAACGTGGGTTAATAAATCACAGCCCGCTGCTATTGATGAAATAGCCGTGGTATCAGAAATAGGTGAGCAATGATCACCAAATACCCCACCACCTAATATCGCCGCGATAACTAATGACGGCGGTAAACCTAAGGATTGGATCAAAGGTACGCCGATGGGCACTAATATGGCAAACGTACCCCACGAGGTACCGGTCGTAAACGACATGATCCCGCCTGCGATAAACAGCATAGGCGCCACCAATATTAATGGTAAGTAATCACCAACTAGCCCAGCCACAAATACCCCAGTACCTAGGGTTTTTAAGCTGGCTCCTAAGGTGAGTGATAACAAAACAATAGTCACGACAGGTAATAATTCACCAATTCCTTTAAAACCTAAGTGCACCACTTCTTGATGAGTAAAGCGTTTGTGCCAAATTAACAATAAGTACGCCACCACACAGGCCAAAAAGGTGGAATACAACACGGATTTAGTGCCACTACCTTGAATTAAACTGCCATTACCTGTCCATAACATAAAAGCAATCATGCCAAAAATCATGACGGCCAAAGGTAGTAACATAAAACGCGCTTTAGTGGGGGCCGCACTCTCAAGCTCTTGATTAGTGGTTGCGCAGTTTTTTTCTGCTTCACGCATTGGCCCGTGTACTTTGTCTTTGGCGATGGTGTAGGCAACCACAGCCAATGTGATAAGGGCATAAAAGTTTAAGGGGATGGTGCCAACTAAAATGCTTACCGGTGTGTCGTCGCCCAAGTCATAATTGCTTAAAAGACCAATAACTAATGCACCCCAGCCGTTTAATAGGATCAGAATACAAACCGGTGCGCTGGTACTGTCAATAATATAAGCCAGTCGTGCTCTACTCATTTTGTATTTATCAAATAAACCGCGCGCTAGTATACCTGCCGTTAAGACACTTAAATTCGATTCGATAAAGACCGCAATACCGGTAAACATGGTCAGTGAGCCAACCTGTCTTTTACTTTTAGCGATACCTTTGCTGATGAGTAAATTGACGGTAGCGGCAACACCACCGGAATCACGGATAAAGGCCAGTAAGGCGCCCACTAATAAACTAAACAGTAATACTCTGGCGTTGCCAGGATCACTGACTATCGAAACAATCTGTTCAATAGAATTAATTGGCGTCATCCACAAAGACTGCTCTGGCAGTCCAATTAGGGTAATCAGCTCCGCGCTGATAATGGCCATAAATAAAGCCAAGATGACTTCTTTTTTCCAGAAAACCACCACGATGGCGACTATAGGGGGGATAATTGAATATGCGTCCATATAAGTTCCTGTGAATTAACTGCAATTTACCCATTGCTATTGTTTTTTATAGTGCCTGCATACTGGGCTATTCAGTGAATGAGGTCAATAAAATGGTAGTAAACTCAGTAGATTAAGTAATATTTTATTCTTAGCTAAATTTATACCCGCAATAACTGATACTTAATTATATATTTTACTACTGATCTAAATTGTCGCTTTATGGTAATTTTACTTACCTTTTGGGCAAGTTATATCCTAGGGTTAAGTGGTTTTAAGCCGAGCGTAATTATTGCATTTAGGTCTGTAATAGTTGCTGAAGGTAGACAGAATTTTTAATCTAAATAAAAAATAACGTTAAAAATCAATAGATTGATTTTTGGCATTGAAATGGCATATGGCTTCAGTACAAACAATTACTTAAATATGGAATTTGTATGACTGAAGCCAATAAAACTACTGCCTCTGAAAAGATTATTGTAGCTAATAAACAATATTCTAATAAAACAGTTACACATTTTAACTGGTTTGCGCGTTTTGAAAACTCGCAAACTGAAAAATACACTGTACTTAAGCCTTAATTTTACCCTCGGGCGATGGTTAAGATAAATATCAGTTACAAGGAATGAATGATGTCATCACTAGATTGTAATATTCAGGAATCAATCCCGGAGTTTTTTCCGGAAGATACCTGCGCCAGCCGATTGCAGATGCTACTGCTGGCTAGCCCCGCTGAGGCTCAAGCAATAAGGCGCTTGTTGGGTGAGAATTACGAGATAGTGGTAGTGGGCAGCATAGATGAGCTACTACCCTGTATTTATCAACATGACTTTTCATTGATTGTGCTTTACCCACAAACTTTAGGCATGACAGGTGTGGAATGTGTTAATCAACTCAAAACCAATCAATTTTGTGGAGAGATCCCTGTAATTTCGGTGTTGGCTGAGCACACAAGGGCAGAAGAATTTGCCGTCATTCAGGCCGGTGCGATTGATTGTGTGATTATGCCAGTTAAGCCTGTGATCCTTTGCGCTAAAATTCAAAATCATATGGCTACCGCTGAGCGTATTAAGCAATTAGAGGTGGCGTCCTGTACTGATGGTTTGACCGGTCTTAACAACCGAACACAACTAGAAACAGTACTCACCAGAGAATGGTTTAATGCAAGGCGAGGTCAGCATTTTATTTCAGCGCTAATGATCGATGTGGATTATTTTAAAGATTTTAATGATACCTATGGGCATTTGCGCGGTGATGAATGTCTGAAATCCATTGCTGAGATGGTACATAGAACTCGGCGCAGGGGATCTGATTTTGCAGCTCGTTTTGGTGGTGAGGAATTTATTATGATCTTGCCGTTTACTGATAGTGAGGGGGCCGCCAAGTTGGCTCAACGCTTAGTACAGCGTGTAAGACAGTTGGCTATTCAAAATGCACAGCAAGATGGTAGTCCGGTTACTATCAGTATCGGAGTAAGCACTTGTGCTCCTCACACTATGGAGTTTGATAGCGACAAACCTTGGCAATTGATTGAGCTAGCTGATAAAAATTTATATAAGGCGAAAGAGTTGGGCCGCGACCGGTTTTGTTAAAGGGGTAAACAAAGTGCTAAATCACCTAAGATGCCAGTCAGTTTGAACTGACTGGCATCTTGATTTTAATACTTGAGACGTTCACAAGTAGTTACTTTTTTCACCGGTTTAAGCTGCAATACCTGAGTGGCGCAATAAAGCATCGACTTCCGGTTCACGCCCTCTGAAAGCGACAAATAACTCCATTGGCTCTTTACTGCCACCCATTTCAAGGATGTTAGTTAAAAAATCGTAACCGGTTTGTGGATTAAAAATGCCTTCTTCTTCAAAACGGCTAAAAGCATCAGATGATAAAACTTCTGCCCATTTGTAGCTGTAATAGCCAGCGGCATAACCACCAGCAAAAATATGACCAAAGCTGTTTTGGAACCGATTAAAGCTTGGTGGAATGTTCACCGCCACTTCGGCACGAACCTTATCTAAGATATCTTGCACCTTGGTTTGCTCGGCATCCACAAACTGCTCGTGTAAATTAAAGTCAAACAGACTAAATTCTAACTGCCTAGCCATTTGCATTGCCGACTGAAAATTACGTGCCGCTAGCATGTTGTCGAGCAAAACCTGAGGCAGTGGCTCGCCTGTCTCAAAATGGCCAGAGATAAAGCTCAAGGCTTCGGGCTGCCAGCACCAGTTTTCTAAAAATTGACTGGGTAATTCCACTGCATCCCAAGCTACACCGCTTATGCCTGATACCCCGCCCACATCAATTTTAGTCAGCATATGGTGAATGCCATGACCAAATTCGTGGAACAAAGTCACTACTTCGTCATGAGTAAACAACGCCGGTTTCTTGCCCACTGGGCCATTAAAGTTACAAGTTAAATACGCAACTGGAGCTTGCAAGGTACCATCAGCTTTGATGCGGCGAGTGTGGCAAACATCCATCCATGCACCACCACGTTTTTTAGCACGAGCATATAAATCAAAGTAAAAACTACCACGTAGCTCACCTTTGTTATCAAAGATGTCGTAATAACTGACATCTTTGTGCCAGGTATCAACATTTGCCACCGGCGTAATGCTTAAGCCATACAAACGTTTTACCACTTCAAATAAACCACTGACTACTTTAGCCTCTGGGAAATACGGACGCAGTTGTTCATCAGATATTTTATAGGTTTGCTCTTTAAGTTTTTCGCTGTAATAAGCAATATCCCACGACGCTAATTCACTGACACCATAATGCTCCTGAGCATAGGAGCGCAGGTCCGCCATATCTTGCTGTGCCTGAGGTTTAGAGCGTTTAGCTAAGTCATGTAAAAAACCATTTACCTGTTCGGTAGAGTTCGCCATTTTGCTGGCCAGCGAATACTCAGCGTAGTTGGCAAAATCAAGCAGTTGAGCTTCTTCCTGACGCAAACTCAGGGTTTCATTGATGTTGGCGGTATTGTCCCACTGCCCCGCATTAGGACCTTGCTCAGAGGCGCGAGTCGCGTACGCACGATACATCTCTTCGCGTAATTCGCGATTGTCAGCGTAAGTCATGACGGGCAAATAACTGGGTATATCTAAGGTAAACAACCAGCCGCTAAGTTCTTTTTGCTCTGCCGCTTGTGCTGCCGCACCCATAGCTGACTCTGGCAAACCTGCCAATAAACTTTCATCTGTGATGTGTTTTTGCCAACCCAGCGTGGCATCCATCACATTGTTGCTAAAGGTCGAACCTAAGTCAGACTGGCGACTTTGGATCTCGGCATAACGTTGTTTCTTTTGCTCATCGAGCGCCACACCGGATAGTTGAAAGTCACGGATAGCGTATTCAATTACTTTTTGTTGTGCTTGGCTTAAACTAGCAAATTCCGTGCTTTGCTGAATTTGCACATAAGCATTATAAAGCTCGCTATTTTGCCCAACCCAAGTTGAAAACTCAGATAAAGCCGGTAAACACGCATCATGAGCTTCACGCAAAGCATCGTTACTAACGACCGAGTTCATATGAGAAACCGGTGACCAAATTTTACTTAATTGATCGTCGATTTCTTCTATCGGCGCAACCAAATTGGCCCAGCTATAGCTGTTTTGATCCAGACATTTAATGATGGTGTTTTTGCACTTTTCGATGGCTTGGATTACTGCCGGTTGAATGTGCTCGGGTAATATTTTTGAAAATGGCGGTAAACCGGATAAATCTTGTAAGGGATTGCTTGTTTGTGCGGTCATAATTGGGCTCTTAGTCAGTCCTGATAGCTTAGAAGTTGGGTTTGCAGAGTCAAAATACAAGCCTAAAAACAAAATACAATCATACTACTACCTGTCTACGCACAATTAAGCGATTAAACTGATTGATTTTTTAAGCTGTTAATTTAAACCTAATGTCATTAAGGTAATTGGCATTATTTAGATCACTTTGTAAGGTAAATAACATGACACAACAAGACAGCAATCAAACAACAGACTTCGATTACATTTGTATTGGCGGCGGCAGTGGTGGCATTGCGTCGGCCAATCGAGCATCTAAACATGGTCAACGGGTAGCATTAATTGAGGCTAAAGCCATTGGTGGTACCTGCGTTAATGTCGGTTGTGTACCCAAAAAAGCCATGTGGTATGGCGCGCAAGTTGCCGAAGCCATCAATCTTTATGCACCTGATTATGGTTTTGATGTGACCGTGAATAAATTCGACTGGGCCAAGCTTGTCGCTAGCCGTGAGGCTTATATTAAACGCATACATGGCTCTTATGATCGAGTATTAGGCAATAACAAAATTACCGTGATCAATGGTTTTGCCACTTTTGTGGATAAAAACACTGTTGAGGTAAACGGCAAGCAATACACCGCTAAACACATCTTAATTGCTACCGGCGGCCGTCCGGTGCAACCACAAATACCAGGTACTGAACTTGGTATAGATTCCAACGGTTTTTTTGCGCTGAATGAACAGCCTAAGCGCGCTGTGGTAGTGGGTGCAGGTTACATTGCTGTTGAGTTAGCTGGCGTCATGCACGCCCTAGGTACCGACACCCATCTAGTGGTGCGCAAACATGCTCCTTTACGTAATTTTGATCCTGCAATATCAGAAACCTTAGTAGAGTTAATGGCGCAACATGGCCCCACTTTACACACTCATGCAACACCATCAAAAATTGTTAAAAATGCTGATAGCTCATTGACTATCACCTTTGAAAACGGTGAATCCATTGAAACCGATTGTGTCATTTGGGCCATTGGCCGTGAACCCGCGAACGACAAAATTGGTTTGGATAAAATCGGTGTAGAGCTCGATGACAAGGGTTATATCAAGGTTGATAAATTTCAAAATACGAATATTGATGGTGTTTATGCGGTAGGCGACAACATTGGTAAAGTTGAATTAACCCCCGTTGCGGTTAAAGCTGGGCGTTTATTGTCTGAACGTTTGTTTAATGGCCAAAGCAGTGCTCACATGGATTATGAGTTAATTCCTACAGTAGTATTCAGCCACCCGCCCATTGGTACCATAGGTTTAACCGAACCCGAAGCCATCGAAAAATATGGCAAAGACAATATCACCGTGTATAACTCAAGCTTTGCCGCCATGTACACCGCGGTTACCAGCAATCGACAAATGACAAAAATGAAATTGGTCTGCGTCGGTAAACAGCAAAAAGTAGTAGGTTTACACGGCATAGGTTATGCCATGGATGAGATCATTCAAGGTTTTGGTGTCGCCATGAAAATGGGTGCCACTAAGGCTGATTTTGATGCCTGTGTGGCCATCCATCCCACGTCATCTGAAGAGTTTGTCACTATGTGATAAAACTTATCCTAAGCCCGCATAGTTATGCGGGCTTTTTTTACTTCACGATTTATCTTCCATACAGTTTTAAATATATCTCCTTGGTTAAATTGACTTAAGCTAAGCTTGCAATCAAAGTTGCCGCCAATGGTGCGGATGTTATATTCCACAAAAGGACTTTACATGCAGCAACGTGAAGTGATGAGCCAACTCATAGAACAAGATCACATCGCTCAACAAGACATTGAAACAGCGATGTTTGTTAGCCAAGTTTATCCACCGGCCCCAAATTGGTATGGCTTTTTAAGTAAACTACTATTGTGCTTTGGTGCCTTGGCCATCGCCTGTGGAGTGATATTTTTTGTGGCGGCCAACTGGCAAGACATGAGCCGTTTGATTAAGTTTGTGTTGTTACAATTGCTGGTTGTGGCGCCAATTATTATTTACCTGCGGTCAAAAACCCACACTTTACTTAGTCAAATATCCCTGACGAGTGCTTTTATCCTACTCGGCGCGCTGATGGCCTACTTTGGCCAAACTTATCAAACTGGTGCTGATCCATGGCAGCTCTTTTTTAATTGGGCCTTACTAGGTTTACCTTGGGTAATTATCTCGCGCTTTAGCCCTTTATGGATGATGTTTTTAGCCTTACTCAATCTCAGTCTTGTTCTTTATCATGATGCCCTAGGCACATTATTACCTTTTGGCATTAACAGAGATGAAAGCCTATTTTGGTGTCTTTTGAGCTTGAACTATTTAAGTTTAATCATGTGGGAATTATGTCGCGTTAACTACGCTTGGCTTAACCAGTCTTGGGCTGGACGCCTACTTGCTATCGCCACCATTTTTTGTGCCAATGCCCTCGCTTTGATGGCGATATTTTCATACAACACTTCCTGGTTAGGTGGCGCTGTTTGGGTATTTTTGATGGTAATGACCTATGTGGTTTACCGTAAAATTCGACCCGACCTGTTTATGTTAGCGCTCGGCTGCTTATCAGGCGTAGTCATTGTAGTGGGGTGGAGCGCCAACATTTTAAAACATATCGATGACGGCAATATGTTTATTTTGTTGTTTCTTCTGACTATTGGCCTGACAAGTGCTGCTGCAGTTTGGCTTAAAAAACTGATGAAGGAGTTTCAATAGTGACTCAATCAGCACAACTTCTTGAGCTACTCACGCAAAATCAACTGCTAATAAAGCAAACGACTTTGCCACAACAAAACCAATCACCTTGGTACATAAAAGTACTGTTAGCCCTTGCTGGCTGGTTAGCCGCCTTGTTTTTCTTTGGCTTTTTCGCCATAACCTTAATTGATATAACCGACAATACAGTTGTAAGAGCCTTACTCGGCCTTGCCATGTTGCTAACAGCGTATTTTATTTTAAGGTCTCCTCAGTCTGAATTTTTGGAACATATTGGTCTAGCGCTTAGTCTGACAGGGCAAATCTTAATTGCATGGGCTTTGCTTGAGCACTTCGAATTGAAAAATAAAGAAATTTGGTTGCTCGGGGCAGTAACACAAATGTTACTTGCGTGGTTTATGCCGAGCTTTCTGCATCGAGTGTTTTCTGCCTTTCTTGGGGCCTATGCTTTCAGTGTTTTTATGGCTTTAGTGGGTTTGCCCGCCCTATTTAGTAGCATTATTATGTTTGTTTGCGCTTGGTTGTGGTTGCATGAGTTTCAAGTCAAACAGCACATCCCACGTTTTAGAGCTATGGCTTATGGCCTGACTCTAAGTCTCATCATGATTAAAAGTGCCACCACCCTCGAGTGGTTGTGGCGGGAGCATAACGACGTTGTTAGTGACACGCATTTAAGCCAATGGTTAGACGAAGGTCTGAACTGTTTGATCCTGTTGTATGTCGCTGTCATCTTGTTAAAACGCTATCAAGTGACTTTTTCGTCAACAGAATCGCTATTCTGTTTAGCCGCCACTTTACTCATTGGTTTAGCCTCTATGCAGGCTCCCGGCCTTATTGCTGCCATGATGCTGATAGTATTGGGTTTTGCCGCCAGCCACCGCGTACTCACGGGTTTAGGAATAATGTCCGCTTTGTACTACATCGCTAAATACTATTACTCCCTTGAAATAACATTAAACCAAAAATCATTTAGCCTAGTTATTCTGGGACTGACTCTGTTGATATTGGTTAAAGGACTATCACTGTGGCAACAGCAAAAGTTGGCAGCGGGAGCTCAAACTCATGAATAAAATCATCGCAATAGTGGGTTTGCTACTAGCACTAGGACTGATCAATGGCTCAATCTATGTCAAAGAGCAGCATTTAGCTCAAGGTGAAGTGGTCAAGTTAAAGCTGGCACCGGTTGATCCCCGTTCATTAATGCAAGGTGATTATATGGCGCTGCGTTTTGAGTTAGCAGATGACATTGATAGCGCCTTACCTGAAGCGGAGTCTCACTCTTTTTTGGCAACGAATTCAAAGCGCAGTGAGGGCAAAGTGATAGTGCAACTGGATGAACAAGGACGTGCCAGCTTTGTGGCATTAGATAATGGCCAAACCATTACCGTTAAGCAACGTAAATTACAGTATCGCGTCCGAGATGGCAGAGTTAAATTTGCCACTAATGCCTTCTTTTTTGCCGAAGGCAGTGCACAGATATACGAAGCGGCAGAATATGGCGAATTTAGGGTTAATCAACAGGGTGAAGTATTACTGGTCGCGTTATACAACCAAGACATGCAAATTCTAGGCGCTCAACACTAAAGTAATAACGTCGCCGGTACATCCCAACTGGTCACCAAAAGTTCACCCTGCCAATCTTGCATGGTTAACCACACTTTATGCTGGGGCTGGATTTTATGCGGTGCAATAGCATGCACATGCTGGCCGTGACGACTACCATGCAAAATTCCATCACTGCCTTGCTGCAATTGTTCAATAGGTAATGGCTGCTCACCGATATTCAGGTAGGCCTGACGGATCTGAGCAATATCGCCTTGACTAAATATCAATAAAAAATCTTTCACAAAAGAGCCATCGTGGGCGTAAGGCGCCTTTAAATTAAATGGCATGGGCGTAATCTGATAACTACCGATGTTCTGTGCAGCTAAAGCAGGCGGAAATTCAGGGTGTAAAGATTCATAATAAAACCAAATCGGTAAAATCAAGATCAAACCATTGAGCTTAAATCGATGCCGTTGCCAAAATGAACGTTGTAAACGGGCCATTAATTAATTCCTGCTGATAATTGCTTGTCTGTTACATCACTTGTTTTTGCTGCTCTGACAGTACGACTGCCCCACATTAAAAAGCCTGTTATCGACATGCCACTCAAAATTAAGCCAAAAACTAACCAGATTAACTTGGTCCAGATCCCCCCCACCGTTCCATAATGTAGCGGATCGGCAATATGCATAATGGTTTGTAGGGTATTCATATTGGCTGGTGAGATTTCTTGTTCAATTTCGCCAGTCCAAGGGTTGATCACCAAGTTATAAGCATATTGATCATAAAACACATAGTCACCAGAGCCGACCAACTTGTAAGTATCGCGTTGATGTTCAGGCAACATAATATAGCTGGGTTTAAAATCGGCAAAGCGCTGGGTTGCCATCAGTAAAGCGCCATCAAGAGAAACAAGTGGCTGGGGTTTTTCAGTAATATTAAACGGTACTTGTGATATATCGGCAATGGGTGCATGGGGCTCAATATCAATGTCATTATGCCACATCACGGCCTGCACTAAATACCATAAACCCGTGGCAGTCATGAGCATTAAAAACCAGATTGACCAAACGCCAGCTAAACGATGTAAATCGCTTAGCAGTGTTTTTTTCCCTTGATTGGTACGAATTTTAGGTTGTAAAAAAGCCCGCCAGAAATTCTTATAAATAATAAGGCCAGTGACTAACGCTCCCAACATCACAAAAGCCATGCTGTTAACCAGATAATAACCAATGCTGTAATTTCCAGGCCAAGGAAACAATAACCAACTGTGCAATGAGCGCATAAAATTAATAAACGTCATATCTTGATTAATTTGCTGAATCTCACCGGTGTATTGGTTTACGTAAGCAATGGCATAGGGTTTATCACTGTCGGTAAAAATAACCGAATTTGCCAAATAAGACTCCAAGGCGATAACACTACCCACATCGGCGGTGGGATAAGCTTGCTCAACAATAGCGACTAACTCAGCCACTGATTTAGTCGGTAGATTATGCGGGTTGTCGGCTCGCGCCAAGGGGTTAGTTAACCAGGTTAGTTCATGGCTCACCACTGCAATGGTGCCGCTTACGCACACAAAACAAAACAGCAACCAAACGGGCAACGAAAACCAACCATGTAATTGAAACCAAAAGCGGTTACTTACTTTGACCATTTATTTTTACCGCTCCCACTTTCATCTCTATTCACTGTTAGATCATACTATTTAAGAACCTAGAGTTTAATAGGAATCATTAGCATTTGCAAAACAATGCGACTGAAAAACCTATTAAAGGCGTGAACTTATAACTCAGATTTTCGTTTGAATTCAGCAAATTTTAGATTTCCTCTGTACTTTTAACTTCATTTTATTGATAATCATTCTCATTACGGTTTTTATAATTTACTGAAAAAGGTGTTTTACATAATGCAAGGCTCTCGATTTACACTGTTACCTCTCACTTGTGCCGTTAGTTTAGCTTTAGGCAGTTTGTCTGCTGTAGCCAACGAAAACGCAACTGCTTCGAATGAGATAGAAAAAGTTACGGTAACGGGCAACTACACTGTCAGTGAAGTAATTGATACGGCAACAGGTTTAGGGCTTACTTTGCGTGAAACACCTCAATCGGTCAGCGTAATGACTGAGTTACGCATTCAAGATCAGGCCCTGGATTCAATTGTTGACACAGTGACCAACGCCGTTGGCGTATCGTCTAAAGAAGTCGATAAAATTCGCCATACTATTCGAGCACGTGGATTTGACGTAAACAGTTACCAAATCGACGGCGTGCCATTGTCTTGGAGTTTAGCTGGTGATTCTGGCGAAACCATTGTTGATGTATCTATCTATGAACGCGTGGAGTTTGTGCGTGGCGCGACTGGTCTATTAACCGGCGCAGGTGACCCTTCTGGCTCGATTAACTTAGTGCGAAAACACGCGGATAGCAGCGAATTTACCGGTTACGTTAACGCTGCAATTGGCAGTTGGAATAATCGCGAATTAACCACCGATCTGGCAAGTAGCCTGAATCAAGAGGGTTCGGTACGCGGGCGTATAGTGGCCAAATACGAGGATGGTGAGTCGTATGAAGATCTCTACGAAAACACCAAAGTAGTACTTTATGGGGTGGTCGAAGCCGACTTATCGTCGAGCACCTTATTGCGTGTTGGTGCCAGTTACCAAAATAATGATCCTACCGCCCCAACCTGGGGGGCTTTACCGACCTTTTTTACTGACGGTACGATGACAGACTGGGATGTATCCAAAACCACTGCCGCGCAATGGACTCAGTGGGAAACAACAGGCACCAACTTTTTTGCCAATCTACATCACCAATTTTCGAATGGTATGGAATTGGTTATCAACTACAACAATCTTAAATACGAACAAAGTACTGAATTACTTTACCTCTTTGGCACCTTAGATAAAATCACCGGCGAAGGTCTTTCCTCTTGGCCTTACAAAAGTGAAGGGGAAAGTAAACAAGACAGTTTTGATATGCAGCTGAAAGGACAATACAAATTCTTTGACGTTGAGCACGACTTTGTTATTGGTGCCTTGATTAGTGACCAAAGTGCCGATACCGTGACTTTTGCACCCTTGGATAATGCCTTTTTGCCCGTAGGTAACTTTTACCAATGGGACGGCGTGTTTCCTGAGCCAAATTGGTCAAATGAATCATCCATCGCCGAAGCCATGGATACCGAGCAAAAGGGAGTGTATGGCGCAACACGTATTCACCTATCGGATGCCTTTAAAGTGATTGTGGGTGGTCGTATTGCTAGTTGGCAAAGAACCGGCGTTAGCTATGATACCGTAACGGATTTTGGTGATACTGGTGTATTTATTCCTTACGCTGGCGCCTTATACGACTTAAACCAAACGTACCGTATTTATGCCAGTTACACAGAGATATTTCAGCCACAAAACGCTCAAGATAGAAATGGCGACTACCTCGCTCCTAAAGAAGGCAAAAGTTATGAAATTGGCCTCAAAAGCACACACTTAAACGACCGTCTGCACACATCATTTGCGCTGTTTCGCATTGACCAAGATAACCTTGGACAGACAGACGTCGGTTATATCGTGCCCGGCACGGTGAATACCCAAGCTCAGTATGCAGCCCAAGGTACGGTGAGTGAAGGTTTTGAAATCGAAATCGTAGGTGAACCCATAGATGGTTGGAACATCAACGCTGGTTATACCCAATTTAACGCTGAAGATGCCGGTGGAACAGAGGTTAATGCTGATCATCCACGCAAACAATTTAAATTATTCACCACTTACAACTTACTCGACCTGCTACCCGCCTTAACCATTGGAGGTGGCCTCAACTGGCAAGATGATACTTATTCTGAAAACGGCACAATCCGTATTGACCAAGATGCTTACACAGTAGTGAATTTAATGGCCAAATATGCCATTAACGAACGGACTCAAGTTCAATTAAACCTGAATAATCTGTTAGACGAGAAGTATTACAGCCAAATTGGATTTTTTGATCAATATCGTTATGGTGCACCTAAAAACGTGACCCTTAACCTGCAATACCATTTTTAAGTTGTGTTTGGCTATAGGGTTGTCGGATAGCAGCAACCCTATAGTAAACTCGCTGAATACAAATTAACCGTGCTCAATGCAAGATTCGTTTAATCATCCTCATTTGCGACTGAAAAGTGCATTGCAGATTACCTTCCGCTAATTTAAAGCTAAACGAAATCATCCAAAGACTTTTCCTCTATTTGCTTTACACATAAAGAGCGATAAGCTGTTTAGCGCTATCAAACCTCTTTACCTAAGGCTGTACATAAATTCGTAAATTTGTGCACGCTAGGTTAAGTAGATCGTATTGGATACTTATACTATGTCCGTCATCGACAACTTTGTCGCCCCTCCCTGCCATGAGCACATAAAGATCTTGTGGCAGGACGAACATATTTTACTGATCAATAAACCCAGCGGTTTACTCAGTTTATCGGGCAAAAATCCGCTGAATAAAGACTCGGTCCACCATCGTTTAGTAGAGCAGTTTCCCACTGTTACTCTTGCTCATCGCTTAGATTTTGGGACTTCGGGCATTATGTTGTTGGCTAAAAGCAAAGAAGTGAATGCCCAATTAACCAAGCAGTTTCAACAGCGCACTGTGATCAAACGTTACGAGGCGATATTAGCCGGTCATGTGCTTGAAGATTCTGCTTGTATCGAGCTCAGCATTGCCAAAGATCCAAGCAATTTTCCGCGCCTTAAAGTATGTGAATTAACAGGCAAACCAGCTTCCAGCCATTATCGAGTAGTAGAGCGTTTGCAAAACCCTGAATCAACTCGTGTATTGTTTACGCCTTTGACTGGCCGCACTCATCAATTGCGTATTCACAGCCAAGCCATACAACATCCTATATTAGGCTGCGATCTTTACGGCACAACAGAAACTCAGGCTATGTCACCAAGATTACTACTGCACGCGGTTGAACTGGAGTTTTTACATCCACAAACCAATGAAGCAATGAAAATCACCTGCCCCAGCCCTTTTGACGCACTATATAAGCAAACAAAGTTTCAAACAGCTAACCACACCGCCTCAGTGTTTTGCAATGTCTCAGGAGGCATAAGGTCTTGCCACCAATAACCATGTTGCTCAACACCCAATGCTAGATTACCAAGACTCACCACAGCACCAAATTGAGGAGTGATTAAAGGTACATCATAAGTCTCAGCGGCATTAGCTAAACGCTGCAAGGGTTCATACCAAGCATGCATGGCTAAATCAAAGCTGCTGTTATGTATCGGTAGCATAAAACGAGCTTTTAAGTCTAAATGGGCCCGTAAGCTTTGCTCTGGTTGCATGTGTATATCAGCCCACATTTCATCATATGCACCGGTTTCGATTAAAGACAGATCAAAGCCACCAAAATGACTACCAATTTCAGCAAAGCCACGAAAATACCCACTGTCACCACTGAAAAAGATCTTGCGGCGGCTCGATTCGATGACAAAGGAAGCCCATTTGGTTTGGTTTTTATCAAACAAACCGCGGCCAGAAAAATGCTGGGCTGGGGTGGCATGCAAGGTCAGCGAACCTAAACTTACTTGCTGCCACCAATCGAGCACCACAATCTTGTTTGCAGGGATGCCAAAACGCCGTAAATGTTGGTCTACCCCAGTTGGCACAACAAACATGGCAGTTTTGGCAGCCAAGGCTCTAATACTGGCTTTATCCAAATGGTCGTAGTGGTCATGACTAATTAACACCACATCAAGTCGGGGTAGTTCAGCAACGGTGAGTGGCAAGTTGTGAAAACGTTTGGGTCCTACAAATTGTAGAGGAGAGGCACGTTTGGAAAACACCGGATCGGTTAAGACAAACTGACCATCCAACCGCATTAATACCGTGCTATGGCTGATTTTCACCAAAATATCGTGATCACCAGATAAATCAGGCTGTTGCACAGGCAACAGTGTAAT
The DNA here is from genome assembly GCF_001565895.1 of Paraglaciecola hydrolytica. GTDB lineage: Bacteria > Pseudomonadota > Gammaproteobacteria > Enterobacterales > Alteromonadaceae > Paraglaciecola > Paraglaciecola hydrolytica. The sequence goes on from NZ_LSNE01000003.1 coordinate 736,723, forward strand.
AGGAGTTTTATCGGCTACTTTTTGCGTCAGATAACGCCACAAAACACGGCCAAAGGTAGCATTGGCGTCTTTTGACTTGGGTAAATTGTGCGATGTTTTAGCGTACATTGATTTAGTCATTTTGATGCCCTTTTGCCAAACACAAATAAACTACACTGTGTAGTGTAGTTATAATAATGAAAAAGTAAACTGATTAGTGTAATATTTTTGTAAGTTCGAAATTGAGGCCTAAAGTTGTGGAAAATCTAAGTCGGTCTGAGCAAAAACGGCAGGACATATTGTTAGCCGCATTAGCGGAATTTAAAGATAAAAGTTTTGCTGGCGCCAGCATGGACGCCATTGCCGAAAGGGCAAATGCCTCTAAACGCACGGTTTATAATCATTTTGCTAGCAAAGAATTATTGTTTCAGGCTGTCATGGAATCTTTTTGGCAACAGAGTAAACGCGTTGCCAACCAGCAATTTGATGCCACGCAACCGGTGGAAGAACAACTAGAAATCATTGCTTCTGCCATGTGGGATCTGTATCTGCAATCTGACTTTATCGAAAAAGCACGCGTGCTCATGGCTGAATTTATTCGCCAACCGCAAATGATGGATCAGGTTATTCAGCAAGTTAACGATCAAGAACAAGGTCTACCACGATTTTTACAACAAGCTAATGCCAGTGGTGCGTTAAAGATCAGTGATTTAAAAGTAGCCGAAACTCAATTTTGGGGTTTGTGTAAAGCCTTTGCTTTTTGGCCAGTATTGTTCCAGTTACATGATTATCGCGAGCAACGCCAAATGATTATTAAAAGTAACGTGGCAATGTTTGTGCAGCATTATCAACATAAATCAACTTAAGTACTTCTCTGAGACATGAGGACAGATTGGTGAAAAATTCTAGCAATGTTAATGTTGGCTTAAGCAAAAATACGTGGTCAGGAAAATAACTACATCAATGGATAAGCTAGGATCGTCTGCTAATCAGCAACTACAGCTTTTTCTCAAGTCTCTCGAGAATAAGATTGTTATGGCGCGTAATCGTGATGAGCTTACAGCCATACTGCATCAAATCGAGTCCTTCGGCCGCCCGCTAAAATACGACAACAGTCGCTACTGGTTTAGTTTGTTGGGGGCTTTGTTAGTTGCAGGTGTAAGCTTTTTTTATCTAAATGAAAATCCTCAAACGCCAGTTGTTATGTGGTTACTAGGCCTGTCAGGCATAACGGTTTTAGTGTTTGCCGTATTGATTTTTATGCGTCGTAGCAAAATAAGTAGTTTGTCCGATGCTTTATATCTGCGAGACGTCTACCTAGATAACAACTGGCAACATGAGCCCTTCCATGGCAAAAGACTGGCCGCCCAATTAGCTCAGCAATTTAATGAATTTAAACGAGGTAATCACTTACGTGAAATTCAATGGTTAGTTAAAGGTCATTATCAAGGGCAAGAACACCAATTTGAATATCATGCCTACACCTTTCACTACGTTGATCGGCGCACCGTTAGTACGACCGATTCCAAAGGCCGCCATCGTACTCGTACCGTTTATGACCATCATTACCGTTATGGGCTGTATTTACCCTTTGAATTTGTTAGCGGCATTACCATTTCCTCTAGCTGGTTTGGCAGTTTTTTTGGTAGCACTTATAAACCGGCATCCACAGAATTTAATCGCCGTTTTAAAGTGAATGCCCACAGTGAAATGGCCGCGGCAAAATTTCTCAAACCGGCGGTAGTGGTTGAATTAGAAGATCTAGGCAAAGAGTTAACAGGGCTAAATTTAGAGTTCAGCTCACTTGGGCAATTATGTATGTCATTTACCCCCAATATTTGTAAATGGCAGCGCCAACATGGTTTAGATGAGCCCGCGGCATTTTTACGTGAAATTAAACAAAATCAAAAAATCCCCTTACTTCAACAAACACTGCAACGCATTCACACTTTGCTGCGTCACAGTGACAATAACTTTTAAACTTAAGGACTTTATATGGAAGGTAGCATAGTATTTTTAGTCATTGTTGGCATAGTGATCCTAAGTGTAATCATCATTTATAACGGTATTATTAGCCGTGCTAATGCCGCTCAGCGCGCCTGGGCCAACGTGATTACTCAGGAGAGACAAAAAAACAAAATCATTCCCCAGTTACAAGCCGTCACTGAGCAGTACCAACAATTTGAATCAGGTGTACAAGAAAAAATCGCCGCCTTACGCAGTGCTTTAGGGGGTTTAAATAGTGACAAGATGGATACAAACAAACTGGCAGAAGTAGAAAGCGCCACCCTTAATTTAATCCAAGGCATGCATATCGCGGTAGAAGCCTACCCCGAGCTCAAAGCCAATGAAATGTTTGGCAAATTAATGCGTGAAATTACCGAACAACAAGAAAATATTGGCGCGGCCATTCGTATTTTTAATCAAAATGTTGAAGCTTTTAATAACGGCATTGAAGTCTTCCCCAATTCAATGGTTAACAGCCTGCTCAACAAAAAAGTCAAACTAAATACCTTTAACGACAGCGAAGCCGAAGCAGGTTTTGACTATAAACCGAATTTTTAACGCAAAGCTTTGGGGCGGCTGGAGCCCAGCGTAAGCCGTCCCATCCGCTTTAGTGGCGACTATAGCCTTGTTATGCATTTTGAATGGGAATATGAATTTGCCCAACCAGCGTATCTGCATCTTCCCACCCAATACTGACATCATTACCAACAACCCAAAGGTAACCTGATTCACTGCTTGAATAGTTCTGCGTTGTAAATCTGATTGATATCACTTCGCCGCTTTCAAACAGTGGGTATTTCCCTCTAGGGAATTCCACCTTGAACTTCTTGTACTCATCTTCGAAGGCTGATAGCGCGTAGCCAAGCTCTGCCTCATCCAGATCCTGCGCCCTGTTCACAAGATCTGGCGCTGAAAATTCAATATGTGCCAAATAGCCAAACTTTAAGATTAGCCGCCGCCACTTCCAAGGATCATTTGGCGCGGATTCCCTAATCTTTTGGTTTCCTTCCCAGTTGTAGTAATCAATATCCAGCACACAACTACGCGCATTCCCATCTGAAAATGACACGTTGATTCCACGAAGCGAGCTGTCATGAAAGTACAGGTTTTCAAGCTCTTTGGTGATGCTCATTGAACTCGCCTAAATGCATAACAATTTATTAGACGACAAACTGGGGTGATCAAACACGACAATTTGTCCGATATTATCCAGGCTAGTTTTTTATACTGCCTATAGGTTTCTCTTTTATAAACACTTTTCAGTTTTTGTGCAAAACAACTTTGTCGAATGACGACATTTGTCGTTGCTCTGCTCTCATAGGATGCCATCAGGCAGTTAAGCACGGCATTTAAATGCCAAGGCCTCGATGGCCAACGCGGAACTCACCACCATCTCTTGTTGTAATTGAGCGGCTTGCCATAGCTGTTGCTGTACATCTCGCTGATGCTCAGGTTTTAAAGGCTCTCCCTTTGCACATTGCGCGACTAATTTTTGCCCTATATCCACTACCTGACTCAGCGTTGTAACAAGCGGAGCTAAGGAATGTAACTTGGGGTAGTTGGCTATCAGCAGTTTTAGCTTGGGTAGGTTTTTCTGCCATTTTTGTAGTAGTTGCTCAATAAACTTTTTAGCCTGTTGGTCACCCTGCTGAAATAACTCAATATGCCGTTTTAGCTCAACCAAGCCCAAGCTTTGCGCAGATAAATAATCCACATATTGATTGAGCTCTACCAGTTGATGATAGTTATCGTGCTGAAACTTACTGTGATGGCGAGTGTAATACTGAGCTTGCTCTACAGCTTCGGCCAAAATGATTAAAGGCTCGATGTCTGCATCCTGAGAAGTAAGTTGTTTAAAACCCGCACGCTGTTGCTGGGTAAATTCCAAACCAATGACTTCGCTGGCATAAGTTTGCATTACCGTTAAACGGCGATACATAGCATCTTCATCGGTCAAAGTAGCAGGCGACCATAAACGCTCAGCTATGGCATACAGCCGTGGCCATAAACGTAAATCGAGATTATCTGCTCGAACTATTTCACTCCAAATAGCGGCCTCACCACCTAATATATTTTTGTGTAACTTAGGCAAATCTGTAGGTACTTTTGAGGCAGCGACAAAGTCTTGCAGCATAGCAGGTAGAGCCTTACTGCCAGTGCTCTGAGCAAGCCGATTACCACTGACAGAATAAGGCGTATTACCAATTAAAATACGGCCTTGTTGGATCACATCTTTGCTTAAATCGAGTTCAAATTGACTGGGCCCCATCCAGCTATCCACAGTAAAACGTTGTAGATTAGCTCGTGGTTCTAACTCATTGATTAACCTGGCTTGTTGATTATTAAACCGCAGCAGTACTTGTTTGCCGGCCTCACTGCTGAGTAAGACAAACTCTCCACTTACGGCACTGCCTTTTAGCCGTGGCATGGTGAATTGCCAATGTTGCCAGTGCTTAATATCCTGAGTCTTAAAACTCGGCTGTTTGAAACTAGTAAAGGGATCATTACGATAGTGATAGGCCGCCTCTTGAGGTTGGTCAACGTAATAACCGGTAGACAGTAAAACCTGATAATCACTAGAGGCAATGTGCTGCAAAGAATCTAAACCGCGCCAAGATTGCACCACAATATCTTTGGGTAAGTCAGTGGCAAAAACCTCATCCCAACCCATCATTTGTTTGCCGTATTTGCTTAATATTTGTTGTACTTGCTGATTAAAGTAGGCATGTAATTGATGCTCGTCAGCCAGTTGATGTTGCTGCATATAGTGTTGCACGGCCTGACTTTGCTGCCACTGTGTTGGCTCGATTTCATCACCACCAATGTGCACATAAACGTCGGGAAACAACTCAGCAAGTTCACTGATGATGGTTTCAATAAATTGGTAAACCTGAGGGTTGGAAGGATCAAGCAGAGGCTCAAACACCCCCCAATGGCGCTGCATTGTATAGGGTCCGGGCTGAGTAATTAGCTCTGGATAAGCCACGGCGATGGCCGAAGCGTGACCCGGTACATCAAATTCCGGCACCACACGAATGCCCAAGAGGGCGGCGTATTGTACTACCTCACGAATTTGCTGCTGAGTGTAAAAAAGTCCGTCCGACGCCAAGAGCTGTAATTTTGGATAGGCCTTTGACGCGATACGCCAGCCTTGATCGTCGGTGAGATGCCAATGTAATACATTAAGTTTGGCCGATGCCATGCCCCGCAGTTGGCGTTTGATGGTATCCACCGGCATAAAGTGGCGCACACTGTCGATTAACAAACCACGCCAGGCAAACCGTGGTTTATCGTCAATGTCCACGGCCGGAATGCTGCGCTGAGTTCTATTCACTAATTGCAATAAAGTCTGCACACCATGTAACATGCCTCGCTCGGTTTGTGCCTTTAATGTGATAAGCCTAGGACTAACACTTAGGTGATATTGCTCGTTATCGTGCAATGTGGGGATAAGCTCACCGCTCTTTCCCCCTACTTCCATGACTTGTGTTACGCCCTCTACCTCTACTAACAAATTAGCTTGGTCTTTAGCTGTCACCCACAGTACTTCAACTTGCTGGAGCTGTTCTAGCTGCTCTTTGATTAACTCACACCTTGCCTCGCTCACATGCTGAGTGAAGACCTTAAGTTGACTCGGTAAAGTAAAATGCCCGGCTTGTTGTTGCACCTCACTGGGATAAGGCATTAAATTTAAGGGCTGCATTCCGTGGCTAGTTATTGACCATAACAATCCAAGACCAGCGATAATGATTTTATACATGTTTATAAACTGCCTTGTTTATCTAAAGTTTGTCGATTGTTGTTGGACTCAAGATTGTCGGGATCAGATTCCAGCTCGGCACGCTGTTTATTAAGTTTGGTTAAGGCTTGTTCAGGAGTAACCGTTGAGACTGGTGTTAACAAGGTCACGATGACCCCGCAACACAGGGCGGCACACAAAGAAGGGATAACCGGATTACCAAACAATATCAGCCATTGTGGCTGAAAATTAACGATGATAGCCGTGCTACTGCCTGCTATTAACGTCGCCAGCGCACCCTGCCAGTTATAACGTGGCCAAAAACGACCAAGCAAGGCACAAACACACATACCAGACATTAAGATGGCTATCATTTTGGTGATATAAGCCACGATATCGTTAGAAATCATGGCAAAACCCAAGGCCAGTGAAATAGTTAAGACCAAACTAATACGTGACCAAAACACCGCTTTTTCTGGTGCCGGCATACTACCACTGCACATTTGATATAAGTCGCGCATGACCACACTTACACCAGCAATGGCATCGGAGCTGGCACTAGACAAAGTAGCGGATATCCCGGCAATAATAATAAAAGCGCCAAGACCCAAGGGCATAAAATACAAAGCCATATGGGGGAAGGCAAAAGAGGCGTTGTCTAAGTGCTGCTCTACCGCAAAGGCACTCATGCCAATAATGGCCGGAATAATTGAAAAGCCTAAGTACAACAATCCAGAATAAATAAAAGAACGACGAATGGTTGCTACATCTTTGCCAGAATAGATACGCTGGCGAAAAGAAGGTGTGGCTAAGATGCCAACTAAAATAGCTAAGGCCAAGGAGATTGCCGGTAACAGGCCAATTTTGTCCACCGCAAACCAACTTTGATTAGCGACTGGTTGGGCGCTCAGCATGGCATCCCAACCGCCAACGGCTTGAATGGAGAAATATGCCATCAAGAAAAAACCACAAAACAGAATAATGGCTTGAATGGAGTCGGTCCACACCACAGCCATGTAGCCGCCTTTCACCACATATAGGGCAAAACTAAAGGCAATAAGTACTTTGGCCAGTTGTAAATCCATGCCCGTTAACCAAGCCAGATACAAACCACCGCCAATAATATGAGCACCTAACCAACCAATACTGGCCACAAAAATGATGACGGCAATGAGGTTTTTGATCAAAGTATTGGCGCCAACGTAATAACTTAGCTCTTCACTCATGGTCATAAAACGTAAGTTACGCAGGGGCGCAAACCACCACGCCAAGAGTAAAATTCCGACTGCACCACCTATGCCGTATAAGGTGCCAGCCCAGCCATTTTGATAGGCAAAACCAACAGCGCCCATGGATGAACCAGTGCCTACCATGGTGGCTACTGTCGTACCTAAGGTGAGTAAAAAAGGCAGTTTTCGCCCACCCAGCAAAAATTGCTCAGCGTTATTGTTAGCTTTGTTGGCTTTACCAGAAACCACTAAAGCAATGCCAAACATCACTAGGATGTAAACGAGAAAAAACACCACAAAAGTAATATTCACGTTATCAGCCTCGACTACTGCCCATGGCCACTAAGGTGCTTTATAACAAGTAACATCAACCTCAACCTTGCAATCCACCACTAGACTAGCCACGGCGCAAATACGGGCGGGCGGGTGTGCCCCAAATACCTCTTTAAATACCTTATTAAAAGATTGGAAATACCGCGCATCGGTCAGGATCACGGTGACATGCACCACAGTGTCGAGGCCGTAACCAGCTTGCTGCATGATGTCTAAACAGTTTTGAATGGCCAAACGCGACTGCTCGATAATGCCACCTTCAACCACTTCGCCGTCTGTCATGGGAGTTTGACCCGATACCATTAGCCAGCCACCGGCTTGCACGGCACTGGAAAAAGGTAAATGCTGGCCACCTGTGCCTACTCCCCCCAAACTGCCAAAACGTTTAATCGTCATATTTTCCTGCTCCCTAAGTGCATTAATTGATAGTCGTTGAATATTGATGTTTAAGAAAACGTCCGGCCTGACGCATTACTGGTGTTGTGTTTTCAGCTGCGTTTGATTGCCCCGTGACTAAATGTGGGTACTGGCTGAGATCCTGCTGTTGATAACTCAACTTGCCGTTGACCCACACTTGTAATATCCCAGTGGAAATTTGTTTAGGCTGGCTAAAAGTGGCGTTATCTTTGATGGTGTAAGGGTCAAACAGCACCAAATCGGCATAATAACCGGGCTGGATCAGCCCGCGGCGTTCAATGGCAAATTCTTGGGCCGATAAACCCGTCATTTTATGAATGGCTTTAGCTAAAGGTAATAACTGTTGTTCACGCACGTAATGCCCAAGTATACGAGGGAAACTACCCCATAAACGTGGGTGAGGATGGGGATCACAAGGTAGGCCGTCGGAGCCAATCATGGAGTGGGGAAACCGGATGATGGCCTCTACATCGTTTTCATCCATGCCGTGATACACCGCGCCCGCAGGCTGAAGTTTTTTGGCTGCGTCTAATAAACTCAGGTTCCACTTTTTGGCAATATCTTGCAGATTGTTGCCCGCCATCTCAGGATGGCTGTCAGACCACGTAATATAAATATCAAAGTCGGCTGTCACTTGGCGTAAATCCAAGGTACTCGAACTGGCATTATAGGGGTAACAATCGCAGCCAATATGCTGATGTTGTTGAGCTTGCACTATATGCTCTAGCACTTGTGCCGAGCGCCCCCAATTAGCTTTTCCCGCACATTTTAAGTGAGAAATAATCACATCAACCTTGGCATGGCGACCCACGCTAAAGGCTTCATCCAGTGCAGTCAAAATGCCATCAAACTCGGTACGTAAATGCGTGGTGTATTTACCTGCAAAGGGACTTAATACGGCCGCGAGTTGCTGCACTTCGTTAAAACTAGCGGCATTGGCATTGTGATAGGCCAAGCCGGTACTCAAACCCTTGGCACCTTGTTGCATAGCACTTAACAATAAAGCCTGCATGGCGGCAATTTGAGTTTCATTCGCAGTTTGGTGCAAGTCATCCATGACCTGCGCGCGTAAAGCCGTATGCCCCACCAGAGCGACTAAATTTACCGCAGGTTGGGCCTTTTCAAAAGCCGCCACATAATCACTAAACTGGTGATATAAAAACTCACTTTTGTTGCCCAAAAGGTTAATTGGATCGGGGATGGGTTTGTGCTGTGCGTCAGTAAAAGCCAGCGGACTCGCGCTAATACCACAGTTACCCACTATGACAGTACACACTCCCTGACTGAGTTTGTATAACATGGCCGGATTACGTAGGATTTCCAAGTCATCATGGGTATGTACATCAATAAACCCGGGCGCTAAAGCCAAACCCTTGGCGTCCATATGTTGTGTTGCCGACCAATGTTGCAGTTGCCCCACAGCACAAATAATATCGTCGCGCACTGCCACATCTTGCAAGTTGGCTGGCGAGCCACTGCCATCAAATAAGGTCACATTGCTTATTAGTAAATCAGCATGATGTGCTTCATTGGAGCTTGGTTGGTCTGCGTTGTTTTGCTCTGTCACGACGGCTGTCATGGGTATGGGTTTAGTCACCAAGTGGCAAGCGCTCCGAACAGTGGCGATGTTCATCTAAATGAAATTTTAGACGACGTAACTTTTCCCGCGACTTACGTTGATTTCGGATAGCCACTTCACTGGCCAGCATGTCGATAGCGGCCAGCATCACGTAACGTGAAGCACTAGGCTGAAATATATAATCACTTTCCTGCGTTTTTAGCGGTAAATGCACATCGGCCACGGTGGATAAACTGCCACTAGCACAGATGGTTATTATCTGGGCTCCATACTCTTGAGCTATACGTGTAGCAGCCAATACGTCAGGGCTTTCCCCACTTAAGGATAAAGCAATCACCACATCACCCTTGTTAACCGTTGCCGCACTCATGCGCATTAACATGGGATCAGAATAAGCATTACTTTTAATTTCTAAGCGGAACAAACGGTGATGACATTCTTGCGCCATCACGGTACTGCCCCCCCCCACGCCAAAAAGCAGCACATGTTGAGTTTGAGTCACCAGATCACAGGCTTTTTTGAGCAAGTCATCGGTGATTAAACCCGCATTAAGATCCAGAATATCGTGAATGGCTTGATAGACTATGGGCCGCTTTACGGTTTTGGAATCTTCTTCAATAAAACGTGCACCAACGGCGGCAGATTGGGCGATTTTGAGCTTCATATCACGTACATTGTCGCAACTTAAGGCTCGTGCCAAACGAGTAATACTGGCTTGGCTCACCTCTATTTTTAAGGCCAATTCATTGATCGAGGCACTGGCCGCAAAGCTCAGATTATCGAGGATGTACTGAGCCACTTTTTGCTCGGCTGGCCGCAATGTGGGCAAGGCATTTTGCATGCGCGATACAATATCCATTAGAATTGGGTCTCTATAAGTTCGATAACATTAAGTTGCTCATCCACTATGGCCAAGGTGCGCCACTTATCTAAGGTTAGACAAGGGTGAGAAGTAGAAAAACTTAGTATGTCGCCGGGTTGAATATCGCTGTCAGCGGGCAAGGACAACATGGCATGTTGATCCATGATCTTAGTTAATTTCCATTGTGCATTAACTTTGAGTGTACGTTGCCAGCCGGGACGATAATGACATTCTGGGGTGGGTAAACCCGCATCAAAGGCCGCATCACGTTTACCAAAACCCACTATAACCATGCCCGGTTCAGGAACGGATTGCACATAGGCCCAGATTTCTAAACTGCTGATCAGATCACCACTGATTTCACAGGCTAAACTGCTACGCTCACGTAATTGTTGTTGTGCGTCTTGATAGATGCCAGTGTCGTGAATGAGATAACAACCGGGGCGGATCACCACCAGCCAACCTTCAGGTAAATTGCTACTGTCCAGTTGCTCAGCTACCACGTCATACCATGCCGAACCGGCACCACTAACAATAATCTCCCCCTGTGCAAACAGATGCTGCTCAGCCATTAATAAGCTGAGTTGTTTGATGTTTTCCACAAATTGGCGGATGGTAGTAGCAGGATCATCACCGCGGATCACCCCTTCATAAAAGGTCACTCCACGCAGCTTAAGGTTAGACAGCTGTTTAATATGTTCAGCCAAATCCACAGCCTGTTGATTACCACGCACACCACAACGACCCGACTCCACACCCACTTCAATTAATACATTGAGCATCAAACCTTGCTCTGTAAAAAATTGATTAAGTGCTGTCACATTGCTGTGGGAATCAACAAAAACATAAAACTCTAAGTTAGTGGTTTTGAGTAATTGCGCGATGAGGGCAAAATTGCGTTTACCCACTAACTGATTGGCCATCAGCACACGTTCGATGCCCTGGGCACAGGCAGCAGCAACTTGTGGTGCAGTCGCTAAGGTCATGGCCCAAGCACCTGCCTCTATTTGTGTTTTGAATAAAGCGGGAGCCATGCTAGTTTTGCCATGGGGCGCCAGCTTAACACCTAACTTATTGGCGTAATTTGCCATCCACTTAAGGTTATTGTGTAAAGCCGACTGTTTTAACACCGCGACGGGCAAACTGATGTCTTCCGCCAGAATATTCCAGCCAGTTTGTTGGATGTCCCCAATGCCTTTGCTGGCTAGAGATAAGGGGATATTTGTAGGGTGGATGTTCATTAATAACATTTATATTGATAAATAATTGTTATTTTATAACTTATATGCTTGCTGCAAACAAGCTTATTATCATTTTTTGGTGCTATTTAAACTACCTGCGTCGTCCACTACTTATACAGAATTTAGGTAATTTAACCTTATTACTTAAGCTCTGAATCATAGCGCGCTGACTGTAAACTTGTTTAAAAAAAAGGAGATGTACAACATCTCCTTTTAGTATTTAGTCAAAAATTACACTTACAATAGCGGCGCTATAACCAAACTCACTATCGCCATCACGTTGATCAAGATATTCATGGCAGGGCCAGATGTATCTTTAAAGGGATCGCCGACTGTATCACCCACCACCACGGCTGAATGTACCGCTGAACCTTTGCCTCCTAAATTGCCTTTTTCAACATATTTTTTAGCGTTATCCCAAGCGCCACCAGCGTTGGCCATCATTAGAGCCATTAATACACAACCTAGTAGTGCACCACCTAACATGCCACCTAGGGCATGTGCACCTAAACCAAAACCAACTAAGGGAGGAGCAATTACCGCAATAGCACCGGGTAGGATCATCTTTTTAAGTGCGGCTTTAGTGGCAATGTCCACGCAACGCGCGGTATCAGGTTCGGCAGTACCTTCCATCAAACCTTTTATTTCTCTGAATTGACGGCGAATTTCTTGGATCATCTCAAAGGCAGCGTCTCCCACTGCAGTCATAGTAATGGAAGCGATTAAAAAGGGTAAAACACCACCAATAAAGAGCCCGATCAAAACCATAGGGTCACCCAGATTTAAGTTAAATCCTGGGTAGTGCAAGGTTAATGTTTCGATAAATGCTGCAATTATTGCCAAGGCTGCAAGGGCTGCAGCGCCAATAGCAAAACCTTTACCTATGGCTGCGGTAGTGTTGCCCAGTTCGTCCAATGAGTCGGTTATATCACGGGTTTCTTTGCCCAATCCGGCCATTTCAGCGATACCACCAGCGTTATCTGCCACAGGACCATAGGCATCAATTGCCATAGTTATACCTACCGTCGCCAGCATGCCCACGGCTGCAATGCCGACACCATATAAACCGGCCAATTGGGTAGAGGCATAAATAATCGCACAGATGGTTAACACTGGTACCACGACAGATTGCATGCCAACCGATAAACCGGTGATCATCACAGTCGCAGGGCCTGTTTGACCTGACTCTGCAATTTTACGCACGGGGGTTGAAGCCGTGTAATATTCGGTCACTAAACCAATTACAATACCACCTACTGCACCAGCCACTACGGCCCACCATACGTGGTTATTCACCCCTAACTCGCCAATCACAAAATAAGCCGCCGCGATAAATATCACCGCAGCCGACATGGTACCGGCACGTAGAGCAACCTCAGGTTTACTGGCAGACATGATTTTAACCAAGATAATTCCTGCTACGGAACATAATAGTCCGGTAGAGGCCAAAGCCAGTGGTAAAAACATTAAGGATTCACGATCGCCAAGGGCACCCACCGCCATCGTCGAGGCGATAGCAATAGTCGCAATCATCGAGCCACAATAAGACTCAAAAATATCAGAACCCATACCTGCTACATCACCCACGTTATCCCCTACGTTATCGGCAATAACACCTGGGTTTCTGGGGTCATCTTCTGGTATGCCAGCTTCGATTTTACCCACTAAATCTGCGCCTACGTCGGCACTTTTAGTAAAAATACCGCCACCAACGCGAGAGAACAATGCCACTATTGATGCGCCCATACCAAAGCCATGAATAACATGGGCGGTATGAGGGTCGCCACCAAACATCAGATATAACACCCCAAGACCAAGTAAGCCCATGGATGCGACACATAAACCCATTACCGAACCGCCCATAAAAGCAATGGTTAATGCGGCAGCGGAGCCTTTGTCATGGGCTGCTTGAGTGGTGCGCACATTGGCTTTGGTGGCAGTAAACATGCCCATATAGCCAGCCAATGCAGAACAACAGGCACCCGCCACAAAGGCGATAGTGGTATTGGCACCGAGTGAAAAATACAGCGCGATTCCTACTACCAAAGCAAATAGAAATAACATTTTGTATTCGCGGTGCATAAACACCATGGCACCAAGATGTATGGCATCACCTATTTTACTGATGGCAGGATTGGTAACGGGATTTTTTTTGATTAAGAGGTAGACAATAAAAGCGCAGAATAAACCTGCAATACCGAGTATGGGTGGAGCATAAAGTAAGTTGGTCATATAGTTCCCTAAAGTAGAGTGTAATGACACAAGGCAGACATCTGGTCAGGCAAATTAGGTTGCGCTTAACCAACATGCTTTGTGGGTTAACTAGTCGCCCGTTTACCTTTTTAAGTTACTGGTTAATTTGGGCTTATTTATTGTTTTATTTACATTTTTATAACAACCACGTGGCAACTATAACGATATCTTGAATAGAAGTTCAAGTTTTAATCAATAAATCTCGTTTAGCTTAATATTTATCCTTCTTGGTCGTTTCATCTTGGCGCTCAAGCCTTTATAATTCTTCGCAATTTATTAAGTAACAAACTAGGTAATATTATGAGTTTAAATGCAGTTCCTGCAGGCAAAAATCTGCCTGACGAAATCAACGTTATCATCGAAATTCCCGCTCACTCTGATCCGGTTAAATACGAAGTTGACAAAGAATCTGGCGCTATTTTTGTTGACCGTTTCATGGCAACTTGTATGCACTATCCAACTAACTACGGTTACGTACCGCACACTTTGTCTGAAGATGGCGATCCAGCTGACGTTTTGGTTATTGCACCTTTTCCTTTGTTGGCAGGCTGTGTAATCCGTTGTCGTCCGGTTGGCGTACTAAAAATGACTGATGAGTCAGGTACTGATGCTAAAATTTTAGCGGTGCCAGCAGATAAATTGTCTACCATTTATCGTGGTATTACTGAGATTGATCAGATCCCTGAATTAACCCGTAATCAGATTGAACATTTTTTCTCTCACTATAAAGATCTTGAACCAAACAAATGGGTAAAAATCGACGGTTGGGAAAACGCAGCATCTGCTAAAGCAGAGTTAGTTGAAAGTGTTAAACGTTACGAACAAGCCGAAGACAAACCTCGCTTCTAAGTCCTTATTTAGAATGAGTCAGTTCGATTAAATTAAGCCGGTTTTTACCGGCTTTTTTATTGGTTGCATGTAAGCCATATGCGACAATGACAGTATCTTTTTCTATTTGTAAAACTCTCCGATGCGCTTTAGTTTTTCTCAATTTGCGACTCTACGTAGTAATCCTCAGGCATTATTATTGGTAATGGCTTTTGTTATGCCTTTGGTCTTTTCGGTGTGGAATGCGCTATTGAATAACTTTGTAGTTGAACAAGCGCAATTTACGGGAGCCGAAATCGGCATTTTGCAAAGTTTACGGGAAGTGCCCGGATTTTTAGCTTTTACCGCGGTATTTGTACTATTAGTACTGCGTGAACAAACCTTTGCATTGTTGTCTCTGGCGGTGATGTGTATTGGGGTAGCCTTAACGGGGTGGTTACCTTTTGAGCTGGGTTTGTATTGCACCACAGTGTTGATGTCGATTGGTTTTCATTATGTTGAAACGGTCAACCAATCCTTGACGTTACAGTGGTTGAGTAAGGACAAAAGCGCTCAATTTATGGGCAAACAATTGGCAGTCACTAGTTTTGCATCATTATTGGCCTATGGTTCGATTTGGCTATTGATGGAGTATATGGGAATTTCGTATAAGAGCATGTATATGCTGGCTGGTGGTTTGGGTCTAATCATCGTGGTTTTTTTATGGTTTGGATTTCAGAAATTTAGCCATGGTGCGGTTCAACATAAAAACTTGTTTTTACGTCGTCGTTATTGGTTGTACTACGGTCTGGTATTTTTCAGTGGAGCTCGTCGCCAGATCTTTATGGTGTTTGCCTCATTTATGATGGTCGAAAAATTTGCTTATTCGGTCGGTGATATCAGCCTGTTGTTTATGATCAATTATGTTTTTAATCTATTGTTTGCTCCAGCTATTGGTCGCTGGATCAGTAAAATTGGTGAACAAAAAGCCTTAACCATTGAATATATTGGGCTTATTGGTGTATTTATTTGTTATGCCTTGGTCACTAGCCCACATCTGGCAGCGGTTTTGTATGTGGTTGATCACTTGTTTTTTGCCATGGCTATTGCCACTAAAACTTATTTTCAGAAAATCGCGGATCAGCGAGATTTTGCCTCAACTGCCAGTGTAAGCTTTACCATCAATCATATAGCAGCTGTAATTATTCCAGCACTGTTGGGTATAGTGTGGTTAACTTCACCCAGTCTGGTTTTTTATATTGGGGCTGGATTTGCCATTTGTTCCTTATGTTTAGCTATTAATATTCCCACTCACCCAAGTATGGGTAACGAAGTGCGCCGTAATCCCTTTGGATGGGCTAATCATGTTGATGCAACAGCACCACTAACAGAGAGTCGCTAATGAAAAACCTCATCTTATTAATCTGTCTACTCAGCAGCGCAAGTATCAATGCAACTGAGCCTCTAGAGTTATTCTGGGAAGATATGGTGCCTAAAAACTACATCACGCCCGAAGCCCAAGTAAGTCATGATGGTTCAATGGTTCAGCAAAGTTTGGATGCGCCAGTGGTGCAATCGTTAAATGGCAAACTGGTTAAAATTCCGGGATTTGTAGTGCCACTCGAAGGTGATAATGAACTGACGAGCGAATTTTTGTTGGTTCCATATTTTGGGGCTTGTATTCACGTGCCACCACCGCCACCCAATCAAATTGTTTATGTGAAGTTTTCCTCTGGTGTGCCGATATCTAATCTTTACGATGCAGTTTGGGTAACCGGCACTTTGTCGACGGCAAGCTGGCAAGGTGATTTGGCCACAGTAGGTTATAGTTTGACAGGAATAAGTCTTAGTCAGTACGATGGGTAATAATCGACAAAAAACACTAGCTTATCTATACCTACTAGTGAGTTTGCTGATACAGGTTTAATCGTAGTTTTTTGCTGGTTTGATCAAATAAAAAGGTAGCGCGATGAATTTTTTGACCAAAATGTCTATTTCACAAAAATTATTTCTAATTCCTATCATTGGTACAGTAGGATTTTTACTTTACCTCGCTATCACAACCTCTACGGCATTAACTAACGTTGCCCTACTAGATGATGTTATCGAAGTACAATATCCGGCGCTAGATGTCACAAAAACTGCATTGGTGAAAATAGAAAAAGTCAGAGATACCCTCAGTAGCGCTGCTATTACTGGTGATGAAGATGCGTTAGATAATGCCAGAACCATTGCCTCAGAAACCGAAGCTTTACTCAAAGAAATTAAATCTATTAATCCTGCCCTAGCATCTGAGGCCAACAATATCCTCAGTGCCTTTGATAGCTATTATAAATATGCCTACGATGTATCAGAGTCGATGGTCAATCAGACGGCTGATATGTCAAAGCTTGGACAAATGTCAGGTCGTATGAACAGCAGTTATGAAGAACTGACCAAGGCACTTACCGTATTTCGTGATGCTCGTATTAAAGCCTTTCAAACAGCTATTTACGAATCTAAAGAGAGTGGCACTGCCTTAATCAAGGTTGGGGCTATTATGGCCATTTCTATCATTATTTTACTTTTTGCCACCGCCATTCCCATCGTTACCGGGCTTAAAGGCAGTATTGTGCAAGTAGTCACTTCGCTAAAAGATATTGCTCAGGAAGATGGCGATTTAACGGTCAGGCTCAATACTAAAAATAAAGATGAAATTGGTGATTTAGTTTATTGGTTCAATCAGTTTATGGAAAAGCTGCAAGGAGTGGTTAAAGATATCGTTAACGCTTCTTTGCCACTGTCGCAACTGGCACAAAACCTCAATCAACTGACCGATGACACCAATAAAACAATTGACGTACAACAACGCGCCGCAGGGCAGGCAAAACGTGCGGTTGATGATATGACAGCCAGTGTTACAGCGGTAGCCAGCAGTGCTGCTGAAGCAGCTAGCGCCGCAGGTGATGCTTCTGCAGCGGCTGATAATGGTCAGTCTGTCGTAAATTCTACCGTGCAAAGCATTCAGCAATTAGCGGCCAATGTACAAGATACAGCGGAGGTAATCCGCAAACTGGAGTCTGACTCTAATCAAGTTGGTGTGGTACTGGATGTTATTAAAGGTATCGCTGAACAAACCAACTTACTGGCGCTAAATGCTGCGATTGAAGCGGCTCGTGCCGGTGAACAAGGTCGAGGTTTTGCCGTGGTAGCTGACGAAGTTAGAACCTTGGCTTCACGTACGCAACAATCTACCGAGCAAATTCAAAAAACCATTGAGCAATTACAAAACGCCGCACGCTCGGCAGTGAATGTTATGGCTAAAGGCACTGAAAAAGCCTCCAGCAGTGTTGAAACCGCCAATAAAGCGGGTGAAAGTCTATCGGTGATCACAGAAACTATTAGCCGCATTACCCGCATGAATGATCAAATAGCTCGTTCAACGGGCGAACAACAATCCGTTGCTAAAACCATCAGTACCAATGTGGATGAAATTCATCAACGTACCGTTGAAACATCTAATAGTTCTGGAAAACTAGCCTCAGTAAGTGCTGAATTGGCTAAACTAGCTCAACATTTAGAGCGCATCACTAAGCAGTTTAAAGTGTAAAAACGTTGTATAACGACAAGTTAAAACCATTAAAAAAGCCGCTTCAAGCGGCTTTTTTATGGTCTACAGTAAAGTTGTTTTTATAAGCTTATTTGATGAGAGCTTAGTAAGGCTTTTATGTCTTCACTAATGGGTTTGGCTTTTTGCAATTCGAAGTCAAAGCTCACTAAGGTCGTCAGGCCTGTCGCGCATTTTTGTTGGTTTTGCCACACTTCCTGATAGACGTCAAAGGCGCTATTGCCTATGCGACTGATATAAGTGCGCACCTCAACATCTTGCCCGTAAAAAATTTGCTTGAGAAAATCCACCTTGTAACTGGCCAAAATTAAAGGCCAGTTACGCAAGTCTAACTCAGGTGTGAACAGTCTAAAAATTGGCTCACGAGCGCTTTCAAACCATTGTACCAGTACCGTATTGCTCACATGGGCGAGCCCATCTGTTTCGCAAAAACGGACTTTAAACCACTCGCTAAACATTCTGGCTCAGCAACATAGGTTTTAAAAAACGACCAGTATGTGACATCTCTACCTGACAAATATCTTCAGGTGTGCCCTGAGCGATAATTTGTCCGCCACCAGAACCACCCTCTGGGCCTAAATCAATTACCCAGTCAGCCGTTTTGATTACATCTAGATTATGCTCAATCACTACCACGGTATTGCCATGATCACGCAGTCTATGTAATACATGTAATAACTGTTTGATGTCGTGAAAATGCAGGCCGGTAGTGGGTTCATCCAAGATGTACAGTGTTTGGCCGGTATCTCGTTTAGATAGTTCTTTAGCCAGCTTAACCCGCTGTGCTTCACCGCCAGACAAGGTTGTAGCAGATTGGCCTAAACGCACATAAGACAAACCTACATCTATCAACGTTTGTAGCTTACGAGCAATGGCTGGTATCGCATCAAAGAAGGGGCGAGCTTCTTCAATAGTCATATTCAGTATTTGATGAATGTTGAGCCCTTTATATTGTATTTCAAGGGTTTCACGGTTGTAACGTTTACCTTTACACACATCACAAGGTACATACACGTCGGGTAAAAAGTGCATCTCAACTTTGATGACACCGTCCCCTTGGCAAGCTTCACAACGTCCGCCTTTGACGTTAAAGCTAAAACGTCCGGCTTGATAACCTCGTGAACGGGATTCTTGCGTGCCTGCAAACAACTCACGCACCGGCGTGAAAATGCCTGCGTAAGTAGCAGGATTAGAGCGCGGTGTGCGGCCTATTGGGCTTTGATCGATATCCACGACCTTGTCCATGTGCTGCAACCCATCGATGGTTTTGTATGGCGCAGGCTCGCCTGTGGTGGCGTTATTCAGATCACGATGAGCGATACGATAGAAGGTGTCGTTGATTAAGGTAGATTTACCCGAACCAGACACGCCCGTTACACAGGTCATTAAACCTATAGGCGCTCTAAAGGTCACGTTTTGTAGGTTGTTACCGCTAGCTCCAGTCAGCTCTATCCACTTACTTTGATCGATGGGAGTGCGCTTTGTTGGAATTTCTATTTTTTCACGGCCCGACAAATATTTGCCTGTCAGTGAATGTTCGCTGTTTTTGATGTCTTCAATCGTGCCCTGCGCGACGATTTCGCCACCATGTACACCAGCACCTGGGCCAATATCCAAGACAAAATCAGCAGCGCGAATGGCGTCTTCGTCGTGTTCAACCACAATCACCGTATTACCCAAATCTCGTAAATGGACCAGAGTTTTGAGTAGGCGTTCGTTGTCACGCTGATGTAAACCAATGGAAGGTTCATCTAATACATACATCACCCCCACCAGACCAGCACCGATTTGGCTGGCGAGTCGAATACGCTGAGCCTCGCCCCCAGATAAAGTATCGGCACTGCGTGACAATGACAGATAGTTCAAACCAACGTTAACTAAAAATGTCAGTCGATCGTTGATTTCCTTAAATATTTTTTCAGCAATTTGTTCACGATTACCGGTTAATACCACTCCGGCAAAAAAGGCCAGCGCATCAGCGATAGACATGTCGGTGATAGTGGGTAAGGGCGTGTCGCCAATAAATACGTTTCTGGCTTCAAGGCGCAAACGTGTGCCATTACAACTGGTGCAACTTTGTTGGCTTAAGTATTTTGCTAGTTCGTCTCGTACCGCGTTGGATTCAGTTTCTTTGTAGCGTCGTTCCATGTTTGGAATGATGCCTTCAAAGGGGTGTTT
The DNA here is from genome assembly GCF_001565895.1 of Paraglaciecola hydrolytica. Taxonomy (GTDB): domain Bacteria; phylum Pseudomonadota; class Gammaproteobacteria; order Enterobacterales; family Alteromonadaceae; genus Paraglaciecola; species Paraglaciecola hydrolytica. The sequence goes on from NZ_LSNE01000003.1 coordinate 756,954, forward strand.
ACGCTCCATGATGTCGCCACGATCATTAATATATTTGAATTTTAATGAAGTGCCCTTACTGCCAAACAACACCAAGTCTTTGGCTTTATCATCCAATTCGCTAAAGGGTTTACTAAGATCAAATTTGTAGTGATCGGCCACCGCTTGCAGCATCTGAAAATAATAATAACTACGTTTATCCCAGCCTCTAATCGCTCCACCAGATAAACTCAGTTCGTCGTTGGTCACAATACGTTGCGGGTCAAAAAACTGTTTCGTGCCTAAACCATCACAAGTTTGGCATGCGCCAGCAGGGTTGTTAAACGAAAACAGTCGGGGTTCTAGCTCCGCCATGCTGTAACCACAATGGGGGCAAGCAAAGTTTGACGAAAACACTAACTCTTGTTTAGTCGGTTCGTCCATAAAGGCGATTTTGGCGGTCCCGCCGGATAAATTTAACGCGGTTTCAAAGGACTCTGCCAAACGTAATTTAAGATCATCGCGCACTTTAAAACGGTCAACGACCACTTCAATGGTGTGTTTTTTGTGTAAGTCTAGGGGCGGTGGATCAGATAAGTCACACACTTCACCGTCTATTCTGGCGCGAATAAAACCTTGAGCTGATAAATTTTCCAAGGTTTTAACATGTTCACCTTTACGATCTTGTACCACAGGTGCCAACAACATCAGTTTAACGTCTTCAGGCATTTCACAGACTCTATCCACCATTTGGCTAATAGTCTGGGCATTTAATGGTACATGATGATCAGGGCAACGGGGTTCGCCCACTCGAGCATAGAGTAAACGTAAATAATCGTAAATTTCGGTGATGGTACCCACAGTCGAGCGTGGATTATGTGAAGTAGATTTTTGCTCGATGGAAATGGCTGGCGATAGACCTTCAATATGATCAACATCAGGCTTTTCCATCATAGATAAAAACTGACGAGCATAAGCTGACAAAGACTCAACATAACGACGTTGACCTTCAGCATACAAAGTATCAAAAGCAAGTGAAGATTTACCAGAGCCGGATAAGCCGGTAATAACTGTCAGCTTATCTCGGGGGATAGTGACATTAATATTTTTGAGGTTGTGGGTGCGGGCGCCACGTACTTCAATTTTGTCCATTTGTAACCAGTTTCGGAGCCAAAAGAGTAGTATTACATACTCTGCAAAGTAGCTCTATGCCAAGAGCAATTATCTTTTTAAGCAAAGGCTTATATACGCAACCAACCTGAAGATGCAGGTTGGTTGGCTGCATTCATTCGCCGCCGCCGTGCAATTCTAAAGATAAGGGCTATATGTATTTGGCTGGTTTTTTGGCTATGGGTGAGACTAACAATTGTGCTACACTCGCGCGCTTAAAATTATCGTCCGTTTACTATATTAACAACCGTATTAAAAGATTGTAATTACCTTGAATTCACTCGAACTTCGCGCCGCATTTTCGCTGGCATTTATCTACGTATTACGCATGCTTGGTTTGTTTATGATCATGCCGGTGATGGCCATTGCAGCTCATAAATATCCTGACTATTCGGTATTTTTAGTGGGTTTAGCGATAGGCGGTTACGGCTTAACCCAAGCCTGTTTACAGATCCCCATGGGTGTGCTGTCAGATAAAATTGGTCGCAAGCCGGTGATCATCATAGGTTTACTGTTATTTTCTGCAGGCAGTTTAGTAGCTGCTTATGCCGATAGTTTAGTCTGGGTTGTGGTTGGCCGTTTTTTACAAGGTGCTGGTGCTATTGCTGGTGCGATTATGGCGCTGGCCGGTGATTTGAGCCGTGACAACCAACGCCCTAAAGTGATGGCGATTATTGGTGTCGCTATTGGATTTTCGTTTTATATCGCCCTGTTGATGGGACCGGTTATCGCTAATGGTTATGGCCTTAGAGGCATATTTTTAGCCACTGGTTTATTGGCACTATTGTGCATATTGTTAGTACTGTTTGTAGTGCCCAATGCCCATAATATCGCTCCCAAAGGCGATACTTTACCGGTAATCAGTGATCTTAAAACATTGCTAAGGCACCCCCAACTGCTGCGGCTTAATCTAAGTGTCCTGTTTTTGCACATGTTGATTACCTTGTTATTTGTGCACATACCACGGTTTTTTGTGTCCTTAGGCTGGCCATTGGCCGAACATTGGCAGCTCTATTTAATTGTATTACTCAGTTCTGTGATGGGGCTGGCGCTTATCATGACCACAGGCCGAAAGTTATCCCAATCAGTATTGATGTTTGTGTGTGTGCTGGGTTTAGCAACGGTATTTGCGGCACTTGCTATAGATAGCTGCTCTATGTTGCTTATTATGTTGTTGGTGAGTGTATTTTTTACGTGTTTTAATTACCTCGAAGCCAATTTTCCTGCCATGGTATCGAGCATTGCTCCGGCTGGAAAAAAAGGTTCGGCCATGGGAATTTACGCCAGCTTTCAGTTTTTTGGCGCTTTTTTAGGCGGCGTATTATCCTCTGCCATCAGTCAATATTGGGGAAGTGAGTGGGTGTTTGGTTTGGCTGCGCTAATCTGTTTAGTCTGGAGCTATTTAATCAAAGGTTTGCATAGTACTGAGCGTTTAAAACGTTATACACTTAAGGTTGATAGTCAGGGCGCTGATCACCTAGCACAGCAACTTGCAGAGTTTGATGGTGTCGAAGACCTGACCGTAATTCATAGTGAACAAGTCATTTATATCAAAGTTGATAGTCGGAAATTTGATATTCAAAGGGCTCGTAAGAGTCTGAATTTAGAAGAATAATAGGAGTAAAAATGGCGACTAAAGGTGTTAATAAAGTAATTTTAGTTGGTAACTTAGGACAGGATCCTGAAGTTCGCTATATGCCTAATGGCAATGCCGTAGCTAATTTAACCTTAGCAACCAGTGAAAGCTGGAAAGATCAGGCAGGTCAGTTACAAGAGCGTACCGAGTGGCACAGGATCACCATGTACCGCCGTTTAGCCGAAATAGCCGGTGAGTATTTACGCAAAGGTTCGCAAATTTATGTCGAAGGCAAATTGCAAACTCGTAAATGGCAGGATCAACAAGGCCAAGATCGTTACACTACCGAAATTATAGCCGACCAAATGCAAATGTTAGGTGGTAAAGGTGGTCAAGCAGGTCAGTCTGAAGGCGGTTTTCAACCTCGCCAAGGTGCAGCTCCACAAGGTGCTCAGGCTTACAACCAAGCCCAACCTAGTTATCAAAAAATGCCTAATCAAGGCGGCGGTGCTAATCAAGGTGCAAGTAACCAAGGTGGCAACAACCAAGGTTTTAATCAGTCTCCTCCCAGTCAAAAAAATCAACCTCCTATGGTTGAACCAGACTTTGACTTTGATGACGATATCCCGTTCTGACTGTTACCAGAGACCGCTTTTTGTATGTAAAGCAAATAATCTTCAAAGCCCTGTTTTTACGGGGCTTTTTACATTTATTAGGTTTGCTTTAGTTAAATGCGCTGCAGATTTAACTCATCATTGAATACAGCGATTCTTGACTGGTGTAGCGTTTAGTAAAAAAATCTAAAAAAGCCACGATATTACTGGCTAACTGCCGTCTGCTTGAATAAACCCCATAAACGTTAAATGGCTCTATTGGCCATTCTGGTAAAATTGGCACTAAACGACCGGCGGCAAGCTCTTGTTTGCAACTAGTATGGGTTAACATCGCTATACCATAATCATCCAAAGCGAGACGTTTAACCATGTTGCTGCTATTCACTCGCACCTTGCGTTTAAAGGTCGCCATCGTTTTACGCTGACCTTTGCCTAATGCCCAAATAGGCGCTGATAAAGTGCTGCCTAATAAAATCCCTCTATGGTTAACGAGATCCTGTGGTGTGGCGGGGCTACTGAATTTTTTTATATAACCAGGGCTGGCAAGCAACATGGGTTGGCGCTGAAACAATAAACGTGCAACCAGATCTGAAGACTGTAGCGGGCCAAATTTAATAGCAATGTCATAACCTTCGCCAACCAAACCTACATCATTGTCAGTAAACTGAATATCCAATTCGATATTAGGATAAAGGTGCATAAAACTTGAACATAAATGCCCAAACACTTCCTGCGAAAATGACACTGGCACGGCGATCCGTAATGCACCTGAAATATCATTATGGGTGCTTTCAATGACCGCTTTAGCGGCTTCAATTTCATGGCTGATTGAATCACAATGTTGATAATACAATGCCCCTATTTGAGTCAAACTGACATTGCGTGTATCCCGTTGCAATAAGCGCACGCCAAGTTGTTCTTCTAGCTGAGCTATTTTGCGGCTAATAGTCGATTTAGGCTGGCCAATTTCTCGGGCGGCTTGGGAGAAACCATTAGCTCTTACTACGGCTGCAAATAGCATCATGCCGTTTAAATCCGCCACTCAAACCTCACTGTTTCAATTATGGAACAAAGCGTCCCAGTCATTTTAGTTAGTAAAATGTATATTAACAACGTTATATTTGCCCGCTAAAAATTTTAGTACCTTTATTCGCAGAGATCCTATCAATGGCTACCAAAGAACGACCTTCTAATACCACCCGAGCACTTTCGGCAGATCCTCTTTTTTTGCAAGCTGAACACTTGGCTAAAGATTTTTCATTGTTTCCAGCCCACAGCAAACAAAGCCTGTCTGAAGAAGTAAAAGGTTTAGTTAGCGAAGATGTCATTCAAGCAAATTTGAAAAACTTGGCCTCTTTAGATGTCGACGGTTATGTCAATAAAGTGATCCAACCAACTCAAGACAAAAACCGACTGGGCGCAAAACGTATCATCGCTGATCTGAAGGGCAAGATTATTGCTGAATTGCATATCGGGCCATTTTATCGTGCCGAAGTTGAACTGCATTTTGGACCGCGCACCCGCCGTATTGGATTTATTGCGCAAGAGCGCACAACGGCAAACGGCGCTTGGATGCCAGAACATCATCTTGCTGCCTGTAAAGCCATTCGTCATTTTGCTGATTTGTCGTTACCCATAGTCTATTTAATTGATACCCCAGGAGCTGATGCTGGTGAAGTGGCTAACAGCCAAAACCAAGCTCATTCAATTTCTAAAGCGATAGCAGAAAGCGCCAATGTTGATATGCCAACCGTGGGCATTGTTATTGGAGCGGGTTATTCTGGTGGTGCAATTCCGTTGGCCACCGCCAATATATTGCTTTCGGTACGTGATGGTATTTTTAACACCATTCAACCCCAGGGTTTGCAAAGCATTGCGCGTAAATACAATTTATCCTGGCAAGAATGTGCTAAATCAGTAGGAGTGTCGCCGGAAGAACTTTATAGCGCGGGTTGCATAGACGGTATTATCGACTTTTCACCTTCAGATAAAGATGATCGTCAGCATAATTTACGCCGCGCAATTATCAGTTCTATTGAGGCGATTGAAAAGGCTGCAATCAGTTTTGTGCGCGAATCAGCCGAATTAAAAGAACATTATGACCGCAGTTTGCAGCGTTTCTTGACACCATCGGTTAACTTGCTTGCGCTGGAAAATAAAACCAGTTTGTCTATCGCCAATAGCCCTACCACCCACCACAATATTTTTGGTAGCGCCTATCGTTATTTGCGTTATTTAACGCTACGTAGCCGTATCCACTCCATTGCCCAAGATCAATACGGTCTTTTGTCAAAGGTGAGTGTGCCCAAAGGCGATTTGCAGATCCGAATTAAACAAGAGCAAGAACATGTTTTTCAGGCGTGGTTAACTAACCCTGATAAGCTGATTTACGACGAAGAACTCAACAAATTATGGGCGACCTTTCGTAACAAACGCAGTGCAGTGTCCACTGAGCGTAACGTGATCACACGTCTTATTTTGGGTGAACCCAAAGTAAATTATGACAAAGCACGTAAGGCCTTGATATTTAACATCGGTTGGTCGCTATATCATCGCTGGAAAAGCAACTCACCAAATAATTTTGCGGGCTTGATTGCGCATTTAGAATCACTGCCAACGTCTACCACTCAGGCACCTTGGCCAGAACTTAATCAACTGACAGTACTTGATGTTGTGGTTAATGATGAGTTACGTGAAGACTTCATCTGGCAATGCCATAACATCCTGATTTTTAATGCCTTATATGACAATGTTGTGGGCAGTTTGGCGTCTATTTCGAAAGAAGCCATGATGTCTAAAAGTTTATCTCGTGTTTCGGTCGATAAGTTATTACATAAATCCATTGATAACGCCTTATCCAGCAAAGACAGCGCCAACGACAAAAGCAAGTTCTATAAATGGTTAAGATACTTCATGGCGCAATCAAACCGTGCCCAGTTATTAACCCGCGTAGAACAGTGGAAGAGTGTGGGTTTTCCACAATTAAACGATTCACTTTTTGTTATTTTGACTTATTTTTTCGAAAGCCTGCTGCCCGAGTATTTTGATAGCGAAAAAGATCACAAAAAATACACCGGCATCATCAACCCTGTGCGCATTGGGCGACGCAAAGATTTTTGGAACCGCTTAACCATGGGTTACCGAGATTTGTTAATCCAAAGAGTGCTGCGCGAAGAGAAAAAACTAGGAAAAATGACTTGGGAAAATGTGATCAGTCAATTTTTCACCAAGTTTAAAGAAATTGGTGCAGAGCAAATGTCTGCCAACTTACTTAACTTCCCTGGTTTTCGTTTGTCGATTGAAGATGCCATTGAAAAAAAAATCCGCCCTTGTGGTTTAATTACTGGTTTAGCCGACTTCAATAACAAGGGTACTAAGTTACGAGTTGGTGTAGCGGTATCCAATACAGCATTTCAGGCTGGCGCTTTTGATATGGCCAGTGCCGAGAAATTCAGTTCCTTATTAATTGAATGTGCCAAACGTAAATTACCGGTGATTTGTTTTATCAGCTCAGGTGGTATGCAAACCAAAGAAGGCGCAGCAGCACTGTTTTCTATGGCCGTGGTTAACGACCGTATGACTCGTTTTATTCGTGACAATGAATTACCCGTATTAATGTTTGGTTTTGGTGACTGTACTGGCGGTGCACAAGCTAGTTTTGTAACGCATCCCTTAGTGCAAACTTATTATCTATCGGGTACTAACATGCCATTTGCAGGTCAAATGGTGGTGCCAGCTTATTTGCCATCAACGGCTACATTATCCAACTATTTATCAAAGGTTTCCGGTTCGATGACGGGTTTAGTGTTTAACCCTTTCAGCGACACCTTAGATAGCCAGTTGTCTGAAATTGATCCCGTCATGCCCATGCCTACCTTAAAAGTGGAAGATGTGATCAGTAAAGCCTTATCAACCTTGGTGCCTGAAGAAATTGAGTTAGATGAGGTTATTGTCCAAGACGACCCACGCATGTTGATGAAACCCATCGATAAGGTTTTGGTACATGCCCGTGGCTGTACAGCGGTTAAACTGATCCGTAAAGCCCATGATAACAACATCAGTGTCGTATTAGTGGCATCGGATCCTGACATGACATCAGTACCGGCTGAGATGCTCAAAGACAACGACAAACTGGTTTGTATCGGAGGTAACACCTCTGACGAAAGTTACTTAAATGCGTATTCGGTATTAAAAGTGGCTGAATACGAAAATGTTGATGCACTGCACCCTGGTATTGGATTTTTGTCAGAAAGCCCGCAGTTTGCCGCGTTATGTGTGAACAATGGCGTAAACTTTGTTGGCCCTAGTGTGCACTCCATGACCACTATGGGTAATAAGTCCAATGCGATCCATACCTCACAAGGGCAAAATGTGCCGGTGGTACCAGGCAGCCATGGTATTTTAAGCAACGCTGAACAAGCGGTAAATGTGGCTCTCGAAATTGGCTATCCGGTATTATTAAAAGCGGTACAAGGTGGTGGTGGTAAAGGTATTCAGGTGGTTAAACGTCCTGAAGATATGATGAATTTATTCCAAAAAACCGCCACAGAAGCCGCAGCCGCCTTTGGTAATGGTGATTTATATCTAGAAAAATATGTCACATCATTACGTCACATTGAAGTGCAGTTATTGCGCGATCAGTTTGGCAATACCAAAGTATTAGGTATTCGCGACTGCTCTGTGCAACGTAATAATCAAAAAGTCATTGAAGAATCCGGTTCAACCATGTTGCCCGAAGAGCTAAAACAACGAGTCATGGAATATACCCGAGCCTTAGGTAATGCGACCGATTATATGGGTGCTGGTACGGTTGAATTTATCTATAACTTAGATGCCAATGAAGTGTATTTCATGGAAATGAATACCCGACTGCAAGTTGAACATCCGGTTACCGAAGCCACATCAGGTATCGATATTGTCAGTGCGCAATTTGATATTGCCGCGGGTCGCTCAATTGAAGCCCTTGAGCCTATCGAGCAAGGTTATGCCATGGAAGTGCGCGTGACTGCCGAAAAAGCCGCGGTTGATAGTCATGGTATTTTGCAGCTTATCCCTAATCCGGGTCTCATCACTGAATGCAGCATGCCACAAGGTGATGATATTGAAATCATTTCTATTGCCGCTGCGGGTAAAGAAATATCACCTTACTACGACAGCTTAATTGCTCAGCTTATCATTCGTGGTAAAGATCGCGCCGATGTTGTAGCTAAAATGTACGCCTACCTTGATAGTGTAGTAATTAAAGGTATAGCCACTAACATTCCTTTGTTAAAGCGTATCCTCAGCGATGCTACTTTTAAAGACGGGGTATATGATACGAATTATTTGCCACGTTTAATGGCCGAGTTAGACCATCAGGTGCTGATAGCAGAAATGGAAGCTGCTGCTGAAACGGCCGATGTTGATACCGAATCATTACGTGTAGGTGAAAGTAACGAACTGAAAGTATTAGCCCATGGCGCCGGTATTTTTTATACCACACCAGCCCAAGGCGAAGCGGAGTTTGTCAAAGAAGGCGACATCGTCACCGTAGAACAAACCCTAGCCTTGATGGAAGCCATGAAAATGTTTTCGCAAGTTACTTTGGCCGGCTTTAATCGTCAAACGGGAGTGTTATACCCCGAAGACCAAAAATACCGTATTGAGCGAATTCTTAATAGTAATGGCCAACAAGTGTCACAAGGTGACTTACTGTTTGTGGTTTCACCAGTCGAAGGTTAATTAATAGAGTCGCAAACTTTATATAGCTCAAAAAAATTAAAGCCCTGTTGTTACAGGGCTTTTTTATTATTTATTGGAGTTGGTATAAGATTATCGACTATTGAATTAGGGGAGCCGTGCTGATAATAAAATTATCAAAATAGGCCGTGGTATCCTGTTTCGGCGCCCAATCTGGCGTATTGCCGCCATGAAAAGTCGAAAAATAAAAACTGTCTATCAGTGCTTGTGGCTGGCCTCTATATTCAATGTCACTGCGGCTTAAACGTTTTTTACCATCAACCCAAACTTCCAACACCCCATCGGCTTTGTTCATTTCATTAACGCGGATATGTTGTACCAAAGTATGCCATTGTCCTGGCTTAAAACGCGCACCTTCTAAAGCGAGATCTTCTCCCCAACTACCCGGCATCTTCATATGGTAAAGGTAGATAATGGCTTCGCCGTTTTTGCGCCACATATAACGCGCGCTCCAACCTTGGCCTAGTTTAGGAATAGTGCCACCGCTATATTTAGCGCCACCGCTGGTTAAACCGGGTAACTTGCCGCCTAGCCTAAAATCAAAGTTTTCTGCAAATTTTACTTGGTAAGACAGCCACAATTCTTTTGCCGGCACTAAGGCTTGCAAAAATTGCCCGCCACCTTGACTAGGCCCCACACTACCGTGGGGATAAGAGATTTTTAGTACTTTATTAAACTCGGCTTCGTGGCTATCAATGATTCCTGCCCTGTCTGCCAAGTTTTGCCAACTAAGGTTTGGCCAGTCAGCAGCAACTTCACTAGCTTGATAAACACCCTCGTTAGATTTTTCAAAATCTACCGCTAATACGAGCGGACTTGTTTGGCTGTGCGCCTTCGCGGCAAAACAGCAAAGTAACAGGCTGGCACAGCACAAGACGCAAGAGTGTTTGTATCGGTTCATCATGTTCATTTCAATTTTCCATTTAGTGAAACAGACTAGCTGCGACATTTTGCCACATTCCATCATTCGAATTTCTGCATTAAGATTTTATCGCATTGACGCGCACATCAAATTGATTAACAAAGGATACTGTTATGTTTTCATCTCCGCGCAAACGGTTAGCAACTTGTATAAGCCTTAGTCTTAGTTTGTCATTTACTGCTTTTGCTAATGAAGCTGCCAACGCTACGACTAATGAGCCGCCCGAAAGGATCCTCGTTCAAGGTGAGCAACTTAAATTAGAAATTGCAAGCGAAAGAGCCCTCACTCCAGGTGGTGTAACACTAATAGATAGCAGTGAATTAGCCAAGCGTAGTGTGTCCAATCTGGCAGATATGTTGCGTTATGTGCCAGGCGTATGGGTGGCGAGTGGCTCTACAGGTGACTCTGCATTTTTCTCAAGTCGTGGCTCTAATCTTGATGCCACTAGCTACGATGGTAATGGCATCAAACTCTTACAAGATGGTTTGCCCATCACTGCAGCGGATGGCAACAATCACAATCGGACCATTGACCCACTCAGCACTCGTTATGCGGTGGTCGCCAGAGGAGCTAACGCCCTAACCTATGGTGCGAGTACTTTAGGTGGTGCCATTGATTTTGTATCTCCTACTGCCCATGACATTGAACCACTGGAAATCATGCTAAATGCAGGCAGTCACGGTCAGTTACAAGGGCGACTCACTGCTGGCGCAGTGGCCGGTAACTTTGATGGTATAATGACTGTGGAATCCCGTAAATGGGATGGGTTTCGAGTGCATCAACAGCAGCAGCGTGAAGGCCTTTACGCCAATGCAGGTTGGCAAATCAGTGACGATCTAAAAACCCGTTTTTACTTTAATTATATCGATAATGATCAAGAGTTACCCGGTGCGTTGACGGCAGAGCAATTTGCCCAAGACCCCTATCAAGGCCAGCCTGCCTCTATAGTAGGGAATTTTTTGCATAACGTTGAAACGTGGCGTATGGCTAACAAAACCGTGTGGAACCTAAACAGCAACAGTAGTTTGACGGTGGGTATCTCGTACGAAGAGCAAAGTCTTTATCATCCTATTGTTTACAGCCCTTATTTTAGCTTGTTGATCGATACTGATCAGCATACTACTGGCACGTCATTGCGTTACAATTTGCGAGTGGCTGAACACGATCTGTTGGTTGGGCTTAATTATGGTGTTACCACGGTTAAAGGGGGCAACTACAGCCACGAAGCTGGCGTGCGGCAAAATTTGATGACTGTGGTGGACAACGATGCAGATAGTTTAGAGCTATTTTTAGTCGACCGCTGGCAGATAGTGGATAAATGGAAATTGATTTATGGTTTGCAGTTGGTTGCTGCTAGCCGCGAAGTACGTAATACCAATGCCACAAGTGGCGCGCTCTACAATCCACAAGCTGACTACAACAGTATTAATCCACGCATAGGTTTGATTTATCAAGTAACAGAAAATAGCGAATTATTTGCCAATATTAGCCGTCTGTACGAGCCGCCAACTAATTACGAGCTCGAAGACGATGCTAGTATGGATGATGAAGCACTTAAGGCCATGCATGGTAAGGTTGTAGAGGTGGGTACTCGCGGCACCAAACCCTTTAATGCCAATGATAATATGAACTGGGAATTTGCTCTGTATTACGGCCAATTGCAGGATGAAATTTTATCGATAGATGATCCCAATGCACCAGGCACCAGCCTATCTTCTAACGTTGATGATACGATTCACGCTGGCTTTGAAGCTTTAGTGGGAGCCAGTTTTGCTCTGGATAATGTAGGTAAACATCGCTTAGACCCATTAGTGAGCCTGACGATCAACCGCTTCTCTTTTGATAACGATAGTAACTATGGCAATAACGAACTACCTGCAGCACCAGGTTATGCGGTCAAAGGCGAAATTCTCTATCGCCACGCCAATGGATTTTTTGTCGGACCGACTTTTGATATTGTGGATAAACGTTACGCAGATTTTAGCAATAGCTATACCATTGATAATTACACGCTAGTGGGTTTACGCATTGGTTTAAGTGGAGAGTCATGGGAAGTCTTTGGTGAAGCCCGTAACCTTACAGATAAAGAGTATGTCTCTGTATTTAGTGTAAAAGACCGCGCCGCACCAAATGCTGCAATATTGCAGGCAGGCGAACCACGATCAGTATATTTTGGCGCTAAGTTTCAGTTTTAAATGTGCAATCTTTCACAGTAAACAGCGGCGCCGATTGTATTTATGCGAGATAACATTTTGAAAAATAACAGTAAAGTATCAATCCGTAGTGAGCAACTTTATCGTGCTGTATGGCGCTGGCATTTTTATGCGGGTTTGTTTGTTGTGCCTTTTTTATTGATATTGTCACTCAGTGGTGTGTTGATGTTACTCAGCAAACCTATTGAGCCATTATTACATCAAAATTTACTTAAGGTTACGCCACAAGAACACCCTCTAACTGCTAATACCTTGTTAAACAAGGTGAGTGAGCAATATCCTCACTCTAGCGTAAAGCTATATATACCACCGCGCGACAATACTGAATCTGCGCAGTTTTCATTGCAAGCAGAGCATGCTGGTGGCCATGGTGGGCATAACGCGCCCAGCACAACGGTGTATATCAACCCCTATAATGCAGAAATATTGGGCACACTTGATCCGACTACTAGCTTTTATAACTGGGTAAAAGTGTTACATAGCTCCTTGTATATGGGTGATATCGGCGACACCTTGCTTGAAATTGCCGCTGGTCTTGGCGTCTTGATGGTGCTAAGTGGTGTGTATTTGGCGTGGCCAAAGGATGGCTGGCGCAGCTTAGTACCACGCTTCTCACTAATAAGTCGTGAAGATTGGCGCCGTCTGCACCGGATTATTGGATTGTTTGTCGCTATCCCTTTAGTGTTTTTTTTAATATCTGGCCTTGCTTGGACTAACGTGTGGGGAGGTAAACTGGTGCAACCATGGAGTTCCCTTCCGCGTTTTGAAGCGCCTAAAAATACTGAAAGCCAGCAGACTGTCGATCACGAGTCCATGGATCATGCAGCTATGGGGCATACCAATATGGACCTCGAGGCAATGGACCATACCGCAATGAACCACGACTCGATGAATCATACAGGAATGCATCATGTGCCTTGGGTGATGGAACAAACACCGATGCCAGAGTCAGCTGCCAATTCGGGCGAATTTGGTTTAAATGCGGTTAACCGAATTGCTGCTGAGCAAGGGTTTGCTAACTACCGTGTGCATTTTCCGCAAGGTGAGGTTGGCGTCTGGACGATTTCTGCTACCACTATGGCCGGCGACATCACCAATCCCTTGACCGAACGTACCTTGCACCTCGACCGCTTCAATGGTGAGCCACTCGCTGAATTTAAATTTGCCGATTACCCTGTTATGGGTAAGGCGATGGCGGCTTTTATTCCTTTACATCAGGGCGATTTGGGGCTGTGGAATTTGTTGTTGAATCTTGTCTTGGTCGCCATGGTCCTGTTCATGATTGCCAGTGGTCTAGTGCTGTGGTGGAAACGCCGCCCCAAAAAACAAGGCAAGTTGGGCTCGCCAATGGCACCGCCAGCGATAAGCAAGTTGGTCGGATTTGCCATGATAGTGGTGGCCTTATGTTTTCCACTTTCAGCCCTCGCTCTGATAGCAGTTATCATTTTAGATAGCCTGTTAATCTCGCGAGTCAAACGATTACAAACAGCGATAAAGTGATCTTGTCTACGTTAATGTGTTGATTTGAATTTCAATAAATCCGGCACGTTTTCATAACTTACATCGGTTTCAAGCTCAAATAAATTGATCAGGGTTTTGGCTACCGCGTCGTGACTATTGGTGACTTGGCTTTGTAAACGAGTTGCCGCAATATCGATATCTGAACGTTCATCTGTCCACAATATCACGGGCACATGGGTTTGCGTTTTGGGAGCAAAGGCATAGGGTAAACCGTGCAGGTACAAACCATTCTCACCTAAGGACTCGCCATGATCGCTGACATACAACATGCTGGTTTGAAATTTCTGGTTATTTTTTTTGAGCAACTCAATGACTTTAGACAAAAAATAGTCGGTATACAAAATGCTGTTGTCATAGGCATTGATGATGTCAGCATCGCTACACTGGGATAATTCTGCGCTCTGACAAGCTGGCGTAAAACGTTCAAATTCGCGAGGATAACGTTTGTAATACGCAGGCCCGTGACTGCCCATTTGATGTAATACGATAAAAATATCCTGTTGCTGTTGATCTATATAAGCTTGTAAATCATCTAGCATGCCAACATCTCGGCATTCTTCGTCACACTGTGGATTGACGTTGGCATTTCTGAAATCTTGAAAGGGTTGGCGCACTGCGACACCCTTAGAATCTGAATTAATATCACGCCACAGGACACTAACTCCTGCTTTAGCAATAATATCAAAGGCGTTTTCTGTTGCCTCAGCCGTATCCACGTCAAACTCATCTTTAGAAGATAATGAAAACATACAAGGCACAGAAATGGCCGTTGATGTACCACAAGAGCTTATCTCCGGATAAAAAATCAAATTAGGCTCCTTGCTTAATAAAGGATTGGTTTGACGTGCGTAACCGTTTAGACCGAAGTGATCAACCCGAGCGGTTTCACCTACCACCATAATGATCAATTCTCGATTGGGATCGCTAGTAGGTACCTCAGAATAATTGGCCAGTAAGGTAAAGCCCTCTGCATCCAGATTATTAAATTGAGAGCTGTAGTACTTAATGCCGGAGTAGAGCGGCTGCAGCGGATTGATGTAATAACGCAGTGGTTTATGTTCACGGATAAAGCTAGTGAACTGCGCGCTAAAACTAAAAATACATAGCGTAATGAGCGACAAAGTAAACAAACTTAGCTTGCCACTGGTTTTGAGTCGCTGCAGCCATTCAGGCTTAGCTGAATTTATGGGGAGTAGGCTAATCAAGACCATAGGCACTAACAACAAAATGGCTAAGCGCCATAATAAACTTACATTCAATAGATCAGAGGCTTCTGCCATATCAGTTTGTAAACTATTACGGATCATTTCAACATCTATCACAACACCAAACTGGTCGGCAAAATACGCACTGAGCACACTAATGAATAAGATCAAGGCTATCGCGCCGCGCAGAGGTAGTACTACTTGAGTAATGGCGATAAGCAAAGCGGTTAAGGCAAAAATAATAAGTGTGACGGCAGCCATAAAACCCAAATTGTCTCGCACAACATACTCTGCAGAAAAATGGGCAAAAAAGCTGCTATTGCAACTTAAGGTGATAAAGGCGCTAAATAATAAAATAAGCGTGCTAGGTGTTAGTTTAGATAAGCCGAAACGGGCAAAAACCGTATATTGGTTAAGGGACATAAGCCGTCAAATTGAATAAATTTAAGCACAGCTTATCTCGCTATGCTTAAGTCAGACTTAACCTTTTATTCTTGTGAATAGCACTAAGTGTGTTATCTGGACTTTAGGGTTTGTTATATAAGTTATCACGCAGTTGTGAAGGCAAAGTGCCAAATAGGGCTTTAAATTGGCGACTAAAATAACTGTGCTCGGAAAAACCACAACGATAGGCGATTTCAACTATTGGCAATTTACTTTCGATCAGCATCCTGCGCGCGTTTTCTAAACGGATTTCGTTAATAAATTGTTTGGGGGTTTTGGATAAATATTTTTTAAAACGCCGCTCCAAAGCGCTAACCGACAAAAAGGCCGTATTGGCTAACTCTTTAACACATATATCCTTGTGAAAATTCTCTCGCACGTATTCGACCGGCGCTTTGATGGCATCGATACTGGAAAGTACTTGTGAGGTTTTATTCATTAATTGAGTAAAACCAAAGGTACCTACAATATTATTTTTTTGGTCAAACAGTGGACGTTTTGAGGTTGCAAACCAAGCAAAATCTCCCGTTTTTAACATATTCAATTCTATCCGATCAGTAATGAATTGACCGTTCATCACACTGTGGTCATCACTAATGAATTGTTTGGCAATGTGTGGCGGGAAAAAATCCAGATCGGATTTACCTAGAATTTGCTGCAAAGTATGTAAACCCAAATGTTCGACATATCTATTGTTGGCGTAAACCACACAACTTTGAGCGTCTTTAATCCAAAAAATAGTATTGGGCAGCAAATCAAACATGTGCAAAATTTGCTCTAAACCCAAGACGTTTTGTAAAAACACCTGACTGTCAGCCAATAACTTTTTATCCATTACAGACCTTTATCTATTTGCCTTTAAAATATGTAGCGCCGAATTGTTGGCATATTCAGTGGTTTCGCAAAACAAAGCCATTTGAGTGACACCAAGCTAATTTTTGGCAAAGTATGCCGCCGAAAATTTATCAACTCAAGCCGATTTATTATTAGCTAAAGTTTTCACCATCACACTAGACTAAGAAACTTGTTAATAAAGTGTAAATTTGGCACCTAAGGCGCTGAGTTAAACCTTAAATAGAGAGAATTTTTATGTCGTTAGTTTTATTGAATACTTGTCGCCGTGTATGGTGTATTTGCGGTGTTATGCTCATCGCCAGTTCAACGTTAATACCCCTTAGCGCCCACGAGTTAGGATTGCAGTTATATAGTGTCAGGCATCAAATGGAAAAAGATGTGGATGCCACTTTTGCTGAAATCAACAAATGGGGTCTAACGCTTGTAGAAGGCGGCGGAGCACTGTATGGCCATTCCATCGATAACTACCGCAATTTTTTGCTAAAAAATAATTTGGAAATGGCCAGTGTTGACGCTTCCTATGAAGAGCTGCGCGATAATCCAATTGCTGTCGTGTATAAGGCGCGTTTTTTTGGATCTCGTTTTGCGACTTTTTATTGGATACCCCATGACGGCTCCAAGCCCTTTGATTTCGAAACCGCCAAAAATGCGGTAACCATGATGAATAAGGCCGGTCTTTTGTTAAAACAACACGGTATTACTTTGCAATACCACCCCCATGGTTATGAGTTTTATGCCTATGAAGATGGCACCCTGCTTGACTATATGATCCAAAATACTCACCAAGCCCAGTTTCAAATGGATGTATTTTGGATGAAACAAGGTGGCATGGATCCAACGGCGTTGTTGCAAAAATACCCTGGACGTTTTACCTCCCTCCATCTCAAAGATCGCTTAAAAGGCACCGCCAATACTAAAAATGGCAGTGGTGATAACGAAAGTAATGTTGTGCTGGGCGAAGGAGATGTGGGTATTGCCAAGGTCGTTGCTGAAGCGAAAAAACAAGGTATACGTTATTTCTTTTTAGAAGATGAATCCTCTCGTGTGATGGAGCAAATACCTAAAAGTATCGACTTTCTGCATACACTGGATGGCGTGATAAAATGAGCACTAAGCGCCATCTAAATCATTGCCTTGCTCAGAGTAATCAGACTTAATCAGCTAAATAATTATAAGCGGCTGATATTGCTGGTACTTTTTAAGGATCTTTGCTGTAATATGCTTAAAAAATAGCAGGTTCGTTAAGACAAATGCAGATTGGTTGGCGGGAATATATCAAACGCCGCTTTAGAAGGGCTTCAAAATACCATTGTGTGGGTATTGAATATGGTGTTGATGAATTATACATCGCCACACTGCAAGTCATCGATGGTAAATTAACTTGGGTTAAGCAACACAAAATGGTCTGGGATGACTGGCAAGACAGTCTAAAGGATTATGTTGCTGCACAAGGCCTCGACAATACCCGCTGCCAAGTCACGCTGGCGATTTCTAAATATCAATTATTGCAGTTAGACAAACCCGCCGTACCTGAAACTGAAATCAATCAAGCCTTACAATGGACAGTCAAAGAGCAATTGTTTAGCGATGGTGATTTAGCGGTAGACTATTTTGATTTACCCGCTGCCCCCGCCAATGCCAAAAAACTCAATGTGGTGGCAATTGGCAAAAATGAAGTTGAAGCTTTAAGAGATGGCATATTAGATGCCGGACTTAATCTGGTTAATATCAGTATTGAAGAGCTGACCACCTCCAATATTCTGCCACCCAGTGACGATGCTGCGATTATTTTGCATCAAAACCCCGGTGACCAAATAAGCTTAAACATAGTTAAAAAGGGTTTGTTGTACTTTTCACGGCGTTTACGCTCCTACGAAAATTTAGCTAATTTTTCTGTGCAAGAATTCCAGATGGGCATAGCCGACAATCTAGCTTTGGAAATCCAACGGTCAATGGATTACTTCGAAAGTCAGTTGCGTCAGGCACCGGTCAAACAAGTGTATATTTCACTGGATACTCCCCACCAAGATACCTTAGCTGATCTCATTAAAGAGGTTATTTTTGTCAAAATAAGCCGGCTTGAATCCAATGTGGAGAGCGTCCCCGGATTAATACAACATCCCAGTTATTTTGCTTGTTTGGGCGCCGCCCTTGATGTTGTCAGTGAGTCAAAACCATGAAGACCAAGGTTAATCTCTACGCCATTGAGTTTCATCCCAAACTACGTTTGTTAAGTTTGCAAATTACCCTCGTGGTGTGTGCTGTGATGTTGCTGCTGTGTGTCGCTTATTGGTTTTATGGCTTTGCCCAGCAGCAAAGCTTGACGACAGAATTAGAATTTAGTCAGTTACAAAAAAGTCAGCATGCGGGCGTCGTCACTGCCCTACAAACCGAGCTTGCTACCCTTAAAAAAGATCCTCAGTTGTTGCTTGATGTGGAGCAAAACCTGCAAATCTTGGCGCTTAAAAAACGAGTCTTAGAAGAAATTCAGGGGCAGGAAGAACTAAAGTCGAGCGGTTTTGCTCAGCTTATGGCGGAACTGGCCGACAAACACCAAAGTGGCTTGTGGTTAACCTATATAGGTTTGGATGGCCGTCAGGTTCGTTTAGAAGGCACCACACTTGAATCATCGTTAGTGCCTAAGTGGTTGAACAACTTAGGTGCGACGGCCTATTTTAAAGGTCAGGAATTTGCTGAAACCCGTTTATTCAGAAACACCGAACAGCAATTGAATTTTGTGATTGCCAGCTCGGTCGCCGATGCAAAAGACAATGCATCCGCTGGAGCAAACGTAAATGAATAACCCTTTGTTGCGTGAATACAACAAATTGGCCACACGTTTTGATGAATTGAGTGTGCGTGAACAAGTGATGATATTGCTGTGCACTATCACTTTAGTGGTTTTTGTGGCGTATTTTGTTTTGCTTGAACCCCAATGGCAGCAAAACGCTACTATCACTAAAAATATCACACGTAACCAACAAGATGTGGCTGCACTAGCGGAGCAAACTCAAGACTTAACCAAGGCCTTACAACAAGATCCTAATGTATCGATTAAACAACGAATTGGAGATATTCAGCAGCAAATAAGTGCAGTTGAAACACAACTCGCCTTGCAAACTGCCAACTTAGTCCAAGCCAACAAAATGCCACAAATGTTAGAAAAGGTCTTGGCTAGTTCTGATAAATTAACCCTGATTAGCCTGCAATCTATTCCACCCCATGCTATTTCTTTTACTCAGAATAGCGAGCCGCAGGGCAATAGTGGTGAGGCCGCCTTATATCGCCATGGGGTTAAACTGATCGTAGAAGGCAGCTATTTTGAGGTGCAAAGTTATCTTGAAAAACTAGAAGCCCTAGAGTGGCAGTTTTATTGGAAAAAGTTTGATTACAAGGTCAGTGAATATCCAGTGGCAACTGTCGAGCTGGAGATCTATACATTAAGTACTAATAAGGCATTCATAGGTGTATAAATGACATATTACCGTTACTTGTTGCTACTCTTATTATTAAGTGCTCCACTGAGTGTCCAAGGCAAGACTGATCCAACTCGGCCACAAAATTATACTAAAAACATGCTAAGTGAAGAACAAAATAATGAACTGTCTCTGTCGGCTATTTTTGTTACAGGCAATACTAAACAAGCCATTATTAATGGCCTTAGTTATGGAGAAGGGCAAAGTGTTTATGCCTATAAAGTCGTGTCTATTAGCGCAAATAAAGTAGAATTAAGTGGCCCACAAGGTAAGCAGTTACTTTTCATCAATAATAATAACGTCAAGAAAGATGCTAAAAATGGTTTTTAGGAAAATAACATTAATCACTTTAGGCACCTTAATTTGTGCCTGCCAAACTCATCAAAAACCTGAGCAGTCGAAGCTTGCGTTGGATTCTGCCATAGCTGAATACCAGCAGGAGCAAACAAGTCCAGCTAAACATTTGGATACCTTGCCTGATGCGGTTAGTCAGGCCTTGTTACCTACTCATAACTCAAATGACAACCAACTTTTTGGCGAAAATAAATACGATATCAACGCACAAAATATCCAAGCCTCGGCTTTTTTTGCTGGCATTGTTAAAGACACGCCTTACAGTGTGGCGATTCATCCTGAAGTCACTGGCGCTATTTCGTTAGATTTAAAACAAGTGTCTTTGACTGATGTATTTGAGTTGGTATCTGAGTTATATGGTTATGATATTCAGCGTAAACAAAACATTTATCGCATTTATCCTGCCGGTTTACGTACTGAAACACTGGCGGTCAATTATTTATTAATGAAACGTGATGGTGCCACCCAAACGAGTATTACTTCTGGTGGGGTATCACAGGCACAAAGTAATACTAGCAATAGTTCTAACAATAATTTTTCCGGCAACTCAAGTAGTGGCAGCAGCAATAACAACAATTTTAATAGCAGTAATAACAATGGCACGAATATATCTACCCGCACCGAAACGGATTTTTGGACAGAATTACTGACAACCTTAAAATCCATGATAGGCGAGCAAGCCGGTAAAAGTGTGATGGTGACACCGCAAGCCGGGTTGGTCACCGTACGTGCTATGCCTGAAGAAATCCGCGCGATTAAGAGCTTTTTGCAAATTTCAGAAGAAATTGTGCAGCGTCAGGTTATTTTGGAAGCCAGAATTATTGAGGTCTCGCTCAGTGATGGTTATCAGCAGGGTATAAACTGGAACCAAATTCTCGCCAGCAGTGGTAGCACCGATTTTCAGTATTCTACTAACGGTGGCAGCATAGGCGATAGCATTAGCGCGACCTTAGGCAATATTACTAGTTTATCTTTTATCAATAAGGATTTTTCTGGTGTGCTGTCGTTACTCTCGACCCAAGGCAATGTGCAAGTCCTATCTAGCCCCAGAGTAACCGCGGTAAACAATCAAAAAGCGGTGATCAAGGTAGGTGATGACGAATATTTTGTTACTGATGTCTCCAGTCAAAGCACCATTTCATCAAGCACCACGTCGGTGGTACCTAATATTGAATTAACCCCCTTCTTTTCTGGCATTGCCTTAGATGTCACTCCACAAATCGATAAAAACGGCGGCGTTTTGTTGCATGTTCATCCTTCGGTGATTGAAACTCAAGAGCAAGAAAAAGTGGTTACCCTAAATCAGGAGCAGTTTATTTTGCCTTTGGCGCAGAGCAATATTCGTGAGTCAGATACCATTATCCATGCTAGATCAGGTGAGATAGTGGTGATAGGTGGCTTGATGCAATCCATGATCTCCGAAACCGAATCGAAAACACCTTTTATTGGTGATATCCCCTTGTTTGGCAATTTGTTTAAGTCCAAACGCCAGACTGAAGTTAAAAAAGAATTAGTGATCTTACTCAAACCGACAGTGGTGGATAGTGAAACCTGGCGGAATCAGCTACAACGTAGCAGAGACCAAATGGCAGACTGGTTACACGTGGAGTAACTATGTATCTTTACCACTATGGTATTAGAGAACTGCCTTTTACTCTTACCCCCAATACGAGCTATTTTTTTGGCCTGCCCAGCCATAAAGAAGCCATTCAGGTATTACTGACCGCGCTAAAAAGTGGTGAAGGGTTTATTAAAGTGACAGGCGAAGTGGGCACAGGTAAAACCCTGATTTGTCGCAAGTTACTCAATGAGTTACCTGATCATTTTGTCGCGGCTTATATCCCCAACCCCTATTTAAACCCAGCTGAACTGCGCCGCTCTGTGGCTAGCGAGTTGCAAGTTGAATTAAGTGCGACAGCCGACCAACAAGAGTTCACCCAGCGTATTCAACAGCGGCTAATTGATATCCATCGGCACAATCAAAGTGCCGTGCTAATCATCGACGAAGCCCAAGCCTTGCCGGTCGAAAGTATTGAAGCCTTGCGCCTAATGACCAACCTTGAAACAGAATCCCGTAAATTGCTACAGGTGGTACTGTTTGGTCAGCCAGAGTTAAACGATAAGTTAGCCTTACCTGAACTACGTCAATTAAAACAACGGGTGACCTTTGCCTATTCTTTGCAGTTAATGGATGCGGATCAAGTTTATCAGTATGTGCGTCATCGACTTAATGTGGCGGGTTATCGTGGTGTTGAAGTGTTTTCTGCAAAATGCAGCAAACTCTTATTTAAAGCCAGTAAAGGCACTCCACGGATAGTTAATGTACTTTGCCATAAAGCGCTAATGCTGGCTTACGGTGAAGGAGTGCAGCAAGTTAGTGCCGAGCATATTAAACTGGCAATCAAAGATACCGAAGCGGCACAAGCCAGTCGATCTCATTGGATTTTACACACTGCATTAATGGCAGTGGTTGCGCTATCTACTGCGCTGGCCTACTACTTTTTGTTAGAGAGTAGCCAATGAGCGTAGTCAATAAAATGTTGCAGGATTTGGAAGCCAGACAAGCCGACGGGCAACAAGTCAGTGCTGACTACCAAGCTCCGAAGAAACGTCCCAATTGGCTGTGGTTAATCGCGTTGTTAGGGATTGCATTTGCCTTATTTGCTTATTGGTTATTGAGCAGTGAATCATCACCCTTGAATAAACCTAAGGTGATTGAAGAAGTACTGCAAACTCAGCCGCAAAAACCAGTGGCAAAAACCATGTTAGTGGTAGAGACAACTGCCGCTGCTTTGCCAGCAGTTGATACTACGGATGCGCCAAATATCCAACATGCTGAAATAGAAGTGCTTATTGCTTCAGCACCCAATAGTGAGCCAAGTCCCGAGCTAAGTGAGCTTACACCGCCTGAGCAAAGGCCAATAGTGCCCTCAGCGTCTGTAGAGCCAGAGCCAGCCGAGCTTAAACCCAGTTCTTTTCAGATCACAGGTAGCAGTCAGGTCAACCAGACCGCCAGTTTAAAACAGCAAATAAAAGATGCCGTGGCTGCAAATAACAATGAATTAGCCATTAAGTTACTTAATAAATTGCTTGATCAGCAGCCAGATGACGTTGAGGCAAGTAAAAAATTAGCCGCCTTATTATTTGCCAATGGCAATAACCTAAAAGCCACAACATTGTTGCAAAGCAGTTTGCAAAACTCGCCGCATCGTGCCGACCTGCGCATGATGCTGGCTAGATTATATGTGCAGCAAAAAAAAGGTGATGCAGCTTTGGTGTTGCTTAAAGAAGTTCAGCCGGCGCAATATATGGAAATTGATTATTTGGCATTGCGCGCCAGTGTAGCCCAACAGCAAGCAGATTTTGCCACGGCAAATCAAGATTATGCGACGCTAAGCCAAGTAGATAGTAACAACGCCCGCTGGTGGCTCGGACTGGCAATCTGCCAAGAAAAACTCGGGGTTGTTAGTGGCGCCTTAAATGCTTATTACCGAGCTCAAAATCTGGCGCAACTGGAGCCAGCAGTCACAGAATTTATCGAACAACGCATCCGTTTATTGGCAGGCAAACCATGATCCCAAAAACTAAAATTCGCCTAGGGGATTTGCTGGTGCAACAAGGCATCATCACTGACGATCAGTTGATGCAAACCTTGGCTGAACAAAAACAATCGGGCCGTAAACTTGGTCATGTATTGGTTGAACAAGGGTTTGTGACAGAAAGCCAGCTTTTGAGCTTTTTGTCGCAACATTTGAATGTACCACTCATCGACATTAGTCAATACAACGTGTCTGCCGCTGCCGTCAGCAAACTACCTGAGGTACAAGCGCGCCGCCATCGAGCCATTGTGCTGGATGATAAGGGTGACCATTTGTTGGTTGGTATGAGCGATCCCGCTGACTTAGCTGCGGTGGACGTATTATCTGGCCTATTGCATAAACCCATTAAAGTGGCGGTGGTCAGTGATTCTCAGCTGTTGCAGGCTTATGACAATTTTTATCGACGCACTGACGATATTGCTTCCTTTGCTCAAGAGTTGGCTGAAGAATACCAAGACGGCACCGAATTTGACTTTGATGTGGGCATTGGTGGCGAACAAGACACGGCAGTAGCGAGGTTATTACAGTCTATTTTCGAAGATGCCTTGCAAACTAAAGCCTCGGACATTCATATCGAACCTGACGAAAACCAGCTACGTATCCGCATGCGAGTTGATGGTGTATTGCAAGAAAACGTAATCAAAGAGAAAAACGTTTCCTCGGCCTTGGTTTTGCGCTTAAAACTCATGTCGGGTTTGGATATTTCCGAAAAACGTCTGCCGCAAGATGGGCGCACCAGTATGCGCATTAAAGGCCACGCTATTGATGTGCGGGTATCGACTATGCCCATCCAAAATGGCGAATCGGTAGTTATGCGTTTATTGGATCAGTCAGCGGGTTTATTAACCTTAGACCAAACCGGTATGCCAGCAAGCTTACTGAGACGCTTTCGTAGTTTGTTAAAACGCCCCCATGGCATGATCTTGGTCACGGGCCCTACTGGTTCAGGTAAAACCACTACTTTGTATGGCGCACTGAGCGAACTTAATCAACCCTCAACAAAAATCATTACCGTTGAAGATCCCGTTGAATACCGTTTACCACGGATTAATCAGGTACAAACCAATAATAAAATCGGTTTAACTTTTGCCTCAGTACTGCGAACGACTTTGCGTCAGGATCCAGACATTATTATGGTCGGCGAAATGCGCGATCAAGAAACCGCTGAAATCGGTTTGCGCGGCGCCTTAACGGGTCACTTGGTATTATCTACTTTACATACAAATGATGCTGTCAGTAGTGCGGTCAGGCTATTGGATATGGGCGCTCCAGGTTATTTAGTGGCGAGTTCATTACGTGCCATTGTGGCGCAGCGTCTGGTACGTAAAATATGTGAAAACTGTAAAGAGTCTCATCAATTAGGTAGTGAAGAGCTACTGTGGTTGGCTAACTTGGATGCAAATTTAGCTGGCATCAACTTCAAACGGGGCAAAGGTTGTTCTAATTGTAGTAAAACAGGCTACAAAGGCCGTTTGGGTGTGTTTGAACTTCTTGAAATGACCGAAAGTATGATGACAGCCCTGAAGAGCAACAATACCGCAATGTTTGCTGAAGTCGCTCTTAACAGTCCAGGTTTTGTACCCCTTGCAAAAGTGGCTCTAACCTACGCCAAGATGGGCATTACCAGTGTTGATGAAGTGCTCAAATTGATTGAGATGGTCGCGGATGAACGCAGCGTCAATAACGCTGAAGAACAGGCTGTACCTCTTGAAACAGAACTGGCTGAAGTAAGCGGTATAACTGTTGAAAAAAGTGTAATGACACCACTTCCCAATAAACAAGATCCCACGAATAGTCCAAGCAGCAGTGAGTTTTCCTTTGAGCTAGAGCCCCTAGCTAAACCAAGTGGAGACTTTGATGGCACACTTTAGCTACAAAGCGCGCAAGGCCAGTGGCGAGCTAGCAACGGGCATGTTGGAGGCTTCGGACGCATCCATGGTGGCGCAAATTTTAGCGGGTCGTAGTTTTATTCCACTTGAAATTAAAGAAACCAAGGGCACAGTAAAAACCGAATCGAATGGCATAAACTTTTTTACCCCGCAAATTGAACTTGAAGATCTGGTGATTTTTGCTCGTCAAATGTACTCGCTGGCAAAATCGGGGATCCCTATTTTACGTGCTGTTAAAGGCTTGGCCGATACCACTAGCTCTAAACGCATGGCGGCGGCTTTGCAAGATGTTGCATCACAATTAGAACGTGGCCGAACTTTATCTTCAGCGTTGAACAAACATAAAAAAATATTTAGCCAATTGTTTATCAGCATAGTGCACGTGGGTGAAAATACCGGCAAACTCGACGAAGCGTTTTTACAGTTGTCGTTTTATCTAGAACGCGAACAAGAAACTCGTAAACAACTGAAAGCCGCCACGCGTTATCCCATGTTTGTAATTTTTGCCATTGTAATTGCCATGGTGATCATGAACTTAGTGGTGATCCCGATATTTGCCGACATGTTTACCTCTTTAGGTGCTGAGTTACCTTTGATGACACGAGTGTTACTGGCAACCTCAGAGTTTTTTGTGACTAAATGGCATTACATGCTCATCGTGCTGATTTTAGCTATCTACTTGTTAAAGCGTTATATGCAAACAGCGCAAGGACAATATCGTTGGGATAGACTAAAACTGCGTTTGCCGGTAGTGGGCAGTATTTTTGAACGAACATTGTTAGGCCGCTTTTCTCGCAGTTTTTCTATGATGTTAGTGGCGGGAGTGCCCTTAACCTCGGCGCTTAATTTGGTGGCGGAGGCGGTTAATAATTCGTTTATGGCAGAGCGTATTATTACCATGCGTAAAAGCATTGAAAAAGGCGAAAACCTCTCCCGAGTTGCCGCCAGCAGTAAACTCTTTACGCCCTTAGTTTTGCAAATGATCAATGTGGGTGAAGAGACAGGGCGGGTAGATGAGCTGCTTGGAGAAGCCGCTGAATTTTATGAGCGTGAAGTAGACTACGATTTGAAAAGTCTCACGGCTAAAATAGAACCTATATTAATTGCAATTGTCGCAGGTATGGTGCTGGTCTTGGCGCTGGGGATATTTACCCCTATGTGGGATATGATGGGAGCGTTTAAAGGTTAATGAGGTTGGTTTAACAATGCAGAAAAATCAGGCAGCTGAAGAACGTAACCGTTTGGTATTTATCAATGTCACTGTGGTGGTGATATTTGTCAGTCTGATGCTGAGTTTTATCGTGTATTTTGAACAAGGACGGCCTAATCTTAAACGTCTTACTTTGGAAAACTTAGCCGAAAGTTTTGCTACCAGTGTCAATAACGCTCACTGGCAATGGCAGCGTGAAGGTCGTCCGCCCATCGTGATTCTTAGTACATATGCGCCACGGTTGGACGATCAAAAAACCTTGGTAGAAACGGACAAACGTCCGGTTTTTATGGCTAGTAACGGTTGGCCTAAAGCAGAACCGACAGGCAAAGGCTGTGAACAAATTTGGAATATGGTGCTTAATTTGCCCATGGAAATTGAAGGTTTCAGAGTGATAGCCGAGTATTACGATGGGGTTAAGCTAAGTGGCAATGCGCAGGATTCCCGTTGTCGTTTTAGATTATCAACCGGTCCTTATTTTGAATTTAAAGTAGCTAGCGGTGAAGTATTAAGAGTGCAAGGATAACAAACAGATGAATCACACTCGCAGAGGAGTAACAATGAAAAAAAGCCAACATTTTTGCCCTAGTTTCCAAGCAGCTGATGCTGCTAAAACACGAGGATTTACCCTCATTGAACTAGTGATCGTAGTGGTGATATTGGGGTTGCTGGCAGCAACCGCCCTGCCCCGTTTACTTGATGTCACCAAAGATGCAGAAGATGCAACTGTGGATGGTGTGGCAGGTGGTTTTGCCTCCGCAGTTGGCTTAGTGCGAGCTCAGTGGGAACTTGAAGGTCGCCCACAAGAAAATAACGGCACTAATTCAACTTTTGTGACCATTAATAGTATTCAAATTGGCATAGATAAAGATACGGGTTATCCCACCGGACAACTGGATACTGATAGTAGCAGTGAGGATGTTCAGGTCAGTGTTTTAGATTGTGAAAGTATCTTTAATCTGATTATGCAAAGCGCTCCGACTATTTCCTCTGACTGGAATGACAAACCCTTTAATAATTATCGTTATTTTACCAACATGAGTGCTGGTACAGGTTCAGGTGGCAATGACGTATGTTTTTATTATTTAACCCAAACCGTTAAAAACCGTGTTAGCGAACCCTTAGATAAAACAGCAGGCAATGGTTTTGTTTATGATCCAAGAATTGGCCAAGTCATGGTGTTTAGTAATAATTAGAAGATTTAGTTAGCCCATAGCGTTGACAGGTGTTTTGATGGTATAAAACATATAATTATCAATGCGCAAAAATATAATAATCCATTGAGGACGTAAAAATGCAACAACAAAAAGGTTTTACCTTAATCGAACTGATCATTGTTATCGTGATTTTGGGGATATTAGCAGTTACTGCGGCACCCAAATTTATTGATATTCAAAAGGATGCAAAAGCAGGTACCGTTAAAGCGGTTGATGGAGCACTCAGTTCTGTGAGTTCCATTGTTTATGGCAAAGCATTGATTGCTGGGCAAACAGGCGCTACAGGCACCGTTAATGTTAACGGCGTAGCCACTGCTTTGGTTTATGGTTATATTGCGTCCTCTGTAAATCTTACTTCTCTGTTAGACATCGACACTGAAATGGCACCTAGCTTTAAAGCTACAACCGGTGCCGCTGCTGGCGTTGGGGAACCAGGACCTAATAAATCAGCAATAACATTTTATGGTGATAATGCGACTACCTTCGACTACTCTACTTTATCTGCAACGGTAGGATGTGCAATTATATACACCCAATCTACGGGTCCCAATGTGGCTGCTACGGTGACAATGTATAACGGCGGCTGTAACTAAATAACCTGAGCTTTAGCTTAGGTATGAAGGCCATTAATTTAACGTTAATGGCCTTTGTTGTTTTAAGCCCATGACTTTTCGATATGGTGTAATGAAACCTCAGCAAGCAATAAATTATCAACGTGGATTTAGCTTAATTGAGCTCATCATAGTGATTGTGCTGATTGGCATACTTGCTGTTACCGTAGGTAGTCGCATGGTTGGCACTAATGGTTTTGCTGAGTTTTCTTATCAAAGTCGTTTAATCGCCAGTCTACGCACCATGCAAACCCGTGCCATGTATGATACCCGCCCTGCTACGCCAACGAATCCTTCGGGTTACTGTTTTAAAATAAACTTTATTAACTCTCCTGCGGCTTTTGGCCCACCCAGCCTGAATTATGCCGCGGCTGATGGTAGTGCAACGTGCGCCGCAAATATTGATCACCTCGGCGCCCCGCATCTTGCCACTACTAGCAGTGAAATGGCCGATAATAAAGTGCAGTTTACCAGTATAAACGATGGTGCCGACCCCATCACTTATCTTCGTTTTGATAATCTTGGTCATCCACTGAGCAGTGCTGGGCAATGTGCTGGGGGCTGCAAAATTGAATTAAGTGGTGAGCAAATTGCCGCGGTTTGTATTGCTGCTCAAGGTTATATTTATGCCTGTTAAGCATCTTAAAAAAGCAGGGGGTTTTACGCTTATGGAGCTGGTGCTAGGCATAGTGGTTTTTGCGATTGCCATGAGTTTGTTTCTCTCACTGATTGTGCCACAAGCTCGGCAAAGTGCTGATCCTATATTGCAGGTGCGAGCCAGTGAATTAGCCCAATCCTTAATGAGCGAAATTGTCAGTAAATCTTTTGATGAAAACTCCTCACGCGGCGGAGGAACAGGGCGCTGTAATGAAGCTCCTAATCCTGATTGCACAGCAAGTAATGCCTTGGGTCCTGATGGCGAAACCCGCGGTACTTACAATGACGTCGACGATTACGACGGTCTAAATCAAAGTGGCGCAGCTATTCAAAACAGCTCTGGTAGTACCATAAGTTTGAATGGTAGAAATTTGTATGAGGGCTTTTTGGTCAATATTATTGTGTTTTATGACGATGATATGGACGGCCTCGACGATGCTCTAAGTAGAGGCCTAGCCTATATAGGTAACAATAAACTTATCCACGTTACCGTTACCACGCCAACAGGCGAAGCTATTGCATTTAGCAGCTACCGGAGCAATTACTGATGGTACCGGTAAAGTTAGCGGTGAGTAAGGGCTTTACTCTGATCGAACTAGTTACTGTTATTGTGGTGCTAGGCATAGTCTCAATTGGGATCTCCGGTTTTTTACGCAGTGGTATGCAAATTTATGCCGATGCTAATGAACGTCAACAAATTTTGAGTGAGAGCCGTTTTGCGGTAGAACGCATGAATCGCGAGTTGCGCGGCGCCATCCCCAATAGTGTGCGGCTAAAACATGATCTGCTTACCGAGATTCAATGCCTTGAATTTGTACCTGCCCTGTGGGTGTCGTTTTATACCACCTTGCCGCTCACCAGTTCGGCAACTCAGGCTCGAATTGTGGAATACGCAGGTAATAATAATCAGTTTAGTGTGCAAAACGGTGATTTTGCTTTTGTTTACCCTACCGACAATGATGATATCTATGATGCGACTGAACAAAAGCGTCGCACGGTATTATCCTGCAGTGACGCCATAGACGCTGACGACGATGGCAACCCTGATGGGGATGGTGATTGTGATACCGCAGATAGTACCAGTCATACCGCAGAGCTGACATTGAGTGGCCATTTTGATGACAATTCCCCCGCCTCTAGAATGTATTTTGGCCGTAAAACCATTAGTTTTTGTGCACGTACAGAAAACGGCAAGCAGGGTATTTATCGTCATGAAGGGACTATCAGCACCATTCAAGAATTGTATGATGACGGCGGAGATTTAATGGCCCAACATCTAGTTAATGACTTATCCGATAGTAGCCAATTGCCCTTTGCAATATCCAATGCGGTGCTTAATCGTAACGCTCTGGTGCACCTACTGTTGACCTTTGAACTTAATGAAGAACAAATGAATTACAGTATAGAGGTACATATCCCCAATGTGCCTTAAAATTACTGCGCCATCTTCGTTCAAAAAACAGCGTGGCAGTATGCTGGTTATCGCGCTGTTTGTTATAGTGGTTTTGGCTTTTTTAGGTTTGACTCTGACTAAGTTGCTGTCAGGGACTAACGATAACGTAATTTATGAAGTCTTAGGGCAACGGGCGCATAATGCTGCTCGAACTGGCATCGAGTGTCGTTTGGCTGAGGCCTTTCCTATCGTCGGGGCTACTGCATATTGCAGCACTGCCACGCCCCCTAATTTTGACTCTGTGAAGGGCTTCGAAAACTGCCGATATGATTCCACAGCAAGCACAAAAATTGTTAAAGATGG
The DNA here is from genome assembly GCF_001565895.1 of Paraglaciecola hydrolytica. Taxonomy (GTDB): domain Bacteria; phylum Pseudomonadota; class Gammaproteobacteria; order Enterobacterales; family Alteromonadaceae; genus Paraglaciecola; species Paraglaciecola hydrolytica. The sequence continues at coordinate 787,940 of NZ_LSNE01000003.1, forward strand.
CAGCAAAAGTCTAAATTATGTGCAATTTTCCAGCACAGGTACCTGTGAAGTAGGTAATATAGTGGTAAGTCGCACCGTTTATATTGATGCCATAATGTAGTGACATGGAAAGTGTCCATGGCGTAATCGTTTGATGATCTGTAGTTAAGAGAGGTAATACATGACAGCAAGATTTATTGCAGCAGCAATTCTGTTTCTTCTCTTGGTGAGTCAAGCCAGTTACGCTAACCCGAAACTTTCAGGATATCTTACTGGTGATAACGCTATAGATGTGTATCTAAGCACTGATGACAGTGTGGCGGGGACCTATTTTGGCT
>NZ_LSNE01000003.1:788379-1113594 GCF_001565895.1 Paraglaciecola hydrolytica
ACCTATTTAGGCTCGGGTAATGATTGGAGTACCACGTATTCAGCTACATTAAATTTGGCAGCAGGCCAGAATTATTATTTGCATATTCGTGGACGAGATACTGGCGGCATTGCTGGTTTTATTGGTGATTTCACGCTAACCGGCATTGATCACCTCTTCCCTAATAATGGACAAACCATTTCAACTAATACGACCCATTGGAAAGTCAGTAAAACGGGTTGGAATAATTATGTCAATGCTTCAATGGTAAATGGTAATAATGGTGTAGCACCTTGGGGACGTCGTCCTAACATATCAGCGGGAGCAACGTGGATCTGGTCTGCCGATGCAGAAAACGACAATCAAGTGTATTTCTCACTAGCCATAACCAGCCAGACAAGTACCCCGCCGGATGACGGCCAGTGTAGTCTTGTTTATCCTTCGGTATTACAAAGCCATTCAACAACAGGGCGTTTGGGCGTGGACAGTGGCGCCAGAGTGATTAACTCCCCCTCGACAATTTTACCTTTTGTGACAGGTAATATTAACGCCAATCAAGGTAATAGCTGCGGCAGCGCGGATTGTAGTGTATCGGGGCAGTCTGCAGAGGCTCTTGAATTACCGACCTTCCCAACTTTTTCTAGCAACAATAATTATAACCTTAGTAATGTCACCTTAGGCCAAGGCAGTTATAGCAGCAATACCTTTGGTTATCTGACTGTTGAAAATGGTACAACCCGTTTTTCGGCTAACCATTCTACTTATTATATTAAAGGTTTAACCATTCAAAATAGTGGCAAATTGACCTTACGTCCTGGCACTTATTGGGTTGAGCAAATTAATCTTAACTCGGGTAATTTTCCGGGAGACGTGCAGATAAACGTTGAGGGCACAGGCACCGTTTATCTCTATGTAAAATCTGGTTTGAATACCGGCAGTAATTCACAAATCAATGGTTTAACTGCCACTGCCGCCCTTAATCTGAGCGTGTACCAAGACTTTAATGTGAATGCCAAATCGACGGTTTCAGGCTTGATTTATACCCAAGGAAATATGCACATCAACAGTGACTCAAAAGTGACGGGGGCAGTGTCAGCTGGAAATTTACAACTTAATGCCAACTCAACCGTAGAATATGTCAGTGGGTTGTTCACAACGTATGATTTTAGCCAGATTTGTGGTTCACCAGTCCCAGAACCAACGCCAGTTTTGGCCTTTTATCAATTTGACGAACAGAGCTGGAGCGGCAGTAACTCGGTAATTGATTCGTCGGATAACGGACATCATGGTAATCCTCGTGGCTCGATTACCCCCCTATTACCAAGCGATCAACAAAAATCTTGTAAGGTAATGGATGTGCCTTATAACTCCAGTTTTTTTTATACCAGTGCTTTAGATACCAAACTCGACGTTGATGATGATATTGGTGTGGCAGGTACCGTGTCGTTTTGGTATCGCAGTAAATTGTCATGGGCCTCATCATCTTCCCGGCAGTTACTGGATGCTTCAAATGGTTTTTTATTTCTATTTGGTAAGTCTTTTTATCTGACGCTGTATTCGGGTAAGCTGGAATTTGGTATGGAAGATTCAGCCGATAAAGATGCAGTCATCAAAGCCAGCGGCCTTAATTTTGCTGCGAATGAATGGGTGCATGTGGCGGTTACTTGGGATCTCCATGCAGATAAAATGGCTATTTTTGTCAATGGTGTAGCTGTAGCGTCAAACAATAATGTTGGCCTGAATGGTCAGATGGGAAATTTAAATACCTTGTATGTGGGTGACAGTCGCGACCTGTATTTTACTGGGAATAGCTCAGACAATTCTGCTTATGGTCAATTTGATGATCTGAGAATTTACCAAAGCGCGCAGGATGCCAATGCAATAGCCACAGACGCCAATACCCTCAATCCTTGTGTAACTAATGCTGTGGATCATTTTCGCCTAGAGCACGACACTCAGGGTTTTACTTGTGAGACAGAGTCTGTGGTGCTAAAAGCCTGTAAAGATGCAAATTGCACCCTGCTTTATGATCAACCCACTAGTGTCAGCCTAACACCGGGCCGTTGGGGCGGCGGTAATACGGTGAACTTTACCGGTTCAATTAATACTAGTTTGAACATAACCACGGCAGGTAATTATACTGTAAGCAAAACGGCTTCCTCTGAAAATGCCAGTTTACGCTGCTTTTTTGGCTCCAATGAGACCTGTGATATTGCCTTTGTTGATGCTGGTTTTGAATTTATCGGCGCTACAATCAACGATAAAACCTTACCTGATCAGTTAGCCCAAACTCAGTTCAATAATGTGCAATTGCGCTCCGTACAGGATGAAAATGGCGTATGTCAGGCCGCGATAACGGGTAATCAAGATATTACCTTTGGTTATAATTGTGATTCGCCAAACACTTGCCTTACCCCGCTAGCTGGTATCGCCATCAGTAATGCAAATGGTGAAAATACAGGCAACATTAGGCTAAATTTTGCGGCCAATGGTATCGCCTCTTTGGCGGCCTTAAACTATGCCGATGTAGGCCGATTGGCATTGAGCGCACAGGCCACAATAGATGGTGCTCAATTACTCAAAGGTATGGCTTTAGTTGATATTTACCCAGCAAGTTTACAACTAAGTGTTACTCCGGCCTCGCTTGTATATAGCGGTCCTGCAGATTCTGATAAATATACTGCCGGCAAACCCTTCGAATTTAAAATTGGCGCTTACGGTGCGACTGGAAGTTTGCTGCCTAATTACCAGCCTGGACAAATGCAACTTAGGGTGCAACGTATTTATCCCATCGCAACTGGCGCAGTTGACGGGAACTTTAGATATGCCAGTGCTGGTGAATTAGGCAGCTCTACTGATTCAGATTTATTCATCAATGTCGCTAATCTGAATTTTTCTGGCGGCCAATATCAATATACCGCGGCATATTATGACGAAGTTGGGCGTATCACTATTGACGCACAAGACTTAAACTATTTGGGCAATCAAATTAGCTCTCAGGCTGTGTTAACTCTGGGGCATTTTATCCCTGCCTATTATACGGTTGAAGCCGAACCGACAGCGCCGGCCTTGCAAAATGTGCACTCTAGTTTCAGTTATGTGGGACAAACTATCTCGTTTGGCACTTTTCCTGCGCTGAAAGTCACCGCCAAAAATGCGCTAGATCAAATTACTTATAATCATGATTCCCTTGACTGGAACTTTCGCCCCACGCTCAATGACGTCAACAATGCACTGAAACTGAGTTATCTAGATAAAAGCGGCTATCCTGGTGATGCAACGGTATTTAAAGGTAATGCTCCGCTAATAAGCGGCGATAACAACTACGATGGTTCTGTAGTAATAACGCTGCCTGACGCTACTATTGTTTATAATAAAACTGATGCGAATTATACCATGTTCGGTCCAGTCAGCCCTTTTGTTGCCCTACTTGATATTGTCTTGCATGCAGCGTTTTTAAGTGATCAAAGTGGCATTTGTTTCCGCGATAATTATCTCGATGCAAGTTGCAATGATTTTACCTTTAGTGACGTAGGTGGAGCGGATTTACGTTTTGGTCGCTTTGCCTTTAAGAGCACCTATGGACCAGAGGACGAAGCACTGCGCCCTGGTTTTGCAGTGGAATATTATGACCAGAAGCAATGGCTAGTGAATACCTTAGACAACGAGACGCTTATCGATTTTTCACAGGCCGCCAATCACCTGCTACTGGTGAAAAAAGGTGAGGGTAATGATTTAACTAATTCAATTACTGCAGTAACCAGCGATGGTCATCTATTACTCGGTGTACCCGATGATAATCAGGATTTTAATCTCAGTGCCCCTGAGGAAGTAGGTGAAGTATATTTACGCTTAAATCCGGCCGCCGACCCTAGTGGTTGGTCACAATACTTAAACTATGATTGGAGTGATGATGGCAAAATTTGTAATCAAGCAGGACTATGTGCCACTGGAAATGGCCTTGATTATCCTCAGGCAACCATTAGTTTTGGCTTGTTCAGAGGCAATGATCGGGTTATACAATGGCGTGAGGTGTTTAATTAAATCAGTATTGGGTCTGCAACACTCTTGCGCTTTTCGTTGTAACTCAATAGCATAGGCCATTAAGGTTGCTAGAATATGGGCTTAAATCCCATTGAACTGTAACTAAGCCGGAAAAATAGCTTACCTTTTGGTAATCAGTTTGGAACCACATAATGAATCGAATAGCACAACTGACCTGTATTGTTGCCCTGTCTTTTTGTAATTTTGTATTTGCTGCCGACTTAAGTGTTGCTGACATCGAACAGAAAATTACTGCAAAGCAGGCTGAGTACAACAATTATAATAAAAATTTAGAGTCAGAGATTGGCGCTGCCAGCAAACTCGAAAAAGACTTGGAAGCCGTTCGTCAGAATGTCACTTTGGCTGATGCTGATAGGCAATCTGCTTTGATCGAGATGAATCTGCAATATGAAAAAATGGTAGATAATCCTGAATTAGACATTTCATCGACAAAGGCAAATTATGCCAAAGCGGTTAGAACCCACAAAGCCATTAAAGATTCCATCACCGCTAAATACAATGAGTGGCAGACTAAATTACAAGATGTAGAAAGAATGCAAGTGTCTAAACATAGCTTGCTAAATACTATTGAAGGTTTGAAAGAACAGCTTAACGGCGCACGTATTGATCGTTTATACAAAGAATTTAACCGCCAAGAGGCGGTAGTGGTTAGCCATAATATTGCCTGTGATAAAGATGAAACTATCAGCAAGTGTACTGAGCGCGGAAAATCACTGGCCAAGCAAAAAGCATCAAAACGTTTCTTAGACAGTTTGTATGATGGTTTAAGCGAATCGATTCAAGCCAGTGCGCGTCGTGAATCTTCCGATGTATTTGTACAAGTGGTACGCAGTGAAGTGGCCGAAAGCAACTTCAGTGGTCAAGGTAATTTCAACGTTAAAATGAACCTGCAATTACAAGGCAACTTAAAACGGGCTGAAGGTTGTGCTTTGTTAGGTTTAGATCGTCGTTACTGTGTGGGTAATGACAGTAAAGTTGCGCCGGTTCTCGCTGAAAAACCCAAAGTCAGTTCACCTGATGGTTCAGTCATGTATGAACTTACCGTCAGATCTAACGTATTTGATGACGAAGTGTTTATTGATGGTGTTAGTTATGGCTCCACTAAGTTACAAATTATGGTGCCGGCCGGTGAACATGATGTTGAAGTGGTAAAACGAGGTTATGAACCAAATCGTCAGCGCATTACTATTAAAGAGCCCACGACCTTAAAATTAGATCTGCAACGTACTAAATATGCTTTCAGCAAAGGCGAAAAAATTCAGGATATCTTAGCTGGTGACATTCCAGGCCCTGAATTAGTGGTGGTGCCAGCTGGTAGCTTTCGTATGGGCGACATCACTGGTACAGGCTTAGACAATGAGCGTCCGGTGAAAACCCGTGATTTAAAACAATCTTTTGGCATGAGTGAAACAGAAATTACGGTTAAAGCTTTTGAGCAATTTGTTAAAGCCACTAGTTATGTCACTGATGCCGAAAAAGATAAAGGTTGCGCCTCGTATTCTGAAGGTCAGGCGGTATGGGAAAGTAACCGCAACTGGCGTTCCCCTGGTTTTGCCCAAAGCGACAAAAGCCCAGTAGTTTGTGTGAGTTTGGGTGATGCTCAAGCCTTTGTATCTTGGATGTCTAAAGCCAGTAATCAGGCTTACAAACTGCCTTCTGAAGCCCAGTGGGAATATGCCGCGCGTGGTGGCAAAGAAACAGATTTTTGGTGGGGTGAAGGTGTTGGCACTGACAACGCAAACTGTGGTTGGTGTGGTAGCCAATGGTCAAATGTTGGAACTTCTCCAGTAGCATCTTTTGAGCGTAATCATTTTGGTTTATATGACACAGTGGGTAATGTATGGGAATGGACCACCAGTAGCTCAGACATTAATAGTGGTACCGTTAGAGGTGGTGCGTGGAATTTTGCTCCGCGTCTGGCCAGAGTTTCAACCAGAATGGAACTAGAACCAAGTTTTCGTGCTAACTACATCGGCTTTCGAGTAGTTCGTGAGCAATAAGTTAGTTTGCTCTAAAAACCAACCCGACTTTAGGTCGGGTTTTTTGTTTCTGTGTTATTGCTGAATAAATGTTCGATATTTGGGCTTAAATAGCGGAATAATTATCACGAAAGTAATTAATCTCTCTAAACAGCGCTTTTTATGTTTTTGTTTTACCTGTTTGCTTGCCCATTACAAGGGCTATTGGTAAAGTTGCCGCATATATCTATCATCAACTAGGATGCGGCTTCTTCCATGTTCAAAAAGCTACGGGGAATGTTTTCCAACGATTTATCTATCGACCTCGGCACAGCCAATACGCTTATCTATATCAAAGACAAAGGTATAGTTTTAAATGAGCCGTCAGTTGTGGCAATTCGTCAAGAAAGAGCAGGTGGGCCTAAGAGTGTTGCTGCTGTAGGTACTGAAGCTAAGCGCATGTTAGGCAGAACGCCTGGTAACATAAAAGCAATTCGCCCGATGAAAGACGGTGTAATTGCAGATTTTTATGTGACCGAAAAAATGCTCCAGCATTTTATCAAACAAGTTCACGACAATAACTTTTTACGCCCGAGTCCTCGTGTATTGGTTTGTGTGCCCTGTGGTTCTACTCAGGTTGAGCGTCGCGCCATTCGTGAGTCTGCCTTAGGTGCTGGTGCCCGTGAAGTATTTTTGATTGATGAACCTATGGCCGCCGCAATAGGCGCAGGTTTGCCTGTTTCAGAAGCAACCGGCTCTATGGTAGTTGATATCGGTGGTGGTACCACAGAAGTGGCGATTATTTCACTTAACGGTATTGTGTATTCGTCATCAGTGCGTATCGGTGGTGATAAGTTTGATGAAGCAATTATCTCTTACATCCGCCGTAATTTTGGTTCCTTGATTGGTGAAGCCACCGCAGAGCGAATCAAACACGAAATCGGTGCGGCTTACCCTGCTGAAGAAGTCAAAGAAATTGAAGTCCGTGGCCGTAACTTGGCCGAGGGTGTGCCTCGTAGTTTTACCCTCAATAGCAATGAAATACTTGAAGCCCTACAAGAACCTCTGACCGGTATAGTCTCGGCCGTGATGGTGGCGCTGGAACAATCTCCACCAGAATTAGCGTCGGATATTTCTGAACGTGGTATGGTGTTAACCGGTGGTGGCGCTTTATTAAAAGACTTAGATCGTTTATTGATGGAAGAAACCGGTATTCCGGTGGTTATCGCTGATGATCCTTTGACCTGTGTTGCCAGAGGTGGCGGTAAAGCCTTTGAAATGATTGATTTGCACGGGGGCGATTTATTTAGCTACGAATAATTTATTGAAAGGGTGGCTTGCAAGCCCATGAGTGTAAGTCACCTAATTGGCATTACTGTATGAATCTAAATTTTTCTGTTGGTCCCTCCTTACAACACAGACTTGCTTTGGGCTTGTTATTGTCTGTTTCGCTTATTATTTTTGATCACAAATTTAATGGTTTTGGTACTACGAGGGTTTACCTCAACTCTCTGGTTAGTCCTTTACAATATTTGGCTAATTTACCCGGCGAACTACTCAGTGCCAGTGCGACCCAGTTGGCCTCTCATCAGCAGCTATTAGATGAAAACGCTCAACTTACCCTGCAAGCCACCTTGATGAGTGAAGAACTGCAACGTATGACCTTCCTCAAAGAAGAAAATAATCGCTTACGCCGCCTGCTCAATTCTCCTACTAATGTGAACATCCGCAAACTCGTGGCCGAGTTGATGGCGGTAGATAACAATCCATATAGTCATCAGATTGTGGTCAACAAGGGAACCATTAACGGCGTATTTGAAGGCCAGCCGGTATTGGATGAAAGTGGTGTAGTGGGGCAAATTATGCAGGTTAGTTCGACCAATAGTCGTGTTTTGCTGATTGCTGATATCACCCACGCGATACCGGTGCGAGTGGCACGTAATAATGTGCGTTTAGTGGCAACAGGCTCAGGTAGCCTTGATGAATTACATATTCAGCATGTACCCCATAGTGCCGATCTTCAGGTGGGTGATTTACTCTTGTCATCAGGTTTAGGTAAGGTATTTCCCGAAGGTTATCCAGTCGCCGAAATCACTTCGATAGTGCGTGACGAAAGCAGACCCTTCGCGGTGGTCAGAGCTAAACCTATAGCCCAGCTCGATAGGCTGAAATACCTGTTGCTGTTGTGGACAGATGAGCAAGAATTACCTGAACCCGAGGAAATAGAACAATAATGTCATTCCGAAGTTATGCTATTGCTCTGAGTTTAATTTGTGCTTTAGTGCTGCAAATCATGCCCTTACCGGCCTTTGTAGACCTCTACCGCCCAGATTGGGTGTTGTTGGTACTATGTTATTGGACGTTGGCCCTGCCACATCGTGTCAACGTTGGGGTTGCTTTTATTAATGGCTTAATACTTGATGTATTACTTGGCTCCAGTTTAGGGGTTCATAGTTTTGCCATGTGTGTGAGTATTTATGTGCTGGCCGCCAATTATAAACGTTTACGCAATTATTCATTGTGGCAACAAGCCTTCGTAATCGGTGTCATTTCAGCTTTTTACAATCTTATCGTATTCTGGTTACAGCACTTATTGACCGATGTGTATTTTCTTTTCACTTATATGTGGCCTGTGGTCAGCTCCATGATTTTATGGCCTTGGTTATTTTGGTTGTTACGTAAACTACGCCGCCAACTGCGTATTAGCTGAGGTTATTATGTTATATCTCGCCTCTCAATCTGCCCGTCGTGCTGAGTTATTAACTCAGATAGGGCTGGTATTTCAAACGATTAAGATTGATCTGGATGAAAGCCAACTCCCCAACGAAATAGCAACTGACTATGTATTACGTCTAGCCTGTGCAAAATCAGCACTTGGTTGGCAGCAATCTAACCAGAGTTATCCGGTACTGGGGGCTGATACCATAGTGGTTATTGATCAGCTGATCCTCGGTAAACCTTGTGATTTAGCCGATGCACAAAGAATGTTAGGTTTATTGTCTGGTCATACGCATCAAGTGTATACCGCAGTTGCTTTAACTACGGCTCAAGGGCAAGTGCATACTGTAGTGCAAACGGCTGTCAGTTTTGGCCAACTCACTCATCAGCAAATCGACGATTACTGGGCCAGTGGTGAACCACAGGATAAAGCGGGCAGTTATGGTATTCAGGGTTTAGGTGGGCAGTTTGTGCAACATATTAATGGCAGCTACAGTGCCGTCGTTGGCTTGCCACTCTTCGAAACTCGGCAACTATTAAATCAAATAGGACATCAGCAATGAGCGCGGAATTATTGATTAACGTTACTCCCTCAGAGTCACGAGTGGCGTTGATAGAAAATGGAATTTTGCAAGAAATCCACATTGAGCGACATACCAAACGTGGCCTAGTTGGCAATATTTACCGCGGTAAAGTCAGCCGAGTATTGCCGGGAATGCAAGCCGCCTTTGTGGATATTGGTTTGGATAAAGCGGCATTTTTACATGCTTCAGACATTGCCATTCATAGTGAAGTTGAAGAAGAGGTGTCCACTAGTCATCTCACCAAACGTGATATCCGTGAATTAGTTAAAGATGGTCAGAACATAGTTGTGCAGGTCGTTAAAGATCAGATTGGTACCAAGGGCGCTAGGCTTACTACCGACATCACAATTCCTTCTCGTTATTTGGTTTTTATGCCCAGCGTAACCCACGTGGGTGTATCTCAACGTATCGAAGATGAAAAAGAACGAGAACGTTTGAAATCCCTGGTGCAGTGTTTTTGCAGTGAACACGGTGGTTTTATTTTGCGCACCGCTGCCGAAGGGGTAAAAGAGCAAGAACTAGTACAAGATGCCGATTTTTTAAGGCGCTTGTGGGACAAAATACGTTCTAGAATGAAAAACAAGTCCCATATCCTATACGAAGATTTACCTTTGGCGCGCCGGGTATTGCGTGACTTTGTAGGCACCACCTTAGATAGGATCAGGATTGATTCAAAATTATCATTACAAGAATTGCAATTGTTCACAAAAGAATATGTGCCGGAGTTACATCGTTTACTGGAATATTATCCCGGTGACCGGCCTATTTTTGACCTTTACGATGTTGAAAATGAATGTCAACGTTCACTAGACAGACGAGTCGATTTAAAATCTGGTGGGTATTTGATCATTGATCAAACTGAAGCCATGACGACGATTGATATTAATACTGGTGCCTTTGTGGGCCATCGTAATCTCGAAGAAACCATTTTTAATACTAATATCGAAGCGACTCAGGCCATAGCGCGCCAGTTACGATTACGTAATTTAGGCGGTATGATTTTAATCGACTTTATTGATATGACCGACCAAGATCACCAGCGCCGAGTCATGCACAGTCTAGAAGTTGCCACCAGTAAAGATCGGGCCAAAATCAACATTCATGGTTTTACAGCCTTGGGTTTAATTGAAATGACTCGCAAAAGAACCCGCGAAAGTTTGGAACATATCCTGTGTGGTGAGTGTCCAGTATGTAAGGGGCGTGGTTCAATTAAAACCGTTGAAACCGTGTGTTTTGAGATTATGCGGGAAATTGTGCGGGTTAATCGCGCTTATGACGCCGACAAATTTGTGGTCTACGCCTCTCCTGCGGTGGCAGAAGCTTTGTTAGGTGAAGAATCACATATGCTGGCGGAACTCGAAGTCTTTGTGACTAAACAAATTAAGGTGCACACTGAATTGTTATATAACCAAGATCAATATGACGTTGTCATGATGTAAACCTCGATAGAAATAATGCGAACAGCGTCTTTTTATGTGGCTTACATCGTCAGAAAATTATGGGCACTACTTGCGGTAAGCTTAGTAGTAATCGCTGTTGCCCTCAGTTTATTGCGTTTTTCTCTACCTTATCTCAATGAACAAAAACAAGTATTAGAAGATTATTTAGGCCAGCAATTTGGCGCTGAATTACGTATTGGCAGTATTACCGCTCAGTGGAAAGGCTTGGGCCCAGCCATTGTGCTGCAAGACATTCAACTGGTGCAAAATAAGCAATCTCCTATACATTTAGAAATCGCAGAAACTATCATCGAGCTGGACTTTTGGGATTCGGTATTACAAGGCCAAATTCAATCTAATAAGTTTGCATTGCAAGATATGCGAGTCACTATTGATCTGGCGTCATTGCAACAAGAAGATAGTGATTATCCTATAGTATCGGCCCTCGAAAAGTTGTTTCTTCAACAACTACAATCTTTTTCGATCAGCGATAGTCGCATACTCTTACTTACCCCTGATGATCAACAAACCGTGTTAATTGATCAGGTTTCTTGGGTTAATAAAGGTGATAGGCATCAAGGCCGAGGGCAGTTACAAATTGCTGAAATCGCGAAAAACTCCGCCTCTTTTATTCTCGATCTCTATGGTCATGACACTGATATTTCAGGTACTTTTTTTGCTAAAGGTGAAGAACTCGACTTATCGCCTTGGGTAAGCCAGTGGCTGCAAACATCGCATAAATTAGTAGAAAGTCGTGGCAGTTTTGTGATGTGGGCGAGCATCACTCAACAATCACTTAGCTCAGTGCAATTAGATATTTCCAATAGCCGTTTTAGTTGGGACACAGGGGCAAGCAAAATCCGTGCGGCAGTATCTGGCGGGCAAATAAATGCTGCTCCAGTTAACACCAGCGACAATTCCAGTTGGGTGATTAATCTGGATAATTTTTCGCTGATGTTAAATGATCAACTATCGATTTCTACCTGGTTAGCCAAGTTAGATAGTAAGGGACATTTTACCCTCAACAATGCAGAGCCGTTAGAGCTACAGCCTTTTGTAGCATTATTGCCTTTGTTAATTGATGAGTCAGCCGTGGCCTTGCTTGATGAATTACAGCCGCAGGCCGTTTTAGATAAGCTACAACTGGCAGTGAATTTAAGTGGGGAGCTGAATCTGGCCACTAAAATTAGTCAGCTAGCTTGGCAACAAACCCCCGCAATACCAGGTTTGTCCCACGCAGACGCAGAGTTATTATGGTCAAACTCTAGAGGTAAACTCAGTCTGCAAAGCACGAATAAAAGCTTACTGGTTTCACAAATATTGCCACAAGATATTGATTTTACCGATCTGAGCGCGACCTTATTTATTACCCTAGGGCCAGATGGTTTAGAGCTTAGAGGTGAAGACATCGCCCTGCATAGCCCTCAATTAAGTGTTTATCCTGAATTTTATTATAATTCTGCGCAGCGGTTTTTAGCGGCCAGCGCCAATATCTCCACCCTGGACGTGGCCGATGTAGCCCATTTTTATCCGGCTAAGTTGATGGGAGAAGAAACTAAGGACTATTTAAGCGGATCTTTACAAACAGGCACGGTAAACGCGGCACAAGTATTATGGCACGGTAGTTTTAGTGAGTTTCCCTTCAAACAACAACAAGGCATATTTCAAGCCGCGGTAGAGATTGAAGAGGGCGTATTAGAATTTGACCCGCAGTGGCCAGCATTAACAGATTTGCATATCAATTTGTTGTTTGAAAATGAAGGGCTGTGGATGCGCAGCCAGCAAGGTAAGTTGCTTGATGTAAAACTAGCAGATTTAAGTGCAGCGATCCCATCTTTAGCTAAGGGAGCCATACTCAGCATAGACGCCAAAGGCTTGGCTAGTGGCACACAAGTACGTGAACTTATGTTGCAAAGTAGCTTGGCTGACTCTTTGGGTAAAGTATTACAACAGGTGCAGATTGACGACCAACTAAGCACGGAGCTGCATCTGCATATTCCGCTCAGTGGCAAAGATGTAGTCGCCAGCGGCAAGGTCACCTTAACCGACAGTAGTGTATTGATATCCAGTTTAGATCTACAACTTGAACATGCCAAAGGTCTGGTTAGTTTTGTGAACGACAAGGTAAGTTTTAAAAACTTGTCGGCTAATTTACTCAACCAAGCGGTTAAAGTCAGTTTTAATGGTTTACAGAAAAATCAACACTATGAAGCTGATATTAATATTAAGGGCGACTGGCAGACCACAAAGCTACTGAATAAATATCACCCCGCCTTAGCATCTTACCTATCTGGTAGCAGCCTTTGGCAGGCTGATGTCAATCTTCAGTTGCCACAAGATGGTTACGAATACACAGCAACTGTGCAGTCAGATTTAGTGAGACTACAATCCGAATTACCTTTCCCCTTTGATAAGCCTGCATCTCAAGCCCGAGCATTGCTAGTTGAAGTGAAAGGTAATAAACAGGCCTCAGTGGTTAAAGTACAGTTAGGCAATGATGTGGAATTTAATGGTAATTTGCTTCATGACAGCATGAGGTTTTCCCGCGCGCATCTGTCGGTTGGTGAATCAGATTTAGTAGGCATGGGACTGGGTTTTAGTGTTTCGGCTAATCTTAGGACACTGAATATCGATGACTGGTATCAGGCGATAAATCATCTCATTAGCAATACCGACAGCAGCAATGACAAGCCTGGGCAACAGGCTATTTTAGAGGCGCCAAAACGGGTTTTTATCAGTGCTGATAATGCCATCTTAGCGTCGCAAAAACTGAGTAACCTTGAATTAGTGGTAAAAAATACCAACGACAGTTGGCTGCTGGATGTCAACGCCAAAGAAACGCGAATGGAAGTCGCTCTGTACAAAGACTGGCTGAACCAAGGTGTGAATATTAATGCCGATTTTATCGATTTACTCAATTGGCAATCTCTCAGTAAGGAGACCACAGAGAGTGAGGAGCCTAGATTTGATCTTGATCCTAGTAGGTTTCCGCCGATTAAGTTCTCCTGCCAACGTTGCCGTATATTAAATAATGACCTAGGCAAGGTTGATCTCGCGCTGTCGCGTACATCCGGTGGCATGCGCATTGATAACTTTAGAATGAATAACAGTCATGGTTTACTTTATGCGCAGGGTGATTGGTTTGTTAATCAAGGCAAAAGTAGCACCCGTGTTACTGGTGAATTTAGCAGTTCTGACTTTGGCGCCTTATTAAAAGGCTTTCAATTTAACTCCGGTATTAAAGACTCATCGGCCAGTGCAAAGTTTGATTTAAGCTGGCAACAAGCACCCCATGAATTTAATCTGGCGAGTTTAACGGGCGATATGGAATGGCGTTTAAGTGATGGCTATTTGACAGAAATCACCGATAAAGGCTCAAGGATATTCAGTATTTTGAGTTTGGATTCCTTGGTACGTAAACTTAAACTGGATTTTAGGGATGTATTTGCCAAAGGCTTTTTCTACGACAAGATGAATGGCTCTTTTCAGATCCAAAACGGCATAGTGGATACTCGTGATACTGTGGTTGATGGTGGTGCGGGTGAAATCACTATGTTAGGTTATGCGGATTTAAATGCGCAAAAATTAAATTATCAAATCTCCTTTGCACCTAAGGTAACATCTAGCCTGCCGGTAATTGTGGCTTGGATGGTAAATCCTGCCACAGCGCTGGCGGCCTTAGCTATCGATCAGGTGCTGACCTCTGCCAAGGTCATTTCAAATATCCAATTTTCACTGACCGGCACTTTTGACGAACCAATTATTGAAGAGCTACAGCGGGACAGTAAAGAAATAAGCCTACCGGCCAAACTCCCCACTGAAAACATACCGCAAAAATTAGATGGCAGCATTATTGATCAGCCGGTTGATTTAGAACTACAGCCAGAGGGACCAATCAGTGGCTAGGTTAATTGCCTTACAAATGACATCCAGTCCAAATGTAAACGACAATCTGGACTTTGTTGAACAGCAACTCAAACAGTTACAGGTAATTGAAAGCACTCTTGTGGTATTGCCTGAGTGTTTTGCCTGTTTTGGCGGCGGTGATAAAACGGTACTGCAAATCGCCGAAAAACGCGATGAGGGCCCAGTACAACAGCGTTTAAGTGCACTGGCTAAAACTTACAATATCTGGCTGGCCGCAGGCAGTTTTCCACTCCTATGCAGCCCTGAGCCGAGAGGCCATGAAGATGGGCAGGAAAACAAATACACTGCTTCCTGTTTATTGTTTGATGATCAGGGCATTTTACAAGCTGAGTATCAAAAAATTCATTTGTTTGATGTACAGGTGGCCGACAATACCGGTAGCTATTTAGAATCCCGCAGCACACAAGCTGGCAATAAATTAGTGGTTATCGATAGCCCTTTTGGCAAGTTAGGTTTGGCGATCTGTTACGATATCCGTTTTGCTGGCCTGTTTCAGGCAATGAGCCAGTTGGCGCAGCTTGATGTACTGGTATTGCCTGCCGCTTTTACTCAACTTACCGGCAGCGCCCATTGGCAGGCCTTATTAACCGCCAGAGCTATCGAAAACCAATGTTATTTGGTGGCAGCTAATCAAACTGGCGTGCACGCGAATAACAGACAAACGTACGGCCACTCCTGTATCATATCGCCATGGGGCGAAACCCTGGCTGAGCTACCGACCGAAACCGGAATCATTGCCGCCACTATCGATTTTAATGCACTGAGTAATATTCGAACGAATATGCCAGTTGCCCAACATAATAAATTCAGGAGTTACCTTGTCTGACTTGGTAGAAGCAAATTTACTCGACGCCTCACAACTTACCCGAGACTCATTGACGTCGGCACTTGATATTATTTATCAACACGACAATGATTTTGCCGATCTGTATTTTCAGTCTAGTCAGCACGAGACGTGGGCCTTAGAAGACGGCATCATCAAAGAAGGTAGCTATAACATTGAACGAGGCGTAGGTGTACGTGCCGTCAGTGGCGAAAAAACTGGTTTTGCCTATTCCGATGATATCTCGCCCGATGCCTTGATGAAGGCTGCTACCGCCGCGCGCAGTATTTCAGGCCATGGTGGTCAGCACAAAGTCGCACCCTTGCGTGAAGCCAAATTTGATCCCCGTTATTACCAACAAAATCCTTTATTGGGCATGCAAGAGCAAGAAAAAATTGCCTTATTGCGTGCGGTAGATGAATACACGCGTAAACAAGAACCTGCCTTAAGTCAGGTGAATGTCAGTATTAGTGGAGTATATGAAGAAGTACTCATCGCAGCCACTGACGGGACCTTTTGTACCGATATCCGTCCTTTGATCCGCTTAAATTGCTCGGTATTAATGGAAAAAGACGGGCGTCGTGAAAAAGGTAGCTCTGGTATGGGCGGCCGTTATGCCTACGAATATTTTTTACAACAAGAAGATGGTCGCCCACGTTACGAAGTCTTAGCCGATGAAGCCATTCACATGGCACGTATCAACATGCAAGCGATTGCAGCTCCCGCGGGACAAATGCCAGTAGTACTTGGCAGTGGTTGGCCCGGAGTATTGCTACATGAAGCCGTAGGGCATGGCTTAGAAGGCGACTTTAACCGTAAAGGTGCCTCGACTTTTAGTGGCCGTATTGGTCAGCAGGTCGCTGCACGTGGTTGTACTATTGTGGATGATGGTACCTTGGCTAATCGCCGCGGCTCAATCAGTGTTGACGATGAAGGTACGCCTGGTCAGTACAATGTTTTGATCGAAGATGGCATTCTCAAAGGTTACATGCAGGATAAACTTAATGCCCGTTTGATGGGGGTTAAACCCACGGGTAACGGTCGTCGTGAGTCTTATGCTCATTTACCCATGCCACGTATGACCAATACCTATATGTTAGGTGGCAAACATAGCCCAGAAGAAATAATTGCCTCTATCGATAAAGGCATTTATGCACCTAACTTTGGTGGTGGGCAGGTGGATATCACTTCAGGCAAGTTTGTATTTTCCACCTCTGAAGCCTATCTCATCGAAAAAGGTAAAATTACCAAACCCATTAAAGGGGCAACCTTAATCGGCAATGGCCCTGAAGCCATGCAAAAAGTGTCGATGATTGGTAATGACTTAGCACTAGATAAAGGTGTAGGTGTTTGTGGTAAAGATGGCCAGTCATTACCTGTGGGGGTTGGCCAGCCAACCTTAAAAGTGGATGAACTCACCGTAGGTGGCACGGCTTAATAAAAGTTTGTACAAGCTCTGTAGCTAGACGATATAAAAAATAGTCTAGCGACAGAAGCAAAAATACCTTTGGCACTGCTAAGGTAAAGTCACCACAAAACTCACCGTAGATTCCACTCCACTTGGCGTTGTTACAAGTACACTAACGGTAGCGGTTGTGGCATTTCCTGTGTCATCACTGCGGCTATTGGTCAGGGTAAACTTGGCTTGTTGAGCCCCTGTTTTATTAGTTGAGCGGGCCAATATATTAATCTCTCCTCCCAATAATCCAGCGGTACTGCTTATTATAATTGTTGAACCAGATGGTATAGGTTGAGCGGCAGTGTCTGAATAAATAAGGTCGAAACTCAGGCTTTCACTGCGTGCAATACTTAAGGCTGGCTGTGTAATGTTTGGATGATTGCTCGCAATAGCCATACCGTTCGACACGACATCAAGCAGGCTTTCTGAGCTTGACATAACCAGCTCTAAAGCTTGTCTGATATGCACAGTGGCCGCACTACCTTGGCCGCAGGCACTATCACTGATACATTGGGGGCCATTGAATAATCCATCTGGCCCGTCAAATTGGCCATTGCTGTTGTAGTCCAAAAATATTTCAGATGCATCTTTTAGATTGTTTGCGTTATCGTCGCGCCAGGCTTCGCTGTAATCAACAAATCCTGTTAAACCGTAAGCACTGGATTCTAAGCCACTATCGGTATTATCGATAAGAGCCGGGCCATCTGCATTGTCATAACTGTTGTTACCATTGGCATCAAATAAGGTTTCATGACCAATCGCTGTGGCTAGAATGGTAATTCTGTGGTCAGGAGTGCGTGGGTTGGCACTTGTCCATATAACCGAGCAACTACCCGCTACAGTAGTACAACTGGGTTCGATTATGCCACCTTCGGTAGTAAAGCTTACAGCAGTGCCATCTGGAGCCGGATTATTAAAGGTATCAGCAAGACGTGCGACTATATCAACGGTTTGACCACTAATGTTATTTGTCTCAGGATTAAGATTGCTGGCTGACAAGGTAAAACTGTTTTGATCAGGCAGGCCGGTGTTTATCGACAATAAGTCAGATTGGGTGCGCAGTATTTCACCTGAGCTTGCAGTAACGTGTGCGGTTACCCTGACCGAAGTCGGCACATTACCCGAGGTTACACGAGTGCTAATCTGACCTTGGGAATTGGTAAAGCCTTTGTCAGGAGATAAGCTTAAACCTCCCGTACTGGTATTGAGAGAAAATGTCACCTCTTGTTGCGCCAATGCATTACCTAACGACCCCTTAACTTCAAACACCAAGGTTGAAATGGTGTTGCCGCCAGTACCTTGTAACACGATCTGGTTTGGGTCGGCCGACACAAAGGTGATTGAGCCAACCGAGTCAGGCAAAATGCTTATGGTTCTGGATACTGACATCAGTGAGTTATTAACTAGTACCGAAGCCGTCACCACATCCTGATTACCACCACAATTTAAATCTTCAAATGTAGATTGGGCAATGCCATTGATAGTATTGACCTGTTGGTCGATAGCTGCCAAACCATTACTAACACAGCTTGAACTAAAACTAACTGGGGTTTGACTTAAAATACGCTGGTCATTTTGATCCACCAGCGCCAAAGTAAAACCTAGGGTGGCACCTGCACTTAGCTCAACATTGGCATCTGCCGTTTCACCAATAATACCTAAAGCATTTTCAATAAATACATCACCCGCAAAATACCCTAAGCGTATAGTGTCTTGGGTATTGGAATTAGCGGATTGAATTTCGTAATTAACACTGGCAACTAGGCTGATATCCCCAAGTTGAATTTGCGCACTGGCGGTGCCCGCACCTAAATCAGCTGTACTGCCCGCTAAAGTAACTTGAGCTACCCCATTAGCATTGGTTAATGCAGAAGTAATGGCTAGGTCACCACGCTGAGCCATGAAAGTGACGATGGTATTGGCCATCGCTTGAGCTTGGGCATCTAATAGGGTGACCTGTAATATGGCGCTTTCATCTGCCCTAAAACGGTTAATATTTTGGCCGTTTTGCAATAGGGCGAGTGTAACGCTGGGCTGTGTGACAACTACAGTGCCAGCACTGAGAAATTCATAGTTAGCATTGGCACTTAGCTCAGCATATTGCGCCACTATGGTAGCGGCAGCGACATCAGCGGCACTGCTTGTAAGGGTAACTTGTGCAATACCAGCAGCATCGGTTAATTTACTGGCAGTAGATAAGCTACCTAATTCTGCAGTAAAACTCACCACCTGCCCTACGACCACACT
Source organism: Paraglaciecola hydrolytica (assembly GCF_001565895.1). Classification (GTDB taxonomy): domain Bacteria; phylum Pseudomonadota; class Gammaproteobacteria; order Enterobacterales; family Alteromonadaceae; genus Paraglaciecola; species Paraglaciecola hydrolytica. The sequence goes on from NZ_LSNE01000003.1 coordinate 807,579, forward strand.
GCCATTATTGGTTAATTTGGCTCTGACACATAAGCTGTCACCAGCAGTAAAGCTGTGGTCAGTAACGCTCTGACAACTAACATCCAATATCTGTAACGTTAAGCTGTAGTTGTTAGTGTTGCCACCGCCACCAAAAGGGTCATCGCCATTGGCTCCCGAAACGCCTTTTTTGCAAGAGTTTAAAAAAACCAACATAAAAGCTAAAAAGATAATGTGTACGAGTTTTCCCTTTCTATGTGCCATATTTTTTTATCCGTTAATGACTTCTTGTAGATACTTAAATAATTCTCTAGCAGCTTTGGGCGGTTTATTTTCTGCTTGTTGCTTTTGTGCCTGACGCGCAAATTGGCGCAACTTTTGGCGGTCGAGCAAGGGATGCTGAGATATTGCTTTTTCAATTTTTTCCTCATTGCCATTGATCACGTTGTTTCTAAGCACTTCAATTTTGTGAAACGCGGCAGAAGAGGTTTGATGAGCAGACCTAATTACACCTATGGCTTGTTCAATGGCAACAGTATCGCGCTGACGCATCATTTTACCAATCAATTGTAACTGACGACGAAAACCTTCTTTTTTGCGGGTAATACGTCTTGCAAGCATTACTGCATCAAGCAAGGCTTCATCCATAGGGATTTTAGCTAATTCAGAAGGGCTAAGTTCGATTAAGGATTCACCTAACTTTTGCAAGTCCAACATCTGGTTTTTTAACTGAGTTTTACTGAGGATTTCGCTCTCGTTTTCGATATCAAAATCACTTTCTACATCTTTGTTTTTTTTAGGGGCGGCCATGGCTTGATCTTTAGTGTTACACTAGGCCTAGATTGTAACCTTGATAACACTATTAATATAGTTCGATAACGCGGGTCGTATGCAGCAGCAATTAGCAGAAATTCAAAACATAGTCGAAGATGCCCTCAAACTAGCCAAAACAATGGGGGCTACCCAAGCTGAAGCCAGCATGTCAAAGGTGCAAGGTATTGCGGTTTCCTCCCGTTTGAAAGAAGTTGAAACCGTTGAGTTTACCAACGATGGCGGTTTGGGTATCACGGTTTATCATGGCAAGAAAAAAGGCAGTGCATCTACAGCTGATTTATCTCCCCAAGCCCTTAAACTGACAGTCGAAAAAGCCATCGAAATCGCTAAACATACCAGCGAAGATCCTTTTTCTGGTTTGGCCGACAAAGAGTTAATGGCCTTTGAGTATCCTGATCTAGACCTGTTTCACCCCCAAGAACTCGATACCGAATTTGCCATCAAACAAGTTATTGCTGCTGAAGAGGCTGCATTGAATGTTGATAAACGCATTACTAACTCTGATGGCGCCTCTTATAACGCTAATTTAGGCACTAAGGTTTATGGCAACAGTCACGGCTTAAATGCCGGTTATCACAGCAGTCGTTACAGTTTGAGTTGTGTGGTAATTGGTGAACAAAATGGTGATATGCAACGTGATTATGCCTACACGGTAAATCGTGAAGCCAATTTATTGTTATCACCAGCCCAAGTAGGTCTTGAAGCTGCACAGTTGACTTTAGCCCGTCTAGGCGCCAGAAAAGTTAAAACCTGTAAAGTGCCGGTATTATTTCATCGTGAAATAGCCTCGGGTCTGTTTGGCCATTTTGTGAGCGCCATCAGCGGTGGTAACCTCTATCGTAAATCTTCTTTTTTACTCGATAAACTGGGTCAACAAGTCCTGCCTTCGTGGTTAAATATTGTTGAAAAACCTCATGTATTACGCGGCTTAGCCAGCTCTCCTTTTGATCATGAAGGTGTGATCACCAAGGATATGGAAATCGTCACCGACGGCCATCTTAATCATTATCTGATGACCAGCTACTCAGCGCGTAAAATGAACATGACAACCACAGGTCATGCGGGGGGGATTCATAACTGGTTTATCAAACACAGTGGTCAATCTGATCAAGAGATGTTGGCTAAATTAGGTACTGGCCTTTTGGTTACCGAACTCATGGGTCAAGGTGTGAATATCGTCACCGGTGATTATTCTCGTGGAGCCGCTGGTTTTTGGGTTGAAAATGGCGTGATCCAATACCCAGTTCACGAAATCACCATAGCCGGTAACTTGGCTGATATGTTGTTGAATATCGTTGCCATAGGCGCGCAGGCTGAAACCCGTGGAGCAATTCAAACCGGCTCGATATTGATTGATAATATGCAGGTTGCTGGTGATTAAGCTGACAAGCTAGATTGCAAAACGGAGGCTTATGCCTCCGTTTTTGTTACTAGTGCGTTTAATAAATAATGCTTACGCAATCAAATCGTGAATTTCATTCAGCGAAGGTAGTATGTGTGATTCTTGATAAAACAAACGATTAAGCCGTCCCAGCAAATTAACCGAACGTGAAGGATCGTGAGCTTTACGTCGATGTGAACTGCTGGTTTGCAAAAATTCCCAGGGTTTGAGGTTCCATTCCAGAATTTCTTCCAGCGAAATATCCTGCTGACTGACGGTACTTAAGATACGTTCGGTTTTACTTTCATTGGTGGCTAAAGCCGTTTGCTCATAAAGGCTATCCACATTTTGGCCAATTATTTCAATGGTGTGGTAGATCGCCTGCCAAATCTCATCATGACTATGATGTTTACCTTTAGGTGCATAATAACCCATCACTTCCCATTCCAGTTCAGCATTACCTACTGCAATCGAACTGCCGGCTCTGGGCGAATAAGATAAGTCGGGGCGGGCACCAATATTATAGGCATCAACAGACAAACCTATATTGATGGCAATATCCCCCATCTGATTTGTATTTATATAAATGGCTTCAAAAGCGGCTCGTTTTACGCCCATCCAGCCATATACAACAGGGGGGAGCGCAGCAAAATCACGCACATCATCGGGTAAGTCTTCACCGTATTTATCGATAAACAAGGGCGAGGGATCTTGGGTGACGTTTTCGTTAGGAACCCAAATTTCATACTCCTGGCGATTGTCAGCCTTACCGCGGCTTTTGATGCCATAAGATAAGTTGATAGGCCGACATATTTTTCGGTCTTCGCCTTCCTTATGGAAAAATTCCGAACGAAAACGTTTGATAAAAGGCGCCTCTAATCCGGCAATAGCCGCAGTAGGATAACGAAAACCGATGTCACTGTGACTGACCACTTTAAAACCGTCAATATGCTTTTCGAGCAGGGATTTAACCCCGCGTAAGGTTTTGAAATTAGGCACCACTATACTGCGCTCGGGTTCAATACTAAGGCGTTTGCCCTCGGCCGTCACAAACTTAGGCGTTTTATGATAGCCATGTTTATCGAGCCCCAAACTTTGCGCGAAGTGATTTCTCGTCATGGCGAGTTCGCTAAAAAGCGCATCGTGATTACGAATATGTTTGAATAATGGTCGGTGGGTGGCCATCGTCTTTTGCTCTCCATTGCGCTTTAATTGTATTGCCTCTTTTTATATGGGGAACATAGGCAAAGTACAAGCAAATCTTCGATGTGTTTGTGCAGATAGTTGGGATATAAAAAGCACTCTAAAGAGTGCTTTTGCATACTATTTTGTTGTTATGCGGCTTTAAGTCAAAAACGTCATAGTCTTTATTTGCCCACGTTTATTGAGCTTTAATATAAAACACACCCACTGCTGCTTCACTTACTTCTACTTTAGTACCCGCAACTAGAGTTTCAGAACTGATAAGTTTCCACTCGATCCCTGAGTAACGGTATTTAGCTTGATGCTCGGGTGACACGGTTTCTGTTAGTACAAAACTGTGCCCCACCAAATCGCCTTTAGCCTTGGTTTTGTCCACTTTAGATTGGAGTTTTTTGAGCGGCTTCCACAATATAATTGCAGCCAAGGCGGTTAATATTGCCACTGACATAGCTGCATTTGTGATGGTTTCTGGAAATAGTCCAACATACAACAATACGCCTGTTATGGCCGCTGCTAGGCCCACAAAAAATAGTACAAAGGTTGAAAAACCTAACACGGCTATTTCAATGGCCAGCAGGGCTAAACCGAGTATCAATAAGCTTTCAGCCAAATTATTGCTTACCCATTCCATACATTAGGCCTTTTTGTTTAAGGTATTTATGATGGTCATTGCCTGGGCAACCATACTGGCTGCATCGGTTCCGCCATCGGGTAATAACACTACAGAAGATTCTTTGGCGATGGCACGTTTAGCTTCAATAGCTTTGGTGGCCAGATCAAGTTGAATCGCTTTTTGCCCTTGTTCGGTGGCAGCGGCTTCACCTACTTGGCGTAGTGCCTCGGCTTGTGCACTGGCTACTGCGACTATGGCCTTAGCCTCACCTTCGGCACGTAATACGGCTTCAGCCTTGTCAGCTTCAGCTGCCAATACCACAGAGGCTTTTTGTCCTTCAGCGCGGTTGATGGCAGCTTGTCTGTCGCCTTCAGATTCAAGAATTTGTGCACGTTTCACCCGCTCAGCCTTCATTTGTGCTTCCATGGCTTCCATTACGGATTGTGGGGGCACTATGTCTTTAATTTCGTAACGTAGTACCTGAATACCCCATGGGCCAGATGCTTCGTTGATCGCGGCGACTATGTTGGTATTGAGTACGTCACGCTCTTCAAAGGTTTTATCCAGTTCCATTTTACCTAGCTCAGAACGCATGGTGGTTTGCGCAAGTTGGGTTACCGCAAATACATAATCGTCAATGCCATAAGTGGCTTTGTAGGGATCTAAAACTCGAAAATACAGCACGCCATCTACTGATAGGGAAATATTGTCTTTGGTGATGGCACTTTGTTCAGGCACATCAACCGCTTTTTCTTTTAAAGAACGATCAGCTGAAATTCGATCAATAAAGGGCACAATAAAATTCAAGCCCGCTTCTTTAGTGGACTGATATTTACCAAAACGTTCAATGACATAAGCGCGGTTTTGCGGCACAAACTTGATTGAGGTTTTGAGCAGGACAATGACAAAAACCAGCACCAGAGTTTGCACGTTAAGAATATAATCGAGTAGATTTTCCATGTATTGCTTCCTTACTACAGGTGGCGAGATTTGCCACCTGTCTAATATCTGTTCTTTTGGCTACTAATTCAACCAAGCATAGCTAAATTTCATGAAAACAGAATGTTCGGTGTTAGTAAGTGAGTTGATTACATCGTTTTGTTGCGCCGCATTTGAATAACCCACAAAAAACTTAGTGAGAGGGTTCACTTTGTAAGAATAAAGTAACTGAGCACTTAGATCACGACTGCGCTTATCCACGCTAAAAGCATACAAATCAGGATTTCGTTCAATGTCTGAATAAATCGCGATAAAACGCAAAAACTGACGTTGATCAAACTGATAAGTAATACGCAAATCACTTAGGTTAGCGCTAAACAGAGGCTGCTCTTGTACCTCTAGTTTTTTGTAAACGTGAGTCAGATTAATTTGTAAATGCTGGCCTATATTCCAACCTATGCTAGGCACAAGTTGAGTTTGGCGACCTAAACGATTGTTATCAAAATCTATTTCATCGCCAAGGCGCACAAACAGTTCGAGGTAAAGTGGGCTAATAGGCCGAAATTCGCCATACAAAGTGACAAAACGTTCATTAAATAAGGTGGTATTGTTGCTGATGGCTAGTTTGCTCGGATCATGTCGTAAACCAACCCGTTTACGTTCGAGATAACCTAGTTCAAAATAAGACTGTAATTGGCCTTGCATGCCCAGGTAAATCTCACTTTCTTGCTCCAATAATTCACCAGCATCATTGTGTGAAATGTCCCAGTCACCACTGATTCGAATTTTATTCCACCAGGTTTTTTCGTTATACCAATTATAACCACCACCAATGACTTTTTGTTGGTGGTCGGCCAAGGGGCCAAAACCCAAATCGGTGCGGAAATCCGCACCGCGGGATTGCAACATGGCTCGTGCGTCCCAGTTTCGTTCATCATGGTTATAGTTAATGCGATAGCCTGTATCACTAAAATTTTGGTATTTTTGTAGACGCAGTGCCGCCTCTGAAAAGTCATTATCGTTTTCACAGTTGTTAGCACAAAATTCTTTATATAAATCTTCGGGGTAAGCGGTATCGGATTTGAGTAATTGCACTTTTAGGGTGTCTTGCGCGCTGATTTGATACTTGCTATCAAAGCCATACACATAATTGTGGTAAGGCCCGGCTTCACGTACCGTATTGGTCCAGCCTATGGCGAGGTCATCCGATACATCATAACGATAACGCAAAGCCATATTGGTGGACTTTTCGTCAATTTGCGCAATGCTCGAACCCAGATTGCCCGGCACTAAAAACGTAGCTTGTTCGTCATTTGCCACAAACAAACCAAAAGTATGCTCATCCATGCGTCCCGTCACCTTGGTTCCATAATCAGGCGCATTGATGTTACGGGTGTAAACCAAATCAAAATTGCTTGAAAAATAATCGGCGTTTTCGAGAAAAAACGGACGTTTTTCATTAAAAAATAACGCAAAGGTATTGTTGATACTAAGTTGAGCAGAGTCAGCCTCTACTTGTGAAAAATCGGGGTTCAAGGTGGCTTGTAGTGATACTTCCGGAGTAATACCCCACTTAAGATCCAAACCAACTTCAGTATTGTCTGCATCTTGCCACTTAAGATCGTCAGTTGGGTTGCGACTGCGGCTTTTACCAGTAACCAGTGAAGGTACAATCGCTAGGTTTTTGCCTTGTTTTGCCTCTTTAAATCCGTTTATCTCGCCAATCTGACACAGGTAACAGGCGTTATTACGATCCTGAGGTAAATTGGAGATACGTAATCTGTCTTGGCGTGGGTAAAAACGCAAAAATTCGGCGGCCCACGTTTTTTGCTCGGTGCTTTCTACAAAGTTCATGATGCGCAGTGGAATAGCAATTTCAACCTGATAACCTTGCTCATCGATGGTGCCAGCCGATTGCCAGATAGCATCCCAACTATCGTTTTCTTCCCCGATCATTTCATTTTGAATCGCATCAATCTGAATGCCATGAGCATTAACAAAAAACTCATAAGCCAAACGTCTGTCGTTAAATGTGTCCAGCACTATGCCGACAATGTCATCATTCCATACACTATCGCGATCACGATAATGAGCACGGATATCCTCAGGCTTAGGATCACTAGCTTTAAATGCGACATACAGGGTCTCGCCATCTTCAAAAATCAATACTTCGGTTTTGATAGGAGGAGCGGTGTTTTCTGAAGGCCGAGTGACAAAATTGAGCTCAATACGCTGTGCCTGTTGCCACTGACTTTCGCTTAATATTCCGTCAATTTCGATTTGTCCGTTGAGGTTGGGAATAGCATGTTGCTTGTCTACTAATTGCAGGTTTTGCGCAAAAAGTGGGGCACTCAATAGCAGCAACATAAGGGTAAAAAGGCGTTTGCCCGGCAGGCACAAAAAGAGGTAAGACATGAGATCGGGTTCCGGTTTTTTATTATTCACTTAACTGTGAGGCGTAAATTGACGGGCGTTACCTTAATAAAATGCACCACAAAATACAGTGTTATGCGCTTAATCATCTAGTTACTCAGATTAAAGGCTCGTATATAAGTCGAAGTAAAAGAGAATTAAGTTTAAAGCAGGGGAAATTTTTTAAAAAATAGGTATTTGTCGTGATCAATAAAAGTGTCAGGCTGCGGCCACTACCTGATTACGCCCAGCGTTTTTGGCTTGATATAGAGCTTTATCCGCTTCAGCAAAGGTTTGACTCAAGGGTTTATCAGGCTTGAATTGAGACACACCTATACTGACCGTCACTTTTCCTACGGTAGAAAAAGAATGGCTTTCGACTGCTGTGCGTAGCCGCTCTGCTAAGGTTAAGGCGCTGTCAAATTTAGCACCATTAGCAATCACTAAAAACTCTTCACCGCCCCAACGACCAAGCATATCCTGAGGACGTAAATTAGCATTCATGCATTGGGTTATTTCGCGCAGAGTATCATCCCCGACTAAATGGCCATGCACATCATTAATTGATTTAAAAAAGTCGATATCAATTAATAACAAGGAAAACGGCGTATGTTTGGCTACACGTGAATCCAACTCTGCTTCGAGTAAACGACGGTTACCTATGCCTAACAAACCATCATTATTGGCTGCTTGCTCCATTTGCAAAGCCTTTAATTGGGATTCTTTTTGCGTTTGTTTGAGCTTGATCACACCAAACATACAAAAGATATACACAGCGTGGGATAGGGTAATGTTGATGGATAAAGCCTTAAGCGCCGCCGACTCAACGTGTAACAATCCCAAGTAAGGTAAAATCAATAAACTCACCAACAAGGCATAAATCGCGATGGTACTAATGACTGCTTGTTTAACTGACAAAAACAAAAAAGCCACCAGATAAAGAATCGGCAGCCATTGTAAGGTAGAGGAAAACGTATAAATGTCACCAGAATTGGCTGAATTGATAAAACTTAAAATGGTTAAACTTATCAGATATAGCGACATATAAAAAAACAGTAAAATCTTGGCTGTATTAGCACGTCGTAAAAAGTGCGCAAGAAGCAAACAAAAAGCCGCCACAATGATGGTGATAAAATATCCATAGCGGTCATAAGGTAAGATCACATCAAAGTATTCTTCTAAGCCCCAAATCAACGCCACCACTGCAATGCCAATTAGCATCAAGGTGACAAACAATCTGTCACTTGGCGTCCTGTTGCCTAGCTTATGGTGAGTGGTCATGGCTTATTTAAATCTCTACAAATGTTAAATCCGTCATGCTGAGATGGCATGACTAAAGCTCGCAGTGTGCCTTAGTTGAAGCGAATATGGCAATAAATTTGTGTGTTTTTTAAACAGCAGGATGTTCGATAAAGATATAAAAAGCGAGGGTTTGAATTGGGTAATAGTGCCGGCAGACGGGAATAAAGCTTTAGCACTTGAAAGTGCTAAAGCTTATAAAGAGGGTTTTAGTTTAAGCCTAGTTCGCGGGTCATATTTTCGTTACGTTCGCGGTGCACAATTATGTTGTCTTCAATGCGAATGCCACCAAAAGGTTTGAGTTCTGCCACGCTATCCCAGTTAATGTATTTAGATTGCTCACTGGCTTTTAAATCGGCCAACAAACTATCGATAAAATACAGACCTGGTTCAATGGTGAATACCTGACGGGCTTCGATAATTCGTGTTGTGCGTAAAAATGGATGTTCTGCTGGTGGAGGATTAGGTGTGCCCCAATCATCTGCCACATGTCCTGCAACGTCATGCACTTGTAAACCCAAAAAGTGGCCAATACCATGAGGGAAAAAGATACTAACAATTTTTTGCGCGACTATGTCATCTGGTGCCAGATTAACGACACCAAATTGCGATAACAAACCAGCGATTTGGCGATAAGCCTCAATATGGATTTGGCTATAAACTACACCGGGCTTAAGCATATCAACCAAGTTCAATGTGACCTGATGCATAGCTTGAACTAACTCGGCAAACTGACCTGACTTTGCACTATATGTACGGGTAATATCGGCGGCATACCCCTTACAACTCGCTCCAGCATCAATCAAAAATGAACGGCTATCAGCAGGAGCTTGTTTATCAACTTGCATATTGTGCAAAATAGCCGCGTTTTCGTTGAGGGCAATAATATTGTTATAGGGCACTTCGTTTTCGCCCTGACCCACTGCACACAGATAAGCTAAATTAATTTCAAACTCACTCAAGCCTTGTTCAAACGCAATTTTTGCCGCTCGGTGACCGTCAACCGCTAGGCGATTAGCTTCACGCATGCAGTGCAATTCGTAATCGGTTTTATAGGCGCGTTGATAATGTAAATAGTGCATGACACGATCAGGATTAACCAGTTCAAAACCTAAGGCTTTTGCTACCTCAATAAATTCACCAATATAAGCATATTTGCTTTTATCAAAAGGTAAGTGTTTTTCAACGGCATCAGCTTGCGTAAGAAATACGATATCAAATTGCTCAGCCCAAAAATCGCTTGGTTCGGCTGGCACTTTGTGCCAAAAATCTTTGGGTCGATAAAATACTAATTTGGGTTTATCCGTGCCATTAACTATCAACCAGCAATTGGGGTTATCCACCACCGGCAGCCAAGCTTTAAACTGCGGATTGACATGAAAAGGATAGTTATTGTCGTCCAGAAACATTCGTTTGCCTTGGCCAGAATGAATGATCAGGCCATCAATACCTTCACGTTCTAGGGCATGACGGGTACGGTTTTGTAATTCTTGAATATGCTGAGGATAAGTTTGGGCAAATACGGACATTGACGAGTCTCTTATAAATCTAAATTACCCTTAGCCTAACATAAGCGCTAAATGGGATACATCTGTGGTGTAAATAAGGGTTTCATCCGCTGAATTGTCAAACCAAAAGGTAGCCGTTTAATGCTACCTTCCAGCCACAATGTGACTGTTTAGCTTTGCTCAGTATAGACATAATCACTTAAGCCAAGTTTATTCAATATTTCATCCAAGTGGGCTAAGGCCTCGTCACTGGGGCCGGGATAATCACCGGCGATTGGCACGTTACCTAAATAACCAATCTCTTTAGTGCCTTGCGGCGAACAGAAAAACGCGGCTAAAACCAGTTGGCGGAAAACGCTAAAAGCACCCGCTATACGGCTAAATTCACTAGGTGTTTGCTCAGTCTGATAGGCAATATCATCCATAATGGCAAACTGTTGCTCGGTTTTTAAGGCGACAAATTTTTGCCCAAAACGCAAAGCCGCTTCGTCATCTATCCAGGCTAGGGTATTGAGTATATTGGGCCTGTCGTTCTGTTGTCTTTCATACGGAGCACTGACCCACTCGTCAATAACATCAGGCACATTAACTTCACTGGCCGAGGGAATATCACCATCCCGAGGTACCAAAATATCAGAGAGCATGGCCACTAAAGTCAGTTGTTCTGCGTTTAAGGTGCGTGGCCAGGCAGAGCGGGGTGGAATGATTAAATTGGGATCTTTGCCATAACCAACACTACTAATTGGCGTAAGCTTTAAATCTGGCCAATGGCCTACAACAGATGAGGTAATAGAAGTTGAATTGGGAGTGCAAGCCACCACGCCCGGTAATACTGCGCTGGCCGCCAAAACACTTAACCACTTAAGTGAGTCGCGGCGACTCATGGTAGGCAAGTAGTGATAAGCTTTACTATTGGGTTGATTATCACTCATCTTAGAGCACTCCTTGTTGAATTTGCCCAGCTAACCAGTTGGCATTACGCATGGCTAAGGTCATGATGGTTAAGGTGCAGTTTTTGTGGGGGTTAGAGGCAAATACGCCGGCGTCCATGACAAACAAATTGGCGCAATCCCAAGTCTGGCCCCATTGATTGGTCACCGAATCTTGTGGTGATTCGCCCATACGAGTGGTACCTACTTCATGGATAATTTGCCCACCTTTGAGAATGGCTTTTTCAGGCTCTGGCAGTTCACCTACTTCAGCACCCATAGTGGTTAATATGTCTTTAGCGGTTTGTAATCCATGAGCAACCTGATTGATTTCATGTTGTGACCAACGCCAATGAAACTTAGCTACTGGAATGCCCCATTTATCGCTGACTTGGTCGTCGATTTCCATGTAACAATCATCGTTTGGTAACATTTCACCCCGTAAGGCAAAACTGACTGAAGCACCATAATTGGCTTTTGCTTCGTCTTTTAATGCTTTGCCATAACCTTGAAAATTGCCTGAAACCCAAGAGCCTGGTGCGCTAAAACCACTGCCAATTTCAAAGTGATAACCTCGGGGAAAATTCAATTCACCACGTGCTTGTGCCTCATGCCCCCACCACGGCACAAACAAATGGTTGGCGGTATGGCCATCTTCGTTATAGCGCGGTCTATTGCGTAATAATGGAATTTGCGCTCCGATACCTGCGCCGGTTGAATCCATCAAATTACGCCCAACTTGTTTGCTTGAATTGGCTAAACCTTGGGGATGTTTAGGGCTTTTTGAATTGAGCAACAAACGCGCAGACTCACAAGCACTGGCCGCAAGGATCACTACACGGGCACTGAGTTTATGTTCAGTAGCGGTAGTTTTATCGATATAACTTAGGCCTGTCACCTTGCCTTCTGCATTAGTATCTATCGCTCTCACCATGGCATTGGTGATCACTTCAAGTTTACCGGTGGCTTTAGCCATGGGCAGTAATGATGTAGTAGTTTGAAAAGCAGCACCTATGGAACAACCACGACCACAAGGGCTGGCATAAAAACATTTAGCACGATTATCTAAAGGCTGCGTTAAAACGGCACGGTGCATGGGTGCCAGAGGTATGCCGAGCTTTTTCGCCGCCGCCGCCACCAACAATTCGGGGATTCTGGGTTTGGGGGGTGGCTGTAATACTCCTGGAGCAGAGTCCGGCATATCATCTAAACCTGTATTGGTGCCACACACACCAACAAGTGCTTCGGTTTTATCATACCAAGGGGCAATATCCTTATACTCAAAGGGCCAATCTGCACCTAAACCATCGCGGCTTTTACCTTTAAAGTCATGTTCACTAAAACGCAGTGAATAACGACCCCAGTGATTAGTGCGGCCACCCAACATACGCGAGCGCCACCACATAAAATCACTTCCTTCGGCACTGGTATAGGGTTCGTCTGGCACAGTCCAGCCACCGTCAACGGTGGCATCATAAAAACCAAAGTCTTTATCAACATTACCTGAGCCCAACAGAGGCGCATCGGCATTACGATGAAACATCGGGGTTTCAGTTAAAGGGTCGTAATCACGGCCGGCCTCCAGTAAAAGAACCTGAATACCCGCTTTGGTTAGCTCATAAGCCGCCATAGCGCCACCTGCTCCGGAGCCAACAATGATGACATCGTGCTTAAGTAAGGCCATTAGTTTAGCTCCTTGATTTTGATATTTTTAAACCACACAACATCACCATGATCTTGCAAACCGATATGGCCTTGTTTGCCTGTACCAAAACCCTCCCAAGTGGCAAATTTACTGTTGGCAATCAGTTTGTCCCAAGTGCTACTGCCAATAACTATGCTGGTGGTAATGACCTCATTTTGCCAAATCTGCAAATGATTATCTTGTAAACGAATACGCACCTGATTCCACTCTCCAGCGGGTTTAAAGCTCGAAGAAGGGGAGGCGACCATGTCATATAAAGAACCAGAACTATGAGAATCAATTTTATTATCAGAGTGGCGCTCATTGTCTAAAATTTGAATTTCTGGCGCGTGAGAATAAACGTATTTACCACTTTCGTCTGCCATGATTAGAATGCCACTATTGCCACCTTCAGCGATTTTCCACTCTAATTTTAAATCAAAATTGCTGTAGCTGGTCTTAGTGAGAATATCCCCCGCACCCGGCGCACTTAACTTGAGTGTGCCACTGTCAGTTGTCCAGCCAGGGTGTAAACTTTGTTGTTTAAAATTGCGCCATTGCGAAAGATCGCTGCCATCAAATAACAACTGCCAGCCTTCGTTTTGTTCTTGTTTAGTCAGTTGGTTGTCAGCGGCTAAACCAGTACAACTGTACATTGCCATTAATAAGCCAAACGAAAAACCGGTAAGTACTTTCATATTTTTCCTTTAATTTTTGTGGCAACCCTATAGAGGAGTGCTGTTTGAGTGTATTTTCTCAGATTAACACAGCAATCAGCACAAGCAATGCTGAGCGAATATTGGTCTATTTAAAATGACTTACGTACACTGTGGCCTAGTAAAGCTCTGTGGAATGGTGTATAAAAATTTGACTCAGTTTTGTGAAACTCTTTTGAACAATAACGATACAGCTGCGATGATCCGGTCATTTAAAAATGTGAAAGTACTTATATTTTCCAGTTTACTCTGGATGTCTTGGCCTATAAAAGCAGCTGACTTATCTAATGCGGTAACTCTGGTCAATATTCCATTAATGGAAAGGCCAAGTGACCATCGGCTTTATGCTGATGAGTTATTAAACTTAGCCCTTACGCTATCGGCAGAAAAATTTGGCCCCTTTAAAATAGTGCAACATAAGTATCAAACCGTTGTTGGACGCCAATTATTAGAATTAGAAAAAGGGGAGTGGTTGTCTGTTGCAGTATCAATGCCTTTGCCAGCATGGTTAGAAAAAGCCGATGTTGTGCACTTTCCCATCATGAAAGGTTTAGCAAGCTACCGCATGTTTTTTGCTCATCAAGCCCAACAAAACAAACTAGCTGACATTAATTCATTGACTGATCTGCGGAGCCAAGTAATAGGCCAGGGGCGAGGTTGGTCAACCGCTAAAATATTAGAAGACAATGGGTTTAGCGTTATGTATGGCTCAACCTATGAGACACTTTTTCCGATGTTAGAAGCTGATCGATTCCAGTTATTAATGCGTGGAGTTTACGAAATTGAAGCCGAGCACAAGGTCTATCGTCAGACTATGCCTGAACTTAGCATTGCAGATAACATTGCGGTGTATACATATTTGCCGAGCTATTTTTTTGTAAGTAAAAAGCAACCTGCTTTAACTGAGCGTTTAATGTTTGGGTTAAAAAAAGCCAGTGACAGTGGGCAATTTGACAAACTGTTTCAGCGCTATTTTAATAGGGCTCTAAGCATGATGCAAACCAAACAACGTAAAATATTTTATCTCAATAATACTAATATTAATGCCGCAGATTTTGCCGAAGATAACCCCTACTTACTTGATTACATTCGTAAACTGGAAGCGCAAAAACCGAGGCTTGAGCTAGCTAGGCGGATAACAGGATAGTGTTACATTCAGCTTGCTGGCCTGTGTGGCATTTATTTAGCCTGCAGAAAGCCGCTGGTAATTAAACGACTTACCAGTGCAATACGCACATCATCACCCAGCTCCCCAGGGATATCCATCACCTTAAATTCAACATTGGCTGCAATAAAACGTAAGGCTTGTTCTGCCCCAGGGTGGATCAAAATTTTCTCTGCAGGTTGGCACCAGTCTAGGATATCGGCAGTGCCGATCAACTGTGAAATAGAAAGCGGATTGTGTTTAATCTTGCTATTAACATGAATGGTTGACGTTGTTTTGTCCGATTTTAATTTAGGTAAATCGTAAACCATACGTGAACGCCGTTTGGCCATTGCTTGCAAAATAAACTCGTCTGTTTGGCATTGCTCACTTAACTTTTTAAGTCCAGCCCTAATTTGCTCAAAAATGGCATTTTGGTCTTGTCCGCCTGATACATTGTCCGCGCGTAAGCCTATATTGCTTCTTATATTTCGATCCAAATCAGCCATATGATCCAATACAGCATTTAAACCATCGCGTACAGTGACAGGTACAAAACCAATCGACAGATGAATAGATTCGCTCGTGGATTGCACAGTATGGGCGGTACCTCGTGGTACATAAAGTAAATCACCAGGTTCTACGTCATAAGTTGTATAACGTCCTAGTGGCGGTGGCCCCTCACCTATACCTTTCCAGACATTGGGCAGAGTTGCTGGTTCATCGGAAATAAACCATCGTTTAGTGCCGGTTATCTGGACGACGATGACATCAATTTCATCATGGTGCACAGGGGCGGCAGCTCCCGCCTCACTCCAGAAAATCACTACACCGACGGGTTTCTCAAAAATAAACTCTAAGGCACGAGTAAATTCAGATAGCTGTGGAGCAATATCTATGACTTCTGGTAGCCTTACTGTGTAACCACGCTCGTGGTATTCCCTGATCAGCGCTTGAAAAGCCTCAGCATTGGCTACTTTGCGTGCCACAGGCGGTGGTACTTTGGGAGTATGAATATGGCAAGTCAGTGTATGGGCATATTTTTCAAACTCACCCAAGATGGCTTTTTTAGGATCGCTGCCCAGCATTGATGCACGCTCTGGAGACTGTCCACTTAACAAAGCAAAAGGCCGACGACTCACTATATCGCTGAAAAACTGTTCATAAGTGCAAGGTGTTAATATCTTGCTGAGTATTTGTTGGGCTGTGGAGAGTATCAATGTCTAGGATCAGGCAAAAAGTTTGATTTATCTTAACGTCTCACCTGCAATCTTTAAATGATTTTTTAGCAGAGTAGGGGCGTGTGAGCCCCGCCTCGTCATTCTGCTAATGTTAGTTTAAGAAAGTTTGAATTTTTTCGCCATCATACCAAGCTCTTCTGCCACACGTTTGATGCCGTCACTGTTTCTGGCGGTTTCTTTAGCGGCAGCAGAAGATTGCTGAACTTCTTGTAGTACGACGTGAATGTTACGACTGATCTCTTCCACTACCACACCTTGTTCTTCGGTAGCGGTTGCAATTTGAGTATTCATATCGGAAATAGCAGCAATGCGGCTTGAAATATTTTTTAAAGATTCACCCGCTTTACCGGTATTTTCTACACATATACTCGATTGATTACTGCTGCTGCTCATGGCATCCACAGCTTTTTTGGAGTTAAGTTGCAAACTGCTGATCATGCTTTGGATTTGGGCAGTAGAGTCTTGAGTGCGTTTAGCAAGGTTACGTACTTCATCGGCCACGACTGCAAAACCTCGCCCTTGTTCACCTGCGCGTGCCGCTTCAATTGCAGCGTTTAACGCCAATAAATTGGTTTGTTCGGCGATGGCTTTGATGACGTCCAAGATAGTCGAAATAGTATTACTGTCTTTTTCTACATGCTCAATGGCCTCTGAGGCCGAACTGATTTCACGGGCTAATTGCTCCATGCTCGCAATAGCTTGGGCAACAATAGTCAAACCCATACTGGCTTCTTGATCAGATTGACTGGCAGAGGTTGACGCTTCCGCCGCATTGCGTGTCACATCTTGCACGGTAGCGACCATTTGGTGCACAGCAGTGGCGATTTGATCCAGGCTATCTTGTTGTTTGTCTACCGAGGCATTGGTCGTGCTTGCAATACTATGGAGTGTCGATGAAGAAGAGTTAAGATCCTTGATAGATTTATTAAATTTTTCCAGCAAGTTTTTGATGCTTTTAGTCATTAAATTAAAATTTTGAGCTAGTGCAGACATCTCAGGTTGGCCATCTTCATCTAAACGTAAGGCCAGATTGATATCTCCATTGCCCATATCGACGGCCATAAAGGTATCAACTACGTTGCGTAAGGGGCTGAAAAGATACTGCAACATAAACCACGTAAGTCCAACAATCACTAAACCACATAAAATTTGTAAGGTAGAGGCGGTATTAAGCCAAAAGCTCGCAGCGCTGCGAGCTTCTTCGAGTTGCTCAGCAGTACGTTTATCCAGAGCTTGAAAAAACTGATTAACTGGTGCCAGTATTTTAGTCACTTCGTCATGGTAGTTATCATCAAACAAAATACGCAGAGCAAACTCGTTAACATTTTCACCTTGTTTAGGCTCAAAAGGCCCATTCACCAACTTGTTTTGCCGAATCGATTCCATCGCTTGCGTTTCAGTATTGACTAGCTCGCTTGAATATTTGGCGGCTTGCGCCATCAGTTCCAGCTCTTTGGAGGAAAACTCTAATGCCAGCATGATGTCTGTTTGCGATTTTCTCTGATCCGGATAAAGCTCAGCATTAACGCTTGAAGGGCGCGGAGTTTTACCACCCTGCCAGTCTACAATTGTAAAATAATCATCAAAATATTTTTTGTTGCCCGTGGCGACATAAGTACGAGCTAAACGGGTTAAATCCATCGAAGCATGGCGAAATTCGTCAGCAAGGTTAAAGGATAAATAGCGTATACGTGCGGCTTCAACTTGTTGATTATTTTTACTGACTGCAACCATTTCGGACAATATGGCTAATAAAGTAAAGCCGATGGTCACGCACAGTGAGATGAGCATTTTTGTTCTGATGTTCATATTTCGCCTCAACACTTCAAGTTAAACAAAAATAGATATATTGGTTTTATCATCTAATAAGTAAAAAACATTAGCTTAAAAAGCCAGAAAACCCTTATTAATCAATAAAAAATTTAATTGAGCCATGAGAGCTTTGAGCATATTTACTCAAACAACCTGAATCCTGCATCTTCAGGTTGTTTGGGTATATATTATGCCGCTAACTATGAGCTAATTCTTGCATCAGGGCTAAAAATGCCTGCACAGATTCCAGTGGCGCTGACTCAGACATAGTGTGATAACCACTTGATGGTATCTGCAAGGTTGTACCGTCTACCAAGCCGTTCGAAGCCGCGATAATTCGCCCCATTTCCGTTGAACCAAAAGAAGACAATGGCTCACCTTTTTGCTCTTGAATAAGATGTTGAGCAGCAACGTATTCGTCTTTAAATTGGTAAGTGATACCCAAACGTTGGCAGATTTCAACCAAGGTCTGATTGAGCTGGGGATTAAAATCAGCGTTGGCATCTTTATTACGCAATACTAACTGCTGTTGTTTAGCAGTGGGTAAGTCTGGATACGGACTGGTATCTACCACAATCAATTTATTGGTTGAGCCGCCAAAACGTCTGAACCATTCAAGCAAATAGCGCCAGCTTTTCCCTGCTTCTTCTTGGGCGGTAAAAAACGCTGTACCCTGAAATCCACCCTCAAACAAATGTACTAAGGCTGCAGTTGTTAATACGTTATCCAACTGGCCAACCAAGGCTTGATCAGTAATGGTGAGTTTATCGGTAAAGGCTACTGGGGTGCCGGCAACTAAGTGCTCTAAGCCTTCGACTTGAAAGATTAAGTTATTCCGAAACTCACAGATATAGGCTCCTTTAATTTTGCCACAACCGCGATAGGCTCCCGACCAGGGCTCAAAGGCATATACTCCTTCAGCATCAAAGCGATTGACGATTTTTTGCATCAGTGACTCACTTACCGAGTTACCTAATAAATCAGAACGTGCCCCTGCTACAAAAGCGGCATATTGAAACTCGTTTGGACCTGTGCAAACCAAACCATGGCGGTCGATATGGGCTGAAAACATGCGTGAATCGGGTTTGTTGCCTTGCGCCACCAGCAGACCTTCGTACCATGTGACCTTGGCGCCACGCTCTTCCAATTCCCGTTGCAGTACCCGAAAAAAAGAATGCTCTGCTCCCGTTACACTTGGGCTACGTATCAAGGTGCGTAATAACTCAATAAAAGACTCTGGTAAGTCGTGTGATTGATTTGTCAATTTGCCTAAAGTCTCTGTGCTACTACCCACTGCAATTCCTTACGTATCTAAAAATGATAAATCATCGTCAATTCTTAACGCCATACAATCACTGTCTTTGCCAATAATCATCGAGCTATCGACTCTTACACCACTACCGGCATAATTACCTGCGGCGGTAAAAGTGCACACTTGCACATAATATTTGCCTACTTTAGGTAGGGCAAAAAGCTGTTGATATATTTGTGTCCGATCAGCAAAAGCACCTCCTTTGTCAGCTAACACCTTGTTGTTTTTATCAATAAGTTGAATGTTAGCCCCACAGCGACCCACTATGGGTTTAACCACGTAGCCACTTGCTTCTAACTCTGGACTAAGTTCAAAGCTGGTGTTCAATAATAAAGGATGGTTTGGAAATAGTGACCAAAGAATTGGCAATATAGCCTTGTTACTTGGTATAAGGGTCCAGAGTGGTTCAAACACCATGATTTCTTTTCTGAGTAATACATCACTTAAATTTGGCACACTTCCGGGGGGGCGAATTTTATCGCTGATGGTTTGTTGTGCATCTTGCTCTGTACGCAGTTGATCTAGGGCGGTTTCCCATGCCCAGGTTTTCCATACCCACTTAACCTTGTTGCCATTAACATCGACGATGTCGCCTTGTTCATTCCAACTGAGTGAGCTTAAACCGACAACTCGCTCACACTTATGACCTGCCGCTTCTATGGCAGACAACATAAATAGGGCATGGTAGTCCTCTTCCGGATCGGTATCTTGTAATACATGAACCAAACCTTCTACTTCACTTTCGCGCCACGCTTTAACGAGCTCTGCAAATAGCGTAGAGCCCGCATCTTCACCATGTTTTAGGCCTAAATGTTTAGCCCACTTACCCTGCACCTTGCCGGTTTCCATATAACAAGAGGCGGAGTCACAGTTGTACTCGTAAACTTTCAGCCCCTTATCTGACATCGAAAAATCAAAACGGCTGGTGATCAATTGATTGAGGCGGTTATCCCAAGACTGGCGGATACGCGGTAAAATGGATGCAGGCAAACCAAAAGACTCGACTAACTCGTCATGCTGCAACACATATTCAGTGGCATGCATAAATAAACCGTGTAACTCATCGGTGGCAGACTCCAGGGCTTCCTGAGCCGTTTGTGATAACAAGTAATAATTTAAATGGTCTTCTGCAACTGAGGTAAGCCAATGGCCTTGCATCATATCCACATAGGCAGCTTCATCATCATTGGCAATATTTAACCACGGTTTTAAGGCTTGTGGCGACGAATGTGCAGTGGCAGGTTTTAAGTTAAATAACTCTTGCTGTTCTGGCTCTAAAATTTCGCCATGACTTGTATCATCGGTTTGGATCATCCAGCCTAGTATGGTTGCATCACTAAACGAACATTCGATCCAAAAATCGTTTTCACGGCCTATTTTGACTTTAATCTCACGGGAGTAATCTCGCCCCTCTGGCCAGACGACAAAATCCATATTTTGCTCAACAATACGCACGTAGTCATCGCTAACTTGGGTAATAATCGCCACATGGCCGGTATTAACAAACTCTCCACCTTCTTCCCAAATGAGTAAACTGCCTACTTCTGGGTGACGCTGGGCGCCATTTTTATAAGCTTGCAAGGGTAAAAGTTCATTGGTGGCAACCTCGCGTACCGAGCGCAAATTAAAAATCTCATAGGCCATAGATACATCATTAAAGATATAACCTTGGTTGATGTACAACCAACGACGGGCAAATTCCACACATTGCCATTTATACCCCATATAAATGCCATCATAGTAACTGCGATAAGCACTTCGATTGGGATAAATATTGGGATCGGCGGAATCATAATCACTGGAATATGAAATGACACCGCCGGGGGCGGTGCCAAGTTCAGTGCCAAAAGGCGTAACAGCTAACTCTATTTTATGTGGCATCGTTTTCCAGTATGAAAGTCACCATGACGGTATTAAGTATGGAAAAAATAGGTCTGATTGATTTTGTCAAAAATGGTATTTAAACCAAGTTGCATATCATCAATAAACTCATGCAGTTTTTCCTGAATTAAGCTCTGTGGATTGGCATCCAATAGTTGAGTTTCAACTACCCGGATTTGCATGATAATTTCTTCATGATTTGGTAAGGTTTTTAAACAATGTTCGACTTGTCGCAATGCATGTAATAAGGAACGAGGGAATCTATCTTCTAATAATAAAAATTTTAGGACGTCTGGACGACGGATACGTAAACGCACTTCACGTCGATACATTTGATACGCAGTCAGTGACTTGAGCACACTCATCCACTGAATGTTTTCAAAGGCCGACTGTGAGGTTTCAGTATCTTGCAATAATGAGGCTGAACGCACATCAATGATGCGAGTGGTCATGTCGGCTCTTTCTAAATTACGCCCAATACGCAAGAATTCATAACCCTCATCATGGGTCATAGTTCCCGCTAATATGCCGGTAATAGTTTGATTTGACTGAATTATTTCACTCAAAAAACCGTAACGTGAGCGTCTAGCCTGGGCTTTTTGACAGTTTTCTTTAGCATAGGAATAGAGCTCATTGATTCGTTCCCACGACTCTCTTGGAATAATCTCGCGAACTGTGCGAGCGTTCTCGCGCGCTGCGCTTAAAGAGCTAATGATTGAGCCATGGTTTTTTTGATCGGCAACCATAAAGTTAATCACATTACGTTCAACGGCCTCTTTATGAGTGGAATAAAACAGTTCTCGGTACGACAAAATATCGACTATGGGCTCCCATCCCAAGGAGATACTTCTCGGTAAATCTAACAATAAATTAGAATTAACATTAATCAAACGTGCGGTATTTTCAGCACGCTCCAAATATCTTCCCATCCAACATAGGTTATTGGCGACTCTTGATAACATAATTAAGATCCCTCCATATCAACGATCCAGGTATCTTTACTGCCACCACCTTGTGAAGAATTCACAACCGTGGAGCCTCTTATCATCGCGACTCTGGTTAAGCCTCCTGTGGTCACTTTGACGTCTTTACCACTGAGGATAAAAGGACGTAAATCCAAATGACGAGGTTCTACTTTGGTATCTACCATAGTCGGTGCTGTAGACAGTATTAACATCGGTTGCGCCACATAATTGCGTGGGTCTTCTTGGATTAATTTACGGAATTTTTCATGTTCTTTGGCATTAGAGTGTGGGCCAATTAACATGCCGTAACCGCCAGACTCATTGGCCGGTTTGACCACCATAGAAGCAATGTTTTCTAATACATACTCACGTTCTTTTTCATTTACACATTTATAAGTCGGCACGTTGGGTAAAATGGGCTCTTCATTTAGATAATATTTAATAATGTCAGGCACAAAGGCATACACCACTTTATCATCAGCAACTCCTGAACCTGGTGCATTGGCAAGAGCAACATTGCCCGCCTTCCAAGCCCGCATGATGCCTGGTACGCCTAGAGTTGATTCTGGATTAAATACTTCTGGATCAAGAAACCAATCATCTATGCGCCGATAAACCACATCAACCCGCGAGAGGCCATTGATGGTACGCATATAAACACAATCATCATCGCCGACCACTAAATCGTTACCTTCAACTAACTCTGCGCCCATTTGCTGGGCTAAATAAGCATGTTCAAAGTAGGCTGAGTTATAAATGCCGGGAGTGAGTACCACGATTTCTGGTTCGGCAATGTCTCTAGGTGACATGGCTGCCAACATGTCGTAAAGGTCAGAAGGATAATCATCTACTGGCAGTATGTTGAGTTTTTCAAACATTTCTGGGAAAACTCGTTTCATCACCTGACGGTTTTCCAGCATATAAGATACCCCAGAAGGTACTCTGAGGTTGTCTTCCAGTACATAAACCACGCCTTGATTATCACGCACTAAGTCAGAGCCACAGATGTGCGCCCACACCCCTAATGGCGGGCTAAAACCTTTGCATTCAAGGAGGAAGTTTTTGGATTTATCCAATAGGTCGGCGGGAAAAATGCCATCTTTGATGATGTTTTGGGCATTGTATAAATCATCAATAAACATGTTTAAGGCTTTAACACGTTGTTTTAAACCAATTTCAATATCTACCCATTCTTTTTTATCAATGAGCCTAGGAATAATATCAAAGGGCCAAGCACGATCTATCGAACCTTCTTCGTCATTGTAGACCCGAAACGTGATACCCATGACATGAATGGCGGAATCTGCAGCGGCTTTATATTCAATAATCTCTGCGTCAGATAAGTCTCGCAAATAGCTACACAAATCATCTGCATAGGCTCTTGGTTTACCACTAGCTCGCAGTAGCTCGTCATGCAGATTTGCTACTTTATAATTTCCCCATCGAATAGCCATTGGAACCCCTTGCTGGTTATTTGAACATCTAGTATACGGACAACAGAATTGTTTTAAAGCTGCTTTCATGCCAAAAATATTATTTGTAATTCTAGTGGAGCAGAGACAAAATGCTGTCTCTAGATGATCAATTTTGGGTCATTCTTTCGTTCCCCTTAAATGAATAAGCCCAACTATAGTGCAGTGAGAGAGTAGCGTTGACATACTGTTTAGCAATTAGCGTAAATAAAGGTTTAGTGTTTGCTTCTGATTCGCGCACTAATGCTGGGGTCGATTATGTGGCGACCTACAGTAAAATGACCACTTTTGTCTTTCCACAAAATCGCAGTTTAGTATTATTAACCTCTGGCAGCTTAGCTACATCTCAAGCAGTGATTAATGCGATTAAGACCGATCTTAATGATCCTGATGCAGAGTTTAATTTATGTAAGGGTAAATATTTACATGAAGTAGCCAAGTACATCGGCCAACTGAGTCAAAAAGAACAAAAGCAACATGCTGAAGCCATGGAGAAATCCAAGGCTAGTTCTGAATCGAGTTTTATCCTAGGTGGACAAATTGCCGGTCAACCCTGTGAGATCTTTTTGATTTACCCTCAGGGTAACTACATTACCGCGTCTACAGAAACGCCTTATTTGCAAATTGGCGAAAATAAATACGGTAAACCCATACTAGACCGCATTGTCAGTGCTAATACCTCATTAGAGGACGCCGCACGTTGTGCCATCGTCTCTTTAGATTCAACCATCAGAAGTAATATATCGGTGGGTCCTCCGATAGAATTGGCCATTCATAGCAACAACGTGATCGAAGCTCCTTACCGTACTTCACTGAGTAACAACAGTGTGATGTATAAATCGGTACAGAAGCATTGGAATGAAGGTTTAAAGCGCGCGTTTAATAAATTGCCGCGCTTTGATTGGGAAAAACCATCGGCAAAATAGCTAAATTAACCTGGACTATGGGCAGGTTAATTAGCTATGACGTTGCTGATAAACATCGTCATTCTGTAATACCACTTGATGTACAAAACGTAATTTATCTAGCGCGCTGATAGGGATGACAAAAGGATAGGCATCATCTAAGCCCATACTTCTATTTAAGCCATTTAATACCGCGGTTAGTCTACACCAGTCATTAAACAAATGAGTAAAGCTGGTGGCAGTGTACACTTGGTCGTGCTGACCACTGGCAACCAAGGGGTTGGCTACCTTGTTACCCGATACACTAAAATCAAAATCACTGGCCGTTTCAAGAGTATCCACCATGTGCAGATAATGGGCCCAGGTTTCAGCCCAATCTTCCCACGGATGCATACTGGCGTAGGCTGTTACCCATACATTCTGCCAGTTTTGTTTTGGTCCATTAGCATAATAATCTTGCATGGCCTGTGAATAGTCTATACGTTCATCACCAAATAAAGCACGAAAAGGCTCAAGTTGAGAACTGTTTTTAATGAACCTATCCCAATAATAATGACCAGACTCGTGACGAAAATGCCCAATTAAAGTGCGGTAATTTTCATTTAGGCTTTCACGTATTTGTAGGCGAGAACTGTGCTGGGCTTCATTCACATTGATGGTAATGATGCCTGCGTGGTGACCAGTATTAACGTAATTTTTAACCGTTAACTCATTGCCAAATTCATCTTTGACTTGATCCTCTAAAAACTCAAAACCCAGCCCAGTAAGAGGTTCGTCGCGACGATTCACTACAGGCAGTTTGAGTTTATACAAGGTATATAGTAAACGACGTTTGGCTTGTTCTAAGCGATACCAAAGCCGTTTGTTGTGTTCAATATCTAGATTGGGAATGACTTCATTAAGCTGACAGGCCTGACAATAGTCATGAGTTTCATCAAAGGGGATCATCCAGTTACAGACATTGTAATCAGTGTAGTTTTTACATTGACGATATATCCGGCCGTTACTGGAAGCTTGCAAATTGTCAAAACGATTACGAGTGAAAGCACTTAGTTGCACATCATCGGGTAAAAAGCCCAATAATAAACCACAAACTACACATTGGCTGTTGGCAAAATGTAGTTTATTGCCACATTGACAAACAAAAGTTTTCAAACAGAATTCCTCGACAAAACACGGGATACAGCGAGCTGCGCATCATGAGTCATTTAAGCCAGCATAGCAATGTTGCCAGCATATATCTGCACAAAACGGCCTTCATTATAATACGACCAAAACAAGACGCTGTTTAATAATTGAGCGAAAAAGTAAAAAACAGGTCGATTAAACGCAGTTTACTAATATAAGATGTCGGTATGGTTAAGGTTTTAAATCAGGGATGTTATGACAACAGGCTATACATTGCCCCGTTCTACTTTATTGTTGGTCGATGCTGATAAACAACAAATAGCAACTTTGCGTCGCATGTTTAGTCACGAATATAACATTGAAGTAGCGCAGGATGGCAAACACGCAGCAAATAGCGCTTTTGATATGGATATTGACTTAATACTTTGTGCCGTTAACAGCCCATTGATATCTGGCTCCGAACTTTGTGCCTTAGTAAAAAACAATCCAATAACCCGACATATCCCCATTATTTTGCTGGCTGACAATGCCACTGCCGATGAAGAGCAAATGTGCCTTGAGGCGGGAGCGATTGATTACATCAGCCGCGCAACGCTGCCACCAATACTGCTTTCACGTGTACGTAATCACATGGGCTTAGTTGAACACCAAAAAATGCTGGAACATGTTTCCAGTACTGACGGTTTAACGGGCTTGGCCAATCGTATGCAACTAGATACCACCTTAAACCGTGTCTGGCATGCAGCGATTAGAGCAGGGCATTCTATCGGTTTGTTAATGATAGATATCGATCATTTTAAGTTTTACAACGATGAATTTGGCCATATCCAAGGTGATGAATGTTTGAAATTGGTGGCGTCGACTATTGCTAAAAGCAAATACCGTGAAGAGGATTTTGCTGCCCGTTATGGTGGTGAAGAGTTTGTTTTGTTATTGCCTTATACCACACTAGACGGTGCTAAAAAGGTTGCCAAGGCACTGCTCAAAAATATCCGCCAGCTAAAAATTCCTGCACCTTCTCGAGCAGGCTCTGACAGAGTCACTGTCAGTGTTGGGGTGGCAGCCATGTCTCCCAAATTTGATCCTTTGCAAAATATCAGCCCCATGGAATTGATCAATCAGGCGGATATGCAATTGTTTAAAGCCAAACGCGCAGGTCGTGATCGTCTTTGCTGATCGTGTTTAAAGCCTCGGCGGATTTTGCAGTATGTCAGTTAGCAGCAATCCATAGTCAGAGACCGCTGCATAATCTTTAGTATCGATGTGTGGCCGTTGGCTATCTGGATTACTCACAGCAAGTAAGTGTTTAATACCAAAGTCTTGGGCGGCCTGCAGTATGCTGAGGCTGTCGTCTACAAATAGCGTGTGCTGGCAGTTAAAATGAATGTCTGCTTGTAATTTTTGCCACAATAATTGTGATTCTTTAGTGACACCAAACTGGTGAGTCGAAATTAATTTATCGATATGGCTATCTAAGTGGGTATGTCCGACTTTTAGCGACAAGCTATCTGGGTGGGCGTTGGTCAATAAAATCACTTCTCTACCAGAATATTTGAGGGCATCAATAAAAGCGATAGCGTCAGGACGAATACTGATCAAATGTTCGATTTCTCTTTTTGCCAAGACAATATCGATCTTAAGTTTTTCGCTCCAATAGTCTAAACAATACCAGTGTATAGTGCCTGCAACCTTATGATATTCAGCCAACATAAAGTCTTTTGCTGCCGCAACTGAGATACCTTGAAGCGTAGCTAATTTGTGTGGTAAGTGCTCCAACCAGAAATGGTTGTCAAAGTGTAGGTCTAGCAGTGTACCATCCATATCAAGCAGGACAGTTTCAATTTGTTTCCAATCAATATTTGACAAAGGGTATGACTCTTGTTTAAACAGTGGGTGCAAAAGCGATAACTCATTATGTTGACCAAACGACAACACTGAATTTGATGACTAAAACCAATAGTAACGTGAATTAACTATGAGCAAAATAGACAATAAAAAAGCCCTACCACAAATTCATCAACGTAAAGTGATTGCGCAAAGCGGTTTGTTTAAAATCGAACAACTGGAACTTGAGTTTTCAAATGGTGAAAAACGCCAATTTGAACGCATGGCGGGCAGTGGTCGCGGTGCAGTAATGATAGTCCCTTTTATCAACGAGCATGAGTTTTTGTTAGTCAGAGAATACGCGGCTGGCACTCATTCTTATCAACTTGGATTTCCTAAAGGCTTGATAGACCCTGGCGAGTCTGCCATGGTTGCAGCCAACCGTGAACTAAAAGAAGAAGTAGGTTATGGTGCGCAAGAGTTGATCGCTTTGCATACCGTAAGCATGGCTCCGGCATTTTTTGACGCAAAAATGGAAATTTTCATCGCTAAAAAACTTTACGCCGAAAGTTTAGTTGGTGATGAGCCCGAGCCGATGGAAGTGATCCCTTGGTCAATTAACGATATAGATACACTTCTGGCCAGAGAAGATTTTGTTGAAGCAAGGTGTATTGCCGCTTTGTTTCTTACCCTTAAATGGATAAAGGAAGGCTAATGGCCCATTACGATATTCCGGCTTTACTCGAAATCGCCAAACGCGCGGCAAAAGTGGCGGGCGCGGCTATTATGGAGATTTATGATAGCGGTAATATTACCACCTATCATAAAGAAGATGATTCTCCGGTAACCAATGCAGACTATAAAGCCAATGAAATTATTTTGGCTATTTTGCAACAAGAAACACCTGATATTCCTATCATGTCGGAAGAAACCGACAACGCCAAGTTAGCCACCCGCAAAAACTGGAAACGCTATTGGTTAATCGATCCCATTGATGGTACTCAAGAATTTGTTGCCCGTAGCGGCGACTTTGCGGTCAACATCGCCTTGGTCGAAGATAATGTACCGATTATCGGCGTCATTTATTGGCCACCTGGTGATACGTTGTACTCTGCATCAACAGGTTATGGTGCCTTTAAAGAAAGTCCGGCTGAAAACAAACAAATCCATGTGCGGGCTTTTGATGACGTAGAGCAAGGTGTGGTCATGATTGCGATCAGCCGTCGCCAAGCGCGTGAAAAAGTCATGAATAGCATGAGTAAACACCGTATTTATCAGACTTTGCCTTTAGGCAGTTGCTCATTAAAAGCCTGTTTTATTGCCGAAGGAAAAGCCGACGTATTTTTACGTATTGGCGTGACGGGTGAATGGGATACCGGCGCGTCACAATGTATTGTTGCCGAAGCGGGAGGTTCTATTTTAGCCCATGACTTCGAACCCTTAAGTTACAACCAACGTAAAGTTGTAACCAATCCCGATTTTATTGTGATGGGCGATCAAAATGTTGATTGGCCATCAATTGTTAAATATCAACTTGGAAACCAGCCATGAAAACCCTGAAAAAAAGTTTAGCGAGCGGATTACTTACCTTAAGTTTTTTAAGCACTAGTGTCTTTGCGCATTTTGTTGTTGATAACGATCAATCCAGTGTTTTTTTTATCTCTACAAAAAACCTCAATGTTAGCGAAATACATCATTTCAAAAACATTGAAGGCGCGATGGAAAAAGACGGTAAATTTTCCTTAGATATTAATTTGGGCTCAGTAGAAACCGGTATCGAAATTCGCAATACCCGCATGCAAGAACAGCTTTTTAAGGTGGATTCTTTCCCTAAAGCTCATGTATCAGCCACCTTGCCAGCTAAGGTCTTAGCCATGGATAAAGGCCAAAGTTTACGTATCCAGTTACCCGCGACCTTGAGTTTAATGGGTATAGACAAAGCCTTGAGTCTGGATTTAGTGATCAACAAAACGATTGAAGAACAGTATGTGGTGACCAGTGCCCAACCTGTGCTTATTGGCGCCGCTGACGTTGGTTTAAAAGAAGGTGTTGAAGTACTGCAAAAATTAGCAGGTTTAAGCAGTATTGGTTTAACCGTGCCTGTGTCATTCAACTTAGTTTTGAATAAACACTAGTCCTCAGCTTCACTGTGCTTAAGCTGATTTTTAGGCACAATATTGACCGTTTCATGCAGTTCTGAGTACACCACAAAAGCCTCGCCCGACTTAAGTTGGGTGAGGACCTGCAGCACCTTATCCTGCAAATTCACATCCTGTTCACCGTACTCTGTACCTTCTTGTAATACAAAACCTTCGATCAAATTGACTAAGGTTTCGTGGGCTATTTCATTGATTGGAACGATCATAATTTCTCATTTTTTACGGTATTGTTTGACGCTAAGATGGATTGAAAAAAGCGGGCACTACGTGGCTGTAGCCATATTTCTGGAGACCAAGGTGTACCTTGCATAAATCCACAATGACCACCTTGTTCGCTAACTTCTACTCGCACAAAGGCAGAAAGTTGCTCGGCTTTAGGCAGCACATTTTCATTCATAAAGGGATCGTCTTTAGCGTGAATTATCAGAGTTGGCGTTTTGATCTTGTGTAGAAAGGGTAAGGCACTACAACGTTGATAGTAGTCATTAGCATCCTTAAAACCATGCAAAGGTGCCGTGATATTTTGGTCAAAATCTCGAAAAGTTTTGATGCTAGGAATTTGCTCTTCGGTGATGTTAATCAGGCCGCGATAATCAATACTTTGCATTTTTAAACTAAGATTTTTTAACATGCTTTTAAGTAAATATTTTTGATATCGCCGCGCAAAACCATGGTTAATACTGTCTGCACATTCGTTTAACAACAAAGGTGCAGAGACAGCCATAGCTCCCTGAATAATCCTTTGTTCAGGTCTTTCACCCAGCAACTTAAGCAACATATTAGCCCCCAGTGAAAAACCGATGGCAAGTTTAGGTAAATCTGGGTATTGCTGTTGCAAGTAGTTTAATAAAGTCCACGCATCGCCGGTTTCACCCGAATGATATGCTCGAGCTAATAAGTTGGGCTTACCACCACAACCGCGAAAATGCATCACTACCACAGCAAATCCTTGGCGCTGTAAATACGCAGCGGTGTTGTGGCAATAATGAGAGTCAATTGAGCCTTCGAGGCCATGAAACATCACCACTAAAGCGTTGGCTGCGAGCGGCTCACCTACCCATACTAAGTTGACCTTATCACCGTCTGGTAGGCTGAAATCTTCGCGTCGATAGCTCAAGGCCGCACGCTTCTGAAAAAAACGTGGAAAGATGGTTTGCACATGACGATTGCGCGCCCACCATGGCGCAATAAAGTCACTAACAACGACCTTCCCTTTGTGCTGTAACAACTCTGTTGGCATATTATTAAACAATACTTTAGCTAATGAGTGCTTGGTCAAACTCGGCCTGCATGGTTTCAAGTTGCTCTTGGCTATCAAGCCATTGCAACTCGACTTCTTCCAGTTCGCCTTTGACTTTTGCTTGCTCAGTAATAATGTCTTTAAGCTGTTTTTTATTTTCAGCGCTGTAAATTTCACTATGACTTAATTCAGCTTCGAACTTTTCCAATTTGCCATGTAAGTCAGCCATGCGTTTTTCATACTGAGTCACTGATTTTCGCAAACCTTGGGTCGATTGTCTGAACTCAGCCTCAAGACGTTTAACGTTTTTTCGCTCAGGCTTAAGCACCGTCTCGCCAGTGTGATTAGCGTTTTGTTCTGGTTTTAAGATCCAGTTTTTATAGTCATCTAAATCACCATCAAAAGGCTGAACTTGACCACTGTCAACTAAGTAAAAATCGTCACACACCGAGGATAATAAAAATCGATCATGGGACACCAAAACCATAGCGCCTTCAAAACCCTGCAAGGCGATATTAAGGGCGTGACGCATATCCAAATCTAAGTGGTTGGTCGGCTCATCGAGTAATAACAAATTTGGTTTTTGATAAACGGTTAAGGCTAAAACCAAACGGGCTTTTTCACCACCCGACATGGGTGCCACTTTCGCCATGGCATCGTCACCACGAAAGCCAAAACCGCCCAGAAAGTCTCGCAAACTCTGTTCGGTCGCTTTGGGATCTAAACGTTGAATATGCACTAAGGGTGAATCATCGGCCCGTAAAAACTCTAATTGATGCTGAGCAAAATAGCCGATACGTAAACCTGCCGAGGTTTCATAATTGCCTTGTAGCGCTTGGTTTTCACCGGCCAACAACTTGATTAAAGTTGACTTACCCGCACCGTTTTTACCCAATAAACCTATGCGACTACCGGGCACTAGATTAAGTTGTAATTTTTCGAGGATGACTTTTTCACCATAACCGACTTTAACCTGCTCCATCTTAACCAAAGGATTAGGCAATTTAGGTGGAGCTAAAAAGCGAAAAGTAAAATGAGAGTCGGCCATTACTGGCAGTAGGGTTTCCATTCTGGCCAGTTGTTTTACGCGGCTTTGGGCTTGTTTGGCTTTACTGGCCTTGGCGCCAAAACGATTAATAAAAGACTCTAAATGCGCTATTTGATCTTGTTGCTTTGCATACTGCAAACTTTGTAAACGCAAGCGTTCAGCGCGCTGGGTTTCATAAGAATCGTAATTACCGCTATAACTGACTAATTTTTGCTGCTCAACACTGATGATCTCGTTAACCGTGCTATCGAGGAAAGACTTATCATGGGAAATCAGCAACAAGGTGCCGGTATAACGCTGTAACCATTTTTCTAACCAAATAACCGCATCTAAATCTAAGTGGTTGGTTGGCTCATCCAGGAGCAGTAAATCCGAGTAACATAGTAAGGCTTGAGCGAGGTTAAGACGCATGCGCCAGCCGCCCGAAAATGCATTAACTGAATTTTGCATTACATCATTAGCAAAACCTAAACCGGCCAATATTGTTGCCGCACGAGATTCAATATCATAAGCGCCAGCTTGTTCGAGCAAACCATGAATAACCGCTATTTGCTCACCATCATGTTTTTCTTCGGCAGCCGTTAGGCGAGTTTGTAAAGCCCGAAACCGAAGGTCGCCATCCATCACATAATCTAAAGCAGAGCGCTCTACCGCCGGGGTTTCTTGGGCGACCCACACAATTTGCCAATCTTTAGGAATGACAAAATCACCTTGCTCGGGATGTAATTCACCTCGGATCAGTGCAAATAAACTGGATTTACCACAACCATTGGCACCTATCAAACCCGCTTTATGACCTGGATACACAGTCGCGTTTACATCTTGCAGCAACATCTTGCTGCCGCGCATCAAAGAAAGGTCGGAAAATTGGATCATGTTTACCTATTGCTCATAACACTCAAATTCAATATTAGGTATGATACCAAGATGAAGAGCCAAATTGACCTTATTAATCATGTCTAACAAAATAAAAAAACGCTTTGTTGCAGGCGCTGTGTGCCCTAAGTGCAAAGCCATGGATTCCATCATGTTGTATTTCGAAAACAACGTTGAAAAAATTGAATGTATCCACTGTGATTATCACGAGTCACAAGTAGATAAAAAAGTAAGTGCCGCCAGTCATGGTGGTAATGGCGTAATTGGGGTTTTTAAACCCGAATAATCACTGTTTACGCCTTACACCCAACCTAAATAGCGCAACAAAAACAAACCAATCGCTGACGTAAACATCGAAAATAATGTACTGCCGGCAATAATCGCCGCAGTTAGATGATAATCACCACCAATGCTGCGTACCATGGGGTAAGCAGCTGCTGCCGTAGGCGCAGCACTCATCACATATAAGACGCCAAGTTCTTGTCCCCGTAAACCGCAGTAATAACCAATGACAGTGGCCACCAAAGGCAAGATCGCGATTTTACCTGCAATTGCTACATACAACAGGCGTGACGCTCTAAACTCGTGCCAGCGGATGGATGCACCAACACAAAGTAACGCTAGGGGTAAGGTCATGCGAGCCAGATATTGCCCCGTATCTAAAATGACGGCAGGCACTTTTATTGACAGTAGTGCAATGATTAAAGCTACAAAAATGGCAATAGCTAAAGGGTTAGTCAGCACACTTTTAGCCACAGCTTTGGCAGAAGGCGATTCGGCCTGGTGGTAATACAAAGTTAAAATCGAAAAAATATTAACTGGCACAACCAGAGCAGCCAGATACATGGCAGCGATAGGTAATACGTCATTACCAAAAGCATTGGCGGCTAGAGCCAAACCAACAATGGCCATATTGCCACGACAAGTACCTTGCACAAAAGCGCCACGAGATAATTGTGTGGGTATATAAGCTGCTAGCCAGTGCATCGCCAAAAAAGACAAAACCATAACACTGCCAGCTACTGCGATTAACAAGCCAGGGAAATGACTGCTCAGATCTGTGGTCGCGATATTGACAAACAGGAGTGCTGGTAAAGTGAGGTTAAACACCAAACGTGCACCTATATTGGCAAACTCATCGTTGATCCAGCCAATGCGTTTTAGCACTACCCCCAAAATAATGATAATGCTGATAGGCAGCGTCACTTCAACTGCAAAGATAAAAGACTGAAAAATCATAAATACAACAAGACCTATGCAGCGTAATAAGGAAGATGGTTAGCGCTAAAAACAGCTCAGTTTTCTAATAATGAGGAGGTGGGGTTTCTTCATGTTCTCCCGCCATATTACTTGGTTCGATAGCCTGCAACTTATTTAGTATGCGTTTAAAAGCAAACTGTAAATCTTCTAGTTGTTTTTGCTGCTCAATTAAAGCCTTATTGAGGCTTTCAATAGTGTCTTCTTGAAAAGCCACTTTCATTTGTAATTGTTCAATATCGTCGATGATGTGTTGCATATTAATTACTCTGAATGGGCCAAATTTCGGCTAAGCCGCTACTGCTTTCTGATATAACTTTGTTGTCTGCTAAAAACCCTACGGCAAAAACAACGGCGGTTTGAGGTTGGCTGCCTGCTCTGGGGGTCACTCGCCAGCTTTTAATTTCGTCGCCACTTTGCACATCCCACAAATTCAGTCTTCTTGCTGGAGAGCCAGTTAGTAAATACTTGCCATCTTTAGAAAAAACTGCCGTGCTGAATATTTTCTGGCGCTCGAAATAACGTAAATTACTGACTTCCCTGCCTGTAGATAAATCCCAGATCCTTGCGTCACGTTTACTGTCAGCCGTAAAGGCAAAACGCCCTTCATCATCCAAGGCAACTTTAGTCACACGGCTTGGATGATCAAATTTATAGACAACTTGCCCTGTACGAGTATCCCATAAATACGCAACATAATCGTTACCACCGCTTAAGGCATAAAAACCATTTGGAGACAAATCAACACTATTAGTTTTTTCTGTATGACCCAAAAACTCAAGGCGTCTGCCAGTACGGGGTTCGAAAAACATAACTTTGCCGTTACTGCGGCCAACTAGGATGCCATTGCCTTGGTTGGCAACGGCTATATCACGAATATTCGATTCATCAATGCGCCAAAATCCTTCGGGCTCGCCATTTGCTAAGTTCCATAAGGCAAAAGCATCTTGGTCAGACGTCACCGCATAACTATTATCAAAGGCTATATGAATATTCACTACCAAGTTATTGCCTTCACCTTGGTGGTTCCAGATATAGCGTTTTTCATTTTTGGCCAAATCCCACACGCTAATGCCATTGGATAAATTCGATATCACCGCCAAAGTGCCATCGGGTGAGATGTTTGCAGCATCAATCCCTTCATCTGCGTGATGAAAAGTCTGTTCGGCCGTATTGGTTAATTCTCCACATGCTGTTAACAACATACAAATTAATACAAAATAACAAGGGATTTTCCAAAGATTAGACATCAATAGGTTTCTCTTTGTTGTGGCTACGTTTAGACTAGGCGTTTTAATCGCATGGCATAGTTTGCTTGATTCATCTCAAGCTTGCACATTTTTGGAGAATTATAATGAAAAAGGCGTTAATCGCTATCTTAATAGGTTCAGCTTTGGGTTTAAGTGCTTGTCAGCCGGTTGCAGAGCCTGTTGATATATTAAAAGTTGAAGTGTTAAATCTTGAAACTGACGAACAAAAACAAGCTTATGCGATGGGTGCCAGTGTAGGTCAGTTTATCGAAAGTAAAATACTGGTTCAGGAAAAACTAGGTGTTGAATATGATAAAACCATTGTTGCTAAAGGTTTTATCGCTGCCATTCAAGGCCAGTTACAAATGGATATGCAAGAAATGCAAACCATTACCCAAGCTATCGAAGCAAAAGTAAGAGAACAGCAAGCAGCTATGGCGGCAGAAGCTGCCGCGGCAAACATTGCTGCAGGCCAAGCTTTCTTGGCAGAAAATGCCAAACGTGAAGGCGTAATGGTAACTGAGTCTGGTTTACAGTATGAAGTACTGACTCAAGGCGAAGGCGAAAAACCAGTAGCTGAAAATACCGTTAAAGTTCACTACCGTGGAACCTTGTTGGATGGTACCGAGTTTGATTCTTCGTATAAACGTAATGAACCAGCGGTATTCCCACTAAGTCGTGTTATTTCTGGCTGGACAGAAGGTGTACAACTGATGAATGTAGGCTCTAAATTTAAGTTCTTTATCCCATCAGAATTGGCATACGGTGAACGTGCTACCGGTTTAATTACCAGTAATTCAACACTTATATTTGAAGTGGAATTGTTGGAAATTGTTGCAGCTAATTAGTCGCAGTCACCTGTAAAGGTGAACAAAAAAGAATAAAAAAGCCGAACACTGTGTTCGGCTTTTTCATGAACATTTTCAAAATCTTTCATAACTTTTCATAACAAACAGAACCAGCTACTTTCCATGCTGAACCTTATTCCTTCATCGCTGTTACCCTTCAAAAGGGCCGATTAGCCCAGATTTAACTGGGTGGTCAATGCAAACTGTTTTATAGATTTACTAAACGATATAAAAATTTACCTCTAGTAAAGAGTTGAACAAAATTGCCAGTTATATGCGATTTAATCTCTTGAGAAATTTTAGCCACATGTAGCACGTTTTGACGGCAATATTTCAAAACGTTGACCTAGTCAAAGTACTTTCAACTACTAACGAAGAGAACCTTGATTAGTTTTAAGCTTAGTCTAATTTGAATTTTATGCGCGCAGGTAAAGCGTTATTTCTTGTAATAAATAGCACTAATAAAATAGCTTTTAATTCCACTTGGTGTAGAAACCGAAATTTCGTCGTCTACCTGTTTGCCAATTAATGCTCGAGCCATAGGAGAATCAATGCTGATCTTATTTTCACGTAACTCAAATTCGTCTGGCCCAACTAATTGATAAGTTAGTAGATTGCCTAGATCATCATCCAATTCCACCCAAGCGCCAAAAAATACTTTGCCCTCTTGTTGTACAGAAGGATAAACAACTTTGAGTTCGTCCATTCTTTTAGTTAAAAAGCGCACTCGCCTGTCTATCTCTCGCAAGCGCCTTTTACCGTAAATGTACTCAGCGTTCTCTGATCTATCACCCATAGCCGCTGCCTCTGAAACTGCTTGAGTGACTTTAGGGCGCTCATCCTTCCATAAAAATCTAAGCTCTCGTTCAAGCTTTTCCCAACCATCCCGGGTGATATAATTGGTTTTTTTAGTTGCTGGCTGCATGTCAAAACACAATAGTTAAAAAGTCAGTGTAAATTCTGCCATTTTTCTTGGCGTATTGCTGGTAATTTGTTGTTCTCATCCCTATATAGGAGGTTGGACAAAATTAAGGTAGTCACATGATAATTGAGAAAATCGCGCAGGAACTGCAAGTCAAAGTCAATCAGGTTAAATCTGCGGTAAATCTATTGGATGAAGGTGCAACGGTTCCTTTTATCGCCCGTTATCGTAAAGAGGCCACAGATGGCTTAGATGATAGCCAATTACGTACTTTAGAGCAGCGTTTAACGTATTTACGGGATCTTGAAGACCGCCGCGCGGTGATTATCAAATCGATACGTGAACAAGATAAAATGACGGATATTTTGCTAAAAAGTTTGCAGCAGGCCGACAACAAAACCGAACTCGAAGACATATATCTGCCCTATAAACCCAAACGTCGTACCAAAGGCCAAATTGCTATCGAAGCAGGCTTAGAGCCATTGGCAGATGCTTTGTTTAATGAACGGTCCCTCGATCCAGAAATTTGTGCTCAGGCTTATGTCAGCGTTGATAAAGGCGTGGCAGATACTAAAGCAGCGTTAGAAGGCGCCAAATATATTCTTATGGAGCGTTTTGCTGAAGACGCTAGTTTGCTGCAAAAAATCCGTCAGTATTTGTCTAAAAATGCTTTTATTAAAAGCCAGATAGTGACAGGAAAAGAAAGTGAAGGTGTTAAGTTCAGTGATTATTTTTCCCATACTGAACTACTGCTTAATACCCCTTCTCATCGCGCTCTAGCGATGTTTCGTGGACGTAACGAAGGTATATTACAAGTTAGTCTTGATGCGGATCCGCAAAAAGATGAATTACAAAAAAGCTCTTACTGTGAGCAAATTATCGCTGACCACCTGAACTTAAAGTTTAATGGCCAGGCCAGTGACAAGTGGTTTTCTGGCGTAGTGCAGTGGACTTGGCGCGTGAAAATCATGTTACACATGGAAAACGAATTGTTTAGCACCTTGCGTGAAAAAGCCGAACAAGATGCTATTAGTGTGTTTGCTAAAAACTTAAATGACTTATTAATGGCTGCGCCTGCGGGTGCTAAAGTGACTATGGGACTCGATCCTGGTTTAAGAACCGGTGTAAAAGTGGCGATAGTCGATGCCACAGGTAAAGCCGTTACCACCACCACGATTTTCCCTCATGTGCCACAAAACCAGTGGGATAAATCCATGCGGACCTTGGCTGTATTATGCCAGCAGCACAAAGTGAAGTTGATCAGTATCGGCAATGGTACAGGCTCAAGAGAAACCGATAAACTCGTGACCGAAATGATTAAAGCTAATCCCGAGTTGGGTGTAAGTAAGATCATGGTCAGTGAAGCCGGCGCTTCGGTTTATTCCGCCTCAGAATTAGCTTCGAACGAATTGCCGGGCATGGATGTATCTTTGCGTGGTGCAGTTTCTATCGCGCGTCGATTGCAAGACCCTCTGGCAGAGTTGGTTAAAATTGAACCTAAAGCCATTGGTGTAGGCCAATACCAACATGACGTTAGCCAAAGTAATCTGGGTAAATCACTCAGCGCAGTTATTGAAGATTGTGTAAACGCAGTTGGGGTTGATGTAAATACAGCATCTATTGCTTTACTGAGTCATGTATCTGGTTTGAACCGTACTTTGGCGAATAACATCGTGCAATTCCGTGATAAAAACGGAGCTTTTAAAAGCCGTAAAAACCTACTCGAAGTGGAACGTTTGGGGCCTAAGGCTTATGAACAAGCCGCCGGGTTTTTACGTATTATGAATGGCCTTGATCCGCTTGATGCCTCTGCTGTGCATCCCGAGGCCTATCCTGTAGTACAAACTATAGTTAAACAAACGGCCGTTGCCGTGAATGACATAGTCGGTAATACCGAATTACTGAAAGCCCTTAAACCACAAGACTTTGTGACTACTCAGTTTGGTTTACCCACAGTGACCGACATTATCAATGAGCTGACTAAACCCGGGCGCGATCCTCGCCCTGAGTTTAAAACCGCTAACTTCAATGAAAATGTGCACTCCCTAAGTGATCTAAAGCCCGGCATGATCCTAGAAGGTGTAGTGAGCAATGTGGCTAATTTTGGCGCTTTTGTTGATGTAGGTGTGCATCAAGATGGTTTGGTACATATTAGTGCTATGACTGACAAATTTATCGCTGACCCCCGTGAAGTGGTAAAAGCCGGAGATATCGTTAAAGTCAAAGTGATGGAAATTGATGTGGCGCGCAAACGTGTGTCGTTTACTATGCGTATGAACGATACTCCAAGTCAGCCTTCCACAACTAAAGATCAAAGCAAAGCACCGGCTAAAAAAGATTTTCAAGCCCAAAAATCACCTAAAAAAGAGTTTTCACAGCAGAATAATCAATCTAACCCTTTGATGGGTAACGCTTTTGCGGATGCTTTTGCGAAAGCCAAAAAACGTTGATGTCTAATACCAATTCCATTAAATAAATAGGCACTTAGAACGCGTCCAGCGGTTAAGGAACAAGGCGTCGCTATGCAGGAATGGCCTTACCCTTTCAAATAGCGAGAACGCAGTGCCATATCCGCTGGGGTGTTCCCTTTGGGCGAGTTTTAAAAGCACATACTCAGCGTTGCTCGAACTCGAAAGAGCGCCACTATTACTTCATTCAAGCGCCTTGATTATGTGCTTTTAAATTCTCGCTGAGTGTACATTTATTTAATGGAGTTGGTATAAAGCACTCAAGTAAAATCAAAAACGCCCACATCAGTGGGCGTTGTTTTGTTTATGCAGTGAGAAATTGAATTTAGGCAGTTTGCTTAAAACCCTCAGTATGTGGGGCAGTCACTTGTTGATAGTAGTTTTCAATGACTGCCAAACGCCTAACAATATTTTGGTCACGATTGGCATTAAACAATTCTATTTGCTCTTTTAATAATACTTCGTCTGTTTGACTATCAGCAATTTCCAGTGTGCTTTTTTCTAAAGTACGAGTAGGAATACTGACCTCAATATTATCGGTTATTTCTGACAATGAGGGGATTTCAGCACGTGTTGATGACGGGTCTTGACTAGGCTCGGCTAAACTTGGGGGTAAGGCTCGCTCAAAAGCCTCTCCGGCTTTGTCAGCTGCGGTCTGAGCAATCTCATTTCGCGCTTCTACTGACTTTTGACTGGCTTCAGCGGCTACCCGTAAATCTTGCGGTGAAGGTTCGGCTGGCGCCAAGGCTGCGGCCTTGACCTGCTGCATTTTTCGGATTGTCTCTTCAGGTGTTGAGCCCTCTGAAATATCAATAGATACTTCACCATCCGTTGCATATTGACGCCCGTCTGGACCCGCAGTTAACTCAAATTGTGGCGCTGATGCGTATTGACCACCTAGTGATGCATGTGCTTTTTCGTGGGTCCGTACTTCCAGATCCCGTTGTTTTAGCTCGTTTAATTGTTTTTCATTAGCTTGTTGCTGTTGATCTTGCTGGCGACCTTCAGCATCTTCACGGCCAGCACTTTGTTCACTTCCGTTATCTTTTTGTGCCGTTTGCCCATCAGCTAACTGACTTTGATTAGGCTGAGCTTGAGGGCGTTCATAGGTAAGTGGTGGTGGTGCTTGTCCCGGTGTTTTAGCCCGATCAAATTCAGAGCCAAGACCTTTTTCTGCCGCGCTTTTTTCACCCTGAGTAGGCGCTGGTACCGTTTCTTTAACGGTATTTTCACGACGCGCGGCCTCATTATTAACAACGCCGTTGTTAAAGGTGATAGCACTTGGAATGGGTGGGATAATATTCATCGTTTAATGACTTTGCACTTAGGCCAAAATATCGAGAATAGTGCCAATGGTACCATTAGCAGTGTCAATCACTTTGGTTGAAGCTTGGGCGTTAATGCTGTTGACCGACAATCCCACTAGTTCAGTAGTTATGCTCCCACTAGCGGCTTGGGGTAAGGTTTGCTTAATCGCATTGAGTTGAGTAGTCACTGCGTTAGCGAGAAATTCTTGGGGGCTTTGTGATGATCTAGAAGCGACTGACAAACTGGCGATATTGTTAGTATGTTGGCTAATATTATCCGAGGCACGCGACAAACCGAGCTGACCGCTCACAATCGCAGAATTGAGATTATTATTCACATTTATCGACATATCAGCCCCCCAGCCTCAAGTGTCTAATTATTAACCATTTTTGTGTTTTTTTAAAGTCCTTATGATTTTTGTTAGCTATAAACCCAAATCATTCTTCAACTCAATGACACAAGGTGTAGTTAATTCCACACTATATTGGTTAAGACCTCGATAAAACGTTGAGGTTCCGAAATAAAAGGCGCATGGGATGAATTGTCAAAAACAGTAATGTTAGCCTTGTGATGTAAAGCGCTTAAATTTTCTTGTAGTTTAAGCGGTACCAAACTGTCTAACCTGCCCAAGATAAAATCCACTGGGCATTGAATATTCGCAAACTCAGAACGTAAGTCGCTATCTTCAAGTAACTGCAATCCCGCACTTAAGGCCAGTGGGTTAGCCGCTGGATAATGATCCATCTGCTCTTTTATCACTTTAATATCTTGTTTTGCTGTTGGGCTACCCATTGCCTGTATCGCCATAAAACGATTTACAGTCGCTGCTAAATTGAGTTCAAGCTGGGCATTAAAATTACTCAGTACATTTGACTGCACACCTGGCCAATTGCCATCAGCAATGAATCTTGGGCTACTCGACACTAACACTAAGTGCTTAATTTTTTGCGCGGCTATTAGTGCAATTTTTTGAGCGAGCAAGCCACCTAAAGACCAACCCAATAGAATACACGGATTGGGCAAAATTTCACTGATAAGCTCAGCAACGGCCTCTAAAGTATAGGGAGCGGGCAGTTTTTGATGATTTAGCCCAAAGCCTGGTAAATCAATGGTTGTGACGGTGAAAGAGGTGTTTAGTTGTGTAATACAACTTTGCCATACACCACTGTTTAAACCCCAGCCATGTAATAATACGAGCTGAGGTCCTTGACCCGAGGTGGTGGAAATTAAGTTCAAATTAAAATTTCTTCTATGCTTAAAATAACAGTACTACCAGCTTAAACTCTCTCACATAGGGATATGAAAGGCATGATGAGCCATATAATACAGGATTGTTTGATCTGTCGGCAGACAAGTCGCGAATTAATTTGTCGCTACTGCAAACAAGACTTAAGGTTTTTGGTTTGCCCTACTGGGGACAAAAACTTGATGTTATGGCCGCGAGTTGGCAAGGGTTTAGAAAAAGTAGATTTCACTCAGCTGTATGCACTTGCGGATTATCAGTGGCCGCTTGCTCGATTACTCACTGGCCTTAAGTTTTCAGCTAAATTGCCCCACGCCAAAGCCCTCGCCCAGTTGTTTGTTGAGCACAACTTAGCACCAGACGTTGAACGCCCTCAGGCACTTATTCCTATTCCGTTGCATAACAATCGTTATTTATGGCGTAAATACAATCAAAGTTATGAAATTTGTCGGCACCTGAGCCTACTAACTAAGATACCTAGTGAACATAAAATTTTACGCAGAATACAAGCAACAAAAGCCCAGACCGCGCTAAGTGCCAACCAACGAAAAGTTAATATGCGCGGTGCTTTTAGCATTGCGCCAAGTGCATTAACGCAACTAGGGCAATATCAGCATATTGCCCTGTTTGATGATGTTATTACTACTGGCGCTACCACCAATGCTGCGTTTTTATGTTTGAAAAAAGCCCATCCACAATTGCGTGTTGATATTTGGAGTATCTGTATTACGTTAAAGTATTAACCACCAGCATTAATAAAAGCAGCCATAAAAATAGCGTTATCCATCAAGCGACTTGTTCCTTGCCATACCCCGCGAAAATTCACATCGGTATTGAAGGCAATAATTTTGCCTTTGCCTTTCGTATGGGCAATAACGGTCGCACTGTTGCCAATCAATTCTTGTAATTCAGCAGCGGTGTAACCTGCTATCAGTGGCTTTGCGGTATAACTCGCGACGGTGATAAATGGTTTTTCAGGTTTAAGCATAATCTGATTGTTGTTACGAAATACCGCTAAATCTGACTTATGAAAACCAAAGGCTAAGGGATGACTCAAATCAAGTTGGGTGGCAAATACGGCACCGGCTATGCGCTGTTTGGCTTTAAAGGCTTCCATATCACTGTATTGCAGCCCCTTGATTTCAAAGGCCAGCGCAATGTCTTTATCGGACTTAAACTGAGTTTTGAGCCACTTATTATCGGCAAACCATTTAATGGCCGACTGCTGGCCAATTAACACACCACCTTGTTTGAGCCATTTTTCAATACTCTCTACCGTTTTGGTGGCGACACTTTTATAGTTACCTTCTACCCATATTATATGACTGTAATTCTCCAGCTTTACACTCGATAAACTATCCAAATCTACAATAGTAAGTGGCATTTCTAATTCTTTATCAAAATGATGCCACACTTCTCCTGCTTCATACTGCGAAGTGCCTTCACCACCCACCAACAATACTTTAGGTAGCTCAATATTCACCATTTGGTTGCTTCCCAAATCTATACCCTGACGGGTCAAGCCTGAGGTAAGTGAATGTATGGCTATAGGTAGATCGCGACTTTGCTGATGTAATATTTCGAGCAGTTTGGTCGGCTGCTTAAGGGCTGTAGGTATCATCACGCTACCTGCGCCAAAGCTAGTACTACCTTGAGTTGTTTGGGCTACCAAGGCATCGCCGGCAAGCTGCACTTTTACACCAGCTCGTAACAAGCGGCTGAGTAAAGTGGGTGCTTTTGAGTCATCCCATGTAAATGCATAAGCGTAGGCATTTTCAATTAGTTGAGGTTTTACATCTGCACGACTTGTTGAGGATTGTTTTTCTGGGGCGACTTTACGCCATAACTTTTTTTCTACTGGCGCATAATCAAGATTAAAAGCCAGCGGCAGGTTCCAGTTAGATACGTCGTAAAAGGTATTGTCATCAAAACTTTGACGAGTCGAAAACAAGGACTTAATTAAACGATAACGTTCTTGCTCCAAGGGTACAAAAATACTGTTGCTTGCTACAAAGTTTTTATCATCAACCTTAATATCTTTTGCTGGTGCAAAAAACTCAATTTTATGAGCCTGCAAAATTGCCTGAAAACGAGCAAACCGAGAGTCGTCCAATGCCTCTTGCACTAGGTAGCCACTTAAGTCATCTTTTTTAACTAACTGTTCGGTTTGTTGGGCAAACTCTTGTTGATAGTTAAGTAAGGCGGATTTATTGGCTAAAGCACCGGCAAAGGTTGAAAGCGAAGTAGTAACTTGATTTTGAATCGTTTGTTGAAAGCTTAACAAACCATTGGCGGTATCGCGCAAATGACCACGACTACTGGCTTGTTCAAAGAGAATACCTATGCTGCCAAAGGCGTCTGGATAGGTAGAACCTTTACCATAATAAAAGTCATCGTATCCTTCTTGAGTGAAATATAGCTGCTTAGTGTCATCTAAGGCTTTGGCATGAAAATCCCCAAGTGCCGCGGTTAATTCAACATTTTTAAGTGGCGTCCAAGGATTTTTACGTTCAGGCACACCTGGTTGAAAAAAGAATGTTGAGTCAGAACCCATTTCATGAAAATCAGTTAATACATGGGGTCGCCATTTTTGGTATTGGGCAATACGTGCACGGGATTCTGGATGCGTTAACAATAACCAATCGCGGTTTAGATCAAACCAATAATGATTCGTACGTCCTGATGGCCACGCTTCTTGATGTTCTCTGTTCATCGGATCGGCCACTAAAGTCTGGCCTTTGTGCATGTTGGCCCATTGAGCAAAACGCGACAAACCATCGGGATTAATGCTGGGATCAAGCAATACGATATTGTCTTTTAATAAGGCGTCGATTTGTGCGTTTTGGCCTGCCGCCAAATAATAAGCAACTAATAGAGCCGCGTTGCTACCTGATGATTCGTTACCATGCACACTGTAACCCATCCACAGCACCAAGGGATCGTTGTCATTAGCAGGTTTACCAAGGTTTGCTACATGCTGTGCCTGCAACTCTGACAACTTATTTTGATTAGCTGGCGAGGTAAAAGCTAACAATAATAAAGGGCGGTTTTCATGACTGCGGCCGGTTTCTAGCAAAC
Source organism: Paraglaciecola hydrolytica (assembly GCF_001565895.1). Taxonomy (GTDB): domain Bacteria; phylum Pseudomonadota; class Gammaproteobacteria; order Enterobacterales; family Alteromonadaceae; genus Paraglaciecola; species Paraglaciecola hydrolytica. Next base: position 852,457 of record NZ_LSNE01000003.1, read on the forward strand.
TCACACGATCCGACTGTGCAGCGAGAGTACGCATATAATTTACAATTTGATCATGACGAACATGCCAATCACCCACTTCAGCCCCCAAAGATTGGGTAGGACTAGTAATAGTGGGATTATATTGGGTATTGGCAGGTAAGTAGTCGTTATCGGTCACTGCGAACAGTGTTTGGCTGGTTAAGAGCAAACTAAGGGCAAAAGTAAAAAATAATCGTGACATATCAGCGCGTCCAAAAATCAAATAAACAATGAGCTAAACGCCAAGACTCGCATGTTTTAAACCAAATTAACATAAGGAAAAACCATTACTTGAGTGTTTTAGTCAAGTAATATTTGTTATGCTATAGCCATAGAGTAAAGCTAGTAGGGTTAAACATGATTTCTATTTCTGAAGCCGCGCAAGCGCATTTTTGTAAGTTGCTCGATAAACAAGAAGATGGCACAAATATTCGGGTTTTTGTGGTCAACCCCGGTACGCCAAGTGCAGAGTGTGGCGTGTCTTATTGTCCACCCGATGCAGTTGAGGCCAGCGATACCACCCTTGAGTTTAACGGTTTTGATGCCGTAGTCGATTTAGAAAGCGCGCCCTTTTTAGAAGGCGCTGAAATTGACTTCACTACCGATCAAATGGGTTCGCAATTGACCCTTAAAGCACCGAATGCCAAAGCTCGTAAAGTAGAAGAAGATGCGCCGCTAATTGAGCGTATTAACTATATGATTGAATCAGAGGTTAACCCGCAGTTAGCCAGTCATGGTGGTAAAGTCTCTTTAGTTGAAATTACCCCAGACAAAATTGCCTTGTTGCAGTTTGGTGGCGGCTGTAATGGTTGTTCAATGGTCGACGTTACCCTTAAAGACGGTATCGAAAAACAAATGTTAGCTAAGTTTTCTGGTGAATTGGTTGGTGTTAAAGATGCTACCGAACACAAAGCGGGCGAACATTCTTATTATTAGTAATGTGTAGTACACATGAAGTGGCTGCAAAATTTTGCTAATCAGACTGATAAACGCTGGGCCGAATTTAAGTTCGGCCTTGGCATTTTTGTTATTGGCGCTTTACTGATTTTAGCTGGCGCACGTTGGTGGATGTATCTGCAAATTCCCGCTGTTATATTGTTATTGATTGGCGGCGGGTATGCAGCCAAAGGCTATTTTGGGATCTTGCTATATCGTCTAACGAGTAACTTTCAGAAAGCTAAACCACCTGCCGAGTTTGATAAAGATAAATAAAATAGCCGCCTAAGCTCAGCCCTCGAGCGAATAAAAAGGCCAATAATGCAATCCACAAGCCTTGATTACCCATATCGTTAAATAGCCACCACAAAGGCAAATAGGCCAACAAGGCACTCGCTAACATGGAGTTTTGCATGGCTTTGGCGCGTGTCAGTCCAACAAATACGCCGTCTAATAAAAAACACCAATGAGCAACTAGGGGCAGCACAGCGACAATGGCTAAATAGTCAGTAGTTGCCTTTTGTAAGTTTTGGTGGCTAGTTAGCAGAGCTACTATGCCATCGCCAAAAAACCAAAACACCGCGCTATAAGTGATGGCCAGTCCTGTTGACCACACTAAACTTTGCATCACCACCGCAGCCAAAGCCACAGGATTTTTTTTGCCTTTTTGTTCACCTACTAAGGCTTCTGCGCTAAAGGCAATGCCATCCAAACCTAGAGCGATTAGACTGAAAAACTGTAGGAGTATGGCGTTTACAGCCGCGCTGGTTTGACCAAAACGCATACCCTGAAACACCAAAAACGCCAGACACAATTGCAAAGTAATATTACGTACAAAAGAGTGGCCATTAAGCCCTAATAAACCGCGCATTTGGCTCAGAGTAAACCACGCAACTTGGATGTTAAGCGCTGGCAGCCTGCGCCCAACCGCCCATAAACTCAGACCACAAATAGTATATTCAGCAACTACGGTAGCTAAGGCAACACCACTCACATCCAGTTTAAAATACACTACTAATATGATACTTAAAATTGCATTTAAGACATTGCCGATGATCTGGATCCACATAACCTGTTTGGCTTGTTGCTGACCTATCAGCCAGCCGACTAATACCAGATTAGCTAAGGCGGCCGGTGCGCCCCAAATTCGGCTGGCAAAGTAGTCTTGAATGACCTGAGCAACTTCTAACTGGGCATTGGCTAAAAACAAAACTGCCTCTAACCACCATCCTTGTGTCAGGAGTAAAAAACAACTTAATACTAGACTCAAAAGTAATCCTTGAGCTAAACATTGTGCTGCTTTGTCACTATCACCTTGACCTAAAGCTTGGGCGCTAAGGCCAGTACTGGTCATACGTAAAAAGCCGCAAAGCCAATATAACTGGGTGATAAATAAACCTGCTACTGATGCGCCCGCCAAATAATGAGCAGAATCTAAATGACCGAGCACGGCGGTATCCACTAAACCCATGAGTGGCGTGGTGAGATTGCTGAGGATCATCGGCGCGGCGATAAAAAGAATGGGCCGATGTAAACTTGGCTTTAAAAATTTTGATAAGCTATGCACAGACTGAAGTACCTACAAATAAACGGACAGTTAAATGCCAAGAAGCTTAGCAAAAATAGTTTTTACCCTGATTTTGGCTGGTTGTGCTCACTTAAGCTGGGCAAAAGATAACGCAGTGATCTTACTTTATCATCATGTTTCTGAGCAAACCCCTGCGGTAACCTCGGTTTCACCTAAGGTATTTCGTGAGCATTTAAGCTATTTGGCCAAACATCATAACGTGCTACCACTGAAAACAATCGTTGAAGCTATTGTCCAACATAAGCCGTTACCAGACAAAACAGTCGCCATTACCTTTGATGATGGTTACGATAATATCTTCGAAAACGCCCATCCTCTGCTCAAAGAATTTGGCTTTCCTTACACTGTGTTTGTTAACCCTCCTTTAATTGATTCTGTGGCTTATCAATTGACGTGGCAACAAATCAAGACCATGGCCAGCGAAGGAGCTAGTTTTGCCAATCACGGCAATTATCACGATCATTTATTGGGCAGAAAAGAGCAAGAATCAGAACAACTGTGGTTAAAGCGGGTAGTCTCAGAGGTTGAAGAGGCGGAGCATACTCTCAAACAACAGTTAGGTTACAGTTTAAAATATTTTGCTTATCCCTATGGCGAGTTTAATGTCGTATTAAAAAATGCCCTACGGGAACGAGGTTATGTAGGCTTTGCCCAAATATCCGGAGCCGTAGCGAGCTACAGTGATATGGGAGCTTTGCCGCGCTTTCCTGCCGCGGGGATTTACAGTAATTTAACTAGCCTAAGTACTAAACTTAATACCTTGGCCATGCCAGTCAGTGAATTGTCACCACAAAATCCAATATTGAGTTTACCAACTAGGCCATTCGATTTCGAATTTAGCGTGGAGACCAGCGATATCAACTTGCGCCAACTTAGCTGTTTTGTAGCAGATAAACAGGTAACAACAACTATTCAAAATAATAGAGTCACCGTGCCTTTTACACCTGTTTCTAAAGCGGGAAGGCAGCGAATTAACTGCACCAGTCCAAGCATTGACGACAAAGGCCGCTATTATTGGTTTTCACAGCCTTGGTTTCTTCCAACTACCGATGGGCAGTGGTTAGACTAAGGATTTGCTCATATGCAGATGACGAGAGAAACCCAAATTCTGCATCTCAGCAGTCAGTGCTGAGGTGCTGAGAATACTAAAGCCTCGTTGTAGGTAAAACTGAATGGCGTTGTGATTGTCTTGTGAAACATCAAGGCTTAACTGTGACTTACCGTTTTGTAAGGCAAGCTCAGTCATAAAGTTAAGTAGTTGGCTAGCGACTCCCTGCTTTTGATATTCTAGATTTACACTCAGATGTCCAATACACCACTCATGAGGCTGTGGCCCAGGAATAATCTGTTGCGTGATCTGACTGCGAGCGAGCACTTCGAGACTTAGTTCGACTCCAAAATACGCGACTACACTGTGCAATGTAGCCTGATGAAAGTGAGTTTTAAGCTCAGAGTGCCAGCCACATACCGCCGCTAAAATTTTATCATCTTCAATGGCTACATAATGATTAGCAAAGCCATATTGACCATCTTTATGTTGCAAAGCACTGAGCAGAAAGTCTCGCGGGTTATATGGCTTGGAGGTGCCAAAAACAGATTCGAGGATTTGTGGACCGGAAGCATAGATCAGCTCGGCCAATTGGGATGCATCTTGTTGGCAAGCTGGTCTGATGTTCATTTAGTGTCTGTTAATTAGCACTCAGAATTTTTAGATCGGCGAGGATCTGCTGAGCATCACTTAAAGCGATTTTACCGGGTACCATTTGTGCTTTAAAGCGCCCAATTACTTGAGCTTGTGGATTGACCAAGATTACCGATGAACTGTGATCCACCAAATAATCCGGATTGTCGGTACTTTCACTCATGGAGTACATCATGCCCATGGCGCGTACTAGCGGAAACAATTCTTTGTGTTCACCGGTCACACCTGCAAACTCAGGCTCAAAAAAGTTTACATATTCATTTAAGCGTTCGGGTGTATCACGCTGGGGATCAACCGATATAAACACCACTTGTATCGGATATTTACTAGGTAAGGCTTTAAGCTGTGGATAGATGGATTTGAGCTCAGCTAAGGTGGTGGGACATACATCAGGGCAAAAGGTATAACCTACAAAAACTAAACTCCACTGCCCTAACAATTGCTCAGTGGTAAAAGCTTGTTGGTGATTATCCACCAACTGAAAATCAGGTAGTGCTCTAGGTTGAGGATATAAACTTATATAACTTGGCTCGTCACTTTTGGGTGGAGAGAGAGTTAACGCCGCTACAATACCAATGATTAAGGCAACTAAAGCTACGAGTCCAGCTTGGAATTTAGTCATGTTTAAAATCTAAAATAATGATCAAGTAACAACACCACAAACAGCACCATTAAATGAATAATTGAAAATTTAAATGTTTGCATGGCCGTATCTTCAGTACTGGCAAATTTTAGTTTCCAGGCGTAGTACAAAAAACCAATGTTAAGCAGCGTTGAGCCAACTAGATAAATCAAACCTGCCATACCGATTAAATACGGCAATAAACACACTACCAATAACAATATGGTGTAGAGCAAAATCGAGGTTTTAGTAAAGTCTATACCATGAGTAACGGGTAACATGGGCACTTGAGCGCGCGCATAATCTTTTTCACGGTGGATTGCCAACGCCCAAAAGTGAGGAGGTGTCCAAACAAATATAATCAACACTAATAACAAAGCTTGTGCGTTAATTTCGCCCGTCACGCTGGTCCAACCCAGCAATGGTGGTGCTGCGCCAGCTAAACCACCTATGACGATATTTTGTGGTGTGGCACGTTTGAGATACATAGTATAAATCACGGCGTAACCGACTAAACTTGCCAAGGTTAGTAAGGCTGTCAGGCGATTAACCCATAGCTCTAAAATGATGTAACCCAAAACACTTAGTAGAGCTGCAAAAATTAAGGCTTTTTGTGGGGTGATTTTACCCTTCGGCACTGGGCGATTAAAGGTACGCGCCATTTGACTGTCGATGCGCCTATCAACTACATGATTAATCACGGCAGCAGCAGATGATAAAAAACCAATACCGGTTAAACCAGCCACTAGTATCTGCCAACTTATCCAAGTGTCACTAGCCAAACACATGCCCACCAAAGCCGTGAGTAACAATAACATCACTACTTTGGGTTTAGTCATTTCATAGTAGTCTTGGCAGACAGCAATGAGCTTAGCGGAATTTTTTTGTTGCCCAGTGGCTACGGCCTTATTCACCAATTTCTCCTAAGTTTTACGGTACAGTGTGTAACTTAAGGTTATCAACACTAATAATAAACAAGCAGCAACAAAGTTATGCATTACCGCAACTGCAATGGGCAAACTAAATACCACATTACTCACCCCTAATATAATCTGCGCACCGAGTACCAACATCATCAGCACACACAGGCGTTTGATTAAATTAGCTGTGGCGGCTTTGTATAAACCTAAGGCTAACCAACTTAGGTAGATAAAGGTTACGAGTGCCCCGAGGCGATGCAGAATGTGCATGGTCATACGCTGGGCATAATCATGAGTACCATATTCGTAAGTTTCAGCGGCGGTAACACTAAATGCCCCTATAAAATCTAAATTTTCGTACCAAGAACCTTCACAAATGGGCAGTTCCGTGCACGCTAGCGAAGCATAGTTTGCTGATGTCCAGCCACCAAGTGCGATCTGACAGGTCAGAATAAGCAGACCCAATAAAGCATATTTACCATAAATACGCATACGGTGATCACCACCAGGTATGCGGTAGGGTGTTAAACGTAAATAAAGTAAAAACAAACAACTCAGTACGCTAAATCCGCCAAGCAAATGCCCCATTACCACAACGGGTAACAGGTTGAGGGTAACTGTCCACATGCCCAAAGCACCTTGAAAGCATACTAGGCAAACCAGAAAAAATGGCAGTTTAAGAGGGCGGTGATAGCTACGCTGGATAAAGCTTAATAGAAAAATAAAAACAATAACTAAACCCAAAGTACTGGCAAAGTAGCGATGGATCATCTCATTCCAAGCTTTGTGCTCTTCAAAAGGCCTATCGGGAAAATGTTGTTGCGAGGTTTCTATGTGTTTAGTGGTATCGGCAAAACTTAAATGGCCATAACAGCCAGGCCAATCAGGACAACCCAAACCAGCGTCGGTCAACCTAGTATAAGCACCTAATATGATGACGATCATAGCCAGTAAAATACTTAACAGTACTAGCTTTTTCATGCCTGATTCCCCTAGCCAATACGCGATAATTTAAGCACTTTTCGCATATCAGATAAAATATCTCGACTATGGAGTACTGCTTGTTGTTGGTCATGCTGCGTTGGATAACGCAAAATGATGTTATTTAATGTATCAGCGATGAAAATACCATTTGTTGTAACTTGTTTAAACACTTGATTAACACTTTGTTGATCAGAAGCAAGTACACTGAGATGTTTGTTGCTCGCCATTGCTGTGATGGCTGTTGCATCACTGTCTGGCAAGACGATGACAAGGGCTTCGACTCTGTCTTGTTCTTTACCTAGGGCGCTGTGTAATTGCGTTAAGCTATAAATGGCATTTTCGCAGCTTGCGTCACATTGGGCTGGCAAAACGTAAAGCATGCGCCATTTTTTTGTATGATCTTCGGCCAACAAGTTTGTCATATCTAAGGCGGGTTGTAACAATTCACCATTGTTAGTCGCGGCTTGCGTAAACCAATTATATTCTAAGGCGAATTTGGCTAAAATTACCGGCAGGGTAAACACCGCGATGAAAATCAAAATCAGGCCTTTATTGCTTTTTTTAGTTGTGGTCATTCAAGCTCTCTCTTCAATTTTTTGCGTTGAGCAATAATAAAAATAATCAGCGCTGCAGCGCCTAATAAAAACCATTGTATTGCATACGCCAGATGTTTTTCTGGTGGCATCACTACGGCTTGCCACTTGCGGATATAAGCAGAATCTTGCTCTTCATCCAGTAAAATAACAAAGGGTAACAGGGGCTCGGCGTAGTGTTTTGCCATAATAGTTAAATCTGCCTGCTGTAATACTTTGGGCCATTGTTGATCAAAAACAGCGGTTTCGGTAATCAAACTATTATGTTTTGGTAAAGCGTACATACCACGAAAATCTTGCGGCTCAGCGGGCAGATTAATAATAGGTAATTCACTGCGCAGTGCTGGTGCAGGCAACCAACCTAGATTTATGACAAGTTTACCTTGAATGGTATCGACCAGAGCCAACACCTCATAACCAACACGGCCTTGTTGGATCCTATTATCCAATAGAAAATAACGCTGTACGTCGATTGTGCCTTTAAAGCTCACCGACATATCAAGGGCACTTACACCTAAATTGCTGGCCTGGTCCAAGCTTAGTTCGCTTGATTGAGCAGCATGTTGCAAACCGTCTAGACGTTGTATTTTTTCATCAGCGCGCTGTAGTTGCCAAAAGCCCAAGGCAAACATAATGACAACTGCGACAAAAGTCACTAAGGTAGCCGCAATGGGCAAACGTGACCAAAACCTCACGATACTAGCTCAACTCGCAAAAATAGTAGGTCGTCGAAAATCTCGGAGTAATCAAGATGTTATTAGTAAAAATACTGATTGGTGGGTTAATCGTGTTCATGGTGTTTAACTTATTTAAAGCGATGATGGTAATGCTAAAAGATGATCCCAATCGTCCTCCTATGAGCCAATATATCGGTCGACGGGTAATTGTTTCAGCCATCATTATAGGCTTGATAGTACTTGCCATGGCGACTGGCCTAATTACGCCTAATCCACGACCTTATTAACAAAAAAGAGGAAAGGCTAAGCCTTTCCTCTTGCTGTGCTGACCTTACAGTATGTAAACAAAGAAAAACAGGATAACCCACACTACATCAACAAAATGCCAGTACCAACTGCCAGCTTGAAAAGCAAAATGGTTTTCTGGGGTGAAATGTCCTTTAAGTACTCTGAACAACATAATCAACAAAATAAGCGTACCCAGTGTCACGTGGAATCCATGGAAACCAGTTAACATAAAAAAGGTATTGCCATAAATGCCTGATTGTAGGGTCAGACCCATCTCGGTATAAGCATGCACATATTCTTCAACTTGGAAAAACAAAAATACTGCACCTAGTAATACCGTTAAGGCTAACCAACCTTTTAAGGCCTTACGTTTGTTGGCTTCAAGCGCCACGTGAGCCATATGACAGGTCACCGAAGACACTAAAAGAATCACGGTATTTAATAATGGTAAACCATACCAACCCATAGCTTCAGTTTTTCCGCCTGCGGGAGTTTCAATTAAAGGCCATATTGCTTGAAAGGTAGGCCACAGGACTTCATTGGTCATTTGGTTGTTGGATGAACCACCTAACCATGGAACTGATATCACCCGAGCGTAAAATAGTGCACCAAAAAACGCCGCAAAAAACATCACTTCAGAAAAAATAAACCAAGCCATACCTTGACGATAAGAGCGCCCCAACTGAGCGCTATACATACCAGACATGGATTCATGGATTTGATTTCTGAACCAACCAAATAGCATAATTACCAAAGTGACAAGCCCAAGCAGCAAGATCATGCCGCCATAACCTTCTTTACCACGGGTAATTTCAACCACAAAATTGCCCGCGCCAAATGCAATTAAAAATAATGCACAGGCGCCCATAAACGGCCAGGGGCTTTGCGCGGGAACATAGTATTTTTCATATTCTTTTTGTGACATTTAGTTCTCCTTTTACCCGCGGTTGAGTGCAACTTGCTGCTCTGCAGAAGTGACATCATAGAGGGTATATTGCACGGTAAAATACGTAATATCTTTGGGTAATTGCGGGTCAACATAAAAGCGCATTGGCATGGTGACATGTTCACCAGCTTGCAAAATTTGTTGTTCAAAACAAAAACATTCGGTTTTGTTCAGATACAAAGCCGCGGGGCCTGGTGAAACAGAAGGTACAGCCTGTCCGACTATCATTCTATTAGTGGGGTTAACCGCCGTAAAATTTATCTGACTCATTTGTCCAGGATGAACCTTCACTACTTGTGTCTCAGCAGCAAACTGCCAAGCCATACCAGTATTGGTTCTAGTAATAAACGACACGGTTATTAAACGGCTTTCGTCGATTTCTATAGACTCATAAACAGCCGCAGTATTAGAGGTTTTGCCATTGAGACCGGTTAGGTCACAAAAAACGTCATACAAGGGCACCAACGCAAAACCAAAACCAAACATTGCCACAACAATAGCGACCAATTTGATCACCATTTTTTTGTTTTGTTGTGGCATTTGAGACATGGCTGTTGGCTTCCGTTTCTGCTTATTTCACAACAGGCGGTGTTTCAAAGGTATGGTAAGGAGCAGGTGAAGGAATTTCCCACTCTAAACCTTCAGCACCTTCCCACACTTGTGCACTAACGGGCTCACCTTTTTTACGACAAGCTTTAATTAACAGGGCTAAAAAGATTAACTGAGACAAACCAAAGGCAAAACCACCCAAGCTTATCCATTTGTTAAAATCAGCAAACTGTAGGGCGTAATCAGGGATACGTCTTGGCATACCGGCTAGTCCTACAAAGTGCATAGGGAAAAACAGCACGTTGACGGACACTAATGAACACCAGAAGTGCCATTTAGCCAAGGTGATATCAAACATTTTACCTGTCCACTTAGGCAACCAGTAATACACCGCGGCCATAATGGAAAAGATGGCACCCGTTACTAATACATAGTGGAAATGCGCTACGACAAAATAGGTATCATGGTATTGGAAATCCACTGGCACTATGGCCAACATCAAACCTGACAAACCACCAATGGTAAACAATACGATAAAGGCTAGCGCAAACAACATCGGCACTTCATAAGAGATTGAACCGCGCCACATCGTCGCTACCCAGTTAAATACTTTTACGCCAGTGGGTACGGAAATGAGCATGGTTGCTAACATGAAAAACATTTCTGCGGCCACGGGCATACCTGTCGTAAACATATGGTGAGCCCATACGATAAACGACAACAAAGCGATAGATGTAGTGGCGTAAACCATCGACGCATAACCAAATAGTGGTTTGCGTGAAAAGGTTGGAACGATCTGCGAAATGATACCAAAGGCTGGTAAAATCATAATGTAAACTTCAGGGTGCCCAAAGAACCAGAAAATATGTTGGAACATGACAGGGTCACCGCCACCCGCAGCATCAAAAAAGCTGGTACCAAAAAACTTATCGGTTAACACCATAGTCACCGCGCCCGCTAATACCGGCATTACTGCTATTAATAAAAATGCGGTTATCAACCAAGTCCATACAAACAATGGCATTTTCATCCATGTCATACCTGGTGCACGCATGTTAAAGATAGTGACGATAACGTTGATCGCACCCATGATGGATGAAGCACCCATAATGTGTACCGAGAAAACAAACAATGCGGTAGTGTCGTTACTGTATGTTGTAGAAAGTGGGGCGTAAAAAGTCCAACCAAAAGCTGGGCCGCCGCCTTCCATAAACAATGAAGATAACAAGATCAAAAACGCAAAAGGTAGGATCCAAAAACTCCAGTTGTTCATACGTGGTAAAGCCATATCTGGCGCACCAATCATCATAGGAACTAACCAGTTTGCTAAGCCAGTAAAGGCTGGCATAACTGCACCAAATACCATGATCAAACCATGAACCGTAGTCATCTGGTTAAAAAAGTTTGGATCAACTATTTGTAAACCGGGTTGAAATAACTCTGCGCGGATCACCATAGCCATGGCGCCGCCAATTAAAAACATAATGAAGGCAAACCAAAGGTATAAAGTACCGATATCTTTATGGTTAGTGGTGTACAACCAACGTTTTATGCCTTTAGGAATATGATGTTCATGATGTCCGTCATCATGACTATGATCGTCATGTTGATGTTCACTTGTCGTGGTAGTCATGTTCATCTCCTCCTATTTACCGTTTATGGCTGAATTAATGTCTTTGGCTTGTACCAGATCACCTGTGTTATTACCCCAAGCATTACGCTCATAGGTAACAACGGCAGCAATATCTGTCATAGATAATTGTTTGGCATAAGCCTGCATTGCCGTGCCCGCTACGCCATTTAGCAGTACATCAATATGTTTAGGTTGATCTTTAGTGGCAATTTGGCTGCCCTTTAATGCAGGGAATACACCGGGTAAACCTTGACCATTGGGCATATGACAGGCCGCACAGTTGGCTAAGTAAACTTTTTCACCTGTCGCCATTGCTTCATCCATTGTCATATTCATGGCTAACAATCGTTGTTCTTCTTCTTTGGCTTTAGCAAGAATGTCTTTTTGCTCAGTTATCCACTTATCGTAATCAGCTTGCTCTTTGGCAATAACCACAATCGGCATGAAGCCATGATCTTTACCGCATAATTCGGCGCATTGTCCACGGTATATACCTGGCTCTTTAGCATTCGCCCATGCGTCATTGATAAAACCTGGGTTAGCATCTTGTTTAACCGCAAAATCAGGTACCCACCAAGCATGGATAACATCATCAGAGGTAATCAAAAAACGTACTTTTTTATTAATTGGAATAACGAGTGGACGGTCAACTTCAAGTAGGTAGTTTTCACCTTTTTCAAGCTTGCCATGAATTTCGTCTTGCTGAGTTGCCATTTTGGAATAGTACTCAACACCGTCATCCATGTATTTGTAATGCCATTTCCATTGAGAACCCGTCACGATAATAGTGAGATCAGGCTCGCTGGCATCTTCCATAGCAATTAGCGTTTTAGCAGCAGGAATGGCCATAAAAATAAGGATGATAAAAGGGATGACGGTCCAAGCTATTTCTACTTTAACACTTTCATGAAAGTGGGCTGGTTTGGCTCCCTTTGACTTGCGATGAAACCACATAGCCCAAAACATCACACCAAATACCACAACAGCGATAGCCACACAGATCTTAAACATCAACATATGCAGATCATAAACATCTGCGCTGATATCTGTGACCCCTTTGGTCATATTCAATTGGTATTGTGAAGCTTTAGCGCTCGATTCTGCAAAGACGGGACTCGCTACTAAACCAGCTAGGACTAACCCAAATTTGGATAACATTCTTTTCACTCGACACCCCTCGCTGTCAAACCCATTGTTTTTATTCCATTTATTGAATAACCCAAAAATCAATTCATACTAACATCTTTAGGTAAGAATAAGACAAGCCGTTGTTATGCACTTGTTAAATGAATGATAAGAATTACTTATTTTATAGGCGATAGTCTAGCTTTTTTGTTTATTACTTGCGCGATTGGGCGATTTTTAAGCAGAAAGTTGTTAATAAATCAAGTTTGCCAATTCTAAGACAAATTAACCTTGATAATTTGAGTTGAATATTTAAGGTCCTAACGTACGGAATAATCGAAATATCAGTTACCTACCGTTTTAATTTGGCACACAAAAAACAATATTTATGTGTTCCAACTGAAAAAAAGCAGGATTCTTTTAATAAGCAATACAGGGTTTATTGGCTGCTTAAATATAGGATAACTAAAAAACGGTTTGATAGGTAAGACGATAAAATAAACACGTCTTTGTCACTCAAGCCAATCGAGATAACTGCACATCAAGTGAGGTGCAGTTTATCCAAAATTACATGAGCTTAAACGTATTACATCCAGTCAGAACTGCGGATAACGCCAACGGCAATGCCTTCTATAGCAAATGCCTGAGTAGCAAGGTCAACTTTAATGGGCGAAAAGGCATCATTTTCAGCATGCAATAACACCTGTCTGCCTTTCTTTTCAATTCTTTTTACCGTGACATCATCTTCAACTCTGGCCACCACCACTTGACCGTTGTGCACGTCAGAGGTGCGATGCACGGCTAATAAGTCTCCATCTAGTATGCCAATATCTTTCATACTCATGCCGCTTACTCGTAATAAAAAATCAGCGCTGGGTTTAAACAGGTTGGGGTCAACCTTATAATGCCCCTCGACATGCTCAGCGGCAAGTATGGGTTCACCCGCTGCAACTCGCCCAATTAAGGGTAGGCCCAACTCTTCTAACTGGTCATCCATCGACACATTGACTTTAATGCCACGAGACGTGCCAGGCAGTATGTCAATGACGCCCTTACGTGCCAGCGCTTTGAGATGTTCTTCAGCAGCATTGGCTGATTTAAAACCTAACCTTAGGGCAATTTCAGCACGGGTTGGCGGCATGCCAGTCTCTTGCATGGTGTCTTTGATGAGTTGCAATACTTCTTCTTGGCGCGATGTTAGTGGACGCATAAACAGCCTGTTTTTCTATACAGTGAACTGTGAGTATATACAGTTACTTATAAATCTCAAGGGTGATTTTGTGAGATCCGGTTTAGTTTGGAAAAAATCCAGCCTGATCAAACTGCGTAAAAAACGATGTGATTTAGTTTTCAAACTAATAAAAAATATCAGTTCCACTTGTCATAAACCCAAGCGCAAGCACTTACAGTCAGACTTACCGCTAAAAACGACGCTATCGAGCAACTGCCACCAAGGTATGTTGCTACATCTCAGATAGAATTGTCTGACGCTCACCAGCCATTTTACTTCTCCGGCTGAACTACTAGGCATTCTTTAAAACGCTAAATATTTGAATGTTGACATTCTGTAATGATATGTTAATTTAATTAAATAAACCGGTTTAGTAAATCGGTTTTGTTGCCTAGGATACGCAATCGGATTGGTAACTAAATAGAAGGCCAAAATTGGTATTTATAACGAATACACAGTGTTTATTCAGCTATAGAGACTACAAAGCGGTTGGCCCCACAGTTGAAACAATTTATTTACAAGATCCCGAAACATAAACAATAAATCTGACACTACCAAGTGAGTGGAGACCCCATGAAAACTAAACTTAATAAAGTAAGTTCTGTCCTGAAGAGTCGTAGAACAAATACTGTAATTTACAGTGCAGCCATAGTCGCGATGCTGACAGCTCCAATTATTTCGGCGCAAGAAGCTCAAGCTGATGGAGATATTGAAGTTATACAGGTAAGTGGAATACGTAGTGCGCTGACAAGTGCACTTTTAGAAAAGCGCGATTCAACTAACTTAGTAGAGATTATTCAAGCAGAAGATATTGGTAAATTGCCTGACCAAAACCTTGCTGAGGTGTTAGAGAATGTAACAGGCGTGCAAATTACTCGTTCTGCAGGTGTGGGTACGGGCGTGCAGATCCGTGGTACTAACGCCAACCGCACGGAAATTAATGGTGTTTCTACTGTTGGGTCTGGAGCTGGTCGTAGCGGTATTAATTTTGAAGATGTTTCAGCTTCAATTATTGCCGCTGTTGAAGTTACCAAAGCTTCTGAAGCAAAAACTATCGAAGGTTCGGTAGGTGGTACTATTAACTTACGTACTATTCGTCCTCTGCAATTAAGCGAAACCTTAGCGTCTGTCAGAGTACAGGGTGAATCCAGTAGTCTTTCAACTGACGGTGTTAAGCCTCGATTATCTGGCACCTACGGTGACAATTGGGATACTGACAAAGGCAGATTTGGTGTTGTTTTCAGCGCTAGTTATGCAGAGCAAGACGTAACCGCTTTCCGTCCTCGTGTTGACCGCGATAACGTTGTTACCTCAGATGGCGGTACGCCCAACGCGCAAGATTTTGATTTTCTTGGAATACAATTTCTTAACCAAGATTACGATAACGATGAATATGAAACAGTGAATTTTGCTGGTTCATTAGAATGGGCGCCCAATTCCGAGTTGAAGTTTTATTTTGATGCCACTATCAATGATCAACAGCGTTATGCAGAAAGTTCATCAATCCAAGCTTCAGGCGTAAGTGATGTAATTGGTGTTGGCGTTCCTAGTGCCTTTGAAACTGTTAACTTTGGTATTTTAGATGGTTTGGATCTTGGTAGTATCCAAGCAGCAACTAAAGGCGTTATTCCTGTTGAAGTGGGTGGTGCCGATCCAAATTTGCGTGTTGCGGCCGATACCAGCTCGCGGGTAACCAAGAGCGAAATATTTAGATTGGGTGGCGAATGGCAAGGTGAAAATCTTAAAGTAGTCGTTGAAGCGTCATCGTCAAGTTCTAACTCGACTAACCCTCGAATTAACACCACGCTTAACTTTATTAACCCCAATGCGGCAATTAATTCATCCAATGAAAACGGGACACCGTTCATTTATGATTTAACGGGTGGCTCATTAGCATTTGGCATCGCTTTTGGTGAAGCAAACGCGCCAACGGCTGCAGATATGATGGATCCAGCAAATTACATTTTACGTGACGTACAAACGGCGCGAGATCGCACTGAAAACACTGAAGAGGCCTTGCGTACTGATTTTACTTATAGCTTAGATTGGTCTGCGTTAACTAGTGTCGACTTTGGTTTGCGTTATAGTAAATCAACAAGTATGACGGATCAGATCCGTGCTAACGTTGGTTTAAGAACTTATGCAGACAGCCCTAGAGGTGACTTATTCACTGAGCTTCTTACTGCAGGCCCAGATAACTTTGGCGACGCAGATGGTCGAGAGTTATTTGTTAAAGATTTCCTGATGATAAATCCTGATATGGTTACTGCCGACCAAGATAATGTGTTACGTATTCTAAATGATGCCGTTACTGCACATGGTGGATCAACTCCTATTACTGCACCTACGTCAGAAGTTAGCGCATTTTTTGATATCGAAGAAACGACTAGCGCTCTTTATGCGCAAGCAAATTTTGCTACCGATTATATACGCGGTAACTTTGGTGTTCGTTATCTAAAGACCGAAGTGGCTTCAACAGGTAATTCAATCACTACAGATGTAAATGGCAACCCTACAGTGTCACAAGTAACAACAGTGGGTGATTACGACTTTTTACTACCTAGGATCAACATTGTTGCTGATGTAACAGACGATATCGTAGTGCGTGCCGGTTGGGGCAAAGATATTCGTCGTCCTGACTTTGACGACCTTTCAACTTCAGTTACCTATAGCACTAGTCCTAACCCACCTGTTTCAGTTGGTAACCCAAATTTAGTGCCTGAAGAAGTTACCTCATTTGACCTGACGGCTGAGTGGTATTTCACGCAAGCAAGTGTATTAAGCATTGGATATTTCCATAAAACACGTAGCGACCTATTTGCTGGGCAGCAAGTAGACCCCTATCAAGATCCAGTGACTGGCTTCCGTGATACGGTTGGGCCGGTTTGTGAGCAAGGTGGTATTTGGAACCCTATTGCTGACATAAACGTATTTGGTCCTGTTGGTGTGGGCGTTTGTGTACCTTGGTCAACGACGATCAATGACACAGGTGAAACCACACAAGAAGGGCTTGAAATGGCAGTCCAATTTGACCTATCTAGTTTTGAAGATGACTTAGGCTGGGCATCTGGTTTTGGTGTTTTAGCCAACTATACGATCCAGAAGTTTGATGGTGGTGAAGCAGTTGATAATGCCGCAAGTCGTCCTAATGAAATATTTGCAGCCTCTACAGGTATTGAGGGGATTGAAGTTTCCGCTCTACATGGTTTGCCCGATCTTTCTGAAAATGCTTATAACTTTACCTTGTACTACGAGAAGTTCGGACTTTCAGCCAGAATGCGTTATACATGGCGTGAAGCTCACCGCTCAGAAGATTTTGGCAGTACATCTAGTTACCCCTGGGGATTCATGGTTGTACAAGAAGACAGAGGACAGCTTAATGCCAGCATTAGTTATGATGTGACTGAGCAATTAAATATTGGACTTGAAGGCGTCAACTTAACTGAGTCTGAAGTATCACAATCATGTGTTAACGGTGGGGCTTTATTATGTTTCCAAGGTCTTACCGACCGTCGAGTTACACTTGGTGCTAGCTATCGCTGGTAAAATGTTAACTGAATATATCTAACCAATTGATATACCGATAAAAATGTCGGGTCATATGAAAATATGCCCCGACTCATATTGGACATATTGTGGTGTTTAAATTCAACATGATGCCGTCAAATAAATTGATATGTGACTAAGCGCGTTACATTCCATACACCTCGAATACCGCATACCCAGAGAGCATAGAATATGAAGATCAGTCGAATTATATTGAATACAATCGCTTTGTTTGCATTCACGTTTTCAGTCCAGTCGAAAACACCTTATACCCTTACTGCTAATGATGTAAAGGTAGTCAATGGGATAATTACTTCCTCGACTCTTACCAACGTTAGTGGGGATAATTATCAAGCCGATATTGTTATCCCCGAGATGCTTGACGGCCAAGTAATAAAAGCGATTGGGCAGCATGCTTTTCAAAATAAGGGCCTAAGCAGTGTGGATTTGCCCGCTAGGCTTACGTCTATTGGAGATAAGGCTTTTCAGAATAACCGCCTAACTAGAGTCGATTTACCTGCTGGGCTGACATCTATTGGCGATGCTGCTTTTGAGTTCAATACCTTAAGTAGAGTAGATTTGCCTACTGGCCTTACGACTATCAGTAATAGTGCTTTTGCAACTAACAGCATAAGCCATGTGACTTGGCCTGCAGGACTTACGTCAGTTCAAAGTAGCGCATTTCGAGATAACAGCCTAATCGTTGTGGATTTGCCGGCTGGGGTTAAGTCAATTGGGGATTTTGCGTTTCAGAATAACCGCATAACCACTTTGACCTTGCCTGCAGGGATCACGACCATTGAGGATAGTGCTTTTAATGTTAACTTCTTAATCAGTGTGGATTTGCCTGCTGGGCTTACGACCATTGAGGATAGTGCGTTTCGAGACAACCGCCTCACCAGTGTGGACTTACCTGCTGGGCTTAAGTCCATTGGCCATAAAGCGTTTCTTGCTAACCGCTTAAGCTATGTTGATTTGCCTGATGGACTTACCTTTATTGGGGAAGATACATTTAAAATTAATAGCGATTTTAAAAGCTTTGTTTTACCAAAGGGCTCTACTGTTGGCAAGTCGCTAAAATGGCAAGCAAGCGATGGAGCTGTTTTAGATGCTCAACATGTTGTTTTACCTGCAAATTTTGCTCTTAGTTATAAAGCTATTATTAAAGATTAGGGCAAACTAAAAATTACTTAAAAGCCAGTTGATCTCAAAATTTTTGCCGACCTAAAGTCGGCAAAAAAACTGCTGTACTTATTACTTTGTTTGTTGGCTCACAATAGCGACATAGAAAAACGTGTTTAATCGTTTTAACTTAATCAGCCTAGTTATATTTTATAAACCGATTTAGTTCCCTGCTAAATTTATAATGTATATAACTCGCTTTGTTGCTGAGACTATATTTTTTTACATGATTGCCTTGTCACCAAAGAGCATGAAATCATTATTTTTTGCGCAGGTTTATTAACATCATTAATGCTACCGAGTAATATTTTAGCGGCTTCTAGGCCAATGATATAAGGCTCTTGTTTAATGACTGTGATAGGGACTTTAAAAAACTCTGCCATAGGCAGATCATCAAAACCTATTAACGAAACATCATCAGGTATTGATATGTGCTCTTGGTTTAAGGCCGTTAAAAGATCGGTCGTTATTGCTAAATGCTGGGTGAAAAAGGCGCTGGGAGCCGCAGACTGCATGATGTGTTGAATGGATTGTTGGAATCCTGTTTCACGTTGCCAATATTGAATTAAGGTTGGCTCAAGTGGAATGTCATATTTACTTAAGGCGTCGGCATAACCTTGATAACGTTCGTTTCTGGATTTCACTTTTTTAAAGTCTTGTGACATAAAACAGATGCGTTTATGGCCAAGTTTAATGAGGTATTCAGTGGCATCAAAAGCCGCCTGTTTATAGTCTGACAAGATGATATTTTTTTCACTACCATCGTGTTCCAACTGAAACTGCACTATGGGCATGCCTTTTTTCACGTACTCGGCGATGAGCTTAGTATTTTTACCTGAAGATGCGATGATGATGCCGTCGACCCGCAGTTGATATAAGGCCTCCAGCGACTTTGCTTCAATGGCAGAGTCAAAATCGGTATTGTAGATTAAGGCGTTATAATCATTTTGTTTACACCAATCATCAACCCCACGAATAGCCTTACTGGTATAAAAACCTGTGATATCCCTAACGATGACACCTATGGTTTTAGTTTTAGTCGCCTTTAGGTTTCTGGCAATGGGATTAGGCACATAATCCAATTCACTCACTGCCGCTCTAATACGCTCTTGAGTATCCTTCGACATAAACTCAAAACGACCATTAAGGTATTGGGATGCGGTGCTTTTAGAGACGCCAGCAAGTAGAGCAACATCAA
The DNA here is from genome assembly GCF_001565895.1 of Paraglaciecola hydrolytica. Classification (GTDB taxonomy): domain Bacteria; phylum Pseudomonadota; class Gammaproteobacteria; order Enterobacterales; family Alteromonadaceae; genus Paraglaciecola; species Paraglaciecola hydrolytica. The sequence goes on from NZ_LSNE01000003.1 coordinate 872,195, forward strand.
TTAATTTTACTTTGGCCATGGGTATTTATTATCTGTGGACTAATTTTTTGGTGAGATGTTGACATATTGCAATATTATGATAATTTGTTCAACTAAACCGGTTTAGTAACTTTTAAAACAACTACAAAGAGAGGCTATAAGTTGAAAATTACCGAAGTTAAAGTATTTGTTTGTAGCCCTGGCAGAAACTTTGTCACCGTAAAAATTTTTACTGATGCAGGGCTGTATGGCGTAGGTGATGCCACCCTTAATGGTCGAGAAATGGCCGTTGTAGCTTATTTGCAAGAGCATGTAGCTCCCTGCTTGATTGGGCGAAATGCCCATGACATTGAAGATATCTGGCAGTATTTATACAAAGGCGTTTATTGGCGTAAAGGGCCGGTCAATATGGCAGCCATCGCAGCGATAGACATGGCACTTTGGGATATCAAAGGTAAAGCCGCGGGTTTACCGGTTTACCAATTACTGGGTGGAAAAAGCAGAAAAGGCGTGACCTTGTATGCCCACGCGAGTGGCGAAACCATAGAAGACACTTTGGATAAAGCTGAACAGCATATCAAACAAGGCTTTAAAGCCGTACGTTTGCAGTGTGCTGTGCCAGGTTTGAATGTCACTTACGGCGTGCTTGGCGATAAAGCGGACTATTTTGAGTTGCAAGGCAGTCGACCTTTACCTCCAGAAGAAGAATGGTGCACGCAAAAGTATTTCAATATGATTGTTGAGCTATTTCAGCAAGCGCGAGCTCGCTTAGGTAACAACGTTCATTTACTACACGATGTGCATAGCCGTTTGACGCCTATCGAGTCAGCTAGATTGGGCAAATTATTAGAGCCCTTTGGTTTATTCTTTTTAGAAGACGCCTCCATGGCTGAAAATCAAGATAATTATAAGGTGATTAGACAACACACCACTGTCCCTCTGGCGATAGGTGAAACCTATAATACGATTTGGGATTGTAAAGATCTGATCCAAAATCAGTTAATTGATTATATCCGCGTTGCAGCTACCCATGCTGGTGGCATTACCGCATTAAGACGCATTGCTGATTTTGCCAGTATTTATAACGTAAAAATCGCCCCCCACGGTGCGCCTGACCTTTCACCCATTTGTTTTGCTGCCCATATGCATTTGAATATTTGGGCGCCTAACTTTGGTATTCAAGAATTTGTTGGTTTTGGGAATGCCCACTCAGCTCGGATTTTTAAACACGGTTTCGAAGTTAAAGATGGCATGGCCTATCTTAACGATGCTCCGGGTTTAGGCATTGAGTTTGATGAAGAAGCGGCTCAAGAATACCCCTATAAACGTTCTTACCTTCCGGTCAGCCGTTTGGAAGACGGAACGGTATGGAACTGGTAATTCATCTATTGTGAATTTAATCGTTCTTAGCTTGAAATGATAATTTGAGATTATAAGTCGAGATAAATAACATGAGTAAAAATATACGAGTATTGATACAGGGAACCGGCTTTGCCGGACAAGGACATGCACAAGCTTTTAGGTTCGCAGGTGCTGAAGTTGTCGGCATAGTTGGCCGTACACCAAAAGTAGTACAACAAGTTGCCTCAGACATGAATATTCCTTATGCAGGCACCGACTGGCAACAAGCCCTTATTGACTGTAAACCTGATGTGGTTTCGATTGCCACTCCGGGCGGCGCCCATGAAGAAGCGATTCAGCAAGCCATAGAATTTGGTTGCCATGTATTCAGTGACAAACCCCTTACCACCTGTGGTGAATCAGCCAAAAAACTACATGACTTAGCCCAAGCAAAAAAAGTGAAAACTGCCTTTGCTGCTAGTTTCAGATACATGCCCGATGTTATTCATGCTAAACGTTTAGTCGAAGCAGGTGTTATTGGCGAGCCCTTAGAAGTTGAGTGTATTTCGCACTTTAACTTAGAGCGCAGTATTCCCTTTGGCTGGTCACATCGCAAAGAAGATGGTGGTGGTCGTCTGAGCAATAATTTCACTCATAAGTTATCCATTGTTACGTCAATCATAGGTGAAAAAATCCTATCTATTATGGGCGAAGTACGTGATGACTTAGGCAAGGCACCTATTGTTGAAGGTGTGCATAACTTCAAAAACCGTCGCGACTATATTCCTGATGACTTAAATGATCCCTCGCTTAAGTGGGGCGAATCTAATGTGGAGTGGTCGTATACCGTATTAGCCCAGTTAGAAAGCAAACTGGCGACTAAACCGGTGTCTGTGTTGTTTAAACACGGTGGTTTACACCCTCGTTTTAATGAAGACCATATCGTGATTTATGGCAGTAAAGGCGCGATCTACATCAAAGGGCACTATGCCAGTGGCCCCTTGTATGTATATGACGACAATAAGCAGTGGGTTGAAGTGGCCTTACCTGAGGATATTGTTAAAAACATACCGGATGTTGAAGGTGATACGGAAAGAAATTGGCGCTACCTGATTAGAGAATTAGTCAAAGATATTAAAGGTGAGTCGGTGGCTCCTTATCAAACCTTTAAAGAGGGAGCTCAATATCAACAACTTATTGATCTTATTCGCAAAAATGATAATTGGGTTGACGTTAGTCACCTGCAATATTAGGTAAGCCCATGTTATATGAATATTTAGTCATTGCAGGTTACTTTTTACTGATAGTTGGTATTGGTTTTGCGTTTAAAAATATGGCCAAAAACTCTACCAGTGATTACTTTCGTGGCGGCGGTCGAATGTTATGGTGGATGGTCGGATCGACTGCCTTTATGGCGCAGTTTTCGGCCTGGACCTTTACCGGTGCGGCAGGTAAAGCTTTCACCGATGGTTTTGCTATTAGCCTCGTCTTTTTTGCCAATACCTTTGCCTATTTTTGTGGTTGGGCTTATTTTTCCGCCCGTTTTCGCCAGATGCGGGTGGATACACCCACCGAGGGTATTAAACGGCGTTTTGGTCATCAAAATGAGCAGTTTTTCTCTTGGGCCTTGATCGTATTTAGTTTTATTAATGCTGGTGTGTGGCTTAACGCCTTAGGTGTCTTTACCAGCGCCGTGTTTGATGCTGATATTACCCTAACCATCATTGCTACGGGTTTAACCGTGGTCTTTGTTTCTGTGCTTTCTGGTGCATGGGGTGTGGTTGCCTCTGACTTTGTCCAAACCTTAGTGGTCGCGGTTATCTCCATTGCCTGTGCCATAGTTGCCTTGTTTATGGTGGGCGGTCCGCTTGAGTTGGTGAACAATTTCCCAGTGGATTTTGTTATGGGTCCAGACATGAACTACGGAGTCATTTTAGTTGGCACTTTTGTATTCTTTTTAGCCAAGCAAATGATCACCATCATGAATTTACATGATTCATTTCGTTTTCTAAATGCGAAAGATTCTGTCAATGCACGTAAAGCATCTTTATTAGCTATGGGCTTGATGGGCGTGGGCAGTATTGTGTGGTTTATTCCCCCTTGGGCTGCAGCCATATTATATCCAGACGCAGCTGCTGCTTACCCCGAATTAGGCAATAAAGCCGCTGACGCTGTGTATTTGGTATTTACCCGTAATGCCATGCCAGTGGGTACGGTTGGTTTACTCTTGGCAGGTTTGTTTGCCGCGACTATGTCTTCTATGGATTCAGCGCTGAATAAAAATGCCGGTATCTTTGTTAGGAGTATCTATCAGCCCTTCCTTCTCAAGAAAAAATCCGAGGTCGATGATAAACATCTACTGAAGGTTAGTCGTTTCATCAGTTTTGTTAGTGGGATCTTAGTTATTGCCGTTGCCTTGTTTTTTAAGTCGCTGACCGAGCTCAGCCTATTTGAATTAATGATGAATGTTTCAACCATGATCCAAGTGCCCTTACTTATCCCTCTTATCTTTGGTTTGTTTATCAAGCGTATCCCCCAGTGGGCCCCTTGGGTCACAGTGGGAGTCGGCCTCTTTGTTTCTTGGTTTTCGGTGAATATTTTGACGCCAGAACTGTTAGCTAATTGGCTAGGTCTAGCGCAGGAATTCACTCGTCGTGAAGCGGTAGACATCAACTTAATGATCACCATAGGTGCCCACTTAGTTTTCACCGCTGGATTTTTCTGTGCCACTACGTTTTTCTATAAAGAACAAGATGATCAACATAAACAAGAAACCGAGCGCTTTTTTGCCGATTTTGAAACGCCCTTTATCGCTGACGCCGAGCAAGATGATTACGACAGACAGCAGCGTGATAAATTAGGCTCTATGGTGATGTATATGGGTTATGGCGTACTGGCCATGATGTTAATTCCTAATCCAATGTGGGGAAGAATGGTGTTTGTACTCTGTGCGTTGACCATATTACTGATGGGCTTTTTACTCAAAAGAAGTGCCAATACTAAAGATCTTAAAGCAAAACAATAAGGGCTTAACCGCCCTGTTTGTTTAAGTTTTAACAGGAGACGAACACATGTTTACCAACATAAAACGCCCCTTGGTGGTACTAAGCCTTGTGCTGTGGATAGTGGGTTGTAATGCCCTAGATAACGACAAAAAAGTGAGCTTACGCCATGGTATTGATGAGTCAGCAGGTGGACTGCCTGCTTACATCGTAAGTATTGCCAACGCCACTTTTTATCTTGAAAAAGACGGTGGCGGTTTATCCAGTATGTTGGATGCAGATGGCATAGATTGGCTGGGTTTTAATGACAGCAAAGGCTCTGGCCATCAAGGTGAGTATCGTGGATTCCCTAATGCCATTCATAAACAAGATGGTGACTACTTTCATGCCCTGAATGCTAGCACAGATAAATCAAGCTCAAAGGTTGAAATTGACTCACCCCAGCACGTGCGCATTGTTTTTACCTCAGGCAATGGCAAATGGCAGGGGCAGTGGGACTTTTACCCACAGCGCTTAGATTTTACTATGTTACAAGTCAGCGAAGGCTATCAATACTGGGTGCAATATGAAGGTGTACCCGGTGGGGAAATGGATGACAGTGACTTTTGGTATGCCTCGGCTGACAGCAAGTTACATGTTATCAATGAACCCTTCGAGGGCGATTTACCTGCGCCTGAATGGTTTGCCTTTGGCGATATAAAAAGCTCGCGCATGTTATATCTGCTGCATCATGAAGATGATGAACATCCAGATGATTATGTTAGTCGCCCTCACATGACAGTGTTAGGTTTTGGTCGTAGCGAAAAAAACAAATTTCTGAGCACGCCTCAGACGTTCTCAATTGGATTTGTTGAGTCTTCTGACTATCAAGAGGTAGAGCAGTTTATTAAAAAACTACTTTAAGCTACAAAATCCGCCGTACAGTGATTTCTCGTTTAAGGGGGCTTGGCAATTTACGATTTTTGCCAATCCACTAATCATTATTAAGACTTTAGTCGGACCATTCGCCTATGGTGCTAGACTGGCAAAAATCACAAAATAAGACAGCCATGTTTAAATACCTCTACTTACTCTTGCTACTTTGCAGCCAAAACGTATTGGCTGAACTTCGACTACCTAAACTCATCAACGACCACATGGTATTGCAGCGCGATATTGAAGTGCCTATTTGGGGTTATGCCGATACGGGCGAAGCCGTTACCGTTAAGTTAGACGGTAAAATTGTCGGTAAGACTATTAGCAATAATGGCAAGTGGCGACTCAAACTAGCGCCACAATCTGCCAGCGGCCCTCATCAAATCAGCATAAGCGCGAGCAAGACTATAGTCGTAAAGGATGTCTATTTTGGTGATGTATGGCTTGCCTCAGGCCAATCCAACATGGAACTACAAATGTACCGAGTGGCAGAAGACTTTCCTGCCGATCTAAAGGACGCTGATTACCCCTTAATTCGTTATTTTATGGTGCCACAAAAATACAATTTCCAAGCACCGCAAGACGATCTGGTCAGTGGACATTGGGAGTCTGTATCCTCACAAAATATTAGCCGTACACCTGCTGTTTCGTTTTATTTTGCTAAACAATTGTTTAAACATAATGGTGTGGCCATAGGCATTATCAACAATGCGTTAGGCGGTTCGCCCATTGAGTCTTGGTTAAGTGCAGAGGTCTTACAGACTTTTCCTGAAGCCTTAGCTGAAGCCAAACAATTCAGTAATGAAGAGTATGTAGAATCGGTGATTGCGGCCGACAAGGCGAAAAACGCCAAGTGGTACGGCGATATAAATAACAATGACTTGGGTTTAAATGCCGATATGCCATGGTATTCAACTAACCTTGATGACAGTGGTTGGGATAGTTTTACTCTTCCAGGTAAACGCCCTGTGGCTGAGGGTGAAAGCTTTAACGGTGTGTGGTGGTTGCGTAAAACGGTCAAGCTCAGTGCTGAACAAGCGGCACAGGCGCGTATTATTCGTCTGGGAAACATCGTTGATGCCGACGAAGTGTATATAAACGGCACAAAAGTGGGCAATACCACTTATCAATATCCACCAAGACGTTATACCTTGCCGGAGGGCTTGCTTAAACAAGGCGACAACCAGATCACCGTGCGTGTCACAGCCAACAATGGACGCAGTAGTTTTGTCGCAGAAAAACCCTATTGGTTAGGCACTGATGAACACCATGTTTCACTGGCTGGAGAGTGGAAGGCCAAAACCGGTACTTTAGCTCCTCCATTAGCGGGAGATACCTTTGTTCGATGGAAAGCCGGTGGTTTATATAACGGCCTAACCGCACCATTAACCACTTATCCCATTAAGGGGGTGATTTGGTATCAAGGTGAATCTAATGCCGGCAGATGGCAGGATTACCATGCTAAATTCAGTGCCATGATCCAAGATTGGCGAGCAAAGTGGGGGCAAGGCGACTTCCCCTTTATCTTCGCCCAGCTAACTAACTTTATGGAGGCTAAACCTCAGCCAAGTGATAGTGATTGGGCAAAGTTAAGGCAAGCACAAACTCAAACACTGACCGAGCCCAATACCGCTATGGCGGTGGCAATAGATATTGGCGAGTGGAATGATATTCATCCCACTAATAAAAAAACCTTAGGCCAACGTATGGCTCTGGCTGCACGGGCTCTCGCTTTAAAAGAAAATGTCGTTTTTCAAGGCCCGCAAATTGATGGGGTCACAGTCGAAAAAAACCAACTTCTCTTAAGTTTCAAACATATCGCCGATGGCTTGGTATTAAAAAACCTTAATGATCATAGTTTTGCCATAGCTGGTGCAGATGGCACATTTCAATGGGCTGAAGTCAAACTAGTAGATAACCAAATCATGCTGTCACATCCAGATATTAAGCTACCAACTAAGGTGCGTTACGCTTGGGCCGACAACCCCGATGCGGCTTTGTATAACAGTGCAGGTTTGCCGGCCGTGCCATTTTCAGTCAGTTTGGATCCCAAACCTTAATTACGAAAAATATTTTGGCTGTCTTAATTGCCCTAATTTGCTTAGTGTTTGAACGTTCGATCTTTAAACACTGAGCGAAGCAGGGCAAAAACCAATCTGCCGTGGTAATATTCGCTTTTTGACAAAGCGTCTTTTCAGCGCAAAAGCGAGGCTTGGTTTACATGGCATGGCTACATAATCTGTTGCTAGCTCTGATTTCATTTCCAGTAAAATGGTTGGTCAAAGCCAACAATATTCCAACAGACATCAATAAAGAATTAGGCATAGATACCACTAAGCCTATTTTGTATTTGTTGCGTACCCATTCTGTTACCGATCAAATAGCCCTTAATATGTCGGCAGAGGCCTTAGGTTTACCCAACTCCAGCAGCCGCATTACCATTGCAGGAGAGTCACACCGAGCTTGTTTGTTTTTACAAGAACCAAAATCGGTACTTACCCGCAAAGTCAAGGTAACCAATGTTGCTGAAAAGTTTACCCATATGTTTGAACTGCATAGACGTGATCCCAGTTTAGATATTCAGATAGTGCCGGTATCCATCTTTTGGGGCAGGGCACCAGGTAAAAAGATTTCAGGTTGGTCTGACGTACTGGCAAACCAAGTCTCGCCTAGTTGGTTACGTAAATTTTTTATCGTATTGTTTTTAGGCCGCGATAATTTTGTCTGTTACAGCAAAGCAGTTTCATCGCGGATGATGGCCGATCTGTCTGGCAGCGACGAAGAACTCGCCCATAAACTTATTCGTTTGGCGGGCACCCATTTTCATCGCCGCCGTCAGGGCATTGTTGGCCCTAATTTGTTGGAACGTTACGAATTATATAATGTGGTATTGGGTTCGCAGTCGGTGCGCAAAGCCATTGCTGACGAAGCAAGCAGTACCAATATTTCTCATCAACAAGCTAAGCTTAAAGCACAAAAATACATTAACGAAATTGCTGCTGACTACCGTGAAGGCCTTATTAGGCTTGGTACCCGCATACTCACGCGCATCTGGCATAAAGTATATAACGGCATTGAAATCAACCACGCCGAGAAAGTACGCACATTGGCACAAAATGGTCATGAAATCATTTATGTACCTTGCCATCGTAGTCACATGGATTATTTGCTGCTGACCTATGTGATCTACCATCAAGGGCTAGTTACCCCGCATATCGCCGCCGGTATTAACCTTAACTTCTGGCCGATAGGTGGCATATTACGTAAGGGTGGGGCGTTTTTTCTGCGCCGCAGTTTTGCCGGTAACAAGCTTTATACTGCGGTGTTTCGTGAATATTTAGAGCTGCTGTTTAATAAAGGTTACTCAGTTAAATATTACCCTGAGGGTGGGCGCAGCCGCACAGGGCGTTTATTACCACCTAAAACCGGTATGTTAGCCATGACCTTGCAAGGACTGATTAAAGGTATCAATCGCCCCGTTAGCATAGTGCCTGTGTATATTGGCTACGAACACGTGATGGAAGTATCCAGTTATTTGCAAGAGCTCACTGGCTCAGCTAAAAAGAAAGAATCTATATTTCATATCTTCTCTGCTATTCGGCGTTTAAAAAACTATGGTTATGGTTTTTTAAACTTTGGTGAGCCAATCAATCTCGCCAATTATTTGGATAAAAGTGTGCCTGACTGGCGCGAATTGCAACAGGCCGAACCGGATAAAAAACCTCAATGGCTCAATCCGGTAGTGAATGACTTAGCTACTAATGTAATGGAAAGGATCAATCAGGCCGCGGCTGTCAGTGGCATGTCTTTGTGTGCCATTTGTTTATTGTCAGCCAAAAAACACGCGATGACAGAAGATGAATTAATCTTAGCCATCGAGCATTTTTTGGCACTGTTAGCTCAATCTCCCTATAGCGACGTGGCAACCTACCCGACTATTAGTGCCAGAAAACTACTGACCAATACCCTCAAATTAAATAAGTTTGAAGTACGTGAAGATAGCTTTGGCCGCATCATCAGTCTCAAAGACAAAAATGCAGTGCCATTGACCTACTACCGCAACAATATTCTGCATTTGTTTGCCTTGCCGGGTTTGATCGCGGCAATTGTATTTGCCCGTGGTGGCATTGAACGTAGCAAAATCAAGCAAATGCTCATCAAACTATATCCCTTATTACAAAGGGAGTTATTTATTTATATGAGTCTTGAAAAGGCTTTAGATTACAGTGAGTCATTACTAACTAATATGTTGGACATGACTTTGCTAAGAGCTGAGGGGGAACGTATTTTGCCACCCGATCCTAGTTCGAGTACCTATTATTCTGCGTGGTTGCTTAATCGCAGTATTCAAGAAACCTTACACCGTTATGCTGTGGTACTTACCTTGTTATACCGCGAAAATAGCATGAGCCGCGATGCTCTTGAGCAAAAAAGCCGCCAGTTTGCCCAGCGTTTATCCTCGTTACATGGCATCAGTTCACCTGAGTTTTTTGATAAAAATGTATTGGGTACCTTTATTAGCGCCTTAAAAGAAAATCAATTGGTGGAAAGCGATAGTGAAGGCCAGTTACAGTACTGTGACCTTAGCGAAGCATTAAGATTAGAAGTCATTGCCTTAATTTCGCCCGACATCGCCCAGCGCATTCAACAAATTTAAGTAGATTTTTATGTCTTTAGTGGTACTACAAGATTGTCGTGGTTTGTTGGGTGAGCACTTTCACCTGACCATTGACAAACTAAACATCTCTGCATTGCAACACACGGTTATTTTAGGCCCCAATGGTAGTGGTAAATCAGCCTTAGCAGCCTATATAGCAGGCGCTGGTGAACACATAAACGGCCTGCGTCACGTCACTGAGCAACTTGCTTGGGTGTCAGTGGAGCAACAACAAGCCTTGATCGAAGCTGAAAAACAAAAAGACTGTGCCGACATACTCGACATTATTCCCGTACCCACCACAGTGCGTGAAATCCTCTTTGCTGACCTGCCAGAGCAAGACCTTGACCAAGACCTACTTCAGCGACTGCTGAGGATTTTTAGTTTATCACCTTTGTTAGACAAGCCATTTCAAGGCCTGTCTACCGGTGAAACCCGCAAGTTACTCTTAAGCAGAGCTATTTTAAGTCAGCCGCAATTGTTGATCCTAGACGAACCTTGGGATGGCCTAGATCAACACTCCTGTCAGGAATTAAATCTCCTGTTAGAGGCGTTAGCCAAGCAGTTTACTCTGCTGTTGGTGGTCAATCGTTTAAGCGAAGTGCCCACTTATTGTCGTCAGTTAGTCTTGCTGCAAACGGGGGCTATTCAATGGCAGAGCCCAGTGACAAACAATCTAGCAGACTTGCTCAGTCACATCGCCCAACTCCAACATATGCAACAACAAGAGTTGGTGCTACCACTTAAAGATGACGACAGATTTGCGCCCCATCCCTTAGATAAAAATGCCCCCTTGGTTAAGCTTACTCAGGCTAAAGTAAGTTATGGTGAGCAAGTGGTATTTAGTGGCCTTGATTGGACTATTATGCCCAACCAACATTGGCAGGTAAGTGGCCCCAATGGTTCAGGCAAAACCTGTTTGCTCAACCTGATTAATGGCGACCATCCCCAGTGTTATGTGAATGATATTCAGGTTTTTGGCTTTCAGCGCGGCAGCGGCGAAAGCATCTGGCAAATCAAACAATACATAGGTTATATGTCTAACGGCTTGCATCTTGACTATCGGGTGAACTGCTCAGTTTTACATGTGATCTTGTCAGGTTTTTACGACAGTATTGGTTTGTATCAAAATCCCACTAACAAACAAAAACAGCTAGCCCAGCAGTGGCTGGCGCTAATGGCCTTGGACAAACAGCACAATACTCCCTTTCAACAACTGTCGTTTGGTGATCAACGATTGGTGCTGATTGCCCGTGCTATGGTGAAACATCCGGCCTTGTTAGTATTGGATGAGCCTTGTAATGGTCTTGATGATATTAATCGTTTAAAAGTGCTAGCCTTAATTGAGTTATTGGCTCGTGAAGGCAATACCACCTTGTTGTATGTTAATCACCACCAAGAAGATGTGATCCCCAGTATTACCCAGTACTTGTCGATGACAGATTATCGAGTCTAAGTGAATGAGCCTAGATTGATGCCACAAACACCCCCTTGTTTCACCGCTTTTAGTCAGGCTATCGATGGATATAGCCTGCCCGAGTCTTTTACTTTTCCGTTTTATTATCAGCCCCATGCCTTGTGTATATTAGCGGCTGAAGAACTACAACAAACTTTACTCAAACCTCAACAATGGCAGCATAACTTTGGTTTAGGTGACGATCCTCACCTGATCATTGGCAAGATGTTTGGTGTGCTTTTGGTGCAAAAGGTCAGTGGTGAAGTGGGTTATCTCGCGGCGTTTTCCGGTAAATTGGCTGAGCAAAACCATCTGGCAGGTTTTGTACCGCCAGTATTTGATTTATTGGCTGAAGAGTGTTTTTTCTTAGCAGACCAAGCCGAGATTGTTGAACTGACGGATAAAATCGTCGAACTAGAGCAATGCCCGCAATTTGTGATGTTGCAAACCCAGTTAAATGCCGACATACAGCAACGAGGCAGTGAAATCGCTGACTACCGTGCAGTGATGATTGAACAGCGTAAGGCACGTAAAACCCAGCGTATCGCAGGGCAAAGTCAGCTCGACAGCGCCAAACAAGCCTTGTTAGAGGCTCAACTTGATCAACAAAGTATTGCCGATAAATTGCACTTAAAAGCCTTGACTGAGCACTGGCAAGGCAAGGTTGAGCAAGCGCAAAGCGCTTTTAATTTGCTTAACGATAAAATCATCAGCTTAAAAACTCAGCGGAAAAACTTGTCGGCAGCGTTACAGCAAAAAATATTTGAACAATATCGTTTTTTAAATAGCCAAGGTGCAGAGCAAAGTTTGCAGGCTATTTTTAGCCAAACGTCCCTGCGTACTCCACCTGCCGGTGCCGGAGAATGTGCCGCGCCTAAGTTATTGCAATATGCCTTTAAACATCAGCTCAAACCTTTAGCCATGGCGGAGTTTTGGTGGGGGGCTTCGCCTAAGTCTGAAGTACGCCAGCATCAGCATTATTATCCAGCGTGTATGGGTAAGTGCCAGCCCATCCTGGCCCATATGTTAACTGGCATGCAAGTCGATGCTAATCCTTTATTGGTGAATCAAGCTGCAGGCAAAACCCTTGAGATCATTTACCAAGACCAAGATATGTTAGTGGTAAACAAGCCCGCAGAGTTTTTGTCTGTGCCAGGTAAGGATATTCAAGACTCGGTGTATCAGCGGATTAAAACTCAATTTCCTCAGGCCACAGGCTCACTCATTGTGCATCGTTTGGATATGTCGACCTCGGGCTTGATGGTGATTGCTTTAAATCCAGCAGCCCATAAAAATCTGCAAGGCCAGTTTGTGCAACGTGTGGTGAAAAAATCCTATGTCGCGATAGTGGCAGGATTAGTGTCAGAAGACTCAGGCACTATTGAACTACCCTTACGCGGTAATTTGTACGATCGCCCCCGTCAGGTGGTATGTCATGAACATGGCAAACCTGCCACCACTCATTGGCAGGTAGTGGCACGGGATGAGGCCAAACAACAAACCAAACTGATGTTGCAACCTTATACCGGACGTACCCACCAATTACGGGTGCACTGCGCCCATTATTCAGGTTTAAACATGGCCATAGTAGGTGATGATCTTTATGGCACAACTGATAAACGTTTGCATTTGCACGCCCAGTGTTTGGCTCTATTTCATCCTGTTAGTCAGCAGTGGCTGGAGTTTGAGGCAAAAGCGGAATTTTAGAATTTTGCGCAAAAGCTAATGACTTAACACCAACCAACACAGAGGCCACCTCAATGGGGGGCCTTGGTTGGAAATCAAAACAACTTTGTTACTGGCTTAATTCAGCAATAATTTTTTTGTTTGTCACCGGTTTATTGGCAAGAAATTGCTGCATAACCTTAAGCACCTCTGGAGACGACATAAAAAGATTATGCCCAGCATTGACCACCATAACTTGAGTTAATTGACTTAAATGTTGAGTGGCTGCTTGCTGCTCTTCAATATAGGTTCTGCCGTCTAAGGTCCCGGTTAATAAGAGTGTTGGTACTGAGTTAACAACAGGCTGGCGAAATCTTTCACCTAAATCTAATCCATCCACCACATTATTGAGTTGTGGCATAGGAAAATTAAGAAACTCACCCAGTAAAGACGTACTTGCCTGAGTTGTTACTAATGTCAGTCGTTTATCACTAATGCCGGATGCCACGTCCATGGCAAAGGGCATTAAGTCAAAACTAATAGCCTCATTATTGAACATGCCACGTTTTAAGAGTTCGATAGCCACATCGGTATTATCACTATCGAGACTGCTATAGAGATCAAGCAAAACAAATAGATTCTGATTAGGATCAGCAATCATCATGGATGCCAGCATTTGCAAATGGGTTTTTTGTAATAAAAAATCGATTACCTGCCCATCTCGCTGAGGGATTGCCAATTTTATAGGCTTGACATCCAATTTGCTGTGCACACGTTTAATAAGCGCAATGATATCGGGGTATTGAGTGTGCATCTCAGGATTATGATCGATCACGGCCTGCACGCGGCTAAAATAGCTGTCTGTTTGTGCTGGCAGTTTAACTGTTTGATCAAGCCCTTCTGCACTGGCGATAATCACTTTATCAATCCGTTCAGGTATCAGGTCAATGGCGGCCAAGGCTAAATGGCTACCATAGGAAATACCCCACAATGTCATTTTTTGCGCTTTAAGATGTAAACGTAAGGCGTCAAGGTCTAAGGCGTTTTGCACTGTTGTATAGCCTAAAACATCTATGTTTTTGCCCTGCCAGAACACAACACACTCTTTAGCGGCTAAGCGATAACGCCTAGTCATTTCTTGGTTAGTGAGTGCTTCATCCACAGGAAGATACTGTGCTGAGCTGCATTTGGATTGTATTTCAGAGATACCAGTGCCACGTTGATCTAGCGCAATCACATCGCCAAACTGCCTGAGTGCCATAAATAATGGAAAACGTCGCCACTTTGCTGTGCCTATGCCCGAGCCTCCTGGTCCCCCTGCGAGGTAAATAATGGGCGAACCAACTACACCAGCGGCGGCAGGAAAGCGAACATAGCCTAGTTTGATAGTTCGACTGTTGGTTTTATTACGATTTTCTGGCACCTCAAAAAAACCTTGATATGCCTCTGTCGTTTGACCATCATTGGCGACAAATTCGATGGCTGTTTCGTTGGCGTAACTTTCATCATGGCCTTGCTTAAATTCACTTTGAGCATAAAGCCAAGAAGTTTGTAGCAGAAACAAGATGGAGCAGATTGAAATAATTTTTTGCATAGTTGATATCTCCGAATTAAACACAGCCTATTACATCCCTAATTACATCAACGCGGGGAGTGACTTTCGTTGTATGGGAGGTAATTTTCCTAACAAATCCATAAGCGGTTGTATAAATCAGGTGAACGGTATCTTGTTGTCAGTAGCAAAAAACAAAGTGCAAACTATCCTTAGCCAGTTTTGTTTAACTGTCTTTATGTTAGTGATAATCACTGTGCTTAGTTATGCCAAGGCAGAAACGATACGCTCGCTGACTTCTATGCCCATGCAAGTTTGTAACGCAGCCCATGTTGCTAGTGAGGACAGGGTGAACTTAACCCACTGTCAGCCAATTCACTTTTATGACATTGATCCCCAAGGTAAAGAGCTATGGATACAAGTCGCTCTTAGCCTTGAGCCCGAATTTTTACAGAACAATCAACCATTAGGTTTATATCTTTCTGCTAAAACAGCGAGTCGTGTGTATTTCAATGGTGTGTTGGTCGGTGAAAACGGCAAGCCAGCTGCAACAGCTCGTGACGAAATAGCAGGCAAAATGGATAGCGTGTTTTATTTGCCTACCTCCTTATTCCAAGCAACAGATAATCAACTTAGTATTCATATGTCTTCCCACCATGGTTACTTATCACTCAAGCACCCATTACACTTTATAGGTCTGGCACCTTACGGTGCTGCTAATCGATTTTTCCAGCAATACAGCCAGTTTAGCTTAATGTTGCTGGGTATGTTTATCCTCAGTGTTATTTATTATTTAGCCTTATGTGTTAACCCTCAGCTTCGCAAAAATGCCTTTATCTTTTTATTAATGTCGCTCTTTGCTGGATGCCAGCTGTTGGCTGAGATAAGCCGAAAACTAACCCTCTATAGCTATCCGGATCAAGACCTCAGATTATTAGCTATTAGCGGATTTTCCCTTGGTTTTGGTTTGTGTTTATTAATTTTTATCTGCCGTAAATTTGCCAGCCAACAAGCCTTGCATTGGGTTTATAGCGGCATCTTACTCACCCTTATCGCCCTTTTTATGGTGCCTGGCTTTGATGCAAAAACGGCAGTGGCTACCCTTGTACCTGTGTTGGTTTGTATTATTTTGCTTGGCCTACGTTTAAAGCAGCAATACGAGTCTAGGATTGCAGGTTATCTTGTGGTTTTTATTTTATTTTTATTAACCATTGTCGCAACGTTCAGTTATTTCCATGAGCTACCTTTTTATTGTCTGGTGGCTGGATTATTAAGTTACTTGTTTGTGCAGCAAGCTCGTGAATATTCAAGGGAGCAACAAAACAATCAGCGAGAGCAGCTATTGCGCACAAAATTAGAATACAAAATAGCGCAAAGTCAGCAACAAACTTCGCCCAGCACTCTCTCTATTAGTAATGCAGGTGCAATTGAGCGGATATCTACGGCAGATATTTTGTATTGTCAGGCTGCCGGAGATTATGTTGAGTTACATTGTGCTAACCGCCGTATGATTCTTTTCACCGGCAGTCTTAAAATACTGGAAGAACAGTTACCTGCGACCTTCATTCGGGTGCACCGTTCTTACTTGGTTAATCTAGATCAGGTTAAATCCCTTAAAAATGATGCAGGGAAAGGCAAACTTATTTTGCAAAATGGTGGTGATGTACCTGTCAGTCGACGTATGCTGCCTTCCGTCAGAGAGTCATTGACTCAGGACTCACAATAAAACGGCTGTTTTGCGTGAAAAAGCGTTGTAGTATTGGTGCAGATTAGGCAGCGTAAAAGGAAGCATTATGGCTTACGATTTTGGCTCACAGACGCTAGGAATTAAAAATCCCTTTAAGTTCGACGGTACCATTAAAACCCTAGCCGGGATTTTAATTTGTTTATTAGCTCTGATTCCTTTATTGCATGTGTCAGGTGCTTTGCAAACCAGCAAGATCCTCGGTTGGGGTAATGCCATCGTTGGTTTAATTTTGTTGGTTAGTGGGGTGCGGCATACTGCTCAAGGTTTGTTTCAGCTCTTCCGCTTTTTTGTCGGCCGCTCGGTACCTACGTCTTTAGCCTTTAATCTGTCGAGTAGTGAAAACGAAAACGCCAGACTAGAACAGCAAAACAATGCGCTAATGTATGACTCCGCCGGTTTGCACTCCATGTTAATGGGTCGCAAAAACACCACCTTTTTAGAGCCCAAAGGCTGGTTGGCACGTCTGATCCATTCGGTATTTCCAAAACTCACTTTTTTACCTTATCCCTTTCGTCACCTAGCGCAAGAATTGGCATCAATGGTAGTTAATGTGCTGGCAGCTTTAGTGGCCTATATCATTGCTTATTTTGTCGTGGCAACGGGCTTAGCAGGTAAAATGGCGCAAGAGCTGGCTATGCCGGTGCTGTCTGTTTGTTTGTTATTTTATTTGTTGTTGGCGTGGCGCAGTGCTACTGCCGCAATGCGAAGCAATACCAGTTCGTTACAAAGTGAAAAAGGCATTTCGTTTGCGGTATTAATTGGTGCGGCGATTATAATACCTGTGATTGCCGGTTTGTATCTGGATGAATGGTTAGATTTGTCTGCTTCACAATTAGAATCTGTGTCTAAGATTATCGACGTTTTTGGCGCATGGACTAACTTGGCTATTTTGTTGCTAACTATCTTGGTTATTGTGTTTGCCACAGTGCCTTTGTTAATCAAACGCATGCAAAAAGTCACTCCGCAGACTGAGGTCAGCGAATTTCGTGAAAACCTGCAAGAGTCAGTACATCCGGATGAGTTGTTTATCAATATCGAAAATATCGTCTTGGCTAATCGCCGCGTACGTGAAGTGCCCAATCGTATTTATCGCGCTTTAGAGCCTAAACTCAAAGAGCAGGTGGATGGAAAGGGCAGTTTTAACGGAGAGTTTATTATTGAAACTCAACCTGAATTAGCCGACGAGAGTTTTGCCACCCCCCTGCCCCTTAAAAAAACCTTAAGTTTATTAAGCCAAGCCGCGTTTGTTGTTGGCGCCGTATTGTTTTACTTTTTTGCTAGCCAAGTGGTGGATTTTATTATTCATTATTCAGCCTTGCCTGAGGGCTTTTCAATGGCCTCTTTTGAAGGGGTAACGGATAAATTGAGCACGGTACTCACCCTGTTTTTTGCTTGGGTGACAGTGGCCATTGGCGCCAATGTAATGCAAGTTGCTGCCCGTTATTTTTGGGGTGAAATCCACTTTTCATCTTTATTAATGTTTATGAAAGCCGAAGGTACATTTACCGAATCCAAATTTTCTACCGGCATGTCAATTCACGACAGCACGCGATCTGAAAACGTCTTGGTGCGCAGCAGTATCACTCCTTGGATCATTACCACTCGCTTGAATACCTCTATTTTTGCAGACAGCGGTATGAATAATCTTGAGTCGCCACGGTTTATTATGGGCATGAACAAAAATGACAGTGAACTTGCTGGCATTGTTGGTGAGATCAAAGCTTTCTTAAAAGGTCGCGAATCCATTGCCTCACTCACCAATGAAAAAGACTTAGAAAATGCTGCGCAGATTTATCAGGTTAACGAACAAACTCGCTCGCAGCCAAAACCCGTTGACAGCGAAGAGCAGAAAAAATTGAGTCAGGATGACCAAGCTGCGGGTTTTTTAAGGCAAAATCCACCTGAACCAGACTAGGTCTGTTGTACACTTCTTATCGATGGATTATTAAATTGATCTACACATGAGACATGGAGAAATTGACATTAATTTAATTGGCGAACAACAACCACTTGAACGAAATACTAGTTATTTTCGTGCAAAAAGGTTAATTCAAATCTTTTTTGCTGTTGAGATTGTGCTGATTATTGCCTCAATTCAGCGATTTTTTGTGGGCAGTGCCACTTTAAGTTTAATTTTACTAACCGTTGCCCTATTTCTGTCACCCATTTATTTTTTAGCCAAAAAGAACCACGCGGTATTGGGCGGCAATTTACTCGCTACAACCTTAACCATCACCTGCCTCTTTTTTATGTGGGTATCAGAAGGTCCGCGGGATGAAGTTGTTTTAGCTCTGCCATTAATACTGACTTTTTCAATTCTACTCGGTAGTTTAAGGGTTTTTGTAACGCTGTTAGTTTTCATCATTATCAACCTACTAACATTGAGTTATCTAAATGAAGTTGGTTATATAACCAATATTGTACGTAGCAATACGGTTAATTCAGCGCTGTTAATCGTCATTTTACTGCTACTAACCTCTTTTACCGTTTGGTTAATTTCCAAAGACTTGTTACAAACCTTATTGAGCTTAGATAAGGAGAATAAACGTGTTCTTCAATCACAACGCGAAATCGAAAAATTAGTACATTATGACTCACTGACGGGTTTACCCAATCGAGTGCTGGCCAAACTACGTTTTGAGTACGCTATTAAATTAATGCAACGCAACAACAAAAAGATCTGCTTGATGTTTGTCGATTTAGATGATTTTAAAAACATCAATGACACCTTAGGCCATCAAATCGGTGATAAATATCTTGTTGAATTAGCTAAAAATATGACTAAAACAGGCCGCCAATCCGATGTGGTTTGTCGATTGGGGGGAGATGAGTTTTTATTAATATTACCTGAAGTCGAAGATCATCCTAGTGCCGTCAGTGTCGCGCAAAAAATACTGAGCTGTGTAAACCAAACACTTAATATTAACGGTGATGATATTTCGAGTACTTGTTCAATTGGTTTAGCCTTCGCTCCAGAACATGGCGTGACCTTTGACGAATTATGTCAAAAAGCCGATATGGCCATGTACCAAAGTAAACGCAAAGGTAAAAATGAATTTAGTGTTTTTAATGAAGAACTCAAAGCATCTCATACAGAGTCTCTAGCCCTGATTGCCGATATGCGCCAAGCCATCACTTTAGGCCAATTAGAGATCTATTATCAGCCACAAATAAACATACAAACTAACACCCTAGTTGCTGCTGAAGCGCTATTAAGATGGAATCACCCCACACTCGGCCAAGTCTCGCCCGTCACCTTTATTCCCTTGGCAGAAAGTAGTGGGCAGATTATTAATATTGGCGAATGGGTTATTAACAATGTGGTGAAACAAATAGCAAGCTGGCGCCATTCTTTAGCGCAAGATTTTCGAGTGGCGATTAATATTTCTCCCTTGCAAGTAAGGCGCGGAACCCTATGTTCTTTTTTGACTCGTGCTCTGGCTGAATCAAATTTAACGGGTGACTGCCTTGAACTTGAGTTTACTGAGTCCTTGTTGATTGATAATCCTAAAGCGGTAATGGAGGAACTAACAACTATCAAAGCCGCGGGCACTTCTTTATCTATTGATGATTTTGGCACAGGTTATTCGAGTCTGAGTTATTTGCAAAATTTGGATATTGAGTCCTTAAAGATCGATCGCTCTTTTGTAAGTCACATGACAACTAACGATAAAAACCTCGGGATCGTGAAGGCTATCATTCAAATGTCGAAGGAACTCAAGCTGGTTACTGTCGCCGAAGGGGTAGAAGATTTGGCCACACTACAATTGTTAGCTCAACTCGGTTGTGATTTTGGCCAAGGATACTTTTGGTCTAAACCTTTACCCGCCAATGACTTTGAAGTTTATGTCTTGGACTACGCCAAAAATGCCAAGCTCAATTAACAAGATATATACCCAAGCAACCTGAAGATGCAGGATTCAGTGGGTTTGGGTATATACCCATCCTTAGATCGCGCGGTAGCTAAAATTACTGAGTATTACCTTACCTTTGCCTGCGCAGTAAATAGCAATCTTAAGACTCAAAAAGCCACCAAATACATTGTGATTCATGCCCGACACTTCCATTCGAGTTGGGTGGCGTTGCCAGCTTTTGCCCTTATCCACTGAATATTCATAAGTAACTACGTGATTATCATTGATAAGACGCAAACGGATGTCACGTACCGGCATGCCCATACGCGCCCATTGTTGTTCTTCGGCATATTGAAAAGATTTAAGTACCTTGCCATCAGCCCCAAAACCCACAAAGGCTTTGTGATTATAAAAAAGCAATAAACCGGCTTCGGCCTCAGCGCTTAAACTCAGACTGATTTCAACTTGATAAGATCTATCGACAGCCACACAAGTGATGGGTGAGGAATCTGCCGGAGATTGACCGCTTGCCTCTAAGATTAATTGTGTGTTTGCGAAGCTGACCCGCGCCATGTCAATGGGGCCGGGATTATGAAAACACCACTGATTGCCAAAGCGGTTGTGGGAAAAATCGTCTGACAAGGCCATGCCAGACTGATTTCCCACAGATGACGTAGGTTTAGCTATAGGAGTCGATAATTTGCCACCCATGGCTTTAAACCAACCGTCTTGTGTCCATTCTATCGGTTCGAGCAGGGTTTGCCGACCGAGTGTGCGAAAGCCATTTTCATAGGCATGATAGATCATCCACCAATCCCCTTGTGGCCCCTCAACTAATGTTGCATGACCTCTTGACCACCAAGGTTCATCTGCCGATTGTGTTCTTACTAAGGGGTGGTGCAGCGAGTAGCGACAGTGGAGAGATCGCCACACCTGCCATGCAAGCCTTAAATATAGAACGTCTGGTGGTGTTCATGTGTTTAACTAACTTTGTCTAGCCCAAGTAAAAATCCGTTTTTTGGACAGGTTATGAGGGTGCCGTGTGAGCTTGCTAGCAGTTCTTGTGTATGATTTTGTGTCGCATATACCTGACAATTAAACAGGGCATGGCCGTGGCGAGCGAGTTCAATGTTGGCGATGACTTTAAGTTGTTTAGGCCAAATATCGCCATGTACCAACAGTTCCAGTTCAACGGGCATGCATTCCCCTAAAGATTTTTTCCCTACTAACGTAGCAATATGATCAACAATTAATCCCAACATGCTGATTGGTCTACTCTGACACGCTGTTAATTTTGGTAAAAAAGTAAGTTCTAGCATGACTTTTTCAGGTGTATCAATACTTGTACGCACACTAAAAAAGCTTGCAATGGGATGAGAATCAGTACTTTTTGTAATAGATTTAACGGGGTTCATTATCGTATTCCTAGTCGGTTAAGATATTGCCAGACGCCACAACTAAGCTAACTAAAGTCACAGTCAGCTTAGTTTCCGCTACCATCAAGCAGTGCTTGTAAGTTTTGTTGATCAAAAACGGTATTTTGCTGGCGGTCGAAAATGCCAGAGCTCAAATTGTCGAGTGCGCCATTATCCCAATAAAAAGGGAGCAGACCGCGAGCGAGCGCCTGCTGCACCACATATTGGTGGTAATAAGCGCGTGATTTTAAATGCAGTGTTAAAGCATCGCCTGTCAAATGAGTGCGGCGTGTGGCTGAAAACTCGCCTAATACTACTGGGATCCCTACATCCACAAATTGCACTTTCATTAAGTCGAAGAGGTCATTGATAGTGTCTTCCTCGCCCCACGTTGGGTTGCGCTCGGGATCTGTAGCAGAATGATTCCCTTGGCCCCAGTAATAGAATTGCTTACCCCAGCTTTGGTCTTCTGTCATTAATGCAAAGTTGTAAGGTGTATAAAAATGCACTTCTGCCATTAGTTTGTCAGGTACGCTATCAACTGGCATTTGCCCCCAAAGTTGATAGGTTTTTTCAATATCAGTGGCTGGGCCTTGCACTACTAATACGCGATTAGCATTTTTACCGCCAGTAGCACGCACTGCATCAACAAAGGTTTGATGATAGGAATGCAATACAGCCATTTGCTCAGCATTTTCTACATTGGGTTCGTTGGCGCTGGCAAACAATAGATGTTGGTCAAACTCACGCAGATGGCTGGCGATTTGCTGCCAAAATGCTTTTTGTTTGGCGTTATTGGCCTCTTGTTTGTCTGGTGTGACATTGTTTTCTAACCAACCGCCGTCCCAGTGAATATTGATCAGTACATACAAGTTATTATCGATACAAAGTTGCACCACATCTTTGACTCGATTTAACCATTCATCACTGATTTTGGCGGTGCTTTGATCAGCGTACTGATCCCACGCTATGGGCAGCCTCACCGCATCAAATCCGCTGCTTTTAACTAATTGCAGCAGTTCATTAGAAACCTGTGGATTGCCCCAAGCAGTTTCGCCGCCAATGGCTTCCATGGTATTACCGATATTCCAGCCTAATTTAATCTTTTGCGCAATTTCACTCGCAGTACTTGCCATTCCAGTGTTGTCGGGTGCCAGGGGATCGCTGTTGTAATCTGGATAAGGACTATCTGGTGCTGGCACTTCTGGAGCAGGATCGACAGGTACAGGCACAACGGGCGGAGGTGTAACTGGTTTGGCAGTGGGCTCAGAGCCACCGCCGCCACACGCACTGAGTTGACAAAGCAACAGAGTGCAGACCGTTAATATCATCATTATATGTTTCATAATATTCTCAGACATCTTAGCAAGTTAGTGACCCCGTAACATTTTAAGAACGGGAGACAGGTTTCTGAGCAAAAGATTATATAAATCAGGGTAATAAGGGTAATTGGCGAATAAAAATTATTAACATAATGTTAAAAGTTGTAGTTTTTTTAACAATAGTTGAAGTGAGTCAGCACAAATAGGCTTGAAAAATGGTGAGATTTTTTGTCTTTCACAAATAGGATTTAAAGGTTTTAGGTGTGCAACCATATTCTTCTTTAAACAACTTGTTGAAGTAAGAAACATTTTTGTAGCCCACCGAATAAGCGATTTCGGCAATATTGGCTTCGTCTACATCCGCTAACAATCGCGCGGCCTCAGTCAAACGTAACTTGTTTAAATAGCCAGTAAAGGTAAAACCCAGTTCAGCTTTAAGAATATCGTTGATTTTGGTGCGGCTTACCCCTGTTTCTGCCATTGCTATATCGAGGCTAAGTTCAGGGTTGGCGTAGTTCGTAGCCATAAACTGCAACAAGGCTTTTTGACTTTTATCGCGCTGAGGTTCCATGCTCAGTTGTCGATAAGCGACCAAGGGACGTTCCCGTAAAAATTTGTCTTTTAGCTCAGCCGTTAATGCCTGTGCATGTTGTTTAAAGCACCACACCAGATAGGCCGCCCAAAATACAAACAAAGTGGCTGCTAATAAATATATGTACAACCAGTCGTTACCTTTTAAGTTCATTTCGCTGATTTGCACCCGGGTTGCTATTTCTTTAGGGCTTTGGCGAGTTGAGCCAATTTGAAATTTAGCCACCTTATCCAGTTGGTAATCATTCATTGAAAATTTAAGGTGGAACATTTCCAGCCACCATTGGGGCAGTTCAAGACGGGTAAGATCCAGCTCCACCTGACTCCAGTTGTCATTACAAGAAAAAAACGCGATGGGCGTACGATAGGTTAAAAAGTCCTGCTCTTGAGTGATTTGTTCGTCTAAGGTAAAAACCATAAACGTTAACTCATTGGGCACTGAGCATTTAATCATAAAACTTAAGCGGTTAAAGTTGGAAAAATCTTTAAATTCAGGCTGCCCAAGATGGTCTTCAAATACCAGAGCAATGGAAGCAGAAGGATAGTTAATAATATTGTGAATAGTAAATTCATAATCGAGGCTGTAATGAGCATCGTTAAGCTTAGAGATTGAGGTACCACCGTCATGCACATCCGTAAGACTCTCAGGATGCCAGCGAATTTCGCTTTTTTCACTAGGTAACAGTGCTACATTCAAAAAGGTGTGTTGAACACACAGATAAGTCACCACAGCGCTAAACAGCAGCGTAACAACTAATCCTGTCAGTGCCTTTTTGTAAAAATCCAACATGGTTTAGTTTGTTTTCCAATTAAGTTGTTGGTGGGCCAGTTATCACCACCTAAATGACCTGTTTGAAGTTTGAGAATATCACTATTCACCCAGAGTAAAAATGCCTAAGAAGCAAGAGGCTACCTTTGTTGTAATCGTAAAAATAACCAAGGTAAAACCAAACAAAATAAAGCAATGCTCGGGGGAGTATGAACAAAATTGACTGTTATGCTACTCACTACCGGTTTAGCAATAGAATCAGACTTAACTAAAAAGGAGCTATACAGCCTATCACCGACGGAACTAAAAACATTGTAGTTAGAGTTAAATTCTGAGCCGTAACGGTTTGCACTACCCGAACCGTTAACAAAGGCTCCGCCCATGCGAATGATATTGTTCGCGTCTGAATATAAACCATAGGAATAGTGCTGATAATATTGAGCGCCTGTAACTGCACCAAACAACGCCTGCCACTGTATTGCACTTTGATAACACAAGCTGGTATTGGCACAATTTTGTTCAAATTGATAAACAGTGCCTAATGCACCAGTAAAATTTATATTGGAAAAAATGCCATCCAATAAAGATTCAACCATGGTCGATGTTGCATATTCCCAACCTTCAAAACTAGCAGCCGCTTGTTGATAAACTAAGCCAGCTGATAAATCTAAATCTAACCATACTAAACCTGTATTTTCGTCTTTCACTGCCTTACCGTCACCGGCTAAAAAAGCATCCCATTGTTGTAAGTTGGCTTGAGCTAATGGGCTTAACAACATTAAACATAAAAACACTAATCTCTGTAAATTCACTGCGGCACTTCCGTATAGACCATAATTTACGCAGGATGATAAAGTAAATGAAAGTCAGTTTAAATGATTAAATGTCTCAATCTGAAATATAACGTATTGTTTTTATTAAATTTTATCTAAAATTGCAGAAATAAATTAAACAAACAGCTAAGTTATCAGAAGTACAGCTTGATGCTTAGCCTCCTGTAAGCCGATTAAAATTCTATAACTAAGATGCAACGTTACAACGGCACGTTATATTTTTTGCAAAAACTAGGCAAAACCAACAGATAATAGCTTGCACAGTAATCAACTTATCTTTTAGCATCGGGCACCTCTTTGGTGCACTTCGCTGACGTAAATGAAATTAAAGCATTTTTTCAATGAGTTAAGACTGATGATTGGCTATACAGTCAACTCTACCAGCCATGCAGAAAAGTTAATCTCTGCTTTGGGTGGTTTTCTCGGCATAGCCTGTGTTTTTTGGCTCACTTCATTAGTGGTTAACGCGGGTATTTTGGATCAACCAAGTAGTATTTTGGTCATTGCTTCTATGGGAGCCAGTGCAGTATTGCTGTTTGCTGTGCCACATGGGGCTTTATCGCAGCCCTGGGCGCTAGTGGGTGGTCATCTTATTTCTGGCTTGATTGGCATCAGCTGTTTTAAGTTGTTTGGCGATACCTTTGTGATCGCTGGTTTAGCCGTTGGTTTGGCCATTGCCGCCATGTATTATTTACATTGCATTCATCCACCGGGAGGAGCGACAGCACTAACTGTGGTGATGGGTGGTGCAACGATTAACGAGTTGGGATATCACTACTTATTGATCCCTGTGGCAATTAATGTAGCCGTTATTTTATTGTTCAGTGTGCTATTTAATGCATTTTTCGCCTGGCGCCGTTATCCCGCGCATTTTGCCCATAAATTCAAAAAATCTGTCTCCGTTAAACCTAGCGACAGACAATTTGAATTAACCCATGAAGACTTTGCCGCAGCGATGCAAGAGCTTGATTCTTACGTCGATATTACCCCTGAAGGGTTAAGTGATTTATTGGAGTTAGCCAAACAACACGCTGAAAAAAACATTACTCACCCCAGCGAAATTATTGCAGGGCACATGTACAGCAACGGCAAACTGGGTAGTTTGTGGAGTATTCGTCAAATCGTTGATGCCTCTCCTACCGACAGTCAGCCACATAGAGATAAGGTCATCTACAAAGTGTTAGCGGGTGACGGCGGTTATCAAACCGGTATATGTTTACGTAGCGAGTTTCATCAATGGGCTAGATTTGAAGTGATCAAACACAATCAACAGTGGATTAAAGTCGAAGCGGATGAATAATACGTTTGTCACTATGTACCGCACTAAGCATAAAATATTGTGCATGGCAAAGTGAGAGATCAATCTATCGTGAGTTCTACAAGTTACCCTGTTCCTGCCCTCTCGCGGCAAATTGAGCTTGAGGTCAAACGCAGCAAGTTTATTACCTTTGTGGCTAACACTGCAAACCGTGATGAAGCTGAAGCCTTCATTCGTTCATTACGTATCTTACACCCGCAAGCGAGTCACGTATGTTGGGCTTATATCGCTGGAGGGCCTGATACTACAGTGCGCTCGATGAGTGATGATGGCGAGCCTAGTGGTACGGCGGGCATGCCCATGCTTAAAGTCTTACAACACAGTGGCTTAGGCGATATAGTGGTAGCAGTAGTACGTTATTTTGGAGGTACTAAGCTTGGCACGGGCGGATTACAGCGCGCTTATTCTGATGCGGTTGCTGCGGTATTAAAAGATTTACCACTGAGCGTAAAAGTCAGTCGAACTAAGCTCAACATGGTATATGACTACCCATACGAAGGTACTGTAGCACGTATATTGGCCCGTTTTGATGTGGCAGAAACGCACTCAGATTACGGACAACAAATAGCAACTCAAGTGGCGGTAGCCAGTGCAGAGTTGCAGGTTTTACGAACGGAATTAGTCAATAACACAGCCGGTCAAATTGATATTCAAGTGGCTAACGACTGATACTAATATTTAATTCCCACTGAATTCGGCATCTTCAGGTTGTTTGGGTATAAAGCCCATGTGTTACTACTAGGATTTCAATTGACTTTTAATCACGAACATAAAGCCCAGAGCATTGGTTGGATAAGAGCCGCAGTTTTAGGTGCTAACGATGGCATAGTATCTACTGCAAGTTTAATTGTGGGCATTGCGGCATCTGGAGTGGCAGCTGATCATTTGTTTTTGGTGGGATTGGCTGCTTTAGTTGCAGGAGCCATGTCTATGGCTGCTGGTGAATATGTCTCTGTCAGTTCACAAAGCGATATTGAGCAGGCTGAATTGGCCCTTGAACAACAACATATTGACGAGAATTGGACAGCAGAAGTCCATGAGCTGGCCGCTATTTATCGCCAACGAGGTTTAGATGCGGAGTTAGCCTTAACGGTGGCAAAAAAATTAATGGCTGTTGATCCTCTAGGTAGTCATGCAAGAGATGAACTTGGCATTACTGAGCTAACTCAAAGTAAGCCCTTACAAGCGGCATTTTCGTCTGCAACATCCTTTGCGGTGGGGGCATTTTTCCCACTATTAACGGTGCTACTATTTGATGATTCACTGCTCATTCCCATGGTTATTGTTATCTCGCTGTTCTCTTTGTGTATGTTAGGTTGTGTGTCGGCGCAAGTAGGTGGCGCACCAAAAAGGAAAGCTGCTTTACGCGTAATATTTTGGGGCGCATTAGCGATGTTGGTGTCGGTGGGTGTTGGTCAATGGTTTGAAGTGCCAGTGTAGCTGTTGTTAAAAAAGACCAAGGTATATACCCAAACAACTTGAAGATACGAATTCT
Source organism: Paraglaciecola hydrolytica (assembly GCF_001565895.1). Taxonomy (GTDB): domain Bacteria; phylum Pseudomonadota; class Gammaproteobacteria; order Enterobacterales; family Alteromonadaceae; genus Paraglaciecola; species Paraglaciecola hydrolytica. Next base: position 900,106 of record NZ_LSNE01000003.1, read on the forward strand.
GCATCTTCAAGTGGCTTGGGTATAGACTTTCGCCTATCCTTGGCCAAGATGTTGATTGGTACTGTGTCGGATTTTACAAACTCACGTTAATTCTGTTTCTACCTTCTGCTTTAGCGCGATAAAGTGCGGTATCTGCTGCACAAATCAGCGCTTCGGGCGTGCGATATTGACCACCTTGTTCGCAGGCTATGCCTTGACTAACACTCACTCTAAAGGTCGAGGGTAAGCCTAGTTCGCTAAAGTTAATGATGTTGATTTGCTGCTGAATAAGTCTAGCTACTGCCGTAGCACTTGTGGCATGACTACGAGGTAAAATGACTGCAAATTCTTCACCGCCATAACGGGCAGCTAGGCTGTCGCTAGAGGGCAAACAGGCCTCAATAGTCCTGGCGATTTTTTGCAAACATTTATCGCCATTTACATGGCCAAATTGGTCGTTGAAGTGTTTAAAATAATCCACATCGATTAAAATCAAACTAATGGGCTGCGCGTTGACTATGCTGTCATTCCAGCTTTTATTCAGGGTTTTTTCTAAATTAAATCGATTAGCTAGGCCTGTTAGATGATCGGTGCTGGCCTGCCGACGTAATTCACTGTATTCCGCTTTATGTTGAGTTAAATTGTGCAATACCCCAACAAACAAAACACTCCCTTCTGTCAGTGACTCGGGTAGGCACGAAATAGACAGGTCTGCTTCCAACCACGAGTTATCTGCTCTAGTTAACAAGACTTCTTTGGGGCCATGATTGAGGGGGAGTTTTTTATTATCCTTCCAATTCAAAAAGATATATTCGTAGTGCTCACGATGTCTGTCATGTAAAAAATTAAACCAGCGTTGCCCCACTAAAGCATCTTGCGAACTGCCAAAAAACTTGGCGGCAATTGGGTTTATGACTTCAATCACACCATCAGCATTGACGACAAAAATACCTTCAGCAATCACATTGATCATATTAATAAAGGAACTCATTTTTTGGTTAGCAAGTGAAGTGCAAAATTTCTCAATCACTGAGCTGTCTTCGCTATTAATTCGGCTGATTTTATTGGTCTGAGTCATTCATCATTCCTTGGCGAATATAGGGCAGCAAGTTACTTGGCTCGAACAGAAAAATTAAAATATAACTTGAGTAAAAACGCCATGATGACGGGAACGCATACAACATTGAGTACGATGAATGCGATGGTCAGGGTTGAAGTGGAAAAGCCCATTTGGGTGACATAACCCAATAAAGTAAGTAAGCCAATATAGATAATTAGTATGAGTTTCATCATTATTCTCCAACACTTCTTTCAAATAAATCTAACGATTAAGGTGAAAAGTTGCCTTAAGTGTTAGTGCTAATCTAAGCCACTACGTTGTAGTGCTCAGTTCGATGATGAGAAGTCTAGAGAAATAATGTGTTTATAACCTTCCGGTAATCTTCTGATTTTATGTCTTTGTTTTTATTGATTTAATTTCTATTTTAATGTGTTCGGAAGGTTAGGTAATTGGAGATGTAGCAACAAAAAAGCTGGCTTTACGGCCAGCGTTTTAGTGTTTGACGTGTCTATTTGGTCAGGCTTAATGGTGGTTAGTATTGGAAACCGTTTAAAACTAAGATCTATTTTGGGCCTTTGTTAATAATTTTGGGATCAGGGCTAGCATAGGTATTGCCGTATGTGTCTTGCACAACAAGCTGCACACCGATGGTTTCACTATCTGCATCGGTATCACTTAGAGTAAGAGTTTGGTTTCCATGAGAAAGAACGGGAGTTATGTCTCTAGATGCATCTACCGGTACATAAGAGATCAATGGATCTTTAAACGTTAAATCTGGAACACATCCACTTAATGTAAAAACTAAATCAGTCGTTTCTGTGACGTTATAAGGGCCATCTGGGGCATAACTAAACGACGCTTCGCCATTGCTTATATTGACTGTCACACTGACATTGATACTCATTTTTATTTTCCTTTTAGTGGGTAAAATTGAAATTGGTCACCTGCATTGATAATAAAGCTGCAATTTCTTCGGGTATGAATTCTAGTTTATTTAGGCAACTATGCGCTCTTGCATAAGGAAGCAAATATTCTACATTTCGGCTGACTTTAACTAAGGGGCTAAGGAGCTTAATTGCCTCTTCGCAGACTTGGCTGCTTTGTTCAACTTGATTATTTTTAGCAAACTGTTTGGCTTTTAAAAGTGTTAATTCAGCTAAACCTAGTTGGTATTCCGCATCCATTTTGTTTATTGAGGAGTAGTTAGATAAATAACGTGATGTTTTATCAATCAGTTCGCTACTTTTATTCCATGCATTATTACTTTGGTAATATTCGATTAAATACGCAAAATTCATAAGCCCAATGCTCGTTTCATTGAAAATCTCAGTAGTATATTGTTCAACTAAAGTAGGGCTGACACCATTGTCTACACTGTCTTTTCCAATCAATATTTTAATTTTGAATATTTCGATCTTTAAAAGAGCGTTTTTCCAATCCTGATTTTCTGAATCTTGCTGCAAAATGGTTTTTAGAGTTTCTGTGGACAGTACGGCCTTATTGTAGGCATTATCGTATTTCCCTAGGTAATTAAGTAACCTTGCCTGATGCCAATGAGAATAAGCCAATATTTCAAGAGAAGCGGCGTTATCAGGATCATATTGCAGCCCTAACTCGATTTCCTGCTGAGCTTCTTGGTGTAATTTCAACGCCAGTGAAAGATGCCCTAAAGCTTGTTCGGTGGTCGCTAGCCAAGATAAAGTATCTGATTTATCCAAACGTAAAACAGGATCTTGCGGTTGTTTAGCTATGGTTCGTTCGATAATAGTGAGCGAAGAGGTAAAAGCATCATAGGATTCAGTGTATTTCAACTGTTTCAAAAATAAAGAGCCTAAAGTGCTATAGGCATAATAGAGCTCAGTCCAAGTCTCGATGTTGTCTGGGGCAATCTGATTCATCTTTTCACTGTATTGTTGATACAACTCAAATAAAGGCTGTGCAGTTGAATAATCATTTCGGTCATAGGCCAGTTGACCTAACCAAAAGGCATTCGCGCCTAGTGTTTTTAATAGTTCTAGTTTATCTGGCTGTTGTGCATACAATTTATCGAGAATGATTTTAGTCGCGACAAAAGCTTGCTGTGCTTCATCATTTTTACCCCGTGAATAAGCCACTTCGCCCATAGCACTCAAAGTTTGTGCATGTTGATAACGGGCTTTGAAGTTTTGCTCCGTATTGGCAAAAGGTAGCAGTGAGGCGTCTTCAGTGATTTCATCTTGCTGGCTAAAATACTCCAAGGCTTTATTGCTAATGCCATCCAGTAAGTCCATGCGTTTTACGCTACGTAGTTTGTCGGCAAACTCACCTACCATAAAACCCAGTAAGCTTTCTGCCTCTAGCCTTTTTTGTTGAGCCACACTTTGGGATTCTTGGCTTTTGATGCTCATTAAAACCGAGGTAAAAGACAAAATACACAGTAATACGATGGCTGCGCCCGTTGACCAGCGTTTAGTTTTCGCGCGTTTCACTGAGCTTTTAATTAGCGTCTGCTCGTGGTTATCAAGGATAAAGGTACCGCTGTGTTGTAGGCTTAAGGCCTCTTGTAAGGGTTTACCTTCGGCCAATAAAAACGCTGTGCTTTTGCCTTCATTTAACCAGCGTTGGGTCAGTATATGTAAGCGGCTTTTAATCGCCAGACTGTCTTGATGTTCTACGATCCATTCGCTCGCTCGTGACCAGCGGCGTAACAGGGCTTCGTGGGCCAAACTAAAACAGGCTTCATCGTTTTGTAGGTGAGAGACAAATAAACGACTGTCGACCATGGCTTGTACAAATGCGCTTTGGTTTACTTGTTTGAGCTGCGACCAGCGCGCGGCACGGCTGGTAATGGTTTCGCCGTCTGGGTTTAAGGTGACTAATAATGATAAGACATAGGCGAGTTGTAGTTGCTGCTCTTGCGGAAGCTGTTGATAAATCTCTTCAGCTTTTTTACCTATGGCGCCTTCAATACCACCTAAATCTTGATAAACACTAAACAACAATTCATCTTGTTCACTACGTTGCAAATACAGTTCTTGCAAGGTGTATTGCAACATGGGTAGCGAATCAGGATGTTGCGCCGCTTCAGCACATAAAATTTCATCAAGTGGTGTGGCGCTGCTGGGGTCTTGCGACCAACTTAAGTTAGCTGCGATGGCGGGCAAGCGGATCATCTGCATGAGATCGGTGCGCTTAGGCGGCATTAAATCAAAATGCGCACCGTTATCTTTACCTGCCATTAAACTCGGATGGCTCACCACTAAGGGGTAAAAGTCATTGCGACAGGCACTAAACACCAAAATACAACCTGAGGTGGCGAGTGTTTCAATAAGCTTTAAAAATAGGTTTCTTTCATTTTCGCTAAATAAAGGTGAGGAAAGCAGCACTTCAAGACGGTCGATAAACAAAAAAAAGTGTGGTTTAGCAAACTGCTTAGGCGCACGACTTAGCGCCTGTTTGCATTGCTTGAGCACGCTATCACAGTCATGTTGCAGTAGCTCTGCAAGGCTATCGGCACTGAGGCCGTCAAATACCGGCTGGTCGGCAATATCCCAATCAAGTAGGGCAGAGGCCAAATCAATAAATAACCGTTGTTGGTTAATGTCAGCAAAATCTAAACCGCTATAGGACACTGCGCCAATACCATCGTAACCATTACGATGCAGTAATTTGGGTAACAGACCAGCGTTAATTAACGAGGATTTACCTGTACCACTGGGGCCTAAGATCAAACAAAAGCCCCGGCCAAAGTTAATCTGTTTAGACACCCGCTCTAATAAGGTGCTGATTTGCTCATTACGACCAAAAAATACCTGAGCTTCTTTTGGCTCAAAGGCACTTAATCCCGGAAAAGGCGACTCTCCTTGCCAATTACTTTGTTGGGCTTTTAATTCGTCATTTAAAGGAAAGTTGAGCTGCGCAATAATACGATAACCACGTTTACGAATGGTTTCGATGTAAGTGGGCTCAGAGGGTTTGTCGTCAAAAGCTTTACGCAGTTGGTTGATGGCTTTGTGTACAGGGTTATCGCCCATTGCAACATCACCCCAACATTGGTTGGCAATCTCGTCTGCACTGAGTACTTCGCCTTGTTGTTGGCAAAGTACTAACAGCACATCCATTGCCTTGGGCTCAAGCTGCTTAACAACATCACCGCAGCGTACGCTGTTGGTACTAGGCGATACCTGCCACTCACCTAAAAAGAAATGTCGATGGGTTTTTAACACCACTTGTTTAACCTGGGCTCATCAAGGTTAATAACCTTGATACATATTACGTAAACAAAAGTGAGTAGGGACATGGCGCATCATATTCTTCTTTTTATTAGGCTGCGTGTGCCAAGCGGGCACAGGGTAAATGCCAATATACGTGATAATAATCTATAGATCACCTAGGTTTTATAGGCTTAATTTGTAAAATTCAGCAATCAACAGGCACAAAAAAAGGCGCTAAACAGCGCCTTTTTGTTATCTAAACTGAATTAGTTTTTACGACGTTTACCCAAAGCTAAAGCAATAAGACTTAAGCTTAATAATGCCAAAGGCGCAGGCTCAGGAACTTCTGCAAGTGTTCCGAATACATCCAATTTTGCATCAGCTAATCTAAAATTTTGGTTACCCAAGCCTAAATGAGCGAACCATAAGTAAAAATTTTGGTTATCTACAATTTTATCAAAAACATTGTTGTTCACTACGTTGAACGTAAAGCTTTGGGTAAGTGATCCATATGCAGGGATAAGTGTCTGCAAATCTAACAGTTGAGTGGCATCGGTACTAGAGGTAGAGGCCGCAGGGCGAACAGTCCACCATTCAGCAATGCCAAGTGTTCTTGAAAAAGATAAAGTCAGTTCAAAATAATCGATTGTGTCATAATTGATCGAAGATAAATCAAACAAATCATAAAAACGCTGACAGTTGGATGAGTTTCTAATCGTAACCGAATCGCTATTCATAGTATCGCAAGAGTTAGCCGAGTTCAGACTACTAGCTGTGTATTGAGAACCATAGTCATGGGTAATTGAACCAATGAGCGAGGCTTGAGAAAAAGTGGCGATTAAACTTAAGCTGGTGATTGCGGCTATCTTAACAAAAATATTTTTCATACTACTTCCTTAAAAAATGACAACATTTGTTTGGAATAAACTAAAAATCAACAAGGTAAAACTGTCTTAGCAATTAATTGGCCATGTTTGTTATTTTAGATAAAAATTATTTATCATGCTGTTTTTTATATATTTATTTTTTCTATTCAAAATATTTTTTGGCAGATTCAAAAGTGCTGTGTAAAATATTTTGACATTCCTGGCGTAAAATTTAGGCACAAAAAAAGGCGCTTATTAGCGCCTTTTTCCGTTCGAACTAACGATTATTCAGCAGTTGTCTTTTTAGACAAAGCAGTAAAACGTTTGTTGAACTTCTCGATACGACCACCGGTATCTACGTTACGTTGTTTACCAGTATAAAACGGGTGACAAGCAGAACATACGTCAAGGTTAAGTGGTTTCTTAACAGTAGAACGAACTTTGATTACGTTTCCGCAAGCACAAGTTGCAGTCATAACTTGATAATCGGGATGAATACCTTCTTTCATGGGGTTACCTCTTAGTTAAGGCCGTATCGCCATCCAACCCGAAGTTGAACACCATACGAAAATTAAATTCAATTTGATAAGCTTTACGGGCTTGCCGCAAAGTGGCGCGCATATTAATGTACCTGCCTTATGTGATCAAGGCTTTTGCTGTTTTTATCAACAATAGTGCGGCTTTGATTTGCTGATCTGTGATTTTTTAAGCGAGTTGTTAAAAAGCTAGATGACCATTCTGCGTATTGCTTTACCCATTCCCAAACGCCAGTTGTTTGATTATAGCTATCAAGGCCAAACTCCTGAGCTGGGTTGTCGTGTACAAGTTCCTTTTGGCAGTAGAACTTTAGTCGGGGTGGTATGGGAAATTGCCGAGCAATCTCAATGGCCAGAAAACAAACTTAAGGCAGTGATCAAACTGCTCGACACTCAAGCAGTGTTTAATTCTACTCAGCTTAAATTATGTCAGTGGTTAGCCAGTTATTATAAACATCCTATTGGGGATGTAGTGCAAACCGCCCTACCTGTGGCCCTGCGTAAAGGCGTGGCAAATCAGCAAAAACTACAGCAATACTGGTGTTTGACTGAGCAAGCTACAAAGCTTGAACTGAGCGAGCTAAAACGCGCACCCAAACAACAGGCTTTAATCGAGACTTTGCGTCACGCGACCATGGAAAAATCCCAAGTTAATCAGGATTTTGGTTCTGCAACGAGTAAGGCGCTATTAAACAAAGGATTAATCGAATTAGTTGAACAATCCTACGAGGATGGTGAGCCTTGGTCGGCGCAAATCAAAATAAGCGAAAAACCTCAAGCCAATGTGCAACAAGCTTTAGCGATTAGTAGCATTGAAGCAAAACTGGGCGAATTCGGCTGCTTTTTATTAGAAGGCGTTACCGGTAGCGGTAAAACCGAAGTGTATTTACAAGCCATCGAATCGGTATTGTTACGCGGCCAACAAGTCTTGATCTTAGTGCCAGAAATAGGCCTTACGCCCCAAACGGTTTATCGTTTTAAACATCGATTTGGTATACAGGTGGGAGTATTACATTCTGCCTTGACCGATAACGAACGTTTAGAGGTATGGCAACAAAGCGCCCTTGGCCAGCTCGGTTTAATTATTGGTACTCGCTCTGCAATTTTTACCCCCATGCTTAAACCCGGTTTGCTTATCGTCGATGAAGAGCACGATTCATCTTATAAACAGCAAGACGGTCTGCGTTACCACGCCCGCGATCTGGCGGTGATGCGCGCCCATACTGAAAATATCCCTTTGGTGCTTGGTACCGCCACACCAGCACTCGAAACCCTAAACAATGCCTTAAGTGGCAAATACCAACATTTACAATTACCGGTCAGAGCCGGTGATGCTGCCATGGCACGTCAGCAAGTGTTTGATATTCGCCAGCAACCTCTGGAATTTGGTTTAGCCAAAGGCATGTTAGAGCGAGTGGCCCTGCATCTTAAGCAAGGCTCTCAGGTGATGTTGTTTATTAACCGCCGTGGTTATGCGCCAGCCTTGGTATGTCATAGCTGTGGCCACGTTGAACAATGTCATAGCTGTAACAAGCCTTTCACTCTGCATAAGAGTTTATACAAGTTGCAATGCCACCATTGTGCGGCGGCTAAGCCAATACCTAAACGTTGCGAAAATTGTCATTCTGGCGAGCTAACATCACAAGGTGTGGGGACTGAACAACTTGAACAAGGTTTGGCAGACTATTTCCCCGCTTACAAAAGTGTGCGCATCGACAGCGATACTACCCGCGGCAAAAACAAACTCGACGATATGCTGAATAAGATTAACAACAACGAATTTCAGTTGTTAATCGGCACTCAGATCTTATCCAAAGGTCATCATTTTCCTAATGTCACTTTGGTGATCATCCTCGATGTAGATGGTGCCTTGTTTAGCGCCGACTACCGCGCCGCTGAGCATCTGGCGCAGCTCATTACCCAATTAGCAGGACGAGCAGGCCGAGCCGAAAAACCCGGTGAAATGTGGTTGCAAACTCACGACCCAGCCCACCCTTTATTGCAAGATTTAATCAATAACGGTTATGGCCACTTTGCTCGTTATGCCCTGCTTGAGCGCCAGCAAGCCAACTTGCCACCCTATAGTTTTCAAGCCTTGTTCAAAGCCCAAGCTCTGAGCGCCCGTGATGCTCATGAGTTTTTACAACAAGTCGCTGACTTTTTTAGTGGTGCAGAAGGTGTGATGTGTTTAGGGCCCATCCCCGCCTTGATGGAAAAGCGCCAAGGTCAGTACCGCATGCAACTGTTATTACAAAGCAATCAGCGCGGTTTATTGCAACAAGCGCTTAATCAACATGTTGGCTCGGTTGAGGCCTTGCCGTTGGCGACTAAGGTGCGTTGGTCGCTGGATGTGGATCCGCAGGATTTTAGCTAGCGCAGCGGTAGAAGATGCGCTTTGCTTATAAAGCTATGGCCTGCGGCCACAAGGCATCGCTGCGCGACATAGCATTCGCTTCGCTCACCGCAATCCATTGCGTTTTTCAACCGCCATCCCTAGCTGTCGAGCATACTTTTTTGCAACAGCTCCAAAAAGTAGCCAAAAAACGCCGCTCTCCAACCAACTTTCTAAACCAGAAATGGCTCCTGATTTGAATTCAGAGTAAACACGTCCGTGATGATCGGCACCCAGTCTCGCCTTCCATGGCGAGCCGTTCAACTGGGCGCAACTTCTTTGCTAAAAATACCAGTTTCACCCTGTTTGGACATTTGACAAGCCGAAACTTCTATCGGGAACGTTGGAGTCGAGAGAAAATCAAAAGCATCGGCTTCGCCGACAAAATTAGTGTGTGTGCCTGTTTGTGGTGCGCATGTATATTGTTGTAGAGCTTGGAACTCAGAAACCTTCGGTTAAGAGTTTAAGCTACCTCACACAAATCCATCTCTAGATATGACGTGCTGAGTTGAAAGAAATTATGCTGCCATATCCGCTCAGCCGACGACGTATCGTTTCAATAGTACTTTGCTCGACTATGGGATTAAATTTCAGGAACGTTTAGATCACTCATATCGTTGTCTTTATGAAGTGAGTGGCGATAAGGCTTACATCATGTTGATATTACATTCCAGACAAGATCTTGTGAGTGCCTTATATCGCCATCTAATTATCCGCAATGTGAACTAATTCCAGACATAAAACATCACGCCTTTTATGTTTACCAACTTTTGACAAAGCTTGTTACTATACTGTTTTTTCATCCAGTTACTTTTTTATGATCGTTTATATCGCCCTATGATTGTTTATATTGCCGAAAAACCCAGTTTAGGTCGTGCTATTGCGCAGGCCTTTGGTGGTCAGCAACAAAAACGTGATGGTTATATTGAGCTGGCCAACGGCGATTGTGTTACCTGGTGTATTGGTCATTTATTGGAGCAGGCCGAACCGGATAAATATGATCCAGCCTTTGCTAAATGGGCCTTACAGCATTTGCCCATCGTACCCACAAAATGGCAATTGGTACCAAAAAAGAATACCCAAAAACAACTCACTGTAGTCAAACGCCTGTTAAAAACCGCGAGCCATATCGTCAACGCTGGTGATCCTGATCGAGAGGGTCAACTGCTGGTGGATGAAGTTATTACCTATTGCGGCGTCAAAGCCGCCTTGATTGAAAGCGCGGGGCGACTCTTGATCAACGATTTAAACACCTCTGCGGTGCAAAAAGCGCTGCAAAATATGCGTTCTAATAAAGAGTTTGTTGGTTTGTCTACCTCAGCGCTGGCGCGTTCTCGAGCCGATTGGTTATACGGCTTAAACCTAACGCGTGCTTATACTTTGTTAGGCCAGCGTGGTGGTTATAGCGGTGTATTGTCGGTAGGGCGAGTGCAAACACCGGTATTAGGTTTGGTGGTTAGGCGCGACCAAGAGATCGCCAATTTTGTGTCTAAACCCTTTTTTGAGGTGATCGCCACCTTAGAAACACAACAGAAAGTGAGCTTTAGCGCTAAGTGGCAACCTAGTGAAGCTTGCGAGCCTTATCAAGATGAAGAGGGCCGCGTGCTGTCGCGTAAACTCGCGCAAACCGTGGTAGATAAAACCCGTGGTCAACCTGCCTTAGTAAAAGACTATAAAGCCCAGAGCAAACAAAGCCCCCCGCCTTTGCCCTATAGTTTGTCGGCCTTGCAAATTGACGGCTCTAAACGTTTTAACTTATCGCCCAAGGCGGTATTAGATATCTGTCAATCTTTGTACGAAAATCATCAACTCATTACCTATCCTCGCTCGGATTCACGTTATTTGCCCAAAGAACATTTTTCCCAAGCTCGCTCGGTATTAAATGCTATTAAAAATAATGTACCCAGTTATGCAGGCGCGGTGGAAAAAGCTAATCCGGCACTAAAATCTAAAGCGTGGGACGACAGTAAAGTGGATGCTCACCACGCGATTATCCCCACCACTCGTACTCGGGCAGTTGCCAGTTTACGTGGTGATGAAGCTAAAATTTATCAGCTCATTGCTAACCAATATTTGATGCAGTTTTATGGCCCACATCAATATCAAGAACAAATCGCCAAGATTGATATTGCAGGGGGTGTGTTTATCGCTAAGGGCAAAACGACCCTAGAACTCGGCTGGTTAGCCTTGACTATCAGAGACAACAACAAAGTTGAAATGGTATTGCCAACACTAACCAAGGGCGAGCCTTTGCAGTGTATTGACTCGCAACTTGTTGAAAAACAAACCTCAGCCCCTAAACATTTTACTGATGCGACCTTATTGGCGGCCATGACTGGTATTGCCCGTTATGTGCAAGACAGTGAGATTAAAAAAATCCTTAAAGATACGGATGGCCTTGGTACCGAAGCCACTCGCGCGTCGATTATCGATTTGTTATTTAAACGTCAGTTTATGCAAAAAGTGGGTAAAGAAATCCATGCTACAGACACAGGTAAGGCACTGATCAATGCTTTACCCAGCGAAACGACTCATCCGGATATGACAGCGATTTGGGAGTCGAATTTAGACAAAATATCCCAACGGCAAATGCGCTACGAAGCCTTTATGCAGCCCTTAACCGAATCGATAACGCAGTTGATTAAGGGCAGTCAGCAATTGGATACCAGTCAGTTTGCAGGCTTGGCAAGGGCCAAACCTGCAGGTAAGAAGCGTTTTTATAAGAAGAAATCTTAAAATATGTGTTGCGTCAATCTTGTCGCTTCGTAACGTTAAAATGGATAACTACACAAACGCAGTTGATCACCCCCCTTTATTCTGCTGACTTATTTTTAGCTTGCCACCAGCGATAGCCTTTGACTGCGACAACCACAGCTAACAGCCAAAACAATACATGAAATACGTAATGCCAGTTATTGTCTGCCATGCCGTGTCCGGGATGTGCCATCACTAATGAGGTAAATAATAGTTGGCTTAGGGCGATTAATTTTTTCATGCAGATACTCCTTGCACTAGATGGGTTTGAGTGGTCGGTGAGGGTACTAACATGCCCTCTACTTCAATAAATTTAATAATTTCTGCTAAACCATGGCCGCTTTTTAAGTTGCTGAAGACAAAAGGTTTTCCCTTACGCATACGGGTTGAATCTTCGTCCATTACTTTTAAAGACGCGCCTACCAAGGGGGCTAAATCAATTTTATTAATGATCAATAAATCGGATTTAGTAATGCCCGGCCCACCTTTACGGGGGATTTTGTCGCCTGCGGAAACATCGATTACATAGAGGGTTAAGTCGGATAATTCAGGGCTAAAAGTGGCACTAAGGTTATCGCCACCACTTTCGACCAATACAAAATCTAAGTCGGCATGACGTTGTTGTAACTCGTCAATGGCCGCTAAATTCATTGAAGCATCTTCACGAATGGCGGTATGGGGGCAGCCACCGGTTTCAACACCGATAATGCGATCAGCATCCAAGGCACCATGACGAGTAAGAAACTGAGCGTCTTCGTGGGTATAAATGTCGTTGGTGACCACGGCCATATTGTATTTATCCCTAAGGGCTAAACACAGTTCACGCAGTAGCGCGGTTTTACCTGAACCTACCGGACCACCGACGCCAATTCTTAAAGTTTGTTTTTTTGTGATCTGTTTTTCCATAATCAGCTCTCCTATGAGCGAAATAATCGTGAATATTGTTGTTCATGCCAACTGCTGGCCATGCTTAAACCCACCAAAGATTGGCCCAATTGTGAGGCTGGGCCACGTTGATAATTGTCTACGCAGTGGGGGATGACAGCGGCTAGTTTAAACAGTAAATTTTGACTTTGAGTTTGCCCTAAAGGCACCAATTTAGTGGCTGCAGCAATTTGGTTGTCGATGTAGGTCCAAGCAAAACCGGTCAACATGTCAGCATGTTGCACATCAAATAAACACGCGGCCAAGGCAAAACTGCTGATAAAACTCAAAGACTGGTAATCTTGCATCACAGCAAAATATGGGTGAGTTTGTAACTCGTCTAAATTGCCTAATAAACGCAACATGGCCTTACCCATGGCGAGATCGGCCATTAATATTTCGCTGCTTTCGCGGGTCGCTTTGATCCAGTCTTCGTTATGGGCAAAGTCTTCAAGTTCTTGGTTTTGTAAGGCACTAAACTGCGCCGCTAACAAAGGTAAGTCGCTACGCAACATGGCTTGTTGCAGGTAGGTATGGCACCAGTCATAGGTGCTCTCGGCACTGTCTACCCAGCCTAGTTCAACGGCTTGCTCTAAACCTTGGGAAAAGGAAAACCCGCCCACAGGTAAATTGGCACTGCACAGTTGCAACAAACGGGTAAGCGCTAAGCTACTGGTCATAAACTAGTGATCATGGCCGTGGTGATCGTCGTTATGATGAGCATGACCGTGGTTATGACCGGACACACTTAAACCATTGTAAGCGCCATTTTCTGGTTCAAATATGGCGCTTTCATCACTCACACTACAACCTAATTGCTGTACCAGTTCACTTAATACATGGTCGGGTTTAAAACGTAACCAGCGCTCGCCAACTTGTAACTTAGTATGGCGATTACCCAAGTGATAACAGACCTTGGCAAAGGTCAGCCAATCATCACAACTAGCGGTGGTCACTGGCTCCAAAGCGCCGAGTACTTGCACATGCTGGCCACAATCTGACTTTAATACTTCGTTGATCAACAGGGGTTTGCCCCGTTCGATAAAAATACCGGCGTCTAAGCCTTTGTCAGTGGTGATTTTAATCCGCGCTTTTTGTCGTGTATCGTAATCCAGTGTCACACTGTCGTTAGGCACATGATGTACATGGCTCAAACGGGTACTGATCTGCAACATCGTTTTTTCCTTCAAAAAATATAAGCGGCGTGTTTTGGAATAAACATGCCTTGTCTAAAACAAACAATAGCGCTGAGCCAAAGGTAATACCGCCATGGGTTCGCACGTTAATAATTCGCCATTGGCGCGCACTTCGTAAGTTTGTGCGTCAACCTCAATTTTGGGCAACCAGTCATTGAGTATCATGTCTTTTTTACCAATGTTACGGGTATTGATACAAGCCGAAGTCAAGCGTCGCATGCCAATCTTGGCAGGTACACCAGCTTTAATCGAGGCTGCAGACATAAAGGTAATCGAAAGACTAGCGGCTGCGCCCCCCATACTGCCAAACATGGGGCGATAATAAACCGGTTGTGGCGTAGGAATAGAAGCATTGGGGTCACCCATAGGTGCAGCGGCAATAAATCCCGACTTTAAAATCAAGCTGGGTTTAATACCAAAAAAGGCTGGCTTCCATAACACCAAGTCAGCCATTTTTCCCACTTCGATGGAGCCTACTTCATGGCTAATACCGTGGCTGATGGCCGGATTAATGGTGTATTTAGCGACATAACGTTTGGCACGAAAGTTGTCATTTTGCTCGGTATCCGGCACCAATGGTCCCCGTTGCACCTTCATTTTATGGGCGGTTTGCCAAGTACGAGTGATCATTTCACCCACACGTCCCATGGCTTGTGAGTCAGAAGCAATCATGCTGATAGCACCTAAGTCATGCAAGATGTCTTCGGCGGCAATACTTTCTTTACGAATACGCGAGTCAGCAAAAGCCACATCTTCCGGAATCGAAGGATCAAGATGATGGCACACCATCAACATATCTAAATGTTCGTCTATGGTATTAATGGTGTAAGGTCGTGTCGGGTTAGTGGACGAGGGCAGTACATTGGCTTCGCCACAGGCACGGATAATATCCGGTGAATGGCCACCACCGGCACCTTCAGTGTGGTAAGTATGGATAGTACGGCCCTTAAAAGCGCCTATGGTATCTTCAACAAAACCTGACTCATTTAGCGTGTCGGTATGAATGGCTACTTGCACATCATATTGATCTGCCACTGCCAAACAATTATCGATAGAGGCTGGACTAGTGCCCCAATCTTCATGCAATTTTAATCCACAAACCCCAGCCTCAATTTGCTCAATAATCGGGCCGGGTAAACTCACATTACCTTTGCCCAGAAAACCGAAGTTCATTGGCATGTCTTGCGTCGCCAATAACATTTTTTCCATATTCCATGGGCCGGGCGTGCAAGTAGTCGCATTAGTTCCCGTCGCTGGGCCAGTGCCACCACCTATCATAGTAGTGACACCTGACATCAGTGCTTCATCAACCTGCTGAGGGCAGATAAAATGAATATGGGCATCGATGCCACCGGCAGTTAATATTTTGCCTTCACCAGCAATAATTTCGGTGCTGGCACCGATGGCGATGGTCACACCATTTTGAATGTCGGGATTACCGGCTTTACCTATACCACTTATGCGCCCTTGTTTAATGGCCACATCGGCTTTAACTATGCCCCAGGTATCTAAAATCAGGGCATTGGTGATGACTAAATCTGGCACATCGGCATAACCCAACTGGCTTTGCCCCATGCCATCACGAATAACTTTACCGCCACCAAATTTCACTTCTTCGCCGTATAAGGTGAAGTCTTTTTCTACTTCAATAATCAGCTCGGTATCGGCTAAACGTACACGGTCGCCAACGGTTGGGCCAAACATATGGGCATAAGAATAACGGTCAATTTTAGCCATTAATTATTCTCCTTTTTTGCAGCATCCAACTGGCGCATCACTTCACCACGAAAACCAAAAATGCTGCGGCTGCCACCAAGTTCGACCAGTTCAACGGTTCTGGCTTGTCCGGGTTCAAAACGCACGGCGGTACCTGCAGTAATATTTAAACGCCAGCCCAAAGTGGCATCACGTTCAAACTGCAAGGCAGGGTTCACTTCATAAAAATGGTAATGAGAGCCTACTTGAATGGGGCGGTCACCGCTATTGATCACCTGCACACTTTGGGTGTTAGCACCTACATTAAAAACGATGTCGCCAGCGGCAGGAAAAATTTCTCCGGGGATCATGTGAGCTCCTAAACTATTGGATTGTGTACGGTGACCAACTTGGTACCGTCAGGAAATGTCGCTTCAACTTGCACGTCTTCAATGAGTTCACTAATGCCATCCATCACTTGCTCGGTGGTGAGTAAAGTGCGGCCATAGTCCATTAAATCGGCGACCGTTCTGCCGTCTCTGGCACCTTCTAATATGTGCAGCGAAATATAAGCAATAGCTTCCGGATAATTGAGCTTTAAACCACGATTTAGACGGCGCTCAGCTAATAATCCGGCGGTAAATAACAGTAATTTGTCTTTTTCTCTGGGTAATAATTCCACAGCTAACCTCTTTGTAACGTAATTTAGGTGTACCAAATACGCGGTGCATTTTGCATTTTGTTCAATACAAACTGACGCGCACAGCCCCATAATTGATGAAATGTTTCACGGCAGTGTTCACTGCTTTCGCCCAAGTGGCGGATAACGACCACGCCCTGAAGTTCGGTAACCGCAAATTGCTGTGCAAGTTGTTTACTTGCTAAACACTCTCGCAGTTCGGCTACCAATAACGCTATTTGCTGTGGCTGCTTAAGCAAACTTCCAGCACAAATAATAAAATTGCCGATCACATGTTGGCCACCCAAAGCAATTTTTTGCTGATGTAAAGAGTCGAGGGCCGACAAGTCCAAACGATCATGAAATAGCGGTTTTTGCTTGTAATAAAGGGTGGTGGTTTGTTGTAACTTGCCTTGTTTAAAGCCCTGTTGAATATGGGGTAAACCTAAACACAGTACTTCCCAGCCCATATAACACGCCGAGTCTTCAAGGTAGATCTCCACTTGATTGACGGCATTAGCTTGGTCATATACAAGTGTTTCTAAAGGCAAATATTCCAGTACCGCCGCGTCTTTTACCCTAAAAGAGCAAATTTGGCTTTGGCGATTGCTGGCGTCATTGACATCACTTAGAGCACGGTCGCGAGCACGATAAAAGCGATTTGCCCCAGGGGTGGTAAGTAAGGCGCGACTACCTGGTTCTAAAGTTGCACTGATGCGTAACACATCACCTGAGACTATGCCGGCCGGCGGATGCAACAGATACACATGAGCACAACCATCTGGTTCGGGATAAAAAGCGCGCTGTACTCCAAGTGGGCCTTGGTGACGGCAACGACTCAAAACCGTTTTATTGCCACGTAGCGCAAAACCTAGCTCTAATTCGGCTAACCAGCTTGGTGCTGCAGCTTTATTGTCTGCCGCTTTTTTGTCTATCACTTTAACAGGGTCTGACTCTTTTGCTACTTGAGACACTCCCAGAGCCATATCATCTGGCATATGCGCAACCCTGTATTTTGCCTTTCGGCCTCTTAAAATAAGACCTAAACTTGCAAATAACTTTCAATTAGTTTGTCGTCCAAGTTCTCCATAGGACCAGATGCTACCACTTTACCTCTTTCCATCAATTGAAATTGTTCACCTACAGCGCGAGCAAAAGGTAGTTTTTGTTCAACCAGCACTATGGTCATGTTTTTTTCTTTATTCAACGCCAGCAATACGTCACGTATTAACTGCACAATATTGGGTTGAATGCCTTCATTGGGCTCGTCCAAAATCAATACTTTAGGATTAAGCACTAAGGCACGAGCAATGGCCAATTGTTGCTGTTGACCGCCCGATAAATCACCACCACGACGGGCTAACATTTCTTTGAGTACCGGAAAGTAAGTAAACACTTCTTCTGGAATACCTTTATTTTTTTGACGCAAACAATTAAGGCTGACTTTAAGATTTTCTTCCACCGTGAGCTGGCCAAAGATATGCCGTCCTTGAGGTACATAACCCACACCAATGTTTGGCCTGCGTTCAATCCCGCTGCGGCTGAGATCTTCACCATTAATATGAATACTGCCACTGGCGCTAGGCAACATGCCCATCATACATTTAAGTAAGGTAGTTTTACCCACCCCGTTGCGTCCCATAATGCAGGTTCGTGAACCTTCGGGAATGTGCATGTCTACATCCCATAATATTTGACTGCCGCCATAACGCTGATTTAAACCACTGACTTTGATCATGTCGACTCCTCGCCCAAATAAACTCGTTTCACGTCGGGATGGCTCTGAATTTGTGCCATAGTGCCTTCAGCCAATACACTGCCTTGATGCAAGACGGTAACAGTCCGGGCAATGGAGCGTACAAAACTCATGTCGTGTTCAACGACTACAACTGAATGCTCGCCGGCCAATGAAGTTAATAGCTCGGCGGTACGTTCGGTTTCTTGCAAGGTCATGCCAGCAACGGGTTCATCTACTAACAATACCCGAGGTTTGGCCGCCAATAACATGCCAATCTCTAACCACTGTTTCTGTCCATGAGACAAATTGCCGGCCAAACCATGACGTTGTTCAGTTAAACCTATGGTGGCCAAAATACGCTCGATATCGTCTTTCTGTTCGCCATTGAGTTTATGCCACAATGAACACCAAATTCCTTTGTCCATCTTGAGGCTGAGGTAGAGATTTTCATACACACTGAGGGCTTCAAATACTGTGGGTTTTTGAAATTTTCGGCCAATGCCTGCTTGTGCAATCTCCGCTTCGTTAAGCTTAAGTAAATCAATTTGCTGACCAAAGTTAACCTTGCCTTGATCGGGTCGGGTTTTACCGGTTATCACGTCCATTAAGGTGGTTTTGCCTGCACCGTTAGCGCCGATTAAACAGCGCAACTCACCATCATTGATATACAAATTAAGATCATTGAGAGCTTTAAAACCATCAAAACTAACACTGACATTTTCCATATACAGGATCACGCCATGGCGAGTATCAGGGACTAAATTTTCGGTGGCACCCATGACAGAAGCTTGCTGTTTCATAGTGCTTGCTCCTTGGTTTTAGGCCACAGCTGTTGTGCTTTGGCTTTTAATGTTGGCCACAAACCCACGAGTCCTTTTGGTAGCAGCAAGGTTACCAGTACAAACAAACCACCTAAGGCAAACAACCAGGCTTCGGGCATGATGGCGGTAAAACGCGTTTTGGCATAACTCACCACTAAAGCACCTACTATGGCGCCATATAAAGTGCCACGCCCGCCTATGGCCACCCAAATCACCATCTCGATGGAATTGATCGGTGAAAACTCACCGGGATTAATAATGCCCACTTGTGGCACATAAAGCGCACCTGCGATCCCCGCCAGCACTGCCGAAAAGGTGAACAAGGCGACTTTGTAACTGGCCGTGTTATAACCGACAAAACGACTGCGGTTTTCGGCATCACGAATGGCCATCACAATCTTGCCTGCTTTTGAGTTAACAATGCGGTTGCAGATAAAAAAGGCCAGCCATAACACCACAGCGGTAATAATAAACAGACTTAAGCGGGTGCTACCCGATTGCAGCGAATAACCCAATATGTCTTTAAAGTCTGTCAGGCCGTTATTACCACCAAAGCCCATTTCGTTGCGGAAAAATGCCAGTAACAGGGCATAAGTCATGGCTTGCGTCATGATCGACAAATACACCCCACTGACGCGTGAGCGAAACGCCATCACCCCAAAGATATAAGCTAATAATCCTGGTGCCAGCACCACCATTACCACCATCCAGATAAAACTGTCTGAGCCCGCCCAAAACCAAGGCAGGACATCCCAGTTGAGAAATACCATAAAGTCGGGCAAGTCGGCGTTACCGTAAACACCACGATCACCAATCTGGCGCATCAGATACATGCCCATGGCATAGCCGCCTAACGCAAAAAAAGCGCCGTGACCGAGACTCAAAATGCCGCAGTAACCCCAAACTAAATCAACGGATAGAGCCAATAGGGCATAACATAAATACTTGCCCAACAAGGTAACGCTGTAGTCACTGACATATAAAAAAGAATCTGGCGGTAACAAGCCGTTGGCGAGAGTCACATAGAGCGTCACGATGGCGAGTATTCCAGTAACTCGTTGTACGGGAGTGGCAAACAAGGCCATAAAATTTTTCATTCAACCGCCCTGCCTTTTTGTGGAAACAAACCCATGGGGCGTTTTTGGATAAAAAATACCAAACCTACCAACACGATAATGGTGGCCATAACAGGCCCAGTGATAGGCTCTAAAAATTTATTGAGTACACCTAAAGTCATGGCTGATACTAGGGTGCCCCATAAGTTGCCAACCCCACCAAATACCACCACTAAAAACGAATCGATAATATAAGCCTGACCTAAATTGGGTCCTACGTTGGTTAACTGACTCAATACCACGCCGGCAATACCAGCAATGCCTGAACCTAAACCAAAAGTGGCGGCGTCTACCCAGTTACTGCGTATGCTTAAAGCCCTTGCCATATCACGGTTTTGCGCGACGGCACGTACATGCAAACCTAGGGCTGATTTTTTCAAAAATATCAGCAACATAAAAAACACTATCAAGGAAAAAATAATGATGTACAAACGGTTGAAGGTGACTGAAAACACCGGATTAATTTGCCACGAACCACTCATCCACTCGGGCGCAATAACCTGACGATTAAGGGGTGAAAACACCGTTCTCACCAGTTGTTGTAAGATCAAACTTATGCCAAAAGTGGCCAATAGAGTTTCCAGTGGCCGACCTTTAAGAAACTGGATCACGCTACGTTCAATCAATACCCCCACCAAACCCGAGACTAAAAATGCGGCGGGAATGGCAATTAATAAGGAATATTCAATTAAATTAGGAAAACATTGCTGGATCACATAGGTGGTATAGGCACCTAACATCATCATTTCACCATGAGCCATATTGATGACGCCCATCACCCCAAAGGTAATGGCTAGGCCAATGGCCGCGAGCAGTAATACCGAACCTAAGCTCAAGCCAAAAAAGATATTTTCAGCGTAGGAATACAAATTACGTTGGTTTTCAATACTGGCCAAAGTGGCTTTGATCTTGATTTGTACTTCGGGGCTATAACGCTCTTTATCTTGACTGGCTGCGACTAGTACCTGGCGTACATCAGGCTCTAAGCTTGAATCTAAGCTCTCCAAAGCCGCTAACTGTGCTGCGCTATCTTCTTTGCTGAGTTCTTTTAGGGCAGCAATCAAAATCAAAATGTCTGCTACCGCGCTGTTTTCTTCTTTGGTTTGTCTGTCGGCTAAACGTTTATCACTAATACGAGTGACATCGGCCAGCATTTCACGAGCAGCGTTCAAGCGAATGGCTGAGTCTTGGTGATTAAGGTTTAATTGTGCCTGCAGTTGCGCAATTCCGCTGCGGATACTGTTGGTGGTTTTAACTTTGCTCAACTGATTTTTATTAATGTCTTGGACGACTTCGCCACTTATTACATCAACAATGTTGGCAGTACCATCGGCTTGATCAACAACATAAAAAACCTGTTTATCGGACTTTTGGAAATACACTTCACCTTTGGATAAATGTGTAAATAAAGAGCTTACTCGTTGATCATCTAACTCGGCGATGGCCTCTAACAGCTCAGGCAAAGATTTAAAATTTGCCTCAGGAAGTGCCGTCAGGGCTGTTTCAAAATTTTCAAACTCGGCGGCTTTCAGCGGCCAAGACAGAGCGACGATAAACAACATTAAAAAAATCAAACGTGCAAAAAGTATCATCACGTGCCCACCTAAAAAACTAACAAAAAAGGAGGAACCAATTAAGGTTCCTCAAGGGAGTAAAGGGAGCTTAATCCCTAAACTTACACATGAACTGTTGAACTACATTTTTCCAGAACACTTACCAGTAGAAACATCGTAGTTGCCACATGACATAGGAGGAGTCCAATCCGACATCAGGTTTTTAGAGCTAGGTAAAAAGTCAGACCAGGCATCACCAATAACGGTATCTGCTGTTTGCCATACCACTTCAACTTGGCCGTCGTCTTGGATTTCGCCAATAAATACCGGCTTAGACAAATGATGGTTAGCGTTCATGACAGCTATGCCACCGGTAAGGTTAGGCACAGTGACGCCGATCATGGCTTGTTCAACCGCATCGACGTTGGTGCTACCCACTTTCTCAACCGCTTTGGCCCACATTTTGAAACCGATATAGGTGGCTTCCATTGGATCGTTAGTCACACGTTTGTCGTCTTTGATGTATTTTTTCCACTTAGCGATAAACTCTGAGTTGCCTTCAGATTCAATGCTTTGGAAATAATTCCATGCGGCTAAATGACCCACCAATGGCTTAGTATCAAAGCCTGAAAGTTCTTCTTCACCGACTGAGAAAGCCACCACGGGAATATCTTGAGCGGAAATACCTTGGTTACCCAATTCTTTATAAAAGGGGATGTTAGCATCACCGTTAACGGTTGATACCACTGCAGTTTTCATGCCCGCAGAACCAAACTTTTTCACATCAGATACTATGCCTTGCCAATCAGAATGACCAAAAGGTGTGTAGTTGATCATGATGTCTTTATCTTTGACGCCCTTGGATTTTAAGTAGGCTTCCAGAATTTTATTGGTGGTACGTGGATAAACATAATCAGTACCTAACAATACCCAACGAGTCGCGCCAATTTCATTCATTAAATAATCAACCGCTGGAATTGCTTGTTGATTAGGTGCCGCGCCGGTGTAAAACACGTTTTTAGACGACTCTTCACCTTCATATTGCACGGGATAAAACAGTAAACCGTTAAGTTCTTCAATCACCGGTAATACTGATTTACGTGAAACTGAAGTCCAGCAACCAAAGATGACATCCACCTTTTCTTTGGCGAGTAATTCACGAGTTTTTTCTGCAAACAAAGGCCAGTTAGAGGCAGGGTCAACCACTACGGCTTCAAGCTTTTTACCTAACAAACCACCCATTTTATTTTGCTCTTCGATCATCATCAAAACGGTGTCTTTGAGGGTGGTTTCACTGATGGCCATAGTGCCCGACAATGAATGTAGAACACCTACTTTGATGGTGTCGGCGGCGCTTGCTACTTGACTAACTAAACTGCTAGCGATAATTGAGCTAGCAATAAGGAGCTTTTTAAATTTCATTATTCAATTCCTATTTTTATGCGGGTAATTTATATAAATGATTAAAAGGTAATCAGAGCTTCAACAGCCAAATAATCAACATCTACGCCATTGACTTCGTCCATGCGGTATTCAAACACCATCAATAAGTTGTCGTTAACTGAAAAGCTGGGCGAGATAGTGAAACCACTGGCATCTTCAAAAGAAACACCGGCAGCGTCTTCTACTTGGTAATCGTGGTATCTAAGTGTTAAACCAAAAGAACTAAACGCATAATTTGCCATTAACAAATAACCATCTGCTTCACTGCCTGCAAACGCTGTGTCTTCAGAAGAGTTATATTCAGCGGCCAAGGTTAAAGAATCGGCTGAGTAAGAGGCCCAGGTATTTAACATCTTGGTATCGCCATCCACTGAATAAAAACCTTTAAACGTGAGGCTTTCGGTCGGCATAAACGCCACCATAGTTTCTATACCTGGATGCTCAGAATCTGTTGATTGTGGGCCGGCTAAGTCGTTAACCACTGAAACCGCCACGGCAAATTTGTCGCCGCTATACAAAGCAGAGATACCTTGCTGATAATAACCATAAAAATACTGGGCATAACCGGTGCCTGAATACTGAAACAAACCCGTGGGCTCTTCAGCTTCCCAGCCCGAGTAGCTTAAAAAGCGACCGGCTTTTATGCTTAAGTTGTCAGATATTGCGTACGAGATAAAGGCTTGTTCAACATCCACACCTTCAGCATTATTTTGATATTCCACGTCCACTGTTGCGGTCAGTTTGTTGCCAAAATCATAGCCAAAATTTAATTCAACTTGGTCGATGCCAGAGTCATGAGATGAGCCCAGTCCATCCACATCGATAGACAAATAGGACATGTCAATAAAACCACTCACACTTAGATTTTTAGCTGATATTTCAGCTTGTGCAGCAGTGGTCATGCCTAGAGATAGCAAAAGTGTTGCGGCTATCGGGGTAAATTTAGTGCGTAGGTTCATGGTAGTTTTCCAGTAGTAAAGTTAAAAAGTCCGTTAACAATGTGTGTTTAGTTTTTGCTTTTTTTACTTTTGTTGAGAATGCCGCTTAATGCACAAAGCGATTTACGACTGGGTTTAGTATGTGCTGGATTGGCAAGTAACAATATTGGCAAAAACGCGCACTAGGCTACGTAAAACTGCGCATAGGCAGAGGGAGAGGGATTGTGTAGGATACGCGCGTGCGTTATATCTTTAAAATCCCGGATTCTTATAGGTAAAAGTAAGCAGAGTCACTGGCGAAAAAGACTGGCTCGAAGTTGGCGCAAGGCTTGTAACACTAGCCACTCAAAGGAAAAAACTAGGCAGTTCATGCATTCGATAGAAAATATATTACCCACACGCAGAACCTACAACAAACTTGTTGCCAATGAGATGATGGAAGATTTTGCCCTGCGTTTTACCGCCCGGCGCGCACGTCAATGGTCCATGAGTCGCATTGCCGCTACGGCATTGGGTACAGTGTCATTTTTAGTCTTAGAAGCCATTGGCGGCGCCATCACCTTAAACTTTGGTTTTGCCAACTCGGTTTGGGCAATCTTAGCCTTGATTGCAGTGGTATTTCTGACCGGTTTACCCATCAGCTACTACGCCGCCAAGTATGGGGTAGATATAGACTTACTCAGTCGTGGTGCGGGTTTTGGGTATATCGGCTCCACCATAGCATCATTGGTTTACGCCTCGTTTACCTTTATCTTTTTTGCCCTCGAAGCCGCCATTATGTCTATGGCCTTGCAGATATTATTTGGTTTGCCACTGGCCATTGGTTATGTGGTCAGCGCGCTGGTAGTGCTGCCACTTGTCACTCACGGTATCGCCTATATCAGCCGCTTTCAGGTGTGGACCCAACCCTTGTGGATCATCCTACAACTGGCCCCTCTGTATTTTGTATTTCGCCATGAAGACAGCCATTTTCTTGAGTGGATTAGCTTTAATGGTACGGCAGGCAGTGAAGGCCAGTCATTCAACATCATGTTGTTTGGGGCTGCGTCTGCGGTTTTGTTGTCGTTGGTGGCACAAATTGGTGAACAAGTGGATTTTCTGCGCTTTTTGCCCGAATCACCTAAACGCTCAACCTGGCGCTGGTGGGCTGCACTTATCACGGCCGGCCCCGGCTGGATCATCTTTGGCGCGCTTAAACTTTTATTGGGCTCTTTTCTGGCTTATTTTGCGCTGACTCAGGGGGTACCAGCAGCACTGGCAGCAGATCCGGCACATATGTACAATTTGGCCTACAGTCTGGTGTTTGATAATCCCACCATCGCCATTATCGTAGCGTGCAGCTTTGTGGTGCTTTCGCAGTTAAAAATCAATGTCGCCAATGCCTATGCTGGCTCCTTAGCCTGGTCGAACTTTTTTTCGCGAGTCACGCATAACCATCCAGGGCGCGTAGTGTGGATGGTTTTTAACGTTGCCATTGCGTTGTTATTAATGGAGCTGGGGATATACCAAACCATTGAAAGCATGCTGTCGGTGTATTCAGTCATCGTACTGGCCTGGCTAAGCTCAGTGGTCGCTGACTTGATTATCAATAAACCCTTGGGCCTTAGCCCCAAACACATTGAATTCAGACGGGCCAAGTTATATGACATTAACCCAGTCGGCGTGGGCTCGATGATCATCGCCACCTTTGTGGGTTTTACCGCCCATTTTAATTGGTATGGTGAAACCGCCCAGGCGTTGGGCTCGTTTATTGCCTGTGGTTTGCCTTTTGTCACCGTGCCTGTGATTGGGTATTTAACCAAGGGCAAATATTATCTGGTTAAAAATCCGCAAACGCCCATTACAGTCACAACACGCTGTCATATTTGTGAAAACGAATTTGAACAAGAAGACATGAGTTATTGCCCGGCCTATCAAAAGCCGATTTGTTCTTTATGCTGCTCATTGGATGTGCGCTGTGGGGATAAATGTCGGCCAGATGCCACGTTATCTAAACAATCCCAGCACTTTTTTAAACGTTTCCTGAGTACCCGTTTATTACACCTAATGACAACTCCGCTGGCCCAATTTATTACGTTAACCTTGGGTATGAGCATTATCGGCGCCGGTATTTTGTTTTTGATCTACCTGCAAGTACCGCTGGCAGACGAAGCGGTTAAAGATGTATTTAAAGTCACCTTAGTGAAAATATTTTTCTTGTTGTTGATCATCATCGGCATCGTCAGTTGGCTGTTTATTTTAGCCCGTAACAGCAATCAATTAGCCCTCAAAGAATTACGTTCATTGGCAGAAGTACTGGCCACGGAAATCAACGCCCATGAACACACTTCTCTGGCGCTGCAAGATGCCAAAGTGGTGGCCGAATCTGCCAATGAGGCCAAAAGCCGTTATTTGGCAGGTCTTAGCCATGAATTGCGCACCCCTTTAAATGTTATGTTGGGGTATGCGCAACTGCTCAGTCAAGACGAAACCCTACCCCTTAAACAACGGGATATTCTGGGCATAGTGCGGCGTAACGGCGAACATTTGGCTGATTTGATTGAAGGTTTATTGGAGATTTCAAAAATTGAAGCAGGCCGAGTCACTCTGCATCGTGACGAGATCAATCTAAAAACCACCCTGCAACAATTGGTGGATATGTTCCAGATGATTGCGCGGCAAAAAAACATCGAATTTCATTATTTGCCCAGTCTTAATTTGCCAGAAATAGTCACCACTGATAAACAGCGTTTTCGGCAGATTTTGATTAACTTAATTTCTAACGCGATTAAGTTTACCGAACAAGGCTCGGTCAGTTTAAAAATTACTTATCGTAACCAAGTGGCGACTTTTAGCATTATTGATAGCGGCATTGGCATTGCCAAAAGTGACCAAGACGCCATATTCAAACCTTTTGAACAAATCCGTAATGCTCAAACTCAGGCCATTGGTGGAACTGGCTTGGGCTTGACGATTTCGCGCTCACTCACCGAATTAATGGGCGGCGAAATTACCTTGAGCAGTGAACTGGGTAAAGGTTCTACTTTTAATTTACGTTTGATGTTAGTGGCGCCAAGTAAACAAAATATCAAAGCCGAGTTTACGCCCTCTAAAACGATTGGTTACCATGGTGACCGTCAAACAGTGTTGATCATTGACGATGAAATCAATCAACGTTTAATGATGTCTGAGATCCTGACTCCCTTAGGATTTAACGTATTATTGGCCCATGATGCCGCCTCGGGCTTGTTACAACTAAGTCAGTCACACATCGACTTACTTATTTTGGATGTGCGCATGCCTGATGTGGATGGTTGGCAAATGGCCAAGCAATTACGTGAACTAGCCTATAATATGCCTATTTTGATGGTGTCAGCCAATGCTCGTGATGCGGATCATACTCAGGCTGCCGACGGTTACCATAATGGCTATATGGCCAAACCTATAAACTTGCAGGCCTTGGTCAATACCATAGGTGGGCTACTCAATCTGCAATGGCAATATCAAGAAAATATAGCCATTGATAATGTTTCCAGTAAACCGGCTACTCGGCGTAAAACACGTATTGGCAAAAAGCACTACCGAGAGTTGATCACCTTGGCAGAAATCGGTTATTTGTCAGGTTTCAACGACAAATTTGCCCAGCTACAACAAAACTTTGATTTACCCACCGAGGTGAGTCAACAAATCAAGACTTACGTTGAGCTATGTAATTTTCCCAAAATCATTCAGTACTTAGAGGAACGGTGTCATGCAGAACACAATGAGTGATGTCGTATTAGTCGTGGATGATTCACCTGAGTCTTTGGGCATGCTCAATATCGCTTTGAACAATCAGGGTTTTACCGCGCTGGTGGCATTAAATGGCATTCAAGCCTTGGCGATTGCCGAAAAAGTGCGCCCCGACGTGGTACTACTCGATGCCTTGATGCCTGAAATGGATGGTTTTGAAACCTGCCGAAGACTCAAACAAAACCTACCTAATACCCCGGTTATCTTTATGACGGGGCTGAGTGATGTAGAAGATATTGTTAAGGGTTTTGAAGCGGGTGGTATTGATTATGTAACCAAACCCATCTCACCCGATGAAGTGATTGCCCGCATTAAAACTCACATTCGCACGGCCAAACAAGCGCTAAGCGCCCATGATGCATTGGATCATGCAGGCAATACGGTATTTTGTGTCAATGAGTTAGGGCGATTGTCGTGGGCCACGCCTAGAGTGCATCAGCTAATGGATACACTGGCTAGCACTGACGCTAGCCCTTGGGCCACTATCGCACCGCTTATCAAACAGTGGCTGCAAGGAGATCATTCGCAAGATTTACTGATCCCTAGTTTTAGTCAGCCGATTAAACTGGCTTATGAACGCCAGCAAAACGATAAACATTTGTTACGTATTATCCAAGCCAAAACCGAAAAAACGCCGGCGGATCTGCAACAAAGCCTGCCCATCACCAAGCGCGAATCCGAGGTGTTGTATTGGGTGTCTTACGGAAAAACTAGTTGGGAAATTGCACAAATTCTTAGCATGAGCCCACGTACGGTGAATAAACACCTAGAGCAAATTTATAAAAAACTCGGCGTGGATAACCGGACCTCGGCAGCGGCGATTTCTCTGAGGATCTTAGGGGTATAAGCCTGAGAGATAAGCACTGCATGTGCATAATGTTTCGCAGCTAAAGCCGCTTCTACAAAAAATATTAATGGTTCATCTGATTATCCAACCATTGCCTGATTAAACGAGACTTCGCCAAACCTGTTTGACGCGACAAGGCATTTAACTTTGCAATGGCGACCTTACCCAAGGTAAAGGTCGCTCGCTTTAATGGCTCGTCCGACAAGCCTGGCTCTTCATGCATTGAAATCAATTTCAATCCACAAGCATAATATTCGGCGCCTTGGATAAACTCATCTACGCTAAGATTTTGGTGCTCAGCCGACGGCGCGGATTTTTTCAAACTGCTCAGTGACATTGTGCTGTCCTTTACTAAAAAGTTCTTCAACCATCGCGCGGATCTCGGCAGCGGCCTTGCCATCAGGTTCGATTTCCATCACCGACTTGCCTGATTCTTCGCTGTCATCATAAATATTGCGGGCATACGTAATGGCATCGAGCACATCCACTTCAAATGAACGACAAACGTCTTTGGCCTCCAATATGCGTGACGCTAATGAGGGCAATGCAGGACATTGAGTGATCACAAAGGCGGCATTCATTTTAGGATTGACCATTTTACAGGTCGAAACGATGTCTTCCATGTGGGTCACGGTTTTTAGGTCACGGCGTTTAGGACGTAAAGGAATTAAAATATGGTCAGCCACTGACATGGATGAACGTAAGGCCAAATTATCCTGACCACCACAATCGACAATCACGTATTGGTAATGTTTACTCAAACTCAATAATTCATTACGGATTTTACCGTAAAGTTGCACACAATTGATGTTACTGAGTTTGGATGAGCTGTTGCGTTCTTGGATCCAATCTGAGGTAGTGCGCTGTGGATCACAATCCACCATTAATACGGTGGATTTTTTTTCGGTGCGTAAATACACCGCAATATTTTGTGCTAGACAGCTTTTACCGCTGCCACCTTTTTCACCGCCAACTAAAATAATCATATTTTTATCCTTAAAAACGAGGCTCTGCTGGTTCAGAGCTGGTCGTTAACAACTGAGATAATGCGTAAAATATGAAAAAGAAGTTCCAAGCTCTTAAATAAACAAGCTTGTCTGGTAACCCCGCTATCATAGTGCTTACTGTTGTTCAGCGCCTTAGACCGGAAGCTTTGCGTCACAGACTTTCATCTGTTTTGCCTTTTTCACAATGACAACATAAAACGCTGGGAACTATTTTTCCACTCAAACAGGGCATAGCCAATTATTACTAAGGATTAGATTTCATACCCAAGCACAAGTTAAAACTGCAGATTTGCTTTATAGATCTTGGTCGTTTATCTTCTCTAAATTAACTAAAGAAATCCAAGGAAGAAACATGAAAACAAACATAGGCACTCTGATTTACACGGGGATTTTATTGTCCTCATCGAGCTATATTTTTGCCCAAAATAACGACAATTTGTCAGAACATATAGCCACTGTTATTAATGCTAAATCCATTGAGCGTATAGCACCAAAATATCCAATGTCTGCGGCCAGAAGCGGCCAAGAAGGTTGGGCAAAAGTGAGCTTCGTCATCGATAAAGAAGGTAACGTTGTTGATCCTATAATCCAAGATTCCAGTGGCTTAAGCAGCTTTGAAAAAGAAGCGTTAAGAGCCGTAAAAAAGTGGAAATACAGTCCGGCCATGCAAGATGGCGAAGCCATTGAGCAGTGCCAAATGCTGGTGCAAATGGACTTTGTATTAGAGCAGCAAAAAGGGGTTACCCGTAAGTTTAAGGCACGCTACATCGACATCACCGACGCCATTGCCAATAAAGACTTAGCACAAGCCGCAACTATGTTGGCTGAGTTAGGTGATAGCCAGTTATGGAATCACAGTGAAAGTACCTATTTTTATTTAGCTGATGCTGTTTACGCCAAAGCAATAGATGATCAGGAGCGCGAATTAAAAAGCGTAAATCGTGCACTTTCCGGCTCAAAAGAAAAGCTCTCAAGTGACTCCTATTTATATCTCATTCAACGTCAGTTTATTTTGAATCTAAGCAGTCAACAGTATCTGAATGCCTTAGAGAGTATTGAAAGATTAGAGGCCACAGACGACAACGAAAATTTACTGACAAAACTCCAGCCCTATGCGGAACAGGTCAGCCAATTAGTTAAGGGCAGCGAGCCCCTACTTATGGAAGCCACTATTCATGAAGGTGGTCAGTTTTACCACAAACTCAGCCGCGATACGTTTGCCTTAGCGGTAAATCAGGGCTCACTAGACGAAGTGCAAGTTAGATGTGCCAATAAACGTTCGCGCTTTACCGCAGTAAATGGCAATCAATGGCATATTCCTAAAGCATGGGGACAATGCACTATTTTTGTAACCGGCATGCCGGAAACCAAATTTGATGTCTTTGAGACGGGTGCCTATGTGGGTGAAATTTGATAGAGTTGAGTGCTTAGCAAGCGGTAATTTTGTTGTTGCTAAGCACAAGATGACAAACCGCATTTGTCACAGCAAAACGAGTCGGTTTATCTAGCCGATTTATTTAATTTAAAGTCTTTAGTGGAGCTATTAATGTGTTGGTAGATATCTGCTAGCACTCTGGAAGCTTCATCCATTTTATGTACGTGTTGTTGCGAACTATTACTCTGGGTTTCAATGGCACTGAGCGCTGCATTGATATCTTTGGTTTGGCGGTCTTGCTGGGTCATTTCCTGCTCAATCACGTGATTTAAACGATTAATCTGATTAAACGCCTCATGCAATTTATCCACAAATTCCTGGGATTTTTTTGCCTGCTCCAGACTAATCGCGGCCTGTTCTTTACCCTGGCTCATGGCCTTGACCGCTCTATCCGCTTCAGCTTGCAGTTTTTTGATATTATCTGAGATCTGTTTAGTCGATGCTTGGGTTTTAGTCGCTAGCGTTCTGACTTCATCGGCCACCACCGCAAAACCCCGACCGGATTCACCAGCTCTGGCTGCTTCAATGGCCGCATTTAAGGCCAGTAGGTTGGTTTGTTCTGCAATGCCATTGATTACATTAACCACGTTACCTATACCGTCAGTATCCTTTTTGAGGGACTCGATAATGTCAGAGGCATGATTAGTCGCATCCAGCATGCTCTGACTGGTATGCACATTATCTGCAAACATCACTTTGCCCTTGTCTGCCAGGGTATTTGATTCACTAACAAAGGTATTTGCCTGATGGATAGCATCATTCACTGAATCATTAGATTGTGTCATGTCATGCATGTTGCTGCTGAGTTTATTGGTTTCGTTGACTTGGGTGGAAATGCCTTTTTTAAAATACTCAAAAGCGGCAAATAACTCTTCGATAATGCTGCCTAGATGCTGTACGTCTTTAACAATGCCACTGAGTACTTTGCTCAAACCCAGTTGAATCGATTGAAAGTTTTCACCCACCTGACCGATTTGATCGCGGGTCGTCACATTAATCTCACTGGAAAAATCACCTATGGCGATATGTCTCGACACCTTAGCTACATCATTTAAGGGCAACAAAATGCGGCTATTTACAAACCAGCTAACTAACAACAAGGTCATGATACTAGCCAGCACTAAAATAACATTGCTGTATAACAAGGCATTGGCTGATTGAGTTTCCATGGCTTTTTTCATGGTAGTGATTTTTTGGTTAACGACGTCGATTGCCTTATTTAAATTTTCTGTTGGTTCGCGATCAATGCCTTTAACACTCTTGTCTGCCACACTGATATTAAAATTAGCCTCAACAAAGGCACTGTGGCCGTCTTGGTAAGCACTGAGCATAATTGGATAGTTGCCGGCAAAAGCACTTAAAGGCGCATAGGCCGGATGGCTTGAGTCCATTTGACTTAATAATTGGCGATAATGTTGCTGAATTTGTTCGGCCAGTTTGTTGAAACTGCCCCAATATTTGCGCAATTGTTCGGGATCATTGCCGCGTATTAGTGAGTTTTTCCATTCTTGCACCTGAGTTTTAAACTCGACATTTAAGGCGCCCACCTCGGCCATATAATAAACATCATGATTAACTGTATCGCTGTATTCCTGGATAACCGATTTCATTGCGGAAAATCCCGAAAAAGCTGCCGTTAATATAATCAGCAATGCTGAAACAAATAACAGCAACAACTTGTTTCTGATGTTATGGCGTACAAAATTCATGTTTTTAAGATCCTACAACGACTGAATTCAAAAGGGCGGCATTCTATTTGTGGTCTTTGACAAAGAGATGACAAAGAATCGCAAATATTTTAATAGCACAAAGCTTTGTTATTTAACGGCCCAAGTCTTTAATACTTAACGACAATAAGTGCAGCAAACCTTATACGTAGATTACACATAAAATTCATCAATAATTTACTGATTTGAGCTTTTTTGTTAAAACCTGACAATAGAGGCTATGAAAGTGGTCGAACCACAGGGTATAGTCTGTCGCTATTAATGCCCGATTCTATTAATGCAGTGAGATGATATGCAAGCCGATGTTATTACTAACCAAGTTAACCACTTAAAAACCACATTTAGTTCGGGTATTACCCGTGACCTTAAGTGGCGTTTAGCCCAACTCAAACAACTTAAACTCATGTTAGTGGAGCAAGAAGCTGCATTTTTAGCTGGGCTAAAAAGCGACTTAGGCAAAAGTGAACAGGAAGCATGGACATCTGAAATAGGTTTTGTGGTCAGCGATATCGATCATACAGTTAAACACCTCATTAGTTGGGCAAAGGCGCGTAAAGTATCGACACCGATGTTTGTACAACCGGGTAAAAGTTATTTGTTACCAGAACCGCTGGGTACAGTATTAATTATTGGCGCATGGAATTATCCACTGCAGCTAGTGCTGGCTCCTTTAGTGGCTGCCATTGCTGCAGGTAATTGCGCCGTGCTCAAACCCTCTGAATTATCGGTTAAAACAGCTGAATTACTTGCCTTGTACCTGCCACAATATTTAGATCAAAACGCTTATCAGGTTGTGACGGGCGCAGTGCTTGAAACCACCGAATTATTAAAACAGGCCTTCGATCATATTTTATACACAGGTGGCGAAGGGGTTGGCAAAATCGTGATGCGTGCAGCCGCAGAGCATTTAACCCCAGTTACTTTAGAATTAGGTGGCAAGTGTCCTTGCATCGTCGATAGCACTACCGATTTGACTGTTACTGCCGCGCGGATAGCCTGGAGTAAATGGATGAATGCGGGGCAAACCTGTGTTGCTCCTGATTATGTGCTTATTGAAAAATCATTTTTAACGCCTTTTATTGCGGCGCTTAAACAAAAGATCAGCGAATTTTACGGATCTGATATCAGTAAAAGTAAGGACTATGGTCGTATTGTTAATGCTCGTCATTTCGCGCGCCTGACTAGCTATCTGCAAGATCAGGATGTTATTTTGGGTGGTGAGATGGATGTAGATACTAACTATATTGCACCTACTCTTGTGCTTAATCCCAGTGCTGACAGCTCGGTGATGTTAGAAGAGATTTTTGGACCTATTTTAATTATTTTGACGGTCGACAAGATTCAAGATGCCATTCCACTGATCAACAGTAAACCAAAACCATTGGCATTGTATCTATACACCAAAAATACCCAATTTGAGCAACAAGTACTAAGTCAAACCAGTGCCGGTAGCGTAGGGGTGAATGACGGTATGATGTTTATGGCGAATCCGAGTTTACCTTTTGGTGGAGTGGGCAACAGCGGCATGGGGGCGTATCACGGCAAATTTGGTTTTGATACGTTTAGTCATCTCAAATCCGTATTAAAACGCAGTTTTTTGTTTGATGTCGCCTTACGCTATCCGCCTTTTAGTGCGTCAAAACTTAAGATCTTGAAAAAACTGCTGTAAGTTCCGGAACATATAAGGAAGAAGTATGGCTGTCATGCCCTTTCATCTAGCAATCCCCGTTGACTCTCTTGCACATGCTCGCGAATTTTATGGTGAGCTATTAGGCTGTGCGCAAGGTCGCTCATCTGAGCAATGGATTGATTGGAATTTTTTTGGCCACCAACTTGTTACTCATTTGGTGGCGCAGATGCCAAGTCGCCCTACACCTAATGAAGTTGATTCTCACGCGGTGCCAGTCCCCCATTTTGGTGTGGTATTAGCTTGGGATGATTGGCAGCAGTTGGCCGATAAACTCACCGCTGCCAAAACACATTTTATCCTTGAACCCTATATTCGTTTTAAAGGGCAAGTAGGTGAACAAGCGACGTTGTTTTTTCTTGATCCTGCCGGTAACGCGTTGGAATTTAAAGCCTTTAAAGATCTTGGCCAATTGTTTGCAAGTTAGTTGGCGAAGCTTAAATTTCGCCAGCTTAAGCGACTATTCGAAAAACAGGGCGAGTCGCGCTCGTC
Organism: Paraglaciecola hydrolytica; assembly: GCF_001565895.1. GTDB lineage: Bacteria > Pseudomonadota > Gammaproteobacteria > Enterobacterales > Alteromonadaceae > Paraglaciecola > Paraglaciecola hydrolytica. Next base: position 934,954 of record NZ_LSNE01000003.1, read on the forward strand.
TAATTTAAAGGGCTTTTTTAGTGGGCATCACTACGTTAGCAAAGATCAAACCTGCCACCAGTGACATAAAGATTAAAAACACTTCCTGACCTATATGTTCTGCCTGCACAAAATCCTGTCCTGAGATAAACGAATTTAAGCCAATATAGGTTTTAGAACCGGGTACCAATACAATCAAACCGTGCATGGCCACTATTGTGGAAGGTGCATTAGCAATGCGGGTAAACAAATTAGCGTAAACGCCTAAGGCAAAAGCGCCAACAAAGGTTCCTAGACCAAAATCTAAATACGCCGAGCTCCACGTTGATGCACCATAGGCAATAAAAGCCGATAACAAAGCCCAAGGTATATGTTTGACTCGGGTACGAAATATAGCGACCAAGGCAAAACATAATAAAAATACCGCCACCCAAGTTGCCCAGTAAGGCAGCGAAGGTTCGGGTACAAATTCGTTTGCCCCAAATATGCTAAAACCCACACTGATACCCAAAAACGCGCCAAAATACAGTTTAAATAACTGCATGATCGCATCCATTATTCGGGCCGTACCCGACATCAAATTGCGCGAAGATAATTCTGCTAAGCCCATCGTCAGCGCCAAACCAGGCACCAAAATAATCACCGATGACAAGACCATCAAAGGGATATTAATGCCCGGTGCAAAATAATAACTAATGGCGCAGGCCAGTAAACCCGCCACAAAGGAGGTGACTGGCTCAAGCATTAAATTCACTCGTTTAGAGTACTGCGCCCACAGGGTCCAAAAATACGCTACCAATCCCAATAAGCCAGACCACATTACCTCACGTAAACTGGCGCCCATCAACATGGCAAAGGCGCTGGTTGCACCTAAAAAAGCCAAGCCAGTCAACAGCTTGCCATAAGGGCTTGGCATCATGCTGATTTCATCTAAACGTTTATCCGCTTCACTCAAAGTGAGTTGCCCTTCTAACAATTGAATGGCTAACTCATCGGTAAGGGATAACAAATTCATATCTAAATCGCCGGGATCAACCCGTGCAGCATGGTTATATTCGTCTTCGTGTTTATCACTCCAAATCACAAAAGTAAGCGAAGTAGGGGTCGATAAAAAAGAGGCATGCACCCCTAAATACAAAGCCACTTCATGCAGGTAGGCCTCAAGGCGAAACGCAGGTGTACCGTACTTGTGTAACATCTTTCCAAGCTTAACGATAAATCGGCGGATCTGAATAAATTCGCTTTTGTCCACTGCATCCTACTCTGAGTTTGGCTATACACTGCCGGGGTCAATAAGGCGCGGATTGTAGTGACTGGAACGCGATACTGCAATGCACATTTTTTAGCCACTAGGATTAGATTAACTAATACTAGATAAAACTACAAACAGCTTACAAATCACTAACAATTATCGTCATTAAAGCGCGGTTTTAGCCGTGTTCCTTAGCTATTTTTTTCTAGCGGATTGCTCGACAGTTAAGGGGGCGCATACTTGGTCACCATAATAATTATTGGGGTAATTACATTGTTTTATACGCCATTGTGCTGCCAGTTTAACCTGCTTTGGAAAAAGAAATTGTTGAATTATAAATTGCATAACCACCTCGTTTAATGTGAGTTTGTTATCATCCTTGAGCTCAAAGTAATAACAAAATGAGAAGAATCGATTAGGCCAATCGTTTTTATATGCTGAGGTTATTGCTTGAATAATGCTAACTTAGCCTCATGTCAGTAAGTGACAAGGTGATTTATGCTTAAGCGATTTGTATAAATATTGAAGGCATTATGTTTTATATCGCAAGCACTGCACCGCAAGATCTTAAACCAAGCTAATTAAGGAGCTATGTATGAGCACTATTGATATTGGAATTAATCAGGTCGATCGTCAAACTATTGCCGACGGGTTAAAAAGTCTATTGGCAGATACTTATACCCTGTATTTGCAAACCCATAATTTTCATTGGAATGTCACTGGCCCACGTTTTCGTGAGTTACATTTAATGTTTGAAGAACACTATACCGAGCTGGCCGTTGCTGTTGACGACATTGCTGAACGTATTCGTACCTTGGATGTTGCGGCACCCGGTACTTATAAAGAGTTTGTGCGTTTGAGTTCTATCGACGAAGTTGAAGGTGTGCCTGAAGCTGCTGAGATGGTGAAGATCTTAGTTAAAAGCCATGAGGCGGTAGTGAAAACGTGCCGTGCGGTATTAAAACCCGCTCAACAAGCTGATGACGAATCAACAGCGGCGTTAGTATCCGATCGCATGCGTTTACATGAAAAAACCGCGTGGATGTTAAGAGCCTTAACTCAATAAGGTTAATTGCACTTTAACAAGCTCGCCTATGCTAAACACAAGACCCGCCAGTTGGCGGGTCTTTTATTTTAAACTACCGATTGCACATTAACTTTGTGCTGTAATCTCTGGATCCTTGCTGAGAGTTGCATCTTTGTTGCTTGCTTTGGCCAGCAAAAATGCGCCCACTAAGGCTGAAATAATAGAGCCAAAAAGCACACCTACTTTGACGCTGGTTTGGTATTGTAAAGGTTGGTCTTCAAAAGCCAAGGTGCCAATAAACAAACTCATGGTAAAACCTATACCACACAGCAGAGTTACACCATAAAGTTGTAACCAGGTCGCTCCTGTTGGCAGTTTGGCAAAACCTAACTTGATGGTAAGCCAACAAATGCCAAAAATACCCAATTGTTTACCAATAAACAGGCCTGCTGCTATGCCGACAGTGATGGGGTTAAATATCGTTTCCATGCTGATGCCCCCTAAAGATACGCCGGCATTGGCAAAAGCAAATAAAGGTAATACCAAAAATGCGACCCAACTATGCAACTTGTGTTCAAGGTGAGGCAGCATGGCATGCCCATCTTCATTTTTAAGTCTTAATGGAATAAACCAAGCTAGGGCAAAACCCGCTAAGGTGGCATGTACACCTGATTTTAATACTGCAGCCCATACCACTACACCAATGAGAATATAAGCGCCTTGAGTGCGAACTTTAAAGCGATTAAAAACAAACAATACCGCCATGCCGCTTAATGCCACAACCAGCGATGTAGCGGATAAATCTTGTGAATAAAACAAGGCAATGATGACAATGGCACCAATGTCATCAAAAATAGCCACACTGAGTAAAAACAGCTTTAAGCTAAGTGGTAGACTTTTACCAAATATAGTAAATACCCCAATGGCAAAAGCAATATCGGTAGCTGAGGGAATAGCCCAGCCCTTTATGGCTATGGGGTCATTAAAATTGAACCACACATAAATCAGCGCAGGGACAGCTATACCTGCAATGGCTGCCACACCTGGCAAAGTAATTTGTGATACGGATGATAAGCTGCCATCAAGGATCTCACGTTTTATCTCAAGTCCCACCAGAAAAAAGAATATGGCCATTAAGCCATCATTCACCCATAAAATCAGTGGTTTAGCGATTTCAAAATCGCCAAAACGAATACTCACAGGGATTTCCAGAAAACCCTGATAAAAACCGTTGAGTGAGGTATTGGCCATGATCATGGCAACTACGGCTGCAAAAACCAGAATAAAACCACCTGCGGCTTCATGCTTAAATATGTTAGTAAAAATACTCATAGCAGATGAATTTTGCATGAAAATATCCTTTTGTGGGTGGTGAGTTTAGCTTCAGTCATAAAACAAGGGCGCTGAATCCTGCATTTTCAAATGGTTTGGGTATATAGGCCCCTGCAACAATTATTACTGCTTCGTATTTATGGGTACTACCGTCAATATTACCAAGTCTTATTCACACTTTATTGGTTATGCCATGCTTGTGTAAATAAAATTCAAGTCTTTACTTAGCACTTTTGACAGGATCTGCTAGTAGTTAAGTTACTCATTATTACATCTACAATACGATTAACATTGTCATGGAATGTCACTCAAAAGCGTGTTTAGGAAATAAGCACTTATGTTAGGCGCAGTGTCAACCCAAGTGCTGAATGTGCGTAGTTTGCCACAAAGCACTAGCTTGATAATTGGCCAACTTACTGAAGGTATGGTGGTGTGTGGTGATGGCCCACATCATGGCTGGCTGCAAATCTCTTATGCAGATACCTTTGGTTTTGTATCCACTCACTACTTGCAACCCGTCAATGATCTAGCGCGCTTAAGTGGCACGGTAACCGCGACCACACTCAATATTCGCCAATCCCCTTCTGTATCAGCCAAAACCTTGGCATCTTTGGCCTTGGGTGCATCGGTAAAAACCCTCGCAGTGGTAAACGATTGGTTAGAAATTGAATTTAATGGTAAGTCGGCTTATGTCATGGCCAAATTTATCGATCTGGTTTATGTCACTAGCGGTTACTACGCCTTAGTCAATGTCACTGCTTTAAATGTAAGATCTGCCCCTTATGTGACAGCCAGTTTATTTGGTCAATTAAGTTTAGATAGTCGAGTGTGGGTTGAAGGTAAACAACTCGATTGGAGCCAAATTCGTTTTAATGGCAACCGAGGCTATGTCAAAAGCGAATATCTGCATATCGACTCGCAGGCAGCGCCACAAGTTACCTCTATACCTAGCGCTTTGGATGAGCAAACGGAAGCAGAGCGAATCCCCATAGTGGAACATGGCCAAACCTTGGCCAGACTCACACCTAAGACTATTTTGACCATAAGTGGGAGTAGTGAACAACGTAATGCCGCTGCAACATGGAACCGTTGGGGCGCGTTGTTACAAGACTTGAGCGATAAAAAACAGCTAGATGTAGCCTGTGCATTAGCGGTGTTATGTGTAGAAAGTTCGGGTAAGGGCTTTGAGCAAAATAACAGTGACAAGATGATTATTCGTTTTGAAAACCATAAGTTTTGGACTTTTTGGGGCAAGAATAATGCGCAGCAGTTTCGTCAGCATTTTCAATATAACAACGATAAGGTTTGGACTGAACATCAGTGGCGTAGCGAACCTCTGGGTGAATGGCAGAGTTTTCACGGAAACCAATCCGCCGAATGGCAGGTGTTCGAATTTGCCTGTCAGTTAGATTCCAAAGCAGCCATGTTATCTATCAGTATGGGCGCCCCACAAATTATGGGCTTTCATTTCGAGCGTATTGGCTATCAATCAGTAGAAGAAATGTTTAAGGCTTTTAGCACTAGCATACAAGGGCAAATCAATGGCCTGTTTGATTTTTTTTCGCCCACTATGCTGCGTTATTTGCAAGAAATGGCTTTTACCGATTTTGCTGGGATGTACAACGGCAAGGGGCAAAAACAGCTCTATGGCAACAAAATTCAACAACATTACACGGCATTTAAAAAACTAATGCCTAATCAAGTGGATTAACTCCGAGGAGGAGACATGAATGTTTTTTCTTTTATCAGCAATATTTTTGAGCCAGCCGCTAAGCTCATTGATGACTTACATACCAGCGACGAAGAAAAATTAAAATTACAAAGTCAGATCAAAGCCGTAGAAAACGAATTGTTGGCCAAGGTCATTGATTACGAAAATAAATTACTCGAAAGTAAAACCGCGATTATAACCGCTGAAGCAACAGGGCAATCGTGGATACAGCGTAACTGGCGGCCAATTACTATGCTGACATTTCTGGTATTGGTGGTGTGCGATAGTTTTGGCTGGTTACCCAATCCATTGGCACAAGATGCCTGGACCTTGTTACAAATTGGTTTAGGTGGTTATGTGGCAGGCCGTTCGGCCGAGAAAATGACACAACAATATTTACAGGCTCGTCCAGCCGAGAATAAAAGTGATGGTATGGCTAAAGGCTAATCACTTATTGGTGACATTAAACCAACTAATATTGTTAATAATTTCAGCAATTTAATAACAAGTCATTGACTTACTTAAGTCATGTGACGGTTTTTAATGTTTTAACACTGCGACAACAACAAATAGTGCAAATATTGAGCAGTCTTGCTCGACTTTTGACGGCCTTTTATATATAGTGCGCGCCGTTTTGAACTGAGTAGTGTTGCACGACGGCTTTCCGCATTTCATGTGTACCTTGGTTTTTTTATCTCTTTACTATCTGGAATACCGTTTTGATTTCTACCGCAAATATCACCATGCAGTTTGGCGCTGAGCCTTTATTTGAAAACATCTCAGCTAAATTTGGTAATGGCAATCGTTATGGCCTGATTGGCGCTAACGGTTGTGGTAAATCCACGTTTATGAAGATTCTTACCGGTGATCTGGTGCCTTCATCTGGCAACGTGTCCGTCACACCTGGGCAAAAACTCGGTAAACTCAGTCAGGATCAATTTGCCTTTGAAAAGTATTCTGTAGTGGATACCGTGATCATGGGCGATATGGAGCTGTGGAAGGTCAAACAGCAACGTGATGAGATTTACGCAAAACCAGAAATGAGTGATGAAGACGGCATGTTAGTGGGCGATTTAGAATCCCAATATGCCGAAATGGATGGTTATACTGCAGAAGCCCGAGCTGGCGAAATTTTATTAGAAGCAGGCATTGAAGAGCACTATCACTATGGTTTGATGTCGCAAGTGTCTCCCGGTTGGAAAGTGCGGGTACTATTAGCCCAAGCCTTGTTTGCTAATCCAGACATCCTGTTACTTGATGAGCCGACCAACAACTTGGATATTTACACCATCAACTGGTTGGCCGAAGTACTCAATCAGCGTAAATCCACCATGGTTATCATCTCGCATGACAGACACTTTTTAAATTCAGTCTGTACTCACATGGCTGATATCGACTACGGTGAATTGCGCATTTATCCGGGTAACTACGAAAAATACCAAGAAGCTGCATCGCTAATTCAAGAGCAATTGTTGCGTGAAAACGCCAAAAAGAGTGAAGAAATCGACGAATTAAAAGCCTTTGTGGCGCGCTTTTCGGCGAACGCATCAAAAGCTAAGTTGGCTACCTCGCGAGCTAAACGTATGGACAAAATCCAACTAGACGAAGTGAAAAGTTCTAGTCGCCGTACTCCACGTATCAGCTTTAAACAGCATCAAAAATTACATCGTCAGGCGCTGATCCTTGAAGATATGAGCTTTGGTTTTGAACAGCCGCCATTATTTAAAGGTGCCAATATATTGCTAGAAGCCGGTGCTCGGTTGGCGATTATCGGTGAAAACGGCGTAGGCAAAACCAGCTTTTTACGTTGTTTGATGAATGAGTTACAAGCCGAAGGTGTGGTTAAGTGGTCTGAAAACGCGGTGGTAGGTTATTGCCCACAAGACAGCACGGTGGATTTTGATGGTGACTTAACTCTGTTTGACTGGATGTCACAATGGCGTACACCTAAACACAATGACTTAATGGTTCGTGGTTTATTAGGTAGTTTGTTATTCAGTGCCGATGACTTTAACAAAAAGGCCAAGGTCTGTTCGGGTGGTGAGAAAAACCGTTTATTGTTTGGTAAGTTAATGATGGCCGACTTAAACGTATTGGTAATGGACGAACCGACCAACCACATGGATATGGAAGCTATCGAAGCCCTGAACAATGCGCTTAAAAACTTTGACGGCACACTGATTTTTGTAAGTCATGATAGAGAATTTGTTTCTTCTCTAGCGACTCGCGTAATAGAAATCAAAGATCATAAAGTTATCGATTTCCAAGGTACTTACGAAGAATATTTATCTCATCAAGGTATGCAACAAGCCGTTGCCTAGCCTTATAAAGCAGATTTAAAACAGCCGTCATCTCGACGGCTTTTTTTTATCTAACTGACTATCGCCACCGATTTAATCTGTGCCCAAACCTGCATACCAATTTCTAATTTAAGATGGCTTAATGAGCGTTGTGTGATCCTCGCCATGATAATGCAGTCGTCTAGGCGTAATTCTACTAACACCATAGCTTTATCTTGATCAGGTTTAAAGGCTTGCACAAGGGCTGGCAGACGGTTAACTATGCTGCTGTCCTGATGTTCGCTCAAACTGATACTTACATCTTTAGCCTGTAATCTGATACGCATGGTGGTGCCGATAGCTTCGCCACTGTCACGCAGCCACAAACAAGCGTCAGTGGTCTGGTTAAGTTTGACTTGAATAAGATTCCACTCAGGGTCTTTGGCGATGAGTGCAGTATCCAATACCACTGAAGCATCTTCGGCCATGCCTACAAACAAGGAGATATGTGGCAGAACTTCATTGAGGTCACCTGCAGCCATGACTTTACCTTGCTGCATCACCACGACATAGTCAGCTAATCTGGCGACTTCGTTGATATCATGGCTGACATAAACAACCGGTACTTTAGTGTTATGTTTGAGTTTTTCAAGATAGGGCAGTATTTCTTGTTTACGGTTTATATCAAGCGAGGCTAATGGTTCATCCATTAATAACAAACTTGGTTCAGTTAACAGGGCTCTAGCGATAGCCACACGCTGCCTTTCTCCGCCTGATAATTGCTCGGGGTGATGATTAAGCAAATCACCGAGATCCATCATCGCGACGATTTGCGCAAGGTTTTGTGCGCTGCGTTGTTTGGCCCGTTTAAGTGCATAGAGTAGATTAGCTTTAACACTTAAATGCGCTAGCAGACTGGATTCTTGAAATACATAACTTAAACCCCGTTTATGGGTAGCCAAGTTGGTTTTGCCATCTTGCCACACCTGGCCATTGACCTGCATCAGGCCCTTGTCGCAGTTTTGTAAACCCGCCATACACCGTAACAAAGTGGTTTTGCCTGAGCCAGAATGGCCAAACAGGGCAATGATACCTTTGCCGGGTAAATATAAATCCACATCAAGATTAAAACCTTGTTGCGCTTGGCTGGTAAAGGCGAGCTTAAAACGGGCTTGGATGTGAGAGTCAGTCATGGGCACTTACAAACCAAAACGCATATTAGAGGCCGACTTTTTATATTGCGAATAATACAGCAGCAATAATACGACAAACGAAAATGCCACTAAACTAGCGGCTAAACCATGAGCTTGCCCGTATTCAAGGGCTTCAACATGGTCGTAAATTTGCACCGATACCACTCGAGTTTGGCCGGGGATATTACCGCCTATCATTAATACCACACCAAATTCGCCTACAGTGTGCGCAAAACCCAATACACTTGCGGCGATAAATCCGGGTTTACTCAGGGGCAATACCACAGTAAAAAATCGATCAAGCGGGCCAGCTCCCAAGGTGGCGGCAACTTCCAGCGGCCTGTTGCCAATAGCTTGCATAGAGCTTTGTAATGGTTGCACTACAAAGGGCAGCGAATAACACATGGAAGCCAGTACTAATCCCCAAAAGGTAAAAGGTAGCAGTCCGATACCTAGCTCTTGAGAGAGTTTCCCCAGCCAGCCATTAGGCCCCATTGCCAGTAATAAATAAAACCCCAATACCGTAGGGGGTAAAACCAAAGGCAGGGCAACAATCGCCGCCACTGGCCCGCGCCATCTAGATTTGCTGGTGGCCAACCACCAAGCCAAAGGTGTGCACAGGATCAATAACAGCACAGTAACGGTTGCGGCGAGTTTTAAGGTCAACTCGATAGCTTGCCAATCGGCAGCGCTTAAGTTCATGGTTGTTTTTGCTCCAAGGTGTAGCCAAACGACCGAATGATATGGCTGGCCTCAGGACCTTGCATAAAGTCCATAAACAGCTTGGCTGTTGTAAGGTGTTTGCTGCGTTTTAAGAGCACCGCATCTTGTTTTATTGGGCGGTATAAGGTGCTTGGCACTATCCAAGCTGAACCTTTTTTTAGTACCGCATTTTGCATGATCTGTGATACTGCCACAAAACCGATATCAGCATTACCACTGGCAATAAACTGATAGGTTTGTGCGATATTTTCGCCCTGTACCCAACGTTTTTGGCTTGCCTCCATTAATTGCATATTAATTAATACATCCATGGCGGCAAGTCCGTATGGAGCCAGTTTAGGGTTGGCGAGTGCTAACTTATTGAAGTTGTCACTCACTAAAACTGAGGCATCATTGTTTATCTTAAGTGGATCGGCTGACCATAAGGCCAGTGCACCTAAAGCATAGGTAAAACGACTGCTTGTTAGAGCTAAGTTTTGGTCGATGAGAGCTTGAGGTTTAGTTTGATCGGCTGAAAAGAAAAGGTCGTAGGGTGCGCCATTAACAATTTGCGCAAAAAATTTTCCAGATGAACCAAAAGCGAGTTGTATCTTATGGGGCTGGGTTTGAGTAAATACTTCGGCAATCTCTTGCATTGGCCCACTAAAATTAGCAGCAACGGCAACCAGCAACTCTTCTGCTTTGCTGGACGATGTCATTAGCAGTGTACACATTAATATCCACGTTAGGTGCTTACTCAAGCTAATAGGCCTCGGATTACAGGTGAGCTTGGCTGGCTCGTAGAGTGATAATTGTTATATATTCAATCATATAGCGAGTCAATGCACTTAAGTTTGTCACTTGCTTGCAGCACAATACAGGATGAAACAATGCAAATACATGATTCAACACCGCTCAATGATTATATCGAATATCCTGAGCATGAAATGTTGGCGCGCTCAGAGCAGTTTTATCTGGATATCAAACGCCGTCACAGTATTCGCCAGTTTAGCGATAGGCCAGTGAGCCAAACCATTATCGAAAATTGCATTAAAGCCGCTGGTACCGCCCCCAATGGCGCCAATCATCAACCTTGGCATTTTGTGGCGATTCAGTCCCAAGACGTTAAACAACAAATACGTGAACAAGCAGAAGTTCATGAACAAGGGTTTTATGCAGGCCGTGCAGGTGAAGAATGGCTGAACGCTTTAAAGCCTTTAGGCACAGATGCAGACAAAGCTTTTTTAGCTCACGCCCCATGGTTAATTGCCATCTTTAGCCAGAAAACCAGCGGCCAAGATAATGATGAAAAACACACCAATTATTACGTACATGAGTCGGTGGGTATCGCTACAGGTTTTTTGATCCAAGCCTTACATCATGCAGGTTTAGTAAGCTTAACCCATACCCCAAAACCCATGAGCTTTTTGTCGAAGATATGCCAGCGCCCTGATAATGAAAGGCCCTTTATGTTGTTAGTGGTGGGTTATCCGGCCGACAATGCTTCTATACCAGAGCATGCTCTACGTAAAAAAAACGTAAATGAAATCCTAACGGTGCTTTAAACATTTAACTTGGCTTATCTATGCTATTTATCAAGATTAACCATCGAGAATTCAACGGGATAGATAATATTGTATTGCTGACGTAACTGGCGGTATTGCTCGGACAATTTAAAATTTGCCATTGCTCTATCAAAGGTCGCTCTAAGTTCAGGATCGCTGATCGCTGCGCTGTAGTGGGTAGGCGGGAATAAAGCGTATACATTCACATCATCCATTTGGTTTTCACCCTTAATGACACGACTGTAATAATTGAAAATATTGACATCCATCACCACCACATCAACACTGCCTACTAGTAGCATTTCTACCTGACGTCGCTGTTCTGGCAATTCAATATAGAGCAAATTTTCTTTGACTGCCGAGGCAAAATCGTTGCCAAGTACCTTACTAGCGCTTTGAAAAGCAATCACACTAAACAGGCGAAAATCACTTAGCTTGTTGAGTTTTATATTGTTTTTTTTCAGGCTGATAGCCACATTTTGATAGGTGATATAGGGTTGGCTTAATATTTCTGGTGGTACTCCAGATTTGGCATTTAAAGTTAAAGCGATATCAGCATTTTCCTGTTTCATGGTTTCATAAGTACGACCATAAGGAACATGAAGCATAGATATACGATGATTGGCAGTCGCTAATACCTGACGGACGAGGTCAACTTCGTAACCACTATCTTGATGTGATATGACGTAGGGAGGTTTATCCCAACCTGCAATCACTAATAAATCTTTAGCCTCAGTAGTATGCCAACAAACCAATAGTAACCATAGCCAATCTTTGAGGCTTGGTTTTCTGCTGGTTTTTACGCAAACACACATGCTAGTTATATGAACTCCAAAAAGCTTAAATTGTACGAGTTTGTGTAAGCCATAGCGATATTCTGCTTAGCGCCAAGTTACACTTAAATTGAACTTATCCTGTTAAATTAAACTTAGCAATAAATCCCGACAATTTACCATTGCTAACGTGTTCACCACGAGGATTCGTTTCGAATTTTGGGGTTAGTTACAAAAGGTAAAATATAGTACGGTTTTACCCAAGTCACTGTGAAATTGGTATTTTTTGGTGGCTTGGGTATACAATCCATTTAACTTGAATCTGTCTATTTGCTTTCAAATGAGAATACATATGTATCCAAAAATCCTCAGTCTTTGTACTTTGTTTTTACTGATTACTATGACACACGCCGCGGAAACCCGTCGTTATACGATCTTGGTGGATAATGGCGTTAAAGCGGGTGAACAAGTAGTGGAGATTGATGACAAAGGTGCAACCAAAGTGCGGTTTATCTTTAAAGATAATGGCCGTGGGCCAGAATTAAATGAAACCATCAGTTTAAAAGACGATGGTACAGTTGCCAATTATAGTGCCAAGGGTAACTCCACTTTTGGCTCTGTCATCAATGAACAATTCAGCCAACAAGGCGACCAAGCCACGTGGAGTGCAGGTGCAAAAACCGGCAGTGCAAAAGTTGCTGGCAGTGCCTTATATATGCCGATAGAAGGCTCGGCTGAGATTTTATCTATTGCCATTAATGCCATAGCTAAAAGTGGTAACAACAGCATAGCTTTATTGCCTTCAGGTACACTGACTCAAGAAGTGGTGAGCGATTTAATCGTTGAAAAAGGCGGTGAAAAACAAAAAGTACAGCTGTTGGTGCAAACGGGTATGGGATTAGAGCCTAGGTTTGTTTGGGCAACCAATGGTGATGACCCTCATTTATTTGCCTTGTTGATCCCAGGTTATCTGACCTTGATTGACGATGGCTGGCAAGCCAATGCCCAAAAAATGAATGCCATTCAACAAGAAGCTGAAACCGCCTTATTACAAGCCAGAGCCAAAGATCTACCAGTCAAGCTTGATGGCTTGACGGTAGTCAGAAATGCGCGGATCTTTGATAGTGCCAGCACTACAGTCACTGCGCCCAGTGATGTGTTCTTTCTGCGCGGTAAAATCACTGCAATTGTTCCCGCAGGCAGCCTAACAACACCAGTGGATAATTTTATTGATGCCCAAGGGCGCATTATGTTGCCTGGCTTATTTGATATGCATGGTCATATTTCACGCTGGGAAGGTGGCTTACATCTGGCTGCAGGGGTAACGTCTTTGCGTGATATGGGTAACGATAATGCCACGCTGCAATTGATGCTGGATGAAATTGACCAAAATAAATTACTCGCCCCGACTATTTTTCCGACTGGATTTTTAGAAGGTGAAAGTGAAATGTCGGCACGTAGTGGTTTTGTGGTAAGTGACTTAGCTGGAGCCAAGGCCGCGATTAATTGGTATGTCACTCATGGTTACCATCAGCTTAAAATTTATAATTCGTTTCCTAAAGAAATACTCAAAGATACGGTGAGTTATGCCCATAGTCGCGGAATGCGAGTCAGTGGACATGTGCCAGCATTCTTAAAAGCAGAAGATGCTATAGAAGCTGGTTTTGATGAAATTCAGCATATTAACCAACTGGTGCTCAATTTTTTAGTTAAACCCGAAACGGATACCCGCACTTTGGAGCGCTTTTATTTACCCGCTCGTGAGTTTGCTGATTTTGACCTACAGGGCAAAAAAATTCAGAACTTTATAAGCTTATTAAAGAACAAAGGTTTGTCCATTGACCCAACCCTAGCAACCTTTGATTTTCTGAAAAAAGTAGACGGCACAGTGGGAGATCCCTGGAAGGATATCGTTGGTCATCTACCACCCGATTTACAACGTCAATATCATACTGCAGAAGTGGATATTCCCGATGCAGCTACCGCCGCTCTTTATGCTAAGTCTTACGCAAAAATGCTTGAATTTACGGGGCTCATGTACAAGGCCGGTATTCCAATAGTAGCGGGGACAGATGAATTAGCAGGCTTTACCTTACAAGGAGAGTTGGAGTTGTTGGTTAAAGCAGGTTTAACACCAGCGCAGGCTCTGCAAGTTGCAACCTTAAATGGCGCTCAATTTAGTAATGCTACTGAGCGTAAAGGCCAGATTACTGTAGGCCGCGATGCCGACTTATTGTTGGTGGATGGTGACCCTACTAAAAATATCAGCGATATCCGTAAGCTTGCGTTAGTTATTACTCAGGGTAAAGCTATCTACCCCACTAAAATTTACCAAGCTATGGGCATCGAGCCCTTTGTCTCTGAATTGCCTGAGATAATGCAAAACAATGCAGCAACCGGCGCAGCCAGTGGTGGCAGTGTTAAAACAGGTCAGCGTCATTTACATTAAAAATAGGCAGTCTGATTAGGGGATTTAATCAGGCTGATATTATTCAGGTGTTCAGGCAATTTTTGTCTTGTGTTTTTTATGAACAAATACCAGCAAGATCAAACCAATAACTCCCACAGCGGCGCCAATAGGTTTGCCCCAATCACTAGACAGATTAAAACCAATGGCCGCTGTCATGATGTAAGACAAAGTAACCGCCGTGGCGATAACTGCAGGGATGCTGGTGATCCAATGAAAGGTGCCTTTGTCGAACAAGTATTTAGTCGCTAGCCACAATACGCTGGTGGATAACAGCATGTTCGAAAACGCGAAATAACGCCAAATGAGGGTGAAATCGAGTTTAGTCATAAAGTAGGCAATGGTTAATATAGGTACTGCGAGCAATAATCGGTTACGCACACTTTGCGGAATATTAAAGGCATCCACTAAGGTCAAGCGCAACGAGCGAAAGGCGGTATCGCCTGAGGTAATAGGGAATACCGCGACCGCGATAATCGCCATAATACCGCCCAAAACACCCAGATAGCTACTGGCGATATGATTTACCACTAAACCCGGACCGCCTTGCGCTAACATGGCTTTAAGTCCAGCGTAACCTTCCGGAAAGGCTGCAATACCTGCCAGCGCCCATACGCACGCTACTATGCCTTCGCACATCATGGCGCCGTAATACACTGGGCGTACGTATTTTTCGTTAGTTAAACATCGGGCAATGATAGGCGCTTGAGTGGAATGAAAACCGCTAATCGCGCCGCAGGTAATAGTGATAAATAATAGTGGCCAAGTAGGTAATCCGTCAGGGTTTGGGGCCAAAAAGTCATGGGCGTGATCGGCCTCAAAATAAGCTAAAAAATCCCCAGCGATAGGCAAATGTGGTGCGTCCATTAGTAGGGCGATGGCAATCATTGATGTCATGACTATCATCAGCAAACCAAAGATGGGGTAAAATTTGGTGATGATTTTATCTATGGGCAACAAGGTGGCTAAAAAGTAATAGGCCAAAATGGCTAATACCCAAAAGGTATTGTTAGCTAAAAACGTGCCTTCAAACGCGTCCAGATTACTGAGTAAACCGGCTGGACTCATGATAAATACCACACCGACAAAAAACAGTAACATGGCAGTAAAGATCAACATTAAACCTTTGAACACTACGTTGTAATAGTGCCCAGCGATTTCAGGTAGGCTTTTGCCGTCTTCTTTGATGCTCATTACACCAGAGAAGTAATCATGCACCGCACCACCTAATACATTTCCTAAAATAATCCACACCAGGGCTACCGGTCCGTACAAGGCACCTAAAATCGGACCAAATATGGGGCCTATACCGGCAATGTTTAGAAACTGAATGAGAAATGCTTTGACGGGATGGATAGCAACATAGTCTACCCCTTCGCTAAAACGACCTTGTGGAGTGACTGCTGTAGGGTCGATTCCGGCCTGTTTTTCAACAAAAGGGCTATAAAATTTATAACCCAGTAACAAAATAGTGATACAGATAAAAAAGATCAGCATAGTTAATAAAGTCTCTGTTGATAACAATAAATAGCGCACATGTTTGCTGCTATGTCACTGGCATTTTGTGCGCATTTTTAACGCGTAACAGACAGGCTTAAGTGGCCGCACTAAATGTATACACAATGCTAGGTAGAAAAATAGAGGTTTGTTTGCTCAAAGGCGCTTAAACAGCGCCTTTGTTTTACCTCAAACCTGTTAGTAGTAACTCAGGCAAGCTTTTACTTCTTCTTTGGAGCCTAATAATACGGGCACACGTTGATGAATTTCAGTGGGCATCACTTCCATAATTCGACCTGTACCTGTTGAAGCTAAACCACCGGCTTGCTCCATTAAAAATGCCATAGGATTGGCTTCATAAAGCAAACGTAATTTGCCCGGTTTATTGGGATTGCGTTTATCAAAGGGATATAAAAAGATACCGCCGCGAGTTAATACACGGTGGATATCACCTACCATGGCTGCCACCCAACGCATGTTGTAATCTTTTTCTCGCGGACCATCTTCACCCGCAATTAAATCGGCTACATAATTTTGAATTGGCTCTTCCCAATGGCGTTGATTGGATGTGTTTATCGCAAATTCTGCGGTTTGTTCTGGCACTTGCACATTGGCTTTGGTTAACAGAAAACCGCCATGGGTTTTATCTAGTGTGTAGATGTGTGTGCCTCTGCCTGTTGTCATGGCTAACATGGCGGAAGGGCCATAAAGCACATAACCTGCCGCTACACTTTGCGTACCGGGTTGTAAAAAGGCAGAAGGATCATCGGGTTTCATCCATTGCGGTGCATGGCTAATAGAGAATATGGTGCCGATCAAACTATTAATATCAGTATTAGATGAGCCATCAAGTGGATCAAAACTAACCAAGTATTTCCCATCAGGATTACATGGCACCACATCGTCTTCTTCTTCAGATGAAATGGCTTTGACATAACCTGAATCTTTGAGGATATCTTTTAGTATCTGATTGGATATGACATCGAGTTTCTTCTGGGTTTCGCCTTGCACGTTTTCACTTAAGGTTGAGCCCAAAACACCTGCTAGTGCACCCTGACTTACCCTAAAGGCGATTTCTTTGCAGCCCGCGAGCAACGTTCTGATCAACAATATAAGCTCCATCGGAGCGCCGTCATCTTGAAGTTGAGAATTCAAACGTTTCATAGTGTGTATACCTTCTTGTGTGTGTAGGGTAGAGAGTAAATCAGCTTATTATTATTTGGTTTGCTGAGTAGTTTTTTCAATCATAACTGGAATAAGGAAAAAACTCTGCTAACAATACCTAAAAATCATAATGTATAAAGTGAAAATTCCGATTTGAAACAAATTAATTTACAACTTGTCACTGGGTTGTACTGAGCGCATCTGGTAGTCTACAAAGCATCTTCAGCTCAGTTATTTGTTATATGCATATTCACATTCTAGGCATCTGCGGCACCTTTATGGGTGGCATT
The DNA here is from genome assembly GCF_001565895.1 of Paraglaciecola hydrolytica. Taxonomy (GTDB): domain Bacteria; phylum Pseudomonadota; class Gammaproteobacteria; order Enterobacterales; family Alteromonadaceae; genus Paraglaciecola; species Paraglaciecola hydrolytica. The sequence goes on from NZ_LSNE01000003.1 coordinate 952,185, forward strand.
GCTGCCATCGCAAAGTCTTTGGGTCACACCGTTACGGGATCGGATGTTAACGTCTACCCTCCCATGAGCACGCAACTTGAGTCTTTGGGCATTGAGTTGACCGTTGGCTTTGATATCGCACAATTTAATCCACAACCGGATTTAGTCATTATCGGTAACGCCTTATCGCGTGGTAATACCGCAGTTGAGTACGTATTAGATCGAAATATTCCCTATGTCAGTGGGCCACAATGGTTACTTGAAAACGTACTTAAAGATCGTTGGGTATTAGCGGTTGCTGGGACCCATGGAAAAACCACTACTTCCAGTATGTTGGCTTGGATCCTCGAATATTCTGATTTGCATCCAGGTTTTTTAATTGGGGGTATTCCACAAAATTTTGCAGTGTCTGCGCGCCTTGGGGAAAGCCCGTTTTTTGTTATCGAAGCAGATGAATACGACAGCGCTTTTTTTGATAAACGCTCAAAGTTTGTGCATTACCGTCCTCGTACTGTGGTGCTCAACAATTTAGAATTTGATCACGCTGATATATTTGATGATTTGGCGGCGATACAAAAACAATTTCATCATTTAATACGCAGCGTACCCAATAACGGCTTGGTATTAGTGCCACAAGCAGATCAAAACCTCACCCGAGTATTGGACATGGGTTGTTGGACGCCAGTACAGTTTTATGGCAAAGACTGGCAGCTTGGTAAAGTCGCAGATGATGGCAGTGAATTCGAAGTGGTTTTTAAGGGCGAAAGCTTGGGGCAGGTACGCTGGGCTTTATTAGGTCAACATAATATTAATAACGCCATGATGGCGATTGCCGCTGCGCGCCACGCTGGTGTACCTACCACTATCGCCGTTGAAGCTCTCAGCCATTTTGTGAATGTTAAAAGGCGCATGGAAGTCAAAGCTGTTGTGAATGGTATTACCTTATACGATGATTTTGCTCACCATCCCACAGCCATTGAAACCACCTTAAAAGGCCTGCGTGCTAAAGTGGGTGATCAACGCATTTTGGCAGTATTAGAGCCCCGTTCCAATACCATGAAAATGGGTATTCACAAAGATAGCCTAGCCCAGTCTTGGTCAGAAGCTGATCAAGTATTCATTTTTGAACCCAGCAATCTAAGCTGGTCTATGGATGAATTGTTGGCGCAAAGTACCATCACTGCCTTACTGTATAAAGATATGAATATATTGATAAAATCCATAGTGGCTTATGCCAAGCCAGGTGACCATATTGTAGTCATGAGTAATGGCAGTTTTGGTGGTATTCATGAGTTGCTAATAGAACAACTTGGTCATGGCAATACTTAGGTTTATGCTGCCCACTATTAATCGTTTTTAACAATAAGAAAGAAATATGATGAAAACACACAAAATTATTATCTTGCTTGCTTCATTTGCTATCAGTGGACAAGTTTTAGCATGGGGACAAAATGGCCACCGTATTACCGGTGCTATTGCCCAACAGTACTTAGCACCCAAAACTTTAGCCGCAGTTCAACAAATATTACCTAACGAAGATCTAGCAGAAGCCTCCACTTATGCCGATGAAATGAAATCCAACCCTACTGAGTTTTGGAAAAAAACCGCAAATCCTTGGCATTATGTCACTGTACCTGCGGGGCACACATACCATGAAGTTGGTGCGCCAGAAGAGGGAGATGCCATTAGCGCTTTAAATAAATTTACCCTGACCTTAAAAGATCCCAAGGCAACGATGGAGGAAAAACAGCTCGCCTTACGTTTTATAGTACATATTATTGGCGATTTACATCAGCCATTACATGTGGGTGCTGGCAATGACCGAGGCGGAAATGACGTCAAATTGCAATTTTTCTGGAAAGACAGCAATCTGCACAGCGTTTGGGATTCAGGCTTAATTGAGCAAAAAGAACTGTCCTATACAGAATGGACAACATGGTTGAGTAAAAACATATCAGCTGACCAAGCTAAGCAATGGATGGTGTCTGATCCGCAAGTGTGGATCAATGAAAGTGCTGTGATTCGGGATAGCATTTATCCCAAAACAGACAAACTGTCATATGATTATTTGTATGAAAGCATGCCCGTTGTAAAACAACGTTTGCAAATGGGTGGTATTAGAATTGCTGCTTATTTAAACGCTATATTTAAATAGGCATGGCACCAATCACTTGTTGTGGGCTTTAAGAACCCACAACAAGTGTCGTTTTATTGTTGGTGAAAGGGGGCGCTTAAACGATGCACCGCATCAACAAAAACTTTAGCATTCTCAGGCGGAACATCTAGATGAATGCCATGGCCCAGATTAAATACATGCCCAGGTCCTGCACCAAATCCACTTAGTATGCTTTGAACTTCTTGCTCTATGCGGGCAGCAGGTGCATATAACATGGAAGGATCCATATTACCTTGTAACGCTACTTTGTCACCGACACGACTTTTGGCATCGGCAATGTCTATGGTCCAATCCAAACCTACCGCATCACAACCTGTCGCCGCAATAGCTTCAAGCCACATGCCAGCATTTTTGGTAAACAAGGTGACTGGCACTTTACGACCGTCATTTTCGCGGGTCAGACCATCCACTATTTTGTGCATATATTGCAAAGAGAAATCCCGATAATCACGAGGTGACAATACTCCGCCCCAAGTATCAAATACCATGACAGACTGAGCGCCTGCGGCAATTTGTGCATTCAAATAAAGGATGACGGTATCGGCTAATTTATCGAGTAATAAATGTAAAGCCTGTGGCTCACTAAAAGCCATTTTTTTGATTTTAGTGAAAGCCTTGCTCGAACCACCTTCAATCATGTAAGTGGCGAGTGTCCAAGGACTACCAGAAAAACCAATCAAAGGCACACTGCCTTGTAGATTTTTACGAATAGTACGTACCGCATTCATCACGTAAGCTAATTCAACTTCAGGATCGGGTATGCCGAGTTTTTGAATATCACTCATGGAAGTTAAGGGGCGCTCAAAACGTGGACCTTCGCCGTTTTCAAAATATAATCCCAGTCCCATAGCATCTGGGATAGTTAAGATATCTGAAAATAAAATCGCCGCGTCTAGATCAAAACGACGCAAAGGCTGCAAGGTAACTTCACAAGCCAGCTCAGCATTTTTACACAATGACATAAAGTCGCCAGCTTGGGCACGAGTGGCTTTGTATTCAGGTAAATAACGACCGGCCTGACGCATCATCCATACGGGAGTGACATCCACTGGTTGGCGTAATAAGGCTCTCAGATATCTGTCGTTTTGTAATGTTTGCATAGGTGTTCTCACGAGCGCAGTGGCTAAAAAGCCATAAAAAGGCGTCATTGTAGCGGCTTTGTTGGCTTTAAACAGGCTTAATTAAGCTAAATTAGGCAAAAACTTGCATTAGCAAAAGGAGCTTGCTATAAAAGCTGTGCGAAAGCATCCGAACAACAAGAAGCTCGTTGACGAGACCAAAGACGCTAAAATATTCAAACCCCACTTATGTGGGGTTTTTTATTGGGTTTTACTTTGTATATTGTTATTTTGCGGCTTCGGCTTGCTGGATCTCATTGATCGTATGTTGAATTAATTTTCCAGCAATAGATAACATGGGTGGAATAACAGGCAGTTCATCAAATTTAAACCATTTAGCATCAAGAATCTCTACCCCGTCTGCCACAATATCACCACTGTCATAATCAGCTAAAAAACCAACCATGAGTGAATGGGGAAAAGGCCAAGGTTGGCTGCCAAAGTAACGTAAATTTTTAACTTTAACGCCAACTTCTTCAAACACTTCACGATGTACTGCTTCTTCAAGAGTTTCACCACTTTCAACAAATCCAGCCAAAGTAGAATACATTTGTCGTGATTGATGCGCTTTGCCTTGGGCAAGTAGCAATTTATCATGGTTTTTTATGGCGACGATAATACAAGGCGAAATACGTGGGTAACAACGGTGGTGGCAGCGCGAACAGTGCATCGCCATCTCCCAATCAATTTGCTGCATGCTGCTACCACACTGCCCACAAAAACGATGGGTGCGCATAAATAACACAACTTGCCATGCCCGCGCGGCTATACCAAAAAAGGCATCGTCTACCTGCATTAACATTGAGCGCATAGCCACTGGGCTCAAATTTTCCTCAGCAACAAGCTCATTACCCATATCAATTAAATAACAGGCATGCTGCTCATAATGCCCCACTCTGACCATTTGATCTTGATATGCATGGGCAAAAGTTAGTTCACTCCAGGTACTTTTAAGATAACCGGGTTGGTCGGAATATTGCAGAAGCTGGTCTTTAGTGAATACTAACCAGATGGCCGTTTGATCTGCATCAATTTTTATATTTTGCTCAATCATTTACATGCTGACTCATTTTTTTAGAACGGGAGATTAACACAAAAAATTAACGAGTCGAAGTTAAGCAAACAAGTGTTATTTATTATTGTTACCTTATTGGTGTTTCTATTTTGCAACAGTATAAAAAAGCCCTATTTAATTCGCTTAGACCGCTAAAACACTAATGTTGAAGGCATGTCGCTTAGTCGGCTGTCTGTTTTTAGTAACAATTTGTTGGACGTTTCTAAAATAGCTAAGCTTGCGCTCGTATAAGTTGATGCCATGACTAGGTAAGCTTGTAGATAAATGCAATAAAATGACGAAAAATTAATTGGATAAGTGTTATTATTTATCAGTCAACTCAGTAGGAATGTTCAGTGACTAATATTGATCTAAATGTAAATAAGGCACGTATTTTTTGTGAAAAAAAAGGAGCAAGATTTACCACCTTACGTGAAAAAGTATATGCCCTTTTATTGCAACAAGATGGCGCTATCGGTGCTTATGAACTTTTGGACTCATTAAAACTAACTGAATCTGCTGCTAAACCCGCGACGGTTTATCGGACACTGGATTTTTTGCTAGAATTTGGATTAGTCCATAAACTCGAATCAACTAATGCTTTTGTCGCCTGTCATCATTTCGATTGTAATCATCCTGTACAATTTTTAATTTGTGACAGTTGTGGAGAAGTCCAGGAGATTCAATCTCTTGGCTTAAAAGATACCCTGGATAAACAAGCGATGTCGGTAGGGTTTAAAGTCGCTAAACAAACCATAGAAGCTCACGGTACTTGTGCTGCTTGCAAATGAACTAAGCCACGCTAATCGCTGGTACGTTATTTAATTCAATTAACAAGGGATCCGTTATTTATGAACGCTGAATTTATTAATCCTTTTATTAGCGCACTCATCAATGTAATGAGTACGATGGCACAAACCCAGTTAACACCGGGTAAACCGAAAAAAAAGGATGATGACAAAGCGGGTGGTGATATCTCCGGTATGATCGGTATGGTCGGAGAAAATATCCAGGGTTCACTATCCATCTCATTTGAGGAGGGTTTAGTAGTTGAAATCATGGAAAAAATGTTAGGAGAAAAGCCCGACGGAATTAATGCCGATGTGAAAGATATGGTGGGCGAAATTACTAACATGATTTGTGGTGTTGCCAAAAATGAGCTAAGCCAAAAGGGTTATGAGTTTGGCATGGCAACGCCTATGGTAGTATCGGGCAAAAATCATACAGTTAACCATCAGGTCGACGGTAAAAAAATGGTTATGCCATTTAGCCATAAATCCGGAAATTTATATCTGGAAATGTGTTTTAATAAGTAGCAAACATCACCAATTACCTCTGCGTTTTTTATCTATTCCAAGCAATTTTCAATATGACGATGAGCATCTGGCATAACACGTGCTTTAGTCTATTTTAGAATAGCAATTTCAATATAAAATTAAACGTAAAAAACACAGCCTAAAGGCTTTATATATAAGGAAATACGCAGCTTAATACAGATTTATGACCTTAATGGAAATATTTCTGAAGCTAGGAATTATTTACAAATTAGTCGGTAATAGTTACTTTTTAGACACACTTAGTTAAAACAGAAAATACACCTTGGCAGGGTTGATCTCATCAACCATGGCCAGTAAAACACACTTAAACAAGAAGGACATACACATGAAAAAAATTTCACTAGCAAGCAGCATTTTATTGGCTCTTTCCATGCAAGCTTTTGCTGACCCAGGTCAAGAGGGAGATAAGTGGATTGGTGTTTTTGGCGAAGTTTATTCGACCGATAAAGAAAAGTCTGGTTTTCCTGACTACATGAATGATGCCACTGGCTTTGGTGCAGAAGCAGGCTTTCGTTTTGATCCTCAATGGGCAGCTAGATTAGAGTATTCCCACTTAGATATTAATGCTAAAGCTCCTGGTACTGATTTAACCGGCAAACGTTACGGCGTAGATGCGTTGTATTTTTTACCTAATGATATGTTGTATGTTTTTGGTGGTGTAAAACACTTCAAAACCTCAGGCAGTGACAATGTATTTAGTTTTGGTTTGGGTAAACATTGGTCACTTAATGACAATTTGAAAGTCCTCACCGAAGTGGCAGCATACAACGACTTCAGCGATGGCTATAACGACATAGGTCTTAAAATTGGTCTAGCTTACAGTTTTGGCTCTGCAGCGGCTCCAGCCCCTGCTCCGGCTCCTAAAGTACCTAAAGATAGCGATAAAGACGGCGTTTACGATGATGCTGACAAGTGTGCAAACACGCCTGTTGGTAACAAAGTAGATGCATCTGGCTGTGATATTGATTCAGACAATGATGGCGTATTGAATACTATCGATTTATGTCCAAACACTCCTGCTGGAACGCCAGTTGGTGCTAAAGGCTGTAGTTTAGCCTTAGATGCGGATGAAGATGGTGTATTGGATGCAAATGATCAATGTGCAAACACACCTATCACCGATAAAGTTGACGCAGCTGGCTGTAGTATCTTTATGGAACAAGAAGTGAGTCAGAATTTGACTATTCACTTTGCCAATAACAGCTCTATCATTAAAAAAGCCGAAGTAACTGAGATTCAAGAGTTTGTTGATTTCATGAATCGTTATCCTAATACTGATACCGTGATTGAAGGCCATTCATCAGCGCCTGGCTCATCAGAATATAACTTAATGTTGTCTGAAAAACGTGCCAATGCAGTGAGAGCTTTGTTAATCACTAAATTTGGTATTGCGGCAGACCGTATCACTGCCGTAGGATTTGGCGAAACTCAGTTATTAGACTCAGCAAGTAACGAAGCGGCAGATGCTAAAAACCGTCGTATCACTGCTAAAGTTTCTGCTAGCAAACGTGTAAAAGTATTAAAAGACTAATATTTAGCTTAGATACTAAAGAAACGCTATAAGGGCAGTAAGCTGAGAGTTAAGAAATATAATAACGCTCATTAAGATTACTTCCCTGAGATAAAAAATCCGATGTGCGAGAGCCATCGGATTTTTTTATTTAATGCTATATAGATTTATTGCTGCGTTTAAGAAGCCCTTCAATCTGATATTTATTCACAGTTTAGCTACACCCATTTGAATTTACCGAGAGTGATATGTGGCCATGCAGTAAAATGTTTAAACTGTTGAATACTCAGCGTTTAATAACGTTTCGAGGCAATGTTCTTGAATACCATAGTAGGTTTTTAACTCTTGTATTTGTTTAAGTATTGCGGAGTTATCAAGGGTGTTTTTACGTTTGGTGGCGAGGATCATCTTATTTTTATTAGTATGTTCAAGACTGATAAATTCAAAGACTTTAGTTTGATAGCCATGAGCTTCTAATAATAAAGCGCGCAAAGAATCAGTGAGCATTTCTGCTTGTTGGCCTAAATGTATGCCGTATTGCAACATAGGCTGGAGCAGAGGAGGATTGTGTAATTGTGGGCGGATTTGTTTATGGCAGCAGGGTGAACACATAATAATGGCGGCGTTAGCACGTATACCATAGTGGATTGCATAATCGGTGGCGACATCACAAGCATGCAAGGCAATCATTACGTCTGTCTGTGTTGGAGCGTGAGTTTTAACGTCACCACACACAAAATTTAATCCTTTATGCTCTAAGGTTTCTGCGGCATGGGTACACAAGGCGGCTAATTCTGCACGTAATTCAACCCCCGTCACCTGCGAGTCAGTATGCAATTGTTCACGCAAATAATCGTGAATGGCAAAGGTTAAATAGCCTTTACCAGATCCAAAATCAACTACTTGTAAAGCTTGGTCTGCTGCCAGAGGAGACTGTTCGAGCGCCTGACTAAAAACCTCAATAAATTTGTTAATTTGCTTCCATTTACGCGACATAGCGGGGATGAGTTTATATTCTTTATCCGTTACTCCTAGAGCGCTTAAATAAGGACGAGTTAACTCAACGTAGCGGCGTTTTTGTTTATTATGCTCAAGATTAACCGTGCTAGCTTCAGTGCCGGATACTTGCTGGCTACGCAGGCTAATTTTGCCTTTTTTACTGATGTCTAGTTGTACTTCTTGTTGCGGACTGAACAAATGCGCGGCTTTAAATTCGTTTTGCAGTTTTTGTTCGATGTGCAGCAATGCGTCGGCAACAACATAGTTTTTAGTAATATCACGAGTTTTGTAGCTAAAAACAAATGACAACACTGACTGGCCTTTGAGCGTGACAGGCCTGATAGCAATGCGTTGCAACTCTTTATCATCACCACGATTTTTGCTTAGGATTAGTTTAACTAAACACTGCTCATTGGCGTGCTGCTTAACTAAGCTTAAAAATGTACTCAGGTTTTGTTCGTATACAGACATGATGGAGGTTAGCTCAAAATCGCGACTTTAAAAGACGCTAGTGTAACGCTGTTTGTACTTATTTTTCTAATTTTACTGCCAGCTCAACGTTATGTTCAGATACATGCTCAATTCATCCGATGAGCTTGACTTAGCTGGCTATTTGTAAAAATCGGCATTGCAACTTTTTGATAAATCGCACACTATGCCACCTCTCTAATTTTAATAATAATAAAGGAGCCTCAATGAAGTTTCTTGCTGGTCTGCTGACATTTATTGTCGCCTTATTACATCTTGGTTTTATGTCTCTCGAAATGTTTTTTTGGAACAGTCCATTGGGTCATAAAATCTTTGCTATGAGCGCTGAAGTAGCGGCTAGCTCAGAAGTTCTAGCTTTCAATCAAGGTTTATACAACGGCATATTGGCAGTGGGTTTGTTGTGGGCTTTGATGAGCAAGCAACATGGTGTGAAAATATTTTTTTTACTGGCCATTATTGTTGCTGGCGTAGTGGGTGGTCTTACGGCAAAAATGTCGATTATGTATATTCAAGCCTTGCCTGCGTTTGTGGCCTTAATGTTGGTGATGAAAACCAAAGGGCGTAGAGCTGGAGAGCCACGTTTATTTTCATAATATGAGTTGGTGTTAATCAAAAGAGCGACCATTGGCGCTCTTTTTTTGTAGCATTTTTTGAGGAAGTTAGCTTATGTCTCACTCTATTCCACGTTTTGACTGGCAAGATCCCTTGCAGTTGCACAGTATGCTGACGGAAGAAGAAAAGCTAATCCAACACAGTGTGCAACAATATTGTCAGCAAAAACTAATGCCAAGGATCCTGCTGGCTAATCGCAATGAGCATTTTGACCGCGACATCATGTTTGAGATGGGCGAGATGGGTTTGTTAGGTTCTACCCTGCCCGAGATTTATGGTGGTGCTGGTGTTAACCATGTTGCCTATGGCTTGATGGCACGAGAAGTTGAAAGGGTCGACAGTGGTTATCGTAGTGCTATGAGTGTGCAGTCATCCTTGGTGATGTACCCTATTTATGCTTATGGTAATGAACAACAACGTTTGAAATACCTGCCTAAATTGGCCAGTGGTGAATGGCTTGGCTGTTTTGGTTTGACCGAGCCTGATTCAGGCTCAGATCCGGCCAGCATGCTTAGTCGTGCGGTGCAGGATGGTGATGGATATCGCCTCAATGGTAATAAAATGTGGATCACCAACTCGCCCATTGCCGATGTGTTTGTAGTGTGGGCCAAGCTTGATGGTAAAATTCGTGGTTTTATTCTCGAAAAAGGCATGGTCGGTTTAAGCGCGCCAAAAATTTCCGGCAAGTTTGCCTTACGTGCCTCAGTTACCGGCGAGATCGTGATGGATAATGTGTGGGTGCCACAAGACAACTTATTGCCTAATGTAGAAGGTTTGAAAGGTCCCTTTGGTTGCCTGAACAAAGCGCGTTTTGGTATCGCTTGGGGTGCGCTGGGTGCCGCAGAATTTTGTTGGCATAGTGCTCGTCAGTATTGTTTAGATCGACATCAATTTGGCCGCCCGTTAGCGGCTAATCAATTAATTCAAAAAAAGCTGGCTGATATGCAAACAGAAATCAGTCTCGGTCTGTTAGCTTGTTTGCAAGCTGGACGCTTGTTGGATGCAAAGTTACTTGCACCAGAAGCCATCTCGTTAATTAAACGTAATTCTTGTGGTAAAGCCTTGGATATTGCCAGAACAGCCAGAGACATGCATGGTGGTAATGGCATATCCGATGAATTTCATGTGATCCGTCATGTGATGAATCTCGAAGCGGTCAATACCTACGAAGGCACTCACGATGTACATGCTTTGATCCTAGGGCGTGCACAAACAGGTTTACCCGCTTTTAATTAATGGCGTTTGCTTGGTTCGCCAAGAGAGTTGATAATTGGTCGAAAGGAATGGGGCGACTAAACAGGTAACCTTGTGCGGTATGGCAGTTATTCAGTTGCAAAAACTCTTTTTGTTGCTCGGTTTCTACCCCTTCTGCAATGACCTGTAATTTTAAACTGTGGGCCATGGCGATAACCGCCAATACAAGAGCTTTATCATTTTCACTGTGGCTGAGATCTTGTACAAACGAACGATCAATTTTCAGATGGTCGATGGGCAGTTTTTGCAAATAAGCCAGTGAGCTATAGCCGGTACCAAAATCATCAATGGATACACTCAGACCCAGTTTGCGTACTTCATTCAGCAAATACTGCACCTTGGTGAAATTATCAATTAATACCCCTTCTGTAAGCTCCAGTTCTAGCTGACTAGGCAGTACCTGACACTCCGCTACACAATCGGTAATAAATTCGAGCAAGTGTCTGTCATTGACCTGACGGGGTGATAAATTAATGCTTAAGATGATAGCGAGTTTAGCTGCTTGCAATGCAGCAAGTTTTTCACAGGTTTCTTTAATTACCCATTTACCTATGGGTACTATCAAGCCTGTTTGTTCGGCCAATGGAATAAATTCATCAGGTGAAACCATGCCAACATCTGGGCGATTCCAGCGTATCAAGGCTTCGGCTTTGTTGATTTTGCCATCACGCAAGTCAAACATGGGTTGAAAATACAGTTCAAATTCCTGATTTTCCAAGGCCTTACGTAAGGCCACTTCTAACTCAATTCTTTTACGCGATGCTTCTTTAAGTTCTTTGGAGTAAAACTGCAAACTGCTTTTTAATTGTTTTTTAGCAGCAAATACCGCTAAATCCGCATACTTCATTAAATCTTCGGCGTTGTCTGCGTCACTTGGAAAAGCCGCGGCGCCAATGTTAAGGCCTACTTCACAGCGATGGCCTGATTCAATATAAAAAGGCTGTATGCAAGCAGTGATTAATTCCTTGGCCATTTGCTGACATTTATCTTGCTCAACGGCAGATACTTGAGCTGAAAGGCCAGAGGTATGCACTATTAAAGCAAACTCGGTACCCCCAATTCTGGCCAGCATATCACTGCTATTGATGCAGGCTTTTAAACGTCCGGCAAGCTCTTTGATAATACCATCACCGACTAAATGTCCGTGGATTTCGTTGATCTTTTTGAACTGTTTTATTTCCATATACAGTACAAAAAAGGCCTGCTGTTTGCTGATCTGTTGTTCTAACTGCTGCCAGAAATATTGGCGGTTAGGTAATTCGGTCAGTACATCATAGTGAGACAGTTTTTCATTGCGCATCAGTAAGAATTTAAGCTGGCTGATGTCACTAATACTGAGTAACCAAAAATTTTTCTGTTGAGCAGTATTACAGATAGGATGAACAGACACCTTAAACCACTTGCCGGGTTGTGGTGGATTGAGCCAATACAGCTCACCAGCCCAAGCGCTGCCTGTGGCAAAAACCCGGTGATATTCAGGATATTGATTTTCAAATAACTGTAACAGTAACTTATCCGGTGATTGTTTGACTTTTTTACCTGGTATGGCAAACATCTGATACAAAGCTGGATTGCTGTTGAGCAATTGCAGTTTGTCATCAAGGATAGCCACACCTAACTCTGTTTGCTGTAAAGCGTGCTGCAGCGGTTCAGGCTTTTTGTCTGTCGACTGCGAAAGTAAAGTCTCTAAGCGATTAAATACATAATCGTGCTGGGCGAGGACTTTATCATTTCTGATCAATAATTCGCGGGCGACTTGCAAGGTTTGCTGCTGGCGCTGATATTCGTTTTCGATATTGTGGATCAGCAAGTAACAGTTGTTTTCTGCTACTGCGGCACTGGCTTCGAGATGCAACAAGGTTTGATTCGCTTGTTCACGCCAAATGCCAGAATGTATTTGGCCATTTTGTCCGTTTTGCCAAAACTCTTCGGCGTCTAATAAAAAATCGTTTAGAAATGCGGAGTTTTGTTGGTAAATAAAAGGACTGGAACCAAAGGCTTCTGGCATCAATTCTAATAACCAACCTTTTGATTGGTAGAGGGTCTTAAATTGGCCAGGGGCAATGCGCTGAAATATAGAGCTGTTAACCAAGCCTAGGGCTTGAAATAGTGAGGCATCGATGCTCATAGCGACTCAACCAATAACTTTGCTAGCTCAGTAAACATGGGTTCAACACCTTCACCTGTTTTGGCGCTGGTATTAAATGACATCGCAAAAGATGATTTAATTTGTGCGATTTCGCTATCGTTCCAGTGCCAACTCGCTGCTAAGTCAGATTTATTAATTGCTAATATGCCCGGAATATCTGCGACATCTTTGACCATTTGTTGAATTTCATAACCTTCAATCAACGATTGAGAACGGGTTTGGTCGGCCACTAAGATATAAGCAGAGGCACCACGCAGATATTTAGGCTGGAAGCCACAATAACGGTCAATACCTTCAATATCCCATAACATAAACTGTACTTTAGTTGAGGCTAGTTCCAACTCTTTTTTATCAACTTTTACGCCAATAGAAGTCAGATATTTTTCAGAAAAAATCCCTTCAACATACTTTTTGACTAAGCTGGTTTTACCCACGCCAGTCGCACCAAGTAAGCATATTTTTTTCTGAATCATGTCAATTCTGGTCCATCATAATTAGGTTGCATCAAAGTACACTACATTAAATAGTACCTTACGCGCCCCGTCACCAGAAGTTTTTAATTCGATAATGCCCAAACCAATAGCATTCAAGCGATTTTTGTCGATGCCTAACTCTTCGAGTTTGTTTTTAACCACATCCGCGCGTTTTTGACTAAGAGCTTTGTTAAATGCGCTGCTGCCGGTGGCATCACTGGCACCCATAATAATTAGGCCTAAAGACAAGTCTTGTTGCTCAGCGATAGGTAACAAATTAACAAACTCATCTCGAAGTACAATCAGAGAGTTAATATCTTGTTCACTTAAGGTGCTCTCACCTTGTTCGAATTTAATCGTAATGTGTTCTAATTTGGCAATATTTAAGTCTAATATAGCGCGGATAATGGCGGGATCATCGGCGGCATTGCTTTCACTGCCAGCAATGTTAATCCCATCCAACCACTGAGTTTTAAAATCCAAACCAGGTACTTTATTTAATTCGGTTTGTAATCTGAGTTTATTTAAATTACTTAATTCGCCATTAAACGTTGGGAGCTTGTCTTGCCATTCGGCTTGAATACCGACAAAGTTACCTAAGATGCTTTGCACTTTCTGCTTGATAATGGCGGAATCAAGGGACACATAAGCTCGTTCTTTAACGTCAATATCGGCCTTGTCTAACTGTTGTTGGTTCAACCAAGATTCAATGCTTACAGCCTGTGGATCACGCAACACCTTGAGTTGCAGGCTTGCAAAACCACTTAGTTGGGCAAAGGTCAACACGATACCGGGTTCGTCATCTATTAAACGCAGTTTGCCTAGATATTGATTGGCCTGCCAGCGTACAAAACCCAAATAACAGATCACGATAATTACAGCTAAAACTATGCCCCAAGCCATCCAAGGGCGTTTTTGACTTTTGTTTTCGGTGGTTTTTAACTCTGCTAGTAGACAGTCGCGGAGTTGCTGTTCACTATTGATAAAGGCACTCGCGTCACCATTAAACTGTTTTAATTCCTGAGCATAAAGTTTGTGAATTTCTTCTAAGCTTAGCTGCAACTGGTCGGCAACTTTTTGTGGTGCGTTACCACTAATGGCTGCAACTAATACGGCTTTAGGACCCTGTTTTAGCAATAGGGTAAAATCCTCAGTTTTGACCACATCAAGCTGTTGTTCGCCCTTTTCCGCACTGACATTAAAAGAGTCGCTGACAAAATCGTTAATCGCGGTCAGCATCGAAGACACTAAATCTGCATCGGCGCTATTTTGCAGGCCCGCGGATATGGTGTTTAACAATAAACCTGTTTCACGGTGTATCAAAAAAACCTGTTCGACCCTAAAAGCAAAAGTTTGGGTCGCGACATATTGTGAAAAACTGACACCAGATTGCCAGGCTTTAAAGCGCCACTTTAGGCCTTTAATCGTCAGGCTGTTTTCGATCAGTGAATTGGTTTTTTCCATTAAGTCGGTGATAAAGGCGGTGACCGATTTACGTACTAAACTACCCACTAATGGATAGAGGTAACCGACCATTTGCTCGCTGTGATTAGCCACCGAACGTTCAACGGATTTTTCCACTAAGGGCAAAATGACCTTATTAACCGAGCCATCCTTTTTTTCGCGATCAAATAAGGCTTCAGAGAACACCTCGCTGACCACTTGTCTGGCGTTTTCTTGTAGTAACTGTTTAACAACCTGGCCTGATTCGCCTAACACCAACTCGCGCAAGGCGCGCATTTGTTGTTCGTCGTCAGTCGTCGTGTTGTGCTCAGATGATTGTGACATTAACTGCCTTATTCACCGTCATCAATTTCGAGATTAGTTGCCACTGTTGAGAGCAGTTTAGCCAGTGTTTTACGATCGGTTTTATTGGCATTTAGCTCATTAGAAACCTGATTAAGTTTGGCCAGTGCCTGATTCAGTTGTTCGTTAAATTTCTCGGTGAGTAAAGCGATTTCTTTGTCTAGCCTGTTATGTAACTCATCATTTTCTTGTTTATTGTTAGCGTCGGCTAGCTCAAGTTCTGATGAAAGTTTGTCGGCATAGGTATTTAACTCGGCAGCTTTTTGATCCTGTGCCTGGTCAGCTAAGGCAAGTTGTTGAGCGAGCTGCTGGAAACCATCATCCATGGCTGCTTGCATATTTTTGAACTGCTGTGCCGTGTGTTGTTCAAGCTTTTGAAAATGCTCGTTGGTTCGTTGACTGAGAGCTTGAAGTTGTTGTTCGATATCAGCTTTTGCTGCGCCAAAAACTATGTGGCGCAAAGAGGCTAGTTCTGACTCTTGAGATGGGTTATTTTTTACGTCATTTTCAGCACTACTTTTTTTGTCTGCCATACTGCAATCCTCTGCAAGTCTTAGGTCGAATAGAAAACCTCATTTTAGTCATCATTCCACAGAAACGACTGAAAATTAAACTATTTTTATGTACAAACGATTTTTAATGGCAAAAAATCATATGAAAATAAAGGTATTGCTCAGATCTTGAGGTATTGCTGCAATGACTTACCGCAGCCAGTGTTATTTGTTACTGATTTAGATAAACTAAAATACATTGGTCTGTATGCCTGTTTTAAGCGTAATACTGTTCACATTGAAAGATTCAACAAGAGTAAAATTATGAAATATCTTGGAAGCCCAGCATTTAACCATGGGCAAGCCGATAAAATCGGGGTACTAGTGACTAATTTGGGCACTCCCGACGCCCCAGAAAAAGGCGCGCTTAAACGCTATTTAAAAGAGTTTTTATCTGACCCAAGAGTGGTCGAAATTCCGAGAGTATTGTGGTGGCTGATTTTAAACGTGGTTATTTTGAATATTCGCCCTAAACGTTCGGCTAAATCTTATGCCTCTGTGTGGACAGACAGAGGCTCCCCGTTACTCTTTCACACCCAAGATCAAACCATGGCACTACGTCAAAAATTGCAACAGAGTTATGGTGACAATGTGGTGGTTGAATTTGCCATGCGTTATGGTTCACCTTCGATTAATTCTGTTATGGAGTCAATGTTGCAAAAGGGGGTACGCAAGTTGCTGGTTATGCCCTTGTATCCTCAGTATTGCGCCTCAACCACGGCTTCGACTTTTGATATGGTGGCTAAAAATTTAAGCCAGCGCCGCTGGATGCCAGACTTACGTTTTATTACTCACTATCATGATGATCCTGGCTATATTCAAGCCGTGGCGGATAGTATTCGCGCACACTGGCAGTTAAAAGGTCGCGCCGATAAGTTGCTTTTTAGTTATCACGGCATTCCTAAGCGTTATCTGCTAAACGGCGACCCTTATCACTGTGAATGTTATAAAACCTCACGTTTGATTGCTGAAAATTTAGGGCTGAATAAAGATGAACATTTCACCTGTTTTCAATCACGCTTTGGCCGTGAAGAGTGGTTACAACCATATACCGACCACACTCTGAAAGCCTTTCCTGCACAGGGTGTTAAATCAGTGCAAATTGTATGTCCGGGTTTTTCTGCGGATTGCCTCGAGACCATCGAAGAAATCGCTGAGGAAAATCGTGAGTATTTTATGCACGCCGGTGGAGAATCTTATGACTATATACCTGCACTGAATGCACAAGCCCAGCACATTGATGCGCTTGCCGCTTTGATTGAAGCTAATTTGCATGGTTGGTCGGTTGATAATGCCAAACAACGCAGTACTCTGGCGAGTAAACTTGGCGCTGAGCAATAATAGATAGGTGTGCTCACAATCGAGAGAGTGGCTGGCTTGCCCTCTGGTCTTTGAATTGTGCTAACATCACTTGTTGCTTGATGAACTAAACAAACACTGATCAATCCTAAATAAAAATACTGCTGTTGGCTCTGAAAGAGCAAAACAAGCGGAGCTACGCAGGGACTTTTATGTCGATAGAAAAAATAGCTGAGCTTACCTCGGCCCATACACCGCTGTTTACTAACGATGCCACGATCTTTGGCATTTTGTGCATGTTACTTGGTTTGGTTTTTTATACCGCCAATTGTAAAACCCCATTCTGGCAAAAATTTTACATGTTTGTCCCTTCGGTACTGCTTTGTTATTTTTTGCCTTCATTGCTTAATACCTTCGGTTTAATCGATGCCGAGAATTCACAATTATATTATGTCGCGTCGCGTTATTTGTTACCTGCGTGTTTGGTTTTACTAACGATTAGCGTGGATATTAAAGCCATCGCAAAGTTAGGCAGTAAAGCCCTTATCTTATTTTTCACCGGCACCATAGGTATAGTGATTGGTGGCCCTTTGGCCTTACTTATTGTTGCTACCTTTGTGCCAGATTTAATTGGGGTTGAAGGCCCAGAAGCGGTATGGCGGGGCATGACAACCGTGGCTGGCAGTTGGATTGGCGGTAGTGCTAATCAGGCGGCCATGAAAGAGATTTATGGCGCTGGAGACCAAATGTTTTCGGCTATGGTGACTGTCGATATCATAGTGGCTAACTTGTGGATGGCGGTGTTGTTGATTATGGCGGCCAATGCTAAAAAGATTGATGCCAAAACAGGAGCAGATACCAGCGCTATTGACGAATTAAAAGCCAAGGTGCAAGACTTCGAAGCTAAACATTCACGCATTCCTACTTTGACAGACATCATGTTAATTGTGGCGGTTGGCATGGGAGTGACCGCTTTTGCCCATTTATTTGCCGATAATATCACGCCGTATTTTGTTGAGAATTTTCCTGAATTAGACAAGTTTAGTTTTCATAGCTCGTTTTTTTGGATGATTATTTTTGCTAGTACTGTTGGGATAATGTTGTCCTTTACACGGGTGCGTGAATTAGAAGGAGCAGGCGCTTCAAAAATAGGTTCGGCATTTTTATATATCTTAATTGCCACGATTGGCATGCAGATGGATGTCGCTATGATTGCACAAACTCCAGTGTATTTTGTGATTGGTGTTATCTGGATGTTGGTGCATGCGTCACTGATGTTGCTGGTAGCTAAGCTTATCAAAGCCCCCTTGTTTTATATGGCGGTGGGCAGCCAAGCTAATGTAGGTGGCGCGGCATCGGCTCCCATAGTGGCAGCCGCTTTTCATCCTTCACTCGCACCGGTTGCCGTGATGCTTGCAGTATTAGGCTATACCGTAGGCACCTATATGGCGTGGCTGTGTGGGCAAATATTACAAGCGGTGGGTTAAGCTACGCTATGCCACAAACTTTACTTGCTCCCCCCGCCCTGTTACACGCACAAAAATTAGCGCAGTTTTTAGATAATGGTTTTAAAGTGCCGCTGTTAAATATCAGGTTTGGTGTGGATTTTTTAGTGGGTTTGATTCCGGGCGTAGGTGATGCAGTGATGGCATTGGTATCACTGACTATTGTTTATAAAGCCGGACAACTGGGCATGCCTGCCACAATGCAGGCCCAAATGCTAAAAAACATTCTGCTCGATTTTGTTTTGGGCTTGTTGCCGCTAGTGGGCGATATCGCCGACCTTTTTTATCGCGCTAATCAGAAAAACGTCAGAATGATGGAACGCTGGTGGGTCAGTCAGCACTATCAGGTTATTCAAGCTAATAGTCAGGATGCTTTAACAAAGTGGCAGCAGAACAATACGGATTGATATAAACAATGAAAATTTACGAAACCTCTACTGCTCCTTCTCCTCGTCGTGTACGAATTTTCTTAGCTGAAAAAAATATTCCTATGAATTATGTACAGGTGGATATAGCCGGAGGAGAAAATTTGTCAGATGTCCTGCGGGCTAAAAACCCTATGGCCAAGATCCCTATTCTGGAGTTGGATGATGGCACTTGTATCAGCGAAACCATCTCGATTTGCCGTTATTTTGAAACACTACAGCCTGAGCCGGTTTTGTTTGGTTGTGGTGCGCTACAAATCGCGCAGATTGATATGTGGCAGCGTTTTGTAGAGTTACATCTATTTAGCAATGTTGGCATGTGTTTTCAACATACCACAGGCTATTTTAGCGATCGCATGAAACCCAACCAAGAGTACGGTCTTGAGGCGGGAGTGCAGGCGACTAAGTTCTTAGACATTTTGGATAAACAGCTTAGCCAATATCAATATGTTGCCGGTGATGCGTTTAGCGTGGCGGATATCACAGCCTTATGTGCGCTGGATTTTGCCAGAGTAGTCAATATTCGTTTAGCCGATAATCATGTCCATCTTAAACGCTGGTATGCCTTAGTGAATCAAAGACCAAGTAGTAAAGCTTAAACCGCTAGTTGAACTCGCAATGTTTATGCCTAAAGGCAAGGAAAGTTAATGGCAAAACTTAAAGCCAATTTTAGCATCAGCAGTTTTGGGATCTACCAAGAGTGGGATGAAAAAGCGAAACAACTCCCTGTCATTAAGGATTTTACTACTCATATTCCCGCACAACTCGATATCGAATTTGGCTTTATCTTGCATGTACTCAAAGGTAAAGGCTTAAAACTCGATTACACCATTTATCATCCAAATATTCCCGATAAAAAAGGTGAGATCATGGAGCCGTTTAGGGGGGAGGTATATGTACGCAATAATGATTGGGAGTTTTATTTGGGCGATACTTTGTGGGAGCCCATCGAGAATAAAACCGGTGATTGGCGCATGGTGATTGAGCTAAATGGTAAGATTATCGCTGAAAAGACCTTTAGTGTGTTAGTGGAATACGGTGATGGTGAAATACAGTTCTGGAAAAAACGGGGGTACTGACGTTTTGCTAAGTGACCCAAGCTAGTCGAAGTCAGGGTTTTATCACCTTTTACTTAGTTTATTGACGGTTGGTCTAAATTAAATATACGACGTGATCCACTCAGTAATTTTAACGCCGCGGCATTGTTTCCATAGTGAGTAAAGTAATGCTCAAAGCTGCCATTTTCCATGCTTTTAAGCAGGCCATATTCAAGCCTTTTGGCCAGTTTAGTATTGTTTTTTGCGACAAAAAAGTAAGTCTCATTTTGATACTTGAGTATTATGCTTGATTCAATAGCTAAATTGTCTACTTCTGCACCGGCCACTTCATCCTGTATTTCAAGTATCGAGCGAGGGTAATAGTCTACTTTTCCTTCACTCACGAGCCTATACAACTTTGGTATCCATTCCATGGTGGCTACATTTAGACCTGCTTTGCGCATCGTTTTAACTTCGGGCCAGTCTTGCCCCTGAATTGCGGTAAGTTGGGCCAGTTCTTGTAACGATGTTATGGCTGAAAATTTTGCTTGGTCGTCTTTACGGATCATTAATGCGCGGTAACCAAACATACCTTTTAATAAGGGAATTTTTACCGCCAATGCTTGCTTTTCACGTTCGGTACTTGTCGTTGTCCACAATATATCCATCACATCGCTATCTAAACTGGCAAATTTGCGGGCATTTGACATAGCCCCCGATAAAGCGACGAGTTCAACTTCACCATATTCAACAACTGAGTGTTCAACCACGAGTTTAAGCAAACCAATAAAATAGGGTGAAAAGGATTTTATGTTGGCGGAGTTATCTTGATAACGGATCACGTCTTTGGCAAAACATAAGGGAATTGATACGGCAATTAACATCACTAGCGTAATAATCTTGCGTGATAAATTTAAAGACATGCTATTCCCTTATTCTGCGTAATCACTCCTTATGTTGGCATGTAAAAATTACCTACGCTAGTTTTACTCACAATTATAGGCAAGTCGTAATCATCAAAGGTTAGCTATTTCTATATCTAACCAATCTAATCGAGTCGTTAGCCAGTTTTTAAGGTAATTCACTTCATCGCTATAACGACTGCCGACATAATAATTAGGCCATATATAGCTACCTAATATGGGCCACTTAATAAAGTTACGGGTGACGGCTTCCGTATTAAGTAAGGTATTTTGCATTGTCGAAATATGTTGCTCAATCTTAGCATTAGCTAGGTCGTTGGCTCGTAAGGTTAACCAGCGACTTTTTACTTGTTGTTTGAAATCGTCGTCAGCTAATAATTGATACCACCAAAATGGCACACCAAATACCCCACCGGCACAGCGTTCTTCTGAGCGATAAACCCACACTGTGTTTGACCAACCTTCACAATAATCGGCGTTACCAAAGGCTAAGTTATAGTCCCACAAGGGGCCCATGGATAATTTGCTGTTTTTGTCTTTATATAAAAAGGTACTGAGGCGATAACCGTCTACATTGCCGGATAATTCAGTGGCGAGAAAATAATCCACAAAGGTATCCACGTTGATATAGTTGCGGTAACCCTTTTGTTCGTCACGAAAATCACTGCCAGCTAAGGCATCCTCAAAGGCATGTACATAATTCTGAATATAGGTTTTTTGTTGGTCGGTGATTTCATCCGACTTTGGAGTGTGGTAAATAAAATGGTGTTCGCATATCGCGTTTATTTTAGAGCCATGTTTGGAGATAAAACTCATATCATCTGTGTACAAATCATAAGCGCCCGGATTGCCCTCATGTTCACCATTGGTTTTATCGAGTTTGATAATATAACCGCCGGTTAAATCGTTACCTTCATTTTCGTCCTCTTTCAGCTTGTTAATGTTTATACGATTATCATCACGTTTGATTTTTTCGAGTAAGACATATAAACCTTGATAGTCATTTTCTACATAGACTTCTACAAACTGCCAGCGTGAAGAATAATGGCCAAACGACTTAGCCAGTTCAAACATCAAGGCATTACGCATCAGGCTTTTATCACCATAAGGGCCGTGTAATACCCAGTCTTCCTCTTCTGGAAAATCCAACAAGGCCACTGAAATACCTTCTTGGTCGGCATCGCGGGTTTCAATACCAAAATTCTTTTTATCGTAATAAAACTGCGAACTGGAGCCGCGGTATTCCACCCCAATATCACCTTCGTAATTAATAATGGGCTCCTGACCAATAATGTATTGAGTGACTTTCATTTTAGCCGCGATTTTAGGCTCGTCTTGGATTTCACCCGCTAAGGCATAAATATCAAATCTAGCTAAGGTTTCAGTGGTAACCACGGTAGATGTAGGTGGTCTCACAGGTTGCGTTGGCACCGCCGAATCTCCCGAACCGCCACAGCCTTGTAAAACCAATAAAAACAGAGCTGTAAACGTTTTTATTTTTTGCATTGTAATTCCTTAATGATATTGATTTAACGCCCCGTTAAAATTGCTGGTGCAGCAAGGGGTCGCACAACATAAAGGCAAAAGCTTATTAATAGGTAATTAATTTTGGTTTACATATAACTAACAACTATAACAATAATTTATCTTTTGGTCTTATACCTTGATTTGTTAAAGTGTTTTAGAAAACCTAGGGTGCAGATTACTACAGCATTTTTTGGTGATTCGGTCCCATAACGATATGGTTACTATGTGGAGTTGGCATAAAAGCCAATGCTACAAACTTAGTCTTTTTTTAAACTCTGCAGCCTGCCTTCTCGACAGTTCAATTATTTTGCCGTTATCGAGAGTAATCATCAGATTACCGTTTAACGCCAGCTCAACTTGCCTGACAAATTGCATATTGATCAGCTCAGAGCGGTTAGCGCGGAAAAATCCGTGGCTCGGTAAACGCTTTTCAATTTGACCGAGAGACTTATAGATCATCGGTTTATGCTGCTCGAAATAGAGCCGAGTATAGTTACCTATCGATTCAAACAGTTGCACTTGTTGAAGGGTGACTAACCAACACTGTTCGCCATCTTTCACAAAAAACCGACTGTCAGCTGTGAGTTTATCGGTGTTTTCTGCGGTACTGACGTGTAATCTGGCTTTGTTAATCGCTTGTTGTAAACGCTCGGTTTTTATAGGCTTTAACAAATAATCAAGGGCATTAACCTCAAATGACTTAAGCGCGTACTGATCATAAGCCGTCGTAAAAATAACCTGAGGTACGTAGTTGAGTTGTTCTAACATGGCAAAGCCATCCATGCCGGGTAAGTTTATATCTAAAAATAACAAGTCAGGTTGTAGTTGTTCGATTAAGGTGATGCCTTGTTCTGCGTTATCCGCTTCACCAATCACTTCAATATCGGCAAATGGCTTTAGTTGCTCTTTGAGTTCGAGTCTGGCCAAGCGGCTATCTTCAACTATAACAACTTGCATGTCGCAACCTCTGTCATGGGTATTAGCGTTGTTGCTACTACTTTATTGCCCTGTTGAATAATGTCAAAACGGGCCTCATCACCATAAAGCATTTTTAGGCGACTGCGAATATTTTGCAGGCCTATGCCTTGTCCGGTATGAGTTTGTAATAATCCATCGTTACTCACTTCAATACGTAATTGCTGTTGCTCGCAAGAGATATGCAAAATGACTTCGCCCCCTTGTGGTAAGTGGGCGATGCCATGTTTGACGGCGTTTTCTAATAACAACTGAATCAACATCCGTGGCACCAGAATTTGCAAATCGATTGTAGGCTGGATGTGTTGGCTAAAACACAGACGTTGTTCAAACTGAATAGATGCCAGTTGCATAAAGGCGTGGGCTATATCTAATTCAATCTTGAGCACTTCTTGAGCTTGCTGTTTGTCTTGTAAATTATATCGCAGCATATCGGCCATATGCGCCAGCATATCTCTGGCTTTATGGCTGTCCTCCAAAATCAAAGCTCGTATGTTGTTAATGCAGTTAAACATAAAATGCGGATTCAATTGGTTTAGTAGGGCATGTAGTTGCGATTGTTCTAAGTTGTTTTGTAACTCTTGGTGTTGTTGACTGAGATCATCTACCTGCCGTTGGCGGGTAATAAAGAGATATAAACCTGTCCAGATAAATAAAAATAACCACATTAAAAACAAGTTGTATTGAAATATCATGATGGGCTGGGTAATTGGCTGAGCAAAAGCAGGGTGACCAAAGATGAACAATACCGCCATTAAGCCGCTAGTGGCTAAGAAGGCCGCTAACAGACTTAGTAGCAAAGACAGCGGCAATACCTTCCATATGGCTAAACCACGTAAATGATGTTTATACACATAGCGCAAACCATGGCTGGCAAACAAGCCATAGCCGTACAGTACTATTACCGCCACCAATAAAGATGGTTGGAACATATTGGCAATAAATTTGCCCAAAAAATCTAAGCCTAACAGGGTTAGCCAGCCGGCCAGTTGATAGCGCCAGTAGTGTGTATGCATGTTAAAATCTCGCGGCTAGCCAGTCGCTAATGTGAGCAAGCGCGGCTGGATTAAGGGTTTCGCTAATTTGTGCATATTCAGCCGGATGACCCGTTGGCGCCTGCTGAAACAAATGATTTAACTCAGGTAATGATAAAACAGTCACATCCTGATTGGCAGTGTTAGCCATGATTTGTTTGATACCAGTCAAATTGTCTTTGCTGGCAACTTGCATATCTCGTTCACCATTTAAAGCTAACAGCGGCATGTTTAATTTGATTAGGACAGCTTGTGGTTGATAAGCCATTAGTGAATGAGCCCAATCACTGCTTAGCATAGTAGCAAGGGTATTAATCATCTGCTCGTTAGCATTTGGTACTGCTGCAAACAAAGTCTTTATTTGCTCAAAATTGGCCCCTTGTGCAGATAAAGTGGCGGCCTTTAAGTGTAATTGATAAATCATGTCGCCGTCCTGCATGCCAGATGCTAAGCCAATATCTCGTTGTTGGGTGGCCCATAATTGATTGCCCGGCACACCTAAGCCTGCCAGCATAATGACAAAAGCAACTTTAGGTTGGCGCGCGGCAAATAGGGGGCCGGTGACACCACCTTCACTGTGTCCGATTAAACCAATTTTGCTCGGATTGATGTCTTCACGGCTAAGTAAATATTCATACGCGGCTTGAACGTCAGTGGCAAAATCTTCAATAGTTGCACCGCTAAAATTGCCTGCTGATTGGCCAGTACCACGATCATCACTACGCAGCACAGCAAACCCACGCCGCGTCAAAGTGTCGGCTAATAATTTAAAGGGCTTGTGATTGGCCAGCGTTTCATCTCGATCCTGCGGGCCGGAACCGGTGATAAGTATTGCTGCACTAAAAGGGCCTTTGCCTTGGGGTAGAGTCAAGGTGCCAGCAAAATTAAAACCTGCTGATGGATGGGGATACCGCACTTGTTGTTCAATATAAGGATAGGGTGGAAGTGGTTCTTGGGGGCGTTGTTGGCTTGCTGTAATCGCCTCTTGCTGCGCAGTGCTCATTGGTGTTAATACCAGTGGAAATTGCTGCCCTGCTTGATAAAAAGTGCCTTGCAGTTGTTGTTCTTTTAGGTTTGCAACGTAACGGGCACTGATGGCTGCAAATTCGACAGTAAGTTCAGTATCCTTAGTGCTAACCTGACTGGCTGGTATGCCCATGGCGCCTTGATCTGGGCTATCTAGAGTGGCGCTTAGCTTACCATCCTGTTCTTGCAGATTCA
Source organism: Paraglaciecola hydrolytica (assembly GCF_001565895.1). Classification (GTDB taxonomy): domain Bacteria; phylum Pseudomonadota; class Gammaproteobacteria; order Enterobacterales; family Alteromonadaceae; genus Paraglaciecola; species Paraglaciecola hydrolytica. The sequence continues at coordinate 977,638 of NZ_LSNE01000003.1, forward strand.
GGATCAGGGTTAGTTGCATGCCCGCAGCAACCTCTAATTTTCCTTGCCATTTTTGCTGCCAAGGTGATTGTGCATTACTGTCAGTGATCCACAAAATCAAAAGCAATATGACTAAAAATCCATGACTATAACGTTGTTTACAAAAGGGTAAATTGAACATGATGTCTCTCCTGTTGGTTGTTATACCTTTCATCCTTGAAACTACTCGTTTGTTGGCTGCACTCAATCTAATTACCTAATAAGACTAAGCTCATGGGGCTGAGTTCTTGTGCAGCCGCCGTGCAATTCCAATGATTTGGGGTGTGTACAGATTAACTATGAAAAAACCAATACAGGAAACTTTATGACAAACGTTAAAATAGGCGGATGAGTGGTAGTAAAGCGGAAAATTTCGAAAAAAAAGGAGCCAAGAGGCTCCCCGAATGGAAAGGTAAATCTTACTCTTTAAAACTAGGTTTTGCACGTGATTTGGGTGGCGTATCAGACCACTCACGCATACCTAAAGCTCGGCCGGCAACACGGGTTTTTTGTAATACATCCTGCGTGGCTTTTGGCATATTATTAGGTAAATCCACTGTGCTGAAATTGTCATAAATTTCAATCGCACCAATGTTTTTACTACTGATATTTGCTTCGTTGGCTATCGCACCTACGATATTGCCAGGCTTAGCACCATGAGTATGGCCCACTTCGATGCGATAACGTTTCATGCCTTCGCTGGGTGGCGCAGATTTGCGTTCACGTTTAGGACGGTCGCCGCCACGTTCAGCTCTATCACCACGCTCAGGACGATCACCACGGGAAGGTCTGTCACCACGTGCGGGTCTGTCACCAAAATCACGACCACCGTCACGGCTCGGACGGTCTCCACGTTCACCACGAGGAGCACGTTCTTCAAGATTAGGGCGATCAGATTCTTTAAGGATTAATGGTTCATCGCCTTGAGCTATCTTCGCTAAGGCAGCCATCACAACTTCTGGTGATGCATCAGCTTCTTTCATAATTGATTCAACAATGGGGATCATGGTTTCGATGCTGGCATCGTTCATGGCTTCCATTACGCTGGTTTTGAAACGAGTCAAACGTGTTTCATTCAATTGTGAAATAGACGGAATCGGCATGGCTTCGATAGATTGGTTAGTGGCCTTTTCAATCGAAAACAGCATGCGTTTTTCACGGTGTGAAATAAACAATATTGCATCACCTTGACGACCAGCACGACCGGTACGGCCGATACGGTGTACATAGGATTCGGTATCATAAGGAATGTCATAGTTGATAACGTGGCTAACGCGTTCAACGTCTAAACCACGCGCCACTACGTCAGTTGCGACTAAAATATCGATGTTACCTTTTTTCAGGCGGTCAACTGTACGTTCACGGGCGTTTTGCGGAATATCGCCATTGAGTGGTTCTACGTCATAACCTCGGGCAGATAATTTTTCTGCAAGTTCAAGTGTGGCAGTTTTAGTACGCACAAAAATGATTACGCCGTCAAAATCTTCAACTTCGAGGATACGTGTTAAGGCTTCTAATTTATGGTGGCCTGCGACTTGGCAATAACGCTGGGTAATTTGCGCAGCAGTAGTCACGTTAGAGGCAATTTTGACGTGTTTTGGATCTTTCAGATAACGCTGAGTGATCTTGCGGATTGCGTCTGGCATGGTGGCAGAAAACAACGCAGTTTGGCGCTCTTTAGGTGCATGGCTCAAAATCCATTCAACGTCATCAATAAAGCCCATACGCAACATTTCGTCGGCTTCATCGAGTACTAAAAACTTAAGTTGATCAAGTTTTAAAGTGCCTTTGTTGATGTGGTCAATAACTCGGCCTGGTGTACCTACAACAACCTGTACACCACGTTTTAACTGGCGAATTTGGTTTTCGTATGACGAACCGCCGTAAACGGGCAATACGCGAATTTTGCGGCTGAAGCTGGCATAAACCTGAAAGGCTTCAGCTACCTGAATAGCTAATTCACGAGTCGGAGCCAGTACTAACAACTGAGTATAATCAGCATCAGGATCGATATTGGCCAACATAGGTAAGGCGAATGCTGCAGTTTTTCCGGTTCCGGTTTGCGCTGTGCCTAGTATGTCATGTCCTTGAAGAATAAGAGGAATGGCTTCTGCTTGGATTGGAGAAGGTTTTTCATAACCTACTTTTTCCAAAGCCTTCAGGATTTCTTCAGGTAAGTTTAAGTCTTTAAATGTTAAATCAGATGTGGTGGTCATCAATAGTCCCAGGGTACTAGCAGGCACAGCATAATTTGAATCGGTAAAACAATTTTTTTAGGCGAAGCCGGCTCGGTTTCAAAGGCTGAATTATATTCGATAACCTTAATTTACTCCACGTAATGCTTTGTTTAATTGTCATTTTTTTGTACTTTTACAAAATATATACGCTGAAATTACACTTTATTGTCAATCTTGTTGCAAAAATGTCATTGAATTGAATTGCTTAATTAACATACAGCCAATTTGTGGTATCTGGATGAAATTTCAGCTGCAGTTTAAAACAAGGTATTTACCCAAACGGAAAGTGGATATATTGTTAAATTCTTACGATAAAAGTCTGTAATTGCGACACAACTGTAAGTATCGTAGTGTCAGCAACTTGCTTATCTCCTACGCGACTCACTTAAGGATTGAGAAAATGAATAAAACAATGCCAACTTTGATTAAGTTGGGACTATTTAGTCTTGGTATCTCACTTTTATCTGCCTGTGGCCCTAAAACAGCCGATGAATATATCGCCCAAGCTGCACAGTTTATGAGCGAAGATAATAACCCGGCCGCTATTGTAGCATTGAAAAATGCTGTGCAGGCTGACCCTAAGTCGGCCTCTGCCCGTTTCGAATTAGGTAAAGCCTATTTGCAAACCAAGCAGTATGAAAGTGCCGAAAAAGAACTTAACCGTGCATTTGAATATGGCTATGGTCCGGCCAAAGTATTGCCTCTATTAACTCAGGCTTATAAACAAACCGGAGCCTATTCGGCTTTGAGTAAAATCGAACATAAACAAGAGGGCTTAACCTCTGTTGAGCGCGCTGAAATTGGTTATTTTAAAGTCTTGTCTTTAGTCAGATTGGAAAAAGCTGATGAAGCTCGGCTGTTAATCGAAGAACTTGCTGCCCTTGATACTAATTCAATCTACAAAGGTTTAACTGCAGCCTATGTCTATGTATTAGATAAAGATTTTGATGCTGCTTTAGCCGCTATTTCTGAGTTACGTAAACAAGCACCACAAGATGCTGAAGTATTAAAACTGCTAGCACAACTGCATTTGGCTTTGAACAATCCACAAGCGGCGGCAGAGGTATTTAAAGAATATGTGCAATTTTATCCAGCAGACAATCAGATAAGTTTTGTATTAGCTAAGTTATTGGTCGATTTGGGGCATCCTGAAGAAGCCGAACCCTTAGTGGATAAATTACTCCCGATCAACCCCAAAAACCCTTTGTTAAATCAGCTTAAAGCCGTTGCAAGAGCGTCGCAAAAGGATTTCACTAAGGCTTTACAATACGCGGAAACAGCCATTACCAATGGCGCGAATGATCCTGCTTTACGTTTAATAGCTGGTTACGCGGCCTACCAAATTGCTGATTATAACGGTGCTAATCGACATTTTTCCTTTGTCGCGAGTTTGTTGCCCGATAGTCATCCTGCCTTAAAATTACTGGCAGCCAGTCAGTTACAGTTAGGTTTGACCAATGAAGCAGGGGATGTGCTGGAACGTATCGATGAATTGAGCGCGGGAGATGCGCCATTATTGTCTAAAGCCAGTTACCAGCTATTAAAAGAGGGTTACGAAAAAGATGCCCGTCATTTGGTCGAGAAGTCTTCTGATATCAGTGTTACAGCCGAAGATTTGACTCGTCTGGGTTTATTACAATTGTCGCTAAATAATCTCGAAGGCATTGTTAATTTAGAGGAGGCAGTCGAAAAATCACCTGATTTAGTCAGTGCGCAAACGACTTTAGCAACAGCGTATTTAGCGACAGGTCAGTTAGATAAAGCTTTAGAACTCGCTACTCGTTGGAAAACCAGTCACCCTAAGGAAATAAAAGCCTATATGCTCAAAGGTGAGACTCACCTTAAGCGCAAAGAATATGCAGAGGCCCAGAGCGAATTTGAGCAAGCCGCAAACTTAGATAATAAGGCACCAGAGCCGCCGATGGCTTTGATAAAACTGGATATATTGCAGCAAAAAATTGAGCCCGCTAGTGAAAAAATGCAGCAACTGCTAACTAATCACGCTAGTTATTTACCGGCCCTTGCTACCAATTATTTATTGCAAAAGAAACAAGGCCAAGTTGCGCAGGCAATCGACAAAGTAAAATCTGTACACAGTAAACAGCCTGACAATTTAGATTTACGTTTACTGTTAGCGCGGATTTACTTGGCTGAGACAAATTATCAAGAAGCCATTAATATCTTAGATAGCGTAAAAGATGTGACTAACATGCCTGCTAGCTACTGGAAAATCAAAGGTCAGAGCTTGATTAATAGTAACCAACGTAGTGCTGCAGAAAAACATTACGAAGCTTGGTTACAGGTCTATCCCAATGATAAAGATGCCACTCTAGGGCGTTTATTGTTACTTGACAGTGAAAACAAATTTGCCGACGGCATTAAGTTATCAAAAAGCTATTTAGAAAATCGTGATGATCTGCAAATGCAATTGTTACTAACGCATTTTTTGATTATGAACGGCGATATCGTGCTAGCAAAAAAAGCATACGAAAACTTGCCAGCAGAAAGTTTAAAACTGCCTTTGGTTAAAGGTTTTCAGGCTCGTTTACAGTTACTGGATAAAAAGCCTGCCGAGGCTCTCGAAAACGCCAAGATAGCTTATCAGGCATCCCCTAATTATCGAAACTCAGTATTGTTGGTAGCCATTTTTGAGCAATTAAAACAAGCCGAACAAGCGGTGGCGTTTTTAAAACAGCATCTTGCTAATTATCCAGATGATATTCCCTCAAGAATGTTATTAGCTGAGCGTCAGATTGGTGATGATACTGACAATGCCATGCTCTCCTATGAATATGCGATCAAGAAAAATCCGCAGAACTATATTGCGTTTAATAACTTAGCTTATCTGAATTTACAAAATGGCCAGTTAAAAAAGGCCAAAGAATACGCTGATAAAGCGGTTGCGTTAAAACCAAACGATCCCGCCACCGTGGATACAATGGCGCAAATATTGGTAGCAGAAAAAGAGTATGACAAGGCCATCAAACTTTATGACCGTGTTGTGGACGACAAAATGCAAATAGAAGAAGTTTACCTAAACTATGTCGAGGCATTGTTGTTAGCCAAACAAGATTTTTTAGCAAACCGTAAGTTAGAACAACGACAACTCAACGATCCTGAATCGATTAAACGCATTGCTGCGCTTAAAGCACGATTCCAATTTTAATAGTAGCTAGAGCCTTGGTAATGAATTGCCAAGGCCTTTTTATCTAATCTGCTTTAGCTATCTTCAATTGCTGAAGCTGTTTTTGTAATTCACTAATTTGTTGTGATATTTGTTTGAGTGAGGGTTCGCCTTCTTCTGCACTTGCTTCGGCTTTGACTTTGGCATTTTCTTCTTCCATCACGTTTACCACTATGCCGATCACCATATTTAAAAATGCAAAGGTGGTAAAAAAGATAAAGGTCAAATAAAACAGCCAGCTAAAGGGATAGACCTCCATGGTTTCGTACATCACATCGGTCCAATCTTCGAAGGTCATGACCCTGAATAAAGTCAGTAGAGATATAGTGATATCACCCCATAATGTTGGGTTGATCGTTTCAAACAAGGTGCTACCAATTGCCGCGTAAATATAAAAGATGATAAACATCAGCAACATTACATAGCCCAGTTGTGGCATGGCTTTAACCAACGAAACTAACAAAATCCGTAATTCTGGGATGATGGAAATCATCCGTAGTACTCGGAAAACTCTGACTAACCTAGCGATTAAAGCTAACTCGGTATCATCTGCAGGGATCATGCTGATCACCACAATCAAAGTATCAAAAACATTCCAGAAACTTTTGAAAAAATCCCGTTTACGTGGTTCAGCAACAAATCGGATACCGATTTCGGTCAAAAAGAAAATAGTGATAAACCAATCCAAAAAGTGCGCGATTTGCAGCATAGTGGAGGACATTTCATAGGTTTTTGCGCCAACTAATAAGGCAGAAAATATAATCACTGATACAACGAATATTTCGAAAAGTTTGTTGCTGCGAATACGTACAAATTGGTCTTTGAGCTTGGCTGCTTGCATGGGTATAACAGATTAATAAAATGGCTCGCTAGGTTAGTGATTTAGCAGAAACTGTCAATCCTCAGCCAAGGCTATTTTTATATATCAATATTTATGATACCGCAGAATCTTTGGCTCGCTGGGTGAGTACGTTATAGTGTTTTAAGCTAATTATCAGGGCTTGGGATGATTTATGGCACAACAGTTTAGCTTTCAAACGGTGGGTGATATCCGCTGCGGCGCTTATTGTAGTCAGCAACTTGGCGAAATACTAAAACAAAAGTTTAGCGTGACGCAGGTGCTGATCATTACCGACAGTATATTGCTCAAACTGGGGAAACTGGATGATGCTATATCATCCCTTAACGCTACTGGTATCAAAGTTAATGTTTTCGGCGAAGTCAAAGCTGATCCGCCCGAAGCAGTAATGTTAAAAGCGACTGAACAAGCCTTGGAAGCTGATGTGATTATAGGTTTTGGTGGTGGCAGTTCAATGGATACTGCCAAGTTAGTGGCGGTACTGGCTATGGAACAGCAGGCTTTGCCAGCGATGTATGGTGTCGATAATATTCGTTCCAAGCGCAAGCCCTTAGTACAAATCCCTACCACGGCAGGAACTGGCTCTGAGGTCACGCCTATAGCAGTGGTGACTACCGGTGAATTTACTAAGTCGGGTGTCGTGTCTCCGGTGCTCTATGCTGATTTGGTAATGCTGGATGCCACCTTGTTACTTGGCATGCCCGCCAGTATCACCGCTGAAACCGGAATTGATGCCATGGTGCATGCTATTGAGGCTTATACCAGTAAGCTTAAAAAGAATCCTCTATCGGATAATCTTGCCAGACAGGCTTTACAATTGCTGAGCAAGGCTTTACCACTAGCTTACATCAATGGTAATGACCCCAGTTATCGTCAGGATACTATGTTGGGTGCGATGTTAGCTGGGCAGGCTTTTGCGAATGCACCGGTGGCCGGTGTGCATGCTTTAGCCTATCCCCTTGGTGGTATTTATCATCTGGCGCACGGCTTAACTAATGCCTTGATGTTGCCCCATATACTCAGGTTTAACTTAAGCGCTGCCGTAAATGACTATGCTGAGTTGGCTAGTTTATTACTAACTGACTTACCGGCTGATACTTTGTCTCGAGCGGAATGTTTTATCACTAAAATGCAAAGCTTGGCACTCGAGGTCGGCTTAGATAAAAAACTCAGGGACTACGGGGTTAAGCAAGATGACTTACCATTGCTCGCCACAGAGGCTATGAAACAAACCCGCTTATTACAAAATAACCCCAAGCCGATAAGTTATGAAGATGCACTGAGCTTATATCAAAGTGCCTGGTAGAAATGTATCCCCTTCATCCGTGAAACTGCACGTTTGTTGGCTGCTCTCACTCAACCTCACTCTATTCGGCGACCGCGTTACACTGAGTACGGCTAAGCACATGGAGCTGAGTTCCTTTACCGCCGTCGCGCAATCCCAATGATAAGGGGGATAGACCTACTGGATAACCAAACGGATAAGCTATGAACACTGAAATTTGCAACAAAAGTGACTACCCATATTTCGAAACTCTGCCAACACGCTGGGCGGATAACGACATGTATGGCCATGTTAATAACGTGGTGTACTACGCCTATTGTGATACTGTGGTGAATCGTTTATTAATTAATAAAGGCTGGCTTAATCCTTTAGAAGATAAGGTAATTGCCGTGGTGGCTGAAACTCAGTGCCGCTTTTTTGCCTCGGTGGCTTATCCACAGATTTTGGAAATAGGTCTATTGGTGGAGCGAGTAGGTAATAGTTCGGTGACTTATCGTTTAGGGGTATTTAAGCAAGACAGTGTTGAGCCTGCGGCACAAGGGCGTTTTGTACATGTGTATGTGGATAGTCAAACGCGTCAGCCAGTGGCTATTCCTGCGGCAGTGCGTCAGGGGTTGTTGGCATTGACAGCTGTATAGTAAAAAGGCAGCCGTAGCTGCCTTTAGATCTAATACTTTTGCTTATTTAACTTGAGCAGTTAAACCCATATCAATGTCTTTAACATCTTGTTCTGACAAAGTACCTGCGGCTAATTTCAGGTTCATCATGCTAGTCACGTAACCGTATCTAACCCGTGATAAATTACGGCGGGCATCAAACAAGTTACGGGTACTGTTAAGTACATCGACTATGGTACGAGTACCTACATCAAAGCCTGCTTCAGTGGCTTTTAAAGCACTTTCGGCTGATACCACGGCTTGCTCAAAAGCTTTAATACGAGAAATCGCGGCTTTTACGTCGTTGTAGTTTGAACGTACGCTACGGATCACTGAGCGATGAATTCTTTCGCGCTCTTCACTGTTAGCAATAAAACTGTATTTAGCTGAGTCAACGTTAGCCGTGGTACGGCCACCACTATATAGAGGTATGGATACCGACAAACCTATGCCATAAGTATTGTAACGATCATCTGAGGATGAAAGACCGTCCTCAGTTATCACCGGCGTATTACCGTTATCTGACGAGTTCGCATTTGCCGTTAAACTTACCGTTGGATAATGACCTGCTCTGGCGCTTTTAATATCAAACTTGGCAATGTCTACACTGGTATTAGAAGCTAATAATTGTAAATTTCGCTCTTCAGCCAATTTTAACCAATCATTGATATCATTTGGGCTAGGCATGCTGGCCGAAAAAGTTTGCGTGTTTAGTACATTAAGCTGTTGATAATACGCACCGGTAATTTCACGTAGTGCTTCTAGATTAGTTTCAACGGCATTTTCTGCGCTTATTTCAGCAGCCACTGACGTATCGTATTGAGCTTGGGCTTCATGTACGTCGGTAATGGCAGTCAAACCTACTTCAAAACGTTGTTTGGTTTGCTCTAACTGACGTTCGATGGCGCGTTTTTCTGCTTGGGCAAACTCCAAATCATCCTGAGCTTGTAAAGTGTTGAAATAACTACTTACTGCTCTCACAATCAAGTTTTGCATGGCGCTGGCGTAGTTTGTATCGGCACGACTAGCAACAAGTTCTGCTCGATCAAGGGCTATCCAATTGGAATGGTCGTAAATACTTTGGCTTAAATTTATTCTAGCGCTGTTACTCGAGCCGTCACTGTCACCGTAGGTTTTGCTGGCTGATAATGCTAACGATACTTGGGGTAACAAACTTGCACGGCTTTTATCGATATCAATGAAAGCCGCTTCTTTAGTCGCTTTAGACTGTAAGGTGGCTGGATCGTTTTGTAATGCTTGCTGGTAAACATCAAACAATGAATCAGCGTAAGCTGATGAGGTTATGCTTATCCCTATCAGTAGCGACAAAAGTGTTTTTTTCATTAGTTTTCCTATGGTAGTTCCTGATCCGATCTTAGCTGAACAGACGCTTTAGCCGAATATGCGATTATTTGTGTAAAGTGTAAGCAAATCAAGCGATAAGCGAAAACGCTTAGTGGTAACACTTAAGGTTCAAGTGTAACAGAATATTTTGTAATAAGACCACTCGTACGGTTAGCCGAATTTAAACGATTATATGCTAGGATAATGACTCAAGTATTTTAAAAAACCAGCTGTTAAAGGAACTGTTTTGTCGAAGATCCAACAATTTTCTGCGCAAGATGTAGAAATCATTAAAAAAGACTCTCTTTATAATGGTTTTTTCAAGATGGTTAAATATGCTTTCAGGTATCGTCTGTTTCAAGGTGGCTGGAGCGAGGTGATTGAGCGGGAAATTTTTGAGCGTGGCCATGCCGTAGCGGTATTACTCTATGATCCAGCATTAGCCGAGTTTGTCTTGATTGAACAGATACGTATAGGTGCTTTAGCCACCTCGAATTCACCCTGGTTAGTTGAGATCGTCGCGGGCATTATTGATCCCGGTGAAGCGCCAGCAGAAGTGTGTAAACGTGAAGCCTTAGAAGAAGCTGGTGTTGAGATAAGCCATTTACGTAAAGCACTAAGTTATTTAGCAAGTCCTGGCGGCACTACCGAAAGATTACATATTTATGTGGCTAAAGTAGATGCGCGCAAAGCCCAAGGTGTACATGGCTTAGATTACGAAAGTGAAGATATTTTGGTACATAGAGTAGCAGAGCAGCAAGCGATGGTTTGGCTCGAAAATGGTGTAGTTGAAAATGCGGCAACCTTAATCGCCTTACAATGGTTTGCCCTAAACAAACAACAGGTATTACAAGAGTGGGAACAACAAGACAATGAATAAAACGCGGTATGTGCCTAAGTTAGCCAACATGCACAAGGTGTGTGAGCATAACTACGCGCGTTTATTATCCTTGTTACCCGATTGTGATACCGAGTCGCTCGAATATCATTTTACAGTGAATGCTTCGCTGAGTTATCAAATGAAAATTATCGATAGTAGTCGCTATACCAGTACGGTTGAAATGTCACAACGATGCATGGAAGGCCCTGACTTTTTAAAACCAGTGGTGGTGGTGCGACTTTATCATGATGCCCAAATGGCCGAGGTCTTGAGCTCGCAACATATTGCCGCACTCAAACCAAGCTACGAATACCCCAACAATAAAATGTATCAACGTAATGAAAAAGAGTTGGTTAACTTATTTCTTGGCGAATGGTTAGTGTTTTGTTTGAAACACAGTGATCAATTGCAATCAACTAGTGTTTGATTCGCCAATGCCAAGCAAAGGTTAAAGTTTAGTTGTGATACAGCTTGCACAAATCTCTGACTGCCACCTGTTTGCGGATATGCAACAAAGCGCTTATGGGCACATCAATCCTTATCAAAGTCTCGGCAAAGTATTAGTTGAATTGGTCCAGCATAAACTTGATTTATTGCTTGTCACCGGTGATTTAAGTGCCGATGGCAGTGCCCAAAGTTACCAGCATTTTAAACAGCTTGTCGATGCGAGTGGTATCACGTGCCCCTATGTGATTTTGCCGGGTAATCATGATGATATCGCCAATTTACAGCAGCAGTTTGAGCTTGAACAATTATGGCTAAACTATCCATGTGAGTCTCCGTTGACGCTGGCGAATTGGCAGTTCCATTTGCTCAATACCAAAACGACTACCAGCAATGGTGCTTTGTCGATACAAACTTTAGTAAAGCTAGAGCGGGCTTTGGCTAACGCTTCTGATCACTTTCATGTGATCGCGGCTCATCATCATCCCCTGCCATGTAATGGGTGGATGGATAAACATCACTGGCATAACGCCATTGATTTTGTTGCCACCCTAAGCCGTTATCCAGCAGTTAAAGCCATGGTTCATGGACACATCCATCATGCTAGCGAGCAACAAATTGACAACTGCAATTATATGGCCTGCCCCAGTACTTGTTGGCAATGGGCAATGCAGGCACAATTTGATATAAGCTCACAAGTAGCGGGTTATCGTTTGTTACAACTGACTACTAACGGACAAGTCGCAACACAAATCTTCAGGGTGGAATAAAGCCAATATGGAAAAAGTTGTTATATATCTACATGGATTTTTAAGCTCTCCACAATCGTTAAAAGCCCAACAGACTTTGGCATTTGTTAATACTCACTATCCTAATTTAACTCTAGAAATACCAAATCTAGCTAACTATCCCGCCGAGGCTCACACCATTATCGAAACAGTCATTAAAGAGCATGCAGATAAACAGTGTTGTTTTATCGGCAGTTCAATGGGCGGTTATTTCTCGACTTATATGCAGCAAAAGTTTGGTGGCAAGGCGGTATTGATCAATCCAGCGGTGAAACCCTATGAATTACTAGTGGACTATTTAGGTGAACATGTTAACCCCTACACCCAGCAGCACTTTACGCTGCAACACAGTCATATTGACGAGTTGATTGGCTTAGATGTGCCTCTGGTTAAATGCTGTGAAAATATTTGGGTACTATTACAAACTGGCGATGAAACCTTGGATTATCGCCAGGCTGAATATAAGTATCAGGGGGCAAAAATGACCATAGAGCAGGGCGGCGATCACAGTTTTCAAGATTTTGAGCGATTCTTGCCAGAAATTTTTAGGTTTCTACTGCAAGACTAAATGAAGCTTGGTATAACATGAACTAGACCGACAACCGCTGTTGTCAACATTCTGTGCTTACTCAACTGATAAATAATAAGAACTATGTCAAATCAATATAATGCAGATGCCATCGAAGTACTTAACGGTTTAGAACCTGTTAAGCGCCGTCCCGGTATGTATACCGATACTACCCGTCCTAATCACTTGAGTCAGGAAGTCATCGACAACAGTGTGGATGAAGCCTTAGGTGGATACGCTACCTCGATTAAAGTGGTACTGCATGAAGATCAGTCATTATCGGTAACCGATGATGGCCGTGGTATGCCAGTGGATATTCACCCTGAAGAAAAAATTTCTGGGGTGGAATTGATCATGACCAAGCTCCATGCCGGCGGTAAATTTTCCAATAAAAATTATCAGTTTTCCGGTGGTTTGCACGGTGTGGGGATTTCTGTAGTTAACGCCCTATCAAAACGGGTTGAAGTCAGCATCCGCCGTGATGGTAATGTGTACCAGATGGCCTTTGAAAACGGCGATAAAGTTGAAGAGCTTAAAGTTGTTGATACCTGCGGTAAACGCAATACCGGTACCAAGGTGCATTTTTGGCCTGACCCCCAATATTTTGATTCAGCGAAATTTTCGGTTACTAAACTTTTACATATTCTGCGGGCTAAGGCGGTATTGTGCCCCGGTTTACGGATTCGTTTTGACAATAAAATCAGCAACGAAAGTCAGGAATGGTATTTTGAAGATGGCCTCCGCGACTATCTTATTCAGGCGGTCAAAGATTCGATTACTCTGCCAGACGATGCGCCTTTTGTCGGCTCTTTTTCGGGGAATAATGAAGCTGCTGATTGGGCAGTAATATGGTTGCCTGAAGGTGGTGAGTTAACGACCGAAAGCTATGTTAATCTTATCCCGACTGCGCAAGGTGGTACTCATGTCAACGGCTTACGCCAAGGTTTGCTGGAGTCGATGCGCGAGTTTTGTGAGTTCCGTAATTTGTTGCCCAGAGGGGTTAAATTAACCCCCGAAGATATCTGGGATCGTTGCAGTTATATCCTTTCCACAAAAATGCAAGACCCCCAGTTTGCCGGGCAGATCAAAGAGCGGTTATCCTCTCGCCAAGCGGCGGCATTTGTCTCGGGTGTGGTGAAAGATGCCTTTAGTTTATGGCTTAATCGCCATACAGATATTGCCGAATTACTGGCAGATATGTGTATTAACAATGCCCAGAGTCGTTTGCGTCAAAGCAAAAAAGTCGCCCGTAAAAAGGTTACCCAAGGCCCTGCTTTACCAGGTAAATTAACCGATTGCTCAACTCAAGATACCAGTCGTTCAGAATTATTTTTGGTTGAAGGTGATTCGGCAGGTGGCTCGGCTAAACAAGCTCGAGATCGTGATTTTCAGGCGATCATGCCGCTGCGCGGAAAAATATTAAACAGTTGGGAGGTGGATTCATCGCAAGTATTAGCATCGCAAGAAATCCACGACATTTCGGTGGCATTGGGCATCGATCCTGATTCCACCGATTTAAGTGGTTTGCGCTACAACAAGATATGTATCTTGGCCGATGCCGACTCAGACGGATTACACATTGCCACCTTGTTGTGTGCCTTATTTGTCAAACATTTCCGCACCTTAGTTAATGAAGGTCATGTGTATGTGGCTATGCCTCCCCTATTTAGAATCGATGTGGGTAAAGACGTGTATTACGCCCTCGATGAAGGTGAAAAACAAGGTGTACTCGATCGCATTGCCGCCGAAAACAAACGTGGCAAAATAAACGTGCAGCGCTTTAAAGGTTTGGGTGAAATGAATCCCCTGCAACTGCGAGAAACCACTATGGATCCTAATACTCGGCGTTTAGTGCAACTTACGGTAGACGATGCTGAAGGTATGTTGGAAATGATGGATATGCTGTTATCTAAAAAACGCGCACCTGATCGTAAAGAATGGCTTGAGTCAAAAGGTAATATGGCTGAAGTATAAGCTGTTTATTACTAAGGAAATTATTGTGTTAAAGGAGAAGCCAGGTGTTTAAGTTAATTAAGTTTTTATTCATTTTAATGTTTTTGTTGCTTGTGGGCATAGCGGGTTTGTTATGGATGTCTGTTGAACCCACTCCTTTGGTGGTCGAAAACAGCAGTCAGCAAGTTGAAGATGCAGATTCGGTAAAAGAGTTGATGCGTCAAATCAGTGATAGCTTAAAAAATCGCTCTACTAGTCAGCGTATCGACCTCACTCAAAATCAATTAAGTAGTTTGGTGGGTTTTGCTCAACGTGCCCGCAAAAACTTTAACGGTAAAGTGACTATTTCCGAAGCTGGCACAGGCTTTTATGCCACTTATAAGCTACCTGCCAATCCCCTAGGCCCTTATATCAACTTGGATATATTGTTATTGCCGGCCGATGGCATAGCCCTTGAGCATGTCAAAGTCGGTACCATGGCTATTCCGGGGCAATGGGCTATTTCGATGATCACTACACTAACCGATTGGTATACGGGTAGTGATATTGCCACACAGTTTATTGGTCAAGTTGAAAACATTGCCATGACTGAGCAGAAAATGACTATCAGTATTAGGCCGATTGATGACTTTTTACGAGAACTCAATACCGTAAAAGAAGGTCTGAGTCGCGCTGGAGATGAAGAATTAACCTTGCGTACGGCTTTCTATCTTAATTATCTCAATGAACTTGAAGTGGGCAAAAAATCCAGCGCTCAATCATTGGCTAAATTTATCGGTCCTGTATTTGCTCAGGCGCAAAAACGCTCTAATTATGACACTGCTGCTAAAGAAAATGAGGCTGCGATCATGGCATTGGCCATTTATGCAGGTCACTATCGTTTTGCAAATTTTGTTGGTGATGTGCAGCCCGCTGCTAACAAACTTGCCATGCCTAAAACGCCACCAGTATTAGCTAAACGTGGTGACTTAAATCAACACTTTATCTTTTCAGCGGGGATAAAAATCCTGTCTGAACAAGGTTTAAGTATCGCCATTGGCGAATTCAAAGAGTTGATGGATAGAGGTAATGGTGGCAGTGGTTACAGTTTTGTGGATTTAAGTGCCGACTTTGCAGGTGTTAAATTTGCCCAGAGCGCAACTGAGCCTGAAAAAGCCCAAAAAATCCAAGCTTTATTGGCAAACTCGACAGATGAAGCCTTGTTTTTCCCTAATATCAAAGGCTTACCAGAAGGATTAAATAAGGCTGCATTTACTAAACAGTTTAAAAAAGTCGATAGTCCCGAATATCAAACTATGGTGCAAGAGATCCACCGCCGCGTGGATGCTTTAGCTATACATCAATAAAGCCCTGCCGGGTAAGCGAGCTGAGAACTAAAGGCCGACAATGAGTTAATTGTCGGCCTTTAGTTCGTGATAATACTATGTTGACGTGTTGAGCACGACTGACACAAGTGCTATTTCACTTAGCGTACGCTGCGTTGAAACTGCCCTAAGGTCGAAAGTAACAATTCCATTTTTTTAACTATGGGAGCCAGCGCGGTTTTTTGCGTTTCATCGTCTAGTTCGGTTAGTTGTTTGATGTCGCTGGCCAGTTCTTCAACATAGGCTTTAAAAAACTTTCCCTGATGACTAAAACCTGAATCAGAGGGGAAAATGGCTGTGAACTTGCCCTTTCCATCAGTGCGTAAGCGGCTGATTGCTTCATCTGCATCAATGGCTTTGCGGTAAATAAGCTGCATATTTTCAGTTAATTTTTCAATAATGATATTCATGGCTAAAGTTTTTCTATAGTTGGTCGATAACGTAGCGAGGCGGGCAATTCTGCCCGTTTTTAAACCTTGCGACAAGCAATAGGGGAGTTGGTATGGATATTCAAGGGGCTGGTTCCTCTGGTGCATCCGGTGCGGCGCTTGAAGTAAAAGCTTTGCAACTTGCTAAATCACAGCAAGAACGTGAAGGTAAAGCGACGCTTCAACTGCTGGATTCAGCAGCTGACGTGCCAAAAATATCGGCCAATGGGACATTAGGATCTAACGTGGATACTTTTGCCTGATATTGACCTCATGGCTCTTCATATTCTTAATGGCTGGTTTTACTAGCTAAGAGTATGAAGGGTTATTTTTTGTAAACCCTAAGGCTGTAACAACAAATCCAGTGGTGTTTTACCTGGTTGTCCTGCGATTTCTCTCACTAATTTAGGTACTAGATAGCCTGGTAGCCGTTTGATCAAACCTGCCATTAATAATCTTGCCTCTTGCTCGTCTGTATCAAAATGACTGGCACCCTGTACTTTATCTAACAGATGCAAGTAATAAGGCAGTATGCCGCCTTCAAACAAGGCCTCGCTTAAGGCGACTTGTTGTTCAACCTCATCATTAATGCCTTTGAGTAACACTGTCTGATTCAGCAAAGTGACTCCAGCTTGCTTGAGCTTTGCCATGGCGCGCTTGACAGATTCATCTATTTCATTGGCGTGATTAATATGCAGTACCATGACAGGTTTGAGTCGGGTATTGGTCAGCCAACTGATTAACTCGTTGGTAATGCGAGAGGGGATCACGACCGGTAAACGAGTATGAATGCGTAAACGGGTAATATGGGGGATAGTGGCAATTTCTTGAGTTAACCACGCTAAAAAATCATCTTTGGCCATCAAAGGATCGCCACCAGAATAAATGACTTCATTGAGTTGGGTATCTGCTCTTATGTAGTCCAAAGCTGTCACCCATTCAGCGCGATTTAAATGGTTGTCGGCATAAGGAAAGTGCCGTCTGAAACAATATCGGCAATTTACCGCGCAGCCTCCACGGATCAACATTAACAGACGGCTTTGGTATTTATGTAGGATACCGGGTTGACTGTTTTGATGCTCACCTAGAGGATCGGTGCTGTAGTTATCGTTGTTATTAAATTCTAACTGGCTGGTAAAAACCTGTTTAAACAAAGGATCATGGCGATCATTTTTAGCCATACGTGCAGCAAAAGGACGCGGTATGCGCAAGGGAAATAAGGCCCTAGCTTTGATGTCTTCATCAAACTCTGCCAGCGGAAGTTGCAGGTAGTTAAGTAGCTCAACGGGGTCAGAAAAGGCCATTGCCAGTTCTTTTTGCCAGTTATGCTCTACAGCGATGATTTTTTTAGGTATTATTGCCAACAATTAGAGACTCAGCATAGTTATATTTACGAGGATACATGGCTACTATAGGTACAAACGAATTTAAAGCGGGCCTTAAAATAATGCTCGACGGCGAGCCTACTAACATTCTTGAAAACGAATTTGTTAAGCCAGGTAAAGGACAAGCCTTTAGTCGGGTTAGGTTACGTAAACTAATTTCCAACAAAGTGCTTGAAAAAACCTTTAAATCCAATGAAACATTTGAAACTGCCGACGTCATGGACGTTGAACTCGCTTATTTATATTCAGATGGCGAATTCTGGCACTTCATGAACAATGATACGTTTGAGCAAATCGCTGCTGATTCTAAAGCATTGGGCGACAATCTTAAATGGTTGGTTGAAAACAATCTTTGTACTATTACTTTATGGAATGGTATTCCGATTACAGTATATCCCCCTAACTTTGTTGAATTAGAAATTGTGCAAACCGATCCAGGTTTGAAAGGTGATACCGCTGGCACAGGTGGCAAACCAGCTACATTATCTACCGGAGCTGTGGTACGTGTACCTTTGTTTGTGCAACAAGGTGAAATCGTTAAGGTTGATACCCGTAGTGGCGAATATGTGTCACGAGCGCAAAAGTAATTTTAAGAGTTAACTTTTAGAAAGCTCACTTAGGTGAGCTTTTTTGTTACTGGCAACTTTCGAGTGTAAACAACTCTATGACACATACTATTGATTGGCGCCCTTCGGCCAGTATAGAAACCTTACAGCAGCGCGCTAACATTATCCGTCAGATAAGAGATTTTTTTTATCAGCGAGAGGTATTGGAAGTAGACACCCCTGCCTTAAGTCATGCCAGTGTGACTGACTTACATTTACGGGCTTTTAGTACCCAGTTCAATGATCCCGGTGCACCAAAGGCATCAACACTTTATCTGCAAACCTCACCTGAGTTTGCCATGAAACGGCTATTGTGTGCAGGCAGTGGAGCGATTTTTCAGCTCAGTAAAGCCTTTCGTAATGAAGAAGCGGGACGTTGGCATAATCCCGAATTTACGATGCTCGAATGGTACAGACCGGATTTTGACCATTTTATGCTAATGGATGAAATGGACGACTTGGTAATGCCCATATTGGCTACAGGTAAGGCTCAAAGGCTGACTTACCAACAAGCCTTTATGCAAGTGCTGGCTTGTGATCCTATTGCTACAGATTTGGTCGAACTACAAAGATTATGTGTGGAATTGGGTTATGCAGAGCTAGCTGTTAAGGAAGACGACAAGGATGTATTGCTCAATTTATTGTTTAGCCAACATATTGAACCAGCGATCAGTCAGCAGCAGCCGTGTTTTGTTTATGACTTCCCGGCTAGTCAGGCGGCTCTAGCCAAGCTTAATCCTGAAGATCCCAGAGTCGCACAGCGCTTTGAGCTGTATTATAAGGGAGTCGAACTCGCCAATGGTTTTCATGAATTGTCTGATCCACAGGAACAGCGCCAGCGCTTTTTGCAAGACAATATCAAAAGGCAGCAGCATGGCTTACCCATAATTGCGGTAGACGAATATTTTTTGGCCGCGCTGGAAAATGGTTTGCCGCCCTGTGCTGGCGTAGCATTAGGCGTTGATCGATTGCTTATGTTGGCTTTGGATTGCAAACGAGTATCCCAAGTCTTGGCTTTTAGTCATACAAACGCTTAAAGTAGGTAATGCATTGCTTCTTCATCAATTTTTAAAGGTTAATTATGCAAAACGATTCAATCCAGCTTTATCAACAAGAATGGACAACTCTGCAAAATCAATTTGATAGCTACGAGAAGTTTTCGTTAGTGATCAAATTACTGAATATTTCTCTCAGTTCACTGTTGCTATTTTATTGGCAGGCAGGGCTGTGGACGGTACTCGTTACCGGCATGTTATGGTTACAAGATGCTATCTGGAAGACTTTTCAGGATCGTATTAATCAACGTTTACTGTTAATAGAAGAGGCACTGAAACAAGCTTTGACTAACAACGAAAGCGAGGAAGTTTTGCCCTTGCAGTTTAATCAAAGCTGGTCTTTGTCACGTTCCAGTGTCACATCATTATTTAATGAATATCTGACTCAGGCTTTAAAACCCACAGTCGCTTATCCTCATGTGGCGTTGATAGCCTTAAGTCTATTATTTGGTATTTTTTAGTTTTTTCATGTTGAGAAAAAAATGGAAGACTTATTTACCAGCAGATTAAAACTCAGAGCTTTAACACTGAAAGATGCGCCTTTTATATATGAGCTAGTGACAGATCCAGACTGGCTGACCTACATAGGCGACAAAGGTGTGCATAATATTGATGATGCCAAAAGCTATATTATCAATGGCCCGCAAACAATGTATCAACAATATGGTTTTGGTTTGCTGGTGGTTGAAACCATTGAGCACAAAAAGCCGCTAGGTTTATGTGGTTTATTGCAGCGCGACAATCTAACAATGCCAGATATTGGTTTTGCTTATCTACCCGCAGCTAGAGGTCAAGGTTTTGCCACAGAAGCCGCGCAAGCAGTGATTGATTATGCTTTTAAGCAACTGAATGTTGAGCACTTAGCAGGCATCACCACCCCGCATAATCAGGCATCAATTAAACTATTACAAAAACTGGGATTTGTTTTTGTGGGTAGCCACCAAATGAGTCAAGATTCAGCGCACAGCAATCTGTATCAACGGACTAAAACTGCATAGGCAGAATAGTTACTTTGTTTAAAATAACCTTTTCGACAGGAACATCGGGCCAGCCATAGGTTGGGTCGATATCAGTGGGTGTTAAGGATATTTTATCCAGCACTTCATAACCTTCTACTACCGAACCAAAAACGGTATAACCCCAATCTCGGCCTGGATCTAAGCTGACATTGTCTTCCATATTAAAAAAGAACTGTCGATTTGCCGAGTGAGGATCGTTTTGCCGTGCCATGGCCAGACTATATTTCTGGTTTTTTAAACCATTACCTGACTCATTGATGATATTACCGTAGGAGCCTAAGGTCGCAAATTTCTCATCATAACCGCCGCCCTGCACCACAAAATCGGCAATTACTCGATGAAAGATCGTACCTTCATAACCGCGCTTAAGGGCATAACGTAAAAAATTGTTCACAGCCAGCGGTGCCTTTGAGCGGTTGAGTTCAACGATAATGTCGCCCATGGTGGTTTCAAATTTTACTCTGGGATAATAATTATCGGCTTGAATTTGCGAACCATCGTCTTTGACTGCGGCCCAACTTACACTCGAAACCAATAACAGAATAGATATAAAGATGCTGCGAAACATGAGAAAGCCTTTTTAAATTCAAAGTAGTGGTGACATTACGGGGCTGAAACTAGCAAATTTCCACACTTTCTAAAAGTGAAAATAATATTTTACTCATTTTGTTGAACGCTTGATGATATTCGTTGGTGAGACGGATTGACATGCTCATCGCCGCTTTTTTTGTAGAACTGAGTCGGCGGTTTTTGGCACTAAGTCGTATTAAACTAGTTAATAAGGGGTTGCTAAAGAAAGTGCATAAAAGGCAACACATGTTTCAATATGTGTTGCTTTATTTAATCATTAAGCAAAAACATCAATAATATTTTGACTATTTGATTGACTTGAATTTCCTGAGACACTTTTTAGAGCGCTCAAAAACGATTTGCCCAACTCTTCGTCAGACATGGATGACGCACTGCTTTTGAGCTCATTTAAGATACTTTTTAGTTCATCTTGTTGCTCTTTGCTCAAGGATTCCAAGGTGGCAGAAACGCTATCTTGTTCATCCTCAGATAACGTTGATACCGCACTTTCTAAACCAGGTGGAGGCCCGCCAGGAGGTGGCCCACCATTTGGTGGAGGGGGACGCTGACCGCTTTGAACGGCAGTGTTGGCAGCCGTAAATATTTGGCTACTTGCACCATCTATTTGCATATTAAGTACTCCGATTGATTTTAAATTTATGTGTAAGACTCAGCTTGCACAAGATGCTACCTCACTACTTCCTAGTCTTTTTTAGGGCCTTGGCGTCCGCCATTCGCGGGCACAGCCACAAGTTGCTCTTCAATTTTTTTGCAGGTGCCTTCAAGTGTATCGCCACGGCGAGTTTCAAAACTTACTGTGTCTCCTTCAGACTTTCCTTCACAGGCTTTGATGGCCTCAGGGGGAGGCGTATTACCACGTTTTTGACTGTCTTGCTGGGCTAGTGCATTACCTGTTAGCAAGGTAAAAGCGGCGCATAAAATAACGATATTAAATTTTTTCATATTGTTTCCAATTAGCGGGTTGATTCAAGTTCAAATATGCCAAAAGAGTGTGCAGAACCTGTGCAGGTTTTATGGATAAATAGGGGATTATGCATATTATGAGATGCCACTTTTTAGCAAATAGTTTCATTGAATTGTTTTGCTAGTTTCAAGCTGATGTTGATGACTCAAAAGAGGTTCGGATATTTGATGAAATATACTGTTTGAACGCTCTATTGGCTGGTTACGTACACACATCATGGCTTCCAAAATTAAGCGGCAATTGCCTTTATAACGATCGGCCACTTGGTTTTGATATTCACAGGCATCATTCACTTGTTTATCTGTGCAGGCAAGCATTGCCGCATCTTCGATATGGCCTTGATGGGCAAGGGCAGTACTACTAAGTAACATAGCCAAAATTAAATAAATTGATTTCATTATTGCGTCTCGCTGATCGAGCCTTGAGCGCCATGAAAACAGCCAATAAACATATTTTCTCCGGCACTGGCTGAATGATAATGATAACCACGTATTTCGTCGCTGTGACCACGACACTCATCTAAGTCTGTTTCTTCAAACCCACTAGCATCTAACATGGCAAAAATACCGTAGCCGTCTAAGGCAAAACCCAATAAACTCGCGTGACCGTCTATTTGTGAACTCAGTTCTGTACAGCCAGTTGAGGCATGATAGTGATAACCTTCAAATGGATTTATGTGTCCCCCACAGTCATCAAAAGCAGCAATCGTGTAGTTTGCTAGTATGGCGTTGACGGGGGCGGCTGGTGCGAAGACTACTCCATCAAGGCTGACCCCAAGGTCACTATTGATATTGGCGGGGTTATTTAATACAACAGGAGACGTTGGGATCAAAAAGGTTTGTGATATGCCGCCACGAACATAGTCTAAAGAACATTGCACACAGTAATTTTGATAGGCGGGATCAACATTGGGTCTTGCTGCTGCTTCACAGGCTGCCTGAGTATTAGTGATATTAACCAAACCTGTTTCTACATTATACAACTGCCAACCGCTACCGTATAAGCTATCGAGTTTAAGGATAAAGTCACCGTCAATATCATAGACTTCACCGCTACCATCAAACCAAATACCACCTTCAGAGGCATCGGAAGTAATACTGGGGGGACAAAACGGACCAACCTCGCGGTTAGCTGGTTTTCCTGCAATCACCACTTTATAACAGGTGCTTACCGTACCATTGGATAAGGTACAAGATTGAGTGCTGATGTCTTCAAGTAGGGCATCAGCAATAAAAAATTCTGGGTCAAAAAAACTACTGGTGGTTGTGGTTGGACTCGCATCTTCTATTGCTGAGTCACTACCGCTACCACATGCACTTAACACACAAGCCAGCATGCTGCTTACGATAAGGGGATAACAATTTAGCAATTTTAGCATCGCAACTATCCTAATCTCTAATAATCGGATGCTAAGGTTAACAATGAAAAGTGCAGTTTATGTGCAGATTGTGCACATCTTTGCGTGATTTTCGAATATTTTAAATTACTGATGGCAAACGGAATATTTGGCAGATATCCACTAAATTTTATTTAGTGGCAGTGAAAATACTGAATTTTTGATTGGTCGCCGTTTGTTTAACTGCACGAAACATGCGTTTGAGTTTAACGGGATAGTCTAGATGGCGGTTACCCACTACGATTAATTCTCCACCATTGGCTAAAGCTTTTTTGGCGTCGCTAAACATTTGCAAGGCGATATGGTCGGTGATGGCATTTTGTTGATGAAAAGGTGGATTGCACAATACAAGATCAACGGCTTGGTGCTCAGCTTGATTGAGAAATTCATCCAGACAATTACTGACTTGGAATTCACAACGTGGCAGAGCCTCTGGTAAATTGCGTTGGACATTTTCTTGCGCAGACGCAACCGCCATATAGGACTCATCCACAAAGATCACTTTTGACTCAGGGTATTTGTACAAGATACTTAAACCTAACACTCCATTGCCACAACCCAAGTCAATCAGGGTTTTACCATTAGCTTTAGGCAAATATTGCAGCATAAAACGGGCGCCGATGTCTAATTGCTGACGGGCAAAGACATTGGCATGATTACTTAATTCAAACTTAGGACTTTCACTAAACCAGTGGGTGGGATAAGGACTTTTATGTTTGGGTTTGCCTGTCGGTTGGCAAAAAATCAGTCTGGCCTTCTTTTTAGCCAGTGATGTGGTGGTAATGCCAAGATACTTTTCGAACAAGGCCAAAGTCGATTTTTGAATAGCATTGGCTTTAGCTGCGGCAATAATCAACGTTTGTGGGCCTACAGAATCCTGCAGATCGATTAATTGTTGTTCTAATAAAGCAGTGGTTTTAGGGATCTTGATCAAAACTAATTCAGTTGGCGAGATGATTTTATCCAAGGATGTGCGAAAGGTTACCAGTGCTGAATCAATATTATTAAGTGCGAGATTATCCTGACACGAACGCAAAGCGACGTAAGAATCGCTGATCCATGTTGGTTTTTGATTGGCAAACCAACAGCTTAGCGCGCCAAAATCATCATTATAAATACGCAGCCCTTTGGCTTTAGCTAGTTCAGGCCTTTCTTGGAGATATTCGATGATGTATTCATCAGCCGCATCCCATGCCTGCCAACTCGGGTGTTGTAGATGTTCAGGGTATCTGACTAGCTGTAGTGCTTGATCAAATAAGGTTAAACTGGCTTTCATGTACGACTTTACCTCTGGTGGTTTAACGCTTATGCAACAGGATCTGTTTACTCATGGGGACGATCAACTTGAAACATGCATCAGGCTAGCTATGCCGGATGCTGACGTTTGCTATTATCCAGATTTTTTGAGTGCTGACCAAGCGCAACATTATTTTAATGTAATACAAGACTCATTGTTATGGCATCAAGAACAGATCTCCTTGTATGGAAAAACGTTTCAAATGCCGCGACTACAAGCCTGGTACGGTGACAAAGAGGCAAGATATTCTTATTCAAATTTAAATTTAACTCCCAATGTTTGGACAGCAGAATTATTAAGTTTAAAACAACGTTGTGAGCAACAATGTGCTGCGGTTTTTAATTCGGTACTAGCGAATTTATATCGTGATGGTCAGGATAGCATGGGTAAACATGCCGATGATGAGGCTGAATTAGGCCAACAACCTGTGATTGCTTCATTGAGTTTGGGGGCAACACGTACCTTGCTTTTTTCCCATAAAGAAACCAAACAAAGCATGAAACTGCCGTTGGCAGCAGGTAGTTTATTAGTGATGAAAGGCACAACTCAGCAGTTTTGGCTGCACGCTATAGCTAAACGTAAGACTGCCGTAGCGGGCAGAATTAATCTGACATTTCGTTATATTTACCCCGATATTTAAACATTCAGCTAATAATCGAGCTGCTAAAAAATAACTTACTATGGCTCAATGGTTTAGCTGTTTTTTGCGCCTAAATATAAAAAACAGATTTTTTTAGTGCGCATTTAAGGCTAAATTTAAGTTGTCGGCCACCCATAGCCAAAGACTCAAAATACCCGTTTGTGACATCAGCACAGAGGGACTTGGAGAGAGAATATGAATATCCAAAACAACATTGAAATGAAACTGCTTGCCCATTTTGATCCAGCCCATTTGGAAGTGATCAACGAAAGCTTTATGCACAATGTTCCAGCGGGTTCTGAAAGTCACTTCAAGGTGGTGCTGGTTACCCCTAAGTTTGCGGGTGAACGTTTAATTAATCGCCATCGTGCCGTTAATGCGGTACTGAAAGAAGAACTTGCCCTTCACATTCATGCTTTAGCATTACATACCTACACTCATGACGAGTGGCACCATCTTTATGGTGATGTACCAGACTCACCCAAGTGTCTCGGTGGTATGCAAAGACAAGCATGAAGTCTTTTACTTGTTCGGTTATCCCAGCATTGAGCGGATAACCGACAACCTAGCATTACATTATATCCTTTCTTTTCACGATATTTTTGATATAAACAAACACTGCAATCTGTATCGGTTTCAGATGGTTAGTGTTTGAATATGAGCAAAATCGTTCTACCCTATCTCATTAAAAATTTGTTTAACAAGGATAACTATATGCAAAAAGTCGATCCACTTACCTTAATATTGGCCATTTTTTTACCACCTATTGGTGCGTTGCTAAAAGTCGGCTTAACGGCGCATTTTTTTATTAATGTATTATTAACCTTATTTGGGGTCTTACCTGGCACCATACACGCGGTGTGGTTAGTGCTGAGCGATAAAAAAGCCTAATAGCTTGATAAATCATCAATTTTAAAGCTGTTCAGATCTGTTTAACAGCGTGAAGCAAGTAGACTGCAGTAAGTAAACGAATGTTAAGTATAAAATTAGGAAGACAACATGATTATTAAGCCCAAAATACGTGGCTTTATTTGTACTAATGCCCATCCAAAGGGATGTGCAGCAAGTGTGCAGCAACAAATTGACTATGTGCAGTCACAAGGTGAATTACCTAATAAACCTAAAAATGTATTGGTGATTGGTTGTTCAACAGGTTACGGATTGGCGTCAAGAATTACCGCAGCTTTTGCTGGTGGCGCGAATACCCTAGGTGTGTGTTTTGAAAAACCACCCAGTGAAACCAAAACAGGAACGGCTGGTTGGTACAATACTGCCGCTTTTCATCAAGCAGCAAAAGCTGCCGGTTTGTATGCGGATACCTTGAATGGTGATGCTTTTGGCAAGGAGATGAAACAGCAAGTTATCGATACCCTTAAAGCCAATATGGGTAAAGTGGATTTGGTTATTTATAGTTTAGCCTCGCCACGTCGTACTGATCCTGAAACAGGAGAAATCTACAAATCGACGCTTAAACCTGTTGGGCAATCTTTTAAAACCAAAACCTATGACACAGATAAAAATCTGGTGCACGAGATTGCTTTAGAGCCCGCCAACGAAGACGAAATCCAGCAAACCATTAAAGTCATGGGCGGTGAGGATTGGGAGTTATGGCTCAATGCTCTAGCTGATGCAGATTTGTTGGCCGATGGTTGCAAAACCACGGCGTATACCTATGTTGGCAAAGAGTTAACTTGGCCGATTTATGGGCAAGCAACAATAGGCAAAGCCAAAGAAGATTTGGATCGCGCTGCTGCAGCGATTGTTAAGAGTAAGGCTGCGCTGAACGTGCAGGCTTATGTTTCTTCGCTTAAGGCTTTAGTGACCCAAGCGAGTTCAGCCATTCCGGTAATGCCGCTGTATATCTCACTTATCTATAAAGTGATGAAAGACGAAGGCACTCATCAAGGTTGTATTGGACAAATCTATGATTTGTTTGCAGATAAACTTACCCAAACTCAGCCACAAACTGATGCCTTGGGGCGTTTGTATATGAACGACAAAGAAACCAATGATGCAACGCAGGCAAAAATCAAAACATTGTGGGATCAAGTTACTCAAGAAAACTTTCATGAGCTGAGTGATTATGCTGGTTATCATCACGACTTTTTACAACTATTTGGTTTTGACGTGCAAGGTGTTGATTATGACGCCGAAGTTGAGCCTTTGGTTAGTTGGTAAGTCAAAAACGTAAGTCTATTGTTGTATAAAAAAACCGCATTCAGTGCGGTTTTTTTATTTCTAGTTTTCAATGGGATAGAATTGCAGGACGAAATTAATCAGGATTAACAAAAAAGTTCAAAAAAATGTGGTAAAAAAAGTGTTTAAACAATAATTTGCATGGCAGACAGCCTTAGGTTGATGCTAAAATTCCCCTGCTAAGTACAAGGACTTTATTTTTACAGTTTTATTGGTAAAAACTAAAAGCCGGGCAACAAGTCAATATTCCACAGCTAGTTTCAGTGGATAGAACATACACAATACCCATCACGACTAGGTTTTTATTAAGACTCACAAGGGCTAATAACAAGAGTCTAATCGTGCTGTGTATTAATTAGAGTAGTGTATTGCTTATGATAAAAATCACGAAAGGGCTAGATCTTCCCATCGAGGGAGTGCCGCAACAAACTATCCATGAGGGTAATCCGCTTAGCCGGGTTGCTATTTTGGGTGAAGAATATATTGGCATGCGTCCAACCATGCATGTCCAAGAAGGCGACGTGGTAAAAAAAGGCCAGATACTTTTTGAAGACAAAAAGAATCCTGGCGTAATGTTTACTGCACCAGCAGCCGGTAAGGTTGTCGAGATCAATCGCGGTGCAAAACGCGTATTGCAATCGGTCGTTATTGAAATAGCCGGTGAAGATAGTGAAACTTTTACTAAGTTCTCGCAAACTGAACTTGGCACACTGGAAAGCGCGCAGGTGCAGGACATTCTAGTTAAATCTGGAATGTGGACTGCCATCCGGACGCGGCCTTACAGTAAATCTCCTGCTTTAGATAGCAAACCTCATTCAATCTTTATCAGCGCGATGGATACCAATCCTTTGGCAGCAGACCCACAAATTATCATTGCTAAGCGCAGTGCTGATTTTGTTAATGGTTTGCAAGTACTGAGTCAATTGACTGAAGGCAAAGTGTTTGTTAACAAAGCGCCGGGTGCAGATATTGCTGTTGGTAGTGTGAGTAAAGTTGTTACTAACGAATTTGCTGGTCCGCATCCTGCAGGACTTGTTGGCACACACATTCACTTTCTTGATGGTGTAGGCCAAGGCAAAAAAGTCTGGCATGTCGGTTATCAAGATGTCATCGCTATAGGTCATTTGTTTACAACTGGTGAGTTAGATAGCAGTCGTATTGTGTCTTTGGCTGGTCCTGCGGTAAAAAATCCACGTTTAGTCTCAACCTTGTTAGGTGCTGATCTTGCTCAGTTGACAGCAAACGAAGTGAGCGATGGTGAACTGCGGGTTATCTCTGGCTCCGTATTACTAGGTAATAAAGCCAGCGGTGTACACGGCTTTTTAGGTCGTTTTCATGTGCAGGTTTCAGTGTTACGTGAAGGCCGTGAAAAAGAGTTTTTGGGCTGGATCAAACCCGGTGCTAAGCAACACTCAGTGACTCGTGCTTATCTTGCACATTTAAGTCCTAAACGTTTGTTTAATATGACTACCACTACTAATGGTTCAGATCGTTCTATGGTGCCTATCGGTAACTACGAACGCATTATGCCTTTGGATATATTACCAACCTTATTGCTCAGAGATATGATCTCAGGTGATACCGATGGTGCGCAAAGTTTAGGCTGTCTTGAACTGGACGAAGAAGATTTGGCGCTGTGTACCTATGTTTGCCCAGGCAAATATAGCTACGGTCCAATCTTACGTGATTGTCTAGATAAGATAGAGAAAGAGGGTTAAGTCATGGGTTTAAAAGCATATTTAGAAAAGATTGAACCTAATTTCGAAGCCGGTGGTAAGTACGAAAAGTTTTATGCTTTGTACGAAGCGGCTGCGACAATTTTTTATACACCTGGAAAAGTCAATAAATCCAATACTCATGTGCGTGACAGTATCGATCTGAAACGTATTATGATCATGGTATGGATGGCAACCTTTCCTGCGATGTTTTACGGCATGTACAACATAGGTCATCAGGCCCATGATGCCATTTTAGCTGGTGCGGGTACCTTACCTGACTTGTGGCAAGCTGCCTTATTTACTGCCTTAGGTGGTCAAATTGGTTTGGATGCAACCACTGGGCTGTCGATGTTTTTATACGGAGCGTGTTTCTTCATACCCGTATACGCCGTTACTTTTATAGTGGGTGGCTTTTGGGAAGTGTTGTTTGCCTCGGTGCGTAAACATGAAATTAATGAAGGATTTTTTGTTACTTCAGTACTGTTTGCCTTAACCCTGCCCGCGACAATTCCATTATGGCAAGTTGCTCTAGGTATTACCTTTGGTGTGGTTATCGCCAAAGAGGTATTTGGTGGCACAGGTCGTAACTTCTTAAACCCTGCCTTATCAGGTCGTGCTTTCTTGTATTTCGCTTATCCAGCGCAAATTTCAGGTGATGCTATCTGGACTGCAGTAGATGGTTTTTCTGGCGCAACATGGTTGAGCAAAGCCGCTGCTGAAGCACAAAGCTGGAGCTTAGATGCAAACTGGTGGGATGCCTTCTTTGGTAATATCCAAGGTTCCATGGGTGAAGTATCAACTCTGGCGATTATGCTAGGTGGCTTGTTTATCATTTATTTACGTATCGCTTCTTGGCGTATCGTGCTGGGTGTCTTATTGGGGGGCGCAGCGTTTAGTTTATTACTTAACTTTGTAGGTAGTGATACAAACCATATGTTTGCAATGCCTTGGTATTGGCATTTGGTTACGGGTGGTTTTGCCTTTGGTATGTTTTTTATGGCGACCGATCCGGTATCAGCTTCTTTCACCAATCAAGGTAAATGGGCTTACGGTATTTTGATTGGCGCTATGTGTGTCATGATCCGTGTACTCAACCCGGCCTTCCCTGAAGGTATGATGTTAGCAATATTGTTTGCGAATTTGTGGGCACCTTTGTTTGATTACTTTGTCGCTCAAAACAATATAAAACGGAGGATCGCTCGTGTCGGCTAAAAAAGAAACTTTAGGTAAAACACTAGGTGTTGTCGTCGCCGTTTGTTTGGTCTGTTCAATTATCGTGTCAGGTTCGGCAGTTGGTTTACGCAGCTTACAAGAAACTAACGCTAAATTAGATCAGCAGTCCAACATTATTGAAGCGGCTGGTTTGGTAGAAGTGGCCGCAGGAGATATTGCTGGTGCTTACGATAAATACGTAGAAGAACGTTTTATTGATTTGAGTACGGGTGAGTATGTTGAAGTGGCTAAAGACTTTGATATGTACAAAGCGGCCAAACAAGATAAATACAGCGTTAAAGTTGAAAACAGCAATGTGGGTTTTCAATATCGTTCGAGCGTAGCTAATGTCTTTTTAGTTAAAGATGATGCTGGTCAAGTAACGCGTATTATCCTGCCGGTACATGGCAGCGGTTTGTGGGACATGATGTATGGTTATTTAGCCCTTGATGTTGATGGCAATACCGTACGTGAACTTGTGTACTACAAACAAAAAGAAACCCCAGGATTAGGCGGCGAAATACAAAACCCAAGCTGGAAAAAGCAGTGGGATGGCAAAAAACTTTTCAATGATGGCGAAGTGGCTATTCAAGTTAAGAAAAATGCTGACTCATCCAGCGACTATGTGGTCGATGCATTATCAGGTGCAACCCTAACCAGTAACGGTGTGCAAAACACCTTGAATTATTGGCTAGGTGATAATGGTTATGGACCTTTCCTCAAAAACCAGACTTGGAAATCATAAGGGCTTCGTACAATGGCTGAAACTAAAGAAATGAAAAAGGTACTGTTCGGGCCACTTCTGGACAATAACCCTATCGCATTGCAAGTTCTGGGCGTATGTTCGGCACTGGCAATTACTACTAAATTAGAAACTGCTTTGGTCATGGGCTTGGCCTTGACCACAGTTACGGCGTTTTCTAACTTATTTATCTCCCTTATTCGTAAGCAAATTCCATCTAGTGTGCGGATTATTATCCAGATGACCATTATTGCGTCATTGGTAATCGTAGTAGACCAAATTTTGAAGGCCTATTCTTACGAAATATCCAAACAGTTATCGGTGTTTGTAGGTTTGATTATTACTAACTGTATCGTAATGGGTCGAGCTGAGGCTTACGCCATGAAGAGTCCACCCTTTATGTCGTTTCTAGACGGTATCGGTAACGGCCTTGGTTATTCTTTGGTATTGATCATTATCGGTACTATTAAAGAATTGGCTGGTTTCGGTACACTGTTGGGTTTTGAAATTCTGCCTCTTGTGCAAAATGGTGGCTGGTACCAAGGTAATGGTTTATTGATATTACCTTTCAGCTCATTCTTTTTGATTGCTGGTTTAATTTGGGTGATCCGTACTATTCGTCCAGCACAAGTCGAGCCAAAGGGGTAACACATGGAACATTACATTAGTATATTCGTAAAATCCGTGTTCATTGAGAACATGGCTCTGTCATTGTTTTTGGGTATGTGTACCTTTCTGGCCGTATCGAAAAAAGTCAAAACTGCCATGGGTTTAGGTGTAGCAGTTGTCGTAGTTTTGGGGATTTCAGTACCGGTTAACCAAGTCATCTACGTTAATATCTTGGCACCTGGCGCTTTAGCATGGGCAGGTTTTCCAGAAGCTGATTTAAGCTTTTTGAATTTCTTGACTTTCATTGGCGTCATTGCTGCGTTAGTACAAGTATTGGAAATGACTTTAGACAAGTTTTTCCCTGCGCTTTACAACGCTTTAGGTATCTTCTTGCCATTGATTACGGTTAACTGCGCCATTTTTGGTGGTGTGGCTTTTGCGGTTCAACGTGAATACAACTTTAGTGAAAGCATAGTTTATGGCATTGGTAGTGGTCTAGGTTGGGCTATTGCCATTACCTTAATGGCTGCTGTGCGTGAAAAACTTAAGTACGCTGATATGCCTGAGGGTATCAGAGGACTGGGTTCGGTGTTTATGATCGCGGGTTTAATGGCCCTTGGTTTTCAATCGTTCACCGGCATTTCGCTGTAACCCACACTGAGTAGGAGTATTTAATAAATGAATCCATCTGAAATATATCTTGGTGTTGGCATGTTTATCATCATCGTACTGGCTTTGGTAGCGATCATTATGTTCGCTAAATCCAAGTTGGTGCCTGAAGGTGAAATTACCATCACCATTAATGGTGACCCCAATAAACGTATTACTGCACAGCCCGGTGACAAATTACTTGGCGCCTTAGCAAATAACGGTATTTTTGTATCGTCTGCTTGTGGCGGCGGTGGTTCTTGTGGTCAGTGTCGTGTTGATGTTAAGTCAGGCGGCGGCGAAATTTTGCCAACTGAGCTTGATCATATTAGTAAAAAAGAAGCCAAACACGGTTGTCGTTTATCTTGCCAATTATCCATTAAACAAGACATGGAAATTGAGCTAGAAGAAGAGATCTTTGGTATTAAAAAATGGGATTGTGAAGTTATCTCTAATGATAACAAAGCAACTTTCATCAAAGAACTTAAACTGAAAATTCCAAATGGTGAAAGTGTACCTTTCAAAGCTGGCGGTTATATTCAAATTGAAGCCCCTGCTCACCATGTTAAATATAAAGAATTTGAAGTTCCAGATAAGTATCGTGGCGATTGGGAGCGTTTTGGATTTTTCAACATTGAATCTAAAGTCGATGAAGAAACGATCCGCGCCTATTCAATGGCTAACTACCCAGAAGAAGAAGGCATTATTATGTTGAACGTGCGTATTGCTACGCCGCCACCTAATAACCTGACTTTGCCAGCGGGTAAAATGTCATCTTATATTTGGAGTTTGAAAAAAGGCGATAAAGCGACTATTTCTGGTCCATTTGGTGAGTTCTTTGCTAAAGAAACTAAAGCAGAAATGGTCTTTGTGGGTGGTGGTGCAGGTATGGCACCCATGCGTTCGCACATATTTGACCAATTACGTCGTCTTAAAACCGATCGTAAGATAACGTTCTGGTACGGTGCTCGTTCATTACGCGAAATGTTCTATGTTGAAGATTTCGATATGTTAGCTAAAGAAAATGACAACTTTACTTGGCATGTGGCCTTGTCTGATCCTCAACCAGAAGATAATTGGACTGGGTATACAGGCTTTATCCATCAGGTATTGCTGAAAAACTATCTGAAAGATCACCCAGCACCAGAAGATTGTGAGTTCTATATGTGTGGACCTCCTATGATGAATGCGGCCGTTATTAACATGCTCAAAGAAATGGGTGTGGAAGACGAAAACATTATGCTTGATGATTTTGGTGGTTAAGTAAGTTTAATCAAAGTGTATACCCTGATTATCAGGACACAAAAAAGGGGCTAAGGCCCCTTTTTTATTATTCGACCTTTAGCTGACAATTTTTAGCGGAACAATTATGCAAAGCTGTTTAAGATTATTGATAAGCGCACTATTTCTGACTTTAGTGCTGGCTTGTAGCCCCCCACCAGAATCTGAATTTCATTTAAGTGGCCCCACAATGGGCACAACCTACAACGTTAAGTTTATAAATTCAGCCGACATTAAGCCAGCTGACTTACAGGAAAAAATCGATGTGGTATTAGTTGAAGTTAACCAACTAATGTCGACTTATATCAAAGATTCTGAGCTTTCACGTTTCAACCAATGGCATAGTACGGATGTATTTGAATTGTCTCCTCAGACTTTGCTGGTCATGCAAGAAGCTAAAAGATTAGGTGAGTTAAGTGAGGGTTTACTCGATGTGACTGTGGGCCCATTAGTTAATCTATGGGGTTTTGGTCCACAAGCTAGACCGGAAAAAGTACCGACACAAGAGCAGGTCGATGCAGCAAAAGCACATATTGGCTTGGATAAACTTACTTTAGGTGAAAGTTGGGCACAAAAAACCGATCCCATGTTGTACGTTGACTTATCGACCATAGCTAAAGGTTATGGCGTTGATCGTGTAGCGCAAGTACTGGAAGAGCAGCACATCACTAACTATTTGGTGGAAATAGGCGGTGAAATGCGTTTGTCTGGCCAAAAAGCCAGTGGCAAAGACTGGCGTGTCGCGATTGAAAAACCTGTGACGACTGAGCGCGCGGTTGAACGGATTATCAGTGTAGGTAATAACGCGGTTGCTACTTCAGGTGATTACCGTATTTATTTTGAAAACGATGGTAAACGATATTCTCATTTGATTAATCCAGAAACGGGTTCGCCTATTACCCATAACCTAGTCTCGGTAACCGTGGTGCACCCTTCGTCGATGACAGCTGATGGACTTGCTACGGCACTTAGTATCATGGGTAAGGATAAGGCTCTGGCAGTAGCAGAACTAAATCAACTTGCGGTTTTACTGATAACCAAAGAAGCCGATAGTTTTAAAGAGTATACTAGTAGCCAGTTTAGCCAAATAGTTACCATTCATTAAGTAGGAGTCATAGTGTGAGTACCTTTATTCTCGCTTTTATATTTTTTGTGGTTGTCGTTGGCGCCATGTCGGTAGGTTATTGGATGCAAAAAAAAACCATTAGCGGAAGTTGTGGTGGACTTGGGGCTTTGGGTATAGCTAAAGCCTGTGATTGCCCTGAACCCTGTGATCGCAAAAAAGCGCGTCTAGAACGTGAAGAGCTGCGCCAAGACAAGCTGAATGAATGGAAGAAAAACCAGATCCTCTAAGTCCCGACTTATAAGCCTTTTTGTTAACGCTTTAGCTAGTTACTCAGGAGCTCGTTGTGGCTCTTAAAGTTTAAGCCACAACGTCTAATAAAATCATTCAAGGCATCGATCTCGTGTTGATGCATTGAATAATCAATCGAAGGGTCACTGCTTGTTGGCGGAAATACACCGTAACCGGCAAGCATGCAGGCCCATGATTTAGCTTGATAACTCCCCATCAACTTAGACCTTTGCATATCACCAGCAAAATCAGGGCTGTGCTGCCACAGCTGGATGATTCTATTTAGGGTGTCTGATATTTTGTTATTGGCCGCATTATCGCGCCAATAGGCAGTGTCCCTGCGTTGATTGGTTTTGTAGTGACACACCACATAGTCTTTGATGCCATCAAATCTGCTATTAATATCTTGGTTAAAAGCATCTTCAAATTGATTGCTAAACTGACCTTGCTGAAAATACTGCATAAATTGCGCAATGGTATTAAAGGACAAGGCAATT
Source organism: Paraglaciecola hydrolytica (assembly GCF_001565895.1). GTDB lineage: Bacteria > Pseudomonadota > Gammaproteobacteria > Enterobacterales > Alteromonadaceae > Paraglaciecola > Paraglaciecola hydrolytica. Next base: position 1,012,855 of record NZ_LSNE01000003.1, read on the forward strand.
GCGGTTGCTTCCAAAGGTTCGATAAAACCTTGTGCTAGCCCAACGGCCAGACAATTTTTGTACCAATGCTTTTCAACTCGCCCTACTTGCATTTTTAAATGGCGAGCTTCAACGTCGCTGTGCAATAAGCCCAAATGTTGCCTCAGCTCTGTCTCAGCTTGATTTGCATCAATGTAGTCACTGCTGAACACATAACCATTGCCAAAACGATTTCTAAGCGGAATTTGCCAGGCCCAACCGTTAGACAAGGCAGTAGCTTTGGTTTCTACTGGTAGCTCTTGGGAAATGACACTTGGCATCACTACAGCTGCATCATTGAACAAACACTCTTTAAAACTCCGATAGCCGACCTTCAAGGTTTTTTGTATCAATAAAGAATTAAAACCCGAACAATCGATGAAAAAGTCTGCCTCCATCATGGTGCCATCGCTGAGTATTGCCGCGTTTAGCTCGCCATGATTGTTCTGACTTACCTTAGTGACGGTGCCATATACTCTTTTAACACCAAGGCTTTGAGCATGTTCTGCTAAAAATTGCCCAAGCAGAGCGGAATCAAAGTGATAGCCATAAGCAAGCCCAAAAGGAAAAGTGTCATTTGGCAACGGGCCTAGTTTGTTTGCGGCTAAATAGCTTTCTAAAAAGTACTTATCGGGGTGGGCATCAACTTTATAACCTTGCATGCGCGCTTGAATATTTTTGAAAAAAAGCGGTACGGTGAATACATCGTCAGTTTGCGCTGCAAAGGGATGAAAGTAAGACTCAAAACCCTTCACTGTTGACCAACCATCAAAAGTAATACCATTTTTGTAAGTCGCGTTACAGCGTGGCATCCACTGAGAGTCCGCCACATTAATGGCATCAAAAAACAACTTTAAGTGAGGAGTACTACCTTCTCCGACGCCAATAATGCCGATGTCTTTTGACTCCACTAAACAAATCTCAGTGTCTTGCCACTTAGTTGCCAACAAGTTAGCTGCCATCCAACCTGCGGTGCCACCGCCCACAATCAGGATTTTTTTAGGTTTGCCCTTACTTTCTAACATAGGTATTTACCATTAATAATTTCTCATCTTTACTTTTGAAGCTTTTTTATAAAGTAGTCTTTGACGGTTTTTGCGTAGTCATCTGATATTTCACCGAGTAAATGCAGTTGATGTTCGGGAATGTAAGCCTTCGGATGTGATGTCGAGTCTGGGTTTTGCTGAAATAAATAGTGATCAAACATATTGCGCCAGGCATTGCGTTGTAAAGGGCTTAGATCTCGCATGGCCAGCAATGCCAAGTTCAAACTATCAATGGGACTCGGCGACATTGAGTTTGGTGCTGATGAGCCTGTCCACCAGTAATTCATTAAGGCGTTCACTTTTTCCAAGGATTCAACATGATGCCACCACAACATAGGAATAAAAATCCCATCACCAGGGCCTAATTCAACACTGTAGGCTTCAGCCAGGGCATGTTTGAACAGTGGAAAGCGGTCAAAATCAGGCTTGTTTAAATCAACCAAACTGGTAGGTGCACCGGCTGGGGTAAAGTTAAGTGGACCGGGGTATAAATGGCCAGTTTGCTCGGGTGGAAACAGCACAAAACGTCGACGCCCGGCGATAACACAAGCCACATTATCCGAACCATCATAATGGGCGCTAACAATGCCCTCGTTGCCTACCCATAAACGAGGCTCTAATTCTGGGAAAAATGCCGAGCGATTTTCATCCACTAAACCCGGTAATATCTCACTCGTGAGGGTGTTTTGCATGGAAATAGCTGGATAAACTTCTCTATCGATTAGCTCTAACAAGCGACCTAAAAACAAATCTATACGCTCTTCCCCACTCAAATAATTTACATCTGTCATCTCATCGTTGTAATAAAAACGTTTGTTGGCAGAGGGCGGCGCCACCACCATTTTGGTTTTTTTACCTGTATAAAACTGATTAAGATAGGCAACAAAATCAGCTGGCGATTGTTGCGCAGCAGCGACTAATGGCCAATTACTCGCAAATCCACGTATCACTATCGGTAGTTGTGCCGGCGCAATCTCTGCAAAAAATTGCTGAGGACTTAATGTGGCATATTCTGCAATAGTTTTGTATGTCGTCATGGCTCGGTTATCACGTCTTCATATTTGAATTTGCAGAGCAGTGCGCCTGAATATAATCATGGTGATTGGGCATTTTTAGCACTGCCGTTTGGATATCTTGCACATTTTTATTGAGTGTCGTAGCTAAACTTTGGCTATCAAAAGCGTCGAGCAAGGGATGATATTTTTGTGGGCGTATTTTCATGCCTTCTAAAATAGAACACCAACTATCACTGCTAAAAAACTGACCTTGAGTATGATCTAACAATCCTCTTTGTTTAAATAGACGGATCTTTTCACTTAAGGATTCAGGCACAGGCATCGTTTGGCACCAACGCCAAAACTCAGTATCGTCACGGCCTGCAGTAGAATAATGCAAAATAATAAAATCGCGGATCTCTAGGTAATCGGCATCGATTAGTTGGTTAAAGCGTTGTTCGTTATCAGTGTCAAAATCCCTATCAGGAAAATGTTTAATAAAATGCACTAGGGTTTTATACACTAAATGAATCGCGGTAGATTCCAAGGGCTCTAAAAAACCGCTGGCAAGTCCTAAGGTTAAACAGTTGTTATGCCAGATTTTTTTCCGCTTACCGGTAGTAAAAGGAATGATCCTTGGTTCATTAAGCAAGGTACCACTCACACTTTTTAGTAAGGTATTGATAGCTTCTTCATCACTGCAAAAACGGCTAGCATATACATAACCGTTACCAGTACGGTTTTGCAAAGGGATTTTCCATGTCCAGCCTGCTTCACGAGCGGTTGCTACAGTATAGGGGACGGGATTAGCCGTATTAGTTGTTTGTAGCGCTACAGCGCGATCACAAGGTAAATAGTCAGACCAATCCTCAAAGCCCACCTTTAAGGATTTTTCAATCAAAAGCCCAGAGTAGCCAGTACAATCAATAAAAAACTCACTTTCCACCGTCGCCCCGTTATCCAACTTTACGCTGCGAATAAAGGCTTTTTTATCGACAATAACGTTTTTTACTGTTGCTTCAATTCTTGTTACCCCACGTTGCTGGCAAAGTTCGCGCAGATACCTTGCAACGAGCACCGCATCTAAGTGAAAGGCATGGGCATAGCTGGCTAATACCCAATCTTGAGATTGTTGGGGCCGCAACATAAAGCGCTCATGTTCGGCCATTACCGCAGCCGGGGAATAAGCAAGCCAAGGTATTGTTTGCCCGTCAGCCTGCGACTTTAACCAGGCCTGATAGAAATCAAAACCATTAATATCTTTGCCCACTTTACCAAAAGGATGAAAGTAGCTTTGGTTAGGTGCGTGCCAATCGTCGAAGCGAATACCTAATTTAAATGTGGCAGAGGTAGCTTGGATAAATTCTTTAAGGTTAATTTGACTAGCTTGGATAAACTCCAGTATGGACGGTACGGTAGACTCACCTACACCAATGGTGGCGATATCTGGGGATTCAATCACCGTGATCTGGATCTTGCTGCCCCTTAGGATACTCGATAATAAGGTTGCGGCCATCCAACCCGCGGTGCCACCACCAACAATACAGAGTGATTTTAGTGTGTTTTGCATCGTGAAACTGTCGTTAGTTTAATCATCATCTCATCGTGCCAGACTAACATTTAGTTGTTGGTTTAAAGTACAAAATTGGTGCTTAAAAACAAAGAAAAACTGCGTAGCATTGCTACTACGCAGTTTCTATTTTTGCATTCACTATGTTTAACGATTAAAAAGTCGCTCTAACCGTTAAGGCATAACGACGGTCTGTCATGAAAGTAAATGCATCAGTTAAGGTGCCTTCCTGATTTTGTTGGTATTGGGTTTGGGTATCTGTACCCAGTACGTTATTAACTTGTAAGCCGACTTTTAGTTGCTCGTTTATCGCATAAAAGAAGCTTGCATCCATCATGCCCTGGGCCTTTGAATAGGCCGGCACAAACTCTTCCGACTCACGTAAGGTCAACAAGTATTCTGACCGCCATGTATAAGCTAAACGGAACGAAATGTCGTTTTTCTCATACATGCCTACAATATTAAAGTTTTGGTCTGAATAACCCTGTAATGGCAAGTCAGTAAACTGTCTAAAGGTATTACGATTGTCTAGGATCGGCACACCAGCACCGTTAAATTGCAGTGCTTGAGTAGGATTGGTATTAGGATCTTCCAGCCCGTTTTGGTCGATGTAGGTATAGTTAAACTGTGTACCTAAACCACTCCATAAACCGGGTAACATATCGTAAAACTGAGTATACGAAAGCTCGAAACCACGAATGGTGCCCGAACCTGTGTTATCTGGACCATAAGCAGACACAGGGAAGCTAGTGCCATCCACTTCGACTTCAGTGGCAAATTGTTTATTACGAATGATGTTCGACAGTTTTTTATGGAACAAACCAAGGGTCAACGAACCGGCAGGCGCAAAGTACCATTCAGCGGTTAAATCCAAGTTAACCGATTCTTCTGGCTCTAAGAAAGCGTTACGGGCATTAGCACTGATTTCAATGTTTTTTAGATCAATAACGGGGTTAGTGGTGTCATCTCTGGCTTCATTAGGATCCTGTAGTACCTGTTGATAATCCAGGTTCAGCACCATTTTGTTAGCCGAATCAACCAGACTTGGATAATAAAGCCCTTTAGACGCGCCAAATCTCACCACAAACTCGTCAGTAAGGCCGAAGCTCAGGTTTAAGCTAGGCAGTACAGTTGTATAATCTGTCCCATCTATGGTGCTAGAGATAGCTTCGCCTGAAGCGAAGGCAAAAATACTCGGGTATTGATTCAACATAACTTGGTAAAGCGAACCTGCTTCATCGGTGCCACGTCTAGCCGTTGAGGGGAAATTGATCCCTCCAGTCGATTCAAGCTGGTAACTAACATAACGTAAGCCAAAATTACCTTTGACTAGTACATCAGACATCTCAACATCAAAATCGGCACGTACATAAAACTCATTACGTTCAGTGCTACTTGAACTAATATGACGCGGCGCAAAATGACTGAAAGTACGATCAGCTAAGTCTGCATAGGGCACCGCACAAGTGCCGCTGCCATCCATTGCATTTCCCACGGCATTCCATGTACCACAACCATCTCGTAAGGATTGTGCGTAATTTTGTACCAAATCCATACGCGGAAACAAAAAGCTGTTATAAGCTCCCATTAGCGTACTGCCATCATTGTGGTCAGCAAAACTAATACGTTCAAATAATTCGGGCACCACTTGTGGAGACGCATTGTAGGAGTTTTGTGCAACCCATGGCGTACCTAAGGCTTGCCATCCTTCGTATTCAGTATTACGTACGGTCAACTCTTTCTTGGAAAGATAGAGTCCGGTTTTAATGGCGGTAAACGCTCCATCTAGTTTGTACTCTAGATCTAACTTAAAGGTATTAGCCTTAGCTTCATTAAACTCTTCTTGTTGCATGCCGCTACCTAATCGCAGAATAGGGGCGGTATTGGCTTCGACGTCTGGCGGAGTAGAAGTATTGGCACTTAAATACTCAAGAGTTGGATTTGAACCGCGTAAATCCAAGAAAAACGGCGCATTTATAGCGGTTTGATTGCCATTCATGATGGAAGTCATGCCGTTGTTGTGCACAGTTTGATCAGAATCAACATACTGATAATCCACTACCGCGGTTAAACGATCGGTAGGTTTAAACACGACATTTAATGAAGTGTCTTGAACAGTGTTTTCATTGAAGTTGTAACGAGAGCGGAACTGCAGAGGAACATTTGGCTCATTTGCACGGCCTACACCTGAGGTGACATAGCCGTTACTATCTACTGTTAATGGACGGCCTTCATCACTTTCATCAAACCATTGAATAGTATTAGGTGTGAAGGACAAAAAGCCACGATCACCAGAGGCAACGACACGTTCACGCCAATCTAGAGATGCTTTAGAACTAATATGTTCTAAGGTAGCGGTAATCTTTTCATCCACACTCTGCCATTGTAATGACGCGGTAAAACCTTGGCGTTTACGATCATTTTCTGCAGATGTCATGGTATAACTCGCTGGTGCAAACCAAGTTACGCCATCGGGTTGGCCTTCAAGGGCTTGTCCATCAAATTCAGGAACATAATTGGCGGCGTCAGTGGCAGTATACTGAACCGTATCTTCAAAACCGGGACCACAAGCGCGCCAACCTGGATCCCCAGGAATACAAGGATTAGAATATTGGCCAGCGTTAACGCCTGGGCTGGGCGTGCCCCATTCATCGTAGGAAAAAGTATCAACCGGACCACGGCTGTGGTAATTGCCTAAACCAAAACCATCACCACGAGTTTTAAATTCAGACTGAGACGCCGCAACCAATAAACCAAACTTACCCGCATCGGTATCCCAATTATCAGAAAAAAGTGCAGAAAACGAGGGAGTGGTTTCTTCGCGGTAATCACCGTAATTGGCTTGTGCACTTACAGAAATTAAACGTTTATCAGAATCAAAAGGTTTACGCGTAATTAAATTAACGGTACCCGAAATACCACCAGAAATAAGATCAGCAGTTTGGTTTTTTACCACTTCTACTGCACCTAACAATTCAGCAGGAAAATCTTCATAACTGAGTCCGCCCCATGGATTAGCACTGAAAGAGTCACGGCCATTAATTTCACTGCGCACCCGATCCAAACCACGCACCAACACGCTAGTACCTTCATCGGCATAATGTTTAGGATCATCAGATGAAGCAAAACGCTCAATGGTTACACCCGGCACACGTTGTAGTGCTTCTGTAACAGAGCTATCTGGCAGTGCGCCAATGTCTGAGGCAGTAATAACGTCTTTTACTGTATCAGCTAATTTTTTCAAATCTTGCGCTGTTTGAATGCTGTTACGCATACCGCGAATTTCGATTGTTTCTGTAGAGTCATCTAAATTTTGCGTTGCAGAGGCTGTTTCTTGTGCAAAAACTGATGCCGAGAATGCACAAGAAATAGCCGCAGATACTGCAATGACTAGACGTTTTTTCTTAAAATTGTTAGACATGTTTCACCCTCAGTATTTTTTATATATTTTGGTTTTCTATTAATAATAATATTCGTAAAGTGTTCGTCTGACACCGTTGTCATTTTTGGTTAAAACGACGACTTGCATCAACAAGTTTACCTAAAGAATAATTTTAAAAGTTACTAACTAACACTAATAAAGTTGAGATAATGTTATTTTTTAACACTGATGTGCTTATTAAATCAACAACTTTTTGCACATGTGGCGTTTTTATTTTGATAATTACCAATAATTGAAAAGGTAATTAGGTACTAAAGGACTTATAGCAAATAAATCCAAATGCCATCCTTAACGGATGGCCCTTACGGTTTTATATTGTTGAATTATTTTTATCAGTAAATAATTTGACAGCGTTGTCATCGGCTTCTAATGTGGTTCACAAATATTCTAGTGCAGTGTGACTTAGGCAATTTTTTTGCAGGGGATGTATTAAGTTTTTATATCTTGCATAACGGCACCGCGATTAACTTTTTTGCACAATTTGAGAACCAAATGAAAATATTTTTGATTTTAGTTTTAGCGACATTATTGATTTCCTGTGGTGGAACCTCATCAGATATACCACTTCAGAGACCAGCTCAGCAGCCTAGTCCTCAAACCAATCTGGTGCCCGAAGTATGCCGTCCTGCGGAACAAAATAGTCAAATTAGCCAAGGTGGTAAATGGCAACTCGTGTGGGCCGATGAATTTGATGGTAAGGCAATCGATGGGAGTAAATGGCAATACGAAACTAACTGTGCTGGCGGAGGTAATAATGAATTGCAATGTTATGTCGAAGACGATGCTAATGCCTTTGTTGCAGAGGGCCAGTTACATATAGTTGCGTTAAATCAGCCTGTTACAGGAGATTCTGGTTGGTTTGGTAATTCAGGCAATGTGGTGTCCCGTGATTATTCATCAGCACGGTTACATACGCTTGAAACTGCTACCAAACCACGTGTAGTGGGTTACTTACCAGGTTATAAGGGACTAACTGAAAGTATTAAAAATGTGGATTTGCATAATCTAACTCACCTTAATTTATCTTTTGCTAATCCCAATGCCGAGGGGGATTTTCTACTTAATGAAAATTTATTGTGTATGCCTGGATACAGCACAGAGCATGTCAAAGGTGATGAAATACGTGAGGTGGTAGAACGTGCCCATCAAGCAGGAGTTCAAGTATTGATGTCGTTGGCGGGCGGGGTGATCCCTAGTTGTTCAGGGGATTGGCACCGCTTATTACAGAGTGAAAATCGCCCACAACTGGTCAGCAAATTAATCAACTTGATGACAGACTTAAACCTTGATGGTTTGGATATAGATCTTGAAGGGATTTTGCTGACTCAAATTGATAATGCAGGTAATTACACGCCTTTTATTCAGGCGCTGTCGGCCCAATTAAAACCTCAAGGTAAATTATTAACAAGTGCCACCGCCTCTTATGAGGGGGGCATGATCCCGATAGATTCGATCTCTTATTTTGATTTTGTGAATATCATGTCGTATGACGCTATTGGTCCTAGTTGGGGGCAAGCTGGTATTGAACATTCTACGTATCAGCAAGCAGTGCAGGATGTGCAGCTATGGCTCCACCGAGGTTTAACTAAACAACAGTTAGTGTTGGGATTACCTTTTTACGGCTATGGCTTTGGCCAGTATCGGAGTGATTACGCTATTAAAGATCTGGTTGCTTTGTATGGTAGTGACATTTTGCAACAGGATGTCATGGGTAATTTGTGTGCAGGTTGTGACTACATTACTTACAACGGTTTAGTTACTTTACAAGCCAAAACTGAATTGGCACTTAAACATGGCTCAGGTGTGATGATTTGGGAGTTGTCTCACGACTCAAGTCGTACTTCAAATATTTTGGCAACTATTGCCTCTCAGGTCGCTGCCCCCAAAACTCTTTAAGAGTTTTGGTGCAGTAGTTTTTTTATACGTTTATGTATTTCCATGGCCAACTACGTAGATATCCCGCTCGTAAATTAATTTATTAACAATATAAGATATTTATTAACATGATAAGCAACTTTGATTTATTAACATTTCAATCAAGATTGAAATTTTTATGTTGATAAAAAACAATAGCTTAATTTATTGTCTTCAAGTTATTTCGACTGTTTTTGTTCACCTTAATGCGTTTTTAGAGTGGAAAACAAAGCATTGATTATTTTTTGAACTTCGCATAGTCTCTGTTTGTTAAAAATATGTAAGCGCTTTCAATAGAAATGTAAGCGCTTACAATTTTGATTTGATAGGGCTTCGCAAAATGCAAACAGCGTTTTGCATACATAAAAAGATATGTCAGGAGATACATAAATGAACAAATTGAAGGCAATGTTGGGCGGTTTAGTGGTTATTTTTATGAGTGGGTCTTTGTCTGCAGCGATGATTACCAATGGCGATTTTGCCAACTCATGTAGCTTAAACGGTTGGCAAACCGATACTGATGGCTTTGCGGGTGGAACAAATGACTTCACTCTTGATGGCAGTGCTCCCAATTGCGCAGCTTCAATCAATGTTGATTATGCCAATACCGATGTTTATTACGCAGCCAATACACTATTTCAAAATCTCGATCTTAGTGGTGCAAGTAGCAGTACTTTTTTACTGACTATGGATTTTAGTGTCTTTAGCGAATCGAACAGTAACGAACAGGATTTTATTGCAGATTATTTCATGATTGCTTTGTTTGATGGCAGTGACTATTACAATCAACATGGCGATTTTGGGTTTTTGGTATCACCCACCGATATCGATGGTAGTCAAAACTACAACTTGTCTTTTGAGCTTGATAGCTCCTTTGCTAACCAAACTAACTGGAGTTTGGATTTTCAGGTGTTACTAGGCATTGCAGGGTTTGATACTGACTTTTTTGGTTCCACCCTGTCTATCAGTAGTGTCAGCTTAACTGAGCAAAAAGCCGTGGTGGGTGCATCGACTCCCGCATCTTTGGCACTGTTTGCACTTGGCTTATTTGGTCTAGCTGTTCGTCGCAAAACATTTTAAACAAGGATGTCAGTATGAAAACCTTTAATTTATTAAGAGGTCTCGTTTGTGGCCTCTGTTTTATTTGGTCTGTTCCTTCGTTAGCAGATTGGAGCCCCATTGACGCGGGGCTTGATTTAAGCTCCTCTCGTCCAGTACTTGATCGAGTAACTCGCACCAACAAAGTATTGGTGACCATCAAAAATACGTCTGCAACAGCCTTAGCTGGACCTTTTCACTTAGTCATTGGTAATACCTCTGTGCCTGTGGTCAATGCTGACGGACAAACCACCGAAGAACAACCTTATCTGTTAGTGAACAAAGAACAACTTGCTGCCGGTGAGTCTTTTAACATTAATGTTGCTTTTGAGCTTACCCGTGGTGCCATCACTTTTGATTTAAGCCTACAGAATAACGCTTCAGACTGGACTATGGTGTGGAACGATGAATTTGATGGCAGCAACATTGACCTGAATAAGTGGAGCTACGCCTTAGATTGTAACGGTGGTGGCAATGCTGAAAAACAATGTTATACCGACAATGCTGAAAATGCTTATTTGGATAATGGCGTGCTCAAGATTGTGGCTAAGCCACAAGCGGGACAACCATTGCCTTATAGCTCAGCTAAATTGCTGACCAAAGGTAAAGCGGATTGGACTTACGGCCGTTTTGAAATTCGTGCCAAGGCGCCTAGAGGTCAAGGTTCATGGCCAGCAATTTGGATGTTACCGACTGAGCAAGTTTATGGTGGTTGGCCACATTCTGGTGAAATAGATATTTTTGAAGCAGTTAACCTCGGTGCGCCTTTATCTGCTGGTTCTGCCGAGGTGCAAACTGATGTATATGGCACATTGCATTATGGTAAAAGCTGGCCGAATAACGATCATTCCGGTCATAACTATGTATTAGCGAATAAAGAAAACCCAGCGGATGCTTTTCATGTTTATGCCCTTGAATGGGAAGAGGGAGAGATGCGTTGGTATATGGACGGCGTGTTGTATGCAACCCAGCGCCAGTCTGAAGTAACAGTAAACGGGCAAGGGCAGCCTGATGGTTTGTCACACAAAGGCTGGTATACCGAAATCAATGGTGAAGTAGTGTGGAATGCCGCTCCCTTTGATGAAAAATTTCATTTGATCTTAAATTTTGCAGTGGGTGGTAGTTGGCCTGAAAACGTTAATACTGGCGGTGTTGATCCCAGTGCTTTTCATCAAAATAATATCTTTGAAGTGGATTATGTGCGTGTTTATGAATGTTCAATCTCTCCGCTTAATGGCCAAGGCTGTGCCACGGTGACCCCCGGCTATGATGAGCTAATTCAAAATGGCGGCACCCTAAAACAAGGTCAAGCGCCTACGCCGGTGCCACCTTCTGATGGTATTGCCCGCGAGTTGGTGATATTTGCCGATGAGATGCATGAAAGCTGGCCAGCTTGGGATTGTTGTGGTGGTTCAACACCAGCAGTAGTGTTAGAGGACGGAGAGCACGGCGGTGTGGTGGAGTTTGCCATCGGCTCAACACCTACCGTAGTGGGTTTTAATACCAATGTTTCTAATCTACCTAAACCCTATGATGGTTCGCCGATGTTAAATAACGGCGTATTAGAATTTGATCTTAAACTGGTCAGCGCGCCTACCAATACCAGCGCTAGTTGGAATCTTAAAGTAGAGCAAGCAGGTGCTACCACTGAGGCTGTTGTCACTATTAAAACCCCTACGACTGAATGGCAGCATTATGCTATTCCGCTACGTAATCTTGCAGGGGGTGGACTTAACCTAAACGGTATCGACGTGGTGATGATTTTTCCTGATTGGGGACAAGGTGAAGGTGCAGTATTCAGAGTCGATAATGTGGCTTTTGTCGAAGGTGAGGTAGCTCCGCCGGGTAATGGCCTGGATAAACAGGTATTAGTGGATTTTGAACAAACTCAGGCAAGTTATGGTTTTAACAATTTTGATGGTGGGGTTTCTACTGTCATTGCCAATCCACACAGTAGCAGTGCTAATTCCAGTGCCCAAGTCGTGCAAATGCAGAAGTTTGCCGCCCAATCTTGGGGTGGTACTACTTTCAATCTAGCTGCGCCCATCGATGTAGATAATAGTTTGTTTAGCATGAAGGTGTGGTCTGATCGAGCAGTCAATGTGCTGTTTAAACTAGAGGGCATGAATGTTGAGCGCAATGTGGCTCATAGTGGTTCTGGCTGGGAAGAACTGACCTTTGACTTTAGCGGTGCAGTAGGCACAGGTGTAACAAAAATCACGGTTATTTTTGATTTAGGTATCATGGGTAATGCTGCAGGTAATCCGAGCAACTGGACCTTTTTCTACGACGATGTTGCCTTCTATGTGGAGCCACAAAACGAGGTGCTGGATTTTGAACAAGCGGTTAACTCTTATGGGTTTAATAACTTTGATGGTGGTGTTTCTACTGTCATAGCTAACCCACATAGCACAGATATCAATATCAGTGCACAAGTGGTGCAAATGCAAAAATTTGCCGCGCAATCTTGGGGTGGTTCTACCTTAGATTTGCCTGCGCCTATTGATGTTGATGGTACAGTGTTCAAGATGAAAGTCTGGTCGAACCGAGTGGTCAATGTGTTGTTTAAGCTTGAAGGCATGAATGTCGAACGTAACGTGGCACACAGCGGTTCGGGTTGGGAAGAACTCATTTTTGACTTTGCCGGCGCAGTGGGTACTAACGTCAGTAAAATAACCATCATCTTTGATTTAGGTGTGATGGGTGATGCCAATAACAATCCAGATAATTGGACCTTCTACTACGACGACATTACTTATCCCAAGGCTGAGGAAGTGGTTGAGCCACCACCGCCAGCCTCTGGTTTTAAAGTGGATTTTGAGTCTGCGCCCTCAAGTTACGTTTTTGTCAATTTTGATGGTGGTGTATCCACAGTTGTTGCTAACCCTCATAGTGGTGCAGGTAATAGCAGTGCCCAAGTGGTAAAAATGCAAAAATATGCTGGGCAGCATTGGGGTGGCTCTACCTTGAATTTGAGCTCAGCCATCAATGTTGATAATTCAGTGTTTAGCCTTAAAGTCTGGTCAGACCGAGCCGTTGATGTGCTGTTTAAACTTGAAGGCATGAATGTTGAACGCATCGTTGCTCATAGTGGTTCTGGCTGGGAGCTATTAAATTTTGATTTTGCTGGAGCAGTGGGTAGTGGTGTCAGCCAAATTACCTTGATTTTTGATTTGGGCACTTTGGGTAATGCTGATTCTGATCCGGCTAACTGGACCTTTTATTACGACGATATGGGCTTTGCAACTGACGAGGAAGCCGACTCATCTACCTTGTTAGTTGATTTTGAAGCAAGCCCTGCCAGTTATACTTTCACCAACTTTGATGGCGGCGTGGCAACGGTTATCGCCAATCCACAAAATAGTGCGGCCAATACCAGTGTGCAAGTAGCACAAATGCAAAAATTTGCAGCTCAACATTGGGGGGGCACGACGCTAAATCTGGATTCACCTGTGGATATTGATAACACTATCTTCACGATGAAAGTCTGGTCGGCACGGGCAGTTAACGTACTGTTTAAACTCGAAGGATTAAATCAAGAACGCAACGTGGCCCATAGCGGCAGCGGCTGGGAGGTCTTGCCCTTTGATTTTACGGGAGTTACCGGCAGTCTTAGTCAAATTACCCTTATTTATGATCTGGGTATAATGGGCGATGCCGCCGGTAATGCTGCGGCTTGGACTTTTTATTTTGACGATATAGCCTATTTAGGTTCTTCAGCAGCAACAGATACCGACGGTGATGGGGTGTTAGACGGTGATGATTTATGCCCTAATACTCCCGCGGGTACTGCAGTCGATGAAAACGGCTGTACCCTTGTGGCCAATGTTGATAGCGATGGTGACGGTGTGTATGACAATGTTGATGCCTGTCCAGGTACACCTGCAGGTACACCAGTGAATGCCGCAGGTTGTGCCATTGTTACTGGCAGTGTCACAGGTATAGAGCAATTTAGTGCCAATGCAGTGGTATTTTATGTGAATACTGTGGGTTGGGCCGATGTGCATTATCGCCTTAACGGAGGTGGTCAACAAAATCTGCGTATGCAAAATGCTGGCTCACGCAATACCTATAACCTTGGCAATCTGACCAGTGGTGATGTGATCAGCTACAACTTTACCTATTTACAAGATAGTGGCCCGGTAATTGATTCTCCTATCGCTACTTATATTGTAGGTAATGATTTGTCTGCTGATACCGATGGTGATGGAGTGGGAGATCCTTTTGATAATTGCCCTAATACACCAGCAGGTGATGAAGTTGATGCCAACGGCTGTACCATTGTAGTTATCGGCGACAGTGATAATGATGGTGTACTGGATGATGTTGATCTTTGCCCCAATACCGCACCTGGTGTTGATGTAGATGCTGATGGTTGTGCCTTAATCCCCATTGACGATGCTGATAATGATGGCGTGGCTGATGAGTTTGACCAATGCCCAGCAACCCCTGCTAACAGCTTAGTTGATGCGCAAGGCTGCCCCATAGTGCAATCGGTCAGCGAAGTATCGTCGATTAATGATATTTTAGTGGGTGGTTACGGCTCTCCGCGCGCAGGTTTTGCTCTCTACGTGTTTGACAATGATTTACCCATTGTTGACGGCAGTATTTGTAATGATGGCTGCGCCACCAACTGGCCGCCGCTATTAGTGGCTGACGGTGTAGCTTCTGGTGTAGCGGGTTTAAGCACAATTACTCGTGACGATGGCAGCATCCAAGCTACCCATAACGACCGTCCTTTGTATTTTTACAGTGGTGATTTGGCCGCTGGCGATACCAACGGCGATGGTTTAGGTGGTGTGTGGCATCTGGTTGCTTACAGTATCAATATTGGCGACATTACGCCCTTATATAGTGGTAGCACAACGTTAGAGCAACCTATCTCCTTTGACCGGGGTGATGCTTTAGTCACACGCTTTGCCGACCGTGGCCGAGATCGTCATGCCAAAGAAGATCAGTTCCAAATTTACGATCATTACCTTTCACATTATTGGACTCACCGTACTGCACAATTTGAATTTGTCGATTATGTGGCTAAAGGTGGCTCCACCATCGAGGTTAATTTTATTACTGAATGGAAACTAGGCGCTCGTGAGTTCAGAGCTTGGTACCGCGGTTTAGGCACAGTAGCCGAATATCACGGTAACTACTTTGGTGGCGGCGCGGTAGTAGAGGTTGATAACGGTAGTTACGATTTTAACTTTAATAAAATCAGTAATGTTGGGGATCAATACCGTTACCGTGTAGTGATTGAGGATTATCGCCCGCTAAACTGGAGTGCTTCAAACGGAATGTTGCCTTTAGAGGTAGGTCAACGTATGGAAGTGGAAGTCAGCCAGTTCCTTGATGCGCCGCCTGAAGGTCGCGAAAACTACTACGGTACTACCTACTTGTACATTGTAGGGCAAGGTATGGTGCCGTGGAAAACTGTCGGTACTTTTGGTGATTTAGCCTCAGAGCGTGAAGACTCTTATCCTATTGATCAGTCTGCCTGGTTAGGCGGTAAAACCACTTTGCCTTATAACTACACCAATGAGCCAGACAATCACTTTATGCAAATGGCCACTAACTTGTCGAATGTAAATGGTCAGGTATTTGTAGAAGGTCGTCGGGTGCATCACAGCAGTTTTATTAATGGACAACATGATGAACACGGTGGTGAGAATGGCATATTTAATGA
Source organism: Paraglaciecola hydrolytica (assembly GCF_001565895.1). GTDB lineage: Bacteria > Pseudomonadota > Gammaproteobacteria > Enterobacterales > Alteromonadaceae > Paraglaciecola > Paraglaciecola hydrolytica. The sequence continues at coordinate 1,028,618 of NZ_LSNE01000003.1, forward strand.
AGTTGTAGGCAAAGCAGGTACTCACTACGTTAATGAGAGCTGTGCAGGTTGCCACGTCCGTAATGGTCGCGCTGCACCAGTTGCTATTGGTGAGTCATTAGATAAGTGGGTGTTCAAAGTCGGTGATATTAGCGGCGCGCCGGATGCTAATATTGGTCGTATCTTGCAACCCAAAAATGTCGGTATTGATAACAACACCCAAGGAGAAGGCAATGTATCTATTGCTTCGTGGACCGAGAACAACGGTTTACGCTCACCAAATTACCAATTCAGTAAAGCTACACCTGCACAGTTTTCGGCACGTATAGCGCCACAACTGGTGGGTTTAGGTTTGTTAGAAGCCATTCCTGAATCGGCCATCATCGCCATGGAAGACGCTGATGATCTAGATGATGATGGGATCTCAGGTCGCGCCCAACGCACATTAGATCCACAGACTGGTGAAACCCGTTTAGGCCGCTTTGGTTATAAAGCTGCGGCTTTTAGTATCAAACATCAGGTAGCCACTGCCTTTAACAATGATATGGGTGTTATGAATAGCATATTGCCTGAGCCAGATTGTGGTTCTGCGCAAACGACTTGTGGAGTTGCAGGTTCAGAAGTTTCCGACAAACACCTGGATGAACTGAGTAAATATATTTCATTGTTGGGCGTGCGCGCACAACGTGATATTGATAGTACGCAAGTTCAACAAGGTAAAGCCCTGTTCTCCAACATTGGTTGTGTGGGTTGTCATACTGATACTTTACAAACCAGTGAATTCCATCCTTTATCGGAGTTAAGAAGTCAAACCATCCATCCTTATACTGACTTGCTATTGCATGATATGGGGGAAGGTTTAGCTGATTCCTTGGCTGAAGGGCAGGCCAGTGGTGCCGAATGGCGTACTGCGCCGTTATGGGGTTTAGGGTTGTCAGCTTGTGTGACGGCCGGCGTAACCAATCCTATCGGAGGCCAAGGCAATGAAATATGCACACCGGAACATAGTTATTTGCATGATGGTCGTGCACGTACTATTGAAGAAGCTGTGTTGTGGCATGGTGGCGAATCTGCGGCATCAAGAGTCGCTTTTGAAAGCCTTAACTCAGGTGATAAAGCCGCAGTTTTGGCGTTTTTAAACTCTTTATAAACGTTAGATTCTGATAATCAATAATAAGGCCCTAAGCTGTTAAACCAGCTTAGGGGCTTTTTGTTATTTACCTTTCATCAAATTTTAAATTGACTAAGTATACAGTGGTTTATACAGTATATTTATTCAGTCTTTCTGCACACAGAGCTAAGGCTCTTCGATGTTTTCAACATGCGTAAAATAATACATATCGACATGGACTGCTTTTACGCAGCGGTAGAAATGCGCGACAACCCCGCTTTGCGAGAAGTGCCTTTAGCCATTGGCGGCAGTAGTGACAGGCGTGGAGTGATTTCTACCTGTAATTATATTGCCCGTCAATTTGGCGTGCGTTCTGCCATGGCCACAGCTCATGCGTTTAAACTCTGTCCTAATTTAGTTTTGGCTCCTGGGCGTATGGAAGTTTACAGTGATATTTCTAAACAAATCCGTGAAATTTTTGCCCGCTATACCGATAAAATCGAACCATTGTCACTCGACGAAGCCTACTTGGATGTGAGTGATTCAGAGTTGTTTGCTGGCAGTGCCACTTTGATCGCTCAGGATATTCGCAAGGCAATTTTTGCCGAAACTGGCTTGACGGCCTCAGCAGGCGTAGCACCCTGTAAATTTGTCGCCAAAATTGCCAGCGACGAAAACAAGCCAGATGGTATTTGTGTGATAACCCCAGACAAGTTGGATGCTTTTGTCTTAAAACAGCCTCTACGTAAAATTCCTGGTGTAGGTAAAGTTACCTGTGAAAAACTCAATACTATGGGTTTGCACACGTGTGCGGATGTAAGACAGTTTCCTTTTGATGAATTGATTAAACGTTTTGGTAAATTTGGTGCGGTGATTTGGGCCCGAAGCCACGGTGAAGATGAACGAGAGCTGCAAACCGACAGACTACGTAAATCGGTCGGTGTGGAGCGCACTATGGCCCAAGACATTAGCAGTAAAACCGAGTGCCAGCAAATGGTTGAAGCCTTGTTTCCTATGTTAAAAAAACGTTTGCTCAAAGCCAGCCCCGATCTGCATATTCAAAGTCAGGGGATCAAATTAAAATTCAGTGATTTTCAACAAACTACCGTTGAACACCGTTGCAAGGTACTAACTAAAAGCTATTTTGCAGAGCTACTGAAGCAAGCCCTTGAACGCCAGCAAAACCGTGGCATCCGCTTAGTCGGCTTACATGTGGGTTTAATGCCAGAGCGCACAGAGCAACAACTGAGTTTTGATTTTAACCATCAAATGTCGAGCTAATAAAGCCCTTACATGGCAGATGCAGATCATATTGCTTAGTTATTGAATCTTTAGTAGCTCCATATCAAACATCAGTGCTTCATCATAACCAGCGTTGGATGGCTGGGATTTACAGCCATAAGCGAGTTTTGCTGGTACATAAACAAGCCATGAATCACCTACCACCATTTCGCTTAAGGCCAGTTTCCAGCCTTCAATGACTTTAGAAACGGGCAGAGCTGCACGGATGCCACTATCAATGACCGTTCCATCCAAGCGGCGGGTAATATAATTGACTAACACGGTATCGCCTGATTTGGGATGTTGAGTGCCCTTACCTTGCTGGACTATTTTGTATTGATAACCCAGCGGCGATTTTTGTACACCTTGTTGTTTGGCGTTTTTGATAAAAAACATTTGTGCATTTACCTGATTTAAAGCCGCGCCAGGTTTAGTGCACACCTCTGAAGTTGAACTACAACTGGTTAAAATAACCATGGTTAAAGAGGCTATAAGAGGCCGAGCAAAAATCTTGTTCATGTTGAATTCTATCTATTTATACTATGTCGCCAAATAGTAAATAATTCAGCGGCTTATAGATAGGGATGTAAGCCCTGTTTGCTTGTATTTTCTAGGTCTTACAGCTCCTGTAAACATTGCTTACAACAAAAGCTTGTGGGCTTTAACTATATGGGTAGACTATTTTTTCATACTTAATTTTTAAACTAGGTAATAAGGTTATGCGCGCCATGCCGGCTAATGTTTGGTTATTAACCCTGATTCAGGCACTGGTGATGTGTGTTGGTACTATGATGGTATTGTCGGGCGGCGTATTAGGTGCCCAGCTTGCCCCTGATCCTAAGTGGGCAACTTTACCCTTAGCCATGATGATTGTTGGAGTTGCTACCGGTGTATTGCCCCTTACCCGCTTGATGCAACACTTTGGGCGTAAACCTGTGTTTAGTGCTCTGGCACTATCATCGTGTGTGGCCTGTATTTTTGCGGCGTGGAGCATTACTCAACAAAACTTTAGTGCCTTTACCTTGAGTGGTTTTATGTTGGGGATCAGCACAGCAGGGTTTCAGCAAATTCGTTTTGCTGCGATGGAATCTGTCAGTCCTGAATTGATGCCCAAGGCTGCGTCCACTGTACTTTTGGGTGGTTTGCTGGCGGCTTTTATCGGGCCAGAGCTGGTTATGTTGGGTAATCGATTAGTCACAACGGAATTTATTGGCGGTTTTTATTTGATGGCCGGTATTTTGGTACTTGCCTGTCTATTATTCACTGCAACCAATAATACTCATGTTGCAATCAACAAGCAGGACGGCACTGGGCGGCCCTTAAGGATTATCATCAAACAACCGGTGTTTATCTTAGCGGTATCGGCTTCAGTAGTGGGTTATGCGCTGATGAGTTTTATTATGACCGCTACACCCGTGCATATGCATGTGATAGAGCATCACAGTTTGCAACATACCAAATGGGTGATCCAAAGCCATATCTTTGCGATGTTTTTCCCGTCTTTATTCAGTGGCTGGCTGATGACTAAGATAGGCGTGAATCGTGTGATTATGCTGGGCATTGCCGCCTATATACTGACCATAGTTGCAGGCTTAAGTGGTGGGCATTTGCTTAACTACTGGGTCGCACTAGTATTATTAGGTATTGGTTGGAATTTTTTGTTTGTAGGTGGCACCGTGTTATTAGCTAAAAGCTACTTAACGGCAGAAAAATTTAAAGTACAGGGCCTTAATGAGTTTATGGTCTTTGGATGTCAGGCGCTTGCTTCACTCAGTGCAGGATTACTGCTCAACCTCTTAGGCTGGCAAGGTCTGTTAGTGTTTAGTTTAGCGATTGTGGCCTTGTTAGTGGTAGTTGTAGGCATACAAGGCAGTAAAGGATTATTTAGTTTAAAGCGGGGAGTGAGTTAATTATGACTATAGTTGCAGGCAAGTATCGCCATTATAAAGGCAACGATTATCAAGTAATTGGTATTGCCAAACATTCTGAAGATGAGTCTGAATTGGTCGTTTATCGGCCACTTTACGGTGAACAAGGCTTATGGGTTAGACCTTTAGCCATGTTCAGTGAAAGGGTGATGGTTGATGACATTGATATGCCACGTTTTAGCTTGATAGAGGCCGATTAATTACTATCGTTGATGAAATAAACGGTAGGTTAGCCTTGAGGCCGCTTATAACAACATCTCTATTTTGAAGGGCTAAAGCCGCTATCTACAACAAGCCAAGATAATTCCAAACGATCAGGCAAAAAACACGACAGTCAGCGTCCAACATAGTGCCGCTAATGTGGCGGCATAAGTTGCAGGGATAATCTGGCTTTTAACATGATCCATCAAGTCACAGCCTGTCGTCATCGAACTTAAAATCGTGGTATCTGAGATAGGCGAACACTGATCGCCATATACACTGCCATTAAGCACAGTGGCAAAACACACCATTAAATACAATTCTGGATGGGCCAATCCTTGCGTTTGGGCGATAGTCCAAGCCAAAGGCAGTGCCAGCGGAAAAGCGATGGCATAAGTGCCCCAACTGGTACCGGTAGAAAAGGCAATTAGCATGGTCATTAATTGCAAGATAACCGGCAGGCACCAAAAAGGAATTTGAGCGCCTAAGGATTCTACCAAATATATTCCACCACCAAGCTGTTTGCTTAACATGCCAATAGTGAGTGCTAACATTAAAATTACCGATGCGACGACCACGCCTTTTAAACCATTGCCAAAACCATCTAATACCGCACTTAAGCCGATGCCCTTATACAGCGCGATAATAATCGAGAGTAATAAAGCACTGGCAAAAGCCCAATGAATTTGCGGTGAGCCCATCACAAAGTGAGAAACAATAGCGACTAAAATTAAGCTGACTAAAGGCAAAATAAATTCAAGCACATGGGCTTTATATCCTGGTGCTGATTGGGCGCTGTGTAATTCTTTGGCGGCGATTGGGGATGCATTGGGCGCATCTAGTTCACCGGTTGTGCTAGCTCGCAGATTGGCTCTTTTCAATAAAGGACCACTAAAAGTGGTGATATTCAAACTGAGTAATAAGGTGCCAATAATCGCAAAAATGGCGTAAAAACTCAGGGGCACGCTGGCAAAAAAGAAGGCGATACGATCACTCTCGGTGGCTAAAAAAGCCACGCCGGGTATAAACAAAAAGCCCTGAATATAAGCAGGCCAAGCGTTAAATGCGATAAGCGACGCGACTGGAGAGGCGGTGGAATCAACCACATAACTGAGTTCTTCATGGCTCACTCCTGCTTTATCTGCGAGGGGTTTAACTGTGGTGCCCACTAGTACCGTGCTCATGGTGCCACCTTGAAAAAAGATAATACCTAAAAACCAAGTGACGACTTTGGCCGAGCGTGGACCTTTAACATAATGAAGGCTCATATAGTCTGCAAACGCTTGGGCTGCACCGGTTTTAGCCCAAATGCCCATCAATCCACCTAACAACCATAAATATAAAATCAGGATGGAGGCGGCGTTTGTGGTGCCAATGGTAGGGATCAAAACAAGATTTAATATGTCAAATTGCCCTAGCATTATGGCGCCTACCACTATGCCACTTGCGAGGGCAACCAGTGGCTCTCGGGTTAACAAACATAAAACGATGGCGATAAAAGCAGGTAATAGCGACCAGATGCCAAAATGAAAATCGGCCTTAAGCAACACCAGATTTGCAGCGACTTCCTCAGCTGTTATGTTTGCGTCGGTCGGCAAGCTAACCCACTGTTGTTTAATGCTAGGCGCTCCACTCAGTTTATCTAAGGCTTGCTGACTCAGTTCGGAATCTTGATAAGCCACGATATTATCGATAGCAATAGTTTTACCGGCCGCTCTATACATCCAATTACCCTCTGCATCCGTATAGGTTTGGTAGCGTAATTGGGATTCAACCCAAGTGGCAGGAATGTTGAAGTTGATATAAAAAGCGCTGGCGATACAAATTAAAAATAAAATTAAGGTAAACTGTTTGTTGAGCTTCGACATGCTGTATTCTTTTATTTTATTGTTAGCATTAATAACTCAATCTAACATTTACTTTCCATTTTTACTTTTACTTTTCAAATAAAAAAGGGCTAAAAACAATGTCTATAAAGGTACTGACTCTGGCAAGCATTTTTGCTTCATTAGGGATTTTTTCGGCGCAGGCACAAGATGCCTTTGCAACCGCTAAAATAACGGCTCAGCATGTGAGTGAATCAGTCCACATGTTAACTGGCATGGGCGGTAACATTGGTGTATCAGCCGGTAGTGATGGTTTGTTGGTGATTGATGATCAATACGTACCCATGGCAGAAAAGATTGCCGAAGCTTTAGGTACCTTGGATAAATCTAAGGTCAAATACTTGATCAACACTCACTATCATGGCGATCACACCGGCTCAAATGCCTATTTCAAAGATACGCAAGACAGCACTATTTTTGCTCATGAAAATGTACGTAATCGTTTGGCCGAAGATGCAGAATTAAGTACCTCAGCTTTGCCTATGGTCACTTATGAAGAAGGGCTTACTTTTCACTTTAATAGTGAAACCATTCAGGTGATGCATTTGCCAGCCGGTCATACCGATAGCGATAGCGTGATTTGGTTTAAAGAGGCTAATGTATTACACGCTGGCGATTTGTTTTTTGAAGGGCGTTTTCCTTATGTTGATTTGAATGGCGGCGGCACGGTAGCGGGTTATATCAAGAATGTGCAAAGCTTGTTAACTATGCTCAATAGTGACAGTCGTATTATTCCGGGCCATGGCAAATTAGCCACTAAAGCAGATTATCAAACCTTGCTGGATATGATGATTGAAACGGCCGCTTTTGTTAAAACCAAAAAAAATCAGGGTGTGAGCCTCGATGATTTAATCGCTGTGGGTTTGGGTGATAAGTGGAAAGGCTGGTCTTGGCAATTTATTACTGAAGAAAAGTGGATCAGCACTTTATATAATGGGCAGTAAATAATGCAACAAAGCAGTCGCGAAAACTATCAACTGGTTAACGCTACTGAGCAGCACTTGCTCAGTGTTAAAACCTGGTTTAACAGCACTGCACAAATATTTACTTGGGGTGGGCCGAATATGGTTTACCCCATGGCTGACAATGACTTTTTAGATTTAATGCAAGCTGAGCATCTTAATTCTTATGTATTAACAGACAATTCTCAGCAGATGCTGGCCTTTGGCCAGTTTTATATGCGCTTGGGGCGCCACCATCTAGGACGTTTAGGGGTAAATCCATCGTTCAGAGGGCAGGGGCTTGCTAAACCTTTGATAAAAAAACTGTTGGCCCTTGCCCATAAACAACAAAACGCCCAAGGGGCGTCATTGTTTGTATTTGCCGATAATCTAGTCGCTTTGCAATGTTACGCCTCACTGGGATTTGAGCTAGCTAACTATCCCGATCCTATGCCTGGCAATATGCAAAACTGTTTGTATATGGTTCTTGAGCAAACCTCTTTATTAGCTTTGATTACAAATTAGCTTATTTATTCTCGGCATCGGCTAAAACGTAACGTTGTTCACCCGCAATCCAGGTTTCGATTACTTGAGTTTTCCAGATATCTTGCGCTTTAATCTTAAAAATATCCTGATCAACCAATATAAAATCGGCCCACTTACCCACCGTCAATCCACCTAAGATATTTTCTTGATGGGCGGCATAGGCTGCATCAAGGGTAAAAGCCCGAAATGCTTGTTGAATGCTTAACGCTTCTTCAGGGATCCAACCAGCAACTGGCTGATTGTCACGATCTTGCCGCGTTACTGCCGCATGTAAACCGTAAAATGGATTGGCGAGTTCTACCGGAAAATCTGAACCAAAGGCCAGTGGTGAGCCTTGTTTTAAAAAGGTATGCCAAGCGTAAGCGCCTTTTAAACGTTCTGCGCCAATGCGATCTTCGGCCATGTTTTTGTCGCTGGTGGCGTGAGTGGGTTGCATGGAAGGAATGATGTTTAAACTGAGGAAGCGAGGAATATCTTCCACCGCTACCACTTGGGCATGTTCAACTCGGTTACGAAGGTCTTGACCACCAATTCGTTTAAAGCTGTCGGCAAATTGATCTAATACCATGCGGTTCGCTCGGTCACCGATGGCATGAAAGTTAAGTTGAAAGCCATGACTTAGGACAAGATCAAAAAGGGGTTTAAAATCTGCTTCACGGGTGAGCAATAAACCACTATTGTCTGGTGCATCTGAATAAGGTGCTAATAATGCAGCACCTCGGCTGCCTAAAGCCCCGTCACCATAAGCTTTTACACTGCGAATAGATAAGTAGTCATACTGGTCTTGTACAAAGCCTCTTTTAAGCATAGCGCTTAGATGGGGGTCACTAGCCGACAGCATTGGGTAGATACGTACAGGTAAAGAATGCTCTGCTTGGCGCTTTATATAATAATCATAAATATCTTCACCAATACCAGCATCATGAACACTAGTAATCCCTAGTGATAGCAGGTGCTCACCTGCGACATCTAGTTTGTTTTTTGTACTGGCTTCTGAGGATTGAGGTAGGTGCTGCCAAACTAAACTATCTGCTTTATCTATCAGTACGCCAGTGGGGTTGCCCTTGGCATCACGAATAATTTTGCCACCCGGTGGATCTAAGGTTTCTTTAGTAATGCCAGCTAATTCTAAAGCCTTGCTATTTACCCAACTGGCGTGTCCATCTACCCGAGATAATATGACAGGCCTATCTTGAATATATTCATCCAACAACTGGGCGCTTGGAAATTGTTTGTCGGGCCACAATACTTGATTCCAACCACCGCCAGTAATCCACTGTAATTCAGGATGTTTTTTTGCGTAATCACTGACTTGTTGGGCCGCAATACTGGCTGAGCCAACACCACGTAAGTCAACTTCAAGTAAGGATTCACCTAAACCCATAACATGACCATGGGCATCAATTAATCCAGGTAGTAGTACCTTATTGTGACCGTCAAGCTGGGTGGCATGAGGGTATTTTTTGGATAGCTCGCTCCCACCAATGGCGATTACTTTGCCACCATCAAATACCAAATTACTAAAGCTTAATAATTTGCCATCGTTGTCGAGTGTGTAACCTTTCACGTTAAATAGTTGGCTAGGGGCAGCCTGCACGGCAGTACTCAACAGCATAAGTACAGTGATTAACAACGTTTTCATGGGTACTTCCTAGAAATCAGCTGGATAAGTACTGATAACTTGCCTTAAGCAAGACAGACAAGCAAGAGTTTGCCTTGTTTAAATATCACTCAGGACAGGCAAGTACCAAAGTAACAAGGGTGACTGAGCCAGTGTGTCTACTGATTTCAAAACCCTTTGAGTCGAGCACCACTGCTTGATTGGTGTTGGCGGGCAGTTGATAGCGTTCCCGCAACAAACTACGTTCGCGGCCAGTCACACTAAGGTAGGGCGCTTCGTAGTACCAATTATTCAAATCAATTAAGTGAATGTTTTGGCGTTTAAGTTGGGCATCTAACTGAGTTACTTCGTCGATAAAATAAGACTCAGCATTACGTTGTAATGAATAAATAATCGTACAAGTGGGGCTAAACTCGACAGTGGCTTTAACCGGTAAAACAGGCAGGCACAGCAATAAGGTTAATAGCAAGCTTAAGCGCAAAATGAGGTTCCCAAACGTAAAATAGTCTTAGTTATGGCAGTATTCTGCCTTTAAATCAACAAATTAGGTAGTTCTTCTAGGTGATTGGTCTGCCAGATTTTTTGCATTTTGCTTTGGTCAATGTTGCCACCTGAGAGGATCACCAATACGGTTTGCGGACTGTTTTGGTTTTTTAACCACTGACAAACCGCTTGCATACTCATGGCACTGGTAGGTTCGACGTGGATTTTTAATAGATGTTGTAACCATTGGGTCCAATAGGCAATTTGGGTCTCGCTTACTTCAACTATGTCATCGAGTTGTTGTAAAAAGGGAAAGGTCTCTTCTCCTACTGCCAAGGTCGCTGCGCCATCCGCCAAAGTATTGGGTGAATCATCCAGAGATTGAATAGTACCAGCACGCAAGGACTGGGCTGCGTCATTACCCATAAGGGGTTCAGAGCCTACGACCGCGCAATTAGGATTGATGCCTTTGGCATAAATCAAAGTACCCGCAACTAAACCACCACCACCAACAGGAGCAAATACGCCATTCACGGGTCCCGTTTGCTCTAAGGCATCGGCCACTACAGTGCCTTGTCCGGCAATAATGTCGGCATGATTAAAAGGTGGCACCCACAAAGTATCAGGCTCACTGGCGGCAAGTTTAACTTGTTGGTCGGCTTCTCTGCGGGTTGGATATAATTTTAACTCTGCACCATAAAAACGGGTGGCTGCGGCTTTAACACTAGAAATATTTTGGCCACTAAATATCGTGGCTTTTTTACCCAATAACTTAGCAGCATAGGCTACAGCTTGCGCATGATTACCTGAACTGCTGGCCACGATGTGGCTGGCGAGAGTGCCTTCTTCCTGCGCTTTTAACAACATGTTGAGTGCGCCACGAATTTTAAAGGCGCCAATTTTTTGTAAACACTCAGCCTTAAACAAGATGCGGTGTCCTAACCATTCGTTGAGTAAAGTTGACTCGAGAATAGGAGTTTGATTGATAAAAGGTTGTATACGTTGCTGTGCTTGCTGGATGTCTTGAAGGCTGACTGACGACATAGTTCGTTAATTTTCAAAGGCAGGTAATGGGCTTAGGTGCATATTAACATGATGAATTAGTTTATGACTTACTTTATGACTGACTTGAATTCAGTCCCTTACAAAAAATTTTTGTAAGGGAGAAAAAACATGAGTTTATTAGATGCCTTGTTAGATAAAACGACACAAGTAACTCATTTATGTTTACTAGTGGCCATTTACTAGCCACTAGTAAGTGGTTTTGTTACATACCAAAATGTTTATCAAAAAAGTTGGTGATGGTTTTATACAAGTGGATACCGGTGTTTTTGCCATTTATGCTGTGTTTTTTACCAGGGTAATCCATGCTTTCAAAAGGAATGGCTAAGTCTTGTAAGTGTTTATACAACATGGTGCTGTGAGTAAACAAGACGTTGTCGTCGGCCATACCGTGATAGATCAGCAAGTCGCCTTTTAGGTCTTTTGCGTATGGGAATACCGAAGAAGCGGTATAGGCTGCTTTATCGGTTCTGGGGTCACCCATATAACGCTCAGTGTAGAAAGTATCATAGAGTTCCCAGTCGGTTACTGGTGCGCCAGCTACCCCTGCTTGAAAATAATCGCCAGCTTTAAACATGCCCATTAAGGTCATGTATCCGCCATAACTGTGACCGTGAATACCAATTCTTGTGGCATCCACATAAGGCAAATTGCGTAAAAACTTAACACCTTCTATCTGATCCCGTACTTCGATATCACCCATTTTTTTGTAAATAGGATCTTCAAAAGCTTTACCACGGTAGTTTGAGCCACGGTTATCTAGGGTAAACACAACATAACCTTTGTTTACCCAATGTTGGAATAACAAACCACGATTGCCAGCCCAGCTGTTAGTGACTTGTTGGGCATGGGGACCGCCGTATAGATAAACGATAACTGGATGTTTTTCTTGCAGATTTTGCGGTTTATACAGGCGGTAATAAAGCTCTGTACCATCTTCTGCTTTAAAACTAGCAATATCCGGTTTAACCCATTGCTCCTGATAGGCAAATAAGGGGTGATTGGTATCAATGGCATTTTCGCTCAACCAAGTGATATGTTCGCCATTAGCCCGATGCAAGCTAACTTGAGCAGGGCTGTTGACCGTAGAAAAATTGTCCACATAAATGCTGGCATCTTGGCTAAAGCTTATGTTGTGAAAACCGCGGCGCTGAGTAATGCGTTTTAGCTCGTCATTTTTTAGGGATACAGAATAAAGATGGGCTTCAGTGGGCGTATCAACTCTGCCGGTAAAATAGATAAGTTGTTTCTTTTCATCTATTGCCTTGATGTCGTCAACCACCCAAGGACCTTTAGTGAGTTGTTTTACCAACGTGCCGTCGTTGTTGTACAAATATAGATGTTTAAAACCATCACGTTCTGAGGCCCAAACAAATTGTTTTTTGTCGCTTAAAAAATGTAAGTCGTCATGTAGGTTAATCCACATTGCACTGGTTTCTGTTAATAAAGTGCTCTGTTTTTTATCATGCAGATTATACGCCTTGAGCAACAAGGTTTGCTGACTACGCGGCTGCATTTGATAAGTTAAATTACGGCTGTCAGCCATCCAATCTACGCGATTTAAATAAATGTCTTTATCTTCACCCAAGTCCACCCATTGAGTTTGCTGACTGGCAACGTCCATCACGGCCAGTTTAATCAGTACGTTAGGCGTACCAGCGGCAGGATAACGTTGAGTGATCATCTGAATAGAATCCGCATAAATTTCACTGCGGGTGACTTGTTGTACTGGGCTTTCATCAATTTGGGTAAAGGCGATATAACGCTCGTCTGGTGACCACCAATAACCTGTCATGCGGCTCATTTCTTCCTGAGCGACAAATTCAGCCATGGCATTTTTAATATTGCCTTGGCCATCATGAGTTAAGCGGGTTTCGACACCGTTTTTGATATGTTTGATGTACAAATCTTGGTTTCGTACATATGACACATAGTTGCCATTAGGCGATAACTTAAAGTCGGTTTCAAACTCAGGAGTATCAAGCAATTGCAGGGCTTTTTTAGCGCCCAATTTAAAATAATATAGATCTCCAGCCAAAGGGAATAATAAGGCCGTGCCATCTGGTGACCATTCATAACTTACTATACCTGTGCCACTTAAACGCATACGCTCGCGGCGGGCTTTTTCTTCATCTGAGAGTGCTTCTGGGCCTGAACTTAAATCATCGGAGTTAAATAATATCTGGGTCTTTTTAGTTTTGAGGTCGTACTCCCACAAATCTAGGCGCTCATAGTCACTGCTTTTACCTTGTAAAAAAGTCACTCGTTTGCCGTCTGGTGATATTTTTAAATTGCGTGGCGCGCTGCCATCTAAAGCTGGCGAAGTGAATATACGTTCTATGCTTAGGGTGTCACTGTGGCTGGTGTTTGTCATAAAACTGAGTCCCAAAAATAAAAGACAGGTGAGTTTTTTCATTATTATCAGTATCCTGCTTGAGTTACATTAGCTTCTGTCATTGGTTGAACGTGGCCAAGTCCTTTAAGTATTATTGTGCAGGTAAAACATGTCAGTAAAAATTCATGCATTAGTGCTGGGGGCCACGGGATTAGTTGGAAAAGCCTTGGTTGAACAACTGCTCGTAGATGAGCGCTATGAAACTATTACCTGTTTGTTGCGTAAGCCTTTAAGCCGCCAGCTTTTTAACAACCAACAGGCTAAATTGCAACCCATAGTTATTGATTTTGAGCGCTTACAAGAATATCAGGGCTACTTTGGTGCCCAGCATATTTATGTGTGTTTAGGTACCACAATTAAACAGGCTGGTAGTCGTGCTGCCTTTCGTAAAGTGGATTTTGAATATGTGCATATCGCTGCTCAATTAGCCCGTGCTCAGCGAGCCTTAAGTTTTGTGTGGATATCTTCCGTTGGAGCCAATGCTAAAAGTCGTAGTTTTTACTTACGCGTTAAAGGCGAGCTTGAAAACGCCATCATGGCCATGTCGGGATTGCCTCAATCATCGGCGGTGAGACCTTCTTTACTACTGGGAGAACGCAAAGAACAACGCTTTGCTGAAACCTTGGCCGCTAATATTGCGAGTTTTATAAGCCCTGTATTCAAAGGCAAATTGGCAAAATACCGCCCTGTACATGCTGCCGAAGTAGCGGCGCAGATGATCCGTTTGCAACAATTTTGAGTAAACATGACAGGCAAAAATAAGGGATTTCAGTTTAAGCAGTTTTATATCGAACATAGTCGCTGTGCCATGAAAGTGGGCACCGACAGCATTATGTTAGGTAGCTGGATTGAACCAGCAGGCGCAACAAACATCTTGGATATCGGCACTGGGTCAGGTTTGTTAGCGTTGATGTTGGCACAAAAATCCACTTCCACCGCAAAGATTTTAGGCATAGATATTGATCATGAAGCTGTTGAGCAAGCTAAGGTTAATGGTGTAAATAGCCCCTGGGCTGACAAGCTGAGTTTTGTCCAACTAGCGGCGCAAGAGTTACAAACTGCAACGCACTGTTGTCAGTCTTTTGATTTGATCGTCAGTAACCCACCGTATTTTCCCTTAAATATTACTGCTAACCAACAAAATGCACCTAAAGCCGATTTGTCACGTATCGTTGCTAGACAAACCACGAGTTTGTTGCACACCGAATTATTAAATTATGTAAACATTCACCTATCACAGAGCGGTTGTTTTTATTGTGTTTTACCAGCAGATTGTGCCGAAAATTTTATTAACTATGGGGCACTACTTGGTTTGCATCTTGAGCAACAATTACTGGTGCAAACTCAGCCAGCAGCAAAATTCACTCGAGTATTATTAAAATTCAGTCGTTATAAAAAGGAGGCGCAAATTAATCGGTTGACTATTTATAATAAAGACAAGCATTATTCAGATGACTACATTAGTTTGTGTAAAGCGTTTTATTTAGCTTTTTAAACGTTTATTACCTTTACATAAACTTAGTGCAGTAAGGCAGCTAAAATTGGAATGACACTCTAGTCTTGATAAAAGTCTAGTACTCACGAAAGTTATAGGAGAGCGCGATGCGGACACTTAAATTGCCTTTATCCATCACCACACTGGTCGAACAACTGCAGATTGTAGAGCTTAGCTGGCAAGGGATCCCTATTCAGCTGCCTAAATTTGCTGTTTATGCCGTATTAGACAAACCCCTATTTGATAAAGTGATATACCGTAATGGTAGGCAAATTGGCTTGTTGCAGTTTGGCCGTTATGCCATTCCGGTACTTGATCCTTTCCGTGCCGATGTTGATCCTCAGCCCAATTTTGCCATAGTCATTAGTCACGCTCGAGATAATCGTTTTGGTTTGTACGCTTACACTGCTGATCATATTAACTTCGATATCTCTGTGCCTTTTGGTCATGGCTCAGTGGCAAAAATCGTTCAGGCTTATGTTTAGCTATCTTACAAAGGTAGATGTAAGCTTTACCGACGCAATGTGTAAAAATGCCAATTTTCTTTAAGTCTCGGTGATCCCTATTACGCCCTGATGCGTATGAAATCTAGCTAGTTGCACTTGGAATGAAATTTGATACTCATTTACGTTAAGCTGTTTTTAAAATGGTTTAGTGTTGATATGCAGTTAAACAAGGATTGAGTATGTGTTCTTACAGTAAAGTGAATGACTTTAGTTATTATTTTTTCAGCACAGATTATGTAAATAAAAAGATCGTAAGTAGCATGGTAAAAGTGGTAATGGTCTTAGCGGTGAGTCTATTTTTAAACGCTTGTGCGGCTAAGCCTGAGCCACAAAGAATATCAACTGAAAATAGTACATCAACTGAAAATACCTCGACACCCAAGGCAGAAAAACTGCTGGTTAAAAGCTCTCATGGCACCTTTGAACTTGAACCAACGGTTGTCGCCTATGAGCCAGAAACCTTTAATGATCCATTAGAAGGTTTTAATCGGCCAGTTTTTGCATTCAACGATTTTATGTTTCGTTATGTTTTGATCCCCGCCAGTCATGGTTATCAAGCTGTGGTGCCATCACCGGTGCGCAGTGGTGTGAGCAATTTTTTCAGTAATATCCGCGAACCTCTAAATGCCATAAATCATGCCATGCAAGGCAGTGGCTCTAGCCTTGGCACCAGTGTTTCGCGCTTTTTGATTAACTCTACTGTTGGTATTTTGGGTTTATTTGACCCAGCCGATCACTGGTTTGATATTAAAGAAAAAAAAGCCACCTTAAACCAGACATTAGCATCTTATGATATGGGGTATGGCGCGTTTTTAGTTTTGCCTTTTTTGGGTCAAACCGATACCCGCAATGGCTTTTCAACTGTGGTAGAAGGCATAGTGCATCCGATAAATGCGTTAAGCAATTCGCCTGAGACTCTATATATCCAGTCCTATAACAGTTTTCATGAGTTTGCCCCTCAAGCAGACGGTTACGAAACGCTCAAGCAACAAGCTGAAGATCCTTATTTATTTTTCCGTAATCTGTATTTGCAAGGCGTCTTACGTGATCAACAATTTTCAGAAAAGGTAGTGGGCAGTGAGTCTTTTCCATTAAATCCTCATTCTACTGGTCATCAAAAAGCCCAAATTAAGTCTGAAGAACCGATGGCGGAGCAATAAGATGCAAGGACTAGCGCGTTTTATCACCGCAAATAACAAGTGGATAATTGGTTTTTTTATCGTCATTACCCTTGTACTAGCTTGGTTTGTGCAAAACTTTAGGATCGATGCTTCAGCCGAAACGTTGTTAGTTAAAAACAACAAGCTTTATATTGAATCACAAGTGATTAATCAGCGATTTTCGCCCCAAGAATTTGTTTTAGTCGCTTACCAACCTAAACAGGCGGAGCTATTTTCTGACGATACTTTTGCGGTTTTGGGCGAGTTAAGTCTTAAATTTGCACAGCTCGACAGAGTAGAAGCCCTTACTAGCATATTGAATGTGCCCTTACTGTCTAAGGCTGGGTCTTTAGATAGTGAGCTAAATCCTGATGATTGGACTTGGGAAAAACAAGCTTATGCACCCCAAGAAATGCGGCAGATATTTGTCAAACATCCTCTTTATACCGACTTGTTAGTTAACGAAAAGATGGATGCGACGGCTATTCAAATCGTATTTAAGTCCGATGAAGAGCTGACAAAAATTACCGACCAAATAACCGAGCTACAACAAAAAGTACTGAGCGATACATTTACTGACGAGGATCAACTTAAGGTCGATGAACTGCGCGAGCAGGCGGACCCTTTAGAGCAAAAACTAGCTAAACAACGTCAACAAGAAATCGAACAAATCTATCAAATTATCGAACCCTACCAAACTAACGCCAATATCTATTTAGGTGGCGCCCATGTTTTGGGTTTTCAGCTAATTGATATTATTCAGAATGACTTAGTGTTGTTTGGCAGCGCTATAGCTGGGGCAATTTGTGTTTTGTTATTGGTGATATTTCGTCAATTTCGTTGGGTTTTGGTGCCAATTATTTGCTGCGCGGTCAGTGTGGTTTGGACCATAGGTTTATTTGGTTTATTGGATTTACGTACCACGGTTATTTCGTCGAATTTTGTGGCTTTACAACTAATCCTGACACTCGCCATCGTCATCCATTTATTAGTGGAATACGGCCAGATTGCTCAAGACAATCCGCAGGATAGCCAAGTCGATTTGGTACAAAAGACGTTTTTACACAAACTCAGTCCGTGTTTTTATGCCGGTATCACGACTTGTGTGGGTTTTGGCTCTTTGTTGTTTAGTGGCATTCAGCCAGTAGTGTCTTTTGGCTGGATGATGATGGTGGCCATGGTCATATCTATTCTGGTCAGCTTGATTTTGTTTCCGGCCATTGTGTGTTTGTTCAAACGCAAAGATAAAAAACAGGGGCATAAGTTATCCAATAAACTTATCGCGCTGTTACAAAATCTCAGTCTAAAACGCAGCTCGTGGATTTTTGCGGCCAGTGGCGTAGTACTGGTACTGAGTATTGTGGGTTTACTTAAGCTCAACGTTGAAAACAGCTTTATTAATTATTTTGCTTCCGATACTCGGGTATTTAAAGAATTATCCTTTATTGATCAACAATTTGGTGGTTCGACCCAACTTGATGTCATCTATGATATTCCTCAGCAACAGCATGATAAAGACTTAGTGTTGACGGCAGAAAGTATTCAGTCATTACAAAAAGTACAGTTTGTGATGCGCCAATTTGAGGCCATGGGCAACGTGACTTCTATCGTGAATTTTACTGAGCTTGCCAAGATCATCAATGACGGCAAACCGTTGACCGAATATGAATTAACCGTGATCTATCGCTTGATTGATAAGTCGCTGACTGAAAAGTTACTCGGTTCTTATTTTGCACCAGAGCACAATCAGTTGCGCATCAGTAGCCGCATTAAAGATACTACCGAGGGTTTGAATCGCGCCGAGTTTATGCAGACTCTAAAAAGTGATATTGAAGGAGTGTCGGTGGTGGCCAACTCCTTTACCCTGGGTAATTTGTTTGTACTTTATCAAGACATATTGCAACGATTATTTAGCTCACAAATTTTAACTATGGGCATAGTCTATGTGGCTTTATTTGTGGTGTTACTGGGCATTTTCCGTTCGTTTAAAATTGCCGCCATTGCCATTGTGCCAAATATTATTTCGACTCTTGTGGTCTTAGGTACTATGGGCTGGTTTAACATTCCGCTGGATTTGATGACGATTACTATCGCTGCGATTGCTATGGGCATCGCGGTGGATGATACCATTCATTTTGTGCATCGTTTTACCGAAGAATCACAAACGCAATCGAGCATTGAAGCGGTTAAAGCTACGTATGGCAGCATAGGTTTTGCCCTGCTGTATACCTCGTTTATTATTACTTTGGGTTTCTCGTTGCTGAGTTTTTCAGACTTTGTACCCAGTGTGATGTTTGGTTTGTTGACCGGTTTAGCCATGTTAGTGGCACTGCTGACGGATTTAACTTTACTACCCGCCATGCTGGCGCGGTTTTGTAAGTCTAAGGCAGATAAAACTGAAGTGGCTGAGGCCTGAGCTAGGCATCCCTTGGCAGGCCTTTTTCGACACTACGGATCAAACGTTCGGTTAAACGCTGTTGAGGCTCGGGCGCTTTAATGGCTAGTGCTTTGATCGCTTGTTGTTCAAGCGCCCAATCAATATGTTCTTTTACTAAGTCGCTGGCCTGAGCTTTGGCTTTTATTAAAACATCAACTATCTCTGATGAATAAGGTGCATTACCTAAACCTACAGCTAGATTACGCTGCCAACGTTCGTAACCTATTCGACGAATAGCCGAACCTTCGGTAAGTTTCAAAAATGTTTGTTCGTCCCAGTTAAATAAGTCGACTAATTCTTTGGCTAATAAGTCTTTACGTGGCTGAAAATCGGCTTCGGCGGTGATGCTGGCATAACGATTCCAAGGGCAAATTAGCTGGCAATCATCACAACCATAAATACGATTGCCTATGAGTGTTCTAAATTCTGTGGGGATCGCGCCTTTTTGTTCAATGGTTAAATAGGATATGCAACGCCGAGCATCCACCACATAGGGTTCGACTATGGCTTGGGTGGGGCAGATGGTTATGCATGCTGTGCAGCTACCACAGTGTTCTGTGGCGGGAGCATCAACGGGTAAGGGCAAATCAATTAATAACTCGCCTAAAAAAAACCACGAACCGGCTTTTTTGTTGAGAGTAAGTGAATGTTTTCCTGTCCAGCCAAGCCCCGCTTTTTCAGCTAGGGCATGTTCCAATACAGGGGCAGAATCAACAAAGGGGCGATAGTTAAGCTCGCCACATTCAGCTTTAATTTTTTCGCCTAGTTGTTTTAAGCGCGCGCGCATTAACTTGTGATAGTCACGGCCTAAAGCATAACGGCTGATATAAGCTTGATTTTTGTTTTTGAGGCTGCGGGCAAATTGCGCGTCGGGAGGCAGATAGTCCATACGCACACTGATGGCACGTAAGGTGCCGGGTTGCAATTCTGCTGGGCGCGCGCGTTTCATACCGTGTTCACTCATGTAGTGCATTTCACCGGCATAACCTTGATCTAGCCAGTTTTGTAACCTGCCTTCATGTTGACTCAGATCAACATCGCAGATACCGACTTGCTGAAAGCCTAGTGTTTTGCCCCAAGCCTTGATATTTTCAGCTAATAAGACCAGTGCCTGAGTATCCAATTGTGTCATTACCTATAAGACTAAATTCAAAAACGCCGCCAAGTTTAGCATATAAATTGCATAACGCAGCCCAGGTTAGAGAGCATGAAGCTGCGGCTGCTCAGGCACAAAACGCTAGCTTATTTGATTTGATGCAACGTGCTGGAGCCGGTGCCTTTAAGCACTTGTTAGAGCGTTATCCCTTAGCAACTAAGCTCATTGTTCTGGTCGGCTGGGGCAATAATGCGGGCGACGGTTATATCTTGGCAAACTTAGCCCACCAACATGGTTTGTGTGTTGAACTCGCCTGTGCCGACCCTGCACGAATATTGACAGGTGATGCTTTATTGGCTCAGCAACTGTGTTTGCAAGCTGGGCTTCAGCTTGTCAGTTGGCAGCAAGTTGATTGTAGTAAGGCAGATGTATTGGTGGATGCTTTGCTGGGCACGGGACTAAGGGGCGAGATACGTCCTTTAATGCAGAATATTATCGAACACCTCAACCAAGTTACTGTGCCCATATTGAGTCTCGATTTACCTTCGGGCTTAGATGCTGACACTGGCTCACCCATGCCTGTGGCAGTAAAAGCCGCTAGTACCGTGAGTTTTGTGGCACTCAAACCGGGTTTAGTCACTGGCATAGCTAAAACCTATTGTGGTGAGCTAGTGCTGGATGAGTTGGGTATTAGCCACGCTTTTAGCCAGTTAGCCACAAGCTCGGCTGAACTGGTGTCGTGGGCAAGTTTAGCGCCGCTGTCTGTGCGAGATAAGCATGCCAACAAAGGACATTTTGGCCGCTTGTTATGTATAGGTGGCAACCGTGGCATGGGCGGTGCAATTCGATTAAGTGCCGAAGCGGCTTTGCGCTCAGGTGTGGGTTTAGTCAAAGTATTTTGTCATGAACAAAGCCAGTGGCAAGTCAGTACTGGGCGACCCGAAATCATGCTCAATATTGATAGTGGTACTGCCGCCTTAAAGGCTGCATTAGACTGGTGTACTTGCATTGTGCTGGGGCCAGGTTTGGGTACAGACAGCTGGGCGCAAAGTCAGTTTGAGCAGGTACTCTGTTATGTGCAACTAAGTCAAAAACCACTGCTTATTGATGCGGATGGTTTGAATTTGTTAGCGCTGAAAAAAGCGCAGTCTACTCACTTGAGTTTACCAATGTGTATTGTGACTCCCCATCCTGGTGAGGCTGCTCGATTACTTGATACAAGGGTCAAAGATATTGAACAAAATCGTTATCGAGCCTGCCAGGATATCGCACAACAATATGGTGTGGTCGTGGTATTAAAAGGCGCAGGCACTGTGATTGGTAGTTCACAAACCAATGAAGTGCAGGTTTGTGCCGATGGTAATCCCGGTATGGCAACCGCAGGCATGGGTGATGTATTAAGCGGGGTCATTGCCGCTATGATTGCACAGGGTTTAGTTGCACAGTTAGCTGCCACTTATGGTGTGTGTCTACACGCAGCCGCGGGTGATAGGGTTGCCAGTATCTATGGGCAGCGTGGTATGATAGCCGGCGATTTGTTTGAGCCCCTACGGACACTGTTAAATTACCAATGACAACCTTAAAACCTAACTTGTTATCTCAACGTGATTTTGATTTGCCTGACGAAGAATCCATGGTGCAACTGGCTGGACGCTTGGCTTCAGTCTGCCAACACTCTTGTGTAATCTATTTACAAGGTGACTTAGGTGCGGGTAAAACCACTTTTAGCCGTGGTTTTATTAAGGGTATGGGCCACAAGGGCAAAGTTAAAAGTCCCACTTATACCTTGGTCGAACCATACGAAATTGGACCTTGGCGAATTTTTCATTTTGACTTATATCGCTTGGCAGATGCGGAAGAACTCGAATTTATGGGGATCAGAGATTATTTTGAAGAAGACTGTATTTGCCTTATCGAATGGCCAGATAAAGGGCACGGGCTCTTGGCAGCAGCGGATTTAACCATTAGTATTGACTACACACCACTGGGAAGACGTTTGTCGATGTTAGCATTGTCCGCACGAGGACAATCATTGCTCGAGGTCTTGACCTAAGATTTTGGTAACTGAGTCAGCAATAAGAAAAATAATATGCAAAGCCATCGATTTTTAGCAAAATTAGTGCAGCGAGTTACAGCTTTAGTGTTGCTTGCCAGCCTGTTGTTGAGCGCCGGTTTGCACGCGCAAAATAACATTGATGGATTACGTATTTGGCCCTCCCCCGCCAATACTCGTTTGGTCTTTGATTTAGCCCAAGCGCCAGATTTTAGTTATTTCACCCTGAGTAATCCTGAACGTCTGGTCATCGACATTGCCAATACCAATGATAACTTTAACTTTTCTCAGGTGGAAAATCAGAGTTCTCTGGTAAAAAAAATCCGTTACAGCACGGCCAAAGATAAAAAGTCCATACGAGTTGTTATCGAATTGCCTAAAAAGCTCGAACTAACGGTGTTTTCGCTGCCCCCGACTACTCCTTACAACGATCGTTTAGTCATTGATCTAACCGATGATAAACCTCAACCTTCTATTATACTCGATGCAAAAACAGCCAGTTCTGAGCGTGATATTATTGTGGTGATTGATGCTGGGCACGGTGGTGAAGATCCTGGCTCGGTGGGCAGTGCTGGCAGTTATGAAAAACACGTTACCCTGAGTATTGCAAAACATCTGGAAGATCTGATCAAACGTGAGGTGGGTATTCAAGCGGTAATGACCCGTACCGGTGATTATTATATTTCACCGAATAAACGCCCGGAAATTGCCCGTAAACATAAAGCTGATTTGCTGGTATCAATTCATGCAGATGCTTTTGTCACTCCGCAACCCAGTGGTGCATCAGTGTGGGTATTATCCATGAGTCGAGCCAACTCTGAACTAGGTCGTTGGATGGAAAACACCGAAAAACATTCTGAGTTACTCGGTGGTGCAGCTGAGATCATTCAAGATACCGCCAGCGAATTGTATTTAACTCAGGCCTTGCTGGATATGTCGATGGATCACTCCTTAACGACTAGTTATGACCTTAGTCGCGATGTTATCACGCAATTACGCGCTGTTACCAAGATGCATAAAACAGCGCCGCAGGCAGCGAGTTTGGCGGTATTAACCTCGCCGGATATAGCTTCTATTTTGGTTGAAACGGGTTTTATTTCTAATCCGGGTGAAGAAAAAAATCTAAATAATCAAGTTCATCGCCAACGTTTAGCCCAATCAATTTTTGATGGTTTGAAAAAATACTTTAAACGTTTACCCCCTGATGGCTCCTTGTGGGCGAGACTTAAAAAAGAACATCGCACTCATCAGGTACGCAGTGGGGAGTCTCTGTCTTTATTAGCCCAACGTTATAATGTGGATGTGGGTCAGTTGAAAAAGGCCAATAATATGAATACCGATGTGGTGCGTATTGGCCAGATACTAACCATTCCGCAAACCTAGTTTTTGCTAGCTTTTCGCCCTATTTAAACCAACAGGTTGTGCTGTGCCGATACAAATTTTACCTGCCATTTTAGCCAACCAGATTGCCGCCGGTGAGGTAGTTGAACGCCCCGCATCGGTAGTTAAAGAGCTAGTTGAAAATAGTCTGGATTCAGGCGCCAGCCTTATTGAAATAGAAATCGAAAAAGGCGGCCACAAACAAATATTAGTGCGCGACAACGGCAACGGTATTCCACAGCAAGAATTAGCCTTGGCGTTAAGTCGCCATGCTACCAGTAAAATCAGTAGCTTAGATGATCTTGAACATATAGTGAGTTTAGGATTTAGAGGAGAAGCACTCGCCAGTATCAGCTCGGTTTCACGTTTGAGTTTAAGTTCTAAACCGGCTGAACAAAATGAAGCTTGGCAAGCCCACAGTGAAGGGCGCGATATGCAAGTGCAGCTCACGCCGATTGCCCATCCTAAAGGCACCAGCGTTGATGTCACTGATTTGTTTTTTAATACCCCTGCACGGCGCAAATTTTTAAAGGCCGAAAAAACCGAATTTAGCCACATTGATGAAATTATTCGGCGGATTGCCTTAAGTCGTTTTGATGTGGCCTTTAGCTTAAAACATAACGGCAAGTTGTTGCGCAAATATCCTGCGGCTGACAACTCAGTATCCAAACACAAGCGCTTAATCAGTATTTGTGGCAAGGAGTTTGGTGAGCAGGCCATTGAGCTAAATAGCCAATATCAGGATTTTAGCTTGCAAGGCTGGTTAGCTCCGCCTAACACAGCAAAACCTCAGGTTGATTGCCAGTATTTTTATGTCAACGGTCGCATGATGCGTGACAAATTGCTCAATCATGCAGTACGTCAGGCCTTGGAGGGAGTGATTGCGCCAGAGCATCAGTTAGCTTATGTCTTGTATTTTAGTCTCGATACCGCTCAAGTAGATGTCAACGTACATCCCGCCAAACACGAAGTACGCTTTCATCAAAGTAGATTGGTGCACGATTTTGTCTATCGGGCTTTAAGCGACGCCATCAATCAGTATTTTTCTGCCAGCCCGCAAGCTGGTAATGAATGTAATGAACTCGCTCCAGTTGAGCCAAATCATAGTTATATTCAGCCGCTACGTCAGGCTCAGCCCAACGAAGTAAATGAGCGACATAGACAACATTCTGAATTTAAATCAGCACATGCAAGTGCTAGTCAAAGTGTCGCCGTCAACTATGCAGCACAACCAACTAGCAGACAGTCCCACCTTGGGAATTCTGCCCAAGCCGCCCAGCATTATCAGCAACTGATGAGCGCGCCAGAGCCTAATGGCACATTAGCAGGCTCGTGGCTAAAAATTGATGATAAACAATTATTGGTGAGTACCAAGGCGGTTTTTTATCTTGTGCCTATCAAAGCCTTACTTAAGGCTCAGCTACAACGTAACTACGCACATGCCATGCCGGTGAGTCAGCCTTTGTTGTTACCCATTTCTATTGAAGGTGATGTGTCCTTACTAGCCCAAGCAAAAGCTTTGAGTGAGGTATTGTTGCAAAACAGTATCGACATCACTTGGCAACACAAGCGCATTATATTACGCAAAATTCCAGCGGGAATGCGTCAATACAATTGGAGTGTGATCCTCGAAAAGGTTTTACAGACACCGGAACACTCGGCTCAAAGTGTTAAACAATATTTGTTAGATTGTCTGGCTGAGCAACAAAGTGAGTTAGCAGAGCCGCAAATTTCACTATTGTGGACGGATTTTTGCCAACCTGCGTTGCTATCATTAGATCAACAACTTGCCGCTATTGGTCGTAAAGTACCTTTGCAGGAGTGGATAGCAAAACATGACTGAAAACGTATCCACTACACTACCGCCAGCGATATTTTTAATGGGGCCGACGGCCTCAGGTAAAACCGCCTTGGCTATTGAGTTATGTCAAAAACTACCTTGTGAGATCATCAGTGTGGATTCGGCGCTGATTTATCAGGGCATGGACATAGGTACTGCTAAACCCACAGCGGCAGAACTCGCCTTAGCCCCCCATCGACTCATAGACATACTCGATCCTGCGCAAAGTTACTCAGTGGCCGAATTTCGCCGTGATGCCTTGCGAGAGATGGCTGAAATAACGGCCAAGGGGAATATCCCGTTGTTGGTGGGAGGCACTATGCTGTATTTCAAAGCGCTAATTGATGGGTTATCCCCCTTGCCTGAATCTAATCCAGCAGTGCGCGCACGTATCGAGCAACAAGCACAGCAGTTAGGCTGGCAGCATATGCATGAGCAACTGGCGAAAATTGATCCACAATCGGCATTGCGCATTCATCCAAATGATCCTCAGCGGCTATTACGCGCGCTAGAAGTATATGAATTAACTAATAATTCTATGACAACTTTGATGGCTACCAAGTCAGCACCTTTGCCTTATAACGTGAGTCAATTTTCTATCGCTCCGGCCGATAGAGCAGTATTGCACCAACGAATTGCCCAACGATTTCAACTGATGTTAGACGGTGGATTTGAAAAAGAAGTTGAAAAATTGCGCCAACGTATTGATTTACATCTAAATTTACCTTCAATACGCTGTGTGGGTTATAGGCAGATGTGGCAATATTTAGAAGGGGATTTTGCTTTTGATGAAATGCGCGAAAAAGGTGTCGCGGCTACTCGTCAGTTAGCCAAACGTCAGTTAACGTGGTTACGTAGTTGGGACAAGGTATTTAGTTTGGACACATTTGCAAAAGACAATTTGACTCAGGTGATTAAACTGAGCAAACTTCGCACTTAGCAGCGCTATACAGCTTTTTGAAAATCTGTATAATCCTGTTTAGGGTATTTTTTATAATAAAAAGAAAAGGATAGATCATGGCTAAAGGGCAATCACTACAAGACCCGTTCTTAAATGCACTGCGCAAAGAACGTATTCCTGTGTCTATTTACCTTGTTAACGGAATAAAACTCCAAGGGCAGGTCGAGTCATTCGATCAGTTTGTCATCCTGTTGAAAAATACCGTCAGCCAAATGGTTTATAAACACGCAATTTCAACTGTTGTGCCTTCGCGCGCAATTCCCATGTCGGCAACCGGATCAGAGTCAGACGAAGATTAATGGTGCTAGGAGAGTGGCTTGTTTGACCGTTATGCAGCTGGTGAGCAAGCTGTTTTAGTACACGTCGATTTTGCTGATGAAAATAGCAGAGAAGATTTATTAGAGTTACAGCTACTTGTATCCTCCGCTGGTGTGAACGCTGTTGATGTTGTTTCAGGTTCGCGCCAAACACCTAAGGCCCGCTACTTTGTTGGTAGTGGTAAAGCCGAAGAAATAGCCAATTCTGTACGTGCCAATCAGGCTGATGTGGTTATTTTTAATCATAGTTTAACTCCTTCGCAAGAACGTAACTTAGAGAAGCTGTGTCAATGTCGAGTGCTCGACAGAACCGGTTTGATCTTGGATATTTTTGCTCAGCGTGCCCGTACCCACGAAGGTAAGTTGCAAGTTGAGCTCGCTCAGTTAAAACATATGAGTACTCGTTTGATCCGCGGCTGGACTCACCTTGAACGTCAAAAAGGCGGGATAGGTTTACGCGGTCCGGGTGAAACTCAGTTAGAAACTGACAGACGGTTATTACGTGAACGTATTAAAAGTATTACCCGTCGCTTGGCGAAAGTGCAGGTTCAGCGTGAACAAGGGCGGCGTGCTCGTTTACGTGCTGAAATTCCCACGGTTTCTCTTGTAGGTTATACCAACGCAGGTAAATCAACCTTATTTAATACCGTGACTCAGTCAGCGGTTTATGCGGCTGATCAGTTGTTTGCGACGCTAGATCCGACTTTACGAAAAATTCAGTTACAAGATATAGGTTCAGCAATATTGGCTGATACGGTTGGTTTTATCCGTCATCTCCCCCATGATCTGATAGCGGCCTTTAAAGCCACTTTGCAAGAAACCCAACAAGCCGATTTATTATTGCATGTGGTTGATTACGCAGATGAGCAATTTCGGGAAAATACCGATCAGGTCAATAAGGTGTTGGAAGAAATTGAAGCTGATGATATTAAGCAATTAGTAGTCTGTAATAAAATTGATCGCATGGAAGGTGTTGAAGCGAGAATTGACCGTGACGAAGAAAATGTACCTATACGTGTATGGGTGTCTGCGCAACAGGGTTTAGGAATAGATTTATTGCTCAGCGCAATAAGCGAATGTTTATCAAAAAATATGGTACAACATACCTTACGTATTCCGCCTAGTTTGAGTAAATTACGCGGTGCCTTGTATGAAATGAATTGTATTGCGGAACAAAGTTATACCGACAACGGTGATTGGCAAGTTGCGGTGCGTATGGAACAAAGCGACTGGCAACGTCTAATAAAGCGCTCAGAAATAAACTTGCAAGACTATATTGTTAGTGACAATCAAAACTAAGTAACAAACAGAAAATAGGCATAATGTAAGTTAACATTGTGCCAATCAATTATTTTAGTGAATCAACTAGTTGGAGAGTGAAGATGGCTTGGAATGAGCCCGGTGGTAACAACAATGATCCTTGGAAAAACAAGGGTGGTAAAGATCAAGGTCCGCCTGATTTAGACGAAGTGTTTAAAAACATTATGGCTAAATTTGGCAAATTTGGCGGTGGCAAAGGCGGTTCCGCACCCAGTGGAAAAAGCTTTGGTGGCATTGGCCTCAGTGTGATTTTAGGCATTATCGTTGCTGTATGGGTTCTGAGTGGTTTTTACACCATTCGTGAAGCAGAACGTGGTGTCGTACTTAGATTTGGTGAATTCAGCCATTTTGTTGAGCCAGGTTTACGTTGGAAACCCACCTTTATTGACTCAATCGTGCCGGTAGATGTACAAACTGTACGTTCTATGGCGTCGTCTGGTTCTATGTTAACCGAAGACGAAAACGTAGTACGAGTCGAAATGGAAGTGCAGTACCGCATACTTGAACCTTATAAGTATAGTTTTGCCGTGACTGTGCCTGAAGAAAGTTTAAGCCAAGCTTTTGATAGTGCTATCCGCTACGTGGTTGGTCATTCAAAAATGGATGCTGTCTTAACCAGTGGTCGTGAAGTCGCCCGTCAAAACGTACGTGATGAACTGCAAACCATCATAGAATCCTATGATATGGGTTTGGCCATAGTTGATATGAACTTTAAAGATGCACGTCCACCTGAAGAAGTTAAAGCTTCTTTTGATGATGCGATTGCCGCTCAAGAAGATGAACAACGTTTTATCAATGAAGCCGATGCTTATGCCCGTGAAATCGAACCTCGCGCTCGTGGTCAGGTAAACCGTATGGCTCAGGAAGCACAAGCTTATAAAGAGCGTGTAACCCTAGAAGCACAAGGTGAAATCGCTCGTTTCGAAGAGTTATTACCACAATATAAGGCGGCGCCTGAAGTTACACGTAGCCGTATTTACATTGAAACTTTAGAAGAAGTGTATAGCAATACCAGCAAAATACTGGTGGATACCAAAGGTACAGGCAACATGATGTACTTGCCCCTTGATAAGATATTAGAGCGTCAATCGGGCTCTAATGTGCCTGCGAATATTCGTAGTACGTTAGAAGGTTTACGTAATCAGGATAGTGATGGTGTAAATGACAATTCAACGGTTACTTCTCGCAGTAACAGCCGTACGGGGAGAAACTAAGCCATGAAAAATTTTATCGGTGTCATTGTTATTTTGCTTGGTTTTTTAGCTTATGGCTCATTGTTTGTGGTGAGTGAAGGCAACAAAGCCATTGTTATCCAGTTTGGTAAAGTACAGCGTGATGGCGAAAATCAAACCGTGGTATTTGAGCCAGGTTTGCATTTTAAACTACCCATTTTTGATCGTGTGGTAGTGCTTGATGCACGTATTCAAACCTTGGATGAAATGCCTAGTCGTTTTGTTACGTCAGAGAAAAAAGACTTAATTGTTGATCTCTATGTTAAATGGAAAATCAAGGACTTTGCTAAGTACTACTTGTCTACTGGTGCTATCAAAGGTAATGCTGAAATACTCTTGCAACAAAAGGTCAATAACGGTCTTCGTTCAGAGTTTGGTACTCGTACTATTTCACAAATCGTGTCTGGCGAACGTTCTGAATTGATGGATGAAGCGATGAATCAAGCTTCAACTAGTTCAGATGAATTGGGTATTGAGATTGTTGATGTGCGGGTTAAACAAATCAACTTACCACCTGAAGTACGTAACTTTATATTTGAGCGTATGCGCACAGAACGCGAAGCGGTTGCTCGTGAACATCGTTCTGAAGGTAAGAAAAAAGCTGATTTTATCAAAGCCGATGTAGACGCAAAAGTAACTGTATTATTAGCTGACGCTGATCGTAACGCCCGTAAATTGAAGGGTGAAGGTGATGCTCAAGCGGCTAAAATCTACGCAGATACTTATTCTAAAGATCCAGAGTTTTATAGCTTCTTACGTAGTATGGATGCTTATAGAACCAGCTTTAGTAGCAAAAATGATGTCTTAGTGGTAGAGCCTACCAGTGACTTTTTCCGTTACATGAAAGGTAAACAAGGTAAATAATCGACTACTTTGTATTTTGCTTACAAGGTACTTCGAGTTTAATATCATCAGTAAAAAATATTAATGATGGTTCATTTTTGCCCTGATAAAAAATCCGATGCGCGTTAGCCATCGGATTTTTTGTTTAAAAACACTTAAACCGTTGGATGCGTTCTGAGTGCATATTTATTTAATAGAATTGGTATTAGGTTTATCTAATCGTTTTGACAATAGCACAGCTCGAAAAACTCTAGTGATAGGTATCACTGATTAAACGATGTAGGTTGCTGTACCTGTGGCGATATGTAAGTTGTCTTCATTGTGCAGTTCCATGCGACATACCGCGACTTTATTGCCTCGTCGTATAACCTGAGCCGTTGCGATAAAGTGCTTACCCTTACCTGGGCGCAAATAATCCACCCGCATATCTAAGGTGCCACCGTAGGGTAGTTGCTCGTAAAAAGCTTTTACCGCATCTTCGTTTTCTAACTGCTGTATTCCATAAAATAAGGCCGCGATACTACCTACCGTGTCTAGTACGGCAGCAGTTACCCCACCATGCAGGATTTTGTGTACCGGATTGCCCATTAGTTTATCTTGCCAATCTAAGCGAATTTCGGCTTGAAAGTTATCTAGTTGGCTAACTGTTAAGCCCAATACTTGATTAAAGGGCATTTGCTGATTAAAAAAATCAGTTACAAAATTTTGAAGTTGTTGTTTATGCAGTGTCATTGTTAGCTGACTCCCGTTAAACCGAAATACAGGCTAATCCCCTGCAATACGGCACTAACCGCAATTGAAGCGAGGATCATGCCCATCACTCTGCTCACCACACTAGCTCCGGCTTCACCAATGATGTTGAGGATGCGGCTGGCAAGCAACATAAATATTAAGGTGACGAGCAATACGGCAAGCATAACAAGGGTTGTTATACCTTGATGCAGCACAGAAAAACGATGGTTATCAGTAAGCAACACTGCGGCCATCATGGCGCCAGGCGAGGCTATGGATGGAATGGCAAGGGGGAACACATACTTGTGTAAATTTTTTTTCACTAAATGCATTTCGACTTCTGGTTTGCTTTCACCGAATATCATCGTCAGCGCAAAAAGGAATAACACTATGCCCCCTGCAATTTGAAAAGCAGATAAGGGTATTTGCATGGCATCAAGCAAATACTCACCGACGAGTACAAAAAAGAGCAATACAATGGCGGCAACTAGGGTGGCTTTCAGAGCTATGGTACGGGCCATTCCCTTGCTCATTCCTATCGTTACCGCAATGAATACCGGTATGGTGCCGATGGGGTCGATTACCGCCCAAAGCAGTACAAATTGTTTAAAAATTTCATCCATTTTGATCTTTGCCTAAGTTAGTTGACTATAGATTGGTTGTTATATTGATAGCGGTGTTTGACTCTTCGCCGTTCGTGTCAACGCTGAAAGTACGGAACGTTGCGGTATAAAAACGAACGGGTGGATTTCTCATCGTGATGTTACTAAAACTTGCAACAAGCACCCAAATGATAATATTAATGGTAACAGATGAACCTTGGAATGTTCTAACATGCTCGGGCTATATACCCAAGCTCCCTCAGAAACGCTCAAACTCGTATCTTCAGGTTGTTTGGGTATATTCATAGCTCATTTTAAATTGATTCTCATTTTGACATGAATGTAATCGGGTTGTTTGTTAACCCTGTTTCAGATTTTTTATGTCTTTTATGCTAGAGTTCAAGCCTCATAAACTGCATTAATGAATCATTTCCAAAGAGTCTATAAAACCTAGTGTTGCAGTATAAGGCACTACTTTTGTAATTTGATTTAAGGAGGCTAAGTCGGAATGACAATTGAGCTTACCAGCCAATTTATTTTTATAGGCTCAATACTGGCAGTGTTATGCATTTTGGCCAGTATTCTATCTCGTCGTTTTGGTGCTCCCCTGTTACTTGTTTTTCTCATTCTAGGTATGTTGGCCGGAGAAGATGGCTTAGGAGGAATTACCTTTAACGATTTTTCCTTAGCTTTTCTATTAGGGAATTTAGCCTTAGCGATAATCATTTTTGATGGTGGTTTAGGTACTCGTAAAAGTACCTTCAGAGTCAGCCTTAAACCAGCATTGTCGTTGGCAACGGTTGGGGTAATAGTGACGGCTGGGATCACCGGTTATTTTGCCCACTGGTTGCTGGATTTAACCTGGCAAGAAGGTTTGCTCATTGGTGCGATTGTCGGCTCAACCGATGCCGCCGCCGTGTTTGGACTTTTACGAACCGCCGGATTGGATCTTAAAGAGCGGGCTGGGGCAACATTGGAAATTGAGTCAGGTAGTAATGATCCCATGGCCATTTTCCTCACTATTGCGATGGTGCAACTGTTAGTACAAGATACTGATAATCCAGGATGGTCATTTTTAATCGAGTTTATTCAGCAAATTGGACTGGGAGCTATTGTCGGGCTGACTTGTGGTTATTTACTGACCGAACTAGTAAAACGCATTAGTTTACCCAGCGCTTTGTACCCTCTGCTTGCCTTGGCGGGTGGCTTGAGCGTATTTGGAGTCGCCAACTTGTTGGGCGGCAGTGGTTTTTTAGCGATTTATATTACGGGAGTCTTGGTTGGTAATAGACCCTTGCCTTATGGCAATGATATTCATCGTTTTCATGATGGCATAGCGTGGTTAAGTCAGATTGGCATGTTTTTGATGCTGGGGCTATTGATTACACCCAGTCATTTACCACCTATTATTTTGCCTGCTATCGGTATCGCTGTAGTGCTTATTTTTGTCGCCCGTCCCCTTGCAGTATTAGTCGCATTGTTGCCCTTTCGTTTCCCGTGGCGCGAACAAGTTTTTGTTGGTTGGTGTGGACTAAGAGGCGCAGTACCCATCATTCTGGCGCTATTTCCTTCTCTGGCAGGTATGGAGAATACGGTTATCTATTTTGAGTTGGTGTTTTTTGTGGTGTTGATATCATTATTACTGCAAGGATGGACTATTGCCCCCGTGGCAAGATGGTTGAAAATTGATTTACCCCCTTTACCTCGCAACCCAACTCATTTTTCTCTGACGGTTTCCACTGAGCAGCAAAAGGAGCTGCTCGTTTATGAGATATTAGAAAATACACCCGTATTAGGCATGAAGCAGCATCAATTACCGATGACACAAGGATCACAGGTCGTAGGCATTATTCGTTTAGGGGTTTTAGTGGAAGCGCCGGCCCAACAAATTTTGCAAGCAAAAGATCAACTGCTAATACTGGCCTTGTCAGATGCCAAAGCAACGCTCAATAATAGCTTTGCCGCTCCAAGGACGGCGACCAATATTGAACTGCGCAGCTATTTTGGCATGTTTACCATCAGAGCGGAGACGTCGTTGGGAGACTTATCCCTAGTTTACGGTTTTAGCGTCGATGATGGTTTACTCGATACGCCTATTGCTCAATTTATTGAAAATCGGTTTCACGGTAAACCTGTTGTTGGTGACAGGGTTCGCTTTGGTTCAGTGCAATTTGTGGTCAGAGAAGTGGTGATGGGAAAAATTACGGTTGTGGGTTTAAAGCTACATACTGAGACGTAGCGGTTTAAATTCCCTTCATCCTTAAAACAGCAAGTTTGTTGGTTAATTATTTGTAGTCTAGCAAGTGAACCTCAGATTAAAAACCGTTAGACTTGCGGCCTAATTTTGCGACGAAGAAATTTTTTGAGTTTAAGTACCCCTTTAATGGAGCAAGCCGTTCAAGTACTGAGCCAAACTTTTGGTTACAGTGAGTTTCGTGCTGGGCAAGCCGAAGTCATCGAGCAGGTATTGGCTCATCGTGATGTCTTAGTGTTGATGCCAACCGGCGGTGGTAAATCACTCTGTTACCAAATTCCTGCTTTGGTCTTGCCTGGTTTGAGCATAGTTGTATCCCCGCTTATTTCCTTAATGAAAGATCAGGTTGATGCCCTCAATGCTTATGGTGTGAGTGCGGCTTATGTTAATTCCAACTTAAATTCTGAGCAGTTAGTTAGTGTATTTCGGGGTATGCAGGAAGGGCGCTACAAGCTGATTTATGTGGCACCTGAGCGTTTGATGAAAATGGATTTTATCGAACGGTTACAGCACTTGGATATCAGTTTAATTGCCGTCGATGAGGCCCATTGTGTATCACACTGGGGCCATGATTTTCGTAAAGACTATCGTTTGTTAGGTCAACTTAAAGCGCAGTTTCCTCATGTGCCGATGTTGGGTTTAACTGCCACTGCTGATTTAGCTACTCGTGCGGATATTGCTCAGCAGTTAAACTTGCAGCAACCTTTTGTATTTAAAGGTAGCTTTGACCGGCCGAACATTCGTTATAATCAAATCACAAAATATAAGGCTACCGACCAAGTTATCCAGTTTGTAAAACAACAGGACGGCAGTGGGATCATTTATTGTAACAGTCGTAAAAAGGTTGATGAACTTGCGCTTGCGCTGGCTCGGCAAGGGGTCAATTGCGCGGGTTACCATGCTGGGCTAGAAGGTAATATCCGTGACCTTATTCAACGTGACTTTATTCAGGACCGTATCGACATCATAGTTGCCACGGTTGCTTTTGGTATGGGTATTGATAAATCCAACGTGCGTTTTGTGGTGCATTTTGATTTACCCCGCAGTATCGAGTCCTATTATCAAGAGATTGGTCGAGCAGGGCGTGATGGCATGCCTGCCGAAGCTTTATTGTTATACGATGAAAAGGATGCTGTACGTATTCGTCAGTGGATAGCCAGCGGCGAAAACGTAGAACGCAATGAAGTAGAATTACAAAAATTTACTGCTATTGAGGCCTTTGGCGAAGCGCAAACCTGTCGCCGTCAGATCTTACTTAATTATTTTGCCGAATATTCCGCCGGTCAGTGTCAAAACTGTGATATTTGCCTCGATCCACCTAAAGCCTTTGACGGCACTTTAGATGCGCAAAAAGTGCTATCTTGCGTGCTACGTTTACAGCAACAAGTTGGCAGTCAGTATCTAATTGATGTACTGCGAGGCAAGCAGCTCAAACGCATATTTGAGTTACAGCATGAGCAACTCAGTACTTTTGGCATTGGCAAGGCACAAAGTGATGCCTACTGGCATAACATTATTAATCAACTGATTCATCGTGGTTTATTACGGGTGGATATCACTCAACATGCGGTATTAAAACTTACGGAAGAAGCGCGCCCAGTGCTGCGTCAAACACAAACTGTGCAACTAGCAGTGCCGCGATTAACCATAGATCTAGGTAAGAAAAAACGGGTTTCTGAACAAGACTATGATCGACCTTTGTTTGCCAAACTTAAACATCTGCGTAAAAGTATTGCCGAACAAGATAATGTGCCACCTTTTGTGGTGTTCAGTGATGCTAGTTTGGCCGATATGGCCGCTAAATTTCCTCAATCCAGTAGTGATTTTTTACAAATATCAGGCGTCGGTCAAACCAAACTAGAGCGCTATGGTCAACGTTTTATCGAAGTGATATCCAAACATTTGGATTAAGTTAAATCGAGAGCTGTTGCTACTCGCTTGCGCAACTCAGGTACAAGCTCTTGTTCAAACCATAGATTGCGTTTCAGCCAAATGTTATTGCGTGGACTCGGATGGGGCAGAGGCAGCAGTTTTGGCCCAAACTGCCGCCAATTTTGCACGTTTTCAGTTAAGGTTGGTGCTGGCGTGGGCAAATAATAATGTTGTGCGTATTGTCCAATCAACAAAGTGAGTTTGAGCTCTTTCAGGTGACTTAATAGCTGTGCATGCCACGTTGGGATACATTCTGGACGTGGTGGTAGATCACCACTTTTACCCTTACCGGGGTAACAAAACCCCATTGGTACTATTGCAACTCGGTTTTTGTCGTAAAAAATATTTGCGTTAATGCCCAACCACTGCCGCAAACGTTCGCCACTGGCATCGTTAAACGGGATGCCAGTTTCATGCACTTTACGGCCAGGTGCTTGCCCTATAATGAGTAACTTAGCCGATGGTTGGATTTGCACAACTGGGCGAGGTTCATCGCTAAGATGACTCGCGCAAAGTGTGCAGTGCTGGACACGGTTTAACAAAGATTCGAATGAGTCCATTAGGTTTTTCTCTTTGCTGTCGTTTGTTAAAGCCTATGTAACAGACCTTTCTATCTGACGCAATTTATCGCATACTTAGCGGCCGTTTTTGCGCTGATGATTGTTATTTCCGTGAAAGATACTCCCAAAAAAAAATCTGATCCTAAAGTCGAAAGACTCAAGATCCCACCTCATTCCATAGAAGCCGAACAATCGGTTTTGGGTAGTATGCTGATTGCCCCCGATTCTTGGGACAAAGTCGCTGAATTAGTCACCGACGAAGATTTCTATAATCGTTCACATCAAATTATATTTCGCGCCATACTGCGTTTGTTAACCAAAAGCCATCCAGTTGATTTAATTACCGTTTCTGAAAATTTAGAAGAGCGTGATGAGCTCGATGATGCCGGTGGTTTTGCCTATTTGGGAGAATTGGCGCGCAATACACCTAGTGCTGCGAACGTAACGGCCTACGCGCAGATCATTAAAGAGCGTGCGGTAACACGTGAGCTCATTGGTGTTGCCCATGAGATAGCTGAAGCGGGTTATAATCCGGAAGGCCGCAATAGCGGTGAAATTCTGGATATGGCTGAGAGCAAGGTTTTTGAGATTGCCGAAAAACGAACGGGCAAAGACGAAGGTCCTAAGAATGTTGAGACCGTATTAGGTAAAACTATCGATCGTCTAGAAATCCTAGTTAAAAGTAATAAAGAAGTGACAGGAGTATCCACCGGTTATACGGATTTAGATAAAAAAACCAGTGGTTTACAGCCTTCAGATTTGATCATCGTTGCTGCTCGTCCTTCTATGGGTAAAACCACCTTTGCGATGAATTTGTGTGAAAACGCCATGTTACTGGAAACCAAACCCGTATTGGTATTCAGTCTTGAGATGCCTTCCGAACAGATCATGATGAGGATGTTAGCCTCACTCAGCCGAGTAGACCAGACCAAGATCCGAACCGCTCAACTCAATGACGAAGATTGGGCGCGTATTTCCAATACCATGGCCATGCTCAAAGACAAAGATAATTTATTTATTGATGATTCCTCTGGTTTAACGCCCATGGATGTGCGCACTCGAGCGCGTAAACTCGCTCGTGATAAAGGGGGGATCAGCTTGATAATGATCGACTACTTGCAGTTAATGCGAGTACCGAGTCTAAGTGATAACCGTACCTTAGAAATTGCTGAAATCTCGCGCTCGTTAAAATCCTTAGCGAAAGAATTAGAAGTACCTGTGGTGGCACTGTCACAGCTAAACCGTAGTTTGGAACAACGTGCGGATAAACGTCCAATCAACTCTGATTTACGTGAATCAGGCTCTATCGAACAAGACGCCGACTTAATTATGTTTATTTACCGTGATGAGGTTTATCACGAAGAAAGCGCAGATAAAGGGGTGGCTGAAATCATAATCGGTAAACAGCGTAACGGCCCAATCGGCACCAGCCGTTTAACCTTTCAGGGCCAATTTTCTCGTTTTGATAATTATGCAGGGCCAGCGGTAGCAGACGATTATTAAAGACTTAGTTTCTTAAATCCATCTAATGCCAGTTAAGGTTAAACTTAATTTTAACCTTAACTGGCAATTACGAATTAATACGGCAGTCCAGCAATCGGGCTTGTTATGGTAAATAACTTACCGCCTGCCGTGATTAATATTGTTTTGCGCTCTGGGCCACCAAAGGCAACGTTGGTCAACCGCGGGGCGATATCCAGTTTGGCAAGCTCCAAGCCTTGTGGCGACAAAACATATAATTTACCTGCTGTATGGCTTGCGACATATAAGTTTCCTGCGCAGTCCATCGCCATGCCATCAGGATGCGGTACTTCGGCAAACTCTTTACGTTCAGCAGTAGAACCATCTGAATTAACTGCGTAACGGCCAATTTTGCCATTAGCATCCCCAACATATAACCATTGCTGGTTGACTGATAGCGCAACGCCATTGGGTTTACGCAAAGTGCCATCCACTAGGCTGACTTCACCCTTGGCTGCAAGTCGATAAACTCCTGTCATGCCGGTTTGATTTGCACGACTACCTAACTGCCAGTCTGGATCGCTAAAATAGATATCTCCACGATTGGATATCGCTAAATCATTAGGTGAATTAAATTGTTTACCTTCAAAGGTATCGAGTACTTCACTGCGCTTTTTAGTTGTTAGGCTGTAACGAGTGATTCCTTGATCATCATGGGTAGTTGCAAGCAAATCTTGACCATCAGTAGCGAGCCCATTACTGCCAGCATTGTCGATAAATGGTGTGATTTTATTTGGTAAACTTAGTTGATGTATAACAGAGCGTGGGCCATTTTCCTGTGGCCCACTAAAGTCCATTTCTGAAAATAAGAAACTGTTTAAAGACTCAATCCAAACTGGGCCTTCGAGAAAAACAAAGCCATCTGCAATCAAACTAACTGCGCTATCACTTACAATAGTTTGTGTTTCACCAGCTATGCAATACGCCGGTAGCTGAGGTGTTTGGGCCGCAGTATTGGATGAATGACAGGCTAACAGTAGGATACTAGCCAACAAAGTAACAGCGGGATATTTCATCTTTCTAAATCCATATTGAAAACGAAAGCAGTAGACTAATGAAATTTACGTATTTCACAATGCTTTTGCTTAATATTTATCGTTTGTTAAGGTGTTCAGAAGGGAATTAGGGCTGGTCAACTAAAACCAGCACTATCAATAAAATAACAAAAACTAAACTTTGCGAACACCATTTTATTAGTCATAAAAAGGTGAGCGAACTTCAGTGATATTTCTAAGTTCAACAGGGCGAGTGAGCTTTTGACCACCATCACGGGCAATGGGGATCCAAGGTAGTTTACCTCTGCCTCTAGCTGGCTCAAGGGTAAATAATTCAAAGGGTAGTGAGATATAAAATCCTTTGGTAAAACTACCTTCTCCATATTCTTCGGCAGATACGTTCGTAAAGGCCGCGTAAGCACCGACAATAATGCCGCTATCAAAACGTTTGGCAAAATCAATATTAACGCCTTTGTCTTTCGCTAAAAATTGTCCGGCACTGACTATTATTTGGGTATCGGGTAAAAACGAAGGTTGCCAATAGATACTTGCATGGCCAGTTAAAACTTTATAATCGAAAAAGTCCCAATCATTTTCATAAGAGCGCTGTTGCACATAATTTACATCCACACCAAAAGCAAAGTTACTGTCAACTGGCCGATAGAGTAATTCACCACCAATGCCCCCAAACATGCTTTCCAGATAACCTGCATAAGCTTGGGCATAAGTGTTTTCTGCTATGCGATCAAACCAACTTACATAGGCCGTTTCCATGGTGACTTTACTACGAGTGACGTACTCTCTTGCATAAGTTCTGACGCGCGGTACAGAAGTGTCTTGGTTATCTACCTTAAAAGTAAACTTATCGAAATTTTCGACAAGCGTGGCTTTAACGCTACTCACAACGGAAAAATTATTAAAGGCATAACCTCCACTTAAGAATAAACCGCCTTGATAAAGGTAAAAATCTTCAGGGCTGCCAAAGGTCTGGATCCAGAAACTATCAGCACTATAAAACACTCCAGACGTTCTGTTGGGTTTAAAGTTTTCTAGAGTATCTATGTCGGTATCCTGACGAAAGTAACTAGCCTTAATATCATTTTCCAAAGACTCTAGGCGAGCGGCGGACTTAAATTTTTCTGCATCTATAACCGTTTCCAACATCGGAACCGCGCCAGTAGTCTCTACAATGCTATATTTTTTAATGTCATTAGGGAGCTCTGAGGCAATAATGCGACCTACACGTTCAATCGCCTCATCTTTTTCTCTGTAGTTTAGTTGCATGCCATAAAAGGTCATTTCATCGGCAGTGGTATGGGTTGCACTAAGCGAAAAACCTCCCTGCGAGTACAGCTCATTATAAAGTCTATTACGATCTAACTCTTCCATTGAAGCAGCAGGCTGACTATTAAACAGTGGCCGTGGGGGACTATCAATTTTTGCTTGACTGACCGTATGCATATTAAATTTGTAACTCACACCAAAGCCTACAGTATTGCCCCGTTGATAGTTCAAACTAAAATCAAAATCCTGCCATTGATATACTGCGCCTAAATTCCAATAACTATCTTGTTGCAAATTACCAGCACGATCATTGATATAGTTTTTTGCTTCGTATTCCAGCTTAAGCCTAAGCCCTTCGATAGGGGTTACATATTCAAGACCACCAAATAAAGCGGTGGTTCCGGTAAAAAATTTATCAAACTCAACTATACCACCACGACCTGAAAAACCTGATGTACGATTACAATATGAATCACTGAGTTCACAAAATGGATTAGATAGATTATCACCGGTTCCGAGGTATCCCCATCCGAGACCTAAATGAAAATCGAAAGGACCGATGGCTTTACTAGCAGTAATATACTCACTGGCAAACCAGCCTGTACCACCTATATCAGTAAATCCAACAGCAATGTTGGGTAAATAATAGTTCTCTTGCAATAAACGGAACTTAACATCAATACCTTTATCTTTAAGAGTTTGCTCACCACTAAAAGAAGGTACATCACTGTATAAACGAGTGCGTGCGTCAGTATATCTGACAGTCGACTCCATCCAGGGAAAGAGCTGTAAGCTTGCTGACCAAAAACGGTATTCTTCGTTATCAGTATAGTTAACACTTAAGCTACCATTAGCGGCCATACGTGCCGTTGGTACTTGCCATAGACCAACTCCACCACGCACCATTTGCGAAACTTGCCCATTGGAATATGGCAATTCGTTTGCTTGTGTTACCGCAAGGATTAATAGATAGCTAAGTAATAAACTCAATCTGGTCAGAAACAACGGTTTATAACTCACTGAACAATCCTATTTTTGGCTAACATAACAATTTGTTCGTTTAATAAGCTGTTATCCTGAAAGAATTGCGATTCTGGCAATGGCAAGTAAATCTGACTGCCCGGCATAACATCAACGCATTCCGTATTCCAATATGCAATGCCAATTTTTTTAGTAGTGCCATCAGGTTGGATAAGGTAAGCATAATCGTGATTGATTAGGTCTTCCGATAAGGCTCTAATATGCTGGTGAGCACATTGTTTATTACTTAGATCAATTGAGAAAGTAGCGCTAATTAATCCAAATACACTGGCAGACTTCGGTCGTGTTATAAGATCTAAGCGATATGAACCATTTTCAAAGCGAGGATTATTGTTGGCATTCATTTGTGCTGCATCATAATCAATTTTGATATTAACGCGTTCGGCTAAGTTCCATTGATTGATTTGTCCAATTAAGCCATTCACTTTGGTGGCATCTTCTTGACTCAAAGATAATTGTATATATGCAAGTCGGTTAATGATCTCACGTCGCTGTTTTTCTACCAATAGCGACTCTAAGCGATATAAAGCACTAGCCGGCCAATACCATTGCTGGTTTTCGGTTACTTTAGCGAGCACTTCAACTAAACGGGGATTATTTGCAAAACTATAAAATTCGTTATTTACTTGGATAGATACCTTAGCAGAGGCGCTAAACGTAGAAGCTAAAAAATAGAGAATGAGTAAGCGAGGTGTCAATTTAGAGTTTCCATTTAAAAGCATCAAAAATTTTAGAGCCTTAATGCCCTGCTAATATAGGTTATATCAACAAAATCACTGTTTGGCGTAATTTTTTGATTACTACGTATGACTCTGCCTGATGATTTGTTAAGCCAGAACTGATTTAGCCATTCACTTTCACTAAAATCATGATCGTTGTTTTCGATTACCCTTACGCGTTCTTCTATTAAAACAACTTCTATATTTTGTTCTAGAATAGCCAAGACTTGAGATCCCTTTTGAGAAAATACCGAATCTAGTTGAACGCCAAA
Source organism: Paraglaciecola hydrolytica (assembly GCF_001565895.1). GTDB lineage: Bacteria > Pseudomonadota > Gammaproteobacteria > Enterobacterales > Alteromonadaceae > Paraglaciecola > Paraglaciecola hydrolytica. Next base: position 1,070,604 of record NZ_LSNE01000003.1, read on the forward strand.
ATGAGAACCATCAAAGTCTATCTCTCTTTGCCAAGTGGCAGAATCTTTGATAGCCAAAGGATGGATTAGAGGATCTTCCACATCGGCCGTGACAAAATCAAGATTATGATCCAACGAAAGAGTTTTTATAATTCGTCCATTTTGCTCAATCAAAGACGCCTTATCTGACGAAATCCACTTATATTCATCGTTTTCAATAAAAGCCAGAGCAAGCACAATAGTAGGGAAACTTCCTTTTTTAACGTAAATAAGATCAACAGGAGATTGACTGATATCATTTGTTTGCAAAATTATGTCTTGTGATTCATCGAAGGCTAATTTTAGAGTTCGTAAATAGGCTTGATGAGTTGATGAACAAGAGGATAATAAACTTAACAATATAAAAATATAATAATAGCTATAGATTCGACTCATTGGCATATTGTTCTGTTATATCTAGGCAGTGATTTACAATAAAAAAGCCGCCCATTAGGCGGCTCGTAAAATAACAACTTCTTAGCTAGGGATAGTAGGAAGATAAGTAAATGTTACAGGGACATAAATTGTCGTAGTTCCAGATACGGTTACTGTTACATTAGTACCGATACATACTCCGTCCACTAATGGATCATCACCTTCACATACTGGGTCAGTTGGCCCAACAGGCACACACACACCACCAACCAAAACCTCATCACTCTCACATACTGGAGGCTTAATTGGAGCTTTGACTATTCTGCCATTACTATTCGCAACACCAGCAACAATTAAGCCACCTACCACAGTACCAACGATAACTGCGGTCTTTTTCATTTCACCAGAGGCCCAAACAGAACCCTCAGAACCACCAGCCATTTCGTCTGCGTGCAAACCACTCGAAATTAACAAACCAGCACTTAATAATGCCATAGCAATTTTTTTCATAAAAAATCCTTATTAAAATAATTATCCGTATACTAATGCAAGCTTGAAGTGATCTCAATGCTTATTTTGACAGCAATAATGGCTGGCTATAACATCTGATATCAACATCTTAACAAAAGGAGATGCATTGAAAATAATAACCTTAGTGGTGATTATTTTGTTAGCGTGTAATTGTCACGCAAAAAACAAAATAGTATTAGCTGCAGAGGATAGTTGGCCACCTTTTTCTCGCAGTGATGGTGAGGGTATTTCGCAGCAAACTATTTTACAGGCATACCAGTTAGTGGGTGTAGAAGTGGAATTTGTTGTTGTGCCTTATGCCAGAGCACTGCATATGGCCAAAATGGGTGAGGCAGATGGTGCGTTTAATGTCACTAAGCAGCAGAGTACCATTGCGCAATTTAGTTTTGGTGAAGAGCCTTTATTACAAGCAAAGGCCAGCTTCTATTATCCTTCCACGTCGCACTTAGATTTCACGTCCATTAATGAAGCACCTGATAGTTTAGTTATCGCTTTGATACTGGGATATGAATACGGAGAGTCGTATGAAATGAACCGTAGTAGATTTAAAGAAATTAGAGTATCTAATCAAATTCAAATCATTAATTTAATGCTGAAAAACCGCGTAGATATGGCCATCATGTTTGATGATGTTGCTGAGTTTTATTTAAGTAAAATGCAAGTTCCAACGACTATCCTTAAAAAAGGTCAGGTAAATCACATCAGTGATATCTATGTAGCGTTTAACAACAAACCTGAAATTCAGCCGTTAATTGACAAATTGGATCTGGGTTTACGTTTGATGCGAAGCGTTGAGCAGCCCTAAAAATAACCTTATCTGCCTATTTGCTACTATTGTTATTCGCAGTTTTTGTAGAGTTATCACCTCCGTTTATAGTAATTATTCGCTAAAAAATCCCCTCATCTGATATGTGCCACTTAGTTTGTTATGTTACATTCCGTCTTGCAGAGATATCAAAAAAACAATAATAAACTCATGGAGTTAGATGATTCTGTAAGTAGTGTTGAAATAATTCAATAAAGACAACACTTTAGCTATTCACCCTACACAGGACTAACACATCAATGACTGATTTTCGTCAACAAGCACTTGATTATCACGCTTTGCCCACGCCGGGAAAAATTAGCATCGAAATAACTAAACCCGCCGAAAGTGTCACCGATCTTGCGTTAGCATACAGCCCTGGTGTTGCTGAACCAGTGCGCGAAATTGCGGCTAATCCAGATGCGGCATATCAATATACAGCCAAAGGTAATTTGGTCGCTGTTATCTCCAATGGTACGGCTATTCTGGGCTTAGGTAATTTAGGCCCATTGGCTTCTAAACCTGTCATGGAAGGCAAAGCGTTACTCTTCAAACGTTTTGCTGGGATAGATTCCATCGATATTGAAGTAAGTCACAGCAGCACCGACGATTTTATTAATACTGTGGCTAATATAGCTGATACGTTTGGGGGCATAAATCTCGAAGATATTAAGGCTCCAGAATGTTTTGTGATTGAAAAGGCACTTATTGAGCGCTGTAATATTCCAGTTTTCCATGATGATCAACATGGCACTGCTATTGTGACCGCGGCAGGTATGTTGAATGCTCTTGAAGTGCAAGGCAAAGAAATAAGCGAAGTGACTGTAGTGTGCATGGGGGCAGGCGCTGCCGCAATTGCTTGCATGGAGCTACTGGTAAAATGTGGGGCAAAACGCGAGCGTATTTATATGCTCGACAGACAAGGTGTTATCCATACTCGGCGTAGTGATCTAACAGAATATAAGTCCTTGTTTGCCAATAATACCGACAAGCGCACTTTAGAAGATGCCTTAGAAAATGCCGATGTTTTTGTTGGGGTATCTGGGCCTGATGTATTGCCTCCCGAAGCTTTAGCCCTAATGGCGGCTAATCCTATTGTGTTTGCCTGCTCTAATCCTGACCCTGAAATCAAACCTGAAATAGCCCACGCTGTTAGAAGTGATTTGATTATGGCGACGGGGCGCTCAGACTACCCCAATCAAGTGAACAACGTATTGTGTTTCCCGTTTATTTTTCGTGGCGCTTTGGATGTTCGTGCGGCACGAATTAATGATGAAATGAAAATTGCCGCAGTGGATGCTATTCGTTCAATCGCTAAAGAACCAGTACCTGAATCTGTGTTAAAAGCCAGTAAGGTAACAAGTTTGAGTTTTGGTAAGGATTACATCATTCCCAAACCTATGGATCCTCGTTTACTCAAACGTGTAGCCAAAGCTGTGGCGCTAGCGGCTATTGAGTCAGGAGTGGCGAGAATAACCACATTACCTGTGGACTATATGTCTGAACTCTAAGGCTTAAGTTTTTTGCTCAGCAACCTCAATTTCGGATAAGAACCCTAGACTGTCTAGCTTCTTCGCTCGAATGAATAAGATAGACAGTACTATATATGCTAGAAATTGATAACGATGTTACTACCCCGTAGCGCTATGTTTTTAGGTTGTAATCCGGGCAATAATTGACCTATTTGTTTCATGTCGAGCAGAAAAATCATGGGTAATTGCTGTCCAATTGCTTGTTTAAGTGTATTGATGGTCTGCTCAGATTGAGCGATTGAATTATCCAAAATAGTAAACTCAACCAAACTGGGCTTGATAATCTCAATGACTTGTTCTTTTTGGTTATAGTTTATTTGGCCTTGGACGCTGGCGATGGCTCGTAGTTTTTGACCGTTTTGTTGAGCCAATATCACACTTTTGACCTTAATATTATTTATTGCACCTTCTATATTTACTTTTGGATCTGAAAAAGTGATATCAAAACCCTGATAACTCTGACGCACAGGGAATCTTATTTGCAACATGTCGCTGACTTGTTGTTCAGTAAGTGTGACTTCAAAGGCAGAAGCTTTAGGCATAACAACATTTAACAAACAGAATAACAGCACTAAAAAGGTTTTCATCTTAACTCCTATAATATTAATGCAAGAGTCTAATGCTTTTCACTCAGACTAAATAGGATACTCAATACAAAATTCAACCTTAAAAAAGTCATAGGCTAAGCTTGAGCTATTTTTTTAGTCTGTTCGGTGATGTGTCGTCAATAATCAAGCAAACATAATCAAAATTATTCATAACTAAACAAAATTTGCGGTTGTAATATTTTTCTCTTACTAAAAATGCCAAAATTAACTATCAGCTATATTTTAAATTTGGAGTCTATATGAAAATCGCCCTAATGAACGAATTCAGCCAAGCGGCTAAAAACGCTGTGGTACTGGAGCAACTTAATGATGTCGCCTCAGGCTTAGGTCATAGTGTGTTCAACGTAGGTATGAGTGACGATAATGATCACCGTCTAACCTACATTCATCTTGGTATAATCGCATCGTTGTTAATTAACTCAAAAGCCGTTGATTTTGTTGTTGCTGGCTGTGGGACAGGGCAGGGAGCCTTGATGTCATTAAACGCCTACCCTGGGGTCAATTGTGGTTATTGTATCGATCCGGCTGATGCTTATCTGTTTGCACAAATCAATAATGGTAATGCACTGTCATTGGCTTTTGCTAAAGGCTTTGGTTGGGGCGCGGAACTCAACGTGCGTTATATTTTTGAGAAAGCCTTTACTGGCGCTAAAGGGCTTGGCTATCCGCCTGAGCGCCGAGAATCTCAAGCAGCTAATGCTGGGATCTTAGAATCAATAAAAGCGGCTACAACTAAACCTTACCTTGAAGGTTTGAAAGCGATTGATCCAGAATTACTGAAAACTGCAGTAGGCGGCGAGCGTTTTCAAGCATGTTTTTTTGAAAATTGTCAGGATGATGAACTTGCGGCTTTTGTAAAAACCTTAATTGCTTAATTTGAAGTGCACACAGGGAAGTGTGCACAAGCATTAATGTACATTGTAATTTTGCAGAATTTGTTTGATTTGACCGTTCTTTTGTAGCAAAACAATAGCGCGGTTAAAGGCTGGGATGAATTCGCTGTATTCTTTACGCAGTCTGATAACAATATCACCCTGTGAATGGACTGTTGCAAGGCTAATAGCTACTTGATGCATATTAGCCCAATAAGTCGCCGTTACACCTTCCAATATTACCGCTTCAAAACGTAGCTTGGCTAAACCTTCAATTAAGTGACTTTCAGATAAAAAATCCTCTCGGGTAAATTTATCATCATCTCGATAAGAATAACCTGCAACTGTGCCTATTCTTTTACCATAAATTGCTTCAGTGTGAGTAAATTTCTGGGCATTTTGGGGTAATGTTACGACGTATTCTATCAGGTCAAAAATGGCAATTGTTGTTACAAATTCATCACCAATATCACCATTTTTAAACCATTCTGGACTCACAAAGTCAAAATCAAGATTACCATCTTCAATAGCCATTTCGGCGCGCTTCGGCGGATAGTAATAAAACTCATAGGGGATTGCTGTGTGTTGCATAATCGCATGTATAACATCGGCAAAAATCCCCTGCTTCTTTGGGTCACCAAAATAACCGTATGGCACCCATGCAGAACTGCCACCTAAGTTGTAGCGCAAAGTGGGTAAGGCGGCTTCTTCAGCGCAAAGTTTTTGCGTGTTTATTACGACTAAACTGAGCAGTATTAAAGAAGGAATTAACTTGTTGAATATAAAAATCAATATACGCAAAAGCCTAGTTGTCCCTAAATTGCCGTTATTAAAACTAACGCACCTTCATAGTATGTGCTAGTTATTGCGGAATAAGTTCAGTTAGTCAACGTAGGCTAGTTGAATTGTGTAAATTTTATCTTTTAAATTAGCGCTGAAATATGCCTTTTACATGCTCTGCAAAAGGCCTTGCCTGCATAAAACCCGTAACACGAGCGGATTTAAGCTCTGCCCCTTGTTTATCAAAAAACAAAATAGTGGGTAAACCAAGTACCGCAAAATGTTCCTGAAATGCTAGGTTGACGGGTGTGTTGTCAGTTAGGTCAATTTGCATCCACTCTGTGTTACCTAAGGCCTCTATCACGGCGGGATCGGGAAAAGTATATTTTTCAAACTCCTTACAGGCTACGCACCAGTCAGCATAAAGATCGACCATAACGGTCTTGCCTTCGGCGTTAGCTTTAGCAAGTTTTTGCTCAAAATCCTCAATACTTTTTACTAACATAAAATCTGGGTGCTCAGAGTTAGCAGACTGTTGATGTATGGTGCTGGTAACAGACGCAACAGAAACTAACGGGGCAATAGAGCTATAGCCGTATAAAGCGGAAGCAAGCAGGCCGATAAAAATCAACATTACCCTGAGACCTTTAAAAAAGCTTGTTTTGCTATTGGCGTTCATCACATAAAAGTAGCTGAAAGCACACAAACCAAGTAAAGCCCAGGCTATATCAGTGGCAAAATGACTGACTAAACGTTCTACAAACATTAAGGCCACGGCTAACATCATAAAACCGAAGGTAACTTTAACTATATTCATCCAGTTACCGGCTTTAGGCAGCAGTTTTCCACCAGTAATACCAAACAAAATAAGGGGTATGCCCATGCCTAAACTTAGGGCGTATAAGGCTGAAAAGCCTAAAAGCAAATCACCACTTTGGGCGATGAATAATAAAATTCCAGTGAGTGGCGCTGTGGTACAGGGCGATGCAACTAAACCTGATATTGCCCCCATTACAAATACCCCAATATAACTACCACTTTTTTGTTGGTTGCTCATTGAATTGAGTTTTTCTTGCCAGCTAGAAGGCATTTGCAATTCATAAGCCCCAAACATTACCACCGCCAATAAAACAAAAATGACGATCAAGCTGATTAAAATCGCCGGGTGTTGCAAGCTCGCTTGAAATTGCACCCCCGCCGAAGCAACTATCAAACCTAGGAGTGAATAAGTTAACGCCATACCTTGTACGTAAATAAACGATAAACTAAAGGCGCGAGAGCTACTGATACCTTTACCCTGGCCAATAACTATACCGGATAAAATTGGGTACATAGGAAACACACAAGGGGTAAACGCCAGGCCAATACCCAAACCTAAAAATAACAACAAGGTCCACATTAGGCTTTGTTCGCTGGTGAGTAAATCGGCTAATTCGAATTGTTGTGATACCGGTACATCAGCTGTTGCTGTTGGAATTATTGGCTCAGCTGGGGGGGGAGTTTGTAGACCTGCCACTTCATTTAAATAAACAACTTTGATGGTTGGTGGATAACATAGACCAGCATCGGCACAGCCTTGATATTGAATTTTAACCACACCATCCTGTACCGAATGAATAATGGGATAAGTAATGGCTACTTGCTGGCGAAATATGTCCGAAAGCCCAAAAAATTCGTCTTCAATTTGTTCTGAGACAGGGTAAGTTGGCTCCGCTAGTTCAGCATTTTTAACTACAGTCTTAAATTGTTTTTTATATAAATAGTAACCCTCGGCTACCGTCCAGCTCAGCACCAACTCATTATTATGCTGTTTAAAATCAAATTGAAAAGCCTCATCGACAGGCAAAAACTCAGGCTCTTCAGCAAACAGCTCACTGAAAGGGTCACCTTGCTGTGCAATGCTAGTCAGTGTGGTAAATAAGGCCAATAAAATCAGTAGTGGGCGAATCAATTTCATAGAACGGCAAGTCTCATTGTAGGCTTAGGTTTATCTAAATCAGATATTCCCCTCGCCATAGTTTGTATAAAAGGGTGCACTATAAAAGTGCCTGCTTAAGATTAACTTAAACAAATTAAGTGCTTCAAGTAATGCGCGCACTTTAGCGTCGCTTTAAGCCTGATCTCTGTTGTAACAAGAGTATCAGGCAGCGCAGAAAAACCCTACACAACTCGGACTTAATTGACCTGTAGAGCCTAAGATAAATTTCACTGTTTTAGCATTTACTATTGTTTGGCTTCTGCTTTAGCAATTATATATAGGTAGAAAGCAAAAACAGGCCACTAGGCTAGGGCATTAACCATTGCTGAATAGCTGCTAAAAGCTGCGAATTATTGACAATATCAGCAGTGCGGTAGCGTTCTACCCCATCTTTAAAAATAATAAGGCTAGGAAAAGCATGCACACCGTAACTAAAAAAAGCATCGCCTCCATTATCCACGGCCACAGGGTATTTTATTTGGTACTTTTTACTATAAGCATCAAGATCTTCTTCACTTGTCCATAAGTGATTTAGGATGCCATACCAGTGCAAGTGGGGCATGGCTTGTTGTAGACGATTGATTTCTTGTTGCCCTTCGATACAGGCTTTTGACATTTCCGAGCGTGTTTCAGCTAGATACCAATCGCACCAAGTTGCGGTAAAGAAAACCAAGCCATCAGTTTGTTTAATATCGGCTAATTGAGTGGTGTGGCCACTATTATCAGTCAGTGGTGTGGTGGCAATGTTTGCGCCGTTGTCGGCCGCCAGTAATTGTAATTTATGATCTAATTTGTTATTAGCCTGATGACCGCTGTGCACTACCTTGCCTTGTTTATTGAGCAATACATGATAAGGCGTGCCGAGCATTTTATAATGATAAGTTAAGGCACTATCATGATCTAAGGCGATAGGTAAAGTAAGATCAAAACGCTGAATAACGGCAGCAATATCTTGCTGGGTTTCATTAATATTGACATTGACCGCGATAATCTCGATTTGCTCTGCGTATTTTTCATAGGCATGCTGCAAATGAGGCATTTCTTGCATACAAGGCTGACACCAACTAGCCCAAAATTTTAGATAAACGGGCTTTTGCCCTACATAGCTTTGTAAGTTAAGTGTTTGACCATTTAACAAACTGATGGGCTGCGCATAAAGCGCTTCGCTATTTACTTCTTCAGCCACTGCATAAAAAGAAAAACTGCAGATTGCCACCATCATGGCAATTGTAGGTATAAATAATGCCAAGTAAGTTTTAATCATCGTCATTACTGCACTACCGTGCATCCCGCTCTTTATCATGTTTCTCATATTTAATTCGTCCCAATGTTAAAAACGTCACTCCTAATAATGATAATAGTGTGTTGGATAAGTTGGTTCTTTTAAAGAGCCAACTATGAGTGTTTTTATAGATCCAATTTCACTGAGGCCTTACACTCAGTACGGCCAATTAACACTGGTTTTAGCCAACGAACGGTCAATAAAAAACAGGGGCAGTAAATGGATCCTATATTTGAATTAAATATTTGTTTACCCAAAAACAAAGGAGAGCAGTTACAGCAATCTATTGCCCAACAATTAAAAACGGCCATTGCAGATGGCCGTCTGCAAGCCAATTTAAACATGCCACCTAGCCGTAAATTAGCTGAGCACTTAGGTGTATCCCGCAATACCGTTATTGCTGTTTACGCCACCCTCAGTAGCGAAGGGTATTTGTATTCTCACGCTGGGGCTGGTACCTATGTGGCTGATATACATCAACAACAATTGAAAAAAGTATTACAGCAAACATCCTCCCAGTCCGCTCTTGCTCGTCAACAACAGCAACAAAAAAAGCTCAGTGCTTTTTGGCGCGAGCAATCTGCGCCGCAGTTTGTTGTAAATAATACACCGATCGAATTTGATTTTAGTGTGGGTATTCCTGAACTCGGATTTTTTCCTTTTACCCTATGGCGAAAATTACTTACACAGGCATCTCGATTACAAGAGCAAGGCCGTTTGGCAGCACCTATTGCGGCAGGACAGTTGTCATTACGCTCTGCTATTGCACAGCATGTTTCAGTATCACGGGCAGTAGCCTGCCATATCGATAATATTGTTGTGACTGCGGGAGCTCAGCAAGCCTTAGATATACTTGCAAGGATCCTAATAACACCTGGCCAGACCCAAGTTGCCATGGAGAGCCCAGGCTACCCTTTTGCGCGGCATATTTTTGCTGCAGCGGGGGCAAAAATTATCGATGTTAGCGTTGATGAGCAAGGTATAGTGGTAGAGCAGATTCCGGCGAATTGTAAGGTCATTTATGTCACCCCATCCCATCAGTTTCCTACTGGCGTGAAAATGTCGGCGCCACGTCGATTACAGTTATTGGCATTTGCACAACAACATAGTGCATCGATTATTGAAGACGATTACGATAGTGAAATTCGCTTTCAGGGCAGCCCCTTAGATGCCTTGCAAACCTTAGATAACAATGGTTTGGTATTTTATGTTGGTACATTTTCAAAATGTTTGATGCCAGATTTACGACTAGGTTTTTTAGTTACCCCCCATTGGGCAAGAGAGGCGATAGTGACTGCAAAACTCTACTGTGATTGGCATAGCCCCATTTTACTGCAAGAAACCTTAGCCATGTTTATTCACCAAGGACATCTTGTTCGTCACATTCAAAAATTACGTAAGTGTTATCATCAACGTTTAGATTCATTGCAGTGGGCACTTGAGCACTACTTAAAAGATAAAGTAGAACCTATTGTGATTTCATCTGGAGCACATATGACGGCATTGATCACAGCCGATTTTAATGCTCAAGCCCTTGCCAACAAAGTCTTACAGCGAGGTGTAAAACTATATGCTATTAACGATTTATCTAATGATAGCAGCAATATAAATGGCTTGATTTTTGGTTTAGGTGGAATCGACAACAAGCTTATTAGTGAAGGTATTTTTCGCTTATCGCAATGCATGGCATAGTCACTTCAAAGGTAACAATATGTGTTTTTGCATTGAAGTATAGGAACTAAAACCCATACCCTTAGCCTAGCCATGTTATAGTGAGGCAAACGTTACCGGAGGCTTTCCATTGGGAAAATTATTTTTTCTATTTGCTCTTTTACCCATTTTAGAAATCACCATTCTAGTTAATGTAGGTGAACAAATTGGTGGCTGGAATACGGTTGCGATAGTGATCGCTACGGCATTTTTAGGTGCGTATTTGGTTAGGCAACAAGGTTTAAGTACTTTACTGAGCGCGCAACAAAAAATGCAAACTGGCACTATCCCAGGCCAAGAAATGGCCGAAGGTTTGTTGTTAGTCATATCGGGCGTGCTGTTGGTTACACCTGGTTTTATCACCGACATCTTTGGCTTTTTACTCTGTTTACCTTTCACGCGCCCCATCATCGCAAAAGCCTTGTTAAAACAAATGTCTTTAAAAGTGGTACAAGCAAGTGCTCAACAAGGACCTTTTTCGGGTACACACTATCAGCAAACCTCATCATCAAATCCTCAGCAAGGTGATATCATTGAGGGTGAATTTGAAAATAAAGATGACCCGATTAAGCAAGGCTTAAGAAAACCTGACTAATATCCTGCTTCATACTTAAACTCGTTAAAATGTCTACTCATGTTAAAACAATTGGTTATTGTTGGATGTTGTTTGCTGCATGCTGCCGGGCACGCGACAACAGATGACAAGGTTTCAGCCTTGTACAACGACTGGCAAGATTCAGCCATGTTTGTCAATCAGGAGCTGTATAAAAATCAGTTGGGCAGCTTAGTAAAACAAGCCCAACAACTTTGCCAAGACCACGTTGATAATCCACAAGCCTGTGCCTTAAGTGGCATTATGCAAACCCACTACGCGACACAAGTTAATCATCTGCAAGGTTTAAAAGTGGCTAAACAAGCCCGCGATGATTTACAACATGCCTTATCACTTGACCCCTTGGTTTACCGCGGCGAAGCCTATGCCGAGCTTGGTACCTTGTACCATCAAACTCCGGGTTGGCCATTTTCTTTTGGCAGCCAAGTGATGGCAGAGCGATTATTGCGTAAAGCTTATGAAGTTGAGCCAGATGGTTTAATCAGTAATTTACGTTTAGGCGAGTTTTTATTTGACCAACAACGCTACCCTGAAGCCCAACACTATTTGCAACAGGCCGTGGACGTTGCGCGTCTGGAGCCACAACTATCAAGGTTAGAATTCCAGCTCATACAGGCTAAACAACGGTTGGCCAAAATACAGCACTAAACAGAAACTATAGAGCATGTTAATCTGAGTCTAGGTTATGTTAAACCAATTAAAAATGTGAGATCTGCGTATGCGAATACTGCTTGTTGAAGACGATATGCAACTCGCCAGAGGCTTACACCAGTCACTGCGGGCTGAAGGATTTACCGCTAATCATGTGAATAATGCCAAGTCAGCTTGGCTGACAATTCAAACCAACGAATGTGATATGTTAATCCTTGATTTGGGTTTGCCAGATATGGATGGACTGAGTCTGTTAAAAAAAATTCGTCAGCATAACTTGCGACTGCCTGTGCTCATCTTAACCGCCCGCGACTCCATGGAAGACAAAATTAAAGGCCTTGATCAAGGTGCAGATGATTATTTAAGCAAGCCTTTTGATGTAAATGAATTGATTGCGCGCTTGCGGGTAATTGAGCGGCGTTTAGGCACGGCCACCAGCAGTGTGATTGTGATCAATCAAGTTAGTTTAGATCTCGCTGCGCATCAGGTTACCTTGGATAAACAACTCCTCGATGTGCCACGTAAAGAGTTTATGGTGTTAAAAGTATTGATGGAACAAGCCGGTCGAATTCAGTCCCGTGAGCAATTAGAGTCAAAACTCTATGAGTGGGGTGAAGAAGTGGCGAGTAATGCCATTGAAGTCCACATTCATCACTTACGTAAAAAACTACCGGATGGCTTTATTAAAACTATTCGTGGGGTAGGTTACAGTGTTGCTAAAGGTCAATAAGCCTTGTCTATCCGCCGCTACCTGACTCTTATACTCATTTCGGTTATTACCCTAGTGACCTTTGCCTCGGCAATTCAAGGTTATCGTAGCAGTATGCTCAAGGCTGCCACGGTGTTTGACGATGAACTGTATGCTTTGGCTCTAGTTTTGTCGGCCACGGTATCGACAGTTCAACCTGCTCTTAGCTTCGATGAGACGGCGTTTACCTATCAAGTTTGGCAAGATGAACAATTACTCTTAAGTTCCAATGCCCGTTTAACTTCACCCATAGCGGCATTTCAGCAGGGTTTTAGTGAAAGTAATTTTTTAGCCCAGCGCTGGCGCACTTACAGCCTTTGGTTAACAGAGCAACAACGCTGGCTTATTGTTGCCCAGCCTCTTAATCGACGTTTTGAACTGGCAGAAAGCGTGATTTTGGCCGCTGTGACCCCGCTTATTTTGTCTATAGGGGTACTGGCTGTGCTGACTTTTTGGATCATCAGTGCCGGTTTAAAACCACTAAATTTATTATCTGAAGCACTACAAGAAAAAAAGGCCGATGACTTACGTCCTCTCCCTGCCGTGCCTCAGGCGGCAGAATTGGTGCCGGTTGTGGATACGCTAAATCAACTGTTTGAGCGTTTAGATGGCGCATTTATGCGCGAAAAACGTTTTGCGGCTGATGCCGCCCACGAACTTCGAACGCCACTGAGTGTATTAAAAATTAACGCGCATAATTTAGCGCTGGAATTAAAACACGATAGCCAAGCCCAATGTAACATGGACTTTTTACAGCAAGGCATAGAGCGCATGAGCCACGTTGTTGAGCAGATTTTATTATTAAACCACACCAACCCTGAGCAGTACCGCGGCAATTTTGTCAGTTTGGATCTCAATGCATTGTGCCAAACGGTGATTGCGTCGATTTACCCACAAATTGCTCAAAAACAACAAGAAATTGAACTGCTTGGGGGGACCGAAGCTATTGTTGGTGATGAGTTTGCACTTGGCATATTGCTGCAAAATCTTATTTCAAATGCCAGCAAATATACGCCTGCGGCGGGGTTAATCAGAGTCACTTTAGCTACTCAGCAAAACACACCTGTAGTGCGGATTGAGGATTCGGGCCCAGGTATGGAGCCAGCAGAATATGAACGTGTGTTTGAGCGTTTTTATCGCATTGGCGGTGACAGGCATGCCAGCAATGTTGCTGGTTGTGGTTTGGGATTAGCCATCGCCAAACATATTGCTCAATTACATAAGGCGCAGTTGCAACTGAGTCACTCTGCAGACCTAGGTGGTTTAGCAGTGGATATACTCTTTGCAGCTCGGGGCAATACTCATGTTTAGATTGTTTATCAGCTTGCTGCTTGCTTTTTTCAGCTCTTCGCTGTGGGCGATTAGCGAATATCATCTGGAAATTAAAGATCATTTGTTTTTTCCTTCACGTATTACTATTCCCGCTGGTCAAAAAGTAAAACTGATAATCCATAATTTAGATGAAACACCTGAGGAGTTTGAAAGTTTTAGTTTAAACCGTGAAAAAGTGATTTTTGCTCAAAGCCAAGCGGTTATTTTTATTGGTCCTTTAAAACCGGGCGAATACGAGTTTGTTGGAGAATATAATCCTAATTCCGCCCGTGGCTCTGTGGTGGTTATTTTAGAAAAGGCGGGAGACGGCAATGTTGATTAATACCGTCATCTTGTTTTTGCGTGATGCTTTGCCGATCTTTGTGCTTCTGGGTTTAGTGTTGGCGCAGGTGCGTATAAGTTTCAATATGCTGTGCACGGCATTGATTAGTGGACTTTTACTGGCCTTGGTTTTTATCCGTCAAGTGGATAGTTTAGGCTCGATGTTTGAAGGTGCAGGTATCGAGATAAGTTTATGGCTATTAAATGTTGCTCTCTACTTTGTGGTGCTAATGCTGGGCCATTCGCTGGTAAAAACCAATAAGGCTTTCTGTAAACCCCAATGGCTGGCATTGGCTTTGATCGTTCTCATCATTATTGCCAAAGGCAGTAACTTTTTATTGTATTTTGATGGTTATCTTAATCAAGCCAATGCTCTGCAATCGATGTTTTTAGGGATCTTACTTGGTGCAGGCATTTGTTTGAGTCTGGCCGTATTGTTATTCTTTTTTGTCACGGCGCTGCGCTCTCGTTTTGGCTGGTCAGCGCCACTGTTAGTGTTATTGATTTTTGCCTCAGGGCAATTGATCAACGCTTTGAATCTGTTGGTGCAAGTTGATTTACTGCCTACATCATCGGTTGTATGGGATAGCCAATGGTTGATTGATGATGAATCTGAATATGGGCATTTATTAAATGTGCTCATTGGTTATGTCGCCACCCCATCAAGGATACAAGTAGCCATTTATCTAGCTGCGATTGTGCTGCCTTGGTTTTATTACCAAAAACTCAAGGGGTTTTCTCATTTTTCAAGAGGTAATACTCTGTGAACATTTTACGTTTAATTTTTATACTTGGGCTGAGTTTATTAGGCTTTGCCGAGCAAGTTTGGGCTGACGGTAATCCCGTCGATAAGGTTTATCATCCGCGGGTAGTAGCGAATGAGCGTAAGTTTGAATGGCGCTTTGCATCCCGGCAAACGAGTGAAGAAAATGTCCTAGCGCAGCGTTTTGCCTATGGACAGGCTTTGACTGAATATCTCATAGTCGAGGCCTATATTAGTGGCGAGCGTGACGAAACTGACGATTATGGTTTGCAGGGTTATGAGTTAGAAGCGCGTTATATGTTGACCGAACAAGGGCAGTACTGGGCAGATTGGGGAGTGTTAGTTGAATTTGAAAAACAGCATGATGAGGGCAATTACGAAATTACCACCGGACTCCTATTTGAAAAAGAGTTTACTCATACCAGTTTAACCATGAATGCCTTATTGGTATATGAGTGGGGAGATAGCATAGATAAAGAGTACGAAACGGAATTCAGATTACAATATCGCTATCGTTTTATGCCTGAGGTTCAGCCTGCAATCGAGATTTATACCGGCGAAGATTTTGTCGGTATTGGTCCTGCCTTTATGGGCGTGCACCGCTATGAGGGGATCAAACAATTAAAATGGGAACTGGCCTTTATCTCTGGGTTAAACGGAAAAGGTAAAGATCACACTCTGCGTTTTGCTTTAGAATATGATTTTTAACGATGGTGTGTGAGTGCTGGGCAATAAACTTGCCATTTAACTTAACTTCAAGTAGTTTTACATAAGTGGCGTTTTTTAAGATTACATAAGCCTTAAGTTATTAAACTAGCCATGAATAAACAAAAAACGAAGTTTATATGCACCTAGCAAATTAAGGGAAATAGCATGAAAAAATCAATTGTTCTATTCACAGTGTTAATCACTAGTGCCGCCAGTGCGACCGCACACACGCTGACTTTAGCTGAAAAAAATAAAAGCTATGCAGAATTTGTACAAGCAGAAAAGCTTAGTGACATTGATAATATACGCAGTTTTAGGTACACAGGTTGGAAAGCTCTTTCTGACGATTACCTAGTAATCACCAATACTAAAAAAGAAGATTACTTGATTGAGTTCAAATCAAGATGTTTAGGCTTGAGCAAAGCAAAAGCTGTCAAACTAAATCGTTTTTCAGACTCAAGCCTAAGCAGCCAATACGATACTGTATCTGTTGTTGGACCAGCAGCTGAAACCTGTCGAATTGAGTCAATTTATCCTATCAGTGCCGAGCAATCTCTTACCTTATCTAAGGTATAAATTGGTTTTTAAATACAGCATTTTTTTGTGAGTAAAGCTGCTGTACTACCCACAAAACAGTAAGTTGGTTAAACTGCAGCTCTCCAACTAACTGTATTTAAGAGAACAAGATGAAAGCCTGTGCTTGCCACATCTTAGTAAAAACCCAAAGTGAAGCAGAAAAAATTAAAGCTTTGATAGATAAAGGCGGAAATTTTCAGCAACTAGCCAAAAAATATTCCTTGTGTCCTTCAGGTAAAAAAGGCGGTGATTTAGGTGAGTTTAGACCAGGACAAATGGTCAAGGCCTTTGATAATGTGGTCTTTAAAAAGCCAATATTGGAAGTGCATGGGCCAGTTAAGACCCAGTTTGGTTTTCACCTGATAAAAACCTTATATCGCAATTAGAATAAGTAAATTTTAACTAGTCAGGCCGCTGAATTTACATTTTAATTACTCCTCGTTTACAAGTTGAATGTAATGTTGTGCGGGCTGAGGAAAGTTAAATGTTGTTACAGCGTTTTAGATTATGTGTATTTGTTGGTTTTAGTATGGTTTTTTTATCATCCTGTGGTAGTTCTGGTGGGCAAGCTGCAACACCGGTAATACCGCGACCGCCATCTGTGCCAACGCCTCCACCTGCTCCAACACCACCCACTACACCAGTGAATAGTGATATTCCAAGTGGTGGCGATCTGGTAGTTACAAGCAGTGAAGCCTTAAACCCCGTCACACATCTTGGTAATGCGAATAACCCTGCCGCAAAAGTCACTGTGGTGGCGGCAACTCATGAGCATTTTAGTCAAGCATTGAAAGTAGAAGTGCTAAACCCAGGTGGTGAGTTTTGGGATGGTCAAATTCTGATCCCCTTAAATAAAGCGGTGGCAAAAGATGATGTGATGTTGGTGCATTTGTATTTTCGTACTACCAAAACTCTATCCGAAACCGGTAGCGGTTTTACCACGGTGTTTATGGAAGGCCCTGCACCTGATTACACTAAGTATATGGTCAGAGAAATTATCAGCGATAGCGAATGGCAAGAATACCTCATCCCAGTACAAATTGGCCAAGCCTTCGCCAAAGGTGGTATACATTTAAAGTTTGGCCTAGGCGCAGGTGATAAGGCACAGACTTATGAAATTGGCGGCATCGAGTTATATAACTATGGTGCATCCAAAGAATTGTCGAGTTTGCCCAAAACTGAATTAAGTTACGAAGGTCGTGCACTCGATGCAGCTTGGCGCGCAGATGCGTTAGAAAGAATTGAAACCCATCGTAAAGGGGATTTTAATTTAATCGTCAAAAATAGTGAGGGCCAACTTGTAGCTAATGCTGATGTTAAGCTTGAGTTTGTACGTCATGCCTATCACTTTGGTTCTGTTATCGCTGCTGGAAAATTATTAGAATCATCAGATGACGGCGATAAATATCGTCAAACCCTACTTAAGTACTTTAATCAGTCTGGTACTGAAAATGACTTAAAATGGGCGCCTTGGGCGGGTGAATGGGGCTCGTCATTTAACCAGCAACAAACACTTGAAGCATTGACGTGGCTTAAAGATAATCAATTTTATACTCGTGGTCACGTATTGGTGTGGCCCTCAAAACGCAACTTACCTAATTTAATGCAAGAGTATTTGCCAGAAGATTTCAGTCAAGCGGATCCGGCGGCTAAACAAGTTGTACTGGATCATATTGACGACATCACCCAAAAAACCAGTCAGTATTTGGATGAGTGGGATGTGTTAAATGAGCCTTTTGATAACCATTATTTGATGGACGCCTTTGGACAGCCAGTAATGTTAGATTGGTTTAATCAGGCACGTATTAACCTGCCAGAACACGGCTTGTTTATTAACGATTATTCAATTTTATCTGGTGGTGGACGCAATGCACCTCATCAACAACATTATGAGGATACTATTCGTTATTTAGTCGACAATAATGCCCCAATTACCGGCATTGGCTTGCAAAGTCATTTTGGTGAAAACCTGACGCCAATGAACACCTTGTACAACTTGCTTGATCGTTACCATAGTGCTTTTCCTGAACTTGCCATTCGCGCGACGGAATTTGATATCAATACCAAAGATGAACAGTTACAGGCCGACTATACCCGTGATTTCCTTATTTTATTTTTTAGTCACCCTGCTACTGTCGGTGTGCAGCTTTGGGGCTTTTGGGCGGGCCAACACTGGTTGCCTGAAGCGGCGATGTTTACTCAAGACTGGCAGGTAAAACCCAATGCAGAGGCTTGGTATCAATTGATCTATCAACAGTGGTGGAATAATTTTAGTGGTACAACAAATGACGCCGGCACGTTTGCTGAGCGCGGATTTTATGGTGATTATCAAGTTACCGTAACAGTGGGTGAAACCAGCAAAATGTTTGATATTACTGTGACAAAAGGACAAATAGCTAATTTTGAACTGGTAATGGATCACTAGGTTTTAATCCATAACATTGATTAGCGATAACACCAAAACTGTAGGTTTTGCTCTTGTAAAAAGGCTTCAGCTTGTTGGCCATGCAATAAAGCCAGTGTGGCCAACAAACCTGCTTGAATACAGTGGGGAGCGGCAACGGTAACTGAGCGTGGGGCATTCATGATCGGATAGCCAGTTTTAGGGTTAAGGATATGGCTATAACGTACACCATCTTTGATTAAGAAACGTCGAGCATCGCCACTGGTTGCCAATCCGCCATTTTTAATTTTAAGGATCTTAATTGCTGCTTTTTCATCAGCCAGACTTTCAATACCGATATGCCAATCTTGCTGGTTTTTTCTGGGTTGAGTCACTTGTATGTCACCACCAAAATTAACCACTATTGAGGTATCAGGTGCTTTAAGCTGACAAAGTTTAGCCACACAATCCACTGCGTACTCTTTGCCTATACCGCCTAAATCCAATTCCATGCCCTTGGGCATTTGTATGGTTTTATGATCAAACCGCACTTTAGACCAGCCAATTAAGGGCAGTAGCTTATTAACCGCTTGCGTAGAGGGTATACGTTCAGAGCCATCAAAAAGCCAAGCCTGACGCAATATACCAGAGCTCAAATCAAACATGCCGTCACTTAACTCATAACAAGTTTGCGCAAAGCTTAATAGTCGATACGTTTCGTCATCAATAACCACAGGGCTGCCGATGGCGTGATTGATTTGGTAAAGAAGATTATCCTTTTGATAGCGACTGAATTTATGTTCGATGCGTTTACTTTCTTGCCACGCCAACAAAGTAAGCTGTTGAGCTAGCTCGTGATCTTGAGTTTCAATTAATAATTCACAGGGGCTGGCCATAGCCGTAAAACGACCACAGTAGTGGTCGTTTTTGGCTTCTATGCTAAAGGCGTTTATTGTGTTGTTGGCTAACAAACTACTTCCTGTCGATTAAGCGTGGGTAATGGAGCAAGATAAACCAGCTTAAAAGCGATAGCTAACTTGTGCAATTACTGCTTTAACGGTGGGATATAGTTCCATGTCTTGCAAAACACCCGGTTCATCAAATCCTGCATTTTTTGGACTTTGTTGATAATACTCAAGTCTAAAAGACAGTTCATCACCATTGTCCAATTCCATGCCGTATTTTAAGCCTAGGGTATAGGCGGTCATTTCTCCCAGTCGATAGTCTGCGCTAGCAAACTCGGGCAGCGTTTCGCCTTCCTGCATAAAAGGCTGAAAGAACTCTGCCGCTGCTTGTTGGTAGTAACGAAAATGTGGCTGAATATAGGTGGTGTCCGACAGATTAATGCGTAAACGTGAATCTATGGTATGTGAATCTATTTTCCAATCATCAGTGGCAAAACGATAGGAAATATCCGCCACACCAAAATCCATGGCATATTTTGTCTGCCAGTAAAAACTATGGCGAGTACGCGTATCGGGTCTGTTTTCGTAAACTAAACTTTGGGTTAAACCTTGTTCATCCACTACAGATAAATATTTAAAGGGATCGTTGGTATAACCGTCTACCGTGGATAAACCATAATTAAACTGCATTAATAGTCGGCGATTAATGACTTGGGTCAGCCCCAGCATTACATCAAGGGTATTTTTGCTATCTGAGTCTGTTGCCCGCGTGCTGTTGTAATTATCTTCGAATTCAGTGCTGTCTTCTTGCTCAGGATTGGGGTTAAATGCCACCGTAGCAAGTGCAAGAGGAATACCTCCTTCAGGTTTTATGGTGTCTAAGGCATAAGACAAGCCGAGTGACAGAGTGGTATTTTTCTGATTTAAGTCATAAGCCAATGAGCCATTTAGCGCAAAAGACAAATAGTCATATTCATTAGAAAACTGTAGTCCACCACTAGCACGTAAATCCTGCGCAATAGGCTGAGTCCACTGGGCGTTGAGCTGTAACCTAGTATCATGAAAGGTATCATCCAAGGGCGTTTCACCAGCGGCAATCTCATAGTTGCCATTACCTGAAGGGCGGGTAAAGGTTTGCGCTGTAGGTTGTGCTACTGCCCCTGTCGCTGACGCGCCAGTCAAACCATCTATGGTAAGTTTGCCACTAAAAATATGTTCGTCACCAAAGTCTTTTGTGGCGGCAATCACACCCTCAACCGCCGTCACGCGATCGGTTTCACCGTAATACATTAGCGCAGTATCAAATTTCCATAACTCAGTATTCTCTTCTGCTTGTGCCGCTGTGACTCCTAATAGTGCACAAGTAGCTGTTGCAAGTACCGCACTGATATTGATTGGTTTATGACTTAATTGCATCCGCAACCTCCGCCAGCAAAGGCTCTACCACCACTAGTGGCTTCTTTACTGAAATAGATATGATCATCTAAAGCTAAATCGAGTTTTTCAGCATCTAAGGCCATTTCATCTTTGGCGAGTAAATCTCTCTCCCAAGGTTGTACACCTAAACTGGCGCAACTAGCGAGCTGAATTAATAATAGTGAGGCAAAGATTTTTACGATTTTTGACTGCATTTGATTTACTCCATTTCTGCCAAAAGATAAGTTATTTCTTGTTCATACTGTTGTTGTTTTGCACTAAAAAAACCTTGGTGGGTAAAACGTATTTGGCCTTTTTTATCAATAAGATAACTGCTGGGCATGCCGACCAAGGCATAAGCGCTGGCAATAAGCCCTTGAGGGTCATAGATGATGGGCATGATGGCGGGTACCTTAGTTAAAAACGTTGCAGCTAGCTCAGGTTCGACATCAAGGTTAATAGCTAAAATTTGCAAACCTGCGTCAGCATGTTTTTGCTGCATAGCATTCATCCATGGAAAAGATTTCCGGCAGGGTTTGCACCAACTCGCCCAAAAATCTACATAGACAACTTTGCCTTGTAAGTCTTGTAAGGTGCCGGTGAGTTGCGGGGTATTAATGGTGAAATTTGTTGCCGGTTTGAGCTCTGTTACAGCATGAGCAGAGTCTGTCGTTAACAACAAGCAACTTAGGAGTAGTGAATAGATAATGAAGCGCAAAATACAGGCCTTTTAAACTGGAATAGTCCGAGGATAAAAGAACAATCTTAAATAAAACTTAACAAGGGATAATTTTATGGCAGATATAAAAAAAGCAGCTCAATGCTGCTTTTTTATAGCGTATAAATGAATGAAGATTACGCGTCTACTGAACCACAAAAGCGGTAGCCTTCGCCGTGGATAGTCACGATCAAATCATCAGCATTCACTTCAGATTCAAAATGTTTACGGATTCGACGAATCGTCACATCAACAGTACGGTCATTGGGGCGTAATTCACGACCAGTCATTTCTAAAATCAACTGTTCGCGAGTTAATATCTTGCCGGGGTTACTTAAAAATAAATGTAAGGCACGAAATTCACTGCGTGGTAAACGGAATTCTTTGCTGCTAGGCGAAATCAAACTACGACTGTCACCATCTAATACCCAACCATTAAAGTTAACACGGCTTGGAAGATCATCGTCTTCATTCGTATTACTAGTACGAGCTAATAAATTGCGTGCACGGATCGTTAACTCACGAGGATTAAATGGTTTTGTTAAATAATCATCAGCACCGATTTCTAAACCGAGGATACGATCAACATCGTTATCACGACCAGTTAAAAAGATCAGACCTATATTTTTACGACCTCTAACTTCACGCGCTAAGATAAGTCCGTTTTTGCCTGGTAGATTAATATCCATAATAACCAGGTTGATGTTGTTATTTTCGAAAAAATCATGCATTTGTTCGCCATTTTCTGCTTCAAATACATTATATCCTTCCGCCTCGAATAAACTTTTCAGGGTCGTGCGGGTTACGACTTCATCTTCGACAATTAAAATATTGGGTGTCTGCATGTTTTCACGCCGTGTTAATAAATTTGGTTAAAAGTTTATCAGAAAATATCTAAAAATCAGGGTTTTATCTAGTTAAAATTGATTTATACCAAGAAAATTTAATATTAATTCAACAAAAATGCCTTATTGGGACATTTTTAAACGGATCTGGTTCACCAAGGCCGGTTAAAATATTGCAGATCTTGGCAGGTTGGCAGGATTAATGCGCTTTACTGGGAAAATGATTTTAAATTCTACACCCTTACCCGTTTCACTTTGCACAGAAATAGAGCCATTCAAACCCTGAGTGACTAGATTGTAAACTAAATGCATACCCAAACCACTGCCACCTTGTCCACGTTTAGTGGTTACAAAGGGATCAAAGATGCGTTTACGCAGTTGTTCTGGAATACCTTCACCATTGTCTTTAAAGGTAATGCATATTTTTTTATCATCCAGCATCACGATATCGATATCGATTGTGCCTTTTTCTATAAACTCAAAACCGTGAATGATTGAGTTCATGATCAGGTTGATCATGATCTGATTAATCGGCCCAGCTTTAGATTCGATATACAAATCATCTGCACAATGGATAACAATCTCGTGATCAACCCTTTTTAACTTAGGCCGCATCGACATTAGAATTTCTTCCATCAACTTGGCAAACGAGAAAGTACGGTTATTTTCTGACGATTGATCGACAGCAACTTGTTTAAAGCTAGATATGAGCTCTGCTGCACGATTTAAGTTGCGATAAATGATATTGAGATTTTCTTCGCTTTCGGCAATAAATTTTGCAAGTGCGCTGGCTTTAAGCGTTTTTTCTTCAAATCCTTTGCGCATATCCGCCAAGCGGTCGAGCATCATAGTAGAGGCGGTAACACCTAATCCAATAGGGGTATTAACCTCGTGAGCAACACCGGCAACCATATCACCTAAAGACGCCATTTTTTCATTTTGTACCATCTGGCGTTGAAACTGATGGAGTTTTTCTAAGGTTTGGATTAATTCACCGTTAGCTTCTTTTAAAGCCATTGTGCGTTGATTGACTTTCTCTTCCAGGCTGACATTGAGTGTGCGGTACTCTTGCTCTGCATTTGCTTGGCGTTGCATATGGCCTTGGGTTCTTTCTAACATACCATTAAAAGCATCTATCAAGATGTCTAGCTCTTTAATGCCATTGGGTTCAGCTCGGTTTGAAAAATCTTTTTGGCGAGTAATGCGTTGGACCAGTCTGACCAGAATTTGAATGGGAGAGGTAATGGCACTTTGTAATTTGAGCGTGAGAAAAAAACAAATTGCGATACAGATTAGAAATACCACCAGGGTAAGCATAATCGAGCGACTAATATGTGCCTCAAGTGCTTCAGCCGAGGCGCGTAAATAAATATAACCAATAAGCTCATTTTTTTCGGCAAAAATAGGTCGAATAATTTCAGCTACTTCACTTGTTACGACGGGATTGGATAAATCATTCGTTTGTTCAAACTTGGCTTTAACAGGCGCAATACCTGCTTTGTTGTAACTAGCAAAAAAATCTAAAGTGTTGTTATCAATCACTTTATACAAATGCACATTCTCAATAATTTTAGCAGCAGATAATACGAGTAAGTTTTTTTCCAGTTCTGCGCCTTCATCGAGCTGCAGGGCATTAATTGCACTGTTGCCAATTAACTCAGCCAGAGTAGTAACGTCGGCTTTTAATTCGGCTTGATAAGAGCTGATTTGGGAAAAAAGATTAACACTAGATGCAACGATTAAAGATAACGAAGTAATAGCCATAACGACCCAAATGATCAGGCTTTTGATTGATAGAAACTTCGCTGTGTTTGGCATATTTGAAACGGATCAACTCTCTTTAAAGTAAGAATGGGCTTAAAGTAATCCTAGCACTCTTGTGCAATTCTGTCTTACTACCAATAGACTGTATACAAATAATGATATTTGGACAAATTCATTCGCGTTTTTAAGGCGAAGTTTTCTTACTACTCTTCTTAACCTAACGCTTTTAAGTAGAGTTTTTCATATTCTTTAGCTGCCGCTTGCCAAGTGAAACGGGTTTGCATGGCCCGTTGCTGGATAAGCGCAAATTTTTCAGGGAATTCATGATAAAACAATAATGCTCGTTGCACGCAGGCTAGTAGCGCTTGATCATTGGGCTGTTCAAACACAAAGCCGGTTGCGGCTTGCGGATCCTCGGCTACATCTACCACTGTATCTTTTAATCCGCCTACAGCACGCACGATAGGCAAAGTAGCAAAGGCTAAGCTATACATCTGATTCAAACCACAAGGTTCAAATAAAGATGGCATTAAAAAGAAGTCGCTGCCAGCTTCAATCATATGGGCTTTTCTGACACTAAAGTCTTGATGAAAGGCCAATTTCTGCGGAAAGCGCTGCGCCATATCATGTAAATAGCGACAAATATCCGGATCACCGGTACCCACTATGGCCAGTTGTACTTTGTGCTGCATCAACTTATCCAACATAGGTAGGATAAAACCAAAACCTTTTTGCTCGGTTAAGCGACAAACCATGCCAATGACAGGGGTTTTAGGCTCAGCAGGCAAAGTAAGTTCTTTCTGTAAATCTGCTTTACAGGCAGCTTTGCCTTTAAAGTTTTTACTGTCGTAGGTTTGAATGATGTGGGGATCATTGACCGGATCCCATTGTGAATAGTCACAACCATTAAGGATGCCAGAAACATCACCACGTCGCTGAGTGAACTCATAAAACAAGTGATGTGAGCCCAAGGGGGTGAGTAATTCCTGTGCATAGTTAGGGCTTACGGTATTAATTTTAGTCGCGTAACGAATCCCCATACGTACAAAATTCAAGGCGTCACCATCGAGCTGTGCAGCTAACTGATGGTGAGGGCGTAAATAGGGAATATCGACAAAGCGATGGGTACCCTGATAGGCACCATTATGAATGGTAAAAATGCTTTTACTGTGGTTAAAAAAGCCAGAATCATCAATATGCAAAAAGTATGGGGTTAAAGCGGTATGCCAGTCATTGCAATGCACTATGTCTGGTTGAAAATTAACGGCTTGGGCTGTTTTTAGCGCGGCATGGGCAAAAAAAGCAAAACGCTCAGCATTGTCTGGATAGGCGTGATAATCGTCGGAATATAAACCTTTACGCGCAAAAAAATCAGGATAGTCAACACACAAGACTCGCAAGCCTTGCAATTGAATTTCTCGAATTGCAAATTCATAAGGTGTTTGTTCAGAATAAAGTATTTGTTTGGGTGCACATTCAGCAGCGGAAAATTGAGTTGCTAATGCCTGATAATAGGGCATCACTATCAGCACTTCATGACTTAGGTCACGCAGGGCAAGAGGCAAAGACTTAGCTACGTCAGCTAAACCACCGGTTTTCACCAGATCTTCAACTTCTGATACCACAAATAGTATTTTCATCGACTTCCTATTTTATGCTCAAGCAACACACTTTAAATTATTGATTTCACTCTAACTCACCACTTTCTATTGGAGAAAAAGGGCGTTGTTATTTACTTCGCTGACACAGGTATACACTAAACTGGGTTGTTTGTTTGATCAAATTGACGGCTTTAAAACGTTTTTCCAAGAGCTCGGCATAACGTAAAAATTGATTCGCCACTAGGATCAAAGAGCCCTCAGAGGTTAAATAATTTTTAAGGCCAGCAATGAAGTTTTCAGTCACCGAATAATCAGTTTGAATGCCTGTATGAAAAGGTGGGTTAGTGATCACTGTGGTAAATTTGGGACTAAGATCCTGTAAACCATTGGAGGCCACGACATCTATTTCAAGCTTATTGAGTAAGGCACTTTGTTTCGCACAATGCACGGCGAGAGCGCTGACATCACTCATTACCACTTTAGTGTCTTTTTTAGTCAGCGCGACAAAACAACCGATAATGCCGGCGCCGCAACCAAAGTCCAGTACTCGTCCGCCGTGGTAAGGGGGTAAGTTTTCTAATAATACTCGTGTACCAGTATCAACTTGACCATGGTTAAACACGCCGGGCAAGGAGCAAATCTGATACTGTAAACCGGCAATTTCAATCGTTTGAGTTGTTTGCCATTGTGCCAGAACAAAAGGTTTAGCAACTTTACTGACTTGCCCGCCATAGAGGGCACAATGCCGTGCCGAATCGATTTTATTCACTTGCTCACAATAAGGCTCAAGCATTTTATCAGCGCTTTTTACACCACTTTTATTTTCGCCGACCAACAACAAATTAGCGCCTTGTTTTAAACAAGCAGCCACATTGGCCAGTAACATTTTGGCGTGTTCTTTGGCTTTAGGCATATAAATAACCGCACCGTCAAACTGCTGATTGGTGGGATAAGCAGCACCAAATGTATGCTCAGCGGTTTTACCTGCCTGTTTGCTTTGTTGGTAGATATCGTAAAACTGATGGAATACGGCAATATTGCTGTTGCCTAAGGCCTGACAAACGTGGGCATCCGTTGGATTAACCAATAACCACTTACCTGTACTAAATAATTCGGCATTGCGTTCCAATACTTGACTGGCTGGCGATAACATTAACTTACCTTCTCAAACATTAAATCCCATACACCATGACCAAGGCGATGACCACGTTGTTCAAACTTAGTCAAAGGCCTTTGTTCTGGGCGGGGTACATAATCATTGCTGGTGGATTGATTTTTAAATCCTGCAGCCTGCGACATCACTTCGAGCATATGCTCTGCATAGTTTTCCCAATCAGTGGCCATGTGAAATACGCCACCCATCTCAAGTTTTGCCCGTAATTTTTGCACAAAATCTGGCTGTACTATGCGGCGTTTATGATGACGAGTTTTATGCCAAGGATCTGGGAAAAACAACTGCATTCTACTCAAACTGTTATCCGCAATACAGTCAGCTAATATCTCCACAGCATCATGATCATAAACCCGCAAATTAGTCACACCTTGTTCGGCCGCATCGGCTAAACAGGCGCCCACACCAGGGGTATGCACTTCAATGCCAATAAAATCTTTGTCTGGTTCATTTTTAGCCATTTCGACTAATGATTTACCCATGCCAAAACCGATTTCCAAAACAAGAGGAGCAACTCGGCCAAAAACTTCCGCAAGGTTAAGTAAGCCATCTTTATGCTCTAAACCCATAGTTGGCCAATGTAGTTCAAGCGCCTTGGCTTGACCATTGGTCAAACGGCCTTCGCGTTTTACAAAGCTTTGGATTTTGCGGATATAGACACCGGATTCAGCGGCCTCTTGTTCAGATTTATACTGACTCATGTTGCTTACTCATAACTGATAAAAGGGTTTTGGAGGTATTTTACCCAAGTGACTTGGGTATATAGGCGCGCATTATCCTGTGACAGTAAATGAATGCAAGGATTTCAGGCATTTTCAATTAATCCATATAAATATTCAGCCAATATGAGTGGCTGTTCGAGGCTTAACATATGCCCTGCATCGGCTATCAACTTAACAGTACTCGCTGGAATTTGCTCTTGCGCCTCGTTTAGTTGTGCTGCGCTGACTAGGTGGTCTTGTGCACCAGCAACAAAGTGCACCGGGAACTGACATTTGGCTAATTGAGGTAATACGTTTTTTCGCTCACTGGTAGCCGCCATCTGACTAGCCAGTACCGGCATGCCTAAATCTTGTTCCATATCCCGAATTATACTGATTATGCCCTTATCTCCACTGTTATTAACATGCAACATAGTGGCTATCTGTTTATCACTCATGCCTTTGAATTTGGCTTGTTTTATCGCCGCTAACAACATCTTACGTTGACTCAGTTCGTCTGAGGGTAAGGCTTGGCCGCTAGAAGCCAGCAAAGTCAAAGAGGCAATTTTGTGTGGAGTAGCAAGTGCAAGCAACGCGGCGATATAACCGCCCATGGAAAACCCAACTACATGCACAGGTTTATCAAAATAATCGAGGCGATCATGGCTCAAGGCCAACATTTGTTCGAGATCATCAGCCCACTGCAGCGGCACATAAGCTTGATAAGGAATATCTAGATATCGCCAGCACGGCATAAAAACCCGTTCATCACATAAGGTACCAGGCAAAAAAACGACTGGGTGGGAAATCTGGTAAGTCGGCGGGTTTGTTGTATGCACTGAGTTCTAAGTAAACCAAATAGCTTGAGATAAGGTATTATCCCGCATATCAGTTCAGAAGCAAAATAAGCATTAAAATAAGCATGGTAGTCGCACAAAATAAATCATTAGACATTTCAACATTTTCACAGCGTATTCTCACGTGGTTTGACCAAAACGGGCGTAAAGATCTGCCGTGGCAACAAAGTAAAACCGCCTATTCAGTGTGGATCTCTGAAATCATGCTGCAGCAAACTCAAGTCACAACAGTTATCCCGTATTATCAGCGTTTTATGCAGCGCTTTCCTGATGTTGCGGCGCTGGCGTTTGCTGAACAAGATGAAGTACTCCACCACTGGACAGGACTGGGTTATTACGCTCGCGCTCGCAACTTACACAAAACCGCAAAATTCATAATCAGTGAACATGCTGGAGTATTTCCGCAAACGTTTGAACAAGTCATGGCCTTGCCTGGGATTGGCCGCTCAACAGCAGCAGCAATTTTATCCTTAGCTCATGATCAACATCACAGCATACTGGATGGCAATGTAAAACGGGTATTGGGACGTTATGCCGCAGTGACAGGTTGGCCTGGTGAGAAAAAAGTAGAACAAAGTTTATGGGACTTAGCTGACAAACTCACGCCGGCACTGCGCACCGCTAACTACAATCAGGCCATGATGGATATGGGCGCAACTCTGTGTACTCGCAGCTCTCCAAAGTGTAATGTTTGCCCTGTTGCTGCTGACTGCCAAGGCTTCGCTCAGGGCACGCCAACAGCTTTCCCAGGGAAAAAAGCCAAAAAAACCATTCCGGTACGCTCTACTATTATGCTGATACCGCAGTGGCAAGAAAAAGTACTGTTACATAAAAGACCGCCCAGTGGCATTTGGGGCGGATTGTGGGGGTTTTATCAGATTGAACAGCTGGATGAACTGAGTCGGCAAGCTTCATCCTTAGGGCTAAGCGAATATTCAGCCAAGTTTTTGTTACCGTTTCGCCACACCTTTAGCCATTTTCATTTGGATATTCAACCCTTGTTACTCACCATGCATCAGCCACCCGACGGCGGGCAGGTGCAAGACAGCCAGCAAGTTTGGTATAACTTAATTCAACCTCCGGCCTTGGGTTTAGCTGCACCCACTCAGCAAATTTTGCAGCTGCTAACTTCGATCTAATCGGATTTAGTACTACGACTAGGGGGAGTAACTTTGCTAAACTGTTGCACTTTAATTTATAGGCCAAAGGCCAAGCCCAAAAGGATTGCAAATGAGCAGAATCGTACATTGCCAATATCTGAAAAAAGAAGCTGATGGTTTGGAGTTTCAATTATACCCCGGTGAACTGGGTAAACGAATATTCGACAATATCAGCAAAGAAGCGTGGGCCTTATGGCAGAAAAAACAAATTATGTTGATCAACGAAAAAAAACTCAACATGATGAATGTCGAACACCGCCAGTTTCTTGAAGGTGCAATGCAAGACTTTTTATTTGAAGGTAAAGACGTTGAAGTAGAAGGCTACGTGCCTGTTAAACCTCAATAAAACCGAGCAAAAATACGGCAATTAAGTTTTAAACGATTAGGGATTTAATAATATTGACGGTTTTTGCAGCAGTCAGCACAAAAATCAAAATATTTACGACAAAATAGTTGACTTAAATCCCCATAATCCGTTTAATACGCACCCACGACGAAGCAGGTCCTACTTAAACAAGTAAGCAGCAAGTCAAAGAGTTTTAGCCCAGATAGCTCAGTCGGTAGAGCAGAGGATTGAAAATCCTCGTGTCCCTGGTTCGATTCCGGGTCTGGGCACCATGTTTAAAACCTGTTAACTTTTTGAAAGTTAACAGGTTTTTCCATTTCTGGGCCTCATCTTTTAGTACGTTCAAACCACATACTGTGACAAAGTGAGACGATTTTTTGTCACAGCTCTGTTTTTCATCAGCATTTGTCACAACGTTATCTTCATTACTTACTGTAAGTGATTTTTCTACAATATTGTTCGCTTGCTGACTGAGATAGTCCAAACTAGGATGCGTATAGCGTTGCACCATCTCTAGTGTTTTCCAGCCACCTAATTCTTTAATCGCCAATATGTCAGTGCCTTTCTCCGCATGCCTCGATGCCCAGTTATGCCGTAGGTCATGAAAGCGCAAACCAACTAGATTTGAACTTTTACATGCTCGATACCAAATACGGCGATTAAGATCGTTAATCGGTAAGCCACTTTCGTTTAGGAATACGAAATCAGATTTTTTATTTGCAGCAAGATTTTTGAGTAACGTTACAACCGTTTCATTAATAGGATGCAGCATCGCTGAACCACTTTTATGACTGTCGGCATCTATCCGAATAACCTTCTTGTCTAAATCAAGCTTTTTCCAAGTCAGTCCAATGATGTTAGATGCTCTAAATCCCGTTGAAAGGGCGAAAAGGATTATAGGTCGCATAAACTCAGGGGAAGCTAACAATAAACGCTCTACGTCGTCTTCAGTGAGCTTATAAAATGGTTTCTCTCGTTCTTTGTAGGTTTTGATGACAGGAACTCGGTCAATCCACTCTAGCTCTTTGTGAACAAAATTTAAAAAGGATTTTATTTCAGACAGATACCGGTTGTTAATTTGCATCCAGAACTGATCCACTTTACCCCCTAATTTGCATCGAAAACTGATCCACATATTTAATACCTCCTGCCGCCTCTAAGCAGGAGAATGTGGAGTGATAGATGTGTCATTATTAAGTGTTATGCGTCGATGGTATTTTCGTGATGGATTGTCCCAACGAGAAATTACTAAACGCACTGGATTGTCTCGCAATACCGTACGTCGTTATCTTAAAAACGACATTGCAGAGCCTATTTACACCAAGCGGCAGACCTTGGGCAAAGTCGACGAGTTCGAAGAACTGCTTATTAGCTGGCTTAAACGTGAAGCCAGGCGGCGCAGGAAAGAGCGCAAAACCGTTAAAAACCTTTATGAGGACTTATTGCCGCTTGGCTATTCAGGCTCATATGACAGGGTTGCTGCGTTTGTACGTAAGTGGCGTGAAGAGCAGCGATTAGCGGCATCCAATCAAGTTTACGTGCCATTAGAGTTTGCAGCAGGTGAAGCCTTTCAATTCGATTGGGGCGAAAACTATGCCTTTATTGATGGTCGTAAAACCAAGCTGCAAGTCGCTCATTTCAAACTCAGCCATAGCCGAGCCTTTATCCTGCGAGCCTATCTTACCCAAAGTCATGAAATGCTGTTTGACGCCCACAACCATGCGTTTAGGGTGTTTAATGGCGTGCCTGAGCGTGGTATTTACGACAACATGAAAACAGCGGTTGATAAGGTGCAAAGGGGTAAAGAACGCATTGTTAATCGCCGTTTCCTGACCATGGTTAGTCATTATCTGTTTGAAGCAGACTTCTGCAATCCGGCAGCGGGATGGGAAAAAGGCCAAGTAGAGAAGAATGTTCGTGATGCTCGCTCAGTAATTTGGCAACGCCTGCCGCGTGTTAGCTCACTGACTGAACTCAATGATTGGTTAGAAACTCAATGTATAAAAGACTGGCAAACACGCAAGCACCCGCAGTTCACAGATAGAACAATTGAGGAAGTGTGGTATCAAGAGCAGCGCCAATTAATGAAGGTGAATGCGACCTTTGATGGCTTCATTGAGCACAGTAAAAAGGTATCTTCCACCTGCTTAGTCAACTTCGACCGCAATAAATACTCCGTGCCCGCCAGCTTCGCTAATCGGCGTATCAGTCTGCATGTTTATCCAAGCCGACTTGTCTTTATTGCACAAGGCCAGAAAATAGCCGAGCACCACCGCGTGTTCATGAGTAACCATGATATACCGGGTAAAATTGTGTATGACTGGCAACACTACTTGCTGGTTGCACAACGTAAGCCGGGCGCCCTGCGCAATGGCGCACCGTTTAACACTATGCCCGATAGCTTTAAACACCTGCAATCCATTCTATTGCAACGTGAGCGTGGGGATAGAGAAATGGTTGAGGTGTTATCGCTGATATTACATCACGATGAAGCCGATGTTGTGAGGGCTGTTGAAATGGCATTAGACGTGGGCTGCCCGTCCAAACAACATGTCATGAACTGCCTGAGCCGACTACTTAACCCTGCACCTCCTGCGCCAGTCCCCATAATTAATGGTCTGCAATTAATCACTGAGCCGACCAGCGATACATCACGCTACGACACATTAAGAGGTAAACGTTATGCACACTGAAGCCCTATTACATACCCTAAAAATACTTAAACTACACGGCATGGCAAGCAGTGTTGCCGAGTTAACCTCGCAAGATTCCCCCGCCTACAAACAAGCCTTACCCATACTCGACACACTTGTAAAAGCTGAGGTAGCCGATAGAGAAGTGCGCAGTATCGCCTACCAAATGAAAACGGCTAGATTCCCTGTTTACCGAGACCTTTATGGCTTTGACTTCAGTGAAAGTGAGGTGGATGAATACCTCATCAGAGGCTTGCATCGCTGCGAGTTTATCGAAGATTGCCAAAATGCCGTGTTCGTTGGTGGCCCCGGCACAGGGAAAACCCATTTAGCGACGGCACTTGGCGTACAAGCCATTCAGCACCATCAATATCGCGTACGGTTCTTATCCACTATCGAACTAGTCAATACACTGGAATTAGAGAAACAAGCGGGTCACGTTGGTCGAATGGCAAGTCGTTTAGCGAATTGTGATTTAGTCATATTAGATGAATTAGGCTATGTACCCTTTAGCCAAGCAGGTGGCACCTTACTGTTTCATTTACTCAGTAAACTCTACGAAACAACCAGCGTACTTATCACCACCAACCTGAATTTCACGGAATGGTCAAAGGTGTTTGGAGATGCAAAACTGACAACCGCCTTATTAGACAGATTAACCCATCATTGCCACATCATCGAAACGGGTAATGACAGCTACAGATTTAAACAATCAACTAAAAAATCAAAGGAGAAAAAGCGCTAGAAACTAAAATAGGATTATGGTCATATAAGACTACTTGGGTGGATCAGTTTTCGATGCAAATCGTGGATCAGTTTTAAGTACAAATTAACAATGAAAACAGGCTTCAAACTCTAGGGTTGATTCTACTTCAACAAAACTATTGTTTTTGAAGCTAGCAAATCGATGAATATTATTTATCGCAGATTTTGTAAGTTTACGCTTATACACGTTCATTTCTTCTTGTTTTTGTAAACTAATTACAAAAATAGATTATTTTTTGAACAATGACAAGCTATACTTGTCACGAATGACAAGATATGCTTGGATTATGACAAGATATGCTTGGATCAACATAATCCCTTTAAAATAAAGGGATTGATAGAAGTCGGAGTTGGCCGATAAGCCGGGTTCTGTCTTGGGCAATCATTCATCTAGGCCAGCAATCACTCACTGGCTCAAGCAACACACCCGATCCCAACGTGGGCCACGCCATACGGGATCCTATTTGGTCTTGCTCCGGGTGGAGTTTACCTTGCCACAAACTGTTGCCAGCTGCGCGGTGCGCTCTTACCGCACCCTTTCACCCTTACCGATTGGTTACGAATAACCAACAGGCGGTCTGCTCTCTGCTGCACTTGTCGTCGGCTCTCGCCGCCCAGGCATTACCTGGCACCCTGCCCTATGGAGCCCGGACTTTCCTCCCCTTATCAACACACGAATGCCCGATAAGCGACGATTGCCTGGCCAACTCCGGAGGCGGATTCTACGCAGGTTGTAAGCCGGTGACAAACATTAATCTGCACTCACAGTAATGCGACTAAGTTTATTGATTATTTTTGGCTTGAAATAAATAGCTAGGTACAAACTCAACTATAATATCGCTGTTTAAGCTCGAGGTGTTTTTCCCAAATAACACTTTGACAGCCAATTACGACACTTGTAGCCAGAAAGTTAAATATGCATAATAATTTGACCTTTAATTAAACGACACTTACACAAAGTCGCTTAATTAAGTCCTGATATACAGAGGTCAGGCAATACGATGTAGTGAAATTCTGATTTGCACAGGAACACATATGTTTGAACAGCACGGTAAGTTTCAATTAGCTTGTGAGCAAAATATCATTATCTTTATCGCTGAAGGTGCTTGGAATTATGAAGCATCACTTAATGCCACTACGCAAATTAAGTACATAATCGACCGTCTAGAGCATAAACAACATGCCTTTATTTTTGAAACCCAACATGTCGAAGGGATGACACCCGACGCATTTAGCACTTGGTCAGATGCAGTTAACTATTGGCTAGAACACGGTTTTCGAGCCATCGCAAGGGTTACCGATCCTTCCGAGTCCCATTATAAAATGTTTATCGAGCCTTTTGATTTAAGGCTAAAAGACTTAATGCCCCTTACCTTTACTGACGATTTAGCAAGCGCGGTTAACTGGCTACATGGCTTAGGCTATCGCGGCTTTGAGCAAGGCATTGATTTAACCAAGTTTGTATCTAATCAATAAAATCAAGCATCTACGGCAGCAGTGCATTATTATCGTCACTATGCGTACTTCACTTATAACACTATTACTCAGTTGTCTTTTGTGCTCAACGCCAGTCCTTGCTGTTGTCAGCGACAATATTCGCATCCACAGTGAGATACTCTCTTACGATCTGCAATACCGCATTTACCGCCCTGCCAATGTCAGCCCTGAGATTCAACTTCCTGTCGTTTATGTCACCGATGGTGAGTGGTATTTACATGAACTAGACATGCCCAAAGTCTTAGATAAACTGATCAATAAAGGCGCTATCCATCCCTTGCAAGTTGTCTTTGTTGATAGCCGTAATCCAGACGATTTGACGCAGAATCGCCGCAATCAGCAGTTTATGTGTAATAAAGACTACGTTTTGTTTTTTGTTAACGAACTTATCCCCAAGATTGAAACACAAGATAATAAAAACACTGCTCAACGGCTCATTGTGGGATTGTCTTTTGGTGGCATCAATGCCGCTTGTTTTGGGCTGATGCTGCCCGATGTTTTCCCTAACATCGCGATGCTCTCGCCCTTTGGCAATGAAAAGGTTTCAGTCATCAGTGACTTATATCGCAAGCAGGACAAACTAGCATTAAAGCTATTTTTGTCTGTTGGTAAAATCAATGACAGTGCCTCGTCCGTGCGAAAATTCAAGCAAGTACTACTTAATAAAAACTACGACCTTACTTATAAAGAAGTCAATTTTGGCCATGAATGGGACAACTGGCGTTCAGTAATGAATGAGATGTTATTGACATTTTTTGCCCTACCTAAATAAAGCGATTAGGCTAAACACTCACTGCTTTGCCAGCTACGAAATATACCTAATTTTTATTAATATATTATTGTGTTGATCAAAATCACGATACATTTCGTACTAAGTAGCCATAAAGCTGACACTGTAATGTTAAACTAAACCTGCGTGCGAAAATATTTGAGCACGGCGACAGCAATTTTCAGGAATAATGATGACACCAAAGATTACCCTCTTGATGTGGTTTACTTTTACCCTAGCTTTTTTCTACCACCCCAATGCTTTGACCCAACAACAATCACACAACGCCGTCACAAAGGTGATTGTTAGCCAACTGCAAATCGAAAATAATCGCGAACGCATACAAGCTGTTGGCAGTGCCGAAGCGATCAATTCTGTGGTGCTGTATCCCGCAGTGGCAGACAAAGTGACGGAGGTGCTTTTTAAAACCGGCGACCTCGTCGAAAAAGAACAGATTTTGTTGCATCTAGATGATCGTCGCCAACGAGTGGCCTTAGAGCGTGCAAGAATCAATCTACAAGATGCACAGCGCACCTTAAACCGGTTGAAAGAAAGTCGCGCTCAGGGCGCCATTCCACAAAACGACTTAGACGATGCGCTAACTGCTTTTAATTTGAGTCAAGTCGCAGTACAAGAAGCCCAAGTAGAATTAGAAGACCGTATGGTGCGCGCACCATTTTCTGGGGTCGTGGGTTTCACCGAGATTGAAGTGGGTGATCGCATTACGGTACAAACACCAATCACTACCCTAGATAACCGTTCCCAATTACTGATTAATTTTACTGCCCCCGAAGTTGCACTCCCCATGTTAAGTGCCAAACCGACCCTAACCTTGCAACCTTGGTTAGATACCCAAACTCCGGTTGAGGCGGTGATAAGCCAAATAGACTCGCGTATCGATAAAAGCAGTCGCTCATTTAAAGTGCGTGCCTTGTTAAACAATAAGGATGATACATTTCGCCCCGGCATGAGTTTTCGGGTTGAGCTCCTATTGGAAGGTGAATCTTATGCCTCAATACCGGAAATTGCGCTGATGTGGGACGCTGTTGGCGCTTATGTATGGATCGCTCAAGAGCAAAAGGCCAAGCGGGTCGAGGTCGCAATCAAACAACGGCTCGCCGGTAGAATTTTAGTTGATGGTGATTTGCAAGCCGGACAATGGTTAATTACCGAAGGCATCCAACGTTTGCGCACTGGCCAGCCAGTCACTTTTGCAACAACACAGTAGGTTAGGTTTATGAAACTTAACATGCAATTATTCAGTAATGATTTACCGTCCTTATCTATTCGTCGTCCTGTACTTATTATCGTATTAAATCTGTTAGTGATGATCGCGGGTCTAGCGGCCATTAACGCCATTGAAGTACGTGAATTACCTGATGTAGATCGCCCAGTGCTCACCGTGCGCGCCGTCTTGCCCGGAGGCTCACCTGAAACCATTGATACCGAAATCACTAGTCGACTCGAAGGCGCGGTTGCCAGAGTAAGTGGTGTTAAGTCGATTCGCGCCCAAAGCGAAGAAAACAGCTCGCGTATTGTGGTGGAGTTTCGCCCCGGCATTAACTTAGATGACGCCGCCAATGAAACTCGCGAATCCGTCAGTCGTGTGCAACGTGAATTACCCGACGATGTAGAACAACTGTCGGTGATTAAAGCCGATAACGATGCCGAATCAGTAGTGAGTTTGGCTATTTCCAGTAGCGTACTGGATTTAGAAAGCATGACAGAAAGAGTAGATAAAGATTTAGCGCCTTTATTTTTAAGTATTCCAGGGGTTGCCGATGTACGTTTAAACGGAGATAGACCACGAGTATTGCGCGTTATGCTCGACACCATGCGCCTAACCAGTTACGGCTTAACGGTTTCTCAAGTTGCTAACGTATTGCGCCAAGCTCCCTTCGATGTACCCGCTGGAAGTTTTCGTTCCACTGACCATCAATTGATTGTGCGTGCTGATGCAACGTCAACCTCCGCCCAACAAATCAAAGACATGATTATCGCCGGTGAAACCCGCATCGGCGATGTCGCTGATGTCTATTTTGGTCCTGCTGACGGGCAAAATTTAGTACGCCTCAATGGGGTACCCGTTATAGGTTTGGAAATCATTCGGCAAGCTCGCTCCAACACCATCGAAATCTCTGACGAGGTCTTGTCATTAGTCGCCAGTATCGGGGAGCGATTCAACGATTTAGATATTCAAGTGACCTCTGATGATGCCGAATTTATTCGTGGCTCAGTCTCCGAAGTACTGACGTCGTTGTTATTTACCGTGTTGTTAGTTATTGCCACACTATGGGTGTTTATTGGTTCATGGCGCGCCACCATAGTGCCTGCCCTGTCTATTCCGGTATCCCTTATTGGCGTACTGGCTGTTATCTGGGCACTTGGGTTTTCAATTAATATCTTAACCTTGTTGGCCTTAGTACTTGCCACCGGCCTGATTGTAGATGATGCCATAGTAGTATCCGAAAACATTCAACGTCGCCGTGGCATGGGCTTAGGTAGCCGGGCGGCAGCGGTGATTGGCACCCGCGAAGTGTTTTTTGCAGTCTTAGCCACTACCGCGGTATTGGTCGCAGTATTTTTGCCTATCGCCTTTTTGCCCTCAACGGCTGGGCGTTTATTTCGTGAATTTGGTGGAGTATTAGCCGGTGCGGTGATTATCTCCTCCTTTGTTGCCTTGTCGCTGGTACCCGCCTTAACCGCCAAACTCACTAGCCGCAATAAAAACAAAAAACATCTGTTTGCGCCCATAGGCAATAAGCTTCTCAACACTTATAAACTGGCACTCAAGTGGAGTCTTAATCATGCATGGCTGGTATTTTTTATCAGTTTATTGTCAGCCGCCGGCGCAGCCAGTTTATATTGGCAACTGGAAAATCAACTCATGCCCAATGAAGATCGCGGCCTGATCAGAGTCTTTGCTCGTGGCCCAGACGGCGTTGGACTTAACTTTATGGACAGACAAGCCCTGCAGATGGAAGATATTTTATTACCCTATGTAGAAAAGGGCGAAATCGATTCTATCTATACCGTAGTGGGGCAATGGGATCCCAATATCGTCTCCATTACTGCGCCCCTTAAAGATTGGTCACTGCGAAGTCAAAGCCAACAACAAATTATTGAGCAAATTCGTGAGCCACTAGCTAATATACCCGGTGCTCCTGCCCGCGCTTTTGGCACCAATAGTCTCA
Organism: Paraglaciecola hydrolytica; assembly: GCF_001565895.1. Lineage (GTDB taxonomy): Bacteria > Pseudomonadota > Gammaproteobacteria > Enterobacterales > Alteromonadaceae > Paraglaciecola > Paraglaciecola hydrolytica. The sequence goes on from NZ_LSNE01000003.1 coordinate 1,109,592, forward strand.
GTTTAAGAGGACAAGGTGGGGGCTTAGAAATCGCCTTGACCGGACAAAGCTATGAGCAAATATTTGCTGCTGCAGTGACTTTTGCCAATACATTGGAAACCCAATATCCACAATTTGGTAAACCGGATATTTCCTACCAACCCACTCAACCACAACTGCGCTTAGAAATTGATCGCCAACGTGCAGAAGAGTTAGGCGTGCCACTTAACGATATTGCAACGACCTTAAGAGCAGCCATTAATGGTGACGACTTGGCCGATCTCAACGTGGGCGACCAAGCGGCACCGATCATCCTGCAAGCCAATCGCTCCACCATTAGCGACCCTTCTGATTTAGCCAACTTATTTGTCGGTGCGCAAGGTGGCAGCCTAGTTCCACTTTCGAGTGTGGCCGTTATTCGAGAAGAAGGTGTGGCGGCAGAGTTAGAACGCCATGCCCAGCGCCGCGCCATCGAGATTAATTTAGAATTACCCGAAGATATGCCTATCGATGTGGCAGTTAGTATTCTTAATGCCACGGCCGAACAAGTATTACCGGATAATGTTGGTTTAGTCTTCTTAGGTGAAGCTCTCGCCTATGAAGAAACAGCCAGAGAAGTGACCTTAACCTATGTGCTGGCTTTTTTGATTGTACTTTTAGTCCTCGCGGCGCAATTTGAAAGTGTCAATAGTGCCGTGGTAGTAATGATGACCGTGCCCTTTGGTATAGCTGCTGCTTTATTTGCTCTGTACTTAACCGACACCAGTATCAATATTTATTCACAAATAGGCCTCGTCATGTTGATCGGTTTGCTTGCCAAAAACTCGATTTTGCTGGTGGAGTTTGCCGACCAATTACGTGACAAAGGCTTAGCGGTAAGAGAGGCTGTTGAACAAGCAGCAATTATACGCTTGCGACCCATTACCATGACTCTGATATCAACCTTGCTTGGTGGTTTACCTTTGATCTTATCAACAGGCGCAGGCGCTGAAGCGCGCAATGCCATAGGCTGGGTAGTGTTTGGTGGATTAGGATTTGCGGTGCTGTTTACTCTATTTTTGACCCCAGTACTGTATTTAGCCATGGCGCGATTGGTCAAACCTAGGGGCGATGAAAGCAAACGCCTTGAAAGTGAACTTCAAGAAGTGGAAGCTTTAGAGCACTAAGTTGCCACGTAGTAGATTACGTTAAGGTAATTCAGGTGATTTAAAAAACAACAAACACTTCATCAGCATTTACGCTCGTGAAGTGTTTATTAGGCACACAGGGGATTTTTATCACAGCCCAGCATTTATTCTTTTGGCGACAGTAACTTGTTAACTTCTAACCAGTACATAAACGAATCAAACCACTTGTTGCTGGTGCGATCAGGATTACCCAAGCCAAAACCATGCCCACCGTTTTGGTATAGATGAAGTTCAACTGGTATTTTGGCGTCATACCAAGATTTGACCACACCAAATTCTCCGTTAAACAAAAAATCATCAGTGGCGATAGCCATAAACATTGGCGGAGCGTTTTTGGGCACCTCAACAGCCCCCATGCCACCATAAATGGGGCCAATAAACGCCAATTTTACTTTTTTAGATTGCAATGTCGTTGCCATAGTCAGCCCCGCACCTGCCGAAAACCCAATCATACCAATTCTATCTTTGTCCACGCCCCATTCATCGGCACGTTCCAGCATCATGGCATACGCTGCTTCAACATCGGCAAGTTGATTCGACAGATCCCAGCGTGGCCTTGGGTTGTCTTCTTTGGCTTCTGTTGCGGGCTTGGGTGTCGCCTCGGCAAAGCGTTGTTTCATTTGTTTATCAAAACCCTCGAGGCTATCAGGGGTTGGTTGCAAGCGATATTTTAAGACAAAAGCATTGATCCCACGAGCGGCAAGTGCTTGAGCCACTTCCCAGCCCTCATTGCCTAAAGACAACCACATAAAACCACCACCCGGCGCCACGATAACACTAGTACCATTGGCTTTTTTGGGGTCAGCCAATACTGGGGTTAAGGTTGCAACGGTAATATTACGCGCCATAGGGTCACCCCATTGGCGAAACCATGATTCTTTTGCGGTTTGACCCTCAACTCCACCGGTATTCAAGGGGATAGCATTGGGTTCGGCAGGTGCATCCATGGGATACATGGTCCCGTCTTGAGCAAATAATTGAACGTTGAAAATGACTGAAATCGTAATTACGCTATTAATAAATCTACGTCTGATGAGTTCTAACATTACAAAAACCTCCTTCCTTTTACTTGGTTATAATTATGTTTCTTAATTGTTAAGTACTCATTAAATCTCTTCTCGTGCCAAGCGGCGTATTACTTTATTTTTAAATTGCTGAATTTTTTTAGTCTTGCGCAGCGGCATTTTGGTTAATACCTATACAAAGTGCTAAATTGTTGCACAAACAAATTGGCCTAAACCTGAGTTGCTGCGCTGTCATTAGCGCTGATATGGATGATGCATGAACAAGCTCAATTATCATTTTAGGAAAATCACAAAGAAGGATAAAAAGAGTGGCGTTTTCTAAAGCAGAAAGAGAGGCACTTTTAACCGTAAAGGGAGTAGGCCCTACCGTGATAAAACGCTTTGAAGAAATTGGCATAGATTCTTTTGCGAAGCTGGCAACGAGTCAGGTTGATACTATTGCTGACGTCGTCGCCTCCATGTTAAAAACCACCTGCTGGAAAAACAGCCCACAGGCTAAATCAGCGATAGAAGCGGCTATTGCTAGAGCACAAGCTGGGCTGGTGGGATAAAATTATCGGAAATGAGTTTGAACATCGTTAGTTGGCAATCGGGAGCCACATGGATTAGCTGCCGCGAAAACTAGTAATGATACCGACAGGATATTACCGTTAAATATGCATCGGATACAGCGTAAACTAACCGCCTGCTCTGTTAACACAACAACACGATTAAATTTATTACCCGCACTGTAAAACAACCTTGAGCAAAACTGCAATGTTTAAGCGCATGTTAGGTTGAACTGATACTGATAAAACTGTTGGAAACGTAGCGAGTTGTTCGGCAAAAAACTGAAAGAACGATTACCGAAAAAGGCCTTAGCCAAACACACTAGAAAACACGAGTACTGTGGCCGAAGGCCAGCGCGTGGTTTTCTCAGTGACGCGCCTTGTTATATGCTATTAGTGCAAAACACCCCATGATTCACATACTCCACCAAAAGTAGATACCAAAGATGAGGCCTTTCGTTGCGTGTCCACGATCAGCTCATAAGATACGATTGAAGTGATATTAAAAAGTACGTATCCATCACTTTCTTCTTCAGGCTCAAAAATTTCAATAGCACCGTACTCTTTCTCCAGAATATTTAATGCTTCTTGAGAAGGCGGCCAACTATTAAAATCAACATTGAAATCAATTTCCCAAGTTTTCGAAAAATCGAAACCAGAATCGTCTAGCCGCCTTAGAACATCACCGTCAACATCATTTGGGAAATTCAATCAATGCTCCTTGGCATATATTGCCCCAAACAGGGGATTTTGTGGGTGTTTTTCAGCAAATAAAATTATCGCTGACTTGGCTTGTTATAAGTTGAATACTCAGCAATCACTACCGGAATCGCCACAATCATTGCTGCCTATTAACGAATAAACACCGAATACTTCATTGCCACTACCTGATTTAATAGCTTTAGAGCCAATAGATTTAGGCCACGAATGGGGCTTGGCTACAGTAAGCTCATTTTCTAATCCACAAAACGGACAAGTAACGGAATTTGGATTTGTCGTAAAAGGTAGTAAGTTTTTACACTTTGTACATTTATTGTCTTCCACTTAAATACTCCTTAACCTCTAAATTTATAACGCTTAGCGCGCGCGAACCTTGGTGAGCGACGCTGCTCCCGCAAAGTGCCGCGCCTTGTTCACCAGTTAAAATAGACACCCAAAATAATAAAGTACTCAATCACAGCCCGTTCAACTAGTGTCACCTTGAGAGAAATGTGCATTTGTTATGTTTAAAAACGAGTCGTTTTGTCTGTTTTTTTTGATAGAT
>NZ_LSNE01000003.1:1113604-1144212 GCF_001565895.1 Paraglaciecola hydrolytica
TTTCTTCGACTTACGACGAGCTGCCGATTATAGAAACCCAAAAAGTTCGGTATAGCTTCGGTTATGAACTGAGGTGGTTTAGCACTTGGAAAAAAGTGTTACTTTTCATCGACTTGGCCGAAAAATTCAGAACTCTCTCCTTGCCTCATAATCGTTAGGTCCCTGGTTCGAGTCCAGGTGGGGCCACCATTTTTAGTAAAATAATTCATTTTTAAGAGTCCTTCGAAGGGCTTATTGAATCGTCAAAATTTCACGCTCAACAATCTGCTTTTTAGCTTTAAATATCGTTTTTTATCCCTATTTGTCTTAGCTACAATCTCGTCAACTGACGCTTACTTTGCTTCACGTCGCTTTAATAAAACTGAGCTAAACCCTCATTCCAATTTGGTATTTTTAGTTATTTCACAACGGTGTTTGTTCTTTGTTATCAAGGTTATACTGCCAGCGCTTTTTTATACAAAACACATATACACAGAGAAAATTAGATGAAGTTTCTATCCCTACTTATCTTGCTGACGGGCTTTTTCTACATAATTGATGTTAGTGCATCGACTGCGGAACAAAATTGTGTCTCTTGCCATCAACAGGCTGTGTCTGCTTGGGGTAAATCCGATCACGCTAAAGCTATGGCGGTTGCTGACAAAGAAAGTGTGCTAGGGGATTTTTCGGGTGCACAAGTAAGTCACTATTCTCAGCATGCCACCTTTTTTAAAAAAGACGCCTCGTACTGGATCACCCTAATTGAGGGCGCCAAGCCCCAAAATTATCAAGTAAAATACACCTTTGGTCATTACCCACTGCAACAATACCTTATCGAACAGGAAGGTGGGAAATTACAAGTTTTCCCCTTTGCTTGGGATGCGAGAACCAAACAAGAGGGCGGCCAACGCTGGTATCCCAATTACCCTGCAGAAGATATTCAAGCCAATGACAGATTACATTGGCAACAACCCCTGCAAAATTGGAACGGTATGTGTGCCGACTGCCATTCGGATGGCTTAAAACGTAATTACACAGTGGCTGATGATAGTTTTGCGACAAACTGGGACAACATCAATGTGGGTTGTCAGTCATGCCATGGTGATATGCAAAACCATACAAAATCAAAGCAAGTGTCAAACAAAAGCAGTGCCCAACTTAGCCTAAGTAAACAAGAACAAGAGCAAATCGGTCATTGGCTACGTGGCACAGATGACAAAGTCGCCCATTGGCAAGGCGCCCCCCGCGACAATGAATTTATGGAAACCTGTTTTGCCTGCCATTCATTGCGCACGCCACTGACCGATGGGATCAAGCCAGACACGGCCTTTTTAAATCAATTTTCACCATCCTTTTTATCACCACCTTTGTATCATGCCGATGGCCAGATCAAAGAAGAGGTCTATGTGTACGGCTCATTTTTACAAAGCAAAATGTTTGCTGCTGGAGTTAATTGCCTTGATTGTCATGACCCCCATAGCATGAAAATAAAAACACAAAATAATGGTCTGTGCTTGCAATGCCATAGTCCGCAAGAATATCAGCAAGAACAACATATGCGTCACCCGATGGAATCTACGGGAGCTCAATGTGTTAATTGTCATATGCCCGAAACCACTTATATGGGCGTAGATGATCGCCGTGACCACAGCTTTAAAATTCCTCGTCCCGACTTATCGCTTACCTACGGTACGCCCAATGCTTGTACACAATGCCATGAAGATAAATCTGCCCAATGGGCCGCACAAAACCTGCAACAATGGCACGGTAAAGCTAAGTCTTTACCCCAATCCGAACAAGCTTATATGGATTTGATGCAGCAGGGTTACTTGCCAATACAGACCCATCTAGCCTTAATTAGCGATACAAAAGTGAGTGTACTAAAACGCGCCACGGCCATCAGTATGCTGCCCAATTCAACTCAACAACTAAATAATGCTGATATTCAAACTTGGCTAAGCTCAGAACATGATTTGATCCGTTTGGCGCTGGCCAGAATAGGCCAGTTATTACCACCCGCTGAACGTTTAAAAGGCTATCAAGAACTACTGACGGACAAATACCTAGCGGTGCGCATTGCCGCGGCTAACAATTTGATTAATTTAGGATTAGATAATAAACCGGTATTTGAACAAGCCTTACAAGCCTTGCTGAGCAGTAATCAAGTCACCCAATGGCGTGGTGAGGGCAACCTGAACCAAAGCCAAGTCTATACCCAACTTGGGCAGACCCAGCAAGCCATTGATGCACTACTACATGGGATTAAGGTTGAGCCCTATTTTGATGCTAACTATATTAACTTAGCGGAAACCTATCGCTCTTTGGGCCAAACTGCCAAGGTCGAACAAACCTTACAACAGGGGCTTCAAGCCAATCCCAAATCGGCGTTTTTACACTACTCACAAGGTATGCATTTAATTCGTCAGCAACAAAAAGAGCAATCGATAACATCATTCAAACAAGCGATAAAATGGGAGCCCAACAATATACAGTTCGCCTATGTTTATTTTATTGCACTCGACAGTATCGGCCAAACCAAACGCGCAGTGAGTGAATTAAAAATGGTGATCAAACAATACAACAACGCGCCGCAACTGCTTGAATTGGGCCTCAGTTTTTCCCAGAAAACCGCAGATCAAAAGTCGTTTAGATTTTTTCAGAGTTTAAGGTAAGGCACTAAAACAGGATCTGCAGTGACACATTCATTAACGTTTCAGAGGATTGGGCTGACTAGTAATACTAGCCACTAAAACTAGTGCATAGACCTTAATGAACCACTCCTATTGGAGTGGCTTTAACCTGGCTCGTAACCCAAAGAAATAGAAATATCTAAAGCCGTTTGTTTTATTAATTGGTGAGCATCTTGCGCATTGGTGAGGTGAGAGCCATCTAAGTATTCAAAAAATGGCACAATTAAAGCAGCGACAGCCTGATCTCTATAGTCAAAAATGGGGTAACCGATGTCTTGTATACCTTGCTCTTGCGCAAGTCTTTACTCTAGTTATGTCGCTTTTGGGTGGCATAACTAGCCGCAGTAAAATATTAGCCTATTAAATTTCAATGTAATGTTGGAACAGTGTCCGTGGGGATAATAAAAAGCGTTTATTCAATCACCCTAGGCAGTCTAATCATGTAGTAACGCGCTTGTACATATCAACTACCTACGAGCAAACACGCCATTTTAAATGGGTTTCCACTACCTAACGAGCACGCTGAAACCCCTTGGGCAAGCCTGCATTAGGGGTAAAACCGTAAAGCGGCTCATTGGGTAATAACTTAGCTAACAATTTACGGGCTGCAAAAAGTGCATCAAAATCAATACCGGTTTTTAAGCCCATGGCTTCGAGCATAAACACCAAATCCTCAGTTACAATGTTACCACTTGCGCCTGGTGCTGCAGGGCAGCCTCCGATCCCTCCCATAGAAGAATCAACGGTAGTAATCCCCACTTCCACCGCCGCTAGAGCATTGGCTAAGCCCTGCCCTCTGGTATTATGTAAGTGAATACCGCTGAGCTTATCTTTACCCACGGCGGCCCACACTTTTTTCACCAGACGCTGAACCTGTGCAGGATTGGCATAACCAGTGGTGTCAGACAGACCTACTTCGTCACAACCAGCTTCCATTAAGGCCACAGCTAATTCAACCACTTTATCTTCACTTACAACACCTTCAAGAGTGCATCCAAAAGCAGTCGCCAGGCCACCTTCAAACTTAGGACGTTGTTCTTTAGGCACACTTTTTACCAGTTCAGCAATACGTTTAACTTCTTCCAGCATTTGTTCATGATTGCGTTTTACATTACGCAAACTGTGCGTTTCGCTGACTGAAAAAGGAATACTTATCTTAGTTGACCTAACGAGAATGGCGTTTTGTGCACCGCGAAAATTAGGCACTAATACTGCAACCGATAAACCCGCTATTTCTCTGGCGTAACGAGCAACTTCAGCAGTGTCAGCCAATTGTGGCAATACACTGGCCGGTACAAACGAACCCACTTCGATTTCTGGAATACCTGCAGCAGCCAAGGCATCAATCCACGCAAATTTGTCTGCAGTGGGCATGATAGTGCTAATACTTTGCAAACCATCGCGCGGCCCTACTTCACTGATTTCAATATCAAACTTTGCCATATTCATTCCAAATTTAGGTCTTGTTAGGTTGCAAGGCACAAAGTCACCTTTGTACATATCAAGGGCTGATAAGCTTAGGATGCGAGACTTAAACATTCAGATGTTATATCAGTGCAAGCTAACCTTAAGCTATTTCAATAAATGTTAACCTGCTTCTTTTACATTTAAGCCCTATTGTTATAATCTTATATCATATCAATAGAGTTTAGTCTTTTCAAAAGATTACACAGTGGGTTATCAACGAATTGGGAAATAGTTAATTATGACAACATCGGCACGCTTGCCCTTAACTGGCATTAAAGTGGTTGAATTCACGCACATGGTAATGGGGCCGACTGCTGGGGTTATTTTGGCTGATTTAGGCGCTGAAGTGATCAAAATCGAGCCCATAGGAGGCGACAATACTCGGCGCTTAAAAGGCTCTGGAGCCGGTTACTTTTCTATGTACAACCGCAATAAACAAAGTATCTGTATCGATATAAAATCGCCTGAAGGAAAAGCTGTCGCGCTCTCACTGCTCAAAGATGCCGATATTTTGCTCGAAAACTTTCGTCCCGGCGCAATGGACAAATTAGGCCTAGGTTACGAGCAATTAAAAAGCCTTAATTCACGTTTAATTTATTGCTCTTTAAAAGGTTTTTTAAGTGGCCCTTATGTACATCGCACCGCATTAGATGAAGTTACGCAAATGATGGGCGGTTTGGCCTATATGACAGGTTTACCCGATAAACCCATGCGCGCAGGCTCATCGGTTATTGATATAACCGGTGGCATGTTTGGTGTTATTGGTATTTTAGCCGCCTTAGAAGAACGCCACCACAGCAACGAAGGTAAAAGCGTGACCTGTTCGTTGTACGAAACCACCGCTTTTATGGTAGGACAACATATGGCTCAACAAGCGGTTACTGGTGAAGCACCTCCGCCCATGTCTGTGCGTCGTTCAGCTTGGGCTATTTACGATATCTTTAATTGTGCCAACAACGAACAAGTTTTTATTGGCGTGGTGAGTGATAGCCAGTGGCGCACATTCTGTGAGGCCTTTGGGCTAAAAGAGTTTTTGCTAGACCAAACCTTAGCTTTGAATAATGGCCGTGTTGCTCAACGTTTACGCATTTTGCCGCTAATCAATGCGCTGTTCGCCAAACTTGGTAAAGAGGAATTAATGGCGAAATTAGAAAAATCGGGCTTGCCCTTTGCACCTATCAACAAACCTTCAGATTTGTTTGATGATCCCCACTTAAACGCCGGTGGTTTACTCGACGTTACCCTGCCTGATGGCACTAAAACCAAATTACCCGGTTTACCACTTGAAATGAACAATGAGCGAATGCCGCTACGCTACGATATTCCCAAAGACAAAGGCAACTCAATCGCCACTCTGCAAACTGCCGGCTTTAGTGATGACGATATTCAAAAATTACTCACTCTGGGGGTTATTGAGGCCTAATACTCAATGTAATTCAATAATCCTACGTATTTAAGCCGCGATAATTTTAGCTAGTCTGCGGTTTTTTGTATGTGAAAGACTCATTGGCAGACTAAATATGCATAATATTGATTCTGCTCATTAAGTTAAATGATTGGAGTTAAGGGTTTCATTACGCACGGCGCTTGGGGTAAATTCAGACCAGCGTTTAAAAGCGCGGCGAAAGTTTGCTACATCACTAAAACCTAATAATGCGGCGATTTCATTGATACTTAGTTGGGTGCCCTTTAAATATTCATGAGCGAGTTTATTTCGCACTTGATCCAGTATTTGTTGAAACTTATAACCCTCTTTAGCTAAACGACGCTGCAAGGTGCTTTCGCTCATGTGCAGTTGTTTAGCCACACGTGCACTGTTGGGAAATTCAGTGCCAGCCTGCAACAATACCTCTTGCACACGCTCACTGATCATCCCTCTTTGGGTATCTCGCGATAACAATCTATCACACTCTCTGCGAAAAATATCTCTAGCCACAGGGTTGGCGCTAATAATCGCTAAATCCAAATCAGCTTCAGCAAAACTCAATACACTTCTATTGCTGTTAAATTTAACTTTTGCACCAAATAATTTTTGATAAGGGGCTGAGTCGCATGGCGCGGCGTAAGCCAACTCAACATGTACTGATGTTTTACCTGTGGGAATTAAGGTACTACCGCTACGTATGATGGCAGCATACAGAAGTTCAAGGTAAAAACGCTGCAACTCTTCGGGTAAATGAGCAGCTTTAATAACAACTTCAACTCGATTGTCCCGTGACAATAACTTCACATCTAAATTGGGTAATAACGCTTTGTTATAACGCAGCATCAACTTAAGTGCTTCACCAATAGTGGCACTGGTAACAATGGCATAACCAAAAATGCCTTGGGATGGAATATCCATACTCGAACCCACTAATAAACCCAATTGGCGATCCTGACTTAAGTCAATGGCATTGCTGGTGATGGTATCGAGTTGTTGCGCCGTTAAATTTACATTTTTTGTTAGATCATCTTCTTTAATGCCTGAATTATTAAACAAACAATCAAGCACAATATTTTGTGCTTTTAAGACCTTTATGAGCGTTTTTAAATAGTAGGAATGCATATTCGTTTTGTAACGATCATCCAAGTTGATGGTATTTGACATTATGATTGATGGTATTTAACCCCTTGATTGCACTTGGGTCAATTATAATCCTTGGCTACTTAAGTTAAGCCACACAACAAGGTCACAACATGCCACTTTATAAAGCACCTTTGCGCGACATCAAATTTTTAATGCGGGATGTATTAGGTTATTTTCCTCATTATGAAACATTGTCAAACGGCGCTGATGCTACTCCTGATATGGTTGATGCCATTTTAGAAGGCATAGCGACCTTAAGTGAGCAAGTTTTGGCACCACTCAATTTATCGGGTGACCAGGAAGGCTGCTATTTTAATAATGGCGAAGTCACCACTCCGCAGGGTTTTAAACAGGCTTATCAAGAGTTTGTCGATGGTGGCTGGCAAGGTTTATCTTTCCCTGAAGAATTTGGTGGGCAAAATCTACCTACCTCTATCAATCTCATCAAAGCCGAGATCATCGGTAGTGCTAACTGGTCATTTGCTATGTATCCAGGGCTCAGTATGGGCTGCATTAATACCATCTTAGAATATGGCACTGAGCTACAAAAACAACAATATATGCCCTCATTGGTCAGCGGACAATGGAGCGGCACCATGTGCTTGACTGAACCACAATGTGGAACCGACCTGGCGCAAGTAAAAACCAAAGCTGAATTAAACGAAGCTGATGGCAGTTACCGCATTACTGGCACTAAGATCTTTATTTCGGCGGGTGAACACGATCTAACCGACAATATTATCCACATCGTATTGGCGCGCTTGCCTGGAGCCCCCAAAGGCACCAGAGGTATTTCTTTGTTCATCGTACCCAAGGTCAACATTGATGATGCGGGTGAATTAACGAGTAGAAACTCTGTAACTTGTGGCTCCATAGAACACAAAATGGGCATTCGAGCCTCTGCTACCGCTGTTTTAAATTTTGATGGCGCTACAGGCTATTTGATCGGCAAAGAAAATGAAGGTTTACAAGCCATGTTTACCTTTATGAATACCGCAAGGATAGGCACTGCTTTACAAGGTGTTTGCCATGCTGAAGCCTCCTATCAAGGCGCACTTGCCTATGCCAAAGAACGCCAATCAATGCGGGCTTTGTCCGGTAAAAAACAACCTGATGATGTGGCCGATGCGATTATCTGGCACCCAGACGTACGTAAAATGTTGTTAACCCAGCGTGCTTTTGCACAAGGGGGTCGGGCAATGATTTTTCATGCGGCTAAAATTGCTGACAAAATGTTTAATGCGATAGTGGCAGGTGATACTCAAAAGCAGCAAGCTTACGATGATGAGTTAGGTTTTTATACGCCCATTCTCAAAGGTTTTATCACTGAACTAGGTGTAGAGTCTGCCAACTTAGGTATGCAAGTTTTTGGAGGACACGGTTATATTCACGAACATGGCATGGAGCAAATCGCCCGTGATGCAAGAATAGCCACTCTCTATGAAGGCACAACCGGCATCCAAAGCTTAGACTTATTAGGCCGCAAGGTATTGATGGCTAACAAAGGACAGGCGATCCGTGATTTTAGCAAAGTAATTTTTGCCTTTGCTAAACCACATTTATTTTCACGCGGCCCTATTGGCCGTATGGCGCGTACTTTATGTAAACGTGCTATTGAGTGGAATGTGATGACCCTGCGCATTATGTTGGGTGCGGCTAAAGATCGCGAGTTGGTTGGCTCTGCTTCGGTGGATTATTTGATGTACTCAGGTTATGTGATGATGGGCTATTTTTGGGCTTTACAAGCTGAAAAATCAGCGACCTTAATTAAAAATGGTCAAGGCGTAGAATCCAACGATTTTTACACCGCAAATATTCAAACAGCTGAGTTTTATTTTGAGCGTTTATTGCCACGGGCGAGTACACATAAACAATCCGCTTTAGCATCAACAAAGTCCGTGATGCAAATGAAAAACGAGAACTTTAACTTTTTATAGAACTCAATGTTAATGTCCAAGGGACTAAGCAGTTTAGTCCCTTGAAACATTAAAAGGCATGCAGCAACTTATCTGCTACTTTCGCCAATGTTTTAGTGAGCCCCTTCTTTTTCAACTTTCTTTTTGACCGGATCATATTTGGCAAACCAGCCCATAATATTATCGGTTTTAGCCACTAAACGACTGGGGCGCGAAGCGATGTAATGGGGTGAGCCTGGTACGTGAATAAGTGCGGTATCCACACCACGCATTTTTAACGCCGTATAAAACTGCTCAGCTTCCCAAGCTGGTGTGCGCCAATCTTCTTCACCTACCATCATTAAAGTGGGTGTTACCACTTTGTCTACATAACGAATGGGAGACAGTTTAAGAAAAGCTTCTGGATTGGACCAAGGATCATCACGTATCCAATGACGACGCACGTATTGAGCAATGTCACCTGCCAGCGCCATGGTCATCCAATTAATGACGGGTTTAACTGATGCGGCCGCCGCAAAACGATCGGTTTGAGTCACTATCCACGCAGTAAGCAGACCGCCACCTGAGCCCCCCGTCACAAACAAACGTTTAGGATCTACATAGTTGCGCTTAACCACTTCATCCACCACTGTCATTAAGTCGTGATAATCATTACCTGGATAGGCAAGGTCGATTTCTAACGCAAAGTCTTCACCATAACCTGTAGACCCGCGGGGGTTAGACCACACTGTGACATAACCTTCGGCGGCATAACGTTGAATTTCACTGGCAAAATACGGGCCGTACATAGTGTAAGGGCCACCGTGAATTTCTAAGATCATGGGATAAGTGCCATCGGCTTTAAAATCTGGCGGAAAGGCCACCCAAGCTTCAATCTCTTTACCATCATGACTGGATTTAACTTTGACTTCTTCAACTCGGGCCATATTCAAATAAGGTAATACATCGCTATTTAACTCAGTCAATACTTGAGGATCTTTGCCGTTGAGACCCACCACACCCACTTCGGCTGGGCGTTCAGCAAATCCAGCCATATAAGCAATCATCGGCTTTTTGCCCTGACTCACTGAAAAACTACCTGCGGCGTAAGGACGGCCAATTGAACCACCACCAATACCTGTCATCACCTTCGATACTTTGCCTTTGAGATCAATATTAAATAGGCTAATGACACCGTGATCTTCTGAGGCAACTAACACGCTTTTACCATCAGGTGCCCATGCAACCTGATCCATGCCTCCAGCAAAATCAGCGGCCAACTCACGACTGTTGGTACCATCGGCATTCATGACATAAAGATCGTTTTGCTGATAAGACAGCACTTTGTCGTTGTAGCCACGGTAGGCAATCAACTTGCCATCAGGTGAAACCACTGGATCTAAGTCTGGGCCGTCACGAGAGGTCATGGCGCGCAGTGACAAGTCACTTAGTTCAATGGCATAAATTTCACTTTCAATCGGATCCATATCCCGATCATCAGCGGTATTACCCGTGGCCAACAAAGTATCGTTATCTAACCATGCTGGGCTCGACATGTCGGCATCTCCAAACGTCACTTGGCGAGGTGTACCACCATCAATAGACAGCACAAATATTTGGTTTTTTCCTACATCAAGATAACCCGCGCCATCAAAACGAAAGGTCAGCTCATCAAATACTTTTACGGCAGGATTCCAGCTCGCTCCTTCTGGAGGCGACATGGGGGCAGCAAAACTGGGTTTGTCACCTTTAACAAACATACTAAAAGCCACTTTTTTACCATCGGGGGACCACACTGCTCCAGAAGGGCCTTCGAAAAACTGCGCCAGAGAAAAACTACGGCCCGTGTCCATATAGAGTAAACGCATCTCAGGTTTACCATCGGCAGAAGTAGCATAGATTAGGCGACTGCCATCGGGTGACCAACGAGGCCCTCCTGCACTACTACCTGTAACTAATGGGCGGTTACTGCCATCGTTTAAATTTAAAATCCAAATCTGACCTTTGTCTTTGTCCGTCATTCTGTCCATAGAATGGCGCACATAAACTACCGATTTACCATCGGGCGACACTTGCGGATCCGTCGCATATTCAATATCGAATACGCGATCAGCAGTGAATTTTTTTGATTTTTCTTGTGGCGCTTTGGCACTGATATGTGTAGATAACAACACAGCAGAAATGCCCGCCATTAACAGTGTTTTATAATTCATTATTTTCCCTTGGCTTAATGTGAGACAAGGCTGCTGAACAACAAGCAGCGAGAACAGCAACGATAAAAGTAGTGTGGCTAAAAGTCTATGGGTATTTAAAACTCTACAGCCCTATCAATAGAATTTACTAAGGCTGACAAGCGTATGGTTAACTGGCAATTAATTAATGCTATACATTTTACCAATGAATACATTTTACAGTTACACTTGAAGACCATACTATTCAAGCTTAGTGAACGTCTCACTTGATGTTTAAGGACGTAAAATGCCAACCCCCTTGATTCTGTTGCTGTATTTGTTTGCCCTAATTGCCGGGTTCTGTGGCGCTGAGCCGACTGTTCACAGTGTAAAATATATGGTTGATAGCCAAGATTATGCTGATGCTATAAATCTTAAAATAGCCACTAATACGCTGGAAGAAAGCAATTTATTGCTTATGCAACAACTAGGCACCCGGTATCAACACGAATATGCCAGTCTCGCTAGAATTCAGTATTTTATGGATCAAGGCCAAGCGGTTTGTGTCCCTAATAAACTCAAAACATCAGAGCGCGCTAGCAAATATATTTTTAGTTATCCGGTTAATTTATATCTGTCACATTTACTTTATCAACTTGCTACCAATCAAGCTCTTGCCCCCGAGGTATTAACAGAAGAAGGTGAACTAAAATCATTGAATAGTTTGTTTACAGACTTTCCCAGCAAAACCATTTTACTGCCTTTTAAACGCTCTTTTGGTCCTATGTTGGACAAACAAATAGCACTTTTGCCTGACGTTAATAAGTTAATTTACCAAGGGGGAGATTTACACGAGAGTGAAATTGAAATGTTTATCAAACAAAGGGGAGATTTTTTATTAACCTATCCAGCAACAATATTTGCTAATAAAAAATCATTTGGAGACATCGCCATCCGCGGTTACGCCATTGCCAACAACCCTAAATACACAGTTAGCAGAATAATGTGTGCAGACAGCCCTGCTACTCGAACACACATTGAACAAATAAATCAGGCACTACATGTTCTTTATGCTCAGCCCGAATTACTCGATATTCACTTGAAATGGGCACCTCCCACAACTCATGAACAAATTAAGATTTATTATCAACAAGTTACTCAGGAATTTCGACAAACCTTACAGTGAGGGTTTTTGAGCAGGTTAAAACTGCGCCATTGGGAAGTCATAGCGTCAAACATCAATAATTTATTCATCAATGGTTTACCAAAATCGCTTAATATTTTGATGGTTTCTAATGCCTGCATAGCACCGATAATACCCACTACTGGCGACATGATGCCGGCCTCCATGCAACTCAGGTTTTGTTCACCAAAGGTGGCGCTCAAACACAAATAACAAGCCTGTGCAGGATCAGCACTAAAACTACTCACCTGCCCTTCCATCCTGATAGCAGCGCCAGAAACAAATGGCGTTGCCGCAGCAAAACACAGGGCATTAATTTGGTTACGGGTGGCTAGGTTATCAGAGCAATCGAGCACGATATCGTGATTTGAAATTTGCTGAGTTAAGGCCTCGTTATCTAGGCGGGTATTAATAGCCACAAGAACCGTTTCGCCATTAAGTTCTTGCAAACGTTTAAGGGCGGATTCACTTTTATGTTCACCTAGACTTGTTTCCCTGTGCAATACCTGGCGTTGCAGATTGCTCAGTTCCACTTTGTCGTCATCCACCAAGGTAATATAACCTATTCCTGCAGCCACTAAATACTGAGCAGCAGCACACCCCAAGCCCCCCGCACCGATTAACAATACTCGACTGTTCAGGAGCTTTTCTTGTTTATCTAAATCAAAACCCGGTAACAGTATTTGACGGCTGTAACGTAAAGCTTGTTGGGTATTAAGTGGCTTATTGGCGAATGTCGGCATGTTTATTGGTGTCAACGAGGCAGTCCTTGGTTTTTAACCTTTACGTGCTAAAACAACAAACTAAGATATGTGTGAGTAAAACAGCTTACAAATTTTGACTCTGATATTAAAGTGTTTATTCTAGTCTTATTCTTAAAATTGAATAATAAAGGGCACAGTTGATTGGATGGTGTATGTTTTAACTCATAACACAGTTTAATAAGGTTCAACTTCTATGTTTTTTACACTCACTGTGATGTCTCACTAGCCAGTTTATGCCAAAGCCAATTTGTAATCTCAAACCTACCAACATTGCAGTTCGGTCATTCCCTAAATACCAAAAACAGGCAATGTTAACAAAAATAAGTAAAACAATTAGAACTTACTTAGCCACCACACTCTACTGGCAAATAGTTTTATGTAGCATGTTTGTTAATTGCGCCTCTGCTCAACAAACTGTCATCTATCCTCGTGCAGAATCAGCAACCGATGTGCGCTCAAGTTACCCTCTGGCTCTGTTGCAAAAATGCGAACAACAATATAGTGACAGATTTAAACTTCTACCCAGTAAGGTAAAAACCCAACAAAGTAGAAGTCTACGCCAACTAGAAGCGGATAAAGATATGGACGTGGTTTGGGCTCTCACTGACCAACAACGAGAAGAAGCGCTATTGCCTATTCGTATTCCTATTGATCGCGGCCTAATTGGCTGGCGGCTACTGTTAATTAATAGTAACAAGCAGCTTATTTTTGACAAGGTATCCACGGCTGAACAATTAAGTAAATTAGTGGCTGGCCAAGGTCACGATTGGCCTGATGTGGATGTATTAAAAGCTAACCACTTTACTGTGGCTAGCAGCAGCACCTATGAAGGACTTTTTCATATGCTGGCACGTGAGCATATCGACTATTTTCCACGAGCTATATCTGAAGTGTGGCCAGAACTGGCAAGTAATGCTCACTTGGGTTTGACTGTGCAATCCAAGCTGCTTATCTATTACCCTTCGGCTTTATACTATTTTGTGAACAAAAAAAATGTGTGGTTGGCTGATACGCTTGAAACATGTCTTTCTCAAGCAACCGAAGATGGTAGTTTTAAAACACTTTTTGATGAGTATTATCTTGATTTTATTCTTCGTGCAGATTTAAAAAATAGAACCATCATAGGTCTAGACAACCCCTTACTACCCGCCTCAGCACCCGCTAAGGATAGTGGCTATTGGTTCACTCCCGAGGAATATTTTTAATGGTAGTGGGCAACAAGCAAAAAACTAAGGCTTTTGGCTTTAAAAAAAGCAATCGCCTGAGTGTTAAATTAGTTATCGAAACACTGGTTTTTAGTTTATGTATTTCAGTGTTGGTCAGTGGCATGCAAATCTACAGCACTTATAAAACCAGCATGGCGGCTGCAGAACATCGCTATACGGAAATTGAAGCAGGATTTTTACCTAGTCTAAGTGCCGGTCTTTGGGAGGTAAACACTCAACGAGTGGCTGCTCAGTTAGATAGCATCGCCCAGTTACCCAATGTAGGAAGGGTTTATCTTATTGATGAACAACAAAACCAACTCCTTAGAAACAATGATAGTACCGAGGCCTTTTCAAAACGGGAGATGAAATTAATCTATACTGAAAATGGCTCGTCTTTTGACCTCGGTGTATTGGGCGTGGAATTAAATAATCATGAGCTCTGGCTTCAATTAAAAACACAAGCTGTGCAAACTGCTACTATCACCTCTCTCACCCTATTTACGTCGGCCTTATTTATTTTATTTTTGTTTCAACTCAGAGTAAGTCGTCACCTGCAAACCATGGCCTTATTTGCCAAAGATTTTGATGTGCATAAGTTAGGCAAAACCTTAACTTTGCACAGAAAAGCTAATACCCAAGCAGACGAATTAGATATTGTGGTGTGCGCCATAAATGAGATGCAAAACGAGCTTAAACATGAATTAGAATTGCGTGCAAAAGTCGAGCAAGAATTACGAACCCATCAAGAGAATCTTGAAGAGCTCGTAAAAGAGCGAAGTTTAGAACTTAAATTAAATACTGACATTCTTGCCATCGCCGCTGACGTAGCCGGGCTTGCGGTGTGGCAATGGAATGTGTCAGATGATTCAATACATTGGAATAAACAAATGTTTGAGTTATTTGCGCAACCTACCAGCTTGCTTGAAGAGGGGCTTAATTATCATCATTGGTTAAATCGAGTACATCCTGACGACGCAGAAGAAACCGCTGCTAGCTTAAGAGCAGAAATACAAGGTAATGGCAAGCTTACGCCGGTATATCGCTTGTTAGTGCCTTCAGGGGAAGTACGCTATGTGCAAGCTGCGATGAAAGTAGAGCGCGATAAAACAGGGGCAGTAATTCGAGCAATTGGTGTCAATTTAGATATTACCCAACGCATGGAAATCGAAAATAATTTAAGAACGGCTAAAGAGCAGGCAGATGCGGCTAATACAGCAAAATCTGCGTTTTTAGCAAATATGAGCCACGAAATTCGCACTCCCATGAATGCCGTGTTGGGCATGCTGCAGCTCCTACACAGAACAACACTCTCAGAACGACAAACGGATTATGTTGTTAAGAGCCAAAATGCCGCCAAATCCTTGCTCAACTTGTTAAGTGACATTCTCGATTTATCTAAAGCCGATGCTGGCAAATTACAACTAGAAAATAATCCTTTTGATTTAGAGTCTCTGTTACAAGATCTCGCAGTGGCGGTGTGTACCAGTCAAGAAAATAACGCTGTGGAATTGATGTTTGATATTGATCCTAATATACCTCGTAGCTTAGTTGGCGATAAGTTTAGACTACAGCAAGTTCTCATTAATCTTGCAGGCAATGCACTAAAATTCACTTTGCAAGGCCAGGTACGTATTGTGATTGAGCAAGTTTTACGTAACGAACAAGATGTGCAGTTGAAATTCTCGGTTATTGACACTGGGATTGGTATTAGCGCTGAACATATAGAACATATTTTTGATGAGTTTACTCAGGCCGAAACCTCTACCACACGACGTTTTGGTGGCACAGGCTTAGGTTTGGTGATTAGCAAAACCTTAGTGCAACGTATGGGGGGGGAGTTGCAAGTCAACTCTGAAGTAGAGCAAGGTAGTCACTTCTGGTTTGAAGTCACTCTTAAGTTAAGTGATGCAGCGTTGGCTTGCGAAGACGAATTAAACGCTGCCTTGGCAAATTCACGTATTTTAGTACTGGATGATAATGCCGTCAGTCGTGAGATTTTAGTGCGAACTTTAGGCCAATTTAGCAACGTGGTTGAGCAAGCCGACTTGAATCAGTCGGTCCTAGAGACTATTCGTCAAGCTGAGCACACTAAACAAGCCTACGACGTGGTATTAATAGATTGGCGAGTAGCAAACTTACACAGTCAAAATACCGCTGAACTTATCATCGACGACGCAGATATTAAGCTTAAGCCCGCCGTAGTGTTACTCACCGCTTATGGCTGTAATGACATATTGGATAGTGACAATGACGCCGCGTCTGTGTATGCGGATATACTTTTCAAACCAATCACTCCGCTACAATTAAAACAATCGTTGGGTCATTGTATTCAGAAAAAACAACGCAAAGTTGAGCCCTCCCAAGTGGTAAAAACAGGCTCATTGAAGGGCTTAAAATTTTTGGTAGTGGATGATAATGAGATAAATCGTCTCATCGCATTTGAACTACTTAAACACGAAGGTGCTGAAGTTGAATTAGCGGATGGTGGCATACTAGGTGTGAAAACCTTGTTAAACGCCGAGCAACAATTTGATGCTGTCTTAATGGATATTCAAATGCCGGACATTGATGGTTATGAGGCGACTCGCCAAATTCGTGCAGATGAGCGTTTTTCTACTTTACCCATAATAGCCTTAACGGCCAATGTATCTCAGCAAGATATTGACGATTGTTTGGCAGCTGGCATGAATGGCCACATTGGCAAACCTTTTGATATAACTCAAGTGGTAAACAATATCTTAAATGCCCTTGAACAAACTTCGTAAACGTTATTGATTTAGGTATCCGATAGTCCATTACTTAACAGGTGAAGTGAAATATCAGACGTTACTTGTTCAACAAATAAGCATTTACTTCGAGTTTTAGGATTAGCCGTTGCAAAGCCAGCAAAAATAAGTAAACTGCGCGTCTTCGGTCGGTGTGTAGCGCAGCTTGGTAGCGCACTTCGCTGGGGGTGAAGGGGTCGTAGGTTCAAATCCTATCACACCGACCATTAAATCTTCCCTCCCAAATATCCCCTGTTTAATCCAGAATTCCATTTGATTGAACCTACGACATGAACGCGTAGCGGTCACGTCGAATTCACAAAAATGTCGGGAACGTTTTTGAACATCGCGTAACGATGGCCCGAAGGGCGAAGCACAGGATGTGCGGAGTAAATCCTATCACACCGACCATTAATAAACGCCTCCATAGCTTTACCTTTGTACTTCATTAGTAACAATCTTAATCTGCCCCTACTTGGGTGTCCTATTTTTCTGAAATAATAGGATCCCAGTAACAAATCAAACTTACCCTATCCTATAAATTCAGAGCGTAGCTTACATGCTATCGTTTCTCTATTGGTCTAGTACTGCCAACGTTGCAAGCGTTAATTTTTTGCTTTGTCGCATATTAATGAAAATCTCTTGAGTGGGTGCTTAACTCTGCCAGCTTATGGCTTAAGTCTGTTAGCCGCCCGGCGATGATATGGATCACATCACCTTCCCGCTCCAGAATACCGTCGACCTGCAGTATTTTTGCAGTTAAATAGGCTTGTTTCTGTGCTCGGGATGTACCCGCCCATACTACAACATTGATATTGCCGGTATCATCTTCCAATGTGATGAATGTAACGCCACTGGCCGTGCCAGGTGCCTGTTTACCCGTTACCACACCTATTACTGTTACCAATGATTTGTGGTTTTTTTGAGTTAGCTGATTAGCTCGTAAAAAGCGCGGTAGTTTTTCCGCTTTATTCAATATCTGTATAGGATGTTCGCCTAATGTTAGTCCTGTTGAAATATAATCTTCCAATAGGTTTTCAGTGTCTGTCGGCTGGTAATTAAAAGGCGATTCTTCAGTTACATTATTTGCAAAAAGCGGTAAATCGCTAATGTTATCCATCATCTGCCAGCGAGTTTGATAGCGATCTCCTGAGAAGCGGTGTAATGCATTGGCCGATGCCAGCGCTTCAATATCTTTACGGTTAATCCCAAGGCTTTTAATTTGACTGGCTTGGCTATAACCCTCTAATGGCCGACTGGATACCAAGGTGTGCATGGCCTTGTTTGACAAGCCTTTTACAAGGCGGAATCCCAGCCGGATTTCATGCCCAGAGATCAAAACGTGTTCTACTTGTGAATGGTTCACACAAATAGGCAGTACGCTGATGCCGTGACGTTTTGCGTCCTGTATCAGCTGAGAAGGACTATAAAACCCCATTGGTAGACTGTTCAGTAACGCAGTGTAAAAAGCCGCTGGGTAGTAGTGTTTTAACCATGCAGAGACATAAGCCAGGACCGCAAAGGAGGCAGAATGGGATTCAGGAAAACCGTATTCACCAAAGCCACAAATCTGCTGAAAAATACGCTCAGCAAAATCCGGTTTATAGCCTCGCTCGGTCATACCATTGATCAGCTTGTCTTTGAATTTGAAGACAGCACCACTTTTCTTCCATGCAGCCATTGCTCGACGTAACTGATCTGCTTCACCACCAGTAAATCCTGCGGCCACCATCGCCAGCTTAATGACCTGTTCCTGAAATATCGGTACCCCCAAAGTACGGGACAAGACCGACTCCACAGCTTTGGACGGATATGTTACTGCTTCAATACCAGCTCGGCGTTTAAGGTAGGGATGAACCATATCACCCTGAATAGGGCCGGGTCTGACTATCGCTATCTGGATCACCAAGTCATAATAACAGGCCGGTTTTAAGCGCGGTAACATACTCATCTGGGCACGGGATTCGATTTGAAACATCCCCACTGTATCCGCTTTTTGGATCATGTCATAGACCTTGGCATCATCCTGTTTACGGGTAATATCGGCAATACTGAGGCTTTGGTTATTGTGTTTTTCTATTAACGAAAAACACTTCCTGATCGCCGTCAGCATGCCCAATGCCAGTACATCGACTTTTAACAAACCTAAACTTTCCAAGTCGTCTTTATCCCATTGGATAACGGTACGCTCATTCATTGCTGCATTTTCGATAGGCACCAATTCATATAGTGGCCCTGCGGATATAATAAAGCCCCCAACATGCTGAGAAAGGTGCCTTGGACACCCCATCAAATCATTAACCAAGCGGATGAAGTGCAAGCCTCCTTGCGAATCAGGCTGCAACCCAAGTTCAACCACCTGCGCTTGCCAGCCAAGGCTTCGGTCACGACGATTGACGTTCTTGATGAAGTATTCTACTTGCGACTCACTAATACCCAGCGCTTTACCCACATCCCGTACGGCACTTTTAAAGCGATAACAAATCACCGTAGCTGCCAGTGCCGCTCTTTCTCTTCCATACTTGCTGTAGATGTACTGAATAATTTCTTCGCGGCGCTCGTGCTCGAAGTCCACATCAATATCTGGCGGCTCGTTACGCTCTTTACTGATAAAACGCTCAAACAGTACCGATATCTGTCGGGGGTCAACTGAGGTGATTTCGAGGCAATAACAAACGACTGAGTTAGCCGCCGAGCCTCGCCCCTGATATAAAATACCTTTGGATTTAGCAAACTGCACCACATCATAAATGGTGAGGAAAAAATACGGATAATTCAGCTCTTCTATTAGCTGCAACTCTTTATTGATAAGAGCTTGAATGTCTTCACTTACCCCATCAGGAAAACGCAGGGTTTGGCCGGCCCCCACAAGATGGCGCAGATAGCCCATGGCATTATCGCCTTCAGGCACCAACTCACTAGGGTATTCATATTGCAGCTCATCTAAATTGAACTGACACAGACTGGCGATCCGCACGCTTTCATTCAGTACCTCAGAAGCAAACAGCTTTTGCAGTTTAATTTTGGTGCGTAAGGTCCGTTCAGCGTTGGTTAGCAAACTGCCTTTAACCTGCTGTATGCTGGTGTTGTGCTTAATCGCGGTCAAGGCATGTTGCAAAGGCAGAGTGTCGGCATTGTGCATTAACACACCACCACAGGCGGTCAAGGGTATGCCATACTGCTGAGCTAAGGCTTGACACTGCTGCATTCGTGCCTTGTCGGTACTATCCAGATACCGCCGCAACCCAATCCACAGCCGTGAAGCGTGATATTTTTTGAGCCACTCAGCCCAGTGCATATCACCGTCTTGGAGTGAAGGTAACCAGATGAGCAAACAGTGTTTGGCTGTCATCAGATCCCATTCATTCAGTACATATTGTCCTTTTTCTGCCCGTCGTCTGGCATTGGTGATAATACGACAAAGCTCGGCGTAAGCTTTACGATTGGGACATAACAGCACCACTTCCAGCTCATCATCCAAAGTAAAGTAACTGCCAACAATTAGTTTGATATTAAGACTGTTGTCGCGAATAGCCGTATGGGCACGTACTACACCTGCCACCGAACATTCATCGGTAATCGCAATGGCCCTGTAACGTAAAAACTCTGCTTGCAAAACTAACTCTGCCGGACTGGATGCACCGCTTAAAAAAGAAAAGTGGCTCTGACTGAAAAGCTCGGCGTATTTCATTAATTCAGCCTTAACTGAACATACCGTGGATAAACCACTGGTGCTTATGATTACGAAACACCCATAAGCTCTGGCCTGTTAGCGAGCGAGCCACAAAGTAGTCTCTGTGTATGGGTTTACTGTCCCACCACCCGGTCACAATTCGCTCTGGACCTTGCATGATGGATACTTGCATGGTTAACGGCTTGGGATATGGCAGTAACAGCGTGGGTCTTATCAGATGAGGGTTAATGGCTATCTGTTTACTGGCTATCTGCTTACAGGAGATTAGAGGCTCATCGTTTTGGCTGGCTCGTTGAGGGCGCGGATCGTCAGTTAAGCTAATACCCCGCACTGCCTGTTTGCCCAGTTTGGCTTGCAAAAAAGACACAAGTTCATGGGGAGACTGGTTGCCACGTTTGCCATCAAATAAATCGGTTTTTAGTTCTAATCGCTCTGCTATTCGCTCTGCTTTCAGAGTAATACCGGTAACTGGGGCACTGAGGACTACCGACTCTAAGCGTAATAAAAACAGCGGCAGCCATTTTATCGCCTGATATTCCCCAGCAGCCGACGACACCGTGATACTCATCGGCTCAGCATCACGCTGGTGTAACATCAACAGTAATTCGTGAGCCAGTTTATCCTGCAGTTTTAAAAAACCTTCCAGTTGCCCCAGTAGTTTTTCCAACGGCTTGCTTAACCACTGGGTGTTTTCTACCTCGAATAACAATTCCAGATAATGTACGAACACCTCTGGTGGATGAAAAAACGCCACCGGATGTTTAAATTGTCCGGTCACTCTGCCAACATAATTAACCAGTTCGATATCAAAGCGTCGGGCAATATCCGCCATTGGAATGTCGAGTAAATCTCCCAGTGTTTTGACTCCGATACGACTCAGCTTTTCGACGACATTTTT
The DNA here is from genome assembly GCF_001565895.1 of Paraglaciecola hydrolytica. Lineage (GTDB taxonomy): Bacteria > Pseudomonadota > Gammaproteobacteria > Enterobacterales > Alteromonadaceae > Paraglaciecola > Paraglaciecola hydrolytica. The sequence continues at coordinate 1,134,888 of NZ_LSNE01000003.1, forward strand.
CGGTAAATCGCTGGAATGTAATGGCTGTATCTTAAGTACGTTGAGGGATGTTTCTTTGTTTGGATAAATGCAATTTGCCCCTACGCGGGCCAGTAGTCGTGAAGCCAAAGGTGAACAACCAGAAGCAAACTGGTAGCTTAAGCATAAGGGCTGCATGTGGCTTTCCAGCATCTGCCAGTATTCCCGCAAACCACCGTACAGCAAAAGCATATTACTGATCCGCAACAAGATCCCATCAGGCTCAAAAAAGGTGATATCTGAGGTAACCAAATACAGCCATTGAGACAGTTCTTTTAACTTAGTTATCTCAATTTCCGGGTTATATGCATGTACACTTAAATTGGTACACAGAGCAGATGCAGTACCTAGCCCCATACCAACCTTTACCCCTTGCGCCATTGCTGCTGAGTTGAGCTGCACCACCTCGTTTTTACTACCTTGTACGATAATAATCGCCTGCTCATTTCGCCCACAAAAGGCACTATCTAGCTGCAATGAGGGATAATGTAAGTACAGCCACTGACTCATGTTATACCGCCTTCGCTGTAGGGAAAGACAGCACATTGGCAGCACGATGCAGGGTTAATGCAGGCCATTGCTGGCACATATTGACTTTAAATACAGGTAAGGGCCAGCCGCCTTTGCGCTTGCGAACTTGAATATCTAAGCCTGTGTCATTGGCTGATAACGTCAGCCCTAGTGTCACTGGCAAAGAAATAGTGCTTTTATCATTGGTACGATGCAAAAACAGCAGGCTTTGGCCGGTCTCCGCGGCCACTTGCAAGCGCTTTATTTGATGCACCTCCAAAGTGTTTTGCCACAGCATTACCGTAGCGCAAGCACCACTTTTCATACATTGCTCAGCTGCCCACAGCGCATCGTTTGTCTTGTCAGGATAAATCACCAAGACCTGAGTGATATCAATACCATAATGATGTAACTGCTCGGCGCACACTTGCCCCGGCGGATTGATATACACCAACATACGTTTTTGCCTCAACAAAAACGGCAACAACAAACGAAGTTCACCAATACCTGATGGCGATGCAATATCCACTACTCCTGATTCGGGAAAACCTCCATCGAGCTTTTCATCCAATTCAGGATATTGGCTTGTTTGACTAGCGTAGGCTGCTTTTTGCTGTGTACCGTGCCACACTAAGTGTCGGCGCTGTAGTAAGTTGATTAAATCATGCATAATGAACACCCTGTATATACATACAGTATATTTAAACAGTAGAATGCTGCAAGAGGGAAATGTAATGTGCGGACGATTGAATGTAAGTGATGACCCTTTTGTGACCCAGTTGCTACTGGACTTAGGCATCGAAAATCCGAAGGAAAACATGCACTTTGGTCGCTTTAAGCGAGCGACTGATATTATTTCTATCGTCACAGAAAAAAATGGGAAACGGCAATTAATACCAGCCACTTGGTGGTTATTGTTAGAGTCTACTGAAACAGGTTTTAAACCCTCAAAATATACCTCTTTCAATTCACGTTATGACAAGCTTAATGTTCCCGGCAGCGCCGCCTATAAACCCTTCAGAGAAAGTCGCTGCGTGATTGTGACAAAAGGTTTTGGTGAAACTGAATTTCGAGATAAAAAACCCCTGCATTATCACGACTTTGAGGCGGTAGAGGGTGCACTCGCTTTGGGTGGTTTGTACAAAGAGTGGCAGCATAAAGGCACGGGAGAAATCATATATTCGTGCTCTGTTATTACCTTACCAGCCCACGACAAAATTAAGCCGTATCACTCAAAGGCCAGTCCGCTGATGTTACCGCAGCAGGATAACACCATTGATTTGTGGTTGGATGAGCACAATCAACAGGTAGCCATGTTTAATGACTTACTTCAACCTAAGCTTCATCAAGCTCTAAACGTTTATCCAATCGACAAACCAAGCAGTTATCTGCCTATCGGTGAAAGTAATAAAGTGGAGCGAGATATTGCTTGAATTCAAAACTAAGTAAATCCTTATCATCAAATGACCAACAAATTCTTGCCTACAATGACAGCCTTTATCTCTCACGCTTATCTCGATTAAATTCCCACAATACTCAACAACCTTGTTTACCTTGCTAGCTTGAGTAAAACCATCAGTTGAACATTATCCAAGTAAACTCTACACTTAGTTTATTAATCCAATAAAAAACCTATAATGAAGAAGCTTCAGTATTTTGCTTCAGCCCACCATTTATTTTTAGCAAGCGTAATAATTTTACTATACGCAGGTAAAGGCTACGCCCAAGAATATCGCTTGCTAGAGTGTAAAGAAATCAAGGTTGCCGGCCCCGATCAATGGAATGCCAATAGTTCTTTTGATCCCACAAGCCAAAGTCATAAAGGTTTTGCTTATGACATATTGCAAAAAATTGCACAGAAACAGCAGATCCCTTACACCGTTTTACCTGATTTACCTTGGCAGCGAGCTTTAAAATACGCAGAGGATGGGCAAGTTGATATGATTGTGTCGATTTATCAAAGCGCAGAGCGTGAGCGTTACCTCGAATTCAGCGAGCCACTTTTTACTAATGAGGTTAAAATTTATGTGCGTAAGGGCCGTGAATTTAACTTTAACGCTTTTGAGGACTTAAAAGGAAAAAAGGGTCTATTTCCAGCAGCTGGAAGTTATGGCGATGAGTTTGACACTTATGCACAAAACTTAGATTTAGAGGGCAAAACCACCATCGCAGATTTGTTTATGTACTTATCAAAGGGAACAGCTGATTACGCCATTCAAAATGAAAACAGAGCCAGCTACTATCTAACTGAAAGCGGCTTAGACACTAAAATCGTTGCCCTTGCTAACCCTTTATTAAATGTATCTGCAAGACTAGGTTACAGCCGCAAAAGCCGCTGTGGTGGTTTACTGCAAAAGTTTAAAGCTGAATTTCAGCACATGCATGCAACGGGAGAATTAGCCACCTTACAACAGCATTCTCTCAACAAAAACTAACCTGCTGTAACTATTATAATTTTATAAAAACCCTAGTTTTATACAAAAGTGACCTTCCCATAAAACATCCTCATAGACAGCAGAACTAAGCACCGCTATATAAATTCATCGCGAGAAAACGGGTGATAATGTCCACCCAGTTGATACCTTATTTTTAGTGTAACTCCGTGACATTAACTCTAGCTAAACATGTATCTTAGTAGTTTAAATACGTTTCATGGACAAGTAGTTTGATAATGCTAACTGTTATCATTTACAATCCCCCTTTTATCACTTGCCAATATTATCGGGAGTTCGTTTGGTTAAGTTGTGGTTACGCCGAATTCACTTACTGATAGCCGTTTTAGCTGGCTTGTTTTTAATAAATTCCAGTATCACTGGCACTTTACTCATTTACGCTAAAAACATTCAACAAACTATTAATCCAGCTTATTGGCAAGTTGAGCCACAAACGAGTCCACTCGATTTAGCCACTCTCGTCCACAAGGTTGAACTCACAACGTCTGAAAAAGTACGCTTTATTGAGCCTGAAAATGCGCCCAACCTAGCTTGGCAAGTACAATTAAACAATCAGCAGTATGTGAGTATTAATCCTTATAGTGGTGAGATTTTATTAGAATACGATTTTTACGACACCTTTTATGGTTTTAATCTAGGTTTGCACCGCTGGCTATTAATGCAGGATAAGGATGGCAATACGCCACTCAGAGTGTTGGTTGCAACAGCGACTTTATGTTTAATCATAGAATTAATACTTGGTTTTTATTTGTGGTTTAGACCCAAAAATCGTTTAAAGCGCCTGAAGATTAATAAAAAAGCCAAAAACAAAGTGTTGTTTTACCAATTGCACACAGTAATAGGTGTATATGTTTTATTACCCCTGTTATTAGTCGCCTTTAGTGGCATTACCTTCTACTGGAAAACTCAAACCGCCAGTGTTGTTGAAGCACTGACGTTTGGTAAGATAGAGGAAAGGCCTGCGCCCCCTACTATTCAAGTTCTTCCTTCATCACAGTTACAAATTAATTTGGCCATCAAAAATGGCTTAAACGCCTTGCCACAAGCCAGTTTATTTCGAGTTTACATGGCAGCTGACCACACACAAGCAATGGCGCTTAGGCTGCAAACACCGGCTGAAATCCACGCAAACAGTTGGATTTGGGTTAACCCCTATTCCGCTCAAGTATTAAATGTTCATGATGCCAGTCAAACTTCGTTTTCAACTCAGGTGTGGAACTATAGATACAAATTTCACATCGGCGATTTCGCTGGTCCGATTATTCAGTTTGTTTGGATCTTCGTTGGCTTATCACCATTATTCTTTGTGTTATCAGGATGTTATTTGTTGTATTGCCGCAAGATAAAACCAAAACGAGCTTGCAAATGAGAGTTATTATCATTAAGATCTCCTGCATTATCAATTCGGGAAGGTACAATGAAAAACACAGGTATTACGACTCTTGCATTAGCGATATCGGCACAATTAGTTTCGCAAAATTATGTTCAGGCTGCAGAGTCCGCGAATAAGCTCACTGATAAAAATATCGAAAATATTATTGTGACGGGAAGTCGAGTATTTGAAAGTATCGATGAAGTACCCGCATCAATCACCGTCATAAGCCGCGCCCAAATTGAACAGCATTTAAAAGTATCTCCAGAGTTACAAAGTTTATTGGCCATCTATGTGCCTGGTATGGCACCTAACACAGGCACCTCCAGTAACGCAGGACAGACTCTTCGTGGTCGCTCGCCCTTAATTATGATCGATGGTGTGCCTCAATCGACTCCACTGCGTAATGGCTCCTTAGACATTAAAACCTTAGATCCAAGTGCCATTGCACGCATTGAAATCATCAAAGGGGCGACCTCTATTTATGGTAATGGCGCCGCCGGTGGGATCATCAATTACATTACTAAAAAGCCTTCTAGTGAAAAGTTAAGCGGTGAAGTGAATGTATCCAGTCGTTTTAGTATGGTCGATACTGATGAAAGTGTCGGTGGACGTATTGAAGCGGCCATTAACGGCACCCTAGATAAATTTAGCTATTTGCTTACGGCGAGTTACGAGCAAAGTGGTGTTCAGCGTGATGCGCAAGGTGATATACCGGGTTTGCAATACGGTTTATCAGACACCGAAACCCAAAACTATTTTACTAAGCTAAGTTATCAATTTGACCCACAAAAATCTGTGCAACTAAGCTACAACTTTTACAGTGCTGCGCAAAAAACTGATTTAGCGGATGTGGCTGGTGATATTAATCTTGGTGAAAAAACCTACGCAATCCATGTACCTAAAGAACAACAGCTACTCGGTAATCCTCCAGGACAAGACGGCAATACCAATTTAATGCTGAAGTACACCGATGAGGCCTTATTTGCCAATACTCAAATGACTGTGGATTTTTATCAGCAAGATATTGAAAACACCTTTTTCTACTCACCTTCTTTTGCCAATCCCGACGAAGGGTATACCGGTGGCCAATCCATCATCAAGTCAGAAAAAATGGGCGCCAGAGCGACTTTTAATACCCAAGTTGATTTTGACATGGTCGAAGCCTCTTTTATTTATGGGGTTGACGCACTGAACGACATCACTTCACAACCTTTAGCAGATGGCCGTATTTGGGTGCCAGAAATGGACATGCAAAACCTTGCTTTCTTTTTACAAACTAAATGGCTTATCGCTGACGATCTTATCTTCAAGCTAGGTATTCGTCAGGATGATATCGAATTACAAGTAGATGATTATCAGACCTTAAAACAATGTCGCTCTGCCACACAGTGCCAAGCATCTATCGATGTCACTGGCGGTACTATCGATTACAAAGCCACTACCTACAACGCCGGTATTAAATATAATTGGAGCCCATTGTTTAGTCCTTTTGTAAGTTACTCACAAGGCGCTGACATTTCAGACATAGGCCGTTTATTACGCACAGCGACAGTAACCGACATTGCCCTGATCCGTACTGAAGCCTCTATTATTGATAGCTATGAACTCGGTTTTAATTCACAAGTATCTAATGATTTACGTTTTGAATTTGCTGCTTATCGCAGTACGTCTGAATTAGGTACCAGCAGTTCTTTTGATGCCAATACTGGGGTCTACCTGCCTGTTAGAGCACCACAAAAAATTTGGGGTTATGAAGGCCTAGTGGATTATCGTATCAATCCTCAATTGCAGGTGGTAGCGACTTACAGTTATGTAGAAGGTAAAGATACCGAAGCAGATGAGTATTTAGGTGCTCAGCAAATTGCCCCACCGAAAGCGACAGTAAACTTCTCTTGGTTGCCAATAAGTGATGTATCAGTCTCATTGACTTATTTGTATGTGGCTGATCGTCAGCGTTTTGCTGCCGCCGACAATGGCACTTATGTAGGTGATCAAGGCCCAGTAGAAAGTTATCAATTGGTGAATTTAAGTGGTCAATATAAATTGAACCAGCAATGGAGCGCCTTTTTTGGTATAGAAAATTTATTAAACGAAGATTATTTCCCCGCTAAATCTCAGTCATATCGTTATGGTGGTTATAACGTGAAAGGTATTGGTACAACTGCTAACGTAGGGCTTAAAGTTATATTCTAAGTTCTAGAATTATCTCAACTTAAGCTCAACTTGTTTTGAGACAACAGCCATTTAAATAATTGAGAGCTAGCTGTAAGAGTTGAATACTCATCTCTTACAGCTAGCTCTATTTTTTACAGTTTTATAAAAATTTTGCGTTTATACATAAAGCTCGACACCCCGTAAAACACCAGCACAAACACTAAAGCAAAACACAGTGATGCTAGTTTTTCCGGCATAAAGCTACTTAAGGATCCATACATAAAACGATGTAAGGTTTGTGCTTTACCAGCACTGTCTGTCCAACTCACTAAGTGTAAACACACGGCAAATATCCAGGCAATAACATAAATAAATAAAGGATTACTGCCGTATACCTGCGCCCAATTAAACCAACTGTGATGTTTTTTGATGTCATATAAATAGATAATCGCGGCTAATACTAACCATGCAAAACCACTGGTTACTAATACATAAGAGCTGGTCCATAAGGCTTTATTGATTGGCATCAACACATGCCACAAGTCAGCAACAACTAAAGCAATAATGCCGTATAACAACAAACTGCGATATTGGCTCTTAGCGGTTTTACTCTGCCCCAAAAACGCACTGGTTAAATAACCTGCCAGCACAGTAACCACGGCTGGCAAACAACTCAACAAACCTTCTGGATCAAAGGCCAAACCAAAACCTTGATACAAATGACTGGCACCTAGGACTTGCAGATCAATCACTCTAACTAAGTTGCTTGATAGGCCATAAGGCACATCAACTAGGTTCAATAGTGCCCAATAAGCCAACAGCAGAGCGATACTACACAGCACCAATTGGCGAATATTAAACACACAAACAAGGACTGCCGCTACCCCATAACACAGAGCGATACGCTGTAGCACCCCCATAATGCGCCACTCACTGATGACGCCGTTAAACGGGAAAATATTAAGTAAAAAACCAATCAAAAATAACAAGGCAGTACGTTTGATGATTTTTAACCAAGGTATATTAGGTGTTTTTGCTGAAGCGCTGTTTACTGCAAAAGCAGACATGGAGTAATACATGGCCGCACCTACAATAAACATAAAGAAAGGAAATATTAAATCCGTCGGTGTTAAACCATGCCATTTGGCATGTAAAAAGGGGGCATAAACATGGCCCCAAGAACCGGGATTGTTGACGAGCAACATCGCGGCCAGGGTTAATCCACGAAAAATATCCAAACTAACTTGTCTTTTCATTCTATTAATCCTGACCTGAGTTGAGTGATTTTTTTGTTTTACCTACCAATTACGTTTTTTGTGGCCGAGCAAGGCGTAATACAAAATAAAGGCGTATAAGGGCAACATGATCCAATAAGCCGCTTGGCCATTAACCGCATCAGACAAAAGTCCGTAGGCTAAAGGAACTAAAGCACCGCCACTGATCCCCATAATCAATAAAGCCGAACCACGTGCGGTAAATTTGCCTAAACCAACCAAGGCTAAGGGCCACACTGCTGGCCACACTAGGGCATTAGCAAAACCCAACAAGGCAATATAAGTAATAGTATCAGGTAACAAGGGCACACCTGCCCAGCCCCATAACACGGCAGATACGCCAGTGCTGTTAGTATCACTAAATACCACCATGGCCGAACATATCAAACCAGCCACAGCCGATGCGGTAAGAGCCGTTTCTTGACTCACTAAACGTGGGATCAAGACTATGCCTAAAGCATAACCAATTAACATAAAGGCCATAGTGTAAGAGGTTAAAGAACTCGCATTGGCTACACCTAAATTAGAGGCAAACAAACCAATAGTGTCACCCGCTATCACTTCGGCACCCACATAAACAAATAGGGTTACAGCGCCCAATACTAAGGCAGGGAATTGTAAGATAGAGGTTTTAGTCGCTTGACCATTGTCATTGGCCTGTTCATCTTTCTCTAAAGGCAATTCAGGTAAAGGTGACATTTTTAATAACCATGCCAACACGGTAAATACCACAGCCATGCCTAAATAAGGATAAATCAAACCATGAGACAAGGCGGTAATGGTTTCAGCTTGCTCTGCCGCTGGCATAGCCGCTAAGGACACTGAAGAAAGACTAGCAAAATCACCCAATACAATGGCGGTAAAGGCCAGTGGTGCAATAACCCCTGCGCCTTTGTTCATCAAGCCCATAAACATAATACGTACAGCGGCGCTTTTTTCTGGACCCACTTTAACCACATAAGGATTTGCAGCGGTTTGCAAAATGGTTAAACCACTACCAATGACAAATTGCGCCACTAGAAAAACCCAAAACTGTTGATAATAAGCTGCTGGCATATACAACAAAAATCCAGCCACTAAAATCAGCAAACCTAAGGCCATACCGTTTTTAAATCCGGTACGCTCTAATATGGCTGCCATGGGCAAAGCCATTACGGTGTAAGCCACGTAAAAGGCAAAGGCCACCATAATCGCCTGAGTATCAGTCAATTGGCAGACCATTTTTAAATAGGGAATAAGCGCGCCGTTTTGCCAAGTGACAAAACCAAATATAAAAAATAGCGCACCTATAATAGCCAGCGGTACAAAATAATTCTGTTTCGCTGGTTCTAGGTTAAGGTTGGTATCAGTTTTCATTCACTATCCTTTTATTTTGTTTTTTAATTAATGCATTTGAAAGGGTGACACCCGTTTGCTGTTGAGCCAACAACAAAGCGCCATAATCTGGGTTGTATTTAGGTAAACTGAGTTGCTCGCGCACATCGGCCGCTAACCAAGGCGTTAAACTATTGGCAAGCCCGCCTATCAAGGCTAAACGCCCG
>NZ_LSNE01000003.1:1144344-1182936 GCF_001565895.1 Paraglaciecola hydrolytica
CTGTGGGGTAATAAACGTCTGGCCAATTTACTTAGATAATCTGCTGCATCTTGTAGAATTGCCGTCGCAATCACGTCTTGTTGGGCGGCTGCATCAAGTACCAAAGGCGCTAAACTAGCAAAAAACACGGCGGGAGCGCCATTAACTTTTTCAGCCACAGCGGTAGCATCTTTACAGCCTAAATGGGTTTTAAGCTGGTCCACTAATGGGCTGTAAGGGGCCAAATCATCCATAGCCTCTAAACAGACTTGAGTCGCTGCTCGCCCTATCCATGCGCCGCCGCCTTTATCGCCGGCAGTAAAACCATGGCCACCTAAATTTAACTGTTCGCCATTTAACACCGCAAAGGCAGACGAGCCAGTACCGGTAATGATGACTGCGCCGTCTGCTCCATCGTGAGCCCCTAAACAGGCAATATGTAAATCTGTAGTGAGGTGCACACTGGCAAAAGGATGCTGCCATTGCAGCATATTGTGTCTAATACTAGGTAAGTTAACCCCTGCCAAGCCCATACCTACATGACAGAAACGTAAATATTCCAGTGGCAAAGCCGCTGCTAATAATGCTTCGTGACAAGCACCAACTATGGATTTAATTGCCACAGGCAAATCAGTGGCCGCATTAGCCGAGCCCGACAAACCTTCGCCAACAATCTCCCCCTTGTGGTTTTGCAATAGGGCTTTGCACTTGGTGCCACCGCCATCCACACCGATAAAAAAATGCTCCTGCAAAATTTACTCCTCCACTTTTTGCTGCATTGAGACAGACACACTACGGCTATAACGAAGCAAACCAGGCATGCTGCTACGTAATAATACGGGTTTAGTGACTTTTACCGGCTGGCTGTACACTTGCCATTGTTTCTCACCCTCTTGCTGATACTCAATCGTCAAACCACTAAACATCGAGTTGGCATGTAACCAACCTTGTTTAATTTTGGCGCCTGGGGTCGGCAAACGAAACAATACCTCATCACGAGCCAAATCAGTTAAAATCTGGCTGCCCATAGTTTGACTAAATTGCGCCCAATCCTGATACATTTGTTGCTGTTTAAGCTCAGTAAATAGCTTGCTGTCACGAGAATAAGTTTGCCCAGCTTGGTAGGCAACAGCCCATTCTGGTTTAAACCAAGCGCGCTCAGCAAAGGCAATTAAACGTGGGAACAACATGTAGTTAGCACTGTCATCGCTACGTACTGTTTCACTCCATAGTTGGGCTTGAATACCGCTCACTTTGGCTTGATTTTGCAAACTTACTTTTTCAGTACTTTGGTAATCATTACCTATAGCGTCCGTCCAAAACTCGGCATGGGCGGGCAAGTTATCCGGCATAAACTGAAACACTTTAAAGCTATCTATACTGCGCATGCCCCAATAATATCCGGGCTCTTTAGGATCAGCTTGATAAGGAAAGTCAAAATACAATACATCAGGAAACGACAATACGGTATCCCAGCCACGATTAACAAAATCATGGGCTCGATCAAAACCATTGCTCGGTAACAAACCCCAAATATTAGCTTGTACCTTGGCGGGCAATTGGTCTGCCTTAGCATGGCTTAAACCATCATCCCAGGCTGCGGCTTCTATGCCTTTTGCGGCAACCATTTGGGCAACACGCTCCACAAAATAAGGGCCAAGATCAGCGCTACTTTGCAAACGTGCATTGCCTGCAATCATTGCCTGACAAGCGGGGGAGCCTTGCCAAGCACCAGCAGTTTCATCTGCGCCGATATGATATCGTTTGAGAGCCACACCAGCTTTATTGTGCATTTTGATAAGTTCTGACAATACCTTATCCACAAAGTGATAAGTAGAATCCAGACAGGGGTTTAAAGTGTTGTCATCGTAATGTTGAATAGAGCGGTACTGGCTCTTATCGGCAAATTCAGTCAGTAAATATTGCTCGGCCTCTGGGGTTTTTTCTTCAGACACTAAACGTTTATAGCGCGCTTCCATCGACTTAATGGCTGCGCGTGAATGGCCAGGCATATCTAAAGACGGGATCACCTCAATAAAATGGGCATCAGCAAAACGCAGGATATCTATATAATCTTGGGTGGTCAGATAACCATTTACCTTGGTTTTTCGCTCAGGGCCACTCCCCAATTGTGGCATCAAACAAGTTTGCTCTAAGGGATCAAAACAACGAAAACCACCGATATCGGTTAATTCCGGAAGCCCAGGAATTTCGAGTCGCCATGCTTCATCTTCGGCCAAATGAAAGTGCAGTTTATTGATTTTTAACGCAGCCATTTGCTCGAGTAAATTGATGATAAAAGCTTTACTGTGAAAATTACGCGCCACATCGACATGTAAACCGCGGAATTCATAACGAGGGGCATCTGTTATGTTACCCACTGGCAAACTGTTATTGCCATCTAACAACTGATACAAACTCATCAAACCATAAAACAGACCAGCATTATCACTCGCTTCGATGAATATTTGTTTTTCGCTGATAGTTAACTGATAAGCCTGAGTGCTTAATCCTGACTGGAGATTGAGTTGCAGTTTAAGCGGCAAACCTGTGGATTGAGTGTTTAACCCTTTTTTAGCCAAACGCTGAAACGCTGCTGAAAACTGACTCAAACTCGCCTCATCAACAGCAATACCTTGAGACACTGATACCCGCTGTGTTGCATCAAACTGCGAGCTCACAGTATGTGGGATCAAGCGTGGCGCTGTTGTTGCAGACTCGGCGGCCAAGGCATTAATGCTGGCGTAATGCTCAAACATCACCTCTGGCGTTGCCAGTGGCACCTTATCTCCCACTCGTCTTTTGGTTTGCTCTGGCGTAACAAAAGGCAGTACATGAGGATAAACTAACAACTGGGTATCACTATCAACCAGAGGCACCGTCATCTGGATGACTCTAGCCTGTAAATCAGTGGCGCTAATAAAATAATTAGGAAAGGCTTCTGACTCGTTAACCAAAGAACCTATACCTTTAAAATCAATAGCATAACTACCTTTTTTAATCAGGTTTTGGGAAACTGGCGTAATAACGTGAATATCGCCATTGGTATGTTGAATATCAAACAGCTCACTACCATCCCATTTGATATTCGAGGTATTGCTAAAATAAATCTGCCAGTCTTTTAAGGCCACATCTTGCTTAAAAGTAAGTTGTATCTGACCCTGATAACATTGCGCACTGCCCGTATCCTGCTGGCAATTTTCAACACTAATATTGTTGTTAATTACATAAGTCAAACCCATATGTGCAGCGATATTGTCGAGCAATTGTTGTTGAGCACTCGTTGAATCGGCCACTGCGGCACTTAAACCGGAACTGCACAACAAACTTGCCAGCCCACAAAAGCTGCCAAGTGTAAATTTCCTGCGTGTATTACCCATGTTATTTCCTTTCATCAACTCGCTGCTCCCAATTACCAAGCTACGCTATTTGTCGCTTATATGTTTAATTTATGTTTACTACCAGACACTTTAGCGCAGCTAAAATCATCCAGACTGAGTGTTTGTTAGCTGCACATTAATTAACAATGACAACGCTGTCAATAAAATATCGAAGCACTTGTAAATTATTTGTTGAGGTCTTACCTCAATTTGTTCGCTAGCCATTTACAAGTCAATTAAATAAGTAATAAAGCCGCATTTTATTAAGCACATTTCACTAACTGGCTGATATACTGCTTAAATTTGCCATTTCAAACCAAGCAAAAATAGGCAATTTATACGCAAAATCCTTGGAATTGCACGGCAGCGGCAAAGAACCTCAGCCCCATGAGCTTAGATGTACTAAGTGCCACTACCGCTAAAAATAATGGTGAGTGAATGCAGCCAATTAACTTGCAGTTGCAAGGATGAAAGACATAGATAAGTTGAATTACCCTTATAAGACCTTGAACAAGGCTATTGAAATCTGGATATTAACATGAGATCAACTATTACTGATGTTGCCAAGCTGGCAGGTGTTTCGATAAAAACCGTATCGCGAGTCATTAATATGGAAGACTCGGTGGTTGAAACAACTCGACTAAAAGTCGCTCAAGCCATTGAGCAGCTTAACTATCAACCTAATCATGCCGCCAGAAATCTCAAAGGCACCAACACTTATACTCTGGGTTTTGTTTACGATAACCCCAATGCATATTACATTATCGAAATGCAGGAAGGGATCTTGGCCGAATGTCGTGAGCGTGGTTATGAGCTCATCATTCACCCCTGTAAAGCGACTCAAGTCGACATTATCAGCGAAATTAAAGCCATGGCTAAACGTTCACAACTAGCCGGTTTGGTAATTTCTCCGCCCTTATCAGAAACGCCTGAGATATTGGCCGCCATTGAAGAAATGGACCTCAGTTTTGTACGCATTATTCCAGGCTCCAATGACTCACAAGAATCAACTCCCTGTGTATTTGTGCACGATCATGATGCGGCTTACAAAATTACTGAACATTTAATTCAACAAGGTCATAAAGCCATTGCGTTTATCGGCGGAGATAAAAGTCACCGTTCAACCATAGAGCGTTTGAATGGTTACCTTGCGGCTTTAAAAGCTCATGGTATAGAACAACTTGATGAGTACGTAATCGATGGTCAATACACCTTTGATTCAGGTGCCACTGAAGCCAAAAACTTGCTGAACTTGAGTAAAAAACCCACTGCGATATTTTGCTGTAACGATGAAATTGCCGCGGGGGCTTTATTTGCGGCACGCTTGAATGGTTTTGATGTACCTAAACAACTGGCAATAGCAGGTTTCGAAGACAGTCCGTTTTCACGTCAAACGTGGCCACAACTGACCACGGCCGCTCAGCCTACTAATATCATTGCCCGTAAAGCGGCAAGTTTATTGATTTCCCATATCGCGGCAAAACGCTCTAAAGCTAAAGCCAATCAGCCGGTAATGCACAAACACTTTGAACCTCAGTTATTGATCCGTGCGTCTACTCAGCTGAATACCCAACAAGACACAGACAACTAAACCCGTCATTACTTAAACCGCAATTGCAATAATAAGGGGGATCAATTAGTCGCCGCTCTTATCGTCTGCGCTGATGCGGCTCGCTGTCGCACCTGACTGACCTTTGTATTTAGCATCGACTCTTGCGTTATAAGGTTTTTCAGCAAAATCTGATAATACCTCAAAACTAATCGCACCTATTTTCATACCGGGCTTAAGTGCCAGTGGTAACTTTCCACCGTTATAGAATTCTAAAACGATATTACCTGACCAACCCGGATCAATCCGGTGAGCAGTTACATGCACCATTAAACCCAAACGGGCCAAGGATGAGCGACCATCTAACCAACCAACAATATTAGCCGGTAGAGTGACAGACTCTAATGTCACTGCCAGCGCTAACTCACCAGGGTGTAAGAAAAAAGATTTATCCGCAGCGATTTCTATTTCATCACTCATCACATTATTTAAGGCTGCCTGAACTTCCGCTTTTGGCCCGCTTAAATCAATGTATGGCGCATGCTGACTTTCAAATACTCGAAATTTATTGCCCAAACGGATATCAACAGTCACACCACTGATTTCACTGTAATCGGGTTCAGGGCTGATAACAATTTTGCCCTCTTGCATGTAGCGGTAAATATCTTTGTCACATAAACGCATTTTTGTGCTGCTCGTCAGTTAACGGTTTAAATATTAGGTACTTGAAGCACTAGGCTTAAAAAGCCCGCCATGCTTGCACAGTAAGTATTTTGGTGCAAGCAGCTAGGCCCACCATCTGGATAAAGTAGCTGTTTAAATATCAGCTTGTTGTTACTTTTAAATATAAACCTTTAGAAACCTCTCGCGCCAGCTCTTGATAAGCCAAAGTCAAAGGGTGAGTTGGCTGGCTAATTTGCAAAGGTATCCCTCCATCAGCATGAACACGAATATCAATATTCAGTGGTAATTGCGCTAATAAGGGTAAGTTATATTGGGTCGCGAGTTTTTGCCCGCCATGCTCAGCAAAGATGGCTTCATGATGACCACACTGACTACAAATGTGATAACTCATATTTTCGACTAAACCCAAAACTGGCACTTTGACCTTATTAAACATCGCAATACCTTTGGTGGCATCAGCTAAAGCTAAATCTTGCGGCGTGGTGACGATAATCGCGCCACTTACTGGAATTTGCTGAGCCAATGTCAGTTGAATATCCCCTGTGCCCGGTGGCATATCTACAATTAAATAATCCAATTCTGGCCAATTTGTTTCATTAAGCAATTGGCTTAAAGCTTTACTCGCCATAGGGCCGCGCCACACTGTCGCGTTTTCGGCTGGTACAAAATAACCAATGGACGACGCCACCAGCCCATGAGCCATAATAGGATCTACCTGTTTTTGATCCTCACTACTAGGTTTAGCATCAACATTACCCAGCATTATCGGAATAGAAGGGCCATAAATATCGGCATCTAAAATACCTACTTTTACTCCCTCGGCGAGCAAGGCAAAAGCCAAATTAACACTGGTTGTGGACTTACCCACGCCACCTTTGCCTGAGGCAATAGCGATAATATTTTTTATCTTTGGGCGCTTCGCCATTAAAGTGGGCGCCACACCGATATTCGTTAGGACGTCGATATCTTTGACTGGGCTAAGATGCAAAGCCAGTTTGGCAGCTAAAGTATCTTTCAATAATTGGTGCAAACTCTGTGCTGCAAATGGCAAGGAGATAGTTAAGGACTTCCCTTTCAATTCAAACCATGCCCCCACTTTTTCAATAGGCATGGCAAAAAACTCAGCTAAACAGTGCTGAATATCGTGATGTAAAGATTCATTTGAAGTTTTAGAGCTAAAAAACATACTTGGCCTTGAGGTTTAATCGATGCTTTTAATCGATTGAATACAAATTTCGTAATGCAATGATGGCGCAGAAACGGTACTATTTGCGACCTTTTTTACTAACAGTAATCCTATTATACCGATGTCTTCACCAGCACAAACAACTCAAGCACGTAAAATTCTGGTCACCAGTGCCCTGCCCTACGCCAATGGCTCAATTCACTTAGGTCATTTGTTAGAGCATATCCAAACGGATATATGGACGCGGTTCCAACGAATGCGTGGCCATACTTGTTATAGCGTGTGTGCCGACGATGCCCATGGCACCCCTGTCATGTTAAAGGCTCAGCAACTTGGTATAACACCAGAGCAAATGGTGGCGCAAACTCGTGCCGAACATCATCAAGACTTGCTCGATTTTAATATTAACTATGACAACTACTACGTCACCCATTCTGACGAAAATAAAGAGCTGTGTGAACTGGTGTACAACCGCTTACATGCTAACGGATATATCAGCACGCGCACTATCAGCCAATTATACGATCCTGAAAAACAGATGTTTTTACCCGATCGTTTTGTTAAAGGCACTTGCCCAAGCTGTAAAGCTGAAGACCAAAATGGCGACAGTTGTGACGTGTGTAGTGCCACTTATGATCCTACCGAGTTAATCAATCCTCGCTCGGTAGTCAGTGGAGCAACACCAGTATTACGTGATTCAGAACATTACTTTTTTGACTTACCCCAGTTTGGCAACATGTTACAAGACTGGCTGAAAAGCGGTGCCATTCAAATTGAAATGGCCAACAAACTGCAAGAGTGGTTTGAAAAAGGTTTACAACAATGGGATATCAGCCGTGATGCACCGTATTTTGGTTTTGAAATCCCTAATGCACCCGGCAAGTTTTTTTATGTCTGGGTTGATGCACCAGTAGGTTATATGGCGAGCTTTAAAAACCTGTGTGATCGTACAGCAGGTTTAAATTTTGATGAATATTGGGGTTTAGACTCCACTGCCGAGCTCTATCATTTTATCGGTAAAGACATTACCTACTTCCATTGTTTGTTCTGGCCAGCCATGCTTGAAGGCGCAGGTTTTAGAAAACCCAGTGGTGTTAACGTACATGGTTTTGTGACGGTGAATGGCGCAAAAATGTCTAAATCCAAGGGCACTTTTATCAAAGGTCGGACTTATTTAGATCATCTAAACCCTGAATATCTGCGTTATTATTTTGCCTCTAAACTCAGCGATGCCGTCAGTGACATCGACCTGAGCTTTGAAGACTTCGCACAAAAAGTAAATTCAGATTTAGTCGGTAAAGTAGTCAATATTGCCAGCCGCTGTGCCAGTTTTATCAATAAACGTTTTGACGGTAAGTTATCGGCCAATGTACTAGAGCCTGCGTTGGTTGCCGAATTTC
This sequence comes from Paraglaciecola hydrolytica, assembly GCF_001565895.1. Lineage (GTDB taxonomy): Bacteria > Pseudomonadota > Gammaproteobacteria > Enterobacterales > Alteromonadaceae > Paraglaciecola > Paraglaciecola hydrolytica. The sequence goes on from NZ_LSNE01000003.1 coordinate 1,152,523, forward strand.
AACAAGCCCAAACCAGTATTGCTGATGCTTATGAAAAACGTCAATACAGTCGCGCTATTCGTGAAATTATGGGCTTGGCTGATAAAGCCAACCAATTTATTGATAGCAATGCACCTTGGGTAACGATTAAAGATCCTGAAAAACTGCAATTTACCCACGATGTGTGTTCATTAGGTATTAACTTGTTCCGTTTATTGGTGATCTATCTCAAACCCGTAGTGCCTACATTGGCCCACCAAGCCGAAGAGTTTTTAAATGACTCTCTAACGTGGGACAGCCTAAACAGCGTATTAACTGAGCATCAAGTCAGCCCCTTTAAAGCCCTGTTACAGCGGGTCGAAATGGATAAGATTAATGCCATGGTCGAAGACTCGAAAGAAAACCTAGAGCCGACTAAAGCACTCACTGCAGCTAAAACTGTCGAACAGAACGAACATTTAGTTAAAGATCCGATTGGCGAAACCATCTCGTTTGAAGACTTTGCCAAAGTGGATTTACGTGTCGCCTTGATTGCCAAAGCCGAACACGTCGAAGGCGCTGAAAAGTTATTACGCTTAGAGCTCGACTTAGGTGGCGAAACCAAACAAGTATTTGCCGGGATTAAATCCGCCTATCAGCCAGAAGACTTAATTGGTAAACATACCGTGATGGTCGCTAACCTCGCACCACGCAAAATGCGTTTTGGTTTATCCGAAGGCATGGTGTTAGCCGCAGGTCCTGGTGGTAAAGACCTGTTTATCCTGGAGCCACATACAGGAGCTAAACCGGGTATGAAGGTTAAATAAAGGCGTCTTTTAGACACTCAAAAAAATCAGGCGAAATAAGTTTCTTATTTCGCCTTTTTTATAGCTGGCTATGTAGGTTAATGTTTGTATAAGGCAAGGTAATCTACAAACCAAGGCCTTTCAATGCGATGACTATCAAGGGTTTTAACTCAGTGCAAGGCTTACCGGCTCTAGCCATCGCCGCAGTCCCGTTTAATAACGTTAGTAAATAACAAGCATGTAGCTCAGCATCATGGGCTAAATTCAAGTCTTGAGCTTCTTTATCCTGTTTAAAAACGTCGGTTAATGAGTTGAAGGTATATTCACTCACTTGCATAATTTTTTGGCGGGCAACGTCCGGAATTAGCTCACCTTCCGCTTCAGATATACATAAGGAAACATAACAGCCTTTAGGGCTATGCTCATTACACTGCTCACTAACCACAGAGTTTAAATAATTCAATAACCTTTCACGCAAAGGTAAATGACGTTGCTCTAGATGGAAGCGGTGAGCCAAATCAACACTCTGCATATAATAATCGGTTGCCAATACAAACAACGTTTCTTTGTTGCCAAAAGTGGCATACATACTGGGTTTATTGATCGCCATCGCCTCAGTTAAATCTGTCAACGACGCACCAACGTAGCCTTTTTTCCAAAACACCAACATGGCAGCTTCAAGCGCCTGATTACGATCAAATTTAATTTTACTAGCGGCAACCATACTAATCCCCCATTAAGCCTATTCAAGCTTAACACCTAAGCAGAGCTAAACCATCAAGGCTAAAAATGGCCTCATAAAAAATCATTGACATCATTATACCGATCGGTACAATTGCGTCAACCTTACCGATCGGTATAGTTAATTCTTATTTTCATTTAGACAGGAACACAACATGAATTTTTTAATCAAAGACAAAGTGGCTTTAGTAACAGGTGCAAACCGTGGTATCGGCAAAGCAATAGTTGAAAGCTTTTTACAACATGGCGCACGTAAGGTGTATTTAGCCGTACGAGACATAAAAAGCACTCAAGCTCTATGCCAACAATATGGCGACAAAGTGGTAACATTGGCCTTAGATGTCAGTGATGCAGAATCAATCAAACAAGCCGTTTTATTAACTCAAGACGTTGACGTTGTTGTGAATAATGCAGGTGTCTTAGAAATAGCGGATCCTTTGGCCGACAACGCCGAAGTCGCCTTGCAACACGAGTTTGATGTGAATGTGTTGGGGCTAATACGCATAGCTAAGGCCTATGCCAATACCTTAACCAGCAAAGGTTCTTCTGCTTTTGTGCAGTTAAATTCTGTTGCATCAATTAAAAACTTTACCCCTTTCACTACATATTCGGCATCAAAAGCCGCCTCTTATTCAGTAACTCAAGGTTTAAAAGACGTATTTGCACCTAAGGGTATTCAAGTGCTTAGTGTTCATCCTGGACCAATCAAAACGGATATGGGTGATAAAGCCGGTTTTGATGTTGCTGATTCGGTAGAAAGTGTCTCTGAGGGTATTGTAGCCGCGTTAGCAGAAGGTGAATTTCATTTATTCCCAGACAGTGTTGCCAAACATTTTGAAGGAGCCTATCAAAGTTTCGCTGATGGGATTATCAACGCCGAACAAGGTGCAGAATAAAAGTTGAAACAGGTCTGATTTCTAAAACGATAGAAATCAGACCTTATGATGCACTGGCTAGTTACACCTCGCTTTTTTCATTATGGCAATAATGACTACTGGTCAGCTTTTCTGGACTCAGAATTTCAATTTGATCATGTTCTAACCCATCTATAGTGACCGCCATCGCCTTTTCGAACTTGTGTGCCACTGCAGATATTTTTTCACCTTGTTGACCTATGGCATCAAAGTCTGCTTGATGAGAGGCAATCAATTTTTGCAATTGTTTAGCCACTTCATCTTGCTGTTTTAGGTAGGTTTTGTCGATATGCAGTGTGGTGTCGGTTTCTTGAATTGCCAAGGCACTGAGTTGTTCAATTTTATTCGAATACACCTGAATTTGTTGTTCAATCGCTTTTATAGGGAGTTCTAACGCGGCCATAGTACCCTCAATTTTTTGCAGCTCTTGATAGGCATTTATTTGTTCTTGAGTCATGGCATATTCAGCCACCAGCTTACAATCCTGCAATACTCGAATGCGATAATTGTTATCTACGTTTGCTGTTGCACTGCTACCTGCACTTATGGCTGCCACCGTAAAAAAGCCAGTGGCTACAAGTAACACTGATAATTTGCTTAGTTTTTTCATCTTTTGTCCTCATATTTTTAAGATATTCCCCCTTTAAGTCGTCAGCTATAGAAAAATAGTTTGAAAAATGAGTTACAAATTTCCAAAAACCAAGCAGCCAACTCATTTATCTATTAACTTGTTCAACCTATGCATAGTCGTTACTATCGGGACACTCCTTATTAATTAGCCAAGGTCGACGATGAAGCCAAGCAAGTTTGTTTTAAACTGTATGACACTCATCTATTTAGTGCACTGCGGTGGAATTAAGGCGAATGAGAAACTGACAGTGGCATTTGGTGAAGTACTTGCCCCATGGGTTCTCGCTGGGGACAATAAAGGTATCATTATTGAAATCTTTGAATCCGCTGTTGCCCCTTTAGGTTATGAAGTAACTCCTATCTATCTACCTTATGCTCGGCGCATCAATGCCTATCAAATGGGTTTAGTTGACGTTGCATCCGACATGAATCCAAACACTATAAAAGGACATAACTTAGTCGGTTTTTTTTCCGATATAGCGTACTCCTATGAAAACTTTGCGTTTAGTTTACAAAAACGAAACTTCCATTTTACCCACATGGATCAACTCAAAAATTACAGCTTATTATCATGGCAAGATGCAGCTATTCATTTAGGCGCTGAATACGCCAAAATGGTCAAAAATCATCCTCACTACAGTGAAACTTTTGATCAGTATAATCAGGTAAAAATGTTGTTTTTAGAACGGTATGACGTAGTGCAAATGGATGCGCAGATATTCGCTTATTACCGCGCGAAGATCAGTGAGTCAAATGATAAAATTAGTATTCAACAGGTGGATCGTTTTCCATTGTTTGGCGCCAGTCCTAACGGTTTTATGTTCAGAACTAAAAAACTACGTGACGCTTTTAATGAACAATTAACACATTTAAAAACATCAGGTGAATACGCCAATATCTTTGCTCGTTATAGTATGGATTCTGCTAAAACTGCTATCCAAGCGCCTGAATTACCAATCAATTAGTATATACCCAAGCAACCTGAAGATGCAGGATTATGAATACCGTCCATGGTATTCACCATAGGCCAACCTGCGGTTGTTAAAATGTGTTCCATACACATTTTTCAGTGGGAATTAAATCCGTTTTAGACAAGGCAAATGATGGCAAGTCTAGAGGGTCTAAATCAAATATTGATGGTAACCGGCGTTAACAAGTTGCTCATAGGCATTGATAACCGCTTTGGGGACATCCTGTTTAATTTGATAACCTAAACGCGGATATTGCAATATCCTGTGTAAATCCCCGACAATCAGTTGGATTACTTGCTCAGGATCAGTCGCAGACTGCAGATAATCTGCCAAAGTGATGGACTGCGATGTTACATAGACCTCAACATCAGCAAAATGCTGTTTAAAGGTGGCATAAGCTCGACGTTCTAAATAGGGTTTAGTAACGAGTAATACCTTACTTGGCTTAAGCCCTCGCCCTTGCAATAATTGCATAGCAAACAGGATGTTTTCGCCACAATTGCTCGATCGCGTTTCGAGTAAAATATGCTCACTGCTTATGCCTGCTTTTATCGCCTCATCAGCAAATATGTCCGCTTCGCTTTTGCGCCATAAATCTTTGGTGATTTTGCCAAAGCCACCGCTAAACAAGAGTAATTCACTGTAGTTTTGTTGATATAACTCAATGGCTTTATGAGCCACACCCAAGTCCTGACAGCCCATCACGATAAGGCAATCGGCTGCTTGTAATCTATGGTTAAGATGATGGTAGTCCCACAATGTTTGTACTAGCAGATATAAGGAGTCTGACAGCTGCATCAAATAATCAGCTTATTTGGATTTAGTTTGCCAAGGTTGGCTAACCTGCATGGCACCGGAGCGCCATGTGGCACTAGTGACACCTACTGCCGCAAAATTTGGTTTGGTTTTCCATTTAGGTTTAATCAAACTTAAGGGAATTTCGCGTTTACGGGCTTCAATAATATAAATGGCTGAGAGCCAGCCCAGATAACGCTCACACCACTGTAGCCAACCAGAATCAGGGCCAAGTCGTCGACCTAAAAATAATTCTGAAAACACTCGGCGGCGCTCCGTAGTCACTTCAAAACCCAGCAGTTGTAACCAGTCTTTAGTACGAGCCAAACTGAAAAATCGCGCCTGATGCAGGGCATTATGTCGATTAAAAGGCAGATATTTAAATAGACCACATAAACTCCACGGATTAAAACCGACTAATACTAAATGCCCATTTGGGATAATACAGCGGGTAACTTCACGTAAAACTTGATGGGGGTCTTTGGCAAAATCCAGTTCATTGATCAGCAAACAAACATCAATGCTGTTTTCGGCAAAAGGCAAGCTATCTGTTTTACCCATCACCGAGGTATAACTACAATTTTTGTTGGTCAAATTAATTTTATGTTTTATCGGGCAATCGGCTAATTCAATGGCGCTGCTTAGATTGCCTAAACGTAATAAATGGTAACCAAAGTATTTGCGACTCGATTCTGCCATGCTGGTTTCGATAAGTTGACGCAAAACATCGCCCATTGGCAGATTGTGCCAAGAGTTGGGATAAGTGGGAGCTTGGTCGATTAAGGCAGATTTCATAAAAAATATGGTAACCTACTATCCTAAAAAAATCCTCACGCATTTTAGCGAATACTGCAATAAGGAGAGCCTAAAGTGGCTATGAAAATCCATGCTATTAAGGCGTTTAACGACAACTATATCTGGTGTTTACACAATGCTCAGCACTGTGTGGTGGTGGATCCCGGTGATGCCCAGCCAGTACTGGATTATTGTCAAAGCCAACAACTGACATTAGTGGGTATATTAATCACTCACCACCATTGGGATCATACCAATGGTTTACCTGCATTATTACAAGCATTTCCCGGTATACCCGTATTTGGTCCACACAATCCTAAAATTGAAAGTATTAACCAGCGCCTACAACACAGAGACTGTATTACACTGCCTGAATTAAAACTTGAGCTATCAGTACTGGAAGTACCTGGCCATACCCTAGATCATATCGCCTATTACAGTCCTGGTTTGTTGTTCTGCGGTGACACTTTGTTCTCAGCCGGTTGTGGGAGATTATTTGAAGGCAGCGCAACGCAAATGTATCAATCTTTAAGCCAACTAGCGGCCTTACCCGGCGATACTAAGGTTTACTGTACCCATGAATATACCTTAGCCAATATTAAATTTGCCTTAGCCGTTGAACCAAATAACGCAGCACTGCTCGAATACCAGCTTTGGGCACAACAGCAGCGGTCACAACAACTACCTACGTTGCCAAGTACTATTGCTAAAGAACACACGTTTAACCCTTTTTTACGTTGCGCTTCAGTCGCCTTGCGCAGTGCAGTTAAGGCACACGACTCGAAGACTATGAATGACGATGAAAGTGTTTTTGCGGCCTTAAGAAGCTGGAAAGATCAATTTTAATCGGTAGAATGCAAAAATCAGGTGAAAACCTTCTTTTAATATAAACCCAATATCATTGGAATTGCACGGCGGCGAATGAGCGCAGCCAACAAACGTGCAGTTTCAAGGATGTAGGTTATAAATGTGTCAGCCAAGTCCTGACCATACAAGGAACCCGCAGTGCGAGTAAATTTTTTAAGTATCCTTGCTTTAAGTGTCACCTTGTCAGCCTGTCAAATGCTGCCCGATGGGATCACCGACACTCAACAATTAGAACAAGAGCACCAGATTGCTGAGCAAATTCTAGTATCTTGCCAACAGTCAGGTGAGCAAGTTGCCGATATTTTTGATTGTGAATCTGCAGAATCTGGCACCATCCCCGTTACCCATCCCAAAGACGAAGTTCATCCTGCTATCTCCTCAGCCAATGAATTAGGCGAGTTTGATAAGGTTGATGCCATCGATTTATGGCAACGTATCCGTGCACAACTTAGTTTTGAGATCATTGATGATAAAAGGGTAACAGAACAACGAGATTGGTATTTACGCCACCCTGACTACATGCAACGAGTTGCCTTGCGCGCTAAACCTTTTTTACATCTGATTGTGGAAGAAATTGAACAGCAAAACATGCCTTTAGAAATGGCCTTGTTACCCATAGTCGAAAGTGCTTTTGATCCCTTTGCTTACTCACATGGCCGTGCTGCAGGTATGTGGCAGTTTATCCCCTCAACCGGTAAACGTTTTGGCATGAAACAAACCTGGTGGTATGACGGACGCCGTGATGTGGTGGCATCTACCAAGGGGGCGATGGCCTATTTAAATTATCTCAACAAAATGTTTGATGGGAATTGGTTACACGCACTCGCCGCCTATAACAGTGGTGAAGGCCGCGTAATGGGGGCGATTAAGAAAAACAGAAATGAAAATAAATCGACTGACTTCTGGCATCTCGACTTACCCCGAGAAACCCGTGCTTACGTACCCAAATTATTAGCCTTAGCAGATATCCTCTCTAACAGTGAAAAATATGGTTTTGACTGGCCCGTCATCGAAAACCAGCCATTAACTCAGTTAGTTAATGTAGGTTCACAAATCGACTTAGCCTTAGCCGCACAAATGGCTGAGCTAAGTGTAAAAGAATTACATGCCCTAAATCCTGGGTACAACCGATGGGCGACTGATCCTGATGGCCCGTTTGCTTTGTTGGTTCCTATCGACAAAGCTGAAAAATTTTCTCAGGCCCTCGCTCAGACGGAAAATAAAGATCGCTTAAATTGGGTGCGTCACAAAGTAAAAAGTGGTGATAGTTTATTAAAGTTAGCGGATAAATATCACACCACAGTGGATATCATTGCTCAGGTTAATGAATTAAAAGGCAATATGATCCGTCAGGGTGATTTTCTAGTTATCCCTGTTGCACTTAAATCCCTTGAATCCTACACCCTCTCGCAGGAGCAACGTTTAGCCTCAACTCAATCCCATAAAAGTGGCAATTTTAAGCTCAATCATACCGTTAAAAGCGGTGATACTATGTGGGATCTAAGTCGTGAATATAAGGTGAACTTGCGTAGTTTAGCCAAATGGAATGGCATGGCACCTACTGATCCATTGATGCCCGGCAAAGAGCTAGTGATTTGGGTTAACAAAACCAGCGCTAAGCAAACCGGCACTAATCTAGCCAGCGATGCCATTATGCGCACCCTAACTTACACAGTGCGCAGTGGTGACTCATTAGCACGTATAGCCGGTAAATTTAAAGTAAGTATTAACGATATCCAAAAGTGGAATAAAATCGCTAGTCAAAAATACTTACAACCCGGACAAAAGTTGAAAATATTAGTGGATGTAACCCGCACTTAAACGCTTATGAATACCCCCATAAAGAAAGGGCCAGTTGGCCCTTTCTTTAAAGCTCAATAAAATTGTTAACCGCGGCGCCAACTTGTCCCCTTATCACCATCTTCTAGTACAATATTCAAGGCTTTCAAAGCATCACGCGCTGCATCGGCAGCAGCCCAGTCTTTATTGGTTCTGGCATCGTTGCGCGCTTTAATCAAAGCTTCGATGTGGGCTACATCATCACTGTTGTCTGCGGGATTTAAACTGCCCTGCAAATACTCTTGAGGGGCTTGTTGTAGTATCCCTAACGTTGCTCCAAGGCTGACTAATATCCCAGCTAAATCACTGGCAACAGCAGATTGTTCATTTTTAGCTTTATTCAACTCACGTGCCACATCAAACAATACTGAAATCGCTTCAGGTACATTAAAATCATCATCCATGGCTTTGTTAAAACGAACTAGATAATCACTAAAATGAATATCTACCTTGTGGTTTACCTCAACGTCACGCAAAGCCGTATATAAACGTTCTAAACCAGCGCGAGCTTGTTTGATGTTATCTTCTGAATAACTTAACTGGCTGCGGTAATGGGCCGACATTAAGAAAAAACGTAAAGTCTGTGCATCATAATCTTTTAACACATCACGCAAGGTGAAAAAGTTGCCAAGTGACTTAGACATTTTTTCTTGGTCTACCTGCACCATACCCGTATGAATCCAATAATTTACATAGGGTGTGTCATAGGCGCAGCATGATTGTGCCACTTCGTTTTCGTGGTGAGGAAAAATCAAATCCGAGCCTCCACCATGAATATCAAAATGGGCTCCAAGGTGTTTATGATTCATCGCCGAACACTCAATATGCCAACCAGGACGCCCTTCTCCCCAAGGCGAACTCCAACTTGGCTCTCCGGGTTTAGCAGACTTCCACAAGACAAAATCCATCGGATCACGTTTATCGTTATCCACTTCAACTCGTGAGCCTAAATTAAGCTGTGATAAGTCCTGTTTACTCAACTTGCCATAATCAGCATAAGACCTAACATCAAACAATACATCACCCGACAAACCTTGATAGGCATGGCCTTTTTTGATGAGTTTTTCGATGACCTGAATAATTTCACTAATATGCGTAGTTACACGCGGTTCGATATCAGGTTTGAGCAAATTAATCGCGGCAAAATCTTCATGCATCATAGCGATAGTGCGCTGTGTTAACTGCTCGGTGGTTTCATTATTTACATTGGCGCGTTGAATAATTTTATCGTCAACATCAGTGATATTACGCACATAGTTGACCTCTAAACCCCGTGCACGCATATATCGCACCATCAAATCAAAACTTAAATAGGTGCGTGCATGGCCCATGTGGCTTAAGTCGTAAACAGTAATACCACAAACATACATGCCCACCTTTCCTGCTTGCAATGGCTTAAATTGCTCTTTTTGGCGAGTGAGAGTGTTATATATGTGCAGCATGTAAATGTCCTGTTTGATGGTTGGTTCTGCAAAAACAGCGATTCTAGCATTCACACCAACGCATCGCATTAAGCAATAAACACTAAGAGTTAAAAACTTTTACGCTTTAGTGTTAGAATGCGCCTTTTACTAACATGTTGACGTTACAGGACAACTTAATGGTTAAACTACATACAAATTATGGGGTTATTACTCTCAGCCTATTCGCTGATAAAGCTCCACTTACCGTGGCCAACTTTTTAGAGTATGCAAAAGATGGCTTTTACGACAACACTATTTTCCATCGTGTTATCGATGGTTTTATGGTTCAAGGTGGTGGATTTTCGCCAGGTATGCAGCAAAAACCAACAAAAGCCACGGTTAAAAACGAAGCCAATAACGGTTTAGCCAATAATACCGGTACAGTGGCGATGGCACGCACCAATGAACCACACTCAGCTACGGCGCAGTTTTTTATTAACATAAAAGACAATAGCTTTTTAAACTTCCGTAGCGAAACATCCGATGGTTGGGGCTACTGTGTATTTGCAGAAGTTTCTGAGGGCATGGACGTGGTTAATAAAATCAAAGCCGTCAGCACAGGTAATTCAGGCTATCACCAAGATGTACCAATTGAAGATGTAGTGATCCAAAAAGTTGAGTTAATTGATTAATAAACAACATTAATTGAACTTAAGGGCAGATATTAATCTGCCCTTTTATTGTAGAACATATAAAACTCTTCACTAAGATCTCAAATGCAACCATTCACGTATTTTATCTCAGACCTACATCTATCGGCACAACGCCCAGATATTAGCCAATGTTTGTTTCACTTTCTAACAACCCAGGCCGTTCAGGCAGAAGCCTTATATGTATTAGGTGATTTATTTGAAGTTTGGATAGGGGATGATGATAACAGTGAGTTTAACCTCAGTATTGCTGCAGCATTCAAAGCCTTAGCAAACCAAGGCATTCCTATTTATTTTATTCATGGTAATCGTGATTTTTTAATCCGCCAAAAGTTTGCCCTGCAAGCAGGTATGACTTTATTACCAGAACAATGTGTTATCGATCTTTATGGCACCCCAACCCTAATCATGCATGGCGATGAATTATGCACACGTGATGTGGTATATCAAAAGTTTAGACGCAAAGCCCGAGGGTGGTGGTGGCCTAGATTAATGTTAAGTTTGCCACTGGCGCTACGCCGCAAAATTGCTGAAAATGGCCGAAAAACCAGCAAAAAGAATCATGCAGGACTCACTATGGAGATCATGGATGTCAGCCCAGAAGAAGTTACCAAAGTCATGGACCGACATCAGGTTAATCAACTTATTCACGGCCACACACACAAGCCGGCAATCCATCAACTTGACGTGAATGGCCAAGCAGCCAAACGTATTGTATTAGGCGACTGGTATGATCAAGGCAGCATATTAAAAGTTAGCCAAGAGCAAATTCAATTATTAAATCAATCGTTTGATTAGCCTTATGACCAACATTCTACACTTCCCTTAGCAGAATCTCGATAACAGCTTCTCGACTCCAGTATCCTGCTTCGCTCTATCTTTCAACATGTAAACATTGACCTACTCTCGTCGCTCAAATTTTTCCAACACCACACTAACATTGGTAATTAAACAGCCACATTTAATGCAACCTATTGATAAGCATGGTAATGAAATAGCGTACTTTTTGAGCTAAGCCAATCGGTGAGCTGACACTAAAATAGTGCTTGAATACAGCACTTGTATTGCCACACTCGTCGCAAACAACAAGTTGAATTTGGTATTCACCTGATTGCATACCCCCCTTAACCCGCAACGTTGCATCACGGGTTATCAAGGTTTTATTTGGCTTAAGTTTTATGGATTTTTGATCAGCGTCCATCGGTATTCCGTTATTTTTCCACCAATATCCACAGAGCGCTGAGCACTTAATAACAAATCTTCAGCAAAACCAATAGTAGTCGGTGCATCTATCACCGCAGTGGGCTTTTTGTCATCTCGGATAATTACTTTGGTAATGGTGGGAGCGGATTCATTACCTGAATCATCAACTACCACAAGCTGAAACTCGTAAACACCCACAGCTAAGGGTTTGCTGCTGTCAGTTTCGATACTGAGATTGGCGTCTGCCGTTTTGATGGGGTTATTGACTGCAAGTTTATTGGATTTGATAGTGGCCATGATGCAAAAATCCCAGTAAGTAAGAAGATAATAAGCATAGTCAAAATTTTTAAATTTTGTGCACAACTAAATCTTTCAAATAACAAAAGCATTGATCAATACGACACTTTTCCATTGCTTGCACGCCTAAAATCAAGCAAGCTTTAACGATTTGTTTACAATCAATCAATGGGGACATCTTATGTATTTTGCCAAAACAACGTTAACAAAGTCTTTTCAGGCACTAGGTCTGGTTTTTATTGCTGGTATGAGCGTGGGTTGCTCAGAGGTCGAAGTTGCTAAAACCGATGTACCACAAGCACAACAAGCCGTAGTAGAAACACCCGCAGCCATAGAAGTTGCCGCCACTGATCCACAATTGAGTGTGCAATTATGGTCAGTTAAAGATGCCATGATTGAAGATTTTGAAGGTACCTTAACAAAGTTAGCCGCCATGGGATTTCAAGGTGTTGAGTTTGCTGGTATTTTTGGCCGTTTTGAAAAAAATCCCGAAGGTTTAAAAGTGTTTATTAATTCACTTGGCCTTAAAGCTTCAGGCGCCCATGTTCATTTTGACAAATTTACCCCAGAAAATTTTGATAGCACAGTAGCGTTTTACCAAGCGATTGATTGCAATTATTTAATTATTCCAATGGATAAACGTGCTTTCACTTTAGAAGGAGCTAAAGAAGTCGCGGCTGATTTAGCGGCTTTACAAGATAAACTGGCCCCCTTTGGCATGCGCGCTGGATACCATAACCACAAACCGGAAATGCTCGGTGATGTTGGCCAAACTCCTTGGGATGTCATTGGTTTGGGTACCAACAACCAAGTTATTTTGCAACAAGATGTGGGTTGGACCGAAGTAGCAGGTAAAGATCCAATTGATTTTATTAAAGCCTATCCAGGGCGCACCATCACGACTCACTATAAAGCCTCTGCACCAGAGCCTGGTAATTCAGAAGATCCCATTATTGGTCAAGACACCTCTGACTGGAAAGCCTTGATCACGGCTAATCGCACCATCGGTGGCACCGAATGGTTGGTGGTTGAACAAGAATCCTATCCTGAAGGTTTGACCCCCATGGAAAGTGTTGAAGCGTCACTTAAAGGCCTGCAACAAATCCTCAGTGACATGAAATAACCCGACACAAAATACGGTTGGCTTTAGTGCCAACCGTTTATCCAATCAACTCAAACTAACAACCAGCATCTTGTAAATTAATTTCCACACGATTACGTCCGTTTTGTTTGGCTATATACAATGCTTTATCCGCCGCAATTAATTCGACTTCCAGTGAAGTCTCTGCGTTAGCTAACGTTACGCTGGTACCAATACTCACCGTCAACGCAAAGCTCGTGGCAGGATCAACGTCAAACCTTAATTCGGCGATACTTTTTCTTAAACGTTCACAAATACCCAAAGATTGTGTGTTGTCCTGCAATAAAATACAAAAAGCAAACTCTTCTCCACCATAACGCCCATACGTATCCTCTTGACGAAAGAACACGCTAAATGCATGGGCGAGTTTAACCAATACTTTGTCGCCAATATCGTGACCATAGGAGTCATTGATCTTTTTAAAATTGTCGATATCTAACAAACCCACTAACAATACCTGATGATCCCGTTTAGCCCTGCTAATTTGCTGCTTGGCTTGCTCCAAAAAACACCTTCTATTGGGAATTTTGGTCAGTACATCATAATAGGCAAAACGATGAAGTTTTTTATTTACATCGTGTAATTCTTGGGTTCTGATGCGCACGATTTTTTCTAGATTAGACTTTAATTCTTTGAGGTTTTTATTGTGGGTTTCAAGTTGTTCGGCGCTGTATATTTCACTGGTAACATCCCGTTCAATTGCAGCAAAATGTGTCACTTCGTTGTATTTATTTCTGAGTGGAAAAATATTTAAACTCAACCAGTAGGGATGACCGGTTTTAGTGTAGTTACGAAGCTTAGCAGACACATTTTGTTTATTTTGCAACGCCTCTCTAATGCGATCTAACTCCTCTTGGTCGGTCTCTTTACCCTGCAATATTCTGGGGGTCTCGCCAATTACCTCTTCACGGCTATAACCCGTCAGTTTTTCAAAAGCATTATTCACATAAACTATCCGTGGCCCTAAGGGTTTTAACAGATCATCGGCTTCGGTAACAATGATGATATCCTGGGCGTTATCAACAATAGATTGAAAAGAAAACAAACTTTTTTTGTCGGTAATATCGTTAAAGGTCACGACAATAAAGCTATTTTTGTCGGTTTCGGCTATCTCAGGGTACGCGTTAACCATAAACCAAGAGGGCTTGTCTTGGCTGCCGTCGATAACACCCAGTACCATATTGTAAATTGGATTTTTAAAACGTTTTACTTGGGAAACTGGAAATTGTTCGTTTAAAAGTGTATGACTTGCTTCATCAATAAAACGCCATTGTGGATCAAAAGCATCCTTCCCAATCATTTGCTCATAACTTAACCTTAATAAACGCAAAGCTGTCGGATTAGCGTACACGACAGAGGTATCCCATTTATGGATCACTACTGCAATATTGGCGTTTTCGAGCAAGTTTTTTAAGGTTTGGTTATCAAAATTACCCATAAGTACTTCACTTGTTTTTTATGCCACAACTGAAGGTTAGAACAAATAATTACATTTGGCAGAATTTTATCAAATCGAGCAGCTAGACTATAAATTAGCGTACTTAAGATAGGAGCCGTTTATGTTTTTGACTAAGATTAATTCTTAATAAACAAGGATAGTTATTGAATTAACCTGAGGAAAAAGCGATAAATGAGCTGAACTTTTCATTGTCGGGAGTAGATTGTGCACGTCAGCCATATTCTTAATGAATTTCTTAATGTTAGTGTCGCTTTATCAACAGAAAAAAACACCAGTCGACTGCTTGAGTCCATCTTACTGTCTGCAAAAAAGTTAGCCAACGCAGATGGTGGAACTATCTATTCAGTCAATGACAAAAACGAACTGGTATTTGATACCTTATTTAATGACTCATTAAAACTGCATATTGGTGGCTCGTCTAACAGTATCGCCAGTTTAAATTCGATTCCTATTTACATCGATGGTGAAGTTAATAAAAGCGCAATTGTGGCGCAGGCAGCGGCAACTGGTGAAGTAATTAATTTAGATGATATGGAACAGGCCAGTCAATTACACAGCCAACGTTCGAAAGCCATAGATCAACAATACAATTATCACACCAAATCGATTTTAACGATCCCGATGAAAAATCATGAAGGGGACCTGAGTGGTGTATTGCAATTAGTTAATGCGCGTAAGGAAAATAGCGATACGGTTATCGCTTTTAGTACCGAATTATCTCGCACAGTCGAGGCGCTCGCGTCTTTGGCTTCTGTTGCTTTAACCAACCGCCAGTTAATCGATAACATGGAAGAATTATTTCAGGCATTTACCCGCCTGATAGCCAAAGCCATCGATGAAAAATCTCCTTATACTGGTGGTCATTGCCGCCGTGTTCCCGAATTAACCATGATGATAGCAGAAGCCGTGCATCGCCATACTGAAGGCCCGATGGCGGCATTTACGATGACAGATGCCGATCGTCATGAACTTAATCTGGCGGGCTGGATCCACGATTGTGGCAAAGTTGCCACACCTGAATACGTCATGGATAAGTCTAAAAAACTTGAAACCGTTTTTGATCGAATAGCACTGGTTGAAACCCGTTTTGAATTGGCCAAACGTGAAGTTGAAATACATTATTTACAACAACTTGCCAACACTAACGATGCAGTAACTAAAGCCGCTTTAAAACTCGAACGGGATACACAACTATCTCGTCTAACAAGTGATCTGAATTTTGTAGTCACTGCCAATACCGGTGGCGAGTTTATGAAACCCGAAGATCAAGCCTATTTAGTTACCATAGGCCAATCACAGTCCGTCAACATTAATGGCAAGCCAACGGCGCTGCTCAGCGACAATGAAATCTATAACTTACGCACCGCTCGTGGCACCTTAAATCCGGAAGAAAGAACCATTATCAACCGACATATGGATATTACTGTAGAAATGCTGGATACCCTGCCTTTCCCCAAACACCTTAAACGAGTGCCAGAGTTTGCTGGCGGCCATCATGAAAAAATGGATGGCACAGGTTACCCTAAACGCTTAAAGCGTGATGAGATGTCGATCCCAGCCCGTATCATGGCTATCGCTGACATTTTTGAAGCATTAACAGCCGCCGATCGCCCCTACAAAGATGCTAAAAAGATCAGTGAATGTTTACGTATCATGGGATTTATGAAAAAAGATAGCCACATTGACCCTGACTTGTTTGATGTATTTATTAAAGAAAAAGTCTATCAAGAGTACGCACTTAAATTTCTTAAACCCGAGCAACTCGACGAGATTGATCTAAGTAAAATACCGGGATTTTCGCTCAGCTAAGTAATACCAATTCCTTTAAATAAATTTTTCAGTGGGAATTAAATCCGTTTTATATTTACCGGCACCGCGGCGGAAAAGGAACTCAGCCCTATGAGCTTAGCCGTACTAAGTGCTACTCAATTTACAACTCATGGTGAGAGAGTGCAGCCAACAAACGTGCAGTTTCAAGGAATGGTATAAGGATTTATTTGCTGGTGTGGGTAAAACTACCATCCCAATCATCAGGGGGTGGCTCTTGCAAAAAGTGCTGAATGCGTTGCTCGTACAATGCAATCAAATGCCTATTGCTAAAGTCAGGACTTAACGTTGATAACTCAGCCTGGGCCTGGGTAAACTGCCGTGAAAAATAACATTCCAATATGTGATTAAAATCGTTACAAGCCTTTTGTTGCGTTTGACTTAAATGCACGGCTAAAGGTGAGTAGATAGTCACAGGCGCGTCTTTTCCTTTTACTTTAACTTTATCAATTAACAAATAACTAAAGTCCTGCGCTTGTGCGCGGGTAAATTCACCAACTAAAATATCTACCCCATAAAACTTGGTTAAGCCCTCTAAACGTGAGCCCAAATTAACCGCATCACCAATCACGGTATAACTACGGCGAAAGTCTGAGCCCATATCACCCACGTTCATTTCACCGGTATTAATACCAATGCCAATATGAGCAAGCGGTTTGTTTTGTGCCACAAAAGTCAGGTTTAAGGTTTCCAGTTCTTGCAACATACTAAAAGCCGCCGCCACCGCTTTATTGGCATGTTGCGGCTCATCTAAAGGAGCCCCCCAAAATGCCATTACCATATCACCAACATATTTATCGATAGTGCCATCACCTTCCAATATGCAGCGGGTAATAGGTGAAAAAAACTGGTTAAGCCACAGTTTGAGCTCACCGGCTGTCATGGTTTCAGAAATTGACGTAAAACCACGGATATCGCTAAACAATACCGATAGCTCTTTTTTCTCACCAGCCAAGGTCACTGACTCAGGGTTTTGCAAAATACGGTCAATATGGGCAGGAGGAACGTACTGATCAAATACCGCTTTTACCTGACGGCGTTTTTTATTTTCCAGAAAAAATCCACTGCTTATATAAAAGACAGCCAATAACAAGGTCAGTAATAAAACACTGAATAAGGGCAAATAGATAAAAAATTGATACCACAACAACAGATTCACACCAATCACCACGACTAGCAGTAATAAGGCAAAAACACTGGTAACCAAGGGGCTACGTTCACCCAACAAACATAAACATAAGATGCCGATAACTAATAATTGCAGCAACATTACCTCTGCCCACCAATCTGGTTGATGAGGGATAAATTGTGGTGCAATTAAGGCATCAAATACTGTGGCGTGTATTTCCACCCCAGGAAAACCCAAAGCCACTGGTGTGGCCCGTAAATCCGCTAAGCCGGTGGCAGAAGTACCCACAAAAACGACCGCCTGATCAAAACGTTGATCTTGAATTTCATCATTTAATATTGCGGCAGCAGAGGTATAAGGATAAGTGCGAGCTTGCCCTCGAAACGGTACAAAAATCTTCGCCTGATTATCCGTCGCAACCCAAGTATTGCCGATACGCAGACCCTGTAAATAGGCTTGCTTAGATAGATTTTGCCAAGTAGGGATCACCTGTTCAATTAGGCTATAAACCCTGAATGCTTCCAGCGCCAAAGACGGATAGAGCTGGCCATCAAGTTCAGCAATTAGCGCCACTCTTCTGACAAAACCATCGGCGTCTTCAAACGAGTTCATATAGCCCTGACCTGCAACTACCTCCGCCAATGATGGTAATAAACCCGCGTAACCAGAATATTGTGGAACACCAGTGATAGCCTCTATTTGGGTTTGTGCCACGCCATCAGCAGATAATACACCGACCCGTAACGCTTGCAGGGTTTTACTGTCTTTATCTTGATGTAATAAAACCGAAAGCACAGCTTCAGTATTGGCAAGGGCGGTAACAAACTGTTGATCATAGTCAAACTGCTGCAATAGCATTTCGCGTTGATGCTGTGCCAGTTCTTGCTCTAAACTGGCTAACACCGCAACTGCTGGGTTAATTTGTGGCTCAGCAAACAACACGTCATAACTGATCACTATGGCACCCAGCGCAGTGAGTTTTTGTGTTAGTTCAGCAAAAATCTCCCGTGACCATGGCATACGACCAATATTAGCTAGGCTGAATTCATCAATATCAACAATTTGGATATTAGTAACACTGGCGGGCCAAGGAGGCAGTCGTTTGACTTTTAGATCATAAATCAAACCGTCTATGCGCTCACGAGGGAGTTGAAAAAATGAGACTTCCAACAACTGAAAAAGCAAGACTGCCACCAACATCAGCGTGGGAACAAAGTATCTCAAGCTGCGTTTTAGTTTTTTAACCAACAAATGGGAGGGCAATTAAGCCCCCCTTATCAGTATTGAAAGCCAACTTATAGCCTTAAAGGGGATCAACAAAGCTTAGTTACCTTGCCCTAAAACTTCTACCGTCAAAGTAACGGTGGCTTGGCCAACTTTGCCACTATGGTCACTCAACTGATAAACAAAACTATCTTCACCAACAAAACCACTCGTTGGTGTATAAACAAAACTACCATCCAGATTTAAGCTAAGTGTGCCGTGTTGAACAGAGCTTACAACTGTGGCTACTAAGTTAGGTAATTTTCCTTTATTACTAAATTCCAGCTCATAAATGGGTGATGAAGAGGTATTTTTAACCAACCATAAACGATCAGAGTTAGCATTGAGTGCTAATCCACTGACACCGGAGATACCTTGAGGTAGAGCTAAACGTCTAACGACCTTACCCTCTGGGGTATACTCGATAATGTTGTTATCAATACTGCTCACTAGATATAGGTTACCTGTCTGGCTATTAATATCTAAATCACCATAACTGACATTAAACTGGGAGCCACTGGCGTTTAACAAAAAGCTCGATATTACTGCTCCACTGTGAGGATCAATTTCAGCCACCAAATTACCCATGCCCTGGCCAGGCACATTGTCTTGTAACAAGAAAAACGTGCGAGTAATGGGGTTATAAGCGCCGCCAACTACATGGCTATTGCCAAATGCCGTATTAAGCTGAGCTATTACAGTATTAGTTTTAGGATCCACCGCATAGATTTCAGTTTCAGCAGTTTCACCATTGATAATCAATAAGCTTCCCTGAGGCACCGGGGTATTAGCCAGACTGAGCGCTTCTGGTGCAATATCCATATCGGCATCATTGGCGCCCTCACCTTGCCAGTCCAAAGTGGTAAGTACCTGCCCCGCTCTGTCTAATACCGAAATGGCGGAACCAAACCCCGAATAGACATATAGGTGTTGGCGATACTCATCCACCGCTATGGCAATAGGTTGACTAAAGGTGGTAACAATTTGATTTCTGATCGCCAAACTATCACCCACAAGTGGCATATCAGGATCATTATCATTGGCTAACACTCCTGGGACACCCACAGCTAAAGCCTGATCACTAGTCGCTTGAAACTGATCGTCTAAGGCGACAGGTTCATCTGAAAAATCAATAGTCGCGTAACCTGATACGATGAAATCTAATCTATCCAGTGGCCCTGTATCACTGGAATTAGCGGTTAAGCCTACATTGCCAATACTGCACTGTTGGTTATTAGGTAAGCCCTGACATACCTGTTGGTTGGTCACATAAGCACCAAAATTACGTAAGGTAGAAAAACCAGGCACAGGATAAGAAGATTTAATCACACCACCGCTAGCAGGAAATAAACTCAATTCAAACAAGGCGTCACCTACGCTGGCAAACGTTATTTGGTTACTTCCTGCTGAAACAGAGCGAGCAACTACAGGTGAATTACCCACACCGCCATAACTCATAATAAAGGCATAAGTACCACCTTGACCGGGTTGATTGCCGCTGCCAGCACTCTCGACATATTCACCTTCCATCGAGCACACCGTATCGATAACTTGCAAACAATCACCAATGCGATACAAACCAGAGCCTATGCCGTTACCAGGGGTGGTTTCACCTACACCTATATACAAAAACTCACCTTTGATGTTGAGAGAGTCACCGGTCAAATCGTTTGGCACGGCCTGCACATCAATACTTACTGTTGCAGTGTCAGTTTCGCCAGCAGGGTCGGATATTTCATAACTAAAGGTCACTAAACCTACATAACCACTAGGCGGGAAATAAGTAAAACTGCCGTCAGTACCAAGGGTAAGAGTACCCGTATTAGGTCCACTCACTGGCTGAGTAT
This sequence comes from Paraglaciecola hydrolytica, assembly GCF_001565895.1. Classification (GTDB taxonomy): domain Bacteria; phylum Pseudomonadota; class Gammaproteobacteria; order Enterobacterales; family Alteromonadaceae; genus Paraglaciecola; species Paraglaciecola hydrolytica. Next base: position 1,173,118 of record NZ_LSNE01000003.1, read on the forward strand.
TAACCGTAATAACATCCCCATTAGGATCTTCGTCATTGACTAACAAACCGCTGCTTTTTTTGATATCCAGGCCGGTATTTTGATATATCGGAAAACTGTCATCATTAGCAACAGGTGGCAGGTTATTAATGGATATAACGATTGATACATTGCCCGTGGCAGTGCCCCCGTTACCATCTGAGACCTCATACTCCACGGTATCTTGCCCCACATAACCAGTGTCAGGGGTGTAGGTCAGACTATTGTCATTTTCTATCACCACTGTGCCATTTTGCGCACTGGCCTGCGACACTGACAAACTATCACCGTCGGGATCCTGATCATTACTCAGCACATCAATATTAACTGGGGTATCAAGTAACGTAGCAGCGGAATCATCACTGACCACCGGATCATCGTTAACAGGCGTGACCTGCACAATTATCTGGGCACTATCGGTTAAACCTAAGGTGTCGCGAATGACATAATCAATTACCACCTGACCGTTAAAATTAGCTAGCGGTATATAATCAATATTTACACCATTGAGGCTCGCCTGACCTGAACTCGCTAAAGCCGAGACCAATGAAATGTTATCGCCTTCAGGATCACTATCATTATCTAAAGGAGCAAAGCTGGCGCTGTCGTCTTCCAACATTGTCTCTGCATCATCAACCGCTTGAGGTGGGTTATTGGGTATAGTACTGTTGGGTGCAATCACCAATCCTTGGCTAAAAGCACTCTCGCCACTGCCATCCACTCCGACCAACACTACATAATAAGTATGTGCAGCATTAAGATTAGTGAATGAAACCGAGGTACCACTTAAGGCTAATCGCGCTTGACCTTCAGACAGTTGCAAATAATTGTGTTGCCCTACTCCACTTTGCCCTGCAAGGTATAAGTTGTAACGCAGCAATTGGGAATTTGCATTCCAACTCAAATCAATAGTGCTGCCATCCGCACTGCGGGTATATTGCAAACCACTTAACTGCTGGGGCTGCCAATCAACTGTCAAACTCGCAACTTGCTGTTGAGTATCGGTTTGGTCTGTTACCCACAATCCCAATACTAATGGCCCAGCGTTGGCCACATAAGCGCCAGGGTAAATACCGCTATACATGGCCGAGTGTTCATTGCCTGAGCAACTCGTATTTGAACTACACAATACATGGCGAGATGATCCCGCATTAAAGCTGATTGCTACGGACTTTAAGCCGTCCAAATCACTGACTTTTATATCCAGTAATAAATTACCTGCAACCACTTCATTATTAATAGGCGCTAAAAAACCACCCACGCTATCACTGGTTGATTTAGCTAAACGAGCATTACTAATTTCTGCGGGCGACTCACTACTCCCCCCACAGGCCAATAAACTTAAGGCAAAGATACAAGGTACTATCTTATGTAGCAGCATGTTCATCATTCTCCTTAAGGTTTAAGCTGGCGTAAAACAAAAGAACCGGACGCTTCAGTATTGCTCGCGCTGCTGTCATATAATGCAATATTACCCAGCACGCCTTGAGCTTGATCAATTAACAACGCTTCAATTGAACCACTGGCGAGATTGTTACCGTGGGACGCAAAGTTAACTGACAAATCTAAAACACTGTCTCGAACGATACCGTCAAAGGCGGCAAACCATTCCCCCCCCGCATCCGTAAAAGACAAATTACCTGTGGGCACTCGTGCGCTATCAAAATTGATCGACATAGATATATTAAAATCATTAATCTCCCCCAAACTGCTACTAACAGAGTGTTGGTCAAGTTGATCAAACACCGCCAACCCTTGACGACTCACATCAGCGGGTAACCACGTTGCGGCGAGTCGATCATTATCGATATATCTTTGACTATTAAGTTTGCTCAGATAAATGCTGTCATCAGCTTGTTTGCTTGAAAATGCAGGCAATGCAGCCGCAAAACCCGCGTCAGCTAATTCAATAGGTACTTGCTCGTATAGATCACGACTATAACCACTGGAAAATGCCAAGGGAGTTTGTAATAAAAATTCAACCGAGCCATCTGCTCTGACGATGGCAAACTTGTGAGGTAACAGTGGTCCTAAAGAAAAACTCTGACCTAAGGTACCTGCCGTTACTTTAATATCGATAATGCCTTTCCAACCAGCTAAATATAAATCACCTTCTATTAACTCAGCTTCATAATGGGTACCACGTACACCGATACTGGCCACTGGAGTGACTAACTTGTAATTATCCGGTGTTTGCTGCAAGGCACCAGTCACGGTTTTTAATCCACCTTTTAACAAAGACATACTGATCGTGCCTTGTTCAGTTTGTGCATCAAACTCATAACTAACAATCGACAGTTCGCTTGAGGCCTGCATCGACAGCAGTCCGCCATCGATCATACGTAACTGGGTAGCACTTTGTTGTCCAGTGGTGACCAAATCGGTGTTATAAACGGCTGAACGTCTGGCCAAAGCACGCTTTTGTTGATCTGTCAGCGCCACTACCTCACCTTGCGCCATAATCGCCTTGCCAGCGGTGGTTGACTGCGTTTGCCCCAAAGCACCAAAACTGACCAACAAGCCTAGGCTAGCCCAAGTTAGTAATGAACTAAAACCAAATGCAGACTGCATTAAAACTGATAACGAGCGCCAATCCATAAATTGCTCCTGTTGTAATCATATAAAGCCAAGTTGCTGCGGTTATCCACCACACTCATTTGTGCCGTTAACAGCCAATCGGCGCGCCACTGATAATGTAAGTCCACAACCAGTTGCATAAATTTGTCTTCACGAGTTTGTGCAAACAGCGGATGATCTTCCGCGTATTCAGCTTTGAGGTAATCGGCGCTCAGTTTATAGTACCAACGAGAGGAGAGTTGCTGGGTAAAACTATAACCTGCCCCCAATAACTGCCGCGAATTAAAGTCCATCTGGCTTTCCTGACTTTGTTCATCACCTAGTTTAAGGCTAAAACGACTTAAGCCAGCAAAAGTTGGCGTTTCAAACCACAGGTTAAACCACAGCTGATCGCGGCTTAATTCAGTAAAATCTGCATAATCCAAACGACCAAGGGTTAGCTCGCCACCAATGGATGATTGACTAAAAACAGCTTGTCCAGCCTCAATAATTAAACCGTAATAATCTAAAAAACTTTCACCATCGAGCCATAAAGGGCGATAAAACACACGAGTACCCACATCTTTACCGGCCAATTTGCCGGTATAACCGACAATGGCGTTAAAGTTTGATTTGGACTGAGCCAACTCTTCGGAATAGCCGGTGTAACTGGCGCCAAGTGAGGTATACCAACGGGATGTTTGAGTAAGCGGGGCCACATAACTAAACTGCGCATTGAGATCATAAAAACTACTACTGATTGCCTGACTTTGCTCAAACAATTTAACTTGCCCGAGTAAAGGCACGGTAATAAATTCGTTTTCTATGCCGTTATTAGGGTTCGAATCCTGCCCCAAGCCAAGTTGCAAAGTATTGTGCCAACCTGAGTTATCGTTACTTTGACGACGTTCGATGGCCCTTATGTTTTGTTCAACTACGTTTTGCATTTCAGGCGACATTTTTTGCAAAGCAAGATGGTTAAATTCCACCTCTGCGGCGGCTAAATTACCCAGTTCATAATAACAAGTGGCCAGCGCAAATCTGGCAGAAACTGTTTGTGGCTGAACCTGCACCACCCGCTCTAAAGCATAGACCGCAAGATTACAATTATCTGTTGCTTTAGCGGCTAAACCAAAAGCGAGATCAAAATCTGCTTCGCCTTCTAGTTCATTTTGCTTAGCCTCAGCTAATACATAAGCCTCAGAAATCTGCTGCTTATTTAATAATTCAATGATTTGTTGTGGAATGTCCGAAGAGGCAAAAGACTTAGCTGTAAGTAACAAACCTACAGCGAATAAACAGCATGAAGTTAAGCATAAACGGTAGTGGTGAGAGCTTGGTTGGCGTTCCATGTTTTCAACCCAAAAATACGCAATGCCTTGAGTATATAAGGATTTTTACGTACCGCTATATTTATTATTGCTTGTATTTGGCTTTTTTATACAAAACCCCAAATGGTTAACAATGACTACCCGTTTTGCTGTGTGCGATCGCGTTGTTTGATATAGGCATTGGCATACATCGTCAGCAATTTCTTTTGTTCGGCTTCATTCAGTTGCACCATGCGACTTTGTAGATACGCTATTGCGGCTTTCATTTCCATTGTCGAATTTGTAGGGCTTGTGTTTTGGTTTTTATCTGTTAATTGCTCAAGTAATTGTAGCGCTGCTTTACCACTTGAAAATGTTTGATAACCGGCCAAAATCTCTTTGTCTAAATATTCAGCGACTTGTTTAGCGCTGTCGAAGGATTCATTGGCGACCTGACCAAAATGCACATGTACTCGGCCTTTTTTGCCGGTAATGCCATTAACAATACTACGCATATCCTCATTGTCGGGTTTGTCGTAAGCTCCCAATAAATCTACCTGATGTAACTCCTTAGCTTTACTGATATCACAGGGATCAAACTCATAGGATATCGACACAGGCACAATACGTAATTGCCTTACATAATCAGCAAACTCAATTTCTTTGGGCTTATTAATAGTCAACATCGAAATAATCGCTGGGTTGGTAATGTCATTACCGTCTTTTGCCCGCCCTTCACGCTGGGCAATCCAGATATGCTGTTTATCAGTTTGTAAAGTATGAAAAATATATTCACTTAGCAGTTTAGCCGCGGCGAGTTTTTCACGTCTGTCAGGTGCCGAGCGTTTAACAATAAAACACTTATTTAAACGAATTAAATCAGCCACCCACTCTTTTTTAAGTAAGTTATCACCCACCGCAATCCTAACGGTATCTTGTTGGTTAATATGTAATACCCAATTAACCAGTGCGGGATCTAAGGCGATATCCCTATGATTACTCACAAATAAACAGGCCTGACTGAGATCCAATTTATCTAAACCACTCACGGTAAAAGCTTGAGTTGTGGTATCGATCATACGCTGCACGTAGGGCTCAACTAAACGTCGAAAACCAGTTAAATTCTTAATGCCGGATATCTGACTAATAATATAATGACGAGTAATAAAACCTAATAATGGCCATGTAAATTTAGGCCAAGCAGAAAACTTAAAGGCCACAATAGTGCGGATAAACTCTTTATTATTAAAAAGCTTAGTTAATATACGAGGCAGATCAGTATCATCATATGGCCTGATTGCATCAAACTTGGAGATCATCTTACTCACACAACCTATATAGAAAATAGCGGGGCATTTTGCCGATATTTCAACAAATCAGCAAATGCTTTACCTGTTATTTGCACTAATCAGAGCAGTCACAAAAAATCCACTTATTGTTGAGCGCTTTGTAATACTTGCCAATTTAGTTCGAGCTGAGAGTTTGCCGTGGCCACAAAGATCGACTCACCGCTCAAGGTAATGGCCCAATCCATTGTGCGCTCAACTACGGCAGCTAAGCTTTGCACTTCGGCATAGTTAAATTGTATGACGTCAATAGGTAGGGTTTGCAACTGAGCCATGCTTTGTTTCCACCACACATTGGATTTTGCATTAAAACTATATACCGCCGTGTGTTTAGCCAGGCGACAGGCCTTTTTCATACGATCAAAAGCGGGTTCGCCCACGTCTATCCACAATTGCAATTGGTCATCTAAACTGCGCAACCAAATATCAGGCTCGTCCACCGAACTTAAACCTTTGGTAAAACTCATCACTTGCTCGGTATCACTATGGGCATGCAGACAAAAGGCCACTACCCTCGCCATCATACGTTCTAAGGTTTCAGAAGGATGTTGGGCAACGGTTAAATTTAGCGCGGTATAATGATCATGGTTCAAATCGCTTAGGGCGATTTTAAATTTGTAAATAGTGGGTTTTAAAGCCATTGATACTCTCAGCATGAAATTGACACTAAAGCTAAGCCTTAAAGTACAAGCCAAGCCTCAAAACAGCCAAGATAATACAGCAAAGACCCTCCTTGTCTTGCTAAATTAATTTAGATTTTACCTGTCACTCGATCCCAAAATTCGCCCCGGTCATTGCTACGCGGAAAAGGCTCGTTGGGTACTGGCACCCCAAGAAATTCACACAAAGGCTGCCAGCCCTGCTTAACATCAAAAACCAGTAACTGATCGGCGGGTATAGTATTTTTAACCGCATCATTATGCGCCGTATAAGCTTTCATCAATTCCTGACGATTAAGTCCCAGCGGTATTCCGCTTTTATGGATAACTTCCATGGACATAGCCAACCAGTCTTTCATTTCGATTGGTGCGCTGTCTTTCTCAGCCAAAAGCTGATAAATGGTGGGGGCAAAACTGTCAGCCCAGCTCTCTGCACTGCGCTCGGTTAAAATAAATTTAGCCATCGGATAAACACTGATTAATTCTTTAAAAAAACCGGCTGTTGGCCAATCAACGGCACTGTTATAACCGCTGTAAATCGCCTGCCAATCAGCATTCCCCGTTAAAGCCGCTGTCCATAAAGGCACTTGTTTTGGCATAGCATGTAGTACTTCTTCCATATGAAAACAAGGCCCGAAGCCAAGTTGGTTTATAGCGAGCATGAGTGAATAGGTACCTGTTCGCCCCACCCCTGCGCCAATTACTTTCATCGTCATGGTTATCCTTCCTCGTTAAATTTGATTGCTAGGTTTATTATGCGTGCCAACACTTGGAGTCCATTAAAGATAGCATGGGATTTCCAGTGCCATTATTTAATCAACTGCTTTTATTACGAGTCGCTTATTATGAACAATCTTCGTGAACATTTTAATGCACTGACAACTTTGTTGTTGCAGACTCAAACTTATTGGCGCTCCGTTGCTTTTCATCATGCCGAGCTACCATGGATGGCACAACATCCGACCTTAGTGACTCGTTTATTGGCTCTATCCCTCGCACAAACAGAGAAACTTGCGAGTGATGCAAGCACCCTTCTAACCTTTTTTGAAAATGAAATCTCTGGGGCCACTAAATTGGCAACGTTAAGCAACTTGCCTGTGCTGGTGCACAACCCCCTTGCAACGGTCAATCCACGTTTTTATGCGGGCATGCCTGGCCGTAAGTGGCAACAAATCCAAGCTTTTGCGGCATGCTGCACGGACAGCCCCTTACCCATATTGGAGTGGTGTGCAGGCAAGTCGTATTTGGGGTTTTATCTACAGCACTTACAGCAAAACAAAGTGAATGCATTGGAGTGGGATGCAGACTTGGTGCAACAAGCGAATAGTCGGGCTAAACACTCAGACAGCAACTTACATTCCCATCAGGTAGATGTGCTAAGTGCAGATGTACTTACCCATATTCAGCCACTACAACAAGTTGTTGCATTACATGCTTGTGGTGAGTTACATGAAAGGTTATTAAAACTCTGTGTCGCACAAAAAGTACAACAACTGCACCTTGCGCCCTGTTGCTACCATAAACGCCAAGACGAGCTTTACCAACCACTCTCTCACCAAGGTGAAAAACTGAACTTAGCCCTCAATAAAACAGAATTACACACCGCAGTAATGGAAACCGTAACAGCGGGCGCCAACGTGCAGCGTCAGCGTAAACACCTACAAATAATGCGTTTAGGTTTTGATTGTTTGCAGCGCGACATAACAGGCAATCAACAATTTTTAGACTTACCTTCATTGCCAGCTAAATGGGCACGTGCCGATTTTAAGGATTTTTGTTTTCATTGCGCAGACTTAAAAAATATCACCCTGCCCCTAGATATCAACTGGCAGCATTACCAGCAACTTGGCGAACAACGTTTTAAACAAGTATCAGCTCTGGACTTAGTGCGCTTTTTGTTCCGCCGCCCACTCGAAGTGTGGTTGGCACTCGATCGAGCTTTGTTGTTACAAGAGCAGGGGTATAGCGTGCAGCTTGGCACTTTTTGCCCCAGCCACGTTACTCCACGTAATATATTGATCCAAGCATATTTACCTTAAAAAGACCTTAAAAAAAACATTGTATAACCTTATAAAGACAAGTCAAAAAGACAAATCCTCTATCAAAATATTTTTATTTTTTATTTAAACAAATTCCATTGTTTTCAGATAGTTAGCCTAGTATACCTAGTAATTGCTAGATCTAATTTAGCACAGGGTAAAACACAAAATTAGCTTATTTATCTGCTAGTCAAGCCAGCATTAGAAGTCGCGATTGGCAGGTAGTAGGCTAAATAAAAACATAATAAAACTGGAAGAAACTATGAATACTCAACTATCCAAACTGGCGAAAAACATTCGTTTTGTTATTGCCACTTCTGCCGCACTTAGTGCCACAGTCGTAGGTTCAGTAAATGCACAACAAACAAAAGAAGACGCCAATGTCGAAAAAATTGCTGTAGTTGGTTCACGTGGTGCCCCGCGCTCGGTGCAAGACTCCCCCGTTCCTGTAGATATTATCGGTGGCGAAGAACTTAACAAAGCGGGTTCTGCCGATATGTTAGATTTGTTGATTGGTGCTATTCCGTCTTTTAGCGCACGTTTACAACCTATTTCAGATGCGGCAACCTTAATTCGCCCAGTCAACTTGCGTGGTTTACCCTCTGACAGCACCCTCATATTAGTCAATGGTAAACGTCGTCATCGCGCATCTGTTATTGCGTTTCAGGGTGGCGGTGTAAATGATGGTGCGCAAGGACCAGATATTTCAGTTATTCCCAGCATCGCGATCAAACAAGTAGAAGTATTACGCGATGGAGCCGCAGCGCAATATGGTTCTGATGCTATCGCTGGTGTAATGAACTTCGTTTTGAAAGATGCCGCTGAAGGTGGCTCGTTTGAAGTGAAACACGGCGAATATTATGAAGGTGATGGTGGCACCACCACGTATGCCGGTAACCTTGGCCTGCCATTTACCAAAGATGGTTTTGCTAACCTAAGTTTTCAACTTAAAAACGCCGACGCCACCAGCCGCAGTGTGCAACGTCCCGATGCGGCGGCGCTAATTGCTGCAGGCAATACCGCAGTTGGTGATCCTGCGCAAACTTGGGGTAACCCTGAAATCAAAGACGACATTACGCTGTTTGGTAATGTGGGCTTAGATTTAGGAGATGACAAAGAGTTTTATATGTTTGGCAACTATTCAGAACGTGATGTGACAGGTGGATTTTATTATCGTAACCCACACAACCGTGGTTCAGTTTACCTTGGCCCAGGCGTTGATGATGGCGTACGAGACGGCGAAGGAAATGTTGTATTAACACCAACGCTATTAGTGGGTGATGTCGCACAGTCACAAGGCGCAGCGCGCACCTGTGGCGTCGTCCGCACCAATGTACCCAATGTATTAGTGACTGACGACTATCTTGCAATGGTCGCTGATCCTAACTGTTTTGCCATGAACCAGATTTTCCCAGGTGGGTATACCCCAGCTTTTGGCGGTAATATTACCGATACCTCATTGGCCATAGGCACAAAAGGCGAAATCAAAACAGGCTTCCTTGCCGATGTAATGTACGACATTAGTGGTACTGTGGGTCGTAGTGAGTCGTCTTTCAATTTAAAAAATACACTTAACCCATCTTTAGGTTTAGCCACCCCTACCGAATTTGAGACAGGTAAATATATCCAGTTAGAAAAAATGTTTAACTTGGATTTGGTAAAATCTGTCAACGCAGGTTTAGCTGAGCCTCTGACGATTGCCGGTGGTTTAGAATGGCGAGAAGAGTCCTTTGAAATTGTTGCCGGTGACGAAGCCTCATGGAAAGCTGGCGCTTATGCTGACCAAGGATTTAATATCGGCTCGCACGGATTTAAAGGCTTTGGTCCAGAAAGTGCTGGCACCAACACCCGCCGCAGTGTTGCCGCTTACGTTGATGTAGAAGCTTATTTC
>NZ_LSNE01000003.1:1183060-1197730 GCF_001565895.1 Paraglaciecola hydrolytica
ACTGAAGACTTTTTAATGGGTGCAGCCTTGCGTTATGAAGATTTTACAACCTTTGGTAGCACCACAAATTATAAATTAACCTTTCAGTATTCGGTGACAGATGATTTCTCTTTACGTGGTTCAACCAGCACAGGTTTCCGTGCTCCCACGGTTGGTCAGGCTAACGTAGTGAATACCCAAACCTCGATAGTTGGTGGTAATTTAATTCAAAGCTTCACCGCACCACCTACCGATCCTTTATCGGCATTTTATGGTGGTAAAGAATTAACACCTGAAGATTCAACTAGTTACGCATTAGGCGGAGTTTATCAATCAGGTGACTTTTTTGTCAGTGTCGATTATTACAATATTGAAGTAACTGATCGTATCGCTCAATCCAGCCAGATCAGCGTGCAAGCTGCTGATTATGCTCAACTAAGAGCATTAGGTGTGCAAAACCCAGAGCTTATTTCTGCAGTAACTTATTTTGCTAATGACTTTGATACCACGACCCAAGGACTTGACGTGGTAGTCAGTTATAAGGCAGAAATTTTTGCAGGTAATGATACCAACTTTAATCTAGCGTATAACTGGAATGAAACAGCAGTCGATAAATTTAATCCTGATACCACATCATTAGGTAAAATTCGTCGTTTAGAGGAGGGTCAACCGGACCATAGAGCAACCTTCACCGTGGCGCAAAACTGGGATAATTTCAGTGCCTTTATAAGGGCTAATTACTTTGGTGAATATTTTGCGGTACATGCTGATGATGCTGAACCAGGTGGTTGGAATGAAGTAGCTGATTCAGCCTTTACCATAGATGCTGAGGTCAGTTATTTTGTAAACGAGCAGATTACCCTTTCAGCTGGTGCAACCAACCTGTTTGATCAAAAAGCACAAAAGCTATCAGCAAATTCTTATGGTGATCAAGGTGGTGTGTACTATGAAAGCGGTCCCTTTGATTACAACGGTGGCTTTTATTATGTTAAAGCTAGTTATAGCTTCTAAGGCTAAGACGGCCTGATAACAAAACCGTAGCCTTGTTATATCGACAAGGCTATTTTTGTCATTGTAACAATCTGAACCACATTATTCTGCAATAAAGCTTACTAGCCTTTTGTGGGATTGACTGGAATAATGCCTGCATTAGTAATAATGCGGTAGATAGCCCCATCACAACACTCAGTAATATCGAGGCAAGACATCCCATAATGAAATCGATTAACAACGATTGGCAGCCTTACCAACAGCATTTACAGGCATTTTTGCCATCGACTTCTGCAGCAGTGAGTGGTTGATATGGATAGAAGAAGCTCGACCTTAGAAACAACCTATCTAAAATGCCGCAGCCAACTTGAAAGGTTTATTGGCCGTATTGTTAAGCGTGATGATATTGAAGATATTGTACAAGAGACCTTTATTAAGAGTTATGAAGCAGAGTTGCAACATGAGATAACGTTTGAGCGCACTTACATGTTTAAAACCGCGCGTAATTTAGCCCTCAATCACGTTGCAAAAGCCAGTGAAAAACATAATCAATCATTAGACGATTATGATGAAATGCCTGCAAACTTAACCACTCAAAGCCTTGAGAAACAAGTTGAGAGCAAACAGCGCTTTTTAGATTTTTGTCGCGCCACCGATACCCTTTCTCCTGAAGTGAAGCGGGTATTTTTAATGAAAAAAATCTATAGCATGAGTCAAAGAGATATTGCTCTGCATTGCGGTCTGAGTGAAAGTACCGTTGAAAAACATGTCGCCAAAGGTTTACTGCAATGTTCTGTGTATCTGCAAAAACTTAACGAACCACAGCAACATACAGGCACCAACGCCCCTCTTAAAATGCCTAGACCTCAGCGAAGAAGTTAATGACTAATATAAAAGCATTTAATCGTAAAGAAGATATACAGCTGCAAGCCTGTGAATGGATCAGCCGAATAGATCGTGGTTTAAGCCCTGATGAACAGCATACATTGCAGAATTGGACCACTATCAGCGAGTCTCATCGGCAGATATTGTTTGAAATGGCACAAACCTGGGATGACTTAAGTGTTCTCAATGAACTCAATGGCTTGATGCCACTAGAGCGTATCGATGGGCAGGCTCGTTATACCCAACCGCATAAAATTTTGTGGCCTTTGGCCGCCAGTATTGGTTTTTTAATGGTCTCGGTACTCACTTGGTTAGTGTTTAACCCCAGTCAGATTCACAGCACTGAGCAACTAATCACTAGGCTTTCAACAGAAGTGGGTGAGCAAAAACCTGTGATGTTGACAGATGGTTCAGTGGTTTACCTGAATACCAATTCTGAGCTGCAAATAGACTTTTCTGCTAGCCGCAGAACTATTCAGTTAATTAAAGGTGAGGCGCACTTTGAGGTCGCCCACGATGAAAATCGCCCCTTTGTGGTTGCTACTGCACACAATACCGTAACAGCTGTAGGTACGGCGTTTAATGTACAATTGCTTGATAATCAGCGTTTTGAATTGTTGGTGACCGAAGGTACAGTACTGGTTCAAAATGCCCAACAACTCCGTATTGATGAAACAAGCAACACACCAAATAAGGCTTTGCAGGGTACAGGAACCCTTTTAAGCGCGGGTCAAAAAGCCATGGTCGCAGCAGAAGATCCTCAAGCTGTGAGTTTATCCCTAGAACAAATGCAAAATGAGCTAGCGTGGCGCCAAGGCATTGTGGTATTCAACGGTGAGCCTTTAGCCGAGGCAATGATTGAAATAAGCCGTTATATGCCAGTGCATTTTGAATTGGCCGATGAGCAAGTAAAACAACAACGTGTTGCGGGATTTTTTAAGGCGGGAGACATCGACGGATTATTAGCGGCTTTACAAAATAATTTTAATATTAGATACCGCAAGTTAGATGAATACACCATTCAGTTGTTGTCTTCAAACTAGTTTTTTAAATTTTACGCTAAAGTGAATACTGCCATTTTGACAGTATTCCTTGTCATTTATTTGAAAGATTAAATTCTCAAGCCACTTGAAAATATATCGTGGTAGACTCACAAAATGACTCACCTTGCCACAGCATAACTGACTGAAATATGCGTTTTGTTTGCCTCATCATATTACTCTTTTCAAGTTATTTATCGGCAGAGACCTTATACCCATTTAATATCGAACAACAAGCCGCAGATAAGGCACTAACCCTTTTTGCCCAGCAAACCAATACCACCTTATTATTTCCTATAGAATTAGCTGAATTGGAAACCGCCAATTCACTGCATGGTAGCTATAGTCTAGAGTTAGGTATAATAAAATTACTCGAAGGCACAGGTTTATATCCCGTTAGTGAAGCTAATGGCAATATCAGCATAAAAGCGATTAAATTTATAACATCCACTCAACCAAATATCGACCTTCAAGCCAACAAGCCAAGTAAAGTTACAAGCAGCATCGAAAAAATTGCCGTAGTAGGCAGCCGTTCAACTCCACGCTCTGTTATTGATTCTCCGGTCCCGCTGGACATAGTGAGTGTTGATGAATTTACTCGCCAAGGCGCCAGCGATTTTAATTCGATGTTGGCCACCTTAATCCCTTCTTTTAACGTTAACGACCAACCAATTAATGATGCATCCATGCTGGTTAGGCCTTCTAACCTAAGAGGCTTAGCGGCAGATCACACCTTAGTACTAATCAATGGCAAACGCCGCCATCGTTCATCCGCCATCACCTTTTTAGGCGGAGGTTTATCTGATGGAGCACAAGGTGTGGATTTATCGACTATCTCCGCTTCATCAATCAAACAAATTGAGATCTTGCGCGATGGCGCGGCCGCCCAATATGGCTCAGACGCCATAGCTGGGGTGATTAACTTTGTATTAAATGATGACGATGAAGGTGGCAATCTAGAAACCCGTATTGGTAGTTATGGGCAGGGTGATGGAGAGTTGCTACAACTGCAAAGCCATATGGGGTTTTCCTTACAAAAACAAGGGTTTGCCCATTTAAGTGCCGAATACAAACAACAAGCCGGCACCAGTAACAGTGTGCAGCGTGATGATGCCTTAACACTGATTGAGGCAGGTAATACGGCAATCAGTGAGCCGGCGCAAATTTGGGGCATTCCTACAATCCACTATGATGTAAAACTTGCCGCCAACTTAGCTTACCAGCTCAATGAAGTTGACGAGTTTTATACCTTTGCCAACGTCGCTAAACGTAAAATAGAGGGCGGGTTTTATTTTCGCCACCCTCACACTCGTAAGGGAGTATTTGAGGGGCAGACTGACGATAATGGTGTTTCTCACTTACTGGTGGCCGACCTTGATGGTCTAGGGCAAGGCATTAGCTGCCCGCAGGTTACTTTGCTTGATGACAATGTATTAGACGATGCGGATTATGCCTTGATTGCTGATAATTCAACGCCTGTCGGGCAAAACTGTTTTGCCTTTAACGAGGTATTTCCCGGCGGTTTTACCCCACAATTTGGTGGTGTCATGAGTGATGCGGCTCTTGTCAGTGGACTTAAAGGCCACACCCAAACAAACTGGTCTTATGATATCAGCCTAGGATTGGGTTATTCAGAAATTGACTACAGCATCAGTCAAACCGTTAATCCTTCTTTAGCTAATCTGTCGCCAACCCGCTTTTCTCCTGGTTTAGCAGCCCAATATGAGCGAAATATCAATATCGATTTATTTAAGCCATTTGTCTTGGGAGCTGATTCTAAACTCAATGTGGCAGCCGGTATGGAATGGCGCCGCGAAACCTATAGGCAAAAAGCCGGTGATCTGGCCTCTTATGCCGTGGGTGAATTTGCCTTTGATCCCAATACTGGTTTATCCCAAGGTTTTAGTGTCGGCTCTAACGGTTTTAACGGCTACAGCCCCAAATCAGCAGGTAGTTGGCAACGTAGCAACTGGGCGTTTTACACTGATGTAGAAATGCATCTAAGTGAGGCCTTTTTATTTGGCTTGGCGGTTCGTTATGAAAACTTTAGTGATTTTGGCGACAATCTAAGTGGTAAAATATCTGCCTTACAAGCCCTTAACGACATTTTTACCCTCAGAGCTTCACTCAGCACGGGATTTAAAGCCCCTACGGTTGGGCAAAGCAATGTAGTCAATGTCACTACCGCTTATGCCCCTCAGGGTTTAGAAGATCAGGCTACACTGCCACCGACCCATCCCATTCCAGTGCATCTTGGCGCACAACCATTGCAGGCTGAACAATCCGTGAATATGAGTTTTGGTGTGGTCAGCGAACCCAGTGACAAGCTCTATCTCACTCTCGATTATTTTAATATTCGTTTAAAAGATCGGATCAGTACCACCTCACCGCTGTATTTAAGTTTCGATGATATTAAAACGTTGGTGGATGCCGGTGTGAGCGAAGCAAGTAATTATGGTAGTGCAAAGTTTTTCACAAATGACTTTGACAGCAGTACACAAGGTCTTGATTTTGTGATGCACTATGACACCCATATTTTTGACATCCGTACGCGCATCATTTTTAGCTATAACTGGACCGATACCCAGGTTGATAATGTTAATTTATACCCGCAAACCGATACAGATGGCACTGTGGTAATGGAAAGTAATTTAAGCCCACAACGTATTCAAATGATTGAAGACAACCTACCCCAACATCGCGCCAATTTTAGCTTTGAGCAAACCTTCGAACGATTCAGTAGTTATTTTAGGCTCAACTATTATTCTTCGTTTTATGAAGATCATCTCAATGCCGCTGCAGGTTACGACATTTATGCAGGCGCAGAAATCACCCTAGATGTTGACCTAAGTTATCACCTTAGCCGAGGGTTCAGGGTATCACTTGGCGCTAAAAACTTGTTGGATAATCGCGCCGACATTAACCCCTACGCCAATGTTGCTGGTTCACTCTACCCCACCACCTCCCCCATAGGATTGAGTGGCGGTTTTTATTATCTGCGTGGCATCTACGATTTTTAAACAACGGTACGACATCTTGAATTGCAAAGAAGTGTAAAACTCTCAGACATCCTTCGATGTGTATGGTTAAATATCGCGGTAAGTCGCAGCAACGCTGCTCTTAGCAGTAAAGCAGTAAAAAATTTAATCAACAACTTTAATTTAGAGAAAACGATGGCATCAGCAAAATTTCACAATAGTTTCAGACAATATCACCGTTGGTTAGGCTTTTTCCTCGCGGGGATCATGGCAGTTTATTCAGTTAGCGGCGTTTTATTAATTTTTCGCACTACCGATTTTTTAAAATATGACTATGTAAGCGAGCATCAGTTAGCGCCAAATTTAAGCAGCAAAGATCTTGGCCAAAATTTAAAACTCCGCAAATTTAAAGTGGAAGCAGAAACTCCACAAAACATCGTTTTTAATGAGGGTGAATATGATAAAACCACGGGTATCGCCAAAGTCACTAAAAAAGACTATCCCGCGCCACTGGCCAAGTTAGTTAAACTGCATAAAGCCAATACCAACAGCCCCTTGTTTTTTCTTAATATCACCTTTGGTCTGGGTTTATTATTTTTTGTGATCTCCTCATTTTTGATGTTTATGCCCAGGGCCATGACCTATAAAAATGGTCTTAAAATCGCTACTGGCGGAGTGGTATTTGCGCTGATAGTGGTGATCTTTAGTTCTTAATTTTGCTATTTAAAAAGACAATTTTATCGGAGATATTATGGGTGCTAAACACAACAACATTGGCTCGTCTAAGTACACTGCACTAGCAATCTGGCTGCTAACAAGTGTGTTAGCAGCGCCTGTGGCATTGGCAAAAGATACCGCCACAAAACACTACAGTATTGATGAAGCCGTCAACAGCTTTGATATGAGTAAAACTGTAGAAACAAAAGTCGGTTACCAATATTGGTTCGCTGACAAACAATTCGCAAATGGTAAAACCTTAAAACTCAGCGTGGTTGCCCCCCAGCAAGCAACCCATGCCCCGCATAAACACGCAGAAGATGAGTTTTTTTTAGTGCTTGAAGGCACAGCAGAATTTTATTTAGACGGAGAAACTCGTACCGCAGGCCCTATGACGAGCTTTTATTGCCCAAGTTGGCAGATGCACGGCATTAAAAATGCGGGGGATACTGAGTTAAAATATTTAGTTGTTAAGCAGTATTTAACCAGCGAAGAATAGGCCATCTGTAAAACAATATAGGCTCCTGAGGAGCCTATTTAAACTTGATCAATAGATTAAACAGTTAATGAATCGTGTACCACGACCTTGTCCCACAAGTGCGAGCAATTTTCTACAAAGGCTAAATGAATCGGATGTTGCTGATAGGTACTCTGCCCTGCCAAGTCATCAAAAAACATCAGTTCAAATACACTAAAGCTGTTATCTACCACGTCACGTTTTTCGGTATTGGCAGGCACACCGACATGCAAAGATTTCACTTCTGGTACCTGTTTTAAGGTTTTTAAACCCGCGATCAGCGCATCACGATCGGCCACAGAATCTGGATTTTTTAACCAAAAATAAACGGTGTGCACCACCTGGCCGGTATTAGCCTCTATTCCAGCACCTACAGCACTGGCTGTCGCTAACGTCGCCGCACTCGCCGCACTCGCCGCCATAAATTGTCTCCTGTTTAAATTCACAATTGCTCCTTGGTATTTACAAACTTAATGGTATGAGTCTAACAAAAAGTTGGGTTTTAACTAAAACAAAATCACCACAATGGTAAAACGCAATGTCTAAAAATTTATGTCAATATAAAGTCTATTTTACCGACAATACCATTGACGGTTGTTTGCCAACACCTTCAATTTTTATATTGTCTTTACTAAATTCCACAAGACTGTATGCGGTTTCAGGCGTATCCAACATGGCGTTAAATGTCACAAAATGTACACCATTTCTAAGTCCATAGTTACCCACATGATTATGCCCATTGAACCACGCTTTTACATTGGGATAGTGATCAATCATGGCTAATACCTCTGCGCTGTTCCATAAATTATGTTGGTCTTCTGGGTAAACCGGAAAATGACTAAGCAATACTACGTTTTTATTATTGCCGTGTGCACAGTCCAATTGTTGTTTTAACCATGCCAATTGCTCTTCACCTATGGCACCATTCCAAGTTTTCTGCGCACTATATTTAGACGCATAAAGCGCCATATTTTGTTGGTGTTTCTCACTGGTTTTAGGCCAAGCATAAGTACTTACGTCATTACCATCTAAGGCAATGAACACCCAATTATCAATGTCAAAACTATAATATCGTGCTGGCATATTGAGCAACGTGGCTATTTGCATTTTGTACTGGTCATCCACTGAAAATTCGTGATTACCTAAGACGTGATAAAACGGCGTGTTTAGCGCTTTGCTGATATCAAGCACTGTGGCAAAGCTAGTAAAATCCTTGTCTATAAAGTCACCAAGATGAATAACAGATACAAGAGAGTGGGTATTAAAATCATTGACCGCTTGCGTCAATTTTACCGGACAAGTGGTATAAAGCCGAGACCCTTTATCTGCTTGATCGGCATACTGACAATCGGCAACCACCCCTAGCACAAAGCTATCCTGGGTTTTAGCCGCCACCCCAAATCCCGACACTAAAAGTATGCAAATAAATGTCGGTAAAACAATCTTGGTGATTTTCATGAAATGCTCTAATTAAATTCAGTTGCCCAGTTTTACGAGGTTAGCATGTGGCTGAAATTGGTAAAATATTTTTGAAAGCAAAGAGGTGCTCTCTATCACGGTATTTTTCAAGTATGGCCAGCGGCCACCAAGATATCGCTACGCGACAAAGGCATCGCTTCGCGACGGGGCATGCGCTGCGCTTATTCAGGAATGTGCACTTCGTACACAGAGATTATCGCTTCGCGACGGGGCATCGCTTCGCGACGGGGCATGCACTTTGTGCACAAAGCATGCGCTGCACTTATCAGACATGGCCTTCGGCCACAAAGATATCGCTTCGCGACAAGGCATCGCTACGCGACCGCAATCCATTGCGGGTATGACATGTCATCCATGACACGCCAGTCACTCTTTCTCCAAACAGCTGAGAAAGAGTAACCAGAAAGAAGCCGGCTCCAACCAACTTACTATTCCAATTTTATCAGTACCTTGTTGATCAAACCGGCGCGGAGAGTACGTCCCTATACTCACCTCACCTTGTCCTAACGTCCTGTTAGGACATTTGACAAGGCACTAATAAAATCGGGTAAGTCGGAGTCGCAGTAAAAAAAATTTCTTCGAATTGATAATCGGAGAAGTTAAAAAGCATAGACTCATTTGATTCTATTTTTTATGTTTTCCAAACTCAAATTGATAAGGGTAAATTGATTCTTCATTTATTGCAGTAATCTCAGGGGCAAATTGTTCTTGCAACCAAGTTCTATCTTTCAACTTTGTTTCAACAGCTATCTCAAATTCCATCAAACTTTCTTCTAATAAAAAGACCGAAGGTTAAAAAGACAGCCATTTTTATAAACGAAATCTTCGATTATTTCCTGGCGATACTAAGTTATCTAAATTTCTCAAAATAAAGCGAGTTGATGCAGGCTACGTGCAGATTTTGTGCGTAACCTAGCTTAATTCGAGGATAAAAAAGTGCATTACTAAATCCCAAGCAGCCGCGTTGGTCAACGAGTGTTGTGAGTGGTGTCAGGGTGCAGTTTTTCTTGCGGTTTACGCTGCTTTAAATAAGGCTTTGGCTTTGCCCATGCCGCGTATTCGTTGATGGTGGGTGTGTTGTTTGAATTGTTGCAGCATGTGTTCACTGCCCACAGCATTAGAGAAGTGTTTTTCGAACTCTGTAGTGAGCGTTAGCCATTGATCGGAATTTATGCCTAAACGTTCAAGAATGGGACTTTGGCCGGGGTCAATTTGTCCAGCTTTGTCTTCTCGAATACACCGGCCTGTTGTATCAACCAATTCACAATAATCAATCAGACTATAAGCGATGCCTTTAGGCATATTTACTCTGTGATTGCCCACAAGGCGCATGAGTTGATTGGGTTGCTCACCTTGAATTAGTGCGTGGATACGCTGCTGAATACTGGTGTGTTTTGAGGTTTCTGGTGTGGTGTCCATCTTAGCTCGAATAGGGTTTAAGTCGACGTAAGCCATACAAGCTAGTACGGCTGATTCATCTAAAAGAGCTTGTGATTTGAATCGCCCTTCCCAAAATCTGCCGGTACATTCATCTTCTTTATTGGCTTCGCGGGCTATGTATTCATTGAGGTTGCGCATAAACCAACTGATGTCATACAAACGTTGGCGGTAAATAGTGACGGTTTCTGTAACTGCAATTAACTCAGACTCACTCATCATTGTGCGTTGTTCTGGATCAAGGTATTTGTTAGTCAACAACGTACCTTTATGCAAAGAGTGCCAACGCACTAACACCTCTTCCAACGACCAGCTTTGTGCTAAGGCTTTATCCACACACAGCACCACATGCGTATGATTACTCATCACCGCAAAAGCCGCGATATCAATGGCAAAAACAGTCCCCAAAAACAACAAACGCTCTTCAACCCAACCACGGCGATGTTCGTAACTTTGCCCGGTGAATTTATCTTCACCGCACAAAAATGAACGACGAACACAACGGGAAACGCAATGGTAATAAGGAGTATCGGTTAAGCTGATTTGAGTTTTACGTGACTGAGGCATGACAGACCATCCTTGGTTAAGCGATTACCTTAGAGTTTAGGATAAAACTATTTTTTTGCTATTTAAAGATGGGTGTCTTATTTGCTGATCCTTATTTGCTGATCTTACCGGAGAGCGGCCTCTTTCTGGTTACTCTATTCTTGGCTGTAGAAGAAAGAGTAACTGGCTCTCACGGATGTGAGACAAAAACGTCATGGATGACAGTGAGCAACGCGAATGCTCAGAGCGCGCAGCGCATAGTCTCAATGACCGCAGGTCATGCTCTGTCGCGCAGCGATGCCTTCCTCTCGACTCATTGCTCCCCGAATGCCGCAGATTAAAACAGGGTATTATGCATGGATGCATAATGAGTGACTCCGCGCCGGGAGCGCGTATTCACGACCTGTTTTAATCAAAGGTATGACGGGAATAGAGCAATGCTGGAGAGCGGCCTCTTTCTGGTTACTCTATTCTTGGCTGTAGAAGAAAGAGTAACTGGCTCTCACGGATGTGAGACAAAAACGTCATGGATGACGGTGAGCAACGCGAATGCTCAGTGCGAGCAGCGCATAGTCTTCGTGGCCGCAGGCCATGCCCTGTGGCGTAGCGATAAAACAAAAGCTTCGGGGCTGAAGCCCCTCCTACAACAGGAACAGGTTTACGCCTTGTTAAAACGTTTCTTTAAGCAGATTCAGCATGTCAGCCACTGACAACTTAGTCACGGCTTCGTTACCCTCTAATAAATTATCCGCTAAATCCCTTTTATGCTGGTGCAGGGCGACAATTTTTTCTTCTATGGTGTTTTGGGTAATCAGCCTATAGATGGTTACTGGTCGGGTTTGACCTATGCGGTGGGCGCGGTCGGAGGCTTGTTCTTCGACTGCTGGGTTCCACCACGGATCCATGTGGATCACGTAGTCGGCGGCGGTTAAATTTAGCCCTGAGCCACCGGCTTTTAAGCTAATTAAAAAAATATCCCCTTCCCCACTTTGAAAAGCATTAACGCTTTCTTGGCGTTGTTTTTGTGGGGTGGAGCCGTCGAGATATTGATAACTAAAGCCTTTGGTTTCGAGGTGCTGTTTGATTAACTGTAAATGCCCGACAAACTGACTAAAAATCAGTGCTTTGTGATTGTTGAGTCTTAGCTCATCGAGTAATTCATCCAAGGCGGCGAGTTTGGCGCTGGGGATGTCGGTTTCGGCCAATACTAATTTAGGATTGCAACAAGCTTGGCGCAGTTTAACCAGTTCGGCGAGCATCTTAATGCGCTGTTCGCCGACGTTAGATTGCTGGTCGTTTTGGCTAATATTGTCGATGGCGTTAAGTCGTAGGGCTTCGTAAAAGTCTCGTTCTTTTTGACTCATTTCTACCCGAATATTAATGTCGGTGCGCGAGGGCAATTCTTTTAATACTTGGTTTTTCATGCGCCGTAAAATAAAAGGTTGGATCAAAGTTTTTAGCCCTTGGCTGGCTTTGCGCGCGGCCAGTGGATCTTCTTTAACATTTTCAATGGGCAGGGCAAAACGTTCAGCAAAGCGTTTGATGTTGCCAAGTAAACCCGGATTAATAAAACGGAACAAACTCCATAGTTCACTTAAGTTATTTTCGATGGGGGTGCCTGTGGTGATCATCTTAAAATCGCCTTTTAAGGCATAGGCGGCTTTGGTGCGTTTGGCCAAGGGGTTTTTCAGGGCTTGGGCTTCATCGGCGACTATGGTGTGCCAGCGCACTTGTTTGAGTATGTCACTTTCCCGTTGCAGCAGACCGTAACTGATGATCACACAATCAAAGGGGTTTAAGTCATTTAACAAACTTTCACGTTGCAGGGTATTGGTCGAGTCGGCAAAGAGTTTGATATTCAGCGTAGGCGCAAACTTGAGCGCTTCTTGTTGCCAGTTAAAACACACAGAGGTAGGCGCAATCACTAAACTTGGGCCATTGCTGGCGCGCGCCAGTAAAATAGCCAGGGCTTGTAGGGTTTTACCCAAGCCCATGTCGTCGGCTAAACAGGCCCCTGCCCCCCAATGCGCTAGGCGCGAGGCCCAGTCAAAACCTTCTAACTGATAAGTACGTAACTGTGCTTGAAAGGTAGATGGAATAAGCGGTTTAATCTTATTGGCTTGATGCATTTTTTGGGTTTGCTCATCCCAGGCATGCAGGGTTTTCATGCGCATGCCACTGGTGGCTTCTTCCATTTGCAAGCTGGCTAAGGGGTGAAACTTTCCGTCGTCGGTGACTTGATTGATGAGTTCGAGTTTATGGCGTAAGTCATCAGACAAGGTAAGTATTTGCTCTGCGCCCAGTTCGATAAAACGACCATTACTGGTTCTCACCAATTCTAGCAATTTACGCAGTTCAAGGACTTGTTCATTGTCTATTTGCAGCTCACCGCTAATATCAAACCACTCATTTTTTTGACTAAAGGCCAGTTGCAAATGCTGACTGTCGAGCTTTTTAGTTAAAGTTATTTTTTTGCCCTTGGGCCAGCGCAATACTAAGGCAAATGCGGCTTGGCTAATGGCAATTTCTAGCTGCTCAAGGGTTTCTAGTGCGCTTTGTAAGTCGTCTACTACTAAGCTGTTATCCGGCATATTTAAAAAAGCCGGGCAAGCCTTATCGAGTTGATCGAGCAAACTTTCTTCGTATATTAAGTCGCGTTGAGTGGCCAAACGTTTGCCGTTGATGTCGGTGGTTAAACTGGCATTACCCACACCAGGTTTAAAGGCCGGTCCTTGTTCGCCAAAGGGCATGACCACACAAGTAAAGGCGAGGCCGTGTTGGGTGGGCTGAATATTCACCACCAAATTGCTATCACATTCATGGTTTTCTAGGCCGGTATCCAGCTCGGTAATGTCCGATTGAATATTTAAAAACGAGGCAATGGCGGCTATGCCTTCAAGGGCTTTTTGCTTGGCGCTGAGCGGAATTAACAAACCCGACTCACCAATGATCTCGGCCACCTTGATATGCTCAGGCGAAAACACCGTGAGCTGATATTGCCTATCGTTAATCGCCTTAAAATCGTATGCACTTTGGCCCTCGTATTCGTCAAAGTCGGCGGGTAAATCGGCAATACTTAAACACAATTGCTCGCCTTGTTGGCTGACTAATAATTCCGGTTCACGTTTGATGATCTCAATGTTTTGTTCTAAGTCGTCACAGTGATATAAGTTGTCTATGCCCACTGCCGCTTGCAGTGCAGACAAGCCCTGCAAGCTATATTCGGTTTTTGCGTAATAACCCCAACTTTGATAAACCTCTATCACGCGGCACATATTTTCATCGCTGTCACTGAGGTAGTCGAATAACTCGGTTTCTTCTTTTAGGCGTTTTAGTGCCACAGTGCGGCCTTTGCTCCAGCCTGATTTACTTAGTTTTTGCTCACGGGCCGTTAAACGGTGACCATAACTGGCCTCATATTCCCAAATTAAACGCACAGGTTTGCTTGGCGTGTCTTTTGTCTGTGATGGATTTTTTTCGTTGTTTGGATTGAGCGCAATAAGTTTATCGAGGGCTAAGTCCCATTCTGACTTGGTCGTAATCAGGCTGGAGACATCAATTAAGCTTGATGCGTGTTTTAACTCCGGCTTTTTATTGCTTTCTTTATTACTCTCTTTGTTACCGAAGAACGCAGCCATTTGCTCACATAGCTGAGCAAATAAGGGGTAAGCCAGTTGATTAAAGTTAGCCTGATAATTTACGGCTAACTTAGCCAATGCGGGGGCTTTGGCCTTATTACACCACAGATGGGCCAATAAATAATTAAAATAACTGAGTTGATGAGAGAAGTAGTCAATCTCTGCTTCAACGCTGCTGTATTTAATATTGATATTATATTTTAGCCCATTGGACAAACAGTCAATCGGTCTAACAAGGCTCTGTCCAAGATGGTAAAAATCGCTGTTAACTTTACGATCACCTTCTTCAAATTCAACTTGTTGCAGGGCTGTAGTAAAGCTATTCACATCCACTTGGTTGGCATGCACTAGCAAGGCCAGTTTATAAAAATACCCCAATACCTCATTGAGATATTGTTTTTTGCGTTTAGCCACTTTGTTTTTAGCCACTATGGCTTGTTCAAAATAGACAATGGCTTTCGGGG
>NZ_LSNE01000003.1:1197866-1241453 GCF_001565895.1 Paraglaciecola hydrolytica
GCCCGTTAAAAAGCAATAGCTGCCTTGTAACTGCAAACCATAACTGCTGAGATCTTGGTTAAGTTGTACAAGCTTAAAATCATCAAAACGCAGTTGATACAAATACTGCTCAGCCAGCAAATGCTGACAGTCGATATAGTCTAGGGAGCTGCTTGCGTCTGCATGGGCTGCGCACACTTGCTCTAATAATTGCACAGGATAAAAAAGACTTTGCCCTTGCATTTGAAAGGTTCTGATCAAGGTCGCAAAGGCTTGGTATTGCAAGTCGGCGGGTAATTGTAAAAATCTGCTTAAATCAAAAGGTAAAAACAGAATTTCAAGCAGGATGAGATTTTGTGCATGATCAACAACTTGTGGGTTTTTATTAAACTCAAAGGCCGCAGCAAACTTGTCAGTAAAGTTCAAAAAATACAGATCGCGAATGACTCTGTGCCTATCGACCACTTTGTTTTGCCAATTATAACTATTCACCACCGGCACAACCTGTTCGGCGGCTTTGATAATCTCGATAAAGGTCGACGGGGTTTTACTCTGCCTTGCTAGGGCAAATAAATGAGAGTATTGCTCAATCTCTGCGCTTAGACGGTTTGCCAGTAACTTATTGAGTTGCAAACCTTCTCGGTTAGGGATCAATAAGGCGTGTTTGGTGAGTTTTTCCTTGCACGCTTTAGTGAGTAAAAAGTCCTTTTTTCCCCCAATTAAAAAGCCTCTACTGGCTAAATTATCGATAAGCAGATCTAACTTTAATTGCCCAATAGGTTTGTACACCACAGCCAATATAATTAAGGTCGTTTGTTCAGCTTCAGTAAGTGTTGAAAAAACCTGATATAAAGAGTCAATTTGTTGATTGATGGTTGGCTGAATTAAAGCGGCAAGTTTCATTCTGATTTGATTCTTAATACATAGCGTTTTTTAAGGAATGGAAATTACCAAAAATGCCGTAGCGAAACAATTAATCTCAACAATACAAAATAAGTCTTTTTGACTTAAGATTGGGAATTTAATCTAAACACTAACCCCGCTTTCACCGCTAACCACTCACTGTTAATAATGGAAAACACCACGGTATCTCGATAACTGCCATCGGCCATCACTTGATGATTACGCAATATGCCATCTTGTTTCGCGCCTAAACGGGCAATGGCATTACGTGAATTTTGATTATGCCAATGAGTCCGAAACTCTACCGCTATGGCTTGTAGCGCTTCAAATGCATAACTCAACAGCAGGTGTTTACATTCAGTATTAACCACCGTTTTTTGAAAGCTTTTGGCGTACCAGGTATAACCAATTTCGACTCTTCTATTGGCGGGATCCGCATTACAAAAACGTGTCGAACCAATGATTTTTTGACTGGCATTTTCAATCACTACAAAGGCAAGTGCCCTACCTAAGTTTTGTTGCGCTAGGGCAAACTCAATATAGCTTTTAACTGAGTTTTCCCTTGGCACACTGGTATACCATAAATTCCATAACTCGCCATCAGACGCGGCGTCGACTAAGGCTGCAGCGTGGTCGCTTGTGAGTGGAACTAGCGTGACATTTTTTCCCTGTAGTTCAACAGCAGCAAGCCATGGTTGAGCATTCATACTAATTTCCCTTTTTTATAGTTTACTTTTATTAACTAAGCATGAGCTTAATTCGAGTTTGTTATATTTCCATATTTCCAACTCATCGCAAAGAGGTAATCTATGTTTGCCTATTAGGACGAAAATGGGAGTTGAATTTATTATCGAGATAATGCCCCTTCCCTATTCGATAATGAGCAAAATAAATCTTCTTTTTTGCCAAGTGTATTACTACATGCAGGGTGTAGCAGCCAAAGTTGAGCTCAATTTATGACTTAAAGCAGCTACAAAAAAATAAGCTAATGTTATAACAATATAATATTTACTTGAAAGCGTCGCCTACTTGATTTGTAATGGTCTTACTAAAAAGATAACAACTGGGGATAAACCACGTGATTTCACTGTTAAATTTAAGCTTTGCACTTATTGATCTGTGTTTATTAGTGTATTTGTTAAAAATGCCACTGCCCAAACAAGCCATCATACAACTGCCTCGCGTATTTATCTGTGCTCTGCTGTGTGGCATGACCTACGACAACCTCGTGGTCGCAAGCGGTTATTGGTTTATACAAGAAAGCTGGTTTGCCACCATTAATATTCCACGTTTTTATCTACATGTATTAGTGCTGCCGTTTTTGAGTTTATTTACCTACGCGATTATTCGCCAAAGTGGCATCGCACTTGGAAAAAGCCCCCTGTTTTTTGCTTTTTGTCTGCTCGTCACCATTAGCGCTTTGGCGTATGGCATCAGTCATGAACTCGTCAACTTACAACTAGTGGAAAAAAGCGCCTTTGGCATCACTCGTATGTCTAATGCCAATTCATCTGCGCCTATGGCTACCATAGTCACGAATATAGTGACTTTGATACTGGCAGGATATTTATGGCGAAAAAGTGGCTGGAAAATACTGTTTTTAGGCGCGCTGTTTATTTTTGTGGTCAATGGCGCATCGGCCACCCAAGCCTGGGGATTTCTTGCTGGTAACTTTGCTGAAATCATCTTTGTTTTGAGCCTGATAACAACACTTAAGCATTTTTCGACGAGCACAACAGGAGCGACACAAGAGGCTACAAAATGAGAGCCAGGCAGATTATTACCTTTCCTTTAAAGCTGCTAGCCATCGTCGTTGTTGTCTATGTTTTATGGGTATTGATTGTTTACCGTGATATTCCTGTTGACGAACTTGAACGTCGTTATGGCGGTGATAACTTGCAAACCGTTGATATCGACGGGGTAAAACTACGTTATAAAGTTGAGGGGCAAGGCCCTGTCTTAGTCTTGATCCACTCCCACTTTTATACCATGCGCCAATGGCAACCTTGGGTTGATGTACTCAAACATGATTTCACTGTTGTGCGTTTTGATTTGACTAGTCATGGTCTGACGGGACCTGATCCCAGTCATGACTATTCTCGGCAGCGTAGTAGTGATTTAGTCGCTGGTTTGTTGGATCACTTAACCATTCAACAAGCCAGTATAGTGGGCTCATCGACCGGCGCAGGGATAGCTTACACCTTTGCGGCAGCCCATCCTGAACGTATACAAAGCCTAGTATTAATGAATGCACCGGGCATGCCTAAAACCTCTAATAAATACATGGATCGTACCTTACCCAGTTGGGGTGGTTTTATTTTCTATTTATTGCCAGAGGGACTATTTGAAGCATTTCTTAAAGCTCCCATTATCGACGATAGCTTAGTCACCCCAGAGCTACTGACTGAATTTTTTGATATGTATCGCCGCGACGGTAATCGTATGGCTGAGTATGAACGCATGAGTAGTTACGATAAAAATGACATTACACCTTTGTTGGCGCAAATAACGGCACCCACGCTAGTGATGTGGGGTGAAGAAAACCCACAATTACCGGTTGAGCATGTTGCGCTGTTTATGAAAAAACTCACTGCTAGTCCTTCAGTACAAAAGATTATTTATCCCAATATTGGCCATGTCATCCCGCTAGAAATCCCTGTGCAAGGCGCGCTGGATCTCGCCACATTTGTACAAGCTCAAACAGGTAATAGTCATCCATAAGGCACTAACTCCATGTTAAAAACTGCAATAAAAACGAGTGTCGCCCTATTCATTACTTGCTTAATTGTGGCTTGTAGTGAGCCCGTATTGCCAAGCGCACAAGCTCTAGACGCAGACCAAAAACAACTGGCTCTCATTCCTCATATAGAGGTTGGCCCTTTAACTGTGGTTACCGGGCGATCACTGTTGTTTTCTGTGCCTGAATCTAAAAGTGATAATGAACGCGAACTTGAACTTAGTGTGTTTTTTCCTGAGCAAGGGCAAGATTACCCTGTCTTGTTTTTCTCTCACGGCAATTGGTCAACTAAAGATAAATACGATCAATTGATCACTTTTTGGGTGAGTCATGGTTATGTGGTTATCGCGCCAAATCATCGAGATTGCTGCTCAATGGCCAGTGGTATTTTTAATAGTTTACGTTATGGCAACTTTGCTTTGATTGAACACAGAGTCAAAGATTTTACCTTTTTAATCGACCATTACACTCAGCTTGAAACTAGCTATCCTAAGCTCAAGGGCAAAGGTGACATTAACAACATCGCGCTAGTAGGCCATTCCTTTGGTGCCTTTACCGCCCAACAGTTTGGTGGCGCTGGCACCTACAATACCGATGATAAACTCTATCATTTTTATGGTGACGACAGAGTCAAGGCCATAGTGGCGATTTCTCCGCCTGGCCCTATGTTTGAAGAAATTACCGCACAAAGTTGGCAGAACTTAAGTACGCCAACTTTTGTATCTACCGGCACCTGGGACGTGGATAGCCATTTTTTTACTGAATGGCAATTACACCTGATGTCCTTTGAAACTGCCCTGCCCCACGATAAATATGCTTTAGTCACCCAAGGTGCTGATCATTATTTGGGGAATTTGATCTGTCGTCCTGAACGGGATGTCGCCCCTCAACAAGACGCATTAACCATGTTAAATGCCAGCTCAACTACCTTTTTGGATGCTTATTTAAAAGGTGATGACAAAGCCAAAAGCTTTTTGCAAAGTGCACAACTTGAGCAGCTCACTGGCGGTTTTTCGGTGCTTAGATACAAATAACGCAGCGACAAGCTAACTAGCTTAACAAAAACGCCACAATATGATGTGGCGTTTTGTTTTTAACAATGATCTATTAGGCTCAGTTCATTATGGTAGGACAGAGTTTTTCAAGTTGGACTTTGGCGCTTACTTGATCGCCCGTTAATGCAAAACCTAAAACTTGCTCTCCTTGTCGGTAAACCGCTTTAATACCCCGTTCAGACTGCTGCTCTATTACCCAAGTTCCAGCCACCAAACTGCCGTCGCTTTGTCTGGCAGGTGGATTAACCACCACCGGAAATAGCGTGGTTTTTACCATCACCGGCATGGCGGGATAACTCACTAGAGTTTTTTCACCCGCTAAGGTTTTAGCTAAGGCACGCACCTGAGCCATTAAGGGCAAGATGTAAAACAACACGTGATTTTCAACTTGGGCACAATCACCAATGGCATAGACGTCGGTAACACTGGTTTGCAAGCTTTTATCGGTCACAATGCCACGTTCTACGCGAATGTTAGCCGCTTTTGCTAGGCTGATATTAGGCCTTACACCGATGGCGGATAACACCAGATCAGCTTGAATTTGGGTATTGTTTTCTAATGTGGCGATGATGCCGGATTGGTGTTGCTCAATTTGCTTAACTACGGTACCAAAATGGAAATTGGCGCCCGCTTTACGTAAGGCATTTTCAACCGATAGTGAGGCCTGCTGGGGCAATAAACTTGTTAATACGCTTGGCATAGGATCAACCACATCAATCTGATAACCCGCTTGCAGCAAGTCGTTGGCGTATTCACTGCCAATTAAACCTGCACCAATGATCAGGATCTTTTTCTTATGTTTAGCAATAGTTCTAAATTTTGCGTAATCCAATAAATTGTTAACGCTATAAACATGCTGCAAGCCATTGCCTGTTAGTGGTGGCTGAATACAACTTGCCCCAGTGGCAAACACGAGTTTGCTATAGGCTTGTGAGCCATTTTGCCCCACAGTAATGGACTTGTTTGTGGTATCAACCGCAGTCACTTGGCTGAAAATATGAATTTGCACTTTGTACTGCTCAGCCATGTGTTCGGCGCTTTGACTGGCAAGTTCAGCGGCTGTCTTGTTTTTAGCAAAACCGGTAGATAACAAAGGCTTAGAATAAAAGCTGCCGTCATCGATGGTATACAAGTAAATCGCGGTGTTTAGCTCAGTTTTACGGATCTCTTTAACCAAGTTATAGGCCGCGAGTCCACTACCAATAATTACAATAGGCGCTTGTGATGGATCAAAAGCGTTTAACTCTGACTCAGCGCTAACGGCGACTTCAACTGTGGAAACTGAAGAGGCAGCGTGTTCAGTTGTGACTTGCACCCGTTTAGTTTCGAGCATTTCAAAATCTGATTTTTCAACCCCACACTCCGGGCAGACCCAGTCTGCTGGAATATCTTGCCACTTAGTACCAGGAGCAATGCCATCTGCTGGCCAGCCTAATGATTCATCATAAATCCAAGCACAAACCTGACATTCCCAAATACTGTATTCATACACCTCATTGGTTGCAGTCACAGGGTTTTTAACTATAGAACTTGCTGGAATGGCGTCACTGATTGCTATCATCTCAAAATCGCTTTTAGCGACACCACATTCAGGGCAAACCCAATCATTAGGGATGTCTTCCCATCGAGTACCAGATGCTAAGCCTTCTGCTGGACAGCCTTTGGCTTCATCGTAGATCCAAGCACAAACCTGACATTCCCAAATTTTATATTGTGACATTACTACCTCAGTCTAATTATCGCTGTTCAGTTTTTATCGCCATACACTGTGAGATAAGCTTGGGCGAAGTACTGCAAAATTTTATATTGTGTTAAACAGAGTGCGGGATAATACCCAAGCCATCGGCATAAAACAAATGACATATAATTATATCATTGCATTCATAATGAAAAACAGCTTCACTTGTTTTAACAAGCAGTCTAGCCAGATAATTCTGCCAAATGTTTTGCTAAACCCGGCTCAAATGATATATTATTATGACATTACATCTAATTACTTGTAACTAGCTAACTATCACTTAAGATAAATGAGCTTACGAAGATAGTTTGTACAAAATTAATATTTATAAAAAGTGCTAAATCATTAACACATATGTATACAGAGATTTAAGTCATTATAATTAAAATTTACGTATTACGAGCCACCTACTGTGGCAAAACGTAGGATACAAAAAACTTAATAATTAAGGGGATAGCGACCATGTTAATGAACTTGTGGTACGTTGCAGAATGGTCAGAAACGGTTAAAGACAAACCCGTAAAAACCAAATTAGTGGGGCAAAATCTGGTTTTATTCCGTGATCTAGAAGGCAAAGTAAAATGCATGGCCGATGTTTGTTTGCACCGCGGCGGCTCCCTCTCTGGTGGTTGGGTTAATGAAAAACGCGACTGTGTGGTATGTCCTTATCATGGCTGGGAATATAACGGCTCAGGCAAATGCCAAAAAATCCCTTCTGAAGGTGACGAGTTCCAAGTACCTAAACGATTCAAAGTAGATGCCTACGACGTAGAAGAAAAATACGGCATGATTTGGGTATTTATGGGCGACTTACCCGCTGAAGAGCGCTTCCCTATTCCACCCTTACCAGAATTTGGTGATGAAAATTGGCGCGGACTAAAAACTGAATTTAGCTGGAAAGCCGAAGCCTCTCGTGTGGTTGAAAACGGGATTGATATCGCCCATGCCTCTTTTGTACACCCAGTATTTGGTTACCCAAGTACCGCTGAAGACAACTTTATTGAAGATGTGGAAAAACATGAATGGTGGGGAAAATCCACTAACGTTATGTATCCGCCACAATTAAAAGGTGGCTTTTTAGGCTGGCGTAATTTTTTACGTAAAGACAAACAAGAAACCAAAGTTCATCCCGAATGGCATTTGCCCGGCATGATAGTCAGAATACAAATTGATATCCGACCTGGTTGGCACATTGTTATGTTTGATGCCAATACCCCAGTTGATGAACATACCACCCGTACTTTTGCGTGGCAATTCAGAAGTTTCTTTAAATCAAGATTGTTTGACAAAGGTTCATTAAAACGTCTAAAAACCATCTTGTTAGAAGATGCCACCATAGTGCAAGACTCTCAGCCCTATTATTTACCGGAAACCTTGGCCAACGAGGTATCAGTGAAGTCAGATAAATTTATGAGTACCTTCCGTATGGCGCGACGTAAATTGATCGAAGAAAAAGGTTGGCAAATTGATACTAAAGCTCGTGACGAACATCAGGGCAAAAAAGTGTTAACCATTGCCTCTCCGGGCAGACGACAAGCCCTAATTGACGGTGATGGTTGGGTATTTGAGCAAATGCCTACGGTTGCACCAATCAAAAAAGCCAGTGTTAAAAATGAATTTGAACAACAGGTTGATACCTTAACCACCGACTCGGTTAATTCAAAAGACGTGATTATTGCCTAATTAAACAGGTATATAACACCATATTAAAAGCACAAAAAAACGCGATTTAGTCGCGTTTTTTTATGCTCTATCTAATGGTTAAACCAAGTGTTGCCAAATACTGGCTTGAAACTGCGCTTCATGTACATCGCCCACTAGCCCTCTGGGATCTAATTCATGGCGCTTAGTACAGCTGGGCGACAAACGCACCCCTTTCGCTGTCAGCGTCCGTGTAGCTTGGCCATTGCGATATAACACAGTATGGCGAGTACGATGGCCAGGTGCGGTTACTATAATAAAGTCAGGCTCCATATAGACATTAGTTGCCTGATTTAGCTGTCTGGCAGTAAAGGTTAAAATTCCCGGCCCGCCAGACATACCGACATTCTCATAACTACCCGGCCCCATAGGATCAAAGACTAATAATCCATCGACTAACTTACCGGTAAAAGTCTTGGCTAGCGCCGGACGTCCACGAAAATGCACATTAGTGATTTTAAAATTTAAACCATCAAAGTCGATGTACACAATATTATCAAAAGGCGACAAACCTGGTGTGCCACTACCCGCTTGGGTATCGTCAATTAAGGGTGAGCCGTCTAAATTAAACAACTCAACACTATCGTGCCAAGTACCGCGTAATTGCATTAGGGTGTGAGCCACACTGCCCACTGGAAAAACAGTTGTCATTAGTTGTCCTATGGAAAATTTACACTATCACCAAGCTTACATTTGTATTAAAGTTATAACAATAAGTATCTTACTGGCACTGGTACCAATGTATTGTGCCTAAACTTTTTACGGAGCAAAAATGAAAACAGTCATTATAACAGGTAGTACCCGTGGCATTGGCCGAGGTTTAGCTGAGAATTTTTTGAAACGCGGCTGCAAGGTTGTGATCACTGCTCGTAAGCAAGATCAAGTTGATGCTGTCGTCGCTGATTTAGCTAGCCAATATGGCCAAACTAACGTCACTGGCATTGCCTGTGATGTTCAGCAACATGAGCATTTAGAGGCACTGTGGCAACATGCCGTGAAAACCTATACTAGTATCGATATTTGGATAAATAATGCTGGTATGAGCTTGCCACGTAAGCCTTTGGAACAGCAAGCCGTCAGCGACATCAGTAATATTATTAATACTAATTTAACTGGCGTGATCCTCGCCACCAGTGTGGCACTTAAAGGCATGAAAGCCCAAAATCATGGTCAAATATGGAATATGGAAGGTTTTGGCAGTAACGGCGCCACTCAACCAGGTATGGCGATTTATGGTGCCACTAAACGCGCGGTCACTTACTTAAATAAATCCCTGCAAAAAGAAGTAAAAGGCACTCAAGTGCAAGTCAACACCTTAAGCCCAGGCATAGTGGTAACCGACTTGCTGATCGGTGATTACGACACCGCATCGCCAGAATGGTTAAAAGTGAAAAAGATATTTAATATCCTCGGTGACAAGGTTGAAACCGTAACACCATGGTTAGTAAACGGCATTCTTGCAGCCAACAAATCTGGTGCAACAGTAGCGTGGTTAACGGGGGGCAAAGCCTTCTGGCGTTTTATGACAGCAGCATTTAACAAACGTGATTTGTTTGCTGATGTAGGCTGAGGTATTGGTTGGAAATCAAGTTTATAGGCTGCTTAATGCATTTGCCGCTCTACTTGTGACAGTTGCCAAACGATCCCAATTAGTATGAAGGAGACGTTCAACCTGGAACAATAGCAAGTTTGAGCGTTAAGTTGTGGTTCAAGTATGGTTAGGTTGGATGTTTCCTAAAAAAACGACATTTTATAAATTTCTGAAAATTAATGAACTACCTGCAGTGTATGGTTACATAAGGTCAACACTAATAAAGGAAATTTAAGATGAAATTATATTGTGTAGCCATATTAACAAGTATTTTGACAATGAATTCACTACCAACTTTAGCTAATGAAGTTTTACCTGAAGGCTGGTTTAAGGCAGGGAGTGCTCCGACTGACTACAAAATGGGTGTAGATGTAAATATTACTTTTGATGGTGGTAAATCAGCATTTATTGAGTCTGATAACGCCGAATCAAACGGTTTCGGTACGTTAATGCAAAATTCTAGTGTTGAAGATTATTTGGGTAAACGTGTTCAATTAACGATTTATATAAAAACTCAGGATGTCACTGGATGGACAGGAGGCTGGTTTAGAATCGATGGAGAACAAACTACTACACCATTAGCTTTTGACAACATGAACAATAGAGCAATTAAAGACACCACAGATTGGTCAAAATACTCTTTGGTTCTCGACATACCTACCAACGCTAAAAATATGGCTTATGGTGTATTACTTAATGGGAACGGCAAAGTTTGGTTCGACAATCTAAGTTTTGAAATTGTTGATAAGAACACCCCTTTAACTGATCTTTACGCATCGAAAAATCAAAAAAAAACTAAAAACTTGAGTTTCGAGAACGAATAATGAATTCAGTGTTTAAAAGGGAGGTTGATAACACTTTAAAAGTAACACCATTAGCAACTCAAATTTCGTCTGAGCCATCAGACGAAATGCTCATTTCTCAATTTGTTAAGGGTTCAAAGAGTTCTTATGAACTTCTTGTACAGAGATATAAAAAAAGGGTTTTTGAATTTATCTATTTTCAGATAAAACAACATCGTCATGATGCAGAAGATTTAACTCAGGATGTATTTGTTGAGCTTTACAAAAAAGTTGAAAATTTTCGACATGAATCAAAATTTTCGACATATTTATTTTCAATAGCA
Organism: Paraglaciecola hydrolytica; assembly: GCF_001565895.1. Lineage (GTDB taxonomy): Bacteria > Pseudomonadota > Gammaproteobacteria > Enterobacterales > Alteromonadaceae > Paraglaciecola > Paraglaciecola hydrolytica. The sequence goes on from NZ_LSNE01000003.1 coordinate 1,208,697, forward strand.
AAGAACATTGTGCTTAATTATTTTCGCTCAAATAGTCGGTTCTTTTCTTTCTCTCAGTTGTTAAATAAATCGGAAGATGTAGAGATTATTAATTTGCATGACCAATTGAGCAATGAGGCTGAACAAAAACAGATTCTGCTTGCTATCAATAGTCTAAGCGCGGATGAGAGGCAAATAATCTACTTATGTGATAAAGAAAATTTCAGTTATTTGCAAGTGAGTGAAATTTTAAACATTAAATTAGGTACGGTCCGTTCTCGACTAAGTACAGCAAGACAAAAAGTCATTAGCGCTTTAAGAGATAATTGAGATGAAATGTAACGATATCCAGATAAATTTAGGTGAATTCATGGATAACGAAATGAACCATGAAAAAAGCTTAATGATTAAAAAACATGTACAAGAATGTAAGCAGTGTTTTAATCAAACACAAAATATTCTCTTTTTAAAACAGCAGCTTGAAAGTCTGAAGGGGCCATCATTAAACAGTGACTTCGAAATAAAGCTGCAAGAGCGTATAAAAAAATCAAATACTAAAAGTAATTATAGTAAGTTTTTAGCACTTGCTGCATCAATAGCATTGATAGCTCCTTTAGTTCACTATTTAACATTTCAGCCACAATTAAATGTGCAGAAACAATTTATAATTGAACTTGAATCAATAGGAAAAACTGCATTTGATGAGTACGAAAGTTTCCATAAATGGACTCAAGTAGTGAGTTCGGAAGAAAGCTTGGTTTGTGGTGACGCTATGTCAAAAAGGTATTGTTCTCTAGATAAACAATATCTATCTAGAATATAAAACTCTGGACTTAACGATAATTATCCAAAACACAGTTTAAATTCTATATGTTGACTGAGCGCTTTTCTTAGTAAACCAACTATTGCCGTGAAAGTAGTCGACTGTCTCCTGATGGCTCTTAAATGACAGGGATAATAGCTCACAACCCTTGAGTTCAAAGCGTAAATCGGATTTGACCTACGACAACAAAACAAATTCTCCAACTCAACGCTCAGCTAAAAACCCAAGCCCTGCAAAAACCCTAGGCTATGACTAAAAACTTGCTCGGCTTGTACGTCAGGGCTGAGCAAACCTTGTTGTTTGGTATTGTCGGCTGAATAAGAGCCAAACTGCCAGTGGTTAGCATTTTCGATAACAACGTATTCTGTTGTTGCAGGTAACTTGGGGGCATTCGCTGAAATTTTTGCCGGAGTTGATTGCAGATCTTTGGCGCCAGAAATGGACATTACGGCAACATTTAAGCCGCTAATATCACTGGCCGGATAAGAAGCCAATAACAGTAAACCTTTTACCTTGGTTAAATCAGCGCCTTTTATGTATTCAGTTGCACCTACCCCACCTAAGGAATGGCCAGCGATAACCCATTGTTTGACTGCAGGGTAAGCTGCCATCACATCGTCTGCTTTATTAATACCTAAAAAGGCGGTTTTAAGAGGCATAGGGGCAATAACGGCTAGATAATCTTGTTCGGCAAAACGACGCATAAAAGGAGCAAAAGTCGCAGCACTGGTTTTACCGCCAGGATAAAAAATAATGCCACTTTGTGGAATATTTTGCGCCGGGCTAAAAACGAGAAAGTCACCCTGACTGACGGTAACGGTAGCAGAGGAGATTAAAGCGTCACTGGTTTGTTGTTGGTTGTAAGAAAACGGAATACTCATCCATACAGCCGTAGCGCCAACCACTAATACGATCAGGGCCACAAAGCCCAACAACACCTTTTTCAACATAAAATAATCCTCTGTTAACGCAACATTTTAAACCCGCACTTAGATAATATTTGTCTCAGTCGAAAAACTCTAAACCCATACACCTAACACTTAATCGTGTGAATAGAACTGACCATTACGTTCTTCGCCAGCCAATATTCTGACTAGTCGATCAGCTGCTTCCTGCCCCACTAAACGTGCGGCTATGGGGTTGGCTGGATCTAAATAAACGATATTTTTACGTTGTTGGTAATCACGATGACGACGTTTAGCGCACTCGGCAGCATCGCTGTCTAGCTTGGCATTTTTTACCAAATTAACCCAATACTCCACCATGGCCATAATTTTGTCTTCAGCGTGTTGTTTATAAAAGGCTAAAGGCCCTACTCCACAAATACCACAAGGACTAATACTACTGCGGATAAAGGGCATGGCAGCATGAAAAGGTTTAACCCCTTCTTGATACAAAGCAGTCAAATGTTCCATGGCCAGTTGATTCACTGGTGCATAGTATTTTTCAACGTGCTCTGGATGGCAGACTAATTCGTAACGTGGCATGAGATCGGCGTAATAAAAGGCTTCTGGCAGCGTACCAAAGGCTAGGCCTAAATGGGGGATGTCGGTATTGTCTTTCATCCAAAAGGTTAAATGGATATTGGTAAAGGTATTTTCTGGAGAACCAATATTCGAATGGATAACCCAATCCACAGGATTATCACCTTGGCCGCTAAAATTGCGCATACGGCCTAGTGGATTACCACTGAGATCAGAAAATTCATGGATATCAGCACAGCCTAAATCCTCAGTAAAACTGAGCTGTGATTGCACATAATCCCAAATACGATCGCGCAGCGCCAATACCTCATGATAGGTTTCACTGGTGTCTATTTTTTGGCCGCTATCTAAATGGCGGGCAAACTCAGCTGTCATCGTGGGTTTAGTTTCAATAGGCATTTGTGTCATGATTTTACCTTGTGTAATTACACTTATTGTTCTGTTGATTTTAAATTTGATAGGCGCCTTGATAAGATCAGACTCCAAACAAAAACGACTAAATTCAGTACGCCAAATAATACAAATGGACTTGATGGCGATACATGTCCAAACAAATAACCTCCGCCCGTAGTGGCAAGTAAAATACCTACGGCGCCGGCAACCCCAAATAAACCTATCACTGCACCTTTGCGATCTTTGGGCGCTTGCTCACCCACTAGCGCCTGACTGGCTACAAAAGCACTGATTTCAGCTATGCCCATGACAAACAACAAAGGAAATACCCAACTGGCGGTCGGATCACTAACAAAATACATGGCGCTATAAACACAGCCAGCTAAGCCCGAGGCTATTGACACAGCGGAGATACGGGTAACCTTATCACTGATATATCCGGTTAATATGGAGCCCACTAAAGCCCCTCCAACCACCATTAATATGGCTGGCACGGCCAATTGCGCCATGGCATCGCTGGTCGACAACTGCAAGGTCCCGGTGCCAAATTGGACCAACCACAAACCCATAAAAGCGCCAGTTACCGCTAAATCACCACGAGAAATAAAAGCAGCGCCATAGGACAAAGCAATGGCTGGATTTTTTGCCGCCTTGGCGCCTTTACTTAACATCACCAACAAAGGCTCTTTGGTGCTTTGCACCACAGTACCAATCATTTTTGATAAACCAATAAAGGCCACTACGGCAGCCACTGCGCCTAGTGCACCCGCTATGGCAAAGGTGGCTTGTTGAGCCGTGGCTTCTGAGTAGCCGGACGTCACAAAGCCTTTGGGCAAAGCTGCCAATATGGGCGGAATAAATGCGCCAAAGGTTGCAACTGCTCCTTGCATGCCATTGGCTTTGCCACGGGTAGTATTGTGTGAATAATCGGCCACCACAGTCACCATCATGCCCACTATGGCGGCGGAGCCAAAAGCGACAATCACCCTATACAAAATCAGTTCTTCAACCGAAGTTGCCGAGCCATATAAAGTGAAACCAATGGCGGTTAGGGCCAAACCAAACACGTATACCACTCGCCTACCAAAAAGGTCAGCCAATACACCGTAAAGGCCCATCATTACTATAAAAATGGCTTCTTGTAGGCCACCTAACATACCGGTTAAGGTGGCTTGCTCTGCATACGGAATACCAATAACTTGCAACAAACCAGGTTGTAATATGGATAAGGCTCCGGCATAACCCGACGAAATAAATACAGCGAATAAATAAGCCAGCCAATTCCGTCGTTTTAAACCATCAACCAGTTTTACACCCAAAAATGTTACTTGTGGCATATGCTTAAACTCTTAGTGTTTTCATTGTTTTAGTAATTAATAGTCAAATATAAGTGCGACTATACATACTTTTTATTGGCATCAATTTGTTGTTTACCCATACGCATTTCGATCATTTTTTCTACTTCGTCTTGACCAAAAACATTGGCGGCTAACTTGTTCATGGGATCACGGCGATAGCCCATTTCACGAATAATATGGTCGCTGCGTTGCAGCTCTGCGCGCTCTGATTCAGGCACAGGCGTGGCCTTGTCTAACCAAGATAACCAGCGGTCAACCATTTCATGTAGGTAGGTTTCAAAAATACTGATGTTTTGATCATTTAACTCGCCCATCAAACTTTGGGTGGCAGGATTAATTAAGGCACGCATATAGTTGCCGTGGCTTACCGACCAATGAAAATTAGGGTGTGAGCGCAATTTCATATACCAATCGTTAACTTCTTGACCGTAATATTTGTCGAGATAATCTACATTGGTTAACAGGTTTTTGCGGGGCGTGTAATCGCAATAACAGAATAATTGCGGCACAGTACCAAACACGATCACTAAGTGTGGTACGTCGGTTTCTTGCCCTAAAAATGCCGTGGTATTCATATCCAAAATACTGGCTTTACGATTACCTATCCACGAATTAACCAGCCATTCAACACCGTTGCCTGTCCAAGCAGCATAAGAGCCCTCAAATTCGCCATTGGGTGAGGTGTAATACTCACGATCAAAGGTCGATGGATGCTGGTCTAAATGAGGAAATTTAGTGGTAATTTTGTTTTTAAGGGCGGTTAAAATCCCCCAGCAACGTTCCCAATAACGACTCACATCCACATTGGGGTTTTCCGCTAGAAATTCGTCTAAGGTTTTGGTTTCTTTATTTTTAGTCACTGACATCTTATTTCTCTTTTATTGACTGTTGTATTAGAAATAGCTGAGTTACAAACCAAAGCGGGCAAATTTATCCGCAGGCTTACGCCACATTGAAATCAACATGCGACCACTCATTTTTAAGGGATTTAACCAACGAATTTTTGCGCCAGTTTTATTAAAGGCTAAAATTTCTTTAACGAGGAAAGGCGCCACGGTTTCCACGTGATCACACAAGACGTTGGCGATTTTTCGGCGTTTTTGAAAGTTGTCCCAATCTTCTTTGGCTTCACGGATCACCCCCTCGGTAATGATCATGCCCGGGCGAATTTTGCCCACTAAGATGTTGTCGCTTTTTAGTTCTTTGCTTAGTGCATCGGTGAAATAATTAAGGGCGCGTTTGGTGGTACCATAAATACCCATGCCCGCAAAATACTCACCGTCACTGCCGCCGCCTAACATATTAAATATCTTAGGTTTATCGTTTGAACGGCGCGTGCTTGCGGCGAGTTGCATACCACGAGCAGCCACTTTGCAACCATTGATCGTGCCCAAAACATTGGTACTAACCATTTTTTGAATTTCACCATCTGGGGTATCTAAAATTGACCATACCGTACGAGCTAAACCTGCATTATTGAGCCAAATATCCACCTGGCCAAAGTGCTGGATAGCAAACTGCCATAAAGCTTCTACTTGGCTTTTATCTGTCGTGTCACAGGCCAAACCAATCACTTGCTCTGCTGGATAGGCAAGTTCACTAATGGCGTTATCAATATCACTTTGCTGGCGCCCGCTAATAACAACCTTGTGGCCTAAACGCGCAAATTCATTAGCCAAGCCCTTGCCTATGCCTTTGGTACTGCCGGTGATAACAATATTAGCCATGTGCCTCCCCCTTAAACCGAGACTCTGGCAACAACATCAGCATTTGGATCAGGATGTTTGACCTGATAGCCAGTAGCATAAATTTTAGCGGCCGATATTTTGCGTTTCGGGGCTTTGATTTGATCTAAAAACTCCAAACGTGGCCACGCATTTTCATCACAGATAGCATCAAATACACGTTTATTGGTGGCGGGCACATTATCGTTATCACAAACATTAAAAACCCCGGTAAGTTGGGCGCTGATCACGTGGTGAACAGCATTAACCACATCTTCAAAATGAATGGCATACAAAGGGGCATCAGCACTAAAGATGGCTTTACCTGCAAAGTAATCCATGGCCATCTTTACCCGTTGGGGAAAACTAAAATCACCCGGTGCACCATACATATCAGGAAAACGTAATACACAGCCCTGAGCTGACTTAAGTACTTGCTGCTCGGCTAGTTGATAGTATTTAGAAGAAGGCTCTTGGTGGTTAGCGGTAGGGGTATTTTCATCAATGGCTGCACTGCCCTCGCCGCCATCGCCATAAACTGAAAATGACGACAAAAAGATCACTCGTGGGCAAGCCATGTTGGCGCTTGCACAACTACGTACTAATACCTGCTCATAATGAATTTCGCGTTCTTCTTTGGTACGTGTGTTTCTAACATTGGGCGCGACAGTCACTATGATGGCGTCACAACCTTGCGCGGCAGCCACTACTTTTTCGCTCTCTTCACCTTTTAAAACATGTACTGAATCAACTAGTTTTTCCAGCTCTGCTACTTTTTCAAGGGTAGTCGTACTGCCAGACACACTATGGCCATCTGCTTTGAGTTTTGATGCTAATGCTTTACCTACATGGCCTAAACCGAGAATAAACAATTTCATTTAATGCCTTTTGTATTGTAAAAAGAATGTCATATAGACATAATGTATTAATATTATATCATTTAGTCAAACATAAGATATAAAAAGCCTTTTAACAAACAAAAACAGCAAGTAGATAAGATAAAGATAGGAAGAGCTTGAGTGACTAAGTAACAGACTTTTAGCACCACACAATAATCGGCAAAGACCAAGGTAAAACAATGAATGGAATAAAACAAAGCTTAGCAGAACACATTATTGGCTTTCAGCATGTGGGGCATATTGTGGCTGATTTGGCAGCCAGTATTGCGGCCTTTAAAAATCTGTATGGCATCAGCGACGACAACATCAAGGTTATACCACCCTTTACCCAAACCGAAAATGTGCCGACTCGCTTTGCCTTGATCCAAGTACAAGATACCGAGTTTGAATTGATTGAGCCTATTTCAGAGCACTTTAAACAACTACTAGTAACACCCGGTGCCAGTGGTAGTGCAGGTATTAACCATGTGGCCTGGCGTGTAAAAGATATTGATGGTGCCATGATAATACTTGCAAAAAACGGCATTAAAGCAGGCCACGTAACACCGAACGGCGTCATCACTATGACTAAAACCTCAAGCACCGCTAAAAAGATGGTTTATCTCGATCCGGCTACCACAGGTGGTATTTTGATCGAGCTCATAGAAGTCATTGATCATGGCTGAGCAACAACAGCGCTTACATAAGCTACTGCTACCACCACTGCCTACTGGCTTCAACATAATTGAAAGTGGCCACTATGTTTATTGGCTTAATGGAACTGCGGCAAAAGTCGTAGAGCCGTGGTGTAAAGCGCAAAATAGCCAGGGACAGGTACTTGTGCATTGCGCCCGTTTTGCTGATGACTATGGCATTACAATTTTGGTCAAGCATCACACTAGCCCAGCAGCTAAGGGCAACAATGACTTTTCGACTCACATTAGTTGGCAGCAGCAAGCTCAGTCAGATATTTGTGCCCAGTATGTTTATAACGCTGAGCAACAACAATTTAGCAGCAACCTTACCTGTGATGGACAGCAACTCATTAACAGCCAACAACGTGTTGATAAATTCCTATTTTTCCCTTTAATGCGGGTCTTTAGTGGCGACATTATCCAAGAGCTGACGCTGCAAGGGCCACTACTTACTGTGGTGCCTGACATTCAAACACCGCAGTTACGCACATCCCTTTTGCACCCTACAGAAAGTATACGCAGTGCCAAAAAGTTTGGCGATGAGCAAATATTCATAGCTGGAAAACAATATGACACTAGTCGATATGCCTATTTGTCTGAGCGTTATCAAAGTGAAGATGAGGCGGTGTTCTGGCTTAATTCACAGGGTTTATTGCTCAAATATTGTTGGCAACAAAGCCCGGCCCAACATTGGCAAATAGAACTGCATAATTACCAACAATTTTCTCCAATAGATCGCTAGCAGCAGGACACCCTATGTTAAACATTTTTATTGTCATACTTGTCGACATGATAGGTTTTGGCATCATGATCCCCATTTTTGCCTACTATGTAATGCAATTAGGCGGCGGCCCAGAAACAGCCACTTTGCTGATGGGTTTATATTCGTTGGCGATGTTTATCTCTGCGCCATTACTGGGGCGTTTAAGCGATTATTATGGCCGTAAACCCATATTGATGTTGAGCATGTTTGGTGCTTGCCTTGGCTATATATTATTAGCCTTTGCCGATACCTTGTGGATGATTGCTTTGTCGCGTTTACTCAGTGGTTGTATGGCCGGTAATATCGCTGCAGCACAAGCTTATATCGCTGACATTACCGACGATAGTAACCGTGCAAAAGGCATGGGCATGATAGGCGCCGCTTTTGGTTTAGGTTTTGTTATTGGCCCTGCGGTTGGCAGCATTATGGCAGGTGATGACTTTGCTAACGCCAACTTCTTTTTACCGGCATTAAGCTCTGCCGCCCTGTCATTAATATCATTTTTAGGCATCGTCTTTTTCTTAAAAGAAAGCCTGAGCAAAGAAGACCTCGCAAGCTCAAAACTAAAAACCAGAGTCACCCAATGGTCAGCCATTAAAACCATTTTATCACGCCGTATTTTATTACTTATTATTGGTTGCGGGGTGTTATTCAACTTGGCTGCAGGTTTGTTTGAAGCCATATTCCCCATCTGGACCAGAGACTTAGGGCTTATTTCTGGGCCCCAAGGGCTCGCTCCTATGTTGCTGGTATCAGGTTTAACCCTAGCCGCAGTACAAGGTGGTTTAGTAGGTAAACTAAGCAAAAAATTTGGCGAACATAAGCTGCTCAAATTCAGTTCGTGGCTGTACGCAGTGTCTATGCTGTTGATGATCTATACAGGCTCCAAGCAAATTTATTGGGCGGTGTTAGTGGCGATGTCCATGCAAGCCGCATCGACAGGTTTGATGACTACCTGTATTCAAAGTCTTATTTCGCAAAAAGCCGGTGCCAATGAAAAAGGCAGTGTGATGGGCGTATTTTCATCACTAGGCACTTTGGCTCGTACTATTGCGACCTTTTCAACGGGTTTTATCTATGTGGGATTTGGCATGCAGAGCCCCTTGATACTGGCTATTTGTAGCATCATTGCGTTGTTTTTTGTGGCATTGGCCATCCAACGTCAATGGTTTGCCAGCAATATGCAAAATTCAAGTCTCTAAGATGCAAACAAATCTACTATTGCTTTGTTAAAACAACACTATAAGATAATGATATAGCATTAATACAAATATAGAATAACGGGAAAAACTTATGTCACAAGACTACTATGGTTATCGTAAAAAATTCGCACTTTTAGTGCCTTCTACTAATACCGCAGTTGAGACGGAATACCACAAAATGTGCCCAGTAGGTGTGGTACTCGCCACTCGAGGTTGTGTGATCCCGCCCTTTAAAGTGACTAACGAAAAAGAATTTGTGGAAATGGTCCAAGCCATAGGTAATGCCACTGAACAAGGTTTGCTTGACTCACTTACCTGTCGCCCTGATCACGTCATTTTTGGTTATTCCGCCGAAACCTTTTGGGATGGCAAAGGCCGCTCCGATCGTGAATTTAATAAGTACAATGACATCGCCCAAGCCAAAGGTAAGTGCAATATTACCTTTGGTGCGCAAGCTATTGTGGATGCACTGAAGTGCTACCCCAAAGTAAAAAAAATCGGAGTAGTTACACCCTATATGCCAGTGGGTGATAAACAGGTGGTTAAGTTTATGTCCGACATTGGATATGAAGTGGTCCGTATTGCTGGCCATTGTTCACAAGGGCCAGTGGAGATAGCTAACGAAAGTTTTGCCAAAACTCGCCAACTGGTAGACGAAGTCAATGGTGATGACGTTGATTTGATCCTACAAGCAGGCACCAATTTGTATTTTGTCGAACTTGCCGCCCAGCTTGAAAAAGAACTAGGTAAACCTGTGTTGGCCATTAACGCTCTGACCTTTTGGCATGCGCTACGCAGCAATGGTATCCAGGATCGCATCCAAGGCTTTGGCTCTTTATTGGCCGAACATATTTCCATTCCAGAGTAACGATAAAATTTTATGTTAAAACACTCGATACAATTACAACAGGCGCTGGCTAAACCCGGCATCATTAAAGCGCCAGGTATTTTTGATGGTTTATCTGCTCGCTTAGTTGAACAAGCGGGTTTTGATGTTGGTTTTGTATCGGGTGCAGGCATCGCTTTTTCTCGTTTTGGTGTGCCAGACATTGGTTTAGTCACCATGACTGAAGTCGCCAATACCATTGAGTTAATTCGAGAAATCACAGAGTTACCCTTGATCGTTGATATTGATACCGGTTTTGGCAATGCGCTAAATACTCAACGTACGGTTAAAGTACTGGAGCGTGCGGGTGCCAGCGCCATGCAGATGGAAGATCAGGTCATGCCTAAACGCTGTGGCCATATGCGCGGTAAAAACGTAGTACCTGCTGCCGAAATGGTCGGCAAGATCCATAGCTTTTTAGACGCCAGAGAAAGCGAAAGTACCCTGTTAGTCGCCCGAACTGATGCCCTAGGAGTGAATGGTTTTGACGATGCCATGGAGCGTGCAAGATTGTATCTTAAGGCAGGCGCAGATTTGTTGTTTATTGAAGCCCCACAAACTCTCGAACAAATGCAGATCATAGCCAGAGAATTTGGTGCCAAAGTGCCACTTGTGCACAATTTAGTGGAAGGTGGAGCCAGCCCCGTTGCCAGTTCCAATGAGCTAGCCGAGCTAGGTTATAAAATCGCCCTCTATCCTGTAGCCTTATTACACGCCTTTGTGCCCAAAGCCCAGGAATTACTTAGGCACATCCAACAAACTGGCGACACCCGCAGTTTTAATCAAGCCCTTATGGACCTTAATCAAATCAACGCCATACTTGGTGCCGATTCACTGCTCGAACAAGCTAAAAAATACGGTTCAAATTAGGCGCTGCCAATTAAATCCCTAACTCAACAGGTAGTTCATACCTATACAAGAAATTGTCAAATTTTGAGCTTTGGTTTGAGCCTACCAAAGGCTGAAGCGGTCGTTAAACTACCGCATTCTATACGACGGCAGCTCAGACAAACGGATCTATCATTTCCTCAAACCACTCGCTAATAATTTATACAGGTATAATAAGATTTTCTTAAAAACCGCCTTTTCCCTTCCTATTAAATAAATTTAATAGGTCTCACTTTGTTTTTCCCATAATTGCTAAGTTATTAATTTAATTATGGAAAATATTCTACACATGGTTTTTAATAAGAAGCGAAAAAAGTCTCGTTAAAGTCAGGCTCCTTTTGCTTTTTAGATCAAACGCAGCTTTAGTTTAATTGAAGTGAAAAATACCTAATAAAATCATAAGGTAAGCACTAAAAATGACGAATAAAATAATCAAACCGAGCAGTTGCAAATGCGCTTTGCTCGTTAATAAGCGTTATGTTTCTAAGGAGGAATCATCATGGAATTGAAAAATTTTATTAGCTCTACGATAGAGGAAATATCTAGAGGTATATTGGAAGCAAGCGAAAACCTATCTGATACAAACGCTATCGTTAGTCCGAAAGACTTCAAAATCAATTCCAAAGAATCTCAGGCTCTTGGCAGAACAAAGCCTGAACATATTCCAGATCATGTTGAAAAAGGTACTCGAGTAGTACAAAAAATTGATTTTGATATAGCGGTGACTGTAGACGAAACAGATAAAACCAAAGCGGGTGGAAAAATATCAGTGTTATCAATTGGTCTTGGTGGAGATCTAGAGACATCTTCTAAAACAGGCACCAATTCTAGAATCAAATTTTCGGTTCCAATAGTATTACCAAGCAAAGAAACATAACAAGCCGTTTAACGAAAACGCCAGCAAACAACGCTGGCACGGACTCGCAAACTGCGCTCGCCCGTTAACGGAGCGTTAGGTTTCTATTACAAGGAAAGTAAAACTTGGTAGAGAATAAGTACACAAAAATCGCAATTGTAGCTTTGATAGTTTCGAGTTTCCTTGGTGCTTTGTTACTCGGTAGCATTTATTGCTATTCAAACATTCCTGTCCTTACTAGAGTGGGGTTTAATTAAGTGAGTGCATATAACAAAAACATCATGGTGGGAATTTTACTCGCTGAAACAGCGCTCCTAAAATCCCCATATGTTAAGCGTTAGGCGTACCTGATGAGTTCGAAATACCAACAATATCGACTCTGTTTAAACGAATTACATAATTTGCTTCTTGCTTACAATGAAAGTCACTGGGCAGATTATTTTATGAAATCAATTTGTCTGTTGAAAGAAGGTAAACCTCATAAGAGCATGCTTCACTGTCTAAGAGCTTATGGAGGGATGGGCAGCTTTAATGATGAGCTCAACTTTACTGGTGCAAAACCTGAAACAGTTACAAGAGGTATCGAGTTGCGTACAAAGCTGTGGCAACTTTGCCACAATAATTACAATTGGCTTAAACGGATGTTTGAATGGTAGCGCCTAACGAAACAATAAACATCATTCGCTTTGCTCACTGGGAAAAATCCTCGCTGCAACTTCGTTGCAAAGCACTCAGTTTTTCACGTTATTGCAAGCGTTATGTTTAAGTACGAATTAGGGAGTGCCCTCAATGTCAGAAAAAGGTTTAAATTCTCTAATACCGGCTTATAAGAAAACTTTCGCTAGCGGAGAAATTCAAAAAACATACCAAAGCTTAGTCAGTATCGTTCAGAACCTCAGAACTGACTTTTCAAAAATATTTGAAAATCAATATACGGTTGCAAATGTGCTGCACGGTTATATTGACGTTACCTATTTTTATTTGCAAAACGATTATCTCAAAGATCGAAAGCTTAAGTTCGCCATTGTATTTAATCATCAGCAAGCTCACTTCGAGCTTTGGCTACTTGGCCAAACAAAGAATGTGCAGGTCAGTAACTGGAAAAAATTAAAGGGCTCAAAGTGGGTAACTGGTGAGGTTATGCCAAAATATTCAATTTTCGAAATTGTCTTATTGCCTAGTCCCGACTTTGAAAATTACAAGAAATTATCAAAGAACATTCATACTGCGTTTGACTCGGTTTCGAAAGAAATATTTAAAACGCTTGAAAAATAAGAACAATAGACCATAACAATGCAATCAAACAGCGTTATACATCTAAGAGTAAATTATGAGTAAGGCTTATATAAATTACTATTCAGAGATAAGTCATTTACCTGTCGATGAGCAAGAGAAAATCTTGGAAAAAGCCCGATATGAAGCGTTTGTAAATTTAAAACTCTCAGGTAGAAGCGCATGCTATCTTTTCGGCTGTCTTAGCCTATTTTTTCTTCCAGTAGCGCTTTCAATATCATTTTTTGGGTTTTTCTCAATACCAACATTATTGTTGTTTGTTATTTCCGTTACTGGGCCAACGTTATTAAATAGATATTTGCAAGGTAAGCTTATCCACAATGGCTTAAACAGCGTTTTGTCGGGTTCCGACGTATAACAAAATATCTTGATGGGAATTTTACTTGCAGAAAAAGCGCTCCTCCCCCCCAATATGTCAAACGTTAGCCCTATTAACTCCTGTATAAAGGCAAATCTAGTAATAAAAGATTAAGTGACTTGTAGATGAAAAGAAATGATTCAATGCTAATACGGCACTTATCGAATTTTGGTATTTTGTCTGGTGCAAAAATTATAGAAATTGGTTGTGGAAATGGTGAGCTTACTCGTCAACTTTCTGATCTGGTAGGCTCTGAAGGAATCATTGTTGCAGTAGACAATAATGGAAAAGCCCTTGAGGTAGCGCAAAGTAAAATCAATACTTTTAAATATAATAATGTTCAGTTTGTTGAAAGCGACATAACAAGTTTTCCTGTGGACATGAGTTTAACTGAGGAAAATTCGTTTGATTTTTTAATTGGTAGACGAATTTTAATGTACTTAGCGACCCCCTCAACTGTCATTAAAGACTTATCTAAATACCTTAAAAAAGATGGGATAGCTATGTTTCAGGAGTCAGATCCTACAATTGTTCCCGCTAGTATTACCCCAATGCCTGCTCATGATAAAGCTGTCGAATTGATAAGAACTATGCTGAAGGCGGAATGTGCACATATGACAATGGGGTTTAATTTACCTAAAACTCTTATAAATTCTGGTCTTGAATTTAAACAGGTTTACGCTGAAGCGGTCATTCAGGGTCAAGGAGAACAGTATATTCTTTCGGATATGATCAAATTATTGACTCACAGGTTGGTAGATAAAGGACTAGCGACTCAGCTAGATATTATCAATTTAATTGAAAATTTAATCGACGAGTCTCATGATAAATCAAATGTTTACATTAGTGACATGAGCTTTTGTGCATGGGCAAAAAAATGTAGCATCTCTTAATACCTAACAAGGTACTTAAAAGGAAAAAATAACAGTTGGCCATCGCTTCGCGATCTTAGCCACCCATTATTTTCCGCTTAACAAAGCCTTGGCTCACACAAAGTCGTCTAGTTATTGTTATAGGTGTTTATGATATGAACCAAACTCTTGCAACCGATGATAGCGGTGCTACTGTCGTCATTACACATCGAATACGCTCGGATAAACATACAGAGTACGAGTGTTGGTTAGGCGAGATTGCTCCGCTGTGCAAAGCATCACCAGGTCATTTGGACTGGCATATAGTACGCCCTATTAAAGGAATTACTGAGACCTATACTGTAATCATACGGTTCGATACGACGGTGAACCTTAAGAAGTGGATGTCTTCGAGTGAACGCGAAAGACTTATAACAAAAGTTCAGCCACTGCTTGCTGGAGTCGATGAATTTTATATCAGCAGCGGGCTGGATTTCTGGTTTACTCCCGCCGGCGCCAAAGCAAGGCTCCCTGTGCGATGGAAGCAGTACCTGATTACGTGGTCGGCTATCTATCCATTGGCCTTAGTGGTGCCGCTAGTCGTAGATCCCGGGCTTCGGTTGCTTGGGATTCCAAGCAGCTCACCGCTAACCACGCTTATAGTCACTGGCGTAGTTGTGTTTTTCATGGTTTATTTGGTCATGCCACGCTACACACGCATTGTCCGGCGGTGGCTTTTCAAGTGATATCAAGACCTTATAAGGCAGGCCAGCGGGATTTTTACTCGCTGAAAAGCGCTCTTAAAATCCCTATATGTTAAGTATTAGGTTTCCAATGCGAATTAGAGAAATATCCAAGTTACTGCTGATGTGCATATTTTTACAAGCTTGTGCTGTTGGACGTGGGATTTCGTATGTTCCTGATACTGACTCAATTACTTGTGATGATGTTACGTGGTTCAACCCACAAGGTAGTGCTATTTCTGGCTGGTCTGTGCCTTACTATATTGTTCCTATCTGGTATGAAAAATGGGATAACTCATCTGAAAACTTGAAGATAAAGCTGTATTTCAAGATTGAAACTGAGGTCGAAAATTTATCTAACGACTCCTTCTATATCAAAGACTTTGCAAGCAACGAGTCACTTAGTCCGCTAAATGTAAAACTAACAAGTAACATTCCGTACGAACAATCCCATTTTCTAATGTATGAAGCAGAATTCCCAATTTCGTCCGGAGCATGGACTACATTTGAGCTTCATTTTAATAAGGAAGTTTATGGCTGTGTTATTCCTCCAGTTACATATACTAAAATCGAAGATGGTTTTAATGGCGCCATTCTGTAATAAATCTAACAAGGCGCTCACTGAATAACCGCTACGCTCGTTCTCCTCCATGCAGATTACTTTAAGCACATGAGCTCTTTTTGCTCATTTCCATCCTAAAAGTATAAGCTTCTATTTGCTGTTTGAATCCAACTCGTTTTAACGATTTGTGCAGCAATATCTTAAACTTCGCGAATTCAAAAACATCAGGATAAAACCTTTTGACGCGCTTGATATAACTCGCGCACAGGCCAGGCTATATACAACAAACCCACAATAATCCCTGCTCCCCATGCAATAGAAAAACCCGCTAAAGTTAATAGACTGCCAGCCAGCAAGGGCCCAACCACTCTGCCCCATGCTCCTAATGCACTAGCACTGCCCATCATTCTGCCACGGTATTCTAGTGGAGTACGTTTAGACAAAATGGAATTCATCACCGGCGCACAACTACTGGCCCCTGTGATACACAAAAAGAAACTGGCTATCATCCAATGTTCTTGTTGGGCCTGACTGGCCAACAAAAAACCTAAGGTTAAGGTGGCAATGGCGGTACTTAATACGTTTAACTCACCAAATTTGCGGCTAAGAATACCTATGAGTTTGGCTTGTAGTATCGCCATTAATAAACCCTGAATGCCAAACACAATGCCTATTTGTTTTGGGCCCCAATCCCATTCAGAGCCCATCCACAAGGGGAATAAATACGTCACGGTGGAGACCACCATAGAATGAAACAAAAACTCAATGATCAACCAACGGTTATGGGTTTGTTTAAGTAAGCTAATAAAACTCACTTTACCGGTTTCTTTGCGCCACACTTTATGGGCTTGCCGTTGCTCCACGCCGTGGGACTCACGCAAAAAGAAGGCGGCATAAAGGCCTGCCATTACCGAAAAGCTGGCGGCTACCATGGAAGGAAGAAAAAAGTTGATATCATCACCGGCTAATACTCCCCCTAAAAAAGGTCCGCCTACCATGCCTAAACCAAAGGCTGAACCAATCACGCCCATGCTCTTGGCGCGGTCCTCGGGGTTTGATATGTCTGCCACCATGGCTGATGCCACACCGTAAATACCTGCCACGCTGCCAGCCAAAATTCTGGCCATATACACAGCCGTGAGTGTGTGCGCAAAAGCCAGCATTACGTAAGAAATAGCCGTCACCAACAAACAAAAGATGATCACGGGTTTACGACCAAATTTGTCACTCAGTTTGCCCCACATGCCACCAAACAAACCGGCACAAACAGAATAGGCAATGATGATCATGGCGATGTCAAAGTGACTGGCACCTAGCTGAGGCGCCATAAAAGGCAGGATGGGGATCACCATACCAAAACCGATTAAATCAATTAATACGGTAAAAAATAAAATCGGCATAGCGGATATCCTGACAGAGTTATTTTTCTGATAAAACTACATTACCAAAATGGCGCGTTAATCTAGTGGATTAACCCTTTATTAAGTTGCTGCAGACAAACAACGGGCTTAACGTAAGGGAGTAAAATAATAGGGATGAGTTTGTTTATGTTGCTTTTCAAAGTCCTGAATAGCTTGTTTTTTTAACAAGGTAGTAGCGACATTATCTAAGCCATTTAACATTTTAAAACGACGATTTTCTTCAAGCTCAAAGCTATAAAATTCACCATTAGCCAGGGTTACCCGTTTTTCTTGTAAATTCACCGTTAAGCTCATGGCTTTATCACCCGACAACTCAAACAAACGTTCAATTTGTTCAGGCTTTAATGTCAGCGCCAAGATGCCATTATTAAAA
The DNA here is from genome assembly GCF_001565895.1 of Paraglaciecola hydrolytica. Taxonomy (GTDB): domain Bacteria; phylum Pseudomonadota; class Gammaproteobacteria; order Enterobacterales; family Alteromonadaceae; genus Paraglaciecola; species Paraglaciecola hydrolytica. The sequence continues at coordinate 1,226,227 of NZ_LSNE01000003.1, forward strand.
CAATTGTTATAAAAAATATCGGCAAAACTAGTGGCAATAACGACTTTAAAACCCATGTCGCGTATGCCCCACACCGCATGTTCACGGCTAGAGCCACAACCAAAGTTTTCTCGCGACAGTAAAATACTGGCACCTTGATAGATGGTTTTATTGAGTTCAAAATCTGGGTTTTTGCGCCGGGTACTCACATCAACATCCACATCACCGGCATCTAAATAGCGCCAATCGTCAAAGGCCCAATCACCATAACCACTTTTAAAAATACATTTCAAATACTGTTTGGGCATCATGGCATCGGTATCCACATTGGATCTATCCATGGGTGCTACCCACCCTTGATGTGCAACAAAAGCAGCCATTAATGTATTCCTTCTAACTGTGCCAATTCAACCTGCCTGATATCGACAAAATGCCCGGCTATGGCGGCAGCTGCTGCCATGGCTGGCGAGACTAAATGCGTACGTCCACCCTGCCCTTGGCGACCTTCAAAATTACGGTTGGAGGTAGAGGCACAACGTTCACCACTGGCTAATGAATCTGGATTCATGGCATTACACATAGAACAGCCAGCAAAACGCCATTCCAGTCCAGCCGCCATAATGATTTTGTCTAAACCTTCAGCTTCAGCTTGTTGTTTCACTAAGCCTGAGCCTGGCACGACCATAGCGCGTTTTATAGTTGATGCGACTTTTTTGCCTTTAACGACCTTGGCTACTTCGCGAATATCTTCAATGCGGCCATTAGTGCAAGAGCCAATAAAGACTTGATCTAAGCTCAAAGAGGAAATAGCAGTACCTGAGTTTAAGCTCATATAAGACAAGGCTTTTTGCCAATCAGCTTGTTGTACGGCGTCTTTAGCAGAACTTATCTCTGGTACTTGTGACGTGACAGCTACAACTTGGTCGGGTTTGGTTCCCCACGTGACTTGCGGCAGAATATCCTTAGCATCTATGATTAATTCTTTATCAAATACGGCATCGGCATCACTAACTAAAGTACGCCAGTATTGTATTGCTGAGTCCCACATTGCACCTTTGGGCGCATAAGGTCTGCCGTGTAAGTAGTTTTCGGTAACCTGATCATAAGCAATCAGGCCACTTCGAGCGCCAGCTTCTATGGTCATATTACATACGGTTAAACGCCCTTCCATGGATAGGTTTTCAATGGCTTCGCCAGCATATTCAATGGCATAGCCTGTACCACCTGCTGTACCAAGTTTGCCAATAATATACAAAATGAGATCTTTGGCGGTGATACCTAAGGGTAAACAGCCGTTAACCAAGACCCGCAAGTTTTTGCATTTTTGTTGCTGTAAACATTGGCTGGCTAATACGTGTTCAACTTCAGATGTGCCTATACCTTGGGCTAGAGCGGCAAAAGCACCGTGGGTTGAGCTATGAGAATCTCCACAAACTATGGTCATACCGGGCAATGAAGCCCCTTGCTCTGGACCCACCACATGGACTATGCCTTGCCGTTGATCATTTAATTTAAATTGCACTATGTTGTTTTTGTCGCAGTTGTCGTCAAGTGTGGTGACTTGCAACAGGGCTAATTTATCTACAAATCCAGCCTTGCCTTTTTCTCGCTCAGTGGTGGGTACCTGATGATCAGGCGTCGCAAGTATAGAGTCGCTGCGCCATATGCTGCGGCCCGCTAGCTCTATGCCTTCAAAGGCCTGAGCCGAGGTCACTTCATGAATAATGTGCCGATCAATATAAATTAACGCCGCTTCATCATCCCCTGACACCAAATGAGATTGCCAGATTTTGTCGTATAAAGTTTGTCCGCTCATAGAGTTTCTTATTGGTTGCACAGAGTATTAAGGTAAAAAAGAGGCGTAATTGAAGTTTTTAGCTAGGCCTTAAAATAAAGCTTTGCCTTTGTCTAACTGTAACTGACGCCAATTATGGGCTCGCCCACCGGTTTGGGTATGGGTCATTTGCCCTGCGAGTTGGCCTACAGCCATGAGTTTTTCCAAATCAATGCCTGTATTAAAGCCCATTTGGTGCAACATCATCACCACATCTTCGGTGGCAACATTACCCGTGGCCCCGGGGGCAAAAGGACAACCGCCTAAACCACCCACTGAGGCATCAAAACGCCGAATACCGGCTTCTAAAGCAGCATAAACATTGGCTAACCCCATTGCTCGAGTATCATGAAAGTGACAAGCCAAACTATGCTGACTATGTTGTTTGCTTAACTCAGACATCAAGCTAAACACAGACTTAGGCGTAGCCGCACCTATGGTATCGGCGATCACTAGCTCTTTTGCACCAAAGCCTGCTAACTTTGCGGCCAGATCAATAACTACTTTAGGCGAGGTTTTACCTTCAAAAGGGCATTCCCACGCCACGGCGATACAAGTTAGTACGTCAATCTTGTCAGTTTTGGCTTGGCTGATTATGTCTTGCGCCTGCGCCAAACCGTCATAAATGCTCATGCGTACATTTTTTTGGTTCATGGTTTCAGTGGCGCACACCACCAATAACACGGCCTCGGCACCTGCTTCTTTGGCGAGCTCATAGCCTTTTTGATTTGGGATCAAGGATTGTAAATAAGCCTGCTTATTGACCCCATCCTTATTCAGGCTAGTCACAATCTCGCTAGCGCCCGCCATGGCAGGCACAGCTTTAGGTGAGACAAAACTACCAACTTCGATGGCGGGTAAACCAGCAACAACTAAAGCATGAATTAACTCTAAACGCTGTGCAGGGCTGAGAATAGTGGCTTGATTTTGCAAACCATCACGGGGCCCAACATCATTAATTCGTACAAATTCAGTCATATTTATTACACCGTTTTTTATAACGAGTGACGATTAAGCCACTATGCCTTTAGTTTTCAATTCGCTAATTTCGTCTTTAGACAGTTTTAATAACTCAGACAAAACTTGCTCTGTGTGCTGACCTACATGGGGAGCCGCAGAAAAACTTTCTTCATTTGAACGTGACATTTTGATGGGATTGCCCGGACCTTGGGTCTTTTTGCCATCAGGGTGAAGCAAGTCAACCACCATATTACGATGACGTACTTGAGTGTCGTTTAAGGCATCACTGAATTTATTGACAGGGGCACAGGGAATACGTGCTTGCTCTAATAAGCCAATCCAATACTGATTAGTATTAGTGGCAAACAAGACGTTGAGTTTATCATCTATCAGGGCCTTATCAGCAAAACGCCCCGGTTGGGTATCGTATTTATCATGCTCAAATTCAGCAATATTCACTACGGTTTTCAGGTTTTGCCAAAAATTGTCGGTGATCACCGCTAAAATAATATGACCATCCTGAGTTTTATAACTGTTATAGGGCACGTGCACAAAATGGGAGTTACCAATTGGATAAGGATTTTCGCCGGATAGAAAGTGCATGGTAGCCATGTAATTCAACATAGATATTTGGCAATCAAGCATAGAAATATCAACATGCTGGCCTTTGCCACTGGTAAAACGTTCTATTATGGCGCCCAAAATACCCATCACGCTGAACATGCCGCCACCTAAATCACCAATGGGAATACCGGCACGCAAAGGATCTTCAATATTGTGGCCGGTAATTGACATACCACCGCCAAATGCTTGTGCCACTTGGTCAAAGGCTGGACGTTTTGCACCCGGACCTTCAGAGCCAAAACCCGTGATAGTACAGGTAATAATTCGTGGGTTATGAGTAGCTAAAGTGGTGTAATCAATACCTAAACGCTCAGGTACACCGGGCCCAAAATTACTGATGACCACATCGGCTTCTTTAACCAATTTATAGAAGACTTGTTTTCCTTCTTCGGTTTTTAAATCCACAGCTATTGAGCGTTTGTTACGGTTTAAGGTAATGAAATACGCACCAAAACCGTCCAATGAATTATTGGGATCACGAGCCAATAAACTGCGTGTGCCCTCACCTTTTAGTGGCTCAACTTTAATAGTATCTGCCCCCATATCGGACAATATCATCGAGCCGTAAGGCCCAGATAACATATGGGTTAAGTCTATAATTTTAATGCCAGCTAAAGGTTTGCTCATATTTAGATCCCATAATGCAGAGTCACATGTTGACGCAATGATATAACTTTATATCATTAATGGTTGCCCAGCAACATTTATCTGTTTTATTCGTCATGAGTTTTGCGGGTGGAGACTTATTGGATGAGGATTTTTTTGGCTAAGGTATTTGAATGCGAGAGAAACAAACAATGATTTCCCGCATTGCAAACAACGTTTATTTACTGTTTGTTAGTATTACGTAGATTGCTGAGGCGATAGATGAGACTGCCGATAAAAAATAAGCCCAACATGATAAATACCCCGCCATAGATTGCGGCAGGAATGCGAAAAATCTGTGTGGCAGAGGCGATGTTGTTTTGATAATAAAAGCCAACCAAGACAGCAAACAGTAAGGTTAAACTGTAGATCAGCGGTTTTTTTAAACCTAATCCATAGATTTGGGTGACAAAAAATATCACAGCAAAACCAAAGGCAAACATGGATACGGATTCACCATGTACCGAGGCATACGCCACCAAAGCCCCATGCAACAATACAAAGGTTTCGAGTAACAAGGTCCAGTATTTATTGCGATGAAAACGGGTGAAAAACAAACTACCCTGCAGCATCAACATAAAAGTATAAAAGGTACCTAACAAATGCCCCAGTGTGGTTTCGATGGGGTGAAACCAAAAGGTATAGATAATCGCCCAAGCGAAATAATAACCGTGATAGTCCTTCACTAGGGCATAAGTACGCTCAAGCACTTTGACCTTTTTGCCAAAAAACAATCCACGACGTTGATGTTCAATCATCATCACCATCACCAGTAAAATGATCACTGAAAATTGCGCGCTTAAGTTACTCACGTCTTGCGCCAAACCATCGTAAAAAATTTTGGTTTGTACGATATGTAATAAGATAAAAAACAGGTTAAGACCTAAGGCGTAAATATTGACTTTATGTAAACCAAAGGTTTGATAACTGGCAGTGTTAGTGGCTGTATCCCTAGCTTTAGCAGAGTAACTTTGTTTAGCTGAGTAGATTAACCACCAAATGGCAATTTGGTGGCAAGTATAAAAGCTCCACGCGGTAAAATGTGTCCAAAAACTAGGATTGGGCAGTTTCCAGTAATACCACAAAGCTCCCTGATCTTCGGCAAAAGTGATGTCGGCGTTATAAGGTCCCAATAGGTAAATCAAGGCTATTAACCCAAAACAAGCGGCGATACCCCAAGGTAAACTAAAACGCATAGCCACTCCTTTAAGCCTTTAGTTAAAACAGCCTGTATTTGCTTTGGCTCGAAACCAATTTTTAGAACTCTTCTAATAAACGGCCCATACCGGTAATTTTGTCATTAATGCCACAAGCCCTTAAGGCATGCCAGATAGTCGCGGTATTAATGGGTAACATGGGTTTACCTAGGATGTGTTCGAAACTTGGAAAAATATCCACCGTGGATAAATTAGTACCACATTGAATAATGCAATCCACGTCATCTGCATCTACTTCGTGAATAGCATCAACCACTTGTTTGATGCTAGTTTCCGCTATGGCGGTGGCTGAAGGACGATTAAGCCCTTTAACCTTATGCACCTCAAAACCAATATCACTAAAAAAGCGGATAACGTTTTCGTCGCCTACTTGTGGATAAGGCGTGATCACCGAGATTTTTTTACATCCAAACTTTTGCAAGGCATCTTTAGTGGCACCTGCCCCAGTGGTTAATCCTAAATCGCCGATTTGATCTTTAATTTCCTTCTCAAAAGCGATATTGCCTTCGAGCCCGCCCCAAAAGGTTTCAGCCGACATACCCAACATAATGTGACTGACTTTGGCACTTAATATATTACGGATTGAATAAGGAATTTCGCCGCGCATAATTTCCAAAAAGCGTTCAAAAACCTGATTGTCTGATTCACCTGTTTTGGCCACTTCATCAGCCCAATTACGTAATTCAATAAAAAACCGCGATGGATGCCAAGTTACCCCATCAATGCGAAGTTTTTGCAGATCGTATTCAACACCAGTATTGGTTGAGGGAATAATAACGCCGATTTGCGCACGACGAGCTATTTGGTAATTATCCATGTTGATCCTTAAAGTGAGGCATTAAATTGAGACATGCGTAGTATGCCATCCGCATTTTGACCTAATGCTATATCATTAGCTGCATTTATTCAATATTGCTTAAGGTCGGCGATGACGATGTGTCATCCCAATGATTTTGGCTATAGAAGCGGGGTTGATAAAATCTGTTTGCGACAGTAATTGATTATCCTGCTGAGTTTGTTATATTTGTACTATGCCTATAACATACAAAATAACCATTTTTTGTAGCTTAGGTATTTATAGATTAGATTAAAGTAACTGGCTTAATTGGTCTAAAATCCTAAGCACTCTCCTTAAAGTAGACATGACATTATGACATTTGAAGAACTGTTAAAAGATCCTCGTTTGAAACACGCGCTAAAAAGCGATGTGCCAACGCCTTTGTATCATCAGGTTTATTTATTTTTAAAAGAAAAGATTCACTTAGGTGAGATCCCCTTCGGCGACAAAATGCCAACAGAACATCAATTATCTGATGTGTTTGGTGTTTCTAGAATTACCGCTAAACGCGCCATGGATGAGTTAGCCGAAGAAGGCTACATAAGTCGTCGTCGTGGCAAAGGCTCCCATGTCACATACAAACATCGAGCAGAACAACTCGCTGCGCCTATTTCAGGTTTATTAGAAAATCTGGCCGTGATGGGCCGCGAAACCCAAGTGCAGTCGTTGATGTTTCGCAGTGCAATTCCTCCTCTTGATATCCAAGAGCGTTTTGGCATCGATGGCAATACTGAACTCATTCAATCTCAACGTATTCGTTTATCAGACGGTGTACCCTTTGGATATTACGGCAGTTGGACCAGAGACATAGGCGGTTTGTACTGTGAAGAAAACTTATTAAAAATGTCGCGTATGGAGATTTTTAGAAAGTCAGGTATTGAGATTGAACTTGGCAAAGTAAAACAATCTGTTACTGCAACCTTGTCCAATGTGGATACCGCCATGCATTTAAGCATTCCAACGGGCAAACCCTTGTTAGTGCTTGACCGTTCAATGTATGACAAAAATGGCGAATTATTTGATCACATGTATGCGGTTTACCGCCCTGACCAATATCAATTTGAGATGGAATTTTCGATGAAATAGTAGCGTATTACACGCAACTTTTTTCATTGCTTGAATTAGTGTTGTTTGGCTACTTGTTATTGTAATAGGAAATATTATGAACCTTAAGTTTAGCCTACTAACAGGCAATGTTTTGGCGCTTAGCCTACTTTCTACTGGGGTTTTTAGCCAAAATATCAAGGTTAATTTAACCGAAGTATTATCGGAAAAAGGTCAACTAATGGTCGCTGTCTACAATAAACAGGATCATTGGTTGTCAGACAAACCAACAGAAATTTTTGCACAAAAAATTATTTCGCTGGAAGGTCAAATAACAAATAAAACGCTGCAATTTACCCTTGAGCTACCAGAGGGCGAATACGCCCTGTATTTATTTCAGGACAAAGACAATAACGGTGAGCTTAAAAGCAATTGGATAGGCATTCCCAAAGAACCCGTTGGCACCTCAAATAATGCCAAGGGCACCATGGGGCCACCTAAATATAAAGATGCAAGCTTCCAAGTTGCCGCAGAGGATATTGTGCAAAACATCACTTTGGCTAATATGGATTAAATCGCCAACAAAGATGCAGTTTCAAGCGGACCTCGCGCGGGTTGAAAGGGTTACAAAAAAGCCACTAAACTATATGAGATTAGGGGCTTTTTAATTTTCTACTCGTGCTTTCTACTCACAGTCTTTACTCGCACTTTCTGCTCACACTCTCTACTGTCCAATAGGGCAAGTCTAATCTGCTAGTTAGTTTGGAATTATTTTGCTATCACTTGTTCGTTCAATGGAATGATTTTGTGTCTCACAATTAAACCCCACACAAATACGACCAAACCACAAAATCCTACAAATACAAAGGGCCCTGAGTGATCCCAGTGATCATACAAATAACCGCCGACCACACTAGAAACTAAGATACCAATCGCTCCACATAAATTAAAAATACCAATCACAGCGCCGCGTTTTTCTTTGGGTGTTTGTTGAGAGATTAATACGCCCGAGGTGATAATGGCGCCAATTTCACTTAAACCAATAATCACTACCACCACTATCATGCCGCCACCAAAAGGGTCATTAACCAAGTAAGTGCTGCAATAACCGATAAAGGTAATACACAAGGCTATCAATAACGCCGAAACTCGATTGATCTTATCCGTTAAGATGCCAAAAAATGGAGCGCCAAATAAAGCCACACTTTGCGCAATCGCCACTATGATGCCAGCTTTTTTGAGTGCGTCGGCCGCTGACATGCCCGCTTCTTCAGTACCATAATTAGATAACCATAAGGTCATAAATGCCCCCACTATGGTTAAATTAGCGCGAGATACAAAGGCCGCACCGTAAGCTAAGGCAATACCAGGTTCGCGGGCGGCTTTGATGCCATCTAACATCATCGTCGAAATAGCTTGTTTGTGAACGTTGACGGCAGGTTGATGGGCTTTCAAACCACGAATGGATAATAAGCCCACCACAACGGCAAAAACTGCCACGATGATATAAGTTTTATGACCTGCATCAATAGCCGACATGCCCTGTTCTTGAAATACCGCAGGTAAACGTAACAATACAAACAGGGCAATAACTGCTCCAATGCCGTTACATACACCTTGCAATCCAGCTGCTTTACCGCGATTAATGTCCTTAGCGTAATCAGCCAGTAAAGTAACAATCATGCAGGTGCCAGCGGCAATACCTAGACCGTAAATAATACGGTAAATAATCAGCTCATTAACACTTTTGGCCTGTGGGTAGAGATAAAGCGCCGCGGCAACTAATAAAAAACCAATGACAATAATGGTACGGCGACCGATCTTATCCGATAAAGCTCCCCATATGCCCACCGAAAAAATGATGGCCATTTCGCCCCAAAAATTTAATTTTCCGCTGACAACACCTTGCTCTGCCTTAGGAATATTCATGATTTCGCTAAACAAAAAAGGCTGGAAAGCATTAATAAAAGTGGCTAACAAAATACAAGCAATACAGGTCAAATAGAAAGTCGACATATGCCACGAATTGACCCCCTCAGAGAGTTGGATCCCGAGATATTTTTTTTCTATTCTTGAGTCAGACATGGTATTTCCTAGTGTTACAGCTAAGTGATAAACGCGTATGCATTCCCGACTTAATCAATTTTTTTATGTTTTTTATAAAGTAAGTAAGCCGCAACTAATAACGCACCTTGTGTAAAGGCATTAAGGATCTGTTCTATCCATTGAGTTGCTTCATCTTGATGCCCTGCCCGTGCTAAACCAGCAAGCGCAAACACGCCGACCAAATTAAGAATAAACAACAGCGCACTCGGTTTGAGTTTTTGTTGCCAACAATGCCTTACCGCATGCCAAATAAAAACAATGTTAGCCAAGGTGACTAAGGTTAACAGCGCAATAAACCACAAACGTTTTTGTGGAAATTGCACAGCAAGATACCCTGCTGCGCCAGCGCATAGTGCAATAACCAGTAAGGGTAAGAATATGGCGTATTGAGATACCACTCTGTGTCTATAAACTTGCCTTGCAGACCACAAATAATAAGTTAATAGAGTAAAACCGGGTGCCATAAAGATAAAAAAGCTATTGTTCAATACTGGGTAATGCACGTCAGTGCTAGCAATGAGAAACTTCCAAAACACCTTACAAAAACCACCGATAATGATCAGTATGGCAGAGAAGAGTGCGAACTTTTTAACCTGAGGATTGATCAAGCCAATGCTTAAGGCCACCAAGATCAGGCCAACGCTAGATAACAGCACGGGGATAAAATCAAACAAAGCTAATCCAATACTGTATTCAAATTCATCTACCATTAATTACTCCTGCCATGAACATTTTTGCTGATTTCCTTCAATATATGATATATTGTTATATCAATCAATTAGTCATTACTGAATAGATAGTTTAATGTCATTGCTTTATAACAAATAAAACATGTAATGACAGAAACGTTGATCTACCTTATCAAAAAGGAAATAGCATGATCCGAGTTGCAGCTGCCCAATTTGCCGTTACCAATAATGTGCAAGACAATTTAAAAACCTGTGTGCGCATGATACAAGAAGCTGCAAAGTGTTCACCTGACCTGATCGTGTTACCTGAATTTATCAATCATAATTCTTGGTATGATAATCAAGAGCATTGTTTTGATGTGGCGATAGCCTTGGATGGTGAATTTTTATCTAGCATTAAAACCGCGGTTATCGCCGCTAAAGCCTATGTGGTCATCAACGCTACTGTGCAACGCCCTGGAGTTGGACAACATCAATGTACTGGCACCAGTTTATTAATTTCTCCCCAAGGTGAGTTACTCGGCCAAAACAACAAACAAGTCTTAGTCGGTCATGAAAATGACTTTTTAGACATTGCCGACTGTGAAGGCCCCATTATTGATACGCCTATTGGCAAGTTAGCCATGTACTCCTGCATGGACGGGGTAATCAATGAAACTCCGCGTGGTTTGTCTTTACGTGGTGCACAAATTTTATGTAACAGCTTAAATTCTTTTGCCCTAGATGAAGGTGATTTACATATTCCGGTTAGAGCGGCAGAAAATAAAGTTTTTATTGTTGCGGCCAATAAAGTTGGGCCACTTATCCCCGAGCCATTATTGGCTCCTGTATCAGAAGCCACCAATATTCCAGTACACTTTTTAAATGGTGCTGGCGACAGCCAAATTGTTGCACCAGACGGCACTGTATTGGCCATTGCCGGTAAATCAGAACAAGTCATCTGGGCCGACATTGATCCGCAATTAGCCGATAGTAAAACTCGTCCCGATGGCACTGATATATTTAAACAGCGCCGCCCTGAGCTTTATCAAAGCTTGGGTGACGATCCTGCCAAACAAACTCTAGCTGAATTTACAGGTGCCATCGATTTACAGGCCTCGGCCATCAGTATTATGGCTAAAGGGCACGCCGCGCTAGATGAAGTCGTGGCCGCGATTACCGCACTACCAGAGAGTAAATTAATCTGTTTGCCTGAATTATTTTGGCTAGACGATATAGCTCAAGCCCATAAAGAACTTGCAATGAGCTATGAGGTCGTCAAACGCATTCAACAAGCCTGTGTTGACAACCAACTAGTGGCAACCAGCATAATTGGCAAAATTAACAATCAACTGGCCCACTGTGCGGTATTGATTAGTCATCGTGGAATAGAACTTCAGCAAGGCCAAGTACATTTTAGTCAGCGTTTTTCGTGGTCCGCCTTGGCCGATAATTTTGTCACCTATCAGAGTATTTATGGCTGTATCGGCCTAGCCTTAGAAGACGATGCCATCTATCCCGAAAGCTTTCGTTTGATCGCCATGCAAGGCACCGAAGTGGTACTGGCACCTGTGTCTCAACAAGAAAAATGGCAATCCACTACCGGCTTGCTTGAACGTGCCTCAGAAAACCGCGTGAATATCATCTCTGCCAGTCAGCATTCACAAGATAATGTCATTTGTAGCCTGCAAAAAGAATTTACCATTATGACGCCATGGCAAGAGCGTAAATTTGACGGGCTGTTAAGTGCGGGAGTGCAAGTCAGCGGTGTGCAGGATTGCAAGATCACCAGTGCGCAAATTCACCCGCAAGCGGCGCATAACAAAGTATGTTCACAAAACACGGATTTAATTGCCAATCGCCCGTGGAAACTCATGCAAGCCATGCTGTAACACACACGCCAATTTTGTTAAGACTTAAATAAAGAGAATAACTATGTCACAACTATCTTTACCCAGAGAATTATCCGACAGCACAGTAGATAAAATCGTCACTAAGTTTGCCATGCAAGAAGTCCTCGAAGCTGACGGTGGTGCTTATATGACCTTGATTAGTCACATGCCCATGGCCCAAGGTGAAGTGGGTAAAGTCAGAGTGTTTGAAGGTGGTCCACTGCAAAAATTGGTCACTTGCTCAATAGTGGTGCCACAAATTCACTTGGACTCACACATGTTGTACGGTTTTATGCCAGCAAATAGTGCAGTGCCCCACTTCACCTTAGATTCGGTAAAAGCCGGTGAGCATTATGCTTTTCACTTAGATATGACTCCTCGTGTCGATTTGGGCGCCCATACCGATTATATGAATGAAGTATTTTTGCCACTGACCGAAAAATTTGATGCGGCTGAAGCCATTGCAGGCATAGAGCGCGCGCACATTTCTCCGCGCCAACGCGCCATTATGTCGCCGTGGATGTTAGTGCATCGCGCCAGTGAAGAGGCCTTCAAAACTTTGTTTTCCCATGCTGAAGGTTACCTGCATTATTGGTACGACTTAGTGGAAAACGGCGTAACCAGCCCAGTATCTGGCGACGAATTAGCTGCCAGAGATAAGGCCAACCGCGCTGCCATTTTCAATCCAGAAATCGATCCCGTGTGGGCACGTGTCGGGGGTTTAATTGGTAGCGATGCCAGCGAACAATTGCGCGCCTTACTGCGTGGCGAATAAGCAAGATAAAGTAACAAACTAGTTAACCATAAGAACTAAAACGAGTTGGGGAAAAATATGAAATTAACCGCCGAATATTTTGTCGATAATATGAATGCCGATGAAAAAAAGCGCGCACAAATAGTCGAAAGCGTATTGCCTGCAATCAAGGCCGCAGCAAGTGAAGTAGATCGCAGCGGCGAATTTCATTTACCTCATGTTAAAACCCTTAGTGATTCTGGGCTACTCGGTTTGATCATTCCTAAAGAATACGGCGGTTTAGGTGGCTCCTTGCGTGATATGGCCGCCGCGACTTTTGCTTTAGGTAGCGTTTGCCCTTCCACTGCCATGTGTTTCTTTTTTCATTGCTCTTCTGCCTCGCGCGGACTCTTAGCCTTAGAAGCCCTCGAAGCAGGTTTATTCAATTCAGAAGATGCAATTGCCGTTAAAGCCTTTGCGGAAAAAGTGCTCTACACCATGGGCCGTGATGGCCGTTGGTTAGCCAACTTTGCCAGCGAAGCGGTTAAATCTGAAACCGCCGCTATTACCATATCCACTAAAGCCACAAAAGTGCAAGGTGGTTATCTGTTAAATGGGGTTAAAGCCTTTGGTTGTGCGACCGGCATTGCCGATCAATACCTAGTGACTGCCAGCCTTGATGGCTACGAAGATGCCAGTGGCTTAGCCACCTTTTTTGTTACGCGTGATGCTGCCGGTGTCAGCGAAAGACAAAAGTGGGACGCCATCGGCATGCGTGGCTCTGCCACTCACGGTTTAATTTTAAAAGATGTATTTGTCGCCGATGTTGACTCTTTAGCTGTGCCGGCCGCTTTTGTACGTTGTATGCAAATGAGTCGTGGTAGTTTTGTCGGTAATCAATTAGCCAGCATTGCTGTGTATTTAGGTCAAGCTTGGTCTATTTACCAACAAACCTTAGCCACTATAACGGCGGCTAAATTTGGTGACTCAGGTAAGTCCATCGCCAGCTCACCCATGCATCAACAACTTATAGGGCAAATGATGTGCGACTTAGAAACCGCCATGTTGTGGTTACGTCGTCAACTCGAATTAGAAACCGCTCAACCTGAAATTTTACCCAAACAAGAAGTGGTGAAGCGTTGGAGATTGTGTAAAGGCGTAGTGTCGGAAGCAGGCTTTAATATCGCCGTTACCGCGCTCAAATGTACGGGTACTACAGGCACCGGATTTTCCAACCCAAGCGCTCACGGTTTACGTGAAATGGCCATGGCCTTGGTGCAAGCATTTCCAGCCGAACGCGGACGATTAATGGCAGCGCAAATGGAAGTGGAAGGTGCCGAACAAAACCAATTTGGCGTAAAAAGCTAAGGCTTGTCACATAATTTAATCCAAAATTAAAGGTAGAGGCTTTAACTTGATAACTGCATTACCAGAACAACAAAATTACATCGACGGACAATGGCAACTGCCTAAGCTCGATTTGCACAGGGCTTTATGCAACGCCAATAACGGCCAGCCCATAGGCCAGCAATTGAGTAGTGATGAACAGCAAATAAACAGCGCTATTCGAAGTGCCGCTGCAGCCTTTGTCAATTGTTCGTGGTCTGAGTTGAGTTACACCGAACGTGCTGACTATTTAGATAAAATCGCCTCAAATTTAAGCCAATATGCTGAGCCAATAGCCATTGCCGATGCCCTACAAACTGGCGTCATTATTAGCCTGACCAAACAGTTTGCCAAGGTTTGCGGGCTGGCTTTTAGTGGCGCCGCCGCTTTGTTGCGCTCTTTACCAGAAGAACAAGAATTAGTGGGTAACACTAATAATAAAATCATAATGCAGCGTTTGCCCTTGGGTGTTACGGCGATTATCGCCCCGTGGAATGCGCCTTCTGGTATTGCTTGTCACAAATTAGCCAGTGCTTTAGCTGCCGGTTGTACCGTCATTTTTAAACCCTCTGAATGGGCGGCGGGTTCAGCCCAAGCTATTGCACAGGCCATAGTCGCCGCAGATTTGCCCCATGGCGTTTTTCAAATGTTACAAGGTGATGGCGCAGTGGGTGCGACCTTATGTGCCGACGACAGGGTGGCTGCGGTCTCTTTTACTGGCGGCGCTTTGGGTGGCCAAGCGGTTGGCAGTAGCTGTGGCGCCAAAATTAAACCAGCGCAACTCGAACTGGGCGGTAATAACGCCTTAGTGGTCTTAGCAGATGCTGACTTAGACGCTGCTGCCGCAGGTGTGCTCACCGGGCTAACCACCTTAAATGGTCAGTGGTGCCGTGCCTTAGGTCGTTTGATTGTGCACGAGTCGGTATATGATGAACTGCTTAGCTTAATCAAACAAAAAATGGCGCAGATTGTGATTGGTGAATCTACCGATACCAGCAGTCAGATGGGGCCGTTAGTGCACCAAGGGCATTTACAGCATGTGCAACAACGTGTGACTGACTATGTCAAACTAGGGGGCAAAGTACTGCAAAACACAGTCTTACCCGCGCACCTCACAGGCTGGTTTCATGCCCCTACCCTGATCACTGGTTTAAGTGGAGAGCAATGCTTAGAAGAAATTTTTGGCCCCGTAGCCACGGTACATACATTTACTGACGATCAACAAGCCACAGCTTTGGCCAATCAAACCGTTTATGGTTTGGCGGCTTATGTCTTTGGTGCAGAACAACACGCTTGGCAAG
>NZ_LSNE01000003.1:1241581-1250267 GCF_001565895.1 Paraglaciecola hydrolytica
AGCCCGCACATTACGTGCTGGGGTTATCAAAATCAACGGCGTGTCTTTATTTGCTTTACGGGCAGATTTGCCCCGCGCTGCTTGGGGTAAAAGTGGTTTAGGTGACGAAGGAACTAGCGAAACCTTTGAGTTTTTCCGTGGTACTCGTGTCATTGGTCTCGCTTAGTTTAATGATGAACAAACAGAGCAACCTAGCACATTCAACACACCAGCAAACATTGCATAGAGAGAAGTAATTGGCATGAGACAAACTGAACTTTTAATTGGCGGGCAAGATTGCAAACCCAATAACGGGCAGTACTTTGAGGTATTGGCTCCTGCCACAGAAGAAGTCTATGCACGCGCCGCTCAAGCCGATAAAACTGACGTTGATTTAGCAGTTTCAACAGCCCAAAAAGGCTTCAAAATTTGGTCTAAGCTGGCCCCCAAAGAGCGTGAAGCCGTATTACTACGTGCCGCTGATATTGTTGAGCAGCAAGGTATGGCGCGTTTACTCGACATCCTCATTGATGAAAGTGGCTCGGCCATTACTAAGGCCACTTTTGAAATCAAATACACTGTGGATTTGTTACGCACAGCAGCCGGTGAAGTACGGCGTTTATATGGCGAAACTTTTCCCAACGACAATCCCGATCGTATCTCAATGGTCTTTCGCCATCCAATTGGGGTGGTTGCTGTGGTATCGCCTTATAATGCACCTTTATCTTTGCTCACCAAAATGGTGGCCTTTCCTTTAGCTGCTGGCAATAGCATAGTGATTAAACCTTCTGAACAAACGCCCACTATCGCCATCGAATTTGCCAAAATCCTGCTTGAAGCTGGCATACCCGCTGAGGCTGTGAGTGTGGTAAGTGGTTTTGGCCTTGAATGTGGCGCCCCCTTGGTTGAACACCCTAGTGTGGATTGCATCGCCTTAACGGGCTCTACTCAAACCGGCATCCATATTGGCGCGGTGGCCATGAAGCGCATGGTGCGCACTCAACTTGAACTGGGTGGCAAAAGTGCTGCTTTGGTATTAAAAGATGTGGATCCGGTTAAAGCGGCTAACATAGTGGCCCAAGGTATTTTTACCCACGGCGGGCAAATCTGCATGGCCAATAGCCGAGTTATCGTGGCGCAGGAGATTTACTCTGAGTTTATTGTTGCCCTTAAATCTGCGGCACAAAACCTGAAAATAGGGGACTTACGAGATCCACAAACTCTTTATGGTCCGCTAATCAATCGCGCGGCGGTAGATAAAATCAGCCAACATATCGATGAAGCGATTGCAGCCGGAGCAGAGATATTATGCGGTGGTAAGGTGCTGCCTTACGCCAATGGCCAAGCGAGTTTGGTATTTCAGCCTACCGTATTGCTTAACTCACCACTCACTTGCAGCGCATGGCGTGACGAAAGTTTTGGCCCCTTAACCAATGTGCTTAAAGCCCGTGATCTCGACCATGCTATTGAATTAGCCAATGATTCACAGTTTGGTTTATCGGCCTGTGTACTGACCAAAAATATAAATTGGGCCATGCGCGCAGCACGAGATATCGATGCTGGTTCAGTACATATAGGCATGCACTCTTTTCAAAGCAATGCTTTAGCGCCAATTGGCGGCAGCAAACTGTCGGGCATTGGCCGCAGCGGCGGCAAGTATTCAACTGAAGAATTTACCGAAGTGAAATGGGTCAGCATCGAGTTAAACGAGACCTTATAAGATGATAAAAAAAGCGTATGCAAACACAGCTGTAGGCCAAATCCATTATTTGCATACCGAAGCGCAGGCCAATTTGCCTACTTTGGTTTTGCTCCATCAAACCCCTAGCAGCGGCGAGATGTTCCGGCCCTTAATGACTGAGTTAGCAAAGGATTTTTATTGTATAGCACCGGATTTTATTGGTTTTGGTAACAGTGACAAAGTCGCAGAAGGTGCACAGCACAGCGTTGCCCTTTACGCACAAAGTGTGCAGCTGTGTTTGCAAGAGTTAGGGATTAAACACGCCTTTGTTTTTGGCCATCATACCGGCGTGGCCGTTGCGGCCCAGTTGGAATATGACAATCCAGGCTTGTGTCACAAGTTGATATTTTCTGGGCCTACCTTACTGAGTGACGAATTAAAACAGGCATTGCCAAACTCTGTGGTAGATGCCAGCCGTGATGAAAATGGTGATTTTTTACAGCGCTACTGGCAAAAAATTCGCGCTAAAGATAGTAGCGTGAGTTTAGACCTCAGTTTGCGTGAAAGTCTGTTGGCTTTGGCCTTGAGCGACTCTTACAAAAAAGCCTATCAGGCCGTGGCACAGCATGATTTTGCCAGCCAAGTTGCTACTATCCAGTGCCCTACACTGGTTTTTGCCGGTGACAGAGATGTATTACAAGCCATGGTCGAGCCCACAGTGGCGCTATTGCCTAAAGGTGAAAAAGCCCTGATAGGTGATGCCTCTACCTACGTTTGTGAAACCCATACGACGCAAGTCGCTCAGCTCATTAAACAATTTTGCCTATAACTTTTATTTGCAACTAAGGCGGACACTATGGACTTAGCAAGAAATTCAATTGGTTTGGGTCAACGCCCCGCGTTAATTTTAGTGGATATGATCAATGGTTTTACCGATCCCAGTTGCCCACTTGGCGCAGAATGTGAGTCGGTGGTTGAACACAATAAACTCTTACTAAATGCCTTTCGGCAAGCCAAACTGCCAATTATCTATACTACAGTGGTGTATAACACGTCCTCTCAGGCAAAGGTATTTCGAGCTAAAATCAACGCGCTAAACCTCTTAACCCCAGACTCTCATTGGGTCAAAGTGGATGACAGATTAAAGCCACTAGCAAACGAGGTACTGATTGAAAAACGCTGGGCCAGTGCGTTTTTTGCCACGGATTTAGCCCAGCAACTTATTGCACTAGGTGCAGATTCCTTGGTGGTTACCGGCCTGACAACGAGCGGTTGTGTACGCGCCACAGTTGTTGATGGCTTACAACATGATTATCCGGTGATAGTGGCCAAAGAAGCGGTGGGCGATCGTAATCAAGCTGCCCACGAGGCCAACTTATATGACATGCACGCCAAGTATGCAGACGTGATGCCCTGTGCCCAGATCGTTCAAAACATTCAACAACGTAATTAACTTTATTCAAGCTGGTCGAACAGCCGACATTTATTAGGAAAGCAGTATTATGGCGACATCCACATCAACCACACCTCAGGCTCCCATTATTATTGCGGGCTCAGGGCCTGCGGGTTCGTTACTGGCGCTGTATTTAGGCCAGCGTAATATTCCTGTGGTGTTACTGGAAAAAGCGGCCACCTTACCCATAGACTTGCGAGCATCCACTTTTCATCCCCCTTCTTTAGAAATGCTCGATGAAGTGGGTATAGCTCAGACCATGATAGCCAAAGGTTTAGTGGTAGACCGTTACCAATATCGTGATCGTAAAACCAACGAAGTTGCCGAATTTAATATGCAACTTATCAGCGATGAAACCCCCTTCCCCTTTCGTTTACAGCTAGAACAATATGAGATGACCTATATTGCCGCTGAAAAACTAAAAGAATATCCCAGCGTAAGTGTATTGTTTGAACACGAACTGAAATCCTTTGAGCAAAATGACTTAGGCGTAACCGCTATCATTCAAACTCCTGAGGGTGAGAAACGCGTAGAAGGCAGTTTTATCGTGGGCTGCGAAGGTGCATCGAGTAACGTACGTAAATCTGCCGGCATTGGCTTTGGTGGTTTTACTTATGATGAAAAGTTTTTGGTGGCCAGTACTACCTTCCCCTTCGAAACGGTATTCGACAACTTATCTTATGTAAATTACGTATCTGATCCCGATGAATGGTGCGTGATTTTACGGACTGAAAAATTGTGGCGAGTATTGTGGCCCACTGATCCGGCCGAAACAAATGTAGACAAGTACCTTAGTGAAGACTATATCCAACAACGATTACAGCATCTATATGCCAAAGAAGGTGACTATGACATTGGCCATCGTACCCTTTACAACGTGCATCAACGCGTAGCAGAAACCTATTTTAATGGTCGAGCCGTTTTAGCCGGTGATTCTTGCCATCTGAACAATCCACTGGGTGGCATGGGCATGAACGGCGGTTTACATGATGCCTTCAACCTAGCGCAAAAACTCACTGACATCGTGCAAAACGGTGCCGAGCATATCCCTCTGTTTGAACTATATGATCGCCAACGCAAAGACTTAGCCGTGCGTTTTGTGCAAGAGCACACCATAGCCAATAAAAAGTTGATGGAAGCAACCGACGCCGAAACCCAAAAACTGAGGCAACAACACTTTATGCAAACCGCCGCCGACCCCATCAAGGCCAAAGCCTTTATCATGGAACGTGGCATGTTGAATTGTGTAAGGGATTCGCTGTTGGTGAAGTAAAAGAGCTTAACTAGCTTAGGCAATGATTAAGGCAAGCTCGTGCAAAACGGACTTGCCTTTTATCAATATAAGCTTGCTATAAATGACACACAGGTGCCAATGGACTAAACAGCTCTCGCGCTAAGGTTGCCGCTCAAAGCGATCATTATAGTTACTAGTCCATTGGTTCGTTATTTTTGCGTTTTTGCACATCAAACCTAACGCTAACAATCCATTAAGTTCTATAGCTCGGTTTTCTCGCTCATCAATACTGGTTATTCTTTGGCTTTTATCTATCCACTGCCTATAGGGCATTGTTATGTCAGTGCCCAGGATCATAGATTTTCCTTGTCTAGTAGCGCTATATTTGCAACAGACAATTCATATTGCAGCAGCTCTTCTAGTGCGCGTGCAAGTTCGATGACCTTGATAATTGCTGTAACATAGCTTAATAAGTAATTTTGCAACCCCATTTAGAGTTCTTTTACTTCGGTAAATGTATAGGTGTGTTGGGCGTCAATAATACTGAGTGTACTTAAACCTGCAGATTCACCTACAACAAATTCAAGTCCGAGAGCAAAAGGCGCGATAGCCACTAACGACACCCTGCCATCGGGACTGATTTTGCTGGCAATAGCCGTTTTCCATACACCGGGATCCAGCACGACTTCCCCATCAATTTGCGTAACTGTCATGCTGCCGTGTTCTGGGCTGCTATAAAAGCTGGCTAGTTTAGTCACCACGTCAGGGGCGGGTGGATAAGTGACTTCTTCACGCAATTTGCCTGCGTTTAACGCATTTGTTTCCACCGTGACCGCCACTTGGTTTTGGGCTTGTGGTTCAGCGTCATACAGCAATTCAATTACGCGGCGTGTAAAAGGTTTAAGTAAGGCATAACCTTCGTCGGAATTAGTTAAAATCACTGCACCGACCTTAGCCGATGGTATGGCGATGAAATTAGACAGATAACCTGCCAAGCTACCGCCATGTTCAACAATATCAATCCCGCCGTTTTTCTCAGATGATAAACCCATGCCGTAACTGGTGTCCGCACCGGTAGAAACAGTGGGTTCGCGACGTTTTAGTACTGATTCTGCAGCAAATAGTCGCGTTCCATCAGGGGCAACACCTTCGGACAGTTCGTTTTGCACATATTTTATCATGTCACTGGGGGTCGACCACGCAGCCCCGGCAGGGCGATAGGGGATAACCGTATGATTAAAACCAGTGGTTGCCGATTGGGGAATCAATTGGATATTGCCCGCCAGATCTAAACCGTGTGGTGAGGCGGCATCACCTGCTAAAGCCTGCGCAAAAGAAAAGGTAGTGTGTTGCATTTGCAAAGGGTCGAATATGTATTGCTGCATCGCTTTATCGTAAGCAGCGCCGATTTCCATCTCAGGGTATAAAATATGCGCAGCCACATAACCAGCAGCCGCGGCCATCTGATTATTGTATTGGAATAGTTCTCCAAAACTGCTGGTGGGAGCCGTATTAGCTAAATCAGTAAACGTCACTGTAGCGGCCACATTTGGGCCGCTATTAAGTATCCAATCAAAATCTTTACGCGGCAGACCGGTGCAGGCACAGACCAAATGTTTGATTAACACACTTTGAGTAGTTTTCTCGTCGCCTAATTTAAAATCGGGATAATGGCTGATGACCTGATCATCCCAGTTTAGTTTGCCCATCTCGACGAGCTTAGCTAATAACAGGGTGGTCATGCCTTTGGTATTAGAGGCAATCATAAACGCAGTGTCTTTGGTCACAGGTTGTTGAGTCGCAATACTTTTGATGCCCACCCCACCTTCATACAACACTTTGCCATCTTCAATGACTGCCACGCCCACCCCAGGGATATTAAGGGCTTTGGCTGATTCTTCGACAAATGATAGCAGCGCGGCGATTTTGTCAGGACTGAGTTTTTGCGCTGTACGCTGTGATAAATCTTCAGGCTTATAACCGGCTAATTCAAAACTCTGTGACATGGCTCTGACTGCCGCCGCGCGTTTAGCATAGGTTGCATAGCTACCATCCAATAACAGTACTTGCCATTGTTCGCCTAGTTGATAGACGTCAGCATAAGCGAGTATTTCTTCGCTTATTGATGTTTGGTATTCAATGCTTCTTATTGCGTCCCAACCACCTTTTTTTAGTTCTGGTGAATTAACTCTAACCTTGCGGGAAAAATCAGGATCATGCATTTTCCAAGCTTTTAAGGCCGCCTCTTCTGCATCGTTTGCCTCCGTTACTGCTAACACCACAAGCGACAAATCCTTCTCTGGTGCAATAAAAATGGTTTGGCTGCCTTGCTCAGACTTGGCCCAGTCTTTAGGTTCTTGATATTGGACTGCCACACTAACGACTGCAGCGGCGGTGTTTTCAGTGTGGGGTGTTTGCTGATTTTTACCGCATGCATTTATTACACAGCATAAAACTAAGAGTAGCAGCAGTCGCATATATGTTGATTTCATTGATGATTTCCTTAACTTTAGGTTTTACCAAATTTCTTTCACAACACTACTGCTTTCAGTGATTGTTTTTTGAGCCTATCCTTTGCTTATCAGTTGATCAATGAATAATCTGAAATTGAATAAAAAAACGAGGTCTGCAGCGCCCCTAAGATTGCATAGTTCTATCGTTCAGTGCGCAATGTTCGCTCATACCAACCCTTTCCAAAATGAATCAGCATTACTTTCACCCAAAGATTTAGCTTTAACCCTTTATTTTTAATCCTATCGCGACGAAGGTTTGCCATCTTCTCCACTCTACATTAAACAATGCGATTCAAATTTTCACCTTGTTTAAAACTCTCAATATTCTGCCCAATGATATTGAGTAAATCCTGTTGGGCTTCTTGGCATGCCCAGGCGATGTGGGCGGTGATCTTTAAATTATCTAAGCCTGCATTGAGTAATATATGATCTTTGGGTGGTGGTTCTTGCTCTAATACATCTAATACCGCATAGGCAATTTCACCGGTCTGTAAGGCTGTTAACAAGGCGGAATTGTCAACTAAAGCGCCTCTGGCAGTGTTAATTAACATGGCCGTTGGTTTCATCTGCTTTAAGACTTTCGCATTGATTAAACCCGTGGTGTCTGGGGTTTGTGGGCAATGTAAACTAATGATGTCTGAGTCTGTTAATAGTTGCTCAAAACTGACTCTGCCGGGGCGAATTGTTTTGGCTCCCGCGTGTTCGGCGATGATTACTTGCATATCAAAGGCTAAGGCTATTTTTTCTACTGCTTGAGCTAAGGCACCGTAACCAATTAAACCCAAGGTTTTATTGGCTAGTTGGTACATAGGCTGACCTAATACACAAAATATCTCGCTTTGTGACCACAAACCTAGTTGGGTATTACGATTGTGCTGCTCGGTTTTAGAGTAATACGCCAATATTTGCGCAAATACATATTGCGGAACGGTATGTTTGGCATATGCCGCCACATTAGTCACTGTTATGCCCAACTCTTTGGCTGCGATTAAATCGATGTTATTGGTGCCGGTGGCTGCTATACATACCAGCTTTAATTGGGGCAACTGCTGCAGAGTTGCGGCAGATAACATAACTTTGTTCGAGATAATGATGTGAGCATTTTTACAACGCTCAATGATTTGTGTTTGTTGCGTCATGGCATAACACTGCAAGTTGCTACATTGTTGCTCTATGGCCGAAAGGTCGATGTCTTGATTAAAGGTGTCTCTGTCGAGAAAAACTGCATTCATGTTGTTTATTCTTTATGTCTATTTTTTTAGTCATTAGAGCAAGGCCGGTGCCATAACAGCACTGGCCGCTTAATTTTGAGTGCTTGGTTTTATTGCTGTTTTATGAAGGCCGAATATATCTCTGAGGCACTGGCTGACCATACCCCTTCTTTAGCCATAATGTAACTCAGCATTTGTTCAAAAAAACCAATGCGATGGGGCTGACCTAAGAGCCACGGATGGATATTTAAAGCGAGTATTCGCCCACCTTGTTGCTCGGCTTCGGCTAATAAGAGGTCACAGGCATCACATATTTGTTGCACATAAGAGGTCTCTGAATGCAGGTTATTTTGCAAAATAAACTGATCATCCAACTCGGTGGATAAAGGCATATTTATTAGGGATTTATCCTGACAACTAAACACATAGGGCATATCGTCGTTAACCCAATCACCACAGTATTTAATGCCACTTTCGGCAAGGTAGGCTGAGGTATTTTCACTTTGGTTTTTAGCCGGACTGAGCCACCCCGTAATAGGCTGCCCCGTGGCTTGGCGTAAAACCGATAAGGATTTTTCAATTAACTGTTTTTCGTTATTGGCTTTCGCCTGAGCG
>NZ_LSNE01000003.1:1250397-1271461 GCF_001565895.1 Paraglaciecola hydrolytica
CATTCCCCCAATGAATGGAGTCCATGTCCCAGCCTTGGCACAAAATTTCATCACCGCGTTTGGCTAACCTCTGTACTAGATATGGCGCTTGCTCCACCATGCGGCTATTTATCGAGAAAGTGGGTTTTACTTTATAGTGATCGATGGCCTTTAACAGCCGGAATATACCTACTCTATTGCCATAATCACGCAAACTAAAATGGCGCAGATCAGGATAAGGCATCGTCATGCCACCGGGGACTTTAAAGGGCATGCCTTTTTGATCCATAGGAAAAAATTCCACACTCACGTTTAGCCACAGGGCCAGTTTTTTACCTGCTGGCCATTGTATTTTTTTACGTTCATGCAACATCGACCAAGTATAAAAATCATGATCCATGCCGTAAGCCCGTTTGGCATAGCTTAAATAATCAGCGGGTAACACGGTGTTTGTTGACATCACAGACTCCCTGGACTAACAGCTTGTTGGCTTTGTTTAATACTGCCAAGGGCAGCGTCATAACAATGCTCTAAATAATACTCAGCAATTTCACGACCAGTTGTCACCCATACATCGGGGTGACTAGTGATGTAATCGAGGGCCTCTTCAAAGGCTTTTAAACGATGGGGGCAACTAACCTGGTAATTATGAGTTGGAATACACATCACTGTGCCCGACTCATTACCTTCTTGATACAAACGATCAAAATTATGTTTGAGCATTTCGCCATAACGACGGGGCTCTACTTTGTTAACTACGTAGGCAATGGTGTCATTCATTTCCAAAGAGTAAGGCACCGACACAAAACGTTTATTGCTGCGGGTATGAATGGGGGTGGGTTGATCATCATGAAACAAATCACAGGTGTAAATACCTGCACTTTCCTTACCTTGCCAACGCCCTGAATCACGGCCAAACAACTCAGTACCTACTTCGGCAAAGAGATCTAAAGTATGTTCAGAATGGGACAAAGCGGGTGCCAAATAACCAGCACAATGTTGGCCGGTATGTTGATAAATAGTGGCCATCGAGTCTTTGATCATCTCGCGCTCTTGTTGCTCACTCATGCCATAGGTATAACGGGTATTGTAAATACCGTGACTGAAAAACTCCCACTGGCGCTCTTTACACATTTCAATGATTTCAGGGTGATGTTCACACAAAGCGGTAGACAAAGAAATTGAACCCCGAATACCATATTTATCTAGCAACTGCATTTGGCGCATATGCCCTACCCGATTGCCGTAATCCCGAATACCATAACCTTGGATTGCCGGATAAGGCTGAGGCCAAGCGGCTCGCTGTGGATTAACCGGTGGATTTAATTCGTAAAATTCAATATTGGGCGCCACCCAAAAGGCCAGTTTAGCGCCATTGGGCCATTGTATTTTCGGCCGATTTTCATAGGGCCAATAATCATAAAATTGAGGATTTGCTTTCATCTGTTGTCTCGACCTTGTATCACCACTACTGTTAAAATTGCGGCCTAGTCCGCAATAACACTCAGCTCTTCCGGTGTGCTGCCATCTAACCACTGATAAACGCTACTCACGTCTTCTACATCGGCATATTTAAGTAACAAGTCGGTTAAATTAGCAAAGTGATAACTTTCGTGTTTATCGGCCACACATTCTTCGGGCACTATGGTGCGATAACCTCGAGATAAGGCATCTACAGCAGTCGCACGGATACAACCTGAGGTAGAGCCGCCCGTTAAAATAACAGTGTCAACTTGATGCCAGACTAATAAGGACTGTAACTGGGTTTCAAAAAACGCCGAGGGCATTTTTTTCAGATAAATCACATCCTTAACCCGATCAATCTCCAAACGGTCGTCAAACTCACTGCGCCGCGATCCAAACTTAATATTTTGTAAGGAATCTTCGGTATCGGTACGTGTGCCCCAAATTCCAGCGTCTGAAGCGTCTTGCATATAAGCAACATGAGTCCACACCACTGGCCAACCTTTCGCTCTGAACTTTTTGGCAAGCTCGTTGATATATTCCAACTGGCGTGGATCGGTTTCATAGGCAGTTTTAAATTCGCCTACGCAGGTATAGGCTTTTTGTGGATCAATGTTAATTAAGGCGGCTTTTTTACCAAAACCAAACTTTTTCCGAGCAGGATTACTTTTAACTTCAGCGTATATTTCTCTGGCGGTTTTTGACGACATTTCCATAAAAATCTCCACAATACTATTGTTCACTTTTAAAAATGTATTAAATGCGATTTGAGTCTATTTGTTCAATAAGTGTAAAGTAGCATTGATATAACATTGGGTCTATTATAAAGTGCGCATTAATTAATGCTGGTTAAAGTAGTAAATACCTTATTCAAATACAGCAAGTTGTGACGCATCAGCATGTCACACATATCACTACCGACCAAAACGATTTAAAAAGAGTAATGACTATGCCAGATAATAAAAGCGCTAACGAGCAACAACCCAGTAAATTTCAGCAAGCTATTACCGGTGAATGGCATGGGCTGCCCTCGGTATTTGATGTTGATGGTGGCCATACGGGTTTTAACAAAGTTAACCGTGCCAGTGTGTTTGAAGGCGATAAAGTTACCTATTGGATGGAAACGAATTTCCAAAACTCCGGCCCCCTGCGCAACCGTTTTGATACGGCGGGTGCTCGTTTTGAATTTGGCGTAATCGATTCTGACCAAGACCGAGTCTACTGCGGCCCTGACTTTGTTGGCGCGGGTAAACCCTATGGTTTGTTAGTCGACTCTAATTATTATTCGCCAGGTTGGAATACTGACTTACGCACAGTGAATCTGATTTTGCCTGAACATGGTTTACAGGTGTATTCGTCACAATTGTTTGAAGCCGATACCTTAGTTGCTGTGTTTAACGGTTTATATGTTGTCACTCAAGATCACAAAAATAATCCACAAGAACAACAAAAGGTCGCTAACTTTTTAGCCTCTGAGCGTGAAGCCGCTAAAAAACCATTTATTTTGCCAGTCAAAGATGCAGGCCAATGGACAGGTACCTTTGAAGTTTATGACAACAAACAACAACGTTTGGGTGATAGCCATGTTGTGATTGACTACAAGCCACTAACACTGCGCAGTGCAGAAGTTACCGTCACGATGAAAGGTGCTATTGAGCGTACTTTTACTTATAAACGTTCACGGGTTGATGCAGTACATACCTTTGAAGGTCCTGACGTATTTGGTAATGGTCGTGCTTATGGGCGTTATCTGTGGAGTACTCAGCATTTTTATGGCGAGGCCTTTAAACTAAAAAGCCGCGATACACTGATCAACGATAACCATGATTTGTGCTGTGTTTGGCAGTTTTATCAATCTAATGATGAAAAATTTACCGCCTTTGGTGTATTGGACTGGACGCCCAGCGCCAATGTATTAACCGCGAAATATATAAAATAAGCAGGCTGACACTCAGCCTTGTGCTGAGTTGGCTTGGTTGTTAGTCAATTCGTTACTGGAGCACTTATGACTCAACCCGAATTTGATCCCATGGCTTTTCGCCGTGCTTTAGGAAAATTTCCAACTGGTGTCACCATTATCACCACTAAAAACGATAAAGGTGAAAACATTGGTGTAACCGCCAGTAGTTTTAACTCAGTATCCTTAGATCCTCCGCTTATTTTGTGGAGTCTAAGTAAAACTGCTCGCTCAGTTGATGCTTTTGGAGAAGGTCATCATTTTGCCGTTCATATACTGAGTGAACATCAACAAGCTTTATCGAATCACTTTGCCAAACAAGGGGCGGATAAATTTGCCGATTTAGCCCTGACCCAAGGACAGGGTGAAGTGCCCTTATTACCCCAATTTAGCGCGCGTTTTCAGTGTATTTGCCAACATCAATACGACGGTGGCGATCATGTGATCTTGGTGGGTCGAGTACTTGAATATGAAACACGGGAATGCAACCAACCGTTGATTTTCCACTCAGGTAGTTATGCCAAAGTGGTACACAGTGCTTAATGCGCCATGGCAGGTTTTAACGCTGCCAAGGCTCGTTTGCATAAGATTGTTTATGCTTTTCTTCTAAATGGTTTAAGAAAATTACATTTATGGCTGACTCTTATTTAGTTTTAAAACTGCTACACCTTATCTTATTTGTGTATTGGTTAGGTGGTGATTTAGGCACCTTTTACGCATCAAAATATGTTGCTAAAGCCGGACTTACTGCCCAACAGCGTTCAACTGCGCTCAGTATTATGATGGGTGTCGATCAAGGTCCTAGAATTTGCATGGCGTTGATTTTAGGCCCAGGCATACAAATGGCCTATAACGTGGGCTTAATGAGCATACCGTTATGGGCAATGGTGGCAACATGGCTACTTTGTGGCTTGTGGTTGACCATGGTACTGGCTATTCATTTTGGCCATGGTAAAGCTTTTGTAGCACCACTCACCCGTTTCGATTTCAATTTTAGGTTGGTGATTATCGCGTTGTGTTTATATTTTGCGGGCCAATCTTTGTTAGGCGATAAGTCCATTATCTTGGTGGATTTTCTGGCTTGGAAACTCATCATCTTTGCTGCATTAGTCGCCTGTGGTTTAGGAATTAGAGTGATGTTAAAACCCTTCGTGCCAGCGTTTATGCAAATGATGCAACAAGGGCCAAATCCACAAATTGACGGCGAGTTGCAAGCTTGCTTAGCCAGAGTACGACCTTTTGTGTATTTGATTTGGCTGGGTTTATTGGTCAATACCGCCTTGGGCATGCACTTAATTAATCCCTAAATATTAGTCACCAAGCCAAAACTAGAGAGCAAAACAATGCAACTATTAAGCAGTAACTTTTCCCCTTACTCAACACGGGTACGAATTCAAATTCGTAAAAAAGACCTGCCAATTGACATTATTGCCCCTACCGAGCCTCCCTTACGCACTGCTGAATTTGCAGCTAAATATCCTTTAGCCAAAATTCCAGTGCTCATATTAGATGAAGGCGGCTCTATCAGTGAGTCGTGGGCGATTATGGAATATTTGGAGGCTAGGTTTCCTGAGATTTCACTTCGTCCCAAGGATCCTTTAGGCATCGCCCATATCAATATGCTGGCACGTTATGCCGATATGCATTTATCTCCCGTGCTATTTCCAATGTTTGTTAGTTTGTTAATGGGCGGTGTTATAGATGTGGACAAAGAGCTAGCCGCTATCAACAAAGAATTAGCCAAGGGCGAAAAGTTATTAAACTCTCTGCCCGCTTTTAGTGAGCGTAAACTTAATATCGGTGACATTGCTTTAGCCACTAATCTGCTATTTGCCATTGAAACACCCAAGTTGTTTGGTTGCGCCAATATATTGCAAAACTATCCTGGGTTAGCTAGTTGGTGGCATTGGGTCAATGAAGATGTCTGTGTCAAACAAGGGATGGAAGAAATGCGTACAGCCTTAGCAATCTTTATGGCAAATAAAAAATAGTTAAAGCCGTTTTGTAGATTTTACCTCCCCACTAAAAAGTGTATTTTAAATGGCGAGAGGATGAGCGAAAACCATTAGCTTTGCTCTCACTTCATGTAGATTAAAGTCATCATTTTGCTGCATAACTCTATGCAAATACATGCAAAAAACGTAGTTTTCGGCTCGTTACTAAACTCTCTTCTTTCGTTCGCGATTTTGTTTATTCATGCCTATATCATTTGCTTAAAACAAGCCTGAATAATGGGTGATTTCAAGCAAAATAGTTTGTATAAATTGCAAGCAGCCTGCTAAACAGCACAACTTAATTAAAATAAATATCAATTAAATTCAATAACTTAACAACAAAAACAACGCATTTGTCCTATAAGCATAACATTATATTTGTTTTAATATTGCATCATTATAACAAAGCATGTAGATTAAAGTTCAGGCAGGTTATTAATTCACCAACAAGTTTGGTTAATAATCACAACGAAAAAGCGGATCAAATAAGAATCTGTGACCATCAGGAGTGGAACATGTATCAGAAGAAAAAGCTCACCTTAGCGATTACGCTTATCATGGCGCAAGCAGGTCTAAATGGAATTGCCCATGCCCAAGAACATGATACTAAGGATCAAGAAATCCTTATCGAACGGATTGAAGTAAATACCCGTAAGATGGCGGAGACCTTAGAAACTATTCCTTTGGCTATTTCAGCAATTACCAATAGAGAGATAGAAGAAAAAGGTATTAAGTCTTCTGAAGATGTCGCTAAATATATCAACGGTCTAACTTTTGATATTGGAGCTGGCCCTAACGATACTCGCCCAACTATTCGCGGTCTTACTATCGACCGTGGACGCCCTAACGTTGCAGTATTGATTGATGGCATAGACGTATCATCCGAAACCATGACTTTATCTGGTGGTGGTATGACTGCCAATATGAAGTTACTCGATTTACAACAAGTCGAAGTAGTCAAAGGCCCACAAAGTGTTAACTACGGTCGTAGTGCTTTTGCTGGTGCGATAAACTACGTAACTAAACGCCCTAGTTTTGAACCCGGCGCTAAAGTTGATGTCAACTTAGCACAATATGGCACTCGAGATGTGGCGGTTACGGTAGAAGGTGGTCTTAGCGAAAAATTAGCCGCTAAAATCAAAGTGGTTGATTCAAGCAGTGACGGTGAATATACCAATCCAAACAGCAATGCGCTGTTAGGCGACAGTGAATCCCAAGGTTTTGCGATTTCCGCTTATTACCTTCCAAGTGACGATATCTCTGTTTATTTTCGTGCAGAAAGTTCTGATGAACACTATGGCCAACGCCCTAATGCGGCCATAAGAAGCATGCTGTCGGTTAATGCTCCTGGTAACGTATTTGCCACAGGTTCGGTCAATTCTGCCCAAGGTTCTAAAATGCTACCCTATGCATTTAATGCCGATGGCAGTGGAGTAGATTGTAGTCAAGCAGAAGTCAGACCCTATTGGAACTCCTTTAATCGTGTCATTCCTTTCTTAGGTTTAGGTTTATCGGCGCAGCCAGACTGTCGCCCTATGGTCACCGGTGAAATCACTGCTGATGCAAGCCAAATTGATCTGTCATTAGATCCCTTAACTGGTAAAGATTTTCGTGGTACTGATATTAAAAATACCCGTGCGTCATTAGAATTTGTATGGGAAGGTGATGGTATTGATTTTACCTCCAATACGGCATTAACCAGAAGTGACTCATCAGTCCAAGAAGATTTTGATGGCACAAATTATGGCCTTTACGCCGATCCAGTTGGTATGCCGCAGTTTGGCGCTCCAGCATGGTCACAATATGGTTTTCAAGCTGATACCAATACCACTTTTGATTTGGAACAAATCAGCCAAGAATTTCGTTTAAGTGGCGAATCTGATTCAATTTCTTGGGTAAGCTCAGCGTTAGTCTGGCAAGAAAAAATGAAAGCCGGTTTTGGTACTCAATTCTGGTTACGTGAAGGGTCTCATGAGCCTACCGTATTAGCCCAACTAGGTCGTTCACCATTTACTAGCTTCATCACCGATATTAAAAATGCTCCTTTACCTGCTGGCCAAAACAAAGTAACCCCTCTGACTCGTGATACCAAACATTGGTCAGTAGCAGGTTTAATCAACTGGGCCGCCACTGATAAAATGAACCTCGCATTTGAAGGTCGTTATATTGATGAAACCATTGATTATACCGGTGATGCCGACAATAGAACCTTTGATGCGTTTTACATTGACAATAGCGTCAAATTTGACCCAGTGACTATGTCGATGATACCCAATCCTGATTACAAAACCGCTAACAGTGTGGCTAATACCGCCTTTTTACCGCGCTTCAGTATCGACTATCAAATTAACGAAACCGTGTTTAGTTATGCGTCGGTATCTAAAGGCTTTAAACCTGGCGGTGTGGCAACAACAGATGCCAATGGTGATGTGAGAGATGGTGTATATAAACCAGAAAAATTGCTGGCTTACGAAATTGGAACCAAAGCTTTTTCAATTGAAAACAATGCATCGGTCAACTTGTCGGCATTTTATTGGAAGTACACGGATCAACAAACCCCTTTCACTTTTACCAATAGTTTAGGCATAGCCAACGTATCGGTTATCAATGCGGGTGAAAGTGAAGTTAAGGGTATTGAGCTCGATTCTGTATGGCAAGCAACACAGGGCTTAAGAATTGCGATGGCATATTTATATTCTGATGCCAAATACACAAACTTCAATTTGTCCGAAATATTGCAAACTTCCGATATAGTAGGCGCAAAAGTTAGTGACGTAGACAAAATGATGGCGGGTAATGTGGACGGGGATTTTGCAGGCCAACGTTTACCCTTATCTTCTAAGCATTCAGGTACGGTTAACGCACGTTATACCTTTGCTTTGGGTGAACTACATTCTTTTGTTGAATTGTTTGGCCAATATCGCTCTGAGCGTTATGTTGACCGCGGCGGATTTGCCCAACTCCCAGCTTATTGGGAATGGGATCTGTCTGCTGGTTTGCAAGGTGAAAGCTGGACTGTGACTGCATATGTTGAAAATCTGTTGGATGACGATAAAATCAAGTCTGCTATTGGATATGTAGATTATGGATTCTTCCCTGATGGGCAAGCAGTACCGTTTACAGTCGGCACAACCCTTCCTCAAGGCAGAACTGCTGGCGTGCGATTAAGCTTCGAGTTTTAAGTAAACTAAGTGATATAGAATATTAAAGGAGTACTCTCGAGTACTCCTTTTCTTTTTTAGCAGTAAAGGAGAGCTTATGAATAGCCCTGCAGTAACTCACTCATCAGCATCATTTTCAATTCGTAAAAATACTTTGTTAATGGCACTAATCGTTTATTTCTTCGTTACTTTGCAAAAACCCTTAAGCCATATGTATGTGGTAACCATGATCTATATGTTCCCACCCGATTTTTTGTGGAAATACCTTATCGCATTCTGCGTCGGTTGCCTTGGTGTAGTATTGGTGTTTAAAGGCTTAAAAATGGACGAAGTGAAAGGTTCGTTAATGGGCCTTTTTGGTGGCATATTGGTGTGGGACTCATGGTTTGAAATGGGCCTTGATTTTTTTGAACATCAAAACGCCATACCTATGATCAAAGATGCCGCAGGTACACCTGCCCTGTTGGGCTCCCACGTTATTTTAGAAATGTCAGGCTTATTCTTAATAATCACCTTAATCATTACCATGTTTCAAAAAGACATGCGCTGTAGGATGTTATTGTGGATTAGAAAAACCTTAGGTTTTAGAGAAGGCATAGGTAAACCTACTCAAGGTTTAAAACCACAAACCGCACGTATCGCTTTTAATGAATATCTCTATGTTACCTGGTTTATGTACGTATTAATGATTACGACTTTAGATCCCAGAGTGGCCGGCTTGAACCATGTCTTCACCTATGTACTCAGTGCCGCGATTTTAGTGTGGTCGTTATTTTTATTGTACAAACAAAGCAAACAAAACGAAGTGGGTTTGATGATCCGTTATGCCATCGGCGCCGCTGGGGTAAGTTGGTACAACTTTGAAATAGCAACCTTATGGGGACTTTATAGCGAATATTGGGTGAGACCTGATCAAAACCCCATTTCATGTTTATTAACTATTGCGGTCTTCATCGTCTTGGCTCGGTTTATCTGGCTTACACCTGTTAACCCCGAAACAGGCAAGTCTGCTAAATAAGCGCAAAGGTGCCAGTGGATAACGATTACACTAACAATAATAAGCCACTTTTCCCCAAAGGCAGATTAGCCTCCCGGATTGGCACCTTTCGCCAACTAGAAATCCTCATGGCAGTCGCAGAAACAGGTGGTATCGTTGCGGCAGCAGAACGTCTGCACCTCAGCCAACCCAGTGTTTCTATGCAAATGCGCAAACTGGCTGAAAGTATAGGTCTACCCTTATATGAAATGGTGGGGCGACGCATGACTTTAACCCATGCGGGAGAATTGGTGTTTGCCCATGCTAAAGAGATTTTTGCCTGTACCGACCGTTTAGAAATGTCGCTCAACCAGTTGCAAGGTTTGCTACTGGGAAAATTAAGTATAGGTATAGTGAGCTCAGCAGAATATTTTAGCCCCCATTTGCTCGGGCCTTTTTGTCGACGTTATCCACAAATTGAAATTTCACTGGAATTTGGTAATCGCAAAAACATCCTGCAGCGTATGCAGCAAAATCTCGATGATTTGTACATTTTTGGCTACCCACCCCAAGAGCAAGACATTGAAGCGACTTCTATGGGTATCAATCATTTAGTGCTTATTGCACCTCATTCTCACCCGCTGGCGGCACAATCATCGCTGACGTGGCAAGACCTCAGTAACGAGCTATTTATTCTACGGGAAGAAGGTTCAGGCACTCGTTTGGCCACTGAGTTACAACTGGCCAAACTTGGTCATAGCCTAGATAAACACATTAATATTGCCAGCAATGAAGGTATTAAACATGCGGTGTTAGCGCGTATGGGTTTAGCAATAGTACCGGCATTAAGCTTAGATGAGGGTAATCAAAAAGACGTCGTGCAACTGCCCGTAGAAGGGTTTCCGCTGAGCGACAATTGGCATGTGGTTAACCGTAAAGATAAAGTCTTTTCTGTAATAGCAAAGCTGTGTCGGGATTATTTATTGGGTGAAGGGAAAAACATGGTGGATGAGGCGACCCAATACTGGGAGAAAAATCACAAACCTAAATTACCCACCCGTTAAACCTTGCCATTATACCCAATAAACCCTCAATTAATGAGGGCCTATTCACACTGATATTTTGAACACAATATTAAGTGTAATAAGGGTCCTTCATCGGCCCCACAGAACGAGAGCGCACCGGTTGTAAGGGCACAGGTGCTTGAGTGCCGGGATAAGCAGGTCCCCAATTGACCGGATCACCATGCATTTCCATCTTGGCGTTGTCAGTGTACCAATCGACTAAACGACCATCACAACGTAGTAACCAAGTAGTACCCTCAGGACCTGAGACAAAATCACCATGACGCACTAAGGCTGGGCGGAAAAAATAAACCCCCGGCCATTGTTGACCAAAATTAAACTCAAAAGAGCCTTGTAGAGTATAGGCTTCTTCATAAACCGGATGATGGGCTAAAGGATGTTCAACCCAACCCGGTTTTGCTCTAATCAAACGGGTATAAAAATCGGTCTTTTTATCTCGGAACAACAGTTTAATAAATAAGCCAGGAACTGGCGTGCCACCTGCCGAAAAGTCCATTGGGCTGCCAATTTCTACAGGTATCCATTCCATTAAATTACTGTGTTTGATGACAAGCTCTTGATCTTCACGCACAAAATCTTTGTTTTGCACGCATTCTTCAAATTGCCAATCGCCAAACTCGCGAAAATAGAGTATTTCGCTGCCAGCTTTAACCGAAAGCGCCGGGCAAACAACACCAGGAGGTGTACACCAATAACCACCTTCAGTTAATACCTCATCACCAATTTTCACTTCGCCACTCAACACATACCACTCAGTTTGGGCAACATGTACCCCTGCTGGACGCGTCCAATTGGTATCAAATAATACCTTGGCAGAAACCGAGCCATCCTCCTCGTCATAACTTAAATGACGCTGACGTGCCGAGCCTTTTCCGCCAACTAATTCTGAGGGATGCCAAATTAAATCTTTTTCATCAACCATTTCTACATGAGGACGCATAACCTTTTCCTTACATTTATTGCCATACCTTTATGGCACTATAATAATCACTTTGTTGAGTTAGCTAAAAATAGATATTAGTTATGCTTTACATAGACAAAACTCTATACCCTTTATCCTTGTAACTGTACGTTTTTTGGCTGCATTCACTCAAACAGCCAAGATCTCTTTTGCCGATAACTTTGTTCAAACATTTGGATAGTTTTACCACTCTTCATGGTCACACCAATCTGATCTAAACCTTCTAACAACATAGTTTGACAGCCATTGGCGATAACAAACGGGTAGCTAAGCCCAGTGGCAGAAATAACCACCTTGTTTATTAAATCCACCGTGAGTTGGTGTTTCTGTGGATCTTGTATTTGCTCAGCGAGTTCAACAATCAGCTCATCAGACAAAGTCACAGGTAAGATCCCGTTACGTATGCAGTTACCATAAAAAATAGCGCCAAAACTAGGCGCGATAATCACCCGAATACCATATTCTGCTAAAGCCCACACGGCGTGTTCTCGCGACGAGCCGCAGCCAAAGTTTTTACCTGACAATAAGATACTGGTATTTTTATACGCAGCTTTGTTGAGAATAAAGTCTGGATTTGGTGTACGTCCGCCCGCTTCGGTATAACGCCAGCTAGCAAACAAACCTTCGCCTAAACCTTGTTTTGAGACTAACTTCATTTCTCTCGAAGGGATAATGGCATCAGTATCAATATTGGTGCGTAATATCGCAGCGGTCACACCGCTATGCATGACTAAGGGCTTCACAGTAAATACTCCCTAGGATCGGCAATACGTCCCGCAATAGCAGAAGCCGCAACGGTGATCGGGCTGGCCAAATGCGTGCGAGTTTCCGGTCCTTGGCGGCCTTCAAAGTTGCGATTGGTACTACTGATAACCCGTTTACGAAAACCGAAATTTTCACCACCAGCAAAAAAGCACATCGAACAACCGGGCTCACGCCAATCAAAGCCAGCTTGAATAAAAATTTTATCTAAACCTTCTGCTTCGGCCATACGTTTCACGGCTTTAGAGCCAGGTACACATATGGCTTTAACACCATTTGCGACCTTTCGGCCCACTAATATTGCTGCCGCTTCACGGAGATCAGTGATACGGCTATTGGTGCATGAACCGATAAAAGCCGCATCAATAACAATACTATCTATAGCTTGGCCGGGATGCAGATCCATATACTCATATGCTCGTAAATAACTTGCCTCATCGCCTGCCTCAATATTGGTGGGCATATTAGGCACTTTATCCAGCACACTACAGGCATGTTGAGGGCTGGTTCCCCAGCTCACAACCGGCGCTAAATGACTGCAATCTATCGTTATTTGTTTATCAAACACCGCATCAGCATCCGTATATAAACCCGCCCAATACACCATGGCCTCTTCCCACTGCTTACCTTTAGGCGCATATGGTTTACCTTGGATATAATCAAAGGCTTTATGGTCAGGCGCGATCAAGCCAGTAAAGGCCGAGAACTCCACAGCCATGTTGCACAAGGTTAAACGGGCTTCAATACTCAGTGCTTCAACCACTTCTCCGGCAAACTCAATGGCACAACCTGAGCCTCCTGCTGCCCCATATTGAGCAATGAGATGTAAGACCAAATCTTTGGCGGTAATACCAACAGGTAGCTGACCAACAAGATTAACCCGCATATTTTTAGGGCGTTTAACCACTAAGGTATTAGTCGCCATAGCGTGTTCGGCTTCGCTCGAACCTACGCCCCATGCCAATGCACCTAAGGCCCCTTGCGAGCAGGTATGACTGTCTGGGCATATCAATGTGCAACCGGGTTGCACTATGCCCAACTCTGGCGAGATAACATGCACGATACCTTGCCAAGGATCGTTAATATCAAATAACTTAATGCCCGCGGCATGACTCGCTTTGCGGGTAGATTGAATAAACTGTTTACCACTCGGCACCAGCGTCTCGTCAGTTCTACCTACATGGGTATCAACAATATGATCCATACTGCAAAACACTTTTTCTGGGTTACGCACCATTCGCCCATCGGCCACTAGACTCTCTAAAGCGATGGAACCCGTGCGTTCATGCAAAAATATTCGGTCGATATACAGCAGCGAAACATTGTCTTCCAATATCGCCACTTCATGATCGGCCCATAATTTATCAAATAAGGTCAGTGCCATTTTTAGCTAACTCATTCCCAAAAGCGTCAAATAAGATATAAAGATATACTGTTATATCATTTGTACTAGAGAATGTCATTTTTTGTTCATTGAATCGACTAAAATCAGCAAAGATTATTAATAGTCAAGATTTGGCCAGAGGGGTAAAGCTTGGTGATAAGTGAACGTGAAGTACTAAACTAAAACAGTTCAGAAAGAAAATGACGTAATAGGTTTAACGGCAACTAAAAAACAGGGGCAAAAACTTAACAGCCCAAAAATTTGGGCTGTTAATAAGGCATAACTTGCCAATATCTTAAGGTTGAGTCTCAGCGTAACTACTCGTCATCTTCTACCAAGGTCATCAATGAGGTATTGCCACCCGATGCAGTGGTATCGGTACTCACGGTTTTTTCGGTTAATAAACGTTGAATGAGGTTGTCATTATATTCAGCACTTATTACCGGCAGTATCGCCCCTTCACGCTGGGCTAGTTTATGGGTGATAAAGGCACTACGGGCGCTATGACTGTCGATAACCACACCGGCTAGTTTAGGCTCAGATAATAGGGCTTCGAGATGAGCCAGTTTTGCCACTTGTAGCACGCCATCTGGAGAGCCTGTGGCGATAAACTGCTTACGCAATTCCAAGGCTTCATCATAAAACAAATCAGATACCACAGAGATAACCACGTTGCCGGTAGCTAAAGCGGTCACTACAGAAAGAGCCCAATATTCGAAGGTGACATTTTTATCAGCAAAACATACCAAGATCCCACGCGGCTCAAGGTACAGCAAGTTAGATTCGCCCGTTGGCCCAGGCAAGACTTTGGGTTTATTTAAGCGCCTTTCAATACTGATCAGTTGTGAACGGGCTGTAGATAGTGTGCGATTTAAATCCTCTGCCAAGTCCTCAACAATATCCACTTTGGATATTTTAGCAAGTAACTGACGTACCGCTGATACTCGAGTATTTAGCACTGTCAAACGCCATTCATGCTCGGCAGCAACGGCTTTTTGCATGATCTCACCCGCTTGCTGGCGGCCTTTATCATCACTTAATAAAGCTAAATCTTGATCTGGTTGATAATCAGCATTTATGGTTTTGGGTGTGGCTTTTTCAATCATCAAACGTGACAAATAATGTGGTCCACCAGCTTTGGGGCCAGTACCAGACAAACCTCGTCCACCAAAAGGTTGCACGCCCACAATAGCGCCAATCATATTGCGGTTAATATATACATTGCCCGCACGAGACAAACTAGCCAGTTCGGCAGCACGCTCTTCAATGCGCGAGTGGATCCCCATGGTCAAACCAAAACCTGTGGAATTAATTTGTTCTACCACCTTATTTATATCTTTGGCTTTAAAACGAATGATATGTACGCAAGGGCCAAATACTTCGCGTTGCAACACATTAATATTGTCAATTTGATACAAACGTGGTGCAAAAAACGTAGAGTCGGCCGGTATGTTTTCCATTTTGCATTCATACAACAAGGTGGCTTTGTCTTGCATATCGGCGACATGTTCGTTCAGCGCATTTAGGGCTTTGTTGTCTATAACAGGGCCAATATCGGTGGCAAGTAATGCCGGATCGCCCACCGTTAACTCTTGCAAAGCTCCAATCAACATTTCGGTGACATCATCTGCGATGTCTTCTTGTAGATACAAAATACGTAAGGCTGAACAACGCTGCCCAGCACTTTGAAAGCCCGAGGCAATCACATCGTCTACGACTTGCTCAGGCAACGCAGTAGAGTCCACAATCATGCAGTTTTGCCCACCTGTTTCAGCAATAAGTGGTACTTGCTCACCACCACGGCTGGCCAGAATTTGTGAAATTAAGGTACCGGTTTGGGTTGAGCCAGTAAACATCACGGCTTTAATACGCTCGTCAGGTAATAAGACTTTACCCACTTCTGAGCCTGGACTGATAACCAGTTGCAATACCCCTTCAGGCAAACCAACTGACTCCATTAGTTCAACTGCCCGAATGGCTATCAAGCCGGTTTGTTCGGCCGGTTTAGCTATAACGGTGTTGCCGGTAACGATGGCTGCTGCCACTTGACCTAAAAAGATGGCTAAAGGGAAATTCCAAGGGCTGATACATAACACCACGCCACGGGGTGCTAACCTTTCATCTTCGACCAACTCTTTGGCTCTAGCCGCATAATAACGGCAAAAATCCACGGCTTCGCGTACTTCGTCGATGCCATCTTGCGCAACTTTACCTGCCTCTTTAATACACAGCCCGATTAACTCGTCCATGTGCCTTTCGAGAATATCACTGGTGCGCAAAAGCAAACTAGCGCGCTCTGCGACAGGAGTTTGTGACCATGGCGTAAAAGCCTGTTGGGCCGTTTCTAATTTAGCCAACATCTGCTGACTATTGTCATAACGATGATAAGCAATGATTTCGCTGTGATCAGCGGGGTTGCGCACTGCATGGCAGTCTGCCGGTATAGCCTCACTGTTTAAACGTTTGAGATTAAACCAGCGATCCAAGGTATTTTTTAAAGGCTCAAGAGTATTGATGTCGCTAAGATCCATGCCTTTAGAGTTAAAACGCTCATTGCCATATAAGTCGATAGGCATGGCAATTTGGCCATTATATTTACGTTTTAAACGCTGAGTTTTTTCAACGGGATCTTCAAGTAAAGACTCGACTGGCCGTCTGTCATCCACTATGGCATTCACAAAAGACGAATTAGCACCGTTTTCTAATAAACGCCTGACTAAATAGGCCAATAAGTCTTCGTGTTCACCCACAGGTGCATACACCCGGCACTGTATATTATCTACCGTGACAATTTGGTCGTACAAGGTATCGCCCATGCCATGCAGACATTGAAACTCAAAACCCTCTTTGTCATCACCGGCTAATTCAATGATCACCGACGCGGTATAGGCATTGTGGGTAGCAAACTGCGGATAAATAGTATCGCGATAATCAAGTAAACGATTAGCACAGGCATGGTAACTGACATCAGTAGACGACTTACGGGTAAACACCGGAAAGTGATCCAGTCCATCTTTTTGTGCATTTTTAATTTCGGTATCCCAATAGGCACCTTTTACTAAACGCACCATCATTTTACGACCCGAGCGTTTGGTTAGTTCACGCAACCAATCAATCACATATAATGCGCGTTTTTGATAAGCCTGCACCGCCAAACCAAATCCCGTCCAGTTTTCAAGCTCGGGATCACTAAATACTATTTCAATGATATCGAGGGAAATATCTAAACGTTCTGACTCTTCAGCATCGATCGTCAGGCCAATGTCATATTTTTTTGCCATTAAACATAAGGCTTTAAGTTTGGCCGGGATCTCAGCCAAAACGCGCTCGCGATGAGTAAATTCATAACGTGGATGAATAGCCGATAATTTAACGGATATGCCTGGACTGCGGCGTGGGCCCTTGCCTGCGGCGGCTTTACCTATGACTTCGATGGCTTTGGCATAAGCATCGTAATAACGCTGGGCATCTTTGGCCGTGCGTGCCCCCTCACCTAACATATCGTAAGAATACACATAACCATTGCGCTCTTTTTCTTGCGCTCTCACTACTGCATCCTTGATGTTCTCACCCATCACAAACTGTTTGCCCATGATTTTCATGGCGATGTTCATGGCTTTACGGATGACTGGCTCCCCAAGGCGCCCGATCAATTTTTTCAGTACACCAAAGTTTTCTTTTTGACGTTTATCGGCGTAATTAACCATGCTACCGGTCATCAACAAGCCCCATGACGATGCATTCACAAATAACGAATCACTGGCACCTAAATGGGGAGTCCATTGGCCTTTGGATAATTTGTCGCGGATCAATTCGTCTTGGGTGGCTTTATCTGGCACCCGCAACAAAGCTTCTGCCAAACACATCAACACCACACCTTCTGCGGTAGACAGTGAATATTCGTTTAACAATGCATCAATACCACCATGACCTTCCTGCTCACGCCTAATGCGCAGCACCATAGTACGTGCACGCTCCCAAGCTCGGCTGCGCGCGCGCATATTGACTTCGGCATCAGGCAGTATGTGATCCACCGCAAGATTTTCTTCTATGCGATAAAAATTTCTGATCTTCTGGCGAATAGGACAGTCGGTAACTAATGAACCGTTAAACAACATAGGCAACCTCAACAAGTTAATGGAATGCTTAGCATTTGGGGGAAATAATGATGATAGACCACTCAAGCAACAATACTGAGCCAGAAAATCGACAATTAGCGGGATATGCAAACCACTGTACCAAGATGCCAAGTGAGTCTCAAGCTAAGTGGGCTTGGTTTGCTGTATATACAAAAACAACCTGAAGATACGAGTTTCAGGTTGCTTGGGTAAACATGCAGGCTTTACTGGCTTAGTTGAATATTGATTAGCGGTTCGATTAGACAGTAAATCAAGGCGGTATTGGCCGACGTACCATTGTCGATATTGAGTTCATCGGGCAATGACTTTATAAACTGAAAGGCCTGTTGCCTAACTTGTTGGTACTTCATCCAGCCTTGTTGTTCATCACCATAAAGCGACCACAGGGTTTTCCATTGATAACTTAAGTCAGTCAATAATTGCCCAATACGTTGGCATTGCTCTACTTTATTTGGATTAT
This sequence comes from Paraglaciecola hydrolytica, assembly GCF_001565895.1. Taxonomy (GTDB): domain Bacteria; phylum Pseudomonadota; class Gammaproteobacteria; order Enterobacterales; family Alteromonadaceae; genus Paraglaciecola; species Paraglaciecola hydrolytica. Next base: position 1,268,720 of record NZ_LSNE01000003.1, read on the forward strand.
GTTGCTGAATATTAACTAATAACTCACTCACCATATAATCCACTTCGCCGGGATGCATGATCAAACTGGCATTGTATTTTTCAGTCAGTATTGAAACTGTACGCTCGGGTCGAAATGGAATTGATTGGGGTGAAAAATGTTCAAGCTGTTGGCCGATGGGTTGAGCCAAAGTTTTAATTTTATGCCAAAACTCAGGACTACCATGAGTATCGATCACTAGGTGAACACGTAAAGTTGAACCTTGATTACTGACACTGTGGTACTTCCACGAATCAAAGATCCACGTATCTCCCGCCTGCATATTAACTTGGTTTTGCTCACTGAAAAACGTTACGCCGCTGTCGGTAATAATCGGGATATGAATACGAACCCGTTTGTACCAATGGTAGTTGGTATCAGTATGCACTGGCACTTCGGTACCTGGTGCTAAACGCATTAAACGTGAGCGACCAACGACTTGGCCCAAAGAGGCAATTACCTGCTGTAAATAAGGAGCAGATAATAAAGCTTGAGTAGCCAACATCGGCCCACAAAATTCATTATTCACCTCGCCTTTTACCGACACCAACGGTAACGAACTGTTACCCGTAAAACCATCTGGATGGGCAACCCACTGGGTTTCATCAAAGGCCAGTACTTCTTGTTGTAAGCGCGCTACATCAAAGCGGTAAGGAAGTTGGATAAATTCGTGTGGGAGTTTCATTACAATTTGTTTTAGTTTTTATTTGTTAATATCAAAAAATACTCATAGACAATGAGCATAACAGTTTAGCCTTTGAAAATGGCAACAATTAAGCAATAGCCTATTTTATTTCAGTTTCGATGATCACGATTTCTGTATCGCCGATATTTTTAACATTGTGCTCAACAGCAAGCTGCAAACTAGCTGCACCATCCTCTACCACTAATACCATGCTGGCTTTTTGTGGATCTGCATACACCAATTCCAGTTTGCCCCCTTTAACAAAATAAACCGCGCGATTGGCGTAATCAAGTTTATGCATGCCCGACTCTGTGCCCACCGGATAGCTTAAACGTACAATTTGCACTTTATCATTATCGAGTAAAATTTCTTTACTACCTAGTTTGGGCTTGGCGCCACTAACAGACACAAACATAGCCAGCAGCACAGCCAGGTACTTTATTCCGAAGCGTCCCAAGCCTTTATTTAATTGATTACATGGCATAATTTAACCCGCAGGCGGATTATAGGACTCAATAAAATCACTCAACAACTTAAGGTTTTGTTCCAATTGCGTTTCAATTCGTTGGCCAAATAAAGGCAGTAATTTATCTAGACGATCATACTGGGTATGCCAGATGCCCCCCCATTTAGTTTCGCTTTCTCGATCACATGCGCCCATTTTTTCTGTAGAAAAACAATCCCACAACTCAGGATGTGTAGACTGAGAATAACCGTCATATCCTTCTTTACCGTTGATGGAAAAATTAGTCGCTTCTAAGTCAACCACGGGTAAACCTATACAGGCAAAAGGGGCGTGATCAGACCAACCACCCGCCTCACCTTCTGGGTAACCTGGGTAGGCGGGATGTAATGCAAAAGGATTCGCGTCGGTAAAACTCTTTTTTGCTTGTACCATCATGGCATCACGTAGTGATGCATCACTGCTATACGCTTGGGTGCTTTGTGGACATTTATATGGATCAGAGTGGGCGCTGTGGATATACAAATTGTCGCCACCCACTGCACCATCTAAATTGATCATACCCAGCAAATTGCTTATCTCATCAGCACCTAATTGCGCTACATAGGCTTTGGAGCCCAACAAACCTGACTCTTCGGCACCAAAGGCAATTAAACGCACAGTGACTGACAAGTTTTGTTTGCGCAAATGTTGACTCAGCGCCAATAAAATAGCGGTGCTTGTCGCATTATCCGCTGCGCCCAAAGAACCTTCTTTGGCAGCAGTAGAATCATAATGTCCACCAATAATTAAAATTTTATCGGACTTACCCTTGATATCAACGACGACATTTGCAGAGTGTTTATTGTCTTTGAGTGTAAAGCTAGAGACGGTAGGAGCTAAACCCTGCATCAACCATTGTTGTTCAATATAGGCCGCCGTTTGTTTTTCTTGTTCAGAGCCTGCAACTCGTGCGCCGAGGCCTTTTTCGCCAACAATATTCTGCAGATAATCCATCACCGTCATCGTTTGAGAAAATGCTGACGAAGCAACAAACAATGCTACTAATCCCAGACAAACACGACGTTTTTTCATACCTTATATTTCCTTATTAAATATTAAATTTACTTAAATGCAGTTTGCCTTGGAATGCTGCCTGCAACATTAAAATTAATCAGCCAGATAATATTCCACGGTCGATACCACCCTGACTAATTTAATGTGCGGATTGTTTTTATCACGATCTGTGATGCTGAACTGACCTTGGGAAGCTTGTTTGATCTTGCCTAAACGGCTGTTTGAATCTGAGGCAAATTTTAGAGCGACCTCACGGGCTTTATTAGTGGCCTCTTCTATCATCGCGGGTTTAACCTCGTTCAATTGATTAAACAAATACTCCACCTGAGCTTGATAATTATCACCAATAAATACTATGCCCTCTTTACCTAATGACGATAGCGAACTCATGACTTTACGTACCTTGTCTACATCACTGGAATAGACAGTGATAGTTTGGACGCCGGTATAACGGAATTTGGCGTTCATATCCCCGCCATATTGTTGAGCCAGTTTGTCAGTAATGGCGGGGGGGGTATTT
>NZ_LSNE01000004.1 GCF_001565895.1 Paraglaciecola hydrolytica
TGGTTACTCATGAACACGCGGTGGTGCTCGGCTATTTTCTGGCCTTGTGCAATAAAGACAAGTCGGCTTGGATAAACATGCAGACTGATACGTCGATTAGCGAAGCTGGCGGGCACGGAGTATTTATTGCGGTCGAAGTTGACTAAGCAGGTGGAAGATACCTTTTTACTATGCTCAATGAAGCCATCAAAGGGCGCATTCACCTTCATTAATTGGCGCTGCTCTTGATACCACACTTCCTCAATTGTGCTATCTGTGAACTGCGGGTGCTTGCGTGTTTGCCAGTCTTTTATACATTGAGTTTCTAACCAATCATTGAGTTCAGTCAGTGAGCTAACACG
>NZ_LSNE01000005.1:0-41625 GCF_001565895.1 Paraglaciecola hydrolytica
GTACAGATATTTTGCAAAGCTTCGTTGACATCAGCGTGAGCATTGCCAGCAACGATGAAAGAAGCGGCGGCTAAAGCGATAGAAGTTTTAACGATTTTCAACATGGTCAAATTCCTCAGGGATTAAAATTAAGTAGGTTTAGTTTGGAAGCGAAGCTGGTTTAGGTTTGCCGCGTTTCGATGGGATTATTAAACAACAGAGGAAGTGATTTGAAAATCTACCAACTAATACTTAGGTATGGTTTGTAATAATTAATCATGAGATTAGTGTGGCTGAGTCCCCTAATATTAAAGGGTTGTGATTGTTTTTAAGACTAAAAAAAAGAGGCTCAAATGAGCCTCTTTCCACTTAAAAAATTTAATTTATTACTTAAGTGCTTGGCTTAAATAGGCATTAAAGGCTTTTTGATTTGCTTGTTTAAGGGCTAAACATTGCTCTGATTTTTGTAGTGAAATATCAAAACTGCGGGCCATGCCTTCAACCTTATCTTTACGCTGTGCATAAAAATCACGACTTAGGGCGATATCATGCACACTACAGGAGTTAGATGCATACTCTGGTAAGCGGGTAGCATGGTAAGCCGGTATTTTAGCGATTAAAGCCTCAAAATTGAGTTTTAACCATACATATAAGTCGTCATCGTTATCCTGCATGTTGGCCGCTCTGGCAATAAAACTAATGACGTGGGCGGGACCGACTGCGTCAGACATGGCAAAATCCAGAGTGTTATGCACGTTTTCACTTTGTGGAAACATCATCGCTGCACCTAAAGTGCCTTGCACGTTGGCATCGGTATTGTTGATATACGTCTTTTTGAGGGTTTCAAACCACAGTTTATCACCGTTACGTACTGCGTTTCGCAAAGCCACTACTGCAATACCCTTGGGTACACTAGTAGGATCAGCTAAATATTGTTTGGCTAATACTAAACTTGCTTCTTTGACTTTAGGGTCATTTGAGTAACGACCTAACACGCCATAAACTGCATTTCGTAGGCGACTGATATCAGCACTGTCTGATTCTTGTTCTTGTAAACCTAAACGGGTGAACCAACTTAATAACTTACTGTTGGCAAACTGACCAAAGATGGCCTCATTACTTTTGTCTACTAGATAGTTTAGTTCAGTCAATGAAGCAACCACTGAACTGCCAACGATAGGATCTTGGTCGGCAGACAAAACATCTAATACTTGCATATATTCTATTAGTTCTATTTCACCTGCGGCAAATAGCGCATCGGTGTTGTACAGCAGGTTTTTACGCTCACGCACGTTTAACGCAGTAATGTCCTCAAGTAGGGCTGTCAATTGTGCTGCCGGTATCTTCCAACGCAGATATCCCATAGCGTTATCATTAGGGTAAATCCAATCCGCTTCAGCTAACTCAGCTACTGAGGTGGTGGCATCTTTAAGAAATAATTGTGTACGTTTTATCTGGCCATTTTTTTTGTAGCTAATGGCTAAGGGGATGGTCCACGTTTGCGCTGTTACTTCTGCACCTAACAAATGATAACGGCGTTGTTTGATCTCGCCACTTTGAGCAAACTCAACTAAGGGATAAGCCGGTTGCTCTAAATAAGTCTTCATCATCCCTGGCACATCAAAATCAGCCACACTTGAGAGTACTTGCCATAAATCATCGGCTTGTGCATTGCCCCAAGCATTATTTTTCATATAGTTTTGAATGGCTTGTTGAAAGGCTTTTTCACCCACTAAAGACTCAATCAGTTTTAACACCGACTCACCTTTACTGTAGTTTAGGCCCAAACCATCCATTACATCGCTTGAGTTTCTTACCACTTTTTTGACGGGTTTAACGGTTGGGCTGGCATCAGCGCTAAACGCTGATTCTTGCACTAATCTGGCTTGATAGTTTTGTTCAGGATATAAGTCCATCATGACTTTTGAAGCCATCCATGAAGCAAAAGCTTCATTCAACCATAAGTCATCCCACCAGGCCATCGTCACTAGGTTGCCGTACCACATATGGGCAAGCTCATGGGCAATAACGTTTAAGGTGCTGGATTGTTCATTTAAACGCGGTTCATCATCTAACAACAATAAACTGCTACGGTAGGTCACTAAACCGGCATTTTCCATGGCGCCATGGGTAAAGTTAGGCACTGCAATAAAATCGAGCTTTTCAAAAGGGTAGGCGCTACCAAAATAGCTTTCTAGTTTGGCTAGAATGCCGGCGGTGTTTTTAGCGGCAAATTTAGTGCGGCTTGCTTGACCTTTAGGTGTATAGATTTTTGCTGGCATCTTAAGATTAGGAATATCAGCGAAATCAAATTCACCTACTGCGTAAGCCACAATATAAGTGGGCATAGCTGGAGTGCGGTTAAATGCGACAGTCTGCCAACCATCTTTAACACTGCGTGTTTTAACTAAGGTATTAGACAGTACAGTGTGTTTTTCTGGCGCTTTGATAGTTAACTGAAAAGGGATTTTAAACGAAGGCTCATCAAAACTTGGAAATGCCCGTCTGGCGTGCATATCTTCAAACTGGGTAAAGATATAGTTGTTATCTTCAAATTTAGATAAATACATACCATCTGAAGTGGTATTTACCTTGCCCTTAAATTTGATATGTAATTGATATTGCTTAGCTTTGATCGATGTTGGCGCATTAGCACGTTGAATATCATAAGCATGAGAGCTGACAGTTAAGGGAATAGACTTATCCCCATCAATTAATGTTACTTTTTCGATATCTAGCTCTAATTGATAGAACTCAATATGGTCGGTGGTTTCCGTCACCGTGATATCAATAGTGGTATCACCACTAAACTCATCTTTATCAGGATCGATAGTTAAATTTATTTGTTGAAAACTCGGCTTTATTTTGTCTGAAAGTCGGTAGTTTATATCTTGTGCTATAGCGGTAGCTGAATAGAGTAGAAACAGCGTTAGCCAAATGCAGGCACGTTTAAACAGCATAGGGTGTCCTTTAGTGGATTTACAAAAGAGCCGAACAGTAATTTAATCGAATTTAAATGCAAGTTTAAAAGCGTTAATAAGTATGTCGACTTTGGCAAGAAAGGCTGACATACCAGTGATATGGAAAAAGCAAAACTGGTATGTCAAAAGTAGAGATTAAGAAACGTTAGGGAATTGATAATCTTCAAAAGTCTTGCGTAGGGCAAGTTTGTTTAGTTTACCGGTAGCGGTATGGGGTAACTCAGTAACAAATACTACATCATCAGGTAAAGACCATTTGTGTAAAGTGGGCGTGAGATAAGCAATGACTTCTTGGCTGCTTAGGCTTGCTCCTGGTTTGAGTACCACCACTAATAAAGGTCGTTCTGTCCATTTAGGATGATAACGGCCAATGGCTGCTGCTTCGGCAATCATGGGATGACTGACAGCGGCATTTTCGATTTCAATGGAACTGACCCATTCACCACCGGATTTAATTACATCTTTGGTTCGATCGGTAATCTGCATAAAACCATTTGCATCAATGGTGGCCACATCACCTGTATCAAACCAACCATGTTCGTCTACTGGGCAACCTTCAGATCCCGGCTCTTGTGACAGACCATAATAGCCACTGGCTACCCATGGGCCTCGCACTTTTAGGGCACCAAAAGCCACTCCATCCCAAGGTAATTCTTGATTATTGTCATCGACAATGCGCATTTGAATGCCAAACACACCACGGCCTTGTTTGCATTGCAAATCAACCATCTCAGTATCTGATAAGTCAGTCATATCCCGTTTTAAACAAAATACTGTACCTAGTGGGCTAGTTTCTGTCATGCCCCAGCCTTGAACCACTTTAGTACCATAAGTAAGAAAACGTTCAATGATAGTACGAGGACATGCGGCACCCCCTACGGTTACGCGAGTCAGTTTACTCAGAGTGGTTTTAGATTGGTCGAGATAATTTAACAATGCTAACCAAATGGTAGGAACACCAGAACTATACGTCACACCTTCACTTTCAATAAGGGTTTGTAACGTTGCCCCGTCAGCCATCTTGGGTCCGGGCATCACCATTTTAGAGCCCGCCATGATAGAGCCATAGGGAATGCCCCAAGCATTAACATGAAACATAGGTACGACTGGCATACAGGTTTCTTTGGTTGATGCATTGGTTACATCGGGTAATGAGCCAGCCAGTGCGTGTAATAAGGTAGATCGGTGGCTATAAACTACGCCTTTGGGATTACCCGTGGTACCCGAGGTATAACACATGCCACTGGCGGTGTTTTCATCAAATTGTGGCCAGTCAAATTGATCACTTTGGGTGGCTAATAATTCTTCGTAACACTTAACATTAGTGAGTGTGGTTTGCGGCATATGGGCTTTGTCGGTTAATACGACGATATGCTCGACTTCACTCAGGTGAGCCTTTAACGCTTCAATGAGTGGCATGACTAACAAATCCACAAACAATACTTTGTCTTGGGCATGTTTAATAATGTATACAATCTGCTCAGGGAACAGTTTTGGATTGATGGTATGGCATACCATGCCACTGCCAGACACCCCATAATACAGCTCTAAATGACGATAATCATTCCAGGCTAAAGTACCGATACGATCACCAAATTTTGCACCAAGCAGAGGTAATACATTGGCAAGTTGCCGTGAACGGCTAGCAAAATCTTTATAGGTGTAGCGATGTAAAGGATTGTCTGCGGTGACAGATACAATTTCACTTTCAGGAAAGTTGCGTTCAGCGTGAACGAGTATGGAAGAAATCATTAATTGCGAATTCATCATCAAGGCTTGCATGGTAATAGTCCTTTGTTATTAGTTATGTACTGTTTTCTAGTTGTTTAAGATATTTGGCTCAGCATTTACTGAGCCTAAAGATAGTCGACTTAAAAATTTATGCCTTACCACGCAGACACACCTCCATCTACGGCAATAGTTTGACCATTCATATAAGAATTACCGGGGGATAACATCAGTAGCATGGTATTAACGATTTCTTGTGGTTGAGCCAAACGTTTCATCGGCGTTCCGCGCGCCAACTGGGCCTGACTTTCAGGTGTATCAAAATCCTTTAAAATGGCAGTAGGACTAAAAAAAGGACAGATAGCGTTACAGCGAATGCCTTTTTTGGCATATTCCACCGCAGCGGTTTTGGTTAAACCAGCGACTGCATGTTTGGCCGCGGCATAGGCGCCAACTTTGGGAGCTCCACCAATACCCGCCATAGAACTGACATTTAAGATATGCCCTGAACCCTGACTCAACATGGCGGCTATTTGATATTTCATACCAAACAGCACACCTTTAACATTAATGTCCCACTGTTTGTCCAAGATTTCTTCGCTTAACAAATGCAACGGGGTCATATCATGTGCCACCCCTGCATTATTAACCGCTATATCGACCCGACCAAAATGTTGTATGGCACTATCTACCATGGCTTTACAGTCGTTTTCATTCGCCACATCACAGCGTTGACTGATAATTTGCGCTGCTTTGTCGCCAGCCATCTCAAGGGTGTGAGCCAAATTATTTTCATCTATATCGCTGATAACCAAACGACATCCACGTTTCACTAAACCCAGTGTCAATAAACGGCCAAAACCACTGCCTGCACCGGTTATCAGGGCTACTTGGCCGCTAAAATCGAGTAATTCATCCATTTTTTCGTCCTGTTATTAAGATCTGTTATTTATTGTGTGCAGATGGGATTGGCTTGCATAAAATCCAGCAGCACTTTAGTTAAAGCTTGTGGCTGATCTTCTTGTAAAAAATGCCCACCATTAATAATGGTTGTATGGTGCTGTCCCTGACAGCCCGGGATTAACTTTTGCATAATGTCATCACCTCCGGCGGTAACGGGGTCGCTATCACTAAAAGCGGTAATAAAGGGTTTATTAAAACGTTGCAGTACTTGCCATGCCTTTCTATTGGCCGCAGTGGCGGGATCGTTTGGAGTTGCAGGCACTAATAAAGGGAACTGCCGAACACCGGCTTTATAACTTTCATCAGGAAAAGGAGCGTTATAGGCGGCTAAGGTACTTTCACTCAAGCTCGTCGTGGTCGCACCTTTAATGATGCCTGCAACTGGAAATATCTCTACCTGTTGAGAAAAATCCTTCCATTTATGAAACGCCTCAGGGAGAGCATGATCACCAGTAGGTAACATAGTATTGGCGGCCAATACTCTGGCAAACAAATCAGGATGCTCTGCGACTAAACGTAAACCAATTAATCCGCCCCAATCCTGACAAACTAAGGTTATTTCACTTAATTTAAGCGTTAACAACAAGGCTCTGATCCAATCAACATGAGTTTGATAAGTGTAGGCACCTTGCTCGGTCGGTTTGTCAGATTTACCAAAACCGATCAAATCTGGCGCAATTACTCTATAGCCTGCATCTACTACCGGCGTAATCATATGGCGATAAAGATAACTCCAGCTCGGTTCGCCATGCAGCATTAAGACTACTTCACCGTCTTTTGGGCCTTCATCTACATAATGTAAGTTAAGTTCGCCACCGGCATTATCGCTGACCTGTATAAAGTGCTCAGCAAAAGGATAATCAACAAGATTGGCGAAACAGTTTTGAGGTGTGCTTAAAAATTCCAAAATAGCCCTTAATGTGAATTACTTGTAAATAATATGTTGATTGCCTAGAACATCAAAAGCTCTAACTAAAGTCAACTTGTGTAGATTGATAAAACAATATGAATTTAATGAATAGATTGGCCAGATTGGAAGACTGAGCCTTATAACTCAGCATTATAGGTCAACATAAAACCAATAAATTTGGATGATTGGGTTCACTGACCTAGTATCTAATCACTAAAATTGTTTGGTATAGAGAGCGTGATGAAACAAAATTCAATGGAAGCAGTGGATTACGAGTTGCAAAAACAAAGTGATGGTAGTCAATTAGCATTAGTTTTTATGCAAAATCCGCCGGTAAATGCCTTATCTAAAGCGGTACGTATCGGTTTAATTGCCAACATCAAGCAAGCGCTGGCTGATGAATCTGTTAAAGCTATCGTGATCTCGTCTAAACAATCTTTGTTTTCAGGTGGCGCTGATATAAGCGAATTTGCCAGCGGTGACTTTGAACCACCATTGCCAGCAGTGTTAGATCTAATCGAAAATGCAGCTAAACCTATTATCGCTGTACTTAACGGCCCCGCCTTTGGTGGCGGTTTAGAAGTCGCATTGGCTTGCCACTATCGAGTGACCTTTGCAGCTAACAAAGTAGGTTTGCCTGAAGTGAATCTTGGCATATTACCTGGTGCCGGTGGCACCCAACGTTTACCTCGTTTAGCTGGTGTGGCTCAGGCCTTGGATATGATAGTCAGTGGGCGGCCAGTTGCTGCCAGTAAACTAAGCGGTGTTTTTGATTTAGTGGTCGCTGATCCCGCGCAATTGTTCAGTGAATCATTGACCTTTTGTCAAAAAGTAGTAGCTGAAGGAGCTGTCGTTCGTCGCACTTGTGATATCACCATCGATGCGTCTACGGCACACGCTGAATTATTTGCTCAATTCCGCCTAAGCATTGCCAAACAAGCGCGAGGTTTTTTTGCCCCTGAGCGCTGTATTCAAGCGGTAGAAGCGTCGGTTGCCTTACCTTTTGTACAAGGTTTACAACGTGAAGGTGAATTGTTTCTAGAATGTATGCAATCTAAAGAGGCTCGCGCTCAGCAGCATTTCTTTTTTGCCGAGCGCGCGGCATCCCACGTCAAAGATTACGATAAAACTACCCCCGTCAGAGACATTCAAAAAGTCGGCATTATCGGTGCCGGCACCATGGGCGGTGGCATTGCCATGAACTTTGCCAACGCAGGTCTTCCTGTCACCGTGCTGGAATTAAAACAAGAAGCACTGGACAAAGGTTTGGCGCTGATCAGGCGCAATTATGAAAGCTCAGCTAAAAAAGGCAAATTAACAGCCGCGCAAGTTGAACAGCGCATGGCCTTATTACAAGGTACTACCGATTACGCCAATTTGGCTGATGTGGATTTGGTCATCGAAGCTGTATTTGAAAAAATGGAAGTTAAACACGAGGTGTTTAAAACACTGGATAAGGTGTGTAAGCCTGGTGCTATTCTCGCGTCTAATACCTCTACTTTGGATCTTAATGAAATCGCCTCAGCCACTAAACGGCCGCAAGATGTAATAGGCATGCACTTTTTCAGTCCTGCCAATGTGATGAAATTGCTCGAAGTTGTAAAAGGCGAACACTCATCACCTGAAGTGATCAAAACCGTGATGCAGTTGGCTAAAAAAATCAATAAAGTTGCGGTATTGGTAGGGGTATGTTTTGGTTTTGTCGGTAACCGTATGATTGAGTCTTATGGCCGCGAAGCCAACCGTTTGATGCTCGAAGGCGTTAAACCCGAACAACTTGATCAGGTGATTTACGATTTTGGACTACCCATGGGGCCTTTTACTATGGGTGATATGGCTGGGCAAGACATTGGTTATTTTGTGCGTCAGTCACGCCAAGAATTTATTCAGCATGATCCAAGTTACTGCATCTTGGCCGACAAGTTGGTTGAACAAGGTCGGGTTGGACTTAAAGCCGGCAAGGGGGTTTATCTGTATGCACAAGGCAGTCGCACTCCAATTCCTGACCCAGAGGTGCTGGAACTCGCCAAACAAGAGGCACAACGCCTTGGCATCAAACAACGTGAAATCAGCGATCAAGAGATGTTAGAACGCATTATATTCCCTTTGATCAATGAAGGAGCTTTGATCCTAGAAGAGGGTATTGCTGCCAAATCCAGCGATATCGATGTGATCTACGTTTATGGTTATGGCTTTCCGGTTTATCGCGGTGGCCCCATGCAGTACGCCGATGAAATTGGTTTAAAAACCATATACGACGCTATGTGTAAATATCGTGATGAATTGGGCGAATATGGCCAGCATTGGTTCCAGCCAGCGCCTTTACTGAAAAAACTCGCCGCACAAGGTAAACGTTTTGCAGACTTGTAAAAACTGCTAGCAAAGCCAGTTTACTAAATTAGATTAGATTAATTTTTGCCCCCTAAGCTAGTGGGCGTGAAGCATAGAGAGTAAATAGTATGAAAAAAGCCGTTATTGTATCTACCGCCAGAACACCCGTAGGCCGCGCTTATAAAGGCGCCTTTAATAATTTAGAAATGCCTAGTTTAGGCGGTCACGCTATTCGTGAAGCGGTAAGACGTTCTGGTGTTGATCCTGCCAGTATTGATGATGTCATCATGGGCAGCGCCTTAACGCAGGGCAGTGGAAGTATGAATATTGCCCGTTTAGCCGCCTTAGCAGCTGACTTGCCAGTAACTGTTGGCGGTATGACTTTGGATAGGCAATGTAGCTCAGGCATGTATGCTATTGCGACAGCAGCAAAACATATCATTACCGATAACGTGCCGATTATGGTGGCGGGTGGGTTGGACTCTATCAGCCTAGTGCAAAACAAAAATATGAATATGCATAAAGTGGTTGATCCAGCCTTAGTCAAAAAACACAAAGACATCTATATGCCCATGTTACAAACCGCTGAAATTGTGGCTAAGCGCTACGGTATTAGCCGCGATGCGCAAGATGAATATGCACTGCAAAGTCAAATGCGTACCGCCGCAGGCCAAGCTACAGGTAAATTTGACGACGAAATTATTCCAGTTACTGCCACTCAGGTGGTATTTAACAAAGAAACCAAAGAAGAAAGTTTTCAGCAAATTACTTTAAGCAAAGACGAAGGTAACCGTGCCGATACAACGCTAGCAGGCTTACAGGGACTTAAACCGGTAATCGAAGGTGGTTGTATTACCGCTGGTAATGCCAGTCAGTTATCTGATGGTGCTTCAGCCAGCGTTTTGATGGATAGCAAACTAGCAGAAAAAATGAATTTATCACCTTTAGGTGCCTACCGTGGTATCGCAGTTGCCGGTTGTGAGCCCGATGAGATGGGCATAGGTCCCGTGTTTGCCATTCCTAAACTACTCAAACAGCACGGCCTGAAAATGAGCGATATCGGTTTGTGGGAGCTCAACGAAGCCTTTGCCGTGCAAGTATTGTATTGCCGCGACAAACTGGGTATCCCAGATGAATTGCTTAACGTCAACGGTGGTGCTATTTCTATCGGTCATCCTTATGGCATGAGTGGCGCGCGTATGGTTGGTCATGCATTAATTGAAGGCAAACGTCGCGGAGCCAAATATGTTGTCTGTACCATGTGTATTGGCGGAGGCATGGGCGCTGCGGGTTTATTTGAAGTTTTCTAAAAACAGCGATGGACATCGTTTGTAGGAGCTGCTTTAGCTGCGAACCTTTTCTCGTAGCTCGTAGCTCGAAACTCGCCGCTAAGACTGCGAGTAAATATAAAAAATTTAAGAGGTAGGTAAAGTATGCAAGGTTATAAAGCGCCACAAAAAGACGCATTGTTTGTCATGAACGAATTGCTTGGATTTGACAAGCATTATGCTGACCTGGGATTTGAAGATGCTTCACCTGATATGGTCGAGGCCATTTTTTCAGAAGCCGCCAAATTTACTGAAAATGTGCTAGCACCAATAAATGCTAGCGGAGATGAGGAAGGCTGCGTATGGAAGGATGGTGTGGTCACTACTCCAACTGGGTTTAAAGAAGCTTATCAACAATACGTCGATGGTGGTTGGCCGTCAATGACTCATCCAGAAGAGTTTGGTGGTCAGGCTCTACCTTATTCACTCGGTACTATTATGGCTGAATGGTTTTCTGGCGCCAACCACAGCTGGGCCATGTATCCTGGTTTGAGCCATGGTTGTATGGAAACTATCAAAGCTCATGGTACAGCAGAGCTTAAAACTCAGTTTTTACCTAATCTAGTCTCGGGACTATGGACAGGTACTATGTGTTTAACTGAGGCTCACTGCGGTTCTGACTTAGGTATGCTTAAAACTAAAGCCGTGCCTAATGCCGATGGCTCTTACAACTTAACCGGCACCAAGATTTTTATCTCAGCGGGTGAACACGACTTATCAGACAACATTGTACATATAGTGATAGCTCGTTTACCTGATGCACCGGCTGGTACTAAAGGTATTTCGCTGTTTGTAGTACCTAAGTTTCATGCAGGTCCCAACGGGGAAAAACTCGAGCGCAATGCAGTAAGCTGTGGCTCCATTGAACATAAGATGGGTATTAAGGCCAGTGCTACCTGCGTGATCAATTTTGATGGTGCCAAAGGCTATTTAATTGGCACTGAAAACCGCGGTTTGAACTGCATGTTCACCTTTATGAATATGGCACGAGTAGGCACTTCACTTGAAGGTTTAGCCGCAACCGAAGCAGCTTTTCAAGGTGCCTTGGTCTATGCCAAAGATCGCCTGCAATTCCGCTCAGTATCTGGGGTTAAAAACCCCAGTGGTCCAGCCGATCCGATTATTAATCACCCTGATGTACGTCGCATGTTACTTACGCAAAAAGCCTTTCGCGAAGGTAAACGTGCCATGGCCATGTACTGTATGCAGTTGGTTGACTATGGTTTGTATGCCCAAAATGAGCAAAATAAAAAAATAACGGAAGGTAAACTGGCCTTATTAACCCCCATTTTAAAAGCCTTTTTGACTGAAACTGCCCAAGAAACCACTAGTTACGGTATGCAAGTATTTGGTGGTCATGGTTACATTAAAGAGTGGGGCATGGAGCAACTCGCCCGTGATACCCGTATCTGTACTATGTACGAAGGCACCACAGGTATTCAGGCTATCGATTTATTAGCCCGTAAAGTAGCGGGCTCTAACGGCGAGTTACTCAAGTTGTTTATCCAAGAAATCAAAGAGTACTGTCTGAGCATTCGTGATAAAAGTCAGTTTAACGCTTGGTCAAATACCATCAATAAACATTGTGACGAATGGGCGCAAATTACGGGTGACATCCTGCAACGTGCCGCCACTAATCCCGAAGAGCTAGGCGCCGCCTCCGTGGATTATTTGATGTACTCAGGTTATGTCACAGTGGGTTATTTCTGGCTGAAAATGGCGGTTGTCGCCCAAGAAAAACTGGATGCCGGTGACTTTTCTCAAACCGTAGGCGGTGACAAAGACTTCTACCAAGCTAAATTACTTACCGCCAAATTTTATTTTGATCGTTTATTAACTCGTACTCGTTCATTGGTATCCGCCATGGAATCGGGCGCAGAAAACTTAATGGATATGCCAGAAGAGCTGTTTTATTTGGGATAGATTTACCATTGTAAGTTGCGGATTTAGGCTGTCATATCGCGCGTTTGACGGCTTATTTCCCAATCTACCTAATGTATCTGAATTCAGAATAGACTTAGCAATAAATCGCAGGCATTAAAAAACCGCAAGTACTCAGAAAGCATTGCGGTCCAGGGATAAAAACGACAGTTCACTACGCTGTCATTTTATAGGACGCATTCTATCGCTAAAAAGTTTAATTTTTATGTCAAAAATGTTGATTAGTTGTTTATATCTCATTCCTAAAAGAAATTAAGCCTGAGCAATCGCTAATAAAAATGGCTGCAAATAAGGCCGTTTTTAACTAATGGTAATCAAACTATGCGAGTAAAATCGATTAAGCCTGAGACGCATTCAGTTTGTTAAGTGTGTCTGAAAGGCTTTTTAATAAAGCCTGATTTTTACTCACCACCGTATTGATTTCACTAGCAGAGCTACCAGCTTTAGAGGCCAGATTACGTACTTCATCGGCTACTACTGAAAAGCCTCGACCAGCTTCACCTGCGCGAGCAGCTTCTATGGCGGCATTAAGCGCCAGTAAGTTGGTTTGTTCAGCGATAGCGTTAATACTCGATACCATATTGTTGATATTTTTACCCGATGATTGGAGTTCTTGCATCACTTGTTCACTGGTTTGCACTACGGCTAAGCGTTCCGTTATGTTAGTGCCATACATAATAATTTTTGCGATTTCGCCATAAGGTTTTTTTACTGAGCTAAAAGTTGCCGCGATGGCGATAGTGCGATTGGCACATTTAATGTGTATCGTTGCACTGATACTTTTGCTTTGGAGCAACTCTTCTTTTTGCGAAGGACTTAGATAACTTTCCCAGTTTTTAATGCCCGTGCGAAACTGCTCAACTTTAATGCCAAGGGCGGTATTACAATAATCATTAAGCTCTAATAGTTTGCCACCTTTATCCCATTCCATCATTAAGTTGGATTGGCTAATGGCGTTAAAGCGGGTTTCAAATTCCATTGCAGTAGATTTAACCTTGCTGATATCAGCCAAAATAGCGATAAATCCTTTGATTTGGCCTTTGTCATCCAAAACTGGGTTACTGGTGATGGATATCCACAACGACGAGTTATCGTTACGGTATATTTCTATTTCGTCGTAAAAGGCGCGTGGCGCATCGAGTTCAGCCTCAATACGCTGCTTGGTTTGTTGATCAGTTTTTGGTCCGACTAAAAAATCTTTAGGTCGATTTCCCATAACAATATCGGCACTGAAGCCTGTCATGCGAACAAACCCTTGATTAACGTATTGAATTTCACGTTGGGCATTGGTAATGATTACCGAGTTGTCGGTTTCATTGGCAACCATAGAGAGTAGTTCAAATTGAGCTCGTTGGTTGACATCATCAGTGATGTCATTAGCAAATTTAACGATTTTCATCACTTGGCCATCCGGCGCTTTAATCGGATTGTAAGTGGCATGGATCCATACAATCTTATTACCTTTGGCGATGCGTTTGAACTCTGCGGTCTGATATTCACCATTGCGTAATTTGCGCCAAAAGGCTTGATAGGCATCACTAGCAGCTTCCTGAGGCTCAATAAATATTTTGTGATGCTGACCTACCACCTCATTGCGCTGATAACCCATTAATTTTAGAAAGTTACTATTGGCTTCGAGGATTTTACCTTGCACATCAAATTCAATGACTGCCTGCGAGCGGTTAATGGCTTGTAGCTGGGACTTAAAATTGGCTTTTTCCAATACTTGTTGGGTAACATCAGAAGCAAATTTAATAATGCGATGTACCTTGCCACGACGATATATTGGGGTATATGAAGCTTGGATCCAAACTGGTTTGCCATTTTTAGTTAAACGTTTAAATTCAGCGGTTTGAGGGCGTCCGTCACGCAGTTGCCGCCAGAAAGATTGATAGTCAGCATCAGAAATAGTACTACTATCAACAAACATTCGGTGATGTTTACCCACCACCTCATTGAGCTTATAACCCATTAAATCAAGGAAGTTGTCGTTGGCACTTTCAATGTAGCCATCTAATGTAAATTGGATCACCGCTTGGGTGTCATTGATCGCTTTGACGATATTATCTGCGTTAGAATGTATGCCGAACATACTGATACTTCTCCTTTTTAAGTGTCTATCAACTGTAGTTAGAGCCTTGTAAAATGCAAAGTAATAAGCCTATTAAAGTGCTTTTAGTGGGCTGCTTTTTTGCTATTTATAGTAATGAATACAAGCTGTTATAGTTCTAAGCTAGTGAACGGCAAGTCAGTGTTGGAATTAAAATGAGGAATACATGGCCAAAGGACAAATAAAATTAAATAAGGGGTCAAAGGGGCAAAACCGTAAAGGCAGTGAGGCTTTTATCGATAAATACCGCAATAAAACCGATGTACTGCAATGTGCCAGTGGTTTGTTGTACCGAGTGATTGACTTAGGCGAAGGCGCTTCACCCAATCTTCAAAGTGAAGTATTAGTACATCAACGTATTCTGAATTTTGATGGCAGTGTCATCGCCGATACTTACAAAACGGGCATTGCTGACCGTTTTAGTGTCAAAGAAGCAATAGCCGGTTTGCAAGAGGGCTTATTGTTAATGTCATTAGGCGCACGGTACGAATTTGTCGTACCACCAGAATTAGCGTGGGGGAAACGTGGAGTAGGTAACAAGATAGGGCCTAATGCCGTATTGCAGTTTGATGTGCGTTTAGTCGACATAGTTTAATGTTTGCTGCTAAAAATAGGGTTTGGTTTGGACTTTAACCTAACCCAAACACTTTTATTTAGTCTTTGCTTCTATAGGTACCATGATGTGCACCAGAGGTGTGTTGTCCCACATCACGTATGGTCCTCCTGCATATGGATCGCGAGGTAATCCAACCAGCATGTCTACGGATGGCATTAACATCATCAAATGTGGACCTTCTTGTATCCATACACCACCGTCGTTAGGATCGGTCGCTGCTGGGTTATCGTTATTCACCAAAGCATCGCCCTGCATCATATAAGAAACACCAATAACATCGGTTGAAAATTCACTACCATTCTTGGCTGCATGCATCCATTTCATCCAAACCTTGTCATTGCACATTGGATGTTTATCACCAGGAATAAGCCCTATACCAGGCAAGCATGTCCAGGCATTACTACCTTTACGTAATATAGTTCCATCTACGTCCATAATAGTTGCCGCTGCTGAAATATCCTCAGGGGCAGCGGACATTGCTCGCTTAATTTTACTGTTGGCTGATTCTTTTTCTGCGGCATAAATGTTGGAGCTTAGACAAATGTTGATTACAAAAAGCGTCCACAATAGGGGAGGACTTTGTTTTATTTTCATATAAATTACCTTTTCATTTTTGATTGAGCGTCAATGCCATAGTCCTCCTCATCCTTTAATACTTGTGGGGTTTAACATTTAAACGACGATTTTAAATTAATATGCAAGTGCAGCTGCCTTGATGACGAATTGAAATGTCAATTCGAACCTAAAGCCTAGTCCTTGATAGACAATTGTGCTAATTAAAATGCTTAATTGCTCATTGCATCTAATCGGCATGACAATTAAATAGTGGTATTTATTTTATGAGTTTTAAATGGGGTTTGTGCACAATATAGGCTTGTCGAAAAAGACTGAAATATTCCTCAAGTGCAGTAGCGGCAATATTGTCGTCAACCATTTTTAATATTTCAATCGCGACTTCAGCGGTGCACAGCTGATGTAAGTGCGCAGCTTCCCTTAATTGATAATTTGAACCACTAATTGGCTGAATACCAAGAACTGGAAATTGCGCTAGATAGGCACTTTTAAACATTTTTTTAGCTTCGCGCCAAGTGCCGTCTAACATCACAAATAAAGGTTTTTTACCTTGAGTTAGGGTATTTAACGCAGTTTGTGTCGTAATACAACGTGATTCTTCGGCATATTGCTGAGGAAAAACCACTATAGGTGCGTATTGGGGATCGTTTAGTAAGGCCAGTAATTGAGGATCAAACTCGGTACGTTGCCATAAAAAGGCATGATTATCTTTAACGACATCGGCAATGATTCGCCCAGTATTGCTTGGCTTAAAGCATTCCCCTTGATACATAATAAAACACATCGCACTGTGACTGCTAATGTGGGGGCGGTGTTGGCAGATGCATTCGCTTTTGGGTACTAAACAATGTTCACAACGAACGACTTTCGTTCCTCGAGCATTAAAAGATCGGGTTGATTTAGCGAGCTCTGTTGCCCTTAAAATAAGGACAGAATTAGGATGTGGCAAGTTTAACTACTCTGAATTAAGGGGCGTTAGATTACCTTAAAATGACGCTTTTGGCTTTAAGCTAATTAAGGATATGATGGTAATCAGTCAGCTAATTTTATATTGTTATATAACAAAAGCTTAAAGTGTCATTTCGGTTCGAAGTACATCGATTTTGCTGAAGTCTATTTTGCTGAAGAGCATAAAAAGAGGGAACCATGAAAACAGCTCTAATATTATCTGGTGGTGGCGCACGTGGTGCGTATCAGGTAGGAGTGTTAAAAGCCATTGCTCAACTGTTACCACGTTCTGATGTTAATCCTTTTCAAATTATATGTGGCACTTCATCTGGCGCCATTAATGCGGCAAAAGTGGCGACCGAGGCCGACGATTTTCACTCTGCCATAAAAGGTTTGGAAGATATTTGGTCGAACTTAAGCTCGGACCAAATCCATAAGGTGGGTTATTTTGACATCATAAAAAGTATCTTAAAGATAGTGATGTCGTTTTTTCATAGTGGTATTGCTAAAGGCGAATCACTTTCTCTGTTTAACAACCAGCCTTTATATAATTTGCTCAAACGCAGCATCGATATTGCCAGGCTCGATAAAATGATCCATCAAGAACATCTGCATGCCTTGTCGATCAGTGCTTTAGGATATTCGTCTGGGCAAAACATCAGTTTTTTTCAGGGCCACGAGAGCCTAAAGTTTTGGCGGCGTAGTCGGCGTATTGGCGCTAAAACCATACTAGAACACAAACATTTAATGGCATCTTTAGCCTTGCCCGCTTTATTTCCGGCGGTACCGATCAATCGGGAGTATTTTGGTGACGGTGCGTTACGCCAATCTGCGCCCATGAGTTCTGCCTTGCATTTGGGCGCTGACAAACTATTAGTGATCGGTGTGAGTGGGACATCTGAAACGGTGGATGAACGCACAGTTACCGAACATTCGCCCACTATTGCTCAGGTGTTAGGTAATTTACTCAACAGTGCGTTTATTGATGCCTTAGAAGAAGATGTGCAGATGTTAGAGCGGTTTAATAAGTTGGCTAGTTACCTTAGTGTTGAACAGCAAGTAGAGATGCAAATTCGTCCTGTTGAGTTGCTGGTCATTAAACCTAAAGTTAAATTTGATCAGCTAGCAACAGATTATGCTCGTGATTTGCCCAGATCTATGCGCTTTTTACTGTCAATGATTGGTGCTAATAAAAAGGGTGGTGGTTCCAGTTTGGCCAGTTACATTCTGTTTGAAAAACATTATTGTCAGGCTTTGATTAATAGTGGCTATGAAGATGCCATGGCTCAAGCAGAGGAAATACGCCAGTTTGTAGGAGTATGTGAATTGTAGTTTTGATAGACTTTGACTTTACAATTGCTCTGGCTATGTATGTGATATTGCAGAAGTCCATAAAACAGCCGATAAAAATCTACCGATGACTGTTATCGAACAATAACAATCGGATTTGATACCTTAGCGAATTTGGTGTAATTTGCGCCGCCTTTTGTCAAACATGCTGCATATTGCTGAAATAAACCGCAAAAGTGCGCCGTTTTAATCGAAATGTATGTTTAACCTAGTACCTTGAGTTGACTTATATTAACACGTGACAATGCTACTGCTTCAGTGAGTTCACAGGATGCGAAGTGCCTTAAACAGGCACTATTAGGAAATAGAAATAGGAATTAGCTATGAATGAAGTATCAGCCGAAGAGTTTTTAGCTTTAAATAAAATGCTGCCAGAACAACGTTTTGATTATGCCTTGGCACAAATGATTGAAAAACAATATTTGTGGGGCCTGTATGGCAAAGATGGTTGGGTCATGCTTAAGGCGGATGATGACAGTTGTATCCCCATTTGGCCTCATCATGAATTTGCTACTGCTTGGGTTAAAAATGATTTTCCTGATTGTCAGCCTAAACAAATTGAGTTTAGCGAATGGTTTAATACTTGGTTACCTGGCATGAAAAATAACAATACGCTGATATTAGTCTTTCCTTTGGGAGATGACGAAGAAGGGATCATGTTAGAAGCAGAAGAAATGCTGACGTGTATAGAAGAAGATTTAGCCGAGCATAAACCAGAAGAATAAGCCCTGTATGTCGGGATTTATTGGTTTAGGCGATAAACAAGCTCAAATACGCGTTTATATGGCTAATCGTCCGTCTTTTGTTTTTGTCCAAGCTCAAGATGCTGTTAGTGCCTTGCAGTTAGGGGAGATTGCCGCGGTAGGGCAGGCTTGTGGTAACGGCTGGCGTAAGGTCTTTAACGTTTATGCCAAGCTGCTGTTTGCCCTTAACGACGAACTGCCAACTAGCTTGTATTGTCGTGAATTTGCAAGTTGGCAGGTGTATCGAGATAAGCGTTTGCTGCAAGCTGATTCTAATACTGCCTTGGTTTTTAGTGGCTATCAGCCGACACCAGCCAAGCATAATAATATTCATATTGTGATGGGGCGAACTTACGCTAGTAGTTTAAAACTACCTACCAGTATGCAATGGTTGGATAAGGAGTTTGCTATTGATGTTGATCATCAATTGATTGTCTGCCCCTATTTTGATTATCGGCAGTTGTCTAATATAAAAATTATCCGTTTAGTGGATTTACTTAAACAGATATACCCAAGCAAGCTGAATCCTACATCTTAAGGTTGTTTGGGTATAAACCCTTGCCTATCTGCCGCAGTTTGACAACAATTGCCTTTATTAAAAATAAGATCAATTTGAATTTATGATTGAAAATCCCCTGAGGGCTTTGTTTCCGCAATTCACTCAAGCAAACCCTGTTGTGTATCTCGATAGTGCGGCAACAAGCCACAAACCTCAGTCGGTGATTGATAGAACGACAGAATTCTATACTGCTGAAAATAGCAACGTACATCGCTCCAGCCATCAAATGGCGGCACACACCACTGCGCAGTTTGAAGCGGTTCGTAAACAAGTGCAGCAGTTTATCGGTGCTGCGAACAGCAAAGAAATTATTTGGACCAAAGGTACAACCGAAAGTATCAACTTAGTGGCTGCCTGTTTAACGGCCCAGCAGCTTAAGCCTGGCAGTGAATTATTGGTATCAGGCTTAGAACATCATGCTAATTTGGTGCCTTGGCAGCAGGTGGCTCAACGTTTTTCTCTTAGTTTAAAAATCATGCCTGTCGATAAACAGGGCAGATTAGAACTTAATCAGGCTTTACGTTTGATCAATACAAACACTGCGCTGGTGGCGATTGCCCAGGTATCTAATGCCTTGGGTAATATAAATCCAATAGCAGCCATTATTGCTAAAGCCAAAACCGTTGGAGCCTTAACCTTGGTTGATGGCGCTCAGGCTGTGGCGCATCTAAAAGTTAATGTACAGGACTTAGGCTGTGATTTTTATGTCTTTAGTGGCCATAAAATGTATGGTCCGACTGGCATTGGCGTGTTGTATGGCAAACAAACTTTATTAGAAAGTCTGCCGCCTTATCAGTTTGGCGGTGAAATGATCGAACACGTCAGTTATCAGCACAGTTCATTTCAAACCTTACCCTATAAATATGAGGCTGGCACACCCAATATTGCCGGTGTGATGGGCTTAGGTGCTGCGCTGAATTTTATGCATGAGCATCGAGATGTAATTGATGACATAGAAAATCAACTCTATCGCTACTTAATTAATGGTCTGTCACAGATCTCTGGGCTGCGTTTATGGGGAGAAGTTGACAACAGTGTGGCTGTGCAGTCTTTTACTGTTGAAGGATTAAGCCAGCAGGATCTGGTGATTTTGTTAAACCAGCAAAATATTGCGATTCGCGCTGGGCATCATTGTGCCATGCCACTGATGCAAACACTCGGCATTGAGGGTACTTTAAGAGTGTCGCTGGCCTGTTATAACACCTTTGACGAAATTGATTATTTTCTGCAGGCCTTAAAATCAGCGATTACACAGTTAAGCACTACGCCAATGCAAGTAAAAAGTGGGGCGTTCGAACCAATCAATGTCAGTGAAACTACTACAGTTAAGCCACTGGCTAGCCAGATAAAAGCCGCACGAGGCTGGGATCAAGTGTATCGTCAGATCATGTTGGCTGGCAGAGATTTGGGTCGTTTGCCAGATACGTTAAAAAGCGCTGAGTATCAGGTTTTTGGCTGTGAAAGTCAGGTTTGGCTTAAGTGTGAGTTACACAATAACCAGCTCAGTTTACAAGGTGATTCACCGAGTAAAATAGTGAGGGGGTTGCTGGCGATTATTTTCGAAGTCTTAGTAGAGCAAACACCTGAGCAAATAATGCAGTTTAAGCTTAATGAGTATTTGGCAGACTTGGGATTAGCTCACCATTTAAGTCAATCACGGGGTAATGGTTTAATGGCTGTGGTGGAAAAAATCAATCATTTTTGCGAAACTCATCTTATCTAACAGACTTACCTTGGTACATACCTTGCAGTTTTAACCTTAATGGTCTGGCATAGCGCTTTTGGTGTTTAGCTCAATCACAAATTTTGGAGAATTGAAATGTACCGAATAACCTTGAGTGCTTATCTGGCCTTGCTCTGCTTAAGTTTTCCCTTAGTAAGTCAGGCGCAAGAGTCGCCCATTAAAGTCAAAGTATTTATCGCCGCGATGTTTGAAATTGGTGCAAACGCGGGTGATAAGGCGGGGGAGTTTCAATTTTGGTATGAGCGTTATTTCAGTAATAGCCAGGCGATTGCGGTAAAAGGCGCTTTAAATCCAGTCTATTGCAATAAAAACGGTATTTGTGGCTCCGTGTTAGGCATGGGCAAAGTGGGCTCTGCTGCGTCCATGCAGGCTATTGTGTTAAACGCTCAGTTTGATATGAGCCAAAGCTATTTTATTATCAGTGGGGTAGGAGGCACACCTCCTGCTAAAGGAACTATTGGAGATGTGAACTGGGCAACTTGGGTGCTGGACTATGATCTAGGACATCGCTGGAAACCAGAAGAAGGGCTGCAAGGTAAACCTACTTTTATGCCACGCAAAGGCTATGAAAGCATCCGCCGTTATCAGCTCAATCCCGCTTTAGTCAAATGGGCCATGGCCTTGAGTCAAGGGCAAAGCCTAAAAGATTCTCCTGCAGCACAAACCTATCGGCAGCGTTATCCTCAAGCGGCGGCACGGCGTTTACCTAAAGTAACCAGCGGCACTCATATGACGGGAGATACCTTTTTTCATGGCCCTGGCTTATCACAAGAAGCGCAATATATTGCTCAGTCGTATCAAGCTGATGATTATATGATCACTGAAATGGAAGCTGCCGCAATCGCTCAAGTACTGAACAGGACTGTGGGCGTGCAACGTATGGTAAGTTTACGTGGGGCGGTAAATTTTGATCAGGGTAATCCTAATGAAACAACCTTAGAACATCTTGATCCAGCTCCTGGCCAAACGGCGGGTGGATTTGCTGAAACGGTGGAAAACATAGTGATTGTTGGGGGAGCATTGGTGGATCATATCGTCAAACATTGGGATCTCTGGCAACAGAACATCCCCGCTTTAACTCAAAGATAAGGTCGTCATCCCATTTAGGATGACGATTATTACTTAAGATTGTGATGTTTTATGTGGTTGACGGGCAGGGCGTTGTGGCCGTTTGGCTTGATGACCCGCGCGATTTTCGCCAGAACGTTGGCCATCTCTATGATCGGGTTTTGGTCTTTTCGGTTTATTGGGTTTGATTGGGCGTGTGTCTAAACGTGATTCAGGTAGCGCATTAACTGGCTCAAATCCCGCTAACGTTTGACGTTTTATCACTTGTTTCGTGAATCTTTCAATATCTGCCAATAAACCAAATTCATCACTCGCCACAAAAGAAATGGCTTGGCCACTGGCGCCTGCACGACCTGTGCGACCAATGCGATGCACATAATCTTCCGACACATTAGGTAAATCATAGTTCACAACTTGCGGTAGTTGGTCAATATCCAAACCACGAGCGGCAATATCAGTAGCAACTAAAGCCACAACCTTACCTTGTTTAAAGTCAGCTAATGCTTTAGTACGAGCACCTTGGCTTTTATTACCATGGATTGCCGCAGCAGAGATGTTTTTGCCTTCGAGCTGTTTAACAATGCGGTTAGCGCCATGTTTAGTGCGACTGAAGACTAAGACTTGTTGCCAGTTTTGCTCTTTAATGAGTTTAACTAACATGTTGGTTTTTTGGGTTTTATCTACTGGATAGACCCACTGTTCCACTGATTCAACTGTAGTATTGGCAGGTGATACCGATATTTGGGTTGGGTTTTGCACTAAACCTTGGGCTAACTTACGAATATCGTCAGAAAATGTTGCCGAAAACATCAGGGTTTGACGTTTAGTAGGCAGTAATTTTATGATTTTTTTGATGTCGTGAATAAAACCCATATCCAACATACGATCCGCTTCATCTAATACCAGGATTTCAAGCTGATTAAATTTCACCGCATTTTGATTATACAGATCCAACAAACGGCCGGGGGTCGCAATTAATACATCCACGCCTTTGCGTAGTTTTAACATTTGTGGATTGATACCCACTCCGCCAAAAACTATCGCAGAGCGCAAGGGTAAGTCTTTGCCATAGGCAGCCACACTTTCGCCTACCTGGGCAGCAAGTTCACGAGTGGGCGTTAAAATTAGGGCTCTGGCTTGATTGGGAGACGCTGGTTTACCTTTACTTAATAATTGCAGAATAGGTAAGGTAAATCCGGCCGTTTTGCCGGTTCCTGTTTGTGCCGCCGCCATCACATCTTTACCTTGCAATACGGCAGGTATGGCTTGTAGTTGTATGGGCGAGGGGGTGTCATAGCCTTTGGCTAGTACGGCAGAAAGTATTTCAGGTGAAAGGCCTAATTCGGCAAAACTCATAGAATTATCTCAGTATAAATAGGGTAAATATCAAACAAGCAGCGCTGCTGCGCTAAGTGCTAAAAAGTGAGTTGGATATTGTCGTGTGGCAATACCTGCAACGGTATATAGGACAATAGTCATAAAAAACCGCAAATGCCTGAACATTTGCGGTTTTATTTAAGGTCAATTATTAATTGTCAGAAGTAGGGCGGGTTGCTGGCGCAGCAACAGCTTGAGCTGCACTGCTAAAAGTAGCGGTTTTACCCGATATTTTTATAGCGGCTCTGGCCGTATTGGCAACTGAAGAAATGTTAACTTCAGTAAACTCTTCTTCAATCGCGACAGGTCTTGCCATTGGTGCAGAAGCTACTACACGTTTTGCTGCAGGTGTTGCAGCAACGGGTGCAGGTTTTGCCGCCGCTTTAGCTTTAGGCTCTGGCACTATTTTATTAACAGCTTCAACAATAACGTCAGCTACTACTTCAGCTTGTGGTTGAGTTGCTGCCACTACAGGTGCTTCGACAGCTACATCTGCTACAACGGCAGGCTCTACTGCTTTAGGTGCTGCTTCAGTGACTACTTCTGCGGATTGTTTTGCTGCTACTGGCTCTGCGGCTAGTTCAAGTGAAACTTGCGCTGGTTCAGCAGCTGATGACGATTCTGCGACAACCGCTGGCTGTGCTGATTCGCTTGTAGTTTGTGCCGCTGGTGCATCAAACTGTAACTCGTCTTGTTTCACAACAGGCTCCGCGCTTGTTGCTTCTACCGCATTTTTATCTTCGTTGTCTTTACGACGTTTCTGTCCGGCTGCACGAATATGGCGCGGAGAACGACGACTACGGGCACGGGTATTACCATCTTCTGCATCTGTTGCTGAATTTTCAGTTTCAGTTGTTGCAGCTAAGTTGTCATTGCTGATTTCTGCGCTGGCGTCAGCAACTGTCGCAGTTGTCGATTTTTCACTGTTTTCAACAACTACTGCCTGAGTGGCTACCGCTGCCGTCTCAATAACCGCTGTTTGTTCAACAACACTGTTCGTCGATTCGGCATTAACCCTTACCGCTTTTTCAGTATCTGGCTTTTTATCGGCCTGAGCGACTTTAGTTGCGGTTGTATCCTGCGGTTTATCTGCTTCAACACGCACACTTCGACGATTATCACGACGTTTACGTCTTTCAGCTACATGCTCTTTTTTCACCGGCTGACTTGGCTTGTTGTCAGCTTGCGGCTCTACTACCTTATCAACGGCTGAAACGTTAGAGGTTTCTTCGCGACGTGGCTTATTACGCTTATCATCACGTCTAGGCTTACGTTCATTACGATTAGGCTGAGTATTAGTATCTCTTTCAGGCTTGTCTGCTTGCTCACCGCGTTCGTTACGATCTTTGCGATCAAACTGTTTACCGCGACCACGCTCATTACGGTTGTTGCGGTTATTGCGCTGACCTTGATTGCGACTATGAGTATTTTTAGCAGGAACTTCAGTCTGCTCAGTAGTTTTGAATAAACCACTCAACCACTTAGATACTTTAGCTAATAATGATTCACTGCTGGCTTCGGTTTTATCCGCCGTGACGGCAGGGGTATTGCTCGGTTTGTCAGGCGAAACTAGGCTTTGTAAAGCCGGTTGTTCGCGGGTAATTGGTGCTACAACTGTACGATCAGCTACTGTTTCTTCGACTTCAACCAAGGGTAGGTTATAGCTCATTTCATGTTGTATATCATCTGGACGACGACGGACTAAATTGAAGTGAGGCGTTTCTAACTTAGGATTAGGAATAATGATTAACTGTACACCGTGGCGTTTCTCAATAGCGGCCACAGAGCGACGTTTTTCGTTTAACAAATAAGTAGCAACGTTAACCGGCAACTGGGCTTCAATTTGACCAGTATTATCTTTAATGCTCTCTTCTTCCATGATACGTAACACAGAAAGCGCAAGTGATTCAGTGCCACGTACTGTGCCATGGCCAGAACAACGAGGACATACGTTATGGGCAGAATCACCCAAAGACGGACGTAAACGCTGACGTGACATTTCCATCAAACCAAAACGTGAGATACGTCCAAGTTGAACGCGAGCTCTGTCATGTTTTACGGCATCTTTAAGACGGTTTTCTACTTCACGTTGGTGACGTACTGGAGTCATATCGATAAAGTCGATAACTACTAAACCACCTAAGTCGCGTAAACGTAGTTGTCTGGCAACTTCATCCGCGGCTTCAAGGTTGGTATTAAAAGCGGTTTCTTCGATGTCACTACCTTTAGTTGCACGGGCAGAGTTGATATCGATAGAGGTTAATGCTTCAGTCGGATCAATAACAATTGAGCCACCTGATGGCAAACGCACTTCGCGTTGGAAGGCTGATTCTATCTGGCTTTCAATCTGGTAATGGCTGAACAATGGCACTTCACCACGATACAGTTTTACACGATTAGCGAAGTCAGGACGCATCTGTTGTACGTGTTTAAGCGCGCGCTCATGTACGTCTGCTTGGTCAATTAAAATTTCACCAATATCACGACGTAAGTAGTCACGCAAAGCACGTACTACTACATCACTTTCTTGATGGATAAGAAAAGGAGCAGGACGTGAGTCAGCGATTTCTTTAATACGTGCCCAACCAGAAACTAAATAGTCAAGGTCGTAAGACAGTTCTTCAGGAGACTTACCTACTCCTGCAGTACGGACGATTAAGCCCATACCATCAGGTAATTCTAAACCATTTAAAGCGTCTTTTAGATCAGTACGTTCATCGCCTTCGATCCGACGAGAAATGCCGCCAGCACGCGGATTGTTTGGCATCAGTACTAAATAACTACCCGCTAAACTGATAAAAGTAGTCAGGGCTGCGCCTTTTTGACCACGTTCTTCTTTATCAATTTGGATGATGACCTGATGGCCTTCTTTGATGACGTCTTTGATATTAGGACGGCCATCAAATTTATAACCTTGAGGGAAATATTCACGGGCAATTTCTTTTAGCGGTAAAAAACCATGACGGTCTGCGCCATAATCAACAAAAGCAGCTTCTAGGCTGGGTTCTACGCGGGTAATAGTACCTTTATATATGTTGGATTTTTTTTGCTCGTGTCCGGGACTTTCGATATCTAGGTCATAAAGTTTTTGACCATCTACAAGTGCAACGCGCAGCTCTTCTTGCTGGGTTGCATTGATTAACATTCTTTTCATTGTTTATTAGCTCGGTAAAGTACCGACCGCAATAGATAAAAGACGTGCAGGGTGATGTGACAATTTTGTTATGCAGCCTCACGACTGTATGCGTATTTTAAGTTTATTAATCGCTTAAGTGTTTTAGTCATTATTTATTAATGCTTTGTTTTTAAACACTTTTACCCAAATTATTGGTGTGGGCATCAGAGGCAGCGAGTTATCCAAGTTGTTTTTAGCTACTCTTAAAACATTCTAACATTCGAACCAGCTTACTTGTGTTATTCGGCGAGATTCAAATGGGTTGTCAATTCATTTACATTCTTTACATCTTTATGGCGATCGCTAGTTAAATTAAATCGCTGATGTTTGGGTTCTGTTTAATCACACTGATGGAAAGTGACACACTTTACAGTTGGTATGGATTGCTAAATCACGACTATTGGTCGTTTGGCGTACAGAACAGGTTAATACATCTGTTTGTTTCTAATATTACGACATACTTAAAAACGGGCGCATTATCACACTAAAGACTACTTACTAGCAAGTGAATAAAATCATGAGCATAACAATAGTAAGTTCATGTACAATAGTAGCTTATGAACGACGAAACATTTCTCAAAGTACAATTTATCACTGTTGATCCTGAGCTCGAAGGGCAAAGGATCGATAACTTTTTGCGCACTTTATTAAAAGGAGTGCCTAAAAGCCTTATTTATCGCATTTTGCGTAAAGGTGAGATTCGCGTTAACAAAAAACGCGTTAAACCTGAATACAAATTATTAGCCAACGATGAGCTGCGCATTCCACCTATTAGAGTGTCTGAAGCTAGCGAATTGCCATCCACTAAACTGGATAAGGTGGCAAGTTTAGAACATCACATTTTGTTTGAAGACGAATGGTTGATTGTTCTCAATAAACCATCGGGTACAGCAGTGCATGGTGGCAGTGGTTTAAGTTTTGGTGTTATCGAAGCGCTAAGAGCCTTGCGACCTGACCAAAAAAATCTCGAATTGGTTCACCGTCTGGACAGAGACACTTCAGGCTGTTTGTTAATTGCTAAAAAACGTTCAGCATTAAAAAGTTTGCATGAACAATTACGCGACAAACAAGTGGATAAACGTTATCAGGCCTTGGTGAGTGGCGTATGGCCAGAAAACCGCTTTAAAGTAAAAGCGCCGCTGATAAAAAACATTTTGAAATCCGGTGAACGCATGGTGTCGGTAAACGAAGTAGAGGGTAAACCTTCAGAAACTCGTTTTCGCATTTTAAATCAATATCAAGATGCAACTTTGGTTGAAGCTTCACCTATTACTGGGCGTACCCATCAAATTCGAGTTCACTGTTTACATGCCGGCCATCCTATCGCCTGTGATGATAAATATGGCGACAATAATTTTGATAGTCGTATGCAACGTTTGGGTTTAAGCCGTTTATTCTTACATGCCCATTCATTATCTTTTATTCACCCCAATAGTAATGAAAGAGTGAGTTTCCAAGCTCCTTTAGATAATGCACTTAAACATGCCTTAACGAAGTTAGCTGCAGAAAAGTAAAACCTTTGAACACCTTCAACTATTTTAAGACGTTGAAGGTCTTTTATCATTAAGTGTTATTTTGCATATAATCAAACAGATCAATCTGCCAGTTGGCAAACAGCTCAGTTAAAGCAATTAAAGGCAGGCCTACTAAGGTATTAGGATCCCTACCGTTTAAGCGCTTAAATAATGCAATGCCCAACCCTTCACATTTAAAACTACCCGCACAATCAAAAGGTTGTTCAAGTTCTAGATAACGTTGAATTTGTTTGTTGCTGAGTTGTTTAAATTCAACCTCAAAACATTCCACCATGCTTTGTTGTTGACCATTTGCTGCATTAATAAGGCAAAGGCCGGTATAAAAGACAATACTTTGTCCTGACAGCTGGCTTAGTTGAGAAAAAGCGTTTTGATAATTACCCGGTTTACCTAATATAAGGTTGCCGTAACTTGCTAATTGATCAGAGCCAATGACATAACCTTCGGTTAAGGATAGCGCTACTGCTTGGGCTTTAAGCTCGGCCAAGCGTTTGACTTGTTGATGAATACTTTCGCCATCAACAGCGCTTTCATCCACGTGGGGTGCTTGGCAAGTAAAAGGCACAGATAGCTTATGTAACAACGCGGCGCGATAAACGGATGTTGATGCAAGAATGATTTTCATGATTAAAATAGCTTAATGAGGCTGTATCGTGACTTTTTATATAAAGGCATAATAATCTTAAGGTCTATGCTCCAACAACCTGAAACTCGCATTTCCAGGTTGTTTAGGTATATAGCCTTTTTATACACATTTTCTTTGACTAAAGCCCTTTCAATCTATAAGATGCGCGCGCTATGCAAAAAGTGAAACTGCCCAAGCAGGTAGACCCTATCAAAAGTGCCACTAAACGTTCCGTATATCGGGGCGTTATGTTAACTTGTGATATGTCTAGACTGCGTGACGTAGTTGCTGATATTGCTGATGAAGTGGATATTGATGTTGAGTTTAAAAAAGACGAGCAGGGTCTTACTTACTTTGATGGCCACATGTCATGTTCAGCATCACTTTTATGTCAAAGATGTTATGACGTCTTTGCTCATCAAATAAACGTATCTTTTTGTTTCAGCCCTGTGCAGGGTGCTGATAAAGAAGATCGGGATGAGTTACCGGACGCTTACGAACCGGTTGAGGTCGATGACCATGGAGAAATCAACTTACTTCAGACGTTTGAAGACGAGCTGATATTATCTTTGCCTATTGTAGCCCTTCATGCAGAGGAGGATTGCAAAGTTAAAGCGGATAATATGAGTTTTGGAGTAATTGAACCGGCCGATGAGCGCCCAAACCCGTTCGCGGTTTTGAAAGAACTTAAGCGAGACTAGGAGCAAGCAATGGCTGTACAGAAAAGTAAAAAATCCCGTTCAAAGCGTGGTATGCGTCGTTCACATGATGCGTTAGGTACTACTACTTTGTCAGTAGATTCAACGTCAGGTGAGACGCATGTTCGTCATCACGTGACCGCTGATGGTTACTATAAAGGCAAAAAAGTTATTTCTCTTTAATTTTAAAGAGCATTGACTTTGCGTCATCTAACCTTAGCGTTAGATATTATGGGGGGCGATTTCGGCCCCCATATTATTTTGCCTGCAGCCTTAAGCGCGCTGACAGAAAATCCCGATCTTTATGTTGTGCTATGTGGCGCTAATACAGTGCTCGAACCATGGCTCGCCCAACAAGATAAGCATATCCAAAACAGAATTATTTTGTCCGATTGTCAACAAACAGTGACAATGGATGAATCACCGATCACAGCATTACGTTCCAAAAAAGACTCGTCTATGCGTCGCATGCTTGATTTAGTTGAGCAAGGTCAGGCTGATGCCTGTGTAAGCGCCGGTAATACTGGTGCCTTATTGGCGATGGCTTATCACGTACTTAAAACCTTGCCGGGTATCGATCGTCCAGCATTAATATCCCAGATGCCCACTGTTGATGGTGGTAAAGTGTATCTATTGGACCTAGGCGCTAATGTTGATTGTGATTCGGAGGTATTGTTTCAATATGCCGTTATGGGCTCAGTACTTGCTGAGTTAGTAGGCAATATAGACAGACCTAAAGTGGCCTTGCTAAATGTAGGTTCCGAGCAAAATAAAGGTAATGATCGAGTCAAAACCACCAACAGAATTTTGTCAGAAACCGCGAGTCTTAATTACATTGGTTATGTTGAAGGCAATGATATTTTTAGTCAGAAAGCTGACGTAATTGTAACCGATGGTTTTGCTGGTAATATCGCTCTTAAATCCTGTGAAGGCCTCACTAAGCTGGTGATTAACGAGGTTAAAAAAGCCTCTAATCAAAATTGGTTGAATAAAATTCTGGCTAAAATCGCTTTACCTTTACTGCGCAACATTTATTTGCGCATGAACCCCGACCAGTATAATGGGGCGAGTCTGATAGGATTGCGCGGAATTGTGGTAAAAAGCCACGGTAATGCCTCGTCAGAGGCTTTTTTGTATGCCATTAGAGAAGCAGTCAAAGAAGTCAACATGCAGGTACCAACAAAAATAAAAGATAAGATAGAAGCTGTTTTAATGGAGCGTCACTAATACATGAATTCAAGAATAATTGGCACGGGTAGTTATTATCCAAGTGAAATACGTACCAATGCTCATTTGGCCACTATGGTTGATACTTCAGATGAATGGATCACTGACCGCACAGGAATAAAAGAAAGACGTATCATTGGTGCTGATGAAACTGCTGCAACTATGGGAGTGGAAGCCAGTAAAAAAGCCATCGAAGCGGCCAATATCGATCCTAAATCTATCGATATGATTGTTTGTGCCACTACAAGTGGCCGTTATGCCTTGCCAAGCACAGCCTGTGAAATACAAAAAGCCCTAGGTTTGGATGGAATACCCGCTTTTGATATCGCCGCTGCTTGTGCTGGTTATTGTTACGCCTTGAGTGTGGCGGATCAATATATCAAAACTGGTATGGTTAAAAGGATCTTGGTTATCGGCACGGACTGTTTAAGCCGCTTAATTAATCCAGAAGATCGCACTATGGTAATACTGTTTGGTGATGCCGCCGGTGCAACCATTATAGAAGCCAGTGAAGAGCCAGGCATTCTATCCACCCATATTAATGCGGCTGGTTCCTATGGCGATTTGTTGCAAGTGGGTAATCCAACTCGTGGTGATGAAAAGTCAGTGCATGAAAACTGGGGTTCGATGAAGGGCAACGAAGTATTTAAAGTTGCCGTAAACAAATTAAGCGAAGTGGTTGAGCAAACCTTAGCTGCTAACAATATGCAGAAATCTGATTTGGATTGGTTAGTGCCTCATCAAGCTAATTTCAGGATCATTAAGGCAACAGCTAAAAAATTAGATATGTCACTTGATCAAGTTGTTATGACTTTAGAAAGTTATGGTAATACTTCAGCTGCAACGGTTCCTACTGCCCTTGATACCGCTATTCGGGATGGCAGAATTAAGCGTGGCCAAACCTTATTATTAGAAGCTTTTGGTGGTGGTTTTGCCTGGGCATCTGCATTAGTTAGATATTAATTCTTTTTTAATCTGAGATAATACTATGAGTAAACAAGCTTGGGTTTTCCCAGGCCAAGGTTCACAGTCCTTAGGGATGTTGGGTGAGCTAGCGGCAGAATTTCCGTCGATATTAGAAACATTTCAACAAGCCAGTGACGTATTGGGTTACGACTTGTGGCATGTAGTGCAACAAGATGAAGTTAAATTAAATCAAACCCATATTACTCAACCTGCATTGTTAGCGGCCAGTTACGCCTTGTATAAGGTACTAGTTGCCCAAGGTCGAGAGCTTCCTGCTTATATGGCGGGTCACTCTTTAGGAGAATACTCTGCCTTGGTTTGTGCTGGTGTGATCAAATTTGCTGATGCCATCAAACTAGTAGAAGCTCGTGGTCAGTTTATGCAACAAGCTGTACCTGCAGGCACCGGCGCAATGTACGCCATCATTGGTTTGGATGACGATAAAATTATCGCCTGCTGTGCACAAGCGCAACAAGAAACATCTGAAGTCGTCGCTGCGGTTAACTTTAATTCTCCCGGCCAGGTAGTCATTGCGGGTACCACTAAAGCAGCTCAAGTAGCAGCAGACTATTGTAAAGAACAAGGTGCAAAACGCGCTTTGCCTTTGGCAGTGAGTGTGCCTTCGCACTGTGCATTAATGCAGCCAGCTGCTGATAAACTGGCTGTTATGCTTGAATCTATTGAGTTTTCAGCACCAATGATCGCGGTTGTTAATAATGTGGATGTGGCTACTCCATCTGATCCTCTAGCCATCAAATTGGCTTTAGTGAAACAGCTTTATAGTCCAGTACGCTGGACTGAAACTGTGTTGGAGCTGGCAAAAAATGATGTCAGTTCATTATATGAGGTAGGTCCGGGTAAAGTATTAACGGGTTTGGTCAAACGTATTGATAAAAATATCAACTGCGAGGCATTGAATTCATTAGCTACTCTGACAGCAGAAGCTTAAACAACTTTGTTTTAAAAAATGATGAGATGGTTATGTCAAATTTAAATGGAAAAATCGCTCTGGTAACCGGAGCGAGTCGTGGTATTGGTAGAGCCATTGCTGAAAAATTAGCGGCAAATGGCGCAACTGTTATAGGTACTGCGACTTCTGAGGCTGGTGCTCAAGCTATTAGCGAATATTTAGCTGATAATGGTGTGGGTAAAGTGCTAAATGTAGCTGAAGTAGGGGCAATCCAAACGTTAGTGGATAGCATTACCGAGCAACATGGTGGTATTGATATTCTAATCAATAATGCCGGCATTACTCGTGATAATTTATTGCTGCGTATGAAAGACGACGAATGGCAAGATATTATGGATACTAACCTAACTGCTATATTTAAACTGTCTAAAGCAGTGTTGCGTGGCATGATGAAAAAACGCAATGGACGCATAGTTAATGTCGGTTCAGTTGTTGGCAGTACAGGTAATGCTGGACAAGCAAACTATGCAGCAGCAAAAGCAGGGGTGATAGGTTTTAGTAAATCCATGGCCCGTGAAGTTGCATCTCGAGGCATTACCGTTAACGTGGTTGCCCCAGGTTTTATTGATACTGATATGACTAAGTCATTAACAGACGAGCAAAAAGCTGCAATTTTTAGCGATATCCCGGCAAACCGCCTAGGTTTACCCGAAGAAATCGCCTCAGCTGTGGTATTTCTTGCTAGTAATGAAGCGGCTTATATCACCGGCGAAACCTTGCATGTCAATGGTGGTATGCATATGTGTTAATAAATAAGCAAACAGACATTATTTATATTGTCTAAGCTTGCTTGTTAAAATTTTGTTTAATAGACTGCGCATCGTGGTGGTTTGACCAGACAGAAAAGTGTGTGACTTGCTTGCAAGCCACAGACTTGGTGAATACACTACACGCAAATTTATATCTAGATACTTTATAAGGGATAACTAGAATTATGAGTACAATCGAAGAACGCGTTAAAAAAATCATTATTGAGCAACTGGGCGTTAAAGAAGAAGAAGTTAAACCAGAAGCATCTTTTGTTGATGATTTAGGGGCGGATTCATTAGATACAGTTGAATTGGTTATGGCTCTTGAAGAAGAATTCGATACTGAAATCCCTGACGAAGAAGCTGAGAAAATCACGACTGTTCAATCTGCTATTGATTACGTCAACGCTCATAAAGACGCGTAAAAGTTCCAAAAAACGGCTCTTTCTGAGCCGTTTCTCTTTCTATCCAATTATTATCTTATCGTTCGGAGGCCAATGTGTCTAAACGTCGCGTAGTTGTGACTGGTCTTGGCATGCTCTCTCCTTTGGGAAATGACGTCAGCACCACCTGGACTAATATTCTGGCAGGTAAAAGTGGCATTGGCCCAATTACTTCTTTTGATGCCAGTGAATTCACCACGCAATTTGCAGGTGAAGTTAAAGATTTTGATGTTGAAATGTATATTCCTAAAAAAGAAACCAAAAAAATGGATAAATTTATCCAGTTTGGTATCGCTGCAGGAAAACAAGCACTAGCTCATTCAGGTTTAGTCATTACCCTTGAAAATGCCAGTCGGGTAGGAGTTGCTATTGGCTCTGGGATTGGCGGTTTAGGTTTAATTGAAGAAAACCATAATAAGTTGTTAGAAGGCGGTCCACGTAAAATTTCACCATTTTTTGTGCCGGCAACCATAACCAATATGATCTCTGGTTTTTTATCGATCATGGAAGGCCTCAAAGGTCCTAATCTTAATATCGTTACTGCCTGTACCACTGGTGTGCATAACATTGGTGTGGCTGCCAGAACCATTGCTTACGGTGATGCCGATGCGATGTTAGCTGGCGGTGCAGAATCCACTGTGTGTGCATTGGGTGTAGGTGGCTTTGCTGCGGCTCGTGCCTTATCGACTCGCAATGATGCTCCTGAATTAGCCAGTCGGCCTTGGGATAAAGATCGTGATGGTTTTGTCATGGGCGAAGGCGCTGGCGTGGTGATGCTGGAAGAATATGAGTTTGCTAAACAGCGCGGCGCTACTATTTATGCTGAGCTTGTTGGTTTTGGCATGAGTGGTGATGCTTATCATATGACTTCACCTCCTGAAAACGGTGAAGGTGCTGCCGCTGCTATGGTTAATGCAATCAATGATGCTAAGGTTCAGCCTGCTGACATTACCTATGTAAATGCGCATGGAACTTCTACACCAGCGGGTGATATTGCCGAAGTATCTGCAGTAAAAAGTGTGTTTGGCACTCATGCCAGCAAGTTATTAGTTAGTTCGACTAAGTCCATGACAGGTCATTTACTTGGTGCAGCTGGTGCTATTGAGGCAATTTTTACCATACTTGCACTTAAAGATCAGATAGCTCCTCCCACTATCAATTTAGATAATCCGGGTGAAGGCTGTGATTTGGATTTTGTTGCCCATACTGCTAGAAAGGTAGAAATGGACTACGCCCTATGTAATTCATTTGGCTTTGGTGGTACTAACGGATCACTATTATTCAAAAAAGCCTAAAAGATTGCATTTTTTAGCGTAAACAGTGCATTATTCAAAGCCCAATTTATCCTGGGCTTTTTTTTGTGTGAACTAATGCGAGGCAGTCAATAAATTGATAATAATCAATGGTCAATTTCAAGATAAGATCGATGTCGCTGAACGCGCACTGCAATACGGTGATGGTTGTTTTACTACTATGGCATTCAGTCAGAATAAGCTGCTATTGTGGCCTCTGCATCTAGCTCGGCTGCAAAATAACTGTCAACGTTTAGCGATTAATTTTCTTCAATGGCAAGCCCTTCATGAATCGGCTCTTAACTTAATTGCACAGTCTGAGCATAAAAATGGTGTGATAAAAATTATTATCAGCCGGGGCAAAGGTGGGCGAGGTTATAGTCCGCTTAATGTTAGCGAGTCGAGTTATATTGTATCTTTGCATACTTTGCCTGTTCATTATGCAGGCTGGCAACAGCAGGGTATCAAGCTAGGTTTGAGCCCAGTAAAGCTAGCAATACAGCCTTTGTTAGCAGGCCTTAAACACCTGAATCGCTTAGAACAAGTCCTCATTAAACAAGCCTTAGACTTAACTGAATTTGATGATGTTTTAGTATGTGACAGCAATGACAATATAATTGAAGCCAGCGCCGCTAATGTATTTTGGCTACATAAGGGCCAGTGGTTTACGCCAATGCTGGATGGTTGTGGGGTTGCAGGGGTGATGCGTCGTACGATTTGCCAAATGTTGGCCGCACAATCTCAACCAGTGAAGGAAATTCATCAAATCTTTACCCTTGATTTTGCCGCCGAAGAAATGTTTATCTGTAATGCACTGATGGCTATAGTACCTGTGACGACTTTGAGCGTACCAATGTTAAATCAACAATGGACCTTCAGTCATTCTAAGGTCGCCCAATTACAGACTGAATTAAATATTTTTCTACAAACATCCTTATCATGAAAATAAAATTTATCCTGAAGTTTTTACTGTTGATTTTATTGCTTGGTTGCCTAGGTGCTGGCGCACTTTATTATTATCTCAACCAGCAAGTTCAGCAAACTCTGTTAATTAGCAAACCACAATTGTTAACTCTGGGAAAAGGTCAGTCAGCTCGCAAGATCTTAGTCGAGCTTGAGCAACAAAAAATTATCGGCGACATAATCGCTTTAAAAATCCTCCTGAAATTAAAACCGCAACTTGCGAAATTTAAAGCAGGAACTTATGAATTATTGCCCGGCATGCAAACACAACAATTGTTGGACTTACTGGTGAGTGGTAAAGAAAAACTCTTTAGTATTAGTCTGGTAGAAGGTTTGCAGTGGCGGGAGTGGGAACTGCAACTTAAATCCCAAGAACATTTAGTTTTTGATGCGACAACAGACGCTGGCATCGCTGCTTTGATTAGCGATTTGCCCGGTCAGTCTATCGAAGGTTGGTTATTACCTGATACCTATCATTTTGCCACAGGCACCAATGCTTTTACTGTCATCAGTATCGCCCACCAGAAAATGCGTCAATATCTTGAAGAGCAGTGGCATGTACGTGCCTTGGATGTGCCTTATGCAAATTCCTATGAGGGTTTGATCATGGCCTCGATTATTGAAAAAGAAACCGCTGTGCCCTCAGAGCGCCCCCGTATCGCTGGGGTTTTTGTGAATCGTTTGAATCTTAATATGCGCCTACAAACCGATCCTACAGTGATATATGGCCTCGGGCCTGATTTTGATGGTGACATAAAGCGTAAGGACTTAAAGACGCCAACCCCTTATAATACCTATGTGATAAAAGGTTTGCCGCCAACCCCTATTGCCATGCCAGGAAAGTTGTCTATAGCAGCGGCGTTTAATCCACTGGCAACCAATGATTTGTATTTTGTGGCCAGAGGTGATGGTAGTCATCAATTCTCTGAGACTTTGCAACAACATAATCAAGCAGTAAAACAGTACATATTAAAAAAATAAGCGAGTTCAGTTTGCAAACAGCAGGAAAATTCATTGTTATTGAAGGTCTTGAAGGCGCTGGTAAAAGCAGCGCAGTGGCCTTGGTTAAACAACATATCGAAAGCGCAGGTCATAGCTTAGTGACTACCCGCGAGCCGGGCGGTACGCCAATGGCCGAAGCCATTAGAGCCTGTGTTAAACAACAGTGGCAAGATGAAACTGTCACAGTAGAAGCTGAGTTATTATTAATGTATGCGGCTCGTGCACAACTGATGCATAACGTTATAATTCCTGCCTTAAAACAAGGCCAATGGGTACTAGGAGATCGCCATGATATGTCATCACAGGCCTATCAAGGGGGAGGGCGCATGATAGATAGCAGCATGTTAGATGCATTGCGTCAGATCACGCTCAAAGACTTCAGACCTGATTTTACTCTGTATTTAGATGTTGAGCCTGCCGAAGGTTTAAAACGTGCCAGAGGGCGGGGGGAACTGGATAGAATCGAAGTTGAACATCTCGATTTTTTTGTGCGCACTCGCGAGCGTTATTTATCATTAGCCAAGGCTGACTTGAAGTGTGTGATTATTAATACCATGCAAAGTATTGAGCTGGTCCAGCAGGACATTAGTGCGGCTTTAACTCAGTATTTAGAGGCTTAAATGTATCCTTGGTTAAGTGCCACCTTTACCCAGCTCGCTCAGCGTAAGCAAGACAATAAGTTGCATCATGCTTTATTGCTGCAAGGCTCTCAAGGCATAGGTAAAAGCGATTTTGCCAAACAGTTTGCGGCATTGTTGCTTTGTTCTAAAAACGTGCAGGGGCAGCGCTGCGGTGTTTGTCATGCCTGTTTGTTACAAGATGCAGGTAATCATCCCGATTTTCATGAAGTCATATCCGAAAAACAGATTGGTGTGGATCAAATACGTGAGGCGATTAAAAAACTCAGCGGCTCCGCTCAGTTGTCTGGCACTAAGGTACTGGTCATTTACGCCGCCCATACCATGACAGAATCAAGTAGCAATGCTCTGTTAAAAACCCTCGAAGAGCCCACTGCCAATACTTTTTTAATGTTGTTAACTCACAAAAGCGAGCGTTTGTTACCCACAATTCTCAGCCGCTGCGAACGTATTATTATGCCAGTGCCTGATACAACACAGACCCAAGTGTGGCTCAGTACTCAGTGGGATAAACCGGTGGATGCTGAATTTGTGAATTTATACGCCAGTTCACCCTTAATTTTATTAGATGAGTTGCAGCAAGAACACAAAGTGAGTTACGAGGTGTTTAAAGCTGGTTTGCAAGACATCATTCAGCAACGAGTTAATCCTTCACAACTGGCTGCCGATTGGCAAGAACAGGTCGAGAAGATCCTAAAATGGTTGCAGTTCTGGTTGCATTTACAGGTAAAACGTCAATCTGAACTACCAGAGGCTTTATGGCAACTACATCAACAAGCTATTAAAGCAGTCAAACGGGTGCGCAATCCTGGGGTGAATAAAGTATTAGTGTTGAACCAATTATTGACTGACATCTCGATGTTAAAAAGTAAACCGTAAAAAGCCTGAATGAATAGATTAAGGAATAGTAAGTGTTTGTAGATTCACACTGTCATTTAGACAGATTAGACAAAACCACAGAAGAACTTAGCGAGTTGCTGACTTTTGCTCAGCGTCGTGGTGTAGAGCATTTTTTATGTGTGTGTGTGTCGGTGGGCGAATTTCCGAATATGTTGGAAAAGGTTCAAGGTTTAGCTAATGTTTCAGTATCTTGCGGTGTACATCCACTGCATCAAGATGAAGCCTGTGATTACGATACTTTATTGAATATGGCGCGCCATCCGGATGTAGTAGCCATTGGTGAAACCGGTTTGGATTATTTTTACAGCGCTGATACCAAAGCCGTGCAACTTACGTCTTTTGTTGATCACATCAAAGTGGCCAATGAGCTTAATAAACCTCTGATTATCCATACTCGTGATGCCCGTGAAGACACCATCGACTTGCTAAAACAATATAAAAATCCCGAAACTAAAGGGGTACTACATTGTTTTACTGAAAGCTGGGACATGGCACAAGAAGCCATAGAGCTGGGTTTTTATATTTCGATTTCTGGCATAGTCACTTTTAAAACCGCCACAGAGTTACAAGAAGTAGTGAAAAAGATCCCACTGGATAAACTACTGATTGAAACTGATTCACCTTGGTTAGCGCCGGTGCCTTATCGCGGTAAACAAAACCAGCCAGGTTATGTACGAGAAGTAGGGGAGTTTATCGCCCAGCTTAAAGGTATTAGCGTAGAGGAATTAGCTGCAGTTACCACACAGAATTTTTATAAGTTGTTTGCGATAACACCCACTTCACTTCGTTAATTTTTTTAGCACTCAGGTATTACTGAATATGGCAATAAAGATTGGTATATATATTTATGAAGATGCCGAGGTGCTGGACTTTTCAGGACCTTTTGAGGTTTTTACAACCGCATCTCGTGTGAGTAAAAATGGGTTGTTTGAGGTGTTTTTAATCGCCGAAACCACAGAGATAGTAAAGGCCAGAGCAGGTTACAAAGTTGTGCCAGATTATGGCTTTAGTGACCATCCTGTTGTTGATGTATTGATTGTGGTGGGGGGGGATCATAGCCGCGAAATCCATAAAACTCAGGTGATCGAGTGGATAGCCTTGCAAGCCCAACAATGTAGTTTGGTGGCCTCGGTATGTACAGGCGCATTTTTGTTGGCACAAGCTCAGGTTATTACCGACCAGCAAGTGACGACCCATTGGGAAGACCTTGCCGACTTAAAACAGAGCTTTCCGGCCTTAGATGTGGTCTCGGATGTACGTTGGGTAGATCAAGGCAATATTGTCACTTCAGGTGGAATATCGGCAGGCATAGATATGAGTTTGCACTTAGTCAGTAAATTACACAGTGAAGCTTTGGCACAAAGAACAGCTAAACAAATGGAATTTTTGTGGTTAAAAAACGATCAGGAAAAAGTACAAAGTAAGTGAAGAATTCTGTGACAGCACCAGGCTGTCACTTTAAT
Organism: Paraglaciecola hydrolytica; assembly: GCF_001565895.1. Taxonomy (GTDB): domain Bacteria; phylum Pseudomonadota; class Gammaproteobacteria; order Enterobacterales; family Alteromonadaceae; genus Paraglaciecola; species Paraglaciecola hydrolytica. Next base: position 39,896 of record NZ_LSNE01000005.1, read on the forward strand.
TTTTTCTAGTTTCTAGTTTCTAGTTTCTAGTTTCTAGTTTCTAGTTTCTAGTTTCTAGTTTCTAGTTTCTAGTTTCTAGTTTCTTTATTTCAAATCCAATAAATACCTGAGTACAAATACCGCCGCCATAACGTAAGTGATGACAGTGACCTGCTTATAACGGCCTGTGCCCAGCATAATGCCAACATAAGTAATAAATCCCAATGCGATACCTTCGCTGATGCTAAAAGTCAGTGGCATGGCTAACAGGGCGATAGATGCGGTGGCTAAGGCTGTTATATCGTCAAAATCCAATTGTCTGAACGAATCCATCATTAATATACCGACCATAATCAGGGCGGGCGTTGTGGCCATCAATGGGATTACTTTCATTAAAGGTGTAAAAAACAGTGCGAGTAAAAAACACAATGCCACTACCATCGAGGTTAAGCCTGTGCGTCCCCCAGCTGATACACCAGCTGCGGATTCTACATAAGAGGTAACAGGTGAGGTCCCAATCGCAGCACCAATTACACTGGCGGCGGCATCGGCATTCATGGCTTTGCCAAGTTTTGGTAGTTTGCCTTCTTTATCCAGTAAATTAGCGCGGCGAGATACACCGATTAAGGTGCCGATAGTGTCGAACATATTGACAAACAACAGGGCAAATATCAGATCCCACGTTTCAGCTAGATGTTCGATGGGATACATAATATCCATGGCCATAAAAGTAGTGCTAATGCCTTCGGGCATGCCAATAAAACTGTCGGTGTGCTGGGTTAAATAACCATCACCCACTGGGATAAAAGCGCCAATTAAAGTTAATACCAATACTGAAATTAATATCGCACCAGTCACTTTTTTAATCACAAGTACAATAGTTAGCAGTATGCCGATTAGGGCAAGTAGGGCTGCAGGTTCGGATAAGTCCCCTATAGTCACAAAAGTTGCAGGGTTAGCCACCACAATCCCGGCATTTTTTAAGCCGATAAAAGCGATGAATAAACCGATACCACACTGGACCCCAATTTTTAAGGCTGCAGGAATGGCCTCAGCAATTTTGGTGCGTACACCACTGAGAGACAGCATTAAAAACAATATGCCGTTCCAAAATACGATGCCAAGAGCTGCATCCCAAGGGATTTCGCGGGTTAAACAAATAGTAAAAGCAAAAAAGGCGTTGAGACCCATACCTGGCGCCATGGCAATGGGATAATTAGTCATTAGCGCCATTAACAAGGTACCTAAACAAGCGGCCAATGCAGTAACGGTAATTAATCCCTCAATCGGCATGCCTCCGGCTGATAAGATCCCTGGGTTAACCACCAATACGTAAGACATGGCCGCAAAAGTGGTTAAACCGGCGACAAACTCAGTTTTTAAGTTAGTGCCTTTTTCTTTTAATTTAAAAAAGCTTTCGAAAAAATTAGACATCAATGTTGCTCACATATTGACTATTAATTAGTCGTTGTTATTAGAATAAGGTTGGCATTTTACTAGCTTGTGCAAAAAGCTGACCAAAGAGTCTGGTTTTGCTGTAATTTATACTGAAGTTGCTGAATAAATATGATGAACTTAGCAAAATAACCAAAAAGCCCGAATTAATAGCTAAATCCCATGGTATTTACATCGTGTTTAAGCGATTAGATTAGCTGCAACATCGTTTTTTTTTACTTAATATATTTTAATTTACAATAACTTGCACTGCTTTGATGCTAAGAGCAATGTGGTGGTGCAAAGATCAGTATCAC
>NZ_LSNE01000005.1:41773-51489 GCF_001565895.1 Paraglaciecola hydrolytica
ATGTACAAATAAGCAGGGGAGAAAGGTGATGAAAAACAAGCTTAAAGATTGGGTCGCAAAGCTTCCTAAAGCTGAACTTCATCTGCATATTGAAGGCTCACTTGAGCCTGAATTAATGATGAGTCTAGCTAAAAAACATGCTGTCGATTTACCCTATAGTTCTATTGAAGAGGTCATCGACGCTTATGATTTTCATAATCTACAAAGTTTTTTAGATCTCTATTATCTTGGTGCATCAGTACTGCGTGATGAAGATGATTTCTATCAACTCATGTCGGCCTATCTGCAAAAGTGCCGTGAGGATAATGTGGTGCATAGTGAAATTATGTTTGATCCTCAAACTCATACTGAACGTGGTATAGGTTTTGATATTTTTATGCCGGGCTTTGTTAGAGCGATGCAATATGCTGAACAAGAGTGGGGGCAGTCTAGTTTATTGATCATGTCGTTTTTACGGCATATGAGTGAAGAAAGTGCTTTGCAAACTTTAGAGGACGCCAAGGACTTTTTACCCCATATCACTGCGGTTGGTTTAGATAGCTCGGAGTTAGGTAACCCTCCTCAAAAGTTTGCACGAGTATTTGCCAAAGCCAAAGACTTAGGTTTAAAACGGGTTGCCCATGCTGGTGAAGAAGGTCCGCCAGATTATGTGTGGGAGGCGACCAACATCCTTGATGTGCATCGTATTGATCATGGTGTACGTAGTATTGAAGATGCTAGTTTGGTTGAGCACTTGGTAAACAAGCAGATCCCATTGACTGTGTGCCCCTTATCCAATACCAAGCTTAAAGTGTTTGAGCATATGTCCCAGCATAATATTTTGGAATTATTGGAGCAGGGTTTATTGGTCACTGTGAATGCCGATGATCCCAGTTATTTTGGTGGTTATTTAAACGACAACTATCATGCCTTAATAGATCATTTAGATATTTGCCAAGAACAGCTCAGGCAGCTAGTTCAAAACAGCTTTAGCGCTAGTTTTTTAAGTGATGAAACCAAACAACATTGGCTGGAACAATGTAATTAATACTTAACTGATTCTTTTTGTTTGAAATATAGGGCGGCACTAAAACTCAGTAGGCACAGCAACCACATGGGCCAGTTACCTAATAATCGATAGGGGGTGTTGCCTTGAACCAAGGGAATAGTGTCACTCAGTACCGCCGCTTCAAACTGTGGTAAACGACTTTGGATCTGTCCACGATAATCAATAAAAGCGCTAATACCATTATTGGTGGCTCGTAGTACAGGTAAACCAAATTCTTTGGCGCGAACTTGCGCTATTTCAAGGTGCTGGTCAGGACCATGGGAATGGCCAAACCAAGCATCATTGCTGACAGTAATAATAAAATTAGTATGTTCATATAGATTTGCCGCTATTTGATTAGGAAAAGCAATTTCAAAACAAATAGCGGGAGCAAAATAATAGCCCTTGGCGCGTAAATTTGCTTGTTGATATTCCCCTCTAGAAAACGACGACATAGGCAAATCAAAAATAGGTGCCAGCTTACGTAGCCAATTCTCTAAGGGGATAAATTCGCCTATAGGTAAGAGGTGATGTTTGGCATATCGGTTACCGTGTCCATAATAATATTGTCCACGAGGCAGGCTTAAATCTTGTTCATCGGTACTTGGCTGGTCTTTTAAGCCTAAGGTAAGTAAATTGTTGTATGCCTCGCGGGTTTCAAAATTGTAATTAACGATACCGGTGATCAATGCACTATTGTGAGATACCGCCAGTTTGTCTAACTTATGTAAATAGTCGACTGCTGCAGGTTCAAGTTTGGGCACGGCAGCCTCAGGCCAAATAATCACATCGGCATCCCAGTGGGCATTGCTCATGTTTTGGTATTTGAGCATGGTGGGCAAATCTTGTTCTGGCACCCAACGTAAATCTTGCTGAATATTACCTTGCACCATAGCAATTTTAGCGGCCTTACCACTGAGCTTAACCCATGGATGTTGTTCAAGGGTTAAACCACTGATGACTACCGTGGCAATGATTAGAGCACCTGCTTGTCTGTGGCCTTTGCTACCTATATTTGCCAATAACCAACAAGCTGCTGCGCCACATAGCAGAACTAACAGGCTACTTACACCTATTTCTCCAACGAGGGGAAACCAACCACTGAGTGGCCCGTGCAATTGGCTGTAACCGAGGGACAACCAGGGAAATCCAGTGAACAAAGTCGCTCTAAGCCATTCCATTACCAACCACATAAAGGGCAGGGCGAGAGGCCATAATTGGACTTTAAAATAACGCGTGAGTAAGTAGAATAAAGTCGCAGGAAACAGCGCTAGATATCCACATAACAACAACATCAAACTCAGTGAGCCAATGAGTGGTAAACCACCAAAATCGGCGATACTCACATGAACCCAGCTAATACCTGCACCAAACCAGCCTAAACCATAGGCAAAACCAAGTTTAAAAGAATGAGTTTTACCCGTTTGTGTTAACAGATAAATAAAAGCAGTGCAGGCAATTGGCACTAGCCACCACTGTGAAAACGGTGCATAGCCCAATGTTAATAAGCCGCCCAATATCAGCGCGACTAATAATCTTAAAATCAATGAGCTTGCTAGCAGAATTATTCTTCCGTTTCAGGCAGGGTGACTTTGAGTTGCACCAAACGTCTTTTATCAGAGTTAGTTACTTTAAACAGTATATTGTTAATCGTAACTTCTTCATCACGGGCAGGCATGTGACCAAAGGCTCGTAGCACGATACCACCTATGGTATCAGCTTCTTCTTCATCAAACTTGGAGGCAAAAAACTTATTAAAATCATCTAAAGCCGTAAGGGCTTTAACCGAATAAGTATGTTTGTTTAAGGGCTTGATATCGTCAGTTTCTTTGTCGTCGTCGTCGTGTTCATCTTCGATTTCACCCACGATCAATTCGAGGATATCTTCAATGGTCACTAAACCCGACACGCCGCCATATTCATCAACGACTATGGCCATATGATAACGTTTTTGACGAAATTCTTTGAGCAAGACGTCTACCCGTTTACTCTCGGGGACGATCACTGCTGGACGTAGAATATTTTTTAAGACTAATTTTTTGCTGGGATCAAAGGCAAATTCAAGCAAATCTTTGGCTAACAATATGCCTTCGATATGATCTTTGTCTTCACTAATAACCGGAAAACGGGAATGCGCTGATTCGAGAATTGAAGGGATAAACTCCTCAACCGTTTCGTCAATGTCTATTGTCATCATCTGTGCGCGAGGGATCATGATGTCTCTGACCCTAAGATCACTGACTTCCATCACACCTTCCATCATTTCACGAGTTTCAGGATTAATGATGCCGCTATTTTCAGACTCTTGAATAACACTAACGAGGTCTTGTTTGTTTTTCGGTTCTGTCGCGAATGACTGGACTATTTTATCCAGCCAACCTTTGTTGGCAGAACCGCTACTAGATGGGGGATTATCTTCGCTCATTTTCTCATAATTTTGTTGGTTCGATTTTGCTTAGTTATTAAGTAATAAAGCTAACAACTAAACTCGGCGTTTTAACGATCGCTATCTTTAATGATTTTGATAGGGGTCGTCAATGGCTAATTGTTGTAAAATTTGCCTTTCTAAAGCTTCCATATCTTCGGCTTCATCGTCGTTTATATGGTCATAACCCAATAAATGCAAGGTTCCATGTACTACCATGTGGGCCCAATGATGTTTAAGTGTTTTATTTTGCTCTGTTGCTTCTCGAGTCACCACGGGGGCACAAATCACTAAATCACCTAACAAATTAAACTCAGCTTCCGCCAAACTGGCAACATGGTTATCGTCATGTTCAGCATTTTCTTCATCATCCATGCCCATAAAGTCGGGCATTTCAAATGGAAACGACAATACATTGGTGGGAGAGTTTTTACTGCGATACTGATAATTGAGTTGCTGGCTTTCAGCGTCATCTACGATGCGAATAGTTATTTCTTTATCGCTAATACTCAGCGCGGCAAAAACGTGCTCTAACCACAGACTAAAATCCTGTTCTGATGGAATGTCAGCTTGCTCAGTGGCAATTTGCAAATCGAGTATGGCGCTCATCAGGATGTTTGCCCTTGTAATTGAGCTGCTTGAGCCGTAGCTTGTGCTTCGGCTTTTTCTTGGGCTTTTTGGCGTTCATGTTCTTCGTAGGCCATGACTATGCTGGCCACAACAGGGTGCCTAACTACATCTTGGGCGCTGAAAAAGTTAAAAGAAATCTCGTTAACATCTTTTAATACTTCAATGGCATGACGTAAACCCGAACGTACTCCACGAGGTAAATCCACTTGGGTAATGTCACCGGTGATCACAGCTTGCGAATTAAAACCGATACGGGTTAAAAACATTTTCATTTGTTCAACCGTAGTATTTTGGCTTTCATCCAAAATAATAAAGGCATCGTTTAAGGTACGGCCACGCATGTAGGCCAATGGCGCAACTTCAATAACATTACGCTCTAGCAGTTTTTCAACCCGCTCAAAACCTAACATTTCAAACAATGCATCGTATAAAGGGCGTAAATAGGGATCAACCTTTTGAGATAAATCACCAGGTAAAAATCCGAGTTTTTCACCGGCTTCTACTGCTGGGCGAGTTAACAATATTCGCCGCACTTCTTGGCGCTCTAGTGCATCTACGGCACAAGCCACAGCTAAATAGGTTTTACCTGTGCCGGCAGGGCCAACGCCAAACGTAATATCGTGATTAACGATATTGGCCACATATTGGTTTTGATTGGGGTTACGTGGTTTGATGACACCCCGTTTGGTTTTAATTGTGATTTCTTTGCCATATGTCGAGGCTTGCGCACTACTGTCTTGTTCTAAAACAGTCGATTGTTGTATGGCTAGATGAACTGTATTGGCCTCAAGATCAGGTATTTCACCTCTTACTGCTTGAGTTTCAATATACAGATTTTTTAACAGCTCGATAGTGCCTGTGACTTGCAGGGCGGGGCCGAGTACTTTGAATTCATTATTGCGGTAGGTGATTTCTACCCCTAAACGTCGTTCTAGTTGTTTGATGTTGTCATCAAAAGGGCCACATAAGCTGGCGAGACGTTTATGGTCGGAAGGTTCTAAATAAACCTGATTACTCACTAATTTAGTCAATATATTAAACTCTTTTTAACTCTCTGATTAGATAACAAAGGCGGAGAAGCTAAGCATTCTCCACCTTGATGAATCGCTGTTAGTTTGGCACAAACTGGCCAACACCTAAGTCGTTAATAACGGGAGATTTTTTAGCTAGTATGGCTTGAGGTGTAACGGCGCTACGCAAGTCCATCTGGTCTTCTGTTCTAAGCACGTCACCACGCAAGGAATTGGCAAAAACGCTGGTAATTTTAACGTCAATAAATTTGCCTATCATACTTGGTTGACCTTCAAAGTTAACCACACGGTTGTTTTCAGTACGGCCGGTAAGCTCCATCGGATTCTTTTTCGATGGGCCTTCAACTAAAATACGTTGCTCGGTATTTAACATGCCACTGGCAATGCGCAGTGCTTGTTGATTAATACGTTGTTGCAATAATTGTAAACGTAGCTTTTTGGTTTCTTCAGTCACATCATCCGGTAAATCCGCAGCCGGTGTACCAGGGCGCGCACTGTAGATAAAGCTAAAGCTCAAATCAAAATCCATGGCTTGGATCAAGTCCATAGTCGCTTGAAAATCGTCATCCGTTTCACCTGGGAAACCAATAATAAAGTCCGAAGACATACTCAAATTAGGACGAATTTTACGCAGTTTACGAATTTTAGATTTGTATTCGATAGCCGTATGGCCACGTTTCATTTGATTAAGAATGCGGTCTGAACCTGACTGCACCGGCAAATGCAGGTGATCAACCAATTCGGGGATCTGCGCATAGGCTTCGATAATATCATCGGTAAATTCAACCGGATGGGAAGTGGTATAACGAATACGATCAATACCGTTAATCGAGGCAACCAACTCTAACAACTCAGCGAAGGTACAAATGCTGCCATCAAAGTTAGGACCACGGAAAGCATTTACGTTTTGGCCTAATAGATTAACTTCACGCACACCTTGAGCGGCAAGTTGAGCAATCTCAAGCAATACATCATCAGCCGGGCGGCTGACTTCTTCACCACGGGTATAGGGCACTACACAAAAGGTACAATATTTTGAACAGCCTTCCATAATCGATACAAAGGCCGTAGGGCCATCAGCTCTTGGCTCTGGTAAACGATCAAACTTTTCAATTTCTGGAAAGCTGATATCTACGATTGAACTGCTGCCACCTTTTAGCTTATTGATCATTTCAGGCAGGCGATGCAGGGTTTGTGGACCAAATACCATGTCGACAAAAGGTGCTCGTTGGCGAATGACTTCACCTTCTTGTGAGGCGACACAGCCGCCCACCCCAATAATCAAATCGGGTTTGGTTTTTTTGAGATTTTTCCAGCGACCTAATTGATGGAATACCTTTTCTTGGGCTTTTTCACGGATTGAGCAGGTGTTTAGCAAAATCACATCTGCTTCTTCAGCCGTTTCAGCTAACTCATAACCGTGTGTTGAATCCAGTAAGTCGGCCATTTTGTCCGAGTCATACTCGTTCATTTGGCAGCCCCAGGTTTTAATAAAAAGCTTCTTAGTCATACGAAATTTAGGTACCTTTCTCAAAATAGTCCGACAGCTAACGTTACACAATTCAAGCCAAGAGGAGAGATTGTATTTCTTCGCGTTTAATTCGGTTGCCAAACTAGATGTTTAGATAATCACTAGTGGCTAAAAATGAACCGCGCATTTTACGGGTTATTTGGTTGCGAAGCTACTTTTAAGCATAGTTTAAGGTGGCTTTCTTTTAATAGTAGCGCAGATGATTGCAGGTAGTGCTGGCTGCGTAGTCAGAGTAGCTGAAAACAGACATTAAAAATTAGTTTAGGCATTTCAACCTTTAATAACTTTTTAACTATTATCCGAAATAAAATTAAAGTATAAATAAATACTCTCTATCGGTGGTTATATCTAATATATGATACCGTTTTTAATTGATGTACTAGGTTAAGGCGCGAATAATAGTTTCTACTTTTCTAGTCGAACATAACTTGTTATAAAGATTTATAATGGTGCGATATCAGGAGCCTTAAACAAAATGATACTCAGAATAATTTGTTTTTGGACGACAATGAGTTTTTTACTTAGCGTTAATGTGTTTGCAAAAGAGGTTCTTCATTCGGCAGTATCACCTGAGTTTCCAGATGGTTTACACACTAAGTATTTACAGTTTATTGCCAATAAAATGGATATGAATCTTGATGTAGCTGCAATGCCTTTTGCTCGACGTATAAAGGAGCTACACAATGGTCAGATCGATTTGTTGGTAGGTATGCGTAAAGAAAAAGATGTTGCGGATGATATTGTTTTTCTCCAGCCGAGTTATGAAAACTTACGACAAACTCTTTTTATCCTTACCACAGATAAAAACCGCTTTGAAAGCACTGCCAACTTGCAAAAAGCAAGAATCGCAACGACTTATAATAGCGAATACTTGTTACCTTCAAACACAACAAAAACCAACGATATTAATGTCATTACGGTCCCAACTTTGAAACAAAAAATAGAAATGCTACTAAAAGGCCGAATTGATTGTTTCATGCATCATGAAGAAATTACTTTCCTTCTTTTACATAGTATGGGCCTTGAAGATAAAATTACTACTTCAGTATTCCAGCCAAACAATTATGAAGATTATTATGTATCTATTAGTAAAAAAAGCAGCTTGTATCCCCACAGAGATGCACTAGAAAAAATGCTGAAATTGGCGGTTGATAATAATGATTTTATTAAAATCAGAAACGAACACTACCAACATTGAGATTGCGGGCTTTTATATTTGCTGTAAATGAAAGCTTTCCCATCGTGCGCATTTGAGATACCCAAGTTTACTGTGGCTTGTTATCCTTACTTCCTTAGTCATCCCTTTTGAATTTTTTAGGCAAAAAGCAAATGCAAAATCAACACACTATTACTATTGGTGATATTCAAGTCGCCAACGATAAACCCTTTGTACTTTTTGGTGGCATGAATGTACTTGAATCGCGGGATATGGCGATGTCTATTGCCGAATATTACAAAGAAGTCACCACTAAACTTGGCATTCCTTTTGTGTTTAAAGCTTCTTTTGATAAGGCTAATCGTTCGTCGGTTAATTCTTACCGTGGTCCGGGTATGGAAGAAGGGTTGAAAATTTTCGAAGAAATTAAACGCACCTTTAATGTGCCTTTAATCACTGACGTACATGAATGCCATCAAGCTGCACCGGTGGCCGAAGTGGTGGATGTTATCCAATTACCTGCATTCCTAGCTCGTCAAACCGATTTGGTTGTGGCTATGGCCAAAACTAATGCTGTTATTAATGTTAAAAAACCACAGTTTCTAGCTGCTCACGAAATGCGCCATATCATTAAAAAGTTTGGGGAAGCGGGTAACGACAAAATCATTTTGTGTGAACGTGGTTCGTGTTTTGGTTACAACAATTTAGTAGTTGATATGTTGGGCATGGACGAAATGAAAGCCTATGCACCGGTGATCTTTGATGCTACCCACGCCTTGCAAAAACCTGGTGGTCGTGAAGATTCGGCCGATGGTCGTCGTGCGCAGGCTGCACAATTGGCGCGCAGTGGTATGGCTCTTGGTTTAGCTGGTTTGTTTATTGAAGCTCACCCTGAACCTAATCAGGCAAAATGTGATGGCCCTTGTGCGCTTAAACTCGACAAGTTAAGTCCTTATCTTGAGCAGATCTTAGCTTTAGATGAATTAGTTAAAGGTTTTGCACCACTGGATACCAGTGCGAGATAGTAAATTTGCGTTTTAATAACCTTGCCTGAAGCAAAGGGATTAGCGTTTAGCGAGGTATGTTACGCAAAGCTGGATGGTTAAAGCGAGAGTGTTAAAGCAATAGTTGGGTAAGTAACGCTACGCGCCTTTAACGGCGCATAGCTCATTACTTACTAAGATTAAATAATCAGCAGATCAATTTAATTTTTTACGGTAGTACAAAATAAGTGCTAGTTAGGCAGAGCTATTAATCTGCAATTACCACTTTGAATTTATATTCTGGCAATTGTGCTGTAGCTGCGCTGACTAGTTCAGTTGCTTGTTGTTCATTGGTGCTGTGCAGTAGTTGCTTTTTAGCTTGAAGTTTAACTTCAGGAAAACCAAGGTCAGCCAATAAATCGGCGAAACCTGCTTTAATTTCTGCAACAATGTGCGACTCACTATTTTGCGTGATCACAGCGTCATCTAATTGCGAAGCGGTAGCTGCACTTGCGACTTGGCCGAATACATAGGCAGAAAGTACGGCAAGTTTAAATATGGATAATTTTTTAAATATATTTTTCATGTAATGAACCTTAATATTAGTAATGTTTGTGATATTTGTGTTTGTATTTTGTTAATCTGCTGTTGCGACGTTACTTATTGTTTTAAAACAATAAATTTTTATCACGATTAAATAATAAACAATTATTTTTAAACATTAAAATGACTTTTACTATTGGTTGGCATTAGAAAAACTAATGTTATAAACTGGTTCCATGTTGGTCTGGAACAAATAAGCAAATGAGTCGTCGTCTTCCTCCTTTAAATTCACTAAAAACCTTTGAAGCTGCTGCGCGGCATCTGAGTTTTACTCGTGCGGCGGATGAACTTTTTGTCACTCAGGCAGCAGTCAGTCATCAGGTAAAAGCA
>NZ_LSNE01000005.1:51628-93524 GCF_001565895.1 Paraglaciecola hydrolytica
TTAGAAGATTTTTTGTCGATGAAACTTTTTATGCGAAAAAATCGCTCGTTGTTGTTAACCGATGAAGGTCAAAGCTATTTTCTGGATTTGAAAGAGATTTTTCGCAGCCTGCAAGATGCTACTGAGCGTTTAGTGGCCAGAGGCGCCAAAGGTACTATTACGGTGGCCTTACCGCCCAGTTTTGCTATTCAATGGTTGGTACCGCGTATTAGCCGTTTTAGCCAGCTTAATCCTGATATTGATGTGCGCATTAAAGCCGTGGATTTTGATGAGGGTTTTTTAAGCGATGATGTGGATGTAGCCATTTATTATGGTCGCGGTAAATGGTCGGGGGTCGTCGCAGAAAAACTCCATACAGAATATCTAACACCAGTTTGTTCGCCCTTATTATTCCAGAGTAACAAACCCTTAAGCCAGTTAGATGATTTACGTCACCATGTACTCTTACACGATTCATCGCGTGAGGCGTGGAAGGGCTGGATCAAACAATTTAATATCCAAGGCGTAAATGTTAATCACGGCCCCATATTCAGTCATTCAATGTTAATATTACAAGCCGCGGCTCTAGGGCAGGGCATTGCATTGGGGCATAGTGTTCTGGCGCGACCTGAAATTGAATCAGGCCGTTTGGTTTGCCCTTTTGAAGAAAAACAAATTACCAATAATGCTTATTATTTTGTGTGTCAGCAGTCGCAAGCCGAACTAGGCAAAATAGCAGCCTTTAGGCAGTGGTTGATGGAACAGGTGCGGGAAGATCAGCAAGATGAAGATTTTGTGTAAACCCTTCACCTTGATTGAAACTTAAGTTTGTTGGCCAGCAAAGCTGGCGGGCTGAAATCCGAGCTAAATATGATGCTAAGCTCATGGGGCTTCATTCATATGCCACCGCCGTGTAATTCCAATGATTTTTGGTAAAGCTCTAATGTATTAACCGAATAATTTAACCAAGAGAGATGTATGAAGTTTTATTTAGTCGCTGCAGCAACTAGTGCCATGTTAGCGGTGATCTTAGGTGCGTTTGCTGCCCATGGCCTTAAATCGAGATTAAGCGAAAGCATGTTAGCTGTGTTTCAGACTGGCGTGCATTATCAGTTTTTACATAGTTTAGGCATTATTTTATTAGTTCTACTTTATCGCCAGCACACTCAAAGTTTATTAGTTTGGAGTGCGGGTTTTATGCTGGCAGGTATTGTTTTGTTTAGTGGCAGTTTGTATGCCTTAGCGTTGACACAAATTAAGTGGTTTGGGCCAATTACCCCACTGGGTGGCTTATGTTTTATTCTAGGTTGGGCGATGTTGATCGTAGCAGCCATTAAAAGTGGACAATAATAAATGTTAGGATTATTACTCTATTGCCGTAGCGGTTTTGAAAAAGACCTGGCTAATGAAATCCAAGATAAAGCCAGTCAGCTCAACGTTTATGGTTTTGCTAAAGTAGAGCCTGAATCGGGTTATGTAGTATTTCAATGTTATCAGCCTGATGAAGCTGAAAAGCTGCTTAAAGGTTTAGATTTTTCCCGTTTAATTTTTGCCCGCCAGATGTTTGCCACTAGCGCACTGATTGAGGAAATGGATGTAGTTGATAGGGTCAAACCCATATTGGCTGCCTGTGCAGAGTTTCCATTGTGTGGTGATGTACGGGTTGAATACGCTGATACTACAGATGGCCGTGAACTGTCTAAATTTTGTCGTAAGATCAGCGTTCCTTTGCGACAGCATTTGCGTAAGAACAATAAACTCACTCACAAAGAAAACCCCAATAAGCCGGTATTACATGTGTTTTTTACTGCTACCGATGCGGCTTATGTAGGTTATTCGTTTAGCCATAATAATTCGCCTCTGCCGCTTGGGATCTTGCGTTTAAAAATGCCTCATGATGCACCAAGTCGTTCTACTCTTAAGCTCGACGAAGCCTTTCAAACCTTTATCCCAAAAAACGAGCATGATGAACGTCTACGTGGCAGTTTACATGCAGTTGATTTAGGCGCATGCCCGGGCGGTTGGACTTATCAATTGGTTAGGCGCTCTATTTTTGTTGAAGCCGTGGATAACGGCGCCATGGATAAAGCCCTGATGGACAGCGGTTTAGTCACTTATTGCCCGGAAGATGGCTTTAAATTTAAACCGCGTAAAAACAATATTTACTGGTTAGTGTGCGACATGATTGAGCAGCCACAAAAAGTCGCTAAGTTGATGGCCCAATGGGTAGCCAGTGGGCGCTGTAAAGAAGCCATGTTTAACTTAAAGTTACCCATGAAAAAACGTTATGAATCGGTACAAGAGTCTTTACAAATCATTGACGATGAAATTCAAACCCAACAAGCGGGTAAGTACCAATTACAGGTTAAACATCTTTACCATAATCGTGAAGAAGTGACTGTGCATTTGCGGCTTTTAAATAAATAAATTGTGTAGTAAATTTTTCAAGTTGGTAAAACTAGGCCATAAAGCAACGACCATATTAGAGTCATATTGTAATTGTATGGTTGGGGCGAAATCGCCCAGCCATGCACTGGCTGTCCTATTAGGTCAATGTTAAAACTGTGGTAGTTAAGCAGGGTAAAATACAGACTAAACATTTAAGATTTTGATTTATTGAATAAAACGTGGCATACAGGATTAATAATAACAATGCCTATAAAAATAGTAGTAAATAGCAACCATGACAATTACTCCACACAGGTCTAAACCTGCGACTAAATCAAAAATAAACAAACAAAAACCAATTCGCACCTTTAGTGCAAGTGCATTAAAACGGCGCAGCAAAGCTAAAGAAAGTAAACGCAAAGTGATTATGCATGCCGCACTTGATTTGTTTTCCCGCAGTGGTGTACATGGAACTAGCGTAGAGCAAGTCGCGGCACTGGCCGAAGTCTCAAAAACTAATCTGTTGTATTATTTTAATAGCAAAGAGCAACTCTATATAGAGGTTTTGCAACAATTACTGGATGTGTGGTTGTTGCCATTACAGGGTTTTAGTGTAGAGCAAGATCCCATCGTGGCGATCACTGATTACATCAGGGTTAAACTTGAGTTATCGCGGGATAATCCGGCGGAATCCCGCTTGTTTTGTATGGAAATTATTCAAGGCGCGCCCTTATTACTTAAGGAGCTTGAATCGCCCTTAAAAAATTTGGTGGAGTCAAAAGTTGAAGTTATCAATAGCTGGATTACCGAAGGTAAACTGGCACCCATCGACCCTTACCACCTTATTTTTACTATTTGGGCAACTACTCAGCATTACGCCGATTTTAGGGTGCAGGTTGAGGCTGTGAGTGGTAAAAATCTTAATGATCCAGAATTTTTTGCCCAGACCCTGCACAATATCCAAAATATTGTACTCAATGGCGTAAGCCCTCGGTAGTTTTCAAGGTTAAGCGCATTACAAGAACTGATGTTTACTCAGCTGGTTTTTGAGAAGTCTGAGTTCGCGGCGCATTGTGTTGATCGATTTTTTGTGTGATACAGATTTATGTTTATCCTGCCCTTGAGTTTGATAATTAAGCTGCAAATATGACTCAGTTAAACGTTTGAATGGTTGACTGATGGCCTCTGGCAGGTGTTGTTGTATGTGCAGGCTAAAATCTAGCGGCCCTTGCCAATGTGCGCGAATTTGCCCGTTTTTACCCAGTAAAGTAAGAGCTTTTTGATATAAAGCTTGCACAGGATTAAGACGATTAGCATACCAGTGAGGCATAAAAAACAAGGTTAACAATAAGCCTATTACCGCCACTATCGCCAGACCAAGCATGGCTAGCCGTTGAGGGGTTAACTTGCCGACTATGGCTTTAAATAAATCTTGTTGTTTTTGACTATCAAATCCAAGTACCCAACGACTCCAGTTGTAATCCATGTCGGCTAATAACAAACGCAAGTTATTAAACAGCGCGATATTGGTAAGCCGCGCCAAGGCAAAAGGCGAATCCGCCAAAAAACTCCCTTCTTCTTGCATGGCTTGACGTAAACCAAAGTTGATCCGATCAGGGGCAACTAGGGTAGTTGGGTCAAGTCTTGTCCAACCTGAGTCAGGCAGCCAAGCTTCGACCCACGCATGAGCATCATACTGATAAACACTTAAATATTGCTGCTGTCTGGCTTTGGCCATCAACTCGCCACCCTGATAACCCGCAACAATGCGCGCAGGTATGCCTCCTAGGCGCAAACTGTAAGCTAAGGCACTTGCATAGTGACTGCAAAAACCTGCCTGTTGCTCAAATAAAAAAGTATCAACGGGATCAACAAACATAGGTTTCGGGCGCAGGGTATAGCTAAAGTTTTCTGTTTTAAAATAGTCCAGTAAAACATTAATAAAAGCCTGCTCATGGGGATACTGTTGGCGTAAGGTGCTTACCCACTTTTGAGTGAGTGGGTTACCTTGTGTGGGCAGGCTTAAATTGAGTTTACGATCAAGCTCACTGAGGGGTTGGCGCGGCATCGTTTGCACATAGGAACGCAATGCATACTGATATTGGCTCACCAAAGGTTGGTGACTGATCAATTGAAATTCGTCACTTTGCCATATCTCACTTTGGCTTTTAACTGTGCGTGGTACAGCGATATCCAAAGCATATAACCAATGTTGCTGAGTAGGCTCGGCAATAACATCATAGTCAATACTAGGCCCTGCCACTATAGGTGAAAATTCTTGTTGGACTAATTGTTGGAAACGCCGATTTTGTTTACGCAAGGGATGAATTTGCCAACTCCTGCCGTCAAAATCCTCCATAACAATAGCGCGCCAATAACGATTTTGTTGGGTTGGTGCATTGCCCTCAAAGGTGGCTCTAAAAGCTAATTCGCTTGACTGAGATAGGCGGGCAATATCACCTGGGGTGATTTTATCGGCCAAACCAGTTTCGCTACTTTTTGCTTTTGGGGTTTGCCATAAAGGCGGCAACTGAGGCAGCAATAAAAACAGTAACAAACCAATTGGCAAAGCTTGCAGGCATAACATAGTGAGTTGTTTTAGTTGCTGTTTAACCTTTAGATTAGGGGCATGAAAAAATCCCAAAGCGAGGATCACTGCAAGACTTAACAGCGAATACAACAAGGTAAACGCCATGGATTGTTGGAAGATAAAACCACAACCAAGTAAAAATAATAAACTGACCACTAACTGGTAAAAATCACGCTGGCTACGTACTTGCATCAGTTTTAGTGCACAGGCTAAAACCAGTAAGTTAACCATGCCAATCAAAAAGCCCAGAGGCCAAGCTGAATATATCAGCCCAATAATACTCAGCAGCGCCAGTAAGTTTAAGGTGCGCAGGGTAGGCATATGTTTTTGATAGGCAAAATAAATCGCAATACGGATGGTGACACTGCAAGCGACCAACAGACTGATCCAACCAAGCACGGTATCGAGTAGACTTAAATCAAAAATTATAAGTACAAGGCTGCAGATAATAAAAGCCGGATTGTTTGCCTGATGCTGGCGATCTCGGGCGGCTGATTGTTTTACTTTGTTGCGTTTACTCTTAAATATGAACTTGTGCCACAGTGACATTAGTTAAACCCTGCTTTGTCCGCAATGGTCGGGTATTGTGCTAAAGCAGTCAGACACGCCAGCCGGTGATTTTCGCCCGAAGCAGGAGCGATGCGGATATAGGCTAAATCCAAACCAAATTGCTGATCTGCACGGCTGAGTTCAAGTACTTGAAAACACAATTTGCTGAGTGTCTTTTCAATGTGCTCAGCTGTGCTGTTGTTGAGTGTAAGCCAGGCCACGTTATGACTACTACCATTGAACTCTTTACTTAACATGCCGCGCCCTTTGGCCACCTGTTTCCAGGCTACATGACGTAAAGGCTCGCCAATTTGGTAGGCTTTCAAGTGGGAAAAATCATCTTGATTAGTATTGAGGCTAAGGTTATTTGAGGCTCTTGGTGTTTCTTCACTCGATAAGGGCGCAGGTACAAGTTCGAGCGGGCAGGCTAGTGGTTTGGGAAAAACCAAAATTTTGCGGTTAAAAGCCAAATGAGTCCAACATTTGAACAAGCCCAAGGGATAATAACAACTAAAGGTGATGCGCTCAGCCTGTTGCCAGCCGCGATGCTGGCATGGATAACTCAGGCTAACCGGGTTACTGAAGGCATCGCAGTCAAACCACTGATTGACTTTTTGCCCCATAAATCCGATGTTTACGATACCGTGCATAGGGGTTTTTAGGCTTTTGTCGGCATTGATCCATAAGGGCAAGTAAACATCGTCGCTGGCATAAACTTCGGGGATTTTTCCCATGCTTACTGACAGTCGCGCAAAGTTCACATAAGCGCTAAGTAGATTGACCAAAAACAATGCGAGTAAAAAATAGCACAGCAACAGCATCAAATTATTTTGATAGTTAGTGCCCAATAAAAATAACAGTAAACATAACATTAAATACAGCAGGCCAAACTTGGCCGGAAAGATAAAAATGTTGCGATGATCCAATTGAAAAGCATTGGCGGCCGGTATGCGTTTATCCAGCCATTGGTTAATACGTTGTTGGCTTATGATGTTCACAAACCCGCCTTTAGGCTAAAGGATCAACTGCTTCGAGCAGTGCCTGACTTAAACTGCCTTGGGCATTGATGTCGCTGGAGTTACTGCGCAATCTATGTTCTGCCACGGCAGGTAATATAGCTTGCACATCTTCTGGCAAAACATAATCACGATTATTGATAAAGGCCCAGCATTTTGCTGCGCTTAACAAGGCTTTTGTCGCGCGGGGGGATAAAGGGTTAGCAAACTGCTGACTTTCGCGGCTAAAGGTCACTAAGCGAATAATGTAGTTAAGCAATTCATCTGAAGCATGTACGCCGACAGTGAGTTGTTGGGCTGCGGTAAATTGGGCATAACTCATCACTTCACTGACTTGTGGTTTTTCACCATTATATTGCTGTAACAGCATGGTTTTTTCGGCTTCTCTATCAGGGTAACCCAGTTGGATACGCATTAAAAAACGATCTAACTGCGACTCGGGTAGCGGATACGTACCCGCTTGATGAGCAGGGTTTTGGGTACCAATTACAAAAAATGGTGAAGGTAATGTGCGGGTCACTCCATCCAAACTAACCTGACGTTCTTCCATGGCTTCAAGTAAGGCACTTTGGGTTTTAGGGCTAGCACGGTTTATTTCGTCAGCCAGTACAAGTTGACTGAATATAGGGCCGGGATGAAATTGAAAAGTTTGGGCCTGATTATCAAATATATTGATCCCCAACATGTCAGCGGGAAGCAAATCAGAGGTAAATTGAATACGTGAATACTGCAATCCCAGTACCTTAGCCAGAGTATGAGATAAGGTGGTTTTGCCCATACCGGGTAAATCTTCAATCAACAGATGGCCGTTGGCTAATAGACAAGTGATCGCCAGTTTAATTTGCTGCTGTTTGCCGATCAGGATACGGCTGCAGTGGTGAATAGCTTGGTTGAGAAGTTGTTGGGTCATTATTGTCCGTTTAATGTTGTAGTATGTTTATACTGTAGCCCATCTTACTGAGTTTTAAGATAATTTTGCTTAATACCTGCGTATTTATATTGCAAGGTAAGTTCACCAATCTGAACTCTTTTGCAATTAAACGGTGATTTGCCAATAGCAATCCGTATAATAAAATTCATCGTTAAATTTACCGCAGCAACTCATGAAAACAATCGAAATAGAAGAAGACCTTTACCATTTTATTGCCTCACAAACACAACATATTGGCGAGAGTGCCTCGGATATCTTACGTCGCTTGGTAATGCCAAATTCGCCTGTAGCACCGAAAGCATCCGCGCCTAAGGTGGTCATAAACAATGAGTCAGTCGCTGCTCATGTTACATTTTTAAGTGAACTAGAAAAATTAGATTTGCTGGAAATGCCAAAGGTGGTTAACCGCTTTTTAGCCGTGTTAGGTTTATTACATCATCATCATGCCAGCAGTTTTGCAGGCGTATTAAATATGAGTGGCCGTAATCGCACTTATTTTGCTACCAGTAAAGAGGCGTTATTAGCCACAGGAAGTAGCACCAATCCCAAACAAGTGCCTGATTCAGAATATTGGGTGATTACCAATAATAATACCCAAAAGAAAGTCACTATGATCAAAGAGGTGGCGCTATTATTGGGCTATTCTGGATCTCAGGTAGAAAAAGTGGTTAATTTATTTTGTCCAGAAGAACAAATCACACCCTAATAAAAGGAACGTTATGGCACTTCATCCCCAAGCTGGTAAACCAGCAACTAAGCAGCAGTTAGTTAATGTTGCACGTTTAATTAGCGCGTATTACACCAATAAGCCCGAAACAGGTAATGTAATGCAAGCCGTTGCTTTTGGTACATCAGGACATCGGGGCAGTGCATTTTTAAACACCTTTACGGATACACACATTGCGGCGATTTGTCAGGCTTTAGCCGAGTATCGATTGGGCCAGGGCACAACTGGCCCTTTGTACATGGGCATGGATACCCACGCCTTATCTGAAGCTGCATTTTCTACCGCAGTTGAAGTGCTAGCCGCCAATGGTGTGCATTTGTTGGTGCAAGAAAATCGTGGTTACACGCCCACTCCAGTTATTTCACATGCGATTTTGGACTATAACCAAGGCAAAACCTCAGGCTTGGCTGATGGAGTGGTGATCACGCCATCACATAATCCACCTGAAGATGGCGGCTTTAAATACAATCCTCCCCATGGTGGTCCCGCCGACAGTGATGTGACCAATATTATTCAGCAACGTGCCAATGAACTAATCGCTCAGGATTTACAGGGCGTTAAACGTATGTCATTGGCAGAGGCATATGCTTCTGAATTTGTTAAAGAAATGGATTTTGCCGAAAACTACATTGCTCAGCTTGATCAAGTCATTGATATGCAAGCCATTGCCAAAGCGGGATTGCGTTTAGGAACGGATCCTCTTGGTGGTGCAGGTTTGGCTTATTGGGATAAAATTGCAGCTCGCTACAATATAAAAATTGAGGTAGTGAACAACAATGTAGATCAGCAGTTTGGTTTTATGCGTTGTGACAAAGACGGCAAAATTCGCATGGATTGCTCTTCGCCTTATGCCATGGCTGGCTTAATAGATTTAAAAGACAAGTTTGATATTGCCTTTGGTAACGATCCTGACTTTGACCGTCACGGCATAGTCACTACTAAAAGTGGTTTAATGAATCCCAATCATTATTTGGCTGTGGCGATTAACTACTTGTTTCAACATCGTCCCAACTGGCCACAAAATGTCAAAGTAGGTAAAACTCTAGTATCGAGCAGTATGATTGACCGAGTTGTTGCTAGCTTAGGTCGTGACTTAGCTGAAATGCCAGTTGGTTTTAAGTGGTTTGTACAAGGGCTACTCGGTGGTGAGATTGGTTTTGCTGGTGAAGAAAGCGCCGGTGGGATCTTTTTGCGTCGTAATGGCCAACCTTGGGCTACCGATAAAGATGGCATTATCTTATGTTTATTAGCCGCTGAAATCATGGCGGTGACGGGCAAAGACCCAGGTGAACATTATCAAGAATTGACCAAACGTTTTGCTGCACCGGTTTATACCCGCATTGACGTTGCGGCCAACCATCAGCAAAAACAAGTACTGAGCAAAATGGATAAAAGTGTGATCACTAATACAGAGCTTGCGGGCGAAGCCATTTTGCAAATTCAAACCCATGCGTCAGGTAATAATGCGGCCATTGGTGGAGTAAAAGTCAGTACTGAAAATGGCTGGTTTGCAGCGCGTCCTTCAGGCACGGAAGATGTGTATAAAATTTATGCCGAAAGTTTCAATGGTCAAGCTCATTTAGATGCATTGGTAAAAGAAGCCCAAGCCTTGGTTGATCAAGTGTTCAAAACGGCAAATGTTAAATAGTAGCAGTTGGCTCGTTAATAAAATGTTAAATAATTGAGGTTAGACAGTGAAATGTCTGACCTTTTTTGTTTTTTTAACAAAGATTTAACAGAAACCTTGGAAAAATACTGCTAAAACTACCACCAGACAATTAAAATGTAATTTTATTACTACTTTTTTGGCTCAGAATAACTGAGCATAATGAATATAAAATTGTGACTTTGGATAAGGTAGAGGCAGCAGCTCATGACATCAAAAACGACAACTAAAACGCCAAAAGCTAGATTGAGTACTCCAATCGATAAGAGTATCAAGTTAGATAAAAAAATCATCAAGGATGCCATCGTCAGACATCTGCATTGCAGCTTAGGTACAGATGAAAACAAAGCGAATAATCATGCATGGTGGAAGGCAACTTGTGCCGCAGTACAAGAGCAAGTATTAGAACAATTACGCAAGACCCAAAAATCTCACTATTTAAACGATACTCGCGCAGTACACTATTTTTCGGCTGAATTTTTAATGGGCCGTTTAATGTCGAACAACCTGCACAATCTTGGCATGTTTGAGCAGACTCAGCAGGCTTTAACCGAACTTGGCGTAAACTTAACGGATATCATGGAAGAAGAGCCTGACATGGCCCTTGGCAATGGTGGTTTAGGTCGTTTGGCGGCGTGTTTTATTGATTCATTAGCTACTTTGGATTTACCGGCCGTAGGTTATGGTTTGCATTATGAACATGGTTTGTTTCGTCAAGAAATTAAAAATGGAGAGCAAATCGAGCGTCCGGATAGTTGGCGTGACTATGGTAATCCTTGGGAAATTTGCCGTCCTGAATCTATTCAGGAAATTCCGCTTTATGGATATGTTGAAACTAAATACGGTGACAATGGCCGTATCAAAAAAGAATGGCATCCAGGCCTTATCGTTAAAGGTTTACCTTGGGATATCCCAGTGGTCGGTTATGGCGGCAAAACGGTAAACGTCTTACGATTGTGGCAAAGTCAGGCTTCTGATTATTTTAATTGGGATGTATTTAATGCTGGTGGTTATTTAGATGCACAAAAAGAAAACGTGCAAGCTGAAACCATCTCTAAGGTACTTTACCCCAATGACGAAACCGAAGCGGGTAAAGAGCTGCGCTTAATACAGCAGTACTTTTTCAGTGCGTGTTCACTGAAAGATATTATTCGTCGTTATAAACGTGCTCATGGTGACAACTGGAGCCGTTTTTCTTCCCAAGTGGTAATCCAATTAAATGATACCCATCCGGCTATCGCCATCCCTGAATTAATGCGGATTTTACTCGATCGTGCAGAGCTTGATTGGGATACCGCGTGGGCTATATCCAGTAATACTTTTGCTTATACCAACCATACTTTGTTGCCTGAAGCCTTAGAAAAATGGCCTGCACGCATGTTTGAAAAAATCCTTCCCCGTCACTTAGAGATTATCTATGAGATTAACCATAGATTTATGCTCGAAGTAGAAAAAGTATGGCCTGGTAATGTGGCGATGAAACAAAAACTGTCCATCATCGAAGAAGGCAGCGATAAGATGGTGCGCATGGGTAACCTTAGCGTGGTTGGCTCTTTTAAAGTTAACGGTGTGGCAGAAATCCACTCGGCGCTGGTGAAAAAGAATCTCTTCCCCGAGTTTGATCACATGTGGCCGGGTAAACTGACCAATGTCACCAATGGCATAACACCACGTCGTTGGTTGAAGGCTTGTAATCCTAAATTATCTAATTTGATTGATGACAAGATTGGCAGTGATTGGCCCTTAGATCTGAATAAATTACAAGAACTTGCAAACTACGCAGACAATGCCAAGTTCCAAAAACAGTTTATGCAGATTAAGTTTGAAAACAAACAAGCGTTAGCCATCGAAATAAAAGCCTTAACGGGTATAGATGTTGATCCAAAAGCGATTTTTGATGTGCAAATTAAACGTTTGCACGAATATAAACGACAACATTTAAATTTGTTGCACATTATGGCCTTGTACCGTCGTTTATTGGCTAACCCCAATTACGACATGCACCCGCGTGTCTTTATCTTTGGGGCTAAAGCAGCACCGGGTTATAAGTTGGCTAAGGATATTATCTATGCCATTAACCAAGTTGCCACACGCATTAACAATGACAAACGAGTGAATGGCAAATTAAAAGTGGTGTTTTTGCCCAATTACCGCGTGAGTTTGGCAGAAAAAATCATCCCTGCGGCAGATGTATCTGAGCAAATATCTACAGCAGGTAAAGAAGCCTCTGGTACAGGTAACATGAAACTGTCATTAAATGGCGCGCTGACCATAGGTACGCTGGACGGTGCCAACATTGAAATAGCCGAAGAAGTGGGTGATGAAAACATCTTTATCTTTGGTTTGACGGTAGATGAAATTGATGCTCTGCATAAAACAGGCTACAACCCCTTTGATTATTACGATAACAATCGTGAGATAAAAGCTATTCTTGACTGGCTTGAGACCGATTACTTTACTCCAGGTAAACCAGGAGCTTTAGCCTCGCTTAAACATAGTTTATTGGAAGGTGGTGATCCTTATAAAGTATTGGCAGATTTTGAATCCTATTCAGCGGCCCATGAAAAAGTCGACGCCGCTTATAAAGACACAACACGTTGGGCCAAAATGGCGATCTTAAATTCAGCAAAAATGGGTAAGTTTACCTCTGATCGTTCAATTAAGGATTATGTTGAGCGGATCTGGAAATTAGAAGCCTGTAAAGTAGATGAGTAGAAATTATTACATTTATACCTTTCACTCTTGAAACTGCATGTTTATTGGCTGCACTCTTCGCCATAGCCCTGCAATTCCAATGGTAGGGGGTATATATAATATTTCTTTATGGTCTAAAGCAATGTTATTACGTTATAATTAGGTCTATTAAACAAGCTCAAACAGTTGTTTGGGCTTTTTTTATGGGAAACTTTCGTTAAGATGGACGAATAGTTAAGCCTAATAAATTTATCGACCAGCGAACACTCTTGGAGTGCATAGGATTTAATGAAGAAGTTGCATGATTCGTTAATTAGTATCCCTAATCGACACGTATTTTTAGAGCAAGTTAATCAGTTGATCCAAATCGATCCTGAGCAGTCATTGTTATTGGTTGATGTGGTCAGATTTTCGGATGTCAGCAGCAGTTTTGGTTATGACGTTGGCGATAAAATTCTGTTAGAAATTGCTAATCGAATCGCTAAGTTGTTTCACAGCAAAGCATTGCTTGGCCGCGTAAGTGGAGATATTTTTGGTTTAGTAATTCATGGCTTACATACTCATGATCAACTGCATGCTTTTTATTGCCATTTAGTCGAACACTTTAAAACACCGATATCCTGTGAAGACCATGCTTTTATCGCCGACTTTAATGTAGGTGGGGCGAGTAATCCTCTGAAAAATCGCAATGTTAATAGCTTTTTTTCTTTAGCCGAATCCGCCTTAAAACAAGCCAAAAGTAATAAATTTGATAATTTCCAATATGCTAAAGCTTTTAAGGATCAAAGCAGTGGGCGCTCGTTGGCCTTAAAAGCCGATATCGCTAGAGCGTTTAGCAATGATGAGCTAGAAATCTATTTTCAACCCAAGATTGATCTGCAAAATTTAAAAATTGTGGGTGCTGAATGTTTACTGCGTTGGAATCATCCACTGGATGGCGTTTTGTTTCCCGGCGCTTTAATTGAAGCGGCTGAATCATACAACATGATGAATGAAGTAGGGTATTGGACCTTAGAGCAAGCCTTTAAGAGTGCGGTAACGCTCAATAATTGTGGTTTGGAATTAAAAATATCCGTCAATATGTCACCCACTCAACTCTATGATTTAAATTTTGTCAGTAATTTGTCTCTTTTGGCGGCAAAGTATCAGGTGAACTTCAAACAATTTGAGCTGGAATTAACCGAAGATGTGGCCCTATCCAATTCGTTTTTAGTCAAAAATCAATTAGCGGAAATTCGTGCTTTGGGAATGACTATTGCGATTGATGATTTTGGGAAGGGCTATTCAAATCTTGCTTATATGCGGGATATCGTGATTGATACCATAAAAATTGATAAAACCTTTGTGATGGAGCTTGATCAAACGCCAGTAAATCGCGCGATTATCGAAGCAACCCAGCTTATTGCCAAAGCCGCCAATTGTGGGATCGTGGCTGAAGGGATCGAAACACTAGAGCACTTACATATCCTTAGAGAGATAGGAATAAGTCAGGGACAGGGTTTTTTGTTTTCTAAAGCCGTACCGATTGCGCAATTTATTGAACTTGCCCAACAAGAGTTAATTGTAGGTTCTTCTTTAGTCAGAAAGCAGCGAACTAGCGGCTAATCCAACATCATATTTCAACTTAAACGGCCAGAATAACACTATGTTGAATCACAGCGTGCAGCAAAACAAAGAATTGATTACCTTGTTAAAATCTACTGGTAAGTTTTTACAACTGAGCCGTATGCAACCAGAGTATTTTAGCCAGAGTCTTGAGTTTGTTTTGGATAATCAAACTAAGGTACTTATTACTGCACCAGGCATTATCTGTTTTGAACCTTGTTTGACTCAGGGTAAAGATATTGTGCTGTCGAGTGGTGTACATGGTAATGAAACCGCACCGATAGAAATATGTGAACAGTATGTTGAGCAAATAATACGTGAAGAAATAGTGCTGGCTAACCGTGTACTGTTTTTGTTTGGTAATTTACCTGCGATGGATGTGGGTAAACGTTTTATTGACGAAAACATGAATCGGCTGTTCAGTGGGGCACACAGTGATAACTCTCAACCGGTTAATACCGAGCGTTTGCGTGCTAAACAATTGGAAGAAGCAGTAAGTGCGTTTTATCAGAGTGCAAGCCAATCCAAACAGCGTATTCATTACGATTTGCATACGGCTATTAAGCCTTCAAAAAATGACAAATTTGCTGTTTATCCCTTCAGACATGGTAAACCGTGGAATAAAGCTGAACTGCAATTTTTACTAGCTTGTGGTATCAACACTATTTTATTGTCGGGCAGTGCCACAACTACCTTTAGTTATTACTCCTCTAATACCTTTGGTGCCGATGCCTTTACCGTAGAACTGGGTAAAGTGAAGCCCTTTGGGCAAAATGATATGGGTCAATTCAGTGCAGTTATCCGTAGTTTAAAAGCCTTAATCTGCGGCGCCAGTTTAGAGTTGAAACCCTTTGATAACAGTGATTTTCTGATCTATCAGGTGAATCAAGTTATTAATAAATGTAGTGACGCTTTTCGTTTTACCTTTAGTGATGACGCCGCTAATTTTAGTGATTTTCCTAAGAATTATGTGTTGGCAAACGATGGTGAAATTGAATATCGTTGCCAGTATGATGGTGAGGCGATAGTGTTTCCCAATGCTAATGTAGCTTTAGGTCAACGTGCAGTATTAACCGTGATACCAACCACAATTTAGAGGCTTTAAATGTCGGAATTTAGTTTGGCGCCGCAGTTAGCCGCAGACTGTGAGTGGATAGTTGATTTGGATTTGTGCAAAGTATTGTTACTCAAGGATGCAAATTATCCTTGGTTGGTACTGGTGCCTGAGGTGCCAAATTGTAAAGAAATTATAGACTTATCAGATAAGCAGCAAGCCGTATTTTGGCGTGAATCTGCCAAGGTGAGTCGGGTACTACAGCAGCTATTTACCCCAGATAAGCTAAATATTGCGGCCCTAGGTAATATGGTTCCTCAACTGCATATTCACCATATTGCACGTTATAAAGATGATGTCGCTTGGCCAAAACCGGTGTGGGGACAACACCCTGCAAAAAGTTATGATGCCACTTTATTAACTGAGCGCGTGGCGCAAATTAAGCAACAACTAATGTTATAAGGAAAATAATATGATCATTACCACCACTAATAATTTAGAAGGCAAAAAAATCGAACAGTATATTGGCATCGTAGTCGGTGAGGCCGTAATGGGCGCCAATATGTTTAAAGATATTTTTGCTTCTATCAGAGACATAGTTGGTGGCCGCTCAGGTGCTTACGAAGACGAGTTAACCAAAGCGCGCAAAATAGGTTTTACCGAGTTAGAGCAAGAAGCGCGTGCTATGGGGGCTAATGCGGTGGTAGGTGTGGATATTGACTATGAAGTAGTAGGCAAGGGCGGCAGTATGTTGATGGTCAGTATTAGTGGCACTGCAGTCAAATACGTTGATATCAAAGACTAAATCCTCGCGGTTTTGTTACCGCGACTTGAAGTAGCAGTGTTGTTGACTGTTGCTATTCACCCAACAAAGTCAGTGACTTAGCACTACTTCCAGTCATCATCTTCATCCTTGTCGTAGTTGGCGTTATTGTCTTTAGTTACTTTGGGTAGCGGTCGTTTGGCCGTATCTTTTAACAACAGTAAACTGCCGACTATCATCCCAAGTACCAGTAAACCTACAATGATCATCATCCACATACGTATTCTCCTCGCTTTATTAACTATGGCCTTTGTTTAACACATAACGTTGATAAATGCTGGGTAGATTGTCCAATATCAAGTGTAAACCACCGATATTGTGTTCACTTAGTCGCTTTGTTAGAGCAACAATATCAAAAACCTGCACGGCTTCCTCTGCCAACGGATGATAACTTAAATGCCAAGGCTCTGCGGCCACTCCACCTTTATAAGTTTGATAAGGGCGAATAAAACCAAAGTTTTCAGCATGTTTATCTAGCCAATTATTGAGTGTAAAACACGGGCCATCAGGATCTTGATATTCACTTTGCACTAATTGAAATGGTGCGCCACATTGTTTAACACTGGCACGGTCGTACACATCTAAATCGGTACCCCAGTGATGCCTGCTCGTGCCAGGTAAGGCTGACCAAGTAAGGATGGCATGTAGTTTTTCTTCTTCATTAAGCGAAGAAAACACAAGGGCTTGTTCATTAATATCGAGCAGGACTTTTTCACCTGCCCACTTCTTTTGCCAAATAATTAACTGCTGAGCAAAACCGCGATAAGCGCTGACAATCTGGCAATCAATACCATCTGCCAGCGCTGCCTTTTGCATAGCGTTAAAGGCCTGACAAACCTGAGGCTGTAACTTGTGTTGAAACTGGCACTCAACTAAATGACTGTCATCCAAACCCATCAGGTTAAGCGCGGTGATCATGCCAGTAAACGTCGCAGTATGTCTTGATAGACATCGGTTAACTTATATAAGTCGTCAATTTTCACACATTCATCGATCTTATGAATTGTCGCGTTTACTGGGCCAAGTTCAACCACTTGTGCTCCGGTTGGCGCTATAAAACGTCCATCAGAGGTGCCACCTGCAGTGGATAACTCAGTATCAAGACCAGTACAGTGTTTGATGGCGTCCACAGTGGCTGCCACTAAATCGCCTGAATCAGTTAAAAACGGCTGGCCGTTAAAGGTCCACTTTATTTCATAATCTAGTTGATGTTTTTCAAGGATGGCTGTTACTCGCTCAATAAGCTCTTGATCGGTCACTTCGGTAGAAAAACGGAAGTTAAAACACACGGTTAACTCCCCCGGAATTACATTGCCTGCGCCGGTTCCACCATTAATATTGGAAATTTGAAAACTAGTAGGCGGAAAAAACTCATTGCCGTTATCCCAATGAGCAGAGGCGAGTTCACTCAATGCGGGTGAGGCTTCATGTATGGGGTTACGGGCTAAGTGAGGGTAGGCTACATGACCTTGCACACCTTTTACGACGAGATCACCTGTCAATGAGCCACGACGCCCGTTTTTAACCACATCACCTATTTGCTTGGTACTAGAGGGTTCACCGACAATGCACCAAGTGATTTTTTCATTACGCTTTTCTAAGGTGTCGATGACCTTAATCGTGCCATTGATAAAGGGGCCTTCTTCATCACTGGTAAGTAAAAAAGCAATTGAGCCTTTATGATCTGGATGTTGTTCAACAAAGTTTTTAGCGGCAAGGGTCATGGCGGCTAGGCTGCCTTTCATATCCGCTGCACCGCGACCATATAACATGCCGTCTTTTTCGGTAGCGCTAAACGGTGGCGTTTGCCATTTGCTGGCAGGGCCTGAAGGCACTACATCGGTATGGCCGGCAAAACAAAAAACCGGATATTGGTTGCCCTTACGGATCCAAACATTCTGGGTATCACCAAAATCCATAGCGTCGACTTTGAATCCAAGTGGTGTTAGCAAGCTAGCAAGTAAGTCCATGCAACCTGCATCTTCAGGAGTAACAGACTGACGGTCGATAAGGGCTTTGGTTAAACTTAATACATCATTCATTGGCTAAATATCTCGTGGTATTGCTCAGCTTTAAATCCACAATAATAGTGTTGTTGGTGGATAAGGATAGGGCGTTTAATCATGGCTGGAAATTCAAGCATCAGGCTTAAGGCTGACTCTTGGTTTAGGTCTTGTTTTTGGCTTTCACTCAACTGGCGAAAGGTAGTGCCTTTTTTATTCAGCATCAGTTCCCAGCCCAGATGTTTTTCAGTCTCTTTTAACCACTCAGCAGTAATGCCGTCAGTGCGGTAATCATGAAACTGAAAAGCGATTTCTTGTTGAGTTAACCAGGTTTTGGCTTTTTTAATCGTATCGCAATTTTTTATGCCGTATAAATAAGTCATTTGATCCTTATGATTTTTCCGTCATCCTTGAAACTGCACGTTTGTTGGCTTCACTCATTTGCACTCAATCGCTCTAGTCTCTTAGTGAACTAAGTTCATGGGGGCTTATTCGTTTGCCACCGCCGAGCAATTCCAATAATAAGAGGAATAGTTTAGTTAGGTGACGATCCTGATGTGCAAACTATACCGACAAAGACGTGTTAGGCGAAGTGCAAAATTGGTCTGACTAATAATTTCAGTAAAGGTTTATATAGTTGTTTACTTAGTTGGATTTTTGTAGTCGTTTAGCTAGGCTCTAAGTGAATTTGCAGTTTTTAAGGTGAAACTTTATTCATTAAAATGTGCCTTTATCCACTCAATCTGTGGATAACTCTGTTGAATACTCGTTATATGTTCACTAAAAAGCTGATATATATAGGAAAAATGCCATTGGTTGTTAATTGCTCGCTAAAAAACGCATTTAACTAAAAACATCAAAAGTAAATAGATAAGGATAAAAAAATGGAAAAAAATGAGGTAGGAAATATAGCCTGGTTTGATCTAACCGTCGCGGATGCAGATAGTGTAAAAGAGTTTTATAAGTCGGTAATTGGCTGGCAAGAAAACCCCATTGATATGGGAGGCTATAACGATTATTCCATGCAGACGCCAGATTCATTAACTGATGTTGCAGGCATTTGTCATGCACGTGGTCCAAACAAGGATCTGCCTGCGCAGTGGTTACTGTATTTTAAAGTAGCCGATCTAAAAGCATCTATTCATGCTGTTACACAAGCGGGTGGGGAAGTGCTGATGCCAGTTAAAAATCTCAGCAGTAGCAGTCATTATACTGTGATTAAAGATCCTGCCGGTGCTGTTTGCGCCATTTATGCTGATATTTAACCTTTAAATAGCGGCTGATTACAGAGCTTTAATCAGTGACAGGTCTTGTTTGTGCACAAAATTGGCAAATGCTTCGGCGAGACGGTCTGTTTCGGCTAATACGGTTTTCCAATACTTAATTCGCTCTGGAGCTGCCATAGCGGTAAAGTCTTCTCGGTCGGGGATTTTAGCGTAGGGCAGGCTACTGATAAATGCCGCAGAAGGTACTAACATCACGGTATTGCTGTAGTTGTGTGGATTAACTGGGCGTTTGAGGTTTTTATCAAACCAACCGGCCTTAGGGTTAGCGTTAAAATGGGGGTATAAAATCAGACCACTGGGGCTCTCGATTTTTATATCAAAATGATAATCAATGATGCCACCATCCCGATACATGCCTTTGGGCGAACCCGCGATATTTTTGATTCCCTGCATGACCAGCGGAATTGAGCCAGAAGCCAGTAAAGCATCTGAAATATTCTGAGATGTTAAGTCAATGTGGTGGGTGGCAAAGCGACTTTCATCTTGCAGTTTAAATTGGCTGTAAGGACTTTGGTAAATAACCCTTTCATATTGGCTGCGCAACAAAGAACGGTTCATTCGGTTCATGGTGTAACTTTTTAATAAACCAGTCAGTTGTAAGGCTTTATTTTCAAATGACACTAATCCCTTGGTTCTGGCAACGATAAAATGCGCCTGAAAAATGGGGTTTTGGATAACGTGCGCTGCCCCATCAGGCCCAAATACCTCAGCCAGTAATATGCGGGCTTTGCTGCTGATTTCTGCAGGAGTAACTTTATCGGAATAAACGGTTTCTGAGTAAGATTTGGCCAAGCGGGAAATGGCGGCTACGGGGTCTTTTTGGGCAAAACAAGCTGCTCTAAAGGCACCTGCAGATGAGCCAATTAAGGCCAGAGGTTGGGTTCGATGTTTAAAAAACTCACCAAAAAGATATTTATCTAAACCAAACAAGCTAAACCACTTTGGTCCACCACTGGCACCTAAAAACGAGCTAAAAACATCACTGTTCAAGCCGTCTTGTTCAAGGGTTTTTATGGCATTTTCGCCAGCATATATTTCTAACATCACTATCTTATTTGGAAAGTTTTATGGTGTATCGACACAAATTTGATTTCTGCCCGCGGCCTTGGCTTGATATAAAGCAGCATCTGCTGCGGCGATCAGTTCACTGAGTTTGTCGTAGTTTTCAGAACTGGCGAGTCCGACGCTAAAAGTACAGTTAAATTGTTTATCGTTTACGTTGAAATCGATATGTCTAAATGCAGTTAAAATACTTTGCATTTTGTGTTCAATTACCTCGCAATCGGCATCACTAAATACCACCATAAACTCCTCTCCGCCATAACGGCCAACAAAGTCGGTCTCACGTACCGATTGCAATAATAATTGGCCAAGGGATACCAGTACTTTATCACCACCCATGTGGCCATAACTGTCATTTACTTGTTTGAAATAATCGAGATCTATCATTACCAAAACCACAGGTTTGATATGTCGGGTTGCCAGTCGTAAAGCATGCGCCGCGGCGTCCATGATTTGGCCGTGGTTGAGCACCCCCGTTAAACTGTCTCTCGAAGCAAGGTATCTGACTTGTTGACTACGTTGAATACGGCTGTCTATTTGCTGCAGGATCAAATCAGGTGGTGTTTGTTTGGGAATAACATCGTCAGCACCACATTCTAAGGCGAGTAACTTGGTATTGATGTCATTATCATCGGTTAAAAATACGATGGGCACATAGTCGTATTTAGATTGTTGCCGAATGAGCTTAGCCACTTCTAAGCCATTAACGTCAGGCATGTGCATATCAAGTAAAAATATGTCAGGTGGAAATGATTCTAAAGCCGCCATAATTTGGTCGGCAGAGGTTAAAGCCACCACCTCTATACCTTGAGTTTCAAGCAAGGTTTTATAAAACCTACCCACCACCAATTGATCATCCAACAATAAAATACGGTAAGGTCGAACCAAATCAATTTTGAAGTTTTTACGAATTTTAGTTACTAGATTAGTAACATTCACAGGCTTTAGCAGGTAGTCGCTAACGTTAGCCCTAATGGCTAATAAACGTGCATCAAAGGTATCAAGGGATGAAATAATAAAAACATCGATGGCTTGTTGTTGCAGTGTTTTGGCAAAACTAAATAATTCCGTTGATGCATCTTCGCAGGCAGGTAAATCGAGTATCGCAATACTAAAACTTTGTTTTTCAAGGACATCCGTTAACTGATTGAGTGAGCAAAAGTGGCTGCACTCAAAACCAAATGTTGTTAACAGTCTACTTAGCAATGTACCTGCGCCCTCATCGCTATCGACGATGGCAATAGAAATATCTCGATGGGATTTTAAACTAATGTCATTGGCCGAAGGTTTAAGTTTTTGTACTGAAACTTGACTACTTTGCTTCGCAAAATTGATTATTTCCAGTAAAGGACAGGGACTAAGCTGGGCACCACGGCTTAACTCCGCCATCAAACTATCAATGTGGCTATTGATGCTGTTGAGCGCTGCTAAATTTGCCTCATTATCCACAAGATGTTGTTCAATTTTTTCTAGCAATGCACTTAACTTTAAAAAATTTAAGGTGCTACTTGAACCCTTTAAACTATGGATTTCAAAACGAAATGTTTTTAAGTGGACTAAATCACCTGAGCTTTTAAGGTTTTCCCAAAGCTCATTTAGATCGGCTAATGTAGAGTCAAACTCTCGACTGAACACATCGCGAAATTCGTTTAACTTTTGTTCTAATGTTGATGACACTCTTTTACCTCTCGGTATTCCACTGACTTATTGTTATTCGTTTTATTGTCAGCATACAAATAGTGGTTCAGATTTTGGTCTCAAACCGCTGCTTCTATCCTGAAGGCACTGCTTTTGTGTGGAATCGCTATAAGGTACAAGAATGCACGGAATAGTGAAACTTGAAAATGGTTAAAACTGATTTTGCAGGAACTTAAATTAATGATTACGCTGAAATTTGTGACTGAATTAACCTTAGAGTTGTTAATGTTTACGAGAAACTAGATTAAACATGTTGTTTTGAAGGGCATGAATGCAATGTACATTATTAAGTTGTTTGATCGTTTTATGGTATTCACATTAAAAAAGAGTTGCCGAACAGGCGGTACATGGCAAGATTTTTGGGATTTTAAGATTTTTAGCAGAGTATTAAGGCTTTGTTTAATCATACGTTTTGGTACAACCGAGTGGACTCGAACCACCGACCCCTACCATGTCAAGGTGGTATCGTCAGTGTATTATATAGTCTGATAAATCCTCCTAGTTTGCTCAAAAGCCTTATTTTAAAAGGCTTTCGCTATTGTTTTTCTATTACAGTTTTAATGAATAGAACTATATCCAATATTATTTACCCTTTATTTGGTCACAAAAGTGGCACAAGTAAAATGTTTCCAAAATGACCACTATTTTTTATCACGTAACGTATATTGCGAGGTATTCATTACATGATCTGTTTTTGTAAACAATATTTTTAATTGTTAACAATATGCAATTGGCATATATTAGCTGCTTATCTTTAGTGTATTGAGCATTGTGTTAAAAAGTGAATATTGGATCACAGCCCAATGTTACTCATCTTTAACAAAAAGCAAGGTAGAGAAAGGCATAGAAATAAATGATGAAAGAACAAATTACCCGTCGTGATGCTCTTAAAATTGCAGCAGCAGGTTTGGCTGCCAGCACCCTAGGTTGTGCGTCTGTAGCTACACCACAAAAAAATGTTGGTGTTTTAAAGCAAAAGATTGTGGATAGCTGGAGCAATACTCACGATCGCGTATGGATCGGTGGCGAATACTGGGCTAATCCCATGGAGGATTGGCATATTGTGGATGGTGGCGCCGAATGCTTGAGTACAGGTGGGCGGCGCAGTATTCATTCGTTAACGCATCAGCTCACCCAAGCTAAAAATTTTAGTATTGCTGTCGGAATAAAAAGGTTAAACCTTGGTGCTAGTGATGGTGGTGCTGGCCTGCAATTAGGTTTGCGTAGTGATATTAACGAATATCGTAGTAACTGTTTTGAGCAAAAGGGCTATGCGGCCGGCATTATAAAAAACCAGTTAATACTTGGCACGCAAAATACCGACTTGTCGCAAATGCTGGGTTTAGATGAAGTTGAATTAAGTTTGCAGGGCGAACCCAGATTAGGCGTGATGCAATTAGTACTGCAAGCGAAACTTATCAGTACTGGGCAGATATTGGCTCAACTTGAAGATCTCGTTGCCTTCACTAAGTTAGAAGGTAACGTAAGTGTGATCAGCAATTTCACTGACTCATCTGAGTCACAAGCCCTCGAAAATGGCACCCGTTACCGCTTTTCCCTGTGGGCGCTAAGTGGCGAAGCCTTTAATGCTAAACCAGAACAAAAGTTTGGCCCCATTTTATGGACCATGTACACCCTTAACGACACCCTGTCAGAGGAAGGTTTTGTTTTAAAACTCAGTGCCTTAACTGGTCCCTTGGGCGTTAATGACAACCACGAGCTAGAGTTGCAAGTTCAAGACGCAGGCATATGGCAAACATTGGCTACTGCTACATTAGATAGGGATGCTTGGGTGGCAACCTTTCGTATTACTAACTGGGATGAGAAAAAAGCCAAGTCTTATCGAGTGGTTTATGCTGAAAAGCGCCGTGATGGCAGTGTGCTTACTGATGTATATAGTGGCCTTATTAAAGCTAATCCGGTAGGTAAAAAATTACGCATGGCGGCCTTAACCTGTCAAAATGACTATGCCTTTCCTTATGCGCCCGTCGCTGACAATGTGGTGAAATTAGATCCTGATTTAATTTTATTTTCAGGGGATCAAATTTACGAAAACCACGGTGGTTTTGGTTATATTCGTGCTCCAGTAGCGCCAGCTATTCTTAACTATTTACGTAAATATTATCAATTTGGTTGGGCCTTTCGTGAATCAATGCGTAACTCGCCTACTGTGTGTTTGCCCGATGATCATGACGTGATGCAAGGCAATCTGTGGGGCGAGGCGGGTGAGCCTATGGCCGTCGATCCTGTTAATCCTGATCGTAGTGACGCAGCGGGGGGCTATATTCAACCCATTCGTATGTTAAATACTGTGCATCTAACTCACACTGCTCATTTACCTGAACCTTTTGATCCCATGCCAACCTCAACCGGTCTGAGTTCGTATTACACTACCTTGCTTTATGGCAATGTGGGTTTTGCTATTTTGGCTGATCGCCAATGGAAAAGCGGGCCCCAGCAACTCAATATAAAAGTGGGTGAAACCGGTCAGGGCGAAGATCCACACATTATTAATCCAGCTTATGATCGCGAGGATTTGCAGTTATTGGGCAAACGCCAAGAGGCCTTTTTACAAACATGGGGACAGGATTGGCGTGGCCATGAGTTAAAAGCCGTATTGAGTCAAACCGTGTTTGCGGGCATTTCTACCCACCAACCCTTACCAGACAGATATTTGAAATACGACTTTGACAGCAGTGGTTGGCCTGCAACAGCAAGAAACCGTGCCATTGATATCATGCGAGCATCAAAAGCCCTGCATATTTGCGGAGATACCCATTTAGGCACACTGTCACAATATGGGGTACATACTCAGCGCGACAGCAATTGGGCCTTTTGCACCCCAGCTATTGCTGCAGGTTGGCCACGGTGGTGGCGACCTGATGATCTGAATCTGGCAATGAAGAATCGTCCATCACATGGTTTGTCACAAACGGGTGAATATCTGGATAGTTTTGGCAACAAAATCTACGTCTATGCGGTGGCTAATCCTGAGGTAGGTAAGTCAGATAATCGTTACATCATGGCCCACGAAAAAGGCAGTGGTTTTGGTTTTATCACATTTGATAGCGCAGCGCTGACTTACAATATGCAAGCATTTCGATTTTTGGTGGATGTCACGGAAAATGGGGCAAGCAATCAATTCCCCGGCTGGCCTGTAGTGATCCATAAAGACGAAAATGCTGGGGCTAATATCTTGGGTTAAGGTGTGAAACCTCATCGAATCTTACCATAGTTACTATTTCTGTTGCACAAATTCCGCTTTGTGCAACAGCTTTACTAGCTAGTGATTAATAAGTGGAAAATCTTTACAGGAGTAGTATTTTGCGTGTTTTTAAATTTTTAGGCTTAATGCTTTTTACGGCCATCTATTCTTGTGTTGCTGTTGCCCAAACTAATGGGCCAACTAACGCTCAAACCAGCAATCGTGAGCAGGATTTCAATTTTGATTGGAAATTCACTTTATTAAGTGACACAACGTTGCCAAGTCAATTACCACTTGTAGACACGAAGTGGCGAGATGTGCGTTTACCCCATGACTGGAGTGTCGAAGCCTCATTTGACGAGGCACTGGAAGGCGCGACGGGATATTTGCCAGGTGGCGTAGGGGTCTATCAAAAACATTTTAAAACGCCTGCCAATCCAATAGAAAAATCGGTTTTTGTTTTATTTGATGGCGTGTATAACAATGCCACGTTTTGGTTAAATGGCCAGCAATTAGGCATTAATCCTTATGGCTATTCCCCCGTTTATTTTGAGCTAACAGACAAACTCAAAACGGATGGCACTGATAACGTTTTGACCGTACATGTTGACCATTCACGTTATGTTGATAGTCGTTGGTATACGGGCAGTGGAATATACCGCAATGTTAAATTAATTATGGTTGATAAGTTACACATACCAATTTGGGGGACCTTTGTTACCACACCTGAAATATCAAAAAATGAAGCAACAGTTAATATCGCAGTAAAGGTTATCAACGACAGCACCGAAGCGAGTGATTTTCAGTTGAGTACCGTTATTGTTGATAACGAAGGAAAAAAGGTCGCACAAAGCTCACAAGCACTTTCTATAAATTCATCTAACGAACTCACATTCACCCAAACGTTGGCGGTCGCCAATCCAAAACTTTGGGATACCCATACCCCAAATTTGTATAAAGCTCTAACCACAATTGCGCGCAGCAATAAAATTATCGATACCTACGAAAGTCCTTTTGGTATACGCCACATTGAATTTATAAATAATCAGGGCTTTTTCTTAAATGGCAAAGCCACCCAGATGCAAGGCGTAAGTTTGCATCACGATGGTGGTCTGGTGGGGGCGGCTGTGCCCAAAGGAGTTTGGAAACGTAGACTGCAAAAGCTTAAAGACGCCGGGGTAAATGCAATACGTACTGCTCATAATCCGTTTTCTGCAGAGTTTTTAACCTTGTGTGACGAAATGGGTTTTTTGGTGCAAAACGAGTTTTTTGATGAGTTTGATTATCCAAAAGATAAACGTTTGAATAAACACGAACGCCACAATGATTATATTAGTCGTGGCTACACTGAACATTTTCAGCAGTGGGCAAAAAGTGATTTAACTCGCACCATGCTGCGCGACCGCAATCACCCCAGTGTTGTGCAGTGGAGTTTAGGTAATGAAATAGAATGGACTTATTTAAATTACCGCGAAGTTACGGGCTTTTGGGATACAACTAACGACGA
Source organism: Paraglaciecola hydrolytica (assembly GCF_001565895.1). Lineage (GTDB taxonomy): Bacteria > Pseudomonadota > Gammaproteobacteria > Enterobacterales > Alteromonadaceae > Paraglaciecola > Paraglaciecola hydrolytica. The sequence continues at coordinate 78,412 of NZ_LSNE01000005.1, forward strand.
TATTTCTGACAATTTTTGGGGCGGTGCACCTAAATTTACGGTTGAAGAGCTAAGGCAGCGATATAACGACACACCCAAAAAAGAGTTTGTTTTGGCCCAAACTGCAAAAAAATTGAGTAACTGGACGCGGGAACTTGATCCAACTAGGCCAATTACCACCAACATGATTATTCCTCAGGTTAGTTTAGTCAGCGGATATGCTGATGCTGTGGACATAGCAGGATTTAGTTACCGTAACGTTTCCTTAACCTGGGCATTGCAAAACTTTCCTGATAAGCATATTACGATCAACGAAAACCCAGGTACGTGGGATGACTTATTGTATGTATATCAATACCCAGAAATATTCAGCCAGTTTATGTGGACGGGAATAGATTATATGGGAGAGATGCATAAAAAGTGGCCACACAAAAGTGGTTGGGGCGATATTCTTGATTTAGCTGGCTTTCCTATGCAGGGGCATAATTACTACAAAAGCGTGTGGGTGAATGAGCCACACCTTTCCTTAGGTACGCTTCCTTTAAGTGAATCTGGCTTTGCACTGGATGTAAAAACGGGCTTAGCGGTTTCTGACAGTGCTAGGGCGTATTGGTGGAGAGACTCAAATAGGCACTGGAATTACCAACAAGGCGACTTGGTATTAGTTGAAGTCGCTAGTAATCATGCCATGGTTGAGTTGATGTTAAACGGGCGCTCATTGGGTTTTAGAAGTATGTCTGAAAGCCCTGATCGTTTACTTCGTTGGGTAGTGCCTTATGAAGAAGGTGAGTTACTCGCTCGTGCTGGTTTTAAAAATCAAGAACAAACTACAAGCCTAAGCACTGCGGGTAAGGCCGTGTCCCTGCACGTTAGCACCGACAACATCGACCTGCTTGCTGATGGTTATGATGTGGCACACATCGTTGTGCAACTTCAAGACTCGCAAGGAACGCCAGTGATGACCGAAAATGTAAAGCTAAGCTTTGAGGTACAAGGTGCAGCACGTTTACTCGGCGTTGATAACGGTGCCAGCGATAATATTCAAGATTTTCAATCAAATAGCTTAGTCAGTGCTAAAGGGCGGGCGTTGGCAATAATACAAAGCGAGTTACATGGTTCCGGCCTTGTCAAAGTAATTGTTAGCGCCGATGGATTTGCAGAGCAGGTTCTAACATTCACACTTAATAGAACTTAAGTCGTTTGAATTTAATAGGCGTTTAGCATAATGACAGCGAATCAAAAAACACGCATCTTCCTCATAATATTAGTAGGCATTGCAGGTTTAACGTCCTGCTCAGAAAGATCTAGCCAAGTAGCAAGTCAAACTAGCGTGGCGCCCGAGCGCTACAAAACTGGAGCGCAGCGGAATGAAAAGCTGCAACAAATTGTCCAAGTTGCTAATTCAGGGCCGTTCACACCCACTTGGGAGTCGTTTACCGCATACCAAATTCCCGCTTGGTATCAAGATGCAAAATTTGGGATTTTTATTCATTGGGGCGTGTATTCCGTGCCCGCGCACAACGGTGAATGGTATCCACGTAACATGTATTTACCAAACTCTGAAGAGTTTACTTATCATAAGGAAAACTTTGGGGAGCAAGAGGCTTTTGGCTACAAAGATTTTGTCCCGCAGTTTAAGGCCGAAAAGTTTAACGCTGATGAATGGCTCAAAGTAGTTAAAAATTCAGGCGCAAAATACATTGTGCCTGTAGCTGAACACCATGACGGTTTTTCACTTTATGACAACTCTTACTCACGCTGGGACTCAGTAGAAATGGGTCCTAAACGGGATGTCATCGCTGAACTTAAAACCGCCGCAGAAAAAGCTGGGATCTACTTTGGTGTATCGAGTCATCGCGCTGAAAACTGGTGGTTTTTTGCTGGTGGGCGGGAGTTTCCATCCGACGTGCAAAATGAAGAATATCGCGATTTTTATGGACCAGCGGTAAATCGTGAAAGCTCAGAGTCGGGTCTTACGCCACCGAGTAAAGAATTCATGGATGATTGGTTGCTACGTACCGTGGAAATTGTTGATAAATACCAACCTGACCTTATTTGGTTTGATTGGTGGATGGCATCTGAAGCTTTTCATGAGCATGTTAGAACTTTCACCAGCTATTATTATAACAAGGGCCTTAACAAAGACCGGATGCCAGCCTTAAACTACAAAGACTTAGGCGACTTTCGTTCCTTTAAACCAGGCAGTGCGGTACTAGATATTGAACGCGGTCAAATGTCTGATACCTACGCGCATTTTTGGCAAACCGACACCTCAGTTTCGCTAACCTCTTGGGGTTATGTGACTAACCATACCTACCGAGACTCAAATTCCTTGATTGATGACTTAATAGACATTGTCAGTAAAAATGGCTCTATGTTACTGAATATAGGCCCAAAGTCTGACGGCACCATTCCTCAAGCTGAAATTGATTTGTTAACGGAAATAGGCGCTTGGTTGTCGTTAAACGGCGAGGCAATATATGATACAAGGCCCTGGATCACCTTTGGTGAGGGCTCCACTGAAGTCATAGACGGAACAAATTCAAACCATGGTGAAAAACACCGCAAAGACTTTAACAGCAGCGATATTCGATTTACCAAAAATGCTGAAATCCTTTACGCTATTTTGATGGCGTGGCCAGAAAATACCAACACGCTGACTATTAATAGTGTTAATAAAGTGAATCATCCAGAAAAAATCACAAAGGTAACTCTGTTAGGTTCCAGTGAAGATATTGCCTTTACTCAAGGCGAGAATGGATTAAACATACTTTTGCCATTAGTTTCACCGTCTAACTATGCTCAAGTCATTAAAATTGAATAGTATAAACAAAGGCGTGACTATTAGCCTTTATGTGACGGGCAGAGGGACTGTTGTGGTAAGGGGAAGAGGTATGGTGCCACAAACTATTAGCTTAGATATAAACAAATGAAACCCTAAGTCACTGATTTGTATTCTTTAGCTTAAGAAGGTGCTGTTTATATCAATAGTCTTCTTTGCTACGTCTTGAATAAAACGAGCGTTAACCCCTCTTGGTCGATGAGTTAACGCTTATCAATAATAGATTAATAGACTGTTTTAATGACACTGAGTACATCATAACAGGCACCCATAGTGTGGTAATCGGTTTTGCCAATAGGGCTTTTGGTCTTTTCTATTTTTTGATTGTCCCGAGTTAAAATTCTAAACCAAGCACCGTATTGATGGTCAACCATATGTTGCCATGAATAAGCCCAAATTTTGTCATACCACTGCCAGTATTGCTCGTCACCCGTGGCCTCGGCTAATAAAGCCGCACAGGCAAAAGATTCAGCTTGTACCCAAAAATATTTGTCATCGTCACAGATACTGAAGTCTGGAGCAAAACCGTAGTTTAAGCCGCCATATTCTTTGTCCCATGCCACGTCGATGACATCATTAAATAGCGCTACAGCACGCTCAACTAACCAAGTTTCTGGTCTTAGGCGATTGAGTAATAACAGCAATTTTGACCACTCGGTATGATGTCCAGGCTGAAAACCCCAGGGTCTAAATAAGTTTTTAGGGTCATTTTTATTGTATTGCCAATCGATTTGCCAGTTTTCAGCATAGTGCTCCCAAATTAATCCATTGCTCAAGCTCGCTTGGCGATTCACTATATTGTTAGCCAGTAAAAATGCTCTGTTTAAATAGTGGGGCTCTTTAGTTGCTTGATATGCCGCTATTAAGGCTTCACAGCTATGCATGTTGGCATTTTGGCCACGGTAAGGACTAATATGACTAAAATCATGGTTGGCTTCATCTTTATACAAGCCTGCGGCAGGATCCCAAAAGTGGGTCTCCATTACTTTCCATGTTTCCTGCAAGTAGGCTTTGGCCTCAGCTAAACCAGCTCGATAAGCCCAGCTATAAGCCAACATGACAAAAGCCAAACCATAACAGTGATTGCTGTCATCTTTTACTTCTACTTTATTGCCATCTACGTCAAGTAACCAATAGTAGCCACCAGTTTGCTGATTAAGATGTTTCTCACGGATGAACTTTATACCTGACTTAACTCTGTCTAAGTCAATCTGCTGTTCAAATTGCAGGTAGGCTCGAGCATAGTTAAAGACAAATCGGGTCGAGCTCACTAAATGGCGTGTATTTTTATCGTAGATCTCACCGTTATCCAAAAAATTTTGATAAAAACCACCCTCAATATCATCGACCCTTGGCTCATAAAAATTGAGGGTATCTTGAATGTGATTCAATAAAAACTCACGGCTGCGAAACTTTGGTTTACTCACGGGCTCCCCCCTTAAAAAAATCTTGTAATGTGTCTTGGTTTGGTAATGAGGGAAAAGCCCCTCGATGAGCGGCGGCATAGGCGCCACATTGACTGGCAAAGTTGAGGGCTGATTCAAGTTTTAATGTGTTGCTTAACCATGTTGTAAAATCATTGCTAATGATGTTTTTTTGACTTAGTTGAAACAATACACCGCCCATAAAAGCATCACCTGCAGCTGTGGCATCACACATTACTATTGCGGGCGGAGTGATGGTTCCGGAGCTTGATGCGGTGTACCAACATAAAGGTTCGGCACCGTTAGTTAGCAGGACTAATTGACAGCCATTATTGAGTAATTGCTGAATAAATTGCTGTGGTTTAATGTCCTTAGCTAAAAACAACAATTCTTCAAGGGCAAATTTTACCACATCAGCATGGTGTATTAAGCCTAAAATCATATCCCGTGGAGATGCATCTGGCTGCCACAAGTTAGTTCTTAGGTTGACGTCAAAACTGATCAACCAGTCCTGTTTTTTAGCTAATTGAATGCCTTTTTCGGTGGCCTGATATATGCCTGTTTCGGTAAGGCTATTGGAACAAAAATGAAAGATACCCGGTTCATCAAACCACCTTATGTTGAAATGATCTACGGTAAAACACAGATCGGCGGCAGGTGGTCGGTAAAATTCGAAGGTACGTTCACCGTGTTGATCTAACGAAACAAACGCCAATGCGGTTTTAGCTTGCTTGGTAAATTGCACGTAGTCAGTTTTTACCCCTTGTTCAGCCAACTCTTTGCTTAAAAACTGGCCGAACATATCTTGACCTAACATACCGGCAAAATAGGCATTGCCACCTAATTTGGCTAAGGCAACACTGACATTAGCCGGTGCCCCCCCTGCAAATTTAGTGAATCGTTCGTGGCCTTGAGTATCACCAGCCGTTTTGTCAGATAACAAGTCAATGAGTGCCTCACCAAAACAAATTACTTTTTGCATATCATTGGGCTCCTAAGCTTGAAGAGTGTCTTATAACAACCAATACAGGGCGATAGCAGCTGTCCATGAAAAGTCACCACCACCACAGCCTTCACCAGTGTCTGCGTTGAAATATTCAAAGTAGCCAGACTTATTAATCAGCGCTAAGGATGAATTTTTGATTTTCTCCGATAGTTGAGGGTAGTTATAGGCCTCAAGTCCAAGGGCTATCATCCAGTTAATATGTAACCAAACTGGACCGCGCCAGTATCTTTGTGGCTCGTAGAGCTCACTATCTGGATGAGTCGAGGATACGGCATAAGCGGACGCGCTAAGCCAAGATGTGCTCAAGTCTTTTAACGCTATAGCTTGTTTTTGGTCGGCTAATTCAGCAAACAAGGTTAACAATGAGCCGTTAGTTTTTACTCGACACAGTTGCTTAGTAATTACATCACGGTTGTAAAAAAACTGGTCATTTTCACACCAAAGTTGGTTTATTGCTGATTCAGTTAATTTTACTTTTTGCTCAAGTATGTCAAGCGCGTCATCTTGCAGATTAACTGAAGCACATACACTCAGAAGGTCCTTGGTGGCTTTATGCAAAATGGAAATAATGCCAATATCGTTAACTTTATAGGGGCAATTAGCGTAAATTTTCTCACTATCAAACTGATTGTTTTTGAAAAATTCCACTAAATATAGATAGCGGTCATATTCTTTTTTCTTAGGCCTTTGTGATGAATCAATGTGATTAAGATCTCGGCGTTGATATTCCCAAGTTACAGCAGGGACCGCTGCCAATGCATCATCCCAAGCAGGGCTATTGTCCATACCTGATTCCCAAGGATGATAACTGACCACCAAACCGGTATTTTCAGGATCTCGCTCCCTATACCACCATAAATGATATTCAATTAACTTAGGTAAGAACTGGGCTAAATTTTGTTTGAGTAAATCTTTATCTTGGCATTGTTCAACCATAATTTTAATGGCACTTGCCAAAACAGGCGGTTGGGAGATAGAGGTACTTTTAAGTTTTAGATGAGAACCCCATACGTCTGGACCAGGAAAGTAGGTATCTGAATCTTTGTGGAAAAGTACATGAGGGATCATGCCGTTGTCCCACTGTCCAGAAAGCAACAACTCTATTTCTTTCCATGCCCGCGCTTCATCAAACATCATCCAACCTAATGCAGTAATAGCGGAATCCCAGTTCCATTGAAATGGGTATAAACCATGGGTGGGCACGGTGTAACCACCAAGATCATTTTTTTTCAAAATTAATTTTGCTTGCTCTATGTGAGCAGCAACACCTGATATCTGCTGTGCAATATTAGACATTGTTTTACCTTTTCAAATGATGCGTTTAAACCCATTATGAGTTTATATTAATCATTTAACAAGCATAAAGTTTAAATTTAAACCCAAAATGAGTTGAAAGATGTTATTTGCTGTGCTTTACTGTTTACAAATAAACAACAATACATTTATTTATTCACAATATTATTTGTATTGCGTAGGTACACATAACCGGAGAAACACTATGAAAATGCCCCCAATTGCATGCGCCGTTTCAATGCTTTTTGCCCTGCCGCTGTTTGCGCAAGAACAAAAACAAGCAACAGAAAAAGAACAGGATGTTGAACAGATTATTGTGACGGGATCCAGCGTTGCTCGTACTGAAGCAGGTACGCCGGCAAAAACCACCCTAATTAGCCAAGAAGAAATTGCGAAGTCTGGTTTTATGAGTCAAGCGGACATACTCATGAGCGTACCAGGTATTAAGGTAGAAGGTGGTGGAGGTGAAGTCGCAACCAATGCTTTTGTTAGAGGTTTGCCCTCTGGCGGTCAATTTCAGTTTACTCCGCTAAATTACGATGGCATGCCAGCTTTTCAATCTGGCATGACGTCATCGGCACAAGATATTTACTTCCGCCCGGATATCGGCATTGAAAGAGTTGAGTACGTCAGTGGCGGTGTATCTAATTTATTTGGCCCAGGTTCAGTGGCAGGTATCATTAACTATATTTCACGTAAAGGTGGAGATGATCCTGAAAGCACCATTCAAGTAGAAATTGCCGAAGATGGTCGTTTGAGAACTGACTTTTTTAACAGTGGTGCCTTGTCTACCACTGATGGCCTCTATTATGCGATTTCTGGATTCTATCGATATGACGAAGGTCCTTTAGATACGGGGTTGCCGACTAAAGGTTATCAACTCAGAGGGAATCTACGCAAAGAGTTTGACGATGGACAAATCACATTCCATGGTCAATTAATCAATGACAAAGTGCAGTTTTTCTTACCCTTACCTTTGGAGGGGGGCAGTCGTGATCGTTTAACAGGGAATGATGGTTCAACGGTTTATGTTGCCCAAACGGTAGCAGCTACTGAGTTGAGTTACCCCACAGCGAATGGCACTTATGAGTCGCCTATACGGGATGGTGTATCAGTTGAAGGTGGCTCTTTTGGCGTTGATTTTGAAAAAGAACTGTCAGATACCTGGCGGATTAACGCAAAAGCAAAAGCCGCTGACTATGCTCATCAGTTTAATCTCTTTTTAGATGGAGACGGTATTGCTAATACACCGGAAACCTTAAATGACTATGTGAGTAACTCAAATAGATTGGTTAACGGTGAATTATTATCTAGCTTGGGTACTGCAAATTATACATGGTCTGAAACCGGTAGTGCAGTGCCTGATGATTATTTGTTATTTGGCAATCGTTTATTAGACCGTCAACGTGATGGTGATTTTTTCAGTACCGAATTTAACTTAACCGGCGCAATAGATGGCGGAAATTTTGACCATACTATTAATATTGGCACCTTCTTCATTCATTCCCAACAAATGGATTTCAATATTATTTCCAGTTATCTAGCGGATTTTAGTAATGGTAAAAATGCGCGTTTAGTGGATTTATCTTTTACTGATACCGTTGGTAATGTGGTGCAATATTCACGTAATGGTGTGGTGGGACCGGGTATTAGCTACACCAACAATAAACTGACTAGTAACCGTATGGCTTTTTATATTACGGATCAATTTGAAAACGAACGCTGGACCTTTGACTTAGGTATGCGTATCGAGCGAGCTGAAGGTACCTCTAAATCAGAAGGTAGTGAAGTAGTAACTATTTCAGATGACCCTACTTTAGCAGCTAACTTACAAGTTAATACCACAGGTAGTGGTCGCTATACCTATGGTGAAGTCGCCACTACGGAATCGGCTTTCTCTGCTGCAGCATTATATAAAATGGATAATCAGGATTTAAACTTTTACGCCAACGCATCAAAAGGCTATTTCTTCCCACAGATCAGAAGTATTAGGTTTAACGCTAATGGTGAGCCGCAAAGTTATGAAGGCGAAGACATTACTCTAGGCGCTATTGGTTTAAAATACTTTCCTAGAGGAATCTACATAGATGCGTCGTTATTTATGGCCAACTTAGACAACAGGCGCACAGTGGATTTTGAAAATGATGGCTCAGGTGGTTTGATCGAGGTAGTGAAAGAACAATCTACTGAAACCGTTGGGGCAGAAGTAATTACCCGTTGGAATGTTTCTGATGAAGTTGTATTAGAAGGCAACGTTACCTATCAAGACGCTGAGTTCAGTGCGGGTAACAGCAAAGGCAATCAGCCTAGCAGACAACCTGAATTTACTGGAAACGTCGCACTTAGCTATGATAATGGCTTTGTTGACGCTCGCTTAGGTGTTAGCTACTTTGGTGATGCTTACGCCAATGATGCTAATACAGTTGAGTTAGATAGCCACAGTATCGCTACCTTAAGTGCAGGATATACATGGGAGCTCGCCAACAATCAAACCATCCGCGTAGGTTTAGGTGTTTGGAATGTGTTTAATAACGAAGGCATTACTGAAGGTTCTCCGCGTCAAGCAAATAGCCAAGTATCTGGTGCTGAGTATTTTGTTGGTCGTCCTGTATTACCTCGAAGAATAAGTCTTACAGCAAGATACGACTTCTAGAATGGCAATGCTGATTGACTGATTAAATATAAAAATATAAGGGTGGTTTCATTCTTGTATTTTTATATAGGACGTCGTGAGCAAGTATTCAATAATTAGGCGGTACCCATAATAGGTGGGTACATTTTAAAACAGACTGTTTAGCTACCATTGAGTGATCACACACTGATGAATATTTTTGATTACAGCATAGTTGTTATTTATTTGGTTTTGTTAGTCGCCATGGGATTTAGCTTTAGGCAGCAAACAACCAAAAATGATTATTTTCTTGGCGGCAGAAACTTAGGGTGGAAGGCTTTGACCTTGTCGGTTATGGCGACCCAACTTTCTGCTATTAGTTTTGTGTCAGCGCCTGCTTTTGTGGGCTTACGAGAAGGCGGTGGCTTACACTGGCTATCCTATGAATTGGGCGTGCCCTTGGCCATGTTGCTCATCTTGAGCACCATTTTGCCTGCCCTTTATCGCACCGGTTTTATCAGTATCTATGATTACCTAGAACAGCGTTTTGGTCGTTCTACGCGTATTTTAATTAGTTTTGTCTTTCAATTTAGCCGTGCCTTTGCAACGGGCATCATGATTTACGCTGTGTCCTTAATTTTACAGGGCACCATGGGCATTGAAGCGTGGCAGGCAATAGTGCTGACGGGCGTCATTACTGTTTTATATTCCTTACAAGGGGGTATGAAAGCAGTGGTTTACGGTGATGCCATTCAAATGATTATCATCGTACTCGGTACTGTCGCGTGTATTGGTTTTGGTTTGTATCATTTGGGTGGGGTTGATGCCTTTGTCAGTCAAGTTGATCCAAGCCGATTGCAAGCGATTAAGCCAGACTCTTTTGGTTTTGATGGTGAAGGTTTTGGTTTATTACCCATGATTTTTGGTGGTTTTGTTTTGTATGCCTCATATTATGGTTGTGATCAAACCCAAGCACAGCGCGCACTGGCAGCAAAAAATACGCGTGAACTTAAGTTTATGATGTTGGCCAATGCCACCATACGATTCCCAATCACTTTGTTGTATTGTTTTTCTGGATTAATCGTTGGTACGTTGGCAATGAGCGACTCAAGCTTTATGCAGCAGATCCCAACAGAAAATCCAGATTGGATGATGCCTATCTTTATTTTGAATTATTTACCTCATGGCATGATTGGTATTTTGGTGGTGGCAATTCTGGCCGCCGCCATGTCGTCCTTAAGTTCAGCGATCAACTCCCTGGCTGCCGTGAGTATTGAGGACTATTGCCGTTTAACCAATAAAACTTATGCACCACATGAGTACCTAAAAAAGGCTAAATATGTAGGCTTAACATGGGGGGTTATTACTCTGGTTTTATCGCTATATGCTGGCGATATTGCACCAACCGTGATTGAAGCCATTAATAAAGTAGGCTCGGTGTTTTATGGACCCATATTGGCGGTGTTTTTATTGGCGGTGATAGATAAAAAATTAGTCGCGCGTCACATCAACCTAGGTTTAATCATGGGAGTCGCCATTAATATATTTGTTTGGCTTGTTTTGGAAAATATATTTTGGTTTTGGTGGAATTTCATTGGCTTTGTTAGCGCAATATTTGTGGCCTACGTGATGAAATTGCTACTAGGTGGTGAGATTAAGAAGTCTGTAGCAGAACTAACCCTTGAAAAAGCCGATTCCATTTTAACTAAAACCGATGTTGTTATTTTGCTAGGTGCTTTTGTCACTATGATAGTGATTTGCCTACTTCTCCCCTCACTTTTTGTTTAGGAAATGTGCAGTCAAATGGAAAATGCTCAATCTTTTTTAATGTCATTATTTAATCGGGCTGTATTTACTTGTCTGCCTAGCGTTTGTCTGGGTATTCATCTAGACAACATTGATACCAGCAAAGGAGTTTGTGTTATCGGGGCCGGCAAAGCAGCGGCTGATATGGCTGCGGCGGTATATAAAAAATATGGTGATGCCTGTTTTGGTAAGGTTGTTACGCGTTATGGCTATGGTACCGATTTGCCCACGGGTAACATAGAAGTGCTTTATGCTGGACATCCAGTGCCCGATGACAATAGCTTAGCGGCGGGTCAAGCCTTATTGCAGCTGGCAGCTCAAAATCCCGCTGATATTCCCATCGTTTTTCTAATCTCTGGTGGGGGTTCAGCGCTGATGTCTTTACCCGTAGAAGGCGTTTCTTTTGCAGAAAAGTTAGCCTTGCACCGCTTTTTGTTAAGAAGTGGTGCCTCTATTGATGAAATGAATGTGGTACGTAAGCAGTTGTCACAAGTTAAAGGCGGCCGCTTAGCCCTTGCCGCAAAAAGTGAATTTTACACTTATGTTATTTCTGATGTAGTAGGTGATGATCCAAGCCTGATTGCTTCTGGTCCAACCGTAATTGATCACAGCACACCCGCCCAAGCGTTGGCTATTCTCAAAAAATACCATTGGCCAACAGTGCCTTCGATTGTCCAATATTTAAGCCGTAACATAGCTGAACAACACAAGAAAGAAGTTAAATGTCAGTACTCAGTAATTGCTAATGCTCACAGTGCCATTGATAGTGCAATTGAATTAGCCAAACAACAAGGCTGGCACACGCAAGTACTCAATTACGAACAGCAAGGCGAAGCCGCAGAGGTGGCAGCGCAACATGCGGTAATAGCTAAAAACTTACTATTAGAGGGTAAAAAAATATTGTTGTTTTCGGGGGGAGAATTAACGGTTTCGGTTAATGATGCCTGTGGGGAAGGTGGCCCTAATCAGGAATACCTGTTAGCCATGGCCATTGCCTTAAACGGTGTGAAAGGAATTAGTGTATTGTCATGTGATACTGATGGGGTAGACGGCAGTCAGGATGTTGCTGGTGCCTATATTGATCAATGGACCTTGGAAAAAGCCCAACATAAAGACATCAATCCAAGTACTTATTTAAGTCAACATGATAGTTACCACTTTTTTAAGTCTATCGATTCTTTGGTGGTAACCGGTCCTACCCAAACCAATATGAATGACTTTAGGGTGATCATGATTAACCCACCAGAGCAAGAAGCGGATTGATTTATCAGGAATTTTTCCTTAGCCTAGCCGTGATTAAAAAGGAAAATAAAACAGCATGCTTTCATCAAATAACAGTAATCATTTACGGGCTGGGTTCGAGTTAGGTAAAGGCAATAAATTATTTCAGGATATTGAACGTGAAATAATTAGAATGGTATTTTGGAATAAAGACATAACCCAAAGCCGTATTGTGGAGTTGACCCGTATTCCACAACAAACAGTTTCTCGTTTAGTCAACTCATTGATTGAAGGTGGTGTATTACAACAAGCGAATAAAGTACCCGTGGGCGCACGAGGTAAACCCGGTTTAGAGTTAGAGCCTAATCCTAATTTTGCTTACAGTTTTGGTATATCGATTTTATTAGATGCTATTGCTGTTACTTTAATGAATTTTAAGGGCGAGGTCATGTGTTCTCGTCTGCATGAAATGTCGGATATGAGTATTGAAAATGTGCTGCAGCACGGTGAAAGTCTGGTGGCCGAGATTATACAAAACTGTCATGTGTCTTCAGACAAAATCCTTGGTTTAGGCGTAGGTATTTCAGGTTTCTTTAGCTCTATGGATGGCAAGATGAATACTCACCATGCCTTAGAAGAATGGGCCGAGATCGACATCGCTAAAATAATGTCAAGCCGCTTTGATTTGCCCACTTGGGTTGTCAATGACGCAACAGCTGCCGCGGCTGGAGAAGGTATTGCCGGAGTGGGAAGAAACTATAAAAACTTTGTTTATTTGTTTATTTCATCGGCTTTTGGTGGTGGGTTGATCACCAATGGCGAGATGTTTCGCGGTACCTTTGGTAATGCGGGTGAGCTGGGTGACATGTTGCCACCTAAACAATATGTGCACCCCAACTTAGACTTGTTAAAACGCATACTGATAAAAAATAACGTCGAGGTTGGCTCTATTTATGACATGAGTAAAAACTTTGATATTAATTGGCCGGGTGTTGATGAATGGATTTATAAGGTACAAGATTCCTTGGATTTAGTGGCGACGTCTTGTTCCGCTTTACTTGATACCCAAGCAATCATTTTGGGCGGCCACATACCCAAAGCGCTTGCTGAAAAAGTGATCCCCAGAATTGATGTATACGCGCAATTTCGTCGAGGGGCTAAGCGACCCTTGCCTGAAATCATTGTGGCCGAAATAAACGACAGCCCAGTAGCGGTGGGAGCCGCCAGTTTACCCTTAAGGGAGTTGTGTCTTTAGATGAAAAAGCTTTTACAAGAGTGTATTTAAACACGTTATCATCAATCGACTTAGGTGTGGCACACATAAATGTGCCAGCACATTAGGCGTCAATAATCGTTGTTAGTGTTGTTTCATAACTGATTTTAGGTTTGTAAAAGTAGATCTGAATTATATTCTAACTAATTTCATCGGATAACTTTGTTTGGCATTCCATTGGCCAACATAAAGATTATCGTCGTTGTCGATACACAGGCCGTGACAATGATTAAACACATCCCAGGTGCTATGCATATCTTGTAATACGCCATCAATATATTCGGGTTGAGTGCCGCCCAAGTTGGCTACCACTTGGTTGTTAGCATCAAAGATGCTGATAAAACCCGAGTCATGCTGATTTTTGCCATCTATGTGCGACCAGCAAACTGGCGCATAAAAATGCTCGCCTTTAAATATTGGGCCACCAATATAAGCGCCTGCAGCTGAGATAGTACCGAGATAGTCACCACTGAGCGAAAACTGCTTAAGACAGCGTTCTCCCCTTGAGCTCACAATAAGTTTAGGCTCCTTGTCCAAGCGCAAATCAATACCAATGCCGTGGGTGTTAACTAAATTAAGGCTAGTATCTTGATTGTCATGCCCACCCCAATGACGAATAAAGCGCCCCTGACTATCATATTGCAGCAAATAATCTGAGCCATAACCGTCGGTGACATACAAGTCACCATTGGGGGCAATGGCGATGTCAGTGGGTCTGAAGGGCTGGTCAGGACGATAAACGCCTATGGTTTGTGGGTGACCGATAGTAAAAATCAAACGACCATTCATGCTTAACTTGGCAATAAATCCGGCTTGCGCGACTACGCGATTAAAAGGGGAGTCCCACTGATCAGTAGAATGGCCATCCCAGTGGCGATTAAGTACCCAACCGCTGTCCACCACATATAAAAAGTCTTCGCCGTTTTCATGTACCACTTTAAGGGCATGGCCACCAGGAAACTCACTGCCAAAGGCTTCCAGTAGTTTGCCATCTTGGTTATAGATAATGATGTTGTTTCTGGTATTGTCGGTGACCATGATAATGCGACCTTGCGAGTCCATATCGAGTCCATGGCAGTTTTCAACAGGCACTTTAGTGGGATCTAATTGGCCCCAGTGCGCATCTACCCGATAACAAAAATCGCCATCGCCGACAATCATGCCGTGAGGATCAATATTAGATTTGGGTAAGACCAAGGACGGTTTTTCAAGGTGGAATAATTCGGTTTGGCGAGTCATGTTTTTTACCTTTATAAATAAAAAAGGGGTAAAACCTGCGTTTTACCCCTTTAATTTGAATTGCTATTAAGCGACTTGAGTTTTGAAGTCAGGTGTCCAATTAAGAATCGCGTCATCCTCAACTCGGTTAAGAGGAAAATATTTAGCTTCGTTTTCTCTAAAAGACTGATTACTAATAGCGTTATAGGCGCAAATCATTGACCAACGTGGTTCGGCGGAACGATTTTGATTAGACTTGTGAAGCAAATTGCAATGGAAGAATAAGACGTCCCCTGGCTCTAACTCTACGTTTATTAAGGCGTGATATTTCATTGCTTCTTCCACAAACTCCAAGGCAGCACCTTTTTGGTCGCCGGTTTTATTGTGATCTAAACGGCCAAGGTGATGTGAACCTTTAAGTACCTGTAAACAACCGTTTT
>NZ_LSNE01000005.1:93657-94331 GCF_001565895.1 Paraglaciecola hydrolytica
CTTCGGTAGCTCGGTTAATCGCTACCATGACACTGATGGCTTTGGGGTAGAGCATAAGGTTGTCGCGATGCCAATAGCCGAAGTCTTGATGCCACTCCCACGCTCCACCTACATAGGGCTCTTTCATCATAATTTTGGTGCTAGTGTGATAAGTCGGCTCGCCAATTAAATCTTCACATACATCCACTAGACGGCGACCACGAGAAAACATGCTGTAAAAGTCATCACCCGTTTCTTGCCACAAACACACTTTACTCACAGCGCCGCCTGAATCTTTTTTCTGCCATGCTTTTGCATTCAAAGAGTCGTCATTAAAGGCGGCATCTTGCAGACGTTTGATTTCTTGTGAGTTGTAATAGCCTTTTACTAACACGTAGCCATCGCGAAAGTAGTCTTGTTTTTGTTGGTCTGTTAATTTTATTTGAGTCATAGTGCCTCCAAATGGTTAAATCTTTTAAGTTTAATTGTTAACAATGATAGAGTGCTGCTAAAATAATGCAAGATATTATTCCTATATGAATGCAGTATTTAAATATAAATGTTGGTGGGGTGGGTTTAAAGTGACTTCTTTGCCATTAAGTCAGCATAAATGACGCTGCAAATAGAACTGTTTAAAGGTTGTACCCAAAATTATTGGAATTTGCACGGCGGCGGCAAATGAGTGAGACCCCATA
>NZ_LSNE01000005.1:94471-95979 GCF_001565895.1 Paraglaciecola hydrolytica
GCTTAATCGTACTAAGTGCTATTACTTAATAAATCATGGTGAGTGAGCGCAGCCAACAAAAATAATTTTTTAATCTTTTTTAATCTTTTTTAAGGTTTTTTCGATACTAATTACGGATAGCTAAGTACCCCGGATACCGTTGCTGGCGATACTATTGCCACAAAAGAATATCTGCGAATATAGAGTTAAATAACAAATTGATATGTAAATCGTTTTCATCCAGCTAAATGCCTATATTTTATCGATTTTTT
This sequence comes from Paraglaciecola hydrolytica, assembly GCF_001565895.1. Taxonomy (GTDB): domain Bacteria; phylum Pseudomonadota; class Gammaproteobacteria; order Enterobacterales; family Alteromonadaceae; genus Paraglaciecola; species Paraglaciecola hydrolytica. The sequence goes on from NZ_LSNE01000005.1 coordinate 94,723, forward strand.
GCTAATTAAACTGAGGTGTTTTCATTATTTAGTAAACTTGCAGTGATTATTGCTAAAAGTATTGAATTATTGCCAATTAACGGAATACCATAAAACCACTACAAGTTTTAACGAAAAACGTTTTTAAGCAATTACAAATTCGGACTTGGCTTGACTCTTAGATGAGCTCGTGACTAACTCTTGTTGCAGATTATTAGTAAGAAACTCGATAGCATTTTTTGTTTATTTAAGGTGCTATTTTTAATTTAATAGGAATATTTCGGCAAGATGTTTCAAAAAACACCTTTAAGATACGTGGCAATTGCAGCTTGCAGTGCTTCAGTAATCATCATTTTGACTGTTATCCGTTTTGCTACAATAGAGGTGAACTTGTTTCCTGCTCCTGATAGTACGTTTCCCTGGAAACCATTATATTCAGCTGACAATATTCAAGGTGGCGATTCAAGCATGGTGGTGCATGAGGATATTTACCACCTGAATTTCGATTTTACCCTCTCTCGGCACTACCTATATGCCTATGCTTCTTTCAATTTAGTCTTTGAAGATCCGAGTACTCCAAACATCTTGCTAGATTTAACAGCTTATTCAACGGCAAAACTCAGGATCCGCTGCAAACCGCAGAATGAATTGAAATTTGTGTTTCATCTATACGAAGATAATGTTTCAGACTTTGCGGACGTAAGCTCTTTTCGTATGGCACAAAGTATTTTTAGCTGCGGTGAATCGTGGCAGGATATTGTTATCGACTTATCGCAGCTCAATACGCCCGAATGGTGGTTGCAGATTCAAGGACTTAATCTGTCAAACCAACAAAACACTCTTACTAAGGTCAGAGAAATTTCATTAAGTAGCACCAACCAAAGCCCGGTAGGTGTACTCAGTTCTGTCACGGTAGAGGAATTGGTCTTACAGGGTCGCAATTGGACAATGATTATTGTAGGTATTGTGAGCCTCGTATTGATTTGGCTGGCTTTTATTATGGTGATTTTCCGAGATGCACTAAATAATAGAAGCTCAACGACCTATCAGGAAATAGCTCACCGGCAGTTAAATGTGGACTCCAAACGCGAACGTGAAATAGCCCAATTGCTGGACTATTTATTGTCAAATTATTCAGATGCTGAACTGAGCCTTGAAGGTTCTGCTAGTGTACTTGGTATTAACCGCACCAAAATTAATGAACTCTTAAAGGAAAGAACCGGACAGACATTTAGCGGATTCCTCAATAAATTACGTTTGACTGAAGCCGCTCGTCTA
>NZ_LSNE01000005.1:96118-117010 GCF_001565895.1 Paraglaciecola hydrolytica
CTGAAAAACAGATGCCCGTTTCTGAAACCGCTTTTGCTGTCGGTTATGGCAGCTTGTCCTACTTTAACCGGCTTTTTAACAAAGAGTTTGGTTGCTCTCCTTCCCAATACCGAGGTGAGGGGCATAAAAATAATATGGATAATCTGAACAATCTGCACAAATAGCTGAATAATCTGCAAAGTGACAGTAATTCTGCACCATTAACAAGCCATTTACATTTATTCGCATTAATTTGCTGAGCATTGGAATTTGTTATCTTTTTGATAACAACAATAGCAAGGCAATGTGAAATCTATGTTTATAAAAGCTCAAAAGCCAATGGCAACATCTATATCTATAGTTGTTATGGCTGTATTTGGACTGCTTGGTTGTGGTGCCGGCAGTAACAATCCCAGTAGCTCACTGCCTAATAATGTTAATTCGAGCTCTTCTGCTGTTACTGAGGCTCTTTCTATAGCGCCAAATGATGTTCGAATTCGTTACACTGGACGTGTTTCTCTTAGTGCCGACGAAGCGGTTTACGACTGGCCAAATACACAAATCGAATTCAGAACCAACGCCCCATTGGTAGAATTAAAGCTTGAAGATGGCAACAACGATTACAACATCTTTATTGATAACCAACTTTCTCAGGTGCTTTCAACTAAAAATGGTGTACAGCGTTATGCGCTAAACTTGCCTGTGGGCGACCATCACGTACTTTTAACCAAACGTACCGGCTCTAACTTTGGAGTCGGTCGATTTCTAGGGTTCAATCTGCCCAATGGGGGGCAACTGCTGGAACTGCCTGCGCCGCCAATACATAAAATCGAGTTCATTGGCGATTCTTATACTGTAGGTTATGGCAATGAAGGTCCAGGACTAGATTGTGCTGGTAATCTGCGTCCTTACGAAAATAGCTTTTTGTCCTATGCGCCAATTTCCGCTCGAGTTCTCGGAGCACAAAGTCATTCCATCGCCGTATCGGGCAAGGGTGCTGTGCGTAATTACGGCGATATTAATACCACCAGCCCAGATCCTGTGCCCACTTTTTATAATCGCACCTTGGCTACTCGCTCGGATCTACTGTGGAATTTTACTACTTGGGTACCCGATGCTGTTGTCATTAAGTTAGGGACTAATGACCACAGCACTGATCCCATTCCATCTAGTGAGACATTTATTCAGGGTATTCACGATCTGATCCGTCAGGTGAATAATGCTTATGGGCAACTGCCACTATTTTTACTGGCAGATAGCTCTTCTAATCTGGTTATAGAGCGCTTGCAAAGAGCTACTCAAGAGCAAGTGAATATGGGTAATATTCAAGTTCATTTTGTTCAGGTGGAGCATCCACCCCAATCGCAATTGGGCTGCGATTGGCACCCTAAAGTCGAAGCTCACGAAGCCATGGCGGCACAACTAGTAAAAGCTATAAAACCGATTTTGTCCTGGCCGGATGAAAACAGTGGCAGTACAAACCTAAAGTTTGCTGCTGCCACTGCCCCCCCATTTGTTGGTATGAGCGCATCAAGCGAAGGAAACAACAGCATCCATAAATCTGCTGTGGACAGGTTTGGGTATGCAACAACATCTTTTTAATCGACTTAAAAGCATGTGCAATAAAGCAAATGTTTTTCCACACAAACAGCAATCTTTGCCTACAAGCTCATTAGGCTTGCCAAGCAATACCTGTAATTAGCTAAGTCTGGAATCACTTTATGGCTCAGGTACATCGCATCAATGCAATTGGTTTAAAAATGTAAACGATTCCAGTTCACTCTAGCTAGTTTGAGTCAGTGGAGATTGTTATTTAGGACTGTTATTTGTACCAATATTTAGCGGTGCAGGTGACGAAATTAACACACAAGAGGCAAGTCATAATGGCGACAAAAACAAAGAAAGCACCTGTATTTAGAAAATCAATATTAGCTCTGGCGATGATGGGAATTTGTACCACAGCAGCTGGGCAAGAAACAAATGACGCGTCACCTCAAGCCGAACAAGATGAAACGGAAGTAATCGAAGTTAAAGGCATGCGTTCCGACATCACCGCAGCTCAGCATTTAAAACGCTATTCAGACACAGTTATTGATTCCATTTCAGCTGCCGATATCGGAAGTTTACCCGATAAATCAGTAGCTGAAGCACTACAACGTGTACCGGGTATTACAGTGGAACGTTTTGGTACTCGTACCGATACCCAAGCATTCTCAGTTGAACCTTCTGGTGTATTAGTCCGTGGACTTTCGCATGTAAGAAGTGAATTTAATGGCCGTGACAGCTTTAGTGCTAATTCAAGCCGTGGTTTAAGTTGGGGCGATGTTTCCCCTGAATTAATGGGCGGCATTGACATTTATAAGAGTCAAACAGCCGAGTTAATTGAAGGTGGTATTGCCGGCTTAATTAATTTAAAAACACGCTTACCGTTTGATAGTGAAAACGATGTTAAAGTAGTGACGCTTAGTTCTAACTACAGTGATCTCTCTGGTTCAACAACACCTGAAATATCCGGCATTTATACAACTCGTTTTAATACAGATATGGGTGAGTTCGGTATTATGGCCAATATCGCTTATTCAGATATAGATGCAACGTCACAGTCATCCCGTGTTGGTCGAGCTATCAAATATCGTGGCGTTTATGGTGACAATCCTGATTCAATTCATTATATACCAGATAATGCTTATGCTTCTGACGACCTCTATGCAAGAGAGCGTCTTGGTACTTCGCTAGCTTTACAATGGCAAGATCTTGAGGGAGAGTTTGTAGCTACTTTCCAATATAACCGCTCCCAGAAAAAACAAGAGAGATCTGGCAGCAGTGTTGCCGTTGGATTAGGCAACCCGTTTTTTGAAAAAAGCTTACAATTAGAAGCGACACCAGGTGGTGATGGCTCCAACGCAATTGTTGTACCTGCAGAAGGTACAGATCCATTGATGTTTGACGAAGGTGGCTTTTTCCAAACCGGTCAACTAGTTCAAGGTATGGGCTGGGTTGGTAATCCCGACGGTGAAACAGCGTTATTTTCGACTAACTCAAACGGTGAGCCCCTTATTAATGCCTGTTATGCCTGGGCAGGATGTAGTCCAGAACTAAAAGCGATTGGAATGGGTACTAGTGCGGGCTTCTTCGACAGTAAAACCGTGACTGAAGATTTTAGTTTAAATTTAAAGTGGCATATTGCCGATGATATCCATGCCAGTTTTGATGTTCAGCATATTGACGCTACCAATGATGACTACAGTATGACGGCTGGATTTAGTTCTTATACCGACGGATATATCGATCTCACCGGCGAACAAATAAAAGTCATATTCAACGATCCAACTAACGTCAATTTACTCGATGCAGGACAAGGCGTTTATGCAAATCCCAATAGCTATTATTTAAACAACATTATGGATATGTACGAAGACAGTGAGGGTACTGAGTTTGCTGCTAGAGCAGATTTGGTATTTGATGTCCACAACGAATTTATTGATACAGTGAAAGTGGGAGTCCGCTACGCAGATCGATCTCAACAAGTTAACCGTGCCAACAACTGGGCTTCAGTTGTTAATACTTGGAGTCACACTGCCGCATTTTATAACTTAGACAGCGCGCCTACCAGTGGTGTATTCAATGATGAAGAATACGATTTCATGGGATACCCCGATACATACGTAATTAAAGAGTGGGAGTCTAAATACGGCGATTTTACTACCGCAGACGGCAATAACTTATTTGTAATACCTGACGTTAATGCCATGAAAAACTGGAAAAATACTATGGGTGCCAGCGTTACTGGAATTCCTAGTAGTGAGTGGGAGCCTATCTGTTCAAACATTGGAGTAAAACGTTCAGATGAAATTCCTGGCACTTGTTTCAAACCTGCAGAAATGATTGATGTATCAGAGGAAACCACGGCTGCTTATATACAAGTGAACTTTGGCGGTGACAACTTTACCTTATTCGATAAACAATTAACGGGTAATATTGGAGTACGTTATATTCAAACAGATACTTACAGTAGTGGTGGTGAGGCCTATCCATTTATTAATGAAACGCTACGTAAGTGTGAGCCTCGAACTAGTCCAGATCCTGAAGCCCCGCCACTTGAAATCGATAAAACGCTAGGTTGTTATCTCAATCCTGACGATATTGCATTTGCCAATGGCGCATCATTTGAAGGTAGTGGCAGCGCATCATATAGTCATGTACTACCTAGCTTTAATTTAAAAATGGATGTCACTGACAACTTCGTAACACGTTTTGCTTTGTCTAAAGCTATGTCTCGTCCTGATATAGGTAGTTTGCGCAACTATATAGGTGTCAGTAATTCCACCCCAAATCCAAACAACCCAAATGATCCAAATTGGTTAAAAGATAGCAATGGTGAAGTAATTGGTGCCAATCTAATCTATTCAGCAAATGCATCTAATCCTGGCTTAAAACCTATCACAGCAAAACAAGCGGATTTAAGCTTTGAATATTATTCACAAGCTACGTCTGTTTCGTTAGCAGTGTTCCACAAAGAGTTTGATGACTATATCCAATTGGGCACCTACAATCGAGAAATGACCAACAATGGCATAACCAAAACTGTAGCGGTTAAAGGTCCAGTTAACGGTGATGGTGCCGAATTTAGCGGTTTTGAAATTCAGGGTACTAAATGGTTTGATTTTTTACCTGCTCCATTTAGTGGTTTAGGTGTGCAAGCAAACTATACCTATATCAAAAATAAAGGGGTGCAAAATACCGGGGTAAACAGTGCTTCAGATGATGGTGATATCAACGCCGGACAAGCACCTGATACATTGGAAGTCTCCACTCTAGAAGGATTGTCTAATAAGTCCTATAACCTGACTTTGATGTATCAACTGGATGGATTTGAAGCTAGATTTGCTTACAACTGGCGTGATGAATTCCTAATAACTAACTCTGATTGTTGTATCGCTTATCCGGTTTGGCAGAATGATTATGGCCAACTTGATGCGTCAGCAAAGTACACAATAAACGAAACATATGAAGTGAACTTTTCAATTCAAAACCTGACTGGTGCTGAGGTAGTATTGACACAACAAGTGTTTGACAGTTCTGCTGGTGGTTTACGTTTACCCTATTCAACCAACCAAAGTGATACACGTTATACCGCATCGTTACGTGTTAATTTTTAGTTTTTAGGAACTGTATGAGTGGCACTACATCTATCCACGGGAGCTTTCTACGTAATTTTTCTACGGAGTCTTTCAATGGAAAGTATAGTGCTACTTTTTTTACCTTATGAATAAACCTTATCAATTAGTTATTGTAGGGGGTGGTACTGCTGGTTGGATGTTTGCCACAGCCGCCTCCCATTTATATTCAGCAAAACAACTTCAGATTATCTTAATTGAGTCCGAGCAAATCGGCAGTGTGGGTGTAGGTGAAGCAACGTTACCTCAGCTACAAGAATTCAATAAATTTGTTGGGATTGACGAACAAGATATGATGCAAAAAACTAATGCTACAGTAAAGCTTGGCATTAAGTTTGACGACTGGGGAAGCATTGGCAATTCTTATGTTCACCCCTTTGGTCAGTACGGCAATAAAGCCAAAGGTAACAATATCTACCAACAATGGGCACTGGCAAATCAAGATTCAGCCTTTTTGTCTTTACCACAGTTGTCCTATGCTATTCAGTTATGTCTGAATAACAAGTTTGAACTTCCTGCACAAGATCCAAACCAAATAAAGTCCACGTACAGTTATGCTTATCATTTTGACGCGACTTTATATGCGCAGTATTTACGTTCTATAAGTGAGCAGTTTGGGGTAACTCGTATTGAAGGAATGATTCAAACTGTGTCTAATCATGTTCAATCTGGCGATATAAAAAGTGTGACACTGAAAGATGGCCAAGTCATTTCTGGTGACTTTTTTATTGATTGTTCTGGCTTTCGTTCCCTTTTACTAGGTGATAATTTACAAACAGAATTCGAGGATTGGTCGAAATGGCTTATATGCGACCGAGCCATAGCGGCTCCTACTGAAAAGCTAAAAACCATTCCCAACTATACCCTCTCTACGGCCAAGGAAGCCGGCTGGCAATGGAAAATCCCGCTGCAACATCGAACCGGAAATGGTTATGTGTATTGTAGCGACATGATAAACGAACAAGCAGCAATGGATTCTTTGCTTACCAATATTGAAGGAAAACCACTTTCAGATCCTAAAGTATTAAAATTTAAAGCTGGCAGGTATGCCAAAACATGGAATAAAAACTGTGTCGGCATCGGTTTAGCGAGTGGCTTTTTAGAGCCTTTAGAATCCACTAGTATTTATCTTATTCAAACAGCAATAACGTCTTTTTTACGATTGTTTCCTTTGAATAATAAAGAAGTGATTGCAAATGAATTCAATCGGAACATTGACAATGAATACGATCGAATTCGAGACTTTTTGATTCTTCATTACCATCAAAATCAACGTAATGATTCTGAGCTTTGGCGATATTGTCAGAATATGTCTGTGCCCGATAGTTTAAAAGAAAAAATGACCCTCTTTGAGCAGCGAGGCTATATCGACACTTACAAATATGGGCTGTTTAATCACGGTAGTTGGTTATCTGTGTTACATGGTCAAGGCCTCAGACCAAAAGAGATTGACCCCTTTACCCGAGGTATGTCAGCGCTCGAAATACAAAAACAGCTCGAAGAATTTGCAGCAGAAATCGAAGAGTCTGTTTATAAAGTACCGCGTCATAACATTTTTCTGCAAAACTACTGTCCCGCTAAAGTAAAAGAGTAACTCATGTCTGAATCTATAAAGAGAATCACCATAGTTGGTAAAGATGCAGATGCATGGATTACAGCGCTATTTTTAAAATCCGGATTAAATAAAGAAAACCAGAACGTAGAAATAGAACTAATAGAAATACCGTCAAGTATCTCAGCAGATGATTTTTATAGTGTGCTTCCCAGCGTAAAGAACTTACATAAAGTATTGGGAGCACACGAAGAAAATTTAGTAAAGAGCACTAAAGCACAGCACTTTTTTGCGCAAAAATTTGTCTTTTGGAACCCAGACAAGGAAGATTTTAAACATGCCTATGAGAAAATAGGGATCAATTTCAATAGTATCGATTTTTATCAATATTGGCTAAAAGCAACGGAAGCAGGCTTAAATGTTTCCCTGCACGAGTTTTGTTTAGGTGCAAACGCAACAAAACTACCTTCGATAGACTTGTACAAACATCTTCTTCCACATAAAAATCCTCCCAATTTTGGTTATAACCTATCGGCACAACATTACATTGCTGCTATAGCTCGCGCGACTCTGATTGCGGGAGTAAAACATAGACAAGCGAACATAAAAGCGATTAACACAGAGGCAGGTAGCGATGGCAATAAAAAGATTAGTTCAATCACTTTAGCTGACGACAGCACAGTTAGAGCAGACCTGTTCATTGATGCATCGGGCTCACAAAGAGTACTTATCAACCCATTAGACAAGGCTAATTTTATCCCTTGGTCTGAGACTTTTCTGTGTGATCGGGTCATTACCACCAGTATTAAAGCATTTGAACCTACTCCCTCGTTCAGTTTGATGACTGCATTTTCAAACGGCTGGTATGGGTTATATCCATTGCAAAATCGCACCGGAATGAAAATATGTTATTCCTCCAAATACACTAACAAAACAGAGGTATTAGCGGAAGTATCAGGGCTACTTGGCGTGAGTTTCCTCGATTTGCCCGAAGACACCATAATGTGTGGCATGCTGCAAAAACCTTGGGTTGGCAACTGTATAGCTGTTGGTAATGCAGTGGCAACACTAGATCAAAATGATGCTTTGGACTTACAACCATTGTTATTAAGCTTAGTCGAACTTAGGGGCGTATTTCCAACCAGCACAAGTTGTCAGTTAGAAGCTGATATTTATGCCAGACGCTTAAAAGCATATGTTGAAAATTTATCTAACTTCCAGCTTGCACACTATCTGTTAAACGGACGACAAGGAGAACAATTTTGGGATGCTTGTCGAAATGTGGAGATCCCACAAGAATTACAAGAAAAAATCGCCCTATTCAAACAACTAGGCCATATATCCATCAGAGAATACGACACCTTTTTAGAAGAAAGTTGGACATTATTGTTTAATGGTCATGGATTACACCCCGAACACCATCACCCCATGATTGACAAAGTGTCCGATGAAGATCTCAAACTAAAATTTATGCACTTATTAAAAAAAGTAGCCAATGACACTGCGGACTTGATTAAATAAAAATAATTCATGCGGTTAAATGCTACGTCAGATAATACGGCAATACATTATTTATGTGAGCAAAAGTTTGTAGGAACTTCGTTATATATACCCAAAATTATTGGAATTTGCACGGCGGTAAATGAGTGAGATCCCATGAGCTTAGTTTATTAAGTGCAACGCGGTTGCGGAATGTGGCGAATGAGGGCAGCCAACAAACGTGCAGTTTCAAGCGGACGCCGCGCGTGATGAAGGGTAAATATTGGTACTCTATTGCTCGTTGCTATATCGTGTTGAGCGAACAAGGGTTAATAAAGATTAGGAGTGAAATGGCTTGAACGAAAAAGATAACAATAAAAATGCCAACAAATATGCAGTACCTGCCTTAGATAAAGGCTTGGATATTATTGAATACTTAGTCAGTCAGGAATTACCCCGCTCACAAGCAGAAATTGCACTTGGTCTGGGCCGTAGCGCTAACGAAATCTATCGGGTATTAGTGGGGCTAGAAGCGCGAGGGTATTTACTCAGAGATGAACTTTCTGGGCGTTATCGTCTGTCGTTCAAACTGTATAATTTGTCTCGCAGCATTTCACCCATCGACCAAATGCGTCAATGTGCCTTGCCTTATATGGAAGATTTGGCGGTTAAGATAGGCCAATCCTGTCACTTAAGTATGCTTTATCAAAGTCAAACTATGGTGATCATTCAGGCGAGGAGCCAAAGTCCAGTATCGATCAATATAACCGAGGGGGCATTATTTCCGACCCGCAGTTCAACGCCGGGCAAAATACTGTTAGCCAATAGTAATGATGCGGTACGCGCCATGATCCTTGAGCGTGACCAAGACTATGCTTCACTTACCGCACAGCAACAACAAGCCATGTTTAGTGGACTTGAAGATATAAAATCCCAAGGTTATTTGATTGAACAAAACCCATTTATTGAAGGTGTTTATGATTTTGCCGCCTTAGTGGGGGAGCCTGAAGGCAAAGTCATTGCGGCTTTAGCGGTATCGACTCTCAATACCAGTGTAGGCACAAAAATAGACCAAGCTGAGCTGATAAAGTATATCCAAGACACCGCCCTTACCATTGCTGCTCAATTGGGTTGCTAAAGGGTAAATAATTAAGCGATAGGTTCACAATAAATGTACTTACCAAGTCCTTTGAAACAGCAATCTAGCTAGAAATTCTGCTCTCTATTTAGGTTCTTGCCTAAACTGTTTTTTGCCTAAAAAAAGTCTCGCGGTTACCGTGTCATTCTCTATTTTTGCCATTTTTCTTTACGTTGATTGATATCAAAAATATTAACTAAGTCACTGGTAATACCGTCTTTGTTCTACTCAATTTATTAATGATTAAAAAACAAATAGTTAACAATAAATACTTAATAGTTGACTATTTATTATTCTATCTAGATGGGAAGTGTTATATATTTGCGTCTCTTGTTGGTTAATTGTTAACAATTAATTGAATGATAATTAACTTGAGAAAACAAACTCACACTGTTTAACTTTGGGTTTTTAATAAATGTTTAGCTTAAACAAAGACCATTATAAAAAGTGAATTGTGAGTTTGTTGCGTCTATTACCAACCCAAATCAGGTTGGTTTTTATAAATGACAACAGTAGGAAGATGTGGCTTAGCTCACATCAACAAGGGGAGCATATGAGAAAATTATTAAGTTTAGCTATTGCTACGTCACTTGGCTTATGCGTTAACTCGGTAAACGCTGCGTCGGTGAAGGTTGATATCAACCTTGATATCAAGCATGAAGTAAAAGGGGTGTCTGATTTTAATCGGGAAAAACACATTACTGTTCACTCAAACCTAACCGAAGGCGATTGGAAGGGTGAAGAGGATGTGATGAATTACCTGATGAATGACCTAGACGTATATTTTGGTCGCGATAATGGTATGGCCTCATGGATTTTTAAAGCGACCGCTCAAGATCCTGTTAATTTAGGTAAGCCTGATCTTAATGACATGGCCAATTTTGGTCAGTGGCACAAAGACAACATGTACGACAATCTGCCGGAATCATTGCGCGCTTACGAGTCAAGAAGTAGCGAAATGATTATGGGTATCACGCCTCATGGGCCTTTCCCAACTCAGTCTTATTGGCCAAATGATTTAGCCGGTAAAGATGATGAAGCGGGTAAATATATCTTAAGACATATTGAAGATGGAGCTGAGTGGGTAGGGGAATACTTCGACCAATTTTTCCGTAAAGACGGTGAGTCCAGTGGCGTGTTAATGCCAAAGTATTGGGAAGTTATTAACGAGCCCGATATGGATGTTAACGTTGGCCGTACCTTTGTAATGTCAAGTTTTGAACAAATATTTGAATATCATAATCTTGTAGCCAACGAATTACGTAGCCGCTTGCCTGAAGGTCAACGTCCGCTGGTTGGTGGCATGACATGGGGTTTGCATGACTTAGATAAACCAGATTTATCAGAGCGTTTTGCCACTCAACAAAACGCTGTACGTAGTCGTTATGCTTATGAAGCAGGCGAGTTAGAAGACTTTTTACAAGATGTTACCGAATCTGTGCATTGGGACGTGCGTAAAAACGACTTTTACCAATGGGATTACCTGTGGAAAGGTTTTATGGATGCCGCCGGTGACAACATGGATTTTTACTCCATCCATTTATACGACTGGGTGCCTATGGGTGACAATCCTAAAAATGGTACTTTTCGTCGTGGCATGACAACCGAAGCCGTACTAGACATGGTGGAATGGTATGACGCTCAAGTAAATGGTAAAGAAAACCTTAAACCTTGGGTTATTTCTGAGTACGGCGCCATAACTGCACAACATTCTAACGTTGCTTTTTTAAGCAATGATTATCGTTATGCTGATTGGTTACATGTGCGTACTTTTAACCAAATGTTTATGCAGTTATTAACCCGTCCGTCACAAATTGTGAAGTCTATGCCCTTTGCACCGGTAAAAGCGACGTGGGGCGCAGGTGTGACGGCAGATGGCACAGTAGTACGTTATGAGCCGTCGTTATTGCAAACTGACGAGCCAAAATCACCCGCATTTTTCTCGGAAGAAGCCCAGTGGTACGTCACCGATAAAATTCAATGGTATGAACTGTGGGCAGATGTAAAAGGAACCCGTGTTGATACTCACTCAAGTGATCCCGATATTCAGGTAGATGCCTATGTTGACGGTAACCACACTTACTTAATTCTTAACAACCTTGAATGGTACGATATTCCCGTTGACCTTGCTTTCCTTGGGGCCAATAGCAATAGCGTTAATAGCGTTAAGATGAAACACTCCTATTTAGCCGAAGGTTTAAGCCCAGTAAATTTAGGCCGCGGTGTTTTAGCCCAAGCGGTACTGGATAAACTACCTGAATCAGTCACTTTACAGCCTGGTTCAACCATAGTGTTGGATATCGAATACAACGATGATATTCAAATCAGTGAGCTATCTAAGGAAGATAAATACTACAGCGAAAGTTTGTCTGGCGCAGGTAAAGGTCAGGCGGCAAAAGGTCAAGTGCATCGTGTGCATGCTAATGCGGTAACGGCTCATGTTAACGGCGTAAATGTGCCAGTGCAGGGTGAAGCAACCTTACGTATTGCTGCAAAAATGTACCCCTTCCATGCCTCTAATGTACGCGCTGATTTAAACAACTTTACGATCAACGGTCATACCTTAAATGTACCTAGAGAAGTCAACCCAAATACTGCAGGTGTTCCGACGGAACATTTAGACTTTATGGGGCCAGAAGTTGATGCCAATGGCGTTGCACTTAACTTAATCGAAATTCCTATTCCCCTTGAGTACTTGCAAGAAGATAACACCATTGAAGCTAGGATTAATTTAGCCCAAGCCTTCACTGCGGTGAGTATATCTGTGTGGGATATGAGTAAAGCTGCAACACGTACTAATGCCAATGTGTGTGCTCCTTGTGATGCAGTTAGCTCTTTATCAATAACAGGTGCAAGCTCGGTCAACATTAAAGAGTCGATAGCCTTAACTGCTGATGTATTGCCATTAACGGCGGGTAACAAAGCAGTGAAGTGGACGACCTCAAATGTAGCTATAGCTGCGGTTGATCAAAATGGTTTAGTGACGGGGACTGGCAGCGGTACTGCAACTATCAGAGGGACTACCCTTGATGGGTCCTATGTTGCAGAGCATCAAGTGACTGTGGTCACTATTCAATTAAGTTCAGTGGATATTAGTAATGCTGATGCAAATTTAGCGGTTAACGAAACATTGCAACTTAATGTGAGTACGGAACCCTTCAATGCGACCAACAAAAAGCTAAATTGGGTTTCGTCTAACCCAGCTGTGGCAACAGTAAGTAGTGGTGGTTTAGTCACGGCGTTAAGTGATGGCAACACGACTATTACTGCTTCAGCCGTGGATGGTGGTGCGAGTGACTCGGTAAATATTAGCGTTGTTAGCCAATCTCTAACTGACCTTGATGTACCTTCAACTGGTGTGATTGTATTACCCGGTAGTTATCAAGTGCCCCTAAGTTTTACCCCAAGTAATGCCACTAATCTTGCCGTAACTTGGCGCTCTGCTAACACTAATATTGCGAGTGTTAATTCCTCAGGTTTGGTAACAGGTGTCTCCGCAGGTACTACTACTATTACAGCTACTGCTGCTGATGGAGGCCTAACCGCAAGTATTATTGTCAGTGTGCTTAATGAAGGTGGAATTACGGATACCGGCTTTGTGGTTGAAGCTGAAACTCTGAGCAATACCGGTGGTCCTTACGGTGGTTTCTCGGTCAGTGCCACAGGCATCAATAATAACCAAAGTGGTGATTGGGCTGAATACAGTGTTAACTTTGCGCAAGAAGGTGTCTATCGTCTAATTTTAGATGCGGGTACTCCAACAGCACCAAGTAATGGCGTCACAGTTTACATCAATGGCCAATCTGCTGGCACGGCTGAACTGCCTACCACGGGTGATTGGGATGTTATGCAAAGTACGGTAGTGACTAATAGCTTATTAGTACCTAGTGAAGGTTTACATACCATTCGCATTGAAAGTGTAGGTGCTGAAGCCAAGTGGCAATGGAATGCGGATAAAATGCGTTTTGTTTTATTAAGCGCCTTAACACCGCCAACTGATCCTGATGGGCCTAGTGATCCTACTGATCCAACAGACCCCACTGATCCAGTCGATCCGGTTGCTGCCTCATTAGTATTGGATGATGCTAGCAAGTACCGTAATACCACATATCAAGTGGGTGGCAATATTGTTGTCAGTGCTAATTACCATGCAGGTACAGGCCAAAAAGTTACCTTAAACCAAGGTGGCGTTAAATTCTTCCTACGTGAAATGACAAGTGATTGGAGTCAGGTCGTCAATGATGTCTTAGCTTTTGATGCCAGCGCAATTGGTCAAGAATCGGGTAGCGCAAGTGCCACGCTATCGCTAGTAGGTTTAACACCAACAGCTGATTTACCTAACGGCAATTTCTACTTCTTGTTTGCAATATTTAATTCATCAGACGGCACAGACTATAAGATCCCAGGTGTCTTCCCGATTAATATCGTGGCTGAATCCACAGATCCCGTTGATCCGGTAGACCCAGTCGATGCTTCTTTCGCTTTGGATGATGACAATAAATATCGTAATGCCACCTATGAAGTAGGCAGCAGTATCAGCGTGAGTGCCAATTATCATGCTGGTGGTGATCAAACCGTTACCAACCAACATGGTGGTATTAAGTTTTTACTGCGTGAAATGACCAGCGATTGGAGCACCATAGTCAAAGATGTTGTTGCCTATGATGCAAGTGCCATTGCCCAAACTGAAGGCACAGCCAGTGCTACGCTTTCTTTGGCCGATGTAACACCAACAGCCGATTTGCCAAACGGTAATTTCTATTACTTGTATGCCGTGTTTAATTCAACGGATGGCACTGATTACAGTATTCCGGGTGTATTCCCGATCAATATTGTGGCTGCCCCTGTGGATCCAGTAGACCCAGTCAATCCAGGCGACGCAACCGATGGCGCAGCATTTACCATCGAAGCTGAAGCCTTTGACGCAACTGGCGGCGACTTTTCGCCAGCAGGTGTCATTATTGGCGAACGTGGCATTCCAACTGATAGACACACAGTAATCGATAGTGTGCAAACCACAGACTGGGTTGATTATGTTATTAATTTCCCAACCTCTGATTTTTACCGCATCGAAATGTTGGCATCTGGCGCTGAGTTATTAGCCAATGCAAGTTTGTTTGTGGACGGTAATTTTGTGCAAGAAACGCCGATTTACACCACGTCACAAGCAATCTTCGAAACCTTTGAATTAACTGAAGGCACCTACATTACCGCCGGTACACATACCATTCGGGTACAAGCAACCAGCTCTAAACGAGCATGGATGTGGTTTGGTGATTCATTTACCTTTACCCAATTGATCTTTGCCGAAGAAGCAGTTGCGGGTGATTGGGACGAAGACGGTGATGTGGATGCTGATGACATTCGCGCCATGACCTTAGCCATTCAAAAACGCCAAGCTATTGATATCAGTTTTGATTTCAATAAAGACGGCGTGGTTAACGTGCTTGATACCCGAGTTTTGATGACGATGTGTACACGCGCTCGTTGCGCAATTTAATTAAATATAAATAGGAAATAACAATGAAAAAATTTATCGCCAGTATGGCCTTAGTTTTAAGTGCAACATTAAGTATGCAAGCTAACGCAGGCTTAATTGATATTGAGCTAAGTGCTAATAACGTAGCCGTAGGTGATACCTTAAGTGTCAGTCTATGGGCGTCTAACTTTACAGATTTTGATTCGCTCTACACTGAGTTTGAATATGACATCAGTCTGTTTAGCTATCAAGCAGCTAGTTTACAAAGCGAACTACCCGCATTTGACGGCTTTTTGACTGGCCTTGAGGTAACAGAGCAGTTTTATGGTTTATCACTGTCATTTTTAGACTTTTTTGCCTTTAGCGATTTAAATCTCGACGCTGACAATAAGTTCTTGTTGGCCAGTTTTGATTTATTGGCTATAGACAGTGGTAACACTGACTTTAGCTTAGTAAATCAGGTTGCAGGTTTATTTGACCTTAATACTGGTCTTGATACACCATTGGATGTGGATACCAGTTCACCGGTGCAAGCAAGTGCCACCAGTGTGCCAGAGCCAAGCAGCCTAGCGTTGTTTATGTTGTCTGCATTAATGTTTGTTGGTCGCAGAAAACAGTGATGGAGATGCTCAAATAGGTGTTAGACCGAGCTTAAAAAGAAGCCAGCTTAAATGCTGGCTTTTTATTGTAATCAAGGATATCTGCTGGCTAGTAGGATTAATCGCCTACAAAGAGGTAGACGCAAGGCAGTTAGCGGATATTGGCCTTTAGCCCTTTTACGGCGGTGGCGGTATCACCAGAGCGTAAGGCGTTAAGGATGGCAACGTGTTCGTTCACACATTCCACTCCAGAGGTAATTCTTTTGTAATTGAGGCGCATGCGCATTACAAAGGGATACCAAATATTGACCAGATCATCACCACCGGCTTTATGAATCAAATAGTTATGAAATGAAATATCGATTTTTGTGACTTCCGTAAAGTCTTCTCTTTCAAACGCACTTTGCAAATCAGCCAGTATTTTTTCTAAGGCAACAAAGTCTTTTTCAGTCAATTTATCTTTTAAATGCTCAATGGCAAAAACTTCAATATTGCGTCGTAGGCTTATCATCAGTTTTTGCAAACTGGGATCTAATACGCTATTTACCGAGGCGCCGACGTTATTTTTGGATACCAGTAAACCTTCTTTAGTTAACTGTAATATCACGTCTCTTATGGGACCCCGTGATAAACCAAATCTTTCCGCCAGTTCTTTTTCATTTAACTTTGTATTAGGCGCTAAATCGCCAGAAATGATGTCTGAGCGCATTTGTTCAGCAATTTGATCCTTTACTGACAGAATTTTGGTTGGTCTGTTACCGCTCATAAATTTTCCTTTAATGTCATACATTTGCGAATCATAAGTGAAGCGGGACGGTAAATACAATGGTTTTAGATATTTTTTGATTTATATTTTATTGTTTACAAAAAACAGCAGAAAACGAGTGAAATTACAGACTTAGGCTCTGTAAGTGGTATTTTTAAACAGTATTTTAATACTTCGCTGTATTTTTGTTAACAATATGTACGAGATTGCTTGGTTTAATTATTAACGCTAAGTCCATAAATGCCTAAGTGTTTGTTGGCAAAACAGAGGGGATAAGGGGGATAAAAAAGAGCGCAATCACTATTAGATTGCGCTCTTTTGGTCAAAGCAACTAAAAATAAGGGCTAAGGACTATTTATTGTCGTTGTATCTGCGTGGATAGACAGTGGCATTAAACTTTTTGGCGGCCTCAACCATCTCTGGATAGGGAATATCCGTGGTAGAGACAAAACCCACGTTGTAGTTTTCGCCATCAAAGGCACGACCTGAAATGGGGGAGTCTACATATTGAAACCAGTGTGCACCTACCATGTTAGGAGAGGCCAATACGCTTTGCATGTAGTCCAAATACATCTGGGCTCTGTCGGCTTGGCCATCAGCCTGTACTAGACCTGGATGATAAAGCCCGGTTTCTCTTGATGCACCTATGTGGTACTCACCAATGACGGTTGGCAAGTCGATGTCTTGTAGAAAAGCCCAAGCTTTGGGTTGTATACCTTCTTCGTAAATATTAAAACTCAGGACGTCAGAATATTTAACCGAGGCTTTGATGGTTTCTTCGGGCATGCCCCAGTTTGCCATACGCGCTCCCATGTACAAATGTTGCGGCATGGCCTTTGCCAAAGCATCGTGCACCACTTTGAAATATTGTTCGGATAACATTTCTAACATGTGAGAGAGATCACTGATCATGGCCTGTGGAAAGTCAGATAAACTCACACCATTCGCCAAAGTCTGCCAAGAAGCAAACTGGGTTTGCCAGGCTTGGTTAAGTGCTGCAATAGTTTGATATTTACTTTGCAGTTGTTTGGTAAAGGCGGCCTTGGCTGGACTTTGTTGCGCATTTTTTGCCATAGCGTCCAAAATCAGTCCATAACGGTGTTCAACACTGCCTTCTCTTAAACCCCAACTTTTTTCGTTGTCCACAAACACACCTACACACCAAGGGGAATTGTGTACCTCATTGGCGATGGTATCGATAGTGATCTGGGCGCGACGTACAAATTCAGGATCAAAGGCGTCAGGCATAGGAGCCCATACGTCATGTTTTGAGGCCAAGGTTTTGTAGTCACCAATGATCCAACCATTAGCGAAGTAGGGCACTTTTTCATTAGTATAAAAAGCGGGGTCAACCCAGTTACCCATGGAAGTAAATCCCCAATCTTGAAAACGCGCTAAGGTGACTTCTTCCCACTTTTTAACATAAGACTCGGGAGCTTGTTGACCATAACGACGTTCAAGATTAGCGCGATAAAAACTGTAGGTTTCGCCCGAACTTACCGGGCCAAACAAGACCGAGCGACGGTAGCTATAATGTTCGGCTAACTCGTCCTTATAGTCAGGTAACCAGGTAAACATGTCGTGCCTAACGTCAGAGGCAATATAACGGCTTTTTCTGACTTCGTCGGAAACTTGCACTATGCCCATTGAATCTTCAGGTGTGACGGCTTCGGGATCTATATAACGCACAGAGTCATCTTTAAAATCCACTCCAGTTAATGTTGTTAGGTTAGCCATACGCACATTGGCTAAACCGTGGGAGAAAAACAAATAACCATCGGGATCAACCATCCACCACTTGCCATTAACTTTTTCAGTACGAAAATAGCCTGTTGCTTTAGAGCGTGGACCGTCTTTCCAACCACCAAAACGTGAGCGATCTGGCATTAATCCAGATTGATTTAATTGTGCCAGTTCTTTATCAGCCTCTTGTTTAAGCTCTGCTTCTGAATGGATCTTGATTGGAAATTCCATTTTGTCATTTTGACCAAAGCGGTCAACGTAAGCTTGGCGGTAGGATATGTCATAACTAGGATTCGCCCGTAAGCGCAAGTTATCCAGCTCTAAGCTTTTTTCGCTCAGATTACCTTTGATATACAGGCCAATTTCAGACACTTTATGTAAGTCAATTTTAGGAGAGCCATAGCGAAAAAATGCCATTTCGTCGGTGCTTTGCCACGCTGGCATGCCAGATTTTTTAAAGCCCATATCCGTATCAAGAGCCTCGCCATCTAGCAGCAAATAATAGGTACCCTGTTCACCGGCCGCGATATTGATACTCTGGTGGCTAACTTCCCCTGCTTCGTTGGCAATCGAGATATACAACTGGATTGATTCTGTACCTGGATTACTGGCATCAAAGGCAAAGTTGATTTCTTTATAACTCGACCAGTCCCATGCTTGGGCCGGTTTAAAACTAATTTTGGCTTGTTGCTCTTGCGGGTTAAAACTCAGTGCCAGTGCATTATTAGTGGATCCAACATGGGTTTTAATCTGGCTTTCAACTCCGTTCAAGCTAAAGGCGAGAGCAGGTTGCTCGCCGTCAAAATTCTCTAGAAGCTGCAATACATTGTCATCCTTAGCTAGGGGAGTATTAGCAAGATTGGCCTGTTTATCTGCGCTACATGCCCCCAAGGATAGCAATAGCGCTATTGCACTTTTTTTGAACATCTTATTAAAAGTCATGATTTTTACCTTAGTCCTAGTGTGTTGTGGCGCTATATAAAAACTACAACATCTAATTCACAAGTCAACATTAAATTGTTAACAAAATAGGTATGTGTTGAAAGCACTGCTATTTATTGTTTGAACTTAAGTTAAAGAAGAGGCTGGGCAGTGAAACACTGCTGCAATATCAACAGTGAGGCATTTTTAACAGCACTGAGTGCATTTAGCTTATTGCGCGTTTTTGCCCTGACATGAATGGCAAAAATAACCAAGGATTTAATTCTTCTTCATTATTTAGCTTTACAAGTAATATTGTATTGATGTAGATTGTTAACAATAAATTGTAGTTGTTTAATATTTGTTGGATCTTTCATTAATGAATAAGAATAAAATAACGGCGATAGATGTCGAGTATTTCAAAGTGCCTTTGGCAGAAGTGTTGTCTGATGCTAAACATGGTGATCATACCCATTTTGAACTCATGTTGTGTCGCGTGACTTGCGCAGATGGCATGCAAGGGGTTGGGTATACTTATACCGGTGGTAAAGGTGGCCGCGCCATTTGTTCTTTATTACATGATGAAATGCGTCCTCTGTTAATGGGTAAAGACGCCTCCGACATTGATGGCATTTGGCACAAATTGCAATGGGAATACCATTATGTAGGTCGTGGTGGTTTATTGAGTTTTGCCATTTCTGCGGTTGATATTGCCTTGTGGGATATTAAATGCAAACGCGCTGATTTGCCCTTGTGGAAAATGGCGGGTGGCGCCAGTAATAAAACCAAGTGTTATGCCGGTGGCATTGACCTGAATTTCTCTGAGGCCAAGTTACTAGCTAACATTCAAGCTTATTTGGATCGTGGTTTTAACGCAGTCAAAATTAAAGTGGGTAAAGATGATTATTTAGAAGATGTGCACCGCGTGGAAGCGGTTAGATCTTTAATCGGCCCTGAGCGAATCTTTATGGTGGATGCCAATTATTCCATGTCGGTAAAAGATTCAATCCGCTTTGCTAAGGCCATCGAACATTGCAATATTACGTGGTTTGAAGAGCCTACTATTCCGGATGATTATTTGGGGTACGCAGACATTGCCGATGCCATTAATATTCCCTTGGCCATGGGCGAAAATCTACACACCATCCACGAATTTGAATATGCCTTTGCCCAATCTAAATTAGGTTTTGTGCAACCTGATGCCTCGAATATCGGTGGTATTACTGGATTTTTGCAGGTCGCAGCATTAGCCAAACAACACAATTTGCCCTTGTGCAGCCACGGCATGCACGAGTTACATGTGTCGTTATTAGCCTCACAAGCTCATGCTGGTTATTTAGAAGTGCATTCGTTTCCCATCGATCACTACACAACACATCCCATCAAACTCGACAAGGGCTTAGCCGTAGCGCCCGACATGCCAGGTACAGGCGTGATTTTTGATGATGCATTATTAGCCCCTCATTTAGTTAAACATTTTTAAGGTAAAACATTATGCAAGCTGCACAATATATTGGTAATAAGTCGTTTAAAGTAGTTGAAGGTTACGCTATTGCACCTAAAGCGGGAGAAGTTCGTCTAAACGTAGGTTATGTGGGCATATGCGGTACTGATATGCACATTTACCACGGTGTAATGGATCAACGGGTTTCTATTCCACAAACCATTGGCCATGAAATTTCTGGTGTAGTAGCAGAAATAGGCGAGGGTGTAACAGGTTTTACCATAGGCGAGAAAGTGGTAGTACGTCCACTTGATTGGTGTGGTGATTGCCCTACCTGTAATGCGGGCCATACCCACATTTGCCAAAATTTAAAATTCATGGGCATTGATACCCCAGGGGCTTTTCAATCTAGCTGGACAGTAAAAGCCCGTACTTTGCACAAATTGCCTGCCGGTGTTGATTTAAAACAAGGTGCCTTAATTGAGCCTTTGTCTGTTGCTTGTCATGACGTGCGTCGCTCGCGCTTAAAAGCCGGTGAAAAAGTTGTGGTACTGGGCGGTGGCCCTATTGGTCAATTAGTGGCGGCTGTGGCTAAGAGTGTTGGCGCGGAAGTCT
>NZ_LSNE01000005.1:117144-129818 GCF_001565895.1 Paraglaciecola hydrolytica
TGTCTGAACCTAACGTGAGCCGTCGTGCTTTTGCTGATGAATTAGGGGTTAAATCAATTAATCCTATCGAGCAAGATTTAGCGGCCTATGTTGATGAATGGACAGGTACTAAAGGTGCTGACGTGGTATTTGAAGTATCGGGTGTTAAGCCTGCTATTGATGCTATGACGCAAATCGCTGGTCGTCGCGGACGTATCGTCATGGTTGCTATCCACAGTACCAAGCCTGAAATTGACCTATTTCAATTCTTCTGGAAAGAATTAGAGTTATTAGGTGCCCGTGTATATGAAGCTGCGGATTTTGAATGGGCAATACAGCTTATCGCCTCTGGCGAAATTGATCTTAAACCTTTCATTAGTACCATTAGTCCCTTAGCGGACATTGGTAGCGCATTTGCTAATATGGACGGTAATCCACAAGGCATGAAAGCCCTTGTTGAATGTAACGCAGAATAATAAAGGCTGTTGAAATGAATAAGATGTTTGAAAAATTTAACCTTGCCGGCAAAGTTGCCTTAGTCACTGGCTGTAAACGTGGTATAGGTAAAGGTATCGCCTTAGGCTTAGCTGAAGCCGGTGCCGATATTATTGGTGTGTCAGCTAACTTAGAGCTTGAAGGTTCTGAGGTTGAAAAAGAAGTTAAAGCCCTAGGCCGTAATTTTAAAGGCTATCAATGTGATTTTGCTAAGCGTGAATCCTTGTATGCCTTTATTAAACAAGTCAAAGCCGACTTCCCTAAAATTGATATTTTGGTGAATAATGCCGGTACTATTTTACGTGCGCCCGCGGCTGAACATGGCGATGAGTTGTGGGATCAAGTGATTGACGTAAACCTCAATTCACAATTTATTCTGAGCCGTGAAATTGGTAAAGACATGGTAGCCCGTGGCGACGGTAAAATTATCTTTACCGCGTCCTTGTTAACCTTCCAAGGTGGCATTACGGTACCGGGTTATGCTGCAAGTAAAGGCGCTATCGGTCAGTTAGTGATGGCATTGTCAAACGAATGGGCAGGTAAGGGCGTTAACGTTAATGCTATTGCGCCTGGTTATATTGATACCGACAATACCGAAGCCCTACGTAAAGATCCTGAACGTTCTGCCGCTATTTTAGGGCGTATTCCTAAAGGTCGTTGGGGTAAACCTGAAGACTTCCAAGGCCCAGCGGTATTTTTGGCGTCTGAGGCTTCCACTTATGTTAATGGTGCTATCTTGTTAGTCGATGGCGGATGGATGGGGAGATAATCCAGATGAGCGAACAAAATCTAACGTTGCAGGAGCTGAAATTTCACAATAATGTCAATTTTATTGGCGGCGAATATATTCCTTCTAAAGCCAATGGCATTATCGAAATTTTGAGTCCTGCCAGCGGTAAAGTGATTGG
Organism: Paraglaciecola hydrolytica; assembly: GCF_001565895.1. Lineage (GTDB taxonomy): Bacteria > Pseudomonadota > Gammaproteobacteria > Enterobacterales > Alteromonadaceae > Paraglaciecola > Paraglaciecola hydrolytica. The sequence goes on from NZ_LSNE01000005.1 coordinate 118,527, forward strand.
TGAAATACCAAAGGGCTGCGCTGAAGATGCTCAACATGCCTTGCAAGTGGCTAATGCGGCACAAAAATCATGGGCGAAATTAACCGCCCGTACGCGCCAGAAAATTTTGCGTAACTTTGCCAACAAAATCCGAGAAAATAAACATATTCTGGCGCCCATGCTGGTGGCAGAGCAGGGCAAACTGTTATCGGTTGCCCAAATGGAAGTGGACGTTACCGCGACCTTTATTGATTACGCTTGTGATCACGCTTTAACTATTGAGGGCGACATTCTGCCTTCAGATAATCCAGACGAAAAAATCTATATTCATAAAGTACCACGTGGTGTCGTGGTGGGTATTACCGCTTGGAATTTCCCCTTAGCCTTGGCCGGTCGCAAGATTGGTCCTGCGTTAATTACCGGCAATACCATAGTGTTAAAACCGACTCAAGAAACACCCTTAGCTACCACCGAACTTGGCCGTTTAGCCAACGAAGCGGGTATTCCGGCTGGGGTATTAAACGTGATCAATGGTACGGGCTCGGTAGTGGGGCAAGCCTTGTGCGAAAGCCCTATCACCAAAATGATTACCATGACGGGCTCAACCGTAGCCGGTAAACAGATTTACAAAACCAGTGCCGAGTATATGACCCCTGTCATGCTTGAACTGGGTGGTAAAGCACCTATGGTGGTGATGGATGATGCTGACTTAGATCAAGCGGTTGAAGGCGCATTATGGGGCCGTTTTGCTAACTGTGGTCAGGTATGTACTTGTGTTGAACGCTTGTATGTTCACGAAGCCGTGTACGAGCAATTTATGGCTAAGTTTTTACCACAGGTGAAAGGTTTGATAGTAGGTGATCCTATGGATCCCGCCACACAAATGGGGCCTAAGTGCAACCAACGTGAAATAAACAATATCGACCACATAGTTAAAGAAAGCATTAAACAAGGTGCAACAGTAGCAACCGGTGGTAAAACCGCGAAAATAAGTGGTTTTGAAGGTGGTTGCTGGTATGAACCCACAGTACTTGTCGATGTTAAACAAGACAATATCGTGGTGCACGAAGAAACCTTTGGGCCTATTCTGCCCATCATTAAGGTGAGCAGCATGGAGCAAGCCATTGAATATTGTAATGACAGTATTTACGGTTTAAGCGCTTATGTTTATACGCAAAACTTCTTCAACATTAATAAAGCCATTAGCGAGCTTGAAGTGGGTGAGGTTTATATTAATCGTGGTATGGGTGAACAACATCAAGGTTTCCACAACGGCTGGAAACAAAGCGGTTTTGGTGGAGAAGATGGCAAGTTTGGCCTTGAACAATACCTAGAAAAGAAAACCGTGTATTTGAACGAAAAATAACTGACATTAATAGTAGAAGTGAATCACTTCATTTTTACTAACTTCTTTATATGCTTTTCGTTGATATAAAGTATTTAACCGATAATGAATCCATTATCGGTTTTTTCATATTCAGGACCAAGGGGCCACTATTAATTAAAAGAGGCAACTTGATAAAGCCTCGCTGAGACCCTCTAAAACTAACCTATAGAGCTGACTGGACGTAATAATAACGGAATTTTACGAAAATGAATTTTACTAAAAATAACTCAAATATTTATAATAAAACGTTAATCAGTTTCTTGCTCATTCTTGTGTTGGCCTGTCAGGTAAAAGCTACTACACCTCAAGTTATCAATGGTGCAGCCATAAGTGGCTCTTTGGATGAATCTAAGCCCAATATCGTTATTTTTTATGTTGATGATTTAGGTTATGGCGATGTGGGTAGTTATGGTGCTAAAGGTGTTAAAACACCTAATATTGACGCACTTGCGGCCAATGGCATTAAATTTACTGATGCTCACAGCTCATCAGCCACCTGTACACCTTCACGTTATTCATTGCTTACAGGAGAATACGCTTTTCGAAATAAAGCCTCAGTATTACAAGGTGATGCAGCTCTGATAATTTCTCCGGGGCAGCCAACATTGGCAAGTCTGGTTAAAAAGTCGGGTTATCACACTGCTGTTATAGGTAAGTGGCACTTAGGTTTAGGTGATGGCGCTACAGCTATTGATTGGAATAATAAAGTAAAGCCAGGCCCTTTAGAAATTGGCTTTGATTACAGCTTTCTTTTACCTGCAACCGGTGATCGAGTTCCTGCGGTTTATTTGGAAAATCATCATGTGGTTAATCTCGATAAATCTGAGCCTTTATCGGTGAGTTATAGCGAAAAAATAGGCCACCGTCCTACAGGTTATGAAAATCCTGAACTACTAAAACAAACAGCCGACAGTCAACATAATAAATCTATTATTAACGGCATAAGTCGTATTGGTTGGATGAAAGGAGGTGAATCTGCTGAGTGGAAAGACGAAGACATTTATCAAGTACTCACCAATAAAGCGAGCCACTTTATTAGTAAAAACAAAACGGAGCCTTTTTTCTTGTTTTTCTCTTTTCACGATATCCACGTTCCTCGAGTGCCTAACAAAAAATTTCAAGGAACAAGCACCATGGGTGTGCGTGGCGATGCCATTGCGCAAATGGACTGGGTCACCGGCGCAATTGTTGATCACATTAAAAGTTTAGGCATTTTAGATAACACACTGATCTTATTTACCAGTGATAATGGACCCGTACTCAATGACGGTTATGGCGATCAAGCGGAAAAATTACTTGGAGAACATCAGCCAGGAGGTATTTATCGTGGAGGAAAGTACAGCGCATTTGAAGCCGGTACGCGTGTTCCTACAATAATCCACTATCCAAATAAAGTAGCGGCAGGTGTCAATAATGAACTCATGAGTCAAATTGATATTTATGCTTCTATTGCGGGAATTTTAAATATTCCTTTGGCGAGTAATGAAGCTATCGACAGTGAAAATTATGCAGACACATGGCTGAATCACCAAGCCAAAGGAAGAAGCGAATTGATTGAAGAGGCCTACACTTTATCACTACGCTCAACCATGGATTCTAAACAATGGAAATACATCTCACCAACTGAAAAGCTAAACGAATGGGTGATGGCACTAAAGAACATAGAACCAGGCTTATCTGCATCCCCTCAGCTTTATAACTTAGCTAGTGATCCTGAAGAAAAACATAATGTTGCCGACCAGAATAGCGTTACTGTTAACAAATTAGCAAAACGTCTAAACGTGCTAGTTAACCGCAAAACAAGAGAATGATTCATTGTAACCAAAGCTCATCCCCAAACGTTTACCAAGGAGCAATTATGCACAGATATGTGACAGTTAGGTCTTTAATACTTTGCTTGCTTATATGCGTGCAGACCGCGCAAGGCGATACTTCTGTTTCATTGAGTGGCGAGCTTAAAAAATGGCACAGTATCGCGCTGACATTTGCTGGGCCTAATGTCGCAGAAACCGATACCAATAATCCATTTTTAAATTACCGACTAAACGTAGAATTTGTTCATAGTGGAACTGGTAAACGCTACCTTGTTCCTGGTTTTTTTGCGGCCGACGGTGATGCTGAGAATACGGGAGCCGTTGCGGGTGATAAATGGCGGGTGAACTTTCGTGCAGACGAAGTGGGAGAGTGGCGATGGCGCGCGACCTTTCGTAAGGGAGCTTTTGTCGCCATTTCGGACCTCAAGTTGACTGGATTTAGTGCCGGTTTTATGGATAGGCAACGTGGTTCGTTTACGATTCAATCGAGCGATAAAAAATATCCAGATTTTCGCGCCCGAGGCCGTCTGGAATATATTAATGAGCCGTATTTAAGATTCGCAGAAACCGGTGAGTATTTTATTAAAGCAGGTCCAGATGCACCGGAAAATCTGCTGTCCTATGTGGATTTCGACGGTACTTTTCATACCGATGGGCATAAAGATGAGCTTGTCAAAACATGGCAAGCACATTTGAATGATTGGAAAAAAGGTGACCCAAGTTGGAAGGGCGGCAAAGGCAAAGCGATTATAGGTGCATTAAATTACCTTTCTAATAAGGGCATGAATTCAATTTCATTCTTAACAATGAACATCATGGGCGACGACCAAAACGTGTTTCCTTATGTTGACTACGATACTTATGATCGAATAGACGTTTCCAAGTTGGCTCAGTGGAATGTGGTGTTCGAACATGCACAAAATAAAGGTCTATTTCTGCATTTCAAAACTCAGGAAGTTGAAAATCAAGGTTTGTTAGATGGCGGCGGTGTGGGGATGCAGCGCAAATTGTACTATCGAGAATTAATAGCACGTTTCGGTCATCACCTAGCCTTAAATTGGAATATGGGGGAAGAAAATGGTGAGTGGCATCCCTATAATTTAACGCCTCCGCAAACCACAAGTCAGCGTTTAGCAATGTCACGCTATTTCTTTGAACACGATCCCTATCATCATCATCTAGTTATTCATAACGGAAAGAGTTTCGATGATATAACCGGCGAAGATAGTTATTACACAGGCGCTTCTTTGCAAACACACAGAGAAGATTTTAGCGCTGTACACCAAGAGGTAAAGAAGATCAGGTCTTTGCCGCTGGTTAATGGTCGGACGCTCGCCGTTTCAGTGGATGAGCCAGGTGACGCAGAACATAGCTTGTTGCCCGACGCAGAAGATTCAGAACACAATTTGGCTAGAATGAATGGTTTGTGGGGAGCTCTAATGGCAGGTGCTTGGGGCACCGAGTGGTATTTTGGCTACAAACACCCTCACTCCGATCTAACGGCGCAGGATTGGCGGTCCCGAGATAAATTTTGGGATCAAGCACGTTATGCGCTTGATTTTTTTAAGCTAATTGATGTGCCTTATCAAAATGCAGTAAACCTAGATAATCATGTGGGCTCTGATGATAATGCATGGGTATTAGGTGAAGAGGCTGAATTTTATATCGTGTATGTAAAAGATGCGTCTAAAGAAGTGGAGTTGAAATTGCCGTTCGGCTTGGCCGAATATTCTGTTGTTTGGTTTAACCCAAAAACGGGTGGAAAATTTCAGAGAGGTACAATAAAGACACTAAGTGTGACGAAAGAAGAGGGGCAGTATTGGGATAAAAGCCCACAAACTATAGGTTTTCCTACTCAAGACCGCAACCAGGATTGGGTGGCTTTGATTCAACGGATCTAGGCTTGATCGTACGGTTTGTAGGAGAAGAAGTATGAGAGTATAAATGCATCTTGCAGGCCCATTTCTATTGGACTTTTATCATGACTGTCTTGTTAACTAGTGTTTAAATATCAAATGATTAACCTTAATTCAGGAGCAACTCATTAAATGTGGGCAGTTAATAACTGCTGCGCAAATATTTTCGCTTGCTTCGCCGCGTCTTTTTGTCCGCGTATCTGCGCCGCGATAATCGCGCCATCAGCCAACAGACAAAAAGCGTTGCTTAAGTATTGCTGATTCTCAGGTAAGTAACGGCTGAGTAATTGGCTGACACTATTTTTATGCCAAGCAGAAAAGCTATGGATAGGGTCTTGAATTTGCGGATATTCACCCCCGGCCTTAATAAAATTACAACCGTAAAAGTGTTCCGATTGGAACCAATTGTTGAGAGCGTCAAATAATGCTAATGCAGGATGGGAAGACTTGTTTTCTTGCATTGCTCTTTCGAGCATGGCGTAGAGTTGCTCATGTCGTTGTTGTAAAACTTCAAGAATAAGTTCTTCTTTACTCTTAAAGTGTTTGTATAGAGTGGCTTTGGAAACCCCTGAATCTGCAAGAATTCTGTCGATGCCAGTAGCGTGGTATCCATGCTGATTAAATAAGCGATAAGCGGTATCAATTAAAACCTGTTTTCTTGGCGTTGCCATAATGACCTCTGTTGCTGACCTAAAAATTATACACATAAATAATTGAAATGAACAGGTCTGTTCACTATCCTGCCTTTTATGGGTGAACAGACTTGTTCACCTTTGGGTTTGTGCAATTAACTTCCAATAATATAAAGGAGTCATTATGTGTAATAGTTCACAGGGTCAGACGGTTTCAAAAACACAATCTGCTACTCACGGCGTACATCATTTAGGTTTAAGTGTTATTGATGTTAAACAAGCCGCGCAGTTTTTTTGCGAAATATTGCATTTTAAGCAGGTCGGCGAAAAGCCCGATTATCCAGCGATTTTTGTCTCGGATGGTAGCGTCATGTTGACGCTATGGCAGACACAAGACCAGCCAGTAGCTTTTGATCGCCACCAGAATATTGGCCTACATCATTTCGCTCTGACAGTAAAAGGTACGAGCCAGTTAGTAGAATTGTATCAGCGATTGCTACAGCATCAGGATGTAGAGATTGAATTTGCTCCCGAATCACTGGGTAATACACCCGCGCAACATTTAATGTGCCGTATCCCCGGCGGTCTGAGAATGGAATTAATTGCGTTACCGGGAGAATAATGATGTCTGTTGAAGGATTCCACACTGGGGAGCGACAGTTACAACAGCGTATTGGCGTTGAAGATAAAATGACAGAAGTGGGGAAACGTTATTTGAGGCCGTATTTATTAGAACAACATCAACTGTTCTTTAGTTTGCTGCCGATGCTTTTTATAGGCGCTGAAGATAATGCTGGTGCCATTTGGGCTTCAGTTTTATATGGAGAGGAAGGCTTTATTTCCTCACCCAATCCTCACAAATTGCATGTTGAAGCTAGATTAGATGAGTACGACCCACTTTACGGTGAATTAGAACCATTAGCGTATATTGGACTTTTGGGAATTGAATTTTCAACTAAACGTCGTAACAGAGCAAACGGCTTGTTGCTAAGACAATCTTGCAGCAGCATGGTGATTGAAATAGAACAAAGTTTTGGCAATTGTCCTAAATATATTCAGGCACGTGAAAAATACAGGCTTGGAGGTAACCTGACCGCTGCGGCATTTAGTTTCACTTTTTTCAACGCCGATACTATTGAGCGTATTCAGCAAATGGATACGTTTTTTATTGCCACTGGAAGTCAAGGCAAGGGTGCAAGCATTAACGAACCACAAGGTGGAATGGATATCTCCCATCGTGGCGGGCCAAAGGGGTTTGTGCAAATCATCAATGATTCGACTCTGGTGTTTGCAGATTATCCAGGAAACAATTTTTTCAATAGTTTTGGTAACCTGCAGTTGGATAAAAGAGCTGGATTGTTGTTTATCGACTTTGAACAAGGGCATCATATTTATCTGACCGGTACTGCTGAAGTGCGTTGGTCACAGGATGGGGCAATGGTGATTGAAGGCGCAGAACGAGAAGTGCATTTTACATTGCAAGCCGGCAAGATAGTCTTTAATGCCAGCCCATACCGATGGCATATAGGAACGTAGATACTCATTGAACTCTATGTTCCGTGTCCAAAAGCCTAACAAAAAACGCTGGTTTGGATTAGCCCTAACTCGATCTGTTAATTGGTATGAATTAATCTTAACAGTGCTTATTTATCGGGTGCTCAGGCTATTCAAATATTCACCGTGGCTGGGCAGGTGTTGCACTTTAGCCGCAATGTCTTGTTCGATTTGTTGTAAAAAATCTTGTAGTTCAGTTTCAGACAATTCGTCGGCCAAGCCATGGTGTTGTTCTGCGATCAGCCCCTGACCTATCATCACCTGTAACCAGGAATCACCAAATATTTCGTTTTTGCGTTGCACAAAACGCCCAGTCTTTTTAAATAAGTCCATTCTCGATTTAAGCGAAGCGGGGATCGTCATATTTTTACAGAAGTGCCAAAAAGGCGAGTCTTGCCGTTCTGTCTGACAATAGTGCAGTACAATGAAATCTTTAATATCGTTGTAATCATTCAACATGTAATGGTTGTATTCATCTACTTCCAGCGCATTAATGCCATTACTGGGAAAATACTTAATTAACTGCATGATCCCTTGTTGAATTATGTGGATAGCAGTTGATTCTAAGGGTTCGATAAAACCACCGGCTAGGCCAATGGCTACACAGTTTTTGTGCCACTGCTTTGCTCTGCAACCGGTTTTAAATTGTAACTTTCGAGGCTCAGTGAGCATTTCTCCTTCAATGCTGGATAACAACAATGCTTTTGCTTCATCGTCACTCATATATTGCTGTGAATATACTATGCCATTACCCATCCTATGTTGCAGAGGTATGCGCCATTGCCAGCCAGCATGGTGGGCGATTGATCGTGTATAAGGTGCTGGCGCTTGGGAAAGTTTAGTTTGTACCGCTATGGCACTGTCCATGGGTAACCAGTGTGACCAATCAATAAACGGCGTGTTTAAGGTTTCATTGATCAGCACGCCTTTAAAGCCTGAACAATCAATAAAAAGTTCTCCAGTTACGCAATTGCCGTCGGCTAATTCCAGCGAGGTAATATCGCCGCTAGCAGAATCGGTATGAACCTGCTTTACCATGCCCTCGATGCGAGTCACGCCGTTTTCTTCAGATACTTGTTTTAGTGTTTTTGCATATAAGCTGGCATCTAAATGGTAAGCGAAGTTTAGGCCGCCTTGTTGGTGGGCAAACTTGTGGTTTAAACCTGCCATGGCTTCAAAGTTGTAGTGACTAAAAGGCTTACTAAAGCCTAAATCAAGTCCTCGTTTCCAATATTCATGAAAGCCCGCAGCCCACATACCCGAACCTGTAGAGCCAAATCCATGAAAATAACTTTCGCCATCTTTATGCCAGTTTTCAAAATTAATCCCGAGTTTAAAACTGCCCGACGTTTTTTTAACAAAATTAGTTGAATTGATACCCAGCATATCGTTAAAAAAGTGCAGACTAGGAATAGTCGCTTCACCCACACCTATGGTGCCAATTTGCTCGGATTCGACCAATTTAATATTGAGGTTTTTTAAGGCTTTTGACAGCAGAGCGGCAGTCATCCAGCCAGCAGTACCACCACCTAAAATCACCACATTATTCACTTTTTCATTCATTCGGGACTCTCTACATCAGGCTCAACATTGTATGTTTAAACATAAACACTCGAGACAAAAAAGGGAGTGTGACATTGAGCGTTTTTAATATTACTTTAGTATATTGTTAACAATAACTGATGGCGTAGGGAAAGAACAGCAATAAGCTTAGTGAGGCGGTTATTTCACTTTTGTAGTGTCTAAATTTTATTTATAGAATTTGTAGATTGCATAATAAAATGCTCATACAAAGACCTGCATATGGCTTGGGTGTTATGCTTAACTAAGAGCAGTTTTTAAAACAAGAAAGTACATGATGAACACAGTTTTTCTCGACAGAGATACTTTTAATCAAAACGTTGATTTGTCGGCAATTGAACTACAGTCCAGTAGCTTGCGCTGTTACTCTATGACGCAGCAAGATCAAGTTGTTGAGCGTTGCCGCGATGCACACTGCATTATCTCCAATAAAGTGCTGTTATCGGCTGCCAACCTCAAACAACTGCCTAATTTAAAACTGGTATGCATTGCCGCAACGGGCACTAATAATATTGATTTACCAGCAGCTAAAGCCTTGGGCATTGCCGTGGTGAATGTGGCGGGTTATGCCAAACATACTGTGCCGCAATATGTGTTTGCACAAATTTTGGCTTATTACTCCAAAACTGAGCAGCATAACCGCAATACCCAACAAGGTTTATGGTCACAAAGTGAGATTTTTTGTGTATTGGGTGAGCCTATGTACCAACTAGCCAATAAAATCTTGGGTTTAATTGGTTACGGTGCTTTAGCGCAGGAAGTAGAAAAAATTGCCTTAGCCTTTGATATGCAAGTGTTGATAGCAGAACACCAAGGTGCCACTACCATCCGCCACGGTAGAGTGAGCTTTGAACAGCTGTTAAGTGATTCAGATATCATCAGTTTACATTGCCCGCAAACCCCAGAAACAACAGGTTTAATTAATCAAGCTGTGCTGCAGAAGATGAAGCCAAGCGCCATGTTAATTAATACCGCTCGCGGCGCTTTAATTGACAATCAAGCTTTATTAACAGCCTTACAAACCAAACAAATTGCTTATGCTGTATTAGATGTACTTGAGCAAGAACCGCCGCCCAAAGATCATATACTACTTAATGCTGGTTTAGATAATTTGACAATCACCGCCCATATCGCTTGGGCCTGCCAAGAAGCTCAACAAGAATTGATCAACATTATTGGGCAAAATATACAGAGTTTTAAACAGGGAGGAGGGTTAAATAGGCTTGTTTCTTGATGACATACGGCACACAATGCTACACTTTCGAATATGAAAACATTCGATTGGAATCCTGATAAAAATAAGCTCTTAATTGAGGAGCGTGGCATCTCATTTGAAGATGTTATTTATCATTTGCAAAATAACGGCCTGCTAGATGATTTGAAACACTCGCATCAGGAGAAATATCCGAATCAGCGAATTTTCATCATCAATATTGAGAACTATGCTTATCTAGTTCCCTATATTGAAACTGACGAAGAAATTTTCTTAAAAACAGTTATTCCTAGTCGCAAGGCTACCAAGTTATATAAAGGTGAAAAGCCATGAACAATGCAAAACTGGATCAAGCAGAACAAGACTTACTCGATGAATTTGAGAGTGGTAACTTTACTACTACGCTAACAGAAAAGCGTAAGTCCGAAATCCAAACATCGGCTGAGGATACTTTCAAAAAAGATAAACGTATCAATATTCGATTATCGGGACATGATTTATCCGCAATCCAGCGTCGAGCGCTGGAAGAGGGCATCCCATATCAAACATTAGTGGCTAGTGTCCTGCACAAATATGTCTCCGGCACCTTGCAAGATATTACAGCCAATAAACTTAATAAGCGCACGCGATAAAACTATGCTGTTTGTAAATACCTGAATAAGTAAGCCTCTTAACCATATTTTATTGGTTAAGAGGCTTTTATACCCAAGATACTTCAGCTATTAAGCCTTAGGAAAAGCATGGATCACTGGCCAGCCTGCAAACTGTTGGTCTTTGCCTGGTTTAGCCTTCCAATGCCAGCACTCTAGGGCAAAATGTTGTTGCTGGTGATTGACCCTAATTAAGCCATAACCTTCGGTTTTTAAGGCATTGTCTGCCAAAAACATACCCCATGATTGATTGCCTGCGGCAAAATCAGCATAGTTAATTTGCGGATTGGCCACTGCCAATACGCGCATTTTATTGCCAAAGGTATCGATAAAGTCACCGGTATTTGGGTCACCAACTCTGCTATTAGCCAAGCTACCATCACTTTCAAACCAACGTTGCCAAAACGCGGCTGCCGCTGGGCCTGCAAAAAACAGGGCGCCATCATCAAAGCTGTTAATACCTTGATGGGCGACTAGGGCTAAATGTTGATCACCCGCCAGTACCAAGGCTTGGGCGTCGGCAACTAACTGCACCGCACGGTTTCTGCCATCGGCGGGATAACCAT
>NZ_LSNE01000005.1:129958-152070 GCF_001565895.1 Paraglaciecola hydrolytica
GTAGCGGGATATTCACACCCTTGGTTTGCGGCGAGCCCCATATCGACGCGGTTAAACATATTTTGGGCAAACCAGGCGCAGTATTTTTCCACTGGGCTAAAAATTGCTCTTGGCGTTTACCGAGCAATTCGCCGGTGGTTTTTAACAGGTTTATTTTAGGATTGGGCGGTGACTTAAACTTGCGATCTTCAACCATCGCAAAGTTAACCCCACCGTAAATAAAGGCGCCATAGGTAACCGGAATGCCGTGTTCGATGGGAGTTGGATCGTAGGCATCGGGATTATGGCCATGTTGCATGCGATAGACCATGCGTATCAGGCTTTTATCCCATACAAAACCACCATCTTCTTCTTTGTGAGTGCCGGGATCCTTACCTTTATTGCCCCACAAATTGCCTTGTAATACATCGTGATCATCGGCTAGTACGATAGTGGGGCGCTTACGGATGGAATCACGGAAAGTCCAATACCATAGGTACCAGCGATATAGGGTGTCTAATTTGGCGTCTTTTGTATGGTTGCCATGCCGGGTGGGGTAGGTTTCGTAATATTGATCACCGGCAAATACATAAAGATCAGGTTGATGACTGTCACAATTTTCAACCAAGGTATTGTGAGGGAACAAGATATTGTCGGTGGTATAACGGCCTAACAAACGTTCTTGCGGCACCAATTTAGTGTAATAGTCTCTATCTAGGCTTTTGGCGGTGGGAATAATGCAAGAATATAAGGCGATTTTGAGCTCTTGGGCCGAACCATGATCCTTAACTATTTCACCACTAAACAGCGTTTGCTGGCGCTCAGCAAAACGGATGCGGTATTTAGCCGAGCGGGATGAGTCCCAGTTTGTAACGCGGAATAAGGCAACATAACCGTCTTCAATGCTGGCGATAGGGCCTGCTGTCCAATCTTGTTCACCCGCATATTGGTATTCCAACTGGGCTTGTTGATGGAGGCTTAAATCAATAGGCATAAATTGGCAGCTAAGTTTCAACACATCTTGGTTGAGGCTGTACATACAACCCATCACTTCGCCTAGGCCACGACTATCATGCTGCTCGATTTTGTTGCCGCCAGTGTGAATATCGGTAAACCACCAACGTGCACCGGCCTGTTTTACCGGCGGGGAAGAGATTAAAGAAATACCACCACGCAGTACATAGGCATCAACATTGGCGCAATGAGCTTGGCCTAAGACTTCTTTGCTATCTGCATCACTCGCCGTTAATTGCAGATGATAGTCGCCATTGGTTTGAGGTGTTAGTAAACAATCCAGTGTGATGTTACGCCCAGCTACGGCACCAATATCAGCTGTCTGGCAATCTTTTAATAGCGCAAAGCCCAATGGTTTACCTTGATCAGAAAAATCATTAAAGCTAAGTAGCCCCTGACTATCTAACCTAGCCATGATGCCGCCATGCATGCCTGCATAACGTTGTACTAAAGCAGCCCCACGATAATCAAGACTGTGGCCAGCACCTAATAAAAAGCCGCAAAAACCCTGTTGATCTGGAGTGAGATTACCTACTGTCATACGCAGTTGCGCCGAGCTTGGGCGAGCAGATAAAGCACGAGTTAACACTGAGACGGTGCGCACTTCAAAGTCTTGTTCTCCACATAAACACTCCAAGCGTCCGTCATGCAATCGCCAGTCTTGCAAGCGGTTGCCCCAAAAAGCCTGGCCTAACCAATGACTGCTTTGCTTGTTAGGCAAATCCATCACTGCAGTTAAGTTAATGTCTTCTTGGTGGGCACTTTTAGTTGCACACGAGCTTAGGGTTGAGGTGGCAGCTATGGCGGCACTGGCTTTTAAAAACTCTCGTCTTTGCATGTTTATTGTCCTTTACTCATGATTTATTCAGCCCTTTTTAAGGCTTTATCGCTGTTTAATACTTGCAAGCTTAGGGATGAGATAAAACCACCTGCATCATCAAAAGTAACATTAATAGTGTTAGTGGCCTGTAGTGCGCTTAATGGCACAGGGATTTCGATGACACCAAAGAAGTTTTCACGACCATTGCCATTATAAAATTGATCATAACCACGAAAATCTTCGGGTACAGACAGGGTCACATCATTAAAGGTGACTGTGGGTAGCAAACTTAAGCCGTGATCCCGTCCTAAGCCTAAACGTAATACGGCTTCGCCTTCATCAGTGAGGATCACATCAGCAATAGTAAAGGAGTGAGTTGTGGCGGCCACGATTGCTTGTTTATAAGTGCTGGCGTAGTACTTGGTTTCTGTGGCGCTGTGAGCCATAGCAATGGCGTTTTGATAGGTGATTTCAAAAATGATGGTCGCTTCAGCGCCAATTTCCATAGTGTTAGGAATACTTGTTAGTGTTTGTTCATCGAGTACCGCTACTCCGTTTTCTTGGCGTAGCTCACGTTTGATGAGTTGGTTAATGTCATTGTCTGTTAGCCCGTAGGTATTAAGGGAGAAAGTAGTGGCCTCCATTTCTAAGCTGTTAACAATGATGTAGGCCTTATTGCCGTCAACGTAGGCATCAACTTGTAGGTCGAGATCATTGGCTTTTGATTCTGCGCGCTGGCCATTAACATTGGCCCACAGTTGATAAAACTTAACTAGATCAGTGTAAACCCATAAATCACCCGTTTCCCCAGCAGCTTCTTTTTGCTGGCGCATTAAGCGGTGAGAGTAGGGCACAGTGTCAGAAATTCGCCCCCACTCTGCTTTAACCACGATAAAAGGAATGGTCATTTCTATTAAGTTAGGCCGCTCTAAGAAGTTCATTAACTGGGCGTTCATGGAATTAATAAATAACCAGTCACGCTCTGGGCTCCAGGGGGAGTTCAACATGGTATGCACCTGTGAGCCGTATTCGGAGATAATAAAAGGTTTAGGCGCACCAAAACTGAGATTGGTATAGTGCTCTAATAAATCAAAGGTAGCTTCCATATTACTGCCCTTGCGCAATTGCACGGTATTACGAAAACGTGGCATGTCGTATAGATGCAAGGAGATAAAATCCATGTCAGCACCGGCCATATCGATAAAGAGTTTGTCGCGTTCTTCCCATTCTTGAAAGTTATCCGTATCAAAATCAGGGAAGGCTGCGGTATAGCCTCCTACTTTAAGATTTTGGTTGGGTTTTTCTCCGTTGATTTCGAGGTTTCGAATGGTATTAGCGACGGTTTTGTGAAAGGCAAATACTTGGCTCAGTTCAACTGGGTTAGTGGCTGCATCGTATAAGTCATACAGTGGCTCGTTCATGACTTCAACAAAAGCGGGTTTAGTTTGACCGTAAGGGTCGGTCTCCCCTTGTTTAAAAAACTGAGAGACATAACGCGCCATGTAATCGCCGGTAGCAGTACCAAAAGGCTCGTTAGCGGAATCAATTTGTGAAAAGGCCCAACTTGCAGCACTTAAATTGCCAGTGAGTTGGCCATCGGGCCAGTAGGGATGCTGTTGACCGCTTACGATAAGGTTTTTATTACGGTATTCAAGATTACGCTGGGTAATGGCGCGTGGCGTGGTTAAGTTGGTGTAATTCCAACGCACACCGTTAGCGCGCTCAGTGGTGGCGGCAGGATCAACAAACCCCGCTTTAGCAGGATCTTGTGGCAAGTTATTCAGATTCCAACCAATACCGCCCGCATCGCGACCAAAATAAACATCATAACCTTCGGCAAATTCGGTGATGAGATCAGCAGAGGCATTTTCACCCACGGCATACCAATCATTTTCAGTATGGTTGGCGTGGATAGTAATAAACTTTTCACGGTCAAAGCGCTCAATGCCACCTACGCTGTGTTTTATATCTAGATTCACATCAACCACTTTACCTAACGGGGGCGCTGGCACGGTGGTGACTTTAAAACTGCCAACAACACCGCCAATAGTTACGTTGAGCTCACTGCTTGTTGCGTAATCTGCTGCGCTGGTAATCCTTACAGTGACTTTATCGTTGTTATTCAGGGTAGTGGAGCTTGCAGTAAACTCGCCCTCATTAACTTTAAATTCTCCACCACTGATACTAATGGCTGTAGCCGCGTTAATGCCGCTAATGCTAATAGCATCAGAGCTAACAAGGGTATCCAGTGGCACATGATCAATAGAACTAAAACTAAAACTAAAACTATTGGGTGTGGTGTCGGTTACGGGTGTGGTAACAGGCGGTGGAGTGCTTGGTGGCGTGGCAGAGCCACCCGATCCGCCACAGGCAATAACGGCAAAACTGAGGGATAAAATAAGCAAGCGGTTTAGTTGGTGTGTTGTAATCAAAGTCGGCATAAAAACGTTATTCATTAATAATATTGAAAGGGAATTGTAACAACTGTCAAAATTATGTAAACAGTAAATTGTTAACAAAGCGAGTGTGAGGTAGTTAGATTAAAAAGCTGTTGCCGATTTTGTGCTGAGTATATT
The DNA here is from genome assembly GCF_001565895.1 of Paraglaciecola hydrolytica. Classification (GTDB taxonomy): domain Bacteria; phylum Pseudomonadota; class Gammaproteobacteria; order Enterobacterales; family Alteromonadaceae; genus Paraglaciecola; species Paraglaciecola hydrolytica. The sequence continues at coordinate 134,348 of NZ_LSNE01000005.1, forward strand.
TTGAGTTAGAGCTTAGGTTTTAAAAAGAGGCGTTTAACCTATATCATTCAAGTTTTAATGGGCTAAACGCAGTAATGGGCAGTGTTAAAAACTTATCCAGAGCTTGGATTTATTAACGAATATTAGAGGTAATGGCTGCACTGGCTGTGACTGTATCACCTTTACGCAGGGCCTCCAGTATGTGTCGGTGTTCATCAACACACTCAATACCTGAAGTGATGCGTTTGTAATTTAAACGCATGCGCATCACAAAGGGATACCACACATTGACCAACTCGTCACCACCAGCTTTGTAGATCAAAAGGCGGTGAAATGAAATATCTATTTTGGTTACTTCGGTAAAGTCATTACGTTCAAAGGCATATTGCAATTCCTTTAAAATGGCGTCCAACTCAGCAAAATCCTTATCATCTAAGCTGTTGAAAAGTTGCTCTACGGCAAAAACTTCAATGTTGCGGCGTAACTCAATCATCAGTTTTTGCATGTTGGGATCGAGTATGCTGTTAACGGACGCACCAACATTACTTTTAGAAATGAGCAGTCCTTCTTTGGTTAATTGCAAGATGACATCGCGAATAGGGCCGCGCGATAAACCAAAACGTTCAGCCAGCTCTTTTTCATTGAGCTTGGTATTAGGGGCTAAATCACCGGAAATAATATCGGTGCGTAATTGCTCGGCAATTTGATCTTTGACTGACAGAATGATGCTAGGTCGTGGGCCGGTCATTGTTTATCCTTATTAACTAAAGGGCTGACTCTAAAAATTACGTGTGAGTAAATTACTCAGAGCAGGCTCATAAATGATTTATGAGCCTGTCTTCGCCGAATGGCACTTATTGTTCAAAGCGCGCTTGATAAATTTTGCTGTTGACGTCTTTGGCTGCCTCTACCATTTCTGGGTAAGGTGTATCTGTGACATTAACAAAACCTACGTTGTAGTTTTCGCCGTCATAGGCTCGGCCGGTGATGGGGGAGTCCATGTATTGAAACCAATGGGCGCCAACAAAGTAGGGGTTATCAATCACAGATTGCATGTAGTCTGCAAACATCTGCGCACGATCTTCTTGATTAGCGGCGTGGATTAGACCTGGATGAAACAAACCTGAATCAGACGCGCCCATATGAAATTCTCCGATAATACTGGGTTTATCCAGTTCTTTTAAGAAAGCCCATTTGTCAGGACGCAGACCTTCTTTGTAAGAGTTGTAGCTCACCACATCAGCATATTTGGCTGCGGCTTTTACCACTTCAATGGGCATGCCCCAGTCAGGGAAGCGTGAACCTAGGTACATATGGTTAGGCAGATGTTTGGCCACTGCGTCATGTACGGTTTTGAAATACTGCTCAGCATAGGCGCCTAACAAAATGCCATAATCGGCAATTTGTTGCTCGTTATTGATGTCCGAATTAATGCCTTGGTTAAAGCTTGCCCAATCTGCAATCTCTTTATCCCAGACTTTATTCAGCGCTGCGATGTCGCCATATTTTTGCTGCATCAAGCGGGTAAATTCGGCTTTGGTAGGTACCTCAGCGCCATCTCGTCTTAGAGTGTGTAAAACAATGCCATAATGGGCTGTAGTACTGTCTGGGCGACCAAAGCTCTTTTCATTGTCGATAAATACACCCACACACCAAGGGCTGTCTTTAACTTCTTGAGCAATAACGCTGGCTGTCATATTGGCTCTGACGGCAAATTCAGGATCAAACACATCTGGCATAGGCGCCCAAAAATCATTGCCGCTGGAGACGGTTTTATAATCGCCAGTGATCCAGCCATTAGCAAAGTAGGGCATTTGACCATTTTGATAAAAGGAAGGATCTGTCCAGTTGCCAAATGAGGTAAAGCCCCATTCAAGCATGCGCTGGATGGTGACACTACGCCACTTATCCATAAATTGTTCACCGTATTTTCTTTCTAAATTAGCCGAGTAAAAGCTAAAAGTTTCGCCATGTTTCACTGGGCCAGAATGCACACTACGACGATAACCAAAGTGTTTACCTAATGGCTCTTCATAGCTTGGTAACCAGGCAAACATGTTTTTACGTAAGTCCGACGAAACAAATCGAGTAGTAACCGCTTTATCACTGACTTTATTCAGACCTTGTGAATCTTCTGGGGTCAGATCATTAGCTGCTTTTTGCGCGATATGGGACTGGTCAAAGTCATAACCCGTTATAGTAGTGGAATTGGATAAACGAATAATATCTAAACCAGTGGCAAAATAGAGATAGCCTTCAGGGTCGACCAACCACCATTTACCATCAACCTTTTCGCTGCGGTAATAACCTGTGGCATTGAGTTTAGGGCCTTGTTTCCAGCCGTTAAATTTACTGCGATCAGGCCGTGTTGTGTCTTTAAAAGTGGCAAGTTCATTGGCGGTAATTAACTGCAATTGCTCATCGGAATGTATTTTGGTGGGAAAATCTAGTTTGGCATTTTGCCCATACTGATCAACGATGGCGGTTAAAAATTCAGGATTTTTAGCTTGGTTTTTACGTAGGCGAATATTGCTTAATGTGATGGATTTATCATGTAAGACGTTTTGCACGCTAAGGGAAATTTTGGTTATGCCATTGAGGTTGAGGTTCTTTTTACCCCACATAGAAATAAACTGTATATCATCACCTTCCCATGTTGCTGGGTTGGAGCGCAGCCCAGAGTTAAAATTCAACTCAATGTTTTCGTCACCTTTAGGTGTGGCGAGATCATGGCCCGACATTTTGCCGTAATATGTATGCTTGCCACTCACCGCCACATTGACACTGCGCGTGTAGTTATTGCCATCTATGTCAGAGACATCCAGATTTAACTGCACCGAGTGTTTGCCCTTATTAGCTATATCAAAGGCTAGGTTAAAGTCGCTAAACTCACTCCAGTTATAAGGCTCATCAGGCACTAAAGTGACAGAGGCATAGGGGTGTTGTTTAGATTGGAAATCAATTTCTAAGCCTTGGTCGGTGATTTGACCCTTAGCATTGGACAATTTGATGTTATTTGGCATGCTGCCATCTAAGGCCGCTAAGGTCATGATGGTATTACTGGCTTGAGCAATAGATTGCTTAGCTGGAGATTGTACGTTTTCTGCTGGTTGGCAAGCACAAAGACCACTCAACATTATCAGCAAACTTAAACTTGGTGCATTTTTCATTGGATTAACCCTAGCTAACTAAATTATTCTTCGCAGTTACTGTATCAGTATTTTAACAACTCGCCAACAATGTATATGATTAATTGTCAACAATTCACCAAGTTAACTAAGGATCAATGAAAAACACCTCTTTTGAGACTTATAGATTAAACCACATAAATCGCTATAAGCTATATTTATGGCGCTGAACGAGAGAATGTTTAGCCTCGCTATTCTAACTCTCTTACTTATAGTGTAGATAGCTTTTTACCGCTGACTCATGAGGCACATTATTTTTCAATTGTTAACAATATATGGATAGTTAAATGAAGATTGTTAACAAAATCTTGTTGACAAGTTAATTGTGAGGGGATTAAAGTGTGTACAAATTGCACAAAAATACCAATCTAATTAGTGATTGCTTAAGTTTTTGCGTAATGACACTCAAAAACTAGAACTTGGGACAATAAAATGAAACATGCAAAGCGGAATTTTAAGCTCAGCACAATATGTTTGGCGGTACTAGCAACCACCGGCGTTAATGCTTATGCACAGGACAATGACGAGGTAGCAAAAAAAGCACAAGACGATCTCGAAGTCATTGAAGTCACTGGCCTTAGAGGTAGTCTAATTAAGTCGTTAAATGATAAACGATTTTCAAAAAATGTGACGGACACTATCAATGCCGAAGACATTGGTAAATCAACCGACCAAAATATTGCTGATGCCTTAGGACGAGTGACGGGTGTTACTGTTGTCAGTGCGGATGGTGAAGGTACACAGATCACCGTTCGTGGAGCTGACGCTAACCAAAACAGCATTACCCTGAACGGTCAAGCCCTGACATCCACTGATTTTTCGCAAGCAGTTGACTTAAGTTCTTTCTCTGCAGATATATTATCAAAACTAGAAGTGGTTAAAACTCCAAGCGCAGATCACGATGAAGGTTCATTAGGTGCGTCAGTTAACTTGGTTACCGTGCGTCCTTTAAATCAATCTGAAGGTGTTCGTTCATTAACCTTACAAGGTCGTTACAACGACTTCTCGGATAAAACCAACCGTAAGCTTCAGTTTGCTGTTTCAGAAAAGTTTTTAGATGAAACCTTAGGTGTTGCTTTAACGGTTTATGACGAAACAAATGCTTATCGTAAGGATCAATATAACGCTAATAATTTTGTGGCATCACAAGAGTACGGGCAGGCAGTTGATCAAAATGGCAACGTCATTTCTGGGGTAAAAGTAATCGAACCTTCGGTGACAAGTTACGAGCTTCACCAAAATGAAAGTAACCGCCAAGGTGCATCATTGGGTCTTCAGTACTTATTAGGTGATGTGACTGAAATCATGTTTGATGCCACATACAGCAAACAAGAGTCTGTGAGAACCTATGATGCGGTTCAAACTAAAAGCTTTTCGAATAACCCGAACTGGATTGAAGGTCAAGTACCCACTAGTTTCGTAAGACCGCCTAATCCATTTAGTGATCCTATTGATTGGCTGCAAGTTGATACCACTACCTACGACATGACTAAACGTATTAACCGTTACGGTAACGGTAATATGGTGCGTGCAGATGGTGGCCAAGACGAAGAAAACCTAAGTGCAACTTTAAATTTTAAAACTGAACTCACTGATTCGTTCCGCGTAGAAGCGCAAGTGGGCCACTCTTCGAGTAAGTCAGAAAGCTTGCCTAATGCGTATACGGTGATGGAAAACTTTTATCAAGTTCCGGGCTCGTTATTATGGGATGCAGGTGCAGCTGTACAGCCGGTAGGTGTCGATTGTACTGGCAGTGGTGACACTTGTAAGATGGTGTACGGTAACTCATTGGTTGATTTAGGTGAGCACTTGTACGCCTATACTGATCCGGTAACGGGGGCTAGAGTTCAAGGTAGTGCTGATAATCTTGCCTTGACTGGCTTCAATCCCCAAGACGTTGCGTCATTTCATTTAGGTTTTATTGGTGAAAACGAGCGCAACGTTGAAGATACTATTACCAATGTTCAAGTTGATTTTGACTATGACGTGGATAAATTTGGTATTACCTCTATCGAGTTTGGTGCCAAAACGTCTGCCCGAAATAAAGTGGTTGACGATCAGTCTTATAGCTTCCAGTCATTACAAGCAACTGAAATTATTAGAGATCCTATTACTGGCGAGACAGTGGTTGAGCTTGGTGGTTCTTTAACAGACATTCGTGGTGACTTAATCGCTGGCGACCCCATTAAATACAATGACTTTATGGAGTCACTTGGTTATGCCCGTGAAGGCGCTACCGTTGGTTGGACACCAATTGACGTAAAAGCGGCTAAAGAGCTGGTACTAGGTGATGGGGATGTAATACGTAACGTTGATAACACCGCCTCTCGTGAAACGAATTTAGATACTAAAGCACTTTACTTTAAAACTAATTTTGAATATTTGGATGGCAAGTTAACCGGTGATATTGGTGTTCGTTACGTGAAAACCGAAGTCGAAGCTTACGGTTATTCAGGCATGAGTTATTTCGAACAAAGCGGCTCTGATTTACAACGTGAAATTGATCGCCACACACTTTCTCAGTTAGCTGACCGATCCTTACCCGAGTGTCCTACCTTTAACTTAGGTAGTGATGGTGTAGCACAAGATTATGAATTGAAATATCAGCGTGTTGATGGTTTAGGTTGGGATACCAGTGCGGGTCCTGACCCATCAAGCTGGGTAAAAATCCCTGATGCAGGGCCCTGCCATGATGTACGATTTGCGGATTACGCAGATGCATTAAACAGTTACCGTGCAGGTGAGGGGGCAAGCCCCACTTTAGGTAACTACAACTTGTTATGGCAGAGCATGTGGCGTTACGCAGATGTGCAAACTAGCCGTACCTATGGTTGGGATGATTTACCCACTTGGAACGGTGCTGCTTCTGGCGCAATTACTAATTACGGTTGGGCTAATTCTACTAATAGAGAAGTAGCGTCAACTCCTGCGTTTAAAACACATTCCTATGAAAATATATTGCCTAGTTTAAATCTTAACTACGCATTTTCTGATGAGTTTGTTGGTCGTTTTGCCGTATCTAAAACCATGACTCGTCCGGAAATAGACTTATTACGTCCTGGTTATAAAGTGACCGAAGGCAGTTATTGGGGCAGTGGTAATACGAATGTTGGTCGTGTGGATATGTACAACACGCAACTCGAACCACTTGAGTCAAACAATTTAGATCTGTCCTTAGAATGGTATTTCAGTCAAACCGGTATGTTAAGTCTTGCTTACTTCAAAAAAGACATGTCTAACTTTACCGACCGTGAAACCACCTTATCTTTTGTTAACAGTGTTAGAAATCCTGAAAACGCACCCGAAAATGGTGATGACCTGATTTTGGCCCAGGATGGCAATCTTGATGACTGTCACCCAATTAGAGCAACAACCGAATTTGGCTACCAACCAGGAGATTCAACTACCTTTAGCGACGATCCAAGCGATCGCTGTGCAAATATGACGGTGACCAAAACGGTTAACGCCAAAAATGCTGAAATTGAAGGTCTTGAAGTGGGTTATATGCAAACTTATGACTTCATACCAGAGTTGTTTGATTTACCTGAGTGGACAGGTGGTTTTGGTGTCTCAGCAAATTATACCTACCAACAAAGTGAGTATGAGTCTGAGTATTCATCGATTAATCCTAATATTCTGTTGCCTTCATACCCAGTAGCAGATACGCCAAAGCACAGTTATAACTTTACTGGTTTCTGGGAGAAGAACGGCCATCAGGTTCGTTTGAGCTTTAGAGGAACAACTGACTCACTCGTGGGTAAAGATTGGGCAAATGGTCAATATGGTCGTAGTTGGAACCAAGGTTCTATCTGGAATGAAGGCCGTAATACCTTAGATTTATCTGCGTCCTATCAAGTGAGTAAAGATATCTCCGTGACTTTCCAAGCGATTAATTTAACCGACGAAGCTTATCGTACTTATTTCACTAGCCGTACATTAGAAGTAGTGAAAGTGGCGGCAGATAACGCGGCAGGTTACGACTTTGTAGCACTTGAAGAAGGTAACCCCCTTGATGGTGATGCCCCAACACATCGTACTTACAATAAGTACAAAGTGGGCACCACTTACCGCTTGGGCGTACGTGTTAATTTCTAATAATTTAAAGGTTGGGGGCAGCCATGGCTTGCCCCTAATCAAAATATACGGTGTTAAATTATGAAAACCTTTAATAGTTCAAAAATGTTATTAGCAAGTTCAGTGATACTTGCATTGTCTGGATGCGGTTCAGAAGACTATACGCCAGCAGCAAAAACCAATAATAGTGCTCCAACTCATGGTGGCGACATCACCAAGTCCTTTACTGAAAAGGACGCCTTGGCTTTTATTAATTTACTCGGTACGCCTACAGGTGATGATGTTGGTAGCGGTTCGGTAACAGATGCCGATGGTAGTTACTTAAGTGTTAAAGATGTGCAAATTACTGTGGCTGGGCCAAAAGCAGAAGCCATTGGTAATGTTGGTGTTGAAATGAACGGTAACAAAGTTGGCATTCGCCCATCTGCTATTGCGCCAATGCTCGATACAGACGAAACCCACACTATTACCTTAACCTTTAACATCAGTGATGGTAGCAATACGGTTGCTCGTCAGGCCACCTTTATCGTTACCGGTGAAGATTTTGCGCCTGTAGTTGAAGGTGATTTAGTGAGTAACTTTACTCGTGACGCGGGAGCCGTTAGTGTCGACTTGTTAAGAAAAGTCACTGACGCAGATGGAGAAGTACTCACGACTACAGATGTGGTAGCGGATGCGGCTAATCCTTTCACATTACCATTCACGGTTAATGGCAATATGTTAGAACTGGATATTGCTGCAGTGGAATCACAAATTCCAGATGGTCAAAAAGTGACCTTTGATTTCACTTATAAGATTGCGGATCACCGTTTTGAAGAAAGCCGTAAACTGACGGTGAATGTATTAGGAGTGCAAGATATTCCAGGTGCACCGCTGATCTTAAACTACTTTTTAGAAGAAAGTGCCAACGAGACTGACACCGTACAGGTTTATGATCTTACTACTGAAACCCAAGACCGTGAAGGCGATGCGGTAATGATTTCAGAGCTAAGTGTAGATGGTCAAACTGCATTACCTTATGGCGTAGAGCTTGATGGCAATATGCTGTCGGTTGATCCTCATGCGTATTTTAACGAAGTTAAAGCGGGGGGCAAAAAAGAACTGCAGTTCCTGTTTAAAGTATCTGATGATCAAGGTAATACCTCCGATGGTGAACGTAGTTTAGTGGTGACCATTAATGGTGAGCAAACTAACCTAGTGGCAAAATCGGGTTTTAGTGCTGGTTTTGAAAATACTGCTAATGTGGGTCCATTAGATCAAACAACTAACCCTGCAGGTTTTGTCTGGGGTTGGGCAGGATGGGCATGTCCAGGTAAAGCAATTCGCACTGAATCTGCACGTACTGGCGACTACGGCATGCTAATGCAAGGTAGCTTCTGCCATTTCGAAATTCATAATATTATTCCAGCCTTAGAAAATAACCAAAAGTATGCGATGTCTTATTGGTTACGCAACGAAGCCTCTAATGGTGCCGCTGGTAATCCTTATGTGCCTCTTTTCGCCAACGTAGGCGACACTGGCTTAGATAATCGTTTTTGGATGGGTAGTCGTTATTTTGACCAGTCGTTAAATAAGTGGATGGAACATGTACAGCTTATTAATACCAATGATTTTGGTAACTGGGATGGTTATGAGAACTTAGCGGTTAACTTCGGCTTACTTAAGTACGACGATAGTTACTCAGGTGGCAAACACGATATCGATGATTTGAATATGGTTAAATTTGGTCATTTTGATACCGCTGTGCACGATATGTTGGTAGACGACTTTGGTTTGTTTGAAAACGCTCAAACCGTTGCTGTCAGTGCAGGGATTGCCGAAGTTCGTGAAGTTGCAGGCGCCCATAAACTGTACGTTGATACCACAGGTGCAGTAGATGGTGTGACCATTAGTTTGCCCATTAAGGCCGGTGCTATCAAAGCCGGTGGGCGTTATGCTGTGGCACTTAATGCACAATTGATTAACCATGATACCTTGTATGCCGCAGGCGCTAATACCCAAGTGGCTTATTATGTCGGTTTATCAAATGGTATGGAATCCATTGCCGCCAATGGTAATGGAATTACGTGGGGGGCAAACGATTCAGCAGCGGATATTATCATTACTGAAGAGTTTGGACGCAGTGCAGAGGTGAATTGGTCGCAAGAGACCATGACCCTGAATATTCTGTTATCCCGTGCTGATGCTCAATACTATATCGATAACGTGCGATTAATTGCTATTCCTTAATCTACAAAGATAGTTCAAAAGCCCCGCCAATGTGCGGGGCTTTTTTGTATTCATCGTACATCGGTTTATTGTAAATTGTTGACAAAATGTTAAATTTGTATAACAGTGTGTCCTATCAATTCGATAATAAATTCTGTGGTATTTGAATCTGTGCTAATTGAGAGAGTAGCCTGTTTAGTTGTTGCTCAGCATACGGCCATCATCAGAAGAATATTAAGTAGTTTGGGCTGATTATTACTTGTTGGTATGTGTCCCATTTAATCCATTAAAGCAATATAGAGAACATCATGACGCCATCTTTTGAATTATTAAATAATGAGCAACATCGTAATCTACGTATTAAAACTGAATTAGTAGATACGGCGCATAATCGTGTCAATACCGCCTTAGTGACAGTGGGTGAGTTAAGCACTTTAGTCCATGAGTATGCTATTTTTATAAGCAAAAGTCCTTCCACAGAGCAATTTCAATTAGCCGCAATATTGGGTTTCAATACCGCTGAAAATTTGTATTTGCAGGACAATAAATGGCAAGCCACTTATTTACCCTTAGATATTCTAAGGCGGCCATTTCAAGCCTATATTCCTGATGCCAATAAGGTACGAGAGGGACGTATAGGCCTTGATGTAGCAAGTGAACAAGTCAATAAAAAAACAGGTGAGGCTTTATTTGATAAACAAGGCGAAGCCACTGAATACTTAAAAAAAGTGCAAAAAATCTTTGCTGAATTAATGGCAGGTACTGAACAAACTCGCTCAATATTAGAACAAGCAAACCAGCTTAAGTTAATCGAGCCTGTTACCTTAAATATTGATATTCCTGGCCAAAAGAGTGTGGTCTTAAACGGCTTATATGGCTTTAACAAAGAGGCATTAACTAAGCTTAGTGGCAAGGAGCTCGAAAAAGCCCACCAATCTGGTGTATTGCAGGTGAGTCATCTCATTCTGAGCTCTACTTTACATCTGCAAAAATTAATTAATTGGTCACAAAAATAGAGTGAGACAGTTCATGAAAACGTTAATTTTTTTAGCTTTTGTTTTATCAAGTGGTGTTACGCAAGCCCAGTATTTAGATCCTATCAGTAATTATTTGATACAAGGCCGCAGCGTTGGTCCATGGGAGCTGAGTTTACAATTTGGTCAGGTAAAGTTAGAGGGCAATAGTGGTGAAACGGCTAGAGGCAGTTTAATCATTGAGCCGGCTAAACGGAACAGTGACAACGATGTGGTTGCCTTAACCTGGAAACCCAAGGGTATTAAAACCGAATGGGGCAGTAATGATCTTAATGTGATGACCATGAACATTATTAATACTCAAGGTGCTATTAATTTATCGAGCGTTAAAATGGACGCGGCACTTGCCTTTGATATTAAAGTGATTAAAGGTCCTAAAGAGCTGGTTACCTTAAGTATCGAAAGTAATTGGGATTGGAAAACCCGTAGTGAATTCGCCTTAAAGCAAGTACTAAACCGTTTGCCAGAAGGAAAGTGGATCACTGTGCCCATACCGCTCAGTTGTTTTGATAACGGTAAATTGGATTATGAAAAAATCACCACAATATTCATGTTACAAACATCAGGTCGAATGACCATAGAATTAGGTGATGTGCGTTTAACGGCTTATCCTGCCGATAAGGTTCAATGTCCAAATTAAAGCGAGATTTATCCTGCAAATTAGGCGTATTAATATTTAACTAGTAAATATTTTATGTTGTTGTCATTTAATTGTTAACAATTTTTCGTTGTTACGTTAGTATGTCTCACAGCGTTTGTTAACAGAGTAATATGTAATGGTTCAAAAATTTCACAGCGTTTATTACTGCGCCATTGTTGTTTCTTTTGGTGCTTTTATCTTGGGACTGGATGCTGCGCTCATATCCGGCACCATCAAGTTTGTATCTGCCGAATTTTCTTTAAGTGATATGCAAATTGGCACTATGGTCAGCGCACCGGGTTTAGCGGTGTTGTTTGCCTTAATGTTCACTGGTTATATATGTAATCGAATAGGTCGTAAAAAAACCTTAATTGGGATCTCCTTTGTTTATATTTTTTCCGCTATTGCTTCAACATTCGCTCCTAATTATGAAACCTTAGTTATCGCGCGTTTTATTGGTGGCTTAGCTTTTACCTCCCTGTCAGTAGCAGCCATGTACATAGGTGAAATTGCACCTCCAGCGCTACGTGGGCGCTTAGTGGCTATGGTGCAAATTAGCATAGTAGTAGGCTTTTCAGCAGCGTACTTTATCAATTATGGCATGTTGCAGTTGTCGCAAAGCACAACCCAGTGGGTTATTGATCTGGGTTTGACGACTCATACTTGGCGCTGGATGTTGGCCATCGAAATTTTGCCTGCGATTATATGGTTTAGTTTGTTGTTTACTATTCCTAAAAGCCCCCGTTGGTTGGTACTGCGTGGCCATGTTGACGAAGCCAAAGAGGTATTGCATGCCTTTGGTAAAGGCCCCAAAGTTGATGAAGAGCTAATACAGATTCAAGAAAGCTTGGTGGGTATTGATGAAAATGCTTCATTTTCTCGTTCTTTTAAATATCTCTTCGAAAAACGAGTGCGCATGGCGGTGATCATTGCCTTTGTCTTTGGTGTCGTGCAACAAGTCACCGGTATTAATGCCATCTTGTTTTACGCGCCAACCGTATTTGAACAGCTAGGCGTGGGTACAGATGCGGCTTTCCTCAATGCCGTAATCGTTGGTTTTACCGGCATGATCTTTACTGTATTAGGCATACTTTTAATTGATAAAGTCGGTCGTCGCCCCTTAGCTGTATGGGGATTGGCTTGGGTTACTATCAGCTTGTTTATTTGTTATTACGGCTTTTCACAAGCGACTTACAGTTTGTCCGCAGAATTTGTGGCGCAGCTATCAAGCCAACACCAAATTCAGGGGCTAGATGCCTTAATTGGTCAGGTTTTTCAAAGTGACTTTGAATTTAAAGCGGCCGTTATTCAGGTATTAGGTGAGGGTACATTCAGACAATTTGAAGGTGATATCTTACAAAGTGCCGGTACTATACCTGTAGCAATTATTATGGTTGGGATCATCAGCTTTATTATGGCCTTCCATATGACCATAGGCCCCGTATTGTGGGTATTGTTCTCGGAAATTTTCCCTACTCACGTACGTGGTATTGCTATCCCTACCTTTGCGTTTATTTCAAGCATGGTCAGTTATTTTGTGCAGCAGTTTTTCCCTTGGTTATTAACCAATTTAGGCGCATCACAAATATTCTTGTTCTATGCCATCAGCGGTTTAATTGGTTATATCTTGATGTACAAAATCATGCCGGAAACCAAAAATAAAACCATCGAAGAAATTGAATTAATGTTCAACAAGGGTGCGGCTTAAGGCCCGTCGCGACAAATAAAGGTAAGAATTATGTCAACAAACAAGATAAGTCTAGCGACCCAACGTGCCATTGAGCGTGGTTATGATCAACAAGGACCAGAGTGGTTAACAGAGTTTGATGTCATGGAACTAAAAGGCGATTTTGCCTTTGAAGAAGGCATTATTCGTCGTGATCCTACTTCGGTAATACTGGTCGATGGTGTTTATCACTGCTGGTATACCAAAGGCCATGGTGAAACCGTCGGTTTTGGCTCAAGCAATGTTAACGATAAAGTCTTTCCTTGGGATTTGACTGAGGTATGGCACGCCACCTCAACGGATACCCTTACTTGGCAAGAACAAGGTCCCGCCATTCAACGTGGCAAAGCCGGCGAGTTTGATGATAGAGCGGTATTTACCCCAGAAATCTTGGTACATGAGGATAAATACTATTTGGTTTACCAAACCGTGAAGTTTCCTTATACCAATCGTCAATATGAACATATCGCTATTGCGTGGGCTGATTCGCCAGATGGCCCTTGGCATAAAAGTACAGCGCCCATCTTAAGTCCCTCACAGGACGGAAAGTGGTTAGGCGACGAAGATAATCGTTTTCATGTCAGTGCCAAAGGCAGTTTTGATAGCCATAAAGTGCACGATCCTTGTTTGTTATTTTTTAATAACAAGTTTTACCTTTATTACAAGGGTGAAACTATGGGCGAGGGCATGAACATGGGCGGCCGTGAAATCAAACACGGTGTCGCTATTGCCGATAATGTGTTGGGTCCTTATACCAAGTCTGAATACAACCCTATCTCTAACAGTGGTCATGAAGTGGTGGTATGGAATTATCAAGGTGGTGTGGCGTCGTTAATCACTACCGATGGTCCAGAAAAAAACACCATTCAGTTTGCGCCAGACGGCATTAACTTTGCCATCAAAGCCCATGTAAAAGGGGCTCCAGAAGCCGTTGGTTTATTTCGCGAGTTTAAAGAGAACACCTTACCACCACCGGGTATAACCTGGGGTTTAACCCATAAATACGATGCCAGCTGGAACTGGAATTTTATTTGCAAGTTTGTACCGCGCAAGCAAATTTTAGACGCTGGTACCTTCCAGAATAAACATTAGAGAGAAGCCGTGAAAAGATCTTTATTGTGCATTGGAGAAGGCATGCTGGAGTTGCGCCAAGGTGCAGATGGTAAAAGCTCAGCTGGCCGATTAAATTCAGGTTTTGCTGGTGATACCTTAAACGCTGCGATCTACGCCAAACGTGTTAATCCTGAGTTAGAAGTGAGCTTTTTAAGTGGAATTGGCAAGGACCCTTATAGCCAGGGCTTTGTGGAATTTTGTCAACAAGAATTCCTTAATACCGAATTGCTACTGAGATCTAAAACCGCCAATCTAGGCATTTATGCCATTGATGTTGATGATAAAGGGGAGCGTTCTTTTTACTATTGGCGTAAAGATTCGGCGGCAACTCAAGTTATTCAACTCGTAAATGAATACTGGATAAATCACGAGCTACATGCACCCACTATGGTGTTTTTTAGTGGTTTAAGTTTGGGTATTTTGTCTGACGATGACAAACAGAGTTTGCTAAATCTCATTCAATATTTTAAAACCCAAGGCAGTCAAGTTGCCTTTGATCCCAATTACCGTGCACGTATGTGGAGCAGTAAAGCCCATACGGTGACGTGGTTAACTAAGGCCTATGTCTTAAGTGATGTGATCCTACCGGGCTTAGACGAGCATCAGGCGCTATTTGGCCATAACAGTGCGCAGGATGTGGCTGATTATATGCAGTCTTTGGGCAACAAAGAATTGATCGTTAAATGTGGTTTAGATGGGGTGCTTGCTTTTGAACCTTACGGCCAAGTCCATCACCAAGCGTTTAATCCAGCCCCCGTGCAAGTTGATAGCACAGCCGCCGGAGATTCTTTTGCTGGCACTTATCTCGCCACAAGATTAGCTAATCACAGTGTAGCGCAAGCAATAAAACAAGCCGATAGTGTTGCCCGATTTGTAGTACAGCATCCTGGTGCGATTGTTGAAACCTCGATCTTTAATGCCTTTTTAGCCAAGGAGATGGGTTAATGCACTTATCAATACTGCGACTAGGTGCATTTACTCTACTCAGCGCTTGTTTATTTGTTGCTGCACATGCAACTGCCAGCCAGCCTAATATTTTACTGATATTAAGTGATGACGCCGGTTACGCTGATTTTGGTTTTCAAGGTAGTCCTGAAATGCTCACGCCAAATTTGGATAAACTTGCACAGCAGAGCCTACGTTTTCAACAAGCCTACGTTAGTGCTGCGACATGCGGGCCTTCGCGAGCAGGTTTGTATACGGGTAAATACCAACAACGTTTTGGCTATGAAGAAAATAACGTACCGGGTTATATGAGTGAGTCTGGTTTAACGGGCGACAACATGGGTCTGCCGCTAGATCAAGTGACAGTGGCCAATTATCTAAAAAACCTCGGTTATCGCACCGCTTTATTTGGCAAGTGGCATCAAGGTGATGCCGACCGTTTTCATCCCACTAAACGGGGATTTGACGAGTTTTTTGGCTTTCGTGGTGGTGCGCGTAGTTATTACGAATTAAGCGCTCAGCAAGCCAGTGTACATCCGCAAGATAGATTAGAGCGGGGCTTTGGCCAGTATGAAAAAGAAACAAAATATCTTACTGACTTATTGGCTGACGAAACCATCCGTTTTATTGAGCATAAAGGCCAACAGCCATTTTTTGCCGTATTGTCGTTTAATGCTGTGCATTCTCCTATGGAAGCCAAACCAGAAGATCTTGCGAAGTTTCCCCACCTGAAGGGCAAACGCCAGCAGCTTGCCGCCATGACACTGGCGATGGATGAAGCTATTGCACGGGTCTTAAAAAGCTTGGACAACAGTGGCAAAGCTGACAATACCCTAGTGGTATTTACCAATGACAATGGTGGTCCCTCAGACGACAACCATTCCAATAATTATCCCCTCAGTGGCACTAAAGCGAATCACTTAGAAGGGGGCATTAGAGTGCCCATGTTAATACGTTGGCCCCATAACATTAGTGCCAATAAGCAGTTTAAACAGCCCGTAAGTTTACTCGATTTATTGCCGACTTTTGTGGATGCGGCAGGTGGCAAAGTTGCAGACTTAACAGACCTCGATGGTGTGAGCTTGTTACCTTTTATAAAGGGCGATAATCGCTTAAGTGCTGATATAAATAGTGAAAACAGCAAGCGTCCCCACGAGACCTTATATTGGAAAAAAGAAAACCGTGGGGCAATCCGCGATGGTGATTGGAAGTTATTGCGTTTCCCTGACCGTCCGGCTGAATTGTATAACCTGAGCAATGACGGTGGTGAAAGCCAAAATCTTGCCGCCAAACATCCTGAGATTGTAAAGCACTTATATCAAAAATTGTTTCAGTGGGAGCTCACATTAGAGCGGCCCTTGTGGCAATTGCAACGTCAATACGAGGGAGCCGCCATGCAACGCATGGATAAATTTAGGCAGCCTCAGCCGACTAAGACCGAATAGTCGGTAAATCATAAATTTTGCCCTTAATTAAGCAATTGCATTGAGAAAATCATGATGGAAAAACAAGTTCACCTTAGGCCGTTAGTGGCTTTAACTAGCCTCGTTATTATGTTGTTAGCAGGCTGCCAATTCGCTGATTCGAATACCACTGGTAACGCCAAGTCTAATGTCACCACTAAGGCTCACGCCAACGAGCGGCCGAATATCCTGGTCATTTTTGCCGATGACTTGGGTTATGGTGATTTGGGGTATACTGGCTCTAAAGACATTTCGACGCCCAATATCGATGCCTTGGCAAATAATGGAGTTATTTTTACTAATGGTTATGTTAGCCATCCTTATTGTGGACCTTCGCGCTCTGGATTATTAACCGGTCGCCATCAGGCACGTTTTGGTAGTGAAATGAACTCAGCTCACTCGCCTGACGATCCTTATATGGGCTTACCAGTTGAAGAAAAAACCTTTGCCAAACGTCTGCAAGAAGTAGGTTATAAAACGGCCATTGTCGGAAAGTGGCACATGGGTTCACATCCAAATTTTCACCCTAATAACCGAGGTTTTGATTACTTTTATGGGTTTTTGGGTGGTGGTCATGGTTATTTTCCTGATTCAGTGAAAGTCAGTAGTGATGAATACGATATCCCGCTGTCGCGTAATGGTAAACCCGCCCAGTTAGAAGAATATTTAACCACGGCTTTGAGTCGTGATGCCGCCAAATTTGTGACTGAAACCAATGATCCTTTTATGCTGTATTTGGCTTATAACGCGCCACATCAACCCTTGGAAGCAACCTCAGAAGACTTAGCTAAATACAGCCATATCAAGGATCTTAATCGCCGTACCTATGCCGCCATGATTGACTCGATGGATCAAGGCATTGGGCGAGTGGTAGACGCACTTAAACAAAGTAATAAGTTTGATAATACCCTGATTTTTTTCTTGTCAGACAATGGCGGAGTGTATCCAGAATATTGGATGCCTAACTCCACTTGGGCCAGTAATCTACCCTTTAGACGAGGCAAAGTCAGTTTGACTGAGGGTGGGGTGCATGTGCCCTTTATTGCCCATTGGCCTAAAGGTTTTGGTAAGGCTGGAGAAATGGATGGTTTAGTTTCGTCATTGGATATAGCCGCCACTGCCTTAGGTATAGCCGGAGCTGATGTATCACAAGCTAAATTGGATGGAGTGGATTTACGACCTTATGTGACTAAGCAAAACACCAGTTCGCCCCATGCGGCCTTGTTTTGGCGTTTAGAAGAAGCCGATCATATTTGGGCAGTGCGCACACCAGAATATAAGTACTTAAATCAAACACTGCCCGGAGTCGGTAAAAGCTTTTTTGACATGCAAGCCGATCCCTATGAAGCCAAC
>NZ_LSNE01000005.1:152080-156313 GCF_001565895.1 Paraglaciecola hydrolytica
ACTGACCCCAGTTATTATTTAGAAGAAGCCGATCATATTTGGGCATTGCGCACACCAGAATATAAGTACTTAAATCAAACACTGCCCGGAGTCGGTAAAAGCTTTTTTGACATGCAAGCCGATCCCTATGAAGCCAACAACCTATACGGGAAAGAGCCGGAGTTACAAGCTCAGTTAGCCGCCCTGTGGAATGAATGGAATAGCCACAATAAACAAAACGTATTGTTACAAGCCGAACCTTATAAAAAACGTCGAGACGAATTTTACGATGAGCTTTATCAACAACTGCAGCAAAAAGCCCAAGAACGTAAACCCTATACAGTTGAGTAAGTAAAAGGCGAGGGGGGAATGTAGGCTCCCCCCTTAGCTGTTGCTGAATTTGACAGTTAGATGAGATCCTAATTAGGTCTGATAGTCTGGATTTAGATTTGTTGTAGATTTGGCCTGCCATGGTCGAAATTGAAATGCTAATTAAGCTTTGTTGTCGATAAGCCTTATTGCGTCAGAAAATATAGCAATAGTCGGCAATCTTGTAATTTAAGTTTATCGCTGTAATTCATAGTCGCACTCATATACCAAAAGACAGGCACTCATCTAGTTATTAGCACAAGCCCATTTTATTGTGTGTGTTTGATTTTCCATTGCTGGTGTTTTAACCGCGTAGCGTAAATCACATGGAACTTCAAAGAAATACGCACCATGTTTACAGATTAATGTATCACTTTGTGTGGATACCAAAGTATCGTCGTAAAGTTTTTGTAGAGCCTTATCGCGGAGCGATGAAGGCAATAATTAAGAAAATTGGTTATGACTATAATTTCGATATACAGGAATTAGAAATACCTGAAGATCATATTCATATGGTGGTAAAGGGGGAGCCAAAGTTGGCTCCCAGTCAGGTAATGCAAGTGATAAAAAGTATTTCAGCAAGAGAGTTTTTCAAGTTGTACCCAGAAATACGCAAACGTTACTTTTGGGGAGGTAAGCTTTGGACTCAAAGTTATTTCGTTGAGACAATTGGCAATGCCAATGAAGAAACGATTAGAAAGTATGTCCAGAACCAATTGATTGAGCTTGATAGCCAAGAAGAGAATGCCAGGCAGTTAGGGCTCTTTTAAAACTCGGTCGCTTGCGGCCGATTCTTTTACAAGACTTAACTTGGGGGCTTCTGTGTAAGGTACGGTGACTAAAAGGTAAAACTTAACGATTGAACTTTTTTGGAAGTTTTCACAAAAAAAATTTAAAAAAAAACAATACATATTGCCTTTATAGGTGATTGAAATATCTGTTGAGGTAATAGCGAATTTACGCATATTTGGCTGAAATCTCTGGTAAGTTCAGGCTGGTTACAATAGAGGATCAGAATGATTAATATTTGCTAGAAAAGAGCCATACACCAACTTAATTAAGTTGGTGTATGTAAGCAAGTTTTGTCTTTATAGAGGTCATTTATATTTGATTTTTACCTGCCTACTTTTCGTTTATAGCTTAACTAACAATGCTCAGCTAAAAAGCGTACTAACAGTAAGGTTAGGTTTTCGCGCCGTGATTTATTAGGCCAAACCGCATAATAGCCCAAAGGTTTAAGTTTCCAGTCTGGCAACACATGGATCAAATTCCCTTTTTTAATATCCTCAGCCACAATATGCTCTGGTAAATAAGCCAAGCCCATATGATTCTTGGCAAAACACGCCAAAGCATCCGCGCTGTTGACACTAAAACGAGTATTCTCGGTGATAGAAACTTTTTCGCCAGTGGCGGATTCAAATTCTACAGAATTAGTTCGAATATCAAAACGGATCCAGTCCCAACTTAACAAGTCTGTAGGGTGTGAGGGGGTAGGGCGAGTTGCTACATATTCTTTGCTAGCGACGAGCAAACGCCTACCGTCATAAAGTTTACGGGCCATCATAGTGCTGTCTTGCAACCAACCCACTCGAATACTCATGTCTATGCCTTCATTCAGAATATCCACTATGTGATCGCTGAAGGTCAAAGATAGAGAGACTTTAGGATATTGTTTGGCAAATTCAGCAATAACCGTCGAAAGCGTCGAAGATGTGAGAAACGCCGGAAGCGATATACGCAAAGTCCCAATGTGCTGTTGTGACAGCGCATTTAACTCATTTAATCCCGCTTCTGCATTTCTTAACATTTCTAAGGCATGAACATAAAACTTGCTGCCTTCATTAGTCAGTACCAGCTTGCGGGTTGATCTATATAACAGAGTCACGCCTAAGTATTGCTCAAGATCAGCCACAGTTTGACTGGTTCTTGATGGTGCCAAATTTAACCTTTTGGCTGCTTGACGAAAAGATCCTTCATCTACCACTCTAGCAAAAACAGCCATGTGTCTTAAGTGATTTATCATTGTTCTGATATTCGGAATTATAAAATCATATTATTGCATATATTCAAGGTAATCAGTAATAACTAAGATCATCCTGAATTCAACAAAACAAGACCACAAATGAAAATTGCATTTGAGTTAAAAAAAATACAACAGGATAAATAATGAAAAACATTAAACACACACTAGCTATTAGCCTTGCACTTGCTTTTACCGCTCCATCAATCGTTCAAGCAGAAGGTTTTTATGGCACAGCCCAATTGGGTGCCAGTCAACAAATCAGTGACTCACAAGCTTACGGTAATAATATTGCTGTCGATGCAGATTTCCCAGCTGAATTTGATGCTGGAAACGGCACAGTGGGCAGCATAGGTGTAGGTTACATAATTAACCAACAGTTTCGTGTTGAAGGGCGTATTGCTTATCGAGAAAGTAGTTTCGATCAACAACAGTTTGGAACAGGTGCTCGTGAAGGAGAAGAATATATCTTGGATGGTGAAATCGAAAGTTTCACTTATACCATTGAAGCCTTTTACGACTTTGCTAACAATTCTCCTTTTACTCCATATATTAAGGCGGGTTTAGGCATAGCGGATAATAGTTACTCGGCTAAGTTAGGTGGCGCAGGCGTAGCCGCATTTGACCCATTTGATGGCACGGCAGATGGTTTTTATGATGCTTACGCAGATGACGACTCAACAGAGTTTTCTTGGAACTTAGGTTTTGGGGTTAACTATCAAATAACCGAAAACGCAGGCATTTATGCTGAATACCAATACACCTCTTTAGGTGATGTGATGACAGGTCAAGATTCATTTACCGATGGTTTTATGATTAATGATCTAGCCACTAATGAACTATCAATCGGTGTTCGAATTAACTTTTAATTAGGAGAAAGAAAATGAAATCAATTAATAAACTAGTTCTCAGTATTGCACTATTAACCACGCCACTATTTGCATTTGCAGAAGTGATTGAAATAGCCAGTTTCACACTAAATAAAGGTGTGACTTATCAGGAGTTTGCTGCCATTGATAAAACGGTAGAACAAGAGCATGTCAAACAACAGCTTGGCTTTATCTCTAGAGAAACAGCTAAGGGTGAGAACGGTGAATGGTTGGTGGTAGTTCACTGGGAAACATTAAAAGATGCGGATGCTTCAATGAATAGTTTTATGCAGGCTAAAGCAGCCAAGACATTCATGTCAAAAATTGATACATCCACTATGAATATGAAACGTTACACTAAATAACTCGAGTGCAGATTAAATAATTAGCACACTAAAATATATGGGGTAAGTAATACTTGCCCCATATATATGACACGTTAATTCAACTTTGGTATAGCCCATCAGCGCCCATCACTCAGGATAGAGTAATGGTGTCAGTTTTTCGCGAGTCAAATTACGCTAGACTAGCGTTTGTATGAAAATTCGAAGGTAATTCAAAAGATCCTAGAATTAAATGGGGTCAGCGGAATTAAATGGGCCCAGCGGAATTAAATGGGGTCAGCGTCTGAAGTATCCCCACGAATAATATAGATAAATCATACAGATAGTTAAAAATTTGCGGAACATTCATGGCATTTGATGATCAGATCAATCGCCAAACATCACTGATGAACTCATGCCATGAATGCAAATACTATCTTGAACAATACTCTGTCACTTGTCACCCTCAATATGCACAAAGTAAGACAGGCAGCCTTATCCGCTTGTGTGCATAGCTTGCTAACCGGTAATGCTGCTACGGTCACATCCATAGGCCGAGGTATTGACTCAACAGCGCATGAAAAACACAGTATCAAACGCGCTGACAGGTTATGCTCTAACCAACATCTCTTGCTTGAAGCAGATTACATTTATACGCGCATCTGCTATCTAT
>NZ_LSNE01000005.1:156323-168079 GCF_001565895.1 Paraglaciecola hydrolytica
TTGTAATTCATAGTCGCACTCATATACCAAAAGACAGGCACTCATCTAGTTATTAGCACAAACCCATTTTTTTGTGTGTGTTTGATTTTCCATTACTGGTGTTTTAAAACGACAGTGATCGGTATTTCGGCGCATTGAAGTACATGTTCATCATTGCTTCAAACATATAGAGTAAAGGTTAAAGCGTTGAGAAAAAATAGGTTTAAGACAAGTCGAAAACCTAAGCTAACTAAGCATTATTAAAAGTAAAAATGGATGGTTTCTATGCTAAAAAACAGCGTCGTAAACCACCCACAAATTAGCATATTCTAAACATTATGGTCCTTGTTCTGCCACACGATTTTGGTACATAGTCGATGTCACTTCTTTAACCGCTTGGATCAACTCAGGGTAGGGGATGTCAGCAGCGGTGACAAAACCGATGTTGGCGTTTTCACCGTCAAAAGCTCTGCCTGAAATCGGTTCATCAATATATTGAAACCAATGAGCACCCACCATATACGGCTTGCTCAATACACTTTGCATATAGTCTTTGTACATTCTGGCTCTATCGCTTTGGTTAGCCGCATGCACAATCCCAGGGTTAAACATGCCTGAATCAGTGGCGGTACCTATATGAAATTCACCGATAACAACGGGCAAGTCTGCTTTTTCTAAAAACTGCCAGAAATGCTCCTGCATACCTTCTTCGTAAATATTGAAACTCAGCACATCTGAATATTTTAATGACGCAGTGATAATTTCATCAGGCATACCCCAATTCGCCATTCGCGCACCCATGTATAAATGCTTAGGTAGTACTTCTGCTAGGGTACCGTGTACAACTTGAAAGTATTGTTCTCCTAACATGGCCAACATAGTGGATAAGTCTTGTACATGTTGTGCTGAGTAATCAGTCATTACGACGCCATTGTCGAGGGCTTGCCAGTCTTTCAAATCACTATTCCATGCACTATTAAGCTGCTCGATGGTGCTGTACTTTTGTTTTAAGTAAGCCGAAAACGCGGCTTTGGCCGGACTTGTTTGACTATTTTTTGATAAGGCATCAAGGATCACGCCATAACGGGCATTAACTGAACCTTCGCGTTCACCCCAGCTTTTTTCGTTGTCGATAAAGATACCCACGCACCATGGAGAGGCCTTAACATCTTTGGCGATGGCGTCAATGGTTGACTTGGCGCGCTGGGCAAATACTGGATCAAAGGGGTCGGGCATCAATCCCCAGTGATTGGTTTCACCGGATAAGGTTTGGTAGTCGCCTATAATCCAACCATTAGCAAAATAGGGGACCTTGTCAGCGGCGTAAAATGCTGGGTCAACCCAGTTACCAAAGGAGGTGAAGCCCCAGTCATGCATACGTTGCATGGTGACTTCTTGCCATTTTTTTAAGTAGGACTTAGCTTCTGTTTCACCATAACGGCGCTCTAAATTTGCTTGATAAAAACTATAGGTTTCACCATGAGGTACCGGCCCTTTGTGGGTCGAACGACGGTAGCTGTAATGATCGGCAAGGGGATCACTATACTCGGGTAACCATTCAAACATGTTGTGGCGTAATTCAGAACTGACGTAGCGCGTGGCACGCACTTGGTCTGACACAGCAACAATGCCCATAGAGTCTTCAGGCGTGAGTTCATCAACATGCCTAACGCGCACACTAGGATCGCGATAATCGATACCAGTAATGGTACTCATGTTGGCCATCCGCACATTGGCTGGGCCATGGGAGAAAAATAAATAACCTTCTGGGTCCACCATCCACCATTTGCCGTTAACTTTTTCAGTGCGAAAATAACCCGTCGCCTCTCGTCTTGGAGCGTTGGTGTAACCACCAAACTTAGAGCGGTGTGGCATACCGCTAGATTCTTGTAGTTGGCGCAACTCTTGTTGGGCAAGTTGTTGTAGTTGTTCATCACTGTGGACTTTAAGTGGCGTGTCTAGACGGGCATTTTGTCCATATTGATCAATGATATTTACTAACCAATTGGGATCAGTAGGTGGGTTTTGACGTAAACGTATGTTGTCAATTTGCACACTTTTTGGCTCTAGAATTCCAATAGTAAAAAAATTCAATGCAGCAATAGTTTCGAGTTCCACGCCGGCACTGCGCCACGAACGCCACACCAACATTTTATCTTCAGTTGTCCATGGCGGAGCATCTCCCCACAGGCCGCTATCGGTATCTGCTTCCTTACCAGAGACAGGCACATACACAGTACCTTTGAAATCACTGGCCAAACTCACTGAATAACGTCTTGATTGACCCTGATTGTTTTCAATCGACAGATACATCTGTATTGAGGTTGCCCCGGTATTTTCCACATCTAAGGCTAAGTTTGCTTGCTTAAAGGGGGATAGATTCCAAGGTTGAGCAGGCTGAATGCGTAGCTCTGAAATATTGTGCAGTGGTGAAAATTCAACCGCTAGTTTGGCATCGCCATTTGTCGAAATGACTTCGCTGCTTGCGCCCGACAAGATCAGCTCATGTTGATGTTGCAAATCACTTGGGTCATAGAAGGTTAAGAGACTTTGTTGCTTGGCAAAACTGTCAACAGTTGATAAAAATGGCTCACTGTTTTGTCGCATATTTGTGCCTGCCTGTTGGTTACAACCCAGTACAGTGCATAACAATAGAGTGAGACAAGAGCAGAGTAAATAACCCTTAGCTGGTGGGATATTCATATTATTACCTTTTAAAAATTAGCCTAAATGTCAGTAAAACAAGACAACGTTAAATTAAGGTTCATGGTGGAATGTAAAATAGATGTTTAATTGTTAACAATCAACTAATAATGTGTAATGATTTAAACAAAGTGCATCTATCTATGTCGTTTTGTTGGTATTAACGTCCGGCTTGTAGCTCAACTAAAAGGAAATAACGTGCGGTTTCAGCGAATTATATTTTTAACTTTGATAGCAACTTTGCCGCTGTTATTAACGAGTGTTAATGCGGCAACGGATGAACATATTAAAACCAGTAAAACGGTCAGTCCGCATATTGAAATACTCGATGCCAAAGCGCTTACTTTACTTGATCCTCAAGCCAAAGTGAGTATTCGTAGTGAGGGGCATACTTGGACGGAAGGCCCATTGTGGATAGAAGAGGGGGCTTATCTGCTTTTTTCGGATATTCCTAATAATGTGATCCAAAAATACGATCCCAACAGCGGTACTTCGGTTTATTTAAAACCTGCGGGAGCAACTGGATTGGTGGCAGGGGATGACGGCCAAGGTTCTAATGGTTTATTGCTGAATCACAAGGGCGAGTTGGTCTTGTTTCAACAGGGAGATCGCCGTGTCGCCATCATGAATGCCGCTGTGGATGCTCCCTTAGCCAAATTTTCTAGTATGGCTAGTGACTATCAAGGAAAACGCCTGAATAGCCCGAACGACGGAGTCTTTCATAGCAATGGCAATTTGTATTTCACCGATCCACCTTATGGTTTAAAAAATGGCATGAGGGATACGCGCAAGCAGTTAGCCTTTCAAGGCGTGTATTTATTAAAAACCGATGGAAGCCTTATTTTACTTGATGATGCCGTGAGTTTTCCAAATGGTATAGCCTTAACAAAAGATGAAAAGACCTTGATTGTTGCGGTATCAGATAGTCAGCAAGCCCAGTGGTTAGCTTACGATGTTAAAGCCGATGGTAGTTTGCAAAACAAACGGGTGTTTTTTGATGCCACTAGTTTAGTGGGCAAACCAGGAGAACAAGGTCTACCTGATGGCTTAGCCGTGCATTCCAATGGCGTGATTTTTGCCACCGGACCGGGCGGTGTATGGTTGTTTAGTGAAGAAGGTAAAGTGCTGGCAAAAATTAGAACCGGCCAAATAAGCTCTAATTGCACCCTGACTACCGATGAGAAAACCTTATACATCACCGCTGATGATTATTTGCTGAGTGTGCCGTTGCGTTAAACGACCATAAATTTCCATGCACCTGTTCTCTGCAGTAAGTCCGATTTTTGTGGGGGTTAATCGCTTGTTTAGCGATACAATAAAGTGGGTAGCCACATAGATAATTGCGGTATAAAAGTCACTAGCAGCAGTACCACCACCAGTGGAATTAAAAATGGAATGGTTGCTTTAGCACATTCTTCAAAGGGCACATCGGTAACTCTAGATAACACGTATAACACCATGCCCACCGGAGGAGTAAGTAATCCAATCATCAGGTTTAGTACCATTACCACACCGAAGTGTACGGGATCTATTCCCAAGCTAACCGCAACTGGTAACATTACTGGAGTCAGAATGGTAATTGCGGCGATTGTTTCCATAAAACAACCTACAAAAAATATAATACAAGTAATCATCAACAACAGAAGGGTTTTGTTCTCGGTAACCGTTAACATCCATTGGGTAAATTCTTCGGTGACATGATGGGTGGTCAATACCCAAGAAAATATTGAGGCTCCAGCAATAATCAATAAAATAATACTAGTGGTTTCAATCGTCTCCATACTGACTTTAACCAATGTTTTTATGCTTAACGTTCGATAAACAACAGTACCCAATATTAGTGCATAAACGGTAGCAGCGATGGCCGCTTCCGTTGCGGTAAATAGACCAAACAATATGCCTCCTATGATAATGACGGGTGTCAGCAAGGATAGAAACGCGGCCTTAAAACTAGTGCCTAAACGAACAATGCTAAATGCTGCATCTTTTGGGTAATTACGCTTTTTAGCATAATAAGCAACCATGGCCATCAGCGCCAAAGCCATCAACATTCCAGGAATGAAACCAGCAGCAAACAACTGTCCAATGGAGGTCGACGCCATTACGCCATAGATAATCATGGGTAGGCTAGGGGGGATGATAGGGCCTATGGTGGATGACGCCGCGGTAATGCCCACTGAAAACCCAGCGTCGTAGCCTTTGGCACGCATTGCTTTTACTTCTATAGCACCAAGTCCGCCTGCGTCGGCAACAGCGGCGCCAGACATTCCAGCAAATATAATGGATGCGCTGATATTGACGTGACCTAAACCGCCGCGCATCCAGCCAACAAGTGCATTTGCAAATTCAAATATCCTTGTGGTAATACCGGAGGAATTCATCAAAGCGCCAGCCAGTACAAAAAAAGGAATCGACAGTAGCGGGAAGCTATCCATACCGCCTACCATTCGATGTAAAACCACTAACTCTGGCACTTGCCCATCGATAACAATAGCCAATAGTGCTGAACCGATAAGTGCTAAGGCAACAGGAAAGCCTAATATAATCATTAGGATCAATGAAATGAGTAAGATTGCGACAATCATCAGTGTGTCTGCCTATTCATAGTTTTTTGTCGAAGAAACAAGTCTGTTTGAAAAGCGAACAAGAACTTGTTGTCCACTACGTATTATCATGATCAGCAGACTGCCGAAAATAGCGCCATATAAAACACTCACTGACACATCTAAAGAAGCCATTTTATGAATATGAATTAGCGGGATGATTGTCCATGCGAAGTAGGCTAAAAGGATCAGTATCAGCAGATTACAAACCGCTATTATTTTATAAACGAGTTGCGACCAAGTAATTGGCATCCATCGATGAAATAACATCACAAAAATATGCGAATTATGTCTAATACCTATACAACTTCCCAGAAAACCAAGACAAACGAGTTGATAGCGGGCTAATTCTTCTGTCCAGCCCAAGGGACTCGATAGTACATATCGACTTAAAAATTGTGAAAAAACGGTGATGGCTAATGCCCAAAACAATAAAAATGCCAACCAATCTTCAAATTTATAATCGGCTAGACTAATACTAGGTTGCTCATCTTCTGTGTTATTTGATGTTTTGCAATCGGTCATATAAATCCGCTCCTAGTAAATGTATTACCTCTTTGTGTGACGGAAGAACCTGTTTTCGAAATTCGCTTCTATCTACCATTAGCACTGTGATCCCTTGTTCCTCAAACCATTGTACTAATGCCAATTCGGCCATACGTGTATCCGCTGATATATTCTCTGCCGCTTGCTCTAAGGTCTCGCTAAATAGCGTTCTGTCTTGAACTGACAAGCTAGACCAGAGTCTATCGCCAAGAACAGTTAGTACCGTGCCCTGTAAATGACCAGTCAAACTAATATAGGCTTGAACTTCATAGAATTTTTTTGCTTTTATAGTGGGCAATGGGTTTTCTTGCGCGTCGACGACACCTTGTTGCAGAGCCAAGTAGGTTTCTGAAAATGCAATGGGGCTTGGATTAGCACCAACCGCTAAGGGGAACATTTTATAAATCGAAGCATTTGGCACCCTTAACTTTAAATTGACCATGTCTGAAGGGGTGTGAATAGGTTTGTTGGACGTGATATGACGTTGTCCGTAATAGCTATTGCCTAAAACCCGATTACCTCTCGTTTTTTCAAGGTAGCCTTGTTTAATTTCGTCAAACAACGCACTTTTATTAAACATTTGCCAATGCTGGTAGTCGCGGAACACATAAGGTAATTCTGAAAGGGCCATGGGGGGATAGTTTTGCCCCGCAAAGCTAGTACCGGTATTAATAATATCAACAATGCCTAAGGTTAAACTTTGATTGAGCTCTGCTTCCTTGCCCATAATAGAAGCTGGAAACACATCAATTTGAAATCGACCATTGGATTTAATATTGATTTCATTTGCTGCCCATAATGCCCATTTATGTAGAGGTTCAGACTGCTCATAAACATGTGCCCACGTTAAGTGTTGCACCTTGTCTTTTGCAAAAGCGCTTTGACTTGAGAAGGGTACGAGTAAGAGGGCAATTAACAGCGTAAGTGCTCGAAAATACCGAGGAATTGGCTGATTGGTGTTATTTCCAACTAACGTCTTTATACCTTTTAACTTGGGCATTTGTTTTATGGTTAAATGTATATTGTTAACTATGTTGCGGTGTGGAGTAACTTAAATCAAGTAAAAAATACCTCAGTTAGAGGTAATCTTTAATTTATGAATATACCCTCAACGCATCAATTTTCCTTGTGGTTTGCCAACGTAATAGAGCTCTTCGTATATCCTTCAGCTGGAGAGGCTCAGCTTAAATGCATGGAAATAATCATAATAAGTAAATAAGTATTTTTGTGTAACAATTAAATGTTGTGGATTCGGTTGCTTATTTGACCCAAATATCTATTTTATCTTGTACTCCTGTTTTCAAAAAACTGGCCGAATGAGCATCAGCCAGCGGGCGTGCATCGTCCCATGAATACAGATGTATGCTGGCTTTTCCTGGACGTAGGGCGCTAATCTCACCAAACTTATTCACACTAACAATACTCGGATCGCTGGAATGCCAAATCACGCCGTTACGGGTGGTATTTTCGGGCACTAACCGGGCATCTAAATCAACTTGTTCACCTAGCTGCAATGTTGTTTTGGGTGCCAGAATTTGAATCTTTTTGATTGGTATTATTTGGTTATCAGCGATGACCTTAGCGAAATAAATATAGGCTTGGTGCTGTTCTTTGTTTAATGAAGCAATGGGTAGTCCACTGTAACGGCGCACACCAAATTTTAATTCAATGTAACGCTCCCCTTGTTGCTCAAACAAGTCTTGTTTTAAATCAAAAAACCGTCCGTCTGGAAATGCAGTACTTGGTGCGTAGTATTTGTAAGATTGATTAAAGGCAAACTCGGATTTATTAGGATTGATGGGGGCGTCGTACATGGCATTGCCGATGTACCAACTATAAATATGTTGTCTGGGCTGCGCTTTTTGCCCCATCAAACGTGGCCAAAAACTCTGACCATCGAGTTGTGCTTCTTTAGGTATGTTCACACCAACGGCGTCGGCCATGGTCGGGAAAATATCGGTAACATAGACCAAATCGGAATAGCTTCCATGGTTTAATTTAGGGTCAATCGTACCCGGTTGGTTGAACACCATACCGACATGTATTCCGTTATCGGCATTGCTGCCTTTACCGCCGGGGTAAACGCTACCATCAGGTAATATATGCTCGAAAATTTGTTTGGTACCGTTGTCAGACATAACGATCACTAAGGTATTTTCACGCAAATTGTGTTGATTTAACTTATTGATTATACGGCCGATCATTTTGTCGGTGTATTCAATCATTTCGCCAATATATTGAGGATCGTCTCCTCGATGTCCATCACGATTATGTGGCGCTTCATCAAAATTATCGAAAATAGATTTTGGTAGGGTATCTGGAGTCGGTTTATGATCATCATGCACCAGAGCCATGGGGTAATAGAGAAAAAATGGCTGCTCTTTATTTTTATCTATAAAGGCTAAGGCCTGACGATTAAATATATCGGGTGCATACCATCGACGTTGGGTGGCCGGGTCATTGTCCGTGCGATGGTTGTAATTTAATACACGACCGTCTTTCACGAGATTGGGGTTGATAAAACGTTGACCTTCAGTCACTACATCAAATGCGGTGTATTCATCCCAAGCAAATTCTGCAATGTAGTCTTCGCCCGTGATCTCAGTGGTGCCCCGTGTTTGCTTCCATTTGCCAAACATCCCTGTTACGTAGCCCGCACGAGAAAATACATCTGAAAAGGTGATGTCAGAACGATGCAGTGATTTGGGTGTAAGGTAATTACGATTATTTTGCTTGCCACTCATCAGAGCAACGCGGGTGTTCTCACACAAGGGATGACTATAGACGTGCTCAAAGCGTACACCTTCTCTCGCCAGTGCATCGATATTAGGTGTTTCAAAAGTAATATTGTTGTTGGGTGAATTTATCAAACGTATGGTGTTAGAACCGTAAGTGGCCATTCCATAGTGACTAAGATCGTCAATGAGAATGAGTACAATATTGTTTTTTTCATCAGGCTTACTAGCGGCCGCCGCAAAGACCAATAGGCAAGTCAGATACACACTTAAGGTGAGCGCTTTTATCCAATACTTCATTATTAGCTTACTCTTTTTCTGTTTTGCATAGGGGGGTTATTGAAGCGCGACTGTGGTGACAAAGCGTAGCCAGAATTTGTTGTTAGTATCAATTTCGTCGTTCAAGCCCAAGATCCATAACACCTCGACCACATCTGAATAATCTGTTCCACCTTGTTGGTGTAATTTGCCATGAATAGCGGGTAGGTCTTTAATAAAATCATCGGCCATTGTCCAAAGCTTTTTGGCCACGCGTTTTTGGTTATCATCACTGCGTGCCGCGTTTAACCACTTAGCATCGCCCGGTGTGAAAGAGTCTTCGCTTTGACGGCCTTGTAAACGCGCGGTGTTAGGCCCTCGGTCATCTTCTTCGTCGTAGATATAGTTGCCATCGTCAATGGCCACGTAGTAACTGTGGTTTTTGAGATAGTCTAATTTTTGTTGATTGGATTGTTCTTCGTTGTACCAACTGTGTTGTACTACTATCACTCGCTCACGGGTATCTTGAGCACTAATGCCATTATTATCTTGAATAATTTTTTGCAGCCAGTCATGACTGAAAGCCGATTGTCCGGCTTCCATTACCCATACTTTGTCTTGATTATTATTGGCCCGCAGCCCGTGTAAGACCTTGTCTGCAATGGCAACTACCGCAGCATCGTAGTTGGCTAGGGCGTCGTACCACTGTTTGTTTTGTTTACCAAATGCAGCGTTCATTAGGGCAGGGACACGATATTGTGTGCCACTGGCTCTTTCAACACTACCTTGCACCGCATAAGTACGCTCAGCTAGGCTTGGAAATTCTTCGCTGGCCAACATACTGCCTAAAGCGGCAATTGCATGGATGTCGTCTAAATCCCCTTTAATGTCAAACTGGGCAATTAAAGTGTCATTATGCAAATCGAATATAGGGCGAGTATCAGCGTGGCTGGTGGTAGTGATAAACACTAAGCACAACAGTGTTAGGTGGTTTATTAGCTGGCAAAGTCTAGACATCAAAGCCCCTTAGTTTATTTGCTGTCTACCGGTTTATAAAAACGTACCCAATCGATGGAGTAAGTGACTTTTTCACGCTCAGCAAGTTCTTCGTCAGTGGGTGTAAGGCCTTGCTCGGTGCGCCATTGTTGGTCTTCCATATTGATAATGACACGCATGGGTTTGCTTAAGCCGGTGCCCTTGGTGTAGTCGAGTGGATCTATTACTTCTTTGCCGCTGGAGGTTTTGACTAACTTGCCATCCACATAATATTCAAGATGCCAAGGATCGCGCCAGTACACACCAATACGATGGTAATCGTCGCGCCATTTAGTGCCCGTGTGATACCAAGTATCATCTGATTTAGGTTGGTAATCTTGAAAGGGCTCACGTACAAAAACATGGTGACTGAGGTGTAAACGTTCCGCAAACCACTCATGACCGGGGCGATCGCCGCCATAGGCCTCAAGTACATCAATTTCTTGGGTAGAGTCTTCACTTAACAACCAAAAGTCAGAGGCCAACACAGAATTACTGAGCTTGGCGCGAATTTCTAAAAACAGCGGATAGTGCACACTTTGTTTAGACGTTATGCTGCCCATGTAAATATCCCACGAACCGGGTTTACGTTTGGCCGTAAGTTTTAATACGCCGTCACTAACGGCAGATTGTGATGGGTGCCACTCTGTCCAGCTCGGGCCAGTCCATGCGTTGATATAACCTTCATGCCAACGCTGCTTAAATTCATCACTTTTACCCTCTGCCGCGGCGCTGTAATTAAAATCATCGGACAAAGGTAGCAGTTGCCACGTTTGACCTGAGGGTAATGTTGCCGGGACAGGAATGTCATCCCAATCTGCTGCAAATAAGGATAGAGAAGCCAATAAACTGAGGGGTAAAAATGCAAGTTTAAGCATTGTTAATTCATAACCAAGAGCTTGTTAATGGCGTGTATAATTAATACAAATACTGATTATTGTCAACAATAAACAGTTTGCAATAAGGTTCTTAATATGTCTCAATGTTAGTCTTAATTCCTATTTAATGGCTCTTGCCCCAATAAGTTTGTGTTTATGAAAAATAAAAATTCTCCCTCTCTAATGTCAATACTAACAAGACCATGCTTAGTGTTATTGTGTGGTTTTACCCTGCTTGGTTGTAAACAAGCCGAAGTTATACTTGCGCCAACAACTGTCGATCCCGCGCAAGCACTCTCCCTACGTTATGACGTTAGTGGTAGTCTGACTAAAAAGTTAATTTTGCAGCTTGATAATCCGGCCTCTTATGCCAGCGTAAGTATTTATGCTGATGATGAGCTACTGCTTGATAACCTCAATGTGCCCAAACAAGGTAAGCAAGAAGTAACGGCCTTGGTGCGTTTTGCACGAGTAGGCGAGGTTAAGTTAAAACTTAAAACCAATGCGGCTAATGTCACCTTCAACAGCTTTAAAGTGGAAGATGTTAAAGACTTAACTATTCCTGAATTTAAAGACATTTCCCACGCCGCAGGCCTAGATAAAGTCAGTTCGATTAAATACGGCGGGCCTACCATTGCTGATATGGATAACGACGGTGACTATGATTTTATCGTTAACAACCATAACCAAGCTGATAGTAAATTATATTGGAACAATGGCGACGGCACGGTCAGGGCTCACGACAAAAACTTGTCACGCTGGTTTATGCATGACTTACATGGCACCGCAGCGGGGGATTACGATAACGACGGTGATCTAGATTTAGTGGTGACTCAAGGTGGTGGTAATGGCACTAATCCGTCTAAAACCAATTTTTATAAAAATGACAATGGCACTTTGGTGTTAATGACTGGAGACGTGGGCATTGATAAAGGGGGTCGTGGTCGTGGTGCGCGCTGGAGTGATTTTGATTCAGATGGCGATCTTGATCTGTTTTTGTTTAATGAAGAAGGCCTTGG
>NZ_LSNE01000005.1:168213-198332 GCF_001565895.1 Paraglaciecola hydrolytica
AAAGAAAAACCCCAACATTTTTTCTATGAAAATATGGGGGACGGCACTTTTAACTTTAAATCCGTTGCTGGCATTCAAGACGCCCATCCTTCTCGCGCTTTGATTACCGATATCAATAATGATCATATTGACGATGTGATTTTGTACGGCCCTTTATCGGTGTGGTTGGGTAATGGTGATTTTACTTTTACTGAGGTGACATCGCAGTTTCCAAAAGCGGTAACTGAGTTGAATAACATTATGGCCATCGCAGATATTGATATGGACAATGACGGCGATCTTGATTTGTATCTGGCCAGAGGTAAGGAATTCGAATTTGGTTTGGGCGAAACCCCATCTATGGACTTTGATCCCATCGCTAAAACCTTTTCTATTAAACCTCGGGGTTTTAAAGGTGTGGATGAATTTGAATTTACTGCCGAGGGTGATATCCATTTTTATAATTATTACTTTTTAGCCCAAGGGGAGTTTAGAGGTAAAGACTACCCCTTATTTTTGGGCAGTAACAAAGACGCTACCGTGCTGGCTAACAATCAAGAATTGACCATTAGCCCTGCTCAAGCCCAGGGCTGGCCCGATGATATTTCACAAAACGGCATGTATTTTGGCCATATTGGTAAAGGCAAGTGGAAGGCTGCGCTAGTGCGCAACGGCAATATATTTTGGGGCTTTAAATTTAGTTTAAATGGCGTTAACTCTGTTACACCTAAGTTCACCCCACAAAATCGTAACGAAGCCGATGTGCTGCTGCGTAACGATGATGGCAAATTTACCGATGTGTCTCAACAATGGAATATCCCAAGTGGTGGTAATGCCCTAGGGGTGACAGTAGGTGATTTTAATAACGATAGTCATCAGGATCTGTTTGTCTATCGTTGGGGCTTTATTCAGGGGCGCAGCTCTGACTATATGTTGTTAAACAACGGCAAAGGTCAGTTTGAAACCGTTACCATGCATGGCGCCAATGATGTAGGTGGTCCAGGCAATGGTGATATGGGCCAAGCCTTTGATTTTGACCTTGATGGCGACATTGATTTATTAAATGGCAGCGAAGGCGGGCAGTGGTATTTATATGCTAATCAATTATTCAACCAGCCAACTAATCAGCCATCCGAGCAGAAAAACCAACAGGGCAATTACGCCTTGGTTAAAGTGGGTTATGGGCCCAAGACTCATATCGATGCGATCTCTGCACAGGTTATCCTCAAAACCGCTAAGCATACTTATCGTAAAAGAGTGGGCTCTGCCGGGGAGATATTCTCACAAAGTTTACTAAATATTGTGCATTTTGGCCTTGGCGAACAGGAAAAGATCGACAGTATTGAAGTCAGATGGCGTAACGGCGAGACCATAATCATTAAGGACAAAACAGTGAATGCCCTGTTTGATACGGATAAGGTTGATCCCGTATCACTTAAACTTGAACCCGCTATGCTTAAGCTCAGACGTGGTAGCTCTGTGCAGCTAGATGCAGCAATTTTACCTGCTAATGCGGATAAAAAACTAATTTGGTCAAGCAGTAACGACGCTGTGCTTAAGGTTGATCAACAAGGTGTAGTGACTGCCTTAGGTGAAGCAAAAGATACGGCGTTTATTACCGCAACCAGTGAAGCGAATGGTTTACCTGCTAGCACTAAAGTGAGTATCGAAAATTGGTACCCTATACAGCTAGAAACGGTAAAGATTGCTGCGCCAGCTACTGAATTGTTTAGTGGCCAATCATTAGACTTATCCGTAACGGAAATGCCACAACAAGCTGATGATGTGAGTTTGGTGTGGAGCAGTAGTGAACCCAATATTGCTACTGTGGATGCTAAGGGTAGGGTGACTGCGCTGACGAGTGGTGAGGTTATTATTCGTGCTCAATCGCAGGTTTACCCAGCCATTGCCGATGAAGTTAAACTAAACATCAAAGCCTTTATTAAACCCTATATCAAAATTACCAATGCAGATGAACTGGCTAATGGCGCGCTTGTGGTTGGCCAAAATATCACTCTCAATGTGGAATATCATGCTGGTACTGGCCATAAGGTGATTGCCTCGGACGAGGGCGGTATACGTTTCTGGTTTCGTCACTTTAAATATGAATGGATCCCAGAAAAAGATACGGTATTGGTAGACGCTAGCGCTTTAAAAACTGAATCAGGTTCGTCGTCGATGACCTTTTTGCTAGAAGGCTTAACACCCACGGCAGAGCTCCCTGAAGGGCAGTTTTATTATTTACGTGCGTCTTTTACTTCGAGTGACGGTAATAATTATGATTCTGCAATCTATCCCATTAATATTGTGGCGAAAAAGTAAAAGCAGACTAGGCAGGATAAGCAGAATGAACAGAATAGGCGGGATAAGCAGTCAATAGTTGAAAGCTTAAGGTAAAAGCGATTTTACTCTGAGATCACGGAGTAAAACTTTGTGATCTCTGCTAGGTTGATTGTTACAGTGTTGAGTTAAGGGAGTATAATCCATGACTATTCCAGCGTTTGTTACTCAATCAGAGTCTACTGTGCGTGCTGATTCACTTTACCGCCCCCATCCTGGTGAAGTGTTCCAACGTCGTTGTTTGTCCAAAACCTCACTTAAACAAGATGAAGTGGCTAAACGCATTGGTATTTCTACCAAGCATTTATCTCGTTTTACCAATGGTCATGTCAGTGTCGGTGTTGAACTTGC
This sequence comes from Paraglaciecola hydrolytica, assembly GCF_001565895.1. Classification (GTDB taxonomy): domain Bacteria; phylum Pseudomonadota; class Gammaproteobacteria; order Enterobacterales; family Alteromonadaceae; genus Paraglaciecola; species Paraglaciecola hydrolytica. Next base: position 170,884 of record NZ_LSNE01000005.1, read on the forward strand.
ACTTGCACGTAAGTTAGAGGCTTGTACCAATATTAGCGCAGGGGCTTGGCTGCATTATCAAACCCAATATGATTTTTATACCCAAACAACCTGAAGATACGATTTTCAGCGTTTCTGAGGGAGCTTAGTTCCAGGCGAACTGATGCAGGAATGGCATTACCCTTTCAAATCAGTTCAACACCGAAATAAGCTCCCTCAGAAGCGCCGTGCCGGTGGGTTGAAATCCGTTTTATACCGCGTTAAATGCTTTCGATTTAGTCCCTTTCTTATAAACAAAGAACACCTTCAAGCATTTGCCTTGTCTAAAACGGATTTAATTCCCACTGAAAAATGTGTATGGAACACATTTTAACAACCGCAGGTTGACCTATGGTGAATACCATGGACGGTATTCATAATCCTGCATCTTCAGGTTGCTTGGGTATACACCAATGAAAAACTGGAAAGCGCAGCTTCATTAATGCTGGCGTAGTGTCTCGATCTTGATGTCAATATTGGATCTGCAGTTTAAGCAAAGTGCAGTAGATGTCCTAAAAGAGTAAGCTCATTTAGGACATCGTTTTGCATCACATTTTTGTGTAGAAAATAGCCTTAGCTGCTTATACCCAACATCATTGGAATTGCACGGCGGCAAATGAATGCAGCCAACAAACCTGCAGTTTCAAGGATGAAGGCTATACATCTTATTGGCTTCAAGATCGTTTAACACAAAAGTCTCACCATTTCTCCAACGTACCTCAATGCGTTTTATGTGAGTCTCTTGGCCTAGACCAAAATGGACTTTGTTGAGCATGCTTTGTGAAAATGACTCACCTGCAGAGCCCACTCGTTTTTTATATTGTTTACCTGAAGCGGTAGTTATGGTTACCACTGCTGAATAGGCGTCCACCTTGTTAATTGGGCTATAATCTACATCCACCAATACAAAGTTATTGGTATTATTACTGACGTTTTTATACAGGTACCAATGGCCTTCTTCTTCACTGCCATTTAGCATGTCGATTTGCCCGTCCAAATCAAAATCAAAAGCTTGACCCATATCACCATGCCCTGGATCTGTAGGGGTAAAAGCGCCATGTTGGGTGCTTATTTCAAAGCTATTGTTGCCGGTGTTAAGTAAGACTAAATCGGCAATGCGCTCTTTTAAAAAGCCATAACGATATAAAAAGATATCTTCAAAACCATCATTGTTCATATCACCATGAGTCACACCCCAATGATCTCCACCTGGGGGCAGGTTCCATGCATCCGACGCATCCACAAAGTGGTCGCCTTGGTTAATTAACAAGATGTCTTTTTCGTTGCGGTAGTTAGGTGGCCATTCATGGCTTACATCGCTGACACCCGTAAGTGAAAATGAAACACCCCAAAAAACATTTTGCTTTCTGACCCATTCGGCTCGCCATTGGCCATTACCAAGATAACCAATATACATGCCGTTGTTTTCTCGGCTTTGTGGCCAGCCATTAGCCATGTCTTGGCTAATATTTAGCGACATGGGTGCAGACCGCATTTCTATGGGCCGTTGTCTGTCTTGAAAGCCTTTGGCATTAACGACATGGCGGGTTTTGTTGTCACCCAGATAAATCGCCCAGCCACCATCATATAAACGATAAACCAGCTCCATATCCGACAGGTTAATGTCACCCTTGGCAGAAAAATTGATCAAGGTTGTACCGGTCTCGCCGTTGTCACGTATATCGAGCTTTTTATTGTTAGGGTTAAAGTCGATGGACTTGTTGGAGAGTTGGTAATGAGTTTTACCACGGGCAAAATACAAATCAAATAAACCATCATTATTAACGTCGAGTTGGGCGGCATTAATGATGTGTTCTTGGCCATTGATATGTTCAGGTAACCACTGTTTTGAGACATCAGTAAAAGTCCAATCGCCATTATTTAGCCACAGTGAAGCGGGTGAAAATAACAAAAAATCATCTTTGCCATCGTTGTTAATGTCAGTCACTAGTACACGCTCAGCATAGGCGTCTTGTAAGCCTGTTATTTGTGTATGAGTAAAAGTGCCATCACCGTTATTTTTATAAAAAATTTGAATAGGCCCGGAATAGTTGGGTGTTTGTGCATTGAATAAGGCGATATCTAAGTCACCATCCAGATCGATGTCGACCCAACGTGGCGAGCGCCCTCGCGCGGGCAGATTAATACCGGCAGCAGTAGAGACATTAATAAATTGCCCTGAGTCGTTGCGGAATAATTCATAAGAGGTGGGGTTAGTACCACTGCCTCCACCTAGGGCTATCAACAAATCTAAGTCGCCGTCTTTATCATAATCACCAAAGCTGGAACCATGTAAATCTCGAGGCGAATCAAATAAGCGCTGGATACTCACTTTGCCCTTGTTATTGGTCACGATTTGCGTGGGGATATGATTATGATTGTTAAGGGCAAAATCATAATCACCATCTTGATCATAGTCGGCCACGGCAGGCCCACCGTATTTGTAGGTTTCTTCGGTATCAAGGCCAATCTCTTGAGAAATATTGCGATAACTTGGCAAGTCGAGCCCGTTTATGTCCTCAAAGTAGGCATGGTTTATAGTGATATTATTGCTACGCCCAGAAAAGCTTAATACTTGCTGGCCCAATTTTTTAAAGGGCACTAACACATTTAGAGTATGTTCACCTGCACTTGGAATATCCATATTGTCTACCAGCACGTCGTTGTTGGCAGATAAACTCAAACTACCATAATGTTTGTCGAGGCTAAGATGGAGAGTCAATTTTTTAAGTAAAGAACCCTGTACTTCATAATCCATTACATAATTGGTTTGATTATTGATTCGCACTGCATTATTAATCACAGGCTGACTTGGTGAGGCGTTATGCTTCGTTTGCTTATCTATTACGCTACTGCAAGCGCTAATAAATAGGCTTGTGGTGAAGACAATCGCGCTTACACTGATTGCGCTGCTTAGTTTATTCATGACCTAATAACCCTATGTCGTGTTGTTAATTTTGACTGCATTAATTTGAACGGGTATGAGCGTCTTCATCCACTTGTATAAAGTCTAATTTTGCAGGTTTTTTGGGTTGCACTATGTCGCCATTTGTCGCCGCTGAATGGCGGAATATATACATGCGATCACCGACTTCTCTAATGCTTTTTACCAATTCAGGGAAGGGTTTATCAGCCAAGTCCACAATACCCACATTGTAGTTTTCTCCATCGCCACGGCCTGTAGGTGGTTGTTCTGCGTACTGAAACCAGTGAGTACCGATAATATAGGGGTTGAGCAGGGCGCTGTTTACATATTCAGTATAGAGTTCTGCACGCTCAGACTGGCTGGATGCTTCTACCACACCAAGATGCAACGCGCCGCGATCTAAAGAGCCAAAATGAAACTCGCCTATAAGTATGGGGCGATCCACACCTTCGGGCAAACCAACATCGGTCACGTTATATTGGTACTTATTCATACTGATCACATCGGTATACTCAGCCGCAGTATGAATAACGGTATCGCTGTTTGCCCAAGCCAGACGACAACCAAGGTACAAGGCCTTAGGGGCGACTTTTTTCAGTTCGTTTTTTACCGTTGAGAAGTAAGTTTGAACAATTTTTTGGTAAAACAACTGTAAGTCATCCCAGGCTTTGACTTGATCTGGGGTTTCAGTTGAGGCCAATAGTGCATTCCACGACGAGTGTTGTGTGCCCCATACTTGGTTAAGTTTATTGATGGTTTTATATTTAGCTTTTAAATCCTTTAAAAACTCTACTTTGGCTGGTTGCTCTGCTGGACTAGCAAGTGTCGCAATGGCAAGGGAGCCTTCCGCACCCCAAGATAGTTCGTTTTCAATAAAAAATCCTAATAACCAGGGATCATCAACAGTATGTTGGCGCTTAGAAAGGGATTTTTTTAATTGGCTGCGAAAACTAGGATCAAACACATCGTGGAATTTACCCCAATATCCGTTTGAAGCTGCAATCTTTTTGGTACCCGTAACCCATACGGTTTCAGTGTAAGGCGTTTTACCTTGCATGGTCAGCTCTTTATCAGAGGCCACCCCTAGGCTATTCATGCCCCAGCTGTGTAGGCGAGCATGGGTAACACGATCAAAGTCTTGCTTCCAATTTTGCCCATATTTTTGATAAAGGTTTGACGCAGTAAAGTTATAGGTTTCACGTTTGTCTAAGGTGCTGTAGTAACCATGTGATGCTCGCTCTTCACTTGAATAAAAAGCGCCGTAAGCTGTGTCTTTTTCTGGTAGCCACTCAAAATAGTTTTCTCTATCTGTGGTGCCTGTCGTTGCGGTTGCAGCGTTAACCACACCAACACCATGGGACCAAAACAAACGCCCATCAGGATCCACAAACCACCAAACGTCGTTGTACTTCTCTACTCTAAAATAGCCTGTTGCTTTGAGCTGGGGACCGTCTTTCCAACCACCGTATTGGTTAAAATTAGCCGGACTAGGATTGGCTGCTAATTCACGATCTTCCTCAATAGCTTGTTGCCGAAGATCGTCTACAGAAAGCGTTTTACCTGGCCAATGGGCGTGTTTGTATTGACCAAAACGATCAACAAAGGGCAGAAAACCTGCAGGCTCAACCCAACGTACTGGGTTGGTGGCTCGAATATTATCGATTAATAACTTGTGGTTGGCGTCAGGGGAATTAATGGTTACCTTCACTTGATTGATAGCGCTTAAATCAGTTTTTGCCTGCCCTGGTGCCGCCCGCATCGCTAATAATTGCAAAGGTTTAGTAAAACGCCATGGGGAGGTAATGATATCGTCAGACACTGTTTTGGTTTGACCTGGCGCTAAATCAAAACGAATTTCCATTTGCCACGCTTCCATGCCGTCAGCCGGATCGCCCACTTTAAATATGATGCGCGCTGTCTGGTCGCCGGCGTTGGTGATGTCCATTTTTACATGGTAATAATCGTTTAGATCCCAGCTTCCATTTGCACGTTTAATGGTGACACCAGGAGCGCCCGAGCGCATGCCTGTCTCAACCAATAATCGTTGCGAGCCATCTTTATGGACAAGGCTCACCTTTGCATCACTTGTTTGTGCAGATCCCAAATCAAAACCTTGTTCAAAATCAAACAACGTTAAGCTATCAGGCACCGCCGTATTGGGGGCAGAGTTGGCTAAAGCGTTACCAGACATCAGTAAAAATGCGAGGCTAAGTCTTTTAATCGATTGCATATTAAGTTTCATCGTAAAAACCTTTTTATATTCAGCAAAGAAGGAAATTGGGTTTGATTGTTGTCAAATGTTAACATTTAATTATTAATTTGATCTATATTTTTGTATTAAAACATAGCTGGTTTGCGGCTTATTGATATTAAGGTAATTGCCTCTGATGAGGGCGGGCTTAGATTTTGGTTACGTCACTTTAAAAGTGAATGGATCCCAGAAAAAGATGCGGTCTTAACGGACTCAAGGATATTAAATACCGTCAAGCGTACATCTTCTATGACAATTTCGTTGGATGGTTTAAGACCTAAGGCAGAATTACCCGCCGGTCATTTTTATTACTTACGCGCCTCATTTGCCTCAAGCGATGGTAATAACTATAACGCGGGTATTTGTTCAATCAACATCGTAACGCCCAACAAGCACTATTACTGGGCGCTGTGCACTAAGCCAAGTAAGCATTACTTACTTGGCTGATAATTGTTAGTGAATAGGGCTACCATATAAGTCGAGTTCGGTTACCGACCACGAATTAGTTGAGCTGCCGTTTTTCAATATAAATTTAATAAAACGAGCTTGCTGACCTAAAGTATCACTGATCCTTTGGTCTCCTTTTTGAATATTATTGTCAACCGTTTGCCAATTTATACCATCAATAGAAAATTGTAGATCAAAGGTTCTTGCACAATTCCATACCCACTCACGACACTCCATTTCGACTCGACTAATGTGATAGGTTTGGGGTAATTCAACTTGTAGCCACATACCAATACTTTGTAGTGCTTCGCTGTCCCATTTGCCCCAATCGGCCTTACCATCAATTATGGCAGCAAAGTTTGTTGAATTATGGCTGGCAGTGAATTTCCATGCATTTTTATTGGTGATTTTGTTAGCAAAGGTTTGATTTAATTCTGCTAAGGTCCACGGAGTCTTACGCTCATCCAAGGTTCTAAGTTTGCTTATCTGTTCAGGTGTAATCATGTCTGCTTGGTTAGCAAAATTATTTCGAATGTAGGTTAATACATCGGCAATCCATTGATCATCGTTTGAGGCAATTGATGCCATCACCCCACCAACATAGTTAAGCTCTTCGATTGGGCCGGATAAACCGTCTAAAACAATACGCCCTAATATGGCCAGATCACCATTAATTCTTGGGTTGTTTTCAAAGGATGGGGCGATGAGATGTTCACCTGCAGGAGTTCCTTTGCCGTCAGGTCCGTGACAACTGGCACAAAGTGAATCAAAGTGTTGTTTACCGCGATTTACTGACAAGGCTAATTGTTTGTTGCCTTTGGCAAGAGCAGCTTGAATTTGTTTTTCTTTTATTTGATACCTAAGTGCTTGATCAATAGCCGCGATACTTTTCTGCAGTGGGTACTTAGCTAATATCTGCTCACGGATGTTATTACGCATTGGCTCTGGCACATCAACATAAAAAGTAGATAGGAAGATCTGTTGAGTTAACTCTAGATCGGCGCTGCTAATTAAGGTCTGCCATACTGTCAGCATTGATTGCTCATCTTTAGTGACTAATTGTTCCGAGATGCGTAAGGCTGCCACACGAACACGTTCATCAACGTCAGTGAATTTCTCGATTAATAAGTTTTTATCCACATTGCCTAGGCCTTCCAGTGTCCACAATGCATGTAAACGAGCCAATGGATTATCATGGCTTGATGCCATTTTTTGCAGCGCTGGCACTACGGATTTATCTTGAGCTAGGACGATAAACTTCTGCGCATTAATACGCCACCACTGGTTAGGATGGGCAAGGTGTTGAAGCAGTTGCATCGGCGTTTGTGCATACATGTTTGGCTTTTCACCCAAATCAACATCAGGTTTGGTGATGCGATAAATACGCCCACGGCCGATAATTTTATCTAGGCCAAATTTGTCGATCATTTCGCGCAAAAAAGAGCCTTTTTGAGTCCAGTTGCCTTCTTGAATAATACCGCGATACATATCCACAAGATAAATAGTGCCATCGGGGCCGGTTTCACTCCAAACGGGTCTAAATGCCGTGTCGGTAGAGGCAATAAATTCCTTTTGTTGTGTTTGATAAGGATGGGAGATGATTGAATAACCTTCATTGCGTTTAATGTCCGCCCGGCGGATCAGATTACCCACTGGCTCCGGCGCAATGTAATTACCGTAAATTTCTGGAAATTTATCGCCTAAATAAACACTTTGACCGGCGATACCAGTAAAGCGATTGAGGGTGTTATCGTCACGTAATCTGAGTCTGCCGCCTTGTACATCTGGGGTCTTCTCAATGGGAAAGACTTCGTTAAACCCTGGAGTGGTTTCTCCTTCGACCGGGATCATGCCGTACACACTGGGATATTGAAAACTGAATGCCGGATTTTCTGCCCCTGCCGCTGAATAATAAATGCGGCCCATTTCATCCTGGCCTAAACCCCATTGACCTCCGCCATAACGCATTTCTTGGGCGATAACTTTGTCACCTTCTATGCGATAGCGCTTGTTGGTATAAGTCACATATAACCAGTTATCAATACCCCAAATAAGCCCGCTAGGTTGATGTTCTAGGTTGCCACCTCTGGGGCCGCCCTTAAATATGGTGCTACGTTTCTCGGCCACACCGTCACCATCTAAATCTTCCAGCAATAAGAGATCAAATGTATTGGTTTCTCGCGCAATAATTTTTCCGTCGCCCAAGGGCAGGATCATTCGAGGCAATAATAAGTTATCGGCAAAGATAGTCGAACTGTCCATCACACCATCATTGTTGGTATCTTCAAGGCGTTTTATGCGGCTAACAGGATCCATTTGGCCACTGCCATCAGCATCTAACATATAAGTTAACATTTCCGCTACGTACATGCGGCCATTGCCATCAAAAGCCAGTAAAACAGGCTCTTCTACCATAGGTTCATGAGCCACCAATTCCATTTTAAAACCGTCTTGCACCACCATAGTTGCTAAGGAATCTTGCGGGGATAAGGCTTTAATCAACTCATCATCCTGCTGTTGAACAGTGCTGTTTGGTTTAAGGTCATCAATTGGTGGATTTTGACATCCCAATAACAGAAAAAAGGTAAGGCAAAATTTCGATTTTAAAACGGTTTTTAGCATGAAATAACTCGTTATGATTTTGATTTAATGTTAATTGCCGACAATTAATAAATGATCATTGGTGTTATAGCAATTGTGAGCCTTTATTTACGCGTTATGAAATTTAGACGAATTGTCAAAATGGTTAGAAAAGTCCAGCTTTGAGACTTTTCTAATGAATAAATGCATTTTTAAATTAGACAAGATTAGCCGGATTTAGCTCTTGGTTGTTATCAGCGAGTTTTACTTGGTCGACTGTTGTACCACTTTTTAGCAGTTTAGTGGCAACTACATAGGCTTTGGCGTTGTTAACGGCATCTACGGCCAGTAAAGTTTCATCTTTGAAATACCACAGAGAAAATTTGTGTTCAGTGAGCCCGTCATCACTGAGTTCTTTTCTGAGCACAATGTTGTTGTATCCGGTGGATAAACCCACCATTTGTAATTTAACCTCGTATTGATCAGACCAAAACCAAGGCAAGCTGTCGTAGATTGGTGCCTCACCACAAATGGACGCTGCCGCCACTTTGGCTTGATCGACCGCATTTTGCACCGACTCTAAACGGATGAAACGGTCGTAGTGGGGATTGAAGTGGTAGCTGCAATCGCCGATGGCATAAATATCAGGATCACTACTGCGTGCTTGGTCATCAACCACGATGCCGTTATTGATATCTAACTGAGCAGCCTGCGCCAATTCAGTATTGACCCGAATACCCACACCTACAACTATAATGTCTGCGGGATACTCGCTGCCATCATCACAGATAACCATGTTGTAATCTGGGCTTGTGGTAATGCGCGCCACGTTTTTACTGGTGAGTATCTCAACGCCGTGTTGTGCATGTAATAGGCTGAAAAAGTCAGACATCACTGGGGCAGTCACCCGAGCCAATATGCGTTGTTCACGCTCTAATACCGTCACACTCGCGCCCAGTTTTCTCATGGAAGCGGCTGTTTCTAAACCAATATAACCCCCACCTATAATGACTACGCGTTTACTGGGGCTTTGCTTTAAAGCAGAGCGGATGTGATTTACATCGGCTGCGGAGCGCAAAGGATAAAGTTGGTGAGCTTGCTCAAGTCCCGCAATCGGCGGAATAAAAGGCCTTGCACCAGTGGCGATAACCAGTTTGTTATATGAGTGAACCTTGCCGTCAGAGGTGGTGATGGTATGGTTACTTTTATCAATGGCGCTGACTGTCAGGCCTAGATTGAGTGTTATGTTTTCTTTTTCATAACTGTCGGCCGACTTTAGTAGATTTTTTTCAATACCATCGTCGCTGGTTAAATAGGCCTTGGATAAGGGAGGACGGTGATAAGGCAAGGTTGGATCGGCATCAAATAGTGTTATATCACCATCCCAGCCAGCTTTACGCAAAGCAAAAGCACAATTTACTCCTGCATGACTGGCACCAATAATGATACAACGTGTTGTGTTTATAGCCTTATCTTCCATCATCTTATTCCTTAATTGGCGACAGTTAGCACTATGCCATCTAGCGCATCACTGATTTCAATTTGGCAGCACAAACGGCTGAATTCACTGACATTATCATCCAGCTCTAACATGTCTTTTTCGATCTCGCTGGCTTCACCGGCTAGCTGCATTTGATCTGCTTGAACATGCACATGACAAGTGGCGCAAGAGCATACTCCGCCGCAATCGCCATCAATGCCTTTAATACCGTTTTCCACCGCCAGTGCCATCAATGAGCCAGACTGACCTTCAACGACAACGCTGATGTTGTCTTGAGTAATAAATGTAATTTTTGCCATGTTTATTAACCTTAATAGGATTTGATTAAAAAATTGCTGCTGTTATTTGTTAGGCCGTTTTTTAGAGCATTAGGCTGGATTAAATTTTACGTTTAAGTTGTGGTAACCCACTTTGCGTTTAAATTCATCCCAATGTTCGATGTTTTCTTGGCCATCAATAAAGTCAATGGATTGCACGTTTTCACACAATACGTTGATAAGCGTGCTTAATATTTGTCGCGCATGAGTTGCACCCAAGCAGTTATGGTGGCTAAAACCAAAACCAACGTGAGGATTCATTTTACGATCCAACACTACTTCATTGGGGTTTTCAAAAACCGATGCATCACGGTTGGCTGAGGCCCAGCACAAGGAGACTCGTGTATCGGCTTTAGCGGCGTGTTCACAAACTTGAGTATCTTCTGTGACTACGCGGCCCATATGGGTTAGGGGCGAGAAGTAACGGACAAATTCTTCAATTGCGCGGCCACGTATTTCAGGCTCATCACGTAGGCGTTGGAGTGATTCAGGGTGTTCTGAGAAATAAGCTATGGTATTGGATACCGCATTGATCACCGTATCGCGACCGCCAGCAAAGGTTAAAATCATCACACCTTTGATTTCTTCTTTGCTCAGTTTATTACCATTGACCTCGGCCGCCAGTAACATGGAGTACAAGTCATCACCGGGCTTAGCCATGGCTTTGTCAATTTGTGCATCAATGTAGTCGTACAGAATATTGGCTTTGTCGCCATCCAGTGCTTCACCTTCGCTACGAAATACATGAGTGCCCCAGCTGATCCACAATTCGGACTCGGCAAAAGGAATGTTCAACAGGAGGGTTAGGGCGCGTGACTGCAAAACTAAGGCGAAGTCTTCAATCACCTCAACCGGCTCACCCAGCAACACTGATTTTACTAAAGTTTCAATTTGTTGATGTAATTGCTGCTGATAGTCAGCTTGTAATGGCCGTTTAAACCAAGGCTCAAGCAGCTCACGAAAACTCTTATGTAGGGGCGGGTCAACTTCAAAGGGAATTTGACGAGTGGTGCGAATGCTAACTTCAGAAGGCACCACAATACGTCCGGGCACAGCGCCAGATTGAAAGGTCTGCCAATTATGGGCGCACTTTCTAACATCTTTTAGTCTGAGCAGCATAGTGACGGGATCATCTTGATCACTGACTTGTGCATAGCCTTGTTCGACTCTTGCTTGCTCAAAGGGATCGTTGATTGCGCTGTGTTTCATTTTTCTCTCCGATTAACTATCGATGATCTGGTTAATGTTACTTTAATGCACTTTATTGCCGGTTAATTTCAGATAATCTGCAAAAAGTATCAAAAATATGCTCTATTGGTGATTTTGTTCAAGCTCATTGAAGAAAACTAAGGTTTTACTTAGATTACGGTGCCAATAGGGCCATTCGTGACCACCCTCTAGTTCTTCATAATGGTGGGGAATATTTGCTGCTAGCAAAGCCTTGACCAGGGTTTGATTGCTGCTAAGTAAAGAGTCTTGTTTGCCACAATCTAAACGTAATGGCGGTAGCTTATTACTGTGTTTTTGACACCAATACATAATATCGGCTTCATGTGCATCGAGGGTGTGATATTCGCTGATGGCTTTGTCTGTGAACAAGGACATATCAGTGAGTTGAGTGATAGCTGAATGAGCAGAGATACCACTAAATTTCTGTGCGTATTTCGCCCCTAGGCGTAATGCACCATAACCCCCCATAGATAAGCCACTAATATAAAGGCGACTGGAACCGCTGGCAGCATCGACTGTTTGTATAACGGCGCTAAGCACATCATCAACTATCCATTGTTCAAAGTTACCTTGTTGCAAGGGCAGGTAGGCAGAACCTTCCCAAAGACCACCGTCTGAGGGCATAACTAAAATAAATTCTGACAGTCCCTGTTGGCGTAATTGCTCATAAACTACATGGGCACCACCCAGATCCATCCATACCCAATTGTTGCCATAGACTCCGTGCAACAGCACAACAATCGGCAGGTTTTTAGCGCTGCTGTAAGCGTTGTAAACCGTGACGTCTTGCCGCCTTTGTAGATTGTCTGAATGCAGGGTCAGTGTCAGGGTATTGTGCCGTGCATAAAGTGGATTAGATTTTTCGATTCGCGTGACGGTCATTTGATTATTCCTTTTTTGTTCTTTGTTTAGCCACCACTTCAGCCATCCAGCTCATCAAATACCACTACACCTTTAGCAATGCGGCCATTTAGCAAGTCGTCAAAACCTTGGGCGATATCCTCCAACTTATAGGTTTTAGAAACCAGTTCATCGAGTTTCAATTGGCCTTGTTGATAGAGGTCAAGAATGCGTGGGAAATCACGTTCAGGGTTACACATGCCGTAAAGGGGATTAATGTAAATTTTGTCCCACTCAAAGAGTTCACAATCAAAGTTTATGCGTTGTTCAATGCCGCTGACTTGCACTGCGGTACCCGCGCTTCTGATCAAAGCTAATGGCGCCGAACCCAGAGCAGGAATAGCAGTGCATTCAAAGGCATAGTCAGCACCACGGCCATGGGTTAAGGCTTTGACCTGGGCTTTTACTTTAATGAAATCAATGTCTTCTTTGTCGGCAATAATGCCGTGAGTGGCACCAAATTCTTTGGCTTGAACTAGGCGAGCGTCGTTAATATCAATGGCGATAATCTTAGCCGCCCCCGAGTTTTTGGCTCCTTGAATGGCATTAAGGCCTACACCACCACAGCCAATGACACATACCGACGAACCCGCTTTGACGTTGGCGGCATTAACCACCGAACCCCAACCTGTCATCACACCACAACCAATAATAGACGCGGCAGCAAAAGAAATCTCATGGCTAAGTTTAACCACAGCCGCTTGTTTAACTATTGTGTATTCACTCATAGTGCCTAGATGGAAAGAGCGTTCGATGGGCAGTTCGTTATGGGTCGAAGATTCAATATGGGCATGGCCGGCTAGGGCGCAACCACACACAGGGGAGTTAACTTCACAGATATGTACATTGCCTTCGCGGCATTGAAAACACTCGCCACAGGGAATGGCCCAATTCAAAATCACTTTGTCGCCAACCACTACCTTAGTGACGTTTTTACCCACAGCTTGCACACGTCCAGCCCCTTCATGGCCAACAATAAAGGTTTTGTTCCAGTTTTGAATGGAATCCCAATCGGTATGGCAAATGCCAGCTGCGGCAATTTTTACCAGTACTTCATCGTCACCGCAGTCACCTACCTTGATAGTATCGAGGTGGTAATGACCTTTGCCGTTGGAAATAATCGCCTTGGATGTAATCATAATATTAATTCTAGTTAGGCCAAAAGATGTGTTATTTGAACATATATCAAACGTAATAACTGTCAATTTTAGTATAATAAGTATCGTTTATTTGATGTTTATGTGGATATGTCCGGTGCTTTATGCGATTAAGTATCATTTATGTGATAATTTTCAGTGTGTGAAAATCCCGCTAGTAGGAGCTATCGGTAATCAATAATGTGTTCGGTTTAAGTTATGGTAACTGTTTATTGTTAACAATGTAAGCGTGTTGTAAACATTTTGACTTATGTATACATGGAACATGTATGAAGGAATATGATTAGCAGTTTATTTTTCTGCAGACGCATATAGCGTTGAGCTTTCCAACAAGTAGAAAGCTCAACTTATGATTTAATTTTTGTTACCACCAAGTTGAATAGAGTAAGACTAAAATTACCACCACAACAATTGCGGATATATTAAAGCTACGTTCGGTATCAAAACTAATTTCATCAAGATTAACTGAGCTATTAGTTTCAGTTGTTTTGCCTTGCAGTGACACAAAGATGGAAAGTGCAATACACAAGAGGAAGACCAAACCGATGCGATCCATAAAGGGTAATTCTGGCCATAGGAATTTAAACCCCACGGAAAACACCGCAGAGCCTACCGCAGCAGATAGGGCACCTGCAGAAGTCGTGCGCTTCCAAAACATGCCCATTAAGAATATTGCGGTAATACCTGGGGAAAATAACCCAGTGAATTCCTGTATATATTGAAATGCTTGATCAAATTTACCCAATAACGGCTCTGCGGTTAGCAGTGCAATACAAAGTGAAACAAGGGTCGCGATGCGACCGATATGAACATAGTGACGTTGGCTCTTAGTGGGCTGTAGATTTTTGTAGATATCCATAGTAAATATGGTTGAAATACTATTAGTCATGGAGGCCAGTGATGAAACGATAGCTGCCACTAATGCAGCAAAGACTAATCCTTTAATACCCGCTGGCATTAATCCCATCATCGAGGGATAAGCTTGATCTGGAGCAGTGAGGTTAGGATATAAAACCAGTGCGGCAATACCGGGTAGAACCACAATAATTGGCATGAGTAATTTCAAAAAGGCCGCGAAAACAATGCCTTTTTGCGCCTCTTGAATATTTTTAGCGGCCAATGCTCGTTGGATAATATATTGGTTAAAACCCCAATAACCTATGTTCATCACCCATAAGCCGCCAATCAGAACTGATATACCAGGTAAACTCATATAATTGGGGTTGTCACTTGATAAAATCATATCGAAATGATCGGGCATTTTTTCGGTAAGTATATTGAAACCAGCGATAAAACCGCCACCATCGGCGACTTTTTCTAAAGCTAAATAACTCAATAACAAGCCACCAAACACAAGCAATACAACTTGAATAATATCGGTATAAGCAACGGCTTTTAAGCCACCATAAAGGGAATACGCCACTGAAAGCACAGCAAGAAATATCATGCCAAACATCCAGTCAACGCCGGCGACAGTCTGGATTGCCAAGCCTCCTAGCCATAATACTGAGGTTAAATTAACGAAGATAAATACCGCTAACCAAAATAACGCTAGGGTGGTTTTTACGCGACTATCAAATCGTTGCTCAAGGTATTGCGGCATGGTAAATATTTGATTTTTCAAAAAGATAGGTAACAAATATTTGCCCACTAAGATTAGTGTGATAGCGGCCATCCACTCATAAGAAGCAATGGCTAAACCGATTGCATATCCTGAGCCAGACATACCAATAATTTGTTCAGCAGAAATATTGGCTGCAATTAGAGAAGCGCCTATTGCCCACCATGGCAATGATTTGCTGGCAAGAAAGTAATCCTCAGTATTTCGCTCACCTTTGTGATCATTACGTGATATCCACAATGCAATGCATAAAAGTCCAATGACGTAGACTATAAAAACGGTAAAATCGAGTTGTTCCAATTTCATTTAACACACCTTTGTTCTAGTTTTTGATTAAGGTTTAACCTTGTCATTTATTTGTCTTTTTCAGCCTAATTTGGCAATTTTAAAGTTTTGACAATTGTCTTAAAGACATTATGAATATTCATGTCACGTCAGAAAAATAGTGGATTGACGATTAAAGACTTCATTCGGGTGTTTTGCTACATCCACCCAAGACCTTCAGTGTTTTGCGCAAGTTATTATGGATTTTTTAAGGTATACCCTTTTTTTTCTCGCTACTACGCAGCACTAATTTAAGCATTAATCAAAAGATAGAACTGTTACTTAACTTTCAATAAATGTTAACAATATGCTTTTTTTAGTTAATTATTCATGTTAACTATATATTTAATGTTATATATATGTGGTGCATCTTGGTGAGAAAAGTACAAGTTTATTGTGAACCTTTTTGTATTGAGAAAGGTTATCAGTTTGAAATTCATAACGTTCAATATGAAGAGAATGATGCCTATTCGTGTTTTTTGCACTTTCATGAAGTGCACGAATTTATTATTTTTGAACAAATCGATGGTTGTTATTATTACAACCAAGGTGAATCAAGACTGATAGATAACGATATCGTTTTTACTCCCGCTTTAGAAACCCACAATTTTGATTTGAGTGAGCGACCAAAGTCTTGGTATATCATCCAATTTTTACCTGAATTATTTAACGAAGTTGAATTGCAAAAAGCAAGTTCCTTACTGCAACATGGTCAACATTTGCGACTACCGCAAAAAGATATAGAAATCGTGCAGCAGATGGTGAAATGGTTACATCAATGCTATCAAAACAACCCCTTGAGCGGAGAAAGTTTGATGTTGTTAAGATTGATCATTCTGTGGATTGCAGAGCATTCTCAAGCGGTAACAACTCCCAATAGCATGCCAATTACATCCAGTATTGGCTATGAAAAACTATCTCCGGCTATCGATTTATTTCGACAAAACAAGTCGGTAGAGTTGACTCTAACTGAGGCGGCTAGTTTGTGTCATATATCACCTTCTCATTTTTCACGTATGTTTAAATCTATTTTTCGCTGTAATTTTTCACAATATAGCTTACAACATAAACTTTACAGTGCCGCTAGATTGATCAGCCAAAGTGATAAATCCATGACAGAGATAAGTTACGAGCTCAACTTCTCCAGCCCATCACACTTTATCTCTCAGTTTAAAAAACAGTTTGCGGTAACACCTAAAAAGTATCGGAGCGAGATAAAACAAAAAGTTTAGGTGAAAATATAACCTTGATTTCAGGTTTTTCCTTACTTTAATAGCGCAACAAAATATGTCTGCAGGTTTATTGTGAGGCAGTTTTCCAAAATGCTCAGTATTCTACTTTCACGTTGAAATATTGTGAATTTTCTCTTAGATAAACTATATCCATGTTTACCCATGGTCAGTTCTGTGCCATTACCCAAGTTACCTTTGTAATTTTCGAGCCGATCCTTTTCTTCACGACTAAACATCAATTGGCCAATTTGTGCTAATTGGTATTGCATATACAAACATCATATGTTTATATATTGCCAATGGTTTAACAATAGAATACAAATTTGTAACAAAGCCGCTATAACCCAATTTGTGCTGTCACTATGTAATGAATACATATGGTCGTTTTGTGGGGGCAGTGAGTTTGCATGGGCAGCTATCAATGAAATCTACATTTACTAAAAGTGCGTTATGTCTGGTTGTTATGCAAAGTTTGTTTGCATGTAATAGTGACGGCGAACAAGAATCAAGCGTTACCCAAGCTCAAGCTTCAGCTCCCGCAGTGAGTGCGGCTGCATCGTCGTCAGTAAGTCCTCTATCTGATCCTACAAACTCAGCAGGTTGGGTGTTAAATCAAGACATCAGTGATGAATTTAACGGCACTGAAATTGACCGTAACAAATGGTTAGTACAAGGTGACAATGGTGACTACTACATTTGGAAAGGTCGCGCGCCCTCACAATTTGTTCCCCATAACGTCTTAGTAGAGGATGGTTTTTTACGTTTGCGTTCACAGTGGGAGCCTGATTATCAGTTTGCCAATGAAAACTATGCGGATGGTTCGGTTGATGCTAAGTATGGAGAGCATGAAGGCAAACCGATGCCAGTGACAACGGCGGCTATTGTCAGTCATAAACGTTTTCTAAACGGGTATATGGAAGTTCGTTCTAAAGCGATCGATGCGGCCATGACCAGTGCGTTTTGGGCTATAGGTTACCAGTCTGAAATTGATGTTTATGAGCAAATGGGCAAGCCGAAAATTCAGGGCAATATCCGCGAAGACTATATTAAATCAACAGTACACGATTGGCGTCCGCCAGCTAAACGTCCTACTTGGGCTTTTCAGCACAGTGAAAAATATCCGTTTAGAGTGGCCGATGAATTCCATGTTTATGCCGCAGAGTGGGGCGAAGACTATTTCAAACTGTTTACTGATGGTAAAGAAATCTATTCAGTGACTAAAGCAGAGTTAGGTGACCGTTGGGTATTAACTAACCCAATGGAAATCTGGTTAGATTCTGAGATATTTCATTGGTTAGGCATGCCCCATGCTGAAGAATTGCCCGCTACCTTTGATGTTGACTATGTGCGTGTGTGGCAAAAGCCGCAAACAAACTTATTACAACGTCAGTTTTTTGGTTTCGAAGGGCCTATTTTGTTTGAACAAAATCCACGCCCTTTAAAATTGGTGCCTGAAAACTCAGAAAACGACGATTATCAAAAATTTTGGCACATTGACGAGAGCTCAGCCAAACAGGCCTCTATCGTGTATGACAACTTTAACAAAGGTAAACGCAGCTTAAAAATTAGTGCAGCCAGTACGGCAACTAGTCAGTTAACCAAGGTAGTTGCACCTGCTGGTGCACTGTCATTGCCCGCAGGTGAATTAACAGTTTCAGTATCCATATGGATCCTACCTGAAACCCAATTAAGTCAACTGAGTATTTTGCTAGCAGATAATAATCAAAGCCTTGATTTTGATTTGAGCAAGGTGACTAAAGGCAAATGGGTAACACTGAGTCAAACTATTCAGCGGTCGAATCCATCCAGCGCGAGCGACACGTTAAGCATCCAATTGGATAGTAAAAATATCACCGCAGGTGCAAGCACTATCTATATCGATGATATCGAAATTCAACAGGTTAAATAACAG
Source organism: Paraglaciecola hydrolytica (assembly GCF_001565895.1). GTDB lineage: Bacteria > Pseudomonadota > Gammaproteobacteria > Enterobacterales > Alteromonadaceae > Paraglaciecola > Paraglaciecola hydrolytica. The sequence continues at coordinate 189,300 of NZ_LSNE01000005.1, forward strand.
CGCCACTAGAGCAGAGTTGAGGATAATTTAATGATACGTAGACTGTTAACATTAGCTTGTTTGTCTATCACCATGGGTACTTCATGTGCGGCTGATAAAGTCTCCAGTGCAGAAGTGACCAGTGCCAAACAACCCAATGTATTGATTCTGATGTTTGATGATATGCGTTTTGATACGTTTTCGTATCGTGGTGGCCCCGTCTCTACACCTAATATTGATGCTTTAGCTCAGCAAGGTACGCGTTTTGATAACGCCATGACAACGACGGGTTTATGTTCACCTTCTCGGGCAGCCATGTTCACCGGGCGCTGGGGCCATAAAACGGGATTAGAGGATAATGTGGGTTTATATCACTCTCGTGTATCTGAGTTGGATGTATCTGAAGGTGGTGTGATTAAACGTGCTCACGATGCAGGATATGAAGTTGGCTATGTGGGCAAGTGGCATTTGGGGCCTCAAGGTCCTGCCTTACGTGGCGCTGATTATATGTGGGGTCATGAACATGCCAATGAGCGTCATGGGCGTCAATGGACACCCTATGTCATGCAAGAAGAGATGGCCAATTACAACCAAGGTGGGCGCGATGCCAAGGGTGAAAAACACTTATATTACCAAACTTTACCCGGTACCTATGAAACCTCGCATACTGCAGAAAACGTGCGTCATGGCCAAAAAATGCTTAAGGATTTTGCCAGCAAAGACAAACCCTTTTTTAGTGTGATCAGCTTTGAACAGCCTCATCCTCCCTATAGAGTGCCAGAGCCTTATGCCAGTATGTTCGATCCTAGTACCCTTGAATTACCCCTAAATCATTTAGCAAAACGTCAATTTAAACCCATGTCTCAAGATGATGCTTGGTGGCCTTGGCATGATGTTGAGCACATGACTGACGAAGATTGGCGTAAGTCACGATCTTATTATTACGGTGCTATCGCCATGATCGACCATGCCATAGGTGAGATTATTCAAACCACTAAAGAGTTAGGTGTTTATGCTGATCTACGCATCATAGTCGTAGGTGACCAAGGCAGCATGTTGGGTGAACACAGTCTGTATGACAAAGGGCCCTATGCTTACGACGAACTCATGAGAATGCCACTGATTATTCGTGATCCGGCACAAGCTCCACGCACCATCACCAAACAAGTTTCTATGTTAGATATTGCGCCTACTTTAGGTGACTGGATGGGACTCAAATCGGACGGTGATGTGGATGGCCGTAGTTTAGTCAACTTAATGCAACAAGGTGATAGCGCCGACCAAGGACGAGTGGATCAAGCCCTGTATGCCTATGAATGGTACAACGGAGGATGGTTTGGTATTCGTGCCCTGCGTACTCCTGAGTTTAAGTTTGTGTGGAATCCTGGTGATAGTCGTGACGAGTTTTACGATCTGAAAAACGACCCAGTAGAGTTAAATAACCTAGTTAAAAATCCTAAATACAAAGCCCAATTGTTAGAGATGATCGCTTTGTTAGACGCAGAGCTAGTGCGCACTGCCGATCCTTCAGTGGTGAAGTTTAGGCAGCAAATGAAACCCTATGTGTCAGGCAAAGATGGCACTTATCAGGTTCACTAACACAGGCATAGCGTTAACAAATTTGAGGTGTCGAGAATGATTAATATGATATTTAAAAAACACTGTAGAGTGTTACTTGCACTGATTTTAAGTGGTGTCAGTTGTGTTGTTGCCGCAACACCAACTCAAAAACCCAATATATTGTTGGTTTTAGCGGATGATCTTGGCTACAACGACGTAGGCTTTAATGGTTCGAAAGACATTATTACGCCAAATTTAGACGCCTTGGCGGCTCAAGGTACAACGTTTAGTGAAGCCTATGTGGCACATCCATTTTGTGGACCAAGTCGCGCTGCTCTGCTAACGGGACGTTATCCTCATAAAATCGGCTCGCAATTTAACTTGCCTATTCGAGGCTCGTTTGTCGGCGTGCCCACCAGTGAAACCTTTATTGCGCAAGTCATGCAAGACGCCGGATATTTTACTGGTGCTATGGGTAAATGGCACTTAGGTGATGCACCACAATATCATCCAAACAAACGTGGCTTTGAAGAGTTTTATGGCTTTTTAGGTGGCGGACATAACTATTTTCCAGCGCAATTTGAAAAGGCCTATAACGAGCGTGTTAAACAAGGTGTGACCAATATTTTTGAATATTTAACGCCGCTTGAGCATAACGGTAAAGAAGTACGCGAAACTGAATACATTACCGATGCCTTGTCGCGCGAAGCCGTTAACTTTGTAACTAAAGCCGCTAAAAATGACAAACCATTCTTTTTGTATTTGGCCTACAACGCGCCCCATGTGCCATTGGAAGCGAAGCAAGAAGACATGGCGATGTTTCCCAATATTAAAGATAAAAAGCGTAAGACCTATGCCGGCATGGTTTACGCCGTTGATCGTGGTGTGGGACGCATAGTTGAAACCTTAAAAGCCAATAATCAGTTTGATAATACCCTGATTGTGTTCATGAGTGACAATGGCGGAAAACTGGGACAAGGCGCCAGCAATTACCCTTTAAAAGAAGGTAAGGGCAGTGTTTACGAAGGCGGTTTTCGCACACCTATGTTAATGCATTGGCCGCAACAAGTGGCAGCAGGTAAGCAGTTTGAACACCCTGTTTTGGCCTTAGATCTTTATCCCACTTTTGCCGCATTAGGCGGTGCAAGCTTGCCCGCAAATAATAAATTGGATGGCAAAAACATTTGGCAAGACTTACAAGCCAATCAAAACCCTCATCAAGATGAATTGATTTATGTACTGCGCCACCGTGATGGTTTCAGCGATGCGGCAGTGCGCCGCAATGAATTTAAGGCGGTTAAATACGGCAAGCAGGACTGGCAGCTATTTAATATCGAAAAAGACATTTCAGAGCAACATGATTTGAGTGCTAGCAATAGCTTAATGTTAAATGACATGGTGGCTGAAATGGAAAAATGGACATGGGATAACGTGCAACCTTTGTGGTTTCACATATCTGAAGAAGGGGCCAACTGGCGCTTAAAGGGCATGCCACGTTTTGATCAAACCTTCAAAACGAGCATTAGCTCAACTGAATCTGACTAATCAATTTTCACGTTTATTTGTTTACCAAGGATAGAAATATTATGCCTAAGCTAAAATCTTATTTGCACATTTGTCTTACGGCAGCACTGTTAGTGGGTTGTCAACAATCCCTGTCACAAGGCAATGACGGCGCCGCAAAGCTCAATGCCTCTGCGCAGTGGTTTAGCGAAAATAACGGGGATATTCCACTAGAAAATATGTCGCGTCGCAAGTGGGATAACGCCGTCATTGCTGATTTAGATCAGGATGGTTACGACGACCTAATACTCACCGACCATGGTTATACCGTAAAACTGTATTGGAACAATGCTGGTAAGTTTGCCAAAGGCTATGATCTTATCGTGGGTGATATGCATGGCATAGGAGTGGCTGATTACAATAAAGATGGCGACATGGATATTCTGGTTTCTCGTGGTGGTGGCTCGGGTTCAAATGCGCGCAATTCTAAATTATTTCATATCACTAAAGACCGTAAAATCAGTGAAGGTGCAGACTTTAATCCTCCTTTAACTAATATCAGAGGTCGTACCGGGAAGTTTTTTGATGGCGACAATGATGGTGATCTCGATCTGTTGTTGTTGGGTTTTCCTTCTAATAATTCTCCCTCAGTCAGTGAAAATTTTATCTATGAAAATGCTGAGCAATATAATTTGCTGCAAGTGGGTAATTTGCCTAAAACCTATCGTGATGGGCAAAAAATACTGATCACCGATTTTAATAATGACGATATCGACGATGTATTGATCTATGGTGAAGGCAAACTTAAGGTCTTGCAGGGGCAAGGTAAACTGGGTTTTGTGGATGTAACAAAAACCGTGTTGGAGCAAGATATCGAGTTTGCCACTGGCATTGCGCCCATCGATTATGACAATGATGGCGACGTGGATTTATATATTAGTCGTGGCCAAGAATTTGCCGCTGGCGATACCTTTTTTGATGCACAAAAACAGACTTTTGCTTTTTACACCAAACGCGGTGATTTTAAATTTGACGATCTGTTGATGGGTGATGTGTTTGAAATGGAAAACTTTCAAGCCGCCTATCCCCATCAAGATGTATTTATCGGCGAAGGTGCTTATCTTTATGAATATCCTGGCGAACACCATGGCGGACAGACGATACGAATAGTCAGTAGTTTGGCTCTAGGCTGGCCGGATAAGTTAGACAAACCTGGGCTGTATATTGGTTACATTGGTAACGATACTTGGCGCATTGCTGGTAATACTAATCCACCCACAAGCGGCGTTATTCATCGAGTTAAAAACTATCAAGCTACACAATTTACTGCCGCGCCAGAAGATATTCTGCTGGAAAATACCGGCGGCCGTTTTAAGCAGGCCAATGCAACAGCAAATCTTAAGGTTAATGAGCATACATCAGGTGTGGCGGTAGCCGACTTTGACAATAATGGTTTTCAAGATTTGTTTGTGGTCAAACGTGGAGATTTGTCTAAACCCACTAGCCAATTGCTGTTTTTAAATAAAGGGCAGGGGCAGTTTGAACAAGAGCTGCAACACGGTATTTATTCGCCAGAGCTGGGTGCAATGGGGGCAGGGGCCGATGCCTTTGACTATAACCTCGATGGCAATATGGACTTGATCTATGCCAACGAGCGTGGCCTTTGGCATCTGTATAAAAACGGCTTAAAAAATAACAATCATTTTATCAAACTCATGATTAAGTCTTCACCGACAAATAAGGCTTCGGCTTTGGGGGCAATGGTCACCATTAGCGCCTGTCAACAGAGCCAAACTCAACGCGTAGGCGCCACAGCGGCACCCTATACTCAATCTTTTAGTCAAGTTGTGCATTTTGGTTTAGGCCAATGTCAGTCGGTTGATAAGGTGACAGTTCGATGGTCTGACGGCGAAGTCAGCACCGCCACTAATCTATCCACCGATGTCATGCATAAGCTTGGCGGCTAATACCAACTAATGTTTAACACTTGTGCTACCTACTTTTATAGGAATATTTTATGAACACCTTACACGCCCATAAAAATGCTATTAATGCGAATTCGCAAAGTCCTTTTGTGAAATTACGCAGTATCAATATTGGAGACTGCCGCTGGACGGAAGGTTTCTGGGCCGACAAATTTAAACAAGCCGAACAAATTATGGTGCCGCACATGGGTACCTTACTTAAGGGCGATATAGGTCACGCCTATAACAACTTTAAGATTGCGGCTGGCTTAATGCAGGGCGAAGCAAAAGGCATGTTATGGCATGACGGTGATTTTTATAAATGGATGGAAGCCTCGCTCTATGTGTATGCGGTAAACAAAGACGAAAAAATTCTGGCTGAAATGGATGAAATCATCGATGTCATCGCCAGTGCCATGTTAGCTGATGGTTATATTCACACCCATAACCAGATACTTAAAAAACCGCGTTATACCAAGGTAACCGATCACGAGCTGTATAACTCTGGCCACTTGATTACCGGCGGTGTTATTCATCACCGAGTGACAGGTAAAACAAACTGGTTAGATTTGGCCATTAAACATGCCGATTATTTATATAACGTGTTTGCGCCGCGCGAAGAACAACATGCCCGTTTTGGCTTTAACCCCTCACAAATTATGGCTTTGGTTGAGCTGTATCGTGAAACCCAAAATAAAAAGTACCTAGAGCTGGCCGATATTTTTGTCACCATGCGTGGCTCGGTGCCCATGGCTTTACATGACAGTGTGCCTTATTGGTTTACTGGTGATCAGTGCCAAATGAAAACCCCATTACGCGAAGAAAGCGAAGCAGTAGGCCATGCGGTTACTGGCATGTATTTATACTCAGGTGCTGCTGACGTGTACGCCGAAACCGGTGAAACCGCCTTGTTAGATGCCTTAAGCCGTATTTGGTCGAGCGCCACAGAAAAGAAAATGTATCTAACCGGCGCGTTTGGTCAATGTCACCACGGAGCCTACGATGATCAAAACATGATCCACGAAGGTTTTATTGATGACTACATGATGCCCAATTCCACGGCCTACAACGAAACCTGCGCCAACATCTCCAATGCCATGTTTAACTGGCGTTTATTGGGCATTACCGGTGATGCTAAACACGCAGACATCGTTGAACTGGTATTACACAACAGTGCCATGGTGGGGATCAGCGCCGACGGCGATAAGTACTTTTATGCTAATCCACTGCGCATGAACTTTGGTCAACGTGACTATTCAGACCATTGTGATTGTACCGAGTCACCTGAGCGTGAACCTTATATCGAATGCTTCTGCTGCCCACCTAATCTGGTGCGTACTATTGCGCAAATATCAGGTTGGGCCTATAGCCTGTCTGACCAAGGCGTAGCGGTAAACCTGTTTGGTGCTAACCAATTACACACCACCTTGTTAGATGGCAGCTCACTTAAGTTAAGTCAGTCTACTGAATACCCGTGGAAGGGACTGGTAAAACTAACTATCGAAGAGTGTAAAACCAGCGCCTTTGATATCCAAATTCGTATTCCTCAGTGGGCGCTAGGCACTACCTTGCAAGTAAACGGACAAGCGGTTGATGTCGCCCTTACTCCCGGTCAATACGCTGTCATTGAACGTCAATGGCAAGCCGGTGATGTGATCACCTTAGACATGCCCATGGAAGTCAATTTAGTTGAAGGTCACCCACGAATTGAAGAAGTACGTAACCAAGTGGCGATTAAACGTGGACCTTTAGTTTACTGTGTAGAAACCCCTGACTTACCTGCCAATACCGGCATCCTCGATGTTTACATTGCAGGTGATTCTGAACTTGAGGTGCAACACCGCCCCGACTTTTTAGGCGGCATGACAGTGTTAAGTGGCAATGTATTATTGCGTGCTGACAAAGAAAACAGCATGTATCGCACCATTAAAAAACCCCAATGGACGGCCCACAAAACCAACTTTGTGCCTTATTACGCCTGGAGCAATCGCGGCATGGCAGAAATGACGGTCTTTATGCCCGTCGTGTGGAAATAACCCCCCTTAGTCACTAGGCGCATCACCCTCTGGTGCGCCTTTAAATTTCATTTCTTATATACCATCATTCTGGAGCGACCCATGACCAGCGTTAAAGCCTGTTTATTGTTATTGAGTTTAATCAGTAGCGTGTTTGTGCATGCTAATCCTACTACTCTTGCTACTACTCAACATTTTGCCACTTTGCCCGATAACTGCCCCACACCCGATGCGTTTGACATTGCACCCGATGGCAGTTTGACCCTGTCTTGCCCTAACTTTGCCAATAAAAATCTGGAAGGTGAGTTATTTTCGCTCAATCATCAGGGCGAAGTTAGCCATTTGGTTAGTGTTCCCAGGTTAAAGGAAAAAAACAAAGCCAATCCGATGGGCATAGCTTATGGACCAGACGGTGCCTTGTATGTGGCGGATAGTCGCGGCGTTAAACAAGGGCGCTTACTTAAGTTAAGTTTTGACGGGCGTAAATTGATTAATACCGAAGTCATAGCCACTGGTTTAAACCCTAATGGATTGCGTTATTTTAAGGGCTCACTGTATGCCACCCAACTTACTATGCCCAAGGTAAAATCAACTAACAATACCAGCGGTATATATCGTATTGATGTTAATGCACGCAATCTGCAGCTCAGCAATACCTTGGCTGACCCTCAGCTAATTTTTAGTGTTGAAACCCAAAACCCACAAAAACAAATTGGCTTAGACGGCCTCGCGTTTGATTCAAAAGGGTACTTATACACCGCCAATATGGGCGACGGCATAGTGTACAAGCTGACCTTGGATGATGCCGGGCAGGTAACACTTACCGAAGAGTATGCCAAGGTACCTTGGCAAGCCTCGGTAGACGGAATGACCTTTGATCAATACGACAATATGTACCTCGCCGGTTTTGCCAGTAATCAATTATTCAAAATCGACAGCCAGCAAAATGTGACCGTATTGGCAGATTACCCCGATAACAACGGCACAGATGGCCAACTCGACCAACCCGCCGATCTATTGGTCTATGGCGACAAACTGATCATATCCAATTTTGATTTGATGGTAGGCAATGGCATGGAAAACACCCAACACAGCAAACCTTATACCTTGTCTTATTTTCCACTTACAGCGGTAGAGTAGCTTTAACCCTGAGCAATAAGAGTCGCTTGAGGTAAATCTTTGAATGGCTCATTTGATGAAAGGAGACAGTCTAAAAATTGTCTGGTAGTCTTAAGTTAGGTCGGTTTTCGACCCAAAGCGGACTAAACACATTACGCAGCCGAACGATAAAATGAGTGAGTTTGAAAAGTTCTGTTCAAAGGCAAGCTGAGTATCTACAAAGTTTGGGGAAGAGCAAAAAGAATTGGCAACTTTAACTAGATATTTCCTTCATAACACTTATTTGTTATAAATTTCTCCTTAATATTATCTGCAAGTGAAAATCCATATACTAGATACGTTTTACCTTCTACTTCGGCAGTCAGTGAGGTTAATACGGAAAATTGATTCACAAAACTGCTTAATATCCCCAGATGATGAACAATGACATTTCCATTTAATCTTACTGAAGTATTGCGCTCCAATAACCTTGCTCCCTGCTCCCAGGAACTCCCATCTTTTAAAAAACCTGCTATACCCAAAGCAATAATCTGTTCTTCTTGTTGGGATCCACTAAAAGTCACTAAATAGGGTACATTCCAAACGAATTCGGGATAGTCTTCACGCTCTTTTTCCTCCCAAAGAACGTTATTTTTAAGTTGAAAAAGTTCAGGAATTGTAAGAGTAGTGGGATGAAAACAGTGTTTTTTTAGCTCCCATGAATTTGACCAATGAATACCAAATAACAAGTAAGCTACAATCCCAATGCAGATTACCCATATAATTTGTTTTTTCATAAATATCCTCAATAAAATAGCGGTAATTAGGACCGCTATTTATTAGAACTAAGTAAAATCAACTCACTCTCTAGTGCAATTATAATAATAGCGTCAAGGGCAACTAATATTCATCTG
>NZ_LSNE01000005.1:198478-232166 GCF_001565895.1 Paraglaciecola hydrolytica
CCTGCAGAAAAGTTAGCGGCTGTAACAAGTATCTTAAGAGTGCCATGAATATTGTAATTGTAAGCGAGAGTGAAACGATGAACGTAAGCTATGAGTGATGTACTGAAAATCACTTTATTATTCTTATCTAATATTTGAAAGCTATCAGGTTCTGACAAAGCGTCAATATAAATATTAAGAATGCCGTTATATCCTGATGTAGAAGTAGAAGGGTTATAATTTCTATATGAATTACCGGAATAGTAGTTGTTAGTTGAATCTTGGCAACTTGAATTTGTTTGTTCAGGTTGCATTTCATCAAAATACGTTAATATTCTTGAAATAGTATTATTTGTGTGGCTTGCCCCTTCTTTTAAATAAGTTTTGATTAGCGAGTGACCCGTAATATCATCTGAAGAAATATTAATATTGTAGGGTAATGGCTCAATATGACCCAAATTTCTAATTGAGTTTATTATCTTGTCTGTGTAGTTGGTATAATAATACTAATTGCGGGGAATATAACTTGCTGGAGAACCCAATCCATATATTCTCAGAAACCTTTCTGCCTTCCCTTGATTAAGGTTATTCACTTTTTCCCATACTTCATTGGCAAAAAAATTGCCTTGCGAATGCGCGAGTAAAACAACATCACCTTGTGGAATCCTCACGTTAATATCACTGTAAAGTCTTGTCATGTCATCTCCGTCTTTGTAGTCAGAAAAGTCAATCGAAGCGAGATAATCTGTGATAAAAGAGATGGGAATATTTTTTGTTTGTAGACCTAAATTAAATCTTGTCACATCAGCCAGAGCTAGAAACCATCCTGAATTGTCATTTGGAGAATTCACATATTGCTTGAAAGCTTGAATTGCATCAAATGCACCTTCACTATAATTATGTGTTAACGAAATGCTCACATTTGCGCCATAATCGTTAAAAACCTTTTTTATATGTGCAAGATTTGCGTCCGCTGCCGGTCTATCAGTTAGCATTCCGTTGACATAAATCACGAATTTGAAACCACTAGATGAGGTTGCATTCAGGACAGCAAGGTCATCAGACAATCCTAAATTTTCACTCTTTTTTTCAACGTTATCACCCTGCGTTGTTTCAAAAAAAGCTGATTTCTCCAGTTCACTTTTTACATAAGAAGCCATATTGGAAGTGCTTGTTGAGATATTACAAGTCATAGGCCCTATATTGACACTGTAGCTAGAATTTGAATAAGCGTTTTGTGCTGAAACATAGCGTCTAACTGCATTCTCATTATCGAGCAACGTACCGGTGACTTCACTTATGCCTGCTGCCCCTTGTAAACAAATTAAAGCATGGGACATATTCCAATAATCGTATCTCATATCATTTGAAGGCCCATAACTATTATCAACTAACCTTTGCAAGTAATACGCATAGTGTAAAAGATATGTATGATTGTTACTTCCCACTGTGTGGAAAAAGTCAGCTAGAGATTCAGCATCATCACGAATACTGTTACTGTTTGAATCAGATGTGTTTCTATTATAAGTTGAGACAGTAATAGAACTACTTGGATTAGAATAAAGACAACCACCTATTAAGATGCCACAACTCCTAGTTCTATATTGTATACCACTCGTTTTAGGAGGATTTGAATCAATATACTGAGCCAATGTTGTTCCATCTCTCTTTATTTGCTTAGTATTTTGCGGTAAATCACTCCAACTTGAGGAAGCTATTCTTCTTTGAACAGAATAGCGTGTAGCAGTATTTAATGGAGCGCTCCATTCAAGAATTACCGCTCCCATTGTCGTCTTCTTTACAACTATAACACAAGGGGCTGGAGGTGCGGGAGATGGAGATGGTGTACCAGGGCTAGTGCTGTTAGGTTCAGAGGTTGATGAAGTGGAACTTCCACCACATAAAGCAAAAACATTTGTACAGACGCTAAATATTAAGATGAAAGAACATAATATTTTTTTCATAATTGAATTGTTCATTGTAAAGTCCTTATTTCAAATCACCATGTTTAGTAATATACCTACATATTGATATGTAAAAATATTTACTCTCGATTAGCTTAGGTTATTATTATTACCTTCGCTGTATCGACTGCAAATATAGCACCGGTATAAATACTTACCAATTTTTTAGCTAATATCGTTGTTATTTTATTAGGAGGTGAGGCAAATGCGGAGTTGCACACAGAGAGAGGAATAAGCCGAAAAAATGACACCTCTTTGACTTCAAACAATCAACTAAACCAAAATCAGCGGTCAGCTAATTAACGATCAAATTTGCAACTGAGATTAAAATTTTGGCTGTCTGCAATCTTCTAATTGGGATCGTTCACTGAACAGCTCAGCTTGTCTGCACTTGGCTGTGAGTTCAATCGGTCAGTATTTTTGTCGTTCTATTCAATAATTCGTTTCGTCCGCTTTGGGCGTGAAACCGAAGTTACCGTTATATGACCTTCGACGTAACTACATCTATGGCGTTGAAAATTTTGGAGAACACCTAGCTGATCAGGATTAGTTTAACTTTTTCGAGATGTTTGAAAAATTAACTAAAAACCCTTAAAGCCTCGTTTTTAATGGCCGCAACGGCCATTAAATTGAATTTATGCCTATTGGTTAGCCTTGCCAAATAAAATACAAATCGGCCCTGGAACACTGATGATCCCATTGGTTTGAAACGTTAGTTCACCATTATTTTGGTCGATTTGAAACACAGAAATGGTATTGGAATGGGCGCCTGCGGCTAACAGCCATTTGCCACTAGGATCCAAATTAATATTGCGCGGCCACGAGCCGCGAATTGCCTCGACTTCTTTAAGGTCTAATTTTCCTGTGTTTGGATCTGCGTGATATACAGTGACCGAATCATGACCACGGTTTGCTGAATAAATGAAGTTGCCATTTGGGTGCACCAGTATTTCAGACGAAGAATTGAACATTTCTTTATCCTTGGTTTGCTGGGTCAAGGCTTGAGTTGTACTTAAGCGCGTGGCGGTGCCATGAGCTGCGTCGTATTTGAAAGTCGTAACCGATAAACTCAATTCATTCAGCAAGTAGATAAACTGTCCATCGGCTGAAAATCTCATGTGGCGCGGGCCGGCACCAGCAAGTGCGTCGATAGTGCCATGGCTTTTTACCGTAACCGTATCAAGGTCGATTTTATACACCACGATTTTATCGAGCCCCAAGTCAGGCACAAAAGCGTATTGACCGTCTGGCGAGTACCCAGTCCAATGAGGATGTGGGCTATCTTGACGATTACCAACGATCTTCGACCCTCCCTGGTGATCAATTAACTGTGAACGTTCGCCAAGTTTGCCGTTTTCAATGATAAGGAAAACAGCAAGCGAACCTCCACCATATTGGGCGGTCAGTAAAAATTTGCCGGATGGGTGGAGTGAAATATGGGCTCCGCCGCCATCACCTATGTCAACTGAGTTTAATAAAGTAAGACCTGCATCTTTTTCTATTTTATAGGCAAGCACATGGGCTGCGCCATCAAGTACATACAAATGTGATTTAGCCACATCCATCGCCATAAAATTCGAGCCATTAACTTGCACCACCAAATTTGCTGGCGAAAGTTTGCCCGTTTCGTCGTCAAACACCGCGTGGTAGATACCCTTGGTTAATTTACCTGAGGTACCAAAATACACATCATGGGTATTAGCCACCGATATATTAGCCAGCAAACATAGTAGGGTAGCGAGGAGGGGTTTTAACATGTACAGGTTCCTAAATAATTATTGAGCATTGTCTAACTCTTGCCTTTGTTTTATGCATTTTAGGCAGGGAAAAGTCGCCCTCGTAAAAATCCAAGTTAAAACCCCAGTATAGACACAGTTACTTTTGCCATACTCGCACATATTCGATTTCATAATCGACTATACCATCGTCTTTTTTACCTTGTGGACTGTTTCGTTCCAGATCGGCTTTACTTTCTGGAACGCCATGCCACGGGAAGGTTTCTTGATCTAACCAAAGACTGATAGGACGAACAGCCACATAGCCATCATAATCAGCAGGCACTTCACGATTTTCTCTGGCAAATTTTGTTACTTCCTGTGCAGATACCTCGGAAAATAGTTTGCCATCCACGTAATACTTTACGCCACTTTCATCCCACTCAAAGCCATAAACATGGAAATCATCAGCCACCCGAAAACCTAAATCTTTGCGTTCGGTGTAGGTAGGTTTGCCTTTGACTAAGGTGCTCCAGTCACGGATTGACCACCATAACTCGCTATCAAGATGGTCTTTGTTTGGATCTTTGGCATCGCCAAATTGTTCGTAAAAATCGATTTCTAATTTTTCACCCATTGCCCAAAAGGCGCTGGACACTTCAGCATCCGCTGCCTTACTTTTTATTTCGATATAACCGTACTTAAACTCTTTACGCCCGATAAAACAGGCTGTGGTTAGATTTTCATATTTTAAAGCATCGCCAAATACGGGTTTGTGAATTTCTTTTTCGAAAGGGAAGTCAGGCTCCCAGCGAGTTTCCAGTATTAATTTTCCGTTTTCTAAGCGGTAATTCTGTCCTGAAAATTGTGAAGGGGCACGGCCTTTCCATACTTTTTTATTAGGTTTGTCTGGGTGTTGGTAAACAGGTTTGCCGTCTTGAAGTTTACCCACAATATACCAACGCTCCTCATCAATTGTGTCGTCGTTAAATTCATCACTTACCTCTGTGTTTAACTTCCACTGACCTAAATTTTGTTGATCTGATAAAGGTAATACCTCAGCGTTTGCTGTAAGTGGTAAGCAAAATAGGGCAGATATACTGGCTAGTTGCCAGCCCCTGAATTTGTTTCGATTGTTTGACATGTTATTTGCCTTATTAGCTTGTAAGTGTGATTTTTGTTTAATGGGGTTTTTATTTAAAGAACTTTGGCTTAGTTGGGGCGCAGTTGCTGACATAGTTCAGTACTCGTGCTCGGCTTTCGACCCTAAGCAAAAAATAAAGCAATACAGCCGACAGTAGAAAGGGCTGTATTGCTTTTGATGAACAGACTAAAGCGCGTTGACCTCAAGTAGGGTTACACCTTTAGACTTAAGCTCAAACTCAGCCGCCATAGGTTGGCCGGTTAGCATGTTGGTGAGGGATACTGACTTTCCATTTTTTAAACTGAGCTTAAGATTGGCTTTGTCTTTACCAATATTGAGAATACTCACAAGGTAACTGCCATTTGGATTTTTCACCACGCGCCAAGTACAGCCTTTGTGCTCGCTACCGTTGTCTTCTGTTAGCACAATATCAGGCCTACCCGCAGCAACTTGCTCGAGGGCAAGGTCACGAATTTTCTCAATAGCGGATTTGCCATCCAGTACGATTAACTTGCCTTTGGCTTGTGATAAAGCAAATTTATGCACTTGGCCATATTCGTTTTTACTTAGGCTCAGCGCACTATCTACAATCACCGTGCCGCCATTATCAAGATAGCTTTGCAAAGCCTTTAATTCAGACTCGGTGACAAATTCAGTGCGGTAAACCAAAATCGCATCCCACAGGGTATTATCTTGTTTTTTAATAATATTTTCGGTCGCAAAGCCCACGGGGAAACCTTCAAAAAACAGCTTTTCATACATGCTAAATTGCTCAGACATATGGTAAGGCTTGTTGATAGCGGAGGTTTCTGAGTGGAACAAACGCAGTGGGCGCCGTTGTTGACGCAGTGCGATGACTTCTTCAGAAAAACTATTTAAGTCGTACATCACTTGGGTGTAGGCGTTGGCGATATGCGGCTGCTGATTTACCGAGCCGGCAAATGAGCCAGCTAGGGCAGGGTCAAAAAAGTTTAACGTGCCTTCCAGTCGATCTTCGGGTGAACCATCTGGATCTCTAGCCCAAAACCACGCCATGCTGGCATCCATACCTTGTAAGGTGGCGAGCCAATAGACGCTATCTACATAGTCCACTGAGGTATCTAGTTTTCTCCACCATGAGGCAGATAAGAAGTGCGATTCTGAATTGATGTGGATTTTGTTAGGTCCCACCGATTCCATGAAATCATAGGACATACTCATTTCTTCCCAGAAATAAGCGTAATGCGACTCCCACTTTTCTGGTTTGTTGGTATTCAAACGACGACTTTCGCGTGTTTTGGCGTCGTTGCCTATCATGGTGGTCAGTTCAACAAAAGATTCTGCGTCGATACCATGAGAGCGATTATTTTCGCTGTACATATCAGGCATAATTTTGATGTGGGTGTCTGCGCCTGGATTGCCCTTTTGTAATTCGCCTTGTAAATAGCTAAACCAGTCTGTTGAGCGAAACATATTAAAGCGCGCCCAGTCGTACCAAATGGGGGTGCCACGTGTGGATTTGTCGATTGGGATCTGGATTTCT
This sequence comes from Paraglaciecola hydrolytica, assembly GCF_001565895.1. GTDB lineage: Bacteria > Pseudomonadota > Gammaproteobacteria > Enterobacterales > Alteromonadaceae > Paraglaciecola > Paraglaciecola hydrolytica. The sequence continues at coordinate 204,803 of NZ_LSNE01000005.1, forward strand.
ACATGGTCGAAGCTGCTGAACGTTGCAGACCAATTTTTGTTTAAATCCGCGATGTTGCTGTTATAGGTTTTATCTAGCCACTGGCGGAATTTGTTCAGCGTATAAGAAGAGATGGCTTGCATCTCATCAAAGCCTTTAGTCCAGTGATCGGTTTCAGAAAACCAATGGGGTTCGTTAGCGAGAATGTAACCCAGTTGCGTGACTTTTTTGCCTTTGGTCAATTCTCCGGTTTTTTGTGCAATTTTACCCCAAACGTCTCTTACTAAGGGGTTATCAATATCGTAACCAGTGAATAATGAACGGCCCTTTCTGACTTCTGGTTCACGTTTTTCGACCCATTCTGGGATACCCATGTTCCAGTAAATCAAAAACCCCACGTTCTCGTTGGAAATATCGGTTACTTCTGACATCAGTTCAGCATCAAAGCTGCCGTCTTCTTTTAACAAAAACGAGTTGATTGCTCTATCGTGATCTACTGGATAAAGGTTTTCACCACCGTGAAAAATCGCACCAAGATGGTCGTTATACACTGCCGTGTCGGTCAAGGGGCGACCAACGGATTTGGAAAAATAGTCGTACAGAAAAATAGGTCGGCCGTTGCTTAATAACATGTTGTCGCCAACCACAATGTTTTGCCAGTCGACTTTATTAACGGGGCGGCGCTGGATCTCGCCACTGAGCACGCTCGTCAGTTCTTGTATGCCCCCATCCAAAATTTCAATTACTTTTTGCCGCTCAAAATCCGGCAGTTCATCGGCCATTTTATCTTTATCCGCTTTATAGGGGGCGTACTGCTCAAACATGTAAGCAACACTTTCGCGGTTTGACTCATCCCAGTTAGCAAATTTTAGGAATTCTTTAGCAAACCAAATAACCGTTTCTTCACGTGTTACATCGATATTTTTGCTGTTTGCTTCAGACATCAAACCTTCAAGCGTCTGGATTTTTTCCTTGGCTTGTTGCTCGTACAAATTATCCGATTTAACCGTTACCAATGCCTCGTGCTTTGCGCTAGCTTGTTTACTTTGCTCAGAACAGGCTAATAAAAGTAAGGATACAAATGCTGACAGTGCCCAATAAGTTGTTTTTTTATGCATGATTGTTCTCTATAGAAAGGTGTATTAAACCGATTCAAGTCGATTGTGGCCTTGGTTTTCATCTTGATGAATAGTCACTGGCCAACCCGGAAACTGCTTATCACTGTCATTTTTGCTGACATCCACTAAATAGCGGTAGGCATGCAGGGTGTAGCTTAGTTTTTCGGTATCAAAAATAATAAAACCAAAACCGCTGCCTTTTTCATGGGCTTGGATATAACGATTAGGTGATTTGCCAACTTCGGGAACACCCACCGCATACACATACATTTTGTTGCCAAAGCTATCAAGAAATTCACCGGTTTGTGGCAGACCATGAGAAGGTCGGTTTTGGTGGGGTATGCCTACCTGGTCGGGTAGCCACCATCTTGGCCAACCGGCTGAAATCGCTGGGGTACAAAAAGACCAATTACTGTCTCTTTGTTGTTCGACACCATATTGGGCTAATGAGCCCAGATGAGTATCACCACAAATATGTAAGGCTTTCGATTTGCGCATGATGCTTACCGCACGATCTCGGGCTGGAGCTGGCCAACCGCTGCTATCAAAATCGTATTTCAAATAGCGTTCTGGCGTAGGTTGATGAGTTGAAATACCGGCAAACACGGTTTGACTTAACACCGCCTTTAATTTGTGACCGCGCCAGTCCGTCGCCCATTTATCCAGAAACGCTTCTTGTTTTTCACCCAATAATTGTGAATTGGGTGGATTGATGGCTGGATTAATTGACGTCGGAGATTCACCTACACCGGTTTCGCCAACAACCACACCGGCCTGCTCGGGGCCATTTTTCCATTGTCTGTCTGCTAAAATAGCAAAACCGACATTGCCATATACCATATCGCTGTAATAGGTACCGATCCCATCGACAGAGAGAGTGGTGTCATAAGGATCAGGGTGATGGCTGGTGCAAGTGCGATGCACAGCATTAACAAAACGCGCGGTTTCGATATAGCCGCCTGTTAAGGAGGCTGTCGGATCGCTGTCTGGGTCTTTTTTGAGGACACCACCTTCGCCCCACAAATTACCTTGTAATACGTCATGATCATCGGGTAAACAAATAGTCGGTTGGTTGCGCATCACCTCTCTAAATGCCCAGCCAAACTGATAAAATTTTCTTAAATAGTTTTCAATAGCTGACTCAAAAGGCGCTCTGACGATGCCAAAGCCACCATGACTTTCGTAAATTTGATCACCGGAAAAAAATACGATATCAGGTTGCAAGGCCCGCACATTTTGTTCAACCGGCGTATAAGGAAAACTGTAGTCATTCTGGCAAGTTAAGGCCGCCATTTTTAACTGTTTGCTTTGCGGGTTAGCTTTTATGAGTCCTTCCCATACATCGGGCGTTTCACTGCCATCTTGGTGTTTTTCTTGATAAACAACACGAAATTGACTGTCTGATTGCGCGTTCCAGTTTGCTATTCTAAATGTGGCAACCCAAGCATCGGGATCTAATTGGCTTTGCCCATGGCTACGCCATTTACCATCCTGTTTAATTTGCAACTGCACAAATTGATTATCGTCATGGCCCATTGGCCCAGTAAAAGCACTGAGTTTTAATACAAAGCCTTCAGCGGTGCGGGTATCATTTAATGAATACATGGACCACAGAATGGGGCCAAACTTGTTGGTCGGCGTGACCACAAAGGCATCACCTTGCATTTGCCAATTGGAAAAACGATAACGGTTACGTGGGCTTAGCTCTTTGGGGTGAGAGCTTACTTTAAAATTACTGACTAAGGCGACATTGCCAAATAGGTGGGCAGCGGGAACAATCAATGTCATTTGGCCAATGCGCTCATTTGTGGCGGCAAGGATTGCGGTCAATGACAGTTTCATTGCACCAGCCTGAGGTTTGCCCGTTAAAGACAAATTGATCACGTCGTTGCTGCTGTAAACGCCGGAAAGTGGAGTTCTTTTTCCAGCAATTTCTAATTCATTACCGATAATGCCAACATCTAAGCCTTTTTGTACAAAACAACTACTGCGATAGTCGTTAACCTCATTGTTAACACCTAAGCGAAATCCTGCTCCGCCACTATAACTTAGCCCACCAATCGCCTGTACAGATGTGGACATTTGAAAGGATTGATTGGTGTTTTCTAACCTATGGGTTAATGAGTGCACAGTGCGATTGCCATTAATGCTTTTACATTCGGCAGCGCCATCCACTAAATGCCAGTCTTCCATTGGATTAGACCAGTATTCGCCGCCCAACCACGTTCTGTTATGGGTGTTTTGCCACTTATCACGCGTGTTAGATGGCAAGTTTTTATTTGCACTATTAACATTTGGTTTGATTGTGTTAGTACAAGCTACACCACTCACCGCTAAGCTTGATGCAATAAGTTTTAGGGCTTTACGTCTGTCCATAAGAGTATCCTGAGGGCAGTAAAATAATGTTAAGAGATTACTTTACAAACAAACTTATGTAAATAGTATGTTGCAAAACATATGATGTTTAAATGTGTGGCATTATTTCATCATCTGGCCTAATCACATGCAAATAGCTTTTCATTATCACGGCTAATTGTTTTAGAGGCACTCGGGAAGCCTGTTGATTTTTCTCGCAATTCTTGTTCACTCGGTACCATGATTGAGTAAAAACGGGGATCGTCTATGGTGGTGCTGCTGGCCGCATACAGTAATGGACTGATGCTTGGTCCTTGATGAAAGGTTTCCATATAGGGTATAGCGTCAGCAAGCCATAAGTAGCGCAACTCACAAGGTACAAAGGGCAGGGTACCTTGTTTTACTTGGGCATTAGTTCCATAGATTGTTGTTACATCGGTGATGCGAGAATCAGCGGAAAAACTCCCGACAGGTAAATTGTCGGGATTAGTAAATTGCCCACTAGAGGTTTGCCAGTCAACAAAGGCTCTATCGATACGTACCGCCGCTCCGCAGCTATCTGCCGCGATTTTTTGCACGTCGAAGCGGCCGTTTGTGGCGCCCCAGGGTTGGATCATCACAGCCGCATTGCCATTTTTACACTTGATGTTATAGCCAAAAATGTCTGCGATCTTAGATATCTCTAAGGGAGCTTGCCCACCAGATGCACTCACTGCATCTGTCTCAATTCGTAAGGTAGCGCCACCACCAAGTGATTCAATGTTTTTGAAAAACACATTTTCGCCCACTCGAACTTGCACTGCGCCATAGCCACCATGCGCATTGATGACAGTGATGTCTTTTACTAAACCATTGCTTGCACCGGCCCATATTCCGTCGGTTTTACTTGGTACTAGATTAACCGAAGAGTGGACTGTGCCCTTATCGATAACATAAACACCGCTGAGCATAAAATTTTCTACGTGTTTAACACTAAAGGGCACCAGTCTTGGCGGCTCTTCGTCAAGAATATACAAATCGTCAGAAAGGTCAGACATATCAATGGTGAACTGCTCTGTAGCAGAGCTTGACCGAATGCTGACGTTGCGAATGTAGGGACCTCCATCATAACCAAGGTGAAATAGCGGGCCATTATAAGTAAAGCGCTTAGGTTTAATGACTACCGCTGGCTCAACAATAATATGTACATTGGAAGCGAGTTTTATTTCACCGAGCACCCACTCAGGATCTGGCGATGCGGGCAGTGTTATGTTTCCACCTCCTTGAGCGTTGAGTTGATTAATGAGTGTTTGTAAATTGCTAGAATCATCGCCTGGCTCATTAACTAAGGTCATTTGACGCTCAACAGGGATAGAAGATGAGGTGTCGTTGAAAAAATCGCTTTCAACTAAAAATTCAGGCAATGAAGCATCGACGCAATCGGGATGTTCAATACCCGCTATGGCGCAAAAAGGTAAGGTACAAGTTGGATAATCAGTACCACCGTTTGCACAAACAGGTGCAGTGCAAGTTGGATAATCAGTGCCACCGTTTGCACATGCAGGTGCAGTGCAAGTTGGATAGTCAGTACCACCATTTGCACAAACAGGTGCAGTACAAGTTGGATAGTCAGTACCACCGTTTGCACACACAGGTGCAGTGCAAGTTGGGTAATCAGTACCTCCGTTTGCACATACAGGTGCAGTGCAGCTTGGGTAATCAGTACCACCGTTTGTACAAACGGCAGTTTCTTCTTGGTCTTCTCCCCCTCCACTACAAGCGGTTAAAAATAAAAACAGGGATAAAAGAATAGATCTGAGTAAGGTTTGTTTTATCATTTAAATTATGCCTTTCATCATCTAGGCGATGATTTTAGTTTGTGTAAATTAACCAACGAGTTGGAAGGTAAATTTGTTGCAAGGTAAAAGAACGTAAAAAATCTACGTTCTTAAATCGCAAACTTTTTTGTTAGTTGCTCAATATTGGTTATCGATACTTATGCTTGTTTAAATTCGATAAAAAAATTGGCTGATAATCTGCCGGTTTTAGGGTCGTTATTGACATCATGTTTGGGATTATCAATGTAGGCAGAATGTAAAATAGTTGCGGGGTAAATTAATAAGCGGTTGGGTTTATAATCCACCTTATGGATCAGTTCAAAATGCTCATTACTCTCGGTAAAGTATTGCTGTTTTGGCTGGCCTGCATGATCAATAAAAGCTTGCGCCGATTGTAAATAGTGCTGCCGACGACCCTGAGTAATATTTTCATAACCTGTTGGTTTATGTCGATAAAACCCCGTTCCGCCAAAATCACCGTCGTTAAGATAGTGGATCATGGCAAAATTGAATGTATCGTTATTGTCAAAATGCGGAATACACTGCAACAAGTCCATGTTTTGTGGTTGCTGGGTTATAAGTGAATAACTGCCATTTTTAGGAAACAAGCTTAGTGCTTTAGGTACTTGAAAAAAGTGATAGAACACGTCCAAGGAATAACGTAGTACTGCCATACCGTAGGCTTCTCCCACAGGAGCACGAACCCCAGGGTAATAAGCGCCAATCTTATTTTTATCGCTTGAATAGGCAATTGAGCATGCTTCTTTTTGCGCATCGCTATAATCCAACATGACATCATCCACCACAAACAATGGGGTTTGTTCGTGGCCTAAACGATAGGCTTTTTGTTGTAGTTTAGGATTGATTTCAAACATAAAATTTTAACGCCACCATACTATTGAGCTGCTTTTAAAATGAAATATTTACCATATTTTTCAACGATGGGAGTTGTTTTACCTGTTTCAGATAAATAGATAACCCAGCTATAGTTTCCTGGCGGAAAATCATCGGTCATATTGGTTAAAGGCAAGCTCATATCTCCCGGTGTGGTAACCGGAAATTTCAACGCACCTAACTCTTGCTGATTGTCACTATTCAAAAGTTTAAGGTGTAAATCCCGCGCGGCAGTGATGTCAAAAATCACTCTTAAATTAACATCCTCTTTGCCAATAACCTGCTTGGGAAAATCAACCATCTTCACTTTATCTCTAGCGCTAAAATTTGCGCTCTCCACCAGTTTTGCTTGATTAAGTACACGTAATTCTTGATGAATGGTTTCACCCAACCTGTCATTCCAATCTTTACCTTTGGGGGTTAAATAGGCGTCTATGCGGTACTGACCGGGCTTTAAATTGTCTACCGGTATTTCAAAATGATATTTGCCAGATTTATTCACGCGCTTCATCGCACGTTTTACGGTTTGCCAACCATCCATATTTTGCACTGCAACGTGAAGGTCTCGCGTTTTAGACAGTTCGACTTCAATTTGGACCAATGGCACCTCTTCAAAACCGATACTCTTTTGCACACTAAACTCAACAATACTGTCGTTGTTTGCTTTAGCGTTTATGGCAGTAAACAACAACATTAAGCACACAAATTGAACAGCTAAAGAGCGGTATTTCATTATTCCTCCTGCGGTATTTTACTAATAGCGATATCATCAATAAACAGGGTACTTGTACCTGCTGGTGCATCGGCCTGTTTGATGATAATTCGCATACGATCATTAAGTTTTGACGCTTGTGTTCTGACAAAGGGCAGGCTTACTTCTACCCATTGAGAAGGTGTGATGTTGCTTACATTAATGGGTGATAAGACTAACCAGGGGTTTTCTAATATGATGTTTATTTTCTGGACTTGAGATTGTGGCTCTTTCCATAGTTTAAAGGTGAGTTGATAGTTGCCTTCATCTAAACGAATCGAACCTTCTGGCGAAAACGCCACGACCTCATTTTGGGCAAGTTCAGCGTTTTGCACAAAACGTAAACTTTTGCGGCCACTGGCAAATTTGTTTTCGTTAAAATCCGTGATGGCAAAGTGCTTGGCAGAGGCATTATCAAACCACCATTGCTTGGCATACAGATCCCGAGCTTCAGGCATTTGTCGCATTTCACTGATATATGGCCCTTCAAAGCCATAAAACGCAGGGGCGAGTAAGTTGCTGTCCGGCTTTTGCCATATGCGCACATAATCAATCTCAAAATCCACTGGTAATTCTTCTTTACTGGGAATGCCATGCCAAGGAAATACTTCTGAATCGAACCATAATTCCAGTGGGTTGTTGAGTAACCAGCTATCGCCCATTTCCGCTTGATTAACGGTATGTACTAATTCACCGTCTAAATACATTTTCAAACCATCTTTAAGCCATTCCACACCATAAACATGGAAAGCATCTGCGGTTCGGCCTGCCATTTTATGGGGATGTCGCCACACTTTATTTTGCTCTGCATGCCCTGGGCGCCAATCGTGAATAGAGGTGACAAAGGTACTTTCTGGATTGCGGCTGCCAGTTTTAACTCGGCCAATTAACTCAAATACATCTAATTCTTGTTGATAACCCGTGCCCCAAAATGCACCTGTCATGGCCGCATCCGGAATTTTGACCCGCACTTCCATATAGCCATATAAAAAGGTTTTTTTACTGATAATGGCGGCTGTGGTGATATTTTCGTAACTTGTTATTTCTTGTTTAGCAGGTGGTGTGCCGACAAATGCATAATCGGGTTGCCATTGTGTTGTCAGTTTCAACAGGCCGTCACTTAAGTTGACGTTATGCGGGGCAAACTGTGATGGTGCTCGACCTTTCCACAGATAAAACTTTGCCTCTTTACCTTGCACAAACCATTTGAGCTCGTCCAGAGCAGTACCATTGAATTCATCACTGACTTCTGGATTTAACTGCCAGTTTTGGCTGTTTTTTGGATCTGATAATGGCAATATTTCTTTTGCTAACACTCCGCATGAGAGGCTCATGAGTAATAGAATATTTAGTGGTTTAAATAACAAATTCATTTTGCAAACACTCATTTAATAGAGAAATATTTATTGGCGCGGTTTGTAAACACGTACCCAATCCACTTGCATAGTGCTTGGAAAGCCCTCAGCCGTCGCTTTGCTCGGCACGGCACAACGTACAAATTCAGGAGGACAGTTGTTATAGCTAACATGGGGGAAACGCAAACCTAACGATAAGGTGACATGCATGGGTAGATGCCAATAAACGTTGGGTTTTTCGGCCACTTTTTTGCCATCTAAATACCAAGTGATTTTTTCTGGTGTAACTTGTGCACCGTAAACATGAAAATCATCTCTGGGATCAAAATCGCCATGTATTTTATTGCGGGTTAATTCAGGATGAGTATTTGGACGCTTCCAGATTTCTTTGCCATTTTCTATGACACGAGTGTGCAGATTCATGTCCAGCACTTCTGGTCCTTCAAAGGTGTGATGAGCTTTATCCCATTCCGCTTGTTGAAGTTCAATAATGTCGACTTCAGAATAGGTAGGTTCACCTTCCTTAGTACCACGCAAACCTAATGCTTGTACTTCTTCAGTTAAGCTATATATCCAAAATGCCGGACTTGCAGCTGGGTAGGTGGGGATACCCTTTAGTCGTGCTTCGTAATAGCCATAAACCTGATATTGGTGAGATCGCAAGATGCCAGAGGTGTAATACAGTTCAGTCTCCACTTTTTTACCATGGCTTTTATAGGCGTGGCGTTCAGCAGTATGAGGTTTGTAGTTAATCTGGATGTTAAGATTGCCATCTTGTTGCCACGTATTGTCAGTCTCCCACGACCACGGGCCCCAACTGCCAGGATCATTATCCCATTTCTCGCTATCAATTTGCGTGGTATTAAATTCATCTGACAGCGCCGCTACGTATTCCCAATCATCGGCAGATGATTGCAGCAAGGTTGGCTTAATTTGCGTGTTAGTTTGCTCGCTTGTGGATTCGCAAGCGCTAAGGCTTAACATACAAAAGGTGCTAAGTATTAAATATCGTTTCATGGTTTTTCCAATGCATAGTCACCCAGCAAGGGTGACTATTTCTAATTATTGATTAACTGGATGTTTGATTATCTAGCTTATTCAACTTCAACGATGGAGTAGTTATCGAGAAGAATGGTTTCGCCATCAGCGAAGCCATACAAATCCCAGAATTGGAATACAACAGTCGTTTGATTCCAGTTGGCAGGGACTTCCCATACATTGGTACCAGTGAGAGGATTGATAAACTCAACAAATTGCCAATCTGTAGTCGGTTTCAATACGGCCGACACTGCTCCTTGCACGCCTGCTTCATAGCGCGCTGGGAAGTTAGCCAAGCCTTCACAACCTGTGCAGTTCCAGGGTAATAAGGTGTGATCTAACTTCACTTCATCTGAAGGTAGTTGTCCAAGTTTTGCCCATACTGCAAATTTAAACTTGCGGCCAACTGAGGCTTCACCACGTCCATAAGTTGCAGCATGGAAGTTATACACTTGGTTCCATTGCTGTTGGGTTGTTATACCGCGCATTGCGCCACTGTTTGTCGAGCTTATCCGTAATGAATTACCATCCAAACCTTCAGCAACAGGCGCAGCATTGGGTCCCCAACCACCATTATTTAAGCCTAGGTCTGATACATAGAACACAGCCCCTTCAGCATTAGGGTTGGGATCACAGGCGTAATTGCGTTCCGCTGTTACGGTAACCGATTGCTCAAGAATATCTCCTGCAGCCGTTGCACCTGTATAACCACTGCTAAAACCTACGTTAATTTTAGCTTGTTCTCCCGCCGCCAAAGTATTGGAAAATTGACCGGTAGCACCAAATGCTCCATCACTTTGTTCACCTAAAAAGTTGGCGTCTGCACTTTCTGATACCCAAGAGTAATCATATTCACCCGTTAAGGTATCCGCCACAATCGATGGTTCAACACTGACACCTATCGCCGAACAAGTGGGAACTGACTTAGTACCTAAAGGCGCGCCGAGTTCATTTACATCCTGACTAACGATATTGAGGTTAAAGCCAGAGGTCACTTTGATTACTGCTGTCGCTGATAGCTCAGGGTTTTCAACACTAGTCACCGTAATGGTGGTTTCGCCACGCGCCACTCCAGTAACAGAGCCTGCAGCATCCACTGTTGCTATTGCTTCATCGGCAATCGCGTAGGTCAGTGCTGAATTACAGGAGTAAGCCGGTGCGGTAGCTGACAACATAGGCTTGCTATCACCAGTTGCTACATTTAAGTCAAAGGCTTGCACGTTAGTAACAGGGTCACTAATAGCATTTAGTGTTAAGTTGAGGGTACGGAAAGGGGGACTTGCTCCTGGAGCGAGTTCAAAACCATTATCCACAATATAGTTAATCGTATAACTGATGGTCGTGGGGAAATCTCTTGAGCCATTGCCTTTAGGTGTACCGTCTGGATTAGTGTCGCCACGTACATCTGTGGTATCACACATTCTCAGTGATTCAGAAAAGGCATCAGTATCAACTAACAGCGTCACTCCATCTGCGGCAAAAGTAAAAGGTGATACAGTTTGGTTTGCTGCAAAGCCCGGTTTTTGTGGGGTAACAAATTCTCCGTTTGAGGCTACAAATGCAATTTCTCGAATATGAATAGGGGACGTCGAACTATCTACCGTTAAGGCAGTGCCATTAACAGTCGCCCCTTCAAGTAAATTAATTTGTTGTACACCTGATTCTTCTGTAAATGTTTGACTGATGGCTTCATTGCTATATACCACCGCATTATCATTGATAAAAGGATGCTCATAACCACTATCAGGACCACCGCAGCCATATAGTGATGCTGACATGACTGCAAATATTGTTGTTTTTTTCAGTAAGTTGTTCATCTTACATCTCCAAAATTTTTTAGCTTCGGCTGGTGTCAACACCAGCCAATTAGTGTGCGTTTTGCAATTAATTAGAAACTTCCACGTAAACCTATGCGGAATTGACGCCCGTTTTTAAATACCGCAGCTGTTCTATTTGTCGGTACATTGCCATCTAGCGCATTACCCTCATCCAGTACAATATCGCCTGCTTCGTTAGGTTTGTTGTAAGTGGTGTAATAATTACGAATGACTTCATCGGTTAAATTAATTGCTTGAAAACTAACACTTAAGTTTTTATTAATTTGATAGCTTGAGCTAAAGTCGAGATTACTGGTCGCTTCTTGCCATATAGCTCCGCCATGTAAACCATCATTAATTAATTGTTCGCTGGCGTAACGGTGGGCTAAACGTAAGGTCAAACCATACTTTTCATAAAAAATGGTAGAGTTTGCAGATTGCTCTGGGGTATATGCTTGTGGCAAAGGCTTAGTAAATACGCCGGTTGTACCTACCTCTTCAATTTCTTTTTCCGATTGCTGATAAGTGTAATTTACACTCATGCCTAAACCAGACCAGATACCAGGTAAAAAGGTATAGTTTTGGGTATAGCCAATTTCTATCCCGCGAACATCGGCACCTTGACCATTTTTCTCGATAGCAATCTCAGCTTTGTGACATTCAATCTTCCAAGAACTGGCACCAAAACCACCTACATAACGATGAGGCATACAGTTGTCGGCATCACCAGGCACGCGGTTTTCGTCATAATCCAGCAGCAAATTAGCACTTTGCAGATCGTATTCTGATCTCACATCTAAATAGTTAAAGGTAGTGACAACGGTTTCAGGGAAATCAGTCATCTTCTTATAAAACAGAGCAGTTGATAACATACCTGACGCGTCGAAATACCATTCAAACGATAAGTCGAGGTTTTTCGATTTTAAGGGTTTTAAATTTACGTTACCGGCAACACCGCTAGCAGCAGGTCCCCAAACGTTTTCATCCATTTGTAAACGCGGATTCAACGAATCGAATTCTGGTCTGGTCATGGTTTTAGATACTGCAAAACGGCCGATCATTTCCTCATTGATGGCGTAGTTTAAATTTAAACTCGGCAACAATAGGGAGTGTTTGGCGGTACCACTAGTGGGTGCTTGACGAATGTAGGACGAATCCTGATCGCCGTTAGGACCTACAAAAGAGGTAGAACGGTCGAGGAAGGGCCAAATTTCGCCCACATTGGCAAATTGACGATGGGTTAAGGCACTAGCATTTACCAAATTACCATTAACATCGGTAATTTGGTTAGGTAAATCAATAAGTTGTTGTACAGTGGGTGGAGTGGTCGAATAATCAATATAAACGAGCCTATTGGTATCAACACCACCAGGCAGCACCCACTGCCCATCTACATAGGGAGTCGTCGCATCATTATTGTAGTCATAGCCGTGGGTTAGAGCCCAAGCAAAACAATTGGATAATTGGTCTGAATTTTGCGGCTCCCAGCGTGTATCTGGCAAACCAGTTGAGGGATCAATGCCCATAAGTGCTGTAGGGCAAGCAGGTGAACCTTCAATATCACCTAAACCACGTTCAATAAGCAGGTTATAAGGGTCAAGTAAGTGTGGGGGGCGATAATAAGTGATACCACCATAGCCGTTAGCGGTATTGGTATCTTTAATGTAACGTAAACCGACGTTACCGGTTAAGCGCCCATCAAATCCCTCAAAGTTAACTTTACCATACAAAGCATTGGTTTCTGTTTCTATGTTACGAGTACCAAGGTTGTTTTTGCTAACACCCACAGTACTTGGATCGCGGCCGGAAAATTCAGCAATGGCTTTTTCTGCATCCAACATCGGCCAACCGCCAAAATAGGCGTTACTTCTATCGCTTACTAAATCTTCACCAAAGTTATCGTAGGGGAATGCTTCACCTGACAACATATCAATAACACCAATAGACTGCATACCAACAGTGGCATAATTGACATCAGGAGTGATGTTATCAACTAAAGCAGTACCGGTATTGACAGTTTGGTTTTGGGTATAAACATCTTTTACACGTTTGGCGTACTTTGCGCCGAATTCAATAGAGGTGATGTTGTAACGATCTAGATCCCACTCAAAATCAAGGTGTAAGGACTTATTGGTATCGGATTGATCGTTATTTCTAAAAGTTAAACCGCCTAAGTGATTAGCTTCCAAATCAAAGGGATTAAAAGAACTGCTTACATAACTGACACTGCCGTCAAAAGGATCAAAAATGGCAGGCTTGGTTCCTAAGGTAAAACTACAATCACCGTTGCTACCAGAGCAATCATGACCAATAGGTTCAATGTCTTCCATTGGTACGGCTTCGATTACGGTATTGCCTAAAGTGCCCCAAGTGGCAGTGGTGAGTCCTACGTGATTTTTAGTTTTATCCGTGGTTTTGGAAATACCCGCAACAAAACCCATACGTAGAGTATCAGTAATATCATGTTTGATTTCTAGTGATGCTACATCGGTGTTTAATTCGCGCAAGCCTTGGGTTCTATTAAAAAAACCACCGGATTTACGACTATAAGATTGTTCTAAGGTATTGGTTTCTAAATCGACACCATTCCAATCGGTAACCGGATCGGCACCAGAAACCCCTGTTAATGCTGCGAAATTCAAACGAAAATTATGATAATCAGTTTCGACATCTTGTTTAGTATGAGTTACGTCAAACTGAATATTAGTGGCTGACGTTGGTTGCCATTCAATACCGGCAGAAACCGAAAACCTTTCGCGTATATCAGACGAGGTAGATATATCGGTAAAGTTTCTTGCGGTAACATCTAAGGGGCCGTCATGGGCAATTTGGGTGTCTGGATCCCAATTAAGTAAATCTGCAGTGGTTTGGCCTTCACCTAATATACGAATGGCTTTACCTGAGGCGATGTCATGGGCGGTCCGTCCAGAAGACGAATACAAATCGACAATAGGAATTGCAGCCGTTACCCAGTTGGTATTGAGTCTGTCTTGACGAGTTTTTTGCGTGTCTTTGGAAACGGTAATAACAAAGCCTAGGGTGTCATCTAGGTATTTATCGGCAAAACTACCGGTAATTCGTTCGGTATTTTCGCCAGAATATTCATCAAAGCGACCTTCAATATTGAGTGAACGGCGTGCGTCACGTAATTGCAAGGGTTTAACCGTGCGCAGTACCACTGTCGCCCCAAGAGAACCTTCATCTTGATCCGCCGAGGACGTTTTAATGACATCAATAGAAGAAAGGATGTCTGAAGAAAATGAGCTTAAATCGACACTTTGACTGGCTGTTGGATTGGAACCATCACCCGAAAGACCACTGGTTAAAGAAACACCGTTTACTTGAATTTGGTTCATGGATGGACCGGTACCACGCACCGAAATCCGCGTTCCCTCACCATTTTCAGACTGAATAGAGATACCAGTCACACGAGATAGTGCGTCAGCTATGTTTTGATCTGTTGATTTACCAACATCTTCAGCGTGAATTGAATCACTGACATTTTCTGAAAAACGCTTTGCATTTAACGCTTTTTGTAAACTTCCTCTAAAGCCAGTAACTTCAATAATTTCAAGTTCGTCATCTACCGCGGCAGTTTGATTCGCTTTATTTTCGGCAATTTGTTTTTCAACGAGCTTGGCGTCATTGACTGACGTTTCTTGAGCCATTGCTGGATAAGCCATAAAAGAGCTTAAAACAGCGATGGATATTGCATTCAGTTTAAAACTAGATTTCATATAGTGTCTCCACGATCCAGTGTTACCGTTTAAATAACAGGTTCGGTTTAAAGTTACTTAAATAACTTTCTAATTATTAAACGTTATGTAGCCATTCTTAAGTCAACTAAGTTAACAAAACAATGGCACTCACGTGTTTATGTGTTTTGTAAAGCGTCTTCTCTATGTTTAAAAATATTCTACTAACAGTGACTTGGCTGAGTAAGGTCAGCAATTCAAAATTGACAAGGAGTAAACTTATCAATAACGGCAAAAATCACTTCAACACCTGATTACGTTACATAATTATGATGTTATGATTTATTTAAACATATGATGTTTGTGATCGCAACATGATATTAACAAAACTTTAAACTTTTATGTGATTGTTTAAAAGTTAGTACAATCTAAGCATATTTGTTGACGAACTAGTGCTAGGCGATTTGGTAAATTATGAGTAGTCAGGTAGGAGCTGTATCGAGCAAACGTGAGGTTTAACGCTAGGCAAAATTACCGATATGGATATGTAAAAAGAAGGTTGTTTGGGTATATCTGAGTTAAAACAAGTTAATGCAAAGGCGCTAAGGTGGGACTTCAAATCAAGTCTGAGCTACTACAAACTGTAGTAGCTTACATCTGATACTTTGAGTCGAAAGGTTTTGACCTATCTCGACAGGCGGCTTGGAAGCGAATTGCAGACGATTGAAAACTGTCACGGCAATTACTTGTTTACGAAAAAAGCGGCCATAGGTCATTCAAATTTGTCTTAGAATTTTGAGTGAGGAGTTAGTCCCATGCCCAAAAGCAGGGGGCAGAAATTCTGACTTTTTCCTGAAAAGTGAAATCAACGGCTCTGCCCCCACAGACTTCATCCTATTTATCACATTTGCTAATGTCGAATGTTAAATATCCTCAAGGGCAACATAGTCAAAATCAAATCCAAAACAGCGGGGAGAAACAACTTTAAGGGCTTGTTCTGAGCGATAAAACTGAGGACAGCCAACCGCAAATACTGCCACTCGTTGGCCATAACGCAGTCGTTCAGCATTAATTGGCGTTGAGGTTTCGTAGTCAACTATAACAATTAAATCCGGCACGCTGGTGACGACCTTTTCTCCTTTGCGAGCAAGCAAGTATTCATTTTTTATGCTTACACTTAATGGTGAATCACTACTGTCAAAAGATTCAATTGTGGCTTCACCAATGTCATAACCGCCAACAATTCGGGTGGCTTTGTCAATGACCTTGCCGGTATAGATTAAGCGACATTCACCATAAATTGAGTCTTTGAAAAGGGCCTGCAATGGCGCCAACATGTCTGTCGCTAAACCACGATTTTCACGCAGGGTCTGTCCTAGTTTAATGGAGAACAACAACGTGCCCGGAATAATGGAATCTTTAAGTTCACGTCCGCTCATCGGATGCTCTGCAGTGGTAATCATGCCACCCGCAGCCATCGCTAGACTGCGTATATGTCGTTCATAAACTTCTGTGCTGTTCGTGGAGAAGGTGGCAATATTACCCGCATAATCATAGGCAAGTGCTGGGGTGGGTTTAACACCAGCAATGGCATAACTCATCATCTGGGCTTCAGGCAACGCTCTGCCCATACCATCACCATCAATAACTGGAAGGCCTCTTCCTGCTGCTGCCACTAAAGGAATTAATGAGTTTCCTCCACCAATTTCAAAAGACGCTACTGCATCAACGGTTTTTCCAACGTGTTTTTCAAATGCCGCTAATGTATTGGCGGCGTCCTCGACTGAAGGCAACAGTTCTAGACTCACCGTTGGTGCCCCTACCGAACCAATGGCAACCACATAAGCATCATCGTTTAGTTCAGAAGGGTCGATGACCTCAATTGGCCCAAATTGTTTGATCGCTTGTTCTGCTATTAGGCGCGGTACATAAGGGTCGCCACCACCACCAGTTGCCAAAAAAACCGAACCCAATGCTAAATCTTCTAAATGTTTAAGTTCAATTTTCATAATGTGGACTCCTGTGTATTGTCAGATGAGTTAGCAGACGAACTGGCTAATTCACCAATCACTTTGACGCGAATACAGGTGCTAGATTCATCCATATAGGGTACGGGGGTTTCTTCAATATCAACAGTGCGCAGGGTTTCAACTGCTGCCCCTGCATCAATGGCGCGTTGCATAGCATCTTTGGTGACCTGTTTTATGGCCTCTTCGCGAGCTAATGTACGGTAAGACACCATTTGCTCAGCTTCTCCGCCGATTTGTGCAATGGCAGCCCCTATGGCATTTGCGACGCCTGCATGCTCGGGTCGATGGATTTCTGAAGCCGCGTTTAATCCATCGGTAACCAGTATTGCACCGCCGCCTACCAGTATAACGGGCATAGATTTTCCACCGGGCTTCATCATATCGATATTTTTATCAAGCATTGCATGTAAGGTTGCTTTTGCCTTGCGAATGGTTTGGGCCGATATATGTGTGACTTTTGATTTGTCACCAACATCTGCACCGCCACTGGCCACTAAAATATCGGTTGTGGTTAGGGTATCGCCACCAAACACCAAACCTTCTGTTACTAATCGATGACCTACCGAACGCGGCCCAATTGAGGAGCCGTCGGCTGAAACAATGCTGCCACCACCCAAGCCAATCGCTAATATATCGGGCATTCTAAAGTTAGTGCGTACGCCACCAACTTTTATGATCACATTGGATTCCCGCGGGAAGCCATTTTGCAACACGCCTATATCCGATGTGGTGCCACCAATATCCACCACTATGGCGTCTTTCAAGCCAGTTAATTTATAGGCTCCACGTAATGAATTGGTGGGGCCAGAAGCAAAGGTCAGGGCAGGATATGAACGCACAAAGTCAGCACTCATCAAGGTGCCATCATTTTGGCTGATATACACAGGGCAGTGTAAGTCGCGTTTTTTAAGTGCACCTAAAAACGAGCTCACTACTTTGTCGGCAAAAGGCAGCAAAGTGGTATTAAGAATGGCCGCATTTTCCCGCTCCATTAATCCTAAACGACCAAAACTATGGGATAAAGTGATTTTGGCATCTGGAATGGCTTGGCGTATTTTGGCAGCCACTTGTTCTTCTGGTGCTGAATTTATTGGTGAAAATGCAGAGGCAATGGCAATATTTTTAACGCCGCTTTTAAGCATACTGTTAATCATATTAGTAATTTCAACTTCATCTATGTCAGCCAACGACCAGCCGTCATATAAGTAGCCGCCATGCAGCATGTAGTATTCACTATCAAGTGCATCTTTGAGGTCTTGTGGCCAATCCAGCATAGGGGGCATACCGTTACCAGATGGTAAACCAATACGCACGGCTGCCACTTGAGCCAGTTCACGTCGCTCAATGATGGCATTGGTAAACTGAGTGGTGCCGATCATCACGGTTTCGATCTTATCTTGTGAAATGCCACTTTCGCCTAAAATAACGTCCAGCGCATTGGTGATCCCCGAAATAACATCTGCAGAGGTAAGCGCTTTGGTCGATGCCAATACTTTATCACCTTGCATAATCACTGCATCTGTATGCGTGCCGCCTACATCTATTCCAATTCTCATTGTGTTTTACCTCTAGCTCTTTGTGCGGTGACTGGAACGACGTTCATTCCAAGAAAGGGTTGTGTAGATAATGCCAGCAAGAAAAATGGCATCGATAGCTGCAATTCCGGATGGTGAGGAAATCAGACTTTCAGTACTTAAAATGGCGAAAACGGCGCTTAACAGCCACGCAATAAATCCTTTAGGTGCAAAAGTGCGATTATCGCTAAGGGACTCGATGTTATAGGCCTGAGGACGGATAAACAGATAATCGCTGATGATGATCCCTGCAACCGGCACAAAAATAATCGACAGATAAAAGATAAAGGTAATAAAGTTGTCGAGTAGATTTAATAAGGCCACAAAAACACCCACTAAACCTAAACAAATGGTCACTAAGGTCGCATTTAATTTGGGAAAAGTAGCCGTGGTGCTCAGCACAGCGCTGTATAGATTTAGCGAGTTGAGTACCCAAGAGCCGGCAATAACAATGATAGAGGCACCAAGACCTAGGCCTAGATCAATCATGATATCCAATATATCTGTTTTACCTGAAGTGGCACCAGCTAAGCCCGCAGCGCCCATAACCAAAAGTTGCACTACAACATAAGCTATAAAGGCGATGTAGATGGCACTGGACCAGTGTTTAACAAAACGGGTGATGTCTGGCAAAATGATCGCGCCAATAATAATCGCGCCCACTACAGCTGAAATGCCTTGACCAAGAGACAGGGTAGCGACCTTTTCAGTTGCCATTATTTGTGCAAAGGAATTTTCGCTGAGCGCAGAATAGGCCAATAAAAACGTTACCCCCGCGAGTATGGGTACCATAATCGTCGCCAACCAATTAATGGCTTTAAAGCCGATAACTGTGGTGAGTGTCATACAAAAACTGGCAATCATGGCCAAGGTTAAGGGGGCTATACTGACGCCAAAAACATCCAAGGCCAGACGGGAAACCGCATCACCAAACAAGTTTATATTGACCCCAAACCAACCAAGTAATGAGATAGCAAAGGCGATATTCACTATGCTCGCGCCTTTGTCGCCAAAGGCTATTCGCACCAGCAAATACGAACTCATGCGGGTTTTTGCACCAATCACCCCCATCACGCCACCGATAGCAAAAATAATCAGTGAACCAATGACCAAGGCCAAAAGAGCCTGTACAGGTTTGAGCGCCTGATGGACTTCAAGACCCGTGATAAATGTGGGTAATGAAAAAGCCACCATGGCGCCGACAGCTGCAACTCGGGGCCAAGGAACTAATTGGGCATCGGTGATCTTTACGGCAGAAAACTCATTTAGTTCCTGTTTCATAAACCTAACTCAACAAACAGACGCCTGTTAATTAACAGTCTCTTGAGCAATGAGGGCCGATGCCAGCCCAACCAATTAAAAGTCATAATTAAATTGAACACCAAAGCTAGAGCCGATATTCGGGAAGCGTCCAAGTGACACCACGCTATTTCCTAGCAGTATTAAATCTTCTACTTGGCGTTCGTCAGTTATGTTGTCTGCAAAGGCAGTTACCGACCAATCTTGCGCTTCAAAAGTCGCTCTTAGATTAATAATCGTTTGTTTGGAAGACTGAATATCGGCAATATCAAAGCTGAATATTCTAGGACCTGTGTGGTTCACATCGGCGCGTAGGATTAAATCCAACTCAGATGACATGGCATATTCATATTCGGCCACCAAATTGAGGTTGTAATCAGCCACGTGGGGTAACGAATAACCAATTAAGTCAGGGCGTTCAGCAAAGGCTTTAATGTCCGAGTCAATTATTCCGCCATTCGCCATCAGGGTTAAATTATCACTAGCCTGTACAGAAAGCTCAAACTCAATTCCTTGGGTACTGACATCATCAACCGAGATGTTTTCTAAGGTAAAGGTATCGCCATTAAAACGGGTTATCTGGGCATCTTCTTGGTCAATCCTAAACAGGGCGAAGTTAAAGGTACCGTTGCCATTTAATACGCTAGTTTTAAAGCCTACTTCAAAGCTATCAGAAATTTCTTTATCAAAGGTGCGGCTAATATCAGGGTGAGGTTCGTTAAACCCGCCGCTACGAAAACCGCGTGAATAACCACTATAGATAAGAGTGTTGTTATTCATTTGATAGGCGACTGAAAATTTGGGCTGTAACTCAGAAAAGGTTTTTTGCTCAAAAGTCTCTTCAACAAAGCGCGAGTCAAAAGATTCTCTGTCGTCGGTGTCATAACGAACTGCCGCCGTCACTTCGATTTGCTCAGTTAAATCATAGTTTAACTGAGTTGATAAAGCCCAAGCGCTGCTGCTGTTATCATCCAATATACTAAATACAATTAAACTCTCATCAAAGTCAGAGCGATCCATCGGCTGATTGCCAACCATATCGTCATAGTTGTGGTATTCGCTATCCCGCGATCGTTCTTGCATAAAGGCAGCTACAGCCCAGCGCAAGCGAGAATCGTCGTTAGACTTTAGGCGTGCTTCAAAAGTGGTTGACTCTACTTTCAAAATATTTTCCTGCGCACCAGCGTAATAGAAACCGTCAAAGTCACTTGGTTGATTAGAAAAATCGGCATCAGAGAAACCGCTTTGATCTGATTCGCTATAACCTGCGACTAACTCAAGGGTTGAGGCCTCAAATTCGTGAGAGAATCGTGCGCTAAATTCGCTAAGATCGCGAGTGTCTAAGCCTGGCACGTTATGTTCAACTTGTAGCGAGAAATCTTCAACGGTATCAAAATCGACCGCTTGGTAATATCCAATGCCTGATTCTGTATTGGTCAAACGTGCATTTAAATCAAGGATAGAATCATCTGAAACATCTATGCTCAACTTGCCAAATACCGAGTTTTCTTCATGAAAATCAACAGTTTTATTTAAAAATGTATTATCAAGTTGTCCCGCGTAATCACGTCGATACGCTCCAACTCTAAAGTAGGCTTTATCTTCAACCACAGCACCAGACGCGACACCAGATAAACGCAGATCGTTACCACTGGCAAAAGACGTACTGACTCGCGCTTCAAAATCGTTAGTAGGTCTGCGAGTGGTAATATTAACCGCGCCACCTATGGCACCGCGTCCATAAAGTGCACCTTGAGCGCCGCGCAGTATTTCAATTCTTTCAATATCGAATAACTGTTGATTCATAAATTCCAAATCAGAGGCGGTAATGCCATCCACCACAAAGGCTAAAGGCGCATCACCTACCTGAGGGGTGATTAAACCGCGGATTTGGATTCGAGCTAAGCCCGGACGAAAATTGTCTAATTGACTTAGATTGGGCGTCAGATCAGCTACATCGCGAAAACTCTTAATGCCTGCACGTTCAATTTGCTTGGCGTTAAACGAGGTGATGGACTCTGGGATCTCTTGCAGGCTCTCAACTCGTCCACGTGAGGTGACGACTATTTTTTCGAAGGGTTCTTCGAGTGATTCTTCGGCGGCGACAAGCTGCGAATTTGCAACAAACAGTAAAGTGCTTGGCACAATCAAGGCTGTCGTGATTTTATTTAGACGCATAGACATTGTGTTGATTCCCATATTATATGTTGAATTAGCATTTTTCGTTTTATTTTGAAGCTGTAGTATATTACCAACGAATAAAAACATTCTGTTGAAGATACCTCTTGAAAACGGATAATCTTTACTTCCGAACTGCCCTCACAAAATAATCGTTTTTCAACTTAAATGGCCATTAAATGAGCATTAAAAAAAACATCAAACTTGATCAGATCAACAAGAAAATAATAACGATAGTGCATACGCAGGCTGATATCTCTAATCAAGAACTAAGCGAACGTGTGGGTTTATCAAACAGTGCCTGTTTTCAACGCACTAAAGCGCTCAAAGAGGCAGGCTATTTTGTTGGTTTTAATACAGATCTTGATTTAAATAGAATTGTAAAAAATGTCTTGGCTTATGTTGAATTCACCCTTGAAGCAAATAATCCAAAGGCAAGAAAAACCTTTGAGAATGCCATAAAAGCTATCCCAGAATTTATGGACTGCTTACGGATTACCGGCGATGTGGATTATATTTGCTTTACCTGTTGCTCTGACACCCAAGCCCTCAATGAACTTTGCGATGCAGTGAATGGCAATCCTGATTTGGGCATACAAAAAGTTAAAACACGCATTATATTAGAACGCGCCAAGTGGTACTTGGGCTATCCGCTACAAAAGCTGGAATGGTTGAAGTGAGGCAAGTTGGCAGTGCTGGACTAAGTCGAGCTAAGTAAAATGCTGGTTTCGCTGTTAAGTACCCCGGGGATCATTCTTACTACCCTCAAAACTTGATCAAACTCACCCAAGCTTAATGTTTGTATCTCTGCAATGAGATCCCACGCACCATTTGTTGTGTGCAGTTTAAACAACTCAGGAATACCTCGCAATTTTTCAATAACTTGCGAAGTTGATTTACCAACAACCTCAATCATCATGATTGCCCTTATTGCGCCTTCCTCCACATTTTCATGGGCACGAATGGTAAAGCCCAAAATTGCTCCGCTTGAAAGCAGCCGATCTAGCCTATTTTGAATGGTGCCTCGGGAGACATGTAAAATCTCAGACAGTTTTGAAATTGATGCCCTGCCATCCTTACGCAATATGCTAACCAACTCTCGGTCTAATTCGTCGTATAGATAAGGGGCTTTTGTTTGTTTGGTCACAGAAGTTAACCCTGTCATTTTGCTATCTCTGTATGTCAAAGTGATAAATAATAGTGCATATATTACAGTATATTGACATTTTAACTAACATGTTAAGGTTATAAACTTTTTCCATCGTCAAATTTAAGTTTAGCCTTGCGAGTTCTTAACTAATGAATAGTTGTAATAAATTGAAATCCCCTAATGTTCCGTTTTTAGGCGTAAGTCATTTGCTTGATTTACTGGCAGATGTGGGCGTAGAAAACTTTCTGCTTGGTCTAGCTGAATATATTCAACAAGATTTTATGCGCTGGGATGAATTTGACAAATCTCCGCGTTACGCCTCACATTCAGAAGAAGGTGTTATTGAGTTAATGCCAACCAGTGACGGTAATAATTTTAGTTTTAAGTACGTTAATGGTCATCCTAAAAATACCCTAAAAGGACTTCAAACGGTTACCGCTTTTGGTGTGCTGGCTGATGTTGACTCAGGCTATCCCCTGTTAATATCTGAGATGACTGTTTTAACTGCCTTGAGAACAGCTGCTACCTCTGCCTTAGTGGCAAAATACCTCGCTCCTGCAAACTCAAGTGTGTTGGCTTTGATTGGCAATGGTGCGCAGTCGGAATTCCAAGCATTAGCGTTTAAGGCGCTATTGGGTATCACCCAAGTGAAGTTATTCGACATTGATAGATCTGCTTCCATCAAGTGCTACGAAAACCTTAAGGATAAGGGACTAGATGTCGAAATTTGCCTTTCTGCTCAGGAAGCAATCGAAGGGGCACATATCATCACAACCTGCACTGCAGACAAATGCAATGCGACCATATTAACTGATGAAATGGTAGCTAATACAGTCCATATTAATGCGATCGGTGGGGATTGTCCGGGCAAAACTGAATTAGACAAAAACTTACTGCTCAGGGGCGATGTATTTGTCGAATATGAGCCGCAAACGCGAATCGAAGGCGATATACAACAACTTGATGCAAGCAGCTTTGTAACAGAAATTCATCGGGTGATAAGCGGATTAGCACCTGGTCGCACTGTTGCTCAGCAACTAACCATTTTTGACGGTGTGGGTTTTGCTGTTGAGGATTTCTCTGCTTTGCGTTTTGTCAGAGACTTGATGCAGCAATCTCCACATCAACAAAAACTTGATTTACTGGCCAATCCCAAAGATCCACGTAATTTATTTGGCTTATTAGCAAATAGTCAAAAAACATCACTTAGGCAGGCAAGTTAATGGCAATTCGTAATCCTCAAGCACCTAGTGCAGTAGTAATGGTAAGGCCTCATCATTTTTGCCCCAATCCACAAACACAGGCTGACAACTCATTTCAATCGCCATTGCCACAAAACTCAGAAACACTGCACGCTTTAGCCTATCGGCAGGCCTCTGATGTTGCTGCCAAATTAACAGACTGTGGTATTCAGGTTCACATTTTCGAAGATGAAACCCGTGATACTCCTGATTCAGTATTTCCCAATAATTGGTTTTCTACCCATTCGGGTGGACATGTTGCCATATACCCTATGTATGCCCTGAATCGACGAACTGAGAAGAGAGCCGATGTTATCGATATGCTGAAACGTTGTTATCGGGTCCAGGACGTGGTGGATTATTCGGGTTTAGAAGCCGATGACATTTTTCTAGAGGGGACAGGTGCAATGGTGCTGGACCATATTGACCGGGTTGCCTATGCAGTGCAGTCAAATCGCACAAATCCGCTGGCACTTGAACGATTCTGTTCACATTTTAATTATGAGCCAATGTTATTTGAGGCCTTTGATAATAATGCTAAAGCGGTTTATCACACCAACGTTCTGATGTGCATTGGTACTGACTTTGTAATGATTGGACTGGATATGATCGATAATCAAAAACGTCGTGATGAAATAATCCAACGATTTGTAGAGTCCGGGCGAGAGGTGATTACCTTGAGTCACCAACAAATTGCTCGCTTTTGCGGCAATGCCATAGAACTACAAGGCAAAAACGGGCGAATATTAGCTCTCTCTTCAACGGCCTATGCCGCTTTGGAGCCAGAACAGCGCCTAATACTCGAAAAAAGCGTAACCCTGTTACCATTAGAGGTGTCAGTAATAGAGTCGGCAGGTGGTTCGGTAAGATGTATGTTGGCTGGTATCCATCTATCAGCTAGGTAATAAAGAGCGTTTAGGCATGGCTGATTCTGATTTTTCGATGATCCTTAAGTGAATTAATTACACAATTAGAACTAGACTAAAACTAGCTAAAATTGCCAGGTAAAAGGCGGATAGGGGCTGGCACTACAAAGGAACTCAATCCATAAATCATCAATAACCAGCTTGCCCTCCGCTACTAGTTATTCTTTGTGAATTCGCTCAACCAAATGCACCACAGATATCGAATAGTTAGCTAATTTATACGATCTCAATTGAGGTTACGGGAGTTAATCAGAAGTTCCTGCCTGCTCAGGAATGATGTGTAATAGCTTGTATATCCTCACCGTCCGCAATATGCTATTTGTACTCATTCATTGGGAAGCTCGCCAACAACCGCAAATGGCACACGGCCGTCTGTAAGGTTTGGTCAAGCTCTGTATATAGAAAATTTCAGATTGAATTCAGACTAATTCACATAAACCATAGCCAGTTTAACAACTGGCTGATATGCTCTTTACGACAAAGTCGCTCGGTAATTAGACCGACAGTCTCCCTTGGTAATCACACTACTACAGACAATAATAGCTTCGCTGAATTCTTCCGTCCCACAGTGTAAATCGTGTTGTGTGTTTATTGTTTTTCTGGTGTTTGCCACACCCGTACATATTCAATTTCAAAATCGACGATACCGTCATCTTTTTCATCTTCAGGACTGTTTAACTCTAAATCTGCTTTCGACTCAGGGTAGCCACGCCAAGGAAAGGTTTCTTGATCAAGCCAGATATGCATTGCTTTATCAATTACGTAGCCTTTTTTAAAGCCACGCTTTTTGGCCCAGGCATCTATTGTGTCTCGTGATGCTTCGCTAAAAAGCTTGCCATCGATGAAGTAGCGTATGCCGGTTTCAGTCCATTCAAAACCATAGGTATGGAATTTTTCGGCTACTCTAAAGCCTAGATCTTTGGTTTCAGTGTAAGTTACATTTTTACCGTTTTCCTGACCCAATTTTGGATCCCAGTCATGCAAGGTCCACCACAGATCTCTATCTCTATGTTCTTGGCCTGGGATACGATGACTGCCAAAGTGTTCAAACATATCGAGCTCTAATTCGGTGTCGTTTCGCTGTCCGTTTTTGCTTTCATGTCTTGTCATCCAAAACGCGCTCGATATTTCAGCATCTGCTGCTTTGGCGTGAATTTCCATATAACCGTATTTGAATATTTTACGGTTAATTAATGCGGCGGTCGTGATGTTTTCGTATTTACCGGCAATTTTGTCAGGCCCCCAAGGATCGCCAGCTTGAGTACTAAAAGGAAAGTCGGGCTCCCAGCGTGTTTCTAACATTAACTTGCCATCTTCTAAACGGTAATTTCTGCCAGAAAATTGCGAAGGGGCGCGACCTATCCATACTTCGCGATCCGGAAAATCGGGATCTTTGTAGACGGGCTTACCATTTTCAAATTTGCCCACCACGTACCATCTATCCTCGTCGAGAATACTATCTTCAAATTCATCGCTGACCTCTTCATTTAGAACCCAGCCACCTGTGTTATTAGGATCCGAAAGAGGCAGTACGTTGGCACTGACAGAGTGTGCTGCCGAACTCAATATCAGAGCAGCAACAAGAGGGCGCCAATTAATATGCGATTGAGGCCACTTGGTGGGATATTTAAAATACATGTCATTCTCCAATATAGAAATTTAGTCCCTCCCGAGCTAGGTCTCTAAAAGACTACAGCGGTTGTTGTTGGTAGTCAGAGCAGGGAATGTTAAAACATCATTTATAGTTAAACATATGATGTATTGGTGGGCAATTAAATTTGTCGCTCTTTTGTTAAGCTGTATTTAATTATTAACTCTACCAAAGGGACGTAATTTAAAGGGCAGGTTTACTCATTGGGCTTTTACTTGCTTCTACCTTATTAAACTAAGGCCAGTCGTTTTTACTACTGGCCTTTTTTGTAGTGGGCAATATCTATTTCTAATTGCGTTATTAAGCCCAAAAAGGTTTGAATTAATTTAAATATGTCTGAAATGTTAAATAAATCTTGTGAATGTAAACATCATATGTTTATATATCTGCTATGAGTGAAATGACGTATTACGATTTAAAAAGCGCTGGCACTATTTCGCCAAGCATGTCGGTCCAAGTTGCAAGAGAACTGGGTCGTAGAATTGTGGCGGGGGAA
>NZ_LSNE01000005.1:232367-276305 GCF_001565895.1 Paraglaciecola hydrolytica
GCAGTAAAGATTTTAGTAGGCAAAGGTTTGCTAGAAGTCAGACGTGGTATTGGCACTAAGGTGCGTGAGCGAGATCAGTGGTTGTTGCTTGATGACGACGTATTAGCCTGGCATTTATCGGCGCCGCCAGCGCCAGAATTTTTAGCGCAATTAATGGAAATTCGTTTGGCCTTTGAACCCAAAGCGGCGCGTTGGGCAGCCGAAAGGGCAACAGAGCAAGATATGCAAGAAATTCATTTGGCATATCAAGAGATGGTTAAATATGAATATGCTGAAGCCAACGAATTTTCGGTTACGCGCTTTATAAAGGCCGATGCAAAATTTCATCGTGCCATCCTATTGGCGGCCAATAATGAGTTTCTGAAGGCAATGGAGGGGGTGATCTATTCTGCTTTGTTGGTGAGTATCCATATTACTAACAAAGATCCTTTACAGAATGGCACTTCGCTACCCTTTCATTACGACGTTTATAAAGCGATAACTGAACGTAACGGCACCTTAGCGGAGCAACTTACCGACAAACTGTTACGTGATGCCTGTTCTCGTTTACAAAGTCAGTCCAGTTAGTTCAGCCAATATTAATCTGTGTTTCCCTTTTTATGAGGACAAAATCTTGAAAAACTTCCTTGTTAAACCTTTTATAGCTGGTGTGTTGTTGTGCATTACTCACAGCGTGAGTGCCGCATCACAACAGCCGAATATTGTATTTTTGTTTTCAGATGACGCTGGTTACGCTGATTTTGGTTTTCAGGGCAGTAAAACCATGCAAACACCTAACCTAGATCAACTTGCCAACGAAGGCGTGCGCTTTACTCAAGGTTATGTGACAGATTCTACTTGCGGGCCGTCTCGCGCAGGGATCATGACAGGTCGTTATCAGCAAAAGTTTGGTTATGAAGAGATTAACGTGCCCGGTTATATGAGTAAAAACTCAGCCATCGACGGGGCCGAAATGGGTATTCCTTTAAGCGAAGTCACTATGGGTGACTACATGAAATCCTTGGGTTACCGCACCGCGTTTTTCGGTAAGTGGCACTTAGGTGGGACTGATGAATTGCATCCTACCAAGCGTGGTTTTGATGAATTTTATGGTTTTCGAGGTGGTGATCGTAGTTATTGGGCTTATGAAGTAAATGATCCTGAACGCAAATCGGCCATGTTTTATGATAAAAAACTTGAGCAAGGTATGGGGCAATTTGCAGAACATAAAGGTTACTTAACCGACGTATTAGCAGAAAAAGCTAATGAATTTATAGAAAAAGCCCCAGATAAACCGTTTTTTATCTTTTTGTCTTTTAATGCTGTGCATACCCCAATGGAAGCCACACCAGAAGATCTCGCTCAATTTCCGCAATTAAGCGGTAAGCGTAAAGAAGTCGCTGCTATGACGCTAGCACTTGATAGAGCAAGTGGCGCAGTAATGCATAAGCTCAAAGCACTAGGCCTTGAAGAAAACACTATTGTGGTATTTAGCAATGATAATGGCGGCCCTACGGATAAAAATGCCTCGTCTAACTATCCGTTAGCGGGTACCAAGTCTAACTTTTTAGAAGGCGGTATTCGTGTACCTTATTTAATTAAATGGCCGGCTAAATTAAGCCCAGGTACTACTTATGATAAAGCGGTTAGCACCCTCGATTTATTGCCTACTTTCTTTCATGCTGGTGGCGGTAAAAAGACCTTATCTGCCCTAGATGGTGTTGATCTTATTCCTTATTTAACGGGTAAAAACAACAACGATCCTCATGCGAGTATGTATTGGAAAAAAGAAACCCGCGCAGCCATTCGTCAAGGCGATTGGAAGTTATTACGTTATCCCGACCGACCAGCAGAGTTGTATAACTTAGCAAACGATATTGGTGAACAGCATGATCTTGCGGCTGAGCAGCCTGAGCGAGTCAGAAAAATGTTTAAAGACTTTTTTGCTTGGGAAATGACCTTAGAACGCCCTTTGTGGTTACTGAAGCGACAGTATGAAGTTTACGATTTAGACCGTATGGATAAATATCGTGTGCCAAGCAAGCTCGAAAATTAGCTAATTCTAGTTAGCCTAAGGCGCATATTGGGCTGATAGCTCCATGTGCTTTAGGCGACTGTCTGACTCTATATTTGATCCAACAAAGGTCACAAAGTCCACTAAGGTAAATTAGTTAAAATTTACAAATATTTAACCTTTCAAACATATTGTAATATTAAACATCATATGTTTAAATGATTTTACAAATTGCAATATGTTAACAACTCTCCACAGATTAAAAGGGCCGATAATGAATGTTTCAAAACCCATGTATTTTGGTGGTCAACTACATGATGGTGTTGCCCAGCATGAAGTGATCAATCCTGCAACGGGTGAGGTCGCTGGCATTGTTGCGGTGGCTGATGCTGAGTTAGCCGTTAATGCGTTAGAACAGGCACAATTGGCTTTAGATACTTGGTCTACCACCACAGTAACTGAACGGGTTCAGTGGATGAATAAACTCAGGCAAGCCATTATTGCTCACGAACTTCCCTTGCGTGAATGTATCCATCAAGAAATGGGTAAAGCTTGGGCGAGTACCCAAGGCGACTATCAAATGTTAGTTGATAGTTTGGCCTTTTATGCTGAGGAAATAAGTCAGCGCCAAAGTCATAAAATTGACGATATCGAGGGCACTCATAGCCACGAGATTGTGCATGAGCCTGTAGGTGTGGTTGCGGCCTTTTTAGCCTGGAATTTTCCGCTGTTAAATCTCGCTTATAAGTTAGCACCAGCCATGGCAGCAGGCTGTCCTATTGTAGTTAAACCATCGCTAAAAACGCCACTATCGGCCTTGTTAGTAGGTGAGCTTTGCGCGCAAATAGGTTTGCCTGCCGGCGCGGTGAATATCATTTGTGGGCCAGACCAGCTCATTGGTGATGCTATGTCTGCGTCTACTATTCCTGCCTTAATTACCTTAATAGGTTCCACTGAAACCGGTAAACATGTAATGCGGGTAGGAGCCACGTCGATAAAACGTTATTCCATGGAATTGGGTGGTAATGCCCCGGTTTTAGTTTTTGCCGATGCAGATTTAGACCTAGCTGCGAGTGTGGTGTGTGGGCTTAAATTTGAAAATGCCGGACAAATTTGTGTGGCACCTAATCGGGTGTTTGTAGAGCAGTCAGTGGCAGCAGATTTTCTTGCCTTAGTTAAGCAAAAGACTCAAGCGGTCAAGGTAGGTTTTGATAAAAATCAAGCTATCGGCATGGGGCCGGTGATTGATCAAGGCGCTTGGCAACGCATTGATCAGATGGTGCAAGATGCTGTAGCGGATGGCGCCAAATTAGAGATGGGAGGTGCCCGCCCTGCTGAGCTCACCGAGGGCTCTTTTTACTCACCTACCGTTTTAACCAATGTTAAACCTACATCTAGGATTTGTCGGGACGAAGTGTTTGGACCCGTGATCAGCATATTGAATTTTACCGACGAAGCAGAGGTATTAGCTCAGGCTAACGACACTGAAGCCGGTTTATCGTCATTTATTTTTACTCAAAATATAGAAAAAGCACAAAGTATCGCGAACAAATTACGTTTTGGTGAAGTACATATTAATGGCGTTAAATACGCGATTAATTTGCCCCACTGTGGTGTTAAACAATCAGGGGTAGGCGTGGATTGCTCGTCCTATGCACTGGATGAATATTTCACTATAAAACGTGTTTCTCGCGCCTTGTTAACGGAGCGTGCACAATGAAAATTACCGAAATAATCAGTCACGTACTGCAATACGATCTTGAAGAAGAGTTAGGTTACTCACAACAATACTATGCTAAACGCACAGCTCACATCGTTGAAGTACGCACCGACATTGGTATTACGGGCTGGGGAGAATGTTTTGGTGGTGGCAATGTCGCGCTAGCCAACAAAGTGATAGTTGAAAAAGTCATACAACCCATGATTTTGGGCATGAATCCGCTGGATCGTGAAGTGATTTGGCATAAGGTATATAACCTACTGCGCGATCATGGCCAAAAAGGCATGCCCATTCAATCCTTATCAGGTGTGGATATTGCCCTGTGGGATATCGCCGGGAAAATTCATAATGTACCGGTTTATCAATTGTTAGGTGGCGCCTTTAGAGAGCGCATTCCGGTTTATGGTTACGGCATGATGTTGCAACGTGTACCTGATTTAGAAGAACGATTTGAACGGGAAAGTGCCACCATTTTAAGCATGGGCTTTAAAGCCATGAAGATGAAAATCGGTTTAGGTGTAGAAGAAGACATCAGGTTGGTTGAAGCGGTGCGTCGTGGTATTGGCCCCAAAGTACCTTTAATGGTGGATGCTAATCATGCATACACCACTCGTGAAGCCATCCCTCTGGGACGGGAATTAGAGCGTTTAGGCGTGACCTGGTTTGAAGAGCCAGTGGCGCCTGAAGATCATCAAGGTTACCGCGAATTGTGTGAAGCACTCGATCTGTGTATAGCCGGTGGCGAGGCAGAATTTACCGTATGGGGTTTCCGTGACCTCATCAAAAACCGCTGTGTTGATTTATTGCAACCTGAGGTTTGTGCCTTAGGGGGTATTACTCAGTATCAAAAAGTGCTGGCGCTGGCGCAAGCTCACTTTGTGCCTGTCGTTAATCATGTGTGGGGGTCGGCGGTGGCGGTTGGTACTAATCTACATTTATTAGCTGCCTTACCTGACTTTCCTGGTGCTGCTCATCCGGTTCAACCTATGTTGGAATATGACACTACACCTAATTTATTCCGTGAAGAAATATTGCTTGATTCTTTGTGTATTAATGAACAGGTAAAAGCCAATAATGGCACAGTTGCTCTGCCCAAAGGTCCTGGTTTAGGCATTGAACCTGATCGGAAGTTTTTAAAGAAATTTGCGGTTGACTGCTAAGTCAGCTCAGTAACGAATTAAGAGTGACATAAATAAAATGACCAATGCTGCTAAGCCTAGCCTTATATGTGTCGATTGGGGCGGAAGCAATTTTCGCGCTTTTTTACTTGATGATGCAGGTAAGCCCATCGATGTGATCCGCTCAAATCAAGGCATGCTGAGTTTAAGTAAAGAGCAATTTGAGCCTGCTTTATTGACTCAACTGCAACCTTGGTTAACAGAACATTCATTACCCATTGTTATGGCGGGCATGGTGGGCAGTGCACAAGGTTGGCAGGATGCGGGATATGTACCATGTCCAGCGAACTTGAGCAATTTAACGGCCGATATGACTTTTGTGGCGAATGCCAGAGGCTTAAAGATAGCCATTGTGCCGGGTGTTAAAGGTTTATCACACATAGGCCAGATCGAGGTAATGCGCGGTGAAGAAGTGCAAATCATCGGCGCTATTTCACTGTTGCAACAGCAAGCACAAGCCTGTGTCGCTGCGGACAAAACAAGCCTGCTGATGTGTTTACCTGGTACTCATTCTAAATGGGCAAATGTGAACATTGAGCGAGAGCCAAGTATTGTCAGTTTTAGTACTTATATGACGGGTGAATTATTCAATGTACTAGAAGAATTCAGTCTGTTGGGTAAACCCTATAGAGAGCATAAACAAGCAGTTGACAGCCACCTTAGCGCCTTTGATTTAGGCGTGAAAAGTGCTTTCACTCATGCATCCTTATCTCACACCTTATTTAGTGCCAGAACCAATATGTTGAGTGGTAAAATCTCAGCGATCGAAGTTAGAAGCTATTTGTCTGGTTTATTAATCGGCGCCGAAATTGCTGATATGCAAAGACATACGCCCAATCTAAGCGATGTGTGTTTAGTGGGTAGTCAATCCTTATGTGAGCTGTACCAAAGAGCGTGCCACTCGCTAGCCATAAAGGTAAGCATTATCGACAGTGATAGTGCGTCCTGTAGTGGTATGTTGAGTATTGTTAATCAGGCTGGCTTGTGTGTTAACTAGGACGGATAGATGAAAAAACTAAGCTTTAAAAGTTCAATGTCAGCCTTACCTTTAGTGGCCATTTTACGTGGTGTACAAGCCTATGAAGTTATTGCTATTGCTCAGGTGCTCAAGGACGCTGGTTTCAAAATTATAGAAGTGCCGCTTAACTCCCCGAATCCCTATGCCAGCATTAAGTTATTAAATGAGCATTTTGGTGATGAACTTATTATAGGTGCTGGCACCGTGCTCAGTTGTGAGCAAGTCGACTTAGTCAAACAGGCGGGTGGCGAGATTATTATCGCGCCCAATGTGGATACTCAGGTTATTCGTTACGCCAAACAGCTAGGTTTGTATTGTGTGCCTGGCTTTTATACACCCAGTGAAGCTTTTTCGGCTCTGGCTGCTGGAGCTGACGCCATTAAGATGTTTCCCGCTGATACGCTTGGTGCGAAAGGGCTAAAAGCGATGATGGCGGTTATTCCTAAAGATACTCTAGTATTGCCAGTTGGCGGTGTGTCGGCGCAAACAATGGGCGACTTTTTAGCCGCTGGGGCACAAGGTTTTGGTTTAGGTTCAGGTTTATATCAAGCAGGCATGCACAAAGATGAGGTCGCGACACGGGCTAAGGGCTATGTTGAGGCTTATCAAAACGCAATGGAACATGCGTAAATATCGTTACTTGGCAAAGCGCTGAGTTGAATTTATTGGCAGTAACAAGGCACAAAAATGACAACGAATATAAGCAATAAAAATGTCACCTTCTACTCACTCATCGCAGCGTTTGGAGGCTTTGTTTTTGGCCTAGATGCTGCAAATATTTCAGGCGCAATTCGATTTATCAGTTCGCAGTTTGAATTAACTAATACACAAACAGGTACGGTAGCGGGTATCGCCCTTATTGGGGTGATTTGCGCGCTTTTTGTTACCGGAACTTTGTGTGAGAAATTTGGCCGTAAAAAGGTATTAATTGCCATTGCTTTGGCCTATTCATTGTCTTCATTGATTTCTGCCTTTGCCTTAAGTTACGAAATGCTGGTGTTTGGACGTTTTATTGGTGGCGTGGCCTTTGCCTCCATAACGGTTTCAGCCATGTACATTGGAGAAATCGCTCCAGCAGACAAACGTGGTAAATTTGTTTCAGTTAACCAATTGATGATTGCCATTGGTTTATTGCTGGCGTTTATCATTAATTATTTTTTGATCAAGAGCATGGACAGTATCGCTTGGCTAAATAATGAAAACGTGTGGCGTTTTATGTTGGGCGCTGAGCTCGTCGCCAATGCAGTGTGGTTGAGTTTGTTGTTTTTGGTACCGGAATCACCCCGTTGGTTAGTGATGAAAGGTAAAGAGTCAGAAGCAAAATTGGTGTTTAAAAAAATCACCAACGAGGCAAATATCGAACCAACCATCAACGCCATACAAGATAGCCTAATACGTGATGTAAAAGTTAGCTTAGGGTCACAATTAAAAATGCTGTTTAGTCGAAAACTCAGCTTTGTGCTTTGGTTAGCCGTTATTTATGCCATTGTGCAAGGTGCAACGGGTATGAACGCTGTATTGTTTTTTGCCCCTATGGTATTTGAACAAGTCGGTATGAGTGTGCAAGACACCTTTATGCAAACCATAATTATGGGTTTGGTGGGGGTAGTATCAACGGTAATCGCCATCACGTTTGTGGAAAAGTTAGGCCGGCGTTTTTTAACCCTAGGTGGTTTGTTATTGGTGGTTGCGGCTCATGGTGCTACGTGGTGGGGATTTAAACATGCCCATTATGTATTTGATCAAAATGCCATGGTTAACATAGAGCAAAAATTAACGGCACTGCAGATCGACACCACTAAATTACAGCCCCTAACTGGTATTACTTTTGATAGTGACGTTGAACTCAAACGAGAGTTAGCCACCATATTCGACAAAAAAGAATTACCCTTAGTCAGTGGCTTTATTATTACCGAAAGTATTCGAGATATTAATGCCACCTTAGTTTTGTTTGGTATCTTTGCCTTTTTAGCTGCTTTTAATATGTCGATTGGACCCATAATGTGGGTGATTTTCTCAGAGGTATTTCCCAACAAAGTACGCAGTGTAGCTCTTCCTTTTGCTGCATTAGTACAAACGATTTCGTCCTATAGTATCAGTGAGTTTTTCCCTTGGCAGTTGGATAACCTTGGGGTTGCTAATATCTTTTTTATGTACGGTGTTTTAGGTCTAATTGGACTGGTGATAATGGCTAAAATACTACCAGAGACAAAAGGCAAAACCATTGAAGATTTAGAACGACAACTCGTCAGGGTTTAAATTTATCTTTAACACAGCTGTCATTTAATATTTGGCTTGAGATTTGTGCCAGCTTATTGGCTTAATCATATTGTAAATCAGTTATTTAGTAGTATGATAAATCTCATGCTTAACATCCTATGATTGGATTACTGATATGAGTGAATTAGTCTATTACGACTTAAAACGTACTGCCACCATGACACCGAGTATGCCGGTGCAAGTGGCTCGAGAATTAGGTCGACGGATAGTGGCTGGTAGCTATGAGCCAGGTACCTTAATCGACGAAGAAAATACTCTTGCTCAGCGTTATCAGGTGAGTAGGGTGGTTATTCGCGATGCAGTAAAAATATTAGTGGGCAAAGGGTTATTAGACGTGCGCCGTGGTATTGGCACAAAAATCCGCCCCAGAAACCAGTGGTCTATGTTAGATGATGACGTGCTAGCTTGGCATTTATCAGCGCCACCCAATCCAGATTTTTTGAAACAACTAATGGATATTCGTTTAGCCTTTGAACCCAAAGCCGCTCGTTGGGCCGCTGAACGTGCGACAGCAGAAGATATTGTTGAAATAGAACGAGCTTGTGCAGCAATGGAATCCGAAGAAGGTACGGTAGAAAATTTCGTGATTGCTGATGCCGAGTTTCACCGCTCAGTATTACGCGCTGCCCACAATGAATTTCTAAAAGCCATGGAAGGAGTGATTTATTCCGCCTTAATGGTCAGTATCCGTTTGACTAACAAAGATCCTCGTGACAACAAAACATCAGTCCCTTTTCATCGAGCAGTATGTGATGCAATAGTGGCCAGAAACGGTGATCTCGCTGAAGAGTTAACCGCTAATCTATTAAACGATGCGAATAAAAGATTGGAAGGAAAAGTCTAATCTAAATCACACCTTAACTGTTAAATCCATTGGCATTGACCGATTTAAGCGTGAATGCCAATTAAACCTTATTTTAACTTGTTACTTAAAATTTATGCAAGATCTCGCCGTGGCTACAAATCAAAAAAAGTTACTGGAAGCTTACTTTACAAAATTTAGATGTCGCATTGAAGCAGAAAAAGTGAATGTTTTTTAAAGTAATCATACTTGCTCTGTGAGATTAAACTTCATTGTGACGAGTCGTATGGTGGTCATTGTGAGTCACTGCAAAATTACAATGTAATGAAGATATGGTCACACAATGGTCACAAATCTAAATTAATGGCTAAATTAACTTATTTTGAATGAATGAAGAATTGTGTAAGTTGTTGAATCTGAAGAGTAATAGTTGGTACAACCGAGTGGACTCGAACCACCGACCCCTACCATGTCAAGGTAGTGCTCTAACCAACTGAGCTACGGTTGTATTTTGGAAGTTGCCTTAGGAGTAATCCCCCTTAAGCGGCGCGTATAATAACGACGAGCTTAGTTCTCTGCAAGGGCTTTTTAGCTAGATATGGTTTAGTTGCTGAGCAAATAGACGATATTGCCAAATTTACTGGCTTTAGCGCCACTATCTTTCCCAAAAAACAAAAATTGCATGTTTAATAATGGCTGGTTTTAACAGTAAAAACGATTTGTCAAAACTTCTCATGCTATTTATTGGTGTTAATGTGCGCTGAAAGTCCAGGTGCAAGATGGCAGTTTTTAAATATGAGTTGCCATAACTCAATGTGCTGTTGCATGGCGAGTTGATAATTTGCAAAACCTTGTTGATGTTGCTGACTTAGGTAACGTTTAAAAGCCGGTGTCAAGTTTGGATGCTTAAGCAGCAATTCAAAGATGGGTGATAACTTATAGTGGTAATGGTTAACTTGTGAAGCAATGCCTTGAATTTTTTCAATGAAAAACAATTGAAATACATTGCTTAAATATTCTATTTCTTTTTTGCTGTTATTTGTTGGTTTAACGCCACAAAAATCTGCCGCACCATGTTGTTTTAACCATACGGTTGTTTGATTGAGATTTTCAGTTAATAAATTTTGGCTACGCCATAAACGAGCGGGTAGGGCAAACTGCTCTAGTTTATGGAGGTGTTGTTCTAATTCTTTATGGTCAATAATGTCTTGTTGCTGGCTGGCTATTAAAAAGTTAAATGCAGCCAGTGTTTCATGCAAACCATCCTGTGGACCTCCTGCTATCAAACCTTGATTGGTTGACAGTGCTTGCCGAATTTCAGTGCTTTTTTGCAACATATCCGCCCAGATGAGTGGTAGATTTTGTTGTTTAATCTGCAACCATACTTGTAGCTGAGCTTTTAGTTCTGGCTCGTTGGTTTGCTTAATACATTCTTGTAAGCCTTGTATCAGCTGTTTTTCGTAGTGATAACGAATTGAAGGGAGTTGTAGTTTTCCTAGTGAGGTATTGCGTTCAGCAATTAAACTAGCGAAGTGGCAATGTTGCAGTTGATAAAATTCTGTTAGCTTAATGCTGGTTTGCATTGCTATATTGCTTAATTCATTTAATGACGGGTAGGCGGGTAAATAACTGCTGATAAATGGAGGACTGTCGTGTTTTAATACACGAGCCATTCGCTGCTGATAGTCTTGCAGGTCATTGTTTAATGAGCTTAATGGCTGGCAAGCCGCAAGCCAGACAATGTTTAGCACAGCAACCAGATACTGGATTATTTTTTTTATAACAGGGTCTCTTAAAAAACTATATTTTAATATAGTTGCTCGTCGTCGGCACTGACTGACAGTTCTAGTTTGTGAGCTAATACATTAATGTGCATGTTTAAGTGGATTGATTCGCAGCAATTCGCACATTCATCGTAATAATCTTGATCGCCGCCGCTGAAATCAAGCTCTACATGCATAGAATGACCACAATGTGGGCAACTAATAGTGGTATGTTTAATATTCATTTTTCACCTCATATTAATTTACGCTTTAACATTAGAAGCGATGCTTCTACCTCCATCTACCGTGATAACTTGGCCTGTAACGTAATGTGCATTAAGCAAATATTCAATTGCTTGGGCGATGTCTTGCATCGAACCTAATCTTTGCAATGGAATATGTTCTAGTACTTTAGTTTTGTCCTCATCACTTATGGTATTTTCAGGCCATAAAATAGCGCCAGGGGCTATACCATTGACTCTTACATTGGGCGCAAGTTCCTGCGCCAATGACTTGGTCATCATCACTAAGGCTGATTTAGCCATGCAATACAAAGTATGGTTGCTAAGTGGCTGCGCTGCATGAATATCTACCATATTAATGATTACCCCATTGTGTTGCTGCAATGTGGGGTTGCAATACTGGGCTAAAAAAAGTGGAGCTTGCATGTTGCTGCCGACTAAACTGGTCCAGTCATCTTGGGTGATTGAGCCTATGGGGGTAGGGTAAAAAGATGAGGCATTATTGAGCAGTGCATTGAGTTTTCCAAATGCCTTAATGGCCTGCTCAGCGACGTTTTCTATTTCTTTTACGGTATTCAGCGACCCTTGTACTAACTTGACTGAGTCAGCTCGGGCGGCATTCATTTGCTTGGCAAGCTCGCTGGCTTGTTGCTCTGATTGGTTATAGTGCAATACGATATTCCAACCGAGTTGGTGTAAGTATCTGGCGGTAAAAGCGCCAATTCTTTTAGCACTGCCAGTAAGTAAGATGACTTTGGGACTCATAATTAAACTACTTTTGCGTTGTATGTGTTAAGCATATAGCGACCTAGCACTATAAAAAAGGCATTTTATATTTCCATATTTTTTAAAGTAGAACGTGCCGAATCTAAATAACTGCCACCAAATAACAGTGCGTGATTGAGCACATGGTAGAGTTGATAGACAGGTTTACGAAATTCATAAGCATCGTTTAAGGGCCAAGTTTCTTGATAACCTTGGTAAAATTGATCAGGCAAACGATTGAATAACTCTGTCATTGCGAGATCTGTTTCACGATCACCATAGTAAAAAGCCGGATCAAATAATGCAGGTTTGTCTTTGTGAAATCCGCTATTGCCCGACCACAGATCACCATGCAACATACTGGATGGTGGATTATGCCCTGCTAGTAAACGATTAACAGACTCCACAACTTGATCGATGTTATTACTGAGTACATGGCCTTTTTCAGCTAATAGTTGCAGCATAAAACCGATGCGTTGCTCTGCAAAAAAAGTATGCCATTTTTTATGCCATTGATTAACTTGTGGTGACAGGCCGATAAAATTATCTTCCTGCCAACCATACATATCCTGAGTATGGTTTTTGTGTTGATTGGCTAGAGCCTGACCAAATTCATACCAATTGTTATTATTACCAGGCTGTAGTGTAAGAAATTCCAATACTAAAAAGGATTTATCGCTCACAACACCTGAGCAGATTACCTTGGGAACTTTGAATAAGTTGGTTTTTTGCAGATGTTCGAGGCCTTCGATTTCAGCCTTAAAATGTCCAAGATGGGCTATCTCATTTACTTTGACAAAAAAACGCAAGCGGCCATCTGTTATCTTAAAAGCTTTATGGCTTTGTCCTGATGTAATTTCGCGAATGTCATCACAGATAAATTCGCGCTCAATACTTTTTGCAATTTCATCACTAATAAAATGCCACATAAGCACCATCACCTAAAACGTGTTTTCCCTTATTATGGTTGAGCAAATAATTTTGTATGTTCGATTACGTTATTTCAAAGCGACTTATTAGATTAATGAGTAATTTCAGAATGCTGATACATTTCTTCTGTAATAATGCTGCTTAAATTTTTGAAAGTAATAAAGGTCGAGTCTATTAGGACTTTATTTGCTAGCCAAATAGGAATATTGCCTGCGGGGTTACCAGTGCCTTGATAACGTATTTCAATATTACCTTCAGTCATAGGCGTTATCGTCCAGCGTCCTTGGATATCTGTCATACGTACCGTGTTTTTTTCAGTTGGCAAGGTATCACCGGCATCCGTAATATCAATGACGATTTGTTGGTCTTGGAAATGAGTGATTGATTTGGTCAGCATATCTCGCTTGTGCAAAGGCCAAGGGGCAGAAAAAGTACTTTGCACTAGTTTTGTTTGTGGTTCAGGATTGGCGATAATTTTTACTTCTATACAATTGTCTATCCACTGGGGTGCACGTTTTATATCGTTTAACACATTAAGTAGTGCCACAGGAGAAGCTTTGACAGTAGTGACGGCTAAAATTTCTTTATACAGTGATTTTTTTTGTGGATTGCTAATGTCTCGGCTGAAAACTTGTATAGGTTTTTGTGACTTTTCAAGTTGCCACTCTTCACTAAAAGCAAAGGGAGTCGTTAGGTAAGACGTAAGTAAAATGACGATATTGCCCACAATGGTCATTGTGCGTTGCATAGCTTGCCTTATTATTTGTATAATCGCCCACAGGCTCTGATGATAACAGAGCACTTAATTTTAACACCCGATCTGGGTGTTTTTTTATGATGTGCAAAAGAGTTTTTTATTCTTAAAGCATTTTAACTTGCAAGTGGCGCTTGGTAGGCGTCACCACTGCGTAAGGAAATTACATGCCCATAATTACACTTCCCGACGGTAGTCAACGTCAATTCGACAATGCTGTATCTACACTTGATGTTGCCATGGATATAGGTCCAGGTTTAGCCAAAGCAACCATTGCTGGCAAAGTAAACGGCTCATTAGTTGATGCTTGCGATTTAATTACTCAAGACGCCACTCTACAAATTATTACGGCGAAAGATCAAGAAGGCTTGGAGATTATCCGCCATTCTTGCGCACATTTAATTGGGCATGCAATCAAACAACTTTATCCTGATGTGAAAATGGCCATCGGACCTGTCATTGATAATGGCTTTTATTACGACATTGATATGGAACATGCACTCAACGATGCGGATTTAGTCAAAATTGAAAAGCGTATGTTGGAATTGGCGAAGACCAATTACGACGTAGTGAAAAAAGTGGTTAGCTGGCAAGAAGCTCGCGATACCTTCGCTGAACGTGGTGAATTATATAAAATCCAAATATTGGATGAAAATATCCCTAAAGACAGCACACCTGGTTTGTACCACCACGAAGAATATATCGACATGTGTCGTGGTCCACATGTACCTAATATGCGTTTTTGTCAGAACTTCAAATTAATGAAAGTGGCTGGTGCTTATTGGCGTGGTAACAGTGACAACAAAATGTTGCAACGTGTTTACGGTACCGCTTGGGCAGACAAAAAACAGCTGGCCGCTTATTTACAACGTTTAGAAGAAGCAGAAAAACGTGATCACCGTAAAATAGGCAAAGCCTTAGATTTGTTCCATTGGCAAGAAGAAGCACCCGGTATGGTGTTTTGGCACAATGATGGCTGGACTATTTATACTCAGTTAGAAAAGTTTGTGCGAGAAAAACTGGGTAATTACGATTATGACGAAGTAAAGGGTCCATTAATGATGGATCGTTCGTTGTGGGAACGTTCTGGTCACTGGGATAAATATGCTGATGCCATGTTTACTACCACATCAGAAAAACGTGAATACGCTATAAAACCAATGAACTGTCCTGGTCACGTGCAAATATTTAATCAAGGTTTGAAATCTTATCGTGATTTACCCTTGCGTATGGCTGAATTTGGTTGCTGTCATCGTAACGAGCCTTCAGGTGCTTTGCATGGTTTAATGCGAGTCCGTGGTTTTACTCAAGATGATGCCCACATTTTCTGTACGGAAGAACAAGTATTGGCGGAAGTCGGTGCTTGTATCGATATGATCTACGACACTTACAAAACTTTCGGTTTTGAACAAATCGTGGTTAAGTTATCCACACGCCCAGAAAATCGTGTAGGTAGTGAAGAAACGTGGGACAAATCTGAGTTAGCATTAGCCAACGCTTTAAAGAGTAAAAACATCGATTTTAGCTATTTACCAGGCGAAGGTGCCTTTTATGGTCCTAAAATTGAATTTACTTTACATGATTGTTTAGATAGAGCGTGGCAATGTGGTACAGTACAGCTCGATTTTTCTATGCCCGGTCGTTTAGGCTCAACTTATGTAGCTGAAAACGGTGAAAGAAAGGTTCCTGTGATGATTCACAGAGCGGTTTTAGGTTCAATTGAACGTTTCATAGGCATTTTGATCGAAGAATATGCTGGTTTATTTCCGCTCTGGTTGGCACCAACTCAGGCGGTTGTAATGAATATTACTGACAATCAGGCAGAATATTCGCAAAATGTAGTTAAAAAGCTGAAAGAAAGTGGATTTAGAGCAAAGTCTGACTTGAGAAATGAGAAGATTGGCTTTAAAATCCGCGAGCACACGCTTAGGCGTGTCCCATATTTGTTAGTAGTCGGCGATAAAGAAATGGAAGCCGGTGAAATAGCTGTAAGATCACGCAAAGGCGATGACCTTGGCAAAATGTCAATTGAGGCATTTATTCAGCACGCAAGTGCTGAGATCGAAAGCAAACAAATCCGATAAATTACGTGGAGGAATGACATATTAAAGGCGCTAACATTAAGGCTAAAGATCCGAATAAAGCTCGGATCAACGAAGAAATAACGGTAAAAGAAGTCCGTTTGGTTGGTAAAGATGGTGAGCAAATTGGTGTTGTATCAATTAGTGAAGCTATTCAAACTGCTGAGCAATCAAGTTTAGACTTGGTTGAGATTAGCCCTAATGCAGAGCCGCCCGTATGTAAAGTAATGGATTACGGGAAGTTCCTCTTCGAAAAAAGCAAGTCTCTGAAAGAGCAAAAGAAAAAACAGAAGCAAATTCAGGTCAAGGAGATTAAATTTCGCCCTGGCACTGATGAAGGCGATTACCAGGTAAAACTGCGCAACCTGCGTCGCTTTCTAGAAGCGGGTGACAAGGCCAAAGTAACGATCCGTTTCCGCGGACGAGAAATGGCTCACCAAGAGATAGGTATTGATCAACTAACTCGAGTTAAAACCGATTTAGCTGACATTGCCAACTGCGAATCTTTCCCCAATAGGGTAGAGGGTCGTCAGATGATCATGGTGCTTGCCCCAATTAAGAAGTAGTTAAGGTCTACAAGTAATCAGGATTCTGCCCCCTGACTCACCTTACTACATTGTAATCACAAGACTTTGCGTTTCTGCAAAACAATAAGTCATTAACAATGCGGAGTTTTAGCAATGCCTAAAATGAAATCCAACCGTGGAGCTGCCAAGCGTTTCAGAAAAACCGCTTCTGGCCGTTTCAAAAGTAAACAGTCTCACTTGCGTCACATTTTGACCAAGAAGAGTTCTAAACGTAAACGTCACTTACGTGGCAAAAAATTAGTTCATACGTCGGATACAGCACTTATCCAACGCATGTTACCTTACGTTTAAGATAGGAGACTGAATAATGGCAAGAGTAAAACGTGGTGTTGTAGCACGTGCCCGTCACAAAAAGGTACTGAAGCAAGCCAAAGGTTATTACGGAGCTCGTAGTCGAGTTTATCGTGTTGCTGTCCAGGCAGTAACTAAAGCTGGTCAATATGCATATCGCGACCGTCGTCAGAAAAAACGTCAATTCCGTCAATTGTGGATTGCACGTATTAACGCTGCCGCACGTCAAAATGGTCTGTCTTACAGCCGTTTCATCAATGGCTTGAAAAAAGCTTCTGTTGAAATCGATCGTAAGATTTTGGCCGATATCGCGGTACATGACAAAAACGCATTTAGCGCATTAGTTAATGCTGCTAAAGGTGCATTAGCTTAATATTAAACATTAAGTTTAAGTTCTTTCGGAAAACGGCGAGCAGGATGCTCGCCGTTTTTCGTTTTAAATCCCTAAATCTTCAAGTTAATTCACCATTGTTTTTTATTACATGTTTACGATTCTTTAAACTCTTTTTGTATCTTTTCATTCGATATATATCTATCCAATTCAAGCAGTTAAAAATGATGGCGCATTTCATGTGTTTACGTATAGTGTACTATATAAGTAATTATGTAATGGTGAGCTTATGGATTTTTTAGACGAATTAGAAGAATTGGCCTTAGGTACTAGATTAAAGCGTTTAAGCGAAAGAATGCTGACAGACGCTGGCAAGGTTTATAAAGCCTTTAATATCGAAGTACAGCCAAAATGGTTTTCCTTGCTGGCTTTAATTGATAAAAGACAAAAAATAAATGTTGTTGAAGCTTCCCAGTTATTAGGATTAAGCCAGCCCGCAATCAGTCAGTTTTGTCGTCAACTCGAGAAAGAAGGTTTGATTGTCAGCATAATTTGTGAAAATGACAGTCGCCGCAGAGTGTTAACCTTAACGGATGTTGGACAACAGCAAGTCGCTAAAATGAAACCAATGTGGTCTGCGGTTACTCAAGCGGCTCAAGAATTAAGTCGGGAGTTAGATAATGATATTTACCAGGCTATCCGTAAATGTGAACAAGCTTTAACACGTAAATCTTTATTGGATCGTACTTTA
This sequence comes from Paraglaciecola hydrolytica, assembly GCF_001565895.1. Lineage (GTDB taxonomy): Bacteria > Pseudomonadota > Gammaproteobacteria > Enterobacterales > Alteromonadaceae > Paraglaciecola > Paraglaciecola hydrolytica. Next base: position 249,854 of record NZ_LSNE01000005.1, read on the forward strand.
GATATTTATCATGAAACAAGTGATGATCTAGAGTTTGTTAGCTTTGAGCCTAAGTACACTGATGTATTCAGGCAGATAAATGAAGAGTGGATTAATAGCATGTTTGTGCTCGAAGACAGTGATAAAAACGTTCTCGCGGATCCGGTCAAATATATCATTTCTAAAGGTGGTAAAATTTGGTTAGCAAAACATAAACAACTGGGATTTGTAGGTTGTTGCGCGCTGGCGAAGAAAAAAGAATTAACCTTTGAGTTAACTAAGATGGCGGTACTTGATTCTGCACGAGGTCTAAAAATAGGTGAGAAATTACTGCGTTTCACCTTACATGAAGCAGCAAAAATGCCAATGAAACGTTTGTTTTTACTCACCAATAAAAAGTGTCAATCCGCTATTCATTTGTATGAAAAAAATGGTTTTGTACATGACAGGCATGTCATGGAAGAATTTGGCAGTAATTATGCGCGTTGTGATGTGGCCATGAAATATCTAGCTATTTGGCATAATTAATTAGCTAAGCCATACAGCTACTTTTGGAATAGTTGATTTGTTGCGTCAACCCATAAAATATAGGTGTATAAATTTAACTAACAGTCTGTTTTAAACTGTTTTTTTAGCTTTTTACCTAGCCCCATATTATCTTTTTCGTGTAGAATTGCCGGTCATTTTTAGGGTTGTGGTTTATGTAGGCCACACACTGTCACAATATACTATCCAAATCGGGGATGCTATGGACTTAGATGCCATAATAGTACAAGCAGAAACACGAGTTAACGAAGCGCAAGATGCCAATGCCTTAGATGAAGTTCGTGTAGATTTTATGGGTAAAAAGGGCTTGTTAACTGAGCAGCTTAAAAGCCTAGGTAGATTATCGGCAGAAGAACGTCCTGCTGCAGGGCAATTGATTAATGATGCCAAACAAAAAGTTCAGCAGTTAATTCAGGTTCGTGGTGACATATTACGTAGCGCTGAATTAGAGCAAAAATTAGCTAATGAAAAAATTGATGTTACTTTGCCCGGCAGAGGCCTTGGTTTAGGTGGCTTGCACCCTGTTACCCGCACTATTAGCCGTATTGAAAGTTTTTTTGCGGAGCTTGGGTTTCAAGTAAAGACGGGTCCAGAGGTTGAAGATGGTTTTCACAATTTTGATGCCTTAAATATTCCAGCTAATCACCCAGCCAGGGCCGATCACGACACTTTTTATTTTAATCCTGATGTGATGCTTAGAACCCAAACCTCTGGTGTGCAAATTCGTACTATGGAAGTTGAAAAACCACCTCTGCGGATCATCTCGCCAGGCCGGGTTTATCGTAATGATTATGATCAAACCCATACACCGATGTTTCATCAGGTTGAAGGTTTGATGGTGGATAAAAATGTCAGTTTTGCCGAATTGAAAGGCATATTACACGACTTTTTAAATAACTTTTTTGAAGCTGATTTACAGGTGCGTTTTCGTCCTTCTTATTTTCCTTTTACCGAGCCCTCAGCTGAAGTGGACGTAATGGGGAAAAACGGAAAATGGCTCGAAGTATTAGGCTGCGGTATGGTGCATCCCAATGTATTACGAGCGGTAAATATTGATCCAGAAGTTTATACAGGATTTGCCTTTGGCATGGGCGTTGAGCGCTTAACGATGTTGCGATACGAAGTAAATGATTTAAGAGCGTTTTTTGAAAATGATTTACGTTTCCTTAAGCAATTTAATTAAGTCGGATAAAGAACATGAAATTCAGTGAAAAATGGTTAAGGGAATGGGTAAGTCCTAATATTACTACAGCGCAACTATCTGAACAGCTAAGTATGGCTGGCCTTGAGGTTGACGGTGTTGAGGCTGTAGCGGGCGAGTTTAGTGGCGTAGTCGTTGGCGAAGTTGTCGAATGTGCTCAGCATCCTGATGCCGATAAATTACGCGTGACTAAAGTCAATGTTGGCGAAGCTGAACTACTTGATATCGTCTGTGGTGCGCCTAATTGCCGTCAAGGTTTAAAAGTCATGGTGGCTAAAGTCGGCGCAGTATTACCAGGTGATTTTAAAATCAAAAAAGCCAAATTACGCGGTCAGGCATCTAACGGTATGTTATGTAGCTTTTCAGAGCTTGGCATTTCAAGTGAGCAAGAAGGCATAGTTGAATTACCTGCCGATGCTGTCATTGGCGCTGATATTCGCGATTATTTGCAATTAGATGATGTCACAATTGAGGTTGATTTAACTCCTAACCGTGCAGATTGTTTAGGTCTAAAAGGTCTGGCTCGTGAAGTGGGTGTCTTAAATTCTCTTGCTGTGAATGAGTTTGTCGTTAATCCCGCTGCAGTGACTATTAAAGAAACTCGTGGGATTACTTTACAAGCTCCAGCAGATTGCCCTAGGTACTTGGGACGTATAATCAAAAACATCAATTTGAATAGCACTACACCCTTGTGGATGGTTGAAAAACTGCGTCGTTCAGGCATACGAAGCATTGATCCTGTAGTTGATGTGACTAACTTTGTATTGTTGGAACTTGGTCATCCTATGCACGCCTTTGATAACGATAAGTTACAGGGTGACATTAATGTACGTTTGGCTAACAAAGGCGAAAAACTGACCTTGTTGGACGAAAACGAAGTCGAGTTAAACGCAGAAACCTTAGTAATCGCTGACCAAGATAAAGCCTTAGCCATGGCCGGTATTTTTGGTGGTTTAGATTCTGGTGTTAGTGAAGTTACCAAAGATATATTTTTAGAAAGCGCGTTTTTTGCGCCAGATATGATCCGCGGTAAAGCACGTCGTTATGGCTTACATACTGATGCATCTCATCGTTATGAGCGTGGTGTCGATCCACAATTACAACGCACAGCTATGGAACGCGCCACCGGTTTATTACTTGAGATTGTGGGGGGGCAAGCTGGCCCTATCGTGGAAGCGGTAAGTGAAGAGCATATTCCACAAGCTAAACAAGTTAGCCTGCGCCAAACACGTTTAACTAAAGTCTTAGGTTTGGCTATCTCTGCCGACAAGGTCACGGATATTCTCAAACGTTTAGGTTTTGAAGTGAGCTTTAAGGATGCAATCTGGACGGCTTTAGTGCCTGCCTATCGTTTTGATATCAGTATTGAAGAAGATCTGATCGAAGAAATTGCGCGGGTGTTTGGTTATAACTCCATCCCTAACATCGCGCCTGTTGCTAGTTTGCAGATGTCAAAACACCAAGAGCAAAAAATTCAAATAAGTGAATTAAAACGTTGTTTGGTGAATAACGACTATCAGGAAGCAATTACCTATTCTTTTGTCGATCCTAAAGTGCAGACGCTGTTGTTCCCGGATGTGCAACCCTTAGTGTTGCCCCATCCGATTTCAGTTGAAATGTCGTCTATGCGGGTCAGTTTATGGCCAGGTTTGTTACAAGCGGTATCTTACAATCAAAAACGTCAGCAAGGCCGAGTCAGATTATTTGAATCAGGTTTACGTTTTATTCCTGACAGTAGTGAAAAAACCGGCGTAAACCAACAAGCAGTGATTGGTGGTGTAGTAACAGGTTTAGTCAGTGATGAACATTGGGGGCAAGCAACTCGTCCCGTTGACTTTTTTGACCTTAAAGCCGATGTTGAACGTTTGCTCGCGATGACAGGACGTAATGATTTTCGTTTTGAACAGTGTAGCCATAGTGCCTTACATTCTGGGCAGTCTGCGGCGATTTATAGTCAACAACAGTGCATTGGTTTTATTGGCGCTATTCATCCACAATTTGAGAAAAAATTGGGTTTAAGTGGTCGAACTTTTGTATTTGAGTTGGAAATTTCCTTGTTAGGGCTAAAAAAATTGCCTCAAGCGAAAGAAATTTCAAAATTTCCAGCAAATCGACGTGACATTGCAATCGTTGTAGACGATGATAAAGTTGTTGGCGAAATATTGAGTTGTATAGAAAAATTTGGCGCAAATCAACTAGTTGGCCTAAACTTGTTCGACGTGTATCGAGGGAAGGGAATTGCTCCCGGCTATAAGAGTCTGGCGATATCGCTAACTTTACAAGATAAAACCAGAACACTTGAAGAACACGAAATTCAAACAATAGTTGATGGCATTCTGACAGAGTTGTCAGAAAAATTTGGGGCATCTTTGAGGGATTGACGAAATGGCGTTAACCAAAGCCGAAATGGCAGAACACTTATTTGAAAAATTAGGTATTAATAAGCGCGATGCTAAAGAACTCGTTGAAACGTTTTTTGAGCAAGTTCGTGAGGCTTTAGAATCTGGTGAGCAAGTGAAATTATCAGGATTTGGTAATTTTGATTTGCGCCAGAAAAATGAAAGACCTGGTCGTAACCCAAAAACGGGTGAAGATATTCCGATTAAAGCGCGTCGTGTAGTCACTTTTAGACCTGGGCAAAAACTAAAAAGCCGGGTTGAGAATACTAAACCTATCGAGTAATTTATCCTGTGTACAAAAAAACCGGCTTTAGCCGGTTTTTTTATATTACGCAAATTTAGAGCACAGAAACTAAAGATTTAGCTAGGCTATCAACATTTTTAAGGCTGATACCTGCAATGTTTACGCGGCTCGATTCAACAAAATAAACGCTGTGTTTGTCACGCATGGCGATAACTTGCTCAGGTGAAATACACAAATAAGAAAACATGCCTTTTTGTTGTTTAACAAATTCGAAGTCTTGCTGAGCACCATATTCTTTTAGTTTAGAGACTAACAAACCACGTAAGTCCTGCATGCGGCTGCGCATCATTTCAACTTCAGCCATCCACTCAGTACGCAAATCTGGTTGACGCAATACGATGTCTACTAAAGCTCCGCCGTAAGAGGGAGGCATAGAATAAATTGCACGTGCAATCGATTGAATTTGAGTTTGGATAGCATTACGCACAGTGCTGTTAGCTGTGACCATCAGGGCCAAACCGACACGCTCACGGTATAAACCAAAGTTTTTTGAACAAGAGGCAGCAATTATTACTTCAGGCAAATTATTAACTAACAAACGTGTACCGTAAGCATCGTCTTCTAAACTGTCACCAAAACCTAAATAAGCGACATCGATAAAAGGAATAAACCCAGTTTTTTGAGCTAACTCAAGCACGGTTTGCCATTGCTCTTTGGTTAAATCAGCCCCAGTAGGGTTGTGACAGCAACCGTGTAACAATACGATGTCACCCGCTTTGACGTTTTGTAAACACTCAACCATGGCATCAAACTTAATACTGGCTTTGGCTTTGTCGAAGTAAGGGTAGGTCTCAATTTTTAAGCCCGCATTACCGATTAATGGAATGTGGTTGGCCCACGTTGGATCGCTTACCCACACTGTGGTGTCAGGCTTACAACGTTTAATTAACTCAGACAAAATACGCAAAGCACCACATCCACCGGGCGCTTGTACTCCAGCAACGCGATTTTCCAATACTGCTTTGTTACCTTTACCCAGTAATAACTCGGTTAAGCCATCAATAAAACCCTGTACACCCTGTGGCGTGATATAGGTTTTAGACTCTTCGGTATTTAATAAGATCTGTTGAGCTTTAGCGATTGAATTGAGGATAGGTGTACGACCTTCCTCATCCTTATAAACACCTACGCCTAAATCAATTTTTAATGGATTGGGATCGGCTTTAAATGCGGTTGATAAACCTAAAATAGGATCGGCGGGAAGTTGTGGTAATACTTCAAACATAAGGTTCCTCAAAAACAGGCTAAATTAGGAAAGCACAAGGGGCGACATTATGCCATCGACGTGAGAAATTTCGAGAGGAAATACGTCTAATTTATATCGAATTCAAAATTTTGTGCAGAAACGCACAATGCGTCTTGAGAAAATGTTCTTTCACTCCAACTTACACGTTGTTGTGTATCAATTTTTAAGATAGTGGATGAGCGTGTGCCATAGTCTTGGCCATGAATAAATATTGATGAAAGTTTACGCTCCCATTCAAGTGGAACACCGGTTTGCGGAAGTTCAGCGTCAGTTGCCTTTGTACTATCGAGTAATAAAGCGAATAGTTCATCATCCTCTATGTCTAGTGCTTTTTGACAATAGTGATTTAAGCTTTTAATACCTTTAGTAACCTTTGGCCAAGGAATGTTTACGCTAGCATTGGATAAACCAAAGACACCGCTTCCCAAGTCACTCAGTTGATTGAGTTGATTATTGTATATCTGCAATCTATTCCAGCGACCAAATAACAAGTTGTAACCGTTATATTGATTACGGGCAGTTTGCATGAGGGGAACAGAATAGTCATCTGCTTGTTCGAGATAGTGTTTAACTAACATGCCACGACTAATGACATCGTTTTTTATTGTTTGCGGCGCCCGGATATTAGTGATGGCGGCGATATGGCCTTGAGTATTCACCCCCATCCAAGTACCTCCGGCTTGTTGGTCAAGGCCCGCTAAAATAGTGGGGGAGGAAGACCAAAAATGCGAGGGAGTAGTAGGACGCTTAAAAAATTCATCGCGATTAGCCGCAATAATAAGCGGGTAGTGCTTATGTTGGTTTACCGCGATAAATAGTATGCACATTAACGTTATCTAGTCTTTTTTCATTTTGTCCAGTTTGCTAAAAAGCCTTTGAGAATTATCAATAAACTTCTCAGTTTCAAAGGCTTTGGTAAAGTTATAGGCCGGAGCCAACAAGGTTGCATCGTAGTTTGGACTGCTATCAAATTCACCGGTATTTAAAAAACCGAAGGTAAACAGTGGCGCCAAAATTAAAAAAGATAGACTTAAGGCAATAATATTGCGGCGTTTTGTGGCTTGATGAAAAGCAATAAACAAACTGAGCCAAATAAAACCACTTAGTAATATGCCAAATATGACAAATTCAATAAACGCAAACCAAGCTCCAGGGTTGACATTAAATACCACTATTTTTTGCAACAAGCTAAGCACGTAAAAAACTAACGTAATTAATAAGGTTAGGTTGATCTGATTAACGATATGGCTTTCTTTCTTAACCACTTTAGCTAATATCGCAAAACTGAGAGGCCATAAACTGAACAGGGCTAATTGACCTAACTGCGCAGGTAAAACCGCGATTAACTTAAATTCTTTGACGCTATCAATGTATTCAGATAGCAATAAATAACTGATACATAAAAAGGATAAACACACAGCTAAAAACGCCTTGTTTAACCAATTTAGATTTTCTTCCAATTCACTTAAGGGCATTGCCCGTGGTAGAGGGGCCTTGGTATCAATTATGCGCAGGTGAGTGCGGCCAATTTTGATGACATCATTGGGGCTTAAAGTTGCCTGAGTAACAAATTTATTATTGATTTTTATGCCGTTGGTAGACTGGCAATCATTAACCATCAAAAGACCCGACTCCGGATCGATGGCCACCAACATGTGACTAGGGCAGACGTAGGGATCATCTAATCTTAAATCGTTATTAAAATCTCGACCTACACATACATAATCCTGCTCAAACTTATAGTGTTTAAGTGGGATGTTTTTACGAGATAAAAGCTCTAACACTATTGCCATGCGACTGCATCCATAAATTGTTTAGTAAAACTCAGTGCAGAATCTTTGGCGACACCGGCTAGCGTGAAATGACTAATAAGCCCTTGTTGATCATGATCAAGTGTGGCCCCGATAAATAGCACATCATAAAGTCCGTCAAATTCTTTGTAAGCACGCAGACATAGTATGGTTTTGCTATTTACCTGATGAATATTAATCACTTTGTTATGTTCACATTGATAGTTGGTGACATCAGTTTTGGTGGCCATATTACCAGCACCTGCACCAACTAAACTTTTACTGTATAAGGAATAAAAACGATGTTGGCCGAGTTCTTTGCCGCTTAACCATTCAAATTCCAACTCAATTCCGCCAGTGCGTAAACCTCCATTTAAAAAGATTTGTTCATCTAAGCGGCAACGGTTTTCTACCGACAAAAACAGCGCTTCATTATCATTAGTATTAGAATCGCCCCAACAAGACAAAAACTCGCCAATTTTGGTTGGCACGCTGGCTTCACCCAAAGAGCTTTTTTGCCATGTGGTATTTTGCAATTGTGTAATGATTTCTGCTTGATTTGCCATTAACTGCTGTTGGATATTATTTTTAAATTGATCTATTGCGAGTATTTCATCCTGATGTTTTGCGGCTAAACGCTGCACTTTATTCAGGGGTATAAGAAAGCCAATTTGGTTGCCTGCGGTGGCTACGTTAACTCCAACCACTTCACCAAGTGCGTTTACTACAGGGCCACCGCTCATACCAGGGTTTATCGCGCCGGTAAAATGAATACGCTGATAAAAACTGTTCTTTTTTATACCGTTAAAGGTGCCAGGTACTACTATCATGCCCAGATCATGAGGATTACCAAGGGAGTAGATAGTTTCTCCTTGGCCGGGTAATTCATTGGCGATATTGAAAGTGTCTTCATTTTCAGTCGTGCTGGTTTTACGTACTAGCGCTAGATCATTCACTACATCAAAATTGATTAAGGCTAAGGTGCCATTACTGCCGTCGTTACTCAGATATTCAATCCGGTATTTTTCAGGAGTAAAGACGTATTCAGACACCACATGATAGTTGGTGAGTATATTGCCTTGTTGATCAATCTGAAATCCAGAGCCAATCGAGGATTTATTACCCGATTCTAATTCTATAATTCGAATTTGATAAAGGGCTGATTGATAATGACTAAATAGGTTTTGCGCGGTTTGTTGACTTTGAGCGTGTGCACTAAAAATGAACAACAGAACTAAAAAACGTCTCAATAGGGTTCTTCCTGTAGATAAAATAGTTTGGCAAGTGATGAAACGACTTACACTAAGACTAAGTGGAGTCTCGACAAAACGGGTCAGTTAAGCGAACATTGCGCCAGTTTAAATTGCACAAGCCAAAATTGAAATGGCAAATCCATTAAATACTCCGATTCTATCTGATGATATTCCGCGCATCGGCAATAAATTTAGTTGTTGGTTAGGCACCAGTGTACTTAACCTTATGGGCTGGCGTTATGCCGGTGAGTTTCCGAGTCATGCAAAAATGATTGTGGCAGTGGCACCACATACCTCTAATTGGGATTTTATCATCGGTTTGGCTGTCGCCTTTAATCTGCGTTTGAAAATCACTTTTTTTGGCAAACACAGTTTGTTTATGCCGCCCTTTGGTGCTTTGTTACGTCGCTGTGGAGGATTGCCCGTTGAACGCTCTAAGGCTCATGGCGTAGTAGACCAAATGGCTGATGCCATGAGGAGGGCCGATAAAATGGTGCTGTGTATTGCGCCAGAAGGGACTCGTAGTCGTATCGAGCGTTGGAAAACCGGTTTTTTACATATTGCACACAAAGCTGAAGTGCCAGTATTTTTAGTAGCACTTGATTATAAGAAAAAACAGATTGAATTTGGTCCCTCGCTCAATATCGGTGAAGATATACAATATGAGTTAAATCGCATTTATAGCCATTATCAAACGGTAGAGGCTAAATATCCTGATAGAGTCGCAACTATAGTAGTACCGCAAACCGGAGAACAAGATTGAATAACAAAGGCTTTACCACTCGCCTGATCCACGCTGATCGTATCATTAACCAACCGCAGTTTGGTGCCGTACATCAGGCCACTAATAATTCAGTATTGTTTGAGTACAAACGTGCGCAGGAACTGGTTGATGTTTTTCAAGGTAAACAAGCTGGTCACGTTTATTCCCGTTCATCTTCATCATCAACGGTAGCCTTGCAAAATATCCTGACTCATCTGGAAGGAGGAATTGGGGCGATTACTTTTGCTACTGGGATGGCAGCGATTACTGCCACTATGTTGAGTTTATTTAAGGCCGGTGATCATTTGATCCTAAGTCGGTTTTTATTTGGTAATACTCGCAGTTTAACTGAGACCATGCAGAGCCTCGGTATCACCATCAGCTTTGTTGATGTGACCAATGTTGAAAACGTTAAGCAGGCCAAACAAACTAACACTCGTGCGGTATTTTTAGAGACAATTGCTAATCCAGTGACACAAGTCCCTGATATGGCAGCGATAGGGCAGTGGTGTCAGCAAAATAATATTTTGTTTATGGTTGATACCACCATGACGCCCCCTAATTTATTTGATCCTAAGTCTGTTTTAATTTCGCTCACCATCAGCTCGTTAACTAAATATATTGCTGGTCACGGTAATGTATTGGGTGGGGCAGTAGTGGATACCGGCTTATTTGACTGGTCAAAGTTTGAAAATATTTTGCCACTTTATCGCTGTGGTGATAGCCAAATTTGGGGATTAACCCAAATTCGCAAACGAGGTTTGCGGGATATGGGCGGTACTATGTCACCCGAATCAGCCCATGCTATCTCAGTAGGCTTAGAAACCTTAGTGCTGCGCACTCAACGTACTTGCGACAATGCCGTTAAACTTGCTAACTACCTGCAAAACCATAAACAAGTGGCAGCAGTGTATTACCCCGGATTATCACAACATCCACAGCATCAAAGGGCTAAACAGTTATTCAGTGGTTTTGGTGGCATATTGAGTTTGGACTTAGTAACAGGTATCGATCCTATCGCATTTTTGGATAAGTTGGCCTTGGTTATTTGTGCCACACATTTAGGTGATACGCGCACTTTAGCCCTGCCGGTTGCTTCGACGATTTATTATGAGTGCAGCGTCGAACAAAGACAGCAAATGGGGGTGGGTGACAACATGATCCGCATGTCGATTGGCATTGAAGATTTTGATGATTTAGTCGCTGATTTTGAACAGGCTTTTGCAGCGTTTTAAAAAAGTAGTTACGAGCGGCGAGCCACGAGTTGCGAGCTAAAACAAAGAGAGTTTTGTTTTAGCTCTAAAGTACAGCAGACTTTTTGCTAGAAACTAGAAACTAGAAACTAGAAACTAGAAACTAGAAACTAGAAACTTTAAGCTATCGCATAGCTCGTGGTGATTTCCACATTGCCAGCCAGCATCAACATTACCGAACAGTATTTTTCTGCCGATAATTGTACCGCTCTGGCCACATGTTTATCGGTGAGTTTGTCTCCGGCAACCACATAATGAGCGTGAATTTTAGTGAATACTCGTGGGGCAGATTCAGCACGTTGTGCTTCAAGTTCACAAAAACAACTATGAACATCCAAGCGAGATTTTTTCAGAATATCTACCACATCAATAGATGAACATGAACCCACTGAAAGTAAAACACTTTCCATGGGAGTGATGGCTTCACCGTTGCCGTCCATGATTATACTTTTACCACTGTCTGTTTCACCTAAAAATGATAGGCCCTGTTGCCAGCTAACTTTTGCTTTCATTCTTTTTATTTAACCTTTGTTTTCGACTAACGTAATTTTATTTTTATCGAGTAAAATTCTTTTTTGTTTGAATAGTCCACCTATGGCTTTTTTATAGGCGGCTTTACTGACATTAAAACGCTGGCTTATTTCTTCGGCCGGGCTTTTATCGGTTAAGGTCGATAAACCACCATGGGCGAGTAAGTCTTCAATAATCTGTTCGGCTAAACTGCCACGGGCTTCTTTATCGTGAAATTGAAAGCACAGATCAATTTTGCCGTCTTCGCGAATACGTTTAATAAACCCCGGTAATTTATAACCAATTTTAATCGGCTTAAATATTTCGTCTTTAAACACTAAACCTAAATAAGAGCCATTCACTACGGCCTTATAACCCATGTCTGTGCGTCCACAGATCAATAAATTGACTGCTTGTTTAGGTTCAAATTCAGTCGCTACTTCAGGTAAAAAGTCCCGTAAGCGGGTAGAGGCTGCAATGCGGTTAGTTTCTTCATCACAAAACAAATAAACCACATAACTCATACCTTCGGCCATGGGGTAATCTTGCTCACTAAAGGGCACCAGCAAGTCTTTTTCTAAGCCCCAATCAAGGAAGGCGCCGACTTTAGTAATACTGATCACTTTTAAGAATGCACATTGGTCTACCTGGGCTTTAGGGTTTTTAGTGGTAGCGATAATGCGATCATCACTATCGTGATAGATAAAAACGTCGAGCATGTCGCCGACTTTACAGCCCTGAGGTACGGTATTAGTGGGAAGTAGAACTTGCCCCATGTCACCTCCATCCAGATAAAAACCAAAGGGCACTTGGTTTACTACTTCGAGATGATTAAATTTTCCAATTTGCAGCATAGTGAGTCGTCAGCTTTATCAATAAACAAGCTGAATTGTACCCGATTATTGGCTGGCACTATACAAGTGAAATAAATAATCTTGCGCGATTAAAAGCTAGCTTAAACTATCGTTTTTCATGGCATAATCAGTCATATAGCTAGGTTATTTTAAGAGTAACAAACATGACAATAGTATTTTTGAATGGTGAGTTTATGCCCATGGCAGAAGCTAAAATATCACCTATGGACCGAGGATTTTTATTTGGTGATGGCATCTACGAAGTTATCCCCAGTTATGCGGGTAGATGTGTTGGCTTTTTACCCCATTTACAACGAATGGAGAGTGGTTTACAGGCGATTGGCATGCCCTTGCCTATGGAGATTGATGCATTCAAATCCTTAGTCGAGCGCCTGATTATTGACAACGGCAGTGGTAATCTTGGGGTGTATATTCATGTAAGTCGTGGCACCGATGTTAAACGTAACCATGCATATCCTATTAATATACCTCAAACTGTATTTGCTTTTACCTTCGAGATCCCAGCAGAGCCGGTAGCGGATAAAACGTTAGCTAAAGCTTATAAAGTCAGTAGTACTCAGGATTTACGCTGGAAACGTTGTCATATTAAATCCACGTCTTTGCTTGGCAATGTGATGCACTTTCAGCAAGGTCAGGATGCAGGTAACAATGAAACCATACTGTATAACCAAGATGGCTACTTAACCGAGGCCAGTGCCTGTAATGTGTTTGTGGTGAAAAATAAGACTATTTTAACTCCGCCACTTGATCATCAGTTACTACCAGGGATCACCCGTATGTTGTTACTCGACATCTTAAAACAACACAGTAGTTTGCAGTTTGCTGAACGTGCCATCCACATGGATGAAGTGCGCAGTGTGGATGAAATTTGGCTGACCAGTTCTTCTAAAGAAATCGCGCCAGTAATCAAACTAGATGGCAAAGCAGTTGGCGATGGTAAGGTGGGCGATATATGGCTGGCCGCACAGAGTTTGTTTTGCCAGCATAAATACAACTATTAAAATTCTAACGTTCAGCGATGAGCACTGCGCGAAGCGGTGCCGGATAACCTTCGATGGTACGGCTGTTATCTTGTGGATCTAAAAAATCTGCCAAGGATTGGCTTTCCATCCACTGTGTTTTTCGTTGTTCATCTAGGGTGGTTGGTGCTACATCCACCACTCTTATATTGCTAAAACCGACACGCTCTAACCATAAAGTTAGGGCTTTAGTTGAGGGCAAATACCATACGTTACGCATTTGTGCATAACGATCCTCAGGCATAAATACAGTCTGTTCGTCGCCTTCAACTACTAAAGTTTCAAGCACCAACTCCCCACCTTTACGTAATTGACTTTTTAGCTGGTATAAAAAATCGATAGGGCTTTTGCGATGGTAAAGTACTCCCATGGAAAACACTGTATCAAAGGCTTGTAGTTCGGGTAGTTGTTCAACCCCTATGGGCAATAAATGGATACGTGGGTCAGGATTAAACTGTTTAATTGCCTGAAACTGCATTAAAAATAATTGTGAAGGGTCTGCACCCACCACTAACTTTGGATCTTCAGCTAACATTCGCCACATATGATAACCACTGCCACAACCTACATCGAGTACATGACGGTTTTTTAGGGAATGGATATGAGGTTTAACTCTGTCCCATTTCCAGTCAGAACGCCATTCGGTATCGATATGAATACCGTGGATAAAAAATGGGCCTTTACGCCACGGCATAAACTGTTTGAACAAACCTACAAGTTGTTTGCTGGTATGTTCGTCAATATCACTGGCAAAGCCAAATTCGACTTTATCTTGTAGTTCAATGTTTGAAACCGACGTTTGCGGAAATAAGCTAAGTAACTTTAACCATTTAGCAAAATCACCATGGAGTTGCGCGCTTTGCCACAGGGCTAGTTGGGCGGGTAACACTTCTAACCAATGACTCAAAGGCGAGTGGGCAATTTGTTGATAAAAGTCTTTAAACCAAGGAAATGACATTAAAAACGCGCCTTATTTAATCGCTACGATTGAAGCAAAGTTGAAACACTTAAACCACATATTTACTTCCACAAAGCCAGCCGAGAGTAAACGCTGCTGATGACTTTCAAAGCTTTCAATGCGCATCACATCTTCTAAGGCGCTGCGTTTTTGGCTGATTTCAAGCTCGCTATAGCCATTACGACGTTTAAATTCGTGATGCAGATCGATTAATAATTCATTGCTAACGGCATCTTTATGTTGCAGTTTTTCAGACAAAATCAATATGCCACCCGGTAATAAACCAGCAAAGATTTTAGCAATAATACTGTTACGTTCTTCAGGTGCTAAAAACTGCAGAGTAAAATTCATAATAACCACACTGGCTTTTTTAATGGCTATATTTTGTATGTCGTCACAAAGGACTTCAATGGGGCAGGCAGATTTAAAAGCCTTAGTATGTAAACGACAACGTTCAACCATAGCGGCCGAATTATCAACGGCAATAATTTTACAATTTGTTTTATTAAGGTTTTTACTGGCCGCTAAACTTGCAGCACCTAAGGAACAACCCAGGTCATAGATATGGCTGTTATCTTGCGCACAACGTCCAACCAACTGGCCGATGGTATCAATTATAGTGGCATAACCTGGCACAGAACGTTGGATCATGTCTGGAAAAACTTCAGCTACCGCCTGATCAAAACGAAAGGGTTCGATAGTCTGTGGATAAGAATAAATAGCGTCTTTGCCTGCTTGCATGGAATTAAAATCTAAGGTCACAAAATAGCTGGTAATTCTAACCGCCTAAGGCTTTTCAGGCAATTTCATTAATGCTTTGCTTAACGTAAAGAACAGTCGAAGGATGTTAATGTAAGGTTAGTTTATTACAAATGGCTATAACGTAGTTGCTTGCCAAATGGGAAGAGCTCTTATACCTTATGCGCCTTTAATTTTGCGTTTTACCTTGGAAATCTTGCTATGTCACAAAGTCTATATCCTGTTTCGGATGCACTCAAAAGCAGTGCTCACGCCAATAAAGAAGAATATCAACGTCTATATCAATGGTCGGTTGAAGATCCCGAAGCTTTTTGGGCTGAACAGGGTAAACGGCTGGATTGGATAGTGCCTTTTAGCCAAGTTAAAAATTGTAGTTTTGCTAAAGATAAAGCCAGTGTTAAGTGGTACGAAGATGGCCAGTTAAACGCCAGTTATAACTGTATCGACCGACATTTGCCTGATAATGCCCAGCGTACAGCGATTATTTGGGAAGGTGATGATCCAACAGCAGATAAACATATCACTTACCGCCAATTACATGACGAAGTGTGTAAGTTAGCAAATGGCTTAAAACAGCGTGGCGTGAATAAGGGTGACAGGGTTATTATTTATATGCCCATGATACCTGAAGCTGCTTATGCGATGTTGGCCTGTGCACGGATCGGGGCAGTACATTCGGTGGTGTTTGGCGGATTTTCACCACATGCCATTGCTGATCGTATTCAAGACTGTGGTGCTAAGGTGATCATTACTGCTAACTTTGGCCGCCGTGGCGGTAATCAGGTTGCGCTTAAAGATAATGTTGACAAAGCCTTGTTAAAAGACACCACAGCCTGTGTAGAAAAAGTCATTGTATTCAAATTTACTGACAGCCCTTGTCATTGGAATGAACAAAAGGATGAGTGGTGGCATGAGCTAACAGCCAATTGTGCTGCGCAGTGTGAGCCCGTCGCGATGAGTGCCGAAGATCCGCTATTTATACTCTATACCTCAGGGTCAACGGGCCAACCTAAAGGTGTGGTACATACTACGGGTGGCTACTTGGTCTATGCCTCAACTACTCATCATTATGTATTTGATAATAAACCTGATGACATATATTGGTGTGCGGCGGATGTAGGCTGGATCACTGGCCATACTTATATCGTATATGGTCCTTTAGCAAACGGCGCGACCACCTTAATGTTTGAAGGTGTACCTACTTACCCTGACGTGCGACGTATGGGGCAGATTGTGGATAAACATCAGGTCTCCATATTGTATACCGCACCCACCGCCATTCGTGCCTTAATGGCAAAAGG
This sequence comes from Paraglaciecola hydrolytica, assembly GCF_001565895.1. Classification (GTDB taxonomy): domain Bacteria; phylum Pseudomonadota; class Gammaproteobacteria; order Enterobacterales; family Alteromonadaceae; genus Paraglaciecola; species Paraglaciecola hydrolytica. The sequence goes on from NZ_LSNE01000005.1 coordinate 266,010, forward strand.
TGATGAACCCGTGCAAGGTAGCGTGCGTGATAGTTTACGTTTGCTGGGCAGTGTGGGGGAACCCATCAACCCTGAAGCATGGCAATGGTATTATCAAAAAATTGGTAAATCACAATCACCGATTATGGATACTTGGTGGCAAACTGAAACCGGTGGCATTTTGATTACACCTTTACCCGGTGTGACCGATCTTAAGCCTGGTTCAGCCACCCTGCCATTTTTTGGCGTGACCCCCGCTTTGATGAGCAGTGAAGGTGAAATATTAGAAGGTGAAGCGGAAGGTAATTTGGTAATCACTAGTTCATGGCCAGGACAAGCTCGCACGGTGTGGGGCGATCATGAACGTTATAATCAAACCTATTTTAGTACCTACGAAAATATGTATTTTACCGGTGATGGCGCTAGACGTGACGCCGATGGTTATTATTGGATCACCGGTCGAGTGGATGATGTATTAAATGTATCTGGCCACCGTTTAGGTACCGCTGAAATTGAAAGCTCATTGGTTGCCCATCCCGCTGTAGCTGAGGCAGCAGTGGTTGGTTATCCCCATGATATTAAAGGGCAAGGTATCTACGTATATTTACTGCCCACTGATGGCACAGAAATCACTCCTGAGTTGACCAAAGCGGTACGCACTTGGGTAAGAGAAGATTTAAGCCCTATTGCCAGCCCAGATATGATCCAATGGACGACGGGATTACCTAAAACGCGTTCAGGTAAAATCATGCGCCGCATATTACGTAAGATTGCAGCAAATGAATATGAACAGCTTGGCGACACATCAACTTTGGCTGATCCTTCGGTGGTTGATGAATTAATCAATAATCGCTTAAATCGCTGAGACTAGAGTAAAAAATAGTCATAAAAAAAGCCCTGATTTCAGGGCTTTTTTATAGACTTGATTTTTGGAGAGAAGAATTCTCTTACTCAGTTTTTGGGCTTGTTTTGGGTTTAGCCTTAGCTTTTGGTTTAGGACTTGCAGGTGCTGTTGACTTAGGGGCAACTGGCGCCTTGGGCTTAGGACTAACTGGGGTTTTAGGTTTTGAACTCGTGGTGGCTTTAGGCTTCACCGCTGCTTTGGGTTTAGGGCTAGCGGGTGCTTTTACTGCAGGGCTTTGGGTAGGAGACTGAGCTAAGACACTAGGTTCAAAATCATCTACATTGATGGTTCTGAGTCGACCAGCTTCACAAGCACGTAACAGCTCTGCTTGTGCCTCAGTTAATACATCCAATTCAAGACCAAGATCAGCCACTGCATCTAAGTTAGTAAAGGGTAAACGTTGTTTAGCCGCTTTGCAGACTTTGTTATACAAAGGTTCACAAGCAATCACATTCTCGAGAGTTTGTTCAAGGTCGCCCATTAACATGCCTGATTCGCGAGATAAAAACTGGCCTTTACCTAAACGGGTTCTGGTATCACTAGGTGTTTGTAAAATGCTAGCCACGGCGCTATCTAAGCTATCCGAAGGTTTATTGAAACGTTTGCCAAAGGGCATAATGATCAGCTTGAGGCACGTACCTAGCAACTTATTCGGAAAGTTGTTTAACAACTCTTCAAGTGAGGTTTCCAGTTTAAACATGCAATCCTGCATGGCCCAATGCATTAAGGGTAGATCTTCATTTCTGCGTCCTTCATCATCAAAACGTTTCAGTACACAGGAAGCCAAATATAAGTAGCTAAGTAGGTCACCCAGTCGAGCCGACACTCGTTCGCGACGTTTAAGCTCGCCACCTAATACTCCCATGGCCACATCCGATAAAAATGCCATATTAGCGCTGTATTGTTGCATTGAACGATAATAGACACTGGTTTCATCCATGAATGGTGAGCCAGCTAGTTTAGCGCCTGTCAGTGAAAACCATAGGCTTCTACTTAAGTTACTGATGGCAAAACCAACATGCGCAAACAAGGCGCTATCAAATAGTTTTAATCCTTGTTCTTCATCTGGATGGTTGGCGGCCAGCAATTCACTTAATACAAATGGATGGCAGCGCATGGCACCCTGACCATAGATCATCATATTCCGAGTAAGTATGTTGGCACCTTCAACGGTAATTGCGATTGGCGCACCTTGATAACCACGGCCTAAATAGTTATTTGGCCCAAGCATGACACCTTTACCACCATGAATATCCATAGCGTCATTAACTAATTGGCGCATTTTTTCGGTTAAGTGATACTTACAAATGGCTGAGATGACCGAGGGTTTTTCACCTAAATCAACGCCTTTAGTGGTAAAGGAGGTGACGGCATCCATCAAATAAGTATTGCCACCTATACGGCCCAACATTTCCTCGATGCCTTCCATGCTGCCGACAGGTATTTTGAACTGACGACGAATACGGGCATAAGCACCGGTGGCCAAAGCTAAGCTTTTAGCACCACCTGCGGAGGTAGAGGGCAGGGTAATACAGCGCCCCACCGATAAACACTCCACCAACATGCGCCAACCTTGGCCAGCCATTTTCACGCCACCTATAATGTAATCCAGCGGTACAAAAATATCTTTGCCGCGAATCGGACCATTTTGGAAAGGTACATTTAATGGAAAATGACGATTGCCAATATCTAAGCCATCAGTATCTCTTGGGATCAACGCACAAGTAATACCATAATCTTTTGCTTCCCCTAATAGTCCATCGGGATCGGACATTTTAAAGGCTAATCCTATCACCGTCGCAACCGGTGCTAAGGTGATATAACGTTTATCAAAGGTCAGTTTAAGACCGATAATTTCTTTGCCTTGCCACTTGCCTTTACAAACGATGCCTGTGTCAGGTAATGAACCTGCGTCTGAGCCCGCTTCAGGGCCGGTTAAAGCGAAACAAGGAATTTCTGCGCCTGTAGCGAGTCGCGGCAAATAGTGTTTTTGTTGTTCTGGCGTGCCGTAGTGTTGCAGTAATTCACCTGGCCCCAGTGAGTTTGGAACACCAACAGTGGTCGATAATACGGCACTGACGCCAGACAATTTTTGCAATACCCGTGATTGAGCAAAAGCAGAAAAGTCCAAGCCGCCATATTCTTTTTTAATGATCATGGCAAAAAATTTGTTATCTTTTAGATACTGCCAAACCTCGGGGGATAAATCTGCTCGGGTATGGGTAATATCCCAGTCATTGCACATCTTACAGACTTGTTCGACAGGTCCGTCTAAAAACGCTTGTTCCTCTACGGTTAATCTTGCCTGCGGAATATTGTGCAACATTTGCCAATTGGGATTGCCACTGAATATTTCGCCATCCCACCACACAGTGCCTGCGTCTATGGCATCTTTTTCAGTGCTAGACATTTCAGGCATGATTTTTTTGTAGATTTTAAGGATAGGTGTGGTGAAATATTTCACACGAATAGATTCGATGTTTAATGGTAAGGCAATCGCCAAGTAAAATAACCACGTAAACTCACCTACGATACCGGCAAAGCTACCCAGTAATAACGCGCAAAACATTGCCACAGTTGCATCGAATAACTTCATACGATGATAACTAACAGCTCCAAAAGCCAATAAAATGAGTAAAAACCACATTAACAATTGCATAACAACTCCCTAAGTGTCGAGGTCAGACCACGCTGCAAATTATAACCAAGGTAACGTAAAATCAATAGCTTAGTATAGTAATTTTAATTTTTTGAAATGACATATACTCATCATCCTTGAAACTGCACGTTTGTTGGCTGCGCTCATTCGCTATGATTTGTGAATAGATAGCTAGTTGAAAATTTAAAAGTTCACTAAGCGACAACTCGTTAACGTCGTCGCTTAGATAGTATAGAAAGGAAAGTGCTTATGACTACTTTATTGTTTGAATAGATGCTGATTTGTTTAAATCATTAAGGTGCAGGAATTATTCGCCACTTGTCTCATATTGACTAAGTTGAATATCACCTTGCTCATCGCCGTCTTTAAACTGTTGCAAGCGTACTAACTGGAAGTTAAGCGCTGGGGAAAACCAGGCGTAAGTCTGACGGGTGGAGTTTTCTCGGACAAATCCCACTTTAATTGCTTCTAATTCACCATAGGGTAGGCTGAGATTTTCTGTTGCCACTACACTTAATTGATAGTGTTTTAATTCACCGCGGTAATTAATTACTTCATAACTAAATTCCGTTTCACCCTTAGCCAGTTTGGCTTGTAGATCTAAACGATAAAGTTGGTTATCCAATTGCAATTCAAGGGGAAAGCTAGGACGGTCGTTGACAACAATCTTGTTTTTTTGATGATTAAATTCGACTCTTACATGTTTGTCAGAGCCAGTGCCGGTTCGTATAAATACGTAACTTTGAGGCACAATTGTTTGATCCTGAAGAGTAAATAAACTGGTTTCTTTACGTTTATCAGATAAGAAAAAAATGGATACGCTGGAGCTGTAATCGAGGCGGTATTGATTATCTTCCATTTTACTTAACGCTAATGTGGCATAACCTAATTCTCTGCCATAACGAAAAGCAGAGAATCGGGCACTGAAATTAGCAAAAGGATCGATTAAGGGGAGTTCTTGAGGCACTTCAAGGCTGGTGGGATCTGGCTCAACTAAGGCGGCATCGACCGCGTTAGCAGGTTGAGCAACTACCAGCAAACAGCAAAACAGGTATAAGAAACAGTTAATCTGCTGCGTAACCTTGTACTTCAAGTTCATTACCATCTAAAAATGCCTTATTATTTTTCATTAGCAGTCTCCCCTGACAGAACCATTTAATTACCAGAGGATACATTTGGCGTTCTTGTACTTGTACTCGTTGAGCTAGTTCTTCTGGATCTTGCTCAGCAAATACCGGTACTTTTGATTGTAAAATCACCGGACCATCGTCAAGTGCTGCTGTGACAAAATGGACCGATACCCCGTGTTCTGTATCACCCGCGTCAATAGCCCGCTGGTGGGTATGTAAACCTTTGTACTTGGGCAACAAAGAAGGGTGAATGTTCAACATCTTACCTTCAAAATGTGCCACAAAGTCAGGGCTCAATATACGCATAAAGCCAGCTAATACAATAAGGTCAGGTGAGAACGTCGAAATTTCAGCCAACAATTGCCGATCATAGTCTTCGCGACTCGTAAAAGTACTGTGATCTAAAAACACCGCAGGTATATTGGCATTTTTAGCGCGCTGCAAACCATAAGCATCGGCTTTATTGGATATTACAGCACTTACATTGGCCGGCAGTTTTTGTTGGGCACAAGCATCGATAATGGCTTGTAAATTTGAGCCATTACCCGACACTAAAACCACAATTGATTTTTTTTGTTGGCTATCTGGCACTTAGTTAATCTCTACCTGTTGGTCGCCATTGCGGGTTGCAATGGAGCCAATTTGCCAGGCTGTTTCACCTAGTTCATTTAAAATGCTCAGTGCCTTTGTCACGTTTTCAGCTTTAAGGGCAATGATTAAACCTACACCACAATTAAAGGTGCGATACATTTCGTGAGTGGTCACGTTACCTTTTTGCTGTAACCAGTTAAATATGGCTGGCCACTGCCAGCTACTACCATCGATGACGGCTTTAGCATCATCGGGTAATACTCGTGGAATGTTTTCCCAAAAGCCACCACCGGTAATATGGGAAATAGCATGGACTTCTACTTGCTCTAACAGGGTCAATACGTTTTTAACGTAGATGCGTGTTGGTTCAAGTAGTACATCACCTATAGTGCTGCCTTCGAATTTTTCGTCGGTTGAGCTACCAGAGACTTCAATGATTTTGCGGATCAGTGAATAGCCATTAGAGTGTGGACCAGATGACGCCAGTGCAATGAGTGCATCGCCAGCTTGTACTTTTGAACCATCGATTACATCATCCGCTTCAACCACACCAACACAAAAACCTGCTACGTCATAGTCTTCACCATGATACATGCCAGGCATTTCAGCGGTTTCGCCTCCCACTAAAGCACAGCCAGCCAATTCACAACCCTGACCAATGCCGGTGACTACTTCTGCGGCCGTATCAACATTTAGTTTTCCGGTGGCATAATAATCAAGGAAAAACAACGGCTCAGCGCCTTGTACTATCAAGTCATTTACACACATGGCGACTAAATCAATACCTATGCCTTGGTGTTTTTTAAGATCCATGGCGAGGCGTAATTTAGTGCCTACACCATCAGTGCCGGATACTAGAAGCGGTTTACGATACTTTTCAGGTAAAGCGCAAAGTGCTCCAAAACCACCCAAACCGCCCCTAACTTCTGGACGTTGAGTTTTTTTAGCAACCGATTTGATCCGTTCTACGAGTTGGTTACCCGCATCAATATCGACACCTGCGTCTTTGTAACTTAATGATGATTTGCTATCGCTCACGTCTTTACCTCAAAAGTAACCACAAAAAAAAAGAGCGGGGATTTTAGCAGTTTGCTGGATTAATACCAACGCAATAGAGGATGATTTTTTGTTGTTCTACGCTTCATCCTTGAAACTGCAGGTTTGTTGGCTGCACTCATCCACCGTGATTTGTAAATTAGTGATACTTAGTGAACAAAATGATAGGGGACTCATTCATTTACCGTTGCCGTGCAATTCCAATGATAAGAAGTAAATATAAAAACCTGAATAAACAAAAGATGAATTTTTAAGGTAAATGCAGGACAATGCTCGGCAATATTATTTGTACTGTAGTTTGGAAGGTAGATAGTTGATGTCATCATTTAAATGCTCATGGCTGATTGTGATGAGCTTTGTGTTATTGGCGCTAATAAGTAACAGAGTCAGTGCCGCGATTATTGAAGATTTGTATGATGCCAAGGTTGCGGTTGTCGATCAGTCTGAAGCCAGCCAAAATGCAGCAATCAAACAAGGTCTTAAACAAGTTTTTGTTAAAGTCAGTGGTTCGCAAGACTTACTTAAACATACTCACATCACTAAAAGTCTAACAAAAGCCTCGACCTTAATTCGTTTATATACCTATGAAAAAGTTCAGAATCAACTCTATATGGTGGTCAACTTTGATCAGGAAAAAGTTCAGAATGCTATTATGACCGCCGGTTTTCCTGTGTGGGACAAACGTCGGCCAGAGACCATTTTATGGTTGGCGATAGAGCCAATGCAGCAAGATAAACAATTATTGAATCAAGAAACTCAGCCAGATTTGGTTAAACGTATGCGCGAGCAGGCGCAAAAACGTGGCATTAAAGTGGTCTTGCCGGTATGGGATTTAAATGATGTGCAGGCGGTAGATGTCTACGATATTTGGGGGGGATTTATCCAACAAATGTTGCTGGCCAGTGAACGCTACGATATTAACAGTGCATTGTCTGCTCGAATTTATCGTGCACCTTCAGACGGTACACAAGTTGAACCAGGCAAAAGATGGTTAGCTGACTGGACTTTAATTGACAATGGACAAGTTAATTCTGGGCAATTACAGATGTCTGAACCTGAGCAAATTGTAGATGCTATTATTGATGCGTTAGCGACGCAATTGGCAGAAAAATACGCCATTAGTCAACAGAATCGTCTATTGAATGCAGTTAAAACCCAAATCACTATCAATAATGTTGATTCTATTGCCCGTTACAGCGCGATAATGAAATTTCTCAACGGCCTGACGGTAGTCGCCAATGCCACTTTACTTGAACAGCAAGGCACAAGAGCAACTTTTGAACTTGATTTGTTGGGAAATAATGATGATTTACTGAATAGCTTCAGATTGGATAATAGAATGCAGCCACGTGCAACTCGCTTGGGAGAGAGCTCGGCTGAGATGGAATTTATGTGGCTCAATTAATAGACATGCAGCTTTCATTACCGGTTTTATTAAAAGATCGCCTCAGTTTTGACAACTTTGTTGTTGGTGATAATCAACAATTAGTTGATCACCTGATTGCTGTTGCCAGCGCAGTAGAGCAGTCACCAGCCTTAGTGTGGTTGACTTATTGTTTTGCAGAAAGCGGTTTGGGTAAAAGTCATTTATTGTTTGCCAGTTCTTATTTGGCTGAGCAAAGTCAACAAAGCTGTGTTTATCTGAGTTTTCGCGACAAAAGCCAACTGTCATTAGAGATGTTGGAAGGTTTAGAAGCCTATTCATTAATCTGCCTAGATGATATTGAATGCATTGAAGATGATCTGGCTTGGCAAGTTGCCTTGTTTGATCTGATTAACCGAATAAAAGAGCAGGGGCAAAGTCGTTTAATTTTATGTGCTCGTTTCCCCCTGCAAGCCTTACCCTTACAACTACCTGATCTTTTATCACGTTTAAGTTGGGGGGTGAGTTTTCGAATAGTGCCCTTGAATGACAACGAACGTTGCAAAGCCTTGATCTTACGGGCAGAACAACGTGGTTTAGTCATGTCGCTCGAAGTGGCCAAATATTTGTTAAATCACTTACAACGAGACTTACCGGCCTTGATTGCCTGTTTGGATAAGCTGGACGAATTATCCTTGCAGCAACAACGTAAATTAACTATCCCTTTTGTTAAGTCTACTCTAGACCTCTAATCCTTACTGCTCTGGTGTTCTAGGCTGCACAGGAAATGCCAACCAGTAATCCGCAGGATCCACAGGTTGATATGCTGCCTTTTTAGCTTGAATATTGGCGGAGGTAGGTGAGGGACTTAAATCCACATTACTAAACCAATCTACGCCAACTTTCATCAACTCAGGTTTAGGCAAGTTGGCTTGAATTTGGGCAACATTAAGTTGCGGAAAAATATCATTTACCACAGCTCTGACTCTGGGCTGAATGTCAGAAGAATTGACTCGGTTACGTTGTCCCCATGTAACGTTAAGTTCATCGTTATCCACTGAACTGATAATGGCTACATCGGCACTTACTCCCAAACGATATGCCATCATAAAATGACCAAACAGTGTGGCATAATTTTCTCGTTCGGTGGAGTAACAATAATAGTCAGGGGCGCGGTCTGGTGTAAAAAAACTTACTACATCAGTGGCTTGTAAACTTTTTTGATAGCTGCTGGCACTTTTGCCAGCAAAGCTCACTTGAGCTAATGCCTGCATTTCGTCGGACATCAGAGGATAGGTTTGACTGAAGCCGGTTGATGAGGGGTCAGCTTGATTAGAATAACTTAAAGGGCTAGATGAGGACGACAAGCTAGACCAACTGTTCGGTGGGAAAAAGTCATTGGCGTGGCCTAATTCGTGGTACATCAACCAACTCGCGCTGCCTTCAAGTGCTGAAAATGAGCGAGTTAATCTGTCAGCAACTGGATAATCACTGTTGCGGATATAATATTGGTTATTTTTTACATAGCGCCAAGGCAGGGTAAAGCGCAGTTCTTTGCCAAACTCACTGCGATAGTCAGGCTGATCATTAAGGGTATCGCGCTCTTGCGGACTGACCCAAAAATTAGCCGCATCTAGATAAATGGCGCCAGTGGCTGACCAATAAAATGACGGACGTACATCGTAGGCAATTACAATTGCTGTCGTCGCACGTAGCAACTTGAGCATGTCGTCAGAGGTAGCGGATTGTTCAAGAAATTGTTTAAACCTTTCGCCCATCCACTGATGTGAAACCACTAAGCGATCTAATACGTCGTTTATACTGGGGTTGATATGTTCTTTACCTAATAAAGGTAATTTTCCAAAAGAACAACTAGATGATATTTGGTTGTTATAAACACAGTCAACCAGCGCAGCGGCATACTTACCTTGTGGATTAAAGGCGAAGACATCTGGGCTGACAATGCGTTCAGCATATTTAGGAAAATAGCCTTCACTATTGATATTGGCATTTTTAACTAAGACAAAACTACTGTCAGAACCGGTACTACTGTCGCTAAAATTAATCTTTGCAGTAAATTCCAGCAGCGTATCTTGTGTCACATTGGGTGCAGTAAAAAATAAATAATGTTCATTTGTGCTTAGTTCAACGGCTGCAGGACCAGCGGTTTGTTGCCAACTTATTGAAGAGATGGTTTTGTTCGACGCTTGTGCTGAACTATCAACTCGTAGTGAGACTTTAGCTTGTTCCACTGCCGTATGATCAAGTCTGACACTAACCAGCGCGTTGGGGCTTTCTACTGCGCTAAAGCTCAGGCTTTTAGTAATAGTGATATTGGCTTGGGTAAGTACTCTTAACTCAAGGTTGTAAGTACCTGCAGCAGGAATATCGAAACTGATAAGCTGGCTGTTAGCCGCTAAAAAATTCAATTGTGGGCCACTACTTTGTTGCCATGTAACAGATTTAAGGGAATTGTTACCCGCAGTGATGGCAAAACTGACGGGCTGATTTACTTGAAATACATCTGGGTAAAAGATATTGATGCCATCTTCGCTGATTTTCGGGCTTAACGATATTGTATTGCCAGGCCCGCCGTTACCAGGCGGTGTGGGAC
>NZ_LSNE01000005.1:276498-279948 GCF_001565895.1 Paraglaciecola hydrolytica
AAACAACGATTGTTAAGCATGATTTTTCTCTTACCTATGGCTTTTGTTTATGACTCTCGAAGGCTTCTTGTTCTTCGCGTAATTCATCTTTTAATTTACGAATGCCAAGGCCGAGTTCACGCCCTCGTAACCTTGCATAGTAGCTACAACCGGTAAACAGACCACAACATAAAACAATTTCGATAAAAGCATAAAATCGTTCGCCCTCTACCGCATAAACCGCGGTAAGGCCATGTAGCAGATAGTACATCACAATAAAGTTGGTCCAAGCATAGGTATAGGGTTTGCCCTGGATTAAACCTTTTAGGGGTAAGGTTATAGGCACTATCCAAAATAACAGGGTAAATAGGGTAGAAGTCGATTTATCGGGTGTCAGCATAAAGTGCCAGATAACTAACCAAACAAATAATAAAAAATAACTGCTCAGGGCCAAACGTTGATAAAAAAGGGTGGTAAATTTCATGGTTTATCCTAATTGTTTGGCAAATATTGCCAGACGTTTGCCTTGTGCGATACACAAACTGATTTCATCTTGGCTTAGCATGTTGGGACTGTTTTTTTGCGCTAAATGGCTGACACCATAAGGGCTGCCACCTGTCATGGTAGTGTGCAATTGGGGTAAGGAATAGGGTAGACCACATATCAACATACCATGATGCAATAAAGGTAACATCATACTGAGTAAGGTGCTTTCTTGGCCACCGTGCATACTGGCTGTAGAGGTAAAAACACAGGCTGGTTTTCCTTCTAAAGTGCCTGACAACCATTCGCGACTAGTTTGATCTAAAAAGTATTTTAAAGGCGCGGCCATATTACCAAAACGGGTAGGGCTGCCTAATGCTAGTGCGCAGCACTCGTGTAAGTCTTGTATACAGACATAGGGGTCACCTTGCTGCGGCACACTTGCCTGCGTTTCACCAATATTACTACTGACTTCTGGAACGGTGCGAAGCCGCGCAGATAAACCAGCTTGTTCAACTCCTAAAGCGATTTTATTGGCCATCGCTTGAGTTGCACCGTGGCAACTGTAATATAAAATCAGCACATCTTTCATAATAGGCTTAATACATTTTCTGGTGGACGACCCAGTGCCGCTTTGCCCTGATAAATAACGATAGGACGTTCGATTAAATTTGGATGCGTGAGCATAGCTTCAATCAGTTGGGTTTCAGATAGTTCAGGTGACGCGAGTTGTGCACTTTTATAGATTTCCTCGCCGCTACGCATCAATTGACGTGCGCTGGTGAAACCTAGCATTAGAATGATTTTTTGTAATTCAGCAAAGCTAGGCGGATTTTTTAAATATTCGACAATAGTCGGTTTTTTGTTATGTTGTTCAAGTAGTTGCAGAGTTTGTCTGCTTTTTGAACAACGATTGTTATGATAAATAATGAGTTCAGACATAGGGGCATTTTCTATAATTAAACATTTGCCTAGTGTAACCTGTATTGAACTAAGACCACAAAACAAGGGTGATAATTTAGATGAAAAAAGCGTTGTTAGCTTTACTGGCTGTGTGTGCTGTGGTGGCCGGTTTAAGTGTTAATTTGTTGTTTAAAGTGGATTTTGTCACCCTTGATGGCGAATCTAAACAATGGCGTGATTTACATGGGCAGTGGGTGGTAGTTAATTATTTTGCACAGTGGTGTGCGCCTTGTTTACGGGAAATACCAGAACTCAATGAATTTTATCGTGAAAACAAACAGATAGCGATGTTTGCAGTGAGTTTTGATACCTTAAATCAACAACAACTCCTTGCTCTACGTGAGCAACATAACATTGAGTTTCCGATTTTAGCTGAAATTAGCGCCACACCTTGGCAACAAATGCCTAAGACCTTACCCCACACCTTAATTATTGATCCACAAGGTAAAATTGTGCGTGAGCTAAAAGGTGAGCAAAGCGCAGCTAGTTTACTACGCGTAATTACCAAGTTACAGGGTTCGTAGTTTTTCCTGCGCATCACGGAATTGTTCTATGCGCGCTCTGATCCTTTGTTTTTCAAGCTGTTTTTCGCCCGCATAATTATAAGCACTTTGCAACTCGTCAATAGCACGAGGGTAAGCTGCGACTAAGGCAAATACTTCCGCTTTTACTTGGTGCATCTCTAGTGGTTGCTGTCCGCCTAAGTAAGCGTCCGACAACAAGTCATAGGCCAGCATATTGTTCGGTTTGAGCAGTAAAAAATCTTTTAGCAGACTAACGGCTTTGGCATATTGTTTGTCTTTTATTAATACGTTAGCCAAGTTAAGCACCAGTACCTGATTGCGTGGATTATGTGCAGTCTGCGAACTCAAACGGTTAATAGCGGATTCAAATTGTTTTGTTTCTATGGCGATGTCAGTAAATACATCAAGATAAAACAAGTTATCAGGATCGGATTCTAACAAATTAGCAATCAAGCTTTGGGCTTGGCTGTATTGTTTATTCGCTAAATAGGACAAAGCCAAACCATATTCAGCGGCTTGTTTAAAAACATAGGAATCTTTTGCCAGCGCGGCAGAAAAATACTCAATGTTATAATCAGGTTTTGCATAATAGCGGGCTAAAATCCGCGATTTAGCTAAATGAAAACTCAAGCTTTCGGGGATAGTGCCAACATTGTATGTGGCGGCGCGACTTCTAGCATCCGCCACCCTGGATTCAGGCATAGGGTGAGTCATTAAGAATGCCATAGGGGCCGATTTGAGACGACTTTTTTCCGTTAAGGTAGAAAAGAATCCACTGGCGCCATTAGGATCAAAACCCGCTTGTGCGAGTATACGTATGCCAATCCTATCCGCTTCTTTTTCATTTTGCCGAGTATAATTAATTGAAGCTTGTTGAGACGCCGCACTACCTGCTGAAATTGCCGCCATGCCTGCTTCAGGATTGGCCATTGCTAATAAAATCCCACCTAACATTGAGGCTATTTGTAGCGGTGCAGATTTTTGGCGTTCTTCTATGCTTCTGGCGATGTGCCGTTGAGTAACGTGGCTGACTTCGTGAGCTAACACCGATGCGAGTTCAGATTCATTTTTGGCATTAAAGATTAAACCAGAATGCACACCGACGTGGCCACCAAAAAAGGCAAATGCGTTTATGTCAGGGCTATTGAGCAAAAAGAAGGTAAAGGGGAATTTTACATCGTCGGCTTGGGCAACCAAACGATTACCCAAATCTTGGATATATTCATCCAATAAAGGATCATTGATAACCGGTGCTTGGCTGCGCAATTGGCGCATCAAGGCATCACCAATTAACATCTCTTTATCTAAACTAATGGCACTGGAAGCAACTACGCCAATTTCCGGTAATTCATTTTTTTTATTGTTAGCGTCGGCATAAAATCCACCGCCTAACAATATACTCAGTGCTACTAGTTTTAATCGGAAAAATTTTTTAATCATTGAATTATCTGGTAATGCTATCCGTATGAAAAATTGAAGGCAAATTGTTTAGCTACTGTAC
>NZ_LSNE01000005.1:280078-308093 GCF_001565895.1 Paraglaciecola hydrolytica
AACAACTTTTTAATATAAAGCCCCACTATGAACCTAAGTTTCTACCATAAGTTCATTGTATTATCTTACCAAGTAAATTTTGTTTTTGTTGAGCTCAATTAAAAATTATCTAATCCCTTATCAATTGTATGCAAGCCACGTTATCATGATGTACTAGTTTGTATAATTAATATTCAGTTCCCCGTCTCACTATCGATTTGCAAGGAATTTCAATGTTTCGTCTTTTTGAACGCTGGTATAAGCGAAAATTTTCTGATCCTGATTCAGCCATGTTATTGATCATGTTGTTAGTATCTTCCTTACTTTTACTGATGTGGGGAGGGATTTTAATGCCGGCGATTGTGGCGGCTGTTATTGCTTATTTATTAGACTGGCCGGTGAGTAAATTGGCGGCAATGGGCTTGTCGCGGGGATTGGCTACCATCTTGGTGATGTGTGGTTTTGTGAGTGTGTGTATTTTGACCTTTATTGGTGTGGTACCAGTCATTACACAGCAAAGCATTAATCTTATTAAAGAAACGCCACAAATTTGGGCAGGTGGTCAGGACTGGTTGTTACATCTACCCGAACACTATCCAGAATTGGTGCAATTGACGCATATTCAAAATATGTTGGATGGCGTTAACGTAAAAATTGTGGCCTTTGCAGAAAAATTACTTTCGGCGTCTTTTAGTTCATTGGCGGGTATCGGCATGTTGTTGATTTACCTAATACTTGTTCCCTTGATGGTGTTTTTTATGCTCAAAGATAAAACCGAATTAGTGCAAAACTTTACGGGTTTATTACCCACCGAAAGACGCTTAATTAAGCAGGTTGGCACTGAAATGAATACCCAAATTGCCAACTATATCCGAGGCAAAGTGACCGAGATCATCATTGTAGGAGCGGTATCAGCCATTACTTTTGCTTTTATGGATTTACGTTATGCCTTGTTACTTGGGGTTTTAGTGGGGTTTTCGGTACTCATTCCTTATATCGGGGCTGCGGTGGTGACTATACCTGTGGCTATTGTTGCTTTGTTCCAGTGGGGCATTAGCCCGGAATTTTGGTATTTGATGGTGGCCTACGGCATTATTCAGGCGTTAGATGGCAATGTATTAGTGCCGATTTTATTCTCTGAAGCGGTGAGTTTACATCCGATTTATATCATCATCGCAGTCTTGTTTTTTGGTGGTTTATGGGGCTTTTGGGGCGTATTTTTTGCTATCCCATTAGCAACACTCGTTAAAGCAGTAAGTAGTGCGTGGTCTGGGCCAAAACCCGCTGATCCTGTAGCGCAGGTCTGAGCTTAAGATAATAAAACTAAGGACAGCCAAGGCTGTCCTTTTTTAATGGTTTATTAATCTAGGAAGCTTATTTCGAATTCAGATAATCTAATACCACTTCATGATGATTTTTGGTGGTAAATTTATCAAATACTTGTGCTACCTTGCCGTTTTCATCGAGTAAAAAACTGATGCGATGGATGCCATCAAATTCTCTGCCCATAAACTTTTTAGGCCCCCAGACGCCAAAAGTATCGGCTATACTGTGATCTTCGTCGGATAACAGCGAGAAATTAAGTTGCTGTTTTTCAATAAACTTAGGCAGTCTTTTTACTGCATCTGGACTGATACCAAATACCACTACATTGTGTTTGTCGAGCTCAGTTTTGCTATCACGCAGACCTTGGGCTTGAATTGTGCAGCCCGGTGTCATGGCTTTAGGGTAAAAATACAATAAAACTTTTTTGCCGCGTAATTGACTTAATGAAACCTGATGGTTGTTTTCATCGGCTAACGAAAATTCAGCAACTTGCTCGCCTACTTGTAACATCTGCATGACTATTCCTATTGCTTGTGGGTTGATGGCAATGACCACTTAATGATTAAGTTTAATGGAGCCTTGCAGATTAAGTTCTGCCATTAAGGTCTGAAAGGCTGCTTCAACGTCCTCTACTGATATAGTATGAGGAATAGAAACCACCATCTTACATTTCATATGTTCAGGTGCCGCATATACTTCATTGGGGTTTTTTAAGGTTTTTAAACGAAAAGCACTGACTGAAATGGTAAATTGAGTAAAAAAGCCGGTAATTTTTTTAATTACCCCTGTGGCATTTTCACCCTTGATGCTGACATCAGCGATATGTTCAAGATTTTGTTTATTATGCCTTTTAGTGCGTTTCATCAAACACAATAATTCAAGCTTTTGACAGGTTTGTGGAATAGCAAACTCTGCTTTAGCGATAGCAGCTTGACTGCCTTCGATAATCATCGTGAGGGAAAAATCCTGACCAAACACTGCTTGCCGGCTGTCAAGGATATTGCAGCCTACTTCACACACGGTTTCAGCGATCGCACTTAACATTCCAAATTTGTCGTTGCCCAAAATGGTGACTATTAATTGTTGGGTCATTGTTTCTTCGTTTAATTGAGCCAGTCTTGGCTATAACATACCTGAATTTAGCTATATTAATCCAGCTTCAAGTTGCTTTGGTTATATCTCCCTCAATCTTGAAACTGTGCCATTGTCGACTGCATTCATTCCCACACATTCGCTTAAATCACTGAGTAAACTAAGCACATGGGGGCTCACTCATTTGCCGCCGCCGTGCAATTCCAATGATTTTGGCTATAAGAGCCCGAAACCCGTATTCATTGCTTGTTTTTAGTGGCTTAGGTCATTACCATTAGGCGCGAATTTTTTCAGGAGAAGGCATGTTTACTGGTAGTTATGTAGCACTCGTTACCCCAATGGATAGTAGTGGTAATATCGATTATTCCGCGTTGCGTAGTTTGGTTGATTTTCATATTGAAAATGGCACTCATGGCATAGTGGCAGTGGGCACGACAGGTGAATCAGCAACCTTACCTTTTGATGAGCATATTGAAGTTGTCAAACGTGTTGTTGAGTTTTCTCAGGGTAAGATCCCGGTTATCGCTGGCAGTGGTGCCAACTCAACAGCAGAAGCCATATTTTTGAGCGAACAACTGGCAGATAGTGGCATCGACGGCTTTTTGAGCGTAGTACCATATTACAACAAACCACAACAAAGAGGTTTAGTTGCGCACTTTAATGCAGTGGCCGATGCCACTGATTTACCCGTGTTGTTATATAATGTACCCGGCAGAACGGTCACTGACATGCTGCCGGAAACGGTCGCTGAGTTAGCTGTTCATCCCAAAATTGTGGGATTAAAAGATGCAACTGGCGATATCTCACGCTTGAAAACCATGCAAAAATTGCTACCTAAGGATTTTGTGCTGTTAAGTGGTGATGATCAAAGTAGTTGTGAATTTTTATGTGCAGGTGGTCACGGTGTAATTTCGGTAACGGCGAACCTAGTGCCAAAACAGATGTCTCAGATTTGTGAGGCTGCATTGGCAGGTAATTTTGAGCTTGCTAAACAAATTGATAACAAAATAGCTTCACTACACACAGCATTATTTATTGAACCCAATCCGGTGTTGCCAAAATGGGCGCTTTATAGGATGGGGCTCATGAAGTCTGCATTTTTACGACTCCCTTTAGTCGAATCTGAACTAAAGAGTCAACAACATATTGAACAAGTCATGCGCAGTTCTGGCGTATTATTTTAAGGAGATAGCATGACATCTAAGCTTTTTGTCAGCAGTTTGGTATCTTTTACCTTGTTAACTGCCTGTAGCTCTGTAGAAGAGCGAGAAATTGCCAGTGGTAGTTTTGAGTATTTAAAAGAACAACCTGGTCAGCAAATTAGTATCCCCAGTGATATCGATACCCCTAATTTTAATGATACCTATAAATTACCAAGTTTGGGCGCGGAGGCACCACGCAATCATATGGGGCAAGAGCTGAGTGTACTTTCACCCGCTTTAGTATTGCCCTTGGTGACTGGTTCCCACGTGGAAGAAGGCTCTAAACAAGCTACTGTGTGGTTTGACAAAGTTGATGATAGTCAGCCCTTAGATACCACTATTTGGAATTCTTTGTTGGCGTTTTTGGAAGACCAAGGCATAGGTGTGCAATCTTTTGATCGCGAAAAACAACAACTCATTTCAGATTGGATGATGTTCACGGAAAAAGACGAACATTGGTATAGTTGGTCTGTGAGTGAGCGTAGTGTCGGTCAGCGTTTTGAATTTAATTTAGAGTTAAAACCCCACGGCCGCATAGCGTCACTCAGTGTTTCACTGGTTGAGTATAAAGAAAAACTCTCTCAGGTTGCGGATGAAATAACGCAAGCTAAAGATGTTAGGCGTCAGGAAGCGGATATTCTGAATCAGGTTATCAATCATTATGAACATGAAATACGTTTGGCTACGGCTCAGCGTATTCAAAAAATTCGTCAAGGCTTGGCGATGGAAGTGGGTGTGGATGCAGATGGTGAGCCTGCCTATGTAGTGGATGCTGAATATGATGTAGCTTGGCCAAGATTGTTATTGGTATTAAGAAAGCTGGGTTTTGATGTAAAAGATTATGATCAATCTAACGGCCTACTATTTGTTAAATACAATGGTGCTGAAGGTGGGTGGTGGAGTAATCTGTGGTCTAAAAATGAAAATGCATTGAATTTAGACACCGAAGAGTATCGTTTTAAATTAAGCGATGCTGGTGAAAAAACCTTAATTACCCTGTTAGATGAAGAAAACAAAGCCTTTACTGTTACCAAGTTGACGGATTTGTATCAGGTTTTTTCACGTAACATGGCCGCTGACGACCTCGATATCTAAGAATTCAGTTAGAATTATGCCATTCATTAATTAACTGATGAATGGTATTTTGTTTAATAGCTTGTCCATTTTCATTGCCCATTTATACCTTTTGATTTTTGTTAGGAACCCCTCTTGTTATGTCTCTGACCGATAAAATACTCGCAATTAACAATGATCTACCTATCCGTACAGAGCTTCCTGTACACAGTGGCAAAGTTCGTTCCGTATACTGGTTAACGGCGCAAGACAGTCAACGTTTGATAAAACAAAAAGGCTATCAGGTACCCTTAGATACCCCTTTAGCGATCATGGTGATCAGTGATCGTATTTCGGCCTTTGATTGTATTTGGCATGGGGAAGGGGGTTTAAATGGCGTGCCAGGTAAAGGCGCTGCCTTAAATGCTATTTCTAATCATTGGTTTGATTTGTTCAAACAACAAGGCTTGGCAGACAGCCATATTCTAGATATCCCTCATCCATTTGTGTGGATAGTGCAAAAAGCTAAACCCGTGTTAATAGAGGCGATTTGCCGTCAATATATTACCGGCTCTATGTGGCGCGCCTATGCAAAAGGTGAACGTAAATTTTGTGGTATTACTCTTCCTGAAGGTTTAGCTCGTGACGGAAAGTTAACTGAATTACTCTTTACCCCGTCGACTAAAGGGATTTTGCGCAATATTCCCGGTGTACCTGAAGCTGACGATGTGAACGTGACACGGCAGAATATTGCTGATCATTACCATGCCTTTAACTTCGATTCAGCCAAGGATATCAGTCTCTATGAAAAGTTACTGAGCGAAGGCTTTAATGTTATTAGCAATGAGTTGGCCAAACTTGGGCAAATTTTTGTGGATACTAAGTTTGAATTTGGTTACGTCAACGATTTACAGGGCAAGCCTAAACTGATCTACATGGATGAAGTAGGCACACCAGATTCTTCACGTATCTGGGATGCTGAACAATACAGCCAAGGCAAAATTGTCGAAAATTCTAAAGAAGGTTTTAGGCAGTTATTGTTAAATCACTTCCCCGATCCAGATATACTATTAAACAAAGATCGTATGCCAGAGCGTGAAGCTTTAGCCCGTGATAATGCCTTACCTGTTGAAGTATTAATGGATATATCTCGCACTTATATCGGTATTGCGGAAAAAATTACCGGCAAAACGATTGTACTGAGCGAAAATCCCAAAGCTGAAATTATTCAGATCTTGCGCGATGAGTATCAGTTAGTTGATTAGTACTTAATTTTTGATGGAATAATATTTTAGAAACTAGAAACTAGAAACTAGAAACTAGAAACTAGAAACTAGAAACTAGAAACTAGAAACTAGAAACTAGAAACTAGAAACTAGCTAAGCCAATTCTATTTCTATATCTGAAGTGGGATAACAGCAGCAGGGAAGGATTTCATCATCATCAATATAGGCGAGGGGAAAGGTTAAATATTCCACTTCGCCTTTGATTAACTTAGTACGACAGGCGCCGCAATACCCTTCACGACAATGAAAATGCACCGGTATCTCCTTGAGCTCGATGCTTTCGAGTAAGGTCTTTTGAGCTTTATGCTGAACAGTTTCATGATCTTTAATCGCAACCAACAAACTGTCCTTGTTGTTACTCATAGCAATTAAAGATCAAAGTCCCCGAAGTCTTCAGCGTTAACTTCTGAGTCTATTTGTCCGACTAAATAAGAGCTTATTTCCGATTCTTGTGGAGCAACCTGTACGTTGTCAGAATTAAGATAGTTATTCATCCAGGGGAGAGGATTACTTTTTATTGCAAAAGGCTGCCCTAAACCAATGGCCGACATGCGGTGATTAGCAATAAATTCAACGTATTGACAGAGGATTTCTTTGTTTAAACCAATCATCGAACCTTGTTTAAACAGGTAAGCGGCCCATTCTTTTTCTTGTCTGACCGCGTTTAAAAATATCTCAGTGGCTTCTTCTTTACATTCTTCAGCTATTTCAACCATTTCTGGGTCGTCTTTACCCTTAGCCCATAGGTTGAGTATGTGCTGGGTAGAGGTAAGATGTAGGTTTTCGTCACGAGCAATCAAACGAATAATCTTGGAATTACCTTCCATCAACTCACGCTCAGCAAAAGCAAAAGTACAAGCAAAGGAGACGTAAAAGCGAATGGCCTCTAGGGCGTTTACTGAGTTCATGCACAGATACAATTTTTTCTTTAATTCGCGCATGGTGATGTTGTAACTACAACCACTAATGGTATGTACTCCTTCACCTAAGGTTTGCCATAGTTGCGTGGCAAAAATCAAATCATCGTAGTATTTTGAAATATCAGCCGCGCGTTTTTTAATTTCTTCATTTTCAACGATGTCGTTGAAAATACTGCTGGGATCACCAAATAAATTACGCAATATATGGGTATAAGAGCGTGAGTGAATGGTTTCAAAAAACGACCAAGTTTCTACCCAAGTTTCTAGCTCGGGTAGTGATAATATGGGCAAGAAGGCGATGTTAGGGCTACGACCTTGAATTGAATCAAGCAAAGTTTGATATTTTAAGTTAGAAATAAAAATATGCTTTTCTGAATCACTTAATTTTTGAAAATCCACCCTGTCTTTGCTGACATCAACTTCTTCAGGACGCCAGAAAAAAGAGATTTGTTTTTCGATGAGTTTTTCGAAAATCTGATGTTTTTGTTGATCATAACGCGCCACATTAACGGGATTACCAAAAAACATCGGTTCGGTCAGAGGATTATTATTTTTTTGATTAAAAGTTGTATATTTCATTTGGGTATTCAGGCCATAACAGAGTAAATAGCAATGCCACCCAATAGGGTGGCTTATTTGAACTTATATTTTACAAGCGCCGCCGGCACAATCGTCGTCTTCTTCTACCACTACTTCTTGAGCAAGTGCTTTTTGGGTAGGTAAGGCTTGTTGCGATGCATCTGACGCGCCATCACGGGTGTTATGGTAATACAAGGTTTTGATACCTAGTTTATAGGTGGTAAGCAGGTCTTGAATGAGTAGCTTCATGGGCACCTTACCCCCCTCATATTTGTTAGGGTCGTAACTGGTATTAGCTGAGATAGTTTGATCGATAAACTTCTGCATAATACCGGTAAGCTGCAAGTAACCATCGTTTGAGGGTAAATCCCAAAGTAATTCGTATTTGTCTTTTAAACGCTCGTATTCGGGTACTACTTGTTTAAGTACACCATCTTTACTGGATTTTACACTGATATGACCACGAGGTGGTTCAATACCATTAGTTGCATTGGATATTTGCGATGAGGTTTCTGAAGGCATCAAGGCAGATAAGGTACTGTTACGTAAGCCATATTGCTTGATGTCAGCACGTAAGCTGTCCCAGTCGCAATGCAGAGGCTCGTTACAGATTTTATCGAGTTCTTTTTTGTAGGTATCAATGGGCATCAACCCCTGATAATAGGTGGTTTCATTAAATTTAGGACAAGCACCTTTTTCTTTTGCCAAGTTACACGAAGCGCGCATCAAGTGATATTGAATCGCTTCAAAAGTACGGTGTACTAAGCCATTAGCGCTGCCATCGGAATATTTAACGCCATTTTTAGCTAAATAATAAGCAAAGTTGATCACACCTATACCCAGTGTACGACGACCCATAGTGGCGTTAAACGCCGCAGGTACGGGGTAATCTTGATAATCGAGCAAACTATCTAAAGCGCGTACCGATAAGTCAGCCATTTCGGCAAAATCATCCAAGCTTTCAATTGCACCTAAGTTAAAGGCTGAAAGGGTACATAGGGCAATTTCACCATTTTCATCATTAACGTGTTGCAATGGTTTAGTGGGTAAGGCGATTTCTAAACACAGATTACTTTGACGTACTGGTGCTAATTTGGGATTAAAGGGGCTGTGAGTATTACAGTGATCCACGTTTTGCAGATAGATACGGCCAGTACTGGCGCGCTCTTGCATAAACAAACTAAATAGCTCAATGGCTTTGATCTGCTTTTTACGAATACTGCTGTCTTGTTCGTATTGTACATAAAGCTTTTCAAATTCATCCTGATCGGCAAAAAATGCATCATACAACCCCGGTACATCTGAAGGGCTGAACAGGGTGATGTGTGAATCTTTAATTAAGCGGGTATACATTAACTTGTTGAACTGCACGCCGTAATCAAGATGACGTACGCGGTTTTCTTCGACTCCGCGGTTGTTTTTAAGCACTAACAGTGATTCAACTTCAAGATGCCATAAAGGATAAAACAAGGTTGCGGCGCCGCCACGGACACCACCTTGTGAACAGCTTTTTACTGCTGTTTGGAAATGTTTGTAAAACGGTATACAACCCGTATGGAAAGCTTCACCACCACGAATAGGGCTACCTAGGGCACGAATACGACCGGCGTTAACTCCGATTCCGGCACGTTGGCTGACGTATTTAACTATTGCACTGGCGGTAGCGTTAATCGAATCTAAACTGTCACCGGCTTCAATTAATACACAAGAGCTGAATTGACGAGTAGGGGTTCTGACCCCAGCCATAATTGGCGTAGGTAAGGATATTTTGAATTTAGAGGTGGCATCGTAAAAGCGCTTAACGTAATCCATACGCGTGGCTTTTTCGTAGTTAGCAAACAAACATGCGGCTACTAAAATATATAAAAACTGGGCACTTTCGTATATTTCGCCAGTGACACGGTTCTGCACTAAGTATTTACCTTCAAGCTGCTTAACCGCGGCATAACTGAAATTCATATCGCGCCAATGATCAATGTAATCGTTCATTTCATTAAATTCAGCTTCGCTATAGTCTTCGAGTAAATGTTTATCATATTTACCCTTAGCCACCATCATATTCACCTGTTCAAACAGGCTAGGGGGCTCAAAACGGCCGTAGGCTTTTTTACGTAAATGGAAAATGGCTAAACGCGCAGCCATATATTGATAATCAGGGCTGTCGGTAGAGATTAAATCTGCTGCAGAACGGATCAACGTTTCATGAATATCAGCGGTTTTTATGCCGTCATAGAACTGAATATGTGCCTTAATTTCAACTTGTGAAACCGACACGTTATGCAGATCTTTGGCTGCCCACTCTACTACTTGGTGGATTTTGTCTAAATCGATAATTTCGCGTTCGCCGTTTCGTTTAGTGACGTAGAGATTATTATTCATGTTGATGCCGTTCTTTTTATAATTAGCGTGAAAAATGGATAGTGGTTTAGCGCACCCCTTAGCCCATCAATAGATTGTCACTCATTACTCGTTTATGGCAGACATATAAGGCAGACAAAGCTACCGTCTTTTGTTGGTGGAGTAGTTGAGAGCAGAACACAAGATAGTGAGGTTTTTATCGCAATGCAACCCAATATATAGTGTTGAGGTGCTCATACTTGGTGCATTTGGAAATAGGTTAGTAGTGACTCACCTAAAAAAGCGTTTCTTAGTGCAGTTAAGGCAAATGCAAGTAAAAAATTAAACTAAAATTTAGTATAAAATATTTTAGTCACAAAAACTGAAGTTTTATGTTTTATCGATATATAGTGTTAGTTGACATATAAAAACACTATATATCGTATTTTCATAATACTCAGATAGCAAAAAAAGATGTTTAGCTTTTGGCCAAATTGCTGTTTGGATCAGCAATAAACTAATAAGTCGCTCGCCTGTGAAATATGTAAATCAGCTTGCCAATCGCTAAGTTGGTCGAGGTGCTCAATATAACCATATTGAGCAATTACACTGGTGATATTAGCCGCTTGTGCTGCTTGAATATCCCTTAATGCATCACCCACATAGCAGAGTTGATTGACCTCTAGGTTGAGTTTTTGTGCAGCATACAACAGTGGTAGGGGGTGAGGTTTACGCTCTGCCAAGGTATCACCACTGACAACCACATGGCATTGGGCTAATAAGGGAAAATAAGTTAGTAATTGCGTGGTTAAATCGCCGGGTTTATTGGTGACTATGCCCCAAGGGATTGATTTGTAATTCAGCTCAGTTAATAACTTTTCAACGCCGTCAAAATAGCAAGTATCGACACAGATGTGAGTGGCATAATAATCTAAAAACTTCTGATGTAGGTTTTGAAAGTCGAGTGTTTTTAATTCATCACCAAAACCTAATTCAAGCATACCCTTTGCACCATCAGAGGCGATTTTGCGATAATCGGCGTAGGCTATTAAAGGTCGTTGCATTTGTGCCAATAAACTATTTAAAGCACTGCCTAAATCTCGCGCCGTATCGAGCAAAGTACCATCCAGATCAAATAACACACCTGCAAAAGAACCTGACACTAATTAAACACTGTTCTGAGAATGAATAATGTAATTCACATCGACATTCTGGGTGGATAAATAATATTGCTGACTCAAGATATCCATGTGTAAACCGGTCATATGTTTTACGACGAGTGGGGTTTTGTCTAACCAGGCCATCAATTCAGAAGGTTTAATAAATTTGTTGTGCTGATGGGTACCCTTAGGCACTAAGCCTAGTATGTATTCCGCGCCTACTATGGCCATCAAATAAGATTTGATATTTCGATTTAAGGTCGAAAAAAATACGTGCCCCCCCGGTTTTACCAAGGCAAAACACGCTTGTACTACGGATTCGGGGTCGGGTACATGTTCGAGCATTTCCATACAAGTCACCACATCAAAATGGGCCTGATGAGTAGCGGCAAATTCTTCAGCAGTGGATTGCTGATAGTCAACTTCTACGCTGGATTCCAAACCATGTAAACGTGCTATTTCAAGTGGTGCTTCGCCCATATCAATACCGGTTACCTTCGCACCATGTTTGGCCATGCTTTCGGCTAAGATGCCGCCACCACAACCTACGTCAATCACCTTTTTGCCAGAGAGCCCCGCCGTATGTTGCATAATAAAATCAGTACGCAGAGGATTAATTTGATGTAAAGGTTTGAATTCTCCTTCAAGATCCCACCAACGACTGGCAAGCTCGGAAAATTTTTGAATTTCTATTGGATCGACGTTTTGTGAATGTGCCATCTATTTATCCTATTTCTAATTGTCGCCATTATAGCCAGCTAGTTAAAAGGGTATCTACTGTAAAAACAATTATCGACCAAGATTTTGCGGCTGACGGTGCACAATAGATATCCCTTAACCTTAGAATTGCATTGTGGCTGCAAATGAATGAGACCCCATGAGCTTAAGTCATCAGGTGATTAAGGCGAATGAGTGCAGCCAACAAATGAACAGTTTCCAGAATGAAGGGTATTGGCGATATCTGACTGTTTATTTTTGTTAGGCAATGGTAGAATCGAGCGGATGTTTAACGAGGTACTTTAGCTTGCATGTTTATATCTTTTCAAAATCCTAGCTTAGTAGATATAACGCGAAATTTTTTACATACATACTCCAATAATAATGACTAGGGACAAGGCTGTATATGACTGATCACGCCCAAGAAATTCTTCCCATTAATATCGAAGAAGAACTTAAGAACTCTTATCTCGATTACGCGATGAGCGTTATTGTAGGCAGGGCGCTGCCTGACGTGAGAGATGGTTTAAAACCGGTGCATCGCCGCGTTTTATTTGCCATGAATGAACTTAAAAATGATTTTAATAAACCTTATAAAAAATCGGCTCGTGTAGTCGGTGACGTAATAGGTAAATACCATCCTCATGGTGACTCAGCCGTATACGACACCATTGTACGTATGGCTCAGCCCTTTTCCTTACGTTATATGTTGGTTGATGGTCAGGGTAACTTTGGTTCGGTAGATGGCGACTCGGCTGCGGCCATGCGTTATACCGAAATTCGGATGGCTAAAATAGCTCACGAATTATTAGCCGACTTAGATAAAGAAACTGTCAACTTTGTACCTAACTACGATGGTACAGAATTCATCCCTGATGTATTACCCACTAAAGTACCAAACTTACTGATCAATGGTTCATCAGGTATTGCGGTAGGTATGGCGACGAACATTCCGCCTCATAACCTTACTGAAGTGGTTAACGGTTGTATTGCCCTAGTGGATAAGCCAGAGCTCACCATTGAAGAGCTGATGACCTATATTCCAGGTCCTGATTTCCCAACTGCCGCTATTATTAGTGGGCGTAAGGGGATCGAAGACGCTTATCGCACTGGTCGTGGCAAGATCTATATGCGCGCTCGCGCTGAAATCGAAACCGAAGCCAACGGCAAAGAAACCATCATCGTGCATGAAATTCCTTATCAGGTGAACAAAGCTCGCTTGATTGAAAAAATTGCTGAACTGGTTAAAGAGAAAAAGATCGAAGGTATTTCAGCCCTGCGTGACGAGTCTGATAAAGACGGTATGCGTATCGTGGTCGAAGTACGACGTAACGAATCTGCCGAAGTTTTATTAAACCATTTATATACTCAAACTCAGATGCAAACCGTGTTTGGTATTAACATGGTGGCACTGGATAAGACCCAGCCGAAGATATTCAATTTATTGGATATTTTGAAAGCCTTTATCCTGCATCGTCGCGAAGTAGTGACCCGTCGTACTGTATATGAATTGAAAAAGGCGCGTGAGCGTGCGCATTTGTTGGAAGGTTTGGCTATTGCTTTAGTCAATATCGACCCGATTATTGCCTTGATTAAAGCCTCTAAAAGCCCAGCTGAAGCCAAAGTTGCCTTAACCGCACAAGGTTGGGCTTTAGGTGATGTGGCTGAAATGTTGGAACGTGCTGGTAACAATGCCGCACGTCCTGACTGGTTAGAGCCGCAATATGGCATTCGTGATAATCAATATTATCTAACCGAACAACAAGCCCAAGCCATATTAGATTTACGTCTTAACAAACTAACTGGTTTAGAACACGATAAAATCTTATCTGAATATCAAGACTTGTTAGTCATTATTGCCGAGTTGTTGCACATCCTTGGTAGCCCAGAGCGTTTAATGGAAGTTATCCGTGAAGAGCTAGAAAAAATACGTGATGAATACGGTGACGCACGTCGTACCGAAATCACCTCTGCTTCACACGATATCGACATCGAAGACTTAATTGAGCAGGAAGAGGTTGTAGTGACCTTATCTCATGAAGGTTATGTGAAATATCAAAAACTCACTGATTATGAATCTCAGCGTCGTGGTGGTCGTGGTAAATCAGCGACTAAGATGAAAGACGAAGACTTTATTGAGAAATTGTTAGTTGCTAATACTCATGACCATATCTTGTGCTTCTCTACCCGTGGCCGTTTGTATTGGTTGAAGGTGTATCAGTTACCACTGGCGAGCCGAAATGCCCGCGGTCGTCCCATTGTCAATATTCTTCCTTTAGAAGAAAACGAGCGTATTACTGCAATTTTGCCAATCAAAGAGTTTGAAGAAGGCAAATATGTATTGATGGCTACTGCCAACGGTACCGTTAAGAAAACGCCACTTACTCAATATTCACGTCCACGTTCAAACGGCATTATTGCAGTTAACTTGAATGATGGGGATGAGTTAATTGGTGTTGATATTACCAATGGTAGTAACGACATCATGTTGTTCTCTGACGCCGGTAAAGTGGTCAGATTTAATGAAAAACAACGTGATTCTGAAACTGGCGAAGTGAAACTTGATCCAGAAACTGGCGAAGAAATGTTGGCTTTACGCCCTATGGGTAGAACAGCTACCGGTGTTCGTGGTATCAGAATGCAAGACGGACAAAAAGTGGTGTCGTTGATTGTACCTCAAGGTGAAGGTGCAATTTTGACTGCTACTGAAAACGGCTTTGGTAAACGTACTCCAGTGCAAGATTACCCCGCGAAGAGTCGAGCGACTCAGGGCGTAGTGTCGATTAAAGTATCTGATCGTAACGGTAAAGTCGTTGGTGCTGTGCAAGTCAACGAAAGTGACGAAATCATGTTGATCAGTGATAAAGGTACACTAGTAAGAACTCGCGTGAGCGAAGTTTCTACTGTGGGACGTAATACCCAAGGTGTGCGCTTAATTCGTACCATCGAAGGTGAGCACGTCGTTGCTTTGCAACGCATCGATGAAATTGAAGAAGCCGAATATGTACTTGATGAAGACGCAGAATTAGCTGATTCTTCTGTAGAGCACATTGCAGCTGACGTAGATACTGAAGAAGATGTCAACGATGATGGCAAAGAGGATGATAGTGACGCTGAATAAGTCAGCGTTATTTCTTCTATGAAAAGACGTTAAAAAAACTATCAAAACGAATATTAAACTTTAATATTCGCCATCCATAGTGTTAAACGAGTGGCTTAGGCCACTCGTTTTGTTTGTATCCACCGCTAAAGTGAAGTGACTAAGTAGAAACAAGATGTCAAAAATATTCAATTTTTGTGCTGGCCCAGCCATGCTGCCAGTAGAAGTGATGCAAAAAGCTCAAGCTGAATTTGTTAATTGGCAAAACTTGGGCTGTTCGGTAATGGAAATAAGCCACCGCAGTAAAGAGTTTATTGAAGTAGCAGAGCAAGCCGAACAAAACCTCAGAAATTTACTCAACGTGCCTGCTAACTATTCAGTGTTGTTTGCCCATGGTGGCGGGCGAGGACAGTTTTCTGCCGTGCCAATGAACTTAGCTACTGCAGAGCAATCGGCGGCTTATCTATTGACGGGTTCTTGGTCAGATGGTGCATTTAATGAAGCAGAGAAATACTTAAATGCTAAAATTGTTGGCCGGACCGAAACTCACGACGGTTTAGTTAGTGTGCCTAAGCTCATATTAAATGAGGATGAGCAAGATTTTGCCTATTATCACTTTTGCCCCAATGAAACAGTAGAAGGTATAGAAATCAGCGAATTACCGCAAACGGGTAACGTGCCGATAGTGGCCGATATGTCGTCCAATATTTTATCTCGACAAATTGATGTATCTCAATACGGCGTGATCTACGCTGGGGCGCAAAAAAATATTGGCCCATCAGGTTTGTCTGTGGTTATTGTGAGAGAGGATTTGCTTGACAGAGCACGAGATACCACCCCTTCATTTATGCATTATCAAACCATGACTAAGTATCAGTCGATGTACAATACACCGCCAACTTATGCCTGGTATTTAGCCGGCTTAGTCTTTAAATGGCTAAAAGCCAATGGTGGAGTAGCGGCCATGGAGCAAAAAAATATTGAGAAAGCCGCGCTACTTTATCGCTGTATTGATGAATCTGATTTTTATTTAAATAAAGTCCATCCGGATTTTCGTTCACGTATGAATGTTGGTTTTCATTTGGCCGATAATAAGCTTGATGAACTTTTTTTACAGCAAGCCGAAAAGGCAGGTCTCAGAGCATTAAAAGGGCATCGTATAGTCGGCGGTATGCGCGCTAGTATCTATAATGCGATGCCACTTGAAGGTGTAAGTACACTGACTGAATTTATGCGAGATTTCGCTAGGAGCCATGGTTAATGAAACAGTTATTATTAAATCCAATTAAACAGGTATCAGGCACGGTAAATGTACCTGGCTCAAAAAGTTTATCCAATCGAGCCTTATTATTGGCTGCTCTTGCCAACGGAGAAACTCACCTAACAAATTTGCTCGACAGCGAAGATATCCATCATATGCTTAATGCTTTAAGTGCATTAGGCATAAAATATCGTTTATCTGCGGATAAAACACAATGTTGGGTAACAGGTAATGGTGGCGCTTTTACAAGCTCTAATGAATTGAGTTTGTTTTTAGGTAATGCTGGTACAGCAATGCGGCCTTTGTGTGCTGCTTTGGCCAGCAGTGAGGGAGTCTTTACCCTTACTGGCGAGCCTAGAATGGAAGAAAGACCCATAGGTGCGCTAGTTGATTCTTTAAACCAAGCAGGGGCCCACATTGAATATTTAAAAAATAGTGGTTATCCACCGCTTAAAATTCACGGCAAGCCTTTAACTGGCGGTGATATTAGTGTGGATGGCAGTGTTTCCAGCCAATTTTTGACCGCTTTATTAATGTCAGCACCATTATTTGCTAATGACTCAAATATTAAAATTGTGGGTGAACTGGTTTCAAAACCCTATATCAACATCACCCTTGATACGATGGCAAAATTTGGTGTGCAGGTTGAGAATCACAATTACCAAACATTTCACGTCTCAGGTCGTCAGCAATATCAATCACCCGGCAAATTTTTAGTCGAAGGGGACGCTTCTTCTGCATCGTATTTTTTGGCCGCTGGCGCGATAAAAGGCGGCAAGGTTAAAGTGACTGGAGTAGGCAAAGCCAGTATTCAGGGCGATATTAAATTTGCTGAGGTATTGGAAAAAATGGGCGCAAAAATAACCTGGGCTGATGATTATATTGAAGTCGAAGGGGCGCCCTTAAAAGGTGTGGACTTGGATCTTAACCATATTCCCGATGCAGCCATGACTATTGCTACTACTGCTTTATTTGCTCAGGGCACTACCACTATTCGTAATATCTATAACTGGCGCGTTAAAGAAACTGATAGGCTAGCGGCTATGAGTACTGAACTACGTAAGGTTGGTGCGACAGTCGAAGAAGGTCATGATTATATTACGATCACGCCACCACAAAAGCTGGTTCATGCAGAAATCGATACATACAATGACCATAGAGTGGCTATGTGTTTTTCATTAGTGGCATTAAGCGATACACCAGTAACAATCAATGATCCAGGGTGTACCGCTAAAACCTTTCCTGACTATTTCACCCGTTTCGCAACCCTGTGTAGTTAATAAATATCGACTAATGCTTCAGTTATAAATTATAACTGAAGCATTAGTGTCATTGCTTATAAATATGCAATGAGTATAATTGCGCCCGATTTTCACCACTCAGGAGAGGGCATGTATTCTGAACCTGTTATAACTGTTGATGGACCTAGTGGTGCTGGTAAGGGAACTATTAGCGTTTTACTGGCAAAAAAACTGGGTTGGCACTTTTTAGACAGTGGCGCAATTTATCGTGTACTGGCTATTGCTGCAATCCATCATCAAATTCCTGCATCGGATGAAGCAGGCTTATTACCTTTGGCCAGTGGCCTAGATGTAAACTTTGAAACTTCAGATATTGGTACCAGAACAATGTTGGAGGGCGAGGATGTATCCGAAGCCATCCGTACCGAAGATGTAGGCTCAGTCGCGTCACAAATTGCTTCACTTCCAGCGGTGCGCGAAGCCTTGTTAAGGCGTCAACGTGCGTTTAAACAAGCCCCAGGTTTGGTAGCGGATGGTAGGGATATGGGGACTGTTGTATTTCCTCAAGCCCAAGTTAAAATTTTTCTTACTGCAAGTGCTGAAGAAAGGGCCGCTAGACGCTTTAACCAGTTGAAAGATGCCGGTCATGATGTTAGCATACTGCGCCTTTTGGCCGACATCAAAGCTCGTGATGAGCGGGATGCAAACCGAAGTATTGCTCCCTTGGTTCCGGCGGAAGACGCATTAATTATTGATTCTACACATTTAAGTGTGACTCAAGTGATTGAAAAGATTGAAAGATTTGTTGATTCTAAGCTTGTTGAAAGCCCACTCAAAAAATCACTTTTGATGTAAATCTACTAAGGTTAGGATGACTTTAGTTATAAATAACAACCCCACGCTCACTGGATTGTAACGTGGCAGTCAATTAAAGAAACTATTGAAAACTATGATTGAAAATTTTGCTCAACTATTCGAAGAGAGTTTAAAAGAACTCGAAACCCGCCCTGGTTCTATTGTTAAAGGTACTATCGTTTCTATCGATAAAGATATCGTACTTGTAGATGCAGGCTTAAAATCTGAAAGCGCTATTCCGGTAGAGCAGTTCAGAAACGCTGATGGTACTTTAGATATCGCTGTTGGTGATAGAATTGATGTTGCACTTGACGCTATTGAAGATGGCTTCGGTGAAACAATTTTATCTCGCGAGAAAGCTAAACGTCACGAAGCGTGGGTTGAATTAGAAGAAGCTTACAACGAGAAGAAAACCATCATAGGTATTATCAACGGTAAAGTTAAAGGTGGCTTTACAGTTGAAGTGAATACAGTACGTGCATTCTTACCTGGTTCACTAGTTGATGTTCGCCCAGTTCGCGATACCGCGCACTTAGAAGGCAAAGAATTAGAATTTAAAGTTATCAAACTTGATGCAAAACGTAATAACGTTGTTGTTTCTCGTCGTGCCGTTATCGAAGCAGAAAGCAGTGCAGAACGCGATTCTTTACTTGCTAACCTTGAAGAAGGCCATGAAGTTAAAGGTATCGTTAAAAACCTTACTGACTACGGCGCATTCGTTGATTTAGGTGGCGTTGATGGCTTGTTACATATTACTGATATGGCTTGGAAACGTGTTAAACACCCAAGCGAAGTAGTAAACGTTGGTGATGAAATCAATGTTAAAGTATTGAAATTCGACAAAGATAAATCTCGTGTTTCTTTAGGTATGAAACAAATGGGCAACGATCCTTGGCAAGAAATTGCTAACCGTTACCCAGAAGGCGCGCGTTTAAGCGGTGCTGTTACTAACCTAACTGATTACGGCTGCTTTGTTGAAATTGAAGATGGCGTAGAAGGTTTAGTACACGTTTCTGAAATGGATTGGACTAACAAAAACATCCACCCATCTAAGGTTGTTAACCTTGGTGATGTGGTTGAAGTTATGGTTCTTGAAATTGATGAAGAGCGTCGTCGTATTTCTCTTGGTCTTAAGCAATGTATCCCTAATCCTTGGGAAGAGTTCGCTAAAGCACAAAGCAAAGGCGATAAAGTTACTGGTAAAATCAAATCAATCACTGATTTTGGTATCTTTATCGGTCTTGATGGCGGCATAGACGGTTTGGTTCACTTGTCTGACATCTCTTGGAATAAGACTGGCGAAGAAGCGGTTCGTGACTATAAGAAAGGCGACGAAATCTCTGCTGTGGTTTTACAAGTTGATCCAGAGCGTGAGCGTATCTCTTTAGGCGTTAAGCAAATTGAAGAAGACCCTTTCAACCAATACATCACTGATACCAAAAAAGGTACAATTGTTGTTGGTACCGTAACGGCAGCTGATGCCAAAGGCGTATCGGTTAAACTAGCTGATGAAGTTGAAGGCTATATTCGTGCGGCTGATTTAGCTCGTGAAAAAGTCGAAGATGCATCTACAGTAGTTACCGTTGGTTCTGAAATCGAAGCTAAGTTTATGGGTGTTGATCGTAAAAATCGCATCGTAAACCTTTCTGTTAAAGCGAAAGACCAAGCTGACGATAAAGACGCAATTGACAAAGTAAATCAACAAGAAGAAGTTGCCTTTACTAACGCTTTTGCTGACGCTTTCAAAGCGGCTAAAAACGACTAAAAATTGTGTGAGTGCGTACAATTAGTTTTACATTAATTGTTGCGCACTCTATTATCGGATATACCAGTTTTTTTGATTGATGGAGAGGTTAGATGACCAAATCAGAACTTATCGAAAGACTTGCCGATAAAGCACGACATGTCCCGGCCAAAGACGTAGAGTTGGCAATAAAAGAAATGCTCGAACAGATGGCGCAAACCTTACAAAAAGGTGAACGTATTGAAATTCGTGGTTTTGGTAGCTTTTCTTTGCACTTTCGTGCTCCACGGGTTGGGCGTAATCCTAAAACTGGCGAAACAGTGAGATTGGATGGCAAATACGTCCCTCATTTCAAACCAGGTAAAGAATTACGTGAACGGGTCAACGAGTTTTAATTACTCCTGATTTTTAGCAAATCTTATTAAACGGCACTCCATTTTGGGTGCCGTTTTTGTTACAGTAGTAAACTAATATTATTCTTTGAGTTAACAGGGACATAAATGGTATTGTGTGGGCTGGATGGCAAGTAGGCATATATGAAAATTAAAGGACTGTTAATACTTATTGGCATATTAGTCTTGCTTATTTTGGCCGGATTTTTAGGTTCGCATAATAGTGCCATTGTCAGAGTTAATTATTTAATCGCTGAAACTGATGTAAAAATGTCTATCTTATTAGGCCTGACATTTTTAGTTGGATTTATATTTAGTTTAGTTTTGTTACTTCCTTATGTGCTGCGTCTTAAGTGGCAAATTAATATGTTAAATCGTAAACAAAAGAAACTCGCGCAAGGGTCTACTCTTTCCTAATGTTAGAATTATTATTTTTGTTATTACCTGTTGCTGCCGGTTATGGATGGGTGATGGGCAGAAATAGTGTTCGTCAGGCACAACGCAAACAATCTAGTATTTTATCCAAACACTATTATCGTGGCTTAAATTTTTTACTCTCTGATGAACCAGATAAAGCCGTTGATACCTTAATCAAAATGATTGATTTGGATAGTGATACCGTAGAAACCCACATTGCTATGGGCAAATTTTTCAGACATCGGGGCGAGTTGGATCGAGCAATCCGCGTGCACCAGAACTTGGTCAGCAAAGAAGAAATCTCCGCCAGCCAACGTGAATCTGCATTAAAAGAGTTAGGTAGGGACTATGTCTTAGCCGGATTTTTAGAAAGAGCAGAAAATGCATTTTTACAACTGCTTAATAGTGAAAAACACTTTCTTGAAGCACAAACTCAATTATTTAATATTTATCAAACCACTAAAGAGTGGAGTAGGGCAATTGAACTAGCTGAAAATATGATCAATGCCGGCGGCGATAGTGATGAATTATGTGCACGTGTTGGCCATTTTTACTGCGAACAAGCCTTAATTGACTGGCGCAAAGATGATCTAGTTAGTGCGCAAAATTACCTCAATCAAGCCACAAAAGTTGATGAAAAAACGGTTAGACCTTGGTTAATGCTGGGCGAACTAGCAATGGAAAAGGGTGAGTATGAAGAAGCCATTGAGTATCTTACACAAGTCCCTTTGCGGGATATAACTTGGCTATCGGAAGCCATCCCTTTAATTGAAACATGCAGTGAAAAGTTAGCCGATCAAAGCAAATTAAACAGCTTGCTTGATTTGTATTGGCAGCAGTGTGCAACTGCTTATTTGGCTAAAGTTAAATTGGTTGCAAAAGATGAATCTTCTTTAAAAGCGGCTGAACTGTTATTACAACAATTAAAAACTCATCCCACGATGAAAGGTTTTAAAACCTTAATGGGACTGTATATCGAACAGCAGCAAGATGAAACATCCACTAATAGTTTGCGCCTGTTAAAAGGGCTGGTTGAAGAACAAATCAAGCTCAGACCAAAATACCGCTGCCATAGTTGTGGTTTTTCGGGAGGTCAAATCCATTGGTTGTGTCCTTCGTGCAAAAAATGGGGTGTAGTGAAACCCATAAAAGGTTTAGATGGTGAATAGTATGTTTGATCAAAAGATCGTTATAGCCCTGGATTTTGACCAACTAAACTTGGCAAAAAACTTCGTAGATAAACTCGATCCAAGTTTATGTAAATTAAAAGTCGGCAAAGAAATGTTTACTTACTTTGGCCCAGAGTTTGTCAAATACTTGGTTAATAGAGGTTTTAAAGTATTTTTGGATTTAAAGTTTCATGATATTCCCAATACCGTGTCTAAGGCTTGTATCGCGGCTGCTGACATGGGGGTGTGGATGGTTAACGTACATGCTTCTGGCGGTCCAGTCATGATGGAGCAGGCACGTATAGGTTTAGAATCTTATGGTGCACAAAAGCCACTGCTTATCGCTGTAACGGTATTAACTAGCATGGACCGAGCGCAATTGTTGTCTATCGGGCTAACAAATACACCAGAACAACAAGTACTTCGTTTAGCAAAATTGACCAGAGATGCGGGTTTGGATGGTGTTGTCTGCTCAGCCCAAGAAGCCAGCATGTTAAAACAGGACATTGCTAAGGATTTTATCTTGGTTACTCCTGGAATAAGACCAGAAGGGAGTCACAAGGGGGACCAAATTCGAGTGATGACACCTAAAGCAGCAATTGTTGCTGGTTCTGATTATTTAGTGATTGGTCGACCCATTACTCAAGCCAGTGATCCCTTGGCCACACTGATTGAAATCAACAACAGTATCAATAACTAAAAATAGATGCTTAAAGAAAAGGCCACTCGTAAGTGGCCTTTTTGCTATTTATCAAAGCGTTTCGAGTGCAGTTCTAGCATCTAAATACTCTAGGTTTAACTCTTTACCTAAGGCATCGGTGACAGCCTTGTAAGTAATTTTTCCTTTATAAACATTCAGTCCATTAAGCAAGTGTGGATTATCCAACATCGCTTGTTTAGGACCTTTGTTGGCTAATGCAAGTCCAAAGGGGAGGGTAGCGTTATTTAGTGCCATCGTTGAGGTGCGGGCTACGCCGCCCGGCATGTTTGCGACACAGTAATGTACCACGCCGTCTACGGTATACACGGGGTCTTGATGAGTGGTAGCTCGAGAGGTTTCAAAACAACCGCCTTGGTCGATTGCCACATCCACTACCACTGAGCCTTCTTTCATGTTTTTAATGTGTTCGCGAGTTAATAATTTAGGTGCAGCTGCGCCAGGAATTAACACTGCCCCGATAACCAAATCTGCTTTTGACGCATAATGTTCAATAGCATCAACGGTCGAAAATACGGTTTTTAAACGCCCGTCAAAAATATCATCAAGCTCACGTAATCTGGGTAAAGAGCGATCTAAAATGGTCACATCTGCGCCTAAACCTAAGGCCATTTTAGCTGCATTGGTACCTACGACTCCACCACCAATGATCAGTACTTTACCGGGCGCGACGCCAGGTACTCCGCCTAATAAAGTCCCACTGCCACCATGGGCTTTTTCTAAATAATGGGCACCCGCTTGTACCGCCATGCGACCAGCCACTTCACTCATTGGTGCTAATAAGGGCAAGCCATTTTTATTATCAGTAACGGTTTCGTAGGCAATACAGGTTGCGCCTGAGGCCACCAACAATTCGGTTTGTTTTGGATCGGGAGCCAAGTGCAAGTAGGTGTACAAGGTTTGGCCCTTACGTAGCATCTTGCATTCTTGGGCTTGTGGCTCTTTGACTTTAATAATCATGTCGGCGCTAGCAAAAATACTGGCGGCATCGACAACAATTTTTGCGCCTGCTGCAATATATTGCTCATCAGTAAAACCTATGGCGTTACCAGCATCAGTTTGTACCCATACTTCATGGGAAAAGGTCACAAATTCTTTAACGCCCGCGGGCGTTAAGCCAACACGATATTCATGGTTTTTAATTTCTTTTGGTACACCAATTAACATATAAATCGCCTTTAATTAAGAAACAGTAGGGGTGTAACTCACCGCGCAAGTATAAGTTAACTTTGATATTTTCTTGAAAGATATGCAGGATTCTTACAACAATAAGTATAAAATTTGTGTAAATTCTAATTTACGGAATTTTATGCGCATGTTTGTGCAATCCCTTAGGACACCTCAGAACGGCACCGTTCGCTTGTATAAAAAATACGACAAAATTTTTAATCCTGACCTGAGCATTAGCCAAAATAACTCTCAAATAAAATTGTTTAGCTAAAGTTGTTTAAATAAACAACGAAAGCATTGGCTTAACTAGGATTTTGCACTTTGCACTGGTATCTTATGAGCCTGAAATTAGTAGTAATAAACTCAATACGATAATAATAACTATGGCACGACTCACAGGTATTCAACGGATTATGGAAGTAGGCATGATGCTCAGTAGTGCATTTGCTTTCTTCATTTTACTCGCTTTGGTGTCTTTTCATCCCGCAGATCCTAGCTGGAGTCAGGCTGGACTGCAAAGTGACGTACACAATTGGGTTGGTCCAATTGGCGCTTGGTTTGCCGATATTCTGTTTTTTAGTTTTGGCTCTTTTGCTTATAGCCTGCCATTTTGTGCGGCCTTTTTAGGCTGGTTTTTATTTCAACAAACCAAAAACATTCTTGAAATTGATTATCTGACAATTGGACTTAGGATCATCGGCGCAATATTGCTGGTATTGGGTGCCACTGGTTTATTGAGTATGAATATTGATGATGTGTATACCTATTCAGCCGGTGGTTTGGTGGGGGATGTTTTGAGTACAGGTTTGGTGCCTTATTTCAGTCAGGTAGGTACAACATTATTATTATTGTGCTTTTTTTGTACGGGTTTTACCTTGCTTAGTGGTGTGTCGTGGTTAAGCATAGTGGATAACCTAGGCGCAATGATCATTGCTTGCAGTGTAATGCTGTATCGCACACCCGCTAAAATACGTCAAACGTCGGTGCCACTGTTAAATTTTAAAAGCAAAGACAATGGCTTAGAAAAGCTAGAACAAGCCAATGACGCGCCCAAATATGCCAAACCATTTGTTAAAACTAAGATAGAGCCTCGCGCGGAAATCTTTAGTCGCGACGATACGCCGCCAATGTATATTCCTGATGATGTATTTGACGAACCTGATGATTATGAAAATAAAGTACAGTCGGTCACTGAGCTAAAAGCAAAAATTGATCACTCTCGTAAGGTTAAAGTCGCGACAGTTAAACAAGTAATAGATGATACAGATGAGCTACTAACGACTAATAATTCAGAGCCATTACCTTCTTTTGATTTGTTAGAACGTGCCGACAAAATTAAAAATCCCATCACCCCTGAAGAACTGGAGATGGTTTCGCGTTTGTTGGAAGAAAAGCTAGCCGATTTTAATATCGAAGCCCGTGTTGTTGGTGTTTATCCAGGTCCAGTCATTACTCGTTTTGAAATGGACTTAGCGCCAGGTGTTAAGGTAAGTAAAATAACTACTTTATCTAAAGATTTGGCCCGTGCTATGTCGGCTATTTCAGTAAGGGTAGTTGAAGTTATTCCGGGTAAGTCGGTCATAGGTTTAGAATTACCTAATAAACATCGTGACATGGTACGCTTAAGTGAAGTGATCAGTTGTGATGCATTTCAGTCGTCAGAATCGGCCCTGACTATGGTGTTGGGGGCTGACATTTCAGGCAAACCGGTTATTGTCGATTTAGCCAAGATGCCGCACTTATTGGTGGCGGGTACGACTGGTTCGGGTAAGTCCGTTGGCGTTAACGTCATGATCTTAAGTCTATTGTACAAATCATCGCCTGATGACGTACGTATGATCATGATCGATCCCAAAATGTTGGAATTGTCAGTTTACGAAGGCATTCCACATTTGTTGGCTGAAGTGGTCACCGACATGAAAGAAGCCTCCAATGCTCTGCGTTGGTGTGTTGGCGAAATGGAACGTCGTTATAAACTGATGTCGGCCTTGGGTGTACGTAATTTAAAAGGCTATAACATCAAAATTAAACAAGCGATTGAAGATGGCGAGCCTATCCGTGATCCTTTATGGCGCTTTGAAGAGAGCATGTTAACTGAAGCACCATTTCTAGAAAAACTCCCAGCTATAGTGGTTGTGGTAGACGAATTTGCCGACATGATGATGATAGTCGGCAAAAAAGTGGAAGAGCTAATTGCACGTATTGCGCAGAAGGCGAGGGCAGCGGGTATTCATTTGATTTTAGCCACACAACGTCCTTCGGTTGATGTTATTACCGGTTTGATTAAAGCGAATATTCCAACGCGAATTTCGTTCCAAGTATCTTCAAAAATTGACTCCCGTACTATTTTAGATCAACAAGGTGCCGAAGCCTTATTGGGCATGGGTGACATGTTGTATTTGCCATCGGGTACTGGCGTGCCAACACGGGTGCATGGCGCCTTTGTGGATGATCATGAAGTGCACGCGGTAGTGGCTGATTGGAAAAAACGTGGTGCACCACAATACATTGACGAAATTCTTAATGGCGACGCCAATGCTGAGATATTGTTACCGGGCGAACAAGCTGAGGGTGCGGATCAAGAATACGATGCCTTTTACGATGAAGCGGTGGCCTTTGTAACCGAATCACGCAGGGCGTCAGTATCTAGCGTGCAACGTAAATTCAGAATTGGTTACAATCGCGCAGCACGTTTAGTGGAACAAATGGAGCAGAGTGGCGTCGTAACACCACCAGGCCACAACGGCAATCGTGAAGTATTAGCTGCACCCGCCCCAAGAGATTAAAAATATGATGATGTTTAGAAAAACCCTTACTATCGCCAGATGGCTATTAACGTCGTTGTTGTTGGTGCATACCGTATCTATGGCCCAAGCAATCGATGCTCAACACTTATTAAAACAACGCCTTAGTCAGCTTAAAACCTTTCAGGCTAAATTTAGCCAAAGAGTGACTGATGCACAAAATACCCTGTTACAAGAAGGTGATGGCAATATTGTGTTGCAGTATCCCAATCAATTGTATTGGTCGTTAAACGCGCCAAACGAAAATATCTTAGTTGCCGATGGTCAAACCCTGTGGCAGCTTGATCCCTTCATGGAACAGGTGGTGGCAGTGAATCAAAAGGCGGCCATAGACAACAACCCACTGATTTTGTTAACAAACCCACAAGATAAAGCGTGGGATGAATACGCCATTAGTGAACACAATAATCAGTTTGTTATTACTCCAAAAAGTCAGCAAGGTGAAATAGCTAAGTTGGTATTGTCTTTTGATGGTGCTAATTTGGTGGCTATGCAAATTATTGATGGTCAGCAGCAAGTCAGTGATCTGGTGTTTACTGCCATTAAACAAAATCAAATAGTCGACAAAGCCTTATTTACTTTTATTATCCCAGATGGCTTTGAACTGGATGATCAACGCATTCCATGACTTCAGGCTTCAATTTTGCTGATAAAACCGCCCAGGACAACTTCCTCCCCTTAGCCGCTAGAATGCGGCCACGCACTATTGATGAATATTTTGGTCAGCAGCACATAGTCGGTCCTGGAACACCTTTACGTAATGCTTTATTACGCCAACAGTGCCATTCAATGATTTTATGGGGGCCTCCGGGCACCGGCAAAACCACTCTGGCCGAATTAGTTGCATCACATTGTAATGCTCATATCGAAAGATTGTCGGCAGTTAGCGCGGGTATTAAAGACATTCGCCAAGCGATCGATAATGCAAAATTTTATCAAGAACAGGGCAAACGTACTATTTTGTTCGTTGATGAAGTACATCGTTTTAATAAAAGCCAACAAGATGCTTTTTTACCTTATATCGAAGATGGCACTGTCATTTTTATTGGTGCGACGACCGAAAACCCCTCTTTTGAATTGAACCGCGCACTCTTATCTCGAGCACGGGTCTATGTACTTAAGCCTTTGGCTAATGAAGAATTAAAAGATGTATTAAGCAGAGCTCTTACAAATAGTGAAAAAGGTTTAGCTACCCTACAAATTGAGCTCGAACCCCAAGCTCAGGAGCTGTTGATTGAGTTGAGCGGCGGTGATGCTAGGCGATTACTCAATTATCTTGAATTAAGTGCCGATTTTTTGCCATTACATGATGAACTTAAAGTACTCAACGCCACTATGGTTAAAAAAGCGGTAGGCGAAAAAGTCGCGCATTTTGATAAACAAGGTGATCAGTTTTACGATTTGATCTCGGCCTTTCATAAGTCAGTTAGAGGCTCTGCGCCCGATGCTGCCTTATATTGGTTTGCACGTATGTTAGTGGCGGGGTGTGGCCC
>NZ_LSNE01000005.1:308275-319378 GCF_001565895.1 Paraglaciecola hydrolytica
GCAGATCCTCGCGCCATGCAAGTATGCTTAAATGCTTGGGATATATTTCAACGTGTTGGCCCAGCAGAAGGAGAGCGTGCTATTGCACAGGCCACTCTTTATTGTGCCAGTGCCGCTAAGAGTAATGCTGTGTATATGGCCTTCAAACAAGCTATGCAGGATGCTAAAGAGAAGCCTGATTATGCGGTGCCAGAGCATCTACGTAATGCGCCAACAAGCTTAATGAAAGATCTGGGGTATGGTGCTGAATATCGTTATGCCCATAACGAAGAGTATGCATTTGCGGCAGGTGAATGTTATTTTCCTGAAGCGATGCAAAACACCCAATACTACCAACCTAATGACAGAGGAATGGAAATCAAACTTAAAGCAAAATTAGATTTCCTCAGCAGCTTGAATAATCAAAGCCAAATCAAAAGGTATGAATAAATGCAAGGTTCAATGATTTACCTTTATATTGCGGTAGGTGGGGCGAGTGGAGCCTGCATGCGATATTTTCTGTCACAACTTATCTTTCAATGGTTTGGCAAAGGCTTTCCCTTTGGTACACTAGTAGTCAATGTAATAGGCTCGTTTAGTTTAGGTTTGCTTTACTCTTTAATAGAGCAGGGGCAAATGGAAGCGGTAATGTGGCGTACCACCATCGGTATCGGCTTTTTAGGTGCATTTACCACCTTCTCTACATTTTCGGTTGATACCTTGTACTTGCTTCAACAAGGCTTCTGGTTAAAGGGCATACTCAATATGTTCCTCAATATGCTGGGCTGTTTGTTAGCGGCTTGGTTAGGCACAATTTTTGTCACTTTTTTTGTTAAAGGCTAATTAATACAACATGTTAGATGCAAAATATTTACGTAATGAAATTGAACAAACCGCGCTTAAATTGCAAAAGCGTGGTTTTGTATTAGATGTAGCAACATTTAATCAACTAGAAGAAAAACGCAAAGCACTCCAGATGCGTACTCAGGATCTGCAAAACGAACGTAATGTGCGCTCCAAAGCCATTGGTAAAGCTAAAGCTTCTGGTGCAGATATCGCTCCCTTAATGGCAGAAGTAGGGCAACTCGGTGATGACTTAGATAAAGCCAAAGCCGAACTTGTGGTGTTATTGGAGGAAATTCAGAGCTTAGCAGCGAGCATTCCTAATCTACCCGATGATTCAGTACCCACAGGCAAAGATGAGAGTGAAAACCTCGAGATTTTGCGTTGGGGTACCCCCCGTAGTTTTGATTTTAAAGTCAAAGACCACGTGGATTTAGGGACAGACCTTGATAAAGGTTTGGATTTTGAAACCGCGACTAAACTGACAGGTTCACGTTTTGTGGTAATGCGTGGCCAGATTGCTCGCTTAAATCGTGCGATTGCGCAGTTTATGTTGGACTTACATACTCAAGAGCATGGCTATGAAGAGATGTATGTTCCTTATTTGGTTAATGCGGATAGTTTGTATGGTACAGGTCAGTTACCCAAGTTTGGTGCGGATTTGTTTCATACCAAACCGGCTACTGAAGAAGGTCAAGGTTTGTCTTTGATCCCAACCTCTGAAGTGCCTTTAACTAATATCGTGCGTGATGAAATTTTATCTGCGGACCAGCTCCCGCTTAAAATGACAGCACATACCCCCTGTTTTAGAAGTGAGGCCGGCTCTTATGGCCGTGATACTCGCGGTTTAATACGTCAGCATCAGTTCGATAAAGTG
The DNA here is from genome assembly GCF_001565895.1 of Paraglaciecola hydrolytica. GTDB lineage: Bacteria > Pseudomonadota > Gammaproteobacteria > Enterobacterales > Alteromonadaceae > Paraglaciecola > Paraglaciecola hydrolytica. The sequence continues at coordinate 309,975 of NZ_LSNE01000005.1, forward strand.
GAATTAGTGCAGATTGTCGCTCCTGAAACCTCATTTGATGCCTTGGAAGAACTCACTTTACAAGCTGAAAAGGTACTACAACTATTAGAGTTACCTTATCGTAAAGTGTTGTTGTGTACAGGGGATATGGGGTTTGGTGCGTGTAAGACTTATGACCTAGAAGTATGGTTGCCAGCACAGAATGCTTATCGTGAGATTTCATCTTGTTCAAATATGTTCGATTTTCAGGCGCGTCGTATGCAGGCTCGTTATCGTAATCCGACAACCAACAAACCAGAGCTTGTGCATACACTGAATGGCTCTGGCTTAGCAGTTGGCAGAACATTAGTGGCGATTCTCGAAAACTATCAACAAGCCGATGGAACGGTAACTGTACCTAAGATACTACAGCCATATATGAATGGTTTAAGCGTAATAGGCGCTAAAGCTTAGGGTATTTATCCCTTATCATTGGAATTGTATGGCGGCCTTGAGTAAAGGTAGTCAACAAAGGTGCAGTTTCAAGGATAATGGGCATAAGTTACAGACATTTTGCTGGCTTAGGTAATCCAGCTATTTTAGTTGCTTGTTTAGCAGGGCCTAGTGGAAATAACTTAAAAAGGTAACGGCTGTTACCTTTGTCTGGCCCTAATGTTTGTGCCATGGCTTTTACTAAGGCACGCATGGCCGGACTGGTTTCATATTCCAAGTAAAAATCTCGTACAAAATTGACAACTTCCCAATGGGACTCAGTTAATTTGATGTTTTCTTGTTGGGCGAGCAGGGGGGCGAGTTCAGGTTGCCAATCCTGCATGTTTAACAAGTAGCCTGCTTTATCAGTGTTGATAGTTGTGCCATTAAATTCGAAAGAATAATTCATAACTTGTGTATTCTCGTTTTACTCATGATCAACTCTTAAGCGCCCCTAAGTCCAACTAATCACTTTGCTACTCTCTACACACAAAGCTAACCACTGCTGATCACTAATCACCTTTACCTGTGTCACATGACACACTAGTCCTCTGGCGAGAAGATCGTTTGCTAAGATGTAGATGGTTTTTTGCTGGGTCAGTAGGGAACTAAATAAGGGATGATTAAGTGCATAAACCGCATCCTGCAATAACAATAAGGCATCGTGTTCTTGTGCATGTTCGCAAAAGCGTTGTAGTTCAGCACTGTTAAAAGGGCTGTTAAATACTTGATGCAATACCATTAGAACGTTACCACATGTTGATGTTGTTTGAGCAAGGCATAAAATTCTTGTGGTGGTAATAAATTCACTGGGATGTTTAATCTATCTTCATCAATGTTTCTGTCACTGAGACTTTTACTGCACACATACAAATTTTCGATATCGTAAAAATGCAGAGCCGCCAGCCCCTTAGTGAATTGTTTGCGCGTAATAGCTACAGGGTTTTGTTCTTTTAGTAGTTGAAATATGCCATCGTCACTAAAAAATACATTGATGTCTTGCCCAAAGTTTGACATAGCAATAATAAAATCCAGACTGTCTTGGGCAGTACAGCCACTATATGGAGCTGCACGGTTTAACACGGCAATATTGTTGCTGATAGCACCTGTTGTTGACGAAGAACTCAAAATTGCACCAGCCTGTCGCTATTGCGTATCAATTGTGCGAGCTCACCTAAACCTACAGACTGAAAAGGGGCACTAAGATTAAAGTGTTCACTGTCGTTTTCACTTGCGTCTAGTTGAGATAGTACACCCCGTTTAGATGCGGCAGTTACACAGACTAAAAGAGGGCAGGCATGAATTGTGGCTAACTGTGTCCAAGCGGCGTATAAATTAAGTTCATTACTTGCAGAAACTTGCAGTTGATTGGCGTTATGTACACCATCCTGATAAAAAAACACCCCAAGTAGATTATGCTCCGAAGTCGCTATCGTCTGTGCCAGACGTAAAGCACTGCTGGCATTTTGCGATGCTGAGGGTGAAGACATAACCAGAATACCGATGTTTGCCATAATGCGTTCTCTTAGAAATGCGTAGTTTACAATACCTGACTTTCTAAAAAAAACACCCCAGCAAGCTGAGGTGTTTAAAGGTTAGTTTAACCTGTTAGATCAATCGTCGCTGTTAAACGCACCTAGCAAGTGCAGGATAGAAGTGAACAGGTTATAGATATTCAAATACATAGAAACAGTCGCGCGGATGTAGTTAGTTTCGCCACCGTTAATAATACGGCTAGTATCATACAAGATGAAACCAGACATAATAAATACGATTGCAGCGCTAACCGCTAAGCTCAATGCAGGAATTTGGAAGAAGATGTTAGCCAATGAAGCGACTACCGCCACGATTAAACCAACAATCAAAAAACCACCCATGAATGAGAAGTCTTTTTTGGTCGTCAATACATAACCGGACAACCCAAAAAACACTAAGGCTGTAGCGCCAAAGGCTTGCAGTATTAATTCAGAACCACCTGCAAAGCCAGCATAATGATTGAGCATTGGTCCTAAAGATGCGCCCAATAAACCGGTAAATACAAACACAAACACAATGCCCATTGAGCTTTGTGCTGCCTTGTTAAGGAAGAAGATCATGATAAGCGCACCAATACTCATCACCATGGCTGCGCCTTGTCCTAAACCTAAAGACATCGCAATACCAGCACAAACTGCGCTAAACGTTAATGTCATGGCCAATAACATGTAAGTATTGCGTAACACTTTATTAGTCTGCAATACTGACGTTTGACTGGCACTGCTAAAAGCGGTTCTTTGTTCCATTTGAAACTCCATAATTAAGTTAAACAATACTTTATCACTACATTGGGTATGTTGTATGGCTTTTGGTTCCAAAACTCAAGTAATAAAGTGTGAAAAAACTATTACAAAGCGTAACACGCTGTAAAAATAATCATCTTGCTCAAACTCTAAGCAAACAAATTAATTTATGGATTAAACACTTTACAAGGTAAAAAAACGTCATTATTATGCGCACCTCAGTTTGCAGAGCGGCAGTACAAGCAAAGCAAGTTGTAAAAACAGTTTTAGGAGAGCTGGCAGAGCTCGGTTTATTGCACCTGACTTGAAATCAGACGTAGGGTCAAACCTACCGGGGGTTCGAATCCCTCGCTCTCCGCCATATAACGTATAGGCCTCGCAACTCGCGGGGCCTTGTCGTTTCTGGGATTAGAGGAAGGAACCTACTTCGTCAACGGGTACTGAATGGCGATTATGGCGAGTCCTTTTAAACACAAACCATCAGGCGTTTATTACTCTCGTCGAGAAGTCCCTAAGGACATTCGAGAGGCAATCGGTAAGTCGTGACTTAAGAAAAGTCTGCGAACTAAAGAACTTCAAGAAGCCAAACGCTTAATCGTTCCCTATATAGCTGAAAGTGACAGTTGTTCCTTATGACTCGCCTAAGGGCAGATCAGGGACCTATTTCGAGGATCACTACTGGGAACGCCGCAAAATATTGCCTCTCGCTGGTATGAGCGTTTTAAATCCGAGATAGACGACAATAACGGAGATGTGGGCTTTGTCTCTAAGGTTGTAAACAATGACGGTTCCGTCTCTTTCGAGCAACAATCTATCGGACTTGACCTCGTTGGCTCTGGTATTCATAAGGCAACCAAGGCTGATCTCGATGCGGCTGTTACCATTAATGACTTATCTGATATAGGAGCAATCCAATTCAATCCTGATCATAAAGAATGCTGGTCAGTGACTATTACCGTCAATAACGTTGAACCTTGTGGTGCCGTGCTGTGTGATTTCTGGCAGGGCGATTGTTACAATGTTGAGCTAAGGGGTGTAATCCATGACTATTCCAGCGTTTATTACTCAATCAGAGTCTACTGTGCGTGCTGATTCACTTTACCGCCCCATCCTGGTGTAGTATTCCAACGTCGTTGTTTGTCCAAAACCTCACTTAAACAAGATGAAGTGGCTAAACGCATTGGTATTTCTGCCAAACATTTATCTCGATTTACCAATGGTCATGTCAGTGTCCACCAATACAAAGTTATTGGTATTATTACTGACGTTTTTATACAGGTACCAATGGCCTTCTTCTTCACTGCCATTAAGCATGTCGATTTGACCGTCCAAATCAAAATCAAAGTTTTGACCCATATCACCATGCCTTGGATCTTTAGGGAAAAAAGCTGGAACCATGTAAATTTCGAGACGAATCAAATAAACACTGGCCTACAGCTTGGTTTTATCCTATTGGCAATGAGCATTAAGATGTTCTTTAAGTTGTCTCACTACACTGGCTTCGACCGCAATAAAAAATAGTGGAGGCTTGCAACTCGGTTTTTTGTGCTATTAGGTCTTTTGTCTACTAGTACCCGTGTTGCATTGTTAAGCAGGTGAGCCAGCAAAAAAACGAGCAAGTTTGGGCTGTAGTACAAAAGTCATCAAACAAGCAAAACCAAGGCCTATGGGTAAGGCGTAGATAAAACTAGTGAAGACCATGTTTAAAAAGGGGCTAATGCCCACAAATTCATGATTAATTAGCGTGGTAACAATCGCCATGATGGACTCCATCGCCACCGCCATTAATACCCCTTGTAGCAGCTTTTTATACAGAGTTGGCAAACTAGTAAACAGGCTATTAACCAATTTATGTGCCGCCGCAAATACCAGCGCGCCACTTGGTAACATTACCGCAAATGCAAATACAAAGGCATATAGCCAAGCTTGCAAAAAATCTTGCTCAGGCGCCAAATTGACATAGCTCATAATACCGGTAATGGTGCCGATTAAGCAGAGCATAATCGGCAGCAAGACTAGTGCTTTTTTTAACTTAAGTTGCATAACACCATCCAATGAATTAAAGTTGATAATGTCTACTATAATCAATGTGGTTGATAGTGTCAACTATATTAATTACTCAAAATTAATGAGGAATACCAATGGAATTAAGCGAAGCCCTGTTTAGTTTATTACATAAGGTACGTAATAATATTATCCAGCAGGTCAGGCTATTAGATGCAGACTTGTCACCCATGCATTTAAAGTCGCTCAAGGTGATTTCGAAAATCACAGATTGTACAGGGCAAAAACTGGCAGATTTTATGGGCCGGGATAAAGCCCAAATCAACCGTTTGATTAAAGAATTAGTCAATCAAGAGTTGGTGATTAAAACAGATAATAAAAACGACGGACGCAGTCAAATTTTATCCTTGTCTATGCGGGGTAGTGAGTTGATAAAACATTTTAATAAAATCGAAAAACAAGTGATGAATACCATGGTATCTGATATTGCCCCTGAGCAGATTGAGCAATTTATTCAGCTTGCCAGTAAATTTAAAAACAACTTGGATTAGGTGTTTGAGAAAGGGATTTATTAGGGAATTTAGCGGAATTTTTGTGCAATTAGCATAAATAGAATTGAATATTGGCTATATGTTGAAAACCGTCATTCCGGAAGTCTTTTAAGTCGGAATCCCTTTTTATCGCCGCTGGACAATGGGCCAGCTAAATTCACCACAAAGTGAATTAGTGCAACCTGCGGGCTCAGGTTCTATTGTCAAAATGCCACCTTGTCGGTGAGTCGCTTTATCTATGGTTTTGTCGTTACTTTCAGACTACCAAATTTTAAAAAGGGGAGTAGAATCCGCGCGTCTTATTTCTCCGCTAAACAATTATGGCAATTGAATTTCACCAACAAAACGAAAAACGTCTATTAAAGCTTTCTTTATATATGGCTGGATTGTTTGTTTTTGTGGCCTTTGGTTTTGCACTCATCACTCAGTCAGGTGCCATTCTATTTGACGGCGTTTACTCTCTTATCGCATTTTTTATGGCCTTATTAACGCTTAAAGTTGCGAACCTTGTGCAACTGCCTGATGACGATAGATTTCACTTCGGCTACACAGCCATTGAACCGACCTTAAATCTGTTTAAATCACTCATCATCATTGTGACCTGCTTATACGCCATTGTTGGATCTATCAGTAGTCTCTTGGCCGGCGGTAATGCAGCTGAATATGATCTGGCGATGATTTATGGCGTGTTTGCCACCATTGGGTGTTTGGCCATTTCTTTTTATATGAAGCAGCGCAGCAAATCACTACGTTCTGATCTGGTTAAAGTGGATGCCCACACCTGGTTGATTGACGGTGTATTAAGTGCGTCAATCTTACTTGGATTTATCATTGCTTACGGCTTAGAACACTATGGTTATGCCGCCTACGCCCCCTATGTTGATCCACTATTATTAGTTGTGCTGGGCCTCGCAATCCTGCCAATTCCGTGCAAAATCATGTTAGATAGCCTGAAAGAGGTTATTGGTAAAGCACCACCGGAAGCCGTCACAGCGGTGATCGAGAAAAAGCTCAAACAAAGCCTGTCAACGGTACCCTACAAACACATCGAAGTGCGAATTAGCAAAAGCGGTAGAGACATCTATCTGCTCGTGCATATTATTGTCGACGAGTCGTTTAGTGTGGCCACTGTGCGTGAACTGGATAATATTCGCAAAGCATCGGAAGCGGCCATGCGGGAATGGGATCCGTCGATAATTATGGACATATTGTTTATTTGTGACGCGGATTTAGCGGATTAAGCATCGTTCATTTATGTGCTTCGCACACAAGGCATGCGCAAGCGCACAGGGTATTCGCTGCGCTCACCGCAATCCATTGCGTTCTTCAAGCAGCGTCCCTGCTGCTTGAGTTACTTCTTTCCAACAGCCGAAAGAACTAACGAAGAAAGGCCGCTCTCCAGCAAGGCTCTTCATCCAATTTTGTGGCAAATTAAGCAGGCCGGCTTGAGACGTTCCCGACGTCACAAGCCTCAATTGGCTATCCTTGCCAATTGACCTACTAAATTTGCCACAAAATTGGCGAGCCTTGAGTCGAGGGGAAGTCAAAAGAAGAAAGCAAAATCAAAAGCATGTGCTTCGCACACAGTTTATAGCTGCGCCACAAGGCATTCTCTTTGTTCAAACAAGAATGCCTTCGGCAGTGAATTAGAACAATCCCCCACGTCATTCCGGTAGTCTTTTGAGCCGGAATCGGTTTTTATCGTCGCTGGACAATGAACGACTAAATTCACCAAAAAATTGGCGAGTGTTGAGTCGAGGGGAAGTCAAAAGCTTAAAAGCATCAGCGAAGCTGATTTTCAACTAATGTGCGCCGCAAGTACGTAAAACCAAACAAAACATCTGAACCGCTGAGTTAGAACATAATACTATTGATATCCTTAATATAAATAGACAAGTCGCAGTTTTGCGACAATTTTAGAGTATTTATTGACCCAAAAACTAAAACAACGTACAAATATGCTGACGGGTTGAGAAAGTACATATAGGAACCAACTCTCGATAGAATCCACGTGAAATATCGCGCCCTTATTAGTGTCGTCACACATTCGCTTCGACAATGTTGTCACAAGGTAAAGCCAATGTGGATCGCTTCACAAATGGGACATGCTGATAGGGGGATGATAAGAAAAACGTACGGTCGTTGGCTTTCTAATCAGTCGTAATTTTATTGGAATAGAAAATGTTTTTTCTTGCGTTTAATAACGGTAAACAAATAAACATCAGAGTGTTGTAAGCTAAAAAGGAATTTCACAATGAGTAGTACACAAAGACCGTCATCAGTAACTGAAGACTCAATTAAAAGCCTAAAAATACATGAGTTTATCTATCACATCATGATACAAGGTACTAGCTTACCTCAATATTTAGACAAGGTAACATTATCTAAATCTCAAGAAGATTTTTTTACTGAAAAAGTAATAGAATGTGCCAGAGGTACTCAATACTTATTCGAGGATGTCAATAAATCTACAACGCCAGTTTTGTGTCGCGAAATAATAAATAACCCTACCCTGAATTTTGTTGATAATTCGAAAAAGCTTGCTGAATATTTTTTAGTTACTCACCCGAATACTGCATCAAGTGGCGTCTTAATCATAACAAGGGTAACAATGGTTGTTAACACAGTAGCGAAAAGCTTTATTGCTATTCTTAAAGTTGATTACACTAAAGTATTACAGCAAGTAAGAGATAAGAAAAATCCTAATTTAATGACATTTAAGGAAATAGTAGATTCCTTATCTGAGGATAAAAATGCAATACAAAAAAGGGTTTTGGTTGATGTTGATAAAAACTTCAAATGGGATGTTCTAGCAGTTGAGAAAGGAAGAGTTGGTCAAAAACAAGATACCGATTCAGCAATAACCGACTATTTCAAAAAATTCTTATCAGTTAAACTTAGAGAAAACGACTCAGTTTATTCTAGAAAGATTCCGGGTGTCGTTTTTAATTGGGCAAAAACCGAACCTGACGTAAACCCAGGTGATGCAAGGGCAGTCGCTGTTGCGTTAATAAAGGCTAATAATGGTCAGCAAATATCTATAGATGACATATGTAGTTCGGTTTGTGCACATTCAGATAAGACAAAGAATAAGGAGCTGAATTCCTCTTTCAAAAAATATATAAAACGCGCTGATGTAGAATTGGATGGTGTGCATTTCATAGCAAGAGAAAACTCGATTGCGGCTTCTGATAAAAAATCAAAATTAACAACAAATCACAATGTTACGATAACTTTTGAGGGAACTTTGAAAGACAAACAAATTACCATCGAAAACATGGCAAGTGGTCAACAAAAAATCACGATACTGGCTGACAATGTTAAATTCGAATCTTAAAGAATATTGCCATACATTTACTAGATTAATAGCCCTTTCTGACAGTCACACAGATAACCTTCATAACATTTATATTGAAGGCTGCGTTAATGAGTCATCCAAGAAAGAATTGTTATTGTTGGCTCAATGGTTAATACCCTCAGATGAAAAGATAGCTACTATCAAATTTGACAGTGCAGAAGTTGAGCTTACCTCAATAAAAGCAGAGTTTAGCAATAGTCCGGCAAGATTCGATTTAACGCTAATTAAATCGAATTTGTTAAAATTATGTGGATATGATTCAAGTAAAACTAAGTTCAATGAATATTTATTTCTATCATCTGATTTTTTGACTAAATCAACAATAGATTTTTTAGGGACAAATAGTCCATTTAAAAGTGGACTCCTAAATAAAAAAGGTAAGATTCGGCTTCAAGTCTATGACTTAAAACAATCAGTCGGAAGTGAAAAATTATCTATAATTCCAATCGACGAACCTCAGGAATTTGATTGTCTATATGATAATTTTAGAGCCCCGAAAGAGGAAAAAGTAAAGAACTCAATTCGAATATTGTCTTCAGAGGAAACAAGAATATCTCCTGAGTCATATAGGCTTAGTTGGGGAGATTACAAGAATCCTATCTATAATCGAATCAAAATATCATATTTACAAACTTTGCTTTGCTGTTTATGCAGTACTTTTTATTCCGAATCAAAAGTTGTGATTGAGGGATTGAAAAAAATTGATGTTAATTTATCACAAATTGAATTTGATAATTCTATAGACGAAAAAATCAGCATAGT
>NZ_LSNE01000005.1:319518-342999 GCF_001565895.1 Paraglaciecola hydrolytica
AAGAAGCCGTTAGTTGGATTTTCCTAGAAGATGATTATGAAACTAAGAAAACGCTTTATTCGGATAGGTTAACTCTTGATTTAATTGAGGGACAAAATATTCTCTTAGTTAAACCCAGTTTGTTAGTAAATGCGTTATCTCAAGCTAAAAGCAAATACAAATATGTTATTGCGGAAAGAAATGACGATTATAGAAAGGAACTTAAAGACCTCTATTCAGATGTTAAAGTATTCACTGATAGTTTAGGGTCTGCATGTGAAAGTTTAAGTAAAGGTCTAATCACAGACTTATTGTCGATAGGCTTTATATTTTCTTTAACTATGTTCGCAAGGATTGCATTAAACAAACAAGAACTATTGTTTTCGCCACAAATTAGTCTTCTATTTAATTTAATTGCTGGCTATCTCATCATTGCATTTATTTTTAGATTTTGGAATGCTAGAAAAAGCCTCACCTTCGCTGAAACTCAATTTGACGAGTGGTCTAAAAGATTACACAATCATATTTCATCCGATGAAATAAAAACAATTAAATCAAAAATGACAGTAAATCCTATAGCTCATTTTGAATCGGTATCAGCCATAGTTGGCGCATTACATTTATTATTAGCGTTTGGAATCACTCAGGTTAAAGCACTGTTATAACTTACGAATTACGGGGTCAAGTTCGTTGAAAGTCTTGTAATTAAGATCTGCAGGGTCAGAGCCAATGAAATACTGATAGATGGCATGTATATTTACATATCCAATTCGGCAAGTGCATTTACTAGGACCTAAACCAATGATAATCAACCCTTCAGAACGCCTTAGTTATCGGCTTATGACCTTAGCCGATGGGCCGCGTTTACTTGATGTGGATAGTGATCCGCTAGTGATGAAGTACATTACTAAAGGCGTGCCTAGTACTGTGCAAGATATTGAAAACTGTATGCTGCCGCGCATGGCTAAGTATTTAAACCCCGAGAAAGGTTGGGGGCTTTGGGAAGTCTGCGACACGGCAACAAAACTTTATTTAGGTTGGGTACTTGTTAGACCCATGCACTTTTTCAGTGAAAATCCAGAGTTTGATAATTGGGAATTAGGCTGGCGCTTTAAGCAGGCAACTTGGGGTAGGGGCTATGCCACTGAAGCGGCAAAGCACATTATGCATGTGCTTGCCGATAACCATCAGGTGAAAAGCTTCTCGGCCATTGCAGTAAAAGAGAATGTGGCGTCGATACAGGTAATGAAAAAGCTGGGTATGGTGTTTGAGAAATCAGCCTTGCATGTTGACCCGCTGTTTAGTGAACAAGTCGAATATTACCGTATGGATTTTGCTTAGAGGCAATAAGGACATATGGCTTAATTTTTGCGAATCGATAGTATAAATTATCATGTCCATGTAAATCGTTTCTGTTTAGTGGTGCTCTGGCGGCAGGATTTAGTAAAGGTAAACATGTATCTTGGCTGGTATTCTGGGCAATTGCCGGTATTAGTGTTTATGCCGCTATCTATGGCTAACTTTTAACGTTGTTTTGCTGATGTTGCTTATTAGCTAAGTCGCCAGTTTACAAAGTTCAAAAGATTGTTCAACTTAAATAGATAATTAAACATTACCCGTAACTTGAATGGGTACATGTATAGCTGAGCTTTTCGCTTAATAGCTAATATATTTCTACTAAGCTTATATTGTTGATATTATTGACTTTTATAAACAGTTAAAAAATGTTGCGTTGTGTTGATGATAGTTTTTAAGAGCATAAAATGTAACTGATAATGGAAAATGAAAATGCCACTTCCAAAAAATGACAATATTCAGGCCTTCGCGACTGCTACTGAGTTTGCTCTTTGGTTACATGAAAATCACGAGTCGCAAAACGAACTTTGGTTAAAGATATTTAAAAAGGCCTCTGGCGTGCCCTCAATTACTTGGGATGAAGCTGTACTCGAATGTTTGTGTTGGGGCTGGATTGACGGCGTTAAAAAATCACTGGATGACAGTGCTTATATGCAACGTGTTACACCACGACGGCCAAAAAGTATTTGGTCGAAACGTAATTGTGAGCATGTGGAGAGACTCATTGCCGAGCATAAAATGCAAGAATCTGGATTAAGACATGTTAGAGCGGCGCAAGCTGATGGTCGTTGGGATGCTGCCTATGCCCCCTCTAGTGAGATGGTCATTCCAGATGATTTTTTAGAGGCCTTAGAGCAAAACGTGAAGGCAAAAGCGTGTTTTTCAACGCTGAATAAAAGCAGTAAATATACAATTTCATATGGCCTTGAAACCGCTAAAAAAGCAGAAACTAGGCAAAAACGCTTTGATAAGTTTTTGCACATGTTAGAAAAAAATGAAAAACCTCGTTGATTATCCTACTCGTTGCAAGCCCAGATGTTAGTATCGATATAGCGTAAAAAGGGAATTAAATAGCCATTCACGATTATGAAATTATTTGTTGAACATAATTAAAACAATGAGTTGTGATTTTTTTTGTTCGATTGAAATAAAGTTGTTTTTTGCTTTGGTTGTTGTTTCTTCGCAGCTAAAGCAGCTCCTACGTGTTGGGCATAGGCCGCGGTATTTATTCATTATCTAGCATTTAATTTCTGCTATTTTCTAGCCTACTTGTAGATCTTTTCCTCCATGATCTCTGTGCCCTCCGTGGTTCAATATCTTGGCTTTTTAAAAGTTAATAACTCAGTGAATTACTGATGTAGGGCTATTTAGTCAAAAACTTGTTTTGGTGCGGGTAGCCCATATTTTTCAAAATATTCATCGACTTTACCGCTTTTACGGTATTTCAACATCAGATCTGAGACTTCTTTGTGATACTTAGCTGCTTTTGAATTTTTGGAAATGCTTATATACATAGGGTTAACAAAAGAATCTTCTAATGATACTTTTTCAAAACAAGCAGCAAATAGTTCTACATAATGATAGGCAGAAGTTACCGCCACATCTATCCGGCCTAAATCTAATAGCGCTAAAAGTTGTTCTGTTGTTGCAACTAATATCAATTTTTTTCCATCTAACTTTGAAAAGGACGGGGAGTAAAAAACACCTCGAATGGCACCTACGTTGACTTTTTGCAGCGCCTCATATGAGTCTATATCGAACTTGAATTTATGTGATTTATAAAAAAATAGACTTCTAGTTGGAGAAGCATATTCAATGGAATACAGCAATTTTTCTCTTTCTGATGTCAGCGAGTGCCGAATCAATATGTCAATATTGCCTTGTTGGGCTTCTCTAACGGATCGTCCCAATGGCGGTTGTTTTAACCATATTATATCGTGTCCAAGCTTCGCAAAAATATCTGAAGCTAAGTCAGGTACTGCACCTATACATTTGCCACTATCAAAAAACATCTCAGGAGGATAATCACGGCAATATGCGGTTAATTTGTCTGCCATTACACGCATTGGTAACGCAGCAAAAAGGAGCAGAAACAATATTTGTATGTTCTTTTTCATTTGAAAAATACGTTATGTACAGTTGTTTAAATTAGGTTAATTTTAAAACCACTGTAACGCCAATTGTCTGTTTTAATCAATACCTAATTTAAAGAGCAAAAATTACAGTGCCAACAACGCTAATAAGGTTTTGCTTGAATATAATTAAAATATTTGTTTGTAAATGTGGGGCGATTGAAATGTCGGTTGCTGGTTAATAATTGGGTGAGCTCTGCGTTAAATCGCGGTTGCCCTTCGTTTGGCTTGTTGTTTCTTCGCAGCTAAAGCTACTCCTACATTTTGGGCATTATGGTGGTTCAATATCTATCATTTTTTCTGCTTTTATCAGCTATATTCTGCAACACCCAGCTTTTCTATGTTTGTCAGCCAAGCTCATTCGCTTTTCGATATGGCCCCTCGTAATCAAATATACGTTCGGTTACTTGCCAGTGATGTTTTTGCTTTTTGGCTATCACAAAGTCAGGCGCTGGTAGGTAGGGTAAAAACTTCTCTAGCTCTTCAAGTGTGTTGAACTGAAGCGACTGACTGCCGTTGGCTATTCTTCGGGCAAACAAATCGTTAAAGGATTGTCGCGAATTTTTATAATTAAAGCGGAAGGTTTCCGATAACGTGAGGCCGTCTTCATCGTGGTAGGTGATTTTTAGGCACTTGTCTGCCCAGATAATCTGTGGCGTGATGGCAGCGCAGCGCAGTACTTTATTGTTTTTTAAATTTAACGCTCTTCTTAATATATCATCGGGATCAATGAGCTTCTTTGAGCAATGCTGGCATTGTCTGGCGGCGATATCGTTTTCTTGGTTACAATGCGGACAGTGTTTGAAGCGAAAACGGTAAGTGCATTGTGTCTCGTATTTTGGGCCATTTGGGACTTCTGGGCTTGCAGCATCATCTGGGGCTTCAATCAAGCCATGACAACGGCGGCCAAAATGCTCAAGAATATTCCCTGCTGAGTCTTTTCTACCCCAAAAAACATTGGCAAAATTGCATTGCGGGCAAATAATTTGCACCGCCACAGAATCTTGTGTCGGTTTTTTTTCGCCAATTTCGGGCTGAAAAATGTTGTAACCATTATTGGTGTAATCCAATACTAGGCAGTCCTTTTTGCCCGGACTGAGGCGCAAACCACGACCGACAATTTGTTGAAATAAACTGATGGATTGAGTGGGGCGCAAAATAGCAATGACATCCACGTGGGGTGCATCAAAGCCTGTGGTTAATACCGACACATTCACTAGGTACTTAATTTTTTTGGCTTTAAACGCGGCGATTAGTGCGTCACGTTGTTTTATTTTGGTGGTGCCGGTAATTAAAGCTGTTTGCTCTGCAGGTAAATATCCGCAGATTTCTTGGGCGTGATCGATGGTTGCAGCAAAAATCATTACGCCTTGGCGGTTTTGGCTAAGCTGTAAAATTTGCTCGGTCACCGCCTTGGTCACCCGTGGGTATTTGTGGATGAGTTCATTTAAGGCGATATCATCGGTGTTTTGTTCACCGTCTAAACTTTCTGTCAACAAACTAAAGTCATAATGGGCAATGGCGGCGTCATAATGAATGGGTGGGGTTAAATAAGCTTTTTTTACCATGTGCTGTAGGGGTAATTCGAAAATACATTTTTTAAAAAAAGAGTCGGCACAGGGACGTGTGTAACCATGGTAATGCTGCTGATAAATCCAGCCGCTACCCAAACGATAGGGGGTAGCGGTTAAGCCAAGGATCTTTACCTTAGGATTAAGCGTGCGAAAATGCGTGATGGTTTTATGGTATTGACCACTTTCGTCCATGCCCACTCGATGGCATTCATCAATAATAATCAGGCTGGCAGGAGTATGAAAAGCGTCGAGGTTAGCTGAGAGTGATTGAATACTGGCAAAGACTGTTTTTGCTGTACTGTTTTTTTGGCCCAGTCCTGCCGAAAAGAGTCCCGCTGAAAAAATACCCGCAGCTGATCCCGTAGCCAGAAATTTTCCATGATTTTGCTCAACTAACTCTTTTACATGGGCAAGGCAAATAACGCGACCTTTGGCCAGCCGACTTAACTCAGCAATCACTAAGCTTTTACCTGCACCGGTGGGCAATACAATTACGGCTGGGTCATCGCCTTGACGAAAATGCTTTAGCGCCGCCTCAACAGCTTGAGTTTGGTAATCTCGTAATATGAATGTTTGGCTCATGATGCGTAGAATGTTGAGTGCTTGAACAGGCGGAAAGGTGTTGATTGTATAGTAAAAGGTTGTTGAGATGTTTCACAAAATATCTGGCCAAGGTGCAAGTCACTTTTTTAATCAACTTAAGTATGTAATTAATAACGAGGTTTTAATTTTTTGTAAAAAACGCAGGTGGTCATAGTGAATTTGCTGCTTGATAGGTAGAGTATTCTTATATTCATTGTCCACTGTAATTTCTTAAGCTCTGCTAAGGCCATTTTTATGACTACAACTATTATGCCTTCTATGACTATTTCAGAAATCATCGCGGATTTATCCGACTTTCAAGAAGGGATATTACCAACAGACGCCTTACATAATGCGGCCCAGCAATGGCATGAATGTTGGCCAGAAATACGTACCGTTATGCAACAGTTTTCTAGCAATCCATCCTCCCTTAGTGAAGCGCAAAATAACCTTCTTTTTATGGGCGTTCTCTTAGCTGTACAGCAGCAAGAATACCAGGCTTATCCCTTATTTTTGACCTTGTGTGATCGTGACGATCAATACGATAGTGAGTTAGAGGCTGTATTTGGCGATGCATTGACTGAGTTGTTTCCCAGTTTCTTCTATATTCTGAGTCAGAATGATATTGACTTACTGAACCAACTTATTGGCAGTCAATCTTCAGGTGGTTATGTTAAATCGGCAGCCATGTTTGCGATATTTGCTAAATATGAAAGTGGTCAAATAACCCACGATAAACTGGTTCAATTTATTAGAGCGTGGCTTGATTTATTTGTCACCGATGCAAGTGAGGTAAGTGCGCACTTTTTAGCGTCGTTAGCAGCAAGTTGTATTGACCATGATTTACAACAATTTAAGCAGGAATTAGTCGAGTTGGCGACGGATTTTAAAATAGACCCAGACTATATTTCTCCTATGGAAATCGAAGATTGGCTGGCAATGGAGCAAAATTCAATTAAATCTGGTTTTATTAGGACACAGTTCAATGTTATTGATGAGTTAAGTCATTGGGCGGCTTATAGAACGCCTGAAGAAAATAAAATTCGACAGGCTGAACTACTCGAAAAACTGACTGAATTGAGGCAAAATTCGCCGCAAATATTTGATGACATGGATGAACTCGCTGACGATTGGATTTACGATATGCCGCCAATGCCCTATATCGCACCTGACAAAATTGGTCGAAATGATCCCTGTCCCTGTGGTAGCGGTAAAAAATATAAAAAGTGTTGTATGGAATAAAACGATTTTAATTTGCCTATATTCCTTTTCCGCAATGCGATGATTTCGGTGCCTGACAGTAATATTTTCTGCCGTGTTTGACTTGCCTCAGGTAGAATGCCGCCGCTTAGCTTATTCATTTTTATTGGACCTATTCTAGATGCACATCAATCGTGTACTGCTGACTGCCGTCGGCAGTGTTTTACTCGCTATGGTGACTATTCAATCTGGCGCGTCTTTAGCAAAACAACTTTTTCCCTTGATTGGGCCAGAAGGCACCACTGCACTGCGTTTAGGATTTTCCGCTGTGGTACTGTGCTTAGTGTTTCGTCCATGGCGAGCATTACCTCAGGGGCGAGATTGGCAGAGCATTATTATTTACGGCCTGTGTTTAGGCGGTATGAACATCCTGTTTTACCTAGCGATTGAACGCATTCCTTTAGGTATAGCGGTGGCTCTTGAGTTTACCGGTCCTTTAGCTGTGGCTTTATTTGGCTCTAAGCGAAAAAGCGATCTACTGTGGGTTGCTCTGGCTATAACAGGGATTTTTCTGTTGCTGCCTGATTTAGCCAGTGCACAAGGGCTTGATCTTACTGGTGCATTAATGGCTTTAGGGGCAGGTGGCTGCTGGGCAGGTTATATCTTGTTTGGGACTCGCACCGGCAAACAAGCCTCAGGTGGCATTACCGTGGCGCTAGGCATGACGGTAGCAGCCATTGTACTGGTGCCAATTGGCGCTGTGAGCCAAGGTTTAGCCTTAATTTCTTGGCAAGTTTTACCCCTTGGTTTGTTGGTGGGGGTGTTATCCAGTGCCTTGCCTTACTCCTTGGAAATGGTTGCCCTTAGAAATATGCCTACCCAGGCCTTTAGCGTGCTGATGAGTTTAGAGCCAGCGATTGCCGCCTTGGCTGGTTTTGTTCTGTTAAGCGAGCAACTGAGCTTGTTGCAGTGGGCTGCCATTGGTTTGGTCATTATCGCTTCCATTGGCAGCAGTTTTACCCCCAAAAAAGCCATCGAGATGGGGGTGTAAGCCGTTTGGCACTCGCTACGGCTATGGCATAAGCAATATTTATTAAAAAATAATTAACAAACATTTGAACTTAAGCGGTTACATGCCCTCTGAGTATATAGTTTTTATGTGTGTCCTATGTGTGTTTCCATTTTCAAGCCTGATTTTTATCAGGCTTTTTTTTGCCCGTTATTTGTTAAATTAACCAGCCAAGTTGAGTCTCTGTGAGATTAGCGGTAGTTCACTATATTAAATCTAAACAAAGCATTAAGCTTGCTGCGCCTTATTCTGGCAAACAGCAACTAGCAAACAACTAGTTTGCGAGTTCTCGGCGGATGATGGCTGCGCCAGCACTTAAGGCATTGAGTTTGCCTCTTGCTACATGGCGAGATAGGGGCGCCATACCACAGTTGGTGCAGGGGTAGAGCTTGTCAGCATCAACAAACTGCAGTGCTTTGCGTAGAGTATTGGCTACTTCTTCTGGTGTTTCAATGGTATTGTTTGCCACGTCAATGGCACCTACCATCACTTTTTTACCGCGGATGAGTTCAAGTAGGTCCATGGGCACATGAGAGTTGTGACATTCCAGAGAGATGATGTCGATACTGGATTTTTGCAGCTTGGGAAACGCTTCTTCATATTGGCGCCACTCTGAGCCCAACGTCTTTTTCCAATCGGTATTGGCTTTGATGCCATAACCATAACAAATATGCACGGCGGTCTCGCATTTAAGCCCTTCAATTGCTCTTTCCAAGGTGGCTACGCCCCAGTCATTTACCTCGTCAAAAAAAACATTAAAGGCGGGCTCATCAAATTGGATAATATCAACCCCAGCAGCTTCTAATTCTCTGGCTTCTTGGTTGAGGATTTTGGCGAATTCCCAGGCGAGTTTTTCGCGACTTTTATAGTGATTGTCATACAGGGTATCGATCATGGTCATTGGACCTGGCAGAGCCCACTTTATGGGTTGCTTGGTTTGCTGACGTAAAAATTTGGCGTCTTCAACAAACACGGATTTTGGGCGAGTAACGGCGCCCACCACTGTTGGTACGCTGGCATCATAACGATCACGAATTCTAACGGTTTCGCGTTTCTCAAAATCAACGCCGCTTAGATGCTCAATAAAAGTTGTGACAAAGTGTTGGCGCGATTGCTCACCATCACTGACGATATCAATGCCTGCGTGTTGCTGTTGTTGCAATGACAAAAGCAGAGCATCTTGTTTGCCCTCGGTTAATTCTGCGCCTTGCAATTTCCAGGGTGACCAAAGTGTCTCAGGTTTGGCAAGCCACGCGGGCTTAGGTAAGCTGCCGGCCGTTGAAGTGGGTAACAATTTTTTCATAATAAATGACCTTGTATTTTTACGGTGCTAAAGAGCGTAATTAGCTGACCACTGTTCAAGCGTAGCTTGGTAGGGTTTGATAAAGTGTTCTTCAACAAATTTGCCTTGCTCAAGCGCGAGCTGGCTGCGTTCTTCTCGATCATAAACAATGCGCGTTAACGAATAATCCTGATGCTGCAAACTGGGTCGATAGGATAAGCCTGCGACAGAATTGGCATTGTAAATTTCAGGTCGGTAAATCTTTTGGAAGGTATCCATGGTGCTGATGGTGCTGATAAGCTCAAGATCAGTGTAATCATTGAGCAAATCGCCAGAAAAATAAAAAGCCAAAGGGGCAACACTGTTGGGCGGCATAAAATAGCGCACCTGTAAGCCCATTTTATTGAAATATTCATCAGTTAAAGAATATTCGTCTTGTTGGTATTCAAAGCCCAATACCGCATGCTGATGGTCAGTCCGTTGATAGGCCTTACTGCTCGACACACTCAGACAGATAACTGGCGGTTTATTAAAATGCTCTGTGTAAGTATCTGAGTTCACAAAGCACTTAAATAGCTTGCCATGTAAATCGCCAAAATTATCGGGCGTGCTAAAACTGGGCTGATTCTTATTGTGCCCCTGCAACAACACACTAAAGTCATAATCCCGCACGTAAGAAGAAAAATTATTGCCGACAATGCCCGCAATGCGTTGCTTAGTTTCTCGATCAACAATAGTCGGTTTTAATATTTCGATCAGGGGCAGGGCATTACCACTGCTTTGAACATCAATATTCATCTCAACGGAAATGATTTCAAGTTCGAGAGTATAACGATCACCTTTGGGGTTATCCCAGTGCGCTAGGGCATTGAAGCGGTTGTCGATCATCTTTAAGGTGTTGCGCAAGTTCTCTTGGCGACTCTTGCCTCTGGCCAAATTAGCAAAGTTGGTGGTGATGCGGGTATTGTCTGATGGTTGATAGTTCTCATCAAAACACACGCTCTTAATGGTAAATTTAAAGTCTTTATTCATGGTGATCTAATAGTCTTTATGTGAGTTAAAACCCGATTTTCTGTTTTGCTCATTCTGCTGATTCTGTTTTTTCTGTTCTTGCCAATTTTCAATTAGTTGTATCCAAAGTTTCTTTAATATTTTCGCTAATGGCTTAGATTTTCAGCTAATGGCAGAATTGAAAATGAACTCTAATGTTGTTTAAAGTTAAGTGCTGAGTGTTTTATACGTGGTTTTTACTATGAAAAAAAATGACTTTACTTCATTTAACCATGAAAAATGTTCATGGTTTTCGGTGGTATATAGAATTACGCAAGAATTACGGAGACAGCCATGGCAATTAGCTCAAAATTAACATGGATTTCTATCGCTAGACCCTTGCCTTAGCCACCGCGTTATTTACCCTATACTCCTTTTTCTCAATGTTAGGACTTGTGTGCCTGACGTAATAATTTGTACCGGGTTTGACTTACCTTAGTGTGCATTTTAGTGTTTTAGGCCCAGCGACGATGTTAGGTGTGGATAATGGTGGGGCCAATAACCTGCAAAAATTTCAAAATAATCACCTAGTCACTTCCAAAGGTCGTGCCTTGATGATATTGCAATCCAATGGCGCTAAAAGGGCAGATTAAGATTACCGCCCAAGGTAAAGGCCTAGGCAGCCATGTTTTGTTAATTCATGCAAATTAAGATAGAAATAAACGATAAGTCAAAGCAAGGTAACGTAATTACGGTTGTGCGCTGAATCAGGTTTAATTGTTTTTTAACATCAGTGACTTTGAAATAAACATGAGAAAAATAATGCTTAAAAATTTAATGGTGTTTGTTGCTCTAGCTTTTGGTGCTGTGGGTGTGCAGGCAGAACAAGCTGTAACAAACAAAACAGAAAAATCGTCATCTTTGATTGGCAAGTTTGACACTGCAAAAGACTTATTTTTAGCGCAGTTTGATAGTAAAACCGATGTCGACGATATCCATACCATTGCGGCTGTGGCAACTATGTTGCGTCATCCAGCATTTGCCCAGGTAAACTACCATGCGGTAGCTGGTGCTTATGGTATTCAAGATGGTTTATATGTGCCTGCGCCTGAATTGTTTGCAGCTGCGTTTGGTGATAAGTGGTCAAATGCCCATGTAGCTAAAGATAAGGCTTTGGAAGAAGTGGTTGCACTAGTGCAGCAAACCCTTAAAAAGGGGGGTGATATATGGATAGCAGAAGCAGGGCAGTCTGATTTTTCGGCGGCGATGGTGAGCGAAATACAACAAACATTGCCAAAGATAGACAGCAAAAGCCGTATCCACATAGTGCAACATAGTGAGTGGAATCAAGATTCAGCTACTCCAGCAGATTTAGCCTTTGTTAAACAATATACCGACTATTACAAAATTCCTGACGGTAACGCGACAGGTAACGGCACTCCGGGTTTTCGCACAGAAGACGCCACGCTGTGGTCGCGCCCACTGGCTGACAAAAGCGTTGCGCAACTCTGGCAGGTGGCAAAAGCCATCGGCGAAAAATACAACGGTGTAGAAGGTCGTTACGATAATAAAGCCGTTGCCGTTGGAGGTTTAGATTTTTCTGATACCGTAGAAATGTGCTGGATCTTTGGCTACAACGATATTGTTGATGTCAGTGGTTTTTTTGATGTGTTTGTGCACGAATAATGGACAAAAAAAGATAAATAATATAGTCAAATTGTACTTAACTTTTGATCTTTAAGTTGTTTAAAAAAGCCCACTTTATCTATAAATAGTTTACAAGATAGGGGGCAATTAGCTAACAAAGTTAATTACCAACAAAAAGGGCAATACACGTGTATTGCCCTTTTTTATCTATGATATTGATTGTGAGAATGTTAGGGCACGATCTTAACAAACACACGTTGATAGCGGGTTAACGCCGGTGCACCACGGTCAGTCACTTGTAGAATAAATTGAATATTTTCTTCTTTCTCAACGTTTGGGGCGACAACGTGGACCCTCGCCATGTTTTCTGCACTGTTGATTTTAACTACCTGATCTTTCATTGAGCCGATTTCTGCGTAGTTAAACCAATAAAATTGTAAACTATCGCCATCTGGATCACTTGAACCTCGTGCATCAAGATGGAAAGACTGTCCTGATTTAACGGTGATCGATTCTGGGTGTTTTAGATTTATGACTGGAGGGTGATTGGCATCATCATAGGATTTAATCGTCCAGTCCATACGCGCAGCAAAGTCATTTTGAACGGCATCGCGCCAGCGCCATAATGTTTCGCGATATCCCGTAAAACTTTTTTCGCCGGGCTTAAGTGAGCGGTTATATTCGCCGACAACCGGTGGTGCATAAGTATCAATGGCGTTTGTCCAGATAGGGCGGGTTTCTTGCTCTACTGGCACACCACCCGTAAATCCTTTTGGATCAGTATTACTGTGATCAGGCGTGTAAAATTCATAGCGACCGCCCCAGCCTCCCCAGTTGGGTTTTGACGGCATGTTTAAACCGTTTTGAATGAGGTTTAACCAAGATGGCGTATCACCTTCCATGCCATAAGCGACGTCTGGATATTCCTGTCCCATGGGGCCGTGGTCTTGTTGAATGTTTTCAGCTAGCCAGCGGTTGCTAATGGTAGAGTTGTCGATACCGTTAACCACAGTGCTGATGCCAGTCCAAATTGAGGCACCATATCCACCTGGGCTAACTATATAAAACAAGTCAGGGAAGGTTTTCCGGATCCAAGCAGCCGAATCGTCCTGATCGGAAATGGTATACACCCTTAATTTTTTTACTAGTGCACTTAATTCTTCAGGGCTTTTGTCCTGTTTTAATTTGAATAATGCCTGCGCCAGTGTATTCACGCCCCCCCAAGCGGATAACCATAGTGGCCGAGGATCGTCATTTTCCAGTATTTTAATAATCCAGTCTGAGCCCTCTGAATCCATGCCTTTACCCACGGCCTGCATACCGTAAAGTGGTTGGGCTTTTTTAACCAGTGAGCGTAAGGCTTGAGCTTCGGGATAGCCTGCTTCATGTTGTGCTAGGTTGTCGCGCACTTTTGCATAAGCATCAATGACTTGATAAATAGATTCCGGCGCTACCATGGTTTGTTGGTGCACCGATGTTGTGGCAACAATGCCTTGAAGATCTATTTGGTTTGAATACAACAACAAACGTACTAGCGTTTGTGCATCATCAGGATCGGCTTCGATATCGGTCAGCACTAACATCCGGTGGTTGCTACTTTTTGGAATATCTAGGGTGTTGGATTGCACCGCACAAGCGTTGATTGAAAACATTAACAACATAGTCAGTGCCAGTCTCAAACTGTTCCTTAAGTTGTTAACTTTGATAGAAAAGAGTTTGTACATTATTTCTATATCCTATTGTTGGATTGAGTTGTGTTGATTTGTCCTGAACTCGGCATCGTTGTGTGGCGCTAATTAAACAATATTTATTTGTCTTTTTATAGGATGCTGAAATTAGAAAATGAATATCCACACTAGGTGATAATTATTTTACATAGTTAGGAAACAGTGCTTAATTGTTAAAATTAAGCAATAAATTCACTATACACGTATCGTTTGAGGTGGGAGCTTAGTTTTTTTTATATTCATAGTATTAAATCTTGTAATGATGGGAGTTTGAAGGGGGCAATGATGCCGCCAAAAGTTATAACTTATCGTCATCCAAAAGTGGCAAACCTGAGTACCGTAGCAGACCAAATTTTGCATAGGGTATCTTTGTCACCCACAACGTAATTGTAGTGCATAAACATGTTGGATAGATGCTCAGGGCAATACGGTTGAATATAATGTTCAACAGGAAGGAGAGCAGCTAATTATGTGTTTTTTCAATGATACTTAGGAGCTTGAATACCACTTTTTCCGATTCAATGCGGCGATTAAAATATTAAAAACTGATAACAAGTATACATTTTTGTTAGAGGGCCCAATTGTTGGAGAGCAGGAAGCATTATTGAGAAAGCTTATTATGTACACATAGATGGTGTGCATCGTGAAGTAATAGAATGTGGTCTAGGTTATTTAGAACCGGAATTACATAAAAACCTACTTCAGAATTAACCTACTTATCCCTATGAAGGTTGACGAGGGCACGAATAGCTCGAATACAAATTTCGCGAATAAATTGGGTTATCATGGGTTACGCGTAGCTAAAATGTCATCGCGATATAATATAATTCCTTGCTAGCAGCTGTTTGCAGTCTTATATTTATTCCTCTGTTTTATATCTTTTTAATATGTTTTTTTAAGTTGTTTTAAGTCATGCTGATAACTTATCCTTAAGCTACTCCTTAAGCAGTAAGCTGGTTTTATGTTACCTCTCAAGAAAAAGAAAATTGCGCCTTTACGTTTAAATCAGATTGCTCATGTACCCAAACATTGTCGTTGTGGCGGTGAGCCTAGTAAACCTGTGTTAGTGCCTGATTGTTCAAATCGCTGGATTATTCAATGTAAAGTGGCACATTGTTGTGCACGTAATACATGCCAGGGTTTGAGTGACACCATTGCTGGCTGGAATAGATTAAGTACACATTTTTACCGTTAATGTTTATTGCGGTTACTAAAAAACGTCCCTTTTATGATGTTTGTAAATAGCCATGCTGTTAATACGTATTAAGTGATATATTCCGCAATCATACGTTTTCTGAGGTACTGACTTGATAAAGCTGCTGTTAGTTGATGACCATGAACTGGTAAGAACGGGCATTCGCCGAATTATTGAAGATGTTGCCGATTTTTCGGTCATCGGTGTGGCGGTTAATG
The DNA here is from genome assembly GCF_001565895.1 of Paraglaciecola hydrolytica. Lineage (GTDB taxonomy): Bacteria > Pseudomonadota > Gammaproteobacteria > Enterobacterales > Alteromonadaceae > Paraglaciecola > Paraglaciecola hydrolytica. The sequence goes on from NZ_LSNE01000005.1 coordinate 334,470, forward strand.
GCGAAGACGCTGTTAAATTCTGCCGTAAAAATAACCCTGATATTGTTCTAATGGATATGAGCATGCCAGGTATGGGCGGCCTTGAAGCAACCAAACAAATTCTACGTTTTTCTGAGCAAATTCGGATCATCGTATTATCGGTTCACAAAGAAAACCCCATACCTGCCAAGGTAATGCAAATGGGCGCTTTTGGTTATCTAACCAAAGATTCTGACCCAGAAGAAATGATCCGCGCTATTCGCAAAGTGGCGGCAGGGCAAAAGTATGTCTCGCCTGATATTGCCCAACAGATAGCCATTGGGCAGTTAAACCTCAAAGAAGGTAATCCTTTTGAGCAACTGTCGGAGCGTGAGTTAGAGATAGCACTAATGTTAACTAAAGGGGCTAAAGTACCTGATATCGCTGATTTTTTAAGTATCAGCGCCAAAACGGTGAATACTCATCGTTATCGCATGTTTGAAAAACTCAGTGTATCAAACGATGTTGAGTTAACCCATTTGGCGCTACGCCATAAGTTAATCAATTCTGATCAACTCTAGGTCATGGATAAAAACGAAACATTTAACCACAGTGACTTTTTAAAAAATCTGACGCAGCAACCGGGTGTTTACCGGATGTACAATCAGAAACAAGAAGTCATCTATGTGGGTAAAGCTAAAAATCTCAAAAAACGGGTGAGTAGCTATTTTCGTAAAAACCTCGATAGCATTAAAACCCGTTCATTGGTGAGTCAAATTCACGATATGGACATCACTGTGGTCAACAGTGAAGTCGAAGCCTTTATTCTTGAAAACAACTACATCAAAAAATATAAACCTCGTTACAACGTGTTGTTACGCGATGATAAATCCTATCCCTTTATCTTTTTGTCTGAGCACGCCCATCCCAGACTCAGTAACCATCGTGGTGCTCGAAAGCTAAAAGGTGAATACTTTGGCCCTTACCCAAGTGCTTGGGCCGTGCGCGAAAGCCTGCGCACCATGCAACGCTTGTTTCCCATCCGGCAGTGTGAAGATAGTTATTACCGTGCACGTACCCGACCTTGTTTGCAATATCAACTTAAACGCTGTGCTGGACCTTGTGTTAAAGGTTTAGTGAGTGATGAGGAATATACCCAACAAGTTGATTTGGCACGTTTATTTTTAAAAGGTAAAAATAAACAAGTGATCGAATCTTTAGTGGATAAGATGGGAGTTGCCAGTGAAAACTTACAATTTGAAAAGGCTGCCCGTTACCGCGACCAAATCAGTGCCTTAAATAAGGTACAAGAACAACAATGGGTGAGTGGTGATCAACAAGAGCTTGATGTGTTTGGTTTTGCGTACCGCAATGGTATTGCCTGTATCCATGGCTTGTTTATTCGTGATAACAAATTGCTGGGCAGCAAAAGTTTTTATCCTAAGGTGCCTGCCGAGTCTGATGCCGAAGAAGTCTTTCAGTCCTTTATTCTGCAATTTTATTTGGCCGGCAATAAAGTTATTCCACAGCAAATTGTGATACCTCTGGAGTTATCTGAGCAAGAGTCGCTTGAAAAGCTTCTAAGTAGTGAAGCAGGGCGCAAGATTCAATTTTTTAAAGGGGCTCGCGAAGAAAAACGCCGCTATTTACAACTGGCCAATGATAACGCCGAACTGGCTTTGTTAGCTAAACAGAGTGAGCAAAAATCGGTTTTTGCCCGTTATCTAGAACTAGAACAAATTTTAGAGTTTGAGCAACCCATACAACGCATGGAATGTTTTGATATTAGCCATACATCAGGACAGCTAACCGTGGCTTCGTGTGTGGTGTTTAATCGTGATGGCCCCTATAAAACTGACTATCGCCGTTACAATATTGAAGGGATAACGCCTGGTGATGATTATGCGGCCATGGCGCAAGCATTGGCGCGGCGTTATCGTGATGTCAAAGACGAAAGCAAAATCCCTGACATTTTGTTCATCGACGGAGGCAAAGGTCAGTTAGCGCAGGCTGAAGATTATTTTGAAACCTGGCAGCAGGCTAAAAAACCATTATTAATTGGCGTAGCCAAGGGGACAAGTCGTAAAGCAGGTTTAGAAACGTTGATCTTGGCCGGTAGCCATCAAACTATACCTATGGCGGCAGATTCAATAGCCTTACATCTGATCCAACATATCCGCGACGAAGCCCACCGATTTGCCATAACGAGTCATCGAGAACGCCGTCAAAAAGACAAAAATACGTCTAAGCTGCAATCTATTCCGGGAATTGGCGCTAAAAAACGCCAAAGTTTGCTTAAATATATGGGCGGATTACAAGGTGTATTACAAGCGAGTAAAGCCGAAATTGCCAAAGTCCCTGGGATCAGTGAAGATTTAGCCGATACCATATATGAGCATTTACACAATTAATTGAATTACAAAATATACTTGTAGCCAAGTGCAGATAAAGGTAGAAAGTGGCCTTGAGTTTTGCCAGTTAACATTAGGATAAAAAATAAGCCAATGTGGACCATCCCTAACATAATTACCATGCTAAGAGTGCTGTTGATCCCCGTTTTTGTTGTCGTATATTTTCTAGACTGGAAATGGGCTCATCAAGCAGGGGCTTTTATATTTTGGTTTGCCGCCATTACCGATTGGGTTGATGGATACTTAGCGCGCAAATTACAACAAACAACACCCTTTGGGGCTTTTTTAGATCCTGTGGCGGATAAATTAATTGTTGCCACTGCCTTATTGTTGATCACCCACACCTATGCCAGTGTTTGGATAACCGTGCCGGCCATTCTTTTACTGGCCCGTGAAGTATACATATCCGCTCTTCGCGAATGGATGGGGCAACAAGGCAAACATGAGCTAGTTAAAGTATCCTTTACCGGTAAAGCTAAAACCATGGCACAAATGCTGGCTTTGATTGGTTTGTTATCAGAAACTGAATATTTTATGGGCATCCCTATTTACTGGGTCACCCTTGGTTACGGCTTATTGTATTTTGCTGCAGTGTTATCTCTGTGGTCTATGGTGATTTACACCTTAGCGGCGTGGAAAGATCTCAAAAATACTTAAGTTTTTGTTAGTGAAAATGCTAGTTTTGCTTAAAAACAGGGCGTTTGTGACAAAAATTAAGCAGTCAGTCACAAAAGCATATTTTTGTGGTTGACAGCTAATACTTTGACGGTAGAATGCACGCCACAGTTTGAGGAGCAGCAAGACACTTAAACAAACCAGTCAAATTGACTAGTTATTTAAGCACTCCAAGAGCGAGTTGATGCGGGAATAGCTCAGTGGTAGAGCACAACCTTGCCAAGGTTGGGGTCGCGAGTTCGAATCTCGTTTCCCGCTCCAAATTTTTAAAAGTGATAGTAAGTAGCATTATTATTGTCAGAGCTTCATTGGGTTGCTAAGTGTTTTAAAACACGAAGATTACAACAAAGTGACACTCCAAGTTTTAAACGTAAAATTTGGCGGAATGGCAGACTGGCTATGCAGCGGATTGCAAATCCGTCGATCTCGGTTCGACTCCGGGTTCCGCCTCCATCACGTTAAAATGCCAAGTTGCAAAATTTGGTCAGACAATTTATTACCGGCTTGTATCTTACAAGTCCATCCTATGCCCGGGTGGTGAAATCGGTAGACACAAGGGATTTAAAATCCCTCGATCGTAAGGTCGTGCCGGTTCAAGTCCGGCCCCGGGCACCATTTCCCCTTTTTATACCATCCAATAACGTCCAAATACTTATCTAAAACACCGTTTTCATTGGCCTATAGCGTCCAGTATGGTTTTTTAGGGTCTAGTATTATCCAATTATTTAGGTAACATCCTTAGTAACATCAAGCAAAAATTAAATTGTGAGTGTTACCAATGGCACGTCAAACCACACAGTTAAATGCAACCCAAGTTAGCCAAGCAAAGCCTAAAGACAAGGAATATAACCTTGCAGACGGGCAGGGACTTATGCTGCGAATTAAGCCTACAGGCTCTAAGTTATGGTTATTCAATTACACTCACCCGCACACTAAGAAACGCCAAAACATTAGTTTAGGTTCGTTCCCTACTATTTCACTTGCCGATGCTAGAAAGCGCAGACAAGAAAACCAAGCACTATTGGCAAACAATCTTGATCCTAAATCCCATAGAGACGAAGCATTAAAGATGCAACAAGAAGCGGCTAACCATACTTTTGAAGTAGTGGCGTTAAAGTGGTTGGCCGTTCATAAAACAACTATTGCTGAAGGTACCGCACACAATATTCTAAAGTCGCTTGAAAAAGATGTGTTTCCACATATTGGCAAAATCCCACTTGACCAAATAACAGCACCTAAAGCCATTCAAGCTATTAAAAAAATTACAGAACGTAACAGTCTAGAAATAGCGAGAAAGGTAGCCAGTAGATTAAACAATGTTATGACCTTTGCGGTGAATGCTGGGATAGTTCACCACAATCCGCTAAGTGGGATTAAAAAGCTCATACCATCGGCTAAAGTAGAAAATCGGCCCACATTGCTACCCAGTGAATTACCAGACTTAATGAAAGCTTTGAACTTTGCCAGCATTAAAATGGTGACTCGATGCCTGATTGAATGGCAGTTACATACAATGGTGCGCCCCGGTGAAGCAGCGGAAGCCGAATGGTCAGAAATAGATTTAGAGCGTAAGTTATGGGTCATACCGGCTAGTCGCATGAAAATGGATAGAGAGCATCATGTACCGCTATCAGAACAAGCATTAGCAATACTAGAATTAGTTAGGCCAATTAGTGGTCATAGAAAATTTGTTTTCCCGTCCCACAACGATCCTAAATTACCCGCTAACAGACAAACGGCAAATATGGCAATTAAACGCATGGGTTTTAAAGGTCGACTGGTGGCGCATGGTTTACGCGCTTTAGCTTCTACAAGCTTAAATGAACAAGGCTTTGATCGTGATGTAATCGAGGCCGCATTAGCTCATGGTGACAAAGATAATGTTAGGGCCGCATATAACCGGGCAACCTACCTTGAGCAACGCAGAGTCATGATGCAATGGTGGTCTAATCATATTGAGCAAGCCGCTATGGGTAACATGAGCTTAGCCAATGCTAAGCAAGCTTTACGATTAGTTAATCAGTAACCAACCACCAGCAAAGAGGGAATTATTATGCTTAAACCAACAATCACCATTTCTGATGATATTCAAATGGCTTATTTCAACATTGAAAATGCTCGAGCAATTCAGTGGTGTGTCATACAAGCTTGCCACAATTCACAAGAACCCCATGTACTTAGATTGCTTCCTTTTCTTGATGCATACTTTTTGGAAATGGAAGAAGTCGAGCAAAAGTTAAAGGCTCTTTACGATATAGAACAAAACAAACAAGGTTTTTGTAGTGCTTCTTTAGCAATGAGAGCGCATAGGGCACTGAATAGCCTAGACGAAGGGTATTGGCGCGATGTAGCTGAAACGGTTCCAAATGAATCATTAGTTGCTAAACAAACAGATAATTATATTTTAGGTAGCTTGCAAGGGATTAATAATCTTATAAGAGCATCATCTAAATTAATGGAGTCTGTAATGAGTAATCCAATTAATAAAGCAGCGTAAACCACTTTACCAAGTCTAGGGTAGCTCCCGAACGGCCAGAACCCTAATGGCCTGACTTGGTGACAACCCATATAAATTGGGATCTATATAGTCTGGGCTTATTTAATCAAAGGTTTGCATAGTACTGAACGCTTAAAACGTTTTATGATTCTTTAGGAGTCATTAACAAACATAGCGAGACTAATATGAAAACTAACATCCAATTAATCATTAACCGTAAGCCAGAAGTCATCAAACGACTTGGCATTTCAAAAGCCACATTTCACACCCGTATAAATCAAAACCTACTACCACCGCCTATTAGTTTAGGCGAACGTGCCCGGGGTTATTTGCAACATGAAATTGATGCTGTTATAGCCGCAATGGTTGCCGGGAAAAGTAACGAAGAAGTAAAGTTACTTGTTTCTGATTTAGTTGCTCAACGCAAGCTTGCAGCATAGGAGTAGTAGAAATGAAAAACGCTACTCCCAACGACGAAAGCAGCGCCTTAATTGACCAATTAGATACGAGTGCAGCAACACAACGCAATCAAATATTAGCACACTTGCAGCGCACTCCATCAATCAATACTTTGGAGTTTAGAGAGCTTGGTTTTATAAGCCCGGCACCTAGAGTGCTAGAGTTAAAACAACAAGGCCATAACATCCAATCTCACCGGGAGGATGTAAGAACACCAGACGGACGTTTGCACCGTGGAATTGCTAGATATTACTTATCAAACGTTCCACCAGCCAATGATCAGCAAAGGAATGAAGCAGCATGATGAAATGTGATTTGTTCCCTGTATTAGATAACCAATCAAAGCGCATTAAACAGCTTAAAGGATTATCTAATTTATTGATTATTGCTGGTGGACTGCCTGACCATTCAAAAAGCGACCTGTGCGCCTGTTTAAGCATTGTTAGCGACATAGCCAGTGATGCATTAGACAAACAAAAAACAATCAATCATGAGGTGACTCAGTTAGCACTAATAAGTAACTGTGTTGCTGGTATAGGGTGATCGCTTATGGATGGCAACTTAACACTTAGCCTACTAAAAAGGGGAGACAGCTTAGCTGTTTTCCAAGGCGAATTAGTTATCACACCTAAAAGTGGTGAGCCGGTCCCTCGGGATTGGCTTGCTGCCAATAGAAATAAAATAATGTCAGAACTTGCACAACAATCAAACCAATCAATCTTTTCTTATGCGTATTACCAAACAGGTATTTATAACAACGGACGATCACCCGGTGTCATGATTCGATTCATTGACTTACTAACGGGTGAAGATGTTTATGCGTTGTTTAATGCTCAACTAAAGCGCCAGAGAACAACAGGTAACAAGAAAGCGGGTGACCCATTGCCAGATGGCCAGTTTCATATGGGGGATCGTTCAGCGTTTTACATGCTTTGGATAAAAACCGCATTGGCTATACCGCGTCGATTTTCTGAATGGCATAAATCAATGAGTAAGCTGCAGCACGTTTATTTTATTGGTGAAAGAAGCTCAGGAGACAAGTTAGCAAACAAATCTATCCAACCTTTATCGTTGGCTTATAAAGATATAGAGCAATTATTGGGTGGCAATTTGGGGACAAGCCAGCGACAAGGGAGCGACAATTTGGTGACAAGGAATGGTGGCAAGGTTTGGCGACAAGGATTGGTGGCAAGCAATGGTGACAAGCATGTTGCCGTAGACCATGTGGATAAAGGCTTAGACCCTGATTCAAAGTGCGTGTCAAAACAAGTGCGTGTGTTTGAAAGTGCGGGGAATTTAAGTGCGTGTGCTGCAAACCGCGTTTTAAGTAATCAAGTAATGACGTGTAACGTTGTCTCTTTACCCCCTATTAAGAAGTTACCAGAGGAACAATCAATAGATGAGTGGCTTCAAGATTATGACTCAGCCAGTTAATAACTATAAAAACAATCTTTATTAAAATGTGGCGAAAAACTAAAAAACCTATTTTAGACAATTGATTTGGGACAAAAAACTGGAGATATTTAAATGGGTGGTAGAGGTTCAGGTAGTTACAGTAGATACAATTCAAAACCAACAACTGATAACTATCTTAAATTAGATTTAAGAGTGCTTAAAAAACGGGGATGGTTAACACCTAATATCAATCAAACCCTTACATGGTCAAGAAATGATAATGTTATTGGTGCAATATCTTACGTGTTATCAAATGACAGCATTACGTTGCTATACGAGCATGGTGCCAGCAGTAATGAACCAGAAAGCATCAATGATCAAATACCGTTAATCAAAACATCATGTAATTTTGGTGGTGAAAGGATTTGGTTTTGTTGTCCTAGCTGTATGAGAAAAGCGCTTGTGTTGTTTGGCGGTAAATACTTTCGTTGCCGAATCTGCAGAGGCGCTATTCATCCAAGCGTAAACGAAAACAAGCTAGATAGATCACGAAGGGCTTTAGCTAAGTATCAAACCATCCTAGCACCTGATAAGTCGCTTTCTGCAGCAGACGGCACTAGAAACCTTCACAAGCCCAAAGGCATGAGATACAAAACCTATTTTGAGATCAAAAAACGGGCTTCTGAAAAAGAAGATGATATGAACCAGTATTTTATTACTTCAATGAAGCGTTATTTATAAATATTTTATCAAAATAGTCGAATTTACGAACGTAGATGAACCTTAACATTAACTAGTACGTAGGCACTTTTTATGGCTTCTGAAATGCTTGAATTTAAGTTTATAAATAACCCTAGTTAATATTAACCTACTATTTATTGATTGGGATTTAACAGAAAATTGAAATGAAACTTGCTTTTATCAAAAAAAGAAATTTAAATAAAGTTCGTAGAGTCAATAAGTTAAGGAAGACAGTTTTATGAAAGTAGATATGATTTTAATATTCATAAAAAGAAATGCTATTTGGATTGTTGGCATCTTAGGACTTTTATTTACAGTAATTTATTTGTACGGTTCCTCGTTGGAAGTTGCTGTATATGGTAGTGAAAAAAGAAAAGATTTGGTCTTAAGTGCC
>NZ_LSNE01000005.1:343138-389373 GCF_001565895.1 Paraglaciecola hydrolytica
TACAGACTCTAATGGGGGCATGTTTTGGTGGAGGCCTGTTTGCAGCCATTCTTAAGTCGTTGCAATTTAACAATGTTTTTGGTGAAGAACTTGAAAAAATTATTTATTCAGAGAAGTTTTTAGGTTCAATCAAAAATATTGAAAATATTTGGTTGAAAGTCTCTGACGCACTTTACCCAATTAATAAAATGCGTTATTCAAGAAAAAAAATTCATAAAACAATATTACAACACTATTTTCCGCATTCTTTAGATTTTTATTACGAGAAAAGTGACCATACATACACAATATCTTGGGTTAACGAAGATAAAACAAAAATTTTAATAGAAAATGAAAATGTATTAAATGTTATTGCAGATTCAACAGACGAAATAGTATTTACTCCAACAAATTCAATTTTAGAATCAGACCAGTCCCAAAGTTACTCTGCAAATTTTTATGAAATTACCGGTAAAGGTAAAAATGAAAAAGAAACCTTAATAAAGCCCAAAAAGCCTTCAACTGCAAAGGTCAGCAAAAGAGTAGCCAGTGACCAGAATGAAATAGAGTACTGCCATGTAATAGCACTAAGCGGAAAAAAATCATACAAAGTACTACGAAAATGCCAATATGAGATTAAATTGAATGAAGATAGAGTGATAAAGTTTGCTGCAATCAAGCCACTTATGAAGCTAACCGTTCGAGTTGTTAAGCCGGAAGACCTTAATTGTCAGGTTATTCAGTGCGGCCTGCTAGACGAATTTGAGGATGGTCGAGCGAAGACATCTAAAGATATTTATGTCACTTACGATAACGTTATTTTCCCTGAACAGGGATATATAATGGTAATGACTTAATTTGTAGGGGTTGAATTACGCTAAATCACTACCATTTCATAAAAGACTCGTCTAAAATCAGACGCCAATCATAATATTCAATTGAGGATTGTTGTAAATGAGCCACACAGAAAGGATTTGAAACTTAATATTTGTGCTAACGGAATGCATACTTGTTACTCAGGTTAGTTTAACTCTGACCCAAATATAGTAGCTCGAACTTAATATTGCATTTCGCTGTTAACCTAATTTATTCGTTCACACACAGCAACAACGTAACATTTGTGGGAATCTTTTTTTGCTAAAATAATGGGCTTTGCAGTTTTTCAAAAATTTATTTTTGACATGCTTTAACCAATCTATTAACTATCCGTTGCTCTGTAGCAATATAAGCTAATTCATACTTCGCCATTACAGCATTAAAACGGGCTATATACTTACATCTATAAGGATGATTAGGTGGTAGCCATTCATCAAGCCCCTTTGCCCCTTTTTGACGGTTTAACGATAGTTCGGTCAATATTAGATTGTCAGGATCATTAGCAAATTCAGCCTTGCGTTTTCTATCCCAAATATCAGCACCGTGACCATGCGCAAATTTTAATGGGACGATGTGATCAAGGTCTAAGTCATTTGATATTGTAAACGTATCGCCCGAATAAGGGTCGTACCATTCACCACTTAATACGATGCATTGATTAACAGTTTTAAACTCAACAGGCTTGAGTGACGTTTGAATAAGTATTTCGTGTCGTGTGTTCTGACAATCGTTATCACTATCTAACCAATGCGGCCAATCATCCCTATTGTAGAGTCTGACAAATGCCCTATTTTGCTCAATTGCTTCAGTGGTAGCTTTGTCTATCTGTTCAACTTTGCCCTTTGGTAGTCGTCCACCAGCATCGATACAAGCATCCATAGAAGTGAACGGTTTATAATTCTTGGTTCTTTCATAAAAGGAGTTAGTACTGTCGTGACAAATACCTGAAGTTGATAGTTTTACTTCTGGTTCGCTGGTGGTATTGGCAAGAGTAGTGTTATTGCATGCAACAAGGCTTAAGCAGAGCCATAAGGTTAATACTCTGCTAGATTGATAGATTGTCATTAAAATCTCGGATATTGTGATACAAGGGCATATATTGCCATGAGTAAAAAATATGAAAAGGTACTTTGCAGGATCACTTTATGTTCAAGGGTAATTCGACGCCCGATGCTCGCGTTGTGCGTGGGTTTTGAATTGTATATCAACAACAACTTGCTAATAGCTAAAGTTTCACTAACTACCAGTTTCTATACAGCCTAGAACAACTAATTACTGCTACCGAGTTGCACAGTTAGCCGCATCAACACTAGGTCATTAGGTATTTATCCATAAGATTAAAGGTACTGTTTAGCTTGTCCTGTGTGGGTACGCAGCAGCGCAGAGTTTATCTAGCTATAACTTTTTAAAGTAAGGTTGTTGTTTAGTATTAGCGTTAAAGGAGGTCAAAATATTTGACGACTGAAAAAGTGTAATCTAACTTTAAATTCAGTCTATTCAGGGAAGATGATTATGTCTCAATATACCCCACCTGTAATATTAGTTAGAACTTGGCTGCAGTTAATTAGTTTAAATTCTGAAAAAGAAGCCAGAGACCACGCCAAGAAAATGATTAATGACAATTTTGGTAGTGTCGATTTAGCTATTATTTATCTAGAACAAAACCAATTTAAGAAAACAGGTTAACAATTAAGTATGACCTTGATAGAAGCTAATATTTTTTGGGTCCTTCTGGATAATATGTGGTGTGGGTACGCAGCAGCGCGCAATTTGCCTTGTGAGAGCTTTCCTAAAATCAACTTTTTGTTTTCTTCGGTACCCAAGCCTTACGTTGTCAGGCCAGAGCCTATAAGCACTATCAAGGAAAGTAATCTACGTTCTTATGTAAAACCCTAACTAAATCCAATCACCGGCTAACTTCACTAAGCCATCATTGAACAGCGCAATACAACAACCAACTTAACTAGGGGGCGGGTAAAATCTCTGTGAGCTGTGACTTACAGTACCGTGGCTCCCTTTTATTTACATGGCGGCAACTTGAAAATATTTTAACCTAAACTTTTAATCCCAATTTTAAGATTGTTCTGACATCATCACACGAACCAAAGCATGGTTTCTTCACCAATACGCGCGCGAACAGATAGAGTGTCACAGCGATGTAGCAGCGAGATTGAGAGATCACGGTAAGATTAGGGTAAGGTTAGGATAAGGTTAGGGTGAGAATAGGGTGAGTTACCCGGTAGTTTTTTTGGAGCCGATAGATAGCCAATAGAACGGCTATTTTACTGTGTAAGAGAACTCTAATTAAAAAAGGCCGTAAATTACCCGTATATACGGGCTTACCATAATACTTTAGTAAGGTTTTTCAACAGTCATTACGTAAGAATAAGGGTATATGGAACAGTACGAGCAAGAGGAATAAAGGGCGATTCAAAGACCATGTAAACGTCTAGATTAGGTCAAGATCAAAACAACAAACCTTAGGGCTAATTGACTAAAAAACAAAGGTTCAGCAAAGGGTAAAAACACTATCATTGCATTAACCTTTACCCGTTTATTATTTGTCAGGATTTTAATGCAACACAAACCCCATATTGACCTGTAGAAACTTGAGGTTAAAACAGATTTAAAAGCCTATGCAGACAACAAGATCGTAACAAGCATTAATCAACTAAACACCCTAAGATTACCCTGAGGGCAATAATTAAAAAGCTGGACAAACCCCATGTGAACGGCAAGATTAGGGCTAGGTCTAAACGTTTATACTGAAAACAATCATGCAAGAAAAACCAATTAAAATGACTGAAGCGCAAAATAACGAAGTCACTCGCGAAATACCAATTTACTGTACACCAACCATATTGTTCAACCATAAACCAAAACGTGAAACTATTACTCGAAAGTTATTAATATTTCTAGGCATTAAAAGTTAATCTGATCTGTTTAATGCTTAAACCAAGCATTACTAAAATTCTTTGCTCAATGCTATTAAGAGCTAATTCATACTTTGGCAAAGCATTAATAATACGAGCCTATTATGTTGTGGGTAAAAAATATAAAAAGGTACTGTGTGGTATCACTTAATATTCAAGGGTAATTCGAAGCCCGACGGTTCCATTGTGCGTGAATTTAAAATGACGATGACGACAACAACATCACTTTACTTTCCCCTATTAAACCCTATGTAAAACAAGGCCTATACACTGTTTGTAGGGCTGAAAGTTGCACAGTTACCGTCGTCAATACCTAACCACCAGCTAACTAAACTAGGGGGCATGAAATTGTTTTAATGGCATGGGAAACAAGCACCGCACCGTTAAATCAATTTTTATGCGAAACAAATAAGGATCTTTTTTCCGAATTTAAAAAAGTTTTCTGGTCAGAGCAGTATATAAACGCAAAAGGTTTGCACAAGGGTATTTAGTAACACTAGAAGTAACATTGGTGTTATTTGGTAAGTGTAAATCTGTATAAAAACAATCATTTAAACTATAAATATAGATCTGGCCCCGCACCATTTCTTGAGTAAACCCTTAGTTATCAAGCTATACAGCAGAGTTTAATCATCACTAGCATGCTTACGTTGACCAGATAGGTTGACCACAATGCATAATCTAGTCAAAAACCAAAACAACATTTATACCTACAGAAGAACGGTTCAAACTCATTCAATTAGAGTTTCACTGCTCACCAAAGATAAACTTGAAGCCCTGCAACTTGTTGAACACATAAACACTACATTAGACTTGGTTTATCCACTTAAGAAACACGAAGCGGTTAAAATTGTTCATGCAACCCTTCACAAATTTCAGCCAATCTTTCACAAGCAACGAATAGCTAAAGTTCAACAATATTTAGGTTTAGATCTTTCACAAGGAACAGGTGAACTATTATCGTATGTTGTTGAAAAGTATATTGATGAGAAGCTACGCACTAAAGCGTGGGCAGAAAAGACCTATCTTGGTTATAAGGTGATTTACAATAATCTGATTACTCTGCTTAAAGATAAATGCTTCAGAAATATTGGTGCTGTAGATGCACAACAAGTAAAAAATGCCTTGCAGAAGCTACCATCCAACCTTAACAAAAAAGCCGAGTACAGAGACAAGCCCATTAATCGCATATTGAAGATGGATATTCCTGTTGCACACCTTATGTCGATTAAAACCATTAACACTATGCTTGGTTGTTACTCAGAGCTGTTTAAGTGGGCAATAAAAAATGGTTATGCATCAACTAATGTATTCGATGGCATGCTGCTTAAAGATAGTCGAAAGGCGAGGGACTTACGTTCCCCATTTAATCCTAGTGACCTTAAGCGCATATTCTCTGACTCAGTAATCAGAAACCCGCATAAGAATTGGCAGAAGTGGCTCCCTGTCCTTGGTTTATACACAGGTGCAAGGTTAAATGAACTCTGTCAGTTTCAGAAAAAAGATATTGCTAAAGTTGAAGGTTACTGGTGCATATCCATTACTGACAGTGGAAGTAGCCAGATATTGAAATCAGTGTCGAGTAAACGTGTCATACCAATACATAAAAAACTCATTGAACTTGGTTTTATTGATTATGTAAATAGCACAGGGACAGCACAGAATAATATGATTTTTCCAGACCTTAAATTATTAAATGAAAGGTACTCACATACACCATCACGTTGGTTCAGCAATATTAAAAATAGGGTTATAGATGACAGTGATAGAAAATCATTTCACTCATTCAGGCATACATTTGTAGATTACCTATACAACAAGCTCAAGTTGCAGGGAAACCCACTTGTAAAGGCTCTGCTAGGTCATTCAGACAGTGAAATTACTTCAGGTGTGTATGGTTCATCATTTGAAATTGAAGACCTTAACAAAATTATTCAATCATTAGACTTTGACGCTTATGGTATCAGCACCTGAAACTTTATAACGTTTTCAAACCATGTATTCTGCCTGATATGATGGGCTGGATAAAAAGGGTATAGCACTAAATGACAGAACTTGAGATAACGACTGCTCAATGGTTAAAGCTGAAGTATGAATATTATCTATCGGCTAGGACACTTTGGCTCAATAATCAAATGCAGATGGGGGCTTTAATGTTTGCTTATGCTGTTGAAGCTCAGATTAAACACGCTTTAGTAACGTTCCCCAATAGCTGCCAACAAAGGCTTCTTAATAGTGGTCATGATATTCCCGAACTTTTTAAAGAAGCTAGGAAGGCTAAAATTTTTAAAGGTATAGAGGTCGATTCGTCGTTCTTAAATTTTATTCAGGATAACTTTCATCGTCGCTATCCACGACAAACAAAAGAGCAGATGAAGAAAGCAAATTCTGAGGGGAGGGGATTAGCTTTAACTCCAAATGTTCTTCCTTGGTATGATCGGTTCATTTTGAACTTAGATGAGTGGAGTTATCAAAACACATCAAATTTTAAATCAACGATTCGGCTAGAGGCAATAAAGCATATAGAATCCAAGGGGGGACATTATTTCTTTGAGCGAAATAATACTGCGTATAATAGTTTACCGCTAATCATTAACTTGCTTGACAAAGAAGTAGAGCATTACCTTGCTAAGCCTAACGGAGCCGACCAGTTTAATGTGCACTTAAAGTCTTTGACCAATAAGAAACAGATAGTGATTAAGACTATAGACTCTTTAGAATCAAAGCTTCCATATCAAGAAGTTGACTTATCAAACTTTTCACATCCTGGTCAGTTTGGGGTTCTCCATTCTATAAATATTCAATTGTAATTTAAAAGAAGTAGTGGGCCTTTAAACACTTGGGTCAACGTAAGCATGCTAGTGATGATTAAACTCTGCTGTATCGCTTGATAACTAAGGGTTTACTCAAGAAATGGTGCCCGGGGCCGGAGCAGGATCATACCTGTTAATGCCCTTGGAACCCGCATGTTTACGTTGGGTTAATGAAGCAATAACAATACACACGTCAATGGATCTGGCCAACGTAAGGTAATCAAGAGTTCAATTTCCAAATGCATAATTAAACTAGTCAATTCATTGATGGTTTGCCTCATACATGGTTTCAAAAGTCATTACCTGTTGGTAAAAATAGTCTGCATATTTGTAACGTTATCGTCTGAAACTGGCGAATTCGAACTAGTCCGTTAATATAATTCATTGGTAGATCTAAATTAAACAATAGGAAAATCAATGTTAATTAAAGCAAAAATTGCCATGATAGTAACCGTTGCATTGTGGGGCTTGATTGGTGCCTTTCATAACGTAGTCGATTGGGCAGGGACAATTGGGGCCGTTACGGCAGCCACGTCAATGGTAACTATACCTGGTGGGTCGGATCATTGGCAGGCAACCTCTAATCCTTTGGTCGTTTGGATTGGAGCACTTTTTATTGTGTCGTCAAAGATTGCATCGGCTGGTTTTTGTTCTGTTGGGGCTCTAAAAATGTGGCAAGTTCAAAAGTCAGACCCTGCCGCTTTTGTTGCAGCGAAGGAAATTGCGCTTACCGGCTGTGCTATAGCCATTGTTATGTTGTTTGGGGGCTTTATCGTTATTGCAGAAAGTTGGTTTGAATTATGGCGTTCAGAAGCGATGTTAACACCAGTACTAGGTTCAGCCTTTCGCTATGCGGGTATGATTGCTGTGATCGCGATCTTTGTGGCAAGCAAAGATTGAAACGCTCAGTTAAAAATAGGCAGACAAATCTTGAATATCCCTTTTACAAACTCACGCCCCACAAGCTTTAACCATTTTGTTTATTATGCGTTGTTCTGCTGGAATGTAGTTTAAGCCGTAGTTGTCCATTACTGCGTTAAATTTGCTGATGTATTCACAGCGATATTGATGGTTAGGGGGGAGCCATTCGTCGAGGCCTTTGGCGCCTTTTTGGCGGTTTAATGAGGCTTGAACCAGTAATAGATTATCGTAATCATTAGCGAATTTTTCTTTTTGTTCTCTGGTCCACTGATCAGCACCATGACCATGGGCGAATTTTAAAGGCACGATGTGATCTACATCAAGATCACTGGAGTTGGTAAAAGTTTGGTCTGAATAGGGATCGTACCAAGCGCCAAATATGACTAAACATTGCTTTTCGGTTTTGAAGGTAAGGGGAGCGTTTGAGTCTATTATCAATAATTCGTGGCGGGTATTTTGACAGTCTCTATCTTGATCACTCCAGTGAGGCCAATCAGCGCGGTCATAGAGTGTGACAAAGTCTCTATTATGCTCAGTCGCGTCATCAATAGCTTTATCCATCTGTTTGGTTGCAGATTTAGGTAAACGTCCACCAGCAGCGATACAGGCACTTATTGATGTAAAAGGTTTATAGCTTTTGGTGCGTTTATACGAGCTACTCGCGCTATCGTGACAGATACCGGTGGATGACTGTTTTACTGTTGGTGTTTGTTTTTCTGATAGAGAAAGTTCGTTTGCAGTGGATTGAAAGCTGGTAACAAATAGGCAGGTGAATAAAGAGGCAAGTGCCAATCTCAACATAAGTACGACTTTTAAATGTGTTAATTAACTGAATAATGCCACAGTGAAACGAAAAAGTATTTCTAAGTTTATGAATTTGTTTGAGTTATTTCGCGATAATACATTTAGTAAGTTTTATACATCCAACTTTTTTATTGCACACTAAGCTTGGCATTTAAGTACTGGCAACGCACAATTAACGCCCATTCAAGCAACTTGTTAAGTAACGTGGAATACAGCGCTTTAATTTTATTTACTATTGCCACCAGCATTACGCCAGGCCCTAATAATCTGATGATAATGACATCGGGAGTCAATTACGGCTTTCGCCGTAGCTTGCCTCACTTATTAGGCATCGACATTGGGTTTGTGTTGATGATTATTGGTGTGGGCTTAGGCATGAGTCAGTTGTTTGCTCAAGTACCGCAACTTTTGATTTGGCTTAAAGTCATTGGGATTATTTACCTAAGTTATTTAGCTTACCGCATTGCCACTAGTCCAACTAAACCTTTAGTAGCTGATGTTTTGGATGAAATGAAACACAAGCCTTTGAGTTTTTTACAAGCCGCGTTATTTCAATGGGTCAATCCAAAAGCATGGATAATGATTGTTGGCGCTATTGTGACTTATACCAACACGAGTATGGATTACAGCTTGCAAGTTGCTATTATTGCGTTATTTTTCCTGTGTTTAGGCACGCCTTGTACCTTTGTATGGCTTGGTTTTGGCACTGCTTTAAAGCGCTATTTAGCCAATCCGCTGCATCTAAAGATTTTTAATATAGTTATGGCTAGTTTGTTACTTCTGTCGTTGCTTCCAGTGGTATTGGAATTAGTTGAAATAACTAAATAGATACCCTTTATAAAATGCTTACTGTTTGCGTTCAGGTTAATATAAGCGCCTAAAATCCATTTTTTGTATCACCTTATTTTTACGGAGTACTTCATGACTCAAACAGCGTATGAGCTAGCGGTTAAATTGATCGATAACGCTAATAGCGACGATCCTAATATTGAACAAAGCCAAGGCAAAGATTGGCCTAAAGAATTATTGTATGGTCAACGTATGTCTGCGATGTTGGAGCGTTACAAAAGTAATGCTGATGAGGTAATAAAACTGGCTATTCGTGGCCAGCATATTCAACGCTGGTTATCACCGCGCAGTGCTTACCCTATGGATAGGCAGGGCTATCATAAGTGGCGTAGCGACCTTTATGTATTTCATGCCGATAAAGTGGCTGCCATCATGAAACAAGCGGGTTTTAGCGAGCAAGATATTGCGCGTGCTAAAAATGCGGTGGCCAAAGTGGGGATTAAATCCAACCCTGATACTCAGTTATTGGAAGATGTGGTGGGTTTGGTGTTTATTGAACACTACATGCTGGATTTTGCTGCCAAACATCCTGAATATACCGAGCAGAAATGGATAGATATTATCCGTAAAACGTGGGCAAAAATGTCAAAAGAGGCTCATGCCTTTGTATTAGCGGGCAATATAAGTTTACCTGAGGCCTTAACGCCGATTATTGTAAAAGCGGTACAAGCTTAATTTAGCTGACTAAACCCATGATTATTAGTGGGTTTAGTCGTCACTGTTTTTTGTTTGAGTCTAGCGACAGTAAAACAAATATTTGGTCACTATTTTTAGCGCTGTTCAATTGTTGATGATCTTCCACTTATGCTCAATCGCATAGAAAAAACCGGCGTCTGAATAGGCTTTATGGATTTGACCGGATTGGCGCATTTTGGCTATGCCAGTGTTAATTGCTTTAAAGGCGCTATCGGCGAGAGGATGGTTTTTCGAGATAACGTAGTGGCGGCTGTCATCTAGTTTTACGGCGATATTCGGTATTATTACCAACTCCAAATTGTTTTTAGCAAAACCTACATTAAATGGCGCCAGCATAAAATCCACAAATTGACGATCGACCAGTTTTACCTGCGAAACCCAAATGGATTCATCAATAAGTTGTTTTAAACCTAGTTGTTGCATGGCTTGCCAATCGGCGGTCCAGTTTTGGCTTGATACTCCGCTAAGTTGTTGAATGTCTATTAACGAACGCGCGGCGAGGGCTTTTTTATTGTGTGGGGAGGTGTAAAAGCCGGCAACATATTCGCCTTTTCGTAAAATGGGTTCGCTGATGTAGAGGTGCTCTTGGACTTTTTGGGCTTCGGTTAACCAGAAGGTATCAACACTTACTAGTAAAAATCCTTCTTCTAATAATTGTCGATTTCGTAGTTCATAATGACCCGTTCTAAAGCTGACGGGGAGTTCTAAGCCGCCGCGTTTTAATGCTTGTTGTAGCAAAATAATATCCACTACATCTCGTCTTGAACATGCGCCTGTAAAATCACTTATATCTAAGGGATCTCGCTCATTGAGCAGACACAAATAATCCTCATACACATCAGTTTGCACTGTGAGTATGATTTTGTCCGTGGCAGCCTGACTACAAAGGCTAAAACTGCTGAACAATAGAATGAATAAAAAATAATTAAACTGCATATTTCTCATATTCCTTGGATTGGCGTTAACAATCAACCTCGGATCATACAAAGATTAAAGCAGTAAAGGCTCGTACTGTGAAATGTTTATTGTTTGCCACTACCCAAAAATGGGGTTTCACATCAACTCAAGGGAGCTAACAGGGTATCAAGAATATCGTTTGTTAAACTCAAATTGCCTTCACTGACTTCTTCCGATAACAAAGCATTGGCTAACTCTGCTTTTTTCTCTTGGATCTGTTGGATTTTTTGTTCAATGGAGTTTTCGATAATCAACTTATATACAAATACCGGTTTGTCTTGGCCTATACGATAGGCGCGGTCGGTGGCTTGGTTTTCGACTGCGGGGTTCCACCACGGGTCAAAGTGGATCACAGTATCGGCCGCGGTTAAATTCAAACCCACACCACCGGCTTTTAAACTGATTAAAAATACTGGTACTTGGCCAGATTGGAACTGCTCAACAACATCCTGACGATTTTTAGTGCTGCCAGTGAGTTTGACATAAGGGATATTGTGTTCAGCAAATTCTGCTTCGATCAGCGCCAACATACTGGTGAATTGCGAAAAAATCAGGATCTTACGGCCTTCATCGATCATCTCGGGCAGGGTTTCCATCAAAAACTCTAACTTTGCGGATTGTTTGATAGCCTTAGCACCAGGTAACGACAGCAACTGCGGGTGATTGCATACCTGACGCAGTTTTAATAAAGCATCAAGAATTTCAATCTGACTGCGCTGCAGGCCTTTTTGCGCGATAATTTCTTTTAAACGTGTATCCATGCTTAAGCGCACAGACTCATACAATTCAGCTTGTTTGCCTTCAATTTGCAAGGTTTGCACTATGATGGTTTTGGCTGGTAATTCTTTGGCTATACGCTCTTTGGTACGGCGTAAAATAAAGGGTTTAATACGCTGGTTAAGTATTACTTTACGCTCATGA
Source organism: Paraglaciecola hydrolytica (assembly GCF_001565895.1). Lineage (GTDB taxonomy): Bacteria > Pseudomonadota > Gammaproteobacteria > Enterobacterales > Alteromonadaceae > Paraglaciecola > Paraglaciecola hydrolytica. Next base: position 354,888 of record NZ_LSNE01000005.1, read on the forward strand.
TCATTATGTTTTTCGATGGGGGTTTTAAACAACTTACTAAATTGTTTGTAGCTGGCTAAAAATCCGGGCAGCAAAAAGTTAAATTGTGCCCAAAATTCGCCCAGATGGTTTTCCATGGGAGTGCCGGTTAAGCACAGTTTATGGTGCGACTTTATTTTTAATACCGCCTGATACAGCTTAGTGCCGGGGTTTTTAATGTAATGTGCTTCATCTAAAATCAAGTAGTAATAAAGCTGTTGTTGGTGAATGTCGTTATCTTTGAGTAGCAGGGGATAACTGGTTATCACAATATCGAACTCGTTAAGTTGCGCGAAATTTTCCTGACGTTTAGCGCCGTTGATCACGATGTAAGACAAACTCGGTGCAAACTTGTCGATCTCTTTAGCCCAATTAAACAAAACACTGGTAGGGGCGATAATTAAGCTGGGACCAGTTAAACGCCCTTGTTCTTTTTCTACCAGTAAGTGGCTTAGGGTTTGAATAGTTTTACCCAAACCCATGTCGTCAGCCAATATGCCGTTAAGCTCGTATTCCCGTAAAAACTGTAACCAATTAAGCCCTTGGTGCTGATATTCGCGCAGTTCAGCCTGCAAAGATTGAGGTAAGGTTACTGCTTGAATCGAGTCAAAATCTCGCAGTTTTTCAGCAAGTTGGCGCAATCTAGACGCGCCTGAAGTAATAATGCCTTGGTTGTCTAACTCGAACAGGGTTTGGTGGCTTTGAAAACGAGACAAGCGCATGGTGCCATCTTTTTGTAAGGCGCCAGGCATGAAGAGCTCAACAAACTGTTTAAGTAAGGGCTGGATGCTTTGATAGCGTAAGGCAATAAACTTGCCGCCCGCCAGTTCAACAAAGATTTTTTGGTCAGCTTCGATATAGTCACTGTCATTGAGCAAGATATCGTTAGGCAGTTGTTCTAAGGCACTGAGCAAGATGGGAAATGCCGGTACACTTTGCCCATCTATGTGCAAGTTTAGTCCGATGGAAAAAAAGTCATTGCCTTCTTGCTGTTCAACATTGGCATCAAATACGCTGTCGGTATCAAGTTCTTGATAGTGAAAATCATCATCAAGCTCAATGTGCCAACCCTGTTGGCGCAATACAGGTAGTTGGTTGTGCAAAAACGACAAATTGAAATGTCGGCCCTGTAACATCATTTCATAATCGTCGGCAGGGCGATTATAGGTTTTGGGTGCGCTGGTCAGGGGACTAAAATGCCATTGTTTAAGTGTATCTATTACTTTGTTCTCAAAGGCAAAATCTCGATAAAGACTGCCTTTACCTTGTTCTAATGCGATCTGCGGCGTTTTATCTAAAGGATTGAGTAAGTATTTTTGATAAGCAAACTGGAGCGTCAAATAGCTATTTTGTGCTTGTTGTTTATTAGGTGTTGTCAGATGAATATGCGGCACTGGGCGGGTTAGGGCCAAACCTTTTTTAAGTTGTGGTTTAGGTAACTTTTGTGCCAAATCACCTAAGGACATCTCTAGTTTACTTAATACCCATGGCAGTTTTTCTTCTGTAAACGCAGGGCCATGTAAAAAATCACCGTCATACTCACTATTAAGATCGGTTTTAACCAATCCTAGGGTGTTGAGTTTGGCATTGTAGTAGGTAATAGGTTGCGACTTGAGCAAGCTAATATCATCGTTATTGTGCTCAAGCACTAACTGTAATTTATGCACACCACCGAGTTTTTGCCATTGCCAATTTGCCTGCAGGGGCTCAGCCAATAAGATGGGATGATCTAAATTGGCGTCGTCTTGCCAAAAACAACGTCCGGTATTTACTAAGGCTTCTAATACCTTGTGTTGTGTGATCTTGTTTGAATAATCTCGACTACGCACGACTGCACTGACGATTTGCACGTCTTGTTCGCTTAAAAAATCTTGCGAAATAAGCTCACTACTAAGGTGTTCATAACTCAGGTTTTTACTCCAACCGCCATTTTTCTTTTTGGTCGAACTTTTAACGCTCAGTTGCAAATAATCGTTGGGCGCATAACGATTAGGGGTAATAAAGTACAACAAGGATTTTTGTTGCTGAAACGCCAGTGGCGCCTGACTTGAAAACTTGTTGAGCCAATCTTCTATTTGTTGATTTGAGGCAGTACTGACATGCAAACGTTTAAGATAATAGTGAGCGAGGGCCGCCGCATGTTTGCAATCGTATTTTAAATAACAATTACAGTAGCTTTCAATCTTGTCGGTACTAACATGATATTCAAAGCGACATAGGTAGGTTTGATTGCGTAGGGATTCACTTTTGACTGAACCACGTAATATGTTTCCATCTAAAGCTGCACTGAGAACTTGATTTTGCTGGTAAAGTCTTTCGCCTTTCAGCCAAGTTTGTTTACTTAATGCAGCTTGTAAATTGGTTTTGTTAAACATATTTAAATTAGGATCTAATGCAAAGTTGGAATGGCTAGGAGTGGCTATTATACCCATCCCAGTTCAAATTGCGTGTTAAGGGAGAAATAACTGACTTAAGTTCATTTGACTGAGTAAATACCAAACAATTTACTTAAATATTAAGACTTTTTGTTGGCTCTTTTTTGTATTCGCATACGCCAAGCTTTAACTGTTGACCAACGCCAGATGGTGTTGAGACTAAAATAGCCCACTAAACCAAAAAATACTGAGCAGATAGCACAGCCAACTAAAAACGCTGGGCCTATGGTTTCAACACTTTCTACCACCCACTGCCAACTCAGTTCAAAAGCAAACTTGCGCTCTGGAGACCCCAGCACTTTTACTCCAACTAAATACGCACCATAAAATATTGGAGGCATGGTAAATGGATTGGTTATCCATACTGTAGCGACTGAAAGGGGCAGGTTAACTCTAAGAGGAATGGCGACGGCTGCGGCTAACCACATTTGAAAAGGCACAGGCCAAAACGCAAAAAATAATCCTAAACCGAACGCGCCAGACGCTGAGCGGCGATTTAAATGCCATAAATTTGGATCGTGCAACAAAGTGCCAAACACCAACAGCGCTTTTTGCTGCTTTATTTTGCTCGGATCAGGTAAATAGCGCTTAATAAACTTTTTCAGGATAGTTCTCTATACTTATATTCTGATGGGATTATCTAATTTCAACATACTATGGACAGTAAACTTTTCATTTTTATTGCAGCTTGTTTCAGTTCACTCTGTTGGACCGGTTTACCCAGTATCCCTCTCACCTTGGCCTGTTTATTACTGGCACTTATCTGCTTTTTCTTTAGAAAATCCCGTTTACTCGCCTGTTGTCTTTTAGGATTTTCATGGATGGCGAGTGTAGGCCATTGGCAATACTCTTTGCAACTCCCTTTAAGCACCTTAGAGCAAGCAATTTTAGTCACAGGCGAGCTCGAGTCACTCACTCACCAATACAAGGAGCCACGATTTAATCTACGCATAGAGCAAATTGACACTGAGCCCTTGAGTTTTAAACGTTTAGTTAGAGTTAGTTGGGCAGAGCCCAGTTGGCAGCTTAAACAAGGTCAGCGAGTGCAATTAATGCTCAAACTCAAGCCTCCACATGGTTTAGCCAATGAAGGAGGATTTAATTATCAACAGTGGTTATTTAGTGAGGGTATTGGTGCCAGTGGTTATGTCAAAGCCAGCATTAATAATCTATTGCTTGCAGACAGCGTGTCGTTTCGCCAGCGTCAGCTAGATAGTTTGTTACAATTAAATTTGCCTCAACAGGCATGGATCGCGGCGTTAACCCTAGGTTACCGGGGTTTACTTGAGGATCAGGATTGGTTGTTAGTGCAATCCACAGGTATTGCCCATTTGATTGCCATATCTGGTTTACATTTAGCCTTAGTGGCGAGCTTGAGTTATTTCATCCTGGCGTGGTTGTGTGGGGCCTTAGTCAGTCGTTTTTATCAATTACACCATATCAATTTACATAAACTGGCACTGCTAGGCACGTTATTTACCACTTATTGTTATGCAGCACTGGCCGGTTTTGCCTTACCTACCGCACGAGCGTGGATAATGTTGTTGCTACTGATTACGCTGTTTCTATGCAACCTAAATTTAAGCCTCAAGCGGGTATTACTGCTGTGTACAGGCTTTTTTATGTTGCTTTTTCCACTGAGCATCTTTGGTCTAAGTTTTTGGCTGAGCTTTAGTGCGGTACTCATCATTATTTTTGTATTTTGGCGCTGGCCGCAAAAACACAATGGTTTTTCTGTGCTTGGAGCCTTAACCGTGATGTTACGCATTCAACTTGGTTTGAGTGTCTTGATGTTGCCCATAGTGGCCTGGCAATTTGGCTACATATCGTGGATTTCACCACTGGTTAATCTGTTGGCCGTGCCTTTTGTTACCTTAATATTAGTGCCACTGTGTTTAGTGGGCATCATTGGTTTGAACCTGTTTCCGCTAGTGGCGGAGTGGATATTTTCTGCAGTGGATCACTTGCTGGGTTTTGCCCTATATCTATTAGCTGGCACACAGCAGATACCATGGGCGGTCACTCAACTACTTGTTATTCCGGGGCTAGTTTGGGCTTTGGCATTAGTCGCTCTGATTGTTTTATTGTTGCCGCCGGTTGGCAAATACAAACCTTTGGTATTATTGCTGTTGTTACCTTTGCTGAGTTATGGATTTAAGGAAAAAAATGATAACTGGACTATTGATGTACTGGAGGTAGGACAGGGTACGGCAGTATTAATTACTAAAGATCATCAGGTGATCTTATATGATGTTGGCCCAGCATTTCCAAGTGGTTTTAATATGGGCGATAGTGTTATTTTGCCGCTGTTAAAAGCACGGGGCATAACATCGGTGGATATGGTTTTTATCAGCCACTGGGATAATGATCACAGTGGTAGTTTGCCAATGTTGCAAACACAAATAGCCATAAAACAGGTGCTGACCACCAGTGATATGTGTCGCCTAGGTCATGAATTAGCATGGCAAGGTTTGCAGATTAAAATCTTATGGCCTGATGATCCTAAGTTACATAACGACAATAATAGCTCTTGTGTATTGCACATTTCAGATAGTCAACATTCCATACTGTTACCCGGCGATATTGATGGAAAAACCGAGCGCGAATTAGTGGCGCGTTGGGGGGATAGTTTAAAAAGTGACATACTATTGGCCAGTCATCATGGCAGTAACAGTTCATCGGTGACGAGTTTTATCAATAAGGTCGCAGCAGACTATGTGGTGTTTAGTCAGGGTTTTATGAATCGTTGGAATTTTCCAAGACCTGAGGTATTAACACGATTTTCCCAACTTGATGCTCAGTTATTATCCACCTCCGATGTTGGGCAAGTCAGTTTTATCTTTGAGTATCAAAGTAAAAAGCTTGCCGTGCTGCAAACTTTCAGACAAGATCGTTATCCTTATTGGTATGCTAACTTCCCGATTGATGAAAAACTAAGGGACTTATAAAGCTGTGTGTGATGATTTAGTTGATTGATAGTTGGGGAATTTAACTCAAACAGGTACACTAACGAGGTATCTTAAAAAATCAGAAAGCCATGACAGCATGACCGCAAAAATTTCTCCCGTAGTTCGCGATCCTAACAAAATCTTTGCCCGTTTCAGACAGTATTTAAAGCCTTATAAACTGGCATTTTTTGTGGCCATTATTGGCATGATTGGTTATTCCACTATCGACGTACTGGTTATTTCCCAGCTCAAAACGGTGATCGATGACAGTCTAGGGCAGGGTAATTATGAATATCTGCGTATAGCGGCCTACTGCATTGTGCCGATTTTTATTTTGCGTGGCCTATTTAACTTTATGGGTAGTTATACGGTTGCGTGGATAGGCAGCAATATCGTTATGACTATGCGCCAAACCTTGTTTGCCCAATATATTCATTTGCCGGTAGAGTTTCACGATAAAAACAGCACGGGCAGTTTGATTTCTAAAGTTATTTACGACACCGAGCAAGTCTCAAATGCCGCAGGCAAAGCCTTGTTAACCTTGGTACAAGAAGGAGCTTTGGTTATCGGTTTGTTTATTTCGATGTTTTATTATTCTTGGCAGTTATCGCTGATCTTTTTATTGATAGGCCCAGTAGTCGCTGTCATTGTTTCAGTGGTCAGCAAACGGTTTCGTGCGGTCAGTAAACGTATTCAACACACCATGGGTTCGTTAACCTCGTCGGTAGAACAAGCGCTTAAAGGCCACAAAGTGGTACTGATGTTTGGTGGACAAAACCTTGAAGACCAACAGTTTGCAGAAAAAAATAACCATAACCGCCAACAAAATATGAAGTTGATCGTGGCGCGCATCCTCAGTGTGTCATCTATTCAGGTTATTGCTTCCATCGCGCTGGCCTTTGTATTGTACGTGGCGAGTTTTCCCAATATGGTGGATTCTCTGACTCCAGGTATATTCGTTAACGTAGTGGTTAACATGGTGATGTTGCTCAAACCACTTAAACAACTAACCACGGTTAACAGTGAATTTCAGCGTGGTATGGCGGCCTGTGCCAGTATTTTTGAGGTGATTGATCAGCAAATCGAAGTCGATCAAGGTAAACAAGCCATGGCTCGGGCCAAAGGTACTATCGATTTTGAGCATGTGACTTTTGCCTATCCCAACAAACAAAACCCAGCCTTACAGGATATTTCATTTAAGGTAAAACCCGGCCAAACCTGTGCATTAGTAGGGCGCTCTGGTAGTGGTAAATCCACTATCGCCAGTTTACTTACGCGGTTTTACGATAATCAACAAGGTGAAATACGTCTCGATGATACCTTGTTAAATGAAATTCAACTTAAAGATCTACGTCGTCAGTTTGCCTTGGTATCCCAACATGTAGTGCTGTTTAATGACACTATCGCTAATAACATAGCTTATGGCGCGTCGGGGCCAGTAGATAGAGCTAAGATTATGGCCGCGGCTAAAACCGCTCATGTATTGGAGTTTCTAGAGCAACTGCCCGAAGGCATTGATACCATAGTAGGCGAAAATGGTTTTATGTTATCGGGGGGCCAGCGCCAGCGTATTGCTATTGCCCGCGCGTTATTTATTGATGCTCCAGTGTTGATCTTAGATGAAGCGACTTCGGCACTTGATACCGAATCAGAACGTTTAATTCAGGATGCACTGGATAAACTTCAACAGAATCGTACCAGCATAGTGGTGGCACATCGCCTGTCCACCATTGAAAATGCTGACGTTATTTTAGTGATTGAAGCGGGTAAAATCATCGAACAGGGTTCGCACCACGTACTATTGGCACAAAATGGGATGTATGCCCAATTGCATAAGATGCAGTTTGGTGAAGAGCCACATGTATAACACGGAAAAAGCCTGGTATTTAACATGGGTAATGCTTAGTGTTTAGCCTTAGCCAACTTTGGTATGCACCTCGCTGGTATCATTGGTGTGTGATCATTCTACTATTGCCTTTAAGTCTATTGTTTATGTTGCTTGCGTCTGGGCGCAGACAAGCCTTTAAGCTCGGATTCAAAAAATCCAACAAAGTGAACGCTTTTGTTATCATCGTAGGCAATATCAGTGTGGGTGGTAATGGTAAAACCCCGCTGGTGGTTTATTTGGCGCAATTGCTCACAGAACAAGGTTATAAACCGGGAGTATTAACTCGTGGTTACGGTGGTAAAAGTGTTGATTATCCGGTGTTGGTGGATGAAAACTCCCAAGCAGCAGTAGTAGGTGACGAGCCTTTGTTGATGCGCCAGCATATATTTTGCCCCATAGTTATTGATCCCATACGAAGCCAAGGTGCAGCATATTTAGTTAAGCAATGTCACTGTGATGTGATTATCTGTGACGATGGTTTGCAGCATTACGCCCTACAACGAGATATTGAAATAGTGGTAATGGACGGTCAACGCCGTTTAGGAAATCACTTATTATTGCCCGCAGGACCTTTACGCGAAGGCAAGTGGCGGTTAAATACTGTTGATTTTATCGTGACAAATGGCGAACACGTTGAAAACGGCGAATATGCAATGGGCTTGCAGCCGGGTAACTTAATCAATGTTAAAAATCCTAATCGCCACTGTGGTATTTGCGATATCACTGAGCCTGTGACAGCGTTGGCTGGCATTGGTAATCCTCAGCGTTTTTTCAGTTTATTGGCAACTTATCAACTGAACATTAAACAACAACTGAGTTTTGTTGATCACCACGCATTTAAAGCCAGTGATTTACCTACAGGAACCGTGTTGATGACGGAAAAAGATGCGGTAAAGTGTCGTGATTTTGCCCACGATGATTGCTGGTATTTACCAGTAAAGGCTACACTGGCGGAAACGTTTAATCGGGCACTGTTGGCAAAATTGCAGTTATTAAAAGCCAATAAAACCGACTAAAGCTTGCTCCACTAAAACTAAAAACGAGAACATTATGGCGTTTGATAAAAAATTGTTAGATATATTGGCCTGTCCTGCTTGTAAAGGCAGTTTGGTCTATCAGGCTCAACATGCACGTTTGATTTGTAAATTTGACCGTTTAATCTATCCCATTGTGGATAATATTCCGGTCTTACTTGAGTCAGAAGCCAAAGCCGTATCCAGCGAAGAGCTGGAACAATTGTTAAAATAGATTTTACTCTGTCTTAAAGTCACAAAGCATTAAGAGGACGCCAATGAACTTTACTGTGATTATACCCGCTCGTTATGCATCAACTCGTTTTCCCGGTAAACCCTTGGTCGATATTAAGGGCAAACCTATGGTGCAACATGTTTACGAACGTGCCATGGAATCCGGCGCAAGCAGGGTAATAGTGGCCACCGATGACGCCCGTATTGCTAAAGTAGTCAGTGATTTTGGTGGAAACTATTGTATGACAGGCGCTCATCATGAGTCTGGCACTGAGCGACTGGCCGAAGTGATAGACATGGAAGGTTTGTTAGCTCACGAGTTAGTGGTGAATGTACAAGGTGACGAACCCTTTATCCCCGCGGTGAATATTCAGCAAGTGGCAGAAAACCTTTATCACCATCAGCAAGCTGAAATGGCCACTTTAGCAGTGCGCATTACCGATGTTGAAGAAGCCTTTAATCCCAACGTGGTTAAGGTGGTCACCGATAAACAAGGTTATGCCATGTATTTTAGCCGTGCGACTATTCCTTATGATCGTGCGCGTTTTTTAGATGAAGAAATCATCGATGAAATCGGTGATTATTATCTACGTCATATCGGCATCTACGCTTATCGTGCCGGGTTTATCAAGCAGTATGTCAGCATGTCGCCCTCTGGTATCGAGCAGATTGAATCATTAGAGCAACTACGCGTACTGTGGCACGGTGAAAAAATCCATGTGGATATCGCCAGAGAAACACCACCAACAGGCATTGATACTCCAGAAGATCTTGAGCGTTTGTTAGCATTCCAAGGGCTCTAAGTGGCTGAGCAGCTTAGTCAAAAAGAGGCACGTAAGTTAGTTTTGGTCTGCCAGGGATTACATAAAACTAATCCCTTTGGTACGGGGGAAAACGGTATATTACGCAGCCTGCAACAACTCAGTTATATTCAGATTGATACCATCTCAGTGGTTGAGCGAGCGCACCATCATAGTTTGTGGAATAGGGTTAATAACTATTCAGCGGATAAACTTGCCAAGTTAATCGAAGATAAACAAGTATTTGAGTATTGGTCACATGCAGCGGCTTATTTGCCTATGTGTGATTATCGTTATTCTCTGCAACGAAAACATGCCATTGCGGGGGGCGAAACCCATTGGCACAGCAAAGATAAAAAGCTCACCCAGCAAATTTTACAACGCATACGTACAGAAGGTCCGCTGCAGGCCAAAGACTTTGAGCGCGAAGGCGGTGCTAAAGCGGCAGGCTGGTGGGATTGGAAACCAGCCAAAAAAGCCCTCGAACAATTGTTTATGGAAGGCGAGTTGATGGCGGTAAAACGCCAAGGTTTTCAAAAGGTTTATGATCTTACTGAAAGGGTATTACCTGTAGGTATAGATACCAGCGTTCCCACTGACGACGAGTTTTATCGATATTTGATCACTCGTTGTTTACAGGCCAATGGTTTAGCTACTGGTAGCGAAATGGCCTATTTACGTAAAGGCATTAAACGCCAAGTTGAAACTCAGTGTGTGCAGATGTTGGAGAATGGCGAGTTACAAGTTCTTGAGTGTCAGGGACAGCGATATTATGCCTTGCCTCAGGCTCAGGAAAGTTTAAAAAAATCACTCAAACGCTCTCATGTTAAGATCTTATCGCCTTTTGATAATCTGCTTATTCAACGTAAACGTATGCAACAACTGTTTGATTTTGACTATCAGATTGAATGTTATGTACCTGAGCCCAAACGCCAGTATGGTTATTTTAGCTTGCCCTTATTGTGGGGTAATGGGTTTGCAGGACGCATGGATGCTAAGATAGAACGTAAAACCGGTTTGTTGCTCATCCAGCATTTACATATCGAAACAGCAAAAATAGAAGCCTTTATTCAGGACTTTTTACCCGCACTACGAGAGTTTTTGCTGTTTAATCAAGGTACAAAAATTGAAGTAAAACGCTTGTCTGCGAAATATGATTTGTCAGAACAAAACATAAGAGCCTACAGACAAACTATTGAAAACATATGTATATAAACTACACCACTGCGCCAAAACGCTGCTCTAAATAGTTAATGATCTCGCCGCTTTCATACATCCAAATATCTTTACCTTGCTCTGTTATGCGCAGACAAGGCACTTGAGTTTTACCACCTTGTTGCTCAAGTTCAACACGATAGTCACTGCCTTTAGTCGCATTACGCGTTTGTATGGGTAAATTTAAACGATGTAAAGCACGGCGAGTTTTAATGCAAAACGGGCAAGCAAAAAACTGATAAAGCGCCATAGATTTTAATTCACTTTCTACTTGTTGCTGAGCCGCAAGACTGCGTTTTTGCTTGGATGGACGAGTTACAAAATCAACTAGGGCAATAATTGAGCCTAGTAAATTACGGATTAGATTAATTAAAAACGACATAGAGAGAATATTACCTTAAGAAAGTGGCCTTAATAAATTGATGGCGCATTATAAATGAATAGCCAATTAAGGTAAGAGCTAATACTCATCTATCTCTCATAACTTCTACGCTTTATTTTTGTTTATCCAGAATGGCAGCTAAAACAGCATATTAAGGCTAGCAATTTTTTATAAAACAAGCCAAAAGGAGACGACATAAGACATTGCAACAATAGTATTTTTAGCAAGTAATAGCACAATATATAAACAACTTGTGTTACCTAAGCTATTGCCTATAGTAATACGGCGAAATCCCAGTACAAGCCCAACAATAAAAGGAATACACATGGTGAGCAAGTTAAAAACCTTAAGTTTTATATCAATACTTTTGCTGCTGTTACAGTCCTGTAGCCCAGCAACTAAGCAAACTGAGTCAGCGTCGGCAGACCTGATGCAAAAGCCAGCTTTTCAAACTTACAGTGCAGAAGAGTTTTATAAAACCACCTCGGTTTTTGGATCGTCCATTAACCACGATGGTACTTTGGTTCTGGTCAGTAATGATGCGAGTGGTATTTTTAACGCATATCAAATTCCGCTGGATGGTTCAGCACCTACTCAGTTAAGTCATTCGACCCAAGAGTCTATCTATGTTGACAGTTGGTTTCCGGTCGACAACCGCTTTTTATACACGGCTGATCAGGGAGGCAACGAGCTCGATCATCTATATGTGCAGGAACCCGATGGCAAGGTTACGGACTTGACCCCTGGTGAAAATTTAAAAGCTAATTTTGTTGGCTGGCACGAAGACGACAAACATTTTTATGTAGTGAGTAACGAGCGTAATCCGCAGTTTTTTGATCTCTATATTTACGCGACTGAAGATTACTCGCGCAAATTGATTTATGAAAATGTAGACGGTTTAGCCTTAGAAAGTGTCAGCCCAAACGGAAACTGGGTGGTGGGTAGTAAGGTTAATAGTAATGCCGATTCGGATCTGTATTTAATTGATTTAAAAAATACAGCCCTAAACCCAATGTTGCTCACGGCTCACCAAGGCGATATAACCTACAGCGCTTTTACCTTTAGTCAGGATAGTCAAAAACTGATTTACGCTACTGATGAATATGGGGAGTTTGTTCAAGCTTGGCAATATGATTTAACTAACAAAGAGCATCAGGCGGTGCTTAGAGCAGATTGGGATGTCAGTTTTGTGTATTTTTCTAAAGACGGCAAATACCGTATTAGTGGCATAAATGCCGATGCTCAAACTAAGTTAAGCATAGTTGATACACAAACCGGTAAAAATATCGCTTTACCTAAAATGCCTGATGGTGATTTGCGTGGCGTAAATTTTTCTAAAGACAGTTCAACTATGGTCTTTTACCTCAATTCAGATACGTCTCCTTCAAACTTATATGTATATCAAGTTGGTGGCGATAGCGTTACTCGTTTAACTAATACCGGTAATCCAAACATTAATGAATCTGATTTAGTTACTGGTGAAGTGGTGCGTTTTGATAGCTTTGATGGCCTGAGTATTCCGGGGATTTTATATAAACCCCAGCAAGCGGTTGATAAAAAAGTGCCTGCTTTAGTGTGGATCCACGGTGGTCCAGGTGGGCAAAGTCGTAAAGGTTATTCTGCCTTGATACAACATTTGGTTAATAACGGTTATGCCATTTTACAAATCAATAACCGTGGTTCGAGTGGTTATGGAAAAACCTTTTTCCATCTGGATGACAAACGCCATGGTCAAGATGACTTACAAGACGTGGTGTATTGCAAACAGTATCTGCAATCTTTACCTTGGGTTGAAAGTGAAAATATCGGGGTTATTGGCGGTAGCTACGGTGGTTATCTGACAATGGCGGCCATGACCTTTACTAAAGAATTTAAAGTAGGCATTAATATCTTTGGCGTAACTAATTGGGTGCGTACATTAAAAAGCATCCCGCCATATTGGGAGAGTTTCCGTAAATCTTTGTATGACGAATTAGGTGATCCTGAGACTGATGAAGAAAGACTGCATAGTATTTCACCAGTATTTTTTGGCCATAAAGTCACTAGCCCAGTATTGGTAGTGCAGGGTGCTAATGATCCACGGGTATTAAAAATAGAAAGTGACGAAATGGTCGAAGCCATTCGTTCAAGTGGTACCTACGTTGATTACCTAGTATTTGATGATGAAGGTCACGGTTTTAGTAAAAAAGATAATCGTATAGCTGCGTCTAATAAGTTTGTGAGCTTTTTGGATAGTTATTTGAAATAGCTTTCTTTTTCAGGCGCTACAAAGGGTAAAAATCAAAAAGCGGGTAATTACCCGCTTTTTGTTATCTTAATATGTAGTTGTAGATAGTTAAACAGTACGTGTCGCCAGTGCTGGTGGGATGTTGGCGGCTTTTTTAGCTGGAGCAAATACTGCAATCAGACCCACTAACCATAGCACTACCATGCCAATGGGGATGTAGTACCAGTCGATTTTATCTAGGTTAAAAACGTTAACCAATATGATGTTAAGACCTAGGGTTAACATGGCACCTACAACTACACCAACCGTACTAATAATTAGATTTTCCACCATGAAATAGCGCACTATAGCCCCTTGACTGGCACCTAATGCACGACGTGTACCTATCTGTTTTTTGCGCTGGTTTACACTGAAGGTAGCCATACCCACTATGCCTAGGGCAGTGACTATGGTCAGGATCACCATAATAGTGCTAAGGATTTTAATGAGGGCAGTGTGGCTGCGATAACTGCGTTCACGCGTTTCTTGCAAACTGCGCATACCTTTAATAATGCGATTTTTATTACTGTTGGCTAATAACTCTTCAATTTGCGGCATCAAGTCATCACGGCGACCAGGCTCTGTTCGAATGATATAACGCGTGGAGTCTTGATCCATTTGTTCTGGCGAGAGCATGACATTTTCCACTTTGTCCCAGCCTATCCAAGGCGCTTGTAATTGATCAATAATGCCACCTATGGTCATCGGCTCTATGTCATTTATATAGACGGTTTTACCCACTGCAGTTTGCCATTCATCATCGGGAAACAACGAAGTGGCTAAGGCTTTAGTGATGATGATTTTATCTGGCCAGTCACCTTGAGCAGGTTCGCGCCAGCGAATATCAGTAGGTGTGAATTTTTCGCCGGCGATGAGCTCCACATCCAAAGTGTTAAGTACATTTTGATCCACCATGTAAACGGCAGTGCCAACACCATCGTATTCAGCCCCAGGTTTGGTTTGCAGACCCATTGACCAACCGCCACCACTAATAGGAATGGCATTGATTTGCATGGCATCTACCACACCGGGTAAGTTGCGTAACATATTTAAGTCATCTTGAATGCTGACTTTGGCATTAAAATTTTGACCAAAACCTAGACTAGAAAGATAAAAAGTATTGTCTTCATCTAGGCCACTTACCCTCTGCATTTGTTGATCGCGCTCTACGATAATAAAAACCGAATTGACTATGATGGTCATAGTCACGGCGATTTGAATGGCAATAAGTACGGCACCCACTTTGTTGCGTAATAAAGCACGAAAGATAGGTCCAACTTCCCAATTAATTGCTGTTGTTTTTGACATGGCTGGCTCCTTATTGACTTTTTAGTTGACTGGCTGGGGCAATATTACAGGCTCGCCAAGTGGGATAGACACCTGCCAGTACGCTGGATACTACGGCCAATAACAACGCTACCACCACCATAGTGCCATCGAGTGATGACAGATTATTCACATAGTCGCCATACAAACTCTTAATGCCTTGTAAGCCCAGCACAGCTAAACCTAATCCGGCAATACCGCCTAATAATCCGATACAGCCCGCTTCAATAATGTGTTGTTTAAACAACTCGGCTTTGGTGGCACCAACGGCACGACGTAGGCCAATTTCCGCGGCTTTACCGGTAAATTTAGCCAGCAGTAAACCTATGGTATTAAGCAAACAAACGAGCAAAAACATAAATGACAACCACAACATGAGTCTGGCATCTTGCTCAACCACTTTTTGCTCATCTAACCAGGTCATAACATCAGATAGACGGTTATTTAGTGGGCGAGGGAAACGGCCAAGGGATTTTTGTTCGGCTACGTAGTTATCTAAAAAAGCTAAATAATCTGCTTTGGCCTTTAGATCAGGTAACTCGACCCACATTTGAAAATTAATACATTCTGAGCGCAAAAATGCTTTAAAACCTTCACCTTCAGGGCTTTTCCAGCAATTGGTATTACCCCAATTAGGTAGTTCTAATTCTTCTTTGAGATAAAAGGGCATGTAGACTTCTTCGGGCTCGTCAAAGGCGCCATTTTGAATGTCGTAAAACTTAGGCACGGGTTGCCAATTGTTCATGACACCCACTACTCGAAAGTTTTTACCCGCCATGACAAAATCTTTGCCTATGGAGTTTTCACCACCAAAAACCTTGTCGTTGATGTTTTTACTCAGCACCACCACCAAATCGCGCTTATCGTCGGATTGTTGATCCCAGCCACTGCCGTAGAGAAATGGCACATCAAACATGGAAAAAAAGTCAGCAAAAGTAAGGCGGATAGAGGCTTCAAATGGTTTCGAATCAAGGCCTTTGGGCTCAATAATGCCACCTGATTTGGCCATGGCCGTTTGTTTATTGGCCTTTTTAGCGGACATTAAATTAGTGGCATCTGTCCAGGTGAGTTGGGTTGGGGGGGGATTGTTGTCATCACTATCGTCACTGAACGCATTATGAGGATCCCAACTGTCCACTTGTACATAAAACAGTTGGTGACTTTTTTGTGGGATGGGATCAGCCGACATCAAGTAGTTGACGGTAATCGTAGTCATACTAGCACCAATGCCCAAGGCAATCGCCGTGACCATCAATAAACTTAAAATAGGGTTGCGTTTAATACTTTTAAACGCAAGTTTTAGATAGTAGCTAAACATGCTTGCCTCCTACTGCACAGCGGCTAAATGTGCGTGATTGGCAGTGGCACTTTTGCCTACTTCACTTACTTTACCGTCTAGTACATAAATATTTCGTTTAGCTTGTTTGGCAAGGGCTGCATCGTGAGTCACCATAATTATAGTGGTGCCATTTGCATTAATCTCCTTGAGTAAGTCCATTACGCTATTGGCCATTTGGGTATCTAGGTTACCAGTGGGCTCATCGGCTAATAAAAACCGTGGCTCACCGGCTAATGCTCTGGCAATGGCAACACGTTGTTGCTGACCACCCGATAACTGTGAGGGTAGGTGTTTCATCCGTTGGGCGAGGCCAACCATGTCTAGGCTGTGCTCAATACGTTTTTTACGCTCAGCTGCATTAAAACCTCGATAGCGTAAGGGGACGTCAACGTTATCAAAAAGATTTAAGTCTGGAATTAAGTTAAAACTTTGAAAAATAAAGCCTATTTTTTGATTTCTAAGCTGACTACGTTGTTTGTCATTGAGATCACTGACGTCTTGACCGTCTAATTCAAAACGCCCACCGTCGAAGGTTTCAAGTAGGCCGGCGATATTTAAAAACGTGGTTTTACCCGAGCCTGAAGGGCCGGTAACTGCCACAAAATCACCTTCTTTAACGTGCAGATTAAAGTCACGTAGGGCATGGGTTTCAACTAAATCAGTGCGAAAAACCTTTTTTACATCTGTCATTTTTAACATGTTGTTTTCCTGTCTTAAGTTTTTATTGTTTTATTTAGTAAAGTTATTGGGTGATCAGTACCGCCTGAGCACCATTGAATTGCTCAGTACCAGAGACGATGATGGTGTCTCCAACACTTAAGCCACTAATGATTTCAACGCTGGATAAACTTCTGGCACCGGTGTCGATGGCGGTTTTTTCGGCTAGGCCATCACGTAGTACATAAGCGATACGGCCATTTCCACTTTCTAAAAATTGCCCCCGTTGCACCATTAATACATCCAGTTTGTTTTCCATCAATATACGGGTAGTCAGGCGTTGATTTTGGCGTAAACCTTGGGGTTGTTTGGTACTGCCATCGGGATTGAGGTCGGCGAAACGCACCCGGCCTGTAACTTGATTGTTCTCAATTTCAGGGGAGATAGTCACAAGCGTTGCTTGGTGTGTTTCGCCGTTAAGGGTGACTTCTGCCGCCATACCTATGGCTAAATCGTCGGCATAACTTTCAGGGATATCCACTTCAAGTTGAAATTCGGTTAAATCCACTACGCTGAGAATAGGTTGGTTTTTAGCAACTTGATTTTTTTGCTCTACTGCTAGATTACCCACTATGCCATTGACCGGAGAACGCATGTTTAACTCGTCTACTTTGCGACTTAACTCGGCCACCAGCAGGGTTTGGCGTTCAACTAATAATTGTTTGGTTTTTACTTCAAAAGCTAAACTTTCTAGGTTTAGTTCAGCATCTCTAACCGCATGTTGATAAACCAATTTGGCATTTTCTAACTCGTCTTGAGATTTTTCGAAATCAATTTCACTAATGGATTTGGAAGAAAAAGCTTTATCAGCTCGACGTTTTTCACGGTCAGCGGCTGTCAGAGCGACCTTGGCTAAATCCACGGCTTTTTGATAGATCAACGCTTGTTTACTGGATTGAATACGCTCGCGATCCAATTCTATTTGCAGGCGTTGTAAATCTGATTCTTCTTGTTCTAGCTCATTGGTGAGTTCAGGGCTGTCGATTATGGCCAGAATTTGTTCCTTAACCACGTTGTCGCCGGCGTCCACTTGGAAAGAGATAGTACCTTGGGCCGGACTATATAAACGTGGGCTGACGGCTGCAACGACTCTGCCTTGCACTGATAAGTCCCGCACAAAGTCACCTTTAGTTACTGTGGCTAAACGCAAACGTGCACGGGAAATGCTGGTATCAGAACTCGACCAGTTACTGAGCGAGGGCGCTACACTGACTATAACCAGTACGATAATGATGATGACGATAAGCCCTGACCAGATTAGTTTTTTATTAGATTTTTTTTCGACAAGTCTATCTTGCCCGCTGGTGTCAGCTATTTTCATCTGTGGTTCCTGATATTAATTTTTGAACAATCACTGCTTAAGTCGTTGGCAATGTTAAAAAGGTTTAAAACTTTAGCAGATATTTTTGTCATGGTAGGTTTTTTATACTTTTAAGGCGACTATAAATATAAATGATGCTTGTCTATAAAGGGCTTGTTCGCTAACGTTTTATTAACATCCTTTAAGTAATGTCATTATGTCCAGTCCTGAGCGCAAACATTTTTCCACCTGTACCTTATGTGAAGCCATGTGTGGCATAGAAGTCACTACTGTCGAGCGACAAATAATCTCCATAGTGGGCGACAAACAAAATCCCTTCAGTGAAGGACATGTTTGCCCCAAGGCCATGGCTTTAAAAGATTTGTATGAGGATCCAGAACGTTTAAAACAACCCATAGAGAAAACTGCCACAGGTTGGCAAACAATAAGTTGGGACGAGGCTTTTGATAAAGTTGCACAACAACTCTTTGCCATACAACAGCAATATGGCAAAGATGCCGTTGGCATGTATTTAGGTAATCCTAATGCTCACAATATGGGTTCCATTTTATTTGGTCCGTATTTTTATCGCGCCTTAAAAAGTCATAATCGTTATTCCGCCACCTCGGTTGATCAACTGCCACATCATATTGTTAGTCGCCAATTGTTTGGTCATCAGTCACAAATTCCTATTCCTGATATTGATCATACTGATTATTTTATGATTATCGGCGGTAATCCGCTGGCATCCAATGGCAGTATTATGACAGTGCCTCACATCAAACGCCGCCTAAAAGCTATTCAAGGGCGTGGCGGTAAAGTGGTGGTTATTGATCCTAAAAAGTCCGAAACAGCGGATATCAGCAGCGAACACCATTTTATTAAACCTGGCAGTGATGCTTTGTTACTGTTAGCCATGCTTAATACCTTGTTTCTTAAAGACTGGCAGAAGCCTGGCATATTGCTGCAACACGCTCCTGATCTATTAGCGGTTGAATCTTATGTACAGGATTATCCAGCCGTCAGAGTCGCACCGCTGATTGGCATGACTGAGCAACAAATTGAAGGCCTAGTAAAAGGCTTTTGTGCAGCAAGCTCGGCGGTGTGTTACGGCAGAATGGGTGCGAGTGTGCAGGCTTTTGGTACCTTAACTCAGTATTTGATCATGCTGTTTAATATGTTAAGTGGTAATTTAGATAAGCTCGGTGGCATGATGTTTACCCAGCCTGCTGCAGATCTACTGCCACATTCGGGTCGTGGCAGTATTGGCCAATATCATTCTAGAGTACGCAAACTACCTGCCTTTGCCGGTGAATATCCGGTATCTGCCTTAGCCGAAGAAATGACCACCCCAGGTGAAGGGCAAATTAAAGCCATGGTGATAGGTGCCGGTAATCCGGTATTAACCACACCCAATGGCCAACAACTTGATGAGGCTTTTGCGAGTTTAGACTTTGTGGTGGCGGTGGACTTTTATATTACCGAAACCACACGCCACGCCAATATTATTCTGCCACCCGTCACAGCCTTAGAGCGTGACCATTATGACGTGATCTTTCATAATTTTGCGGTGCGTAATAGTACGAAATATTCTCCTGCGATCTTTGAACCTGAGGAAGATAGCCTGACCGATTGGCAGATTTATTTATCTTTGGCGGAGCGTTTAGACCGCTTAAATGGCAGCGAAACCAAACATTATGCAGATCTTTGGGCCAAAGAGCCTAAAGGTGTGGTAGACGACTTACTAAAAAGCAGTAACTATCAACATGAAGAACAGGGATTAAGTTTGCAACTGTTGTTAGACCATCCCCATGGCATTGACCTTGGCGCATTGCGCCCCGATTTACCCGCTGCTATCTATCATGTGAATAAACAAATTGATTTAGCATTTGATTATTTTATGGCAGATTTACCTAGGTTAGAGCAGCATTTTTTTAGTGGCAAAGTTCAAGATCCTAATGCCTTGTTACTCATTGGCCGCCGCCACTTAAAAACCAATAACTCTTGGCTGCATAACAGTGCACGTATGGTTAAAGGTACTAATAATGGTTTGTCGCGTTGTACTGCACAAATTAATCCTACTGATGCACGACGTTATGAAATTGAAGATGGGCAAATGGTAGTGGTGACATCGAGGGTAGGGCAAGTCACTTTACCCGCTGAAATTACCGATAAGATCATAGCGGGCGTGATTTCTATTCCCCATGGCTGGGGTCACAATAAAGCTGGCTCTAAGTGGTCGGTGGCAGAGCAACATGCCGGGGTGAGTGTCAATGATCTCACCGATGAGATGGTGCTGGATGAGTTATCAGGCAACGCTGTATTAAACGGGGTACCAGTCACCATAGCACCTGTTTAAAGACTCTAGTTTCAAAAACTACGTTTCAAAAAATAAGTGAACATTAAAAATGCATTAATGCTAATAAGAAAGAGATAATGCGATTATATAAAGCCAATTAAGTAACACTATGTCAATTAAGCAAAACAGTAATATTAGCCTCATACCCAATTGGCAGCGAAAAATAGAGTCGTTGTATAACGGCAATAGTAAACAAGCAAACTCGTTTCGCTGGGGGCTATTGGGTTTTGATGCCTTAACCATAGTGTATTTTATAATATCGTCTTTTTTTCATTATGTGGCTGAGTTACGTTGGTTAGAAATCTCCATTGGCTTAATTTATGTTGTTGAGTTTTTTGCCAGAACGTTGATCAGTAAAAGGCGTTTACGCGACTTACTACATCCCGTTGGATTAGCTGATTTGATTGTGATTGTTTCGCTATTTGCACCGTCTTTGGCAGCCAACTTTAGTTTTCTGCGAATTGCCCGAGCCTTACGTTTGTTGCGCTCCTATCATGTAATTAAGACGCTGCGCAAACAATCTAGTTTTGTAAAAGCCAATGAAGAAATTATTTTTAGTGTAGTGAATTTACTGGTGTTTATCTTTGTTATAACCGCCATTGTGTTAGTTAGCCAGGTAGGGAAAAATCCAGGCATTGCTAACTACGTAGATGCTTTATATTTTACGGTCGCCACACTGACCACCACCGGATTTGGCGATATCACCTTATTAGGTAATGACGGTCGCATACTCGCCGTACTTATCATGATCTTTGGTATTTCGTTATTTTTACGACTCATTCAAACCATATTTCGTCCCAGTAAAGTGAAATATATCTGTCCAAGTTGTGGTTTAAGTCGTCATGAAAGTGACGCCGTGCACTGTAAACATTGTGGGCATGTGGTGAATATTACTACAGAGGGTAGTACTTGATTACAAGGGGTATGAAGTAATTGAATTTATTATTTGTTTGTTCAGAAAATCGTCTCAGAAGTCCTACTGGCGAAGAGGTGTATTCTCAATATGTTGGTGTTAATGCCATAGGCTGTGGCACTAATGCCGATGCTGAAACTCCGTTATCCGGAGATCTAATTGAGTGGGCTCATGTCGTATTTGTGATGGAAAAAACCCATAAAAGCAAAGTGACAAAAAAGTATTCTGCCCTGTTAAAAGACAAACGCTTAATTTGCCTAGCGATTGCAGATAACTACCAGCGTATGCAGCCAGAATTAGTAGTGTTATTAAAGAAAAAAGTCTCAATGCACATTCATCTTGACTAACGAAGTGCATTGATTAGCAGCTAGACAAATCCACTTATTTAAACTTGTTTACGCCTTTCATGGGCTATTTCATGTTTTAAGGTCATGGCAATCAATATTATCGACGCGATACAACCGCCTACCAATAATACAAAACCGCCATCCCAACCAAAGTGATCCACTGTGTAACCCAGAGCTATATTGGCCACTACCGCACCGCCTAAATAGCCAAACAAACCGGTTAACCCAGCTGCCGTGCCAGCGGCTTTTTTGGGCACTAATTCAAGGGCAAACAAGCCAATTAACATCACAGGTCCGTATATCAAAAAGCCAATAGCCATAAGTGCTGCAATGTCCACCGCTGGATTGCCCGCCGGATTTAACCAGTAAATTAACACCGCAATTAATACCAGCACCATGTACAAAATACCTGCTGGGGCGCGGCGGCCTTTAAACCACTTATCACTAATATAACCACACAATAAAGTACCGGGAATGCCAGCCCATTCGTATAAAAAGTAGGCCCACGAACTTTTATTGATGGAAAAGTCTTTGGCTTCAGATAAATAGGTGGGTGCCCAGTCGAGTACGCCATAACGGATCAAATACACAAAGGCATTAGCTACGGCGATGTACCACAGCAACTTGTTGTTGAGTACATAGGTTAAAAAAATCTGTTTAGCGCTGAGCTCTTCTTCGTGTTTGTGATCATAGTTTTTGGGATAGTCTTGTCGGTAGTCTTCGATAGAGGGTAAACCCTGAGACTGGGGAGTATCGCGCACAGTGAGGTAAATAAAACCCGCCACAAAAGTCGCCACTGCAGCGGGCAAATAAAAGGCACTGCGCCAGTCATTAAACCATGCCATGCCGATGATAAATAAAGGACCAATTAGACCACCACCAATATTATGGGCGATATTCCACACAGATACCGTAGTGCCACGTTCGTTTCCTGAATACCAATGCACCATAGTGCGACCACAAGCGGGCCAGCCCATGCCTTGGGCCCAACCGTTAATAAACAGTAAAATAAAGATACTGGCGACACTTTGTGTGGCCCAGTCACAAAAACCAAAAATAAACATAATGCCAGATGAAACGAGTAAGCCAGCCATTAAAAAATAACGTGGGTTACTGCGGTCAGAAACACTGCCCATTAAAAACTTACTGAGTCCATAAGCTATGGAAACCGCAGATAAGGCAAGGCCTAATTGGCCTTTGCTGTAGCCATATTCTTCAATTAAAAAGGGCATGGCGAGAGAGAAGTTTTTACGGACTAAATAATAAGCGGCATAACCGACAAATATGCCAACAAAAATCTGCCAACGGTGTTTTTTATAGCTATCGTCAATTTGCTCAGCGGGAAGTAAAGGCAAGTGGGGAGCGGGCTTAAAAATTCCAAACATAACAAGGCTTTAATTATGGTGTTTGGGTGATTAGAGCAGATTAACTTTAGCCTTGTCTAGGTACTTAACATCTTATTTACATTTTAAAGGGCTGACTTATTATTTAACTTCAGCTGCTTAAGGTCTATTTATTAGTTTTGTTTTATTTGTCATACTTTCTGTACTTGAAACGATATTTTCTTTTACAAAAGTCTCGTATTTATTCAATCTAATCAGCGGTATGAAACTTAAAATGGCAAGTTAATTCAATGCGTTTAACGCTAACAATTGCCTAGAGTATCTATAAAATGTGCCATATCCCTATCAGTGCCATTATAAATGGCTCTAATTTATTAACATTGTTATTGTGGTGCTAACGTATGACTCTTTTTTCGAATAGCAGCCTAGGATTACCACTTTAGTGAATCTAAAGAATAAATGTTATGTCCTGTTTGCTGGCGCTATTTTTCAGTCTGTTGCATGGCATGCTCAGGCAGACGCCACAGTGAGTAAAAACACCCTAAAAAAAGTTCAGCAAATATATGGGACACAAGCCTCTCAAAACGTCGCTAAATGGAACGACCTACTGCTGGAACTAGCCGGTCAAGATATTCAAGAACAACTTTCTAAGGTAAATGATTTTTTCAATCGTCAAAAATTTGTGGATGACATAGTACATTGGAATAAGGAAGATTACTGGGCCACACCTATAGAGTTTATTGCTTCGGGCGGCGGCGATTGTGAAGACTTCAGTATTGCCAAGTACTTCAGTATGCGAGCATTAGGTGTGCCTGCAAGCAAGTTACGTTTAATGTACGTCAAAGCACTTGAATACAACATGGCTCATATGGTGTTGGCCTATTATGAGCAACCTAATGTCGTGCCTTTGGTGCTCGACAATATAAATAAAAATATTTTACCCGCTAATCAAAGAGGCGACTTGCAGCCCGTATATAGCTTTAATGGTGAAGGGTTGTGGGCAGCTAAAGAACAGGGCCGCGGTAAACAGTTACAAAATGGTGGCAATAATAGCCTGTGGAAAGATCTCACTAGTCGAATGAATCTAGAAAAAAATAATGAGGAATAACTAATATGCCATTGTCGAGACAACTTATTTTAAGTCTGTTTTCTGTTTTACTGGCCGTGTTTTTAGGCACATTAATGATTAATGTGAGTAATACTAAGGATGCTATCGAACAACAATTAGCCTCTCACGCTCAAGATACTGCCACGTCTTTCGGTCTATCGATTACTCCCTACATCGGCGATGAAAGTGATCTGCCTTTAATCGAGACAATGATGAACGCCATTTTTGATCGCGGTTTTTATCGTTCCATCGTACTAAAAGATTATCAAAACACAATATTGTTGGAAAAGCATAATCCTGAATCAGTAGAGGGGGTGCCCACTTGGTTTATGCAGTTGTTTCCACTCAATCCACCTGTGGTGGAATCTGAAATTAACAATGGCTGGACTATAGCTGCTGTTCTCACGGTGCAAAGTAATCCGAGTTTAGGCTATCAGCAGTTATGGCGAAATATGCTAGACGTGTTTGCTTTGACGTCTTGTATATTTGTGTTCGCATTAGGTTTGTTATTAGTGTTAGTTCGCCTCATTACAGTACCTATCTCGGCAGTAGTGAAACAAGTCGAGGCGATGAGTGAACAGAAATTTGAACAGTTGCAAATCAACCCAAGAACTCGTGAACTCAAGGTTTTCGTAAAATCTTTTAATAAAATGTCTGAGCGCTTAAATGATTTATTCACTCGCTTATCTGATCAAACCGAGCGTTATAGACAATTTGCCTATTCGGACAACTTAACCAAAGTAGGTAACAGACGAGCATTTGATCTGGCTTTCGACGGAATGTTATCAGATGCCGAACTACAACCCCATGGTTTTTTGTTGCTGATCCGGCTGTCAAGTTTAAGCCAAGTGAACAGCAATATAGGTTTTGTTGCTGGGGATGACTATATCAAGGGTGTATGTAAAGTCATTCATCAACTGTTAGAAAGTCAAAGTAGCCCCTGTGTTTTATATCGCCTTAATGGAGCCGATTTTTGTGTGTTATTAGAAGATATTGAAGAGGCTCAGGCTATCATTGTTATCCAAAGTTTGATGGATAAATGCAAGGCAATTGAAAAGCTTGAGTATGAGTCAGGCGCGGTACATATAGGTGCGGGTGGTTTTACTTACGGAGACAATAAAGGAAAAGTACTAGAAAAAGTAGACAGTGCACTGACCAAAGCCGTCTCTGAAGAACAACGGTGGCAGATAGTCAGTCGGCTTAGCATGGTGCAAAGCAATGATGTTTGGCGAGAAAAAATCACTTTGTTACTTAAGAGTGGGACAGCCGATTTTGTCGCCCAACCCATAAAAAACAACAGCGGCGAAGTAGAATATCAAGAATGGTTTGCTCGTTTCCGCGATCCTATTAATGATCAATATTTACCGATGGCAGAATTAATCCCTGTATCTATTCGTTTGGATTTTGCGCAAAAACTGGATGAATTGTTAGTTCTCTGTGCACTAGAAAAAGTAAAACATGTTACTGGCAATGTGGGGCTAAATGTTTCGCGTTTGTCGCTTTTACAACCCGTCTTTCAATATTGGTTAATGGAACAACTTTTTTTGCTTGGTGAGTCTTGCCAACGTTTGATACTAGAGATCCCGGAGCGTGCCTTGTTAGGAGACATTGAATCTTTCGGTACTTTTGTGGCCAAATTAAAGACAATGGGCGTAAGAATAACTATAGAAAGGTTTGGAGCTCAGTTTGCAGCGTTTACCCAGTTGCGAAAAATGCGACCAGATTACTTAAAATTGGATGGCCGATATATCAAGAACATCGACAGCGAAGAAGATAATCAGTTGTTTGTGCATTCTTTAGTTAATATAGCTCACGGTTTAGGCATCAAAATTATCGCTGAGCGAGTGGAAACAGAGCAAGAAGCCCAGATCCTTAAAGGTATGCAAGTAGACTTTGTACAAGGCTACTTTGTAGGTGAGCCGATAGTCTTAAAAAGTTGAAAATTTTTTTAAAGCAACACGTAAACAATTGGCTAATTTGCGTAAAATGTATAAACAATGCAAGTTAGTTGGTTGTATAATATACAGCAGCTCAGCACTAATATGGATTAGTGTGAGGTATTACATTTAGAAGGTAGTTGGCATGAAGTTTTCAGTTGTTGGTGCTTTATTTACTGTTGGTGTAGTAGCAGGTTCAATAACCTTTGGTTTGATGCGAAACAATGTTGCTGGGCACGCTGAAGCTGCTCAAGATGTGGTTCTTGCTGCGGCAATTACCGAAGTAAGCGATCCTAATGATGAATTACTTGCTGCATTAGCCGATGGTGCTGATCCTAGTACTTTGTCAGCACCCACAGCAGCGGGTGGTCCGGTTAACGGAGCAGGTTTGCCTTTTGCTGGATTAGGCGGTGACGGAAACGGCGGTGGAGCTCCTAGCGCCTCCTTAAACTAACTAAAAAATAGTGTCTTTAAGCCAAGGTATAATCCTTGGCTTTTTTATAAGTCAATATGAGCAATTGCTCATTTCGTCAATGGAATTTTATTGCACCCTTTTCTGTTAAATTTTCTATTTGTACTTTTGCTTTGGTTACCTATCCCCTTAGGTTCTAATCGACCTTGGGCCTGGCTAATCTTCGAGTTATCAGCCTTCAGTCTTTTGTTGGCTTGCTTGGTGCTAAAGCGCCATAACGAATGTTTGGGCTTAGCAAGGTTTAAAACACCTATTGTAATTTGGTTTGCCTTTCTATTTATCTGTTTGTTACAAATAATCCCACTACCAGCAAGTTTAATTGAGCTGCTATCACCTAATAGGCTAGGGGATCATTTAACATCAGCCATGCCGGCTTATTATTTGTCAACTGACTTAGGTCAGAGCCAAATCAGTTTTATCAAAAGTTTAGGGTACTTCAGTCTATTTTTAAGTTGCTTGATGTTAATTGATGATGAAAAACACATCCGTCGTTTACTTTTGGTCTTACTATTTAGTGGTCTTATTCAGGCCATTTATGGCGTAGTGGAAGTGCTTTCAGGTAGCGGGTTTAGCTTGGTTTTTGACTTAGCTATCAGTGAGTCTGCCACGGGGAGTTTTGTTTATAAAAATCATTTTGCTAATTTTTTGTTGCTTTGTCTAAGTGCAGGAGTTGGTTTAATGGTAACTGATATAGAAATAAGCAAATCTCAAAAACCGCAAGACTGGCGTATCTCGTTGATTACCACCTTACTGTCTAGCAAAACATTGATCCGAATATGCCTCGCTATCATGGTGATAGCCCTAGTTATGTCACGTTCTCGAATGGGTAATACAGCATTTTTTACAGCGCTAATAGCAGTGAGTTTGTTTGCATTGTTGTTGGATAGAAAAAAATCTAAAGGTCTGGCTATACTGCTCATCAGTATGCTGCTAATAGATCTATTTATTGTCAGCAAATGGTTCGGCTTGGAAAAGGTACAACAAAGATTAGCAGAAACCAGTTTCAGTCAGGAAACAAGAGACGAAGTGGTTATCGATTCGCTAGTCATCATTGAAGATTATCCATTGTTGGGTTCCGGAGGCGGCAGTTTTTACAGCGTTTTTCCAGGATATAAAAACTCGATTATCAACCCTTTTTATGACCATGCTCATAATGACTATCTAGAAATAGTCATTGAGTACGGCATCTTAGGTTTTACTTTGTTAGGGCTGCTTGTACTGTTCTCATTTATTAAGGCAATGACAGCCCTCAAAAAAAATGCCAGTCCACTGTCTAAAGGTACTTCGTTTGCCTGTCTCATGGCTTACTTAGGCATGTTAATCCATATGTCGGTAGACTTTCCGCTGCAAGCACCAGCAAACGCGGTTTATTTTATTATATTTATTGTTTTACCCTTGGTTGCCAAAAACGCAATTGTTAATCGGTCTGCAAACAATTGACACATTAAAGCTGCTACTAACAATGGCAATGCTTCAAACAATGGTTTTAGTGGTCAAGACGTTGAGAATGAACTAGCTCATTTGCATTTGGCAATGAGTTTTCGCGTATTTGAGTCTTCATTTTTAAGCCAATTACAGGCTACTACTTGCAACTTATATTGGTCTATCAGCTTTCTTACCTGTTCTCGAGTATTAGGATGCTTGAGGCCAAGCACCAGCCTTCGATTAAATTCTGGACGAATATTTATCAACATAAAGTGATTGTTTGCATAGAGCGCCAAGCCTAATTCAACCACCAAAAGGTGTATCTCGGGCTTTTGCGGACCGAGCGTTGTAGCTCGCTCAAAATAATATAACAACTCTTTGTCAAATTCTTGTAATCGCCATTTAAGTTTAATTAAAGCAGCCCAAGTGTCTGGCCAAAGAGGTCTTAACTCGGTCGCACGTAGATAGTGCTTTTTTGCTTCTAACAAGCCACTTTCACGTTTTTCATAGCCAAAGATAAATCCCCACTCGGTAACTTGTGCCAAATGATCCCAATACTCAGCATGGTGAGGGTGATGCAACACTGTTTGTTGAGCTCTGGTTTTAAAATGCGAATAGTCTTTATTGTTGTGCTCTAGTGGAAAGTTTTGCCAATGTTTGAGCATATTGCTTACCGCATAATGATCATAACTTGCCCTACCAAAAGACAGGGCTTGGTGTAATCCGAAACCACATAAAGTGATGATAAAAGCCACAACAAAATAATGAGCTCTTGTCATCCTGCTGCACCAATAATAAAACTATCAGATAAAGTCATGTGTTTGATTTACTGCTTTTAGCAGTGAGCAGCTGATTTTTATACCCGTCTGCGGCCTGAAGACGCACAAGAAGCAACACAAGTGATGATATGACTAAAAGACTTACTAAAAAACTCATACTCACTATCAATATCCTATTGGGCTTTAAACGTATAGTCGTGTAGTTGCCTATATGAATATTTGAATCTACCGTATTAGCAAGGGTAGATGGTTGCATAGTGTTTAGCTTAACTTGCTGCTCAAATTGCTCAGTCAACTGCGTTTTTGTCTCAGCAACACTCTGCACATATAAATCTGCGGCTAACTTGGCAATAATAATAGCAAAAGTTGCATTTCGATCTTTATAGTCAATATAGACCTCCCTCTGACGCGAGGAATAACGCAGGTGCAAATTTTGAATAAGTTGCTCTTTTGTATAATTGTTTTTTAACATAAGTAGTTGTTTGGGAGCTAAAAAATCTGGGTCTTGCTGTGGCATAAAAGGTAAAGCCGTCCTGATTTTTTGTTTAATTCGAGTAATAACAACATATTCTGTTAGTGCTTTTTCTAATTCACTGTCTACATCAGATAATTTAAGTTTTGTTAATTTAGTTAACAGGCCTTTAGTAATGTTTTCCAATAACATTTCTTCGTAAATACTCGCCAATTCATTATGCTTAAGCGTCTCGGTCAAGGGCAAATGTGCTTCGCTTGCTAGCGCCGTTTGCCGAGATAAAAATTCCAGCTTAGCCGTTCCTAGATAGGTAGAAGGAATAGTACTAACGATTAAAATCGACAGTATTGTGAGCAAAATAGACAGGCGTAAAATACGCCACTGGTAGTCTTTGATTGCCTGCCAATATAGCGCTGTCCTAAAAGATTTATCACCTAAAAACATAATGTTAAAACTGGCATAGACTCTCGAATCCATTGACTTGTTAAGCGAGATATATTTCTGCAGAAAAGGTCGCTAAGGCGTAACTCGAATTAGCATAAACTATTGTATTGTAGCTAGTACATCTTTTGGTCTACCAATTTGGTAAATGAAGCGCTAGGGTTTCACCGTCATTTGGAATAATAAAGCGTTCAACTAAGTGATGCTCTTTTAATATTATCGCTAAGTCTTTACGACTGATTCGACAATGATCTAAGGCATCCATATGATTAGCGATAATGATGCCCGTACTCAGTGAGGCTAATTCAATAATATCTTCTTCACTTAATAATAAAGGTGCGCCTAGATCAAACTGGGCTTTGCCAGTGGGGGCGACGATGTAGTTCGGCTGATTATGACAAATAAACTCCCGTATCTCATCGGTCAGAATGGTATCACCCATAAGATAGAGGCTCGGTTCATTTTCTAACTTGATAAAGTAGCCAACCCCGTGTTCCATAAATGGGGTTAACCAGCCGGTAGTGTGGGTTGCTGAAATTTGTTGGATGCTGCCGTTAAAAAAGGCGCTAACATTTTTTTCAAAAGCTCGTGTGACAATCCCTTTTTTACTTAAGTAATTCACATCTCGAGTGGTACAAAAAGTAGTAATGTTGTTTTTTCGTAACCAGTTTACACCAGCCCGGTCTAAGTGATCGAAATGCCCTTTTTGACAATGTGTAATGAGTGCATAGTTAATTTGTTTTTGTAGTTGATGAAAGGAAACTGGTAGTCCTACTAATGGATTACGTTGATTGCTCTTGAAATAACGTAGTTTGGGTAAAGTCGATTGATCAGCAAGCATGGGATCAACCAAAATAAAATTGTCTTGGACTTCAATGATTAACGTCGCGTTTCTGATTTGTGTGATTTTCATAATATCTCCTGATTAGTAAAACCATGGTAAAGTATGGATTTACTCCATAGTCAAGGCTTAGATTATGAAAATTGCTGAATTTGAAAATAAGGTTGGAATATTGCGTGATACGTTGCGCTATTACGAAAAAATTGGAATGCTGACTCCACCTAAGCGAGGGAGTAATGGCTATCGATGTTATGGCAAAATTCAAATTGAGGAGTTAGCCTTTATTGAACGAGGTAAGGCGATAGGTTTTTCACTCTCTGAAATAAAAAGTGGATATGAACGTTATAAAAAATTGGGTTACTTATGCCCCGAATTTCGTAAGCAATTAATAGATAAAAAAACCATGCTTACTGGGCGTATTGCAGCGGACCAAGACAGTATTGCAAAAATTGATCAAATGTTGGCGTAGTTCAAACTTAATTGAACCCCTATAGTTTTATACTTTACATCCCTGTTATTCACTTCATCTAAACCAGTTATCGCTTTCTTTCGAGGCGACTAACCACAGTTTATGTTGAAGCTTTTCAAACCTAAAACATTCGACATGATCAGGAGTCGCTTCGCCCGTTGCACAAGGAAGTAAACCAAGGGTATCTCCTGACTGGAGCGCAACAGCCAAGTTAGGAAGCGCATTCTCTCTAGAAGGGCATTACAAGTGTTCCTAGAACTGGTCTCAATGCCAACAAAATAGTGTCCTTTTTCAGCTTGGGATACAAAGTGCGGTTCAGTTTGATTTAAATATCGCTACATAAACAACTTTTAGTAAACACCCTATTCAGAGCAATACCAACTCGTCACATTATAACCCTATGTAGCTGCCTACTATCCCTTGTATAAAAAACACATTACAGGATAATCCGCGGTCGATTGTATCTTCTGACTTGCAGAAACTCGCGAATTGGCTTTGAAATTAAAGCGACTTATTTGGATCCGGAGATTTTAAATGACTTGGGTTGTTTACGCATTATTAGCGGCGATACTGTTTGGTTTGCGGGGTGTTTTTTATCAATGGACATCGCAAAAAACTATGAATCGCAACTTGATGTTGTGTGGGGTATTTTTTACTGGTTTGGTGGTAAGTACCTTGTTTTTTTTGCTAGGAAAAATAGCAGTTGATATTTCGACTAGTCATCTTGTGGTTGGCAGTAGTATGGGGATTTTGTCATTTTTAGGCAACGCATCTCTATATAAGGGATATGCAGTTGGCAAAGCGTCCCTGGTCAGCGTACTTGCAGGCTTAACACCATTAATAGTGGTTATACTTGCTTATCTAATTTGGAATGAAACCTTAACAGTCATTCAATTGTGGTCTTTCGGCATTATATTTTTGGGTATTTACTTAATTCGCTGTTCCAATGATCTCAGTTTTAAAGATTTAAAGGGCGCACAATGGGGTTTGCTCGCGGCCTTGTTTTTTGGTTTGAACGATATTATGGGTAAACAGTCCACCCGGGTTGGCTCGGATACGTTTATTACCTTGGCGCTAATGTTTGGCGTGGGTAGCTTCTTGTTTTTAGTTAGCTGGTTAGCCAATAGAAATAGTCGTAACCAAGGAGTCGCAACGTTATCATGGTCTAACACTCGAACCTTTAGTGTCGGTTTACTTGTTGGACTCACCAACGTTGGTGGTATGGTCGCTATTCTAACGGCCTTTGCTACTGGCCCAACTGGCATGGTTTCGGCAATTTCCGCGCTTAGCTTGTTAGTGATATTGCTCTATACACGTTTTGTTTTACATATCCCGTTTCGTTTAATGGAATTGTTAGGTATTGGCTTTGCCTTAGTAGGCTTACTTTTACTGAGACTTTTTTAAGTTAGGCATAGGCTGTTTCCGTGATGCTTACGCTAGGCCGTCACACCAAATTAGTTACAGGCTCCTTACTTAAAAAAACACTATTCAGACCAATACCAACTAGTCACATTGTACCTAAACCTATCCGCGTACTTCGTGTTCAAACTATTCACCCAATGTTCTGAGCCCTCTGTGGAGGGATCAAACAGTACACATCGGTTATGTAGTGGTGGGATGCTAATCTGTTGATCATTTTTACCTGCAAAGACTAGCTCTCCTCCCGTATGGGCGTCCCACTCTTGGTTTAAATATAACAACATACACACTTCTCTTCCGGGAGAGTCATCGGCGTGTTCGGCAACAAAGTCGTTGGGGCCTAGTCGAAAATAGTTGGTATTAATTGCAGGATCCGCCACATGCATATCGGTGAGTGTCACATTAAAAATGCGCGACAATACCGGCATAAACTCATTGCCACGTAAGTAGGCTAAAAAATCATGGGCTATGTTTGAATTAATATTATTGGTATGGGAGGTATTAGTGTCATTAGCGCTAAGGGCATTACGCAACCACACATCCCGTTGTACAAAACGTTGTTCTTTGTTGGCTTTTTGCCATTGTTTGTCATCTACATATAAGCCAAAGTAGGTATGTTTTTGGGTTTGCCAGCAAGAGGATTGTTGTAAAACCTTGACGACCTCATCCAGTTTGCTTAGGTCGAATAAGCCATCAATGACAATATGTTTTGGAATAGATTTTCTGAGCAATTTACGATATTGGGATATTGCAGCATCACTTATTTTTTGTTCATTCAACCACATTCAAACTGCTCACTGATGTTGTTAGCTATTGATTAAATTAATTCCTAATTAAAGCCAAACAGAATAAGGACAAAAAATCAAAGTAAGCTTAATGTTATTAACAACCTGTAGTGGTTAATGTGAATGTTGGAGCTCTAGTTGATCTAGCCGAAGTATATCGTATCTTACAATTGGCAGGGTCTGGTGCGTCATTAAGTCGTACATCAATCGATCCCAATTGTCCGCTACAATTACCACCAACCCATACAAAACTATCATCGAAAGAGACTGTCTTGGCTATTCCGTTTGGGTGAGGGCAAGGATAGCCGCAACGTAAGGTTACTGATTCAGTCCCTACTTGAATCGTGGGATTTGTCGCGCAATCCGTTTTTCCAGCCATAATTGCTTTTAAATTGACTAAGTTTGATGCCGTACGCATGGATCCTTCAAATGATTCGAGTACCGATATTCGGGCATCGCTACTAATATCGATGAACTTAGGTGCAGCAACGACCGACAGTATTCCAAGTATTACAATTACTATTATTAACTCAATAAGGGTAAAACCTGTTGCTTTATTACTCATTAATTTGTCCTGATAATAGCTGCGCACGGAGTGTAATGTTTTATTGTTAAAATGAAAAATTTAACATAGCAGCATAGATATTAATGTGGGCCGTCTTAAATAGAGCTGGCCCTAGGGGATTTTTTTGATTCGCTCCAGCGGGGCACATCTAAGGCCACTCAGTCCCATCATTTTACGTTATTTACCTCTGTATTATCTGTGTCCTATGTGGCACTTAGTCAACTCTATTTAAGCTTTTGTACCATGTTGCTATCAGTTCGCGTTCGACCTCTGTCATGCCAGTTTTATTCATCATGGGCATGTCTTTAGTGACTGAGGCTCGGCGATATATCACTGCGGCGCGAGCCTCTATTTGCTGCCAGTTATCAAAGGTTAGCCCTAAGGGGGCAATCACAAAAATATCGTCTGTGGGTTTAGCTGAGTGGCAATTGGCACAGTGGGTTTGCATGATGGCCATAACTTGGCTTTGTTGTTCGGTTAGTGCAGGGGCTGTCTGCTGTACCTCACTCTTAAGGTTTTGACTAACAACAGGAACAGCACGAGGCATAGAGACCCACAACGCAATTAATAACATACCAATGGCACCAGTAATGAGTACCGAAGGGCGGCTAATACCGATATGTTTGAGATTAAAATAGTGTCTTATCCAAGCCGACACCACACCAATCGCGACTAAGATCAACCAGTTGAGTTCGTGCTGATAAGTCATGGGGTAATGATTGCTGATCATGATGAACAACAGGGGCAAGGTGAAGTAGTTGTTATGTACCGAACGTAACTTAGCGCCTAGTCCCCATTCGGGATCAATCTCGGTTTTGTTGGCCACCGCTTTTACCATTAAACGCTGGGCAGGCATGATTTTGAAAAATACATTACCCGCCATGATCGTACCGATCAAGGCACCCACATGCATAAAGGCACCACGGCCAC
>NZ_LSNE01000005.1:389524-424756 GCF_001565895.1 Paraglaciecola hydrolytica
GGCAAGGGTAATTAGAGCCAGTAGAAACAAGCCAAACAACATAGGATAACGGCCTAATGGGCTACGGCAGGCGCCTTCGTATATCGCCAAACCACCAAAAATCAACAGCAAGCCACGGGTGATCGCTTCACTAACACTGAGCTCCAGCACGTTGTTATCAATCAAATAGATTGCTGCGCCGTGATAATAAATCAAGCCAAGCAAAAAGAATCCGCTGATCCAAGTGGTGTAGGCTTCCCATTTAAACCAATGGAGTTTTTCGGGTATTTGTTGGGGGCCATACGCGTATTTGGCCACTTCGTAAAAGCCGCCGCCGTGTACCGCCCATAAATCCCCTTTAATGCCTTGCTGCTTTTTATGCTCTGGCGGTGAGCGTAAATTGTTATCTAGCCAGATAAAATAAAACGATGCACCTATCCACGCCACGCCAGCAATGACATGAAACCAACGAACAAATAAACTGATCCAATCAAACCAGGGCATGATATTTCCTTCTTCTAGTTATGTTGCCTAGCGGCTTGGTAAACGGGCTTACCCGCAATATAGGTTGCTACCGTTGCGCGGTCGTCACCTAAAATACTTAAAGCAAAAATCAAATCTTGTGGGCTGTTGTGGTGTTTAAATCTTAGCTCGGTGAGCTCATCAAACAACGGATCGAGGATCACAAAGTCTGCATCGCTGCCCGGATTTAAGTTACCAATTTGCTGTTCTAAGCCTAAACCCACAGCTGCACCTTGGGTCATTAAATACAAACCATGCATGGGATCAAGCTGATTACCGCGTAATTGACAAACTTTGTAGGCCTCACCAAGGGTTTTGAGCATACTAAAACTAGTACCGCCACCCACGTCTGTTGCTAACATCACGGGAATGTTATGTTGCTCAGCTTGAGCCAAGTTAAACAAACCACTACCTAAAAATAAGTTAGAGGTAGGGCAAAAGGCGATACTTGCGCCGCGCTCGGCGAGGCACTGCCATTCGTCTTTTTCAAGATGAATGGCATGACCAAACACCGCACCTTGGCGCACTAAGCCAAAATGATCATAGACATCTAAATAATGTTTATGTTTAGGGTAGAGGGATTTTACCCACGCAATCTCGTTATGGTTTTCACTTAAGTGGCTTTGAATAAATACACTGGGATATTGCTGAGCTAACTCACCCAAAACTGCCAGTTGTGCCTCTGAACTGGTAGGTGCAAAGCGAGGAGTGATCACATAATGCAGGCGGTCTTTACCATGCCAAGTTTTGATTAATTCAGCGCTGTCACGCTGGGCTGTTTGTGGAGAATCTTGTAACCAGTCGGGGCAGTTTCTGTCCATACAAACTTTGCCGGCCATCAATAACATATTGTGTTTTTGTGCAGCTTCAAACAAAGCATCTGCAGCACATTTATGCACTGACGAATAGACCATGGCCGAGGTCGTCCCGTGGCGATAAAGTTGACGTAAAAACACATCGGCCATGGCTCGGGCATAGGTGTAATCGGCAAACTTGTTTTCAGTGGGAAAAGTGTAATCTGTCAGCCAATCGAGCAGCTGTTCGCCAAAGCTAGCAAGCATTTCTGTCTGGGGAAAGTGCATATGGCTGTCAATAAAACCCGGTAACAGTAATTTGCCACTGTAGTCTTGTATATCTAGCTTATCATATTGATTTATATTGTTTTTATAATCTCCGGTAAATATGACTTTCCCGTCACGCGTAACCAATAATCCATCCTCAAAGTAACAATAATCATCTTTAGGGGAAGTTGTGGCCTTAGCAAAATGCAGTATTTTTGCACGGTAGCCTTTGAGCCCAATTAAAGGATTGTGTTGAACATCAACTAACATCAACTACCCCGGTAACTGCTAAAACCATAAGGCGAAATCAGCAGCGGCACATGGTAGTGGCCACCGTTTTCGATTAACTCGAAATGAATATCCACATAGGGATAAAAGGCTGCCTGATGATGACTCATTAGGTAGTCTTTGGTATGAAAACGTAGCTGATAAATGCCTGCAGTAAATACCGTATCTTGCCATTGATTACAGCGACCATCGTCATTGGTGCTGGCTTCAATAGTCTTGCCTTGTGGGGTAAAGAGGGTGAGCGGCATGTTAGACGCAGGTTTACCCAGTGTGGTGTCTAATACATGGCTAGAAAGACTGATACTCATGTTAGTCCTGTAATCCTTTGTTAATGCGTAATTGGGTGATCTTTAACTGCTCTGCCGCGGCTAATGCAATTTCAGTGGCAGTGTCATTGACTATTCTGCTTTGTAAGGCGTTTAACATGGTTTGAGCGCTTAGGCCGGTGGCACAGATAATAAAAATAAAACCATGTTTATCCAGATAGTCATGATTCAGTTTATGGAGTGTTTGTAGTGTGGCTTCGTCGGCAATGCTAGCACCTTGTTGCTCATTGCTGGCTAGATTTTTAGTGGCAGCATATTTGGCTCGTAAAGTAGCAACATCACCTATCATCGGATGACCTTCAAAGGCTTCAAGATAATCACTTTCTTTACATTGCTGCCATGCGGTTTGACTGTGGTCGAGCAGACTGGCTAAGTCTTTGTAAGGCATAGATTCAACCATTAACTCACACCAATAAGCCGCTACACAGCATTGGCTAAACCAGGTAAAAGCCTCATCGTTATTCATTTTATTAAGGTCATTCAGAGTCATCTTTTGTTCTCTGTTAATTTTTACTGTTTAGCGCGGTGACAAGTTGCTGATTTGTGCGCCACTGTTGTTTTTGTTCAACTTGAGTTGTTTTAGGCGCACTTAAGTACTGCATTAATTGTGCTGCAATAGAAACTGCGACGTTAATAGGCTCTTTACCCGGAACTGTCAGTAAACCCACTGGGCTGATTAAACGCTCAATGGTAGCGGATGCAACACCTTGATGGGCGAGCTTGGTGCAAAAACGTCGAGCTTTAGTCGCTGAACCTATCATGCCCACATAAGCACAATCTGGACGGGCTAATGCGGCATCAACCAAGGCAAAATCCAGTTGATGATTATGGGTCATGATTAAAACCCAACTCTGTGCGGGCAGTTTTTTAAGACTGTCAACAGGCTCGTCGCTGACTACACACTTAACATTCGAGGGCAGTTTATTGTGTTGTAAGGCTTGCTCAAACATGGCCTGACGTTCATCTATCCACTGAATCTGCAGGGGTAATTGGGCCAATATTGGGATCAAAGCTTGGGCCACATGGCCTGCACCAAATACTGCAATATGTTGGGTATGGCTTACAAAAACTTCAAACAGCACGTTGGTGGCACCACCGCAACATTGAGCTAATTTGCTCGAAAGGGGATAGTGCTCGACGGTTTGCTGGTTTTGCTTGTTGTTTGGCTGCTTTGATAAACAGGCCGCAACGAGTAACTCTCGGGCACGTTGGGTCACAATATGCTCGAGATTACCACCGCCTATGGTGTCATAGGTACTGTCATCACAGACCAGCATTTTAGTGCCGCCATCACGAGGAGTAGAGCCCGCTGTAGCAAGTAAAGTCACTAATACATAACTCTGACCTTGTTGTTGGCATTGATGCAGGGCATCAAACCACGTGCGGGCTTTGCTCATGCCTTTTGCTCCGCTGATTCAACCTGGCGCTCCGCTGATTCAAAGTGGCGCTCAGCAGTTTTAACCCGGTAATCCATTGCTTGCTGTACCGCCCAAAATACTTTTTCTGGCGTAGCAGGAACAGGCAACTGTGGATCAAGTTGGTAGTCAGTAATGCTCGATATGGCATCTTTAAGGGCACACCATACTGAGTTAGCCAACATAAAGGGTGGTTCACCCACAGCTTTGGAATGGTAAATACTGTCTTCGTCATTGGCTCGTGGATAAAGCGCCACGTTAAAAATTGCCGGTGTATCACCAATCGCTGGGATCTTATAGGTCGCAGGATTATTGCTGATCAACTTGCCTTGTTTATCCCACAATAATTCTTCGCTGGTTAACCAGCCCATGCCCTGGATAAATCCTCCTTCAATCTGCCCAATATCAATAGCAGGATTAATACTCGTACCCACATCATGTAGAATATCCACACGATCAACTTTGTATTCGCCGGTTAGGGTATCGATAGACACTTCAGAACAACTGGCGCCATAAGCAAAATAAAAGAAGGGGCGGCCCTTACCGGTTGTGCGGTCGTAATAGATTTTTGGGGTTTTATAGAACCCTGTGGCGCTTAGCGAAATCCGCGCAAAATAGGCTTGCTGAATTAAGTCTACAAAGGCAATGCTGTTGTCGCCACAGTTAACTTGTTGCCCTGCAAACTCAACCGTTGTGGGATCGGCGTTAAATTGCTGGGCATAAAGTTCTGCCAAACGTTGTTTAATGGTGATACAAGCATTTTGCGCCGCTTTACCGTTTAAGTCGGTGCCGCTCGATGCCGCTGTGGGTGAAGTATTAGGTACTTTATCTGTGCGGGTAGAGGTGACTTCTATCCAACTTAAAGGCACGC
Source organism: Paraglaciecola hydrolytica (assembly GCF_001565895.1). Taxonomy (GTDB): domain Bacteria; phylum Pseudomonadota; class Gammaproteobacteria; order Enterobacterales; family Alteromonadaceae; genus Paraglaciecola; species Paraglaciecola hydrolytica. Next base: position 393,987 of record NZ_LSNE01000005.1, read on the forward strand.
CAAATTCGTTAGCCACGATTTGACCAATTTTGGTGTGCAAACCTTGGCCCATTTCCGTACCACCGTGGTTTATTTGCATACTGCCATCGGTATAAACATGTAACAAAGCACCGGCTTGGTTTAGATGTTGGGCGGTAAACGAGATGCCAAATTTAACGGGCGTGAGGGCCAAACCTTTTTTGATGATGGGGCTAGTGGCATTAAATTGTGTGATCGCCTCACGTCTGGCCCAGTAATCACTGGAAGTTGTTAGTTTATCGAGAATGTCTTTCGTTAAATTGTGCTCGATTACCATGCCATAAGGCGTGGTATTACGCTGTTTGTCGTCATAGAGATTACGTAAACGCACTGTCAGTGGGTCTTCTCTCAGTTTACGGGCAATAGCGTCTAACATGGCTTCAGCCACTATCATGCCTTGTGGGCCGCCAAAACCGCGATAGGCCGTATGGGATACTTGATTAGTGCGGCAACGATGACCTTCAATATAACAATCAGCTAAATAATAGGTATTGTCACAATGGAACATGGCGCGATCGACAATGGCGTCAGACAAATCTGGTGAGTGACCGCAGTTACCATTAATTTCTACATGAGTGGCTTGGATCACACCGAGCTTATCAAAACCTACTGTATAACGATTTTCAAAAGGATGACGTTTGCCGGTGGCTTGCATGTCTTGCATACGGGGTAAACGTAGTTTAACCGCGACTTTATTGCGACTAGCCAGTAAAGCGGCAAGACAGGCCCATTGGGCGGCTTGGGTTTCTTTTCCGCCAAAACCGCCACCCATACGGCGCATATCCACCACGACTTTATGTAATTTTATGCCCAGTACTTCGGCAATGAGTTTTTGCACCTCGCTAGGGTGCTGGCTTGAGGTATAAACCAACATGCGATCTTGTTCTTCTGGGATCGCTAGTGAAACTTGACCTTCGAGATACAAATGTTCTTGACCACCAATGATTAACTCGCCAGATACTTGATGTTGGCTTTGTTGATAGTGAGTAGCAAAATCACCTTGGCGGATAAAGTGAGGTGGGCGTACATAATTATCTTGGGCTTTGGCATCGGCGATGGTTAAACAAGCTGCACTTGCATCAATAATGATTTTTGCCTTAAGTGCCGCCTGTCGAGCGAGGTTCACGCTAGTGGCTAACACTGCGAATATCGGCTGGCCATTGAATAAAATTTCTTTATGAGCTAGTACAGGATCCCCTTTAAATACTGGGCCTATGTCGATATGGCCGGGCACATCTTCAACGGTGATGACGTCAATTACGCCTTCGCTACTGCGTACAGCGCTGAGATCTACCGAGGTAATAATTCCACTACTGACTTGGCTTAAACCCACTGCTGCATGATGAAAATTGGCTGGCTCGGGCATGTCGTCTACATAACGAGCTTGCCCACTAACCTGACGATCGGCACTTTCATGTTTATGGCTTTTACCGGCGATTTGAGCACTAGGTAATTGAGTATTGGCACTGCTGGCGATTAGTTTACGCATGATCTGCCTCCACATTAAGTGTTGGGATCTGAACTACTCGTGTCGCTATGATCTGACTGTGGCTATTAGTTTGTAGCCAAAACCTGCGCCATAAACTGACTAACATGGCTTGGCGATATTCTTTACTGGCACGCACATCATCAATAGGCTGAAATGACTGACTCAATAAGGTTTTACCTAACTCAAAAGTGGCAGCGTCAGACCAATTATGCGCTTTGAGCAAAGTATCTAGGTCAATACTCACAGGCGTTGCAGCCACACCACCAAAACCACAGCTTAGGCTGACAACTTTGTTGTTATTTAACTCAAGATTAAATACCGCACACACGGCGGAAATGTCATCTTCCATGCGTTTAGACACTTTGTATGCTTGTAAGTGGCTATTGTTCTTTAAAAAGGGCAGGAAGATCCCTTCAATCCATTCACCTTGTTGCATTGCTGTCTTACGATAATCGAGGAAAAATTCGTTAGCTTTAACACTGCGCCGAGTATGCCCGTTATCTAGCTCAATCGTGGCATTCAGGGCTAATAATACTGGCGGCATATCGCCAATTGGCGAAGCATTGGCCACGTTACCACCAAGACTCGCTTGATTTCGCACGGGGTGAGAAGCAAAACGGCTGAACAACTCACTCAAGGTTGGAAAATATTGCAACAAGCTAGCTTCGATATCGCTTAAGGGCAGGGCGGCACCAATCATAAGGCCATGGTCTTGCACTTTGAGTTGCTTCAGCTCCGTAACGTTACTAAGAGAAATTAAACGCTCAAATTGTTTTAGTTGCTGGGTCACTTGCAAGGCTAAATCTGTACTGCCGGCAAATAAAGGGGCGGTAGGATATGCTTTGATCGCCGCAGCTAATGAGGATCTGTTTGTTGGCGTTAATAAGTGACTATCATCATTTTCGTTTATTGTTAGGCTTTGTAATTGCTCAATGGTCTGTTGTTCATTGTGGCTAAAGTGATCTATTTGTTTATTTTTTTTATTCGCGCAGGCATGCAGAGTGGCGTCAATAATGGGCCGATAACCAGTGCAGCGGCATAAATTACCTGACAGAGCATGTTCGACCACAGGGCGATTAACGTCGATGTCCTGATGATATAAGGCAAACATTGACATGATAAAACCTGGGGTACAAAAGCCACACTGTGAGCCATGATGGTCCACCATACTTTGTTGCACAGGGTGGAGTTTGTCGCCTTTGGCTAGATGTTCAACGCTAATTAACTGTTTACCCTGCAAGGCAGACATAAAGGTAATACAGCTATTGATAGCGCGGTAATGCAGTTTTGCCGGTTTGTTGTTGCCAGTAGTTTCACTTACTTCAGCCAGTACCACGGTACAAGCACCACAATCGCCAGAGGCGCAACCTTCTTTGCTACCGCATAGTTGTTTATCTTCGCGCAAGTAATTAAGCACCGTAAGATCGGCTTGAGTGGGGCTGAATTCAATAAGTTTGTCGTTTAGTAAAAAACGTAACATGGTGCCTCGACGAATTTGCATTTAAATCATGATTGCTATTATCACGATAGATTAATTCAATTACAATCAAAAACCAGACCACTTGGTCAAGAGTGGGGTTGTTATTGCTTTTTCTTACATAATTGATGCACAGTCACTATGTAAAATAGACAAATTAAGCACCAGTGAACAGATAAGCTTTTAATGATTGGAAATAAAATGAAGCAAAAGGAATACCTAAAGGACGATACGATAGGAGCGCTTAATCGCCATAAAATTTTGGCGGCCGCTGAGCAGGAGTTTGCGCTCAATGGCTTTGCTGGTACGCGTGTTCAGCAAATTGCTGATCGTGCACAGTTACCTAAAACCAATGTGCTATATTATTTCAAAAGTAAAGAAGGACTTTATTTAGCCTTGCTTGAGGATATTCTAAGTTTATGGAACGGCCAGTTTGATGAAGCAACGGCAGAAGATGACCCAGCAACCGTATTAGCTAACTATATTCGCGATAAGATGGAGATTTCTCGTACTCGTCCAGACGCATCCAAAATCTTTGCTCTAGAAATAATCAATGGTGCACCAAACCTGAGCAGCTTTTTTAAGGACCAACACGCGAGTTGGATGAAGGACAGAGTAAATGTTATTCAACAATGGATAGATGCGGGTAAACTAGCGGTAAAAGATCCATACTATCTATTGTTTAATATTTGGGCGACATCCCAACATTACGCTGATTTTTCGGCACAAATCACCGGACTCAGAGGAAAACCTATGGGATCCGAAGATTATGCGGATGCTACGCAAAATTTAGTTGAACTTATTCTAGTGGGCTGTGGGCTAAAGGTTCCAGATGTTAATAATAGCTGACGAGTTTATTAGCCATAACATTAAAAATTAAAGGGAAATTATGAGTCATGCATATCCTCGGGATTTGATCGGTTACGGTCAATATCCACCTCACCCTCAATGGCCTAATCAGGCTAAAATCGCTGTGCAGTTTGTGCTTAATTATGAAGAAGGCGGTGAAAACTGCGTACTGCATGGTGATGAACAATCAGAAGTGTTCCTGTCTGAGATCATTGGTGCACAAGCCTATCCAGACCGTCATATGAGCATGGAGTCCATGTACGAATATGGTAGTCGCGCCGGCTTTTGGCGTTTACATCGTTTGTTCGAGCTCTACAAACTGCCCATCACTGTATTTGGTGTGACCATGGCGTTGCAACGTAACCCAGAAGCCGTAGCTGCCATGCAAAGTGCCAATTGGGAAATTGCCAGTCACGCGATGCGCTGGATCCATTTTCAAGACATGCCTGAAGCGCAAGAACGTAAGATGATCAACGCCTCCATGCAGTTGCATCAAGCTATAACTGGCAGTAAACCTGTTGGTTGGTATACCGGACGAACCAGCCCCAATACATTGAAGTTGCTGGCCGAAAGAGACGATATTCTGTATTGCGCCGACTCTTACGCCGACGATTTACCCTATTTCGATACTCAGTATGAAAAGCCCCTATTGATGGTGCCCTATACCTTAGATACCAACGATATGCGTTTTGCTACGCCCCAAGGTTTTAATAGTGGTGAGCAGTTTTACCAGTATTTAAAAGATGCCTTTGATGTGCTTTATCGAGAAGGTGATGAGGCACCAAAAATGTTATCCATAGGTTTGCATTGCCGTATTATCGGCCGCCCAGCCCGTATGGCCGCTTTGCAACGTTTTATCGAATATGTGCAAAGCCATGACAAAGTCTGGTGCTGTACCCGCGAGCAAATAGCCAGTCATTGGCAAGACCATTTTCCACATAAATAAAGATATATACCCAAACAACCTGACGATGCAGGATTCAGTGGGAATTAAATCCGTTTTAGACAAGGCGAATGCTTGAAGGTCTAGTGGGCTAAATCGAAAGCATTTAACGCGGTATAAAACGGATTTAAACCCACCGGCACTGCGCTTCTGAGGGAGCTTACTTCGGTGTTGAACTAATTTGAAAGGGTAATGCCATTCCTACATCAGTTCGCCTAGAACTAAGCTCCCTCAGAAACGCTGAAACTCGTATCGTCAGGTTGCTTGGGTATATACCCAAACCACTTGGGAATAACCTAAAGCTCAAGCTAAGTCTTGAGCTTTTTTAATTAAGAGACTTTAACACCATGAATAGAAGAGATTTCCTACAAAATACCGGTATTGTCGCGGCTGCATCGGTTTTATTAAGTAAGTCAGCGGTTTCAATGGCGAGTACTAAAAATTATAAAATGGGTTTACAACTTTTCACGGTTCGTGACGAGATGGCTAAAGATCCCATTGCAACCCTAAAAAAAGTAAAGGCCATGGGCTATCAAGATTTTGAACTGTACGGTTTTGATAACGAACAAGACAGTTATTATGGCTTTAAATCTAGCCAATTCAAAACGATCCTTGATGACCTAGAATTGAGTGCATCAAGTTGTCACTATGGTTTTTCACCCTATTTAGAGCGCTCAGAAAGCGCCTTAGTACGTTTTGTCGATCAATGTATAAGAGGCGCTCAGGCCTTAAATTCACCTTATATAACTTGGCCGTGGATTGCGCCAGAACAACGAACCTTAGATAATTTTAAACGTATGGCGGGCATGCTTAATAAGATTGGCGAGCAAGTTGCTAAAGCGGGGCTTGGTTTCGCCTATCATAATCATGGCTTTGAATTTGAAGAGCACGCTAAGGTTGGCGGCAAAAGTGGTCAAAAAGGTTTCGATATTTTAATAAGTGAAACCGATCCAGCCTTGGTTAAGTTACAAATGGATATGTATTGGGTAATGCATTCGGCCAATACCACACCCAAAAAACTGGTTGAACAACATCCAGGCAGATTTGTAATGTGGCATATTAAAGATATGGATAGTCTAAGCAGAGATTATACCGAGCTCGGTAATGGTTCGATTAATTACCTTAATATACTGCCTGATCCTGCTAAGTCTGGTCTTGAATACTATTACATCGAACAGGGTGGAAATTTTGCACATAGTTCGCTAGAAAGTGTGGCAAGCAGTGCGGCGTATTTTCAAACACAGCTTAAAACACTCATTTGAGTACTTATTGAAAATGCTAGCCGTACAAGTCTTAAACTCAATAATAAGCCCCCAATAATGATCAAAATAATGTTATTTACCATAAGTTTAACTGCTTGTTTAAGCTGCGTGGCAGGCACAGTTAAAGTACTTGATCCTAATATCAGTTTTCAGACCGTACATCGATTAGGCACAGATATTTGGGCAAGTGGCACTCATGGTGCTATTTACCACAGTAAAGATAATGGCCTGAATTGGCAAAAAGTGAAGGGGCCTGTAAACACAGAGCAACTGCAATTTCGTGATATTCATGCTTTTGCTGATGGAACAGTGACTATCATGAGCGCCGGTGAAGGTGGCGACTCGCGCATATATCGCAGAGATAACACTACGCAAAACTGGAGTTTGCAGGTCCAAGGAGAGCAGCCTGAGACTTTTTTCGATTGCCTGCATTTTAGTGATAAGCAACATGGCTGGTTATATGGAGACTCTGATAAACAAGGGCTGTTTGTATTACAAACTCAAGATGGCGGCGTACATTGGCAACGCCAGACTTTACCTTTATCAGCACAAACGGGTGAGGGGGGTTTTGCCTCTAGTGGTACGTGTTTAAATCAAGGTCAAAATGCTCAAATCTATATCGGCACCGGCAATACCAACGGGCCGCGAGTACTTAATTATAAAGATGGTGAATGGCATAGCATCGAAACGCCTATTAGCGGCGGAGAAGCAGCAGGAATCTTTTCTGTACAACAAGCAGACGAAAATCTGTATATCTTTGGTGGCAGTTTAAAAACTGAAAACAATGCAGCGCAAGCTTTTCAATACAATTTAGCTACAAGAGAGTGGTTGGCTATGCCCGTAGTGCCATTAAAAGGTGCTATTTATGGCTCAGCACTGTTGCACGTTAGAGGTGAGTTAAAGATCCTAATAGCAAATCCACAAGGTGTCGCAGTATTGAACCAAGGCCAAGCTAGTTGGCAAATATTGAGTGATAACAATATCTGGAGTCTGGCCTGTGATCCTGAGTTTGCTTGTATTGGGGTAGGTAAAGAGGGGGTGGTGGAGCTGTTTAGTTTTCGCTAATCGTCATAATTATCTGTAAAAAAGTCGTTAGTTGGGGGCGTGAATGTTGTTCATTTGGTTTTTTACTGTTTAAGCGTTAAAGTAAATTACTACTATGACAAAGGGTAGTTGATGGCCTTAAACAACAAAACTCAAATTGCTGCATGGCAAGACGTTACAGAAAAAGATGTTTTTAGCCAACTGCGTCGTCATCGGCTGATGCAGATTTGTGGGGTAATTGCACTCGGGTTGTTGGTTACGTTGTTGGTGGCAAGAGGTATTACTTTTACTATTTTTAGTGTGGGTCTTGGCTTCTTAATACTGGCGTTGGGTTTAGCGTTTAAGCACAAAATATCATCATCAGCCTATATTTTATTAGGCTCTATGACATCCATGTTATTTGCACTTGCGTTGACTGGTGCAGGCCTATTTGATTTAGCCATTCTTGGATATCCTGCACTCATCATTTTTGCTGCTATTCTAGGTGGTGTTGGTTTATTTTTGTCTGTTCTACTGTTGGTAATTACTCAGTGTTTTTTTGTCGCTTGGCTGACACTGCAAGGTTTTGTCACTCCCCACCTTCCAACTATAAGCTGGTCACATCTGGTATTTATACTGGTTATTTTAATAGTAACAGGGTTTAGTGTTTATATATTGGTCCATGATATTAAGCGTCTGATGCTGTCATTGCAGCGTGAAAATGCCAAAGTACAACACAGCCGCTCAGAAATTCAACATCTAGCACATCACGACATTCTCACCAATTTACCTAACCGTTTTTATGGCGAAGAGTTGTTTACTCAATCTTTAGCCGTTTGTTTGGAAAAACAACAGAATCTGGCACTTTTATTTATAGATTTAGATAACTTTAAACCCGTCAACGATGTACTAGGGCATGCCGCTGGAGACCAATTATTAGAGAAGCTCGCCTTACGATTAAGTGCTGTATTAGCGCCCGACCACTATCTTATTCGTTTTGGCGGTGATGAGTTTCTATTGCTTGCGCCGTTTACAAATAACCGCTCTCAATTAGACCTCTTAGCTAAAACCTTGATACAGCAGTGTTCGTTTGAATTCGAAATACTGCAAAATCGCGTTGTCATTTCTGCCTCGTTAGGTATAGCTTGCGCGCCTAAAGATGGTACAAACTTCAAAAATCTTTGTCGCAAAGCTGACATCGCGATGTATAAAGCTAAACAAGATGGACGTAATACCTACCATTATTACGATGAGAGTTTAGATAAAGTCAGTGATGATAAATTTAAATTATTGCAATTATTACGTCCGGCGATTAAAGAAAAGCAATTCAAACTTTACTATCAGCCCATGGTAAGCCTGAATACAGGTGAAATTACCATCATTGAAGCACTGTTACGATGGCCACAACCTAATGGCAACATGATCGGTCCAGATCTGTTTATTCCACTGGCTGAAAGTAGCGGCCTGATCAATGACTTAGGTAAGTGGGTGCTTCAACAGGCCTGTATTTATTGCGCTGAGCAACGGCGCTCAGGTACTAGCAATTTGCGTATTGCTGTCAATTTATCAGTAATACAATTCAAAGATGGCAACCTATACAACACCGTTGAAGCGGCGTTGCATACTGCAGGTTTACCTCCGGCAGCACTTGAGTTAGAGCTAACTGAGTCATTTCTTATGGATGAAAGAGAGCAAATACAAAAACAACTCAAAGCACTGAGCGAACTGGGGATCACCATAGCTATTGATGATTTTGGAACGGGTTATTCAAACCTTGGATACCTGCGTAATTTTAATGCGACCACCCTTAAAATAGATCGTTCTTTTATTACCTCGTTATGCAGCGATGAACATGACGAACAGCTCGTAAAAGCCATCATTAATATGGCTGCGAGTCTAGGTTTGAAAACGGTAGCTGAAGGCATAGAAGACGAGGCAACCCTTAACAAGCTGATTGCACTTGGTTGCGATATTGGTCAGGGATATTATTGGTCAAAACCCATCCCTGGGGATGGTTTATCTGAGCTATTGCGTATGCATCAACCACAAAAGAGCTAAGCGCAGCATTTTTTATATTTTTTACCACTACCGCATAAACACAGATCATTGCGTTGTTGCATGTAAGGGCCAGAATCTTTATGTATTAGGCCTGTGGTGTAATACCACCGGCCATTTTCGCTGATAAAATCGGACGTTTCGTGCATCACAAAAAATTGTTGTTCTGCTTGATAATAGGCGCTGAATTCAACCTTAGCATTTAAACCTGCATGTGATGCACCATGCACTACCAGCCTAAGCCATTTTGTGCCAACAGCACTTTGCTCTAGATCTGCATGCGATAAGGTTTGGCGTTGCTCAGGGCCGTAAGTCGCTAAGATATAGGCATAATCTTCAACGACATAAGCACTAAAACGTGAGCGCATTAAGGCTTCGGCATTGGCTGCTGTTTGTTTGCCAACCAATAGTAACTGACAACATTGCTCAAAGGTTAAAGGTTTGCCACAAGGACAGGGTAGAACATTAGGCTGCATGGTGGACTTCAATTATTTTCTACTTAACGAGTCACATTCTAAACAAGCCTGACATTTTACAACAGCATCTTAAGTTTTATTCTAACTAGGCCTTATTCGTAACCCATGGCTTGCCGTATTTTACCAAGGCCCTTTAAGTACCTGACCTGCTTTAACATTGGGTAAGAGGTTAATCAAGGTAACATTATAAACTGCACACAAGTGCTGAATACGTCTGTGGCTTATTTCATCAATGCTTAACTGCTCAACAAATAATAATGAACATTGGCCACTGGTAATGATTTTTTCTAACCAGTCTTTTAGTACTGTCGTTTGTGGTTTTGGCAAGGTGATAACAAAATCCGCTTTTTCGCTAAAACTAATGGTATTAGCCAGTACATAAGTCCATTTCTGTTTTGTATTGCTTTGTGAGTTTTGCTCAAAGCGAGGCGCAACTAATTGTTGTACTACTTGTTGTTTTAGCTGTTGCGCAACTTTTTGCATAGGCGCAGAACGTAGAGCTTGAACGGGAAGTGCATGTAAGTTTGCCATAACAGTACCTTTTCATGATGATATATACAGTGGTTGGGCATACAGTAGTACTGTATATATAAACATGCAAGCGTTTTTTTGTTTGTTTATTTATTAAGCTAAAGAAAGTGTGTTAATACATTTTTCAAAGTTAGTACAACAAAGTTAAATGGGATGGTGGCAGGGCATGAAAAAATGTTTATTATGCCGAATTGAAGTAACAGGCTGCATTACATCGTATTGCCAGCACACAAGGTTCTTTGTGACCAACGTTATTAGAAGGGAGTTGCCTGTTCATGAGCGATAAGTCGGTTTTGCTTGCGTTTAACAACGTATCCAAACGCTTTGATTCGTCAGACATTCTGGTGGATTTTAATTTAGACATTTACGACGGCGAGTTTTTCACCATTCTTGGCCCATCGGGCTGTGGTAAAACCACGGTACTACGTCTTATCGCTGGTTTTGAGCGTACTAACGACGGGGTCATTACTATTGATGGTAAGGCCGTTAACGATATTCCGGCCGAGCAGCGTCCGGTTAATACCGTCTTTCAGAGTTATGCACTGTTTCCCCATATGAATGTGGAACAGAACATTGCCTTTGGTCTTAAGATGACAGGTGTGCCTAAAGCTGAAATTCAGCAACGGGTCACAGAAGCCCTTGAGCTGGTTAAACTCAGTGGTTTTGAAAAACGTTCTCCTAGCCAATTATCTGGTGGTCAAAAACAACGTGTTGCCATTGCCCGTGCGGTCGTGATGCGCCCTCGTTTGTTATTATTGGATGAGTCTTTATCGGCGCTCGATCACAAACTACGCCAGCAGATGCAGATGGAACTAAAACAAATGCAGCGGCGTTTGGGTATTACCTTTGTTTATGTTACCCATGATCAAGAAGAAGCTTTGTCCATGTCGGATCGCATCTTGGTGATGAACAATGGCCAAGCTCAGCAAATAGGTACACCCCGAGAGATCTACGAACAACCTTCTAACTTGTTTATCGCGCGTTTTATCGGTGAAATTAACGTATTTGACGGCACAGTTATCGAGAAAGTGAATGAGTTTTCTTATTTGGTTGATATTGGCGGAGTCAGTAAAAAAGTACGTTGTGATCAACGTTTACAAGAAAATGATCCTGTGCATGTGATGGTGCGGCCAGAAGACTTACGTATCGAATATCTCGAAGACAAACCCCAAGGCCGCAGTGGTTTTATGGGCATAGTCGTCGAGCGCAGTTATACCGGTCAGACTCTTGATTCGCTGATAGATTTAGGCGAGGGCAGGATGATCCAATCCAGTGAGTTTTTTAACGAAGATGATCCTGATTTTGACTACAGCATCCGCCAAAAAGTATGGGTAGACTGGGTTGAAGGTTGGGAACACGTGATTAAAAAGAGCGCCATCTGATGCTGAGTTTTCGTCGCTTAGTGATTATTCTGACCTTGAGTTGGATGGCTATTATGGTGGTGGTGCCACATTTTTTGGTTCTGCTCACCAGCTTTTTTACGCCAGATAGTCAGCACCTTGCGGTATGGCCCTTAACCCTTGATGGCTATAGTAAAGTATTTCAGGCCATCTACATTGATGTCTTTCTGAGTAGTTTGTGGTTATCAGCCATTGCTACTCTGATCTGTTTGTTATTGGGTTTTCCCTTTGCCTTTATTTTGTCTAAGTTCAGTCCCACCACGCGCAACATCCTGTTAGTGGTAATGATGTTGCCGTTTTGGACCAACAGTCTCATTCGTACTTATGCAATCAAAATAATCTTGGGCAAAAAAGGCTTAATAAATACCGGCTTGTTAGGCGCAGGTATTATCGATGAACCACTGAACATGCTCTATACCGATTTTGCGGTGATCTTCGGTTTGGTTTACATCCTATTGCCCTTTATGGTCCTGCCGCTGATATCAAGTTTTGAAAAACTATCTAGCGAGTTGATTGAAGCGGCCAAAGACTTACGCGCCAGTGCTTGGCAACGGCTGCGTTATATCTATATCCCTTTAACGTCACCGGGCATTGTGGCTGGATGTTTGATCGTGTTTTTACCGGCAATGGGCATGTTTTATGTGGCAGACATTCTTGGTGGGGCCACCAGTTTGTTATTAGGTAATGTGATTAAAAACCAGTTTTTGGTAGTCAGAGACTGGCCCTTTGGTTCGGCCTTTAGTGTGAGTTTGATCATCATCATGGGTTTAATGCTGTTGCTGTATTACAAAGCCAATCGCTACGTGCAAAGGCAAGGGGGCTTAGACGATGAAAGCCTTTAGGATCATTTTTATCAGCCTTATTCTTGTATTTTTGTATGCTCCCATAGCGGTATTGGTGGGTAACTCGTTTAACAGTTCTAAATATGGGCAAAAATGGGGCGGTTTTACCCTTAAGTGGTACGAAAAACTTCTTGAGAATGACTCTCTGATGACGGCCTTCGGCCATTCGTTGTTGGTGGCCGTATTGGCGGCAACTACCGCCGTAGTGGTCGGAACCTTAATGACCTTAGCCATTTACCGCTACCGCTTTCCTTTGAAAAAAACCACCAGCTCGGCATTGTTTATTTTAATGATGTCGCCCGATATTGTGCTGGCCATCACCTTTTTGGTGCTTTTTATGGCCCTAGGTGTGAGTTTAGGTTTTTGGACCTTACTGTTGGCCCACACTACTTTTTGTTTGCCCTTTGTAGTGATCACGGTTTACGCCCAATTAAAAGGCTTTAATCCCTATTTGTTTGAAGCCGCCAAAGACTTATGTGCCAGTGAATGGCAGATCTTTACACGCATAGTCTTACCGCTGTTATTACCGGCCATTGCGGCATCTTGGTTACTGAGTTTTACCTTAAGCTTGGATGACGTCATCATTAGTTCATTTGTGACGGGCCCCGAATATGAAGTGCTTCCAATTCGCGTATTTTCCATGGTAAAAGTAGGCGTTTCACCTGAAGTCAATGTATTGGCAACCTTATTGCTAGTGGTATCAACCATATCTATTGCGATATTTGTGCTTTTAACTAAAAACAAGCAACTCAACAAAAGTAACTAAACGGAAATCTATCATGAAGCACATCAAATTCATCGCCTTAAGTTTAGCGACCCTGATCGCTACCCAAGCTTTTGCGGCTAAACAAGTGGTGGTATACAACTGGAGTGAATATATCCCTGAAGCCGTGGTTGAAAAGTTCACTGAAGAAACGGGTATAAAAGTGATTTATTCAACTTATGAAAGCAACGAAGTCATGTATTCCAAGTTGCAGTTGCAAAAAAATAGCGGCTACGACGTGATAGTGCCTTCGGCTTATTATGTTTCTAAAATGGCCAAAGAAAAGATGTTGCTGCCTTTGGATAAAAGCAAAATAAGTCATTTTAAGCAGTTAAATCCCACTTTGTTAAACAAAGAGTTTGATCCCGATAATCAATACAGTGCACCTTATTTATGGGGCTCTACAGGCATTGGTGTTAATAGTAGCGAGATTGATCCGGCCACTATCACCAGTTGGAAACAGCTATTTGATAAAAAATACGCTAAACAACTTTTAGTGACCGACGATCTACGCGAAGTATTTCATATCGCGTTGGTGCTTAACGGTCATTCACCCAACACCACTAAGCCAGAAGAAATCAAACAAGCTTACGAACTACTCAAAACCTTGATGCCCAATGTATTGACCTTTAACTCAGATGCACCTCGTGAGCCTTTTTTAGCCGGTGACGTTAGCTTAGGTATGATTTGGAGTGGCGAAGCGGTCATGGCGCAAGAAGAAGAGCCCGCCATTCAATACATTTATCCTTCAGAGGGGGCAATATTTTGGGTAGACAGTTTTGCCATACCCGCCGGAGCCAAAAACGTTGATGAAGCCCATGCCTTCATCGATTTTATGTTACGTGCGGATAACGCGGCGGCTTGTGTTGAAGAAATCGGTTATGCCACCGCCAATAAAGATGCATTAGAGTTGGTGGAAGAAGACACGCGCAATAACCCGGCAATCTTCCCATCAGAAGAAATCATCAAAGCCGGTTATTTCCAAAATGACGTGGGTGATGCAGTAAGCATCTACAACCAATATTGGGAATTGTTGAAAGTCGGTAATTAGTTTTTTGCCGGCATTCTTTTATAAGGTAGAAGGGCCGACCTACAACGATATGAATTATTTTCTAGTGTAGGTAGGGTTTCAGCCCGTCAGATTTAGGAAGTGCTTTTAGACGCTTGCCCTTGTCTCTTTCTCTTTTGCCACCACTGCTTTAATTTATCTTTACGCTGGCTCAATAAAATCAGCGACATTGCCCAATAAATCAAGGGTTCAGTGATATCCGATTTAACCGACCAGATAAAATGCAAAGCCACCAGCAATACCGCCAGATACACCCAGTTATGCAGTTTTTGCCACTTAGTTTTAAGTTTGCGCTGTATTGTTTTGGTCGAGGTTAGTGCCAATGCGGTCAATATTAGTAAAGCCGCAAAACCAACAGTGATATAAGGGCGTTTAATGATTTCACTGAGCAACAAAGTCCAATTGAGTTGTAATTCAAAAAATATATAAACTAAAAAATGGCAAAGGGCGTAGGCAAAAGCATATAAACCCAGTAAACGTCGCACATTGATCAGCAAAGCTTGGCGGAGTTGTTTGGCTAAAGGGCTGACCAACAAAGACAGCAACAATAGATTAAAGGCGCTGATGCCGGTGAAATGCAACAAGGCTTTGACAGGATCGGCACTTAGTTGATCAATGGATGCCAAATAAAAGGTATATAGTAAGGGGATAAAAGCCGCCAAATGAATGACGACCTTGAGGGCGATAATATATTTGTGGTTTAACCTGAATGCCAACAGCGCTCTTCTCTTTTTAGTGTTAAAGCTAAGTTTTAATAGTTTCTGCGTAGATCTAAATTTTTATATAAAGGCGCCACTTCGTCATAGCCATTAAACATTTGAGTCGGAATGCGGCTTTGATTAAACAAGCCCCCAGTAGTGATGCGTCGTTCACTAGCTTGGGTCCAGCGTGGATGATCAACTTCAGGGTTCACGTTGGCATAAAAGCCATATTCGTTAGCGCCCAATAAATTCCAGGTAGTGGGTGGTTTTTTATCGGTCAGCTTAATACGAGTGATGGATTTAATGCTTTTAAAACCATATTTCCAAGGGACTACCAAACGGATTGGTGCGCCATTTTGTGGAGGTAGGGTCTTACCGTATAAACCAACAGCCATAAAGGCGAGGGGATGCATGGCTTCATCAATGCGTAATCCTTCCACATAGGGGTAATCGATGCCCCCTCCGCTAAAACGGCTGCGCTGGCCGGGCATTTGTTTAGGATCATAAAGGGTTTCAAAGGCCACATACTTAGCGCCACTTAAGGGCTGAGCTTGTTTAATTAAGTCTGCCAGCGAAAACCCTATCCACGGGATCACCATTGACCAGGCTTCAACACAGCGTAGGCGATAAATTCGTTCCTCTAAGGCCAGTTTTTTAAATAAATCGTCGTAGCCCAAAGTAATGGGTTTTTCGACCATACCATCAATAGTTAAATGCCAAGGATCAACTTTAAAACCCTGAGCATTGGCAACGGGATCGGACTTTCCTGTGCCAAATTCATAAAAGTTGTTGTAGTTAATGACCTTATCTTCAGGTGTATAAATGTCGTCAGTTACATAATGTTTAGCGGGCGAATAATCCAGTGCTGAGGTAGCAAAAACGGTCTTTTCATCATCACCAAATAAATTAAAAGCAGAGGCTTTGCTGGTGTGTAATAAGGACGCCGCGCCCATAAAACCCAAAGACTTTATGATAGCCCGCCGTTGATGATAGATTTTTTCATCAGTCACCTGATTTTCTTTACAAGCACTAGGGGCGGGGATTTTTATTAACATGTTATTGATCCAGTTAAACTTTGTCTTAATTTGATAGACAGGCTAAAAGCCTAATTACTTTCCTGCTAGATTATTTTTCTTATAATTAATGAAGAGAATACCGCGTGTTGTTTATTGATAGTAAGGTTTTTACCATTTGGATCAGTTTGTTACTCGAACGCGGGCAATTGACTTAAAAATCAAATAGCTGCAAAGTGCTGATATTAGTAAATAATTTGTCTTGCAAGTTTAAAATTATTTAAGGTTGAACGAGTAATAGTTATATCAAATGGAAACACTGTGAGTACTTGTTATCTATGTGAACAATTAGCTACTTCAAAAGAGCATGTTCCCCCTAAATGAATCTTTGCAGGAGATAAGCGTGCTGCTGAGGCTTTTAGATTCAGAAAAAATTTAATAAAAGTGCCGTCTTGTGAATTACATAATTCTGCAAAATCAGATGATGATGAATATTTAAGGTTTGTGTTAACGACGACTATCTTTGAAAATGCATATAAAAACAAACTTTTTGAAACCAAAGTCATTCGTGCCATTGATCGTAAACCTCATGTATATACTGAGTTTATCAGTAATTTAGAACCTATTATTGTTCGTGATGTTAATGGTAATTTTTCTGAAACAGCTGCATATAAAGTCGATCTAAATCGATTTAATTCAGCTATTCACCACATCGCATGTGGCATATATTTTTTTCATACGTCACGAAAATGGTTTAGGAAATCAGTAATTATAAATAACGCGATGATGAATTTTTCTGAACAAGCGATAGAAATAAACGGAAAAAATCAGAAACTATGTAACGAAATATCGAGCAAGTTCAATACAATAGAAGCCTTAGGTGATAACCCTGAAATCTTCCAGTACAAAATTCAGTCAAACAATAATGACCAACACGCAATATTCATGATTTTTTATGGTGCAATAGAAATAACAGCAGTGTTGTTATAATTACAAAAACAATCAAGTTTGGCTTGATTCGTTTTTCACAAATTGCTAAAACCGTCAAAACAAACTCTTATCCAAACCCGCCTGTCCTGAGGGTAAAAACAAACTGCTGTATAAACGTGAGGCAAAACCGTCTGTCATGCCGGAGATATAATCCGAGATCACTCGTTGACCATTATTTTCTGTTAGCGCAGATTTATAACGTTGGCGGGTGTTTTCGGGTAATAAACGAATAGGATCAGAGGAAAAAGCTTCAAACAATTCCATCACTATTTGCTGGCCTTTGTATTCGAGTAGTTGGATATCGGGTTTAAGGATCACGCGATTAAATACATACCTTTTAAACACACTTAAGGCTTGTTGATACAGGGGTGGGAATACCGCGTTGTATTTCAACAAACTCTCATCAAAGGCTGGTTCAAGATCTTCAATTTCGATACAGGTTATAAAACTGTTTACCAAGGCGCCGATGGCGTCTTTACGCTCATGATGTTCATGGCTGAACAGTTTTGCCGACAGTGGCATGATGTTTTTACTTAACCAAATATCACCCAAAGCCGCGATAGGCTCAGCGACTTCTTGCATAAACTGCGATTGAGTGACGATACCCATAACTATTGCATCTTCGAGGTCATGAATACCGTAAGCAATGTCGTCGGCTAGCTCCATGATTGAGCAATCAAAGGATTTATACTGGGTTTTACTGTGACCAGACACTGTTGGCTTAAACGACATAAACAGGCTTTTATCTTGTGCACTTAAAGGCGCGAGTAACCAGTCAAACATCTTGGAGTCACACAGATACAATCCCTTAGGTGGGTGCCACTGGGATGCTTGTATTTGGCGGTGACTTAGAGTTTGGGATATTGGCTCTAGCACTTTTTTATGTTTTAGCACATCAATGTAATTGGGGTATTTGATCAAACCTAGCAAAGTACGGCGGCTTAAGTTCATGCCTGAATCTGCAGTATAGGGTTCGAGCTTGGTTACTATTCGAAAGGTTTGGCCATTACCTTCAAAACCGCCTTGTTCGCGCATTTTGTAGTTTAAAGCCACTTCACCACCATGACCAAAAGGCGGGTGGCCGATATCGTGAGATAAACACAGTGCTTCGATTAAGGTATCGTTTAAACCCAGCTCAAGGGTGAGGTCTGGAAACTTAGAGCGTAGCTGGGCGGCAATGCCTTGACCGATTTGCGAGGCTTCGAGGGAGTGGGTGAGGCGAGTACGATAAAAATCACTTATGCCTACACCTAATACTTGGGTTTTGGCTTGTAAACGACGAAAGGCGGCAGAGTGTAGTATTCGTGCTTTGTCTCGTTGAAATGGCGTACGGTGATCACCCTCACGTTGGGAACTTTGTTGTTGTACTCTTTCTAACCACGCCTGATTATCTGCCAAGGTAATTTCCTGTATTAATTTCTTTTAGAACATCCTAACTTAGCCTAGTTTAATGCTCTTCTTGTGTTATCTCATCGAGACTTAAACTAAAACTCGGCACATAGGCCTTCATAAAATAATTCACTTCGTCTGAACGGTAATCTTTGAGGATTTTATCTAAACGTTTTTTAGCCAAACCAAATTCTTTATTGCCAGCAGAAAGCTCTTCAAGGGTTTTTAAATAAGCACAAATCACATCAGCGGCTTTGACGATAAAGGCTTCGTCGTGGCTGTGTTGATGATGATCGATCAAAGCCGCGTAATCATCTTTAAATGCAGTTGGGGCCATGTTGATCAGCTTTTGTTCGGCTAGTTGTTCAATCTTTTTGTATTCATCGCGGATCACTGGATTAGAGTATTTCACTGGTGTAGGTAAATCGCCGGTGATGACTTCAGATACATCATGAAACATAGCGATGGTGGCAATTTTGTTTGAATCTAATTGCCCGCCAAAATACTTATTGCGGATCAAGGCTAAAGAGTGAGCCACCATGGCCACTTGTAAGCTGTGCTCTTGTACGTTTTCGGTACGTATGTTGCGCATCAGTGGCCAACGGTTGATGAGTTTCATACGCGATAAATGGGCGAAAAAATGACTTTTTTCTGGGTGACTACTATCCATTTTTAACTTAATTCACTTGTTTATAATGTTTAAAGAAATTACCTATGCGCTCAATGGCTGGTGTTAATTCGTCGATATGGGGTAGAAATACCAGACGGAAATAACAACCTTCGCGCAAATTAAAACCACTGCCGTGTACCACTAAGACTTTTTCTTGGCGCAATAAATCAAGCACCATGAGTTCATCGTTAGTAATGTTAAATTTTTCTGCGGCTACTTTGACAAAACAATAGAGGGCTCCTTGGGGCACAACACAAGATAAACCATCAATAGCGTTGATCATGTTACAGGCGAGGTCGCGTTGCACTTTTAATCGACCGCCGGTACTGATCAACTCGTTGATACTCTGATAGCCACCTAAAGCAGTTTGAATAGCATGCTGACTGGGCACATTGGCACACATACGCATGGAAGCCAACATATTCAAGCCTTCGATATAGTTTTTTGCTAACCCTTTGTTGCCACTGACCATCAACCAGCCAGCGCGAAAACCTGCAATACGGTAGTTTTTCGATAAACCACTTAAGGTAATAAAAAAGATGTCAGTGGCCATGGCCGCGATGCAGTGATGCTGGGCATCGTCATAAAGGATTTTGTCGTAAATTTCGTCGCTAATAATGGCTAAACCAAATTCACGGGCCAGCTCAATGATTTCACCTAATAGTTCTTTTGTGTAAACCGCACCTGTGGGGTTGTTAGGGTTGATCAGGACGATGGCTTTGGTTTTATCGGATATTTTACTGCGCATATCGGCGATATCGGGTTGCCAAGCGTTAGATTCATCACAAAGATAGTGCACAGGTTTACCCGAGGACAAACTCACAGCAGCTGTCCATAAGGGATAGTCTGGGCTTGGGATCAGTACTTCATCATTGTTATTGAGCAATCCTTGCATGGCCATCACGATTAACTCACTGACGCCATTACCAATGATGATGTCTTCTACCGTGATATTTTTAATATTCTTTTGCTGGTAGTACTGCATAACCGCAACACGAGCGGGGTAAATACCCTTGGCATCAGAATAACCTTGGGAGCGGGGCAGATGATGGATCACGTCTTTGAGTATGTCTTCGGGGGCTTCAAATCCAAAAGGCGCAGGGTTACCGATATTGAGTTTTAATATCCGGTGACCTTCGTCTTCCATCTTTTTGGCGTAATCGAGAATCGGGCCGCGAATGTCGTAACAAACATTGTCTAACTTATGGGATTTATTGAGAGTTTTCATTGAAATAGCAAATGCTGAAGAATACTCACAGATTAAACCACTAGGCCTAGCACTGTTAAGTGCTAATTTCGTTTGTAAGGCTGATTTTATAAAAACTTAGGCTGAAAACGCGTTTAGTTACATCAGCTTACAAAGGTAATTTGGTCTAGTCTTAAAAATTGGGTATTTAATAAACAAGTGTTGATGTAATACAGGGTACTACTACTATGGCTTTACCATTATTGTGGCTAGGTGCTGGGGCTTTAGCTTTATTGGCGAGCAAAGAGTATGCACAAGAAACACGTATTAAAAGTCGTATCGCTTTGTTGCCCGGTGAGGGTAAACAGAGTGTAATTCCGGCAGATGGTGCGGTAGTCAGTTGCGGTATTTATGGTTTGTTTGAGCACACCGGAATTTGGCTAGATGGCAATGTCATTGAGTTAAAAGGCAATGGCTTGATCCGCGGTATATCTCCTCAACGTTTTTTGCAAAACCGCAGCGGAGAATTTATCTACATGGCTTGTGATCAATTTGAACAACCCTTGATTGCTGAATTTGCCGCTGAGCGCGCCCGAGACCAACTATTTCAATACTCAGAATATGATCTTTTCAAAAATAACTGCCATAAGTTTGTGTGGCAATGTATCAGTGGTCAAAAGCAACAACTTACCCGGTTTAGTGATCTTAATTTAAAGATGGCCGAGCATTTTAATAGCCATATCCATTGGCACAAAGCCCTTGTTTAAGTCTAATAAGCAATAATATTGAATTTTTTCCATCAAACTCGCGGTACCTTACGATATCCCTTGATAAAGCGGAGCCAGTGGTTTACTAATTAATAGAGGTTTAAAAAGCATTAACATCATTATCTTGGAGTAAGCTTATGTCTCAGCATTTTAAAGAAACACCCCACAATGCCATTTCTGATAGCCATATCGCACGCGTCATTCCCTGTAAACAACTGAACATGAGTGACCCCTTTAAATGGCTGGTATTAGCTTTGCGTGATGCTCAACGTGCTCCGGTGTTGACGTTATTTTTTGGCGTGGTGTTTGCCGCCATCCCTTGGTTTATTACTTATTTGGTGCAGCTTACTGGTTGGCACTTAGTGATCATGCCGGCCATTGTGTGTTTTATTCTGATTGGGCCTTTTTTAGCGGCAGGTTTGTATGATGTCAGTTGGGAATTAGAAAAAAACCATGTGCCTAGTTTATGGCACAGTATCAAAGCCATCAAACGTAATGCCGTAAACGAGTGGGCTTTAGGCATACTACTGATGGTATTAATGATTTTTTGGTTGCGTATTGCTTCTGTCATCCATGCCTTGTATCCCCCTTATTTGGATGAAAACTGGGAAAACCTTCTGCCATTTTTAGCTGTGGGTACTGTTGTTGGAGCGGGTTTTACTTTATTAGTGTTTTTCATCAGTGCATTTACTCAGCCTATCTTAATGGAAAGAAAGGTCGATCTAGCTACCGCAGTATTAACCAGTATGCATGCGGTTTGGACTAACAAGGCTCCAATGATGTTATGGGCCTTTATCATTCTCATGTCAGTGTTAATTGGTTTCGCGACTTGGTTTATTGGCTTTGTATTTTTAATGCCATTGATTGGCTACGCTACCTGGCATGGTTACATCGACACTATTGAAACCAAACGTCAAAGGCATTTTGAATAGTCATTAGTTTTTTACAATAAGGCATCCTTGGATGCCTTTTGTTTTTAAGTTTGTCAGATAAAGGCCCGTATTTATTAATTTATAGGATGAACATCATCATTAGTAATTTTTTTTAGGCAGTTGATTCCAGCAATTTTATTCCAGCACTATAAATCGCAAGGTCTTGTTTCAAATACTCCACTACTATTTACATACTCATAACAAGCTATAAACCTAATAAAAACAAAAGTGTTTATATTGCCTTAAAGGTTAGTAAATGAAAGACAGAAATCATTTGTCGAATATTGGTCTAAGCCATCAGGTTAATGTGATAAGCAACGGCCTGCTAGACATCCCCATGTTACAACTACTACAAGCTGATGGTGTGCCCCATGCTCAGGCAACGCTGCCAGACATGACCCAACAAAAAGCAGAAAAAATATTAGGCACTATGCAATTTATCCGTATTTTGGATGAGCGTATGGTGGCCGCTCAACGTCAAGGGCGCATAAGCTTTTATCTAGCCTGTACCGGAGAAGAAGCTTCTACGGTTGGCAGTGCAGCGGCCTTAGAGCCACAAGATATGATCATGTCTCAATATCGCGAACAGGGTGCTTTGGCCTATCGTGGTTTTACCACTGAGCAGTTTATGGATCAGATGTTCAGCAATGAAAAAGAGCCTAATAAAGGTCGTCAGATGCCCATTCATTATGGGGTCAAAGAACTCAATTTCATGACTATCTCGTCACCCTTAGGCACACAAATCCCCCAAGCCAGCGGTTATGCCTATGGCCAAAAGATGGCTGGTTTAGATGCGGTGACGATTTGTTATTTTGGTGAAGGTGCTGCGTCAGAAGGGGATTTTCACGCGGGGTTGAATATGGCTGCGGTGTTAAAATGTCCGGTGATATTTTTATGTCGTAATAATGGTTATGCCATTTCCACTCCATCTGAAGAGCAATTTGCTGGTGACGGCATTGCCTCACGTGGCATAGGTTATGGTGTTAAGACTATTCGAGTAGACGGTAACGATGTAATGGCAGTGTATGCGGCCACGCAAAAAGCCCGCGAAATTGCCTTAGCGGAACAATGCCCGGTACTAATCGAAGCAATGACCTATAGATTAGCGGCCCATTCAACCTCCGATGATCCAAGCGGTTATCGTTCTAAAGATGAAGAAGAGCGCTGGCGAGCCAAAGATCCAGTACAACGTTTTGCAGCATGGATGCAAAGCAAAGGTTGGTTTGATGAAGAACAAAATAAGCTGTTTTTAGAACAAAGCCGCCAAGAAGTATTAAGTGAATTAAAACGAGTTGAAAAAGTGCCTATTTGTAAAATTGATGAAATTATTACTGACGTATATGACGTTCCACCTTGGCACTTAAAAGAACAGCTGGCTGAGCTTAAAGCCCATATTGCTAAGTATCCCGATGCTTATCCCAAAACCTCAGGGAGACTATAGTTATGGCGAAAATGAATATGTTACAGGCGGTGAATAGCGCCTTGATAAGCGCCATGACTAAAAATGAAAAAGTCATGGTGTTTGGTGAAGATGTAGGCCATTTTGGTGGAGTATTTCGTGCCACCAGCAACTTACAAGAAAAGTTTGGTAAAAATCGCTGTTTTAATACTCCCTTAACCGAGCAAGGCATTATCGGTTTTGCCAATGGTTTGGCGGCCCAAGGTTCGGTTCCTGTGGCCGAGATCCAATTTGCAGATTATATCTTTCCGGCCTTTGATCAAATCGTAAACGAAACCGCCAAGTGGCGTTATCGTTCCGGTGGGCAATTTAGTTGTGGTTCCTTAACCATTCGCACGCCTTACGGCGGTGGTATTGCTGGTGGTTTGTATCACTCACAATCACCAGAGGCGTTTTTTGCTCATATACCTGGCATGAAAGTGGTAATACCGCGTAATCCTTATCAGGCTAAAGGGCTTTTACTTAGTGCCATCCAAGATGATAACCCCGTGTTATTTATGGAGCCAAAACGCTTGTACCGTGCTTCAGTAGGCGAAGTACCAGAAGACGATTACATTATTCCACTGGGTAAAGCGGAAGTGCTTAAACAAGGTTCAGACATTAGTTTATTGGCCTGGGGCGCACAAATGGAAGTCCTAGAAAAAGCCGCACAGATGGCTGAAGAGCAGGGGATTTCTTGTGAAATTATCGATTTACGCAGTATTTTGCCTTGGGATCGCGATACTGTTGCGACGTCAGTGCAAAAAACCGGACGTTTGTTAATTAGTCATGAAGCGCCCTTAACGGGCGGTTTTGCGAGTGAAATCGCCGCGAGTATTCAAGAAAAATGTTTTTTACACCTTGAATCACCTATAACTCGGGTTTGTGGTTTAGATACCCCTTATCCCTTGGCCCATGAAAAGGAATATATGCCTGATCATCTGAAAATATTCGAAGCGATTAAACGCTGCGTGCACTTTTAACCTTATTGGGAGAACAGATAAATGATTAATTTTATTTTGCCCGATATTGGAGAGGGCATAGTTGAATGTGAGTTGCTTGAATGGTTAGTGGCCGAAGGTGACATGATAGTGGAAGATCAGCCCGTGGCAGAAGTGATGACGGACAAAGCCACAGTGCAAATTCCCGCCATGCACAGCGGTAAAGTAACAAAGTTGTATTATAAGGCCGGTGAAATTGCCAAAGTACATGAGCCGCTGTTTGCCTTAGAAACTGCTGAGGATAACAATTCAGATCTGACAAATGCGCCAAGCAATACACCTGAGCCTGACAATCAAAAAGCGGTATCAACTACATCTACTGCAACAGCAAGCCATGACAGTGCTGCCGTTGACTTTATCTTACCCGACATAGGGGAAGGTATAGTGGAATGTGAAGTGGTGACGTGGTTGATTAAAGAAGGTGATGAGATCAAAGAAGATCAACCTGTGGTTGAAGTGATGACGGATAAAGCCTTAGTTGAAATTCCGGCAAAATATTCTGGCAAAGTAAGTAAGTTATATTATGCCCAAGGAGAAATTGCCAAGGTACATACTGCGCTTTTTGCCATGTTAGTGGAAGACAGCAGTGTAGTAGCAAACTCTCATGCTGCTGATAACTCACAAGATAAAACAGTACAAAGCGAAAACCGTCAGCTAAGTAATAAGACCGCTGAAAATACTGAGCAAGCCCTTCGCACAGGCAAAGCCTTGGCTAGCCCAGCGGTAAGACGGTTGGCGCGGGAAATGGAAATTGACTTAGCCAGTATTCAAGGCAGTGGTGATAAAGGGCGAGTATTAAAATGTGATTTAACTGCGCCTAACTTAACTGGGACTAACTTATCTTCGTCTAACAGCAAGCAAGCTACACAAATGACTCAAACGCAAGCCAGCCATGTAACAGGCGGTGTGCGTAAAGAGGCTATTCGTGGCATCAAGGCGGCGATGGCTAAGCAGATGACTCATGCCGCATTGACCGTGCCGCATTTTATGGTGAGCGATGATATTGAGTTGGATAAACTCATTGAAGTGCGTAACCACTTAAAAGATAACTTTGTCAAACAAGGGGTAAAACTGAGTTTTATGCCGTTTTTTATTAAAGCGCTGTCGCTGGCCTTAAAACAATTCCCCATTATTAACAGTCAAGTTAACGCTGATTGCAGTGAAATTAGCTATTTTGATGATCATAACGTAGGTTTGGCGGTTGATTCAAAAATTGGCTTGTTGGTGCCTAATATCAAAGGCGTGCAACATTTGTCTTTGTTCGAAATTGCGCAAAAAACCAATGAGCTAATAGAACTGGCCCGTGAAGGTAAGTTGAAAAATCACGATCTTAAAGGTGGCACCATTAGTATCTCCAATATTGGTGTATTAGGTGGCACGGTGGCAACACCTGTGATCAATGCACCAGAATCAGCTATCGTCGCCTTAGGTAAAATTCAACGTTTACCGCGCTTTGATGCTAACGACAATGTAGTTGCAGTTAATATCATGCAGGTCAGTTGGTCGGGGGATCATCGTATTATCGATGGCGCGACCATGGTGAGATTTAACAACTTATGGAAATCTTATTTAGAAAATCCACTCACAATGTTGTTAGAATTGAAGTAGCGTTCTAGTTTGTGTTTAAACCCGCTTAATGCGGGTTTTTTATCTTTATCGATCAGGAGTTGTCGCTTGTTTAGTTATCGTCACAGTTTTCATGCGGGTAATCATGCGGATGTATTAAAACATCTGTGCCAAATGTTGTTAATCGACAAACTCAAAATCAAAGATAAGGGTTTTGTGTATATTGATACCCACAGTGGCGCAGGGCTTTATGATTTGGAGTCCGATAACGCTAAAAAGACCAACGAATTTCGTCAAGGCATTGAACTGTTGATGAAATATCAAGGCGACAATCCCCATATTAAGCAGTATGTGGAGCTTATTTCTCACTATCATCGCCACGGTAATTATCCGGGCTCTCCTGAAATCGCCAGTACTTTACTACGCCCACAAGACAAACTGATTTTGATGGAATGGCACAATAAAGAAATTGATAACTTACGCCACAACCTAAACGGCAAAAATGTCGCTATACATCACCGTGATGGTTTTGAAGGTTTGCTAGCCATGACGCCTCCTAGTTTGCCTCGAGGCATGGTATTAATTGATCCCTCTTATGAAATGGCCGATGAATACCAACAGGTATTTGATTCGGTAACTCAAGCTCTTAAAAAATGGAGTGGTGGCATCATTGCCATTTGGTACCCGTTAATTGCGCCAAAAGAGGATAGTGACGACGCGAAATTTTTAACAGCGAGCAAGATGGGTAAGAGTGAGCTGTTATTACAGACACTTTCGTCACAACCCTTTAAAAACATGCTTAATATTGAGTTATGCGTAACTGAAAATAAGGCTGGTGCGGGTATGTATGGCTCAGGCATGGCGATTATTAATGCACCTTGGCAGTTTGACGAGCAGATTAAATTAGCTGTCGATGAATTACGCACAATTTTAGGCCAAGACTCGGCGGCTAAGGCCAAAGTCGAATGGCTGATTAAAGAGTAAAATATCTCGATGTTGCCACCAGCTGGGATAAAACATTTTTATATTCCTGATGAGCAGTCAATTTACTTACTGTCCCATAAAGATGCTAAAAAACTCAAAGACTGGTTCAGGTTGTGTACCGAACAACTTGAACTACTGGGTTACAACAATATTCAGTTAATTGGCAAAGGCGCCTTTGGTTTTGCCTTTGCTGGTGAACTTCCCGCAGCAAACTCCACTGTTATTGATTCAAGAGAGATAGACTCAAGTGAGATGCAACGCCAGTTAGTGTTTAAGTTTTCACGGGTTAATTTACCCCAGCATATTCAAGACAGGCTCGAAGAAGAAGCCTACATGCTCAGCCAAGTTGAGCATGTCAATGTGCCTCAGTTAATTGAATTTCAGCGGGTAAAAAAGCAAGCGATTTTAGTGATGGAGCGCGCAGCAGGGGAGGATTTAGAAAAAATATCTCTGCAACAAGGGCCTTTATCGCCACGTTTAATTGTGAAGATCGCCAGTCAAATGGCGGATGTATTGTGGTATTTACGCAACTTTGTGCAACAAGGTCATAAAAAGCCCATAGTGCACGGTGATATAAAACCTTCAAACATCGTTTTTGATCCCAGTACTGAGCATGTTGGTTTGATTGACTGGGGCTCTTCGGTATTTGCCCAAGTAGATGAACACCATGATTTTATTAGTCAAAACATCATGGATTTGATGTCCAGTGAAATGCAGCAAACTAATGCTAGGTTAGGTGATGTGTATTTTATTGGTGATGACCAGCTTAATGGTGGTTTGTCGTCACCGCGTTTTGATGAACAAGGGCTTGCTAGTACCCTGTATGCCTTGGCGTCAGGCCAGTCTTGTCGCTTTGGCTGGCGGGTGATTACGCCAAATTCATTGGGTTTACCACAAGAGCTAGCACGGACATTGACGGCCATGCTCAGTGATGATCCCAAAGAGCGTCAGCGAGGTGGTGACTACTTTTTACAAAATATGCGCTACATGAAAAACCTGTTGTTAATCGACAGTCACATAGTCCCAGATAAAGTATTAATACCGAGTTGGATCCACGCCAAGGCAAAAGAAATAGATACCGTGGTGTACAGCTCACGTAAATCGTTTTTGCGGGCAGAATCCTATTCGAATAACTCTCCAAATAGTAATGAACTGCGTTACATGAATGACGCGCAATTTGAGCGTTATTACAAAAACTATTTGCAGGGTATGGGCGAAACCGAAAAAGCCTTTATCTCTGCTGTCAGCCGTTTGGGTAAATATCCAGTAGTGGGCGGTTTGGCTGTACGGTGGCAGGCAGAAGGTGTGTATATCGATTCAAACCTCAATTTATATGATGCTAAGTTGCAAGCTTCCTTTGAAGCCGCAGTAAATAACGTGGTTAATTTGGCTCGTGCCATTCAGCGTGTAGGTGTGCTCAAATGTTGTTTATTTAATGCTCGTGACACACTGCATCTTGAACGAGACAACGAAAACCAGGCTTTTATACCCGAATCCACTATGTCTATTCCTTATGAATTAAGTCGTATTTCGCTGACCGAAGATGAAACTCGCATGCATTCTTATTTTGAAGATGGTGATGATCCCGATGAACTACTAACCTTACCCCCGGCACTGCTGAGTATTATCCGTCAGTTAAACAGTATTCATCATACCGGTTGTATCATTTTTGAATCTTTACCCACTCACCTTAAAATTCATAACTATTACCGCCTGTTAAATCACAGCATGGAGCTGGAATTTAAAAGTCTTTTGAAGGATATTATTGATTTAATTCCACAAATTACTGGTTTAGGTATTTCGGGTTTTATGAAGTTACCTTATAAAGATACCCGTTTTTTTGAACATCAAGCCCAATTAGCTGATAAGTTTTACCCTAAAGATCCTCGTCAAGCTGTGTAGTTTCAGCTTTGTAAGGCAAATAAAATATATTGAAAGTGAGTCCCTATGTCAGACGTTAAATTAGTTGAATTATTAACCCTAGAAAAAATTGAAGAGGGTTTATTCCGCGGTCAGAGTTGGGATTTAGGCTTTCGTGCCTTATTTGGCGGCCAAGTAATGGGCCAAGCCTTAGCGGCTGCTCAACTAACCTTACCTGAAGATCGCCTAGCCCATTCATTTCACAGCTATTTTTTACTACCAGGCGATGCCAATCAGCCCGTGTTGTTCGATGTAGAAAACGTACGCGATGGCCGCAGTTTTTCTACTCGACGGGTAAAAGCCATTCAAAATGGTAAAAATATCTTTTACATGACGGCCTCTTTTCAAAGCCCTGAAAGTGGTTTGGAACATCAATATGCGCAAATGCCTAAGGTGCCTGAGCCTGAATCAGTTGAGCCTGATATTAAGTTTTATGAAAAATCCATTGGTGATATGTCATTGCGTATGCGTGAAGCCATTGGCTATCACCGACCCATCGACATTCGTACTGTACAAGCCATTGACCCCTATAAACCGCAAAAGCTTGAACCTTTACGCTATATTTGGATGAAGGCCCATGAGGCACTAGCAGGGAATATTCATCTCAATCAAACCATGTTGGCGTACGCTTCTGACTATCATTTTTTAGGTACCTGTCTACAACCTCATGGTATTTCGGTGCGTAATAAAAATTTACGCATGGCTACCATCGACCACGCCATGTGGTTTCATCATCCCTTTGATTTTAATGATTGGTTGTTGTATTGCGCTGAAAGCCCTTTTACTGGCAGTTCTCGTGGCTTAGTCAGAGGGCAGTTTTTCAATCGTGAAGGTAAATTGGTGGCCTCTACTATGCAGGAAGGCCTGATGCGCCAAATCGAGGAAAAATCATGATTTATTCATTGGGTGACAAACACGTTGAATTAGACCAACCGGCATTTATTGCGCCAGGAAGCCATGTCATTGGTTTGGTAAAGCTGATGAAAGACAGTAGCGTATGGTTTAACGCGGTATTACGTGGAGATTGCGACCTCATCACAGTGGGTGAGGGCAGTAATATTCAGGATGGCTCAGTATTACACACCGATCACGGTATTCCATTGGTAATTGGTAAAGGCGTAACCGTTGGGCATAAAGTCATGTTACATGGCTGTGAGATAGGTGATTACAGCTTAATAGGTATTAACAGTGTGATCTTAAACGGCGCTAAGATCGGTAAACATTGTGTAATTGGTGCCAATGCCTTGATCACTGAAAATATGCAGATCCCAGATGGCTCTGTGGTGATGGGCTCTCCAGGAAAAATAGTTAAAACCGTTTCTGACAGCCAAAAATTGATGTTAGAAAAATCCGCAGAGTATTATGTGGGAAATGCTAAACGTTTTGCTAGTCAATTAAATCCTGAAATACCATGAACAAATATCGTAAGTTTATTCTAATGGATATGTCATCTAGTATTTCTTAATTTCCACAGACTCAATTAATTGGCTAACTTATGCGTTATTTATTGTTGATATTGATAATAATGTTGTGTGCTTGTGCCAGCCAACAACCTACGAAACCAAATAAGTTAAACGAAAGATCCACAACAACACCTACTAACTATGCTCATGCTAGTGAGTCAAATATTGTTGGTTCGGCAATAGAAATACAGCAAAAAATGGCACAACGAACTTTGCAAACCACGGCTGGTAAAATTCAAATTTTAGCGTCTGTTTTTCCTACTTATCCTCAGCCACTGTTAGAACAAAACATTACTCACAGAGTCGTTATTGAATTTATTGTTAATGAATTTGGTGAAGTTGAGCAACCGAAAATTTTGAGTCAGGCAAACTGTGAGTTTGACCAAGTCAGTTTAGAGGCAATTTCACAATGGAAATTTGCCCCTATTATTGAAGATGGAAAAGTGGTCAGAATTAAAGCCCGTCAAGCGTTTAACTTCGAAATTCGTTAAAACTGTATTTTGCTATTTGTGAATTTACTTTTTTAAATACTAGGTGAATTGAATAATAAAAA
>NZ_LSNE01000005.1:424894-432690 GCF_001565895.1 Paraglaciecola hydrolytica
GGCCCGAAACTATTACTAGCTCGGGCTTAGGGGAATGGCTCTCTTTTAGAGCCGTGCGCTAACTGTAAAACTCATATCGACTTAAATCTCAATAAATTATTAGTCAAATACGATGTAAATATCTCGAAACGGCCTTAAATTGTAGAACAACTGTGTATAAAAAATAAACAATTTTGTAATGTTTTTTATTTTATATAGTTTTCAATATGATAGCTCTTTTAAGTTTCGTAAAAATACTTTACTTACATTTTATGTTGGGGGTTATCCACAACTAATCAAGTGGTTTTGCACAATTATTCTACAGTTAAATCCACAAGGCATCTAATAGCTGAACTAGTGTTATTTATCTTCTTTATGCCGACTATGTTGTGCTTGTACGTAAACCTCATAACTGTGATTATCACATGGTTTTTAGTCAGCAGAAGATAGTATTATGAGTATCAATACCCAAAGTTTTATCCCCCCTAAACGCACTTTGATGGGGCCTGGTCCATCAGATGTTGATCCACGTATTTTGCAAGCATTGTCTTTGCCTACCATAGGCCACCTAGACCCACTGTTTGTTGAGTTGATGGATAATACCAAGCAGCTTTTACAATTTGCTTTCCAAACTAAAAATGCACTCACAATGCCGATATCTGCGCCTGGTTCGGCTGGTATGGAAGCCGTATTTGTTAATTTGGTCGAACCCGGTGATAAGGTCATCGTATGTCAAAACGGTGTGTTTGGCGGGCGCATGCAGCAGAACGTACAGCGTTGTGGTGGACGAGCCATCATGGTGCAAGACGATTGGGGCACAGCAACAGATTTAAATAAACTCGAACAAGCCTTAAAAGAACATCCTGATGCAAAAGCCCTAGCCTTTGTGCATGCAGAAACCTCGACAGGTGTACGTAGTGACGCTCAAGCAATTTGTGCTTTAGCTAAACAATATGAGTGTTTAACCATAGTGGATGCAGTGACCTCATTAGGTGGTATAGAGCTGGCAGTGGATGAGTGGCAAATAGATGCGATTTATTCAGGTACGCAAAAATGTCTCTCATGTGTACCAGGTTTATCACCTGTGTCGTTCAGTGATACTGCCATTAAGGTGATTAAAAATCGTCAAACTCCAGTACAGAGTTGGTTTTTAGACATGGATTTGGTGATGGGTTATTGGGGGCAGGGTACCAAACGGGCTTATCATCATACTGCGCCGGTTAATAGTATTTATGCTTTACATGAAGCTTTACTTATTTTGCATAAAGAAGGTTTGCAAACTGCTTGGGATAGACATGCAGCGATGCATCAAACTTTACGCTCAGGTTTAGAAGATTTAGGTCTGGAGTTTGTGGTGAAAGAACAAGACCGTCTACCTCAACTCAATATGGTACGTATTCCTGACGGTATCGACGATGCCTTAGTGCGCTCGCGTTTATTGAATGAATTTGACCTAGAGATAGGCGCTGGCTTAGGTGTCCTGGCCGGTAAAGTGTGGCGTATTGGTTTAATGGGCTATGGTGCTAATCAACGTAATGTTGAATATTGTGTGAGTGCATTGTCGCAGGTCTTGAGTAGTTAACACTTAGCAAATAGTGGTTGTTTTTAATAATTGTCGACAATTATGGTTGATCTTTGTTATCAAACGAATAGACTGGCCATCTATTAAATAATTGTCGACAATTTATTATGGCCAACACCGCTGATAAATCCCCCAACGCTGTAGCAACAACTCGCGCTGATTTAGTATTTACTGATTTACGTCAGCGCATTGTTGAAGGCCTTGTGGTTATGGGCAGCAAGATCAGTGAGCCAGAGTTGGCCCGTCATTATGATATCAGTCGCAGTACGCTTCGTGATGCCTTATCCCGTTTGGAAGGCTGTGGTTTATTAGAACGTAAAGCAAATGTGGGTTATCGCGTAGTCACATTGTCGACAGAAAAACTGCTAGAAATATTTCGCGTACGTGAGTCCTTAGAAGGCATGGCCTGTAATCTCGCCGCTAAAAACATGACAGCTGAGCAAATTGCTGAGCTCAAATCCTTACTGACTCAACACGAACAAAACGAATCACTACAGCAGGGAGAAGCCTACTATCAAAAAGAAGGTGACCTCGACTTTCACTTTAAAATTGTATTCGGCAGTGGTAATGGTTTGCTGATCCGCTTGTTGTGTGAAGAACTATACTACTTGGTGCGTATGTACCGTTACCAGTTTGGTATGGCCAGCCCTAGAGCTAAAAAAGCTTTTCGTGAACACCACAATATAATTCAAGCCATCGAAGACAAAGATGGTGAACTGGCTGAAATCTTAATGCGTCGGCATATTTCGGCTTCCCGCCTCAATGTAGAAAAACGGATGAATACCCTATGACAAGCTTTAACAATAAATCACCTGGCATACGTTTCCGTCAGGCCTTAGTAAACAATAAACCCTTACAAATTGTCGGTACCATTAACGCTTATTGCGCCATTATGGCTAAACAAGCGGGCCATCAGGCCATCTATCTATCGGGTGCCGGCGTGGCTAATGCTTCTTATGGTTTACCTGACTTGGGAATGACGTCACTGAATGATGTATTGATTGATGTTAGTCGTATTACCAGTACTAGCGATTTACCCTTGCTGGTGGATATTGATACGGGCTGGGGCGGGGCATTTAATATCGCCCGTACCGTTAAAGAAATGATTAAAGCAGGCGCTGCCGCTGTGCATATTGAAGATCAGGTTGCGCAAAAACGTTGTGGTCATCGCCCTAATAAAGAGATTGTTTCACAAGGTGAAATGGTCGACCGGATAAAAGCGGCTGTGGATGCTCGTACCGACGAG
Source organism: Paraglaciecola hydrolytica (assembly GCF_001565895.1). Taxonomy (GTDB): domain Bacteria; phylum Pseudomonadota; class Gammaproteobacteria; order Enterobacterales; family Alteromonadaceae; genus Paraglaciecola; species Paraglaciecola hydrolytica. Next base: position 427,702 of record NZ_LSNE01000005.1, read on the forward strand.
AGCTTTTTTATCATGGCGCGTACAGATGCTTTTGCACAGGAAGGTTTAGACAGAGCCATTGATCGCGCCCAAGCCTGTGTTGATGCCGGTGCTGATGGCATTTTTGCTGAAGCCATTAAAACCGAAGAACACTACCGTGCTTTTGCTAAAGCAGTAAAGGTGCCCATTTTGGCTAATATAACTGAGTTTGGTCAAACCGAATTGTGGAATAAACAACAATTAGGCGAGTGGGGCGCAGCTATGGTGCTGTATCCGCTTAGTGCTTTTAGAGCGATGAATAAAGCTGCCGAAACCGTCTATCAAAGTATCTTGCAACAGGGTGATCAGAAACAGGTTATCGACACCATGCAAACTCGTGCCGAGTTATATGATTATCTGGGTTACCACGATTTTGAACAAAAACTGGATAGTTTGTTTTCAGCAGGAAAAAATTTATAAGCGCCTTTGCGCTTTCTAGGTAAGCATTTAGCTTACATACAATATTAAAGGACACAAAAATGGTTGATAAAAAATTAAGTGGTGCAGGATTACGTGGACAAAGCGCGGGCGAAACATCGTTATGTACCGTGGGTAAATCCGGTTCAGGCTTAACTTACCGCGGTTATGACGTGGCAGACTTGGCTGATAATGCCACGTTTGAAGAAGTTGCTTTTTTGTTGTTTGAAGGTGAATTACCTAATCAGCAGCAACTGGATAAATACAAAACCGAACTTAAAGCCTTGCGTGATCTACCTCAAGCACTTAAAGAAGTGCTACAGCGTATACCGGCCAGCGCCCATCCGATGGATGTCATGCGTACGGGCTGTTCGTTTTTAGGTAACTTAGAGCCTGAAGAAGATTTTACTCAGCAAAACCATGCTGCCAATCGTTTGTTAGCGGCCTTTCCCGCGATCATGTGTTACTGGTATCGCTTCAGTCATGAAGGTGTTGAAATTGATTGCGTTACGCAAGAAGACAGTATTGCAGGGCACTTTTTAACCTTATTAAATGGTAAAGCTCCTTCGGCACAACACCAAAAAGTCATGGATGTTTCACTGATTTTGTATGCTGAGCATGAGTTTAATGCTTCAACTTTTACCGCTCGGGTTTGTGCCTCAACCCTTTCAGACATGTTCTCTTGTATCACGGGAGCCATTGGTACTTTACGAGGTCCTTTACATGGTGGGGCTAACGAAGCCGCGATGGATATGATCCAAAAATTCACTTCACCTGCTGATGCTAAAACGCAAATGGCTGGCATGCTAGAACGTAAAGAAAAGATCATGGGTTTTGGCCATGCTATCTATCGTACATCCGACCCACGTAATGTGATCATTAAAGCCTGGTCAGAAAAACTAGCCAAGGAAAACGGTGATACCTCTTTGTATGACATCTCTGTAGCCTGTGAAGAATTTATGTGGGACAGCAAAAAACTTTTTTGTAACGCGGACTTTTTCCACGCATCGGCTTATCACTTTATGGGCATTCCCACTAAGTTATTCACGCCCATTTTTGTGTGTTCACGCCTAACAGGTTGGGCGGCTCACGTGATGGAGCAACGGTCCAATAACCGCATTATCCGTCCAAGTGCTGACTATATCGGCGAAGAACCACGTAAAGTTACTCCTATTGCTCAGCGCTAGTTTAATCAGAGAAGCCAACTAATGAACAGTCAATTTAGACGTAATCTACCCGGCACCACGCTTGATTATTTTGATACGGAAGCGGCAGTTAATAATCTTAAAACTGATGCTTATGCAGGTTTGCCTTATACCTCCAAGGTCCTAGCAGAAAACTTAGTACGCAGATGTGACCCTAGCCAATTAAACGCGGCGCTAATGCAACTTATTGAACGTAAACGCGACTTGGACTTTCCGTGGTTTCCAGCCCGCGTGGTTTGCCACGATATCTTAGGTCAAACCGCCTTAGTGGATTTAGCCGGTCTACGTGACGCTATTGCGTTAAAAGGTGGCGATCCATCGCAAGTAAATCCCGTGGTACCTACTCAATTAGTGGTAGATCACTCTTTGGCGGTGGAATTTGGTGGTTTTGACAAAGATGCTTTTGCCAAAAATCGCGCCATTGAAGACAGACGTAATGAAGACCGTTTCCATTTTATTAATTGGACTAAAACCGCCTTTAAAAACGTTGATGTAATACCCCAAGGCAATGGCATATTGCATCAAATCAACCTTGAGCGTATGTCGCCCGTGGTGCAAAGCCGTAATGGTGTTGCTTTCCCCGATACTTTGGTAGGCACTGATAGTCATACGCCTATGGTGGATGCCTTAGGGGTTATTGCTATTGGCGTGGGTGGACTAGAAGCTGAAAGTGTAATGTTAGGTCGCGCTTCTTATATGCGCTTGCCCGATATCATTGGGGTAGAGCTGACAGGTAAACCCCATGAAGGAATTACTGCAACAGATTTGGTGTTAGCGTTAACGCAGTTTTTGCGTGAACAAAAAGTAGTGTCGTCCTATTTAGAATTTTTTGGCCAAGGTACCCAACATCTTACCTTGGGCGATCGCGCGACCATCTCCAATATGACCCCAGAGTATGGTGCCACAGCGGCGATGTTTTATATTGACCAACAAACTATCGATTATCTCACTTTAACTGGTCGTGAAGATGCGCAAGTTAAATTAGTTGAGACCTATGCTAAACACACAGGTTTGTGGGCTGATAGCATGGTTAAAGCTGAATACGAACGTGTATTGCAGTTCGATTTAAGTTCAGTAGTACGTAATATCGCCGGGCCATCCAATCCCCATGCCTGTGTACCGGTAAGTGAATTGGCGCAACGTGGTATTAGCGGAGTGGTTGAAAACGACCAAGATTTAATGCCGGATGGCGCAGTGATCATCGCGGCTATCACCAGTTGCACTAATACTAGTAATCCACGCAATATGATTGCTGCTGGTCTTATCGCTCGTAATGCCAATAAATTGGGTTTACAGCGTAAACCTTGGGTTAAGACTTCATTGGCTCCTGGGTCAAAAGCAGTGCAATTGTACTTAGAAGAAGCCAAGTTATTACCTGAATTAGAGCAACTGGGTTTTGGCATAGTGGCCTTTGCTTGTACCTCTTGTAATGGCATGAGTGGTGCCTTAGATCCGGCTATCGCCGAAGAAATCAAACAACGTAAACTGTATGCAACAGCCGTGCTGTCGGGTAATCGTAACTTTGATGGACGTATTCATCCCCATGCTGACCAAGCCTTTTTAGCCTCACCCCCCTTAGTGGTCGCTTATGCTATTGCCGGTACCATTCGTTTTGATATTGAAAAAGATGTGCTTGGCTTTGATGCCAATGGCAAAGAAATTCGTTTGATTGACTTGTGGCCAAGTGATGCTGAAATTGATGCTGTAGTTAAAAGTAGTGTTAAACCAGAGCAGTTCCGTAAGGTTTATGAGCCCATGTTCGACTTAAAAGTAGAATATGGCGAACATATCAATCCCCAGTATGATTGGCGCCCGCAAAGTACCTATATTCGTCGTCCTCCCTATTGGGAAGGCGCCTTAGCCGGTGAACGTAGTATGAAACAAATGCGCGCTTTGGCGGTATTGGGTGACAACATCACCACCGATCACCTTTCGCCGTCAAATGCGATAATGCTGGACAGTGCGGCCGGTGAATACTTGCACAAGATGGGTTTACCTGAAGAGGACTTTAATTCTTACGCCACTCACCGAGGCGATCATTTAACCGCCCAACGTGCAACTTTTGCTAATCCAAAGCTTAAAAACGAAATGGCCTTAGACGATAAGGGCAAGGTAATACAAGGCTCATTAACTCGTATTGAACCTGAAGGGCAAGTTACGCGAATGTGGGAAGCCATCGAAACCTATATGCAACGTAAACAGCCTTTGATCATCATTGCAGGCGCTGATTATGGCCAAGGTTCATCTCGTGACTGGGCCGCCAAAGGTGTGCGTTTAGCAGGAGTTGAAGCCATAGTTGCCGAAGGTTTTGAGCGTATTCACCGTACTAACTTGGTGGGTATGGGGGTATTACCCTTAGAATTTAAAGCTGGTGAAAACCGTCATACATATAAAATAGATGGCTCAGAAACCTATGATGTCAGTGGTGATATTGCGCCCGGAGCTCGTTTGCACGTTGTGATGACCAGACGCAGTGGTGAGCAAATTACCATAGAGGTAAATTGCCGTTTAGATACCGCCGAAGAAGTATCGATTTATCAAGCCGGTGGTGTGTTGCAGCGTTTTGCCCAAGATTTTTTGGAAGCTAAAATATAGAGCTGCGAGTGTCGAGCTTCGAGCGACGAGCTAAAACAAGAGCAGGGACATAGGCTTTTTTAGTTTTTAGCTCGTGGCTCGATGCTCGTAACTCATAACAACAGAGATAGATGAAATGAGTTTCAAGCCACAAATAAAAATCCCAGCAACATACCTGCGTGGTGGTACCAGTAAAGGTGTATTTTTCCGTTTGCAAGACTTACCCACGAATGCGCAAGTAGCTGGGAACGCAAGAGATATACTGGTGCAACGGGTGATTGGCAGTCCTGATTCCTATGCCAAACACACTGATGGTATGGGCGGTGCTACCTCAAGTACCAGTAAAGTGGTCATTATTAGCAAAAGTACTCAAGCCGATCACGATGTTGATTATTTGTTTGGTCAAGTTGCTATTGATAAGGACTTTGTTGATTGGAGTGGTAATTGCGGCAATTTATCTGCAGCAGTGGGACCTTTTGCCATTAGTAATGGTTTTATTCATAAAGATAAAATCCCGCAAAATGGTTTGTTAAGCATAAAAATCTGGCAAGCCAATATTCAAAAAACCATTATCGCCCATGTACCTATAACTGATGGCGAAGTACAAGAAACTGGCGACTTTGAGTTAGATGGCGTGACGTTTCCGGCGGCAGAAATTCAAATTGAGTTTATTGATCCTGCCGATGATGCGGGTGATGACAGCGGTGGTTTGTTCCCCACAGGAAATCTCATCGATACCTTAGTCGTACCAGAAGCCTTAGTGGCGGGGGGGAAA
>NZ_LSNE01000005.1:432828-441955 GCF_001565895.1 Paraglaciecola hydrolytica
CCCTAATCAACGCAGGCATTCCGACTATTTTTGTTGATGCTCAAAGTCTGGGTTACAGTGGAACTGAGTTACAAGAGGTTATTAACTCTGATCCCAAAGCCCTTGAACGCTTTGAAGCCTTACGCGCCATTGGTGCAGTAAAAATGGGTTTGATAAAAAATATTAGCGAAGCCACGACACGTCAACATACCCCAAAAATTGCCATTGTGGCTCCACCTCAAGACTATGTAGCGTCAAGCGGTAAAGTTATTAAGGCAGACAATATAGATTTGTTGGTACGCGCTATGTCCATGGGTAAACTCCACCATGCCATGATGGGCACTGCCGCTGTAGCCATTGGCACAGCTGCGGCTATTCAAGGTACTTTAGTCAATCTTGCGGCTGGCGGCAGTGAGCGTAGTACAGTGTGTTTTGGTCACCCTTCAGGTACTTTAAATGTTGGCGCTGAAGCAAAACTTGTCGAGGACCAATGGCAAGTAACTAAAGCCATTATGAGCCGCAGTGCTAGGGTATTGATGGAAGGTTGGGTTAGAGTGCCCAATAATTTTTAGCAAAGATTATCTGAGAAAATTTAAGGATGTTTGTAATATATTGTAAACATCCATTAATAAACATTATCCTCTTAGCCAGTAAACCATCAGTTATTAATTCAAATCTCACCTGACAGCCAACAAAACAGTACATTAGTATTAAATTTTATCCTTTAAAGACAAATTGATACGACTTAGGTTTAGCCTCTGACTAAGTTATCAAGTAAAATATTTGCCATTGCGCAAAACCTTTGTTTTATTCGAAGGCTAAAAGCGGTCTTACACGAGGTATAAATGAAAAAATTAGTCATATTGAGTTTGCTGCTATTGTCAGCTTGTGGACCCAAACCACCTATGCATCATGGTGAATCACGGCAAATAACAGTAAACGGATTGGGCAGTGTACAAAGCGTACCGGATCGATTTAATTTTACAGTAGTGGTTGAAGAGCGCGGCGAGTCAGCAAGTGAGTTGAATAAACGGGTAAGCGACAAGACCAAGCAGGTTGTATCGTTATTAACTGAACTTAAGGTTGAACCAAAAAATATCCAAAGTTTGCAAGTGCAATTTAATCCGTGGATTGAATATAACGATAACACTCAAGAACAGAAAGGCTTTATTTTAAGTCGACAAATTCAAATCAGTTTGGATGATTTAACGTTATACGATCAGGCCATTGACAGCGTATTGCAATTAAAAATAAACCGAATTGAAGGTTTTAGTTACAGCAATAGTAAAGGTGCTGCACATTATCAAGATGCGATAAAATATGCACTGCTTGATGCTCAAACACGAGCAAGTCACATGGCAGAAACATTGGGCCTGAAACTCGGTAAAGCGATTTCCATATCTGAGCAATCCCAAGGACAGCCTGTTATGCGAGAAAAAATTTATTCGACACGAGCTCGAATGGCCAGCGATTCAATGCCTGGTCAAATGGATACAGAAGCTCAAGTTGCAGTTGTATTTGAGTTACTTAACTAATTAACGCTTTTAGCCGTAAGAGAGTTTTAATGTCGCAAAACAAACAACAACATTATGCTGAACTAGCCCAACAGGTTGCATCTTTAGTAGAGGGTGAATCTGATTACATTGCCAACATGGCAAATATCAGTGCTTTACTTTATTGGACATTAAAAGACGTAAATTGGGCAGGTTTCTATTTATTAAAAGATAGTGAACTTGTACTTGGCCCCTTTCATGGTCAACCCGCCTGTATTCGTATTCCAATAGGTAAAGGCGTATGTGGCACTGCTGTATCGCAAAATAGCACTCAGTTAGTATATGATGTACATGAATTTGCGGGTCATATTGCTTGTGATGCGGCATCAAACTCCGAAGTTGTGATCCCCGTATATGCTAATGGTGAAATTTTTGCGGTACTGGATATCGACAGCCCACTCATTGGCCGTTTTGATCAGACAGATGTAGATGGTTTGCAACTCATAGTAGATAGTTTGCAAGCGAGTTTAGTATGAAACATTTTATTGATATCCATGTCACGTTAGCCACGTTAGAGGATATGGATTTTTGGGAAGATCAGGCAGAAGAAGCGACTGACAAGTTCAATTCTTTGCTACATTTGCTTTACGATCATGCCGATGATGATATAGATTCCACCTCTTTAGAGAATATGATCCAATATATTTGGGAAAATTGGCGACGAGATAGCCATTTACTTGATATAGATGACGATGATTTGCATGACTGGGTTGACCAACTATTGGCAACTTGGGATGATGAGCTGCAAGAACCCCGATAACTTATACATAACTACACACTAGAAGAATTAATGGATACTCCACAGAAATTTTCAAATAGCAAAGAAGTACTGGCATTTTTAGCAGAAAGCTTTCCACAATGTTTTAGCCTACAAGGCGAAGCTAAACCGTTAAAAATAGGTATTTTTCAGGATCTGGCTGAACGTTTAGAAAGTGAAGAACGTGTCAGTAAAACCTTATTACGCTCTTCCTTACGCCATTACACAAATAGCTGGCGTTATTTACAATCAGTCAAAGAAGGCGAGCAAAGAGTTGATTTAGATGGCAATGGTGTTGCCGTTATTGAACTCGACCATGCCGAACACGCTAAAAAACAGTTAGATGAAAGTCGCGCTGTTGTGGCTGAAAAACGTAAAGAACAACAAGCTAAAAAACCGCCTGCAAAGAAAAGTTACAAAAATAAAGACGTGCCTAAGTTTAAATCCGCCGAGAAAACCGTTAATAAAGAGCAGTCTGTTAAAAAAGCGGAACCTGCAGTTAAATTGCCGCCGCCAGAGAAACTTAGTGCTGAGCACTTGGTGGTTGGAACTAACGTTACGGTCAAAATTGGTAAAACTCCAATGCCTGCATCTATTACTGACGTGAACAAAGATGGTGTTCATGTGCAACTTGATACAGGTATGGTGGTCAAAGTCCAAGTTGATAATCTTAGGTTGGCACGCGCCAAGAGGTAGTAAATATGATTAAATCGATTCGTTTGTCTGTGTTATCCGCTTTGGTAGTGATGGGCACTAATGCTCTGGCCATCGAAAGTGCCGAAAGTGTAAAAGGCTTACCCCATCTTGAGCAAGAATCTCAGCATGCTGTTTCTGCTAAACGCATTTCTTCACAGTTTTTACGCTCACACTATAAACCAATCGAATTAAATGATGCTCTGTCAGAAAAAATATTTCAGCGCTATTTAAAATCTCTGGATTTTAATCGCAACGTGTTTACCGCTGCTGATATTAAAAGTTTTGATAAATATGCTAAACATTTTGACGAAGCAATTGAAGTAGGTGACTTAGCTATTGCCTACGAGATTTACCAAATCAATATGGAGAAACGTGAAAAACGCTTCGAATATGCTTTAACACTGTTAGCGAAAGAATTTGATTTTGAAGTTGAAAATGACGCTTTTGAGTTTGATCGTGAAAAAGCAGCTTGGCCCAAAGATGAAGCTGAATTAAATGAGTTATGGCGTCAACGCGTTAAATACGATGCCTTAAATCTTAAATTAACCGGTAAAGATTGGCCAAAAATTAAAGAATTGCTGACTAAACGTTATGAAACTGCGATAAGGCGTTTAACTCAAACATCGAGTGAAGATGTTTTTCAAATTGTAATGAATTCCTTTGCTCGTGCTATTGAAGCCCATACCAGTTATTTATCACCACGAAATGCCGAACGTTTCCAAATGGAAATGAATTTGTCTTTTGAAGGCATTGGCGCGGTATTACTCAGTGAAGATGATTACACCGTTATACGTAGTGTGGTGCCTGGAGGTCCGGCTGATTTATCGCAAAAAATTAAGCCAGAAGACAAAATAGTGGGTGTTGCCCAAGACGATGATGAATTTGTTGACGTGATCGGCTGGCGTTTAGATGAGGTGGTTGAACTTATCAAAGGGCCTAAAGGTAGTGTTGTTCGTTTACAAGTGATGAAGGGCTCAGGTGAAAACAATACGCCCGAAGTAGTTGCCTTGACACGCGATAAAATTAAGTTAGAAGACAAAGCTGCTAAGTCCGAAGTTTATGTACCTAAAACTGGCTCTCATAAAGACCAAAAGTTAGGTGTTATCACCATTCCTTCTTTCTACAATAATTTACATGCCGATGTACAAAAAGAACTGGATAGCCTGAACGAGCAACAAGTGCAGGGTATTATCGTCGATCTTCGTGGTAACGGTGGAGGCTCCTTAACCGAAGCAACTTTACTAACGGGATTATTTATTGATAAAGGCCCCGTTGTGCAGATTCGTGATGGTGCAGGGCGTATTCGTGTCGAAAAGGACGTGGATGGCAAAGTATCTTACGATGGCCCTTTAACTGTGCTGGTTGACCGTTATAGCGCCTCAGCGTCAGAGATTTTTGCCGCAGCCTTACAAGATTACAACCGCGCGTTAATTTTAGGTGAACAAACATTTGGTAAGGGGACTGTGCAACAACACCGTGGTTTAGGTCGTATATATGACTTGTATGAAAACCCTTTGGGAAGTGTGCAGTTCACGATAGCGAAGTTTTACCGTATAGATGGTGGCAGTACTCAACACATGGGGGTGATACCTGACGTATTATTTCCTTCACCGATTGATCCAAAAGAGTGGGGTGAAAGCCAAGAAGAATCTGCTCTGCCTTGGGATAGTATCGAACGTGCTAACTATACCACTTTTGGTGATGCCAAGAGTGTTGCACAACAGTTAGGCAATTTGCACAATACACGTATTAAAAATGATCCTGAATTTGCGTATATTTTTGAAGATATTGAACGTTATAAACAGAAAAAAGAAGATAAAACGATTTCTTTGGTTGAATCGGAAAGATTAAAAGAAAAAACAGAAGCGGAAACTCGCAATCTGGCAAGAGCTAACCAACGCTTACAACGTCAAGGTCTTGAGGTGATTGCTTCAATTGATGATTTGCCAGAAGATCTACCCGAAATTGATCCCTTCTTGGACGAAGCGGCCAGTATTACCTTCGATTTATTAGCGACAGGAAAGTACGCAATAAACCAAAAATAATGCTATCAAGTTTTGAAAGGGCTATTTTAAATAGCCTTTTTCAGTTTTACTACAACAATAACTAATAATAATAAAAACAGGTGAAAAATGAGTGCACGAGGAGAGTTTTCCTCCAGAATTGGCTTTATTCTGGCGGCCGCAGGTTCTGCAGTAGGTTTAGGTAATATATGGGGGTTTCCGACTCAAGTAGCCAGTAATGGTGGAGCGGCCTTTGTATTGGTCTATATCATACTCGCCTTTGTTTTGGCTTATCCAGTATTGATGGCTGAATTAGTCATTGGGCGAGCCACACGTTCTAATATGGTTGATGCTCTAGGCGAAATTACTGGAAGCAGAATAGGTCGTTTTGCAGGGGTTTGGGGATTTATCACGGTATCCTTAATTCTGGCTTTTTATGCCCTTGTGGCAGGGGTGATGATTTCTTTTTGCCTTGCCCCCATTGCTGACTTATTGGGTTTTGACGGCGCTACGGGTTGGTTAATGGCTGATTTATCATCTGAACAAGCCATCAGTAGAAACATCCTATTTTGTGGATTGTTTATGGCACTGACTGCGATTATCGTCTCAGGTGGAGTTAAAGACGGCATCGAACGCTGGTCTGTTAGATTAATGCCTGCATTGTTTGTCATTATCCTTTTATTGATCTTTTATGTGCTGTCTTTGGATGGAGCCATGGAAGGTTTAAAACACTATGTATTGCCTGACTTTTCTAAAATACTCAATCCAGATTTGTTGATCAGTGCCATGGGGCAAGCGTTTTTCTCCATGTCTTTAGGTGTGGGCACCATGTTGGTGTATGGCTCATATATTTCTAAAAATGAAAAACTGTCTACCTTGGGTGCGTCAGTAGCCTTTGTGGATATTGGTGTGGCAGTACTAGCGGGATTATTGATCATCCCAGCAATGTATGTAGCTCTGCATAATGGTGTGCAAATATTTGCCGAGAATGGCGATTATATTGCAGGTCCAGGTTTGATTTTTGCGGTGTTGCCGGCATTTTTTGACACTATGGGTGCAATCGGCAATTTTGTTGCCTTAGCCTTTTTTGCTTTAATGATTATAGCGGCCGTTACCTCATCAATTTCCATGCTCGAAGTACCTGTTGCTTACGTAGTTGAAAGCAAAGGCATGGGGCGTAAGCGCTCTGTTTGGTTAATCGCAATTGTTATTTATATAATGAGTTGTGTTATTGCACTTAATTTTAACGCCTTGTTTGAACTCGTTATCGCGGCAACGACAGTGTATAGCCAACCTTTATTGGGCTTGGTACTGTGCATATTTGCCGGTTGGGTGTGGAAGCGCGACAAAATTTTAGACGAGTTGAAAAACGGTGATCCGCAATTAGAACAAGGTTTATTCTGGAAAATTTGGCCCTGGTATATTCGGTTTGTGTGTCCGGTTGTCATCGTGGTGATGTTTTACCGTTCAGTCGCAAGTTAATTATAGGGTCTTTAGTTAAATGGAAAATAAACAAAATCAATTAAAAGAAGCATCCTTACTCGATGCTTTGATACCCATTATTATTTTGGTATTACTGCTTGGCTCGTCGGTCTATTTGTTTGAAGATAACTCTTCTTTTGGACCCAATCAGATTGCCTTATTACTTGCTATGGGCATTGCTGCTCTTGTGGGTATTAAAAATGGTTACAAATGGGACGACATAGAGCAAGGTATAGTTAAAGGTATTTCGCGCTCTCTTGGTGCTATCTTAATACTCTTAGCTGTGGGGTCGTTGATTGGAACTTGGATGTTGTCAGGTACAGTACCCACTTTAATCTATTACGGTTTAGATTTACTTAATCCCTCCATGTTTTATGCCGCGAGTTGTTTGATCTGTGGCATTGTTGCTTTAAGTATTGGTAGTTCGTGGACCACTGCGGCAACTGTCGGTGTAGCCTTAATGGGCGTATCGATAGGTATGGATATGTCAGCACCGGTTACGGCTGGGGCAATCATTTCGGGTGCCTACTTTGGCGATAAAATCTCGCCTTTATCAGAAACCACAAATCTTGCACCAGCCATTGCAGGGACAAATTTATTTGAACATATTCAATATATGTTATGGACCACAGTACCTAGTTTTATTATTGCGCTGATCTTATTTACCGTCATAGGTTATGGTACCGAAGCTCAGGATTCGGTAAGTCGTATCGCAGAAATGCAAAACTTGTTAGCCCAAGAATTTAATTTGGGTTTGCATATGTTGGTCCCTCTATTTTTATTATTAGCCATGGCAATGAAAAAAGTACCCGCGTTTCCAGCAGTATCCATAGGTGCACTTTTAGGCGGTATCTGGGCGGCAGCATTTCAACCAGAGGTGATCACCAATTTAGCAGAACAGGGCATGCCTGCGGTTAAAGCCACTATAATTGTCGTTTGGACGGCGCTATTTGATGGCGTTAAGTTTAGTACTAGCAGCGACACTCTAAATGACTTGTTAAGCCGTGGTGGGATGTCGAGTATGCTTAATACTATTTGGTTGATAATGTGTGCAATGACTTTTGGTGCCGTGTTAGAACGTGTAGGTTTGCTTAAACGTGCCGTCAGTGCTTTCCTAAAAGGTGCGACAAGTGCTGGCGATATGGTTACCCGTACTATCTTAACCTGTATAGGTACCAATATTCTAACTGCCGACCAATATATGGCCATTGTCATGCCAGGTAGAATGTATAAAGAAGAATTTGAAAAACGCGGCTTAAACCAATTAAATCTATCAAGAAGTTTAGAAGATGGTGGCACCTTGACATCGCCACTTATTCCTTGGAATACCTGTGGTGTTTACATGCACGGTGTTTTAGCGGTAAATCCCTTGGATTATGTATTTTATGCCTTCTTTAATTTAATCAATCCAGTATTAGCCATTATCTATGCCTATTTAGGTATTAAAATATTGCGCATACCTGTACCTACACATACTGCAGCAGCCAAAGTTTAATTTTGACAGTGGACAGTATTGTCCACTGTGCTTCCAACCGACTTACATTTTCAGAGATTAAGATGAGCAACAATTCAATACCCACAACAGGTCCGCAAATTAAAAGACGTCTGGATTATTTACCTCCTGACTTTTTAATCGAACATGTCAGTATGGTGTTTGATTTATTAGCTGACTTTACCACTGTCACTTGCATCACCTCGATTGTGCGTAACGGCACACATGAGCGACCATTGGTATTGGATGGAGAAGGTCTTACGCTCAAACAGTTGCTAATTAATGGCGAGAGTTATAACAATTATTCCCTTGATACAGTGAGTCTTACTATTCCTGCTGTTCAAGACCATTTTGAATTAAGCATTACTACAGTTATCCACCCGCATTTAAACAGCAGTTTAGAAGGATTGTATCTCTCTGCTGGTGCTTATTGCACTCAGTGTGAAGCCGAAGGCTTTCGTAAAATCACCTATTTTTTAGACAGACCCGATGTACTCGCTACTTATGATGTAAAAGTGATCGGTGATAAAAGTCAGTTTCCCTTTTTATTATCTAACGGCAATAAGGTCGCCAGTGGCGATTCAGAACAAGGTAGACATTGGGTGCAATGGTCTGATCCTTTTAAAAAGCCTTGTTATCTGTTTGCCTTAGTGGCGGGGGATTTCGATTTATTAATGGACAATTTTGTTACGGCCAGTGGTCGCGATGTGGCCTTAGAGTTGTATGTAGATAAAGGTAGTTTGGCTAAAGGTCAACATGCCTTGGACTCATTGAAGAAAGCCATGAGCTGGGACGAAGAGGTGTTTGGCCTCGAATACGACCTCGATATTTACATGATAGTAGCAGTAGATTTTTTCAACATGGGTGCCATGGAAAATAAAGGACTGAATGTATTTAACAGTAAGTTTGTTTTAGCCACGCCTGAATCGGCTACCGATGAAGATTTTTTTAATATTGAATCGGTAATTGCCCATGAATATTTCCATAACTGGACGGGCAACAGAGTCACCTGCCGTGACTGGTTTCAGTTAAGTTTAAAAGAAGGTTTGACCGTTTTTAGGGATCAGCAGTTTAGTGCCGATATGGGCTCTGCACTGGTCAATCGTATTAAAAATGTCAAAGTCATTCGGGAAAATCAGTTTGCCGAAGATGCTAGTGCGATGTC
>NZ_LSNE01000005.1:442090-469874 GCF_001565895.1 Paraglaciecola hydrolytica
ACACCCAATTCGACCTGATGAAGTGATAGAAATGAATAATTTTTATACAGTCACTGTGTATGACAAAGGTGCGGAGGTGATACGCATGTTGCATACCTTGTTAGGTGCTGAGCATTTCAGACAAGGCATGGATCTGTATTTTAAACGTTTTGACGGGCAAGCGGTAACCTGTGACGATTTTGTACAGGCTTTAGAAGATGCCAGTGGTAAAGATCTAACTCAATTTAGACGTTGGTACAGTCAATCAGGTACTCCTACGATTAGGGTAGAAGATCATTTTGATGAGGCGAGTTCAACTTATAGCTTAAGTTTAAGTCAGTTAACTAAAGCAACCGCTGATCAAAGTAAAAAACAGGTCCTACATATTCCACTTCGATTTAGTTTACTTGATCCATCGGGCGAACATTTAATACTCAATAGTGCCGGTGAAAGTGAAATTATTACTGAGCTGACGGAAGATACATTGCAACTTACCTTTGCTGGTGTAAATGCTAAGCCTGTACCTTCGTTATTACATAATTTTAGTGCGCCAGTACGTTTGCATTACCCGTATACCAATGAACAACTTGCCCATATTGTGCAATATTCACCAGATGATTTTGCACGTTGGGATGCTAGCCAGAAACTTTACAGCGACAACATTCACAAACTTGCCGCACTGGATCAGACGCCGCAATTAACCGACATTGCAGAGCTCTTAGCTGCCCTTAAACCAATAATGAGCAATGTTAGTCTGTCTCCCGCTTTAAAAGCGGAAATGCTGACTTTGCCCAGTTTTGAAACTCTTAGCCAGCAAGTAGAAACCCTTGATATTGATAGACTTTATCAAGCCAGAAAATTTGTATTAAGCGCTGTGGCATTTGCCTTTGTTGAAAGTTGGCAAAGCATGTATCAACCGATGACTGGCTCGGTATACCAGTATGAGCAGCCACAGGTTGAGCGTCGCAAATTAAATAATCTAAGTTTAAAATACCTACAGATAGCACGTCATCCGGGTATTAGTGAGTTGATTATCAAGCAGTTTGAACTGGCTAATAATATGACGGATTCTTTAGGCGCCTTAGCTGCGGCGCAATTAGGAGAGCTTGATACCTTTGATCAATTAATGCAGAAATTTGAACAAAAATGGCAGCATGAGCCTTTGGTTTTAGACAAGTGGTTTGCCTTACATGCTAATACACCTCGAATCGATATTCTTGCGCGTCTAGATATGTTGGCAGGCCATGCTCAATATAGTATTTCCAATCCAAACCGCGTTAGGTCTTTAGTTGGCAGTTTTGCATTTTATAATGTGCCGGGATTCCATGCGCAAGATGGCAGTGGTTACGCCTATTTGGCCAACTATTTAATCAAGTTAAACAACATAAATCCGCAAGTTGCAGCGCGTTTAATTACTCCATTAACGCATTGGCAAAAATTCGATAAATCACGCCAAGACTTAATGCAACATCAACTTTTACGCATCAGCGATACGCCGGATTTAAGTAAAGATCTGTTTGAAAAAATAACTAAAAGTCTGAATTTTAAACATTAGTCCAGCTTACTATGTTGACTTATTATTTTTCAGTATCGCTTACCTACGAAGAATGCAGAGTGCTTTATTTGCCAAAAAACAATGCTGTAGTGGTAATCGAAGAACGTGGTAAACGTATCCAAATCCCCGCGAAAAATTTACGCCCTTTTGTTAGCCAGACAGGACTGAGAGGGCGTTTCAGGCTACAGGTCAGTGAGGATAAAAAACTCCTCAGCTTAGATAGGGTGAGTTAAATATTAACCTGGCTTGTTCGAAAAATGAACACAAGCTATTGAATTAAAACAAATTGATGGCTTTTCAACTGGTACGATTAGTTCTTGCTATCACAGTCAAATGATGTAATGATTTTGTTAATGTAAACGTCATTAGACTATGCTGTAACAGCGTATTGAACAGTGTACGAGATTAGGGAGAATAAATATGAGTTATAGGTCTTCTATATTTAAAAAATCAGCGCTTGCGCTAGGTATCACCAGTGTATTGAGTATGCCAGCTATGTTGGCTACAGCGGCTAACTGGAACAGTGGCGACTGGTCGGTTAGTTTTGATTCTAACTTTTCATTTGGTACCAGTATCAGGGTTGAGGATATTGACTTCTCAACTGTAGGTAATAGTAATCAGCTCAATTTAGATTGGTCTGGCTACAATCCTGCAACTAACCCTATTTATAGTTCTGCCGATGTGTGGGCTTTGACCAATGCTGGCTATTCTACCAATGGTGATTTAAGTACACTCAATTACGACAATGGAAAGTCATTCTCCACACTTTTTAAAGGTGTGCACGAACTGGAAGTTCAGTATAAAAACATGGGCGTATTTTTACGTGGTATGTACTTTTATGATTTTGAATTAAAAGATGGAACACGTGATTGGACTAATCCGATAACCGGACAAACTCAAGATCCTTGTGCTAACGACAAAGCCAGTGAAGAGTTGTGTGCCGATGTTCGTCTGTTAGATGCTTTTTTCTATGCAGATTTTGAACTGGCCGATAAACCTATCAGTGTGCGCCTAGGACAACAGGTTATTACCTGGGGTGAAAGTACCTTTATCCAACACGGTATTAATAGCAGTAATCCCGTTGACGTCACACGTGCTCAGGCACCAGGTGCCGAATTAAAAGAAGTCTTTATTCCGGTTGGTACCGCATTTGCCTCCATAGAGTTGAGTGAATCGCTAAGCTTATCCATGTATTATCAATATGAGTGGGAACGCAGTCGTTTACCTCAAGCCGGCAGTTATTTTTCTACCAATGATTTTGCAGGTGAGGGCGGTCAGGCACAAAACATCCAGCTTGGATTTAGTGGTAACCCAGATATTGATATGGAGTTTCTACTGGCTGGAATTAACCAATTAGGTGGAGCGTTGCGGGCAGGCGCTAGCAGTGCACAGATTGGTAGTGCTTACCTTGCTTACCCTACTAAAGTTGCGGTGCGAGGCTATAGTGATGATGCTCATCAAGACGCAGACGATCAAGGTCAATATGGCTTTAAAGTGTCTTATTTTGGTGAAGAATTAGATGGTGCTGAATTAAGCTTTTATCTGATCAATTATCATAGTCAAAGACCACTGATTACTGGTATTGCTTCGAATTTTACTGCTGCGGGCATAGGGGCTGATTTAGCGTATATCGCACAAAATGCTATTACCAAAGACAATATCACTGACTTGCAAGCCTTTACTAAGGTACAGTTTGAATATCCAGAAGATATCAAACTATATGGTTTTAGTTTTAATACCAACGTAGGAGAAACTGCCTTAGCCGGTGAGATATCTTATCGAGTTGATGAACCTTTACAAATAGACGATGTTGAATTGCTATATGCCGCTATGCCACAACAATTAGCTCTAGCTGGTTTGCGTCCAGACTTTGCGGGTATTTCCCAATTAGATGATTATCAAGGTTTTACGACAGGCCCAGGTCAATCAGCTAAAGGTTATCTGACCTCGGACACAATGCAAATACAGGCAACTGCCACACATATTTTTGGTCCAATGTTAGGGACTGATAACTTGATAGTGTTAGGTGAAGTTGGCTATGTGGATATACTAGATTTTCCTGATCCTAATCTTATTCGTTTAAACGGACCAGGTTCGGTCAGAACACCATCTTTACAACCCTTGGCAGATGGCAACCCGCGTACCGGATTACATGTTGGTTTGTCTGATGGACCAGAACTCAATCCTTTTCCAACGAAAAATGCTTGGGGCTATCGATTGCTGGCCAATGCTTCGTATAACAACATTTTTGCTGGGGTAAATTTGCAAGCGCGCTTTACCTTCGCCCACGACGTAAATGGCATAACGCCAGATCCTTTATTTTTGTTTATTGAAGATCGTAAATCGGCCAGTGCTACTTTGACCTTTGATTATTTGAGTAAATGGTCAGCGTCGATGTCTTACAATAGTTTCTGGGGTGGTGTAGGTACAACAAATGCCTTGTCTGATCGTGACTATATGTCCTTTAACGTTAAGTATTCAATTTAGAGAGGCAAATTATGTTGAAAAAGCAACTATTACTAACGTCGTTTATTGCGTTGAGTTTAAGCTCAGGTTTCGCTGTCGCTAAAGTATCTGAAGCAGAAGCGAATAAACTGGGTGCAGAATTAACCCCATTAGGTGGCATTAAAGCGGCCAATGCCGATGGCAGCATCCCCGCTTGGGATGGTGGTATTACTAAAGTTCCGGCTGGATATAAACCTGGTGATTTTCATCCTGATCCTTATCCAGAAGATAAGGTATTGTTTGAAATTACTTCGGAAAACTATAAACAATATGGCGAGTTTTTAAGTGATGGGCAGAAAAAATTATTTGAAACCTATCCTAGCACCTTCAAAATGCCGGTTTATCCCTCACGTCGTTCTGCTTCGTCGCCTCAGTTTGTTTATGACGAAACCAAAATCAATGCGTTAAAAGCAGAGTTGATTGAAGGAGGCAATGGCGTAAAGAACGCAGCTATTGGTATTCCGTTTCCTATGCCCCAATCAGGTATAGAAGCAATTTGGAACCACATACTGCGTTATCGTGGTGAGAAAGTGCAACGTTTTGGTGGCCAAGCGGCACCAACGGCGTCAGGCGATTATAACATAATCGGTTTTGACGATTTTCTACTACAAAAGTATTCAGCTAAAGATGCTACTCGTGAAAAATTGTTAGAAGACAATGTCATCTCTAAATTTATGCAAGAGGTTACTTCGCCGGCACGTTTAGCAGGTACGGTATTATTGGTGCATGAAACCATGGATCAAATCAGAGAACCACGTAAGGCTTGGACTTATAATACTGGGCAACGCAAAGTATTAGCTGCCCCCAATATTGCTTACGACGCGCCCGGTACAGCAGCGGATGGTTTAAGAACGACTGATGACTTTGATATGTTTAATGGCGCTCCGGATCGTTACAACTGGGAACTCAAAGGCCAAAAAGAAATGTATGTTGCTTACAATAACTACAAATTGCATAGTAACAATATTAAATACAGCGATATATTAAAGCCAGGGCACATTAACCCTGATTATACTCGTTTCGAAAAACATCGGGTTTGGGTAGTCGAAGCTAATCTTAAACCTGAATTTAGACACATTTATCAAAAACGTGTATTTTTTATTGATGAAGATAGCTGGCAAATTCAAGTCGCGGATATGTATGACAACCGCAATGAATTGTACCGAGTAGCGGTAGCGCACGGTGTTAACTATTATGAAGTACCAACACAGTGGTCGACCGTAGATGTCTATTATGATTTAAACTCTCGCCGTTATTTAGCCTTAGGTTTGGATAACGAAGAAAGTATGTATAAATTTGACGTTTCTTTGGATGATGGAGATTTCACGCCACAAGCTTTACGCCGAAAAGGAAAACGTTAATTTAGGCAAGGAAATGGTTGGCGGCGCCAACCATTTTTTTATTAACCTATGAGTATTTTATGCCCGTTAAAAAGAGTATTTTTTCTGCTTTATTGTTAGTACCAGTGTTTGTCTTTGGGCAAGCTTCCAACAATTCATTTCTAGCACCATTAGCTTCCGAATCCTTATTACTGGATATTGCCCATCACAATGGACATTTTGTTGCTGTGGGTGAACGAGGCCATATTTTGCGTTCCCAAGATGCAAAACAATGGCAACAACTAGAGGTACCAACCTTAGCAACACTCACTGCCGTAGATTTTGAGCAAAACCATGCTTGGGCTGTGGGGCATGATGCCACCATAGTGACTAGCCAAGATGGTGGTTTGACGTGGCAACTGCAATATCAAGCGCCTGAGCTAGAAAAACCTTTATTAGACGTACTATTTTTTGATGAAAATCATGGTATCGCTATCGGAGCTTATGGTTTGTTTTTACGCAGCAAAGATGGTGGTAAACACTGGGAAAAAGAAATGCATCCGGAATTGTTAAACCCGGATGATATTGAATACATGGACGAACTAAAACAAGAAGATGAAGATTTTTATTTGCAAGAATTACAATCCATTTTGCCTAACTTAAACCGAGTCTCCTTTGATGGCAGTAAGCTTTATCTCGCAGGTGAAAAGGGCTTGTTAGCAAGCAGTGATGATTTAGGTTTAACTTGGCAGCGCATGGAAATTGACTACATCGGCTCATTTTTTGATATTCAACTTACTGCCTCCGGCAGGCTATTGGCTGCAGGTTTACGCGGCAACGTATTTGAATGGCAAGATGAACAGTGGCTTGCTATTGAATCAGGTACCAGTTTTACCTTTAATTCTATTGTGTCAGTTGATGGCAATACCACGCTTATTCTGGGTAACAACGGCGCAATTCTAAGGTTGACAGGCACTAAAGTAGATTTTAAGCAAACTGACGACAACAAAGCGCTGATTTCTGCAGTGGTATCGGCTAACTCGGTCATTGCAGTATCAGAGGTGGGTGTAAAAACATGGGCGAGCGAAGGTCAGCATGAATAAGTTTATTAATTATGTAGAGGGCATGGTTTTTCGCTATCGCTTAAGTGTGGTACTACTGTTTTTGCTGGCAACTGTATTTTTAGCGTATCAATCGTCTTTGCTTAAGCTTGATGCGGGTTTTACTAAAAATATCCCTTTACAGCATGAATACATGCAAAACTACATGAAACACAGTAAGGATTTTGGGGGCGCCAACAGCGTACTTGTGGCGGTTTGTGATAGAAATGCCACTATTTATAATCAGCAATTTTTTGATACGCTAAAACAAGCCCATGATCAGTTGTTTTTCATTAATGGTATAGACCGTTCTTTAGTTAAATCTATCTATTCTTCTTCGACACGTTTTACTGAAATAGTGGAAGGTGGTTTTGCCGGTGGGCCGGTTATACCTGCTGATTTTAATTCTACGAATCCCGCAGCATTAGAAAAAGTCGCCAGTAATGTAGATAAAGCCGGCATAGTTGGTGGCTTAGTGTCTGACGATTTTAAGTGTGCCATGGTTTCTGGTCAGTTACTGGAGCTTGATCCTAATACCGGTGAAAAACTCAGTACTCTAGTTTTCGCTAGTGATTTAGAAAACAAGATCAGAGCGCCGTTTGAAGATGAAAACATCAGCGTGCATATCATTGGTTTTGCCAAAATGATTGGTGATGTTGCCGATGGTGCCAAAGATGTGGTGATATTTTTTGCTATCGCCATCGGAGTCACCGCGATATTAGTCTTTTTCTTTTGCAAATCTGCGATGTTAACTGTACTGCCTTTATTGTGCTCGGTGGTGGCGGTAGTGTGGCAGTTGGGTCTGTTAACTTTGTTAGGTTTTGGCCTTGATCCGATGTCAATTCTGGTGCCGTTTTTAGTCTTTGCCATCGGCATCAGCCATGGCGTGCAGATGATCAATTCTGTCGGTAAAGAAGTAGTGGCCGGTGCTAGTGTGCGTATGGCGGCTCAAACCG
Organism: Paraglaciecola hydrolytica; assembly: GCF_001565895.1. GTDB lineage: Bacteria > Pseudomonadota > Gammaproteobacteria > Enterobacterales > Alteromonadaceae > Paraglaciecola > Paraglaciecola hydrolytica. The sequence goes on from NZ_LSNE01000005.1 coordinate 449,505, forward strand.
CATTTCGAACCTTGTTGATCCCCGGTGGCATCGCACTGTTGTCTGACACTATTGGTTTTATGACTTTGTTGGTTATCGATATTGGGATTATTCGCGAATTAGCTATTACCGCGAGTATGGGGGTGGCAGTCATTATCCTAACCAACTTAGTATTGCTACCAGTATTAATGTCTTATCTAAAATTGGGTGAGAATTACAAACGCAAGTTTGCTGGTAAAGAACAACGTTCAGATAAATTTTGGGATTCAATCGCTTCGTGCTCTAACCCTAAAATTGCGGTAGTCATTCTCATTGTTACCCTGATGTTGTTTGGTTTGGGCTGGATGCAATCTTTAAAAATGAAGATCGGCGATTTACACGCTGGTGCACCGGCCTTACATGAAAGTTCTCGTTATAATCAAGATACTTTCCTCATCACAGATAAGTTTGCAATCAGTGTTGACTATCTATCGATTCTGGTTGAAACCGAAGCTGATTCTTGTACCTCTTATGAAGTTATGTCGGCGATCGATAGTTTGCAGTGGAAAGTATCCAATATTCCCGGCGTACAGTCTGCAGTCAGCCTTGCTTCAGTGGCCAAGATAGTAAACGCAGGGTACAACGAAGGTAATCCTAAATGGCGGGTATTACCACGTAATCAACAAACGATGGTGCAAGATATTTCCTTAGTGCCAACAACCTCTGGTTTGTTAAACGGTAATTGTTCAGTTATGCCGATTATCTTGTTTATGCAAGATCATAAGGCTGAAACTATCACTCGTGTGGTTGATGCGATTAAGCAAGTCCGTCAAGAATACGAAACAGATACCTTGAAGTTCCAATTAGCCTCAGGACCGGTAGGGGTTATGGCGGCACAAAATGAAGCCGTAGACGCCGCGCAAAACCCGATGATGGCTTATGTGTTTGGGGCAGTGATTATCTTATGTCTGGTAAGCTTTAAATCCTTGCGTGCAACATTGTCCGTGGTGTTGCCTCTGTATGTGGTATCAGTATTAGCGCAGGCCTTGATGACCTATCTCGAAATAGGCTTAACCGTATCAACTTTGCCGGTTATAGCCTTAGGTGTGGGCATTGGCGTGGATTATGGTATCTATATTTTGTCTATCATGAGTAGCAAACTTAAGTCTGGTATGCCGGTGCGCCAAGCGTATTTTGAAGCACTAAAAGAGCGCGGTAGTGCCGTATTATTTACCGGTGCAACTTTGGCAGTTGGGGTAAGTACTTGGGTATTCTCGAGCCTGAAATTTCAGATGGACATGGGCATACTCTTAACCTTTATGTTTGTAGTGAACATGATGGGCGCGATTATTGTCTTGCCTGCGCTGGCTGCGGTGTTTTGGCGCAAACAAAGCTAAAATTATTTTTTGCATAGTTATTAATTCATTTTCTTTAAAAAAGGCCTTTGGGCCTTTTTTTATGAGAGTTAATTGCATGCTTATGTTAATTGTTAAAATGGCGTAAATTTAATCCTTTTCTTGTTGTTATTATTTAGCGAGAATATGCGAATAAGATCGAAAAACTGTATATCTCTCAGTCTTTTGACTAATAAGTACTTATTGAATTTGGGGGTTTTAAACAGCGAATTTTGAAAAGTACACTAACATAATAAACGACAAACTAAATAATAGGTAAGCACATGACGGTTTCCAATAACCAGCATTCAGTTTTACTCGAAAATGTTTATAAGCTCATAGAAAAAAAAGTAGATAAATCGCAAGTTGAACGTGTCATTAAGTTTTCTAAAATACTGTTCAAAAACATCTCAAAAGATGATCTTGATAATCGCAACGATAGCGACTTGTATGGCGCAACACTGAGTCTGTGGAATGAATTTTTCGACTACAGTGGTGAAAAACCCTATATCAGGGTATTTAATCCTGAAATCGCCAAACATGGCTGGCAGTCGACTCATACCATCATCGAAATTCTGGTCGCAGATAGCCCATTTTTGGTGGATTCAGTACGTATGGCGCTGAATCGTTTGGGGATCACCGCTCATTTATTATTGCATAGCCCCATTACTTTACGTCGAGATAAAGAACATAAATTTGTATCTTTTGATGGTGCGGTAGTGGGTGAACAGGGTTTTTGTAAACAAACGGTATTTTTAATCGAAGTTGACAGACAAACCAATAAAAAAGACTTGGATGCACTGAGTGCTGAATTACTTTCAGTAGTCAACGAAGTATCTTTAGCCGTTTTGGATTGGCAAGCCATGCGTGAACGTTTGGCAGAAATCATTCAAGAGTTTCCAAAGAGTGCAGCATCATTATCTGAGCAAGTTAAAAACGAAAGCTTAAAGTTTTTAAACTGGATGTATGATCACAATTTCACCTTGATGGGTTATAGACGTTACAGTGCCAAGGCGATAAAAGGCGACTATCGCTGGGGAGCTGATAATGATTCAAGCTTAGGTTTGATGAAAAATTCAAAAAGTGAAAGGGATAGAGTGTTATCTAACATTCCCGATTCGGCTCGTAGTGAAGCGCTAAGTAAAAATCCTTTAATGCTGACTAAAACTAACTCGCGTTCTAGAGTGCATCGTCCAGCTTATATGGATTATGTCGGTATTAAACGTTTTGATGATCATGGCAATGTGGTCGGCGAAGACCGTTTTATCGGTTTGTATTCAGCCGCTTTCTACAATAGCAGCGCAACTCAGCTACCTGTATTGCAAGAAAAAATCAACGCTATATGTAAGTTATCCGGCTTTGATGCTGGCTCACATGGTCAAAAGGCCTTTTTAAATATTATCGAAACCTACCCGCGGGATGAGTTATTACAAGGTAGTGTTGAGGAACTGGCCAAAATTGCCTTGGGTATCTTCCAGATGCAAGAACGGGGCATATCTCGCTTGTTCGCCCGTAAAGATATATTTGGTCGTTTTGTCTCTTGTATGGTTTACGTACCTCGTGAACGTTACAACACCCAATTGCGTAAAGACACTCAGGATCTACTGAAAAAATCTTTTGGAAGCGACGAAGAAGTCGAATTTACCACGTACTTTTCAGAGTCTGTATACGCCAGAACACACTATATCGCGCGTGTTAAGAACAACAACTCGGAGTTTAATGTGAAAGAGATAGAAAAAAATATCATTGAACTAACCAAAAGTTGGGACGACCGATTAGTGGCAACTATTCGTACTAAACACGGAGAAGCCCAAGGTAAAGCCTTAGAGAAAAAATACGTCAATGCCTTTTCGCGTAGTTATAAAGAATACAATTTACCCAGTGCTGCTTTGGTTGATATGGATAAACTGGAGATGCTTAATGCAGAGCAAACTCTGGATATGTTGTTCTATCGTCCTCAAGAAGAAGGCCCCGACAGTAAAATTGTTAAATTAAAACTTTTCCATAAAAATGAGCCTATCCATTTATCTGCCGTGCTGCCTATGTTGGAAAACTTTGGGCTGCGGGTTATCGATGAAAGCCCGTTTAAGGTGCACTCTGGTAATGGTGATGTTAATTGGATCATGGATTTTTCCATGTTACATAACACCAGTAATGATATGGAATTGGAACAAGCACAAAGTCTATTTCAAGATGCGTTTTCACAAGTGTGGTATGGCAAGTTAGAAGATGATCCCTTTAACCGTTTAGTTTTGGGGGCGGGTCTAACGGGTAGAAAAGTGACTATACTGCGTGCATATGCAAAATATATGCGTCAGATAGGCAGCTCGTTCAGCCGGGATTATATTGCCAATACCTTGGCTAATTATCCGGAAATCGCCAAGTTATTAGTGGATTTATTTAACTTACGTTACAACCCCAAAATCAAGCAGTCGCCTAAAAAAGAAGAGACTTTATTAGGCGTAATTAAAGAGCAAATTGATACCGTATCGAACTTAGATGACGATCGAATTATCCGTCGTTATTTAGACCTTATTTTGGCAACGCTGAGAACAAACTTTTATCAAGCAGATGAGCAGGGTAATGAAAAGTCCTATGTCTCCATCAAAATGTTACCCGATCTGATTCCGGATATGCCATTACCCAAGCCTAAGTTTGAGATTTTTGTGTATTCTCCGCGCATTGAAGGCGTGCATTTACGTGGTGGCAAAGTGGCCCGTGGTGGGCTGCGTTGGTCAGACAGACAAGAAGATTTTAGAACCGAAGTATTGGGTTTAGTTAAAGCCCAGCAAGTTAAAAATACGGTGATAGTACCAGTTGGTGCAAAAGGTGGGTTTGTATGTAAAAACTTACCGGTTAACCAAGGGCGTCAGGCATTTTTGGATGAAGGAAAGGCTTGTTACAAAATCTTTATCCGCAGTTTACTGGATATTACGGACAACATAGTCGATGGAAAAGTCGTTCACCCTAAAGATGTTGTGCGCCTAGACGAAGATGATCCCTATTTGGTTGTGGCAGCTGATAAAGGTACAGCCACCTTTTCGGATATTGCTAACGGCATATCAGAAGAGTTTGGCTTTTGGTTGGGTGATGCTTTTGCCTCTGGTGGCAGTATCGGTTATGACCATAAAAAAATGGGCATTACCGCTAAAGGTGGCTGGGAATCAGTTAAGCGTCACTTCAGAGAAACCGGCGTTGATTGCCAAACTACCGATTTTACCTGCGTCGGTATTGGTGATATGGCGGGTGACGTATTTGGTAACGGTATGTTGTTGTCTGAGCATACCCGTTTAATATGTGCATTTAACCATTTACATATCTTTTTTGATCCCGATCCAAATCCACAAACGAGTTACCAAGAGCGTAAACGTTTGTTTGAAAACCCTTCACTTAGTTGGGATGATTACGATAAATCACTTATCTCCAAAGGTGGAGATTTGTTCCATCGCTCTGCTAAATCCATCAAGTTGACAGTGGAAATGCGGAAGTGGTTAGGCACTAAACAGCTGACCATGACACCTAATGAACTGATTCATAACGTGCTTAAAATGCAGGTCGACCTTATCTGGAATGGCGGTATTGGTACCTATGTGAAAAGTACTAAAGAATCTAATTCAGACGTGGGTGATCGCGCGAATGATGATTTACGGGTAAATGGTAAAGATATCCAAGCGACAATTATTGGTGAAGGTGGCAACTTGGGTATGACCCAATTGGGCCGTATTGAATATGCCATGCATGGTGGTCGGGTTAATACCGACTTTATCGATAACGTAGGTGGTGTCGATTGTTCAGATAATGAAGTAAACATCAAAATTTTACTAAATGCTCTAGTACGCGCAGGGGACTTAACCAGCAAACAACGTAATAACTTGCTGTACTCCATGACAGACGAAGTGGGCGAACTGGTGATTAAAGATTGTTACCGCCAGACTCAATCCATTTCAATCTCACATTTAGGTGGCGCGAGTCAGTTAAAAGAGCAGTTGCGTTTTATTCATGGACTAGAGCGTGAAGGTTATCTAAACCGTGAGCTAGAATTTATTCCTTCAGATGATGAAATTTCAGATCGTTTAGCCAAATCAATGGGCTTAACTCGCCCTGAATTATCAGTCTTGCTGGCTTACGGTAAAATGGTCTTAAAACAGAAGTTCAATATTCCTGCCATTACCGCTAATCCCTACCATAGCAAATTGTTGATTGAAGCCTTTCCTAAGTTATTACAGGAAAAGTTTGCTTTACAAATGGAGCAACATCCGCTGCGTGGTGAAATTATTGCCACTAAGTTGACCAACAATATTATTAACGATATGGGCATGAATTTTGTTTTCAGAATTCAAGAAGAAACCGGTGCAAGCATAGAAGAAATAGCCAACGCCTATGTGATAGTAAAAGGTATCTTTGGTCTGGAAAAACTATGGCGCGAAATCGAAAGTCTTGATTCGACCATTGACGCTCAGGTGCAATTGCAAATGTTAGAAACCATGCGCCGTACTCTGAGAAGAGCGTCACGCTGGTATTTACGTCATGGCAATAAAGCCTTAAGCATACCCGACGCGATTGATTTTTATGCTTCAACCTTTAAGGATTTATTTAGCAATATTCAAGATTACTTGGTTGAAGATGAATATAAACAGTTAGAAAATAGTCGATTGCGCTACACCAAAGCGCGTGCGCCAGAAAAAATTGCTTATCAAGTTGCCAGTTTAAGTAACATGTTCCCTTGCCTAGACTTAGCTCAAGTGGCTGAATCTGACAAACGTGACATCAAACTTGTGGCTAATTTGTACTTTAAATTAGGTGCTAAACTAGAAGTGCATTGGTTCCTTGAGCAAATTAACAATCAACCGGTTAATAACCATTGGCAAGCTTTGGCACGAGCTTCTTATCGTGAAGAATTAGATTGGCAACAACGCGCTTTAACCACCGTTTTGCTTAATTCTTCGCCCAAAAGTAAAGATGCAGAAGAGATTTTGAAAAAATGGATGGAAAGCAATCAAACATTGTTAGATCGTTGGTATCATATGATGTCTGAATTTAAAACCAGCAGCACCCATGAGTTTGCCAAGTTTTCTGTGGCTTTGCGTGAGTTAATGTTACTCAGCATTAACGCTAACGGTTAAACTGAATGTAAACAAACAAAAGCCCTGGTCATGATAACCGGGGCTTTTTTATATATAGAAAGAAATAGAGAACAATAAACATGTATTCGATCATTCAAAAAGCGCTATTTACTCAGGATGCTGAGTGGAGTCACGATTTTACTATTAACTGGTTGCGCCGCACTCAAAACACGCCCTTAGACTTTGTATACCGCCAAAACTTGACAGCCAAACCGGTAGAAGTAATGGGACTAAAATTCAAAAACCCTTTAGGTCTGGCTGCAGGGCTGGATAAAAATGGGGAATGTATTGATGCTTTTGCCGCCATGGGTTTTGGTTTTATTGAAATTGGAACCGTGACACCACGAGCGCAAGCGGGTAATGATAAACCGCGCATGTTTCGTTTGCCGGCAGGGCAGGCCATTATCAACCGTATGGGCTTTAACAATAAGGGCGTTGATAATCTGGTGGCCAATGTTAAAAAATCTCGTTTTGATGGGGTACTTGGTATCAATATTGGTAAAAATAAAGATACCCCAGAAGAAGCCGCTTTAAGTGATTACCTTAGCTGTTTACAAAAAGTCTATGAACACGCCAGTTATGTGACTATCAACATTTCTTCACCTAACACTCCAGGCCTGCGTAATTTGCAGCACGGTAACGCATTAAACGACTTGTTAAGCGGTTTAAAAACAGAACAACTTAAGTTAGCTGACAAATTTAAAGTCTATCGGCCAGTGTTAGTTAAGATCGCGCCAGATCTTAGTCACAGCGAAATTGAAAATATGGCCAGCGCCTTGATCAAAGCCGGGATCGATGGGGTTATCGCGACCAATACCACACTTGATCGCTCTTTAGTAGAAGGTCAGCCAAATGCTCAAGAAACGGGCGGTTTAAGCGGTGCTGTTTTAACTACAAAAAGCCAACAAGTCGCCTTAGATTTAGCTAGCGCATTAGGGGGCGCCATACCTATGATAGGAGTAGGGGGTATACACGATGCGGCTTCTGCTAAAGATAGGATCAACGCAGGATCATCATTGATCCAGCTTTACAGTTCTTTGATCTATCGTGGCCCGCAAGTGATCAAAGAGATCGTCGAAAGCTTATAAGGATCGTGCTGCGATCCGCCTTAATTAGAGTAAATAAATATTAACAAGGATGTTATTTTCAGCCCCAAGCTATGGTAGCTTTTAGCCACTTCTATTCAGGCAAAGATTGTTAAATTTATGCTGCAACCAAAAGCAGATTGGTATTGGTACTGTGACCAACAGGGTTTGATGCTCTCGCTTGGCCAGAACTTACAATTTAAAACCGCTTACAAAAGCAAGTGTCTGACAACCATGCCGACCGACAAACAGTGGTTCAGCATGGAAGATTCTGCTCACTATGTAAATTTAGCTGAGCAGCTTCAAGCCTCTTATATAAACTTAAGTAGTGCAGAATTAACGCAGATATTGATAAATGGGGTAGCGGCATTGGTATTTCACAAACCAGTGGCATTACGTAGTTGGTATTTTACTGAGCAAACTCACTTTGGTGCCATTCATCAATTAGCGAGTTTGGAAAATGAACTGGGCAAAGGTGATGTCATTGTGCTTGAGCAAGATGCCAATGTGGCAACTTGCATGGTTATCTCGACATCGTTGAGCTTAATCAATGATAAACAACTAGCTCAGTTTGAATTAATTAAAGTGATGAAAAATCGCCTCATACCTTTTATCCTTCAATCAACCCTGCTTTCACAATCTGCCTAAGCCATCTTAGTGTAGTTTTTATTGGTTTTTGTCCATTTAGTTGCTTTTAAATATGCGCCTGCTGCCCATTTACCGTATAATCCCGCCCGATTAAATTATAGGTAAGATGAATGTTAGAGTTTTTAATAACAGCAGCAAAAGGGCTCGATGAGCTCTTAATAGACGAGATAGCCACTCTATGCCCTGAAGCAAAGCTTAAATCTAAGCCTGGTCAGGTAATTATGTTTGCTGGTATTGAAGATGCTTACCGTGTTTGCCTATGGTCTAGGCTGGCTAACCGAGTGTTATTAAAACTCAGCGAAGGCGACGTTAAGTCAGCTGACGATTTATACAAAATTGCTGATCAAGTTAACTGGCCAACTCACTTTGGTTTAAAACAAACCTTTGTGGTGGATTTTAATGGTACTAACCAGCAAATTAATAATACTCAGTTTGGCGCACTTAAAATCAAAGATGCCATAGTGGATCAGTTTGCCGTGTTTTTTGATTCACGACCTTCAGTGCAAAAGATTGCGCCGGATATCCGTGTTCATGCTCGTTTGTGGCGCGACAAACTTACGGTTTATCTGGATATGTCAGGCCGTAGTTTACACCAACGCCACTACCGCAATAAAACTGGCTTAGCGCCAATTAAAGAACATATTGCCTGTGCCATGTTAATTCGTAGTGGTTGGACTAAAAACCAACAGTTACCTTTGCTCGATCCTATGTGTGGGGCAGGGACTATTGTGATTGAAGCCGCTTTAATGGCGGCCAACATTGCCCCAGGTCTTAAACGTGATAATTGGGGGTTTAGCCATTGGCAGCAGCATGAAGATGGGATATGGCAATCCCTTTTGAATGAAGCTAAACAACAAATTTCTACTCCGCAAAAATTGATTTACGCCAATGATTTAGATCAAGGTGTATTAGCCCTAGCCAAAGAAAACGCTCATCAGGCAGACGTATATCACTACATTCATTTTAGTCATCAAGATGTGAACAACTTTAAAATTGATGAGCTCAGCCCTGGTTATATTGTAAGTAACCCGCCTTATGGTGAAAGACTTAGCGATACCGCTCAGTTATTTCCATTATTTAAACAATGGGGCAGTTGGTTAAAACAGCAGTTTAAAAACTGGCATGTGTCTTTGTTAACGTCAAATCGCGAGTTGTTGCGACAAATGAAGTTAACAGCGAAAAAAGAATACCAACTAATGAATGGCAAACTGGAATGTCAGCTAGTTAACTTTGTATTAGATGAAGCTAACTGTCAGGAACGTGAAACAAAACTGATTCAAAACGATTTTGTTAATCGTCTGACTAAAAATCTGGCGCGTAGTACTAAATGGCTTAAATCCCAGAATACCGATTGTTACCGCCTGTATGACGCCGATTTACCTGAATATAACGTAGCAATCGACTGTTATGCTGATTGGTTAGTAGTGCAGGAATACGCGGCGCCCAAAAATGTCCCTGAGCAAGTTGCCAAAAAACGCTTGCATGAGATTGTTGCGGCCTTACCACAAGTGACTAAGGTTGATCCTGACCATATTGTGCTTAAAGTACGCGAGCAGCAAAAAGGTAAAAACCAATATCAAAAAGTCGCACAAACCAAACAAACCATTGAGGTTTATGAAAACGGCGCACGTTTTAAAGTGAATCTTAAAGATTATTTGGATACCGGTTTGTTTTTAGATCACCGCATTACCCGCCAATTGGTACAGCAAAAAGCTAAGGGTAAAAACGTGCTAAACCTATTTGCCTATACAGGCAGTGTCTCGGTACATGCTGCCTTAGGTGGGGCAAAATCAGTTACTACGGTAGATATGTCGAATACCTATATTGAGTGGGCAAAAGAGAATTTTGCGCTTAATAAACTTAAGGGCGCTTATCATTTTGAGCAAGCAGATTGTCTGACCTGGCTAAAACGCCATCAGCAAAAGTATGATTTAATTTTTATCGATCCTCCGTCGTTTTCAAATTCTAAACGTATGGACGCGACTTGGGATGTACAGCGGGATTATTTAGATTTAATAAAAGACGCTATCAATTGTTTGAATACAAAGGGTTACATTTTCTTTTCAAATAATCTGCGACAATTCAAATTGGATGAACAAGCAATTCAGGCTTTAGGTTTAAGTGTGACTAATTTAACTCAGCAAACGATCCCTGAAGATTTTCAACGTAACCCCAAAATTCATCATTGTTGGTTACTGACTAAGGAAAATTAAATCTCGTTATGCTGTCTAAGTTTGTTTTATATTCGGGCCACAATTGTTGTTTATGTGATGATGCTAAAGCCTTATTGGCACAAACAAGCATCGACCCAAAAGAGTTTGTCGAAGTTGATGTGAAGACAGACTCACAGATTTACCATTTATATGGGGCACGTATTCCAGTATTAGTGAATACACAAGCGCAACAAGAACTGGCTTGGCCCTTTGAACTACCACAATTAACAGAGTTTTTATCTTGAGTTTATTACAGTTAAAAAATGCCAGTATCATTCTTGGCCATCCCCCTTTATTAAATGGTATTGAGCTGGTTATCCATGCAGGTGAGAGATTGTGTCTGGTTGGACGCAATGGTTCCGGTAAATCAACCTTATTAAAAGTTATCGCGGGTGAAGTTATTCTCGATGACGGTCAGCGTATCGTTAATGCCGATGTTAAGATTTCACGTTTGCCGCAAGACCCGCCTATGAGTGTGGAATGCAGCTTATTTGATTATGTGGCCGAAGGCTTAGCCGAAGCGGGTGCTTGTCTTAAAGCCTATTATCATCAGATAGAAGAAGTTACGGTTGATCCTTCCGACGCCAATCTGAAAAAACTAGAACAACTCCAGCACCAACTTGATCACCATAATGCCTGGGGTTTAGAAACCCGTATTCAGCAAGTGTTGACCAGTTTGAAGTTAGATCCGAATCAGCAACTCAGTAGTTTATCCGGTGGTTGGCGCCGTAAAGCCGCCTTAGCTAAGGCGATGGCCAGCGACCCAGATATACTCTTATTAGATGAACCCACAAACCACTTAGATATCGACATGATAAAGTGGCTCGAAGAAGCGGTTAATGGTTATGCTGGTGCTGTGGTGTTTGTCAGCCACGATAGGGCATTTATTCGTAAAGTGGCTACTCGTATTGTTGATTTAGACCGTGGTAATTTAGTTAGCTATCCCGGTGATTACGCGGCCTATTTAGTCCAAAAAGCCAATGATTTAGAAGTTGAAGAAAGCCAAAATGCCTTGTTCGACAAAAAGCTAAGTCAAGAAGAAACGTGGATTAGACAAGGGGTTAAAGCTCGCCGTACCCGGAACGAAGGCCGAGTACGCGCCTTAAAAGCCTTACGCGAAGAAAGATCACAACGGGCGAACCGCCAAGGTAAGGCTGTTGTCACCGTCAGTGAAGCGAAAAACTCTGGTAAAATTATTTTTGAAACTGACGCGTTGCGCTATCAAATAGAGAATAACTTAATCGTCAAAGCATTAACGGCTACTATTTTGCGCGGTGAAAAACTTGCCTTAGTCGGCCCCAATGGCTGTGGCAAAAGTACGTTGATTAAGTTATTACTCGGTGATTTACAAGCGACCTCAGGTTTAGTAAAACGCGGTGCAAATTTAGAAGTCGCCTACTTTGATCAACATCGTGAAAACCTAGACGGTGAAAAGCGCGTAATTGATGCCATTGCCGATGGTAAACGCGAAGTCACGGTTAATGGCCGAACTAAACATGTGATGAGTTATTTACAGGATTATTTATTTATTCCTGAGCGAGTAAATTCGCCTGTTAAATCTCTCTCAGGTGGTGAAAAGAACAGATTGTTGTTGGCTAAATTGATGTTAAAACCCAGCAATTTATTAATTCTCGATGAACCAACTAACGACTTAGATGTAGAAACACTGGAACTGTTAGAAGATACTTTATCGAATTATCCCGGTACGGTAATTTTAGTTAGCCATGATCGTGAATTTGTTGATAACGTTGCCACTACCAGTCTATTTTTTGAAGGGCATGGCGAAGTGAAGGAGTTTGTGGGTGGTTGTTCGGATATCGCTCAGTGGTATGAACAACAAAACACAAAAAAAACACCGGTTGCTGCAACTAATAATCGTGTTGATAGTCCTAGAACCAACAATGTTGCAAGCAAAGGTAAAAAGTTATCGTTTAAGTTGCAACATGAATTAGAATCGTTACCCTCTGCAATTGACCGTTTAGAGCAACAAATAGCAGCTCTGCAAATAAAGGTTAATGATCCAGATTTTTTTAAACAAGAAGCAACGAGTTCAAACCAAAGCCTAGCTGAATTGGCTCAAGCAGAACAAGACTTGAGTCAGTGTTATGCAAGATGGGATGAATTAGAAAGCATGCTCGAATGATTAAACTAGTAGTAAGCAGGATTTTAAATGAAAAAAACTAGACTGGCAGCCATATTGTCATTGTCCTTATTGTCTGTAACTGCTGCTAATGCAGCACAATACAGCGTGGTGGAATTAGCCGTGACGGACAAGGGGATAAGTACTTTCCCAACCGATATTAGTAACAGTGGCGAGGTTTCAGTCAATGTGCAAAATTTGTACAGCCCAATTATTGATGTATCGTTGATAAACTTTGAACTTGAATCGCTAATTAATAACTTAACTGATATTGATGCAGCTAAAGCCGGTAATTTAAATACTACTGATTATTTGTTGTTGTATACATTTATCACCTCTAATCGCGAAAGCCAATTTTTTCAACAAATTGCTCAAGTTAATAGTTATTTAAGCACTGAAAACAATAGTACTTTGCTGCCAGCCTTTGATCTTATTAATGCCGATAGCGGCTTATATGAGCGCAGTACTAATACCACTGTACGAGGTCTGAACGACGCTGGTTATTCAGTTGGTGTCGCTCAAGGTGGGTTTTACAAATTACCCTATACCTTTGCAGACGAAGCCTCAACTGAAACGACTTTTGTACTTAATGATTTCTATAGTCGAGGTTTTGCACAATTAAACGGTAATATCATCGAGCTACCTCCAATTGAAACTACCGCTGGTGGTTTGAGTGATGCTTTTGATATTAACGTCAATAACCAAGTTGTAGGTTATGGTACAACAGAACTTGTTGCTGAAAGCTTTCAAACTGGTGTAGACAACTGTGCTGATGAGACAGTCAGAGGTGATATCCCACAAGCATCTTGCATTCGCAGTTTAAGTGTTTCGCTTTCTAGTAGTGTCGGACAAATAGCCCAACGCCGTGGTTTGATTTGGCAGCTTGATGATCAAGGTAATATCATCAGTACCAAAGAATTGGGTTTATTACTCACTGTGGAAGACGACGATAGCAAAATCTATTCGAGTCGTGCGGTTGCGATTAATGACAATGGTATTGCAGTGGGTGAATCTCCGGCAATTTATAAAGAAACAACATTTCTTACTACTGCGGCGGCAATTTATATCGGCGATCAGGTTTCAACCATTAATTACGATGATGAGACCTTAAGTAGTACAGCGACCGACATTAATAATCAGGATTTAGTAGTGGGCTACATTACTAAACGGATCAACGGTTATACCCGTAAAAAGTTTTTTGTGCATGATATCAATACTGATATTACCACTTACCCTAATGATTTTTTCTTGGGCTCATCCAGTACAGCTAACAGCATTAACAATAATGGTTTAGTGGTCGGTTATGCTGAATACGAATCATCACTAAGCAATCGTCGTAACGCAGGGTTTTTATATAATAATAATGATAAAAGCTTTACCGATTTAGCTAGTCTACTTGCTTGCGATTCTCCTTATATTATCCAGCAAGCCAACGCTATTAATGACAACAATGAAATTGCTGCCACAGCGGTTAAAAAAGGCCCTGCACGTAATGTTAAAGGTGAAATCATATTAGATGCCGATGGTGTTGAAGTTCAGACTGATGTGGTTGTTGCGGTTAAGCTTGTGCCAATTCCCGGTGGCGTTGTTGATCAATGTGATGTGGTCGATAATGAAAATCGTGACAGACAAGGAGCAGGATTGAGTTGGCTCATTTTATTATCGTTGTTTGGTTTTGGCTGCAGAAAACTACGATTTAAAGCAAAATAAAAATAGTTTATTTACTCATCAAAAACCTACTTCCAAGTAGGTTTTTTTGTATCTGTGTTTTATTCCTAATCACTGCTTTTTCCCGTTTTTATATGCAAATTTAGTTTAAGTTGAAAACCAGATTTTTTTCAATAAGTTAAAGTTTGTCAAACCTTTTAGTTTGTTGATCTCATTGAACCAATTCACATTATCCACTATCTCTATAACGTGATCATTTCGGTCACCCGTTAATAAATACGTCATAAGAGGAAACTCAATGAAGCGACAAAAACGAGATAAACTTTCCAGAGCACATTCTAAAGGTTACCAAGCCGGTATTGCTGGCCGTTCTAAAGAAATTTGCCCTTTCCAAGCATCTGAAGTCCGTTCGGAGTGGTTAGGAGGATGGCGAGAAGCCATTGGAGACAGAAGTTTAGGATTAACGAGTAAGTAAGTTTGAGCCCCTGTCAGGGGCTTTATTTTATCTGCATTTCCCTTCATCTTTGAAACTGCATGTTTGTTGGCTGCTCTGATACTCGCAGCCGCACAATTTTAATGATTTTAGGATTAGCTAGGGTTTAGAAGTTACTGGTATCTTGAAACAAACCAACTTTTAAGTCTTTAGCTTGATAGATAATACGTCCGTCAACCGCTACCGTACCATCACCCAAACCCATAAAGAGTTTACGTTTGATTACACGTTTCATGTCAATACGATAGGTAACCTTTTTTGCAGTAGGTAATATTTGACCGGTAAATTTAACCTCACCTACACCTAAGGCGCGGCCTTTACCTGGGCCACCACACCAACCTAAGAAAAAGCCAACTAGCTGCCACATGGCATCTAGGCCTAAACAACCAGGCATTACTGGATCACCAGGGAAATGGCAGGCAAAAAACCACAGATCTTCAGAGATATCGAGCTCGGCAACAATATAGCCTTTATCGAACTCGCCACCTTCTTCATATATTTCAACGATGCGATCCATCATTAACATATTTGGCGCAGGGAGTTGGCTATTGCCTGGCCCAAACAATTCGCCACGACTGCAGCTTAAAAGATCTTCACGAGTAAAACTATTTTGTTGTATTGTCATTGTATAAACTGCCTAATTAAATTCAGCGCGTAATTTAGCGAACACTTGTAAGCTAAACAACTCTGAACAGTGATTTATTTTGTGTTTTGTCGCCTAAATGGCTGAGATTGTTGGAAATAAAGGTTTTTGGATTGTATGCAGAATAAAAAATTAGTGGCTAACGCGGAAAAGCAAAAACGCTTTCGTCTAAAACAAAAAGAATTGGGTAAAAAACAAGTGAGGGGGTATGTCACTGCGCCTGCGATGGAGTGTTATGCAGAAATCAGTGCTAAAACAGGCTGGACTGATAGCGAAGTACTGTCAAATGCGTTACGCATAACTTACGCAGCCTATAAGTGTGGTCAAATTAAGCTTTTAAACGAATGGCTAAAAGATCACAATAAATAGTATGAAGTTAAGCCTGTTGCACAAGCCAGAAAACCGCCAGAACCGCAATTTAGCGATAGATGTATTGCGAGGTATTGCAATTATCCTAATGATTGTATTTCATTTTGGCTATGACCTTACGGTGTTTGGTTATACCGACTACGATACTAATATCGATATGGAATGGCGGGTGTTTAGAGCGGTAATTGTCAGTGGTTTTTTATTGGCTGTTGGTATGAGTGCTTATCTGGCGTATTACAACCACATAAATAAACGTAAACTAGGGCTTAACCTGCTTAAACTACTATTGGTGTCACTGGGTATTTCTCTTAGTAGTTATTTGATGTACCCCGAACATTGGGTGTATTTTGGCATTATTCATTTTATTGCTGTGGCCTTGCCCTTATCTCTGGTATTTATTCAACGCCCCAATTTTTCTCTTTTATTGGCAGTGGTTATTTTAATTGGTTATTTTAGTGATACCTTAACGTTAACTCAGCCTTGGCAGTGGAGTGTTAAACATTGGGGAATACCAGTACACACTGTTGATTTGGTGAGTCTAACACCTTGGTTTGCTCTGGTATTGTTCGGTATTTTCATCATTCATCACCAGTTACTACCGACAATAAAAGCGACCAAGCTAAATCAGTTTGTGGCGCGATTAGGCCAGCATTCATTATTGATCTATTTAGTGCACCAACCTGTGCTGTTTACTGGGTTTTACTTATTTCAATACCTTAGTGAATAATTCAATTATTTTTAGATGTCTTAGTTTGCTCAGCAAACAACTTAAACATCGTACGGCCATTAACCACTAAAAACACAGCTTCGATGATGGTGCCACCAATGGAACCCACCAAAAAATTATGACTTAACCAACATGCTGAACCTAAAAACATCAAACTGCGCATACGTAAGCCTTTTTCTCGAAACATAGCCCATGTGCCTAGCGATGTACCAACAATCGGAAAATAATCCACAATTTCAGTGGCATTGGGCAGGGCTACTAGCCATAAAATAAGTAAAAACCCAGCCATCACCCAAATATTTTTGGTGCGCATCGAAATATAATTCCGCAGGGTACCTAACCACGCAGTTAACGCTCCAGCCCACAACCCCAGCATCATGAACTGTATACCCATGAGTAAGGTAAAAATGGTTAGATTACGGCGTAGATGATCATCATGTTTTTGTAAAAATGCACTGACACCAACAATCAATGCCAGCAATCCTATAAGTTGTGCCCACGGGTTTTCCCAAAAAAGATCATTAAGCGAAGTCAAAAACGGTAAAACGATACTCAAACATGATCCTTATAACTAAAATTTGTACTGAAGTGAGAAATTGCAGGGATGGGGTATTTTAGAACAAAAAGAAAAGCAAAGTTTGCTTAAACAAACTTTGCTTTTGGTTTTTTTACTTAAAATTCAATATTGAATTTAGAATTTATATTTAGCACCTACATAGTACTGACGGCCTGTAGCATGGTAATAAGACAAACGATTACCAGCAGAATCAACCCATTGATCATCTACTTCATCAGTTAAGTTCAAGGCTTCTAAAGTCACTTGTACATTGTCATTGATTTTATAGCTCATTGCCGCATCAACGTTAGTGGTTGGGTTTGTACCTTCCATATCTGCACCATTACGACCGATAGCAGTGGTCAAATAATCAGAACGATAAGCCATAGAAACACGTGCACTAAAGGCATCTTTTTCATAATACAAGGTAGCGCTGCGAGCTTTTTCAGATAAGCCCATTAAATTCCGAGTTGCAAGTACGACGCCGAAAGTATCAACATAATCCATTTGGCCTTTAACTTGGGTGTAATTAGCCATAATACCAAAGTCTTGTAAAAACCCTGGTAAAAAGGTGAACGGAGTCTGGAAGATAATTTCAAAACCATCCACTGTGCCGCCTGGGCCATTTAGTGGAGTGTTGGTATTCCACTCGACATTTTCATCACAACCAAACTCTGCGCCATAACCTGGACCCGCATTACAAGCATCTTTAGCCGCTTGTAAAGGCAAACCGGTTTCTAAAAAGGTTTTAGATTCACGTAAATTCTGCACGTGACTGTCGATATCTTTTCTAAAAAACGCTGCGGCTAAGACACTTTCTTCTCCAAAGTACCATTCAACACCAAGGTCATAGGTTTTTGCACGCGTTGGTTCAAGAGTAGGGTTACCACCACTGATCGTGCGAGATCCACCTGAAACAGATACTGAGACGTTAGGACGAATACTTTGTAAACCTGCACGTGCCATTACTTCTGCGTAACCAAAACGTACTAATACGTCTTCAGCTACTTCAAACACCAAATTCATCGAGGGTAACACTTCTGAATAGTCGTGGTCAGCAGTGATTAATTCGGGGCTACCACCAATAGTTGCCCATGCTGTAGATGACTGGTCAGTATTAACATAACGTAAACCAAAATCACCACGCATTGGAAAAGAGCCAAGTTCAGTATCAGTGACTAACTGTACAAAAGCGCCTTGGGTTTCTTCACTAGCAGAATAGTTATCTGCCAAGCGGTTTTGCGAACTGACGGCAAAAGCGCCGGTGTTACTGTAGATGTTAAAAGTATCGGCAATTAAATCACGATTAGGAATCAACCAAACAGGATTTGGACCTAGGCCAGAATCGTATTCCATCAAGTATTCTGGTGCCACAGAAATAGCTGCGGCAGTTGCGCCACCTTCGGTGCTAAGGCGAGCTTCATAGGTTTCAAACTCAAACTTTTTATAATGCACACCGGTTTTAAGTGTCAGGTTATCGGTTAAATCGTATTGCAGATTAATCTGCGCGGTATCGAAGTTATTCTCAGCACCTAAAGGACGTAGTCTCAAACTGTTAGAAGCCCAACCGTTTTTATCAAACACTTCGCTGCCAAAAGTTAATACTGGATCGTCGCGTAAGGCCCCACGGTAGTCGTAACTAAAATCAACACCCACTTTTTCCATCACTATGGTGGTTTGAATAGGGTTATCAAACTCAGACTGCGCGGTTCCTATCATGGCATCTATGCTTAAACGGTCAGTAAAAGTATGTTCCAAGGCTAAAGTAAACTGAGTAAAATCAGTGGTGAGCTCGTCGTAACGGCTTTCTGCACGGATAGTAGCATTCTCAAATGCGCCATAGGTCATAGTATTGGCATTGTCTATCTCATAAGCAGTTACATTCATACGGCCGGCTTGTGAGTTACCATTCAAGATCCCTTGCATAAAGGTTTCTTGACGACTTGAATCATTTTTTGAGTACAACACGTCAAAACTGATTTCGGTATCGCTGCTAGGACGAGCCTGGAATGAGGCGCTCATGCCAAGTCGGTCTGATTCATGTAAATATGAGTCATAACGCGGAAGGCGCGGGCGGAAAGCGTCATTAATTGCGGTTAATTCAGCACCACTTGTAACACCATTATAACTACCAAAATCGTTTGCTCTGTCCCAACGGACCGTACTGGCACCGTTGTCTTCCAGGTTACGTTGTGAATAAGAAACCGAGAACAAGGCACCAAATTTACCATCAGCAAAGATGTTGCTAACTAAGAACGACGCCTTAGGATCTTTATCGCCAGACAGGGAGTTATAACCTAACTGCCCTGAAGCAGCCATAGTAAAACCAGCATAATCAAAAGGCTGAGAAGCTTTTAAATCAACAGTAGCACCTAGTGAGCCCTCTTCTACGTCAGCAGATGCAGTTTTACGCACAACTAAGGAGCTGAATAAATCAGAAGAAAAGGTGTTGAAGTCGAAACCACGTCCACGGTTAGCACCGCCGATAGCGTCAGTACCGCCACTGGTGGCAATTGCTTCCATGCCGTTGATACGAACACGAGTAAACTCTGAGCCCAAGCCACGTACAGAAATTTGACGGCCTTCACCTGCAACCCGACTTATTGTGACACCAGGGATACGTTGTAATGATTCTGCTAAGTTCAAATCAGGAAAATCAGCAATATCTTCGGCTAAAATAGCGTCAACCGAGCCGATAGATGAACGTTTATCTAATAAAGCACGATTTAAGCTGTCACGAAAACTACCCGTTACTTCAATGACTTCTAAATCATCTGGCGCTGCAGCTTCTTGAGCGAAGACAGAATTTATTCCTATAGTTTGAAAACTACATAACAAGGCTAAGCAAGTTGCTAGTTTCTTTTTTTGAAAATTTGGTCTCATTAAACACCTCTCAGTTCAGTTTTTATATTGGTAGGGTACAGATGTATTTAAACTTATTATCAGTAGGCTGGTATTTGATGATATTCATCATCTTGTTTGCCTAACTGTCATCCTTCCTTACGCAGTAGCTTTTTAAATTAAACATGCAAAGCACGTTCTTTATATAAGAATACTCTGCATAAAAATTAACGATAATCAAACATCGCGAGGCGCATCCTACTACTCAATGCTACCGGTGGCAAATTAAATATTTAACAAAAATGCAAACAAAATTTAAAATGTTAACAATTGGATATTTTAACTGTTTTTACATTTTTATATTAAGTTTCTGAACTAACTTTTATGACGTTTTTGAAAACCATTTTTGATGCGGACCGAAATTAACTATCTGTTATATAAGACTTTTAAGTATTTTTCCTCTGCATTGTTAGCCACTAACTTATTCATTATTAATAATTTGTTTATTTAGT
>NZ_LSNE01000005.1:470014-537072 GCF_001565895.1 Paraglaciecola hydrolytica
AATACATCACAGGGTTACCATTAAACCCAATGCTATTGAGTGTAAAAATATGCCTTTAGGTAAGATTGCTTGTTAAATCTATGCACAGACTTTCTATATTTAATTGACAAGTTCAAGGGCTGAATGTTAGCTTTTTATGCTACCGGTGGCATTAGGTTGGCGGTTTATTGATCGCAGACAATGTTACATAATTTACTTTTTACTACGCTGGTTGGATATTGATGCATGAAGCCAATAGCCAAATATAAAAGTGTTAGTCGCTTATTTTGGAGTTTTCTTAGATGAATCATTTCAATGTTAAAACAACCAGTGTTTTATTGTTAAGCACTTGCTTCGGTTTAGCGGGGTGCGGTCAGGCTAAAGACCCTCGGCTTGAAGATAATGCCAAAAGCAATCCAGATAAGACTGTTGTCGCGCAACTTGAATTAAGCAATCCTTCTCAGTTTAGCCGTTTGCAACAAGCTGTTTATGTAAGTTATTACGACTTAGGTTTAGCACAGGATGCTATTCCTCAACTTGAGGTTGTTGCTCAAGGCAAAACGATCCCGTCACAAAACATCGATAATGATTTTGATGGAAAAAATGATGGACTGCTATTTTTAAGTGACTTTACTGAAGGTCAAAATCAGTCGTATAAAATTTTACAGTCTGATAAAGCACCTTCGTTAAATGGCGTTAAATTAACTCAAGCAGAGATTTCATTAAAGGAAGGTGGAAGCTGGGTTGCGCATAGCAAACTACCTGATACGGCGTTTCAAGAATATGTTGGTGGGCAATTTAAAAACGTAAACTCTATCAGTCCTCCAAAGCATTATACCGACCATTCCAACTGGATCCGCTACGAAGGTCCTGGCATAGAATCTGATAAGGTGGGCTATCGCATATATTTGGACTGGCGTAATGGCTTCGATATTTTTGGCAAGTTGGTAGACAAACCTGTCTTGCAGAACGTTGGCTTAGATGGTTATGAGTCTTACCATCATAAAGAAGCTTGGGGTATGGATATCTTAAAAGTAGGTAGCTCGTTAGGCGCCGGCGGTTTTGGTTTGTGGCACAACAATGCTCTGTCTTTAGTAGACAAAACAGATGGTTTAACTGCCACTATTAATGAAAATGGCGATCTCCGCTCATCCTTTACTATTGATTATAAAGGCTGGGAAAGCACTGTTGGCAAACAAGATTTTAGCGCGCATTTTTCTATGCAAGGTGGCAGCCGTTTAGTTAAAGTCAACTTGGATCTAAGCAAAGCCCTTGATGCTATGGCTATTGGTGTCGTCAAACATCCCGATACGACGTTTATTAAAGGTAACATCGATATTACCGGTAAAGCCTATTCCTATATTGCAAGCTGGGGAAAGCAGAGTTTAGATGGCGAGAACTTGGGTATGGCGGTGTTTTTTCGCCAAGAATATCTACAAGATATTACCGAGGATGATAAAAACTACCTTGCTGTCGTTAACCCACTGGGACGTCCTACCGCTGAAAAACCACATGCACAAGAGTTAGAGTATTATTTTGCCGCTGTTTGGCAGCCTGAAAGTGGTATCGATTCTGCGGAAGATTTTGAGGTTTATCTTAAACAAGAAGCTGAAAAACTCACCATCAAACCAAGGTTGAGATTAACAACAACAGCATCCACCAAACTACAAGAGCAAACCTTGGCTGCAAATGTAGCCTTAGACTGGAGTGTCAGGTTAGCTGATGCTGAACTACATAGAAAAACCTTAAGTTATGCCCATGATGGTTGGGACGTTAACCGCCAGCGCAAACCTAAATTTGAATATGACATCGTAGGTCTTTATCCACAAAGTTACGATGAATTGGCTAAAGCCACTGGTAATAAAAGTTACAGCGATGTGTTGTATAAAGTAACGTCAACCTTTATTCAAGATGATGGTGGTATACAAGCATATTCATTTGATAGTTACAATATTGATAGTGTAGCGCCGGGCATGGCTTTACTTAGACTCTATCAACAAACGGGTGAAGATAAATATCGCAAAGCCGCTGACATATTACGTGAGCAACTCGCTTCTCAACCTAAAACCAGTGAAGGTGCCTTTTGGCACAAGAAAAAGTACACAGGTCAATTATGGCTTGATGGTGTGTATATGGGCATGCCTTTTTTAGCTGAATATTCAGCCATGTTTGAAGAGGGTCATAGTTTTGATGAAGTCATTAATGAATTTAGATTAACCCGTAAATATTTACGCGATGCTGATACCGGGCTTTATTACCACGCCTGGGATGAAAATAAACAACAGGTCTGGGCTAACAAAGACACGGGTTTATCTGGCATATTCTGGGGGCGGGGAGTTGGCTGGCTTTCAATGGCTTTAGTCGATACTTTAGATTTTATTCCTGAGCAAAATACCGAACAACGCAAAGTATTGCTCGATATGATCACGGAACTAGCGGTGAGCTTAGTCAAGTTTCAAGACCAGCAAACTCATACTTGGTGGCAGGTTATGGATAAACCAGAGGCTATTGGTAATTACCGTGAATCCTCAGCGTCTGCCATGTTTACTTACTTTTTTGCAAAAGCAGTTAATAAAGGTTATCTCGATGAGAGTTATCGTGCAGTAGCACTAGAAGCCTATCAAGGTTTGATTAATGAATTTACCTTAGTACATGCAGATGGTAGCGTGAGCATGACCAATCAGTGTTATGTGGCGGGTTTAGGCTTTGGGCGTGATGGTAGTTATCAATACTATATGTCCGAACCCGTTTGGACTAATGACATCAAAGGTAATTTTGCCTTTATATTAAGTGGTATTCAAATTGCTGAATTACTTAAGCCTCTATGACTTAAGGGAATGGACTGTATATGAGAATTGAACATTTTGCGTTTAACGTTAAAGACCCTATCGCCATCGCTGATTGGTACTGTGAGCACTTAGGTTTTAGCGTAAAACATAAATTTGATCGTGCGCCACATACACATTTCTTGGCAGACGAAACAGACAAGGTGATGATCGAAATTTATTGTAATCCGGCCGATCAAGTTCCTGATTATGCCAATATGGATCCACTTATCGTGCATCTGGCCTTTGTTTCTGTGGATCCTGAGGCCGATGCGGCAAGATTAGTATCAGCAGGTGCGCGTGTTGTTGACGACGTTAAGTTAAAAGATGGCTCTCATCTAAAAATGCTTAAAGACCCCTGGGGTTTTTCAATTCAACTGTGTAAACGCGGCACACCAATGGTGTGAGTCTGACAAGAATGTCCAGTTCAGATCTTATACTATTTGATGGAACATAATGTTATGTCTAGTTTCTTCGCAGGTTTATCGCTGTATTTTGTGTTGTATCTGTTAATGGCTGGGGTCTTTGTAGAGCAAACAGTAATAATAAAAGCTTTGGTTTAAATTCACTAGGTGTACAAAGCGGCCAATTTATAAAAGTCACTAATCTTGCTAGCGAGGTTGCTTACCAAGGAGATGTTTATCTTCATGATAATCAAGTACTTAATCTTATGGGTAAATCCACGCCACCCAGTCAAGGTTGCATCACTAATCTGACTGCCCCCTGTTTGGCCTACAGGCTTCAAATCATTTTCGTGCTTCCCAAGTTGAGGTAAAGCTATTAAATAAAGTGGGTGCCAAGCCATGGCAAAGAGATCCTATAGCTCAGCGTATTGTTGATTCTGTATTAAATAGAACAGGGAGGCAAATCGATAGTTGGTTAACATTTTTTGAACTTTAGTTTTTTATCTCACCATTCCAACTTAAGTTTTAAGCATCAAACTATTTACCATTTTAGCTTTACATGTTGCGGTTCTACTTAAAATACACCTCATAGTTAGAAAATAGTTGACAATTTGCCACCGGTGGCAAAGAATCCCTATCTATTGTAAGTATATTGTTAACTTGATGTGGTTTGTAAGTTGCCCTAATAATTTGATGATGTTCTAAAAATCATGCAATATTCATATCTGGAACATTGTGTTGTTATATGAACTAAAGTTCTCGTCAATCATTTTGCGTTAGGGTCATACTAGAAGCTCATAATTAACTTAAGGTAAAAACTAATGAATTTGTCGGCGTTTTCTTTAGAACATAAATGGGCATTGGTAACTGGTGCTAGTCGTGGTTTAGGCCAAGCCATTGCCATTGGTTTGGCAGAGGCAGGAGCGAATGTAATTTGTGCCAGTTCACGTGCTAATGGTTGTGATGAAACTTTAGCGGCAATTATCAGCAAAGGGGTGAAAGGCTTCGCATTGGCGGCAGACTTATCCAATGAAGATGCTGTGCGTCAATTGGCTGCTGAGGCCCGCTCAATATCCGGTGGCATTAACATCTTAGTTAATAATGGTGGAACCATATTTCGTCAACCAGCTGTTGAGTATTCTATGCCAGAATGGCGCAGAGTATTACAAGTCAATTTAGATTCCGCGTTTCTGTTGAGCCAAGAAGTTGGCAAGGACATGATTGCCAATAAAAGCGGCAAAATTATTAACATCGCGTCTATGTTGTCTTTCAGCGGTGGCATGACAGTCCCTGCGTATACCGCCAGTAAACATGCCATTGCTGGTGTG
Source organism: Paraglaciecola hydrolytica (assembly GCF_001565895.1). GTDB lineage: Bacteria > Pseudomonadota > Gammaproteobacteria > Enterobacterales > Alteromonadaceae > Paraglaciecola > Paraglaciecola hydrolytica. The sequence continues at coordinate 474,551 of NZ_LSNE01000005.1, forward strand.
ACTAAAGCCTTAGCCAATGAATGGGCGCAGTTTAATATTCAAGTTAACGCCATCGCTCCGGGTTATTTCAAAACAGATAACACCGCGGCCTTACAAAGCAATGAAGTACGCAATAAAGAAATTACCCAACGTATTCCAGCAGGATACTGGGGCGAACCTGAGCATTTGCAAGGGGCAGCAGTATTTTTAGCCGGTAAAGCCAGCGATTATGTTAATGGCCACATTCTGGCCGTTGATGGCGGCTGGTTAGCAAGATAAGGACTAGGTATAGATGACTACTGAATACGAAGTGCGTTATGCCATCGGGCAACGCGAAGCAAAAGGCTACGATACTCAAGCGCTTAGACGGGAGTTTTTAGTCGAAAACTGTATGCAAAACGACAAGATTTATTGGGTATACAGCCACTATGAACGTTTTATGGTGGGGGGCGCCGTGCCCGTTACTCAATCGTTAAAATTAGAAACCATTGACGCGCTTAAATCTGCCGAGTTTTTAGCTCGTCGAGAACTCGGTATTATTAACGTGGGTGGCGAAGGCACGGTTACCGTTGGTGAGCAGTCTTTTACCTTGGCTAAAGAGGAGGCACTGTACATTGGCCAAACTACAGAGTCTGTGACTTTCAACTCGACAGATAAGAGTAACCCTGCTCGTTTCTACTTAAATTCTGCGCCAGCACATCACGCGTTCCCGCATAAAAAAATCGGGAAAACTGACGCTAATGTCTTACATATGGGCAGTCAGGCCACCTCCAATGAGCGTGATATCAATCAATTATTGATCAATACCGTCGTGCAAACGTGCCAGTTGCAAATGGGTTTAACCCGTTTAGCGCAGGGCAGTGTATGGAATACCATGCCTGCTCATCAGCACGACAGGCGTAACGAAGTGTATTTCTATTTTGATATCGCCTCTCCCCAAGCGGTTTGCCATTTTATGGGGGAGCCTACAGAAACTCGTCATCTATGGGTGACAAATGAAAGTGCAGTACTCTCTCCACCTTGGTCAATTCATTGTGGTGTAGGTACGGGTAATTATGCCTTTATCTGGGGCATGGCCGGCGAAAACCTTGATTATGATGATATGGATAAATATCAGCCTAACCAATTGCGTTAATAACTGATAACTGGAGATAGACTTATGAAGTACTTCAGGCTTGGCGGCAGACGTTCATTATTTGGATTGAGCTCGCTAGTTGGAATAACCACAGTGGTAGGAATGGTACTGACCTTAAGTGCCTGTAGCAAAACGAACGATACCGTTATTTTGCGCTTAGGCCATTCTTTAGATACCCAACATACGGTGCATAAAGCCATGGTGCATTTAGGGGAGCGCCTTGATTTTTATTCCAACGGAAGTATGCAAGTTCTTATCTATCCCAGTAGTCAGTTAGGCTCGGAACGACAAATGGTTGAACTGCTGCAGATTGGCAGTTTGGCCATGACCAAAGTATCGGCCAGTCCGCTAGAAGGATTTGTGCCTGAAATGCAGTTATTCAGTATCCCTTATGTATTTCGTGACAGAGACCATTTTTGGAAAGTCCTTAACAGCGATTTAGGTAAAGCATTGTTAAAAGGTACTGAAAATGTGCGTCTAAAAGGATTGGGGTATTACGATGCGGGTAGCCGCAGTTTTTACACGACTAATGCACCGGTTCATTCACCGGCTGATTTACAAGGTAAAAAGATCCGCGTGCTTAACAGCCCAACCGCTGTGCGTACTGTTAAAGCATTAGGTGGCGCTGCCACGCCAGTGTCTTGGGGCGAGTTATATACTGCATTGCAACAAGGCGTAGTAGATGGGGCTGAAAACAATCCACCTAGTTATTACCTGTCTCGTCACTATGAAATATCCCGATATTACACCTTAGATGAACATACCTCGGTACCCGATGTGATGTTAGCTAGTTTAAAAGTGTGGGATTCACTCACAGCACAACAACAAAATTGGCTGAGTATGGCCATGGCAGACTCAGTTGAGTATCAAAAGACATTGTGGCAACAAGCCTCTGATGAAGCCTTAGCTGCGGTAAAAGAAGCCGGTGTTGAGGTTATTTATCCTGACAAACAGTTGTTCCGCGACGCCGTCAAAGAATTCCATCAGTCTTTTGCTGGGACTGAAGTAGGCAAAATCATGCAACAAATTGATCAAATGTAGGCACACCAATGAATTCACTTATTAAGTATTTAGATAAAACACTGGCCTTAGCCCTAATGACGGTGATGGCTTGCATTCTGTTATGTGTCAGTTGGCAGGTCATCTCTCGTTACATGTTAAAAGATCCTAGCTCAGTGACAGAAGAGCTAGCCCGTTTTTTACTGATTTGGGTCGGTATGTTAGGAGCGGTTTATGCCTATCGTACTAATAGCCATCTAGGTTTGAATATCGTATTAGATAAAATGTCAGCAAATACTAAAAAAGCTACGCTGGTATTAATTCAACTTTTGGTGATTGTATTTTCCGCTTTGGTGCTGGTTTTTGGTGGTTATGAGTTAGTAGATTTAACCCTAGAGCTCAAACAGATATCCGCAGCCCTTAGCATTAATATGGGCATTGTTTATATGGTCTTACCCATTTCTGGGGGCTTACTCATTCTTTATTCGCTGGTTAATCTGAGTGAAATATTCAATGGAAAATTGATTGAAAGTGCGACACAGGAGTCAGTGTAATGGGCATGACAGCTTTTGTATTACTGTTAGTATTTTTTATCCTGTTGATTTTAAGTGTACCTATCTCTTTTAGCATCGGTATCGCCACTTTAGTCACCATGTTAATGAGCATGGACTTGACCCCAGCGGTCACCACTATTGCTCAGCGCATGGCGGGCGGTTTAGACAGTTTTGCCTTGTTAGCCATTCCATTTTTTGTCTTGTCTGGCCTTATTATGGGGCAAGGAGGCATTGCTAAACGGCTTATTGAATTTGCGATGGCACTCATTGGAGCTCTTCCCGGTGGACTCGCCTTGGTTAACGTGGTTTCTTGTATGTTGTTTGGTGCCATTTCGGGCTCTGCCGTAGCCGCCACCTCGGCCATCGGTAGTTTTATGTTACCCGAGATGAAAAAGCAGGGTTATGATCCTAATTTTTCTGCTGCGGTAACCGCGGCCGCCGCCACCACAGGCATGTTAATTCCGCCCAGTAACATTTTGATTATCTATGCTATCGCCAGTGGCGGTGTTTCAATTGCCGCTTTATTTATGGCGGGCTATTTGCCTGGCATTATGGTCGGTCTGGCGCTAATGGTCGTGTGCATGATTTACGCAAAGCGTAAAGGTTATCCTACCGGCGCCAGATTACCCTTAAGAGTGGTGGCTAAATGCTGTCTTGCTGCTATCCCTAGTTTGTTTCTTATATTTTTGGTCATTGGTGGCATCATCGGCGGTATTTTTACTGCCACCGAAGCAGGTGCTATCGCGGTATTTTATTCGATGTTTTTATCCATGGGCGTCTATCGCGAAGTTAAAATGAGCGAGTTTCCTGCTTTGTTGTTAAAATCCGCTGAAACCACCGCCATCGTATTGTTGTTAATTGGTTCTTCCACTGCAATGTCGTGGTTACTATCATTTGAAAATATTCCCCAAACCTTCAGTGACTTTTTATTGGCCTTGAGTGACAACCCCATCATTATTTTATTGTTGATCAATATTGTATTAATTGTGGTAGGCGCATTTTTGGATATGACACCGGCAGTATTAATATTTACTCCTATATTTTTGCCTGTTGCTATGGCGCTTGGTATGTCGCCTTTACAGTTTGGTATCATGATGGTATTAAATCTGTCGATTGGTTTGTGCTCTCCGCCCGTGGGAGCAGTCCTCTTTGTGACCTGCGCTATTGCTAAAACCAAACTGGAGAATATTATCAAACCACTCATTCCCTTATATTTCGCCATGTTTGTCGTATTGATGTTGGTGACTTATGTACCTTGGGTAAGTGAAGCTTTCCCTCGTTGGTTAGGATTATAATTTATGGAACGTTATTTAATTCCGGGCGTGGTGCACGCCTGTGATCTCATCAGAATGTTGGCTAAACATGACAAAGGGATGACCTCACAACAGATAGAAATTGCCTTGGCGTTGCCACGTACGACGGTATTCAGATTGTTACGCACTTTGTGTGCACAACAAATGATTGAAAAACGTGAGAAAAAATATTTTTGTGGTGCAGATTTAATGAATATCGGTTTGCAAATCATTAATTCAGACCGCATGCATCAGATTGCTATTCCTCATATACAACGTTTAGCCTTAAAAACAGGCCATACTGCGCATTTGGCTGTGCCTCACCATGGTACTGCTTTGATCGTTGAAGTGTTTGACAGCCCTCATCCCTTAAAAGTCGCGAGTCGTCCCGGTATGCGGGCCTTAATGCACTGTTCATCAACGGGTAAAGTGTTTTTAGCCTTTTTGTATTATGACAACTTGGACTTGATGTTTGAGAGCAAAGAATTAGAAAAGTTAACCAGCAAAACCATTAGTGATATTCCCAGTTTGCGCAAAGAACTACAGGGTGTCATGGCATTAGGTTATGCCGTTGATGATCAAGAATATAATATGGATGTAAGATGTGTTGCCGCCCCTGTGCGAGATAATCGTGGTGTTGTCGTTGCGGCAGTAGGTATAACGGCGCCTGCCACGTCATTCAGTAAGTCGCAAATTCCTGCGATGGCTGCACAAGTAAAAGAAGCAGCTTGTGCGATTTATAAAGACACCTACCAGTTAGCCGCGGAACAAAGAATAAAAGTCGGATGATTATCATAAATACCAAATACTTAGGCTTAACTGATATCATTAATTTAATGTACTTAAATGTGTAATTACCTGATCGTAATTTAGGAAAAATAATGAGTGAAAAAAAGCCAACGATAAATGATGTCGCCAGAGAAGCGGGCGTGTCAAAACGTACTGTGTCTCGGGTTATTAATGGTTCTACAAATGTAGGTCCAAAAACGTTGGAACTTATTCAGCAGGTAATTGATCGTTTAGATTATTCACCAGATAAACAGGCGAGAGGACTGGCGTCGAGTCGCTCCTATTTGCTTGGCCTAATTTACGATAACCCGGATGCACTTTATATCGATCAGGTGCAGCGTGGAGTATTAAATATTTGTTCGAGTAAAGGTTACGAACTGGTTGTTCATCCTTGCAAGTATAACAGTACCGATTTGGTTAAGAATTGTCTGAGTTTTATCCGTCGTTCGAACATTGATGGTGTGATTGTATTGCCACCTGTGTCGGAATCAAAAGATCTTGCGGCAGCCTTGCGTGAGGCCGGGCATTGTTATGTAAGAATGGCATCGGTTGATTTAGATGATCATACCAATATTGTGGTGTCTGATGAGCGTGCTGCCATGAGTGAAATGGCACGATATATCGTATCTTTAGGCCACAAAAACATCGGGTTTATTACTGGTCCATTAAATTATTATTCCTCAATCGAACGACTTGAAGGTTTTCGCAATACCCTTGTGCAATTGGGGATAGGTTTAGATGAGGCCAAGGTGGTCGAAGGACAAAATAGTTATCAGAGCGGTCAGGACGGCGCTCAACAACTATTGCAGCTTGCCGACCGACCTTCCGCAATATTTGCCAACAATGATGAAATGGCTGCAGGGGTGTTAAGGGTGGCTCATCAATTGGGTATTAAAGTCCCAGAACAACTATCAATAGCGGGGTTTGATGACAACATATTGGCATCCAGAATTATCCCTTCATTAACAACTATTCAAAGACCCGTAGGGGCAATGGCTTCATTAGCAGCCCATAAAATTATTCAGTCCGTTGAAAAAAATATCGTTGAAAGTGTTGATAAAGAGTTTTTAGTTAAACCTCATTTAATTATTCGTGAATCAACAAGTGCGCCAACTGCAGTGGATTAACAGTAGCAATATTGACCTAAGATGATTTAGCTATTCATCTGGCGGTTACGACAACATTTTTTGTTAAAAAAACGTAAGCAAGGTATGGGTTTAATTGACGTGAGTACCTTATAATTATATATTGCCACCGGTGGCAATATGTTTGGGTATGGATGGCAAGTGATTTGACAATTGGTTTGCCATATAAGAGTGAATTGTTTTAAGTGATTGCGAACAAATTTAAGAATTAACAAAAGAGGATGAAAGTAATTATGCAAAGGCGAGGATTTCTTAAAACCGCATTAGCAAGCTGTATAGTTACGGTATTGCCTGGCTGTGTTGTTCATCACAATACTTCTAGTCAAGTTATACAGGATAAATGGCTACAAGCTGCACAAATTCGTCAGAGCATTCAAACGACTACTTTTGCTGATGTTGATTTTAATGTGTTTGATTACGGTGCCGTAGCGGACGCTCAACATGATAATACCGAGGCATTTGCTCAAGCAATTGCGGCTTGTCATCAGGCCGGTGGTGGCCGAGTTATTGTTCCCTCAGGTAATTATTTAAGTGCTGCTATCCATTTAAAATCCAATGTTAATCTGCATATCCAAAAAGATGCCGTTATCCGTTTTATTACGCAGCCTGAACGTTATCTTCCTGCCGTTATGACCCGTTGGGAAGGCGTAGAGTTAATGGGGTATTCCCCCTTAATTTATGCCTTCGAGCAAGAAAATGTCGCGGTAACGGGGGAAGGTACGATAGACGGGGGGGCTGATGATGAAACTTGGTGGCCATGGAAAGGACCTCATAAAGAAGCCCATTGGCGCATCGACCCAGAAGAGTTAAGTCAAAAACCTGCCAGAACCCAACTATTTGCTGACGCCGAAGCCGGTGTCCCCGTAGAGCAACGTGTCTATGCGGATGGCTCGTTTTTACGACCTGCATTTTTACAAACTTATCGCTGCAAGCGGGTATTAATTCAAGGCATTACAGTGATCAATTCACCGTTTTGGCTCATTCATCCGGTGTTGTGTGAAGACGTAATAGTTAGAGGCGTAACCTGTCGTAGTCACGGTCCAAACAACGATGGTTGCGATCCTGAATCTTGTAACCGAGTGCTAATTGAAGATTGCATTTTTGATACCGGCGACGATTGCATCGCACTTAAATCGGGCCGTAACGTTGATGGACGGCGGTTAAAAACTCCCATTGAAAACGTACTAGTCAAAAATTGCCAAATGAAAGATGGTCATGGTGGTTTAGTTATCGGTAGTGAAATATCCGGTGGTGCGAGAAATATCTTCATGGAAGACAGTGTGATGAGCAGTCCTGAACTCGAGCGAGCCATTCGTATTAAAACCAACTCAATCAGAGGCGGTTTAATCGAAAACATTAACGTTCGAAACGTTAATGTGGGTCAGGTTAAAGATGCCATCGTGATTAATTTTTTGTATGAAGAAGGCGACGCCGGACAATTTGATCCAGTGGTCAGAGACATCAATATCAGTAATTTTACCGTTGAAAATGCAAATCATGCCTTGTTTATCAAAGGTTTTGAGCGTGCACCGATTGTTGGGCTGACCTTAGATAACTGTCAGTTTAAACAAGTCAAGAATGCCCATGTGGTTGAGCACGTTAAGCAATTAAAGCTGAACCATGTGTTGGTAGCAGATATTCCTTTGTTGGCCAAAGATTTGGTCAGTATGTGAGAGCAGAAAAATGAAGGCCTTATTAAAAATCCACACTAACGATAACGTTGCAGTAGCAACCCGAGATCTTGCATGTGGAGAACGTTTTACAGAGTTTAACCTTGAGTTGTTAGAGGCAATCCCGAAAGGCCACAAAGTTGCCTTAGTTGATATTGCCGCCCAAAACAAAGTCATGAAGTACGGCTTTGAAATAGGTAATACTCAGGTGGATGTGAAAGCAGGGCAGCACCTGCATAGCCATAATTTGAAAACCAATTTAAGTGATGGTCAGCAATATAATTATTTACCCAGTTTAAGCAATGCCACTCACAAATTACAGAACGCTAGTTTTAAGGGTTTTCGTCGCGCCAACGGCAAAGTGGGGATCCGCAATGAAGTATGGATCATCAATACTGTGGGTTGTGTAAATCGTACGGCCGAAAAAATTGCACAAATTTGCAGTCAGCGCTTTTTTGGTCAGGCCGATGCTTTTGTGGCCTTTACTCATCCTTATGGTTGTTCACAACTCGGTGATGATTTAAAAGATACACGTGCAATTTTAGCCTCATTGCTAAACCATCCTAACGCTGGTGCTGTTTTAGTTGTTGGTTTAGGTTGTGAAAACAACCAGATGGCAGCTTTGCTTGATGCCGCGGGTGATTATGATAAAAACAGAGTGAAATATTATAATTCCCAACAGGTCGGTGATGAGATAGAAACCGGTGTGGCGGCGATTGCAGAAATGCTGCCCTTGTTAGCACAGGATAAACGCGTTGATTGTCCCGCCAGTGAATTAGTGCTTGGCATGAAATGTGGTGGTTCAGATGCCTTTAGTGGTATCACTGCCAATCCTTTGGTAGGGCGCATGGCTGATCGCATTACCCTCGAAGGTGGTACCGCGTTATTGACCGAAACCCCCGAAATGTTTGGTGCCGAGCAAATTTTAATGAATCGCGCCAAAGATCAACAAACTTTTAGTCAAATTGTTGATTTAGTTAATGAATTTAAACAATATTTTATTGATCACAATCAGCCTATTTATGAAAATCCTTCTCCTGGCAATAAAGCGGGCGGTTTAACTACCTTGGAAGAAAAGTCCCTTGGGGCAATTCAAAAAGGCGGCCAAGCCACGGTTAATCAGGTATTGGATTATGGTCAGCCTTTGACGAGCAAAGGCTTAGTGTTGCTGCAAGCCCCTGGCAATGATGCGGTATCGTCTACCGCACTGGCTGCTAGTGGTGCCCACTTAGTTTTGTTTACTACTGGTCGCGGTACACCTCTTGGTTTTCCGGTACCAACAGTAAAAATCTCGTCTAATTCCGATTTGGCCGAACGTAAACCTCACTGGATTGATTTTAATGCCGGCATGGTACTTGATGGTGTGAGTATGGATGACTGTGCAGAGCAATTTTTTGAGAAATTACTGAGTTTTGCTTCTGGCCAATTAACTAAAAACGAAATAAACGAATGCCGCGAAATCGCTATTTGGAAACGTGGCGTAACGCTCTAAAGAATTTACAAGGAGCCTTTAATGGTTAACTCTACAACACTACATCTTCATCCTGATCGTCTTTTCCCTAGCGATGAAAAAGTCAGGTCAATTGCACGCAATTTATATGAGCAAATCAAAGATTTACCCATCATCAGCCCCCACGGACATACCGATCCTCGCTGGTTTGCTTATGATGAACCCTTTGGTAATGCCTCAGAATTACTCATTCGTCCCGATCACTATGTATTCAGAATGTTATATAGCCAAGGGATCAGTTTAGAGTCTTTAGGTATACGTCGTCAGGACGGTGCAACGGTTGAACAGGACCCACGTAAAATTTGGCATTTGCTGGCAAAAAATTATCATTTGTTTCGTGGCACACCGTCACGCATCTGGTTAGATACGGTATTCCATGATGTCTTTGGTTTACGTACTATGTTGAACGAAAAGTCTGCTGATTTATATTATGACCACATCACAGAGATGTTAACAACGCCGGCATTTCGCCCACGCGCTTTAATGGACAGATTTAATATTGAATTGATCTGTACCACAGAAGGCGCTTTGGACACCTTACCCCATCATCAAGCGATGCAAGGTACCCCCATGCAAAGCCGCGTGATCACCAGTTTCCGCCCTGATGATGTGGTTGATGCTTCCCGTGAAGACTTTGTTGAAAACATCCAAAAACTGGCTGAATTAACTGGTCAGGATACTCAGTCATGGACGGGATATTTACAAGCGCTTAGATTGCGCCGTGAATACTTCCGAACTTTAGGTGCAACGGCTACTGACCATGGTCATCCTACTGCACGGACGGCTAATTTGTCGGTGTCTGAGTGCGAAAAATTATTTGCGATTTGTTTGAGTGGTCAATCTTCTGAAGAACAACAAGAATTGTTCAGAGCGCAAATGTTGACAGAACTGGCTGGCATGAGTATTGAAGATGGCATGGTGATGCAAATTCACCCAGGTGCTCATCGTAATCATAACTCGGTTATTTTTAATAACTTTGGTCGTGATAAAGGCGCGGATATCCCCTCACAAACAGAATATGTACAAGCCCTTAAACCCATGCTGGAAAAATACGGAAATGATCCACGTTTAAGCATCATCTTATTTACTTTAGATGAAACCACCTATGCGCGTGAGCTTGCACCGCTTGCAGGTCATTATCCAAGTCTCAAGCTTGGGCCAGCGTGGTGGTTCCACGACAGTCCTGAAGGCATGATCCGCTTCCGTCATCAAACCACTGAAACCGCTGGTTTCTACAACACTGTTGGTTTTAACGATGATACTCGGGCGTTTTTATCTATTCCTGCCCGTCATGATGTGGCGAGACGAATTGATTGTCGTTTTCTCGCTGAGCTGATTTCTCAGCATAGAATTAATGAGGATGAGGGTGTTGAACTGGCCTTTGACTTAACTTACCGATTAGCTAAAAAAGCCTACAAGCTTGACAAATAGAGTGGACAAATAGCGTGGAAAAACAACGTTTAAATAAACAAACTTTGGCTCTTTTGCCAAGCTCGGTCATCCATAATGTTTCGTCTGCCAAGGCTGAAATCGGCATAGTGCATTTAGGACCAGGCGCGTTTCATCGCGCCCATCAAGCGGTTTACACCGACAATGCGATGGAGTTTGGTGGCAATTGGGGTATTTGTGCCGTATCGATGCGTAGTACGGGGGTGCGTGATGAACTGGCCGAACAAGAAAATTTGTATACCCTGGCGATAATTGATGAAAACCCCAGTTATCAGCTGATCAGCGCCATAAAAGAAGTTTTGGTATTAGGTGAGCAACGTCAACAAGTGATGGCTAGACTCACGGCCGCCACGACTCATATTGTTAGTCTAACCATTACCGAAAAAGGCTATTGCCTTGATGGTAAGGGTTTGTTGGATACGGCTCATGCTGATATCGTGCATGACCTAGCTAATCCTGCAGAGCCGCGCTCTGCTATTGCTTTGCTTGCGACGGCCTTAAAAATCCGTATGCAACAAGGCATCGACCAACTAACAATCATTAGCTGCGACAATTTAGCAGATAACGGCGCCAAATTGGGTAAAGCCATCGTCGCTTTTGCCACACTGTCAGATAAGACACTCGCAGAGTGGATCAGTCTTAATGTATGTTTCCCTAATACTATGGTGGATAGCATCACACCTGCCAGTAATGATGAACTGCGTGCCAGAGTCGCCGAAGCCATTCAGTTACAAGATAACTGGCCAATTCAACGTGAAGCTTTTACCCAATGGGTAATAGAAGATCACTTTAGTGGTCCACGTCCCGCGTGGGACAAAGTAGGTGTAACCTTTACCCAAAATGTCAGTGGTTACGAAAAAGCCAAACTTCGTTTGCTTAACGGTAGTCATTCAACCTTAGCCTATCTTGGTTTGCGTTGCGGTTTCGAAACCGTTAATGAAGGCATTAGCCACCCAGCATTGTTTAAACTAGTTAAAACAATGTTAGTTGAGGAAGTTAAAGTCTCTTTTAACGCACCGGATGAGTTGGATGTTGATGCCTATATCGATGCCATTTTAAAGCGTTATAGCAACAGACATATTCGCCATTTGTTATCACAGATTGCCTGGGATGGTTCGCAAAAACTGCCATTTAGATTACTTGGTAGTATTCAAGATAACTTAGCCAAAGGTAATAGTATTACGTTGATGGCAGTGGGCGTTGCGGCGTGGTTACACTTTTTAGTGACTGCGGCCAAAACCAATTTAAAAATAGTCGATCCGCTGGCGGATAAACTTATCAGCGAAGCCGCTTATTGTGCAGGTAATCTGGCTGATGATGTCTTAAGATTATTAGCAATAAGTCAGGTTTTCCCAACAACACTGGCAACTAATCAACACTTTGTTAATGCGGTTACTAATGGCTATTTAGCTTTGAGTAATCTCAATCCAACAAATATAGATGAAGTGATTGAAGGTCTTTTATAAAGACCTTTGGTTTTTTCCACATTCTTTTAAACCTTTAACAAGAGAACTAATTAGATGGCACAACACATTATTGTTGGTGAATGCATGGTTGAAATGTCCAGTCGCGGACAACAAACTTATTATCAAACATTTGCAGGCGACACCTACAATACGGCTGTCTATTTTAAGCGCTGTAACTCTGTTGAAAGCATACAATATTTAACTGCTATTGGTAGTGATGAAATCAGTGAACAACTACTAGTACAAATGCAAGCCGAGGATTTAGCCACCGAACTAACCTTGCGTAGCAGCAATAAAACCCTTGGTTTGTACACGATCAATACCGATGAGGCAGGCGAGCGCAGTTTTGCATACTGGCGCAGTGATTCTGCAGCCAAACAAATGCTGAGTTTGCTTGACCCAACAGTACTGGGCACACCAAAGAGTTTCTTTTTTTCCGGTATTAGCCTTGGCATTTTGAGCGATGACGATAAACAAAAATTGTTGGAATTAGCCAATAAGCTAAAACAGCAAGGCTGTAAGATTATTTTTGATCCTAATTATCGCCCCAAGTTGTGGGTATCAGCTGAACGTGCGCGTATATGGACAGATAAAGCTTACGCCCTCGCAGATATCGCCTTTCCAGGCTGTGATGATCATCTTACTTTGTATGGTCACAATAACCTCAACGAAGTACAGCAACACGTTGTTGCCTTGGGTGTACAAGAGATTGTGATTAAAAATGGTGAACATGGCATTCAGATATTTTCCCAAGGGCAACACTGTATAGTACCCGCTCATCGAGTCAGCAAAGTGGTTGATACCACCGCCGCAGGAGATGCCTTCAATGGTGGTTATCTGGCCGCGCGTTTTGCTGGACAAAACGAGCAAAGTGCCGCGGGCTTTGGTGCCAAAATTGCCGCTTATGTCATTGGTCACCGTGGTGCGATTGTTGATAAAACTGAGATGGCCGCTTTTATTCAAGCGAATAGATTGTGGTAGTGTTTATACGGCGCTGTTTGGCTATTGTCGCCTTAAGTGCTCTTATTTCATGCAGTGTATTCTCTGCAAGCGAAAAACCTTTGGCCTCACCTGAAGAAAGGCCTTTGGCTTTTCCGGAAGCTCAAGGCTACGGTAAATTCACCCAAGGTGGGCGAGGAGGCCGAGTCATTGTAGTTGATTCCCTGGAAGACAGTGAAAAAGCGCGCCCTGGCACCTTGCGTTATGCTGTAAAAGCGCAAGGCCCACGCATAGTGGTATTTGCTGTGTCTGGGGTTATCAACTTAGTTAAACCACTGGAAATCAAAGAGGATTTTATCACTATTGCTGGGCAAACATCACCCGGTGGCATAGTGATAAGCGGTGCTGAAACCCAGATTGATGCCAGTCAGGTCATCATACGCTATCTACGCTTTCGTCCTGGCTCCACAAAAGAACAAGGCGATGCGATTAATGCTAAACGTTTGAATAACATCATTATTGATCATTGTTCTATGAGTTGGGCCAATGATGAAGTCGCCTCGTTTTACAACAATACCGACTTTACTTTGCAATACAGTATTATCAGCGAAAGCCTGAATAATGCCGGTCATGCTAAGGGCAGTCATGGTTATGGTGGAATATGGGGCGGTAAACGAGCAAGCTTTATTAATAATGTACTTGCTCATCATATTAGTCGTAATCCGCGTATTAATGGTTATCGCCTTAAACCCAATTACGAGCCAGCAGGCGAGTTAGTCGACGTACGTAACAATGTGATCTACAACTGGGCAAAAAATAGTGCCTATGGTAACGAAGATGGACGGGTTAACTTTATTAACAATTTATATAAACCTGGCCCTGCTGGAGGCGATGCTAGATTTTTTCTGATTGAAAATACTCAAAGTATGGGCCAGGCCTATTTTAGCGGCAATGTGATGAATGGCTCGCCTAAACTGAGTGCAAATAATGCCTTGGGCATTGAAATTAAAAACCAGAAAAAGATGCAAAACCCGGTTATTGAACAACTCAAATCTGAATTTTTAGTGGCTGAGCCTTTTATTGATGCCAGCACTTTCGTCGAGCACATAAAACAAAGTGCAGAAATGAGTTACCACAACTTAATTATAAATAGAGAAGTGGGGGCCAATCGAAATCGCCATGGAAAATTTCAAGACTCCGTTGATAGCCGTATATTAAATGACATCGCTACTGGCAAAGCAACTTATGGCAACGGCATCATAGATTCTGAACTACAAGTCATAGAAAGTTGGTTAGCTTACCAGGCTGAATTTAATAATGAAGAGTTAGAAAAGCAACCTGCTGATTCAGTTGTTCAGGTTTGGATAGATACTCTAGGTCATTTTATTCAGTAAGTAAGATGATTACCTTGAAGTACAACATTTGCACTAGTCTGTTAGCTTAAATGTATCTATTTTTTAATTCTATTTATGGGTCACATGGATTCATGTCAAAGAGTATCCAAACAATCTAGGCTAAAATTTTTAGTCATAATGTTTGCACTAAACTCCTGCAATATTTGATTAAAAGTTTTTTACTTTAGTAGCAAATTTCTCTCGCCACGCTAAAAACACTCAATTGACAATATTGTTTTACTAAGCATTTTAGCTGTATAGATTTTGTTTTTTTGAAAAGTAATTTGTTGAGTAAATATACTCTGTTTTTTCTTCGCTTTATTTTTGCTTTTTCACATCACTAGTCTTAGTTTTATATTAAATTGTCCTGTTTCATCAAAACCGACAACCTTTGTATTCAGCTTAAAATAGCCATAAACAAATGATAACTCCAGTTTGTTAAGGCCTAGTTTTCAAATGTTTAACAACTCATCTTTTAAGTTAACAACATGTTGACATTGTTGTTTTATTAATCGTAAACTGCCACCGGTGGCAACTCAAATCCATTGCTTTGCACGCGAATGCTACCGGTGGCGTTTTGTAAGCTCAGTGAGAGCTTAAGTCACCTGAAAAATATTTTTCAATGAAAATGCCAGGAGAAAATCCGAAATGAAGAGTTTTCAAATGAAGGCTTTAGTGGTTGCCATAACTATGGCTCTTCCAAGTTATGCGCAACAAGTCCAGCAAGTTCCCTCTGAGGCAAAAAACTCAAATGCTGCTTCGCAAGAAAATGCCAATATTCAGCAAGACTCAAGTGAAGCTGAACTAGAAATAATCGAAGTCACTGGTGTTCGTCAGGCCGACATTAAAGCGCGTGATCTTGAGCGTGAAAAAAATGGTCTGAGTTCAGTCATCGCTACCGATGATATCGGTAACTTTGTTGATCAAAACGTAGCTGAATCATTACGTCGTTTGCCTGGAGTTACCTTACAACGCTCAGAAGGCGAAGGTAAATTTGTTAGCGTTAGGGGATTGGGACCTGGATTTGTGGCGGTTAGCATTAACGGCTCAGAAATGTCAGGAGTAGGGGACGAACGTAAAGTTGGTTTAGATGCTATTCCATCTGACATACTGGGTTCTATCGAAGTACTTAAAACTCTAACTGCCGATCAAGATTTAAACTCCATTGGTGGTGCAGTCAATGTTAATGCTATCTCTGCTTATGATCGTGGTAAAGCCGGTCTAAAATTTAAAGCTCAGGATGCTTACAGCACCTTAAGAGACAAACATTCTCCTAAATTTAGTTTAGATGGCACCGAATTTTTCCTCGATAAAACCATAGGTATAGGTTTTGCCTTATCTCATGAAAATCGTAAATCTCAGGTGGATGAAGTGCGTCACCACAGCACCAACGACATGAGTTTTTATCAAGCTGATACCGGATTCACTGCCAACGAAAACGCAACAGTGGCAGAGCAAATTGCCGCTGGGCCAGAAATACTGGCACCTAACCAATTAGAATATCGTCGCGAAATTGCAGGACGTACCCGCAAAGCGGCCTCACTTAACGTTGAATTTAAACCCAACGATACCAGTTACTACTATGTTCGAGGCAATGTCACTCAATTTACTGATTCTGATGTGGCCTTGCGTGAGTTTTATGATTTTCAAGATGCCGGTCCCATAGGTGATGGCGAAATTCTTTATGTTAATGGTGATACTAAAGAGTTCATCTTGAGCGATATTGATGTTTATCATCAATATTTTATTCAGGGCGGTGACAACACCACCAAAAGTTTTAGCCTAGGTGGCGAAAACAAAATTGGTGAGAGCTGGACCATAGATTACGAATTGGCTCAGTCTTCTTCTTATGAAGAATCTAATAACGACAGGCGTGTGCAATTTCGTGAACGTGATCTGGTGGTTTATGGCAAAGGTTCTAAAGACAATATTCAGGCTCAAGTTGTAAGCCCAGAATACGCTGCACAATTAGGTGGATTTGATCCTGCTTTAATTGGTACCTCAGGCACTGGTGATGCATCTACAATGGCTAATTGGGATTTTGATAACCTGTTTCTCGAAGATGGTACCCGCGATGATAAAATCAAAAGTGGCAAGTTAAATCTAACCAACGATTTTTTTTATAAACACTTAAGTTATATCAAAGCCGGTGTGGCATTTTCTCAGCGTGAATATATACGTGATAAAAACCGCGCCAGTTATATTCCAAGCGCTGCCGACTGCGGCGGTGATGCGACTTGTATCAGTGTTATAGGCGCACCACATTCTGACTACCCAAGTTCTATCCCCGCAGACAGTAATTTTCAGTATCCCTTTGTTGATCAGGATCAAGTTGATTACATAGTTGATAGTTCAAAAATAACCCGTGAAAGTGCGACGCAAGGTGAGCTTTCAATTGATAGTACCAAAGAAGATTACACTCTTACTGAAGACACCAAAGCCGCCTATGTGATGGCTGAAATGCCCATCAACGATGACTTAATTATGATCGCAGGTGTGCGTTTTGTAGAAACCGAGTTTTCGTCAACCGGCTTTTTATCGCTAGAAAATGATGACTTTGAATTTAACGGAGCAGGTCTGGGTAGCTTGGATATCGCAATTCCATTACCTGAAGCGTCGATTAAATACAGTGAATACTTCCCTAGTGTGCATCTTCGTTACGAACCTAACAGCGACATATTAGTACGTGGTGCAATTTGGACTAGTTTTACTCGTCCGTCATTTAGTCAAGCCCGAGCATTTGCCAAGTTTGACGAAGATATTGAGTTGTGCCCACCACAAAGTGCTAATTGTGCTGATGACCAAGGCAGTGCCAACGTACAACAATTACAGGACTATATCTTAGGCTCTAACAATACTATCGACGTAGGTAATCCTAATTTATTAGCGATGACATCAATTAACTACGATGCGTCGATAGGTTGGTATCCCTCTAAAGATTTGTTTATGGAAGCCTCAATCTTTTATAAAGATATCGATAATTTTATTGTTGATGTCAATGGTATCACCATGAACATCGAAGACCTGCCACTCACTTTGCCGGTTAATCAGATCACTGAATTTGTTATCCCTCAAAATCTGATCTTGAATGATGTCAACATCACTCTTAACGGCAACAAAGCCACAGTATTAGGCCTTGAGCTAAGCTATAACCAGTTTTTTGAAAGCGGTTTTTTTGTACAAAGTAACATGACTTTGCTCGATAGTGAGGCTGAACTGGATCCTTCTATTCGTGCTGACAAAGTACCTTTACCTGACCAAGCTGATACCACCTTTAACCTGACCTTAGGTTGGGAAGATGCAGACTATTCTGTGCGTATTATCGGTAATCACCGCGCCAAAATTCTAGAAGAAGTAGGAGCTTGTCCGGTAGGTGTCAGTGTCTCTAATGCACGAGCCTGTAAGTTGTGGTCTGACCGCTACCAGGATGCCGTTCAAAGTGTCGATTTCAAAGCCAAGATGAATATCAACAAACAATTGTCGGTGTATTTTGATGCCATTAATTTAACTGACGAAGTGGACTTACGTTATTTCGAGGGTAATGAACAAAGTGGCGGCAATATCCTTTATCAACGAGAAGAATATGGCAGAACTTTTCAGCTAGGCCTGAACTACAAATTTTATTAGTTCAACTGAAATTGCGCTTATAGCCCGCAGAACAATATGAGCGGGCGTATAGAATCCAATATTTTTCATCCCTGGGAGGGTGATTATGAAATTTAAAAGTAATATAGCAGCCAGTGTAGTTGGCGCTATGGTATTAATGGGCTGTGGTGCTGAAAGTACCATTAATGTTAAAGAAGCGCCGGATCCAGCATTAACGGGCGTATTTGTTGATAGTCCGGTTGCAGGTTTGGGATATCGTTCTGAATCTGTCGCTAATGGTAAAACCAACAGCAATGGCGAATACGCTTATTTCCGTGGCGAAACCATCACCTTTTTTATTGGTGATTTTGAGTTTCCCGGCGTTGCAGCTTCCAGTTTGTTAACGCCTCTTAAGATGTTTGAAGCAGACAGCCCGTTTAAACAGCCCGTGGCTAACGCCATTCGTTTATTACAAGCCTTAGATACCGATGGCGACCCAGCCAACGGAATTACAATCAGTGATGCAGCCGCCAGTGCCGCAACTATGGTACTACCTGAAGGCATGACAGTAGAGGCATTTTTTAATCGTCCAGCGGCCCAGTTTGCGGCAGATGTTGAGCCTTGGTTAGCCGTTGCCGGTGGTGCAATGACAACCTTAGCGCCTTTTGACAGTGCCCTTGAACATTTTGTCACTTATCTTGAAACCGAGTTTGGTACCTTGTTTGCCAATACTTTCGATATAACACAGTTTAACGGCACCCTTTACAACCCAGTACTTAAATATAACCCAGTACTTAAAGTTGATACCGCGGTACTCGAAACCTTAGATTTTACGCCGGCCGATAGCACAGGTAAAAGTGGTACTTTTACCCAAATCGTTGGAGAAGATGCTGTAGTTCCCGGTACTTACGAGTTTGTATTTGGTCGTCGCGCGATCAAATTGACCACCGAAATGGCTAGCTCTTACCTTATCGTGCGCTCATATAACACCGTCAACATGGTTTACAGTTTGTGTGCTGCTGATGGTAGTAATGGCCTTGCCACGGCCATTGCTAGTTGTGATGCCGACGCAGATAAAAAAGCCAATCTTATTGTGATCAGTGAAACTCAAGCGGCAGTTGAACTTGAACAACTTACTGAGCGTGCCAATACCATTGAACCTGCCTTAAACGAAGAGTTTGATACTGATACCACCACTTTCTTTTCATCAGGTTACAAACGTTTAACTGATGATCCCAATAGTGGCGCTATGTACTTTAAAACCGGTGGTAGTCCGGCACTTGATTCGGCACTGGGCAATATTACTTTAGCCGGCGACCGTTTTTCTATCGGTAATGCTGCTGTTAATCCACTGACTAACACCACATCTGCTGATACTTATGGCACAGGTATTTTTAATATCAGTCAGGGTTTTACTTTAAGTTTTGATGTGGTGGCCCACAACAGTGCAGGCTCGTTAAATATCTATGTAGATAACAACACTACAGGCCAGGATAACTCGGTACATGGTGCTGCCTCTAAATTTTACGGCATGTCGATTAACCAAGAAAACCTGCCGGTAGGGCAACGTTTTACTTACACCTATGTGCCAGGAGCTGATGTTAACGGGCTGGATCCTAGTGACCCAACCGCTAAAATTTTAAATTCAACTATCACCAATTCTTTCTTTCAATTACGTACGGATAGTGCTGCCAGTATTACTATCGATAACCTGAGAATTGAAACTGTGGCCGATAGTGTTCCTGTCACAGAACCAGAAGAACCTGAGGAGCCCACTGAGCCAGAAGTTCCAGCTGAGATCCCACGTGTTAGTCTGCCCTTTAATGCCGGTTTCGCTGGCGTAGTTGATGACATTTTCAGTTCAGCTTATTCAGCTATTCAAGATTCAAGTGGTGCTGATGTGGCCATGTTTACCAAAACCGGCGGTTCGGTTCTGGTTGTAAGCAATGGTATCGAACTTGACGGTGGTCGTTTTAGCATAGGTAATGCAGTACCAGGTACTAATAGCACCTCGGCTGATACGACTAGCACCGGTGTGTTTGATTTAAGTCGCCCTTATAATGTGGTGATGGACATCGTTGCAGTTGAAGTCACTGATGAAACTAAAAAACTGCAAATCTATGTGGATAACAGCACCAGTGGTAGCGCCAATTCAATGCATGGTGGTGATTCTCGAATCTACAACGAATTAGCCAGTAGTTTAGTCGCCGGAACGACCATTACCGTACCTGGTTTGGTAGCGACCAAAAACTCCTATTTGCAAATTCGTACCGAAAGCGGAGTTAAAGTCACACTGGATAATATTCGCATTGAATATATCAATGAAAATTTATTGACCTCTGAAGACTTTAATACCACAACTGAACTGTTTTTTACCCCAGAATACAAAGCACTACCAGGTGATGTCGCAACTGAGTTGTATCATATTACGGGGGGGACAAGTGGTTTAACTATTACTGATGGTCAGTTACAGATTTTCGAAGCGCGTTTTACCCTAGGTAATACCACGCCGGAAGTTAATACTACCAGTGCAGATACCACCACCACCGGCATCTACGATTTAAGTCGTCCATATAAAGTGTTATTTGATGTCGTTGCTACCGAAGATACTGAAGGTAACAACAACCTCATTTTATACGTGGATAACAATACCAGTAGCAGCGGTAGCTCTATTCATGGTGGTGATTCTAAGTTTTATGCTGAGCAAATATTGTCTTTGGTTCCGGGTGAAACGGTGATCATTGATGGATTTGTTGCAACCCAGACCTCGTTTTTACAAATCCGTACTGAAAGTGGCGGTAGTGTAACTATCGATAACTTACGGATTGAATATCTAGCGGAAGAGGCTCCGGGTGCCAAAGCCTTTAGTTGTGCCGATGCACCTGACTTATACTTTTGTGATGACTTTACTAGTGGCAGCACCAGTAACTATCAGTTATTAGCCACTGCAGCCAATACCGAAGCACCACTAGGTTTCTTTGATACTGTTGCCGATATGGATGACAACATGGCTTTGCGTTACAACGCCGGTGGCGCTGGCGGTGAAATATTATTGTTCACCGAAGCGGCTATGGCCAACGTACCAGCCAGTGGTGATTATTTTGTTGAAGCACGTATTCGCCCCAGACAAAACAGTACGACTGCCAATAAACAGATCTTTTTATTGGGCCGTTATGACAGCTCTGGTAATTGGTATGGCGGTGGTTTAAACGTACAAAACTCATCTAGCAGTACGCAAGTTGAAGTGGCGATCAGTACCAATGGCTCAATCTCTCGTCCAGTACAAAAGAAAACACCTATTTTATTAGGCGAAAAAGACGGTGCCGGTGATGGTGTTTGGTACACGGTACGCTTTGAGTTGATAGGTAGTAACCTAAGTGTGTATTTTGACGGCGAATTAATGGGTACAACCAGCGATGCAGCCTATACCACTAAAGGTTTGATTGGTTTGTTTACTAACAATCGTTCTTT
Source organism: Paraglaciecola hydrolytica (assembly GCF_001565895.1). Lineage (GTDB taxonomy): Bacteria > Pseudomonadota > Gammaproteobacteria > Enterobacterales > Alteromonadaceae > Paraglaciecola > Paraglaciecola hydrolytica. Next base: position 495,928 of record NZ_LSNE01000005.1, read on the forward strand.
TGAGTTAGACGACATCAAGGTCGGCGACCCAAGTGTTAAACCAGTACAACTGACAATTGACTACAAGAGTCCAACTTTTGAAACCTCGACTACTGCTGATCCCTTAGTAATCAATATTACTGCGATGCAAAGTGATGGTCTAACGGCTGATACTTTCACCGTTAAGTCTTCAGATGCGGCTGTAGTTAATCCTTTGTTAGAAGGCAACGTACTGACGTTACAAGCCTTAAGTGCTGGTACTAGCACCATTTACATCAAATCAGGCTCAGACAAAACCATAGTACGTACTATTGAAGTGACAGTAGCAGAAGGTTTTGTCATGCCAACCCAGAGTTACGGTGATTTTGGTGCTAAGGTCACGCCAGCGATTGCAATGACCAATGAATACATCGATGCAAGCTTAAGCATTACCTTTGATAGTGCGCCTACCTTGGGCACTATAGGCGAAGTTAGGATATTTGACGCTAGCAATAATATTATCGTTGATACCCTTACCGTAGGTGGCGAAATTGATTCTCTAGGTTATGCTGGTCAGGATCGCATTCGTCGTGTGAATGTTGATTCCATCACCCTAGATGGCGCAACGATGACCATCAAACCCCATAATGGCGCCCTGGAATATGGTCAAACCTATTATGTAGTTATTGGTGATGATGTTGCTTTGGGAACCCAGTTAAACGGCGTTGATTTTGTTGGTTTAGGTGAAAACAGCAATTGGTATTTCAGTACTAAAGCCAGCGCACCGACAACGACTGACTTAACGGTTGATGATGATGGCGATGCCGACTTCAGAACGGTACAAGGCGCATTAAACTATGTCATGCAACACGTTGCCCAAGACACCCCTGCAACTATTATGGTTAAAGATGGGGTCTACAATGAATTGCTGTACTTACGTAATAAAAACTTTGTGACGATTCAGGGCGAAAGCCGCGAAAATACCATTATTCAATATGACAATTACGAAACTAAAAACGGTGGTTCAGGCGGTAGCGAAGCACCAGGCACAGGAACGCCTGGCGGTGGTCGTAGTGTATTTTTGGTAGAAGGCGCTGATTTACTAACGCTGACTAAATTAACTCTCAAAAATACTCACATGCGTTCTAACCTGTATTCGAATCAGGCTGAAACTATCTATTTTAATAGCCCTAATCGTTTAGTCGCTCGTGACGCTAACTTTATCTCTGAGCAAGATACCTTATTAATCAAAGGTTATACTTGGTTCTACAATACTTTAGTGGCAGGTAACGTTGACTTTATCTGGGGTTATCCAGTAACTGCGCTGTTTGAAGAAAGTGAAATTCGCACTATAGGTGACTCTAAAGACGGCGACCCAACTAAAGATACCTCTGGCGGTTACGTCTTACAGGCCCGTGTGCAAAATGCCACTGATCCCGGTTTTATCTTCCTCAATAGTGAGTTTACCAATGGCCCTGGTCCAATCGGCAACGGTGTATTGGATAACTCCACCTACATTGCCCGTAGCGGTGGTAGTGCCAGCTATTTTGATAACGTGACCTTGATCAATAACAAGTTTGATACTCACATAGCCACTTCTGGTTGGGCGGTACAAGGCGTTAATAGCCAGCCTGCACCCAATCCAGCAACCGCTACCGCCACTAGTGGCTGGAGAGAATACGGCAGTATGGATATGAGTGGTAATGCACTTGATCTAAGTGCTCGTGTGGGTGGTTATTTGTTGCAGGACGCAGATGTTGTTAATTTAACCAACCGTGTCAACATCTTTGCCAGCTATGACAATAACGCAGGCTGGGATCCTATGGCCGACAATACCCCGGTTATTGGTCAAATCCTCACCGACAAAGGTTTTGCTGGTGATAACTTTGACTTAACGGGTGGAGCAGGTGGCATGGTTGTCACTGTCAATAACGGCATTGCTCTTACCAATGCATTAAAACAAGCTAAAGACAGCAATATGCCCATCATTGTCTATGTTGATGGCACGATTACCGATGCTAACAACGGTGGTAACGGTACCTCTATCGATATTAAAGACATGGACAATGTGTCTATTGTCGGGGTTGCTGATCGTGGCGAGTTTGATGGTATCGGCATTCAAATCCGCCGCGCCAATAACATTATCATTCAAAACCTGAAAATCCATCATGTACTGACTAGCGGTAAGGATGCGATCTCTATTGAAGGTGACGACGATGGTTCAACCACCAGTAACATCTGGATCGATCATAACGAGTTGTACAGCACCTTAAGTGTCGATAAAGATTACTACGATGGTTTAATCGACAGTAAGAGTGGTGCTGAAAACATTACGATTTCGTACAACTATCTGCATGATCATTGGAAGGCCTCGTTACACGGCCATACCGAAGATGATTCAGCTAGTAGCAATACTAACCGTAATATCACTTTCCATCACAACCGTTTTGAAAATATCGAATCGCGTTTGCCCTTGTTCCGCTATGGTAAAGGCCATTTGTACAACAACTATTACAACAACATCACTTCTACTGCGATGAATTCCAGAATTGGTGCTGAACTGTTAATAGAAAACAACGTGTTTGAAAATACCAAAAACCCGATTGTATCTTTTTACTCAGATGTGATTGGTTACTGGAATCTAGCAGGCAATGTATTTGGCACAGGTGTGACTTGGACTACTCCTGAAAGTGGTGATGTATCAGCGCAAGATGGCAGTTCTACAAGCAGCTACATGGTGCCTTATGACTATGAGCTCGAAGCCGCTAACGTGGTGAAAGCTAACGTCATTAACTTATCTGGTGTTGGCAAGTTGGATCAAAGTGACTTGTATATTCCTGAAATTGAAGACAATGGTACACCCACAGAAACCGATGTCAGTCTGCCTTTTAGTGAAAACTTCAGTGCAGCAGATGCCGCAACCTTCTTCAGTGCAGACTATAAATACATTCCGGGTGACAGTACGGCTCCTATGTATAACATCACAGGTGGTGGCAGTGGCATTACAATCTCGGATGGACAAATTAGTCTTGCGAGTGCGCGTTTTACTCTCGGGCATGCTACTCCAAGTGTTAATACCACAGGTGACGATACAGTTGGGGCAGGGGTGTTTGATTTAAGCAAACCCTACCGCGTGGTCATGGATATCATTAGCGTTGGGGGGGCTGATGGCACTAAAGACTTCCAAGTTTATGTGGATAACAATACCTCTAGCAGCGGTAATTCAATCCACGGTGGAGGCTCTAAGTTCTATGCGGTGGATTCTAATACCCTAACTTTAGGTACTCTGGAAATTGAAGGTTTGTTAGCGACAGAAAACTCCTTTATCCAAATCAGAACCGAAACCGGTGCTACTGTGGTAATCGATAATCTGCGCATTGAGTATTTACCCTCAGATGCGGTATTAAGTGAAGATTTCACAGCAGCAGATGCAGCAACATTGTTTAGTGCTGACTACAAAGCCTTACCTGATGATGCCGCAACACCAATGTATTTCATCACTGGCGGTGGTAGTGGTATCACTGTCACTGATGGCCAGCTTAGTTTAGCCAGTGCTCGTTTCACAGTGGGCGCTAAAACCCCCAGTGTTTCGACTACGGCCAATGATGCAGAGGGTGCAGGGGTGTTTGACTTGAGTAAACCTTACAAAATTGTAATGGATATCATCAGTATTGGAGGTGCCGATGGCACTAAAGACTTTCAGGTTTATGTTGATAATAATACCTCTAGTAGCGGTAACTCAATCCACGGAGGCTCATCTAAATTTTATGGGGTAGATTCAAATACTTTGTCAGTAGGCACTTTAGAAATTGAAGGTTTGGTGGCTACTGCTAATTCTTTTATTCAAATTAGAACGGAAACCGGCGCCACAGTGGTATTTGATAATTTACGCATTGAATATACTGAATAATTTTAGGTCTCCCTAAAACAGCAAAAGGGTAGCGTTTAGCTACCCTTTTTTATGCTTTCAAACTTAAGTTTATTAAGACCTTTAAGTTCTATATTGGCCAACGAGCCTATCCATCTCAGCCGCAAGTAAATTCAAATTATCCGCAATGTCTCTGGCTTTCTCAGTACCAGCTGCGGTTCCCTGAGCGATATTGACAATATTATGAATGTTTTTATTAATTGATTCAGAGACAAAGGTTTGCTCTTCGGCGGCAGTGGCGATTTGCGTATTCATATCGTTAATTGTCAAAATTGCTTGATGGATTTCTTTAAGTGCTGAATCCACTTCTTTGGTATGTATTACGGTTTCTTCGCTGCCTTCACGAATGGAACTAATCGCATCAACTGCTTCTTTAGAGCCATTTTGTAAACGAGCAATCATTTGGTTAATTTCGCCAGTGCTAGCTGCGGTTTTAGCCGCTAAAGAGCGCACTTCATCAGCAACAACTGCAAAGCCTCGTCCTTGTTCACCTGCACGAGCCGCCTCTATTGCTGCATTAAGTGCCAGCAAATTGGTTTGATCAGCAATGCCACTGATGACTTCGAGTACTCCACCGATATTTTTAGACTCTTCGCCTACTCGCGAAATAATTTTAACGCCTTCACTTACTTTGATTTCGAGGCCTGAAATAACCCTAATCGCACCATCTAAACGTTTAGTGGCACCACCGACTTGACGCTCAACTTCTTCGGTATGATTGGCCGCAGTAGCAGCATTATTAGCTACTTCTTGGGCAGCCACAGACATTTCATTCATAGCTACAGCGACTAAATCACTTTCTTCATGCTGCTGTTTTACACCATGATCAGCTTGTAACATTAGTTGACTGAGATTCTGGCTGGAATCAACCATAGTGGCGATTGATGTGCGCACGTTATTAACCAAATCAGCTACTTTCTGCGCAAATATATTAAAGGCTTTTGCCAATGCCTGAATTTCCTTAGCGGCGTTTTCATCCAGACGGCGGCTGAGATCACCATCGCCATTGGCGATATCTTGCATGGCTTCCACCGCTCCATTGATCGGTCTTAAAATACTGCTGGATAATACCAGACCTAAACCTAGTGCCACACCAAGTAAAACCAAGGCGATAATAACCGTCGTCACTACACTTTCATTGGTACTAGTTTGAAGTTTTTCCTCAAGCTTAGTGAGGTTGTCGTTTAGATCATCAATATAAAAACCAGTAGCAATAACCCAATCTTTACCCGGAAACATAATCGCCTTGGCCATTTTGGGGCTAGGGGTGGTTGAATTTGCTCTAGGCCAGTTATATTCAACATAGTCGCCGCCATTTTTTGCTGCTTTGATGTACTCCTGAACCAAATAACGCCCTTCAGGCGACTTACTGTTGTAAAAGTCTTGCCCTTCACGATCTATTTGATCGGCACTTACAATTTGCACCCCTTTAGTATCATAAACAAAAAAGTAATTTTTTCCGTTTTCATAACGAACCGTACGTAAAATCTGTTTAAGTTCTTCTTCATTTTTAGCGACCGAACCCGCGGTAATCGCCATATGCAGAAGTTCATCTAATTGGATACGCTTAGCTTGATAAAGTGAATCTCGCTGCTGCTGCACACTATGTTCAACTATGGACGAGGCATTATTCACCGCTAACATCGTCATAACAATCGCGAGTAATAGGGTTGGAACCGCAGCTAAGAGTAAAATTCTAAATTTAATCGATAAGTTGTTCATTGCTAGTCTCTATGTTTAAAGTATTAAAAATGCCACTTAACTAAAACATTTACATTAGATTCATTGGTACGAAAGTTACTACTGTCAGCAATACCAAACTTATTGCGCCAATAGACATATTCAACTCCAAAATATAAGGTGCTGGATAATCCAAGCCACTCTGTTGCTGACCATTTAAGTTGCGACGTCCAGTTCATACTGCTGCGACGATCCACAGTGGTCGTATTCCAGTCAATAAAACCATCATAGGTAAACTTTTGATTTGCTAACGCAAATGGCCGTGACCAACTAGTGGTAACTTGCCAGTTGTTAGTTACGTTATCGTTTTGGCGACGATAAACGTTAATTTGCAAAAATTTAAATCCACTGATATCCCAATTTGAGCCCATTCCGAGCAATACATCCGTTGAAACAGTGGACATTTCAATAGTACTGGCAATAAATAACTCTTTTATCCAAGCATTCGAGAAACAACTGATCTCCACTTTGCATAAACTGACGCGTGGCGACCATTCAGTATAGTTTGAGCGTTCCCCATTTTCCGAGCGTAAGTGATCAAAAAACATAAAACTGTCGCCCCAACTGGTTGAGGCTGCATGTTCTAAGGTAATCACTTCTCGTTTGGGGTCTCCAACCTGATAATGCTGGCCGTTTAGATAAGTGACACTGAAATCTTGCCATAATATTTTTGCCTGTAGACTCAATGGCAGAAACAGCAAGAACAGTGTTACTACACTGGGCGATAATTTAGTCATTAGTAGCTGAACCTTATTGAAAACATTCATATTTTTGTTGCCGAAGTATAGGCTACACTTTTATTTTGGTAATAAAAAATTACTATTTTTTGTGCAGTAAAAAAAGAATAAGACAGGCGAACATGTTAGCAACAGCAAAACTGCAGCCACACGAATTAATAAAAATAGCAAAACGAGAAATGGGTAATTAGCTAAGTATAGGGTGATATCGCTGGCTACTTACCAGCGATCAAGTTATGACTAATAACTAAGCTTTAAATGTTTAGGATCGGTAGGGCGCAATTCATTAACTAAAGAATGCTGACGTAACTTTAATTCTGTTAATACCAACTGGGCAACTTCACGTGCACCTAACTCATTAAAATGGGTATTGTCTTTAACGCCATGAGGATAATTAGGGTGCAGATCAGGTTTGATGTGCATAAAACGCAGTGCTGAATCAACATCACCTAAAGCAGTAAAATAATCACGAGTAATACTGTCCATATCAATAAATGTTACGCCGCTTTGTTTGGCAACATCTCTGACAATGGCAGAGTAGGGGTGGGTTGCTTCAATTTTGCCATCGGCAGCAAAATAGCGCCGAGTCATTGGGCTTAACAGAATAGGCTGAGCTTGTTTTGCTTTGACTTCATTAATGTAAGCAAGCAAATTAGCCTTGAATTGTTCTGGCGTAGTGTAAGTTGCCTTGGTAGACACTTCATCATTGTGACCAAACTGAATAAACACATAATCGCCAGCCTGGCAGTGTTCCATCAGCTGTTGCCATAAACCTTCACTCCTAAAACTGGCAGTGCTACGGCCATTTTTAGCAAGATTGTGGATTGTGATTCCCTCGGCAAAAAATGTGGCAAAGGGCATTCCCCACCCTGTTTCGGGATAATCTGATAAGGCCTTTATCGACATCGTTGAATCGCCAGCCATCAGTATTTGTGGTTTAGCCTCAGCAGCAATACTGTTATTCATCATGCAACACACTAAAACAATATAAACAAAACGACGATAAAAACTCACGCATACTTCCTTAGTACCTAATAATGTTGTCAGATAGTAGCCTAAATTTTACGGCAGCTGCCTAAAACTAAGCTAATAATTGCTATTTGAATACTTTAGCGTAATTAGTTGTCTGGCCTTATATTAAAAGAGTAGGGCGGTTACGCGTAATTTAAAACATAACTTGCTGAGGGTTTTTCCCTGACACATTCAGCACATTCTGCGGTAACGTTAAAGATGGGTAATCTAATGACGAATAATTCAATGGATTCGTCGTCGGTACAGGATAATTTGCAGTGCTATTGTCATTATTACTTAGTCTGTTGTCGTTATTGGTGCCGCCAATGTTGTTGGCAAAACTCATTAAATTCGGTTTAATTTGCAGTGGCACCTCAACAGATAGGATGATGTCCGCAGTTTTCTGTGGTGAATAAACCATTAATACGGTAATTGAAGATATCACCTGAGTTTTTTTAAACTGACTGGCATGTGCTGTAATTGCGAATGAAGTTACTAAAAAAACCAATAACAAAACCAATATATTTTTCAAAATAGTTCCTTAATAAGCCTAGTTAAAACAGGGCTTATTATGATGGGGACTTAAGCCCCTATTTACACAGTTTGAATCGTAAATAATTTGCTTAAAATGTTACTAAATCTTAATGTGTTTTATATATACTCAAACTACATGGAAATACGAATTTCAGCGTAGCTAGATGGCTTATGGATATAGTGCATAGATGCTATAGATCTAATAAAATCGACGCGGTTTGGCAATATACCCAGCTATTAAAAATCTTATAAATTCAATGGGAAACTCGATGTTAAAAGACTACTTGCCAGCTAATTTTCAAAGTGGCTTTCACACTAGTCCTAAAAGTAACTTACAAACCAATCTCCAGTTATTACAACTGGTTAAGATTCGCTTTGGTTTTATCGGTTTTCATTTGTTGGCTGTGCTTATTGCCCAGTATTGGTTCAGTTATGAGCTACCTTATCTAAATCTCAAAATCATCGTAGTAGTTGAATTAACATTCAATTTGTTGCTGTTTTATTATTACCGAGGTAATCGCAATGCCCATACAGCCGAATATTTACCTCAAGTATTGATTGATATTGGTTTTCTGGCGCTACTTCTGTATTTTTCAGGCGGAGCCACTAATCCCTTTGTTTCTTTGTTGTTATTGCCCGTAGCAATTGCGGCTGTCACTTTGCCTAGAGGTTTGTTGTTAGTCGTAACTTTGGTTGCGCTGGCCGCGTATTCCACCTTAGTTTTACAGTTGTCACCCCATCAAATGCATTCTATGGATATGCAACAGCACTTTGTTGGTATGTGGCTTAATTTTGTATTATCCGCACTGGTAGTGGTACTAATCGTTGCATCACTGGCCAGAGCCATGCGCCGGCAGGAAAGGTTTGTCAGTCAATTACGTGAAGAGCAACTACGCCAAGAACAACTGGTTGCACTGGGCACTGCAGCGGCGCAGTTTGCTCATCATTTAGCGACACCTTTAGGTACTGCAAACCTGTTGGTTGAAGAACTACAGGATGAAAACAACGATGCTAAAGTTACATATCTGACGCAGTTAAAACAGCAAATTGATTTATGCAGCAAGCGATTACAGGATTTCCGGGTGATGGCAGAAGACGTTAAACAAAATACTAAACGTCAAATCTCACTGGCAAAACTGGCTGCGCAACTTAAACAAGAAGTTCAACTTAATTTTGCCGCAGCTCAGGTTACTTATGCACTGAGCGAGGCAGAAAACCTGGCTATAGTGGCTGATACCACTTTGTTGCCAGCGCTATTAAACCTTATTCAAAACGCGGTACAAGCGAGCAAACTTAAGCAAGACAACAATATCGTGATAGGTAGCCAAGTTTTTAACAACAAGCTTATTATTAATATCCGTGATTTTGGTCAGGGCTTAAGTGAACAAAGTTTATTAGAATTAGGCTCCAGCTTAGTAAAAAGTGCTACCGGTTTAGGCATGGGGGTAATGCTCAGTCATGCCACCCTTGAACGTTTAGGTGCCCAACTTAAACTGTATAATCATCAGGAAGGCGGTGCCGTGGCAGAGATCACCCTAGATGTGGTTAAGCTAGTATGAGCCAGACAGCACACTTACAAACACTACTGTTAATTGAAGACGAACAAGCGTTTGCTAACATATTATTGATCCGTTTATCCCGACAGGGTTATCAATGTCATCATGCAGATACCGTTGAAGCAGGAATCAAGTTAGCCTCCGAGTTAAGCCCACAATATGTGGTGGTAGATATGAAAATTGGCAACGATAACAGTTTGCCTCATATCACAGCATTAAGAGCTTTATTACCACAGGCCAAAATCGTGCTGTTAACTGGCTATGCCAGCATAGCCACAGCGGTAGAAGCAATAAAAAACGGAGCTGACGATTATTTGGCCAAACCCGTGGATACCGCAGCGTTAATTGCCGCACTTGAAGGTAAACAATCAGCTGTTAGTTCTGAACAAACCATATCAACAGCACGTTTAGAATGGGAACATATTCAGCAAACCCTAAAAACAAACGATGGCAACATTTCCGTTACTGCGCGCCAATTGGGTATGCATAGGCGCACATTACAACGTAAGTTAGTCAAAAAGCCTAAAGGCGAAAATGGTTAGTTTAAGTGTAGGGTTTACGTGTTAACTAGTCGTTTTATAAATGCTTGGTTTTGATGCGACATAGTTAATTATATGGCTCTAGTTTCAATATATATAAATTCGTAATAATAACTGTTATTACGAATTGACAATATCAGTAAGCATCCTTATTATTCCTAACATCCAGTAATCAATTCAACATCATCAGCACTCTATGCACTATCACCCAATTACTGATTCCTTCAAGTTAATTCCAAAGCAACGTAAGTTGTTAATGTCAGCTGAATTCAAACACCAGTATCCTTCGTTAGATACTTATCTTGATGAAATGGAAAGTATTGGCGTAGCTGCGCGTAAGGATCTCGATTTATTACTGAGTTTTTTAATCAATGTCATTGGCAATGCCAAAGGTACGCAAACTCGGTTTAGAAATGAAGCCGAACGTTATATGTTGTTTTGTTGGAATGAAAAACAAAAGTCCGTGCTTAAATCAAACGTCGAGGATGTGCGGGATTATATCGATTGGCTGTGGTCACCACCAAAATCTTTGGTAGCCGATACCACCATTGCCAGCCGTTTCAAAAATAAAGGCGATTCTGAGATTAGATTAGCAAACGAGTCATGGCGGCCATTTGTATTAAGACGTGCTAAAGCCAATCGTAAAACTAATCAAATTATTGCGCCCGAACGTGCCAACGTGGCGCGCCCTAAAACGGCTTACAGTCTTAATCAAACCTCATTACAAAATTCTTACGCCTCGCTTAACGTATTTTTTAAAGAGTTGTGGGAATCAGAACACATTAATCGTAACCCAGTGAGTTTGGTTAAAAAAAGCTGTAAATACTTGGTAAAAGGTAAAATCTATAAACCACCGCATACCTTAGATGATGAAACCTGGCAGCTTTTTGTCGACACACTGACTAATGCTGCAGATAGCGATGCAAAATACGAAAAACATCGTTTTTTAGTGCTGGCTTTAAAAGTACTTTTTTTACGTATTTCTGAGCTATCAAACCGCGATTATTGTGTGCCTGTTTTTGGTCATTTTCGCCAAGATCCCAGTGGTGAAGGATGGGTACTAAACATCATTGGTAAGGGCAAAAAACAACGATTAGTCACAGTGCCTGATGAATTTATGGATCATGTATTAGTGCGCTACAGAGAATCTTTAGGCCTAAGTCCCCTGCCCCATATTGATGAAACTATGCCCATCATGCCTTCAACTAAAACCGGTCAAGCGCTGCATCAAGACAGTTTAAATAACATGGTCGAAGAGGCTTTTGATTTGGTGATTAAATCACTAATGGAACAAGGAAAAAAACAGCAAGCTCACGCCATTGCTGGTGCATCATCCCATTGGTTACGTCATACCGGCGCGACCCAAGCCTTAGCTGAAATCAATGAAACTATGTTAGCAGTAGAGTTAGGCCACGCGAGTGTTAAAACCACGGTAGAAGTTTACGTTGCCCCGGCACACCGGGACAGGATCAAAAAAGGAGTGACACGCAAGCTTTAAACCACTAGGTGCATTTAGCCCCGAGTTTGCAAGTAAAAGCAGAAAATTAAAATAAAAGTGATCCAATCCTTAGTTGTTACGTTTAATTAATAACGGTTTTGCAAACGTGCTTAGCTAAACAACTCATTTGAGGATTGAATATGAAAACTTTACCACTAACTGTACTTGCGATTTCATTTGGCCTTTTAGCAACTTCTGCTCAGGCTCATTTTGACCAATCGGTCAATGATCAAGTTTGTGACATTGTGAAAACACACGACAAAGTAAAATTAAATCAAACTGTTAAAAGCATCCAATTATCAATGAATACCCTCTATAACAATGTTAAATGTGAGGGGCAGAACATCTTACAATTTTCGATTAACCAAGGTGCTGAGCAAGTCAGTGAATATGTCATCAAAAAAACCAGTAGCAAATATTTAGCAAAAGATGTCGAGCTATATAACTCGTTTAGCCCTGAACTAGCTCAGTCAGATATTATGAAGTCTCTACAGGCTAAAATTAATTCTTAATGATGTATAGAGACGAAGGGCTTAACACGCGGCTTTATTAATAAGACATAAAACCCATTGTACAATCTTGGTATTGCCCGCTTGTTTATCGTTTTGCACGAATATCGTCATGTGGATTAGGTTTTTAAAGCCAGTACACTCATTGCGATATGTTGGTGCAATTGAACTATCTTTGCCCAAGTTCCTGGAGCTTTTGATCAAGCATGTTGAGCATATGCCTGCGGGTCAAAACCCCTAGTACTTTTCCTGAACTATCAATTACTGGATAACTTTTGGGCTTGGCTTGTAACATCTGCTGAGCTACTTCAAGAGGATCGCTATCTAGATTTACCGATATAACATCAGTACGCATTACGTCCTGTACTATTGCCACGCGAGTATTGTGATATACCACCTGTAACGTGATTTGCAAGCATTCTTGTTCGGATATCCAGCCGATTAATTTGCCTTCGTAGTTAGTTACGGGACCACCGAGTAAGGCTTTTTTGATTAATTTGGCAGAGGCTTCTGCCACCGGCATATCTGCATGAATTTTGGCAAAGTCACTGCTCATGCACTCGGCAATAGTGGCTGAAATCATGGGTATTTCCTAAATTTGTCATTCTGTGTTTTGTATCTAAACAAAACATTGCAAATGCTTAGCCAGTATTATGTGAAGCTACACTTCAAGCTTACAGAATTTAACTAAGGGAAATTTAATCGAAAATAAAGGGCTCTTTCTTAGCCTTTGAACGGATCCAGTTTAACGAAACCCTTATGGACTTGCGGGCAAGCAGGTTTTGTTCAAGCTGGTGTTTGCCTGGAAACGGGATCAAGCTCAATCCAATTAATATGGTGGTTAAACCTTGACCAGGTAGTATTAGCATCGCCAATCCACACAGAATTAAAAACAGTCCTACAATAAATTTGGCACTTTTTACCACATAATTTAGGTTTCGACTCCTTGAGTCTCCATCAATGTTTTTACGCGCTTGTTTACCACCGGTATTTTTACGTAAAAAGTATTCTTTATCCATTTGGGTAATGAAAAAACTAATTACGATAAAATAGGCGATAGAGACTACTGTAGTGATTAATATGCTTAAAAATATAAGCTTGGTGTCAAAAGTTTCCATTAAATAAGTTGTAATGTTGTAGGATTCTCTAAACACCTTATTTCCGTAATTGATAACGCTGCACATTCTGAAGGTGGGTTATATGCATGATTTCATGCAGTTTATTGAACTAATGCTTGAATGGATTTACACCCATTGGCTAACGATTATTGTTGTTTTCTATATTAGCTTATCTTTTGTGACATCGGTACATGTACTTCTGTTCAAAGAAAATGAACGAACATCACTGGCATGGATAGCGCTAGTGATTTTTTCCCCCGTTATGGGCAGTCTTTTTTATTGGCTATTTGGCATAAATCGTATTCAACGCTCAGCACAAAAAAAACATCCTAAAAAACTTAAACAAGGTTTTCGTCAGCAAGACCAGCTCATTGAATTTCATCAGTTACCAATAAACTGGCACTCATCCATTATCGCGGGCTGTAAAATTAATCACTTTAACTACCTTGCTGATAATAAAGTGGACCCCCTCATTAATGGTGATAAAGCCTACCCGGCCATGATCCAATCCATTAATAGTGCTAAACGTCATGTCGTATTGGCGAGTTATATTTTTAATAACGATTCAACTGGACGTCAATTCGTTGAGGCCTTAATTGCCGCCCATCACCGAGGGGTCATCGTTAACGTACTACTGGACGGTATTGGAATTGGCTACAACTGGCATAAATTGAATAGAGCATTGAAAAAACAAGGTGTAAAGACCGCACGTTTTTTACCCGCCATGTCTTTTACCAATATTCGTTTCATCAATCTAAGAAACCACCGAAAAATACTCTGTGTGGATGGTGAAGTGGCATACATGGGTGGCATGAATGTGAGCAAAAGTAACCTGGTTAAATTTGCAACCCACCCTATTGATGACATCCATTTTAGAATAACAGGCCCAGTGATTGATCAAATTAGTCAGGTGTTTAGTGAGGATTGGTTTTTTGCTACCACTGAGCACATTACTTTTCCGCATTTTAAACCTAACACAGGTAAGAAAAAGAACGACAACTCCCTCATTGCTCGAGTCATTCAAGATGGTCCAGATGAAGACCACAACAAATTACGTTGGACCTTAATTAATGCCTTGGCCTGCGCGCAAACCAGCGTAAGAATAATGACTCCCTATTTTATTCCCGATCACACCTTAATGACGGCACTTCATGCCGCAGCTCTGCGTGGTGTAGCTGTGCAAATTATTGTGCCGCAGCGCAGTGATCTGCGATTATTAGATTGGGTGATGGAAGCTAACTTTGCGAGAATAATGGCTCACGGAATTCAAATATACAAAAACCAGAGACCATTTGATCACAGCAAAATCGTCATCATCGATGACATATGGTCATTCATTGGCTCCACCAATTGGGATGCCAGAAGTTTGGAATTGAATTTTGAAATCAATCTCGAATGTTTTGATGAAGATCTTAATACCAAACTAAATGCCTTTTTCAACGAAAAACAACAAAACGCAATTGCGGTGATTGCCAGTGAAATTGAAAACTTGCCCATCTACAGAAAAATTCGCAATAACTTATTTCGCTTGTTCTCACCCTATTTGTGATATTAAGCAGACATCAAGTGGTTCAGGTACTATCACAGTGAGCTTACTAGGAGGGTATTTTTATGCTTAAAAATCGATATTGCACAGTAGAAACATTAAAAATTATGGGTAAGGCATCTAAGGTGACAATGGGGCCAAACATCGAGTTATTGTTGTGGAATGTATATAAATGCCAGAAAAAGGGTTGGCATGACGATTTTAAAAAACTTGGCGCAAGCAAAGATTTAATCCTCTTGCAAGAAGCCATTCTAAACTCTCCTTTCGACAGTCATTTTAACGGCTCAGTGTTACATCAGTGGATAATGGCATGCAGTTTCAGAAATATAAAAACCAATATCGAAACAGGCGTTAAAACCGGTTCGACAGTCGCGGCCCAAAAGCAATATTTTTCAGCATCACACCACAGCGAGCCCATTTCTAATACAAAAAAAATGTTATTAGCTACCCTCTACCCCTTAGATACCCCAAAGCAATCATTGCTTGTAGTCAATGCTCATCTTATAAACTTTGTTTCTTTAGAAAAATTTAAAACTCATCTGCATCAGATATTCAAAACTCTCGATGATCATGAAGGACCAATCATAATGGCGGGTGATTTTAATACGTGGAACAGGCAACGATTAAGCTATTTTAATGAGCTTGCAAGGTCGTTTTGGCTAGAAGAAGTAAAAATGACACGTCAGCCACGGTTTAGTCATTTATTTCAGCATCTTGACCATATTTATTATCGCGGCTTAGAATTAGTCGCTAGTCATGTACATACTGACATACGCTCGTCTGATCACTACCCTATCAGCTTGACGCTACGTACCCAGAATTGACGTTTTACTTTTCTTCTTTACGTGCTTGAGTTAAGGCTGATGCCACTAAACCCGTGGGAACCGCTACAACCCCTAAGCCAATTATCAGTACAAAAAATGTAAAAAATTTGCCCCCTGCCGTGACCGGATACATATCGCCGTAACCCACCGTAGTCAGAGTGGTAATTGCCCACCATAAGCTGTGAAATACCGATTTAAACTGTTCGGGCTGGGCTTCATTTTCAAAGTAATAGATACCCACCGAGGATAAATACAACATGATCAAAGCGACAGCTGCCGATAAAATGAGCTCTTCTTTGGCTATGCTAATGGCTCGCTGAAAACGTTTGATGGCTTTGTTGTACTTAAGTAATTTAAGAATACGCACCAGCCGCAAAAGCCGGAATATGCGCACAGTACGCAAATCCAATCCGGTGACGATGTAATAAGGTAAAATAGCTAATAAATCGACCAAACCAAAAAAGCTAAAGATAAAACGTAACTTGTGATCAGCTACCACGATGCGTGTTATATATTCGATGGTGAAAATAAATACTGTAATGCCTTCGATAATATTAAGTAGTTTTCTGTCTTCGGACGACAGTTCAGGCAAGGTATCAATAGAAAAGGTTATAAGCGAAACAATGATTAAAAACTGAATAAAAACAACAAAACACTTACCACTGATATGATCGGGATTTTCTAACATCCTTTTAATATTGTCGCGATTAATCAGCATGATTTTATTTATTTCTGGGTGGTTATGCTTGCTTAAAGTAAAGCAATATTATGTTAGCCTCGCTTAAATCACAAACAATAACTTTGACTTAACAATTTGAAGTAATGGGCTTTTTTCAAATATTTAACCCACAACGTAGCACTATAAACTTACAAAAAGCACAAAAATATTGTTGCTATCGAGCCAACATACATGGCGTAACCAACACCACCCCTTTATTACTCATGCGAAAACCCCTAGCGATGTCGGCTTGATGGTCTATCCCAATTGTCATGCCATCAGGAATATTGCAGCCACTGTCAATGATGGCTCGTTTGATATTAACGTGTCTGCCAATAGTGACTTTGGGTAGGATAAGTGCTTCTTCAATGCGACTATAGGAATTTACTCTAACATCGGAAAACAACAGAGATTTATTGATTGCTGCACCCGAGATAATACATCCACCTGATACAGTTGAATCTACTGCATACCCTCGCCTATCTACATCATTAAAAACAAATTTTGCTGGCGGCGCTTGTTTTTGGTGGGTCCAAATTGGCCAATCTTCATCATACATATTGAGTTCAGGGCTAACACTCACCAAGTCCATGTTTGCCAGCCAAAATGAATCCAGTGTACCAATATCTCGCCAATAGGGTTTTAGATGGTCTTCTACATCATGAAAACGAAAGGCCATAACTTGATTATTTTCAATAGACGCAGGAATGATATCTTTACCAAAATCATGCTCAGATTGAGGATTTTTAGCATCCTTGAGCAGTTGTTCGATTAGAAACTCGGTATTAAATACATAGTTGCCCATGGAAGCCAGTGTATAACCCGCTTTGTCATTTAATGGGCAGGGTTCGGCAGGTTTTTCATAAAAATGGCTAATTCGATTATGCTTATCAATGCACATGACTCCTAGAGTATTTGCAGCCTCTGCGATGGGAACCTCAATACAAGACACTGTCATATCTGCGCCACTTTCAGCATGCTGAGCTAACATATCGGCATAATCCATTTTATAGACATGGTCTCCTGCCAGCACCAATACATAGTCGGGTGCCAACTCACGGATAAACTCAATATGTTGATATAGGGCATTGGCCGTGCCTTCATAACCGCAGGCAGAATCTTTATGCCACGCAGGCATGAGTTCGACAAACTCGCCAAGATCCCGATTAAGATGGCCCCAACCTCTGGCGATATGACGAATTAAACTATGGGCGCGGTAATGGGTCATGACACCAATTTGTTTAATACCGGAATTAACACAGTTGGAAAGTGGAAAATCAATTACCCTAAACTTGCCACCAAAATGCAAGGCTGGTTTAGCTTGTTTTTTAGTCAGCTCAAATAAACGGCTCCCCTTACCACCGGCTAAAATCAGTGCCAAGGTATTACGCGTAAGATGACTAACATAACGAGAATTTGAATGTGTCATATGTGTAATGAATTCCCTTGGTTTACGGAATTTTTCGATACGTCAGCGTTTGATTTGGAGTTGAAAATTACTCAAAAGTTCATTAAGACTTACATTACTTTGAATAAACGAACTAGCTTAGATAGTCTAGTAAAGGTTGGAAAAAGTAGTTAATACATCAAGTGATTTTGTAGGTTTTTATCAATTTATAATGAATAGGCAGGCAAGCACCTACCTATTCATATCAGTACTCTTAAGGTTAGCGCTATTGCTGCCTGACATACTGATTAATAAAGGGCTCAAGTTGCTCCGCCCAAACTTCATAACCCAGTGCTTTGGGATGCAATAAATCCGGCATCATTTCTGTGGTTAACGTGCCGTCATCGGTTAAAAAACCTGCATTAAAGTTGGCAAACAACAAACCGCGTTGCTGCGCCATTTGTTCGATCAGGTCGGTGGCTTGTTGATTGTTGATCCGAGCTAATGAATCGACTGTGGCATCACGTGGGAAGATTGCCAACAACAGTACTTTGGCCCCTGGTATTTGGCTTTTCAGTTCATCAAGAATTTTGCTTACACCCGCAGCTATCGCTTCGGGGTTATCCATGCGATGGCCGGTATTATTGGTGCCAATCATCATCACTACGAGTTTGGGTTGCAAATTAGCCAGTTCATCGTGTTGTAAACGCCACAATACATTTTCAGTCCTATCGCCACTATAACCGAGGTTTAGTGTATTTATATCGCTAAAGTGTTTGTCCCACACGGCTTTGCCATCATTTTCCCAACCATGAGTAATCGAATCGCCAATCATCACCAGTTGCGCCTGCCCCAACTGAGCTTGCTCAACTTTTTGTGCATGTCTTGGCATCCACCAATCAACAGACCAGTATTCATTTAGCGTGGCAGGCGTGGTTGCCAGTTGTGTTGCCGTATGACAGGGCTGATTGGCCTGGCCTTGTGCTTTAATCACTACGTTAGCCAAAGCTAATTGGCCTTTACCACCGGTACTGAAATTAAAGGGCTTAGTTACTTGAGTTAAATCAGCTTTAGCATCCACTAAGCATTTTAAGGGAATAGATAAATGCTGCCAGCCTTTATCCTGATGTTCTTGCGCCCACTCACGAAGGCGGTAAACATGCTGGCAATTTTGTTCACAATTGACCACTAAATCAAGCTTGCCTTGCTGAATATCGTCCACGCGCAAATCAAACTCAACCGTGCCAGTTGCGACATAACTGCTGATATCCAGACCATCGCTGTTAAAATATAAACCGGAAGACCAACTGTCTTTAAAGTTAAGTAATAACGCATCTTTTTGCTTATCTTTGTCTATGGTTTTGATAGAAACTAAACCATCAGGCAGTTCAGCAAAATCCCCAACAACTGCTAGCTCATGTTGGTGACTTTTAATCCCAAGTTTAGCTGAATCGCTATTTTGACCTTGGTACAAAACGATATTTGCCTGTTGATTAACAGTTGTCGCCTCTGGTACACAAGCCACTAACAACGAGGTAAAACCCAGTGCTGCCAACCAAAGTTTGTTATTACTTTCCATTACAATTCCTTAATTTAGTTTTAAGGTCTTAACCAATGACCTCACCAACGTTTCCAACAGCTTAAGTGACTTACATAGTTTGTCGATGAAAATCTACAACCCTTTGCTGTTGTTCACCTAAACCCGAGATGGATAGTTTGATATGGTCACCATGATCTAAATAAACTGGTGGTTTTTGACCTAAGCCAACCCCAACGTAATGTTACTAATGCCTTTACGACCATCCTTACGCAAATATCCCTGCATCAGTTAGTATCTCCTTCTGATTGTTTGGTTTGTCCAAGACGAGTATGGCTGGCAATATAATCACTTTTGACATTATTCATATGCACATTATCCCCCGTTTGAATATCGCGGGTAGCCGAGCTAAACATAAAATTGCAAAAGCGCTATGTAAATACATAAATCGTTTAATATTCCTTTTTTGTAAGTGGTTTTTTAAAAAACATAACGGCCAAATCAGCTTATGGAACTTGCAGCCAACTAACTTTTAATAGATATAGCGTTACTAATTTTGTAGTGTAACTATTGCTCAATTGATATTAAAACAACAATATAATCAGCAACTAGCGCTATCCACTCCATAAATTTTGTAAAGGTTTTCTTAGTGAAAGATAAAAATTCAGAAGTTGAATCCGTTAATAAGTACGCCGCACCAGCTCTTGAAAAAGGCTTAGACATTCTGGAGTTATTAGCCGGTGAACCAGAGGGTTTGAAACTTAAAGATATCGCTTTGTCGTTAAAAAAATCTGTTTCTGAAGTATTTAGAATGGTTTTGGTACTAGAACGACGAACTTATTTAAAGTTTGATGCCGATAGTGATCGTTATTCGCTATCGATGAAACTCTTCGAGATAGCCCATCAACATGTGCCTGTACAAAAGTTAGTTAAAGCCGCTTCGCTCGAAATGGAAAAATTAGCGAAAAACATCGAGCAATCCTGCCATTTGACCATTAACTCCAATAATCATGTTTTAGTAATTGTGCAAAAAGACAGCCCTATGGATAAGTTAATCTCCATACGTTTGGGTGCCAAATCTCCACTACTGAATTCTTGTTCTGGGCATATATTTATTGCGTTTTCCAAAGAAGAACAACAACAAAGAATACTCGAATTATTAGCAGTCGATGCCACTAAAGGTGAGTTGGCAAACGTTATCAGCGTGGTCCGCAATCAAGGCTTTGAGCGAATGTTGAGTAAACAAATTCAAGGTGTTGAAGATATTGGCTTTCCTGTCTATGGCTACGAAAATGAATTGGTGGCGTGCTTAGTAGTGCCCTATCTGCATTATATTGGTGATTTAAATACTGTTAATATTAATAGCGCTATTGCTGCAACAAAAGAAACTGCCATCAATATCTCACGCAAATTAGGTGCGATATTCTGATCTAATCCAGCAATTCTACACACCAGCAATTTATACATGCTAGTGTGGCTCTTGTGCTCAAACTCCTTTTTTACTCAAACTCTTTCATAGACTACCCAGCTTAGATCTGGATATCCATGCCGATATACCAACAATTAAACCTACTCTTTTACTAAACATCTTTATTATTTTTATTTTTGTATTTGATATATTTTTTTATATGTAAATATTGCTTTGATTAACATACACATAACAAATAGTATTACAATATTATAATAGGTAATTGAGTAATGCTGTGTCACAAGCAATTCAAACTAGCTCTTGGCAACATAAAATTTCAGGTTTAATCATCAGTTATGTTAGTTGTGTATTGCTGATATATGTTACATCTAGTGCCTGGGCAGACACTTTGCCAATGCCATTAGCATTGAGTTTTACTCAGCCTGCATTAGATTGGGAAAGTGAGTCACTGCCTATTGGTAACGGCGCTTTGGGTGCTAATGTCATGGGCGGTATTAATGAAGACATCTTACAATTTGCCGAAAAAACCTTATGGACAGGTGGTCCACAAAGTAAACAAGGTTATGATTTTGGCTTACCCCCGGCAGGCAGTGATTACCCGCAAAAACTAAAGTCTATTCAAAACCAATTGAGCGAACAAAACCAACTCACACCTGAAGAAGTTGCCAAGGTACTAGGTCGTGATTATCAAGGTTATGGCAGTTACCAAAGTTTTGCATCGGTAAAAATGAATTTCTTCCATAATGAAAAGGCCATCCGCAACTATCAACGTTCACTGCAGCTAAACAGTGCAGTGGCTCGTGTTACGTTTACTGAAAATGATGTTGTTTATAAACGAGAGTATTTTGTTAGTTATCCCGATCAGGCGATTGTTACACGAATCTGTGCCAGCCAAAAAGGCAAGATCCATTTAAACCTCAGTATGGTTACAGCGCCTAATCGCTCGGTGAATTATTCGCAGTCCGACCAGCAGATTACTTTGCAAGGGGTATTAAACGATAACGGCCTACAATACGCGTCAATACTTAGCTTTCATCACAAAAATGGTAAAACTATTCAGCACAAAAATAGTGTTGAAATTATCGGTGCCGATGAGCTTTGGTATACCGTTGTGGCTACTACCAATTATCGTCAGCAATATCCAAACTATCGTGGAACAGACGCCCTTAGCAAAGCACAACAATCTCAGGAAAAATTACTTGGCCTGACTTACGAAAATTTATTGACTAATCATGAAAACGATTACAGGGAGTTATTCTCGCGCGTCACCTTAGATCTCAAGCAGCAGGCAACAACGTTGAGTACACCAGCATTATTGGCTGGTTACCAATCTAGCAATACTGCTGAACAAGATCGTGCTTTGGAAGTATTGTATTTTCAATACGGCCGTTATTTGTTGATCAGTTCGTCTCGCGCCGGCTCCCTGCCCGCTAATCTACAAGGGGTATGGAACCAATACGAACATGCTCCTTGGAGCGCGGATTATCACGTTAATATCAATTTGCAGATGAATTATTGGTTGGCCGATGTAACAAACTTACCTGAAACCCTTCCACCTCTTTTTGATTTTATAGATAGTTTAGTGGAGCCCGGCGCACAAACCGCCCTGCGTTTATTTGACGCACCAGGCTGGACCTTGTTGTTAAACACCAACATTTGGGGGTTTACAGGGTTAATTGCGTGGCCAACTGCATTCTGGCAACCAGAAGGTGCGGCATGGATGGCCCAACATTATTTTGAACACTACCGCTTCACCTTAGATCAAGACTTTTTGACACAGCGCGCTTATCCAGTGATGTTAGGGGCCAGTGAATTTTGGTTAAGCACTTTACAAAAAGACCAACAAGGTAACTGGTTAATCAGCCCTAGTTACTCACCTGAGCACGGTAATTTTACTGCTGGTGCGGCAATGTCTCAGCAAATCATCTACGACCTGTTAACTAATACCAGTGAAGCTGCTGGCATTGTCGGCGATGCAGAAAACCAGAAACGTATCAGTAAGGTGCTCGCTAATCTCGCCCCCGGTCTACTTATTGGCTCGTGGGGGCAATTACAGGAGTGGCGTCAAGATCTGGATGATAAAAGCTCAGAACATCGTCATGTTTCACAACTATATGCCTTACATCCTGGTAATCAGTTATCACCTTTAACCACACCCGAGTTGGCTCAAGCTGCCCTTACTACCCTTAATAGTCGTGGTGATGGTGGCACAGGATGGAGTAAAGCTTGGAAAATAAACTTTTGGGCTCGTTTGTTAGATGGTGATCGGGCACACAAAGTATTAAGCGAACAGTTATTGCACAGCACCCTTAAAAACTTGTGGGACAATCACCCCCCTTATCAAATCGACGGGAACTTTGGTGCCACCGCTGGCATCGCTGAAATGTTATTGCAAAGTCATTTAGGCGAAATTCATTTACTCCCGGCTTTACCTTCAGCTTGGCCAAATGGTCAGATTAGCGGCTTAAAAGCCAGAGGCGGAATCACGGTGGAACTCGCGTGGCTGAACGGCAAATTACAACATGCCATGTTTAATAGTCAGCACAGTCAAATCATAAACATCAGATGCACAGATTGCACTGATGTTAGCCAGCTAAGGGACAAGCAAGGCAATCTTATAACAATGCAAAAACGACCAGATGGATTCAATTTTATAGCCAAAAGTGGCGTGAATTACCGCTTACTGGTTAGTTCGGAGCCACTCAATTAGTCAACCATATTTAATAGAACCAACAAAAATTCACACATACATAAGCTGGAGTCAAACAATGAAAAGTAAATACCTTACCTTTGATAGCCCTTTGGGCAATTTATACAAAAGGTCTAAAACATCCCTATGCGTATTAGGTGCCTTAGGCATCTTAACGCCTGGACTTGCCCTTGCTCAGGACGCTGCAACAGAAGAAGCTAATGCCGAAACTGAAGTTATTGAAGTAACAGGTCTACGTTCAAGTATGATTTCGGCTCAGGCTAGAAAACAAAACTCCAATAAAATCATGGACGGTATTAGTGCTGATGATTTAGGCGCCCTACCTGATCGCAGTATTACCGAAACCTTACAACGTGTTGCAGGTGTATCTATCGACCGTTATATGTCCCTTGGCGACCCCGAGCATTTTTCAGTAGAAGGTAACGGCGTTATTGTACGAGGTTTATCGCAGGTACGCAGTGAATTGAATGGCCGTAGTTCGTTTAGCGCTAATGGTGGCCGTACACTCAGTTTTGGTGATGTTCCTCCTGAGCTTTTAAACGCGGTAAACATATACAAAAGCCCTACTGCCGATCAGGTCGAAGGTGGTTTAGCTGGCACTATCGATTTAGAAACTAAGTTACCCTTTCACTACGATGGACAAAAAATGTCCTTTAGTTTGGAAGCCAACTATGGCGACATGATTAAAGAAACCACACCTGCTTATTCGGCGCTTTACAGCAATACTTGGGATACCAAGGCCGGTAAGTTTGGCTTTTTAGCCGATTTTGCATTTTCAGAATTGTCTACCCGCAACGATTCAATTTATGTCCGTCCTTATTTCTCTCGCGACAATATGCCAGCGCACGAAGGTGAAAAAGTCTTTGTTCCCCGTGGTGCCGACTGGCGTACCATGCATTTTAATCGCGAACGTTCAGGGCAATACGTGGCGTTGCAATGGGCTCCACAAGAAAATCACGAATTTGTACTGACCTATTTTAACAGTGAATATGATATGCGCTGGGACGAAGATGCGATTTTTGTCAGCAATGATATTACTGAAGTAACCGCCTCTGCAGACAGTGTTTATGACAGCATGGGCGTTATGAAAAAGGGACGACTAACAGCAGCAAGCGATATTGCTATGGGCTCTGACATCCGCGTTTCTGCACAAAATGCTCAGACTCGTGACATTTCTCTAGAGTACAAATACTTCAACGACAATTCAGCGTTCAAGTTCTCATTGCAACGTGTTGACGCTACATCAAAAGGGATCGACTCAACAGTGGCCGTGGCGACTCGCGTTCCTTATATTGATATCGATTTATCTGGCAGTTTGCCTTCGGTTACATCGGATCCCGTTCATTTAGCAAATCCTGACAATTATGTATGGGATTTTTTGATGGACAACCAATATGACAACGCTGGAGATATGACCACAGCGGCGGCAGATTATGAGTACTTTTTAGAAGACAGTGTTATCACTTCTATCAAAACCGGTGCGCGTTTTACCAAATCAACCTCGGATAACTTCGATTCGGGTTATAACTGGGGCGCAGTAGGTAACTGGCTATACAGTTCTGGACTGATTGAAAGTGGTGCGAACCCGCTTGAGTCAGATATGCATCTCAATGAATTTAATAACTTTTTCCAAGGTGATGTAGCTGCACCTGCCAATCTATATGCGCCTATCGCCCACTACGCTGAAGGTTTCCAACAAGGCAGTTACCAAGAAGTAAAAGACAAAATAACCTACGTAGATAATGGCTGGTTTGACCCCGACGGCGCTACGTGGCAACCTCGAAATCTAGATGACCAGCAGTGGTACAACTCGCAAGAAGAAAAAACCTCTGCCGTGTATGTGCAAGCTAATTTTGAACTGAACAACTTAAAGTTCCCCGTCAGCGGTAATATGGGCGTGCGTTATGTCAAAACCGACAATACGGCTTTTGGCTATCTTACCTTCCCTAATGGACTATTGTTTGGCGAAGGAGCTTACGAAGAGCGAGCAGCCGAACATTCTTATAATAATCTACTACCCAGCTTAAACGTTAAAATTGAACTACGTGAAGACTTGTTTTTACGTTTTGCAGCAGCAAAAGCGATGACTCGTCCTGACTTTAGTAGTTTGCGTTCAAGCTTAGCTTTAAGTGCAAACATACCTGATGAAAAACGCGATGATTTTTTTGATCCAGAAACAGGCGGTCCGTTAATAGATCCTAGTACTGGGCTCCCGATTATCCCTACCGCGGCTGATTATCGTAAAACCGGTGAATCGACTTATAATCCCTATTTAGACCCGATGACCTCCACCCAGTTTGATGCATCGCTAGAATGGTATTATACCGATTCAAGTTCGATGTATTTAGCATTGTTTACCAAAGACATTAAAGGTGATCAAGTAGACCAATTTGTCACCGAGAGTTACGGTGCCGAGGGCTATCCTCAACAGGATTACCAAATCAAACGCCCAGTGAGTGAAGGTAAGGCCAAAATTAAAGGGGCTGAGATTAGTGTAAACCACTTTTTTACCAGCCTGCCCTCGCCCTTTGATGGTTTAGGTATTAGTGCCAACTACACCTACATAGATAGTAGTAGTATTGTTAACGCGGATAGTGCACCTCGTGATACCAACGGTATGCCCTATGACTACGAGTTACCCTTTAAAGCTATCTCTAAAAATGCCTATAACGTAGTGGGTATTTATCAAAAATACGATATCACTGTTCGTTTAGCCTATAACTGGCGTAGTGAATTTTTAACCTCTGTTGGTGCCAACGGTTTTAATGGTTCAATCCCACTTAGTTCTGGTGGTTATGTTGACGGCAGTGGCGATAATATCGACTGGCGTTTACCAGTGCTCAACGCGGCTGGTGGTTATTTAGATGGTTCTATATCTTATAAAATAGACGATACCTTTACTGTTTCACTTAACGCTAACAACTTAAGTAATACAGTAACCAAAAATATCGTTAAACAAACTGATTCAGGCGATCATTATTCGGCTTACCATATGAATGACACACGTTATTCATTGGCTTTAACCGCAAATTTCTAAGCGATTCATAAGTAATGTAGAGGCACCTACGGGTGCCTTTTTATTGAAACCATTATTTTTAAATAACCTACTTAAGTAAGTTATTTTCTGAGCGTTTATTTAAAAATAATGTAGTAACAGCATTTTCGAAATAAATGGCGTTATAGTGTTGATATTAAAAACAATCTTATCATTTGATTACAAGCTCGAGAGATATGCAGTCAGCAAATATTGAACATATAGTCATAGTGGGTGGGGGTACAGCTGGTTGGATGACAGCTGCTGCTCTGGCCAACCGTTTACCGCAAAAACTTTGCCGCATCACTCTCGTTGAGTCTGATGTAATTGGTACTGTGGGAGTTGGCGAATCGACTATTCCCCATATTCGTCAATTTAATCAAACCTTAGGTATTGATGAAGCCACTTTTATCAAAAAGACCCATGCAACTGTTAAACTCGGCATCAAATTTAATGATTGGGGCAACATTGGCGACAGCTATTTTCATCCCTTTGGCGAACATGGCGAAATCACTCAAGGCATTGATTTTCATCAATACTGGTTAAAAGCCCGTAGTTTGGGTGAAACCTATGGGCTTGAGCAATACTCTATTGCTGCGATGGCTGGCTTTGCGGGTAAATTTCCACTTTCAACGTCAAATAAACCTACGGTATTTGCCGATTACACTTACTCCTACCATATTGATGCCTCTGCTTATGCAGCTTTTTTGAGTGACTACGCTCAGCAACGTGGAGTACAACGAATTGAAGGAAAAGTGGTTAAGGTCAATCAGCATCTTAATGATTTTGTTCAGAGTATCACTCTTGAAAGTGGCCAAACCATAGAGGGTGATTTGTTTATTGATTGCAGTGGTTTTAAGGCACTTTTGATAGATGGTACCTTAAATACACCTTACCTTGATTGGAGCCAATGGTTACCAACAGATAGCGCGGTAGCCGCACCTTGCGAGCATGCTCCTGGTGATCATAGTTCTAGTAAGGGCAAAATTGCTTTGCAACCTTATACTCAGGCAACGGCCAGAGTGTCAGGCTGGCAGTGGCAAATCCCCTTGCAACATCGCATTGGTAACGGCCATGTATTCACCAGTGCGTTTTTAAGCGATCAACACGCTACCGATATACTAATGAATTCTTTGCCCGGTAAAGCCTTAGCCAATCCCAAAATACTGCGTTTTAAAGCCGGTCGGCGCCAATATTCGTGGCAAAAAAATGTGGTGGCTATTGGTTTATCTTCTGGATTTCTAGAACCCTTAGAATCCACCAGTATTTATTTAATTCAACTGGGGGTAAGCAAACTCCTTGAGCTCTTCCCAGATAAGGCATTTCGCCAAGCTGAGATGAATGAATACAACCGCAGTATTTGTCAGCAATATGAGCTGATCCGCAACTTTATTATTCTGCATTTTCATGTCACTAAACGCAATGATTCACCCTTTTGGGACTACTGCCGCAACATGGCCATCCCAGATGAATTACAACATCTCCTCACTTTATTTGCAGAGTCAGGTCGCACTGATCTTGCGCAGTTTGGTGTATGGCCTGCGGTATGTATAGGTCAGAATATAATTCCTCAGCACTATGATGCTCGGCTCGACAATATCGATGCAGAGCAAATAAAGCAATTGATGGCCAATCACCGCCACAAAATCCAATCTATGCTTGCTACCTTTCCTCAGGCAGACGATTACATTCAAGAGTTGCTGACTAGGGGAACACGATGAGTTGGTCAAATCTACAGCCCCAAGAAAATAGCGCAATTAAAAACATCGTCATCCTTGGCGCTGATATTATTGGCTGGTGCGCTGCCGTTGGATTAGCACGTGGTTTACAAGGCCAACAAGTCAATATTACGGTACTGGATTGTCTTTTAAACGAGCGTCCGTTAAACCAACCGTCTTTAACTCAAAGCGCAAACGAAGCAGTTATTCATTGCACTGCACATCTTTTCGATTTTCATCGGCTTTTAGGAATTCAAGATAAACAACTGCTCGTCAATGGCAGTGCCAAGCTGTGTTCTGCTACACAGTTAACTAATTTTTCAGCCCAGCATTCAGATTATTTTATCGGCTGTGAAAATACTCTGCCAAATTTTTGCACGGTCGAACTACATCAAGTCCTGCAATGGTTAGAGATTGACGATATTAGCCCCTACTCGCTTAGTGCCCTTGCTGCACAAAAATCATTATTAGCTTTACCAGCTAACAGCAAAGATGAAATAGCCGCGGGCTTTTCTCCTTCCCTTAATCTGGATGCTAAAGCCTATTTACGTTTTATGCAGGGTGCGGCCAGCCAGCTTGGCGTTAAACTGATCAAGGCGACAGTCAGCGATATTCGCTATCACAGTGAAAATGGTTTTATTAAGCAGTTTGAGCTCGACAACGGTACAACTATAGATGCTGATTTAGTGCTGGATAACAGTGGCCCAACTGGCGTATTAAATGAAATAAATCAACAACGACCTTATGTGGATTGCGCGACGTTAATTCCCTTTGATAAAAAAATTAGCACGAGGCTTAATATCACCCAACAAGCTAAACCCTATCAGCAATTTATTGCCACTGCAGAGGGTATTGTTGAAATCAGTTTTATGCCGCAATTTCATGAAATCAGTCTGTATTATGCAAGTACAAGCACCTCTGATGAACAGGCTCAGTACCAGCTACGCAAGTTTGCACCTCAAAGTGAGCCATTAGAGCTTAAACAAGTGCAATATGCTTACACTGAACAAGCCATGTTTAAAAACTGTTTTGCCCTAGGCACTACAGCGGGTTATTTGGGCTCTTCGCCTTTTAGCAATTTAATATTGTGTCAGCGCAGCATTAGTAAACTACTTGATCTGTTTCCAGGTAAAGCCTGCTTAGCTACCAATAGCGCTGAATTAAATCGTCGAATTGCCAAAGACTATCAACAAGCCTTGGATTATAGCCTGCTGATGTTGCTTTATGCTGAAGGTCAACCATCGTTTTCGTGGCAATTATCGCAGCAACAATTACCCGCAATACTGCAACAAAAAATAACTTTATTTAGTAGCAGTGGTCGTGTGGCCAGTGAACTTAACCCTTTAGTTTCGCGGATTCGTTGGCTCACGCTGTTAAAACATAAGGTGCTAGACCGCCATGGTTATGAGCCTGTACTCGATGCCCTTGATAAAAGCAATGCTCGACAGTTTTTGCTCCAACTTAGCCTAAAAATACAACAGTGTTTAAGTCACTACCGACCTTACAACTAAAAGCCATTTAATGAGACAGATATGATAGTAAAAGCAACAAAGTCGCTGTTTAAGCAACATTCAATACATGCCTTAGGCATCAGTTTATTAAGTTTGAGTTTGCTCAATGCCTGCCAATCCACTGACTCCACAATGTTTAATAGTGACAGCAAACAAACCCATGTAATGCCAGAAATTGTCACGCAAAACGGCAAACATGCGTTTATGGTGGATGGCAAACCTTATTTAGTGTTAGGCGCTCAGTCGAATAATTCAGCCAATTACCCTGCCGCCCTTGCTAAAGTCTGGTCAGTGGTTGAACAAATGTCGGCTAATACCTTAAGTATTCCGGTGGCTTGGGAGCAAGTTGAGCCTATCGAGGGCCAATTTGATTTTTCTTATCTCGATGTTTTACTCGCCGAAGCTCGCGAGCGTGATATACGCCTGAATTTATTGTGGTTTGCAACATGGAAAAACAACGCGCCTCACTATGCGCCAAGTTGGGTAAAACTGGATAACCAACGTTTTCCGCGCGTGGTTAAAAAAGACGGCAGCAGTTTAAATTCCATGTCCCCTTTGGGTAAAAATACACTAGAAGCGGATAAAAAAGCCTTTGTTAAGTTGATGGAGTATCTAAAAAGCCATGACAAACAACACACAGTGATCATGGTACAAATCGAAAATGAAGTGGGCACCTATGGTTCAAAACGTGATTTTTCTGAACTAGCGCAAAGCCAATTTGAACAAATGGTTCCGCAA
This sequence comes from Paraglaciecola hydrolytica, assembly GCF_001565895.1. Classification (GTDB taxonomy): domain Bacteria; phylum Pseudomonadota; class Gammaproteobacteria; order Enterobacterales; family Alteromonadaceae; genus Paraglaciecola; species Paraglaciecola hydrolytica. The sequence continues at coordinate 526,208 of NZ_LSNE01000005.1, forward strand.
GAGCTTGTTGATACTTTAAAGGTCAAAAGTGGCAGCTGGTCAGAAGTTTTTAACAAAGACGCTGATGAATATTTTCATGCTTGGTACATTGCTAAATTTTGTGAAGAACTGGCGATTGCAGGTAAAGCCGTTAAAGATTTACCGATGAATGTCAACGTCGCCTTACGTAATCCCTTTTATCCCGGTGATGGCTATTCAATGGGCGGTCCCACCGATAACGTTATCGATTTATGGAAAATTGCCGCGCCTTCTATCGATATGATAAGTCCTGATATTTACTTCCGCGATCACCTTACTGTGGATAGAGTCATGGAGTTATATTCGCGACAGGATAACCCTTTATTTATCTCTGAAATAGGTAATGATCAGCCTTACGCCCGTTACTTTTTTACCGCTATGGGCTATCAGGGGATAGGTTTTGCGCCTTTTGGTATGGATTTCACTGATTATGCCAATTATCCATTAGGTGCCAAAAGCATGAGTGATGAAACTATTGCCCCCTTTGCTGAAATCTACTCGCTGATGCGACCTTTTGCTGATGTGTGGGCAACCTTGAGTTTTGAAAACAAAGTATGGGGCGTGGCCGAACCTCATGACTCGCTAACCGAAAAACAAAGTATCTGGAATGCCAATACAACTGAAGAGCAAATCCCTGTATCTGCAGTAGAGCTCGATCCTGCCTTATTTACCCAAACTCTTGATTTGGGTCTATGGAATGCCGAGGTAACTTATGGTCGTAAGATGTTTTGGATCGACCCACCCATTGGTAATGCACCTGCATCAGGCGGCGCTCTTATCGCCAAGTTATCGGAAAACGAATATTTAGTGACGGCCTTACGCGCCCGTGTAAGTTTTTCTCCCTCTACTGAAATAGTCGATAAACACCACATGATTGAGCGAGTTGAAGAAGGTCACTTTGAGGATGGTAAATGGATTTTTGAGCGGGTATGGAATGGCGATCAAACAGATTGGGGGCTCAATTTCACCTCAGTTCCACATTTGTTAAAAGTTACCATGGCAACTTACGAGTTGTAATGCTTAAAGAGCCTAGTTGCTGGTAAATCACTGTGGATAGTTTTGGGAAATAAATATTTGTAAAACACAAGTAGTGACTCCCTAAAGGGCTAGTTCCGTTTCCTGTTGCGGTGCTAGCCCTTTTTTTACTGTAAATTTACGTCATGCTGAATATTTTGCTTAAGATAAAACAATTGTCATGTAAAATCATTTTGCAAACTGCCCATGTCTGTCTAATTACTATGACGCTGGTAAACCAATAAAAACACAGTAGGTATTGCACAAAATGCTCAGTGGAAAATCACGTGCCGAACAAGTTGAAATTATTAAACAGCTTATAAGGCAAAACAATTATCGCCAAAATCAAAAAATCTACGAGCAATGTTTAGATTTGGGGTTAAGTGTCAATGTTCATTCCCTTAGTCGTTTTTCTGAAAAGTTAGAGTTATTAGATCGCGCTGAACGCGCTAAACAAATGCGAGAGCAACAAGGCCCAATAGACAACAAAATGTCTTATGCCCAAGTCAAACAACGAGAAACTGAAATTACCTTTGAATTAGGTGAACTGAAAATTCGAGAACATAAATTACTTGAGGAACTCAGTGCCTTATCGACTATGCTCGATATAAAACAATTTAATTAAATGGCAAATAGCAAAATATAAAAGGGAGCATAAAGCTCCCTTTTACGTTTTTGGGCAAGGTTTAGAATGTCGCTCTAAGCCCAATTTTAATAGAACGTCCTGGCAAGGGAGCCACATCTTTTATAAATGACGAATGCACTCGCGCTTCTTGGTTTGTTAAGTTATCCCCTTTAACAAAAATGCTGATGTCAGCAAAATCTGTGGGTAGATAATAATTTACGCTGGCAGAAACAAGGGTATAACCTGCTGTATTTGTTTCATCAGCCGCTATTTTATCTTGTTTGCTATAGTGAGTAATGCCTGCTTCTGCATGCCAATCGTCATACTCAAAGTGGAGTGATGAACTAACTCGCATTGGCGGAATACGGGGGGCATTGCTGCCATCATCGAGTTTAACTCGGCTGTAATCAGCAAAGGTATCAATACGCCAATTATCAGCAAAATGCCAATCTACTTCGGCTTCAAAGCCATACAGTTTAGCGTCTTGCTGAGCAAACAAATAAACCGGCAGTTCGTCTTCGTGCCCATGACCTAGCTCTTCTTCGTGTTCATCACCTTCGCCATCATGGGCATGAAAATGGCCATCACTAACCACTAAACCTGTATCTTGTTGAAACACATAGTTGTCAACTTGATTGTAAAACACGCTTATAGAACTCGTTAGATAGTTGTTGTGGTAGCGATATGTCAGGTCAATATTATTGGATTGTTCTTTATCCATATTGGCCTCGGTTCGCTCTAGCACATATTCATCCTCTTCATAATGCAGAGCAAAACCACCGCCAACTTCATAAGTTCCTGTGCCTATGTGAGGACCATTGGCAAAAATTTCTGAGGCTGAAGGTGCACGCTCTGAAAATGCGTAATTAAAAGCGAAGGATTGATTGTCATTGAGAGTCCAAACCACGCCTGCTGATGCACTGAAAGCAGTGTAATTTTGTTGTTCAAAGTCAATATCGTGGCCTTCTGCGTGGTCATCATCTTCATGCTCTTCGTCTTCGTGTTCTAGTGTTGCAAAAAAACTGTTATCAGGAAGATGACTAATATTTTCAACGCGCATACCTAATTGCCACAATAAATTTCCAACTTTTTTCTCTTCTAAGACAAACAAAGCCAAACTTTTACTATCGGTAGAGGGAGTAAAGGCCTCATCGCCTTCGGCGGCAAACTCGATGTTGTTATAGTGCAAACCAACCACGCCTTTCCAGCCTGATAAAGGCTTATGTTCTGCCCACAAACGAGACTCTAAGGTTTTATTGGTGAAGGTAGTACCGACAACGCCACCTTCTATTTCACTATGTTGATAGTCGGTGTAACCATTTTGCCAATGTACCGCGCTAAATGGACCACTTAAGTTCAGCCACTCGGCGACACTTTGCACACGATTCTGTTCTAAACTGGCGTAGATACTTTCCTCTTCATGCTCAGTTTCTTCATGCCCCTCTTCTTCATCTTCCACATGATCTTCCTCGTGATGGTGAGCATGCCCCGGAATTCCGTAGTCTGATTCAAGTCGACCATAAGACAGGGCTAAACGAAAATCATCGGTGATCCAACCAGTTCCTAAGGTGAAACCCTGTGCATCAATGGCCGAGTTTTCAAGATAACCACTGCTTTCTTCGTGCTCTTCTTCATCTTCATGCTCGTCCTCTTCATGCTCTTCAATACTCGCTTCACCTGGAATTTTATAATTATCGGTTTTACGGCTGAATGCGTCGAAATGCCAGGCAAAAGCCCCCACTCCGCCATTAAGATCAGTCGTGTAGGTATTTTCATTGGAAACTGAGTCGTAGGTGACTCCCATTTTACCTTGTAAGCCGTCTAGTGCTTGTTGTGGTAATCGGTTGTCTACTACATTGACCACGCCACCAATAGCACCACTACCATAGAGCAAAGTCGCGGGACCACGGAGTACTTCAATTTGGGTGGCAGTTGAGGATTCCGTCGACACCGTATGATCAGGACCAACACGTGAGGCATCCGATGCATCCAAACCGTTTTGCACTACCTTAATACGCGGGCCATCAAGGCCACGAATAATGGGGCTACTGGAAACTGGACCAAAATAAGAACTGTTGACGCCTGGAATGTTTTTAAGAGTTTCGCCTAAGGTTGCAGCTTGGTTTTGATCCAACTGTTCACCGCTGATCACTGTCACAGGGGTACTCGACTCTAGTACAGTGCGTTTGAGCGGTGATGCAGTAATCAATAAGGTTTCTATATCGTGTTCGTCTTTTTGAATTTCTTTATCTGCAGCATGCACATTGCCGCTTATTACTGTTATAACGCTCATAGCAGTTATTACCGCTAAACATAGGGGGGAGAACTTAAAAGTCATGACATAATCTCTGAAATACATATCAAAATCACCGCTTTATCTATTGATAAGCAGCGCTAAAAAAACTATCGATTGGGTTCAGCTTACGTGGGGAGGGTCGCGGTTTCCGCTAGTTCTAACAAAGGTTTCAACATAATGTATCGTTGTTAATTCGGCACTAAAGTCCGATAACAAAGGCGCAAACAATGGAGCAGTATTAGTGGGTAACGAATGATCTATGTTGTGTGCATGAATACATAGAGCACAATGTTGGTCAGCTTGCAGTACATGAGCGGGATTATGCCCCTCAGTCAACATACTCATGCCAATGCTCAGCAACAACGAAAGCACCAGTAAATATCTCACTAGTGTGGTTCGAGTCTTAAAGCGATGTAATGAGGTGCTCTGCATAGTTGTTATAATATAACATTATTGTTTTTTAACTGTCGATAGCAGTAAGGCGATTTATATTCTCTACAGAAAAATAGCTTCGTAATTTCACACGTTTAAATACATTAAATTTAATCAAAAAACATTAAAAATTAGAACCTTAGCTAATGTCTGCACATTAATTGCATAAGGCTTAGTAATTATCAAAGTAGTAGCAGTCTTAAATGGAATATGCCTGGTTATTAATGTGTTCAATGCTTGTATTTTTAATGCAGGCAGGTTTTTTGTGTCTGGAAAGTGGGAAAATACGCAGTAAAAACAGTATCAATGTAGCGGCTAAAAATATTGCTGACTTTGTTGTTGCGGCAATTTTGTTTTGGCTTTTTGGTTTTGCTTTTATGTTTGGCGATAGTCTGAATGGCATTATCGGTACATCTGCGTTCTATTTTGGTGCAAACAATAGTCCTTACGAGATCAGTTTTTTCATTTTTCAAATGATGTTTTGTGGCACTGCCGCGACTATTTTGTCAGGTGCAGTAGCAGAACGAATGTCTTTTCGAGGTTACATATTTGCAACCCTTGTAATGACCTCGATAATTTATCCCGTATCTGGACATTGGGCGTGGGCATCTTTTTATAATGTGAATAATCAAGGCTGGTTACAACAAGCTGGTTTTATTGACTTTGCCGGTTCAACGGTAGTCCATTCTGTGGGCGGATGGGTCGCATTAGCCGCAGTTATTATTATTGGCCCACGTATAGGTCGATTCAACTCTCCAACCCCCTTCCCTGTTGGCAGCAACATACCAATGAGTGTACTTGGGACTCTATTGATCTGGTTAGGTTGGTTTGGTTTTAATGGCGGGAGTACCATGATGTTCAATTCTCAGGTTCCCGGAATTTTACTTAATACCAGTTTAGCTGCGGCTTGGGGAGGGGTAACCGCCGCATGTTGTCATTATTACTACCATCGTTACGTAGACGTCACATTCATCATGAATGGCGTTATCGCAGGTCTAGTGGCGATTACTGCATCTTGTCATGCTGTCAGTCCGCAGTCTTCCGCCATTATCGGCATAGTTGCCGGTGTGGTTTTGGTAAGTGGTACAAGTTTTATCATACGCATCAAAATTGACGATGCTTTAGGGGTAGTTGCAACTCATCTCTTTGCTGGTATCTGGGGCACACTAGCCGTTGCGCTATTTTCAGACCTCAACATACTTGCAACGGGTTTAAGTCGAATTGAACAATTTGGCGCTCAACTTTTGGGGGTGGTCACTATAGGCGTCTATACCTTTGGCCTAAGTTACCTGTTACTTAGATTAATCAATTATTTTGAGCCACTAAGAGTAAGCAAAGAAAACGAATTAGTTGGGATGAATATCTCTGAACATAAGGCATCAACAGAATTAATTGAGCTATTAACTAACATGCACCATCAGGAAATTAAAGGTGAATTTTCGCATCCCGTTCCCGTAGAGCCTTTTACTGAAGTAGGGCAAATTGCGAATCAGTACAACAGTGTTATACAACGTGTGAATGACGAAATAAGTAAAAGAGACAGTGCAATTATTAATTTCAGAACCAGTGAAAAACGCAAAGGCGCTATTCTAGATTCCGCAATGGATAGCATACTTACGATTGATTTTAACGGTAATATTATTGAGTTTAATCAGTCGGCAGAACGCACTTTTGGCAATCTTCGCAAACAGGTTGCCGGTGAAAACTTTATGAAATTATTCATTCGCCCACAAGATCATAAAAAATTTGCGACTAGCTTGCAGTATAAATTTTCATCTCCCAATGGCTTATTAATTAACCGTCGCAACTCATTGATTTTAATGCGCTATTCGAATGATGAGTTTCCCGCCGAAATTACCATTACCGGCGCACAGTTTGATAGCGACCTACAAAATGAATATACCCTGCATGTAAGAGACGTGACGCGAGAAGTAAAGTTACAGTCAAAATTAAAACAACTCGCTTACAGTGATCCATTAACGGGTTTGTATAACCGTACTTTTTTACTTGATAAGTTAACACGAACCTTAAAACGTCAGCGCGAGCAACAAGGCACTGTGGCGATATATTTTATGGACTTAGATAAGTTCAAACAAATTAATGACACTCTGGGTCACAAAGCCGGTGATGAATTACTTAATGAGGTTGCCAGACGACTAAGTAAATCAACTCGTAATACCGATGTTATTGCTCGTTGGGGAGGTGATGAATTTCTGGTCATGATCTCGGGAAAAATTAGCGTTGATTTAATCAGAGCTAAAGGGCAAGAGTTTTTGCAAGTCATGCGTGAGCCGCTTACTCTGGCAGGAAGAGAAATAAAAATTCCTATAAGCATAGGGATTGCTATTACTTTAGATCTTGAAATTAATGCCGAGCAACTTATTCAGCAAGCCGACATTGCCATGTATAGCGCTAAACAGCTTGGGCGAGATAATTTTCAGTTTTTTAAACCAGAAATGGCTCATAAAGCCCTACGGCAATTTAATTTTGAACAGGAAATTCGCCACGCGATTAATCAATCAGATCAATTTTATATGGTTTATCAACCAAAGGTGAATGAGCTAAAAGAGGTGATAAGCTTCGAATCTTTAATCCGCTGGCAACACCCAGTTGAAGGATTAATCATGCCCGGCGAGTTTATACCTTTAACGGAAGAGTCCGACATCATTATTCAGTTAGGCGAAAAAGTAATTGAAATGACATTTGCGCAACTTCAACATTGGCGCGATGCTGGCTACACCCTGTTACCCGTATCTATTAATATATCGGGTAGGCATCTGATTTCAGGCAATATAGTACCTTTTATTAAAGCACAATTAGAAAAATTCACGCTAGACGGCAGTTTAATTGAGTTAGAGATAACCGAAAGTGTTTTACTTAGCGATATTGAGCAATGTATTGCGGTTATGTTTGAATTTAAAAAACTTAATATTACTTTATCGATTGACGATTTTGGCACGGGTTATTCATCCCTAAACTATTTGAAGCGTTTACCCATAGATATTCTAAAAATTGATCGTTCCTTTGTAGATGAATGCACTACATCTGTAGAAGATGGACAAATTGTCACAACGATCATTAATTTAGCGCAAAACTTAGGGCTTAGAACTGTCGCTGAAGGTGTTGAAATTGAAGAGCAGTTTGAATTTTTGGAAAAAACAGGGTGTAATCTTTTTCAAGGCTACTATTTTTATAAACCGTTACATGCTCACAATGTAATAAATCTACTCATTAAACGTTAGATAGCATTAAAATACACAACTGACTCGCAATCTTGCACCTATTATTGTGCACAGTGCTTATGGTTTAAGTCTCTGCCTTCCCTTAATTATTAAATGGAGAGTTAATTGGAAATTGTCTTTATATTCGTCGCTTTTATTTTTGGTTTGGCTATTAAAATGGCTGGTTTTCCTCCGCTTATCGGCTTTTTAATTGCCGGATTTACCCTAAATTATTTAGGTTATGAAGCCAGTGCAAATTTAGAAACTTTGGCCAATTTGGGCATTACTTTGATGCTATTTACCATTGGGTTAAAACTCAATGTACGCGACCTATACAAAAAAGAAGTGTGGCTTGGCAGCATCTTACATACTGTTATTTGGATCACCTTGGTTAACGTGGTACTAACTACCTTATTGTGGTTTGGACTAAGCGTTTTTACTCAACTCAGTTTGCTCAATGCCACCCTACTAGCGTTTGCCTTAAGCTTTAGTAGCACTGTATGCATTATCAAAATTCTCGAAGAAAGTGGCGAAATAAAAACTCGTCACGGTAAAGTGGCTGTGGGTATTCTGGTTATGCAGGATATCTTTGCCGTTTTATTCATGGTGTTTGCTACCGGTAAAATCCCCTCATTATGGGCCTTATTGTTGCCGCTGTTATTTTTTGTGCGACCTTTCATTAATACAATACTCGAACGAGTTGGTCACGGTGAACTATTACCACTGACCGGTTTTATGTTGGCCATTGGCGGTTATCAACTATTTTCCTTAGTGGGTATTAAAGGTGACTTGGGCGCTTTAGTCATCGGCATGTTATTAGCGAAATACAGTAAAGCCGCAGAGTTATCTAAATCACTTATGAGCTTTAAAGATATTTTTCTAATCGCCTTCTTTTTAACCATAGGTTTTACTGCCCTGCCTACTTTTGAATTGGTTACTGCGTCGTTATTACTGTGTGTGTTAATACCAATAAAATTTGTGCTTTTTTTCAAAATATTTACTTGGTTAAAGTTGCGCGCCAGAACGGCTTATTTAGCCAGTTTAGTCCTATCTAACTACAGCGAATTTGGCTTAATTGTTATTGCATTAATGGTCAGCCTAGGTGTGATGGATACCAGTTGGTTAGTCATTCTGGCCATGGCATTATCTTTTTCATTTGTATTTACCGGTATTGTCTATCGCAATTCCCACAACCAGTACAATACCTACAAAAACATGCTTAAACGTTACGAAAACCCCATTCCGCTTACAGAGGATACCTATGTACAACCTAAAAACGCCGAAATTTTGGTATTAGGTATGGGTCGAGTGGGTAAAGGTGCTTATGCGTCTTTAAACGCCATATCAGGTGATAACGTTTGGGGCATGGATGCAGATCCAGCCCGAATTGCTAAATTGCAAAAACAGGGGCTACAAGTTTTAGTCGGTGACGGTGAGGATATTGATTTGTGGGAAAATATGGAGTTGTCGAAGATCCAATTGATCTTATTGGCCCTGCCCTCTATCAAGGATATCTGTAATATTACTGAGCAACTACAACATGCCAATTACAAAGGCAAAATAGCGTCAATAGCGCGTTATGAAGATGAAATTCAACCTCTACTCGATGCAGGGTCTGACAAAGTATTTAACTTTTTTACCGAAGCCGGCACTGGTTTTGCGGAAGAAAGTTTGCAACTTTTAGAACCTGCTAGAACCAACTTTAGTTAACAACTAAAGACACAATGAAAATGATTATCATTTTGTATCACATTGTTTTATAAGGAAATTTCAAAGTTTCATTGGTTTTAAGTTTTTTTAACCGCTATACTTTGCCCCAGTAAACATTACCGAGAAATTGCTATGTTAGGCGATAAACAAGTCATTGCAGGCTTAAATGAAGTGCTGACCTTTGAGTTAACTTCTATTAATCAATATTTTTTGCATGCCCGCATGTTTAAAAACTGGGGTTTTCAAAAGCTCAACGAAAAGTGTTATAAAAAGTCCATCTGCGACATGAAACAAGCAGATGAACTGATTGAAAGGATCTTGTTCTTAGAAGGGCTACCTAATTTGCAAATGTTGGGCAAATTGATGATAGGTGAAGAGCCTGCAGAAATGTTGCAATGTGATAAGACCTTTCAAACAGAGCAAATCCCTCTATTACAAAAAAACATCAAGTTATGTGAAGACAAACAAGACTATGTAACGCGTGATTTGCTCAGCAAAATTTTACACGATGAAGAAGAACATATTGATTGGCTTGAAACCCAAGAATATCAATTGAATACCCTTGGGCAGCAAAATTACTTGCAAACACAAATGCAGGATGAGGATTAAGCATGAAAGGTAAAAGCAATATCATTGCAAAATTGAACGCATTGCTGGCTTATGAATTAGCCGCAATGGATCAGTATTTTATTCACTCTCAGATGTACCTAGATTGGGGCCTGCACAAGTTACATGCCAGAATCGCCCATGAAGTAGAAGATGAAAAAGGTCATGCCTCTAAACTGATTGAGCGAATGTTGTTTTTAGAAGGCACTCCAGACATGGTTACTCGTGATGGTTTGCTTATCGGTCAAGATGTGCCTTCTATGCTCGAAAGCGATCTTCGAGTGGAATATGCCGTAGCCAAGTGCCTCAAAGAAGCCATTGCCCTGTGCGAAAAAGAGCAGGATTACGTTACACGTGAAATTCTAATGGTGTTATTAAGTGATACTGAAGTTGATCATGCTCACTGGCTGGAACAACAACTACGTTTGATTAAACATCTTGGTTTGGCAAATTATTTACAATCCCAGTGTTGAATAAGCTGAAATATACTTAAGTTACGTTAAAAAACCTCGGTTTTAAAGTTAACAAAATAGGTCTCAGATTGTGCTATATCAGATAGCCTTGAGACCTTTTTTAATTGCAACACCATCTGCCAGCGCATCTTTGTTTCGCTGCAAGAACCTAAAAAAAACTGCAAGTGACGTTGATTGATTTCGAACGGCTTTGAGTCAAAAGCAGCTTTCTCAAAAACGGCCACCTTACCCATGTACATATTAATACCTTGGACCCAGATGTTTTCCACCATGACATTTGGATCCAAGATTAAAATCACTTCATTTTGCTCTTCAACTTGCACTTTTTTAGCAAACTTAACTATAACTTGCATAGCCTGCGGGTTAGCTGATTTAAAGCGGCAAATAAGTGAACTATCCAAGTCACATTGTTTGTCACTGTTAATGCTTGGCTCAGCTTCATTTAAATAAACAGCAAGAATGATAATCAC
>NZ_LSNE01000005.1:537213-539762 GCF_001565895.1 Paraglaciecola hydrolytica
AACCAATAAGGGCAAAATGATAATAGTTTTCAAAGACTGAGCCACGTTTACATGTTTACCATCTGAATTGGGTTTATAAATCAAGTTTGCTGGAATTAAAGCTAAGGGACAAGCAGCTTTTTTCTTTCTTTTTAAGCTCTATACCATTATTATTTGTAAGGTTTTTGGCGCCAGTTATTATTTATATTTCAATTGCTTATAAATTAAGCTTAATTGTAAATAATATGCTAAATACATGTGTGATTTTTGTCGGCACTTCATTAACAAAGTGGAAGATTCATTAAATGAGTGATGCAATTCAAGTACATCCCGAATATAACTATAAAGTGGTTCGGCAGTTTGCGGTGATGACCGTTGTATGGGGTATTATTGGTATGGCAATAGGTGTTTTTATTGCTGCACAATTATATTGGCCAGCATTAAATTTTGACACCCCCTGGTTAACCTTCTCGCGATTGCGACCGTTACACACTAATGCCGTAATTTTTGCTTTCGGCGGCTGTGCTTTGATGGCAACCTCATTTTATGTTGTACAAAGAACATCTCAAGTTCGTTTATTTAGCGACAAACTTGCGGCTTTTGTCTTTTGGGGCTGGCAACTTGTAATCGTCATGGCCGTTATTACCCTTCCAATGGGATTAACCAGCACTAAAGAATACGCAGAATTAGAATGGCCTATCGATATTTTGATTGCCTTAGTTTGGGTCGCGTACATGATTACCTTCTTTGGTACTATGATCATCCGTAAGGTTTCCCATATATATGTCGCCAATTGGTTTTTTGGTGGCTTTATCTTAACTGTACTAGTACTTCATGTTGCTAATAGCATGGTTGTACCTGTGTCCTTATTTAAATCCTATTCAATTTATGCCGGTTCCGTAGATGCCATGATGCAATGGTGGTACGGCCATAATGCAGTTGGTTTTTTCTTAACTGCTGGTTTCTTAGGTATGATGTATTATTTTGTGCCTAAACAGGCTGGTCGTCCGGTTTATTCTTACCGTTTATCCGTTGTGCATTTCTGGGCCTTAATCTCCTTGTATATATGGGCTGGTCCTCACCACTTACACTATACCGCCCTGCCCGATTGGACTCAGTCTTTAGGGATGGCCATGTCAATTATTCTGTTTGTTCCGTCATGGGGCGGCATGATCAACGGTATTATGACTCTGTCTGGCGCATGGCATAAATTACGTACCGATCCTATTTTACGGTTCTTAGTGGTTTCACTATCATTTTACGGTATGTCGACCTTCGAAGGGCCGATGATGGCGATCAAAACCGTTAATGCCCTGTCACATTACACTGATTGGACTGTTGGTCACGTGCACTCAGGTGCTCTAGGTTGGGTTGCTATGGTGTCAATTGGGGCCATTTATCACTTAATCCCTGTATTGTTTAATCGTGAGCGTATGTACAGCATTTATTTAATTAACGTGCATTTCTGGTTAGCCACTATTGGTGTGGTGCTTTATATCGTTGCTATGTGGATGTCTGGTGTACTACAAGGTTTAATGTGGCGCGCAATCAATGCTGACGGCACTCTGACTTATAGTTTTGTTGAATCTCTTGAAGCTTCTAAGCCTTTCTATCTAGTGCGCTTTATCGGTGGTGTTTTAGTGGTAACTGGCATGTTAATCATGGCTTATAACTGCTATCGGACCATTAAAGGCCACACAAGTCGTGAAGTTTTAGACGACACAGAATTAAAAGCAGCCTAAGGAGCCCATAAATGAAAAATGCACATGAGCTAGTCGAAAAAAACGTAGGTTTGCTCACTATTCTAATGATGGTAGCAATTAGTTTGGGCGGTATGGCGCAAATCACCCCCTTGATGTTTCAACAACAAACGATGACACCGGTAGATGGTTTAAAACCTTATACCGCACTGCAAATGGAAGGCAGAGACATATTTATCCGTGAAGGTTGTGTGGGTTGTCATAGCCAAATGATCCGCCCTTTCCGTTCAGAGACTGAACGTTATGGTCACTATTCTGTAGCGGGTGAATCAGTATGGGAACATCCATTTTTGTGGGGTTCTAAACGTACTGGCCCAGATTTGGCCCGTGTAGGCGGTCGTTATAGTGACGAATGGCATAAGGTCCATTTGATCAATCCTCGTAATGTTGTACCGGAATCCAATATGCCAGGCTTTCCTTGGTTGGTTAAAAATACCTTAGACGGTGAGTTAACCGCCAAAAAATTATCTGTATTCAGAGATTTTGGTGTGCCATATACCGATGAAGATATCGCAGGTGCTCAAGCGGCAGTTAAAGGTAAAACCGAAATGGAAGCGCTGATCGCTTATTTGCAATCTCTTGGCACAGCGTTGAAATAGTATGGATTACGCTGTCAGTGGTAGTATTTTTACGGTTTTAGTATTTGTTTGTTTTATTGGCGTAGTGTTGTGGGCCTACAGTAAAAAGTCAAAAAAACGCTTTGATGAAGCGCAAAATTTGATATTTGCAGACGAGCCACAAACTAACAAGCAGGAGTCAAAACTAGATGAGTAGTTTTTGGAGCATTTGGATCTCAGTTATCACGCTGGG
>NZ_LSNE01000005.1:539904-572388 GCF_001565895.1 Paraglaciecola hydrolytica
AATTTTGGGTTGTTATTTATTACTTCGCTGGTGTTTATCCAACAAAACCGGGGTTAAAGAAGGCGATGATATGCATCATGAATTTGATGGCATTCTCGAAATAAATAATCAGCTACCCCGTTGGTGGACCATATTATTTTATATTTGTATTGTTTGGGCCCTGATTTATTTATTACTTTTTCCAGGTCTAGGTAATTTCAAAGGACTACTGAATTGGCAAAGTTCAAATCAAGGTATTTTATCCTTAGCAGAATCTAAAGCCGCCGTAGAAAAAAATATAACTGATGGTGTTCTTAACCAGTACGACCGTGAAATAGCGGCAGCGAATGAAGCTTTCGAACCTATATTTGATAAATACTTTGCTACTGCTATCCCTGATTTAATCAATGATCCTGAAGCACTTAAAATTGGCCAACGTTTATTTAGTCAAAATTGTTCACAGTGTCACGGTTCAGATGCACGTGGTGCAAACAGTGGTTTCCCCGATTTAACCGATAATGATTGGTTATATGGTGGCTCACCTGAAAAAATCACTGAAACCTTGCTCAATGGCCGTAATGCATTAATGCCCGCTTGGTTAGACAGCATGGGTGAAGATGGTATTGCCGAAGTTGTTCAGTATGCACTAAGCCTAAGTGGCCGTAAGGTTGACGATTCGTTGGCTGAGAAAGGTAAAGACCGCTTTGTAGTCTGTGCTGCCTGCCATGGTGCTGATGGCGCAGGTAACCAAATGATGGGTGCTCCTAATCTTACAGACAATATCTGGTTATACGGTGGCAGTGAAAGAGCCGTCACTGAAACACTAACTCATGGACGTAATGGTGTAATGCCAAGCTTTAAAACAACATTAGGTGAAAAGAAAATTCACTTAGTGGCTGCTTACGTATATAGTTTGTCGCATAATAAGTAAGCTAAAACCCTGCATTTAGCCTCGGTAAACCGAGGCTTTTTTTTGTATCACTATTATCACTAGAAATTTTCTTCATTTTTGGAAAACCTAAATTATGCAATTTGTGGAAAAGAGCCCTTGGTATAAACAGTTCTGGCCTTGGTTTCTGATTGTTATTCCTCTTAGCTCTATGGTGTTAAGTTTTACCATGTTGCATTTAGCTTTTGACAGCGAAGACAGCATAGTTCAAGACGATTATTATAACGAAGGTAGATCAATCAATTTAGATTTACATAAAGTTGAACAAGCGCGCGTACGTAATATTGAAACCTATATGAAATTTAGTGCTGATTCAGTGCAAATTGAGGTTGTGCAAGGCGATGTGGGTGATGGTTCGGCCTTAATATTAGATTTTTTCCATTCAACTCAAAACTTTAAGGATTTTAAGGTTACTTTGCTAAAAGACGCAAATGGCATCTACCGAGGTAATATTGAACAAGCCATTGACGGCAAATGGCGCATTAGTTTGCACCCTCATGACAATAGTTGGAAAATTCAACAAGTTGTATATTTGCCGCAGAGTAAAGCCCTGCTGTTTAAACCTTAAAATTTTAATCTGACTTTACCTCTATTGACTATGCAAACAGCCTGTTATCACTGCGGCACTGCCAATCTAAATAATCAATTTAGTGCCGTGGTATTGGGTGAGTTACGTCATTTTTGTTGCCCTGGCTGTCAAGGCGTCGCACAAGCCATTGTGCATAACGGCTTAGAAAATTATTACAGTTTTCGTAGTGAACTGGCACCCAAAGCAGTTATTGAAGGTGACCTTGATATATTACAGGCCCTACGTTTGTTTGATGAGAAAAGTGTCAGTGATGAATTTGTCCATCAAGATCAAAAAGGTTGTGAAATCCAGCTAAGTATAGCAGGGATAAATTGTGCAGCTTGTGGCTGGTTGATTGAAAAACAGTTATCCCAGTTGAACGGAGTTAAAAAGGTCGGTGCTAATGTTGTGGCAAAACGTCTGGTTGTTGTATGGGATGAACAACAGCTCAAACTCAGTCAGATCTTGCAAAAAATTCAACAAATTGGCTACGACGCCAAACCCTTTGCACCTGAACAACACGAAGCGTTACAGCAACATGAAAACAAAATCTTACTCAAACGTTTAGGTTTAGCGGGCTTAATGACGATGCAAGTCATGATGCTTAATTTAGGCGTGTTTTTTGATTGGTTTGGCCATATCGATAGTGAGACTCTGCAATATTTTTCTTGGGTAAGCTTAATACTATCGACACCAGTTGCCTTATATTCGGCGATGGGATTTTATCAAAGTGCTTGGAAAGCACTTAAAGCTGGCGCGGTTAATATGGATGTGCCGATAAGTTTTGCTCTGCTCAGTATCTATATTTCAGGTTGTTACGCCACCCTCACCCACAGCGGCCAAAGTTATTTCGAATCTCTGTGTATGTTTGTATTTTTGCTGCTGATCAGCCGCTTTTTAGAACAAAACGCTCGTTATAAAGCAGCACAAATCTCAGCTAATCTACTTAATCATATGCCAACGATGGCAACACTACTCATCAAGGGGGAACATCAATTGGTACTGGCCAAAACCCTAGTTGCAGGGCAACAGGTAGTGGTCAAAGTAGGTCAGATTATTCCGATTGATGGTAAAGTGATTCAAGGTGTAGCTCAGGTTAACGAATCTATGTTAACGGGAGAATTTGAGCTCGTTACCAAACATCCACAAGATAGTGTCTATGCAGGTACTATCAATCAAGTTGGCACCATAGTGGTCGAAGTCTCTCACGCATTAAAACTGTCATTGGCTAATCAAATAAATCAACTGCAACAAGCGGCGATGTTAGCTAAACCTAAAATAGCCTTATTGGCCGATCGCATGGCTCAGTACTTTGTGATTTTTGTCTTATTTGCAGCCGTGGCTTCATTTACGACATGGCATTTTATTGAAAGTGACAGAGCATTTTGGGTGGCTATTTCAGTATTGATTGCCACCTGCCCTTGCGCTCTCGGTCTTGCAACTCCTGTCAGTTTAAGTTGCGCGATTGCTAACCTGAACAAACAAGGCGTATTACTTAAAAGGGCAGATGTACTTGAACAGCTTAATAACATTGATTGGGTTGGCTTAGATAAAACGGGCACCCTGACGGAAGGCAAGTTTGTATTGCAAACATTACATAATCTCAGTGAATTGAGTGATCAGCAAATATTGACCTTAGCAGCCAGCTTAGAACAGTTTTCCAGTCATCCTATCGCCAGTGTATTTAAACATCATTTTGATTTGCTTGAGGTTAACAACGCAAAAGAGTTAATCGCCCAAGGCATAATTGGTCATATAGCAGGCAAAGAATATCGCATTGGTTCTAACACTTTGATGGATGTAGTTATTCCACTCCACTTACAAGGCTTGAGCGTTTATTTAGCTTGCGAAAACCAGTTACTGGCTGCATTCAAGCTCAATGATAATCTGCGCCAAGATAGCCACGCTCTGCTTGATAGTTTTAAACCACGGCATGTTGAATTGTTAAGTGGTGATAACCTTCACGTAGTACAACAATTGGCGCAAACATTAAAAATTAGTGATTGGCATGGGCAATTAAACCCACAACAAAAGTTAGCATTGATTAAACAGGCGCAACATTCTGGTCATAGGGTATTGATGGTAGGTGATGGTATTAATGATGCGCCAGTGTTGGCCCAGGCCGATGTATCTATTACTTTAGGCATGAGTACTGATATTGCTAAATCTTCGGCTGATATCATTTTGCTAGAAAACTCCTTACAAAAAATCCCCGTTCTTTTTAAAATAGCCGCCAAAACCCAAGCTATTATCCAACAAAATATGCTGTGGGCGCTGGCTTACAATATATTGATTTTGCCTTTAGCGGTTTTAGGCATATTAAGTCCATTGGCAGCGGTGATCGGCATGTCGCTGAGCTCCTTACTTGTGGTATTAAATGCCAGCCGCTTACTCAGATATAGAGCATGATATGAGTATTATTTATGTATTGATCCCTATCGCCATCCTATTAGTATGTATCGCTATCGCAGTTTTTTTCTGGGCGGTAAAATCAAACCAGTTTGACGATCTAGAACGCCATGGCCACAGTATCTTGTTTGATGATGATATAAAAAAAAGTACAACGACGGCGCCTAAAGCAAATCAACTAGAAAACAACAGTCTGTGTAATAACAAATCCAAAGATGACTGATCTTAGTTTTTACGCAGCGTTTTTAATTGGTCTTGCCGGCAGTGTGCATTGTATAGGCATGTGTGGAGGTATAGTCAGTGCTTTGACCTTTGCTATTCCTGCCAATAAAAATGTATTTCCCTATGCACTTGCTTACAATATCGGGCGTATTTCCAGCTATTGTTTAGCTGGCGCCTTAAGTGGGTTTTTAGGCCAAATAGCAACCCAGCAAAGTCAATCAGCATTAGTTGTATTGCAAATACTTAGTGCACTATTTTTATTGATGTTGGCTTGTTACATTGGTGGTTGGTGGCAAGGTTTAGCACAAGTTGAACGCCTTGGTAAATATTTGTGGAAACACTTAAGCCCTATATCAAAAAGATTTATCCCTTTTAAAACTCCTATGCATGCCCTGCCCTATGGCATGATTTGGGGCTGGTTACCCTGTGGTTTAGTTTATTCAGCCTTAACTTGGTCTCTCGCCAGTGGCAATGCTCTTACCGGCGCAAAAATCATGTTAGGTTTTGGTCTTGGTACCTTACCTATCATGTTATTAATGGCTTTAGGGATCAAACAAGTCAGTGTGCTTGTGCGCCACCCTCTGTTCAAACAAGTGGTTGCGCTAAGTTTGGCCTGTTACGCCTTATTTATGTTTGCTAGTGCATTTGGATTCACGCTTTTTTAATTTATCTCACTACGCTTTATTGGCGAAATATCCATTCATTTCATACACTTTAGTTAAGTATAGATCACACAATGTGGCGAGTCCTGTCACATCGGTTTGTTTAGATATAAGGTGCGTGATATGAACTTTCAGAAAATTCTTGCGGTAATTGATAGTAACAGTGAGCAGCAAAAATCCCTCGCCAGAGCCGTTGAAATATCTCAAAAAACCGGTGCTAGCATAACTGCATTTCTAAGTATTTATGACTTTTCTTATGAAATGACCACTATGCTGTCGATGGATGAGCGCGAAAATATGCGTCAAGCCGTAGTCGATGAACGTACTGAATGGCTGAGTAAACTACTTGGCAGTGACTTTGCTCACTCTGGCTGCACTATTGATATCAAGGTAGTTTGGCACAATCGCCCATACGAAAGTATCATCTACGAAGTAATCGATAAAGGTTATGATCTGATCGTCAAAGGTACACAGCAGCATGGTGTCTTAAAATCAGTGATTTTTACTCCCACAGATTGGCATATTATGCGCAAAGCACCAGTGCCAGTGTTATTGGTAAAAGAGCATGATTGGCCCATAGGTGGACAAATAGTTGCAGCAGTTAACGTGGGGGTGGATATTGCTGAACACCAATCACTCAATGAAAAGATCACGTTTCACGCCCTACAGTTCGCTAAGTTACTAAAATCCGATGTGCACTTAGTAAACTCCTACCCTGGGACACCGACTAATATCGTCATTGAAATTCCTGAGTTTGATCCCACTCAATACAATCAAAATGTACGTCAGCATCATGTAGATGCCATGCATAAACACGCAAGCCGTCATCATATCAAAGCTGAACGTTGTCATGTCGACGAAGGTTTACCAGAAGACGTTATCCCTAAATACGCCGAGCAACTAGATGCCGAACTTGTTGTATTAGGTACAGTTGGGCGCCAAGGCATATCGGCCGCCTTGATTGGCAATACGGCGGAGCACGTTATTGATAAATTAGATTGTGACGTGCTGGCGATTAAACCAGAGGGGTTTGTGTCACCAATTCGGCTTTAGCTATTCGTCATCTACCAAGTGGTGTTAACCAAAACTAAGACCACTTTTTAATGACTTAGTATATGCACTGATGGCGGGGAGCAGTGCCAATAGCGTGGCAAGTACTAAGGCCAACAGCACATAGTTAATAAACAAAGTGCCATCAGGATAGACCTGCAAACTAAAGGAATATTTACTCAGTAGGACTGGCTCCAGTAAGTACAAACCACTACATAACAATACATAAGCTAGGATGCAGCCGACGAAGGTGAGCAGCAAAGCTTCACCTTCAACCAACAGTAAAATAAGCCAAGGTCTGGCACCTAAGGCTCTAAGTACCGATAATTCATGACGCCGTTCCCGCATAGATGCCAGCAACATGGTTGTCATGCCTATGAGGGATGCAAACAATACCAATATGGATATTACCCTTAAACTTAGTTCAACCGTGGACATCATCTGCCATAACTCCCGTAAAGCTAATCCGGGTATAATCGCGGTCAAAGGCTCTGCTTCAAACTGGCTAAGTGAACGTTGCAAACTTAATATCGCGACTCTATTTTTTGCGCCCACTATCACAGCGCTTAACGTTTGGTTTGTATCTGCATGTTCTGCTTCGTGTTCATTTTGATGAGCACCTGGATTATGCAAAATTTCAACACTTTGAATTGGTATGTAAATAGAGCGATCTATAGGTGTACCCGTTGCCTTAAGCACACCAACCACTGCAAAAGGATGTTGCTTGTGCTGGGTAAAACTCACTTTTCCGGCACCGTGAGCCAAGACAATCTCATGCCCTAGCGCATAATCCAATTCTTTGGCAACGCTTGAGCCAAGCACTACATCAAAATCATTTTCAAAATACTTGCCTGTAACGAAAACCAGCGGCTGTTTATCTGCATATTTAAGCTGGCTAAAATAATCTTGAGTAGTGCCCACCACGCCATAACCTTGATGTGAATCCCCCATAGAAATAGGCACAGCCCAATCCACCTGTGGATTAGCTTTAATGGTTGCAAAACTTTGCCATTGCAGATTGTTACTGGGATAACCAATTTTAAAAATGGAAAAAAGCAATAGGTTTAACTGGCTGGTACGGCTGCCTACAATGAGATCAACACCTGAAACAGACCGTTCAAAGTTGTGCCGTACTTGTGCCTCAATATGCGCCACGCTCAATAATACCAACATACTGATAGCAATCGAAAAGCAGGTTAATAATGCCATCGTCTTACGCGCAACAATACTGGCTACAATTAATCTCATTAACATCATGATTTGTTTGCCTTCTGCAATGCAGCCAGATCGTATTGCACATCAAAATGCTCGGCTAAGCTCTTATCGTGACTAACAAAAATCACAGTACTGGCACTTGCCGTCGACAACAGCAATTGAATAAACTGATCGCGCAATTCACTGTCTAAGGCTGATGTAGGTTCGTCAGCAATAATCAGCTCTGGTTGATTAATTAAAGCACGGGCCACTGCTATACGCTGTTGTTGCCCGACACTCATAGTGCCAGCTGCTTGATTAAGTAAGGGCTTGGAAAGCTGCAAATTAGTGCAAATTTGTTCAAAAAAAGCCTGGCTCGCAGGCACCGAGCCAGATGCAAAATGCTGGGCTAGTTGAATATTTTGTAGACCATTTAAATAGGGTAATAAATTAAATTGTTGAAAAATCATGCCGATATGCTGAGCCCTGAAACGATCACGTTTAGCGCCAGAAATCGCCTGTAGGTTTTGGTCTAATACCTTCAATTGCCCCGTATAGCCGGTAATCACTCCACTGAGTAAATTTAACAAAGTTGATTTACCACTACCTGAAGGCCCGTATAGAAACACTTTTTGCCCACGGCTAACCTGCCAATCGGCGATTGATAAACTAAATGACGAGTTTTTATTCCAACTAAAATGCAAGTCAGAAACATTAATGGCTAATTCCATTGGATAGTTGTCACAACCCTTGTTTATAAAACGTTAACCAAAAATGTAAATTCTTGGTGGCACAATGATGAGTTAAATCATTGATTTTTATTGGCTCATTTTCCGTTATAATTGCCCATCAAGTTATAAGTTACAAGCTTTACCAGCGCTAAAAAGTCGAGAACATGAAGCAGATATCAGCAGTAGATAACAAACCCAAAAGCAGTTTTAATAAACTCCAAAAACGCCTTCGCCACCACACGGGACAAGCCATCGCCGATTTCAATATGATTGAAGATGGGGATAAAGTGATGGTCTGTCTATCGGGCGGCAAAGATAGCTATACCATGCTTGATATTTTACTGCACATGCAGCGTGTTGCACCTATAAAGTTCAACATAGTTGCGGTAAACCTTGATCAAAAACAACCGGGCTTTCCTGAACATGTATTACCTGAATATCTCAGCCAAGTTGGCGTCGATTTTAAGATTGTCGAAGAAGATACCTATTCAATCGTGATTGATAAAGTTGCCGAAGGCAAAACCACTTGTGGGCTATGTTCTCGTTTACGGCGAGCTATTTTGTATCGCACCGCCACCGAGTTAGGCGCGACTAAGGTTGCCTTAGGTCATCATCGTGACGATATGCTTGAAACCTTATTTCTGAATATGTTCTATGGTGGCAAACTTAAATCCATGCCGCCCAAGTTAGTCAGTGATGATGGTCAACAAATAGTTATCCGTCCCCTTGCCTATTGTAGCGAAAAAGACATCAGCCAATATTCCGCGGTGATGGAATTCCCAATCATTCCGTGTAACTTATGTGGTTCACAAGAAAACCTGCAACGCCAAGCGATCAAAGGCATGCTCAGCGATTGGGACAAACGTTTCCCTGGGCGCATTGAATCGATGTTTACTGCCATACAAAACATCACGCCATCCCATTTAGTCGATAATACTTTGTTTGATTTTGCTGGTTTAAAAACCCAAGAAACCCCCTATCTCGGTGGTGATATTGGTTTTGATCCTCCGGTGATACCAAAGACGCCGGATATCAAAAATAGTGATGAATTTTCTACTATTAATGTTATTAGTCTGTAGTGTTTTGACACTATTAATTAAGGTTTAAATATGAAAATAGGATTAGCCCTAGGCAGTGGCGCCGCTAGAGGATGGGCTCACATTGGTGTCATCCAAGCTTTAGAAGAGTTAGGCATACAAATAGATATCGTCACAGGATCGTCGATTGGTGCTTATGTTGGCGCAGCGTACTCATCTGGTAAATTAAATGAATTATCAGAATGGGTTGAAAGCTTAACTGAATGGCAGGTTTTTGCCTTAATGGGGGTTGGCTTTTATCGTGGTGGTTTAGTTAGTGGCTTAAAAGTATTTAAAGCTTTAGAAGACAACTTTGCATTTAGCGATTTTGCAGATCTGCACAAACCTTTTGCGGCAGTTGCAACCGATCTATACAGCGGCCGGGAAGTTGATTTTTTAAAAGGTTCGGTGATTGAAGCCGTTAGGGCATCTTGTGCAATTCCAGGTTTGTTTCCGCCAGTTTGTGTAGATAATCGCTGGTTAGTCGATGGCGGCGTGGTTAATCCTGTGCCAGTCAATTTATGTCGCATGTTAGGTGCTGATATTGTATTTGCCATCAATTTGAGTGCCGATTTTCGTCCTCAGTCCTTGTTACAAAATCAGTTAGAACACGAAAAAAATCAGCAAAAAACCTCGGATTTTTTCAAACGCAGTCAAGCACAGATTTCGAGTTGGTTTAAAAAATCAGAAAATAAAGATGAAAATGACGCCCTCGAGGCGGAACAAGATGCACAGGGTGCAGTGAACATACTAGACCAAGCTAATTCTGGTGAAGAGCTTAACGATAGTGCTCACACTAACCCTAACCCTCAAGCCCTACCTACACCTTCAATCTTAAATGCCATGTCGGGCTCCTTAGATATATTACAAGCAAGGGTGACACGCTCACGTTTAGCGGGTGATCCACCTGATATATTGATCGAACCGCAATTACGTGACTTTGGCATGATGGAGTTTTACCGCGCTAGCGAGCTTATCGAAGAAGGACGCAACAGTGTCATGCGCATCGCTGATCAAATTAAATACCAGCTTCGGCTTGCATAGTCGCAGTCATGACTTGTTAACAAACCTGTTTATTTTACTTTTAGTGAACAAACATCAACGATCAATTCAATAAAAAAGCGTCTCAAATGAGACGCTTTTATGCTTACAATGTTTATTCGATCGAGGAATAACATGACCTTAATCAGTACAACATTCGCCGATACCCTCAACTTGCTTGAAACTAGGCTGGGTGCCAGCAATAGTTACCTTAGCTTAGTGACGACAACTAAGGCATTATTTGTCTATGCGTTGAGGCAATTAGCATGGTCAGTTTTATCAAATATAGGATATAAATACCCATCAACAGTTCATTCGACTGATAACCATGACTAAATATTATTAGCGATGTAGTACCAATGGTTTTAGTTTGATTAAGGCACTTATAACCAAGAGCTTATAAGTGCTTTTTATCATTTTGGCTTTTAACTAGTCTCTATCCACTAGTGTCTATTTGCTATTTTTAACTATTTTTTGTAGCTAATTTTGCTGCTTGAATAGCCAAACCTTCACACACAGAATTAAAGGCATCACCCTCGATTAATGGCAAGTTGGGCAGCATGATTTCTTGCAGCTCTCTTTTGACGATAGGCGATAAACTCATACCGCCGGTGATAAACAACATCTCTGGTGGTTCGGCGCTATTTTCGAGGCATTCCGTGACCAGACGTTTTACTTTTTGTAACCAAGACTGCATCGAACGTTTCAAATCATCGTTATCAATTTTAACGTCGTAGTCAGGTTCGATATAATGCAAGGGTAAGGTGATATCAGTTTTAGAGGATAACAGCTCTTTTGCCAGTCGTGATGAATTGACTAAACGGGCTGATAGTTTCTGTTCTTGTACAACTAAGAGGCGTTCCAACAATTTAGGCTCTTTTACGATAGATTTGGTTTGTGCTATTTCTAAACCATATTCTTCTGAGAAAAAATGATTGAGCCGCGGGATATCATCAACCGCACACATATCTGAGAAAAATGCAGGTGGTACCGGCAAACCACTATGAGTGAGTAAACCTTGACCCATGGTAGGGGCTATGGATTTTACAATGAGGTTTTTATCACATTCCATACCACCTAAACGTGCCCCAGTGACCGACAGCACATCTTGCTGGCGATCAATATTGGCGAGTTTTTGCGGCGACAATTTAATACAACAAATATCCGTGGTACCACCGCCAATATCTATCACCAGTACATTGGTGTGTTTTTTTAAATTACGTTCAATTTTATAAGCAGCGGCTATGGGTTCTTCAAGAAACTCTACTTTAGTAAATCCGGCTTTTTGCGCTGCCAGCGTCATAATTTCTATAGCTTGTTTATTACCTTTTTCGCCGCTTGAGCCGTGAAATTTAACCGGACGACCAATAACCGCGGTATCAACATTTTGTTGTAGTTGTTGTTCGGCACTTAAGCGAAAAAACTCTAATTGTTTGGCAATCATGCCAACAAAAGCTTCTTTTTGACCTGCGATCAAGTTAGCGCCTAAAAAGTTTTTAGGAGAATAAATCAAACGCCCTTTGTCTGGCGTTTTTAGGTAACGGGCAAAGCCCTCTTCACCAAAAGAAAACTGGCCCGACTCTACGAGTCGATGCAAAGGTAAGTCTTGCACTGTCATGTCTTCTAATAAAATTTCTATGGCGCGGCGTTGTAATACAGGTGTGTTATGAAGTTCCGCGCGCAGTACATCTATTTTGTCACTATAGATCTGCTGTTCTTTAGGCATTATTGCTTCGTAATAGCCTTCTTTGGCTTTTTCGATTTGTTGTGAAATCGCCCCTTTTAACTGGGTGATTTTTGCTTCAATAGCCGAATCAGGTGGTCTAGGTAAGTCACCGTCAAAATAGATAAATACCGAAGAGCGAATTTTATTGGCGGCTGGCTGGCTCGGGTCGAGAGTAATGAGATGGTGCTCTTGCCCATCAAAATAAATCGCCTCTGAGTTAGAGGTTCCATAGTCAATTCCAATTGCTGCCATTTTTACCGCCCGATAGCCTTAAAACAAAGCCGCGGATTGTAAAGTAAAAACGCGTTGAACTCATTAGATGTTTTACTTAAAAAGCATCTTAGGATCTAAGCTGGTATCCATTCCACCAGGATTGATAAAAACTCTATTTAGCGAAGCTTATATATCCGCCGTTCTAATACGAAACCCATAATACCGCCACTAAATAACAATACCCCCAGAACCTGCAGCCAAGCATTGATAGATTGAGGAACAAGAATAGGAGTATTGATTTGATACAATCTAGTGCCACCATCGACGGCGACAACAAACTGTTTACCTCTATTTGTTGGACTAATTAAAATCGTTTGTTGTTTACGTTGTTCCATTTCCACTTGCAGTTTATCAACTGTATCTTGGTTCTTAGCCTGTTCAACTGGCATTAACCTACGCCAATTATGGAAAATATCTTGATTTTCTCCCGCTAAAACAACACCTTCAGATTCATACTCATAATGCCGTTCTGGGAAAACTACTTTACTATACCCAATATAAAAAATGCTGGTTGCTAATACGATGAGTAAACTTGAGATGTATAAAAATCGTCGTTGCTGCTGCATATTTACTTTTTGTTTAAAACCATAGTGCTGTGCAACATCGGGGATTAGTTTAAGATTCTCTAATGTAGAACCCGGCTCAAAATCTATTAGAAATTGTTCAAGTGACAGGTTGAAAGCACGTAAAATATTATTAAATATTTCATTTGAAGGAAGAGATTTGTCATTTTCTAATTTGGACAAATAAGACTGTTCAATACCAATCTTTTCGGCCAATTCCGGTTGACTCAAATTATGGTGAGCGCGTAAATTTCTGATTCTTTTACCCAAGGTCATCGTCGTTTCCTTATTTTGACTGACTCAGCAAAGCAGCTAAGTTAGCGCTATTCTTGGCTATTCCTTGAGGACTAAAAAGATGAATATACTACCCTATCGATGAATATTTAATTTCACCATTAAATATAACGTCTGTGCTCGGCTAAATAACCCAACAACAAAAACACCGCTATGATGGAAATTCCACGATAAAGATAGGGGATCATCAGCAGCAGTTGTTTAACAAAGGGCGCGGCAAATACGGTCAACAAACCATATCCAAAGGCACAGACCAAAACAAAGATAATAGTACGTAGGATAAAATGATAAGAACTGACCATTCGTTTTAATTGTTTGTTTAATACATCGCCATAAATCACCAAAATAGTGGCAAGAATACTCAGGGCTATTTCACTTAAAAATGGTTGCATCCATTGGTTTAGTTGCAGCATTACTGATTCTAATATGTCCATTTTAGGCTCCTAACTCACTAAATAGCTGTAACATATCTGCTTCATTCATGATTTTAATACCCAAAGCTTCAGCCTTAGCTAATTTAGAGCCCGCACTAGCCCCCGCCACTACACAAGAGGTTTTAGCCGACACACTGCCTGCCACCTTAGCCCCCAAGACTTCGAGTTTTTCTTTGGCAGCATTACGATCCATATGTTCCAAAGTACCAGTTAAAACAAAGGTCTGACCGGCCAGAGGTAAGGACTCCAGCGCAATCTTTTCGATAATTGGCCACGAAATTCCCACGGCAATTAAGTCATTAATGACTTGTAGATTGTGCTCTTCACGAAAAAAGTTAAACAGGTGTTCAGCTACAACTATTCCCACATCATTAACGGCTTGTAATTGCTCTAGCGAAGCAGCCATAATTGCATCGAGTTGACAAAAATGTTTAGCTAAATTGGACGCAGTGGCCTCTCCTACTTCACGAATTCCCAATGAATAGAGAAACTTCGCTAAGGTTGTCACCTTACTTTTACCTAAAGAGATCAAAAGATTAGCCGCCGATTTATCACCTAAACGCTCTAAATTGGCAAGCTGCATAAATTCCAGTCTAAAAAAATCGGCTGGTGTCTTTACCAATTCCATGTCAACCAATTGCTCGATGATTTTGTCGCCTAAACCATCAATATCAAAAGCCTTACGTGAGGCAAAATGTTTCATGGCTTCTTTACGTTGGGCAGCACAATACAAGCCCCCCGTACAACGGGCTACCGCTTCACCTTCGACTTTTTCAATAGCTGAATCACAAACCGGACAAGCTGTCGGAAATACAATATCTTTGGCACTAGTCGGGCGTTTGGCCTCAACAACACCAACCACTTGCGGGATCACGTCCCCTGCGCGACGGATGATCACCGTATCGCCAATTTTCAAGCCTAAGCGCTCAATCTCATCTTGGTTATGTAAAGTGGCATTAGATACGGTGACGCCGCCGACAAAAACCGGCTCTAAGCGAGCAACTGGAGTAATAGCGCCAGTTCTGCCAACTTGAAACTCTACATCCAGTACCAATGTCATCTCTTCTTGGGCTGGAAACTTATGAGCAATTGCCCAACGTGGCGCTCGGGCTACAAACCCGAGTTCTTCTTGCAAAGCAATGTTGTCGGCTTTAAAAACTACACCATCGATGTCGTAATTTAAGCTATCGCGCAACTGAGCAATTTTTTTATAATATTCAAGACACTCAACTGCACCTTGTGCCACGTCTAATTCTTTACTTAAGGGCAAACCCCAATCACTGAGTTGTTGCAATCGACCTGAATGGGTTTGAGCTAAAGACTCTTGTTCACCTTCAACTAATCCCAGCGAATAAGTAAAAAACAACAAGGGTCTAGCCGCAGTTATTCGCGAATCCAACTGGCGCAAACTCCCTGCTGCGGCATTACGTGGATTGGCAAAAACCTTTTTACCATCCTGAGCTTGTTTGTTATTAAGTTTGGTAAAACCATCGCGAGTCATGATCACTTCACCACGCACTTCTACACGTTGGGGAAAGCTATCACCCCTTAAACTCAATGGAATGTTGCGAATAGTTCGCACATTGGCAGTAATGTTTTCACCAACTCTGCCGTCACCTCGTGTAGCGCCACGTACTAATTTTCCATTCTCATAGAGTAAACTAACGGCTAAACCATCGAGTTTCGGTTCACAACTATAACTAATAACATCGCTACGTTTTAACCTGTCTTGCATGCGTTTTTCAAAAGCCAACATGGACTCTTCGTCAAAGGCATTATCCAGCGACAACATAGGGACTTCATGTTCTACCTGAGCAAATTGTAAAAGAGGTTTACCACCTACTTTTTGACTGGGCGAATCACTGCTGAGTAGTTGCGGAAATTCTTTTTCGATTTCCATGAGTTCAAGCAACAAACGGTCATATTCCGCATCAGGTACCGTGGGGTTATCTAATACATAATACTGATAGTTATATTCAGTTAATTGGCTTTTGAGTTGTTCAATACGCAGGGTTGCAGCGGATAAGGTAGCCATGAGGTAGCATTCCAATAAAAAGTGTTAAGCGAGGTGAATATGAATTGCCACCTGTTAATCTATGGCAATTCATCTTTGATCTTATGGGCAAATAAGCGTGGTGACCTAACGATTTACCATACGTTTACGTTCAAACTCGCGGATTTTTTCCACATATTGTTGCAAACTTTGTTTAGTTAACAAGGCGCGACGGCCATCGTAAACCTGAGCCGCAAACTCATCAGCAATCTTACGTGCGGCATTGTGCATCATGTTAAATACCTGATGAGGGTCACCCTCAATGGGTAAAATCATAAATAATGAGATCCCTTGAGTAGTAAAGTTTTCCAGATTATCTATATCAAAATTACCAGGTTTAAACATGTTTGCTAGGCTAAACAAAACAGGGCCTTTACCGTTTGAATTAACATGGCGATGAAAGATGTCCTGATCACCAAACTTAAAACCCAATGTCAATAACATAGGTAATAATGCCGCGCCTTGAATGGGCGCATTTTCAGCTGTTTTTACATTCAGAACTAATACTTCTTGTGGTACATCTGCGGGTTTCGCTTTTGCCGCAGCTTCGGTTTTTGGCGCTGAAGTTGCTGCTTCGTCATCAAAATCGATACGCATTTGATCGTCAGCAATTTTTGGTTCACGGCGTTTTCTGCCTGCTTGGTCAGCCTTTTTACCCAGGACTAAATTACGTGCTTGTTCCGCCAAGCTGACTTTTTCTACTGTTTTATCAAGGGCTTTGTCAGGTGTTTTTTCTGGCGTTACATGCTTAACTTGGTTCGCGCTTTCACTTTCTTTAGCACTTTGTTTTAAAGCATCAAGATCGACTTCATTTTTCACTTCGACCGGTTTATCTTCGGTTTTTAGTAAAAATGGGGGTGGTTCAGGGGCTTGATAACTATCGCTTGTTTTGTTTAAAGACGAAACTGTAGACTTACTATTAGCCGCAGGATTAGCAAGTTTCGCCGCATACTCAGGTTTAGGTTGAGACACGACTGAAGCGTATACTTTACCGCTCGAAGCTGGTTTAGACTCTGGGGTTTTAAGCTTTTCAGAGGGCTCAAAATCTGCCAACGAAGGGAGCTCATCGACTTGAGTTTCAGTGTTTGGAGCCTTAAACGGTTTTGCCGCAGGATTATTACCTACCACACGTACTGCGCCTATGCCTAGATCATCAAATTCTCCAGGACGTAAAGCAGGCTGTGTTTTTTGTGTCTTGCGATCGCCTGATTCGTCATTATTAAAATCAATTTTAATATCAAAATCATCATCTAAAACTGAAGCGTTTGCGACGTGTTCATCTTGTTCGTCGTTTTGCCACTCCTCTTCCTGCCACCCTCCAGGTTGAAACTGTTGTTTACGAGCAGAGCGTGACGAAGCGTTTTTATCCGCTTTTTTCTTGCTGTTTTTTCTAGAGGTCCAAATACCGTGCATTGCAACAGCAGCAATAATTAAACTACCTAAAGCTAACAATACCCAACGAAATACATCATCTTCCATCTAACTCACATGCCCTTTATTCTTATTATTTATCATCAAGCTTGGACAATCGCCATAGCTTCCTCTACATCAACCGCAACCATACGAGATACGCCGGGTTCAGACATAGTTACCCCAGTTAAGTGGGTCGCCATTTCCATCGCAATTTTATTATGGGTGATATAAATAAATTGCACGGTTTTTGACATTTCAGACACTAATTTACAAAAGCGACCTACGTTGGCATCATCCAACGGCGCATCCACTTCATCTAGCAAACAAAATGGTGCAGGATTCAGTCTGAAAATTGCAAACACCAATGATAAAGCGGTCAGCGCTTTTTCTCCACCAGAAAGCAGGTGAATTGTACTATTTTTCTTGCCAGGAGGTCTTGCCATGATTGTTACCCCTGTTTCGAGTAAATCATCGTCAGTAAGTTCAAGGTAAGCCGTGCCACCACCAAAGACCTTGGGAAACAACATTTTGAGGTCTTCATTCACTTGCTCAAAGGTTTCTTTAAAACGTGAACGGGTTTCTTTATCTATTTTACGAATGGCCTGTTCCAGCGTATCAAGGGCTGAAACAAGGTCGCCATTCTGAGTATCCAAGTGGTTTTTGCGCTCGGCCTGAATATCGTACTCTTCCACTGCCGCTAAATTCACTGCGCCTAAACGCCCGACTGAGGCTGTGGTTTTTTCAAGGTTTGCTTGCCAAGTGTTTTCATCGGCATCGTCGGGTAGTTGCTCTAACAAGGGTTTGAGTGACTGTTGTAACTCTTGCAACTGTTCTAATACCCCATTAGCCCTGACTCGATAACCTTCACATTCCAACTTAATGCTTTGTAACTCAGTTAACATGTGCTGAATTTTATCGGTGACTCCTTGTTGGCCTTTTTCCACTTCGTTGATCTGATTATCAATATCCGCTAATTGGCTACTATGCTGTTGTTGTTGAATTTCCAGTTCAGCTTTTTGCTCAAGTAAGGATTGTAAATGCTCCGCCTGATCTTCTAGTGGCAAGGCTAATTCTGCATACTCTTCCTGTAATAGCGCTTGTTTTTCACGCATTTGTGCAAGCTGTTGTATCTCGCGGGTTTGAATGCTCTGCAAACTGGCTAACTGACTTTGCACTCCCTGTAGGTGTAAAGCCAATTGATGTAATTTGGTTTTAGCACCATCAAGTTGATTACGGGCTAGTTGGATTTTACTGTGACTTTGTTCACGAGCTTGTTCAATGGATAATTGCTGCTCATGCAAATCAGCCACTTTATATTCAAGCTCTTCGGCCTGCATAGAGAGTTGTTCTAGCTGTTCTTGTTCTTGTAAAGCCACGTTTTGCTGATTTGCTAACTCTTGCTGTAAACGCTCGGTTCGATTGGTATTCTGACCTTGTTGCCCTTGTAATAAGGCAAGCTGGTTAGTACTTTGCTGCCATCGCTGCTGGCATTCATCCACTTGCTGTTTGTATTGATTACACTGTTTATCTAACTCGGTAAAACCTGTATTAGCTTTGGCTAGTTGTTCATTCAATTCTTGTAAATTTGTCTGAGTTAATTGCTGTTCGGCTTCCAACTCTTTTATTTTAGCGGCGCGCTGGATCAAACCTTCACCTTGCTGTGCAATGCCGCTAATAAACCAGTCGTGACCCAGCCACATACCTTCTTGAGTTATCACGCTCTGGTGTTTAGCAAGTTTACTCAACATAGCTTGTGCGGCTGACAAGGAGTCAGCCACCAGAATATCGTTCAACCAATGAGGTGCAATTGAGTTATGTAATTTAGCCGCCAGACTGTTAGCCGTTATATCCAGGCTAAACCTGTCTGCCAACAATATTTTGGCACCCGGCAAGTGAGTAACGATGAGGTTCAGTTCATCACCATCAGACACTTGCATGGCGTTTTGCCAGTTTTGGGTGATGGTTTCGAAAGCCTTTTCCCAACCACTATGAATATCTAGAGTTTGCCACCATAGCTGATGTTCGATTTGTCGTTGGCTCAACTCTTTACTTAAGTGCTCAGTTGATTGGTCTTGTTGTTGCAATAAATTTAGGGCTGCCAGTTGAGCATTAATGGCATGTAACTGCCCCTGAATATCCAGACGCTGTTGCTCGAATTGTTTTACTTGTTGTTGGGCTAGTTGCACTTGTTGCTGCTGTTGTTGCCAGCTTTGTTTAACAGTTTCTGACTGTTGTTGTGCTATTTCCAAGTCTGATTGTACTTGGGCAATCTGCTCAGCGAGTGCCTTATCTTCCAGTTCATTTAACTCGATAGTAATCTCACTCATACGCTGTTCACTGCGCATTTGCATACTCAGCAAGGCTTGAATTTGACTATGACAACTTTGCACATGCTGTTTTGACTGATGATATTGCTGCTCTTGCTGACGCCACTGGCTTTGTTGTTGACTGCTTTGTTGTTCTTGATCCATTACGTTCGACTGAGCTTGCTCTATTTCTTCTTCGAGCAAGATCTTTTCTGGTTCGGCCAGCTCAAGTTGCTCCAATAAGTCAGTTATTTTTTCACTATTTTGCTGTTGATGGATATCATGATCACTTATGGCCTCAAGCAAGTTAGCATTTTCTTGCTCGATTTTTTGGCGACGTTGTTTGGTGTGGATCTGATTTTGCTCAATACGGCTGATATCAGTGCCGACTTTAAAAAATTGCTGCTGAATATCACTCAGCTGTTGTTTGATATCCTGTTGTTGTTCTTTAAAGATACTTAGATCTTTTTCTTCGCCGCGCTGTTTAGTCACATAAGCTTCGATATCGGTATTTTTCTTAGCGATATCCTGTTCGAGACGGGTGATTTTTTTGCTGTGTTTTAACCAGCGAATAGCCGCTAGTTGCCCCTTTAAACTGCGTTCTTGTTGTTTTAATTCTTTATAACGTTTAGCCGCTACAGCTTGGCGTTGCAGTTTTTCTAATTGCTGACCGAGTTCACTGCGCACGTCAGCTAAACGTTCAAGGTTTTCTTTGGTGTGGCGAATACGGGTTTCGGTTTCTCGGCGGCGCTCTTTGTACTTAGATACACCAGCGGCTTCTTCAATAAAGACCCTGAGTTCTTGGGGCTTGGACTCTATCAGGCGCGAAATCATGCCTTGTTCGATAATGGCATAACTGCGAGGGCCTAAACCCGTGCCTAAAAATAGGTCGGTGACATCACGCCGCCGACACTTACTGTTATTGAGTAAATAGTTGGATTGACCATCTTTGGTGACTATGCGTTTAACCGACAGCTCGTTATAACCCGCATACTCCCCCTGAATGCGCCCAGAAGAATTATCAAATACCAGCTCCACACTACACTGCGACACCGGTTTACGCGCAGTTGAGCCATTAAAAATCACGTCTGTCATGGCATCACCACGCAGATTTTTAGCCGAACTTTCACCTAAGACCCAACGGACCGCATCAATAACATTAGATTTGCCACAGCCATTAGGCCCGACAATTGCCGTCATATCGTCTGGAAAAGGGATAGTGGTTGGATCTACAAAAGATTTAAATCCAGCCAGCTTGATTTTTTTTAAGCGCATAAGGTCGCAGCGGATTCCAATGATTTTATAATTTTTATACCCTTCATCGTTAAAACTACACGTTTATTGGCTGCATTCATTTGCTGGTGTGCATTTCCAAAGATAAGGGATATCGCTGAGTCGCAAGGAATGTATCAAAAGTCATCAAGTGTAACAATTGACGTTTTGCTGTCATTACTCAAAGCTTTATACTCATACGGTATTTTTAGCATATAACGTCGTTATGTAAAACCAATTTTAATACTGGATTCAATAAGTTAAGGAATATTGTGGATTATTTTTTTCAAGGTTTTAGTTTGATCCAAACAAAAGGTTTAAAACGTTTTGTTTTTATCCCACTTAGCGTCAACTTAGTACTATTTTCAATTGCCTTGTATTTTTTGTTTGGCCAATTGGGAGTATGGATCAACGGGATAGTGGACTTGATCCCTGATTGGCAGTGGTTAAATTGGCTTAAAGAAGGTTTGATATTTATTATTTGGCCCATAGCGGTCATCAGTGTATTACTGGTTTTTGCCTTAGTATTTGGCACCTTGGCCAACTGGATAGCCGCACCATTTAACGGTTTATTAGCTGAAAAAGTTGAATTGCATTTAACCGGTCAAAGTCTTGGTGATGCAGGTTTAATCGATATTATCAAAGATATTCCTCGGACCTTTGGAAGAGAGTTTGCTAAATTCTCATATTATATTCCCCGCGCTGTTGGCTTTTTATTGCTGTTTTTTATCTTGCCGGTGTTTGGTCAAATATTGTGGTTTTTGTTTAGCGCTTGGATGATGGCAGTACAATATTGTGACTATCCCTTTGATAATCACAAAATCCCCTTTAAACAAATGCGCTCAGTGCTGCATAGTCGTCGTGGCCATAGTTTCAGTTTTGGTATTACTGTCAGTGTGTTTTCGATGATACCCATAGTAAACTTTTTAGTGATGCCCGTCGCGGTATGCGGGGCTACCGCCATGTGGGTAGACAAATTGAGGCATAACGTAACTTAAGGTTGGAAGTGTTGTTCTCTGATTTTACCAAAGTCATTGTTTTCAACGGCAGCTTTAATGACATGTTGCAGTTTTTCTTGATAGGGAAACAAGCGGCTTTTTTTACTGATAACGACATAGTATTCATTTAACTCTGCGGGCTGATAAGGTGCGACTACCACCTTATTTTCAAGCTGCATCAGTTTTAGCACTGGTTCGGTGCCTTGTTGATAATGAATGAAAGTATCAATGCGGCCTATCAACAATAATTCGATTTTTTGTTTTAAGGTGGATACCGCTAGCAGATTTAAACCCTGTTGTTGCTCCAAGTTCTGAAAATATTTCACATCGATAGTTACACCTATGTTTAATCCCAATAAGTCTTCAAATTGTGTGAGTTTTGTTTGCTGGCCTGCCAATACAAAAAAAGTATGGCGTAGTTGTTCGTAACTCGGATAAATGTAGATAAAATTTTGATCAATTTTTTGCTCTTTTTGCATACTGACCATCAGATCAATCTGACCACGTTGCAGAGATGCCATACGCCGAGCAAAAGGCATGGGCACAATATCTAACTGCATATTCATTTTGCTGGCAATATATTGCAAATATTTGACATGTAAGCCGTTGGGAAATTCTGGTGAAACTGACGAATAAAGTACATTAGCGGCCGAGCTTTTAGTACTAACAACCACCAATAGAATCAAAAGCACTAGTGCATCCTTGAACAACCTTACTCTCCTATTTAATATAAAAAATCCACGGTAAAAATTAAGTTCTTGGTTGTTACCAACCAGCATCATCACTCTTACCAAAAGCAATAACGTTATAACCGAGTAAAAACTGACTTTTAATTTGTGTATATATTTTATAGCGGCGCACATTTGAAAATTTTGTGGTGACATTAGCATTAATAGAGATAAAACTTTCGGGCTTTTCCATGGCATTACTTACCACCAATTCCCATTGCCGTTCAATTACGTTGCTATATGAAGGTTCTGGATAGGCTAATTTCCACCAACTGTTTTTGTCAGGAATATCATCAAGTGTCCAGCCTATTTCAGCTAAAAAATGCTCATTAAGAAACACAATGGGAGAGTTTAGATCATTCGCCAAAGGGCGATTAACCAAGATAGGTAGAGGTAATAAATTAAAAAACTCTTTTGGTAGCGCCTCAGATGACATAACAACACCTTTGCTCTAAAACATTGCAGTTTATGAGTGTGCCAATTTAGCGACTAAAAATCCAGCGGCAAACCAGGGTTTTAAATAAAGATTGAGTTAGTGTGTAAACTCTTTTATTAGTGCTAACAGAACATCTGCAGACAGCGGCGGGCGGTAGTTTACCCCTTGTTGTTTGGGTATACAGGTTGGCTATTTCAAAATCGCGATCAAGTCATCTGCAAACACTGACGGGGTGTTATTTATCGCCACTTCGAGGATCAAACTGTTGGCTCTAAAGCCAACAACTAATCCGCGACAAAATGAGGTTTGTGGTTGAATCACTTTAAATTGACTCTGAAATTAAATATTTCATCATGAAAATCTTTGTACTCAATTACCTTATGCTCCCCCTTTTTTTGCTAGCACCAAAAATCCTTTGGTCAAGAGATCACCAAAAAGTAACTTGCCAATTTTGTACGACAATTTTTTCTTGGGACGGACTGGCCCGATAGTTATATTAGAATAACCTGTGTTAGCAAACAGGTCATGTACATCTTTTCGTGCAAAAAAGCGCAAATGAGTACGGTCTAATACCCCAGAATCCTTATACTCAAAGCGTTTCTTGAACAAAAGAGCAAGAATAAAAGATAAATTTCTAATATTAGGGATACTACAAATAAACACGCCCTCAGATTTAAGACATGCATTCAGCCGGTTACATACATCCCATGGATCAACCACATGCTCTAATACATCGCCAGCAATGATGTGAGTAAAATGTTTTTTGGGAAGTTGGTCTATCAGATCTTCTAAATCCCCTTCAAGTAAGGTATCAAGTGCATTTGAAGCCCGCGCTCTTGCCGCAGCATCTGGAAACTTCTCTATACCCCATAATTCCCTAGCCTTCCCCTCTTTTTTAATCAAAATTGAGGTTGTACCGCTCCCACAGCCTAATTCAAGTACGCAAGCATCAGAGCCAACAGGCAATTGAGCAACTAATTCGGTTCTTCCATGTGAGTAATAATCATTATGTTCCGACAAGCAATATCCCTATCTAATTGTTTTTCTGAGTTAACATTAACGTATATGAAATTTACCACAATCTTTCCACAATACATCCTTTTTTAAACAATAATAAAGGTCGTAATAGTGAATGTTGTTAAATTTCTAGCGATTAACTTTACTCTTTTCATTTACCGCAGACAAAAATTAGCTTCAATATCTGTTTAGTAAAGTATCTGAGCCTACGCAGTGACGCGAGTTAACAGCGCCAACATGTCTTTGGCTGAAATAGCTAAACGGAGTGTATTAAGCACTTTGGTATTTTGGCTTTTTATCATTTGCACCATCAACCTATTGGCAGGGCAATCGAGGTTTAACAGTTGCGCATGCTCCACTATGGCACCGTTTAAAAAATCAATTTCTGTGGGTTTACCCTGTGAGACATCACACCACATGGAGGTACGCACGTTTGGATCGATGGCCAACATTTTGTTGGCAATACGTTTAAATAAAAAATCCGGTAACTCAAGCACTATTGGGAGCCATTTAGCGGGTACCGCGGTTAGTTTGGGTAAGCTAATCCCCAGTTGCTCAGTCACCATTAAAAGCTCTTTCATTAAGCAGGCGATGATAATTCGATATGCACGTTGTTCAAGCATGGCTTTAACGGGTATGTCGGCCAGTGCATTAACACTATTACCTAAGTTGAGTTGCAGTTTTGCCCACAGTAAGGCTGTCATATCCGCACATTGAGTAACAGGTAATAGCTCGCAATTAAGTAACTCTACTAAGGATTGACTTAAGTGTTGGTTAGTAACGCTGTTATCACTGGTATAACTGCTTTCGATGGTAAGTTGCCCTTGTGATCCTCGATGAAAATGTCCGGCTTTTAATTCAACAACATTGAATGGCACCATGACTCTGAGCACCAGATTTTTCGGAAATGCCTGCTTAACTAAGGCATCAGAGCCAAGACCATTTTGGCAGCAAAGTATTACCGTATCTGCACTTACATACGTGGTTAAATCTAGTAGGGCTTGTGTAATGCCCGTGCATTTTACTGTCAGCCAAATAAATTTATAGCTACTCGATTTGGGGTTATTTTCATTTAGCAAATCGGCAAATAACATGTTTGGACTCAAGTTTGTTGCATGCCCAAGATAATCAGTTAACTGCATACCTTGTTGCAGCTTAGTTTTTACTGTATCTCGGCATACCAGCTTTACCAGCAAACCACGATCACACATGGCGCCACCTAAATAACAGCCAATTAAACCCGCACCAAACACCAAATGGGAACTATCCGTTATGTTTAAATCCATGTTTAATGCCTGCGATTTTGCTAGCCAAAGAGCTTAACACACTAATTTATATAAATTTAATTCGGCTAAACAAGCTTTCATAAAGCCAAAGTGTTTCCGTTTTGTTAGGGGATGGTTTAAATTTCCGCCCTCCATCTTGCCCTAGTTTTGAATTAAGTGAATGAACCACCATGCGTAATATTGCTCAGTGTATAAAATTTGTTAGCGTTTTGTTTATTGCCAGCTTTTCGTTTTTGCTATCAGCCAACCAATTAATTTCAGCAGATCATAAAAACTATCTGTATAGCGGCCGTATAGATTTTAGCCAGCCCCAAGCGCCACTTTTGTCATGGCCAGGTAGCAGTATCAAAGCTAATTTTACTGGCTCTTACTTGGCCGTGGTATTAGATGATCAAAAGGGCAAAAACTTCTTCAATGTGATTATTGACGGAGATGAACTATCGCCTTATGTACTCGAAGCCAAACAAGGTCAACACACTTATGTCATCAGTTCAGTATTGGCTGATAAAGTTCATAGTCTAGAAATATACAAACGCACCGAGGGTGAAGAAGGTTCGACGTACTTTAAAGGTCTTGAATTAGCAGATAAATCCAGCTTATTAGCGCCGCCACAACGTTGGAGCCGCCGCATGGAGATTTACGGTGATTCCATCACCAGCGGTATGGGCAATGAAGGCGCGGATAATGGTGCTGATCACCTGCAATCCGAAAAAAACAATTATTTGGCTTATGGCGCCATTGCTGCTCGTGAACTTAAAGCCGAACTCCACACGATTTCACAAAGTGGTATTGGTATTATGATCTCTTGGTTTGATTTTATTATGCCGCAGTTTTATGACCAACTCAGTGCGGTGGGAAACAACGACAGTAATTGGGATTTTAAGCTGTGGACACCAGACGTGGTGCTAGTCAATTTAATGCAGAATGATAGCTGGTTAGTCGATCGTGAAAAACGTTTACAACCGATACCTAATGATGCACAGCGCATTGCTCATTATCAAGATTTTGTTGCCGGTATTCGCCAACTTTACCCAGATGCTTATATTATCTGCGCCTTAGGCAGTATGGATGCGACTAAATCAGAAAAATGGCCAAACTATATCCGTGCTGCAGTTAATAATTTAAAAACCAGTGGAGACAGTAAGATCGATACTTTGTTTTTTGAATTTACCGGTTATGGCCAACATCCTCGTGTAGCCCAACATAAAGCCAATGCAAAAAAACTCGCCGCCTTTGTACGCGAAAAAATGCACTGGGATTAATTCAATCGTTTTTTATTTAAGGAGTTGCATTCTCTGCGACGGATAAATGTCGCGAATGTAACTATTTTGTTAAAAAATCTTGCCACGATTATTGATTTACGTAATCGCAAGGTTTGACAAGCATTAGAAGTGCCCGACAATGTGGGCTTATCGCAAACTCAATATCACCAGCACTGCCAACAGCCTGAATCTCAACAAGCGGCAATCAATACCTTTGTGCAAACATTTTTACTTGATGCAATAGGTAGTGATACTAAGGTGCAAATAAACGAAAATGCGGTAAGCGAAGATATGAGGCAATGGATTAATTGGACTACACCCGTACTTCAATAAGCATAAAGCAGCACAATATCGCTCACAAAAAAGAGAAATTGCTTTTGGACTTAGCCAGGCGCTTTCCCCTACAATAGCGCCTTGTTTTCTGAGTATAGTGTAGTTACTTGTGGTTTTTTCTATTGTCCTTCAACGCTGTTCACGGTTATTTAATGTTGCTCTCATCCCGTTGTTATTATTGATAAGCACACTTATCGCCTACCACTTTGAAGCGCCGCTTATTCAACAATGGCTTACACAAGCCAACTGGTTACCTTATGCCTGTTTAATCATTGCCGGTGTTATTGCTTGGCAGTTTGGCCGCAGTCGATTGGTATGGTTGAGTCTGTTCTTACTACTGATAGTACAACCCATCGATCCAGAGTGGTTAGAAGTAGGCATGGCACACACTGCCCGTTTTTGTTTTATTTTACTGATGTTGAGCTGGTTAATACTCAGTACAGACAAGGGCTTTTCACCGACCAATTTGCTTATTGCACTGGTTACTATAGCCCTAGTGGCGGCAGCATGTTTATGGTTGTTACCTGTGCTAGCAAGCCATAGTCAAAGTAACAACTATCTTCTGACTCCTGCCACCTCGTGGTTATTTCAGCTTTGGCCGGGTTTACGTCAGTGGTTTACCAGCACCGAATTATTAATAACTCTGCTAAGCCTAGTATTAGTGTTGGTACGCAGTTTTATGCAAGCTAATAATAGCCAAATTGCCTTGTTAGTAGCTTGGCTTAGTTTAGTGATTTTGCACTGTATTAACCAGCTTGCACCTAATCAACTGGTAGTGATTACATTGGCTATTATTGTATGTATTGCAGTCATCAGAGACAGTTTTGCCATGGCTTTTAAAGACGAGCTTACTGGCATTCCGTCACGTCGCGCCTTGATGCAATATGTACAAACCCTAGGGCGTAAATACACTCTGGTGATGGCAGATATCGACCATTTCAAAAAATTTAATGATACCTATGGTCATGACGTGGGTGATGAAGTACTCAAACTAGTGGCCAGTAAACTAAATAAAGTCACCGGAGGTGGTAAGGCGTTTCGTTATGGTGGCGAAGAATTTATTATGTTGTTTGCTGGCAAATCCAGCAAAGATGTTATCCCTCATGTTGAAGCCATCAGAGAGTTGATCGCCGATTACGATATTGCTCTGCGCGCCAAACCGCGGCCGCCAAAACCTGAGCAAAAAACACCAAGCAAACCAGCTAAAGACAAAATTGTCAAAGTCACCACCAGTTTTGGTGTGGCCGAAAAAACGAGCGAACACAGTGATTTTGCAACGATTATGAAACAAGCCGATATCGCCCTATATGCCGCTAAAAAAGCTGGGCGTAACTGCGTAAAAATGGCCAAACAATGATATCTAAAGTACTAGTGTTGGGTTACGTATGGCCAGAGCCTAATTCCTCTGCCGCTGGACGACACATGTTAAGTCTACTCGAAAGCTTTTTAACTGCTGACTGGCAGGTGACCTTTGCCAGCCCTGCCCTACAAGGTGAACATAAAGTTGATTTAAGGGCTTTAGGTATAGTTGAGCAAAATATCGCCTTAAACTGCAGCAGTTTTGATGAGTTTATTGTTAAATTACAACCCGATATTGTCCTGTTCGATAGGTTTATGTTGGAAGAGCAATTTGGCTGGCGAGTGGCGCAGCACTGTCCAAAAGCATTGCGTATTTTAGATACCGAAGATTTACATTCTTTGCGCCAAGCCAGGCACAGTGCCTTAAAACAGCAGCGTGAACTCAGCACCTCTGATCTGAATAGCGACTTAGCCAAACGTGAAGTTGCAGCCATATTTCGCTGTGATCTGAGTTTGATTATCTCTGAATATGAATACAACTTATTGCAACACCACTATCAAGTACCCAAAACTATATTGCTGCACTGCCCTTTTATGTTGGATTTAAGCCTGCTACATCAAGCTAAACCGGAATTTGAGCAACGCCAGCACTTTATCAGTATTGGCAATTTTAGACATGAGCCTAATTGGGATGCAGTACTGTGGTTAAAACAAAGCATCTGGCCGCTTATCCGCAAACAACTGCCCGATGCCGAGATGCATGTATATGGGGCTTATCCTCCGCCAAAAGCCACCCAACTGCACAATAAACAGCAAGGTTTTTTAGTAAAAGGTTGGGCCGCAGATGCTGAACAGGTAATGACTCAAGCACGAGTCTGCCTGGCACCCTTGCGCTTTGGTGCAGGCTTAAAAGGTAAATTGGTTGAAGCCATGTTATGTGGCACCCCCAGTGTGACCACGTCAATAGGCAGTGAAGGCATGGGATCCGCACCAGCAAACAGTAATAACTCTAATATTGATTTAAATTGGCCAGGACATCTGCTTGAATTTACTGCTGATAAACAAGCTAGTGTTGCAGAATATTTTGCTCAACAGGCCATAGATTTATATCTGCAACCCAACTACTGGCAACAATGCCAGCACTTGGGTTATCGCTGGTTAAGCAGTCATTTTGATCAAGTGCCTTTGGGCCTTAAGTTGCTCGATTCAATCAAACATATCGCCAGCAATCTCGACACTCACCGCGCCAACAACTTTATTGGCCAAATGCTGCAACACCATCAATTTAAAAGCACTCAGTATATGGCGCAGTGGATTGAGGCTAAAAATAAAAAATAGCTTTTGCTTATACCCCAGTTTTGTAACTAATAGCCACACGATGCTTGTATTCTCAGATGTGCGGCCTACAATGCGCCGCAAAATTTTCTGATTAAAAGCCTGGATTTATGTTACTCAATTATTTTCTGATTGGTTTGGCTATTTTGGCCCTAGCCGGTGTGGTGTTTGAAGAAATAACTCATATCAATAAAGCCAAGGTGACCTTGTTTTTTGGTACCTTGTCATGGATTTTTTTATTTGTATTTGCTCAGGGTAATGCAGATAGAGAATTAATTAACCATAACCTGCGCGAGAACTTAGCCGATATTTCATCTTTGTGGCTGTTTTTAGTCGCGGCCATGACCTTTGTCGCCTATCTCAATAAAAAAGGTTTTATCGAAAGTCTATTACATCGCGCCATGCCCGATTCTATCAGCGAACGCAAACTACTGTTTTATACTGCGATTTTTAGTTTTTTATTTTCTTCACTGGCTGACAACATCACCGCAACATTGGTTGCCATCACCTTAGTATTATCACTAGGTCTACCCACCAATAAAACCATGCGTTTTGCCGTATTGGTGGTGTTTGCCGTTAACTCTGGTGGTGTGTCTTTGATTACAGGTGATGTAACCACCCTAATGATATTTTTGGCCGATAAGGTCACTATTCTTAACCTCTTCTGGTTATCCCTACCCTCATTTATCGCCGTCATGGTTTTGGCCAGTTTGCTCAGTATTGGTATGAGTGGCCGTGTCAGGATCAGTCACAAGAGTAAACCTATCCGTAAACTTGATTACTGGATTGCCTTCATTTTTGTTAGCACTATCGTATTTACCATCTGCGCTAACGTGTTTTTTGCCATCCCTCCAGTACTGAGCTTTTTAGCTGGATTGTCGGTAATGTTTTTAGTTGCCCATCTGTTTCAGGATGACAGTGATCATGATCCCATCCTCGAATACATACGTTACATAGAATTCGATACGCTATTGTTTTTCTTAGGGATTTTATTACTTGTTGGTATGTTAGAACAAATCCATGCTTTAGATTTCTTAGTAAAACTTTACGAACATCTACCGCCAATATATGCCAATTATATTATGGGCATAACCTCATCTGTGGTAGACAACGTGCCATTAACCGCGGCCTTATTAAAAACCGACATTGATATGGATTTAACCTCTTGGTTGAGTTTGACTTATGCCGTGGGCGTGGGTGGTTCATTGTTGGTTATAGGCTCGGCAGCGGGCATTGTGACTATGAGTAA
Source organism: Paraglaciecola hydrolytica (assembly GCF_001565895.1). Classification (GTDB taxonomy): domain Bacteria; phylum Pseudomonadota; class Gammaproteobacteria; order Enterobacterales; family Alteromonadaceae; genus Paraglaciecola; species Paraglaciecola hydrolytica. The sequence goes on from NZ_LSNE01000005.1 coordinate 570,063, forward strand.
GGTGAAGGGTTTGAGTTTTGCCCGTTATGCTAAATACAGTTTACTGCTGCTACTTACCTATACTTTAGGATACGTACTGGTTTTAGGTTTAGCCTACGTTATTTAGTTGGTTGTTTAGGACCTTAGTGAGCAACTTCTTGCTCACTAAGGTCTGTTGCAAGCTCGCTAATTTATAATTAACTCAGAGTAATTTGATAAGACTCTCGCATAAATTCAACAATATCACCTGCCAAAAGCTTTTTACGTTTGCGAGTTTCGATAACTCCATTAACTTTAACTAAACCACCATCAATTGCGGCATTGGCTTCACCACCGCTTGAAACAAGGCTCTCAAACTTCATTAATTTATTCAGTTCGATAGGCTCTTGAGATATCTCGATTTTTTTCATTTATTTATGTCCAGTGCAGCTTGGTTAGAACTAGGGTTAATGAGGTTTTATAGTCTGTGATTCGACTACATTAGGGTTTCTTTTATTTGTTTTAGTTGCTGATCAAACAAAAGTATCAGGGAGCCATTTTTTCGTTAACATTGTGAAACACATCAAAGCGTTCGATATCTAAGGCTTTAGTACCCACGTCATAAACGGGTGAATCTATACAAGCGCTAAACACTTTCTCATTGAGTTTCTTTTACTTATCTCTGGCCCAATACCAAATACTATTACTTGTATGTAACCGCTTTTTTTACTGCTCGTTTTCAGGCATGGGTTCGATGCGTTCAATGACATAGTCTGTTAATCGGTAGTCCTTATCGAGCATAATATTAATCGCCTCGCCGCCAGTATCAGAGTTTTTAGGGCCAATATATATCTGATAGCCATTTTCCTGTTTAGTGATGTTGACCAAATGATATCGCATGTCGATTTTTTCATGTACGAGCCCGCTGGGGAGCTGATAAATCCAAGCGACTGAGCCAATATGTTCGTTAAAATCGTAATAGCCTATATCCATGATTTTTCTACTCTATATTAGGAATATGTAGCAATAAGTCAGTTACTCCAAGGTCAATACCTTGTTGATAAAGTAAGGTTGATACTTGCCCACGATGGTGAGTCTGGTGATTAAAAAAATGCTGGATCACATGGCTCAAATTTTTAGTGAAAGTAATGCCTTTCATATTTTTATAGGTAAACGCCTGCAAAAGCGCTGGCTCAGTGAGTTTTGCTGCAAATTGTGTAATGACATCGTCCATTTTTTCGCGATATTCAGTTAACTCAGTTAAATCGCTATAAAGAACTAGATCAAGTGACGTTGGCACCGCTAACCCCCTAACATACTCTAAGCATGTGAGCTGACTTAGATGCGTCGCAAAACGTTGCAGCCAAATAGTATCAGCTACCAAAATATGGTTAAGAGTATTAATGATCGAGCCAAAATATGCGCCTTGGTTTTTAGCCACGTCAGCTTGACTCAACTTAGCCGCTGCTGCATAAATATTGACGTTCATGGCGTGATTGTAGTGAGCCAACAACTCAAAATTTGATTGTAAAAACATGAGGAACCTTAGAATAGCAGTTAAAACTAATGATATTTATACCCAAACAACAATTACGAAGAGATCAGTTTAGCTATTTTGTTTTATGTTAAAAGTGATATTTAATTAACATGTTCAGTTTTTTTCATCGATACCATCAACACCCGTAAAATAGACACCCAACATTAGACACCCCAAATAATTAAGTCTCGAATCACAGCCCGTTCAACTAGTGTCACCTTGAGAGAAATGTGCATTTGTTATGTTTAAAAACGAGTCGTTTTGTCTGTTTTTTTTGATAGATAAGATTTATGTGGTTAATGAGGCATTCTGCTCAAATTCTGGGCAGCATGATTCTGTCACTTGGTGTGAAACAATCAAATAGAGTGTGTTAACTCATTCAGGCAGATTGAAGTAACGCTCTGGCCTTTGCCATCCCTCGTATACGCTGATGGTCGGTATGCTGCTTGAATTGTTGTAGCATGTGCTCACTGCCTACAGCGGTGCTGAAGTGTTTCTCGAATTCTGTGGTGAGGGTTAACCACTGCTCTGCGTTAAGACCAATCCGTTCGAGAATGGGATTGTGATGGTGCTCAATATAGCCTCTTTTGTCATCGCGAATACAACGGCCTGTTACATCAACCAATTCACAATAATCAATCAGGTTGTAAGCGATGCCTTTGGGCATATTAGCTCTGTGATTGCCCACTAGTCGCATGAGTTGAGTGGGTTGCTCACCTTGAATGAGTGCGTGGATACGGTGTTGAATACTGGTGTGTTTTGAGGTTTCTGGCGTGGTGTCCATCTTAGCTCGAATAGGATTCAAGTCGACGTAAGCCATACAGGCTAGTA
>NZ_LSNE01000005.1:572664-827622 GCF_001565895.1 Paraglaciecola hydrolytica
TAGTGACGATTTCTGTAACTGCAATTAATTCTGATTCACTCATATGAGCACGTTGTTCTACATTAAGATATTTGTTGGTCAACAACGTACCTTTATGTAAAAAATGCCAACGCACTAATACCTCTTCTATCGACCAGCTATCAGCCAGGGTTTTATCCACACACAACACCACATGTGTGTGATTACTCATCACTGCAAAAGCCGCAATATCAATGGCAAAAACAGTCCCTAAAAACAACAAACGTTCTTCAACCCAGCCACGACGATGCTCGTAACTTTGCCCGGTAAATTTATCCTCACCGCACAAAAATGAACGACGAACACACCGGGAAACACAATGGTAATAAGGGGTATCGGTTAAACTGATTTGAGTTTTGCGTGACTGTGGCATGGCGGACCATCCCTGTTTATGTGAATAACTCAGAGTTTAGAACAGAACAATTTTTTTGCTATTTTAAGATGGGTGTCTTTTTTATTACGATTTATCCAATGGTATGAATCGGTGAGCCCGCTTATCTTCAGGCATTCCTAATACAGATTTCATTGAATTATGAATGACATCTGAAAGTTGAGATTTAATTGGATTAAGATTTTCTTTAATTCCATAGATGACGATCATGCCGAAGCTTCCCTAAACGTATAACGCTTTGCGAAGGGGCGCAGACCGCTGGCTATACTGCGCGAAGCGCCAAGCCAGCGAGTTTGCGTCCCTGCCGCGTCGTTTGCGGCAAACTTACGCAACTTGTTATGAGTCTCATTCACTAGCATGAACAATGCTCATACATTTGTCACCGCATTCAGACAGTACCCGATTGAGGGTATTTACATCAAAACCGATACCTTCAACTTTTGTGCCGTCTTTGAGCCAAAGCTGAATCTCAGTTTCAGACATTCGAACAATGACTGTGACTTTTCCATTCAGAATGAGATCGCGAACTTCTTCATCGGAAGTTCCTTTGTTCGACGCTGAAGCTACTTCTTTGGCCCCAGCAAAGGATGACAGCAAGCAGAGCATTACCAGGATTACTGTGTTTTTCACGAGAGACTCATAACGCCCCAAGCAGGGGATTTTATGAGCGTTGTACAGCGAGTAAAATTCCCGCTGACTTGGCTTGTTATGTGCCTATTGCGCAGGTTGTTTAATATCATATTTTTTTGTGATGTTTTTAAATATGAACTCCGCATTATAACTAAAGCCATTTTTGGGCTTTTCTTTAAAGCATACGATTGTATTAGACGCGCTGGGTTTTGAAATATTATACGTTTGACCGCCACTAGTCGTTGTTGTAGCGTTGCCGTATGCGTAATTGCCTGAACCATAAACACTTGCAGTTGTATTCGACGTAGTTGGTGTTGTGTAAGTACTGTTTGACGTAGAAGTATTAGAATTAACAATTACAAAATATTTGTACCCACTTTGGATGGTTAATTCTGCACTCCTAAGAAGCGTAAAGTCAGCGACACGTTCTTTTGCCGTAAATCCGTTGCCACGAAAAGAAACTGTAAAAACATTTTCGTCAAGCTGGGTTTCTGAATAACCACCAGAATAACCACTATTTTGATATGTAGTTGCACAGCCCGATAACAAGATAGACGAGAGTAATAATACTGGTAGAAATTTCATGCTGACTCCTTTTGGCACATAACGCTTAATATAACTGGAAAATACGAGCGTTTTTGCAACGAAGTTGCAGCGAGTAGTTTTCCAGTTTATGTTTTTGTTAGGTGCGCTGTACATTTTTAAACTGATTTGCCACATAGGCTGCAACTGGGGAAAGCGTAAATAAAATAGTTGGCACGAATATACCTCCTGCAACAAATAGAATAATACTACCCACTAAACTGAGAACTGCGATACCAGCCCAGCCCATACAAATCATTAAAACTTTTTGGTCGTTACTTTCTGATTTCCAAACACGCCACGACATCGCTGAAAACACCAATAACATTATAAATGGTAAATAATTTGATAATTCCATTTGACTCTCCTTTAGCACCTAACGCCCAAAGCAACCGCGCGGCTTTTTGCGTCGGGTGCCTTTGCTTGTTATTGCGCCAACCTTTGCACTTTCGCGGCTTGCCGCCTGCCCTGTTTGCACAACAACGTGATTAAAATTATTACCCGTAGACTAAACCAACCTAGATTAAAACTGCAACGGATAAGTGACTGTTTGGCTGAACAAATTTGAATAAAAGCGCTGGTCGTTTAAAAGATTGTTGGTTTAAAAACTGAAAGGACAATTACCAAAAAGAGCACTGGCCAACCAAAACCTAATGAAGCTAAACCCCAGCTACCAACATCAAAAAACAATTAAAAAGCAAAAGCGCTATAACGCTTAATATAACGGGAAAATACGAGCGCTTTACAGCGAGTAGTTTTCCCGTTGATGTTTTTGTTAGGCATTGCCCGCCTGCGCCTTGATAATTTTGTACTGATTGTTCCACCAGACTACAAGCTCTGCGTGCTGTTCGTGGCTGACCCAAGTGAGATTTTCCTCGTCTTGTGGGTTTCCACCAAAAATTAATGGCTTCAAATACCATTTTACTTTGCCTGTGAATCGCTCATCGGATTCAAGGGATAAGTCTTCTGGAAAAAAGAACGGCACAATCATTTTTGGATCAATGGGAATGGTCGGTAGCGAACACATGACACCAGTAGGGCTGATTACAATCAAGTCGTCCCACCCCCGCAGGCCAACAAGCGTATAGCCGGGCAAATATTGAGACAATTCGTATTTTGACGAAGCCAATGCACTCTCAGCTTCAGTGAACACGACTATGTACTCGTCGTTGAGCCAACCTTCATTCATATAGGGATGCCTAACGCCCGCTTAAACGGAAAAATATTGTTGGCTAAAATGTTGAACGGAGTGAAAACAGCCAACTGTATTTTTTCCGTTTGAAGCGCTTGTTAAGTGTTTACAGCCAAGGAGTAGCTATTTCTTGATAACCGCCAAGCATACCTATATTGCCGTAATTTCCTGGGTTACCATAATTACCAACATTACCGTAGTTCCCATAGTTACCGTAATTTACGTTTTGATGACCAGAATTACGGTTGTACATTAACCTATTCTTTTGAACAAGCTCACCAAGATAGCGGCCATTCATATCAATAAAAATATTCTGCTGCTCTAAAAAGTGACCTATATTTTGGCCGCTTGGGGCATGTAATTGACCATTAACAAAATTTGCAATGTGCTGGCCTTTACTGTTGAACAAAAACTCCATAGTCGATTCTCCTTTTGACACTTAACGCCGAGCTAAGCGGCAGTTTTTAAGTTGTGGTTTTGTGAAATACTTTTGCGCAGCAAAACCACAAAAGCGCGACTTAAAAACTGTCCAGCGCCGAAGGCGCGGTGCTTGAGCGATTTGTTATGTAATTTTTTGCTTGCGAAAGCCTCTACAGCCATTTTTCATATGCTAAATAAGCTAAGTACACCACTAAAAGAGTACGAATCACAATACTGTATATGGAGTAGCCTAGTTTGATTTCACTTTGTTCATACTCGAACCCCAAGAACTTAAATGGGTTTGCCCATGGATTAAACCCAAACTGATAGTTACCAGTTGCAGTTACGAGCTGAAGAACGTTGACAGGAATAAACAACTGTTTTGCTTTGTATAAGTGAGCGGATTCAATTTCTGAGAATGGAATTTTCCAACTACCGCACTCAACACGATCATCATAGACTTTGAACATAGCTCGTTTAGCAGCAACCCAATTATGTGAGTATCTAGGTTCTTTGTCTTCTCGATTTGTTGCTTTACAAAAACACTTGTACTTCATTCATTCCCTCGCGAGACATAACGCCGAGCTAAGCGGCAGTTTTTAAGGCGTAGTTTTGTGGAATACTTTTGCGCAGCAAAACCACAAAACTGCGACTTAAAAACTGTCCAAGGAGCGTAGCGACTGATGCTTGAGCGACTTGTTATGCATATTTTCTATTGCCTTACTCTATTAAGTTCCTGTCTAATTTTTCTTGAAACAATGGCAGGAATAATAAACGCATTTACAAAAAGTACGTACAAAAAAATACTTTTCAAGAAAGAGTGGATGAAGGCGCCAAAGAATTCTAATTCTTTTGAATAAGCATTGATTGCAAATGCGTGCATTAGAGCAAGCATTAAAAGGGCTAGCCAAGGAATAATTGAGCCCCAACTTGAAAGAAAATACTTATACCAAAGTTTTTTCGCTTCCTCTCTTGATAGGGATTCTTGCAACGATAAGTCTTTGATTGAAAAATACATTATCAAACTCCATGATTTCGCTAATAAAAAATTAAACCTTTATACCTTCGAATTTTTGATGATCCCGTTCTAGCTTTGCATAACGCTTAACATATGGGGATTTTAGGAGCGCTTTACCAGCGAGTAAAATTCCCACCATGATGTTTTTGTTAGGTAACACTTTTACCAGACATATATATTTTAAACAAATGATAAATAGCGACAAGAAATGGCGCTAAAAAGAAATAAATAAAAAAACAAATATCAAAGTTTGTAGTGCTTTTATTTAACTCTGGAATGTTGCTAAGTGCGACATACGAAATAGTTAATATACCTGTGATTAAAAAATACATTCGCAGATTTTTAGAAATAGAAAAATTAAATAAGATAGATAACATACCTATATAACCAAGAAATCCTGCTATAGGTACGAACATCAAAGGAAATGAAAAATCATAGGTTTTATCAAATATAAGAGTAAAAGAAATACCTAGGGGGATAAACGAAAGTAATAACAATATTGTTGTTGGTACAAGCCCAAACAGTATTACCCACAATTTAGAATACATACGCAGATCCATCTGTGTTACCTAACGCTAAGCTAAATGGACCGAAAAGCCGCAGGCTTTTTGTGTCCATTTTGAGCGCTTTGTTAGATGCTTTTTATTTATTTCGCATTCTGCCTTTTGCGTCAGGGATCGCGCGGTTACCCGGCGCAATACTTACCATACGACCATCAGGCCCTTGTAAGCCTCGGTGACCTGCCCGTATTGCAACCATTCTTCCGTCAGAACCTTGCAGGCCTCTAGCACCACTGGGAATTTCCACCATACGCCCATCACTACCTTGTAAGCCTCTAGCTCCGGAACGAATTGCAACCATTCGCCCATCAGAACCTTGCAGTCCTCGGCCACCGGAAGGAATTGCGACCATGTGCCCATCACTTCCTTGTAATCCTCGTCCGTTCGGAGGTATTGGAACCATGCGACCATTAGAACCTTGAAGGCCTCGATAGCCATCGGGGATTACAATTTGCTTTCCGTCACTTCCGGCGAGCTTCCGTTTCATAAATTCTCCTTAAGTGTATTTTATGCTGCGCATCTAACGCAGAGTGCAGCTGCATTTTGGTTGGCGTGGAATTTTGTGTAAAATGGCGAAGCCATACACAAAATGGAGCGACGACCAAAATGTCAGCTGGCACATATTGTTATGCAGTTGCATTTTCAACAGGAAGAAGTAAATAATTACTACTTGATCCATTTTTTCGCGAATCTTTATAAGGTGCGTAATCTGAAGACTGATAAAATTCTAATGCCTTTTCTTTTGAAGAAAACTCAGCAACAAGAGTATATTGAGGTTTATTATCTCCTTCTAATAATTCAATATTTGAAGTTCTAGTTAAATACTTACCACCAAACTTTGATAACAATGGAGTCACCTTAAGCAGATACTCTTGTACCCACGATGGATTAGTAATATTGGTCTCGACTATCATAAAGTATTTCATATTATTCCTTGTGTAAAAAATTTAATTATTTAGAGTTCACTCACTCTTATTGATGCATAACACCCCAAATAAACGGTGCGCCCGACAACGTCAAGAAGAGAGCAAGTGTACATGCGCATCCGTTTCATTTGATTTGTTAGCTTTCTACTCTGTACTCAAAACGAGTTTGTCAGTTTCGACTAAAATACCGCTATCAATTGACTTCAAGATAATCTCTCCTGATTCCGCGCTAAACGTGTCCATATGTATTTTCACGTTACCACTATATGTAGTTACGCCGTTTATAGTTGAAACTTTATCAGCAGTTATTTCCAATGCCTCATTCGGCAAAAATGACAATTCCACTTCACCTATAAATGTTCGGGTTAAACCATCAGGTGATACTGAAACCTGTTTGGATGATATCGACGTTTCATTTGCCATCAAAATCGATGACGAGAAAAGTAGAGTTGCAACTAACATCTTGTACGTTTTCATGTTAAATCCTTCTATTATTTAAAACGAGTTACTGTGGTAAATCAAAAAGCTAACGCTTTTGGAAGGGGCAGCGTTGTGGCGAAGCCACGCTTTTAGCTGTCCCACTTGCCAAACTTGTTAAATGCTTAAGCACGCGTACCACCTTCATAAAGATGATTGACACAGTAAGCACTGCCTTTCACTTTATTTAAACTACAACCTAACGACAAACATTCACTGTCGGTTAAGCCACCACGATTTTTAACCATTAACTCTTTAACAAGAGCTTCGCTGTCAAAAGCCTCCCAACCTTCTCGTGAGGGTATTTTAACAGCGTAACAGTTTTGATATTTATCCCACTCATCTACTTTCCATAGCTGTTCGCAATCTGGGCATGACATAAGTAACACCCAGTTACCAACCTCCAGTTTTGATAGTTTGGATTTGAACTCAGAGTGATTATTACTTATCTCAACTAAGTCAGATTGTTGTTGGCAATCGCACATACTTCCCTTTGGCATTTAACGCCCTGTTAACAGGCAAAAAATTGTTGGCTTAAATAGTGACGAAGGAACAAAAGCCAACTGTTTTTTGTCCTTGTTTAACAGCTTGTTAGGTGAATTTTTAAAACACCTTTGGGTTAGAATCTGTTTCTTTTTGATATTGCTTTAACAGTTTTGAATTCATAGATTCTTGGACTAATTTCAATAAAATATATCTATTATCATCCGTTCGGTGATGCTTATCCAAAGAATACTTTGTAGTTTTAACAGCAATATTCCTATTTTTGTCTGAAATAATTCTAATTGCTAAAAGGTGCAAGTTTTCTAATTGTTCGCTTTTTCTCTGACGGGAACGAGCAACCTTAGCTTTGATATCAAGAGTTTCAGGCTCTGTTTTATAGTGATTTAGATCAGAATCAAGTCCTCCTATCTCTAGGAGAGATCTCTCAATTTCAAAAAGAAGGTTATTTTCTTCTTTTTGTTGAGCGTAATATAGTTGGACATGGTGTGTTAACACTCCACCGCCCAAAGCTAATACAGCACCTAAAATTATATACAATGCTTCCATGTACGATATTCACCTAACGCCCTGTTAAGGGGCAAATTGTAGTTGGCTAAAATGTGAAGCGAAGCGGAACCAGCCAACTGTAATTTGTCCCGCTTGAACAGCTTGTTATGTGTTTTTTACACTTATCTTGACTGTTTTGCTTTTGCCTGACGTAAAGCCTTGCGTTCTTGCTTACTTGGAATATTTTCACGAGTAGAAAGAACAGCCTTTAAATCTTGATATGCTTGCTTCCACTGTGGAGTATTTTTAAACTCAATTCCATTATGCTTAGTAGTTTGATATTGATCTGATAGTTCAAACGACTCTTCACATTTTAATAAAGCGTTTCTTCGACTCATCAAAGTACCAGTATGCATCTCTTCCAAGTCAGTTTTTGATATTACATCTAACTTTTTCGACACTCATAACTCCAGAAACACATAACGCCTAAATAACAGGCTAAGTAATGGTTGGCTAAAATTGTGTAGCGAAGCGAAACGTAGCCAACTGTTACGTGTCCTTGTTGATTTTCTTGTTATGTGCAATCTAACTCATTGACCCAATTTAAAACAGATTCACAAAATAAACTAACCGAAATATCCATTACCCATTCAGACTTACCATGACTACCTTTGATAGTCGTAACTGGTTTATTATCAGGATAAGGAGACGACTCTAATTCTCTTTCTATTGATTCTGCATGTATTATTTTATCGCATATATCTTTGATAGTTACACTAGCTCGATCTTTTGGATTATCACTTTCATAAAACCCGCAATAGCTGATACATTTGAGGTCAATATGTCCCTGATACAAGAGCGTTCTAACGGCCACAGCCAAATTCAAAAGAGAAGAAGAAAGCTTTTCTTCATAGATGTCTTTAGTTTTGTCTGCTTCGTCAGCGTGTATCCCATCAATAAATAAATTGAAAGCGACTAAATCAAGTGAAAGACAGTCAATAGATAATGACCGGATTAAGTCAGTAGATAATTTATGCTTCCCTAAAATCTTAACCATGCTACCAAACCTTCATTTGCACATAACGCTTTGCTAATTGGCTGCCGAAGCGCAGCGTAGGCAGTCCAGTGGAGGCCACGTTTTTTTGTGGCCGGAACGAAATTAAGCAACTTGTTAGCTGCTTGACACATGATTTTGTAAGTAACTAATTCGTGTTTTGCGCCAATATGGAAAAAAGATTAAGGCGGTAGTGCTGTAACTTACCCAGTTACCATCTTCAAATGCTTCCATGACCCATTTATATTCTGTCTTGCCTTTAGTAAAGACTTTTAGTCGACACTCTTTACTAAGACCAAATGCAAAGCAATTTAAAGCTTCATTTTTTTCCGAGAATTCTTCGTGCCAACCGTTGTAACCTACAGTACAACCTTGCTCTGATTCCGTAAGCCACACTGTAAACCCATTCTCTGGTGACACTGATATAGTTGAGCCGTCCAGTTCCCATTTGAGATCGGGATATTTCTCAAGTTTTACTTTAATTTGGTTGATGCAATCCATACTCATACCAACAGCTAACAGCTTAATCAGCCTGTCTTCGCCGTGTTTAAACACGGGACTTGGCCGCATATTAATTTTACCTACTTTTAGCACATACTCTAACTGCCTGTAAACTATATATTTTTCAAACATATGTGAAAATAGTTTGGGGAAACACGGCGAAGCACCTTGATATTGCGCATAGGCGGAACTACAGTTAAGCACTGTATATTAAAACAGTATTTTTCTGAGGAGCAAGGATGTCTAACTCGCCATTTTTAACGTTAATTTCGGATACCATGTTTGAGCGTCGTTATGCAAAAAGGACAATTGAAACTTACTTAATTTGGGTAAAAGGATTTATTTATTTTCACCATAAAAAACACCCTGCTCAAATGGGTGATACTGAAGTTGAAGCGTATTTGAATCACTTAGTGATCAACAAAAATGTCGCTGCCAGCACCCAATCTACCGCTTTAAATGCCCTCGCCTTTTTATATCGAGACATCATTAAACAGCCTTTAAAAATCGATTTAAATTTTGTTAAAAGCGGCAGGCCGGTCAAATTACCGGTGGTGCTAACGTTAGATGAAGCAAAACGATTTTTTGAAAACGTAGACAGCAATCATAGACTGGCCATTTCTTTATTATATGGTAGCGGTTTACGCTTGATGGAATGTGTGAGATTACGGGTACAAGATATCGATTTTGATTATAAGTCTATCCGCATTTGGAATGGCAAAGGCGGTAAACATCGTGTTGTCACCCTTGCAGAAGAATTAATACCCAGCTTACGCCAACAAATTATGTTGGTGACTCAATATCTTAATGCTGACCAACAAAACCCAGAATATCGAGGAGTCTGGTTACCACATCGTTTAAGAATGAAGTACAAAAATGCGGAAAAAGACTTAAATTGGCAATACTTATTTCCTTCTAGGCAACTTGCCATTGATCCAGAATCTACATTATTGCGCCGCCATCACATTGACGAAACTGCCGTGCAAAAAGCGGTGAAAAATGCCGCACGAAATGCACACATTTCTAAACATGTTACGCCCCACACTCTGCGCCATTCCTTTGCCACCCACTTATTACAATCAGGTGCAGACATTCGAACAGTGCAAGATCAACTAGGCCATGCAGATTTACGTACCACCCAAATTTATACCCATATATTGCAGCGCGGTGGAAATAGTGTAGTGAGCCCTTTGTCGCGACTATCAATTTAAGCAGAGTCAAACAGCTGCTTTACATGGTTGTGCCTTCCCGACGGAAGACGCTCCTACATGCTGGCATTGGCTTATCACTAGCAACTATTTATTAGCCTCTATTTACTGCACTTACTGTTTTACTTCGGTGAACTCTGTGGTTCAAATGCTTTTGATTTCACCGCTTGTTTCTTCCCGACGGACGTCGATTCTACATGCTGGCATTGGCTTATCACTAGCATCTAGTCGCTAGCCTCTATTTACTGCTCTTACCCCTTAAAACGGCAAAAAGTTAAACGAATAATCCAGCAGGGTTTGCGTAACATTTTGCTGGCCAAAGTTGATCAGACTAATGCGTGCTAACAAGTCTTTTTCTAACTCTGGTGAAGCGAGTTCACTGAAGACCAATTTAATCGCAGATACACTGCCGTCTGCTTCAATTTGCAGGTTAACAGTGAGTTTGCCTTGCAGGCTGGCATCGTTGCGCAAAGCGCGGCGATAAATAGCGTAGATCCCGCCTTTATTGGCATCTAATACCTGGCGGATAGATTCGATGTTACGACTGCCGATTACTTCATCTTCTAATACGGTTTGTTGGGCAGCAAGTGAGGCAAGGCCTTCGGTGGGTGCGACATACTCGGTATTTTTTCGTTCGGCTAATTCACCCTTAGAGCCGGTATCTGTCGTGAGTTTGCTGGTGTCTAAACCGCCACTGCTGCCTGTGACTTTTTTACCAACAAACTTGCGCTGGGTTTCGTCACTGGCACCCCCACCTTTAATGCTGTCGGTATTGGCTAAATTATTGATGCTAGGATTAGTACGCATACTCGCCAAGTCATCTTGCAAGGCTAATATGCCACTTTGTTTGGCTTTTATTTTAGCCTGCTCGGTTAACTCAGCCTGAGTGGGCACTTTAACCTTAGGCACTTCTGGCACTTTTACCGGCTCCTTGGGCACCACCACTTTAGGCGGCGGCTTTTTGATTAGTTCTGGTTTAGGCTCTATTTTAGGCAATTCGATTACCGGCACAGGTTTGGGCTCGATTATTGGTTTAGGTGGTTCGACTTTAACCGGCTTGAGCAAACGAGTTAACTGGGGGGGAATTTTTTCTTTTTCTGCCCTAGGTGTTTCGGGTAATTCTTGCCATTTCACTAACAAGGCCAACATGAGAGTGAGCGCTAAAATAATGCCTACGATCAGCTTAAAACGTTGGTTTTCTTTTTCACTGGATGACCAAGGCAATACCGATACATAAGTGCTCACAGGTAAACCTTTTAACTGGGCAGTAGCAAGGGCAACATTCATCCAGCCACCTCCGCGTCAGATGTGGTTTTGCTCTCTATGCTTTCTACCGCCAAGGATATATTCGTAAAACCAGCCTGAGCACAGGTTTGCATAATGCGTTTTAGCAAAGCATAGGGAATATCTTTATCACCCATAATGGTAATGGCTTTATCGGCTGGCTCGTCTTCACTATTGGCTGATCCGCTCAGGGTAGTCACAGTAGCTTTGCCACTTTGATAAGCTAATTCTGCGACCAATTCAGGGATCAGCTCTTCATTCCGCGCCATGATACTCGCCACTGTGGCTAATTTACGCCCCTGTAATAACAACTCATTGTTATTCACCATCAAGACTAGAGTTTCTTTGGCGGCTTGTTTGGCAGTGGATTCGGGCAGAACTACGCTTTTACTGTTTTGTAATACTTGTACATCTGAAGCGTTGAGCATTAAAAAGAACACCAAAATAGTAAAGATATCCATCAAGGACACTAAGCTTAATTTAGAATCTTTGGCCATTCTGCGGTGATGGCGCTCCATGCGCATGGCTCTGGCGGATTTTTTCATCAGCTTATTCTCCGTTGCCAATGGGTATAGACAACGCCGTTGCAGTGGTGGGCAGTTCTCGCTCATCCAGCGGCGCATCGCCTAAGGAGATTTCTGGAAACAACTCAGCATCGACTACACTGCTAACCACAACATCAGGATAAGAACGGGTGCTGTCCATCAACGCCACTATTGCCTGATAAGAAATGTTTTCTTCTAATAACAAGGTGGCGGCTTTTTTGTCGATGTCCTGACTCAATAAGGTTTGTTTGATTTGTTTTAGAACGGTTTGCAAGCCCTGATAATCATAGGCTTGTTCGATTAGGGCTAAGTCTTTAACTAAATACCCTTGTGGATAATACACCGCAATATTATTGGCTCTAACCACAATTTCGAGACGTTGATCTTTAATTTCAATGGGCAACTCAGAGGCTTCGCCCAATTCAGGCAGGGTGAGATCGAGCACGGTAATGCGCGAAAATACCATCATCATCAGTAAAACCGGCACTAGCACTATCATCAAATTCATAAATGAGGTGATGTCGAGCTCTGCATCTGGCTTGGCTTTTTTAGCCCTGCGGCCTAGGCCGATTCTTGCCATGTTAAAACTCCCAGCTAAACCAAAGCTTACTCAGCCCGATCAGAGCTACGTGAATGAGTGTTTAGTTCATTGCGCGCAATCAGTAAGTTAAGGCACTTCACACCAGCCATTTCCATGCTATCGATAATTTCAGTGGTTTTGGTTTGCAAAATAGAATGAAAGGCCAGTAAAGGAATAGCGGCAATCAAACCAAAAGCGGTGGTATTCATCGCCACAGAGATACTTTGTGAGAGCAAACTGGCTTTTTCAGAAGGATCGGCACTTGCCACTGCCGAAAATGCCGCAATCAAACCAATAATGGTACCTAACAAACCTAACAAGGTAGAAATATTGGCTAAGGTTGCTAAATAGGCCGTGCGTTTTTCTAGCCGTGGCGTGGTTTCCATTAGGCCTTCTTCCATGGCGTATTCAATATCTTCACGACGTTGGCTATGGTTTAAACGCGCCATACCTGCCCCAATAATGCGGCTGATTGGCGCAGTATCTGTGGTAGAAAAACTAAGTACTGCCGCATAGTTGTTTTTATTTAGCAGCGGTTCCATGTGGGCAAACGCTTTTTTGTTTACCCGTTTGGCACTGCTTAAAAAAAAGTAACGCTCGATGGCAATCGCCAAACCCAGCGCCAGTACGATAGCAATGGGCAACATAAAAGCGCCACCTTCCTGAAAAAAACGCACTATTACGTCAAACATGTCACTCACTCCTAATGTCGAATTTAATCACTATACCTTGTTTACCCTGCGTATTAGGTATCAGCTTAAGGCTTTAGGCCTTGCTCTGGATAACTGACTTGCTCTGGGTCACTAACCTGCTCAGTCACAAACTGCAACTGGCGGCTAAAATCGTCGCGCTCCAATGGCGTAAAACCTTTATTAATGCGCTCTACGATCTGGCTAGGCAAACTGTGTTTTACGCTTGCGGCCTGCCACGGCACTATGGTTAATACTTTGGGCTGTTCTTGATTGCCACGGATGGTGTCTTCGAGCTTAATTACTTTAGGCGCGGTTTGTTGGGCAAGACTCACAAAACTCATCATACTGAATACTATCAATAAACCGAGCTTATTCATTGGCTCTCTCCTTTAATACTGCCAGAGCTGGCATTGTATAACTGTTCTTGAATTTGCAGTTGCCGTTCAATATCAATGATCCAGCCTTTTACCTGCCTATTAGGCTCTGCCACTAAAGCTTGATAAAGCTGATAATCGTCCCGCGCGGCTTTTTTATTACCCAAATATAAATCATGCAAAATGGCTCGATTTAATCGTGCCTCAGGAAAAGCCGGCCACGCGCTAAGCGCCAAATCATAGTGATATAAAGCGCGACTAAAACGCCCTTGCTCACGCAATACCCTAGCCAATTGATTATGCGCATGGTAGTTGTCTGGATTGGCCTGAATCGCATTATTGAGATAAGCAATTTGCTTGTCGAGGCTTTGCTGTTTGGTCTGTGCATCTGTTGCCTGCGTTATAAAACTTGCCTGAATATGAGCCAGTTGTAACCACGAGCCAGACAAACGTGGATATTGCTCGGCCAAACTCAAATACACACTTTGCGCCTCAGATAATTTGTTTTGTCTAATTAACAATAAACCCTGTTCAAAGCGTCTATTGACTGCCTCTGGGATGACACTTGCCTGATTCAGATACCGATTAGGCAGGGCTTTTATAGTCTGAGCTTTATGTTGCCAAGGGTCGCCAGACATAGGCGCGGCAATAATGGCTTGCTTACTGACGATGTTTTGTTTATCTGCAACATTATTACTGCTACAAGCGTTGAGTAACACCACCAACCCTAAACAAGTTGACTTAATAAATGTCATTCGCCGCCTCCACGCTTAATTCTACTTTGAGGTAACGGGCAGGCATCAAGGTTTTCAGAGCGTTAAAACTCTCTTGTACCCACTTATCATAAGTGCCCTGCCATGCCCTTTTAGCATTAGTTTCGTGCAGAGTGATGGCTTGTTCTTCAAAGGGAAAGGCCTGCTCTTCTAACAATAATTCGTACTGTTCGAGCTCCAGTGCATTGAGATCTTTAGGTTTACTGGATGCCATTAAATCTTTGGCGAGCTGATGGTAAATATCACCAAGATAAAAATTGGCCGCCGTATTAAATTCTTCGACCTTATAATCCAATACCTGATTAAAGGCTGCGAGGCTTTGCTCCAGCGCTTGTTTTTTACGCGCTAGACTGGTTTTTAAGGGCAAGCTCAGTTGAATATTTTTAAAACCAACTAAGCGATCCTGAGCAAATACCAACGAACTCATGGCCGCCAAATATCGTGAACGCTCGCTGCGTTCAATGGTGATGTCTTGTAGCGCTTGTTTATCCCCCTCAATTAATTTATTCAGCCAAAAACGGCGTTTTTCATCATCTTGGGCCTTTAGATAAATTTCACTGAGGATAAAACGCGCTTCGTTGGCCTCGGCCAAAGGTAAGGGATAACGATGAGCATAATCCCGATAAGAGCTTAAGGCTTGTTGGCTATTACCAACTTTATAATAATATTGCGCCGCCACATAAAGCGCCTGGCGGCCTTCTTCTGAGTCGGGATTTTTTTGCCACAAGGCCGTCAATTCACTGGCCGCTTGTTGCCAGCTTTCATTTTGTTGATAGGCCACTATCAATTTATCGCCAATATCCGCACTTAAAACATGTTGCTTAAAACGCTGGCGAAAGTCTTCGAGCAAATCGATGGCTTGTTGCCATTCTTGCATTTCCAACAAATATGTAGCGGCATCATATTGGGCTTTAATTCTAATACTGGTATCGGGTGTCTTGGCCAGCACCCGTAAAAAATCACTGACTGCCAGCGGTAAATAATTTTGCGCCACATGCAGTTCAGCTTGTTTATAAATGCTCGCTGCCAAACGTTCTTGTAAGTCGCTAAGGCGTGGATCATCAAGAGCCAGATTTACTAACAAGTCCTGATAAGAACGTTCAGCTGCTGCATAGTCTTCTATGGCAAACTGACTGTGAGCGATCACCAACTTAGCGGCATTTTGTTCGTTTAACGGGATAGTAAGCGGCCAGTTAAGCAAACGTTGCGCTTGTTCAATCGCTAAGGGATAACGTTGTAATTCAAATAATTGCTGCATGCTGATATACAGCACATCTTTGGCTCTGTCATCTGTGGCAAAGGTCGTTACAAAATTGTCCTGACTGATTAGCTGGAGATCTAACCATTGCTCCTGAGAAAAGGGACTATTGGCACCACCCTGCAACTGAATTTGTCGGTAGGCCAAAATGGCTGCATAGGCCGCTTCGGCAGCTTTAGCATAAGCTTCATTGCCGTAGGCATAAGCTTCAAATACCTCGATAGCTTGCGCCTTATGTCCTGCGCTCGCATAGGCTTCACCTAAACTAAAACGCACCTCAGCCTGTTGTGGATCAAAAGGGAAAGTCTCAATAAATTCTTGATACCAAAGCGCGGCGGCTAAATAAGCCTGAGCCGCTTGTTTATTTTCTATTTGTTTATCCACTACTTGTTTATCCACTACTTGTTTATCCAAGAGTTGGCCTCGGCTATGCTCATAGTGAGCCAGCTCTAACAAATATTGATTTAAAAACGGTGCCACCAATTCTTGTTGTAATACACCCCACTGCGGCCAGTATTCACCACTCATTCCATAACGTTCAACAAAACGTTGTTTAGCCGGTAATACCTCAGAGGGAAACTTACCAAGGATATACACATCAATCTCTTTCACCGCCAAAATCGGGGCCTGAAAATGTTGGGGATTAACCAAACTAAAACCTTGGTAAACCTTGGCACTGTCTTTAAAGCGCCCTTGATTGAGATAGAGCTGAGCTAGTTGGTCGTACAATACATATTCGTAGTGACGTGAGCCGACTTGAGCAAAGTGAGTTTCGATACTATCGGCAGGTGATTCAAACTGACTTTGCTGATAGGAAAACAACAAGCTCATAATGCGCAGGGTATCGTTAACCAAACGTTTTTGCCCAAGGCCTAAGGCGTCGATTTGTGCCTGACTATCTACCTGAGCCAACATAGGCCTGGCAATAATGTCACTGGGTAAACGGTCATCGAGCAATAAGGTAAAAGCCCCCAAAGCTGCGCTGTTTTGATTGTTTTTAAAATAACTCCAACCCAGCATATAAGCAGAGGTTGAGTAATAGGCACTTTGCGCGCCTTGTACAATTACCTGCTGATAAGCTTTGATCGCCGCAGCAAACTGGCCACGATTATATTCAATTTCACCTAAGCGAAAATACACCTCGGCCAGATAAGGATTTTGTGGAAAGGCCTTTAATAACTGCTGCAAACTTGAGTAACTTTGCTCTATCTCACCTTGTTGCTCATAGGCTTTGGCTAATTGATAAAGCACCTGCATATTGTCATCGTGAGTTGGGTGCTCTGCCAACAAGGCTTGATATTGCTGGATGGCTGAATCAAATACTTTTGCTGGAGCTTTGCTCTTTTGCTCAGTGCTTGCCTGTGTTTGTTGGCTTGGCACGATAACTTGACCACTTTCTTGTGCTTGCTCGGCCAGCACACCACTGAGATCAGCCAAACGATAACGTACTATTTGTTTGATTTCAGGCTCTTTAACCAGAGGCAACAACGCGGCATATTCATCGCGCAATTGCTGTAAATCTGGTTTTTTAAGCAACTGGTTATCTAAGCTCTGGGGTTTAAAATATTGCTCACCCAGTGTTTGGCTGGGAATTTTTTTGGGTTTTATCTCTGGCGCAGGTTGCTCAAACATACTGCAACTGCTCAGGCTCAATCCCAAAACTAAGCAACAAGAGACCTGTATAAACCTCTTCATGGTTGTTGCCTTGCTTGTGGTTCAAGTGCTGGCGGGCGGCCAATATCAGCAGGTATTACCTTAGATTCAGCACCAAGTTCATTTTGATTTTGCTGCAAGGCTTGATCGTTCAAACGCACTAAAGCCAACTGGGCCTGCACCACATAGCCCTGCACTTTGCTTTTAAATTGACTGACGCTCAGCTCTAGTTGTGCGGATACCTTAGCCACAAGTTGTTGTTGCAAGTCTTGATTACGCGCCAATTGTTCTTCAATCCGGCTGAGTAATTGCGCGACACGCTGGCGCTGCTGGGCATAATCAGGACGTTGTGCGAGCATGGCCAATAAACGACGTTGTTGCTCAGCGGTATTGACAATCTCGGTATCTAACTGGTGTAAGGCTTGTTGTGCTTGCCAGCTATTGGCTGCAAAAGCTTCATTGGCCTGCCAGCTTAATATGCCTTGTATACGCCTGAGTCTTGCATCATATTCGGTATTGAGCACAGGTTCTTGCAGTGCATTTTTTTGCTGATTGATTGCACTTAAACGTGTTTGCGCTGTGCTTAATCTTGCTTGTGATTGTTGATGAGCAATAGACATCAAGCTGGTGCCGTCTTGTTGTTGCTGGGCGGCAGCAAGTTGCTCAGCTAATTTATCGCGGCGGTTTTGTAAAAAACTTAGCTTTTCAAAAATCCTTGCTTGCAACATGTTTTTCGCACGTTCTACTCGCTGCTCTTGGCGCTCATCTAACATCAGTGAAAAGTGGCTCAAACGCTGCTGCCACTCGTTTAATTGTTGTTTGATCATTTGGCTTTGTTGCAGCGCCGCTAGTTGATTGCGTGTGTTTTTCTGCAAACCCGCACTTTGTACTAATCGCGTCAGTAATAAATCATCTGTGGCGCCACGCTGAGCAGTAAACGCCGGTAACTCAATCGAGGGTTTAAGGGCAGAATAGTTGTGGGCCAACGATTGAATAAATTCACTTTGTTGAATAGTTTGACTGGCTTGTTTGAGTTCCACTAATGTCTGTTTAAAACGCTGCACACCAAGTTGCAAGGTTGCCACTGACTGTCTAGGCGCAAAGCCTTTTTCATAGACATAAGCCGCTGCCAGATACGCCTCTAAGCTATATTCTGAATGCTCTGGCAAGACCATTAAACTCTGCCACACCCCCAAGGCGATTTGCAATTCTTCACCTTTTGCCGCCGCCCAGCCATACCCCAAGAGTGCGGCATCACCATCTAAACCTTCACGGCGGATACGCGAAAATGCGCTATAAGCCTCATGGGATTTACCTTGCTGCAACAAGGTATAGGCTAGGGTTAGATTCACCCTGTCTTGAATAGCCAAAACTTCTTGTTGTTTAGCCATATATTCAGCTTCACTTTGTTCATCCGCAAAAGGCCTTAACCAGTTGGGCAACAATTCTTGCAAACCATCTTCCGGCACACTCACCAGTTGTTGTAACAGCTCAATGGCCTGCTCAGTTTGGCCGAGCGCTAGGTAAGTTAAGGCTTGGTTGTAGCTCAGGTAATAATGATAAATCGAATCAGCAGAGAGTTGTTGTTGCCACTGTATTGCTTGGCCACCTAAAGCATGTTGATTGGCCAATTGAACACGTAAATAGATCAGTTGATCTTGTGTACTAGTGTCCAAATAACTCAAGGCTTCTTTGGCATCGATATGGCTAAAAGCTTCATAGGCTTTTGACCACTGACCTTGCTGATAATAGCTAAGTCCCAATGAAAACCATGCAGCAGTACGTTTTTCAGGCAGGCCATAATTAGCGAGTAAACGTGAGAAAATCTCAGCGGCCTGATCCTCTAGGCCCCTAGTTAAACTGATGCTAGCTTTAAGCAACTCAGGCTCGCTTGGATGTAAATACAGGGATGCAGGGAGTTGCTGTAAACCTTGAGGGTAATAATGTTCTAACAAAGAGTATTGCAACAACGCGCCATCTAAATCATCTTGATAATAAGCAAACAATACTTGCTGATACCACTTTTCGAGGCGACTCGCGTCACTCGTTTGTTGATGCTCCCGTGTTTGGGCGCCAACATACACAGGTAGCAACATCAGCAGCATCAGCCACCGACAGAGGTAGCTATGATATCGCCCAAAACGAGTGTATTGATGGCTCAAGCTAAACATCTTAAAGTTCGATTACCTTAAACTCTGGTTGCTGATTGGCCGTTACGTCAACGATTTGCAACTCTAACATCTTGGCATCAGCGGATTTAGTAAAGGTAAAACTAGTGGCTCTTTTATATTCACGCTCGTGGGGGCCTTTACCCAAAAAAAATGCCGTGAGCACATGCTCGCCTTGGGCAATATTGGCCAGATGTAATTTTTGCACGCCGCCCTTAACCAAAGCCGCTTGCTGTTTTTCGGTATAAAGGTAATGAGTAACACTGACATCATCGAGCTTAAGTTCAACCGAATCGAGATTAAAATAGTTGCCCACGTCCATGGATAAATACACCACTAACTGGGTAGAAGAGGGAAACAATAAATCCTCTTCGAGCACAAACAAATCACGATTAAGGGCTATGACGTCTTTTTTAAGTTGCTGGAGTTTCTCGGCCAAGGTTTGTTCATCGTTAGTCTGCTGAGCCTGACTAGCAGCACCAAACACTAGAGTCATCGCCAAGAAAACTATTTTTATTGATGCCAAAAACTGCGATTTGAAACACTTAACATTGATCATAAACATGCCAAATTATTACCTTAGAATTAATAAAATAACGATAGGTACAAACGAGTGATATTGGCCGAAAACTCATAGAGAGGTTCATCGCCCACTGGCGCATCAGCTAATACGTTGCGAAAATCATCATAATCAAACTGTACATGATCGAAATCCAAATTTACCGTACTTTTTTTCAGCCAGTTAGTCGCCGAAAAACGAAACTCGTAAGTCACACTAACACCCAAGGATACATTGCTGAACGTACTCATTTCTTTATCACGGGCGCGAAAGTTAAATTCTTCACTGCGCTGATACAAGTCTTGATAAAAATCGGCTTTATCTTGGCTATAAAAACGGCTGCGCACTTCAACTATCCACTCATCACTAAAAGTATGGATATAACCCACTTTATAAGTGGTGGCATCTATGCCCCAAGTATCGGAAAACAGCTTGGCCTCAGCATAGATAGAAGCCCGATATGGCAAATAATAATTGGCGCTTAGTGCCGTAGCATTACTGGTACGGGTATTAGGGTAAACTTCTGTCTCATAACGATACCCTTTTTCACTGCTAGCATCGAGAAAACGCACAGCACGATAGGGATTATTCAGATAACCCTCATCGGCAATATTCTCAAAACTCAGTCCCATGATCATATTTTTAGTGATCACCTGAGTCAGGCCTAAACGATAATTTTGCCGTTCTGCCTGTTCTAAAAAGCTGTCATCCCCCCGTTTGCCCACGTCATCATTGCCGCGGGAATAACCCAAACTCAAGGTGGTTAAATCACCAAAAAAATCCTGACTCAAACCAAATGACAAGTTTTTTGCGGCAAAGTCATTTTCAGAACTGCTGGTGTAACTCACATTCATCAGGGTTTTATTACGTACATAGTCCAGGCCTACACTGTGTTCGGTGCGCTCTTCGGCATAAGGGCTGGCGGTGGCGAGCACATCTATAGACGCGCCCGATATAGTATCAACGTAGTAGTTAGCGCTAAGCGAAAAGCTATTACCTATTTGTTTTCTGAGCAAAATTGAGGGGCCATCAATAGACATGCCACCCCCCTGATAAGAGTGATACATGGCATCAGCCCGTTCTTGGGGTAATACTGCAGCATCAAGTGAGCTCAGCCCTACTAACAAACACAGCAAGCCAAAACATAAGTGCTTAAGTTTAGTTGCAACCACAACCGCCCCCTGCTCCGCCGTCTGCCCCTCGAGATCCTTCACGGGCACCAAAGGCGTGATGAGTATAAGCGCTCGCCACTGGATTGCGGTTAACACTCATAATGGGATCAGCTAGATTTTCCCGCTCATAGGGTTGCACCCAAGGCTCTATGCTGGCGCAGGCAATATTTAGACTACATACACTGAGGATTAACAACTGACGTTTTAGTGCTCTTACCATGTCTAATCTCCGTTTTGACTTAGTTAGCTTATTCACGTAACAAGCTTTTGACTACTTGTTCGTACTTAGCCACGTCACCCTTTTTATAACCTCTATGCAATAAACGTTGTTTACCATCACGATCAACTATCACTGTGGTAGGCATAGCACTGACATCATAGCGTTTGCTGACCACAGCCTCGTTATCAAACAATACCGGAAAACTCACCGCAATGTCATTTAACAATACATCGGCTTTAGCCGAGTCTTTGTCTACATTAATAGCCAATATGGTAAAACCCAGATCAGCATAGTTTTGTTGCAATTCTTCGAGTAGAGGTAATTCTTCACGACATGGTGTGCACCATGAAGCCCAAAAATTAATCAATACCACATTCCCTATTTGCTCTTGTAAACGCACATTACCGTGGTTTTTACTGGCTAGGGTAAAATCGACTGCGTTTTGTTTAGTGTCTGCTGCTTGACTAGGTAATTGGCACAGTAGCAACAACGCCGCAGCAAAACCAAGTGTTTTAATTGTTGAATAATTTGTTTTCATATCATGCTCTCTTACTGCTGTGATCAAGTACCAACCACAATGCTAACTAAAAAAAGAAGGTCGCACCTAAACCATATTGGATGTTGTGGGTGGTTTTTTCTTTGCCAATTAATTCGCTATTAAACAGGTGATCTTTGAGTTCAAGGCGCAGTGAAAAATAGTCAGTTAGCAAGACTTTATAACCGACTCCTAGGCTTAAGGTGAAATGCTCGTCACCAGCAAACTCCGTACTACCGGCACTGAGTACAAAAAAAGTGGCTGAATTTATGACCCAGCTATCAGTCACAAAGGTTTCGCCATTCAGGCTGTAACCCAACCCTAAACTGTAGTAACGATACTGACGTTCGTCGTCAGTTAATAATGGAGCACCGCCACTAAGCAACTCAAAACTGGTTTGCCCGGATTCAGCTTGTTCATAAGCCGCTTCAACAAAAAAGTTTTCACTAACATGGTAAGCCAAACGCGCGCCTGCAATCATGCTGCTAGAAAAATCTTCAATACTGATCACACCAAGAGTTAAACCTATCTCGACGTTTTCAGTGTCGATAGTAGCTTCGCTGATTTCACGGCGTTGTGGTTCAGGTTCAATCACACTCGTCTGCGCGTATGCCAACCATGGGCTGAGCAATACAACCCACATCGAGCTTAGAAAAATATCGCGAAACCTAATTTCCATTGTGCCAATTCCTCGTTTTCATCCCGGTCGGTTTTGACCAGCAAACTGTTGTATTCCAACTTCACTAAAAAATGTCGTGTCAGGTAATAACGTAGGCCTAAACCAGCCGATAAAACATTGGCGCTGCGTGCCTCATCACCACTTTGCACTAAACTGCCACGGGGTTTAGTACGGATTTTACCTGCACCAAACACCACATAAGGGGCCACTTGCCACTCTGGAAAAGCGGTATGACTTATAGTAAACATCGCCAACTGGTTTTCTGCATAGCTACCTACCGCCTGAGTCAGATTAATCCCCAGACTGATATTTTCAGTGGCTATCCAATCGGCCATTACCGTAAGACTTGGTACGCCATCAAAGGAGCCTGCCATGGTGCCTATTTCAAACTGCCGAGTGGCAAAATCTTCGAAAGAGCCATCCGCTAATAACACGGGCTCACCATTGGCGTTTAAGGTTAGATGCAAATCATCCTGACTGATCCAACCTTGTTGTCCTTTGGCGGTTTGCACTTTAAACCACGACGTACGGCGTTTAAGCACACTTAACCATTCATCTTTGGCTGCCACATATATCACGGGATACGCACCCGCCGGGCCAGAGCGCATATCCACATAGGGCTGTTTAACTTGTACCTGTGCCTGCTCCTGTAAATAGTCTTGTGCTGTACTTTGGCTAGCCCAAAAACACATGCCCACCAGGTACAGCGCCATCACAGAACCCGCAGCCCGGCATGCTTTTTTCAGCCTTTTAATGTCGGTAATAGTCATTGTATTGGTATACACAGTCATCAATTTAGGGGTGCCACAAAAGGATCGTTGTAATATTGTCCACCTATATCTAACCATTCAGCAATAAGCTTTAGCTCAACAGGGGATAACCAAGCATGGTGGCTGTTGCCAACATTAAACACTTGGAAAAACCTATTGCTTGCACGGGCGCCGTTAACCGACATGCTATTACTTACCGGCACGGTACGTAATACCGGAATAGGCTGACCTTCGCTATCAAGTAGCAATTCGCCATCTTCATCCACGGCAAATACGGGATCACCGTTGGCATCGGTGACAGCTATCAAACGTTCAACCAAGATACCTTCCAGCACTTCCTGCTCATTGTCGCCAAACAGCAATTCACGATAACTCGTTATATGGTCGGGGTTGTCACTTGAGTCGCTGCCACGTAAATCGAGTTGAGCCGCTGGCACTTGAGCTAAACCAAGAGCATCCTCAATGTTATGACAAGAGGTACAAGTATGATCTTGTAATACCGTCAAACCATCTTCTGCCAGAGTTTGCCTGTTTAAATCAAACATAGGTTGGATGTGTAAAGGATAGTTAATCTGAATGCGGCACAAGGATGTCCAACTCAGGGCACAAGCTGGGCTAACAGGAATGGCTGTCTGCATATCGCCATAAGCTAAATTAAAAGGATCCGCTGGGGTTTGACGGGCGGGATCAGTCCAAATATCACTAAAATGGATGTCAGCCGAGGGATAGTTAACGCCAACAATACGCCCAGCGGTTTGCGCCATGGTATCGCCCAAATCAGCAAACAAGGCCGGATTAGTATTAGGGAAAGGTAAACCCGTATTAGCCGCGCCCTGATTGATACTTTGAACCTCTGCGTCTTTACGCCCATGAGCAGCTGTGCTTGCCTGAGTATGGCAACCATTGCAGCTACGTATTTCACCGGGCGCAAATTGCAGCCAATTTTGATGCCTTTCACTTATACGTTTACCTTGGGCATCCACCACACTAAAGGCTAAAGGCACATTAGCTGGTACGTTGAACAAGGCCGAGCCATCAGGCTCAATGGGGCTATAACCCACTATCTCACGCATGAGTTGCCCAGTGCTGCGACCAAAGGCCGAATTATTAAAATCACGTACTTCATCATCGGGTTGCGACACTGCTTTAACGATACGTAAAAAACGAGCAGGCCTTTGTATAACTGGGGTCTGAGTTGGATCGGCTAATATCACAATACCTTGGGGCGACAAATCCTCACCGGCAAAATCATAAACACTACGAATATGTATTTGAGCAAGTTTGTCCAACGCCAGTTCAGGGTCAAAATTGGGACTTTGTTGACTATCGGCAGGAAAGGCTCTGGCTTGCATTGCCACGACTTCACTATACAGCTGACCTTCTTGTGGCACTGCTACCACCAACTGAGTATTTTGAATTGGATCAAACATCCACACACCATAGAGTATGGGCGCAGCTTGAATGCCCTGTGTCGCAAGCAATTCTGCTGTGCAAGGTAGGATCTTTGCGGTGGCATCTTCAGGGACTTCGGGATCAAATACCCGACATTGACTCCAGCTAAATAGCATTCTATTACTGCCATCCCACAGTGGATATACCGCAGCAAACCTGCCACCAGCGGACAAGCTACCATCGATAGTTACATTGTCGAATAGAGCAACTTGTTCAGCATTACCGCCTTGCCCCGTAATGGGCGCCGTTCGATCAATAAACTGCCGAATATCGATACTGACATAGTCACCGCCCCACAATTCTGAGCTCATTGGGCGCAGCGCGCTGAGGATTTTACCATCGGGTAATTCACGTAACTGGGTGTATTGAAGGGCCTCTGTAGAACGTTCGTTGTTATGACTATGGCGCCCATACATCAACTCCAACTCACTGCCATCCCCATTCATTTGGTACAAATTAAAACTATTGTTGTTGCCCGCATTATCCCAACGGCTAAACAAAATTTTGCCGTTACTTAATACCGTAGGATCAAGGTCGTGACTTTGATTAAAGGAGATTTGTTGAATATCACTGCCATCAGGATTGATCACATGTAGTACTGAGGCTATTTGTGAGCGGCGTTCATCCAAAGCTTGGTATTGGGGTTTGTTTTCATCCAGCAGTATGGCTTGATTAGCTTGTTGACGGGTTGAGCTAAACACGATGCGCCCATCGGGTAAAAACACCGGAGCCGTATCCTGGCCTTCTTCGGCCAAGGCATTATTAGTGATAATGCGCTGCAAAGTATCGCTGGGTAGATGGTAAGTCCACAAATTCCAGCTAGGTTGTTCGTCTTCATCGGCATCTGCAATTTCGGGCGCACGCAGAGCAAAAACCAGAGTATTACCGTCATAAGAAACTTCGAGATCTTTTACATCATAAGCAGCTAACGGATTATCTAGCGTGGCAGCCGCGATTTGTTCGGCACTAAAAAACGCCCTATCACTGATATTACGTTCTATTGCCGAAGCAGAGGCACGAGCTTTGAGATACAGCGCAGCGCCTGGTACAAAATCATTTAACCTGCGTAAGTCTTGGCCTATTAACTCGCCATCTGCATCAATAGGAATGGTACGTTTAATAAAGACTATAGGCACATCCACCACCACGGGATCAGGCTCTTGATCATTAGGCAGTATTTTGTCACCACCACAAGCAAACAAAACCAAACACATGAGCAGCGTAAGGCTTAATTTAATCACTTGCAGGAGACATTTGAACATAGCAGTTAATAGCCTTGAATTGCGGTGGATTTGTTAGGTTTAGGAAGTAAAGACTTGCCTTAGCCTAGCAATGAATATCATTTTGTAAAACTGTCTATCACTTGCAACAATATCGCTTAATCGACAAAAATTACTGCGGTATCCTGACAGGCTTGTATCAACGACTCAATTGCGCCAACCATCATAAGTAATAAATTTTAATACCCAAGCCTAAGCAGTAAGTCAGTTTATGAGCGTCACTAATTTAAAGCCTGATGGTATATACCCAAGCAATCTGAAGATGCAGGGTTATGAATACCGTCCATGGTATTCACCATAGGCCAACCTGCGGTTGTTTGGGTATAAGCTTAGCTTGTTACCGATCAATGACAGAGCTCAATAGGCTTAACGACCTGACTTTTTGAAAGTTTATATGCTATTTCAAACATAGTTCGTCTCTTATTCGCTACGTTCCAAGCAACCATTAAGACCAAACGTCAGTCCCTACCCTGTTCAGCCCCTTTAAGGTCTGAACTCAAATTTATGGTCTAAAATGTGCTGACGCATTCTTTGATGTGCAAAAGTTGCCTTTTGCAAATCAGAATTGGCCATTAACAACTTATCTTCCTTGGTTTAATCACCTACAAAGGTATAGGGATTAAGACCCTATAAGCTCAAGTCATATTTACCCATAGGGAAATTAAGCCTCTAATGAAGCCGTGTTAACCTATCCGCACAGGAGTTCTGCTTTGAAACAGCTTGTCAGACACATTAATTCACTCAGTTGCGCAATACTCTGCAGCCTAGTGTTATGCACTCAGTCTGTGGCAGGCTCCCGTGAACAAGCCAAACGTATTCATGACAGGTTAGCCGGTGTGCCACCTTCAGCCGCAGTATTAGATCTGATGGCAAGTAGTATTGAGCAGGGTGATGTCACCCAAGCCGCTTATCTGGCGATGGATAATGCCTCATTTTATAACATCACCTTAAAAAACTGGGTCACGCCTTGGACCAATGAAGAAGCCGATGTTTTTGCGACTTTAAATGACTATAGCGCCACTGTCATTGGCATCATTCGTGACGATGTGGATTTTCGAACCATCCTCTCGGGCGATGTACTCTATATTGCTGATAACAGCCTCAACCTGCCTGCTTACAGCCCTAACAACAACGCCCATTATCAAGCCTTAGAAGATCAACATGCTGATCTCAAAGCCGTATTACAAACCACCAGCCAATCAACTTTATTAGGTATTCCCAGCGACGCTACAGCTGGCATACTCACCACCCGCGCTGCCGCCAAAGCCTTTTTTAAAGACGGTACTAACCGCGCCATGTTTCGATTTACCCTGATTAACCATCTGTGTACTGATCTTGAAGGCCTTAAAGATACTAGCCGTGCACCGGATCGCATTCGTCAAGATATTAGCCGCAGCCCAGGTGGTGATAGTCGTATCTTTAATAACTCCTGTATTGGTTGTCATTCGGGCATGGATCCACTGGCTCAAGCCTTTGCTTATTATAATTATCAATACGATGTAGATAGTGACCCTGAGGGTGAAAACGGTCGTCTGCAATACAATGCCAGTGGTCAAATAGACCCACAAACCGGCACTCGAGTGCAAACCAAATATTTGATCAACGGCAATAACTTCCCCTTTGGTTTTATCACCGACAATGACAACTGGAGTAATTACTGGCGCGCGGGTTTAAATAAAAACCTTGGTTGGGATGAAAGTTTGCCTGCTCAAGGCAGCGGCGCTAAATCCATGGGTTGGGAGCTGGCTAACAGTCAAAAATTTGCCCAGTGCCAAGTAACTAAAGTATTCGAAAACGTGTGTTTACGCAGCCCGCAAAATGCCCAAGACCGAGCGGAGATTACCAACATGACCGGCAATTTTCGGCAAAATGGCTATCAGCTAAAACAAGTGTTTGCTGATACCGCCAATTATTGTAAGGGAGAATAAAATGCAGATTAATCATTCTCTCAAACTCCTGAGCAATAAACTTACTAGCATTTTATTGTTGGCCTGTTGGCTTAGCGCCTGTGGTGGAGGCAGTGCACCCGTGGTGCAAAATCCGGCTCCACCTCCAGTCGATACCAGCCCCATTACCTATTCTGGCCCGGTAGGCGCGACTGCCGACGTACAGCAATTTAAATTAGCGCTATGGGACAACATCAGCAGCAAAGAACGTTGTGGAGCTTGTCATGTACAAGACCAACAAAGCCCATCTTTTGCTCGCAATGACGATATTAACTTGGCCTACAGCGCCGCTAATTCACTGGTTAATTTAACCTCAGCGCAAGATTCGACTTTAGTGACGAAAGTAGCGGGCGGGCACAATTGCTGGTTGGCAAGTGACTCGGCCTGCGCTGACATCATGACCACCTGGATCAGTAACTGGGCCAATGTGGAAAACAATGCCAATGAAATCATCCTCGAAGCGCCCTTAGCTAAAGAGCCGGGGGCTAATAAAAACTTCCCCGCAAGTAATGAGTTATTTAGCTCGACCGTCTACCCCTTACTCGAAACCTACTGTGCTAATTGCCATACCAATTCAGCCACTATTCCTATCTCGCCCTATTTTGCCTCCAGCGATATTAGTGAAGCCTATGGGGCAGCTAAAGCACGAATTGAGTTAGACAACCCTGCCAACTCACGTTTTGTGGGTCGTTTGCGCGACGAATTTCATAATTGTTGGAGTGATTGTGCCAGCAATGCTAATGAACTAGTCATGGCCATCCAACAAATGGCCGATGCCATTGAGTTAACGCTTTTAGATGAAAAGCTGGTTAACAGCAAAGCCCTAAGTTTATTTGAAGGCACACTGGCAACAGGCGGCGGACGTTTTGAAAAAGACGTGATTGCCAAATGGGAATTTAAAACCGGCAAAGGCGGTACCGCCTTTGATACGAGTGGGGTTGACCCCGCCATGAACCTGAGCCTTAACGGTCAGTATTCGTGGATCAACGGTTGGGGTATTCAATTAGTGAAGGGCAAAGCCCAGAGCTCAACCGCCAGTAGTAAAAAGCTCTATGATTTGATTACTGCCACCAATGAGTTTTCAATTGAAGCTTGGGTGGTGCCGGCCAATGTCACGCAAGAAGGCCCAGCCCGAATTATTAGCTATTCGGGCGGCGCAGAAAATCGTAACTTTACCTTAGGCCAAAGCCTTTACAACTACGATGCTCTGTTACGCACCAGCAATACTGATAATAACGGCGATCCAGCTCTGTCCACCGCCGATGCCGACGAAGATTTACAAGCCGGTTTGCAACATGTAGTACTGAACTATGACCCAATCAATGGTCGACAACTATTTATTAACGGGGTGTTTACAGAAGACCTAGACAATACTGCGCCGGGCGATTTGAATAACTGGAACAGTACTTATGCTTTTGTGCTCGGCAGTGAAGTGTCAGGCGAATTTACGTGGGCCGGTTCTATTCGCATGGTGGCTATTCATAATAGAGTGCTCAGCGCCGAGCAAATCACCCAGAATTTTGAGGTGGGCATTGGACAAAAATTCTTTTTACTGTTTGATGTAAGTAGCATCACGCAGATTAACCAAAGTTATGTGGTCTTCGAAACCAGCCTCTACGACTCTTATAGTTATTTATTCAGCGAACCGTTTTTTATCTCCTTAGATGACAATGCGGTGATAGAACCGGCCCCACTCAAAGGTATGCGCATTGGCATCAATGGCCGTGAAGCGTCCGTCGGGCAGGTATTTGTAAATCTCGATACCAGTGTCAACCAAGCAGAGTATGTTGCGGGACAAGGGCAGATATTGTCACGTTTGGGCACCATTATTCCACTGGAAAAAGGCGCTGAGCTGGATGAGTTTTTCCTAACCTTTGAGCAACTGGGTCGCCAAACAAATGTAGTGGTCGAGGCTGATCCGCCCTTACCTGCCGAGGCGGTTGATCTAAGTGCACAAAGCGATATTGGCATGCGTAACTTTGCCGAAATTAACGCTAGCATGGCCACCCTCACCGGTGTTAGCCAAAACAATAGCGCAGTTAAGGCGGCTTATGAGCAGCTAAAACAACAACTGCCTGCTGTGACTAATATGGGTAGCTTTTTGGCATCTAATCAAATGGCCGTCACGCAAATGGCGATTAAATATTGTGACCAACTGGTGGAATCAAGCAGTTTACGCCCAGCCTTTTTTAGTGGTTTTGATTTTAGTCAGGCTGCCAGCAGTGCTTTTACTGATCAGGACAAGAGTTTGATTTTTAACCCTTTAATCACCAAGGTTTTAGGTCAAAACATCAGTACTCAACCTGAAAGTAGCGCAGTTGCAAACGAGTTAGACACCTTGTTAGAACTTCTTACCGACTGCTCTGCAGGCAAAGTATGTGATGCCAATTACACCAAGACAGTGGTTAAAGCCCTGTGTGCCGCCACTCTTGGCAGTGCCGCGGTCACCTTACAATAGCCACGTTGCAATAGGCATATGACAAAGATTTTATGAGAAATACCTTATGAAAAGAATGATGAAAAAGACCAGTACCTCCTTTGCACTCAATGAGCCTTTGCGCCATAACTGCCATGCAAAACCGCTGACCCGTCGGGAGTTTATCGCCCAAGGTTTTATGGCCGGTGTCGGCACGGTGTGCAGTGGCTCGGTGTTTAGTTTGTTAGCCAATACAAATAAGGCGCATGCTGGTTTATCATCGGATCTTGAAGCTTTAAAAAGTAGCTGCGGTATTGCAGCTCAAGGCGCAGGTAAAATCCCCTTTATCGTCTTTGATTTGGCTGGCGGCGCCAATATTGCAGGCTCGAACGTCTTAGTGGGTGGCCGTGGTGGTCAACTCGATTTTTTAAGTACTGCGGGTTACAGCAAACTGGGTTTACCCGGTGACATGGTGCCACCTATTGCCAATCCCACCACAGGTTTAAGTGATTTTATTAATACCGAACTGGGTTTAGCTTTTCACTCTGACAGTGCCTTTTTACGCGGTATTCAAGACAAATTAGCCATAACCAACCGCGCTAATGTGAATGGCGCTGTTATTCCCGCTCGTTCTGAAAATGATACTGGCAACAACCCCCATAATCCCATGTACGGCATTAACCGTGTGGGTGCTGATGGTAGTTTGTTAACCTTAGTGGGTTCGCGCAACAGCGATTCGGGTGGTAACTCCATGGCCCCCACTATGATGATCAATGCGGCAAAACGCCCTACCAAAATTGACCGCCCTTCTGACGTCACCGGATTAGTGGATACCGGCGACCTAGTGGGTTTATTAAGCCAGCAAGATTCGGTACTGGTAATGGAATCCATTCAACGTATCAGCGCCATGAAATTAGGCAAGGTCAATACTCAGATCACTAGCGACGACGTACTCAAAGATTTAGTTAACTGTGGTTATGTTAAAAGCGCCGATATTACCGACCGTTTTGGCGATCCTTCCTCGTTAAACCCTGCTCTTGATGCCGATCTAGTTGGTGACGGGGGTATTTTCAGCGCAGAAGAATTTGCCAATGACGGAGAATTTCAGAAAACCGCTTCAGTGATCAAATTAGTGATTAATGGTTTTGCCGGTGCAGGCACCATTACCATGGGTGGTTTTGACTATCACACCGGCGACCGCTCAACCGGCGAAACCAGAGATTTACGCGCAGGTCGCTGCATGGGCGCTTGCCTTGAATACGCCGCGCGCAAAGGCATGCCACTGATGATGTACGTGTGCAGTGATGGCTCGGTCTCCAGTAATGGTATGGTCGATAACTCCATGAATGGCCGAGGCAAAGGGGTATGGACTGGGGATAACTCTTCCACCGCTGCCAGTTTCTTTTTAGTCTACAACCCTAATGGCACGCCTCAGTTACTCGGCTCAACGGTTGAGCAACAAGCCAAACACCAGCAACTGGGTTATATGCGCAGTGATGCCTCAGTAGAGACTGGCGCCACACCCGCCGCCAATAACGTTAATTTATTAGTCGAAACCGTGGTGCTAAATTACTTAGCCCTACATGGTGAACAAGGCCAGTTTGGCTCGTTGTTTCCACAAAATGGCTTGGGGAACGCGGCACTATTGGATAGCCTCACGGCATTTGAGCCGATAGTCAGTGGTGTAATTTAATTATCTTAAATGGCGGTTGGCACTTAAAAATCACGCTTATACAAATAGCGAGTGAGTTATAGCTCGTATCTCCACTAGTTTATTAACAAGGAAATTTGAATATGAGCAACCAAACTAAACCTTGCCTTAACTTACCTTTATCTGCTGATTGTCATGAATCTTGTAGTCCCCACTGGCCTAAAACATTAGTAAGCACTAGCTCTATTAACACTCAGCCACCAAAGCCGAATAATAATGCTCGTCAAAACCAAAAGCTTAAGTGCTTATCTAATCTTGGTTTTTAGTTAATCTAACGTCATCAACAACCATAATCCATCGGTCGTCTATTTGATGCGGGGCTTCTGAGACCATGAATGTTGTTGTCAAAAAAGCTAATCCGACAACAAAATCATCGCCAACAAACTCTTTAAGAGGTCCGTTAATTGACGTTGTGCCGCCATTTTGAAGTCTTTGATAGGCGACCGTGCCATCAGCCAGAATTAACAAATACATTTCTTTGCTTTGCCATTCACCAACATAGGATAATTTATCTATAGGAATCGGTTTACTGCAAGAGCTAATAGTCAAAACGAATAACAGGAGTAAAACTAATTTTTTCATGCTATCTCTTAAATATGTCAAAGAATTGTATATTGCCAACGATAAAAAACTGCGACTTGAGAACAGAGTAATTGAAATATTTTAAGTAATTTCGTTAATGGCACAATAATTTACTTTTATAATCTCGGGCTCGCTTTTCATCAGTATTTTTTACTCTTCTCAGGTGTTTTTACAAATCTAGGCCTGAATCAGCATTTTTAAAGATTTTAGCAAGTCCTCGCAAAAGCAGGGCGATTGCCCTAAAGGGAAATTCGATCACCACTTCTACTGTGTCATACCACGATGTTTCGTCATCGTGTTTTGGTGGCCACAGATAATGAGCACAAACAAAACCCACTAGACTGCACAGTAACAACAGCCAATCAAAGCCATAAAGAAGCAAATCAATAAGAAAATAGCAACTTAGTATAAAAATTAAACTGGATAAAAATACGCGTAAACTATTCATCTCAATTGCTACCAGAGTAGATAACACAGGCCGAGGAAACAGTGTTCAACCCGTGTTTGTTGTGTGGATAATTACCTTTTACCTTGTTAATAAACATAGGATCTCTTTGGCCGGTAATGGGTTAAAAAATCCGTTACTAACATTATGTTTGTTGATTGAGTCTGGGCTAATGTAAAACGTCTAATATCATGGGAGACATTTCTAAGGTGAGCGTTTCCTTGTGAAGAATGGAGCCAAGCAAAAGCACTGACATTGACTAACAGGGTAAACCAAAATACGACTCTAAAGCCGAGCTTTTTAGTTTTATGTCGCAGAGTTGTTTGCGCGATGAGTGCACCGGGCCAACCACAACACAAGGCTAGAATGTGCAAAGTATTTTCTGACACGCGCCAATCGCCATTTACAGCGGCTTTTTTATCTTTAGCGTAATAGTAAAACGCTATCAGGCTAACAATACCAAATGTGATACCAACAAAGGGTGGAGTGTAGCCAAGAATGTAAGATCCCATAATGGCGGCCGTAGCAACTAAAACAACAACTATTTGGTACTGCATATTTTCTCATTTTTTACTAAATGTTGACGCATAAAATGCGCCACACCGATGGCCACGACTATGCCTACAAAATCTGCCGCCAGATCCATAAAATCAAAGGTACGAGAAGGGATAAATGCTTGGCTAAGTTCTTCGCCAATAACAAATAAACTCACTAATATCCCTCCATAGTAGATAGGCAATTTGCCCAGCGTAAAACGGCTAAATCTTAAACCGATTATGGCGACCAGAGTCAGAAAACCAAAAAGCCCAGCATGACCTACTTTGTCTCCATATGGAAAAGAAGCGACAAATTCAAAAAACACACTGCTACCACCTGTATTTGCCAGATAAATAATCCAGAGAATAAAGATGAAAAAGCAAATAGCTAAGGCTGAAATTATCCGATACATCGTTCGCTTCTTAATTTACAAAGGGTTGGGGATCATTAACAAAACCGATTATTGCGCTAAGGGTTGTACATTTCTAGCCCGTAACACTTCTTGTTTGAATATAAGACGTTTTGACGGAAAAGTGACTTAGCCAAGCACATACAAAACCTTACCAGTAATCATTAAGTTTTTATTACCCGACATAAAGGCCTGCAACTTTAATTCCTCGGTTACGGTTTTGCCATAGCCAAGAAAAGCGTGATAGGAGTCATGTTCCTCATGCTTAGGTAAATACCCCAAATTCACACTGCCTTATTGAGCATTATTATGGTGGTGACTTACTCGCCATTTACCTGCGGCTTGACCGACCGTGCGTTTAAAGGCTTTTTGAAAAGCGGATTCAGAGCTATATCCAATGTGCTCTGCAACACAAACAATACTCATGCCATCAGCAAGAAGTTTAGAGGCTAATTGCATTTTCCAGCGATTAATATATTGCATGGGAGATTGGCCAACATAATAACTGAATCGCTCGGCCAGCGATGAACGCGACATACCACACTCACTTGCCAACTGCGCCAAGCTCCAATCCTTCAGCGGGGTTTGATGGATCAATACCAGAGCCCTACCAATATGCTCATCTTTGATTGCTGTAAGCCAATTTGCTGTCGGGTTTTCGCTTTGGCTTTCCATATGCTGCCTAAGGGCTTGAGTGAAAATGAGTTCGCTTAATTTAGTCACGTTATGTCTGGCACTGGCTGTGGATTTGCGCATTTCCTTTAAGGTAGAAAGCAATAATTGTTGCATCAAACCTTTATCACTTATGTGCTCTTTTACTACCAACATTTTGGGCAGGGTTTCTAACAATGGATTTAACGGTCTCGCATTAAAACCAATATAGCCACACACCATTTTTGCGCATTCAAGCCCTTCCCCCAACTTTACTTTAGTAAAGGGATATTCTTTGGCCGCTGTTTCCTGATAAAAACCAGGATCTGCATATGTACCTTGCCAATTGTTAATATCAGACGTTAACGCGTGGCTTGAGCCCATGGGAAACATCACAACATCACCTGATTCGAGCTTTATTGGTGGCGCAGTATCATCGTCTGATCTCACCCAACCTTCACCGTCCATCATGATATGGAAGGGAATAACATGCTCTACTTCAGGCAACATAAATGCCCCAATTAAGTGCATGGGCGGGTTAACCAATACCCATGGTTGCCCTGCTTCTACCTCAAAATAGAGCGCGCCTTTAATATGTAAGCTATTCAGTACTTCGGTTAATACATCCATTTGATTATTCCTTAGAGGGCCTTTTTGCCTCTGGCAATAGCGGTTTTAGAATCAAAAGCGCGTACAACAAAGAATAGATTAGCTCATTTTTTGGACGATTGGACATAAATTCAGGTTAATTGGCTATTAACTTTTTTTGCTAAGACGAGCAAGATAAATCAGGTTTTTGGTTTAGTGGATTAAGCAGTGTCACTCATTTATTTTTAGTTAAATAACGTATGCTAATTGTAAGGTAAAAACCGATTAATTAAGGAATTTAAGGACGTTACAGACATCGAACCGGAGTACAAATGATGAATACACTACGATTTAAAAAATTAGATGGCACTGCTACAGATATAGACAAAAGCGCAATTAACCAAGCCCTGTCAGGGGAGATCATCATGCCTGATGCAGAACATTATGATGAAGCCCGCGCGTTATGGAATGGCATGATTGATAAATTACCTGGCGTAATTGTGCGGGTTAGTAATGCGCAAGATGTTGTAAAAGCAGTAAATTTTGCCCGTAGTCATGGCATTTTGCTAGCTATCAAATCAGGCGGGCATAATATCGCTGGCAAGGCCTTAGCGGATGGCGGACTGGTGATCGATTTTAGCGCTATGCAAGAAGTGAAGGTGGATCCACTGCAAAAAACCATGAAAGTCGCGCCCGGCGCAACTTTAGCTGATGTGGATAGCGCCACTCAACAACATGGTTTAGTGGTGCCAACGGGCATTAATTCTACCACGGGCATTGCCGGATTAACTTTAGGTGGCGGCTTTGGCTGGACGACTCGTAAGTTTGGTTTGACTATCGATAGCCTGATTGCAGTAACCATAGTCACGGCAGCAGGTGACATCCTTAAGGCCAATGCGGACGAACACCCCGACCTGTTTTGGGCAGTCCATGGCGGCGGTGGCAATTTTGGCGTGATCACTGAGTTCGAATTTACCTTGCATCAGGCAGGCCCGGAAATACTAGCCGGTATGGTGGTACACCCATTCTCTGAAGCCAAAAATGTACTTGAACAATATCAAGCCATCGTTGACAAAGCCTCTGAAGATTTAACCTGCTGGATAGTCATGCGGAAAGCACCGCCCCTGCCCTTTTTGCCTGAAGAATGGCATGGCAAAGAAGTACTGGTAATGGCGATGTGTTATATAGGCGATATGGCACAAGGCCAAAAAGCAACAGAAGGTTTTAGAAAAATAGGTCAACCCATTGCCGAAGCAATCGGTCCCATGCCTTTTACAGCATGGCAGGCAGCCTTTGATCCTTTACTTACTGAAGGCGCCAGAAATTACTGGAAAAGCCTGGATTTCACTACCGTTAATAACAACGTCGTCACGGAAATTGAAAAAGCCATCATGACTTTACCCGGCAATGAGTGTGAAATTTTTATTGCCCATGTAGGTGGCGCGGTGACTAAAGTCGCACCACAGGATACCCCTTGGTTAAACCGTAAACCGCACTTTACCATGAACGTGCATACCCGCTGGCAAGACGCCACTGACGATGACATATTCCGTAACTGGGCGCGGCGGCTGCATAGCAACTTAACGCCTCATGCAATGGGCAGTATTTATGTAAACTTTATTCCTGAGGGAGATGACAATTGCATTGGCGAAGCCTATGGCACTAATTTTCCCAGACTCAAACAGATCAAACAACATTACGATCCGGGCAATTTATTCAGAGTTAACCAAAATATTGTGCCTTAAACTTTGTATTGATAACGCCGAACATCAAGTTCGGCGCTATTTCGTTTGAATGCTTTAAGTCGTTAGGCTGACTTACCATCGAAGTATTGCACAGGAATAGCGGCCACATCTAAGCCTTCAACACACCTGATATTTATTGCAGCCACCGCATTGCCTTGTGGATCAAGACCTTCACCGTAAGGGTGAATACCACAAGTTGAGCAAAAGCGATGTTTAATTGTGTGTTTATTAAATGTATAAGTTACGGCAGCTTCTTCTGGAGTGAGAAGTTGCAATTCAGAACGTGGTATAAAAATCAATAGCGAGCCTCGGCGCTCACAAATAGAGCAATTACAAGACAGCGCTTCTTTTATTTCACTATCAAATACGAAGGATACGTTTCCGCAATGGCAACTCGCTTGGTATTTCATTTCAATCTCCAGTTTAATTAATACATTACGATTGTGTGTACTCTCACGATAACTCATCGATGGCACTCAAGGTGTCACGCTAATCAGGTAGTTAACAATGAGATTAGCTAAAAAATATGCAACATGCAACCAAATGGTTGCATGTTGATGTGTAGCTGTGCTTAAATAATGACTTCCTGAATATACAGCCAATACTAGGACTGAATTATGCAAGATGTCATCCAGCGAGAAATTATCATTCATGCCACTAAAGAACGAATTTATGACTCGATAGCCAATCCTGAGTTAGTCGTCTTATGGTTTCCAGAAACACTCGAAGGTGACTACATGGTCGGCGAGCAGACAATTTTCGGATTCGGTGAGCATGGAAAAACGAGTGTATATATTGCGGATGCCAAGCCTTATGAATATTTTTCTTATCGTTGGGTTCCAGGGAGCCAGCACTTTGTTGGTGAT
The DNA here is from genome assembly GCF_001565895.1 of Paraglaciecola hydrolytica. Lineage (GTDB taxonomy): Bacteria > Pseudomonadota > Gammaproteobacteria > Enterobacterales > Alteromonadaceae > Paraglaciecola > Paraglaciecola hydrolytica. The sequence continues at coordinate 610,522 of NZ_LSNE01000005.1, forward strand.
GTGCTTAGTGTCGCCAATACCCTAGTGGAATTTCGTATTGAAGAACTGGCAGACAATTGTTGTAAAGTGACCCTGACAGAATCGGGCTTTAACCATTTACCACGCGAGTTTATGGAAGCATCTTTCCAACAAAATTCCGGCGGGTGGGAGTTTATGATAGCTCGCTTGGGCGACTATTTTACAGCTAATAAATGATTGAAGCGGATATTTACAAAGCACTGGGAGATCCCATTCGGCTTGAGATCATCAAGCGACTGACTCGTGGATCTCCTTACACGATCACCGAGCTCTCCGACAATCTGGGTATCTCTCGTCAAGGCGCCAGAAAACAAATTCAGGTTCTTGTATCGTCCAATCTGGTGCAACTTAAACCACAAGGTCGAGAAACCCAGGTCATTTTAGATACAGCGACGTTACAAATTGCGCGAAAATTTATCGCTAAACTGGAAAGTCAATGGGAACTCCGTCTTCACGCACTCAAACGGCTCACAGAAGATAAGACACAAAATTAATTGGCTTTGCTTGGCCATGACTTTGCTAAACCCTGAATGAGTTTATTTATCCCAGCGCCAGCCACACACCAACACCTATCAACAAACTACCGGCTATTCGGTTTAACCAGCGCAGGTTGTTGCCTTTATTAAGCAACAAACGTAAGGATTTTCCGCCACTGGCGTAAGCCAACATGCAGATAAACTCGCTGCACATTATAATGCCCACTAACACCGCTAGCTGAGTTGTGAGTGGTTTATCTAAACTTAAAAAAGGGGGTAATAAGGAGATCATAAAAGCCCAGCCCTTGGGGTTGGCGATGGCAGTAATAAAACCCTGAGAGATTAGTACCATGTTACTAGGATCAATTTTGGTATTTTTTAAGCTGTCGATATGAGTTTTAGCCACAAACATTTTTATCCCGACATAGGCTAAGTAAAAAGCGCCTAGCCATTTTAAGAAGGCAAATACCTGCGGGTAATTTAACATCATCGCAGCTACGCCAAGCACTGCAGCAATTGCCACGGTGGCAACACCCAATACCTCACCTAACATCATCCACAAAGTGCGTCTTACCCCCACACTCATGCCCAGTGTCATGGCTAAGGTCATACATAAACCTGGGGTAATCGAGACAAAAAAGAAGGTCGGAATAAACACCGCAAGTACTGCAATATCAGGCATAGGTAGTGATCTTTTAAACGAGTAACGAATGTAAAAATGGTGAGTTGCAGACTGGCTAGTTTACGCTAGCCAGTCATAGGGGTAAATGTACTTATTACACAACGACCTCAGCGGCAGAAGTACGTACTGTTAATAAACTGCTCAGGGCAGAGATAATCGAGGCCGTGCTATCTTGCGGCGAAAGAGCATAAAAACACTCCCACGCATGACTTTTATGCTCATTGTAATTTTCGGCTCTTTGTGGGTAGGTGGCTAAATAGGCCAAATTAACCGCATGGCCAATAGTTACATCAACCACTATAGCCTCATCAACTTTTAAGCTTGGATTCTGTGCAAAAAAGCTGGCTAGCGCATTTAAGGTTTCGATGGTTAATTGGCGATACTCGGCGGCTTGAATATTATTCAGCATGTGCTCGGTTAACAAGGCGAATGCGGCTTCGCCCGGCGTCATATCGCTGAGCACTACGCCGCTATTAATGCGATTACGTTTATCCATTTTGTTGCCTATCACTAGACCAGTTGTATGGTGCAATATCAGCCAAATTTGTTCGTTAAAGGCCGCTGAACGACGATCAATAATTCCCTGATGCTGACGCCACACTAACCAGCCATCGGTGGGTATTGCGAGCTGTTCAAGACCTAAATTTTGTTGCCAATTAAGGGTATCAGAGGAACCTTTGGCATGGAGTTTTTCCATTTTTTGCGGTAAATCAGCCAGGGATTGATAATCCTCTAATACCGCTTCTATACGTTCTTGAATAAGCGAAGGTGCCATGGCCATTAAACGTTCGTAGGCTTGATCAGATGTAATATTTTCTGCTCTAGCAATTTGACTACTCAGGAGAATAATCAAGTGACTGACTCGAATAGTCAGAAGCTCACTAAACAATTCAGGACGAGCTTTAATCAATAAACCAAGGCACAGTAAAACCTCTTGAGTAAGGATTTGATCTCTTACATCTTCGCGGCAATAAGTATGTATTTTGGCTAATAGCTCATCATCATTGAGCGGGCGTGAAATCAATGATTCATCACTATAAGCACGACCCACTTGAATGATTTTTTGGGCGACTAAGATAGCACTTACCGCCAGCCCCAAATCGCCATCTACCTTACCTAATAAACCTGATGCTTGGCGCAGAACCGACCATAAGCGTAAACGTCCAGCTTCACTATAAACCTTTTCCAATAAGTCACTCAAACGATAACAACGGTCACTAAAGGTGATGGTAGAGTTAAGTGTTTGTCGTTTCACCAACGTATTTAATAGGGCTATTTGCTCGTAGAGATTATCTGATTGTGCCAGTCGCTCAATTAATATTTGTGGATCACTGGCCAGATCAATTTCTAACTCTTGGGCTTGGGTTAATACACTGTGCTGGCCACAGCTGATCAAGGGACTTGCCTGTACTAATAAATCCGCCAGTGGTTTTTCTGGCAAGGCATAGCCATGTAACTCATCAATGCGCTCCATACTTGCAGTCGCGCTTAGTTGCGCCATTTTACCCAGTTTGACAGGAATGCCATCCACATAACCCGATTCAATTTGTTTAACTAAGTCATAAAAAGCGCTGCGATCAGCATCCAATAAATTACGCGTTAACAAAACCGTTACTGTGGGTCTACCCAGCTCAGTCCAGTTACGATGTAGGTAACTCAGTTCACTTTTAAATCTGCGTACCAAAAAATCCAGATCATAACTTAAGAAAAATTCTTGCTGCATAAACGACGGGGTTAAACAAACCACACGAGACTTACCCAACATATACACACGACTAGTGGTAAGACTTTTAGGTACTCGATACACCCTGCCTGTTAAGCCTAGACTATCGCAGCGGCCAATTTGTGCATGCACCATGGCGATGTCCTCTGGGCGGCATACTTTAACGGGTGCGATGTCACTGAGGGTTTCGCTGTTAACACCAAAACTACTGAGTTCCTGTTGCAGTTTTTGATCTTCAGCCAGAAACATCAATTGCACTACAGGTTGCATCAGGGGTTTTACATGGCGACGACCAAGCGGATCTAAATCTCCTGGACGTAACAAACCATCTTCGAGCATGCAACCGAGCAAAAATAAACTTTGCGCCCAGACTAAAGGCACGTTGTCATTGGCGATACGCTGCTGCGACCCAGGATTAAGTCTTTCCTGCTCGATGGATTCGAGAGGCACATAATACAGTTCGGGCAAAAGTTTATGACTATTTTGCTCCACCAGCACCTTGTCTAGCCTTGCACGATAGTGACTTATCTGCTCGCGATCATCACGAAAGATGGCATCCAAATACAAATAGGCATAAAACAAGGGCCACTCTGACTCGATATTTTCGAATTGTTTAAGCTCTTGCTCTTCGTAATGCAGGCGTCCTTCATCTTCCAGCATGGTTTGATGGCCATCACGCAAAAAACGTTTTAAACCGTAAGGGCCTTCAAGTTTGGCGATGATGTCATCACGGACTTTGTTAGCAAGGTTCTGGTCTGGCACGGTAAAAGCCGGAAATCCAATCACACTCAACAAAGCCGCATCAATTTCTTTGGTATTGGATTCACGGGGTAACATAGCAGCTAAGGTGATATTCGCTTGGGCAATATTGTCTGGTACCACATGAACAACTGAACTTTGACCACCTTTGGCACCATATAAATTAAAACCAGATAAGGCCTCTAACGCCGCTTTAGCCATGCCTAAAGAGCTAGCGTTTAGCTCTACACTGCCACTGTTACTTTTAGCGCCACGCTCCCAGATCCCAAAATCCGGGGTGCGATAAGCTCGCTCAATGTAGTACACCAAATTCTGCACAAAACAGACTTCTTCGTCGCTCCAGATAAGCTCTAAACCTGAGGCTATCATCTGGGTCAACATCAATAAAAATACCGAGGTGGCATCAATTTGCAAATGCCCCCACTCGTGATCCGCTACGACATTCTGACCTGTCGCGGTATCGTATTTAGCATGTAACGAATCAATGGGATTACGCGTTTTTTTAAAAGTTTCTACTTTGGCCGACTGCGCCATCATGGAGCGCAACAAAGCCCGCATCAGTTTTACCGTACGTTGTTGTAATTCATAACCACGGCCGCCGTCATCATCTAATTGACGATATGCTAAGGCCAAGCCCCATACGGCCAATATGCTGTATACGTTATCCCTCACCCATGCATCTTGATAATTGCCATGTACAGTGATGGCGGTACTGGCAGGCAATAGACCGGAAATAGGGTGTTGTTTATCCAAGATCACTGTTTTAATTTGTTGATGATAGCTATCCAGCTTGGTTCTGAGTGTGAGGTCTTGCATGGTTTATCCTGATTACTGGCATTGGAGGATGCGAAAAATTGTTGGCACCCTGAGAAGTTAGCACGACTATATTACATTGCTAAGGTTTAGTAACTTTTGATCTTTTGTTGGTATTAAGTAAAACAGACAGCAAAGAGTGCGCCATTAATCTAATTCCTTGGCAAACATCGTCGTTATTAGTTTGTCGATAAGAGCAACGGGGAGTTTTAATAAGGTTTGTATTAGCACAGATCTACAACACTAATAGCGACTCACATCTTGTTGTACCCACACTAGCAACACCTTGCACAAACAAAGTGCAGCGAGTGTGGTTGCCAGCAATCAACTCAGAATTTATAAGAAAGCTTGTGTTCAAAACCGAGAGCGAGGAACTTATTGTCAGGATTATTCTCTTTTTCAATTTGCGAATACCAAGCAAAGACCTTGGTATTATTGCCCAAAGGATAATCTAAACCGAGATTGAGGTTGGTATCGTCTTCTAAGGTTTGGTACTGCACTTTGTAAATTACATTGCCAGAATTAAAACTGTAACTCACCAAACCTCCCATTTGGCTTTCGCCGCCGTCAGCGGGCTCTTGTTGTTGTAACATACCACCAATCACATGCTGGCCTATCTTGTACTGCACACTGGCGCGGGTGGTATCAAAACCATTTACATCAAAGTCGTGGGCGATTGCCGCAAACAAAGGATATTTTTTCAGGTTTTCATCACCATAAAATACACCTGCAGACGTGGCAGAGTCACCCTGCGCACTTTTTTCAGCTTGATAAGTTACTTTAATATTAAAACCCTGATAAGAAGGGGAGCTATAACTGGCAACATCGCTCAGACGATTTTCACCTTTCCAGATTTTGGCTATATCACCTTCGTAATGGTTGTATAAATCGATTTTACCTTGCGCCATCCATAATGCGGTAAAATTGCGTCCCAAGGTCAACTCGCCAAAACCGCCACGTATACCTACATACTGAGGTCTTTCGGTTAAACTATCGTTGCCAGATTCTGCGGTAATATCTACTTTCCATTCGAGGCGATACACCACCGAAATACCATCCACAATCTGATAATCACCTTTCACACCAATCCATGAGTTATTACTTTTAATTTCACTAAAACGCCCATCACCTTTATCAGAGGATTGCGCATCTACATTCAGCTTGGCATAAAATTCACCTTGATTTTGCTCTTCTCCTAAGGCCTGCATACTCACTAGAGCCATCAAAGGTAATAATTTACTCAGATTCATCTTAGCCTCGCTTTGCAAATTCAGAATTATTAGCATATACCAAAAGTATTAAAACGCTTGGTTGATATAAAAAAATAGCTATTTAACTTTTAAAATCAAGATTGTAGGCACAAGCGAATTTGGCGAACTACACTCAAAAGGCAATTTTACATAATCAAGTTATAATCTTTGCAGCCGATGTATTTACATGGTTTATTTAAGGTTTAAGGGGTGTTATTTGTGACTACCAATGATTTATCAATTCGCTATAAATTTGCTATTCCTCTGTTTGCCATCACGTTAATGTTGATACTCATCACCGTATTAAGCATCTCGACCAACAACAAATTAACCAATAATGTGGATAGGCTGTCCGGCACTTTTATGAACGCCATTGAAGTGGCCCTAAATGCTGACAGAGATCTCTATCAGGCACTCACCGCGAGTCAAAATTATTTACTAAAAGTGGAGCGTGGGAATAACAGCGCAAATGCAGAAATAGATAGCTTTAATGAAAATGCCCAACAAGCCTTAGATCGTATGAACAAAGCCAGGCAACTCCTTTTGGATTATCCGCAAGTTGAACAATCCATCAAAAACTTTGAAAGTGACTACCGAACATGGTTAACCGAAGCCCGCAAAGTATTTACCATGGCCGATTCAGGCAAAGTCACTGAGGCCGCCGAATTTGGCAGCACTGAGGTTATCGAACATTTCGAAAGATTACGCAAAAATTATGATGTGATGGGCAGTAAGGCCAAAGAAGTTGCCGATGTCATTACGCAGGAAGCCAGAGATGCCAGCGATTCACAGCGAGTTATTTTGAATGTATTAATAGTGGTAACCCTCATAGTCTGTACCTTAAGCGTGATTTACGGTCCCAAATTAGTCACCACCCGCGTAGCTGAATTGAACAATGTGATCAGAACCATTAGCGAAGGTGAGGGAGATTTGCGTACTCGCCTAAACGCTAACGGTAAAGACGAGCTAGCGACTTTGGCTGGCACTTTTAATGGCATGATGTCAAAACTACAGAACTTGATTGTAATGGTAAAAAATGACGCGGTAACGCTCAATCAAGCGGTTAAAGATTTAAATGGCTCGGCTAGCCAAAATCAGTCTATTTCTGATGAACAATCCATTAATTTGCATCAAATATCCGATGCCTTAAACCAAATGGGACAAGCCATTCATGAGATAGCCCATAGCTCTCAAACCGCACAAAGTGAAACTGAAGAAGTCAAACAAAATACCACTATGTCGAGCAAAGTGGTGGATGAATCCGTAGTAAACATTAGTCACTTATCTGATGCCATTGCTCATGCTAAAGAAGTGATTGCAAAACTTGCTGTTGAGTCTCATCAGATTGTTCAGGTACTGGCGGTTATCCGCTCAATCGCCGATCAAACTAACTTATTAGCCTTAAATGCGGCAATTGAAGCCGCCAGAGCGGGCGAGCAAGGAAGAGGCTTTGCAGTTGTGGCAGATGAAGTAAGAACCCTTGCGAGTCGTACGCAAAAATCCACCGAAGATATTCAAAAGATGATTGCTGGTTTGGAGAAAGGAGTGGAAGAAGCGGTTACTGCCATCACCCTAGGTTCAACTCAGGTTGAAGATGTGGTCAACATGTCGCAACGTTTACACGACTCGCTCAAAGTAGTACATGCTTCGGTCAGCACCACTTCTGGCATCATTATTCAAATCGCCACAGCAACTGAAGAACAAAGTAAAGTGGTTGATGACATCAATCACACTATCGGAATGCTCAATGGTTTGTCACAACAAAGTAGTGAAGTCGTCAAACAAACCAATACGGTATCGAGCAATATTGCGTTACTTGCGAGTGGTTTGAATAATAATGTTGGGCGTTTTAAAGTTTAGTTGGCTACTCTCACTCCCCCAAAAATCACTTAGTACGGCAAAGGTTATAGAGTTGATTTCCTTTGCCGCCGCCGTGTAATTCCAATGATTTTGGGTAAATACTGTGACGTTTAATCTTGTCACTGTCGTTTGGTATTAAAAAACAAGGATGTTGTTTACCACCTCAGAATCTATATTCAATTGGCTGCGTAAAATACCCTGCCAACGTAAAGCAATATTCTGTAATTCACCATTTTCTGCGATCTCGCTAAAAGCCATCTGCCACTGCTTAACCAACTGGGGAGATGAGCCCTTAGACATCACGATATAGACCGATGCCTGATTAAGTACAAACACCGACTTAAAACGACTAGATTCTATCCCTAAAGAATTGGCCTGAATTAACAAGCCATGTTTTTCATACACAATCGCCTCTACCCGCCCTAGCTCTAACATTTGAATATTTTGTTTGTGCATCGTCACGGAATTGAGATTTTTGAAATTGGCATTGACTAACCACTCTTCACGCACATCGCCACGTACCACACCAATGCTCGACAAAACACGCAGGTCTTGTAAGGATCCAACACTAATATGCCTGTTTGCCATGGTAAAAACTTCCCACTTTTTATCCATCACCTTAGCTATCCAGTTAAAATGGGGTTCACGAGAAGGGGTCCGGGAAATGCTCATCAGCAGAGTATTGGGCTCGTCAGCCATAATATTCAGCCCACGCGCTTCAGGGATAAAGTTGATCCTTGCATGATGGTTAAGCGTCTTTTGCATGGCTTTAACAATATCAACCACATAACCATCTGGTTGATTGCTACTATCAATAAAGGCAGCCGGTGGCTCATCCACTGCCAGTATTTTTAGCTCTTGTGCATCTATGCCGCAAACAATCAAACTGAGTAATATTAGGATATGTCTCAAAAGCGCTACCAGTAAAATCTACACTTAGGTCATAAATGTAGATTGTTCACCGATATTAAGAAAGAAATTCTGTAATTTTGCATTCTTTGTGCAAAAAAAATGTAGCACTATTTTTTTACCCAAGCCCCATTCACCCAAACATAGTGACCAGCCAAGGTTTTAGCATAGGCTTTTTGCGCCGCGAGTTTTTCAACCTGCTCCACACTGATATTATTTTTTGCCGCGAGTTCCCGATAAATCTTTTGACGCTGCTGATTAATATCCTCTACCAGAGCCTGCACCCCTTTCTCAGCAACAATCTGCGCTAAATAACCATTATCTTTTTCACCCACCCAGCCATTTTGTTTAGCTTCATCTAATTCCAAGGCCATACTCATGGTACTGAATAGCACCGCAACTACGACAATAACGTTTCGTAACCAATTGATTTTCATAAAATACTCCTGACTTCGAATTAAAATAAGTTGCTGTCTTCGCTGAAAATATTATCCAGCTCTTTATCCACTTTTACGCGGATCTCATGATCAATTTTGACGTTTATATTAATGGTAATTGGCTCTTTAGTTTCAACCTGTACGGTGTGAGTACAAGCTGTCATTAATATAAACATCGGCATCACTAGATAGTATTTCATTGCTTAGCTCCTTTGCTGATGTTCTGTTCAATTTTGTCCTGAATATTATTTGTCACTCTAAGTGTTTCCAACAGGGTAAACAGATTTTCTTGATGGGTGTAATTAAAATTTACTGCCTGTTTTTTATCTGGATTTTGCCCATAAAAAGCCAAGTCTAAATATAACCATCCATCAGGTTTTAAGGTAACCTTACTGGCTAACTGACTAAAATGATAATTTTCTAAAAATCCTAACTCTCCTTGCTGCTGTTTAATGCTGTCAAATGCAGGGTTACCCTTAATCGTTAATATACCACCGCCCTGACTCACTACCTTACCCTCGTCTATCCCTACTGTTTGTTTGTTACTATTCACTGGCAATTTACCACCGATATGACCGGTAATACTGATGCCAGGTTGATCTTGTAAGGCAACAATTTGCGCCAAATCAATGTTTTCTAGCACCACATCAATATGTTGTTCACGTCCATCTAACCAAACATCTTTAAGCCTAAACTGCCCACCAAGGGTATTGCCGTTGATATTTTCAAGTTTTAAAGCTGTATTTTGTGTTAACAAGGTGGCAGTAATATGTTCAATAGGTAAACCCACATTTAATAAATTTAGCCGCAGTGTAGATGCGCCCAACTGAAGCCCGGCTGAACTAATACTGATTGGCGACTGGCTCGACAAACCACTAAACAAATATTCTGCATAACGCCCACTGACATCATCGAGTTTCACATCAGCTGCAACATCAAGTTCACTATTTTGTGAGTTGAGCGTGGTAACTACCCTTGCATTTAACTTGCCCTGTGTGAGAGTAAGATCAGGACTGAGTTGTCGAATCAAAGGCTGTAAATCGGTGACATTTTGCTGCTCAACCAACAAACTTACATGTTGCTGCTGTTGTTCTACCTCTGCCTTCAACGAGTTTTCCAACAAGATTTTATGGTGTGAAAAAGAGTTATCTAGCGTAAATCCTGTCTTACCCTGATGCTCAAAACTAAGCGTTTTTAACAATAAAGGTTTGTCAGTCATTTCAATAACAAGGTTAGTGGCCTTAGTCTGCCCAGAAAACTCTGCACTATTGCGCTTTAATAATTTGGCATTTAGTTGATTGTTAACTTTACTAAGTTTAATACCTTCAAGCTGAATGGCGTCGAGTTGAGTACCTAAAGTAAACTGCAAGTCATCTACATTGTCACCCAACACTTGTATTTGATTATTGAGTTTTACAACTTGTACATCGTTGCTGTGTAACTTGCTTAACACGCTATCAACATGCAAATTGACTTGACTAAAGCTATCTATACCATCGTCAAAAGGTGTTGCGGATAACATCGCACTAAAACTTATTTGGTTGTCTAACTGAGCAGCCTTAAACAACTTATAGCTTGGCTGTTGCACCATATTATCGAGCTTAATCTGCAGTGTATTCTCTGGATTAATCGACATATCTAACTGGCTGTGCAACTTAGTCAAAGCAAGTTCAAAACCTATAACGGTATCAGCCTGCAAATCAGCACTCAACTGGATACCAGTGGCCTGACTGCCACTTAACTTAATATCTGCCGTTAGCTGAGTCAGCGATATATTATCCTTGCTCAGTTGGTGCACGTTTAAATGTGATAACCCATCAATAAGTGTCCATTGTAAAGCGCTGAGTGGCAGGTTTTCTGGCAGGACAGCGTGTAGTTGCCCTGTACTGTTTAACTCTAATTTTCCTGAGGAAAACTCAAATACACTTAACTGCTGCTTTATGCTGAGATTATACGCAAGCTCGATGACACCCTTAAATGTGTAGCGAAGATCCTGCAGCAACAATTGTTTTTCTAGCATGTGAGTAGTTAGCTGTAACTCTGGGAGCGTAATATGTTGAAAATCAAGATATACCGGCTTAGGCACACTAAAATCAAAACGTTGTAACTGTAGGTCTGCTAAAGGTTTTGGCAAGGCTTCACACTCACTCAGATCAATGGTGTTGTGCATAGCACTTAAATCAATATTCACATAAGGCGTCACAAGTAGTTCGGGCAGGCTAGTATCGAAGCTGCCTTGCATTTGCAGATGTGTACTACAGTTTGGCAATACTAGCCGTAAATCCACATTAACATCATGTTTTGCCCTGAGCTGGCGGCCATCAAAATCAATACGACTAACAAATTTTGCGTTGTCTGCGACATCATCCGTCAACCAGTTAATATGTTGTTGCTGAAAGGTTTGGGCAAGCGGCAGGGTTTTTATTACATCAGCTAAAGTCCATTCTATCTCAGCCTGCCAGATCTTATTTTGCAGTCGTATATTTGCGGTAATATCGCCACTTAGCACTAAAGTCGCGGCATTATCTAAGCTCACCGCCACTTGTATTTCTTTGGCCAGTAAGGGCGAGATTAAACGTAGTTTTTCTATTGAAACTGTGGGTAGATTGGCGGGTAATTGGAAATCTGTTAGCGCTGGGCTTGTTGATGGTTCAACAGGAGCGAGAGGCTTATCGACATGTTGTAAATACACACTACTGATCATTACGCTGTTTGCACTGCGTAACCACGTTGCATTATCTAAATTAAGTAGTAGATTTGGCAGTTCAATGCACAGTTTGTTGACTTGAATATTAGCTTGCCAATCAAAATCCAAGTCGAGACAGTTAACTTGTAATTGTTGCTCTTGGGTAATATGTTCAAGAATAATTTTGCCTAGGGTATTGCGCAGCAAATAAGCACCAGCCAATAAAATAACCAACAAAAAACACAAACCAAGTAAGGCAATTAAGCCTTTTTTATGGTTTCTATTTTTTCCAATGTTAGCCAGTAAATTATTCACTTCCCTACCCAATTAAGCTGCATAAGGCTCCTGTGTCCATATCATATCGGTTTTACAATTAAAGTATTGCTAATAGCCAATAAAAAGTTTGCATTTAATGATTACAGGTGTAATCTAAACACATTGACTACACTTGTAATCGGAAAGGCAATGATCGAAATAAGCAAAACTGAATTTGAAGTAATGGATGCCTTATGGCAAGGCTATCCGGCATCCGCCAGCGACATCATTGAACGTCTTAATCAAGGCAAAGACTGGCATGAAAAAACCGTAAAAACCTTGTTGAGCCGCTTGGTTACTAAACAAGCCATCGACTATGAAAAACAGCAACGCAGTTATTTGTACTTTCCCTTAGTTGAGAAAAGTGCCTATCTGGCCAATGAAAGCACCAGCATCGTCAGTCGTTTATTTGCCGGTAGAGTTGCGCCCTTAGTGGCGGGATTTGCCAATAGCGAAAACTTATCAAGACAGGATGTTAACGAACTAAAAGCCTTGATCGACCAATGGGAGAAAGACAATGGCTAACTGGATACTGACACAACAAATCGTCTTGAGCATTAGTTTGATTTTACTGTTAGTAAGCGAAAAACTAGCACTCAAACAACTTGGCACTCGGCGCTTCTATCACTTGTGGTGGCTGTTACCCCTTGCCTTATTAGTAAACAACTTGCCGCATAATTTTGTGCAATTTACTGATCCTAATATATATCAGTACCTCGTTAAATTTGAGCAAGGTACACAAAGCTTTGCGTCTCTCATAAACTGGCAATTTATCTGGCTAAGTGGTGTTGTGGTTGTCATCTTGGGTGCCGTGTACAGCCAGTGGAAAATATCCTCTTTTACGCAGTCAGAATTTGATCGCAGCCAGTTAGCCTTAAGTATGCCAGACGGTTTACGGGTGGTTGAAATATCCCAGTGCCACTCACCGCTGTTACTGGGTTTGTTGCGTCCCACGCTCGTGTTACCCACTGGGTTTCAACAGCAATTTAGCCCCTTGCAGCAGCAACTCATTTTACAACATGAATTAGTTCATTATCACCGCGCCGACAACCTGTTTAATGCCCTTGCAGTCATCTTTGTTGCGGTTTTTTGGTTCAATCCCTTGGTTTGGCTAGCTTACCCTGCATTTCGGCGCAGCCAAGAATTAGCTTGTGATCACACTGTTTTAGTCAACAAAAACAAAAACGAAAAAATCGCCTACAGCAAAGCCTTGCTGTTATGCCTTGCCCACCCAAACCAAACTTTTTCACTGTACTCACAATATGGAGCAAAACACGCTATGTTAAACAGAATAGAAGCCATCAAACATAATCCACCCAGCAAAACCCGTTCAACTCTATTAACCTTAATCTTGTCTGTCAGTTTGCTAAGCGGCATAACACTGGCGAATCAACAAACGCCCACCGTCAACACAAACAAGGTTAATGAAGCCAGCCCAGTCCTGCGTATCGAACCCAAATATCCCATTGCGGCGGCTCAGCAAAATATTGAAGGTTCAGTACTATTACAATTTGATATCAATCAGGATGGCTCAACCGCTAATATTAAGGTCATCAAAGCTGAGCCTGAGCATACCTTTGATAAAGTAGCGATCACGGCCTTAGAACAGTGGCGCTATAAACCACAGATAATCGGTGGCCAGCCACAGTTGCAAGCCAATTTGTTAGTGCAATTAGATTTTAGGATGGATGAACATTCAAGTCAGATTAAACCACTGATTGAGGGGATCAAGGTACTCAACTAACACAGCTACATATTTCCCTAATCAGTTGCCTTAGTACTAAGGCAACTGAGCTGAATATACTTTACCTATCTGCTGCAATAACTCAGGGTCTGAATCAATGTTCGCGGCTAAATACAAATCATGAATCCAAGTAGGCTCAGAATAACTAATACTCACCATAGCAGGATCAAGTTGTTGCGCGGCCAAAGCTAATTTAACCGATTGTATATCAGTAAATAAAAAATCTATCTTGCCATTAAGTAATAAAGAAATTTGTTGTTCTAGTGTGGCAACTACAAACAAATTTTTATCTATGGTAAAACCGAGCTCGATCAGTAGTTCATAAGCATAACCATCACGTACTGCGGCTGTAACATAATTTTTTGCGTCGGCGATACTGCTGAGATTTTGTTTGTTGTTACTCAATGAAATAAAACTATTGCCAATTTGGCCAAGTCTTTTTATCCAAAAAAAGTAGGGCTCACGCTCCGCGGTGCGATTCATGGAATAGATTAGGGTATTAGGTGTTGTTTTAACGGTATTGTAAGCTCTGGCCCAAGGCACAACATGAATGTCATAACTAAGCTGAGCATCCGCCAATAACTGCTCCACTTGCTCGGTCGCAGTGCCAACAAGTTGCTTAGCCACCATAATTTGGAAGGGGGGTAATATTTCAGTATAAACCTCAACATGCTGGGCAAATACGCTATGGTGGAAGAGCACAATCGCTACAGCCACCTTACGTATTATTATGTTGAGGTTGATCATTTTCAAAAACGTTTGTTCCTTAAAATGCTTGGCGTAATGCTGTTTACCAAACCATACCATCACCCACCAGTTTCACGCCATTTGAGCGTTAAATCAAGTCTCTACTAGCAATCTCTATTAACAATAAAGCCGGCATGACGCCGGCTTATGTAAGCTAAATACTGACCCGTTTATAAGGGCGATATTCGGGCAACCAAAAGTTTTTCTCAATCCGCTCTAATAAAACTTCGTCAGGTACTTCCAGCGCCAAACCTTGTTGAATGGCAATTTTACCCACTTCAAAAGCGATTTTTTTGCTTAGATTCGCTATTTCGCGCAAGGGTGGTAATAAAGAACCTTCGCCATTAAGCGCCAAAGGTGAGGCATTAGCTAAAGCAGCGCTGGTGGCCATTAACATTTCATCGCTAATCAGACTCGCTTTGGCTGCAATCACACCAAGGCCAATACCAGGGAAAATATAACTATTGTTACACTGGGCGATATGGAACGTTTTGCCTTTGTATTCTGCTGGTTTAAATGGGCTACCTGTGGCAATAATCACCTCGCCATCAGTCCATTCGATAACTTGTTGTGGCGTTGCTTCAACCTGACGAGACGGGTTACTTAAAGGAAATATAATGGGAACGGCGCAGTGTTGTTTCATACCGCGAATTACTTGCTCGGTAAAGAGTCCCGCTTGTCCGGATACACCAATAAGTACATCGGGTTTTGCGCAGTTAATTACATCTAATAACGCGGGAAATTCACCACTATATGACCAGCTTGCTAGTGCTTCATTACTTTGACAAAGTCGCTGCTGGAAATCACGCAAGCCCTGCATGTCTTCGGCTAATAAACCAAAGCGATCAACCATAAATACTTGACTACGGGCCTGTGCATCGGAAATTCCTTCACTGCACATTTGTTTAATTATTTGCTCAGCGATACCACAACCTGCCGAACCTGCTCCAACAAACACCACATTGAGCTTGGATAATTGAGTATTTTTGCTTTTACAAGCGGCTAAAATAGTGCCTACAGTTACCGCTGCAGTACCTTGAATGTCATCATTAAAACAACATACTTTGTCACGATAACGCTCCAAAATAGGCATGGCGTTGGGCTGAGCAAAATCTTCAAACTGCAACATCACTTCTGGCCAGCGACGTTGCACGGCTTGAATAAACATATCCACAAACTCATCATATTCAGCCTGCCCAATACGTTTATGCCGCGCGCCCATGTACATTGGGTCGGCCAAGAGCTTTTCGTTATTAGTTCCCACATCTAACATAACAGGTAAGGTGTAAGCAGGGCTAATACCGCCACATGCCGTATATAGCGATAACTTACCTATGGGAATACCCATGCCGCCTATACCTTGGTCACCCAAACCTAAAATGCGCTCACCATCCGTGACGACAATGACCTTTACTTTACGCTTGGTGGCATTGCGCAAGATATCGTCCATTTGATGGCGTTCTGAATAGGAAATAAACAGGCCACGAGAACTACGGTAAATATCCGAAAACTGCTCACAAGCATCCCCCACGGTAGGGGTATAAATGATCGGCATCATTTCATCAATATGTTGTTTGATTAGGCGGTAATACAAAGTCTCATTGTTGTCTTGAATTGCACGTAAATAAATATGTTTATTGATCGGCTCTTCAAAGCTGGAGTACTGCATATAGGCACGACTCACTTGCTCTTCAATTGTTTCATAACGCGGCGGAATTAAACCGGTTAAATTGAAAGCAACTCGTTCAGTGGCGCTGAATGCACTGCCTTTGTTAAGTAAGGGAGTTTCCAACAATGAGGGGCCGGAATGGGGAATATACAAAGCACTTTTGGTTGCTTTATCTGTCATGTTATTTTGTCCTGTCGTATTTTTCGCCCTAACACTGCTTATAAAATGTTTATATCAGTGTAGGGCTTGCATAGTTTTTATTGTTTTGAACGTTATTTAAAATATCTCTTCTGCGGCTTGTTTGGTGTCATCATCGCCGCTGTCAATAATTTCGCTTTCAGCCACAAAAACCTGTGGTTCGCTGCCTTCAACAAAATATTCAAACATCGAGGTTTTGTCGGTACGACTGGTTAACTTGCCAGAGTTTCTGTCGATACGTACCGTTACCAAGTCAGTAGGCATGGGCAATTGATGCTCAGGCACCCCATCTAGCGCTTGTTGCATAAACCTGATCCACGCTGGTTGCGCCGCTACTGCACCAGCTTCAGTTTCGACCATGGCATTACCGATATAATTGTATTTTTCAGGGTTTTTATTGACTAGATTACGGTTAGCCGATGCTCTACCTAAACGCCTGTTACTATCATCAAAACCAACCCAAGCTGTAGCAACTAAATCCGGTGTGAAACCGCTGAACCAGGTATCTCGCACGTCATTTGTGGTACCGGTTTTTCCAGCGACATCTTCACGTTTAAGCAGCAAAGCTGTACGCCATCCGGTGCCTCGATTTTCCCAACGCCCATTAATACTCACGGCTGAACGCATCATTTCGGCCACTAAAAAAGCATTTTCGGCACTGATCACTCTCGGTGCTTGGCGCTTTGTTTTTTGCTGACTAACAGGTGTTTGATGCAAACCAAACTCGGCCGCTAACATCGCTTCAACATCGGTTTCAGTTGGCTCTGCGATACTATCAGTTTCTTCGGCTTGCTTATCACAAGGGTCACAAGCGTAGGCGGGATCGACTTGCCACAACAACTTGCCGTAATCATCTTCAATGCGCTGAATAAAATGGGCTTGAATTAAAAAACCACCATTGGCGATGGTTGCCATAGCGGTCACAACTTCTAAGGGGGTATGAGAGCCAGAGCCTAAAGAAACTGTTTCATCGTTGGGAATATCAGCCAAATTAAAGCCAAAACGTGCTAAATGTTTTTCAACTAAATTAACGCCCAAAGCTCTGACTAAACGCACAGATACGACGTTTTTAGATTTAGTTAATGCCTCGCGCAAACGAATTGGTCCATCATATTCAGCAGGCGAGTTTTCAGGACGCCAAGCTGTGCCAGTGCCGGCTTCCCATTGGGTAATCGGTGCGTCGTTGATGATGCTAGCAAGGGTATATCCATTATCTAACGCAGCAGAATAAATAAAGGGCTTGATGTTAGAGCCAACCTGACGTTTAGCCTGAGTAGCGCGATTAAATTGACTTTGATAAAAGCTATAACCACCGACTACGGCCTGGGCGGCACCATTATGCGGGTCGAGCGCGATAAAGGCGCTACTCGCCTCTGGGTACTGGGCTAATTGCCAATGCTGATCATCTTCACGCTGACGGATTAAAATAAATGCGCCTGCTTTTAAAATATCACTGGCAACCTTAGGTTCAGGGCCTTGTTTAGTATCATTAATAAAGGGACGGGCCCAATCCAAGCCTTCCCAATCGATAGTGCGGTACTGACCTTGTTTATCAAATACCACAATATCCTGTTCGTTAACTTTTACCACTATCGCGGCATGCAAAGATTCAAAAGTAGGATAATCGGCTAATAACTCGGACATTTGTTGTTCTGACCATTGTTTAGGATCAGTACCTGTTATTTTTTCATCGTCTTCTTCAGTAGAGGGGGCCTTATTCGCCTCGCTATTTTCCCACAGCTGACGAATGGGTCCATGATATCCATGACGTTCATCATAGTCGTGTAAATTACGCTGCAAGGCTTGTTGGGCAGCTATTTGCAAATTTGAGGGGACGGTTGAAAACACTTGATAACCACCGGTTTCAGCCTCTTCTTTGCCATAGATACTGATCATTTCATTATAAATATGGTCAGCCAAATACGGCGCATCTAATTCAATTTCGGCACCATGGCGTTTGGCACTCACAGGAGCCGCCGCCGCTTCGTCAAATTCAGCTTGATTGATATACCCCTCATCTAACATACGCAACAGCACTATACGCCGACGCACAACAGCTCGATCAGGGCGGCTGATGGGATTTAATACCGAAGGCGCCTGTGGCAAACCAGCAATGGTAGCAATTTGTGCCAGAGTCAGTTCATTCACCGTTTTACCGTAATAAACCTGAGCAGCCGCACCAAAACCAAAGGCTCTATGGCCTAATTCGACTTTATTTAGATATAACTCTAAAATTTCATCTTTAGTCAGTACTTGCTCCATGTGCCAAGCGATGACTATCTCTCTGATTTTACGTATATAGTGTTTATCACGGGTTAAGAAAAAGTCTCGGGCCAGCTGCATTGTCAAGGTACTGCCGCCTTGACCTTTTTCACCGGTTAAAACTAAATTAACCAAAGCGCGCATCATGCCGATAGGATCTATACCCGGATGATCGTAAAAACGACTATCCTCAGTAGCAATAACCGCTTGAATGAGTTTAGGTGACACCTCAGATAATTTAAGCGGGATCCGACGTTTTACGCCATACTGCGAGATGAGCATACCATCCTGAGTATATATACGCATTGGTGTTTGTAGGCGCACATCTTTTAATACATCAACGCTGGGCAGATCGGCTTTGATATAAAAATAGGTACCTATAACAAGGACAAGGCCGAGTAAAAACAAGGCAGAAACACTGATTATTAATGGTTTTATATACTTCACGAACTAAGGATACCAAGGTAACTTTGCAAAAATGATTTATATTTTATACCTATGTACTGTTATTAGATCCATAAATAACAAAATTTTAAGTAATAATACTAAATCGAAGATTAACTTATTGTTGTGGAACGTAATGTGTTGAAAAACCTGTTTAGCAAAAAAGCCCAACAAGTCATTGGTTTGGACATTGGCTCCCGCTTTGTAAAAGCTGTGGTGCTAGAAAAAACCAGTAATAAGTTTAGCGTACAAGCTTTTGCCTGTGAACCCATCATTGGTAATGCCTTTGTCGAGCGCGAAATTAAAGATTTCGAAGCCGTAAGTACTGCACTTAAAAAAGTAAAGGCAGCGCTGAAGTTTAAAAACAAATTTGTGGCTATTGCCGTATCCGGCTCAACTGTACTTAATAAAATAGTCTACATGCAGCCTGGTCTTTCTGATTATGAACTAGAAAGCCAAATCGAACTTGAAGCTGACAGCTTGATACCCTATCCCTTAGAAGAAGTTTATATCGACTTTGAAGAACTAAGCGATAGTGTCAATAGTTCAAACAAGGTCGAAGTGCTACTGAGCGCTGTACACAAAGACATCGTCGATCGCCGTATCACTTTATTAGGTGAAGTCGGTTACGAAGCGAAAATTATAGATGTAGAAAATTATGCTTTAGCCACCGCAGTGAGTCAGTTTTATCCAACTGAACAAGACACTAACCTATGCTGTTTAAACATTGGGGCGACCTATATACAGTTTTGCGCAGTGAATAGCGGCAAAGTTGTATATACCAAAGATCATAGTTTTGGCATGGACTCGCTCATCCAAGATTTAGTGCTGTTGTATAACGAAGAACGTTCACATATTGAAAAGCAATTGCAAAACAATAGTTTACCAGACAACTGGAAATTGGATTCCTATCCTCTGTTTTTAGCTAATCTGCAACAGCATATTAATCGGGCTTTACAAGTGTATATCAGTGCTACTGGCGCTAAACGCCCAGAGCGTTTATTAATTTGTGGCGGTGCATGTCATATAGCCACTATCGCCAGTGACTTAACTTCTGAGCTGGGTATCGAAGTAGAATTATTTAATCCCTTTGCCAATATGACATTATCTGAATCTTTGCAAAATTCAGATTTTAATGTTTTTGCACCGCAGTTGGCTATCGCCGCTGGCTTAGCGAGCAGGAGTTTTAGTCCATGGCACATATAAATTTATTACCCTGGCGCGAAAGCCTACGGGTTGAACAAAAACGTAACTATCTAACGATGTTAGCCGGCATCGCCATCGTTGGCTTAGGGTTAATGTTTGGTGTAGGCACAGTGGTTGACAATATGATTACCAATCAAGGTAAACGTAATCAATTTATCGATACACAGATTGTTTCTTTAGATGCACAAATCGAAAAAATCAAAGACATCAAAAAAGATAAAGAAGCGATAGAGCAACGAATGGCCTTAATTGAACAATTAGAAGCCAGTCGTAACGCCGTACCTCGAGTGCTGGATGAATTAGTAAAATTAGTACCTCCAGGTCTGTCATTTAGGAGTTTTTCTCGCAAAGGTAACCAGATCGAAATATTAGGTGTCAGCGAATCCAACAATAGATTGGCGGATTTTATGCGCCAGTTAGAGCAATCAAAGGTTTTCAGCAGTGGCGTATTGTCCTCAATCGTGGCCGATACCTCTGCGCTCGAAGCAGTCAGTGACTTTAAATTGACCTTTACTATTAATCCTAGTGTTGCTCCCGACTTTTCCAAAATCAACGCTGAGGTCAAGCAATGAAATTTGATGTCAGCAAGTTAAAAGAAATTAATGAGTTAGATTTTGAACAGGTCGCAGTATGGCCTTTTGAAGTCAAAACCGTTGTTGCAGTATTTGTCGCCGTGATTGGTTTAGTGGGTGGATATTATGCTTTAGTGCAATCCAAATTACCTACTTTAGAAGCGGCACAAAAGCGCGAAGTGGAACTCAAACAAAACTATCAAGCCAAATATCGTATTGCGGTTAACTTAACGGCTTATGAAGAGCAGCTTGCAAGACTTAAATCAGACTTTTCCTCGATGTTAAAATCCTTGCCAACCAGCAATGAAACTCCAGGATTGTTGGATGATATTACTTTGGTAGGTACCTCTGCTGGTCTAACATTCAGATTATTAAATTGGCAACAAGAAGTTCCCAAAGAATTTTATACCGAACTGCCAATTCAGATGGAAGTGACGGGGGGTTATCATAATTTTGGCCAGTTTGCTTCGGACATAGCGGGCTTACCTCGTATAGTTACAGTGCATGATTTTGAGATATCTCAAGAAGCCTCAACCTTAAAACTTAAAGTCCAAGCTAAAACCTATCGAACTGGTAATGCTGACTTAGCGGCTAATCAAAGTACTGCCACTAATAAGGGGCAAAAATAATGAAACTATTAGTTATTGGCGCTTTAGCAATCGTACTTTGTGCATGTGATGCCAAAATTGACGACTTGCAGCTTTATGTTACCGAGGTTCAACAAAACACACCGGTTAGTATCGAACCCTATCCAGAGTTTGACGCCAAACCCACGTTTATTTATTCGGCCGAGTCCTTAAGAAGTCCCTTTCAGCATCCCAGAAATGTTGGAGTTGAAATGAAACCTTCTTCGCAGCCTAATTGTGCACAACCTGAATTTGCCAGAACCAAACAACCTCTTGAAAAGTTTGGTATCGACGCCTTATCGGTTACAGGAGTGTTCACGTCTAACGGTAAAAAGTGGGCACTCATTCAATCTAATACCGGTAGTTTATTCAAAGTAACTAAAGGTGACCACCTTGGGTTATTTTTTGGAACAATAGATTCAATCAACAATGGCACAGTTTCATTTACTGAAATGCTGCCCGATGGTGCTGGTTGTTGGCAGAAAAAACAAGCTACTCTCACCATGCTTTCGAAGGCAGGAGAAAATAATGTCTGAGCGTTACATTTTTAATAAAAAGCTAAATCGTACAAACCCAACATGGTACTGGCTTTTAGGCTCGGTGTTAGTGGTATGTGCGCTAACGGTTAAAAGTCAGGAAACACCGCTTGTTTTAGTTAATCCAGATGCTAAAGCCTCATCGGCATTTACCTCTGAACTGCAGGATATTGAGTTTAAGCGTAAACCTAACGGCGGCGCACAAACCATTCTGAGCTTTAACAACAGTAACTACCAACTGCAATTAAGTGAGGTTAAAAACAAATTAACCTTGTTATTACCCGCGACTAAATTAGCTGAAGAGCAACTTTACAAGTTAGATGTGGTGGATTTTGCTACCCCTGTCACTATGCTTGAAACCTTTCAGCAAAAGTCCAACAGTAAGGTAGAATTTGCCCTTAGCGATAAAGTCAGTTTTAGCCATCAAAAGTCAGCCAATCAGCTTATCATTAATATTGATAAAGCCAGCAAAGACGCTAAAACTGATACCAGCAGTAACTTCAGTGGCGAACCCATTTCATTAGATTTTCAAGATGTACCTGTCAGACAAGTTCTGCAAATTATCTCTCAGGTTAACGGCTTTAATTTAGTCACCACTGATACCGTAACGGGCAATGTCACTATTAGTTTATCTGGTGTGCCTTGGGATCAAGCGCTGGACATGATTTTAAAAATCAAAGGTTTGGATAAGAGACTCGAAGGTAATATATTGTTGATTGCACCTACCGAAGAACTCACTGCCCGTGAAACTCAGCAGTTGCAAGCAAAACAACAAGTTGCCGAGCTTGCCCCCTTGGTATCCACTAATCTGCAAATCAATTACGCCAAAGCCTTAGAAATGGCGGCTATTTTGAAAAATACTGAGAATTCAATCTTAACCCCAAGAGGCACAGTGGCGGTGGATGAACGCACCAACACTTTGTTACTCAGAGATACACAAACTTCAATTGATGAAGCCAAGGCACTGGTCAAGGCCTTAGACATACCCATTAAACAAGTTTTAATTGAATCCAGAATGGTCACGGTTAGAGATAATGCCGGAGAGCAATTAGGTGTACGTTGGGGTTTCAGCGATAAACAAGATAACAATGGTGTGTCTGGCTCACTGGATGGCGCAGATTCTATCGCCAGTGGTGTTATTCCTTCTTTGGCTAATCGTTTAAATGTTAATTTACCAGTCGCTAACCCAGCTGGCAGAATAGGTTTGCAGGTTGCACGTTTAGTTGACGGTACGATTTTAGACTTGGAATTGTCAGCCCTTGAATCTGAAAACAAAGGCGAAGTTATTGCCAGTCCGCGCATTACTGTGGCTAATCAACATGAAGCCTACATTGAACAAGGTACTGAAATTCCTTATGTGCAATCAACCTCTAGTGGCGCTACCTCAGTAGAGTTCAAAAAAGCGGTACTTAGCTTAAAAGTAACTCCTCATATCACGCCAGATAATCGTATTATCCTAGACTTAGTTGTTACACAAGATACTCGTGGTGATACGGTTTCTACTTCGACTGGTCCGGCTGTGGCGATTGACACTCAGGAAATTAGTACTCAGGTATTAGTTGAAAATGGTGAAACCATAGTATTGGGCGGGATCTTCCAGCAAACCACTTCCGACGATGTAACTAAAGTGCCATTGTTAGGCGACTTACCTATACTGGGCCACTTGTTTAAAAATACCTCAGTGATCAGTGAAAAACGTGAACTGCTGATTTTTGTTACCCCCAAAATATTGACAGATAATTTGCGCACCCAATAAAATTACGCTTTTAATCTATGTATTTGTTACAATACTCCACTTATTTAGCTGTCTAAACGTTTGATTAGACAGCTTTTTTGTATGTATTTTAACAAAGCTTGCAAAATTCAGGGTAAAACTGAGATAATCGCGCCCTCGAAATTTCGACGAGGTCTGGTTAATCCATATTAGGGTAGCCGCACAAATCATTTCTACCCCTTAAATAAACATAATTGTGAATAAAGCAAAAAATGGCTGAAAAACGTAATATCTTTTTAATAGGCCCCATGGGAGCAGGTAAAAGCACCATCGGTAGGCATCTCGCAGACGAACTTCATTTAGAGTTCTTTGATTCAGATCAAGAAATTGAAAAACGCACCGGTGCTGATATCGCATGGATCTTTGACATTGAAGGTGAAGAAGGATTTCGTGTCCGTGAAGAAAACGTGATCAATGATTTAACCGACAAACAAGGCATAGTATTGGCTACTGGCGGTGGCTCAGTGGTCAGCAAAGCAGTTAGAAACCGTCTTTCTGCCCGTGGCATAGTGGTGTATTTGCAGACTACCATTGATAAACAAGTTGCTAGAACTCAAAGAGATAAAAGACGTCCTCTGTTACAAAACGACGATCCTGAATCCGTACTACGTCGTCTAGCTGAAGAACGTAACCCCATGTACGAAGATGCTGCAGATTATATCGTAGATACTGACGATCAAAGTGCACGAGCTGTGGCTAATCAAATCATTGAGAAAATCGGTCTGTAACTTCTTCTTCGCAAACTGATAAGGGCTGCGCTTATGACAACACTAAAAGTTGAGTTGGGTGAGCGTAGCTACCCCATTTTTATCCAAGCAAATTTACTGCAACAACCCAATTTTTTGGCTCCTTTTTTAAAGACCAAAACAGTGGTGGTTGTCACCAACGAAATCGTTGAACCACTCTACTTCCCGCTATTGGCAGAAGCCCTTAAAGGCTGTCAAATAAGCAAGATTGTGATTAACGATGGTGAAGAGTTTAAAAATCTGCAAACTTTTGAGTTAGTGATCTCCGAGCTATTGGCAATGTCGGCGGCACGTGATACTACCTTAATCGCCCTTGGCGGCGGCGTGGTAGGCGATCTCACCGGTTTTGTAGCAGCCTGTTTTCAACGTGGCATGCCCTTTATTCAAATCCCTACCACCTTATTATCACAAGTTGATTCTTCAGTTGGTGGTAAAACTGCGGTCAATCACCCCTTAGGCAAAAACATGATTGGTGCTTTTTACCAGCCCCAAGCCGTCTTGATTGATACCAATACTTTGGCAACGTTGCCAGAACGGGAGTTTGCGGCAGGTATGGCCGAAGTCATTAAGTACGGCGTAATTTATGATGCTGAATTTTTTGAGTGGCTAGAAACTAAGCAAGAACAAATAAAAGCAAAAGACACTGATGTATTGCAATACATGATCGGCCGCTGTTGTGCGATTAAAGCAGAAATCGTGGCGGTTGACGAACGCGAATCAGGCCTGCGAGCTTTACTCAATTTAGGTCATACCTTTGGTCATGCCATCGAGGCTGAACAAGGTTACGGTAACTGGCTGCACGGTGAAGCCGTCGCAACAGGCATTGTTCTTGCTAGTTCGGTAGCTACTAAGATGGATTGGTTGCAAACGTCAGAATTCCGACGCATTTTTGAACTTATAACAAGTTTTAACTTGCCCACCTCTGCTCCGGCAGAAATGAATTACGACTGTTTTATGCGGCATATGCGTCACGATAAAAAAGTCCAAGCTGGCAAACTCAATTTTGTCATCCCAACTTCAATCGGCGCAGCCAAAGTAACAAGTCAAATCAGCGAAGAGGTATTGCGTACCGTTCTTTCTTAGTGTCGGGCAAGGTGCCCATAATCGACTAAAAAGAGGCTGTTATGGCTGTATCCGGACTGCAAGATCGCTTAGATTATTTGGTAAGTTATGCTTCCCAACTCATTTTTATTGAGAGTGAAAGCACTGATCAAACAAGTGTATTAGATACTTTTATAAGTGAGTCGCCTGAGCAAGTTGAAATTGCTTTGCTCAGCGCATCTCCCACTACGCCTTTAGTAAAGTATCGAGAAACGATATACAGACAGCTTGTTAGTCAAAGCAAAAATCCCGACTTTAACCGCCCATTAAATCAGTTATTGGTAGACTTAAACGAGCATAACGGCCCGCTTATCATTAGTATTTCGAAAGCCGAAAATCTACCTAACAAACTACTTCAAGAGCTATGGGAGTTAGTACTCCAAAGTCGCTTTGCCAATAACAAACAACACCTAAATGTACTGCTATTTGCACAAGCAACATGGGCTAAACAAGCAAGAAATCAATTACAAAGTCGCACGGGTGATAAACCATTATTACTTAATCAAACCAACAAATTACCTAAATTAAAACAAAGTAGCTCTGAGCTAGATTCACTCATCGCGCTCAAGCGTCAACAGTTTTCCGATCGCCTGCAAAAAAGAGCGCAACAGCAAGCATCCTATCGTCCCTTGTTAAAAAGAAAGGGAGTCATCGCCATATTTATAGGGGTATTTTTACTGCTATTTGCTGGCATTCTTAGTCTGCAATACCCAGCTTTATTTACTCCAGCACCGGAAGTATCGACACTACCAAATACATCCGCACAAGCAAACGAACAGGATGTCAGTACTAATACTCAAGAGGTGGCGGAACTAGTATCAACAAAAGAACAAGTAGCTAAACCTATTACCAGCCCATCCATCAATATAGCCACACAATCCGCCGTTGAGTTATCAGATGATTCCGCTGTATTGGCTGAAACCTTATCCTCATCCCCCGATCCTCTAGTTACCAGTTGGAGTGAGGCCGTTGCCAAAATAGAAGAGGATCCCGCTAAATATTTAGTGGCAAAACCACAACAAGCCTTTATTGAACAACAAGAAACCAATACTCAGCAAATAAACCCAGAAACTGAAACAAATACAGCGGTGGCCATAGATAGCGCGCCTGCGCCCACAAACAACGTTGCTCGCGCGCCAATCAGTTCAGTTGAGTTTCCCAATGGTTTAGAACTAAGAGATGGCCAATATTTGATCCAGATTTCAGCGATGTCTGATAACTACTTACTCCAACAATTTATGCAAGAAAACCCACTAAGCCAACACGTCTGGAGCTACACCACTCAGCGTTTTGGCTCTGACTGGCATGTATTATTGTTCAATCAACTCTATCCTAGTCTTGATAGTGCCCGTGCAGCTTTAGTAAAACTAAGCCCTGCTTTACTAACCTATGAGCCCTTTATAAAATCAGCGAAACAGATTAAACAGGAATTGGCACAAAAAGGTCGATAAGCTATTGGTGTTTGGCCTGATGGTCGTTACAATTCGGGCCGTTTAAGCACTTTCTTCATTGGGCTGCAGTATTAGTCATTATGACAACTAAAAAAAATAGAGCGTTTTTAAAATGGGCAGGTGGTAAGTACAGCCTAATAGACGCCATCAGCGCCAAATTACCGGATGCTAAAAAACTGATAGAACCTTTTGTGGGTGCAGGCTCGGTGTTTTTAAATACTGATTACTCTCAGTACCTACTAAATGATATCAATCCAGATTTAATTAATTTGTACAAAATACTGCAAGTCAATCCTGCGGCATATATTGCAGATAGCGCCAGCTTATTTGTGCCAGCCAATAATAACGCAGATTGTTATTATACTTTGCGACAAAAGTTTAATCTAAGCAGCGACACCTATGAACGCGCTGTCATTTTCCTTTACTTAAATCGTTTTGGTTACAATGGATTATGCCGCTACAATCAAAAAGGTATTTTTAATGTGCCTTTTGGCAAATACCTCGCCCCATATTTTCCTCACAAAGAGCTAGAATATTTCGCCCAAAAAGCACAGTGCGCCACTTTCACTTGTTTGCCTTTTGAAAAGGTATTTGCCAGAGCACGCGCCGGTTCGGTTATATATTGTGATCCACCCTATGCACCTATCAGTAAAACAGCTTTTTTTAATAGCTACGCCACCAACGGGTTTTCACTTGAAAATCAAAGTACCTTAGCCAGTTTGGCCAATAAAGCAGCTTATCAACGCAACATTCCGGTACTCATCAGTAATCACGACACCGAACTGACACGTGAACTATATAAGAATGCAATGTTAACAGAGTTGCAAGTGAGTCGTTTTATTAGTCAGAAAGGGGATGCACGCAAAAAAGTAGGTGAGTTGTTAGCGCTCTATGTGAACTAGTTTTACACTATGATAGATACGACAGCCACAAGCCCAATGATAAGTAATAGAACAAAAATAACCCCGACCACAATATAAGGCACTATGGAGCTTTGTTGAAAATCCCGCTCTCTGTTTTTAGCACTTTGCACACCAAACATACTGGCGGCGACACTTTTAAAAACATCAAATAGCTTAGCTTTATCAGCAGAATACTTAAACAAACTCGTTCAACTTGCCGTTTTATCTTTTGGAATCTCAGCCTGTCTCGACAGTAACTCTAGAAGATCCAAAAAGTGGAATTGATAGGAATTTGAGTGTCCATGAAACCAAGATGACCAACTCACCTCAGCAACTTGCTCTGACGCACAACGATTAATTGGATGGCTCATGGGTAATTCGGCGGCAAAACCAATATCATTTGCACAACTGCAAAATACACTTCCCGAGTTCTGTGGTACTTGCGCAAAGACCAACGCAACAGTTAACGCACTGCCCCCTAGAGTTAATAATGTTTTTGACTTCCTGTTCATAAGATTATCTGTATTTGACATAAGTTGTTGCATTATACCTATGTGCAAAATATCGACAACTCTGCTTTAACGTGATTGTTGCACTGTTCATCTCATGTTCAGCTAAATTAAGAGTTTCGGTGCTTTTTTAACCGCTTAGAACCACAACATTCCTTATGACTACAGGTAAAAAAATACCAGCTAAAAAGCTGGTATTTTTTGGTCTAAGTGAAGTTTAAGCAATACTTAGAAAGAAGCGCCCCAGCTAACTGCAAAGTTGGTATCATCACTACCGGATTCTTCATCAGCTTTAGACACAGTAAAAGTGAAATCACCTTTAGTCACATCAATTTGAAAATGTCCATAATCTGATTCACTGGTAGGTGTATCAAAATCGTAATAACCATAAGTTAAGCCTAGGCCAAATTCATTAGGAAGTTCAAAACCGTAACTTACGTTGTAATAAAGATCACCGGTACCAAATGGCGCATCATTGTCTGCTTCGCTGTTAATGGTATAAGCAACACCAAAGCCAAAAGCACCAACACTGCCATTAAAATATAATTCACCAAAGTTACTGTCTTCATAACCGGTAGAAGGGTAATAGTAGTAGATGTAACCTACGTCATAAGCAAAGTCACCTGCTTCGCCGCCATAACCAAGATATAAGTCTACTTCAGCACCTTTAGTATCACTATCATCGCCACTCCAATCGATAGTTCCGACCCAAGTTCCTGCATATACGCCGCTTTCGCCCGCATAATCTAAGCCGCCAGATAGAGAAGGTGCATTGCCACTTTGTGTAACTCCGCGCCAAAGATAATTACTGGTAGCACCAAAATTTGCACTTACTTCTGCCTGAGCTAATTGACTGAAACCTGCTGTAGTTAATACTGCGGCCGCGATAACACTTAGTTTTAAAGTTTTCATGTGTGTACTCCAGTTTTATTTTTAATATTTTCAGTGTGTTAATGAAATATTCTATCGTTATTTATAATTATTTTTATCTCACTACTAACGCAAATCTAATGCCTAAAAATAAAACTCTCCATAATAGCTAACAAAAACCCCTAACCACTTGTTTTATATTAATTTTTTAGTCTTCTCTGAAATTTTAGATCTGTAGGGAGTTAAAAATATTGCGCATAATTGCACCACATTACCTCATTAGCATCAAAATGGTGCAAGCGAAGCGCTTTTGTCAATCTGCATTTTTCTGTAGAGTAGCGTGTTTTAATCAAGGGAATATTTATGTCGGAATTTTTACTCGCCCCCTCAATATTAGCGGCTGATCTCGCCAGATTGGGACAAGAAGTAGACGCTGTATTAGAGGCTGGAGCTGACATCATTCATTTCGACGTGATGGACAATCATTACGTGCCTAATTTGACCTTTGGACCGATAATTTGCCAAGCATTACGCAATTATGGGGTAAAGGCTCCGATTGATGTGCATCTTATGGTAGAGCCGGTAGACAGCTTGATTGAAAGTTTTGCACAGGCTGGTGCCACGATGATCAGCTTTCATCCCGAGGCATGCAAACATGTTGATCGCAGCGTGCAATTAATTATCGACTCCGGTTGCAAACCCGGTTTAGTGCTTAACCCAGCAACCCCCTTAAATCATCTCGACCACATCATGCACAAATTACATCATATCTTGCTGATGTCGGTTAATCCTGGTTTTGGAGGTCAGCAATTTATTCCACAGAGCTTGGATAAACTTCGCCAAATAAAGCAGTTAATCATGCATTCTGGACATAATATTCGATTAGAAATTGACGGTGGCGTAAAAGTCGATAATATCCGCAGCATCGCAGAAGCGGGAGCCGATATGTTTGTCGCAGGCTCGGCCATTTTCAATCAAAGTGATTACCAGCAGGTTATCCAACAAATGCGCCAGCAACTCGCTCTGGCAGACGCCAATTTTTGTTAATTTACTCAAACTAATACAGACCTTCATATCATGACTAAACCTATCGTACTTAGCGGCTGCCAGCCATCGGGACAACTTACCATTGGGAACTATATGGGCGCGCTGCGTCAATGGGTAGCCATGCAGGATGACAATGATTGTCTATATATGTTGGTGGATTTACATGCCATTACGGTAAGACAGGATCCCAAAGCCCTGCAGCAGGCTTGTTTAGATGGTTTAGCCCTGTATGTTGCCTGTGGTATCGATCCAGCCAAAAGCACTATTTTTATGCAATCCCATGTAGCAGAACATGCCCAGTTAGCTTGGATCATGAACTGTTATACCCAAATGGGTGAGCTCAATCGTATGACGCAATTTAAAGATAAGTCAGCTAAAAACATCAGCAATATTAATGCTGGCTTATATAGCTACCCTGCGCTGATGGCCGCCGACATATTGCTGTATCAAGCCAACAAAGTGCCAGTGGGTGAAGATCAAAAACAACATCTCGAATTAACCCGCGATATCGCCACGCGTTTTAATAACATCCACGGTGATATTTTTAAGGTACCTGATCCCTATATTCCGGAATTTGGTGCACGAGTGATGAGTTTGCAAGAACCCACTAAAAAAATGTCTAAATCGGATGAAAACCCGAATAATTTTGTCGGTTTATTAGAAAATCCTAAAACGATTAGTAAAAAAATCAAACGTGCCATGACTGACTCAGACGAGCAGGCGCGCATATATTTTGATACCGCCGAAAAGCCTGGCGTATCTAATTTACTTAGTTTGTTATCTTGCGCAACTAATCAATCGGTTGAGTCTTTAGTTCCTCAGTATGAAGATAAAATGTACGGCCATTTGAAAACCGATGTGGCTGACGCTGTAGTAGCCCTGCTTGAGCCCATTCAACAACGTTATGCCGCTTTGCGTGAAGACCGCAGTGAATTAAATAAAATCATGGCTGCTGGTGCTGAGCGAGCAAGTGCTAAAGCGCAGGAAACACTTGCCAAAGTTTATGACGCAGTTGGATTTGTAGCACGGCCTTATTAATCCGCTTTGTGCAATAAACAGTAAGTATCTTCATTACATAAGCTTTTTGCCCAACTCAAAAAGCTTTGTTTTTCAGGTTAAGCACCAATGTTGTTATTAATCGATAACTACGATTCATTTACCCATAATTTAGCCCGTTATTTTGTTGAGCTTGGTCAACAGGTAAAAGTGGTGCGCAATGATCAGCTCGATTGTCATGATATTGCCAAGCTCAATCCTGACTATTTAGTCATTTCTCCCGGACCATGCACCCCAGATCAAGCCGGAATAAGCTTAGCCGCTATAGAACAATTTGCCGGCAAAATTCCGCTCTTGGGGGTGTGCTTAGGGCATCAGGCTATTGGGCAAGTATTTGGTGCAAAGGTCGTCAGAGCACTCAACATTAAACACGGTAAAACATCTTTAATTGAACACAGTAACAGTCGTTTATTTAGCGATGTGCCCTCACCTTTTACCGCCACTCGTTACCATTCATTATTGTTGGAGCCTAGCAGTATAAGTGCTGATTTTACTATCAGTGCTTGGTGTAACGAGGGCGAAGCAAACCACGAAATAATGGCCATTGAACACAAATTTTTAGCTCTCGCAGGAGTACAATTTCACCCAGAGTCATTGTTAACTGAATTTGGGCACCAAATACTCGCTAATTTTATTAACCATTTTGCGCCTAAACCCGCTGGTGAAGGCTAATTTCCTAGCGCTAAGTGTGGAACTATGTAATATTCCCACTTAAATATGCACCTCTCTTGTGTTTACCCTAATAAAAATATAATGACTCAAATTTCCAATATTCAAGACATTTTCACGCAACGTTACGATGCCTTCTTTTTAGACGTCAGAGCGGCTCAGGCCAACTTGCAAAACCCTGACAAACCCATTTTAAGTGGTGTTGACTTGGAACAAAGTCTTACCTCACGCAGTTTATTGCGGGTTGAAAAACAAGCCATTCGTGAAAAAGATCTCAATCAAAAACACAACATAAATTATCTTAATGAAAACCTTGCGAAGATAAATATTAAAGTTGAAGAAAGATTGACTGAAGAATTAAAAGACATTGAAAATGTTTATCGCAAAGTTGTAGGTATAGAAGATACCATTCCACAATTACTCGATTTGCTCAATGTTAAAGCCGCCACAACCTCACGGATTGAAACACTGGCGATGGAACTTCCATGGTTTTATCAAGATTTACTCAAGTTAGTTAATCAGCCTAAATATCGTCGTACTGATAGTAACGGCAAAATAATTCATGTGGATAGTCTGCGGGCTGCTTTAAATCGTTTTGGCATCGAAAACCTTAATCCAGTGGTATTATCTTTAGCTTTTAGGCGTTGGTTACCGCAAATTACTGACCCTTACCCGCAAATAAAAAACCGTATTTGGGATGAAGCGCTGGCCACCAGTATTGTCAGTCGTAAACTTGCCAGCCTGCACAAGATCGATGAAAACTTTGCATTTAGCCTCGGCATGTTAAGTTTATTGGGCACCATAGTGGTAGTGAGATTGTATTTTCGCCTATTTGATGTGATACAGCGCGAAGCCTTGATTGAGGCGCAAAATGAGCAGCAACATGAATTACATGCTGCGCTTTCACGCTTAGTGCCAGCAGGTGACTTTTTAAATCAACTGCTCGATAAGTTTGCTTTGCCTATGAGTGCAGAATTAATTAGCAAAATGGACATGAAACGGGTGTTTATTGCTAATGCCATGAATGAAGTGGTAAGCAATGAAACAGAAATATCACCTTTAGCTTTGTTATTAAAACAAGCACGTGGATATAGCCGCTATCGTTTACTTAAACAATATGGCTTAGTTAATATGCAAGAAGCCAAAGATTATGTCAGAACTTTGCGCCTCCCTAACGGTGCTTTAACGCTTTTAAAAACCACTGACATACGTACTTTAAATCTACAGTTTATTGCAAACACCCCTAACAATTAATCGCCAATCCTTGGCTAAAGGCAGGATTTTCATCTTTGTCTTTAGCCCACATGCCATAAACACCAATTTTTTTTCAGCATAATCATTCAGGCTCTTAAAAAAGTCGCTATATAGCCGCACTCTCATGATGCATCTGGTCTGGCCTTACAATGCACTGCCACAAATTATGCAAGTGACTAAATAGTTATTCACTATTCCTGCAAGTTTACATGAAAGCCTTTAAAAATAAGGATTTAGTCTATTTACGCATGCAGACAAGGCGGTTTTTTCCTGTAATACTACAGCACTTTTTTTAGCCGATTGGCAGCAAATATTAAGGTGGTCCTATGAAAGTTACCCGCGATTTATTTAATGAAGTTATGGTTCCTAATTACAATCCAGCAGCCATGATCCCGGTTAAAGGACAAGGTTCTCGAGTTTGGGATCAAACTGGTACCGAGTACATCGATTTTGCCGGTGGTATCGCGGTTAATGTCTTGGGCCACTGTCATCCAGAACTGGTTGCGGCATTAAAAGAGCAGGGAGAAAAACTCTGGCACTTAAGTAATGTATTAACCAACGAGCCAGCCCTACGTTTAGCTAAAAAACTCACTGATGCGACATTTGCCCAACGTGTTTATTTTGCTAACTCTGGTGCAGAAGCCAACGAAGCGGCCTTAAAATTAGCTCGTCGTTATGCTTTAGATGTTTATGGTGAAAGCAAAAATCAAATTATTGCCTTTAACCAAGGATTCCATGGCCGTACCTTTTTCACTGTCACCGTGGGTGGTCAAGCCGCTTATTCAGATGGTTTTGGTCCAAAACCTGGTGGCGTAGACCACGTAGATTATAACGATCTAGCCGCGCTTGAAGCCCTGATGTCAGACAATACCTGCGCCGTGATGATGGAACCCCTGCAAGGAGAAGGTGGGATTATTCGCCCTACCGACGAGTTTGCAAAAGGTGTACGTGCACTCTGTGATAAATACAATGCCTTGTTGATTTTTGATGAAGTGCAATCAGGCGTAGGCCGCACCGGTGAACTCTATGCTTATATGGGACTAGGAATCGAACCCGATATACTAACCACAGCTAAAGCATTAGGTGGTGGTTTCCCGATTGGCGCTATGTTAACTACAACTAAAATTGCTGAGCATTTAAAAGTGGGCACTCATGGCAGTACCTATGGTGGTAATCCCTTAGCCTGCGCCGTTGCAGAGAGGGTCCTTGACATCGTCAATACCCCAACAGTACTTGATGGGGTAAAACATAAAGAACAATTGTTCCGCCAAGGTTTAGAAGCCATCAATCAAAAATACCAAT
Organism: Paraglaciecola hydrolytica; assembly: GCF_001565895.1. GTDB lineage: Bacteria > Pseudomonadota > Gammaproteobacteria > Enterobacterales > Alteromonadaceae > Paraglaciecola > Paraglaciecola hydrolytica. The sequence goes on from NZ_LSNE01000005.1 coordinate 645,135, forward strand.
GTTTCAGTGAAGTTCGTGGACAAGGTTTATTACTTGGCTGTGCCTTAACTGAAAAATTTGCCGGTCGTTCAAGAGAATTTTTAGTGGCGGCGGCTGACGAGCATCTTATGTGTTTAATTGCTGGTGCCAATGTGGTGCGCTTTGCCCCTTCGTTAATTATTCCAGACGAAGATATTAAGGCCGGTTTAAGCCGCTTTGAACGTGCCGTAGCCAAAGTAGTTAATGGCTAATAATAAGCGATAGAGTAATAAGCATGAAAGTCATCAGACCTATTCAAACCAGCGATTACGCGGCCTTGCTTGATATTGCTAACGAGTCCGGCATAGGGTTTACCTCTTTGCCGGTTAATGAAGACTTGTTGACCCATAAAATTAACCAGTCTGTACTTTCGTTTGCCAAAGACATCAACGAGCCTTGTGACGAAAGTTACCTGTTTGTGATGGAAGAAACCGATAGTGGTGAAGTAGTGGGCACTAGTGGCATTGCCTCGACTGTTGGTTTAGACGATGCATTTTATCACTATCATTTAAGCAAGGTTGTACACGCTTCGCGAGAACTGAATATCTACAATACTGTAGATATTCTTACCCTGTGTAATGATTACACTGGTGTATCTGAAATTTGCACTTTGTTTTTGCGCCAAAGTGCCCGCGAAGGCAACAATGGCAGATTGTTATCCAAGTTTCGTTTTCTGTTTATGATGGAACATGCACAGCGCTTTTCAGACACAGTCATCGCGGAAATGCGTGGGATCAGTGACGACAAAGGTAAATCCCCTTTTTGGCAGTGGCTCGAAGAACACTTTTTCTCCATGGACTTTCCCACCGCAGACTATCTGACTGGCATTGGTCAAAAGCAGTTTATTGCCGAGTTGATGCCTAAATATCCGATCTATGTCAGCTTGCTGAGTAAACAAGCACAAGCAGTCATTGGTAAAGTACATGAAAAGACCAAACCAGCCTTACAATTGTTGGAACAAGAAGGTTTTATCTGCCGCGGTTATGTAGACATTTTTGATGGTGGACCCACAGTTGAAGCCAATTTAAAACACATCCGCACTGCCCAGATGAGTTGCAAAATGGCCATCCAAATTAATGATCGCCTTGCCGTACAGGGACGCGAGTATTTTGCGATCAATACCAAAATCGAAGAATTCAGAGGTGTGTGTACCAGACTGAATATTGATGACGATCAAGATATCGCCTATATCAGTCAGGCTGCCGCTGACGCACTGACCTTGACCGAAGGTCAGGACATTCGCTTCGCCCCCACTACTTTCAGGACATAAATATGAACCATTTTACTCACTTCATTAATGGCCAGTGGCTCGCTGGCCAAGGCCATGCAATTCAATCTAACGATCCGGCTAAAAAACAAATTATTTGGCAAGCCATGAGTGCTAGCAAAGAGCAAGTTGCTTTAGCCGTTCAAGCTGCACGTCAAGCCTTTGTAAATTGGAGCGAGCTAACGTTTGAACAACGTTTGGCTATTGTCAAAAAATTCGGTGAATTACTGGCGACCAACAAAGAAAAACTGGCGCTGACTATTGCCCAAGAAACCGGTAAACCTTTGTGGGAAACCGCGACTGAAGTCGCATCGATGATTGGCAAAATTGGCCTTTCAGAAAAAGCTTATCAACAACGTACCGGTGTGACTGAAAATCCTATGCCACTTGGCAAAGCCTTTATTCGGCATAAACCTCACGGTGTAGTCGCCGTCTTTGGTCCTTATAATTTTCCGGGTCACTTACCTAATGGTCACATCGTACCTGCACTATTAGCCGGCAATACTGTTGTATTTAAACCAAGTGATCTGACACCTTTAGTGGCACAAAAAACCGTGGAATTATGGGAACAAGCAGGGCTGCCTACTGGGGTGTTAAACTTAGTACAGGGCGAAGTAGAGACGGGTAAAGCCTTGGCTGCACATCCTGGACTGGATGGACTGTTTTTTACTGGCAGTTCACGCACCGGTAAAATTTTGCATGAACAATTTGCGGGGCATCCCGGCAAAATTTTAGCCTTGGAAATGGGCGGTAATAATCCCCTAATTGTTAAAGATGTGACTGATGTTAAAGCCGCCGTGCACGACATTATTCAATCAGCCTTTATTACCTCTGGGCAGCGCTGTACCTGTGCCAGACGTTTGTTTATTGCTAATAATGCCCAGGGCGATGCCATCTTAAACAAGCTAGTTGAAGTCACTCAGACTTTAACAGTTGGACTGTATGATGCAGAAGTACAACCCTTTATGGGCGCGATGATTTCACCTCAAGCAGCAGCCTCTATGCATAAAGCCCAACAACAACTATTAGCCTTGGGGGCAACATCTTTAGTAGAGCTTAAACATCTTGATCCTGAATCTGGTTTTGTGACTCCTGGCATTATTGATGTCACTAGTATCCTCAGTGACATGCCAGATGAAGAGCATTTTGGCCCCTTACTCAAAGTCATTCGCTATAGTGACTTTGATCAAGCCATTGACGAAGCGAACAATACCAGTTTTGGTTTATCAGCCGGTTTGCTGGCCGATTCACCAGCTGATTACCAACACTTTTATAAGCGTATCAGAGCCGGTATTGTTAACTGGAACCGCCCCATTACAGGAGCCAGTGGTGCAGCCCCTTTTGGTGGTATTGGCGAAAGTGGCAATCACCGTGCAAGTGCTTTTTACGCAGCGGATTATTGCGCCTACCCCGTCGCTTCAGTGGAATTAGACAAAGTTGAGTTGCCAGCAAGCTTAAGCCCTGGCTTATCTATTTAACTTATTAGTGAGAATACCAAGACATGCATACTAACGTTAATACGCTCTTCGATAATCTATGGCAGGACTACGTTGCTATTACCCCTTCGGCGCAAAAAATTCATGCCTTGCTGGATACTTATGAAGCTAAGCATGACAAGGCCAAGGCTCAGATCATCAATGATCACATTGCCCTGCGTACCTTTAATATTGCCAAGATCAATCTGCAAAAGCTCGCAGCACATTTTCTGGCTTTAGGTTATAGCGATAAAGGCGACTATATCTTTGAACAAAAAAAATTGGTTGCCAAACATTTTGAACATCCAGACGACAGGTTGCCAAAAGTGTTTATCAGCGAGCTATTAGTTGAAGAGATGCCTGCTGAGGTACAAAGCATTATATTAAAAATGATTTCATCGGTAGCTGATGACGCAGCAAAGCAGGATAACTTTTTGTATTCTGGTGCCCACTGGCAAGTATCAGAGCAGGATTACGCCACTTTAGTCGCAGAATCTGAATACGCGGCTTGGATGGCGGTTTGGGGATTTCGCGCTAACCACTTTACTGTCAGTGTTAACCACCTGTCACATTTCACTGAGTTAGCCGATTTAAACAACGCGCTGACGCAAGCGGGCTTTGTCTTAAATCAAAGTGGTGGTGAGATCAAAGGCGGCCCTGAAGTATTATTGGCTCAGTCTTCCACTATGGCAGATAAAATCACTGTACAATTAAGTGATACCCAAAAATCAGTACCTAGCTGTTTTTATGAATTTGCCCAGCGTTACGCCATGGATGATGGCAATCTCTATCAAGGTTTTGTAGCAGCATCTGCTGATAAAATTTTTGAAAGTACCAATGCAAGTATTACGATGTAAAACAGCGTTTTAACTGAAGGCCCATAAAAAAACCCGCCAATCTTAGCGGGTTTTTTATGCACTACTAATTTGCGACATTTATACGGTAAAGGATGATCCACAACCACAAGTGGTAGTTGCATTTGGGTTATTAACTAAAAACCTAGAACCTTCCAAGCCTTCGGTATAATCAACCCGTCCACCGACCAAGTATTGTAAACTCATTGGGTCAACCACTAAGGTGACTTCGTCATTATCAATAGTGGTATCACCTTCATTGACCTTTTCGTCAAAAGTAAAACCGTACTGAAAACCAGAACAGCCACCACCGGTCACATAAACTCGTAATTTTAAATTGGGATTTTCTTCTTCTAATACCAAAGCTTTGACTTTTTTGGCAGCAGAGTCGGAAAATTCAATAGGATAAGCGGTTTGCACCGACATAACTTGCCTCTAATATTAATAAACTCATGGCTACATTATCTAGTACTTGAGTAATATGGTCAACTATTCGCTAGAAGTGCTAAGAGTGTTGACCAGTGTCCAATCGAAAACAGAGTGCAGTTCACCTTTTTTGCGATTGAACTGGAAGATCTCCGACTGTACTAAAATACGTTCAGGTTGGAACCCTTCTGGTAACTTAATCTGACCATCTAATATCTGAAAATACTTAAAACCAAATGCCAGTACTTGCTCAGGATCCACCAGCAAATTTTTTAAAGCATATTGTTTAGACTTGCCCGCTTCACTGCCTACTAGGGTAATATCCATGCTACCTTTTAAGGTATTTTTAATCTTTTCGCGCTGCATCATCACCAGCTCAAATCGATAAACTCGATCACTTAACGTTTTTTCGACGTTAAACGCATCAATTACAAAACCTTGTTGGGTCAATTCTGGAGCCATGACCTGCTGATAAAACGCGATGTCTTTTTGTAAGGCTTTTTCTCGCTCAATACTGAGTTTGATTTCCGCAAAGGTTTTTTGCTGTGAAAGAGCCGCGACATCCAACTCAACCCGTAAAATGTTGAGTTTTTTACTTAATTCATTATTTTCTAGCTGCAAATTTTGCACTGTATGCTCAAGGGTTAGCAGGGCTTTTTGTTGGTAAGAAAAATACTGGTTACCTAACCAAAACCCCAACATTAACGTAAGTGTTAAGCCCACAATGAGAAAGGCATACACACTGAAAGCCCCCCATTTCTGTTTTAATTGTTTTAATCTCAACATCGCTGCTCGTCATTTGATTATGCTTAATGTGCGCTGAAAAAGGAGTCTATCACTTAGTGCCACATTAACTGACAACAAAAGTCAGCTTATGTACATTTAAATCCATTTTAAACCAAGGCGGTTTTTTCTTTTCTTTTGCAAACGATATAAATTAGCATAACTCCAATAGTTACAATAACTTGTGGTAAATTAAGGCCATAGGTTAGATTACAGTGGTGACAGCATGATAACGCTTGCAGCATTCAGAAAAGAATTGGCTTACCCGCGCACCTCTATACAACTGTGTTTGTTGGGTGTGGTCGGTGGCATCAGTGCAGCAACCATTATTATATTATTTCGTTTAGCTATCGAATGGCTACAACTGCAGTACCTACCTGAGTTGGATGCCTTTTCGGCCTTATCCGCGACCCAACGTTTGATGCTACCAGTCATTGCTGCCAGTGCCATTATTGTCATTGCCTATATTACTGGCTTTAAACATTACCGTATGGGCATTCCCTTTGTTATTCATCGGGTTAAGTATTATTTTGGTCAAATACCGGCAATGACCACGGTAAATCAATTTTTTGGGGGCACTATAGCTTTGGCCGCGGGATTTTCAGTGGGCCGCGAAGGCCCTTCAGTACATTTAGGTGCGGCCGGCAGTAGCTTTTTTGGCCAGTGGTTAAAACTTCCCTACAACAGTATCAGGATTTTATCTGGTTGCGGCATAGCAGCTGGTATCTCTGCATCCTTTAACACCCCTTTTGCTGCCGTTATATTTGTGATGGAAGTCGTGCTGCGTGAATATCGAGTGCACATTTTTATTCCCATTATGCTGGCTGCTGCTTGTGGCAGTGTGATGACTCGCTTAGTGTTTGGCAGTACTCACGAATTATCTTTTATTCAGTTTAACGAGTTTAGCCATTGGATCTATTTGTACTTGATCTTATGTGGCATTGCCTTAGGTGGCCTCGCCTCCTTTTTTAACAACTCACTCATGCATGTTATGCGGGGTTTCAAACGTTTTAATATGATGAAACGTTTATTAATGGCAGGGGCAATTACCGGTGTCGTGGGATTCTATTTACCCGAAGCCATGGGTGCTCATTTTAATTCTGCCGATGCGTTAATATCCGCACAAAATAACAGTTTATTAGTGGCCATTTTAATTGCCAAATTGATCCTCACCATTATCGCTATTGGATTAGGTGTACCTGGCGGGATTATGGGACCTGTTTTTGTGATAGGCATGTTAAGTGGTGCCTTGCTTGCCACGCCACTGGGTTTATTTATGGCAGATAGTTCTGAGTTGACTGGCAGTTTTTCATTATTGGGCATGGCTGGACTGATGGCTGCCGTGGTACATGCGCCGTTAGCCGCGCTATCTGCGGTCATGGAATTGTCTTTTAGTCCTGAATTAATTTTGCCGGCTATTTTGGTGATTGTGCCAGCTTACGTAACCTCAACTCAGTATTTAGGCAACAGCTCCATTTTTATTCGTCAGTTGGATTTTCAAAAATTGTCTTACTCCATTTCGCCAGTGCTTGAGTCCCTACAAAAAACCGGCGTATTAGCGGTTATGGACAACAACTTCACTTTATTTAGTGCAAACGAACAACAAAAAATCTTGGCATGTTTACAAGATGCCCCCACCCATCCGGTGCTGCAACGCTCTGACTCTGAGACTGATGTACAATATTCACTGGTACAATTTGATGTCAGCCTTGGTCAGGATTCTGAACCACTGATTTATAGCAAAATAGGTGGTGTTAGTTCACAAGCCACCCTTGCCGAAGTTTATGAATTGTTACAGGCCAAACGAGATGGCGCTGTTTATGTATTTGGTGAAACTAAACAGGATGTTGTCGGGGTCATTACCTGGCATAAATTACGGAATTATTTACATCAAGCGAGCTATTAATTACATCAAGCCCGTCATTAATCGTATCAAACAAACGAATAACTACATCAGGTACAATATTAACTAACACGGAGTAACAAACAAAAATGTCATTATTGTGGATAAAAGCCTTACACATGTTTTTTATGGTGGCCTGGATGGCCGGTATTTTTTATCTGCCTCGTTTGTTTGTTTACCATGCTCAAAGTGATAATCAGGCGGTTAAGGATCAGTTTAAAATAATGGAAAGACGTTTGTGGTGGTTTGTCACACCCTTTGCGTTTTTAACCTTATTGTTTGGTTTGTGGCTGATACATGGCTATGGCATGAGCTGGTTTAAAGCTGCACACTGGCTGCATGTTAAGCTGATATTGGTTGCTGCCATCTACATTTATCACTTTTATTTGTATCACTTAGTTAAACAATTTGCCCGTGATATTAACCAACACTCAAGCCGCTTTTACCGCATTCTAAACGAAGCTCCTGTGCTAGTTTTATTGGCTATTGTTTGTTTGGCGGTGGTAAAAATGTGGTGATAAAAAATATGCTGCTTATATGCAGAAACTAACTAAGCCAGAACAATGTTAATGTTGTGTTAATTAAAAGCTATGCTAACGTTAGCTTAACTAATGACCGCTGTTGAGATTCGATATGGATGTCACCCAACAAAATTTAAGAAGTTTAATCCACGAAACAGATCGTGCCTTTGATTTACTGATTAAACATCCAAGCTCGGCAGATTACACCGCTAAATATGAATCTGCTAAACGCGCCTTAGAAGAATACCTTTGTGTTATGCGCCAAGCTTTGCAGAAAAAAGCAAAATGTCGCTAGTGTATTAGTTTCATTTACGAGCATCTCCCCCTAACCCTTGGCTATTTAGTTTAAGCAGTTATCGATATTGCCATAACATGCTATGATCCCACCCAGCCAGATTTAGCAGCAAAGCAACTTGCTTTCTATTAGTTAAGAGTTTTTTCATGTCAGATAAATTAGCCGCACACTATTCCGAGATTTTAACTATTTTAGGTGAGGATGTTAGCCGAAATGGCTTACTTGATACCCCAAATAGAGCAGCCAAAGCCATGCAGTTTTTAACTGATGGTTACGCAACCGATTTAGATACCGTCGTCAATGGCGCTATTTTTGAGGCCGATAGTGACGAAATGGTCATAGTACAGGACATCGAATTTTATTCACTGTGTGAACACCATATCCTGCCTTTTATTGGTCGCTGCCATATTGCCTATATCCCACAAGGTCGAGTACTAGGTTTATCCAAATTTGCTCGTATTGTTGATATGTATGCCCGTCGTTTACAGATCCAAGAAGGTTTAACCAAACAAATTGCCGATGCCGTGCAACAAGTCACCGGCGCTTTAGGGGTAGGTGTGGTAATGGAAGGCAAACACATGTGCATGATGATGCGCGGTGTGCAAAAACAAAACTCCTCCATGATCACCTCGGTCATGTTAGGTTCGTTTCGTCGTTCACAAGCCACTCGTGACGAGTTTTTACGTTTGATTGGTAAATAACACCAAGCTACTCACTACACAGCCACAACCTATTCGGCCACAAACTCTGGTTGTGGCTCCTCAATAAAAATTGACGCTCAATCCAACAATTGGCATGGTTTTGTCATACTCAGCTAGGATGTGTAGTTTGCCTCTTGATGTTGAATTCAAGCTCACCATAATCAAGCAAAACATCACTTAATCTCATTTTCCTGCGCTAAAACGGAGCAGGTACATATATTAATAAGTTGAAATCAATGAACAAAACGATAATAAAAATCCTGTTAGTGTTAATGACAGTCACAAGTTTGCAACTTAAAGCTGAAAACTATAGCCAATATGGCCCAAAAGAATTTACCACGGCTAACAAATGGACGGCCATTGTGGCGGCTTATGAGCCTGAAATTAATGCCATTGATCATGCGTTTTCACAGTTATCTGATGCCAAAATAGAAAAAACATTGACCATCAAAGGTGTGAAATACCAAGTTGGTCATTATAAAGGCGAGCCTGTGGTTATTTTTACTACGGGTATTAGTGTGCCAAATGCCGCCATGACCATGCAGATGGCCCTGGATTATTTCCCCATCGAACGAGTTGTGATGATGGGCATAGCTGGTGCGATTAATCCTGAGTTTAACCCTGGCGATATTGCAGTCCCAGAGCGTTGGTACTTTCATGATGAGTCAGTGTATGTAAATCCCGAACCAAAAAGAACAGGTGAGTTTATCCTGCCTGATTATTATGAAAATGCGTTGGCGGATTATCAAACTCGCCGCAAACAAGATCCCCACTCACCCGCTTACGAAAACTATGGCTTTATTCACCCAGAAGAGATGGCCGTGATTAAACAAGGCTGGGATAGCCCACGTCAGATGCCCTATTTTACTGCCACGCCTAAGCTTGTCGAGCTTACTAAACAAGCCATCAAAAACATTAAGCCTATCAAGATGCCTTCTGGCCATCCTATTAACATCAAAGTTGGTGGTAATGGTGTGACCGGTTCGGTGTTTTTAGACAACGCGCAATATCGTCAATGGTTACAAAGGGTGTTTGATGCACAAGTAGCTGAAATGGAATCAGCGGCGGTCGGCCAAGTGTGTTTTGTCAATGATGTGGACTGGATCATTATCCGCTCTGTCAGTGACTTAGCCGGTGGTCAAGAAGGCAAAAACGTTGAAAATGTATTTGATGGTATCGCCTCGGGCACAGGCACAAAGTTACTACTGGGCTTGTTAGACGAAATAGTATTGGCCTACCCTTCCAAAATATAAGTAGCGCCCATTCATAAAAAAACCGAGCTAAGGCTCGGTTTTTTTTAACATTATTACTTATTATTCTGCGTCGTCGCGCTCTACTGTGGCATTGTGATAAATATCTTGTACATCATCACAGTCATTGAGCATATCCATAAACTTATCAAATACCGCCACGTCTTCACCGCTGACGATGGTTTCGGTCTGCGGCACAAAACTAATTTCTTCAGCTTCAAACTCAAGTGCCGGATTATTGTCCATTAATGCCGTTCTGGTCTTGTTGTATTCAGTATGAGGGGCATACACGGTGATCATACCGTCTTCGCATTCTACTTCAGTTACGTCAACATCGGCTTCCATCAGTACTTCTAATACGGCGTCTTCATCATCACCTTTAAACACAAAGATAGCTTGATGATCAAACATGTGCCCGACTGTACCTGCGACACCTAATTTCGAATGGGTTTTGGTGAAACAATTGCGCACATCAGTGATAGTGCGGTTATTGTTATCAGTCAAACAGTCAACGATTACCATACAACCACCAGGACCAAAACCCTCGTAACGGGCTGGCACATAATCTTCACCGGCGCCGGCTGTAGCTTTGTCTATAGCCTTTTCAATAACGTGGCTAGGTACCTGATCTTTTTTGGCCCTGTCCATTAAACGACGTAAAGCTAAATTAGCTTGAGGGTCCGCACCACCATTTTTAGCACACATGTAAATTTCTTTACCGTACTTAGAATAGACTTTGGTTTTTGCGCCCTGAGTTTTGGCCATGGCCATTTTACGAACTTCGAATTTTCTTCCCATCTAATAATCTCTTTTAATCATATCTTAGATTTAAGTGCCGCGGATTTTACCGACTTTCAAGCCATAGTACAAAAGCAATAATTGCATACTTATGGTTTATTTACGGAATATGCTGGGTCGCCAAATAGTCGTGAGACTGCATTTCTTTTAAACGACTTAAACAACGTTTAAATTCGAAATTTAAACTACCTTGGGTATAGAGTGACTCCAGAGCAACATGGGCAGACATAATGAGTTTTACATTACGCTCATAAAACTCATCCACCATAGCAATAAAACGCCGAGCCACATCATCCATAGATTGCCCCATTTGCTCTACATTGGCGATCAACACAGTATGATAACAACGACTAATTTCAATATAATCAACTTGACCACGTGGGCCATCACATATAGCTCTAAACTCAAACATCACCACCCCATCGGCATATTGTAAAGTGGGGATCAAACGCCCTTCAATTTCAATACTTTGCCTTTCAACACCTTGCTCGGGTGCCAACTGCCTAAAATACAAATGCAAGTCTTCCATCGCATCAGCATCGGCTGGAGAATGATAAATCTCCGCTTGTTGCAAAGTACGCAAGCGATAATCAATACCGCTGTCGACGTTCACCACGCGAGTATTTTGATTTATTAACTCGATAGCTGGCAAAAAACGCGCGCGTTGCAAACCATTACGATACAGCTCATCAGGAATAATATTAGAGGTAGCCACTAACACTATGCCATGGCTAAAGAGCTCTTGCATCAAAGTGCCTAATATCATCGCATCGGTAATGTCCGATACAAAAAACTCGTCAAAACAAATAACTCGAGTTTCAGTAGCCAATTTTTTTGCAATGATTTTAAGGGGATCAGGCTGCCCCGACAAACCTTTAAGCTCATGGTGCACACGATGCATAAAACGGTGAAAATGGATACGTAATTTACGGCCAAAAGGTAAACACTCATAAAAGGTATCCACCAAATAGGTTTTACCGCGGCCTACTCCGCCCCAAAAATACAAACCTTGAATAGAGGGTTGTTGCAAACCTTTGCCAAAAGTCGTTTGCAATTTAACTCGCCAAGTGAGCTTTTTTTCTGGCTGAGTGAGTTCCTCATATAAACGTTGTAACTCTTTAACTGCATTTTCTTGAGCGGCATCATAATGAAACCCCTCTTCCAACAGATCATCTTGATATTTTTGCCAAGGGCTCACATTTAACATAGAGCAACTAACTTCCTTTCAACATAAGTTGTGTATATACCCTTCACCCTTGAAACTCCACGTTGGTTGGCTGTACGCCTCATTTGGCACCCGCGTTACACTTAATAAACGAAGCTCATGGGGTTTCATTTATTTACCACCGCCATGCAATTCCAATGCGAAGGGGTATATATATACTTGAATACAAATAAAATGACCGCATTAAATTACCAGCGCGTATAATATCAATAATGATTGTGTTTTGCGCTGCAATGATTGGAATTCGCTAGTATTAATAACCAATAATATTAGCGAGGGATTCATTAGGTGTTAAACGATGTGCACGAATAATTAAGGAGTTAAGATGGATTGGTTGATCGGTATTTTGTTGTTAATAGTGGGTGGAATAATAGGCTATTTTGTTGCAAAGTTTGTCAATGAGAGAAGTTTATTAGCCTCAAAAGATGCTAAGAAAGAACAAACCTTTAAAGAAATCATGACGCAACAGGCTGCAGATCACATTCAAGCGAGCAAACAACTTGTGCAAAATTTGGCTCAACAAACCGATGCACTAAATCAACAAATTGCAGCGTATGAACAGCTCACTACCAGCATGAATGCCAATGAAAACGCCGATTCTTTAAATTATTTTGGCGAACATGCCACTAGTTATTTACGCTCTAACGTCGCACCTCAAACCAAAGAAAAAGCCACTACTGAGTTTCAACCATTGGATTTTGCATCACAAAGTTCAGGTTTGTTTTCAGGTGCAGAAGACAAAAAAATCAAAAATGCGAAACAGTGAACTTTCTTCTCAAGTACACAGTCATTGTAGTGAATTTAATTTAGGCTCAATTGGAGATAATCTCGATGAATAAAGTAGTTAATCGTCTGTTTGCTATGTGCTTAATCATGACGTCTGTTGTTACTGTACCAATGTCAGCCAATGCGGCATTGCCCTTTTTTTCCGATGATAAAAATGAAGTGCCCAGCTTAGCGCCCATGCTGGAAAAAGCCACACCCGCTATCGTCACTATCTCAGTGGAGGGTACTCAAGTATCACGTCAGCGAGTACCTGAAATGTTCAAACATTTTTTTGGCGGGCCAGATGAACAAGTACAAGAACGCCCCTTTAAAGGTCTTGGTTCTGGGGTGATTATCGATGCCGAAAAAGGTTATGTGGTTACCAATAACCATGTGGTAGATAACGCAAGCGAAATTACCGTAACCTTAACCGATGGCCGTGAAGTAAAAGCCAAAAAACTCGGTGCTGATGCTCAAAGTGACATTGCACTACTGAAAATTGACCCAGATAAACTAGTGGCATTGCCCTTAGCCGATTCAGATAAATTACGTGTTGGAGACTTTGTCGTCGCCATAGGTAATCCCTTTGGTCTAAGCCAAACAGTAACCTCGGGGATTGTTAGTGCTTTGGGTCGCTCAGGTTTAAACATTGGAGGCTACGAAAACTTTATTCAAACCGATGCGGCCATTAACCGTGGTAACTCAGGTGGAGCCTTAGTCAGTTTGCGTGGCGAACTGGTTGGTATCAATACCGCTATATTTGGTCCCAATGGCGGTAACGTAGGTATAGGTTTTGCCATTCCATCTAATATGATGAAAAGCCTAGTTGATCAAATTATTGAGTTTGGTGAAGTGCGCCGTGGCTTGCTTGGCATACTAGGTCAAGATGTAGACTCTGGTTTAGCCGAGGCTATGAATCTGGATGTCAGCAAAGGTGCTTTTGTCAGCGAAGTATCTGCCGATTCTGCTGCGGAAAAAGGTGGTATACAGGCCGGTGATATTATTACTGACATCAATGGTATTGCGGTAGTCAGTTTTCAAGAATTACGCGCCAAAATTGCCAGTAAAGGGGCCGGTAGTAAGATCAAACTGGGACTACTACGTAAAGGTAAACGCCTTAAAGTAGACGTGGTATTAGGTGATGCAACACAGGCGGTGGTGGCAGCCAAAGAAATACACCCTGCCCTAGAAGGTGCCACATTAAGCAATGGTGCGACTAAACAAGGTGATACTGGCGTGGTTATTTCAGATCTGGTCGCCCGCTCGCCCGCTGCCATGATTGGCTTGCAAGATGGTGACGTGATTATTGGCGTCAATCGTCAGAAAATCGATAATGTCATCGCACTGCGCAATAGCTTGGATGAAGCCAAGGGTGTCATTGCTTTGAGTGTAAAACGCGGAAATTCATCGTTATATTTGGTCATAAGATAAATAGAATAGAGTTGATAGTAATCGCTTGATTGCTATCAACTCACTGATTTCAGTGCTATTCTTGCAGGCATCTCGTTAAAAAAATAAATAATTTTCTGTGTTTAAATCCTTGTCTTTTTTTATTAAATCGATATTAATCGGTGTTGTGGTCGCAGCCGTGATATTGACGTTGGTGCCTGAACTTCGTAAAGGCAGTAAAATCTCCTTTGCTATGTTAAGTCAGCAACAAGTTACTCAAGAAAAACTCAGCTTCAATCACGCTGTTAACGCTGCCGGCCCTGCTGTAGTTAACATCTACAGCCAAAGCATTGACAATACCGCGAGTTTTAATAGACGCCAACCAGTCGAACGTATCAGTATTGGATCTGGTGTCATTATGACCGAATCGGGTTATATCCTAACGTGTCAACATGTAGTTGAAAACGCCAATAGCATCCTAATAGGCTTGCAGGATGGCCGTCGCTTCGAAGCACAAATAATAGGTAAAGATCCTATTACCGATTTGGCCGTATTAAGCATTAATGCGGACAATCTGCATGCCATCCCTCAGCAAAATGATATGGATACTCGTGTGGGGGATGTAGTATTAGCGGTAGGCAACCCATATGACTTAGGTCAAACCATCACTCAAGGTATCGTTAGTCGTTTTAGCCAAAGTTTGTTTGCAACCTATTTTGATTATATTCAAACCGATGCGGTATTAAATGAAGGTAATTCAGGTGGAGCATTAGTCGATAGTAACGGTTACTTAGTCGGTATTAATAATGCTAACTATAAAACCTTTGATAATCGTCGCAGAGTAATAGAAGTTGAAGGTGTTTATTTTGCCATTCCTTATGGATTGGCTAAAAAAGTCATGGACGAAATTATCGCTACTGGCAAAGTGACCCGCGGTGCCCTAGGTTTTGGTGGCCAAGAAAATCCTGTGGGTGACGGCATTCTGGTAACTGCAGTGACACCTGATGAACCAGCGGAGCTTGCTGGGTTGCTAGTAGGTGATGTTGTGGTGGCTATTGACAATGTCGCGGCCAATGATTTAAGAAAGACCCTAGAAGTAATTACTAATACCTTGCCCGGTAAAACAGTAGAGCTGCAAATAAACCGAAATAATCAGTTGCTCAATATTGTTGTGGTAGTTGCAGAGTTATGAGGTAGTAATTATTTACTACCTCAAAAACAATTTATTAATAGTTTACACGCTTGATATTTGCCCCTAAACCATTGAGTTTAGCTTCAATATGCTCATAACCCCGGTCTAAATGATAAATACGATCTACTACGGTTTGCCCTTGCGCAACTAATCCTGCAATCACTAAACTCGCTGAAGCACGCAAATCTGTTGCCATAACTTGCGCCCCCTTCAGTTTAGAACTGCCTTCGCACACAGCACTATTCGCTTCTAAGGTTATTTTTGCGCCCATGCGTTGTAACTCAGGTACGTGCATAAAACGATTTTCAAATATATTCTCGGTGATTACACCTACGCCCTCAGCCACGCAGTTCAAGGCGACAAACTGAGCTTGCATGTCAGTCGGGAAACCCGGATGAGGAGAGGTTTTGATATTAACACTTTTCAGGGTTCTGCCACGCATGTCGAGTTCAATCCAGTCTTCACCGCTGGTGATCACCGCCCCTGCTTTGGTTAATTTATCCAGTACCGCATCTAGGGTATTGGGCGCCGCTTTTTCACAACGTACATGGCCCCCCGTCATAGCTGCAGCCACCAAAAAAGTGCCCGTTTCAATCCTATCGGGTAATACTGCGTAACGACAACCTTGCAGAGATTCAACACCTTGGATCACAATACGATCTGTACCCGCATACATGACTTTTGCACCCATAGCATTTAAACAATTTGCTAAGTCTACAATTTCAGGTTCGCGCGCGGCATTTTCTATGATGGTCTCACCTTCTGCCAAACTCGCCGCCATCATCAAATTTTCGGTAGCACCAACACTGACGATGTCCATGACGATATGTGCGCCTTGTAAACGCCCATTAACTGAAGCACGGATAAACCCTGCATCTACATCAATAGTCGCGCCCATTTGCTCTAAACCAGTCAAATGTAAGTTAACAGGACGGGCACCGATAGCGCATCCACCGGGTAGCGATACGTTAGCCTGCCCGAATTTAGCCAACAACGGACCAAGCACCAAGATCGACGCACGCATGGTTTTTACCAAATCATAAGATGCCGTAAAATTATTAATACTGGCAGGATCAATGACCACAGACTGGCCATCAGTTCGCTCAGCTTTAGCGCCTAATTCACTTAATAGTGCCAGACTGGTACGGATATCCCTTAACACCGGCACATTATCAAAATAACAAGTCGAGTCCGCCAAGATACTGGCCATTAAAATAGGTAAGGCGGCATTTTTAGCGCCTGAAATAGTCACACTACCACTCAAAGGTGGGCTGGTTTCAATAATTAATTTATCCATATACTGACTCTAGGTTGACCGGGAGATACCGCTGTGGCTAAAAGAAAAGAGCATTATTTACTGAGGCATATTAAACAGTTTTTCACGTTTCCATTGAGAATCTGTGAAAGTCTTTATTGAAACCGCATGCATACCACCTTCAGCGATTAGAGCACTTAAAGGGGCATAAACAAATTGTTGTTTTTTAACTCGACTCATTTCAGCAAATTGATCGCTGACGGCAATAATCTGAAAATGTGAACCATCTCCGCTCACAAATACTTCACTTAGTCCAAGTGTCTCTTTTAACATGGACTGGATTTGCTGGTTTTCCATACTAACTCTCACATCCAAAAACAGCCTTTATTGTAACGGTAAAAATCCCTCAACGTCGCTTATTTTTGCCAGATTAATTAAGGTTTGTGGCACATTAGCCAGAGTAAACGCAATATCCTGCGTTTTGCAGTCTCGTAACAAATTAATCAGCCAAGCCAAACCGGCGGTATCGACGTGTGAAATACTCTTTAAGTCAAGTACTACGGGCTGTTGACTAACAGCCTGTTTGATATCACTCAGACTAGTAGGCCAGCAACTTCTCACATTAGAGCGATGAAGCTGACCACTTAATAAAAAAGTTCCGACGCGGGGTGATGAAACACTAAAGTTTTGCACACATTATCCCTTGTTATCTTGCTGCAAATTGATCGGCCTATTGATGGTATTGTTCATCGCATCAATCACCGCCTGAATACCATCCTGGCGTAAGATGCTTTCAAATTCACTTTGTTTGCTGGATAACAGACTGATGCCTTCTGCCACCATGTCGTAAGCTTTCCATTCATCGGTTTTGTTACTTTTACGTAATTTAAACGCAATGTTGATATCAGGACGTCCAGGTTCTTTGACTACCGCACGTACGGTTACCGTGTTTTCATCCTCAACATCTTTGCTGGGTTGAAATACCACTTCTTGACCATTGTAATAAGACAGTGCCAAAGCATAAGTGGTGATTAAATACGAACGGAATACCTTAATAAACTCAGGGATCTTTTCTTTGGGTACTGTTCTAAAATGTTTGCCCAATACTTTAAGTGCAGCAAAGTTGTAATCTACATAAGGCAGCAGTTCTTCTTCCATTACGGTACGTAATAATTCCGGATTAGCTTCAATTTTAGTGTGCTCTGCTTTGATACGAGTAAACGTTTTAGTCGCTACTTGCTCTAACAAATCATAGGGATTCACTTCTTGCGCTTGTGACACACCATTTGCCAGCACCGCAAAACCTATAAATATCGCCTGTAATATTCTTTTTTTCACTTTATGTCCTCATCTTAAACGGGCTTACTGGCCTTTACTAAACAAAAACTGACCAATTAAATCTTCTAATACCAAAGCTGACTTCGTGTCTTCAATAAAATCACCTTCAGCTAAATTTTCTATACCTTCAATTTCAAAACCAGGTTGAAACCCAACATACTGCTCGCCTAGTAAACCTGAAGTTAAAATCGATACCGAACTGGTTTCAGGGAACTGATTGTATTCTTTTGAAATACTCATCTTGACCACTGGGGTAAAATCTCTTGAGCTTAAGGTAATACTGTCTACACGACCGATAGTCACTCCACCGACTTTGACCGCAGAACGCACCTTTAATCCACCAATATTGTCAAATTTGGCATTTAAGGTATAAGTTTCAGTTTGTCCAGCCATGCTCTGATTAGCCACTTTAAGTGCCAGCATCATGCCCGCAGCAAAAGCCAGCACCACAAAACCACCTACTAAAATTTCTGCTTTCCTAGAATTCATCTTTCCTCCTACTCAATTCCAAACATAAGTGCAGTTAGCACAAAATCCAAACCTAAAACGGCCAGCGATGAATACACCACGGTTTGTGTCGTGGCTTTACTTATCCCTTCCGATGTTGGAATAGAGTCGTAACCTTTATATGTCGCGATCCAAACAATCACAAAACCAAATACGGCACTTTTAATCACGCCATTCATAACATCTTTGTCCCAATCAACTGTGGCTTGCATGATTGACCAATAACTACCTGAATCTACACCCAACCAGTCCACACCAACCACATGTCCACCCAAGATACCAACGGCACTGAAAATCAAGGTCAACATTGGCATGGAGATCATGCCTGCCCAAAAACGTGGCGCAATTATGCGGCGCAATGGATCAACCGCCATCATTTCTAAGCTGCTTAATTGTTCAGTGGTTTTCATCAAACCTATTTCGGCTGTTAAAGCTGAACCTGCGCGGCCAGCAAATAACAAAGCGGTGACTACTGGGCCTAACTCTCTTAGTAGAGATAAAGCCACCATAGGCCCAAGACTGCCTTCAGCTCCGTAACTTACTAAAATCGTATAGCCTTGTAAGGCCATTACCATGCCAATGAACAAACCTGACACCACTATGATTAACAGAGACTGAACACCTACCACATAGATTTGCATAATGGTCAGTGGGGTATTTTTGATAAACTGCGGCTTGGCAATTATCGCTCCCAACAACATCAAGGTGGCGCGCCCAAATGAGCCCATTTTGGCAATAGTTAAGGCACCTATACTTGCTAACCAATTCATAGGCTACTACCTAAAAAAGCTTGTCTTATATCCCCTGCAGGATAATGAAAAGGCACAGGGCCATCAGCTAAACCTTGCAAAAATTGTTGCACCAAGGGTGAATCACTATTTTTGATTTCCGCCGGAGTGCCACTACCAATGATTTTTTTCTCAGCCAGTATATAAATGTAGTCGGCTATGGTCAGCACCTCTGTGACATCATGAGTCACCACCACGCTGGTTAATTTTAAGGCATCATTTAAGGCTTTAATGAGTTTCACCAACACGCCCATTGAAATAGGATCTTGCCCAGCAAAAGGCTCATCATACATGATCAACTCTGGATCTAAGGCGATGGCTCTAGCCAAAGCCGCGCGCCGCGCCATACCCCCAGACAACTCACTAGGCATAAGATGAGCAGCACCACGTAAACCTACTGCCTGTAATTTCAACTGCACCACGGTATTGATCAAGTCTTCAGTTAAGTTGGTATGCTCGCGCAAAGGGAAGGCAATGTTGTCAAACACCGACATATCGGTAAATAACGCGCCGCTTTGAAACAACATGCTCATTTGGCGACGTACTTCAAACAAACGTTTACGACGCATATTAGGGATGGACTCGCCCTTAAATTTAATATCTCCACTATCAGGTTTTAACTGGCCACCCATTAAACGCAACATGGTGGTTTTACCTATGCCACTTGGCCCCATAATGGCAGTAGTTTTACCTTTTTGAATACGTAAGGAAATATTGTCGTAGATCAAACGACCGCTTCGACTAAAGCTCAGATTATCGATCTCAATCAAATTTTCCATTTAATTGTTTTGTTCCCTATTGATAATGAGGATTGGCTATATACCAAGACCCGCTAAATTGCGTCTATTTTACGTTTTTTCAAGACTGAATAACAAAGAGAAAAAGTAACAAGTTATATTCGATTTTTTAGAAATGAATACAGCATCCCAAATAGAAATAAAAAACCTTTAATTAACATAAACTTATATTTTTCTATTTATTACAATTGAATACAATTAGGCATGACTGAATTGAATTCAAATTTTACACTTTAATTAATATACTCATCGCATAGGAATTAACTCGGGTTTTTGCGACAATCTGTAACAATCCAAATAGTAAGTGAGTTTTTGTGGTTCTAGAAGTTTGCATTTTTTTAGTCTGGCTGGCCGTGCTCAGCTTTTCTGCCGACCGTTTTGTCTACGGTGCCGCAGCGTTAGCTAAAAATATGGGCATATCGCCCATGATAATTGGTTTAACTATAGTCGCTATGGGCTCATCTGCACCTGAGATTTTGGTGTCCGCTACCGCTTCTTTTAATGGCAACGTGGATACGGCAATTGGTAATGCGATTGGTTCAAATATTACTAATATTGCCTTAGTCTTGGGTTTAACGGCTTTGCTTAAACCTTTAACTATCGCATCTTCTACGTTAAAACGAGAAATGCCGGTTTTGTTAGTTTTATCCTTACTCGCCACCTATATGTTATCTGACTTAGTCTTAAGCAGATTTGAAGGCAGTATCTTGATTATCTTGTTTTTTATGGTGATAGCTGCGCTTATCTGGATGTCATTTAACCTCGATAAAAACGATCCACTGATTGCCGAAACTGAGAGTGAGGTCCCCAGCAATGTACCCACTATTAAGGCCGTAACATGGCTGATTACAGGACTCATTTTACTGCCCTTAAGCGCAAGTTACATGGTGGATTCGGCGGTGATTATTGCCCAAGCCTTAGGGATAAGTGATCTGATTATTGGTTTAACTATCATAGCCATAGGTACCAGCTTGCCTGAATTAGCCGCCAGTATTGCTGGTGTATTAAAAAATGAAGATGACATGGCACTAGGTAATATTATTGGATCTAACATATTTAACATACTGGCGGTTATGGCCATGCCCGGTTTAATTGCTCCGGGACTAATTGATGCCAACGCGGCTCAACGCGATGTGTATGTTATGTTAGCCCTCAATTTTTTACTCATCTTACTCAGTTTCAACTTTCGTGGGGTCAGACGCATTAATCGTATCGAAGGCTTGCTGTTGATCGCCTGTTTTATCGCCTATCAATTTTTACTTTTTGGCTAAACCCTTATGAACCAACAAAATCGTGATTTTATCCAGTCGGCTCTCAGTGTCATTGCCATTGAACAACAAGCCATTGGCGAACTGACACAATATATTGACCACAATTTTGTCGCGGCGTGTGAACTGATATTAAAGTGCAAGGGCAAAGTTGTAGTCTGTGGCATGGGTAAATCCGGCCATGTGGGCAACAAGATATCAGCAACCTTAGCAAGCACCGGCACCCCTGCATTTTTTATGCATCCCGCCGAAGCTAATCACGGCGATTTAGGTATGCTTACCGAGCAAGATGTGCTGCTGGCAATATCCAATTCAGGTGAAACCGCTGAGTTGCTTGCCTTATTACCAGTGGTGAAACGTTTAGGTGTACCCATCATTGCTATGTCAAACAGCACATCGAATACCCTTGCCAACTATGCAGATGTTAATTTGTGTATTAAAGTGCGCCAAGAAGCCTGTTCTCTTGGGCTTGCACCCACTTCTAGTACCACGGCAACATTGGTTATGGGTGATGCTCTAGCCGTGGCTTTACTCAACGCCAGAGGCTTTACCACTCAGGATTTTGCCCTATCCCACCCTGGTGGTTCTTTAGGCCGCAAGCTGTTACTAACACTTAGTGATATTATGTTGAGCAACGAACGCTTGCCTTTGGTTAAACCTGAGCAAAGCCTACGTCAGGTATTAGTCGAAATATCCCACAAGGGTTTGGGCATGGCGGGTATTATCGATGGTGAAGACAAATTGATCGGCATATTTACCGATGGAGATTTACGTCGAGTACTAGATGATAGAATTGATGTGCATAATGTAGCCATTAAACAAGTAATGACTGCCAACTGTATTACTGCACCTCCATCCATGTTGGCGGCTGAAGTACTTAAAATCATGGAAAAACGAAAAATTAACTCCTTGTTTGTAGTGAATGCGGAAAATAAACCCATTGGCGCAATCAACATGCAAATATTATTACAGGCAGGCATTATTTAATGGCAACAGTAGACACCCTATATGGCCCACTTTCACAAAATCTACTCAAGCAGTTTGCTAAAATAAAGATTTTAGCTTGTGACGTGGACGGCGTTTTCTCCGATGGCCGTATTTATATGGGGCAACAAGGTGAAGAGCTAAAAGCCTTCCATACCCGCGATGGTTATGGGATCAAGACCTTACAGGCCATAGGTGTGCAAGTCGTTGTTATTACTGGTCGTCGTTCTAATATTGTTGAACAACGTATGAATTCACTTGGGGTAAAATACATTATTCAGGGATGTGAGGATAAACAACAAGCTCTCGCAGATTTGCAAAAACAATTAGGCGCGAACAACAAATTTACCGCAGCAATTGGCGACGATGTACCCGATTTAGGTATGTTTGAGCTTAGCAACATCTGTTTTACGGTGCGAGATGGTCACCCCAGTGTCAAACAACGAGCCAACTATATTACCCAAAATAATGGCGGCTTTGGTGCAGTCAGAGAAGTTTGTGATTTAATTTTGTTAGCCAAAGGCAAACTAAATTCAATAAACGAGAGCAGTACATGAACCGCGTAACCATTTGTATTGCCTTACTGTTTTTATTAGCTTTGGGATTGAGTTTACCTGATTGGCTGGCCGAGGAAGACATAATACCTAAATCTCAGACTGAAGAAGCTTGGGTGCCAAATTATCAGGCACGCACTATGCGTAGCACGGTTTACAACAAAGACGGCAAGATTAATCATCAGGTGTTTGCACAAAAAATGGAACACTTTGATTTATTAGGATTTACCTTATTTAAGTTCCCTGAATATAGCTTATATTCACCAACCGCTACACCGTGGAAAATTAATGCTAACGAAGGTACTTTGTACGATGATCAACGCCTGCAGTTTGAAACTGATGTGGTTGTCACAGGTCAAACCGACGATGGTTTACAACAAACAGTCTCCACTAACTTTGTTGAAATCAATTTAAGTGATAAAACCATGACGTCGGATCAATATGTTAAAATTGTCGGCTCAAATTATGTTATTAACAGCAATGGTTTCAAGGCCAATCTTGAAACACAACAATACGAGTTATTAGATCATGTCAAAACCGTGTTTCAACCTTCTACTCGGCATTAGCCTTATCGTCATGACAGGTTTGCCTGCCGTGAGTTACGCCGGTAAAGAAGATTTTTCTAAAACCATTGAAATTGCTTCTCAGCAATCTTTTCTTGATCGTATCGCTAAACGTTCGGTTTATCGCGGTAACGTATTAATTACACAAGGTACCTTAGAGCTTAAAGCAGAAGAAATGCAAATTGATGCCAGCAATGGTGCAGACAGAGAAGTATTTGTCGCCACTGGTACGCCAGCACAATATTCACAGCAACAAGAAAATGGCACTATGGTGCACGCCAGAGCCAATAAAATCGAATATCATCGCGAAACCCGTACCTTATCACTCGAAGGTAATGCCGAAGTGGAGCAAAATAGTAGCAGTGTTAAAGGCAACTCAATTGTATTTAATATGGAACTCGAACAAATTATGGCCCAAGGGCAAAATCAAGGTGATGGTCGAGTGATCACGATTTTACAGCCAGAAAACAAAAAACCTCAAAGCGCCAATACACAGGATGATCAACCTTAATGGCCTTACTTAAAGCCACCAATTTAGCCAAATCCTATAAATCTAGACAAGTCGTGCGTGATGTCAGTTTGGAAGTATCTTCAGGCCAGATAGTAGGTCTACTTGGGCCTAATGGCGCGGGTAAAACCACCACCTTTTATATGATTGTTGGTTTAGTGCCTTTAGACAAAGGCAGTATCTTTATTGATCAGCAAGAGCTGACTTTGCAGCCAATGCATATCAGAGCAAGACAAGGTATAGGTTATTTGCCACAAGAAGCGTCTATCTTTAGAAAACTGACTGTCTACCAAAATTTAATGGCCATACTGCAAACCCGTAAAGAGCTCTCAACAGAGCAGCGTGAGTTGCAGGCTGATGCCTTGTTAGATGAATTTAATATCAACCATATTCGTAATAGTTTGGGCATGAGTTTATCCGGCGGTGAACGCAGACGAGTAGAGATTGCCAGAGCCTTAGCAGCCGAGCCAAAATTTATTTTATTGGATGAACCTTTTGCTGGAGTTGATCCCATATCAGTCAACGATATCAAAAAGATCATTCAGCATTTACGCGATCGTGGTATAGGTGTTTTAATCACCGACCATAACGTGCGCGAAACTTTAGATGTCTGTGAAAAGGCTTATATTGTCAGCCACGGCGAGCTTATCGCCGCCGGCACAGCTCAGGAAGTTTTAAACGATCAACGTGTAAGAGATGTATACCTAGGTGAGCAATTCAGGCTATAGTTAGACCCTGACTCAACATGATATTTCGCACGGTTAAACTAACCACAACGGACTAAGCATAAGAAGTACATGAAACCCTCTTTACAGTTAAGATTTAGCCAACAACTCACCATGACGCCTCAGTTGCAGCAAGCGATTAGGCTATTGCAACTTTCTACTTTGGATTTACAACAGGAAATTCAGGAAGCACTGGATTCCAACCCTTTATTAGAAATTACCGATCCTTTTGAAACCGCTAGCGGTGATAGCGCCTTAGAAACCAATTTTAGCTCTGATGGTTCAAACGACCGAATAGAAGTTGATGCGGCGACCATAGAAACCGGTGATGCCTTACAAAATAATGACATCCCTGAAGACTTGCCTTTAGACAGTACTTGGGATGAATACATTAGCGCTTCATCTGCTCCCTCAATGAGCTCAGGCAGTGTCAGCGTGGATGACGATCAAGTTTTTCAGGGTGAAACCACCGACAACATTCAAGATCACTTGTTGTGGCAAATGCGGTTAACTCACTTCAGTGATACCGATATTGCCATTGCTACCGCCATTATTGATTCCATCGACGAATCAGGTTATCTGACCATCAGTGCCGAAGAAGTACTGGAAAGCATGAACGATGAAGACATCGATCTGGATGAAGTGGAATGTGTGCTCAAACGCATTCAAATGTTTGATCCCATTGGTTCAGGTTCACGCAGTCCACAAGAATGTTTGTTGATTCAATTGCGCCAATTTGCCCCCGACACTCCTTGGTTAGAAGAAGCCAAAATGCTGATCACCGATTATTGTGATCTCATTGGCAGCAAAGATTATCGCACTCTAATGCGCAAAACCCGTCTTAAAGAAGATGAGCTGCGCGAAGCCATGCGTTTATTGCAAACCCTTAATCCACGCCCTGGCAGTGCCTTAATTGTCGGGGAGCCAGAGTATGTCATTCCTGATGTTTCGGTGACCAAAAAGAATGGTCGCTGGATGGTTGAACTTAATCCCGATAGTTTACCCAAACTCAATGTCAATCAGCAATATGCGGCCATGAGTAAGAGCATTAAAAACAGCAGTGACAGCCAGTTTATCCGTTCTCATTTACAAGAAGCTAAATGGTTTATCAAAAGCGTAGAAAGTCGCAACGAAACCTTACTCAAAGTTTCTAACTGTATCGTGCAGCAACAAATTGGTTTTTTTGAGCACGGGCCAGAAATGATGAAACCAATGGTGTTAAATGATGTCGCAGAAATGGTGGACATGCATGAATCAACCATTTCGCGGGTAACTACGCAAAAGTACATGCATACCCCCAGAGGAATATTTGAGCTTAAATACTTCTTTTCGAGCCATGTAGCCACTGATGTCGGCGGTGAATGTTCATCAACCGCGATCAGGGCCTTGATCAAAAAGTTAGTTGCAGCAGAAAAACCAAGTAAACCTTTGAGTGATAGTAAAATTGCCCAATTGTTGGCCGACCAAGGCATAGTCGTGGCGCGGCGAACAATAGCAAAATATCGGGAGTCATTGTTGATCCCCCCGTCTAACCAACGTAAGAGTCTTTTATAGGCAAATTAGAAAAGGAAGAGGCGATATGCAAATAAACCTAACTGGTCACCATTTAGAAATTACTGATTCATTAAGACAATATGTCGATTCAAAGTTTACCAAACTTGAACGACATTTTGATCACATCAACAATGTACATGTGATCCTTAACGTCGAAAAACTCAACCAGAAAGCCGAAGCCACTCTCCATCTTAGCGGTGCTGAAGTTTTTGCCAATGCTGAGCATTTAGATATGTACGCCGCCATTGATGCTTTAATCGATAAACTTGACCGTCAAGTGATTAAGCACAAGGAAAAAGTTAAACGCCATTAAGTGATTGTATAAATAATGGAAATCAAAGACATTCTCCAACCTGACTGCACTCTCTGTGCAGTTCAGGGTACCAGTAAAAAGCGGGTTCTCGAATTGATCAGTAATGTGGCGAGTAAACATATTACTGATATTGATCAGGCGACCATTCTAGCCAGTTTAATGAACCGCGAAAGAATGGGCAGTACAGGAATTGGCAATGGCATTGCCTTGCCCCATGGACGACTTAAAGATCTGAAAAACGTTTTAGCCATAGTGCTAACTAACGAAACACCTATCGACTATGACGCCATCGACAAACTGCCAGTTGATATCTTTTTTGCCATCTTAGTTCCAGAAGACAAAGCTGCTGAGCATCTGGGCACGTTGTCGGCAATTGCGGCTAAATTAACTGACAAAGACACATTGCAACGTATGCGTGATGCTCATACCGACGAAGAATTGTTTAAGGTCATGAGCTGACATGAAACTCATTATTATCAGTGGGCGTTCGGGCTCAGGTAAATCTATCGTATTAAGAGCTTTAGAAGATTTGGGATATTACTGTGTTGATAATATTCCGGTTAATTTGTTACCTACCCTCACCCACACTGTAGTAGATGAATACGATCAGGTTGCGGTCAGTATTGATGTGCGCAACTTACCCAAAGATCCTAATGAATTAGTAGAAATCCTCGATTATCTGCCATCTACTTGGCACATGACGATCCTGTATCTAGATGCCAGTGATGATATTTTAGTAAAGCGTTTTAGTGAAACCAGACGTTTACATCCCTTATCCAGACAAAATAAATCCTTGGCAGAAGCCATTCACGCTGAATCTATATTATTAGCGCCCATTGCTGAACGTGCGGATTTGTATCTTGATACCGATCAACTCTCGGTGCATCAGTTAGCAGAATTAGTACGTGAACGTATACTCGGTAAAAAAAGCTCCAGATTAGTGTTAGTCTTTGAATCTTTTGGATTTAAATACGGGATACCCAAAGATGCTGACTACGTATTTGATGCACGTTTTTTGCCTAATCCCCATTGGGAACCAGATTTAAAACATCTAACTGGCTTAGATATACCAGTGCAAATTTTTCTGGGTTCACAGCCTATTGTGACTAAATTTATCTGGCAAATTCAGAATTTAATTTCGACTTGGTTGCCCCATTTAGAGCGTAACAATCGTAGTTACGTAACAGTGGCGATTGGTTGCACAGGTGGGCAGCATCGTTCTGTGTATGTAGCCGAAACATTGGCAAAGACCTTTAGCGATTCACATCCCGATGTACAGATTCGTCATAGAACCTTAAATCAATAAACAGCTTATATCTCACTTTTTACTCAGAAGTATTATGAACAAACTTGAAAAAACCTTTGTCATCATTAACAAACTCGGCTTACACGCCAGAGCTGCAACTCAGTTAGTGCAATTGGCTAATAACTTTTCAGCCACTGTGACATTACATCTGGGTAATAAACAAGCCTCAGCCAATAGTGTATTGGGGTTGATGATGTTAGAAGGTAATCAAGGTAAAGAAGTGACGGTGGTCAGTGAAGGTGAGGACGCCGAAGAAGCATTAGCTGCGGTAGAATCTTTAATCGTAGGGCGTTTTAACGAGGCTGAGTAATAACTTAAGTGTGACAAGCTCACCCTCTGCAATTCGACTAGCTTGAGTTTGTTTTCAATATTGTCCTAAATTTGTACTGATCGAAAAGCCAGCTTACTTTAAACTAGCAATACAAAATCAACACATCATTGATTTTTCTGCAATTTTCCCAAATACACAAATCACTTTAAAGGACATCAAGTTAAACCTATGCCAGATACTTTCGAAGCCTTAAGCACCAATCACCAGTTACGCGCAATTAATGATGCGCTCAGTGACGGTGATTTTGTGCTAGTTCAGGCCAAGTTACGCAGTCTAGCGCCTTGTGATGTTGCCTTATTACTTGAATCCAGTCATAGCCGTATCAGAACTGAAATATGGCAGTTAATTGAACCTGAATTATACAGTGATGTACTGGAAGAATTATCTGAAGATGTGCGTAACGGCATTATCCGCAATATGTTGCCGGAAAAGTTGGCCGATGCTCTCGAAGAGATGGATACCGATGATCTGGTTGAGACCCTAAGCAGTCTGCCAGAAGCGATATCTCAAGATCTATTGGCGTCAATGGATGAACAAGACAGACTGCGTGCACAGCAGGGTTTATCTTACGGCGAAGAAACCGCCGGTTTTATCATGAACACCGATGCCATTACCTTGCGTCCTGAAATCAGCGTCGAAGTATTTTTACGTTATCTGCGTTTAAAGGGCCAAATTCCAGAAAATACTGATACTTTTTATGTGGTTGATCGAGAAGATAAACTCATTGGTGGCGTGGCCTTAACTAAGTTAGTCACCGCCGCCGCAGATACCAAAGTCGATACCCTGATCAAAAGCTCAGAAGCTATTCCGGTGAACATGCCAGACAACGAAGTGGCAAGCCTGTTTGAACGTTATGACTGGTTATCCGCCCCCGTAGTTGATGAAAATAATCGTCTCGTGGGCCGAATTACCATTGATGATGTAGTAGACATTATCCGTGAAGATGCCGAACACTCGATGATGAGTATGGCCGGTTTGGATGATGAAGAAGACACCTTCGCCCCTGTGGTTAAAAGTACACAGCGACGCACCATTTGGTTGGGTGTTAATCTGTTTACTGCTTTGATGGCCGCCGCGGTTAGTGACTTATTTGAAGCCGCTCTGAGTCAATTAGCTGTTCTTGCCATATTAAATACCATAGTGCCAAGTATGGGTGGAGCAGCAGGTAACCAAACCTTAACCTTGGTTATTCGTGGTATGGCTTTAGGTCATGTGAGTGCTAATAATGCTAGGTGGTTAATCACCAAAGAACTGGCCATCGGCTTTTTGAATGGCATCATCTGGTCGATACTGATCGCTTCTGTTATCGCCTTGTGGAAACAAGACTTAATGTTAGGCGCTGTGATCGCCTTTGCTATGTTAATCAATATGATAGCCGCGGGTTTAGCGGGTGCAACGCTACCAATGATCATGAAAAAATTGAACATAGATCCAGCCTTAGCCGGCAGTGTAATACTCACCACCATTACCGATGTGGTTGGCATCTTCGCCTTTTTAGGCACAGCCAGTTGGTTGCTGTTATAAGTGACTAGAGGGCAACTTAGCACTACTAGTTTTACCTTGTTAGCGCTGTTAGCCTTTGCTGCCAATTCCATACTTTGCCGTTTAGCCCTATCCCTTGAGTCCTTGCCCCCCTTAGATTTTACTGTCATTCGTATTAGTGCCGCAGCACTGACATTATGGCTGCTTTTGTTGGCCCGCAATAAAGCTCAACTCAGCAAAATAACTCAATATGGGAGTACGACCGGTGCTGCATATTTATTAGTTTATCTTGTGGGGTTTTCCTTTGCTTATGTACAGTTGGGCACTGCCAGCGGCGCTTTACTGTTATTTGCTGCTGTGCAATTTACCATGTTATTAGCCAATCGATTATCAGGGCATCGTCTTAACACCATAGAAACCATGGGCGTAGTCATTTCATTAATTGGTTTTGTCTATTTTGTTTTTCCACAACTGAATGCATCAGATACGCTGAGCTGTATTTCAATGATATTAGCTGGCATTGCATGGGGACTTTATAGTCTGACAGGTGCCCGTTCGGTAGCCCCCTTAGAAGATACCGCCAGTAATTTTATCCGTTTAGTACCCTTCGCATTCATCGGCATGGTCATCATTTATTTACAGGGCGAGTTCAACTACCGTTTATCTGGGGTAATGTATGCTGTTTTGTCTGGCGCCTTAGCATCGGGCTTAGGTTATGCCTTGTGGTATCTGGTGCTACCTAAACTCCCTAGTAGCCTTGCGGCGGTCTGTCAATTGTCGGTGCCAATTTGGGCGGCTTTAGGTGGATTATGGTTAGTAGATGAGGCACTCACCCTGCATCTAATATTGTCAGCTGCTTTAGTCTTAGGTGGAATAGCAGTGGTGATATTGTCACGATTTAATAAAGATATTTCATAATTTGGCTAGTCTACAAGCCATGTTATTTTCAATTTTTAGGCCTCGAGTATCAACAATGAACAAATTTTTATGTGTATTAGTTATTCCCTTTTTGACTGCCTGCAGTAGTTCAAAACAGGCAACAGTAGCCGAGTTTAGTGCGGTTCCCCAATCAGCAATGCAACAGCTAAACAATAGTCATTTTGATCGTTTTGTGGTGAGTCATCCCGAGGTTTTCAGCCGCTATAATAAAGTCATTTTTTTTCCCATGCAGTTTGACCGCCTCACCGTAGATTCAAATGCCGATAAAGATTTAAGAAATAGCTGGTATGACTCGTCGTGGGATGAAATGGACAGTATCTGCCAATATTTTGATGATTTTGCACAAAAAATATTTAATGAACGTGCAGGTTTCAGTACGACATTGCAAGGCGGAAAAGATGTGTTGGCGGTGGAATTCCGCTTAAAAAACTTTATGCCTTACAACAAACGCTACAAAGACAATAATCTCGGCACCGTAGGCGTGAGTTCAGATGAAAAGGGTATTGGCACAGTGACTTTTCAGGCCGTAATTGCTGACTCACAATCAGGTGAGTTGCTGGCGGTAATAGAAGACGGCATGGAAGTGAACACCGGAAATATAGCAATCAATGGGAATTTAAACTTGCAGGTTGATAGCAACAATAAAACCTCGCAAAATCAGGCATGGCGTAAAGTATTTAAACGTTGGGTTGAATATTTACATGACGATCTGAGTAGTTTGCAGTCAAGTTCGTTGGCGCAAATGCAAGCACAAGGTTCTGATTAAACATCTCAGAATTAACCCGACTTAAAACCACAGAGCCACTCATGTGGCTCTTTTAGCGTTAACTTAACCCTTACAATTCGCCTGCGCCATTACTCGCCTTACAAATATAAATATCTTCTTTAATACCCGTTTTGGCCTGATAGTGCTGAGCAACAAGCTGTTTGGCGCCATCCACTAAAGCATGGGGCATCAGCGCCACAATACAGCCACCAAAACCACCACCCGTCATACGTACACCGCCTTGCTCAGCTAAATATTCACTGAGTAACTCAACGATATAGTCGATAGGTTTTACAGTAATTTCAAAATCATCACGCATAGATACATGGGAATCGGCCATCAATGTTGACAGTGTTTTAATATCATTATTACGCAGTGCATCAGCCGCTAACAAGGTACGTTCACTGTCAGATACCACATGATGGGCGCGGCGATAAACCACTTCAGGCAATAATGATTTTTTATTTTGTAGCTCAGTTAAACTGATATCACGCAAGGCTTTAATACCAAGAATATCAGCGGCCTGTTCACATTGTTTACGTCTGGTATTGTATTCACTGTCAACCAAGCCACGTTTTACATTGGAGTTAATGATCATGACTGACAAGGACTCAGGCATGGAAATTAACTGGGTATCGTATGAGCGGCAATCCAGTAACAATGCATGATGCTGTGCTCCACAGGCGCTGACCATTTGATCCATAATGCCGCAATTACAACCTACAAATTGGTTTTCAGCGGCCTGACCATTGAGCGCTACTTCAGCCTTAGTCATGGGCAAGTTATAAAGTTGTTGGAAGGTAGTCCCAATAGCCACTTCTAAGGAAGCGGAAGAACTCAAACCAGCACCTTGAGGTACATTACCGGTAATAGCAATGTCAGCACCGGTAAACTGCATGCCGCGTAATTGTAAATGCTTGACCACACCACGGACGTAATTACTCCACAACTGAGTCGGATGTGACTCAATCTCATCACTAAGGCTAAACTCGTCTTGCTGGTTTGCATAATCCAAGGCCACGACTCGCACCCTCATGTCAGTTCTGGGGGATGCTGCCACTAGGGTCTGGTAATCAATAGCGCAAGGCAGCACAAAACCATCGTTGTAATCGGTATGTTCACCAATCAAGTTGACGCGGCCTGGGGCTTGAAAATGGCGAGTAGGCGCCAAACCAAAGATGGTTAAAAAAGTACGGTTTAGCTCGGCTAAACGAGATTCAGAAATACCGGTCATGTGGATTACGCTCTAGTGTTTTTGTTATTGAGGATGTCGTTGTAGTGAACATCACTCACTTGTTGTAATTTTTCTGCTGCCTGTTCAGGTGTTAAGTCACGCTGTGGTTCAGCCAACATTTCATAACCCACCATAAATTTGCGAACTGTGGCAGAGCGCAACAAAGGTGGATAAAAATGCGCATGCACTTGCCAATGTTCGGTCTCATCAAGGTTATTTGGAGCCCAATGCCAGCCCATAGAGTAAGGGAAAGAACACTGAAATAAATTGTCGTAGCGGCTGGTTAACTTTTTGATCGCAATAGCCAAATCAGCTTTCTGTTGGGCATTCACATCCACCAAGCGCGCACATTTAAACTTGGGTAATAACAAGGTTTCAAATGGCCAGGCTGCCCAATAAGGTACAACTGCGATCCAGTGTTCGGTTTCCACTACAGTGCGGCTACCATCGGCGGATTCACGCTGTGCATAATCCAATAGCAAAGCGCTGCCATGTTTAGCAAAATACTTACGTTGATTGGCTTCCGCCTTAGCGACTTCATTAGGAACAAAATCATTGGCCCAGACTTGACCATGGGGATGGGGATTTGAGCAGCCCATTGCAGCGCCTTTATTTTCAAAAACCTGCACCCACGCATACTCATTCGATAAGTCAGCGACTTGCTCTTGCCAAGTTTGAATAACACCTTCCAATTCGGGCAAAGATAATTCAGGCAATGTGAGGTTGTGTGCAGGTGAAAAACAGATTACCCGACTGGTGCCACGGGCAGCCTGTAAGGTAAATAAGTCATCGTTACTTTGGGCAGAGCTAGGTGTATCTTGCATCAAGGCGGCAAAGTCATTATTAAAAACAAAGGTGCCACTGTAATCAGGGTTCACTTCACCGTTAATTCGAGTATTACCCGAACATAAATAACATTCAGGATCATGAGCTTGATTAGTATTTACTTGAGGTTTTTCAACCTGCCCTTGCCAAGGACGTTTAGCACGATGAGGTGAGACCAACACCCATTCATTTAATAAGGGGTTACAACGACGATGAGGATGTTCTGTAGGATCAAAAACCATAGTCACTTTACCTGCTCAAAATTGATATTACACTTGATATAACAAAGGGTACACGTTTTCCCCAATCAGATCCACGTTTATTGTATGAGGGTATTTATTGATTTTCATGCCATTACATTATAGGTTGTTACGCATGTATAGGATTATTAATAATCAGGTTTCACGTTTACCATGACGACCTTAAAAGATATCGCCAAAGCCGCAGGGGTTTCCCATGCCACTGTTTCAAGGGTGGTGAACAATGGGCCAAAGGTTGGCCCCGTTTTGCGCGATAAAATCCATAAGCTCATTATAGAAATGGGCTATCGTCCTAATGCCAATGCTAGGGCGTTAGTCACCAATAAAAGCACCACTATTGGGGTAGTCATTCCGGATGTCTCCGACCCTTTTTTTGCCACGCTAGCTAACGGCATCGACAAGGTCTCGCGCCAACAAAACATGCAGTTACTTATCAGTACCGGTAGCTTAAGTGCTGAATCCGAGCGTGAAGCGATAAATTTATTACTTGAGAGACGCTGCGAAACCATCGTCATCCACAGTAAAAAAATAGCAGATGACGAACTGATAACACTGTTTAAGGCCCACCCCCACTTTGTATTGATTGACCGCTATATCGCAGACATTAAAGATAGATGTGTATGGTTGGATAATAACGAAGGTGGAAAAATTGCCGCTCGGCACTTACTGGCATTAAAACACCGGCAATTTGCCTGCATCACCAGTACGTTTGACATTGATGATCCTAAATTACGCCTGGCTGGTTTTGTGGATGAGCTTGCAAAAGCCAATATCACTTTTGATAGTAAAAATTTAGTGAGTGCAGAGCCGACTTTACAAGGAGGCGAAATCGCCGCGCAGACCTTATTGGCTTCTGGTCAAGATTTTAGCGCTATCTTTGTTTATAACGATGCGATGGCCATTGGCGCTATTTCAACCTTAGAAGACAACGGCTATTCGGTGCCCAAAGATGTATCGATTATCGGTTTTGATGATGTACTATTAGCCCGCTATTCCAGACCTAAACTGACTACGCTGCAATACCCCATCGACCTTATGGCGCAACATGCTGCTCAACTGGCCTTACGTAACAGCCAAGAGCCGAGAATTGCGACAAATAAGCTAAAATTCATACCTCAACTGATAAAACGAGAATCAACATCGACATATTTTAAGTAGTTTTAGCCGCGAGGTCTTTTACAACGGTCAATAAACCTATTCAACGAAAGTGTAAAAGCATTTGAATTCAACCAGAATGCCTATAACGGCAAAATCAAAGGAACGTGGTCTCATGCAAATGTAAGGAAACCAGGTAAATCGGAGCTGTTTCCACAACCTAACTTAATTGACATGCTGCTTAGCCTGTAACTTTATTTTTTAGCCGTAAAATTGATTATTAGATTGAGATTCAAGCACGGAACTTTCAAGCATATTACACCATGAATTTTACTAATAACTTACCTACATGTTGCCAACAGCACAGTTGGCAACAAACACTAGGCTAATGTTGCTCATGTCTAACCTGAATAAATGTTAGCTTTACTTTTTAAAGGATACGCAGTTAACTAATATAAATGCTTCGATACGCCACTTACAACGTATACCACTTATACACAGCAGGTTGCCAATAGGGATGTCCGTGCAGAGCAGAATTAACCATCTGAGCCATACACTCGCACTTTATACAAAACAATTTAAACTATTGTTCGCATACACCTTGTTAAAAAAGCTCAAACATAGGCTAAGGTATTTATCCGCGCTGTTGCAAAAGATAAAGCAGTGTCTTACTACTTTCCCATATTTACTGTTATTGCCCATATGCTTAGGTGCTTGTACTGCTCATACCAATGGCAATTTGCAATCAGAACAATTACAGCTACAGTGGCAGAAAATTGTTAACGAGCCAATCACACCTACCCCACCTTTAACTAACCTACTAAATGAGGCTCTCAGGCAGCAAAATTGGTTAATTGTATGGCATAGTGCCTTGTTACTCTGCCAAGTGGAAACCCAGCAAGAACGTAAAAAGATGGCCTGTCAACGAGCTCAATATGCGGTTGAATTATTACCAGATCAGGGGGAGCGACATTTTCAAACAGAATTAATTTATTATTTACAGTTCCAAGATGCAACAAGCTTAAAACGGGCTGAAACCTTTGCATTTACTCCACAACAAATAACAGCTGTACAATTGGCAAAGGGCGAAATCCCCCCTCAAGCGCAACAACGCAGCATTGCAGAAGGTAGTTTGCAACAAGCACAACTTTTATATTTGCTCGGCAAGCAACAAGCAGATTTGCGCAAACTAGAACAGGCAGCGTTATTATTCCACCAGCATAAACAACGGCATAAGATAGCCGATTGTTATTTTCTAATGGCACAGCTTTATTATGCAACTGGTGACAAACCAATGGCCCGTCAATTTGCAGCGCAAAGTCTATTGCTCTTGGATGGCCTGCAAAGTCATGAAGCCCATCAACATGTTAGCGAATGGTTTAATGTTTGGTTATCTGCTCGCTAACATTCCTCTCAAACTCGCGGCTATTTTGCATGCCAGCGGTGACTTATTTGGTTTGTTCTTTTTAAGTGTAAAACGTTGTTCCACCTTAATTTCAGCGCCCAAACGTGCCATATTCTGGTTATTATTTAAACGCCAACTGTTCAACATCGCCTTAAAATCCATTTATATCAACGTATTGATTGCTTTACTGTTGAGCTCGTTAGTCATGTCCAGAGCCTATACTTTATTACCTGAAGGCATGTTGTTCAGCGACTATTACGCCAAATTTTTTGTCACTGTGGTGGTAAGAGAAGTAGGCCCGATGTTTTCAGCATTGATTTTAATTGCACGCTCTGCAACCGCAATTACATTCGAAATGGGTCACCTTAAATTACACAACCAATTTGAAGCATTAAAAGCACAAGGCATGGATCCTCTTGCTATTTTTTTACTGCCAGTACTGTTTGCCTTCCCCTTAAGCTTATTAATGATGCAGCTTATTTTTGTATTGGTGTGTTTGTTTTCTTCTTATTTGTTTATTAACTTTTCCTATCAAGCAGATCTACCATTGCAACATTTTGTACAACTTATCAGCACGCAAATTTCTGCGGTAGACGTAATAACCAGTATATTAAAGGTGTTGTTTGGCGGCATATTGATAGGTTTAATTTGTATTTATTTTGGCAGTAAAGTAGGCAATCGCTTTACTGAAATTTCGCGTGCTATTGCCTCGGCCACCTCACTACAACTATTACTTGTTGTAAGTATTAATGTCGCGTTGTCAATCGTGGGCTATTTATGACGCAGTTTGAGCTGGTCAATTTTTCACTGCAGTTTAATGAGATCCGTTTGTTTTCTGACGTTGCTTTAAGCATTAAGGGCGGGCAAACATTTTGTATTGAAACTGCGGTATTAGATGGTGGCTCATCATTTCTGAAATGTTGCGCCGGCATCCATAAGCCAAGCGGTGGTCAAGTATTACTCAACAAACTCAGTGTGCATGATATGCCAGATGAACAACGATTTAGAACGGTGGCATATTGTTATGAGCACGGTGGTCTCATTAGTACATTTAGTAATTACAACAATGTTGCATTTCCACTGTTATACAATTCAGTATTAAATAAAAAAAAAGCCAAACAACGCATCTTAGAAATGGCAGACTTGCTAGACCTTAGTCATTTATTGGCCCTAGAGCCTCATCAACTAAATGATGTACAAACGCGCTTAATCAATTTATTGAGGGGATTATGTATACAACCCCAAGTCTTGTTAATTGATGAATTGCAGGCAGGAATGTCAGACGAGATGTTAGACAATACCTTAGCCGTAATAGCACAACAGCAAAAAGAGATTGGCTTTGCCACTATCATGACAACCAGCTCTGGTGACGAAATTGGCTTTGCAGACCAGATATTGACCATTAATGAATGTAAGTTACAGGAGTAATTGGTGAGTTTTTCAACTAATCACGCATTTAACCCTTCTTGGCAAGACAAGTTGATTGGCCTAGTCATCGTGCTCGGGATTATTGCCTCAGTGTTGTGGTGGATCATAAATCTTAAAACGGTGGATACTCGATATTGGTTGCCAGTAGAGGCCACACTCAGCGAAAGTTATGGCATAGGTAAAGACACACCAATCAAAGTTTCGGGCATAGCCATAGGAAAAGTACAAAATATTGAATTGACCGATAAAGCCCAAGTAAGATTAAAAATCTTACTTAATAGACAATATATGCGTTTTTTTCACACAGATAGTCGCTTAGAAATCGACTCGGCCATCGCACTAAATTCAATGTTGTCTGGCAACTCCCTGTCTTGGCATATTGGTCTAAGTGAAGATGAATTGACAGCTGGTGCAAGCGTACCCGTCACTGAGCCACAATCCATGAATGCCTTATTTCAAAAATTAGATCTCGAAGGCTTGTTAACTACCTTATCCAATATCATGGCTAACTTAGACAGGGTCAGCCAAACACTCAGTAATAACCAACAAGCCATCAATTTGACCCTACAAAATTTGGCCAACAGTAGCGATACACTAAGCCAATCATTACAAAAACTGCCACCATTGCTGGACGCTGGCAACTTTTTAATCAGCAATGTTAATCAGGCCGTAAATAATATTGATCCACAAATCACCCACAGCCTGCAAAATTGGAATAGAACCCTCAATGATTCTCAGCAGCTAATGCAAAATAGCAATCATCTCATCAGTAATTTAAATGAAACAGCAACACTTGCCCCTGATACCTTAATGGCAACTAATACAGCCCTGTATGAAGTTACAAAATTAACTAAAACTCTGCAGTCACACTGGTTATTTGCTTCTCCTAATGAAAACCCCGAAACTAAAACTGAAGTCCCTATTATTTATCCCGCAGATTCGACGTTATATTCCAATCAAGAGCAAACAAATACATCGTCAAAATTATCACTAGAAAAACCGTAATTTAATATCAGAAGGCTAAAGAAATTGACTTTACCAGTGAAAGTCGACTAGTTTTTAGACACCGTTGGTGTTTGCTGTATAAATCAATCGGAACTACGTCAGGAATTGCCAGTGCCCCCTGAGAAAGGGAACTTAAAAATGTTGCCACTCTCATTTTTATGAGTGGTAAATTGATAACGAAGGAAAAAGGAAATAACAATGCAATTAAAACACATAATACTCGGCGCAATCATAGGTACATCGCTTTCCGCTTGTGGTGCTACATCAAAAAAAATGCCTGAAGAAGCACCTAAAAATAAGTTGACTATGAATATTCCATCCTGGGTGCTAAACCCTGTGGTCGAAGATGGCATAGCCGCCACAGACTGCGTAAAATTTTCAGGCAACATGTCAATTGATCAAAAAATGGCCAGCGCGAATGCTAGGCTAGCCTTGGCACAACAAATCGAAATTAAAGTAGAGGGTTTGGATAAAACTTATGCCAGCAGAGTTGATTCAAATGATGAAATGACTACGGGTACAAATTTTAGCTCAGTATCCAAACAATTAACTCAACAACGATTAAATGGCTCAAGAGTCATCAAATCCGATATCGTTGATATTGGTGGTCAAAACCATTTTTGCGCGATGATGACCTTAAGTCCGACGGCAACCAAAGAATTGTTTGACGCCATTATGGAGCAAAGCAAACGTAACATTAACCCACAAGATGAAAGGTTTTTGTATCAAGAATTTAAAGCGGCCAAAGCACAAGAAGAGCTAGATGTTACTATTAAAAAACTGACAAACTAATTATAGGGTTCATGGAAAGGTGGTGATGACCAGAAAGCCACGCTGCCTGTATGTTAGACATTGAATAAGGAAGATAAAAATGCAACATGAGCCAGAAGATAACGGTGCAATTAAGTTGAATGGCGATGATGTTATTGCCATTCAGGAGGCGCAAAAAAATAGCTTTTGGCGCCGAGTGCAAACATCAATAATGATGACGGCGGCCTTAATGATTTCTGCCGGTCAATGGAACGACACCAAAGAAATCGCAATTACAATATATGAAAGCATTCTGGCCAATTTTACCCACAATATTGAGTACGACCAGATTAAACAAATCAACGTAGGTAATAGCCTTGAATATGTAAAGTCGATGGTGGGTGAACCTTATGTGATTAAACGTTCAAAACTGAATCCTGAAATTCAATTCCACTATTATTCCAAAGAAAAATACGATCTCACTCTGGTGTCACAAGACGAACAAATTGTTGGTTATACCGTGATCAGTAAAGTTGATGACTTCACGCCAATTATCCCTTTTGCAGAAAACTTAGGCAGTTCAACTATTGAACAGGCTAATCAAGATCCGCGCATTTATGCACTTGATAACTCAAATTTATTGTACTTTATTGATTCAAAAATGCTGGGTAAACAGCAAATGTTTTTAACTCAAATTCGTGGTTATGTAGAGTACGGCGCTAATCTTGCTCCAGCTTCGGCAACAACCATGGCACGTGAGAAAGTGAGCGAAGTGTTGACCTCCTTGATTGAAAAAGAGACGTATTCAGCAACTGAAGAAGAGACATTGGAAGCCGTTCATTTGGTACGATCTTCAATTTACCCTAACTTTTATTCTATGACGAACATTGAACCTGCTTTTATCGCTGAGGCATTGTTAACGCGTTATGAATATCAACAGTTTACCCAAAGCTAGGAGCCAACATGAAACCTGCAGGTATCTCAGTCATTCTCTTACTTACATTATTTGACGTATCCGCCCAAGAAACCGATCCTTTTGCAGAATTAGAAGCTGAAATACAAAAACAAAGTCCTCAAGCACTCGCCCGAGAACAGGTTGAATTTGAAGTGTGGAAGGAAAAATATTTAGCAGAATATCAACAATTTAGAGTAGAACACTTTAAACGACTTGATGATATTCGTGATAAATTGATCAGTAGATGGGGTGAGGCCGAGATCTCGTCGGAAAGTAAATACGTCATTTACGATGAAAGGGGTGACAGTAAAACGGTCTTGGATTATGAAAATAATCAAATTGTCATCAGTATCTTACATGAAGATGATGAGACAGTTAGCCCTAAGCAAATTTCACAGGCAATACAACAAGCCACAGAGTCCAACACCAAGTCAGCCAATAGGCCCCCACCCCTAGAGCAATTCACTGGCAAAACTTTAGATAAATCAACCCTCAATCAATTGGTAAATAAGGCGATAGAGAATACAGAAACACACAAACCCCTTGTCGAAAATAACTTAGAACAGCTCATTTCCAATGAAGTGGCCAACATCAAGCGCCAGACAGAAGCTCAGAAAAACCAAGTAGAAATCATGTTAGACATTGTTTCTGTAGAATCGACAGAGGTAGATGGTTCGGCTAAGAATAGTGAAGACTTGATCACTCGCCAAAAGCAGGAAATAGACAAAGAGCAACAAGCTCGTCTGCATAGATTGCAGGAGCAAAGCAAAAAATTTAACAATAACAAAGTAGAACGAGCTGAATTAGCTAAAAAACAGATCACCACTTTTCACATTCCTCTGGCAGAAAAAGGTGACATGCAAAAAGCAGAGCCCTATTTAAAAGAAGTCATTCAACAGAGTAAACGATGGGAATTACAGCCCAGTTTACTGCTGTCGATCATTCACACCGAAAGCTACTTTAACCCACAAGCAAAGTCGCATATTCCGGCTTTTGGCCTGATGCAGATAGTCCCAAGATCAGCAAGTATTGATGTAAATCGTTTTTTATTTGATAAAGATGAAGCCATGGCCGAGGCCTATCTTTATAGCCCACAACAAAATATTGAAACAGGAGTGGCCTACGTCCACATACTCAACAGCCGATATTTGAAAGGAATCAACGACCCTTTAAGCCGTATGTATTGCACTGTCGCTGCTTACAATACGGGTAGTGGCAATGTCGCCAAAACCTTCAATAAAGACAAATCACGCAACATTAATAATGCCTTGAAAATAATCAATGGCCTAAGTCCAGAGCAGGTTTACCAACGATTAGTTGAAGATTTACCCTATGAAGAAACACGAAATTATTTAAATAAAGTCATCAACAGAAAGAGTATTTATTTAAAAGTTGATGCAATTTAATGTAAAAAAGTTGTGGTTCTGGCTGGTAACTTACAAAAAATATTAGCCAGCTCAGAACATGTAAATAGTAACCATTTTATTCAATGTCAGATGCTACTGTCACAAAAGCAAGGAAGGGATTTAATGCTATTAAGCACCAGTTTAAATTTTGTTCATATAATTAAAAATATCCTACTCTCAAGGTTTTTTACCCTTCTCATCATGTTGTTCTCAGCAAACTTGTATGCTCTACCTGACTGGGTTAAGCAACCCCCCTTGGATGACGACAAGTTTATTTATGGTATTGGTTCTGGCATTGATTTCGAAACAGCTAAAAAAAATGCACTCAGTGACATTGCCGCAAAATTTAATGCCAATGTTAAAGAGAGTTATGTTTCTGCTCAGCGTGTATTAAATGAAAAAATAACCAGTGATGTAAAAATTAACACCCAAGTCGAAGTTCAAGGAACTCGGCTTAATCATTTCCACGTGTCCAAAAGTGACACAGAAAACAATATTTATTGGACTCTTGTACAATTAGATCGCTTAGCCTTCGCCAAAGATTTATATGCACATTGGTTCAAAGTAGACAAAGAAATGGCAACAAACATCAAGCAAATAGGCACGGTTCCATCACTACTGCACATTGACAAACTAAAACCCTTGCTGGAAAAAAATGAGCAACTTAAAGCCATATTAGTACAATCGAACTTTATTCAACCGAGAACTGACTTTAAAACGGCTTTTTCTCTTTATAACCATTACCAAAGTTTATTAAATACCCTGTTAGACAATCAGTTTGTTTTAGTGACTTTCAACGACGTAGACGACTCTTTGGCCGCGGTTATTAAGGAACAATTGACCGCCAAAGGTTTAAAACTGTTAGACCAACAAAATACACAAGCTCCCTATTCCGTCATCGCAGTTTCCCTAACTAAACAACAGCGAGAAGATGATAGAAATGCCTTTATTAGCCAAATTGAACTTTATATAGAAACCACTGCTGACAATAACGAAAATATTGGTTCAAACCACTTTAGCGCACGAGGTAGAGACTATGTTTCACACGTTGCCTCTTTTGAAAAAGCAACCATTAGCATCCAACGGCAATTGAATAAATTGCCGTTGGATGCACTATTAAATATTAGTAGCAAATAATCACCAATCCACCGTCGATAAAAACTCATCTGTCGTATCTGAAGGTAAATCTAAGTTCTGTTGATTGGCATACTCAATAAAATAAGTACCTGTTTCATACAAGCTTTTGCCATGTAGAGGCAGTCCAGCAACAATGTCATAGATCTTTTTGCCATCCCCTAACACCGAATTAAACGATCCTGAGACAGCATCCATTGCTGAGCCTAAATAATCTGATTTGGCTGATTTAGCAGTGGCAGAAAGCTTGTCTGACGTTTTATCTACATATTTGACCATTGCTTTTTTAATTTTCATAGTGGTATAGGTGCCACTTAAATAGGTTGTGATGCCCAAAATTAAACTTTTTTTCTGCTCGGGTGCCAAGGAATCCACTTGTGCGCTAGCGGCTTTTATTTCTTTACTAGCCGCTTGTGAGTATTCACGATGCTGCGCAATTTCTTTTTTACTTAAACTGGTACCACCAAGTAGGATGGCTTTTTCTTTTAACAGATTTTCAGTCGTTGATTTCAGCGCCAAGGCATGTGA
Organism: Paraglaciecola hydrolytica; assembly: GCF_001565895.1. Classification (GTDB taxonomy): domain Bacteria; phylum Pseudomonadota; class Gammaproteobacteria; order Enterobacterales; family Alteromonadaceae; genus Paraglaciecola; species Paraglaciecola hydrolytica. The sequence continues at coordinate 688,000 of NZ_LSNE01000005.1, forward strand.
CAAGCACAATTGAGAACGATTAATGAGAACTGACGCCAAGGTATAAGTATTCATCGCTTCGTTGCCAAACTCATCAGACTTAGACTCAAGATCTTCTGCTTGTGAATATTTAATCAAGAAGCTTTTGATATTATCTACTGTTAACGTATCACATTGATCCCCTGAGATAAGTGGTTCATCTGCCCATATGGGGCGAGAAGATTCTTTAGAAGACAGATTACTCATTAAATCTTCTGTTGCGGCACAACCCACTAAGGTCATTAATATACCAATAGCTAACGCGCTCGAATGTATGCTCTTCATCATTATTTTACCTTATTGTTTTTGCACTTAATTTTGCTACTAATGTGTTTGCTACGTCCTCTGCGGCTAATTTCAACGCATTATTGCGTGCCACCATTACCGTTGGCCCCATCCCGAAATACTGTACAGGTCCTACTTTAGCCACCGCAGAACCACGTTTTAACACCGCAAGTACTTGAGCCGTAACCGAAACGGGCACTTTGTAATTACCTGTCACGCTGTCTATCAAGGTTTTATCAATGTCCAAGGTACCAATGGCTAAGTATTCTACTGGGTCTTCTAAGCCCTTAAGCCCCTTCAACGCATCACTTTTTGTGACAGAGGTTAAATCGTCGCCGCGCTCATAATCTTTTATAAAATTTTTCACCTCTAACAAATAACCCGTTTCTTCCTCTAACAAACCCGCGTCTATCACATTAAAATTGGCATTTGTAAATACATCGCCCATGGCAACATCAACTTCGTTAGTGGTGGCGACACGCCAAACCACTTCATCGGCAAATTCTTTGTTGCGGGTATTAGTGGATACTGTTTGGGTTTGGCTTTTACCTATGGCAGATTGATTGTTAGAACTGTTTTGTTCAATATTATTTTTCTGCCCTTTAGTGATACTGCTACTTTGCTCTGAATAGCTTTCACTACCAGCATGTTCACGTGCAACAAAGACAAAGGTAATGTATGCATTTCCACTTTGATCATCAGTAAGGCTGATTAACTTATCTAACATCTTCACTTCATTAATTTTTGCCCGTAAGGTGATACGGACTGTTTTACTCTCTTTATTTTTTTCTGTATCAATGATGTCAAAACCAAGTACATAAGATTTGATATCGCTATCGATCTCGTCTTTCACCTTTTTATAGTTGCTGTAATGGGCTTTGTGTTGCGTAACGACCCACGACTCCACGGCATTTTGCAAGGCTTTACTTTCAGCTTGCCGCGTTTCATCTTTATCAACACTCCAAGAATAAGACACTTCGCCCACACCTACTGCTTCCGCTGTGGATAAAGTTGCATTTGCCTTTGCAACCGACACATCTCCTGCAGCGCTAATGAGTGTTATTGCCGATGCGTTTAACTTACTTGTCACTAAGCATGTGGTAATGCAAAAAGTGTAAATTAAGGTCATTAAAAGCTGATGTTTTTTCACTGTTCAATTCCTTTAGTAGTTGATAGATAGGGTGTTATTTGGCGCTGAACAACTCCTGTTTAACGGTAAATTTTCCATAGGCTTGATTATCTTTCGCATGGGATTTAAACCATTTTTTGTTAGGAGAACCGAGTTGTTCAACGAGCTCATCAATAAGCACTTCGATCACATCATGAAAAGCTGACCAGTCATCGATTTGTGTCATATTTGCGCTAACTAACTTTGGTACCGCATATTGAAATACCTCGTTAATAAAGACTTTGCCCGAGTGTTGTTGTGACATGCTCAAAGCAAGTCGACTGGCATACATCAAGTCGTCTTTGTAAGGCGCTTTTTTCAAATCCAACAGCTCTAGCGAAAATACATAATCTGGTGTTGGTAGATTAAGATTGAATACCGAACCATTAGAAAATCTACCGGCCATTTGATTGCCAATCGCATACCCCTTAGTAAAAGGCAGCACAGAAATATTATATTGATGGGCTAAACGGGCAGAAAAATATTGTCCAATAAACTGGTTAAAACGCACAGCGGTAATATTTTGAGGCATAAATACTTGGACGTTTTCACTGCTACTGACTTGTTCAAGTTGGAACCTAAGAGGTTTACTCAAGTTAATCTTGGCTGAACCAAGCAAATTAAACGCCATCGTTAACAAACTGTCGCCGCCATCAAGCCCTAAATACAATTCAGAAAATAGACGGGGTAACTGCTCCTGATAATTAAGCTCTTTGGCGACGACATGGTTTTTAGCCATGCTCAGTGGAATATTTGCGATCAACGTCATGCTAGCAAAATCAAAAAAGAATAATTGCGCCCCAGCTTCGACTATTATTTTGCGATTATTACCAATCACCTCAGTGCTGACATTTTCACTTTCAAAGGCCAGTGCCATTGCTATGGATTGGCCCTTTTTTAGGTCGGCTAAGCCAAAATGCAGATTAAAATGTTGTGGTGAACTTTGTTGTATAAGTTGATTAAAGCGCTGATCTAATAAACCAACTGCATTAATTGCTTGATTGATGGACAAGGCGTAAGGATAGTTTGTTTTTATTTGGTCAAAATTGCCTAAATAAACAATACCAGAATAGAAAACGTTAGGACGATAAGATGATGCAGAACCTTGAGTAGAGGCATGACTAGCAATACAAATAAAGGCACAGACAACAAAACACACAAGATTAAATAATGTTGTGTTATAAGACTTCCGTATCATTGGGTTCATTAATTACCTAGCATTTAATTATTAACCAACTGGGGTTATATTATGTAAAGTAAAATGAATATACAATCAACAATGCACATAAAAAGCACAGGAAGGAATCAATGCAATCTTCTTTTTTTTACCGCCTTATTTTGTCGATTTTGCTCAGTTCAACGATCCTTTTCACTTTCGTAAGTGCCCAAGAATATCAAGCCTTGCCCCATACCAAACCCCAAAACCAAAGCAAATATACCTTGTTTATCGTGTCAGGATTAATGCAAGAAATGGGCATTGAACTGCCTGCCCCTCCCGAACAAAAACCAAACAATGATGAGCAAAAGGATTTTTTCTCCGATGACTTTTTTGCCGACAATGAGCAAAGTTACGATGAAATTAAACAGTCGATGGAAAACACTTTTGCAGATACGAATAAAAAATGGCATGAAGAATATCAAGAGACAGTGGCACGATGGGAGAAAGCAAGAGCTGATTTTCTAACTAAAGTAGAGCAATATGAAAACGCTACATTCGATTTCGATAATGTAGAAAAAGTAAATGATCCTGAGAGTAGTTCTCCCGCCCAACAAAATTTGAATATAAACACGATGCAAGCAGGTGATTTTTATGTCATTCCAGGTGCATTGGATATTGCTATTAGGAATCAAGCGAGTAGAGGTACTTGTGCTGCGTTTGCTGGTGTAAGAGCGATAGAAGTCGTATTGAACCAGAATGACATACGTAAAGATTACTCAGAACAACATTTTTATTGGATGAGTAAACCTAAGTGTAAAGATCCTGCTTGCGCTGGTACCAAGGAAAACCAAGGATCATCTTTTGTTAACGGTCTTATAGCCTCTAAGATTTATAAAACCGGTTTGTTGCCTGAAGATAAATGCCCTTATGTTGCCTATGGAGATCCCACTAATGAGACTCAAACACCACTTTCTGGCTGCAGAGCAGTGCCCGGTGTAAAAGCTAAAGACTTTGTAGCGGATGTAGCACTTAACCAATTGCTTAATGAAATAAGTGCTAATCGACCTGTGATGAGTGGATTTACTCTGTCTGATAATTTCTCTTTAGGTAAGGGCTTTGTCAGCCTCGCAGATGAAGGAAAATACGATAATAAGCGTAATAGTCACAGCGGAGGCCACGCCATATTACTGGTTGGATTTATTCGATTACCTGAAACCATGGCCAGTGAAGGACGTTTTTGCGCTATCACAGCCAATAGTTGGGGAGATGGTTGGGGCCGCGGAGGATATGGCTGTTTGACCGAAAATTGGATGAAAAAACACAGTCTCGGACATGCTTCTTTGCAGTCTGTTGAGCTTTTAACTGCATTATAAAAAGGAAAAACCGTGAATTTAATCGAACACCCACGTCTATATAGATTGTTAGGTAGTATGGCAGATTTAACTCCCGACCTGTGGCCACAAGTGGAGCAGGATGTTTGGGCGATGTTCGAACAAACTAAAGCTGTGTTGGTAACTGATATGTCTCATTTTTCCAAAGTGACAAAAAAGCATGGCATTATTTATTACCTTGGCATGATCAAACGAATGCAAGATATTATTGCTATGGCGGTCACCAAACATAATGGCACCTTGATCAAGTTTCTTGCTGACAACTCTTTTTCGATTTTTAACACCGTAGATGATGCCTTATATTGCATCATTGAGATCAACAAAAAGATGAAAATTGACAATCTTAAGACACCTGAAATTTGGGATATTGAGCTTTGTACCGGGATCGATTTTGGTAAAATACTGAATATTAATGATCAAGATCTCTTTGGTGATGCCGTAAATCTCGCCAGTAAATTAGGCGAAGATACGGCTGAACCTTGGGATGTATTGCTAACTCAAAGAGCCTTCTCTATGTTATCTCAACATCAATATACTTTTACCCAATTACAGGTCATGCAATCTGATGTATCGATAGACACTTATAAATTGGCGAATGAATAACAACTTAAATTCGTATATTAATCATCAATATCCTGCTGGCCTACCCAGTTGATGAGTTTCTGTAAATCTTGGTTAGCGGCTTCATGTAATTCTTCCACCCAATCATGCACGTTTTGCCACCAAGCGGGATGATCGCCCTGCTGGATCTGATTAGCAATTTTTTGTACCCGTGCCAAACCTACCGAACCTGCAGCGCCTTTGATTTTGTGGGCTTGACCACATACTTCATCCTTTTCGTTAGCACTGAGGCTAAGTTGCAGTATTTCCAGATATTCAGGGATATTTTCTTGGAACACTTTAACACTGGTTCTGACCATCTCATGCCCAATGGTATCCACTAACATTTGCAGTAAATCTAAATCTAGAATGGCATCTAATTTATCGCATTTTGGCTCTTCAACCGGCTGATAAGGCTTGCTGGGTTGCTCAGCAAACAGCGCATTAAACACTTCAATAATACGACTCTTTTTAACAGGTTTGGCAATGACATCATCCATGCCATTATCCAAGTATTCTTGACGGGTTTTTATGACATTAGCCGTCAAGGCCACTATGCTGGTTTGTTCTACTAGACTTTCTTCATGTAAGACGTTGGCAACTTCAAAACCATTCATATCAGGTAATTGAATGTCGAGCAGGATCAAATCATATTGTTTGTTACGTGCCATATTGATCGCTTCAGTACCTGTCATGGCAACATCTACATGCTGTTCCAACTTCTCTAACAGTGCTTTGGCAACCATTACGTTAAGTTCAATATCTTCCACTAACAAAATCTGCAAACCTGTTACTTGTAACTCTTCCACTTGGATGGGGCGTTTGCTGATAGCCAAAGGTAATTTAACCGTAAAACAAGTGCCTTCACCCACAACACTGCTGACTGATATTTCCCCATTCATCAATGACACCATCTGTTGGCAGATAGCCAAACCAATGCCGGTACCTGTGGCACTTTGATGCTCTGGCAAATTAACCTGATAATACATCGCAAATATTTTAGATAGTTCAGCCTGAGGAATACCAACCCCTGTATCACACACTTTAAAGCTCACCATACTGGTATTGCTATCAATCTTCTCGGCTTCAATATGCAATGATACCTTGCCTTTTTGGGTGAATTTGACCGCGTTGAACAACAAATTCCACAATATCTGCCTTAGGCGTGTGCCATCAGCTTCAATCAAAACAGGTAAAGGCTCGCTAAGTACGGCTTCAAACTGTAAACCTTTATCATCGGTCAACAACTCGATAATGCTGCTCAGTTCACTGGTAAAATCTTTCAGTGAAATGGTTTTTAAGGACAACTCTAATTTGTCACGATCAAGCCTATCTAAATCGATAATGTCATTGAAAATATTGCCCAAGGTGATGCCGCTGGCATAGATAGTACTCACCCAGGCAAACTGTTCATTGGTCAATTTAGTGTCACGTAACATGCGACTTAAACCGACGATACCATTTAAAGGAGTGCGCAATTCGTGGCTGATAGTGGCAATAAAAGCGGTTTTATCTTTACTTGCTTTAGCGACGGCATTTTCTGCTTGTTTACGCTCAGTGACATCGCGCCCAAAGGCCAGTAAACCAAGGCGTTTATTGTCAGCACCAAAAAATGGCACCTTACGCATTTCAAAATTACGGCGTTTACCATCAGCAAAACGTAACCATAACTCTTCTGTGGTACTGATGTTTTTTTCCAGTACTTCGTGATCACTGGCCACAACTTGACGCGCCAATTCTTCTTCAAAAACCTGATGAGGGGTTAAACCTATTAATTCTTGTTCAGTTTTACCGGTCATTTGCTCAGCAACTCGGTTGCATCCGGCAAATTGCCCTTCTTCGTTGCGGTAATAAATGAGGTCGGGCGAGGCATCAATGATAGAGCGTAGCAAAGTCGACAAACGCAAAGCTTGCTGCTCTTTTTCAGATTTATCTTTAATCTCACGTTCTAAATCGGTAAAGACACTTTCGCGCTCAAGTTGAGCATTTTTGCGTTGTTCGATTTCGTGATTTAACTGCTTAATATTGTTTTGCAGAGTTTGGTGAAGTAATACATCTTCTGCACGCAAGCGCTCAAGCTGAGCGACCACATCCTTCAAATGCTCTCTTGATTGCTCAAGTTGTTTGACCAACTCACTAAAAAAGAACAATACCCAAGGCGCACTCAACATGGTCAGAAAAATAGCACTAATAAAGTCTTCGATATCCGCTTCATCATTAATCGCAATACGTAATAAATACGAACCCAATAAGGTAAATAACAGGGTAAAAATGACAAACAATATGCTGGCTTTCATCGCGCCAAAACGGTGGATCTTTTGTGCAAGACGGATGGCCCAAGGTTCAGGATTTTGTTTTACAGACATGGACTTATCTCTTTCAGGCAGGGTTTAGTCGATTTATTGCCGAACATGCTAACAAGTTTATAGATAGGGTCAATGATACAATTTGCACAACTTAGCTATTATTTCTCTAACCCATAATAGAATGGTTCAAACCGCCAATAAAAATAATATTTTATGCACTTTTATTGCATTAATATTCTTATTTTAAGAATTATAAATTCATTTAATCAGGTTTTAATTAACGTTTTTTTTACAAATACCAGCGTAAATTTGCTTTTATTTATAGCTTATAACTAAGTCTGCGATAAATTTTATTTATATGATTTTTAAGGTTTTTTTATAAAAACGAAGCTAACTTAGAATAAATTTATGACGAATGACACACTTGGCAATTGATTTATAAAACTATACTCGGTATTTTGTAAGGCCTGCTTAATATAAATATTCGATACTCGACTGGTATCTTCAATAATAATTACGAACGAAAAAGGCATTTGGGTTGGGATAAATAAACCAACTCACGTATCAACGTGCATTAATGCCGCCTTAAGAGCAGTTAAACATAAATAGCACCGACCCAGTCGAAGGTTGAAGGAGTTAAGGTAATGAGTTTATACCATCCCAATGATTCAAAAGATAACTGTGGTTTTGGTTTAATCGCCCACACTACGGGTGAAGCCAGTCACAAAATTGTGAGTACTGCCATTCATGCGCTTGATCGCATGCAACATCGTGGTGGTATTGCCGCAGATGGTAAAACCGGAGACGGTTGCGGTCTGTTGATGCAAAAACCCAATAGCTTTTTTCAGGCCATTGCACTGGAAAACGGCTGGAAACTCAGCAAAAAATACGCTGTGGGCATGATATTTTTATCACAAAATCCAGAGTTAGCTGAAACCGCTCGTAAGGTGATGGTTGAAGAGTTAGAGCGTGAAACTCTAGGTATTGTCGGCTGGCGTGTAGTGCCTACTGATCACTCAGTATTAGGTGATTTGGCCGCTACTGGCGTACCACAAATTGAACAAGTGTTTGTTAATGCTCCTTCTGGCTGGCGTAAACGTGATGTTGAGCGCCGTCTATATATGGCCAGACGTAGAGCAGAAAAACGCCTAGTCAGCGATCCCGATTTTTATGTTGCTTGTTTATCCGGTTTGGTGTCGATTTATAAAGGCTTAGTCATGCCTATCGACCTGCCTAAATTCTATTTGGATTTAGCTGACGAACGTTTGCAGTCGGCTATTTGTGTATTCCACCAACGTTTTTCTACCAATACTTTACCGCGCTGGCCACTAGCCCAGCCGTTTAGATTTTTGGCGCACAATGGTGAAATCAATACTATTCGTGGTAATCGCGATTGGTCGCGTGCACGTTCCAATAAATTTATTACGCCATTATTACCTGATCTGCAAGATGCCGCGCCTTTTGTCAACCTCGAAGGCTCAGATTCATCTTCGTTGGATAACATGCTGGAGCTATTTTTAGCCGGCGGTATGGATATTTTCCGTGCCATGCGTTTGTTAGTGCCACCTGCCTATCAAAATAACAAGACCATGGATGATGATCTTCGTGCATTCTACGAGTTTAACTCCATGCACATGGAGCCTTGGGATGGCCCAGCAGGCATAGTACTGACCAATGGTCGTCACGTAGCTTGTAACCTTGATCGCAATGGTTTGCGTCCTGCTCGTTATGTATTAACCAAAGATGGTTTAATTACCCTTGCCTCAGAAGTGGGCATTTGGGATTACGCGCCAGAAGATGTCATCGAAAAAGGCCGGGTTGGCCCAGGTGAAATGTTAGCGGTTGATACTTACACAGGTAAAATCTGGCGCTCCACTGAAATTGATGACGAGTTAAAAGAACGTCACCCTTATCGTGAGTGGATCAACAAACATATTAAACATTTAGCGCCTATCGAAAAGTGTGACGCCAGTCATATAGGCAAACGTGTATTCAACGACGAGATGATGGCGGTTTACCATAAACTGTTTAATTATTCTTACGAAGAAATGCAGCAAATCATTAAAGTGCTAGCGAAAGATGGTCAAGAAGCCGTTGGCTCAATGGGTGACGATACCCCTATGGCCGTGCTGTCGTCTAAACATCGGGTTATTTACGATTATTTCCGTCAGCAATTTGCTCAGGTAACAAACCCTCCAATTGATTCATTGCGTGAAAATCACGTTATGTCCTTGGCCACTTGTATTGGTCGTGAGCAAAACGTGTTTAGCGAAACCTCAGGTTATGCTCACCGCGTATTGTTTGACTCGCCGATTTTGATGTATACAGACTTAAAACAACTACGTGAGTTTGATGCAGAGCACTATTATTCAGAAAAAGTGGACCTTAACTACTTACCTGAAGAAGGCTTGAAAAAAGCCATCGAACGTATTTGTAATGAAGTGGAATACTTAGTCAAAACTAAAAAAGCGACTTTTGTGATCCTGTCTGATCGTGAAATTAAAGCCAATAAATTGCCTATTCCTATGGCGATGGCAGTTGGTGCCGTACAAAAACGTTTAATTGATAAAGCTTTACGCTGTGATGCCAACATAGTGGTTGAAACCGCTTCTGCCCGCGATCCTCACCACTTTGCCGTGTTGATTGGTTTAGGTGCGACGGCAATCTATCCTTTCTTGGCTTATGAAACTATTGAACAGATGGTTGAAAAAGGCGATATCGAAATTGATGTGATGCAAGCCACCTTAAATTACCGCAAGGGAATTAATAAAGGCTTGTATAAAATCATGTCGAAAATGGGCATCAGTACTGTTGCCAGCTACCGTAGCTCAAAACTATTTGAAGCAGTCGGCATTAATAAAGACGTGGTTAAACTGTGTTTTGAAGGTATCCCAAGTCGCATACAAGGTGCCGGTTTTGACGATTTTGAACAAGATCAAATTAACCTGCAACGTATTGCTTGGTTAAAACGCAAAACCATTTCTCATGGTGGCTTACTGAAATACGTACACGGTGGTGAATATCACGCCTATAACCCAGACGTTGTCACCAGTTTGCAAAAAGCGGTCGTTAGTGGCAACTATGATGATTACAAAGTATTTTCGAGCTTAGTAAATGGTCGTGCGCCTGCTCATTTCCGTGATTTGTTAGGCTTAAATCCTGACAGCTCGCCCATTGATATCAGCGAAGTTGAACCAGCGGAAAATCTGTTCCCACGTTTTGATACCGCTGCCATGTCAATTGGTGCCTTGAGTCCTGAAGCCCATGAAGCCTTGGCTGTCGCCATGAATCGCTTAGGTGGTCGTTCAAACTCAGGTGAAGGTGGTGAAGATCCCAAGCGTTTTAATACCGAGAAAAACTCTAAAATCAAACAAGTGGCTTCCGGTCGTTTTGGAGTAACACCCCATTACTTAGTGAATGCTGAAGTTATTCAGATCAAAGTTGCCCAAGGTGCAAAACCCGGTGAAGGTGGTCAGCTACCCGGAGATAAAGTCACTAACTACATTGCAGAACTGCGTTTCTCAGTGCCAGGTGTGACCTTAATTTCACCACCACCTCACCATGATATTTATTCTATCGAAGATTTGGCTCAGCTGATTTTTGATTTAAAACAGGTCAACCCTAAAGCCTTGATCTCGGTCAAATTAGTATCTGAGCCAGGCGTTGGAACTATTGCCACAGGTGTGGCTAAAGCTTATGCCGACTTGATTACTATTTCTGGTTATGACGGCGGAACTGGCGCAAGCCCATTATCTTCAGTCAAATATGCCGGTAGCCCCTTTGAACTTGGTTTAGCTGAAACTCAGCAAGCCCTGGTTGAAAATGGTTTACGCCATAAAGTTCGGGTACAAACCGACGGTGGATTAAAAACTGGTTTAGATGTGGTTAAAGCGGCGATTTTGGGTGCTGAAAGTTTTGGTTTTGGTACTGGCCCTATGGTTGCTTTAGGTTGTAAATTTTTGCGAATTTGCCACTTAAACAACTGTGCGACAGGCGTGGCGACTCAAGACGAAAAATTACGTGACAATTATTTTATCGGTCTACCTGAAATGGTAATGAATTATTTTAAATTTATTGCTCAGGAAGTTCGAGAAATTATGGCCAGTTTAGGCGTGCAAAAACTCGATGACCTTATCGGGCGTACCGAGTTGTTGAAAGTACTAGACGGAAAAACGGCTAAACAGAATAAATTAGATTTAAGCCCCTTATTAGCTAAATTTAAGGCCGGATCCCATACGAGTTTGTTTTGTTTACAAACAACCAATGCACCTTTGGACAAAGGTGAATTGAACTTACAGATATTCGCCGATGCTAAAACTGCCATAACATCCGGTAAAGGTACTCAGCTGCGTTATACCATTCGCAATACCGATCGCTCGGTGGGTGCATTGTTATCGGGTGAAATCGCCAAAGTGCACGGTAATCATGGTATGCACGATGCCCCAGTCAAAATCCACTTAACGGGTACTGCCGGCCAAAGTTTTGGTGTATGGAATGCCGGCGGCCTCGAAATGCATTTAGTTGGCGATGCCAATGACTACGTAGGTAAAGGTATGACAGGCGGCCAATTGGTTATCCATCCACCGAAAAATATCACCTTTGATCCCCATGTCAGTGCGATTATGGGTAATACCTGTTTATATGGTGCGACAGGCGGTAAATTGTTTGCCTCTGGCCGTGCGGGCGAGCGTTTTGCGGTGCGTAACTCTGGCGCTATCGCCGTAGTTGAAGGCACTGGTGATAATGCCTGCGAATATATGACAGGTGGTATAGTTGCCATACTCGGCTCGACTGGAGTTAACTTTGGTGCCGGTATGACTGGTGGATTTGCTTATATCTTAGATGAGCTCAATGACCTTGATAACCGTGTTAATAAAGAACTCGTTGAGATCCTAGAAATTGGTGACAAAGTCATTTTGTCCGAGCATTTGAGAGGCTTAATTAATCAGCATTACGAATTAACCGGTAGTGAGCATGCGCTGAACCTGTTAACCAATTTTGCTGAGCAGTTACCAAGATTCCGACTCGTTAAACCAAAAACGAGTGATGTTAAAAACTTACTGGGTCACATCAGTCGTTCAACTGCAGAACTGCGTTTGCAGGCTCAATAAGGGTAGGATTAAACACTATGGCTAAAAACGTATATCAATTTGTTGACGTAGAGCGCATCGATCCGCCGAAAAAGCCGATCCTAATGCGTAAAGAAGAGTTTGCTGAAATTTATCAGCCGCTCACCCAAAGTCAAACTGAAGGTCAAGCCGACCGCTGTTTGGATTGTGGTAACCCTTATTGTGAATGGAAATGTCCGGTACATAACTTTATTCCACAATGGTTACAACTTGCCAACGAAGGAAAGATCCTTGAAGCGGCTGAGTTATCCCATAAAACCAACAGCTTACCTGAAGTCTGTGGTCGTGTTTGTCCACAAGACAGATTATGTGAGGGTGCCTGTACTTTAAATGATGATTTTGGTGCCGTAACCATAGGTAGTATCGAAAAATACATTACCGATACCGCTTTTAAAATGGGTTGGCGTCCAGATATGTCTGGCGTGATTAAAACCAACAAAAAAGTGGCCATTGTTGGCGCTGGACCTGCCGGTCTTGCTTGTGCTGATATATTGGTACGTAACGGTGTAAAACCCGTGGTGTATGACAAATATCCCGAAATTGGTGGTTTGTTAACCTTTGGTATTCCCGCTTTTAAGTTAGAAAAAGATGTCATAAAACTGCGTAAACAGATCTTCACTGAGATGGGTGTTGAGTTTGTACTGAATACTGAAATTGGCAAAGACATTCCGTTTCAGCAATTGCTTGATCAATACGATGCAGTATTTTTAGGCATGGGCACTTATAAACCTATGTTAGGTGGATTTGAACATGAAAACGCTCCTGGCGTTTATGAAGCCCTACCCTTTTTAATTGCCAATATTAATCGTCATATGGGTCTGGAAAAAGATCCTGCTGACTTTGTCGATATGCGCGGCAAAAAGGTCGTGGTTCTCGGTGGTGGTGATACCACTATGGATTGCGTCAGAACCTCTATTCGCCAAGGAGCCACTAGTGTCACCTGCGCTTATCGTCGTGATGAAGCAAGTATGCCTGGCTCACGCAAAGAAGTAGTTAACGCCAAAGAAGAAGGTGTGGAGTTTTCCTTTAACCTGCAACCTTTAGATATTGCGGTTGATAAAGACGGTAATGCTATCGGTGTCACCATGGTTAAAACCGAAATGGGTGCACCCGATGCACAAGGTCGCAGAAGCCCGGTTGTCGTTGCTGGTTCTGAACACATCCTCGAAGCCGATGCGGTGATTATCGCCTTTGGTTTCCAACCCAGCCCTGCCGGTTGGTTTGGTGAGTTTGGTATTATGCTGGATGAAAAAGGTCGAGTACGTGCTCCGGCTAAAGGTAAGTTCGCTTTCCAAACATCCAACCCTAAGATCTTCTCAGGCGGTGATATGGTCAGAGGTTCAGACTTGGTGGTAACGGCTATATTTGAAGGTCGAGAAGCCGCAGAAGGCATGCTCGATTATATGGGTGTGTAATCATCATATTTAAAAGTTAAAAATGGGAGCTAATTAGCTCCCTTTTTTATTGCCAATTTGTCTCGCTTATATTTCTTTCGCTATCTGTTTTAACGCCTGTTCAAAAATCGCCACAGGCTGACCACCACTAATTAAATGTTTTTCATTAATAATCACCGCAGGAACGGATTGAATACCACTGTTAGTGTAATGCTGTTGTAGTTGACGCACCTCAGTGGCAAATTTATCTGAGGCCAGTATTTGTGTTGCCTGAGCTTGGTCCAAACCTACATTACCCACAGCTTCGAGTAATTGCTGGTGATCACTAGGATTACCACTTTGTTTAAAATACAAATCAAACAAAGCTAACTTCAGTTCAGTTTGTTTACCCTGCTCTTTTGCCCAATGTAATAAACGATGAGCATCAAAGGTATTGTAAATCCGTCCACCACCACGATTGCCAAACTCGTAACCTACCTCTAGGCCACGTTGTTTAATCATCTCGCGATTATGCGCCGCTTGTTCAGCACTAATGCCATACTTTTGCGTAATATGCTCGGTGATCTCTTGCCCTTCTTGGGGCATGTGCGGATTTAATTCGAAGGGATGCCAGGTGATCTCTGCGTCAATTTCTTCTGTTAAATGTAGAAGTGCTTGATCTAAGGCTTTATAGCCGATAATGCACCATGGACACGAGACATCAGAAACAATGTCAATTTTCATTTTAGTAGGCATAAACATATTCTCTTTGGGTAATTCATTTAATTGTTGCAGTACAACTAAAGCTGCTTAACTGGTTCTTCTGGCTTTGAAAATACATAGACCCAGTAGTTTCATTAAACTTTCGACCAATGAACTTAACAATAAAGCACAAGCAAAACCCCATACAAAAGCCATGGGATCTAAAATAATAATGTAACTATAACTTGCTAATGTCTCTTGCATAATGGCCGAGTCATGCCTGACTAATACGTGAAATGCCTTGACTAAACTGTTGCCTTGCAAAGCAGCAAATTCATCCTTTAAGCGCTTAACTCGTTCAAATATAAACTGAATATTTTGAGCATCTTGCTTAAACACAGCATCATTACTTTGTTTATAGTGTTGAATGAGTTGTTGTATATCACCTTTAAAATAACGCTCAGCTGTGAGTTGAAAACCAGCCAGCAGTTGACTGGATTCCAGTAATTTTGCATCAACTCGCTTGGTGTATTGATCAGTTAGTGCAGGAATTTGAATGCCCAGTAACAGGCCAGCACAAAATAATATCAAACGTACATAGTCGTTTATCATCTTCATTTTTATACCCAAGCCTCTAGGAAAAAAGTCATACCTTAGCGTCGAGCCTAATACCTATAACACCGTTAATTAAGTTGCTGCCAACAACCTGAGCTTCTATAGTAAGGCCATATTACCTGAAGAGTGCGTAGCTGTGTCAATAATCCATACCGCAACACAAACAAACATTGCCTTAGGCATAGTGTTGTCGTTTTTGGCTTTTAGTGCCAAAGCCGATAGCAACACACTCCATTGCCCCACTGAGTTTTATCAACTACCGCTGATTTCCTCGGCCAGTTACTGCCAATCGTTTGCGCAAGAACTCCCTGCCAGCCTGTCTTATTTTACTGCCAGTTCGCAAGATGAAGTAAAAAACTTCTACATCAACGCACTTGGTCAAGCAGAGCAAGAATTTATCGAAAAAGGCCGCTTGGTCATGCTGTATAAACAAGGTATGCAGACCATCATTGTTTCGCCTGACAAACAAGGCAGCCAGATTGATATGCTGGTCAAACAATAAATCCCATCAGACCCCATACACTATGAAATAGCGGTATCACTCTCGGTTATTCTTGGCACTCTCTTTGCAATTTCCTTTTATCGTTCAGATATCTTGTCAATAAATTGGCAAAACAGGAAAATTTATGGAATTAGCAATATTACTGATGGTACTAGTGATCATTGTCGCTGTATGTGTGATGAAACTGAATGAGCCCCAATTAGCCTTTCCTTTTAAGAAAAAAACCAACTTATTTACCCAAGTAGAACGCAACTTTTTAGCCTTAATAGAAGATGCTGTCGGTAAAGACTATCGTATTTTATGCCGGGTGAAGTTAGTTGATATTTTGGCGGTGCGTCAAAGTACTGACAAAAAAACCAGCAAAAATGCGGTCAGTAAAGCAAACTCGCGCTATTTGGATTTTGTACTTTGCTCCAAAACAGATATGACGCCCGTACTAGCCATAGACTTAGTCCATAATAATGGCAAAGATGGCTACAAAACCCAGCGTGACTGGTTTGTTAACGGCTCATTAGACGCCGCCAGCATCCCTCATGTAAGGATAAAAGTTCGCTCAGGCTATAAAACACAAGATATCAAAGACTGTATCGAAGCAAAATTACCCAGCAAGATACCTAAGCAACTCAAAGCTCCGATAATGCAGGGCACCTTAAACTTACCAGAAGAACTGAAACAAAAAGCCAAACCGACTCGTCCAGTTGGGCGTAGTGTTATCGCCGCATAGTTTATTTTTTCAAACAACAAAAACTAAAAAACCAGTCAATTGACTGGTTTTTTATGAGACAAAATAAAAATTATTTGCCGTTTACAAACTCTACACCAAGTTGAATATCAGCACGTAAACCAGCTAACATCGACTCTTTGGCATTTTGTTCAAATTCACTCAATTCGCCGTAAGACAAAATTTCTTCTACACCATTGTTACCTAAGCGCACAGGATGAGAGAAAAACGCTGCATCATCACTACCGTCGGTTTGTACGTAGGTATATTCCACTACGTTGTCGCCACGCATTGCCGCAACTAAAGATAAACAGAAACGTGCTGCTGCTTGACCCATAGATAAGGTTGCAGATCCGCCACCGGCCTTAGCTTCAACAACTTCAGTGCCGGCGTTTTGAATACGTGTGGTTAAACTTGCCACTTCTTCAGCCGTAAACTCAACACCTTCAACCTGAGATAACAAAGGTAAAATAGTTGTTCCTGAGTGGCCACCAATGACTGGCACATGCACGTTAGCAGGATTTAAACCTTTTAAATTACCAACAAAAGTTTCTGCACGGATAACATCAAGAGTCGTTACACCAAACAGTTTGTTTTTGTTGTAAACACCTTTGGCTTTTAATGCTTCAGCAGCAATAGCAACGGTAGTATTAACCGGGTTAGTAATAACGCAGATGCAGGCTTTTGGACAATTATCAGCGATAGCATCAATCAAGTTTCTGACGATGCCAGCATTGATGTTAAACAAATCTGAACGATCCATACCAGGCTTACGTGGTACACCAGCAGGAATTAATACAATATCACTTCCGATCAGAGCATCAGCCAGATTGTCTTTACCAAAGCCGGTAACTTTAACATCTGTAGGAATATGGCTTAAATCAACAGCAACGCCAGGTACTACTGGCGCAACATCGTATAATGACAGTTCAGAACCGGCTGGTAATTGGGTTTTTAACAACAGCGATAAAGCTTGGCCGATACCACCTGCGGCCCCTAGTACAGCTACTTTCATGTTTCTCTCCTGTATAAAACGATTTGCTAAGTAAAATACCCCTAATATAACGTAATTTATAATTGGGGCTTGGAAAAGGCGCCTATCATACTATCTCATCTGTTTTTTGTAACTCGATTAGCTACTGAAAATACAGGCAAATTGCTTAAAGTTAAGCAATGCGGCAAAATACCGAACAAAAATCGAGGATACTATGGCCACTATTAAGCAAGAAGCATTAACAAGAGCATTTAAAGAGATACTTAATACGGAAAATTTTGGCTCTCAAGGCGATATTGTTGACGCACTGAAACAGCAAAAGTTTGACAACATCAGCCAATCCAAAGTATCCAGAATGTTGAGTAAATTTGGCGCCGTCAGAACCCGTAATGCACGTGGTGACATGGTTTATTGTCTACCCCCTGAATTGGGTATGCCAACTGCCAAAAGCCCACTTAAACAGTTAGTACTCGATATAGTACATAACAATGTGATGGTGATCATTCGTACCAGCCCAGGTGCAGCGCAGTTAATTGCTCGTCTGCTTGATTCATTAGGTAAAAAAGACGGCGTACTTGGCACCATCGCTGGCGACGATACTATTTTTATCGCCCCTTCAGATATCACCAAAATTGAAGAAATTCGCGAAAAAGTAGAAGCCTTGTTTGAGAATGTGTAAATGCAGAAACTAGAAACTAGAAACTAGAAACTAGAAAAAAGTGTAATATTACCGTTGCTCGTATCAAGCTATTTTCTATTTTCAAAAACAATATCAAGCCACACCATTCGGTGATCTGACGATGCTATGCGATTTTTAACTAAATAAAACTGCGGATCATTTGAAGTAGGCCAAAACACTCCACCGTTTAAGATCGCTAGATTGCGCGAAGGTAGTACGTAATCTGCGCGCATACGCCATTCTGCAGTATGACTAGCTGCATAAGGATTCTTTGGACTATGTAACCCTGCGCCTTGACTAGTGGGTACATAGTCAGCATTAACGCGTGTATGACTGAGTAAATTTGCAATACCACTTGCGATACCATCCCCTTCAACTGCTGAAGCATTGAGGTCACCCAAGACAACAAAGTGTTTACCAACAAGGCCGCCTTTATAACCCGCATCATCGTAAATGTATTCCGCTTGTTGATCGCCAGAAACATAATCAGTCCAAAAGCGTATTTCATCATGATTACGTTTACCGTTTCTATCTTCAGGGCCGTCAAATACTGGCGGTGTAGGATGACTTGCTAATATATGAATAGTGTTGCCCGCAACGTCGATCGGTACATCCCAGTGAGATTTAGAAGACAGGCGCAATATATTTTGAGCCTCTTCGGAATACCAACTGCGCCCTTGTTGATCTTTGATCCCAAGCATTAAGTTATGTGGCATATTTGCCCACAAAAAATGTTGAAAAGTACGAATTTGTTTTGTCTCAATTGGATAGCGGCTTAATAGCACCATGCCATATTGACCGGGATACAAGCCAAAACCAAAGGCATCGCCACCTTTCCCACTCGCGATCCCATCTTTGTCTAAATCAAGTCCCGAATCCATACCGGTATTAACAGGAGCTGTGTAAAAGTAGGGATAATCAATAACCTTACCGCCCTGTTGTGGCACATTTAGATAATTTTTAATAAAGGCTTTTACGCCTAACTCATCATTTGAGGTGTAATCAAACTCATTGAGTAAAAGGATATCAGGCCGCACTTGTTGAATAATTGCAGCTATATTCATGATTTGCGGGTGACTACCCGAAGCTAAATGAGTAAATAACTCATTTCCTGTAACTTGTTCACCGTTGGCAACATAATTTGTCGCTTCCATACTGACATTAAACGTTGCGACACGCAGGGTTTGGCTTTCAGCACTACTCATAAACATCCCAATCAAAATCACCAGAAGAAATTTCACTTTGAATAATCCCACTTTCAGTAAAAACAAAAAAGCCGATCAAATGATCGGCTTTTAATTATCAAACTAGTTTGAGCTTAGAAACGGTATTTAACACCCATACGTACTTCCCATAAAGAAGCACCACGGTTAATACCTTGTTCAGAAGGAAGGTAGCGATTATATACATATTGGCCTTGATCGTTGATATAGGCAGCAATCACATCGTCACCAACAAAAGAACCTTGACGGAATACACCCCAATCGTCATTTAGCAAGTTACCCAAATTCTCAACTACAAAGAACGCACTAGCTTTATGACCTTCAAAGAAAGCAGGAAGTTCTTGCTCTACTCTTACGTCAAACTTAACCCACCAATCAGCAGAGGAAGAGTTACGACCCATGATAGAACCACGAGTCAGACCTTCATCATCAATTAGCTTATTGAAGCCATCAAGATCAAATGGTGTAACAACCCCAGTATCAGGATCTGTATACGCCTCATAAACCACGTTAGGATCGTTTTCCAATGGCACATAGATCAAACTACGATAGTCATTTGAATCACGGAACATTGCTTCGTTATTGTAGGTATAAGAAATTGGCTTACCTTCGTTGGCCGTACCAAATAAGCTAAACTTGGTGTCATAACCGTCTATGAATTCATGTTTATAACTTAAAGTCATCGTGAAACGGTGACGGGTTTCATAGTCTGAAGTGGCAACACCAGGATTGTTTAGATCAGAAACAGCTACGTTACCAAAGTTTGAACCCGCTGTAGAACTCGTCATCGGGTTTACATCAGTAGAACGAGTAAATGCATAAGCCAAACTAGCGTCTAAACCGAAGTCATAATCTTTGCTTACTGCCAAAGATAAAACTTTAGAATCACCGTCTGAACCTTTTACGTTAGTTAATAACAAGTCACTTCCATCGAAACGACCATTAGAACCATAAATTGGACGACCGTCTGGCGCATCAGCACCTGAGTCAGTTAAGGCAAGGTCAACTAGAATAGGTGAATCTTTTTTCTTGGTGTACATTAAATCTGCAGAGATTAAATAATCATCTTCAGTGATAAAAGTACCGCCAATAGCAAACTTCCACTCATGTGGCATTTTGAAATCAGGATCAGTAGCATTCACTCCACCATCACCAGATGTGATAGAAGTATTTGCAACAACGTCGAACATCGCTTGTGGGATGTCATAAATAGGTCGACCTTGACCGGTCAATGGGATGTTAAATAATGTAGACGCACTAAAGTTTGGAATAGCACCTTGACGCGCTTCAATATTGGTTACACCATCATTAGAATATGCGTTAGAAATCCATACGTTAGGGTTACCACCAGAATAACGGCCTACACCACCACGAACTTCTAAATTATCTTGTACTCGCCAGTTAAATCCAATACGTGGCTGAATCAAATCCATACCATCTACGGTACCAGTATTAGCAAAGCCATAACGGTTCTGGAAATTTTGGTTCAATGTAGGAGTATCATCTGTACTGAATTTGTCATAACGCAAACCAACCATCATTTGAATATCGTCAGTTAAATCAAAGTCATCTTGGACATACAAGGTAGTCGTCGTATTGGCAAATGAAGCACCTGCATCAGCTGGGTTATTAGTTCCGGCTGAGTTGTTATAATAAATAGCGTTAGGTTTACCTGCTTCAAAATCAGCTATGGAGCGGAAACGGTATTCGCCTACAGTGTGTTGCATAAACAAGTTGAATACGTCTAATTTTTCGTACTCGATACCACCAGAGATTTTATGATTATCCATGTAATACGTAGCTGCAAGCTTAAAGGTATCAGTATCGTAATTAAGTTCATTTGATTGACGAGAGTCATCTGGACCAATATAAATTGTGCCAGAAGCAGTGCTTATTTGAGCCTCTGCAAAGCCAGAAGCTGCATCTATTGAGTTCTGACGGTTTTCCAACTTAGAGCTACCAATACGTAACTCAGTACTGAAATCAGCCGTCCAGTCTGAATAAAGTGAGGCTACAACACTTGTTAATTCTGCACCGCGCTCATAGTAGTGATTAGATAAAGGTAAAACACTAGAACCACTGTCTGACTGACTTAAACTGAAGCCATCATTCCAGTTGTAAACTAAAGAAGCACGGTGGTCTTCATTAATGTTCCAATCTAACTTAACTAAGATTTTTTCATCTTCAACTGGCGCGCTGCCAGGCATTCCACCAACATCGTAACCGTAAACACTTTGTGCTATCGAAGTTACTTGATCAACTTCAGCTTGTGTAACACGTGAACCTAACGCGTCATAGCTGAATAATTGAACACCTTCTACCTTCTCATAAGAGAAAAAGCCAAATAAAGTATCAGAAATTAAAGGGAAGCCGACGTTTACACCGTAACGTTTTTCAGTGTAATTACCGTTATCTTGTTTTTCGCCTTCAACTGAATCACCTTTAAATGAGTCACTTGTGTAATCGAAGAACGCACTACCATGAACTTCATTGGTACCTGATTTAGTTACCGCGTTGATGTTACATGCAGTAAAACCGCCGTATTGCACATCAAATGGGGCTAACTCTACCGTTACCTGCTCGATTGCATCAAAAGAAAAAGGCATACGTTCAGTGGGGTAACCGTTGCTGTTCAAACCGAAGTTATCGTTCATGCGCACACCATCAAGCGTTAAGCTATTATAACGAGGACTGGCTCCAGCACATTGCACTGCATCGTTGAAGCTCTCATCGATATAAATACGCGGATCGGCACGAATAACATCATTAATGTCACGATTGATAGAAGGCGCATTTTCCAAATCAGCTAAATTAAAGTTAGCGGCAGGACCTGTATCGCCAAATGCAGAAGAACTCAATGAAGAGCCTGTAACAACAATACTTTCTACTTGTTGATCTGCTTCTAAAGATAAATCAAGACCATATACTTCACCAAGATTTAAATAAACTTCACTAACCGTGGTGTCTTGGTATTGGTTTGAATCAACAGTAACTTTGTACGGGCCGCCAACACGCAAACCTTTCGCAGAAAACTGACCAGCAGCATTAACTGTTGTTGTTTTTACCGTACCTGAAGGTATGTGTGTAATTGTAATTACAGTACCAGCGGCAGGTGTGCCCTGTGGACCTACGATTTTACCACTGATACCTGACGAGGTTTCTTGTGCAAAAGCTGCAGTAGCCATGCCCATGGACATAGCAACAGCAATCGCGATGCGATTGAGTTTTGTGTTTCTTAGCATTGTGTGTTTCCTAAGTGTTGTGGTTATCTTATTAGTTTAAGTACTACGTATTATTGTTTTTTTTTATTGCATTTATATTACTTTGCCGGTTAAGAAACAACCGCTTGATTACAATCAATGCAAAAACAAGTGTTGATTTTTTGTAAAAAACAGACCTAACATTATGATTAATAAGGATTATTAAAGAATAATTAAATTTGGTCTATTTAGTCCAGTTTATTTTCATCGTAACGGCGCAAAAGTGCAATTTGATTTTAAAAAAATGCTGTTTTTAACTGAAAAGATTTCTTTGCACATTGCCTGTTGATTGTAGCAGATACCTCAATTTATTTTGGTAATGCCTTAACGATTAAACACAGATACTTAGTTTGTGATATATGAACAAATTTCTATTCAACTTCATTTGTTGACCAAATGGTCCAATCATCGTAATGTTAGCCATTTAACAATTTCAAAGACAAAGCCTATAACTTGCCAAGTAGAAAATGTGCCAGTAAATTAGGACAATTTTGTCTCTTGCAACTGACTTTATTCTGGTTCACTGGTATCTTTCCTGCAGTGTCTATTTTTTATCTTGGAGCGGTATGTCTACCCCTTTAGTTATTGCGATATCCGGTGCATCCGGTTCAGGAAAATCCCTGTTTACTGAAAACTTATTAAAAGAGTTTTCAGATGAAGGTAAACAAGTACAAATATTGCGGGAAGATCATTATTACCGAGCGCAGGATCACCTGCCAATGGCGGAGCGCGAAAAAAATAATTATGACCATCCTAAAGCCTTTGAACATGAGTTGCTGGTTGAGCACTTAACCGCATTAAAATTGTGGCAATCCATCCAATATCCACACTATTGCTACAAAACCCATACCCGTTTACAACAGACAGAAACTTTAAACTCTGCGCCGGTTATTATTATTGAAGGCATCATGTTGCTTGCTAGCCCGCCATTGTTAAAACTGTTTGATATTAAAATTTTTGTTGATACACCTTTGGACATTTGTTTATTACGCAGAATGAAACGAGATATAGCCGAGCGCGGACGTACACTCGATTCAGTGGCTAAACAATATGAATCAACGGTAAAACCAATGTATCACCAGTTTATTGCACCTAGTCGCTTTACGGCAGATGTAATAGTCACCCAAGGTGGTAAAAATCGGATCGCGCTGGATGTGCTCAAGTCACATATTCAGCAAAGTCTGTTGGCCTAAAAAAGTCGGATAATTAAAATAATAAAAAGGATCCCCTATGATCAGTTTAATCGGTGTTGCATTGCTGCTCGTTATTGCTTTTGCACTATCAGCCCATAGAAAATCAATTAATTGGCGCACAGTGGGTGGTGCATTTGCTATTCAGGCCTGCATTGGTGCCTTTGTATTGTATTTCCCACCGGGAATAAAAATGCTATTAGCCTTAACGGAATACGTTAAAAATATTCTGGCTTACAGTCAGCAAGGCATCGATTTTATATTTGGACCGGTGGGCAACAAGTCATTGGGTTTCATCTTTGCTTTTAACGTGCTGCCTGTGATTGTATTTTTCTCGGCTTTAATCACGGTGTTATACCACTTAGGCATCATGTCTTGGATTATTCGTTTGATTGGTGGTTTTTTGCAGTTGGCCTTAAAAACTAGCAGACCAGAATCTATGTCAGCCGCTGCCAATATTTTTGTTGGTCAAACCGAAGCCCCGCTTGTCGTTAAACCTTTTATCCCTCATATGACCAAGTCAGAATTATTTGCCATTATGGTGGGTGGTTTAGCTTCTATTGCAGGCTCGGTAATGGCCGGTTATGCAGGCATGGGGGTAGAAATTAAATATCTATTGGCGGCGAGTTTTATGGCAGCACCTGGCGGTTTGTTGATGGCTAAAATGCTGTTGCCAGAAACCAACCACTTTAAAAATGAATTAACTGAATTAGAAGGGCAAGAGGAAAAGTACGCCAATATCTTTGATGCCGCGGCCAGTGGTGCTGCTTCTGGTATGCAATTAGCCTTAAATGTGGGCGCTATGTTATTGGCCTTTATTGCCTTAATCGCCCTACTTAATGGCATCATAGGCTGGACAGGTGGGCTGTTTGGGATTGAAAACCTAACTTTTCAAGTAATCCTAGGTTACGTGTTTCAGCCTATCGCATGGGCCTTAGGTGTACCTTGGGAAGAAGCCAATATTGCCGGTAGTTTTATCGGCCAAAAAATGGTGGTTAATGAGTTTGTAGCCTATTTAGACTTCTTAAATCATCAGGCGGATTTATCACCACAAACTCAAGCTATTGTTATCTTTGCCCTGTGTGGTTTTGCTAACTTTTCGTCGATTGCCATCTTAATGGGTGGTATCGGAGCCTTAGCTCCAACTCGTCGGAAAGAGATCGCCCAATTAGGCCTCAAGGCCGTATTAGCCGCCACTTTAGCAAATTTAATGAGCGCGGCCTTAGCCGGATTTTTCCTTAGTTTATAATGTGTATTGACAGCAAATATTAGTAGGTAATAGTTATGTTGGAATTAGTCGCGATAGATTACAAAGCCCCCAATGCAGACAAATTATTTGTCGAGTCTTTGCATAAAACAGGTTTTGGTGTTTTAAAAAACCACCCTATTGAGCAAAATGTTGTACAGGCAATCTATAAAAATTGGCAAAAATTTTTTAACAGCGAAGAAAAAACGCAATTTGCTTATGACAAAGCCACCCACGATGGATTTTTTTCGACTCAGGTTTCAGAAACCGCCAAGGGTAATAAGAAAAAAGACATTAAAGAATATTTTCATTATTACCCCTGGGGACGATGCCCTAGTGAACTTAAACAACAAGCAGTAGATTATTATCAGGCTGCTAACGAACTTGCATCCGAATTACTCAGTTGGGTTGAAAAATACTCACCTCCCGAAGTATCGGCTTTGTATAGCCAGTCACTATCGTCCATGGTGATCAACAGCGAACAGACCTTATTGCGCATTCTGCATTATCCGCCCATCACAGGCTCAGAAGAGCCCGATGCCATACGAGCTGCCGCCCATGAAGACATTAACCTGTTAACCATATTACCGGCCGCCAACGAACCCGGTTTGCAAGTCAAAGGGACTGGCGACGAATGGATAGAAGTACCCTGTGATTTTGGTAATTTGATTGTCAATATTGGTGACATGTTGCAAGAAGCTTCAGGAGGCTATTTTCCGTCTACTACTCACAGGGTAATCAACCCCAAAGGGAGCGATCAAAGTAAACCTCGGATTTCCTTACCACTGTTTTTGCACCCCAATCCACAGGTGGTGTTATCGCCAAGACATACGGCAAAAAGCTACTTACAAGAAAGATTACGCGAGTTGGGTGTTGCTTAATAACATTCATTACTCATGATTAAACTGCTGCAACACTAACCAAGCGGTTTCTGTTGCAGCAGTATAAAAAACACGATCTATCTGTTCTACCCTATCCTCTGGTGTGTGATAACGGACATGGGTATCACCCCCGATAAATAGATAGGGGATCGCCTGTTTAGCAAAGGCAGCATGATCACTAGCTTTGCGCCAGTTTACTTTTTGCAATTCAGAACGACTACCTAAGCTAGAACGGTGCCCTTTCACCAAACAAAGTCCTGCTTTAGCGATGACCTGCTGTATTCCATTATCAAGTTTATCATTTCCTATACTGCTAGTAACATAAAGCCTCATACGCCTACCACCTTCTGCCAACATATCTAAATTGATATTCAGCACAATATTGTTAAGCGCTACGGGTGAGTTACGGACAAAGGCTTTTGCTCCATATAAACCACTTTCTTCGGCATCAGTTGCGACAAAAATAACACTATAAGGACTGGATTGATGGGAGAGTGTCCCCGCCAAAGCCAACAACGCTGCTACGCCAGAGGCATTATCATCCGCACCGTAGAATATTTTCCCACCTTTTTTACCCAGATGATCAAAGTGAGCCGTAATGACAATGTAGTATTCAGGAAACCTAACTCCCTGAAGCCAGCCAATAAGATTAGTGCCTTCGTTAGTGGATGCATCATTAGGGTAATGAAATGGTTGTTGATAAGTAAGATATTGTGGGAAAGTCTCCAAGCCAATCTCATGAAAACGATGTTGAATATATTCTTGCGCTTTTTTTGCGCCTTGCGATCCGGTAAGCCGACCTTCCATACCCTCATCAGCAAGCTTACTGAAATCTTGCCATAACTGCTCGGTGTTGATGCTGTTAAACAAAGAAATATCACGACAATCTTTTGCTTGCAACGGCAGCGCGAGCATCATCAAAACTAGAGGATATTGTCGGTAGCCCATCACAAACTGGTTAGAAAATTCAATTTACTTTGGTAACGTTCTTCATCTCTGCTGTTTTTTGCATAATCTTTAGCGAGTTGCAAATAATGTTCGGTAAGTCTCAATTCGCCTAATTTGTAGTAGGCTCGCGCCAAAGCAAAATATATATCGTGTTTTTTCTTTGCTAAAGATAGGGCTTTTTTAAAATGCTGCAGAGCTAAATCGTAGTGTCCTAACTCAAGCTCTGTATCCCCTAGATTCACAAAATAATAGGGATTATCAACTCTTTTACGTTCAACTTTGCGTAATAAGGTTTCAGCCATCTCCGTTCTGTCAGTGACTGAGTATAGGTAAGCCAGATTCTCCATGGCCGTTAAACTATCTGGCGCTAGTTTTAGTGCATATTCATATGCCAGCTGAGCTTGTGCATAGTAACCATTTAGTCGATATAACAACCCCATGTTTACTAAGCTAGATTCAAAACTCTCGTCAGCTTTAATTGCGTGTCTGAAATGTGCATAAGCGTCTGTATAACGATGTTGAATCAAAGCCTCCGCACCTTTGTTATTGTAATACATCGCCAGTACCGTGTTTTTAGTCACTACCCGTGTTGGAAAATGCTGACGAGAGGTTTGAGGATCAAAATCGACTTGAAAACCCTGCACTTGAAACTGATAAACATGGGGGTCGGCTTTAGGCAACATACGCAAATTAATATGGCCATTGAGTAAACTAAAACCATCGCGTCTAGTCCAGTATTCTGGAATATCAACTTGTTGAAACTTTACGCCAAATCCAGCTTCCTCGGCCATAGCAAAGGTCATGATAGACATTGACAAACAATTTGCCGCACGATTTTTAAAGGTTTCATTGGCGGTAGTATTAGCATTGCCATCATACAATAAATTAAATTTCGAATGGCCAAAGATGGTTTCGACCAAGGCGGTCAATTGTTCAACTGGATCAACTATATTGCCAATGGCATTTTTAACAAATTGTTTGGCATTGGTATCGAGATAAAAAATGTCCTGCTCTTTTTCAAGCTTCACATTTTCGAAGTTGGGAAAACCTTGATCGTATAATACATCTTGGCTGTGGAAATTGACCGTCTGCCCTGATTGGCAAGCGGACAAGCCAGTAAAAATAGTTAAAATAAATAGCACAAAATAAAAACATCTAACTGAAAACATAGTGTTTACTCCCACTTTGTTACTAGAGCGTATTTATCTATGCGGAGCATTTTTCAGCACATATCAATACGCTTTCTAACGTTAGCTCCTCTATGTTTATTTAACCACGTTACTTAGCCCAAAAAATAGCAAAACTAACTTGTTGTTAACAAATGATGTTTACGTAAAAACTCAATTTTTCCTGCATAGATTTGTTGTTCTTGTTTACTACGGGCTTTCTTTTTGGCCAATTTCAAAAAATGCGCGCTACGTGTCATCTCTCCAAGTTCATAATAGGTTTTACCTAAACCAAAAAATACTTCATGTAAGTTTTTGTCCAAACTTAACGCGCGACGATAATAAGACAATGCTTGCTGCCAGTCATCCCGCTCAAATGCCGCATCACCTAGACTTAAATGATAAAACGGATTACTGGCACGTTTATGCTCTAAACGCACAAGGATCTGTGCAGCTTTATCCGGCTGATCGGTATATTTATATAAATAGGCCAAATTCTGCCAAGCGGTTAAATTGTCTTTGTCTATTTTGAGCGCTTGCAGATAGGCATATTCCGCATAGGTGTAGTGTTCGTTCAAACGGTATAAATAACCAAGATTCGCTGATATATGAGCTTGTTTTGGATCTTCCAGATAAGCTGCTCGATAATAGGCATAGGCTAATAGATAATTTTTGTTTAATAGGGCATCGCTCCCTTTATTGTTATAAAAAAAACTCTTAACCTGAGCAATGGTCAACAAGGATTTTTTGTCGTGTTTTTTCGTCATTTGCACATCAAAATCAACTTCATAGCCTTTACGTTTGACCTCAATAATGTCTCTGTCAGCTTTAGGTAAAATTTGCAGATTGATGTGTGAATTCAAAAAACTCTGACCCTCACGCCGGGTCCAGTATTCAGGAATTTCGATATGTTGAAAACGCACAGCAAAATCCAGTTCAGTGGCCAGCGCATAAGTCATGATAGACAAGGACAAACAATTGGCCGCTCGATTAGCAAACGTTTCTTGCGCTCCAGTATTGGCATCCGCGCGATAAAGCAAATTAAAATCTGAGCGAACAAATATGGCTTTAACTAAGGCTTCGATTTGCTCATTGGGTCTACGAACACCTTTAATAGCCTCTCTGGCAAATTGTTTTGCGTCATCTGCTAGAGCAAAAATTTCCTCTGTAGATTCTATAGGATACTGCTCAAATCCTGGAAACGCGGCGTCTTGTAAAATGTCTTTATTATAAGTTGAATATAACGAACTGCTTTGACAGGCCATTAAAAACGTAACTAACAATGGTATCAAGTACTTATACATAGTTTACTCCAACAATATTTAACTGCTTGCTTACCCTACTATGTAAGCTTGAGTTAGCCATCGACATTAGGTTTATAAAAACACTGAACCATAATAGACTTGCAACACTTTTAATTGAATATATGAAATTGTAGATGAAAATTGCCATTTTAGGTGCGATGGATGAAGAAATCAGTTTACTTCGCTCATCACTTACCCATGTTGTAGAAACACAAATCGGGCATTTAACGGTTTATCTTGGCCGTTTAGAGACGGTAGACATCGTTTTAGTTAAATGCGGAATTGGCAAGGTTGCTGCTGCGGTATCCACCACATTGCTGATCAATGAGTTTGCACCAGATTTTGTCATCAATACCGGTTCGGCCGGTGGGTTTTCAAAAGATCGTATTATCGGTGATATCGTGATCGCCACCGAACTACGTCATCATGATGCAGATTTAACCTTTTTTGGTTATGAAATAGGTCAATGTGCAGGCATGCCAGCTCAGTATAATTGTGATCCCAGACTGATAGCTTGTGCAGTTAAAGCAATGGAAAAACTTAATAACCTTGGTTTTGAGAAAGGCCTAATATGCACTGGCGATTCTTTTGTTGGCAGTGACGAAGGTGCCGCACAGATCCGGCAAAATTTCCCTTCGATTAGCGCAGTTGAAATGGAAGGCGTAGCCATTGCACAGAGTTGCTTTTTATTAAAAACTCCCTTCTTGGTCATCCGCTCTTTATCCGATATCGCAGGTAAAACCTCTACTGTGTCGTTTCAAACTTACCTAGAAACTGCCGCAAAACACTCTGCGCAATTGGTTATGCAAACCATTGCCATCCTGAACAACGATAACCAGACCGAATAACACTGAGTGAATGACTTAATCAGCGAACTCAGTAAGCCTCAGCTATTTGCCATTTATTCGGTGATTATTGTGGTTTGTGTGGAAAAATGGCTGGTTCTGCCTGAAAAAATGCATCCTCTCACTTTTGCACGATTAATCGCTCAGGGCATGGCCTACAAAGTCAGTTCGCGTCAATCTGGCAATGCTTTGCAACAAAGCATTGCTGGCACCCTAGCCCCTTTGGTATTGCTCAACCCTTTTATTGTGGTGTTGGCCTTACTGATGTATCTAGCTGAATATCCGATTTTTTTTGAGAGTTTATTATTGTTTGTTGCCTTGCGTTTTAAACCGATTATTAGCCTCTGCCAAAAAATTCACAAAGCCTTATCCGCAGAAAAAAAAGCACTGGCGCGGCAACAGTTACAAAACATGGTTTTACGTCAAACCGCCAGTTTGTCTGCACTGGGAATGACTAAAGCTTGCATAGAAAGCCTGTTGTTACGTTTTAGTCATCAATATTGTACCGTTATCATTGTGTACTTAGTGGGTGGAGGGATTGCAGCCCTGACTTATCGCCTGTTATTTGAGTTTTCCCACAGCTGGCATTGCCGCCTGCCTCGTTTTGAATATTTTGGCAAACCAGTGCGACGGCTAATGGGTTGCATACAATATTTACCCGCCCGATTCGCCAGTCTTAGTTTTATGTTAGTGCAAAGTACTGGCGCGGCATGGCGTGTTTTTGTACAAAAATCAGTACTTAAACAAACACGTTTTTTTATCCTGAATGGTCAAGGTGCAGCACTTGGTGTGCAATTAGGTGGACCAGTATACTATGCCCAAGACAAACTCCGACTCGCTAAATGTGGCGGCTCACGCTTGGTTAGAACAGACGATATCAGTCGCACAGTATTAGTCATTCAGCGCGCGCAATGGGTATTTTTAATGGTGTGTATCATCGTTAGTTTACTTCTCAATATAGGAAGCTGAGTAATGGCACACCGTTTATCGTTTAATATTAAGTTATTACTGGTGGGCATGGTCATCTGTAACATACCGCCTACTTTTGCGGTGGAACGTATTGTCAGCCTCGCTCCCCATACTACCGAATTAATTTATGCCTTAGGGGCTGATGATAAGTTGCTAGCGGTCAGCGATTACAGTAATTACCCTGCGCAGGCCAAACAGTTACCTTCGGTGGCTAATCACAATGGTGTGGATTTTGAAGCCATCATAAGGCTACAACCAGATTTAATTATTGCTTGGCAAGGTGGTAATAAACCTCAGGATCTCGCACGTTTAAGCTCGTTAGGTTTCACTGTATATCATTCAGCCCCTCAATCTCCTCAAGATATTAGTCAGGATATAAGGCAACTTGGCAAGTTACTTGGGCGTGAACAACAGGCTAGCAACTTGGCAGATGATTTTGATCAATCTCTGACTCAAATCACCCAGCGTTATAAACTAGTTAGTAGGCAAAAAGTCTTTTATTACATGTGGACTGCGCCACTCATGAGTATTGGCCAGCAAGCGTGGGCGAATAAACTGTTGGATATTTGTGGGGTTAATAATATATTTGCTGACTCTCCTATCCCTTATCCTGAAGTTAATAAAGAACAAGTGATCAGCCTGCAACCCTCGCTATTGATTGCCGCGATGAAAACCTCACAGCAAGATGCCACTCAATATTGGCAGGCTATGCAAGGTTTACTGGATGCCAGAGTGATAGTCGCCGATCCCGATGAACTCCATCGATTTACCCCTAGGTTAATTGATGGCCTAAGCAACCTATGTAAAAAAATTAATGGTTTTTAAAACACACTATGGATATTACTCTGACGACACCCGCGATGCTATTTCCAGCCATATCATTATTATTGCTGGCCTACACTAATCGCTTTTTAACCTTAGCCTCGGTGATCCGAAACTTTGATCTCTCTGCTGATAATAATATCGACAATGCCCAAGCACAGATCACCAATTTACGTGCCCGTATTTTATTGATTAAACGCATGCAAGAAGCGGGTGCGGGTAGTTTCTTTTTGTGTGTATTGTCGATGCTGGCGATATACATTAACTACCTAACCGTTGGCAGCTCAATTTTTGCCATCAGTTTAGTAT
This sequence comes from Paraglaciecola hydrolytica, assembly GCF_001565895.1. Taxonomy (GTDB): domain Bacteria; phylum Pseudomonadota; class Gammaproteobacteria; order Enterobacterales; family Alteromonadaceae; genus Paraglaciecola; species Paraglaciecola hydrolytica. Next base: position 719,805 of record NZ_LSNE01000005.1, read on the forward strand.
TATTGTTGTATTCGTTATGGTTATCGGTACGGGAAATCAGAATATCGGTAGAGGCCTTAGATATGCACTTAAGTCACCTAAATATCCCTTTAGGCAAAAAACGCAAATAGATGTTTTCATTAATACAGGTTTTGAGCACATTAGCTTTGCTCAAAACCTGCTTATTTTGTCTTAATTTTTACTCAGAGCGACACGAGCAAACTTGCGCTTTCCAACTTGAAAAACATATTCGGCAGCTTCGTTAAATACCAGCTTCGTATCTTCTACTTTTTCACCATCTTGTTTTACAGCGCCTTGTTTGATCATACGCATGGCTTCAGAAGTTGAGGCAACCAATTCAGCGTCTTTGAGCAAATTAGCTACAGCTAAACCTTCATCACCTAAAACAAAGTTAAACTCAGGCATTTCATCTGGAATGGCGTTTTTCTGAAAACGATTAATAAACTCTTGATGCGCGGCTTCGGCATCTGCTGCACTATGAAAACGCTCAATTAGTTCTTTAGCCAGCGCAATTTTGAAATCACGAGGATTAGCACCCGCTGCAACCTGTTGTTTAAATTCGTTAATGCTAGTTTTGGGCAAGAAACTCAACAGCTCGTAATAACGCCACATGAGCACATCAGAGATAGACATTATCTTGCCAAACATATCCTCAGGTTTATCGGTGATACCTATATAATTTCCTAAGGATTTAGACATCTTTTGTACACCGTCTAAACCTTCTAACAAGGGCATCATCAGTACCGTCTGAGGGCGCTGACCTTCCGACTTTTGTAATTCGCGGCCCATTAATAAGTTAAAACGTTGGTCCGTTCCGCCAAGTTCAACATCCGCCTGCAGTGCAACCGAATCCCAGCCTTGTACTAAGGGATACAAAAACTCATGGATTGCAATAGGTTGACCATTAGCATAACGCTTTTTAAAGTCATCACGCTCAAGCATGCGAGCCACAGTTTGATTCGCGGCTAATTTAATCATGCCCGCAGCGCCAAGCTGCTCCATCCATTCAGAGTTGAATCTAACGGTGGTTTTAGCTGGATCTAAAATTTTAAATACTTGGGTTTTATAAGTTTCGGCGTTGGCCAGCACTTCAGCCTTAGTGAGAGGTTTACGTGTGACATTTTTGCCAGTGGGATCACCAATCATTCCAGTAAAGTCACCGATTAAGAAAATAACTTCATGACCCAAGAGCTGAAAGGTACGCAGTTTGTTGATAAGCACAGTATGCCCTAAATGCAGATCGGGCGCGGTAGGATCAAAACCAGCTTTGATTTTTAAGGGTTTACCTTCTTTAAGCTTAGCAAGTAAGTCATCTTGCAACAGAATTTCATCTGCACCCCGTTGAATTTCCGCCAACGCATTTTGCCAATCAACCATTATTAAACCTTGCTCAATTTTGTTACATATCCAAATTAGCCGCGCATTTTACGTCGCAAGTCTCGCTATTGAAAGGCTTAGGGTATTTTTTCTCATTAGTGATTGCCAAATAACATCACAGCCAAACTGGTCAAAAAACCAGCGCCAGCTAGAAAATCAATTCAAATCAGTATATTCTGGCGCTATCCAGTTTATTTGAGTAGTTTGTCTTCGTGGTAAAATTTTCCTTAAAGAACCTGCCAAAGCCCCATAAGTGGACTATTTCAGTCCTGACTAGTGCTTTGTTGGTGCTTATTCTCATACCCTCTGAGCCTGTTAGTGCTTACAAAAATACCGCTGTATCAGCACTTGAAATTGGCAAACGTTACGATTTAGAAGTCGATTTTGATAATTTACCTGTTGCTGAAATTAGTGCCTTTGATAACACGGTAGAGCGCCAGGTTTATAAAGTTAAAAAAGGTGACAACCTCGCCAAAATATTCGCCCGGGCAGGTTTGAGTCCCCAAGAAACCTATCGTGTTTCCAAAGTAAATAATTATGCTAAACAACTACTTAACCTGCTGCCAGGAGAATCACTGGGGCTGGAAATTGATAAAGACGCGCAGTTGCAATCTTTAAGTTATGTGTATTCTCCTATCGAAACCTTGATTTTAAAAAGAAATGTCGACAATAGCTTTTCGGGTCATGTTGAGTCTAAACAAGTTGATACCCGTGTTAATTATACTCAGGGCGAAATTCAAAGTAGTTTTTGGAATGCCGGTATCAAAGCCAATTTATCGGAAAGCCAGATCATGGGTTTAGCCGACATTTTTGGTTGGGATATCGACTTTGCGCTTGAACTTAGAGCCGGCGATAGTTTTCATGTGATGTTTGAAGAACGTTATATCGATGGCGAGTTTATTGAAAATGGCGCGATAGTCGCCGCCCAGTTTGTTAATCAAGGCGAAGTTTATACTGCCGTTCGCCACTCTGATGGTAATTTTTACACACCAGAAGGGCGTAGTCTGCGTAAAAGTTTTTTACGGGCACCCGTAAACTTTAAATATATTAGCTCTAATTTTAATCCGAACCGTTTTCATCCAATTCAAAAACGTTATAAACCCCATAATGGGATTGATTACAGAGCGGCAAACGGCACTCCAGTAGTAGCGGCCGGTGATGGTAAAGTGATTCAGGCCGGATACAACCGTTTCAATGGTAACTATGTGTTTATTCAACATGGTGATAGATACGTCACTAAGTACCTGCATTTTTCTAAAAGTGCGGTTAAAAATGGGGCCAAAGTAAGACAAGGTCAAGTCATTGGCTATGTTGGCGCAACCGGCATGGCAGAAGCGCCTCACTTACATTACGAATTTTTAGTGGATGGTGTACATCGTAATCCACGTACCGTGACCTTACCCAAAGCTGAACCTATCGAAAAATCTCAGGCAGCATCTTTTGCCCGTATTGCGGATCAAGTATTGCAACAACTCAATAATAGCAAACGTATTATGCTGGCGATGAATTAGCAGGAGAGTAACTGTGTCGCAGTTATATCTGGGCTTGATGTCCGGAACAAGCATGGATGGTGTAGATGTTGCGCTGGTCGATTTTAGCACTCCCCATCCTCACTTATTGGATTGCCAGACTTTTCCCTATCCTGCCGTCTTACTTGAAGAATTGCATCAGTTGTGCACACCAGGCAGCAATGAAATCGTGCGCATGGGTCATGCAGATCGGGCGGTAGCGCAACTGTTTGCAGATGCGGCTTTAACCGTCTTAAAAGATAATTATATTCGGGCAGATCAGGTAATAGCGATGGGCTCTCATGGCCAAACTATCCGCCACCTTCCCGAAGGGCCACATGGTTTTAGTTTGCAAATAGGTGATCCTAATACCTTAGCTGCATTAACAGAAATTGATGTAGTCGCTGACTTTCGACGTAAGGATATTGCGTTAGGAGGCCAAGGCGCACCTTTGGTACCGGCTTTTCATCATTCGGTTTTTAGTAATAAGCAATCTCGAGTTGTAGTCAATATAGGTGGTATTTCCAATATTACTTATCTGCCGCAAAAAGACTCAACTGAAGTTATTGGTTATGATACTGGCCCGGGTAATACCTTAATGGATCTATGGTGTAAAAAGCATACCGGCAAACATTATGACGCTAAGGGAGCATGGGCCGCTCAACGTTCTTTTTCACCTACCTTATTAAACACCTTGTGTTTGCATCCCTATTTTTCCTTACCCGCCCCTAAAAGCACTGGGCGCGAACTCTTTAATATGTCGTGGTTGCAGCAACAGCTATTACAACATCCTGAAATCAATGACCCTCAAGTGATCCAGGCTACCTTAGCCATGTTTACCAGCCGTACTATCGCTAATGAAATTTGTAAATTTCCTGATGTCGAACAAGTTTATGTTTGTGGTGGTGGCGCTAAAAATGAATTTTTGATGGAATGTTTGGAGTCTCACCTACATGAGTGTGAGGTATTTACCACTGACGAACTCGGGGTTGACCCAGATGCCGTCGAAGCGATGGCTTTTGCTTGGTTAGCTTATGCTCATGTTAATCGCATAGAGGGTAGCTTAGCCAGTGTCACTGGTGCTAAATGTAATGCCATTTTAGGCAGCTTTTGCCCAGGGAAACGATGAATATTATGTCAAGAAGAAGCTTAGATAACACAGATTTGGCCATACTGGCATTGTTGTATCAAGATGCTCGACTGAATAACAAAGATATCGCCGAACAAGTTAGCCTGGCGCCGTCATCATGCTTAGAGCGAATAAAAAAGTTACAGGCTGATAATATTATTCTGGGTTCTCAGTTACGAGTCGATTTACAAGCACTCGGTGGTAACATCCAAGCCATGATTTCCGTGCGTTTATCGGACCATAATCGTGAAACCGTGGACGGTTTACAGCAAAAATGGAATGCACTACCCGAGGTCTTAAGTCTTTATCATATGGGCGGTAATCTTGATTTTCTGGTACACGTCAGTGTCAGCGACACAGCGCATTTACGTGACTTTGTATTTAATCAAATTACAGCGATTAACGAAGTAAACCACGTCGAAACTGCACTGGTATACGAACACCTAATCAGCACCACTTTACCTAGCGTTTAATTCAAACTCTGTTGTTGCAAAGCGCTTACTCATACTAGTGTTTTAGGTTTTGCTTTCCGGAAAATGGGGGGATATGGATTTACGTACGCCGTTACCCCAAATAATGGCTTCGTTAAACAAACTATGCAGGCGTTTTTGATCGATTTCTAAAATTTTGGCTAAACGGATCACTTTCAGCCAGTTACCACTTTCAAAAGCTTTGACCAAAAGCAAATACATCGACAAATCGTTTTGCCCACCACATAAAGCGATTTTGACCTCATCCACGAGAGGCAGTTTATCAATTAGTGAGCGCATATCTTGATCAAGTAAGGCATCAAGCAATGAAAACAAACCCACTAAAAATCCTAAAGGAGGATTGGAGCCCAGATTTTTTTCAATTCCAACCAAATCACAAAATTTAGCCCTTACCAATGACAAATGGATCAATTCACTGGGTTTATCATCACTTAAGTTAGCTAAAGCCAGCAGGGCAATGAATTTTTTAATCTCAACCTCACCCATGTAATTTAATGCATGGCGCAAAGAAGTAATTTTATAACGTTTGTTGATCATAGGGTTGTTGATAAAGCGCAACAACATATAGGACAAACCTACATCATGCTCAATCACACCATTAATACTGTCAATATCAAAGGAAGCGCTGGAACTCGCGCCCATTAATTCAACTAAGGTCAATTTAGACGTTGGCAGGTTTTTTTGACTTACCGCTTCAGGTCTAGCAAAAAAATATCCTTGGAAATAATCAAACCCCATATCCTTATAGATCGCAAAATCTTGCTGGGTTTCTATCTTTTCGGCAATTAATTGAACATTAGTATCTTTATAGCGATGTACATTTTTTGCGACGGTTTCGTAATCACTTTGCGTGGTATTAACCTTAATCATATCGATATAAGGCAGAAAATCATTCCATTTTGGATCAAGCCGATGATCTTCGATCGCCAGTTTAAAACCCATTTTGTTAACGTGTTTGCATATGCTCAGTAAACTATCGTGATTAAATACGCCATCATAAAGTTCAACAATGACATTTTCAGGATCTAAGGAAGGAGGAAAACCTTGTAAAACACGCTCTGGCTGGAAATTAATAAATGATTTTTTGTTACAGGAAATGTCATCTAAACCTAAATGTAAGTAATTTTTTGCGATTAATTTAGCAGTAGTAGCATCTCGCTCATCATCAGGATAACAATTATTTTTTCCATCGCGAAAAATCAGTTCATAAGCAAATACTTCTTTTTCTCTGTCTAAAACAGGTTGTCGAGCGATAAACGCGAACATTGTCATCCTATAAACTCTTTATTACTTCATTGTAGATATCGATTGAGCTGTACTGCATGCTACCATTGGTTTATCGAGATCCCTATACTTAAAAACAGTATCTTAAATGCTCAGTCCAAATTTACAAACTGTTTAATTAATATACGTGGAAAACTCACAAAAAAATGCGCATTCACCTGTATTTATGTTAATTTCAGACTTGGCCATTTTTGACCGCACAGAACTACGTCGATCCCCATAAAACTAAATTTTGATCCCACCATTGAATTTTATTTTTTTGATGCCATAAACTTGGGCATGCAATTTTTTTCGAAAGTGATGGTCTATTGCATAGTTTTAATAATTCATTTTAGGTCGCACAATTAGCCATATTTTGATACGCTAAGGGCCACTGTGTAATACGAGGTAACTATGAGTACAGATTTACGCACATTGACATTGACTGTCCCTCAAACAGGCAGCATCGAAACTTACATTCAAGCTGTAAGTAGCATTAGTATGCTCACCGCTGACGAAGAGCGTAGCCTTGCTGAAAAATTACAACAAGATGATGACTTACAAGCCGCACGTAAGCTGATTATGTCGCATCTGCGCTTTGTGGTGCATATCGCCAAATCCTATTCGGGTTACGGTTTACCTCAGGCAGATCTTATCCAAGAAGGTAATATCGGTCTGATGAAAGCGGTAAAACGTTTTGATCCTACTATGGGTGTTAGGTTGGTATCTTTTGCAGTGCACTGGATAAAAGCCGAAATTCATGAATTTGTTTTACGTAACTGGCGCATCGTCAAAGTAGCGACCACTAAGGCTCAACGTAAATTGTTTTTCAATCTACGCAAAAATAAAAAACGCCTTGGCTGGTTTACTCATGCAGAAGTACAGAAGGTTGCTGAAGAGCTAGGCGTAAGTACTAAAGAAGTCTTACAAATGGAAGCTCGTATGAGCAGCCAAGATCAAGCGTTTGATTTAACTAACGATGACGATGAAAGCGCTAGCTTTGCTCCTGTTCAATACTTGGAAGATAAAAGCGCCGATGTCGAAACAGATGTGGTTAACGCAAATTGGGATTCCAATGCCTCAGATAAACTTTATTCTGCGCTCAAAACATTAGATGATCGTAGTCAGTTTATTATCCAGACACGCTGGCTTTCAGATGACAAAATCACCTTGCAAGATTTAGCTGATAAATATCAGGTATCTGCTGAGCGAGTTCGTCAAATAGAAAAAAATGCGATGAAAAAACTGCAAAGCGCCATGATGGCCTAAATCAGTAAAAAGATATCATTAAAAAAGCGCGTTATACGCGCTTTTTTATTGTCAAAAATTTAACTTAGTTACTTCGTTTTAGCGACTTACGCCTTGGCTTTAAGGGGTAAGATACCAAACATCCCTGAGAATTCCGCTACCGCGGTATCGCCATCTAAAATCGCCACCTGTAATTTGATAAAACACTTTTTATTTTTCAGCAAAGGATCAAACTTACCGTTCAGTGATTCAATATTACACAAGGCCCTAGGCTGCATAGTTATAGGTTTATGGTAATGAATATTGCCATCACCCAACACGATGTCACCTTCTAAGCCCTTTTCTTTGAGCTGCAAATATATCATGCCCCAGCCAGTCAATGTAGCGAGCGAGAAAATACTGCCCGCAAACATGGTGCCATGCAGATTAATATTTTTATTTAATGATGCTCTGGTTTCAAAGGTTTTACCTGAATACTGATGGATTTTAATGCCCATTTGCTCACTGATAGGAATGGTTTCATACCAAGTATCCTGCAACTGCCGACACCATTTAGGATGCAATAATATAGTGTTAGTACTCGTTAACCTTTTTACCATCTGCTGACGTTTTAGTTTACCCAATTCATTAGAGACTTCTTTTTCTATTTCGAAACCTGAACTTGCAAAAAATGGAATGGAAATTTGACGGCTATTGGTCACTATCCTAACCGCGCCTTCCTCTCGGGCAAACGCTTCAAGTGAGGCTAAGATTAACTTGGCTAAGCCCTTGCCCTGATATTCTTTATCCACTGCGATGTGCCGAACTTGCGCCTCATCGGAAGAATTCATATGCACACGTCCTACAGCCACTACTTCGCCTTGTCTATTACGGATCATGCGATGTTGGCTGACAAGTTCATACTCGTCTTTTTCTGAGCCCAAGGGATAATTCCAAGGTTTGCGCAGCATTTTCCAGCGTAGCTCAAAATACTGATTAAAATCTTGCTCACTAACAGGCGTGTCAATTTTATACATAGATCCAACACTCTCTTATTCTTACCAAAGCCCTTTCCGCAGAAAGCAGCGAGCCGACTATTAAAGCCTATTACCGCGTCAGCGGCAAATCATACTTGTAGCATGAAAGTAACCGGACCGTCATTTTGCAAAGTAACCTGCATATCAGCCGCATAGACACCGGTTTGACAAGGTGTTAATGAATTTCCAACTAAGTCCACAAAATAATCATACAGCTCCTTGCCCACAGCAGCTGGTGCTGCACTGGAAAAGCTCGGTCGGTTACCACTTTGCGTATCTGCCACTAACGTAAACTGCGATACCACCAGCAACGAGCCACCGACTTGTTGAATATTCAAATTCATCTTATCTGCTTCGTCCGCAAACACCCGATAATTGAGGATCTTTTTACACAATTTTTCAGCGCTTTGTTTAGTGTCGCTCTGTTCAACGCCCAGTAATACCAACAAACCATGTTGTATCTCACCGACTATCTCACCCGATACTTCCACTTTGGCGTATTTAACCCGTTGAATTAAGCCCTTCATTTATCCTCTCTTAAAAACGACGCCATGGCCTTAGTTGCCATACATAATGCGGCCGATGTTTTTGTTTCAAAAGCACTGTGCCCCGCTTCTGGCACTATGGTTAGTTGGCTATTGTTTAAACCCTGATGCAAGCTATAAGCCGCCTCTAGCTTACATACACTATCATAACGTCCATGAATTATATTGGTCGGTATATGACTGATTTTATCGAGTTGTTTAAGAATATAGTTTTCGTCGATAAAACACTGATATTTAATATAATGACATTCTAAAATAGCTAGACTGATGGCGTGGTGCACATCTGGTACTAAGTTTTCTTCATCGACTTGTACATGTAGTCTGCTGATGCGGGTTTCCCACAAATACCAGGCTTTAATCGCGGCCATCTTACTGACATCGTCTCCGCTGGTGAAGATATGATAATAAGCATCCACAATATTTTGGCTTGTTAACGACTCTTTTATAGGCTGGAGAAAATCTTGGTAGTAGTCCGGAAAAAGCTGAGCAGCTCCACCATCGGGATCTAGAAACCAAGCATAATCTTGTTGGCGCGCCAAAAAAATCCCGCGTAAGATCAAACCAGATACAGCTTCTGGCTGAGAAATCGCCACTAACAAAGCTAGGGTCGAGCCCCATGAACCACCAAACAATAACCAGGTATCTATCTGCAGGTGTTGTTTGATCGCCAAGACATCTTCAATCAGGCGTTGACTGGTATTTTCCTGTAATTGACCAAAAGGCATAGAACGGCCACAACCACGCTGGTCAAATCCAATAATACGGTACAATTGTGGATCAAAAAAACGTCGATACTCTTCGCCTATACCGGCTCCAGGTCCTCCATGCAAAAACAGTACTGGCAAACCTTTTGGATTACCTGTTTGCTCAAGATATAAAGTATGACCTTGACCTACTGCTAACATCTGGCTATCAAAAGGTTTGATCGCAGGATAAAGCTCGCTCATCAGAAGTTACTCTTCTTATTTGTTTAGTGACTGTGAATCGATTAGATTAACAAAATAATTAGGTGCAAAGTACCGACTTAATGTCGCTCATTTTTATCCTGAGTAACCACTCATGCAAAGGAACAAAATTTATGTCGTTTATATTAAATATTATTTGGTGGATTTTTGGCGGTATTTTTATGGGTTTAGCTTATATGTTGTGGGGCATTCTCATGTTTATTACCATCATAGGCATTCCTTGGGGACGCGCTGCGTTCAATTTTGGTTTATTGATGTTTTGGCCTTTTGGCCGTGTAGCAGTAAGTCGCGCAGCTTACAACGGGCGTGATGACATTGGTACCGGTAGTTTAGGTTTTTTAGGTAATATTATTTGGTTTGTTGTTGCTGGAATTTGGCTGGCTATAGGCCATTTAATCTCAGCCTTTTTATGTGCAATTACTATCATAGGTATTCCTTTTGCCATTCAACACATTAAATTTGCACTGATGGCGCCCATGCCCATTGGTAAAATTATCGTGACTAAAGAAGAAGCACGGGCACGCGGTCTATATTAAGGCCCTTTTATCTTAAGCTGCGGTGATGATTCTCGCGAATCATCATCAGCTTCATCAAGGTATAGATTTTCTGGTTCTTCATGTAAAAAAATCTCTAATACGTGGGTAAATTCTGCGCCCACCAATACCACTATCCACGATAAATAAACCCATACAAACAAAATGGGAATAACCGCCAAGGCCCCGTAAATTAACTGATACGATGGAAAACTAGTGATATAAATCGCAAAGGCTTTTTTAGATAATTCGAATAAAATGGCGGCAACAAATGCCCCAGACACTGCATGCACAGGTTTGATTCTTTTATTCGGCACCAACATATACAGCAGAAAAAACGCGCTTATAGAGGCCAAGATTGGTACAGACTTGAGTAATAAGGTTGCTAAACCAGGAGTATACTCGTTGGCGTAGTTTGCTAAACCAATAATGTAGGAGCTCACCAATACACTTGAACCAATCAACAAGGGGCCCAGAGTCAGTACCATCCAATAAATGGCAAAGGTAAAGATGATTGGTCTTTCGCTTTTGGCCTGCCAAATGCGATTTAAGGTTTTATCAATATTAGAGATTAGCAACAAAGCTACCACCACCAGTGACGCAATGCCCACAGCGCCCATCCCTGATGCATTACCTACAAACTTTGTCATGTATTTCTGTAATGAGTCACTCGCCTGCGGTAACAAATTACCAAATATCAAGGCCTCTAAGTCGCCCCGAACCTCAGAAAAAGCCGGAAAAGCCGAGAGTATGGTGAAAAATACCATGATAAAAGGTACAAGAGACAATAACGATACATAGGCTAAGTGCCCTGCCGATACGGTAATATTGTCTTGCCGACAATGTTGGCCAAATAAACGCAAAAACGCCCAGGCTGTGGCGCTTTTATGTTTTAACTCATTTTGCCAATCATCTAACTGTTGCATAACACACTAACACCAAATCTAATAACGACAGAGCACACAGCTTAACCAATAGTCTGTAATTTTAATAGTTTGATATGAGTGCCATTGCCCAGTACAAACAAATATTATTTGTCAGCTCTGACACCTAACATATGACAGATGGCATAACTTAATTCACTGCGATTTAAGGTATAAAAATGGAAATTGCGAATACCTTCTTTAGCTAATACTTTAACCATGTCCATCGCAATGCTAGCGCCCATCAAATTACGCGTGGTCTGGTCGTCCTGCTCTAAGCCGTCATACATTTTGTGTAACCACTGAGGCACATGCACGTTAGTAAAACCGGCAAAACGTTGTAGCGTCTGATAATTCGTCACAGGCAAGATACCCGGAATGATATCCAGATCGATACCCGCAGCGGCAGCTCGGTCTCTAAAACGTAAAAACACTTCGGCATCAAAGAAAAACTGACTGATGGCTTCGGTCGCCCCTGCATCTGCTTTACGTTTTAGATTTAATAAATCAAATTGACTGTTAGGCGCTTCAGGATGTTTTTCTGGATAGGCCGCAACGGCAATATCAAAATCCGCTACACTTTTTAGCAGGGCGACAAGATCAGAGGCATAAGATTGAGGTTTTTCGATACCGGGAGGTAAATCACCACGTAAGGCTACAATTTTGCGAATGCCACTTGCCCAATAATCTTTGGCTATCTGAATTAACTCTTCTTTCGTAGCATCAACGCAAGTCAAATGCGGTACAGCAGCAATGCCTGTTTCTGCTTGAATACGTTTAACGACATCGTGAGTACGATCACGCTCACCACTATTGGCACCATAAGTTACCGACATATATGCCGGTTTTAAAGGAGCCAAGCGTTCAACTGATTTCCATAATGTTTGTTCCATGGCATCTGTTTTAGGCGGAAAAAATTCAAACGAGACATTAATTCCCTTCACTTCTGATAAGGACTGATTTAATGCATCTATGCCTTGTGCATATGACACCATGTTAACTCCAATTTAATATTTAGCCGTTTAGACGTCTAAACTAAACTTTACACGTAAAGACGTCAAGATGTTTAGCAGTCTATCGTTGACCTTTTGCCGGTTTTCGTTAGAATTTCCCTGTATAAGAAAGATAAAAGTGAGTACCTATGGCAAATACAACAAAATGGAACGGCGAATATATTCACCCTTATGCTGATCACGGTAAGAAGAGTGAATTAGTAAAAAAGGTGACGGTGTCGATTCCCCTCAAAGTACTCAAGGTACTAACCGATGAACGCACCCGTCGTCAGGTTAATAATTTGCGTCACGCCACTAATTCAGAGTTGTTATGTGAGGCATTTCTGCATGCTTTCACTGGTCAACCCTTACCCAATGACGAAGACTTAGATAAAGATAATGAGCAACACATTCCGCAAGAAGCCCAGCGGCAGATGCGCGAAATGGGTATTGAAATTGAAGATGAGGCTGAATAACTAAATACCAATATTTTCTGCCATCTTCTTAGTTACTTTTCTACGTTGCGCTCAGCTTTATACTGGGCGCATTCAAAGCTAATCACAAAACATACAGCATACAAACCTTAAGCATAGGCGTATTCGCCACCTCTGACTAAAGCAGCTTGATAAGCAGGGCGAGCATGAATGCGCTTTACATAAGAGAGCACATGGGGGCATTGCATGGCTGCGCCACGGGCAATTGACGCTTCCAAGGGAAAACTCATTTGGAAATCCGCACCCGACAAACTGTCTCCCGCAAACCACTCATTATCAGTAAGATGCTGCTCGATAAACTGTAAATTAGCTTTTATGTTTGGACCAAAATACGCGCCCATCACTTTGTCAGCAATTTTGTTGGCAACCATTTTAACAAAAAAGGGTTTGGCATTTGCCCGTACTTTATCAAACACTAATTTGGCGACCAAAGGTGGCATTAATGAGCCTTCAGCAAAATGCAGCCAAAAACGATATTGTCGGCCCGCTTCGCTATCCTGAGCAGGAAGCAAGCTTTGCCCATAGTGTTGTGCAAGATATTCAATAATTGCCCCTGATTCAGCCAGTGTAATGACTCCGTCAGTTAACACTGGCGACTTACCTAAAGGATGAATTTGTTTTAAGGCTGGCGGTGCTAGATTGCTTATTGCGTCTCTTTCATACTTTATTATTTCGTATTGCAAACCGAGTTCTTCAAGCATCCACAAAATACGTTGTGAGCGGGAATTGTTTAAGTGATGCAGGGTTAACATGGCTGTTTCCTTAATTGAGAGAGGGTTTTACTTTGCAACTAGCCACTACGAATTAACCTCTTTTTCAGATCATATTTCGCTAGGTTTTTATTCGAGTTTTAAACCAACTGCGGCGCCTTGACTGATAACTTGCTGTTTAATCCACTGCCACAACTGAGGATTGGCTTTTTCAATGGCTGCGTTTTTTGTCAGTATCTGTTTAACGCTAATACCGTGCTCTAGCCAGCTTTGGCAGCCATTGTGCAAGTTTTGTAACACAGGCATTAACCTATCAATAGCTTTAGCAAATTGAGCTTCAGGACTTTGTGCTTGTTCAAATTCTTCCCACAGTTGCAAAAATTTATGGCCCAGTGATTCAGGCAGCAAGTTAAACAAACGAATTGCTGCCTGATGTTCATTGGCAAAATCATCATGATTAGCGTCATACGCAAATTTGTCACCCGTATCAATTTCAACAATATCATGGAGTAACAACATAGTGACTATTTTGAGTTCATCCACAGCTTGTGCAGAAAAACGTGTCAGTGTGAGTGCCAACAAGGCGATATGCCAGCTGTGCTCCGCACTGTTCTCGTAACGGCTTAAACCAACCGGTTTAATTCGTCGTTCAACGTTTTTGAGCTTTTCCAGTTCAATAATAAACTGCGTAATCGCACTGAACTCATCTATTGATGTCATGTTTTGCCTTATTAATACGTGCAGTAATAACTATTACTTACCCGCTGGGTCGAGGCTGGCGTAATAAGCCGACAAGTTAGCAATATCAGTATCGCTTAAACCTGTTGACATAGGAGACATCAGCATATTTTTACGCTCGCCGTCTCTAAAAGCTTTTAACTGTAAAATCAAATACTGCTCTTTTTGCCCTGCTAAGTTAGGATACATGGGGAGCATCGAGATACCGTTGTTACCATGACAAGCATTACAGGTCACCGCTTTGCTTTTACCAGCCTGAATATCGGCAGCTGATGCTGAGAAGGTGCACAAACCACTAACAATAACACCGATTGATAAAACTAATTTTTTACTGAATTGCATATTGATCCTTATTTTAAGCCTTTGATTTACACTAACTAACCTAATTGGAACACCTATTAGCATGATTTTACAACATTCTTATGCCACTGACCTAAGTGAACTTGTCACTCGGGTAAAGCCCCAAGCTCTAAAGAATGCTCGTGTTGTTAGCATAAATCAATCTTTGCTGACTCAGTTGGGTTTACCAACACAGTGGCAGGATAAGCAGCTTATGTTAGAACAGCTATTGGCTGTCGATAGCCCTTTAACTCAATATGCTGTGGCACAAAAATATGGCGGGCATCAGTTTGGCCATTGGAACCCCGATTTGGGTGATGGCCGGGGATTACTGTTAACTGAAGTCGTCAGCCCAGACGGTAAACGCTGGGATTTACATCTTAAGGGGGCGGGACAAACACCTTATTCACGTTTTGCCGATGGTCGTGCGGTACTACGCTCCAGCATACGTGAATATCTAGCCAGTGAAGCCTTGTTTCATTTAGGCATACCCAGCTCTAGGGCCTTATGTTTAATCGCCAGCGACGAGCTGGTTTACCGCGAAAAATCCGAAATGGGCGCGATGTTACTACGAATATGTCAAAGCCATCTGCGTTTTGGCCATTTTGAATATTTTTATCACAGTGGCCAAAGCGATAAATTACAGCGTTTATTTGACTACAGTTTTCAATACCATTTTCAAGAGTGCGCTACTGCGGCTAACCCTTATGCAGCCATGCTGACTAAAATTGTCAAAGATACGGCGGTGATGATCGCCAAATGGCAGGCCTATGGTTTTAATCACGGGGTGATGAATACCGATAACATGTCGATTCACGGTATTACCTTTGATTTTGGTCCCTATGCTTTTTTAGACGATTTTAAACCTGATTTTATTTGTAACCATTCCGATCCTCAGGGACGTTATTCTTTTGATAGTCAGCCGGGTATTGGTTTGTGGAACCTCAATGCCTTAGCGCAAGCCTTTACTCCTCATCTTAGTAGAGGAGAAATTACTCGCATTTTGCAAGAATACGAACCCTCTTTGTTAGATGAATATGGCCGAGTCATGCGTGCCAAATGTGGTTTGCAGCCCAATCACGCCAATAATTCAGGGCTTATTAACGAGTGGCTGGATATGTTAGTTACCGAGCATAAGGATTACACTGTGATGTTCAGACTATTGTCTAAGTTTGATCCTGCGCTAAACGACCCCACGCTAAGAGATCAATTTATTGATCGCCCGCGTTTTGACAAATGGGCAACGATGCTCGAACAAACTTTAGCAGAACAGCAATGGAGTACAACTGAGCGCAGGCTCAGCATGCTGGCGCACAATCCTAAAGTGATCTTACGCAACTATCTGGCGCAACAAGTGATAGATAAAGCCGAGCAAGGGGATTTTACTTTATTCGAACAATTTCTTGCGGCACTATCACAACCCTTTGATGAAAATCCGGAACATGATAGATTCGCGGCTCAACCACCAGATTGGGGTAAAGAACTTGAGATATCTTGTAGTAGCTAAGGGCTTATTCACCTCCCCTAAACTCTGGAGCCAACCCGCGCCAGTCAAACGTATTCATCGAAATATAATGTTTTAATATGCAGTGGTAATGATGAGTAGATGGAAAACACCATGACAATGAGCACAATGCTAAAGCCGTTTTTAGTGTTTCTGCTGCTATTGGCATGGCCGCGAATTGCGGATGCTCAAGAGCCCTCAACCGTACTGCAAATAGCCGATGGTGAACGCAGCATTGATGTAACCAGCCATACCACTTGGCGCGTAGCCCAAAGTAATAGCCAATTATCTGATATTCAATCCCTTGATAGTTGGCAAGATACATACGACGCAAAACCCTTAAGCGCCAATAAAAGTTTGTGGGGGAAATTGCAATTAGCTTTTAATACCAACAGCAATCAACATTATTTTCTGAGTATTGGTAATCCCCAACTGAATTACGTTGATGTTTATATACTTGATGATAAAAACCGCATTCTAAGTTCTTATCTGATGGGCGCTAATCGCGACATCAATAAACGTCCCATCAATCACCGATTTTTTGTAGTGCCGCTCAGCCCTGCTCCACGTAGCCATATCAATGTATATTTTAAGATCGCCGACGACGGCCCTTTAGTATTTCCGATTGAGTTAGCAACCCAATCAACCTTGTTAGCTGATGAACAATTTAATTTGGTTTTGATTGGTTATTTGTGTGGCGGCTTAAGTTTGTTAGCCAGCTATTTTTTAATTACTTATGTGTTTTTACGCAGCCCAGTACGCTTTTGGTTTTCAGTATCTTGTGGTTTGTATTTACTGCTGTTTTTAAATGTTATTGGGGTGATAAGTCAGCTCAGCGGCATTAGCGCTTATATTGCCAATGTTAATAATCTATTGTTTGGCATGTTACTGATCTCCACAGCCAAAGTGGCTTTTGCCATTCTCGAAAGGGTGCCGACCTTATGGCGTTATTGCGCCTATTTGTTGGGTTTTTTCACCATTGCCAGTGGTTTAATGCAAAATAGTTTTAAACAATTGTCAGTAGCCATTGTGCTGGCGATGTTAGCCGCATTACTGCTCGCTTGTTTAGCCGTGTTCTACCATAAAAAAGACAAAGTTATGCCTAACTGGCTAGGCACTTTTGCCCTATTTAGTGCAACCTTCATCAATTTTATCCAAGTTAGTTTTTATGTCAGCGGTACCTTAATAAACGCCTCACTCAGTTGGTTTTTTAGCCTAGCATCCATTGGTTCTATTTTACTGATTGCCTTAGCCATTGAAGCCCATGAGCGAGTATTAACTCAGCGCCAACAACTTAAACAACAAAGTACCATTAGCGATTTACAGCATTTTTATGAGCTATTTCGTAACTCCGCGGAAGGGCTTTATACCTCAACCTTAGAAGGCAAGTTAATTACCGTTAATCCCGCCATGTGTAGCTTGTTTGGCTATGAAAATGAGATACAAATGTTGCAACAGGTCAGCAACGCCAGTGAATTTTATGCCGATCCCTTAGATCGTGAATTGTTATTAGGTGAGATCCACCAAAACGGCAAAGTCATAGGCAAAGAGTTACGCGGAGTACGTAATGATGGCAGCGAATTTTGGTTTTCCATTTCAGGGCAAATTAAACAGGAAAATAACCAAAAATATCTATTTGGTTCGATTTTTGATGTTACCGAACGCAAACAATCAGATATCAGCCTAGAATTTCTTGCCACTCATGATTCACTAACCGGAGTATTTAATCGACGCGAGTTTGAACGACGTTTAAAAAATGGTTTGAAACAAGCTCAAGCGAATAACAGTGAAATCACCTTGTTATACATGGATTTAGATCAGTTTAAGGTGGTTAACGATACCTGTGGTCACAAAGCCGGTGATTTGTTGATCAAACAATTGGCGCAGAAGCTTAACGATGTCGTCCATGACAAAGGCATATTGGCCCGTTTAGGCGGCGATGAATTTGGTGTATTACTCGAAGATGATAATGCACAAATGGCCTACCTGGTAGCTAACAAATTACTGAATGCGGTCAAAGAGTTTCGCTTTATCTGGGACAACCGCATATTCACCTTAGGTGTGAGCATTGGGCAAGTTCCTTGGCATCAAGATATTAAATCACCCGAACAACTACTTAGTATGGCTGACTCAGCCTGTTATATCGCCAAAGAACGTGGCCGAAACCAAATTCATACTTATTCATTTAATGACGAGCACATGCAACGTTATGAGTCAGAAATAAGTTGGGTTACAAATATCAATCATGCTCTGCAAAACAACAGTTTTGAGCTTTATTATCAGCACTATCAATCTCTCAAAAAGAATACCAGTGGGCATCACTATGAGATATTACTCAGAATGCGTGACAAGGATGGCCAAATTATTACGCCCAATACCTTTTTGCCTGCTGCCGAACGTTACAATCTTACCTCACAAATAGATCGTTGGGTTATTCAGCATTATTTTCAGTGGTTAGCTGCCAACCCCAGTCATAAAGAGCAACTTACTCGTTGTAATATCAATTTAAGTGGCCACTCCTTGGCTGACAAAGATTTGAAATTATTTATCTTAAATGCCTTCGAAAAGTACTCGATCCCTTATCAAAAAATATGTTTTGAAATTACTGAGAGCATGGCCATTATTAAGATGGATGAAACCTTAGAGTTCATTAATACTTTCCATCGTTTAGGCTGCTTTTTTGCACTGGATGATTTTGGCAGCGGTTTCTCGTCTTATGCCTATTTAAAGACTCTACCCGTTGATCAACTAAAAATTGATGGCAGTTTTGTGAAAGATATTTTGCTAGATCCCATCGACATGGCCATGGTGAACTCAATCAACGATGTCGCCAAAGCCATGGGTATGGAAACCGTGGCTGAATTTGTTGAGTCACCGGAAATATTGGTTGAGCTTGGCAAAATGGGCATTGATTACGCACAGGGTTACGGGATCAGCAAACCAAGTGCATTGACAGAATTTCAAAGCTTAGGCTAACTCAAGTCAGGAATTAACTTGTAAAACAGCAAAACATGCCCATATTGAGAACAGCAAAGTAGTAGTGTTTTTACTTAAGAGTCTATTTTTTGAACGCAACAGCATCTTTACCTTTATACGAATACGTCAGCTCGGCCAAATTGCCCACACGCTGGGGGCTTTTTTACATTCATGGTTTTGTTGAAACAGCCACTCAACAAGAACACGTCGCCTTATCTTTTGGCCAGTGGCAAGCCGATGACATTGTGCCGATCCGTATTCATTCGGAATGTCTGACCGGCGATGCTTTATTTAGTACCCGCTGCGACTGTGGCGCCCAACTTGAAAAAGCCTTACAAAATATCGTCGCCCATGGCAAAGGCGTATTACTGTATTTACGCCAAGAAGGTCGTGGCATAGGTTTGTTAAACAAAATCCGTGCATATAAATTACAAGACAGTGGCATGGACACAGTAGAAGCTAACGAACATCTTGGTTTTGACGCCGATATGCGTGACTACGGCATTTGCAAACTAATGCTCGATAAACTAGTGGTAAGCAAAGTTAATTTGATGACCAATAACCCTAAAAAACGTGCAGCTCTGGAAGCCTTAGGTATAGAAGTGGCCGAAAGAACGCCGATTGATCATGGCATCACCGATGATAATCGTGGTTACATCCGTACCAAAACTGAAAAGCTCGGCCACGAGTTTGATCCACATTTGCTAAAATAATTTTAAATCCTAAAAAGTATACTAGCTTAATGTTGCATTCAGTTTTGGTTAAGCACCTTAGGCTTATAACTAAGCCTAAGTTAGCCAAGTAACTTATTACTTGGCCATTTAAGTAGGATACGAATATGTCGAAGCCCACAGTCAATTTCAAACGAGCTATGTCCTTAGTGACCCTGTTCGCGGCGTTGAGTTTTGTGCCTATTAGCCTTCAGGCGCAAGAAACAATTGTAGCCAGTGAAGACTCCTTACTCACCAGCGAACAGCAAAATGTTGAGCTAAATCAAGCTGAACTCGATCAAATGCTGGCGCCTATTGCTCTTTATCCCGATACCTTGTTATCCCACATACTTGTTGCTGCAACCTATCCGCTGGAAATTATCCAAGCAGCTCGCTGGCGTGAAGCAAACAAAGACCTAGATGAAGATCAAGCCTTAAATGCGGTTGAGGATAAAGACTGGGATCCCAGTGTAAAAGCCTTGGTGCCTTTTAATGACTTGTTGCAAAAATTCAGTGAGGACTTGGATTGGTTACAGGGTTTAGGTGATGCCTTTTTAAGTAACGAAGCACAAGTACTTGCCACTGTGCAAAACCTTCGTCAAAAAGCTTATGCCCAAGGTAATTTGCAAAATAATGAATATGTCGAGGTGGCACAAGATAACAACGAAATCACTATCCAAACTGTGCAAAAAGAAGTGATTTATGTGCCATATTATGACACCCGCGTGGTTTATGGAAACTGGTGGTGGGAGGCTTATCCTCCTTATTATTGGCACTCGCCCAGTCACTATGCTTGGCACAATGGCGTCTATTGGAGCCCACGTTATTACATCAGACCAGCATTTTATTATGGTGGTTTTAGATGGCACGACCGTTATGTTTATGTAGATTATGACTATCGTTCACGTGCCCAGCGCAATTGGTCACATGATACTTATCGTCAAGTGGTGCGTAACCGAGAGTATTCTCGATGGCAACACAATGAAGTCCATAGGAGAGGTGTGCATTACACGACGAACGGTAGAGTGGTAAGTCGAGATTATTCTCGGATACAAACTAATCCTAATCGTTTTGTGACCAACTCTAGTGAAACATCTACTAAAAAGCGTCAGCAGATCGATAAACAACGGGTACTGGATATTAATCGTTATCCTGCAGAAAAAGGCCAAGTTAAGCGTAACCAGTTGCACAATGAACAACGTTCTACTCAGGTGCAAGAGCAACTCAAAGCAACTAAAGTGCATAACGATAAACAACGTTTAGTCGATCAAAGCACCAATCAACAACGAACTAGAGTTGTGGATAATCGTCAGCGTGATCAGCACAGGAATAATCAGGTTTCAGCAGAGCGCCAGCGTATTGTTAAATCAGAACAGCACGTTGAATCGACTAAACAACAGCGCACTGAACAAAAGTCTGAACAAAATAATCAAAGGCAGTATCAAAGTAACCGTGAGACATCGTCTGACAACAATCGTCAACGTAGCTCCTCACGGCAAAACAATGATGCAAGTCGTAACAAAAGCACACAGTCCAATAAAACTGAGCGCAGGGTAAAAGACTAAGCTTTTCTTCACATGTGGCTCATATTAAGATCCATTAAAACCGATATGAGCAAACATTGTGATAATAGCCTTGGACGACCTAAGCAGCCCTGCCGTGGCTGCTTTATTACAACAACACTTAGATGATATGTATCGCACCTCACCGCCTGAAAGTGTGCACGCCTTAGATCTGAGTAAACTCAAAGCACCAGACATTAAGTTCTGGTGTGCTTGGCAAGATAATGACCTTCTCGGATGTGGCGCGCTAAAAATCCACAATCCCGAACAAGCAGAAATTAAATCGATGCGTACAGCGACACAACATTTGCGCAAAGGTGTAGCAGCTAGTTTGCTCACACATATTATTAATGAAGCCAAACTACTTGGCCTTACACAGCTTTATCTCGAAACCGGTTCACAAGCGTTTTTCAATCCCGCAATCCAACTGTACCAAGGTCATGGTTTTGATTTTTGTGGCCCTTTTGCCTCTTACACTAAGGATCCAAATAGTAAATTTATGACACTCAAGCTCAATGATATAGTTACAGCCATATAAATAACTTTTAAAAAGTCTATTTTTTCAAGCCACTAGCCACTGAACTTTGCTAAAATGCCTAACACTTTCCACTCGCGCAGCATGCTATTTTATGAAGTTTGAAGGCAGTCATATCCTTTCCGTTAGTCAGTTTGATCGTGAAGCCATTGAAAAGGTCTTTACCATTGCCAATCAGATGTTGCCCTATGCCAAAAGACAAAAACGTACCACGGTATTAGACGGTGCTATTTTGGGTAATTTGTTTTTTGAACCCAGTACTCGAACACGAGTCAGTTTTGGCTCTGCCTTTAACCTCTTAGGCGGCGATGTGCGCGAAACCACTGGCATGAGTAACTCAGCATTGGCTAAAGGTGAGTCGTTATATGATACCGCACGGGTACTCAGTGGTTATTCAGACATTATCGCCATGCGCCATCCGGTTTCTGGCTCAGTAGCCGAATTTGCCGAAGGTAGCCGAGTGCCAGTACTTAATGGTGGTGATGGAGCTAATGAACATCCCACCCAAGCCTTGTTAGACTTGTATACCATACAAAAAGAACTGACCTACCATGGTGGCAATATAGATGGCATGCATATCGCGATGATAGGCGACTTAAAATATGGCCGCACAGTTCACTCTTTGTCTAAGTTATTGTGTTTATTCAAAAATATACGTTTTACCCTGATATCCCCTAAAGAGCTGGCAATGCCCACGGCGATAATCGCTGCCATTGAAAATGCCGGCCATCGATATACCATTACCGAGCAACTCGAAGGTTATTTAGATGCGGATATTTGTTATCAAACTCGTATTCAGGAAGAGCGTTTTCCATCACAAGAAGAAGCTAACCAATACCGTGGTAAATTTCGTTTAAATCAGTCTATTTACACTAAACACTTTCAGTCTAAAACCGTCATCATGCACCCCCTGCCTCGTGATTCACGAGCTGAAGCTAATGAGCTAGACAACGACTTAAACCTTAATCCAAATTTGGCTATTTTCAGACAAACAGATAATGGTGTTTTAGTCCGTATGGCACTTTTTGCCTTGACCTTAGGGGTTGAGGGTATAGTGCATAAATTTGATCGCGATGTGCATTGGCACGTAAAAAACTAGGCACAAAGCCCTCAATAAGAAGAAATTAAAATGCAAAAATCTATCGAATTATTTAATCGCGCCCAACAGCATATCCCCGGTGGAGTTAACTCTCCGGTCAGAGCTTTCAAAGCTGTCGGTGGCACACCTCCGTTTATTAGCAAAGCCGACGGTGCTTATATAGTTGATGCCGATGGCAAACAATATATCGATTACGTGCAGTCTTGGGGGCCGATGGTGCTCGGGCATAATCATCCTGCTATACGACAAGCGGTAATTGATGCAGCCCAGCATGGTTTGAGTTTTGGCGCGCCGACCGAAGCTGAAGTGGTTATGGCCGAAACCGTGAATAAATTAGTGCCTTCTATGCAAATGCTGCGTATGGTCAATTCTGGAACCGAAGCCACCATGAGTGCGATACGTTTAGCCCGTGGTTACACCAATCGCAATAAAATTCTTAAATTTGAAGGCTGTTATCATGGCCATGCGGACTCGCTACTGGTTAAAGCAGGTTCAGGGGCTCTTACTTTTGGTGTACCCAGTTCTCCTGGTGTGCCCGCTGACTTTGCCCAACATACCCTTACCGTAGAATTTAATAATCTCGACTCGGTTGCCCAAGCGTTTGCCCAGCATCCTGACGATATTGCCTGCATTATCGTTGAGCCTGTGGCCGGTAACATGAACTGTATTCCGCCCGTTGCAGGATTTTTGCAAGGCCTACGGGATATATGTGACCAATACGGTGCATTGTTAATTTTTGATGAAGTCATGACAGGTTTTAGGGTGGCCTTAGGTGGCGCCCAACAAAAATATGCTATCACTCCTGACCTAACATGTTTAGGCAAGGTCATTGGTGGTGGTATGCCCGTTGGTGCTTTTGGTGGCCGCCGCGATATTATGGAATGTCTAGCGCCCTTAGGTCCCGTGTATCAAGCCGGAACACTATCAGGCAACCCAGTGGCGATGGCTGCCGGCTTAGCAGCTTTGCAAGCGATTCAGCAACCAGGTTTGTACGAAAGCTTAACTGAGCGCACACAGACTCTCGCTGAAGGTTTTAAAGCGCTGGCGATAAAACACAAGATCCCCATGACGGTTAACTATGCAGGCAGTATGTTTGGTTTATTTTTTACCGATGTTAAAAAAGTGACCAACTATCAACAGGCAATTAATTGTAATAACACCCAATTTAATCTGTTTTATCATGGCATGTTGGAGCACGGAGTTTATCTGGCACCAGCCTCTTATGAAGCGGGTTTTGTGTCAGCCGCCCATGACACGCAGATCATAGAGCAAACTTTAGCCATAGCTGATAAAGTACTTGCTAGTGTCGCAGCACAAACCCTGTAGTACCGAGCTTGAAACGACAATGCCACTTAATACTGACAGATGAAAATAGCGATCGACGAGCAAAAATGATGAAATGGAAAAGATGTTAGAACAAGTATTACAACCTTTTACTTTGTTTTTGCTCGCTGTGCTGGCAGTTTACACTGTTCTGTTGATTATTTTATTGCGTCGACTTTCACCCGCTGAAAAAGTGGCTAAGCCCTTCATTATTCCACCACCACGGAGCCTTGAAGACGAGCAAACCGAGCAAACCATTCAACGTTTTAAAGATAAAGCCGATGAGGCCATGCGTCTTAATCAAACCTTTCGTAAATTTGTGCCCAAACAGTTTGTTGATCATTTTGCCAAACATGGCTCCTCATCGTTAGAGTTAGGCCGCGCGGATGAAGACGAATTAGCGATCTTGTTTTGCGATATTCGTGGTTTTACTGGTTTATCCGAACTTATGTCACCGCAAGAATTGATGAATTTTTTGAATTCCTATTTTTTGCGTATGAACGATCCCATTCATCAAAATGGCGGCTTTATTGATAAGTTTATCGGTGATGCCATCATGGCCTTGTTTGACCGCCCTAATGGTGAAAACCGTGATAAAGCACAAGACGCCATCAGAGCGGCCTTAGATTTACGTTATGCCATTAGCATTTACAACCAGCATCGCAGTAATTCTAAATATCCCCCCATTAACATTGGCATAGGTATACATTTTGGCCCAGTTATAATTGGTACTGTGGGCTCGGATGACAGAATGGATACCACGGTTATTGGCGACAGTGTCAATATTGCCTATCGTCTTGAAGCCCTAGCGCCCTTTTACCAGAGCGATATAGTGGTGAGCGCTAAAGCGCTAGAAGTAGCCGAGGCAGAGCAACACTTTAACTACCGTATATTGGATTGGGTGAGAGTCAAAGGGCGTAAGTCGCCTATTGAGATCTATGAAATAATCGACCACATGCCCACCAGTGTTCAACGTCAAAAATTGGCCAATGCTGATCTCATTGCTAAAGGCATTACCTCTCGTACTCTGCAACAATGGCCACAGGCCCTAGATTATTTTCATCAGGCGCTGGTGATTAATCCAGATGACAACTTAGTTGTTCACCATATTAAACAATGTGAACTCCTCCAAAAAAGCGTCTTACCACCAAACTGGGATGGCGCCCTGATACTTTAAAGGTAGTTTTTAGGATTTGGCTTGTTGTTTAATAAAATTAACTGAAGGCGCAAAAAATGCGCCGCCAGATTCTGCGCTCATATAATCTAACAACCTGTCATACATGCCCTGCTCAGTACCAAAAATCATACTTCTGAGCATTTTTTTGAAGGGCTGTGGACTGCTTGCACAACTGACAAACATAGTACCTTGTACTGTCATATCACCAAAAGGCATACCCTGTCGCAACAAGGTAATTTTTTCTTGGTTATCAGCACTAAAATTACTACGTTTAGCGTGAGCATAATCCGCCAACTGAGAAGGCTCAAAAGGAGTATTACTGTTTTTGGCACAGCCCATCACATCCTCTTGGCTAGACTCATGTAACATCTGCCATTTAGGCATATTAAATTGATACTTTTGCACATGCAGATAACTGCCTCCAGCAAAGTCAGGATCGTCATCACCGACCACCGCCACCGCAAATTTATGCATGCCTTTGGGATTATGGGTAGCTTGGATAAATCCGGTTAAATCACGTCCATCCAGATAACGAAACCCCCTCACTTCTTCCAGCAGATCGACATGAGGCTGCAATATCTGGCAAATCTCAATACCAATAGCATGACAAATATCCATTCTGTCGGCACGAATTTGGATAAACAAATCACCGGGTGAAACAGGCGCATTACGATCTTCACAATGCATATCAGGAAAGGGGGCTAACTCAAGGGGGATCAAACCAGGATAAAGCTCGTGCCAATAATGTGCACCAACTGCCAAGATACCTGAAACCATGGCTTCATAGTGCTCTTCATCGTAGTGAGTAAACAGCTCCAGAATATAAGCCAGCTTAGACCGCATAGCCTGATCATCATCATCTATCACATTTAAGATCAAATAGAGGGCGTGCAAATTAGGCTCTGCACAAATGCCTTTTTGAGCTTGGGTCATACGTGGCTGTTTACCAATTTACTGAGCTAACTGTAGGGTATTATTGACTTTTTTAAAGATGATTGCACTGTAAAAGACTCGATTAAGCAGACATAAAAAAGCCCCGTAATATACGGGGCTATGGCCATCCTGGCGGAGATAGTGAGGGTTTCCCCTCTGCTACCAATGGGTCGTTTCTTATTATTATCCCATTTAACTCATTTTATGCTTTTATTCGTTTTAATTAGTTACGTGTGATAGCGAAGTCTGGATAAGCTTCCAAACCACATTCACTGATATCAACACCTTCAAACTCTTCTTCTTCGCTGACACGAATACCAATCACGGCTTTAAGAATCGCCCAAACCACCAAGCTCACTACAAATACCCATACAAAGATAGTTGCCGCACCGATAAGTTGACCAGAGAAAGAAGCTCCGCCATCTTCAGTTAAAGGATTAGTGATAGGTACTAATAACAAGCCTAATAAACCAACTACACCATGTACTGAGATAGCACCGACTGGATCATCAATTTTCGCTTTATCTAAGGCTAAGATACTCAGTACAACTAAGACACCGCCGATTGCGCCAAATAAGGTTGCTTGCAGTGGAGAAGGAGTCGAAGGTTCTGCAGTAATTGCTACCAAACCAGCTAACGCACCGTTTAAGGCCATGGTTAAATCGGCTTTCTTAAACAATATTTGCGCCATGATAAGTGCTGCAACCAAACCACCAGCTGCTGCTGCGTTAGTATTCAAAAATACTACGGCAACTGCATTGGCGCTTTCAACACTAGCGAGTGCTAACACTGAACCACCGTTAAAACCAAACCAACCCATCCACAAAATAAAGGTACCTAAAGTCGCCATAGGCAAGTTTGCACCAGGTATAGCATTGGCTTTACCGTCAGCAGTATATTTGCCTTTACGAGCACCCAGCAACAATACACCAGCTAAAGCGGCAGCCGCACCAGCCATATGGACAATGCCTGAACCTGCAAAGTCAGAGAAGCCAAGGTCGCCTAAAGTGTACATACCAAATACGGCGTCGCCCCCCCAAGTCCAGCTACCTTCCATTGGGTAGATAAAGGCCGTCATTACCACAGCAAAGGCTAAGAAAGACCATAACTTCATACGTTCAGCGACAGCGCCAGACACGATAGACATGGCCGTTGCTACAAACACTACCTGAAAGAAAAAGTCAGATGCGGGTGAATAAGTATCTTCATGTGCAGCCACACCGTCACCTAATATGCCATCTAGGAAGGGCGTTGCAGCATGTAAACCATCAGGTCCACCGTACATTATTGAATAACCGCAAATCATGAACATGATGCAAGAGATTGAATAAAGCGCGATGTTTTTGGTTAAAATTTCAGTGGTGTTTTTAGCTCTGACTAAACCGGCTTCCAGCATAGTAAAACCAGCCGCCATCCACATCACTAACGCACCACAAATTAAAAAGTAAAATGTGTCGAGGGCATAGCCCAATTCGAATGTAATTTCCATGGTTATCTCCTTAACTACTAAATGGCTTCGCCATCGATTTCACCAGTACGAATACGTACGGCATGCTCTAAGTCATAGACGAATACTTTACCGTCACCGATTTTTCCGGTTTTAGCGGAAGACACTATGGCCTCAACTAAACGTTCAACGTGATCATCTTGTACGGCAATTTCGAGCTTTACTTTAGGCAGAAAATCAACTTGATATTCTGCACCGCGATAAAGTTCTGTATGACCTTTTTGACGACCGAAGCCTTTAACTTCAGTAACTGTCAAACCATCAATGCCTATTTCGGAGATTGCTTCGCGCACATCATCAAGCTTGAAAGGCTTAATGATCGCTGTTACTAATTTCATGGTGTTGCTCCCAGTGTTTTTTGATTTTGTATTGCAAGTCGCTGCAGAAAACACAACAAGTCCTATGCCACAAATTATTTATTATATTTATCAAATACTTATACTAAAATAACAGAAGCTTTAGTTGTTTTTTTGCACGATATTGGTTCACTAAATGTATTTTGAACCAATTTGGTGCTTAAGGTGTTTTGTATGACTGTGCATACCCCTTATCATTAGAATTGCACAACGGCGGCGAACGAGTACAACCAACAAGCATGCAGTTTCAAGGATGAAGGGTATATACCCAAGCTACTTGAAGATACAGGATTCAGTGGGAATTAAATCCGTTTTAGACAAGGCAAATGCTTGAAGGTCTAGTGGACTAAATCGAAAGTATTTAACGCAGTGTAAAACGGATTTAAACCCACCGGTACGGCGCTTCTTCAGGTTGTTTGGGTATATAACCAAGCAAGCTAAAGTGCTAGTGCACGCAGACCGAGTCATCACTGAATTCAAACTTAGCAGTCGTTGTTTTCCGACTAAATCACTTAAACTTGCTGACCGAGCTTTTTGTTATAAAATTAACGAGGTAGGCAATACAACCTTAGTTTTTTACTAAGAGGATCAGCTATGCAATATGAAATAAGCGTAAACGACACTTGTGTATCGGTGATATTTGAGGGTAATTTGCGCGCCATTGATCTCATTTTTATGTATCGGGATCCACACTACCGTGAAGCTATTCTTGGCAAAAACGTTTTATTTTTAGACTTTAGTAATGTAACAGGCTCTGAATTGACAGCGGAAGATACTCAAGGTTTGTTACTGATGAGCAAATTAGATCCACAAAAAGCGAAAAACATGCAATTGGTTATTTTAGTTAACCCTGGCAGAGCAAATAACATAAGCAAACTATGTGAAAATATATTTAGTGACAGTAGTTGGCATGTCAACGTATGTGAATCCAAAGAGGCCGCATTAAAATTACTCTAAACGTCTATAGTGACGGGCCTGCGCAACAGGGAACTTTTAGGGTAATATTGGCTCTATGCAATCATGTTTTCATTGTTATTGAGTAAATTCGTTAAGTGCCAATGCTACAAAAACACAAATTGGTGCTTACCGTATTCGTTTCAGTACTTATTCACGTCCTGCTATTTAGCCTGTTGTATATGAGTAAACACGCAAACAAGAAGCAGTTACACGAAGAAATTGAACCTCGTCCCATCAGCGCTACGCTTTATTATTACACTCCTCCTGTTGCCGTTGAGATTGAACAGCCCCCCCAACTTGAACCTGAGCAAACAGTACTTGAGCCCATCGAAGCAGAAGTACTTCCTGGACAAGAAGAGGAAGAGCTTGAATTAGTCGAAGCAGAAACACCAGCAGAGCAACCAGAAGAAAAGGTTGTGCAAACCATTGCTCCACCACCATCATCAATAAGCAAACAACCAGTCGAATCGACCAGCAAAAATCAATATACGTTGCCAGTGCAAGATTTGGTGAAGGGTCAACTACATAATTATCAACAAGACAAGTTAGATAAACTCGCAAAACAGGCGGCAACAGAATATCGTCGGCAGTTAACTTCGCCAACACTGTTAAGCAAACCTCAGGATAGTTTTGTCACAGAAGAAGAAAAATTTATACAAAAAATCACGACCAGTGTGGATTGTAGCTCTGCAACCAATCAGACGATAGCCATTGTCATGGGGATAATGGGCGGAGCAGTTAAATGTAGTGAGCCTCCACCTTTTGATTCCTTTATTCAGAAAAGGCTCAACAAAACCGCTGAATTACCCGCGTTACAGCAGTAAAAAACAACTGTTTCGAGCACCGAGTTTCTAGCTAAAGCTAAAGCAAAACCGCTGTTTCTTTCACTTGCAGCTCGAAAATCCACAACTAATTACCAAACAGCTTTTCCCACAGACTTTTGGGTTTGTCTGGCACCACTGGCTCACCGATGCATTGTAAAGGTGCCAAAGGTAAAGCCGCCGTTATTGCCGGCAAACTCACAGTGTCTTTACAGCCAGCTTTACTTAGCTCACCTGTTGCAGTATCAAAATGAGCGATCCCAAGGCCGTTAGGAAAACGTCGTACCAAGGATTTAGGCGTTTGGCGTTTTTGATAATCAATAAAAATCTGCATGGCACCGCTGGCACCACTTAAATTAACCGGCTGATTGTCATCTTTACCAATCCAAGAGGTGATCAGCATATTATTATCAAAACCGCTAAACCAACTATCGCGATAATCGTCCGTCGTGCCGGTTTTTCCCGCCATATTGATTTCTGGAAACTGCTGATGAACCTGCTTCGCCGTGCCTTCTAGGGTCACTTTATGTAAAGCATAGTTGAGCAAGTACGTCGCTTGTTCATCGACTCGTTGAATGGCTTGCTGCTCAAACTGCCACAACAATTGATTGTCGGGCGACATAATGGCGGTAATGCTATGCAAGGGAATGAAACGTCCGTTATTGGCTAAGGTCTGGTACATCTGATTCACTTGCACCGGACTAAAATTAACTGCACCTAGGGTTAAAGCGGGATATTGGCTTATCTCCTCTTCCACTCCCAGACGCCAAAGTGTGTCGGCAACCGTACCTAAACCCAGCTCCATGCCTAAACTAACCGTCGGTACATTGAGTGACTGAGTCAAAGCTGACAATAAAGGCACCTTGCCACGAAACTTCAAATCGGAGTTTTTAGGCTCCCACATTTTACCTTCACTGCTTTTCATCTTGATGGGTTCATCAACAAGCAAGGTCGCTAAGTTATAGTCGGCAGCTTGTTCTAGGGCGGTCAGATAGATAGCCGGTTTTATCAAAGAGCCTATCGCACGTTTAGCATCCAAAGCGCGATTAAAGCCCGCATATTGTGCCTCCCGCCCGCCTACTAGTGCTCTGATCTCGCCTTTGCTTATATCAGTCACCACCATAGCGCCTTCAAATTGTTTTTTAGACATGCGCTGTTCTTGTTTACTGACCTCAGTCGTCACTGCTTGTTCGGCTTTAAGCTGGGCATTAGTATCCAGCGTGGTAAACACTTTGAGCCCAGATTGACGAATATTTGGATTAATTAAGACGTCACGTAAATCTCGCCGTACTTTGTCCATAAAGGCAGGATGTTTGTCTTTTTTTAAACTCGCACCTGAGGCCAGTTGCAGTTTCTTAGTGACTAAGGTTTTATAATCATTGGGTGTGAGTAAATTATTTTCAAACATTAAGCGCAAGACTAAATCTCGGCGCTCTTTTACCCGCTCAGGGTATTTTCTTGGGTTATAAAATGAGGGGCCTTTGATGATGCCAACCAAGGTGGCCATTTCATCTATGCTCAGTTCGTTAATCGGCCTGTCGAAATAAAAATAACTGGCTAAACCAAAACCAAAAACACCATTGTTACCATTTTGACCTAAAAAGACTTCATTCAGATAGGTTTCAAGGATCTCTTCTTTACTGTACCTAGCATCAATAATCAGTGCCATCACTGCTTCTTTAGCTTTACGAGTCAACGATTTTTCATTGGTTAAAAACAAATTTTTAACCAATTGTTGAGTTAGGGTACTGGCACCTTGCACTGCACGGCCAGCGGAGATATTGGCCATAAACGCCCGAACGATGGATAAAGGCGCAATACCATGGTGCTCATAAAAGTCCTGATCTTCGACTAGAACCAAGGCTTGCACCAAGGCCTGGGGTACTTCATCTAAACTCACCAGCATGCGATCTTCAAGACCAGTATTAACCAAACGAGCGACTAACCAAGGCTCCAAGTAAATGCCATTTATCTCTTGCCCCGTAGGAAGCTCAACAATTTTACTGATCCTATTGTTTTGCAGCGTCAATTCAAAAGGGCGTAGCGCCTCCCCACCATGAGGAAAATCAAACTTACGTCGGTAAATCCTCAAACGTTGACCAAGAACCTGATACTCCCCCGAACTAGTGGCTCGATTGACCTTGCGGTAACCCAAAAGCTGAAGTTCATCGTTTATTTCACCCAAGGTGATTTCTTGTTTTACTTCTAGCTGTAATGGGCGAGCAAAAATTTGTGCTGGAACCTGCCACTTGTTGCCCGCAAATTTTATGCTGATCAGACTGTTTAGATAAATCCCATAGGCTCCACCTACCACTACAAACACCAGCAACAGTTTCCACCAATGACGCCACAACCAGCTAAATGGGTTGATACGTCGCCAAAGTGATTTCCTTAAAGACTCAGATTGTGAAGATTTAGAACTAGTAGCCTTAGGCTTTACAGCTTTACTCATTGGGGTAAGGTCATATTCTTTTTAGTTGTAGTGGTTGCGGGTGATTTGGCGGGTTCATCTGGCCAAAAGTGACGAGGGTAACGACCTTTCATTTCTTTTTGCACCTGTTTATAGCTGCCCTGCCAAAAACCAGGTAAATCTTGAGTTGTCTGTAAAGGACGACTCGCAGGCGATAACAGCTCAATAGTGACTAGGATCTTACCATGAGCGACGGCCGGATGTACTTGCGTACCATACAATTCTTGCATTCTTACTGCCAATGTTACGCTGCCGTGCTCACCATATTCGAGTTTATGCGCCCGACCACTCGCCACTGTTAGTTGAGTAGGCAACAGAGTCTCCAGTTTGTTCCACTGCTGCCAGTCAAAGAGATTTTTTAACAAGGTATAAAAATCCAGTTTGGCTAGTTCGGACCACGTCATCATTGTTTCGGTGTAGGGCAATAACCAAGTGGCTAAATTTTTCAATAAAGCTGTTTCAGATAAATCTGGCCACTCATCTTGGGTCAATAATTGTCTGGCCAGCCTGCATCGGTGTTGCAAAGAAATACACGCATCGTTAAAGGGCAAAGCCGCCATCCCTTTTTGGAGTATTACCTGCTGCCAAATTGCACTGATTTGGATTGCAGATGGTTTATCCATGGCCTCTTTTTGCAGCACAATACTGCCTAACTTAGTTTGCCGACTGGCACTGATCCGTTGTTGATTATTATCCCACTGCACCATGTCTTCGCGGCGCAGTGAGCTGGCAAAATGCTGTTTAATTTGTTGCAAACTTAGCGCTTCAGCATAACGAATTTGCGCGTCATCCTGCTGTTTGTCGGTCGTCATCATGGCTGCCACGACTAACCATTCTTGGCCTGTCAATGGATCACTATCTGCTAACACTGCACCCGAGCCATTTGCCAATAAATAACGACTATTCTGCCGAGTTTTAGCTATCCATTGTCCAAAACCATAAGCCAGCACGATGGCCACATCTTCAAGTGGCCACTCACAATAGTCGCTGTTTAGTTTGTTGTACCATTGTTTGATTTGCTGCCAGATACTGTGCTGTCGATGGTGTTGTAGGTAAGTTAAACGCGCACTGAGCATGGCGCCTGCTTGGTAATTTAAGGGATCTTTGCTTTCCATTAAACCAGCAATAGCACAAGCCATACTCAAGTGATGTTTACTCAGTTTAGCACTTTGCAGCAACATATTGGCAATACTAGGATGGCAGCCCAAAGCATGCACCTGACGCCCTAAGGCCGTAAGTTTAAGAGCCTCATCTAACATGCCCAGCCCGTGCAAATATTGTTCGGCCTGACGCAATTGAGCGCTAGTAGGTTTATCAATCAAGGCCAAGTCACTCACTTGCGTACCCCATATCGCAGTCTCAAGTACCAAACCCGCCATATCACTTTGCAGTATCTCGGGAGTCGCTTGAGCGCTCATACGCTGTTGCTGCTCACTACTCCATAAACGGTAACAAGTTCCTGGCCCCAAACGTCCTGCCCGACCTGCACGCTGTGTAGCCGACGCTTGGGAAATAGCCTGACTTTGCAGATGAGTGATGCCGCGATTGAGCTGAAATAGTGCGGTTTTTTCAATGCCGCTATCCACTACCACCTCAATACCTTCAATGGTTAAACTGGTTTCAGCAATATTGGTGGCTAAGACAATTTTGCGTTTGCCGCTGTTATCAGGTAACAAGGCCGCTTGCTGCTGCTCTTTTGGCAATTCGCCATACAAACTATGGATAGCCAGCTTTGAACCAAGTGCCGAGTTGAGCTTATCCGCCACCTTTTTGATATCACCGGCACCGGGCAAAAACACTAGCATGTCCTGTTGATGCAGAGGCAAAACCTCAAGGATTAAACGCGAGATTTTGTCCGCTAGTGGTTGTCTGGAGGTATCAGGACGATACACAAGCTCAACCGGAAAACTTCTGCCTTTGGACTCCAATATCTGAGCTTGTGGAAGTAGTTGGCTCAAAGACTGAGTATCTATGGTGGCCGACATGACCAATAAACGTAGATCATCACGTAAACCTTGTTGCACTTCTATACACAGCGCCAATGAAAAATCCGCATGAATACTGCGTTCATGAAACTCATCAAAGATGATCAAGCCAATTCCCGGTAACTCAGGTTGCTGCTGCAACATGCGAGTGAGAATACCCTCTGTGACGATTTCTAGTCGGGTGTTAGCACTTACTTTACTTTCGCCCCTTATACGATAACCGACAGTTTGCCCAACGGCCTCGCCTAACTGCTCAGCTAAATAGCGCGCAATATTGCGTACCGCAATCCGGCGGGGCTGCAACATAATGATTTTTTGCTGCTGAAATAATGCTGACTTTAATAAACTCAAAGGTAAATGCGTGGACTTGCCAGCGCCCGGAGGGGCCACAACAATGGCATCGCCGCTAACTAATTGCTGTTGCAGTTGCGGCAAAATTTGTTCGATGGGTAACAAATAATTTCTCTTTGCGGGTAACGTAATATAGTCAAAATAGGGTTTGCCCAAATCATCGGTCAAACACTCAGTGTGTTAAGTTTACATTTCTTCGGATCCTCTTTACATTAAAACCTCTACAATAAAAATAAAATCAGGACAGACAATGGCATTAAAAACCTTGGCAACTATTACCAGCATTTGTTTATTAAGCGCATGCAATCCCTCGAAAACGACAAAACAATCCCAAGCAGAAGATAAGGCAGTCATGACTACCAGAAGTACTGAAGCACCGCTTTGGTTAGAAGAAGTAGAAGGAGAACAGGCTCTAACCAAAGTTAACGCTTGGAATAAACGCACGCTGGATAAATTAACCACCGATCCTCGTTTTACCCAGTACCAACAAGCCGCCTTAGACATTGTTAATGCCACCGACAAAATCGCCTATGGCTCGTATCGCGGTGACAAAGTTTACAATTTTTGGCAAGACGAAACTCAGGTCAGAGGTCTGTTACGTCGTACCACCCTAAGTGAATATGCTAAGACTCAGCCCGCGTGGGAAAACTTGTTAGACATTGATGAACTCGCTAAAACCGAAGGAAAAAACTGGGTGTATAAAGGCTCAGAATGTTTACAGAGTAACTATGATCGCTGCATGTTGTCGTTATCCAATGGGGGTAAAGATGCGATAGAAATGCGCGAGTGGGATCACCAAACGAAATCCTTTGTCAAAGATGGCTTTACTATTCCTGAATCTAGAACCGGTATCAGTTGGAATAATCAAAACAGCATCAACGTGGCGACCAACTGGGGTGATAATTCGCTGACCGACAGTGGTTATCCTTATATCGTTAAATCCCTGCAACGAGGCCAAGCACTCAGCGAAGCGCTAACCCTATATAGCGGTGTAAAAAGCGATGTAGGCGTGTTTCCCTTCTCGTTAAAATACCAAGACAAACAACTGAGCATGTTAGTGCGTGCTATTACTTTTTATGAATCAGAATATTTCTGGTTACCGGAAAACGCTGCAGCACCTATTCGTTTAGCAATACCCAATACTGCAAACGTCAACGGTATATTTAAAGGTCAGCTAGTTTTGAGCCTTAAACAAGACTGGCAGCCAGAGGGCAGCGATATCACTTATAAAAGTGGCTCACTGGTCTCTTTCGACATGCAAAAGTGGTTAGAAAATCAAAAAATCACTGGGCTGCAATTGGTTTACCAACCAGCAGAGCGTGCCACTTTAGACGGGGTATCAATTACCGCCAACAAAGTCGTGATTAGTTTACTCGAGAACGTGGTGAACAATATTTATGTCTACGACTTCGTCGACGGCCACTGGCAACATAACAAACTCGCACTGCCCGATAATGGCACCATGTCGGTCTCCTCGGCCAATCAAGACAGCGATATAGTGTTTATCAATCAGGAAAGTTTTGTCTCGCCTGACACCCTGTATCAAGTGGATGTCAGCAGCGCAGACATTAGTGCGATTAAATCTATTCCTGCTCGTTTTGATGCCTCAAACCTAGTGGTTGAACAATTTTTTGCCAGCTCAAGCGACGGTGAAAAAATACCGTATTTTGTGATCCACAAACAAGATATCCAATACGATGGTAGCAACCCAACCTTGCAATATGCTTATGGTGGATTTGAAGTTTCTATGAAGCCGAGCTATTCAGGAATATTAGGTAAAAATTGGTTAGAGCAAGGCGGTGTTTATGTGTTGGCTAATATCCGGGGTGGCGGTGAATATGGCCCCGCTTGGCATCAGGCGGGTTTAAAAACTAAACGCCAGATCATATTCGATGACATGATTGCGGTAGCAGAAGACATCATAGCCAAAAAAATCACCTCGCCTCAGCATCTGGGTACCATGGGTGGCTCTAATGGCGGTTTGTTGATGGGTGTGATGTATACTCAACGACCTGATTTATGGAATGCTGTCGTCTGTCAGGTCCCCTTATTGGATATGTTGCGTTTTCATAAACTACTGGCCGGTGCCTCATGGGTAGGTGAATACGGCAGCCCAGATATTGCAGAAGAGCGGGCCTTTTTAGAAAAAATATCACCCTTACACAATATTGATCCAAATGGAAACTACCCCTCGATACTCTTTGTTACCTCAACCAAAGATGACAGAGTCCATCCTGGACACGCTAGAAAAATGGCCTATATGTTGGACCAATACGGCCACGACTTTGAGTATTATGAAAACATTGATGGTGGCCATTCTGCTTCGGCTAACCTAAAAGAAACGGCCAAACGCACGGCCCTTGAATACACCTTTTTAAGCCAAAAATTAATGTCCAAAACTAACTAAGTAAATCCACATCAGCTCGCGACTACACTGCAATGATGTATAGTTGCGAGCTAATCACCTCTCTCTCTA
This sequence comes from Paraglaciecola hydrolytica, assembly GCF_001565895.1. Classification (GTDB taxonomy): domain Bacteria; phylum Pseudomonadota; class Gammaproteobacteria; order Enterobacterales; family Alteromonadaceae; genus Paraglaciecola; species Paraglaciecola hydrolytica. The sequence goes on from NZ_LSNE01000005.1 coordinate 756,818, forward strand.
TTAAGTAAAAACGTTATGCGTGCTTTTTTAGGTCTCGAACCCGATGCTAAAACCAAACTCGCCATTGATGCTTGGCGTAACAAAGCCTTGCCAGATTTGGCGGAGTTTGTTCCCCCCGCCAACTACCATATTACTTTGGCATTCTTAGGCCAGCTTTCGCTGCGCCAACAAGACAATTTGCAGCAACTGATTGATGACATGAAAGAGCCATGTCAATTTAAGGTCAGCCTCGATACAGTGGGTTACTGGCCTAAACCCAAAGCCCTGTGGCTAGGTTGCCAACAGACCGCCAGCAAACATCTCAGTTTGGCCACTCAGTTAACAACGCTGGCACAAGGTGCCGGTATCAGCATGTTAAAAAGAGACTATCAAGCGCATTTAACTCTGGTGAGAAAATGTGCGGCAAACCCACCAGCACCTTTAATAGATCCACAATTTAGTTGGCTCGCTCAGGACTTTCATCTCTATGAATCCCTATCCACACCAAAGGGGGTCACTTATGTCATCAGAAATAGCTGGCGCTTAGTACCAAATATCTCAAGGGCTAGATGAATTTGATTCGAAAATCGTTTATCGCAGCACACCGTTATTGGCCTTTTTTCAATTGTGACCTTTAACATTGTCCAGCAGCATGCTCAAAAAAGGAGTTCACTATGAAAATGTTTATTACTTTAATCACCTTATCGATGTTGAGCTGGCCAACACTGGCCTTAGATATTTATCAACAAGCGCTAGCCAATAGCCAACGACCCGAGCAGGATCTCGAAGCTGACCCCAGACGTAAACCTGAACAAGTCTTGGCATTTTTCCAACTTAAACCCGGTCAGAAAGTCTTAGATTTATTCTCTGGTGGTGGTTACTACACCGAACTGGCTTCGATTGTTGTTGGTGAGCAGGGCCTCGTGGATGCTCACAATAATAATGCTTACCTTAAATTTATTGGTGAAGAAAAATTACTTAAGCGTTACCAACATCAACGTTTAAACAACGTCACACAACTACATCAAGAAGCCAATGATCTAACCCTGTGTGAAGACTGTTATGACCGTGTTTTGATGATCCTCAGCTTTCACGATTTATATTATGTGGATGAAAAAAGTGGCTGGCCACAAATTCACGCATCCTCATTAATGGCTAAAATCCGCCGCTCTTTAAAATCAGGAGGACTCGTTGGGATCGTCGATCATAACGCGATAACAGGCGCCAGTATTGAAGTTGCGCAGAGTTTGCACCGCATTGATCCTAAGCTTATCAAAGACTACATGACGCAATGGGGTTTCAGCTTTAAAGCTGAGTCAACGGTTTTGGCAAATCCACAAGACAAAGGTGATCTACCTATGTGGGATCCGAGTGTCAAAGGTCACACTAACCGAGCAGTTATGTTATTTAAAAAATAATCTTGTAGACTTTGGAGGAGTTGAACAATCCTCGCGCCATGCTCACCCATTTTCCTTATGCGTTATACACATTAGTTCTTTACTGCCAGCAAACAACAAGGTGAAAATGGCGTACAAGTTGTTGAAGTAATTTAAGGGAAGTAATGCAACAAACATTCAGATTAGTCATCGATTGCCCCGATCAAGTGGGTTTGGTAGCTCAAGTAAGTCAGTTTTTAGCCAGTCACAATGCCACCATAGTCGAAGCCAATCACCATACCGATTTGCAAACGGGCCGCTTTTTTATGCGCCACGAAATTCGCGCCGATTCAGTCAGTATCAGCTTGGATAAAATGCAGCAGGCGTTTAGCCCCATTGCTGAAAAGTTTGCCATGAACTGGAAACTATCTGATTCGTTACGCAAGCAAAAAGTGGTGATGCTCGCCAGCCATGAATCTCATTGTTTAATGGATATCTTACATCGTTGGCATAGTGGTGAATTACACTGTGATATCCCCTGTATCATTGCCAACCATCCACAAATGAAACAATTTGCTGACTGGCACAATATTCCTTTTCACTGGGTGGATTTTAAAGATCAACCTAAAGAACAAGCCTTTAAAGAAGTTGAAAAACTCATTGATGCTTATCAGGCCGACCTTACTGTACTTGCGCGTTTTATGCAGATCATCCCTGATTACTTGTGCCAAAAACTAGCCGGTAAGGCGATCAACATCCATCACAGCTTTTTACCCTCTTTTGCTGGCGCCAAGCCTTATCAACAAGCTTACGACAGAGGGGTTAAGTTAATCGGTGCCACTTGCCACTATGTTACCAGTGACCTAGATGAAGGCCCCATTATTGAGCAAGAAGTGATGCGTATCAGCCATAGCGACAGTTCGGCTGACATGGTGCGCAAAGGTAAAAATTGTGAAAAAACCGCCTTAGCCAATGGTGTGCGTTACCACTTAGAAGATCGGGTAATTATTCATAAACATAAAACCGTCGTGTTTGCCTAGCGTTTACTCAGGTTACTAACGGTGTTGTTGTTAAAATGCACCGTTATACATCAGTTTGATTTGCTTATCGGCCAATCCACGCTCAAACCAGCTCCCCATGTTGTCTGTGGCCTGCCACTTTTGACTGGAGACAGTAAGCTCCCAGTAGTGTTCTGCTTGCAATGCTTGCATACGTGAGGAGAGCAACCACTCGGTATTTTTAGGTAAATCAAATACCAGTCCTTGGGTTGTTTTAAAAGCGACTTGGGATTGAGTGACCAAACCAAGGCCAAAACTCAAACGCTCTGACACCTGAAAACGTGGTACTAGTGACCATTCATACATTGATACTTGTTGACTAAAAACACCCCACTGTAATTTTCCTTTGGCATAACCTAGGCTGGTATCTACCGAAAAGCGTTCCGACAAAGGTTGAGTAAGGCGCATTTGGTATTCACGGTGTTTGCAACCCTGAAATCCCATACCTGCAGAATCAAAATCCAGCAGGGTTTCTTTGGGCAGCGATTCAACAAGCCACTCGACAGTGTGTTTTAGAAGTGCATTTTCAGCCAAACAATTGAATGAAAAAACTGCACATAACAGTAAAAGCAGATTTTTCATATTGCTGACCTCAGTTGATAACTAGAGGTCAGTGTAACTAAGCTAGGGTGATAGTGGGGTATAGGGCTCTACAAATAGGTATCCTATAAAATACCTAAGAGCCCATATGATGTGCTAATAAACGTTTAAATCTTACCGCGTATATGTTGTTTAACTTGCTGCTGATAAAACCCATCTAGTTGTTGATGAGTCACCTCAGATAAACTGGGCTTAGCGCTAGCCAGACAATTAGCCACGACTTGCTGGGGCTTACTGGCCCCTGCAATCACACTACTCACTTGTGGATGATCGAGTATCCAACGTAGAGCAAACTCTGCCATATTGAAGCCAGCAGGCACCCACTGGCGTAAGCCATCCACTAACTCAATGCCTGTATTCATAGGTATACCTGAAAAAGTTTCACCCACGCTAAAAGCTTGGCCATCACGATTGTAATTACGGTGATCCGATTCAGCAAATTGTTGCTGAGCACTGAACTTGCCTGACAATAAGCCACTGGCTAAAGGCAATCTGACAATGATCCCCACGTCGTTCGACGCGGCTTTGGGTAACAACTCTTGTATGGCATCCTGCCGGAAAACATTAAAAATGATCTGCAAAGTGGCCAGTTCACTGTCTTTTAAACAACTCAGTCCCTCTTCGATGGTTTCGACACTGGCACCATAATGCTCAATCAAACCTTCGTGTTTAAAATCTTGCAACCAACTGAAGATCTCTCCATCAACTAACATCTGTGGTGGAATGCAATGCAATTGGATCAGATCGATACACTCAACACCAAGACGTCTGGCACTGGCCTGAATATCACTTTTAACTTGTTGCTTAGTGAATTTATCTGGAAACAAACGTCCAGAACGCCCTACTTTAGTGGCAACTTTGATATCTTGCTGCTGGTGGTGTTTATGCCACTCAGCAATCAGTGATTCGCTACGACCATCACCGTATACGTCCGCAGTATCCCAAAAGTTGATGCCATGTTCGTAAGCATGATTCAGTATTTGTCCGGCTTGTTGTTCATCTAAAGGGCCAAAATCACCCCCCAATTGCCAACAGCCCAAACCAATTTCAGAAACCTCAAATCCAGTTTTTCCTAAACGACGTTTTTTCACTACTTTTAACTCCTCGCAACTTAAACAACACCCACAAGCCATTAATCTAACAGTTTGTTGGTTTGAACGTGCTTTACTTGTACTTTTAATCGACTCATTTACTATGTTGCACTGCTAAAGTTGATACAAGTTTTAGCTGGCAGAAATATAAAAACATAAAAATATGATGGGAAATATATGAAAAGAATATTAGTAACCTTATTGAGCACCTCGATAATGTTTGGCTTGTCAGGTTGCACTCAACCAGATAACAAACAAACAGAACAAAATAGCGAAGTTGCTGCTGTTAGTGAAAGCTTAAACAACAATCCTCTATTGGCTGAGTATTCAGGTCCTTACGGTGGTGTGCCCGCGTTTGATCAGATGAAACTAACTGATCTAAAACCAGCCCTTGAACAAGCTATGCAACTTAATTTGGCTGAAATCGACGTTATAGTAGCAAATTCTGAACCCGCTACGTTTACCAATACCATAGTCGCACTGGAAAAAGCAGGCAGTGATTTGAGTCGGGTATATACCTACTGGGGAATTTGGGGCTCTAATATGAATAGCCCTGAATTCAGAGCCATTCAGAAAGAAATGGCACCTGTACTTTCAGCCTTTAATTCTAAAATCACCGGTAACGAACAACTTTTTGCCCGAGTTAAAGCCGTCTACGAAAGTGACGAGTTAAGCACTTTGAGTGCTGAAGAACAGCGTATTACTTGGTTAACTTATAATAGCTTTGCCAGTAATGGCGCTACGCTCGAAGGTGATGCCAAAGCCCGTTATGCAGCTATCAACCAAGAACTAGCCGGATTACATACCCAATTTGCTAATAATGTATTAGCCGATGAAGAGAAATATGTACTGTTTTTGACTAAGGACCAACTCTCTGGTCTACCAGAATCCATTGTTTCGGCAGCGGCGGCAGCGGCGAAAAGTCGTGGAAAGGAAGGACAGTATGCCATCACTAATTCACGCTCTTCGATGGACCCTTTTATAACCTATTCAGATGAACGCGATCTACGTGAAAAAGTCTGGAGCACCTATTATAGCCGTGGTAATAATGGCGATGAAGCTGACAATAATGCGCTGATCAAACACATTTTGACCCTACGTGATGAACGTGTCGCTTTATTAGGTTATGACAACTATGCCCAGTGGCGTTTGAAAGATCGTATGGCGCAAAATCCTGAAAACGCCATGGAACTCATGCAAAAAGTTTGGCCAGCCGCCATCGCTCGTGTGCATGAAGAAGTCGCTGATATGCAAGCCATTGCCGACGCTGAAAAAGCTAATATCAAGATCGCCCCTTGGGATTATCGTTATTACGCTGAAAAAGTGCGTAAAGCTAAATATGCCTTGGACTCAGACGAAGTAAAACAATATCTACAACTCGACAAACTACGCGAAGCGATGTTTTATGTTGCTGGCCGTTTGTTTAACTTTAAATTTACCCCCGTGCCTGAAGGCTCAGTACCGGTTTTTCAAGCAGACGTAAAAGTATGGGAAGTTAACGACCTGACTACGGGTGAGCATATAGGTTTATGGTATTTAGACCCTTATGGTCGCCCCGGCAAACGTTCTGGAGCATGGGCAACCACCTATCGCAGTCATACTACTTTTGATGGTAAAAAAACCGTGCTGGCCTCAAATAATTCAAACTTTGTTAAAGGCGCAGAAGGCGAACCTAGTTTGATTTCGTGGGACGATGCTGAGACTTACTTCCATGAATTTGGCCATGCTCTGCACTTTTTATCTGCAACAGTAAAATACCCTACATCTCATTCTGGTGTGCGTGATTACACTGAGTTTCAGTCTCAGTTGTTAGAGCGCTGGTTAACCACCGACGAAGTAATCAATAACTATCTGGTACATTACAAAACCGGCGAGCCGATCCCGGCTGAATTAGTGGCTAAAATTAACAAAGCGGCGACGTTTAATGAGGGATTCAAAACGACCGAATATCTAGCCTCGGCGATGATGGACTTGCTATACCATACTACCGACCCAAGCTTGATTGAACCGCAAAAGTTCGAACAAGAACAGTTAGCCGCTCTAGGCATGCCAACAGAGATGGTGATGCGTCATCGCAGTACTCAATTTGGTCATGTCTTTTCAGGCGAAGGTTATTCAGCTGGGTATTATGGTTATATGTGGGCCGAAGTACTCACCTCTGATGCGGCCGAAGCCTTTGCGCAAGCACCAGGTGGTTTTTACGATAAAGAGATGAGCGAAAAACTGGTTAAATACTTGTTTGAGATCCGTAACGCCATGGATCCAGCTGAAGCTTATCGTTTATTCCGTGGCCGTGACGCTAAAGTCGAAGCCTTAATGCGTGACCGTGGATTTCCAGGCACTCAATAAGACGTATTGAGTAAAGTGTCACTGAGTAAAGGCGCGTAATGTTAGCGCCTTTGCTTTTTCAGTATTCTCTGTACTTTCTGCTTTTACTGCTTTTGCTGCTTTTGCTGCTTTTGCTGCTTTTTATTTAGCTCACACTATTATTTACCAGATACGAAGGCATAATAAGCATCATTTAGCATCGGTTAAGGATAAGTCTTGTATAAAAAACATCTTGGGTTTGCATTTAATATTATTGCCTTAGGACTATTTTTCCCTGGAATATTACTGACCATGTTTAGCTTAAAAATGGACATGGCAGCCAGTATCAGCGGCTCCTCACTCACCTCCACATTGGTCAACAAAGAATTATCCATCATGGCAACGGTACAAGAGTTGTGGAATGATCAGCGTTTATTAGTTGCAGCCTTGATTTTTCTATTTTCGGTCTGTATTCCCTTATTAAAATCCGTGTTGGTGACTTTTTCTTACTTTACAAAAAATCAAAAAACAGAATCTCGCTTATTAAGGTTTGTTGCTAGCATAGGCAAATGGTCAATGGCCGATGTTTTTGTCGTGGCAATATTTCTGGCGATTTTATCCACTAACCATGCCGACACTGCCAGTAATCAGCAATTTAGTATTTTTGGCTTTAAAATAGCGCTGGATATGAGTACTCAAACGTTTTCTGCGGCAGGTGAAGGCTTTTATTATTTTACGGCTTATTGTTTATTGGCCTTAATTGGCAGCCAGTTTTCTCTTTCGTATCTGCGTAGCAAGGAAATAAAAAGTCGGTAAGTCTTTAAATTGCTCACCGCATTACCCTTTTTAGTATTAATGAGGTAATTTACAGCTTGAGAAAAAACTTAGAACTACAACTCAGTTAAGCCATCTACCATGAAAATGGTAAATAATTAAAACAGAAGTAATAAGCACTATGTCGCAATGTGAATTAAGCAAAGCTATAACCAAGCTAATAAAACCGGGACGCCCAAAAAGCATTGAGAAGCGTGACAGCATATTGGCTGCGGCGCAAAAGCTCATCTTAGAGCTCGGCTACTCTGCCACCACTATGGATTTAGTCGCCACCGAAGCCAAGGTATCAAAACAAACTGTTTACTCACATTTTAGTAATAAAGAAACTTTATTCACGGCCATTGTCATTTTAAAATGCCAACAACATCAGATAACGGAACAGCCTCATACTGACAAGCAAGAAATCTTTGAGACCTTATATAAAATTGGTCGGCAAATCGTTAGCTTACTGCAGCAAGCAGATGTCGTCGCCATGTATCGGGTAGTAATAGCCGAAGTAGGCAGCAATCCGCAGGTAGCAAAATTATTTTATGAAGCAGGTCCACAACAAAGCAAACAAATGCTGGCAGATTATTTACTCAGTCAAGCAGAGTTTAAGTTTAGTCGTGAAGATTCCTATGTTTGGGCCATGACCTATTTAAATATGCTTAAAGGTGATTTTCACATGCGCAGTATACTCGGTTTATCCTATGAACTAAGTGATGAACAGCAACAACAATTGGTCAGCAAATCCGTGGCTAACTTTAAAAAATTATTACTCAATTAGCTCAGTTTTTTATACGTGCCGGACAACCAAAGCTGATATTGCTTTACAGCTGGTAACGCATTATTGAAACTAATAACAGGTTAGTACTCAAAAATAATCGACTGATAAATAGCATTTTTGCGGCAACAACTTCAACATCGTGCCGTACAAAGGAATGACACTTAGGGATACCTTTAAATGACAACCAACAGTAAAAAACAGGCTTGGGTACCAGAAAGTAAATTTGGCAACTGGTTTTTAAATACCGATACGTGGATAGTGCATGTATTAAGACGGGCTATAGCAGATTTAATTACCTTGCTCCCAGCCGACAAACCACACCAATTTGCAACTATCTTAGATATAGGTACGGGATTTGGGCATTCACTCATTGAATTAGATAAGAATTTTTCACCCACAGAAATTATTAGTTTAGATGTTGATCCCGAGCTATTGGAAAGAGCCGCAGATAATGCCAGTCAGTGTCGAGCTAAAATACGTTTTTTAATAAACAATGCCGCGCAAATAGACCTACCAGACAATTCGGTAGATATGATCTTTTGTCATCAGACCTTCCATCATATTATTGCGCAGGAGTCTGCCATTGCCGAGTTCTATCGAGTACTAAAACCAGGTGGAAGCTTGTTGTTTGCCGAGTCGTGCCGACGTTATATTCATTCTTTTGTTATCAAATTGCTGTTTCGTCACCCCATGAGCGTGCAAAAAACCGATAATGAATATTTGGAATTGATCAAATCAGTCGGCTTTGAAGTGAATGAAAAACAAATTTCACGGCCTTTTCTGTGGTGGTCACGTGAAGACTTAGGTTTGTGGGAAACATTGACCGGACGGGTAGAAAACCCGCACACCAGAGAAGAAACCTTGATCAATGCGGTAGTCTACAAACCTACCAGCAATTAATCATGTCAGACATTCAAATTAGTGAGCTCAATTTCTACTACCCTAAAGCAGTCGACGCGGCACTGAGTAGCATAAATTTGCATATTCAAAGCGGCCAATGTTTAGGTTTAATTGGCCCCAATGGTTCAGGCAAGTCGACCTTATTATCTATACTATCTGGTTTACTAACGCCCACCACAGGAACGCTGAATTTTACGAAAAATAAAAATCTAAGTCTGATCAAATATATTCAACAACATGTCGCTTTGGTACCGCAAGAATATGCATTTTATCCACAGCTCAGTGTCAGCCAAAATCTACAATATTTTGTCAGTTTATGTGGTATCAAACCCAGTGCACAAAAAATCCAAGTGCCCCTAGTGTTACAACAATGCCAATTAGACAAGGTTAGCCATCAGCTCGCCAATACTCTATCGGGTGGCTACAAAAGGAGGCTCAATCTTGCTATTGGTTTATTAAAAAATCCTTCTATCTTGTACTTAGATGAACCCACTGTCGGTGTTGACCCTAGTTCTCGAGCGGCCATTATTGCTTTATTAAGAGAGTTAAAAAAGCAAGGGAAAACCATCATTTATACTTCACACTTATTAAGTGAAGTGCAGGAAATTTGTGATCAAATAATCATGCTTAATAAAGGTCAAGCCACTCAATTAGAACTAAGTCAAGGGCAAAAAGTGCTAAGTATGGCAGTTGAGCATACTGCTATAAACCTCTGGCAAGACAGGTTTAATGCTTTAGGTCTTGAGTTTAACTTACAAGGCAATAGCTTCGAGTTAACACTTGCTTCTTATAATGCATTATTACCCATATTAGATTTAATTAGACACAGCCCTGAGCCCTTGCACAACCTACACTACGCTGCCACGTCATTGACCCAGCATTACCTAAATCATGTGGAAAAAAATGATCCTACAAAGCATTAAAAAAGAATTTATTCTGGTATTTAGTGATTTGCACAGTGTGGCAGTATTACTGCTTATGCCGATCATTTTTATGTTAATAATGACCTTCGCCATGAGTGAGCGGCAAGCTGATGTGATAGAGAAACTGGCCATTCAAGTCACCAATACTGGTGAGTTAGAACAAGAATTATACAGTAAATATTTAGCAGGCTTTGGTTACCAAGTATCCACTAACAAAGAAGATGCTAGTGCAAAATTAGTGTTGCAACATAACTTTAGCCAAGGCCTTTTCTCTAAGCAATCCAGTAGCCTGGTTGAAGTCGAATTTAGTAGAAAAACCTCGCCAGCCATCAAAGCCATGTTAAACCAACACATTCAATTGGCTTTCGCTCGGGTCAAATTGCATTTGTACCTGCTAGAAAATGGCGATTTGGATGACAGCCTACCCGTGGATAAACAAATAGATGAGATCAATCGCCAAACTGAAACCGCTCACTATATAGCATTAAAACAAGACCAAGACAAACTCCCCATTATGGCCAGCAGCATACCTTCGTGGCTGATATTTGGCGTATATTTTATTGTGTTGCCCATTGCCACTACCCTGCTAAATGAAATTAAAAATGGCACCTTAATCAGACTTAAAACCTTTCCGATTAATTTGAATAACTATTTTTTAGTTAAACTTGGGGCATTTTATGTTTTTAGCCTTGCACAATTTTTTATACTCAACATTGTCGGTTGGCACCTTATTCCGCCTCTATTGAGTTACCCAATCGTCACCATAGCGGAGCCTGCCACCTTAGCCTTGTGCGCTATAGTAATTAGTTTGGCGGCAGTCAGCTTTGCAGCAATTATTGCGACTGTAGTGCAGAGTTTTGAGCAAGCCATAGTATTAGGTGGTGGTATTAACATCATCATGGCCGCCTTGAGTGGTTTTATGGTACCGCTCGATATCATGCCTACCAGCCTACAACACGTGGCGCAATTTTCTCCCATGTATTGGTCAGCAGAATTAGTAAAAGGCGCGGTATTTGGTGGTTTCCAACTGAATCATTTGAAGATGATGACTTATCTGTGTTTATTTATTGTCATCTCTTTGGCAGTTTCAGCACTGTTATTTAGAGTAAGAATTAGGAAGTTGACATGGAATTAGAAGCACTAAAAAATAAACTCAAACAATTGATTGTAGTGGAATGTGATAAAGAGGATGACCTTGAATGGCAAGACATTACCAACGATGAACCTTTGTTTGGCAGCAAGTCTAAAATAGGTCTCGATTCGCTGGACGCCCTACAATTAGCCTTGGTATTAAAAGAGCATTTTGGTATCAAAGTAGAAGGTTCTAAAGAGTCACGTAAGCACTTACACTCTATTAACTCCATAGTGGAACATATCATGTCAGTGCAAAAGTCCTAAACTCTATGGCCGTTTATCTGCACTCTAGTGTATCCCATTCCGCCTGCGGTCAAAGTTGGCAACCAGAGCCTTTGCGCTTTGTCACCAGTCCCAATCAGCACATAGCTTTAGGCAATGGCAATCAGGTGTTATTTTATGCCATGGATAAATTAGCCATTGATGTCACAGAAAAACGCCTATTTAAGGCTCTAAGTGCTTCATTAAAAGCACTCATTCAACAAAGTGGTTTAAGTAGCCAAGAACTCAGTCAAACGGCTTTATTATTAGGCTCTACTTCTTTGGACATTGGTACCTTAACGCCTGACACTGAAAAAGCGATCGGTTTACCTAAAATTGACAGATTAAGCCAATATCTACAGTTAGAAATTGGCTTACATCCACTCCACATGGTGATCAATACGGCATGTACTGCCAGTATCAATGCGGTGATATACGGAAAAAAACTCATTGAGCAGGCGGGTTTTAAGCACGTTATTGTTATCGGCTGTGAATTTTATAATCAGCTCACCTTAGCCGGGTTTGATTCCCTCGATTTACTCAGTCAAAAGCATTTAAAATGTTTTCATCAGCAGCGTGACGGCCTACTCTTGGGTGAAGGAATTGGCGCCCTATTGCTCAGTGAGGAGAAACCCCAGAAATTGCCTTGCTACCGTATTTTGCAAGGACATAGTAGCTGTGATACTTACAGTCTGACCATGACGGCAGAGGACGGCAGCCATATTCAATCGGTATTACACTCAGCCATTAGTCAGTCAGGTCTTAGTACCAGTGATATCGACTTGGTTAAGGTGCATGGCACAGCAACCTACAATAATGACATAGCTGAATACCATGCTTTACAGCGTTGTTTTACCACCCCAGCACCTATCTTTGCCTTGAAACCATACATCGGTCATACCCTTGGTGCGTGTGGCGCTATAGAAATGGCGCTAATGGATCGGTTGCTCCAGCAAGATTACTTGCCAGTGCCTGAGTATGTAGAACAAGAAAGTGAACTTATAATGCTGGCTTTTGCGCCTAAAACTAAACCGCTACGCGACTATAAAAATGTACTTATTAATCATTGTGGATTTGGTGGCAACAATGCGGCCATCGTATTAGAGACTCAGCAGCCATGAAATTAAGCCTCTTGCAATATGCCCAATATAGTCACCCACGCGCCATTGAAAATAAGGTTTTGCGCCAGCAAGTGAAACAACGTTTTGGTATCGCAGTAAGGCGTTTAGATAATTTCACCCTTTGTGCCTTAGGCGCGGTGGCACAAATCAGAGAGCATTTAAGTCCCTTTGATAAGCTGTCGCTGATCAGCTGTGCCAGTTACTTTTCTATAGAGTTGGTGCAACAATTATTAGTAGATTTACAGCAACAACGAGCTATGCGCCCACTGGATTTTGTTGCCACAGTGGGTAATGCCGCCAATTTTTATATTGCTAATGAATTTGCTATTCATGCAGGAAATTTATTTTTGGGTGCCGAGGATGAAAGGGCCTTGCAAAAAAGTATTTTAATGAGCGCACTTGAACTGACTCATGAGCCAAATCACGCGGTGGTCTTAGTCCTCTGGCAAGAAAATGAAGATGAGCGCAGCTGCCATGTTTTGTTACTCGGCCCTACATCTGCAGACGACAATACTAGGCAGGTGCTACACGAATTACCCTTGCTTGAAGACATTGCCCTTTTGTCATTACCCACAGATCTTGAGTTGAATGCGTTAACCCTTAATTCATAATCTTACTTGCGTTTTCGTTGTTGCTTTTTTTGCCGCAATCTAATGTTATGTTGATTGTCATCAGCACCAAGCTCGAAACAAACCTCAGCGGGCGATGGCTCCCCGAAAGCTAAACTTGGGTTATTAGCAAAACCAACGGGTTCAAGGGGAAAACCAAGGGATGAACGATCCAATTGCTGATTTTGGTTAAGATCAAGGAATACCCGAATACACATTAAACCGCTATCCAATTGTCCAATAGACAATTCAAGGGCCTCGTCATTTTCACTCATAACATGTTGCAGTTTACTTATATCCCGCATGTCATCCCAACTCAGTTGGGGGTTTTGCAAATCCGCAAAATCAAATAATGCCACATACAAGATACCTGCTGTTTTATCACTATTTTGTATCGTCAAGGTCAATTGTGCAGCACTCAAATTACTAAGCTTTAAAAACAACAAAATACTCAAAAAAAGCCTTATATTGAGCGCAGTTAGGAAGTTAATAGTCATCGTTCTTAGGGTTCACAATCCATTAGTAGCCTGTATACTATCGATGAAAACTTTTAGGGACAATCTGGTAATCCATTCTATGCGTAAAGTGCTTACAATTAACTATTCTCAAACGGGCCAACTCTCGCGAATTTTGCAATCCATTTGCGCCCCGCTTAGCCAATCCACGCAGATTGAATTGGAAGCAATTAATATAGTTCCAAGCAAACCTTTTCCCTTTCCGTGGCCTTTTTTGCAATTTTTCCGCATTTTTCCGGAAACCGTGGTGATGGAAACGATTGAAATAGAAGATGTAAAAACGAAATACCAAAATTATGACCTGATTATTTTATCATACCAAGTTTGGTATCTTTCTCCCTCTTTGCCTATAGCTTCATTTTTACAATCTGAGCAAGCCAAAGAAATATTTGCAAATACACCTGTGGTAACCGTCCTCGGTTGTCGTGGCATGTGGTTAATGGCCCAAGAGAAAGTCAAAAACATGTTGCAACAGCTTAAGGCCCCTTTATTAGACAATGTAGTATTAAGTGATGATTGTGGTGCATTTTTCAGTTTTTTAGCCACTCCCTTATGGATGTTAACGGGAAAAAAACAACCTGTATCCTGGATCCCTCCTGCTGGTGTGGGCGAACAAGATATTTTGAATGCTCATCGTTTTGGTGATGCCATCAAACTTCGCTTAGAACAAGATGAGACGCCTCTAACCCAGAGTATGTTACAAGGTTTAGGCGCAGTGAAAATCAATGAAAAACTCATTGCCAGTGAAAAAGTGGCAAGTCATAGTTTTAAAATTTGGTCAAAAATATTACGTAAAATAGGTCCGCAGCAAAGCAAACGCCGCGCTCTGGGTTTAATGGTTTATGTCACTTTTTTAATTATCCTGATATTAACAGTAGTCCCTATCAGTGCCTTACTTAAAAAACTGATTTCCCCCTTTACTAAAGATAAAATTAAGCAACAAAAGCAATACTTTGCAGAGCCGTCAGGAGAGTAATTAAAATAATGGAAAATCGGGTTTATATTAATAATCTGTCGGTCGCATTACCCAATAGCGCAGTCAGCAACAGTGAAATGGAAGAGTTACTAGGCAAAGTTGGCGATAAAAAATCTCGCGCGCGTGCCGTCATCCTCAGAAGCAACGGTATTAAACAACGTTATTACGCCATTGATCCCACGACTGGTGAACAAAATTATACTAATGCAGCATTGGCGGCAGTAGCTGTGCGCGGTTTATTTAAGGATCAAAACGACTTAGCTTCCATTGATTGTTTGGTAGCCTCATCGTCCATTCCCGATCAAGTATTACCTAATCATGCTTCCATGGTACATGGCGAACTTAAAAATCTGCCCTGTGAAGTCGTATCCACTGCAGGAGTATGCCTATGTGGGGTGACTGCATTAAAATATGGCTATCTAAATATAAAAGCAGGTGAAAGCCAAAAGAGTGTGGTAGTTGCCAGCGAAATAGCCTCCGCCATGATGCACGCGCGTAATTTTACGGGTGAGCGCCAGCATAAAGTTGATTTATTAGAAGAGCATCCAGAAGTCGCCTTTGAAAAAGATTTTTTGCGCTGGATGTTATCCGATGGTGCAGGTGCGGCGTTATTAAGCAATCAGCCAAATACAGCAGGTATTTCATTGCGTATTGATTGGATAGACAGCTTTTCTTTTGCCAATGAGTTAGAGGCTTGCATGTATGCCGGAGGCGAAAAAGTTGATGGTAGCTTAACAAGTTGGACGGCCTATTCACCGCAAGAAAGAGATCAACAATCCATCATGGCAGTCAAACAAGACGTACGTTTGTTAAATGACAACATCGTCAGAATCACTGTAGAAGAAACCTTAAAACGCATTATTGCCAAACGCCAGTTAGATAAAGCTGACGTGGATTATTTTGTACCCCATTATTCATCGGCTTACTTTCGCGAAAAGGTTTACCAAAGTTTAGTTAACATCGACTTTGAAATTCCTTTTGAAAAGTGGTTTACCAATTTAACTGAAAAAGGCAATACGGGCTCAGCCTCAATCTTTATTATGTTAGAAGAATTGTTCCATTCATCTAAGTTGCGAGTGGGCAATCGCCTACTCTGTTATATCCCAGAAAGTGGCCGTTTCTCCAGTGCCTTTATGCAATTAACGGTAGTGTAAATGAAAACCGAGCAGGTGCCACAAGATCACAGTCCGAGCTATAGTGGCCACAAAAAACTACTGTATGCCGTGGATGAAAGTGGTCATTACACTGAAGTAACCTCAAGTGGCTGGGAAGTTGAAAATTTTGCCACGCAAATGGCGGTTGAGGATCTACACCAACAATGCCTCGAGGCACACGCACAGGTAAAGGCCGGTCTATCTTCGCCTTTGGCTTATCACATGTACAAACATCGCTTAGATGTCACGTCTTTAGCTCAGGCCAGCGGTTTTTTTAAGTGGCAAATTCGCCGCCATTTAAAACCCGCGGTGTTTCGTCGTTTAAAACCACGTAAATTAAACATCTATTGCGCGGTTTTTTCTATTTCAGTTGCACAATTAACAAATATTCCAGAGCTTTAATGAGTGAAATAATTAATCATCTAGTACACCACCAATCTTCTCATTGTGAATCGGGTGTCGTCTCCAATATGCTCAGTAGCAGAGGCTTTGCCATGTCCGAGCCCATGGCCTTCGGCCTAGCATCGGCCCTTACGTTTGCTTATTTGCCTTTTATTAAATTAGGTGGCTTACCGCTAATCGCCTATCGTATGCCCCCCAAAACCATCATCAAAACGGTAGCCAAAAAACTTAATATTGAACTTAAAACACAAAAATTTTCTAATCCAGAAAAAGGCATGCAAGCTTTAGATGAAGCCTTAGCACAAGGCCATATTGTGGGTCTGCAAACCTCAGTATATTGGTTACCTTATTTTCCTGAAGACATGCGTTTTCATTTCAACGCGCATAATCTCACTGTGTATGGCAAAAATACTCAGGGCGACTATCTGATCAGCGATCCTGTATTTGAAGATGTGGTCACTTGTTCAGCACAAAGTCTGCAACGTGCCAGATTTGCCAAAGGAGCATTAGCGCCCAAAGGGCTGATGTACATCCTAGGCGAAATACCACAGAACATTGATTTGCGCCCACTGATCTATAAGAGTATTAAAAAAACCGCCAAAATGATGAATGGCTTGCCTATACCTGGCATTCCCTTTTTTGGGGTTAAGGGTATCTATTATCTGGCCAAACAGATCCGTGAATTAGACAAAAAGCCTAGCAAATATGCCCGTTTGTACCTCGGCCATATTGTTCGTATGCAAGAAGAGATTGGCACCGGTGGCGCAGGTTTTAGATTTATGTTTGCCAGCTTTTTAGATGAAGCGTCTAAGTTGCTTGATGATCAGCAGTTGTTTGAAGTCGCCCAGTTTACTACTGACATTGGCGATCAATGGCGTACCTTTGCCATTCAAGCAGTATTATTTTGTAAGGATAGAAAATCTATTTCACTTAACCATATAAGTGAGGTATTAATAAAATGTGCTGAAATGGAAAAACAGTTGCAGAATAAATTGTTATCCCTTAAGGCATTGGCATGATGCCATCAGGCGTTTTGACCTAAAACACGTTTATTTTTTGCTTTGCTAAAATCAGCGAGATAAACAACCTTAACTAAACTTTAAAAAGGACTAAAAAATGAAGTTACCATTTCAATCAATGTTGTTGCGCACCCTTACCTTAGCGGTTGGCACTCTGGCAACAAGCTATTCTTTAGTGGCGACAGCCGAACAAAGTACTGGATTCAAAGAAGGCTCAACCATGGTTGCATTAGTCAACTTACACCCCGACATGAAACGCAAAGTACTGTACGCCATGAATTATCAATTGCCTGACCTTTTGCCCATGTGTGCAGAAGTAAAAATCGATGACATTGGCTCAAAAGAAATCGAGTTTATCTACAATGGTGTTACTTACAGTTATGTCTGGGATAAACATACCAAAGGTGCTGGTCAATCTTTAGAAGAAAACTTCAAACAGTACTTTGGTGATAAATGTGATCAAGCAAAAGTAAACTCACTGAGCAAAGAAGATCAAGACGGGATAAAAAGTGGGATACCTAGAGTCGGTATGACCAAAGAAGGGATTATGTTTGCTATGGGTCGCCCCCCTATCCACGCTAATCCATCTTTAGACACCAGCACTTGGATGTACTGGGCTAACAAGTGGGGCCGCAAAGCCATTGATTTTGATGACAAAGGCATTGTGAAAGCAATCCGTTAATCGCCACCTCGATTTGTACCAATAAGACCAAGCAGATGTTCGTCTGCTTGGTTTTTAAAAAAGTGATGTTGTATTAGAACTGACTTACCAACGCTTAAAAATCAACGAGGTATTAATACCACCAAAGGCAAAGTTATTCGACATAACATAACTGGTGTCGATATGAGCCCCATCACCAACGATATAATCCAATTCACCGCATAATGGATCAACGTTCTCGAGCTGTATCGTGGGAGCAAACCAATTGCGATTCATCATTTCAATGCTGGCCCAGGCTTCAATCGCACCACAAGCCCCAAGAGAATGGCCAAGATAACTTTTTAGGCTACTGATTGGTTTGTTTTTACCTAAGATCTGCTGAGTGGCTGTCGTCTCTGCGATATCACCCTTGTCGGTAGCAGTACCGTGAGCGTTAACATAACCTATCTCACTGGCAGGTAAATTAGCATCATCTAAGGCAAGCTGCATGGCGACTGCCATGGTTTCGTTGTGAGGCTGAGTAACGTGTAAACCGTCGGAGTTAGTCCCAAAACCAACAATCTCAGCCAAAATAGTCGCCCCTCTGGCAACGGCATGTTCATACTCTTCCAGTATTAGGGTGCCCGCGCCTTCGCCGATCACCAAACCATCACGCTCGACATCAAATGGACGGGGGGTTAATTGAGGTGTGTTATTTTTTGTAGAGGTCGCATATAAAATATCAAATACCGCTACAGCCGAAACACACAATTCTTCGGCTCCACCAGCAATCATGACTTTTTGCTTGCCATATTTAATGGCTTCATAAGCGTAGCCAATACCTTGTGAGCTTGAAGTACAGGCAGAACTGGTGGTATGTATGCGGCCTTTAATACCAAAAAACACGCCAATATTAACCGCCGTGGTATGTCCCATCATTTGTATATAACTGGTGGCCGTGATGCCAGACATGTCTTGATGTTTTAATAAGTCACCAAAAGCCACAATGGGAGGAGTGGAGCCAATGGACGAGCCATAAGCCACACCAGTATCACCATTAGTCAGCACTTCATTACCGAGTAACTGGCTTTGTAGCAAAGCTTGTTCAGTGGCTTTGGTGGCCATTAACGACACTTTACCCATAGAGCGGGTCTCTTTACGACTGTAATGGCTGGGTTTAACAAAATTGGGCACGGGTGCAGCTAACTGAGTATGTAATCCTTTGACATCTAAGTACTGAGGCATATGCACCACAGCATTTTGCTTTTTGCGCAGGTTCAATTCAAACTCAGGCCAAGTGTCACCCAAGGCGCTAACCACTGACATGCCCGTTACTACGACTCGTTTCATTAAGCCATTCCACCGTTAACCGATATAACCTGGCGAGTAATATAGGCAGCATCGTCAGACATTAAAAATGCCACTGTGCCTGCCACTTCATGTACTTGCCCAACACGTTTTAAGGGGATCATTTTGACTATTTCATCAATGGGCAGTTCGTCTGTCATGCCTGTATCAATCAAACCTGGCGCCACACAATTGACCGTAATTTTACGTTTAGCTAACTCTAAGGATAAGGCTTTAGTAGCAGCAATCACCCCACCTTTAGACGCGCTATAATTTACTTGTCCACGGTTGCCGATAACTCCAGAAACCGAGGCCATAGTTACTATTCTGCCACCTTGACGTTTAGACACCATAGGCAGTACGAGTGGATGTAAAACATTATAAAGCCCATCTAAGTTAGTGTGGATCACCGTGTCCCATTCCTCACCTGTCATGGCCGGAAAAGCGGTGTCTCGTGTCACACCAGCGTTACACACTATGCCGTAATAGGCGCCATTTTTTTCAATATCAGCTTCAAATACCTCACGGCACTGCTGGCGATTTGCCACATCACATAACAAATAATAGCTGTTAGCACCTAAGGCCTGAATTTCAGCAACGGTTTGTTGTGCACCCGCCAGATCATTACGACCATGTACAGTGACATCAAAACCATCACGTGCCAAACGCAGAGCAACGGCTTTACCTATCCCTTTACTGGATCCGGTGACTAAGACTCTTTTTTTCATTTTGCGGCTTGCTCCAATAAATACTGTTCGGGATCGTCGGGCTCAAATACATTTATTTTTGCGTCCACTAACAGCTCATCCTGTTGCATTATTCTGCAATCAAAAACACTTAAACCATTGCTTTCTTTGAGCAGTAATTCAACGCTGACAATAAGTTCGGCATCCTGACTAAATTCACTTACACGGGCGCTGTAGTTACGCGCACTAACCAAAAAACCTAAAGACACTACACCGCCCTCTTCCAATTTTAGTACATTGGCGTAAGCGGCAATAGTTTGTGCCATATATTCTAACCCCACGTAAGAGGGCACACTATTACGCTCTAGATTATAAAAATTACTGTGTGGCGCAATACGCACAGCACAAACAGCCGTAGTAGCGGAAAATTCCAGCAAACTATCGAGCAATATCATCGGATGTGCGTGTGGTAGCACATGCTCAATGGGGTAGGTATTCATTATTCTAATCCAACGATTAAACTGACGTTATTGCCACCAAAGGCAAAAGAATTACTTAAACAATAGCGCAACTGTCCTTGCGCTTCAGTGTCTTTTACCCAATTAAGGCTTGGCATAGTAGGGTCTGGCATGTTGTCCCATACTTGGGGAGCCAGTTTTTGCTGTTGCAATACCAAACAACAAAAAGCTATTTCAGTCGCCCCTGCGGCACCCAAAGTATGGCCGATACAACCTTTACTCGAGCTCACAAAGGGCCGATGAGGAAAAAGCTGACTTACCGCTTGCGCTTCCATGGCATCATTTTTAGGGGTGGCCGTGCCGTGTAAATTAATATAATCAATTTGCTCGGCCTTTAATTGTGCTTTGTCTAAGGCTTGTTGCATGGCCTCTATCGCACCACGCCCCGAGGGTTCAGGAGCCGACATATGATGAGCATCACTGGACTCTCCACCAGCATAAAAACGCCACGCTGATTTTTCTCGACTCAGTACAGCCAAAGCCGCGCCTTCACCAATATTGATACCATCGCGATTAATGCTGGATGGTTTGCAAATCCCTGCCGAGGTTGATTCTAAAGCACTAAAACCATTCACCGTCATGGCGCACAGCGAATCAACTCCACCGACGATAGCCGCATCTATTATACCGGCTTCTATCATCTCGGCCGCAGTGATAAAGGATTTAGCGCTAGACGAACAGGCAGTTGAAATCGTCATACTCAAGCCGGGTAAATCAGCAATATGACTAATAAACTCAGCCACATTCGACATTTCTTGCACTCGATAATCATAGTCAACTGGAAATGCCCCATGCTTAAACTTAGCAGACATGGCCTCTTCACCTTGGGCAATACCAGAGGTACTGGTGCCCAAAATAACGCCAATACGTGGCGCACCCAATTTTTGTTTTAAGCTTTCCACCGCTGCGGCTATTTGTTGATAAGCGTGCAAGGCGAGTTGATTGTTGCGGCTGTTAAAATGTGACGGGTAACTGGCTAAAGTGGGCAAGTCTGCCGACACTTGGCTGACATAAACCTTGCCGTCTTTTAACAAATCATCACGTAGCACAAAACCTTGCTGTGAACCGGCAAATAACTGCGAGCTGATACTAGCAAGATCATCACCCAAGGCATTAAGCAGCCCTAAGTCATTAATATATAAAGCTGATTGCTCGGAATATTGGCTCTTGTCACTCATTAAACTAATCCGCACACAGCTTGGTAAGCATGCGAATACCTCGGTGGGCATCTTTCACAAAGGGATTTTTTTCATCCCAGGCATAACCAGCCAATATAGAAGTGATCATGGGTTTAATTTCAGCGCCTTCAGATTGGAAAAAGATCACATTTTGAAAACTGGTGTCATACCAAGAAGTCACAAAGGTTTTAAACACGTTAATGCCTTTTTGCAAAGGTTCAGCATATTCCTTTTGCCAATCTATTTTTTCACCCTTTAATTGGCGAGTCACTAACTCTGCAGCACTGACGGCCGAACGCATAGCAATAGTCACGCCTGAGGAAAAGACCGGATCAAGAAACTCGCCCGCATTACCTAATAAGGCGTAACTTGGACCGTATAAAGATTTCACATTGGCCGAATAACCACCGATCATTCTTGCTGGTTGCAGCACTTCTGCCTCACTGAGCAAAGAGGCCAAATTAGTATCTTGATTGATAAAGGCTCTTAACTGATCTTCTAAACTCTGGGTATCGTTAAAACATTCGGGGCGCGCCACTACCCCCAAGCTGCAAGTGCCGTCGGAAAACGGAATGAGCCAATACCATAGATCTTCAATTTGTGGATGCACAGTGATCAGTATCTTATTACGGTCAAAGGGCGCGTCTTTGGCAATATTGTCTTTGTAATGGGTAAAAATTGCTTTTCTTGGAAACAAATCACTGGGTACTTCCAAGTCTAATAGACGAGGCAATACACGCCCAAAACCACTGGCATCAAGCACAAATTTAGCTTTTAACTCATAGCTAAGTTCAGGGCCGGTGACTGTCAGCGTGGCACTGTCTTCAGTGGTGACCACATTATCTACGCGATGTTGATAACGTATATCGGCACCATATTTAGCCGCTTGGTCGGCCAACACCTTATCAAAGGCGGCACGTTTAACCTGGAAAGTGGTACCTGGGCCCTCACTAAATTTATCTTCGAAATCAAATTCTGAACGAGCCCCGTCACGAAAAAATGCGGCGCCATTTTTAAATTGAAAACCCAGCTTGGTGGCATTTTCATTCACTGCATCGAGCATGCCGGCTTTTTTAACAAATTCCATGCAATGAGGGAGCAAGCTTTCACCAATAGAAAAACGCGGAAAGGTTTCACGCTCCAATACAACGGTATTCCATCCAGCTTGCACTAATATCGATGCAGCAATTGCACCTGAAGGGCCTGCGCCTATGATAACAACGTCACAGACTTCTTGTTTACTCATAGCAATTCCTTATACAAAAAATGGTACACATACCGCGGTTCATGATTACTTTATAAAAAAGGACTCAGCTTATCTAACAAACATTGGGGCGTGGCAAATGACATCTCACCACTTGCAATATCAACAGCCACTTGAATAGTGTGGGCCTTGGTTAACACTTTCCCCGACTCTTTATCACGCACCACGTAGTCAATACGTATGCGAGTTTGATACTCCACTAAGCTTGCTTCAATCACAATCCAATCACTGAGTCTGGCTGAGGCGACATATTTTAAGCGCATGTCAACGATGGGCCACATATAACCCGACTCTTCCATTTGCAGATAGTTGTAATCAAATAGTTTGAGTAATTCACAACGCGCCACTTCAATGTATTTAACATAATTACCATGCCAAACGACTCGCATGGAATCCACATCAAAAAAGGGGACTTCCATTTCTGTAGTGACACTTAACAAGGCTTTATTAAGCATATAAAGTCCATCTTTGTTGTTGAATATAAGCAATGGTTTCGCGTAACAATTTATCAGTGGGTCGATCTTCATCGATCATCTCAAAGAAACTGCCAATGTCATCTAACATGCAGTGGATTTCTGGCGTCAAAGAGCTTTTATCCAATTCACCTTGGGCAATCCTCAACCATATACCTTGTACTGCAGCCAGTAATGTAGCCGCCGCTACCTGTTCGGTAAGTTGCAATACACGTAAACAATCGCGAGCGGCAATAGTACCCATGCTCACTTTATCTTGGTTATGACATTCGGTAGAACGTGAAAATACACTGGCCGGCATGGTCAGTTTTAAGGCTTCTGCTGTCCACGCTGAACAACCAATTTGAATGGCTTTGAAACCATGATTAATAAAACGTCTATCACCTTTTGCTGCACTCAAATTAGACGGCAACCCGTGATTCATCTTCACATCAACCATAGTCGCCATTTGACGATCGGCTAAATCGGCTAGATTAGCTACACAGGTTTTCATTGAATCCATGGCCATGGCAATGTGACCACCATAAAAATGGCCACCATGCAGTACGTGTTCACCAATGCCATCAATAATAGGATTATCGTTGGCACTGTTTAACTCATTCTCTATAAAACTTCTGAGCCACGGCAAACTATCCTGTAATACCCCAATAATGTGTGGCGCGCAGCGAATAGAGTATCGGTCTTGTAAACGCTGAGAATTACGCGGGTGGGTATGATGGTTAAGATCATGTTGGATCCAAGCCGCAATCTGGTTTTGCCCTGGATGGGGCTTAACACTAAACAGAATGTCATCAAAGTGGTTACTATTGCCCTTTAAGGCCAAACTGGCCAAGGCGGTTATTCTTGTCATCAGCTTGGCAAGATATTCTGCTCGGCTATACGCCGTGCAGGCTAGTGCGGTCATCACGGCAGTACCATTCATGATGGCCAAACCTTCTTTAGGCCGCAAAGTAATAGGTACTAGCCCGGCTAAGGCAAAGGCCTCTGCACTTAACATAATGCGATTATCATAATACACATCACGCTCGCCGATGAGAGCACCAGCAATATAAGACAAAGGCGTTAAGTCTCCGCTGGCGCCAACCGAACCTTCTTCGGGGATCACTGGAATGATATTGTTATTGAGCATGGCCACTAATAAATTGAGTAAGTCCCAGCTCACACCAGAATAACCTTGCGACAATGACACCAAACGAGTCACTAAAATGGCCCGCCCCTGTTCGGGCGAAAAGAAGTTACCAAGTCCGCAGCCGTGAAAACGGGTTAAATGAATAGGTAATTCGTGAACTAGATCAAGGGGCACTTCTACGGTGCAGGAATCACCGTAACCTGTTGTTACGCCATAAATATGGCCTTCTTCTTTGAGCAATTGGTCGAGAAAACGCACTCCCTCATCAATTCTCTTGGTAAAAAGTGCGTCCTTAGATAAGGCAACTTTTTCGTCAGATTTGGCAATCCTGACGATATCGTCAATGTTGATTTTTCCAGCGCCAAAACTAATCGCATTTAAGTTTGATCCCATCTAACCGACTCCAATTTTCCAATGTTATTAGGTACACAGTGACCCAATAGTAAATTCTACTTAAACCGTTATATCACGGCTACGTTATGTATATATCGCCAACAGCTATTACTGCGTTTTCTTGTTCTCAGACTGTTCTGCCGCAGTGCTGGCATTTCCTTGCCAAAAATCGAAAAAATTGGCCCATTGGTAAGGTTCCAATAAACAATAATGGCTTAACCTGTCAGCATATTTTGTCATCAGTTGATTAAAATACGCCTTGCGTTCATTACGTTTTACTTTGGTAGGCTGAGCAAATTCTTCAATATGCACCTGATACTTACCACTCTCACTGTTTTTCAAACAGGTCATAAAATACACGGGGCAACTCATAATGGTCGCTAAAGCAAAAGGCCCAATAGCAATAGGGGCTGGCTTAGACAAAAATGGTACAAAATCAACACTGTCGGGGTTATTCACCGAGGTACGATCAGCAAAAATCACCACGGCCTCGCCATCTTCGATTTTTTGTTTGAGTTGAATGGTATCGTCTGGGCCAAAGTTATTAATATGAATAAAATTAATCGCTGCATCGGGGTTGATACGTTTGAGAAAATTGTTAAACGAAGGCGCATGTTCATTGTAGGTAATAACATTGAGTTTTTTCTTGTTTGCACCTGAGCTGAAAATGGCCCGACAAATCTCCATGTTACCAAGGTGGGTACTCAAAATTACGCAACCACCGCTGCCAGTCAGGCTTTGGTAACATTGCTCATCAACTATGTCGATATCTGCAATATTAATTTTTCCCAACCACGCATCAAACTTATCCACTATGGCCATACCAAAGGTCAAAAAAACCTTAAAACCATTTACATGCAGCATAAAACGGTTACAAGGTGGCGAATGCCGGCTTATTTCAACCTGTCGCCAATAAGTTAAAATACCGCTACGAGCCTGCCCACCAGTCAAATAAAAATACAACATGACGGGCCAAAAGCAGACCTTAAATAGACCTTTACCAAAAACTTTATAAATCAATACTAGGGTACGGATACCCAATAAACTGCCACGCTCTTTAATGCTTGACCAATGTTGCTGACGGCTCATTTGCTACTCCTGAACTTTCGAGCAATCAGCACAGGCAAGCGCCACAACATGCCAAAAAATAAACGTGTGTGCATCTTGGAAATAAGCCAATTGTCTTTCCACACCATAAAATGAGAGACACCGTCAGGTGGATAGAGCACTTTAGTTGGGATGAAACGAACTTGTAGCCCTTGCCAATAAAGACGCACCATCACCTCAATATCAAAATCCATGCGCTTACCTAAGGCTACCTTATTCACCAGTTGCATATAGGCATCCAGCGGATAAACCCGAAAACCACACATGGAATCTTTAATACTCAAAGACAGGGTTTCTATATAAACCCAAAAATGGGTGATAAAGCGGCCATAATAACGCCCTTTAGAAATACTGCCATCATATACTGGCCGACCACTAATTAGTGCTTGGGGGTGAAGTTTTGAGCACTCAACTAAACGAGCGATATCATGTAAATTATGCTGACCATCAGCATCCACTTGAATGGCATGGCTCATTTGCATTTGATGGGCCAACTGCAAACCCGTTTGCACTGCCGCACCTTTACCGCCATTGATCTCGCGGCGATAAAGCGTCACTAATGCATTTTTAGCGGCTATCTCACTTAATACAGTTTGTGTCTCAACATTACTGCCATCATCAATTAAAATAATCGACAAGCCATATTGGACTAAGTCATCGACTGTATGTGCAATGGCCTGAGTATGGTTATAGTTGGGAATGACAAAACAATACTGTGATCTCACTCAAACAACACCTTGCCGGAAGCATGTTGTCCATGAGCAGAACTGAAGCTGAAGCTATATTTAGTTTCGTTCACTTGGGTCAACTTAAGATTAAGCAGGTAACCCGGACGAATAATAATTTGAAACTTTAATGCACTTAAACCCTGAAACTCGAGGGCACTTTTGCCAAAATACTGCGTTATATATTCAAAAACCCAATGGGTTAATACCACCCCAGGTAATACCGGTGCAGCAGGAAAATGCCCTTGAAAGTAATAAAGATTTTCAGGAACAAGGAGCTGTAAATCAAGAGAATTTTGCTGTTTATCCACTGCCAAAATTTCAGCATGATGTACGAACTCAGTCAAAATAGGACTCCATGGTTAAGCGGTTTATTTTACCTTGGGCATTATAAGGTAATTGCAGGGGATATCTAAATTTTTTTGGTAGGGTAACCGCTTCAAACCACTGACTTAAATAGACTTGAAATTGCCGATTAAACTGATGGGGTGTCAAGCTGTGACGTCGTTGTAACCCTTCCTCACTTAGCTCAATTACTGCCGCCAATTGCTTACGTTGCTGACCGACAATTAATACATAGGCGTCACTTACAAATGCATGCTGCTTTAAACGCAAACGCACTTCGTCTAAAGAAATGCGTTTTTCTTCTACTTTAACGATGTCATCGGCACGCCCTAATAAGCGAAATTGCTGAGTACTGAGTAGCTCAATCCTATCATCAGCAGCATACTCTTCTTGCTGCACATAAGGAGATTGCAACAGTAACAAATCACTATCTGGTTGATAAGAAACCGACATGCCAACAAAGGTACACCAGATTTCGTCCTGCTCAGATGCTCTTTTACGCCACGCAATACCACCCGTTTCGGTGCTGCCATACACTTCGATGAGCTGACAAGTCAGTTGTTGCTGCAAAGCAATATTACAACTGGCATCCAATGGTCCACCGGAGGAAAAAATTGTATGTATGGCGTCTTTTTGCGCCAGCAAAATATTATCTAGTTTAAGTCGGTGTAAATGTGCAGGGCTGGCAATCAAATTTACTTTGATATAATTTTGCTGCTCAATTTTTGCAACTATATGTTCTGGATATTCAAAAGCCTGACACACCACAGCGTGGTTTTTAGTAAAGGGCCATAGCAGTTTATATAACAAGCCGTAAATATGCTGATGAGAAATAGTCGACATAAAAACACTATTATGAATTTCATCTGCAAAGGTCGACTCTAAGGTCTCCACCTCAATATGCAGCTGCTCATAATATTTACCAATCATTTTGGCTTGCCCAGTAGAGCCGGACGTTAAAAAAATAATTTCCGCCTTGGCACTGATCTCTATGATGTCAGCCTCTGCTTCAGGCCAATCAAGAGTGCTAACTATATCAGGCTCAATAGACCCACAACCAATACTGGCGTGCGCCATTTTTTTTACTTGGCGAAGGTGCTCACCCTGAGCATTTTGGGGTAATAAAATAGACTTTTCTGTAGATAGCAAAGCATAAAATAAGGCTGAAAAAATAAAGGTATCCGGCTCGTATAACAACCAGACTTGCTGCTCCATATTGAGTAACTGCTGGCGATACCCAGCAAATAGATTTACCCACTCTTTATTGCTATGGTGGCCATCAACAAACTTAATTTGCATGGGATCTAATTGGTAGACTGCTACTTCCATTTGTCTTTATTACTTCCCTTGAGACGCTGTTTGCTAGTTGTTACTTGGAGAAAATGAGAGCTATATTATTGATTAATTAACTTATGTAGAACGTCAATAAGATCAGCAATAGTTCTGACTTGTTTGAAATTTTCTGGCTCTATTGAACGCCCCGTTTCAGCTCTTAACCTAACGACCAAATCAACCACATCAATACTATCAATATCCAGATCTTCATAAATATTTGTGCTGGGTACTATATCCCCTTGGTCAATCTCAAATTCATTGACCAAGATCGTGGTGACCATTGCTAAAATCTGTTCGTTATCCATCGACATTAAACCTTACTTGATACTCTGAATGAAATTACTTAATGATTTAACCGAATAGAAATGTTTCTTACTGTCGTCGGTATTACCGTCAATTTTAACATTGTAGGCATTTTTGATCGCCACGCCTAATTCTAGTGCATCAATAGAATCTAAGCCTAGTCCATCCACAAATAAGGGCGCATCATCATCAATTTCTTCTGGGGTAAGATCTTCTAAATCTAACGCTTCTATGATCAGTAATTTAATCTCGTGAGTTAGTTCACTCATCTTTTTTCCTTTTCTCTAACAATAATTAAATAGTGTAAATACCAAGCGTTTAATAGCAGAATCTAACTAGCAATAAGCAATCACTCATACTTGGATTGAAGTTTTTCAAGAGCAATTTTTGACCTAATTATACAAACACACGCTACACCTTATACACCCCATCCTGCGGAGCGCCAATCATATCAAGCTATGATTTATAAGCAATTATTCAAAGCAATGTTACTCGCTTATTTGCGCCTAAATCCCAGAACTTTGTACCTTGTCATTTCTGTTTAGTTGCCACAATTGTTGATTTACTGTCGCTACATACTGAGTCTCATCGCCCATGTAAAATTTCATAAAATCCAAAGCCTGATGATCACTGTGAGTTGCAGCCTCAGTTTGACTCTGGGTTAATTGAAACATGGCCGAAGGGGTTTGGGCAGCCTCGATCAACAAACCAATACCAATTGAAACGTCATGCTCGACATATTGGCTATAACACTCGGGTACAACTAAATCACAATAAACATAAAGAATGCGTGGCAATTTGTTAGCCTTTAGTTTGGCCACACTATCTATCAAGCCAACCATAAAACTACTTTGCCCCGCGGCAATCGCCGAAATGGGCGCTTGATTCCCGCTAAAAATACTAAATAGACCTACGGCAGCATTGTGCACCGACAAACCAAATTGGGTAGGAGATAAATCCTTGCCTTGTGCAATATCTTCAATCAGCCCAGTGGTACGGTGTAAATCACCATGGCGAGAAGAAAATACAACGGGTATGTCAGATTGTGCGCTGCCGCTAGCTTCAATAGCGCAATGTAGGGCGATTTTGGCAAAAGGACTCAAACGACGCCTTTGCATGGCCGGGATATCTGCAAGGGGAGGTAAAGCCAGTTCTGCCTGCATAACCAACAGCCCTTTTTGCCAACGGGACCAATCTTCTGGCGTTGCTAAACCACTAGCCCAAGCTACACATTTGGCAATATTAAAAGCTAGGCTCATATTACATCCCTATTAAAATGCGTGAAGCTTACTAAAGCTGAGGGTCAGGTTCAACTAGGTAGGTTGTCAAAAACTAATCGACAGGGTTTAAGTATGAATGGTTGTGCACTTATTAAACACCCACTGTAGTTTGGATTGTCTAACTCTATAGTTTGAAAATAATGAGCGCTAATATTGCCCTCATTCTGTACTAAACAATCAACCATATTTTGCTGGCTGACTAAGGAAAACGACAACTGAGTCGCTTTAAAGTAAGCCTCTTTGGCCGTCCATAATTGATAAAATCGTTTGGTTTGCTCAGGATGATTGATAAGCATGTTTTGTTCAGTCGTCGTGGCAAAATCCACAACTAATTCAGCAAAACTTCTGGTTTTGTGCTGTTCAATATCAAGACCTAGAGCACAAGGAAATAGTGCCAAGGCCACTGCAACATATTGGCCACTATGAGTGATAGAGATATTGATGCTGTGTTGTTGAACTTGCCAATAACGATGTTCAAACAATTCATATTCATGAGTAAGAGGTAGACCAAGCAGCTCAAGTAGAGCCTGTTTCACTAGCCAACGCCCCATAAAAAACTGCTGTTTTCGCACCTTACCCTTAAAACCAAGATAGCGTTGCTGGTCTTTTTCATTAAGGATCAAAGGTATGTGTTGTGTTTCCGCGAACGGTTCAAGTTCACAGTAAAACAAATAAACGTTTGGCTCAGACAAAAACCTCAACTCCTAAGACTGCAAAATTGCGAACATCGATACTGTCTTATCATTCTCAATAATCATGTTAAACTCCCACGATGTGCCGCAGACCAGATGTTTTATGCCCTACCCCAACTTATTATCACCATTAAATTTGGGTTTTACCACTCTTAGCAATCGAGTCATTATGGGCTCCATGCACACCAACCTCGAAGAACAACAGAATGGCTTCGAGCGCTTAGCCGCTTTTTATGCCGAAAGAGCAGCTGGTGGCGTTGGTTTGATAATTACCGGTGGGGTATCGCCTAATACATCAGGTATTTTAGCCCCAAACCGAGTCATACTCAGTGATCACAAACATGTTACCGCTCACCAACTTATCACCCAAGCCGTGCATCAGTTTAGTACTAAAATTTGTATGCAAATATTGCATGCAGGACGTTACGGTTACCATAGCAAAATAGTCGCCCCGAGTGCCATTCAAGCACCCATCACGCCTTTTTTACCCCATGCTCTAAATGCTGAAGAAATTGAGCAACAGCTAGAAGACTTTGTAAACTGCGCCTATCTAGCCAAGCAGGCAGGTTATGATGGTGTTGAAATTATGGGTTCGGAAGGCTACTTAATAAATCAGTTTATTTGTTTGCATACCAATCAGCGTAGTGACCAATGGGGCGGCAGTTTTGCAAATAGAATGCGCTTTCCTTTAGAGGTCATCAAGCGCATTCGCCAACGTTTAGGCCACAATTTTATACTCATCTTTCGTTTATCTATTTTAGATTTGGTTAATCAAGGTAGTAACTTTGATGAAGTTATAACCTTGGCCCTGGCCTTGCAAAAAGAAGGTGTGGATATCATCAATAGTGGTATTGGTTGGCACGAAACACGTGTACCAACCATAGCGGGTGTTGTACCTAGAGCGGCTTTTAGTAGCATTACTGCGCGGGTGAAAAAGCACTTAAGCATACCTATTGTCGCTTGCAACCGCATTAATACTCCAGAAATTGCCGAAGCCATATTAGTTAACAACGAAGCCGATATGGTGTCTATGGCCAGACCTTTTTTGGCAGACAGTCATTTTGTTAATAAAGCAAAAGCCGATAGCGCCGACACCATTAATACCTGCATCGCCTGCAATCAGGCCTGCCTCGATCATATTTTTGTTAATAAAGTTGCTAGTTGTCTGGTTAATCCCCGTGCTGGTTTTGAAACCCTGCTTAAATTTGAGGCCGTCAGTCAAGCTAAAAAACTGGCGGTGGTAGGCGCCGGGCCAGCCGGTGCAATGTTTGCCATTTATGCCGCCCAACGTGGCCACAGCGTCACCTTGTACGAAAAAAGTAATCGCGTCGGCGGCCAACTCAACCTTGCAGCTAAAGTTCCCGGCAAAGAAGAGTTCAAAGAGTTTTTACGCTATATCAATACCACTTTGCAGCAATCTACTGTAGAGCTAAAACTGCTGTGTGAGCCAAGCATAAATGACTTAGCTCACTATGATGAAGTGATTTTAGCAAGCGGCACTATTGCCCGTGAATTGACTATTCCTGGCGCTAATCATCCTAAAGTAATAGCTTATCAAGACCTTATCGAAGGCGGGCCAAAAGTAGGTGACAAAGTCGCCATTATTGGCACTGGAGGCATTGCCTTTGATGTGGCGGCAAAACTCATTGCTACCCATACAGAAGCGTGGTCTATAAGTCAGCAACGAGACTATTTTGCCGCTCGTTGGGGGATTGACTACGCCAATACCAGCAGTGGTGGTTTATGTGAATCAACAGACAATACTCTGAGCGACAAACAAATTACCATGCTGCAACGTAAGATACGTAAACCCGGTGCAGGTTTAGGCCAAACAACAGTATGGATACATCGAGGCGAATTAAAACGTCAAGGTGTGAAGACGATATCGCGAGCAGATTATGTGGCTATTTCTGATGAAGGGCTGACTTTCAGTCTACGTGGCGAAGAAAAGACCTTAGATGTGGATGCTATCGTGGTATGTGCCGGGCAATTAAGCCACATTACTTATGAGTTAACGGATTTTAAGCAACCAGTACATGTGATTGGTGGCGCCAAAAAAGTGCTAAAACTGGATGCAAAAAATGCCATTGAAGAAGCGGCATGGTTAGCCGCCAAAATATAAAGTGGCTTGAACAATCATTGACTTTAGCTACATCTCAATAAATGATCGTGAATAAATTTATGCAAAACAGTTAAACAGGGAGAATATAAAACGATGGAGCAGGAACTTTGAGTCACATCAGTAAAATTTGGCGTTTTTTCGCTACAGCATTTTCTTTCGCAGTATTTGGCTTGGGCGGCATATTGTTAGCCTTATTCTGGTTACCGGTTTATCGCTTAATTCATCAAGATGAAATGCGCCGCAAAGAAGCCTGTCGTTATGCAGTACATGTGACATTTAAAGGTTTTATATGGCTGATGTATATTGTTGGCGTGACCAAAGTGACGACGAGTGACATCACTAAACTTAAACATTTAAAAGGTAAGATAGTGATCGCCAACCACCCATCATTAATAGATGTTGTGGTGCTTATTTCCTTAATTCGTAATGCCGATTGTGTGGTTAAACAATCACTATGGCAAAACATCTTCACTCGCGGCATTTTACGAAATACCGGTTATATCAGTAACGCCAATCCCGAAGGCTTAATAGAGGATTGCCAACTTTCCCTGCAGCAAGGTAGTAATTTAATCATCTTTCCTGAAGGTACTCGCACTAAACCGGGCAGTGCATTAGCCTTTCAACGCGGAGCGGCCAATCTAGCTTTACGTATTGGCGCCAATTTTCAGCGGGTATTAATTAAAGTATCCCCCCCTGCATTAACCAAAGGTTGGCCTTGGTATAAGATCCCACCTCGGCAAATTCACCTAGAATTGAAAGTATTAGACGAGTTTGATATCTCCTCCTATACAGATGGCAACATTAGTTTGGCCGTTCGGCAACTAACCCGAGACTTACAACATTTGTATGAAGATGAATTAGCCCATTTTGATTCTGCATCTTAGGTGTTAGACTTCTGCCCATAACTCTGGACTGACCAGATCCACCCCTCCAGACTTAACTAATTAGATTGCTAAACCATTCTCAGGCTAAAAGAATGGAGTCCGACCAATATTGTGGAAAAAATGAATATGAAGAGTGACATTTACCAACAACTGAAAGGCATCTTGGTTAACTATTTTGAGTTACCCGAAAATATGATTACCCCAGAAACCGACTTATATGAAGAACTTGAGTTGGACAGTATTGATGCTATTGACCTTATGGTTAAACTACGTGAATTAACCGACTTGGATATTGAGCCTGACTCTTTTAAACAAATACGTACTGTTGGTGATGTGGTGGACGAATTACAGCAGTTAATGGAAGCTTAGGCTTGTCAATTTTTATTGGTCTGTTAGCGCTACTTTACCCCTTAATTGCTTATCTAGGTTTGACTGTTGGCTCACCCAGTATAGTGGCCGGTGGTCTTATCATTGTTGTATTACTGCGTTTGAAATTTGGCAAATCAACTCTGTTCAATAAAAACCAAACAAAGCTCTTTGCCCTGAGCATGCTCATAGTATTAGGTTATTCATTATTGACTGATACCAGCGATGGCATACGGTTTTACCCAGTGGCAATGAGCCTATTATTTTTGTTCATTTTTGCTCAGTCCTTATGGTCAAAACAAAGCTTAATCGAACGCATTGCGCGGATCACCGAACCAAACTTACCCGCTAGCGCGGTGTCATATACTCGCAAAGTCACCCTAGTGTGGTGTATGTTTTTTTTCATCAATGCAGGCATTGCTGCTTACACCGCTTTATTTAGTTCAATGGAGATATGGACCTTTTACAATGGCCTGCTGTCGTACTGTATAATGGGCTTAATTGGTGCCATCGAATGGTTGGTACGTAAACGCTATAAATATAAACCAGTGACACAATAACCCTTAACGCAAAAATGGATGTTTAATTATGCAATGGCTTTTATCAGCAACTTTGGTTTTTCTGATTAATATTCAAAGCATTATGGCCGTAGAATTGAGTTTTTCGTGGGCGACTGATAAAGAATTAGCAGGCCAGTTTGTACAAGAAAAACACCTCACCGCATTAACACAACCCTTTATCACCAAAGGGCATTATCATTACAGTAAAAACACAGGGTTGAGCTGGAAAACTGACTATCCCATGGTGAGTGAAATACGCATTAATAGTGAAGGTGTAAGTGAAGTTCAGCCTGATGGTAGTCTAAAAAGCCTCACCACCGACTCACAGCTGAGCGAACTATTGCTGGCGATTTTCAGTGGAGAGCCAGCAATATTGCAACAACAGTTCGAGATTGAACAAACAGAAAACTCAGTGATTTTGCTGCCTAAAGTCGCCCAAATAGCACAAGTAATAGAAAAAATCACTGTGCACTTAGATGGCCAAGTCATTACAGAAATCATCCTTCATGAGCCAGCAGGAAATTACACCAAAATCATTCTGACCAGCAGTAATCCCCAAGAAAACTAAGGACTTAGTTCATTGTTTAACCTGACTCAAACTCGCCTTCAGTACACTTGGGTAGTCGTCACCATCCTACTCATCTCAGTATTAATTTATAATGCCTTGCAGCGTTCGATTAAATTTGATGCTGATATACTTAATTTATTGGATATTGGCGACAACGCAGGTTTGTTAACCAAAGTCGCCAGTGAACCCTTTCAAAATAAAGCCCTCTTACTGATCCAACATAGCGATCAGCAACAAGCAAAAACCTATTTACGCCAAATACACAGCGCCATTGTCAAATTGCATGTAAGTGAACAAATCAGCCTTAATCCCAGCGACAAACTAGATATTCAAGCCTTAGTTGCCACTTACAGTGACTACCCCTTAGCCTTTCTCAGCAATGATGGGCAAGCTGCTAGAGCTAATAATAACTATGGCTTTATTATCAGCCGCTATATGCAAATGTTGAGTCAACCTTCTAATCCGCTAGTGTCACTGAGTATCAACAAGGCTCCTTTACTCAATCTGGCAGATTGGTTTAGTGCCCGCTTACACAATAGCCAATGGAAAAAAGACGACAACCTGCTTTATATAGAGCAAGCAGGGCAACGTTATTATCCTTTATTTATGGAACTTAAGTCCTCGGCGGTACAGTTAGATCAAGTGGTTTCCACAGTGGCATTAATCGAGCAAGTACTCCAGCAACACCAGCCCTCACCTTCAGTTACCATCATTAAGAGTGGGCTACTTTTCCACAGCGCCGCAGTAACCCAACGCGCTCAATTTGAAATGCAGTTATTCAGTGTCATATCCTTAATCGGCGTATTACTGCTAACCCTAATAAGCTTTAGAAGCTTGCGCCCTTTGATAGGCATTGTGCTGTTAATAAGTGCCTCAATGTTGGCTGGCATGGCGGCTTTAGTGCTGATCTTCGCCAAAATACATTTATTGTCATTGGTCTTCGCCATTAGCTTAATCGGCATTGCCGTGGATTATGGCTACCATATTTTATTTACAGCTAAATACACAGGTAAAAACGGAGCAGAATTAGCCAAACACATCACTCCAGCCTTATTGATGGGTGCGGGCACGACTTTACTCAGTTACCTCTTACTGTTGTTATTACCCATACCCCTGTTGCAACAAGTGGCGGTTTTTGTGGGGGCGGGACTGATATTTGCCATTTTCACTGGCTTGACGGTGATAAGCTCTTGGTCAGCCAAAAATGTCACGGTATCGCCTTTAATCAAGCATCCCAGGACAAGCAACAAGATGTTCAGCTTAGTGCTTGGTGTTATGTTTGTTTGCAGCATAGCCGCTGTCACCCAGTGGCATTTTGAAGACAATATCAATATCTTTAATAGCACCCCACAAACACTGATAGATGACGAAATTAAAGTCAGTAAATTGGTGGGCAACTTGCAATATCCGCGGTTTATCAGCGTCAGTGGCAAGGATCAACAACAAGTCCTACAACGTTTTGAAAAGGTACGCCACACTCTAAATACATTAAGTAATGCTGAATATGAGCTAAGAGGTATAGATCAATGGCTACCACCTATCACCACGCAACAAGCCAATGAACAATGGTTAATAAGTGGCATCGAAGACGGCCAACTCAGTCCTATAGTCGGGCTACTGTCTAACAATACTGTCAACATGTTGCACACAAGACCTAAGTCATGGATGACTGCAGACAAACTTCCCACCTTCATTCAACAACTGTATCCCGCTTTCATTGAACACGCAGACGAGACAGTGGGCATATTAAGTTATATGGGACCATTAGATGAGAGGCTCTATGCACAACTGCAAAGTCAGCTGGAATTTGAGATCAATTATTACGACAAACCAGCTCAATACAGTGCAGCCCTAAGCAAGTTACGCCATTATATTTTGTACTTTTTAGCCATGGCGGTAGTGGCACTACTACTACTGATGACCCTGCGTTATGGTTGGCGTAAGGGTTTGATCCTTGGCATGTTTCCCTTATTAACCGCCTTTAGTGCCTTGGCTATCACTGTCTTGATATCGAGTTATGTGACTATCTTTAACCTACTGGCCTGTATTTTAATTTTGGCCCTAAACGTTGATTATGTGGTTTTTCTTAAGGAACATGGCAAAGTCAATTATGTGCTCAAATCAATATTATTATCTGCCGCCACCTCGGCACTGGCCTTTGGTATGATGGTTTTTAGTAATACCCCAGCCATATGGCAATTTGGTTTAACCGTTTTGTTAGGGGTGAGTTTAGGTTGGTTGTTGTGCCACTTTATGCCCTCTACTTTACTCACTCAAAAGGAAGCCCAGGCATGAGACTAGGCTTCCTTGTTCTGCTTATGTTGTTAATCACAGCTTGCTCAAGTATTAATCACTCAAATACGGCCATCCCCCTTGACCAATACAGTCAGTATTATCTGCAAAAGATACCAACGGCTTTACACAACCAAGCAAGCCTACAAAAACTGACTATTACTTCTGCCCAAGGCAAACATGAATTGCTGTTACAAACTGAGCTGAGAGAAAATACCATCTCCATGGTAGGCCTATCTCCCGCGGGTTTAGTTTTATTTAACATGAGGTGGTCAGTAGAAGCAGGGTTAACGGTTGAAAGTAAGGTTGCCCTTAACGAGCTCAAACCAGAAATCATGCTCGCTTTTTACCAATTAGCAGTGTGGCCACTAACAGATATTCAAGCAGGATTAAGCGGTTTAAAGGTGTCGCTGTCGCCATCAGATAATAGAAAACGCGAGTTTTATTTACATGATGTTTTAATATTTAGCGTTTTACACCAAGAGCAACATAGCCAAATGATCCATTTACGCGATCACTATCAAATAGATATTCTGACCCTACAGCAAACCCAATTAGAGAATTAACAATGTCTGGCAGAACTTTATATTACCAAGTCGCGATGGCCTTGCTATTGTGTTTATCCGTCCTAAAAGTACAGGCCAAGGATGACTACACATTGGAAGTTGGCGCAGGTTTTACCGCAGGCCAATTACCCGAATATTTAGGCTCGCCAGATGATTACGAGTTTGTACTGCCGTTTCCCTATATCTATTATAAAGATGACAGCCTGACCATTGCGCAAAATACCCTAAAAGACCAGTTGTATACCATTGGCCCTTTTGAGTTATCTCTGTCTGCCTCAGGTGCTATTCCAGTAAAAAGTAGAACTGGCTCACTGCGTGCTGACATGCCTGACTTAGGCTGGGTCGGAGAGCTTGGCCCTGCATTAGAATATAAGTTATCTCCACAACTCACCCTAGCCCTGCAAGTGCGTAAAGCCATTGGTTTTGAGAGCTCTTCCTTTAGTGATGTGGGTTGGCATTCGTCCACCAGACTGATGTGGCATAATAGCTTAAGTTTACACAAACTAGGTGACTTGATATTACATACTGAGCTGTCCATCGACCACGCGGATAGCCATTATCACCAGTATTATTATGGCGTCGATTCAAGCTACCAAACCTTTGACAGAGCTTTTTATGCAGCCAAATCAGGCATTAATAACATGGCCTTATCTTCGGGTTTAACCTGGCGTTATAAACAACTTTGGTTAGGTTTATATGCAAAATATTTTGACCTAAGTAAGGCGGCTAATAAAGCCAGTCCTCTGCTGGTTGAAAGCAATCAACTTAGCGCTGGCATAGCCTTTTCATGGATTTTTTGGACAAACAAACGAGGAGAATAATGAATGAATAAATTACTAATAATAACTATCACAACTGGAGTTTTACTCTCGAATAGTGTTTGGGCAAAAGATGAAATACTCAAATTTGAAATTACCCCCTTATTACAATCCAGCAAAGCAAAAGAAGTATTGTATGACGTGCCTTTGTATTTTGCTGATCAGGCATACGCTAAAACCGACAGAAAATTAAAGGGCATGACCACAAGTCAAAAAACCAATGCCTTTAATAAATCTGCTCAAGAAGCCTGCGAATGGGCATTTTTATCCGCCATTAAAGTCTTTCAATTGAAAGCACAAAGGGAAGGAATGGATGCTGTCGTAAACATTACTTCAAATTACAAACATCATGAATTTTCAAGTACCACTGAGTTTGAATGTGGCTCGGGGAATATTATTGCGGGTGTTGCATTAAAAGCAGATTTGGTTAAGTTTTCTAATTAATGCAGCAATTAAATTAAGTCCATATAGGGACAAGAATTAAAGCAAAAAAAAGCGCCTCTTTTACAAGAAGCGCTTTTTAAATACTGTTTAATTAAAGCTGAACAGCTTTAGTTACGATTTTTACCAACATCCAATTTTTGGATTTTGACAAAGGACGGCATTCACGTACTGTGACTACGTCGCCTTCGTTACATTGGTTTGTTTCGTCATGAGCGTGTAGCTTAGTAGTACGTTTAATGAACTTACCATAAATAGGATGTTTCACTTTACGTTCTACTGCAACGGTAATGGTTTTATCCATTTTGTTGCTAACCACACGACCTTGCACTGTACGAGTTGATTCAGTCATTACGCTGCAGCCTTCTCAGTCAAAATGGTTTTAACACGCGCAATACTACGACGCACTTTACGAAGACCATCAGTTTTTTCAAGCTGACCTGTGCTCGCTTGCATACGTAAGTTGAATTGTTCACGTAATAAACTTAAAAGTTCTACGTTCAATTCTTCGACGCTTTTTTCTTTCAGTTCTGTCGCTTTCATTACATCACCGTCCGAGTTACAAAGGTGGTTTTAAACGGCAGTTTCGCAGCTGCTAATTCAAATGCTTCACGAGCTAATGCTTCTGGAACTCCGTCCATTTCATATAACACGCGACCTGGTTGAATTTGGCATACCCAGTACTCAACGCTACCTTTACCTTTACCTTGACGCACTTCTAGAGGCTTCTGAGTAATTGGCTTGTCAGGGAAAACCCGAATCCAGATTTTTCCTTGACGTTTAACAGCACGAGTCATGGCGCGACGAGCCGATTCGATTTGGCGAGCAGTCATACGACCACGGCCAACTGCCTTAAGGGCGTAAGTACCAAAACTTACGTTGCAACCAGTGGCTAGACCACGGTTACGACCCTTATGCATTTTACGGAACTTCATACGTTTAGGTTGTAACATAATTATTAGCCCTCACGCTTAGCAGTACGAGGCTTCTTCTTAGGTGCAGGAGCAGCCGCTGGCTGTTCATGAGTAAGTGGTAAACCACCTAATACTTCACCTTTAAAGATCCATACTTTAACGCCAATGATACCGTAAGTTGTTAACGCTTCTGACGTTGCATAGTCGATATCAGCACGGAAAGTGTGTAGTGGTACACGACCTTCACGATACCATTCAGTACGTGCAATCTCAGCGCCGCCTAAACGACCGTTAACTTCAACTTTGATACCCTTGGCACCAATACGCATTGCGTTTTGTACCGCGCGCTTCATAGCACGACGGAACATTACACGACGCTCTAATTGGCTTGCGATGCTATCAGCAACCAACTGGCCATCTAGTTCTGGCTTACGCACTTCAGCAATGTTGATCTGAGCTGGCACGCCGGCTAGCTTAGATACATGCTTGCGGATCTTCTCTACGTCTTCACCTTTTTTACCGATAACCACACCTGGACGGGCTGTGTGAATAGTCACACGGATCGCTTTGGCAGGACGCTCGATAATGATTTTAGACAAAGAAGCTGCTTTAAGCGCCTTAGTCAGATACTGACGTACCTGATGGTCGTTAAACAGGTTATTTGCATAATCTGCAGTATTCGCGTACCAGGTAGATGTCCATGGTTTGCTGATACCCAGGCGTATACCTGTAGGATGTACCTTCTGTCCCATTACTTTCTCCTAGTTATCAGACACAACAACAGTGATGTGACTGCTACGCTTAAATATACGATCAGCACGGCCTTTGGCTCTTGGCTTGATACGCTTCATAGTTGGACCTTCATCAACAAAGATTTGCGAGACAGTCAATTCGTCGATGTCCGCTCCTTCGTTGTGTTCGGCGTTCGCAATCGCTGATTCTAATACTTTTTTGATTAGATCGGCGCCTTTCTTAGGACTATAGGTCAAAAGTTCAAGGGCCTTTTCAACGTGTAAACCACGAATTTGATCTGCTACCAAGCGCGCTTTTTGAGCCGAAGTACGGGCGTGACAATGTTTAGCTAATGCTTGCATTTTTATCTCCCTTATTTCTTGGCTTTCTTATCCGCGACATGGCCGCGGTAAGTGCGTGTTGGCGCAAATTCGCCCAACTTATGGCCGACCATTTCGTCAGAGACGAAAACTGGAACATGTTGGCGACCGTTATGGACCGCAATGGTCAACCCAATCATATCTGGGATGATCATAGAGCGACGAGACCAAGTTTTGATTGGTTTCTTGTCGCTCTTTTCCACTGCAGCCTCAACCTTCTTCAACAAGTGTAGGTCTATGAATGGACCCTTCTTGAGAGAACGTGGCATGGTGAATCCTCGCTGTTACTTATTACGACGACGTACGATAAGTTTATCGGTACGCTTGTTACTACGTGTTTTCTTACCCTTAGTAGGAATACCCCAAGGTGTAACGGGATGACGGCCACCAGAGGTACGACCTTCACCACCACCATGTGGGTGATCTACTGGGTTCATGGCAACACCGCGCACTGTTGGGCGAACACCGCGCCAACGAGTTGCACCAGCTTTACCAAGTGAACGTAGCATATGTTCTGCATTACCGATTTCACCAATGGTGGCACGGCAATCTGCCAATACTCGGCGAACTTCACCAGAACGTAAACGAAGCGTTATATAACCTTCGGCACGAGCTAGGATCTGCGCGTAAGTACCTGCTGAACGAGCAATTTGTGCACCTTTACCAGGCTTCATTTCAATAGCGTGTACCGTAGTACCTACTGGAATGTTACGCATTGGTAAAGTATTACCTGCTTTAATCGCAGCGTCTGGACCAGATTGAACCTGATCACCAGCTTTAGCACCTTTAGGAGCTAAAATATAACGACGCTCACCATCTGCATACAACACCAAAGCGATGTTAGCAGAACGGTTTGGATCATATTCTAAACGCTCAACAGTGGCTGGAATGCCATCTTTATTACGTTTAAAATCGATAACGCGATAATGCTGCTTGTGGCCACCACCAACATGACGCACGGTAATGCGACCATTGTTGTTTCGACCACCAGACTTGCTATTTTTTTCTAATAAAGGCGCATATGGTGCACCTTTATGTAGATCAGGGTTGGTTACCTGAACTACGTGACGACGACCAGGAGAAGTCGGTTTAGCTTTCAATAATGGCATATCTAATCCCCTTCTTACTCTGCGCCGCCACTGAAGTCGATGTCTTGACCTTCTTTAAGCACGACGTAGGCTTTTTTCCAGTCTTTACGCTTACCAAAAGATGAACCGTGACGCTTGGTTTTACCCTTAACGTTCATAGTACGAACTGAGTCGACTTCAACTTCAAACAATTTTTCAACTGCTTGTTTGATTTCTTCTTTGTTCGAATCTTTGGCTACTTTAAGCACAACAGTGTTGTTGCTTTCAGCGGCTAGCGTTGCTTTTTCAGAAACATGTGGTGCTAATAACACCTTAAGTAGACGCTCTTCATTGATCATGCTAACGCCTCCTCTAATTGCTTCACTGCAGCAGCAGTCATCAATACTTTCTCAAATGCAATAAGACTTACTGGGTCAATGCCCTGAACATCACGTACGTCAACTTTATACAAGTTGCGTGCAGACAAGAATAAATTCTCATCAACTTCTGATGTCACAATAAGCACGTCTTTTAGTTCAAGAGCCGCTAATTTAGAAAGTAATTCTTTCGTTTTAGGGCTCTCAACTGAAAACTGTTCGACCACGATTAAACGGTCTTGACGTACCAATTCAGACAAGATGCTTTGAATCGCACCACGGTACATCTTCTTGTTAACTTTTTGGCTATGGTCTTGTGGTTTTGCAGCAAAAGCTACACCACCAGAACGCCAAATGGGGCTACGGATTGTACCAGCACGGGCACGACCAGAACCTTTTTGTTTCCAAGGCTTTTTTCCACCACCGCGAACTTCAGCGCGTGTTTTCTGTGCACGAGAACCTTGACGGGCTCCGGCACCGAAAGCTACTACTACTTGATGTACTAGTGCTTCGTTGAATTCACGTCCAAAGGTTGCTTCGGATACTTCAAGAGCGCCTTTGGCGTCTTTCAATACTAATTCCATCACTTAACTCCCCAGACGTTACGCTTTAACTGCAGCTTTCACGATGACATCGCCACCAGGAGCTCCAGGAACGTTACCTTTTACTAATAAAAGGTTGTTCTCAAGATCAACACGAACTACATCCAAAGACTGTACGGTGATACGCTTGTTACCAAGCTGACCA
This sequence comes from Paraglaciecola hydrolytica, assembly GCF_001565895.1. Classification (GTDB taxonomy): domain Bacteria; phylum Pseudomonadota; class Gammaproteobacteria; order Enterobacterales; family Alteromonadaceae; genus Paraglaciecola; species Paraglaciecola hydrolytica. The sequence goes on from NZ_LSNE01000005.1 coordinate 800,091, forward strand.
GCCATTTTTTTGCCTTTGAAAACTTTACCTGGGCTTTGGTTTTGACCAATTGAACCAGGTGCACGGTGAGACAATGAGTTACCGTGTGAGTTACGTTGATGACTGAAGTTCCAGCGTTTAATAACACCAGCAAAACCTTTACCTTTTGAAGTACCCGCTACATCAACCATTTTGGTATCAGCAAACATTTCAACAGTTAATTCACTGCCTACTACGATGCCTTCACCTTCATTGGCTTCTAAACGGAACTCCCACAAACCGCGACCAGCATCAACACCAGCTTTAGCAAAATGACCTGCTTGAGCTTTGTTTACACGGTTAGCTTTTTTGTCGCCAGCCGTTACTTGTAGCGCGTTGTATCCGTCGGTTGCTTCAGTACGTAACTGAGTAACACGATTCGGAGTTGCTTCAATAACAGTCACAGGGATTGAAACGCCATCTTCAGTGAAGATACGAGTCATACCTACTTTACGACCGATAAGACCAATCGCCATGTTAAAACCCTCTCTTGTTAGCCCAGGCTGATTTGAACATCAACACCAGCAGCCAAGTCCAATCTCATTAAAGCATCTACTGTTTTATCAGTAGGCTCAATGATATCTACCAAACGCTTGTGTGTGCGGATTTCATACTGATCACGCGCATCTTTATTTGCATGAGGAGAAACCAACACTGTGTAGCGCTCTTTACGAGTTGGCAGTGGAATAGGACCGCTAACCTGAGCACCTGTACGCTTCGCAGTTTCAACGATTTCAGCCGTAGACTGATCGATCAATTTATGATCAAACGCTTTCAAACGAATACGAATTCTTTGATTTGGCATCGATTAAGCTCCAATCGAAAGAACAAAAAAAATCATCCTCAACCACCTAAATCATAGTGGGGGGATGTGTGTGTTTACCGCCGACCCCCAATTGGGGTCTTGTTTATAAGATTGGTTATTTGTAATAGTGCAGTTGCACATTAACCCTAACCAAAATCACCGTCCATCAGAACAAGTGGGCGCGAATTATACATGTGTTGAGTTAGGATGCAACATTAAAACCAAAGAATTTACTATGTATATCCTTGTTTAATGACTAGGTAGTTATAATTTAAGACAAATATAAAAAGGACTTTAACAACCAAGACCCTAGCCTTTGGCTTCCAACATGGCGATCAGTTGATGCCAAATGCCTAATTGTCCGATGATCAATTTAATGCACACTAATAAAGGTACCGCTAATAACACTCCCACAGCGCCCCACAACCAGCCCCAAATAATTAACCATAAAATCACAATTAGTGGGTTAAGACGCATGTGTTTACCAAGAATAGTCGGAGTAACAAATTGTGATTCAATGATGTTGAACATTAAATACACCAAAGGTGGCACTAAGGCTGCGGGTACCATGCCATATTGAGTTAAACCGGCGAGTGATAATATACACAACCCTATCAGGCTACCCACATAGGGAATAAAATTTAACATCGCTGCTAACACTCCCCACAGCAAGGCATCCTCAACACCCAGCAGTTGAAGACATAATGCAGTACATGCACCCAGCCCCAAATTAATCAAACTAATCGTACTGATATAACGTGATAATACCCGCTGAATATTGCCTACTAGGGATATTGCCTGTCGCTTTTCATGATCTTTGGCTAAACCATCCACATAAGCTTGAAACAAGGAAGGGCCAAATATCAGTAGAAACAGGATTAGTACTAAGCCTGTCAAAATTTGCGCTATGACTATGGGCGTGGCTGCGAGCATAGTCACTAGTATTTCCATACCTCCCTGCTTGATCCTTTCAGTCACAATATTTTTTTCGGGCTCTTTGGGCTGTTCAACAGATTCATCGGAAAACCAACCAAAAAGGCGAAAACCAGACTTAGTTTCAGTTTTTACGTCTTTAGTGGTCTCATCACCATGGATAGCTTCATTGAGAGAGTTGATTTGTTCACTAAATTGTAAAGACAATTGCGGCAGTAATTTGGCCCATTTCTGTACGGGTTCGGCTAACTGCACCCCTAACAAACTAAAGGGGGCAATTAACATAGTGAGTAGTACCAAAGCAGATAGAAAGCGCGGCACATGCACTCGTTCTAACATCGTCACCAAAGGACTCATTAATAAGGCAATTAATAAGGTAACTACAAATGGTATAAATAAAGTTTGCGCTAGATACAAAGTATACAGAAGTGCCAATACCGCTAATATCACCAGCGCAGTATCGGCTTTAATTTTTCGTTTTGGAGCATTAACAGCTGAGTCCTGTTCTGTATTACTCATCGCTTTCATGACCTTAAAATTATTACTGATAATCCAAAGGCTATCCTAACCATAAAGGAGAGGCTTAATCCATTTATATCAAAGTGAAAAATTAAAACGCATATCATCCGTAACCAATGTCATCCTTTAACAATGCACAAATAGATTCACAAATCCTTAACACTGCGTTACTACATACTGTTTTTATGACAAAGAGAATAGATCTAACAACTAGCGACCAAGCACATCTGGAAGGAAATTTGCTAATGTCGTTGCGAATACGGCAGATCAATTTGAGTCGTAAAATTAACACTCATAACGCGCAGACGTTTGGCGAGTGTCTTACTTTCAAAAATAGGAAAAAACAGGCCACAATCAAAGTGACATAGGCCTTATTATTATTATCAATACATCACGCTTTTACAGATCATAAAAACGACTAGGGATACCCAGTTTCATTAGAATCGATTAGCACTTCTAATACTCTGGATGTTGAAGAGTAACCATCATGACTACAAATCACTCTACCTTGCCCTTTGTAAAGCAAAATAGTACGCGCCAAATCCTTTTTCCCATAATTAAATGGAATCCAAGCTTTACCCGTTTGATGGGTTGTTGTTGCAGTTGGCTGACCAACAAGGTCGTAGACCTCTTGCATCGACATCCCTTCAGTAATTACATCAAGACTTTGTTTAGCTGAACTACTTGACACCTTTGCCGCTACAGATGTTTTAGCTGTGGCGGTTTGGCTGGAGTCACGTAATCCATCTAGATCGACCATGCCCTTTGCATATTGTTGATCTTTAGATTTACCGACATCATCCGCTGCGTTATCAGCATATTTACGGAGTTTTCTATGAGCATCACTTTCAGCAACTTCATATAATGCTGAGTAATATCTGCTATTGCCAGATTGTCCCAAGGCCTTACATAACCAGGCTAAGGTATCAATATCACCTTTACTCGCATTAGGATAACGTTGTAATAAAACTTCTGCAGCAACATCTAATACTTCGGTATCTTTCAGCCCAGTATTATAGATACTTTCAGCAGCTTGTTTGATGCTTATCATGCCTCCGCGAGTCAACTGATTGATATAACGCTCACCCACCACGTCAGCCGCAAAAGTTATATTAAAAAACGAACTCATCACCATTGCTACTATAAATCGTTTCATCTCTATTTCCTTTTAGTTAATGAACTTTTTGAACATGTCTTATTTAAAAAACGAGAAATTATTCAAAGAAGAATTAGGAGAATAAACACCTTTTTTCTAAAAGTCCAAACAAGCAAATTGTATTATTTTTACAAAAGCAAATGTACTGGTTTTGGCAAAAATCAATTTAGCGGAGGTTGGTGACAAATTAGTTACAGTTCAAGTTAGTTAAGGGAGTTGGTTTGATACCTTAAATTTCAATCCATGTTGCGCATAAATCGATGTAACAAGAGCATTGTAATTTGAAATACAACTAACAAGCTTCTAGACACAGGTCACTGAATTATAAAGCCATCACCTAGGTTTAAATAGAAAGCTATTTGCCTTAGATAACGTGTCAGTTATAGTAAGCGGCAACATAGATGTAAAAGTAAAATATAACAATAATGACCGACACAGATCCCCTTCAAGATAAGCTCATGCAAATTCACCAGATTTTGGCGGTACATCCGTCATTGATGGATGCCTATCATAAACTTGAGCCTTTTATCCTGAACCTATTTGATGCTGAACGTATGAGTATCTTTCAGCGTCGTCGGCAACATCAAGATTTAGTAGCCCGGTTTAAAACCGGTAAAGAAACTAAAGAAATCAAAGTACCAATCAGTCCACTATCTATTGCCGGTTATGTGGCACTGAGCCAAAGTCCCTTATTGATCAACGACCCTTATAATCAGCAAGAACTGGCGGGCATTCACCCACGTTTAAAGTTTGCCGACAAATTTGATAAAACCTCCACCTTTAAAACCCGCAATATTATTTGCATTCCCATCCTTGATTCAGGGGTTTTGATGGGCGTCATGCAGATCATTAATAAAAAAGAAGGGGTGTTTGAACAGGACGATCTTGATCTCGCCAATACTGTTGCCGATATTATGGGCAAAAAATTTCGGTATGAATTAGGTGGCACTAGTCAGCCATTTGAATATCTAGTGCATCGCAAACTGCTCAGTGAAGATCAACTCAACAAATTAACTGAAGGCAGCAGTGATAATCGTCAGCTTATCCAACGATTAACCTCCGAATACCGCATTCCAGATGAAGAACTTGGTAACGCGTTATCAGTGCATTACCAAGTGCCGTTTTTGCCATACCTGCCCGATAAATATCATATGTTTCAAAGTGAGAGCCGCTTAAATCTCTCTTATTTGAAACGTAATTTTGTCGCGGTATTAGCAGACGTAGCAGACAACCCCATTGTATTGATGGCCGAGCCCAACAACGCCACCTTGTTAATGGAAATCGAAAGCGCCTTAGGTATAGACAGCTACGAAATATCAGTGAGCTTGCCCAGTATAGTGCTGCAATATCTCGGAGAAGCAGTAGGTGGCGCTGGCCCTGGCGCGATGGATGAAATCCTTGACGAGATTGGTTCAAGTGCTGATGAGTTAGACGAGCATACTGATGAAATGTCTGACGATGCACCAGCGGTTGTGCGTTTGGTCAGCCGCGTATTACATGATGCTAAACGCCTCAATGCTTCAGATATTCACGTCGACCCTGAAAAAAATGCGCCCACTCGGGTGCGTATGCGTATAGATGGTGTATGTCGCGACATCACTCAAGTGCCTGCTTCCCATCATAGTGCAGTGATTGCCCGCATTAAGATAATGTCCAACCTGAACATTGCTGAAAAACGTGTACCTCAGGATGGTAAATTGTCGTTTCGCATGAACGGCCAACTCATAGAGGTGCGGGTTGCGACCATCCCCACTGTGGCCGGTGAAGGCGTAGTTATGCGTATACTAGCCTCAGGCGGCGCTCTGCCAATTGGTAAAATGAATTTATCGCCAAATAATTACGCCACGATCGAAACCATGGTCAAAAAACCTCATGGTATTCTGCTAGTAGTAGGGCCGACAGGTTCGGGTAAAACCACTACCTTGCATGCCATACTCGGTCATATTAACACCCCCGAGAAAAAAATCTGGACGGCAGAAGATCCAGTAGAAATAACCCAGGCCGGACTACAACAAGTTCAAGTCAGCCCCAAAATTGGTTTTACCTTTGCTAATGCGTTGCGCGCCTTTTTACGGGCCGACCCAGACATCATTCTAATTGGTGAAATGCGCGATAAAGAAACCGCCCATGCCGGTATTGAGGCTTCGCTAACCGGTCACTTAGTGTTTTCGACCTTGCATACCAATTCAGCGCCAGAAACCATTACCCGTCTGTTAGATTTAGGTATGGATCCGGTTAACTTTTCGGATGCTTGTGTAGGCATACTCGCGCAACGTTTAGTGCGCACCATTTGTGGTAACTGCAAAGAAAAGTACCCTGCCAGCGAAGTAGACATTGGATTTATCAAACGTCAATACGGCGAGGCCTACCTTGCAGAACTCAAGCTACCAGAAACCATTATGCTGCACCGTGGCAAAGGTTGTGACGAGTGTGGTAATACTGGCTACCGAGGCCGTACCGGGGTGCATGAGTTGTTGTCGATGACATCAGAATTACGCACGCTAGTTTATAAAGAAGCTTCGGTACATGAGATGAAAGCCCAAGCCATGAAAGACGGCATGCGCACTCTTACTCAAGATGGCATATTAAAAGTGCTGAAAGGTGATACTGACATCGCGCAGGTACAGATTATTAGTGGTTTGGCGTAGGTTTATCGCTAAAGACGGCTGGGAATAAACAGGGTCGAATCGAAGTGTTATCGCTATAGTGTCCCGATTGTAGATTTAAATTTAAAGTATATCTGACCTTTTTATTCTGAACTCTCTGCCAATTGCTTGTTAATTTTTATCACAAGTCCAACCATGGCTTGATGAAATTGATTGAGTTGTTCAGTAAAGTCTTGGGTGTTTGTTTGTTTTTTATTGTAGATAATTAATTCTATTGATTTTGCCAGTTTAGCTATGTTGAATGCACCAATATACGTCAAAGCTGGGAGAACATCGTGGGTAATTCCGTAAATGCCTTGATAATCCTTATTCTCGATAAGAGTGCCCAATGTATTGATAGTGGGCTCCTTCACAACAAAGTCTTTTAACATACTGGTAAAAGTTTCTTCGTCTATAAAACGCTTTTGCATGGCTTGTTGTTGATCCATGATCAACAGGGTTTCTATAGGATTTGTGGCTAACGGTTCCTCAGTGGGTAGCGCAGTTACTGGTGAACTTGGGGTTAACGCCTGCGAACTCGTCAGTAAAATTTCTGCTATTACCTGATAAAAATACTCTGGGTCGATGGGTTTATTAATATGGGCGGTCATGCCCACATCGATGCTTTTTTGTATATCCAGTTTCATGGCGTTGGCAGTCATGGCGATTATGGGGATTGTGCAATTCAATTCATTGCGCAAAGTTGAGGTAGCGGTTAAACCATCCATTTCTGGCATCTGTACGTCCATCAAAATGCAATCAAAAGCGACTTGATTTTTAAAAGCCTCGATCACTTCTCTACCATTTTCAGCTAAGACAACCTGGGCGTTAGTGTATTTCAAGAAGCCCAATGCCACTTTTTGATTTAACTTGTTATCTTCAGCTAACAAAATACGTTTCCCGCTTAAGTCAGGTACTGTTTTCATTTCTGTAAAGCTGATGGATGCATTTGCTTTTATATTAAAGACGACTTCCTGTAATTTATTAATTAATTCACTTGCGCTAAAAGGTTTTTCGATAAAATGTTTGATACCAAGTTGTTTAGCTGCTTGACGCATATGCGAAAAGTCAAAAGCTGACAGCATGATGATTTTTGGTTTATTGGCTTTAAATTCTTGATTAATTATCGCGGCGACTTCTAAGCCATCAATATCTGGCATTTTCCAGTCTAATATCAATAACTCATAAGGCTGATGTTCTGCTGCTGCATAGCGCAACTTGTTTAAGGTCTGTTGACCACCATTGGCTAGATCTGGAGTGATATTGGCATTCAATAAAGCGTCGGCTATTACCTGGCGCGATAAATAAACATCGTCGGCCACTAATACTTTAAGGCCGGATAATTGTTTTGATGGTGAACTAATGTGCTGATTTTTATCTTCTTGAACTGGCACTGTGAAATAGAAGGTGGAACCTTGACCTAGTTTGCTTTCAATCCAAATTTTGCCTTGCATTAACTCAACAAGTTGTTTGCAGATGGCAAGCCCTAAGCCGGTGCCGCCATATTTACGAGAAATCGATTCGTCAACTTGTGCAAACGACTCAAATAGTCCATCAATTTGATTTTGCGAAAGACCAATGCCTGAGTCTGTAACCGCAAACTCAAGCAACAGCCCTTGCTCAGTCTCTTTATTTTTAACGGTTACCGATACCAACCCTTCATCGGTAAACTTGACAGCATTACTGAGTAAATTGATCAATATTTGCTGGATGCGCATGCCATCACCTTGCAAAAATAACGGCACATCTCTGGCGATATGTTGAATAAGCTCAATATTTTTTTCGTGAGCTTTTATGGATTGTAGACGAATAGACTGACTGATTACCTTATCTAACTGGAAACTGGTTGATTCTATGTCGAGTTTGCCAGCTTCAATCTTTGAGAAGTCTAAAATATCATTGATAACGCCTAATAACGAAATGGAGGCTTCGTCGATTTGGCGTAAATTGGTGATGTCTTCAGGTTTGTCGGCAGATCTTTGCATCAATTTGGTTAAGCCAGAAATTGCATTGATTGGGGTACGAATTTCGTGGCTCATTCGAGCGAGAAAATCCGACTTGGCTTGAGTGGCTTGTTTGAGTTCTATTGAATAACGATTAAGTTGTGTTCGTTGTCTACGGGTCCGAATTAACAGTGCCAGCACTAATAGCAGGGCGACCAGTATTGTCAGGATAATAACCACTTGATAACGAATATTTTGTTGTTGTATCAGGTTACTTTGTAGCTGTAGTTCATTTTCTTTTTGTAATAACTTAATCGCTTTATCTTTTTCAAACACATTAAGTCGCACATTATTTATTCCCAGCATTTGTGCTTGTTTCTGATTAAAACTCTGTTGGTATAATGTGTTGTATTGTTTTAAAAAGCCAAGTTGAGCGCTTTCGTTATCCGTTAATTCTGTAAGTTCAATGAGTCTTTCTAAAATTTGTAAAAATTGAATTTTATCTTTCTTAAGGGCATCCTGATTAACGCCTTTTTTCAGCTCGCTTATCGCTAATTCAATATCACCCTGCGATCGGTAAATCTCTGCAAGCAGCAACAATCGAGGCACTTCATTATATAAAAAGCCCACCTTTCTATCAGCCTCTATAGATTGGCTTATTCTTTTTAATGCCGCATCAACATTACCCTGTGTTTGGTTTACCTCAGCTATTGAATAATAAATAATGCCGATAAAAGGGTAGTTAATGTCAGTTAATATTTTTTCTGCCAGGCTAAAATTGACTGCTGCATCTCGGGGGTTGGCTAATCTAGTTTGCGCCAGTGCAATGCGATAATATGCCAGCCCTTCATGGATTTTATCATTATATTCTTGCGCTACAGCCAGCATTCTATATGCGTTTTGCAGCATGGCTGGATAGTTTTTTAGCGAAGAATAAACATTGGATAATGAGCTATAGACACCCAACACCTTGCTACTTTGTAAGCCATCATAGAGTGCAAACGCATTGTTTAATGCCTCTAATGCCGCACCGTATTCTCCTATAGTATCTAATACGGCGCCCTCGATTCGAAAGGACTCTGCTAGCTGGTATTCATTGTTTGAAATATCTGCCTTAGTTCGAGCCAGTAACAACTTTTCATAGGCAGTTTCTAATTCTTGCTTTAATAAATGAGCGTAGGCCCAAATATTCAAAAAGATACTTTCATTATAAGGATCAGCAGTGTTTGAAAAATAAGTTTGAAAATAGTCTATTTGGACTGGACCATCTGCTGCATTGTTTTGAACTAGTATTCTTAAGGATTCAAGTTGTTCTTCAACTCCTTGATTGGTTGCAGCATAACTAGTACCCGAAAAAAAACAGCAAGCTAAAAAGCTGCTCAAAATAGCAGCTTTTATGGTGTTTTTAAACTTAGCTGAACCCATGGATTAGTACGAGTGAACCTTAGGATCACTGCCTAAATTTTCAAATTGTTTTTGCACTGCATCCCAATCTTTATTCTTTATTAATGCGACATCGTCATTAGCTAAGCCGTATTTTTCAGCCGTCGCTACTGGGTTTTTTAAGTAGGCTTCTTTAAGTTCAGCATTACTATCGAGTTCTTCTAAAAAATCAGCGAGAGATTTTGCCATTTCATTATTCCTTCTAGGTTATTAATGTAAGTACAGTTTTAATGTTAAGTTTTACGGTAATTGATGACCTGTTCTTGAGTTAATCCAAGTTTTGTTAAACGCCCCGTATGATAATCCGGTAAACCAAGTGAAGGCACAACTAAGGTTGAAATCAGAGTAGGTTTGCAATTGGCTAATTCACATAATGGGAAACGTTGAATTTTTGGGCCATACAATGGCATGGTTGCCGCTTCATACAAAATGATTTCGTGCGTAGCGGGATACAATTCCATTAACACTTCTTGATAAAGTATTAAGCCAACTTTGCAGTGATCAGCATTTAACATACCTAAGGTCGCTTCCCCTGCCAAGCCAATTTGCCAGATGATCTGAGTCATATGTGGGTCGAGAGTATAATCGCGAAATAAAAACTGGGTGGCTTCATAAGACTGACAGCCAAACGCAGCGGGATCGATACCTAAGTCAGCGACCAAACAATCTTCAGCAGAAATACCAGGCAACATTTCTGCGCGTAAACCTAATGCTCGCACTTGTTTTATTGCTGCATGGGAAGGGTTAACAAACACACCTGGGTGGCCATAAAATGCTGCACATACTTTTTGCCCAGCTATCACTGCATCAACAATTCTGTCTGTCATTTGTTGGTAAGTGACAGCTCGCGATTTACCTTGTGTGTATAGGTCATTAAGTTCGACTGTATTGGGGTTAACTTTTTTAACCACATTTTCACCGACTTTGTTGCTAATGCCGATAAACACAATATCTGCATTTTCAATAACACTCCGTGTTAACAAAGTCATTTGACCTGCAACACTGATACCAGTGCCCACCACGACTAATGAGCCTTCTTGCTTGGTCAGCATACAGTCCTTGTTCCTTTATTTTTATTCTACCTAACAATACCAGTACAATTTTGCCAAGGCTAGCTTGTTTGAATTTTTAATAGGTATTTTTTTGCCCCTGAGAATTGCTTAAAAATCAACTGAAATTAAAAATGACTGATGGGCTTTAAAAACCAATAACAGCAAAGAATAAATAGAAACAATAAAAAGACACAGGCCTAATAAATCACAACTAACCTGCTGGACAACAAGTCGGTTAAAGCACCTATTTTTCAAGATACATCAACTCGACCTGCCTGCAGCATTACAGTAAAGTGCGGGGTGTAGTGTTGTATAAAATCAAAAATATAAAGACAGGAACAACTATGTATAAATTATCCAAAAACGCGTTTAGCGTTGTGGCGTTATGTGCTGCGACGTTTTGCAGCCAATATTCCATCGCAGCAGAAGAAGAAAAAGCTGACAAGCCCAAGTGGGATGTACTTAATCCCAAACTTCCTTTGCACAAGGTATCCATTGATACCGATCAAACTACCTGGTCAAGCTTAGACATTACCCCCGATGGCAAGACCATAGTGTTTGATATGTTAGGCGACCTCTACACCGTGCCAATTACTGGCGGCAAAGCCACGTCACTGACTCAAGATTTTGCTTGGAATATTCACCCTGCCGTTAGCCCAAGTGGTAAACAGTTAGCCTTTATTTCCGACCGTGGTGGTATTTCCAGTTTGTGGGTGATGAATATCGATGGCAGTGACCTAAAACAACTCAGCACTGAAAAAAACAATCTGATCCATTCACCTAAGTGGAGCCCTGATGGCGAATATATCGCGGTGACTAAAGGCATTATGTCGTCACGCAGTATCCCCGCAGGCGAAATTTGGCTTTATCATAAAAGTGGTGGAGATGGCCTAGCTTTAAAGGAGCGAGTAAACGGTAAAAAAGATCAAAAGAATATTGCTGATCCGGCGTTTTCGCCAGACGGTAAATATGTCTATTTCACCCAAGATGTCACTGGCGGCAGTACTTTTAGCTATAACCGCGATCCACTCAAAGGCATATTTGCCATAAGTCGTTATGAAATGGCTAATGGTGAAGAAGAAACTTATGTAAGTGGAACAGGTGGTGCAGTGGTTCCAACGCCATCACCAGATGGTAAAAAACTGGCTTTTATACGCCGCGTCAGAGAAAAGACCGCACTGTTTATCAAAGAATTAGACAGTGGTATCGAATCCCCTATTTACCTTGAACTCGAACACGATATGCAGGAAGGTTTTGGCTCTGAGGGCTATTTTGCTTATTTTGACTGGACACCTGATTCTAAAGAAATCGTGTTTTGGACGGCCGGTAAGTTCCACAAAATCAATGTAGCTAGCCAAGCTGTCAGTAATATTCCGGTACAAGTACAGGCCGAGTTGCAGTATGCCGACGCCTTACGTTTTGATGTCGATGTGGCGCCAGATACCTTTAAGATCAAAATGGCACGTTGGACACAAAAATCTCCCGATGGAAAATCCCTGTTATTTCAGGCGCTGGGTAAACTTTACATCAAAGATATCAAGTCAGGCAAAATCGCGCGTTTGACTAAACAAAATGAATATGACGAGCTTTATCCCCGTTACTCCAATGATGGAAAATCTATTGTTTATACCACCTGGAATGACCAAAAATTGGGTAGTATACGTACCATCAGTGCTAAAGGTGGCAAAGATACCCAACTAACTAAAACTCCGGGTCATTACATCGAACCAAGTTTTTCCACTGATGGCAAACTCATTACTTATAAGAAAATCACCGGCGGTTATTTACTCAGCCCTGATTATTCGGTTGAGCCCGGCATCTATGTCTTAGATATTAAAACCGGCGACAGTAAACGTGTTAGCCAATCTGGTTCAGCCCCGCAGTTTGCCGGAGATAACAGCCGTGTTTATATCACCACGTCAGTACCTGGCAGCAGTTATCCTGAATCTCAGTTAATAAGCGTGGATTTAAACGGCGAAGATAAACGTGAACATTTATATGGTGCGGACAACGTATCCGAATACCGCTTATCACCAGATAAAAAATGGTTAGCTTTTACCTATCAATACAATGCTTATGTAGTGCCTTTTGTCGATACCGGCAAACGAGTCAGTATTGGACCTAAAACCACCACACTGCCGGTCAAACAACTTTCTAGCCATGCTGGCGAATACCTAAACTGGAGCGCCGATAGTCAATCCGTTAGCTGGTATCACGGCGCTACCTATTACGAACGTGAACTAAAAGATGCGTTTAGTTTTATCGACGGGGCTCCCGAAACCTTGCCTGAACCAGTAAAAGCAGGTATTTCAGTCAGTTTTGAGCAGCAAAGCGATAAACCCAGTGGTTATAAAGCTCTAGTGGGTGGCACGGTGGTTACTATGCGTAATGCTGATAAAGAACAAGAAATTATCGAAAACGCGGTGGTCTTGATCAAAGACAACATTATTGAAGCTGTGGGAAAAGTGGGTGAAGTGACTATCCCCAAAGGGAGTTTAGAAATTGACACCACAGGCCTCACTATCCTCCCCGGTTTAGTGGATACCCACGCTCATGGCGCACAAGGTAGCAACGAAATCATCCCCCAACAAAACTGGAGCATGTACTCTAATGTGGCGTTTGGTGTGACCACTATTCACGACCCATCTAACGATACTACAGAGATATTCTCGGCAGCTGAATTACAAAAAGCCGGCAAGATAGTTGCACCTCGTATCTATTCTACCGGTACTATTTTGTATGGTGCAGAGGCTTATGACTACAAAGCGATTATCAACAATTACGAAGATGCGCTGTATCACGTAAAACGCTTGAAAGACACCGGTGCGATATCGGTAAAAAGCTACAATCAACCTGCTCGGTCAACCCGACAACAAATTCTTGCGGCAGCACGTGAATTACAAATGATGGTAGTACCTGAAGGTGGTGGTAAGTTCCAACAAAACGTGAGCATGATAGTGGATGGCCATACTGGTCTCGAACATTCCCTGCCCATTGCTAACGGCTATAACGATTTAACCACGCTTTGGGCCGCTACAGAGTTTGGCTACACGCCCACTTTTGTAGTGTCTTATGGCGGTATGATGGGCGAAGAGTATATGTATGATCGTAATGAAGTATGGAAGAACCCGCGTTTATTGCGTTATACCCCAAGCTTTTTGTTAGATGAACGCGCCATTGTCAGACCCACAGCACCAGACGAGCAATATAACCATCCCAATGTTGCCCGTTATGCCAAAGTACTACGTGAAAAAGGTGTTAGTGTGCATATTGGCGCCCACGGCCAGCGAGAGGGTTTAGCTGCACATTGGGAGTTACAACTCATGACCCAAGGTGGTTTTACCCCCTGGGAAGCCCTACGAGCAGCGACGATAGACGGCGCCACTCACTTAGGCATGGGCAAACAAATCGGCAGTGTCGAAAAGGGTAAATTAGCTGACTTAGTCATTACCGACGGCAATGTCTTGAATGATGTGAGTCGCAGCGAATATGTGACATATACGGTATTAAATGGCCGAGTCTATGAAGCCGCTACCATGAATGAAGTTGGCAGCAAACATAAACGCCAGCCTTTCTTTTTCGAAAAAAATAATACGCTCTATATGCCTAAAGAAACCGCTGAAGCTGTCAAAGCCAAAGCGGAAAAACACCATTGGGTGCACTAAGTCACTAAATTAACTTCAAAGGCGCATTGATTGCGCCTTTTTTATTACTTTTATACCTAGATAGGTTTTATGCTGTTGTTGAAGGGTCTAGACTGACAACAAGCCTACAATCAACACATTGCAAATCGAGAATCTATTATATGCCTGATAATGACTTTGAAAGCTCCTTTGCTCATTTAAAACAAACCATTCCTTTATTACTCAAACACAAAGTTTCGGCTTTACCTATTAACTACGCCCTTTGGTATACCTATGTGGCTAATGGCTCGGCTGGATTAAAAAGTGCCATTGACCACGCTATTCAAAATAAATTGCCTTTAACTGAGTCAAAAACCAAAGAACTGTATCGCCAACATTTGGCCGAAAACCAAGAAGTCACGGCCTGGGAGTTACGCCAGTCACTTGAGGCCATGTTAATTGAGTTATCTCAGTCCATATCTGATACCCGCAGCGAAACCACTAACTTTAAAGCCACCATGGATAATTGTGTTGATGACTTAGTTAAGGTCGAAAAAGAAGGTTTATCCATCGAAGAAGTGATGTCACTGGTGCGTAACTTGGTGAAAGAAACCCAGAATATCCGCCGCAGCACCATGAGTTTTAATTCCGCGCTTAGTGAAGCACAGCGAGAGATAGATGTATTACGTACGCAACTAGAACAAAGTCAACAAGAAGCACTCTACGATGCCCTAACCGGTTTGTGTAATCGTCGCTATTTTGATGAAGAACTGGCCAGCCATGCTATGCGTCCAGATTTGTTTCTATTGTTAGTTGATCTCGATCATTTTAAAAAGATTAATGACAACTATGGCCATGTCATGGGTGACTTAGTGCTTAAAGCCACCGCCAAAAAACTACAAGCTTGTTGCCAAGACGGAACTCAAGCCTTTCGTTTTGGTGGTGAAGAATTTGCCATCATAATACCCAACAGTAATTTTTCTCGAGCGCGCAGTTTGGCGGAAACCATGCGCAAATCCATTGAGAAAATCAGTGTAAAAGACAAACGCAGTGGCGAGGTGTTGGGCGGTATCAGTGCCTCTATTGGTCTCGCTGAACTCAGAAAAGGCATGAACCCATTGGCATTAATAGAGCAGGCCGACAAACAGTTATACGAAGCCAAACGTTTAGGCCGCAATCGCGTAATGCCAATTTTGTAGATAAAATAACCTTAAAAAATCGTGGTTTTTACGACCAGATAGGCAATATATTGAAATTTAAGCAAAAAGAAATCAGCAAGCGCGTAAAATATCTTGTATAATCCCGCGCAATTTTTACTCAGACCGAAGTTGACCCAATGACAGACTTATCCTTATACAGAAACATCGGTATTTTCGCCCACGTTGACGCGGGTAAAACTACCACTACTGAACGTATTCTAAAATTAACCGGCAGGATCCATAAGACTGGTGAAGTGCATGATGGTGAATCTACCACTGACTTCATGGAGCAGGAAGCTGAGCGTGGTATAACGATCCAGTCAGCAGCAGTAAGCTGTTTCTGGAAAGATCACCGTTTTAACGTAATCGATACTCCTGGACACGTTGACTTCACTGTTGAAGTTTACCGTTCATTAAAAGTATTAGATGGCGGTATCGGCGTATTCTGTGGTTCTGGTGGTGTTGAACCACAATCAGAAACTAACTGGCGTTATGCTAACGACTCTAAAGTTTCACGTGTTATTTTCGTGAACAAATTAGACCGTATGGGTGCAGACTTCTATCGTGTTGTTGGCCAAATCAAGAAAGTATTGGCTGCTGAACCTTTAGTCATGACTTTACCTATTGGTATTGAAGACCAATTTGTTGGTGTGGTTGACGTATTAACTCGTCAAGCCTATGTGTGGGATGACACTGGTTTACCAGAAAACTACACTATCACTGACGTACCTGCTGACATGGTTGAGAAAGTTGAAAAATACCGTGAGCAATTAGTTGAAACTGCTGTTGAACAAGACGACGACCTAATGATGGCTTATATGGATGGCGAAGAGCCTTCTATTGACGACCTGAAACGTTGTATCCGTAAAGGTACTCGTGACTTGGTATTCTTCCCCACTTTCTGTGGTTCAGCTTTCAAAAACAAAGGTATGCAAAACGTACTTGACGCAGTTGTTGATTATTTACCTGCGCCAAACGAAGTTAACCCACAGCCATTGACTGATGAAGAAGGTAACCCAATTGGTAAGTTTGCTATCGTTAAGGCTTCTGAGCCTTTCCGTGCCTTAGCATTCAAAATCATGGATGACCGTTTTGGAGCCTTAACTTTTGTTCGCGTATACTCAGGTGTATTGAACAAGGGTGACAGCATCCTTAACTCTTTCACGGGTAAAACTGAACGTATCGGCCGTATGGTTGAGATGCAAGCCAACGAACGTCTTGAAATCAGTTCAGCTACTGCCGGTGACATCATCGCTATCGTGGGCATGAAAAACGTGCAAACTGGTCACACTCTTTGTGATCCTAAGCACCCATGTACACTTGAAGCCATGGTATTCCCAGAGCCAGTAATTTCTATTGCTGTTGCACCTAAAGATAAAGGTGGTTCTGAGAAAATGGGTGTGGCTATCGGTAAAATGGTTGCTGAAGATCCTACTTTCCGTGTTGAAACTGACGTTGACTCTGGTGAAACCATCCTCAAAGGTATGGGTGAATTGCACTTAGACATCAAAGTTGACATCCTTAAGCGTACGTACGGCGTTGATTTGATCGTTGGTGAGCCCCAAGTTGCTTACCGTGAAACTATTACCAAAGAAGTTGAAGATTCTTATACCCATAAGAAACAATCAGGTGGTTCTGGTCAATACGGTAAAATCGATTATAAAATTCGTCCTGGTGAGCCAAACTCTGGATTTGCGTTTAAGTCTTCTGTTGTGGGCGGTAACGTTCCTAAAGAATTCTTCCCAGCCATTGAAAAAGGTTTCAAAGGCATGATGAGTTCAGGCGTATTAGCTGGCTTCCCAGTATTAGACGTTGAAGTTGAATTGTTAGACGGTGGATTCCACGCCGTTGACTCATCAGCCATCGCGTTTGAAATCGCTGCTAAAGGCGCTTTCCGTCAATCGATCCCAAAAGCCGGTCCTCAATTGATTGAGCCCATCATGAAAGTTGACGTGTTCACGCCAGACGATCACGTTGGTGACGTAATCGGTGACTTAAACCGTCGTCGCGGTATGATCAAAGACCAAGAAGCCGGTGTTACTGGTGTACGTGTTAAAGCTGACGTACCACTAGCTGAAATGTTTGGTTATATCGGTACACTACGTACTATGACGTCAGGCCGTGGTCAGTTCTCTATGGAGTTCTCACACTACATGCCTTGTCCAAGCAACGTTTCTGAGAAAGTCATCACAGAAACTAAAGCGCGTAAAGCAGCTGAAGCTAAAAAGTAATTTTAGTTAAAGATTGAATCTAAGCCCCGCCATTGAGCGGGGCTTTTTTATGCGCTAAATATTTTGAAGTGCGAGTATTGGAACCTTGTTTGACGCTAAGCGTTTTTTACAATGCTTGACCTACAAGTGAATTGTATGTGCGTTTTGTTAGTCATCCTTTAGACCGTCAGAGTGTGAACATAAAAAAGGCATGTTAGATAACTTATCTACATGCCTTGTTAATACAGTTTATTTACTATCTGTACTTACGAGCGGTAAATTCGTCTGCCTAGACCAATCAACGCCAACACAGATAACCAAGCAAAAGAACCACCACCACCTGAATCTGAACCAGAATTAGAGCCACCATTGTTTGAACTATTAATTAGGGTATTGTTGGCCGGTACTATCTCAGGGTGTGTAGCAACCGTGGCATCAATGATCACAATATCAGAAATAATTACTAAATTATTTTCTGTTACCGCAACGTTATTGTTTGCATCGGCTGTGGTGTAATTGCGAATAGGAATACTAGCTAAAGCTCCGCCGGCATTAAAACGATTAACTGCAGCAATAGCATCAACCACTTGCATACCATCACCTATTACCTGCCCAAACACGGTGAATCCACCATTTTGCACATCGAGATTAGCGCTGTTATTAGCCAAACTAAAAAACCACTGTGAGGTTGCACTGTTAACACTGCCACCTAGTTTTGCCATCGCAATAGTACCGCGTAAATTTGATAACTTAGGTTCATTTTGCACTGGTGTGCCCGTAGCAACTGAATCCAACTCAGGAAATTTACCGCTGTAATTAAATCCACCAGCTTGTACAACAAAGTTAGACTCAACTCTATGCACTACATTGTTCACATAAGCACCTGAGTTCACATAGCTTAAGAAGTTAGCCACGGTTTTTGGGGTAGTGTTATCAAATAAATTAACCTGAATAGGTCCTAAAGATGTTCTGATCTCAACCACTGTGGCATGGCTGAAACTACTGACAAGGGAAAAGGCCAACAAAGAGCCGGTAAGTAAGGTTTTAACAGATGATTTTTTAATCATAATATTACTACGTTAATTAAATAAGTTGGGCAGGATAAAGTAACTGCACCGATAAAAAAAGCCGCGTGTTGTATCAAATTGCAATCGCGGCTTAGACCTCAGACTTAGTTTAAAACGGAACTGGAAACTCCCTCAGTACTAAGTTGATATCTGACTTGGCTTTAGGTGATAGGGTCATGGCAAAAGCTGCAATATTTTCTTTTAACTGCTCCATCGATGTGGCACCGATAATGGTTGAAGTAACCCCTTCAATCTGATTACACCAGATTAGCGCAAGTTGTGAGGGAGTAATGTTGTGACTCTGGGCTACATCCACATAACGACTAATAGCCTGTTGACTCAGAGGGGTATTACGAAAGATGCCCTGGCGCTGCTCAAAGCTCCAGCGGCTACCCGCTGGTACTTGATTATTCAAGTACTTACCACTGAGCGCGCCGCCCGCCAAGGGAGACCAAGGCAGATAAGCGATATCTTCCCGTACACAGTTTTCAATCAGATACGGCCAATCTTTAGCATGCAACAGACTAAATTCATTTTGGATCGAGACCATTTTAGGCAAGCTGTGTTTTTCACTGAGCTGCAAATACGTATTGATGCCCCAAGGGGTATCATCCGACAAACCACAAAAACGAATTTTTCCGGCTTGGATACACAGTTCCAGCGCTTGCAGTATTTCTAACATTTGCTGTTTTTCGGTGGCAGTTTCAGTTTGCGAAAACGAGATCCTACCGGGCCAGTGTTTGGCAAAATGTGGTGATACCCGATTAGGCCAATGCAACTGGAATAAATCGATATAATCCGTTTGCAGGCGTTTAAGTGAAGCATCCACAGCCTGAATGATCGATTCACCACTAATGAGTGAGGCTTCACGTATATAGGACAAACCTGAACCCGCAATTTTGGTGGCTAAGACAAACTCTTTACGCCGAGTCGGGTTAGCGGCTATCCAATTGCCTATGATGGTTTCTGTACCACCATAGGTCTTGCCTGATGGCGGTACGGGGTACATCTCAGCCGTATCAATAAAGTTAATGCCTTGCGCCAAAGCATATTCAATTTGTTGATTGGCATCTTGCTGATTATTTTGAATTCCCCAGGTCATGCTACCTAAACACACCCGTGATACCTGTTCTTGGCTAGAACCTAATGGTGAATATTGCATTTTTGCTCCTGTAAAAAACTTTGTATTCTAAAATGTAAGAGTCATTAGCTTTTTGTGGCTTGGCATACAGCAGAATGTATTTGATCTGACAACACTGCTGGTATATTGATTTAACAAAGTCAGCAACCTCAATTTGTAGCTAATCTAACACAGCTCACATTTCATCGCTGCTTTGAAACTGCCAAACCACAGCATAAGGACAATAGCACTATGCCTAAATCTACCCTAAGCCACATTTTATATGCACTTTTTTGTATTAGCCTGACCACCGAAGTTTACGCCCAAACCTCTGAAAATAACTATGACGCAGAACTTGCTGCCGCGTTGGGCGCCGATGACTACGGCATGAAGTCCTATGTCTTAGTAATTTTAGTGACTGGCGATGCCAAAATCACTGATGAAAAACAACGTAATGAATTATTCCGTGGGCATTTTGCCAATATGTCTCGCCTCGCTAAAGATAATATTCTTGTGGTAGCGGGGCCTTTAATGAAGGCTGAGCCGAAACGCGGTTTGTTTATACTCAATGTCTCTACAGTTGAAGAAGCCGAAGCTTTAGTTAAAACCGATCCTGCCGTACAAGCTGGCATTTTTACTTATGAACTCAGTGCGCTTTATAGTTCAGCGGCTTTAATGCAGGTGGGAGAAATCCACAGCAGTATTCAAAAATTAACGATTGAATAGTCACTTTTAAGACAGAACAACATTAAATCGCCATAAAAAAGCCAGTGCTTTAACGCAACTGGCTTTTTCGTAACAAGGTAAAACCTGAGTGTTGTATTGGTTTAAGCCACAATATCCAACAACTCAACGTCAAATACCAAAGTACTGAATGGTCCTATAGCACCACCCGCACCTTGCTCACCGTAAGCAAGACTATAAGGTACATGTAGACGCCATTTAGAACCTACCGGCATTAATTGTAGGGCTTCAGTCCAACCTTTAATTACGCCATTAACTGGGAACTCAGCTGGCTCACCACGATTGTAAGAGCTGTCAAAAACACTGCCATCAATCAAGGTACCATGATAATGAGTACGCACTGTTGAAGTAGCTGTAGGCTTGTCGCCTGCGCCCGCAGTCAGGATTTCATATTGTAAACCGCTGGCTGTTACAGTGATGCCATCACGTTTAGCATTTTCAGCCAAATAAGCTTCGCCCTGAGCAACGTTTTCTTTAAACTTTTCAGACTTGGCAGCCTGCATTTTTTTATGAATTTCGTTGAAGGCTTTACCCAAGGTATCGTTATCAACCTGAGCGGCTAATTGGTTAAACGCATCGGCTAAACCAGCCTGCACCGCTGCGATATCTAGGCCTTCAAAAGGATTAGCACGTAATTGCTCGCCCATTTGTAAACCAATGCCGTAACTCGCTTGAGATTCCACTGTCGAAAATTTATCTGTCACATTAACTCCTGATTGATGAAAAGAGTAATTCTGTCGGCCGAATTTGAGCTGTAACCAGAATCACCAGAAATAAAAGCGTCGGAGTATATCATATCTTTAGATTGGCTTAGACAAATACCCTGCACATTAGTATCTTATAGCATTGTATAAACGCCTAAAGGAGATAAATGTGCCACATACTCTTGATTCTCAATTGACAGAAACCGTCCGATATTTAGGGGCGACCTTGGGTGACACAATTCGGGATCAACTAGGCGAAGAATGGTTGCAACGTATTGAAACCATTCGCAAAGACGGCCGTAAGGCTTATCAGGGTAATGACGACTGTGCAGTTCGCCTAAAATCATTGTTTGCCGAACTAGGTAATGATGAGCTACTAACGATTGGCCGCGCTTTCTCGCAATTTTTGAACCTAGCTAATATTGCTGAGCAAGAATTTAACAGCAATAACAATGCTGATGATCCCATTGAAAGCCTATTCAGCCATTTAGACAATGCCAATGTCAACGCGGCTACTTTTGCAGAAGCATTACAACAACTGCATATCGAACTTGTACTAACGGCTCATCCAACCGAAGTAACACGCCGTACACTTATTCACAAACACAGTGAACTAGCTAAATGTTTAAGTAATATTCACTCTACTGGTTTAAGCGCCGCGCAGCGTCATGCAGTTGAAACACGTATTTCCGAGCTGATCAGTCAAGCTTGGCACACTGAAGAAATTCGTACGGTTAGACCTACGCCGGTAGATGAAGCACGGTGGGGCTTTTCGGTTATCGAAAACTCCTTGTGGGACGCAGTGCCAGAATTTATCCGCGAGTTAGATCAACGTTTTCTCACTAAGTATGACCAAGCAGTTCCGCTTGATGCACGCTTGGTTAGCATCGGCTCGTGGATGGGTGGTGACCGAGATGGCAACCCTTTTGTAACATCAAAAGTGACCGAACAAGTGCTTTTGCTTGCGCGCAAACGTGCGGCTAAATTGTTTGCTCAGGATCTTGATATTCTGCAAACCGAATTATCCATGAGTGATTGCAATGATGAACTCAGAGCCCTAGTGGGTGATGTGTTAGAGCCTTACCGCGCTTTACTAAGACCTTTATTAAACAAACTTAGAAAGACCCAAGAAGGCATCATCGAAGTACTAGGCGGAGGTCAGGCCGCAACCTTGGCTAATGCGCAGGATTGGGTCAGTAGTAATGAAGAGCTATTAGAGCCTTTAATGGCTTGTTATCGCTCACTTAATGCTTGTGGCATGCAGGTCATCGCTCGCGGACATTTGTTAAATACCATTAGACGTGTACATTGTTTTGGTATTCATTTACTTAAATTAGATGTGCGCCAGGATTCTGAGCGCCACGCTGATGTCTTTGCCGAATTAACCCGTTATCTTGGCATTGGTGATTACGGTCAATGGAGTGAAGAAGACAAACAAGCGTTTTTGTTACGTGAATTAAGTTCTAAACGCCCCTTATTCCCACCCAAATGGCAACCCAGTGACGATGTGCAAGAAGTACTCGATACCTGTAAAGTCATTGCAAACAATAGCAAAGATGGTTTTGGCATTTACATTATTTCGATGGCAAGCCTGCCCTCTGATGTACTCAGTGTCGTCTTGTTACTTAAAGAACTAGGGGTAACTTGGCCTATGCCAGTGGCGCCTTTGTTTGAAACCCTTGACGATTTAAACAATGCGGCTTCTGTTATCAAGCAGTTAATGTCAATAGATTGGTACCGCGGTTATATCCAAGGTCATCAATACGTCATGATTGGATATTCTGATTCAGCCAAAGATGCCGGCGCAATGGCCGCAGGTTGGGCACAGTATGAATCTCAAGAAGCCTTAGTTGCAGTCGCTGAGCAAAATAACGTAGAACTAACCTTGTTCCACGGTCGTGGCGGTACAATTGGTCGTGGAGGTTTACCCGCCCATGCTGCCATATTGTCGCAACCGCCAGGTTCACTTAAAGGTGGCTTTAGGGTCACTGAACAAGGCGAAACCATTCGTTATAAATTTGGTATGTCGATTCTGGCCCAGCGCAGTTTAAATATGTATGCCAGTGCCATTTTGGAAGCGCTTATCTTACCGCCTCCCGCTCCTAAACAGGCATGGCGCGATGCGGTAATTAAATTAGCAGCCAATGGTCGCGACAACTACCGCAAGATAGTGCGTCACGATGAAAACTTTGTCCCTTATTTCAGAGTCGCTACCCCAGAACAAGAGTTAGGTAAACTGCCTTTAGGTAGTCGCCCTGCCAAACGTAAACCCACTGGAGGTATCGAAAGCCTGCGGGCTATTCCGTGGATTTTTGCTTGGGCACAAACTCGTATGGTACTACCCTCTTGGTTAGGTGTGATGAAAGCCGTACAAACAAGCTTGGATGAAGGGCAACGCCCCGTAATAGATGACATGTTGCAAAACTGGCCGTTTTTCAACTCGCGTTTATCGATGCTCGACATGGTCTTTAATAAAGCCGATCCCAGAATAAGTGCAGAGTATGACAAACGTTTAGTGTCTGAAGACTTACGTCATTTTGGTGATGCTTTGCGGGATGAGTTACAAGCGAGCATTGTACTTTTGCTTGAGTTACTCAAACAAAAAACTGTCATGGAGAGTGACCCCAAAGGTGCTGTGTCGATGAGTATCCGCGCTAGTTACCTTGAACCACTACACTATTTACAAATCGAGCTGTTAAACCGTATTCGTAAACTAGATGACATAGATAGCGATCCAGTATTAGAACGAGCCATGATGGTTGCGATTGCGGGTATTGCAGTAGGTATGCGTAATACCGGTTAAGTTTCTAGTTTCTAGTTTCTAAATATTAAAAAGCCAGTGCACTAAGACACTGGCTTTTTTATGACTGACACAAAGGACTAATGAGCCTTCAATTCAGGCAAACGCAGTTGAATGGTTTGAGGCACCCATTTTAGTACCGCTTGACGGCTGTTTTGCCAAAAAGCTGACAATAGTAATAACGTAGCGCCAATACATACACCGGTAATCGCGAAACTGTAGCTCAGCATGCCATAATTATTCAGCAAACTTGAGAGGGCAAATACCACATAGATTAGGGCAGAGACCATGATGGCGCGCCTGTCGACCGCAATAGAAATAAGGGCTAACACCACATATAAGCCCAGCACCAACAATGAGCTTGAAACTGACTCAAGCCCATCCAAAATGCCTAACGATGAAAAAATTGGATGGACTATCATCGGAGCCGCCGCCAAATGTAACCAAAATGCCACATCAGAACGACGTGTTTGACGACTACGATCCCCAGCATCCCACAACATAGCAATGGCAAACGTAACCAAACCACCTGCAAAGACCAAGGGCATCAGCATGCTCAGGGCCGCGGGAATAGCCGTTACGATGATAGCGACCACACAAACCACTGCAGCAGCAGTGCCAACGGCGACGGTAATCGGTACCTTAAAGCGTAACCAATGCATGCGGGCGGCGATAGCGGTTAAGATCCCCGATAAAACTAAACTGGACTCGGAAACATGCTGCCCAGCAAAATCAAAATACAATATGGGTAGCGCAAACATTCCGCCTAAAAATGCCAGTAATAAACCAATGGCAGGTAAGGCCATACGACGTTGGCGCACAAAATATTCAGCTAAGCCCCATGCCCCAAGCGATAATGCTAGCGCCCCCAACCAAGGCACCATCATGGCCCCTATCCAGGCAAGTGACACCAACAGTAAACCACTGGCAATCACCACAAAAACATCATTGAAACCAGAAATTAGGCGGAAGTTTTCTTCATCAACTAAATTAGTATTTTTCGACTGAGCCATAAAATGGCGAAACTGCTGTACCGAGGCATCGTTAAAAATACCATGTCCTACGGCACTCGTTAAATCCTCATCTGTATACATAACATTTCCTCAATTAATTTATCGAGATGAGTAAAGCAATTGTTAAGCCAAACAGGTAAAGATATATTTTTCAATGAGTTACGATTAAAAAATAAAACATACTCCGTGACTTTAATCCAAACAATTAAGAAATTGACCAATAACTGCTTTTATTGACCTTAGACCAACAAACGTCTGGCTTATTCTGGTACGACGCTGCTCTTCGGACACATTAAATATTCGAGCATTCTTAATCAGCAAATAATTCGCAATAGTTAAAGTGCTAAGCCTTAGTAAAATTATGAGCACGAATCACATTGCGTGTTCGTTCTCATTTTATTAACGTTGCTCAAAGATCAGCTTAGGATTGGATTGTCCAAATGTTTCATTCAAAAATTTCCGAATGGTTGACGCAAATTCAGGCTTGTTTCTAACACCATTATAAATGGGTGAATTAGGCAACAAAGGGCTTATTCCGCTGTAATAGACAGACAAATAGTTGAGTTGTTTTTCAAAACTGACAACCTGTTGTTCAAAGCTCAGTTGGTCGGTGACATACCAGTAAAGTTGGCAGTACCAATCCATCCGGTTGACCAAATTAGTGCTACAAGTGGGTCCTAAACGTTGAGTCACGGTTGGCAGCAACACCTTAAGTTCATCTGTTTTTCCTTGCCTTTTAAGAATGGCCAGATACAGCATTGCATTCGTTGGGTTCTCATCCATAGCGTTTTTAAGTAATTGCTCTGTTGGTTCAGAAAGCTCATAATTTTCAATAAATAATTGAGTATTGCCATTGAGTAATGCGAGGGAAACTTCCAACTGTTTTTGCTGTTGCTCGTCGAGCACCTGCTTCAAGTTCCTTTCTTGTTCCTGCGTTAATCGGCCATAGTTACGTAATTGTAGAAGCAATAATGCATTGGCAAAATCAAAATCAAACTGTGTTGGATTATTGCTAACGTTTTGCTGCATCAACGATAATGCTTTATCAATTTGGTCGGTGTAAATCAATAATGTTGTTTCAACCGCCCGCAAACTTCCAGTTAATTCACCGGAAAAATTGGCAAACAAGCGCAAACTTTTTTCAAAGTTATGTTCACCGGCAAAAAAAACTAATAGCTGGGATACCAGTAATGATGTGGTGTTTGGGAATTTAATCACCATGTCGTCGAGCAATGTTTTAGCATCTTCAATACGTCCTTTTGCGACATATAAGTCAATCAAATTTCGGTAGTTAATGGCACTGTGTGGGTTGGTACGCAATACCGCCAAGCGTTTTTCTATTGACTGTTGAATATCCTCTACAATAAGTAGATAAACGTTCTGAATTAAAGGGTCATTGGGTGCGAGTTCATAGGCACGTTTATTTAGTGCTAAATAGGCGTCGTTTTGGTATTTGCTAGCAGCGTAGTCTGCTAAAACAAGGTATTTCAATGCAAAATCAGGCGCCGCCTGCAATCGCCAAAAGAGGCTTTCTTGTTCTGCCGCTATAGTGGCTAAATCAATGCCACCGTATTCACTCGCCATGGTATAGGTCACAGATAGCTGCGCGATAGCGAGATAAAACTGCTCATCCAGCGCGATAGCTTGTTTTAATAAGGCAGCGGCTTGTTGTAACGAGTCTGAGCTGCGTTGATAGGCTAACTCCCTGCCTTGCACAAAGAGCTCATAGGCTTGTGGATTATTAGTCATACCTGCTTCGTGGTTTACTTGTTCGGGTAACAGGTTGAGTTTGAGTGCTTGGGTAATGGCGTAGGTGAGTTCATCTTGCACCGCAAAAATACTGTCTAAGGTGCGGTCATAAGTTTGCGACCAGATGTGCGCACCGCTGGTGACTTCTATCAACTGGGCGGTAATACGTAATTGGGATTTATCCTTACGCACGCTACCTTCGAGTACATAGTTAACATTAAGCTGTTGGCCGATGTCACGAATATCGGTATTAGTGTCTTTAAAAGTAAACGACGAGGTGCGAGATATGACCACCAATTGATTTAATCGGGCTAAGGAATTGAGAATTTCTTCAGCAATGCCATCACCAAAATACCCCTGCGATTTATCCGGGCTCATATCCTCAAAGGGCAACACCGCAATGGAGCGCTCTAAACTCTCATCGGCTGTTGACACCAGCATCTTTTCATAAGCGATAAAAGCCAGCGCCAACGCTAACGCTCCAGCTAGCAGATAATTGATTTTACCACCGGTTTGCGCACGAATAGACTCGATTTCATCCACCTCATGAGTGCGTTTTAGCCCTTCTGGCGTGAGCTCAAAGGCCCAGGCAAAAATGCATACCAATGGAAAAGCAATGGCCAAAATAACAGTGATGATGGTACTAAACACAGTAGGCAGATGTAAGGCAGGTGAAATCACCGAAACGATTTGTAATATGATCCACGCCGTAACCAAATACACACTGGCCACCTTAAACACATTACGGCGTTTTAACTCAGTAAAAAATGTCATGCGTCCTGCTCTTTA
>NZ_LSNE01000005.1:827632-867421 GCF_001565895.1 Paraglaciecola hydrolytica
TTGGCACATTTAAGCCAATCAGGCTAAGTATCACAATTTCATTTCAGACGCTTTACCTTTGTGTTCTCTGTGTTCTCTGTGGTTAAAATGCTTTTGATTTTTTCTTTGCCCTCAGTGATTAAATGACCAGGCTATTTAGTGACAAAAGTCACTTCGAATACGTGACTTTTATGCCTTATTTGTCTCTCCTATTCGCACCACACTAGACACACTCAAACACAACAATTCAGGTGACACATGCAAAATACTCAAAGTAGTTTAGAACAACAACGTGAGCTGTTTAAACAAAGACGCTTTTTAGCCATGCCCTTAGCGGGCATGTTAGTTTGGGCCATCATTGGTTGCATGGCGCCGTTTGTATCTGAGCTGGTTAGGGTTTATTCAGTATGGTTGGGCTGTGGCAGTATTTTTTACTTGGCCATTGGCTTGGCTAAACTTACCGGTGAAGATTTTTTTGGTAAACATCGCGCTAAAAACACCTTTGATCGTTTATTTTTGTTGGCTGTGAGCATGTGTTTAATGATGTTCCCCATTGCGATGATTTACTCCACCGAAAATAGCAGTTCAGTGCCACTGACTGTAGGCATTATTGCTGGCTTAATGTGGATGCCATTTTCATGGATCATCGAACATTGGATTGGCTATTTTCATGCCATTGTCCGCACCATTGGTGTCATAATCGTGTGGTTGTGCTTTCCTGAACATCGGTTTGAAGCGGTATCACTGGTCGTTGTGATTGTGTATGCCATCACACTTTATGTAATGGAACTCCGCTTTCGTGCTCAAACGACAATCAACAACGTTAAATAACAGCTCTAAGAGCATTCACCTTGCTGCGGATATTAACAAGCTAACCATTTGACGATCAACATCGGGCTTGAGTATGCTGAGCCATAAAGCCCGATAATAAAGTGCCCAAATGCACAGACAAACCGCCATAGACTTAATCGTTAAACACCAAGTTGAGCAACTAAGCGATGACACACGCAGCGAAACCGTACTAGGTTGGTTTGAGATGGGTGGTTTTGTAGTTGGCGACAGCTTTATTGAAAATTTGCCCACAGAGCTGCAACACGAATTAAGCAGCGGAAAAATGCCGGACAATCCCTTAGATCGAAAATACGATCCTTTATTGATGGATGGCAAACACGATAGATATGCAGGGGTAAAAAATAGCTATTTACTTGCTTATTTACATCAGCATTTACCTAATATCCCATTCGACATTAGCGAAATTAGCGGTGAGCCTGCAACTTTGTTCGCCTGCCCCTGTTGTCATTACCGTACCTTAACAAGCCAAGGGGCTTACGAGATTTGCACGGTGTGTTTTTGGGAGGACGACGGTGCCAGTGAGCCAGACGACAATAGCTCGCCAAATCATATGTCGGTAGCTCAAGGTCAAATCAATTTTGCCAAGTTTGGCGCCTGCGATAGAGACATGCTTAACCATGTTGATCCAGAAGGTAAACACAAATACCTCAGAGCTAGCCATTAATCCTTAGAGCCGCTACTTTTGCATTGGGCAGTACTGTCGGCATAACCTTCATCTTTGCTTTCTTGCATGGCAATATAATGCGGCAAACTCAAGGTCTTGGACGTTTGAAATTTCACTTCTTGCTGACTCAGTTGCTGGATCCGGTCAATGCGAAATACCCGATAATCTTGGCGTAACTGACACCAGGCGACCAAAGTCCACACCCTGCCCCAAAATACCAAACCCAAAGGCCATAACTCACGACGACTTTGTTTATCCTCCAAACTTTGATAAGTAATTTCAATCTGCCGTTTGCCTTTTATCGCTGCACGCAGATCATCACTAAAACGGCTGACATGACTACGATGAAAATCAGGTACGATTAACCAACCATTTTGTTGATGATGGCGAGTATGTAATGGGTCGGGCAAAATGGCTTTTATTTTATCAAAGGCACGATTAGCCGCATCACCAAGCTGAACATCACTCCAGCCCTGCACCATTTTCACCCCAAGCATCAGGGCCTCAAGTTCATCCTCTTCAAACATTAAAGGCGGCAAATTAAAACCGGGACGTAAGCGATAGCCTACACCGGCTTCAGATTCTATTGGCACATTGGATAACGACAGCGCTTGTATGTCCCGATAAACCGTACGTTGCGATACGCGCAGTTGCTCAGCTATTTCTTGTGAGGTGACCACCCCACGACGACTGCGCAAGATATTAAGCAACTGAAATAAACGTTCACCCTTGCGCATAATTGTCCTATAAGGTGCTAAAGCCCTGGTGTTTCACTTGTTCCGTGGTTTGCATAAATAGCTAACATCTGTGGGTAGGCTTCGGCATCTGCCAACATATGGCGCATCTGCATAGTGGTGTTATCAATAAGATTGACTAAAATCTGCCCTATATTACTTTGCATAAAAGCCTCACCTGCCGCTTTAGCATCGTCCATGGTTTTCCAATACACCACGTCAAACCACGTTTGGTGTTCATCCTGACTTATTGAGCGATACAAAAAACCGGGTTGGGCCAGACAAAAATTATTTACTGCGCTGTGAGTAGCGCGCAAATCCTCAATACTTATACCTGCTTTTAAGCGATAACTTACCATCTCGATTGTGGTTGTGCACATAAACTGCTCCTTAGTTAATTCGGCTACAACGCCGAAGCAGAAACAAGATTACGCGCCACCTACTGACAGCATTGTGTCAGCAGAGATCTCAACTATAAAAAATAGTTTGTTAACTAAGCTAAATACATTTCACAACAGCATCTAACTAATTCGTAAACAAATCAAAAACATTACCTAAAGTGCTGGTTTTGCCACGATAAAATTCGGTATAGGTACAATTAACACAGGTCACTGCGGTAAATTTACGATTTTGCATATCGAATATTTTCGACCAACCACTGCCTGTGGTGGCAATAGTATCGGTATCGTATTCAGGGCATTGACACTTAGGGCACTTCCATTTGTGTGAACTATCGTGATTTGACATAAACTCTCCTAGTCTGGGTTGAATTGGCACCTAAGGTGGTACTTAAGCACAATACTCACTTTAATGTTAAATCATCGGGGCTTACAAGGTTGCTGCGGGCTTTAAACGTAAGTAAGTATGACGAGGCAGAATTCACTCGATTAAATCACTATTGCTTTACTACTGGCGTCAGCGTCCTTTTCTAATTCAGCAATGTGTTTGTTAGCCGCTTGCAATTGACGTTCAATATCGCGACGTGCATCGATCATTTCATTGGCAATAGTGGCCAAATACTTGAATTCCGAGAAGCCCAGCTTTTTGCCATCCATATGCTGATACTCCCGTTTACAGCGATAAAAAAACATCACAAAATTCAAAAAGGCTCGCTGAAAGGTAATATAACTTTTGATCAATAAGATAATTAAGGCCAAAGCAGTAATGGTCATGATCAGTAAACTGATGTGTTCAACGCGCTTTTCTGCAGAAGTAATTGATAGCGCCAACTTACTATTTACCGTCGTGAGCTGAGCTTCCAGTGTATGCGCTTGCTCGCGAAATTTGCCTTGTAAACCAAGAGTATGATCCAAGCCAATGGTTTGATAGGCCGTCACGAGTTGCAAAAAGTTATACTGGTAATCATCTAACAAGGCTTGTTGAAGTTGCGCATTGACTGACGTTGATTGGTTAATAGCAAAGGATAATTGCTGATAATACGAGGTCTCGCGTTCGACATATTCCAAACGTTTACGCAGTAAAAAGTCTTTTTCACTGCGGCGCATTTGCAACAATAAAACTTGCAAGTTGCTTTGCTTGAGGCGTTTTAGCTCATCTTCTAACTTGTGGGTCGCTTGACGAAACTCCCCTTGAAAACCACTATTTTCATCCAAGCCAATTTTTGTTTGTAAACTGACCAAAGCAAAAAATTGTGTTTGATACTGGGCAAAACTAGCACCTAATTCATCAAACAACATATCGCTATCATCAAGCTTGGAAAAAACAGGTTTTATCTCACTTATCTGCTCAGCAAAACCATCGGCTCGGGCAGCAAAGCTATCCACATACTGCGTATCTAAGCGCAATAAAAAATCTTTTTCATGACGACGTAATTGCAGTAATTCATTGCTCAATTTAAGCAGTTGCTTACTCTGACTATTGAGCTTAATTAACCTGTCGGTATTGTAAATTTGGTTAAGCACTAAGACCAACATGCCCAACAAACACACGGCGATAATGATCAGTAAGCGAGTTTTAATCGAATCAAACTTTATCGTGGTAAACATTGTTAATGCTCAAAAATATAATCCTCAAGCATGGCATTTTATTATGAAGCTTTTATGTATTAAGGCGCTGAGTTTTGTACGGTGAGTTTTGCGCTGTATCTTGCTCATCTATCCAACTAATAAACTAATGATGCGCTGCATAATGCAGCACATCATATGCTACTGGATAGTATTATGGCTGTTGAGATAATCCAGATATATGCCTTAAAACACCTGAAAAATTGTATAAAGCTCAGTTTTACTTAACTAATTTTCGCATTTTGCTTAATTGACATTCAAAATCATACGGCGATAGGCCGCAAGGCTTGGAGAGCCACTATCGTGAACAACTAAAATAATGTGAAGGTTTTTACCTGAAGCGTCTGCGGGTACTACGACATTTGCGACAGATGAATCACCATTGAGAATTTTCACCTCACCATCATATGAACTTGCTTCATCATAAAATTGCCAAGAATAATGTAAGGTATTGCCGTCTGGATCACTTGAGCCAGTGGCTGACAAGCTAAGCTGTTCGCCTGCCTTGACACTCATGTCCAATATTTGCCGAGTAACATCACCATTTAAAACTGCAATTGGAAAGTGATTTGCCTTACTGGGATTGGGCGTCACGCTCCAATCCATGCGTGCTGCTAAACTATTTTCAATATCCGGTTGCCATTTTTTAATCGCAGCCGTGCGTTCTTCAGTATTGGTATATAAAGCATAAGGCCGCAATTTTTGCTCATGGGCCATCACCCCTGCATGTTTTTCTGCCCAACTAAACAATTTAACGTCGTATTTTTTCTCAGCACCAAAACGTCCACCCCAGCCACCCTGAGTCAATTCATCAGGTTCATTCAAACCACGTGCTGCAATATGAAAAAAAGATGGAGAGTCTCCTTCTGTTGCCCACTTAGAGGTTGGGTATACCTCGCCTAATGGGCCATGATTTTGCACATTGTCCGCTGTCCAACTTTTGCTTGGAGCCCAACCATAAACGCCCTCAGCATTACGGATATAAAGCGCATCAGGAAAGTTTTTTGCGATCCACGAGCCGGCATCATCTTGACCTAAAATGTCGTACACCCTGATTTTATTAACAAAGGCTTTTACTGCCGCTGGTGAACGTGTGTGTTTAATTTTCCAAAAAGCCTGAGCTATGGTGTTGGCACCACCCCAGGCATTTACCCAAACCGGCCGCGGATCGTCTTTATTATCCACCAGCTCAATAATAAGCTTTGAACCTTCACTGTCTTTTCCTTCACCAGTCCCTGCCATTAATGCCTCAGTTTGACCGCCTTTAACAATGGCTCTGAGGTAATCAGGGCTAGGATAACCACTCGCGTGTGCACTAAGATTTGTAAATACTTTTTCATAGGCATCAACAGCCGTGCCTATTCTTTGTTGGGCCATTTTAGGATTGGCTTCAACCCAAGCATGGCCGTATATGATCCCCTGCAAATCATACTCATTAGCTAACACTAAGGCATGCACCAAAGATTGCAAATCGTCAGGATCGGCACCACCAATATCAGTGGTAATGACTAAACGTAGTTTTGTGGCTTGCAGTTTTATATCAAAGTGAGATGAGCTTAACGAAGTGATAGAAAGGTCTTTTTGCCAATATTTATTGTTGGTGATCCTCAGTGTATCAGCCAAATTAGCCGGAGAAACTTGGCTAGTAAGAGAAAATTCTCCACTGCTGTTGGTTGTTGTTGACAGGCCTTCCTTAACTAAGTCGACTTTAGCGCCAATTATCGGTAGTGAGGTTTGTTTGTCTGTAACCACACCATAGATAGTGCTGGCTTGGGTATAACTTACAGACAAAAGTGAAACAATCATTATTAAACGTTTGAATAGTATCATTAGAAAGTGTCTTGATTTGTAGGCGGATAATGCTGTTATTCGTTATTTTCAATGCTGCTATGTTCGTTTGCGCTTTGCCATCCCTTCGAGATAAAAAATAATAGAAATACTCAAGAAAAGAAGTCTGGAGTTACAACAAACCAAAGTGCAATGCTATTTATTTAGTGGCTGGGTTAATATGGATAGACTGCTTTGAACAGCGGCTCTTCGATTTAAAAGCGTTGAACATCGCCTTTACTGAGAAAGCGGGCAGTCAGGATGAATAGTTCTGCCCCGCAGGTTGTTAACCATTGGCGATCTGCCCAGCATAATAAGCCTAAGCAGCCCCCCGAGATAATCAGTCCTACAACAAGCAGGCTGAGGTGTTTATTTTCTTAAGGCTCCAATGTTTTCACAGCGGTTGAAACCGCCAAGCGACGACGTTTAAACCCCACCAAGGCACATAAGCCAAATAGCGCGATGCTGATAGTACCTGGTGCTGGAACAGGCACTGAGACCGGAGGCGCAGCACTCAAAAACGAGAACAACCCCGTATCGCTAGTAAGTTGGTAATCAACTTTTCTGTTTTGGCTGTCAAAAAATTCGATGCCCAACAGCCCGGCAGTGCTACTAAAATCAGCACCCAAATTGCCGTGGCCAATACCTATCGAACCCACGTAGTTATTAATCAATGTAATCGAAGTATCTAGTGTCAGGCTCATGTAGGTGTTAAACCCATTGTTGGCATTCACGGTGATCGGGAGAGTGAAAAGATTAGTCATATCTGATGACCCGGCCGTAGTGACCTGCCCATCGCCAATACTAAAAAAGGACGCCATCTGATTGAATTCTGGAACGCCAAAACCCTGTGTTCTGAATTCACTTCTCATAAAGGCTGAGTTGCCATCATAGAATAAGCTTTCGTCGACGTTTTCGTAGTTATTACCGTGAAATCGCATCAGGGTTTTCATGGTGAGAATCTAAAAAAGACACCCATTTTTAGCTTTTAGAATCTCAATCTTCGACTACGCTTAAAATTCCTCAATCGACCACGGATGGTGATGTATGCCTCAAGCTCGCAAAAGCCAAATCAGTTTAATTGATACTCCCTATTACCATTGTGTGTCACGCTGTGTGCGGCGCTCGTTTTTGTGTGGCGTGGATAAATTTACCGGCCAGAGTTATGAACATCGCCGGGGCTGGGTAGAGGAGCGATTGTTGCTTTTAGCCTCAGTATTTGCCATCGATATTTGTGCCTATGCGGTGATGAGCAATCACACTCATGTGGTGCTATGTGTGGATAAAATCGAGGCAGAGAGCTGGTCGAAAGAAGAAGTGTTAACTCGTTGGCACAGCCTGCACAAAGGCACCTTGCTGACTAACAAATACCTCAATGTTGAACAACGCGCCCAAATGAGTGAGTCGGAATTACTGGCCGTAGCCGACACCGTTACAATTTACCGCCAGCGCCTGTATGACATCAGCTGGTTTATGCGTAATCTCAATGAATACATCGCCCGTGAAGCCAATAAAGAAGATGATTGTACTGGTAGATTCTGGGAAGGTAGATTCAAATCTCAGGCTTTATTAGATGAAAGTGCGGTCTTAGCCTGCATGGCCTATGTGGACTTAAACCCCATCAGAGCAAAAATGGACAGCACGCCCGAAACCTCACACCACACCAGCATCAAGCAGCGCATTGAAGCGATTAGAGACAGCAAACAACCTGAAACACTCATGCGTTTTGTGGGCAACCACCGACACAATATGCCCAAAGGTATAGCCTACAGCCTGATTGACTATTGTGAATTAGTCGATTGCACTGGCCGATGCATACGCGAAGACAAAGCTGGGCACATTGAGCATCATCACAGCCCCATATTAGAACGACTCGGCATCAACGACGAGCAGTGGTTAAGCCTCACCACTCAATTTGAACAACACTTCTCAACCGCGGTAGGCAGTGAGCATATGCTGCAACAATTCAAACACCACACCAACCATCAACGCATACGCGGCATGGGCAAGGCCAAAACACTGTTTAAATCAGCCTAAACTACACATCCATACTGCCAATACCCACCATCAACCTCAGTTGGCAACAGCCCTTGCCCGAAATTCAGCTAATTGCAACATAACACCACCAAGCTCCCAACAATAAGGCAGTAACAAGCTGATTTTTAGTCACTTAATCTGTGTAAGCACAAACACATGCACGATGAAGTTGGCATTTCTGGCAAAGGCTAGGTTGATCTTTTATATTGGGTGTCAAATTTGCATCGCACTAAGTTTGGTTTTTAGACAGCGCATCGTATATGAAGTGCGAATCTTCTCCATAACTGTATGATATCGAGGTATAAATACTATATCTTCTGCTTCAGTTTGATCACCGCTTGTCACTAAACAATAAATAATGTTAAATGCGGTAAGTTAAATAAACGGTATTCTTGTTTTAAAGAACTACCACCTCATTAGTTGATGCCTCAACTGGGATCACACAAACAAGGGAATATGTGCAATGCAGTACTTTTCTAATATTATCTCAACCACTAAGCTTCTCCCCTTTATAGTTACAAGCTTGATATTCTTATCAAATGCTAGCTATGCAAGTCTTATGTCAATAGGCTCAAACGGCGTTGTTCTAGAAGTTGATGACCTAAACGGGCAATTAGTTGGTGCATACAACATCGGAGTCAATAACCGAACAGGTCTTTACGATGTTACATTTTTAAGTGATACATTTGAAAATGCCCATCCCAATGGGGTCTTGGCGAAAGATATGGATGAATCTTTTGAGTTTTCATGGGCTTTAGCTATTGAAGTATTTTATCGCCTAGGGTTTGATAATAAATACGGTGCCAATCCTGAACTTACCAACGGATGTGAGGGTGAAAATTATTGCTTTTTATTCACTGCCCACCAAGAAATGGGAACAGTAGATATTGAACTATGGGATATCGTTAACTTAGCCGATGACTATCTAGGTAATGGTGGTAGTTTTGTAGATATTGGCGTTGGAAATTTCAATGTAATTGAAGACGCAACAAATGTTAGGAACTTCTTTGCTTGGGCGGTATGGTCCGAATCTAAAGGTCTTGTAACTGCAGCAGTTACAGAGCCTTCTAGTTTAGCCGTTTTATTGCTAGGTTTTATTGGGTTAATAATGAATAGTACAAAATCTAAAAAGTCCCAGTTACTTTAATTCCAATTTTGATAGGTAGTACTTACAATTTTATAATTCGCGCAGCATTCAAGTAGCGCGAATTAAACCTTCAAACAGCGCCGAAAAATACATTCATCATTTTTTTCAACGTTTAAAAAGTCCATTCAGTCAAGTTCCCTTATGTCTAATCACACAACCTGTTTAAGGTTAATCTAACGACCAAGTTTTTATAAGCTTTCTTGACCCCGGAATAAATTTACTAATCACTTTTTTTATTGTTTTTAAGTGTTTCTACATGCACTTTTAGTTTTTCTTCTAAGCGGTTTAACTTAGCTGTTAATTTGTCTTTTTGTTCACCTTCAGCTTCGCTAATTTGCTCTTTCAGTTTTGCTACCTGCGTGCTTAATTCGTGTTTAACTTCTTCAGCTTGTTGCGCTTTTTCGGCCTTATCAAACACAATATCTTCAGCCACAGTTTGCTCTTGTTCTTTTATTTTATGGGGGGCTTTTACCAGCACTGGTAGTTCGTCTGAGACTTTGCGTTGGTTCATAAAAGACGGTGACATAATCTCAATATCATTGTCATGCAAGGTATCTAGTATCTGACAATGTAACTTTGAGCGCATGGTTAATAGATTTTTTACGTCAATCAATAAACCGCTGACTTTATACGTCACCGCAAAATTACCCAACTCAAGTACATGCACAAAGGGATCTTGTAACTCTATTTCAGTGGCGGCTTGTTTAAGCAAAGTACTAATACGACTATGGTGCACGTCGTAACCCAACGACAGTGTGACCGATATAAAAGTACCTGAGCTACGAACGGTAGTGATGGCGTTGTTGATCAAAATACTATTGGGGATAGCGATTAATTCGCGATTTTCGGTTTGCACCTCGCAATCAAATAAGCCCCGTTCAGTGACCTTGCCCACGACTTCTTTTACTCGAATATAATCACCGGTTTTAAAAGGCTCGGTAAAGCGCATCACTGCACCAGCGACCAAATTACTAATGATAGTGGTAGACGAAAAGGCCAATAAACCCGATAACAACAAACCAATCAAGCTCAGTACCTGAGACTCAGATGACTCGCTAATAGGTAAAGAGATAACCACAGCAACAACCGCAACTAAGATTAAAACCAGCATAATAAGTTGGCGAGCAAACATATGTTCGTGGCTTTTTTGTACATCGCGTTTAAATAAAAACCAGTGGGCGAACCAGTGTAGCGCGCTAAAAAATCCCAAAGTGATCACTGTGGGCAACCATGTAATGGTCAACTCGCCAAACATTTCCAATTTTTATTCCTTAATATCACTAAACTGATATGTAACTCGAAGGTTATCTATAGCCAAAATCATTGGAATTGCACGGCGGCGGCAAATGAGTGAGACCCCATGAGCTTAGCCGTACTAAGTGCAACGCGGTTGGCGATGGTGGCGAATAAGTGCAGCCAACAAACGTGCAGTTTCAAGGATGAAGGGTATAAACAGTTTATAGCAAGTTTGTAGGCAATACATAACTAGATTCGGTCGTTTAAAATACCAAAGTAAACAAGGCTCCACCTAACTCACTTTTACCTACTTTAACACTACCTCCGTGAGACATCATGACCTGTCTGGTTAGAGCCAAGCCTACCCCCGAGCCCTCGCGTTTAGTGGTGTAAAAGGGCACAAAAATCTTGCGGCTGATGTCTTCTGCCACGCCCATGCCGTTGTCGCCAACCTCAATCACCACGTGGCCACGTAAGTTTAAACTGGCGCTGAGTACCACTTGTGGCTGCTGAATAGCTTGCAGAGCCTGTTCGGCATTTTGTAAGAGGTTAATGAGTACCTGCTCTACCATGCCTTGATCGACCTCTACCTGCAGATTTTGCGGCTGAATTTGCATCGTTAGGCTAATGCCTTTTTCAGTCCATTCTTGGGTAGCTAACTTAGTCACTTGGCCAAACAGCTCACTAATGTATATACGCTGTTTATTGGGGATCGGCAGACGAGTGAGACGGCGATAACTGCCCACAAACTGAGTCAGCCCATCGCTGCGCCGAGCGACCGTTTCGCTAGCGTCACAGACATCGGCCAGCTGAGCGGCAAGTTCTTGATCACCTTGGACTTTTTGTCTCGCATATTGGGCAAGTTCAGCGGCCGTTTTAGCCAGTGAAGCAATGGGCGTAATACTGTTCATGATCTCATGAGTTAACACCCGCACTAACTCTTGCCAGGCTTGTAATTGGGCACTGTCTAACTCACTTTGAATGTCTTGCATACTGACCAGCATTTCTTGGCGACCGGCATATAAAATCTGCGTGGCAGAAATGGCTAACTGATGATCCATACCATCCACACTAAAGACTACCAAGCTGCGTTCGCCCGGCACTAAGTGACTGACTTGTTTAGCAAATTCATCACCAAATTGCTTAAAATCGGCCAACTGACTAACGTGGTGAGTGCCAAACAGGCGTTTAGCACTGTTATTCCAAATGGTCACTTCGCCTTGTTGATGAATGCTGATGAGCGGCACAGGTACATGTTCCACCATGGCTTTAAGATGGCGTAATTCATACTCTTGGCTGGCGCGAATTTGCTGAAAACGCTTAAGAATATCGGTAAAGGCGAGGCCTAACTCGGCAAACCCCGCGCCCATATTATCTAAGTCAAAACGTTGAGAAAAATCCGCATGGCGAGCGGCATCTAAAAACCGCACTAACTCACGGTTGGTCTTGGCGATAAAACGCAGCACTTCGACTATTTGCACCACTATTAGGCCTAAGGTCAGCAGCGTTGCCGCATGATAACCGGGCACCGTAAACAGTATGGTTAGCGCCAACAAGGTCAGCACCAGCAAGCCAAAACGCAGGGCTAAAAAAATTGCAAAACGCTTAGAGACCATGTTTTTCCATCCTACGGTACAACGCGGCGCGGGTAAGGCCCAAGGCTTTGGCGGTATAACTGATGTTATATCTATGGGTTTGTAAGGCGCGGCTAATTGTCTGTTTTTCCAGTTGTTCTAAATTAAATTGATTGTCACTGTTTGCCTGTGGCGCGGCATCTTCTTGATTAGCGGCTTGCGCAGCTAGGGGCACAATACTGGATTTTTCAAGTTGAAAGTCATCCTCAGTGAGTTCGTTGCCTTGCGCTAAGATCACCGCCCGCTCAACGGCATGGCGCAAGGCTCGAATATTACCCGGCCAACTGTAGTGTTGCATGCTCACCAAGGTGCTAGGAGCAATAGTTTTAAGTGGGCGTTGATACTTACGGCAATACAATTCCACATAAAACTGGGCAATAAGAGCTATGTCTTCTTGGCGCTCGCGTAAGGGCGGTAAGGTGATTTCTACGGTATTGAGCCTGAATAACAGATCCGGCCTAAATTGATTTTCATCGGCCAACTGTTCACGGCTTAAGTTGGTCGCCGCAATCACCCTAACATTAAAGTCCACGGGGCTATTAGCGCCCAAGGGTGTCACTTGGCGCTGAGCTAGTACCGTGAGTAATTTGGCTTGTAAATGCAAAGGCAAATTGCCTATTTCATCTAAAAACAGGGTACCGCCATCGGCCGCTTTTAAGCGCCCTACTCGCTCCTCGCGGGCACCGGTAAAAGCGCCTTTTTTATGGCCAAACAACTCACTTTCAAACAAGGATTCCGACACCGAGCCCAAGTCGACCGACATAAAAACCTGCTCATTACGTAAACTTTGTTGATGCAATTCACGGGCAATAAGCTCTTTACCTGTGCCGTTTTCACCCAAGATCAATACATTGGCATCTGTAGGTGCCGAGCGCTCCACCAACGACATCACGTGGCGAATGGCCGCACTATTGCCCAAAATAGCTTGCTGGCTAATGTGGCTACTGGCTTTAGCTAATAGTTGATTGGTTTGTTTTAATTGGCTGGCTTCATCACGGGTTTGACTGAGCTTAACCGCGGCTGACAAGGTGGCAACGACTTTTTCGTTTTGCCATGGTTTTGCAATAAAGTCAGTTGCCCCCAGTTTCATGGCCTCAACGGCGGTATCCACATCACCATGGGCGGTGATCATCACCACCGAGATCAAAGGTTTGATTTGGAGTATGGCTTTTAGCCAGCGATAACCTTGCTCGCCTGAGCTTTCGCCTGGCCCAAAGTTCATATCAAGTAAGATGGCATCTACATTATGGCTGGCAAGTAACTCAGGTATTTGCTCGGGATTTTCGCTGGTAATGACATTGGAAAAATGCCGTTTAAGCAGTAATTTACCTGCCATTAGAATGTCAGGATCATCATCCACAATAAAAATAGTCGCGTCTTGCATCGCTGGTAAATACCCATGTTTATTCAATCTAACTGTTCATTATCGTACACCTAGTGTTCGAATTCGTACAAGTTATCAGCTAACAATCATTCAATTATTTTAAAATATTTATAAATTTCAATAAGTTAATTATTGGCATGGTGATTGATATAACACTAGGTAAGACAACAGCAATAATTTATCTGGATTAGCCACCGCAATGTCAAATGAGCAAAGTAACAGTGTACGACCCATTACCGCTAAACCGAGCGTTTCAATGCCAGGATCAGGCGCAGTGTCAGGGGCCGGCATGGATCGTAAAATAGCCAAAAAATCCACCATGCCTAAAAAAGTAGGCATTATCTTTGTAGTGGCGTTATTACTAGCATTAAGCGCTTACACTCTGCTCAATCTAAATAGTGGCCGAGCTCTCAACGTGGACAGCGAGCGTATTGCTATTTCTAGTGTTAGCACCGGCACCTTTGAAGATTTTATTCCCATTCGCGCCCGTGTTACCCCAGCAAAAACCTTGTTTTTAGATGCCATCGAAGGCGGTCGAGTAGAACGTATTTTGGTGGAAGACGGCGCTAATTTAAAAGCCGGTGATTTAATTGTGGAACTGTCGAATGCTTCACTGCAACTCAATGTGCTGGGCAATGAAACCCGCGTGGCGGAGCAACTCAACAATATGCGCTCCATAGAGTTAAGCCTTGAACAAAACCGTTTGCAACACAAACGCAATTTGGCGGATATTCAGTATCAAATCAAAATGTTAAGCCGCCAGTTAAGCCGTGAAGCCAGCTTGCTGAAAACCAATGCGCTAAGCCAATCGCAATACGATGATACTAAAGACACCCTGGATTGGTATCAGCAGCAGTTGCAACTGACCTTAGAAAGTCAGGAGTCTGACAGCCGTATGCAGGGCGAACAACTAACTTTTTTACGGGAAACCAGCGCACGCTTAGAAAGTAATCTTGCCATCTCACGGCAAAACCTCGACAACATGAATGTACGTGCCCCAGTGGCAGGCAAACTCTCTGGTTTTAATGTAGAGATTGGCCAAAGCATTGGCCAAGGTGAACGACTAGGCCAAATCGATACACCAGACGATTTTAAACTTACCGCACAAATCGACGAGTTTTATTTGGGCCGTGTGGATATTGGTCAGCAAGCGCAGTTTGATGATTACCGTTTACAGATCAGAAAAATCTACCCGCAAGTACAAAACGGTCAGTTTGAAGTGGATTTTGAATTTATTGAGCAACAACCCGACAACATCCGCCGCGGCCAAACTATTCAAATAAAACTGACTCTGGGTGATGCCACCGAGGCCATATTGATCCCCAATGGCGCGTTTTATCAGGACACCGGCGGCAATTGGATCTTTGTGGTGAATCAACAAGGTACTGAAGCCATTAAACGCAGCGTTAGATTGGGACGCCGCAATAGTCGCTATATCGAAGTATTAGAAGGTCTTGAAGTGGGCGAGAAAGTGGTGACCAGCCCCTATACCAGTTATCAAGACTTACAACGTCTTAATCTATCGCAATAACAGAATTTACAAGGAATAACACATGTTAAAACTACACAATTTATCCCGCACTTATCAAAGTGATGAAGTTGAAACAATGGCCTTAAACAACGTCAATATTGAAATAAAACAAGGCGAGTTTGTGGCCATTATGGGCCCCTCAGGTTGTGGTAAATCCACCTTGTTAAACATCATCGGCATGTTGGATTCTCCGACCAGCGGCGATTATCTTTTCCAAGAAGAAAACATCGCGGGATACAACGAAAGTAAACTGGCCATTATCCGCAAACACAATATTGGTTTTATCTTTCA
Source organism: Paraglaciecola hydrolytica (assembly GCF_001565895.1). GTDB lineage: Bacteria > Pseudomonadota > Gammaproteobacteria > Enterobacterales > Alteromonadaceae > Paraglaciecola > Paraglaciecola hydrolytica. Next base: position 842,973 of record NZ_LSNE01000005.1, read on the forward strand.
GAGTTTTAATCTAATTGACGAACTCACTGTAGCCGAAAATATCGAGCTGGCTTTGTTGTATCACAAAGTACCGGCAGCTGAACGCAAAGCTCGTGTAGCTAAGGTGATGGATAAGGTAGGCATAGCCCATCGCGCCAATCATATGCCCAGCCAGTTATCAGGTGGCCAACAACAGCGGGTGGCGGTGGCTCGCGCCGTGGTGGGTAATCAATCCATGATCTTAGCCGACGAACCTACCGGCAACCTTGATAGTGCCCATGGCCAAGAAGTCATGGAAATGCTGCAAGCGCTAAATGAGGAAGGCACTACTATCGTCATGGTCACCCACAGCCCCTCTCACGCCGATTACGCTAAGCGCACCATCAATCTATTTGATGGCCAAGTGATCACCCAAAATATTAAGGCGGCCTAAGTTATGTTAAGCATTATTTACGTGATAACCCTGCTTTGCATGTTGCTGGTACAAGGAGGCTATTATGTGGCGTAACTACCTCACCATAGCCTGGCGCAACATCATCAAAAACGGCGTATTTTCGGCCATCAATATATTTGGTTTAGCCGTTGGTTTAATGAGCTGTATTTTAATTATGTTGTTTGTACGAGAAGAAAGTGGTTTTGACCGTTGGCTAAAAGACAGCGATCGCTTGGTGCGCATGCATACTGCTTATATCAAGGCTGACGGACCTTCATTTTTAACGGTGCGCTCGGCCGGTATGATGATGCCTGCGGTGCGCGACTACGCTAAAAACGAGATTGAAGATGGTGTACGTTTAATCCCCTTTGGTATGACAGTGCGTAAAGGCGAAGATGCTTTTGACGAAACCTTAACGATGGCTGATGGCAGTTTTTTCAACATTTTTGATCTGCCTTTTGTTCACGGTGATGCTAATTCATCCTTTACCAAACCCTTGGATACCATCATCAGCGAAAAGATGGCGCTGAAATATTTTGGCCGTACCGATGTCATAGGTGAAACCTTAACACTATGCTGTCTGCGCGATAACACTGTGCCAATGACCATTAGTGGTGTTATTAAAGATTTACCCCAAGCCACCCACCTTGATTTAGATATTTTGGTGTATTTACAGCCAGAAATATTTGCCGAAAATGACAGTGTTTTAAATACCTGGACCAGCGTCAATGTCTATACCTATTTCAAAATGCGCCCAGGGGTGAGTGTCGCGCAATTACAAGAGCGTTTAACGTATTGGGTCAACAATGAAAGTCAATTCCGTGATTCCATGAGTGATTTCAGTAGCGATGGTGCTGAAAAAAAACAAGCTAGTGACTTTATGCAACACAAGCTCATGGCGGTGCCCGATTTGCATCTGCAAGCGCGCAAAGATGCAGGCAACATGGGGGACTTAAGCCCTATGGGCGACCAGAAAATGATCTCTACCTTTGTCATTGTGGCGGTGCTTATCTTACTGATTGCCTGTATTAACTTTATGAATCTGGCGACAGCCAGAGCCAGTCAACGGGCGCGTGAAGTTGCCATGCGCAAAGTATTGGGCGCTAGCCGCGGCCAAGTAGCCTTGCAGTTTTTAGCTGAAGCCGTGGCAATAGTCATGATCTCCTTGTTATTTGCGTTAGTGGCAGTGGAATTGGTATTGCCCTTGTATAATCAAGCCTTGGGCCGCGAACTCACTTTTGAATTATTCAACGACCTGCCCATGTTATTTAGTTTGTTGGCCGTGGCCTTGTTAGTGGGATTGGGCGCGGGTTTATACCCTGCCCTGTATTTGTCGCGCTATTTACCTGGGCATATTCTTAAATCCAACAAAAGTGGCGAATCAGGTGCCACGGCCAAACTGAGAACCGCATTGGTGGTCATTCAATTTGCCACCTCAATTGGTTTGGTGATCAGTACTGCTGTGGTTTTTAGTCAAACCAACTTTGTTAAATCCATTGATGTGGGATATGTCAGTGATAACAAACTAATCCTCAATGTTGGGGTAGCGCGTAATAATTTAGAGAGTCTCAAACAACAATTAGTTAATTTGCCTGAAATAAGTTCCGTGGTTTATTCGTCTGAAGCCCCCACCCAAGATAATGAAAACAGTACCTTTTTTAAGTTGATGGAAAATATAGACGGGCAGACAGCCAATGAAGGCCAAATATTCAATTATCACAATGTGGGTTATGGTTTTTTTGAGGCTTACGAAGTTAATCCCATTGCAGGACGTTTGTTTAGTCAAAATCATGGGGCCGACAAACTAGCTGCTCCACAGCAAGCCAACGAGCAGGTAAACCATGCCAGTGTGGTCATCAATCAAAGTGCTTTAAAAAAGTTGGGCTTGAACGATCCACAACAAGCAATAGGACTTACTTTGTTTTCGCAAAATATATTGCAAGACTATCCCTTTGAATTAAAGATTGTCGGTGTTATCCCAGACATCTATTTCCGTTCGGTAAAGTTTGATGTGCGTCCCAGTATCTACATGTTAAATCCACAGCGCTTTCGGGTAGCCAGCTTAAGCTTTAAGACCGATGATATTCCTAAACTGCTAAAGGATATTGAAGAAGTTTGGAAAAACAACGTGCCCATGCAACCCATTAACCTGAGTTTTTTAAGTGGGATGATGGCGGCTCAATACGAAAGTGAAGTAACAGAAGCTAAGTTATTTTCAGCCTTTTCCGTTCTAGCCATTTTAGTTGCTTGCCTTGGTTTGTATGGCTTAGCTGCTTTTACTGCCGAACGACGTACCAAGGAAATTGGTATTCGCAAAATTATGGGCGCACGAGTACAAGATATTGTGACCCTGTTAATTTGGCAGTTCTCCAAACCCGTATTGATCGCCAATCTTATTGCATGGCCCATTAGTATTTATGCCATGACCTATTGGTTACAGAGCTTTCCTTATCGCATCGATTTATTATGGCTATTGCCCATATGTTTAGTCACAGGTGCTCTTACTTTACTTATCGCATGGTTAACAGTGGGTGGCAATGCGGCTAAAGTTGCTAGAGCGAATCCCATCAAAGCACTGCGCACTGAATAAAACAAACTCGCGTAATACACCTTTATTCTGGGTGTATTACGTGTTTTTTAGAAGCTCATACAGTATTCAATCGGTTGATCACTGAGCAAAGTCCCTAAGTGTTAGTCAAAATAACTATTTTCTAAATATATAAAATCAAGTAAAAAATCAATAATTCTCTTATAAATCATACCATTACATCACTGGCATACTTAGTGCTCTGTTTTGCCCCAACCAATGAAAACGTTTGCAACAATACCTGCATTTTACTAAAAAAATAAAAGGAGTTTATATGTCGGACCATCAAACGACACCTAACATGCTTAATCCCAATAGCCCACTACATCCAGTGACTGAGTTAAGTGGCTTAACCGGTATCCGCTTTTTTGCTATTTTCCATATCTTTTTTTTCCACCTAGCGGAAGTTTACCGTAGCAAACAAGAGCCTAAATTTGCGGGCTTACTCAGTGATATGGCTTCATTGCCAACGGGACTACAAACGTTTTTTGCCAACGGTTGGATGTCGACCAGTTTCTTTTTCCTCTTATCAGGTTTTATTTTGGCCTATTTGTATTGGGGCAAAGACGGTGAGTTGAGTAGTACACGTAATAGTTTTTGGTTAAGTCGAGCTTCACGCCTTTATCCTATTCATATTATTTTGGCGGTGCTTACTGCTTTAATGATGGTACCCAATCAATTAATGCAAGGGGCTAATCCCTTCAATATCATCGCTGGCACGCTGGCTAACTTTGCCTTAGTCCAAGCTTGGAACCCAGACTGGGTGCCCTTACTTAGCTGGCCGACCTGGACGATATCGGCACTGGTATTTTTATATCTGTTAATGCCGTTTTTAATGTCACAACTGGCAAAGCTCAGCAGAAAATCGTCAATAGTATTATTGCTTTGTTTGCCTGTACTATCACTCATTCCCACGGTGATTTACGCCCAATATTTTCCAAGCAACAGCGAACCTCAGCAGTATTGGCAAATATTCATAAGTTCAACTCCCTTATTTTGGGTCGCCCATTTTGTCGCGGGTATGTTACTCAGCCGTATCTGTAATATTTCACGTTTTAATCCAGCGTTTAAACCTACTCAGCGGTGGTGGGCTTTAGGTGATCTGGCCTTTGTTGGGGTGATTGCACTAATGTTAACGCCTGATATTCCAGAGCCTTTTAAATACTACTTACGTCACGGCTTGATGATGCCTTTATACCTCATCATGATTTATGACTTAGCCATGGGCAATGGCTTAGTGGCGCGCCTGTTTTCTGTGCCTGGCATGAAGTTTATCGGTGAAACAGGCTACTCTGTATTTATCTGGCAAAATATGGTGATAGTTGCCATGTTTATATCTTTAATGATCAACGCCAACGCGGGCAAACATCATCTACTCGTCGGCAGTATTAGCATGGTATTGCTGGCTATTTTTAGTACTTATGTGATTGAGAAACCCTTGTCTCGTCGTTTAAGAAAAAAGTGGCTGAAAACGACAACAACTGATTAAATAATGTTCCATGATGTACGGTTTACGCTATGGTTAGTTAAGCGAATTTTCATGTGTTTTTTACTTACTTTATGAAGGATATTTTATGGCTGCTCCACAAGAACTGATCAGGAATCCTGTTAGCTGGTTTGAAATTTATGTGCAAGATATGGCTCGAGCCAAAGCCTTTTATCAAACCGTGTTGGCTGTTGAACTCAATGACATGGGCATGCCTGATTTGCTTATGTATGGGTTTCCGTCCAACTTTGAAATATACGGCGCGAGTGGTGCCTTAGTGCACATGCCGGGTTTCCCTTCAGGTGGTAACAGTACTTTGGTCTACTTTAATGTGGATGATTGCGCGATTAACGCCGCACGTATCGAGGCCGCCGGAGGCAAAATTCAGCGCGACAAAATGTCCATTGGCGAACACGGTTTTATTGTTTTAGCCTTGGATACTGAAGGCAATATGTTTGGACTACATTCGATGAATTAGTTGAACAGTTTCTAGTTCCTAGTTCCTAGTTCCTAGTTCCTAAAGAAGTCTCACTTATACGCTGCGCAAAGTCCTGTGGATTTTGCGCAAAGGTTGCAATACAAGTAGCGCAAATACAAACAACATTTTTTGCTGACTCTGGTAATAAACTCAACAACTCAGCAGGAACAGCCTGTCGTATACACCAACAGCCACTAGCGTTGTTCTCGCCACACTGATTGGATTGCTGACAAAAAGGACATACTTGAGATGTATTCATAAATTAAGGTAGATTATTACAGGCGGCATGGCTTAGCAGCGATAACCACAGGTTGAAAGATAAGTTAAGACAAGCTGATATTTCTAAAGGCCTTATGACAGGCTTTGAGTGCCAAGACAAAAAAAGGCAGGGTCATGATTATGCCAATAGCGATTAACGCCAAACCATTATAGTTAAATTGCAAGAAACCAGGAAGCTTGGTAACGCTACCGTATTGCAATGCCAACCCAATTAAGATCAGCGCAAATCCCAAGATATCCAACAACATTAAGCCGACTACATTTGACGTTGGTACCAAGCTAAATTGAGGCTGTGATAGCAGTTGAGTGTTATCACTTACTGAGCCTTGGTGAACTAAAGATCCCATTGGTATCTCACTTCCTAGTGCTGCTTTTATCGCAACGAAACTATATCTGTTTCCATTGGAACCAAATTTGTCAGACAAGTTCAAGTGAAATACAAAAAAGTTAATTTTTTGTTAAAAACCAATGATGTTTCGAATGAGGCTAAGAATTAAATGGGTTTAAAGCTTGTTGTGTTAGCAAAAAACACAGGGGTTTAAATCCAACTCAAATACAAACCAATATGCATACAAGCTAAAGCAAACATACCCGCCAGTATGTCGTCGGCCATAATGCCAAAACCACCGTGTACGTGTTTATCTAGGTAACTGATTGGCCAAGGTTTAACAATGTCAAAAAAGCGGAATAAAACAAAACCCACCAGCAAAGTTTGCCAGTTCAATGGCACAGCAATCATAGTAATGAGCATGCCAACCACTTCATCCCACACAATGGAAGAGTCATCATGCACCTGCATATCATCGGCGGTCTTACCGCAAATCCAAATACCGACAATACTGAATAACACAGTCAAAAGCAGATAAAAACTGAAGGGTAAATAAACACTACACAAGTAAACTAAAGGCAGAGCCGCCAACGTACCAAAGGTACCTGGAGCCTTAGGCGCTAGACCACTGCCAAAACCCAAGGCTAAAAAATGTAGGGGATTTTTTAAAGAGATTCGTTGACGTAATTCTGGCCGCATTGATTCACTACCTAGCTGGATGAATGGGCATGATATACCCAAAAACATTGGAATTGCACCGCGGCGGCAAAAGAACTCAGCCCCATGAACTTCGCCATACTAAGTGGCAAGGAATTACCAATCATGGCGTGTGAGTGCAGCCAACAAAGGTTCCGTTTCAAGGATGAAGGCTGTACTACTAAAAATGCTGATAACCAGTGGCTTGATAGTCAATCACTTGATTATTAAGACGATATTCTAACTTATTGCTCATGCCATTTAATTGGCCTATGCAGCTAAAGGATACACTGGTATTCGCCATCGCGGTTTCTAACTTACCTTTTTGCTCTTCACTGACCGTAAACAACAATTCATAGTCATCACCGGCGCTTAAAGCGTATTTGACGGCATTCTGTGGCTCAACACTTTCACGCATTGCTTTTGATAGGGGCAATTTATCCACATTAATCGTCGCCCCACAATTTGAGGCTTGTAAGATGTGCTTAATATCAGAGCTTAAACCATCGGATAAATCAATGCAGGCATTGGCTATACGGCGCAAGCTAGTACCCACTAACAAACGTGGAGTTGGATTGTGTAATCGATTCAAAACATATTGCGCGTTTATTGGATCAGCCACCGTCACTTTATTCAGCAACAGATCTAAACCTAAACCAGCATCACCCAAAGTACCTGTGACATAGATAAAATCGCCAGGTTTAGCTTTGCTACGTAATAAAGCTTGTTCGGGCGGTACAAAACCTTGAGCAGTAATAGTCACCGCTAATGGCCCTTGTACAGTATCACCGCCAATCAATTGGATGGAATAAAAACGGGTCATTTCAGCTAGCCCAGTAGCAAAGGCACTAAGCCAAGCTTCATCAGCTGTAGGCAGGCTAATGGATAAACTTATCCAGGCAGGCTCTGCTCCCATCGCCGCCAAATCACTTAAATTGACTGCCACCGCTTTACGGGCGATAGTGCTAGGTTCAGCATCAGGCAAAAAATGCACACCCGCTAATAATGTATCAGTGGTCGTCACTAAGGCTTGACCAGCAGGCACCACTGTCAAAGCAGCATCATCGCCGATGCCAAGCAGTACATCTTTACGTTGATGGTTTTGTTGTTTAAAAAAGGTGTCTATGATGGAAAATTCTTTCACGCGGATAACTTACTCAGATTAAAGTTAAGCGGAGGAGCATCGCTGTGCTCCCGCTACATTGAGCTTAGGCCAACTCATCTTTACGCAAGGTTTTAATGGCTTTATCAAGTACACCATTAACAAACTTGTGGCTTTCTTCGGCACCAAAAGTTTTAGCAAGTTCAATGGCTTCATTGATTACTACTTTATATGGCACATCCAAACGCGCGACCAACTCATAGGTTGCTATACGCAGTATGGCTTTTTCGACTGGATCAAGTTCTTCAGGCAAACGACCTAAATAGGGCTTAACTTTCTTGTCTAATTCAGCGCAGTCTTTTACCACTGAGCGCAATAGTTCGAGAAAATATTCCATATCGACTTTTGCCATATCGTTGCTTGTAACAATACTTAACTCTATTTGAGCAACGGGATTTTTCGACATCTGCCACGAGTATACGGCTTGCAAAGCAAGCTCACGGGCGAGTCTACGGGCTTTAGGTTTCACCTATTTAATCCCTTTAATATTGGCTAATACGTTAACCATTTCTAGGGCAGTGATAGCCGCTTCTGCACCTTTGTTACCGGCTTTAGTACCAGAGCGTTCAATAGCTTGCTCGATACTGTCAGTGGTGATCACACCAAAAGCGACGGGGATATTATGTTGTAATGAAACTTGGGCTAAACCCTTGTTGCATTCACCAGCGACAAAATCAAAGTGTGGTGTGCTACCACGAATAACGGCACCTAAGGCAATAATGGCATCAAACTTATTGGTTTGAGCTAAACGCTGGGCAGCGATAGGTAATTCATAAGCACCTGGCACACGAACCAAAGTGATATCCTGTTCACTGACTTCACCGTGACGCTCTAAGGCATCCAATGCGCCATCAACCAGACTTTCAACCACAAAGCTGTTGAAACGAGAAACAACCAGAGCAAATTTTTTGCCTGTCGCGCGAACATTACCTTCAATGATATTCATTTGCTGTGCCTTACATGAAAAAACGGCGCGCAGTTTAGCACAACCGTAGGGATATTTAATTGATTATTTTAACTATTGCTCGCAACATTTAGTGTTAGCGCAATAGCTTAGTGCTCTACATATTCAACCACTTCTAAACCATAACCTGACAACGCATGGTACTTTTTCGGGCGGCTCATCAAACGCATTTGTTTAACACCTAAGCTTGCGAGGATCTGGCTACCCACACCCACGGTTCTAGAAGTACCTTGCCATGGTGCTGCCACGGGCTTTTCACCTTTGTCTTCTGCTTCAAATTGTTTTAATTGGGCCACTACATCTTGTTGTTTACCCAGCAAGATCAACACTCCACCTTCTGCTCCAATATGTTGGAGCGCTTGTGGCAAACTCATACTGCGCTCAATAGAACGAGTCGAACCCAATAAGTCACTCAGGGTATTTTGTAAATGCACCCGCACTAAAGTCGGTTTATCACCGTTAATTTCCCCTTTGCATAAGGCAAAGTGGATTTGATTGTCGATGACATCTTTGAAAGTGACTAAATCAAACTCACCGTATTCAGTAGGCAATTTACACTTGGCAACTTGCTCTATGGTGGTTTCATTCAAATTTCGATATTCAATCAAATCGGCAATAGTGCCAATTTTTAGATTGTGTTTGGCAGCAAACTCTTCCAATTCAGGGCGTCTGGCCATGCTCCCATCTTCATTAAGCACTTCAACAATGACAGAGGCCGGTTCACAGCCGGCTAATCGCGGTAAATCAATTCCAGCTTCGGTATGACCTGCCCGATTTAGCACGCCGCCGTCTTTCGCTATAAGTGGAAATATATGACCTGGCTGTACTATATCAGCGGCTTTAGCATCTTTGGCTACGGCAGCTAAGATAGTTCTGGCACGATCAGCAGCGGAAATACCGGTAGTCACACCGTGAGTCGCTTCTATAGATACCGTAAAGTTAGTCGAAAACTGCGCACCGTTGTTGTCTACCATCAAGGGTAAATTCAAACGTTTAGCACGCTCTGCGGTAATGGGTAAACACACCAAACCACGGGCATGGGTAACCATAAAATTGATGGCTTGGGGAGTAACATGTTCAGCGGCCATAATGATATCGCCTTCGTTTTCCCGATCTTCATCGTCCATCAGGATCACCATTTTACCCTGGCGGATGTCTTCTATAATTTCTGCTGTTGTATTTAAGGGCATATAAGTGTTCTTATTCTTTCTCGTTTAGATGTTGCGTAATTTACCGTAAAAAACCATTTTCTGCTAAAAAGGCCATGCTGATATCTTTTTTCTGACCGTCAACGCCACGTTCCGCAGCTTTATCCCCAAGGATCAAACGCTCCAAATAACGGGCGATCACGTCAACTTCCAAATTAACCTTAGTGCCAACTTGGTATAAGCCTATGATGGTTTCTTGCAAACTGTGAGGGATAAGGGTGATCAAAAAGTGGTTACCATCGACTTTATTCACCGTCAAACTGACACCATCAACGGTAATAGAGCCTTTTTCAGCTAGGTATTTCGCCAGCTCTGTAGGAGCTTTAAGCCAAATCTCCACATAACGCCCGACTTGATTGATGGACAATACTTCACCCACACCATCCACATGGCCACTGACAATATGCCCGCCTAAACGACCATTAGCTTGCAGGGCTTTTTCGAGGTTTACTTTACTGCCAGCCTGATACTGAGCAAAACCTGTGCGTTTGATGGTTTCGTGGGATACGTCGGCACTAAAAGTACTGCCGCCTAATGCGGTAACGGTTAAGCACACACCATTGTTAGCAATGCTATCGCCCAAGCCCACATCACTCATATCGAGTTTATTGGTCTTAATGGTGAGTCGAATATCTTCGCCGCTGGGCTGTAGGCTTTGAATGGTGCCTATATCTTCAATAATGCCAGTAAACATAATTTCTCTTGTGTAAGTTAGCCTTGTACTTAGTCGTACAAAACCTTAGCGCTTAGTTTCAGATCGGGGCCAATTTGGCGCATGTCTGTCCAACTCAAATTGTAGCTCTGTTGCATGTCCGTTAAGGGTTCAATCGCAAACAAGTCTTGGCCTGTGTTACCCATAAGTTTGGGCGCTTGATATAAAATCAACTCATCAATCAATTTACTTTGTAATAAAGCCCCGGCCATTTTAGCACCTGCTTCTACCCAAATATGATTAAGCTGTTGTTTACCTAGATAATCAAACACCGCTGCTAGGTCTAATTTGTTGTCCACATATGGTGCTTGCCATTGATTCACATTGGCAAAAAATGGCAAAGGGTTAAACTCGCTGTTGATAATCAAACTTGGATCAGTCGACTGCAAACACTGTAAATCAGGAGTAAGTTGATTACGCCCATCCAGTACTACTTTTAAAGGTTGGCGCAGCTCTTTTTCTAGCAACGTTTGTTCGTCTAATCCCAATTCGTTATAACGAACATTAAGCAAAGGATTATCAGCCAATACCGTTCCAGAGCCCGACAATATAGCACAACTACGAGCTCGATGACGCTGCACATCCTGACGTGCTAAAGCCCCAGTGATCCACTTACTTTGACCGTTAGCCAAGGCGGTTTTACCATCGAGACTTGCAGCCAATTTAACCGTCACCCAAGGGCGACCGGTTTGCATTCGTTTGATAAAACCGCGATTAAGTTGCTCAGCCTGGACTTGTTGTAAACCATGTGCAGTACTGATACCCGCCGCATTTAATTTAGCTAATCCTTGACCTGCCACTAGGGGATTAGGGTCAACCATAGCCGCTACAACTCGAGCGACTCCCGCTTTTATCAGTGCATCAGCACAAGGAGGTGTGCGACCAAAATGACTGCAAGGTTCGAGGGTGACATAGGCAGTAGCCCCCTTAGCTAAGGTGCCTGCTTGTTGCAAAGCATGGACTTCTGCATGGGGCGTACCCGCTTGATGATGCCAGCCTTGGCCTACAATTTGGCCATTTTTATCCACAATGACACAACCCACATTGGGGTTAGGCGAAGTAGTATATTGGCCACGTTTGGCTAACTGAATAGCCAAGGCCATCATTTGGCTATCTAAGGGGGAAAACTGATCCAAGTGCTTTTATCCAGAATTGACCATGAATATTGAGTATTAAGCTTAATCACCCAAACGAGCGATTTCTTCACCAAACTCACGAATATCTTCAAACGAGCGATAAACTGAGGCAAAACGCACATAAGCCACTTTATCCAGTTCTTTTAAGGCATCCATAATTAAGTTACCTAAAAACTGGCTATCAACTTCACGTTCACCTGTGGCTCGTAAGGCTGATTTTAAACGACTAATACACTCTTCAATTTGCTCAGTACTGACCGGGCGTTTTTCCAAGGCTCGTTGCAAACCGGCACGTAATTTATCTTCGTTAAATGGCTCACGTGAACCACCCCGTTTAACGATGCGTGGCATGACCAGTTCAGCCATTTCAAAGGTGGTAAAACGTTCTTTGCAGATAGTGCATTCCCGTCGCCGTCTAACTTGGGTGCCATCTGCGACTAAACGAGAGTCGATAACCTTGGTTTCTTGCACGGCGCAAAATGGACAAAACATAGTAGGGTGTAACCTCAATCAACATGAGCCGCTAAATTAACAAAAAAAACGCAGAATACCAATGCAATGTAGCAGATAGAAAGGTTTAAGGTGTTTATATACCCAAACAAACTGAATCCTGCATCTTCAGGTTGTTTGGGTATAAACCAAACCTAGTTTGATTTGTTTAATAGAAATAAGGATAAACCCAGAGACTAAAAGGCCGGAGCACAATGTCCGGCCTTGATATAAAACTACCCTGAATAATTAGAGCCTCAAACCTAGCCCTGCATATCTTCTAGTTCTTTACCTTTGGTTTCGTATACATACTTAGCTACAAACAATACCGAGATGGCTGCGCATAATGTATAGAAACCATAAGCCCCTGCAAGACCAATACTAGTCAGCATGATGGGGAAGGTCATAGTAATGCCAAAGTTTGCGCCCCATTGAAACAAACCAGCAACGGCTAAACCAGAGCCACGGATTTGATTGGGGAACATCTCTCCCAACATCACCCACATTACGGGGCCCCACGATAAGTTGAAGAAAAATACATAAGCGTTGGCCGATATCAAGGCAAAAGCACCCATCTCACCTAAAGCCAGATTACCGTTGGCATCTAAATCAGCGTTCATAAAGGCAAATACCAAACAACCAAGGGTAACTGTCATGCCAATAGAGCCCAGCATCAAAAAGGGTTTACGCCCGACTTTATCGATCAGGTACATGGTGATAACACAAGCAGCAATACTCACTGCGCCACTGATAATGTTGATAAGCAGTGCATCAGACTCTGAAAAACCTACCGCTTGCCACAATACTGCACCGTAATAAAACACCACGTTAATGCCGACTAATTGCTGAAATACTGCGAGGCCAATACCAATCCACACAATCTTGCGCACTTTACGAGTTTGCTTATCGAGTAAATCTGCCAACTTAGGCTGATGGCGATCACCGGCTAAGCTTTGTTGAATTTCCAATAATTTTTGCTGGCCCTGAGCTGCGCCATATAATCGATTAAGTACATCAGATGCCTGTTGATTTTTTTTACGTAAAACCAAATAACGGGGGCTTTCAGGAATAAACAATAAGGCGATTAAAAACAATACTGCTGGAACCAACTCAATCCAGAACATCCAACGCCAAGCCGCAAAACCCATCCAAAAATCGGCGGTTGAAGCACCGGCAAAATTAGCCAATAAATAGTTACTCACAAAGGCGGCAAACAAACCGGTGATAATAGCAACTTGTTGAATCGAGGATAAACGACCACGCAATCGAGCTGGCGCTATTTCACTAATATAAGCTGGCGCCATCACCGAGGCGGCACCTACCGCTAAACCACCTAAAATACGATAAACGATAAACTCAAGTGATGAACCAGCAACACCTGAGCCCCAAGCACTAATGATAAAAAACACCGCCGTCACTAATAACAGGGTTTTGCGCCCGTAAATATCGGCTAAACGCCCCGCCGTAAAGGCACCTACTGCGCAGCCTAACAACATACTGGCTACATTAAATCCCGTGCCTATGTCATTAGAATTAAAGGTTTTTTGCAAACCATCAACCGTACCGTTGATCACGCCGCTGTCAAAACCAAATAAAAAACCGCCAATGGTGGCCACAATGCTCACTAACACAATAAACAACATATTTTCGTTGTTATGTTCTTGGTTATTTTCGTAATTAGAACTACTCAAAATCTCACCTCGGTGTGGATGAAAAAACTAAAATAAAGACTGACAGCATACTGCACTTCATAACTCACACAATAAGTTGTTAACCATCTGTGAAAAAACATAAGGTAATACTAAAAAATCAGCGTACCTGTTTGCCTAAAGCTTAAGCAAGGGCACATAAGATAATACTAAAAGCGAAAATAACAATAACCAAAAACCGCCAAGCCTATACAATCCCTGCATAACAAAAAACCTACAAATGACTTACATATGAATCAGCAAACAGAAAAATTAGGTGTTCTTGAAAAGGTCGGGTACAGCTTAGGTGATTTAGCCGCCAATTTGGTATTCCAAACTCTTGTTACTTTTATCGCCTTCTTTTATACCGATGTTTATAAAATCCCGCCTGAATCAGCTACCAGAGTTATCTTTGTCTGTGGTTTGATTGCAGCCTTTTTCAACCCTTTTATGGGCATGATTGCCGACCGCACACAAACGCGCTGGGGCAAGTTTCGTCCTTGGATATTGTGGACTTCGGTGCCTTTTGGGGTATTAGCCCTCTTAGCTTTTAGCACGCCAAACTTTGGTCCTGATGGAAAAATCTATTACGCCTTTGTCACTTATTTATTGTTATTACTGGTGTATTCAGCCAACAACTTACCTTACTCGGCGTTAAGTGGCGTTATTACCGGAAACATGCGTGAACGTAACAGCATGTCATCCTATCGTTTTGTGGCTGTAATGATTGCGCAATTTATTATTCAAGTTCTATTGTTGCCTTTAGTTTTAATTGCCGGTGACGGTGATAAAGCGATTGGTTTTGAAAAGGTCATGACCTTCTTATCAATTGCCGGCATTATCATGTTTTTAATCACCTTTTTTACCACTAAAGAACGGGTGGTACCCACTGCACAACAAAAATCTACAGTGCTCGAAGATGTTAAAGATCTCTTTGCCAACAAACCTTGGGTCGTAATGCTGCTTGTGACCATTTTAGTGTTTGTGACCTTGGCCTTAAAAGGCGGCATGTATATTTTCTATTTCGAAAACTATTTGGATGCCGGTCAAATTGCACTGTTTCTCAACAATATTGGGTTTAATAGTTTTATCTCTGGCCTCAACTCTATGTTGACGGGTATGGGCTTGACTGAATTTAAATGGCCAGAAGATCCCGCCACCTCAGGTTTTGCTTTGTTTAATGCTGGCGGCATCATCTTTATGATCATCGGGATTGGTTTTTCTAAATCATTGGCCGACCGATTTGGCAAACGTGAAGTCTTTGGTGCTTCGCTATTTACCTCCACCTTGTTCATCGCTGTGTTTTACTTTTACCCCGCAGACGCCATAGGCACAGTGTTTATGTCGCAAATATTGCATGGTTTTTTCTATGGTATTTCCACTCCTTTACTGTGGGCAATGATTGCAGACGTAGCCGATTATTCAGAGTGGAAAAACAATCGCCGCGCCACTGCGATTATCTTCTCAGCCATGATAGTTGGTTTAAAAGTAGGCTTAACCTTAGGTTCGTCTTTTGTATCTAGCATACTTGATCACTACCACTATAGCGTTGACTTAGTTGTGCAATCGGCTGAAACCATCAACGGCATCAAACTGTCTGTCAGCCTTTATGCTTCGATTCCGTTTTTCTTGGCCGTGGCTTGTTTGTTTGCCTACAGTATTAATAAAGCGATGGAGCAGAAAATTGAACAAGACCTAAACACTAGACGCCAAAGTGTTTAAGTAAACTAGTTAAGTTAATTATCACCAGCACAAGCTTATTTAAGCTTGTGCTTTTTTTACCAAGCGAGTGAGTCATGTCAGAAGAATTATTACCCCCCGAACAAATACAAGCCATTAGAGCCAAAGCGATTTCCCAGCCCTTAGTTGAGAACATTTATACTGCCGACCCTTCTGCCCATGTGTTTGATGGCAAAATTTATATTTACCCTTCCCATGACATCGAAGCCGGTATTCCGTTTAACGACAATGGCGACCACTTTGGCATGGAAGACTACCATGTGATTTCCATGGATTCGCCCGATAGCCCCGCCGTAGACAACGGTGTAGCTTTACATGTCAAAGATGTGCCCTGGGCTGCAAGGCAAATGTGGGCGCCCGATGCAGCGAAAAAAGGTGATCTTTACTATTTTTATTTCCCGGCAAAAAAAGCCGATGACATTTTTCAGATTGGTGTCGCCGTTGGTGATTCGCCAATAGGACCTTTTGTAGCTCAGCCTGAGCCAATTAAAGGCAGTTACACTATCGATCCTGCCGTATTCGAAGATGAAGACGGTGAGTACTACATGTATTTTGGTGGTATTTGGGGCGGACAATTACAGCACTATCGTAAGAACCAATATGACGCGACGCTTAGCGAACCTGCAGATCATGAGCCACAACTTGGCCCTATCGTTGCCAAAATGAGTGATGACATGTTGGAGTTTGCAGAAACGCCCAAAGAGATCCTGATCCTCGACGAAAACGGCCAGCCTTTATTGGCAGGCGACCACGACAGACGCTTTTTTGAAGCCTCGTGGATGCATAAATACGATGGCAAATATTACTTTTCGTACTCCACCGGCAATACCCACTTTTTGTGTTATGCCATGGGTGATAGCCCTTACGGCCCCTTTACTTATGGCGGGCGCATCCTTGAGCCAGTCTTAGGCTGGACCACTCATCATTCCATCGCTGAGTTCGAAGGCAAGTGGTATTTGTTCTATCACGACTCCAGTTTATCAAGTGGTATCACCCATTTGCGCTCAGTCAAAATGGCGGAAATTACTTATGATAAAGACGGCAAAATAAATACACTCAAGCCCTATCGCGATTAATAGCCCTAGAGAACTACTATGAAATTAGCATTATTCCCGACCACCACTGCACTTTTGTTAAGCTGTATTTTACTCTCAGCTTGTAGTAATCAGAGCGTCGAAAAATCAGCGTCTACCGCCAGTTTGAAAGATGTCTATAAAGACAGTTTTTTAATTGGTACCGCTATTGGTAATAGTCAACTGATGCAGCCCAAAGCCATTACCACTAAGCTTATCCAGCAAGAATTTAATGCCGCTACGCCAGAAAACGATATGAAATGGGAGCGTATCCATCCTTTACCTGGTGTCTACGATTTTGCTGCCCCTGATAAATTTGTTGAGTTTGCCCAAGCCAACAATATCTTTATCACTGGCCATACTTTGTTATGGCACAGCCAAGCACCTGATTGGGTTTTTGAAGACGAGCAAGGTAATGAGATCAGCCGTGAAGCTCTACTCGTCCGTTTAAAAGATCACATAGATACGGTAGTGGGACGTTACAAAGGCCGCGTGCAAAGTTGGGATGTGGTTAACGAAGCCTTAAACGAAGATGGCAGCATGCGCCAGTCAAAGTGGTACAAAATCATCGGTGACGACATGCTCGAAAAAGCCTTTGAATACGCCCATGCAGCTGATCCTGATGCAGAACTGTATTACAACGATTACAACCTCTATGCCCCGCAAAAACGTGCCGGTGCCGTACGCATTGTGCAGCAGTTAAAAGCTAAGGGTTTACGCATAGACGGTGTAGGCATGCAAGGCCATTATTCATTGTTTCACCCCGAGTATAAAGAAGTGGAAGACTCCATCATTGCTTATGCCGCACAAGGTGTAAAAGTGATGTTTACCGAAGTGGACATTTCGGTATTGGTCTTTCCAGAAGGGGCCGAAGCTGGGGCTGACGTAAACCAAAACTTTGCTTTACAAGAAAAGCTCAATCCTTATAGCCAGGGTTTAACGCCTGAAGCTGAGGCTGAACTCGACAAACGTTACAGCGATTTGTTTGAAATATTATTACGCCATGAAAAAGACATCAGCCGTGTCACCTTTTGGGGTACGGATGATGGCATGACCTGGCGCAACAACTGGCCAATGAAAGGCCGCAGTGATTATCCCCTGCTGTTTGACCGCCAAAGCAAGGCTAAATCTGCCTACTACAAAATAATGGCCTTAAAACATAAGTCATAGTCAAAGTTCCCCCTGTCTATAACAGGGGGACGTTTCTGCATTACGTAAACCAACAAACGCCTAAAAAGTATTATTTTTAAGCGATTTTCTTATAGCTTAAACCTTGCACCTCCCGATAGACTGTCAACATTGTTAAAAATATGTTTGATAGTTGCTATCAATTTGTAACTAGCAATCAATGTTTATCTTAAAACTGAATTTGCGAGAACATTATGATATTTCGTTACTTGGTATTATTTGCCCTTTTATTACCTGTTCTTGCCCTGGCCAAAGGTTTGGATCATCTGGTGTTTGAACCACCAGCTAATATTGCCAAGGGTAAATCTGTGGTACTGATTTCAGGTGATGAAGAATACCGTTCAGAAGAATCATTGCCTATGTTGGCCAAGATACTAAGCCAGCGTCATGGATTTAAAACCACCGTCTTATTTGCAATCGATAAACAAAGTGGCGTCATTAACCCAAACGAAAACAGTAATATTGCCCGTTTAGATTTACTCAAGAATGCCGATTTAATGATACTAGCCACACGCTGGCGAGTACTTCCGCCGCAACAATTACAGCATTTCCTTGATTATTTTAATGCCGCCAAACCTATTATCGCCCTGCGCACCGCCACTCATGCCTTTAACAATACCGACCACTATGGCGGCTATGATTGGCAAAACTTTGGTGTAAACGTGGTGGGTGAAAATTGGCTAAATCACCATGGCGAACATAAAGTGCAAGGCGGTCGTGGCGTGATAGTCGAGAAAAACGCTCAGCATCCGCTACTCAATAATGTCAGCGATATTTTCACGTGGTCTGATATTTACGGCATTAAACATCTAGACCAAGCCAAGGCCACCGTTTTGTTAAATGGTGCGGTGACAGAATCACTGGAAATGGATTCAAAAATTATTGATGGTAAGTTAAACAATCCCATGATGCCCTTGGCGTGGCTGAAGTCTTACACTACGCCAACAGGAGATAAAACAGGCCCTGTTTTTGCCACCACCGCCGGTGCAGCTGTGGATTTCAAAAAAGAAGATTTACGACGTTTAGTGGTCAATGCGACTTACCATTTGCTGAATCTAAAGGTTCCACAAAAAGCCGATGTGGCTTTTGTCGATCCCTTTGAGCCTTCCTTTTATGGTTTTCAAGAAGCCGATTACTACCTAAAACGTGGTTTAAAAGTGGAAGATTTTGTCTTAGGTAAATCGGGCAAGGCGATTTTAACTAAAGCTGAATTAGCTAACTTGAATGTGAGTTCTGCAATCACATTGAACAAAGGTGATCGCATTGCCTTAATTGGTAACGGCTTACCTGAGCGTATGTTGCATTATGGGCATTTTGAAACCGAGCTACTGTTACGTAACCCCGATAAAGATCTGACTATTCGCACCTTAGCCAGACCGGGTTACACCCCAGGTTTTAGACCTCATTCATCACGTAATAGCCAGTGGGCCTTCCCCGGTGCAGCGCAATTTAATCCACAATTTAACCACCACAGTGGTGAAGGCCACCATCCTACAAGTGACGAATGGTTATACGACATTGCCCCTGACGTGATTGTGGCATTTTTTGGATTTAACGAGTCTTTTGCTGGAAAAGAAGGTGCCGAGAATTATCGTGCCGAATTATCCGCTTTTGTCGATCACACTTTAGCTAAGCAATATAACGGCAAAAACGCAGCTAAATTGGTGCTCGTGTCACCTATCGCCTTCCAAGATTTATCAGCTACTTTGGATTTGCCTGATGGCAAACAAACCAACAAAAACTTAGCCCTATACCGCGATATCATGCAGCAAGTAGCCGCGGCAAAAGGTGTTCACTTTGTTGATATTTTTGAGCCTAGCGCTACGATATTTGCTAGCAGCAAAACGCCGTTAACGGTCAATGGCGCCCATTTGAATCAAGCAGGTTATCGCCTGCTAGCGCCGATATTAGTCAATGGTATTTTTGGTCAACAACAGCTTGTAGCGCAAGCCAAACATGATGAAGTACAAAAGCTAGTAATAGATAAAAACTGGTACTGGTTTCAAACCTATCAAATGCCCAATGGTGTACATGTTGATGGTCGTCGTTTTGAGCCCTATGGTGTGGATAACTACCCTGAAGAAGGCAAGAAGGT
This sequence comes from Paraglaciecola hydrolytica, assembly GCF_001565895.1. Classification (GTDB taxonomy): domain Bacteria; phylum Pseudomonadota; class Gammaproteobacteria; order Enterobacterales; family Alteromonadaceae; genus Paraglaciecola; species Paraglaciecola hydrolytica. The sequence goes on from NZ_LSNE01000005.1 coordinate 862,694, forward strand.
TAAGCAGCTAACACAAAACCGTGACAAAGCCTTATGGGCTTTATTAAGTGGTAATACTTTTGATTTAACCGCCGCCGACCAACAAACTCAACAACTTACACCGATTAAATCTAACGTAGCAGAAGAGGCCGTAGGTGAATATCTCTATGGTGAGGATGCGCTGGCTAAGTTTGAAATGGCCAAAGGTTACAAAATAGAGCTGTTTGCATCAGAAGTAGAATTTCCTAACTTAGCTAATCCGGCGCAAATATCTTTTGATAATCAAGGGCGTTTATGGGTTTCCACCTTAGGCTCTTATCCCCACTATCGCCCTGGGGATGCACGTCCAGATGATAAAATCTTAATTTATGAAGACAGCGATGGTGACGGTAAAGCCGATAAAGAAACCGTATTTGCCAGCGGTTTAAATTTACCCATAGGTTTTGAAATCACCGAGTTTGGTGTGTACGTATCACAAGCCCCTAACTTGGTATTACTCAAAGACACAGATGGCGATGATAAAGCCGATACTTACGACATCATTCTGTCGGGTTTTGATACCCATGATACCCACCATGCGATCAGCGCATTTACCGCCGATCCCTTTGGTAACATCATTTTGGATGAAGGGGTATTTTTGCACTCCAACATCGAAACCGCTTACGGTCCTGTTCGCGGAGTGAATGGGGGGTTTTACCGTTTTGAACCCCGTACGCAAAAATTAGAGCGTATGGTGCAAACCCACATCCCTAACCCATGGGGCGTAACCTATGACAAATGGGGGCAAGGCTTTTTTCTGTTTACTTCTGGTCCCGAAGTCAATTGGATGACGCCGGTCGAAATGAAAACACGTTATGGCCAACTCACTCTTGGCACCGATACCTTAATTGAAGAAGCTCATCGTGTGCGCCCCACCTCAGGTATAGAGTTTATTTCCAGTCGTCATTTTCCCGATGAAGTACAAGGTAATTTATTACTCAATAACGTTATCGGCTTTTTAGGTGCTAAACAGCATCAGCTTGAAGACGCAGGCACTGGTTATGTGAGTCATTGGCGCCATGATTTATATACTTCAAGTGATCCTAATTTCCGTCCGGTTGATATGGAATTCGCCCAAGATGGCTCGCTCTATGTGGTCGACTGGCATAACCAGTTAATCGGCCACATGCAACACAACGCCCGAGATCCGCTGCGTGATCACGCCCATGGTCGAATTTATCGGGTGACTTATCCTGAACGTGCCTTGTTAGCTAAAGTAACAATAACAGGAGCAAGCCCAGCCGAGTTATTTGAACTATTAAAAAGCCCAGAAGACCGAATTCGTTATCGAGCCAAACGTGAATTGCGGGCTTTACCTGCAGATAAGCTAATTGCTGCCAAGAAAAAGTGGCTCAAAAGCCTAGATAACAAGTCTACCCATTATGAACGTTATGTATTAGAAGCCATGTGGGCAAGTAATAGCCCTAACGATTTTGATCAATCCTTAGTACGTCAATTACTTAAGGCTAAAGATTTTCATGTGCGTGCAGCCGCAGTGCGAGCGCTACGTTATCAACTAGCTGATTTCGAAGATGCTATCCCCTTATTGAAAAAAGCCGCCAATGATGAGGAAGGCCGAGTGCGCCTAGAAGTGATTGCCGCAGCCTCGTGGCTAGATTCAGCGGCCACTATCAACATCTTGCAAGAAGTGGGCAAACACCCTATCGATAGTTGGATGAGAAACGCGTTTTTGCAAACCATGAACAATGTAGGTGGCACATGGGAGTTTAAGGAAGAAGTCGTCGCCAATGAAGCCGCCCATTTACCAGAGGTTTTACAACAAACTTACTTTAAAGGTAAGGATATTTATCGCAAAGAGGGTTATTGCTCAACTTGTCATCAAGTTGATGGCTTTGGTTTGCCGGCAGCTCAATTTCCACCATTAGCTGGCACTGATTGGGTGACAGGCAATCCAGAGCGCCTTATCGACATTGCCCTGTACGGTATTATGGGCAAAGTATGGGTTAAAAATGTGGAATATGTCGGTCATGTACCCATGACACCTTTTCAAGGCCTGTTAAATGACGAAGAAATGGCCGCCGTGCTCACTTATGTGCGTAATGCTTTTGGTAATAAAGCCTCTGCGATCTCGCCTGAGCAGGTCAAAAATGTACGAGATGGCGGACAAGAACCACAAGGATTTTGGACAGCTGAAGCGCTGAAAAAGAAATACCCTGACGCAGAATATTAGGATTAACAAGGCTTTATACTTTAAGCTAGGAGCCTAGTTTGAGCATGTTAAAACCCAGCGAGTCTGGGTTTTATTTTAGGTGTTTTTTTGTTTCTTTTATTTTGGTGCAGGCATGAAAAATCTGTTAAATGAAACCGCTGTACAACATATCGCTGACTGTTTCAGTGCAGTAGATAAAAACTTTAATCACCCAGAATTCTGCCAACAGGCATTACAGGGTTTAAACACTCTCGAACTCAAACAGCGGGTAAACCATATCATCGAGGTATTACATCGATTTTTACCGAGTGACTTTCAACAAACATCAGAACTGCTCAAACTCTTACCTAAGGTGTGGCAACAACAAGATCCCAATAAACAAGTCAGTAACTTTGCTGCGTGGCCGGTGATCGATTACGCCAGTGTTTATGGTTTAGCCCATCCACAACAATCTTTAGAGGTGCTAAAAACGCTAACCCCTTTGTTTAGCGCTGAATTTGCTATACGTGCTTTTATTATCGACCATTCTGAATACTGCCACAGCCAATTTAAATTATGGGTCAAAGACGACAGTGAACATGTGCGCCGTTTAGTCTCTGAAGGTACTCGCCCTCGCCTGCCTTGGGGTTTACAACTTAAACGCTATATGGCTGATCCCTCACCCAATATTCCATTGTTAGCCGCGTTAAAAGACGATCCCAGTTTGTATGTCAGGCGCTCGGTAGCCAATCATCTCAACGACATCAGCAAAGACAATCCGGATAAACTCTTAGAAATTTGTCAAGCTTGGCATGTTAACGCCAGCAAGCACGTACTGTGGATAATCAAACACGCCACCCGCAGTTTAGTTAAAGCCGGAGATGCGCAAGTATTACGTTTGTTAGGTTATGAGCAAAGTGTTGCGCTAAAACCAGTCAAATTAAATATCACCAATAGCCAAGTAAAACTGGGCGACTATCTTGAATTCGACTTTGAGCTCCACTCCACCAGCTCAGAGTCACAAAACCTCGTCATCGACTTTGCCATTCATTTTGTCAAAGCTAACGGCCAACAAAAGGCCAAAGTGTTTAAACTAAAATCCATTGAATTAGGCGCTAAACAAAGCAATAAAATACAAAAACGCCATGGCATAAAGGTGATCACTACCCGCCAGTATTATGCAGGCACGCATTTGTTAGAGATTTTGATAAATGGTCTAGGGGTGGCGAGTCAGGAGTTTGAGCTGAGCAAACAAATTTAACGTAGAACACGATTGTTTTTTGGCTCCGACCTTTTTCTACAGCCTCAACGCTTTTAGAAGCTGCGCTGTTTTATCGCGTCCGCTTGCTCAACTTGTTAGCTGTAATATCTTGTAAAGTGCCAGATACATATTTGTGAAGTACACTAGCCACCAATGTTTGATATGGAATGCCTTCTTCCAAAGCGCGGCGCTGAATCGCAGATAAATCATGCCCAGATAAGCGAATATTAATACGCTTATCTCTTTTGAATGTATCCTCTGCGGATGCTTGGATTTCGGACTTACGCTTTTCTGTTAGTGTTGATGTAAAGTTACCACTATCAAAATCATCGAGTAAATCTCGTTCTTTTTGATCCAGTTTTACATTGTTCATGGCTTTTCACCTAAATATTGCTTAGTAGCCTTGCGACTAGGGATGACTGTTTTTAAGAAAATTTCTTCATCAGTTTCAATATAGGGAACCAGATATGCGTAGTTATCAATATTGATGATGAAAATCCGTTGATTGGGGTACTTTTGCTGATTTGAGTTTTTCAAATCATCTAACAAGCAATTATTTTGAAGATGATAAATAACATCTTCAAACGAGATGCCGCGCTCCTCAATTAAGAGCTTGTTTTTATCAGGATTCCAATCAAATACTTTCATGTTTAGCAGTCTAGCATTGTGTGCCGTATGTCATCAAGAAGCTAACGTTTCAAATAAGCGGCACAGATTTGCTGGCTATACTTGTCGAAGAATGAGCCGCAGCCAGCGAGTATGTGTCCGGCGACGAAGGAGCGCACTTGATTTACCTTGTTAGGTGCTACTAGCACACACTACCTCCATTTTTATTTCAGAAGGTTCGAAAGTAGTAAGCCATTTCGTAACGCCTTTCTCATCACTACATTCAATGTCATAACCTAAGCAAGGTGTAGTATAAATTTCTACAATGGTTCCAACATCTCCTATTTTAGGTGAGCAATAGCCCAAGCAAGATCCACGACCCTGTAACTTTTTGGGATTCGAAATTTCTAATACTTTGATCACATCGTATTGTTTAAATTCCATATCTAAAAGCACCTAACACTTATTAACGAGCAAAGCGCATTTGTCGCTGCTCGGCTTGATTGTTTTTTCCGTCATTTTCAGTGCTTACCTTCTGATTTTATTACGTATTTTATGCTTTAACTCGCCCTATATTAATACATTTCCAAAAAACAAAAGGAGCCTGACTTTAACGAGACTTTTTACGCTTCCTATTAAAAGCGATGTGTATAATATTTTCCATAACTAAATTAACAACGTAGCGATTCTCTGA
>NZ_LSNE01000005.1:867561-916887 GCF_001565895.1 Paraglaciecola hydrolytica
AAAACAAAGTGAGAGCCATTCAATTTATTTAACAGGAAAGGAAAAGGCGATTTTTAAGCAAATCTGATTATACCTGTATAAAAAATCAGCAAGTGCTTAGGGTAAATGATAATGACTGTTTTGTCTGATCTCCTGCCAGTCACGTTTGATTCATCGTATGCCGAGTATTTGCGCTTTGTAGCTCTTTAGATTACGGGCTGCAATTACCTAAACTCCCCCTGAATAGTCACCACTAGAGATTCACAATAGTCATCGAAAATATTGCCAATAGATCTCAATCATTTGAATTACAATGAGAACTTGCATAATTTCGTCACAAAAAATCTCAATCAAACCAAGGAGCGTATAACCATGTCATTTAGTGTTTTAGGCTTGGGTGATGAGTTGTTAAAAACCCTTGTCGAACAAGGTTACACCCAGCCAACTCCCATACAGATTGAGGCGATTCCGGCGGTGCTAAGTCAGCGTGATGTGATGGCAGTGGCGCACACTGGCACGGGTAAAACGGCGGCTTTTGCGCTGCCGATGTTGCAGCTATTGTCTGGCGGTTTAAGTCCAAAACCACAATCTGTGCGTGCCTTAGTTATTACTCCCACTCGCGAGTTAGCTGCGCAGGTTGCCAGCAGTGTACAAACTTACAGCCAGCAAATGAATACTCGCTGTGGTACGGCGTTTGGTGGCGTGCGCATAGAGCCGCAAATAGCTCAGTTACAAGTAGGTGTAGATGTGCTGGTTGCCACACCAGGCCGTTTGCTTGATCTTTACCAGCAGCAGGCACTTAACTTTACACAGCTTGAGATCTTAGTTTTGGATGAGGCGGATCGCATGCTGGAATTAGGCTTTATTGACGATATCCGGCGCATTCAGTCGTTACTGCCCAAACAACGTCAGACCCTGATGTTTTCAGCCACCTTTTCTGAGCAAATCAAATCTCTTGCCAAAGGCATGTTAAATAATCCACTTTTGATTGAAGTGGCTGCTACCACCCGCTCTCTAGATAGCATCAAACAACTGATTCATCCGGTAGATAAAAAACGTAAGAGTGAGTTATTGATCCACCTGCTTAAACAGCACAAGTGGTCTCAAGCATTGGTGTTTAGTGGTACTAAACATGGCGCGGATAGTTTGGTAATCCAGCTAGAAAATGCCGGCATTAGTGCTGTATCCATCCATGCCAACCGAACCCAACATGCTCGTACTCATGCTCTTGATGACTTCAAAAACGGTGATGTTAACGTATTAGTTGCTACCGATATTGCCGCTCGGGGCATTGATATTAATCAACTACCTTGTGTGTTTAACTTCGATTTGCCTTATGTAGCAGAAGATTATGTGCATCGTATTGGCCGCACGGGGCGTGCTGGCAGTTCGGGTTTAGCGATTTCATTTTTTAGTGAAGATGAAACTAAACAGTTACTGGCGATTGAACGTTTAATTGGCCATAAGTTTACACATGAAAGCATCCCAGGGTTTGCGCCTTCTACTAACACTAAAACCAGCGCCGCCCCAAAACTCTCTCCAAGTAAAAAACCAGTAGCCCCAGCTGATGATGACGAATATGGTAATTTCGAGCCAGATCCTAAATCCCAATACAAAGGTCAATCCCAAAAACCTCGAGGTCGCAGAAGTCGCTAATTTACGTTTCACCCTGTTCTTTGGGCGTATGCCTATTAATAATTTTACTTAGTAAAGTGCTACATGTTAGGTAATTTAAATGGTCGTATTGCTTGCAATTTACTGATATTAGGTTAGGTTGGTATCGATCTTTAAAACAGAGGGCTTGGGTTTACTGAGACTTCTACATAATCTGTTGATATGTTTACTAAGAAGGTCCCTTTATGTCTGTCAAAATTAATCACTACGCTCAACCCATTGAAACTAACATTAGAACGTGTATTGAAGCTGGTTTTATAGAGCTTTTTATTGGTCTTATTTGTGCGGCATTTGCCTATTTTACTTACAATGAATCCTTGGTTTTATTTGTGTCTACGGCCCTGATCGCTGTAGTCTGTTTTGGACTGACTCTCTTTAACCTTTATGGGGTTATCGATCATTTTAGATCGCAAAGACAGCAACAAGCTCTGCAAAACACGCTTAAAAGTGACGAATAAATTAACCTAACATCGAGTTGCTAGCCTCTATTTACTAGTAACTCGCTTCTGCCTTACCTTGAATTGTCACAACCACTGTCCTCGCGCCACCATGATTACGGTGTTCACACAAATAGATGCCCTGCCAAATACCCATATTTAATCTGCCGTTAGTGATAGGAATAGTCACGTTTGAACCTAATATGCTGCTTTTAAGATGGGCAGGCATATCATCACTGCCCTCATCTAAATGTTGATAATAAGGCTCATTTTCTGGCACTGCGTGATTAAAAAAACGCTCAAAATCACCACGCACCGTGGGGTCGGCATTTTCATTAATGGTTAAAGAGGCCGACGTATGCTTAATAAATACTTGGATCAAACCTACTGATACCGAACGCAACTCGGGCAACTGGCGCACAATTTCATCGCTGATTAAATGAAAACCTCGAGGTTTAGCTTTGAGTGTTAGCTCTGTTTGATACCACATGTTAATTCCTCACTCTGTATCAGAAAATTAAAGCTGAATATTATGCGGCATGAACAGTTGAATGGCTATGAGGCTTGAATCCGTGCGATTTATCATCAGAGGTGTTACTGAGCCCAGTGGATTATGATTATACTCAGTACACGCTATGTAAGTTACATTCGACTCTGACCTTGCTTTGTTATTTAATAACTTACTGCATCTTGTGTTTATCGTTTTGAGGTGGGCTTTGAAACAAATTGAAATCTTTGAAATAACCAGCCCCTGCATTGGTGTATGCCAATCGGGTCCGTCTGGTTATTGCTTAGGTTGTTTCCGCTCACGGGATGAACGTTTACATTGGACTAAGTTAGATCAGGATGTGCAAAGCAAGATCATCAAAGTCTGCGCCATCCGCAAAAAACGCCTAGCCACAACTAAACAAAAACCAGCTAACGAGCCAAAAAAACCACTGCAAAACGATTTTTTTGATTAAGCCAAATAACCTTACTTTTTCATTCGCAGCTTTTTGCCAAGTTGATAATTTGCATGACAACATCCTGCTGAATTTCGACGGGAATAGTATGCCCCATACCTTGATAGCTCAGAAACTTAGCTTGAGGTATGGCCTTAGCTGTGGCGATACCACAGTCTAAGGGCAATAAAGGGTCGAGGCTTCCATGGATAACTAAGCTTGGGATCTTCAGCTTGGCTAAGTCGATAGTGCGATCGGGCGAGGCTAAAATAGCCGCCAATTGTCGACTAATGCCCTGACCATTAACCCCACGTTGCCATGACAACTGTAGTAGCTCACTTATCTTTTTTGCATCAAAAGGAAAGTGATCTGCATGCAGAATCCGCCAAATATTTAAACCACGTTTAACATAGTCTTCGGCATTTTTTGCAGGCGTGGTTAGGAGCTTTAACAACGTACTATTTTTGGCCCTTGGCAAAGCTCGATTACCGGTAGTAGACATAATCGACGTCAGGCTGATGACACGTTGTGGAGCCTGAATTGCCAGGATTTGAGCAATCATGCCGCCCATAGAAGCCCCTACAATATGGGCACGTGGGATGTTTAATGCATCCATTAAACCCAAGGTGTCGGCGGCCATGTCACTTAGCTGATAGGCACTTTGGAGTTTTTTACCTGTCAGTATATTGAGTAAAAAAGCCAAACCACTGGGTGGATTGAGCTGAGTCATATGGGTACTTTTACCAATGTCTCTATTATCAAAACGCAGTACCCAAAAGCCCTGCTGAGCAAGTTGTCGACAAATATCGCTGTCCCAAAATATCATCTGAGTTGCCAAACCCATGATTAAAATAATAGCGGGATGAGCAGGGTCACCAAAGCTGTCATAGTTCAATTTGATATTGTTGCTCGCGATCTGCTGCTCGCTGATATACTGCATCGTGTTAATCCCTAACTTACTCATTGAGTGTGTGGCGATGCACAACAGCATATCAATCTTTATACCGGTTAATCGATAAAGAAACTCTCATTTATCACACCTTCTGTTTATACTACTTCCCATGTCTCATTATGCCTTATCAGAATATGCTGACCATTAACCCAAAAAATGTAGCCAAAATCGCCAGTCAGTCTTTTGTTTTACCGGATATATGTATACGCATCCGTGAAATGTTAGACAACGATAACGCCAGCATTGAAGATATCGGTGACTTGATAGCCTTGGATCCATCCCTCTCGTCTAAGTTACTCAAACTAGCCAATTCGTCACTATTTCGATTTGAATCGCAGATTGATACCTTAAGTAAAGCGATTAGTGTGATAGGCGGCGAGGCCTTGTATAACCTGGTGATGGCAGAAACCGCCAGTTCAGCTTTTGAGCATTTTAGTAGCGATGTGATTAACTTAAACCGTTTTTGGCTACAAAGTGTCTATGCTGGTTTAGTCGCCAAACATCTCGCCAAAATTGCCAAGGTACGTGGCAGTGAACGTTTTTTTGTTTTGGGTTTATTGCATAACCTAGGTGAATTGTTAGTTGCGGTACAGGCTCCAGATTTGGCGATTGAATGCAGTAATTTTAGTGAAACTGTCAGTCCCTGGAAACGTCAACAACAAGTGCTTGGATTTAATTACGCCAGTTGTAGTGCCGAACTCATGCAAGCATGGCGTTTACCTTCACAGCTATATATACCGGTGATGCACATACATGATGAAAATAAAGCATTAAAAGATAAAGAAATTGCCATTATTTACTGTGCTGTCAGAGCCAGTATTGCCATGGCCACTGACGGAATGTATACGACTAATCAATTGATCCCACCGCTAGTATTAAGCTCCTTAAAATTAGAAACCTACGATGTCAACGCTGCGGTTAAATTTGCTCTCATGGAAGCGGACAATATTATTAGCATCATGCAACCAAAACCCAAAAAACGTTAATTAATGCACCTGTAAACCAAATAAAATCGGCTTTTTAGCCGCTCTAGGCATTTTTAACTTTGCACATTTATTCCATATGCCGATACAATGCCTTTTTGTTGTTAAAGTCGTTGTGAAGCACCTTATTTTGTAATGAAAAAAATTCTCCTGTTAATCTTATTGGTATCCAGTAGCTGCCATGCTCAGATCAATATAATGCGCTCATTATATATGGCCGAAAAACCGGGTTATGCAGTAGGCCAGGATAATGAAATGTCGATGATAGGTGAGTTTGGTTTGGTCGTTTCAGCAGGCAATACCAATACCTCCACCATGACCGCCAAGATCAATACCAGTCAAGAATTAAAGTACTGGAGTTATCAGATTATCAGTGACCTGCTCTACAAACGCAGTACAACAGTAGTGAATGGTGAAGATGTAAAAGCCACCTCCGCGCAAAAAATGTTTTTGTCTGGTCAATTTGATTACAAACTAGAAGATCCCAGCAACCGGATTTTTATTTATGGTGAATACGAAGATAAACGTTTTAGCGGCTTTGATTATCAAACTTCTGTGGCGGCCGGTTGGACCTCAAGATTATGGCGCGACGACATCAGTGAATTAAAATACAGCGTTGGCCCTGGTTATACAGTGTCTAAGTATGAAGCTAAAAAAAACCTAGCTGATTTACAAGGTTTGATTGTCAGGGCAGCCTTTGAATATAAACATAAATTTAGCAAACAGGCGACCTTCAGACAGTTTGTCAGTGCCGAAGCCGCGACCTTTGCAACTAAAACCAAATCAGAAACGTCTTTGTCAGCAAAACTCAATGGCTCATTAGCCATGAAGCTTACTTTTGTGATGAATCATGACTCTGGTGTGGGTGAAGACAGAGATGAACTTGATACCGAAACCGCAGTAACCTTGGTTTATCAATTTTTTTAATCTCGTCTTTGGCGTAAGATCCCATTAACGCCATCAGCCTAACGAAACAATTTCTACATTTTCAATAAGGATTTAACATGCAAAAAACATTATTAATAATCGGACTTTGCGCTTCAAGCACCGTATTTGCTGCCGACGAAGTCAAGCCCTTAACCATGGACGGAGAATTTGGTTTTATCTCCACCACAGGTAATACCGAAACCACCTCTTTTAAAGGCAAGTTGGCTGCCCATCAAGAACTAGAGATGTGGAGTAATGACTTTGTATTAGAAAGTTTATACAAAAAAGATGATGTGAATGGTGAGTCTAAAACTACCGCACAAAAATACTTTATGTCAGGCCAAGGTAACTACAAACTAAATAATCCAGATCATCGTTTGTTTGGTTTCGCTTCGTATGAAGATGATAAATTTAGCAGCTATGATTATCAGGCAACACTTGCCGCGGGTTGGCAACAAAAGCTGTGGGAAACCAAAACTAGCAAATTTAACTACAGTATCGGTCCGGGTTATTCGTTTAGAAAAAACCGCGATACCCTTGATGCCGATGGTAATGTAGTTGCAGGTGAAACTGATAATGGCGCCATTGTCAGGGGAGCCTTGGATTACCAATGGAAAATCTCTGATACAGCCACTTTCAAACAACTGTTTTCAACGGAAGTGGGTAGCGACAATACGAAATCTAAATCTGAGACTTCAGTGTCAGCGCAAATTAATGGTTCACTGTCGTTAAAAGTATCATTAATTATGGATCACAACTCAGAAGTTGCCGCCACTAAAGAAAACCTCGACACTCAAACTGCCGTGACTGTGGTGTATACCTTTTTCTAAACCCAAGGGTTTGAACAAAACAAAACCGACATTGTTCGAGTATATAGTAAAAAATATGTACATTCGCGAGTGAGTGAGTGAAAGACCTTTTATAATAAGGCTTTTAGTATGTTCCATTAATGTACACACTATGTATATTAAGTGTGTACGTTTTTTAAAAATCATCGTATTTAACTATCCATCTAATATTTTATATGGCTATTTACATTATAGGGGTGAGGGTCGGCTTTGAGCGATCAACGGTCATTCGGCCAATCGTAGTCGTCCGGCCGCTTTTCCCAAGGTAGCAGACGCATCTATTTATTGTCTAATGTCAGCTTCAAGCGAATTGTGAGTCATCAATTTATAATTGATGACGATTGGCAGTGCTAAGAAAGTACGCAACTATATAGTTGATTAGTATTGATGAGTGCTTGCCATATATGGAATTAAGGAAGAAAACTATGTATTAGTAACTTTACCTAATCTGAACCATGATGAAACCGTAGGAAAGTTTAAAACTATAAGACTGATAGATATGAGTATTACTCTTCAAGCAACTGCAATACCCCACACTCTTTAACTTTTCTATTATCTGTGCATGCCGAGGCCATCTCAGATAGGGTAAGCTTCAGCTCTTGAAGCTCTGCAATGCGATGTGTGACGTCAACCATATGTTGATGGATCAAGTTGTTCACACTAGAACAACTTTTATCGGGATTATTTTTTGTATCCAATAACTGTTTAATTTCAATTATAGTCAATCCTAAAGATCGGCATTGTTTAATGAATTGCAATGTCCTTAACGATGAGGCGTCGTAAATTCTGTAGTTGCCTTCACTGCGATTGCAAGCTTCCAACAAATCCTGTTTTTCATAAAAGCGGATCGTCTGAATAGAACACCCACTCTTTTTTGATAGCTCACCTATTTTCATAAACATGCCTTTGTGCAGTTGACTCTATACTTGGTATAGACTTTACACTGTGGCTACGGTATTTGGAATAAGAGTTAAAAAATGAGTGGTTGCGGTTGCGAAGTAGAAATCAAAAATTCGTCACAAAAGCGCATTTTGTATTGGCTCCTAGGCATCAATGCGACGATGTTTTTTATAGAGATAACTATAGGTATATTGGCTGATTCCACCGCTTTGATAGCAGACTCGCTGGACATGCTGGCAGACGCAACTGTGTACGGCATAGGTATATATGCTGTAGGCAAATCTTTGCTTCACAAAGCCAACGCTGCTCAAATCAGTGGCTACTTTCAGTTATTGCTGGGCGTGATCATTCTCATTGATATTACCAGAAGGTTATTTTTGGGCAGTGAGCCTATCTCATCACTAATGATAGGAATGGGATTCATTGCACTAATTGCAAACGTCGCTTGCTTGATAATTATTCGTAATCATAAAAATGACGAAGTACATATGCGAGCCAGCTGGATTTTTTCAGCCAACGATGTCATCGCCAACATGGGTGTCATCATCGCTGGTATTCTGGTGGTATGGCTTGATAGCCGTATACCCGATATTGTCATAGGTTGTATCGTATCAATAGTCGTACTACGCGGGGCATGGATGATCCTAAAAGACGCAAAGCAGGAATTGCTTAACAATGAACTGTCTAAAGACAATGTGAGAAGCTCCCTATGAAATACAACCAAGCTGTTAAGCCGCATATCGACTCCAAATTGACGGACTACTCGGGCGCAATGTCAAATAACAATGAAAAACAAGCATTTTCTGCACTAGAGGACGCACATGTAATTGGTCAGCACTCTACTTATTATCATTGTTTAATTCATTGTAAAATGCTGCAACATGGTCTTCGAAACAAAGATTGGAGAGCCGTTTTTGGACAAGTAATAAGAATAATTGGTGCTGCAACCAAAACCGCTATCGGCCTTGTACCCAAAGGGAACACAGGTGGCACGAATATCAGTCCATTCAAACGACTACCGGTAAGTGCTGAAAATCAAGCTATATTGGACAAAATCAACGATGCATAACCACAGTCACAGTGATAACAGCGCATCAAAACGCATTGGCTGGGCATTTTTCTTGAATGTCGTATTCACTATCATTGAATTTATAGGCGGATGGCTGACAAACAGCACGGCTATAATGGCCGATGCAGTGCATGACTTGGGCGATAGTTTATCCATTGGCACTGCTTGGGGCTTAAATAAACTCAGTGATAAAGAAGCAAACAATACATTTTCTTATGGCTACAAACGCTTCTCTCTTCTTGGTGCATTGATCAACGGGTTAGTGTTAACGACTGGCTCAATATGGATCTTATTCGAAGCTATCCCTAGGCTTTCAGCACCCGAAATGCCACAGGTGGAAGGCATGTTGTTGCTGTCAATTTTTGGCATCGCCGTAAATGGTTTTGCCGCGTATAAACTCAGCGAAGGGAATTCTTTAAACGAGCGTATCTTAAACTGGCACTTGTTAGAGGATGTATTGGGTTGGGTGGCAGTGCTGATCGTATCGATTGTGCTGATGTTCAAGTCATGGGCGATCTTGGATCCCATTTTATCTATTGGCTTTACATTATTCATTTTATTCAATGTCGTCAGAAATCTAAAAGAAACCTTATTGTTATTCTTGCAAGCCACGCCAGATATTACTCAGATGGAGGAAGTGCGTAAAGTGCTCATGTCAAACGCTGATGTGGCGGATATACATCATTTTCATATTTGGTCGTTGGACGGTGAACATAGCGTCATGACCGTACATGTGGCGTTGAAAAAAGATGTTTCTGTTTCTCAATTGAGAACACTCAAAGACGAACTTCGCCACGGACTTGATGAGTTTGATTTTGTGCACACTACCATTGAAATTGAATTTGCCAATGAAGATTGTCGAGATGAGTAATGTTAGGATTGAAATACTTTGTTGCGGTTGGTCGATTGGTCTTAGTTCGATAAGCTGTTAACATAAAAATGATGAGAGTAGATAGATATGTTTAGTGTGAGGGTGGCAAGTTACCTGTTGATTTCGCTGATTTTGTTTCAGTCGTTTTCGGCTGTCGCCAATTCCTTGGATTTTCATGCTATCGACTCGCAACATCTAAGCGAAATACACGAACATCAAGCGGGAGATAACACCGCTTCTGCGAATACGCATGTTCAATTACAATCTAACGAACAAGCCGATACTAATAACGTCACCGTAGATATTTCTCACAATCCCGCTGATTGCCACCACTGTGGTCATTGTCACGGAACCCATGCCCAATGGCTTGGAAACATCAATGGTATCGAACTCGATGCTGTTACCACCCATCACGGTTTCTATTACTTATCAAAAGTAATAGATGCACCGGTCACACAATTATTACGCCCACCTAAAGCATAACCCTGAACTAATCAAACACCGTTCGCCAACAGTTTGGCGATATACATTTTTGATAATTTAGGAATAAAACAATGATGAATATTTCATTGAATCGCCCTGTGCGTGTGCACGCTTGGGTGGTTTCCACGATGCTTGTCCTTTTGACAACACACACCGTGGTAGTAGCACAAACAAACAGTATCACCAATGGCGAAATGACGTTGCAAAGCGCCATACAGCAAACATTAACAAATTCGCCAGAATTGCATGAGTTCACATACAAGCAAGAGGCGATAGAAGGGGAAATTAAAACAGCTTCGCTCAAACCTGCTCTCAATGCAGGCATTGAAGTGGAAAACTTTTTAGGAACAGGTGAGGTCTCCGGCATTAAAGGCTCGGAGTTAACTCTCACATTGTCATCGGTAATTGAATTGGGCAATAAACTCAACTCACGTAAGGCGTTTGCTAAAGCGCAATTCACCTTAGTCGAAGCGCAAAAACAAGTGCACACTTTGGATGTATTGGCTGAAGTGACACGTCGCTACATCGATGTATTGGCGCAACAAGCACTAATTGACGCGCAACAAGAGGCAGAAACTCTTGCTCGATATACCTATCAAGCTGTTACAAAGCGTGTGGATGCAGGAGCATCTCCGGTATTTGAACAGCAACGCGCTGAAGCAGCACTGGCAAGAGCCAGACTGGATGTGGTGACGGCACAGCAAACTAAGCAAGCCATGATAAATAGTCTGGCGATTATGTGGGGGGAACAATATCCCACTTTTACCGATGTAGCGGGTGACTTATTTGCGCTGCAATCGTCACCATCTTTAACCGTGCTTTTCAACACCCTATTGGGCAGTCCCAATCTCGATGTCTATACGCAAGAAGCGAGATTACAGGCATCCCAAGTACGTCTGACCCAAGCAGCCAATCAGTCGGATTTAAGCTGGACAGCCGGAATCAGGCGCATGAATGGTATAGATGAAACAGCCTTTATAGCGGGAGTCAGTATGCCGTTATTTGCCGGTGAGCGAAATATTGGAGAGTACGAAAAACAGCGAGCAATTCAGGCACAACTGGAGCAACAAAAAGAGTCAGCGACTCAAAGTCTATACCATCAGCTAAATATGGCATTGATGGTCAGAAATAATGCGTTGCTCAATGTGCAGACACTACAAAATTCTATTATCCCACCCTTAGTTCAAGCGCTCGAATTGGTAGAGCAAGCCTATATCAATGGACGATTCAGCTACCTTGAATGGGTGAGTACACGTCATGAATTGCTCAATGCCAAACAAGCCCTAATTCAATCAGCGAAGCAAGCTCATCAACGGGGCGCAGATATCGAATCACTGACTGCACAGCCCCTTGTGGATACGATCAACACCTCTTTTTCGAGAAAAACAAAATGAACAAAAAAATAGTAATCAAGAAGCAAAACACTATGTTAGTTTTCATTTTTTGCAGTGCGCTGGGATTTTTTTCAAGCACCACAATACAAGCATCAGAGGATGCACATGGCAATGTAGAAACCCATGAGGATGAACTCGTGCTCATGTCTGATAGCATGGCGCAAAAAATGGATGTAATGACGCAAAGTGTTCAAGCTGGAAGCCTTAATATTACCATCTTGGTCTACGGAAATATCGTAACCGACCCTGCTTCACTGAGTCATGTTCGTGCACGATTCGACGGCATGGTAACCAAGGTCAATGCAAATTTAGGTAACAAAGTTAAAAAAGGCGAGACACTGGCGGTTGTAGAATCCAATGAAAGCCTCAAAAGTTATCCTGTTACAGCCCCGTTTTCAGGCACGGTGATTGCCAGACATGCCAATGAAGGCGAGTTATCCAATGGTCAAGTGTTATTTTCAATCGCAAACTATGATGACGTGTGGGCACAACTTAAAATCTTCCCTCAACAGCTATCAGATATTGCAGAGCAGCAACCCGTTCAGCTTAGCCTGTCAGGGGCAGCGTTAGACACCACTATCCAACATATTTTGCCCTCACCCGATGAAAAGCCTTATGTCTTGGCATATGCCAAAATAGCTAATACCTCAGGTCGATGGCCGGTCGGTGCAGCTATTAAAGGGCTTATAACAATCAACAAACTTGATGTCGCCATGATGGTGCCTAAAACGTCGATTCAAGAGTTTGAGGGGGCTTCTGTCGTGTTTGTCAAAGAAGGTGACGAATACCGTCCTGTGCCCGTTACCTTAGGTCTACAAGACAGCTTCAATATCGAAGTGTTATCAGGTCTGCACATTGCAGATGTGATTGTCAGCCAGAATAGTTATCTATTTAAAGCCGATTTGGAAAAGTCGGAGGCTGGTCATGATCATTAATAACTTAATGCCATCTACATGGTTAGACGTCTCGGTATTTGGGGGGCTAACACATGATTGAATCCATATTACGTTTGTCCATCGCGCGACGAGGTCTAATGCTGATGTTGATCTTCCTTGTGCTTGGCATGGGGATATTCAGTTATCAAAAATTACCTATTGATGCGGTACCCGATATCACCAACGTGCAAGTGCAAATCAATACACAAGCATCGGGCTATTCGCCTTTGGAAACCGAGCAGCGGATCACATTCGTAGTAGAAACAGCGTTGGCGGGATTGCCTGATCTGTCCTACACCCGCTCATTATCTCGCTACGGGCTATCTCAGGTAACAGCGGTATTTGATGAGGGCACTGATCTGTATTTTGCGCGTAATCTCATTAATACCCGATTGGGTGCAATCAAAAGTCAGCTACCTGAAGGGTTAGAGCCTGAAATGGGGCCTATCGCTACTGGATTGGGCGAAATCTATATGTATACCTTGCGAGCCAAGCAAAATGCCATGCAAAAAAATGGTGAGCCGTACAATGCAATGGCGCTTCGCGAGATACACGACTGGATTGTAAAACCGCAGCTCGCACTGGTTAAAGGGATCACTGAAGTAAACGCCATTGGAGGCTATGTTAAGCAATACCATGTGAATCCTGAACCACAGCTTATGCTGAATTTTGACATTAGTCTAAGTGATATCCATCGTGCTTTGGCGCGAAACAACACGAATCAGGGAGCGGGGTTTGTTGAGCGAAATGGGCAACAAATTCTGGTGCGCTCACAAGGTCAACTCCAGACAATTAGCGATATCGAAAATGTGGTGATAAAACGCATTAATACTGTCCCCGTTGCGGTGAAAGACATTGGCAGTGTCGCTATTGGCAAAGAGCTGAGAACGGGTGCGGCAACGCAGGAAGGTGAAGAGACCGTTTTAGGTACAGCAATGATGCTAGTCGGCGAAAACTCACGAGCCGTTGCCCAATCAGTTGCCAAAAAGGTGAAGGACATTCAATCCAGCTTACCTGATGGTATTGTCATTGAGCCAGTCTACGACCGCACCCTACTCGTCGATAAAGCGATTGACACGGTTCAGAAGAACCTTGTGGAAGGTGCGTTATTGGTCATCGTGATCTTGTTCATCTTGCTTGGCAATATTCGCGCTGCGCTGATTACTGCGGCAGTTATACCGCTAGCGATGTTGGCGACCATCACTGGAATGGTTAATACCGGTGTCTCTGCCAATCTGATGAGCCTTGGGGCATTGGATTTTGGATTAATTGTCGATGGGGCGGTGATCATCGTAGAGAACTGTATCAGGCGGTTATCCGAGTCTCAAAAACGCACAGGCGGAGTCTTACCCCTTAAAGAGCGGCTAGAACTGGTTTTTCAAGCAACCAACGAAGTCATTCGTCCTAGCTTGTTCGGTGTATTGATTATTACTGTGGTGTATATCCCGCTGTTCTCATTGACAGGCGTTGAGGGCAAGATGTTTCAGCCAATGGCCGCAACGGTCATCATGGCGCTGATAGCAGCGATGCTGTTCTCCATTACTATTGTTCCGGCGGCAGTCGCGATGTTTATGGGCGGTAAAGTCAGTGAAAAAGAAAGCTTCATAATTGTTGCAGCCAAATCCGCCTATCGCCCCATCATTCACCTTGCACTGAAATTACGCTGGATAGTGCTATTCGGTTCAGTCCTGCTGGTAGTGGGCAGCTTATGGTTGGCAACGCGATTAGGCTCTGAGTTTGTGCCCCAGCTTGATGAAGGAGACATCGCACTGCACGCCATGCGCATACCAGGAACCGGTATTGAACAAGCCGTTGCCATGCAAAAAACACTTGAATCTACCTTGATGGAATACGAACAGGTACTCACAGTGTTTGCGAAAACCGGTACCGCAGAAGTCGCTACCGATGCGATGCCGCCCAACGTAACCGATACCTTTGTTATGCTAAAACCACGATCACAGTGGCCTGATCCTGACCTATCAAAAGCTGATTTCGTGGAAACCCTTGAGCGAGACTTGCAAGCGGTGACAGGCAATAACTATGAGTTTACTCAGCCTATCCAAATGCGCTTTAACGAGTTGATCAGTGGGGTAAGAGCTGACCTTGGTATAAAAGTATTTGGAGATGATTTAACCACGCTAGTTGCTTCTGCAAACGACATCTTAACCGTTTTGCAATCAATTGACGGCGTGGCGGATGCACGACTTGAACAGGTCGATGATATCCCTATCTTCACTATCAACCCTAAGCCAGTCGAGTTGGCACGTTATGGATTGGACGTCGCCGATTTGCAGGAATGGTTGGCGTCGGCCATCGGTGGTAATATCGCTGGCTTAATTTTTGAGGGAGATAGACGATTCGAGTTGCTTGTGCGATTTGATGAAGGTATTCGCACAGATTTAGATGCCATTGGCAGCACTCCTATCATTACATCCGATGGGGAATTTGTGCCATTATCAGAAGTTGCTTCGCTGGGTTACTCGTCTGTTCCCAATCAAATCAGTCGAGAAAACGGTAAGCGCAGAGTCGTGGTTACCGCCAATGTCAGAGAACGAGACTTGGGTAGTTTTGTTGACGAAGCAAAAATCAAAATAACCGAACAGGTTGCACTCCCAGCAGGCTACTGGCTAGATTATGGCGGCACATTTGAGCAGCTTGAAAGTGCCAGTCAGCGGCTGTCTATCGTGGTGCCAGCTACACTATTTCTGATATTGGTGTTACTGGTAGTCGTGTTTGGCTCAATTCGTGATGCCTTGATCATCTTCACTGGCGTGCCTTTGGCCTTAACTGGGGGTGTTTTCGCGCTCTGGATGAGGGACATGCCAATGTCCATATCAGCTGGAGTCGGATTTATTGCGCTCTCTGGTATTGCGGTGCTCAACGGTTTAGTGATGTTGTCATTCATTAGACAGCGAGTAATGGAAACAGGTGACCTAATTAACTCTATTGTCGATGGTGCTATCACAAGATTACGTCCGGTTTTAATGACGGCACTAGTAGCAAGTTTAGGTTTTATTCCGATGGCACTGAATGTCGGGACGGGTGCTGAAGTGCAAAGACCACTAGCAACGGTAGTGATTGGCGGGATCATCTCTTCCACCATTTTAACATTGATAGTGTTGCCTATTTTGTATCGGATGATGCACTCGAAATCAACCAAAGTGTGATTATTGGGCACCGTATTGCATAAGATACGGTGCTCTTCGTCTGGAGATTCAAAACAACTGATAATGACTACTGAATTGTGTATTCACCAATAAGAAGCTGATTGTCCGGAACGCTACAATTACCACCAACTCAATCAAGGTCGAATGAAGATCCGCAAATGACACAGAATCTCAGTCAGGGTTAACGCTCGACTGTCCGCTTAGGTTCACAGCTGCCTTCCAGAGAACTTCTACTCAACGGCTGCAAATGGCACTGAGACGACGGAAAGCTTCAAGTGAAGCAGTCATACGACTAGGGCCTGCTGATTGTGTCATAATAACACTAGATAGTGAAACTGTTAGAACCTCAAGCTGCTATAGACAAAATTTTAGCTGCAAATAAGCACATTTTGGATGAAAGCAAAGTGCAAAAAATGCACATTACTAATTCTGCAAGACCTCTGCAAAATTAGCCGTAGAAAGTGGTTTGTTCCAGTTGGAGCTGTTCACTCAAAAGTGCATCTGCTAATTTGATCAGTCACAAAGCTTATCTCGAAAGTCTTTCTCTGAAAGATAAAGGCAATATGCATAAAATGCATATTCGAAATATTCGCTGATGGCACTTTAAAGCAGGCAGTAATTGACTAAAAAAGTCCCAATGTTATACAAAATGCTTGATGAGGTTATCAGCATACAAACTGAGGTAACGACACTTATCAAGTGTCGTTAAATCGAATGAGTTTGCAATCGATACCATTCGCTTTACTGCGTTCCACAATGTTATCGAGAACACAACCAGTGTAAAACGTAGTGCAATTTTCGTCTTCAACTCTTAGTTTATATATACTGCCGGATGTTTGAGGCCAAGTGATCACACCCTCGTGCAATTCGGCATCCTGGGGACTAAACGAGCCAGATGACATCTGCCACGTGTCTCCATCTAGATATCCCCCTCTCCATGTGCCAAAAATCTTGTAAAAAGTAGGCGTATCAACGGGCATAAATTTTACAATCACCCAGCCGTGTGGTTCACAAACTGCTGACATAGGTCACTCCGTTAGCTATTTAAACAATCAAAATAGCAATTAAAATTTAATTTAGTGCTAGCCGTACATGAAAATACAAACCAAAAAAATCTTCAATCACTGGTTTAAAATATTTTGTTTTCTCGACCATGTTTTACTGAGTTTACAATTGTCACGCCATTAATCTTGTTGTTCACTTCAGCTATTGCTCCTAATGAAAGAGATGCAACATCTACGGAATTGTTAATTAGGAACGCTCCTCCATAATAAGTGATAGTGTAGCCTTTTGTTGATACCAAAATTACGCCAAGAGCTTCTGGCACTTCGCCAGCAATCAATTCAAGATTTTCAGTCATTAACCCTCCTTTAGTCCGATTTTCGGACATTTTTAAATCCATTGTATTCTCCTGGCTATGAAATTCAAATCAATTTACGACCCTCACTACAGGAAACTAGTCGCGACATTAGTCGAGGCAAGGAAGAATGCTGGAATAAGTCAAACCCAACTAGCAATAGAGCTTGGTTTAAACTCCCATTCATATATTTCTAAAATTGAAAGCTGTGAGCGAAACGTCACTCTTCTAGATTATATTAGAATATGTAGAGTTCTAAAATTTGATCCTAAAGGAGGTATAGATATCTTGATGAAGGCTTCTTCCAAAATGCGATGAAAGTATCAATAAGAATATTGACGTCATCGATTACGTAATAATTCACCTACATCAATATTAAAGTGTTAGTACATATTAGTAATATAAAAATCATGAACGACCCCTTTATATTAAAGCAGTCATTCAAGGTCGTTTAATAGAGTTCACTTTCGGAGTTGATTTCTGTCATTTAATTTAAACAATTTTTTCAGTAATTAGGTGAAACTGGACGTTGAGTCCGGTTAGTTTACATTTAGAACATTCTGTCTATAGGGCTTGTGGTTCCTGAAGAATGTTGTCCAATGACATGAGTGTATATTTGAGTTGTTTTCTCAAGTCGGTGTGTCCTAACAACTCTTGGACAGTGCGGATATCAGTTCCACTTGTGAGAAGTTGTGTGGCAAAAGAGTGCCTGAATGTGTGGGCAGTAATGTGTTTGTATATTTTTGACTTCTTCACTGCTTTTCTTAATATGTTACTTAGTGAAGTCCAGTGCAGATGATGGCTTATGGCACATTGACGCAGTTCGAATAGTTAAAATCCAACCCTAGATTTCAATAGCCTATTTAAAAGATGGTTTAGCAGGGCGCGAGGTGAGAAAGTCACTGTCATTGGCATTGTCTGCGCGTCGCAACTCGTCAACTGTCCTCATGTCCCGCAGGTTTAGCAGGTTTAGCATCAAGAGGCTATCGCCCCTTAATAATCCCCATAGCGAATACTACGATAGAAGTTGTGACAGATAACTTCTTCGACTATTGGAATTGCTGGGTGATTTTGTTATCTCGGCAAAGTCTGACGCACTACCTACAATATGAATTTCACTTTCAGCCCTAGTGATGGCAGTATAAAGCCATGCACGGTCAACGATACGACCCTTTTGCAGTGCAATGATTATACGTGGAAATTGCGACCCTTGAGCTTTATGAAGGGTTATGGCGTAACCCAGTTTCATACAATCAAGAACAGCTTGAGTAACTTCAATTTTATCACCCGTATCGAGTGTCACTTCACCATAACTTTCTCCAGATGCAACAACACTTGTGAGGATACCAAGCGATCCATTCTGAATGCCTTTATCATAGTGATTTTGCGTAAACAAAATGATGTCATTAAGGCGCAGATTTAGAAATAATTGCTCACCATGCATTTCAAACTCAAGCCTACTGCCTCTGTGATTCACAGCCTCTTGAGTGAGCGTGTTGATTTCATCAACCAATGCTTTGGTTGGTGCCATCACACGGCAGTTTTCAGGAGATTGCTGATACAATTTACAGCAGACTTGAGGTATCTCTTTCTTGTCTGTTTCGTGGAAATGAATTGCGCCTGTGGTAAGACATTCTGGGATGTTGCCTTGATTGATTAGTTGTGAATACTCAGGGATACCTGTCGATGCCTCAGCACGTTTAACGATGTTCAAAGTGGTATTAACTATCGTCTTCGACTCAACGATGTCTGCTAACACCTTCCCACAGCCAATTGGCGGAAGCTGATCGGGATCACCTGCAAAGATAATGCGCACGTAGGGGTGAATGTGATTTACCAAGCGATACATGGTTGGTAAATCAATCATGCTGGCTTCATCAATAACAAGCAGGTGTTTTTGTTCATCTGAATCAATAGGATCATCTCTCAGGAACTTGGCAATCGTTGACGTGATAAAACCAATTGACTCATGTAAGCGCATGGCCGCACGACCACTTAAGGCAACTGCATGTATTTCAAACCCCATTGTATGATAGGCACGCAATGCCGTTCTAAGAACTGTCGTTTTGCCTGTACCCGCACCACCTGTGATGCAACTGACGGCGTTATCTAAACATGCTGTGATCGCTTCAACTTGTTTCTTTAATAGTTTGTAAGGCAGCTCACCTGCCGCTGAGCAATATGCAGATTCTGCATAATCGTCATAGAGGTTTTTTTGAGTAGCGAGCGATTTAAGTCGTTTCGCGACGACATTTTCCATCAGCAACTGAGCTGTTGGATGGTAAGTGCCTGTCTCGTGATTTAAAAGGTATTGAGCCTTGTTATGACCCGCCTTAAACGCTTTGGCGACCAGCTCTTTGTCTTTGAGTAACTTAGTTAGGTGAGGACGTAAATTGTCTTGTACTGTATAGGTATGGCCTTTTTCAATCTCTTTGCGTATTGCTACTTCAAGGGCTGCGCTCAATCGTCTGTCATCATCTGTTGCGTCCTCAAGTTGCACTTGAGAAAGAGCATCCACCTCTGTAAAGCTCATACCGAAACCAATTAACACATAAGGATTCTGTTTAATTGCTTCAATGGATTGCTCAGCGTGATACTTCAGCAAACGCTGCTGAACACTGGCAGGTATCTTGTATTCGGACATCCAATTGCAGTATGCTAAATTCTTGTATTTAGCATACCCCTTAAATAATGCGATGATAGAATCTTCGCTCAGAACGCTTCTAAGTAGCCCCCTTGATTCTGGAGTATCATTACTCAAAGTTGTATGAAAATTTTTACCTAGAAGCTCCCAGAGTGCTCTCGCTTTACTTTCACCAACACCTTTAAAATCTCTTTCTTTGGCGATAAATTGGATAAGTTGCTCACCTGTTTCTGGCAAACTACATTCAACATGCTCAGGTGACTGGTAAGTATGCTGCTGCATCACGTAATCACCCGTGTCCATGCTTTCAATTTGTCGATTCCCTTTGACTGACCAATACTGACCGATTGCAGGCTGTGTAGGCAATGCGTCAGGATCTATCTTTATCGTGACATAGTATTTACCGCTGTTGACTCTGTAAGAGTTTTTCTTCAGCGGTGTGCCGCTGAATATCACCATGTTAGATGAACTGAAAGGGATACTGGTAACGCGAAATTGGTCTTCATGCAATTTCGCAACAGCTTGTTGCAAAATTGGGTTTCTCAATATTTTGGGATTTTGTCCGATAGCTTGTTGGACAATTGAATTATCACCCATCATCTTGGCATGAACCCCATTTCTGATAAGGTTTCTGACAATTCACCAAAGCGTTTAAGCTTACCTTCAAGCTCTTTGATTTTGGCTTTTAACTCGACATTCTCAGCCTCAAGTGACGATGAACGCTTTGAATCAAGCGCCTTGCGGTTCGCTGTATTGTCGTATTGCTTCGGCTTATCCGCTTCTTTTTTTGCGGTGTCTGTCAGTGGCGGCAGCACGCCTTTGTCACGCAGGTTGTCTTCCAGCATTTTTAAGTGCTTTCGTATGTCAGGATTTTGATTTAAGGCTGACTTACCAAAGCCTACAGCTTTTGCCACTTCGATACGATTTAGCTGACCTCTAAACGCAATCTGCCTGTAGTCATCATCAGTTTGGGTTGCAGACCACGCCAGAAACGCATCGAGGTTTTGCTGTGCTTTTTGCTGCCCACTTGCCATCAGTCGTCAACCTCACCTAATAGCTTTCGCAAGCCAGTCACAAAGCCACGGGGAAATATTTCAGCGTTGTACTCCATATCTTTCACTTGACCTGCCTGCGTGGTTTGCCAGCCGTTCTTGTCCATACACTCATCGGAGATGGCGTAAGCCAGTGCTTTTTTCTCTGATTCGGTAAACACACCAGAAAGAGAAGGTAGCACTTCAATGCTTGGCTCTGCGCTGGCATCAAACTGACGGACAGGTCGCTTATCAATGGTGATATTGGCATGCTGCTTAAGCAGGTTCACTTCTTTGCGGTAGCGGTTGCGCTCAGCAATGATTTGCCCAAATAAAGCGCGAACGGCAGGGTCTGGAATACGCTCTAGCAATTTATTATCAACGGGTACGGACTTTGAGCGAGAATGCGCCACCAATGGTTTTTTGGTGTTGGTCTTGCACTTTTGCGCCCATGCTTCAATCAAGGCGCGGTAATGCGTGTTACGGGTTGCTCTAAGTGCTTCATAACCTGGGCCAGATTCGGCTGCCGAAATGCGTCCAATCTGGGTAATGGAGAAGTCCTTCTGACCTGAACCAGCATACGCTTTTAAGATAGTGTTGAGCGTATCTAAGTTTTGTTTGGTTCTCGGTACTTTACCGTCTTTTAAATCCTCAAGAATGACATCTATATCCAGCTCCATGCTATTTCTCCACTAGTGCAGGTTGGATGAAATTTTCTAAGCTTAATACTTTACCTGTCAGGGCATTCACACCTGCACTGAACAGCTTGTTGTCAGTCAAATATTCACCCGCTTCGATGTAACTAGCCACTTTACGGTAGCCCTCCATTTTGTCGTCAGGGTCGGCTATCTTTGCCATTTGGCGTAGCATGGCATTACCAGCGATTAGCTGTTGTTTTTCATCCATTTCCATAAAGATAGGCTCAAAGCCTTTCTTCATAAGCGCACGACTAAGCTGCATGGAACGCTTTTGGATAGCTGGCGTCTTGCGCAATTCATCCTGCAAGTCTGGAAAGAATTCCGCATCGTCACACAGCAGTGATAGATGCAGCAATTCAGAGTCTGTTTCAATGAATTTCAAGGCGTGGCTAATGTCACGCTCACCCCCTACCGCAATCATTTTATCTTTCGTATCACCATTGCCTCTAGCTTCTTCAACATGAATAATTTTGCCGATTAACTCAAAGCAGGCTATCCAATCTTTGACATATTCATCAGCCTCCACTTGTTGCTTTTCATAGCGGCGTTGCAATACCTGCATGTCATCATGCTTGGTAAACGGCGTACCTTGCTCTTCACAGAAGAACTGCTTGTCTTTAAGCGCTTCCAGCTCACCTTCGATTTCAACCGATAGATTGGCGGCTTGGTACGCCTTGTAGCTGAGTTGATTAAACTGAGCATTAAGCGCTGGCAGGTATCGTGCTTCGGTGATAAACCAACGGCAACGGATGCAGTTTTCAGGGCCGTGCGGTACGCTGCTATAGACACGATTAGCGGAAGCACTTGAATCTCTAATCAACTCTCCACCGTTCCAGCAACCGCCGAGCGTACTGATTTCATCGGATTTGACTGTGTTGCCTCCGACCAAACATAAGCCAGATGAGCGTTCTTCCCAACCGATGGGGTTACGGTTAATCAATGCTGCCTGAATGCTATCTTCTTTGTGGTAGACCATCTTGCATTGAATTTGCGCTAGTGAGGCATCTTTGAGAAAGTTGCGCACCGACTGCTGAGATTTACCTTTTAAGTGCCCTTCTGCTTCACTCATTTTTTCCGCCATCACGGATGGGGTAATTTTGTTGTAGTAGATGGTCATTAGGATACGTGAGTGGCCTGCCAGTAGTTTGGATATGACAGGCAGGGGTAATTGGGTATCCATCGTGTAGGCGGTTATCAATGACACACGCAAACTGTGTAGTGGGTGGTTCGTGGCAGCCTTATGGCCTTCTGGAGTGCCTTCTGGGTAATCCAAAACCAGTTTAAGTCGTTCGCCGTTATCAAGCGTATTACCTTGCTCAGCGAGCTGCTCTTCTAGTGTTAGCAAGAGTTGATACCAGAAAGGAGTCATAGCCGTATTGCTAATTGGTTTTGAACGGTCAGCCCCTTTCGCTGATGCTTCCCGAAACAGAAACGCAATTTCACCCATGCTTTCTAACTGGGTTTGTGACTTCTTATCGCGAGTATGCTTAGCTAGCAACGTAGTACAGTCTGTCGGTCTCTCTATCGGGTTGTATTTTTCCTGCCAGTTACGCAACTTTTCCAGCCAATACAGTACCTCTTCGTTTTGCCAAGGAATAATGTAGCCGCGCTCTAGTTCCGATTTATTCTGGTCTGCGGTTTTGTTGGTGTTGACATACAAACCTGTTGAATATTGCCCTGTCATGGTGTCATGAATGCGGCGAAAGATACCTTTACCAAAGGGGCGTTTTTCGCTACCGAGCGCAAAGTCATGCTTATCATTAAGCTTCCAATGACCACTTTCATAACGCCACGTATCCGCTTCACCACTGTCTAACATACGCACCTGATAGGTGCGCAGTGGCAGATGCAGCTTCATAAATATAACCATTGCTTTGACGGGTGACCAGATTTGGTGGAGGGTGGTTTTTTTACCATTTCTAGTCACTTCTTTAGTGCGCCACACGCAATCGGGGTCGGCTTTGTCAATCAGCTCAGACTCAACCTCGAACCAGTCTCCACTTCCACCTTTTTTACCTTGCCCTGACTGCTCTTGCGCCCACGCCCAATGCTTGAAATGGCGATAGTGATAGCTAGGCAGTAACGACTCACCTTGCGGTAGATTTTGCTCAATCACCTTCAGTTCCGCTTTATCTGGCAACGGGCATAGGATTTGGCGCTGGTCTTGGATGTACCGATACGGCAGTGGGTTACGCACGGTTTCAGTGTGTGAGCCTTGGGTCTTGATTTTGCTCAGCGGATTGCGAACCAGTGGCATTAAATTGCCACTATCATCTTCTTCAGATAAATGATGCTCAATGATGTAATCAATGAAGTCACAGGGGTAGTTGATACCGTTTGATACTTCGTTGGGGTCGTTAATAGTTTTTCTCGTACTAGCTTCTAGCTCTTCAGTGGAGCAGATATGACCGCTGTACCCCTTGAAAAACAGACCAATATCAGTTGCATAGGGAGCGCACTCCAACAGGTAGGACTCAAAGAAACGGCTCAACGCCTTAAGCTTGTGGTTTATTCCTGAATGTTGTGTCGCCATCCACTCAGCGGCTAGTTCCTGCCATTGCTCCCACTCAGGGCCAAGGGTGGTGAGCATCCATTTAAACGTTAAGTCCGATGCACGCCCGTCATTTTTTCTACCTTTCGTTGCCATTATTTACCTCGTAATTTCGGATGTTTGCCTGTGAAATAGCCTTGCGGGTCAATATCGTCAAAGCCATGTTCGACCAATGATTTCCAATCTAGCGGTTTCACTTTGGACTCAGGATTTGCTAGTTGTAGCGTGGCCTTGTTGAGTTCATTGGAGATTTCCTGTTGCCCTTTGCCTGTGTAGGGAACTTGAGACTCCAATGATTTGTGGTGCATACAGCGACGAATGACTAACGGGTTAAGCCCTGAACGCTCTAATCGTCTGCCGTAGTTATGTCGATGTCCGTGAGGGTCTAACCCTTCCGCTTTATTCGGTGCTAACCCAATGCGTTTTAATCCTGCCGCATAGCCTTGATGAAAAGCGTTAAGCGTGTATGGGTTGCCGAGGGCGCTGTGATGGAATGAAATGAACGCATACGGGTGATGACAATCAATACTGGCTCGGTACTTTTGATAACTCTTCCACAATAACATAAAGACCTTGCCAAACTCCGTGGGGAACCATTGCACTTGGATGTAATTATCACGATGGTCTACAACACGATTTTTCCAACCAATCCGCGATGTACCCTGCATTTTGATGCGCGGTATACGGGCATATTCTTCTTTAAGATAGTCTGCTCTGGTATGCTTTCCACTTCGACTGCGCCAGCCATCAGGTGCTTTACCATCAACTTCGTTGTATACCCGAACCACAGCATTATCTGGATTGTATGGGTCTTCAAACACGTCCGTCACCCAAATTAATAATGCTTCACTTTCTCGCAGACCACCGCCGTGCATTAGCAGAAGAATAAGCTTATCCCTCAGCGTCACTCTTGGGTCTGTAGCACCACCAATGCCGTCTTTGAAGAATGACTCCCAGTGTTTTTCTGGAAAGGCAATCGCATCGTCTTCCGTCTTGGTGAGTGGAGTGCGCCCCTTCATTGTTCTGGCTTTGCGAATAGTTTTATTGATGCTCTTGTCTTCGATATGCCCAAGAAAATCATGCTGGTTTTTACGAAACCATGCCGCATAATTTAAGCGTTGTTCATGCGGAGTCGCATCCCTCAAGGGATTCATTGGCTCAGTGCCTTGCTTATTAGCAATCCAGTCAGTAAAAGCTGTCAGCCTATGGATGTGTTTATTAACATGCTCTGTCGAGCTTGGCATCCAATATAAGCCAGACGGATCGAGTCCATCTTCACCGATAGTGCCGCTATAAAGGCGCTTAGCAAAGGTTTGGAATAAAATTTTAGGGTCGTTGAACAAGTCCTTGTTCGCCTCCATATATTCTAAAAGCAAAGAAACGACTTGAATGAATTGATTCATAACGGACGCACTGACACCGTTTGCCTCCATTTTAAGAAGGTAATCCGTTACAACACTCAATTCGCCTTGTTCGGTAAGCAACACTGGCAGTTGACTTTTTATGCCCGTGTTATCTTCAATAATGGTGGCTTTTACTTTTACTGAAGACAAATATCGTATCCCTATACACTATAAACATATAGTACACTATAATCCCAAAAGATTTTTTGTCAAATAAAAGGCAGATTTCTCTGCCTTAATACACATTATACACAGTTAAATCACCTATATATAACTCCGATGTCGGTTTTTTTATTCAACTCCTAATAAGACCAGCGGTATTGCAACACTGCCATGCTTTGTTGCTGCTCTATTTGTGGATCTTGTTTGAGCGATAAACGACTCGCCGCATAGTTACGATTAAAGTGCTGCTCCAATCCAAATTGCCACTGTGCATTAAAATCATAACGCCACGCCAGTGTCAGCGCTTCACCATGGCTGTCGTTCCAGTCCCAAGGAAAAACATCATCTTCAGTGACCTCAAACTTATCAAAACGCGCACTTAACCTATGAGGTCCTAATGTATGACTTAACAATATATACCAAGCGTCAAAATCAGCGGCGACATAACGTTTGCCCATCACGGTATCACCTGACATCCACTGGGCAACGGCTCGTGTATTGGCACTAAACTGATGTTGCATGGCTAAGGAATGAAAACGTGTACGCCAACCATATATACGCTGAGCATTGAGCTGATTGGGATCGGCTTGATTATCGTAATAATAGTAACGCACACTGCTTTGTTTATAGTATTCAAGATGAGCTCCGACATAAAAACCTAAACGCCCATCAAATTCGTGAAAGGGCTCAACATACGCCGGGTGGTTGAGGCGATAAGCGCCTGTGACACTAGGATAGGCCGCCATCGGAATTTGTTCGTTGTATAGGCTCTGCCTGTCATGCATGGCAAAACCACGCCAAGTTAACATTGCGCCCATGGGATCGTTGCCTTTAAAAAGCCCACCATGCAGTTCCCATGAAAATGCACTGTTGCGCACCCTACCAGGACTAAATAAGGTCATTTCAAGCCCAGCTATACGTAACTCTTCACCCAACCAACTATTTATTGCCGATTGGGTATAACTATAAGGAGATAACCAGCCTTGCGCAGTGTTTTCCAGCGACATGGCGGGATAAAACAATCCGGCTCTAGCGCGCCAACGCACTGTATCTTGACTCAAGGGTTTATAACTGAGCAGGGCTTGAGATAAACCTATATTTTGCTCGCCCAAGGGATAATAGTTCGCCACTACTTCGTAACTCAGGCCAGAACTAAAACTATCACTGACATCTAACACTGCTTGTTGGATATTGGCACCACTGTGTGAATAAGCCAAAATGCCGGTATCACCTGCATACCATGAAGCTTGTTGGTCGGCATTAACGTAGTTTGCCTGCACCAGCACATTGATTTCTGCCGCTTGCAGACCAGATGTAAACGCAAAACTCGCAGCAAATAATGCCAAGACCTTTTTCATATTTATGCTTCCACCCGATGAAAGTTGTGATACCAGGTCTCAAATTGTGCCGCCGGTAAGGCCTTACTTAAATAATAGCCCTGAGCCTTGGTGCAATTAATACTTTGTAAAAACTCCAAAGTCGCTAAGTCTTCAACCCCTTCAGCGACAGTTTGTAAGCTGAGGTTTTGTGCTAAGGAGACCAAGGTTTTGACCATAATTTGATCGTCTTTGTTGTTAGCTAAATCGAGTACAAAGGCTTTATCAATTTTGAGTTCATGTACCGGCATTTTTTTCAATTGAGCCATAGACGAAAAACCTGTGCCAAAATCATCTATGGATAAAATGACTCCCATAGAGCGTAAAGTATGCAAGGCTTTTAGGGCATTTTCTGGATTACCCATCACGGCGCTTTCGGTGACTTCTAAGGTCAATAAATCGGCGGCTAAATCATACTTACTGAGCAGTTTGGCAATGTAAGCGGGCAACTGCATATCCACTAAATCCATAGCCGAAATATTTACCGCCAAACTTAAAGTGATATTCTGACTCTGCCAGTTTTTTAACTGCATACAGGCCGTATTGAGCGCCCAGTGGGTAACATGCCGAATGGCTCCGGTTTGTTCCGCCAAAGGAATAAAATCATCAGGAGCAATAAAACCATGCTGGGGATGGATCCAGCGGATCAAACATTCGGCAGTTGTAATTTTATTGTCTGCAATGGCTAACTTGGGCTGATAATAAAGTTGCAGTTGACCGGCGACTAACGCACCTTTTAACTCCGACATTAAACTTAAACGCATCACCGAATGTTTATTTAATTCAGGCTGATACAAGGCATAACGGTAATGCTGGTCTTTACAGCTATACATCGCAATATCAGCACATTGCAATAGTCCTTGCTCGTTAATGGCATGCTCAGGATAAACTGCCAGTCCGATACTCACATCAATGTCCAGATTCAAACCATCAACAGCAAAAGGCTGCTCAAATAACGCCACCACAGCTTGGGCAATCGCCTCAGGATCGGCCTTGCGACCTTCTTCATTCAAAGCCTCAATGATGATACCAAACTCATCACCACCTAAGCGGGCAAAAAAAGCCTTAGTACCTGTATAGGTTTTTAATCGCTGGGCAATCATTTGTAATAGGTGATCCCCCTTTTCATGGCTGATGGTGTCGTTAATTTCCTTAAAACGATCCACATCCATGGTTAATACGATAAGTTTAGCGGCAATGTTTTGCTCAATACTACGGGTGATATGCTGATGAAACTGGATACGGTTAGGCAAACCTGTCAGCTCATCAAAAAACGCCAGATGATTTATCTCTTTTTCTCTTTCAATAATGCCATTTTGCATGTCATTAATTGCCGCAGTCAGGGTCACAACTTCTTTTGTATTGGATTGTGGAAATTGTTGAACATATTTACCCAAGCTGATTTTTCTAGCGATAGCAATCAAGTCTTCTAATGGCCGTGTAATAGTGCGCGACATTACTATCGCACTAATTAGGGCTAACACCCCCGCCACACTCAAGATGATCACTAGCTGTTCAATCAAACTTTGGGTAGACAAATAAGCCTTGGTTTCTTGAGTGGCCAACAAGGTATAAACCGGACTCTCGCCCCATCGCCCAAGCTGACTGCTGCCATAAATGTAGTTTTCATCTGCCAGAGTTAGCTCGTGTAATGTTGGAGCGATAACAATCGTGTGACTGCCAAGCTCTGTCGCTAGTTGCGGGGCAAATGTTGATGTCAGAATAGTGGCGGTGTCTGGATGATAAACACTGATTTGCATATCAGTGAGGCTCACTAACTTTTGATCAAACAATCTATCAGCGCGAATCCCCATAATCAGCCAGGCATTGTTTTGTACTGAGCTTTCTACAAATTTAAGCGCTACGGCTTCTAACAAATAAAACTGCCCGCCATGTTGGTACCAATGCAAACCAGACTGACGCAGTTCACTTAGCGCGTTTTCATCCATCACACTGTTATCTTGAGAGCTCACGAGTGGCACATAATCAGCGTCTAATACCCAAAAAATATCGGCTAGGGAGCGTGCCTGAAAATTTTCCATCGCTGAATACAATGACTTTTTATCGTCAGCTGCCGTAGCGATTAATTGTTTGATACTGAAATCTTTCGCTAGGATAATTAGGTTTGAGCGTAATACTGAGGCTGTGTTAGAGATTTTTTCTGCTACTACACTGGCTGAGGTTCTAACATGGGACTGCAATTGTTCAGTAGAGTGGTTATACGTTGCACGCCATACAAACAGCACTGTTACCAATACAATCAGTGTCAGCAGGCTCAAAAAAATCAAGGCCATACGCCGCTGTAAAGAAAAATGCCTGAGGGACGTTTTACTCATAGTCGTTGACATCGGCAGGCACAGCTTCGTATTGGTTTACATCTGGCAGCAAGGCTTGGTCTAGTTGAAAGTGCAAGCTTGTGTCGCCATTCACCACTATTATCTGTTCAAGATTTTTACTGTTTGCTTTGATACGTGGATGCCAGATATTCAAACGATACTCACCCTCGACCAAGTCAAACTGTGTTTGCCCCTGACGATTGGTTTTTGCAAAATATGGAGTATCTACCACCAGTACATAACCCAGCATCCAATCATGAATATTGCAGCCTAGCTCGACTATCCCGGTTTTACTGAACAATAAAGGGTTAGCGTCTAAGCCGCGATACAGTTGTAATTCAAAGGTCTTGGCGGGAGAAAACGAATAAACATGATGTTTGATAGAATCAGAATTTGGAAAACGGATTTGACTATCTTTTTGCACCACCAAGATGTGAGGAGAAAACTGCCTATCGATCTGATCCATAATCGCTACGCTGTGTGGTGTAGATGGTGATAATGCCTTAGTTGGTGTGAGGTAGATCACGGCATTTGGCATCGCCTGATTATCTTGAGTATGCAATTCGATGTGCAACTCTGCCGCGCTAACGAGGCTGTTTAATTGAGTCAAAAAAAATAGTAAAAAAAACTTCTGCATATATTTCTCGTTATTATTTTTTTACTAATCAAAAGGATAGTCAAAAATTACGACTGGATAAAGCAAGACTACCATAGAAAAAAACTGATTAACCAGCGAGATTTATAGCCACTTAGCAAAGCAGACAGAATTAACTGTCAATTTCATTCATTAAAATACACACACTAATATTGGCGAGTGGGATGAGAGGGGTTTTTGACCCTTAACTTAAGAGTAAAGTCCGTAAAAGTTTACAGGGTCGATAAGCTATTGAGGATGGTTTGCGCTTCTGACTTTTGTTGCTCGTTACCACTTTCAATCACTTCTTCAAGTAATTCAATGGCCGATTCGTTTTCACCAATTTCGATATAAGCATGAGCCAGATCCAGTTTAGCGCCAATGCCACTGTCGCCGTCTACATCAACAGACTCTCCCTCGGCTGACTCTCCAAAAAACGCAGCCAAGGGAGCTGAGAGATCTAAATCTTTATCCGCGGGGGAATCATTATCTTCTGAGTCACTGTCATTTAATAAGGTTTCAACATCGAGAAAATCATCTTCATTGTTATCTTGTGTGGACTCTTTAGCACTTTTACTCGGTGCGGCTTGTTCTGATACCTCTGGCTCTTCTGACAACAGGGCGCTGATATCCAAACCATCCAACATGGGATCGTCATTTTTATCATCCAAATCAATGGCACTGAGTAGTTCATCAAAGTTGGCTTCTTCAAGCTCATCAAGTAATGACTCGTCTTCATGGCGACTGTTGTTTTGCGCGGATTTTTTAGCGTTATCCTGTCCAGATGATTCACTTAGCCAGTCACCCAGCCCAGGCATATCATCTAGCTCATCACTTTCATCGTCATCGTCTAGTTCGTTGTCTTGCTCATCTAATTCGGCTAAAGCTTGTTCTAACAAAGCGTCATCAGGCTCTTCATCCGAGTCGTCTGTCTGAGCCGGCTCTGGCTTATTGTCAGCGTTTTTGTCGGTGGATTTATGCTGGACAAAATCCTCTGCGACCATGCCAAATTCTAAATCATCGAAAGAATCTAAGGACGAGGATTTATTCGAAGTAAGGTCTTCTAATACCGCATCGAGTTCTTGTTTTTCAAAGTCTTCCAGCGCTTTTTCAAGTTGATCTTCATCTAAGCCGTGTTCATCTTTGCCATGATTGCTGAGCTCTTGCTGATTTGACTCGTCGTCGGCTTCGCTGTCATCTTCGTCATCTAATTCATTTCTTTCGTGCAGGTCTGAATCAGCAAGTACTGTTTCTTCTTGTGGCGCTTCTGCTTCTGCTTCTGCTTCTGCTTCTGCTTCTGCTTCTGCTTCTGCTTCTGCTTCTGCTTCTGCTTCTGCTTCTGCTTCTGCTTCTGCTTCTAACACGTCATCGGTTTCGAGTTCGGCGTCAGCAAGCTCTAGTTCATCATCTTCTGACGTTTCTAAGTCCGCGTCTGCTAACTCTGCCTCAGGTAATAAGTCCTCTGCAGCTCCACTGATTTCTAATTCTTCTTCGTCATCTTGTTCGGGTGATACTTCATCACCTTCGACATCGACAACTTCACTTAAGTCATCCTCGCCAATGTCATTACTTAACTCAGATTGACTGGTTTCTCCTAGCTCATCATCTGCAAGTTCGTCATCTTCCAGTTCAGTTTCATATTCGGTAAATTCGGCCAGGTTAGCTGGTGCAGGTTTATCATCTTGCTCATCAGCCACAGGTTCAGATGCAGCTGAAGAGGGACTTGATGTGGCATCATTTGGTGATTGCGCAGTATCGTCGTCTAATACATCAAGGAAATCGGGTTCAAAACCACCTTCTTCGTCAAACCCTTCTGCCAGTGAATCTTCATCCAGCTTTTTAATACTGGGCTGCACAATCTGATCTTGCTCGTCATCATCATCTCCATCATCGCCCATCAGATCGCGCATTTGCTCTACTTGCTCTAACTCATCAAGCAAATTGCCGGTAATATTGTCCAACTCAGCATTTTGTGCGGCAATTTCTTTATCGAGTTGCTGCAACATTTCTTCGTTGATTTCTTCGCCATCATCAGTAGTACCGCTGTGACTAATCTTTGTGTCCGGCCCATCAAACAACTCTTCAATGCTGATTTCGGGTGGTTCTTCATGGTCGGTAACTTTAGTGATAACACTGGCTGCTTCTGCTGGTAATTCTGCGAGTTCAGGCTCAGCCAAGCTATCGAGCTCGTTTTCTTCTACAAGTGCGGTATCGATTAACTCGGCTTCACTGCCATCATCATCAACTTGTTCGGCTATATCGTCATCTTCGCCAAATAAACTATCAAGTTCACTTTGCTCTATTTGCGCAGAGCCTTCTTCAAACTCATCTTCTTGCTCTTCAGGCTCCAGTAAGTCATCGCCCAAGTCGTCAAAATTATCCAGTTCAGCTTCAAAGCTATCTTCAAGAGAGTCATCCAAGGCTTCATCTAAGGATTCACTTAATTCTTCAGCAAGGACATCGTCGATTAAATCATCTTCACCAAACAGATTATCGTCGTCTAGGTCTGTGTCATCTAATTCATCCGACAACTCATTACTCAGGGCATCAGAGAGATCGTCCATCGCTGAATTATGACTATCTAGCTCAATATCATCATCCTCAACAATATTAACTGAGGTTTTGCTTACAGTGGAATTGCGGCGCATAAGCCAATAAGCAAAACCACCTAACAGTGACAGCGACAACATGGTGCTAAGACCAATATACAACCACGCATCATCTAGCCAACTTGACTGGTTTTGTGTCTCTGTTTCTTGTTGTTGCATTGCATCTTGGGCGCGGGATTTGGCTAACAACTCTTCAATACTCTGCCCCATCTGGGTCATCTTTTGAGTTCTATCCTCCTCATCAGCGCGCATTTCATTGATATCGGTATTGACTTTATCCAGTCGCTCAAAAAGTTTTTGATTTTCGTCGAGGATCGCTTGGGCATTGGTAATTGATTCGGCAAATTGCTGCCGTATTGCCATAAACTGGCGAGTCTGTGCCTCATCGAGCGCACCAAGTTTTTGTTCGATAAGCTGTTTGGTTTCGGCAAATTCATTTTTACTGCTGTTTGCATTGCCACTTGCAGCAGATGCCATATTTTGTGCGGGAGTAGCACCTGTATTATCGGCAACTACATTGCTATTAGCCGTTTTTGTCCCATTGAGCTCTTTTAAACGTTGCTCGTCACGCTCGAAACGCAGCAGGGCATCGGCTTTATTAATGCTGGCGATATACCTTTCAGGCGGGAGCTCAAGCACATAACCATCTTTCATTAAATTCAGATTGTCATATTCAAAGGCATTAGGGTTGAGCTGGTAGATGGCATACATAACCTGATACATCGACAAATTTTTGTTTTGACGATGACGTCCAGCAATTTGCCACAGAGTATCGGCCGAAGTAATGGGGCCATAGGTAAATTCAGACAGCGTAATGCTGCCATCAGCATTAGTAATAGTATTGATATCGTAAGTACGATTGTTGCTATTGGCGTTATTGTTTGTATTACTAGAGCTTGTATTGTTAGCACTATTGTTAACAACAGGCTTACTGTTTTTTGGCCCCCTGACTTGCACTTCCGCCGAATAGGCAACAGACACAACAAAGCTAAGACAAGCCAACAGTGTTATTACTCTGTTTAGCATTAGCCTAGTCAAGCTTGATATCTCAATCTGGTTTGTGTCATGTATTTTGCTATTCCGCGCAGCACTGATAAATCCCATTATAAACCGGTGAATGTCAGTATGATGTCGCTCATGAACGACTATAAACCTGACCAATGCAACGGATATTTATACTTATAATTCTGTTAGTTAGCGATAAAACAAGAGCTAAACCTGCGTCAAATAAGTGTCATTGCGCATCTTATTAGCACACCTAATTAACAAATACTTAGCAAATCACATTCCAACATTTGCTCATGCGCTAAAAATCATCCGCTTAACTATAAACCAGATGCGAATTGGGATCTAGAAAGCACAGAACTAAGTCTGCTATTGGTTCATCATTTTGCACAATGGACTATTAGGTAATCGGCATATCAGGGGAATTCATAAGCGCCGTATACTAGGATATATATGGCGCTTATGGGTTAAAACAGGTTTTAACTACATGTAATCGCGGATCAACACTTCGGCAATCTGAATACTGTTAGTAGCAGCACCTTTACGTACGTTATCCGAGACTACCCACATGTTAATACCATTGGGATGGCTGATATCGTTGCGAATACGTCCAACAAAGACTTCGTCATGGCCACTGGCATTACCAACTTGGGTTGGAAAATCTTCACGCTCTGCCAGCAATTTGACACCTGGGGCATTAGCCAACAAGTTTTTAACTTCTTGCGCATCGATGGGCGAACGGGTTTCTAAATGGATAGCTTCGCCATGACCAAAAAATACCGGTACACGTACGGCAGTGGCGTTAACCAAAATAGAGTCATCACCCATGATTTTTTGGGTTTCCCACACCATTTTCATTTCTTCTTTGGTGTAATCGTTATCCATGAATACATCAATTTGTGGAATAACGTTAAAGGCAATTTGACGACTAAAGGCTTTGGTTTGCACTTCTTTGCCACTGAGTAGAGCAGCAGTTTGGTGAGCCAGTTCGTCCATGGCTGATTTGCCAGCACCAGACACCGACTGATAAGTAGAAACGTTTATACGCGCAATACCCACTGCATCTTGAATAGGTTTTAAGGCCACCATCATTTGAATGGTTGAACAATTAGGGTTAGCGATAATATTACGGTTTCTAAAATCAGCTAAAGCGTGAGCATTCACTTCTGGTACAACTAAAGGAATATCAGCTTCGTAGCGATAGTGAGAGGTGTTATCGATAACCACACAACCCGCATCTGCGGCTATAGGGGCATACTTTGCAGATACACTGCCACCCGCCGAGAAAAAGCCTAACTGCACTGAAGACCAGTCAAAGGTCTCAGCATCCAGTACCGTCACATCCTTACCTTTAAAAGATACTGTGCCACCAGCAGAACGAGAACTAGCTAAAGGATAAAGTTTGTTGATCGGAAAATTCCGTTGTTCCAGAATTTCGATCATATGCTGACCAACTAAACCAGTAGCGCCAAGCACAGCAACATCAAAGGCACGAGACATGTTAAAGGTACTCCTCTTAAAAATTTAAAGTAAAAAATAGCGAATTATTCGCCCTTGGCAAATCCGAGGGCGTAGATTGCCTTTGATTGGGCAAAATTTCCAGTATTAACCTTGATCGCAGAAAACTCTCTTCTTATAGGGTAGTGTTTTCTGATATATCCAAACTGTTCGGCGCTGTTCACCGTCGCCATAAACTCTTGGTTATCACTGGCAATATTGTAGACTTCTAAGACTAATTGTTCGAAATTTTGCCAAGCACTTAACTCTGGCTTAATCGCCAAACAGTGGAGTTCCACCGGCAAATAATCACTGAGCTTTTTAGTGGCAGGCACTTGGTATAGTTCACACACGGCCTGATAGAGCATCTCGGTACCACGGGCTTTACCTTCTATGGTATGGCCAGCAATATGTGCCGTACCTAAGGCCACATGAGGTACAAGATCCAAATTAATATTGGGTTCGTTTTCCCATACATCCAACACTAAATTGAGCTTTTTACCTTGCTCAAATAAAGCCAATGCCCCAGCGTTATCTAAAACCTCTCCACGGCAGGCATTGATCAAAACTTGTTGTTCATTTAACTGTGCCAAACGTAAGGCATCAAACAGTTTAGCCGTAGGATATTTACCTTGGGTAACAAGCGGCACATGCAGGGTGATCACGTCACATTGCATGATGCTATCCATGTCAACAAAACTGCGCTGATCACCGGCATCTTGCAAAGGTGGATCGCAAAGTTGATACGCAATACCTAAGGCCGTCAGTTTTTGTTGTAAGGCAGTACCTACATGACCTGCCCCCACTATACCCACGGTTTTATCTTGCAGTTGCCAGCCAAGTTTATTAGCCATGATAAATAAGCTGCTTAAGACATACTCTGCTACCGCCACCGCGTTACAGCCTGCAGCTGATTGAAACGGAATACCCCGCTCTGTCAGATATTTTTTATCAACATGGTTGGTACCAGCGGTAGCCGTACCCACAAACTTTAAATTGCGAGTATGAGCCAGTAATTCAGCATTGACTTTGGTTGTTGAACGTACCAGCAGTACGTCGGCATCAGCTAACTGTTTGGCAGTAATCGATTTATGCGAAAACACCTGACAATCACCCAGATCAGCAAAAAATTCTGCCGCATAAGGCATGCTATCTTCGTAATAAATTTTCATGGATTTCATGGATAAGGCTGCCGTTCTTTATGCTGCAAAATAAAGGGCGCTAGTATGCCACGATGCAGCGTTAGGTAAAGTTTGCTGACACAATTTTTATAGAAATATTCAGCTTTGAATACCCTGTAAAAAATCACGATAACAACGTAATACTTCATCGGGAGCTTCGAGTTGGGGATAATGCCCCACATCCAGCAAAGCCGTTTGTGCTTCGGGGATCACTTCAATATACCTATCGAGCATATGACGACCTGAGATTGGATCCTGTATACCATTAATAAAATACAGAGGCACTGTCGAAGTGATCATGGCTTCCACCCACCGTTCGCCCCACTGATAACGTTCATCGATATATCGCAGTATGTCAGGTATGACTAGGTGACCATCATTGTGTCGTAGCAATTGCCAAATCATGTCGATTTCTTGCTGCATGGGCGGGGTGTCTTTGCCAAAAATTTTAATAAAACTTTTTTCCAGACTACTTTTGCTCAGATATTTCACTACCCATTTTCCCAACCAACTTTTTAATAAGCGCTGGGCTAACAAGGGGCGATGACAGGCTGGGAATATGCCGCCATTGAGAAAACACACTGACTTTAATCTAGCCTGTGGTAACTCTGTGTTTTCTAAACGTCTAGTCGCTTGCCGATACAGCAATTCTTGCGCCACCGAATCACCATAATCGTGGGCCATAATGTGATAATCACCCACGCCTTTTTCTTGTAACAAAGCTTCAAAAATATCGGCCTGTTCTGACAAGCTATAACGGTGTTGACGGGGTTTAGCCGACAAACCAAAACCTAGCATATCGGCGCATAACAACGAATAATCCCGCGCCAAATACTTCCATTGATAATGCCAATCCCAAGACGCACTAGGGAAACCATGGATAAACAAGATAGTTTGTTGTTTATTATTGGCCGTCGCGTCATAAGATTGCCAATAGGCGATCTTATGACCGCATAACAGACTGGTTTTAGCTTCTTGCTGATAACGTTCGAAACTGAGTGAGCTCAAAATTTACTGATCATATCCTGGGTACATACGGTCTAATTTACGCAAAATACCAGGCCATGCCAAGCCTCCACCGGCAGAACGTGTTACTTGCTGCGCTTGTGCCCTTATTCCCGCTAAAATAGTGTCAGGAATAGCTAACAATTCGCAGCCTGTCAATTGCGCTTTTAATTGAATTTCACATGCGCGCTCAAGTAAATACATAAACAAAAAAGCATCGGCAATGGTGGTAGCACAAGTTAATAAACCATGGTTGCGCAAGATCATAAAGTTAGTTTGCCCTAAGTCAGCTACCAAGCGTACTTTTTCATCTTGGTTTAAGGCAACCCCCTCATAGTCGTGATAAGAGAGAGATGATAGTGCAAATAAGGATTGCTGGCTTATGGGTAACAAACCTTGTTTGGTAGCGGAGATAGCAATACCCGCCGCAGTGTGCAAATGCAATACACAATGGGCATCTTCTCTGGCCTCATGTACCGCGCTGTGGATCACAAATCCGGCAGGATTTATATCAAAGTCCGAATGCATGACTTTATTACCTTGCAAGTCAACTTTCACCAAACTCGACGCAGTAACTTCCTCAAACATCATACCGTAAGGATTAATCAAAAAGTGGTGTTCAGACCCAGGTACTCGAGCTGAAATATGGGTAAAAACCAAGTCATCCCAACCGTACATAGCAACAGCACGATAACAAGCGGCTAAATCAACTCTTAACTGCCACTCCTGTGCTGAGACTTGCTGTTTAACTGAATTCATATTATCGCTCTCCATTGATTGTTAATTAATTGTCACCAACATAAGCGAAGAGCCCTATAATAAACTGTCGCCAAATAGACAATTGGATAAACTAATCACTATGGAATTTGATTTGCTGCTCCCTACCCTACAACAAAGCCAATGGTTTAGTAGTTTGCCCATTGAATTACAACAAACAATTGTGACAACAGGGACGACTAAACAGCTAAAACAAGGGCACTATTTGCATCGCAAAGGCGATAAAGTGGATGGTTTATATTGTTTAATAAGTGGCAAACTGCGTGTTAGTAACCTAACACTCGCTGGACAAGAACTGATTTTAACTTGGCTACAAGTAGGTAATTGGTTTGGCGAAATATCGATGTTTGATGGTTTGCCCCGCACCCATGATGCTATTGCCGAACAAGACTGTATTTTATTGAAGTTATCCAATCAAGATTTCGAGCAATTGTTAGCTAAACAACCCAATTTATATCCTCATTTTATGCGTTTGCTGTGCCAACGTGTGCGCACAACATTCAAACTTATTGATGAAATGGCTAGCCTGTCATTAAAAGGGCAGCTCTGTCGGCGTTTGTTATTGTTAGCAGAAGGTTTGGAGCTGTGGCCTACAGGCAGTATCATAAGTGATGCAGGTTTATTTAAGCTCACAATTTCACAAGAGTCTTTAGCCCTAATGCTGCATAGCTCACGACAGACAGTGAATAAAATATTGAAGGAGTTACAGGCTGAAGGCCTATTAAAAGTCCACTATGGGCAAATCACCTTATTTGATAAATCAAGGTTATTGAGTTTGAGCCAAGTTTAATCATGACTTAAGAATCAAAAAAAGCCGTTCAATTGAACGGCTTTTTGAAATTCAAACACGCTAAAAAATTACGCTTTGTATTTTTGCATCACCAAGGTTGCGTTAGTGCCACCAAAACCGAAGCTGTTTGACATTACTGTCGTCAATTCAGCTTGGCGAGTAGTGGTTACTACATCCATGCCGACTGCTTGCTCATCTAGTGTTTCAATATTAATTGAAGGCGCAATGAAGCCGTGTTCCATCATCAAAATACTATAGATAGCTTCGTTAACACCCGCAGCACCTAAAGCATGGCCTGTCATGGCTTTAGTTGCACTCAATGGAGGTGTGTCATTGCCAAATACTTCACGGATAGCCCATAACTCTTTGACATCACCTACCGGTGTAGAAGTACCGTGAGTATTGATGTAATCGATAGGTTTATCTAAACCTTGCATGGCTTGTTGCATACAACGCACTGCACCTTCACCAGAAGGAGCGACCATGTCTGCACCATCTGACGTTGCGCCATAACCAACAATTTCACAGTAGATTTTAGCGCCGCGAGCCAAAGCATGTTCGAGTTCTTCAACTACCACCATACCGCCGCCGCCAGCACCGACAAAACCGTCACGGTTAGCGTCATAGGTACGTGAAGCTTTGCTTGGATCATCATTGTACTTAGTCGACAAAGCGCCCATGGCGTCAAATTCTGCTGACAAGGTGAAATGTAATTCTTCACCACCACCAGCGAAAATAATATCTTGTTTACCTAACTGAATTTGCTCAAGGGCATTACCTATACAGTGAGCACTGGTAGAACAGGCTGAACTAATCGAATAATTCACACCTTTAATTTTGAACGGTGTGGCTAAACACGCAGAAACCGTACTACCCATACAACGGGTAACCATGTATGGCCCAATACGCTTTACACCTTTTTCACGCAGGATATCAACAGCTTCAACCTGATTTTGTGAAGAAGCTCCACCCGAACCCGCGATAATGCCGGTACGTACGTTAGATACCATGTCTTCGCTCAGGCCTGAATCTTCAATGGCTTGTTGCATAGCAACATAAGCGTAACCAGCGGCATCGCCCATAAAACGCTTAATTTTACGGTCAATAAGTGCATCAAGATCAATATTAACCTTGCCCCACACATGGCTGCGCATACCAGCTTGCTCAAACTCCTCTGAGTAAGTAATACCCGAACGCCCATCTCTAAGAGACTGTGTGACT
This sequence comes from Paraglaciecola hydrolytica, assembly GCF_001565895.1. Classification (GTDB taxonomy): domain Bacteria; phylum Pseudomonadota; class Gammaproteobacteria; order Enterobacterales; family Alteromonadaceae; genus Paraglaciecola; species Paraglaciecola hydrolytica. Next base: position 907,399 of record NZ_LSNE01000005.1, read on the forward strand.
TCTTCTTTATTGTTACCGATACTGGATACGATACCAAGTCCAGTGATTACCGCTCTTCTCATGCTTAACCCTTCAACTAAAATTTGCCGCATATTTTAATGATTTTACCGTGTAAACTGGTCTGCTCTTTACTCGGCTGCTTTACCTACAGTTACTGATTCTAACTGACATTGTCTTGTAATGATAATTTGTTGCAACTAACTCGATACCTTAAACTACCCCCACAGCTTAGGCTAAGCCGTATTTAATAGCATTATGATGACAGTCAACAGGAAAAATAGTTCTTGAAAGTAATACACGCCGCTATTCATTTTAATCAAAATGGCACCCCTTTTGCGGAAAAATTTGATGATCTGTATTTCTCTGACTCATTAGGCATTGAAGAAACCCAGCACGTATTTTTACAGCATAATCAACTACCTCAGCGCTGGGATGATTGGCCTGCAGCCCAGTTTGTCATCGCTGAAACCGGCTTTGGTACAGGTTTAAATTTTTTAGTTACGCTGGCGCTTTATGCTCAACTGCACACTCAGAAAAATATTGCTGATTTCAAACTGCATTTTTTAACCGTGGAAAAATACCCACTTAAAAAAACGGATTTAATCCAAGCTCTAGCACTTTACCCAGAGTTAAGTCTGTTTAGCCAAGAATTGATCGAGCAATACCCCATCAACGTGGGTGGCTGTCATCGCCTTGAGTTTTTTAATGGCAAGGTAAGCTTGGATTTATGGCTAGGTGATGTGCATGACGTGCTACCCCAATGGTCTGCAGGTGAATTTGGCATAGTAGATTGCTGGTATCTGGATGGTTTTGCACCGAGTAAAAACCCAGAAATGTGGACTCAAGATTTATTTACGCAAATGGCTCGGCTTGCAAAACAAGATTGCACATACGCAACTTTTACCGCCGCGGGAGTAGTGAAACGAGGATTGCAGGATGCTGGTTTTTCAGTTGAAAAACAGCCTGGCCACAGTCAAAAACGCCATAATTTACGTGGTAAGCTAATCAGTAAATCAGCAATGCGCTGGCCCAAACCTTATTTTAATCGCGCTCCTGCTTACCTAAGCGACCTCAATAAAACCAATCAAGCCAAAATTGCCGTAATCGGTGGCGGTTTAGCCGCGGCAAATTGTGCTTATGCCCTGAGCCAACGAGGTCTTAAATGTGATGTTTATTGTCAAGATGCAACCATAGCACAAGGCGCATCGGGTAATCATCAGGGCGCGCTCTACCCTCACCTTAATTCGGTAGCCAATACAGCCAGCCAATTTCATGCCTTAGCCTATTTATATGCCAGTCGGTTTTATCGGGCCTTGAACAAAAACGGCAACGCATCTGCGCCCCCTTCTTTTGCACATCAATGGTGTGGCGTGATCCAGCTAGCCTTTAGCGACAAGGTAGCCCAACGTTATCAAAATCTAATTGAACAAGGCGTGTGGAGCGAAGAGTTAGTACGTTGGTTAGATCCAGCTGAAGCCAGCAACATCGCCAATATTGAGCTGCCTTATGCGGGTTTGTTTTTCCCTCACGGCGGCTGGCTTAATCCTCCTGCTTTGGTTAAGTCATTGTTTCATCAAGCTAACACTGAAGTACATTGTGCCAAACAACTTCAGCATTTAACGCAGATAAACCAAGGTTGGCAGCTTAGTTTTAGTGATCAAAGTCAAGTAGACGCGGATATCGTGATCCTCGCTACCGGCAGTGATTTTGCGAATATTAAACAACTCAGCACCATGCCTCTCAACGGTGTCAGAGGTCAGGTTGAACACATAACGAGTAATGCCGAACTTAGCCCTTTAGCCACTGTTATCTGTCATAAAGGTTATTTAACACCGGCATATAACAATATCCATGCCTTAGGATCGACCTACATCAAAGGCGATTACAATTGTGATTATCGGGTGACTGAACAAAGCACTAATCTGAATATGCATAAAAAGTCTCTTGCCTTAAGTGACTGGGCCCAACAAATTTCAGGGCAATGCCAAGGGCGCGCGGCTGTCCGTTGTGGCACGGCCGATCACTTACCCATGGTTGGTGCGATCCCCGATACAGCCAGTCAACTACAACAATATCCTGATCTATATAAGGCCTTGCCTGCTCAGCGTTACCCCGTCGCTAAAGATTACACCAACCTTTACATGCTTAATGGATTAGGCTCCCGAGGGCTTACCACTGCGCCACTACTGGCAGAAGTTTTGGCGAGCCAAATCTGTGCCGAGCCTTTGCCCCTGCCTATCACAATACTTGATGCCCTCAATCCCAATCGTTTTTTGATCAGAAGCCTTATCCGGCGAGAGTTCGAAATTGACTAAATCTCTAGCCTATATGCAGCTACCGATGGTTTTAATGTTAATCGCTGTGCAAAAACAGAAGTGTCCGTTAATCGGTCGAAAGTTTTCATTGCAGAAGCGTACCAAGGTCAAATAGAAGCACTTAAACGCCAGCAAGAACTTGACGAATTATTTATATCACAGGGCAAAAAACGCTTGTTAGCTGAACAAGAACTAGCGAACTGAGTTGACGTGAATTTGCCGCCAGCGTTACCAATATAGGTAACGACGGAGGCACTATTGATGGCGTCAAGTTTATGTAATACCAACTCCATTAAATAACTGTACACTCAGCGAGAAATTAATGGAATTGGTATAAGTTGGGTGGGCTCTATTTGTTGGTAATGAGTTTTGAAGTAGAGGCAAGTTTAACGCTGAGTTCAGAGGGTACAACACTAATAGGTAGAATGTATGTTGACAGCAACACCTTTTTGGTGAGTTTATTTAAACGTTAACGAGTGATGCGTGAATAGCTGTCAATCAGCGGATGAATTTCACTAACGGGTAAACCCAGAACTATAGCTAAATCATCTTGCCTAACATGAATTTTATATTCATCAATAAGCATAAAAGCGCCAGTTTCGTCTTTGCCATCTGGAGCAAAACGCAAGGTTCCGTATTTGTTTATTAATCCGTTAAAATCCATGACTTACCCAACAATTCCGCAGAGACAAAAAACCAACAATAGCGTTTTTTTGTCACTTAGCAAGTTTTACAGACCAATAAATTAACCGCCAACTTGTAAGTAAATATCTCAGTGATGCATCAAGCCAACACAGATTCCAGAGAAAATAGTTGATCAACTAAGGTCTTAGTTTCGATTTGATCCTGTAGTTCAAGTTCTTGTTTCGCAAAAGCATTTTCTAGGCTTGCCAGTAAAACGGCTTTAAACTGCTCCACCGATTGCATATTTTGTTGGGCAACGGTAGCCAGTACTAATGAAAAATGGCCATGTAAATAACCAGCAATAAAAAGCTGCTGATCACTGCCCTTGTCTACTACATCACTAAAATAGGTTTCTGCGTGTTCTACTATCGTTGTAATTGTCATTGGTGTTTCTACTTCTTAACTTAATTGCTTACTAGGTAAATTTTCGAGATCAGCCAGCGGGTAAAGCACCTGATCACGGTAACCGGTGATCACCGGCATCAAACCAGCCAACTCACGGTCCAACTGCATATCACCACTATCAGAAACTAATGCTTTGCCAGCCAGACTATTAAGTTTATTTTTAGTGGCAATCAACAAAATGTTTTCTTTACCCACAAAACGGAGCACAGCCGGACTGAGTTGCTGATTACCACGACCAAAGATATGGCCTTGACCACCGATTAAAGTGATCACTAATTTTGTTGCTTGATTTTTTACGTAATCGAGTAATGTGTCGGCAGTCAAGTCACTGGCGATTAGCTGCCGATCCTTGACTAAATCAACCCCCAGCAAGGTATTAGCAAGGCCAAGCTCCTGCATCACAAAATCCACGGTGGAGCCCGAACCCATAATAAAATAATGCTGTGGATGTTCAGCCATGATATCGATTATGTGGGCGGCGATATCAGTGAGTACCAGTTCGTCTGATTCTTTGCCTCCCATTTTAACCGCCTGTATATAACGCAATTCTGTCGGAACTTGCATCTCGCCATATTGCCGCGCATTGACACGCCCTTGGCGGAAGAGATCCTCGTCGATGTCCATAACATCAGCTTGATTCAAACTAACTATTTGTCCTTGGATCACCTGAGACAATACTCGACCAGCCGCTTGTGGAGTAATGGCATAAACCCCTGAATGAATTTTACAACCTGCAGGCACTCCTAATACGGGAATATGCTGGTCAATAACATGGCAAATATTACGAGCTGTACCATCGCCACCGGCAAATAATACTAAATCTACGTGCTGAGCTAACAAAGCCTTTGCCGTGGCTTCGGTATCGCTGCCTTCGGTTTGTATGTTGTTACTCTGGTATACCAAGGTATAGGTAAACCCCATGGCTTTGGCTAAGTCTTCGCCCATTTCACCGGCCGCCGTCAATATATGTACCTTGTCTTTTAATTGGCTAATTTCGTCCAGTGCCAAACGGGTTTTGTCAGCGGCTTTTTTTTGTGCGCCTAACGCTAAAGCTTTGCTGCGGATCTCAGCACCATCACTGCCTTTTAATGCCAGCGCACCACCAATACCAGCATAGGGGTTAATAATCAGACCAAGTGTAAAGGGTTTGTCAGACATCAAAATCTCGCTCTGTTGGTTTTGCTGTACCGTAAAAAGCGACTAAAGCATCGATAAATATTTGAGCTCTGGGAGGAAATCCATTCTGTATATAAGCGATTGCCTGTTGACGCACATTATGCGTAAAACCAATAACATCCACTGGCGCACCATTAAGATTGTCGGTGCTCACTCTGAAGTTTTTGCCACAAGCCACTGAAAATGCCCACTCAATGGCCTGAGGCTTGATTTCGACTTGCTCAAATTCAACTTGTTGCTTTGCATCACGTCCATCCGGACTGTACCAGTAGCCGTAGTCTTCTAATAAACGGCGTGTTTTACCTGCTAAACACCAATGGGCGATCTCATGTAAGGCACTGGCAAAATAACCGTGAGCAAAGATGATGCGATGTTGCCGATGTTGTCTGTCAGCCGGCAAATAAATAGGTTCTGCCTCGCCTCTGACTAAAATGGTATTTTCGCTACGTGAAAATGTTTGGCCAAATAAGTTGATTAAATCCTGATAGTTAAATACTTGCTCTTTAACACCCTTATCCATAAAACAAAGGGGTGCTGTAAGTTCAGCCAAGGACAAGCCGGATTCTCGTGATGATATGGGGTAATTGTGTGTACTTCTCATAAGGGCGCGCATTTTAAACTGAAGCCCTGATGACTTCCAGCTATTGTTTTCAGAGTTATATTACGCCAAGCTATGGCAAGTTTTATAGGCTCACACCGAGTAGAGCTATCAATGGAAGTTATTCCTAGTCTATGACGGATATTAGTAAACACATTCTACGTCACCTGCATAGCGTACATACCATGCAGGAAATTGCCGAAAAAGCCGGTCTACTAAGTACTATCAGCGCGGTGCAAAGTTGGCAATGTCAGCGATTATTACTCAGCCATCAGGCGATTTATCAACAAAAAAATTACCAAGTCGCCTTGGATTTTTTTGTACATGAGTTATATGGCCCCAAAAATTTCAGCCAACGAGATCAGGACATAATACGAGTTGTGCCCAAGATGGCTTTGTTACTGCCTGTTAGCGCATTACAGTCTTTGGCTTCTGCCCTAGAATTAAATGCTTTAACTTATGAACTCGACTTTGCCTTAGCTAAACAGCTGAAAGACCAAGCATTAGATGACATCATCATTAACCGTGAGACTTACCTTGCTGCGTATCGAGCCTGCAACAACGCCAATATGCGCCAGCAACAAATTCATCTCATTGAAGTTATGGGCAAAGATTTAGCTCAAGCAGTCAATATACGTGGTGTTTCGAGTTTACTGATGTTATCCCGCAAGCCAGCCAAAATAGCGGGGGTTTATACCCTACATCAATTTATCGACTCTGGTTATAAAGCCTTTAAACCCATCAGCAATGTTGACGATTTTATTTTACCCATAGTACATTTTGAACAAGGATTAAAAGATCAGATGTTTGACCTGAATATGCCTAACCCCTTGCCCACCCTATTGGCCTAAAATGCCAGTACCACTTACACAACTTAACTGGCGTTATGCTCAACCTTTTGTCACCCAGTGGACGGTTACTAGCGAGCAAATCGATCATTATGGTCATGCCAATAACGTGGTTTATGTGAGTCAGTTAGAAAAAGTTGCCTGGGCACATTCTAATCAGCTAGGTTTAACCATCCAACAATATCAAGCCTTAGATCGTGGCATGGCAATTAGTCGCCATGAAATATCCTATCTGGGTGCAGCTTATTTAGCTGATCAAGTTGCTTGCGCAACTTGGATTGTAGAATGTGACCAAAGATTAAAACTAAGCCGTGAATTTCAGTTTATCCGCCTTAGTGATGGTCAAACACTGCTCAGCGCCCGTACTGATTTTGTATGCATCGCCTTATCTACCGGCAAAGCTAAGCGTATGCCTGCCGAGTTTGCGCACATTTATGGGCAGGCTAAAATTGCGGTTACGGTACAATGAGGGGCCATCCTCTTTTATGGCTAATTTGTTTAGTGTCAGTGACATTAAACGTATATTTGATTTATGGCATGACTTCAGCTTCAAAACCCTATACTCCCCCTAAAAACCAAGCAAGCCCGGCAGGCAATCAAACACCTGCTAATCATAACCTTGCACCTGATGAAAATGTACTTTCACATCAAAATGACAACATAACGACTTTAACTGCACAACGAAAATCAGTTCCGCAAAATGACAATCGAAGTGACCTGTTAGCGCAGGCTGCAAGTTTACTGCTTGAAGAAGATTACACTGAATTGCGCCTGTTACTACGTGACTATTTACAGCAACACCCCTTAGATATGGATTTTTTATTACTCGAAGCCCAGCTCAATGTTAAAACTGAATTGCTCAGTGATGCTATTGCTCATTATTACAGTCTAACTAAGCTACCAATGAGTGCGGCGCAATATCAGGAAATACACAACCGTATTAGCGAACTAAGTGGCCAGACGATTAGTCAGTTACAACGCGCTTACAGTTGGGATACTTTGGCAATATTTGTTGAACCGCTATTACAACTCGAACCCCAAAACCGCAGTTATATACTCGCCTTAGCCGAGGCTTATGCCCAGCAAAATCAATTTAATCTGATGGAAAACATTCTGGCGAGTCTTGATTTTGACGACCCGGCATCAGAGCGAATTCGTCAACTAAATTTAACGGCTTCATCTGCCAATGAGTATGGTGGGGATGATTCAATGTCCGCCGACAGTACTGCCCACAAAGCCGCCAATATGAGCATTAAATTACTGCAAATAGGCGACCAATATATTGTTAACGGCCTATTGAGTGGCAATAACGTGGCCTTACTGATTGATACAGGAGCCTCAATTACCGCCCTCTCGCGACAATACTTTAATGGCTTAAGCAACCGCCATAAAGTCAATTTTGTTGGCCGCTTTAGTGTGAATACTGCGTCTGGGCCAGTATTAGCTCCCATGTATCAATTCAGTGAGTTGAAACTAAATCATGCTGTGGTCGAGAATATTTCAGTCGTCGTTTTGCCCATGCGTAACATAGATAACGTAAATGGCTTATTAGGTATGAACTTTTTGCGTGAGTTTGATTTTAAGATTGATCAGCGCAAATCACAGTTGTTACTCAAACGATAGTTGTCTATGCTCGCAATGAATTACGGCAAACATTTTACACTGTCTCCAATACTCACAATGTTCAGGAATAAGACTTAGTCATGAAGTATATTTGGGCCATCGTATTTTTAATTTGTAGCACTTTACCAGCCTATCTTAGCCTTGATCTATTCAACTCTAATGAACACACTCAAACTAAACAAACCTTAGTCGTTGAAAACCTCGTCAATCAACAAATCTGGCCCAGCCTTACACTGCTAACAGAGCATAGTCCACCAGGTGGCTATCTGGATGATTCAGGGAAAGTTGCAGGTAACACTGTCGAACTGCTACGCATTTTAAGTGAGCGTTTAGGCGAAAAAACCAATATCGAACTACTTCCCTGGGCTAGAGCACTTGAACTAGCTAAAACCCAAACTAACATTGGCTTGTTTGAAACCATCAGATCAGCAGAACGGGAAGACTGGTTTCATTGGGTAGGGCCACTCAAAATTTACGACATTGCTTTGTATGCACGGCAAGGCAAAATGTCAGCGCCACTCACTAAACAAAACATCAATAATAAACTCATTGCCTGCGCCAATCGCGGCTCAAGTTATGTAAAGTATCTTGAAGATCTGGGATTTCGTATTGGCATTAATCTGGTGCAAACGGTTAACGAAGATAACTGCGCAAAATTAATGATCCAAGGAAAGGTAGATGTTGCACCCTATAATGAGCGCTCAATTGAAGATTTAGCGTCACAACTCGATCCACAAATAAAACTTATGCCCGTTTTTCCCCTATCGCAAATTTCCCTTTATTTGGCATTTTCCAAAGATGTCGATACCAAAAGGGTGCAACAATGGCAACAAGCTCTCGAACAAAGTTACCGCGATGGCACCATGCGCCGTTTATATACAGGTACTTATAATGAAAAGCAGATCAAACGCTTAGAAGATATCGTAAAAAAACATTAACAGGAACAAGCCTCTCTGCAGGAGAAGATTAATCTCTTTTAGTAATTATATAGGTCGGCTACGTCAGTAGCACTTGGCTAATCGTTGCTTAGAGTCCTATGACGCAGTACTCGATGTTTGTAGCAAAGCTTGGAATAACTTTATTAGCGATCTAAACCACGTTAGCAGAATGTACTCTCGAGATTGGTTGGTGATCAACCATTAAGATGGGATGGTATTACGAGAATCTGTATTGTATAACACTTTATGGGTATGGTTGCCCTTTGGGATTTGCTCTGCGCGGCAGCGCTTAGAATGAAGTCACCTTAATCAAGTTCAATAAAGGCCTGTTGTTTTGCGACCATCAGAAACGAAAAAAGCCACCCTATTAAGGTGGCTTTGTTCTAATTGGGAGCCTGGCGGTCGACTGCAGGGATGCAGGAGGTAGGGCGAAGCAGGATGCCAGAGCCGAGTGCTACTCTCACATGGGGGTGAAACTGGATTTTTTAGCAACGTAGTTGCGCCCAGTTGAACGGCACCACATGCGACCACCATGGATGGTGGAAGGTAGAATAACGCAGGAGCAGTTATCGAGATGTTGTGACTGGTGCGCAACACCAAGGACGGGTTGTTACTTTGAAGTTTATGCACAACGATGCAACTTAGCAGTTTCCCGATGGGTATGGGTGAGGGCGGAGGCTTTTGCGAAGCGCAGCTTTGCCCGTCTGAACGACCGACAAGGATGTCGGGCTGGTTAGTTCACCAGGGAGGGCTTGATACTCGGAAGCCTAAATTTCTGGCATAAAAAAAGGGCTACCCTTGCGGATAGCCCTTAATCTAATTGGGAGCCTGGCGGTGTGCTACTCTCACATGGGGAGACCCCACACTACCATCGCCGCTAATGCGTTTCACTTCTGAGTTCG
>NZ_LSNE01000005.1:916897-925268 GCF_001565895.1 Paraglaciecola hydrolytica
AACAGTGCTAAACAAAGTAGGTAAGTGTAACGCGGGGGAAATCACTGAAACGATTTGTAAGATGATCCACGCCGTAACCAAATACACACTGGCCACCTTAAACACATTACGGCGTTTTAACTCAGTAAAAAATGTCATGCGTCCTGCTCTTTATTCTTTTAAATCAACGATAAGGGATTAAATCTATAAGTTCAAATTTTAATCACTATTAGGAGAGGGTACGACTTCCTGCGTCAATTTAACAATCAAATTTTTGCGCAAGTTACCACGATAAAACCCAAGCCCTGTCATCATTGGAAACAAGGCAAAAAACACAAAACCCGACCAGTCAATGTGCACACTAAACAAAGAAATGGCAATGGACACGGCACTGACTGACGCAGCACCTAACCAGGTAATCACCTCGGATTGGCTGTCAAAAACCTCAAGTGGCGACAAATTAAGTGAATGCCTCTGTTTAAGCGCATAACAATACAAGGCAATAAAATTAAGGCATAACAGCAAAAAGCCCAAACTATAAAATGCAAACATAAAGCGCACTTCTTCACCGCTACTAAAGCTGATTGATACTGGAAAATAACCGCCACTAACGGTGTAAAACAAACCCTGCATCATCAGTCGCAGTGGATAGATATAAATCAGCACTAAAATAATCAGCGCGCTGCTTAAAAAAATGGTTGGCCCGTCCTCTAAACCAAAGCGACGGCTCCATTTAGCGTGGGTATTCCAAATCCAGATTATGAGTGCGCAACTGGCACAAAAAGCAGGGATTTGTTTGGTCGCTAGTATAAACTCTTGCATATTGTCGGGGATGGTTCCCAAGGAGATCACCATCATAGTGATGGCAAAGGCAAACGAGGCTGCCACAAAAGTCTCGATACGGGTCATGCTTTCACCACGCATAACAAACTGATAACTCGCTGATTGTGACAATGTCTTGTGCTCCCTGAGTAAACCCTACCTGCCATTAAACCACTTTAGTCCAAAATAACAAACCTCGTAGAGAACGTAACAAAACTTGTAAATTTTAATGTTTGTCGCACAAAACACCCCAGTCAACGAGTGCACCTAACACCTTGAACAACTTGCCTATACACTTCTGCGAAACGCTAACATCTTATTTACACATGTTGTAGCTGAGGAATCAGTCGATGAATTTCACCCGTGCATCAATCAAAAATCCTGCAGCAATTTTAGTCATCGCCGCGCTGGTTATCTTGTTTGGCAGTATTTCATTACTCAACCTGCCCGTGCAATTAACCCCTGATATCGAACAACCACAAATTTCAATTGGCACCGGCTGGCGTGCCGCTGCTCCTGAAGAAATCGAATCTGTGATTATCGAACCCATTGAGAATGTGGTTAAAAACACTCGCGGTGTCACTGAAGTGACCACTAATATTCAGCAGGGTTTTGGCAATATCACCCTGAGTTTTGATGTGGGTACCGACATGCAAAGTGCCATGCTCGATGTTCTGAATAATTTAAACCAAGCACCGCCACTTCCGCTGGATGCCTTTGAACCCGTGGTATCAGTAGGTGGTGGCGGTGGTGGTCCTAATGCTGCGTCATTGTTAGTCAGAACCTTACCAGGTAACGAATCCTCCATGTCTCAGTATCAGGATTTGATTGAAGATGTTGTGCGCCCACGCTTAAGCCGCATAGCCGGGATCAGCCAGGTAAATCTTAATAGTCGCCAGCCACGGGAACTGCGCATCACTTTTGACCCTTACAAACTGGCTTCAATGGGTATTTCAATCAATCAGGTCAGCAATATCGTTGCCCGTGCCAGCAACGTATCGGGTGGTTTTGCCGATGTAGGCCGCCGCCAGTATACCGTCAGGTTTGCCGGGCAATATGATGTAAATTCGTTGGCCGATATGATCATTGCCTATAGTGGTGAGCGCCCAGTTTATTTACACGATGTGGCTAAGGTCGAAAATACCTTGGTTGATCGTCAGGGCTTTACCCTGCGAAACGGGGCTTCTGCTTATTACATTACCATTTCACGCGCCAGTGAAGCCAATACTGTGACCTTGCTGGATGACATCAATCAGGCAATAGACGAGCTGAATAAAGGTGCCTTGGGCGACGCCGGACTGATGATTGACCTGAGTTTTGATTCGTCGGTGCATATCCGTAATGCACTCAAACTGGTACAAAGTAATCTCGGCCTTGGTGTGTTATTGGCGCTGGGAATTTTGTGGTTTTTCTTACGTGGCTGGAAAGCCACTTTGCTAATTGCCATGACGATTCCGCTGTCAGTTATGGTGGCCTTTCTGGCGCTTAATCTGCTTGGCCGCAGCCTTAACGTAATATCACTGGCGGGCTTAGCCTTTGCGGTGGGATTAGTGCTCGATGCCGCGATCATCGTGCAAGAAAATATTGTACGTTTGCGCAGTGAAGGTTTAGATAATAAAAAAGCCGTAATCAAAGGCACCACACAAGTAACCGGTGCCTTGTTTGCATCTACTGCCACCAGTGTGGCGATATTTTTGCCGATTTTATTTATGCAAGGTGTTGAAGGTCAGCTGTTTTCTGATTTAGCTCTGACTTTAAGTGTGGCAGTTATCGCGTCATTATTAACCGCGATTACGGTGTTACCGGTGGCTAGCTACTACTTGCTCAGTAACGACGTTACCTCTGATCGTTTTGAACTTTATTGGCAGCGCCTGACAACACTGTTAATGCGCCTAACCAACACCCTGACTCAGCGCTTAACCTGGATCGCTGGCCTGATGTCTGCCTCTGCTTTGGCAATCATATTACTGATGCCCCGCACCGACTTTATGCCCCGCGCGCCCATCGATGGATTTTTCTTTTCGCTCAATCTGCCACCTGGCGGCAATATTAAGTTTCTCGATGAAGAATTTGCCCAACGTTTCAAAAATAGCATCGGCCCATACATGCATGGCGATATGCGGCCCAAAGTGAAAAGTTATAACTTTTACAGTTATGGCCCAAACGCTACCGGTGGGTTTATTTATGCGGATGATCCTACCCAGGTAGAAGAACTGATGACTGTGGTCAGAGAAAAAGTGCTGGCGGGTTTGCCCGATACTCAGGTGTTTTTATTCAGAGGTTCGATGATTAATGTATCGGGCGGCAATGGCCGCTCCATTGAACTCAATTTACAAGGTGCTGACATGGACGGCCTAATGCGTGCCGCGCAGGTGGGTATCGAAGCCATTAGCCAGACTATGCCACAAACCAGTGCTCAACCAGTACCAGCCCTGTCTATGGCCGAACCTGAATTACAACTGCAACCTAACGACCAGCGTATCACGCAAGCTGGTTTGAATCGCATGGATGTGGCCAATGCGGTACGTGCCTTTACCGGCGGGATGTTTATCAGCGAATACTTTGACGGTAATGACCGCATGAATGTGATCCTGCGCGCCGACAAATGGCGCACGCCTGAACAACTGGCAGCGATGCCAATGTATACCCCACTTGCAGGTGTGCAAACACTTGGTGAATTAGCGGCGGTTACCCGCACGGTTGGACCTACCCAGCTCAGACGAGTAGACGGTAAACGTACAATAAGTTTGATTATTCGCCCACCTGAAAACTTATCTCTTGAAGAAGCAATGGAACAATTAAACACCCATGTTATTAATAAAATTGCAGCGGCTTTACCTGCTAACGCCAGTTTGCAGGTTGCCGGCAATGCCGACCAGATGAATCATGCCATCGAAGATATGCTACTAAATTTTGCGCTGGCGATTGTCATCTTGTTTTTATTAATGAGTGCCTTATTCAAGTCTGCCATCGACAGTTTGCTGGTACTTACCGTAATGCCGATGGCTGTCGGTGGGGGCGTTGTTGCCTTGTGCTTACTCAATTTATTTTCTTTTCAATCATTGGATTTACTCACCATGATTGGCTTTATCATTTTACTTGGCCTGGTGGTCAACAACGCTATTTTACTGGTCGATCAGACTCGCACTGCTCAGCGTGAAGGTTTATCAGTACAAGCCGCTGTCGCCCAGGCCATCCAAATTAGAGCCAGACCGGTTTACATGAGCACCCTGACCAGTTTGTTTGGCATGTTACCGCTAATGTTAATGCCCGGTGTTGGTTCTGAAATCTATCGTGGACTGGCCACTGTTATCGTAGGTGGAATGTCGATCAGTGCATTATTTACCCTGATTTTATTACCCGCTTTGCTACGCCTTAACGAAGCTAAAGCCAGTAGTCATGCCGGGCAGTCGTCATTAATAGCTAGTGCTCAGGCATTATCGAAGTCTTAAGGATATCTAACATGAAAATAAACCCTTTTTCTGTATTCAAACCACTCGCCTGTTTATTGCTGCTAAATACTTGTCTGCCCTTAGCCCTGGCACAACAAGCTCCCACAGTGTTAAAACCGGTTCAGGTTGAAGAAATCAAAACCACTTTATTAGCGCCCACCATTGATATAGTTGGTAGCGTATACAGTCGGCATAATGTACAACTGACCGCTGGATTGAGTGGCCGACTGGAATGGGTGGCAGAGCCGGGCACCGCAGTGCGCAAAGGTGATGATGTGGCACGTATTGATCCACTGCCCTTGCAATTGCAACGAGCTGAACAACAAGCTCAAATCAAGCGCGCTAAAATCAATCAGATTTATCTTAAACGCGAACTGGCTCGATTAGCTGATTTGCGTTCGAGTAACAGTGCTTCGGCCTTTCAGTTTGACCAGACTCAATCTCAGTTTGATCTGGCGCAGGCCGATTTGGAAATTGCCGAATTAAAACTCAAACAAATTGACGAGCAACTAAGCCGCAGCAGCATCAAAGCCCCCTTTTCAGGCGTTGTAACCGAACGCATGCAAGAAGCAGGTGCCGAAGTCAATCGTGGCGCTGAATTAGTACAAATGCTCGATACCCAAAATCTTGAAGGCAAAATCTTTGTACCGGTTAAATACCTGCCGTTTGTCAGACAAGTTGCCAGTATCACGGTAATGAACGATAACATCAAAATGGATGTGCCAATCAAAGCATTGATCCCTGCCGCCGATAGCCGCTCGCAGTCATTTGAGCTAAGAGTCACCTTACCAGTAGATGAGCTGAGTAACTGGACTGCCGGACAAATATTAAAAGCGCGTTTACCGGTACAGCATCCGCAAGAAACCCTGACTATCCACCGCGACGCGCTGATTTTACGTCAGGACGGTATTTATGTGATGGTCATCGATCAGGACAACAAAGCGCACAAAGAACTTGTTGAAGTCGGTCAGGGGCAAGATGACTGGGTGAGTATTCGCAATGATAATCTACGCTCGGGCAACCGTGTCGCTGTGCGTGGTGCTGAGCGTTTAAGCGAAGGTCAACAGGTAGAAATCAGTCCGCCCAATGCCTAACAGCCGATACTCGTCGCAACCTGCGCACTTCCGGAGCAATACTTTGCAGGTTTATCAAGATTTGCAGGCACAAAAAAGGCCACCTAAGTGACCTTGTAAAATTAAAACTAATTCTTACTGGTAGAACAACGACCGCTAGGTTGATCAATATTCAATAAAGCAACATTTATTGCAATCAACTCGGCTGGCTCACTAAATTGCTGGGGCCAGATACTTCGCCTAATCCTTTCTGTCCTTAATTTTACTTCTGCCACAGCAAGCTGGGTTAACCTTGAGTAATCTAGTTCAGATTTTTCATAATTGTAGATGTTCAGCTCATTAAACCTAGCTTCAGCAAGGTAGTTTGCAGCAAGATTACCATGTGACAAACTTCGCAATAAAGCGAATCGGTCGAAGGCACGCACGAGCTCTGCAGGTTGTTGACTCTTATTTTGGCCTTGAAATTCAGGTAAGGCATCACCCACTTTATAGTCTGGGCGATACTGTTTGAGTATTGCAACAAACTCATCCATGCCCCGGTTAAACGCTAAGGCACCTAATTTTTGAACCTCAAAAAAATCAGAATTTTCGCTCGAATAAGCTCGATCCCTTTTATCCTGAATATCTGCAATCAACTCATCCATATCCTTGTTGTAAACATATTCCAATTCTTCAGGGCTGGGGAAACCATTCGCTAAGGCAAGATCTAATTCTTTTTGATTATTAAATGCAAAAGCATTAAATAAATCATCGTTAAGATTTTGATATTGTCCGGCAGACTCCGCCGAGACGGTAGTAATAAAATCATCATAGTTATCTGTTTCAATAGCTTGATATTCAGCTATAGAACCCAACGATTCCTCGTTGTTTTGCACCGCTTTTGCTGCGACCTGCTTTTCTTCTATGTTATCTGACTTAGAGCTACATGTTTGGTTAGCCACCAATGTTTTTTCCGTTGTTTGCGCCTTGTTATGTATTAAAGGATTATCAATGTACGTGTCTTGTAAATATGCAAATAATAGGTATCCCATCCCTAAGCCTGTTAAAAATACTACGGGTAATTTAAAACTATTCATGGGCATTTCCTTAGGTTCCACTGGGGCCGTTAGACGATGAGCAATTCTTGATATAATCTTCTTTAACGTTTTTACATTGTTTTGCTAAACCCGCATTACTATAGGCGCTGGCACCTGCCTGCCCAACTGCAGCTCGATAGGTATAAGCAAAATCCAGACACCCTCCCTGACTGCTGTAACTGCTACAGATTACTTCTAAATTTCGAAGAAAAGCAGTATCACAACTGTTTTGCCCACCTTGAGTTGCGTAACACATATCGTGGTTATTGCAGGCACTTATAAAGGAAATACCTGTTAATGGTTGATCTAAGTTACCCGTGAAGCCATTAATGCCGGTAGCCAGGGCTGTCAATGTTGATTCAAGTAATCCTCCCGCACCGCAACCGTTTGTTAACGCCGGAAAACTCCATGTTGCTGGGCCATTCCCTAAATACGGACCTGTATATTGCGAGCTAAAGGTAGTGCAACTACTTGGAATATTACTGGTCATCTTACTGCACATGTTGGTTTTAATCTTGTCTACATCCTCATAGGTAGCATACTGTTTATCAAGCATAGCTATAATTTGATCCATAACATCTGCTACCGCTCCACGACATTCAGAACCTCGGCAAGTTGATACCCAATAATTACCAGGTCTTGTGCCAGTCACTGTGATTGTTTCTGGTGGATCAAGTGTTGGATCGGTTGCGTAAACTTTGTAGGGGTTGAGCAGAAAGAGGAGTAACAGGATAATTACTATAGGGGAAATATATTTATTGGTAGTTGGTAGTTGGTAGTTGGTAGTGCATGCTAACTTTCCTTAGTGTAAATTTATCTGGTTTAATTTGATTAACGCATTTATGTGTTACCCATTTACCATAGTTTGCAATCATTTTCGTGCAAACCACTTGGTGTAATATACTAACCAACATCATATAGATGCAACTATTTTTTAACCATCTATATAGTAACAACTTACGCATAAAAAACACTCCATCGAGTACTTGTTATAATTTGCTAGTAGCAGTTATTATGCAATGATTTTTGCTACTACGTCCGCACCTACAGCACGGCCACGTTCCTCGTATCATCCTGATACTCGCCCTTTGGGCCGACCTGCGGTCGTTCTATTTTGTTCCAGACAAAATAGTCACGAGTATCCGCTTGGCGTCGCACAGTATCTGCGGGCATAAAAAAGCCCTTCTCGATGAGAACGGCTTAATCTAATTGGGAGCCTGGGTAAGGCTGGTATGTTTAGGAGCGCAGCTCCGCCCAGCCGCACGACACCACAAGGATGTGGTAACTGGGTGAAGGTCATCAGGAATGTGTTAACGACGCAGTGGAGATTACCTTGAAGGACGACCGTGGGATTTGCTCTGCGCGGCAGCGCTTAGGACGAAGTCACCTTAATCAAATTCGATAAAGGTGTGATATTTTACAGACTGCAGAAACGAAAAAAGCCACCCGATTAAGGTGGCTTTGTTCTAATTGGGAGCCTGGCGGTCGACTGCAAGGATGCAGGAGGTAGAGCAACGCAGGAGCAGTTGCCGAGTGCTACTCTCACATGCGACCGCCACGGATGGCGGAAGGTAGGGTAATGCAGGAGCAATTACCGAGGGGTGAAGGCAACCGTTTTTAGCTGCGTAGCAGCGTGGTTGACTGAACGACTGACCATGGATGGTCAGGCTGGTGCGCGTCACCAGGGATGGGTTGATACGCTAAGAAGAATGCAGAACATCGAAGTTTGAATGATATCCGATGGGTATGGTCTTTCATGTGAGTTTGTGTTGCGCGGCAGCGCTTAGAAGCAAGGTTACCTGTTTGGCGTTAAAAAATGAACTGTAATCGGCTAAATAGCAGGCATAAAAAAAGGCTACCTAAACAGGTAGCCTTTCTTCTAATTGGGAGCCTGGCGGTGTGCTACTCTCACATGGGGAGACCCCACACTACCATCGCCGCTAATGCGTTTCACTTCTGAGTTCGGAAT
>NZ_LSNE01000006.1:0-75661 GCF_001565895.1 Paraglaciecola hydrolytica
TTCCTCCCTCGGATATTATCCGCTAGCTGTCCCAGCCTAGCAGGGCGAAGGCAGTTTAGTGTGGCCGACAGCTAACTGATAATCTAAACATTTGCAGAAGTTGAAAAGGGCTGGGTTGACAGGTAGCTTCGAGCCTAAAAGCGGTCAGTCGAGCGCTAAACCTGATGGGGAAGTTTTTGCCAATTGGAGTCATTTGATATTGGATATGACACTATTGCTTTTGTCACTAAATAGTTGTTTATTCGAGTTGAATTCAACCCAATAATTGTTCCGCTTCGTCACCAAAGCGGACTAAATAACTTAACGGGTTGAACGGTAAACTTGGTGCAGAATGATACATTTCAGCGAACCTAACCCCGCAGATTGATTTATGGGCGCCAACCGCGTTGCCGTTCCAAATGAATCACTCCAACTTCCACTCAAATGGCATCCTTGCCATTCGCCCTTAAAATAAGCCTTTTTTGTGCTGAAACTATATATGCGGGAAAGGTATTGGCGGTGCCACCAAAGCAGTTTTAGGCAAAGTCCATTTTCTTGTTCTCTTACGATGTGTGTCTTGTCAGCTACTTTTTGAAATTATCTCTGGATTAACAGGAATAACCGTCTCTTCTCTCTCGTGCGGGTTTGGATATTTTGATCGTGCTGTTCAAAGTATATTTCAAGTATTTATGGGTGATACTTTCCATAAGTATCGCTTTACAAAACGACCTAAATACCTTGATCATATTCCATTATTGTTTTGTCCAGAATAGGAATAAGCTCTTGTATGTCCGACGCTCCTCTTTCCAAGGCTTGCACTGTGCTTTCTTGGTTCATACGGTTTATTTTTAAGGAAGTAAGAAAATAATGATCTTCCTTAATTTGTTCATAATTTGCTAAGTGCCCATACTTACCCCAACTCCAATCGAGAAAATGGTTGCGTACATAAGGGAGGAATACTGTCTGGAATTCGAGGTCATCGTCTAAGGTGTCGTCGTAGATTCCCTTTACTGAAACGGTGTAGTAGTTGATCAAAGCATTCCTAAACACTTCGTCCTTTATGCGCTCCAAGCCGAATTTCTTCATTAGTTGATAGCCGTTGTCCACAAGAACGATTCGTCTGACAATCATTACCCTTCCCATATGATACTCAATTGAGTCGTATGGAATATTTCCACTTTCTAGTGCTTCGATAAGCACCGACTGAATTCTGATATCCTCAGCTTTCAACTTATAGGTTTGTTGGATCTGCAGATTATCGGTGATCAAATTGGTGCGGATTTCCTTGAGCACCTTTACTATTTCTGTGTCGACCTTCCTCTGCTCGTTCCAATTGTTGATTTGCAAGGCGATCAGTATCCCGATAACCACAAGAACTATTTCGCCGATGGCATAAAACAGATATTTTGAAAACCTACTTTCTTTAATCATTCGTTGGCGGATACGGCGGAAGAACTTGATCATTTTCTCTTTTCAATTTCTCTGTTAGTCAGATGGAGTATAGGTAAAATAAAACGTCATTTTTCCTAAAATCAAAATACATGATGCCTCATGTTTTACATATTTACCTCTCTTTAATATACTTTAGGGAGTGAAAGTAGGCTATTTTTCGTCTATTACTCACCTGCTTCCACGTAATTCAGAATTCAAAACAAGCACCTCCCACTGTTGTGAAAACCAGCATTGCCGACTGGGCAGGAAAAAACACGGACACAAAAGCACTAGTCGATGACCTGGGCGCAAAGACTTAAACGGTTTTTTAACATCGACATTGAAACCTGTGAGTGATGCGGTGGTGTGGTTAAGGTTATAGCGAGCATCGAAGGCCCATTGGTGCTCCAAAAGATACTTAGTCACCTGAATACAAAGAATGATGATGTCATCGACTGGCAGCTATCTTGGGCATAGCTGGAGTTCGTCTACGATAACTTCAATGTCTCTTGATCGCTCAAAGCCGTCTATCTATATAGAAATTAGCTCAAGCATTAAGTTAAATAGCTCTGCCCATTGCCCATTTATATTACCTATCATATTTTCTCTGTGTTCTCTGTGTTCTCTGTGTTCTCTGTGTTCTCTGTGTTCTCTGTGTTCTCTGTGGTTAAAACGCTTCTGTCTTTTAGCTAGTCACTAGTCTCTATTTGCTAGCTGCTGCTTTGAAGGGCATATCTTTGCCTGGGCTGGCAATTTATTGACCAACTATTTAAGCTAGGTATGTGCTCAAACCGAACTGTTGTTATCACTCAAACCTAAAGTATTTTTCACTTCTGCAAAAAAGTTTTCTGCTTCGCCTTGGGAAGTCGGTGTTAGGTGTTTACTGGATAAACTAAAACTATCAATACTAAACAGATATTCACGGGCTTTGGTGAGGTAAGTGACTACATCTGGCTCACTTACATCGGCTTCTTGTAGTTGTTTGGCAAATTCTTGCGATTTACCTAACTCGAGCATTTCTGACAATTGGTTGATGGTGTCTAATTTACCCTGCAAAGCTTTATTGCGATCCAAATAGTTTTGCAATTGTTGCAGGGCTTTGTTGTTGCTGCCATCCTCGTTTGTAAGGCCCTGTACCTGCCATTTACCATCAACCTGAGCGAGATTAATCTCGCTGTTTATGCCCAGATCGTTGGCGACTTGTTGTAGATCCTTGGATACCGAAATCATATTGAAGTTGAGCATGTTGTCGATAGTTTGCAGGCTTAGGCTGCTGTCACCATTTTGTAAACGCTCTAGGGTGGCATCGACATTTTCTTGGGATATGTCGCTTTGCAAACTGCGAATTTCACTGGCGATATTAGAGTTTTGTCGCGCAATAGCTTTTTCAAAGCCTGTGTCAGTATTGCTTGAATTACCAATGTAATTGAATAGTGATAAAGGTGATTTTTCAACTTGCATGCTAGTTCTTAATATTGCTAGTCCGTAGGACGTACTAACAGCAAAACATGCGCCAAGTTGGTTTTTGCGCCTAACTAGCCACTATTTACTAGCCTCTATGTACAGCAACTTACTGGCATCTAGTTACTGTTTAACGCCTCTTTTAATAATGTTTTAACCGTTGTTCCTTCGAACTCAGTAAAGCTTAACTGTGTACCCAGATAGTTAAGTTGGTTATCTGGCAACGTTACCCAATCTGGGGTGACTATTTTATAAGTTTGGCTGTCTTGTACATCGATAGTATTGGCATATACAAAGTCACCACTGAGCAAGTTGATATCAGTTTGTAGATGTTGATTGGCTTTTGCCAGTATGGCTTTTAAGGTCATTCCATCTACTGTTGCGATCATCAATTTGTTTTCAAAACGCATAAACTGATTAAAACGGTAATTGGCGAGTGGCCCTTGGTGTAAACCTGAGCCAAAAGATGAATGGTTAAACAAGGCCGCGTCGGCGCCAGTTTTATCGCGCATGGTTTGAAGTGTCCAATCGACTACTTCGTTTAAGCCCATATCTTTAGGTACTGACCCTACAATAGCCAGATCGTCAGCGCTCAACACTTCTGCGCGCGTTACGGCAATTTCAGCGGCAAAGCTTGGTTCACCCACTTGGCTAAAGTCAGTCATCAGGTTTTCGATATCGAGTTGTGGCTTAGTTGCGTTAGTTAGCAAATTGACGACCACCAAACGTTGGCCTTTAAAGGTGGTATGCAAATAAGGCATGTTGCTGATTGTGGTCTGTAAATTCAGATGATCATGGGCCCCTAGGATGTACAAGGGTTTAGTATCTTGGCTGGCTAAAAACGTCAGTATGGCTTTGTCGGCCATTAAGCCAGCATGGGATAACACCACATTATAATCGCTGTTTTTGGCTAATTCGGCATAATGTTGTGTTAGCCAATCTTGCGGCACAGGGATGGTTAAACTGTCACGCATAGCCGCGGGAAACGTGCGGCTATGGTCGGTATCCACCCCAATAAAACGGAGTGTTTTATCGCCAAAATCAATATCTGTAAAAGTAGGCAGGGCAGTGCTTAATTCACTGCTGGCAAAAGTGCCTATCACCCTTACCCTTAAGGCTGTGGCCTGTGCGATAAAGTCATTCATATCGATAATATCAAAATCGTGATTACCAATATTAAACACCACTTCGCCACGGTGGGTTAGCTGCGCTAAAAACGCCATATCCAGTTTACCTTTAGACTTTTGTGCCACTACACTGCCGGCTTCAAAATAGTCACCGTTGATCACAAAAACGCTGGTGGCCTTAGGTTGTTGCGCCATACGTTGGTCAATATTACTCAGTAAAATAGGGTAGGCGTCATAGCCAGAGTGCATGTCGGCCATGTTGAATATCAGCAGCGAAGTTGACGTTTCAACTTGAACGACTGCAGGGGTTTGCGGCTGACAGGC
This sequence comes from Paraglaciecola hydrolytica, assembly GCF_001565895.1. Classification (GTDB taxonomy): domain Bacteria; phylum Pseudomonadota; class Gammaproteobacteria; order Enterobacterales; family Alteromonadaceae; genus Paraglaciecola; species Paraglaciecola hydrolytica. Next base: position 4,323 of record NZ_LSNE01000006.1, read on the forward strand.
GCTGATAAAACAGATAAAAACCAACAGCATGCTATTTAAGAATTTTTGCATAAAACAATGCCCAGATTAATTTATTGAAACGGCGTCAAGGTAGTGACAAAAGGTTATTACAGCAGATAGCAGAAGATAGCAAATAGATGATAGTAAAAGAAAAGGCTAAAGCAAAAAATCAAGATATAAGGGATTTACCACAGAATTTATCGAGCTTTTTAGGTGCAAAATCAATAGATAACCACAGAGCTGTATATCTCCCTCGGGTGAGGGAGTCCATACATCTCTGTGGTTAATGCTTTTGGCTTTTCCTAGCCACTATTTACTAGCAGCTAGTATCTGCTCTCTTATTATTACAGCGAATAAATCAGGTTGAGGTAAAACGCTCGTCCATTGGCGGCAAAACCGATGTCATTTTGATAATCAGCGTCGGTCAAGTTGGTTAGATTGAGCGAAGCTTGCCAATGTTGATCGTAGGTATAACGGACATTGGCATCAAAACGTAAGTAACTATCAAGCGCTTGTTGCACTGCTTCACCGGTATGTAAGCTGGTGGCATAACGCTCATCCACCCACAGGGCTTGTAGGTTGTAGCTTAAACTCGTGTTTTGCACATAGTTTACACTGCTACCCAAAGTCAATTTGGGACGACCATTTAAGAGGTTTTCTGAGTCGATATCGCTGTAATTAAACTGGCTGCTGACTTGCCATTGTTGGTTGAGCGATTGCCAGGCTAAATGACCGTCTAGGCCTTTAATATCAATTTTGGCACGGTTTACGTTAGTGAATAACTCAGCATCAAAGTCGATTAAGTCACGAAACTCATTAGCAAAATAGTTAAGACTGGCAGTCAGTTGGGAGTCTTGCCATTCAATACCCGTTTCAAGGGTAATTGAGGTTTCGGGTTGCAGTTCAGCGTTGCCTACTAAGGGATGACCGAGGGCAAAAAAGCTTGGCAATTTAAAGCCTTCACCACGGTTGATGAAGATATTTAGCTCGTTGCTTAACGCATAACGTAGACCAACAGAGGTACTTTGATTCGACGAGAAACCATCAGGATCGTCGTGACGTAAACTTGCTTGTAACAATAATTTTTCGGCCAATACGCCGTTAACATTTACAAAAGCACTGTTGACTGTGCGTGACAAACTAAAGTTAGTGGGCAGTAAAAAACCAATGTTGAGATAACCGTCACTGTCGCCATTCTCTTTTTTGGTTTCTAAACCAACGTTAGCCCACAGCTCTTTTTGCTCACCGAGGGTATTAACCCACGCCGCACTGGTGCGGGTAAAGTCACTCTTAGCACCATTAGCTGGTACCGCGTCATAAGGCACTATACCAGGTGATTGGCTATCATCTTGGCGATTAAACCAAGTTGAAGTTACCTTGCTCAACCACAGTGGAGTTACCTGCCATGCCCAACTGGCTGCTGCATGTTGGTCACGATAGTCGCTACTATCAAGCTCATCACTTTGGGCAAACTCAGGGCCACCACTTTGTTCTGGATAGGTGGTTTTATTGCCATCAAAATAACGATAAAACAAGTCAAGCTCATGCTCATCGCCCTGCCAATTAAGCTTAGCTAATAGGTCGGTGTTTTCTGCTGTGCTGCCTTTAAGTGGCTCTCCGGCGTCTTTTTTCTGGGCCTTGATGGCATAACCTAGCTTATCAATGGTGCCAGATGCCGAGGCGCCAAAAGTTAAATAGTCATCGCTGCCAATGGTCGTAAACCCATTAAACTCAGCTTTGCCACTGGGCTCCATGGTGATGATATGAATAACACCGGCTAAAGCATCAGAGCCATAAATCGAGGACTGTGCACCTCGAATAATCTCTATGCGTTTAATCGAATTAATATTAACGTTATTTAAATCAAACGAGCCACCACGGGTATTGGTGGGGTCGTTTAACTGCACACCATCCACCAGTACCAAAGTATGGTTACTTTCTGCACCACGCATCACGATGGAGGTTAATCCACCTGGGCCACCTTGGGATTCAACCCACAGGCCTGGCACTTGGCGCAGGGCATCTACTAAGCTGGTTGAGCTGAGATTTAATAGGGTTTCACTGTCGATGATCACGGAAGATGAGGTGATCTGAGATTTTTCTACGGCACTGTAACTGCCGGTTACCACGATGTTTTCAATGGAGTCTTGTGCGGCTAAGACAGGCGCAGAAATAGCCAACAACGTGGCTAAATAAAGGGGGTGTAATTTCAAACTTTACCTCTACAACTTGAATGCCTGCTTGCGCAGGCATGGATTTCACAGGAAAACGCTGATTATTTAAATGAATATAGGCTGTAATAGGCCGTCATTTTAGCTGGGCTAGCAACTGAAAATAAAGACTCCGACTGTAACACCATGTGATAAACCCGTGCAGTTTGCTGGGGATGGACAACAGGGTGCGTTAGGGTTTCCAACTCAATGCTAAAGGACAAACGATCGTCACTTATCTGAATCGATTTAGCGGCTTCTTGCTGATGACCTAATTCATCTGAGCCATAACTGGGTGAATCTTGATAAACCCATGAATCCAATGTTAGGGCATTTTTCAAGTCTGCAAGTGTCACTGACTCAGCCAAGGCTTGAGTAAGTTGTACCTCAAAACCTTTGTCGTTCACCACGATTTGTTTTATGCCCGGCGCTACGGTAAGGCCATCCCAACTCACTCGTTGTAAAGCCGCTACATAACCGCCTTTAGCCTGCCAACCACGACCGGTTTGGCCTAATAACAAACTCCCATCAGCCAAAAACAGTGGGCGCATTACGCCCGATTCCAAACCATCAAAAAAGGGCATAATGCTACCTTGGGTTTGCCCATTTACAACTTCAGTCGCCACGCGGAACACGTTAGATTTGGTTTGATCCCCCATTAACATTTGACCAGCAAAAGGACCAAATTTACCCTCTGAGGTATCCCATGCCGGATTACCCGGTGAGTTAGCCACTCGATTATGGGGTAACAAAATGGCGGGTTTAACCCGTGTATCCAGCACATTTTTCCATAAAATCTCTGGGGAATCGGGTGTCATACCGGGTAAATCGACCAAGCTTGAGGGGTGACCATAAAAACCGTCTTTTTCAAGAATGAATATTTTGGATGTGCCCATGTATTCACCTTGGTTGTCTGAATACCATATTTGGCCGTCGGGAGCTGTGCCCATACCGGCAGGGCTGCGCATGCCATTACCCCAAGCTTGGGCCTTACCTTGTGCATCGACGCGGAAATTCCAGCCAGCAAAACCACCAGCCGAGCCCATGTAAGGACCACCGGCATTATAAGCACCACCATCACCACCATCAGCTAGATTGATGTTGAGGTAATAAGCGCCATCAGCCCCACGCACTGGACCATGCATGTAAGAATGGTAATTACCGTGATAACTAAATTGATCAAAAAGGGTTTTATAACTATCCGCTATGCCGTCACCATTGGTATCGGAAATACGGGTTAATTCTGCTTTTTGCCCCACCACTAAAACTAAGCCCTGTTTATCTTCAATTTGCACACCTAGGCTATCAAAAGTGCCTTCAGCAAAACGTGTCCATTTATTGTCTTTTAAACGCCAAATACCTGCGGTACGAGTGGCCACGACAATGGTGCCATCTTCGGCCAGTGCCAAACCTAAGGCTTCAAATAATTGCTCACGGCCAAAATTATCGCGAGGCGAATAATAACTTTCTACACTGTAACCCGCTGGCATATTAGCTGTTGATGCTTTGACTTTTAAGTCTTGAGCATTAAATGCAAAATCGGCTTTGGGGGCATGCCATACATTGGCAGACAAAGGCATGGTGGCGCTAAGGGTGGCGTTAACCTTACCTTTAGCCAGTTGCCATAGGTTGTTTTGATAGCTACCCGCAGAGACTTTTAAAGCCTTGAGTAGTTCACCGTTGACTTTAAATGTTTGTGCTGTGCTTAAGTCACCACTTACACGAATACTGACTTTACCTGTTTTATCGATGTCAGTTTTTACCGAGAGTTGATTATCACCCACACGATAGTGAAACACTGGAGCCGCATCAGGTTTAGAAGAATCGAGATCATAGCCTTTAAACTGGGCGTTCACTTTTGCCAATTTTTCCGCATGATCTTCTAAGGTGTTTAATTCGGCGAGAATACGTTTTTTATCGCCAAACTTAGCGCTTTGAAAAGTGAAGTCAAGGGGCTCACCAGCGTGGTTGAGCGGTGCCATTAAAACACCCATGTCACCTAAGTTTATTTCCATACTTTGGTAACCGGTTTTTAAACCTTTGCCTCCACGATTTTGGAATTCACCGGCCATATCCAAATAGCCACCTTGCCAGATTTTACTGATGGCCAGTACGCGGGGATCAAAACTGTAGTTAACGCTGTTGGGCAGTCCAACATGGATGGCGCGACCGGACGTACCTTGCAACGGACCACGTTGAATGCGAGTACGCTGATCAACCAATAGTTGTAGATCATCTTTGAGCGGATCGTAATTTTCTTGGCCAGTTTGTGGCATCAGTTGCACCACGGGACCTTGTTGCCAAGGGGTATTAAGGCTTGCCAGATAAGCGCCAATGGCATCAACTTGTTGATCGCTGAGTACCTGTTTGCTAAAAGTCGGCATGATAGGCATATAGGTTTGACCTACGTTACTGCCGTTTTCAGCGATGGCCAGTTGCGCCGCAGGAGTACGAATACTACTGTGCAAATAGTTACGATCAGCTTTGATGGTAAAATGATGATTTTCGCCACCTTCAACTATGGTTCTATCGCGGGGAGTTAATGCAAATAAACCGAATAAATTGGGGCCAGTGGTAGTTTGGCTATTTGCCTCATCAACACTGTGGCACACATTGCAACCAACCGACTCAAAGCTGTCTTTACCCAAGGCGACAAAATCGATTAATTCAGCTTCGTTGGTTTCGCCGCCTGATTCTTGTGGGATCTTAATGGCAGAAAAATCTGCGCGTTTAACACTGACATTACGCAGGGCAATCCGCCCTTTAATTGACTTGATGGCCGTGCCATCCATGGGGTTATCCCAATTGGTTAAAGCGTGTTTACCCACTTCTGGAAACACGATGTTTTTGGCGACCACATCACCATTCACCTTAACCTCAATTATCGTAGCCGCTTCGGTTTTGTTGCTCGCTTCGTCATAACGACTGGTGCGGTATTTAACATCCATATGCTGCCATTCATTATTGTTGGCTGGCATGTCTACGTCATAACGACGTTGCACCAATAATACGGCTTGGCCGTCTTTTGCTAACAAATAATCGAGGCTGATGACCGCATCACCTATATATGAGTTGTGCTCTAAGGGGCTGGCGTTTTCGTCACTGACCACAATAGTATCTGTCGAGTCGGTAGTGCTATTAATTTGCAATTTGTTATCGATTGCGCTGACAGCGCCGGCGGTTTTCCAAGTAAGATTGTCTTTAAATTCGCTAAGTGGATTAGCGTTTGCCACTGGGCTAAAACACAAAATAGCTAATCCAATACCGCCATAAACTCGTTTAACTATGCTCATTTGTTCATTCTCGAAAGTGATTGGCTTAGGCAGCTTTAAAATTAAATGCTGAGGTATTAAAAGCCTAAGTCTAACATATTGTTAACATGCAATTAGTGTATAAGTTATTTGTGATTTAAGTGTACGAAAAATTCGGCAAACACTAAGAAGAACTAGGCGTTATTGTATTTGGTTAAATTGTTTTATTAGTAAAACAATTTAGAAGGTTTACTTTGTTTGCAAGCAATACATACCTATTGAACCAAGCCAAGGAACGAATGAGTTGGACTAAAATTGTGATTTTTTCAGCATATTGCACCCTTATTCAACCGCTATGTAAATTGCCATTTTTCATGGTGCAATAGGCTTAGTATTTCAGGCGTTCATTAATAAAAATGTAATGAAATTGTAAGCAGGCTAGGATGTTAATACACACAATTACGACCATTGGATTTAGCTTTATACAACAATTCATCCGCCTGATTGATCAATTGTTGTAGCGTCATGCCAAGTGACCATTGCACAACACCAATACTCACTGTGCAACCCTTTGGAATATCGGTGACAACGAGATTTTTTTCTATCGCCATACGACATCTTTCGGCCAAGGGTTTGGCTTCTTCATAGTTAGTATCTGGCAGAAGGATTAAAAACTCTTCACCACCCAATCGACCAATAAAATCGATATTCCGACTGGTCAGCCTAAATTGCTCTGCACAGGCAATTAACAACTTGTCACCTGCATGATGACCATAGGTATCGTTGATCTGTTTAAATTCATCTAGGTCTAACATCAATATGGATAATGGAATGTTGTGTCGTTCAGCGCGAGTGATCTCAAGACTAAGGATGCGCATTATTTCACGGCGGTTTAGCAAGCCTGTTAGATCGTCGGTGTTAGCCATTTTTTCTAACTGAGCGGTGCGCTTAGCGACTTCTTGTTCTAGTGTTTGGTTGGCATTAGCTAGGCGCTGTTCGGCCTGTTGCAACTGTAAAATTTTATCAGTTAATGCCTGCTTGCTGGGATGTGCAATGGCTTGGGGCAACAAGCGCCACAATAAAATCGCCGTAGCAATTGAGATAACACCGGTCAGGGTTTTTATCAGGCCATGGATGTAATAATAACCATGCCAGACATTGATTATGCCCAAGATGTGGGTTGCCCCACAAAAGAAAATAAAACCTGCAAATAGCATAATCATCCAATCTAAATGCAAATCCGTTCGGGCTTTAACCAGTTTGAGTAGAGCAAGGGGGATTAATAAATAAGCGATTGAGGTAAGTGCATCGCCACCGACATGTAAAAGCAGTAAATCTTCACGCCACAGCAGGCAATGTCCATGTGGCATAAAATCACCGTTTAAAAATTCCTTGAAAAAATCCATAGTTACCATTAATCCGACGGCTAATAGTTAATTATCTTAGTCAGGTTTATGGATATTTGGTAAAGATTGAAAATTAATTTGAAAAACGCAGGTTAATATTGCTGATTTAGGATGTTGACAAAAAACTAGCGATGAAAAGTGCTAGGTATATCGCCGTAAAATCCCTTCGATATACCTAGCATGGTATTACTTAATAGATAACATGAGCGTGATGTTTTTACTTCTTAGCCGGTGTTTGGCTGTTTTGTTTGGCATAGGCTTGTTTCATGGGCACAAACGCTTGTTTTTGTTCGTCGTAACATTCCACTGCACCCGTGCCTATGTTGTAGACCCAGCCATGTAGCTTAATGTTGCCCTCTTTTAATCCCGCAGCAACACTGGGATGAGAGCGCAAATGTTCTAGCTGTAATAGCACGTTTTCTCGAGTGACTTCTTCCATATGCTCATGGTTCAACTCACCACATTTCTGTCTGACTTTATCGACTGCTCCCCAGCAATAGCCTAACCATTGTTTAACATGTGGCATGCTATCAAGTGAGTCGGGATCAATTGCCCCCTTCATAGCACCACAATCAGTATGGCCGCATAACACTATATGACTGACACCAAGCGCCGCCACGGCAAATTCGATAGACGCCGTCATACCTCCTGTATGTTCAGTATGGGGTGGTATTACATTGCCTGCATTGCGACAAATAAACAGTTCGCCTGGTTCGGTTTGGGTGACTAAACAGGGATCAATACGTGAATCGGCACAGGTAATAAACAATACTTCTGGGTTTTGTTCGTTGGCGAGTTTTTTAAAAACCGCCCGTTTGTTAGGAAAGACTTCACGCTGAAATTTAGCAACCCCGGATATGACATGGTCCATCGTTTATTCTCATTTTAAAAAGTAATTATTGGCTTTATGTAAGCAGGCTTACAGTGATACCCGATAGCATTTTGTGCGTCAAGGTATAGTGGATGTTGGGGGCTTGAATGGGGATAAAATGTGCAATTTCAATTACCATTATAAATAGCTTGTAATGGCTGGCACATTATTTTAAAACACACACTATGAGTTGTGATTACAGTGAGAAAAAATGAATTTTAAACCGTTTTTAATTTTGGTTTTTGGCATGTTGATAGCGAGTCAATCTATTGCCGCCACAGCACTTGAAGGAACATGGCAGTTAATTTCAGGAGAATATATTGATGCTAACGGTGATACACTCAGTTATGCCAGCGCGGATATGCAGTCCTTAAAAGTTTTGTCGACTAAGCACTTTAGTTTTACCTCGATGAAAGGTGAACAATTTTGGGCTGCGGGCACAGGTACTTATGAGTTCAAAGACGGTCAGTATGTGGAGTCATTGTTGTTAAATTCGTTTGGTGAAAAAGTGGGCGCCACCTTTGCATTTCAAGCTCAATTGGATGGTGATAAGTGGTACAACTCCCGTTGGAAGGATGGCAAACGTGTTGAGTATGAAGTGTGGCAAAAGGTAAATTAAGTTTGCGACTTTCAATTCCATAAATCTTAGTGCCTTGTAAAAACCACTGCAGTTACTTTTTAAACCTGCAAGCTTAACAATCTCAATTTTTTGACACAGTCTGAGCTGTTTTCTTTACACAACGCTGACAGTTTTTTTATCGTTTTCATGCTTTAATTCTGCATCACATTCTTAAACAGATCTCACAGATATTAAGCCACTTATGAAAAATCTATCTTTTAGCAAAATCATTCTTGTATTACTGGTGATTGCCCTGGGGACTTGGTGGTTATTTAAACCAGCGGCCAACACTGAACAAATAAAGTATCACACCCAAGGGGTATCGCTGGGCAAAATTGAAAGTATGGTGAATTCGTCCGGCTCTATATCCCCCGTGCTCACTGTGGATGTGGGCTCTGAACTATCCGGCTTAATTTCTCAATTGAATGTGGATTTTAATGACGTTGTCACCAGTGGTCAGGTGATCGCCCGTATTGATGATCGTACTGTCCAGTCAAAATTACGCCAGAGTGAAGCCGATTTAGCCTCATCTAAGGCTTCATTGTCCCAGTTACAAGCGGCGTTAATTAAAGCGCAAGCCGAAGAATCCCTCGCTCAACGTGAATTTAAACGTACCCGTGAGTTGCGTAGCAAAAACTTACTCAGCGAATCCGAGTTGGATATCAGTGAAACTAAATATGAATTAAGCAAAATAGCCATTGATACCGCCAAGGCTGCGATTTTGGTAGGTGAGTCACGAGTATTGCAGTCCCAATCTAGCCTAGAACAGGCCAAATTAGACGTGGATCGCACTTTTATTCGCTCACCGGTCGATGGCGTGGTTATCGATCGCCAGGTAGATAAAGGCCAGGCGGTGTCGGCCAGTTTGTCGGCACCCACATTGTTTTCTATCGCCCAAGACTTAGTCAAAATGCAGATTGAAGCCGCCGTGGATGAGGCTGATATTGGTCGGATTAAACAAGGTCAGGATGTTAGGTTTACCGTTGATGCTTTTCCTGAGCGCAAGTTTAGTGGTGTGGTATCCCAAGTCAGAAAATCCGCCACGGTGACCAGTAATGTGGTGACCTATAAAGTGATTATCAGTTTAGAAAACCGTGACTTAATCCTGCTGCCAGGAATGACAGCCAATATTGATATTATTCTTGGTCAGCGTGACAAGGTATTAAGGGTGGCAAATTCAGCCTTACGATTTAGCTTGGATAATCAAACCACAGGCTCTGCGAGTCAGGGTAATGATGGCTCAGAACGAGCTAAACAAATGGCTGAGCAGTTAGGCTTAAATGACAAACAACAAAGCCAAATGGCCGATGCCATGAACAACATGCGTAAAGCGATGCAGGAGATGCGTAATGCTGGGCCAAGTATGGCAGGTGGTCCACCTCAGGGCGGTTCTTCATCAGGAGGCGATGCAATGAAAAAATTACGTAGTCAGATGGAAATTGAACTGTCGTCGTTTTTAAGCCCAGAGCAAATGGAAAAGTATAAAGGCCTTAATCAACAACAACGACGTAAACCCCAGGCCAGCGAAGGCGACGAAGTGCAATATCAGCGTGGCAGCGTGTGGGTATTACGTGATGGTGAGCCGCAAAAACTCAATATTCGGACGGGCATTAGTGATCTGGAATATACCGAGATTGTCACCCCCGATCTTAAAGATGGCGACCAAGTCATTGTGCGTGCACAAAAGGTCGGTGGCTAGTGTCGCAGGCATTAATCAAAGTCCGCCAGGCTAAAAAAGTCTATCAAATGGGCGAAGAACAGGTTTGGGCGCTCAAGGGCGTGGATCTTGACATTCAACAAGGTGAATTTGTCGCCATTATGGGCTCCTCTGGTTCAGGTAAATCTACCATGATGAACCTACTCGGCTGTTTGGATATCGCCAGCGAAGGTAGTATTTCCTTGGATGGCGTTGAGCTATCTAAGCTCAGTAAAAATGAGCTGGCGACTATTCGCAATCAACGTATTGGTTTTGTTTTCCAGCAGTTTAATTTGTTACCGCGTACCACGGCTTTGGACAATGTCACTTTGCCACTACTTTACAGCCAAGTGCCAGAGTCAGAATGGCCCGCCAGAGCGTCTTCCTGTTTGCAAAAAGTGGGTTTGGGCAGCCGTATGGATCACCATCCTTCGCAGTTGTCTGGTGGTCAGCAACAAAGGGTGGCCATTGCCCGTGCTTTGGTTAACGAGCCGGTGATGATCTTAGCCGATGAACCCACTGGTGCCTTAGATACCCAAACGGGCCTTGAAGTTATGACCTTGTTTCAAGAGCTAAACCAGCAAGGTAAAACCATTATTTTGGTTACCCATGAACCGGATATTGCGCAGTTTGCCAGCCGTAAGTTGATTTTTCGTGATGGTGAATTGGTGGCAGATGAAGTGAACCCTTCGCCCAAATTAGCGAGTCAGATGCAACTATGAAAATATTTATTCTGCTTAGAACCGCGATCACAGCTCTGAGAGTCAACTTATTACGCAGCTTTTTAACCATGCTTGGCATTATTATTGGCGTGTCAGCAGTGATCATCATGGTGGCCATGGGCGCCGGCGCTCAGCAACAAGTGGATGAACAAATTAAGTCCTTGGGTGGCAACGTCTTTTTTGTCACGGGCTCATTTCGTTCCAGTGGTGGGGCTCGTGCCTCGTCGGTGGTAAAAATTAACGAAGATGACGCCAACTTAATTGAAAAACAAGTAAGTGGTGTTGAAGCCGCAGCGCCTTATTTATCGGCCAATGGCCAAGTGGTCTATGGCAACCTTAATTGGTCAACCGAAATCGTAGGTATCGATAATCGTTATTTTGTGGTGCGTGATTGGGACATCAATAGTGGCCGTGAGTTTAGCACTCAAGAAATCAATAGTGGTGCCAAAGTCGCTATTATTGGCGAGCGTATTAAAACAGAATTGTTTGGTGCCAGTGAGCCAATTGGTCAAACCGTGAGGGTTAAAAACTTCAATGTCACTGTGGTGGGTGTATTAAGTGAAAAAGGTCAGGATGCCCGCGGTGAAGATCAAGACGACGTGATTTTGATGCCGATTAAAACCGTACGTAATAAAATCACCGGCATAGATTCAACGAATCCCAAATCGGTGCGATTTATTCAGGTCAGCGCCTATGATGGCGAAGATATGGATTATATCGAAGAAGAAATGACCTTGTTGTTACGTCAACGCATGCGCATACCGGTTGGCAGTGATGATTTGTTCCGCATTCGTAATGTCTCTGAAATGATCGCCACCCGCGCCGAGACCATGCAGGTATTTAATACTTTATTAGCGTGGGTTGCTTCAGTAAGTTTAGTGGTGGGCGGCATCGGCATTATGAACATTATGTTGGTCTCGGTAACCGAACGTACCCGTGAGATAGGTTTGCGCATGGCGGTGGGCGCTAAACCTGCTGACATCCTGCGCCAGTTTTTAATCGAATCCATCGTACTTTGTGGTTTGGGTGGGGCTATAGGCGTATTAATCGCATACGGCTTTGTCTACTTAGGTAACAACTACGGCATAGGCGCAGGCGGTGTAATCAATACTGATGTGGTACTACTGAGCATTGGTTTCTCGGCCCTGATCGGCATATTTTTTGGATATTACCCCGCACTAAAGGCCTCACGTTTAGAGCCGATTGATGCACTGAGGTACGAGTAAACTCATAAGCAGTAAAAAGAAAAAAGCATTTTCACTACAGAGATGTAAATCCCCCTCGGGCGAGGGAGTTCATACATCTCTTTGGTTAATCACTTGTATCTTGGCTTTGCTAGTTTCATCCTCTCAAAACATCACAACAGTGATGCCAAAAAAAGACATGTTTGTTTTGCGAAAACTCGGTAAACAGCAGCATAATGTGGACAAATTTCGCTCGTGTAGTTTGATCTCATAGGAGATGCTGTGCCACGTATTGTGTTTGGTTTATTTGCCCCGTTTATTATCACTGTGGTGGTATGGTTTATTGGCAGCCCACCGGCTTTATCGCTTTTGTGGGATACCGCGGATGCCGTTGTTGTTGGTCATGAGACTTATGAGGCTGAAACCGGCTATGGTCTTTTTCCGTTTAATGTGCCGCTGGTGAAAGTGGCAAGCTCTGGTCAAACCCTGCGCATGAATCTGCCAGATGTGCCCACCATGGATGAACTAAAAATCGCTTGGCCGCTGGGCAAGCTAGTCAGCGTCAAACTCAATCCCCTCAGTACAGCCGCCTTTGCCGTTGACGACCCACGCCGCAGCTACATTGCGCCAATAACTGTGTTAGTTATCGCATTCGTCGTAATGGGGCTCACTCTCGCATCTTATTTTATTGCATTAGATACCATATCCTTGGCCTGTGGGGCATTTGGTTTAATTTTTATAAGCCTTCCTTTGGTCGTTATGGGAGTTCGTTGGCAAATTGGTAATCCGCCTCCTACTGCCCACTTTTTTTGGCCTACTGAGATGGCCCAAATTGTGAGCCAAGAAATCATATCCAAACGCATCGGAAACGGCACAATCCGCCATACCCCTATTATTAAAGTCAAACGAGAGCATTTCATCGAACAATTCGAAGTGGCAGGATATCTGGGCGGTTTTAGAAATGACGCTGAGCAGGTCTTAGCCCGTGGCGGTGTGGGAACAATAATGGAAGTTAATATATCGCCGGCAGGCATACCGTTTGAAGCACGTTGGAATATTCAACAAATTCTCACTGTCATTTTTACCCTACTGCTCCCCATTTTTTTAATCATCGGCTTGTTATGCTTGCGTATAGCATGGCCTAGTAAGAGACAAAGATCATGATCAAATATCTGCTACGTGGCCTGTTCAGTTTAGTGGTAACGCCAGTCATCTGTGTTGCTTTATATACGGGGTGGTACATCGGCATGCCGCCTGCTGCTTCGCTGTTTTGGCCCGCAGTACAAGGAGAGATTATTGCTTATAGCAGCACACCATTAATCGACGACTCGGCTAATGTCTGGACTTATCCCATGGTGCAAGTACTTGGTGTAAGCGAGCCCGTGCGACTTATTACCTCACAGCAAGACGACGCTAAATTAATAGAGTCTTTGTGGCCAATCGGGCGCAGCGAATACTTTAAAGTCAGCACAAAATTACAAGAGGCATTTTGGGGGGATGATCCAGCAGGTGGCGATTATTTGGTCCCATTTGGACTAAGCCTTTTAGCAATAGGCTTGTTGGTCATGATAAATGCGTGGCTTGCCCCTTTTATCTTTGGCGCAATTGGCAGCATAAAGGTGGCGTATATGCTGGTCGGCCTTGGAATGCTAACATTGCCCACCTTGGTTACTTATGCGTTTTGGATATTAGATAGCCCGCCAGCGACGTCAATCTTCTGGCCCCATGAAACCGTTACTGTTAAGGGCTTCGATGCCGATATTCCGCTAGACGCTGACGACAAAACGTATGTACAACCTAGCGTTACCCTTATCCGTGACAACGGAGATTCAGTAAAACTAGCGGGCGTATTTAGCATGACGCTGGCTGAGATAAATGACCTGAGTCAAGAATTTCCAATAGGTGAAAAGGTGCAGGTCAAACGTGGCCCAGATGAGCAAATTTATCAGGCTAGCTTGTTGAATTATTGGGCGACGTTTATGGCTACATTATTCCTGCCGCTCTTTTTGTTTTCTGGGCTGGTGACCTTCTGGCGTGGTCTTACTGCCCCTTGGAGAGCGACGGATTCAGACAGCTAATTGCATGGCTTTTGGACTGTAACTCTATAGATTTGCTTGTGTCTTACTTTATTATCGTTACTATTTTGAGCTTCTATTTTTGGTGAGGGATACCCAATGAAAATATTAAGTGCATTAACCCGCGCGATACCCGTTTTAGCTATTGGTATTTTATCGGGCGGAGCTGCCCATGCCGATGGCCCTTTTGCCCCGCAATTCATTCCTCATGCAGAACCAGGTCAATGTATACCGATTAAGCGTAGTAAGGCTTGCCAACGCACTGATCAGAATTATTTGGTTAATAAAGCCGACGGTTCGGGCACTACTTATGTGTCGATTATCGACGACAATACCCTTTCATATTCAACTATTTCGAAAACGGCCAGCATGTTAGGCGAGCCTCTATATCCAAAAGATGATTCCTATACCAAAAAGACCCTTGCGGCGAGATTTTATCGCGGACTAATGTTGAAAGATGAGGCTAAGATCATCGAGCCGGCCATTTATTCTTATATTTTGCCAGTATCAGACAAGGTGGCTCTGGCAACAGCCAATGAATCCACCCGATTCTATGGTAAAAATAACCCCTACCGCACCGAAACCAACAAGTTTTACTTTGTTAATCTTGACGGTAAGTTGACCAAACCTGAGCGACCAGGCATGGTGCCAAACAGTTTTTATTATATTGGCGGCTATTATAGCGGCATGCCAGCGCACGTTTTCGAAAGGGTCCAGATTAATGAAGCCCGCGGTACCCTTACCGTCCGTCAATTTGATGGCTATGGCAACGAACGTGCGGTGTTTGACAATATCCTTATACACAAACGCAAAGATAATTATGATTCTTTTGAGCTGAGTTTCTACGTCAACAGTGACACTAAAACCTTTACTGTTTCTGCCCTTCACCCTGAAACCGGCGAACCGGCTTCGCTGTGGTTTGCATCTGATGGTTCGGTGATTGGTTACAGACCGCCGGTAGAACCTCGTAGCATATTAATAAATGATAAAGAATCGATTAATACTGGCTTAGTAAGTATTGTCGGCCAGCTTCCCGTGCTCACTGATCTGAAGGATGACAGGCTCTACCATCCTGTAGATGGCAACGGTGAAAAAATCCCTGCCCCCGATAATTTTATCGGTATGGCGCGTTTGTTTCATAAACAAGGCAAGGTAGGCAGTGTCTCTACAGCACATAACTATTACTCAAAATGGGTGCTGGTTTACGCCCTGCCAACGGGTTACGGTTTTAAGACTGACTATGGTTCAGATTTTGATTCGCAAGGCATCCGCAGCGCTTACGGTGTGCTTTCGGCGGAGAACAAACTAAAAATGTTCTCAGGTTTTGGTTACCGTAGGGTTGCGGATGGCTCTTTCGCTACTATCTTAAGGCCTTTTGATCAATACCAAGAAGATGGTGTAACACCTGTTGAACGTGCTTTGCCTACGGTATGGAGTCAAGTTTGGAGCTCTTCAGAGCACGGAATGAGTCTGGTGGCGACTACGGATGACAAGGATCCAGAAAAAACCTTCACGTCATCAACTGAGGCATTCGAAGCCATCGGTAGAGCTAGAGTCGCTCACGACCGAGCCTATGCTGCACGAGTAGCTGCTTCTCGCAAAGCACAGGCCGAACAGCAGGCATTTTACGAGGCCGAACGAGCCCGCCGTCAGGCCGAACTCCAAGCTCATTTTGCCAAAGAGGCACAACGAAAAGCAGAGTTAATGGCTAAAAATAAGTACCGACCTAAGACAGGCGCCGAAGAGTTTGAAGAGCGCATGAAACTGATGCAAAACCACTGGAGTCAAAAAAACAAACCTAATTTGGCCCCAGGTACCAAAATTTGTTATGACATGGGTGATGGTTCGGATTTTTGTTTTGCGTATTGATGCACTGAGCTAAAACAGCACTTGCTAGAGACTAGTCACTAGACGCTAGTAAAAATGCAGGAAAGACTGGAGTGGGGAAGCGTCGACTAACAAGCACTCCGGGTGTTGATAGGTGAGTAAGCTCAACTGCTCTATAACTGCGATGAATTAACTTTGAAAAATGCCGCGAGTCACTGATAGTATCAGGCTTTTATGTCACGACATTTAATCTGATAATTGGAAACCATGCATGTTTAAAGTTAAGTCAGCCCTGTTAGGCTTTGCAAGTTTGCTGGCTGTTGCCACCTTGGCACCAGTAAATGCCCAAACGGTCGCCCAAACTAATATCCAAAAAAGTGATAGCTATGATATGTGGCCGGGTGCCACGTATGATTCAGCAATTCCGACCCATGCTCAAGTATTAGGGTATGCAGTGGGAGAGCGCATCACCAATCATGGTGACATGTTAAGTTTTTTTGAGGCCCTTGAACGTGCCGCTCCCGATCGTATTAAAGTCTTTGAGTATGCCCGCTCTTGGGAAGGTCGCAAACTGATTTATGTGGCCATAGGCACCCCTGACAGAATTGCTCATTTAGATGACTTTGCTGTCAATATGCAAAAGCTATCCGATCCTCGCCAAACTAACGAAAAAGCCGCTAAACAAATCATCAACGATTTGCCGGTATCTGTATGGTTAGAGCATGGCGTGCACGGTAACGAAATTAGCAGCACCGATGCAGCCATGATGACAGCCTATCATTTACTCGCGGCGCCCAATGAGCCAACCAACAAAAAAATTCTCGCTAATACACTCGTGTTTATCGACCCTCTGCAAAATCCTGATGGTCGTACGCGTTTTACCAGTCGTTATTATGCCTCTGTGGGATTAGAGCATAGTGGTGACCGTTTAAGTGCTGAACAAAATGAACCCTGGCCCAATGGCCGTAGTAACCATTATTTGTTTGATATGAACCGCGATTGGTTGGCGATTACTCAGCCCGAAACAGCCGGCAGAATCAAAGTCTTAAATCACTTTAAACCCACTGTGGTGATTGATTTACATGAAATGGGCGGTGACGAAAGTTACTTTTTCTCGCCAGCGGCTGAGCCTATCAACCCTTTTATGAACAAAGCACAGATTGAAAATACTGGGCTAATTGGTAAAAATATTGGCAAAAATTTTGATGCTTTTGGTTTCGACTATTTTACTCGTGAAGTGTTTGATGCTTTTTATCCGGGTTATGGTGACAGTTGGCCGACATTTTACGGCGCATCGGCTTCGACTTATGAAGTGGCCTCTAGCCGAGGTGAAGTTTATCGCACCAAAACAGGTAAAATGCTGCAATACAAAGATACTGTAAAACGCCATTTTGTCGCTTCAATTGCCACAGCTGAAGGCGCTGCCGACAACCGTGAAAAAATCCTGCACGATTTTTATCGTTATCAAGAAGATGCGATCATCTCGGGTAAAAACGATAAAAATGAGCGAGTTTTCATCCTGCCTAATACTCGTGATAAAGCCGCGACTCATCGATTAGCCACCTTAATGGCACAACATGGTGCTGAGGTTAAACAGGCTGAAAAAGACTTTAAGGCCTGTGGTGTGAGCTATCAGGCAGGTGCTTATTTTATTGATACCGCCCAGCCGCGCGGTAAATTTGTAAAAACCACTTTTACTCAACAAGTCGATATGTCGGCCGCTTTTCTTAAAGAGCAAGAGCGTTTACGGGCACGCAACTTGAGTGATCAAATATACGACATCACGGGTTGGTCGCTACCTTTAATGTTTAATGTGGATACCGATAGCTGTGGTAAAGAAATAGATGTTGATAGCCTTAATGTTAAAGCAGACAGTCCGTTAGTAGGCTCCGTAACTAACCCACAAGCCAAAGTCGCTTATTTAGTGCCATGGGGCGACATGGCCGCAGGACGTTTTTTAAGCGCGGCTTTGCGAGCGGGACTCAGTATTAAAAGCGCGGATCAAGCTTTTGTGCTTGAGAAAAAAACCTCTTTTCCAGCAGGTACCTTAGTCATCGAAACCAAAGCTAATGGCGCAGATCTGGCCGCTGTGGTGCAAAAACTAGCCCAACAAAGTGGTGCTCAGGTAGTCGGCGTGGATAGCTCGTGGGTTACCGATGGCCCCAGTTTTGGCAGCGAGCATACCGCCCATATGCTAGCGCCTAAAATCGCCTTGGCTTGGGATGAGCCAGTAAGTTCACTGAGTGCAGGCAGCACTCGTTTTGTGATTGAACGCCAGTTTAACTATCCCGTTACTGCGATACGTTCTGACCGTTTAGCTCGCTCTGATTTAAGTGCTTATCAAGTGTTGATTTTACCGGCTGGTAACTATGCCGATGCCTTAGGCTCCAGCGGTATTAGCAATATTAAAGAATGGATTAAAAAAGGTGGAGTGTTGCTAACTCTAGGCAGTGCTACACGTTTTGCGGCAGATGCTGATTTGTTGGCGGTGCAACGTGAACTTGCTTACAAAGATGAAAAAGCCACAAAAGAAAGTGATAAAAAAGAGTCAAAAGTCGCAGGGCAATTATTTAAGGATAAAACCGCACTGGTAAAAGCCTCTATTGATGCCAAAGAAAGCCCAGACTACGTTGCAGGTGTATTAGCTAACGTGGAAGTCGACCAAGAGCATTGGTTAACGGCCGGCGTTAACCCTAACCTAGTGGCTATGGTGTCGGGTAACGATATTTATACACCGATTAAATTGTCTTCAGGTAAAAACCTTGCTTGGTTTGCGGATGCTAAAAACGTATTGGCCAGCGGCTATTTATGGCAAGAAAATAAACAGCAATTAGCGTATAAACCCTTTTTAATTCATCAACCTATGGGCAGAGGTATGATAGTGGCCTTTACTCAAGAGCCAACCAGTCGCGCTTATCTGGATGGTTTAAATGTGTTATTAATGAACAGCATTTTCAGAGCTGCCGCGCACGCTGAACCATTGCGCTAAAAGTTAAGCATGAGTCAAAAGCCACGGCATGTACCGTGGCTTGTTTATGGGCAAAAATTGTTAAATTCATGACTATATTTAGAAACTATTAATTACCTAAAATCACAAACAACATAGAAAATTATTGAATAAAAGTGGGCACTAAAATAATTAAGAAATACCATAAATTATATCAATCTCAGGTTTAAATTCCTTAGCTAGCAATTTTTAAGGTATGTAATTCCAACCAGACAAATTCATTACATCTTTATCAAAATAAACAGACTCGGTTTTTCTTTCACCGGATTTTTTATGTTTCATATAAAGGGTCATTTTTTCGTGTAGTTGATTATCGGCCCAGTTCATATCAACTTGTTCAATAACGTAAGGCATACATTCCATAAAGTCTTGTATTGAGCCTCGGCACTTTCCACCAACCATGTTCCAAATTTGTCTTGGGAAAAATTTATCTTCAAAATATTCTAGAAGTTTTAACCTAGATTTCATCAACTTGGCATATCGGTCAAATTTTACGACAGCATTACCAGAAAGCTGATTATTTTTTATCATTGCAGTAATCATAAAATCTTTTTTGTTACTCAGGAATGATTCCAAATTAGATAAATATAATTGGCTGGGAAGTTCATCTTTGGTTTCACTATCAAATTTAACTAGACTGACCTTGTCTTGTTCATCGTATTCAAAAGAATGTACTTGAAGCATAATTACTTTTAGCTGCGGATTAAATTCAGCATAGTAGTAATCAGTAAAACCCATTAAGTAACCGAAATTTCTAGTACTTGCCCAATATTCTGGTGTTTTATTACAAGTCAGACCGTTCTGAGACGGCAGAGACCTAGTGAATGGTGGCTTCTTAATCGCAACATCTTTTAAATTATCAGGTTCAACCGTCGCTCTGGCTGTCATTATTATTCTTGCTTGGGGATCGACTACCGCAACATCTACCCAGCACTTGGGATCATTTAAATTGGTACTACAACGCATAAACTGCGAACTGTTGTAACCACTTTCAGTGGGGATCATGTGATCAATTTCAATCCGACTATAAGTCATGCTATTTAATTGATTTTTACTTTCTTTATATATAAGTTCTTTGGGGGTGGTTGTCGAAAACCCAGCATATTTACGTAAAGCGAACTCCCGTTTATTTTGTCCTGCCCAAAATGGTTCCAACAAATTCTCTCGGTCAACGTAGGGTTGAAATACAAATGAATTTTCTTGCCCATAGGGCAGATTTTCACAGTTGGTCCGTGTAACTTCTTCTTTTACAGCACTTTTTGTGAGGTTAGTTAAAAGGATATCCATCGCTTGTAATGTCATGTCATTAGTGCCATTTTGTCCGATACCGTATTTGCCTAATTGTTGAATAAATTTTTCACAATAACAGTTGCTACCGCTAATAAAAGCATTAGGGAAAACCTCTTGGGCATATTGGGCGTAAACATCGTCAAGATACTCAGGTTTAAGCATATTACGTTGTTCGTTAACTTTATAACGGACATCAAATAAGTTTAAAAACTTGATTCGTTTAGTGTTCTGAGTAACCCAAAGTTTTAGCTGTTCTTTATTAAACTTCTCTCTTTTTATTTTATACGCAGCTTCTAGTTGATTGATTTTTTTACTTATTAGACTGCGTTGACTCATAGTAAGTGAAAGATGCTCAAGACCTTTTTCTTTACCATGAATTATTAAACGAATATATGGTAAGCTAAAAGCCTCATAATCTTCAGCACTCTCACAATTTTGACAAGTGACTCCTATAAGGTCTTTAAGAACGTTTGCTATGCTTTGTTGTAAAGGGAGATATGCTGAGTAAGGTAAATATCCGCCAGACTCAATATTAGCGATGTACCATAAGGCATTCATCATCCCTTTGTCGGTATCGAATACAACAGATTTATCCTTACTGTAATATTGATACGTTAAAGGATATGAGTCTTTTAAGCCATCGAGCAACTCTTGTACTTGATCCTTTCCGCCAGCATACGCAAATGGTGCGAACATTATTAATAATGTAAATAACTTCAACCAATTCATTTGTATTCCTCACAAACTTTTTATTTTTGGGTAGGTTAAATTTATTACATTTTTTAAGCAACTTAGGATTGAGTGTACGGGTCTAGGTAAATTAAATTTTGTTATTTTAGCTAAATGTTTTGGGAAACGTCATTAAGGTGGTATTTGTCGCTGATTTTTATACGTCTATCTTCGATGAATTTTATTAATAGTGGATTAATTATTAGGTTTAACAAGCTAACAATTAGTCACTCTTGTTCAACCGAATAATTCAAAAATCAAAATCCACAGTTAAAACGATGACTTAGTTGCGGCATTGGAATTGCTTTTAGTCAAAGAGTACAAGATGAGGGCAAGCCAAAGGAAAACGTCACATGTCGTGAGTTTCGTCGTCGCTGCAAAGGAGAGTATGTCGGGTCTTAGGCAGTGCAGGCATCAGCAATATTAAAGAGTGGGTAAAACAAGGTGGGGTATTACTGACAATTGGTAGTGCCACGCGTTTTGCGGCTGATAATGACTTACTCGCCGTACAACGTGAGCTGGCTTACAAAGATGAAAAAGCGGCTAAAGACAGTGATAGTCAAAAAGAACCAAGAGTTGCTGGGCAGTTATTTAAAGATAAGGCCGAGTTGGTCAGAGCCTCTATCGATGGCAAAGAAAGTCCTGACTATGTGGCCGGAGTATTAGCTAACGTGGAAGTCGACCAAGAACATTGGCTTACCGCAGGGGTTAATCCCGCGTTAATCGCCATGTTGGTGGGCAATGATATTTATTCGCCCATTCAACTCTCGTCGGGTAGTAACTTAGCGTGGTTTGCAGATGCTAAAAACGTCTTAGCCAGTGGTTATTTATGGCAAGAAAACAAAGAGCAATTGGCCTATAAACCCTTTTTAATACATCAACCATCTGGCAAAGGCATGATCGTCGCCTTTACTCAAGAGCCCACTAGCCGTGCTTATTTAGATGGTTTAAACGTGTTATTGATGAACAGTATCTTTAGAGCTGCTGCTCATGCCGAACCTTTGCGTTAATGTGTAAGATATAGCCAAAAGCCACGACATCTGTTCGTGGCTTTTTTATGAGAAGCAAAAACTCAATAGTGGCTCAAGTCAGTGTCTGTTATTCTACGTCGGCTGAGACGTAGTTTGCTCAAAAATATTTTTTACTACTGCTTATTATCCCGTTCTTAACCCGCCTTTTTTGTCAGTATTATCGTGGAGTCTAACCAGAATGCCCTTGCTTAAAAGACTGCTGCTGCAGTTTATCACCCTAATGCAGCGTTATCCTGGGGTCTTGGCCGTTCTGGCCTTTAGCTCCGGCATAGCCAGTTATATTTTGGTCGAGCGTAAGGAATCATTGGCGCAATTTATCGCCATATTGTTATTAGTTAGTTGGCTGTGGCTGTTAATGGATAATTGGCTGCGGGAGCGTATTGAACGGCACTTTGGCCTCGCCTTGTCACCCAACCTAATGCGTTTTGCCCTACAGTTAGTGCATCAGGAAAGCTTGTTTTTTGCACTGCCGTTTTTTCTGGCGGTAACCACATGGGATCATGGCCAGGCTGTGTTTACCCTACTGATTATGATCTGTGCATTGTTGTCGCTGATCGATCCACTGTATTACAAAAAACTAGCACCAAGACGCACCTTATTTGTGGTGTTTCATGCTTTTTCACTGTTTGTCGTATTGCTGGTGATCCTACCGATTTTACTCAATTTGACCACCAGTCAAAGCCTGGAAGCGGCGCTTTACGTCGCCGTGTTGCTTAGCATACCTAGCTTGAGTACCTTAATGCCAAATGGCCACTGGTGGCGCTTTCCTTTACTGGTGCTGCTGCTAAGTGGGCTTGGTGCAGGCTTGTGGCAACTGCGCAGTTATGTACCACCGGCTGCATTGCGTTTAACCGGCATTACCTTGTCACAAGAGGTTGATTATCAGCAGCGAAAACCAGGCAAAAGCATTGGTACACTAGATGTTAATCAGTTACGGCAAGGTCTCTTCAGCTGGACAGCGGTAAAAGCCCCGCGTGGACTGAATGAGAAGATTTTTCATGTGTGGCTACTTAATGGAAAAGAAGTCGATCGTATTACGCTAGATATAAAAGGTGGCAGTGAGCAAGGTTATCGCGCGTGGACACATAAGATGAATTTTCCGCCCAATCCAACAGGACGCTGGCAAGTAAAAGTGGTGACTGAATCTGAGCAACTAATTGGTCTAACTCGATTTACTGTTACTGCGGCTGCATCTAAACCAGAGCTTGAGTCATCGTCTGAGCCAGAGCTAAACGAGCAAGCGACTTATCCTTAATCGGCTGTTGGTAACGACCTTGCAATAAACAGTCTTACTCTGCATATTATTGTGCAAGGGGGATTACCAAACATGATGTCATTCGCAAAATTGAAAATAGTTGTTCTGCTTTATCTATTTGCCAGTACATGCCAAGTGTGGGCAGTTACCCTAGAATTCGAGGATCAGCAATATCAGATTGATCCCGCCACATTACAAATTAGTATGTTGCTTGACGATAAATTGGTAGAGATCAATGCTGGGGTTGCGGTTCAGCCAGTCGAAAATCTCAAGCACTCATCAAACGAGTTGCAATGGTATTGGCCGACATCAGGCAGTCACATCACCATCACTGTGCAGCACAATGACTTATATTTGCGCATAATTAACGAACAGGACGGAAATTTACATTGGTATAGCTTGCCAGCTAGCAGTCAATTTCTATTGATGCCACTTTCGGAAGGCATGCGCATCGATATTAACAATCCACAGTGGCTTGATTATTTGGTCAATAGCTTTGGTGAGGTGAATACCACCTATGATTTGAAAATGCCCTTTTGGAGCCAACAACAGGGTGACAAGGTTTTTAGTTGGGTAATTCCGCCTTATTATAACACCTTAGCTTTTAGTCAAGTTCAGCAGCGCCTAGTGTTAACGGCCTCTCACCAATTTAAAGCCAAGGAAAGCTATGAAGTCATATTGCATACTGGCACAGATGAACTCAGTGGGGCGCGGCGTTATCGCCAATATTTGCAAGATCACAAACAATTTATCCCCTTAAGTGAAAAATTTGCCGCCAACCCTCAAGGCAAAAAACTAATCGGTGCGCTACACACTTATCTTTTTGGTGATGCTTTGTTGGATAAAGATGACATTCAAGATTGGAGTGGGCTGATTACGTATTTAACTCAGCCAGAGGGTAAAACCTTGACTCAGTATTTTGATAAAGAGGCATCAACGGTATTAGTTGAGCTCAATCAACACAATACCAAGCCTTTTGGCTATCAGCAGTGGCAACTCACAAGCGCTATTAATCTTGCCATGGATAAACTTTACCCAGCCTATGGCGATGCCAATAGTCAGGCTGTGATTGAGCAACAATATCAGGCAATTCAACAGCAACAGCGTTGGCTAGAGCAACATCTTGGGCCATTTTTACAGGCGCAAAACCGCCGTGGACAAGGGGTATCTGTGCCGGTGATTGAGGCACTGACAAAAGCAGGATTAAACAATTTATGGTTAGGGGTGAATAAGTGGACGTCGGCTTTTGCCAATCCGCAAGCCATTGAAGCCGCTAAACACGCTGGTTATTTAATTGGCCCTTACGATTCTTACAATACCGCTATCCCCAAAGGTTTAAATGATACTTGGCTAAGCGCACGTTTACCCGATGACATGCGAGAACAATGCGCAGTAATCCTAGCCGATGGCAGCAAGCAAAAGGGTTTTCAAAAAAGTGGTCACTATTTAAATCCCAATTGCCATACCGCTACTATATATAAACGTATTGGTGACATTTTACGCTTAGGTAAATTTAATAGTTATTTTATTGATGTGGATGCGACCGGCATGGTGCGCGATGATTTTAATAGCAAAAATCCCAGTAGCGCCGAGCAAATGACAGAACATTACAATCAGCGTATGCAGTGGATTGCTGAAAAACAGCACAGTGTTTTAGGCTCGGAAGATGGTAACGCGATCACCCAACAGGGAGTTATGTTTGCTCATGGCATGGAAACGGTTGGCTTTGGCTGGGGTGACCAGGATATGCGTAAAAATCGCCAATCGCCCTATTATTTAGGCCCTTGGTATCCAGATCATAAACCGGAGTTTTTCTTTCGCCCTGCGCAGGTAAAAGCGCCCTATAAATACCTGCTGTTTGCGCCAGAAAATAGACTGCCACTTTACCAAAGCGTTTATCATGATTCGTTGATTAATAGCCATCACTGGACCATGGATAACCTGAAATTCAGCGATGTAAAAGCCCAACGGGATTTAATTGGCATGTTATACAACACCCCTCCAATGGTGAATTTAAGCCGCGATGATATGCAGCAACGTATAAAAGCACTACAGCATTACCAGCAAGGTTTTAGTCCTGCTCACCAGCAACTATGGGATAAAGCCTTAGTTAAATTGTTGTATTTAACCGAGGATAAACAAGTTCAGCAAACCCACTTCAGTGACGGGAGCAAAATTACCGGTAATTTTAGTCAGCATGCATTTGTAATTGGTGATGCTACCTTAGCAGCACAGAGCGCACTGGTTGAACTAGTCAATAAACCACCTTTTACTTGGTTTAGTGAGCCTTAACTGAAAAGTGATAGGTGGGGTAGAGCACACTAAAATTTGAGTTTTTGATACGCCTTACTTTTATAGAGTGGGTACCTTCGATCTTTAAAAGTGAACAAAATGGTAATTTAATAGGTTGATATGGCTAATTGTTGGCGTAGTTTACTTAAGGGCTTATTTTAGAAGGTGGTTTTTATATTAAAATCAGTGGCTTAGTTGTGGCATTTGAATTGCTTTTGGAAATTGCTATAGCATACGCGAAAGAAGTGCGTGAGCAAGATAAAGGTTTACCCATTTTGTGGGTTTCATCAAAGTTTCAAAGGAGAGTCACCATTAAAATTTCAATGTTCAGATCACTAATTATTACATGCATGTGCCTTATCGCTTCCGTTTCATTCGCTCAAGAAAATACTTTATTCGACCATGATGATGACATTGAGCGTTGGTTAAAATCTAACAATGTTCCTACTTTAGGCTTAGGCATAATCAAACAAGGTCAATTACAACAAATCAGAGTGTTTGGTGAATTTGAACCAGGTAAAAGCGCCCCTTATAATACTATTTTTAACGTTGCCTCTTTAGCCAAGCCAGTAACAGCCATGGTGGCGTTGAAACTAGTGAGTGCCGGCAAGTGGAATTTGAATGAGCCATTATTTAACTATTGGACAGATCCCGATGTTGCCCAAGATTCAAGAAGCAAACTACTCACTACTCGCCATGTATTAAGTCATCAAAGTGGTTTTCCAAATTGGCGTTATATGAATGAGTCTAACAAATTAGATTTTAAATTTTCCCCCGGTGAGCAGTATCATTATTCTGGCGAAGGCATGGAATATCTAAGGAAGGCCTTAGAAAATAAGTTTGATAAAACCTTAAATGAGTTGGCCAATGAACTCATCTTTGTGCCCTTGGCAATGACAGACACGCAGTTTGTGTTTAACTCGTCTATCGATTCAAGTCGTGTCATCCAAGGTTATGATAATCAGGGCAAGGCCTACGAAACCCACCAACATCAAAGCGCCAATGCAGCTGATGACTTACTCACCACTATTGAAGATTACGGCAGGTTTTTGGTTAGTGTGTTAAATGGAGGTGGATTGTCGGCAGAGGTCTACAAAGACATGAACTCTCATCAGGTCGCCAGCACCAAGGGCAAACATTTTGGCCTAGGTTTTGAGATATACGACTTTGAGCAAGGTGACTATGCATTATCTCATGGTGGTGCAGACAGAGGCGTACAAACTATCGTATTTATCTTTCCAAAAACTAAAGACGGTTTGCTTATCTTTACCAACGTAGACGATGGTTACAAAGTTTATGAAACACTTTTGTTACATTACTTAGGTAAAAAAGGACAGCAAATTATGCAAATCGAGATGTCTGAATAAGGGCTGATTCTTCCTATACGCTAGGTAAAAGTGATAGGCCTTACACTATGCAAAGTAGTGCTTTTTTGGCATGTGAGATAGGGTTTTAACTTTACAACTTGTTTGTCTCTATATCTTCTGCGATAAAACATGTTCTGATGGGGAGTTAATATTCTACACTCCCTTATTAATACAAATTGGTATAAACATATGAGTCAATGTTGTGAACAGTAACTTATGCAACTAGTTTATTTGTATGCAGTTAAATTTCTGCAATGGCCGATAACCCTGTTTGGTCTATTGGCGTTGGTTGTATTATTGCTAAACTCTTTGCTTGCACATGCTGGGCAAAATATCAAAGTCTATGTTTACCACAATCAGCCCCCCTTTGTTTTACAAAACGGCGATCAAATACAGGCAGGTTTGAGTGTCACATTAGTTGAACAATTAAATTTATTGTACTGGCCAGAATATTTATTTAAGCCCGAGATACGGCCCAGAATGCGTTTAAACCATGAGCTGCAACCTTGGATAGATGCTCAATGTCCAAATTCACAAACAAAGTGTGACGATAACTGGATTGTTTTGTGGGTAACCCCCCAATGGGGATGGGGAGCCGATGCCGAGAGTCGGTATTTGTGGGTCGATTTTTTTCAGGATCATGATTACCTGATTTCTGCACAACAAAAACCTATTGATGTTTGGTCAGCAGAAAATATGCAGGGCAAAATTTTTGCGAGCTTACGTGGGCATGTATACCCTCCCGAGATAAACCAGTTTTTTGACAGCGGCGTGATGCTGCGTGCCGATAGCGACAATGAGTTAACCTTATTGCAGCGTATCCACAGGGGCAGAGCCGATTTGAGCTTGATGCAGCTATCAACCTTAAATTATCTGTTTCAACATAATCACGAACTAAGTCTGATAAAAAACGAACTACATATTGCCAATGAGCCACTGAAAAGTTTTATGTTACAGGCCATGATACCCGCCGGTAGGCAAGATCTTAAAGACGCTTTAGAGCAGCTTAAATCTCAGCAAACTTGGATAGCATCGTTAAAAGAATTTGGTATTCAGTAATACTACCCTCAAGCAAACACAAATTTATACCCCTACCATTAGAGTGGTAGCTAGGCGGTAAAAGCACATTGCCCCACGAGCTGAGTTCACTAAGTGCCAAGCAAGTTACAAATCACGGTGAGTGAGAGCCGCCAATAAATTTGCAGTTTCAAGAGGGAAGGGGATAGCAGCATTTTTGCACCGTCAGATTAATTTGGTTTATGATGTTTTACGGTTTTTATTTCACTTAAAAAAGGCTTAATAATGCTCACACTTTATGGTTCAACCACTTCTCCCTACGTTCGCCGTTTGCGTATCTGGTTAGCCAATACACAACATGACTTTGTGAATTGGAAAATCTTTGAAAAACAAGATCGCGCAAAATTAATGGCAAAAAATCCCACGCTCAAAGTGCCTATGCTAGAAGACAGTACAGCAGATGAAGTACAAACCATATTCGACTCAAGAGTGATTTATCGCTATTTAAGCGAAAAACTCAAACATCCCGCCTTAACCTGGCAGCAAGAAAATCAGCTGACCATAATTGATGCGGCCAATGATTCGTTAGTGCAAATGTTTATTTTGGCACAATCAGGTATTAAGGCCGATGAAGATTTGTTATTTTTTAAATTACAAAAAGAGCGAGTTAATGGGGTTTTAGTCTATTTAAATGAGCTGGTGGCAGAGGGACAATTTGTTAATTGGAATTACCCCGCCATGAGTTTGTTTAGCTTGATTGACTGGGTTGAATTTCGCAGTTTACACAACTTAAAGGGTTTGACTGATTTATTGGCCTTTCATGAAGATAACGCCCAGCGTATTGAAGTGACCGCCACTGATCCTAGAACCTAATATTAAAAATATTGGAAATACCATGAACCAACAGCAACAAACTGAAGCACAAGCCGCGGCGTTTAGACAACTAGTGAAACATCTCGACGAAAACAAAGATGTGCAAAATATTGATCTGATGAATCTCGCCGATTTCTGCCGTAACTGCTTAGCTAAATGGTATATGGCAGGTGTGCAAGAACAAGGCCTTGAGATGGACTATGACCAAGCTCGTGAGGCCATTTACGGCATGCCTTTTGCGGATTGGAAAAAACAATATCAACAACCTGCTACAGAAGAACAACTGGCACTTTTTGCCGCCAGAGAAGCGCAAAAAAAACAAAAATAATATGAGGGTAACGCTAAAAAGTAATTGTTACTTTTTAGCGTATGACATCGTTAACATCACATTGTGCAAAATGACATATTTTGAAACAGATTATGTATTCGATATGGGATTGCATGATGCTGGATTTGTTGATCCAAGCTAGGCATCCAAGTAAGGTTGGGCTTACGCCATCTGTTAGTTAATCATATGTTAGAATTACGCCATATTTCCAAATCTTTTGTTAATGGCACTGAGCAAGTGCATGCCCTTAATGATATTTCCTTATCCATCCAAACCAATGAGTTTGTTGCCTTTATGGGCAGTTCTGGCTCGGGTAAATCGACCTTGATGAACATCATGGGCTGTTTGGATGCGCCTAATGGGGGGCAGTATTTATTAGATGGGCAGGATGTGGCCAAATTAGATGACGATACCTTGTCATCTATTCGTAATAAACACATAGGTTTTATCTTTCAAACTTTTCACTTACTGCCCAAATTGACTGCACTGGAAAACGTTAAGTTACCTTTGCGTTATACCGATGTATCAAGCGAAGAAGCCGATAAACGCGCCCATGCTTTGTTGGATAAGGTAGGATTAAGCCATCGTAAAAGTCATCGCCCTAATGAGATGTCGGGTGGTCAACGCCAACGGGTGGCCATAGCTCGAGCTTTGATCAATAACCCCACAGTGGTATTGGCCGACGAACCGACGGGTAACTTAGACAGTAAGACCTCGGTCGAAATCATGGCCTTGTTAACCGATTTGCATAAACAAGGGCAAACCATCGTAATGGTAACCCATGAAGATGACATAGCCGCCCACGCCCAGCGCATCGTCATGATGCGTGACGGTAAAGTGCTTGATCTCGATTATAAGGTGTAAACATGGCTAGATTATTCAGTAAGTTAATCATTCTTGCTGCTTTAGGCAGTGTAACAACGTGGGCCAACGAGGGTGTTAACAAAGCCCCTTTGTTATTGACTGGTGAAGTATCCTCGGTACAAAGTCAAACCGTGACAGCGCCTAAAAGTGAAGGGTGGCAGATTCAAATTCAGTGGTTGGCTGAAGAAGGTGCCATAGTGCAAGAGGGGGATTTAATCGCTGTATTTGACTCAGGTGGTATTCAATCTCAACTAGAAGAAAACGAAGAAAATCTGCAAACCCAACAGTTAGAATTGATTAAGGCCGAAATGGATTTAAATCAAGCCGTGACTGAAGCTGAAGGCCGTCTCAAATTAGCAGTAATTTCGGTAAACAAAGCCCGCATTGAAGCGAATATTCCTGATGGTGAAATCAGTCACTACGAAAAAGGTAAGTTTGTTATTGCCTTTGAAAAAGCCCTGTTAGAAAAGGTTAAATCTGAGGAAAACCTAAAACTCAAAGAGGCTGAACGTGATGTGGGTATTCAAAAGCAACAGATTGAAATTATCAAACTAGAAGAAAAAATTGCCTATCAAAAAGGCCAAATTGAAAAACTCAGTGTTAAGGCTCTGGTGAGTGGTCCTGTCTCCCACGTCATGCACCCTTATATGCAACAAAAAATTGCCGCGGGCACTAACGTTGAGCCCGCCTGGGAAGTGGTCAGAGTGCAAGCGCAGTCCTCTTATCAAGTCACCTCATGGGTGCATGAAATTGATGCGGCTAAACTCGATATACAACATAGCAGTCTCGATTTGATCTTAGATGCTTACCCCAATCAGACCTACAAAGGCAGAATATTAAGCATGACCAGTCAAGCAGAACAGCGCAACCAGTGGAGTGATAGTGCCTATTACCGTCTTGAAATCGCCTTTGATGAAGCAGTACAACAGAAAATTTTTCCGGGCATGAGTGTTCGAATTGAACAGTTATAAGGAGCTTTGCATGTATCACAAACTTAAAACTGCCTTAATTGCTGCATTTGGCTCGGCGGTATTGTTTGCTTGTCAAACCGAAACTGTCGATGTGTCTGTCCAACAAAGCGCTAGTGTTACCGCCTCGGCCGAGCTTATTTCGCTCAAAAATGCCACTATCGGGCCGCCCAGTGTAGCGCGCATGTGGCAGTATAAAATTGAGTTTATGGCCAAAGAAAATCAAGTGGTTAAAAAAGGCGATAAAATTTTGGTCTTTGATGGCCAACGTTTAAAAACCGACTTAATTAGTCATAGCAGTCGTTTGGCGGCCGAGATTAAAAAAGCCGAAAATCAAAAATTAAAAGATGAGGCTACTGAACAAGATTTAAAACTCTCTTTGGCTGAAGCCGAAATGAACTACGAAAAAGCCAAACGTAAGGCAGAAATTACCGATGCGTCACGCTCAAAAATAGAGCGCGACAAACAGCAAGCGGAATACGAATATCAAACTGAAAATTTGGCGCAGGCCAAACAACGACTGGCTCACCATATTAAAGCCATGGACATTAACCGCCAAGTTGACCAAGGCGGCATCAAAATGCGCCAAGGTCGAGTCAACAGCATTGAGCGTGACATCGCAAAACTGACCATTTGGGCACCCAAAGATGGCTTAGTGATGTACACCGCCGATTGGAATGGCGAAAAAGCAGCTGTGGGCCAAACCGTCTATATGGGACGCAGTTTATTGCAATTACCTTCCTTAGACGAAGTGGCGATCAAAGCCGAATTTGCTGAGCCGGATACCGCCAAACTGCATACTGGCCAAGCCGTTAAAGTTATTTTTGAAGCCTATCCGGAGAATGCGTACGTGGGTAAAATTTCTGAATTGGGCCAAGCCTATTACCCCAAATCCAATACCAATTCTAAGGTGGTATTTGATGCCTTAATTGAACTCGACGGTAACCAACCCGACGTGATGCGCCCCGGTATGAAAGCCAAAGTGGAGGTATTGGGCTCATGATCAAAGCTTTTAGTTGTTGTTTTACTGCTATGTTTTTACTGGGTGCCTGCGCCGATCCTGAGGTTGCAACCATTCCTACCTTTGAAGTCACTTCCCGTCCTTTTGCTATCGTTATTCCGGCCTTTGGCGAACTGGAATCGGCCGAAGCGCAAAATATCTCCGCCCCTGGCAGACGGCCTATGATGATTGACTGGCTGGCTGAGGAAAATACTCGAGTAACTAAAGGCCAAGTGGTGGCACGTTTTGACGCTGAGTTGTTATTACTTGATAGCCGCGAAGAAGAACTGGAAATGATGTTGCTCGATAAGGACTTACATAAAACCTATGCGGAAAAGATCAAACAAGAAAACGAGTTAAATTCTGAAGAAGTGTTTGTAGGCAAAGAGTTTAATTTTGTGGATACTTTTGCCATTGATGATATGCGTCTCTATTCAAAAATCGAAATTATCGACACTCTGTCTAATCGTGATTATTTAGGTGCTAAAGAGGAATTTATCGATTGGAAACAAGACAGCATAGGAGAGCGTAATCAAAGTTCGGTGCAAATTTTAGATATTCGTAAACAGGGTCATGAAGCTAAATATGTGCAACATCAAGAAGCCTTATCCCAGTTAGAAATTTATGCTCCCTATGATGGTTTGTTAGTGTACGAAAAAAACTTTAGGGGCGACAAACCCAGCATAGGTCAAACGGTTTTCCCTGGCAGCACCATAGCTAAAATTCCCAACTTAGAAAAAATGCAGGCCAAAATCTTTGTATTAGATAAAGATGCCATTGGCCTTAAAGACGGCCAAGAGGTTGAACTCACACTCGAAGCCTTACCTGAACATACTTTGCTTGGGCACTTGACCAGTGTATCGGGATATTCACGCACTATTAAACGGGGCAACCCAACTAAGTATTTTGAGTTAACCGTGGCTATTCCCAGCAGCGATATAAAATTACAACCAGCACAAAAAGTGGTGGCGCATATTAAAGCCAGTGAAGCGGTCGATAAAATCACTATACCGCTACAAGCTATCTTCAATGAAAAAGGTGAGAACTTTGTCTATCTGCAACAGGGCAGTGACTTTGTTAAACAAGTAGTAGCTACCGCAGAAAAAAATCTGCATTTTGTAGAAATAGTAGCCGGGCTTAGCGCTGGTGATGTTATCGCACTCAGTGTGCCAGCGGGAGTATAAGTCAGATGATTGCTACCTTTAAACCCTTGATATTCGACGCCCTAAGCGAAATGGCTGCCCACAAATTACGCACCTTATTAACTTTGTTAGGTATGATTTTTGGTGTGGGCGCAGTGATTGCTATGTTAAATATTGGCGAAGGCGCCGAGCGTCAGGCCTTAAAACTCATTGATTCCATGGGCCTACGTAACTTGATTGTAGAGTCTAAGCAGTTTGCCAATGATGAGTTGATGGAAATTCGTGAAGAGTCCTTAGGATTAACCTTGGCTGATGTGGAAGCTGCGGCTATTACCTTACCCTTTGTGGAAGATTACAGCGCAGAACGGCGTATTAAAACCCAGTCTATTTATAGTGATGAAGGACGTAGTGATGCCAATGTAGTAGGGGTAACTGCGAGTCATTTTTCCTTGGCGAATATGAAAACCGCCAGTGGCCGTTTGCTCAGTGAAGACGATAATCGCGATGTGGCTCAGGTCGTAGTACTAGGTTCGTCGGCTGCTGAAGAACTGTTTCCACAAGGTGGGGCTGTAGGCAAGTTTGTTAAAGTAAACCACTTGTGGCTGGAAGTTGTTGGGGTGTTATTTAATCCCTATCTAGGCAAAGATGAGTTTCAAGGAGTTAAAATTGGCGGTGACAGCGCACGACTTTTTGTACCACTATCTACCAGTATGAAAAAGCTCAATGCTCCTGCACTAGCCAGTGAACTTGACGTAATCAAACTGAAAATTTCAGAAGAGGTTGATCCCAGTGTGGCAGCCAAAGCGGTAGCCCAGTTATTTAAACTGCGCCATGGTGAAACCGAAGACTATCAATTGATTATTCCGGCAGCGTTGTTAGCTCAGCAAAAACAAACTCAGCAAATATTTAATATCGTGATGGCTTGTGTGGCAGGTATCTCCTTGTTAGTGGGTGGTATTGGCATCATGAATATCATGCTGGCCAACGTATTAGAGCGCACCAAAGAAATAGGTTTGTTGCGCGCCGTTGGCGCTACCCAGAAAGACATCAAGTTACAGTTTATCGCCGAGAGTTTTACCATTTCGGTATTGGGCGGTTTGTTAGGTATAGTATTTGGGTTGGCACTGTCTGAAATCATCGGCTTTTATTCAGGCTGGGCGGTGAGCTGGTCTATGGTGGCAATCTTTTTGTCTTTGGGTATTTGTATTGCTGTGGGTGTTGGTTTTGGCGTGTTTCCAGCCATTAAAGCCTCTCAGCTTAATCCCATTGAAGCCCTACATAGTGATTAATACCAAATCAGGCTACTCTATTTAGCTAGTAAATAAACAATATGTAATTTAAGCCCCATACAACAAAGACGACAACAGGTACAACTACTTGTTAGGGTCTAAGAGGAAGATGTGATGAGTAAATCCATAGTCATTAATGCTAAAAGTTATGCCATTGATGTACCTGACGACATGCCTTTATTGTGGTTTTTGCGCGACAAATTGGAGCTTACCGGCACCAAATTTGGTTGTGGTATGGGCTTATGTGGTGCCTGTACTGTATTACTCGACGGCCAAGCAACTCGTTCCTGTGTAATGCCGGTATCTGCTGTAGCAGGAAAATCTATCACTACCATCGAAGGTCTATCTGCAAAAGGTGATCATCCGCTGCAAATCGCCTGGATAGAAAATAAAGTCCCACAATGTGGTTATTGTCAGGCTGGGCAAATCATGAATGCAGCAGGCTTTTTGGCCACTAATAAAACCCCTAGCAGCGACGATATCGACAATGCGATGCAAGGGAATATTTGTCGTTGTGGTACTTATCAACGTATAAAACAAGCCGTTGCTGATGCGGCGATTGTGATGAATGAAGGCATGTATAAGGAGGTCAAATAATGAACCTTTTTAATGAAAGCACAGCACAACTGATTAACGAAAGTCGTCGTCGTTTCCTCAAACAATCTGGCGTTGCCGCTGGTGGTTTGGTTATTGGTGTGGTTATTCCTCAGCATGCTATGGCCAAGTTTACGCAAGGTGCTGAAGACGCCACATTTAACCCGAATGCCTTTATTCATATCGCTGAAAACGGCGATACCCTAATTTATTGTGGTCGTTGTGAAATGGGCCAAGGTATTAGTACTGCTTTACCTGCCGCTGTCGCAGATGAGCTTGAAGCCGACTGGTCACGAGTGACGGTATTGCAAGCCGATGGCAACGAAGAAAAGTTTGGCTCACAAGCTACCGGCGGCTCGGCCAGTATTCGTACTATGTATATTCCAATGCGTGAAGCAGGTGCGGCAGCCAAAGAAATGCTGATCGCGGCTGCCGCCAAGGTATGGGCAACATCAGCGGCAAACTGCAAAGCGGATAATCATTTTGTCATTAATACCCTGAATCAACAAAAACTCTCTTACGGTGAGTTAGCTAGTTTGGCAGCAAATAGCCCAGTGCCAGCTAAGCCGGTTCTAAAAACCAAAGCACAATTCAAATATATCGGTAAAGATTTAGCTCGTCACAACCAAGGCGACATAGTGCAAGGTAAATTGACTTATGGGGTTGATACCAAGTTACCCGGTTTAAAATACGCGGCCATTACTCACTGTCCGGTACTCGGTGGCAAGTTAAAGTCTTGTGATAAAAGCGCTGCCTTAAAAATGGCAGGTGTGCTGGATGTTGTTGAGATCCCACGTTTTGATATTCCCTTTGGTTCTATTGGCGGAGTGGCCGTGGTGGCCGACAATACCTGGACAGCGCAACAAGCGCTGAAACTGCTCAAAATAGAATGGGATCTGGGTGCTAATCAAAGCTACGACACGAATGCTTACAAAGCCATGTTGGTGAAAAATGTCGAAAATCCAGCCGAAGTGATGGTTGAGCGTGGTGATGTGCAAAAAGCCTTTACCGATGCTGCCCATGTAGTAAAAGCCACTTATACCGGTGGACATTTGTCCCATTCACCCATGGAGCCCAATGCCAGTGTGGTGTGGGTGCAAAAAGACAGTTGTGAAGTCTGGGCTGCTACTCAAAGCCCAGCCGATATTCAAAAGGTCTTAGGCCAATATCTTAAACGTGAGCCCAAGGATATCTTGGTGCACGTGACCATGGCTGGCGGTGCTTTTGGGCGTAAATTTAAGTGTGACTATGTGCACGAAGCCACTGTGTTGTCGCAAAAGGTCAATGCGCCAGTGCAGCTTACGTGGTCTCGTGAAGAAGACATGCGTACCGGTTATTACCATTCTATTAACGCCCAGCATATCGAGGCCTCCTTAGATAAATCCGGTAATGTGACAGGTTGGATGCATCGTATTGCCTTTCCACCAATCGCGTCTTTGTTTAACCCTGCTCAGGGCAAAGCCACTAAGGATGATGTGGCCGAAATCGCCAATCATCCCTTTGGTATAGCCAATTTGCGTAGCGAAAACGGTGATGCTCCAGCCCATACCCGTATAGGTTGGTATCGTGCTGTATACGCCATTTTTTATGGTTTTGCCTACGGTGCTTTTGCCGACGAACTCGCTCACCAAGCTAAACAAGATACGCTTAGCTTTTTGAATAAGGTTTACGACAATAACAAAGATCCCAAAGACGCTGAAAAAGTAAGGCGCTCTAAAGGCGTGTTGGCCTTGGCTGCAAAGCAAGCTAACTGGGACAAACGTGGAGCTCTGCCTAAAAACCAAGGTTTGGGTATAGCGGTGCATTACAGTTTTAATACCTACGTGGCCATGGCGGTATTGGTAGAAGTCAACGGCGACGACATCAAAGTGCTAGAAGTAAACGCCGCAGTGGATTGTGGTCAAGTGCTTAACCTTGATGGTGCTACCGCGCAAATGGAAGGCGCGGTAGTCATGGGCATGTCTTACTCTTTACGCACTGAAATTGTGTTTAAAAACGGTGCAGTGGTGAATAGCAATTTCCATCAATATCCGGTATTACGTATTAACGAAATGCCCGTGGTTAAAGTACATTTTGTCGAAAATGACGAAAAAGCCACCGGCTTAGGTGAACCTGGACTTGGACCTTTTGCCCCAGCCTTAAGTAATGCGGTATTTGCCGCCTCAGGTAAACGTTATCGCGATTTACCTTTTACACCTCTAGCGATTTAATTCTGCGTAAATAGGCAAGATGCCGCTGCATACTCTTATAGGTTGCAGCGGCATTTTTATACCCTTCATAATTGAAACTGCAGGTTGCTTGGGTATATATGGGGTTTTAGTCTTTATTAAACCCAAAAGCTAAAGGCAATAAATCACTGAAAACGACAGTTTTGATTTCGCCTTGTTGAGTGGCCATGTGCACTAAGGTATTTTTATCAGCAAATTCCGCTATTTTTTGCCGGCATCCACCACAGGGCGAGCAGAATTCATCGTTTGGACTAGCAATTAGGATTTCACGAATTCGTTTACCACCGTTAACCACCATCATACCTATGGCAGTGGCCTCGGCACATTGGCCTAAAGGGTAAGCGGCATTTTCGACATTACAGCCAAAATGGGTTTGCGAATTATCATCGATAATGGCGGCACCTACCTTAAATTGCGAGTAGGGCGCGTGAGCGTGTGTTTGTGCCTGCTGGGCTTTAGCTAATAGTTGTTGGTGTTGTGCGCTAAGCATTGTTTGCATTAGATCCTCATTTATACCCATGCCACTATAATTAGAGTATTTTTTAGACAGTAAGGGTACATAACAAAAACTCGGCCGCGCAGTGTGTCTTATTTTCACGCTTTGATACAAGTTATATTGATAAATTTGCCTCATAGTTCAGTGCTTAACTTTACTTTTTAGCCTATTTGCGAGACTCTAAGGCTAATTCGACTTCTCTTTTAAATGGCTTTTTTTGCAGCACAAGTCGTAACTAAATTTGTTCAACTTGCGCTGCTGATAGTCTCAACCAGGTTAAATCAGTCTCTTCTTAATTATGTATAAACATCTTGTTAGCTTGGTTTTATGTAGTACTTTTTTGGGCGGTTGTGCGATGAATACGGCAACTCAGCAAAGCTCTACGCAAATGAGTAATTTATTGTTAGCTGAGCCTGCGCCTATGAGTGTGCGCTCGCAAATGGCTATTGCTCGTTATAATCAGATTTTGGCGCAGGTGAGTCTCAAAGATGAAGAGCGTGCACAATTACTGCACCAGCGCGGCATGCTTTACGACAGTGTGGGTTTAGCTGGTTTAGCCCAGTTTGATTTTAATCAGGCTATTCAACTGAAACCTGATTTGGCCGAAGCCTATAACTCTATTGGCGTGCACTTCACCCAACAAATGGAGTTTATCCAAGCTTACGAAGCTTTTGATGCCACTCTAGATATTAACCCTGATTACGAATTTGCTTTTTTGAATCGTGGCATCGCGCTTTATTATGGTGGTCGTCCTGATTTAGCAATGCAGGATCTTGGCGCGTTTTATACTAAAGATTCGAGTGATCCTTATCGCGCCTTATGGAGTTACTTGGCAGCCAGCGAAATTAACAAAGAGCAGGCGTTAAAAGACTTAGCCATCGCCCGTAAAAATTTAGACAAGGACAACTGGGCGACTAATCTGGTTGACTTATATCTGGATAAAATTAGCGAAAATAAACTGTTAAATGCCTTAATTTCAGGTGTGAGTAGTCAGCAGCAACTCACTGACAGATTATGTGAAGCCTACTTTTATTTAGGTAAATACCATTCAGCCAAAGGGGAGCGTGGTATAGCCTCTAATTATTTTAAACTCGCCCTAAGTACCAATGTATTTGAATACGTTGAACATCGTTATGCCCGTCTTGAGTTAAATATGTTGCGCGAGGATGCCAGTAAAGCGCAGTCTGAAATTCAAGCACACTAGTTAGATAACTTGATGAACAAGGGCTTTTGGCTGGCACTGGCCCTTTTACTAGCGCTGTTATTAGCAATAATGCCAGCTTTGTTAATCGCTCAGTATTGGCTGAGCTCTCCCTGCTCTGATTTTAAACACTGTAATGCTTCGCCCAACCTGCAAACAAAACACAATGTTAAATTGGCAAAAGTTAAGCTCAATCAAGGCTTAACACTTTGGCAGCAAGGTCTCTATGACGAGGCTTTGTTGAGCTTGGTTGACGCCTCTGAATTGGGCTCACAACCTGCCGAATTGTATCGACAATATGCTCAAGATTGGCTCGACTCACATCAAAACGCAGCATTATATTCAAGTGATTTGCCAAATTGGGCAGGTGCAGGTTGTTTACAGCAAGTCTTGTTTGTTACCAGTGAATTACCCTCTTTAGGCCAAGCTAGTGATTTTATTAGGCGCTTTAATACGGATTTAAGGCTACAAAGCCTGCCAATTTGTATCGCCCCTAAAGTGGTGTTTGTGCCCCAATTATTAGAGTGTGATGATGTTGACTCCAATACCCGTATTAGTTGTGATATTGCACCTTTGGCTGCACACCTTAAAGATCGCCAATTTACCCATTTAGTGATTTTTACCCGCCAGGGTAAAGCCAATGTGCACAACGGTATTATGTACTTGGATCTGCAAGATACTTACGATGTGTTGATACACGAGATGGCACACTTTGCCGGTTTTATTGATGAATATCCCTTAAGCAAAGAATTAGCTGAGCGAGTATGCAGTGGTATCGCTGCGCCAAATTTGGTGTTTCAACAGGCTGGGCAAAAACAGCCTGATTTGCATTATTGGCAAGGGCTTGGACGCACCGACATCCCCTTGCTCAGTAAGGCGCGCACTTGTAATAATCACAGTGCTCAAGCTTTTAAAACCAGCAAAGAGATGACCTTTATGGAATACCATGATTTAAGGCGTATTCCCGCGACTTATCTGGCAGCGTGGCAGGCTTCTTTGCAGCAGAACAAACATATCACCCCAGCTTTTATCAACTTTGCCCAATTGTATGAGCAACAAAACGATGTCAGCGCAGTGTATTGGCGAGCGCGTTATGAAGCCTTTCATCAACCCCCTTAGCCCTATTTTTACTGTCTCGAGTATTAGTAATAACTTAGCGTAAACAGGCTCTGTAGCTAATATGTCATTTTTGTTTCATTCGAGTATAATGCCCGGACCACATTTCCTCGTTTGATCTTATTCAGTATTTCAGGTTGTCTATGTCTCAGCTAATTGCAGTCGAAAAAGTCGACTATCCGTTTCCAGCTAAACCCAAGGTACTCACTGTTGATCAGCAGCAATTTTATGTGCAAGAAATAAAAAGCCTGTTAAAACAGAAAAATGCCAAACTGATTGCCCATTATTATACCGATCCTGAAATCCAAGCCTTGGCCGAAGCCACCGGCGGTTGTATTTCAGACTCGCTAGAAATGGCCCGTTTTGGCCGCGATTGCGACGCGGATACACTGATCATCGCCGGTGTTAAGTTTATGGGTGAAACCGCTAAAATTTTGAGCCCTGAAAAAACCGTATTAATGCCCACTTTAGAGGCTACCTGCTCATTAGACATAGGTTGCCCTGAAGATAAATTTGCTGCTTTTTGTGATGCCCATCCTGATCACACAGTTGTGGTCTATGCCAATACCTCGGCGGCAGTGAAAGCCCGTGCCGATTGGGTGGTGACCTCAAGCATTGCCTTAGAAATTGTCGAGCATTTAGACTCACTTGGTGAAAAAATCATTTGGGCACCTGACCGTCATTTAGGTGCGTATATCGCCAAAAAAACCGGCGCTGACATGTTGATGTGGCAAGGTGAATGTATAGTACACGACGAGTTTTCGGCTAAAGCTCTGCTTGATATGAAACATTTATATCCTGATGCAGCAATACTGGTGCATCCCGAATCACCAGCCAGCGTAGTGGCCTTAGCCGATGCGGTTGGCTCAACCACCCAGTTGATTAAAGCCGCGCAAACCTTGCCCAATAGTCATTTTATTGTAGCTACCGATCGCGGTATCTTTTATAAAATGCAACAAGCCGCGCCGGGTAAAATATTGTTAGAAGCCCCCACAGCTGGCAACGGTGCCACTTGTAAAAGTTGCGCCCACTGCCCGTGGATGGCCATGAATGGTTTACAAGCCATCTATCAATCACTGACTGATAACAGCGGCCACGAGATTAAGGTAGACGAAGCCCTGCGCCAACGAGCGTTAGTACCACTCGATCGTATGTTGGCTTTTTCAGCAGAGTTGAAAATGAAGATTAGTAGTAATATTTAAATCGTGTTTTTAGGCGATTCACCAAGATAAAAGCCAGCATCGCTGGCTTTTTCATATTTAGGCCACATAACCTCTGTAGGTTAAGTTTTTGTTTTAATAATTAGGAGCAGTACATGCCAGATTTAAGCCGTTACAAAGGGATAGTGTTTGATATGGACGGCACCCTAATAGATTCAATGGGCGCCCATGGTCTAGCCTGGCAACAAACCTGCGCACATTTTGGTTATCCCTATGACGGTGATTACATTCATGGCCTAGGCGGCGTACCCACTCGAGAAATCGTGGGCATGCTCAATGTAAAATATGGCCTTGCACATGATCAAGATGAAGTAACCGAACATAAACGCCAAGAATTTCTTAAGCTCGACGACAAACCTGTGGTGATTGCCGAAACCTTTGCCGTAATGCAAAAATACCAAGGCATACTTAAAATGGGCGTAGGCACAGGTTCTGAGCGCGGTAACGCCATCCGCATGTTAAGCGAGTCAGGTTTGCTAGCAAGAGTCGAAACTGTGGTGACCGCCAACGACGTGACTTATGGTAAACCCCACGGCGAAACCTTTTTAACGGTCGCCAAAAACATGGGTCTACAAGCCAAAGATTGCGTCGTATTTGAAGACACCGAAATAGGCCGCCAAGCCGCGCAAAATGCAGGTATGGATTGTATTATGGTGATCAATGGCAAGATATCCCTGGCACCCTTGAAACTGTAGCCTTGTTGGCTGCTCCCACTCTCCCCAATCAAATAGTACGGCTATGTTCATGGGGGAGAGTTCATTTGCCGCCTCGCGACAATTCCATCCTTAGGTTCGCGAAACAATACGTCCCTGTATTCGCTTTCCAATGGTATTGGGGATTGTTTTGGCTGAATTAGTAAACCAATAAATCGATGTTAAGGTCAGTTTTGTTGCGAACAGTCGCGTAACTGACCAATAAATCACCAACTCATATCTGTGTTAGCAGTTATTACTTGCGCGGAACCAAGGTTTTCCCTAACATACGCGCCTGCTAAAAATGCTCCTTTATAATTTGTATTATTTAAGCCTAAATACAACGGAGTTAAAGCACTGATTAAAAGGTTTTAGATAGATAATAAGTATGTCTAGCTGGGATCTAAAAGGTTTGGAGAGGTGGCTGAGTGGCTGAAGGCGCACGCCTGGAAAGTGTGTTTAGGGTTAAACCTAACGAGGGTTCGAATCCCTCTCTCTCCGCCAAATAATATAGAAAAACCAGTAACTTAGTTGCTGGTTTTTTTATTTGGGATCAGATAACCCAATATTTTGTTGATACCTCACTGCAAATAATCACCGAACCAGTAGTCAATACTTTCAGCATTAAGCCCATATTCAGGCTTCCACAAATCAGCTGGGAAAGGCCAATCAGATTTAGCATAGGTCGAATATTCTCTCTCGTTGCCAGTGGTGTAATGTTCGTGAAATGCTTTGATATTTGGTATCGATAAAATTCCACAATATCCAAGTGTTGATACGATTCCTTCTCGCTCATTTTTATTGCTCTTTAAGAAAGAAAGTGCGTTTTGTGCATCAGAGAGCTTGTTACTTCCGATATCCTTCAATGAATCGAATATGTCGCGCAGCAACTCAATATCATTTGGGGTAGGGGAACTCACTTCTAACTTCTTAAAGCAAGTTAAGTCAAGCCATATGTACAAGGGACTCAAGTGCCTCACACCGCCAAATTTAATCCTTTCGAAATTCAATATGTTCAAATCTATAGGCCCATTGGCCTCATACTCTGAGCAGATTGAGCATAACCTAGTAGTAGTAGTAGTAGGTAGGTGTGAATGCAATGGTAGTTTTTGACCACAAGCAAAACTTGCAAGAGCTGACCGATGTTCTAAGTCTCGATTGCTCAAGCTACTGATAAACGCATCAGTAACTGACTTCTTACTAATATTGTTGCAAGTCTTAATGACACTTTGGATTAATTGGTCATGAGTAAAACTTACTGGATCGAACATTAGCCCTTTTGATTTAGCATATTCAAAATCATTAGTGTCTATAGGTGTTTTTTTCCATCCAGAACTAGGCTTCCAATAACAATCAAACAATATTTTTTTAGCTTTGGAGTCCATAGCAGACACATGTCCTTGTTTTGAGATGAACTAGATTGAAATTAGAGTCTGTAATAGTCTAGCGGAGAGAAGGAATTTAGGCTGAACGTTGCAGCAAAGATTTCTTTTTGTACATGAAAAATTCATTGAAATCAATAGGTAAACACTCTGCGGCACCAAATGCATCTTTGTCTGAACTCCCAACCCCGCCCGCACATATTTCTCACTCTAAGTTACTAATAAATCGTTTTAACCGCGTTAGCGGATATTTTATTAATTTTATAAGGAGTTTGTTTCGTATCTATGCGTACGCATATATTTTAGGTGATGCATGAAAATTGAAATAAACCACTACCAAGACATCCAGTATAAATTACCTTAA
This sequence comes from Paraglaciecola hydrolytica, assembly GCF_001565895.1. GTDB lineage: Bacteria > Pseudomonadota > Gammaproteobacteria > Enterobacterales > Alteromonadaceae > Paraglaciecola > Paraglaciecola hydrolytica. Next base: position 47,929 of record NZ_LSNE01000006.1, read on the forward strand.
ATGACAATATGAATTTGGATTTATTGAACTGGGGGTCTGAATAATTGCGTTGTATAGATCAGCAGTCCGTTAACTTTTTTGATTTTCAACGCCTCTGCCCTGCAGTTACAAAACCCAAACCTGTTTCATAGAGAGTTTCGCCGTATAGCTTACGAAGTAAGCAAGGGCGGGGTCAGCCAGAGTACTAATAATTTGGAGTAAACAGCCCTTGCGCCCTTTTTTATTTTCATTGGCTCATGCCACGCAGATCTTGTAATTCTCAGCGCCTCTGTCTCTATTCTTAAGTCACAAGCACCATCCACTACTGCTGATGCAACACTCTTTGAATGAAAGGGAAAACTTCACTGCGCACTCTACCTTGCTCGCCCCACATTTTGTCAAATGGTCCACCGTTGTATTCTTCGGCCTCGTGGTCGACACCATAATCCATTAATATTTGGGTAAATTTTCGATTCCCATAGACATGGTCGGGATTGGTATCTAAGCGCCCCCAATCCATCTTAAAGGCTTTTAATTGTTTTAACGCCTCAGCCTTAAAGGGTACTTGCTCGAGTAACAAAAATCGGCTGCGCAGTAAACGCACATTTTCACTGTTAATGACTAACTTTCCTTGTTTTAGTTCAACCATCATATCGGCATAAAAAGGCGGTTTTTGGGGGTTCGGTAAGTAGGTTTGTGCCATCACCATAAATACAGTCGAGAATACATTGGCTTGTAACTCTTCCCAACTTGTGGCGGTGTTCATCGCATGCCAATCCGGTTTTGAGTGCAATAGGGTTTCTCCAGTGGCAGTGCCTACCGGATGCATCGAATATATCGCGCTAAATAATCCGGGATAATCCATAGCAAGTCGCAATGCCGCATACCCGCCAAAAAAATCGCCCAAGCCTATACGTTTATTGGGTAATGTTCGATATTGTTGGTCGATGTAGGGTATTAGCTCCTGAGTAATGTGATCTAACCAGCGACCACTGCTAGGGCTATTGCCATAAAAGGTACCGTTATTAGGAGCACGAAAATCACCAGCCACCACAATCACCTCATCGAGTTCGCCCTTTTGGATGGCAAAATCCAACAAAGATTTAAACTCATTACCCTCACCAAAAAGCTGCTTATTGCTCCAGAACATATTGTGAAAGTAGAAAACCACCGGATATCGCTGTTGACCTGATTGGTAAGACGTTGGTAAATACACCCGAATGTCTCTTTTTGGGTCAATACCGATGACATTCTCTTCCAAGGATTTAGCCTGCAAGCTTTTCACTTCCAAACTTCCGGCAAAACTCATACTTGCTGGTAACATAAAACCGATGAGTAAAACACGAAAGATTGATGTAAAAGACGATGTTATAACGCGCATGATGTTCCCCTATTAGATAGCAAAGAACATCAATCTAAGGGTGTTTATGTTAATTTACGCCCTAACCGTTCGGTTAGTACCTTTTTGCAATAGTTGGTTGCGATATTGGCTTGGCGTCACACCTGTATGTTTATAAAACGCGCTGTTAAACGTTGATTTGGCGTTAAAGCCCACTTGTTCGGCGACATCAATTATTTTTAGATCTGCGTTGCGCGCTAACAAAGCACAGGCGTCCTGAATGCGCTGACTATTTAGCCACGTATAAAAATTACAGCCTAACTCCTGATTTAACACCTGTGAAATATAGTGCGGACTTTCTCTAAAATGTTCACTCAGCTTTTTAAGACTCAAATCCGGCTGCCGATGGAGCCCATCATGTACGCAGGCATTTTCGAGCTTTTGCAAAATGCGTTTACAGGTGGGCGTATTTAAGCCAGAACTTTGATACTTTTGGTCCTTAGCGCTCTCGGTTTTGGTATTTTTCGATGGTAAGGGGTCAGTGTTCTTATATAAGCGCTTAAATATTTGTGACAATGCCCATAGGGTGACAACAATATCCAAGGTCATTATAATATTCAGTTCAAACCCTGGGTTCGCGCCCATTACCGCACAATGGATTACCCTTAAAAAACAACATAGCCATTTCACTGCCAACGCGAGAATGAGTAAATCAACCAGTTGCTTCTGCGGGATTGAAATTTTTGACAACAGCTCTTTACTCGCTGTTTTCGCACGCCAGAGTAAACAAGGGGTTAATGTGGCAAAAATCCCAGCACTCACAAACATTCCCACATGGATCGCAAAAGCTTGTCTGTCAGAAACGGGTGCCAAAGCATCATAAAAATCAGTGCCACTATGGGCAGCAAATATCAACGGTGCTATCAGTAATATGCCAAAGGTTGACCATATCCAAATGCCACGGTTGCGCGTTGAATACGGTAAGGCTAATAACACTCGAACACTTTGCCAGAAGAACGGTAACAGCAACAAAGCGGTGCTCATTACAAACCACAACCATAGACTCTTAAACGGAGTACTCGAATGAAGCATCAACCATTCGGCAATATAACCGATAGTCGATATTATCAGAAAACCGCTAAGGGGCTTAGAAGCGCCCCCTATTTGCATTCGGTAAAGGCGGTAACAGCAATGGAAGCCATAGCCAATAGCGATGGCAAGTAATGAGATCTGGACTGAATTCATAAGGCCGATTTCACCGGACAATTTAAATTACCCAAAGCATACACAATGTTTTCTTGCTTATGTAGCTTACGGTTTAGCTTATGGATTTGTTAAGCTTATTTTCAGAGATTTTCAGATTCTAAGTTCGCCTGAAACGTACTAACAAGACACCCACTGCAAATAATGACAACTGACATGCAACTTTGTTTTTTTTAGATAGGTGACTGCTACCCATAAGACCAGCGTCCTGGGCGGGGTTACTTTGCGATGTTTATTGGTGCTCAACCTTCTTAATTGAGTCGGCTTTGGTTGACTCAGATCCCACATTTCGCCACGCTTCATACTCTTCGCTATTTACCCAGGTGACGCCAATATATTGCTGCCAGTGGGTAAAATCTGCACTGCGAAAACGCTCGCCTGTCCATGCTCCGGCACCAAAGGTTTGTCGATCAACATGTAAAATAATAAATTCGCCATCATACTCGAGATAATTTCGTTTTAGCTCTCTTTGCGCACACGTTGTCATAAGCTGACTTGGCGCAGTAAATATAACCACTGCAGACTGAGCACCGGTAGTATCTTTACTTACTCGAGTAACAGTGCACGGGGCACCGTAAAATTGATCGCCATCAATAATAATAGGTGGGACATCTTCCCACCAAGGCGCTGGTAAATCGGGCTTGGCAGCAAGAAGCGGACTCTCACTGCACGCAATTAACTGAGTCGCTGCTATTAAGACAAAAATCACAACTCGCAAATTATGCAAAGCCATTTTTGATGATTCCAGCATATGATCCTATTCAAGTTATTGGGATTGTCTTTAGCTGACTTAGTTAGCCTGCCCCGTTTACACAAAATTAGTTCGCTTAGTAAACAAGCTACCCACCGCATTTTTTGGGGTTTTTGACAGTTTTTGAATGAAGGCAAAAGGAACATCTATTTGTTGGGTTGCGAGGGTAATGTCTTGCAGCATGACCATCCATAGTTTTGCGGTCATTTCTGAGTCGAATAAGGCTCGGTGAAAATCCCCAGGTGAAAGGATGTTTTTATAAGCGATAAGCGAACCTAACTTATGATTAGGCGCTTGTTGATATAAACGCCTAGCGACTAATAACGAACAAGCAAAAGTACCTGTATATGGCCTAGCGATACGACGTAATTCGGCATCTAAAAAACGTTTATCAAAGGAGGCGTTATGGGCAAGCAGATTACTGTTACCCATAAAGCTGGCAAATTGTTCCATCACTTCGTCACAGGGTGCAGCCTTGCTTAACATTTGGTTAGTAATGCCGGTGTAATTTTCGATAAAACTATTGATACGTTTGCCTGGATTCATCAGGGCTTGAAAGCGTTCTACAACTTGGCCTTTTTCAAGACGCACCGCACCTATTTCAATGGCTCTATCGCCCATGTCTGGAGACAAACCGGTGGTTTCAAAATCGAGCACTATAAGTGAGTCGGCGCAGTGTTGTGGCATAAATTTTTACCTGTAAATCAAAGCGATAAATCAGACCTGTGTCTAAGGCGCACATATTAGCAAAAAGTTTTTGCTTAGGTTTAGTTTTAACCTATCAACAAGCTCAAGGCTTTGCTTAGGTTTTTTAAAATCAAAATATAGTCGGTCTGAGCAAATAATTAACAGGACAGACATAATAACTATGCCACTACACACCTGTGTGGTTCACCTGCTTTGCAGGCCAACTAAAGTTGTTCTAAGTTGCTCCTTTATATAATCGTAACATGCCCCGCATGGCCTACTAAGCAGGCGAGAGCAGGGAAGGCCGCAGGCTGCCCGCAAGGTGAGTATCATGATGTTACTGCATGGAGTTGTTAGCAGTTTGATGAGAGTCTGGCACGGTTGAAAGTGAATTCTGCTTTTATTCCTTCGTTATCGGTTAAACCATTTTGTTGAATTAATGATGTTATTTTGTAATTTTATTACAGATTTATTTTGGCGCTTCGCCTGCAGGTCTTGTTTTTATTGGTTTGGTATGGATGCCAATACGTGTGTATGTAATTTTATTTCGTAATTTTATTACAGTTTGTTTGTTTATTGGTCATAATAGCAGCATGCTTTGAAAGCAACTGACTCTTAACTTTACTACTTAATAGGAATACCAATATGAAAACAGCTTTAATCGCTTTATCTTTATTCGCAGCATCTTCAAGTGTTACAGCAGCTACAGCTAAATATAATTTTGTTGGTCTGGACAATTCTGAACAAACTCAAGTATGTGTTGTTTCTGCCACACAAGGTCTAGCTGCTGCTAAAGCTTTTGGTAAAAATCTTTTTAGTCATGACACGCTTTGTAACGGTAAAAAAATCGCTGAGTTTGCCAAGCAATACCAACAAACAACGACACCCGCTAAAGTTAAATATTCTGTCGTAGCGAGTGATGAAAATGTCGCGTCACAAGCGTGTGCACAAGCTGCCGCCCATGGTGTTGATTCATTAAATCTGAGTGCTTTTGATTTGAGAGATATTACGTGTAACGGCCGTAGTATTAAGTCTTTTGCAAATTCATTTTCTAATCAGTAATTTTATCGTTTGAATGTGCAAGCCGCTTCCTAAAGGAGCGGCTTTTTTATTACTGCGTCAACTTATACCATTCTAGATAAATATGTTGTCATCATGACAAGTTGAGATGCAGAAAGCCTATCTATCAACTTAGTTTAAGACTTGAATTGAGTTAAAAAGCCCCCAGATTCAATAATCGAACAATTAGAATACGTTTGTGTGATTTGAATTCTGCTTTAGCTTTAATTTAATTTTGTCCACATTCGCTATAAAACTAACCGACTAAAAATGTAAGGACGAGCAATGATTGCAGATCAAAAAGTAGTATCGCTAAACTTCACCGTAAAAGATAGCGAAGGGCAAATTGTCGATAGCTCTGAAGGTGGTCAACCCTTAGTTTACCTACATGGCCACAAAAGCATTATCCCAGGCTTAGAAGCGGTACTTGTGGGCAAAGCCCCTGGTGATGAATTTGCCGTCACCATTGAACCGGCAGAAGGCTACGGTGATTATAATGAGGAGATGTTGCAAGTTGTGCCACGAGCGGCCTTTCAGGGTGTTGAACAAATTGAATTAGGCATGGTATTCACTGCGCAAACTCCAAATGGTCCTGTGCAGCTAACGGTCGCTAAGATTGAAGGTGATAACATTACGGTTGATCCTAATCATCCTTTGGCAGGTAAAACCTTGAACTTTACGGGTTCGGTTATCGATGTACGTGATGCAACGGAAGAAGAACTCGCTCATGGTCACGTACATGGCGCAGGCGGCCATCACCACTAAATCCAGCAAAATAGGGAGTTGGTATAAATATTGATGTTGTATTTACTCCCTGTCTTATTCTTAGCGGGCGTTCGCGTTAAAAAATAGACGCTCAAACGCGCAATTTGAGGTTGCTTGGGTATCACTAAAAATCTTGGTGAAACCAAGATATAGCGAATTACAATACAAGATGTTTGGGAGGAGAGCGGCTGATAATAGTGGTCGAGTCTAGATTGGTATTGTCATTATAATCAGTCTGAAAAACCAGAATATAGCTGCCAATAAAAATGGCGTCTCCGGCCTGGAGGATGTAATCACTGTCCAGCGCTTTACCATTAATCTTAGTGCCATTGACACCAAGGTTTTGAATGACTCTGTCATCACCAACCGACTTAATAACGGCGTGTTTACGGGACACTTTAGGGTCAGGAATGATCACAACACAATTTGGGTCGCGACCTAAAAGAAAATCGCTGTCATCCAGTTTAAACGACGCTTGCAATTCATAGTTAGCATACATGTCTAATCGAGCCATAACTTTCTATTTCCTTGTCGAACCCTAATAATAAATTGAATTATAAAATCAATATCTTACCGCTAGGCCAGCGCGCTAAAGGTTTCTCTGTATTGACGCGAGTAGTGTACTGTTTTGTATGGAATTCGTACAGTGGCTTGTATACAATCGTTCGAGAATCTAAATTAAATGTAAAGTCTGTTGTTATGCTCTGACCAATTGAAACAACTTGGTTTATCGCGTTTTGTTGTGTTCGAGAAAAGCAGCTTTCGGTTTTTAAATTGATGGAACGGTAAATAATTGGATACTCTCCCCACAAATGTTACAGCCGATTTGCGCGCTGGTTCAGTCCAAAGCATTAAACTTAATCAACAGGAACGTCAAATACTGGCTGACTATACGCAACTTAGTTACGTATCTGCCAAAGAATATTTAGTCACTGAAGGAAACGGCGATAACTGCTTTTATTTGTTGCTCAGTGGCAACATGGTTAAAGAGCAATCTGGCAAAACAATCACGTTGGGGATGTACGAACAACTGGAAGTGGGGGAGCTGATCGGTCTATTAAACTTTTTTACTGAGGAAAAACATCTTTCTCCCATTCTTGCCCGTACCGATAGCCAGGTGGCTATTGTCACCAGAGAAATTTACGATAGTTTGCTGTCTGAGCAACCCCTGTTGTGGCAAAAGCTACAGAATATTGGTCTGCAGATGATGCGTAAGCATCGGCTATCAATCCATCTTGACAAATTATTTGGCCCTTTTGGTGTCATGTTGCCTTTTGTGCTGGCTGATATAGACAATGAGCTGGAGTGGATTACGCTTCCCAGCGGACAGACCTTGTTCAGTCAGGGGGATTTGGCGGACGGTGCCTACATCCTGGTGGCGGGGCGTCTGCAAATGACAACGACTCTGCTGGACGGCAGGGAAGTCGTCAATAATGCCATTCTGGCCGGTGAAACAATAGGTGAAACAGCACTCTTAACTAACCAGCCGCAATCTCACACTGTGTATGCGGTAAGAGATAGCGAGTTAGTTAAATTGTCAAACTTCTGTTTTGAACTGATGTTAAAGAGAAACACCCAGGCCATACACAATATTGCTCAGATACTGGGCAAACGTCTCAGTAATTTACCGTTCGAAAAAGGTGCCTCGAAAGCGCCAGTACGCTGTATCAGTTTGCTGCCTGCAAATGACAGTATTCGACTCTCAGATTTTGCCCAACAGTTATGTAAATCCCTTGCTGAATATGGTTCTACCCGGCATCTAAGCAGCGACATTGTCAATACGGAGCTCTCTGCTGAGGGTATTGCTCAATGTCAGGAAAACGAAGCGTCTAGTTTACGATTGGTGGAGTGGCTGCATTTACAGGAAGATAATTGCCAGTTTTTAGTTTATCAGTCTGACCAGCAATGGACTGACTGGAGTGCCAGATGTGTTAGGCAAACCGATCAGGTGATTGTTGTCGCTGACGCAAATGCACAAGCCGATTTATCATCCTTGGCGCCGCATTTATCTGGTGAGCGACAACGCTGGAGTTTAGTCTTGTTGCATAATCACGATACCGACCGACCCAGAAACACGGCGGCGTGGTTTTCTTCTGTTGCACCTGATGCTATTTATCATGTGCGTCAGCAACATGCCGCAGATTTAGCAAGATTAACGAGGATCTTGTCAGGTAATGCCATTAGTCTGGTTTTGGGTGGAGGTGGAGCCCGCGGCTTTGCTCACTTGGGGGTTATAAAAGCCATGGAAGAATTAAATATCCCCATTGATATGGTGTGTGGCAGCAGTATGGGGGCTCCCATTGCAGGCATTATTGCCCAAGGCGCTAATGCAGATGAAGTTATACGCCGTGCTAAAAAGGCTTATCACAAAATTATCGATTTCACTTTTCCTTTGGTCTCGCTTATTGCCGGCAAACGTATTAGCCAAACGATAAAAGAGCAAACTCAGGGATGGGATATTGAAGATTACTGGTTACCATTTTTTTGTGTATCAACTAATTTGACAACCGCTTTACCTGTTGTTCATTACCGTGGGGACTCCTGGCTGGCTATTCGCAGCAGTGTCTCTATTCCAGGTGTTTTACCACCCGTGCCTCATCAAGGAGATTTGCTGGTCGATGGGGGTGTATTAAACAATTTGCCAGTGGATATCATGCGTGAAATTAACCCTTTTGGCGTAGTTATCGCTGTCGATGTCGCGCCTCCCCTCGGACTCAAAGCAAAATCTGACTATGGCACCGAGTTGTCTGGCTGGGGACTGTTAACCCAACGTTTTTTTCCGTGGTTAAAAGCACCTTCTGTACCGAGTATAGGCTCAACCATTATGCAGGCCATGGTGGCTGGGTCAGCCCTCAAACGTCAGCAAATAATTGACCAACAACAAGCTGATCTTTATCTTAATATTCATGTGAAGGGAGTAGGTATGCTGCAATTTGAAGCACAGGCGAAAGCAACTCAGATTGGCTATGAGGCCAGTAGAGAAAGGCTTAAGAGCTATTTTGAGACTGCCAGCGCCAAGACTACAATCAAGCAGGAGGGGTAATATGAAGTCTCCATTGCCCGTGATGATGTTTGGCATTTTTAGCCTATTCAGTCATCTACTGCTCGCCAGTGATATTACCGCAGTAGCTGCTCTTGGCAGAATTGAACCTGAAAATGGCATTATCATCATCAGCGCGTCCTCTACTCCAGATTCAACCGCAGGCTCATTGATTGCTAAATTGCACGTAGCCGAAGGAGACAGTGTAAGCGCTGGTCAGTTACTCGCTGAAACTGACTCAGCCCCGGTCGCTCGGGCACTCATTATCGAGACTGAAAAGGAACTTGAATTTGCACAGCGTCAATTTGACGCGGATAACAGTATTGCTGACGCCGCGTGTGTGCAGGCAGATACCGCTAAAAGTGAAGCTTTGAGGCGTGAAACATTACTCAACAAAGGGCTGGCTTCTGTTGAAGAAGTTGAGCAGACGCAAGGTTTTGCCAAATCACTTAGAGCATCTTGTCAGTCGGCTCGGGTATCAGCTACCGCAGGTGAGATGGCGATTGAAGTAGCGAGAGCCAGGTTAGAACGACGTAAAGCCGAATATCAACGGAAAATGATTTATTCGCCCATTAACGGCTTGGTTTTACAGGTGAATGCTTACCCAGGAGAGTTTGTGCAAGCGGATGGTATTTTAGAATTGGCGGCAGTAGAAAAAATGTATGCGGTGGCTGAAATATATGAAACAGATATAGGACGTGTTCATGTAGGGCAGAAAGCGACAGTCAGCAGTGCTGCTTTAAGTGAAAAACTGAGCGGAAAAGTGACCTATATTCATCCCAAAGTGAAAAAACATGATGCAATAGGCACCGATCCTGCTGCACGTAAGGATGCCCGAATAATTGAAGTTGATGTGCTGTTAGACAAGCCGCAAGCGGTAAGGCGATTAACCAACTTACAAGTTGAAATTGTGCTTGAGTAATCAATAAGATGATCTCAATGCAGACTAAAGTTGCGTGGCTGCAGCTAAAACATCGGCCATTGCGGCTTATCGTAGCCTTGTGTGGTATCGGCTTTGCGGTATTGCTGATCCTCATGCAATTGGGTTTTCGCTCAGCTTTGTTTGAAAGTGCGGTGCGCTTTCACGAAAAGCTAAATTACGATATTGCGCTGTTTAGTCCCGACAGTGTGTTTATTGTGCGTCCTCAGGCTTTTTCGCAGCGCCGCCTATATCAAGCACTGTCATTAAAAGAAGTGGAACAGGTGATGCCGATTAACATCTTCCCGGGTGTCTGGAAGAATCCTTGGAACCATGGCAGCCGCAGCATCAATACTTTGGGTTTTGAGCCTGAAGATGCCATATTCGATAACCCCGAGTTCAATCAATTGCGCCCTTTGCTTAAAGCCCGCGATGCGATGATTTTTGACTCAGCTTCACGTCCTGAATTTGGCCCAGTTAAAGAAGCTATGAGCCATAACGAGGTGTTAGAGACTGAAATAAACAATCGACAAATTAACATTGTTGGTTTGTATAAAATGGGCACATCGTTTGGTTTGGATGGCAGCGTATTTATGAGTACCGACAATTGGCATCGTTTATTTCCGGAACGTTCCCGGGAAGACATCGAGCTTGGTTTAATTAAGCTTAAACCAGGTGCCGACGCTAAGATTGTACGAGATCAACTCAGAGAATATCTGCCCGGTGACGTATTGGTTATGACAAAAAAAGACTTTGTAGCAAGAGAGACTGCTTATTGGAATTCAGCCACACCGATAGGCTACATTTTTGCTTTTGGGGCAATAATGGGTTTTGTTGTAGGCGCGATAATTGTTTATCAGATATTGTTTGCGGGTGTATCGGAGCATCTAAGTGAGTATGCTACCTTGCGTGCTATGGGGTATTCCAGCACATTTGTATCGGGTATCGTGGTGCAACAGGCTGTGTTATTGGGGGCGCTTGGTTATATTCCGGGCGTAGTGCTGGTCATGGTGCTGTACTCTGTAGCAGCGGACGCAACCAATTTACCGCTTTACTTAACGACAGACAGAGCAATATTTGTCTTTGCATTAACCATGATAATGTGTGCAATTTCAGCCTTGTTGAGCGTTAGGAAAGTGGCGCGTCTCGATCCTGCCGAGGTGTTTTGATGTCTAGTGATATTTCAATCAGTGTAAAAAACTTAGACTTCTTTTTTGGCAGCGGTGAGCTTAAAAAACAAATACTATTTGATATCAGTACCGATATTCGGGCTGGTGAAATTGTCATTGTTACTGGCCCTTCTGGCTCAGGAAAAACCACGCTTTTAACCATCGTTAGCGCATTACGATCGGTCAATACCGGCAGTGTGCAGATATTCGGCAAGGAATTATGCGGTGCAAAAAGCAAAGATTTGGAGCAGGTCCGCAAAAATATTGGCTTCATTTTTCAGCAACATAACCTCATCGCCGCGCTAACAGCCTTGCAAAATGTGGTGCTCGGTATACGTATTAGCGGCAAATATAAAGGCAGCCAGATAGAGCAAAGAGCTATCGAATATTTGCACCTTGTTGGCTTAGGCGAACGTATCCATTACCTTCCTGAGCAATTATCAGGTGGGCAAAAACAACGTGTCGCGATTGCCAGAGCAATGGCCGCTGAGCCGAAGATTTTGATGGCCGATGAACCTACAGCTTCTTTGGATAAACAGTCGGGCCGTGATGTGGTTGACCAAATGAAAAGTATGGCGAAAGAGCAAGGTTCAACCATTCTATTGGTGACACATGACAACCGTATCCTTGATGTTGCTGACCGAATTATCTATTTAGAAGATGGGCAAATTGCCAGTTTTAATGAAGCAGTTATCGACAGCAGTCAACATATGATGAAAGTGGTCGCAGATACGCCATCAGAGCGACCAAATAACCAAAATGAAAGTGATTTTGACTCTCAATATTTTATGGTTGATCTTTCATTACAATCACAGCGGATTCTGGCACTTAAAAGTAAGATTAATCCTATTGCGTTTAAAGGTGTACTGACAAACGCGCTAACTGATTTTACCACGCGAGCATGCGAAATATTCGATACCCATGGATTTGTTTTATACCTGGCGAATGAGCAGGCATGGAGTGTGACTCCGCTTGGAAGTTCCAGCGGTCAGCAAATTGGCACTTATCCCAATCAGGGCGGTGTTGTTAATGCCGTAAGAGATTTGAATAAGTCACTGTTGATTACCAACTCCTTTGGAGATAAACGAATAGAGCCAGCTTTAGATAAACAGTTTGACGAAGCACAAATGATTATGGCGGTGCCGTTAAGGCGACGCAGCGGAGAGGTTTTTGCTGTTGTTCAATGCCGACGTTTGAGTAATAAAGCGGTTTTTACCGAGCGGGACTTAAAATTATTTGAGCTATTTTGCAGTAGTATCACCGGTTTGTTGGAAGCCTATTCTAAGTTATAAGATAGCCCAGTCACTTTTATAAAAATGTATTTAATATATTGAGTTAGGTGTAAAAGTTGATTTTATTTTCACTTTGTTAGCACGGCTCTTACTCGGCAAAGACTTAAGCCAAGTCACAGCGCCATGAAAATTGAGAATGTAAAAAACCGTATCCTGCACTTGCTTCATTTGCCAGTGCGATACGTTGGTATCCTCCTTGTTGACTCACCATCAAATCATCGTATGACATATTCATTGCCCCTTGAATAAAGGTGTTACGTGCGTGGTCATTATTTTCAGTTGTGCTACAAAGAATGCGCGATTTAATGGTGCGCTTGTTATTGTTCTTAAATTTAACTTCCAGAAACTGGGTATTGGTGTCTAGGTAGGTTTGTTGTCTTACTTTATAGCGATTAAGTTTGCCATTGTGATGGTCATAGTAAAAACGTAGATTATTGGTATCAAAATACTGATTGTAATAGCGTGAAATACGCTGGTTATTGATTTCTAAAACGCTGTAATAGTTTTGCAACCGAGCTAATAACCCAGGTAAAAATGCTCTTGGCAGCAAAAACTTCACATCAACTCTATCCATTAAATTGGCTTTATCTAAATCGGCCAAGTGATGACTTTGAAAACGTTCTAAGCTCGCGTTTAGATCTTGTTCTTGGTTTTTATTATCACTGTATTTTGCACCTCCTGTGCCAAACCATTGTTTTTGATAGCCTTTATATGGCTCAATAATTTGTGCGTTTAACATGATGACTCTCTTATTATTAGCTAAAATCATATGGGTTCTTTTGGCCTAAAGCTGATTTAAACACTTGGTTGAACCTGCCAAAAACTAGGCCAAAAGACACCATCAATTAATTTCTACAAAATCCATTTCCGTTACCACTTGAGGCAATTTCACCACTGAGTTGCTGGTTCATATTGGCTACACGGTAGGACATAAAAGAAGTCAGTCCGTAAAACCTTGAAACAGTAGAGTGTTGGTTTTGTTGATACTGTGAATAGCTATAAAAAGCAGTGGGATCATTCGCCACGTGCTCACCGATTAGTTTATCTATTTCAGCTATTCGCGCGGCAAAGTTGGTGCTCGTCAACGGACCATCAATCAACTGATTTAGGTAAGCGTGGTAAGTATTGAGATTGTCACTATCGGCAAACACCTTGGCAATGAGGGGCTTGTCGGCTAATGCACCATCTGTTGGTTCATCGATATACAATTCGCGGATATCAGCGCGATTGCAACCCATGCTGAATGAACCAAATGATTCATTGAGATCCCATGGCAACATAGAAAATACGCCGTCTTGTTCGTAGATATAATAATTATGAGCGAGAGAGCCGTGGTAGCTGTCTAAGTTTGATAGAGCAACACTAACCGCCATGTAGCGCAGTACAGAGTCTTGATCGATAACACTCAAAGCATCACCAAACTCCATTGCACTGACAAAATTTATAAAGGCGCCGTTATCTGAGCTATCTTCATTGGTTTTTAACTCGACACCTGAATAACGGCTAAAGTCGTCGCTAATCCATTGTAAATCGCTACCAGTGCCATCGGGCTTGTATAAGTCACCCTGGGTATTGCTAAAATGTTTAGCAATAAACTCTTCATTAACGAACTCGACTAAGAGGTACAAGCCTTTCAATTCATCGTTTACATACACGTTGACATAAGCATGCTCGGGGGTGGCTACGCCCATTTCTTCCAGTAATTCATAAGCAATATACTCACGCATATAAGAGGGATCGTTATACATATTGTTTAAAACGAATTTCTTCATACCCAATAACTTTTGCCCACTGACATATTCATTAACGTCAATATTGAAGCTATATCGTTCGCTGGTGGAACGGGCAACGGCAGATAAACTGGAATTTCCCTTAGTACGAATAGCGACAGAATCTAAGGTAATACCTTTGTAGGTCACTGAAGTAGGGTGATATTCTTCATCAATAGCGTTGTCGAGTAGGTCTTGCCACTCTGTGTTATCAATCGTAAAGTAAATAGATTCAACTACTGCTTTATTGTAAACACTAGGTAGAACATTGGAGGAGCCAAGGCTAGGCTCTAGGGTGTTTTTGGCCCAGCCACCATCAGTTGTTAAGCCGTAGCTGTAACCTGCGGATACATCGCTAGCTTGCCAGTCTATATAATCAACGGTTTCGCCATTTTTAATCAAGCTTAGCTCGTCGTCTTTGCCTAATTTAAATGGTACGTAATAGCTGCCAGGATCTTCATCCACGGCATATATCACCACAAAAGCTCCCGCCGCCAAGATAATTTCTGGCAGGGTGACTGGCTCTATATCATTACTACTATCAATGATTTGATAATCGCTAAGTAAGATGGGGTTAACACTGTTGTTGTAAAGCTCAAACCAATCATTACCCTCTGCAACATGAGAAGCAACGAGCTCATTGATAACTAAAGGGCCATGAGTAGCGAGCGAATTAGCCATAGCAGGTGAAGGTATTAAGGTGGCAAGGGCATCACTACCGTCGGGGTAACGACCATAGCTATAACCAATGAGTGCTTCACCGTTTTTCCAACTTAATTGGTCGATTAAATCCTCAGCTAAAAATAAGCTAACTTGGTCCGAGGAGCCCAATTTAAAACCGACTGTTGCTAAGTTCTCAACCTCATCCGTGGTGGCGTACACACGATAAAACGTACCGGCGGCTAGGGTGATATCGGGCAGTGCAAACAGTTCGCCGTCTTCATCGCTAACCAAATAATCGCCTAAAAATACGGCGTTATCACCCGCTGCATACAGCTCTATCCAGTCGTAACCGTCATCACTTGCTTTGGCCACAATTTCATTAATTCGTAATTCGGCATCATTGTTGGTGATAGTGTCTGTGACTAATACTTCATCGCTTAATTGGGTATTAGCGGCACCCGGTGTAGGCAACATGGTTCGCGCCGTGCCTGTGCCATCAAGGTACAAACCAAAACTGTACCCTTGCTGTGCGTCGCCATCTTGCCAATCTAATTGGTCAATTTGCACCGCGTTTTCATACAGAGTCACTGCGTCATCTGAGCCTAATTTAAATGTCACATAATAAGCATCGCTAGGTGGAGTATCTTCTTCATCTATCGCTTGAATAACGATGAATTGACCTGTGTTTAATGAAATGGCAGGAAGTGTTTGTGCGACATGCTCAGCGTTATCATCAACTATGCTGTAAATCGACAGGTCTGGAATATCTGCTAGGGCATAGAGCTCTATCCAATCTGCTCCACCATCAACCGCCGAAGCGACAATTTCATTTATCTTTAAACTGCTAGAGGATGGGGTTTCGGTAGACGGAGTTTCAGTCGACACTTCGTCAGTAGAGGCCGTGTTTTCACTCGCTCCGCCACAGCTAAAAAGTAGAGTAGTGCAGAATACTAGGGAAAGTGCGGTTAATACTTTATTTTTCATATTAAATCTCAAGTTCAGTAAATGATTACTGTCACTATATGAAATAAAAGTGTGATAAAAGTGCAATAAATGTGCAATTTGTGTGGAGAATTACATTGTTGTTCGATTAGTCTTTAAAACTAAGGCAGAGGAGATATTTTATCGGCTAACTGAGCGTCTACGATTAACTGAAAACAGCACATAGTCAGTGACAAAAGTTAATGTGCTTGGCTTATTTCCACTGGCATAAGGACGACTGCCATGGCTTTATTTATTGTTGTGTGTTGTTAGCCCATCAAGCCAAGTCACAACGCCATGAAAATTGAGAATGTAAAAACCCATATCCTGCACTGTAAACGCGGGATTTTTTTTGCAGCTTAAATTTAACTGGAGTGGCTTGCACCTTAACCCAACAATCGAGTTCTTGCGCAACCCGCGAGGTAAAAACCACCTCGGTGATCCCGTAGGTATTAACCGAAAACGTGGCACACGCAAAAAGACCGCATCTAGGCTCGCCAGCAGCACTAGCATCAAATGAAAGCAACGATGTTGCGATAACAAGGGTACTAAAAATGTGTTTTAACATTATTGTGACCTCACTTAGGCGATGACGGATATTAAACGTTATCGACAACTATCGATTTTTTGTTAAACAGTTAGTGAATTCACTTTGTTTGTTTTTCAAAAAAACACCGATAATTCAAGTGATTTTGGCTATTTTAATAGCTCATGATCAGCCGGTAACTGCTTCATAATCCACACAACTAAGCGATGTTTTAAACTGGCTAAGTCTTCTTTATTTTCTGGTAAGGGAGTGATCAATTTGTCATGGACTAAGAGTCGATACAAACTCTCCACTTTTTGTTTGGCAGAGTCAGTCGGTGAAAAGCCATTGTAACCACGGCCTTTGGCGTAATGTTCAGCCACGGCAAGCGCTTTTTTAAGTAGCGCACTTTCATTTTTAGTTTTTTTCATTTATTAACCAATTAGTCGGGTGTCTAAAGGCTCAACTATGTACCAATTCAGACCATTTAGATAGTTAAGCATGTCGCATGGTTGAGCTTAGAACAAGGTTAAATAGTCGAAAGCGCGAGCGTATTTTTTGCATAATAACAGAGTGTAAAAAGCATAATTATCATCGGACACTGTCTAGCGCCACGCTATTTAAAGGGTGAACTCACTCTCTACAAATGGCAAAATAACAGGCTAATGTAAGTGCTATTTTCGTTAAAGTTGAGTTGTATCCTTTGAAATATTCACAACGTGCCCAAGCCATTTCGCCATTTTTTGCTATGGCTTTTGGAGAAAAAGCCGCCCGTTTAGAAGCTCAAGGCAAACACGTGGTTAAGTTAAACCTCGGTGAGCCTGATTTTGGTGCGCCACCCGATGTGTTAACAGCCATGCAAGAACTAGCAGGCTCTGCGCCACTGCCTTATACATCGGCTCTAGGTTTACCCGAGTTACGGGCTGCCATTGCCGGTTTTTATCAAAGCGCCCATCACATTGAACTTGATCCACAACGTATCGTGGTGACGGCAGGAGCGTCGGCTGCTTTATTGTTGTTAGCTGCAGCTTTTGTAGACGAGGGCGACAAAGTGGTCATGGCCGACCCGTCTTATCCTTGTAACCGACAATTTATCAAAGCCTTTGGTGGCCAAGTGCAGTTGGTGCCAACTCAAGCCGATTCGCATTTTCAGTTGAATAGTGCCCTGCTTAAACAGCATTGGCAACGTGGTACGCGCGGTTTGATGCTCGCTACACCATCTAACCCAACAGGTACGGCTGTGGCACCTGAAGAACTTGCTGCGATGTGTGAATTTGCCCGCAATAAAGGGGCGTGGCGCATAGTTGATGAGATTTATCTTAATTTGCATCATGGCGCTGCCGGTACTACGCCACAGACAGCCTTAGCTTTTGATGATGAAGCCTTAGTGATCAACAGTTTTTCAAAATATTTTGGCATGACAGGCTGGCGACTGGGCTGGTGTGTGGTGCCCGAGCGAGCGGTGGATGTGATGGAACGTTTGGCACAAAATTATTATATTTGCCCTTCCACCTTAGCGCAAAAAGCCGCTTTACAATGTTTTACCCCAAGCTCTATTGCCGTATGTGAGTCGCGGCGCGCAACACTGATTAGCCGCAAAAACTTAGTACTGGCTGGCTTACAAAAATGTGGCTTACCTGTGCCTGTTCATCCAGACGGCGCTTTTTATGTGTATATCGACGTGAGTTTGACGGGAATGTCTGCCATGACGTTTTGTGAGCGTGTATTGCAAGAAGCCCACGTGGCACTTACACCCGGTAATGATTTTGGTGAATTCCAAGGTGAGCAGTATGTACGTTTGTCTTTTGCCTCGGCCGAAGCAGAACTTGAAGAGGGTTTGCAACGCCTGAAGCTTTTCATGCACGCTAATCAATACCGCTAAAGCTTTTGATTTTTATGACTTTGTTGTTGAGTTAATTGGTTTTACGCAGTTCAAGGCGCTTGGTTTGTTGAAATCATCTGTTCCGTCTACATTGGTAAGATGAACAAGTTAATCAATAACCTGATCTTCCCCTGACCCTGAATCCTAATATGGGTGGATTTTAATTATGTTTAGATTAATAAACTTTATCATAATTTTTTTAGTTATTTTTGGTTGCTCGAATGCACAAGAAATTAATGAGTTTGATAAAAGTGGATACACTAAATTAATGAGAGTAGCAGAATCGTGCGATTTGGCAGCAACACGAAATTTGCTAAGAATTGGGGCCGACCCTAATTTAATAAATAGTGGAGGCGTATCAGCTATGAGCTTAGCTGTGACGTTTAATCACCTTGATTGCCTGCAAGAATTACTTTTATTTGGAGGTGATCCTAATATTTTCGATAAGAAAAGAAGAGAGGCGCTGATATTTAGAACAGTATCTCAATCAAGATTTGATATGTTAAAGGTCTTGATAGAAGCAGGTGCTGACGTAAATTCAGAAGATTCTTCCCAACAGACTCCTTTGATGAAAGCTGTCATATTGTCACAGTTTGATGTTGCTTACTATTTGTTAGAAATGGGAGCGAATCCGAGAATACCCAATATTTTCGGAAAAACTGTTGAGTCTAAATTAAAAAATGACGATATTCCTCAGAATGCAGAAATGTATGAATGGAAAATGAAAGTTAAACGAATAATTGAACAAAATGGATAAAGGGGGCGTAATAGTTGATTCGCTTAAGTCGCTAAAAAAATGCCCGCTGTGACGGGCATTATTTTTTCAGCTAAATAGCCATTAATTGTTACGCTATTTATGGTTCATCATTTACTAATAATGCTTGAGCACGCTGCTGATAAAACTCTGGTTTTAGGCCAATGAGTTGCGGAATAGTAGCTGATACTGCAACTGACGATAAGGTACCAAATACCACGCCAGCAAATAGGCCGATGGCAAAACCTTGCAAGGGTTGGCCACCAAAGATCCAAATCGCGCTGATGGTGGCAAGTGTCGTACCTGAGGTAATCAAGGATCGTGTCATGGTAGATTTAATCGCCGTATCCACTAAGTCACTCATGCTCATATTGTTTTTGGCGCGCATGACTTCACGTAATCTATCGCCGATAATGATGGAGTCATTGAGTGAATAACCAATAATGGCAAGTACACTGGCCAGCACGGTTAAATCAAAAGGCAGGCCAAGCCACGCGAACAACCCCAGCACCACTATGACATCGTGTACTAAGGCCACCAATGAGCCACAGGCTAAGCGCCATTCAAAACGCCACGTTAGATACAACATCATGGCGATAGCCGCAACCAATAGGGCTAAACTGCCGTTGTCGATGAGTTCTGCACCCACTTGTGAGCCAATATATACCGAGTCTTGTGGCGTAATATCAAAGCCACTTTGGCTGGCAAAGGTCGTTAACCAGGTTTTATCAATGACATCGGCAACACCGTCGGCTTGGCGAAGAGTCCATTGGGTATTGCCTGCGCTACTGCTGAGTTCAAAATCAGCAGATAGTTGGCTGGCTAACTGACTTTGCATTTGGCTTTTGGCAATGCTTTGAGAGGTGGTGAATTCGGTCATGTAACCGCCGCTAAAGTCGAGTCCAAGGTTTAAGCCTTTAGTCCCTAAACCAATGAGTGACAGCACGATCAAGCCAATGGCCAGATAAAAACCGGCTAAACGATATTTACTGAATGTTGTTAATGGAGTGGTATTCATTAGATTTGCTCCTGCTGTTTAATGCGGATCTGTGGTTTAACTAAATAGGTCAGTACATGTGCGACAAATACACCGGTAAACATGCTGGTTAAAATGCCTAAACTTAAGGTCATGGCAAAACCTTTAACTGGGCCATATCCAATACTGAGTAGTATGAGCGCGGTGATCATGGTGGTGATATTAGCGTCCAAAATAGTAGCAAAGGCCTCTTTATAGCCGGTTTCAATGGCCATAAAATTACTGCGACCGCGTAAGCGTTCTTCTTTTATTCGCTCAAAAATCAGCACGTTGGTATCCACCGCCATGCCTACTGTGAGTACTAATCCAGCTATGCCGGGTAAGGTCAGCACTACATTGGGTAATAAGGCCATCAAACCCAATAAACACACTAGGTTAAGCACTAAACTGGCATTAGCAATCAGCCCAAGTTTGCGATACCACAAGGCCATAAAGAGCAAGGTAATACTCAAGCCAATGGACAGTGCCATCATACCGTTGCCGACGTTTTCTTGGCCGAGTGAAGCTTGAATGGTGCGTTGCTGCACTATGCTAATAGGTGCGTCTAAGGAGCCTGCGCGAAGTAACAAAGCCAAATCTGCCGCTGCTTGTGGACTGCTTAGATTCGTAATGCTAAAGCGATTTCCAAGCTGAGATTGAATCGTTGCTACGCTTATCACTTTGCTGCTTTTGACCAACTCATTGTTGGTATTTTTGTAGTACTCAGAAAATACCGTCACCATGGGTTTACCTATGTTGGCCTTGGAAAACTCCGACATTCTTTTACCGCCAAGTCCGTCTAGGGCTAG
The DNA here is from genome assembly GCF_001565895.1 of Paraglaciecola hydrolytica. Lineage (GTDB taxonomy): Bacteria > Pseudomonadota > Gammaproteobacteria > Enterobacterales > Alteromonadaceae > Paraglaciecola > Paraglaciecola hydrolytica. The sequence continues at coordinate 68,591 of NZ_LSNE01000006.1, forward strand.
GTTAACCAAAGCCATACCCAACTCATCACGTCCGGCATTGGCGTTTTCGATGTTTGAGCCACTAAAGATAGGTTTGGGGGCTACAGTCAGATGCCTGCCATCTTCATCACTAAAGTTTTTGGCTCCCATGGTGTCGCTGCTGGCCAATTCATAAAAATCTAAAGAGGCGGTGGCACCAATAATACGTTTGGCTTGTTCGGGATCTTTTACTCCTGGTAACTCAATGCGAATGCGGTTTTTACCTTGACGTTGAGTTACAGCTTCAGTGATGCCTAATTCTGCTATGCGGCCACGTAGCGTAGTCAGTGCTTGAGCCATTATCTCCTGATGAAAAGTGTTGATGCTCTGCTCAGTAAAAACTAAGGAGGCATTGCGCTCGCTGGTTTTTGTATAGTTAATATCCGGCAGTTCTTGTCGCAACTCGTTAATAAGGGATTTCACTTGTGTGGCTTGCTGAGGGGAAAATTGCAGCGTCATCGCGCCATTACCTTCTGAGGTATTGTTGCTGGCGGCGATTTTTACACTAACCCCCCTTAGACCTTGGTCATGAATAAGCTGTAAAATTTGGTCTTTAACATTACCTAAGCGCTCTTGGTCGGCTTTGTTGGTGTCCACTTCGAGCACAAACAGCACTCCTCCGCTTAAATCTAAGCCCAATTTTATCGGCGCCATGCCAAGTTCTTGCAGCCAACTTGGCGCAGCAGATTGACTGCCTAAACGTACTTGATAAGCATCACTTAAGGTGTTTTTTAATTGTTGCTGAGCACGTAGTAGTGCTTCGTCGTCTCCCTCGATAACAATTTTACTGTCGGTATTGTTAGTGATGATTTGTTTAACTTGGATATCTGCTTGCTGCATCACTTTGCGTAGTCGTTGCACACTAGGTAGTTGTATAGGGGAGGGTAGTTGTTGAGCACCAGCAATTTGCTGTGTATTAGCTTGTGTTTGACTCGGTTTTATAACACTAACCAACAAGGCGTTATTATTGCCATATAAGGTCGGGATGGCATTTAAGCCCAGTATAAATACAGTGATAACGATCACTAAAATTTGCCAAGTGTACTTGGGCTTGGAGGTTGTAGTTCGCATGTTTGTTCTCTTTGGTAACCAAGCGGCAGGCTTAAAATACCTAGCTCAATTGGCGCAGCGCAGGCGGAGTTAAGCCGCCAGGCTAAATAAAATTCAGTACCGAAGTACTCACTTTAAAAGTGCGCTGAAATAGCGCGAGAACAAACTAACTGAGGTAGGTGATAGAGCCGGTGTAAAGGCTATTGCCGTCTTTCCAGCCGGCAAGGCGACCATGGCTATGGGCTGCGTCTGGGCGCAAATACCATGGTAGGGCATTATTGGTGTTAAAGGGCGCTAAAAAGTGTTTGAGGCCTAAGACTTCAGGTAAAAACTCGAAGGCGAGTACAAAAATAGGTTCATTCTGTAACGTCGAACCAAAGGCACTGGCGGCTTGGCGCTCAAAAGGCGGCAAACTGACATTGGGTTTAAATCTGGTTTGATAAACGGGCGTTTTTGTAGGGCTATCGTTGTGATGGTCTGTATCACTGCCATCACTAAAGTCTTGGTTTGTATAATTGCTGCTGTAATCCAAAAATTGAGTTTGCTGCTCTGCGGCGCACGCAGGTGAAGACATGGCTGCAAAAAGAGCAATGCTTAAGCTGAAAATAAGTGCACGCCAAAACCACATAAACATCAATTAAATCTATGACTCAAAGTGCAGCTATAGTAAGGGCGAAATAACAAAATACAAGATAAGACACATAGCAAAGCACAAATATTCTGCGCAAAACTAAGGGTTACGGTCAGGAGGTTTTTATGATTGACTGGCCCGTGCTTACCAACTTAAAAAATTAAGTCGATGGCATACAGACCGGCATATTCATCATCCCCATCCATATAAAAGCGTATTTGCATGTGAGGAAAACGCATATTGGCTTTGCCAAGCATGATAGTAAAATCGTGTTCAAAATAGGGTTTGAAAGTTTCAGCCACTGCACCCTGATATAGATAGTCCGATAATTTCCATGGGCCTTTGGGCGACTTAATACGAGACTTTTTAAAAATATCTTCGCGCATATTTAATTCAGCCATTTTTTTATTACGATATTTAAGCATGAGGTGATTATCAAAAATATCGTAATAACTGTGTTGGTCTGAAAATATCCGGCCTATTGGTTCAGGTAATTTTTCAGTTAATGTGTCCATGGTAGGCTGCTGTCCGGACTGCGCCGCTTTTATAATGTCATCAATACCCACTAGCGAAGTGTTGGATAACTCCGCATTAGTTTTTTTGTTATCACTATAAGCGAGGGTAAAGGCCACCAGATATTTTTTAGTTTCTTTGGTAAAAGGGTCGTATTCAGTATCAAAAACCAAACTAAGCTGAACGTTTTTCTGCGTAATAGTTAATAGGTTGCCACTTGCTGTAGTAGGTCTATTTTTGAAAGCGTCGCGAATATTTTCAATAGAGCTATTAACCTTAATTCCTTGTTCTATTTGCCATTCAAACTGGTCAAACTCTTCATTGGCTTCAATTAAATTGAGGGCATCGTACGACAGTATCTGATCAGTAAATTCGACACTGATGAGTTTATCTTGTTTAAAGTGCAACCAATGGCGGCGCCCATACAATAATGATTCGATACCCTTAAAAAGTTTAAATTCAGCGGATGGATAACCGAAAGTTTCGAGAACGTGCTGGCGGGTGGCACCAAGCGAAATGCCATAGATAGAGCCTGAGAGTAAAATGTTTTTATTTTGCAGCTTAGGTTTTGTATTGAATTGCGCAGAATTAATCTCTTGTTCATCGATTAATGACTGTAGGGCAGGCTTTTGGCGTATCACCAAAGACATATCAAATTCAGTTTTAATTTGACTTAATTTGAGAGTGTGACCTTTGCCCCCTTGAGCATCGTAGCTGGAAGCCCGGCGCAAATTTTTGTTTTCGTTTTTACATAATCTAATGGCCTCGGCAGAGTAGCTAAAAACAATGTCTTTATTGACTTCTGATAATTCGCGGTCTTTGACCCGTGTGGATTTGGTTAAATCTGTGATAACAAGCGCGTCTGCGCCTAGCTCGGCTGCACTGGATTGCAGTTTAGTCAAAATTTTTGCTAGATCTTGTTCATATTCTCTATCAACGTAATCTTGGATTTGCGCCATGGATACCACGCCTTTTTCTTCTAAGAGGCCGATTACCTGATAATCACATCCAGGGTAATAATCTAAAATGGGGGGTAACTCTTTGGCGTGCCCGACAGGCATTTGCATACAACTCGACAGCAGTAGCAATAATATTCTGAGATTCATGAAATACTTCAATTCGCTAAAAATTAACACTACAAAATAATACCCTTGTTGTATATGCGTAAATTTTTAAAGCTTTTTTTGATGCGGCAGATGAGGTGGCATACCGTTTTTGGGTGATTTTCCAAAATAACTGTCCTGCTTAAAATCGATAGTCGTCATTATTATTTATTGGTTAGTTTGGCTTTCTTGATCGTAAATTACCAAAGTACCTTCCTGTTTTAATCTTTTTTTGTGATGGTGATTTCAATTTTTTTGCTGCTGCCAGCAAACCATTTTTGCACGTAAATACTGCCGATAACCGGAGGCATACCGTCTTCTGGTACTTCTTCAAAACGCACACTATTTTTGTTTTCTTTTTCGAAAATAAACTTAACTTTTTTCTCGGACATGGCTAACTCAATCTATAGTTAATTGATTAAAATCTTATGTTACTCTGGGGCTATGTAACCGGAACAAAGGAGACTTGTTTATTATGCAGATTGATATCTTATCGCCATTTTTTAACATGTTACCTACGCCGATTGTAGTGTTACACAACTCGCAACCGTCGCTCAACCATCCTTTCGTATTTATAAATCAGCGTTTTGTTGATGTCATTGGTTGGACTTTAGAAGATATTCCTGACAAAGACCATTGGTGGGTGACTGTGTATCCTAATGAGGATTATCAGAAGGTTGTTGCCCGTCAGTGGGAGTTGGAAATGCTCAGTGCTCAAGAGACGGGAAAGAATTTCGTTACAATGCAAGTCAATATTACCACCAAACATAAGGGGGTTCGGCGTTTTAATGTATTTACCCAATTTGATTTTGTCCTCATTCCTGATCACTACATTGTGGTATTTGAGCCTTTATAAAATGCAACAAGCAAGATGCTGGAGCATAAACAGCAAGGTAAGTCGTTAGCAGGGGATAAGCCTTAATTACATTATTTTTTTGTCTGCTACAATGCTCATTTGGGCGCGCTTACGCCCCTACAGTTTCAAGACAAAATTCATAAGGTCTTACATGTCATTTTCAGCACTAAACTTAGCCGAGCCAATCCTTAAAGCCTTAAATGAACTGGGATACAAACAAGCAACTCCAATCCAACAACAAGCTATTCCGGCGATACTAGCCGGTAAAGATCTTATTGCGGCGGCGCAAACGGGCACAGGTAAAACCGCCAGTTTTGTGTTGCCAATTCTGCAAAAACTCAATACTGAGCAAAAGCTCAGAGGTAAACGCATTCGTGCGCTGATTTTGGTTCCCACCCGCGAGTTGGCTTTGCAAGTGGAAAAGAGCGTGATGGCCTACGGGCAATATCTCAATCTCACTACCATGGCGATGTATGGTGGCACTGATGTAGAGGCGCAAAAACAGCGTTTAATTGGTGGCATCGATATTCTGATTGCGACGCCTGGCCGCTTGCTGGATATGGCCCATCAACGCGCTTTGCACTTTGATGAACTTGAGGTGCTGGTATTAGATGAAGCCGACAGAATGCTGGATATGGGTTTTATTGGTGACATTAATAAAATCATTGAACGCCTGCCTGAGCAGCGACAAAACCTCTTATTTTCGGCGACCATTTCCGATGAAGTGCGTAACTTAGCCAAACGTTCTATTAACAACCCAGTTGAAATCTCCATTAAGCATAATGAGGCATCAGCACCTAAAATTGAGCAGTGGTTAGTGACGGTGGATAAAGATACCAAGTCAGCCCTATTAAGCCATTTGATTAAACATCTGGAATGGGATCAAGCCCTGATTTTTATTGAAACCAAACAAGGTGCAGCCAAGTTAGTCAGCCAATTAGAAAAACGCGGCATCCCCACCGAATGTATTCATGGGGATAAAACTCAAAGCATGCGTGAAAAAATCCTCGCTGATTTTAAATCGGGAAAAATCCAGTTTTTGGTGGCAACCGGCGTGGCAGCTCGTGGTCTGGATATTCAAAACCTTTCTCGTGTCGTCAATTACGACTTACCTGATCAAGTTGAAGATTATATTCATCGCATTGGTAGAACAGGCCGCGCAGGTGCAAGTGGCGAAGCCGTATCCTTTGTGGCTAAAGATAACTTTAGAAACCTATGTGCCATCGAAAGCCACCTTGGTCATGTACTTGTGCGCAAAGAATTTGAAGGTTTTGCGGTCAGAAAGGCAGTGCCGGTTTCTATTTTAAATTACGTGCCTAAAAATAAACGCACATAAGAGTTTAAATATCGGTAATTGACCTAAAAAACGGAGTTTAAGCAGCGACCCAGCATACAGTCGATCATTGTTGGCTATTACAATCATGTGATTCCTCTTAAAATTAGGGGAATCACGACATAAATTGCGTACTCAACTCTGATATTTATCAAAGTTGAGTATGCTTTACACACTAACTGAAAAAGCACACGCTGGTTTAATCGTTTACGATAATTTTTTAAATCGACTTAAGACCAACCCAACAAAACCTAATATAAAGATGGTCAGAGTGGATGGTCCTGGTACAGGATTACCTGTTGGATCATTGCCATTAGCGTCACCTATTTCATCAAAAAAGAAATTATCTAAGCCCATACCTACTGCATCACTACCAACATCATTGGTAAATGAAAACCATGTGATGTCATCAAAAAGGGTATTTGTGGAAGAGATCGTAATTAGAGGGTCTGGGCCATTTCCCAATCCCCATGAATCACTAGCGACATTGAAAATCCCAGTGGCTTTTGATGTATTAATCGACACTTTTTCAGTTCCTGTCGAACTTCCGCCACCAACAGAGGTATTGGTAGATACCCTAAAACCACCGAGATCAAACATACTATTATCTACTTTAGACACTCGCACTTCAATTACTTCGCCATAAGGTCCGTTATCCCAATGCCAATGTGCTACGTCATTACCTGTACCGTAATAATCACCAATAGTTGATGCAAAGGGAGATGGTGGGCCACTAAAGAAAAATTCAAACATAAATCCACTTTCAATATAGTTGGCAACATCTTGAAAAGAAGTAGAATTATCTGTTACGCCTGTGCCGCCTGCGTTAAATGTTGCAGTACCACCGGTAAAATTAATAAATGCAGCATTACTCATGCCGCTGATGGTTAAACCTAAACCTAGACATGCCACTTTTAAATATTTATATTTCATTGTATTTTCCTTATGAAACAGTATTTTTTAAAAAGAATTGTTACAGCATAAATTTTATGCATAACTTAGGCCAAATGAATAAATTCATTATTTTTCAGTTGCTTGGTTTTTTTTTATTTTATTTATTTTTTGAGGTTGTATAAAAAATCGACACTAACAGCATCTGTTATGGGCAATTAATATATCTTTTGTTTATTTGAGTTTGTGATGAACCGAACTACATATAGTCGCCAGTCATCTATGTCTACTAACAAGGGAGTGTGTATTATACTTTTGTGATCTTGCTGTCTATTCGTCTTTCTAAATAATTTATTTTGACCAATTTTATGACTATCTTGTTTACTTCAAAGTGAGGTAAAGCCAGCAAAGTGTTAAAAAATACACTTGAATTGTCAATTACAACTATCTCATTAAGCAGTTTCAATCTAATTTGGTAATAGCTATTTCAAGTTTTTACTGCTGCCTCGGCAAAAATATGACCATGTATTTGTTTGCCAGAGCATATTCGGTCATCGCTAGCGGTTCGACCCAAAAACAGAATCCAGCCGTCTTGGTATTTCAGTACGGGTAATTATCCGAAAAATCCAACACATTAGTTTGCTGTTTCGCTATTTACCCGCCACTAGAATAGAAT
>NZ_LSNE01000006.1:75802-125403 GCF_001565895.1 Paraglaciecola hydrolytica
ATATTCACTTAATGACAGCAGTTTTCTCAATGACTCAAGACGATCTTCCGGTGCCAGACATTCAATCCGCTCCTGAAAAAGGTTTACTCTTTGCTAAAAAGAACAAGGTATCGGTGTGGGCTTCACAACATCCTTATGCCGATATTCCTGATGAGTATTTTGAAGAGATCTTTTTCAAAAATAATACCCGGGCCAAAAATCGCTGGTCAGAAAATTACCTTATCCGCTATTTTGTGCCGGATAATATGGAAACCAATGGTGCCCACGAAGGCACGATTGATATCCAAACGGCGGCGGGCCAGTGTTCTTGTTCAAGCTCGTTTATGGTCAATCTGCTGAGTAAAGCGAAAAAAAATAACATGCAGCAAGTGAGCTGGGTTATTTTACTTTTTGAATACGAATACAGTGCTAAATTGAGTGGTGTCGCGCAAGATGAATACACCACTTTTCTGGGGGCCTTTAACTACGATGCCGACAGTGACAGTTTGTTGGGGGAAGCAGAGTAACTTATATCAATTCCATTAAATAAATTCTCACTGAGTGCACATTTATTTAGTGGAGTTGGTATTAATTAAGCTTGGGTATATCTTAGGCAAAATCTTAATTAACTAACTCAAAATCAGATTTTGACGCCGAACAGTCTGGGCATGTCCAGTCGTCTGGGATATCTGCAAAACGAGTTCCTGCGGGTATGCCTTCATCCGGAAAACCAAGGGCTTCATCGTAAATTAAGCCACAAGTAATACAGCAATATTGGTGATAGCTTGGTTCTGGCATGGTTTGCTTCTCACTTATCATCGGCTATTGCAATAAAATCGGGTTTTTCTGTGACAAAACAATCGGGACACGGAAAGTCCTCAGGGATCTTTGCCCACAAGGTGCCCGCAGGATAACCTTCGTGGGCTGCACCTTTATTTTCGTCATAAATATAAGCGCAGTCAGGGCACTCAAATTTTGCCATCTTTGTTCTCCATTAATCCCAGTCAATTGCACTGCGCCCTGCCTTTTATTGCGCTATACGATGATAACGTCTGAATCTGTCGTCTTTTGCTTGTGGATCCATATTGACTTTATGCATATCACCTTGCGCCCAGTCGGCTATTTTAGGATCCATGATGGAAAACCAGATGTTGGGAAATAAGGCTAAAATATACATCCATGGATAACCCGCATGTAGCTTGGGCACATTATTGTAATCACGCAGCACTTGATAGGCGCGAGTAGGGTGGGCGTGATGATCCGAATGGCGTTGTAAATGCAAGAGGAAAAGGTTGGATACCTTATGATTACTGTTCCACGAGTGCTGCGGTTTGCAGCGTTCATAACGACCACTCGCCTCTTTTTGGCGTAACAAACCATAGTGCTCAATATAGTTTGCAGAGCTTAAAGCCCAATAACCGTACGCTGCCACAATTGCCAAAAATGGGATCATCAGGGGGCCAAAAAAGGCTATCAATAAAACATAGGCGGTGAGGGTAATTAATGCAGTTTGAATAATTTCATTGTGCACTGACCATGGAGATTTACCAAGGCGTTGTAACCGTGCTGCTTCCAGTGCTCGAGCGCGACGAAAAGCACCTGGTATTTCACGTTGCGCAAATTTGTAGATGGATTCACCCATGCGTGATGACGCGGGATCCTCTGGCGTTGCTACGTCTTTATGATGGCCTTTGTTATGTTCAATCACAAAGTGGCCATAACCACTTAAGGCAAGGGCTAGTTGTGCGGCCAATTGCTGAGCGTTGTCATTTACCTTATGACCCAACTCATGGCCAAGGTTTACCCCCGTTGCTGCCATAATTCCCGCGCTTAAGGCCGCGCCTAAAAAACTAAACCACGACCACTCATAATGAGTAATTACATAGGCTAAAACGATGACGGATAGCCACAACAGTGGCACCGCGATGAACAATATAATTTTGTAATAGGCCTGATTTTTAATCTCTTCAACCATGGCTTCACTGGGATTGGACTCATCATCACCAAAAACCTTGTCGAGCAGGGTAATACCGGCATAGATAAAAATAAAAGGTAACCACAACCATAAGCCCTGGTTGTTTGTTACGGCAAAATAGGCTGACAACAAAGGCAAAAGAAGCACAACCAGTGAGAGTGCATAACAGTATTTTTTGCTGGTAAGCCAGGTTGAATTATCTGCTGGGCTATTAGCGCGGGCGGTGGCCAGCATATTGGGTTCAAACTTATTTGCCATAATGTTTCTTTGCTCACCAACAGATTGTGGTTATTGAATGAGCGCAAATCATATCCACTTTGCCATGCCAACAACATGGCCTTTAGTGCCAAGCTTTGGTCAATTAGTGTCATGCTTAAAAAGAGTTTATAAGGTGTTATTTGTGTAGGAGATTATTGTTGGTGCTGTTCGCGGTAAACACCTGGAGAGCATGTAAACCAGCGTTTGAAGGTACGGCTAAAATTGGATACATCTTCATATCCCAACTGTAAGGCAATAACCTCAATTTTTTGATTGGTTTGGATTAATAAACGACAGGCGTCACGTTTTTTTAATGCTTCGATAATATTTTTGAACGACGTGTTTTCTTGCCGCAGTTTTCGAATGAGGGTGCTTTTTGAAAGCTTGAGTTTGTGGGCAGCTTCCTCAATCGTGAGTTGGTAGCAGCGAGAGCTCTCGACCAGATGAATAATCTTCTCCTCGTTTGTATGTTGTTGAGCTAATCGCAGTAGCTCAACTTCACATTGTTCTTGTGCCATGTTCACGGAATGCGGATCTCCTGCTAAACACTTAATCGCCAGCCACGCTACTGGCAGGCGTATTCTCGCTACTGGCGCAGAAAATTGAATATTCGGCCCTAAAAATAGTGGGTATTTATCTCGCCAAGCCGGTGCTTCGTAGGGCAACTCAATTAAACACTCATTAACCAAATTGCCAATGGCAAAACGAATAAAGTTATGCAGCATCTTGATGACTCCTTCATACAAGACAACTTCTACCGGCGACCAATCACCCGAGGGAGTAATCGAAAGATAAATATAGTCACCTTGACTGCTGAGGCTAAAATCTACAATTTGTGAACGGGTGGGGTAAAACTTAACGACAAAATCGAGGCATTGCTTAAAATCTTGGGCATGAGAAAGTCCAAAACCCAAGTGCCCATGGCTAGATACCGAAATACTATCAGCCACTTCTAAACCTAAGCACCGCGGCATGCCTTGTTCAAGCATAAGAGCAATAAGTGATTTGACGTCTGCTAAAGGAATGTAATGCTCAGGCGCATCCAGTTTGGAATGGGGGCGAACGTGCTGCAAGTTTACATTGTGCTCCTGCGCATAACGTAAAAAATGGTTCCAATAGGTCACTGAAATTAAGTGTTCCGAGGGCATCAAACACTCTACTCTTTGGTTTTTTATATGGATAGCCAATCTTAATGGCCAGCTGTTTTATTAGCAATCACGCATCAATGGCAAGCGCGCTCTAGCGACAACTCATGTTTCAGGTAATGACGAATTGACAGCGTTAAGCTGTATAATTTTAATATTCAAAAACGCAAATATCAGCGCGATAAGCGGATTCATGAGGTTAAAAAAACAATAAGGTAAATACGCGACAGTTGTCACAGCAAGAGTGCCGGCCATATACACACCGCAGGCGTTCCAGGGGATCAAAGGCGAAGAGAGTGTGCCGGCATCTTCTAGGGTGCGCGACAAATTAACATTGGCGAGTTGGCGTTTGTTGTATTCTGACTTCCACATATGCCCAGGTAAGACCAAAGACATATACTGATCGCCAGTCACAATATTCACACCTAAACAAGTGGCCATGGTGGAGGCAATAAGCGAGCCGGTAGAGTGCACAGCCTTGAGCATAAGGCGCATCAGAACAGCGATGTAACCAATTTTTTCTAGCACACCTGTCATCATCATCGAGGCAATCACTAACCACACCATGGATACCATAGAGGCCATGCCGCCCCGTGATAACAAGAGGTCAACGTCGGCATTTTGAGTGCTGATGTTAAAACCATCAAATAGCACTAACCAAAACGCTTTGATGACATGACTCACTTTGCTATCACCGGCAAAGGTAAGCAAAGCGTCGTATTGAAATATCAGACTAAATACACAAGCCAACAGCGATACCCCCATGATAGCGACAAAAGCCGGCACTCTTTTAAGCGCTAGCCACAACAGTAAGGCCATAGGGATTAAATTGATGGGCGAAATTACAAAATGTTGATCTAAGGTTTGCACAAAAGCCACTATGCCAGCTTGGCTGCCAGCGCTGATGGGGGCGTTTAAGCCAATGATTAAAAAGCCCATTACGGCGAGTATAAAACTGGGGATAGAAACCCAGGCCATATGGCGGATATGCTCAAATAATTCACTACCGGCAATCGCTGGCGCTAAGTTGGTGGTTTCGGACAGTGGCGACATTTTATCGCCAAAATACGCACCCGAAATAATCGCCCCTGCAGTGATTTCGGGTGATAGATTAAAGCCATAAGATACACCAATTAAGGCCACGCCAATGGTGGCTGCGGTAGTCCACGAGCTGCCGATGCAGGTTGCCACCAAAGCACAAATTAAGCAGGTTAGGGGGTAAAAATAAGTGGGTGATAAGATGTTAAGACCATAATACAGCAGACTAGGTACAGCACCGGACAACATAAAACTGCCAATTAAGGCACCGATAGATAAAAATATCAGGATGGGACCAACGATTTTAGTTGATGAGTGGATAATGCTTTGTTCTATCTGAGCCCAGCTCAGGCCATTTTTAAGGCCCACTAAAGCGGCAAGAAAACCAATCATCATCATGGCAACTTGGGTGGCCCCCATCAGCGCATCACTGCCAAATATGCCTATCACAACACCCATTAAACTGAGCAAAATTACGCTGACCAGTATGGCATCAAAACGGCTTAGGGGCTGACTGGCGGTGCTGGCATTAACTGGCTCGATACGCTTCCCCTTTACTTTTTATAGCTTAGTTATCCTTGATGATTTCTCGCGCTGCATTATGCCCCGGAGCGCCGGTTACACCGCCACCGGGATGGGTGCCAGCACCACACATATACAATCCTTTGATGGGCGACCGATAGTTGCCATGGCCTAACATGGGCCGTGTACTAAACATCTGATCCAAGCTGATATTGCCATGCATAATGTCACCTTTAGTAAGCCCGAATACCCGTTCGAGATCAAGGGGGCTTAATACCTGGCGGCCAAGCACAGACTGTTTAAAGCCTGGTGCAAATTTATCAACCGTGTCGATGATTAAGTCGGCTGCGGTTTCGCGGTGAAGATCCCAGTCGGTATCGGCATCAAACTGCTGGCAGAATAAACTGGCGACATGCTGACCGACTGGCGCTAAGGTGTCGTCAAGGGTAGAAGGAATAAGCATTTCGACAATAGGCGCTTTAGACCAACCGTGCTCTCGTGAATCTCGATAACTTTGATCAAGGTAGGCACAAGTGGCACCCACAATAATACCGCCGGTGAGATGCGCTTGTGTGGCACGCTCTTGTGTGGCTAAACAAGTAAATTTAGGCAGTTCACTTAAAGCGACATTCATCCGAAAAGTGCCTGAGCCATTTTTATAATGTTTGATACGCCGGGCAAAATCCTGTGGCAGATCGCTATTATCGACTAAGTGATTAAACAACAGACTGGGGTTAAGATTAGAGGCGATGATCTTGGCTTCAAGGGTTTCGCCATTTTCCAGCTGTACACCATAAGCGCGGTTATCTTTAACTAATACTTTTTTGACCGCCGCATTGGTTTGGATTTCAACTCCTTTAGCCTCAGCCGATCTGGCCATGGCTTGAGTAATTGCGCCCATACCGCCAATGGCATGACCCCACACACCTTTTTCACCATTCACTTCACCAAAGGCATGGTGCATTAATACATAGGCCGAGCCCGGGGTGCGAGTATCTGCGTAGTTACCGACAATACCATCAAAGGCAAAGGCACCTTTGACGTAGGGATTTTCGAAATACAGGTCTAAAAAGTCCGAGACACTTTTGGTAAAAATATCTAATACAATGCGCTCATCTTCGATGCTTAGTTTGCGTAGGCGATTGCCAAATTTAGCGGCTTTGAAGAGGTCTTTTATACCACCACCCACGTTAGGTGGAGTCTCAAGTAAAAAATCACGAATAAGTTCCGCTACCATGCCCGTGTCGCGAAAGTAGCGTGCTAAATTATTTGCATCACTTTGTGAAAAACGCGCGATCTCGGCTTTTAGATTATCCGAACCCACGACAAATGCTAAAAAATCATCGTTATCGTGGGGCCATAAATTGTTGACCTTGCGATGCACAATGTTCAAACCATAGTCATGGAGTTTTAAGTCTTTGATGACTTTAGGGTTAAGTAAACTGACGGTGTAAGAGGCTACTGAATTACGAAAGCCGGGGTGAAATTCTTCGGTAACCGCTGCGCCACCCACCACATTACGACGCTCTAGTACCCGTACTTTTTTACCTGCCATGGCAAGATAATTGGCACAGACTAAACCATTGTGCCCGCCGCCGATGATGATCGCGTCTAACATCAATACTCCTACTTAACCCAGGTGAAGATTGACAGTATTGAACAGCCGTTCAATACTGTCAACACTCCATCTTTAGCTGGAAAATCTGAACACATGGCGCGTTTAACCTCCGATAAAATAAGGCAATTAATCAAAGCGCAGCAGGCTGGATATTCCCTTGCACAAGTCTTTTATAAAGACCCTGATATTTATCAGGCAGAGATCAATCAGATATTTTTACAACATTGGCTGTATGCCGGGCATGTATCACAAATCCCCAAAACTGGCGACTATTTTACCTTTGAGTTTGATACTGAGTCGCTGATCGTTGTGCGTACAACCAGTGGCGAAGTTAAAGCCCACATGAATGTTTGTCGTCATCGAGGTTCGCGCATTTGCCTTGAACAAACGGGTTCACAAAAACATCTGACTTGTCCCTATCATGCGTGGAACTACAACCTCGACGGTGAATTGATAGCAGCGCGTAATATGCCTGCCGATTTTGACATGTCTGAAAATGGTCTGCATAAAGTTAATGTTGCCCTGCTTGGGGGACTGATTTTTGTGTGTTTAAGTGATAATCCGCCAAGCCTAGACCACCTTAAAAATGATCTTACAGAGGTAAAGGCGTTGTTTGGTTTTGAGCGTATGAAGCTGGCAGAAAAGAAGTCTTATCGCATACCTGCCAATTGGAAATTGGCGGTTGAAAATTATCAAGAATGTTATCATTGCGCCCCTTCGCACCCAGAGTTTGCCCAGGTTCATGCCATGGCAAAACCGCCCAAGGTATTTAAAACTGCCAAGGCTGAGTTTGCCAATGCCAATCATGGCAATCCCAAGTTTAAGCAACTTAATCACTATTTTGACTTAGCCGCAGTTGGGCAAGAAGGTTATCAATACGACCGTAACCCTTTGGTACGTGGTGCGCTAAGTGGCAGCTTAGGCGGCAAAGCTGTTGCGCCCTTACTTGGCGAAGTAAGCGACTATGATGGCGGAGCATCGGAGCTGATGATTGGCCCCTTGAGTTACTTTTTGATTTATGACGATCACATGCTTTGTTATCGCTTTTTACCCGTCTCGATAGACGAATGTATCTGCGAAGTATCTTGGCTGGTGAATGATTCTGCAATTGATGGCCAGGATTATCAACTCGCCCAACTCACTTGGTTATGGGACATCACTACGCAAGCAGATAAAAAGATCATCATGAATAATCAAAAAGGTGTGGATTCACGATTTTATCAAGCTGGGCGTTTGTCGGACATGGAGTATTTTCAGCAAAGCTTTTTGAATTGGTATTTACTCACCCTAAGTAAATAAAGCCCTGCGTAGTTCGCTAAGCAGCAAATAATTGGTATTGGAATATTCTCAATCTTCATCGGGTTTAAGACTGGCCGGTAAATCCAGTATGAGTTCAAGGGCATCTTTGCTGCTTTGTGGGGGATGTTCTCAAAAGCCTGGGATTAGCCGCGATAATGCGTAGGATCCAAACAGCAGGTCGTTTTTTATGTACAGGTGGTGAGCGCTTTTAGTCCCATAAAACTCAATGTGGCATAAAAAACGGTGTGTTATTGGCGCAGTGTTATCGGCATTTGCTCAAGGAAATGATATTTTTCATAGATAGGACGTAGCTGATCTTTTTCTATCAATCGGGTCATACCTTGATCAAAGATATCTTTTAATTTTTGCCCTCGTGCATTGTCACTAAATATCATGAATAGATTTAAATGATTAATATCCACAAGCTGATATTCAGCAGCCTTGGCGTCTTGTCCGAGAGATTCTAACCAAGCTTGATGTAATGCTTTGGTATCGACAAAATAATCTGCCCGCCCAGACACTAATAATTTATAAGAGGTTTCACGATCAAGTACGGAAAAGCCTTTAATATAGGCTCTATCTGCTGTAAGGACCAATTCATCTTCATAGGGGCTAGCCCATACGGCGACATAGTTTTGTAGTGAGCTTAGGCCGGTATAAGTCATGTTCTTTTTATTAAACAAAATACTAATGGGGGCGGCCAAAATAGCATCGCGAGGAGTGAGGTAACCATCAACAGCAGTGGTTGCGCCGCTCATGTCGGCTGTGCCGTTTTTTACTTCCAGAAGTGCACGTTTCCAAGGCATATAGATTATGTCTACCTGATGCTCCGCAAACACCGCTTTTACAATGTCATTGTATAAGCCACTGCCGTCTTTGTTGGTATAATTTTGCCATGATTCCGTCACCCAACGAATGGTATCTGCATTCGCCACACGTGTACTCAACAAACACACACTTAAACACAAAGTGAGAACAGTGAGCTTCATCGCCTGATAGTTATTCATCGTTGAATAATCTGTGAGTGATTTTTACATTAATCAATTAAGTATCTACTTGGCGCCATCTATTCCCTCATTGGCTTTTTAAATATAACAATCCTGTTTAAATCTATGCGTCACGATAAACGTCATTTTATGTAATTACTAGTCTTGTTTATCCCATGCTATTTGTCTGGTGGGGATATATTTTTGCCAAAATTTGAGGTGAAATTTTTAGCTATGCATTTGTTTTTTAATATTTTTCGGTTTCTATCTGGTTGAAATTATTCTCTCTTTTATTCTTAACGATTTACGTGTTTCTCGCCGCTGTTTTTTACTCCTAACGCTAATGATTACACGCCCCATCTACCCATTGCTCACACAATAAGATGGCTTCAGTGGCATTAAATTCACTTGAATTAAACGAATCGCTGGATAAACACCATTCTAACCACAAACCATCGATGATGGCGGTGAGGCCAATGGCTGCTAGTCGGGGACAGGGTTTGACTGGCTGTAGATTATTTAACGCCATAAAACTCTGCTCTAAAAATACTCTGAATGCTTGATTAGAAATATCATGGGCAATTTTGATTTGCGGAGCTCTGTCAATCATGCTCCAGAATACCACCCAGGCACGTAAGATTTTGCGTTGTAGCACGGCATCACCAAAGGTTTCGTGGATAAAAAACGATAGTTGTTGCCGTGGGAGTTCAGTTTTGTGGGATTTTTTAATGGCTTGATCCATTAAGGTATAAGCCAAATCGAGATAGGCGGCTGCCAGTAGGTCGTTGAGTGTGCCAAAGTGATAATTGATGAGGCCAACAGCTGTGCCTGCTCGCTCACAAATTTTACGTACCGAGCAACCATCAATGCCTTCTTGCATTAATGAATCTAGGGTCGCTTGAATAAGCTTAGCTTGTGCTTTGTTATACACAGGGCGTTGGGTGTTTGAATGATTTTCTGCTGTCATAGGGCAAGCCTAAAGTAGCTGTTGATAAATGTCATCTCAAACTCCTTCTTTTGCCACTGCAGTAAATCGGGTAAATGATGGTCAACAGAAATTGTCACCAACATTCCCCGCTTTACGATTGCCATTAGACTTATTTTACTAAGGGGCTAGCCCACTCAACAATATCTTTACTTAAATCCTTTAGGCACTTTTTAGTTGCACTACAAATAGAGTAGTTAACACCCAAGTCTAATATATTGCTCGAAGGTGTTAATTCATTCAATACAGCGATGGCACAGGTATGTTTAGCGGTTTGTAGATCTTCTCCTCTGAGAATGGCCGCCGTCACCTGCACTTTAGGTAAGTTATCTTCAGTTTTAGTACCGAAGCTGAAATCTTTACCCAGCGCAAGTTGTTCAATATCAATGAGTAATACTGGAATAGTGCCATTGTTGACTTTTTCGGTGGTGTTAACCGGCTCCATCGTTAGACCTGATTTCGCACTATCTTTAACCAACAATTCAACTAAGTTTTTATCAATCTCACAAGGTAGTTCGGCCTGAGCATAGTTATAACCTGGCACATTAAAACCAAAGTTCTGATTGACATAAACTAGCGAGTTTTGTTCGCTGGCAATTAAAACGGGGGTAAATGCACTTAAGCATATTAGGGTCAGAGGCAATAGTTTATTCATAATATATTCCAATAGGTTGATGTTTGGGTTGATACTGTTGGATATTTTATAGCAGCTTTACAAAATCGTACTGAACACCACCTGACTAATGACTTACCTTTGCCTTACCTTTAAAAACCTATTTAAAAACAAGTATTTATGTAAGAGTTAAATGTTGTGTAAAGTTGTAATCTTAGTCTGTTTTACGGCAAAATAATGCCTACCCATCGAGTGTATATATTACACATTTGAACTTGAGTTGATAATTTTGATGACCTCAGAAAATAGCGACAACATTATGTTAGGTGATATTCAAATCTCGCCGCAACACAATACGATGACAAAAGGGGAGTTAGTCTGTCGCTTACAACCTAAGGTCATGGCGTTGTTGTGTTATTTGCATCAACATAATGACAGGGTGGTGGCTAATGATGAATTGCTTGAGCAAGTATGGGAAGGCAGGGTAGTTACCCATAATTCTATTCAAAAAAGTATTAATGCGTTACGTGCCGCTTTTGCTGAATTGGATACCAGCACTGAATATGTGGTGCATTTTTCTAAGCGTGGTTACCAGTTAGTTATTGCTCAGCATATTCAACAAGCAGGGCAAACACACTTTGTTGCTAAGTTTTGGGGTAAACCGCTGATTTTTCTTAGTTTGGTCGCCCTAACGATAAGCGCTTTGTTTCTGACTTTTGTTGTTCCTTCGCTGTTTCCGCCTAAAGCCACCATTGCCTCGCTACATTCTAGCCAGTTTAGCCAAGTTAAACCTTATGTATCGAATACCGGGCGCGAACGTATTATTGAGCCTTTTACCAGCAGCGACCGTGTGGCATTTATTCGCGACGAGCCAGACATAAAAGGAGACATGCAGAGTCGCCTTTATATCCAAGGAGCCAGTGGCCAAGAATGGCAAATGTCGGTGGCACGAGGTGATTTTGTTGATCTTGCATGGTCGGCCAGTGGTCGCAATTTGGTGGCGGTAGATGCCCATACATCGACAGAAGAGCTGCAAAATACTAGTGATGCACCGTATTATACTTTTCACATTTTCACTTTAGATTTTAAGGGTGAAAAACTAATTGAAAAAAACTTGTTAAGCCATTGGTTGGGCAAGGTGAGCAGTGTGTCGTGGTGGGATGAAGGCACTTTAGAGTTTGTCGCAGCACAGGGGGCGGCGACTAAATTTGCGCGTTATCGTTACAATATCGCCAATCAAAACCTGATTGAGCTGGAGTCACAACAAGAGCGTGGTCAACTGCTCGCAACACAACTTTTAGATAAATCATTGGCAGAGTTGCGCCAATTGGATTCAGGCATGCAAATTCAGTTATTTAATTCACAACAAAGCTTAGTCGCGCAAAGTGTTTTCCCTTTGCCGGTTGTGTCGATGAGTTGGCTGGTGGATGGCAGTGGATTACTCATCTTGTTTGATAATGGAAATTTATCCGTCCTTGAAGTTAGCGGACGTTTATTTCAGCTTAACTATGCGCCAAAACTAGGTGGTCGCATAACAAGAGCAAGATCAACTGACAATAACAAAAGCTTAGTATTAACAGTGGATGCTTCGTTGCTTGTACCACAAACAGTGTCCTTTAAAACACAAACCAATTTGCATGGTGACGTGTCTGCAATAAGCTTTTTGGCAAAGAGTGGTGGTTTTATTTACACAGCTACGACTAATTAGTCGCGCCCCAGTTATTGCCAAAGTAACAGCTCTTTCTGACTAAGAAATTTGACCATAAAATTAAAAAGAGTAAGTTAACATTCTATTAACCTTATGTGTTGATGACATGCTCATCTTAGCAAGTTGAATTAATGTAGCCATGCCCTATCGTATAAAGTGCAGGCTGATTTTTAAGCGATTATTTTGAACTGGACATTTGGAACTGAATATTTGGAAAGTAGAATTAATTACCTTTGTTATTTTGCGGTGCTAGCGCTAAATTTTGCAGGTTTTTTTAGTCATGCTGCTAAATTTGAAAATATTGTTATAGCCACTCATATTGAACCCCCACTTGTTGATCTAATCGATGGGAAATTTGTCGGTCAAAATGTTGATGTTGCGCTTGCTCTAGCACATTCGTTAAATATGCAAGTCAGTTTTATTCAATGTCCATTTGCAAGGTGCCTAGCCATAACTCAAGAAGGCAATGCAGATATGATGGTATCTATTCGTAAAACGCCGGAAAGGGAAGAATATCTTCATTTTTTGAGTAGACCATTTTCTAGTAACAATCTGCCAGTGCGTTTTTATCAACTTAAAACTAATCGCCATGTTATTAATGCTTATGAAGACATTAGCTCGTTAGATATTGGGGTGCTGCGTGGTGCAACGTATTTCGAACGTTTTGATCACGATTTGGCTTTACATAAAATCCCCTTAACTAATCACAATCAGTTGATTGAAATGTTATTAAAAGGGCGAATTGACACTTTTCTTGGCAGAGAAGTATCAATACAGGCGCTCACAGATAAAACCACGTATGAACAACAGATGAAAATGGCACCTTATATCTACATTAAAAGATTTGATGCTTATATTGCAGTATCTAAACGATCTCCTTTAGCACCGCGAGTGAATGAATTATCTAAGGCCTTGTCTGAATTGTTAGATAGTGGAGAGTTAGATAAATTATTGATTAAGCAGGATTAAATGTATTTTTGATATACAGCTTATCGTGTGTCAGATATATGAGGGCTAGTCTATGTCACTCGAGTTGTCAGTGACCGGACGTTAAGGTTTGGTTTTAAGGTAACTGGGTGGTGTCATTAACAGGGTCGAGGTCATGCCACAATTATTGCTCTAATTGTTGCTCTGTTTTACCTTAAATATCATGACTCATTTTTTATCTCCACTGTTTAAGCTCAGTCACCTTCTTAGTTTTGTACTGTCGAGCAATTCGCTACACTTAGCGTACAGCTTCATATTAGACTGGCCATAATATTGTTCAACACACTGCTAACCAAACACTAAGGAAAGATGCATGAAACTTTATGTCGATTCAAATTATTTATCACCTTATGCCATGTCGGTGTTTGTTGGCTTAAGAGAAAAAGGCCTTAGTTTTGACACCATTTTGATTAACCTTGATAAAGCCGAAAATTATGCCCCCCAATATACAGGATTTTCAACCTCTCTTAGGGTGCCGGCAATAAACGATAAAGGGTTTAGTTTGTGTGAGTCGTCGGCGATATGTGAGTATCTTGAAGATTGTTACTCTGGAGTGGCGCTCTATCCACAAAACCCTGCTGACAAAGCAAAAGCGCGGGAAATTCAAGCTTGGTTGCGCAGTGATTTAATGCCCATTCGCGAAGAGCGTACAACAGATTATGTATTTCGTAAGCCTAGGGTATTGGCATTGTCTGCTAAGGCAAAAGTGGCAGCTGATAAATTGTTTCTCGCCGCAGAACAACTAATTCCACTTGGTTCTAACTCTCTTTTTACACAATGGTCTATCGCTGATACCGATTTAGCCTTGATGTTAAATCGCCTGATCTTTGCTGGTGATCCTGTGCCTGCAAGATTAGTCGAGTTTGCTACGTTTCAGTGGCAGCGCCCAAGTGTGCAAGAGTGGGTTAAGCTCGCCAGTAAATATTGAGGCATTAATCTTTAAAGCCATGGATTCGCAATATTCACTGTATTTTGGAGTAAGGTGCACAGTTAAAAAATAGCCTTACGATAGGTATCGACTTGCCCCAAATTACTCTAGTATCTTTTTACATTGAGCAATCAAAAATTAAGTTTATTAATGCAAAGTAATGACAACGCAATAACAGAATTTAAGCTGGCCAACCAAAAATTGTTTTGGTTACCTTTTGGTATCTTAGTCGTCGGACTTATTGTTGCCACCATTCTAGATAATCGCAAAGCGGCGGAAAACCAGCAGCATATCCATACTATGTTGAATACAAGGCTGGCACAGATTTCTGACGCGGTAATTGAATCGGTAACCCTTTATCAGTATGGTTTAAGAGGCTTGCGCGGCGCAGTTGTGACGGCCGGCATTAATCAATTTAACTACGCCAATATGCAGGCCTATAGCGCCTCGCGCGACATCGATGTTGAGTTTCCTGGTGCTCGAGGATTTGGCATCATCCGTTATCTGTTGCCAGAGCAAGTGAGTGATTTTGTTGAGCAAGCTCGGCAAGATAGACCAGATCAAAAATTTAATATTCGCCAGTTAACAAAGCACAGTGAAAGCCAGTTTATTATTCAATACATCGAACCAGAAAACAAAAACTCTGAAGCACTGGGTTTGGATATAGGTTCTGAATCTATGCGTCGTCGCGCTGCCTTAGATGCCGCGAGATTCAACGAGGTTAGATTAACGGGGCCTATTACCCTAGTGCAAGAAAGTAAGTTGGTAAGGCATGGTTTTTTAATTTTACTGCCAATTTATAGCACTGATCCTAGCCTATTGAGCCCTGAGCAAAGACTTGAAAAAATAACGGCCTGGAGTTATGCGCCCTTACTGGTTGATGAAGTATTAGACACCATTAACGAACTACAAAACGATGTACTGTTAAGTATTAAAGATATTGACGAGGATAGGTCCACGACGTTCTATCAATATGGTCAAAACGATACAAACGTAACCACCTACAAAACCCAAACAACTGGAGTGCTGTATGGTCGTCATTGGGAGTTGGAGTTAACGGCGAAACCCGCATTTATCGACGCCTTATCTTTACCCAATAACCATCAGGTTTTTTTCATTACTTTAGGGTTAACGACTTTTTTTATGTTAGTTGTTTTTAGCATTCAACTGACTATGGCTAGACGGATGCAGGCATCCGCACACAAAATGGAATTGTCTCATGTTAAAGAGAGCGCCCTTAAACAAGCCAATATGAAACTTGAACGTGAGGTGTCGAAGAGAATAAAAGAAATATCACAGGTGAGTGCCTTACAACGCAATATTCTGGAAGGGGCTGGTTACGCCATCATTGCGACTGACGAACAAGGTCTTGTCAGCGTTTTTAACCCTGCATCTGAGAAATTGCTAGGATATTCTGCTGCAGAAATTATTAATAAACAAACTCCCGCCCTATTTCATGTCATCGATGAAGTAGTTGCTAGAGCGCAAGTTCTTTCTGCAGAACTTGGTCATAATATTGAACCTGGATTTGAAGTTTTTGTAGCTAAAGCGCGCTTAGGTGAGCCTGATATCAATCGTTGGACTTATGTGCATAAAAATGGCAAACATATTCCGGTGCGTTTAAATGTCAGTGGTTTATTAGATGATGATAATAAACTTTTTGGTTTTTTAGGTATTGCTTTTGATCAGACCGAACTATTAGAGCATGAGCGCGCATTGGCTCAAGCCAATATTTTACAGCGTAGTATTCTTGAAAGTGCTGGTTACGCCATCATAGCTACAGATGAAGTAGGTATAGTGACGACATTTAATCCAGCTGCCGAGCAACTTCTTGGTTATTCTGCCGAAGAATTAATGGGTAAAATGATCCCGGCAAAATTTCATGTTAAGGAAGAAATCATTGCCAGAGCAGACCAATTGTCGAGAGAATTAGGCTACCAAATAGAACTTGGATTTGAAGTGATAGTGGCAAAAGCCCGCTTTGGTAAACCCGATATTATCCACCTAACTTATGTGCATAAGAGTGGCCGCCATATCCCCGTACTTTTAAACGTCAGCAGCTTGTTGGACGTTCAACAAAACTTAGTGGGTTTTTTAGGTATTGCCTACGATCAGACGGAGCAGTTGAAACATGAAAGTGTCTTGGCTCAAGCGAGGGATCAAGCTGAGCAAGCCAACGCCGCTAAATCGATGTTTTTAGCTAATATGAGCCATGAAATCCGCACCCCACTTAATGGTATTTATGGCACCTTACAAATACTCGAAAAAGAAGTGAAATCAAAGCAGAGCCGAGAACTGCTGGATAAAGCGATTTATTCCACTAAGAACTTAAATGTCATCATTAACGATATTCTTGATTTTTCTAAAATAGAAGCCAACAAATTAACTTTAGAAAAGGCGGTATTTAATCTCGCTGAGTTACTTGAACATTTACGTTCAGATTTGTCGGTGATGGCGAGTCGTAAAAATATCACTTTTGATTTACTCAATCAGGTTGAGCACAATTACTGGCAAGGCGATCCTACTAGGGTACGGCAGATCCTGCTTAATATAGCCTCGAATGCCGTTAAGTTTACTGAGGTTGGCAGTGTAAGTTTTACCGTTAGTCATCAGACGTCACAAGGACTGCTCGTTTTTGTCATCAAGGATAGCGGCATTGGGATGGATAAAGAGCAGCAACGTCGTTTGTTTCAACGTTTTGAGCAAGCCGATAGCTCTACCACGCGGAAATTTGGCGGCACGGGTTTGGGTTTGTCTATTACTTATTCCTTGGTATCACTAATGGAAGGGCGCATTTCAGTAGAAAGTGAGATGGGCGAGGGTAGCACCTTCATCGTCAATTTACCCTTGCAACAGGCGGAAGCGCCGCTTGCTAAACGCACTGAATTTAGCGCTGAAGAGATTAATCTGAGCGGAAAAGTCATCCTTATTGCCGAAGACAATGAAATAAATCAGGTGATTGTGGGTGCCATGCTCGAACCAACTCAAGCGTCAGTGAAGTTTGTGTGGAACGGGCAAGAAGCTATTGATGCGTTACAGTCCACTATACCAGATTTAATTCTGATGGATATTCAGATGCCGGTGATGGATGGGATTGAAGCGTGCCGCAAAATTAAACGTTCTCATCCTCATATCCCGATTGTTGCTTTAACGGCTAATGCGATGAAAGAAGACATCGAATTATATCAACGTGAAGGTTTTGACGGACATTTGTCTAAGCCAGTTGAAATGACCATATTGTTCGAAAAGTTGCAGCAAATCTTATTAAGCTAGGACTGGGTTGCCTGTGGTTTGGGTTTATATCCAAACCACCTGAATCCTGTATCTTCACGTGGTTTGAGTTTAACTATGCTATCATGCGCGCCCTTCGAACAACGTTATCTTCTCAGGTAGTACTATGATCCCTTGGACGCATTTAGGCAGCGCACAAATCCCCAATAATGGCGGTGAATTAAAATTCTCCCAACGCGGTGATGAGTTTTCTATACGGTTGTCGGGTATTCGAGGTGAGTTGATGAATAGCCGTGTATATAATTCAGAAAAAGTCTTGTCTGAGTTAGGTTGTGCTCATGTGAAGTCAGTAGATAATGCGCAAGTATTAGTCGGTGGTTTGGGCATGGGGTATACCTTAGCTGCGGCACTTAAAGCGGTTAATAGCACCTCAACGGTGACAGTGGCTGAACTCCTTCCTGAAGTCGTGACCTGGAATCAAGGTGACTTAGGAAAATGTGCCGGCAACCCATTACAAGATAGTCGTACTAAAGTGCATGTTGGTGATGTTGCGGTATTGCTGAGTACTCAGGAGCCTACCTTTGATGCCATTTTATTGGATGTGGATAATGGCCCAGAAGGTTTAACCAAGTCAGACAATAATTGGATTTATTCCGAAGCGGGACTTAAGAGCATTTATCACACCCTTAAACCGCAAGGCATGTTGGCCATTTGGTCGGCTGGCCCAGATTATTTATTTGAAGTACGTTTGAAAAAAGTCGGTTATAAAGTCGATACACGTATTGTGCGCGCTAGGCCAGGCAAGGGTAGTAAACACACTATTTTTCTGGCTAAAAAATCTTAGCCAGATTTGTTAATCTAACTATGTGTATTGTGCAAGGCGATTAAAGTGGGGGGGAATAATCGGTTGCTTGCATAAACACCACATCAATACTTTTCACCAGTTTCCCGTCTTTAATCGAAGCTTGATAAGCTTCTACCCACTGTGGATCCTTAATAAAAGTCTGCCATTTTTGTTTGGCATCTTCTTCGCTATCATGTTCGATGATATAGATTAGCGTATTACTTGCGTTTGGCTCTTGAGTGGGAGTCCAGTAAGCAATCACTTTCATGCCTAAGCGAGTAAAAATAGCGTGAGTATGCTCGCGAAAGCGAGTTTGCAGCGCGGGTAACTTACCTTCATTAGTATGATAGGTGCGCAGTTCATAAACTTTATTCTTAATTTCATCGGCCTGAACATTAGATAGTAAAGTTAAGCTTAAACACAGCAGCGAAGTTTTTATTAGTTGGCGCATGGGCATTGTAGTTTCCTGTGATAATTAATTGTTTAATAAACTCAGATTGATTTTAGCCACTTGGTGACCTTGGGCTGTCGCTTGGCGGTAGAGGATTTTAGCCTTGGTGAGATCTTGGCTTACACCCTGACCGTTTTCATACAGTTTACCTAAATTATTTTGTGCATCTGCATCGCCTTGTTCGGCTGCTTTTTGATACCAATAGGCGGCTTGTTGATAATCCCGTCGCGTCACGTGGCCCTGAGCATAAAGATAAGCCAGGTTGTACTGTGCAAGACTCACACCTTGTTCGGCAGCTTGTTGATACCAATAGAGGGCCTGGGCATTATCCTGCTTGATGCCTAAAGCTTTAGAATAGCGATAAGCCAGTTCAAACTGCGCTTGAGCATGACCTTGCTCGGCAGCTTGTTGATACCACTTTGTGGCAAGCCGTTGATCTTGTTTTATGCCCTGCGCTAGGGCGTAAATCTGGCCAAGTTGATATTGGGCTAAAGCATCGTTCATTTGAGCCGCTTGCTCGTAATAATAACGGGCTTCACGATAGTTTTTTTGTTGGTAATAATTATCCTCAGCGAGCTTGAGCAGTTCAGTGAGTTTTTGAGTTTGCTGAGAATCTTTAAATAACAGAGTGAGTTTTTGTAAGGCACGCTGCCTAAAATCACCTGCGGGTTGTTGGTCAAGATAGTCTTGATAGGCCTCAACCGTTGCCAGCTTTATGGCGGTTTGCCAAGCTGTTTCATCATCGATTTTTACTTTAAGGGCCGCACTGGCTTGGATTAGGTATTGTCCATCTGGCCAGCGATTAAGGTAAATCTGATAGCTTTGCAAAGTATTGATTTTACTGGCTTGCTGCCAGTCGTTGTCGTCTTGTTGCTGTTTGAGAACTTGCTCGGCGACTTGTTTTTGTTCTGGCGTTTGCTCTGGTTCTAATTCTGACTCTGACTCAGGCTGGTGGTTGTTCGAGTCGGGTGACACAGCGCCATTAAAGTCATCGTAAAAACGCCAATAAATGCCAGCCATTAAGATTAAACATAAAACAACTAACCACAATAATGAGCTATTACGGCCTTGTGTGGGTTCGCTTTGTTGCGGTTTTTTTCGATAAAACAGATAAAAAACCATTAGCAGAAAAATTACAGTAAAGGCTATATAGCGGTTTAAATAGGGCATGCCACTGCGACTTAAAACAAACAATCCCTGACTTTGCTCATAGGTGATCTCGACCTGCATGCCTTGTTCATCTAAAAAATGCGCCAACATACTGCCAAGCTCAGCGCTGGATAATTCACTAATATATTGATAGTCGCGGCTGGCGATATGGTGTAACCATTGTTGTTGGGGGGCGTATTCTCGCACCAGTGTGCTGGCCACATGAGTATCTAGTGCCTGTAAATAGTCGGCCGTATGTTGCAGTTCTTGCTGAGTAAAATTAAGCAACTGGACATCGTAGTGTTGACGGCGTGGCAGGGCTTGGAGTTTTTCGCTTAATACCGCGCCAAGTTCCTGACTTAAAAAGTGCAGTGTTTGATTGAGCCAAGCATTTTTACATTCGGCAATGCAATTTTGCTTAATATCATCGACTCGTTTAGTCACTTCAAACGCATCAAGTTGCATACCACTGGCTAAATCAAGCACTCGGCCTGCCAAACTAAATTGCCAGATGGCCTCATTGTTTTGACGCAGTTTAAAGGCCTTAAATTGATAACGCAGCGCAAGATTGATGGTTTTACCGGCCCGTTGCACCGCTTGGCGCAGGTTTTGTGGATCTATAGAAACACAATTATTGAGTTTACAATCTGTTAGACCAAGCTCTTGCACACTATGTATATCAAAGTCTGCGGCACTTAATATCAAGGTTAAACCTTGAGTAATGCTGTGGTTGATATCGGGATAGAGGCTGAATTCGCTGGGCAACTCGCTGGTTTTATCGGCCAGGATCACGATTTGCCAACGCTCTGCACCAAAGCTTGTTGGTAAACCTAGCAATAACAAACTTACACACAGGCTAAAGCTTGTTAATGTTTTGCATAAACAATGTGTCATTTTAGACATAATGCCCTTAGGAAATAAATAAAGCTTACCATCCATAGTTATCAGTTTGCTGTGGCTCTCTAGCTCTGAAAGTTATGCGTTTTATCGTAAAGTTATTACCTGCAAAGTTGACGAGGGCGCGTTTATTTAGCTCTTCTAGCATCTTTTTTAAGTTGCGGTTTAACTTAGCTGTGCTGCTGCTTGAGCGATATAACAGCTCGCTACGAGTATAATGTTGTTCGGTAGGCCGTAACGAATCATAGCCAGAAAAAATCACTAAGTATTCTTCAATCTCCAGCATATCGGCGGCACTGAAACCATCGAAAGTTAGATAGTAGTCACTTAACATTGGATTGTTAGTTGAGTGTTGTGACTGAGTATTTTCCTGCTTGGTATGTGTCATCCACGCGAGTTTTTCAGCTAATACCGCACCCAAATCATTGGCCATAACACTGGCTTTATCGTTAAGAGTAGCTGCGAGACATTCACGACTACATTGCGCTGGCGCATTCCATGGTTTGCCACTATCGAGGTTAAATTCACCTAAAAATTTGCCACTCAGGGCATTTAACATCCGTCCATCAATGCGCGCCGAAATTTTAGTGCCGGTATCGAGTTGCAAGGAGCTAGCATAGATACGAAATACCAGCACAACATCGATGGGCGGGCGTTTAATCGAACGAGCTAGATCCAGCAGTTCGTTATCACTGCGCTGTTTATCATCAAAATTATCCAGCGTAATAATGCTTCTGTCATAGACATTAAAACCTCTGTCGTGCATTTGATTTTGCAAAGCACTCACTACACTTTTACTCACTCGGCTACTGTGAGGCACTGTGCCTTCACTGACATCTTCTGCCATCACCAGAATATTCGGTTTATCCGCAGAATGGGCAGTAACTATGTGGCTAAGGCTTAGTAGCAATACCAGAGTCTTAATGATTAGGTGCATGGAATTTCCTTGCTTCTTTGGGGATCAAAGGCTTCTATCATGACTATGCAAACATTTGGGCATTTATTGGCACATGTTGGATTAGTTATTGTATTAAGCAGATGGCTTGCCAGATTGACAAAAAAGGATGGAGATTACAAATAAATCAATAAGGTATGTCGTTGTAAAAACGAGCTGGAAGAAGTGGATCATCTGTTTAATGCAGATGATCCAAGTCAAAACAAAAGGTTGAAGCAGAGCTAGCTAATTACCTTGTTGAGTGACAGCCTATAATCTGCCTGCCGCTTGTTCTTTTAGCGCGTAATCCACAGCTCTTGCGGTAAATGCCATAAAACTTAAGCTTGGGTTTTGTGGTGCCGTGGAGCAAAAGCTGGCACCGTCGGTAACAAACAGGTTAGGAATATTATGACTTTGGTTAAAACTATTAAGCACTGAGGTTTTAGGATCGCGCCCCATACGTGCAGTGCCTACTTCATGAATCGCCAATCCGGGTGGTTTATCGCTAGTTTTAGCGCTGATATTGGTCACACCTACCGCCTCTAACATGACAGTCATTTGCTCTTTGGCGTCTTCCATCATCAGTTTTTCATTTTCTGAATACTCACAATGAATGTCGAGTTGTGGCATGCCCCATTTGTCTTTGAGGGTGGGATGTAAAGCCACGTGGTTTTCAAAACGCGGTAACATTTCACCCATGGCATACAGACCAAACTTCCACTTACCTGCTTGCTTAAGTTTGTTTTTAAAATCCACCCCTATGCCATCTTGATATTGGCTACTTTGCCAGTTTTCACGATAAGCACTGCCACCCAACATGTAACCTCTTAAAAATTTACGTTTAGCATCGGGTTGATAATAAAAGTTGGGGACTAAAATACCGGTTGGGCGGCGACCTCTATCAATTTCGTCTTCAAAACCTTCCACATCACCACCGGCATTGGCATTGTAATTGTGATCCATCAAATAATGGCCCAGTACACCACTGCTGTTGGCTAAACCCTTAGGTTGAGTTTTAGTTGCGCTATTTAAGAGAATTTGTGTTGAGCCAAGAGTTGAAGCACATAAAAACACCACTTTGGCAAAATATTCACGTTGGCTTAAGTCATTGTTATCAATCACTCGTACACCAACCACCCGATTTTTTTGCTCATCATAGATCAAGCTATGCACCACACTATCAGGCGCAATATGTAATAAACCGGTTTTTGCAGCCGCGGGTAGGGTAGAGCTTTGAGTCGAGAAGTAGGCGCCAAAAGAGCAACCAGCCTGACATTCATTACGCGCCTGACATTGCACTCGTCCTTGGGAATAATGTAATTCTGTGGGTTTAGTTAAATGGGCAGCACGGCCCATGATCAGATTACGCTTGGGAAACAAGGCTTCTAATTTAGCCTTAATCGCCTTTTCAGGTGAATTCATTTCAAAGGGCGGTAAAAAATCACTGTTAGGCAGCTGTGGCAAATTGTCCGCGTTGCCACTTATGCCGGCATGTTTTTCAACATAAGAATACCAATCAGCAATATCTTGATAGCGCACGGGCCAATCATTGCCATAACCATCAAGTGAATTGGCTGCAAAATCATAATCACTAAAACGATAAGATTGACGATGCCACAGTAAGGATTTGCCACCCAATTGGTTAGCGCGGATCCAACTAAAGGGTTTATCTTTTGGGGTGTTGTAAGGCAGATCACGATCATTGCCAAAAAAGTGTTTAGTGGCGTCTTTAAAGGCATAACATTGTTGCTGGATTTTATACTGTTGCTCAAGCAAGAGGTTATCAACACGAGTGCGGTATTCTTGCTGCCACGGCGCTTTGTTTTCACCGATATAGTCTTTTCGATGCTCAACAATGCGACCGCGTTCGATCATGAGAGTTTTTTGGCCTTTTTCGCACAGCTCTTTGGCCGCCCAGCCGCCTGCAACCCCTGAACCCACGACGATGGCGTCGTAAATTTCTTGGCTTTCTTTTATATACATCTGTTCATTTTGCATGTTTGATTTCTTCACTTTTATAAATTTCAGACAAGTTTGATTTAGTAATACAAACCCATCGAGCCCCAATCCGCATCGCTCTTTTTATAAGGTATTGAGCCCTTATAACCGCCAGGCACTGCCAAGTATCTTAATTCTTGCGAGGCGCCTACTTCAGAGGTGTAATAACCAAAACAGATGAGGCTTTTAAGAAATTTAAAATCACCGCGATATTGTTGTTTAAAACTCTGGCCACCCATTTCTATTTGGGTGAGTAGCTCAACTTGTTGCGTAGCAGTTAAGGCTGCAAATTGATGCTGATATTGTGCATTGGATTCTTTGTCTATATTGCTCAGCAGAGTCACAACCTTTTGTTGCTCTGCCGTTGTATGACAATGAAATAATTGATTATCGATAAAGCCATGCACATCCACTTCGGCTGCACCCAGCGTTTCGGTTTTAGGTATGACCTGAGCACAAATTGCTTTTAACTGAATTAACTGAGCTTGCGACAATAATTTGCCTGCTTTACTGGTGCTATCTTGTTGTGGTGTATAGGCCATCGCCACTGAAATCGCATTGCCGCCTAATAACGAAGTAGCAGTACCAACCCCAACCAGTAGGCCAATTTTGTTGAGAAAGTCTCGACGGGATTTATTGTGAGTTTGAGGAGATTTATCCCCTTGATTATGCGACATATTATTCACTCTACGATTTACTTAACTATTAACTAACTACTAAAAATAGGGCATCGAAAACTAATAAACATAAAACGCTTTCATCGATGACACTACAACCTGGCAATCATTTTTTTTAGACTCGGTTTAGCCAAAACCTCTATTTTCAAGGGGATTAGGCCTTGGTCAGTTTTATTGTTTTTAATTACTACCCATTAGTTACCACGATACGCAATTTTACTTTTAAGTAAAGCGCGCCTGTATTGGCTGTATTGACCTAACATGGTCAGGGTAGGGACTGTCTGGATGCCGGTGTTGTTTAGCTCCTCTGGTTTTGCAGCATTGCTAATACGTTCTTCCAATAGCAAAAATAATTTGAGATGAACCATAAAATGCAATATCGAAAAAAGATCCGCCATCTTGCCTATCTGTTTAGCCTGCTAGCCTTTGCACCTTGTGTATTCGCGGCTCCTAAATCTGCAAACGTGAGCTTTGTATAGGATACAAAATCAAAGTATTGAAGGCAGCTGCCGCTTAGAGTTTCAGGTAATAGATGAGAGACTTTAGGACTTTTTTATGATGTCTGATACTTACCACTGGTTGTTTAAAAAGAAATAATTAAATCAGAGACGATTAATTATCCTTTTTACCAAAAAAAATAATCCATGTGAGGTTTAGAATTGGTAGTTAAAACCTAGTGTTATGCGTTTATCTGTAATGTCTCCAACTTCAGATTGGCGGTCGAGATATCGAAATGCTAGATCTAATTTAGCGTTTTCACTTAGGGCTCTATTAGCTGAAAAATTGGCCGATATTGTATCAATATAATCTATTGATTCATTGGCTTCTTTGCGTAAAAAGTTAAATCCGATCCCTAAATTTGTTCTTTTACTTAACTGATAATTACTCGACAGGCTGGCACTTTTAGCTATTTGCGATCTGTCTGTTTCTAGATAGTCGGTTTCACGATAACTTAAGCCAAGTGAGATTTTTAATTTTCGTTTGCTATAACCTAAAGCATAACGTGCGGATTTTGACAGAATGACTTCATTCGTAATATCGACAGATATATCGTTATAACTTCTAAACTCTTCGCCGGGTTGTAATACATAGTCCAAGCCCTCAGGCTGAAAACAATCTATTAAATCAGTGGAGCCTATAATACAAACAAAAATACCTAGGGATTCTGTTTCAAAATTCAAACGTGAAAAAGTAGTAACATCTTCAGAGTAAGATAAGCTGCTTTTGAAATTTTTTAAGTTATGTTTGGCATTGAGTGAATAAGCGTCACCATAGAAACGTTTACCGTAATTTAAACTTATTGATGTTCTTTGACTGAAAGCCCAATTTAAATCTACACCAACATAATTTGTTGTATTATTTTCTTCTTTGAGGCGGTTATATGTAATTTGAACTCTTCGATTGTCTGAATTCGAAAGCTCAATACCCGCTCCGTAACTCTGAGTGTCTATATCACTTCGTCCTAGACCATCAACGCGGTCAAGATCATAATTAGTTTGGTTGCCGAGGACGACAAGATTGAATTGTTTGAAGAGATTAAAATGAATATTACCGTTGAGACTATCTGATTTAAAGTTGCTATAGCCTGTTCTTGTGGTATCAGTATATTGACCGCTAAAATCAAAAGTCACTAAACGCAGCTCTTTTCCGCTGCGTAAACGCGAAAAAAAACTGACATTCTCTGAATCAAGACCATTAAAATTCTCGTCAATGGATTTATCTGTTGATAAATTTGAGTATGTTGAAGACATGTCAAGGCCAATATATGAGGCGTTTGGGGTAAAATAATCTAAGCTGGCACCATATTGTTGTACTTGGCTTAAATCACCAGCAGATAATATTTTATCGCTGAAATCATTTTGTGATTGGCTGCTGGCTCTGTAATTCTGAGCGCCAAAAATACTGAGTCTTAATGCATTTTCGATTAAATTAATGCTGGAATTGAGTTTAACATCAGTATAGTTTTTATCTGCGCCTTCTTCATCATAACTTTGTTCAACTATTGTGTGGGCAATATTCACGGCAAAATCAATTTTTTTACTGTCGTAAATGCCAGTAAGATTGGGTTCAAGTACTAAAGCTTCTGTTTGCTCTTTTGGCAGTTCATCTCGTTGAGTTTGGTAAAAATAGGCAGTTGATTTCACCCCAGATTTTAAATTCAAATCACCTGCCGAGGAAAAAAAGGTTGTGAATCCCAAACCAACAAAATAAAAAAATTTAGACTTTCTATTTGAAACTGCGTCTTTACACCACACTAATTAGCTCCCCTATAGTAATATCCATAACCTACATCACTTGATACGGATTGGGATTTGTTTACTACAAAGCCAATGGCCATTTCAGGGTTCAATTGTTTAACTGCTTTATCTAAATCGGTAAGTTTTGTTTTATTTTCTTCTGTAACGACAATGGCCTGTCCAGCTAAATTAGCTAAAATTGCTGTTTCGTTAATACCCAATAGTGGGGGAGTATCTACTATTACAACACGGTCTGTGTATCGATTAGCAAATTCTTCTACGGCTTGGTACATTTTTTCACTTGCCAGCAACTCGGTAGAAAGATGATGTGATTTACCTGCTGGTATTATTCGTAAATTGCTAATATTGGTCTGATAAATAACATCAGCTATATCGGTTTTCTCGCCAAGAAGATATTCCATCAACCCTTGTTTATCGCTAAGTTCTAATGTTCTCATTACATTAGGTCGCAGTACATCGGCATCAACTAGCAGTACAGTTTTGTCTTGCTCCAAGGCAATACTCAAGGCTAAATTAATGGCGGTAAATGTTTTACCTTCACCTGGTCTAGAACTGGTAACCATAATTATGTTTGGGTTAGTCAGCGATTTTGATAGTGCTCCAAAAGCATTGTCTAGTATTTTTCGTTTTATCGCTCGATATTCTTCATTTATTAACTGTCTGCTTGAGTTACTGGAAACAAAGCCTTTTTCGTTCAACTTACTGAGGTCTATTTTGACAAATCTCGCATCAGATTGTTCTGTTTCAATCACTATAGGTTTATGTCTTACATCTGTTTTTTTCTGTACTTCTTCACTAGCAGATAGTTCGAGCGACCTTTCTATTGAATTAGTATTAGTTGATTCCGTACTTTCATTTTGAGTGTTCGATTGTTTTTTTAACAAAGCCTTTTCTATTGTATTCACGAAAAAACCCTCGCATATAGATTAATTTGTAAAATTTCCGCGCTAATTAACGAGCAATAAATAGTTAAAATGAGTCCACAGGACACGGAAAATACTATTAATCGTTTTCTGTCTGTTTTTTTAATTTCTGCTAGATTTAAATGACTAACAAAACCAAGTACAGGATAGGAAGTTAGCGAGGTTAATTGACTTCCTCTAATTAATATGGGGTTAATCTGACTAATTAAAAAAGCAACTCCGACACCGGATAATAATCCTAATACAAGTACTAAAGTGTAGCCAACAGCTCGTTTAGATCCGCTTGGTTTTATTGGCGCTAAAGGAGGGTCTATTACCCTAAATTTAACATCTTCAGAAGAAACATCCGCTTTTTTGGCCAGTTCTGCCGAATCTTTTCTTGAAAGTAATTCTTCATATTTGTTTTTGGTAATGCCGTAGTCTCGGTTTAGAGCAGTAAATTCGGCTTCAATCTGTGGGACTAAGTCAATTTTTTGCTTTAATGCCTCTATCTTGGTTTCATAATTTGTTTGGCGAACTTTTAAAGAAGAAATAAGGCTATTTAATCGACTTGCTTCAAGTTTTAGTTCGCTGGAAATAGAACCAATTAGTTCTGAACCTGAGCCATTTTTTTCGCTATTAGCAAAATATTCTTCAATCTCTTTTGTTCTTTGCTCTTTTAGTGAGTTTAACAAACTTGTGGTTTCAATAACATCGGGATGCAATTCAGTATATTTGAGCATTAACTCGTCTAATTTGCTTTCTAAGCTCTCAATGCGTGAATCAAAACGAGTGGTCAGTGAGTCTTCTGGATTACCTTGGCGAACCGAGTAGTTGTCAGATTTAGAGCCGTTCCCTGCTATCTGTTCGGTCAAAGTATTCATTTGTTGTTCGGTTTCTTTAATGGTTAATTTGGTTTGTTCTAAAGCAGATTCTAACTCACTATAATTTTGGTAAAATGATCCTTTATTTGGCAGTAAATCTGAGTATTTACGCTTAAAATCTGCGACACGCTGTTCTGCTGCAGACAATCTAGTTTCATATTCATCAATTTGTTCTTCTAAAAATTGACTGGCAGAATCTGAATCTTTGCGAGTATTCCCATGAGTTCCTTCAACAAACAAATCTAGTGTTTCTTGCACTACCGTTTTTGCCATTTGAGGGTCGCGATTAGCATAGGAAATAGTATATAAGTTATCTCTGCCTGTAGATTTCAACTTTATACCGTTGCTTAAAGAATCGATGAGATTTTCATATTGAGCAGCATTGGTTGCTTTGATATCTAAATCTGATTCTCTAGCAATGATCTCGAGGTTTGGGCGACTTAGCAGGGTTTTCACCATCATCATTATTTCAGCTTGTGGGTTTTCGCGAATGGCAAGCCCTTGCAATAAAGGTTGCAAAACAGATCTAGTGTCAACGTAAACCCTTGCTTCTGACTCATAGACATCGGGGGTAGAGGCAACATAAATAAACCCTATTGGGCATATTAACCACGAACTAATGATGACGTAACGTTTTTTTATCCACACTCCTTTTAGGTAGTCGAGAATAAGTTCTATTGTGTTTTGTATGTCCTGCATTCAAATATCCGTTTTATTGTTGTGTTTAAAACCAAGCTTCTGGAATGATAATGATGTCGCCTGGGAGAATATCCACGTTTTCTTTTATAACTCCCTCTTTTATTAAATCATCTATTTTTAAGTCGAATGTTTGCTGAACACCTGAAATAGTTCTAATTAATTTAGCTCTGTTGCCTGAAGCGAAGTTGGTTAACCCACCCACTTGAATCATCAAGTCAAGTAATGTCATTTTCTCTACATAGTTTATCGCTCTGGGGTTTGTTGCTTCCCCGATTACTCTAACTTGTTCACTTAATGGGCCATTAAAACCGTTTACACTTACGGTCACTCTTGGATTATTAATATATTTTGATAATTGTTCTTCTACTTCCCTAGCTAACATAGTTGGGGTTTTGCCCGAAACGGGAACATCTTCGACTAAGGATGTAGTTACCTTTCCGTCAGGTCTTACAATGAAAGATCCTGAAATGTCTGGGTTCCTCCACACAAATATTGATACAGTATCACCGGGGCCTATTAGATATTGATAATCATCTACAGATGTAGTTAAAGATGGGTAAGTTGAAGCCGAAGGTAGTTTAGCTTTATTTCCAGCACAGCCCCCAACAGTAAAAATCATTAAAAATATTAAATTGAACAATGCTATTTTGTTAGTCTTCATGTAAATTACGACCCCGTAAGTTTGATCTAATTGTTAGACAATGTAACAAGATTTAGACTTGCTCCACAACTATAATATATTGTTATTATATAAAAAATGAATAAGGGAATCGTGTTCAATGTATGTAATTGAACTAAAGCAGTACGCCATACTAAAGTTCATGAGGGAGAAGTAATGAGTTTAGGCAATCGTAAAGACGTTCGTCGCTCAAATTTAATTATGGTGCTTGAAGCTGTTTTTATTGGCTATATAGGCTATCTAACTTTCGAACTTATCACGCAATTTTTTGGCAATTTAACAACAAGTTTAACTGACTTATTAACATCCATTGGCGTTTTCACTTTCCTTGTAGTGTTGTCTGCTTTATCTGTTGGTTTGTATGAAACTAAATTAAGAGAAACATTTCGAGGAATTATTCGACGTATTTTTGTAAGTGTTGCGCTTGGCTACTTTGTGATGGAAATACTCAGTAGTACTGTGATGACCCATATAAAAATACATCAGTATTTTCTACCTATCTTTGCTGGTTCAACCATTATCGCATTGGTTATTCTGCGTTATTTTGTCAATCGTTTGGGCATTCTTGGCCTTGGGCAAACCAAAATAGTGGTTATCGGTGCAGGTGAACGAGCATCTATAATTGAAAAACGTATGCGTAGAGAAGTAGATCGAGTAGGTTTTGAATTACTCGGTTTTATACCTATTCCGGGAGATAACCGCGAGGAAGGTATTCAAAATGAAAAACTCATTCACGTGAAAATCGATGAAAATTTCCGCAATTTTGTGTCGGATAACGATATCGATGAGGTGGTTATCGCTTGTGATCAACGTCGTGGCACTTTACCCGTTGAAATATTATTTGATTGTCGCCTCAGGGGAATTGAGGTAACCGACTTATTGGACTTTATGGAGCGTGAAACGGGCCAAATCGTGGTCAATTTAATGTATCCTAGTTGGGTTATCTATTCTAATGGATTTAATTCTCAAAACTATTTACGCGATGCTCTCGACTACGCAGTAAATTGTATATTAGCAACGATAGTCCTAGCCCTTGCTTGGCCCTTTATGTTGCTCACGGCCATTATTATCTTTTTTGAAGATGTCAGGAATTCTAAAGCATCAATATTTTACAAACAGGAAAGGGTTGGTCTTAATGGCAAATTATTTAAGATCATTAAATTCAGAAGTATGCGGCCTGATGCAGAAAAAGATGGTGCTAAATGGGCAACGACTAATGATTCACGAGTGACAAAAATTGGCCAATTTATCCGTAAATATCGTATTGATGAGCTGCCCCAGTTGCTGAATATTTTTCGCGGAGAGATGTCGTTTATTGGTCCAAGACCTGAACGTCCACAATTTGTGGAGCAACTGATAAGAGAAATACCTTATTATAATCAGCGACATAATGTTAAACCAGGTTTAGCAGGCTGGGCTCAGCTTAATTATCCTTATGGTGCGAGTGTTGAAGATTCAATGGAAAAGTTGAAGTTTGATCTTTATTACGTCAAACACCAAAGTTTAATGCTCGACATCTTAATATTGATCCGCACAGTAGAAGTTGTGTTATTTGGTAAAGGAAGATAAAAGATGCGCGATACTGTATTAAATGCCATGACAGTGGATGTAGAGGATTTTTTTCACGTATCTGCTTTTGAGTCTATTATCAAACCAGAGCAATGGCAGGATTATCAACCGCGAGTTGATACTAATACCAAACGCTTACTGGATCTATTTGCTAAACATAATATTAAGTCGACCTTTTTTGTGCTGGGTTGGGTGGCTGAACGTTATCCGGAACTCATCAAAGAGATACATAATCAAGGCCACGAGATTGCAAGTCACGGTTATGAACATCGTCGAGCGACAGAGCAAACTCGCGCAGAGTTTCATGCCGATGTATTGCGTTCTAAAACACATCTTGAAGACCTGCTGGGTGAAAAATTGACAGGATATAGAGCACCCAGTTTTTCTATCGGTTACAATAATGAATGGGCGTTTGAGGTATTGGCAGAGTTGGGATTTGCTTATAGTTCGAGTACTTATCCAGTTAAACATGACCTGTATGGCACGCCAGATTGGCCTAGATTTGCCTATCAACGTAAAGAAGGCATTATTGAAATACCCATTCCTACTCATCGTTTTCTGGGCAGACAAACTCCCATAGGTGGTGGTGGCTATTTTAGATTGTACCCTTATGCCTTTACTAAATACTTAGTAAAAAGTTATTTGGAAAAAGAACAACAACCTTATTCTTTTTATTTCCACCCTTGGGAAATAGATGCTGAACAACCCCGCCTTACACAAGCTCCGTTGAAATCCAGATTCAGACATTACATTAATCTAGATAAAACCTATGGCAAGCTTGAGAATCTTATTCAGGATTTTTCGTGGGGGACCATGAAGGAC
Source organism: Paraglaciecola hydrolytica (assembly GCF_001565895.1). Classification (GTDB taxonomy): domain Bacteria; phylum Pseudomonadota; class Gammaproteobacteria; order Enterobacterales; family Alteromonadaceae; genus Paraglaciecola; species Paraglaciecola hydrolytica. Next base: position 107,838 of record NZ_LSNE01000006.1, read on the forward strand.
GTTTATAATATTGCTGCAAAGTAGTGGAGTCTGAAGTGCAACATAAAACGGATTTTCAGTTCAATTTAAAATCTCAGCCACAGCAAGTGGTTTATCTTTTGGCCTTGGTGTTTATCGCATGGATAGCGGTGTTTTGGCAGGGCATTATTACTGCTATTGATATCTGGCTTATTTCCGACATATTCAATCACTGCTTATTTGTATTACCCGGCGCGTTTTATCTTATCTATTTAAAAAGATCAGAATTGTCTTTTGGTTTAGTCAAACCTGCATGGTGGGGATTATTATTCTGTGCAGGCAGCGCCTTACTTTATCTCATTGGCATAGCTGGTGATGTGCAATTGTTTATGCACATTGCAGCCTTCACTTTTTTGCCTTTTGCTATTTGGACTTGTGTTGGAAGTACCATAGCTAAAAGAATATTGTTTCCATTGTTTTTTATGCTGTTCTGCATCCCTTTTGGTGAAGAGTTTGTACCCACCTTACAAAGGATTGCCGCCGATCTTTCAGTAATGATGTTGAATTGGACCACAATACCTGTATTTAGAAGTGGCCTGTATATTGAGATCCCCCAAGGTCGTTTTTTGGTGGCAGAAGCTTGCTCAGGTATCAGTTTTTTTATTGCATCAGTAGTGATTGGTGCGTTGTATTCCTATCTCAACATATATTCAACCAAACGTCGTATCGCTTTTGTCACACTTTCTATCGTAGTACCTATCATTGCTAATGCGGTAAGGGTTTTTGGTATTATCGTTATCGCCCATTTAAGTAATATGGAACACGCTGTAGGTGCTGATCATCTTATTTATGGTTGGTTCTTTTTTGCTTTTGTGATTATTTTACTGCTGGCGATTGGTGAATTGGTACGTGAAAAACAAGCCCCAGTAACGCAAAATAAAACCACTGTTCCTACTTCGTCATTTGGCTCATCGACGCAAAAGGGCACAGTGAATGTGGCTTTGGGTTTTGTTGTCTTTTATGCCGTGGTATTTGGTTGGTTGCAGCATATTTATGCGCAACAGAACCCAATGGAAAATCCACCGGCTTTGAAAACCTCAGCTTTGCAAGGTTTGATGATTAATCAACAAACCTCTCAATGGCAGCCTAAGTTTAATGATGCTTTTGAGTCTTTCTCCGCGACCATCGAACTTGAACAACAGCCACTTGATGTTTTTATTGCTTGGTATCCTAAGGGGCATGGTGAGTTAATTAGCTCCTTGCACCGTTTTTATCAGGAAAAAGATTGGACCTTAGAATCGAGTAGCCGATATACGCTCAATTCAGAGCTCGAATTGCCCTTAAGTATTATCGTTAGTGGCAGAGGTTATAGGGCGTTGACTTACTGGTATGTCATTGATGGCATGGTTTTTACTGATAGAAAACTGGCAAAGTTGTATGAAATATATCGCTTAATGTTGGGTAAACATCAAGGTGGTCTTGTTGTCGCTGTTTCTGAAGAAATAGAGTTGGTGAGTAAAACTCAAGATCTTGAGGCATTTAAACAAAAAGTGCAGAAAACCTATACTTTATTGAACTCAAATTCGCAGTACCCATGAGCCCAGACAGTTTACACACAAGGCGCTTTGTGCGTGTTATTAATTGGGTCTTGGCTCAATTGCAACAACATGAACTGCGTGGCAAACATCGTTTGTACCAATGGTTATCGAAACACCACTCAACTAAAGTTATTAGTCATACCTTGGGTGGCAGAGAGTTTGTTGTGCCGGTAGATGAATGGTGTTTTTGGTTAGAATATGGACCACAAAACTATTATCTGGATGAGTTTATCCCTTTTTTCAATGCTATCAATCAGGTGGAAAAACCTTTCACCTTTTTTGATCTTGGCGCGGATATAGGCACTGTCAGCGCCTTAGCTAAACAATATTGTCCCAAACTACATAACATCTATGCCTTTGAACCTAATCCGAATTCATTTGAATTGTTGTCGCATAATCTAGGGCAGCTCGGAAGTAACTATGTATGTGAAAATGCGGCAGTATCTAATATTAATGGCCAGGTTGCATTTCACTCTTCGTCAGCTTCGACTATAGACCACGAAGGTTCTATTGATATTAATACGCCGGGCAATACTCAAGTTTATAGTTTGGATCATTGGTTAGCCAGTACAGCAGATTCTAAGGTACTACCTTATGTCGTACTTAAAATTGATGTCGAAGGACAAGAATTACAGGTGGTACAAGGGGCCGCTAAGCTTATCGAACAGGCAGAAGTAGTTTTAGTATTATTGGAAATTCACCCTGATGTACTGAAACAAACTAAGATCACAGCAGAGCAGCTTTTTGTCGAACTTGAAAAATTAAGAGCTTTTAAGTGGTTTGTACCTAAATTAAATAATCAAATTATCGACCGTAGTCGTGACTTTTTCGCGCAGTTTCCCTTGCAACAATTTGATATCATTGGCTGTTCCAAGCCTACTGCTTAATATCGAAACCAAATTGCTGTTGCTCATGCATCGTGAGTATACGGCTGATATCACTGCTATGTATGTTGTCTTTTAAAGTCGCTTGGCCACCATTTCTTTGGGCTATTTTTTTGTTGCTTAGATTATTTTCAATTTTGATGTTAGTGCTCTCTGCGAAGCGATATTCGATACTATTTGGGTAGCTATGAGCAAGGTAAATTCGATTATTAATCACCTGGGTTCCTTGGCTTTCTTCCAGAATGATCCCTGTGTCGGCATTGGGGTGGCCATGGTGATTATGTACAATTAAATTATTTTCAATAAGACCACCAAAATTAGGACGTTTAGGCATGCCAAAACCTATACCTCGGTCACAGTTGTAAATAATGTTATTTGTTACTGTGATGTTTTGTGTGTTGTTCCAAAAATGAATCGCATGTTCGGCAATTTTATTTTCTGGACTGGCAATGCCGCTAAAATAATTGTTTCGAACAATCCAATCTTGGCCTCCATGGGCGTCAATTCCACCAATATAATATTGAGGTCCAATGCCTGCCGTGTATACAAATTGGCAGTTTTCGACTAAACCACCATCGCTGGCAATTCCTGTATTGCGGTTATAACTCACTTTTACTAGCTGTTCGTACCCATCTTTAATGATGCAATTGCGCAATATTGGAAAATCAGCATTGGCTTCACCAGCAATCTGAATAATATGATTAGGGCTTTGTTCTAGGGTTATGCCATCTAAGGTGAAGTAGGGAGCGGCCACCCTGATGATGTTATCTACTCCTTTGGTTTTACGCATACCTTTACCAATAATCTGAGTGGTCTTGGGATCTTTATTGGCTGATATAAGTGAAATATGCGGTTTTAGTATTTGTAATGTTTGGCCTGTTTCATAACGACCATTTTGTAAGGTGATTTCCACGTGCCCACTTTTATTAGCACGTTTAATGGCGGCTAATAATTCAGCCGCAGTACTGACACTTATCTTTTGTTGGGAAGCTAAGGGAAAATTTTGAGCATATGCAATGGAACCACAAATACGGATAAAGCTAAGGCATACTATAGCTAATTTTGTACTGCCTTTAATGCCCGAAGACAGTCTATTCATTACGCATCTTAATTATTTTTGCGGGATTGCCGGCCACTATAGCAAAATCGGGAACATCATTGATCACCACGGCCCCTGCGGCGACCACACATTTTTTACCGATATTGGCCATAATCAATGCGCCATTACCAATCCAAGAATCTTCGCCGATAGTAACTTTATTAAAAACGCCACCTTGATCTTTGAGCGCGGTATTTAAGTCTGAAAAATTATGTTGACCTTTACCACTCATAATATGTACGCCACTACCTAACAAACAGTTTGCTTCAATCTTACATAAACCAATATTACATTGCGGGCCAATATAGGCTCCATCACTGAGCTCAGTGCCTTGTTGAGAAAATAAGCTAGCAAAGGAGATGACAGTGTCTTTGCCACAGGAGTCCATGGCAAATTGGTAAAAGGCTAAACGGTAATAATTACCCATTTGTCCGGGCAGCAAACTAAGACATTGTGAGGCCCCTGCAAACACATTGTCGCGGTTAAATACTAAGGTAAGTAGCCAATACAACACGAAAAAGGGCAGAGCCAAGAGTGAAAAAAACAGACGTAATAATAGTTTGAGTTTATTGGTCACGTTTTTAATTCCTCAGCGACGAGACTTTTTAAAGGGGCGAGTACACTGTTCCATGCATAATGAGCTTGAATTATTGCCAATGCATTTTCACTTATATTGGTATATTTAGAGTGATCGTCCATCAACATGGTTAAACAATTGATGTAGTCGCTCGCTGAGTTGGCAAGTAAAATATCTTGTTGATCACTGCATTTCACCCCTTCTGCACCCATAGACGTGGCAATGACCGGTAAGCCGCTGGCAAAGGCTTGCAATACCTTGTTTTGTACACCGCGAGCTAGTCTGAATGGCGCAACAAAAATATTAGCGTTGTCGAAGTAGGGTTTTATATCGTCAACAAAACCGGTTATTTCAATACCATTTTGACCGTTTAGTTTTTTGATTTTGTCCACGGGATCCATGCCCGCAATGCAAAATGTTGCTTGCGGCCATTTTTTAATAACACTTGGCCATACATGGTCTACAAACCACATTACCGCATCAATGTTGGGAGCGTAATCCATGACTCCTGCAAATAATAAGCGCGGAGATTGCATATCTCGTGGGGCGGACGGAGGGAAAAAGCTAGTGGTATCGAGGCCATTTTCAACGGCATGGATGTCAAAAGCTGGGCCATGGATCTGCTGAAATAAATCTACCTCTGCCTGAGTAATTAATAAACAATGGTCAAATGAGCTTGCGATTTTCTTTTCGAAACGGGCGATGAGTTTTGTTTCTCGTTGATATATATACTTAAGCGGCCATGACGTTTGTTTGGCATATTGCGCCCATTTATCTGAGTCAACATCCATAAAATCCATCAATAACTGCGGCTTTTTCGCAAGTTTACTGATGACCTTTGAATTAAATACGTATTCGGCCACACTTGAAGCACTGCAATAAATGACATCAATATTGTTATCAACAAGCTGTTTATCGATTTTTTTTTGTAAATCTTGGTGATAAAAATTAGCAACACTCAGGGCTTTGCCACTGAACAAACCACTTAATAAACGTAAGAACTTGGGACCAAGTTTACTGTAGCTAATTTGCTGGCAATAACGCTCAGCTAGAGTGGTAAAAAAAGGTAACTCACTATCATCCTCGTAAGGTGTTGCCAAAAAAATCTTGTGCCCTTGTTCATTTAGATATTTTAAATGATGAAAAGTCCGGATTTTTTCACCTTTGTTAGGTGGAAAAGGGCAACGTTGCGAAATAATCAATATATTCATGGAGTGTGTTGTTAAATCCTTTAAGGCTGCAGTAGCGAGATAGTACATACAGTTAAACAAATTATGCATTGTTTGGCAGTTTGTTAGGTTTTTATAATACTATTTTTTTACGCTGTTTATCTTAATAATTCTCAGGGCTTTTGTTCGCTGTTAGTGTGATTAAATTATCAATATAAAATATTTTCGAGTCTATCGGCAGCATGGTACAAGTGTTATGCTGCGATTATATAAATCGTACATAAATTGTATATAAATTAGTTTGTTAGAATCATAAACTTGCTGTGTAAAGTTGGTTCTCTGAAGGATAATAATGTTTTGAAAACTTTATTAATAACAGAAAATTTTCCGCCTAAATCAGGAGGTAGTGGCCGCTGGTTTTGGGAACTCTATTCACGGTTACCCCATACTGAATATTCGGTAGTAGCAGGGCTTTGGCAAGATACTGAATCCTTTGATGCAAATGCTAATTTAAGCATATCCCGTTACAACTTGAGCTCTACAGAGTGGGGTTTTGCCAGTATTAAAGGGGTCTTATTTTATATAAAAACCTTTTGGCATATTCGCAAGCTAATAAAACAACAAAACATTACTAACTTGCATTGTGGGCGCGTATTGCCTGAAGGTGTGATGGCTTGGCTTATCAATTTAATGACAGGTATTCCCTACTCTTGTTACGTGCACGGTGAAGATTTAGAAACGGCAGCCAGTAGTCGCGAACAACAATTTATTTGTAAACTGGTTATTAAGCGCGCGACTCAGATCATTTGTAACAGCCAGAATAGCGCAAATTTAGTGGCTAAATTTGGTGAAGCCGCGCGACTTAAGGCTGTGGTATTGCACCCTGGAGTGGATAGTAGTCGCTTTGTACCGGCAGAGCCTAATGCACAAACCCGCACCAATCTTGGCTGGCTGGACAAAAAAGTGGTGTTAACCGTTGGCAGATTGCAAGCGAGGAAAGGTCAGGACATGATGATCCGCGCTTTGCCTGCCATAAAAAAGGAAATTCCTAATATTCTCTATGCGGTAGTCGGCGACGGTGACTGTTTGCACATGTTGCAAAATCTAGCCTCTGAGCTTGGAGTAGAGGATAACGTACAATTTTTGCGGGAAATCACCGATCAGCAAATGATCCAGTGTTATCAGCAATGCGACTTATTTATTTTACCTAATCGCACTATAGGCCAAGATATTGAAGGTTTTGGCATGGTTCTGGTTGAAGCTCAATCATGTGGCAAACCCGTTATTGCAGGAGATTCTGGTGGTACTCGGGAAACGCTTGTTGAAGGTGAAACGGGTTTAATTATCGACGCGACTAAACCTGAAAGTATCGCCAGTGCAGTTGCGAATATATTTACAGATGAGCAAAATTTAAAAAAAATGGGCAGTAAAGGTAGAGAGCATGTTGTCCATCGCCTCGACTGGAAAGCCTTGGCACAAAGTGCAAAAGAGTTATTCGTTTAAGCAGGATATTGTAAGTGCCAGTAATGTCAGATTCTAATTGAATTTAACTAGTGTGGAATATAATCGACATTTACTTCTTAACTAAGTGTTTGATATTGTGGGTAAAGGTATGTTGTTTGAGCGTTTAAAACTCAGTTTTTGTTTTATTATTCTTTTAGTAGGATGTTTTCTACTAATGGTTAATTTATATGGTTTAAACAGAGACATTCGGGTCGATGATTTTAGCAATCAATATTTGAGGTTCCCCAATGACCAACCTGCTAACTTTAACGATACTTTGCTCGAATTGATAAGACATCAAAACGAAACTGATATTCAATATTCAACAAGAGTCACCCATGTTGTGGCTAGAGGGATATCCCATGTTGAGTGGTTTGATTTTCCTCCACAACAGTTCAATCAGCTTATCCCTATCTGGGAAAATTATTTTTTATACTTTATGGGGGTATTTTCAGGTATTCCTGAATACGAGAGATATCACTATGCAAACTACCATAGAAGTTTAAAACGAGGGATTGGCCTTTGTGGTGATGCCTCTATGGTTGTCTCACAGTTGTTAGATGATCAGAATATCAATAATAAAATCCTGACCTTTCCAGGGCATGTGGTTGTCGTCGCTACCTTTGAAAATGGCCGCCAGTTTATTTTAGATGCTGATTTTGGAGTTGTTGTCCCCTTTTCTGTAGCTGAACTATCCTCTCAGAGTGCTGAAATTGCTCAGCTCTACTTGGATGCAGGTTATTCTCATAGTGATTACCAATTTTTTAATAATATGTACCAACAAGCTCCAAGGGAATGGAATGGCGTGCAACATTTCATCACTAAGAAATATTATTTTGAAATATTTGCTTATTGGTTAAAGTGGCCTCTGCCAATAATAATGATGCTTTTTTCATTAGTTTGTTTAACCAAAATGAAACGAACCAAGAGTTAAGCCAATTACTTGTCAGGTAATGCAGGTCATGAGATATATAACCTAATGAATACAAACTCTTAGTAGTACAGACTGGATGCGCAGTTTACTTTATCTCATTATATTTGCGATCATTTATGGATCTTACTATCCATTTAATTTTCAATTTGCTGATACATCCGAAGTAAGGATCTTAACGTTAATCAATTTTAGCTTTTGGAAAAGCTCCGTCAGCGACCTTATAGCTAATACAGTTCTGTTTATTCCTTTTGGGTTTGTCATAAGTAAAGCGTTTCACAGCCAAATTACCATTAAATATGCAAGCCAATATCTGTTGTTTGGGTTTGTTCTCGCCTTCCTGATTCAAGTTGGTCAAGTATGGACTCCTGAGCGTATCCCGTGGGGGGGAGATGCTATTTGGAATGTAATCGGTTGTTTGTTTGGTATTTTTTTGGCTAAAGTTTTTAGCTTAAGTCACCTTCACTTCAGTCATACATTATCGCCCTATTTATCGATATGTTTATACCTAGGCCTGGCCTTAGTATTCATAAAACTTGCACCGTACTCACCTTCATTAGACTTTGGTGTATTAAAAACCAATCTGAAAAATATTATTGCTCATCCACACATCGATTGGTATTGGACATATGAATCGGTGGTGACATGGCTTATTGCCTTTTATTTACTTTCTCAGGCACAACTAAAATGGCTAACTACGGATAAGTTTGTGCTTTTGGTAGTAACCGTACTGAGTGTTAAGTTTTTAATTATTAACAATAATATTAATATTTCTCAAATTGTTGGAGCATCTATTGCTTTGGTGAGCTGGGGCAGTCTGAAGGCTTTAATCAATAAACAACTGTTATTGGTGGCATTCGGCTTTGTCATTGTCTTAAATGGTCTACATCCATTTGAGTTAAAACCCCTTCCCTCGGATTTTCATTGGCTACCTTTTACTGGCTCACTCAATGGCAATATTTTATTGAACATTATCGCCATGAGTAAAAAAACAGTTTTCTACATCAGCGCTGTTTGGTTAATGTTTTTGGTGACTAAAAAGCTACGCTTCTCGACTATTACAGTCGCCTTAGTCGTTTTTATTGGTGAATATTCTCAACGTTTTGTTACCGATTCAGTTGCTGAAATTACCGATGCTATTCTGGTCTTTTTTGGTGGCTATATTTTGTCAGTTTTTTTAATAAAATCTGACTCTGATACACCAAATAACACTCAGAGCAACCCTAATTATAATCGTGATTTTAACTCTACTCTTGCGCCAGAAAATGTAAATGTCGGTATAAAACAGCGTGATATTAGTGGCCTTGATGGGCTTAGGGCCTGCGCTGCACTGGCGGTCTTTGTTGTGCACTTTCAACAATTTACTAGTATCGGCGGGACATTAGGGCCTGTTGATTTTGAACGATGGATGGTCAACGGCAATACTGGCGTCGCCTTGTTTTTTGCCTTGAGTGGTTTTTTATTATCAATGCCTTTTTGGCAAGCCAATAAGGAGCATACATTACCCAATATAAAACATTACTTTATAAAGCGTGCTCTGCGAATTATCCCATTATTTTATGTATGTTTTATTTTGTTGATGGCTTTAAAAGGATTTAAAGGAGCTGAAGTCAATTTCAACAATATAGTGAGTCATTTATTTTTTCTACATAATTTAAAAGACGACCAAGTAATGAGCTTTAACCCGCCATTTTGGACCTTAGCGGTTGAAATGCAGTTTTATCTACTCTTACCACTATTTTTCATCTTCATTAAAAAACTTGATCGTAAAAGTGGAACCTTACTATTCATCTTTCTTGTCCCTGTCATTTACATACTTTATAGCTTGTTAATGAGCTGGCTAAGTGAGTGGCATGATTGGCCAATCAGAATTCCGCTTATTTGGCCTTTTGGAATTGAATTAGAGTCGGTTAACGGCGCGGCATTAAAATATTCAACCATGGCGCATTTGCCACACTTTTTGATCGGTGTGGTGGCGGCAAGTTTATTTCTTACCTATCGTAATTCAGAGAAACCAAAGCCAATATTATGCGAAGTACTTTTTTGGTTGGCGTCTATTAGCGTAGCAATTATTTTATCAACGTCTTTAGACGAGTTATTTCAGCTTAATTACGGGCGCTATAATTTTCCGGTGGTTCCACTTTTATTGGGCGTGATATTAGTTACTGCACCCAATTCATTTTTTGCAAAACGACTGCTAGATTTAGCCCTGTTAAAGTGGGTGGGCATCATTTCATATGGTGTTTATTTATTTCATTATCCCTTACTCAAAGCAACCAAGAGTTTCTTTGACTTGGCTGGTTTGAATGTCTCAAACCATGCGGTGCTTTATGGCTTATCATCTCTGATATTGACATTGTTATTTGCACATTTGTCATTTAAATACTTTGAAAGCCCAGTAATGCAGCAATTTACTAAGGAAAGATCTGTGATGTCAGATAAGCCAATTCAAAAACCAACGTTGCAAACTGGTGATACTAAAAAAATGCAATTCAGCATCTATAAATTGGGAGTGTTTGCTGTTTTCATGATTGGGATTGTTGGACTTTTTTATGTGGTGATGTCTCAGAAAACCACTAAACCGAATCTCATTCCGTGGGCAAGCAATAATGCAAATATCATTTTTGATCATCATACCCACACAAAATACTCTGATGGTAGCCTGACATTGGATGAGTTAACTGAATTGGCTTCTATCAGTGGTTGCGACGCATTAGCAATAACTGATCATACCGATAGTCAACGTTCGTTCAGTCCGGAAAAAATTGAAAAAATTGAAAAGTTACGAAAGCAATACCCTAACTTATTAATCCTAAATGGGGTTGAATTAGGTATGCCAGATTATGAACAAAGAGAGCACGTTAATATCATCACCACACCTGAATATGAAACGACCTTGTTACCTGAAGTATTTAAAAGATTAAAAGAAAGCAACAAATTGCCAAAATCAAGCCGCGACAGGTTTGTTTTGGATAACATTTTCAAAAATGCTGAAGAAACTAATCATTCAATCGCTATCTATAATCACCCCAGTCGAAAAGACCAAACTGAAGATGAAAATTTATCTGACATCAAAAACTGGAATACAAACAGACAAAATATTGAGGGCATCTCAGGCGCTCCTGGTCATCAAAAATCTAAAGATATAGGCAGTTATAGAGAGCACTTTAAAACTATTGATAGATGGGATCCTGCGGTAGCTGAGGTAGGTTCAACCTTAGACCAGTTATTAGATGAAGGACTGGACGTGTGGGGCGCCATTGCATCATCTGATTATCATAATGAAAAGATGGATTACCCACCTTGTGGCTTCTCCAGAATGCATGTGTCAACCCCAGCAAAAACTTACGACGGGCTAATGACAGCATTAAAAAACGGCACGTTTTGGGCAAGTCATGGCAAGTTTTTATCAGAGTTTAAATTAGTTGCTGAAATATCTGAAAAACAGCTTAGACTTTCGCCGGGAGAAGCGGCAAGTATTGACGCAGGCACAATCGCCTTGATTCAAGTCGAGTTGCAACGAGAAAAAGACTACCTTGGTTTACCTTTGGATGTTGAATTGGTTACTAATTGTGTAAGTGGAGAACCAGAATTACTGGGAGCTATTAGAGTTCCAGCATTTTCCAATACGGCTGAGGCATTTTTACCAATTAACAACAGTGGTAAAGACGCCCAAAGTTGTTATTTACGTAGTAGAGTACAAGTGGAAGCGTCTGAGGGATTAACTTATATGGCATATAGCAACCATATTCGGTTTTTACTTAATTGAGTTTAATCTGATGGGTCTATAAAAAATATACTCTTAGACCGTTTAGCCTATAAGTTTATAAAGTAGACGTTCTTTTATTATGGACAAAAATTTTATATTACAATGGAGTTTTGAATATTGAAAACTATAAAAAAAATACTCAAAAAGATGCCTTTTATTAAAGACAATAATAGTGGTAATGAACTAGGTAGTATTAGACCTACTGATAAGCCTGTTTTTAATACCTTTAACGGTAACGAAATAATTTATAATATATTCTTGCCGACAGTAAAAAAGGAATATATTTTTGGTGGAATTTATACTGCTCTTTTGTTTTTAAAAGAATTACAAGTTAACCACTGCAAAGTAAAAATAACGGCATTTGACAAGTTTTTATCTGACGAAGAAAAATTAGAAACAAGTCATTATTTAGCAAAAAAATTGAATATGTCAATTTCGTACTTGGAAATTTTAACGATAGCCGAATATAAAAAAAGTTCCCCTTCTTTAGGTGAAATATTTATTGGTACAATTTGGTATACAACCATTGTTATTCGCCAACTAATAGACAATAACGATTTTATCCATAAGTCTTATATTTATTTTATTCAGGACTTTGAACCTGGTTTTTCACAGTGGTCAGATGATTATGCAGATGCAATAACTAGTTATAAAAAAGGACGTTATATACCAGTATTTAACTCTACGTTTTTAAAAGATTATTTTGCTGAGCAAGGCTTGATCAATTTTGATACTCATTTTGTTCTTAAACCACAAATACAAACTCAACAGTTAACTTTACCAACAAAAGTGAACGCTACGCCTAAATTGTTTTTTTACGCTCGACCTAAGCGTCCTAGAAATCTGTTCAAGACAGGAATGCAAGGGCTTATCGATTGGTTGCACGAAGAGAACCCGGACATTGAAATTTATACCGCAGGCCAGCCTCACGATGACCTTATTTTTGGACGTTGGACCATAAAGAGTCTTGGTAAAATGGACGAAAGTGTATATTGGAAAACCTTAAGTCAATATGATATTGGATTGAGCTTAATGCTTTCGCCACACCCTAGTTACCCGCCATTAGAAATGGCTTTGAGTGGTGTCATGACCGTAACTAATCGATATGCGAATAAGGATTTGGCTGAATTGTCGAATAATTTTGTTTCCTGTGATCTTGATTCTTCTAGTGTCAAACAGGCGCTAAAAGAAGCTTATGGAAAATGTAAGCAGCTTGATGAGCGCATAGCAAATGCGAAATTTGATCATGACCCTATGGCTCATTCAATGGAGAAAGTCGCGCAGGAAATAGTTGAATTGTATGCAGTTAAAAATATAGGATGAATGTTAGCTATAATTAATTTGAGATCTGGATAAGCGAGCATTAAATTATTAGCATTGAACTGAACTGAACAGAACTAATTCTAGGGCTGTTCAGTTGTATTAGTCTCGACTTAATCTGACATTTCTTCTTGAAAAAGAGAGAGTTACCCGTTTTGATAAAGGTGTCGAATCTTTAAATCAAAACAAACTAAGGTAACTCTCATGTTGCATACTAACAATCCAATCATTAAACACAAAGCAGGCTTAATAAATTTAGCTGAAGAGCTGGGTAACGTATCCAGAGCCTGTAAAGTAATGGGCGTATCGCGAGATACATTTTATCGTTATCAAGAGTTAGTAGAAGACGGTGGAATTGATGCGTTAATTAACCAAAGTCGTCGTTCACCTAATTTAAAAAATAGAGTTGATGAAGTGACCGAGCAATCTGTTATTGATTCAGCAATTGAATATCCCGCCTACGGCCAACATCGCACTAGTAATGAATTACGTAAGAAAGGTGTGTTTGTATCAGGTAGTGGCGTTCGCTCAGTATGGTTGCGTCACAATTTGGAAAACTTTAAGAAAAGGCTCAAAGCGCTAGAGGAGAAGGTGACCAATGATGGCATTATCCTCAGCGACGCACAGGTAGCAGCTCTGGAGAAGAAACAACACGATGACGAAGCTTGTGGCGAGATAGAAACGCATCATCCTGGCTACCTCGGCTCTCAAGACACGTTCTACGTGGGTAATCTCAAAGGTGTGGGGCGTATCTATCAGCAAACCTTCGTTGATACCTACAGCAAGATCGCGTTCGCTAAACTCTACACGACCAAAACACCAATTACAGCGGCGGACATATTGAATGACAAAGTATTACCTTACTTCGAGCATCATGACCTCCCTATGCTGCGTATATTGACCGATAGGGGTACAGAATATTGTGGTCGAGTCGATCACCATGATTACCAGTTATATCTCGCTATCAATGATATTGACCACACCAAAACGAAGGCCATGTCGCCACAAACAAATGGGATATGTGAACGGTTCCATAAGACGATCCTAAACGAGTTTTATCAAATCACATTTAGGAAAAAGCTCTATTCGACGATGGAGGAATTACAAAAAGATCTGGACGACTGGATGGATTCCTATAACAATCATCGGACTCATCAGGGGAAAGTGTGCTGCGGACGAACTCCGTATGAAACATTGCTGGATGGGAAAACGGTTTGGGCAGAAAAGAATTTAGCTCAAATCTAAACTGACAGCACCATTTGAAAAATGGGTAACTGTCAGATCAAGTCTGAGCTACTACAGTTCAGTTCAACGACGGCTTGAACTTTTTCAAGCAGCAAGCGATTAACCGCCTAACAGATTAAGCATAAAACCGTGGGTAGTGCGTAAGATATGTGTTCTGCTCAACTCCAGCCTGACGGTTTATACATAAAGTTTTTTATAATTTTGTTCTACGTTGTATTTAATCATTAGTTTTTCAACATAATTCAAACTGTTTTGAATTCGAGTAGAACCGATTTTATTTTTCAAAATACTTGGATCGATTTCTATCCCTAAATAAGTATTTATTGTGTCTAATACGGATAATTTATTCCCAACCAGATCTTCATATTTTATCAATACACCATCTACTTCTTGGTAAACATCAACAAAATCATTAACCAACATATTCCAGTGCCGACTAAACGATAATGGGTTATAAACTCTTTGAATTGGCCAGCGTGCAAACCAAGATGTTCTAATTGCTTTGAATGAGCTATATGACTGATAAGGGTCTCTGACTAAAAAGACAAATTTTGCATTGGGATATAACCATTTTAAATATCGAGCTTCTTTCTTCCCCCAACGAACCTCTTTCACTCCCCAACGCATATTTTTTTCTTTAGTAGATAAATTAAATAAGGTGTCGAAAAAACTACGATGTGACTTTTTTAATGTTTCAAGACGGGGATATAAATTTGCTACCCATTTGTCTGATAGGTAATTTACATCTTCTTCGTTTAGGTATGATGTTTTTGGTGGCCAATAGTCTGAAAAATGAATTAAAGACTCTGACATACTCTCAACGATATTGGATTTATCAAAAGGTTCACCCCACATTAAAATATCTTCTGAAGAGAGAACCAAGCGCTGTAGCAAAGTAGAGCCTGAACGCCAACCTGCGGAAAAAATAAAAATAGGTACAATAGGATCTGAAAGTGCTTTTTCCGGATTGATATTTTTTAAATAACTTAAATCGCTATTTTTTTTAAACCACTTTTGTTCTTGTCGATAACGAAGCATTGAACGTCAAGTTCCAACAAAAATCTCTTTTTATATTTCATGACAATCTATTTTGCATCTCAATAATTTATTTAGACCATTAATACTAGGTGTTAAGATGTATGTATTGAAAATTCTATTATAAGCTAAGTGAAACTAAAATGAAAAATGATCTAATTAGTGATTTTAGTTAGTAATAGTTACCTATAAACTAACTACATTGGCCACATATGCATTAGACTAAAAATAATACATATCTTAGTCGTTCATGACACATGATATATTTAGCTAATTATGGGGAGCATAATTTCATACGCATTACTTGACCATGACATATCAGCAGTGGTTAATATAGCGAACCTCGAATATTGAAAAGTATTTAGTGCCGTATGTATACAATATTTTATTAATTTTTTTAAAAGGGTGGAAAATGACAATCAAAGTCCTGGCGATAGTCGTGACCTATAATGGGAAAGATTGGATTGATTATTGTGTTGGCAGTTTGCTAGCATCGAAGCCAGTACCAGACATTATTTGTATCGACAATAATTCTACAGATGGAACGCAGCAATATTTAATGGAGCGTTATCCAGACGTAGGGCTAATAAAGTCAACTGAAAACTTAGGGTTTGGTAAAGGCAATAATTTAGGCTTGCAAAAATGTTTAGACGAAGGTTATGACTATGCTTTTTTATTAAACCAAGACGCCCGAGTTGAGCCAGATACCATTCAAAAATTGGTTGTTGCCCACAGGCAGAATACTGAATATGGCGTTTTAAGCCCAATTCATCGTGCTTATGATAATAACATCTTAGACGGTAACTTTACGATATACCTAGGTTCATCCAATACTCCAAAGTATGTTTCAGATGTTATTTTAGGTAATAAATTGAAGGATATTTATGACACAAGTTTTGTTAATGCAGCACTATGGTTAGTTTCAAAACAGTGTTTATTGACGGTTGGTATTTTTGATCCGGTTTTCACTCATTACTGTGAAGACCAAGACTTTTTAGATCGTGTACGTGGTTCAGGCCTTAAGGTCGGAATCGTTCCTGTTGCGCTCGCTAATCATGCTCGCAATCAAGTCGGTGGCGGTCCAGCTGAAGTTAAAACAAAAAACTTAAGTTCAGTTATTAATAGAGATTATGTCGACTTGCTTTTACGATTTAAACGATGTCGAGATAAAAAAACTACAAAGATCCTATTTTTTTTAAGGGAGATGTTATTCACAATATTTTACAATACCTTAATGTTTGACGGACAGAAGTTAAAGAAGAATATAATAATTTACTTTAGATTATTTAAAGCCGTTCGAAAAAATGACGTGTGATAATTTTTATATTGTTGTTAAACACTGAAAGAAATGCCAATCGTTATAAGCTCTATGAATTAGGAAATAGTGAAGTCAATACCTGTTGCCATGAGTTTGCTAAAACATGGTCACCTGCAACAAGCTCAGCCGTATCCGCAATTATTTCGGACGGCACATATGAGTAGCTATTTAGCGTAAATTGAAGTTTATTTAATTCCATTAATTGAATGCCATTAAAGCTTTGTTTAACATAATTTGAAAACTCACTTTCTTTCATTATGATATTGCTACCAAAGGATATGGCATGATAAAAAGAACCACTAACAATCATTGCATCATCGCAATGCGGGAATATAATATATTTAGCTCTTTGGATTAGCTTTTCTAGCTCATCAATAGATAAAAATTTGTTGATGTATTCCCAACTCAGTTGTTTTTCTTGAGCGATTTATATCAATGACTTATTTAGATTTTCATCATCGCATTTGCCTGCTATTACAATTTTTTTATTACTGGGCCAAGCAGATAATAATTGTTCAATTCCTTTGTATTTTTTAATTGTACCAAAGTATATGTATTCAACATCTTTTTCTACACATATACTTGTTTTACTCACTGAATATAATGGGTGAGGTATTACTGTACTTTTAAATTGTTTAACAGGCCTATGAGTGACGATTCGATGGGATAATTTATTAAGTAAAATACTTATCCAGCGGAAAAATTTTTCACTTTTAATGTTATGAGGGCAAAAGTTATGGCGAACCCAAATAATACGGCGAAATTTAAGTTTTACGGTAAGTAGGATTATTAAAGATTTAACAAATTCAATGGTAGGAGTAGCAGAATAAGAAACCCTATCTTCAAACCAATTTAAAATAATCACATTTTTTCGAGGTGAAAACAGCTGTCGTGCTATATCTGAGAGTAACAAATCTGTAAATTCAACCTGATACCCTGCTTTTTTCCACACTCTTTCATTAGATTCGATATATCTATTTAGTTCGTTCTTATTTGGGTAACACCATATTGTATTCATAATAAACTCCGTTGCATTATGAAGGACGCCATTTTTCACCCTTGATGCATTTATAACAATTATAAGCGGATTTTAACATTTTGATTTTTATTGAACGAAAAAATAATCGAATAGAAAACTTATGTCTTATTTGCTGATATTG
>NZ_LSNE01000006.1:125541-128824 GCF_001565895.1 Paraglaciecola hydrolytica
TTGTTTTTGGTCTTTAAATTGCAAATCAAGATTATTTCTTGTTTGTATAGATTTCCAAATTTGTTGTCGCATATCTGTATTTTGTAATTTATCTATTTCACGCATTTTGTTTTGTTTTGTTTTGTCTCTTGGGTTGATACATGATATTTCATCAATTATCGCAATTTTATTATGTTGTGTATCTTGTTTTGATAATATTTCTGAGTACCATAAATCAACGCCCCAACCAATTAATATGGGATCATAAATTGCCATAAATTCAGCAAGTTTTTCTTTTTGAAATAAAGGGCATGTTACTTCTATAAAATTGGTGTACCGCAACTTAGAGAATGCATGTGTTTCTGTAATACTGAAACTAATCTTACCTCGACGATCGAAAGCGGGTTGCAAAAGCCATAAATTATATTTTTCTTGTATTTGAAAAAGTTGACTTATATCTGCGCCACTGAATATTAGGTCGTCATCCATTATCATTATGGCATCGTATTGGCTAATAATGTCGTTCCATTGATTATAACAGTAATGAAAGTTAGGGAATTTTCCGCCTTTTTTTGCAATATAATATTCGGCTTCATTTTTGAATTTATTATCTTCATCTCCATAGTAGCTAATCCATAAATCAAAGTTACGATAACCTTTTAGCCAATGGGCTAAATTTGAATTAACTCCTGCCGAAGTGAAAACTAAATACTTATTTTTAGGTAGAATTAGTTGCTTGATTAGAATGCTCATATTTACGGCCTATTTAAACCTTGTCAGCAGTTTTATCGGTTTTAGCCCAACCAATATAAGATATTGTTTTAGCGAAAATTTCTTTAAGTCTTTCAGATAATTTTGCTCTACGTTTTAAAGTTTCTAACGAATTAATACCGAATTGTTTTAACATAGTTGAAGTGACGGGCACACCTTGAGTACCACCGGTTTTACCAGAGTGATTTTCCCCTGTATCCAATACCCAACAAATTGCTTTGAACGGAAGAGGCGCTATTTTTTTATTTAGTTTATTAAAATATCCAAGTTGGCGCCTATGGTCACCCAAAATATAGTTCATTCCAAAATCATTAATATTCTCAATAATTTCAATTTGACTAAGCACTTCACCTAATTTCCCTTTGTATTCAATGATATCTAATAATTTTTTATAATCATAAATATAGGTACTGCCGCAGTAACGACATAGACCATGTTTTTGAGTGCTTTTTTTAGCCGCCAAATTAATTAAATAACCTGTATCGACATACCAAAAGCTGGTGTCGCTATTTACAGACACATACTCAACGATATTGCTATTAACCCAGTCATCGGCATCAATAATAAACACTTTTGATGGGTTATATTGATTTATCCAAGCAAGCCCTGCGGCAAGTTTGCTGCCTTTATCTTTCAATACACTTTCAAAAGCAAGCTCAATACTTTTTCCATCGCCAGGTTGTGGAAAATCTACTACCAAAAATTCAACTATTGATTCATCGACTTTAATGTTTGGCATTTCGTTACAAACGATTAAAAATTTAAATTTAAATTGGGTTTTTTGTGAGCATACCGAGCTTATTGTGAGCTGCAATAAATCTAAAATAACGCGATAGTTTTTTGCATTATTTGGGTGTCGGATAGATGTTATAAAAAAAAACATTTTTGATTGACCCTATAAGATTAACTTTCTGAATTTTGCCAATATGAATATTCTAATTTTATCATTTAATTGCCATATATAACGCCATTCTGGAGAAACTTTTTGCAGAATTAAAGAAAGAAAAAACATACAACTAAAATAAATGCCAAAAAAAGTGAATGCCTTTACAGTGAGGCGTATGAAAGCAATATGATTGATATCAACGTCTCGGCTAAGATAAAAACTAAGCATTATAGATATTCCTATCGGGATTATGCCCAGCAATAAGTTACCAACACTGGCTAGACTAGAGTATTTAGTTAAAAAGAATACCGTTAATCCTAAGACAACAATAGCTTCTATCCATACTTTGGTCATAGCAAAATATAGAAAATCTGGGGCGTCTATACTTAATAGTGTGCCGTAAATTAGAAACATTGATATCAATTGGAAATAAAAGATACTTTTGCTGTGTCCGAAAATAACCAATGCCTCGGACATTTGTTTTTGGAAAACATAGATAATAATTGTGAAACTAAAGATCGCAAATAACTCGGAGTATTCTAACCAATTGTCACCTAGTAAAACCTGTACAACGAGCTTGTGCTCTTGAGCAAAAAAAATAGAAATGGGTGTCGCAATAATTAAAGCAACTATCAACGCTACATTTAGCTGCTGATTAAAATATAAAGTATTACCTTTCAGCTGCCTTAATTGCACTAATAGAGGTTCAGTAACAGGTTGCATTAAAAATGTGGTAGGCATAGAAGAAAAGTATTTTATAGTATGGTACGCGCCTAGAATTCCCTGGCTATAAAGAGAGCTAACCAAAAATGTATCTAATTGTCCCTTAAAATAACCAACAATGGATTGCAATAACCACCAACTAGAAAACCCCCATTGTTCCTTGAAACCAATTAGGCATAATCTTGGGCGGTGAGAGTGCAGAAAATAACTACCTACCGTCATTGAAAAATAGGTGACAAACTGTCCTATAACTAACGCCCAGTAACTTTCTAAGAGCCAAGCACTCACAATAACCATTGCAACGGCCAAGAGTTTTGTAATAACTGATAACTTTATAAGTGGCAGATAGTTTTGGTCTCTTCTCAACATAATCAGTCCAGGATTATTAAAAGACCGCATTATCCAAATTCCTGCGAATGCGTATAATACATTGATTAGACGTATATCATTGTAATAGTCTGATATATAAGGCGTCGCAATAATTAATAATGCTGCCATAAAACCATTGCTAGTTACATTGATAGTCCAACCGGTATTGATCATATCTTTGTTAATAGATTCAGCTTTAAGTAGGTATGCTCCAGCTCCATATTGTTTTATAGCATCAACAAATCCCATGACTAAAAAAGCGATGGCTATTAGCCCGAAGTCTTCTGGAACAAGAAGCCTTGCAAGCATTAAAGTGCTAACCAACCCTACTAATTTTCTTAATACTGCCTCAAAGCTCAGTAAAAAACTTCCTGTTAGCATTTTTTTTACATTACTCAAAGCTTTAATTTCCGAGGATTTAATATATAGAATTTTAATATCAGTATGTTAATTCTTTGGAATGCGTAAAGCTAGTGTGGGCCTGGTAATTAATACCGGAAGATCATTATGAATCTAGTCTTTAGAAGAAGTGCGCTCAGCTCGAGCC
This sequence comes from Paraglaciecola hydrolytica, assembly GCF_001565895.1. GTDB lineage: Bacteria > Pseudomonadota > Gammaproteobacteria > Enterobacterales > Alteromonadaceae > Paraglaciecola > Paraglaciecola hydrolytica. The sequence continues at coordinate 128,817 of NZ_LSNE01000006.1, forward strand.
ATAAACGA
>NZ_LSNE01000006.1:128964-320861 GCF_001565895.1 Paraglaciecola hydrolytica
TACCTCGGTGACTTTAGGTATTTCGAGCTTGATTTGAGGGCCCGCCAGTTTAATACGGGCGTCCTCTGCATGATAGGGGGGCTCGTGCGATACGCTAGTTTAAAACTGATGAAATAGAGAAAGCTTTCAAAACACGTGAAGGTTAATTCTAGATCACACATGGATATCTTTTACGTGCAATTAAAGTACGGTTTTCAACGGAAACATAATCTTTGACTAATTCTTTTGCCCAATAAGGTTTAAAGCATGGGGCATCATAAGACTCGAAACCTAGGGCATTTAATACAGTTGGGATCTTGTATTCTAAAAAATAAGCCTCTGGATACTCTCTATTTTTATAATATTCGAAAAATTCACGTGGTAATAATGCACATATAAATAAACTACAACTAATGATACCTTCATAATTAAAGTTATCTTTCAGATATGAACGAAATTCATTTATTCTGTTTTCTTCGAAATTAGGCCACCAAGCTTGAACATTTTTAATGTTGCGAACACCAGGAATAATGAACTGATTAGCTTTCACATCACCAATAAAATAATCTAAAGGTTGGTACATGATTAGATCCCACTGCAGGATAAACACTCTATCCCAGCTAAAAGTGCCACCAATCTGCCTATACCAGTCAACCAGCATTTGGTCTCCATTCAGCCATTTCCATTTCGCTGAAGCTTCTTTTTCAAATACGTAAAGATGCTCCATATAAGTGGCTATTTCATCCAGCTCACCTAATTTAGACTTTTCGCCCCCATATAAACCATAAATAGGCATGTCTGGATTAAGTTTTTTAAAATGTTCGAGTCTTTCTTGGCATAAAGGAATTTCCTTATAAAACCAAAATAAAATAACAATATTATTTTTTTTAGACACGTTACATTCCTTTTATAACTCATATTTTATGTGCAATTTATTGCACTATAATTACTTCCATCACTATTTTACACGACTATGATTTTTGTCAGACGCTAATCTAGATATTAGTGGTTTTTAGAGCATCTTTTAGGTTTGTCCAAATGCCAATACAAAAGCCAATGTCTAATGCTGCTTGGCATTCTGTTTCTATAGCTTTTTGTGTATTAAGCGTAACTTGGTGATAAATCGTCAGAAAACATGATTTAATTATTCTGCCTAGCCGATATCTTGCAACTCCAAAAATATGCGGTATGTTTTTTTCTGACGTGGGTGATGGTGCCCAAACCGCCATACCTAATCCCATTGCGTAACATCGTTTTCTCAGATAACTTCTTTGAAGCATATTATCTGTTATTCTATGAAATACTTCAGATTCAGGAATGTAAAGTCCTTTGTGATTGGCTAATACTCGACTCAAGAACTCTGATTCACTTCCGCTGATTCTTTTGCTCCCAATCGGACCTATTTTCTCGTTAAATCGTAAACCTTCATCAAAAATATAACGTCTAAACGCCATGTTAGGACTAGAAGGAAGCACGCCATCCTCGTATGTTAATTGTTCTACACCTAAGTTTTGGTCTGCGTAAACAAATGAGGAAAACCACGCAGATGCTTGCCATGGCGGTTGTTTCGATTGCCAAACTGGTGTTATTTTTCCTCCAAAAACGGCTGTATCTGGATGTTCTTTGGATGCGGTGTACATGGACAGAAGCCAATTTTTTTGAGGAGTTATATCATCATCGGTAAATACAACTAATTCACCTTTAATACTTGCAATAGCTGAGTTTCTGGCTGAATTTTGTCCAGGCTTTTTTTCGATGATTAAAGAGATGGGTAATCGGTCGCTAAGGTCTTTTACTACTTGTTGGGTACTAATATCGTTTGCGTTGTCTACGACAATTATTTCCCAATCAAATGAACTGGGAAATTGCCCAACCAGGCCATTTAGCGTTTCTTGGAGAGAGGTCGCTCTTTTATGAGTGCATATTAAAAGCGTTAATTCCATTTTAAATTCTATTTAAACTAAATTGATGTTTAAGTTTATGGTGTATCAAAATTTAATGCAATCGTGCTAAATATTTGCATTTTTCAACTTTGGAGTAATAAGGCCTCTTACTAAATTGATTAGCAGGCAAATGAAGACTCATCTGATTTTTCGAAATTTTACTGTCGCTTTATATAGGTCGAGCATGGTTTTAGCGCAGTCTTCCCATGTAAATTTCAATACTTGCTGGTGGCCGCGACTAATTAATCTTTCTCGAAGTTTGTAGTCTAGGCATAGGTTTCTCATTGCCTCTGCTAACTCGCTTGTTGAATCAGCGTCTACTAATACAGCTGCTTCCCCTGCAGCTTCTGGTAATGAACTGTTATTTGACGTGATAACAGGCACCCCATAAGACATTGCTTCCAGTATTACTAATCCAAAACCTTCATATTTACTTGGGTATACAAATAACTCAGCATGTTGATAAAGTGCACTACGCTGTTCATCATCTATATAACCAAGTCTTATCACTCGGTTTTGTAAGTTATGCTTGACGATTAACTTCTCTACAGCTGAACTGTCGTCACCAGGCGCGCCTGCAAGCACAAGGTTATGAGGGATTTGAAGACAAATGCTTGCAAAACTTTCTATTAAGTGGGGAATATTTTTCCTAGGTTGAATGGTACCCACAAACAATATGTAGGGGATAGAGCAGTCGGGTAACTTAGTTAAAGTAAGAGATAAGGCTTTTACGGTGGCTTGATTTGCATTTTCAAAGCCTTGGTAGATAACCGAGAGTTTGTTCTTACCTATACCTTCTTTTTCACAATCTAATGCTGTCGACCTAGACACTGTTACCACTTTAGTGGCTTTTAACATAGATTGGTTTGTCCATTGCTTCAGTATTCGATCGATTCCTTCGCCATGAACATTCATATAATAGTAAGCAATGTCATGGATTGTAACAATACTTGGAATATCGCCACTTAACGGAACATAGTGGTTTGGTCCATGAAAAACATCGATTTTATCTATGTGCAAACATAGTGGTAAATAATACTGCCACCAAATTCGGGGGTGCTCACTGAGCCAAGTGTCTGGAAATCGAAGAGGTTTATGAATTACATTTGGGCATGTTGCCAACCAATCCATTTGCTGTTTTTTTAAAATGCTTGTTTGGTAATAAAGATAATATTCATTATCTTGATCAAGGAGCGTTAGTGATTCAACTAAGCCAATGATATAACGACTAATACCAGTCTTGTTCGATACTTTGACTGGTTCAATATAGATCCCTACACGCAACAGGATGTACCTCTTTTTTAATATAAAAGCTAGAGTACGTGTTAGGTAATGGCTTTGCAATAATTTGTATTCTTGACATGTTTAATGGTGAATTATACCGCATAAATTTTAGACGTCATCGGAACAACTCGTACTTGAGTGTATATTTAAAATATCTCACTGATTTTACTAAATAATGTTAACCTAAAGCTGAAGGTGTCGGCACATAATCTTTATTAAAATGTGTGTAAGACAGTAACAACATTTATTGAATCAACTACAGTGATTGTTTTATCCTTTCAATGTCAGTTGATATTTCAAATTAATAAATTTTTTAGGTGAATAATGATAAGCAAAAAGTGTAATTAACCATGGGTGTAGTAATTTTATATTTTTTACTAATTACCACGGTTGTCAGGTCGTTTAAATATCAACAGACCTCAGTTTATGCCTATTATCTTATGTCCATTATGGCACCACAGTTTATTTGGTTTTGGATTTTCGAAGGCATCCCGGCATTTACCATTGCTGCCGGTACGGCTATAGCTGTATTTCTATTTCAATCACTTAACAAAAAACTCGACTTTTCCGTTTATCGCTATAAACAAAATATATTGCTAATCATCTTTTGGGTGATGTTTAATCTATCTGATTATTTTAGTCCTATTGGGGCGTTTAGATCAGCGACCAGCTCAGTGTTAGTCCTTGATATTTTTAATACTATAATATTGATGTATTTCATTTCGCTGCCACTTATCAACAGTGAACAGTCCTTAAAAGTACTGGTTTTGTTGTTTTCTGGCTTGATACTGTATTACGTGTACTGGAGTAATGATCAGTATTTTAGTTGGAATATGCGACAATTTTTGCATGGACGGTTGATGGGGCCCTGGAAGAGTCCTTATCGTGATGAAAATAAGTTTGCCATGTTGTTTGTTACTGGTATGCCATTTTTGTTGTTTGGGATATTTTATTTTCGCTCTTTAATAATGCGTGCTGTTTTTGGATTCGGTTTACTCCTTCTGTGGCATAGTATTATTTTGACAGGATCTCGGGGCGCGCTTGTGGCAATAGCCGCAGCTACTTTAGTATCATATTTACTCATTAAGTCGCGTTTGTTTGGAGCAATGTTAGTTTTGGGGCTAATCGCCGCGGTTATCTATCAGGGAGGGCAGTTATTAACTCGAACCACTGAGACCGTTGCGGCTGCAGAATCACAGTCCGAACAGAAACTCGATCCGAGGCTCCAGTCTTGGGATACTGGATTAGGATTGATCTCGCAATATCCATTATTAGGTGTCGGAGTACAGCGTTTTCAAGAGGCAACACGTATATTCTATCCCGGTAGGCCAGCTTATGTAGCGCACAATACCTTTTTGAATTTTGCTGCAAATACAGGGATCATAAATGGTCTAATTTATTTGAGTTTTTATTGGTTACAATTTAAACGTTTTAGACGAATACGTGCAAGTGAGGAAAATCCTCATTCAACTGTATCCTATATCAATAATTCGACTATGGTCGCTTATACAGGGTTTTATGTTGGGTCAATGTTCTTAGACCTTATCATTTTTGAACCCTTCTATTTTTTACTTTTAATAGGCTTGTTGACTGAGCATATTTATAATAAGCAAAAGACGAATAGTACTGAAATTGCAGAGTCTCGGAGATAAGATATTTCGTTGCACGACTGGGATTTTTGTTTTTTAAGATGGGTAGGAAAACACTGTTTTGTATAATATTGTCATGTTTGCACATAACGAGGGAAAACACATTGTTAACTCCATCACCAGTGTGTTGGATTCAGCAGATGAAAACCTTAATCGTTTTTATATTATAGCCAATGGCTGTACCGATAATACTTGTGCCGAAATCAAGAAAATTCAACTTATTCAAAGTGCTAAACTGTCATTAATAGAATTAGAATTTGGGGATAAATGTAATGCATGGAATCACTATGTGCATGATATTGCTGACGATTCTTCCATTCATTTTTTTGTTGACGCTGATGTTAAGTTTGTCAAAGGTAGTTTTGGCCGGTTAAATGACTGTCTTTCTAGTAATAAGATAGCCAATGCTGCTGCGGGCTTACCTTTTTCGGGGCGAAATCAGCAACAGTATCTTAACATGGTTAAACAAGGTCGTTGTTTATTTGGCAATTGTTACGCTTTAAAGAGAGAATTTATTGGATTAATCAGGCAAAAATCATTCTTTTTACCCATTGGCTTAGGCTGGATTGACTCAGCCATTACCAAAATCGTAAATCGTGACCTGGAGGATATTCCTAATCCGAAAGAGGGGCGAATCGTTTACGATCTGGAAAGTGGTTATCATTTTGATAGTTTGTCTGTTTTTTCCAAAGAGGATCGGGAACTTTATGTCAATCGTATAGTTAGATATCGGTTGGGCAAACACCAAGAAAAATATCTTGAAAAATGTTCATTTTTATCTTGGCCAAGGATACTAAATGAAATAAATACCGCGGTTTTAAATGATATTAAAACCAACGCTAAGTGGTTCAACCTTTTAGATAGATATTTTGTTGTAAAACGTATAATCCAACAAAACCAAAAATTAGAAAAAGTGATCAAAACCCAGTGAATAATTTTTATAACCCGATATTTTTACTTGGAACGCAGCGTTCTGGCACAACACTACTTACTCGCATAATGAGCAGCCATCCTCGATTGTATATCCAGAATGAACTGCCCATGGATGGCCTCTTTGCAAATCCTGTAACTAAAGAAGTATTGTTGCGCCGAATTGTGACAAAAATTTCAGATATGCATGGTGTATCTTTATCCATAGAAAGTGGTAAAGAACCCATTTGGGGATGGAAAGAACCTTTATTGACTTATGAGCTTGATAAACTTGAACGTTGTTTCCCAGATTCAAAATATATCTTAATTATCAGAGACGGTCGTGGTGTGGTGAACAGCTACATAGATAATCGTTGGGGCTTGGGTACCACAGCTTATACAGGAGCAATCAGGTGGCAAAAAGAAGTAGCACTGCAAATGGCATTTGCCAAAAAAATGCAGGATAAATGCTTAACTATTCGTTATGAAGATTTGGTACAAAATTTACCCGAAGTGCTTGTGCAACTCTGTGATTTTATCGGCGTTGAGTTTTCTGAGCACATGCTAGAATTTCACAATAAAAAATTAGATTTTCAAGTCAATCGGGAAAATGTTAATACCACTAAACCTGCTGATCAGTCCCACAGCGATAAATGGCGTAAAGCATTGTCTGCTCGAGAAATAGCTTTAGTTGAATTGGTCGCTAGTGAGGAGCTTAAGGCGAATGGTTATGCTCTCGACCAAAAGTCCATTTCACCAAGCTGGTTAGAATTAATTTATTATCGTATACACCAAAAAATAGTAGGTGAGTTTCAGCTCCAATATAAATGGAAGTATCGTGATAAGCTAAAAAAATTAGGTTTTGTTAAATAGTTCTTTCAATCTTTATATGGGATTGTGATTAAGTCTTTGCTTTTGATTAGTCGAATTTAGAATTGTCGTTTTATATATCTTTAACCGCTTTTATAGAGTTCACTAAAGCGTTTGACCATGACAGTTACCTTAAATAAGCGGCTAAATCTTTGCAGGCTAGCTATTTCATATTCATTGCGTAATGCTTCATCGTTTACCAGTTTTAAAATAGCCTGAGAAAACTCGGCAGTAGCATCATTGCTGGTGACTATTCCATTTCCTCTATCAGCTATTACCTCTTTATTACCTCCCGCATCCGTTACCACACAAGGTTTACCCAGTGACATTGCTTCAAGTAAGGTCATAGAAGTACCTTCACTTAAAGATGAAAGTAGGTAGATGTCCATCATTGCCAGTAGGGCTTGGGGTTTAGATTCGTAGCCAGTCAAAATAACCTGAGTACTTAAATCCAAGTCCTTGATCAGTGTCTCAATATTCTGTCTTTCTTCACCATCTCCTACTATCACTAATTTAGCTGCAATACCCGCATCGATAACTTGTTTAAAGGCTTTGAGCATCATAGTGTGGTTTTTAATCGGGTCGAGCCTCGCAATGGTGCCCAAACATAGTTCATGCTCAGCGATGTGGTATTGTTTTTTCAGCCGAGTGACTTCTTGCTCAGTATAAGTTACCGGAGCAATGCCGTTATAAATCACTTCAATGCAATTGCGTGGAATATTTTCATAGATAACTAGCGCATCTTTGGTGGCGGCGGATATCGCGGTGGTTGCGGTGGTAAAGCGATTTAACACTGGGTTAATCAGTTTACGTTTCCAACTACTACTATCAGGGTAAAAACGCCCGTGCTCGGTAAATATTACTTTTGTTTTAGTGCCTATTGCAGCCAATACACCATAAATCCATGGGGTGTACTGATGGCAGTGAACCACAGAAATTTTATTGTTTTTGATATGTTGGCGGATTGTCTTAATTAAACCTAGATCAAAACCAGGCAGCCTGGCATGACTGGTAATACTTATACCTTTGGCGAGTAGGTCGTCGGCAAAGGGACCTAGTGGCGATTCAATGCAAAAAATACTCATATCAAATAGGCTGCTATCAGAGCCTTCAATAATATTTTTTATCACCATTTCAGTGCCACCTATACGCATGTCATAGGTGATATGCATTACAGATGTTTTCTTGTCTTGGTTCATAACGGCGAAGCTGCCTCAGGAGCGTTTTGCATGTAACCAAACCACCACATCTGGAACATCAACATACTCCACAGCACCGTGGCGTGGTCGGCTTTTTGGCTTTGGTGTTGATCCCATAATTCTTGCACTACATGCATATCAAAAAACTGCTGAATCCCTTGGGATTTGCTGAACAAATATTCTTCTGCTAAAGCTTTGATTTCTACTCGTAACCAGCTTGCTAAAGGGACCGAGAATCCCATTTTTTTACGGTATAAAATGCCATCGGGTAACAATGGTTTAAAGGCTTCTTTGAGAATGTATTTCTTTTCGCCTTTATTAAATTTGAGCTGGGAGGGCAGGGTAGCGGCAAACTCTACTATGTCTTTGTCTAACAGTGGCGCTCGAACTTCTAAGGAGTGAGCCATGCTCATACGATCTACTTTGACTAAAATGCCGCCGGGCAGATAGGTTTTCATATCCGTATAGAGAATTTTGGATAAGTGATCTGGTCCGTCGGCGCGGGCGTAGGCGTCTAAGGTAAAAGTCGATGGGTGATATTGGCCCAGTGTTTGTTTAGTTTTATCACTGGCTAAACGTTGCCACAGTCTGTCATCTATCTGAGCATTGGTCAGGTAAAACCCCATGGCGGGTTCTAGACTTAAACTGGTTAATAAGGTCTTAGCTTTGCGAAAGAGTGGATACTCACTTTTAGCAAACAGATTGGCGAGCTTAGGAAATATATGTTGGCGAACAATGCGAGGAAATTTTTGTCTTAATCTATTTTCAATGTCATCGGTGGTATATTTTTCATAACCTGCAAACACTTCATCACCACCATCACCTGCGATGGCAACGGTTACCTGAGCACGGGCTAATTCTGACACAAAGTAGGTAGGTACTAAGGACGGGTCAGCAAAGGGCTCATCAAAATAACTGACGATTTTTTCTAGATTATCGGCAACGTTCTGATGCACCGTAAACTCAAAGTGTTCAGTGTGATATTTATCGGCAACTTCTTTTGCGAATTCGGTTTCATTAAATTTTTTATCATCAAAACCAATGGAGCAGGTTTTAACCGGTGTTTGACTGTTAAGTGCCATCATGGCCACCACACCGCTGGAATCAATACCACCACTTAAAAATGCACCTAAGGGCACATCACTGACCATACGATCTTTAGTGCGCTCTGTGGCCAGCTTGAGTAGTTCTGCCGTCAGTTCACTTTCACTTTGGGTGCTAGTTTGTTTAAAACTCACATCCCAGTATTGCTGTATTTCAATGCCTTGCTCTGAAACCCACATAAAATGGCCGGGTGGTAATTTATGGATATCCGTAAAAATGGTTTTGGGATCAGGAATATATTGATAGGCAAAAAAATCATGCACGGCATCTAAACGAATTTCTTTGTTGACATCAGGTAAGGTTAACAGCGCCTTGATCTCTGAAGCAAAGGCAAATTGTTTGGCAGTACGTAAATAATATAAGGGTTTTTTACCCATTCTGTCGCGGGCAATCAGCAGTTTTTTAGTGTGGGTATCCCACAACGCAAAGGCAAACATGCCGTTGATACTATCCAGCATTTTAATCCCGTCACGGGCGTAAAGCGCTAATATGACTTCGGTATCTGAATGGGATTTAAACGGATAGCCAGCTTTGACTAGCTCTTCTCGTGAGGACAAGAAATTATAAATTTCACCATTAAAAGCAATAATGTAGCGACCGTCATGTGACACCATAGGCTGTACGCCGAGTTCAGACAAGTCGATGATAGCCAAACGGCGGTGGGCTAAACCAACAAAGTCATCAAGGTATTCTTTACCGGCATCGGGCCCTCTGTGGATAATGCTCTCGCCCATGCGCTTTAAGGTAGTAAGGTCGCCCATGTTACCTGCGAAATGCGTAAATCCTGCGATACCACACATATTGTGTCTGACTCCTACTTTTTTATAACAGCATAATTTACAACATAAACTTAATAAATATTAGAGACTTATGTATTTTCTTATTTTGGGGCCAAGGAAAATTGTTAGACCAAGTGGCAAGTGTGACCAGGCGGTTTCAACAAATTTTCTTAAAGTGCTGGGCTGTCCGGGTGTAAGTTCACTCTCAGTTTGGCTGCTATTTAAATCCGACCATAACAGTGCAACGGGCTCCGCGCCCCATTGTTGCTTAAACTTAAATGTTCCTTCGCCAAAGGTTGACCGCCCAAAATCGAATTCAGTACAACCTAACTCACACGCATGTTGCATCAATGCCCAATACAACATCATATTAGGAGCCAGGTAGTTATAATCTGCGTCGGTAGATGCCCAAGGGATCGCGACTTTTTTAGCATTTCGAATGATAAGGCCAGCACCTATAGGGATGGCTTGTTTATACACTACGGCTAAAAATACATCTGAGCCATAATGGTTAATTAAGTTTTCAAACCATTGTTTACTGTGGACAGGAGAGCCTAATTTACGCATATTTTTAGCAAAGATGGTGTAAAAATTCGCAATGGACTGTGAGTTTTGGTTAATGGTGTAAGTCAGGCCATTTTTTTCAGCTTTACGAATTTGACTGCGTAACTTGGACTTAAATCCTTCCATTAATGCATCTGCACTGCCGGGCAAGGTGAGTAACATCCTGACTTTTATAGGCTTATCTCGCTCGTTAACTACACTATCCTGTGTGTCTCGATATTCGAAAACGTGGGCATTGGCCGCCGTTAATTGCGCCAAAGCATGCTGCTTTAGTGCATGTGTTATTTCGTGGTTATCACTTAGCGCATAACCAATATCACAAAAAGGTAGTGAGCAAAAAGTTGGTTTAGCCAAAGGTTTAAGCATTGCAATGCAAGGCAGGATGCCGACAACTTTGTTGTCAATGGTAGCTATCAAGCTGACGTTTTGATGTTTATAGGTCTGTTCAATCGACTTAACCCAAGCAAACTTATGATAAGGCGCGGCTTTAGCATGATTGGCAACATAACTATCCCAACTTATTTCTAGCTCAGTGGTAGTAACAAGTTGTATTTGAAGCGAAGTGGGAGAACTATTATTCATTTAACTTAGCTGCGGCTTGTGAAATTGTACAAAATTCAATGTGGTAGTTAGCTTTTAAATGGGTGACTACTTCAGTCACTGCTTGAGTTATAAAATTAAAAGCATTTTTATTGCCTAACAAACTATTCGAATTATCAATCAGACTGGAGCTATGCATATACATATGTAATACCGGGTAACCTTTTTCCAGTACCACATCACATAGCGAAATCATGTCTTCAATTGAGGATAATTCAGGGCACAAATAGTTTTTACGCAACAAATGAGTATGCCATGCCAAACCATTAAATCGAGTCCAACTTAATGGCGGTCTAGCAAAGGCAGTGTGGATTTTATTCCATGCTTCAAACGCCTGACGATTAAAACCAACCGTCACTGGGACTTCAAATATTTGTTGTTGATTTGCACTTTTTAGTGGATTTGCCAAATCAGGCCAGTAGGGTAATAAAGGCGCACCATTACAACTGAAATATTCATTCTGATAAAAAGGATAAACACTGGAGTCCACATTTATATCGTTTTCGATTAGTAACTGCATGACTTTGCTGTCAATACCCCAGCGTCCGGTTCTGAACGATCGGGGTTTTATACCTAAGGTGGTGGTGATTTTATCAATCAGTATTTCAAGCTTCTGTTTAACCTGCTCTGTAGGCAAATTGACCACATGGGATTCAGCTTCGCCGACTTCACCAAAATAAGGTGGGTTACACCAGGGGTGTAAATGAGCACCTATTTCACAACTATTGGTGTGGCAGAACTCCTGCATTTTTTGCACAGCTTTGTGGGAATTAACAACGGCATAGTCAACAAAGTAGGTGGGTTTAACCCCTAGTTTTGTGCACAAACGCTGAAATTCAGGGAGACTGTCAACATTTTTTACATCCGCATATTCTTGTGGAAATGGACCTGACCAGTCCCACTCTTCCTCTGTATCAACAGAAAGTACAAATAAAATGGGGGGTTTATCTTTGGCGTTTATAGACATTATGGCGTCCCTGACAACTCGAAAAACAACTGTGAGTATTCTGCCGCCATGCGATTGGCGGAATAATGTTGATAAACATATTCTTTGGCTGCATTGGCTAAGTCATTGGCTCTGTCTGGTTCAAATAACAGTTCTTGCCAATATTGTTGCAAACTAGTTTTGTCGCCTAGGGTCGCAAGCAGACCGGTAAGATTGTGGCTGATGAGTTGATCTACACCAGGGATATTATATGCCGCCACAGGAATACCCGCCGCAGTGGCTTCCATCAAACAACGTGGAATGCCTTCTAATGTGGAAGTCATCACAAAAAGGTCAAATGATTTGAGTAAACTGAGGCGGTCATCGCGAAAACCAAGAAACTCAATATAATCGACAGACTTTAAACCTTTACTGTATTTTTCTAATTCAACTCGAGCATCCCCATCACCCAATAAAAGTAAACGGGTATCGGGGTGTTGTTGATGGAGTGATTCAAATATATCGAGAATATCAAAAATGTTTTTACGACTAATCATTTGGCCAACAAAACCGATGCGTTTTTCTGTTGCACTGACACGACTAGGTTTGGGAGTGGCTTCTACTTCTGATAAATCAACACCATTTTGAATATAAAGGGCTTTATCTGCGTTAACACCCATACGCAGAATATCGTCCAACAACTGTTGAGACAAAGGCACAACTTTAGTGGCAAATTTCATTGCCTGACAGCCTAACCAGATAAATAGGCGTAATTTCAAATCTTTGGCATTCTCAAAGCCATGAGGAGTGACAATCGACTTAATACCGGCTTTTCGAGCGGCCAAGACGCCTATAATGTCTGATTTATAACCATGGGTATGGATGATATCTATGTTTTCATCTTTAATCAGTTTGACCAGTTTGTTGACGGCCGCGAAGTCAAATTTGTTACTCATGGGTATAATGTGACAACCCAACCCAAGCTTTTTATATTCGCTGACTAGTTCTAATGGCTTTTGTCCGGGCTCCATGGTCACGACTAAATCACAGCTAATTTTACTGGCATCCAGATGTTTAGCTAAGGCTAAAACCCACCGCTCTGCGCCATAAAATCCGCTTGAACAAATAAACTGTAATACTTTTACGCGGCGTTCCACTGTTACCTTCCTAGCTTTGTTTTATTTTAATAGTTTTAAACACGCCCACTAAAGTACCTATTGCCCTGGCCGGAAAATAAACGGCATAAAAAAGTACAACTTTTGCGAAAGCTACCTCTGATTTTGCGATATTTTGCAAACGTAGGCTGTACACAACCACAGGCAATAATGCGAGTGCCAAGGCTAACATCGCTAATTTAGTTATTCCAATAATTAACAATATGCCAGCGATAATTATGAGAATTAATATCGCAGGGGGCACAAAAAAACTAGGCAGTTCTCTTAAGGGCACTTTTCTGCCTGACAATGATTGAATATTCGATTGCCCACGCCATATTTCTTTATCAAACATGGCTTTATACTCTTTGTCTTCGCCGATATGACGATAGGTAGCAGCAGAAGTGTAAAAAAGCTGACCTAATTTTGCTGCCTTGTCAGTGAAATAATAATCTTCGCAGGTGACAAGATGCTCTGGGAAAAAGCCTATCTTATGAAAAGCATCTCGCGTCATAAAAAGGTTGCGACCGGGTAAAAACGCTACATTTTTGTCTATTTCAACATTACTCAAAAACGTGCGGATTTTCTCTAAGGGCGGAGCATTGTCATGACATATTTGTTGTGCACTGACGATGATGCGTCCATCGTTAGCTCTGAGTTCATTTAACATTTGTTCTGCCCAGTTTGCCGACAGATAAACATCGGCATCCAGAAAAGCTAAATATTCACCTTTGGCTTGGGTAACGCCAAAATTTCGAAGACTTGAAATCGTTTCATGAGCAGGCCTGATAAACACTTGTAGTGGCAATTCTTGATTGTCACTTAATCTGCAGGTTTGGATCTCCGGTGTCTGACTGACCACAATAATATCAATATTAAAAGACTCTGTTTGTTGTAAGGCAATCGATTCGATAGTTTCAATCAACATTTCGAATCTTCCCTTGTGGGGAATAATAAATGACAAATTTATGCGGCTGTTGTTAATCATTTTAAACGGGTCTTGAGCCAGTTGAATTCATTTTTTAGGGATAATTTTATTAAGCGTTTAGACATAACCTTAATAAAACTAGTGAATAAACCACGGTTCTCATATTGTGGTGCTGGCCAATTGCTTTGGTAACTCGCCATTTTTTGCAATTGTGGGTGGTTTTTATAAAAATCTACTAACCCACAGTTTTGCAGAACTAATACCATGATCCGAGTGTAGGTTTTACTTTCAGAGTTGTTAAGTCTGCTGGCAACTTGGTTTTCAAAATATTCCGCTTTATCCAAATAATGCTGCTCATTGTCAGGGCTAAAATAATATGCTGCCGCCAAAACCGATGCTTTCCTTAGATCTTGAGCTGTCCAAGTATCATTGGGGTATTCTAAGATTTCTGGTTTGTCTAAATACATATATTCATTGTTCACCATCCAATTGGCAAAGTTTATGAGACAGTCGCGAGCATAATACAAGTGAGTGTCTAATTCTTCCATTTGTTGTTTTAACAGTAAGTACCGACAAACCGCTTGTAAAAATACGGTGTAAAACCAGGTGTTTTCAACATCGCTTAGATTACGCAAAGTCACATCCTCATTGGGATGAACGGTATGGCTAATAATGTGTTCGACACGGATTAAATAATCTCTATCTTGAGTTAGTTCAAAACTATCAAGCAGGGCGACGACATAATTTGCCGTACCTCTATCCAGCGGATATTGGCCGGTAAAATGATTTTTGGTGCCTGCAGCGTCGCGATTTTTCAGCGCTAATAACAATTCAAAGCAAGTGTTTGTACCTTCATAAAAACAACTTATCCAATTGCATAAGGTTAAGACCGCTTGTTTTGAGCTTTCGTCACCGGTAAGTTGATAATGTAACGCCAACCCTGTGGTGTAACAGTGTTGTCCACCTGGACCACCACCACCTGCATGATCTTGGTAAGCATTGCTGTCCTGAAGTTTGGAATAAGAACGATGACTAGAAGTAAAGGCCGGTAAATAATGATCCGTGTGCCAAAAAAGACCGCCGTTGTATTCGGCTTTGTCTTCAGTGGTATGATAGATGTCAATATCTTTTACATGTTTAGCTAAGTCATCGGCAAGCTCAAACCAAGCTATATCGCCACTGATTAAATACTGTTTCAGAAAACCAAAGATCGGATCATATTGGTTGTTATAGTGTGAAACAAATAAGTCAGTGCCTTGGTAATAAGCTGTTTCATGATCTGCATATAAATCCCCAAAATTACGCCAACCATATTCATCAATGTTTTCGCGTTTTTGGAAAAAATTATTTGGACCACTAATGCCTGCTGAAATCACATCGTCTAATAGAGCAACTGCGTTTTTACTATAAAATCCAAAATGGCTTTGACTTGCCACGTTAAGCCAATCGCTATGTATACTTAACTGTTGCGGTAATATTACCTGCGACGACTGGGCTTCATTAGATTCGTGACGTAACCAGATATTATGGGTTTTACTCTCGCCACCTTGTAATTCATGAAGTTGTTCATTAGCGGGGAAGAGTTCAAAAGCCACTTTATTTTTATCAACGCTTAAGGCCTTAGGGAAATTTTGCCAAAATTGCTCCATACCCAGACTAAACTCTGCATTAATTCTAATGCTGGGATTTGCTCTAGCCAATATTGTAATGCTTCCGTCTGCATTGTATAACGTTGCTCCCTGATATTTAAGGGCGACGTTATTGTCTTTATCAACATGTACCGGACTTTGCCATGCATCGCCGCCACTACTGTGCTGTATTAAGGCAAATGCGCGGTCAGAAATCTCCTGCCATTGCTCATATTCATGTTTTTTAAGCGTAAGTGAACTTATACTTGAAAACTCAAATACCATGCTCGCAGAGTGAAATTGGACAGCATTTTCATCACCTAAGTCCCAGTGGCCATTAGGATGTTTAGCGGCTTGTGGGTTGTGTAAACGATGTTTGATATTGAGTAAATTTGGATTCTGGTACAGAGTAAAAGTTAAGGTCGAATGGAGTAGGATATTAGTGGATGGCTCCTGATGTGTAAGCGATACCTGCAGTGCTATTTTTTGGATGGAACCATCCGCTAAATTAACAAAACTCTCCAATTGGTGACTTTTGACTTTGCCCTCAAGTAAGTTGTCGTGTTGAGCGTATAAGGCCAAACAGCCATTTTTAATGTCAGTCCCTGTGTGTGGACATGCCCATTTAAAGTTTGCCGAATTCAAGTCGAAAGTGAAGCTAGTATCTTTGGTATTGATGGTAATGACATTGTTTTTTATGCATGTATTAATGCCATTATTGCTTGCTTCTTTCGGTGGAACACAGTTACTAATGGCTAAGGCATATTGAGCGTTTAGAGTATCGCCAAAAAATTCGAGAGCGACCCACTTTATACTTTTATCTGACCAGTAAGAGCTTATTTTGGCACTGCAATTTTGTGGCATACCGTTGTTCACTAAACCTAGCTGATCGAGTGAGGTAACCAAACCTAAAGGTAAAGGGACAGCAGCCTGAAACAAGCCTTCTTGAGCCTTTTGAGACGGACAAACTAGGGGAATAATGTGACTGCCGTTTTGTATAAAACTGTTTAACATTCTGGCTCTACTACCATTTTAAACTTATTAAAACATTGCCGCTTAAGCGTACGCATTTTTTGTCTGAACGATAATAAATACGAGGGTTTGTAATAGCAGACTAACTGCTGATTAGAAACACTTTGATTACTTAAAGACTTTTTGTAACGTGCTTCTCCTGCTAGAAATTCATATTTATGAATATTGTTAAGGATGGCATTTTCAATAACCATTACATGAGCAACTAATCCAACTTTGATTCGATTATCTTCGAAGGACTTTATCGCCGAAAGATAAAAATACCAGCAACCATTGTCTTTAAGTAAATATATATAGGCGAGCTTTTGCTCGTTTAAACTCATGCAGTAAATGCTGGTAAATTGGCACTCAGGATCATTCTCGATAAGGGTTTGATGGAATTGTCTAAATTGGGAATTATCAAAGCCGCTGCCATATTTTGTGTTGCGCCACTTCTCAATATGGATATCAGCCATTTCACTAAATGCTTGCATTTGTTCATCAGGATTTTGCACATCCTGCAATAAAAGCTCGCCATGTTGTCTTAACAATTTAAATGAGCGCTGTAGTTGTTGTTTGGTATTTTTTGACAGTGAATTGAGATAATCATCAACAGAATTAAAGGCGGTTAAATCTACACTGTAGTCGGGAGAATCAATATCAATTCTTTTGTTACTTGCTAAACCTTCAAAGCGTGGTAATACCTCGGTGCTAGTGAGGCCAATAAAACACTCATGCCATGTTAATTTGGTGGCAACATAAGTAATCATTGCTTGTCTGATTTCGTTAGGAAACCGACTATCCAGCAAAAAATCATTGTGCTCAATCCAAACTTGATCCAAGCGTTCGTCACCGGTTCGATGCAACCAAATTTGCTTTACAAACCAGCCTGGGAATACAAATTTGGATTTACCAAAAAAAATCCCGATACCTAAACATTGGTTGCCAATTTTTGCCTCCACTACTGTGGGGGTATTGGGGAGACTAACTAACCATCGGCTTATCCAATTCCAATGTAAAAATACCGATGGTGTAACTTTCCTACGATATAATTCATTCCACTTTTGAGCTAATTGATGCGTATTGTGCAATGCATAGTGACACACTTCCAAGTTGTGCAGGGAGTCCTCCCTTTTATCATCAATCATATCAATATATGTCTACTCAAATGCTAATGACAAATTCACTTATAACATCGATTTTAGACGTTCATAAAGCTGTTTATCTTTAGGTGATTTGGCCGTTATTTGTTTTAATAAATTGCCGGCATTTTTGCTATCGTTCAACTTGATATAATTTTCAACTAAGTGAAATTGTATTTCTATATTATCTGGTAGTAATTCGTTTGCCTTTTTAATGTAAACGAAGGAGTCCATTGGCTTATCTTGTTTAAACAAGCTCCAACCCAGGGTATCAAGTACAAAAGGAGAGGTCGTGTTTTGTTCCAGAGCTTTAGTTGCAACCTCATATGCTCGTTGGTATTTTCCCATTTTAATTAGCAGGTTGGCATAATTGTTTAATGTAGTGAACTGTTCTGGATGGGCTTCTAATATAGACTCATAATATTTAGCGGACTTGTCAAATAAGTCATTATTAGCCGTATATTCAGCTACATAATGGGTCTCTACAAATGGTGAAGGCAACTTCAATAACTCTTGCTCTAGATAAATTGCACCTTCAGCTGGGCGTTTTAATGCCTGTAGCGCTCTGGCTAACATTTTAGCCAACTCAAAGCTAGGAGTAGATTGATAGAATGCTGCTAAGTCTTTGACTGCGATATCATATTGCCGCTCTGCAAGTGCTAATTCACCGGTGAGCAGTTTCAGATTTGGACTAGTTGGATTCTCAAGTCTGTAAGCTGCAATTTTCTTTTTTGCATCATCAATTTTATTATTGTTTAACAGAAGTCTGGTGTTTTTGAATTCCAAAGTAGGTTCATTCGGAAATATGGATAGAGCTTCTTTACTTTTTTCAAGTGCCAATGGGTATTGATTCGAGCTAGCTAATGCTTCAACTAGCTGTATCCAGGCATTTATCATTTTATTATTGGTTTGCACTATTAAATTGAAGGATTTAGCTGCGTTTATATACTGCTTGGTTTGCATATATAAATTACCTAAAGCAAACGATATGCGAATATCCTGAGGATTCTCCAGTGGCTTAAGTAATTCAATAGCTTCTCTTAATTTTCCTTGTTGTTGAAAAAGTAAAGCGAGACCGATATTTAACGTAACAGGTTTCTCAGTGGTGGAATCTTTTATTTGCTTTGTCAGGAAGTTCTCTAGCTCTTTTTCCTGATTTTTATCAATCATTACATTCATGAATTCAATAAGATACTGTAAATTTTCTGGCTGTGAGGCAATAATGCTCTTGCCTAATTTGGCGGACTCATCAAAATTTTTGTCCTTTGCGTACATAAGCATTAAAAATCGTTTAGAGCTGACTAAATTACTATCAAATTCTAAACTTTTTGTTAATAAAGGCTGTGCTTTTTCTGGCTGCTCCAACTGCAAGTAGATGTAAGCCTCAAGGCTTAAACCATTTGCGGGATTGATTTTTTGATATTGTCTTGCGGTATCAAGTGCTTTTTCAATTTCCTTATTTTGTACATATGCTTGAGACAACAGCATCCAGGCTTCTTCAGATTTAGGATCTTTTTCGATAACTTTTTTTAATGTTTCAATCCCATCAAAATCATTATCAGACAACTGTACAAACCCTTGTTGCAACAAACCTTCGACATTTTCTGAATTTAAGTTATTTGATTTATCAAAAAACTCTTTAGCTTGAGATATGTTTCCCTTGCTGAAAGATTGCTTAGCAACTTCTGAATAAATGGATGCCATAATTTCTGGCTCTGCATAAAAGTCATTTATTAATTCAAGAGCTTCATTGGTATAACCAAGTCGCAATTTGACCTCTATTAAAAGCGTTCTACCGACATGGTTCTTAGGCAAGTTGCCTATAATTTTATTTAGATGCCTATAGGCGGTTTCCAACCTGTCTATTTTATAAGCACTAACGCCGGCAATTAAATTTGAATAGGTATTGTCTATACCATTTTGAGTCGCTTTTTCTGCACTTGAAAATGCTTGGGAGAATTTTTCTTGCTTAAAATTTACTTGCGCCATTAAAAAATTTGAATAGACATTATTGGGATTTAATTCCAACAGTTTTTTTACGAGTATCTCAGCTTGGTCTAACTGATTAGCTAAAATTTGCACTTCTGCTAGCTTAAAATAGGTAAAGTAATAATTTGGAGCAATAGAAATGGCTTCTTCAAAGGAATGTATTGCTTTTTCAAAGCGCCCCTGTTGAGCATGAATAAGACCGACAAGTATGTTTTTTTCCAGATTCTGCTCGTTGGGATTTTGAAAGGAGTTGGCGATTTGCAAAGCTGCGTCATTGTTCCCAGCTGCAAATTCAGCATAACTGCGGGCAATTAATAGGTCGTCAGCAACCAACACATTTTCAGGTAGCTTTATAGAAGCTGAATCTGAGTTAGACTTTAGTTGAGATAAATAAATATAGAGATTGATAATACTGTTGGATTTTAATGTAGCATCCTGCAAAGCCTCAGATTTAATTAATACTCTATCGAAATCATTTTGATAAAAAATTGCTTTGAAGATTAAGGGCTCGGTTTCACTAAGGGGGTAGCCTAGTTCTCTTGCGCGGACTAATTCTTTTTCCGCATCTGAATAGTTGCTGGCTAATAAATATACCTTGCCCAGTTCAAATCTGGCTTTAGCATTTTGTGGGTTATCATTTACCGCATTTTTTAGATCTATTGCAGCACTATTGAATTCGTTTTCTGCGACTTTTTTTTCTGCACTTAACATGAGCTCTTCTAAGCTTTTTTGCCCACAAGCACTTAATGTAAGTAATAAAACTGAGATCACTGTAAATTTTATAAACAAACGCATAATTTCTCCTTTCGCAAAAACCGATGTTATACAACAACGATTGGATACTAGCGACAACAATCTCTTTGACGTAAACATCGTCGCACCAACCTATACTTTATGTTGTATAGATTAGTAACACAATATTCAATTGATAAAGGATTTAAGACTTGATGTTATGGGGAGAATATCGACCTGGATGGAGAATATTATTTGGATCGAGAGACTCCTTGATTAATTTTACTGTTTGCCAGAATACAGGCTTAAAATCCATTTTTTGTTGCTGGCCTGTATTGAGTCTATAAGGGACAAAACCAAACTCCAGTCCTGCATTGATAAGTTCATTTAGGCAAGAGTGGGCTGCATCGCAGGCGTCTTTGTCTTCTAGATTGAATACAATAGGCACAGTTGCATCAATGCAATCGTGGCGTAAATTTGTAAATGTAATTAAGGGCTCTATCTGATATTTGGGGCATATTGTACGAACAAATTGAATGAAGTTTTCAAGACTCGCAGTTTTCATTGGGATCAACGGGGCATACCATAATAATCCACAACCATCTTTTGCAGGATTAAGGAGGATTGATTTGTCTGGAAATACCCTTGGGTTTCGCCAATATGCTAGTGGCAAAGCAATCTGATTGGGTTTACCAAGCATGATATCTGTGCCTTCTTGTAAAGATTTCATTTGCTCACGCAATGTTGTTAATATTTCTATTTGTGGAAGTGGAAGACTCAGAACCCTATTTACAAACTTCATAAGTAAACTATCTGAAAAATAGACCGTTCCCAGATTATTTGCTCTTTTAAGAATGAATTTTTTTGTCGCTTGAACTATTTTACTATCGCCGTAAATTGAACCTACAATCATCCATTCTGGTAATTGATTAGATTTGGCCAATTGCAATACTTGTTGTTCTGTCATTGTTGCGTGAGTTGCTGGGCCATTAGGGTTCTTGCTCGTCATAGAAACAAGTCTGCGGCGATCCATTAAATTAATGGAGCCCACAGTTCCCTCGAATTGTTGTAATGTATCTCTAATTAATTCGATAGCATTGGGAAAATTGGAATGATTGGGTACTTTGATATAAAAACTACAAAAATTTTTAGGTAAAGGGGCTAAACGAATAGTCATTTCTGACACTATCCCTAAGTTACTTTGCGAAAAAATACCGTCTAAATATGGTCCTAATCCCCATTTGAATGTTTTATCTATGAAGTCTTCTTTACTGCTATCTAAGGCTGAAATTGCCGATTCATAACGTGTTTCACAATGTTCTGGATGTGGAATGTAAGCTTTTAGTGCATTTACTGCTGCAAAATGATCGGTTCTTGGTGTGATCCCATAACCCCGCTCTAAGGCATTACTAACTATTGAGCAGCTTGGACCAGCTCCGGTAACAGGTGTCATATATGGCCAGTTGTTTTTTGATAAAAATTCGTATAGATCTTGTTGCGTTACACCAGGCTGCAGCGTGATTAATCCCAACTTTTTATCAGTGGATGTAATTTTTTTCAGCTTGCTTAAGTCTAAAACTACTTTGGGTTTACTACTAGATTGAAATTGAAAAGAGCCATAACCCCAATTTTTGCCAGAACTAATGGGATAGATGCAAAAGCTATAACGATTAGCTAAGGTCAATAACTTTCCAATGACACTTTCATCTAACACGATAACGGCTGCATCAATTACAAGCTGTGGTGAAAAAGTGGTTTGTCCATAGTTTTGGCTTGCTGCCGCTGTATCCAAAATTAGAACTTTTTTATTGTCCAATTCGGTTGTTAATAATTCTGACAGCATGAGTTGCTCCTGCAAAAAGATTTTAACGCAAACTCTAAAATAAACGTTTTGAAAAAGATATGAATAATATGTTCTCTTAATAAGCTATTTAACAGGCAAAAAAAAGGCCGACTAAAAGTCGGCCTAGAATTACTTTACTATTTACTTCTTGAAACGTCTGCTAAATCCGATACCAACCAAGCCTAAACCTAGTAAAGCTAAACCAGCTGGAGCAGGAACTGGAGGTGGTGGACGTTTATCTAAACCAACTACGATATTATCAAACTCACCAGCAACACCACTAGTTTTTACAACAAATTTGTTAAATGATTCTGCAGGGCTGAAGTCTATATTAACATAAACGTTAGAGCCATCACCAGTTTGATCGCCTGAAGTACCACTATTAGCAGTTAATAACTCTTGACCTGTGATACTTTTAACTAAAACATTATCTGAATAAAATTCAAAGGTATTATAGGTATCAACTGAACCCCAGTAAAAGCCTAAATAGTTAATAAATGATCCCGCTAAGCTTGGTACTAAACCACCAATACCTGCTAAAAACCCGGTGTAGTCGATCGATACAGAACTTGTGCCTGAACCATTGTTTGTGGTGTAGCCATAACAAGTCGTATCACCTGCTGGCGCAGCTGCAACACTTGCCACACTACCTGTTCTAACACCTAACGAACCTGCAGGGGCCGCCACAATACCTAGCGGAGAGTTAATTGCACAACCTGTTGAGGCTCCTGCAATATTATAATCAGTGTTATTGTCTGAACCGAAAGGTTGAACAGCAGTAGCTACATCAAATGTTTCAATAAAATAACCCAGACTTGGATCATTAATCATATTGTCAGCAGGAACAAAGCTACTTGTTTTGTTTGAACCATCAGTTGCAGCTTGACCACCGAAACTAATTGTTGCTGCACTTGCTGAACCAGCCATTGCCATTGCAAGTACTAAACTTGCTGAGAACACTTTTGATTTGTTAAATAAATTTTTCATCGTCTTATCCTTTGATTGGGGAATTTACATCTACGAATGATAAAGCATTGTTCGTGCCAAAAAAATAATATCTTTATTTTTCAATTGGTTGTGTATTTTGGTGAAATGCATCTAAAAGTGATTGTAAAGAAATTCGACAAAAATATAAGTTGCTGATGGGTAAAAACTGTCTTCATTATGCACTCAAAAGCTAAGCTTTCTTTTTAAATTGGATTTCTATACGTTTTTCGATGTGGTGTAACATTTTTTTAAATCCTGGACTCAAACCTTCCATTAATAATTTTCTACTTATGTAATAAGGGGCTCGTTTACCATGATATTCGACAACTGGGCCGACTTGCTGAAATGGTATGCCTACAAAACGTAAGCTGCGTGCAAGTCTAGGCTCCATCATCACAAAACAGTGATGTATATCATGATGAAGTGTAATCGATGCCGCAGAAAGATATAATCCAACCGCGATAAATGGAAAACACCTTAGTTCCCTTTCAGAGTAACTATGTTCGTTAATTGCACCTGTTGCAGAGCCACTAAATTTATCCGCAGCACGTTTTCTGAATTGTGCTGGGATGGCTAATCTGGATATTTCACATATATGTTCTCTGGGAAAATCACTGGGGTGCACACTTTTTTCATCAATTGAGCTAATACAATACTTTTCAATGGGTAACAGTTGTTCTGCGCTTTGTGTTCTTACAATTCTTACTGTTCCGGCATATGATCCTGTTGGGATATGTTTAATTAAACAATGTGTTGAGTGCCCATCAAAATCATCAGTTTCTTGAGAGTTGCTTCTTAAGTCTTCAAAGTTTAACTCTTCGCAATATACATTGTGCCTAATCTTATATGACTCTGCTTGAAGTTCAGGAGTAAACGCGACTACTGGTTGCAGATATTCTGAAAAATGCTGAGAAATTTGATTAGCTTGTCGGCTCACCACAAAATTCAGCATTTTTTTAATCAATACGCCAATTATGGGTTTATCTGCATATTTTCTCAGGTTTTTCATTGCTTATGATCCACTAAAACTAACGTTGGGGACATTTTTATCTCTTTTATGATCAGACAAACGTTTAGGTACAAACTCCAAAGCTGTCTCATACCCGACTTTAAATAGTTGTTCTTTTTGCTCAAGAGATACATTGAAATCAACCGGAGAAAGTACGCCAGTATTGACTACTATAGTATTCTGCCAATGATTGTCGTGCACATATTCTCTTGACATAGCGGTCATAAAAGTTCTTATCAGCATCATCACATATTGCTTAATTGGCAACCAACTTTTTTTGAATTTAGGTTCGCTGACTTGATCGCTTTTTAATCTGAAGCAAATAATCTTAGTGCCATCACCGGCCCAATCATTATAAAGCGCATCTTCTGATAATATCGCCCCATCAACTAAAATGTGACTTCCATAGCTTTGGAAACTAAAAAAAAGGGGAATTGACATTGAAAACCGAACGGCTTTTGACACTTTTAGTTTGGGAGAAGTTGTTTTATTAAAAATTACAGGCCCACCACCGTTTACGTCAGTTGCTAATATATGTAAATCTTTTTCGATATCGTCAAATGTGGCTCCATTTAACAGTTTATCCATCCACTTTTCGAATTTATCACCAGAACACAATCCGCCCTGAGTAATTAACCTAATAAGAGAAAACCCTCGGAATTCTCTAAAATCAGTATCTAAGGCTAGCTGTTTTATTTCTTCCAGTGGCATGCCAGAACAGTAAAGCGAAGAAACAATTGATCCGCCAGATACTCCTACTATATGTTTGAATTCAATGTTCAGTACATCGAGCGCTTTTAGAATGCCAATATGAGCTGATAATCTAGTTCCTCCCCCTGAAAAAATAGGTACAATTTTACTCATAGTAAAACAATCCTACGCATCATGTTTTCCTTAATTAACAACAATATCGAGTTTATTATCGTCCAGAACTAGCTAAAGTAAAATTTCACAATAAAAACCGTTGATAAATTAAACCAAGATATTCATGAATCGCGCGCTCACTTCTATATAAACTGAGAGCATTGGGTAAGCCAAGGCTAAATTCAATTTTTCGACGGCTAAAATGTTCGACTGGTACAGGTATTACGTCTATCCCAAGAGTTGAAAAATAGGCTACGGCCCTAGGTAAATGACTCGCTGATGTAACTAAAGCGATCTTTTTTCCATCGAGAATTGACACTAAAGCAGAGACTTCGGTTTCAGTACTTCTTCCTTTTGCAATTGTAAAAATATCCTCTGCCGGCACACCGAATTTTTCAAAGAACTGTTTGTTGTGCATAGCTTGTGCGATTTTGTCATTGTGACCAAGAACGTCTCCTGCTAAATATATAGGCAAAGGATAGGCTTGATACATCATTGCAGTATGCATATTTCGTTGCAAAGAACAGTTAGGCCAGCGCGAAACAAAAGGAAGTTCTTCATCCTCAAAATAGTTGCAGGCAAGTACCACTATAGCTTGTGCATCTCGCCATGTTTTTGACTCGATATTGATGACGGGATATTGATCTTCCAAAGGTTTAACTAATCTGACACTGGGATATGTCATGCTGCATAAAAAAAACCACACAATTGGAATAAAAGATAAATATTTAAAAAGTTTTTTGCGTGAGCTAAAAACGCCAATCGAAACGATAAGTAAGTAAAAAACGGGCGCATGAACTAAGGGAGAGCTTAGCACTGACGCTATTTGAGCAAGCATAATTAACAGCCTTAGTTAACAAAATCTAGTGGACGTAGTGTGTAAAACGATTTTACTAATCATACGTAACTATCCGTAAAATTTTTTATACCAACTAACAAATTGGCCTATGCCATCAACTAAATTGGTTGATGGGTTGTATCCAACATCAATATTGAGCGCGGATACATCAGCATAAGTATCCGGTACATCACCAGCTTGCATTGGTAGTAGATTTTTTTGTGCTGTTTTTCCTAGTGCGGTTTCGAGAGTTTCAATAAATTCTAATAAATTGACTGGAGTTTGCGCACCAATATTATAAATTTTCCAGGGGGCTTTGCTGGTACTGGGATCAGGGTGTTGACCATTCCAAGCCTTGTTACCGCAAACATTTTGATCCAATGACAATATGATGCCTTTTACGATGTCATCAATGTAAGTAAAGTCTCTGCGGTGGTTACCAAAATTATAAACATCGATAGCTTGATTTTTTAGTATGGCTTGAGTGAATTTAAACAAGGCCATATCAGGTCTACCCCATGGGCCGTAAACGGTGAAAAAGCGCAAGCCAGTGGTTGGTAGCTCATATAAATGACTATAAGTATGTGCCATCAACTCATTTGCTTTTTTACTTGCTGCATATAAAGAGACGGGATGATCTACATTATCTTTAACGGAAAAGGGCATAGCTTCATTGGCACCATATACTGAACTTGATGAAGCATAAACAAGATGTTGTACTTTATGATGACGGCAGCCTTCTAATATGTTCATGAAACCAACGATGTTACTGTCGATATAGGCATGAGGATTTTCGATCGAATACCTAACACCTGCCTGAGCAGCAAGATGGATGACTTTATCAAACTGTTGTTCAGCAAAAAGAGTCTCCATTGCTGAGCGTTCGGCAATATCCATTTTAATAAAGGTAAATAAATGGGCATCCTTGTGTATGGCAAGCTCTTGTAAACGCCCTTGTTTTAATTTGATGTCGTAATAATCATTGATATTGTCTATCCCAACAACAGTATCTCCTCTACTAATGAGGTAGTTGGCAACGTGGAAACCAATAAATCCCGCGACACCGGTTACTAAAACTTTCATTAAATATCCTTTAGAGTAATTCTTGTAACATAGTTTTTATAACAATAATAAAGTCTGCTGGCGGTGACTATGTATATTTGTCATTATATTTATTGATTACAACTAGAAAAGTGATGAGATGTATGTTTAGAACTTTAGTGTTTAGTTTTTTTAAGCTAACAAGTCTAATTTTTATTGTTAGTAATGTTCATGCTCATTCAATCGAAGCTGTCGTGGCAAAAATTAAACCCTCGGTTGTTGGTGTTGGATTATACGATGCACTTGGTGCGCAAACTCATCAACTGCGAGGTACTGGTTTTGTGTTTGGTGACGGTAGTTTGGTGGCGACTAACTATCACGTGGTTTCTCACGATTTAGATCCTAAAGTGGTGCAATATCATATCGTGTTTTCTGGCTCTGGCCGAGCACCCAATATACACAGGGCAGAAATCATTGCCAAAGATCCCATTCATGACCTCGCCATTTTAAAATTGGACACTAAATTAACGCCTGTTGTATTAGCTAGCGATGAGATGCTGAATGACGGTGCTGAAGTACTATTAACAGGTTTTCCGATTGGCGCTATCTTAGGGTTATTTCCAGCTACTCACAGAGGCATTGTCGCTGCATCCAGCCCGGATGTTATCCCCAGTGTTAATTCAAATATGTTGAGTAACAAGTTACTAGAAAAACTCAAAAACCCTTATCTTATTTATCAACTTGATATAACCGCCTATCCAGGTAATAGCGGTAGTCCTCTCTATAATGCCGATAATGGCGAAGTTGTTGGGGTGTTAAATAAAGTGTTTATTAAAGAAAGCAAAGAGACAGTGCTTGAAAAACCATCAGGTATTAGTTATGCCATTCCGATAAAGTACCTTAAGGTGCTTGCAAATGGTGCAAATTTATAAATAATAATCATTATTTTATATTCTGTGTCAGAATACTTTACGAAATAGATTTTTGAAAAAAATAAATCTTTGTATTTCAATCGCTTAACTTGTGGCTTGTAAATTGCTATCAAATTAAAGAAGTTAAATTTAAGGAAATAGTATGAATCTTGATAATCCAGACAGCAATGTCCCATCGACAGACGCTAATACCAGCGTGCGTCGAACATTTCTAAAACGTGCCTCTGCTGGTGCTGTTATTGCTTCAATTCCTGGGCGCTCTGCTTGGGCAACTTCAAATGGCTCTATTGCGGCTTCTGGGCATGGTTCAAACTTCGATCAAGGTGATTGCACTAAATTATTGGGTGTAACTTCATTTAACAATGATAACTATCGAGGTATGTCGTTTAAACATGTTTTTGGTGGTAAACCATTTGATAAACATGGAAATCGAGGCGACGATGATTTCACATTTGGTCAAATATTCGATGCATATAACAGCAACAACAATAGCAATAGCAATAAAAACAAGCGTGGAATAAACAGTGTTAACGTTAGTATGGTTGTTATGTACTTAAACGCAATTAACCATGATAATGGTTCTGGTGTTTTTTACCCTGTATTAGAGCTTCATCATAATAGTAAATCGGTCTTTGCATCTTTTTTATATAATTCGGCAAAAAATAATGCTGCATCTACTGGTATAACATTGAATAAAACAATTAGTGAATATAGTGGCTTTTCGAGTTGCTAAATCACTTATACTTTAAATTTTAGCTTCAATGGTTTTAGTTTGAAATACATACTAAATAAAGGAGTGCTTTGGCACTCCTTTTGTGATCTTTCTGGTTGTGTATTTTTACATTCAATCTCTGGTGAGACATTAAGTGTAAAGTTAAGCGAACTAGAATTAACTCAATTGTTATCCACTCCCTCCAAAATAGAATTATCGGAAGAAAATAAATTGGTTGTCGAATCTCTTGTAAACAAGGGATTTATAAAGCTTGGGATAAGTTAATCGATGCTGAAAAACTACTTATTAGATTTACATCCTTTTTCCTTTTCAGTTAAAACTGATTTACCTCAAGTCATTCAAAATCTATCAACTATCTATGGCAAACAATTAATACAAAATTTTGAAGAAAGTGCTGATTATCAACTTTCTGTTAAAAAATCCTCTGGGATACGCTCGTTTATTCGACCTCAAGCGCAGTTTTTTTGTGATCAACTAGAACCCTTTAAACCCTTAAGCTTTCAAAAAGCTTACGCATTTTTGGAATGGGGAATGAATTGGACAGTAGCAGCTAATGAACTACAGCACGTAATTATCCACTCTGCCGTTTTGGCTAAAGGTAATAAAGCGATATTGTTTCCAGCACCTCCAGGTTCAGGTAAAAGCACGCTGACGGCTTATTTAGCCCATAACGGTTGGCGTTTGTTTTCAGACGAAATGGCACTCATCGTGCCGTTGACTAAAACGGTAATTCCTTTTGTAAGACCAATATGTTTGAAGAATCAGTCAATCGATATCGCAAAAAACTTGTTTCCACATGGTAAATTTTCCGACATTGCAAAAGACACTCATAAGGGCGACGTGATCCACCTTTCTCCGCCTGAATTAAGCTGGGATAATCAAGTAACACCAGCCGAGTTGGTGGCCGTGGTATTTCCCAATTATCGCGCTAATCAAGACTTACAAATTTATCAGTTAGACAAAACCCAAGCCTTTATGCAGTTGGTAGATAATGCTATCAATTACGGGATGTTGCGTGATGTAGCGTTTAAAACCTTAAGCAATATCATTGATGGAGTAAAAACCTTCGAAATTTTCCATAATAATTTGCAAGATGTGGCTGATTTTTTACAACAGGAAATTATTGAGAATGCATGATATTTCTGCTGACTTAGTCATTCGAGTTTATGTCTCACCTGAAAGTGCCACCAAGTTTACTTTTAATCAGTGGCAGAATTTAGTATTAATATTACGCCATCAGCAGTTGCTAGCCTGTTATTCAGCGCGGTTCAAACAAACGTTTTTTTTTGAGCGCATACCTACACGGATACAACGTCATTTTCTTAATGCGGATATCTTAGCCACAAACCATAAAATGCAGGTTAAATATGAAGCGGCAGAATTAACTCGTGATCTGTCAGATCAGGGCGGAGAGTTAATTTTTCTTAAAGGTGCGGGTTATACTTTGGCCAATGCTGCTGTTGGTGAAGGGCGTATTTACAATGATATTGATTTATTGACGGATAAAGAATCGATCGAAGGCGTAGAGAAAAAGATGCGTTTATTGGGGTGGTTAAGCCAAGAATTAACCAGCCATGATGAAAAATATTATCGTAAATGGGCGCATGAAATTCCTCCACTAAGACATGGTAAGCGAGGTACTATTGTCGATATTCACCATAACATTGTGCCTCTTATTTCTGGCCGGCAGATTCAGCCAAGTTTGTTTATGCAACAAAGCGTAAAAACGCCTGAAGGATTTCAGGTGTTATCCGCACCAGCGATGACCTTGCACAGTTTAATTCATTTATTTTTTAATGAAGAAGTCAAAAAGGGTTATAGGGATCTTATTGATATCCATACTTTGATGATGTCGAACAATAATAAAGAGTTTTGGTTGGGTTTAATTCGTCTCGCTAAAGAAACAGGTTTTGGCCTGGAGTTGTTTTTAGCCTGTCGTTATTGTCATAGATTTTTGGGCACTCAAATCCCAGATTATGCAGAGAATGCTATAGCCCAATTCAGACCTTGGAATATTGCTTTTTTGGATTTTATTTATACCAACACCTTACAACCAAATCACCCTATTTGTCAGCCTAAGTTTTTTGGATTGGCAGAGTTTTTGGTACTGCTCAGAGGGCATTTTCAAAAAATGCCGCTACATATACTGATTTACCATTTATTCACCAAAAGCGGCGTGGCAATAATGCAAATGTTATTTGGCAAACATGTGTTTACCAAGCAACTAGATCAACCTTAAGATAATTGAGTTTGGCTTTTACTGCTCTTTCTGTGAGTCTGTTTAAATTCCCGCCTCCTTGTATGCAAAACTGGCTCGGTATAACCATTAGCTTGCTCTTTGCCTTTAAAAATTAACTGGTGAGCGGCTTGAAAAGCAATAGAGTCCTGAGTATTGGATGTCATGCTGATATAGTCTGGATCACTACAATTTTGCTCATCCACCAATTTGGCCATTTTTAATAACGACTTATCTACTTGTTTTGCACTAACAATATTATGTTCCAGCCAGTTGGCAATATGTTGACTTGAGATACGCAGCGTGGCGCGGTCTTCCATCAAACCTACATTATTAATATCAGGTACTTTAGAGCAACCAATGCCCTGATTTATCCAGCGCACCACATATCCCAGAATTCCTTGTACATTATTATCCAGTTCATCCTGAATATTGTCTGGTGTGAGTTTGTGGTCTGCAGTTAGTAAGGGTACTTGCAGCATGTCATCTAACATGCCGGAGTTAAATAAACTCAGTTGTTGACGTTGTGAAAACACATCCAGCTGGTGGTAATGCAGTGCGTGTAGGGTAGCAGCGGTAGGTGAGGGTACCCATGCCGTATTGGCTCCTGATTGAACATGGCCTAATTTAGCCTGCATCATATTGGCCATTTGATCTGGAACAGGCCACATGCCTTTGCCTATTTGCGCCTTGCCCGACATACCGGTTTGTATGCCGTTGATCACATTCAGTTTTTCGTAAGCACTTAGCCAAGCTCTGGTTTTGATCTCAGCTTTAGGCGCAAAGGCACCAAGTAACATCGAAGTATGGATTTCATCACCGGTACGGTCTAAAAATCCAGTATTGATAAATACCACGCGGGCTTTTGCAGCATGTATACAGGCTCTTAAGTTAAGGCTGGTGCGGCGCTCTTCATCCATAATGCCCATTTTGATAGTGTTGGGTGGCAGAGCTAATAATTGTTCTACTCGCGCAAACAAGGTATCAGTAAACGCGACTTCTTCAGGGCCGTGCATTTTAGGTTTAACAATGTAAATACTGCCGGTTAGGCTGTTTTTGTATTGGCCATGATTAAGCAAATCATGTTTAGCTATTAAGGAGGTGATTACAGCATCCATAATGCCTTCGGGGATGGGCTCGCCCTGACACAATATGGCATCGCTGGTCATCAAATGCCCCACGTTTCTGATAAACATCAGGCTACGGCTATTTAAGCTAAAGCTGCTGCCGCGAAAGTCTTGGTATTCACGATTTGGGTTTAATTGTCGTTTTACTAATTTACTACCTTGTTGTACTTCTGCAGTTAAATCACCTTTAATTAAACCTAACCAGTTTTGATAAACCAAGGTTTTATCTTCAGCATCAACGGCTGCTACTGAGTCTTCACAGTCCATTATAGTGGTCAATGCAGCTTCAAGTATTACGTCTTTGAGAGTAGCGGGGTCGCCACTGGCGTTAGGACTGTCAATATCAAACAACAATTCCACATGTAAACCGTGATGAGTAAATAACATGCTGGTAGCTTGCTGTTGTTTGCCATTAAAACCGACAAGCTGACTTGGGTTTTGCAAGCGAGTTGTAGCGCCATCTGCCAAGGTAACAAGCAGTTCACCTGTGTTAATGGCGTAGGCCACACTGGTTTGATGACTGCCAGATTCAAGAGGAAGCAACGAGTCAAGCCAGTTACGTACATAACTAACAACTGCTTTGCCCCTTATTGGATTAAAACCCGGACCTTTAAACTTACCTTCGGTTTCAGCAATAATATCAGAGCCATATACGGCATCGTATAAACTTCCCCATCTGGCATTTGCGGCATTTAGGGCAAAACGGGCATTGTTAATGGGTACTACCAGCTGTGGCCCTGCCATAGTGGCAATTTCTGGATCAACATTTGCTGTCGTAATTGTAAAATCTGCTGGCTCGGGTAACAAATAGCCAATCTCTTTTAAAAAGCTTTTATATTGCTGAGCAGAAGCGCTTTTGTGGTTGATACAAAAGTTATTTATCTGTTGTTGAAGTTCATTTCTTTTTTGTAAAAGAGCTTGGTTAACTGGGGTTAAATCGAATAATAGTTTTTCAAAACCTATCCAAAAATCTGACTCTACCAAGCCTGAATCAGGTAAAACTTGCTGTGTTAAAAAGGTATGTAATTGCGCTGCAATCTGCAGGTTTCCATGCTGGATATAATTATTCATTGTTTGCTCGTTTTATTCATTGCTTAAACGAATATTATTGAATAATTATCATAATGTTTAATTTATGCCATGCATTGCAGCTATTTATTTCATGAATGTGCAAGGCGCTAAGTGATAGCAGATGATTAACTCAGTTCTGCTCCAATATCCGTGATTAAGCGTCTTAGCCAGATATGCCCTGCATCGTGTTGCAATAATGCACTCCAAGCCATTTTTAAGGCGATAGGCGGAATATCAAAAGGTGGCGTTAAAATTTCTACCTGCGGGTCACTTTTATACAAGTTGGCGGCTTTAGAAGGCAAAGTAGCAACAAGGTTTTGCGCTTTGGCTAATTGCAGTGCCACATGATAGTGGCGAGTAAATACACAGATATCGCGTTTTTTGCCGATTTTGGTTAATTCAGCGTCTACCCATCCCAGTTTTTGTACTTCAGTAGGGTCGATCCCTACACCCACACCAAAACCAGTTTTACTCACCCAAATATGTCTGCTCGCCAAATAATTATATAAATCAAACTGCTTAACAATAGGATTACTACTGTTTACCACACAAGAAAAGGTGTCATACCAGATGACCTTTTGATGAAAAGAAAGTGGCAGCTCTTCAAAACGGTTGATAGCCATATCAACACGGCCTTGCTCAACATCGTGAAAACTCACGTCACTTGGGGTGATTAAATCCAGAGTGATATTGGGAGCTAACTGACTTAAGCGTCTGATCACCTCTAAAAGTAAGGTTGATTCGGCATAATCACTGGCCATAATACGAAACGTGCGAGTGCTCGATATTGGTGAAAACTCGGTTTCAGGTTGGATAGCACTCTCGAGTTTAGCTAAGACATCCCGAATAACGGGCTGTAGTTCAGTGGCTCTTTTGGTTGGTGTCATGCCATCGCTGGTGCGCACTAATAATGGATCTTTAAACACATCACGTAAACGTTTTAAACCATTACTCATGGCCGGTTGGGTAATACTTAAATGATTGGCGGCTTTGGTGACACTGCCTTCTCGAAGTAATACATCCAAATAAACCAGCAAGTTAAGATCGATCTTGGCAATATTCATATTTTTAATGGCTTGAAAGAGATAGATTATGTAGCTGAATTCTACGTGGCTGATTTTATAAGGCCAGAGAAAATTTTGTTTTTTAATTATAATAAAAACAATGGGTTATGCGTTAGTGGTTTTATATGACAGAATTTAATACCTAATTTTGCATTCAGGTTATTGATGTAAAGCTTAAGCTAAGATATTTAAGGGCTAGCAATAGCAAAGTGCAGACAAACTGAAGTTAGTGAGTCTGCACCATTGAATTATTTCGTATTAAGGCTAGTTACACGGCTACATCAAATTGATTCATCGTATTATCTTTACCTGAAGCCTTAAGGGCTTGTTCACCAGAAAAATACTCTTTGTGATCATCACCAAGATTAGATCCCGCCATCGCTTGATGTTTCACACAAGCTAACCCTTGACGAATCTCTTGACGTTGTACACCTTTCACGTAGGCCAGC
Source organism: Paraglaciecola hydrolytica (assembly GCF_001565895.1). GTDB lineage: Bacteria > Pseudomonadota > Gammaproteobacteria > Enterobacterales > Alteromonadaceae > Paraglaciecola > Paraglaciecola hydrolytica. The sequence continues at coordinate 163,548 of NZ_LSNE01000006.1, forward strand.
ATGCCTTCGCTGCCAAAGTATCCTTTAGCTAAGTTATCAGTAGATAAGGCAGCAGTGTGATAAGTTGGCAAGGTGATTAGGTGATGGAATATGCCAGCTTCACGGGCCGCATCAGCTTGAAAAGTTCTGATCTTATCATCGGCAACTTGAGCTAATTCTGAGTCATCGTATTGCGCTGACATTAAACTTTCACGTTGATAGTTGCTCAAGTCTTTTCCTTCGGTTTGCCACAGGTCAAATACCTGCTGACGGAAACTTAAAGTCCAGTTAAAAGAAGGAGAGTTGTTATATACCAACTTTGCATTGGGTATAGTTTGTCTGATAGCCCGAACCATGTCGCCTATTTGTCCGACATGAGGTTTTTCGGTTTCTATCCACAACAAATCAGCACCGTTTTGTAAGGAGGTGATGCAATCCAGTACTACACGATCAAAACCACTACCGTCTTTAAATTTGTATAAACCATTGGGCAAACGTGTGGGTTTTACTAATTTGCCGTTTTGTTTTAATACCGAATCCCCTTCAGCTAAGTCGTTTACGCTGCTTACTTCCGTAGTATCTAAAAACTGATTGTATTGGGCGGCCAAATCATTAACGTGTTGTGACACGGGGATTTTTTGCGTAAGACCAGCGCCTAATGAATCCGTGCGCGCAACAATGATACCGTCGTCTACGCCCAGTTCTAAAAATGCGTAACGTACCGCATTTATTTTGGCCAAAAAGTCTTCATGGGGTACGGTAACTTTGCCGTCTTGATGACCACATTGTTTGGCATCTGATACTTGGTTTTCAATTTGGATACAACAAGCACCTGCCTCGATCATTTTTTTCGCTAATAGGTAGGTAGCTTCTTCGTTGCCAAAACCGGCATCAATGTCAGCAATAATGGGCACCACATGGGTTTGATAGTTATCAATTTGTGCCATGATTTTACTGGTATTTAGCCCTTCTTGTTGAGCTTGGTCCAATTGCTTGAACAATTCACCTAGTTCACGGGCATCCGCCTGACGTAAAAAGGTATACAACTCTTCGATGAGGGCAGGTACGCTGGTTTTTTCATGCATGGATTGGTCGGGCAGGGGGCCAAATTCAGAACGTAACGCCGCCACCATCCAGCCAGACAAATATAAGTAGCGTTTATCGGTAGTACCATGATGTTTTTTTATCGCTAGCATCTTTTGTTGACCAATAAAACCGTGCCAACAACCTAAGGATTGAGTGTAATTAGTTGGATCTCTGTCATAATCTTCCATATCTTTACGCATAATAGCGGCAGTATATTTGGCTATGTCTAAACCTGTCTTAAAGCGGTTTTGGATCTGCATGCGAGCAGCGTAAGCAGGGCTAATTGCTTTCCAGGTACCCAGCTGTTGGTTGACAAGTTTTTCGACAGAAGCAATATTATTTTGATACTGTGACATTAGGATGTTCCTTTTGTTTGTAGGGTAAGGCGATATGGGAACCTTATTATTATTGTGTTCACCACGTTGCAAACATCCTAAGTCAGAAATACACATATAAAAATACTATATATTTCATTTTCGTTATTCATGTTGTGAATGGTTGTTGTGATTGGATTACGATTATAAGTTGAACAGTTAGGTGTTTGTGCACACAGTGGCTACTATTCATGAGAATGAATGCGTTTTAATATGCATTTATTATGGCCAGCTCAATAGAAACGGTGGGAAATATGTCAGAATTATTAGCATCCATTGATCAAAGAACTCAACTGGTTGGAGAAAACCGACTTGAGTTATTGATGTTTAAATTGGGTACTCGCCATACTTTTGCGTTAAACGTATTTAAAGTCAGAGAAGTCATTACCGTTCCTTTACTTAATCAACTACCTGGCTCTCATGCTCATCTCAAAGGTGTAACAAACTACCGGGGCTCGTCGATCCCTATTATCGATTTACGAGCTGCGATAAAAATGGCCAATAAAACAGATTATCAGCCTGCTAATGTGATCATCACGGAATACAATCGCAGTGTACAAGGTTTCCTTATTGGTCAGATCATGAGCATCATTAATACCTCTTGGAGTAATATTCAGCCTCCTCCCTCTACCGCGGGTAAAAACAATTACTTAACCGCCATCACACAGGTAGACATTGAAGGAGCAAGAGAACTAGTTGAAATTATTGATGTTGAAAAAGTTTTAGCGGAAATTGTTGAGTATGACACCACTATTTCAGCTGAAGTACTGGATGATCAAGTAACTCAGCATCTTAAAGGTAAAAAGATACTTATTGTTGATGACTCGGCAACTGCACGTTGGCAGATCAGAGAAACGCTGCAACAGCTTGGTATCATAATTATTGAACAAAAAGATGGTTTGAAAGCCCTGAACTTATTACGCAGTTGGGCTGATGAAGGCAAAACAGTCACAGACGAAATCCTCATGATGTTCACCGATGCTGAAATGCCAGAAATGGATGGTTATCGCTTAACTGCCGAAGTTCGTCAAGATCCCAGAATGAGCAATTTGTTCATCGCTTTAAATACCTCATTAAGTGGCAGTTTTAATGAAGCCATGGTGGAAAAAGTCGGTTGTAACCGTTTTATTTCAAAGTTTCAGCCCGATTTGTTAGTCGATGTTGTGCAACAGCGTATGCGCCAAGTCCTTAATATAGAAGAATAAAAGGCTAGTCCTAACCTTGTGATATAGCTTTACATAGATTGTTTTAAAGTTTATGGATTTCTCTGCAATTTTTATAGTCATTTTGTCATTAACCTGACTTATACTGCCCTGCCAAATTTGAAGAAACCCTCTGGAGATTGGATGAAAAAGAGTGCAATTTTACTATTAGCTAGCGTGTGTAGTAGCGTATTGGCGAGCCCAGCCCCTAAAAATATCATAATGGTGGTGGGCGATGGTATGGGACCTGAATATACAACAGCTTATCGTATGTACATGGATGATAAGAATACTCCAGAATTAGAATTGACCATATTTGATCAACTATTGGTGGGGATGGCAAGTACCCATCCAGATTTATCTAATGGATATGTTACCGATTCAGCCGCAGGCGCTACGTCTTTAGCCACTGGGGTAAAAACCTATAATGGCGCCATTGGCATGGATATTAACAAACAGCCAGTGCAAACCGTGTTGGAATACGCCAAACAACAGGGGCGTAAAACAGGTGTAGCCGTCACCTCACAAATTAACCATGCGACCCCTGCGGGGTTTTCGGCTCACAATGTTAGTCGGCAAAATTACGATGAAATCGCCAATAGTTATTTTGATCAAAGGATTAATGGTCAATTTACACTGGATGTAATGTTAGGTGGTGGTTGGACGTATTTTATTCGTAAAGACCGCAATCTGGTTGAGGAGTTTAAGCAAGCGGGTTACGAATATATTGATACCATGGCCGCTCTGGCTAACGTTAGCACTGGCAAACCCTTGCTTGGTCTCTTTGATGATACCGGCTTGGCGTGGGCACTAGATGCGCCGAACAAACAACGTTTACCTGCCTTAGTGAATACGGCAGTAAAACAATTGGAAAACGATAAAGGTTTCTTTTTGTTAGTAGAGGGTAGCCAAATTGATTGGGGTGGGCATTCAAATGATATCGCCGCTGCCATGGGTGAAATGCACGATTTGGGCCTTACACTACAATGGTTAGCCGATTACGTAGAGCAACACCCAGACACTCTATTTGTGGTAACAGCTGATCATAGTACTGGCGGCATGACGATAGGTGCCCGTGGTAAGTACGAATGGGATCCGAGTTTTTTACATGGTTTGAAAAGCTCCCCTTCTAATATTGCCAGTTTGTTGGTGGATGCTAAAGATCGAATTGCTGTGGCCAATGAACAACTTGGTTTTGAGCTTAATGACGAGGAACAATCCAAGTTAACAGCAATTAATTCAAAAGATAGTAAAGCGTATTATAAAGCGCTTAAGTCAATACTAGATGTTCGCAGTCATACTGGTTGGACAACCAGCGGACATACCGGTGTGGATGTGCAAATTTTTGCCAAGGGGCCGGGTAGTGATTTGTTTCGTGGTCATCTGGACAATACTGATATAGCAAAAAACGTTTTTAAATTATTAGGTAAAAAATAGTTAGTTCGACGTTTTAAAATTAAAACGCCAGTTTAATACTGGCGTTTTTCGGTTTAGTTCTAGGCTTATTTAACGCAGTGCGTTGTTTTTAGCTCGCCACTCGAAGCTCGTAACTAAAAGCTAATGGTTTATTTAGTTTCGGCTAAAAAGTGATCCAACTCTTGACCCGTAAGTTTTTTGATTTGGGCAAAGATATACCATAGGGCACCAAGCAGCATGATCATGCTGGGGATAACGATAACGGGGTAACTTAGCGCCGTCATACGTCCTAGTTCTTCAGTGTATTCGGTGGTGCCAGGTGGGCTGACTAAGATGACTTTGGCTAGTATGTAATTAAGGGCCGCTGATAAGAAAAAAGATCCCGCAACAATATACGAACTAATTGCCATCTTTTTTTCAAACAAAGAGTGTGTACCGGTGTTTTCGAGTGATTGATTAAGATTCTGCCAATTAATGATTTGCTCGTTTAGAACAAACACCTTGAGCAGTGGTTTACTGGTACGTTGGGTAATCAATACGGCTAAACCTATGATCGCAGGAATTGCAGCCTCTTTAATAGCGATATATTCAGCCGGAAGTTTTAATAGACTGATACCGCCAGTAAGAATAACACTAACAATACCCAGTATGGAAAAAGCATTCACCTTACCTGATTGTTTTAAATCCCATAGGCCAAAACCGATAGGGAATAGTAGTGCTACCACTATGCTCCAAGCAGGACCCAGGCTGTCTTCTCCGCTCAACTTGGTCATGATCAATACAGGGATTACAATATTGAATGCTAAATTGCCTAACATGCCACCCGGTTTTTTCTGATTTTCTTCGCTCATTTTAACCCTACTGTAATTCTATATTTGCTTTGCCATTATAGGCAGATTGCTTGTGCAGACCTATCAATACTTTCAACAACCAGAACTACTTTGGTTTAGCCCAAAGTTTGGCTGCAATTAACCCCGCCGCAAAACCAAATAAATGAGATTCCCAAGACACAAAAGGGCTGGTGGGCATAACACCAAAAATCAGTCCTCCATAAAAAAACGCGACGAGTAAAGAAATGATCAGTAGTTTGAAGCTTTTACTTAAAAATCCTGCCAAAACTAAATAACCAAAATAGCCGTATATCAGCCCACTGGCTCCGATATGGCTGGCAGAGCGGCCAAACAACCAGACTAAAATCCCACCTAAAATGATGATCCACAGACTGACCAGTAAATAGCGCCTAAGACCGTATTGCAACATGAGGTAGGTGAAAATAGCCACAGGTATAAGGTTAGACAAAAAGTGTTGCAGACTACCGTGAATAAACGGTCCTAAAATAATGCCTTTTAAACCGGGTACATAGCGAGGGATATTACCTAATTGATTGAGCATTCTACCGCTAAATAGATTGATCACTTCAATGGCGACTAATACCGCCAACAGGATAACTATCCATTTGATTTGTTGTTTAGTATCCCATTTTTTTGTTAGTACATTCATATAAGCCTGTTTGACCACTGTGACTACCCTAGGCCATAGTCTGAATTAATTTTTATGTTTTAGTCGTGTCCAATTGTCACAAAATAATATGTGGCAAATAACGCGAAAGATCCTGAGTGATAGGGGAGGAGTCCTCACGTACCGAAATACCTGCGGCTTGATCGTTAACTAACCAAGAGCCAATCAAAGTATGATTTTTGCCAAAGGTAGGCAAGGGAGCGTAGGCTTGATAAATAAATCCTTCTTCACCATAGGGACCTTGGCCAGTAACAATGGTTTTACCATTCTCAAGTAAACTAATATTGGCGCCTTCGCGGGAGAATAGCGGCTTTTTAATTAATTTAGTCTCACTTGCTTCACTTAAATCGTCTTCAAAATAAGAGGGCAATAGATTGGGGTGCTTAGGGAACATTTTCCATAACATCGGCAGTAAAGCCTTGTTAGATAATACGGATTTCCACAGGGGTTCAATCCAGTTCACTTGTGCCGGTATGATGGCCGTAGCAAATTCTTCACGTTGCATAAATTCCCAAGGATAAAGCTTAAATAGGGAATTGATGACATGGTCTTGCAGGTCGGTAAAGTGACCACACTCGCTCAGGCCAATATCTTCTATATAGACAAAAGGGCTGCTTAAACCCGCTTCACTGGCACAGTCTTGTAAGTACTGTACTGTGCCACGGTCTTCAGTCGTGTCTTTGCAGCACGCAAAATGCAAACTGTTTATTCCGTAAAAATCAGCAATGTTGCTTAGTTGGTGGATGAGCTTTTCTTGTAGAGAATTAAATTGATCGGCTTGTTTGCTGAGCTTGCCAGCATTGACTTGGTCTTCTAACCACAGCCATTGCCAAAAACCAGATTCATACAAAGACGTAGGTGTATCTGCATTATTTTCATAGAGTTTTGCTGGGCCTTTGCCATGATAAGCAAAGTCTAAACGAGAATATAGACTCGGGGTTTTAGCCTGCCATGAGTCTGCAATAGGTTGCCAAAACTCGTGGGGGATCTGAAATTTTTGTAGCAACTCTTCATCTTTAACTACCTTGTCTACCACAGCTAAACACAGCTGGTGAATTTCCAAGGTAGGCTCTTCTATATCCTGCTCAATTTGTTGGAGGGTAAATTGGTAATAGGCGCTTTCATCCCAATAAGGTTCACCTTGTAGGGTATGAAAGCTAAAACCAAATTCGGCTGCTTTTTTACGCCAATTTTGCCGTTCCTGAATACCTACTCTTAACATGGTACTTAGATTAACCGCCCCAACTGCTTTTAGATGAACTACTGCCCCATGAGGATTTTGCTCGTACGCTACTGCCAAAACCGCCGCGACTCATGGTTTTTGCCACTGTAGGTTTAGGTTTAAACACCTCTTTGTTAACCCGCATATTACGTTGGCGCTGATCACCAAAATCATAACCGTCTGAGCCAACCCAGCGATTACGAAAAGGTGAATTACCCGAATAGGAAGTAAACATTGGCTGGCTGTAATAACCCCGAGGCGACAATAAATTGCTCAGCATGTAGCCAGCCATAAAGGGCATAAAAAATGAGCCACTTTCGTTACGAACAACCCTACATTGATTGGTGCCAAAATCCGTTTCACAATCTTGGGCAGAAGCATATTTAGGCGCTGTGCGCTCTGCTTCTTCTACTGCTTGCTGATAGGCCGTTCTACATTGCTCGGCCATACTGGGGTTGGCCGCGGCGCATTCATCTGCATTTGTGTAGATGGTGGCCTGTTCCTTTTCTTCGCCACAAGCGCTGAGAAAAATCGCAGCTATGCCCAAAGCTAAAGGCTTAATACTAAAACCCTTACGCATGCGGGATATATTGATTGAACTCGAGCGTTTCTGACTCGGTTTTTGTGTGGTAACTCTTTGTGGAGTACCTTGGTATGAAGTAACTACAGGACGCATATCAATCCTCCTAATAGCTCATGCAAGCAGCGTTAAGCAGACCAACCGATACTGACATCGCCGCTAACATAGTGCCTGCGGAGACTTCGTTTTGGTTAATGCGTTCGGCAATTTTTGGCATAAAAGTAAAACGTAGCAGCGCAAAAGCTATTGATTGGGCGATGATGGCTACTATGCCCCATACTACAAAATCAATGATAGACAGGGAATTAGTCGCGGCACCTGCCAAAGCAATGCTGAAACCTATCATCGCACCACCAAAACCGACAGCTGCTGCGAGGTTTTTATCCTCTTTGACTAACTTCCATTCGTCGTGGGGAGTGACAAAGGCGTAAATAATCTTAAAAACAAAAAGTAGTACCACTGAGATGGCAAAATACAGGGCAAAATTAGCCAAGCCTGCAATTGAATGTAAAATCATGTCCATGTTGAATCCTCTTTTTAGTCGATAAATATTGGTTTAGCCGTTAATCGTAATATCACCCTGAGTTAAATTGAAACCGGTACTTATTACTAAACAACGATCAAAGTTGTCATTCACCAGTTTTTCTTCCGCGCTGATCAGTAAGGTTTCAACTTCTCCACCATCAAGCTGTCTTTCATACAACATCACAAACTGATCGGTTTCGCTGACATCACCGTCTTCTTCATAGGTCTTTTCAGTCATTGCTACTGGCGGCGATTCATCCCCTACTGCATCCCACACTCGGGTAAAACGAGTGTCTTCCAATGGATATTGAGCTTTAGAGATTCCGTCTTTTATTAAAGATTTCCACTGTTGCTCATTACCAATCGTCGTCGTGCTGTAAAAGTACCACAGCTTGACATCGGTAATGTGGTTTTCGGTATCACCGCCGTCCAAAATGACCTGCAAAAAGGCATCGTCGTCAGTGTAAAAACGTAATATTTTTCCACCGGTATCGAGATTAACTTCGCCCACGGCTTGAATAATGTGGGTCGATGCGGCCTTTTCGATAATCAACTGCGGTTCGAGCATGCGTAACTTAAGAGGTTCGATTTGAAATGAACCACCCAGATACAAGCCCATAATTTCTGGCGTACTGGCTTTAGGTTCAGGCTTTTTACCAAACAAGCGGCTAAACATATTTTTCTCCACTGAACTCATTCCAGTTAAAACGCTGGATGCGCTCATCGGCAATATAAAAAATCTTATCACCTGGGTTCACTATTTGATCAAGGTCAGGATTAACCTCAATTGAGAGTTTTTGGTGAGCACGTGACAAGCCAATTAAGGTGGCACGGTAATCCCGTTTTAAGCCAATAAACAACTTGCTTACCAATAATGGTGAAACGTTTTCAGGGATAGAAACTGAATATTGAGCATTGCCTTCATCCACATCTAAGAGGTCGTGGTGCAATAAACTGGAACCTGGGTCAAAAGCCGCTTTGGCTAACATTTCAACCGCGACGCTGGGAGTGCATTCCACATTGGGGCAGTGTTTTTGCAACAAAGGCACCAAGGTTTCGTCATTAAAATATGCCACCATTTGGGCATTGGGATTTCGCTGACTGCAATACAGCGCGGTAGTCATGGTCAGATCATCTTCTGGATTATCCATCAAAATCACTTTAGCTCGAGCCACACAAGCGCGATCCATGTCCTGATCATTGCTAAAGGTGGTGACTTTTACAAACTCAATGTCGTCAGGCAAAGGATTAGTGATTTCAGCCCGCACACATAAAACAATAGTGGGGTTTTCTGCAACTGACTTTTTTTCACGGATAAGCAAATTCAACAAGCGCATGGTGCGCTGACCATTCCAGCCCAGCACCAATATATGGTTCTCTACATGTAAATCTTTCAAACCTCTTACTCCTTTTTGCCATTGGTCAGACACCCATTTAGCACCATGGCCTAAAATCAGTGCAAAGATACTTAAACCCAGGGGGATGACATAAAAAGAAACGATGTATTTACCGGCTGTGGTAGACGGCGCTAGATCGCCATAACCTACAGTGGAACCCGTCACAGCTAACCAATAAATAAAATTGGTGGTTTGGGTTAAGTTTTCTTCGCCTGCTAGCCACAATAATATCCAACTTGTACAGGCATAAAAAAATAGCGCCAGTACAATGCTGTACCAGCGCATATCTGCGAATACTCTGATTATTAATTTACGTACCTTTACACTGAGCATGCAGAATTACTGTTCCATTTTTTGCTTGATTTGAGTTCAGGTATTTATCCCAACTCAGTTTATTTGCCTAAAATACGGCTTAACTCATCATCTGCTGAGGTAGCATTGCCCTTAATACCTGCTGCAGCTAAACGTTTTTCCAAATCATCACTCGACTCATCCGCGGCTAACTCTTCTGCGGCTTGCAATTCGGCATTACGCAGTGTTTGTTTTTCTTGAATTCGTGATAAGGATTCAGTCGCCGTTTTCATTTTGCTATTGGCGCCTAAATGACGAGACGACACCGCAACTTGAGCTTTTTGTACCGATTCAGTGGCTTTAACCATATCAACCTGTTGCTCAAGACGTTTTAAATTGGCTTTAGCTTGATTGATATTATTCGCCAGTTGTTTTTCAGACTGACGAAACTGATCCAAGTAACTCTGTTCAGCCTGCTGTTCGGTCTTTAAATCTGCGACTTTTTGCGCACAATCTAAGGCCAGTTGACGATCGCTATCCACGGCTTTACGGGCATGAGCTTCATATTGCTCAATCGACGTTTGTAAACTTGCGACTTTTTGCTGAGCCAGTTTACATTTAGCCAGTATTTGGGTTCTGGCGTGATCTGATTTGCGTAATTCGTCTTTGGCTTCACGGATTTCTTGTTCCAAAATACGAATAGCTTGGCCGTCTACCACTGATTGAGCCGCTTCAGTGGCTCCACCTTTAATCGCTGTAACTAATTTTCTCCAAACTGACATAATCGTTTCCTCAGTTACTGTAAATGTATTTGATAAGCATCAATAAATGCTTCGACATTTTGGAACAGTGTATTTAATTCAATAATGATGCTTTCGGCCTTAGATTGTGAACTTAAGGAGCCAAATGCGGTGTAATAATCATCGCCACCTACCTGCGAAATACCCACAGTCGTGAGTGGGAAGAGCATATGTGTCTTCAGTATTTCTTCATTCAGTGTGGCGCAGTTTTTAACTTCGCTTTTAGCAAACAATAAAGTTTCGATAATGATTTGCTCACCACTGATGGCTAACCATGCGTCGATACCATCACTGTTTGCAATTAACAAACAATCTTGTTCTTTGGTGACAACTAAATCTTGATTGTCACTTAATAGGGCCTCAAGTTGGTTAAGATCCCAAGTCATGGATACTCTCCTGTATGTCGTATGACCAAAGCGCGATGTACAATGCTGTCATCACGCTGCTAGTGTAGTCAGTTAAAAAACCTTTAGTCAACTTTTATTTTTTAACGTTTGACCATTATTTGTTTTAAATGTAAATTATACGTCACATTTGTTTGGTTTTGGCGTCTTTTAAAAGACTTTTAAAAAGGCCTGAAAATAGCTAGGTAATTAGTTAAATATGAACATACCAATAAATAATCAAGCCCGTTCCGCAGACTGGCGGCAGTTAGTCCAACGTATTATTAAAGCTGAAATGTCTAAACGTGGCACTAAATATCAGGATCTGAGCGACCGTTTGTTAACCATTGGGGTCGATCAAAGCGCAGATAACCTCAGAAATAAAGTTAATAAGGGAATTATGGGGGCAGATTTGTTGTTACAAATCATGTATGTGCTTAATATGCGCCGTATTGAGCGTGATGATATCTTGGATATTTTTACTGATATGGGGCGCACTCTAGAACAGCAATAGAGCGGCGAAAGAGCGGCAAAAGAGCAATAAAAGTGTCAGTCAATGAGTTTAATATTGAGGGAGTTAAAGAGTGGAAAAATTGTTAGAGAAAACCTTGTATGCAAGTCGCTGGTTATTAGCGCCCGTTTATTTAGGTTTAAGTTTTGCGTTATTGGCATTGGCGGTAAAGTTTTTTCAGGAAGTATTTCATCTTGTACCTATCCTTTTTAGCATCAAAGAAACGGATCTTATTTTAGTTATCTTGTCGCTGGTGGATATGGCCCTAGTGGGTGGTTTATTAGTGATGGTGATGTTTTCTGGGTACGAAAACTTTGTTAGTCAAATTGATTTACAAGAAGGCAGTGAAAAGCTCAGTTGGTTAGGCAAAATGGATGCGGGCTCCTTAAAAAACAAAGTGGCAGCATCAATTGTGGCAATTTCTTCCATTCATTTACTTAAGGTTTTTATGGATGCAGAAAACGTCTCAAATGATAAGATGTTTTGGTATGTAATTGTGCATCTCACCTTTGTTTTGTCTGCATTTTTGATGGGGTATTTGGATAAGATTACTCGTAAAACTGACTAAGCTTTGCGATAAGATATTGACGATAAGTGGTTGTTCTAGAGACAAAAAAAAAAGCCCACGACCATCTCAATGGTAGCGGGCTAAAAACAGTCTTAGGAGAAACGTCAATAAATAAACTGTGATTAAAGTTTAAGCTTTATCGCTCTAACATCAACCGCATTTGGGTATCCCGTTTGATTTGCAGGTATAAATAAAAATACCTAAAATGCGCCGTCAGCCATTTTGAGGCAGCACCAATATTGAGAATCTTATGAAACTTGCAGATTTCCGCTTTGATTTACCTGAACACTTGATTGCCCGTTACCCTACCACAGAGCGCACTGCCAGCCGTTTAATGCACCTTAAAGGTAATGGCGGTGAAGTGGTTCATCGTCAGTTTCAAGACATTGTGAATTTAATTGAGCCCGGTGATTTATTAGTATTTAACAATACTCGGGTGATACCTGCGCGTTTGCTTGGACAGAAAGTGTCAGGGGGAAAAGTTGAGGTGTTAGTTGAACGGGTATTAGACGAACAGCGGGTATTGGCTCATGTCAGAGCCAGTAAAGCACCTAAAGTGGGGAGCTTATTAATACTCGAATCCTCCATTCAGGTTGAGATGCTGGCGCGCCATGATGCTTTGTTTGAACTTAAATTTTTGACCCAGGAGCCGGTGTTAGAGGTGCTGGAACAATTTGGCCATATGCCGCTTCCTCCTTATATTGATAGACCAGACGAAGATTCAGACAAAGAACGTTATCAGACCGTCTACAATCAAGTGCCGGGCGCGGTTGCTGCACCCACTGCTGGTTTACATTTTGATCAAGCACTATTAGAAACTCTTAAAAATAGAGGCGTGAATACCGCATTTGTAACCTTACATGTTGGGGCCGGCACGTTTCAGCCGGTGAGAGTTGATAATATTCTTGAACATCAAATGCATGCTGAATACGCTGAAGTTCCGCAAAATGTAGTGGATGCAGTATTGCAAACCAAGGCTGCAGGCAAGCGGGTAATTGCGGTGGGCACAACGTCGGTGCGCTCCTTGGAGTCTGCGGCTCAAGCCTCGCTTAAAGCAGGTAATAAACTCAGTCCATTTTTTGCCGATACCAGTATTTTTATTTACCCCGGTTATCAGTTTCAATTAGTCGATGCTCTGTTAACTAACTTTCATTTGTCTGAATCAACGCTATTAATGTTGGTCAGTGCATTTGCCGGTAAACAACATATTTTTGCTGCCTATGGACAAGCGATTGCCGAGCAATATCGCTTTTTTAGTTATGGTGACGCGATGTTTATTGAAAAGCGCACTGATTAAGTCGCTTTTTAGTTTTTCCCCTTGGGGCAATTCATATATAATCCCGCGACTTTTTTGTCGTGCATGTTGGGCTCTATTGTCAACTTACACGCGATATACCCCAAATCATTGGAATGGCACGGCGGCGGCGAATGAAGACAGTCAACAAACGTGCGGTTTTAAGGATGAAGGGGATGCAATCTTTAGCACCGGACTGTTTTCTGGTCAGCAGGATAAATTAAATGAAATTTGAATTAGATAATACAGATGGCAAAGCGCGCCGTGGGCGCCTAGTTTTTGAGCGGGGCATAGTTGAAACCCCCGCTTTTATGCCAGTAGGTACCTACGGTACGGTTAAAGGCATGACGCCTGAAGAGTTGGATGCCACAGGTGCACATATTTGTTTGGGTAATACCTTTCATTTGATGTTGCGGCCAGGCACTGAAATCATCAAACAACATGGTGATTTGCACGACTTTATGCACTGGGACAAGCCGATTTTAACCGATTCGGGTGGCTTCCAGGTGTTTAGCTTAGGTGAACTGCGTAAAATTACCGAAGAAGGGGTGACCTTCCGTTCACCCATCAACGGTGAAAAAATTCTGTTAACCCCAGAAAAATCCATGCAAGTGCAGCGTGACCTAGGTTCGGATATCGTGATGATATTTGACGAATGTACTCCATACCCAGCGACAGAGAGCGAAGCTCGTGTCTCTATGGAGTTGTCTTTACGTTGGGCAAAGCGCAGTAAAGATGAACATGGTGATAGCCCCTCAGCTTTATTTGGTATTATTCAAGGCGGCATGTACGAAGGTTTGCGTGATATTTCACTGCGCGGCCTTGAAGACATTGGTTTTGATGGGTATGCCATCGGTGGTTTGTCAGTGGGTGAACCAAAAGAAGATATGATCCGCGTGCTTGATCATGTTGCAGATAAAATCCCTGCACATAAACCGCGTTATTTGATGGGCGTGGGTAAACCAGAAGATTTAGTTGAAGCAGTGCGCCGTGGTATCGATATGTTCGACTGTGTAATGCCAACTCGCAATGCCCGTAACGGCCATTTGTTTGTGACTGATGGCGTAGTCAAAATTCGTAATGCAGTGCATAAAACCGATACCGGCCCATTAGATGAAAAATGTGATTGTTACACTTGTAAAAATTATTCTCGGTCATATCTACATCATTTGGATAAATGTAACGAGATCCTTGGTGCACGCCTGAATACCATACACAATCTGCATTATTACCAGAGAGTGATGAAAGGTTTACGTGATGCGATTGCTAACAAGAGTTTAGATGCCTTTGTCAGTGAATTTTACACACAAAAACAAATGGCGATACCCAGTTTATAGCAGTTTATAGGGTGCTGGTTTGCTGCCGTCATCTTTGATTTTTAACAACATTATTACAATAAGGAAAAAAAATGAGTTTATTTATATCTGATGCCTATGCACAAGGTGCCCCTGCCGGTGGTGCTGGTGGTGGTTTTGAAATGTTGATCATGCTGGGCGTGTTTGGTTTGATCTTTTATTTTATGTTATATCGTCCACAAGCCAAACGTGTGAAAGACCATAAAAACCTAGTGTCGTCATTGAGCAAAGGTGATGAAGTATTAACCCAAGGTGGCATGGTAGGTAAGATCACTAAAGTATCTGAAGACAAAGATTTTATCGAAATTGGCTTAAACGATACCACTAATATCGTGATCCAAAAGTCAGCTGTATCAGCTGTTCTGCCCAAAGGTACTATGAAGGCCATTTAATTGGCCTTTTGTTTAAGCGCTTTTATTTAAGTACTTTTGTTTAAAAGTACTGCGCATTGTTGCAGCGCTTAACCAAATAATTGAATAACGGAAGGAATAGCTTGTGTTAAACCAAACTCCGCTGTGGAAGTACATCATAATTGCCGTGGTTATTGGCTTATGTACTTTGTATGCGTCCCCCAATTTATACGGTGAAGATCATGCAGTGCAGATCTCCGCTGGCCGCAATGCGGTAGTCGATGAGCAATTAGTTGAAAAAGTTAGCGCTGACCTAGCGGCTGCCTCCATTGAAAGTAAAAGCATTGTACTAGAAAATGAACAAATCTTAGTGCGTTTACTTGATGCGGATACTCAGCTTAGAGCCCGTGAAAGTCTTGAAAAATCCTTAGGTGAAAACTATTACGTGGCCATGAATTTGGCGCCTGATACACCTGAATGGCTGAGTGCTTTGGGTGGTGAACCCATGAAACTTGGTTTGGATTTACGTGGCGGTGTGCACTTCTTAATGGAAGTGGACATGAATAGTGCCTTAGAGAAAACACTTAAAGATAGCGACAACGATTTTCGCACGGCATTACGTGAAGAAGATATCCGTTATCGCACCATTAAGCAGGTTGAAAATGGCTTGGAAATTTATTTCCGCGATCAAGATACGTTAGATAAAGCGGAATTTTTCTTAAAAAACCGCAATCGTGATTTTGTCTTCAGTGAAAAATCTGATCTTGTGTTGTTTGCTACTATGTCTGAGCAAAAATTACTTGAGACTCGTGATTACGCTGTTAAACAAAACATCACCATTATCCGTAACCGGGTAAATCAATTGGGTGTGGCTGAGCCTGTTGTGCAAAAACAAGGTCCAGATCGCATCGTGGTGCAATTACCGGGTATTCAAGATACCGCTAAAGCCAAAGAAATTCTTAATGCCACTGCAACACTGGAATATCGCGAAGTTGATATTGAACATGATGTAAGTGATGCCATTGCAGGACGTGTACCCCCTGGTTCTGAGTTATTGAATTATGAAGGTCGTGGCCCACAATTGTTGAAAAAAGCCATTATTGTGGAAGGCAGTCATATTATTGATGCTACCAGTGGTGTGGATCAAAATGGCATGCCTAAGGTTTCCATTAAACTTGATTCACAAGGCGGCGCTAAAATGTTGGCCTTTACCAAACGTGCGGTGGGTAAACCCATGGCAGTGGTATTTATCGAATACAAGGCTACCGGCGAGCGTGATGCAGCAGGTAAGTTAATCTTTGAAGCTAAACGTACAGTAATCAGTGTTGCCACTATTAATGGCGTATTTGGTAATCAATTTGAAACCACAGGTTTAGACTCTCCTAAAGAAGCCCAAAACTTAGCCTTATTATTACGTGCAGGTGCCTTGATTGCACCGATTCAAATTATTGAAGAACGTACAGTAGGACCAAGCTTAGGTAAAGAAAACATCAAACTAGGTAAAGAAGCCATTATTGCTGGTTTTATGCTGGTATTAGTTTTTATGGTGATTTACTACAAAAAGTTTGGTTTTGTCGCCAACATAGCACTGAGTTTAAACTTGGTGATGATGGTGGGCATTATGTCTATGATCCCAGGTGCAACCTTAACCTTACCAGGTATGGCAGGTATCGTATTAACGGTGGGTATGGCAGTTGATGCTAACGTGTTAATCTTTGAGCGGATACGCGAAGAAGTCGCAGATGGGCGTAGTCCACAACAAGCGATTCATTTTGGTTACGACAGTGCGTTTTCAACCATCTTAGATGCCAACATTACCACCTTTATAGCAGGTCTTATTCTGTTTGCTGTGGGTACTGGGCCTATCAAAGGGTTTTCTATCACCTTAATGATCGGTATCGCTACCTCGATGTTCACTGCCATAGTAGTGACTCGAGCCATAGTTAATGCATGGTGGGGCGGTAAACGTCTGACCAAGCTGTCAATTTAGGAGTCAGCCCATGCAAATATTTAGTGGAAACTACACAGTCAACTTTATGAAGTTGTCTTTTCCTGCAGCGATTTTATCAACGATTTTAGTCCTCGGTTCCTTTGCTACTTTAGCTATTAATCAACTTAACTGGGGATTAGATTTTACCGGCGGTACACAAATTGAAATCGGTTATCAAAATACCGCAGATTTAGATGCCATTCGTGCCCAATTGGCGGCCTCTGAATTTAATGATGCCGTGGTACAAAACTTTGGTTCAAGTAAAGATGTATTGATACGTTTGGCTTCACGTGAGGGCATCAAACCTTCAGAGCTGGGTGACAAAGCCATCGCCATACTTAAACAAGCCGATAGCAGTGCAGAAATGCGCGGCAGTTCTTTTGTGAGTGCCAGCGTGGGTGAAGAGCTTACCGAACAAGGTGGATTAGCCATGCTGATCTGTTTGTTGTGTATCTTGGTCTACGTCACTATGCGTTTTGAATGGCGTTTTGCCTTAGGTTCGGTAATCGCTTTAGCCCATGACGTGATCATAACCTTAGGTTTGTTTTCTATTTTGGGTTTAGAGTTTGACTTAACCGTACTGGCAGCAGTATTAGCGGTAATAGGTTATTCCCTCAACGATACCATAGTGGTATTTGATCGAATTCGTGAAAATTTCCGTAAAATTCGTGATGTTGAGCCAACGGATATTATTAATACCTCCTTAACCCAAACTCTTAACCGAACCACTATTACCTCTGGTACAACCTTGTTGGTATTGTTTGCCTTGTTCTTTTTAGGCGGAGCGACTATCCATGGTTTTGCTACAGCCTTGTTGTTTGGGATCTTTATTGGTACTTATTCTTCTATTTATATCGCCAGTTTAGTGGCCTTAAAATTAGGTGTAAGCCGCGAAGATTTGATGCCAACGGTGATCGAAAAAGAAGGTGCGGATCAAGATCCCATCATGTAATACTGAGTATTAAATCCATTTTAGAAAAACCAGTTATTCAGATAACTGGTTTTTTTTTGCACGAGTAAAAACCGACACACATTTTTTAACAGTTTTCTTAATATAAAAAAGTACTAACTCAGTTATATTCAAAAGTTAGTGTTAGACAACAGCAGACATTTAAAGGGAATAGTATGATTTTATGTAAACCACGCAGTAGCAAATTAGCCATGCTGGTGACAGGGACCTTATTAGTCGCGGCTTGTGGCACCGTCAGCCAAAGCCAAAAGGTTGAGATCTCAACTTTACCCGAGACACAAAGTGCCATAGTTAAAAGCCCAATGGATACGCGCGAGTACAGCTCCATTGTATTGGCTAACCAGCTCGAAGTTGTATTGGTATCCGATCCTAGTATTGAAAAATCTGCCGCGGCTTTAAGTGTTGGGGTGGGTTCATTTCAGGAGCCCAAAGAGTTTGGTGGCCTTGCCCATTATCTTGAACACATGTTGTTTTTAGGCACCAAAACCTATCCTGAAGTCGGGGACTACAGTGAATTTGTTAGCCGTAATGGCGGTACACAAAACGCCTATACTCAGCTCGACCACACCAATTACATGGTGGCAGTAAATAACGATGCTTTTGCTGAAGCGCTTAAGCGTTTTAGTGGTTTCTTTTATGAAGCGACCTTAGACGAACATTACGCCGACAAAGAGCGTAATGCGGTGCATTCAGAGTGGTCAATGAAGGGCCCCAATGACTGGGTAATTTTAGGTCAGCTAGACGGTTTAACCCTGAATCAGGACCATCCCATTTCACAGTTTAACTGGGGTAATCTTACTTCTTTAGCTGATAAGCCAGATAATAAACTCCAAGATGCTTTGCTGAATTTATATCACACCTATTATTCAGCAAATTTGATGAAAGCAGCAATGATCAGCAATTTGCCATTAGCTGATATGGAAAAACTCGCTCGTGAATATTTTGGGAAAATTCCCAATAAAAATACGCCTGCCCCTAAGGTAACAGTGCCAGTTGCTAACACAGATAATTTGAAAAAGATTATCCATTACGTGCCTCAAGCCGAAATGAAACAACTGCGCATGAGTTTTGTTATTGAAAATAATGCCGCGCAGTTTGCAGTTAAACCTAATGGTTTTGTTAACTATATACTCAATAACGAAATGCCCGGTACATTAGCATCTACCTTACGTGATGCCGGCTTAAGTGAAGGTTTATATACCAGTTATGACGCCGATGAATATGGCAATGCGGGAAGTTTTACCCTGTATATCGACCTGACTGAAACGGGCTTACAAAACCGCGATCGGGTAATGGCCGCCGTGCTTAAATATTTGGAACTATTACGTAACAAAGGGGTAGATAAAAAATATTTCAGTGAAATTAAACAATCTCTAAGTAACAGTTTCCGCTTTAAAGAAAAAACCAATGATTACAACTACGCCATGCAAATAGCGGCGGATTTACAACACGTGCCAACCCACTATGTATTAAGCAGTAATTACGAATATCAGCGTTTTAATCCCCAGGCAGCACAACGTGTACTTGATCAGCTTACCCTCGACAATGCGCGGATTTTTTACATCGACAAAAACCAACCAAGCGATAGCGGTATGGAATATTTTGCCGGTAAATATGCCGTTGAAGATATCAGTGCTCAAACCATAGAAGTTTGGCGCGACTTGGGCAGTGAGTTTGCCCTTAATTTGCCCAGAGCCAATAACTTAATGCCGGAAAATTTCGACTTGGTTAAGGCTCAATATACCGATAAACCCAAACAGTTGGTGAATGAACCAGGTTACAGCGCATTTTTAGGCCATTCAGCTAATTTTGAACAGCCTAAAGGTCGGGTAACTCTAGACTTAAACAGCAGCCTGAGTAAATCCAGTGCACGCAATCAGGTCAGCGCTGAATTACTCAATCGCGGTTTAAATCAAAGTCTGACTGAGTTACAAAATGAAGCCGCCGGTGGTGGTATGGGCTTGGGTGTGAGTTTGTACAATGGTTTGTCGATTACCGCTACCGGCTTTAGTGATAAACAAGGTGAATTACTCAGCCAAGCAGTTAAACACATACTGGCTTACAACATGACACTAAGTGATCTGGCTAATTACAAAGCCGCGTTTAAGTCAGACATGATCAGCAAGAAAAAAGGCATATTGTTAAACCAATTATTTCCTAAGTTCAGTCAGTTAGTCATTTTAGATGAATACAGTGATGAAGCTCTGTTGGCGGAAGTTGATGCTATTACCTTAGCTGATTTAACTGAGCTAAAAATCCAATTACTCAAACAAGCCAACCTAAGAGTATTTGCTTATGGAAACTATGACGAAGCTCAAATCGCTAAGTTATCAAGCTTGATCCTGAGTGAGTTGCCAGCCGACCGTCAGTTTTCAGATGTGTATGAATCACCACGTTTAAACCCTAAAGCAGGGCAAGTCTATAACTGGCAAGAAGATGTAGAACTGGCAGACATAGCCTTGGTTAAGGCTTATATCTCTGAACGTAACGATAAGGATAATGCGGCGGCAAATGTGCTATCTCAGCTATTGCAACCGGCGTTGTTTAAACAAATCCGTACTGAAGAGCAGTTGGCATATGCAGTGGGATTTTTTAGTCAAACTAACAAAACCCAGATGTTGACGGCATTTTATATTCAATCACCGGCTAAAGGTCTGGCAGAAGTGGATGCACGTATCAATACATTCCGCGCTAACTATGTGGCAGAATTGGCTAAGGTCAGTGCTGAAGAATTTGCCACCACCAAAAACAGTGTATTGATATCACTGACTCAGCCCCCTAAAAATCTTAATGAAGAAATGGGTGAGTATTTGGGTGATTGGCGTGATCAAAATTATGCCTTTGACAGTCGTAGTCGGATAATTGCTGCGGTACAAGCAGTTAGTTTGCAGGATGTAATTGATTTATATAACAAACTGCAAGACGGTAAGTCATTTGGCCAAGTGATGATCCAAATGCGGGGTACTCAGTTTGCCGAGCAGGATTTTGCCAGTATCAAAGATGCCATTACTGTCATTGATATTGATGCTTTTCATCAGCAACAAAAGCCTTAGTAAAGACTAATTAGGCCAGATAATATCTGGCCTAATTAGCTAAAAATCAAGCACTTACTAGCTCAAAACCTTCATCTAACCAACCTGTAATACCACCAATCATCTTTTTCACCTGGCGATTAAGTTCGGCCAGTTTTATGGCGCCTTTTTCGGTGCCATTGCAATGTGGCCCTGCGCAATAGACGATAAACAAGGTATCCATTGGATACGCTGAGAGACGTTCTGCATTGAGATATTTATGCGGGATATTAATGGCTTGATCAATATGACCTTGAGCAAATAATAATTCACTACGCACATCTATTAATACAAAGTCTTGGCGTTTATTACTAAGGGCAAAATGCACATCCCAGCAATCAGTTTCAAAAGCCAATAAGCGGCTAAAGTGGGCCAGCGCTTCTTCACTGGTGGCGGCGGGAATACGAGAAACAACAGAGGGCATGGGCTTTCCTTATAAGATAAATTAAATCCATATTGTAGTGATACACTCTAAAGTGGATAGGTGGATTAAAGCCAAAATTCAATCATATCCAGACGATTTTTATTTTTCCAAAATCCCATTATAAAAAAGGCGAACCTAAGTTCGCCTTTCATTTATATCTTTGATTTTATTTAAGCAGAATTCAGTTTATTTAAGGTGTTTAACCAGTGCTTGTACTACTTTAGCGGCACCAGCGACGATTTCGCCCTTATGCATAGGATCGTTACCACCACTAAAATCGGTAACTAAACCACCTGATTCGCGCACCAACAACTCGCCGCCAGCAATATCCCATGGTTTTAAACCACGCTCCCAGTAACCGTCAAAACGACCGCTAGCCACATAGGCCAAATCTAGGGCCGCAGAACCACTGCGACGTATATCACCACATTCAGCAAATATTTTGCTAAAACTTTCCATATACTGAGGGAGGACAGCTTTGTTTTTGAAAGGAAAAGCAGTGGCTAATACGGTTTGATTAAGCTCACGTGCTTTGCTTGCACGGATACGGAAACCATTCAACTGGGCGCCTGCACCTTTACTGGCAGTAAATAATTCACCACGGATAGGATCAAATACCACAGCTTGGTCTAAACGACCTTTGTGCATTAAAGCAATGGAGACGGCAAAGTGGGGAATACCTTTGATAAAATTAGTGGTGCCGTCTAAAGGGTCGATGATCCATTTAAAATCTTCATCGCCGGCTACTATGCCACCCTCTTCACCAATAAAACTATGTTCAGGGAAGGATTGTTTGATTTTGCTGATAATTGCCTGCTCAGCTTCTTTGTCAATACGTGTTACATAATCGTTGTCGCCTTTGGCTTGAGTCATCAAATCTGATTGATTTTCAAAACCACGAGAAATAATCGTACCGGCCACGCGGGCAGCTCGCACTGCAATGTTGAGCATAGGATGCATAGATAAACCACCAATTTTAAAAGAACGTTAACTGTAGCCCAGTAGTGCAAACTTGGTTACCACTACTGAACAAAAAATCGCCGCGCAGTTTAGCAGCTCTTATAAATTACGCAATCGGAATATACATACTTGTGCAAATTGGTAGTTTATTCCTGGTCATTATCAAGGCCGCTGAACTATTCAGACTGTCGATTTATTGCTACTATCCGCGACCAATAAAATCGTAGCTAGGCTAAACAGGGTGTTAGAAAAAGCAGCATGTTAGAGAATATTCGTATTGTATTGGTCAATACTTCCCATACCGGCAACATAGGCTCTACTGCACGTGCCATGAAAACCATGGGTTTGAGTAATCTGGTGTTGGTTGATCCAATTACCGCGCCTGATGGCCAAGCAAGTGCTTTAGCGGCAGGAGCCGGTGATGTCTTGGCTAATGCTCGTCAGGTCAGTACTTTAGCCGAAGCCATCCAAGGCTGTGGTTTAGTGATTGGCACCAGTGCTCGCTCGCGTACTTTGTCTTGGCCGATGCTTGAGCCTCGTGAATGTGGTGAAAAGCTCATCAGCGAAGTAGCTCAATATCCAGTAGCACTGGTTTTTGGTCGTGAAAACAATGGTTTAAGTAATGATGAATTACAACAATGTCATTTTCATGTGTGTATCCCGGCTAATCCTGATTACAGTTCGCTTAATTTAGCGGCCGCCGTGCAAACTTTATGTTATGAAATTCGCATGGCATTTTTACATAAAACCCGTGAACCAGAAGTGCTTGAGCCTTACCCCTTGGTCGATGACCTAGAAGCTTTTTATAGTCATTTGGAACAAACCCTACTTAAAACGAATTTTATAAAACCGCAACATCCCGGTATGGTAATGCCCAAGCTGCGTCGTCTGTTTAATCGCACCCGGCCTGATGAGCAAGAATTTAATATACTTAGAGGTATACTCGCCTCTATAGACAAGAGCATAAAAGCTAAAGACTAACTATGTTTGAACGAATCAAAGAAGATATTCAAAGTGTTTTTCATCGCGATCCTGCCGCCCGTAGCACCATGGAAATATTATTTAATTATCCTGGGTTACATGCGATTTGGCTACATCGGCTCAGCCATCGTTTATGGAAAGCCAACTGGTTGTGGTTAGCTCGTTCACTATCGACCTTTTCACGATGGTTAACCGGTATTGAAATACACCCAGGTGCAACCTTAGGCCGCCGCTTTTTTATCGACCACGGCATGGGCGTAGTCATAGGTGAAACCGCAGAAATTGGCAATGATGTGACTATTTATCATGGTGTGACTTTGGGGGGGACTAGTTGGTCGGCAGGCAAACGCCATCCTACATTAATGGATAACGTAGTCATTGGTGCTGGCGCTAAAGTTTTAGGGCCAATTACCATGGGCAAAGGCGCTAAAGTGGGCTCAAACTCTGTGGTGGTGCGTGATGTGCCGGACGGCGCGACCGTAATTGGTATACCTGGTCGTATCGTGGTGCAAAAATCCAAAGGTGAAAAAGAGGCGGATAAAGAGAAAAACGGCCACCGTGAAAAAATCGCCAAAAAATATGGTTTTGATGCCTACGCAGTGGCATCAGATAACCCGGACCCTATCGCCCACGCCATCGGCATGATGGTAGACCATGTGCATTTAATTGATACCAAAGTTGAAGAAATGTGTAAGGCCATCAACAAGATGGGCGGCGGAGTGTGTGGTGAATCCTTGCCTACCCTCGAGTTAGAAGAGTTTTGCAATCAAGATACAAACTACACTAACGAACAAGCCAAAGAGTCCTTTGATCCACATATATGATATGTCAATACCCTACTAAAACAGTAGGGTATATACTTGACTAAATTAGTAGGGTATGTGAAAATTCAACCACTAATTAAGCGAGTATTGTCTATGAAATTAACTTCTAAAGGTCGTTATGCGGTGACAGCAATGTTGGATGTTTCTTTACATTCACAACGTGGCCCTGTGTCTTTAGCAGATATATCGGAACGACAAGATATTTCACTGTCCTATCTTGAACAATTGTTTTCAAGATTGCGTAAAGAAGAGCTGGTTGAAAGCGTACGTGGTCCCGGTGGTGGTTATAAATTGGGTCGCCAAGCGAGCGAGATTTCAGTCGGTGAAGTGATCCGTGCAGTTGATGAGTCGGTTGATGCTACTCGTTGTCAAGGCATGTCGGACTGTCAAGGCGGGGTGCGTTGCCTCACTCACACTTTGTGGGAAGGCCTGAGTGAACGTATCAGTATGTTTCTGGACAATATCACCTTAGGTGAATTAATGGCGCAACAAGATGTGCAAAAAATTGCCGAGCGTCAGGATAAAAATAAACATTTTAATCAATTAGCGGCTAACGAAATTTCCATCAGTTTGCAGTTATAAGCGGAGTTAACCATGAGCGATATTAAGCTTCCCATTTATTTGGATTATTCATCAACGACCCCTGTCGATCCTCGGGTTGCAGCCAAAATGGCGGAGTGCCTGACTACAGAAGGTAATTTTGGTAATCCTGCTAGCCGTTCACACCGTTTTGGTTGGGTGGCAGAAGAGGCAGTCGATATTGCCCGTAATCAAATTGCTGAATTAGTGAATGCTGATCCTCGTGAAATTGTTTTCACTTCAGGCGCGACTGAATCAAATAACTTAGCCATTAAAGGTGCTGCCAATTTTTATGGCAAACAAGGTAAACATTTAATTACCGTAAAAACCGAGCACAAAGCTGTTTTGGATACTTGTCGCCAACTCGAAAGAGAAGGTTTTGAAGTGACTTATTTGACGCCTGAACCCAGTGGTTTGTTGGATTTAGATAAGTTAGTAGCGGCTATTCGTCCTGACACTATTTTGATTAGCGTCATGCACGTTAATAACGAAATTGGTGTTATTCAAGATATTGCAGCGATTGGTGAGATTTGCCGTTCACGTAAAATTTTATTCCATGTGGATGCGGCGCAAAGTACCGGTAAGGTAAAAATTGATTTACAAGAGTTGAAGGTAGACTTGATGTCGTTTTCGGCCCATAAAACTTATGGTCCTAAAGGTATTGGTGCTTTGTATGTTAGCCGTAAACCCCGTGTTCGTTTAGAAGCGCAAATGCACGGTGGCGGCCATGAACGTGGAATGCGTTCAGGCACAATGGCGACCCACCAAATTGTTGGAATGGGTGAAGCTTTTCGTTTAGCCAAAGTTGAAATGGCCGCAGAAAACGAACGTTTATTAATGTTACGTAACCGCTTATGGGATGGCATTAAAGATATCGAAGCTGTGTACATTAACGGTGATATGGAAAGTCGTGTAGCGGCTAACTTAAACGTGAGTTTTGCTTATGTTGAAGGTGAATCCTTGATTATGGCGCTTAAAGATATGGCGGTGTCTTCAGGTTCTGCCTGCACTTCAGCCAGTTTAGAGCCGTCGTACGTATTACGTGCCTTAGGTTTAAGTGATGAATTAGCTCATAGCTCAATTCGTTTCACCATGGGACGTTTTACCACCGAAGCAGAAATCGACTACATAATTGGTGTCATCCACAATGCTATTGATAAATTGCGCGAAATGTCACCTTTGTGGGATATGTACAAAGAAGGCATAGACTTAAGCACAGTTGAGTGGGCTCATCACTAGTAAGCAGTTTTACTAAGAATACCCACTAGTTAAAAAGACAAAGTATAGAACGTTAATTTTATTGCGAGCCAAGCGGCTCGATAAAAGGCAAATATTATGGCTTACAGCGAAAAAGTAATCGATCATTATGAAAATCCCCGCAACGTAGGTGGATTTGATAAAAACGATCCCACCATTGCAACCGGTATGGTTGGTGCACCAGCCTGTGGTGACGTTATGAAGTTACAACTTAAAATTGATGCCAACGGTATTATTGAAGATGCTAAATTCAAAACTTATGGTTGTGGCTCCGCTATAGCATCCAGCTCGTTAGTTACTGAGTGGGTAAAAGGTAAATCTATTGATGAAGCGGTATTGATTAAAAATACTGATATAGCTCATGAGTTAGCGTTGCCACCGGTTAAGATCCATTGTTCGATCTTGGCTGAAGATGCAATCAAGGCCGCAGTTGCTGACTATAAAAGCAAACACAATCAATAAAGATATTAGGTAGAGGATTGAGCGGTGGGAATTAAAGTATCTGACGCAGCAGCAAACAGAGCATTAAGCTTTTTGAAAAACCGAGGCTCAGGCTTGGGTTTACGTCTTGGGGTGAAAACCACAGGGTGTTCAGGCTTGGCTTATGTGCTTGAGTTTGTTGATGAGATGAATGATGACGATCAGCTTTTTGAAGACAATGGCTTGAAAGTTATTATCGATGGTAAATCGTTGGTCTACCTAGATGGTACTCAGCTGGATTTTGCCAAAGAAGGTTTAAACGAAGGCTTTCAATTTAACAACCCCAACGCTAATGGCGAATGCGGTTGTGGCGAAAGTTTTAACGTGTAATTAAGACAATATCTAAGCAGATATTGTCTGTCTTTTTGATGCCGCAGATTCCAGATATGCGGCGACCGGCCCCAAGGTAAACATGAATTATTTTGAGCTGTTTAATATCAATCCAGAGTTTTCCCTCGATCTGGACTTGCTTGCCAACACCTACCAGAGATTACAACAACTCACTCATCCCGATAAGTTTGCTACCGCCAGCGATCGAGACAAGTTGTTGTCAGTGCAAAAAAACGCTCAGGTTAACGATGCCTATCAGGTGTTAAAGTCACCGATATCTCGTGCAGAATATATGCTTGGGCTTAGAGGCTTAGAGTTACGACATGAGCAGCAAACCTTGCAAGATACGCAATTTTTAATGCAGCAGATGGAATGGCGCGAGCAGCTTGAAGATATCGACGGTAGCGCTAATGCAGAAGATCAATTGGCTGAGCTGGATGATGAAATTGCGCAGTTAATTCGCACACAAGTTGCTAGTCTTGCAGAGCAACTGGCGATTAATAATGAGCAGGCCAATTTAGCTTGTGCTGATCTTATCCGTAAATTGAAGTTTATGTATAAATTACGCCAGGAAATTGCGCGTAAAGATGAACAACTCAACGATTTTTGAATTAATTAATAAATAAGCGAACAAATTTCACTATGGCATTTTTGCAAATATCAGAACCGGGTTTAAGCGCAGCTCCACATCAACGTAAGTTAGCTGTGGGTATCGACTTAGGCACGACTAATTCATTAGTAGCCAGTGTACGTAGTGGTCAAGCGACCACTTTGGCCGATGAAAGTGGTCAACATTTGTTGCCTTCTGTGGTGCATTATCAACAACATAACGTAGTGGTTGGGCAAGCCGCGGCAGCACAAGCTAGTTTAGATCCTATCAATACCATAGTGTCGGTTAAACGTTTTTTGGGTCGTGACCTGCAAGACATCAAAAAATCCTATGCCAACTTACCTTATGAATTTGTCGCGCCAGAATCAGCTGCGGTGCAATTGCAAGTTACTAGTGGAGTGGTAAATCCAGTACAGGTGTCGGCCGAAATATTGGCTGCCTTACGTCTGCGAGCTGAACATACTTTAGGTGATGAATTATCTGGTGCTGTGATCACCGTCCCCGCCTATTTTGACGATGCCCAGCGCCAAAGTACCAAAGATGCTGCAACCTTAGCAGGATTAAACGTACTGCGTTTACTCAACGAACCAACGGCTGCCGCTATTGCCTACGGTTTAGATTCAGGTCAAGAAGGTTTGATTGCCGTTTATGACCTAGGTGGTGGTACTTTTGATATCTCGATTTTGCGTTTACGCAAAGGCGTGTTTGAAGTATTGGCAACTGGTGGTGATTCAGCCCTAGGTGGCGACGATTTTGATATCTTGTTGGTGGAATATATACGCCAGCAAACAGGGTTGATGGGTGAGCTATCCAAATCTTTACATCGTACTTTGCTTGATATTGCGCGCTCTGCCAAAGAATCTCTAAGTAACAATGCAAGCATCAAGGTTGAATTTAACGATGATCAAGGTAAAGCTCATAAGTTAACTATTGAGTTGGCGACCTTTGAAGGTTTAATTGCTGATTTAGTTAAAAATACCCTGCGTGCCAGTCGCCGTGCATTACGTGATGCTGAACTGGAAAAAGAACACATTTTGGCGGTGGTCATGGTAGGCGGTTCTACCCGAGTGCCTTATGTACGCCAGCAAGTGGAAAGCTTTTTTGGTAAGGCACCTTTAACCTCTATCGATCCCGATAAAGTTGTGGCCATAGGCGCGGCGATCCAAGCCGATATCTTGGTGGGCAATAAACCAGATTCCGACATGTTGTTACTTGATGTACTACCTTTGTCGCTGGGCATAGAAACTATGGGTGGTTTGGTCGAAAAAATCATTCATCGTAATACCACTATTCCGGTAGCTAAAGCTCAGGAGTTTACAACCTTTAAAGATGGCCAAACCGCCATGATGGTGCACGTATTACAAGGTGAGCGTGAGATGGTGGCAGATTGCCGCTCTTTGGCTAAGTTTACCCTCACCGGTATTCCCCCAATGGCTGCTGGAGCCGCCCATATTCGCGTGACCTTTCAGGTTGATGCCGATGGTTTGCTTAATGTCACTGCCATGGAAAAGTCTACAGGTGTACAAGCGCACATAGTGGTTAAACCCTCATATGGCCTAGATGAACAGCAAATCACTCAGATGTTACAAGCGTCTATGCAACATGCTAAAAGTGATATGGCCGGACGCATGCTCAAAGAACAGCAAGTCGAAGCCGCCAGAGTAGAGGAAACCCTACGTGCGGCGATGCTCAAAGATGCTGAGACTTTATTAAATGCTGACGAAATAGCCCAAATCGAACAAGGTTTAACCATGTTGGCCGAAACCGCCCGCGGTGAAGATAAAGACGCCATCAAAGATGCTATCGAAAAAGTGGATCAACTGAGCCAAACCTTTGCTGAACGCAGGATGGATCAATCTATTCGCCAGGCTTTTGCTGGTAAATCGGTTGATATCATTTAAAACTAATTATTGTCAGAAACTACTTAATGTTTAGAACAGGAACAACAGAATGCCTCAAGTGATTTTTTTACCTCACCCAGAACTTTGCCCTGATGGCGCTGTATTTGAAGCAGATCAGGGCACATCAGTGCTGGATGTGGCCTTGTCTAATGGTATTGGCATTGAACATGCCTGCGAAAAAGTTTGTGCCTGCACTACTTGCCATGTATTGATCCGCGAAGGCTTTGACTCCTTAGATGAGGGAGATGAGTTAGAAGAAGATATGTTAGACAAAGCTTGGGGCTTAGAACGCGACTCGCGTCTAGGTTGTCAGGCGATAATTAAAGATCAAGACCTAGTAGTCGAAATCCCCAGATATACCGTCAATCAGGTCAGCGAAGGGCATTAATTGCTTACTAAGCTATGAGTGAGTAACAAAACCAACAGAGCTGTTGGTTTTTTTATAGCTGCAAAAAAAGACTCCCCATTTTTATGGGTTGTTAGAAGCCTCAAATTACCAGCATGTTTACCGCGTAAAACTTTCAATTAGCTTGAACAAAAATACATAAAGAAAATTGCTGGTTGTATATACAGTTGTTGTGCTGTATATTTAACCAGTGGTCGAAAGGCAAGCTAAGTAGAATCGAGACTAACTCGTTGTTATATATTGGAGATGATATGAACCATTCTCAGTGTAACCAACATAATGAAAACAAAAATTTTCAATCAACAGATTTTTCTGCACAATCTTCTCAACCAGTTGAGGATATTTTGAGCCGTATGGACAGATTACGTGCTTTGGCCAAGGTGCAAAATACCAAGTTAAATTCTACTAAACGTCGGCAATTTAGCTTTGCTTTTTAGTGGTATGATTAGGGGTTGCGAGTTTGGTGAAAGAAATATTCAATAGAATTATGGTCAAAGGGCCTTAGTGTGTTTCTGCCAGTTTGTTATTGGTACATAACTCGGTAGCAGGTTCGGCTTGTTGTGTTATTCGTTTTATCTGACGGCTATATTCCCAAACCATGGCCCAAAGCCATACAGCACCTATTGGGATGATCCAAAACGCTGTGGTTATAGGGGCAAAGTTGGCCCAAAAACCTGTGCCAAAAGAAGCAAGTTGCACACCGATAGACGAGCCGATGACACACACTCCGGAAATGATAGGGCCATTGTCGCTGTCAATATCCATTGCGCTAGATAACATCAGTGGGAACAAACCACCTAAACCTAAACCTACCAACAGATTACCACATGCCATTAACTGAGGAGCTACAGCAAACTTAATCATAAAAGCTCCCAGTGCCATTATGCTAGCAAGGATAATCATCAGTCGATGTGCAGAAAACCAACGTAGTAGTGACGAAAAGCCTAGACGACTGATTGCCATACCGGCGGTAAAAAACGCAAATGTTAGACGAGCATCTTCACCACTGAAGCCACGACCTTCCTGAGCATAACTGACAAACCAATTAGCATTGCCAAATTCCACCGCGCCATAACCTAGTGCCGCTAACGCCAATAGTAAAAATACTGGCTGTTTTATCACACCCCGATAGGACAAGCTTTGTTTGCGCTTGATAGTATTGTGCGGTGCCAGTTTTTTGCCCTGATGAGCAACATGCCATGCATAGGCAGCCAATAAAACAATGGCAATAGCCAACCAGCGTAAAGGCCAGCGCCAGTCGTGCTCGAACAAATACAAAACCGAGATATACAATGGGGCAGCCAAAGTACCTAAACTGAACATAAAATCCATTAGCCCCATCATGTGTGAGCGTCGCTCTGCATGAAGTCTGGCAATCATAGTATGGCCGATGGTAAATAGACTTGAGCAAATCAGTCCCAGCAAAAAGGCACCTAATAACAACCAAGCCCAGTGGTTAACACTTGATAGTCCCACAAGCAATAACGCAACTAGCAGCGTCAGGCAGGCAAACAAAGACATAAAATCAAATTTCTGAATATATTTACCACCAATAAAGGCGCCGATTATTGAGCCTAAGGAAATTAGTGTAAAAAAAGCACCACTAACTATTTCGCTCATAGCTAAACTGTTCGCCAGATCTGGCAATAGGATCCCCCATAAGATAAACACCATACCGAGTAGAAAAAAGCCGATAAAGATGACTGATGTGGCAAAGCGACGATCCATATATTCTCCGAGTTGACAGGAAAGCATCCCTTGACGTTTAAGGTGTAACAGGGATTAGTGGGTCATTGTATCCCTTGCAGTTAGAGAGTCATAGTGCTTAAAAAACATTCAAATATAAGCTGTATTTCATTGGTTAACGGCATGTAAAAGATTGTGATGGTACTTATGTGCAAGATGTTAGTGGCCTGCAAAAAAGTGGTTAAATTGAGCTAGCTTTTGTGGGTTTTGGTATTTTCTCACTTATAAAATTGCGTTATTTCAGCTTGTGCTAGATGAAAAAAATTGGTGCTTGCAATAAAAAATTATAAACAAATAACTTAATCTCCAGCAGATTTGTTGAGCAACTGCCATAGGCAAGGTAAAAAACACCAGATATCGTGCAAGTTATTTAAGATTTTTAAGTATTTTTTTTAAAAGACCGTAAACTAAGCGACATCGTGTTGGGTAGCATGGTGCTGCCACTTGTTTAGGAATTTTATGATTAATAACGATGTAATGCGTCGTGTTCGCTATATATTTGATTTTAGCGACAAGCAAATGATTGGTGTTTTTACCCAAGCTGATTATCCCGCTACCGTTGAACAATTACATGCTTGGTTACGCAAAGATGATGATCCTGCTTTTGTCGCGATTACCGACATACAGTTTTCACTGTTTTTAAATGGTCTG
The DNA here is from genome assembly GCF_001565895.1 of Paraglaciecola hydrolytica. Classification (GTDB taxonomy): domain Bacteria; phylum Pseudomonadota; class Gammaproteobacteria; order Enterobacterales; family Alteromonadaceae; genus Paraglaciecola; species Paraglaciecola hydrolytica. The sequence continues at coordinate 195,579 of NZ_LSNE01000006.1, forward strand.
ATTAATCTTAAGCGTGGAAAAAGAGAGGGTGTTGAAGCGCCAGTTGAAAGACGCTTAACTAACAACATTATTTTCATGAAATTGAAAATAGCGCTGAATATGCAAGCCGAAGAAGTATTAGAAGTGATGGCATTAAGTGGCTTTAAAATCAGCAAACCTGAACTCAGTGCGCTGTTCCGTAAACCTGAAAATCGTCAGTACCGTTTGTGTAAAGATCAAATCTTACGTAATTTCCTCAAGGGTGTGCAGATTAAAATGCGTGGGAATGGCGACGACTAGTCGCTGCGCTTATTTATCGTTACGCGATTAAGATTATGTGCTGCGCATCCTAAGCATGCGTTGCACTTATAAAACTGCTTACTAAACATGGCCGCAGGCCATGCTCCGACGCGTAGCGATAATCTTTCAGACTTTTAAATGCGGCAGGAACTGCTAGTGCGCACAGCGCATACTTTGCTATTAAATATCCAAAAATGTCCGTAACTCATCCCGTCTATCCATACCATCCTGATAACCAAGTGCAATTAATTCGCGGCAAAATTCTTTTTCAAACAGCAGGTAGCTTAACAAACTCGAGTCGGCTTTATCATGCAAACCCATCATTCGAAGTAGTACTTTGATCCCTGATGGCATGGCAGAAAAATGTTTGGCTGCCATTTCGTTAAAACTGATGCTGGGGTTAACTAACATACAGTCAATGGTTTTGAGCTTGGTTTGCTGTTGTTGCTGATAGGTCATATGAGCGATGGTTTCATTGATACGATTCATGCGCTCTAAATCTGAGCGTAAGGTGTCGGCAAAAATGGTGTCGAGTAAGTGACCGGCGATGGCGATACTACTTGGAAAACGGCTCATGTCTTCAAAGCGTGACAAACGTTGAGGTTGTTCTACACCTATCACTAGGATCTTTCTGGCACCTAAATGGATGGCGGGGCTTAATGGTGACAGTTGATGGACAGAACCATCACCCAAATATTCGCCTTTCATTTTGACCGGTGGAAAGAGTAAAGGAATAGCTGCTGAGGCCATTAGGTGTTCGGAGTTAATTGGACATGCAACGCCTCGGCGTTGTTCACGCACCCACCCTTGTAGTTCGTGATGTCCTTGAAAATAACTGATCGAATGGTGAGTAGTATAACTTGATGCGTTGACACATACAGCACGTAGATGGCCAGAGGCAACATTGCGATCGATACGATGAAAATCTAGGTAATGTCTTATTAGGCGGCGTAAAGGTTGGTTGTTAAGCAAGCTAGATGCGCGTCTTTGGTGTTGCTCAGATTGAAAGCTACGTAAAAAATTGCGGGACAGATGAAAAAATACATCACGTACGCCACTGTCATAGACTTGCCGAGTATGGAAATTATTCCACACCCATTCTAGTTTACGAATACCCAAATGGTAACAAGAGGCATAACAGGCAAGGCCGGTGGCATTAAAGGCACCAGCTGAGTTGCCACATAAAATCGGAAAGGGTAGGCCTTGATTGCGGCTTAGAAAACTGCCAATGGCTTTGAGTACACCTAATTGATAGGCTGCTCTGGCACCACCACCAGACAACAGTAAGGCATATTCATTACGTTCAGGCATGGAAAAGGATCCTCACAAACAAAGACTCAAACCTTCTGCTGCGGCAAACAAGACAAGTTTGGCATCCACGATGTCGATAATTCCCTTACAATGCTGCTCGATTTTTTCAATTTCTTCATCGGTGCGAATGTGATCATGGCTATATAGAGCCATTTGTTTAGCGCGACTAGCCATGGCGAGTTTAACGGCTTCTTCTGCATCAGAATGGCCCCAACCTCTTTTGTATTGCATGTCTTCCATCATATATTGTGCATCGTGAATTATTAGGTCGGCATCACGAGAAAACTCAACCCATTCTAAAAATTCAGTGGATTTTTTATAAGGTGGATACAATTCGTTGTCGGTGATGTAAACGACTTTTTTGCCGTTCTCTTCAATAGAAAAGGAACTGCCACAACCTGGGTGATTGATGCGTAAACGGCATATGCGGGCACTGCCTAGTGTCCAAGTGTCTGCACCTTGAGGTCTAGCAACAATCTTAATATTTGCCTTGAGGGTGGTGTAATCAACAGGAAAGTAACTGGCGCCCATTTGCCTGAGGATGGCATCATCTTCTGCTAAGGTTGTTTGCCCTGGAGTGATAAAAATATTACGTTCAGGTTGATAAATTGGTGCAAAAAAAGGAAAGCCCTGAATATGATCCCAGTGGTTATGGGTTAATAAAAGGTGGATATCATTGGTTTTTTTAATTAGCTTTTGACCGAGATTTTTAATGCCGGTGCCGGCATCTAGAATAATATCGGTGCCATCATCTAGCTCAACATGCACACAGGCCGTATTACCGCCATATTTAACAAATTCTGCTCCCGGTGAAGGACAAGATCCGCGTACCCCATAAAAGGTTACTTGCATAATATATCTCTCTCAATCCGGTGCATTGTTCTGGCGTTTACATCATCCAACTGATTGTAAAACAGTAACATTTTTCGTGCTTGTTAAAAGTATAATATTTTACGTTTTGGTATTCTCTCGACGAATTTTAAAATACCTATTACTAATTTCACGTCGTTTACAATCAGTTAGTAAAGCCGCGGTTTTATGTTTGTGAGTAATAAAACCGCGTATTGTATTAAAGGTTTTGCATAAAGTTAACGATAGTGTCGATGTCTAACATCTGTTTTTCACCATTACGACGATTTTTATATTCAACTTTTTTCTCATCCAGATTACGCTCACCAATCACGATAGTGTGTGGAATACCGATGAGTTCCATGTCGTTAAACATCACCCCAGGGCGTTCTTTTCTGTCATCGAGTAATACATCGATTCCTACTAATTTTAACTCAGTGTAGAGTTTTTCGGCGACTTCTTGTATGCGTGGTGACTTATGCATATTCATCGGGATGATTGCCACTCTGAATGGAGCAATTGCATCTGGCCAGATAATGCCATTTTGATCATGGTTTTGTTCGATGGCGGCTGCCACGATCCGTGAAACACCTATGCCATAACAACCCATAGTGAGGATTTGAAACTTACCGTTTTCATCCAATACACCACAATTCATGGCCTGAGAATATTTATTTCCAAGTTGGAAAATGTGCCCGACTTCGATACCTCGTTTGATTTCTAAGGTACCTTTACCATCGGGTGACAAATCTCCCGCTACTACATTACGAATATCTGCAACAGTGATGGCGCCTACGTCACGTGACCAGTTAACTCCGGTGTAATGGAAGTCGGTTTGATTGGCACCACAGACAAAATCGGCCAAGTGAGCAGCACTGCGATCAACAATAAGCGGAATAGTTAAACCTACTGGACCAATTGAGCCTATGGTGCAAGCAAGGGCTGCTTCAATTTGTTGTTCGGTGGCCATGGTCAGTGGGCTGAAAACGACAGCTTGTTTCTCGGCTTTGACTTCGTTTAACTGGTGGTCGCCGCGTAATACTAGGGCAACTAAACCTTGTTGACCTTTGTCATCAGGTGTGCCGAGTACAATGAGAGTTTTAACCGATTGCTCAGCTGGTAAATTAAGATAAGTAGAGACTTCTTCGATAGTACGTTGTTTAGGTGTGGCGACTTTTTGTAAGTCTTGCCCAGCCGCGGGGCGTTCACCCACTGGTGCTAGTGCTTCGGCCATTTCAATATTGGCGGCATAGTCAGAGGCATTACTAAAAGCGATATCATCTTCACCTGATTCAGCCAGTACATGGAACTCGTGGGAGCCGGTGCCACCTATTGAACCGTTGTCGGCAATCACTGGGCGATAATCTAAACCAATACGCTCAAACACCTGGCAATAGGCTTGATACATGTCCTGATAGGTCTTTTCTAGACTGCTTTGATCCATGTGGAAAGAGTAGGCATCTTTCATGGTAAATTCACGGCCACGCATTACGCCAAAACGTGGGCGCACTTCATCGCGGAATTTGGTTTGGATCTGATAAAGGTTTAAGGGTAATTGTTTGTAACTACTAACTTCGTTCTTTACTAAAGCGGTAACCACTTCTTCGTGAGTTGGGCCCAAGACAAAGTCACGTTTGTTACGGTCGTGAAAGCGCAGTAATTCTGGGCCATATTGCTCCCAACGCCCAGACTCTTGCCATAAGTCTGCAGGTTGTACTACGGGCATCAAAATTTCAATTGAGCCAGCTTTGTTCATTTCGTCGCGCACTATTTCAGCGACTTTATTGAGGACCCGTAAACCTGTTGGAAGCCAGTTATAGAGGCCTGCTGCCACCTTACGCACCATACCGGCACGTAACATTAATTGATGGCTGATTACTTCAGCATCGGCTGGGGTTTCTTTTTGCGTCGATAATAAATATTGGCTAGTGCGCATGTTGTACTAAGTCTCAGATAATAAATTGAAAAAACGGTGGCCATTCTATCAGTAGGCTAACTAGGGCTAAAGGCAAAAATGGTGGATAATGGCAATTATTAGCTGGTTAATCATGTGGCTGAATGTCTGCTACCTGACAACAACCATCAATAACCTGCCATTGAATATTAAGATTATACAAACTCATGCCATATACTTTGTTTGGCTCTGAATCTGCTCGATAAGCTGGACGAGGATCTTGAGCCAGTACTTCAGTGATTAAGCTAGTTAATTTAGGATATTGCTGCGCAAAATGCTGGACTTGTTTTAAGGCGCGTGGTGAAAACGTCACCGCCATCAATTCGGGCGAACTATGGGCAAATCCTCCTTTGGCATTTGGCAGTGCATCGGCATAGGGTACATAGGGTTTAACATCTAAAATAGGTGTGCCATCAAGTAAATCCATGCCACGTACATGCAACTCGAGTTTGCCTTGCTGATGCACTACTTTAACAAACTCGACCACCGACAACCCCATATTGTTTGGTCTAAAGGTACTGCGAGTAGCCAATACTCCTGTTTTTTTATTACCTCCCAAACGTGGCGGACGCACCAGTGGTGACCAACCTTGCTCAGTGGTTTGATGAAACTGAAAAATCAGCCATACATGACTGAACTCGTCGATACCACGCAAGATATTAGGATCGTTAAATTCAGGCAAAAATTGAATGATACCCAGAGCACTATTAACTAAACCGGGCTGACGAGGGATAGCAAACTTTTGTTTGTAGGGGGTGTGGATAATACCAATAGGCTGCTGAACTAGACTCATCTGATGTATTTAAGATTTTAGTTTTTTACGGATAATTCACACTATGTTTACGCAGCAGATTATTTAATTCAACTTAAAACATCTAGATTGAAAATAAGAGTACTAAGCCATGCATAGAAATCAGTGATTCCTTTAGTTAACATGCAAACAATTTTATAAGCCAGTTTTAATGTTAAAGGATCTCTGCTCAGTGTTTGAATTATCCCTATCGAGTACTCAACTGCTCTCTGCTCATTTTTTACAAGATTTGGTCGAGCATAAACATTTAAATCAATTTGTGCTTAGCCAGCAAACTTTAAGCGCCACGGAGCAAACAACTAGCACCGAACATAAGCTACTGACATTTACCGAGGGGCTAAATTTGCAGCAGCTTTTAGCAGTTGAACAAGGCTTGCAAGATTACTTAAGTATTCAATATTGGCAGATAGTACAAGTTGCCGGTGTTGCTGGTTTTGCCTGTGCTGCTAGGGTTAAGTTGTTAACTCAAAATGAGATTAAAACTGAGCTTGAACTAGTTGCAAACCAGCTTTGCCTTGAGTTGTGTTTGCTTGCACAAGTGCCATCTTTAAACGAGCCGGGTTTATTGGTCATGGATATGGATAGCACGGTAATTGCCTGTGAATGTATTGATGATATCGCGACGTTAGCCGGTGTTGGAGCAGAGGTTTCAGCTGTCACAGCACAGGCTATGCAGGGCAAATTGGATTTTGCCCAGAGTTTACGAACTCGAGTGGGCTGTTTAACTAACGCTGATGAAGCCATTTTGCAAACTGTGCGGAACGCCTTACCCTTAATGACGGGCGTAACGAGCTTGGTCAGGGTATTAAAACAACATAACTGGAAGCTGGCGATTGCCTCAGGAGGCTTTACTTATTTTGCAGATTATTTGGCTGAGCGCCTGGATTTGGATGCCGCCGTAGCCAATAAATTGGAAATAGTTGATGGTAAGTTAACGGGTAAGGTTAATGGCGGCATAGTCGATGCACAAGTTAAAGCACAAACCTTGTTAGCCCTAGCCGAGCAATGGGCTATTCCTCATCGCCAAACTATCGCCATGGGCGACGGTGCCAATGACTTAGTGATGATGGCGGCTGCCTCTTTGGGTGTTGCCTTACATGCAAAACCCATAGTACGTCAGCAAGCTGATATCTCGATTCGTCGTGGCGGTTTAGATGCCTTGTTATGGGTGTTGGCGGCTTAAAGCTGGAGAGAATAAAAGCAGTGAATATTACCTAGATACTAGTTGAGAGGATTTAACTACAAGTAACAAAAATGCAAATACGCTAAATAATCGAATTTTATATGTAGATTAAGCCATTGAATTTAGCTCAAAATTTGTTAGATTGACTAATAATGCTACCTGCAAAAAAGATAATTAGGGACGGCTGTCATGCAAGGTTTTTTTTACGGTTTTGATAAAGTTAAAGTCATTCTCGGCACCTCGGTTTTTTACTTAGCTGCTCTGGCAATTATTGTGATCAGTATTTTGTATAGTCAAAATAAGCCCTTTGTTAAAATGAGCGACTTTTATAAGGTTAGTGAACTAAATCCAGTCGAAAATGTGCCAGTGCAAGCAAGCTATAGAAGCAATAGCTCGCCACTAGGATATAGCACCACCATAGATCTCGGAGCTGAAATTAGCTTTGAAGTTGTTGCTGCTATAGTAGGTGTTCTAATGCGCTCTAAAGATTTAGAGCCAGTTAGTATGATATTAAACTGTTCAAAGGTAGATTGTAGAGTTGAGTTTACGACGGTGGACGATAATCATCGAAAACTCGCTAATAGGGCAAATGATCAATTTCAGAGTTATTTACCACTAACATCTAATTAGCAAAAAGCCGTTCATTTGAACGGCTTTTTTCGACACGTTGCTCAGAAATTTTAATCAAATCGTGCATCCCAATCAGCCGTTATTTTTTGTTCTGATTAAACCTAGCGCTTGTTATTTTGCACCGGCCCATTTAAACATGACTTTGTCGGCTTAGCTACCAGCCGACACGGACCTACTTAGGTTTTGGCTGGCTCATACTTGACAATATTAGGTTTTAAGTAATTGCTCGATACCTACTTTTTGCAATTTATGTACGGCAGGAAACTTATGGTTATCGGCAATTTTTTCTTCACTAAACTCATAACGTCGCATGACTTCATCGGTGATATCTACCAAATCACCAACTCCTATGACATTCCATAACTTTTCTTCAAGCAATTTGGCTTTATGTAAAGCGTAGACACCCACGTAATTTAATTCAGATTGCATTTTATCAATATCAGGACGGCCGGTTTTGGCAATAAAAACTTTGAGCGCAATAAATTGGCCATGTTGCATGGCCTGGGAAATAAACTGGCGTCTCTTTTCGTGTTTGATAAATTGCTCTGATACTAGGCTTTTAATTGAATCAGCCAATGCTTCTTTGCTTGGGTCAAAGGCAATAAAAACTTCACGCATTATCGGTTTATCATTGGCCTTTAAACTGTCCATCGCCTTTGGAATAAAATCGTGTTTACTCATGGCGTTACGATATAAGGGATATAAGTTAAGGTGACCTGTTTCGGTTTTGTGATGCAGCAGGTTAGTTAAGCGGTTTGTGGTAGACCACGTAGCTGTGGCATCGGGCACATAACCTAGCTCATCTTTACGCAGAAAATAGGCAATATTGACAATATTTCTGGCGCAAATGTTACGCAGGGCTTCACCTATACCTGGTACTTCCTCTTCGTCCCGATAGGATTTGAGTTTGCTGCGATTCGCTTTAATCAGTGCATCAAAAAACTGTTTGGCGGTGGTATTTTTATCATTTATTAAGGCGTGCATATGCAAGACCGTCTGGTCTTTGGATAAAAACCTAACAAAATAAGGCAGCTCTGCCAGCACATATTTAGTGGTTACTTTTTGCAAACTTGGAAAACTAACAGTTACCAAACTGTCTGGAGGTAAGTGGCAACGTGTGGTGAGTTCAACGCGCAAACCCTGAGTAGAGATATCTTCTGTATGCCCTTCAAATATGATGTCATCCACGGTAACGATAATGGGGGTGCGCAACAAAAAACGTGTTTCGCGGCGCTGATTAAAATACTTAAAGCGGTATACGGTAACATTATCAGGCAAACGATTACGCGGATGCCCAAATATTTTTAGCTGCAAAAGTTGATCACGTTTGATTTTTAGACGTTGGTAATATTCCGTGCTGATATCGTCGGTAATGTTAGTCAGCAAGGCAATGTGTGATAGGTTTTTTAATCTCGACATCAAACGTGGGGCTGGCTTTTGATTTTGCCTTTTTACACTCTCATTGACGCTATTGGCAATCGACAGTGGGCGGTAGCTTTGCTCTGGAATGATATCGGTTAATTGCAGTTTATAGATACGCCAACTGGCTTTACGTGAACCATAAGCCAAAAATAAATGTTTCAACTGAGGATGAGCGTCGAGTTCTTGAATGCTGGCGGAGTAAAAATATATTTTTTCTCCTTTGACGTGATTAAAGACATAAATAAAGGTTTCTTGTTGACCTTTGGGCAGAGATAAACAATGTTTCAGCCGCGATTCTGATAATAGATAACCAATTTTCAGATCCTGAATTTCATTTGCCCAATATTGAATTTCTTCACGGTTACAATCATTGCCAAGGGCATATTTGGCGTGCAACCCTTCACTATTATGTTCGATAAAAACCGGTATCGAGGTGAAATTAGGAATGTAATATTGTTCGTAAGTTTTATTCTGAATGGCATTAAAGGTATTGTCTAAATTCACCTTATAACGACGTTTGTTACCATGGATAAAACTTTCGAAAAATTTATCGAAGGTTGGATTAGGCACTTCCTGCATACGTTTTAGAGTTAAACGTTGATCGTCTTTAGTACGCTCAATATTGCCGACGCAGTAAACGATGCCCTGACGTTTATCTAAAGAATACTCTTTTTCTAAACCGCGAAATTGCACTGTCAGTTTTTCACCCGCTTTGACTAAGTGTTCTTTACTGACCTTGACTTTTAAACCACTGACCGATACATCAATAGTAGTGGCTTGCATGCTTTTGTTCAATTCAGTAAACATTTCGACATTAACCGAAAAGTTCATGCGCTCTTCGGTACGTTGCGGAAAATTGCCAAACTCAACCAAGGGCGCTAAATGGTTTTCCTTTTTGATCGGTAGGGGAGTGGCTTGTGCTTTTTTCTTACGTGCAGCTTGTTGTTCTCTTTTATGCATTACCCGAAAATTGTTTTCGGTATTGGTCACTGCTTCATATACACCTATGGTGTATTGCCCAAAAATTCTGACTTGACGTTCGTAAGTCTCTATCGCCACGTCATCTAAATAATGTTCACGACTTTCGTGGGTAAAAATACGACATTTTCCATCCACCAGACCACGTAAATCAATTAAACGAATACACGGCCGCGCCAAACGTTTGAGCTCCATTTTGAGCAAAAAACGCTTTTGCGCGGGCACGCTAGCCGCAACTTGCAATAAGACCTGATTAAATTCAGGCTCATTGATCATTGGCTTAAGTGCTTCAATTATGTCGTGATATTCTTCTAAGTCTTGGCTCATAACATCAGTTTGGTGTATTGTTGGCATAATCTGCTGTGTATTAAAGGCTTATCGGCAAGTTGACTAAATAGTTGATCTAGCTTGCAAATAACACTTTTATTACGATCTTTTATGTATACCCAAAATTATTGGAATTGCACGGCGGCGGCAATTGAATGAGACCCCGTGAACTTAGTTCACTAAGAGCTATGCCGTTACAAATCATGGCGAATGAGTGCAGCCAACAAACGTGCGGTTTCAAGGATGAAGGGTAGAGATGTAAAATACGTCAACCTGCATACAACAATCAACCCATATTGAGTATCTAATTAACATGGCAAAACGTAAAACTTCTTTTGTTTGCTCTGATTGTGGTGCCGAATTTCCACGTTGGCAGGGGCAGTGTAGCGATTGTCAGGCTTGGAACACTATTACTGAATTTGTTATTTCCGCCACTAAGTCTGTAGTAAGTAGAACTGGGGGAGGTTATTCTGGGCAGACCTTAGCTCAAGTCGAAAACTTGCAAGATATTGATTTGCAAGCCTTACCACGTATTTCTTCGGGTTTTAAAGAGTTAGATAGAGTCTTAGGCGGAGGCATAGTACCGGGGAGCGCCATGTTGATTGGTGGCTCGCCAGGAGCGGGTAAAAGTACCTTGTTATTGCAAGTGATGTGTTTGATGGCCAGTGGTCGTAGCGCCTTGTATGTGACCGGCGAAGAATCTTTGCAACAAGTAGCTATGCGTGCACAACGTTTGGGCTTAGCCAGAGATAAATTAAAATTATTGGCTGAAACCAATATTGAGGTGATTTGCGAACTTGCTTTACAACACAAACCTGAAATTATGGTCATTGACTCCATTCAGGTGATGCAAGTCGCCGATGTACAGTCTGCACCTGGCAGTGTTTCACAAGTGCGTGAAAGTGCCGCCTATCTAACTCGTTTTGCTAAACAGCATCATATTGCGATGTTTTTAGTAGGTCATGTAACCAAAGATGGCAGTTTAGCCGGCCCCAAAGTACTAGAACACTGTATTGACTGTTCGATGATGCTCGAAGGTGAAAGTGACAGTCGTTACCGCACTTTACGTAGTCAAAAAAACCGCTTTGGTGCAGTTAATGAGCTTGGCGTATTTGCCATGACAGAAAAAGGCTTGCGCGAAGTGAGTAACCCTTCAGCAATTTTTTTAAGCCGTGCTGATGAGCAATCTCCCGGCAGCATCGTTATGGTGGTTTGGGAAGGTACTCGACCTTTGTTAGTGGAAATTCAAGCGCTGGTGGATTATTCACAAATGGCTAATCCACGGCGTGTAGCAGTGGGTTTGGAGCAAAATCGTCTCGCTATGTTACTGGCGGTACTACATCGTCATGGCAATGTGCAAATGAACGATCAAGATGTATTTGCCAATGTGGTTGGCGGCGTTAAAGTTACAGAAACCAGCGCAGACCTTGCACTGTTGTTATCCATAGTATCAAGTTTCAGAAACAAGCCCTTAGATCGTGAACTGATTGCTTTTGGTGAAGTTGGACTAGCGGGAGAAATTCGCCCAGTACCCAATGGTTCGGAGCGCATTAGTGAAGCGGCCAAACACGGTTTTAAACGTGCCATCGTACCTAAAGCCAATGTACCTAAACAAAAAATCCCTGGGATAGACGTTGTGGGTGTTGCGCGTTTAAGTGAAGCTTTAGACGCTTTGTAGTTTTTCTGCCTAAAAATGTTAGACGTGACTTATATGAGTACCTAAGTTAACCCTATGCTTAGGTTGATTGGTTCTGTTTAATTAAGGCTTCTAAATCGAGTTGTAAAAGAGACTCATCACTAAGATTAAGTTCTATTAAACGCCGTAATTCAGTGACACTATCAATATCAATTAATTCGCACTGAAATCCCAAAAACTCCTCATTGGCATGGCAAATCTTACCTTGCATGTTAATCGCTTTATCTAGACCTTCTAAGTTGAAATTCAGATCATATAAGGCAGCGGGGTCTAATACAAAATCCTCAGGAGCATCAAGCAAGGCGCCTTTAAGCGACAAGTCTAGTACCTCGGTTTTCCATGTTTTAGTTGCTGTACTTAGCTCAGCCTGTGTCGAAAAAACAACACGGTTGAAGTTTCTACGCTCCATTGCCCATACCTATTTAAGGATAATTGCTTTAAGAATAGCCTTTGTTACTGTTTATTGTCAGTAAAAAATATTCCATCTGAAGTTTGCAATTGATATGACTTTACAAAAGTGCAGATGCGCCACGTTTGTAAGTAAAAATAGAGGTTCACCATGATGACTTACGTCAGGTAAATAAAGTAAGCATAATAGTCGGCACTAAGATCGCCAAAAGATACCATCTATAGTAGAGTTCTCTGTGAATTGATGAATGCGAGTGTAATTGAAGGTCGGTATTGATTTTAAGTAGTAGATAAACTCTTTTAAATCTTTATTATTCATAGGCTTACTTTCGAACATTACACTTTGCTATAAAACTATTAAAAACCTCTCTATGGATGGGAAATCTTAAATGAAAAAACTGCTATTAGGCCTATTACTTTGCATGACCTTTGTTGTTGGCGCGCAACCTTTACCTTTAAATGACTTTGTTAAATTTGGGGATTATCTCGACATCCAATTGTCTCCTGATGGGCTGCATATGCTTGCCCGATTACGCACTAATAATCGAGTAGTACTGGTAGTAGTGAGAGCTGCTGATGGTGAAATAGTGGGAGGAATTACTCCTAACAATAACGACATTATCCATACGGCAAGTTGGGTCAGTAATGAGCGTTATGTCTATGAATTTGCTGAAAAACAAGTATATAACGAAGCACCCATTCCCCAGGGAGAATTGTATGCTGGTAACATTGACGGAAGCCTTGGGAAATTACTCTATGGCTATAGGGCCAGTGACCAAGGAACGGGCAGCAGAATTAATTATAAAAGTGATGATAGAGCGAGTCAGGACATTCTCAATGTGTTGGAACATGACCCAGATAACATCTTGATCATTGAATATCCCTGGAGTAAAGATGGCCAGTATTGGTATGACGCTCGAACCAAACAGCCTGATATAAGTCTGTTAAATATCTACACAGGGAAAAAGAAAAAACTAGAAACTTTGCCTTATGGTGGAGCAAGAGCGATTGCTACTAATACAGGAGAAGTAAAGTTTATTTCCTGGAAGGACGAGCAGAATGTGAGTCATGCTGCTTACCGTGAAAAGCAAGACCAGCCTTGGAAGTCATTAAAAGAAGCGTTTAATATTGAGACTGCGTTAATACCTTTTGCGATGAGCGATGATGGCAATAAAGCCTATTTTGTCGGAGACGTTGGAGATAAAGAAGTTCAAACAGTCTACGAACTAAATTTGCACACCGGGGAATATCTGCAGTTATTTGATGGCATGCAAACGGATATCGTTGATTGGATATACGATGCTAAAACTCGTGCTCCAGTGGTAGCTCTTTCCTATCCATCTAAACATCAGTATCACTATAGCAGTGCTACTAGTCAGACGGCAGAAGTCCATAAAATGTTGGCCACAGCCTTTGAGGGCCAAGAAGTGTTGATCAAAGGAACCAGTCATGACGGTAACTTTATTTTGTTTAGGGTTAGTAGCGATATTAATCCTGGTGAATACTATGTATTTGATTATAAAAATAAAGATGCAAAATTTTTGTGGGCTAATCGTTCGTGGATCGATCCTCAGCAAATGCGACCTATGCAAACTGTCCAGTTTAAAACGAGTGATGGCCTAGTGATTAATGGTTACCTGACGATGCCATTACAAAAAGAAACGACTCAAAAAGTTCCATTAGTTGTGATGTTACACGGCGGACCACGTGCTCGAGATTATTGGGGGTACGATAATGAAGTACAAATGTTCGCTAACAATGGTTATGCGGTTTTGCAGGTAAATTTCAGAGGAAGTAGTGGTTATGGGGATGTATTTACCCATGCTGGTAACCAGTTATGGGGCTCTAAGATCATAGATGATGTATTGCAGGCTACTCACTGGGCAACTGAAAATACTGCAATTGATGGGGCAAAAATGTGTGTATATGGTGCCAGTTTTGGTGGTTATGCTGCGTTGATGGCAGCCGTTAAAGAGCCTGGACTTTTTAAATGTGCTATCGGTTATGCTGGTATCTATGATTTGAATTATATGTACACTGAAAGTGATATTAGTGATCTTTGGGGCGGTCCTGCCTATTTAGAAGACGCATTAGGCCATGACCAACAACAGCTTAATGACTTCTCGCCAATTAATCACGTAGACAAAATTACTGCGGCTGTCATGTTGATCCATGGTGAAAAAGACCGTCGTGTGCGAGTTATTAATGCTGAAAAAATGGCCGAAAAATTAACTGCTAAGGGTAAAAAAGTGACTAGCATGAACTTTGGTTTAAGTGCTCATGGTGTTTATGATGAAAAAAGTAAGCTGAAATTGTACGAAGCGTTAATCGAGTTTTTGAATTCTCATATCGCACCTGCTAAGTCTTAGTTTTTAAGGTTTGCTTTTAACGTTGACCACCTCTGTATAAGAAGTACGAGGTGGTATGTTTTTACTCATTCTGCGTCATATCAGTCTTTTTTAATTTTTAATAAACTTTTCCGTCGGTATTTGCGACTTAGTTATTACGTAAGAAACAAGCCGACGCTAAATCCATGTTAAAAATCATCGCTTTCGTCAGTGGTCTTATTGTTCAGACCAATATGTTTGCATCACAAGCGCAAACACCTGAATTTATGCTGGACTGTGCAGCTAATACTCGATGCAAAAACACTACAAAAAACGATTGCCTATTCTTGAACAAATCCAAAGTGATTCTATTGTCAGAATTATTCATCGCCCAAGATTTTAAAGCCATGCAGCAAACAACAGCGTCTACCTTGCTACAGCAACACCGCCCGCTGAAACAAAACAAATTAGTGAAAGTGAGTCTCCTGAAATCAAAGACTTTTGCGCTGGAATTTCCGGTGCGTTAATGCATTTAGGGGATATTGCTTAGATGTTAAATTGGACAAGGCAGGCTGACCTGCCTTGTCAATTTGAGCTTAGTTAACTCGTTTGCTTAGTCTTAACAAAACCAAGAGAGATATTAAACTTAGCCAGCCAAGGCTGCCTCCGCCACCACTATTATTATTGGTGACAGGCGTTGTTGGGGGCGGTGTTGTCGTTACTTGATTTGGGGTAAATACCACATTACGTATATAAGCTTTATCGTCGCCGGCGACTGTGGCGGGATCTTTACGATAAATCCAGGTAATGATGCTGTTGTCGGTTTCTAAATTGATTGTTGGAAAGTCCTCAAAAGCGACGCTACCAGAAATAAGATCTTGTAGTTCATTGTTCACATAGACATACAGGGCATCATAGGGATCACTTGGATCTTCTTCATTTTCTTCGGAAGACACAGACCATTGAAAGTTAAATTTACCTTTACCTTGCACATAAGCACTTAGAATACTTTCTTGATTATGATCAATTGAGCCACTTTGCACACCACTGCTTGTGGAATTAGCAAGCCAAGGTTTGTTGCCACCAGAATACCAGCTAACACTATTGTTATTAGTGCCTGCTACACCGGCTATATTAGTCGCCGTAGCGATAACTTGAGAGTTCAATGATGCACTACTGGTTGCCACCACATTATTATTGGCATTGATAGTGACAGTTGCACTGAGTTCCCCGGTTTGGTTGGCGTTTAAGTTGATGTTCAGGTCACAGCTAGCTCCTGCAGCTAAATTGGCGCATGTATTTGTACCTAAACTAAAAGTGTTACTGCCGGTAATATTGAAGCTCAAAGCAACGCTGAAAGTAGAATTATTGACGACTTGTAAGGTGCTCGACTGGCTGACGCTAATAGGAGAGATGCCAAAGTCTTGTTTTTGTCTGATCGCAATACCGGTTTGCAGGGTATGCAACCATTCAGTAAATTCAGCCACACGAGTATATACTCCAGGATAATTGGGGTCAGCACAGCCTATGCCCCAACTAACGATACCTACTTGCTGGGGGCCCGTGCCGGTTTGCACAATTAAAGGTCCTCCGCTGTCACCCTGACACGAGCCTTTACCACTGGAGGGCTGGGTGGCGCAGATCATTCTGTCGGTAATTGATTGGCTGTTTATTTTAGTACGACATTGTGCGTTAGTTGCGAGATTTAGTTCGACCTGATGGAGTACATCAGGGAAATCAGCAGTGGGACCTTCTCCAGGCGCGTAACCCACTCTACCTCCCCAGCCAGCAACGATCGCAGGACTATTTTCAATGGCATATTGGTCGGTGGTTGTTTTGCTGGCAAGTTGCACTGCCGGTGCGTCAACTGTTTCAACTAGTTCAACTAAGGCGATATCATAATCTATGAGATCCGCATCATATTGGGGATGGATATAAATATTAGCGATGCTGCTGGCGTTTTCTGCCCCATCGGATAAATCGTATTCACCGACATTCATTTTAAAAAACATCGCATCGGCCGAGTCTACACAGTGGGCGGCGGTTAATACCCATTTGTCACCTAAAAAGGTCGCGCCACAACTAGAGTCTTGCTGAAGTTGGGTAGTGGCCGATACGGATACTTGGGCAATGGCGCCCTCTTGGGTTAATAATGTGAGACCATCCTCACGGGTAATGGCAACCACTGGAATAGTGCCATTAAAATCCTCACCCAAAGTGCCAGATATTTCACCTACTTCATTGTTATAAATGATTGCCGCGATGCCGCCACCAGATTCGCAATTTAAGGCTTTTTCAGAAAAGTTGATATCACCGCGTTCAATTAAACATACTTTAGCACTGGCATTGGCGCAGGTTGCTTCTCCTTTACCACAGGCGACTAAAGCACCCGTAGCGTTACCGGCAGGACCAAAGCTAAAAGCGGTGGTGCCATATGCTAAATCATCCACTCGCAAACTGGTTGATACACCTTGAAAAGTAACCACATAAGCAGTCATCCATGGCCAGTCGCTTGATAGAGCAGGCTGACCGCCAACTATTTGAGTTGAGGCTAAGTTTGTTTTGTTTTGTAAAGAGGGAGCATAAATTGAATCTGCTGCATACAGGCAACTTGAAAAACAACTCAGACTACTTATTATGCTAAGTAAACCTATAAAACGACTACGTATTTTCATTATTGTTCCTAATTTACAACCCTACTTAGTGTTATTAATATTTTTGATGCTAAGTCACTAGGCATGTGATTTTATTCCATTATTGTAATTTTTGATTAAACATGGCTGTGACTATTTGCGAACGTGCATATTGTCCATACGAACCAATTATCAACATAGACCACTGATCTATTAGATTTGTTGCGTTATACGGCTCACAAAACTAAAACCTGATGATTTTCTATTTTTACTGTTAAAGCAATGCTTTAGCAAAAACACTCCGAATTTAGCTACAAATATTATCTGTAAACAATCTCTGCCAAAAGTGCACTATGCTAGCTTGTGTCTGTGATTTAAGTTGCAGTAACAAGTAAGTATAAATGTTCATAGCCATCTGTTGATTTTTAGGGGACGCGAAAATGCCAAGCATTAATTGTGAAGCATATGATTATCTTGAAATTGCCTGTTTATATCACTACCAAGTTGTATTAGCGTTGCGTAATGGCACATCAATCTCTGGTAAGGCACTTAATGTGGGCGTGGTGATATTGAGTGATATTAAACAAGAAGCTATGTTAATTGAACAAGCAGATGGCGAATCAATTTGGTTGCCAACCAGTGACTTAGTTAATATGCAGGTGGATACTCCTGAATCTCAATTTACGTTTGTGAGTTTTTAATTATCGAGTTGATCTAGGCATCAAAAGTCAAAACGCCCTTGTCTTCAAATAATCTTTAAATATTCTCGCGTTTTTAGTTATCTTCTGTATAATCCGCGACCTGCCCAGTTACCCCCACTTTGGGAAAGTGGAAGAATCAATCGACTCGAAGGGGTCAACGTATTGATTTTCAGCGGTTTCTGGCTGTTATTTTAAGGTTCAAACCTTGTCATAACTAGACAGAAACCAAGTAACATTTATTAATTTTTTGGGTAAATTTAGATGAAAACTTTTGTTGCTAAGCCAGAAACGGTAAAACGTGAATGGTTCGTGGTTGACGCCACAGACAAAACCTTAGGTCGCATGTGCACTGAGATTGCTAGCCGTTTACGCGGAAAGCATAAACCTGAGTACACTCCTCATGTAGACACAGGTGATTATATTGTTGTGATCAATGCTGAGAAAGTACGTGTTACTGGGAATAAAGCCCAAGGTAAAATGTATTACTCACACACTGGTTATCCAGGCGGTCTTAAAGAGACTAACTTTGAAAAGTTACAAGCCCACAAACCAGAGATGATCATTGAAAAAGCGGTTAAAGGTATGTTGCCAAAAGGTCCTCTTGGACGTGACATGTTCCGCAAAATGAAAGTCTACGCTGGTCCTGAGCATAAACATGCTGCTCAACAGCCTCAAGTTTTAGACCTTTAAGGAGCATAACACATGGCAGATACTCAATATTACGGCACAGGCCGCCGCAAAACTTCTACCGCTCGTGTTTTTCTTCGTGCAGGTAGCGGAAACATTGTGGTAAACAAACGTCCTTTAGATGTATTTTTTGGTCGTGAAACAGCGCGTATGATCGTACGTCAACCTCTTGAGTTGTTAGAAATGACTGAGAAATTTGACTTGTACGTTACCGTTTCTGGTGGTGGTATCAGCGGTCAAGCTGGTGCAATCCGTCACGGTCTTACTCGTGCATTGATGGAATTCGACGAAACCCTTCGTCCAGCATTACGTACTGCGGGCTTTGTTACCCGTGATGCACGTAAAGTTGAGCGTAAGAAAGTTGGTTTACATAAAGCACGTAAGAAACCACAATTCTCAAAACGTTAATCGTTCGAGATACAGATTCAGAAACCCGGCCTATGCCGGGTTTTTTTTGCTCTATTTTTAACCAACAAAGAATCAGTACTCGTTTTAAAATCGTTTAATTGTGGTAAGTATCAGTTATTCTTCAATTTATTGACGAAAGCCTTGTCTTTTGTGTGGGTTTTCTTTTATCATTTTCGGTTAATAGCAAAACCATTACTTCTATTTTCGAGTGACTGTCATTGTTGCTCAAAACTAGCTAAGTGTAAGCAAATGCAACCCTCGGAGAAAATTGGATGAGCGATGTATCTTTAGATGCGCATGATTCGTCTGGAACCGAAAATCAACCGCAAAACAATAGTCGCAGACGTTTTTTAACTGTTGCAACTTCTGTCGTGGGTGGTGTCGGTGTAGTTGGCGTGTCTGTGCCTTTTATAGGTTCTTGGAATCCTAGTATTAAAGCGAAAGCGGCTGGGGCTGATGTTGAAGCAGATATCAGTAAAATAGAACCTGGTCAGTTAATTCGCGTGATCTGGCGCAGTAAACCTGTGTGGATCGCCAGACGGACTCCAGAATTGTTAGCCTCACTGGCTAATGACGAAGATAAATTAAAAGATCCTAATTCCGAGCAGGAGCAGCAACCCGAGTTTGCTAAAAACCGTTATCGTTCTTTGAAAGAAGAATATTTGGTGTTAGTGGGTATTTGTACTCATTTGGGGTGTTCGCCACAACATTTAAAAGACGGCGCCTTTGAACAGTACGTTGAAGGTGTACCAGAAGGGTTTTTCTGTCCTTGTCATGGTTCTAAATTTGATATGGCAGGCCGAGTGTTTCAAAACGTGCCTGCACCACTCAACTTGGTCGTACCGCCGTATATGTTCCTTGATGACAATACTATCTTGATTGGTTCAGAAGAGGGGGCAGCATAATATGTGGAAAAACTTGATGGATTGGATCGAATATCGTCTACCAATCATGCGTGTGGCCAACATGCACGCCATTCAATACCCCGCACCGCGCAATATGAACTTCTGGTATATGTTTGGCTTCTTGGCCACCATAGTACTGGTAAATCAAATCGTTACCGGTATTTGGCTTACTATGAGCTACAACCCTACCGCAGAAGGTGCTTTTGCTTCGGTTGAGTACATCATGCGTGATGTAGATTATGGCTGGATGCTACGTTATATGCACAGTACCGGCGCTTCAGCGTTTTTTATTGTGGTTTATTTGCATATGTTCCGTGGCATGATTTATGGCTCTTACCAGAAACCTCGCGAGTTATTGTGGTTATTTGGTATGTTCATTTATCTAGCACTGATGGCTGAAGCCTTCATGGGTTACGTATTACCTTGGGGACAAATGTCGTATTGGGGCGCACAGGTAATCGTATCGCTGTTTAGTGCCATCCCCGTCATCGGTCCTGATTTAGTCATTTGGATCCAAGGTGACTATGTAATCTCTGGTGCAACACTTAACCGTTTCTTTGCCTTACACGTTATCGCTTTGCCATTAGTCATCGTTATTTTGGTGTTTTTGCATATTGTGGCATTACACGAGGTGGGTTCAAACAACCCTGATGGCACCGATGTAAAACGTAAAAAAGGCTCGTTAAGCGAAGAAGAAAAAACCAAGTTTGTGATCCATGAGTACTACACTAGCAAGTACGACATCGTTGATGACATCGTGCCGTTTTTCCCGCATATCGTATTGAAAGACTTAGTTGGATTCGCCTTCTTCTTATTGGCTTTCTGTTATGTGATGTTTTTCAATCCTGGCATGGGCGGTTACTTCCTAGAGCATCCAAACTTTGAGATTGCGAATAACCTAAAAACCCCTGAACATATTTTCCCTGTTTGGTACTTCACACCTTTCTACGCCATTTTGAAAGCTGTACCTGATAAATTGGGCGGTGTTATTGCGATGTTTGCCGCAATTATTGCGTTGGCCTTGTTACCGTGGATTGATCGTGGAAAAGTTAAATCGTGGCGTTATCGTTGTGGTTTGCATAGATGGAATCTAATTGTATTTGCTGGCGTGTTTATTTTCTTAGGTTACTTAGGTGGTACGCCACAAGAAAACTGGAAAATTACCGCATCTCAAATCCTAACCATTATGTATTTTGGCTTTTTTGCACTGTTATTTATCTACAGCAAAAATGAAAAATGCCTACCAGTACCTGCGAGGATCACAGAATGAAAAAACTAATTATCCTCTTATCTTTGCTGATGCCGATGAGCGTTTTTGCAGCAGGAGGCAATGTTCATCTTGATAAAGCAAATTATGATTTAACTGATAAAGCGTCTCTACAAAATGGTGCCAAACTGTACATGAATTACTGTTTAGGTTGTCATCAAATGCAATACCAGCGCTATCAACGAGCTTTTAACGATTTGGATATTCCACTGGAGCTTGGCCAAGATAATTTGCAATTTACTGGCGAAAAGCCTGGCGATCATATTAAAAATGCCATGCCTGCTGAGTCGGCTGCTGCTTGGTTTGGTGCGCCACCTCCTGATTTGACTTTGGTCGCTCGGGTTCGTGGTGCTGACTGGATCTACACTTATTTACGTAGCTTTTATGCAGATGAAAGTCGTCCTTTTGGAGTAAATAATTTAGTGTTTCCAGAAGTGGGTATGCCTCATGTATTACAAGAGTTACAAGGTGTGCCTAGAAAAACCTTAGAACAACACATGGTCGATGGCCAGATGGTCGATCGCTATGTGGGTTTAAAGTCAGACGGTTCGGGTTATATGACCCCTGCAGAGTATGACGGCGCTGTACTGGATTTGGTCAACTACTTGGTTTATACCGGTGAGCCTACCCGTTTAGAGTCTGAAAGTATTGGCCGCTATGTATTACTATTTTTACTCGTATTGTTGGTATTAGTTTATTTGTTGAAAAAAGAATATTGGCGAGATGTACACTAATTTGCCGGACTTTTTCGCAAAAAATAATGTATAATCCGCAAAATTTTTTTGTAAGGGGCGAATAGCCCCTTTCTTTTCAGTTTTTATCTATGTTGCCTGCCAATCAGAAGTTATTTAAGTCTCTGAACTGGCTTGGTTAAGTGTTATGTCTGCCTAGTTCAGATATAGAGAGATATTTAGGAGAGAGTTAAATGGCTGTAGCCACCAATAAACGTTCAATCATGACGTTGTTTTCAGATACTATCGATATATACAGTCACCAGGCCAGGATCGTATTGGCTGAAAAAGGCGTGGGTGTAGAAATTTGTTATACCGATCCTAATAATTTGCCAGAAGATCTCATTGACTTAAACCCTTACGGCACAGTTCCAACCTTAGTTGATCGTGAGTTGGTATTATATAACTCACATATCATTATGGAATATTTAGACGAGCGTTTTCCGCACCCACCATTGATGCCAGTTTATCCGGTATCTCGTGGTCAAAGCCGTTTAACCATGCACCGCATTCAAAATGACTGGTATGCCCTTGCTGAGCAAATTCTTAAAAGCAAAGGTGATGTTGAAGCTGCGCGTAATGAGTTGCGTGAAGCCCTGCTGAGTCTTGCACCACTATTTGCTGAAACGCCATTTTTTATGAGCGAAGAATTCAGTTTAGTAGACTGTTATTTAGCGCCATTATTGTGGCGTTTGCCTGCCCTTAAAATTGAACTAACGGGGAATGGCAGTAAAGATGTACGTAGTTATATGAAACGTATTTTCGAGCGTAGTTCGTTTAAAGCATCGTTAACCGATCAAGAACGCGAAATTCATAATCCTTTGTAAAATTTGTTAATGTTATGACAGCTAATCAACCTTATTTATTACGTGCGTTTTATGAGTGGATCGTGGATAACGATCTCACTCCCTATTTAGTCGTGAATGCTAATTACCCAGGTACGCAAGTGCCACAGGAGCATGTGCAGGACGGACAGATAGTGTTGAATGTTTCTCCTTCATCTACCGGTAAAATGCTGCTGGGTAATCATGAGGTGAGCTTTGATGCACGTTTTGGTGGAGTGGCGCGCAGCTTATTAATACCCTGCAAAGCAGTACTTGCCATTTATGCCAAAGAAAATGGCGCAGGCACAGTATTTACGCCTGAAGATGATATTGATGCTGAAGAGCTAATAAGGGATGAAGACGTTGTGACAACACCGACTAAAAAAGGTAAACCAACCTTAACCGTAGTCAAATAAACTTAGGTTTTTACGTTTACGAAAAGGCAGCTGATAGCTGCCTTTTTTATGCATGAGATTTAGCTAATCTGAACCAAATATCATTTTGAGTGACTACATATAAATGTAGACTAAGTGAGTCTGCAAAAAATACTTAGGAATAGAGTAATGCAATATAAAAGTTGGAAAATAAGTTTTGCTGCCTTAGTTGTTATTTTAAGTAGTTGTACTTCCCAAAGTGGTAGACAACTTGTGGGCAGTGCAATCGCTAATGCCGCCGATACACAAGTTCGATATACACCGTCCGCTTGCTATACCTTGCGACAGCAATGTGTTCAAGGGGATTATCAAGAATGGGAAACCAGTGATAAAGAAATGGGCTGTTCGTGCAAAAAACTGTAATCTTGGCTTTCTGCATACCTGTTGACTTGATTAAGTATTGACTATGAAAACTGCTTTTTTATTATTATTTTTATCCTTATGTTTGCCTCTTGCTGTTACCTCTGCCGAAAACATCTTTGGTACTGTGAGTGTTGAAGTTAAATCCAAGGTAGTAATGCTGGAATATGCCGATACCTTTGAACTGCGTAGCCAAGGTTTGATGTATCGTAAATCTCTATGTTCAGACTGCGGTATGCTGTTTTACTACGGCCAAAGCAAACAAGGCAGCATGTGGATGCGTAATACTTTTATCCCTTTGGATGTGGCCTTTATCCGTAAAGATGGTGTGATTACCGATATTAAAGCCATGCAAGCTCATGATGAAAATATTACGTCATCATCGCAAAACGTTTTATACGCATGGGAGATGAATCAAGGTTGGTTTGCTCATAACGGTATCGTTGTAGGTGATACCGTTACTATCAGTGAATAGATCACGCTTTTATGGCTTAAAGTTAAGACGGATACGGGGTAATTAATCAAATACATTTGATATAAGCTATGCGAAAAAAAAGCCCTTGAAATAAATTTTTATTTTCTCTATTGGTACAAAACTGCTATTTTTATCGGCTATTTTTGAGGCAAGTAGTTTAACTTAAGTGAGGAAAGACCCGTGTTGAATGTAGCCAAATTTGGCGGTACGAGTGTGGCAAATTTTGCCGCCATGCAAAATTGCGCAAATATTGTAAAAGACAACGCCAATACCAAAGTGGTAGTGGTAAGTGCGTCTGCTGGTGTGACAAATTTGTTGGTTGATATAGCCCATACGGCAATGACCACAGAACAAACCTCAGCCAAAATTGCACAAATTAGTGATATTCAGTTTGCCATCTTGCATGCCTTAAAAGATCCGCAAGAAGTCAGTGACAAACTAACAGAATTACTCGACTCCTTAAAAGAACTGGCTTTACATGAAGAGCTGTTGCATCGTCCTGATTTAAAAGATGCATTGCTGTCACATGGTGAGCGTTTATCTTCGTTGTTATTCAGTGCGGTACTCAAACAAAACGGTCTCAGTGCTAGTAATTTTGATGTACGAAAAATATTACGTACTGACAGCGAATACGGTCAAGCTGCACCACAACTCAGCGAAATAAAACAAGCGGCTCAGTGCTTAATGTTACCTGAGTTAGCTAAGTCAGTATTAGTAACTCAAGGTTTTATTGGCAGTGATGAACACGGTAATACCACTACTTTAGGTCGTGGTGGTTCTGATTTTACCGCGGCTCTTTTAGCTGAAGCACTCGACGCCGCGACTTGCGAAATTTGGACCGATGTTATCGGTGTCTATACCACCGATCCACGTATTACTAGTGCAGCTAAACCTTTGCCTGAATTGAGCTTTGAAGAAGCCGCTGAAATGGCAACCTTTGGTGCTAAGGTATTACATCCGGCGACGATGGAGCCAGCGTTAAGACAGAATATCAAAGTCTTTGTTGGTTCGAGCAAAGAGCCTGAGAAAGGCGGCACGTGGATAGTACGTGATTGTAAATCTGAACCTGCTTATCGAGCGATAACACGTCGTAAAGATCAAGTAATGGTAACGGTTAAAACACCTAAAATGATGTTTGCCCAAGGCTTTTTACAAAAAGTGTTTACCATTATTGCCCAGCATAAGCTTAGTGTTGATTTAGTCACCACCTCTGAAATTTCGGTTTCTTTTACTTTAGATAATCCACCTAATTCGGTATTACAGCGTCTTAACCGTGAAACTATCGAAGAGCTGAGTCAGTTCTGTGATGTGTTGATGGAAGACAATTACGATTTAGTCACAGTAGTGGGTAACAACATGCACAGCGCTGCGGGTGTTTCTAGTAAGATATTTACCGCTATTAGTGATTACAACTTGCGTATGATTTGTTATGGAGCCAATCCACACAATATGTCGTTTTTGGTGGGGAATGGTGATAGTACCGATGTGGTTAAAGTATTACACAAAGCTTTATTTGAATAATCATTAACACAGGACATGAAATCGGGCTCTGGAATTTATCAATCACCCTTAAGCAAGCTGTTTGCGCGCCAACAGGTGAAAGTAAAAGCCAAAAAACGCATGGCCGCTTTGTTGCTGACTTATGCAGAACAAGACCATCAGCGTATTGCCCAGTTGATCAAACACTGGATAGAGCCTAAACCTTGATAGTTTTACTGTAAAACAGACATAAAAAAACCGCCGTTTGGCGGTTTTTTATTATATAAAAGTTATCTGCAATGAATACTAGAAATTTATACTCTAAACTGCTGCACAGAGTTCTGTAACTCTTCTGCCAAGCGAGCGACTTCCATGCTTGATTCCGATGTTTGGTGTGCGCCTATGGTGGTTTGTTCGGCGATACCTACTATGTTTTCGAGCTTTTCACTGATTTCTTGTGACACCACATTTTGCTCTTTAGCCGATTGTGAAATCTGACTACTTACATCATAGGCTTTATGCACAGCATCAGTAATGAGTTGTAATGCGGCAGTAGCTTTTTCGGTTTGTGCCACACACAGGTTTGTTTGCTCTTTGCCTTGGTTCATTACGGCCACGGCTTTTTCTGCACCCGCTTGCAGTACTTCAATCATCGAATTGATTTCCTGTGTAGACTTTTGCGTGCGACTGGCAAGTGTGCGTACTTCATCGGCTACCACAGCAAAGCCTCTACCTTGCTCTCCAGCACGTGCAGCTTCAATGGCGGCATTAAGTGCTAACAAGTTAGTTTGGTCAGCTACACCACGGATAACGTCGAGAATACCACCTATGCTAGCGCTGTCTTGATGCAGTTTATTAATTACATCTGCGGCTTGTTCCACATCTTTGGCCAATACCAGAATAGTCTTTTTGTTTTCTTCAGAGATAAGTTTAACTTTTTCTGCTTCATTATCAGCATGGCGAATTTGACTAAGAGTATGTTCAGCACTTTGGGTTACAACTTGTGAGGTACTGTGCATCTCATTGGTGGCAGCAGCAACTTGAGCTACCTGAGATTTTTGTTCTTGAATAGACTTGGTGGTTTGTGCGGTAACGGTAGAAGTTTGCTCTGCGGCGGCAGCTAGTTGCGCGGCACGTGAGCTAATTCCAGAGATCAGCGCTTTTAAGCTATTAATGAGGTTA
This sequence comes from Paraglaciecola hydrolytica, assembly GCF_001565895.1. GTDB lineage: Bacteria > Pseudomonadota > Gammaproteobacteria > Enterobacterales > Alteromonadaceae > Paraglaciecola > Paraglaciecola hydrolytica. Next base: position 221,840 of record NZ_LSNE01000006.1, read on the forward strand.
TTACAGTTTTTGGCTAATTCACCAAACTCGTCGTCTTTAGAGTCATCCAGTTTACGTGTTAGATCACCAGACGAAACAATTTTAAGCATCTCGTTGACTTTTTGTAGCGGTCTAATGATCGCAATCACAGTGAAATAAGCGATGCCTGCAGCAATAATGATTGAAACCAATCCAATTATCACCGTATTGGTGATCCCTGAACTAACAGATCCTGCAACTTGCTCTTTAGATTCGGACGTTTTTTCATCGGTGAGTTTAAGTAGTTCATCCAGTTTTTTAACTGCCTGACTGATATTTTCTTCCGATGCGACATAAGACTTAGTTGCTTGATTTTTGGCGTTAAGACGTTTGACTTGTGTTTGCAATAAACCGCTATTTGAAGAGACTGCGTTAAGTACACTATCCATCAAGCTGTAAATTTCATTTAACGTACCACTAGTGTCTTTACCTCCTGCAGCAGCTTGGATCTGAGCGACTTTGTCTTTGATTTGATTAACCACCAGTACTACTTCATTGCCTAGTGTATCTGCTCGCACTAAAGTCGTTGTTTTAACGTACTCAGCGCCTACAGTAAGCAGAGACAATAAACTAGTTTCAAGGGTATTGCTGATCTCTGATGCCTTTGCCAGTTGTTTGTTGTCGGCCACAATATCCAAATCAGCGAAATCAAGAATGTATGTAGAGGTATCGTCAGCGTTATCTTCAATGTTACCCAGTAATTCCATTACCTTGTTGGCATGATCTAGGCTAGCTTGTTGGTTATCAAAAATCGAGGTGACGTTAGTAATATAGTCACTGTAGATAGATTCGACTTCGACTAATGAATTACGTAGTTCAGGATCTTTACTGACAATGGCAGTTAAAGAGCGTATTTCGTTATCAAAATTGGCTTTACTTTTTTCGAAGGAATTTTTTTTGTTTTTTAACTCTTTTATATCCGTTTCGTAAAAAGCTTCGGTAGTTAAACGGCCCATATTTAAAAATGAGACTTTTAACTGGCTGCTACCTGCAACCGTGGGAATGGTGAGTGTATTAACTTGCTCGGTTGCGTTTTCGATAGATTTTAAGTTGGTGACGGCAACGATACCAAGTAAAAAAAGTAAAATAGTAATTAAAGCAAAACCGCCTACAACGCGCGTGGCTACTGTTATTTTCATTTATTGGCCCTTAATTTAAGCTTAAACCACGGTAGTGTCCGTCCCACCCATGACTGGAATTTCAAACCCCGTATTGTATCAGCAAACTGATACTTAAAAAAATTTAAAAGATTACAAGTATAAAGTACTGTGATTTAGGGGATCTCGCAATCTTTTAACTATCGACCTCAAACGATTAATCTTGAAAATTTATCGAATATTTTTTGCCATTTTGCACTTGCCACATTGTGAGTTGTTTACCCCAGATATACCCAGTATCTAGACCAATGAGCTGCGTGTTATTGGTTTCACCTGCTAAGGTAGCCCAATGGCCAAAAATCAGTCTGCTATTAGGGCTTAGATTGTTGTTGGGGATCTCAAACCAAGGAGTGAGTTTTTTAGGTGCTTGACTGGGATGGTTTTTACAGTCTAATTCAAGTTTATTACTATCTTGCATATAGCGCATTCGAGTAAAAGCATTTATGCAAAAACGCCATCTGTCTTCATCCTTCAGGCTATCTTTCCATTTATCAGGTTTATTGCCATACATTTGTTTTAGATGAGACTGCCAGTTGGCACTTTGTAATAGGGCACTGCAATGCGCACTTAAATCTATTGCTTGGGATATTGACCACTGCGGATAAAGCCCAGCATGGCTAACCAAGGTATTGTCGTCTATTGCCAAGGCCAAGGGTTTGCTTCGTAACCAATGGATATAAGTAGCAATATTTTTATCAGCTAATAAATGATCCAGTTTATCACTGGCTTTAGCTTGACGAATGCCACTGTAAATGGCGAGTAAATGCAGATCATGGTTACCTAGAACTGTGTCGAATTGGGCGCCAAGTGAGTATAAATACTCGAGCGTTTCTAAGGATTGAGGGCCGCGTCCGATAAGGTCACCAACGGCGATTAGTTTGTCGTTGGCGGGATCAAAAGCGACACTATTCAACAGCTTTTTTAATCCTGTAAAACAGCCTTGAATATCACCAACTATATAATCTGCCATGCAGACTAATTCACAAGCTTTGGCACAACTAAGCTGAATACTTTTATACTGGCATCAAATAGTGTGCCGTCTGTGGCGCGCATTTCATAGTGGCCCTGCATACTGCCAAGCGGTGTTTCTAGGATCACACCACTGGTATATTCAAAACTGGCTCCGGTGGCAAGGAATGGCTGTTGACCGATAACACCAGGACCATGCACTTCGGTTTTTTTACCATTGCCGTCAGTGATCAACCAATAACGATTCAGAAGTTGTACTTGTTGTGAGCCTTTATTACTGATGGTGATATGGTAGGCAAAAGCAAATTTACCTTCATCTGGTGACTGGTCAGGTAAATAGCGGCTTTTTACTTCAACCGTTACATAATGTTCGTTATCACTCATGCATTTTGTTCCGCTTGGGTTGCTGCATCGGCCAATTGGGCAAATTGCTGCAAGCTGAGGTTTTCTGCCCGTAAATCAGGGTTGATACCCAGAGCGATTATTTGTTGCTCGTTTAAACTGTCTCTTAGGCTGTTGCGTATGGTTTTACGGCGCTGGTTAAAGGCTTGAGCACAGACCTTATGTAAACTGTCTTCGCTTAATACGGATACCGGTCTGACTGCATGGGGAATTAAACGTACTACCGCCGAATCAACCTTAGGTGGTGGATTAAAGGCCTCAGGTGGTACATGCAATACGGGAATAACCTGACAGTGGTATTGAGCCATTACTGATAAACGCCCGTAGTTTTTGTTACCCGGCACTGCCGCCAGACGATTAACCACTTCTTTTTGCAACATAAAATGCATGTCTTTGACTTGTGTAGCAAAAGAAAACAGGTGAAACATCAAAGGCGTAGAAATGTTATAGGGCAGGTTACCAAAAATTCGCAATGGGATATCTGCTTTTAACAAGCTTGAAAAATCAAATTTTAAAGCATCGGTTTCGATAATCGTTAGTTTACTGGCCATAAAGGGATGAGTACGTAAACGCGCTGCTAAGTCTCTATCGAGCTCAACTACTGTTAATGCCTCTATCTGCTCACAAACGGGTTCGGTTAATGCACCTAGACCAGGGCCGATTTCGACCAGATGTTCGCCATTTTGTGGATGAATGGCACTGACTATTTGGTCAATAACAAACATGTCATGTAGAAAGTTCTGACCAAAGCGTTTACGCGCAGTGTGGCCTAAATGCTGTTTACTCATTTTTTATTTACCAATGAAATTGCACTGTTAATGGCGTAAGCGAAGCTACCCGAGTCGGCCTGATTGCTGCCAGCAAAATCCAAGGCAGTGCCATGGTCTACTGAGGTACGGATGTAAGGTAAACCCAATGTTATATTAACCGAAGCGCCAAATCCTTTATATTTAAGCACCGGTAAACCTTGATCGTGATACATGGCTAATACTGCATCGGCCTGAGCCAGATATTTGGGGTTAAAAATGGTGTCGGCGGGTAGGGCGCCACTTAATTTTATACCTTCTGTTCTGAGCAAGGCTAATGCTGGGTTAATCGTGGTGATTTCTTCGCTGCCCAAATGACCATCTTCGCCAGCATGGGGATTTAAACCGCAAACAAAAATATGCGGTTGTTTAATGCCAAATTTCTCTTTTAAGTCGGTATTAACGATGCGGATCACCTGACACAAACTATCAATACTGATGGCATCTGCCACTTTATTTAGTGGAATATGGGTAGTAGCTAATACTACTCTTAGTCCTTCAGTGGCTAACATCATCACCACTTGTGGAGTATTACTTTGCTCGGCAAAAAACTCAGTATGACCGCTAAAAGGAACGCCTGCCTGATTAATAATACCCTTATGCACAGGCCCAGTTACTATGGCCGCAAATTCACCTGCGAGGGTTCTTTGCCCAGCTTGAGTTAAGGTGGCTAATACATAGTGGCTGTTGTTGACATTAAGTTGGCCTGCCACCACGGTTTCTGCGGTAAGAATATCCACACAATACAAATGACCTGCAGGTTGAGGAGCAGTATGGTTTGGATCGTAGGGCAGTAGTGTTAAGGGTAAACCGAGCATCGCCGCACGTTGCTGCAACATCTGAGCATCAGCAAAAACAACTAATAATACGTCCCACTGCTGCTGAGCTAAGGTAATGATAAGGTCTGGGCCAATCCCGGCAGGTTCGCCGGGCGTAATGGCAAGTTTAACGGTGGACACTTAACTGTCTTTTTTAACTAACACGTCGATATAGGCACCAGCACGAATTTCTCTTAACCATGCATCGGTTTCTTCATTAAACTTACGTTGGTATAACAGTTGAGTCGCTTTGTCCTCTTTGACTTTTTCAGTGGCATCATCAACACGTCTTTCTAATAACTGCATTAAATGCCAACCATGTACGGTGCGCACGGGCTCACTTATTTCATTAACTTCCAAAGTGTTCAGGGTGTCGCGGAATTCAGGAACATAAGCACTTGGATCGGCCCAGCCTAATTCACCACCCTTCAAAGCAGAGCCTGGATCGGCTGAATGTGCTTTGGCTAAGTCGGCAAACTCAGCTTCACCTGCCAATAGTTTTTGACGAAAATCTTTGAGCATTTGTTGGGCTTTTTCATCACTTAAAATGACTGAGGGTTTAATTAATATATGGCGCGAGTTAACTTCAGTGACTTCAACTTTTTCAATGCCACGAGTATCTATTACTTTTAGTACATGAAAACCTGCGCCGCTGCGGATAGGCCCAATTAGTTCGTCTTTTGCTCGGTTTTGCACGGCCTCAGCAAATAAGGTTGGCATCGAGTTAATGTTCATCCAGCCCATGTCACCACCTTCTAAAGCATTGGCACCAGAAGAAGACGCGGTAGCTATTTTGGCAAATTCAGAACCGTTGTTAAGCAACTCAATAACTTTTTGCGCTGTACCTTTGGCGGTTTCAATATCTGCATCAGTAGGATCATTCGGAAAAGCAATCAATATGTGGCCAAGGTGATATTCGGCTTCTTTACCACCTTGTTCATCAATCAACTTAACTAAGTTAGCAATTTCTTGCGGGGTAATATAAACGCGGCGACGTACATTGGCACGACGTACTTCACCGACAATTAATTCTTTGCGAATTTCTTCGCGATAAACTTCGTAGCTCATGCCTTCCGACGTTACTTTTTCACGTAATTGAGCCAGTGTTAAATTATCACCTTGAGCAATGTTAGCTATAGTTTGATCCAATTGAGGATCGCTAATCTGAATACCCATGCGCTCAGCTAATTGAGTTTGTAAACTGTCGATGATTAGGCGCTCTATGGCTTGGGTTCTAAGTGCCCGATCAGAAGGCAGGGTTTGATTGTTTTGTACGGCATTACGTTTAACCGCGGCGACGAGCTCTTCAATCTGACTTTCCAGAACCACACCCTGATCAACAATGACCGAAACACTGTCAAGCATTTGTGGTGCGCTCTTAACACTGGTTGATAGAAGGATTCCTGCTAAAAAACTGACTACTATTAATTTCATGGTCTCTATTACTTTTAAGTTAATAACACGCCTAGGGCGGGCTTAGTTTAAAACAATTTTGCCAAAGCCTGCTGATCTTTTCTGTGTACATGCACCGTAAAGATAAACAGGCTAAAAACAACTACTCTTAGTTGAGTAAGTATGGGCGGCGATAGCCGAATAATCCGTCGCTTAACATATCGCGTCCGGTGCTGTTGCCACCCATGCCTTTCAAAATAAACTGCAAAGCAACACCGGATTCAAACTCGTTGGTGCTTTGTAATCCGTCTATGTCATATCTGTTACTCAAGTGCCGCTGTGCCACTATACGCAAGGCCCAACAGCAAGATTCATACTGTAGACCAGTATATGACTCAACAGTTCGACGTTTAGTGACATCATGATACCAACGACCCACCCAATGCCAATTATTACTGATGGGCCAACTGGCTGTAATCCCAACTTGATTGATTTCTTCGCCCGATAATTCACGTACATAACGGTGGTTTATTTGCATCACGCGATCTTTAGACGAGGTATATTCTAATGAAATACTGCTGCGTTCTACTTTATCAGTAACACTAGATATTTGTGTTTCAGTATGGGCGTACCATTTACTGCCTATTTGCCAATCTAATTCAGCGGCTAAGGCCGAACGGTCATTTTGTTCAAGTGCTGCTGCCAAACGATTATCCTGTAAATAGAAAATCTGACCAAAGCTCAAGGCAAATTGTTCCCGATTATGTTCATCAAGAATACGTGTGGTTAAACCTAGGGTGAGCTGATTTTTATCACTAATGCGGTCAATGCCGGTAAATTTTTGGCCTCTGAACAAACCTTCAAAGTCGCTGAACAGACGCGTAGTATCGTACAAACCAATATCAGTTTGATCTTTGAAACTGGTATATAAATATTGAAATTTGGGCTCTAGGGTTTGCACGGTATTTTTTTGTAACCAACTTGCATCACGCTCAAACGCTAAGGCCCCGTAAATTCGTGTTTGGCCTAAAGTGCGCGATACTTTTTCACTGAGGTTAGTGTTTTCAATATTATCTTGGCGATAATAAGTTTGTAATAAAGTGGTTTCTGCTAAAAATTCACCCCAAGTCGTTTGATAAGGATAACGTAGGGTGGGGGCGAGATGCAGACGAGTTGCTTTGGGGCTTAAGTCACTATTATTATCAAAATAAGCCAACTCTGAAGCTAAATCGAACTCAAAACCATAAGCCAATGGTTTTTCATAATTGAGTTTCATTTCAGGTAAAGCACGGTAGCTATTAGCGTGTTCACCAAGTATTTCAAAATCACGAAATTGTAAATTAAAATCCAGTTGATCGTCGTAGTAGCTCAAGCCCAGTGTTTGATAAAGGTGAGTATCGGCGCGGTTATAATATTCTGATCCTAGATCAACTATGTAGTTACTGTCGCTTAAACCATTATATTCGGCATTGATTTGCCAATTTTCGAAGATTTGTCCCTGGTGTACAAAGCGATAAAAGTAGCGATCTTCGCTACTGCCTGTTGCTCTGTCATTACCTAAATATTCAAAATCTAATTGCCCTGCATGGGCTTCGGTCAAATAACGAAATTCGGATTGTAATTGCACACCGCGGTCAGTCATCATGCGCGGGGCAAACGTCGCGTCCATATTTTCTGCGATATTCCAGTAATAAGGTTGAGCATAGGATAAACCAGTAGAGGTGGAACTGGATATTACCGGGTAAAGCAAGCCCGATTGGCGCGCATCGGTGACCGGAAACGAAAAATACGGTAAATACAATACGGGTACGCCTTTAAGATAAAAGCGTGCATGACTAACTTCGCCCCGCAATTGGTCAGGACTTAAATTAATGTTACTGGCTTGAATACGCCAATCCTCTTGTCCTTCTGGACAAGTTGAAAAACTGACCTCGTTAAGTGCAATGCCAGCTTCTTGACTCAGTTCAATTTTTTGTGCCTTACCGCGTCCATTCATGGATGCCAACTGGTATTCGGTTTCGGTCATCTGCAAAGCGTTGGTTGATGTATTAAGGTAAACACTTTCGCTACTGACTTTTATCTGTAGATCTTGATAAGTCACTTGTCCACTCGCGTTTAAGGCTTGAGAGTTACGATCAACTTTAGCTTCATTGGCTTTAATCATCGCCCCTGCGCTTTCGATTTCTACTTTGCCACTAAACTGCGCACGAGTGTCTTGCTGGATCTCAGTATGTTGGGCTTTTACTCTGATTTGCCCAGGCAGCAAATCATTTGTTGTGTTGATTGGTGGGATTGGAGCAAAACAAAGCTCCTGAGCGGCACTACTGGCACTTAGTAGGGCGAAAAAACACCAAAAAGAAGAACGCTTTTTTTGCATAGAAAAGGTTTAGAATAGCCTAGGTTGCTTATCGCATTATTGTCAGTTGGCGATTTTAAGGGTTTCGACAGAATTTACCAGCAGACTTGCAAAAAAAGCACAATATCTCTGATTGGACGTCTGTGTAGTGGGTAGTATTAAGTCAGACAATCAGCAAGATTGGACTAGCGTGAACCTTCGATGTTGATCCAACAAGTAAGCTCACTGACTTGCAAAATCAGTTTTGAGACCCAGATAGTCATGCTAAATTACTTTTGCAACTCAAACTTAGTCACACAGGAAATATAGCAGGCTTATGATTGGTAGAATATTAGGTACTTTGTTTGGGTTTATGTTTGCGCGGATCCCTGGCGCTATCCTGGGTTATATTGTGGGTCATTTTTTTGACAAAGGTTATAGTCAGGATTTTAATCAGATGGGCGGTTTTAGCCGCTTTTTTACTAGCCAAGATGAATTCAAACAACAAGCGATTTTTTTTCATACGCTGTTTTCGGTAATGGGGCATATCGCCAAAGCTGATGGTCAAGTGAGTGACGCAGAGATCCGTATGGCGAGTTCACTGATGGATCAAATGGGCCTTGATGGTGATACCCGTCGTGAAGCGCAAGAAGCATTTCGTGAAGGCAAGGCCGATGATTTCCCGCTTAAACAGGTTATTTTAGAGTTTAAAGACTCTTGTCATGGTCGCCGAGACATCTTGCAGGTTTACCTCGAAATACTCATTCAAGCGGCTTATGTAGATGGCAAATTGGATAAAGCCGAACAAAAAATTCTCGAAAACGTCGCTCATTATATGGGCTTTAAAGATAATGAATTATTGTATTTGTTATCAGTGTTTGAAGCCGAATTACGCTTTCGTGCAGGTCAAGGACATAGCCGTCAGCAAGGGCATTCTCGTCAGCAGCGCAATACCTCCTACTCTGCTCAACAGTCGTTAAATGATGCTTATAAAATTTTAGGTGTAACGGCCAGTGATGATGACAAAAGTATTAAAAAGGCTTATCGCAAATTAATGAGTGAAAATCATCCTGATAAATTAGTCTCAAAAGGTTTACCCAAACAAGCGCTGGAGCTGGCTAAAAATAAAACGCAAGATATCCAAGCAGCATACGAATTGGTGAAAGAAAAACGTGGGTTTCGCTAACCTTTTTGGATATTGACGAGTACGGTTAAACTAAGTTTTTGTCGTTTCGATTAAGCTTATCTTCAGTTAAGGTTCATGCTTTTAACATCACAATCTCCTACAAGTTGAAAAGGAGAGTGTGATGAATAAAGTAGCCATCTTAAGTTTAGCCTGTGTATTTTTTAATCCCTTTGTTAGTGCCCAATCTATTAGTAGCAAAAACAGTGAGTGGTCAGCCAGCTCAGTTGAAACCCAAAATGGCATTAGCAGCCAATCCATAACAAAAAACTCAGTCAACAAATCTGTGTTAGCCACTAGCATGAGCACGTCGGCAAGTAGTGGGCAGTCTAAGTCACAGACTTTACATTCACAAAGTGCAATTCATCTGCAGCAGCGCCCTATGTTAACTAATCTAGACAATGAGTTTTGGATCTACGATGCGTGGGTGACCTTACGTAACGATATTGATTACGACGGTTATGCTTATCGATTCAGCTTAGAATTTGATGCGGATACTGTGTATGAACATGCAGAGGTATATGCACGTTTGTATTTGACTCGTGGTGAAGTTTTTAAGGAATATCATACGACCTCAGTATTTAGTATTTTTGGGGAAAACACGGATGATAGTTTAATAGTGGATAGTGAGTTACTAAACGGATTTCCCACGGGGGATTACGAAATTTTAATCGAACTTTATGATACTTATACTGACGAAGTGGTTGCGATATTGGATGGTTATAGTGATCCCGATTTGTACTTAATAACCTTAGAAAGTAAAGATTATGAATATACTAAGCCGGTAGTGGTGGTGCATGAAGGAGGGAGTATAAGCTACTTAAGTTTACTACTATTGCCTATTCTCGCGTGGCGAAAAAAGTGGTTTAGTTAATTTTATAAATCAGTAGTGGATATTAATCCTTAGGATCTTTATCCACTACTTCGGTTAAGACTTTTTGTACCAGTTTGACTCTGCCTTGTTTGACCAAGGCATCACGTAAAACATATTCGATTTGCGCATTTAAACTGCGCAAATCATCGTCCGCCCAGCGCTGTATCGCTGCCAGTACGTCTGTACTAATGCGCAAAGGGAAGGCTTTTTTAGTCAAAATAGTGTTCCTGTTTTGGTTGTATTAAATGCTTACATCAGCGAGTGGTCGCTTAATAAAGTGAACCACTATTTACTATGGGTTGCACGTTTCTATCACCGCATAATACGACCAGTAAATTACTCACCATCATGGCTTTACGCTCTTCATCTAGGTCAACCACATTTTTTTCTTTCAGACGATCCAGTGCCATTTCTACCATGCCCACAGCACCTTCAACAATTTTACTGCGTGCAGCAATAATCGCAGTGGCTTGCTGACGTTGTAACATGGCGCTGGCGATTTCTTGTGCATAAGCCAAATGACTTATTCTGGCTTCATGTACAGTTAATCCCGCCTTACCTAAACGCTCCTGAATTTCTTTTTTGAGTATTTCGGAGATGTGCTGCGGATGACTACGTAGGGCTATATCCTGACTTTCATCATCTTGTGGATCATACGCATAACTGCTGGCCATATTACGCAGAGCCGATTCACTTTGAATGGTGACATAACTAACATAATCATCTACTTCAAACATCGCCTCGGCAGAGTCAGTAACCGACCACACTACTATCGTTGCTATCTCGATGGGGTTGCCCAAGTTGTCGTTTACTTTAATTTTGGCCGATTCAAAATTGCGGATCCGTAACGAAACGGTTTTACGCATATAGAATGGGATAGTCCAACGTAAACCATTACGTTTTTCGGTGCCCACATAACTACCAAACAGGGTCATTACTTTGGCTTGGTTGGGTTGCACCATAAAAAAGCCACCCCAACACACCAGTACAATCAAAGAACCAATAATTGCCACAATAGTTAGGGTTTGTGTGAACAGCATAAAGCTAAAACTTAATTGCAGTAAGGGTAGTATTACAAAAAAAGCTAAATAACCATTTATTGAAAAACCGTTTTTTTCAGTCAGCATTTTAAAACTCCATGTGATATCAAAGTGATATGTTATTGATTTAATTTAGACGCAAATACACACAATGGCAAGTTAATTTTAATCAAGCTGCTTGGAAGCATTTAAATTTGTACAAAAATAGACAATAACGCCGATTAAATTAATTACCTCTCTCTGTTTCTCTGCTCCAAAATGATCTTTCTGTGCACCTAGCTTGAACTTTTTGTCGCTATTTAGTGCGTGGAATTTATGCAAAAAAATAATATGGACTATTTGGTCTGAATAAGTAGAAAGCGTTTAAATGTTGTGCAATTATCAGCCGTCACTTTATTTAATTAGAGGTGAATTATTAAAGTTCCACTAAGTAATTTGAATTTAGTTAGACCAAAGCTGTAGCTTGTTTTCTTACATTCATCTGGATGTAACAGAAGTACAAGAATATCGCAGGCTAAATAACAACAACCAGAAAACTGGCTAAACTAGTTAGGAGAAACGATGAAACTTAAATATCCAGCGTTGCTGGCACTTTTTATGGTGCCTGTGACGCAAGCAAGTGTGTTTATCAACGAAATACATTACGACAATATTGGTGGTGATGTAGGTGAAGCAATAGAGATTGCCGCGACTGCGGGTACTGATTTATCGGGCATGAGCTTGGTATTGTACAATGGTAACGGTAACAAACCTTACGGTTCGACCATCTCTCTATCGGGAATAGTCGCTGACCAGCAAGATGGATTTGGCACAATCTCGATAAGTTTTCCTTCAAATGGGCTGCAAAATGGCGATCCGGATGGTTTAGCGTTGATTGATGCCTCGGGAAATGTCATTCAATTTTTGAGTTACGAAGGAACAATAACTGCAACTGATGGGCCGGCATTAGGCCTGACCAGTGTTGATATTATGGTAGCTGAAAACAACGACACGACGGCTATTGGAACCTCTTTGCAATTAGTCGGTACTGGCTCGGCGTATGAAAACTTTAGCTGGGCTGCCAGCAGTACCAGTTCATTTGGTAGTGTTAATACTGGGCAAAGCTTTACTGCTGGAGGTGATGGCGGCGATACTGGTGGTGATACAGGAGATACCATCAGTGGCAGCGTATGTACTAATTGCCCTGATCTGCTCAAAGTCAAAGATGCCAGTACTTTTAGTGCTCTTGATTATTATGCGCGCGTCCAAACTGAGATTGATTTTAACTCCAGTGCTGCAGCGATAAAGACAGCAATTAATACGGTTATTTCACAAGACATAGTACAACTTACTTATGCCGAAGTATGGACTGCATTAACTTATACCGATGAAGATCCTGCCAATACTGACAATGTGATTTTATGGTATACCGCTCGTTCTCAAGCTAAATCTACTAATGGTAGTGGCGCGGCATCGACTAATCCTGACAATTGGAATCGTGAACATTCATGGCCAAAAAGCCATGGTTTTCCAAATGAAGGTCAGACCGCTTATTCAGATATTCATCACTTACGTCCTAGTGACATCAGTGTTAATAGCTCACGTGATAACTTAGACTTTGATAACAGTGATTCGCCGCTATCTGAAAGTCCGCTGAATAGTATCGATGGTGACTCGTTTGAACCTCGCGACGACATCAAAGGTGATGTAGCACGTATGATGTTTTATATGGACACTCGTTATGAAGGTGCAGGTTCGGATAGCGTTGAAGACTTAGTCTTAGTCAACCGTATAACCTCTTCATCTGAACCTAATCTTGGTAAGTTGTGTACCTTAATCGCCTGGCATAACGCAGATGCCGTGGATGCCTCTGAACAACGTCGCAACGACAGAATTTATGAGTTACAGGGCAACCGTAATCCTTTCATTGATAATCCATCATGGGTCTCTACTTTATATCCAGCGGATTCTTGTGATTCTGCAGGTGGTGGCGATACGGGAGGCGGAGACACTGGTGGTGGCGATACTGGCGGTGGTGACACTGGTGGTGGTGAGACCAACGGCAGTGCTCAGTTGATATTGAGTGGGATGATCGATGGACCTTTAACTGGCGGTGTTCCTAAAGCAGTAGAAATCTATGTAGCTGACGATATTGCAGACTTGAGTCAGTGTGGCTTGGGGTTGGCGACAAACGGTAATCCGGGCAATGGGCAGGATTTTACCTTCCCCGCGGGTTCTGCTAGTGCAGGCAGTTTTATTTATGTTGCGTCTGAAACAACGGGGTTCACAGCATTTTTTGGCTTTGCACCTGACTACACTAATGGTGTTGCCAATTTTAATGGTGATGATGTCATGGAATTATACTGTGATGGTGAGGTGATTGACGTTTTTGGCGAGATGGGGGTAGATGGCAGCGATACACCTTGGGATTATTTGGATGGTTGGGCTTATCGTAATGCCGAAACTGGCCCAGACGGTTCTACCTTTGTATTAGCAAACTGGAGCTTTAGTGGTATCAATGCATTAGATAACGAAAGTGATAATGCCAATGCCGCCACGCCTTTCCCAACAGCCACATTCTTTGCTTTGACTCCAGAAATTTTTATTTCTGAATATGTAGAAGGCTCTTCCAACAATAAAGCTATTGAGTTGTATAACCCCGGTGTTGCTGCCATTGATTTGGCGGCAGGTAATTATGTATTAACACGCTCTGCTAATGGTGGCAGCAACGTAGCGGATATTATCCTGTCAGGGGTGATTGCTGGAAAAGGCACTTATGTTATTGCCAATAATCAATCAGCAGCGGCAATTTTGGATGTAAGTGATCAAATCAGCGGTACAATCTCACATAATGGCAATGATGCTTACATCTTATTTAAAGATGGTGTGGCTATTGATTCCTTCGGACAAGCCGGTTTTGATCCTGGCACACAATGGGGCAGCGGCACTAGCTCTACAGTGGCTAACACCCTAGTCAGAAAAGCAGCAGTAAAAGTAGGTGACCCTATTTTTGACGATGTTTTTGATCCTGCCCTTGAGTGGGAAGGATTGGGCAAGGACGTGTTTAGTTCATTAGGCAGTCATAACAGCGGCGGTGATACTGACGGTGAAGTCGTTGAATTAGGCCAGTGTGCGGATCCTGCAACTTTAATCAGTGCTATTCAAGGCAGTGGTTTAGTGTCTCCAGTTGTGGGTGAGACACACGTTGTTGAAGCCATTGTTAGTGCATCCTTTACCAATCTAAGTGGTTTCTTTGTACAAGAAGAAGCGGCAGATATGGATGCAGATAGTCAAACTTCAGAGGGTTTATTTGTTTATTACTCTGGAACGTTGCCAGCCGTTGGCACAGTTGTAAGGTTGATCGGAAAAGTTGAAGAGTTCTATGAAAAGACCCAATTAAACGTCACTGAAGCGCCTTTAACTTGCGGTACAGATGTAGTTGTTGCAACGTCATTTAGTTTACCATTTGCTGATGCCTTAGTACCTGAAAGCTTGGAAGGTATGTTGGTAAGTTCGAGCAGTGAATTGGTGGTTACTGATAACTACTCATTGGGTAAATATGGTGAGGTTGCCTTAGCTTCTCAACGTTTGTTTGTACCTACTAATCTCTTTGTAGCTGGCAGCGCTGAAGCTATTGCCTTAGCGGCACAAAATGCCTTAAGTAAAATCACTTTAGATGATGCTATGAATGGTACATATCCTGATCCTGTTATTTATCCAACAGGCAACTTGTCAGCCGCCAATACCTTACGAGGTGGTGATACGGTGAGCAGTTTGACAGGGATTATGGATTATAGTTTTAACTTGTATCGCGTGCTCCCAACCGAATCTCCAACCTTTGTAGCTAGTAACCCAAGAACGGCAGAGCCTGATTTAACTTTGGGTAACCTTACAATTGCCAGTTTAAACGTACTGAACTTGTTTAATGGTGATGGATTAGGTGGTGGATTTCCAACTGCTCGTGGTGCAACTAATGCTGCTGAATTAGAACGCCAGATGACAAAAACTGTTGCAGCCTTAGCCGCCATGGATGCTGATATTGTTGGTTTAATGGAAATTGAGAATGATGGCTTTGGTGTTAATAGTGCGATTGCACAATTAACTGACAGATTAAATGCCGAAGTAGGTGCTAATACCTATACCTTTGTTAACGGTGGTGGGGTTATTGGTACTGATGAGATTAAAGTGGCACTACTTTATAAACCTGGCAAGGTTTCAACAGTAGGTAGCTACAAAATCCTCAATAGCAGCAACTCTGTTAGTGACGGTCAAGGCCCCTTATTCGTTGATAGCAAAAATAGGCCTGCTTTTAATCAAAAATTTGCATTAGTAGAAAATGGACAGGAAATCGTGGTGAGTGTTAACCACTTGAAATCCAAGGGGTCTACCTGTGGTGCAGGAGATGATGATACAACGACGGGTCAAGGAAGCTGTAATCTAACCCGGACTCGGGCGGCACAAGCTTTAACGACTTTCTTAGCGCAAGAATATGCAGACACACCAACATTAATCATTGGTGACTTAAATGCTTATGCTCAGGAAGATCCTATCTTAAAAATCAAACAAGCGGGTTATACCGACTTAGCTAATTTGTTCCAAGGTGCAGATGCTTATTCTTATGCCTTTGGTGGTGAATATGGCTATTTGGATCATGCCTTAGCCAATGATCTTTTGTTAGACAAAGTGGTTGATACGGTTGAGTGGCATATCAACGCAGATGAACCCATTGCCCTTGATTACAACATTGAGGATAAATCCATACAGCAACAAGGTGATTATTATGCGCCCGATGCCTACCGCATGTCAGACCATGATCCTGTGGTGATTGCCATCGACTTAAGTGCAGAGACTATCAAAGGTGATTGGGATGGTGACGGTGATGTGGACAGTAATGATGTGCGCGGATTAGTTTTAGCCATCCAACAACGTTTACCCATCGACATGAGTTTTGATTTAAATAATGACGGTGTAATTAATATCCTTGATTCACGTGTAATGGCTACCTTGTGTACGCGTGCTCGTTGTGCGGTTTAACTTTGAATATCAAACATTAGTTGTAGGAAATAACATGAAAAAATTAATCGTAGTTTTAGCTTTTTTTATTGGTTTTAATGCCAATGCTGGTTTAATCAATGTAGATATCAGTAACCCAACAGTATCTGTTGGTGGAACTACCGAACTAAGTATTTTGGGGGCGGGTTTTGATCCCTTCGATACCTTTGAGTTTCAACTTGAGTTTGATACCAGTTTATTTAGTATCGATTTGGTTTCGATGGTAAGTGATTTAGGTGATGCATCAGATTTCATTTTTGAAGTTACCGAACAAAGTTATGGAATAGCCTTGTCTTTTATAAATTTTGACTTGTTCACTAGCAGCGAGTTTATCGCAGCAAAGATCAATTTAACTGCTATTGCTAAAGGTTCAACAAGTTTTAATTTAGCTAATGTGATAGTGGAAGATTTTTATGGCCAAGGTCCGATTGATTTTGACATTGATGGACAATTACCTGCTGGCGTAGACGTTACTGGAGCTGTTCCTGCTCCCGCAACACTTGGTTTATTCGCAGTGGCATTGACTGCTTTTGCTGGATTTCGTCGTAAAGCTTAATCAGTGAATTGATGAGTTAGAAAAAGGCGGTTGATGCAAATCAACCGCCTTTTTTAATGTTAGCTCGTAGCTCGAATCTCACTATCTATTGATAATCAAACTCATTGTCTGCTGGTGTTAACAAATCCTCTGCACCACTAAACAAATTAGCTTTAAAACCTTCTCGGCGTGGTAATAAACGTTTTAGATAAAATGCACAGGTATTGGCTTTTCCGCTTTTAATACTCGCAAAGTTAGAGTGTTGCGCACTATCAGCCATACTAAGCCACAATATGCCTAAGATTGAATAAGCACTGTAGTGCATATAATCGTAAGCAGCGCCTGCCAAATCAGATGGGTCTAAAGTAGTTATCAACTTAGAAGTGCTAAACCAATCATCCAAAATATTTTGTGCAAACTCTAAGCTTGCGGGAAGTTGAATGTCGGCAACTAACTTTTCTAGCATCTTATGTGTGGCTGCTAACATCAAGCCATTGTCACGGGCTAATTTACGCGAGATCAGGTCCGCGGCTTGAATGCCGTTAGTGCCTTCATAGAGCTGAGCAATACGACTATCACGCATAAGTTGCTCCATGCCCCATTCACGGATATAACCGTGTCCACCAAATATTTGTATCCCTAAACTACTCACATCGGTACCAATATCAGTCATGAACCCCTTACAAATAGGCGTTAAAAATGCGATGACTTTAGCTGCTTCATGGGCCTGTTCAGTATCACCATATTTTTCGATGTCCATTTGCTGTGCGTATAAATAGGCAAGCGCACGACATCCTTCCGTTAACGCTTTTTGTGTGAGTAACATTTTACGCACATCGGGTTGAAACATGATGCTATCAGCTTTTTTAGCCGGTTCAGCGACACCTTGTGGCGCACGGGATTGCAAACGCTCACGAGCATAACTTAAGGCTCCTTGATAGGATGCTTCGGCTATACCTAAACCTTGCAGACCAACCTGAAAACGCGCCTCATTCATCATTGTAAACATACAAGCTAGACCGCGATTTTCGTCACCCACGAGCCAGCCCCTTGCACCATCAAAATTCATCACACAGGTAGGGCAGGCTTTAATGCCCATTTTCTTTTCGATACTGCCAACGGATACAGCGTTGGCTTCACCAAGAGAGCCGTCTGCTTTGGGTAAAATTTTAGGAACTAAAAATAAACTTATTCCTTTTACGCCAGCGGGAGCGTCAGGCAAGCGGGCGAGTACGAGATGGCAAATATTATCTGTCCAATCTTGATCGCCGCCGGAGATAAAAATTTTGCTGCCGCTGATGCTATAACTACCGTCAGTATTGGGTTCAGCTTTGCTACTTAATAGACTTAAATCTGTGCCTGCATGAGGTTCAGTTAAACACATGGTACCTGTCCATTCACCACTGATTAACTTCGCGAGATAGGTACGTTTTAGCTTGTCATCACCATGTTTATTCACCGCTAATACGGCGCTTTCGGTTAACATGCAGACTAAGCGCCAGCTTAAATTGGCTGAGTTAAGCATTTCATGCACAGGTACGGCCATTGAATTGGGTAAGTCTTGGCCGTCATAATCGGCACTGCCCAACATGGCGTTCCAGCCATTAGCAATATATTCATGATAGGCACTAGCAAAACCGTGGGGGGTAGTGACTTTACCATCGACTAAATGACAACTTTGTTCATCGCCTTCACGATTAAGAGGGGCAATAGCTTCTTGGGCAAATTTAGCTCCTTGATTAAGAATTTCGTTAACCAGTTCAGCGTCAAAATCCTCCAGACCAAGCGCTTGATAGTGCTTGCTGATATTCAACCAGTCATGCAACAAAAATTGCATATCAATTAAGGGGGCGTGGTATTGGGGCATAGTAATTCTCTTATGGTTCAAACAACTCTGACCAGTATATCTGTTTTTACGCTATGTTGCGGTAAACTAACTAATATTTGGTATAAGCTGCGGTGATAACTAGATATTAATTGGCTAACATTGCACTGCAAAAATAAGTAACTAATTTATTTGATTAAATAGTGCTCTAATTTCAATTAAATCAACATTATCTACCCATTGTTTAGCACTTGTTTCAAAGGGATTAACCCCTTCAATTTTTGCAATTTTATGTTGGGCCCATTCTGGCACAGGGAAATCTTGGATTTGGCTGTCAAAACCACTGGTAAGTATGCAATGGTAAATTTGCACGTGGTCACGGGTCTCGCCTAATTTTTCTGCGACTTCGACATTCAGCCCAGTGTTAAGCCACACTGCTTGATGGGCTGTACATTGCGCTGATTGATTGGCTTGTGATTTGCCAATAGGGAGTTGCCAACCAGAGTTATCAGATGCCACGGCCAGCAATTTACTGTCTAGCCTGATGATGCAGGCGGCGTTTGCTGGAGGAGCTGGAGTGTAAAGTTCGCTGCTCCGACACATGGGTTCAGCTACACGTATTTTACTGCAGCTAAACAGTACAATACCGGTAAGTACAAAAATCATTAATCTATTATGCAATTTATTAAGTACACTAAATTTGAATAAGGCTCATTATTACAGCTAACGTATTGTTTTTCAGCAGTAATTGTTTATGTCAGCGAAATAGCAATTTGCTTGCAGTTAATTTTCTTTACTAATTTTATAGGTCTATACATGTTAAAAGGATTAAAAGTCTCGCCATTATTTTTGGCTGCAGTGGCGTTTGTTGTTTTGGTTATTTATTTATATTTACCCAAAGAGCAAATAGTAAAAATGAAGTCTGAAGGACTGACTCCGGTTACTGTGCATACCATAAAAATAGAAGCCTTTCCCGTTACTGTAGAGGCATTAGGCACGGCGAAAGCCAACGAATCCGTGTTACTGACCGCCCAAACTACAGATATCGTGCAGAGTATTAATTTTGATGACGGAGATGTGGTCAAACAGGGCCAGATACTGATTCAACTTAATGATAATGAAGAAAAAGCCCGTTTTAATGAACTAGATATAAATTTGCAGGAAGCCAAACGCCAGCTAAAGCGTATCACTAATCTGGCGAAAGAAAGTGCTGCATCTGAACAGTTGCTTGATGAGCAGCAAGCTAAAGTTAAAGCGATTAAGGCACAAATGGATGTAGTCAATTCACAATTAGACGAATTACAGCTGCGGGCACCTTTTGATGGTGTATTAGGCATCCGTCAGATCAGTGTTGGTGCCTTACTCAAACCGGGTGATTTAGTGACTACTTTGGATGATATTGCGCTTGTGAAGCTTGATTTCAGTATTTCAGAAGCCCACTTGCCTTCAGTAGCAATTGGTCAGCAAATTAGTGCTACATCAGTGGCATATCCTGATGAGGTCTTTACTGGCAAAATCGCGAGTATTGCTTCACGTGTGGATCCCATTACTCGCTCTATTCCAATTCGAGCCAACATCAATAATAAACAATTAAAATTACGCCCTGGTATGTTGATGCAGGTCGAGTTACAAAAACTGATGTTAGAAACCCTTGTTCTTCCTGAACATTCTTTAGTACCCGTGGAAGATAAACAGTTTGTATTTGTGATTGTTGATGGTGTGGCCAAACGCCAGCAAGTTGAAGTGGGTCGCAGACGTCCAGGTTTTGTGCAAATAATATCGGGTCTAGAGGTGGGTGATCAAGTCGTGGTAGAAGGAACCTTGCGTTTGCGAGATGGTTCTAAAATTAGAATTCTCGATTCCGCTAAAAAAGAGGGCTAAGACATGCTTCTTTCTGATCTTTCAGTCAAACGCCCGGTTTTTGCCTCAGTTGTTAATTTATTATTGGTGGTATTTGGCATTGTATCTGTGAGTTTGATGTCACTGCGTGAATACCCTGACATCGATCCGCCCATTGTTTCCATTAATACTAATTATCCCGGTGCTTCCGCTTCCATCATCGAAACCCGAATTACCCAATTACTGGAAGATAGGATCAGTGGGATTGAGGGGATCAAAAATATTAGTTCTAGTAGTAGCAATGGTCGCTCCTCCATTAGCATCGAATTTAATTTATCCCGTAATATCGACGCGGCATCCAACGATGTACGTGAACGAGTCAGCCGTGCTTTAAATAATCTACCGGATCAAGCAGAGCCTCCAGAGGTTTCCAAAGCGGGATCAAATGAAGACGTAGTGGTGTGGTACAACCTCAGAAGCGACAGCTTATCAGTACTGGAACTGACCGATTATGCCGACCGTTATATTGTCGATCGTCTCTCCGTAGTGGACGGCGTAGCTAATATTCGTTTAGGGGGGGGGCGTAATTACGCGATTAAAGTGTGGCTTGATCGTAATGCTATGGCTGCACGTCAGATCACTGTGGCTGATGTTGAAAGTGTCATTCGTTCAGAAAACGTTGAATTACCTGCTGGCGAAGTTGAATCCATCAATCGTGATTTTGAAGTAAGAGTGGCGCGAAGTTTTTTGACACCGGAAGATTTTGCCAATCTAACCATTAAAGCCAGTGCCGATGGTTATCTGGTGAAATTAGGCGAGATTGCTAAGGTGGAATTAGGTTCAGAAGACGATGAAGCCGAATTTCGTGGTGGTGGTGTGAATATGATTGGTTTAGGTATATCCAAACAATCCAAAGCCAATACGTTAGAAGTGGCGCGTGCTGCCAAAAAAGCCATAGAAGAAATTGAACATACCTTACCGGATAACATTTTTATCGTACCCAGTTATGACTCGTCGATATTTATCGAGGCCTCTATTAACGAAGTATACGAAACGCTTGCCGTAGCTGTGTTGATGGTAGTACTGGTTATTTATGTATTTCTCGGTAACGTTCGCGCAACCTTGATACCGGCAGTGACTGTACCTGTGTCCTTGGTGGCTGCATTTATCGTGATGAACGCATTGGGTTTTTCGATCAACTTATTGACCTTGTTAGCCTTAGTACTGGCGATAGGGCTGGTGGTAGATGATGCTATCGTGGTGCTAGAAAATATTACTCGACGTATTGAATTGGGTGAGCCTCCGCTATTGGCCGCTTATCGCGGTGCCCGTGAAGTCGGTTTTGCGGTTATTGCCACCACTATGGTGTTGATCGCAGTGTTTGTCCCTCTGGTCTTTTTAGAAGGAAATATAGGCCGACTGTTTACTGAATTTGCACTGGCCATGGCTGCAGCTGTGGCATTTTCCAGCGTCACTGCATTAACACTCTCACCTATGATGTGTTCAACCTTATTAAAAAAACGTGAAGCCTCTACAGGTTTTGCACACTGGGTGGATACTCATTTTAAAAAAATTGAGCAACGTTATTTTAATAGTTTAAACACCACCTTACATCAATCTTGGTGGATGGCGTTATTGGTGGCAATGAGTATTGCCGCACTGATCCAATTAGCTTATTTAATCCCCAGTGAGTTAGTGCCAAAAGAAGACCGAAGAAACTTTTTTATTCAGATACAAAGTGCGGAGGGAGCTAGTTTTGAGTCTAATTCTGCCAACGTCAAAAAAGTCGAAACCATATTACTGAAATACTTGGATGCAGGTGAAGTAGAGCGAGTGTTGGTCAGAACCCCAGGCTTTGGTAACTCGGCTGGTATAGGGATTGTGGGCATGCCAATGAAAGGTGACTTTGAGCAATCTACCTTTGCGGTGATGGATAAAGTCAGTGCTGAGATGTCTGAAATACCGGACATTCAGGCTTTTGCAATAATGCGCAGCGGAATTTCGGGCGGTGGTATTGGGCGACCTGTACAGTTTGTACTCAAAGGTAATACTTACGAAGATCTGGTTAGTTGGCGGGATATATTGATCGATAAAGCCAGAGAAAATACCAATCTAGTGCGTGTAGATTCGGATTTCAAAGAAACCTGGCCGCAGTTATTGATTAATATTGATAAAGATCGTGCTGCTGATCTTGGCGTATCATTTAGCGATATTGGTCGTACGCTGGAAACCATGTTGGGTCAACGCAGAGTCTCAACCTTCCTTGATAGAGGGCAAGAATATTATGTCATCATGGAAGGTAAAAAAGAGGACTATCGCAGTCCACAAAGTATCGACAACATTTATGTGCGTTCAAAAACCACTAATAAACTGATCCCACTGGATAATTTAGTCACGGTTGAGGAACGTGCCACGTCGTCAACTTTAAATCGTTACAACCGTATGCGAAGCATTACCATCAGCGCTAACCTCGCAGAAGGTTACACCGTGGGTGAGGCTTTGGAATATCTGCGTCACCTTGTTGACACTGAACTTCCAAGTGAGGTGTCAATTGATTACAAAGGTGAATCCCAGATGTACCAAGAGTCTGGTAGCTCGATCTTATTTATCTTTGCTTTAGCTCTAGCTATTACCTATTTAGTGCTGGCTGCGCAGTTCGAAAGTTGGATCCATCCCTTGGTCATTATGTTGACCGTACCAATGGCACTGGTGGGGGCCTTGATCGGTTTATACTTTGCTGGCATGACCATGAATATTTACAGTCAGATTGGCTTGGTGATGTTAATTGGTTTAGCGGCTAAAAATGGCATATTGATTGTTGAGTTTGCGAATCAGTTACGTGATGCGGGTCTTGAGTTTGAAGAAGCTTTACGACGTGCTGCGACCCAACGTTTAAGGCCCATAGTGATGACGGGGTTTACCACGGTGTTTAGTGCGTTGCCTTTGGTATTGGCCACAGGCGCAGGCGCCGAAAGTCGTACCGTTATCGGTATGGTTATATTTGCCGGTGTATTACTGTCAGCGTTTATGACCTTGTACATCGTGCCAACCGCCTATTATTTATTGGCTAAAAATACTCGTTCACCAAATGAATTAGCGGATAAAATTGAAAAACTTGAAGCTACAATCGTTTATAAAAAAGGTGACATGTAAGTTATACCAATACGAATGATAAGTGATGGACTGCGCTAATTAGGGCAGTTCATCAATGTCTAATACCAACTTCATTAAATAAATTCATAGGCAAAAATTGTGTAAAAAAAGCCCCGCATTTGCGGGGCTTTTTGTATGGGCATTGACTTAATCGTCTAAGAAGCTTTTCAGCTGTTCTGAACGACTTGGATGACGCAACTTACGTAAGGCTTTAGCTTCAATCTGACGAATACGCTCACGAGTAACATCAAACTGTTTGCCAACTTCTTCTAGGGTATGGTCGGTGTTCATATCGATACCAAAACGCATACGAAGTACTTTGGCTTCACGAGCTGTCAAACCAGCTAATACTTCTTGAGTCGCATCTTTCAAACTGCCACCTGTAGCAGAATCCAGCGGCTGAATAATCGTACTGTCTTCGATAAAGTCACCTAAATGTGAATCTTCATCATCACCTATGGGCGTTTCCATTGAGATTGGCTCTTTGGCGATTTTCAACACTTTACGGATTTTATCTTCCGGCATCATCATGCGTTCTGATAATTCTTCAGGAGTGGGTTCGCGTCCCATTTCCTGTAACATTTGACGACTGATACGGTTAAGTTTGTTAATCGTTTCAATCATGTGTACAGGAATACGGATAGTACGGGCTTGGTCAGCAATTGAACGGGTAATTGCTTGACGTATCCACCACGTAGCATAAGTAGAAAACTTATAACCACGACGGTATTCAAACTTATCTACTGCTTTCATCAAACCGATGTTGCCTTCTTGGATCAAATCCAAGAATTGCAAACCACGGTTGGTGTATTTTTTAGCAATAGAGATAACCAAACGTAAGTTGGCTTCAACCATTTCTTTTTTAGCGCGACGAGCTTTGGCTTCACCAATCGACATGCGACGGTTAATATCTTTGATATCAGCAATACATAAACCAGTTTCATCTTCGACTTGGTTCATTTTACTGATACTACGCTCTAATTCTTCTTGATGAACTTTCATATCTTCTGCGTAAGGCAGAGTTGAATTCAAAATTTTGAACAACCACTCGGTGCTGGTTTCATTGCCAGAAAACGCTTTGATAAAGTCTTTTTTCGGCATTTTTGCGTTCATCACACAGTGTTTCATCACTATGCGTTCTTGCACACGAACGCGATCCATCATGCCACGCATGTTTTTAACCATGCGATCAAATTGTTTAGGCGTTAATCTAAATTCTTTAAAAATTTCACTCAGGTCGAAAATCTCGGCACGAGCATCTTTATGCGAACGGCCTTTTTTAGCGATGACATCTCGAGTTTTTTCATACTGATGACGTAAGGCTGTGAATTTCTCACGAGCTAGCTCAGGATCGGGGCCGGTATCTTCTTCATCATCGGCATCCGAATCTTCATCGTCATCACCATCATCATCTTCGTCATCCAATTCTTTTTCGGATAATTCAGAACCAATATGAGTGGCTGTTGGTGCGATGTCTTGCTCGTTTGGATCAACAAAACCAATAATGATATCGCTAAGACGAATCTCTTCGGCCTCAAACATATCCCATTGGTCGAGTAAATAAGTGATTGCTTCAGGGTATTCTGCAACAGAACACTGAACCTGATTGATGCCTTCTTCGATGCGTTTGGCGATGACAATTTCACCTTCGCGGGTCAAAAGTTCAACCGTACCCATTTCGCGCATATACATACGCACTGGATCAGTTGTGCGACCTATTTCGCTTTCAACCGTGGCCAAAGCCTGAGCAGCTGCTTCCGCAACTTCCTCATCGGTATCACTTTCTTGCATCAATAATTCATCGGCATCAGGGGCTGATTCAAAGACCTTAATACCCATGTCATTGATCATGCGAATGATGTCTTCAATCTGGTCCGAATCGACTATGTCTTGAGGAAGGTGATCGTTAACCTCCGCAAAAGTCAAATAGCCTTGTTCTTTACCTTTAGCAATGAGGAGTTTTATCTGCGACTGCTTGCTTTGCACCATATACCTTACACTTTTTGAATTGGTTGAAAACGCACCAAAATCAAAAGTGGAAATTGACTTGGCGCCAGTAATTAGCTGATTTGCTCGAGGGCGTTAGCGAATTAGCCAGTATAGCAGACTTCGCCTCTCTATCGCTATATGTTGGGTTACTTTTGTTCTTTTACAAGTAGATTGAACTCTTGTTTTTCTTCACTGGTTAAATTTCTTAGCCTAGATATTGACATTAGTTCGCTCATTCGGCTCTTTAAGTGCCAATCTAGCAGCCTAGTAAAACTATCTTGAAATACTTTAACCGGGTATTGTTCGGCAAAATCAGTATTGAGTAGTTTAGCTAAATGACTGCTTTGTGGATGATGGCGAAATTCTTCTAGAACCTGAGCTGTATTAGCCTGTGGGTGATTTTTGCAGAAGGCAAAGACTTCATTAAGCAGACTGATGCCGGCGATATTGGTTTCGGCTAAAAAAGCGGGATCAGCTGATGCACATTGCTTGGCTAAAGCTGGACTATCCAATAACAATCTAAGCATCATACGCACAGGCGACATGGTACTTTTATTGAGTGTAGACATATCCACTTTTTTAACATTACCATGGGAATTAGCTTTGGCTATGTCACGCTCTAGCTTGTGGCGATGATGTTCGCCCATGTGTGCACTAAGATCAGAAGTCAAAATAGCGCGCTGATTGTCACCCACAATTTGTTCAATCAAAGGCATAGCCTGAGCTTTTAAAGCGGCTTTGCCTTCTGTACTACTAACATGATGGCGCTGCAATAAATTTTCAAAAAAGAAACGTGAAAGTGGCATTGACTCGTTTTGCAGTTTGGCTTCAAAAGCGTCTTTGCCTATCTGGCGTACTAGTGTGTCGGGATCTTCACCGTCGGGTAAAAACAAAAACTTCATTTCAACCCCATCCTTAAGATAGGGCAGTGCATTTTCAAGGGCGCGCCAAGCAGCTTCACGACCGGCCCTGTCTCCATCATAACAACAGATAATTTCATTGGTGGCACGAAATAACATCTGAATATGTTCAGCTGTAGTTGCTGTACCCAGTGATGCCACAGCATAGTCAATGCCAAATTGGGCAAGGGCAACCACGTCCATATAACCTTCAACTATCATTACTCTAGCTAGATTGCGGTGTGCCTGTTTAGCCTGATAAAAACCATAGAGTTCATGGCCTTTATGAAAAATGCGAGTTTCAGGTGAGTTGAGATATTTCGGACCGCCGTCTTCTAATACTCGCCCACCAAAACCGACCACCCGACCACGTTTATCTCGGATCGGAAACATAATGCGATCACGGAAGAAGTCAAAACGTCGACGATTGTCGTTTTCGGTAATGAGTTTTAGATCTAATAATTGTTGTTGTGCCTGCGGATTAGTACCAAAAGCACGTAACATGCCGTCCCATTCGGATGGGGCATAACCAATACCAAAAGCTTTAACGATATCACCGCTAAGTCCACGACCTTTGAGGTAGTTAACCGCTTTGTCTTTTTCACCATGGATTTTGAGTTGTTGCGCAAAAAACTTGGCGGCTTTTTCCATTAACTCGTAATCGTCTTGAATCTGTTGTTTTTGCTGAGCAGTGGGAGCTGGGGCTGAATTCTCTTCGCGTGGAACCTCAATGCTATGATAATTTGCAAGTTCTTCAATCGCTTCAGGGAATTCTAAGCGGTCATATTCCATCAAGAATGAAATGACGTTGCCATGGGCGCCACAACCAAAACAATGATAAAACTGCTTATCTTGGCTAACAGTGAAAGAGGGACTTTTTTCGTTATGAAAGGGACAGCAGGCTTGGTAATTACGACCGGCTTTTTTTAAACGCACACGGCTGTCTATTACTTCGACAATGTCGCTGCGTGCGATCATATCGTCAATAAATTCGCGCGGGATACGGCCAGCCATTAAACCACTCTTTTTAATTCGAAGGGGTGAACATAATGCCACAGCAAGATGCTAGGACTAAGCCTAAAAACAAATAAACCGCAAAATAAGCTGAGTTATTGTTGCGGTTTATCGATGAATATTTGACTGTGGAGATTAAGCGTTTAAGGTCGCTTTAATTTTCCCACTTAACAGGCCCATATCAACTCGCCCTTGTACCTTTGGTTTTAACCAAGCCATGACTTTACTCATGTCTTGCATACCAGCTGCTTGGGTTTCGGTGACTGCTTGAGCGACTAAAATAGATAACTCTTCGTCGCTTAGGGCTTGAGGCAAGAAATCTTGCAATACCTCAATTTCAGCTAGTTCGATGTCAACTAAGTCCTGACGCTTGGCTTGTTCAAATTGACTGGCTGCATCTTTTCTTTGTTTAACCATTTTGGTTAACAAAGCGATAATGTCGCTGTCATTGAGCTCAATACGCTCGTCAACTTCTCTTTGTTTCACACCAGCTAGAGCCATACGAATAGTGCCAAGGCGAATTTTGTCCTTGGCTCGCATAGCTTCTATTTGCGCATTTTTTAAATTATCTAACAAAGACATGATATGACTCGAAGAAAATCTGAAAATGATCTAGAAATAAAATATCACGAGACGCGTTAGTTCTAACGCGCCATCGGTGAGATTAATATAATCTGATGCGGCGTGCGTTTTCGCGAGATAACTTTTTCAATAAACGCTTTTTAGCTGCTGCTTTTTTACGTTTACGTTCCCACGTAGGTTTTTCAAAAAATTCACGACGACGAACTTCAGAAAGAACTCCTGCTTTTTCACATGAACGTTTAAAACGACGTAACGCAACATCAAAAGGTTCGTTCTCTCTAACTTTAACGATTGGCATTAAAATCTCACCTCAAAATAAAAACTTGATTTGCCAGCTCATTTGTCAGCTAGCGCGGTTAAAAATGGTGCGGAATTCTAATCATATCCGCATGTGATGTAAAGGCTTGATAACTTAAATATTCTATTTCTACCAAGAAATTTAAGTTAAATTTTGTGCTTGCGAGGCAAATCAGTACAATAGCGCCCAATTTGAGCAGTATTGGATAGTGCAAATGCGAGTGTTGGGCATAGAAACCTCATGTGATGAAACAGGCGTGGCGATTTATGATGAGGCTTTAGGTTTAATGTCTCATAAATTATATAGTCAGGTGAAGTTACACGCTGATTATGGTGGCGTTGTGCCTGAACTAGCCTCGCGGGATCACGTACGCAAATTGTTACCTTTGATTAATCAAGCGATGGCTGAGGCCAATTGTCAGCCCAGTGATATTAATGGTATTGCCTTTACTAAAGGCCCTGGTTTAGTTGGCGCATTGTTAGTGGGGTCATCTGTTGCGCGTAGTTTAGCTTATGCGTGGAAAGTACCTGCGGTAGGTGTACATCATATGGAAGGGCATTTATTGGCACCTATGTTGGATGAGCCTGCGCCTGAATTTCCTTTTGTCGCACTATTAGTGTCGGGAGGTCATTCGATGTTGGTTAGTGTAAAAGGTATCGGCTCTTATGAAATACTCGGTGAATCTGTTGATGATGCTGCAGGAGAAGCCTTTGATAAGACCGCTAAATTGCTCGGTTTAGATTATCCTGGTGGTCCGTTATTAGCGAAATTAGCCGATAGTGGCGAAGCGGGGCATTACCAATTTCCTCGTCCGATGACCGACAGGCCGGGTCTGGATTTTAGTTTTAGTGGCTTAAAAACCTTTGCAGCTAATACCATTCGAGCTGCAAACGATGATCCTCAAACTCGCGCCAATATAGCCTACGCATTTCAAGAAGCGGTGGTTGACACCTTAGTGATTAAATGTCGTCGCGCACTTAAACTAACCGGGCTTAAACGTTTAGTCATTGCGGGTGGAGTAAGTGCTAATAAGCAATTACGTGAATCACTGCAAGAAATGATGGTAAAGATGCAAGGCGAGGTGTTTTATCCACGCATGGAATTTTGTACAGATAATGGCGCGATGATCGCTTATGCCGGTTTACAACGTTTATGTGCGGGCGAAAGGGAACCCTTGTCTACTAAAGCACAACCTAGATGGCCACTGGATAGCCTCAATCCACTTTAATTAATATTAACTGTATTTCTGCCTTATTTTTGGTTCTTGCCCCTTAACGAGGCGGATTAAATTATCTTTGTGTCTGACGATAATAAGTACGGCGAGCATGGCGACCGGTAAAGCGTATGCCGCTTTGACAAACCATGTAATAAATGGGGCTAGGCTGACAGTTATGACCGCGGCTAACGAAGAATAACCACTGCAAAATAGTACTATTAGCCAAATGACGATCAACATCAAGGATAAATCTAAACCTATAGGTAATAAGGCGCCAAAAGCAGTAGCTACGGCTTTACCACCAGAAAATCCAAAAAACACAGGGAAAATATGCCCTAGGCAAACCGCCACGGCCACTAGGCCCAACTCGATGGGATTTAAGCCCAAAAAATAGGCGCCCCAAACTGAAACTGTACCTTTAAGAATATCAAACACCAATACCAATGCTGCTGGCAATTTACCGGCTATTCTTAGTACATTAGTGGCGCCCGGATTATGTGAGCCTTGTGTACGTGGATCATCCTTGCCAAACAAGCGACAAACGATAATGGCACTGGAAACAGAACCCACTAAATAGGCACAGGCAATAATTAAAATTGTCATTGCTGTCATATACTTGTCTTGGGCAAAAAGGTTACAATTTAGCAAGAATATATTAAAGCTCAGTAAAATACAGCGCGGATCAGCTATGGATAAAATTTACATTGAGGGCTTAGAGGTGTTCTCGTTAATTGGTGTGTATGATTGGGAGAGGGTAGCTAAGCAAAGATTGTTAGTAGATGTAAGCTTATATACCGATCTGTCAAAGGCAGCCAGCTCCGATAAAGTCGAACACACAGTCAACTATGCCGAGGTCGCTAGTTGTATTGAATTGGTCGCAAGCAACAGTAAATTTGAGCTGATTGAAGCCTTAGCCAATGAAATGATCAACACCATCTTTATACAATTTCCGCTCCTAAAAGTTTGTCTTAAATTAAGTAAACCCGATATCTTGCCCAATGCGCGTAATGTTGCGGTAGAGTTCACGCGGGACAATCCAAATTGAAGCATTTAGCCTCTGGTCAGCACCTAATTTATATTAGTGTTGGCAGCAATATTGAACGTGAGAAACATACTAAAGCTGGATTACAGGCGATGTATGAGGTTTTTGGACATTTACAACTCTCTCGAGTGTATGAGAGTGAGTCAGTGGGCTTTGCCGGACATAATTTTTATAATCTAGTGGTTAAAGCTCAAACAAGCCTAAGTATTGAACAAGTATGCCTAGCCTTAAAACAAATCGAAGATCAAAACAAAAGACAACGTGGTACCGCCAAGTTTTCACCACGAACCCTTGATTTAGATTTATTGTTATTTGACGATGTTGTAAGCCGAGATCCTGTTGAATTGCCCCGTTCAGAAATCTTGTTTAATGCTTTTGTATTACAACCATTGGCTGAAATAGCTGGTGAGCAAATTCACCCTGTGGTTGGCAGTACCTTTAGCACCCTGTGGCACGAATATGATAAATCCCAACAACAATTATGGCCGATTGAATTTACATGGAATGAAAATTAAACATGACTTTATTTGAAATTATTATATTAGCGATAATTCAGGGTTTAACTGAATTTTTACCTATATCCAGCTCTGCTCATCTTATTTTACCTTCAGCTGTGTTGGGCTGGCACAATCAGGGTTTAGCCTATGATGTGGCCGTGCATGTTGGCAGTCTGTTGGCCGTGATGATTTATTTTCGTAATGACATTAGCAGATTGACTGTCGCTTGGTTCAAACATGGTTTAAGTAAACAACAAAGCACTGACAGTAAACTGGCTTGGTGGGTCGTACTTGCAAGCATTCCTGCTATTATAATCGGTTT
Source organism: Paraglaciecola hydrolytica (assembly GCF_001565895.1). Taxonomy (GTDB): domain Bacteria; phylum Pseudomonadota; class Gammaproteobacteria; order Enterobacterales; family Alteromonadaceae; genus Paraglaciecola; species Paraglaciecola hydrolytica. The sequence continues at coordinate 253,076 of NZ_LSNE01000006.1, forward strand.
TTTACTGAAAGATTTTATTGAAGTCTATGGCCGTAGTGCACTAGTAATTGCCACCACAACTATCGTATTTGGTTTGTTGCTGTGGTATGCCGATAGAAAAGCCACGCTCGCCAAAAATATTACCCAGATTACCTGGAAAAATGCACTATTTATTGGTATTGCCCAAGCTATTGCGGTTATTCCCGGTACTTCAAGGTCAGGCATCACCATGACGGCCGGCCTGATGTTAGGCCTTGATCGTGAAAGTGCCGCACGTTTCTCCTTTTTATTGTCTATTCCTGTCATTTTAGGCGCAGGTTTGTTAGCCACAGTAGATTTGCTGCAAAGCCCTGATCCCGTGCAGTGGTTGGAATTGTTATTAGGTGCGGCTTTTTCCTTTGTATGTGCCTATGCTTGTATCTACCTATTTTTAGCCTGGATTTCACGTATTGGCATGTTGCCTTTTGTGATATATCGCTTGATTTTAGGCTCGTTATTACTACTGTATGTATTTTTTTGATTAAGGTAGACCACTCAACATGACTACTATTTTTAGTAAAATTATCGATAAATCTATTCCGGCAGACATTTTGTATGAAGATGAACTTGCCTTGGCATTTAAAGATATTAATCCACAAGCCCCTATTCATTTTTTAGTTATCCCTAAAAAAGCTATCGCTACAATTAATGACATTGAAGAAGCAGATAAAACATTGGTAGGCCATTTATATTGGGTCGCGGCCAAGTTGGCTGCAGAGATGGGTTTTGCCCAAGATGGTTACCGTGCGGTCATGAACTGCAATGAACACGGTGGCCAGACGGTTTACCATATTCATTTACATGTGTTGGCGGGTAAAGCCTTAGGTTGGCCTCCTTATCAAGACAAGCTAAAACCTAAGCTGGTTTAGATAGAAAATAGATTAGCTAAATAAAAAGCCCCAACATATAGATGATGTTGGGGCTTTTTTAATATTAAATATTGAACTTTACAGCCCTAAGACTTGAATGCCTTGTTCAAAGTCAATATCCACCGGAATCGCGGCCTGGGTTAAACGTTCCAAGTCAGCCGCAAGCTGAGGCTTGATAATACCTTTATCGGCTACCAATTGATTTACGCCGTCATAATTACCATCACCTTGTAAGGTTAGGATCAAGTTAGACAGAGCATCAACCGCCTCACTCATTTTATCCATATTAACCTGATACAAGCCTTGCTCATTGCGGCTAAAAGCTTGATGTTCGTTAAAAAAGTTAAAACGGATCATATTGGCTTTACCGTGGGCGGAGCTAGCGCCAAATCTTACTGAGCGAAAGATACCTGCCATAAAGGTCACATAATAGTCTTCTAGTTGACCTTCAGTAATCACGCCTTTGGCTAACAGTTGTTTTACCATATAGATACCTAGTATGTCGGCTTTGCCTTCTTCCAACGCTGAAGCATGTTCTTTTAAGGCTTGTCTGACGGTTTCTTCACTGCCTAATACAGTTTTGATACCTAAACCGTGAGCCACTTCATGAAACATGGTATTGGCAAAAAAGGCGGTAAAGGTAATGTGTTTGCGTTGTTCTGCTACAATTAGTTCATCGGCAATGGGCAACATGATGTTGTCAAACTTGGCCTGCATGGCATTTTTAAGTTGCAGGCGACGTGTACCTTTTTGCAGTTGCACTTCTTCATCATTAGGCAGGTTGATGGCAATGGTTTTACTACCTGCATTGGAGTGACCTGCATAATAAATTACATCATAGGCATTTAAGTCGGCGTCGGTTCCGGGCATCTGTGCTTTATATTGTTCAGCGACAGGCAAGCCTGTTTGCAGTTCAGGTAAAAATGCGGCGTATTTACTGAGCCTCTCGCTCCAACTCAAATCTTTAATTAATACATAGGCTTCAAAGGCTGCACGATAACCAAATAATTGATCTTCATAGGTTTCAATAGGGCCTATCACGAGTTCAATAGGATTGGTTTTCATGTCCATCCAAGCAAAGTCTGAGGCCTGATAGTCATTAGTGAGTAAGGCTTTTGCCCGTAATTGCAGATACTGCGCAAAACTCTGATCTTCTGCGAGTAAAGCGGCTTTTTCTAATAATGCAGCGACTTCTGTTAATTCTGCTTTAAACGCTTCTGAATAGGGAAGGGCGAATAGCTTGCCTGCTGCATCGCGTTTAACCATGGAATACAAGCCTTTTTTGTCGGTAAAATTAGCTTGTTCGAATTCAGCTTTAGTCATATCTGGCGGATAAAACTGCGCTCCAAGTGACTTTTCTGCGGTGTCGGATAAAAAGACATCATCACCGTCGAGTCTGTCCCAAGGACCGTAGTTGATGTCGGCAAACTGACGTGTTTTAGGATCGGCAATAGTCGCTAAAAATGCCTCTTTATTATCTCCAAAAGCTTGGCGCCAAAAAAGGTCATCCATGATGCTGGAAGCTTCGATTAACAGTTTAAGCATATCCCGTTGGGCTTGGCTGAGGTGGCTCAAATCAGTGTTTAAGCTGACTTTTTTGTAGATATCTAAACGTGAACTTTTACTTGTCAGTAACGTCAGTTCTACTCCGCTTGGAGAATCACCGGGTTGCACTGCTGATTTGTCAGCGGGATTGCATGCTAGCAAGCCAAGGGTAAGTACCAAGGCCCATGGTTTGGGACTTAAAATAGTGAGGGATATTGTCATATCTATACCTTGTAGTTATGGTGTTTTAACTGAATACCAATTTGATTTGTTTACTACCTGCAGTTAACGTTTCTGGCAGGCTTTGTCCAAGAATATAACAATTTTTTAGCAAAGAGCAGATTAAACCCCCATGGCTCGACATTAATTATGTGTTAGCATCTTTTTGCTTAACTTGTATTTACTATTTGTTGCATGGATAACGTTCGAACGGCAACATATTAATGAATATGGAAGATAAACAGGTCTTGGTTATTTAAAACCGTATTGACTAGCGTTACACTTAGCTTAATTCGATAAACTTTGCGCAACTGATTGATTTGTTGTGATTTAGAACAGGTAAATACATGTCTACAGAAAATGCTTTGCTGACAATATTGATAGAAAAGATCAATAACGATACCTTGGTTTTACCCACCTTGCCGGCAGTGGCTTTAAAAGTCAGAAAGGCAGCAGATGATCCCGATATCAACCTTAATGACATGGCAGATGTGATTGGACAAGATCCTTCACTTAGTGCGCGCATGATTAAAATTTCAAACAGTGCTTATTTAGGGCGTTCCGTTAAAGTAACCTCTACTACCCAAGCTGTCACACGCATTGGTTTACGCCAGATTAAAAATATTGCAACCGCATTGGCGATGGAGCAATTATTTGTATCCAAAAATGACATAGTTAAAGCGTATATGGAGCAGATTTGGTCTGACACAGTTGAAATTGTGGCAAGTTCCATGGCGGTATTACAAATTCATACTAAAGCGACTAAAAACCGTGCACTGAATTTAGATTCAATTATGTTGGCGGCGTTAGTGGCAAATATTGGTAGTTTACCGGTACTAACTGAAGCTGAGCGTCATGCTGATGTGTTTGGTAATCCAACCTTTTTGGATGTGGCGATCAGCAAGCTATCTGGCAAGATCGGCGAAAGCATAATGCAAGTGTGGGGTTTTGAGCCTGAGTTCATCATAGTAGCAAAGAGCTGGCGTGATCATAGTGTACAAACCGATGCTATCTCTTATTTAGATATAGTGCGTTTGGGCGCAGTGCTGTGTGGCAAATATGATAGTCGTAAAGATGCTTTGTTTGCCAACGCATTGGAAAAGAAAATTGTGCCTAGCTTGTCGTTGTTGTTATCCGATGAGTTTGATGAATATCGTGCTCACGCCAAACAAATTTTTGGCTAAGTGCTAATACAGATTGTTATATTTTAAGCCAGAGCTAACGAGAGCTCTGGCTTTATACTAAAACGTTAGTTTCTAGTCATCTGCATTTAACGTGAATATCTCTTTTAATCTTTCTGCAAATCTGACAATTTCACCTGACATTAAAGCAAAGTTAGCATCAAGTCTGGCTGCCACTTGATCCTTAGGGATATCAGCATTTTGCTCATGCATTACATCACTAAATTTGAGGCGTTTAATGGTCAAGTCTTCTTGGATCAGCGCAGATAAAGTTTCATCCCATTCCACTGCTAATTTTTGTACAACTTTACCACTTTGAATATGGTTAATGATTTCTTCACTGCCAAGATCTTGATTTTTACAACGCAAAACAGCGCCATCTTCTTCTAGCGCTTTTAACTCAGCCTCTTCAAGGATAACCACATCTTTTGGTAAGTCCTTACCTTGCAACCACTCAGTTAGGTGTGCTTGCACAGATTGGCGAGCCAAAGGCACGACAGGCAATGAACCCATTGCTTTGCGTAACATGGCCAAAAAGGCTTCTGCCTTGCCATCGGCCGAGGCATCAACTACCACTAAGTTATCCTTGGTAGAAATAAAACCGTGGATAAAACTATTTTTAGTAAAGGCCATAGGCAGCAAACGATGAATGATTTCCTGCTTCATATCTTGCTGGGCTTTTTTACCTACGGATGAGCCGGTTTCTGCTTCAATCTGCGCGACTTTTTCGGCTAGTTCAGCATTAACAACTACTGAAGGTAACAAACGCTCTTGTTTCTTAAGCGTAATCCAAATACGCCCATTAGCAGAATGTAACAAGGTCTTGCCTTGATTAAAGGGTGAGGTAAAGCCCATGGTGGCCATATCTTGACTACCACAAGGACGAAAAACGAACTCAGCCAGTTTTTCTTCTAAGTCTTCTTCTGTTATTTCCAATGCTTGGGTGAGAGCGTAAAGTTTGAGATTTTTAAACCACATAATAATTAAGTCCGATCAGATACAATGAATAACAGCCATCAGGCCATCGTCAAAAAGGGCTGTGAGACTAACAGTCTTTGTCCTTTTTGGCGATGCTGAACTTAAATTTTTATAACATAGAAGTACTAAAGTGGGATGGTAATTTTATAGCGTAAACCTTGGTGTACCTTGCTAAATGCTTGGATCTCACCTTTGAGGGTTTGGGTGACTAAGTTGTACATAATATGAGTGCCTAAGCCACTACCACCTTTACCACGGCGGGTAGTAAAAAAGGCATCAAAATGTTGTCCCAATGTGCCTTCGGGCAAACCTTGACCATCATCTTGATAGTCTATGATTAAATTATCTTCTTCACTATTGATATCTATTTTGATGGTGCCTTTAATTTTATTTTCAAAACCATGGATCAAAGAGTTCATGATCATGTTGGTAAAAATTTGTGCGATAACCCCTGGCGCACAATGAATAATCAAATTATCCGGACAATGAATTTCGATAGTGTGTTGAGTCTTTTTAAAGTTAGGCGCCAATGAATGCACTATCTCACCTAAATAGTGACGCATATTAATTTCACGCTCTGCTTCACTGGCTTGGTCAACTGCAACTTGTTTAAAGCTTGAGATTAAGTCTGAAGCACGATTAAGGTTGTTAGTCAGTAAGGTAATGGTTTGCTGTGCGTCAGTTAAAAAGGCTGTCATGGTGCTGCCGGTTAACGTTTTGTCTTCAAAGGCATGTTGTAAACTCACCACACGTTCCTGTAAAAAACTCGTCGCAGTAACACTTACACCTAAAGGCGTATTAACGTCATGGGCAATACCTGCAACCAAACCACCGAGAGAGGCCATACGCTCAGATTCTACCAGTTGATCTTTAGCTAACTGCAGGGTTTCCATTGATGTAGCAAGTTCTGAATTGCGCTTTCTTAATTCATCTTCGACAAATTGACGATTTTCATTTTCTTGGCGTAATTCACGTTGATTGATGAGCAGTTCATCTTTTTGTTGCTCTAAATCCAACATGATTTTACTGAGGGTCGCGGTTTTTTTGGCAACTTCTTCTTCGAGTGAAATATTTTGATCATCAAGGCGACGATTAGCAGCTTGTAATTCAGCCTGAGTGCCGGCCAGTTTAGACTGAAAACTCACTAAATCGTCGATTAAGTGGTTATATGAATCTTGTAACAGCTTTAATTCGTTGTCATCGTCAATGCTTAAATCGAGCTTTGATGATTCAGGATCATCGACATTAAATTCACTGATCTGTTGAGATAGTTCAGTGAGAGGTTTGGTTAACATATTACGAAAGGCGTTAATAAACAGAAACACCAAAAAAGCGGTTTTGATCAAGGCATTGCCAATTAAAAAGAAGATACCAACTTCAATACGACCAAAAATAATGGTGGAACTGGAATACAGGGTTACGTCACCAACTAATGAAGTACGACCTGAAAATTCAAAAATAAGGGGAAAGCTATAACCAAAAGTACCGCCTGGATGATCTTTAACTATACCTTTAGTGATGGACTCGGTAGCTTGTTTACTGGTGAGACCTAAATCCGCAATATAATTGCCGTTTTCATCTCTGATTTGCACACCTTCAACTATGGGTAATTCCATTAACCCAGTGGCGATAGATTTTGCTTGTGGAGTGTTGAGTTCCCAAATGGCACGGGTCAAACTGGTACTGAAGGTGTTTTTTAAGGTTTGTAATTCGTCTTCAATATGACTTTTAGCATTGAGGTATTCGGTAAAAACCTGTCCCACCGTGACTATCAGAGTTAAAACAAAATAAACGGACAATACTCTTGCGAGTAACCTTTTGGACAAACCCTGTTTAATTTCTGACATCTAAAAATCACTTTCCCTAATGGTAAAATAATGTTCAAAGAATATGCGTTATCTTTACAATTAACAAGAATTTAGCATGAATGTATTGAGTAGTAACCTAAGACAAACATGAAATATTAATTAAACAAATAAAACTCATTGTGAATACTTTCATAAAAGTGTCACATATAGTCTGAATAATTGCCGACTTTGAAGTTACAGGATAATACTAATATGGCAAAACGAATATTACTGGTAGAAGACGAAGCACCTATTCGCGAAATGCTCAAGTTTGTTTTAGAGCAATCTGGCTACGTTACCATTGAAGCAGAAGATTTTAATGTTGCCCTAGAGCGCATCGTCGAGCCTTATCCTGATTTGATTTTACTGGATTGGATGTTACCCGGTGGCTCTGGTGTGCAATTAGCCAAAAAGCTTAAACAACATGAATACACCCGTGATATTCCCATCATCATGTTAACGGCTCGCGGTGAAGAAGAAGACAAGGTTCGCGGTTTAGAGGCGGGAGCCGACGACTATGTGACTAAACCTTTTTCTCCTAAAGAATTGATTGCACGGGTAAAAGCAGTGATCCGCCGAGTAACCCCCACATCAAGTGAAGATGTGATTGAATATCAGGGTTTAAAACTGGATCCGGTGTCTCACCGAGTCACGGCGAATGAAACCCCTTTAGACATGGGACCAACTGAATTTAAGTTACTGCACTTTTTTATGACCCATGCTGAACGGGTCTATAGTCGAGAACAATTACTCGACAATGTCTGGGGTACTAATGTTTACGTGGAAGATCGTACAGTTGATGTGCACATCAGGCGCTTGCGTAAAGCTATTTCAGAATTTGGCCATGACAATATGATCCAAACGGTGCGTGGCGCAGGTTATCGTTTTTCCACAAAAGTGTAATAAAAGTGATGCACAATAAGCCAAATGTTGCAGCTTATGCTGTCGTAAAAGGATGATGTAATAACCATGGAAAAAAGCGTTGGCTGGGTCTTAAGTGCTATTTTTTTGTTAGTGTGGTTTAGCCTCGCTACTTTGTTAGGGCTGTATTTTGATCAATTGTGGATGGCCTTGGCTATTGCCGCATTTGGCTTAATTGCCAAACATTATTGGAATATATACTGGCTTAATCATTGGTTACGCCATAGTAAAAAAATGTCACCCACCCTCACTCGTGGGGTTTGGGGGCATATTTATAATGGTATATTTCAAGCGCAAACTAAAAGCCGTAATAAGCGTAAACAACTCAGTGAAATAATTGGGATATTTAAGGCTGGTTCAGAAGCCTTGCCTGATGCCGCAGTGGTAGTAAATAATAAAAATGAAATTGTGTGGTGTAATCGTCTGGCGCGTATCGAACTGGCATTAAATTGGCCAGAAAAACACGGTATTAAAATTGTAGATGTGATCCCACAAAGTGAATTCATCGAATTTATTCAAACCAAACGTTTTGAGTTCCCACTGGAGATAACCTCACCAGCCAATAGTCAAAAAATTCTTGAAGTACGTATTGTACCCTTTGTCGACAGTAATTTAATGTTACTTATTCGCGATGTGACACGTCTCACTCAAATTGAAAAGATGCGTAAAGACTTTGTGGCTAATGTATCCCACGAGCTACGTACTCCATTGACTGTAATTAACGGTTATTTGGAAATGCTACCTGATTCTGCCAATCTGCCCCCCTTAATGGTGAATAAAGCCATAGCTGAAATGCGTACTCAGTCGGTGAGAATGCAAACCCTCATCGAAGGATTGTTACAACTGTCACGTATAGAAGCAAGCAACGAGCGAGCTTTTGATAAGCTAGTGAATGTGCCGCAGTTATTGTGGCAGATTGAAACCGAAGCGCAGGCCCTCAATCGTGAAAAACAACACAAACTGTTTTTTGATATCGCGCCGCAGTTGTGCGTTTATGGTATTGAATCAGAATTACGCAGTGCGTTTTCTAACCTAATTTTTAACGCCATTCACTACACGACTGACAAAGGTGTGATTGAGGTGAAATGGCAAATGGTTAAAGACGGTGCGCGTTTTAGCGTAAAAGATAATGGCGACGGCATAGCCCCCAAGGATATTAACCGTCTTACGGAACGTTTTTATCGGGTTGATAAAGCCCGCTCGCGTAAAACTGGGGGGTCTGGTTTGGGCTTATCCATAGTCAAACACGTACTGACTCACCATAACTCCAACTTAAAAATCAGTAGCGCCGTTGGCGTGGGCAGCGATTTTTCCTGTGAATTTTCACCCGAACTGACGTTTGTAACCAGCAAACCTATTCACTAGTTTAATCTCAATATCCTGCAAAATAAGAAAAAGGCCAGCTAGATCCTAAAAAAGGCGTGGCGTTTATGCCTGAACAATCATTTTTCCCTCAATTATTAAACTTTTGTGACGGTAAGATAATGTAACAAAACTGTCACACCCATTGTTTACCCTTTGCCTCGTTTTTATAACTTCTAATTTAAAACGTAAATCTTACTACTTGATTGCATTCGGAGAACACAATGGAATTTAAACGCCTTTTTAACGCAAGCGCTATTGCTACAGCACTCATTTTGGCCGGTTGTGGTGGTGACATCAATATCACTCCTACGGTAGTGGATAACAGTACCACAACAGATAACAGCACTAATAACTCCAACAACACTACAACCACACCCCCTACTACTGTGGATGCTGAGTGTGCGAGCTACGAGAGCGCAGCTGGAACAGTTGAAGGTACTTTTGACGGTTTAGATTGTTTGTACAACGATTCTTTTGCTAGCAAAAATATTTCGATTAGCTCCAATATTACCTTTGAAGAGCTGCCAGATGGCGGTGTGCACGTATTTGAAGATGCTTTACAAATCGGTGTTGATGGCGACACGACCACGGGATTTGTGGTGCCAACCGCTGGCCCGACTATGACGGTTAAGCCTGGCGCTACCTTAGCCTTTAAATCAGGCGAAGCCATTATCCGTATCGCACGTGGTGCTAAAATCCAAGCAGTAGGTACGTCTGCTAAGCCTATTATTTTTACCTCCGCTTTTGCTTATGACCGCTTCGATGACGAAGGTAAAGGTCCTCTTTACGCTGACTGGGGTGGCATCATTATTAATGGTAATGCGATTACTGACCAATGTACTGATGCTGAGCGTACGGCAGCAACGTGTAACGTGCCGTCAGAAGGTATCACAAGTTATTTTGGTGGTAACAACAACGCCGATTCAAGCGGTAACATCAAATGGGCAAAAATCTGGTATGCAGGGTCTGGTCCTAAAGTAGGTGGTGATGGTGATGACTTAAACTCACTAACCCTTAACGCAGTCGGTTCAGGTTCTGAATTTGATTACATTCATATTCATCAAGGTTTTGATGATGGTGTGGAAATTTTTGGTGGTGCCACCACTCTTAAACATATCGTCGTAACCGATACTCAAGATGACTCATTTGACTTTGATGCCGGCTGGCAAGGTAAGGCACAATTCCTGTTTATCCAACACGGTACTGTCACAACACGTGATGGTGCAACGGTATCTATGGGTAACGGTGGTTTTGAGTCTGATGGTGTTAAAGGTGCATCAAGTGCACAAGTGGCTCCTTCTAATCCAACTATCGCTAACGTAACAGTAATTACCACTGATGGTTTATCTGTACGTGATGGTGACCCTTCCATTGCGTTTAAATTTGACGATGAATTTAATGCCAATTTGTACAATGTATTAATCACTAAGCCAGTAGCGACACAAACTTACTGTGTTACTTTCTCTTCTGATGGTGAAAAACAAGCTGACAAAATTATGTTCCATAATTCTGTGATGGCCTGTGACGTAGAATTTAGCGATGCCGATGGCACCTTTAACAGTGGTAAAGAAGCGGCTTCTTTAAGTGGTACAACCTTAACAGCGTGGTTTGATGGCACCAGTAACCAACGTATCGCAGCGAGTTCTGCGGTGTTGGCAGCCAATGGTTTTGCCACCGCTACAGCCTCAACTGACGTCACTATTACTGCCAATAATTTAAGTACTTTGGATTCTGGTTTCTTTGATTCTGTTAATTATATCGGAGCGGTATCTGACCAAGATACAAGCTCAAGCTGGTACAAATGGGTTGAAGCCGCTGTAACAGCTGCTGCACAAGATTAATCCATTTAACCTTGCATAAATAGGCGCACTTAGAGCGCCTATTTTTTGATATGAGAGCAGAATTTAATTATGAATAGTCAACCTAGTCTCAAAAAAATAGCACTTGCTGTGAGCATGGCAATATTGGCTACATCCAATGCGGCACTAGCTCAAGAGCAAGATGATAAAGTCCTCGATGAAGTTGTTACAACAGGCTCACGTTTACAAGGTAGTGCTTCGGCGGTTATAGAAGAGCGTAAAAATCAAGCTTTTGTGGCAGATATACTCGGAGCTGAACAATTATCTCGCACCGGCGACAGTGATGCCGCATCGGCCTTAAGGCGTGTAACGGGTTTAACCCTAGTAGATGGTAAGTTCATTTATGTACGTGGTTTGGGTGAGCGATATTCTAGTGCCAGATTAAACGGTGCAGCTATACCCAGTCCAGATTTAACCCGTAATGTACTGCCTTTAGATATTATTCCATCAAGTATTATTGAAAGTTTAGCCGTACAAAAAGCCTATTCACCGTCCATGCCTGCAGCGTTTGGTGGTGGCAGTATTGATATACGTACCAAAACCGTCCCAGCAGAATTTACCGCAGGGATAGAGTTGGGAGCAGGTTTCGATACATCAGCAAGGGATGGTAATACCTACAATCGTGAATCCAGTAGCATTCCTCAAGGGTTACAGGACGCCATCGTCTTGTATCGCGGTGATTTTTCAACGGGTAAGATTATTACTAAAAATAACTTAGTGGATAGCGAAACCGCGACACGTTCACAACAAGCTATAGCCATTAATAATCAGTTATTAGAGTCTTTACCGCGTAACTTTGCTCTGCAAGAAGAGTCATTAGACCCCGCCTACAATGTTAAAGCACATATAGGTAATAGCATTGATGAAGAATGGTTGGGGGGAACCTTAGGTTTCTTATTGTCAGCGTCTTATGATAATAGCTGGGATGCTGCCGATAAACGCACTGCAGTTATTGCTCAAAATATTGATGAAAACTGTGCTACCGAACTTAATACCCTAGAAGATGCAGCTGCCTCGTGTTTTAACACCGTCAAAGACAGTACAACGACTACACAAAACGAGCGTTATAACGGCGTATTGAATGTGGGGTATAAATTAGGTGCACATCAAGTGTCGTACACCAATTTGTATTTAGCCGACAATGAAGATGAGTCAGAAGTATCGTTATTACAAGCTCCGGCAGGTAGTACGGTTTATACCATCGTCAGTACCGGCAGGGCTAATCGCAGCCATGAGTTTAACTACGAAGAACGTGTCCTCAAGGTATCGCAGTTTGTTGGTAAACATACCTTTTTGGATTACGCAGGTTTAGGTGCCGATTGGCAATATACCCGTTCACATGCCAGCACTGACATTCCAACCAATGTAGAATTTAAGTTCAGAGATGACTATCAAGCAGGTCAATTATTCTCTTCGTCTATTACTGGTGATGATAACCGAGTGTTGTTTTCATATACGAATATGGATGACAGGGTAAACTCCTATGGTGGTAATTTGTCACTGCCGTTAACCTTGGGTGATTTCGACTTAGAATTTAAAGCGGGTTATGATTTTTCTGACCGTGCCCGTACTTATAATACTTCTAGTTTTGCGGTTAATAATGAGACCGGCTCGCAGATTGTCATTAACGATGGTAGTCAGTCTCCTTTAACTAACGGTGCTTATTTAACGGATGCCTTTATAGAAGGTCAACGTATCTTGGTTGACTTTAATGAACCTACTGCCCCTGATGCTGATGACTATTTAGCGGCGCAAAAAGTTGCCGCCGGTTACGGTATGTTTGATGTTTTTTATAAAGGCACCTGGCGCGTTAGCGGTGGTTTGCGTTATGAAGATTTCAAACAAACGTCGATAGGTACCTCTAGTTTGATTTTTAGTCAGCAAGATCTCGATATCTATTATGATCCGACTAAAATTGAAGCCGGTAGCATTCTTGCCGATGATCTTTATCCAGCATTATCATTTACTTATATTGGCGGTGAAGATTATCAAATTCGTCTTGGTTATGGCGAAACGATAGTACGTCCCGATTTACGTGAAGTTGTACCTGTCGCCTATTATGATCCATTAACCGATATCCGTACCTTTGGGCGTGTTGGTTTGCAGAGTAGCCCGATCAAAAACTATGACCTGCGTTTTGAACGTTACTTTTCTAATGGTGATAACTATTCTATAGCTGCATTTTATAAAGATATTACCGCGCCAATCGAAACCGTATTGCGTGTTGGTGATGAAGACTATTCAGCGACTTTTATCAATGGAGAGTCAGCCGAAGTCTATGGTATGGAATTTGAGTGGTTACATGATTTGAATTATGTCGCCAGCGGTTTTTTTACCTCGGGTAATATTACTTTAAGTAAATCGGAAGCTGTTATTGATGAAGCCTTTGCAGGCAGTTTGGCTAATGCAACTAAACCTATGACAGGCCATTCTGAATACGTGGTTAATTTACAACTTAACTATGACTCTGAAAATGGTGAACACTCTAGTTCTTTGGTTTATAACGTGTTTGGTGAAAGGATCTTAGCGGCCGGATTAGTAGGCAGTGACGATGCTTATGAGCAACCTTTCCATTCATTAGATGCGGTATATACCTATTATCCAAACTTTAATTCAACGATTAAATTTAAAGTTAAAAACATCTTAGGTGAAGACCAAGAAGTGACTCAGTCAGAGGTCATTGTTCGAGCCAAAGAAGTGGGTACTTCATTTAGCGTGAGTTACAACTACGCATTTTAGTTTCTAATGATGATTTGCAAGGGCTGCAATGCAGCCCTTTTTTATATTTTGGCCCACTATTTTTTGGTTTCGATCAATAGCCGCGTAGGGCTGCACATAAATGCAAAGGTGCAAAGAGAGCAACAAACACTCAGCAAGTCCCCCGATTCTATATAAATATTTCACTGAAATGACTGTCACAAAAACTTCATAAATATACTGCAGACCACTGTTTTCGTGCCCTTGACCGTGATCTCATGCTAAACGGTGTAATATTTCTGTCACATATAGCTATTATTCTTCGCCCAGTTTTATTGTCTCGGCTAACAGCTGATAATTAATTTTAGGGTTTGAAGAATGAAACGAGAATTCTCGACGAGCTTACGCTTAACCGCAGTTGCCGCTACAGTGATTGCGGGTTTGACCGTTACCACTAGCTATGCGCAGGAAGATAAAGATCTTAAACCTGCAGTTAAAACCGCCACACAAATCAATGAATCAGCTGCAAACTCACAGGTCAAAATCAATACTATTACCGATCAAATTGATAGCAAACTGCAACAGTTCAAAACCATCAATAAAGAGATTGATGGTTTAGACATATATAACAACCAATTGCGCAAACAAATCGATAGCCAAATGAAAGAGATGGCAGCACTAAATGCCTCTATTGATGATGTTAGTGTTATCGAACGTCAAATCACCCCATTAATGATGCGCATGATTGAAGGCCTTGAGCAATTTGTTGCTTTAGATGTGCCGTTTTTGGCAGAAGAGCGCAATCAACGTATCACTAGTTTAAAAGACATGATGGACAGAGCGGATATCGCTCCTTCTGAAAAATTCCGCCGAGTGATGGAAGCCTATCAAGTTGAGATGGATTACGGCCGTACATTAGAAGCCTATGCCGGTTTGCATACCATCGATGGCCAAGAGCGCAACGTTGACTTTTTACGGGTAGGTCGCACCGCTTTGATTTACCAAACACGTGATGCCGCATTGCAAGGTAGCTGGAACAAACAAAGCGGACAGTGGGAAGCACTGCCGTCGAGCTATCGTACGCAAGTCACTAAAGGGTTGCGTATGGCCAAAAAACAACTGGCGCCAGATTTATTAATGTTACCTGTTGCGATCACAGATTAAGGACTGAATACAATGAATAAGTTTATTAAACAACTCAGTCTGGTAGTTATCTTAAGTGGCTTTTCCACCTTAAGTTTGGCCGCAGACGATAACAAAGCCCTCGATTTAGATGCGCTGTTAAAACAATTAGAGCAAGGTAAGTTTCAACAAACTCAGCAAAATACCGCGCGCGAAAAAGAGTTTAGCCAAAAACGTGCTGAGCAGGATCAATTGCTAAAAGCTGCAGGCTCTGAGCGTGACGCTGCTTTAAAAACGTCAGAAAAGCTTGAAACCGAATTTGAAAACAACGAAATCAAGTTAGCCGGTTTAAATGACGCCATGACTAAACGTTTAGGCTCCTTAAAAGAATTGTTTGGGGTATTACAGCAAGTAGCGGGTGATACTAAAAGCAAATTTCAAAACTCGATTATCTCTGCACAAATCCCTGGTCGAGCCGAGTTTTTAAATGACTTAGCCCAGTCGATGGGCTCTAGCTCAAAGTTAGCTTCTATCGACGAAATCGAACGTGTTTGGTTTGAAATGCAACGTGAGATGACTGAATCCGGCAAGGTGACCACCTTTACTACTGACGTAATTGAAGCGGGTGGCCAAAAAGTTAACAAACAAGTTTTACGTGTAGGGCCTTTTGCTTTAGCGGCTGACGGTAAATACCTAGATTACGACGGTGTCACACAAACGGTTGAAGAATTAATTCGTCAACCAGCCAATCGTTATGGCGACAGTGCTTTGGCCTTACAACAGTCTAAAGGTGACTTAGTTGAGTTTGGTTTGGATCCAACGGGTGGCTCGATTCTTAAATTATTGGTTCAAGCACCTAGCTTGCAAGAGCGTGTTGATCAAGGCGGCTTGGTGGGTTACATCATCCTTATTGTTGGTGGCATTGCCTTACTCTTAGCCTTAGAGCGTTTAATTAGCCTGACTATCGTTAAAGCTAAGGTCGACAAACAATTAAAATCTGACGACTTTAAAGACAGCAACCCCTTGGGCCGCGTGATGAAGGTCAGAGATACCTATCCACAAGCGGATACGGAAGCCCTAGAGTTACATTTAACCGAAGCGATTTTAGGTGAGATACCTAAGCTAGGTCGTAACTTAACCATCATTAAAATCATCTCTGTCGTTGCACCTCTGATGGGTTTGTTAGGCACAGTGACAGGTATGATCAATACCTTCCAAGCGATTACCTTATTTGGTACCGGCGACCCTAAATTAATGGCGGGTGGTATTTCTACGGCCTTGGTAACGACGGTACTGGGCTTGGTTGTCGCTATCCCTGCCACTTTACTGTACGCCATGCTCAATACTCGCAGTAAAAACATCGTATTCATTTTGCAAGAACAAGCGGCTGGTGTGATTGCCGAGCGTGCTGAAAAAACGGCGGTTAGAGGCTAAGCATCATGGTTGAATTTTTCGAAGCCATTCGCGATTTTACTGAAACGGGCGGACAAGTTCTGCTCGTTATCGGCGGCTTGATTTTTGTCATGTGGATACTGATTTTAGAGCGCGTTTTATATGTGTTCATTTGGCATAAACAATACAAAAACCACATGATCGCTAAGTGGAATGCCCGTCAGGATCGCAGCTCATGGAATGCCGAACAAATTCGCCAGGCGATGATTTCGCGGGTGAGCTTAAAGCTCGGCAGCGGCATTACGGTTATTCAAGCCTTAGTGGCCTTGTGTCCCTTATTAGGTTTGATGGGCACGGTAACCGGCATGATTGAAGTCTTTGATGTAATGGCAATTTCCGGCTCAGGTAATGCCCGTTCAATGGCTTCTGGGGTGTCTAAAGCGACTATCCCTACGATGGCCGGAATGGTCGGGGCCTTATCTGGGGTATTTGCTTCAACGTGGCTAGCCCGAACCAATAAATCTGAGCGAACCCATATTGAAGATGCCATGAGCATGGACAGATGCATTAAGTCTGTCAAAGCACAGCCAATAGTAGCCAAATAGCCTAAGCGAACATTATAAAGAGAACTGTATGAAACAACATTTTCAAAACCTGATGGACGAAGAAGAAGCCGCAATTGACATGACACCCATGCTGGACGTGGTGTTTATCATGTTGATCTTTTTTATCGTTACCGCCTCTTTTGTTAAAGAAGCAGGCATTGACGTTAACCGTCCAGAAGCCGCTACCGCAGTGAAAAAAGACCGCGCTAACATTTTAGTGGCTATCAGCGATAAAGGCGAAATTTGGATCAATAAACGTCAAGTGGATGTGCGTGCAGTGCAAGCCAATATTGAACGTCTACATGCTGAAAACCCGCAAGGCACAGTGGTGATCCAGGCAGACAAAAAATCCACTACCGAAACCTTAATTAAGGTAATGGATGCGTCGCGTGCTGCTGGTATTACTGATGTTTCCATCGCAGCCCAAGAGCCCTAGAACATGCCTAGATATATCATTGCCATTATTCTTGCCGCTGCAGTGACCTTGGGATTGTTTTTTCTGATGCAATCCCTGATTAAAAGTGGTGGCAGTGCCTTAACTGATGCACCCAAGGGCAGTGTGCTGGACTTTGTGCGAGTCAAAAAAGACGAAGCGATAGAGAAAAAAGATCGCAAACCACAAAAGCCGTCCAAGCCAGAGCAACAACCACCACAAATGCAACAACCCCAGATGGACTCACCCAGCCCAGACAATGCCACCAGTGGTATGGACTTTGGAGCCGATGTGACCGCTGATTTGTCTTTAGATGGTGGTTTAGCTTTGGAATCGGGTGACGGTGAATATCTACCTATTGTACGAGTAGCTGCAGTTTATCCTCGCCGAGCGTTACAACGAGGCATAGAAGGCTTTGTAGATGTGGAATTTATCGTAACTAAACAAGGTTCGGTACGTGATCCAAAAGTAATACAAGCATCACCGGAAGGCATTTTTGAACAAGCCGCCATGGATGCCACCTTAAAATACAAATATAAACCCCGGGTAGTGAATGGCGAAGCGATGGAAGTTGCTGGTGTTGAAGTACGGGTTACCTTTGAGATTGGAGGATAAAATATGAGTCAGCAATTTAATGTAAAAACCACCATGCGTGCCTTGTCATTAGTATTAGGTTTGAGTTCAACCTTGTTGGCGCTTACCTATGCTAGCAATACTATGGCTGAAGAAACCGTCAGTGAACGCAAAACCCAGCGAGTACCTACCTTGCGTGCCAAGGTATATGACCAATTGTCTCGGGCTCAGACTTTTGCTGATGCGGGTGACAGCAAACAAGCCTTTGCAGTACTTGATGAAGTAAAAGGCAAAGCCAGTTCAATGAACAGTTATGAATTGGCCATGATGTATAACTTTTATGGTTTTATTAATTACAACCTAGAACAATTTGACCAAGCCATCGCAGCCTTTGAACAAGTGGTGCAGCAACAGCCTATTCCTACTTCTTTTGAGCAGGCGACATTATTTAGCCTTGCACAACTGCACATGATGCGTGGCAACTATGATAAAACCATAGTATTTATTGAAAAGTGGGAAACAATTCAAAAAGAAGTAACACCTGGCGCCGAAATTCCTGCTAAAAATCTCGTGCTTAAAGCGCAGGCTATGTACCAGAAACAAGATTATGCCAAGGCCTCAACTTATATTAATCAAGCAGTAGAGCAGCAAGAAAATAGCAAAGAAGGTTATCAGGTTGATGAAAACTGGTATGTCTTGCAACGTGCGGTTTATTACGAACTTAAACAACCTGAGCAAGTTAAAAATGTATTGTTGAAACTGGTTAAACAATATGAAAAACCTTCATATTGGATCCAGCTGGCCGGTATGTATGGCGAGTTAGGTGATGAAAAGCAACAGTTGGCTTATATGGAAATTGCCTATCAATTGGATTACATCGCCACTGGTTCAGACATCTTCAACTTGTCTCAACTTTATTATTATCACCAAATGCCGTTTAAGGCTGCCATGTTAATGGAAAGTGCCATCAAACAAGGTAAGTTGCCTGAAGATCAGCGTAATCTAACTTTCTTGGCCCAAGCTTGGAGTTTTGCTAAAGAAAATGACAAGGCCGTACCTGTGATGCTTGCCGCTGCCAAACTGTCTAAAGACGGTGAACTTGACGCTCAATTGGCGCAAATTTATCTTAATTTAGAGCTGTGGGAAAAGGCTATTACTGCCTCTGAAACGGCGCTGCAAAAAGGCGGCTTACGTAACGAAGGTACAGTGCATTTAGTCTTGGGTATGGCTCACTTTAATGTGGGTGATTACAACCTTGCGTTAAATGAACTGGCTCTAGCTGAAAAAGACAAAGGTAGTCAGGGAATGGCTAAACAATGGCTTAAGTTTGTACAAGCAGAAAAGCTTAGTAATGAGCGTTTACAAGCTCAAGTCGCACCAAGTTCTGCCCATGATCGATATCTTCCATGAGAGATAGGATTTATTAATTACCAATAAAAATGCAGCTAGAAAGCTGCATTTTTTTGTATATGAGCGTGCGCA
Organism: Paraglaciecola hydrolytica; assembly: GCF_001565895.1. Classification (GTDB taxonomy): domain Bacteria; phylum Pseudomonadota; class Gammaproteobacteria; order Enterobacterales; family Alteromonadaceae; genus Paraglaciecola; species Paraglaciecola hydrolytica. Next base: position 272,182 of record NZ_LSNE01000006.1, read on the forward strand.
CTAATTTCTTCTCAGCCAAGCGGCTGTCAGCGCCTTGCAGCTACACTTCCAGCCACAATTCTTTTGACAAAAATACCTTTCGTCTGACTGAAAACACATTGGCGGTTTTTTGTTGGTATTTATCTCTGTCAGCGGAATAGCCCTACTAACATAAGCAGAGCGAATAACTACATGATTATTATCACTCACTTTTTCAGACTTCATCATAATATCCTCCGTTGGTTTGAAGTTGATATAGAGTTTGGGGTCATAAATAAAATCAGCAGGGACTAAAAGTGTAGGCTCAAATAATGAAAAATCTATGACAAAAGAGAGTTTTTTTACTCTTCTGTGGTTAAAGGGATTTTGTACTTAAATTGTGCATCTTATTGGCGACTATATTGTCAGAAATGTTTACGTTTTTAATAAAGTGGCTATTAATTGAGGTAGAGTCGAGTATTTAATCAAGTCAATAAATGGCGTGTGACTAACTCACCTATGTGACAACGCATAGGGCAAGATCACCATTTGTTCTTTAGGTCTCATATATAAGATGATATTTTTAATCCCATCTGTTTATTGCCGTGGTTTTATATGCAAGCAAACACCCCAAAGTTAAGCCATTCAGAGATTAGAAATGGTTTAATCAATACCGTTATTGGTAGCGCAGCATTATTAGTGGTATTTGCGGCGGCTGCATCATTGTTACGTATGCAAATCATAGGTTTTCAACCAGTAATGGTTGTTCATCTCATATTATCAGTGCTTATTTTAACATTGTTCATATGCAGAACCCGCATTCCCCTAAACATTCGGGCCAACATTATTTGTCTTTTCTTTTTTATTGCAGGCATAGGGGGACTGGTTTCGTTTGGATTGGCGGGTGCAGGGACCTTATTATTGTTAGGCGCCTGTATCTTTACCAGTTTATTGGTCAGCATGCGCTTTGCGGTTATTTATGCGTCTATCGGTGCTGCGGTGATAGCTACCATGATGTTATTAGCCATGATGGGTATGCTTAGTTTTACAGTGAGTCTGGGGGAGTATTTATTGTCTCCTGTTGCTTGGCTAAACAACTTGATTACATACAGTTATGTGGTGACGATAACTTTATTGATCATGCAACGATTTTCTGGCTACCTGAATAGTCTAGCGGCTTCCCAAGCTCAAATTATTAAATATCAAACTAAACAAATTAATACGTCAGAATCTATTTTGGAAGCGGTGGTCAATTGTCTTCCGTATGGGATTTTGTGGAAAGATACCCAGCTTCGTTACCTAGGGGCAAATAACTATTATTTGCAAGATGTAAAAATTAGAGATGCCACTAAAATCATAGGTAAAACAGATTACGAGTTATTCCCAAGGGAGTTGGTACAAAAGTATGTAGAAATCGATAAAAAATTGCTGACATCAACGGATAAAATTGAAAGTTATACAGAACAACATCGAGATAAAGAAGGCAATGCGGTTTATCTTTCTACCAGCCGACAAAGGCTATGCTCAAAAGATGGCGAGTTACTTGGGGTACTTAGCGCTTATCATGATATCACCGCCCGAACATTAATGGAGCAAGAGTTGCGAGATTCTAAGCTTTTGGCTGAAGAGGCCAGTTTGGCCAAATCTCAGTTTCTAGCCAATATGTCCCACGAAATTCGTACACCACTAAATGGTATCTTAGGTTTAATCGAGTTGAGTTTATCGACAGAGTTAAATAAAACCCAGCTTGAATATTTAAGTAAAGCCAGTCTTTCCGCTAAAACCTTACGCAATATTATCAATGATATTTTGGATATTTCTAAAATAGAAGCGGGGCAAATGGAACTAGAAAGTATCCCCTTTGACATGCATACCATTGTCCAGAATATCGAAAATCAATTTGCTCATATCGCCGAAACTAAAGGCATTGAGTTTGTCGTGCAATACCATGGACCTCAGCCCCTTTGGCTGCTTGGTGATCCCACACGTTTATTACAAATATTAATGAACCTGTGCGCCAACAGCATCAAATTCACTGAGCAAGGTCAGGTATTATTTGAATGTAAGGCCAGCATTGAACAACAACAGGTCAAGCTACAGTTAAAAATAAGTGATACTGGTATAGGTATGGATGACAAGGCTCTGCCTTTGTTGTTTAACAAATTTACTCAAATTGATAGCTCAACAAGTCGTAAGTTCGGTGGTACGGGCTTAGGTTTATCTATTGTAAAGGCCTTGGTGGATTTGATGTCGGGTAGCATCCAAGTAAGCAGTCAATTGGCCAAGGGCAGTTGTTTTGACGTTAATATTCAACTCCCTCTTGGTGAAGAAAAAAGCACCTCAAATAGTCAAGACGAGCTAGTCGATTTTAGTGGTAAAAAAATTCTGTTGGTAGAAGATAATCAAATTAACCGTTTGATTGTCAATGAATTATTAAACTCAGTTGGGGCGACGATCGTTAATGCAGAAGATGGGCAAATCGCCTTGGATGAACTGGCCAGTCAAGCGTTTGATTTGGTGTTAATGGATATCCAAATGCCGGTAATGGATGGCTGTACCGCAATTGGCAAAATTAAGGCTCAAGCTAAATATGCCGAGTTACCCATCATTGCGTTAACGGCCAACGCCATGCAACACGACATCGAACTGTATAAAAAGCTGGGTTTTTGCGCCCATGTGGCCAAACCCTTTGATTTTGAACTTTTATTACAGGTGATTAAAAAGCACTTGCCAGAGGCATAACTCGCGAGTGGTAATTGGCAGGGCAGCCTAAATGAGTGACAAACCTTTGCTTAAAACGTTTTACGTTCTACCCACAGTACACTGCAACAAACTAACCATAACAACCAGAACCAGAGTTTACTTAGAGGGCTGCGGTGTTCAATTGGCTGCGGCTGAGCAAAAGAATTACTGAGTTTGGCTTGATAGGCAGAAGCTTGGTGCTTTTGCTGCTGTTGCCAGGCTTGCCAATCGTTCTCAGCATAGACATATTGATTTTGCTGGGGGCTGATCTCAGTTTGGCTTTGGCTATCAGACTCATTAGAAACTAAATTAAGCTGTTGCCAGCCTAAGTGCTGCGGCCAGTAGCTGGCACAATACCGCCCTTGCTGCAGAGTATCTGCCACTAAATAGAGTTTGAGCGCTGCTGAGTTGTTGCTATTTTGCAGTTGCACCAGTGGATTAGTGGTTTGACTCAATACACAAGCTGCACTGGCTTGATTGAGCAATAACAGGTCTTCTGCACTTTGCGGTAACCAAATCGCAGAGTGGCGATTGGCGGCAAAAGACTTAAACAAATATTGCCAATAGCTACTGTATTGTGTCGCCAAGCCCGAGGTTTGCCATTGATGGGTATTGTTGAGCAGCGACACACCAATCTTACCTAAACCCATATTGAGTTTACTCACCAAACCTTGTTGCTGGTCGCCCATTACTAAGTTTGTTCCTGGTTCCGTTATAAGTTGCAAAGCTTGGGCTTGAATAGCCTGTTCAATTTGACTGTTGGGCCAGTGGGGCACCACGTTTTGCGCTTCACCTTGTCCAGCAATAGGACTTAAATTTATCTTGCTGGCAAGTTGTTGATCGTGCTGCAATAAAGCTGTTGGTAAAGTCTGATCGGCTAACAGCAACAAGCCTAAACCTAGTTGCACTGCTTGTTTTAGGGCGATCCACTTGGGCTGGCTGATTAAACTCAACGCGCGACCATCCATTACCACTAAATCAAATTGACTTAGCTTGTCCTGCGTCAAAGGCTCACTTTGGGTTTGGGCTTGCCCGACAAAATTAAAATGCTGAGTAAGATGTTTATTCTTGCTGATCTGGGTGATAACTGTGACGGGGTTGGCAAATGAGCCTGCCCATTCACGTAACTGACGAGTCTCAAAAGACGGGGCAGACTGGTAAATTAGCAGCTTGATTGCTTTCGCTTTTTGCACCGTAACAGCCAAATTTTCTTGGATAAGCGCTGCGCCATCGTGATCCTTTGAGCTTAAGCTGAGTTGATATAACCAGTTGCCTGTGGTCGGTGGCTGAGCCTTAAATTTAAAGGTTTCGTTCGAGCGTAAGTGTTGTTTCGCTAGTATGCTACCCATTGGGTCGATGAGGTTTAGCTCATACAAATCTGCGCTGTTTTTATCTTGGGCGGCTATGTGGAGTTGACCGGAGATTTCGAGGAATTCACCTTGTTGCAGTTGTTTATTCCAACGCATATTCACTAGGCCGCTTAGCTGCGTTGATGGAATAAAATCAATCTTAAGCTCAGGATTGTTAGATCTTAGAGCCTGCCATTGTGTTTGGCTTAAACCATCACCTATTACTGTGAGGTGTTGTAACGTTGGTAACCAATCAAATAATTGTGCAGGCTCGCTGATAACGTGCGCAGAGCTGAAATCCTCAGCGGCTAACGCGGCGACGTCATCCAATACAAATAATTTAGCGTCAGCTTGTTCTTCGAGCTTTTGCTGGTTTTCAGCACTCAGTGGCAAACTGCCTGTGGTGAATAACCAGGCTTGGGATAATTGAGTTTTGTTTAGTTTGATATCACTGATAAGCCCCACCACAGCGATGCTGGCGAGGATATTAAGTGCAATTACCAAGACTAAGCGTTTAGGCTGGTCACTTAGGCGTTTGCTCGCAAGATAGATGCTTACCCCAGTACATAGAATAAGTGCACTCAAACCCATGACTAACCAGACAGGGTGGAGGTTAGCGAAAATCAGTGACCAACTCATTGCTTCTGCTCTCTTAGTAAAATCAGTTGATCTTGCAAAAATTGCTGATAGTCAGTCACGGCCGGATTAGCTAACAGAAACCCTGTTGTTTGTTGAGTGGGCGAGGCCACAACCGCAGGTAACAAGCTCCATAGTTTTTGCTGGAGTTGTTTGATACATGAGTGGCAATCTTGCTTAAGTTGTGTGCTATCAATACTTAATTTTTCTAAGGTGGCGATATGTTGAATGTTATCTGGAGCGCTTTCGAGTTCGCCTTGCAGTAGTCTTGTTAGTGCTTGGTATTGCAGGGCGTTAACATCACTCGATTTATTGCTGTTATCAAAGCTTAGGGCTGAATCTAAGTAAAATTGTAAGGTATTAATGCTGTCGCTGAGCAGTTGCTGCTGGGCAAAAGGCATTACCGACTGTTGCTGTTGGCTGGTCTCCTTAATGTCCTTAAGCTCACCTTGATAACGCCGTGACTCACTCACGGGGGGCGGCTCAAAGCCCAAACGTTTAACATAAATCCGCTCAGCTTGTTTCGCCTGAGTCAAAAATTTAAGGGCTTGTTTTTCATAGGGTAGGGCTTGGGCAGGCTCAGACATCATTAAATGCAATTCGGCATTCCACATATTGGCAATGGCTTGTTTCATTAAGGCTGTGGGGCTGGGTTGACCTTTAAAGCCAGTAAAGCCTAACTCGGCTTCACCGTGGTTGTGGCCATACTGAGCGATGAGCGCGCTGGCACCTGATCTATCTAAAGTGTCTTGCGGCTCTGGCTCATGTTCGTGAGTTTCGGCAGAGGCATGGTCATTGTGGTCATCATCGTCTTCGCCATGGTCATCTTCATGCAGTTGTTCTGGAAGAGCAGGGCCTGCCTCCATCGTGTGCAAGGTTCCTTCTGCAAACTCATCACCTACATATTGGCCGTATTTTTGTTTGAGGTCGCTTTGGGCAAAACCCAGTTCAGTGGATAGTCGTTTAAATTCAACAAGTTCAAGTCGCTCCTTGTCGACCAAGAGCTGTTCGGTTTCGATTATGATTTGGCGTTGACTCTTAAAATACTCAGTCATCACATCCATTAAAATGCCATCCGTCGCCAATTCACTTTGCTCTTCTTCCAACCAACGGATAATTTTACTCGGTGAGCGAGTCAGTTGTGGTTCTGGCTCGCGGTTATCCGACGCCAGAACACTGAAATACATTTCATCCCCTGGCTCCATATCCAGTTCAATGAGCTTCCAGCGTTTGAAATAATGGGTTTTACCCTCAATGAGCTCCATACGGTCAAACTCAAATTCTTGATCTCTGAACTTCACCCCTTCGCCCGAACCTTTGGCTATAGATGCCTGAATCCTGACTTTGCTTAGGGCAAAATCATCCGTGACAAGCACTTCTGTTTCTAACTCGGCTAAACCATCTTTGGCAATTTCGGTGGTAGTTGAGGTAGGCCTTAAAAAGCGAATTTGTGGGGCCTTATCTGCGGTGACCTTGAGCGTGTATACACCATCTAATTTGCTAGTGGGAGAGCTACCTCTAGCTGAACTTATCGTGTAAATCGCTGACTGGTTAATGGTGGTACTGGCAGTGAATAAACCTGAATCTTGGGCTGTTAGTGGCAGAGTTTCACCACTGCTTAGCTCAATTTTGTAGTTAGTGTCAGAGCTGGTTTGTTTAAAGGCGAGTTGCCACTTTACGACAGATCCGGCAAGTAGACTGATATTGAGCTCTTCTGAATCTTGTATGGGCAACTGCGCATAAATGGGGGGCTGCACAGAGATTTTAAGCGAGCTAATACCATCAGGCAGCTCTGCTTGCTGTTCAGTTTGCTTTAAATCTGTCGTCGTTTGAATAGAGTCCCAAACCGGTAATTCAAGTTTGTCAGCCAACACATAAACAGTAATAAGCACAATCAAACAGACAACACTCAGTATTAGGGGATATTTAAGGCCATAGTCTGTGTTAGCTAACGCTTTGTTACGCTCAAGTAGGGTGGTTAACAAGGCACTGACTTTGTTTTGTTGTAGCTGTTGCAGCAAGCTGAGTTCTTGGGGATTGCGGCTGAGAAGCTGAGCACTTTCTTCTAACTCGGGGTAACAGCGATTAAGGTGCAGTAAATAATTCTGCAGATGAATGTCGGCTAACTCTGTTGAGCGCACTAAGCGCCATATGATGATACTGGCAATAGCCACTGCACCAAGGCTGCTATACAGAAAACTTGAGCTAAAAGCATAGGTAAGTGCTAGCACTACAAGCACTGCAGGCAGGCTTTGCAGTAGGCGGTATAGGATCACTTGCTGACGATGTTGTTGCAGTTGGCTGTGTAGGCGAGTTAACAATTGCGCTTGAGCTGGAATAGCATGTGAGGTCATTTATTGTCCCCCATCTACTGTGGTTATGTTGGTGCTACGGCTCTTTTTACTGTAAATCCGTTCAACACTAAACAGTATTAATAACAGGATAGCCAGTAAGCTCATCAGGCTTGAGTGTTGCTGACTATTGGGGCTAATGCTGCGTGTTGGCTGCGGCTGACTCGCTACTGGTTTTGCCGTAATTTGTTGTTGCTCGATAACCTGCCGCGCCAGCTTTTGTTGCTCTGGAATAGCCTTATATAGCCACTCGCCCAGTATCAAAGGAAAGGTAGGCAGTTCGACTAGGGTGTTCCAGTCTGGATTAAAACGTGAATAAAACTGCAAGAGCTTAGTCTGTTTTATATTAAGTTGGCTTAATAGGGGTAAACCTAAGGAGGTTTGCCATAACACCTCACTCAGTTCAGCATTAAATGCGGGGTTGGCTGCGGTCGCTAGCACATCACCCTTAAGTTCAGCTAACAGCAGAGTAGGGTAAGCTAGTTGCCAAAGGTCTTTGCGACTAATTTGTGGTGCATCCATCAATATCACGTTTTGGTCAGTGCTGTGGGCGACTAATTCAGGCGCTAAGGGCGCAGAGCTTAACCACAAGATCAATTGAGCCTGTGGTAAAACATTGTTTGTCAGTGTTTGTGCAAAAGCGGTCTCAGTTAGTGTACTCACCTGAATAGGCATGGCACTTTGTTTTTGTAAGGCGCTAAGTGCGGCATTAATATAACTGGCATCACGTTGGCGGTCGTTTTGATAAATCAGCAAAATAGCCAAAGGCTCTGGAGCAGAGTTGTTGTTGATATTCAGAACCTGCCAGTCGATAGGCTGAGTGAGCGCCACTTTTTCACCGACAAACTGACTAGCACGGTTGCTGGTATAAACCACCAAAGGGGTTTGCGCATCACGGCCAAGTGCATGGCTTTGGACTTTTGCCCATATATTCAGGGTGTGTTGCGATTTTTGTGTTTGCCAATTCAATATGTCTTGTTCACTGAGCTCTTGGCTTAACGTTGCAGGGCTATCTAATAAGATGGCTTGTTGCTTACCAAGGCGGGTCGCAATTTGCTGCTTTTCAGCTTTGTTACTGTTATTCAGCCAATCCTGAGTCAGCATAATGACTTCAGTTTCTGATTGGCTTGGCGGCCAAAAAGGCGAGCTCAATAACGCCGCGGCTGTGAGTAACATCAGTAAACGCAAGAGCAGTAATACACGCTGAGTCAAACGTAATTCAGAAGTGGGTTGGGGTTTAGTGTTACGCAGCAATGCCACATGAGCAAAGGTGACTAACTTGCCACGGCTGCGATTAAGCAAGTGAATAATGATGGGGATGAGCACAGCCAAGGCTGTCAGCGCATACCAAGGTTGCTGCCATAACAAACCCAAGCTTTCGTTCATCGTTTACGCTGCCTGGCAGTTAAAAACTGATGTAAGGTGCTATCCAGTGGCTGATCAATATTGGCACGCAGGTGCTGAATTTGCAGTTGTTTAAGTTGAGTGCTCAACTGCTGGTTAAAGTCTTGCCTCGTGGCCAAGTAAGCACTTTTGACATCCTTAGCGGACACCAGTACTTGTTTTTTACTTTCTAAATCTTCAAAGCGAATTTGGCCTTTATAAGGAAATTCCACTTCGTCATCACACTCAAGCTGCACTGCCACTACATCGGTTTTCGCCGGATTGAGTTTTTGCATAAACTCAGTGATTTCTTGTTGTTTTTGATAAAAATCGCTGACCACTATGACCAAGGAATTATGTTGGAGATGGGCCAACTTGTTTTGCAAGGTGTGTACTGGGGGAAATATGCCGCCTGAACTGACAGTGGCCAGTTGCAACAAAACCTTACGCCAATGTTGCCCACCGCCATAAGCGGGTAAAAAATGGGTTTTTTCACTGGATATAGCCAACAAACCCACGGCATCACCTTGCTGGTGGGCGAGGTAAGAAACGGTTGCTAACAAGGTGCGGGCATAATCGAGTTTATGCCAAGTTTTATCCTGTTGTTTACTTACATGTTCAGAGCCTTGCAGCATCGAGAGGCTAGCATCAATCACTAACCACACATTAATATTGCTTTCACGTTGGGCTTCTCGCACAAAATATTTATCTGAGCGGGCAAACAACTTCCAGTCAATTTTACTCAGCGCATCACCGGGTTCGTAACTGCGATACTGGCTAAACTCCACGCCAGTGCCTTTTTGGGTACTGTGGTGAATGCCATGCAAAAAGCCCTGCGCTAAAGTTTTGGCCACTAAAGGCAAATCCTTGACGCGCGCTAAGGTCAGTGGCTCAAACAGTGAGTTTTTCCCTGATGAAGACGATGTTGAAGCTGGTGTTGTCACTTTTGTTTATTGACCTAAAGGACTAGTGGGCGGGCTGATATCTTTAAGCAAGGCATCGATCACGCTATCGGTTTGTTTGTTTTCCGCCTCGGCCTGAAAATTCAATAAAATGCGGTGGCGTAATACACTGTGAGCTACCGCTTTAATATCGTCTACCGTGGTAGCAAAACGTCCCTCTAAAAAGGCACGGGCTTTGGCGCACAGGATCAAGGCTTGTCCGGCACGAGGGCCTGCGCCCCAACGTACAAACTCGGTGACACTTGCACTAGGACTGTCATCGGGGCGAGTCGCACGCACTAAACGGCTAACATAGTCATATAAAGGATCGGCCACTTCTACATCACGTACTAACTTTTGTAAGGCAATAATATCGTCGGCATGTAATACCGCATTAATCTGGCTGATGACATTACCTGTGGTGCGGCGTAATACTTCAATTTCGTCTGCAGCACTAGGGTAACCCACACGGATAAACAATAAAAAACGGTCAAGCTGAGCTTCAGGCAGGGGATAGGTGCCTGCTTGTTCAACCGGGTTTTGCGTGGCTAAGACAAAAAAGGGTTTGGGTAAGTCATAACTTTGACCGGCGTAACTGACCTTTTTTTCTTGCATGGCTTCAAGCAAGGCCGCCTGAGTTTTAGGTGGCGTACGGTTAATTTCATCGGCCAACAAAATATTGGTAAATACCGGACCTTGCTGAAATTTAAAAAAGCGCTCGCCACTGTCGTGATCAGTCTCCAAAATTTCAGTACCGATAATATCGCTAGGCATCAAATCTGGGGTAAATTGCACCCGGGTAAAGTTTAGTTCTAAACTCTGGGCCAAAGAGCTAACCATTAAGGTTTTAGCCAAACCGGGCACACCTTCTAATAAACAATGACCACCGGCCAACATGCCCATCAGCAGTTGCTGGATAACCTCAGACTGACCCACAATCACCTTACCGACTTCGGCACTCACCTTGGATAATTTTTGTTGAAGTTCGCCAACTTGCTGGGCACTTATAGTCTGTTTGTTCATGTTAATTCTTATATTAATTAAGTAGTTAGAAACTAGTAACTAGTTTCTGCTTTTGCACCAACGTTTAACTCGTTTTTGACGGCATAAATGCCGACCTACATTTCATCGGAGCTCTGCATGTAATGTCTTTATCTAGCCTCTATTTACTAGTCACTAGTTTCTGCTTTAAGCCGTCATCGCATAGATCACTATATTGACTGCAAACTTGGTATTATCCACGCGCAAAAAACGTTTGTTTCTAAAATCGTAATCCCATTCACAACCGAGATCTTTGTTGCTGTATAACACCGCAATGCGGCCGTTGATTTCGATGGCTTTTAAGTAGTTATGCACTAAATCATCGCCCCAACCATTTAACTCTATGGAGGTGCGGGGTGGGCCGTCAAATTCAAAAAAGCTGGTATAGAGAGCATGATCATTAGGGATTTTTTGTAGAGCTTCATCACCAAACAATTCAGCCATTTGCCTCTCAAATGACTTAGCAAACATGCCATCGATGTCATGGTTGCAGTCATCCACAAAGATAAAACCGCCATTTTCCACATAACGTTTAAAGTTGTGTTTTTCTTCTTGGCTAAACTGTACCAGTCGATGGCCGGCCATATAACAAAAGGGCGCCGTTAACATGGCTGGATCAGCTAAGGCTACGATGCGTTCATTTAAATCCACCCGCAAACTGGTGTATTCAATCAGCGAATTAAGCACATTGGCAGGCATGCGTTCGTCAACTTCCCAATCACCTGACTCGTAACTTAAACGCGTAAATACAAAGTCATATTCTGGGTTATAGGCTGCCATTGCCAGCTTAGGTAACACTAGACTGGACGCAAACATTGAGCAGGTTTGGATAAACTGGCGACGGTTAAATGGCATGAAAAACGATGGTCTCAATGGATTAAGCCAATCGACATAAAAGCCGATCGGCCTAAGCTTATTTACTTGCTGAGAGATTAAACCGCGTCAGACAAAGAGCTGAAGGTAAAATCACGAATTTTCATGGGTGGAACCATATCACCTTCAATACGCACCGATTCACCTAAAGCCTCAATGTTGTTTAACATTACTATGGGGCTTTCGTTAAAACGGAAGTTTTTGATGGGATATTTGATCTTGCCATTTTCGATATAAAACGTGCCGTCACGAGTTAAACCTGTGTACAACAAGGTTTGTGGATCAAGAGCGCGGATATACCATAAGCGAGTCACTAACACACCACGGCGAGTATTTTTGATCATGTCTTCGAGGGATTCATTACCCCCAGCCATGATAAAAGTACCATTTTGTGGAATGTAAGGCATGCCGGTTTTTTTCGCCCAATAAGGAGTGTTAGGCATATTGGCGATAACACCATCTTTGACCCAGTCCATGCGTTTACGTGGGTAACCGTCGCCACCAAAGGGGGCAGAAGGGGCAATAGGGTGCTGAGGATCGGAATAAATGTGTACCCGTTCATCAAACATTTTCATGCCCAATTTGTTTTTTGGGGCTGTAGTCGCGTCTTCGCCTTCTTTCGCTTTATAACTTAAAAAGCTACGGCCTTCGTCAGCACTGCGTTGAGCAAAGCTGCGCATCATGTTGCCGATCAGCGTATTACTCGCAGCGGGCTCTAAAATAACCGTGTATTTACCCGGCTCCATTTCTTTAACATCAACGGATGATTTAGCTTTGTGGATGGCAATGTTTGAAGCTTTGGCGGTATCCAGTAACTTAACATCACTGTAATTGCGCGTTACCCAACCAGAACCTTTGCCATCTTCAGTACGGATAGTGACCGAAAAATCTACATTGGTAGAGGTATTGTAAGCAAATAAACCTGCACTGTTCATGATGGCGCTAAAACGGGTGGTCTCTTCTAAAAAGCCGGCGGCAACCAGTTTGTCTTTTTTCGAAGGAGCAATACTGTTTTGTGCGGCTTGAGCGCGATCTTCCGGGGTAACCTTCGCCGTCGACTCAAAATAAGTATTGGATTTTTCATACTCTTGTTTGCCAAAAATGGGCATAAACTCTTCGTTTTCTGGCGCCAGTTTGGCTAGCTCTTCCGAGCGACGTACGACTTTTTCGAGTGAGGCATCATCAAATTCATTGATGGTGGCTGTGCCGGTACGTTTACCAAAAGTCGATTGCACAGCCAGTACTACATCGCTCTCTTCACCGGCGGTAGACACGGTATTACGGGCATAACGAATATTGCCACCTATGTTGCCATCCAGATTACATTCAATGGAATCGGCTTTGGAATACTTAAGCACTTTAGTTAAAAGTGTTTTGGCGGTTTGTTCAGATAAAATTGTCATTGGGCTTAGTCCTATAATTCGTTTCAGCGTCAACTACACGTTACGTGCGGTGTTGATGACGTTAATATTATTAAATCGAGTGGTGGGGCAACCGTGCGATACCGCACTAACCTGTGAAGGTTGACCTTTACCATCGAAGAACGAACCGCCTAAGCGATAATCAGATTTACCGGCCAACTGGGTGCAGTTATTCCAGAATTCCTGAGTATTAGACTGATAAGCCACATCTTCAATTTGATCGACAATTTTACCGTCTTTAATTTCGTAAAATAATTGGCCACCAAATTGGAAGTTATAACGTTGCTGATCGATGGAAAACGAACCACGGCCGGCAATGTAAATACCTTTTTCGACATCTTTGATCACATCATCTGCAGAGAGATCTTTTTCATTGGGTTTTAATGACACGTTAGACATACGTTGAAACTGCACGTCTTTCCAACTTTGTGAATAGCTACAGCCATGGGATTCTTTTTGGCCAAGCATATGTACTTGATCACGGGTGGCTTGATAGTTAACCAAGATACCGTTTTTAACCAAATCCCACTCTTTGGTTTTAACGCCTTCATCGTCATAGCCCACATTACCCAGTGAATAATCCTGAGTTTTATCGGCAAACAAGTTAACGATGTCAGAACCGTATTGAAATTTACCACTTTGCCATTTATCCAAAGTAGCAAAACTGGTACCTGCATAGTTGGCTTCGTACCCTAAGACGCGGTCTAATTCCAGTGGGTGACCCACTGACTCATGGATGGTTAACATCAAATGAGCAGGATCGAGTACTAAATCGTATTTACCTGGCTCAACGGATTTGGCTTTTAGTTTGGCTTTTAATTGCTGACCCGCCAGTTTGGCATCTTCGAGTATGTCGTAAGAATTACCATAGCCAACGCTCGCGCCCGTCACATGGATTTTATCTTTTTCTAGGCCATCTAAATATTCAAAGCCCATACCGACCGGGTTACCTAAACCGCTACGCTGTTTAAAGCCTTTTTCACCTATTGCGGTTGCGGTAAATGGTGCCCACAAACGATGGATATCTTGATCAATATAAGAGCCATCAGTGGAAGCAAAATACTTTTGCTCGTTAACTAAAAAGAGAGTGGAATTAATAAAGTTAGCGCCGTTTTCCATGGCCGCTGCGTTCACTGCCAGCAACAAATCAACCTTGTCTTTAATGGGGATTTCCATGGCGTTCTTTTTAATTGGCGTTTGCCAGCTTACTTCACCCACACCTTTAACCGGTGCTAATTGCACAGGCGTTGTTTGGAATTTTGAGTTAGCTATGGCCACAGCTACTGCGCGTTCGGCAGTTTTTGCCACACTGTCGGGAGTCATATTAGATGTAGAGGCAAAACCCCACGTACCGTTAGCGATGACTCGCACACCAATACCGGCGGACTCGGTATTAACGATATTATCCACGCGGTTTTCGTTGGTTCTAACAAACTGGTTTAGATAACGACCAATACGGGCATCGGCATAAGTCGCGCCCTTAGCTTTGGCCGCGTTTAAAGCGATGTCAGCTAGTTTCTTCTTATAAGCCACGTCCATGGGCTTATCTAACAATTGCTCTGCGCTGATGGCTATGCCAGACATAGGTAACATTAAGCCACCCATACCTATGCCACCGAGTTTAATAAAATCTCGTCTTTCCATTGGATATTCCTCTGCCTTTTTATTTTCTTTTTATATTATTTTTTTACGTAATTTTTCATAATCGCTAGTTTCTCAGTGTATTGCAATCCTTGAAAAAACCTCAAGGGATAAGCTGTCTATTTTGTGCGATGAAAAGTCACAAGTGCTCACATTTTAAACGATGGTAAAGGTGGCCATTGCTAAGGAGCTGCGCTGGGCCAGTTGAACAACAACAGGCCTAGTGTTTAGTGGGTATGTTAGGCATCAACTAGGCTGATCTATATGGTACCTTTTATTCATTAAGCAGTAGGTCAAAGGCGGCATTAAATAAAGAACACTTAACCACATTAATGCGATCACCGGACCAGATTGTTTGAGTGCGACCTCGTTAACTTGAAAATAAACAAAGCCGCCAATATAAGGTATTAACACAATCACTAGAGCGCTAAGGGCGAAGGTTGTGCTTGAGAAAAGATACTTTTTGTCCAGAGCGTATACCAAGCTAAAGCTCAGCACTGCATAAATAATCGCATCCACATGAAACAACATGACCAAACTGAAATGACTCAGCAAACCAGCTCCCACACTTTGCCATAACTCAGGTGCAAAAAAGAGTTGATGGATATGACCGTTTGTCCAATATGCTTGCTGAAATACCGAGGATTCGGCCACCGATAAAAAATTGATCGCGATGATTAACATTGCCACGACACTCACGCAAAACGCTACCAATAAGGCTGAATATACACGTTGTTTTGTCATTAAAAATCTCCAAGAGCGAGACATGCTTTTGCTAACGCCGTAAGCCTGCTCTTTTAAGCTGGCAATACTGAGTAAAACAAAGTGTTCAAACTCACCTAAATAACTTTGTTTATTTGGCATAGTCGTTTCTGGTTATTTAATAATAACTTTTAAATAGATATTACTGCCCACTTAGCATTTTATAATCTGGCAAGGGGGTAGTAGAAACCGCAATCAACTCGCGCATAAAATCAATCACTTGCTCGCCCCAGATATCGTTGTGGCCATCCATCAAGTCCTCGGATACTTTAATATTCATATAGGGATTAAGCGGAGTCGTGCGCTGCTTACTGATCAGGTTAACAGAACTATAAATGCTGGGTTGTGTTGGATCAGACGCCGACCAATCAGCATAGGCTCGTTCTAATTCAAACTTTTTCTCACTGCCATTGGGTAATAACTCAAGTAGGTGAGTTTGGTAAGGCTTAAAGTGGCCAATGGCTGTTCTGTCGGCTTCGCCTTGCGCAATATTCACAGTAAGCATATTGCCACTACCAGTACCTTTACATTCATGACGTTGCATAGTGCGATGACTTTCAAAAAAAGTTGAAAATATTCGCCCTGCTGGAAAAGCCAGTTTGGTGGCGTAGTCCGTTTCCGAGGTCAGGATGGCCAGTTTAGGTAACTGGCCTTGCTGATATTTGCGACATTTGTCTTGGGATAGTTCCATGAGTGATGAAAATCGCAGTGCTTCAAAGGCAGGATTCATCAAAATCACCAAATCGCCAAAACCATCAGCATATTGTTGATAGTTTTTGTCTTGTTGTGAATCAATAAAACGCTCTGCCATAATTTTTTGTAACGCGCTAAATACTACAGCACCACCAAAACTGTGGCCTATAGTCACTAATCGATTGGCAGACGGTTGACCTTCGTCATAGCTATTACGCACATTTTTCAACTCCTCCAGCTTGAGTAAGGCCTCTGTAATCCCTTTGTGACCTACCTCATGGGCAGTCGCTTTGCGATCCCAAAACGTAACCGTATTTAGATATTCAATGTTTAAAGAGTCACCACGCCAGCCAATATATACACCGAGTATCAGACGCTTTTTACGCATAAACTTCTGACTGTAATCATTTTCTCTGGCTGAAATAGTACTGAGTAATTTGCGGAATTCCTGAATATTACCGTCTTCGGGTTTAGCACTGTGATGCCAGCCGTGCACAAACGTGACGATCACCACCTCCTGTTGGCCTGCTAAGTTGTAATAATTATCCAGTATTGCGTCTTGTTGAATGCGGTCACGTAATTGCCCCTGATCATCATATTCAATAAAACCCAATCGATACTCATTTTCTGCACCTGGGTAGGCAATTTGGCTGGCATTATTAGAGCAATCTCCCTTTTTGCCATAGACACATTCATCCTTATAAACATTGCGATAGATATCGTTGTGACTGCAGCCAGTAATGGAAAACGCTAACAATAAAGTGATGATTAAAGATTTATCCATAACATATCCTTTTTATCTTAAAATTTATAATTCCCTTTTTCCTACGAGTGACCAATACACTGGCATATTGAATATTGCGTAATTGTCGTTTGGCTAGACTTAGTATTGGCTTTAGGCAGATGGAATTTATGCTTCACTCACACAAAATGGCGGAGCGCTCCCTAAACATAGGCTATGTTTAGGTTTAAGCATAACTGTCAGGTCAATTAAGCCATGTCAGCATCGGTAGCGTGGTGTCGAATTACCAGCCTATAGTATTTTTATAGTTTTCCATGTTCGCCTTTTATCGGCTTATCCCGTTGCTCCAACAGGGCCATAATCGTCGATAACTCAGTAGGTTTGGTCAAGTGATAATCAAAGCCCGCATCCTTAGACTTAGTGCGGTCACTATCCGCGCCCCATCCGGTCAAGGCGATTAGAGTAGTATTTATCAGAGTGGGGATTTTTCGAATTGCTTGGGCAGTCTCGAAACCATTCATAACAGGCATGCCAATATCGAGAAAAACAACGTCTGGTGTGAGTGTTGTTGCCACTTCCAGCCCCTTTTTACCGTCAAGTGCAACTTGCACTGTATGACCACTCGCTTCGAGGAGCATGGCCAAGCAGGTGGCTGCTTCTTCATTATCATCCACCACTAAAATGCTTAGTGGTTTAGCGTTATCCTTGGCAGTTTTGTCGGTTTGATTAGATATTTTGGCGTCGAGATCGTCCTCAACCATGGAACGAACTTTCTCTACAAAACTTGCCATCAAAAAAGGCTTTGTCATGATTTGCGTACCGGACTCCAGCATGTCGTGGTTAGCCATCGTATTTTGCGCATAACCAGTAATAAATAGCACCTTGAGATCCGGTCGTTTCATGCGCGCGGCATCAGCCAGTTGACGACCGTTCATTCCATTGGGAAGGCCTATATCGGTGACTAACAAATTAAATTCTTCGCTTGCTTGCAAAAACTTCATTGCATTGGGACCATCCTCGGCTTCAAGCACCTGATAGCCGAGTTCACGGATCATTTCAACCACCAAGGAGCGCAACTCCAACTCATCGTCTACCACTAACACCCTTGCTTGCCTTGTTGTGTCTGCTAGTGGAAGGGCGCTAGGGGATTCAAGGACAGTTGCTACTTTTTTGCCAGCCTGCAAAGCAGGCTTAAAACGTGGCAAATACAACAACACGGTGGTACCTGCCCCCGGTGCTGAACGAATGCGAACATGTCCTTCGGACTGCTTGATAAAGCCATAGATCATCGATAAACCAAGTCCTGTGCCTTGGCCGGTTGGCTTTGTAGTGAAAAATGGATCGAATGCCCGTGCCATTATTTGTTCTGGCATACCACTACCGGTATCGATTATTCGTAAACAGACATACTCACCAGGCTCAATCTCTTCTGACAGACCGGTTTTTTCATCTATGACGATGTTAGCGGTTTCAATCGTCAGTGTTCCACCATCGGGCATGGCGTCACGACTGTTGATGACGAGGTTTAATAAGGCATTTTCCAATTGATGCATGTCGGACAAGATATGCCACACCCTATTTTCCTGATTAAAAACCAAATTGATTTGTGGTCCTACGGATTGCTCAATTAATGGCATCATCGATGTCGCTAACACGTTGACATCGGTTAATTTGGGATCAAGTGCTTGCTGGCGCGAAAAAGCCAACAGACGATGGGTAAGTGATGCTGCGCGATCGGTCAAAGACAAAGTCGAGTCGATGTGGTGGCCGATTTCTTGGGTGCGATTTTGTGTAATGCGCATGCGCATGATTTCAAGATTGCCTTGCATGCCAGCCAAAATATTATTGAAATCATGGGCAATACCCCCAGTCAGTTGACCTATCGCTTCCATTTTTTGCGCTTGGCGCAGTTTTTCATGGGTGTTTTTTAACTCGGAAGTCACATTTTGTAGGCGGGCCGCCATGGTATTTAAGGCCTCTGACAGAACACCTATTTCATTGTTTGGTGCTTCTTCGATACGATGCCCCAAGTCTCCATATCCAAACGCTTCGGTTGCTTCTACCAGTTTTTGTAGTGGCAACGATAGATTGCGCCTTACTACATATAAGGCCGCGAGAAATATACAGGTCAGTAAGGCAAGTGCCAGTACACTAAACATCACGGCACGTCGCACGTAATGTTGATCGGCTTGCAGCGTGTTTTGCCGAACGAGGGCAACTTCACCTAGCTGCTCTTCGTACATAATGAACAATCGGTCGATTAACATTTGCTGCTGCAGACGCTGACCTTCATCGTTACCGGGTATGCCTAATTGTTGCAACTGTAAAAACAGCTTACCTATCACACTATGGCGAGTACGCAGTGACGCTATTTCTTGTGGTGGTGCGACATCGCTGGGTTTGATGTTTTGTAAGGCTGCCAATATGGCGGTGTTTCGGGCGTGCCATTGTCGCAGTGGACGCGCGCTGAAATATTTCAGGTATTCGTCGGTACGAATTTGTAATTCGGCAGTACCGCTCACGACGGCATACAGTTGTTGACGCTGTTCGTTTGAATCTTGTAGTGCTGAGTAGGCAAAAAATACTGAGCCTGACAGAATGACAAACGCCGCTCCCGCTGCAAATAAAGTGAGTTGAACTGATGTTGTGATCTTCATCTGGTAATTCTGACCGCAGAAGGTTTGACCGACTGCAGAGCGGAAAACGATAGGTAGTCGAGAAAGTCCGGCAATGGCGCCACAGGTGTTAGCTCACCACTAGGTACATTACCATGTGAGCGAATCCATAATAACTCCCGCTCCAGAGTTGTGATTAGCGCTTGGGGTAGTTGAACGTCGAAAGTATATTGTTCCCATGATTCATCCAAATCGGCACGGGACATTTCCATCTCTTGTGCCAATATGTCGAGGCTAGCCTCGTGATTTTCGCCAATGAGTGTCAGGGCATCGAGTAAGGCGAGTAATAGTTTTTCAGCTACTCGTGGTCGCGTAATCGGAAAGTTCTGATTGGAAGTGAGAGTCCAGTGCGTCGTATGGAGTGAAGGCGCAAATACGATACCAGACTCTCCAAGCGCTTGCGCCGCGCGCTTGTCCCAAGGTGCAAATAGCGCGACCGCATCCACATCGCCGCTGAGGAGTGCGCTTTGGCTATCTTGTATAGTGATACTTTTCATATGGACTTTGTTACGGGCTAAATTTGCGTTGGTTAACAAGGCCTCCAAATAAAACTGTGCACTAGTACCTGGTAAAAAACCAATGGTTTTGTCTTGCAGATCAGCAGGTTGTGAGATGCCGCGATCCCGTCGTGCCACCACGGAATGCTCGTAATTGCTTTTCGCAATAACTGCGAGGATACGCGGCTGAGCGCTTCTGGTTACTATATACGCCAGTGGTAGTGTGGCAACAGCAGCGATATCGGCTTTGCCTGCCAATGTCATCTCGAGAGCTTCCTTGCCCGTCGCGGTTATTTCTAGTTGGACCTCAAGTCCGTGTTTTGCAAATAAATTATTATGTTTGGCTAAAATTACTAAGCTTGAAAACGGGATCCGTGGTGTTGCTAGTACCAGTTTTTCGAGGGGCAATGGCTCCGCTCTAGAATATAAATGTCCTTTAAAAAAGTATAAAGTCGCGGTCGCTGCACCAATGAGTAAGGATGCAAGCAAATAAAAGCGAATGCCAAAATGCATCTATCTTTCCTTAATGAGAATACAAAGAATAACAGCGTAGAGAGTCGAAAGAATAAACGCTAAGTCCGCGCTAAGCAATCAGCTGCAATGTGCCCAGTCAACGTGCGGCAAAATTGCCTATAGGAATTACCTCTACTCCCTCATTGCGCATTGAGAAAAAAGTATAAGTAGTAAATGCCTTTCTTCTATTTTCAACAGACACGACTTAAGTTGTAAAAAACATCATAGCGAATGTAACGCTTTAGCTGAGAGGCTTACCGCACCACAAAATGGCGTGAATATACGCTGAATTTGTCATTTTCGACAGAGATTTACAGGATTCGACTTCTTTTGATGCAAGCTTTGTCCGCAGCTTATATTGAGCGCAGCTAAACAAGGAACATTAATCATGCAATCGTACAATTTATTATTGAACAAAATATTAATCATCATCGTTATCCTAATTGGAGGTCTGTTTACCCATATCGCTATCGCCGATCCGAGTCATGCTAAAGCAAACGCTTCAAAGTCACATTTGGCCCGCGAGTTAATAGGCGGAAAATTAGTGTTGCAAATAGAAACAGTGAGTGGCACCGATATCAGTGATGTTCCGAATAAAGGTGTTGTGGTTCAGCATTACATCGATAAAAACAAGCTGACTTATTCAGGAGTAGGGGACGAACGTTTTTTAACAGGAGCCGCTAATTATTCGGTTAAGGACGTAAGTCACAATAAAGTTAAAGAAGTATCAGTGGACCACGCAACAGGGCAAAAGAGCCAAACGACTTACCATTTTAGTGACCCGACTCAAGGTGAATGGAAACGTCGTTTTGACAACAGTGATACCATCATCAGTGGCCATTTTAGTTTTACGCATAAAACGTCGCTGCTGCTGGAACCCTTGGTGCCTAAAGTTCAGGGTGGTAAAACGCTGGTATTAACGGTATTGCATTCAACCAGTAAGGTTTTACCTACTGGCACTTATCCCGCTGCTGGTGCGGTTATATTGCAGTTTTATTTAGCTGATGGTACCTATACCGCCAAGGGTTATGGTCCGGGCACTGTCGATCATTTTGGCAGCTATAAAACCACAATGGTAGCGCCTAAGGTGCAGGTGGAGCAGACCTTACAGACTATTCCAGAGCTTAATTATATTGCACCCTATACCCTGATATATCACTATGAGACTGCTTTTTCTGGTACTTGGTACCAAAGTTTTGCAGACGGTTTGATTGTATTTTCCGGTACCTTTAGCAGCTTTGATAGTGAATAGTTTGTTGGCAATATAAAAGCACATTGCACTTTGCTTTATTTACAGTGGTTTAATTGAGATGGTTTAAGCGAGATTCGAATTTGCTTAAGCCAATTAGGCATAAATATAGGGTTGTTCATGGAGTGGTTTGTTTGGGTGCTGTGATAGAGGAATTACTCAAAGTTTGGTTTATATTTTCAGCGAGCATTGGATTGTGGACCTTTTCCAACCTGCTGTTTATGAAAAATGCGAATCGCAGAAGCAATGCCATATTAATTATATTTGTTGCAGTGTTATTAGTACCTTCAATCAATGCTTATATCCAATTAACTCAACGTGAGCCCTTTAGCGCATTGCAAATAGTGAGTCAGAATTTAACCTGGTTATATGGCCCCTTGTTATATTTGTTAGTTAAAAAAACCTTATTGCATCCTTTGCATTGGCCTGCTGTGTGTTTGCATTTGAGCCCGAGTTTATTTATTAATATTGATAAGCAGTTTGGGGCGATACTGACAGATCAATCCCTGACTTTTTATAGTCTATTGTTTGCCTACACACTGTTTTACATCGGCATAACTATTCGTTTGATTTATGTTGAAAAAACGCGTTTTTCACGCCTACTTAGTGGCCATCAAAATTCCCGCTATTTTTGGCTACTCTTTATTAGTTTTGGTTTTTTTGCTCTCATTGTGCTCGATGTCAGTATTATTTTAATGTTTTACAATAATAGCTTTCCTGACCTACGTATAGCGGCATTTATCGCTTGTTGTATCAATGTTTACGTTTGTATTATTGCTTTGTTTACCGTACATCAACCGCAAATTTTTCAGTGTTCGCCCGCCTCTTTGAGTAAAGAAAATGAAGACGACCTTAAAATGCCTAGAAACGTTGAACTTAGCTCTGAGGCGGCGCAACAATTAAATGCGCAATTGGCAGAGTTAGTCGTATCCCATCAACCCCATCTAGATGATGATATTTCCCTTAGCAAATTGGCTGCCTTATTAGGCGTTACTAGAAATCAACTTTCTGAGTTGTTTAACGTACACAACGCCACGACTTTTTATGATTTTTTAAATGAATTACGCTATCAAGAATCACTTAGTTTACTCACACAAGGTGGAGCCGAAAATTCTATTGGCGACATTGCCTATCAAGCTGGCTTTAACAACAGAAATACCTTTTATAAAGTGTTTAAGGACAAAAAGGGCATTACACCTGCCGAGTTTAGAAAACACCAACGTCATGGATGACATGCGGTATTTCACCGATATTTCACTTGGGTTAAGCTAGTCTTATGCGGTTCTGTCATATTTGATAACTACATGAATATTTTATTGGTTGAAGATAATCACACAATAGCCCGTCAATTGGCTGAGTTTTTGAACCTTCACACTTGGCAGGTCGAACATGCCCACTGTGGCAAACAGGCTATCCAGTGGGCACAGGACAATTTATATGATGTGGTGTTATTAGATCTCAATTTACCCGATATGGATGGTTTACAAGTCTGTGAAACCATCAAGCAACTAGCGCCTAATAATCCACCCATATTAATGTTAACCGCCAGAGACAGTTTTGCAGACAAAGTGCGTGGTTTTAACCAAGGTGCAGATGACTATCTGACTAAACCCTTTGATTTACGTGAAGTGGTCCTGCGTTGTGAAGCTTTGGCACGCCGTCATACCTTACATCGCCAAGCGAAAATGAGTTTAGGAGAGCTGACTTTGGATAACAACCAGCAGCAAGTCACTCGTCAACAGCGTGAAATTAAACTGACGCAGATTGGTTTTAAGATCCTCCATGAACTGATGTTGGTGCATCCTGCGGCTCTTTCAAAAAGGATGTTGAGCCATAAGATATGGCAAGACAATCCGCCGCAGACTGAGGCCTTAAAATCACATATTTATGCTTTGCGTAACGCCTTAGATAAACCCTTTGAACATAAAATGTTATTGACGGTAGCCAATGTAGGTTATCGCTTGGATATCGGATAGATGCCAGTTAAACATCCCTTAAGACGCAGAACCATATTGTTGTTTGTCGGCTTTACGATGTTGCTTGGCGCACTTTTTACTGCTGGAAGTTTTGTTATTGCCTATGTCATTGAAGATGAACTGATTGACCGTTTGTTGATGCAAGAGATTAGCTATCTGCAACAGGCCGATAATGCCAGTATGTTTCCTCGCTACCCGTATTTTTCAGTTCATCAGAGTGTAAATACAATGCCCTCAAACATTGTTGAGGCCTTGCAATTGCGCCCCAATATACAAGAAATATTCACCGCTGATCAAAGCCATTACCATCTTCGCCAATTTCTGTTGGCTGACAAACCTTCTTATTTATTGGCTGAAGTGAGTAGTTTGCTGACGGTAAGTCAGCATCGTGGGCAAATTAGCATGCTCATGTTGTATATCAGTTTGTTTGCTATTGCTTTAGCGGCATGGATTGCCTTTAAAATTGCTAATTATACCAGTCGGCCTTTGGTTAGGCTCACTGATGAGCTTGCCAAATATCCTCACACCCACAGTCAGATAACATTGTCTGCTGCCACACAAAATAACGAAATTGGTTATTTGGCTAATGCCATTCAAAGCACGATGAATGAGTTGAGTTTTGCATTACAGCGTGAAACCGAATTTACCCGTGATGTCAGTCATGAACTACGCACACCTATGACGGTCATCAATAACCTGCTGCAGTTAGCTCACCATCGAGGCTGGCAAGCAGGGGATAACGTCGAACTACAACAACAATTGCAATTGATGCAACAAGTAGTTGATGTATTGTTGACCTTGGCTCGTCAACAACATGTCAAGTGTGAAAGACTTTTACTTCTTCCCATCATTGAAGATGCGGTTTTAGAGCAACTTCCGTTGTTAGAGGCAGCTGAAATTCAAGCACAAATTGTGTTGCCAGAAACCCTCGCCGTACAAGGCAACGCTCAGTTAGTAAGATTATTACTTAAAGTGTTGTTGGAAAATTCCGCTCAACATGGTGTTAAGGGCGATGTGGTATTTCGATACAGCAACCCGCAACTCCATATTGAAAACTCCCATGTTGGCAACAATCGGTTGCGTGAAGGAATAGGCTTACGTCTTGCTGAAAAAATCGCAAGTAGCATGGGCTGGCAGCTGCATGCAAACAACACTGAAAATAATTTTTTGATTATCATTACTTTCGAAACACTCGGCGCAATTTAAATCACTTAAATCCCCAAATTTCACCTGCTCTTCACCGCTAGCACACTAAGCTACTCCCGAATTAATTTGGGAGTACAAGCTTATGTGGAAAAAAGTATTGTGGACAATTTTGTTGGTGGTAATCGTTATCATTGGTTCAGGCTATTGGTTTTTTGGCTTAGTTGAAAAACACCCAGATATTGCTGCCTTAAAAGCCACACAGCCTGACCAGCTTGAATATCTAAAACATGCTGTTGATATTAAACGCGGGCGCATTTTAATCGTGGTCACCAGTACCAACAAAATGGGTGATACGGACAAATATACCGGCTATGAGCTCACAGAATTATCTCGAGCTTATTATATCTTTGAGGTTAATGGTTTTGCGGTTGATATCGCCAGTCCCTTAGGGGGCCGTCCCCCTGTTGTTATCGACAATGATGACATGGGCGAATTGGATTATGCCTTTTTAAACGATGAACTGGCGCAAAACAAAGTTCGTCACTCATTGGCATTGAGCACAGTTGATCCTGATAATTATGCTGCGGTGTACTTTGTGGGTGGTAAAGGTGCCATGTTTGACTTTCCTGATAATCAGGCGATTCAGCAGTTGGTGCAGAATTATGCTGAGCAAGGCAAAGTGATAGGTGCAGTCTGCCATGGTCCGGCAGCCTTGGTAAATGTGAGTCTCAGTAATGGTGCACCGATGTTACAAGGCAGGGAAGTGGTGAGTTTTACCAATGCGGAAGAGCTTTTTTTGATCCCCGAGGCAGCAACGATTTTTCCTTTTTTACTCGAGAGTAAGTTACAACAACAAGGAGCAAGGTTTAGCGGCGGGCCAAATTATCTAGAACAAGTTGTAGTCGATAACAAGCTCGTCACCGGGCAAAACCCTTGGTCGGTATGGTTGCTTGCTGAGTCGATGATCCAAGCCTTAGGTTATGAGCCAGTGCTGCGTCAACTCGACAGGCAAGAACACTCGGTAAAACTACTGCAGATTTATCATGATTATGGTTTTGAGATGGCCGCCACAGAGCTAAACCTTATGCTCAATTCGGCTAAACAATATCCCGATCGTAATTTGATATTAATGCATGGCATTGTTGGTGTTATGCAAGGTGATTTTGGTAAAGCCATCGATCTCGTGCGCTTAGCCCATAGGGTTAAAAATTGGTCTAGCAGTTAATATTCATTTGTTAGCGGTTTGAAGAAAGAGTAACGGGCTCTTTCGGATGTGAGACATAGACGTCATGGATGACGTAAGCGCAGCGCATGCCCTGTCGCGAAGCGATAAGCGCACACAGCGCATTGCGAGCTTGAGCGCCGCGTCTATATTGTCTAAACTGTCGCACTTTTTATTTAATCTAGGTCACCAATATGAACGACACAACAACTCCGCCGGCTTTACCTGATCGCCTTTCAAATAATCCTCGCAGTAAATTTTATGTGGAAGAAATTTTAGAACTTAACGTGGGTATTCGTTTAAATGGCAAAGAGCGTACTAATGTTGAGGAATATTGTATCAGTGAAGGTTGGGTGAAAATCGCATCACCTAAGGCTTTGGATCGTAAAGGCCAACCTTTATTAATGACCTTTAAAGGTGTTGTTGAAGCGTTTTATAAATAAATTTCTAGCCAAAGGGCTTGTACCTATTGGTTTATTAAACCCACTTTGGTTAAGGCCCTAGTGGGTTTTTTTTAAGAAAAAGTAACCTTATAGGTGAGTTATCTCAAATCAAACCGTACAAGCTGTATAGATATTACAAAGCAGATTTATGCTGGGATCGGCTAGCAACTTGCTGGTAAGCTAGCTTTAAATTGTAAAAAAAGAATGTCAAATGAGCATAGAAATAGTCATTGCAGATTATGCTAATGAGCAACATAAAACCGCTATACCCGCGTTACTGAATGCTTATGCGTCTGATCCTATGGGCGGCGGTAAACCATTAACTGAGCATGTAAGACGTAATTTAGTGAATGAGCTGGCTAAAATACCCCATGCTTTTTCGGTCTTAGCTTTTGTTGATGGTGAACCTGCAGGCCTGACAAATTGTTTTGCAGCCTTTTCGACTTTTGCCTGTAAACCTTTGATTAATATTCACGATCTTATGGTGTTGCAAAACTATCGGGGCTTGGGGCTGAGTCAGCTGATGCTGGCTAAAGTAGAAGAAATCGCCCGAGCTAAGGACTGTTGCAAGGTTACCCTTGAAGTGCTGAGTAACAACGCCATCGCTAAATCTGCTTATCTTAAGTATGGTTTTTCCGGCTATGAGTTAGATCCTCAGGCTGGCAACGCTGTGTTTTGGCAAAAATCGTTAAACTCAACAAATTGAATCCTACGTTTTAATTAAGCAGAGAAAATCATGAATTACATCATTAAATTAGGCTGTGTACTGATTTTGGCTTTTAGCACATTAAATGTGTTGGCAGAGGGCGTGACTTTTTATCCTCACTCTAATCCTAACTTACCTTTTTCTACCGCGACTCAGGTGGGCAATATAGTGTATTTATCGGGCCAGATAGGTGACAAAGATGGCATGTTATCCAGCGATATGGCTACCCAGGCCCATCAAGTTATGCTTAATATTCAAGCCGCCACCAA
Organism: Paraglaciecola hydrolytica; assembly: GCF_001565895.1. Lineage (GTDB taxonomy): Bacteria > Pseudomonadota > Gammaproteobacteria > Enterobacterales > Alteromonadaceae > Paraglaciecola > Paraglaciecola hydrolytica. The sequence goes on from NZ_LSNE01000006.1 coordinate 299,411, forward strand.
GGCTACTGGTGTGACGATGGCAGATATTTTTAAGTGTACAGTTATGATTGATGATATGGCGCAGTGGAAGGCTTTTAGCGATATCTATATCACTTACTTTGATAAAACCACATTGCCCGCACGCAGTGCTTTTGGCGCAGATGGACTGGCAATGAATGCCATGTTTGAAGTGGAGTGTATGGCGTATAAAGCGCAATAGTAAAATTAATAACGCTTAAGCTTTACCAAAGACGCTGGGTAAATGCATAAAAGTTTTTACCCAGAATGCCGTCAATTTGTCTGGTAGTGAGTTTGACCTTACTTAATAAGTCAACGAGTTTGGCAAACTGTTCAGGACCACGCAAATCTTCAATAAAGGGCAGGGTGTTTGGCCCTTCACCCTTAGCTGCTATGCCTGCAGCCACTCGTTCGGCGTTTTCTTTTTTAAGAGCCTGTTTGTATTTGTCCAAGTCGTCATAACTTGTCACGCCACCATCAGTGCCTATGCCCACATGTTCACTGCCACACACCTTGACCGCATGTACGATATGACGCACTACATCATCGGCTGTGGCATTAGGCTTAGTGCTTAAAAAAGGCATAAAATAAATGCCGACAAAACCACCTTTTTCAGCAATTAAACGTAACTCTTGGTCGCTTTTATTACGGGGTAAATCCACCAGAGCACGGCAACCGGTATGACTTATGGCAATGGGTTGCTCTGAGATGTTAATGGCATCTAAACATGTTTTTTCGCCACTGTGGGACAAATCGATAATAACCTTGTGTTGGTTCATTTGTTTAACGATGTCTCTGCCAAAAGCGGTCAATCCTGAGTCTTGTGGTTCCATACAACCACTGCCGAGTTGATTTTGACGATTATAAGTAAGCTGCATAATTCGTACGCCCAAATCGCTGAACAGTTTAACGCGCTCCACTTTGTCGCCCAACATGGCACAGTTTTGAAAACCGTACATGATGCCCACCTTGTTTTGCTGCTGGGCCAACAACAAGTCATTAGCGTTAAATACTTTAAGTAAATCTTGTGGATACTGGCGAATTATTCTGTCCCAAGTGGCTATCTCGCTAACACTGTGTTCAAAGGGCTCATATGGCCCTGCCACATAACCTAAGGTTAAATTAATGGCGGTGAGTCCAGACTTTCTGGCATCGTCAAATGCCCGTTGGTCAAGCTTAATGCTAGCTGGAGTATGAGGGATATCGGCTAAATTAGGATTTTCAATGCCACCCAAGGTATTGATAATCATGGGTTTACTTAATTTTTTCTGAGTTGAGTTGGATGTAGCTTGCGCAGATTTAGCTAACAGCGCACTGGCTCCCAGTGCTGCTGCACCCCCCAAGCACTGACGACGGCTAATATTGATGCCCATTAGCGGTTTATTGTTCATCGGGCATTTCCAGCTCAGTAATGTTTGGCATGTCCTGGGGTTTAAGCATAAAGCCGCGTTTTACCGTCATATACTGATCTCTGAGCTTGCTGATATCTGCGCTGGGATCGGCATTTAAAATCAACATATTGGCCAGTTTACCTGCAGTTATACTACCAATGTTGTCTTGCTGTTTAAGTATATAAGCGCCGTTTAGGGTGGCTGCTTGAATGACAGCTAAAGGCGACAACTTAGTATGTTTAGCCAACAGTTCCAATTCATCAAACAGGGCAGGGAAAGCCGAGCTACGTGGCATGATATGGTCGGTGCCTGTGGCTATCTTCACGCCTTTATTGATGGCTTGTTGGGTGAGTGTTGCCGCAAGTGACAAGGAGCAATGGGGTTTGGGGCTCATCTGTGGATTAGCGGCGAGACGCTGATCATATTGTTGATAAACGGTGAGGGTGGCATCCAAATAAATGTTTTGTTGTTGCATCGAAGCAAACAACGTTTCCATTAAATGATTATCGCCAGTTTGTAGTAGGGCAGCGTTGACCGGAAAACGGTTTTTGTAAGTTAAAGGTTTGGGATCAGAAGCCTGATAAGCCAAATAACAAGTATGAGAAATTACATCGACACCCGCTGCCACCACATCTTTAGGTTCAGTCGGAAATACCATGCCATGAGCCCAAATTGCCATGCCTTGTTGATGTGCCGCTTGGGTAATTTTGCTGAGAAGTTCTGGTTTTAAGTTATCGTAGAGTTTAATCGCCATGGCACCACTGCCCTTGGCTTTGGCGATGGCAATAGTTAAATCTGTTTCATCGCTAATGGCCTGCATCCAAGGGCCAGTACCGGGTTTGATGCCGCCGTTGGCGGCGATAGTACGAGGATCATTAAAAAAGTCCGGGCCGGCAAATAAAGCGGCTGAATAAATATCTGGAGCGGCTATCTCGCCTGCGATGGATGCTCTGGCATATTCGGTAATAGGGCGTAAATCATCGGCCATAATACGAATGCCTGTAATGCCGTGATAGGCCTGTCGGCGCATTGTCGCTTTGGCAAACAAGTCATTAGGCGGTGTGGCTAAGTGCACGTGGCTATCTATTAATCCGGGCAGCAGATATTTGTCACTGAGGTTGATCACTTGCGCCGATTTTAATTCATTGGCAGAGATTTGATTGGCAGGTTTTAGAGCTTGAATTTTATCGCCAGTCACAATAACCGACATTTTTGCTGTAAAGGCTTGGCCATTTTCATCGAGGACGTTGGCATTATGATAAATGACGATGTTGTCATCAGCTTTAACCGCAAAAGGGGTGACATTGCCTTCTTGGGCTGTTAGCGAAGTACTGGCTAAGCTACAACAAAACAAAAAAAGCCAATTGCGGCAAATTAACTTGGCGGCTGAATGACAGGCTCTAGGTTTTGTTGGCATGTTATTGTTTCCTATTATTTTTTGACATGATAAACACCCACTATTTTCTAACAGGTTTTGCCACAGAGTTACAATAAAATCGCTAATATATCGCGGTGTAAAAACAAAAATTTCTGGGCAAAAAAACATTTTAGCTAAATGAACGACATTATTAATGTCGGGCAGGGAATTTAAAACACGCAGGTGTTAACTTAGGAAATTGCCCAAGAGCAAAGGGCTTGTATCGATGAGTCAATTCGCTGAATTTGACACTCATTTTTTATTCGGTTCTGGCCACACAAATTCATTTGTCGCTGGACTATCGTTGTTTGGAGCCTCTTGAGTTGTGGGACGTTTAGTTGTCGTTGGGGCATTGGGCTGTTTAGCAATTTTAGCTAAATAAAGTTGCTCAACTTGTTCGCGTGCCCATGGGGTTTTACGTAAAAACGTTAAACTGGATTTGACGGAGGGATCACTACTAAAACAATTGATTTTGACTGCCTTGGCCATCTTTTCCCAACCGAGCTTTTCAACTAAGTCTTCGAGTATTTTCTGTAATGTGACTGCATGCAGGGGATTGTTGTTTTGTGTTGTACTCATATTGCTGCCCTGAATTGAAATGGTGTTTGGCATTATAGCGTTTTTTGCCCAGCTAATTGCTAAAACATTTTAGTGTTTTAAACATAACAGACATAAAAAAGCCCTGATTAACAGGGCTTTAGTTTATTGTACTAGATATTAAGCAAAGTTAGCTGAGGCAAATTCCCAGTTAACTAGTGCCCAAAAACCTTCAAGGTACTTAGGACGCATATTACGGTAATCAATGTAATAAGCATGTTCCCATAAATCTACTGTCAATAAAGGTGTTACACCTTTTTCAGTTAAAGGTGTGCCAGCGTTGCTAGTATTAACGATATCTAAAGAACCAGTAGCCGTTTTCACTAACCACGTCCAGCTAGAACCAAAGTTGTTAACCGCTTTATCGTTTAATGCTGCTTTGAAGTCTGCAAATGAGCCCCATTTAGCATTGATTGCTGCAGCTAGTGCACCAGTGGGTTCGCCACCGCCGTTTGGACTTAAGCAGTTCCAGTAAAACGTGTGGTTCCAAATTTGTGCTGCGTTATTAAATACGCCACCTTCAGAGGTTTTCACAATCTCTTCAAGGCTTTTGCTGGCCATATCTGTGCCTTCGACTAAGCCATTTAACTTGGCAACGTAGGTAGCATGATGTTTACCGTAGTGATATTCCAAGGTTTCAGCAGAGATGTGTGGTTCTAGTGCGTTTTTTTCATAAGGCAGCGCAGGTAGTTCAAAAGCCATGTTAATTCTCCATTTGGGTGTTGAGTAATGCGTAAAATCGTTTAACGCTAAATGCTAGACTTTTATTGCTAAGAGTAAAAGTACCAGCTGCTTATTAGTTATAAAAAAGTAATTAAAGCTTAAATCGAGCAATCTGTCTTATATGGCGACAGTGACAAATTATTCAAGACCGCTAAGACTACAAAATTGCAAGATTTGTCATACTAACTTGATGATGCCCTCCAACAACTTGTTTATTTTAGCTGATATAAATCTAAGCAGATGATTTCCAACCTTACTTGAAAAACGCTAAACTAGTACCCATTACTCCCGCATCCCATTATTGAGGCGAACTTATGGAAACTATTGAAAAAATCCAACAGCAAATTAAAGAAAACCCTATTTTATTGTATATGAAAGGCTCGCCTAAATTTCCTAGCTGCGGATTTTCAGCTCAGGCATCTCAAGCACTCATGTCTTGTGGTGAGCAATTTGCTTATGTTGATATCCTGCAAAACCCAGATATTCGTGCTGAATTACCTAAGTATGCAAATTGGCCAACCTTTCCACAGTTGTGGGTCGATGGTGAGTTAATTGGTGGTTGCGACATCATTTTAGAAATGGTGCAACAAGGTGAATTACAAGGCATAGTTAAAGAAACCGCAGAAAAATACGCAGCGCAAAACGCTGAATAGTTGTTTTGCTTAATCCCAAAATAAAAAAATAGAGCGATTACGCTCTATTTTTTTAACTGATGATTAGCTATTGGGGTAGACAATTAAGGCGTTGCTGGTACTGGGGTTGTTACCTTGCTTTGTGCCACACTCTTTTCTAAGGCTTTTAACTTGCTGTCTAAATCATCAACTTTGTTAGTCAGATTATTGTTACCCAACGCACTAGAAATTAATTTTTCCCGTAAGCTAGCCAGCTGTTGTTCGGTGTTTTGACTATTTTGTTTAATTTGATCCAGTGATTCTTGCAGTAGTTGAAAGCTCGTGGCGTAGTCGTTTAGCTGGCTGCTTGTATTGCTCAAAGCAGATTCTTGGCTGCTTAGTTTAGTGCTTAAGGTTTTAATACTATTTTCACTTGAGGATTTGAGTCCATTGACGGCTTTAGTGATGTCGGCAATATCGGATTGATTACGGCGCCAAGCAGAGGCCCATAATTTATCCATCTGCTCCCACAATTCTTCGGTTTTTTTACTTAGTTCAGTTACCTTAACTCCTAGGGCAACCGTTGACTGATCCATCTCTTCACCAGTAGCTGACAGGCGTTGTTCTAAATCACTAATGCGTTGTTGTGATGCCAACAGCAATTTATGCTGCGACATCGACCAATACGTCGCACCCGCCCCCAGTAAGGCCAATAGCAAAATAAACATAAACCACGATGGAGAACGTGATGAACTTTGTGGTGTATCGTCTTGGGCCTTGATTTTACTGGAGCTTGACTTAGTGGCCTGGGCCCGATTTCTTTGAAAAGACTCTAGATCATCTTTTTCTAAAGTGATTTTGGGCATGTCATCATTAGGTTGTATAGCCATGAATTTATTGATTTTCCTGTAATTACGGGCTTATGTCTGGAGCAACAAGGCGGTATTGAGTTTATTATGTTATACGATACCAAACAAAAGCTTAAATGTTATCTTGGAAATAAACGAACTCGTAGCGCTAAAGAGGGGAAATATCCAGGTGGATGAGTGCTAAATATCTGCAGAGTAAGGCAATTATCATCTTTTTATTTCCTGAACATGGTTAGTAATTTAGTGATTACGTTGGATTTTCCCGTGGATGATGCAACAATTAAGTCTATGTCTTTGTCTATCATATATTAGTAATTAACAGGATTTATTTAATGGATCACCTAAAGGCAAAATATGCCCGCTCATTATCTGAGGCTCGAATACTGATAGTGGATGATGAGCCAATAAATTGTGAAATTATGTCCCATGTACTGGGCGACTTATATAAGGTATCCAGTGTTAATTCGGGCGAAGCAGCGATTGAAGCATGCTTTACTCTTAGTCCTGACTTGATCCTGATGGACGTGATGATGGGGGGCATGAGTGGCATTCAAACTTGTCGCTTGATCAAAGATACCGAAGCCATTTCCCATATTCCCGTCATTTTTATTACTGCCGTACAACACGAGCATGAACAAAGTGAATGTTGGGATGCGGGTGGTGTGGATTTTGTGGCTAAACCAGTTAATGGTATAGAATTATGTAATAGAGTACGAGCCCACTTAACCCATAAATTTCAAACCGATTTGTTATTAAAACTCACCTATGTGGATAAATTAACAGGGGTCTATAACCGCCACTTTTTAGACGATATTATTCCCAAGCTCGAAAAACAAGCGCTACGTAGTCATACACCCGTTAGTATCCTAATGGTCGATATTGATTGGTTTAAACTTTATAACGACCACTTTGGCCATGTACAGGGTGATGTTTGTTTACGTGAGGTTGCCAATGCTATTTCTCAAGCACTGCACCGCTCAACTGATCAGTTAGCACGTTTTGGAGGAGAAGAATTCATTGCTTTACTGGCTGATACCGACCTTAAGGGAGCAATGCATGTTGCCAAAGCAATTATTGCCAAAATTGGCGACTGTAAAATTATCCATCCTAAGTCATCCTTTGGCCGTGTGACGGTGAGTATCGGCGTAGCTACATATACGACGAGTGATTCAATGACCTTAGACGACACGATTAAGTTAGCCGATAAACAGTTGTATTTAGCTAAAACACAAGGTCGAAATCAAGTCTGTGGTGTAAGTTAAAAATGCTCTCCCTAGGCTTCAAACTGTCGGTTAAACAATATAGTTCAGGTTTCATCCTGAATTTTATGACAACAAGCCTAGTGATTTTATTGTTAGTGATATTCACTATGGCCACCGTGTTAGACAGTAAAATAGTGAGCCGCGCAGATGATGAAATAACAGATGACCTAAATAATGCCCTTAAAGTATCCGAGAACGTATTAACCGAAACTCTAACCAGACACCGTAAAACCCTATTGTTTTTATATGAAACACCCCCGGTAATCGGCTTAGTTCGCGCTGCAGAAAATCACGGCCATGATCCAGTTGACAATACCAGCACAGCACAATGGAAAAGTCGTCTAGCGACTATATTTACCGCCTACATTAAAAATAATACTGACGTTGACCAGTTACGAGTCATTAGTTTTGAAGGACAAGGTAAAGAACTGGTTAGAGTTAATCGTGACGCGGGACAAATAAGCTCGGTTGCAGAACCTGACATGCAAATAAAGGCCAATGAATTTTATTATTCGGCTACCCGTGGTTTAGCCCTCGGACAATTTTATATTTCGCAAATTCAGCTTAACCGCGAACATGGAAAGTTAGAGTTACCCTATCGACCTACCATTCGTATATCAACACCCATTTTCTATTCAGATGGGCAGCCATTTGGTTTTTTAATTATCAATGTTGATGCCAGTAGCCTTATTAATGAGTTGCTCGAAAATACCCCAGCACCTTATTTTCCGATATTAACCACCCAAGATGGTTATTTTATCCAGCATCCCAATAAAAAATATTTATTTAGTCAGGATTTAGCCAGTGGTTATCGCTGGCAAACGAGTTATAAACAGCAGCCAAGTGACGCTTTTAGCCGTTTAACTAAGGTTATATCGTTAGAGCAGGGGAGTGGTTTTTATTTTGCACAGGCCAATATTCCACTTTCTGGTGGGGCAAAACAAACCCACATGAACCTTATCATTGGTGCCCCTGAAAGTGTTATCGCTGCCTTGATGTTAGAAAAACGTCTGTTTGCCTATTCGTTTGCCATCATTATTTTATTGATATTGTTTGTGGTGATTTTTGGTTATCAACGTCATATCAATCGTGTGGCAGAATTATCTGCGACTCGCGCTCGTTTTGCCGCCATTGTGGACAGTTCTAAAGATGCCATCGTCTCTATGACTCATTCTGGGGTTGTCACCAGTTGGAATGACGCTGCAATGATCATCTTCGGCCTTGCTGAGTCACAAGCTTTGGGCCAACAATTTGACGAGCTTGCTTTGTTGCAAGGCACAAAAATGGCGCCAAATATCAAACGATTATTATCCTCAGGTGAAATAGAGGCGATAGAAACCTCTTGCCTAAATAAGCTGCAAGATGTGGTTCATTTATCCATAAACTTGTCAAAAATTGTGAGCAAGGACGCCAGTCATAATGGTGTGGTGGCTCTCATCAGAGATGTTAGTCTGCAAAAAGAAGCAGAAGAAAAAATTCAACAATCCAACCATATGCTCGAAATTAAAGTGCAAGAAAGAACGGCCGAGCTTGAAATTGCCAGTCAAAAAGCACTTAAAGTCAGTAGCATTAAAAGTGATTTTATTTCTACCGTAAGTCATGAAATGCGCACACCTTTAAATGGGATTATTGGTAGTTTGAATTTACTCAAGCGTTTATCCAGAACTACTGAGCAACAAAAGTTAATGGATCTGATGGATTCAAGCACCAATATTTTGGCGCGTTTGATCAATGACATTCTGGATCTATCCAAAATTGAAGCGGGTAAACTCGAGTTTGATAACCAGCCATTTAACCCTATGGGGGTGTTGGAAAACTGCGCCCTTACCATGGCGGTAAAAGCACAAGATAAAAAGCTGGAGTTTATTTTAGATGCCAGTGGTGTAGTACACACACAAGTGGTGGGCGACGAGGACAGACTCAAACAAATTTTAAATAACTTGTTAAGTAATGCCATTAAGTTTACGCAACAAGGACATGTTGCAGTAGTGGCCTTTAGCGCTGAGCGTGATAACAAGGTTATTTTAGATATCGCGGTCAGTGACACGGGGAGGGGCATTGCAGAGGAAAATAAAGATAAATTATTTGAAGCCTTTTCTCAAGAAGACAGCACTATCTCCACTGATTTTGGTGGCACGGGGCTGGGTTTATCCATCTGTAAACGTTTGACTAACATGATGGATGGCGATATCAGTTTCACTTCAACCAAAGGCAAGGGCAGTTGTTTCCGCTTTCAGGTAGCCTTCCCGCTTGAGCAATGTAAGTCATTCAAGCCCTTAGCAATCTTGACTAACCAGCAACTTGCCTTATGGGTAGACAATACAGTATTGCAATACGCTGTAGCCAATATGTTTGTGCACTTAGGCGCAAGTTTGTTTGATGTTACCTCTGATACACCACCTGAGCACGGACCTAATCGGCCAGATCTTATTAAACTGTTAGTGATAGATCAGGCAAACAAGGAGTTTTCCCAACAACTACGCCTTGCTCAAACTTGGCTTGATACTCAGTTGCTGGATACTCTAGTGATCTTACAATCTCCCTTTATGGAATGGGATGTAAGTCGCAATGAAAAAATCCTTGTACTGACAAAACCCTTAACCATCAACGAACTGATTTATCGATTTGATCCTAGTGCTTCGGTTTATAGCGTAAATGACGTGGACCAAGTGAATGGTAATTTGGTGGCCAATTCAACATTGTATAATCCACAACTTTATGTGTTATTAGTAGATGATAATGATATTAATTTGGAAGTTGCCTCCGGCTATTTATCCTTAATTAGCCCCAATATACTTAGGGCAAAAAATGGACGTATTGCACTAGACATACTCAACAAAACGCGGGTAAATGGTCAACATATACATAGTGTCTTTATGGATTGTAATATGCCTGAAATGGATGGTTATCAATGTGCTCAGGCGATCAGAAGGGGCGAAGCGGGGGCAGCATATAAAACGGTGCCCATTATCGCGATGACGGCCAATGCGATGTCGGGCGAGCGTGAAAAATGCTTAACGGCTGGCATGGATGATTATATGACTAAACCCATTGTGCCCAAGGTATTGGAAAACAAAATCAAACAATGGACCTTGCCAGAATTTGACCGACTTACTAAACACAAAAAATCACAGCCTTTAACAGGAGATAGAAAAATGGAAGAGACAACAGCAGCACCGGATGATAAGAAAGTTGCAACAACTCAACTACCCTTAGCTGTTTGGGATCAAAGTGCTTGTTTAGTGCGTATGATGAATAATCAGGCCTTACTTGATCGTATTACCCAGATGTTTTTAGTCGCTGCACCTGAAAAGTTTGCCCTGCTCGAAAGTGCCATGACTGCACAAGATTTTGCACAGGTGCATAGTATTAGCCATTCGCTTAAAGGTTTATCTGCGGAAGTCGGCGCCTTACGTTTTAATGCTGTGATGATAGAACTAGAAGCCAGCGCAAAAAACCAAGATAGTCAGGCGGTTAGTGCACTAAAAACCGAAGTCACTGAGCAGTTTAATGCCATGCTTAAGCAGATGTCGGCCCATTATAGTTAAGCTGATATTATTGCGGAAGTGGTAGTTAAAATTAACGGTGATGTTTAGGCTTGTTGATTTTCTGCAAGAGTATTGTGCTTTGCATACACTGTGTTGCGGCCAGCGTTTTTAGCACAATATAACTGCACATCAGCAGCTTTAATTAATTCATCTACACTGGTTTCGTGCAACAGTTCGGCCACCCCAAAGCTGGCAGTGACAATGACTTTGTTATCGGCCAGTTCAAATTCAGTTTGGCTTATTTGTTTGCGTATTCTTTGCGCAATAGACACGGCATTGCTTATGTTGGTATTGGGCAATACGACAAGCAGCTCTTCTCCACCCCAACGCACCGCAATATCAGCCACTCTGGCGTTTTCTTTAATGATAAAAGAAATTTTTTCCAGCACCTTATCACCTAAAAAATGGCCATATTTGTCATTCAGTAATTTAAACTTATCGATGTCGAGTAAGATGGCTGAAACGCTCTGATTGCGCGCTAAAAAGTCATCCCAAATCGGTGCTATTTTTTTGTATAAACCGCGTCTATTGTAAAGCCCGGTTAAGGGGTCTAGCAGGGCAATACTTTCTGCCACAGATTTTTTAAGTTTTGATTCTCTGACCAATTCTGCCAAGGCCAATGCTAGCAGTACGGCGTCTAACAACATGCCAATTTCAACTGCTCTGAAGGTAAACTCGTTGAAGGGTATCAAGCCCCATACACTTAAGGCGGTGATAAAGGTGCCAATGGCCGCTGATATGCTGCCAATCAAAAAATAGTAGGCTGCTTGATAGCCAAACTTTAAGGACAACAAGCCTAAACTCACCATGATAATTGGGTAGAGCAAGGTAAAGCTCATTGCAATGAATAGTGCGGTAATATTGCTGGATGCGAGCACCGTCAGAGTGAATAAGCTCAGTGCCACAACAGCTAAATACAATATGGCTCTGTTGAGCCTAGGAAAGTGCTGTTTGAGTTCTAAAAACTGCCGCGCGAAAGCCAAGCCGCTGATATTAAATAACAGAATTAGGCTGGATCCACACCACATTTGCCAGGTGGTATTGTTTGGCCATAACCATCTAAAACCATGACCTGTGTAGGCAAAATTCATCGCCAGAAAAAAGCTTAAAAACACCGAATAATATAAATAGCGGCGGTCTTTTAAGGAAAAAAACAAAATAAGGTTATAGATCAGTAATGCTGTTATAGCGCCATATAACAAGCCATAGCTGTAAGCATGGTATTCAGTTTTGGCTGTTAACTGTTGGTCACTCAATAAATAAATTGGCAAGCTGATTGAATCTGGGGTGCTTACTCTGATTAAGACTTGTGTTGTGCCTGGGGGGAACTCAAAGGGCACCACAAACAGGCGCGAATCCACTAAACGTTGTTTGAAGGGATAAGCGTCACCCAGTTGATAGCGGCTTGTAATTGTTGAGTCTTTGAAAAAGTAAAAATCCAGCTTATCTACCCAAATGTTATCAACCAATATATTTCGTTTTAGGGGGGTATTACTACTGTTATGCAACGAGATAAATAGCCAGATTGGTTTAGTGCCAATACCAAAGGATATTGCTGAACTATTAATGACTTGTGGAATATAACTTGAGTTGTTTTGTGACTGAGTAAAGGCCTTAAATGCCTCAGTGGCACTAAGCTCGGCATCAGACTCTTGTATGTAAACCATCAGTTTACCGATAGCAGAGTCGTCAATGCTGGCTAAATCGGTATCTGTGGCTAGGAGTGATGTACACCACATCAACATGCAAAAAGTACATAAACGTATCGTCATGATGATTAACGTTACCTTTTAATTGATTTAATTTTTACTGCATCCTGCATTATTAAGTTGTTTGGCTATAGTGTGCAGTGTTTTAGTTTAAATCAACAAAGCTTAATCACCAGTTTATCTGCAAATTCACATAAGTCTTCGATGATGCTTGAGTCGCAGTAAGGTTAACATACACACTTTCAGTGCAAATCAGCGGGCGATTCAAGGTGTCGCCCGCTAGCAAAGTATTAGGGTTTCAACTCTACGTCTGAATCTGCAATCAAATAGATGCTCGCTGCGTATGCCGCTATGTTTTGCGCTAGTTCATCGGGATCAATCTTATCTAGGGTATCGTCTGGCGTATGGTGCAGGTCAAAATAGTCGCGGCCGTTTTGGTTTAAACGAATAGTCGGTACGCCTTTGGCGGCCATTGGAATGATATCAGGCCCGCCGCCTGGCACATCCGCCCCGCCTCTGACAATGCCAAGAGGAGATAAAATTTTAGCTATTTCATCGATTAATAAAGTGGCTTGTGGGTTGAGGTTCGACTCCAATTGCCAAATGGTTTGCGCCCCAAAATCAGATTCAGTCGCCAGCACATGATTATTTAGATTAGCTTCATGTTGTTTTGCATAAGCAAATGCGCCAAGCAGACCAACTTCTTCTGCGCCAAACATGACCACACGAATAGTACGCTTAGGACGTTTGGGTAGCTTGGCAATCAGGGCCGCCGCCGCGGTGGTAATCGCAATACCTGCGCCATCGTCAACTGCTCCAGTACCCAGATCCCAACTGTCTAAATGGCCACCAATTAAGACGATTTCATCCGGCTTTTCACTGCCAATTAAATCTAAAATGACATTGCCACTGCTGACTTCGCCTTTCCATTTTGATTCTGAATGAAGTGATATGGAAAGCGGTTTGCCTAGATTATGTAAACGACGAAGGTGATCGGCATCAGGATTAGAAATGGCGATAACAGGAATCTCAGCCCACTTTTCGCCGTCTTTACTCATCATGCCTGAATGGGGGAATCGATGAGAGTCTGAGCCAACAGAGCGAACGACTAAAGCACTGGCACCACCACGTTGTGCATGTTGCCAGCCTATTCGACGACGTTGGTTAGCTTGACCATAGCCTGCGCCGGTCTGGCTTTTAACCATCATATCGCCATCGATAAATACAATTTTACCTTTGAGGCTGTTGTCTTTAATCTCCGCCAATGCGTGAATATCTCTGAAATATTCCACATCGGCATTAATACTTTTTTTGGTCGGCGCAGCGCCACCTAATGCAGTACCGTATAACTCTTGTTGGTAAGGAGAAGTAAGGGATATATGTAAATGGCCTCGATCCCAAAATGGCATCGTAAACTCTTCAACTTGGGTTTTATCGAAACCCAAGCTTTCCCCTAGCTTTAAGCCCCAGTCTCTTGCGCGTTTTTCCGCTTCTGAGCCGCCTAAACGGGGACCAATTTCTGTTGTAAGTGATGTCACTATTTCCATGCCTAAGTCGCTCTTGAGGGCGGTTTGCATGAGTTGTGTCGCAGTTTGTTTTTGCTCGTTTGTAATTAGTGCTGGTGCCGCCAGTAATTGCGCACTAAAAATACTTAACACAGCGCCAATGGTAAGGCGTTTCAGTTGTTGCATGAGTTCTCCAGTGAAATGAGTACCAATTATTAGTTTTAGATTTGTGAGTGTACAAAAACCAATACTACTCAGTTTTGTCCTTAAATTCACACAAGTATTCAATAATACACGAACCGCAACGGGGGCTTGTGTGCAATGTAGGTTTATCTGCTGTAGGAGTAAGCAATTTTGTTCAGCTAAATTAGCTAACATTGCCCTTGGTAAAATTAAACCGATATTTTTACAAGAGCAACTTAGTCACTGCATCAAAGATATCACCAAAAGGTAGGCCCTAAGAAGAGTATGGAGATACACAGATAAAAATCTGTAAGGCTAAAACGACTTAAGGTAGTTGAATGTTTTGCACCTGACGAGATAGCCTAACAATATAAAAACGAAAACAGTCGACCTTGAATCGTTGCATTTGATCTATGTGTTTAAACAATCAGGGTGTCAACGCGAATACAAAAAGTGAGGGGAGTAAGGTGAAAAATTATTTTTTGAAAAGTGCGATGGTCTTGTGGCTTATATGTGGTGCAGTTGGCTGTTCTTCTGAAGATACATCTTCACCATCAACTAACGAGCTGGTAGCAGAAACACCAGTGGATGGCATTAATAAATTTCAGGCATATACACAACAATACACCGAGAATACAACTCTTAGTCAAAATCATGCTACAGGCCATATTGGTGACTTATTTTTTACCCATTGGAAAGACGGTGGCACCACCTCTTTGACTATGCAGTTGGACGGTAGTTTTGATGTGAGTTGGCAAGGTGGCGGTTATAATTACGTTGGTGGCCCAGGCTGGCATTATGGCGATATTAACCGGGTGATTGGCTATAACTTCAGCGAGGACAGCGGCGCTAACTTTATTACGGTATACGGCTGGGGCTATGATAAAACTATGTCAGAAACAGATCCCGCGCATTTAGTGGAGTATTACATCTTACAAAGATGGTCAGATGCTTATGAGCCGAGCAAGAATGGTGTCTTTGGTAAAACCTTTGTGAGTAATGGTGTGGAGTATTCAAGCTACCGTACCTTGCGTGAACAAAAGCCTTCAATTAATGGTCCATCCACCTTTTATCAGTATTGGAGCAAACCCAATCAGCCTCTTCCTTTGGGTGAAAGTCGAGAGATTATTTTTGCTGATCATGTCAAAGCATGGGCCGATAGCGGTTGGATACTGCCAGATATGAATAACTTTGATGCCAGTGACGATCCGACCTATCAAGTCATGGCGGTAGAAGTGTTTAATCCACCTAAAGATGGTACCGCTTCGGGCCGTGTTTGGGATGCCACGCCCAAATAGCTACTGCGTCGCAGGGTACTTAGCCAAACAATTTTGGCCAATGATGGGCCTTTTAAACTTTATGCTGCCTGCGTTTATTAGATCGACTGCAGATCGTAATCCTAAGACGGCTGAACGTTCGAAACCAGAATTACAACGGGTTGTCAGAGGCTATCATTTTGAACTTTAGTTGGTCGCTTCAACTTCTCACGCCTGCGCTAATTCACGTAGTCTTTAATATAATGTTAAGGTGAGCATGGTGCGTTATTGATAATACTGATCTAATAGAAATTGCAGTTCCTCGGCTTTGCTACATCGTACTGGACCACACATTGGATCAGCTTCGAATTCTGCGTGTTTAGACTTACCCATATTTAAATTAGCCTTACGAATCCTTGCTTTATCTTCGGCATATGAACTGGGACCAGTCTGTTTAGACCTAATTTCCAATGCAAAACGCTGTGCTTTTAGTTCATCTATGAACAAGTAAGTCTTTAACGGTTTGGTTTGTTCATTTCTGCATACACTAATTTCACACTCACCGGGTTTCATTCCAACTACTGAGCAGTATGGTCTGGCCGTTGTTAGTTCCCACATGTCTTTAACCGACTTACCATCTTGGATTACATTCTGGTATTCAAAGGTGAATGGGAAGGGATTAATCTGTGGTAGTCGGCAGCTCTGATAAAATGGCGAGACACCTGGAGGGTGTTCTCTAATATATTGGTAGGAAGCTAGTTGATTTTTCTCGATCTTGACTACTCCCATTTCCACACCGGGTGTTAAGCCTGCATCCCAATCCCACTGACTTCTTACATGAAGAATGCTGACATAATTTGTTTCACCTGGTCGTTGTGCTAAATGCGTTAAACGACCGCTTTTGTTCACCATAAAATATCTTTTTTGGGAATTGCTCAATACTTGAGGGTGATCCAAAAACTCAATTTCTAATTCGGTTTTACTGAGTAATTCAATACGCGCTTTAACGCTATCAGAATCCACTTTGCGCGCATTCTCATATGCAATTTGTTTGCGTCTGGCTGCTTCTTCGTGGGTAATAAATGCCGATAGATCCGCTTGCCAGTTGTTAGATTTTTGAGTGATCGCAATGCACTCGAGATCCTGACAAGTATAACCGGTCGGCACACCAGTAAACCTAAAACTAATTTGTTGTGTTTCGGGACAGTAAAGACTGTATTGGTGGCTCAAGTGAGTCGTTATTTCCGATATAGCACTAAATGGAATATCAAGCAGCAACCTGTGTGAAATTTCTAAGTTGAAATGTGGCTCAGGTTTACAAACTGATTCGGTTTCAAAGTCTATATAGTCGTTGCGTAAGTTTATTTTTGCTCTAAAAGTGGTTGGTTCAGCATGCCCATGGTAACCATCTTGAAATACCCACTGATTCTTACGCGAAAGCGTACCATATGCGGTACGTGTTGCTCGATGATAAGCCTCCTGCTGCGCCTTTTCGATTGGCGCAATTTTCGCTTTTGGCACCTCTATCCTGATGGCCTCTATATTTGCTGCACGGCAGGCTAGGTTCAGAGCTTTTACCATGACATTAAGTGGTTTAACAAAGGCGGTAAACTCAGAAAGTTTATTCGTTGTATAAAATTGAGTTTGTTCACGAATTAGAAGGGCACTTACATCATCTGCGCGATTGGCAGTTATACCGTGAAAACCTAAAAAGTTAACCACCATCCAAGGGCTACAGTGGCCTTTAAACTGAAATATGGCACCAGTGAGCATATCAGAAACCGTAAGCTCAAGACCCAAAGCGCCAAATGGTAATGCCACAGTTAATAAATAGGGTTTGCTATATAGCTTTTTATTCCGATTATTTATATCCAATGCCACCCAATTGGTTAGCTGCCAAATGTCTTCTTCGTAATCTGGATTATCACGTAAATGGGGAGAGGTGACTTTTTTCACTACTTTTTTGTTGCTGGGTGATGGCTCATTGCGTTGGCTAGACACATCCGCTTCCTGAAACGGTAATCGCCCCTCTCCTTGCCCGAAAAATAACGCCTTGTAATCCGTACCATTTTGCGTCAACACCGTAACGCTTATCTGATTTGCACTAATTGCTTCAAAAGTAATCTGCTTTATAGTGATACTGGGGCATGAGGTCCGTTCGGCGGCAACTACACTTATGGAAAACGTTGTATTCGTTGAGCCTTCCAGCTTATCGACAGCATAAATGCAATTCTTACCATCCACAACTAATGTAATCGAACCTGAAAGCCTTCCAGCATTGAATGTTAGGCCTATTACGTTGCCACTGGAAAGATTGCTTGAACCGGTATTTTCAGGTGTGAACTCTCCAACCCAAATCCCTGGCAGACCTTTTTTGAAAACGCCATTAGGAAGCAGCTTTACTTCTTTAGCGCTTAACCAGCCAAACTTAATTGCGTTTTCAAGGTTAACGTAGCTAGCACCTAAAGCAATCGGTCGCCCTTGGCTTATTGCTATAAGTGCCTTGACAGTAGGGTATTGCGCGAAGGATATTTCTACTCCTACATTTGCACTGCTTACCGCGAAAAACTCAATCCGGTTTACGCCTATCTTGGTGCACACTTCATTGGCTGCAATCGCCTTTTTGTTTTTGCCTTTGTTAGGCATAAGTGAAGGAATGAAAGATAAATATGATTTTTTAGCGTTAAGATCTTGTTGCTGCAAAGAAAACTGACAATTTACTTTACCAATAATATCGAATTCACTCGAATCTAAAAAGGTAGTCAGGAGCAATGATGCGCTATGCTTTCCTTGTTTAAAACTCCACTTAGACAATGATATATTTAGGCTTTTAAATGGCCTATCTACCCCTATAACCTCTCCAGTCCAAAGCCCAGAGTTAGCTGATTCAAAGGGGTAGATTTCTTTGGCTACCACCATTGTTGAAATGCACGACAACAAGCATATCCATATTATTGCTGTGTTCCTGAGTAGCAAAATCTTCCCTCTACGTTAAGTTTGAATAAAAATTGTACAGTAAATGGTCCTCAAGTCAAAATACCAATGGCATCGTATCATAGGGGCAGTGCTCATGATTTTATTACGCGCAATTGGGGGCGAAAATGGACCATAATCACGACTGAAAGATAGTTTCCTTTGTATTTATTTTCGCTCACAGGCGACATTTGACTACTCAGTCTTCTCTTTAAACTCACACAAGTCTTCGATAATACAGGAACCACAGCGAGGTTTGCGGGCGATGCAGGTATACCTTCCATGTAAAATCAACCAGTGATGCACATCTATTTTAAATTCGGTAGGTATGACTTTAAGCAGTTTTTGTTCAACGAGATCAACGTTTTTGCCCGGGGCTAAACCGGTACGGTTACTGACTCTAAATATATGGGTGTCGACAGCGATAGTAGGCCAACCAAAAGCCGTGTTGAGTACTACGTTTGCAGTTTTACGGCCCACGCCTGGTAGGGCTTCGAGTGCTTCGCGGTTTTCTGGTACTTCGCCATTATGTAGGTCTACCAACATTTGGCAGGTCTTCATGGTATTGACAGCTTTGGTATTAAATAAACCTATGGTTTTTATGTAGGATTTCAAACCATCTAGGCCTAAGTCTAATATTGCCTGTGGGGTATTTGCCACGGGGTAAAGTTTGGCAGTCGCCTTGTTAACACCAACGTCCGTGGCCTGTGCCGATAGTAGGACGGCAATCAGCAATTCAAATGGCGTACTAAAGTTGAGTTCGGTCGTTGGGTGGGGATTCTCAGCACGTAAGCGAGTTAACATTGCTAGTCGTTTTTGTTTATTCATAATGCACTACTATTTTAGTTTGCTAGTTGCTAGTTTCTAGTTTCTAGTTTCTAGTTTCTGCTTCTCAGCTCTCTGCCGTGACTCTGGCTCGTTGCACTATTTTTTGCTTGGCCTTTTCAGCAAACAGAGCTTCCATGCGATTATCCATGATATTTTTCAGGGCGATTAATAAACCCATGCCCAAAAACGCACCAGGGGGCAGAATAGCTAATAAAAACGGGCTGTCTGTTTCAAATAGGGTGATTTTTAAACTAGTGGCCCAGTCGCCCAAGAGTAGATTAGCACCAGCGAATAGGGTGCCGTAACCTAAAGCTTCGCGCATGCCGCCTAAGATCACCAATATTAAGGTAAAGCCCAAACCCATCATCAAACCGTCAAAGGCTGAATGACCAACCGGGTTTTTAGAAGCATAGGCTTCAGCTCGGCCAATGATGGCGCAGTTAGTCACGATTAAAGGAATAAAGATGCCCAGTGCCTGATATAAGGTGAAGGTATAGGCATTCATTAATAATTGTACGACGGTGACAAAAGCCGCAATGATCATCACAAAAATAGGAATACGGATCTCGTTAGGCACCCAATTACGAATGAGTGATACCGTAGTATTGGAGCCAATTAATACCAATGTAGTAGCCAAACCTAAACCAAGCCCGTTGATGAGAGTTGCCGTGGTGGCTAAGAGGGGACAAAGCCCTAACAATTGTACAAGGGCTGGATTGTTTTTCCACAGGCCTTGCCAACTTAATTGTTTAAATTCATTCATTTTAATCTGCCTTGCTGGAAGCTGAATTAACAGGAGAGGCGTCTAGGCTACAGGCATTGGCTGCGGCAAAAATGTCGTTTTTGTGCAGCTGATAAAACTCTGCACTGCGCTTAACGGCTTTAACCACAGCGCGGGGAGAAATCGTTGCACCAGTAAACTGGTCAAATTGTCCGCCGTCTTTTTTCACGGCAAAACGTGGAGCGCTTTCTGCGTTAAAAATCCGTTGGGCAAAACTCAGTACCCAATCATTAACTCGTAAGTCAATTTTATCCCCTAAACCTGGGGTTTCTTTGTGATCAAGTACTCTGACCCCACTGATCATCACATTGCCATCGGCATCATCATTTAAGCCCACAACTATTTGAATTTTACCACTGTAGCCATCAGGTGCAGTGGTTTCAATGGCAACCGCAACAGCTTGTTCGTTGTTAAGTGCCCGGTAAATATGCTGTGGCTCGTTGCTACCTAAATACTCAGCAGAGGTCATCAAGGCGCAGTTGTTAGCGATAGCATTGTTATACGAGCTTGGATCGATGATCGCGTTTAAAATAGCTTGTAACTTTTGCTGTTGCTGATGGGCGATTTGCTCTTTAGTGCCAAAATAAGTGAGGCCAATTAAACCACTGGTTACCATGGCAAAAGCAGCCAAAATCAAGCCTTTATTGAATATCGACTTTGTCATTTTTTGGCTCCACTACTTTTGGCTTCGCGACGTCCGGCTTTATGACCATAAACTCGTGGGCGAGTGTAATAATCAATTAATGGCACCGCCATATTCATGATGATTACCGCAAAAGCCACGGCATCAGGGTAACCGCCCCAAGTACGTATGATATAGACCCAAAAACCGATAGCCGCACCAAAAATTAAACGGCCTTTATTAGTAGTGGCGGCCGACACCGGATCGGTGGCGATAAAAAAGGCACCCAAAATAATACTGCCATTAAATAGATGAAAAATACCGGCAGGAAAACGATCACCGTCCACAAAAGACATTACAGTGGCGGCGACAAAGATGGCAGCCAACATACTAAATGGAATATGCCAGTTGATGACTTTTTGTTTAATTAACCACAAACCGCCAAGCAAAAAGGCCAAACCGATCCACGACCAGGCAACATTGACGGAGTATAAACTGCTGTCAAAAACCGCCAGTTGCAGACTTTCACTGTAAGTTAGGCCGTTAAGTAGCTCGGTTTTAACAGTATCAAGTGGAGTTGCCATAGTGTGGCCATCTATACCAAAACGTAGCTGCTGTAAGCTAAAACCATCCTGACTATAACCGGTGAAAATTGCATAAACTGCATCGATAAAACCATGGTCATATTGGGCCAGACTTTGTGCTGGTAGCCATTGGGTCATCTGTAAGGGAAAAGACACCAGTAACATCACATAAGCCGCCATGGCTGGGTTAAATAGGTTAAAACCTAAACCACCATAAAGTTGTTTTACGATGGCAATGGCAAAAAATGTGCCGATGACAATCAGCCACCAAGGCGCAAAAGGTGGAATGCTGATGGCCAATAAAACGGCGGTTAATACCGCACTGTAATCTTGCAAGTTGCGTTCAAAATCCCGTTTGCGTAATTCTAATATACTGGCCTCAGTTACCACTGCTGTAACAATCGCCAGCATAATTTGCACTAAAGTACCAAAACCAAAAAACCAAGTTTGCAATAAAATTCCGGGGATCAAGGCATACAAAACTAAACGCATGACTTGTCCGGTATCACGACGAATATGCTGGTGGGGTGAACTGGCAAGGTTAAAATTCATGGTATTTAACTTTCATCTTTAGCGGCTTTTTTGGCGGGGTTTT
>NZ_LSNE01000006.1:321012-325605 GCF_001565895.1 Paraglaciecola hydrolytica
GCTACAGCAATACGGGCTTTTTTGTCAGCGATTTGTTGATTCTGCTCGCTGGCTGCGTCTGTTGGGGGCTGAGCTGATGCTGCGGTATCTGCTGATGCACCCGTTTCTGCTGCTTTCGTTTTTGATCTTGTGGTTTTGGGAGAAGCATTAACGTCAGACTCTGTCTGCTGTAGTTCCCGTTTAGCCTTAGCTTTCGCCACTGCCGCGGCAATTTTACGTTGTTTGTCGCTAAGCTCTTTATCTACTGCTGCTGGTTTCTCAATAGTCTTATTAGTTGATGTCACTCGACTTTTATTGGCAGGCAAAGAAGTTTTAAGTTTTACATCTGCAGTTGTTGTGTTTGTTTGTTCAGCAACCGCTGGCTCAGTGTTTGGGACCTTGTTACTCTCATCTGAGTTTTGTGCGGCTTCAAGCGCCGCTTTTTTGGCCTTAGCTCTGGCGATAGCCGCTTGCACTCGCTCATTGCTGCTGGCCGCAGGACTTGTTGTTGTTTGCGTTTGGTCTGCATCGGCAGTGGTGGCGGTTGTTTGTTCTGTTGTTGGTGAGCCAGCATTAGCCAGTGCTTGTTTTTTCTCTTTGGCGCGTGCTAAGGCCGCAGCAATTTTATCTTTAGCGTCATTACCCGATTGCGACATGGCTTCTTTTCTGGCTTCGGCTGCCAGACGATGTTTTTCGTCTCGGGCTTGTTGATCGGCAATTAAACGTGCGGCACGGGTTTCAAAACGTTCACGGGCTTTATCCGCTTTCTGTTTTTCTTGCTGCTCTATACGCACATCTGCTTTAGCAATGCGGTAATAATGTACTAAGGGAATTTCACTCGGGCAGACATAAGCACAAGCTCCGCATTCGATGCAGTCAAATAAATTATATTCTTGGGCCTTGTCGAGTTCTTTGGCTTTGGCATGCCACAGCAGTTGCTGGGGCAACAGTGAAGCAGGGCATACATCGGCGCAAGCACCACAGCGTATACAGGCTTGTTCTTGATTACCGGTTAAACCACCGGCTAGTTCTTTAGTGGCTGGCACTAAAATGCAGTTGGTGATTTTAACCACTGGCACTTGTGGGCTAGCAACGGTAAAACCCATCATGGGCCCGCCCATAATAACCGTAGGCGTTTTTTGTTGTTTTGCCTGATATTCATTATGTTCAAGCAAGTGCTCGATGGGGGTGCCTATCAGCGCCCAGTAATTACCCTGTTTTTTCAGGGCTTGTCCGGTTACGGTGACCACTCGCTGGATTAAAGGTTTACCGGTGAATATGGCATCGGCAATGGCAAAACAAGTACCAACGTTATGCATGATCACGCCAACATCCATGGGTAAACCACCACTGGGTACTTCGCGGTTGGTGAGTACTTGAATCAGCTGTTTTTCGCCACCGGCAGGATACTTAGTGGGTACAATGCAAATGCGGTAGTGAGGGTTTTCACGACAAGCCACTCGCATGGCTTCTATGGCTTCAGGTTTGTTATCTTCGATGCCAATCAATACTTGTTTAGGGCTGAGTAAGTGACTTAATACATCTATGCCTTGGCGAATTTGCCAAGCGTGCTCACGCATCAAACGGTCATCCGAGCTGATATAAGGTTCACACTCGATGCCATTAATAATTAAAAACTCAACGTTCTTTTTTGGCGCAGATTTGATATGAGTTGGGAATCCTGCGCCACCCATGCCACTAATGCCGCTATCACAAATTGCGCCAAGCACTGCCATTTTGGGTTGATTTAAATAATCAGTTAAGGGCTTTAAGCCTAGCCAGGTATCTTGTTGATCACTTTGCAGCTCGATGGTGATTTCAGGCAGGCCAGAGGGATGAGCTGAAACATGGGGACCAATTGCTGTTATCGTGCCAGACGTTGGCGCATGAATAGGCACGGCAAAGGGGTTCATGCTTTTAGTTAGGGCTTGACCTTTTAAGACATGCTGGCCTACTTCAACAATAATATGACCTTCCACCCCGATATGTTGTTTTAAGGGGATAAACAAACGTGCAGGTATAGGCAACTGGCCTATAGGCTGCTGATTAGATAGGTGTTTATATTGAGGAGGATGCACTCCACCGGGGAAATCCCAGAGTTCGTTGGTATCTAGCTTAGTGATGATGTCGTCAAACGTGGTCGGCATGATCAGCAACTCAACTTACTTGTTTAATGGGGATGGCTTGCAAATTCCAACGCCATGCAGCGCTGCTATTGGCGAGCGGTATCATATCAATGCAGTCAACCGGGCAGGGATCAACACAAAGATCACAACCTGTGCACTCATCTGCAATGACGGTATGCATTTGTTTAGCCGCACCAAGGATGGCATCCACCGGACAGGCCTGAATACATTTAGTACAACCAATGCATTCATCTTCACGGATAAAAGCGACTTTTTTGACATCTTCTGTGCCGTGGGCACTATCTAAAGATTTAGGCTCAACACCCATCAAATCTGCGAGTTTTTTAATGGTGGCGTCGCCACCGGGTGGGCATTTATTTATATCGTCGCCATTGGCAATCGCCTGAGCGTAGGGTTTGCAACCTGGATAGCCACATTGGCCACATTGAGTTTGGGGCAGGATCGCATCTATCTGCTCAACTAAAGGGTCGCTTTGTACTTTAAAGCGAATGGCCGCATATCCAAGAATGGCACCAAAAACCAAGGCCATTAAACCCAGTGCGATCAAAGCGGTTAGGATGGCAGCTCCCAAGGACATTAAAATTTCACCAAACCGGTAAAACCCATAAAGGCCAGAGACATTAATCCGGCCGTGATCATGGCGATTGAAGCACCTTTAAAGGGTAAGGGCACATCGGCCACGGCTAAACGTTCACGCATGGCGGAGAAAAGTATTAATGCTAATGAAAATCCCAGAGCAGCGCCAAAACCATAGACCACCGATTCGATAAAATTATGCTGTTGATTGATATTCAACAATGCCACCCCTAATACGGCGCAATTAGTGGTGATAAGAGGTAAAAATATGCCAAGCAGGCGATATAGAGTAGGGCTGGTTTTATGCACCACTAATTCAGTGAACTGCACTACCACGGCAATCACTAAGATAAAACTTAAGGTGCGCAGATAACCTATGCCTAAGGGGATAAGCAAATAATGCTCAACCAAATAACTGGATAAAGACGCAAGCGTAAGTACAAAGGTGGTGGCCATAGACATGCCAATGGCGGTTTCTAATTTACCAGACACGCCCATAAAGGGGCACAAACCCAAAAATTGCACTAATACAAAATTGTTAACCAGCACGGTGCCGATAAGAAGTAGGAAGAATTCAGTCATTATACAAAGAAGGTAACCACACATTGCCAAACAGGCTGTATTATCGGTATTTCAGACAGTATTAACAACTTGATATTCAAAACTTTATTGTAATAAACGCTTTATTATTGAAATAGCCCACTATAAACACCAATGATAAACATGAGGGTGAGTAAAAGTAACTAAAAGGAAAGTTGATATTGCTGCTTGAATGGGATGGCTCCCCCTCCCCGACTCGAACGGGGGACCTGCGGATTAACAGTCCGTCGCTCTAACCAACTGAGCTAAGGGGGAATTCAATACTAGTGTGCAAAATTTGATATGGTAGCCAGTAGTTGGCTCCCCCTCCCCGACTCGAACGGGGGACCTGCGGATTAACAGTCCGTCGCTCTAACCAACTGAGCTAAGGGGGAATCAAATTTTGCTGTTGAGAGACAGTTTGATGGCTTCCAACCTCCCGTTTTTCAACGGTGGCGAATGTTAATGAGACAGTGGCCCACTGTCAACACTCAATACAACAAAAACACCAATCTTTTTGCATTCTGCATAAAGCTTATTCAATTGTTGTATTTTATTTAATCACTAAGCATTTTTTCAGTACTTTATGCCTAAAAGAAACGATTTTTTGCGTTAATATTTGCGCACCTTGTAGGTGCAATTTGCACTGGTAATAAGGTTATTACTATAGTTCTAAAAGATATTAAAAACAACTTGATAACTGTGCCTATGTACAGTGATTAACAAATTTGTAACCTTTTTAGGCTTTACCTAAGGTTGGTGGTTACTAACATAAGGCTCTGACTTAATCTGAGCAAACTCCCGTCCCGTCTGAGTCTAGCTAAGTTATCCACGAAAGCTGTGGATAAAGCTGTGGGTGAAATCTTGTAGCAGTCGTTTTGATCTTTCAATTAGATGTCAATAACTAAATAAAAAAATATCTTATATTTTATATAAGTTCATATAAAACAATTGCTTATGTTTTTTTGTGGGTTATTTTTTAGAATTTGTAACAAAAGCACTTGTGCACCGTTATGGCTTGTGTGTTGTTTTATAAGGCAAAAATGAAAACGATTTAAAAAATAATATAATGCAAGGTCTGGAAGCCCTTTTAAACAGGTTTTACTTAGGTCACAAATTTGCAACTTTGTAAGAAAAGCACTTTTCATCGTTGATTATTTTCTAACTCTGTTGCTTTATAGCAACAGTTTTAGCACTAGAATTTGACTAGGCTAAAAAACCATGAAATGGGCTAAATAGTGAGATTTGCTGAAAAAAAATCGCGTATGATAAGGTTTTTACTATTTATTAATTGAGCTGTTTTAAACGCCTA
>NZ_LSNE01000006.1:325743-389192 GCF_001565895.1 Paraglaciecola hydrolytica
GCAGCAAAGCTCGATAACATGCTGTTGGTATTCTCTATTGCCACTTATTTTTGACTACCTGAGTGAGAATTGTATTGAGTCAAACATCTCTAGTACGTCCTGACCTACTAAACAGGGATATTGCTACAACCTTAAAATCCATGACCTTACCGATGATCGTCGGCATGATCATGTTGATGACCTTTGGTTTGGTTGATACCTTTTTTATCAGCATGTTGGGTACGGCAGAACTTGCCGCTATTAGTTTTACTTTTCCGGTGACCTTTACTGTCATCAGCTTGAACATTGGTTTAGGTATTGGCACATCCGCGGTTATAGCTAGGCTATTGGGCGCCAACCTACATGAGCAAGCTAAAGAGACCGCCACTGGTGCTTTGATGTTGGCCTTTGTATTGGCTGTGGTCATGGCACTTATTGGTATTGTCAGCGTAGAGCCCATTTTTAGTTTGATGGGAGCTTCTGAGGATTTAATCGTGCATATTAAAGACTATATGCATGTTTGGTATGCCGCTGGGGTGTTTTTGGCTATGCCTATGGTGGGCAATAGCGTATTACGTGCCGCTGGGGATACTAAAACGCCAAGTTATGTTATGGCTTTTGGTGGACTAGTAAACGTGATACTTGATCCCATATTAATTTTTGGCTGGGGGCCGTTTCCCGCTTTAGGTATTCAAGGGGCCGCCATTGCAACCTTAATATCCTGGGCTATTGGCTTGTTTTATATCATTTATTTGTTGGCGGTAAAACGTCAGTTAATGCAGGCTAGATTATTAAACTGGCCAGAACTTAAACGTAGTTGCGGCGGTATTTTAAAAATTGGTTTGCCGGCGGCAGGTGCCAATATGCTTACGCCTATCGCGACTGGTGTGGTGACGTCCATTGTGGCAGGTTATGGTTCTATTGCCGTGGCAGCGTGGGGCGTGGGTGGTCGTTTAGAGTCCATTGCCAGCATAGTGGTGTTGTCGTTATCCATGTCTTTACCTCCATTTATCAGTCAAAACCTCGGTGCCAACAAGTTAGATAGGGTGTTACAAGCTTTTAATTTGTGTATTAAATTTGTTTTGCTGTGGCAGTTGTTTATTTTTGTGCTGGTGGCATTGGGTGCGCATTTTATAGCGGATATTTTTACTGATGATCCTCAAGTAGCCAGTATTATTCAATTATTTTTAGTCATAGTGCCTTTAGGTTATGGTTTACAGGGTGTGATTATTTTAACCAACTCATCGTTTAATGCCATGCACTTGCCGATGGCAGCCTTGGGTTTGAGTATCGTACGTTTGTTTGTGGTGTTTGTGCCTTTTGCTTATATTGGCAGCCAACTTTATGACTTGTCCGGTTTATTTGTCTCCGCGGTGGTGGCTAATTTACTGGTGGCCATATTGGCTTTTAGTTGGTTTAAAAAGGTCTTACATACTCAAGTTGCCGAATTGAATTTATCAGAAAAAGTTAGTTAAACATGAGCAGAGCATTTGAACTTAGCGCAAAATACAGCCCCGCGGGTGATCAACCCAAAGCCATTAAAGCCTTAGTCGAAGGGCTTGAAGATGGTCTTGCTCGGCAGATATTACTGGGTGTAACCGGCTCAGGTAAAACCTTTACTATGGCTAATGTCATTGAAAAAATGCAAAGGCCTACCCTCATTTTGGCTCACAATAAAACCTTAGCCGCCCAGCTTTATGGTGAAATGAAGGAGTTTTTCCCCAATAACGCCGTGGAATATTTTGTCTCCTACTACGACTATTACCAGCCAGAAGCCTATGTGCCTTCTAGTGATACCTTTATTGAAAAAGATGCCTCGATAAATGAGCACATCGAACAGATGCGTTTGTCAGCCACCAAGTCCCTGATGGAAAGACGTGACGTTATTATTGTTTCTAGTGTGTCGGCTATTTATGGTTTGGGCGACCCTGAGTCCTATATGAAAATGCTGGTGCATTTTCGGGTAGGTGATGTAATGGATCAGCGCGATATACTGCGCCGTTTAGCTGAAATTCAATACAAACGCAATGATGTGGCTTTTGAACGTGGCACGTTTCGAGTCAGGGGCGATGTGATAGATGTGTTTCCGGCAGACTCTGAACGCCACGGTATTCGAGTGGAGTTATTTGATCAAGAAATCGAGCGCATTAGTATTTTTGACCCTTTAACGGGAGCGGTGGAAAAAACCGTGACCCGTACTACGGTTTTTCCCAAAACTCACTATGTGACTCCCCGTGAAAAAATCCTCGATGCCATTACCCACATTAAAGACGAGTTAAGAGAGCGTAAGGCTCAGTTGATTTCAGTAAACAAATTGGTAGAAGAGCAGCGTATCAGCCAGCGCTGCCAATTTGATATTGAGATGATGCAAGAATTAGGTTATTGCTCAGGTATCGAAAACTACTCACGTTATTTATCTGGCCGTGCACCGGGCGATCCACCACCCACCTTGATTGATTATTTTCCCGCTGACGGTTTATTGTTTATTGACGAATCTCACGTTACAGTCTCGCAAATTGGCGCCATGTATAAAGGTGACAGATCACGTAAAGAAACCTTGGTGGAATATGGTTTTCGTTTGCCCTCGGCCTTAGATAATCGGCCCCTTAAGTTTGATGAATTTGAACGTATTTCTCCACAAACCATATATGTCTCGGCAACACCAGGCAAGTTTGAGCTGGAAAATGTACCAGACGACATCGTCGAGCAAGTAGTGAGGCCGACGGGTTTAGTGGATCCAACCATTGAGATCCGCCCAGTGGGTACTCAGGTGGATGATTTGCTATCTGAAATTCATAAGTGTGTGGCGCTTAATGAGCGTGTTTTAGTCACCACCTTAACCAAACGTATGTCCGAAGACTTAAGTGATTATTTGGACGAACATGGGATTAAAGTGCGTTATCTGCACTCTGATATTGATACGGTGGAACGTATCGAGATTATTCGTGATTTACGTATTGGCAAGTTTGATGTCTTGGTCGGCATTAACTTATTGCGTGAAGGTTTGGATATGCCAGAGGTGTCACTAGTGGCTATCTTAGATGCTGACAAAGAAGGTTTTTTACGCTCTGACCGTTCGCTTATTCAAACTATAGGTCGTGCTGCACGCCATCTTAAAGGCCGCGCTATACTTTATGCCGACCGTATTACTGGCTCGATGCAACGCGCCATGGATGAAACCGACAGGCGTCGCGAAAAACAAACGGCTTATAACCTTGAACATGGCATTACCCCTACACAAATGTATAAAGCGGTTACCGATATTATGGACGTGGGAGATGGTAGTAGTGATGGTAAGGTTAAACTGCGTAAGGTGGCTGAATCAGGCAAAAACTATCAAAGCATGAGCTTGAATCAGGTACTGCAAAAAATCAGCGAGCTGGAAAAACAAATGTTTAAGTTTGCCAAAGAGCTTGAGTTTGAAAAAGCGGCTAGTTTACGCGATGACATTGAGATGTATCGCCAGCAAGTGGTGAAACTTTCATAACAGGCTTGGGGTGATTGATATCCTTTCAAGGAGCAATGCCCTTGAGTAAAACGGTAAGTCGATTAGTACTGATTTTATGTATATTTGTTAAATTTCCGTTGTAATCTGGCTATCACTTTTCTAAGATGTAGTTTAGTATCAATAATTATACCTATATACGGTGCTGTCCATGTTAAATCGTCTCCAAGAATCCGATATAAAATTACTCAGGGTGTTTTATGCTGTGGCATCCTGTAATGGTTTTACTGCCGCTGAGCCAGTGTTACGTATGCAGCGCCCCAATATAAGCGCGGCCATTAAAAAACTAGAAGAACGTCTGGACTTGGTATTGTGCCATCGCGGTCGTGGTGGTTTTCAAATGACCAAAGAAGGCGAAGTGGTTTTTCAAGAAACTAAACGTATATTTAATGCCTTCGATAACTTTGTATTTAACCTTAAAAGTTTACATGACGATTATTCTGGCCATATTACTTTGGTGATGATGGCGGGGTTACCCCTGTCCTATCATTTGGCGGTGAGTAAGGCTGTGAAAAGTACCATGAAAAAGTTTGTGGATATTCACGTCAACATTCAAACTCGTTTATACAATGAAGTTGAGCATGTGGCTTTATCGGGCGAATGTCATTTGGTGTTATCCACTTACGATATGTTAAAGCCGGAATCTGTGACTTTTCATGCCACCGAAGTCACCTGTAAAGGACGTTTATACTGTGCGCCATCTCATGCTTTAGCTAAGTATAAAGAAGCCTTACCTCATAATATTCGTATTGAAGATTATCCAGCGATTGGTATTTCCGGTCTGTCTTCGGCCAACTACATCTCTGATGACAGACGTATGTCGATTCAGACCTTTTCAGATTCATTTGATGCCTGTTTATCGGCAATTATGACCGGTGAATATGTAGGTTTATTACCGGATTATGTGTTGTTAAATCAAGGCAGTGGTTTAGGCCTAGTGCCCGTGGGTGGCAGCATGTTTGAATTTAGTCATGAGCTGTTTATGATGAACGGTAAAAATACCCGTTTGAACCCTGTGTTACGCCATTTGATCAAAGAGGTGAGTTATTTTATTCAAATGGTTGAGAAAAAATAAAGTTAAGTCAATGACTTGGCTGTAGTGGTAGGTTTGCTACCTCAACAGCAAAACAATTTTTAAAACGAGATAAATTAAGGAGTGTTTGATGTTTGTATCCATGGCTTTTGCTACGAGTTTTAAACTTGGGTAATTGAGCTCCACTAAACGAATTTTCTGTTTTTTCTGCTCTTTACCCAAACTCACTAAGGGCCAACTGTATATGCAGGTGGCTACTAAATATTAGTGGTGTCTCTGCGCACCTGTAGAATTTGGGTACCAACATGAATACAAATTACTCGTTGCCACAATTGGGTTGGCAAACCACGTTTCAACAACAACTCACTCTTGACGACATCGGCACTACTATTATTGCCAGAGTCAGTGAGCATCATCGCAATCGCTATCAGCTATTAACTGAACAAGGAGAAATCACCTTGTTAATAACGGCTAATTTGCCTGTGATGACAGTGGGGGATTGGTTATTACTCTCGCCACAACTGCAATTTATTCGATTATTAGAACGTCGTTCGTTATTTCAGCGTAAAGCGGCGGGCAGTAAAATAAACACGCAATTGATTGCCGCTAACATTGATACCGTCATGATTGTTTGTTCTTTGAACGATGATTTTAATCTGAGCCGTATTGAGCGTTATCTGGCGCTTTGTCATGAGGCGCAGGCAGAAGTGCTTGTCATACTAACAAAAGCCGACTTATGTGCTGATGCTGAAGTTTTAAAACAAGAGGTTCAACAATTGTCGAGCCTGTTAATCATTGAAACGATTAATGCTTTAGATCTCACCAGTGTTGCAGTACTTACGCCTTGGTGTAAAACGGGTAAAACTCTGGCTTTTATGGGCTCGTCAGGGGTAGGTAAATCGACCTTGGTTAATACTTTGCTTGGTCAGCCCATACAACTGACTGGCGAAATTCGTCATGACGACAGCAAGGGAAAACATACCACCACAGGCCGTTCTTTACATATGATGGACAATGGTTGTTTGCTGCTTGATACGCCGGGAATGCGCGAAATTCAACTGGCAGACTGTGCGAGTGGAGTGGCTGAAACGTTTGCTGAAATCAGTTCCTTAGCCAGCCACTGTCGTTTTAATGATTGCAGTCATAACAATGAGCCTGGCTGTCAGATACAGAGCGCACTGAATCGTGGTGATATTGATGAGCGGCGTTTGCGCAATTACCAAAAGTTGTTACGTGAACAACAACGTAATAATGCTAGTCTTGCGGAACGACGTGCCAAAGATAAAACCATGGGCAAACTGCATCACAGTATTCAAAATGCAGCGCGTAAATATAAAAATCAAGAATAATCCTTTTGAATAACGGCTAGGACTAGCCGTTATTTTCTCATCTGTTATTCATATTCCAGTGGATCATTCACGCCATTTTCAGCAAAAGCTTCGAGTCTTTCTTGGCAAGCTCCGCATTTTCCACAAGCTTTGGCGCGGCCGTTATAGCAGGTCCAAGTTTGGCCATAATCTAAACCTATATTGAGTCCGGTTTTAAGGATGGCAATTTTACTGTCATACAAAAAAGGTGTGACTATTTCCACCGCTTCATAGTTGGCTATGGCGCACACATCATTCATTTTAATGACAAATTCTGGACGACAATCCGGGTAAATGGCATGGTCGCCTGAATGAGCGCCATAAAAAACCTTGCTTGCCTTTAGTGAAACCGCGTAACCTACCGCCATCGACAGTAAGATCATATTGCGGTTGGGCACCACTGTGGTAAGCATGCTTTCTTGTTCGTAATGGCCTTCTGCAACGTCAATATCAGACGTTAACGACGAGCCGCCGATAAGCTCATTAATGGCTGAAATATCAATAATTTTATGTTGCACCTGTAAATTGGCACAGGCACGAGCGGCATAATCGAGTTCTTTTTTGTGGCGCTGACCATAATTAAAAGACAAGGCATAAACCTCATATCCTTGATTAACGGCCATATTAAGTACGGTAAAAGAATCCATCCCGCCTGAAAATATTACTACCGCTTTAGCTGCTGTCATGTTTCACTTCTTTATCTAACTACAATTGGTTAAGATCTTAAGTGATCCTGTGGGGAATTCCCAGAAACTTGCTTATAAAAACTGCGTCAAAAACGGGCGCACAAAACAAGTGCCGAAAATATAAAACTAAAAGGAGCGGTCTTGAGTCAGTACAAAATAAATGAGGTGTTTGAATCGATCCAAGGGGAGGGCAGTTTTACTGGCGTTCCATCGATTTTTATACGCCTGCAAGGTTGTCCTGTGGGGTGTCCTTGGTGTGATACCAAACATACTTGGACTATTGATCCTATGCTAGAGCGCAGTAGGGACGTGGTGATGGCGGAACAAGCTGAGTCAGAGCATTGGTTTACACACTCGGTAGAGCAGTTATTGGCCCTATTTGCTGCACAAGGTTATCAGGCCAAGCATGTGGTGATAAGTGGCGGCGAGCCTTGTATGTATGACTTAGTGCCTTTAACAAGCCATTTAATTACACTAGGTTATAGCGTGCAAATTGAAACCAGCGGTACTTATGAGATCCTAACTCATGTTGATACTTGGGTAACAGTTTCACCTAAAGTAAATATGCCCGGTGGCAAACCCGTGCTTGCCAGTGCGATGCAACGAGCGAACGAGATAAAACACCCCGTCGCCATGGAAAAACATATTGAAGAATTGGATCAGGTGCTTAAGCTTTTGCCTGCGACAAACAAACCACTGATTTACTTACAACCTATTAGTCAGCAAAAGCGCGCAACAGAGCTGGCTATTAAAGTCTGCATACAACGTAACTGGCGTTTATCGCTACAAACTCACAAATTTATCGGGATAGAATAATGGACGGTTCGAGTACTCTAGAGTCTGTTGACGTGCAGCAATTTTTAACAAATTTTGCCGAGACATTTAATAATAATAAACCAGAGTTAGCCGCTACATTTTGTTTGTTGCCCAGTATTATTATTGGCGATCACAACAAAACCGTTTTAAATAGTCAAAAGGCACTGCAAGCGATATTTAGTCGTTTTATCAGACGTTTACATGCCAAGGGTATTGTTAACTTTGTACCAGAGGTTAATCAAACCATGCGTTTGTCGGATAGTTTGTTGTTTACTAATATACGTTGGCAGTTATTCGATAAAGAGGGGCAACTACAAGTGAATGGTTCTTCTTCTTATACTATGCAACTTATGCCCGATCAGCAGTTAAAGATTATTATTACCGTGATCGATGATGAAGAAAAACAACTTGAAAAAATGTTTCCCCTAAGCAAGAGACTGTAATGATTAACATGCGTTATGTGCTGTGTTTGACCTTGTTATTGAGTTTTAGCAGCTCGGCGGCATCGTGGCGGATCAATTATCCCCGTCCTATGTCTGAAAACGACAAAGGTAGTGAATATCCTTTAAAATTGCTGGCGTTGGCGCTGGATCAGACCGGTGTGAATTATCGACTTATCGCTTCTGATCGCATAATGCCACAAAGTAAAGCCCTCAAACGTTTGATGGATAACCGCGAAGTCAACGTCGTCTGGAGCATGACTGACGAGCAGCGTGAAGAAGTGTTGTTGCCAGTGCGTATTCCCATTTATAAAGGTTTGATCGGCTGGCGGATTTTTTTAATTCGTAAAGACATGGACTCACGTTTTAAATATATTCAAAGCTTAGAACATTTGCTAAAACTGAATCCTATTCAAGGCAGTGACTGGCCTGATACCCGTATAATGCAGGCCAATGGATTTGATGTATTAACCGCTTCAGATCACGATGCCTTGTTTGGCATGTTAGTTAGTGCACAGGGAGATTTTTTCCCACGTTCAATTGTGGAAATATGGGATGAGCTCGAAAACAACAATTCACGCAATAATCTAGAAATTGAAAATAAGCTAGGCGTACGCTATCCCGCTGCCATGTATTATTTTGTGAATAAAAAGAGTGTACCGCTGGCCAATCTGATCCAAACAGGTTTAGAGATGGCGATTAAAAATGGCAAGTTTGATGAGCTGTTTTTACAAGTACACCAGCCTTATATTGACGCCTCAGATCTTAAAAACCGCACTTTTTATCAATTACAAAACAGCTATTTGCCTATCAAAACCCCCTTACATCGTAAAGAACTGTGGTTTGAAAACAAACAGCCTATAGTGAACACTGAAGAGCCTGAAAGCTAAGCTCAAGCTCTTTCGCGACGCGATAAACGCAGAGTTTGCAGCACATAATATTTTAGGTTTTATAAAAAGACTAATGCCCATCTTTTTGGCATAATCCCTCGCGTTTTCAATCATTAACTTATTCTGCAAGGTGCCATGTCTCGTACTTCCTACTTATTTGCTGCCGATGGCACCTTGTCTGGTGCTATTGATGGTTTTGTACCACGACAAGCACAAACCGATATGGCGGCGGCCATTGAACAGACTATCATCGACAAGGTGCCATTGATCGTTGAAGCGGGTACGGGCACAGGTAAAACCTTTGCTTATTTGGTACCGGCCATCGAGTCGAAAAAGAAAACCATCATTTCTACCGGTACCAAAAACCTGCAAGAGCAGTTGTTTCATCGTGATTTACCTTTGATTAAAAAAGCCCTGGGCAGCAACAGTAAAACCGCTTTGTTAAAGGGGCGGGCGAATTATTTGTGCTTACATCGTTTGCGTCAGCATGGTGGCAACAGTAATTTACTGGATGTTACGGTATTAGGTGAATTGAGTGAAGTAAGGCGTTGGTCATCCAGTACTAAAAGCGGTGATATGGGTGAGCTCAAAAGCTTGGCCGAAGATGCCAAGGTATTGCCTTTTGTGACCTCGACCACCGACAATTGTTTGGGCAAAGATTGCGCCGATTACGAAGATTGTTATTTAGTCAAAGCACGGCGTAAGGCGTTGGATGCTGACTTGATTGTGGTTAATCATCATTTATTTTTTGCTGATATGGCCCTTAAAGATACCGGTTTTGGTGAGCTTATCCCCGAAGCCGATTTGGTGGTGTTTGATGAGGCTCATCAAATTCCCGATATCGCTAGCGAGTATTTTGGTGAAACCCTGTCAAGCCGCCAATTACATGATATCTGTCGGGATATTGATGTGGTGTTTCGCACGGTATTAAAAGATGCCAAACAGATCAGTACGGCAGCGGATAAATGTAAGATGATCGTGGCAGATTTTCGATTGTATTTTCCAGAAAATCCACAAAAAGGTAACTGGCGTCAGTTGTTACAAAACGAAGAAATTCAGCAGCATCTTAGTAAATTGGACGACAGCTTAAAAATCCTCGCTGAAGTGCTTAAATTACATGTTGGTCGTGATAAAGATTTAGATAATTTGTATGAGCGAGTGGTCGAAAATCAAGGCAAACTTGAACGTTTAACCGACGCTCAAAAACTCGGTGTGAGCTTGTGGTACGAGACCACTTTGCGCCATATCGTTTTGCATTTAACCCCTTTAAGCATAGCAACTAAATTTGCCAGTTTTATTGCCGAGCCAAAACGTTCTTGGGTATTTACTTCAGCTACCTTAATGGTCGATAACGCATTTACCCATTTTCAGCGGCAGATGGGCTTGATGGATGCTCGTACTCTGTCTCTCGATAGCCCCTTTGATTATCCTAAACAGGCGATGTTATGTGTACCGCGTTTTTTACCAGAGCCTAATGCCCGAGAGATGCGCGATACCTTGCTGGATATTTCCATTAAGTTAATTAAAGCCAGTCGTGGCCGTTGTTTTTTGCTGTTTACTAGCCATGCTACCCTCAAAGCCATTGCTCAGTTATTAGAAGGCAAAATTGATAATCCTTTGTTAGTGCAAGGCACTACCACCAAACGGGCTTTGTTAGACGAATATATCAGCAATAAACATGCAGTATTGTTGGGTACTGGTGCTTTTTGGGAAGGAGTCGACGTACGGGGGGATGACTTAACTTGTGTATTAATTGATAAATTACCTTTTGCCTCGCCGGATGATCCTTTATTGCAGGCACGTATTGAAGATTGCCGTAAAGGGGGAGGGAATCCATTTGCGCAGTTGCAAATTCCCCAAGCGGCCATAGCCCTTAAACAAGGTGCAGGGCGCTTGATCCGCGATGAAAACGACAGGGGAGTATTGGTCATTTGTGATAACCGTTTAGTGACCAAAGACTACGGTAAAATCTTTGTTGGCAGCTTGCCCAATATGCAACGTACCCGCGACTTAAACAAAGCGCTGGCATTTTTAGATGAATTAAATAGTAGTGAGGAAACGCCATGAATTGTTTGGTGCTTGATACCGCAACCGAAGCTTGCTCAGTGGCTTTGCAATGGCAAGGTCAGCAGGTAAATCGCTTTGAGGTTTGCCCTCAGCAACACAGCCAACGTTTATTACCCATGGTTGATGAGGTATTAGCTGAGGCTAAGGCCGAATTAACGCAACTGGATTTTATTGGTTTTGGGCGTGGCCCAGGTAGTTTTACTGGTGTGCGGATCGCGACAGGCATGTTGCAAGGCTTAGCTTTAGGGGCAAATTTACCTGCTATTGGGGTATCTACTCTGGCGGCGATGGCGCAACAAGCAATAGAAACCTATCAAGCTCGTGATGTATTTTGTGCCATTGATGCCCGTATGGGCGAAGTGTATTTTGCCCATTATCAGGTCCTTGATGGTTTGGCTAGTTTGCAGGGAGAAGAGCAAGTTTTGCCACCCAGTGAGGCCGCTAAATTACTAGTAGCAAGCTCGGGGGCTTATGGCGTGGGCACAGGTTGGGCTGCATATGCTGAGCTTGATGCAAATCAGCAGATTAAGGTGCTTGCCGATATTTTGTATCCCGATGCTAAATTTATGCAGTCCTTGGCAATAGCACTGTTCAATCAAGGCCAAGTACAAACTGCCGAAGAAGTGCAGCCGGTTTATGTGCGCGATACCGTGACTTGGAAAAAGCTGCCGGGCAGAGAATAGGCCTTAAATAGTCAAAACTGGAACAGAATTTGCCTTGTTTTGATAGATCCGCGGCCAATGAGTGCCCCCGTTCTAGATGTTCAGGGCAGTTCCTTGCCAACTTCTTATGGTTATTACAGAGTATTGCTTTTGAGTTTAAGAGGATAAAGGTTGGATATCGATCCTTCAGGTCTATCATCGCTGCGTGCTATTGGCGTTCCGCTTACTCGGAAGGATAAGTCACGCCCCGTAGGTCCTGAAAATGTTAAACAAGAAACCAAAAACAGCACTGAAATAACCATAGTAAAATCGGGGAGCGAGCCAGTATTCAAACAAGCTGAGGCTTTTCGGGGGAGCGGAACTTCGGGGGCAGTAAACGGTCTTAAACAGCAGGTAGCCATTGAGGCTTACCAGTCAATTGCCAAAGAACAACAACGGCAAGATATTCAGATGTTATTAGGTGTTGATACTTTTGTGTAAGGTTTTTATTAAATAGCGTGTTACACCAAGCCTTAAAAAATCCTTTAAATTCAGCATGAGTTCAGTTAATAATTTAATAATTGTGGTAGCGTAGTCGCTGAAAATTCAAGTGAGGTAGAGATATGTATAAACAAATAAGCATGATGTTGTTGGCCCTACTTGTTAGTAGTTGCGCCACGGTACCGGATAAAATTCAATTACCAGAAGGCACGCCTTTAGTCAGTTATGAAGATGCTGCATCTCAAGCCGACAGCAAAATTGGTCAAAAAGCACGCTGGGGTGGAGTGATTGCTAAAATCGAAAACAAAGCAGAACAAACGGTATTAGAAGTGGTGTTTTATGCTCTGAGGAGCAATGGCCGTCCCACTTCTGGGGATGAGAGTATCGGACGTTTCCGCGTTTATGTCGGTGGTTTTATGGATCCTATGGTGTATAAAGTAGGCCGCTCCATGACCTTTACCGGTGACTTTAGTGGTGTAGAAGAAGGCCTAGTGGGTGAGCATAAGTATGTATTTCCAACTCTGCAAGCCTCTGCCTACTACTTATGGAAAGACATTCAACAAGTTGATGTGACTTCGGTACATGTATGGCCTTATGATTACTGGAGTGGTTGGTATCCTAGACCTTATCATCGCAACATTTATATTCGCTCATCAGGCAACAGTTTACCGGCTGGAGCCGCTACTAAACCTCAACCTGTTAAGCTTGAGCGTTCTAAAAATTAGTGGCAGATGATTGCCAGTGCGGCAATCTGTATCTAAATAAGCGGCAATTAAGTGCCGCTTTTTTTATGGTTGTTTTATCGATTATGGATCGGTATTACTCACTTTCAAAACAGGATGGTCAATGCAAGAACTACGTTTTGAATTAGCTCATTTAACCTTAAGTGGTTTAGGTTTGGGCGACCCCAACAAACCGATGATCTTGGCATTACACGGTTGGTTAGATAATGCCGCGAGTTTTATTCCTTTATCTGAACATTTAAGTGATTTTTATATCGTGGCGCTGGATATTACCGGTCATGGTAACTCGGCTCACCGTGCATTAGGCAATCATTATCATTTGCTTGATTTTGTGCAGGATATTCATGAGTTGGTTGAGTCTCAGGGCTGGCCGCCATTTATCTTACTCGGGCATTCAATGGGCGGTATTATTGCTTCCTTATACGCCAGTTGTTTTAATGACAAGGTCTCTAAACTTATCTCCATTGAGTCTTTTGGGCCCATTACCAAAGATGCCCGTAGTAGTCCTCAGCAGTTAAGAGAATCCATCGAAAGCCGTATCAAGGCTAATCAAAGTCAAGCTAGGCACCCAAGCAGTTTAGAGCAGACCATAGCCGCCCGCGCGCGAGCAGGAGACATGAGTTTGTTGGCAGCAGGTTTATTGGTAGAACGTAATGTAGGACAAAAAGACGGGCAGTATTTTTTTAAGACCGACCGCAAATTACGTACCTTTTCATCAGTACGTATTACCGAAGAACAAGCAGAAGCCTTTATGCGCAATATTACTTGCCCCATGTTGGTGGTGCATGGAGATCGGGGTTTTGAATTTATGCGTGCAGCGTTTAAACACAGGCAAAACTGGGTGACACAACTCACTGCGGCAGAATGCAGCGGTCATCATCATGTACACATGGATAATCCTGAAGCGGTTGCCCAACCTATCCGCGAGTTTTTAACTACGGATTGAACAGCTATAGCGATAGATCAGGATTAATCAGCTAAATTGCGCAATTGTTAATCGCTTGTTGATAAGTTGATTTATCTTTACTGCAGCATTCGTTAGAATCAACTGGTCGTACCCCTTGGGTCAAAATTAAAAATAAACACAGCCTAATTAATCAATTTGATTTTTATCCTAGAATTGATGAATTAAAAACAAGTGTTTGCAGTGCCTGGAGGCAGAGTGGAAAAAATCTGGTTAAAAAATTATGAACCCAGCATACCCGCAGAAATAGATCCGGATCGCTACTCCTCGCTAGTGGATATTTTTGAACAGTCAGTCAACAAGTTTGCAGCGACTACCAGTTATATCAACATGGGATGCAGCATCACTTTTAATGAGTTGGATAAACTATCCCGTGATTTTGCTGCCTACCTGCAACAATCAGGTCTGCAAAAAGGTGATGCAGTCGCGATCATGATGCCTAACTTACTGCAGTATCCGGTCGCTTTATTTGGTATTTTGCGCGCCGGTATGGTGGTTGTTAACGTTAATCCTTTGTACACCGCGCGGGAATTACAGCATCAGCTCAAAGATTCTGATGCTAAAGCCATAGTCATTGTTGAAAACTTTGCCCATACCCTATGCGAAGTGTTGGCGAATACCAATGTGCAAACGGTGTTATTAACATCATTAGGCGACATGCTGTCACCTCTGAAAAAAGTAATAACAAATTTTGTGGTGAAACACGTCAAAAAACTGGTGCCAGCTTTTAGTCTTCCCCAAGCAGTCTCGTTTATTCAAGCCTTAGAAATAGGTCAAAAGCATGACTATCAACGCCCAGAATTGACTGGCGATGATCTGGCATTTTTGCAATACACAGGTGGTACTACTGGTGTATCTAAAGGTGCAATGTTAACTCACCGTAATATCGTCGCCAATCTTGAGCAGATTTCTGGCATCTTGGAAGTGGTTATTAAGCCAGGCGAAGAATTTGTAGTAACCGCATTGCCGCTCTACCATATCTTTGCTTTGCAGGCTAACTGCCTGACCTTTGTTAAATTTGGTTGTCCCAACTTATTAATTACCAATCCGCGCGATATGCCAGGTTTTGTGAAAGAGCTCGCAAAATATCCTTTTACTGTGCTGACCGGAGTGAATACCTTATTTAATGGTTTACTCAATACGCCGGGTTTTGCCGATTTGGACTTTAGTCGTCTGAATTTTGCTTTAGGTGGTGGTATGGCAGTACAACGACCGGTCGCCGAGCGTTGGCAAAAAGTCACCGGACACGTGTTATTAGAAGGTTATGGCTTAACCGAATGTTGTCCGGTTGTGACGGTAAATTCTCCAAAAATTACAGAATACAAAGGCTCCATTGGTCTGCCTGTGCCATCTACTGAGATAAAACTGGTAGATGAAGAGGGGCAAGAGGTTGCACACGGCGAAGCAGGTGAGATGCTGGTTAAAGGTCCACAAGTTATGCTGGGTTATTTGAATCGCCCCGAAGCTACCAATGAAATGATTGTGGACGGTTGGTTATCAACAGGGGATATTGCCCGTTGCGACGACGACGGTTATTTTTATCTGGTGGATCGCAAAAAGGATATGATCCTAGTGTCTGGCTTTAATGTTTTTCCCAATGAGAT
Organism: Paraglaciecola hydrolytica; assembly: GCF_001565895.1. Classification (GTDB taxonomy): domain Bacteria; phylum Pseudomonadota; class Gammaproteobacteria; order Enterobacterales; family Alteromonadaceae; genus Paraglaciecola; species Paraglaciecola hydrolytica. Next base: position 340,980 of record NZ_LSNE01000006.1, read on the forward strand.
CGAAGAAGTTGCTGCCATGCACCCTGATGTGGTTGAAGCTGCCGCAGTGGGTGTACCAAATGAGGCAACGGGCGAGCTGGTTAAGTTGTTTGTGGTTAGGCGCAATAGCGCTTTGACCGAACAAATGATCATAGAACACTGTCGTAAAAACTTAACGGGTTACAAAGTACCGAAAAAAGTTGAGTTTAGAGACGAGCTTCCTAAAACTAATGTTGGTAAGATACTGCGCAGAGAACTTCGCGATAAATAATCAGCTGTTTATCTTTATTGATAAAGTAAAAAGCCGGCCCACGCCGGCTTTTTATTATTTTGGAATGTTATGCAATATACTTTTATCACTGACACTGTAGCCCTAGAAAGCTTTTGCACTAAAGCCAGCCTTTGCCGGGCTATCGCTGTGGATACTGAATTTGTCAGAACCCGCACCTTATATCCACAACTGGGTCTGATTCAGCTATTTGATGGCGAGCAACTGGTATTGGTCGATCCGCAAAAAATTGATGATTTTTCTAGCCTGACCACTTTGCTAACTAATCCCGATGTAGTCAAAGTATTACATTCTTGTTCTGAAGATTTAGAAACTTTTTGGCAGGCTTTTAAAATAATGCCAGCGCCGGTGTTTGACAGCCAGTTTGCCGCCAGCGTCGTGGGCATGGGGACCTCGTTAGGTTATGCCAAGCTAGTTGAGCTGATGTTAAACGTCACTGTCGATAAAGGTGAGTCACGCACTGATTGGTTAGCTCGACCGCTGAGTGAAGAGCAATGTGCTTATGCGGCAAATGATGTGTTGTATCTGTTGCAGCTCTACCCTGAATTAAAAGCCAAAGTGGAAGAGCAAGGTAAACTTGCTTGGATCTATGCTGAAATCGCTGCACTGGCGAATAAAAAACAAAGTTTAATTCCGCTAGATAGTGTTTATTTAGGTATCACCCACAATTGGCAGTTAAGTGGAAAGTCATTGTTGGTATTGCAACGTTTAGCGGCGTGGCGTATGGAAACCGCACGGCAGCGTGATATGGCACTCAATTTTGTTGTGAAAGAACAAAATTTGTTAGAAATTGCCAAGCGACAACCTAAATCGAAACCCAATTTATTGAGTATTCCTGGCATCAATCATCATGAAGTGCGCATCCATGGTGATGCGATATTGGCGATAGTTGAGTCTTGTCAGCATGCGCCGGTTGATACTTATCCACCTAGGGTTGAGCGTTTAACAGAATATCCTCAATTCAAACAGGTGAGTGCGGCGGTACGTGATATATGTGTGCAGGTAGCCGAAGAGCTGGCGGTGCCAATTGAAATGGTTGGCTCCAAAAAGCAGGTTAATCAGTTGATTTCTTGGTGTTGGTTTAAGCGTGATGAAACCCAAGCTTTAGGCCTGATACCTGACTTGATCAGCAACTGGAGAGCTGAATACTTTATTCCCAAACTGACGTTGTTAGAAGGCTTAGGCTTGACTGACAAACTCAAGCGTAATCAATCTAAGGTAGCTAGTTAATGCTGTGCGCTGTGTATAAAAGTAGTAAAAAAGCGGAAACCTATTTATATGTGCCAGGCCGTGATGATTTTTCAAAGGTACCCAAAACTTTGTTAACAACTTTCGGCGCGCCGATTTTTTTAATGATTATGCCACTTAAAGCAGAACGCCAACTTGCGCGGCTGGATGTGGCAAAGTTACGTACTGAATTAAATACCAAGGGATTTTACCTACAGCTTCCACCTCCAGAGGAAAATATGTTAAAAATTCATTTGGCACAGCAACAAGGGCAAGTTAAATGAAAAAGATGTTTGCTTGGTTTTTAAGTATGGCGTGGCTGGTTAATACAGTAGTTTTTGCTCAAGATAAACCTGAGTTTAGTGAATATGTCGTCATGCTTAAACAAGAAGCTGTGGCTCAGGGCTTTAGTGCCTCGTTTGTGGAGCAACAGTTTAGTGATGTGCAGTTTCACCAAAAAGCGGTGGTGGCGGATAAAAATCAACCTGAAAGCAAACTGACTCTAGATAAATATCTTGGTACTCGTGTGCCAGATTGGAAGGTACAAAAAGCGCTGAAACTAATGGCTGAACATCAGGTTGAGCTTGATAAAGTCGAGCAACAATACGGTGTGCAAAAGCGTTTTATTGTGGCTTTGTGGGCCAACGAAAGTAATTTTGGCACTTATATGGGTAAGTACCCTGTGATCTCGTCATTGGCGACGATGGCTTACGAGGGTCGCCGAGAAGACTTTTTCAAAAAACAATTATTTGCCGCCCTGACTATCTTACAAGAAGGGCATATTAGCAAAGAACAGTTTTTAGGCTCGTGGGCAGGCGCCATGGGTCAGAGCCAGTTTATCCCGACGACTTTTTTAGCCTATGCTGTGGATTTTGATCTGGATGGTAAAAAAGACATCTGGGGCAATAGCAGTGATGTGTTTGCTTCGATTGCCAATTTTTTAAAATCAGAAGGTTGGAACAATGATTTAACTTGGGGCCGTCAGGTAGTATTACTCGAGGGCTTTGATATGGCGCTAGCTGGCTTAGGTAAAACCAATAAGCGTAGTTTAGCTCAGTGGCAATCCTTGGGGGTACGTCGTTATGGTGGCGAAGATTTACCCGCAATTGAGCTACAAGCAAGCCTTGTTGCTCCAGATGGTGTTTCAGGGCGAATTTATTTGGTGTATGACAACTTTGATACCTTAATGAAGTGGAATCGCTCCAGCTATTTTGGAGTGTCTATTGGTTATTTGTCGGATCGGATTAAGAAAGGAAGTTAAGTTTTGTTAAACACCAACCATAGTCAATATATACATCAAGCTTTTAATGGGCAGGCAATCGACCTACCGCTTGGAAAAGTCGTTTGTGTCGGGCGTAATTATCTTATGCATATTCATGAGTTAAATAATGCAGTACCCGATAAGCCGCTGTTATTTATCAAACCTTCAACCAGCTTGGTGGCACTTGCCGAGCCAATTGAAATCCCGCAGGACTTAGGCGAATGTCATAACGAAATTGAGTTAGCCATTTTGATTAGTCAAACACTTATAAAAGCCAGTGAGCAACAAGTGGAGCAGGCAATCTGGGGTTATGGTTTAGCCCTCGATTTAACCTTGCGAGATGTGCAGGATTCTTTAAAACGCCAAGGGCATCCATGGGAGAGAGCCAAGGCTTTTGACGGCAGCTGCCCACTTTCGCCCTTTGTGTTAAAAGCGCAAATTAAGGATCATCAAAACGTCAATTTTGCACTTAAGGTTAACGGCCAAGTTCGCCAACAGGGCAATACTCAGGACATGCTGGTGGGGATTAACGCCTTACTCAGTGAAATTTCTCAGACCTTCACTTTGTTGCCCGGTGATATAGTGCTCACAGGAACCCCAAAAGGAGTTGGGCCTTTATATACTAAAGATCAGCTTGAAATAGAATTACATGGCCAGTTTTCTATCACTACCGAGGTAAAATAAGCAGTGTGTATTACATTTACCCATGAAGTAGATAAGGCAAATAAACTCTTGATATGTGAGGTCAAAGGCTTAGTAGAAACCTCTCTTGATGCTGAGCATTTGCTAAAAAATGTAGTAAAACTGGCGGGTAAAGGTCAGGTAAAAAATGTGGTAGTGGATGTCACTGAGCTGAGCATTGGTTATTCTTCGATGCACATGGCTAATTTGATGCTTACTATGCAAAATGAGGGCTGGTTGGTTGACATCAAAATCGCCCGTATCGTTGAACCCAAAGATAATGCACAAAATTTGGTGGGAGAAATGGCTGAAAAGTATAACTTACCGATCAAAAACTTCGATAATCGCAGTGATGCCTTAATATGGCTGTTATTCAACAAATGACTTTACCTTACTGGCAAACCAAAACCTTAGAGCAAATGACCAATGCAGAGTGGGAAGGGATCTGTGATGGCTGTGCAAAGTGTTGTTTGCACAAATTTATCGATGATGAAACTGTCGATGAAGCTACACCAACGGCTCAAATAAATGCCAATGAGCAGGTACATTACACCAACATCGCCTGTGGTTTATTAAACACTAAAACCTGCTCTTGTACTCAATATGCTAAGCGTACTCAACTAGTACCTGAATGTGTAAAGCTGACCAAAGAAAACCTACAAGACATATTTTTTATGCCGCCTAGCTGCAGTTACCGACGTTTACATGAAGGGCGAGGTTTGCCTTCGTGGCATCCTTTATTACATAAAGGTAAAAAGACTGCCATGCATTTAGCTGGCATGTCGGTTAGAGGAAAAACCGTCGCTGATCATGACGTGGATTTAGAGCAGTTCGAAGACTATATCGCTTTATGGCCTGTGAAGGATTTGGATTAGTACTGACGGTTTAATCGTCAAAAAAAACATTAAAAAAGCGCTTAACGCGCTTTTTTATTAATTAATTTACACAGGATGACTACAGCTAATACGACGGAATAAATCGCAAAAATTATCGCCATCCATTGGGGCATACTAAGACCTAACAATGACCAATCGATGTCGCCACAATCCCCAGTGGCGGCAAAAATATTAGGTAGCCATTCATGTAACGGTGCCCAACTCGGAAAGTTTGGTACGATCTCACAGGTAGCAAAAAAGGAATTTTTTGCACCTTGTATCTCAACATGTTCTAGCGCAATAACTAAACCCCATACCGCCGAGACGCCCCACAACACATAAGCTAGTAAACGGCTGATGATATTATTGTTTAGCAGTGGTAGCAGCGCCGCAAACAGGATGCCAAACACCGCTGTGCGTTGATAGATGCACATGATGCAGGGGCGCAGCTCCATACCGTATTGAAAATACAGCGCCGCGACTTCGAGGGAGAAAGCCGACAACAGTAACCAGATCCATGCTGAACTGTGGCGGCCTAAGTTGGCCAGAAAATTAATCACAATTGTGTTTCCCTATTTAGCTTAGTGGGCTGAGGACACGGCAGATGATACTGCCGAGTGATGCTCAATCCAACCTACGCTATATAACCAGGAAGTGAGATCCTCTAAACCAAAATAAACGCCGGCCAAACCAACAATGGTTAACACTATGGTATAGGGTAGAGCCATGTAGACCATGGTTCCGTATGACAAACGTAATAATGGTGCTATAGCTGAGGTTAATAAAAACAGAAAGGCTGCTTGACCATTAGGTGTCGCTACACTGGGTAAATTAGTACCGGTATTGATAGCGACTGCCAATAAGTCAAATTGATCACGGGTGATGGTGCCATTTTTTAGGGCTGCACTGACCTCGGTGATATAAACCGAGCCAACAAACACATTATCGCTGACCATAGACAGTACGCCATTGGCTAAATAAAACAGCACTAATTGGGTTTTTCCTTCATAACTCAATACCCAATTAATTACCGGTGTAAATAAACCTTGATCGATAATGACCGCAACCACACCAAAAAACACACATAACAAGGCAGTGAAAGGTAGTGATTCTTCAAAAGACTTACCAATAGAGTGCTCGTCTATAATACCGCTCATTGAGGTGGCTAGTACAATGATGGATAAACCAATCAAACCAACAGCAGCAAAATGCCCAGCTAAACCAATAACCAACCATACTGCGATTAAACCTTGCACACCTAATCTTGCTTTATCTTGTGTGGTCATGTTGTCATCGACGCTTTTGCTGTAACTAGTCAGAATTTCTCTAACCACTGGAGACAATTGTGCACCATAGGTAAACAGTTTAAATCTTTCAACGACATAGGTGGTTAACAAACCTGCGAAGAATACCGGTATAGTAACGGGGGCCATTCGAATAAAAAATTCAATAAAGTTCCAACTGGCTTTATCGGCGATAATCAAATTTTGTGGTTCACCAACCATAGTCATTACGCCACCAAGAGCGGTACCAATGGCGGCGTGCATCATCAGGTTACGTAGAAACGCTCTAAAATCTTCTAAATCTTGACGGCTAGGGTGGGGGAGTTCTTCGTCTTGAGAATGATCGTGGTCAGATAGAAAATCTTTGCCTGATGCCACTTTGTGATAAATAGAATAAAAGCCCATTGCCACTGTCATGATAACGGCGACCACTGTTAGCGCATCAAGGAATGCGGACAAAAACGCTGCAGCTGCAGCAAAAGCGATGGATAAGGTGATTTTATTTTTTAACTTTAGCAATAACTTAGTAAAGAGATAGAGCAGCATACCTTTCATGAAATAGATGCCTGCCACCATAAATATGAGTAGTAGGAGCACTTCGATATTTACCACCATCTCGTGTTTCATGTGTTCGGGCGTGGTCATGCCAATGAATAAGGCTTCCATTAACAATATACCACCGGGTTGCAGGGGGTAGCACTTTAAAGCCATCGCTAAGGTGAATATAAATTCTGCAACTAAGGCCCAGCCAGCCAAAAAAGGACTGTACATAAACAATAAAGGGTTAATTATCAGAAAGGCAATAATGGCTTGTTTGTACCAAGTTGGCGCTTTGCCGAGAAAATTAGCAGCAACAGCCTGTGGTATCGACATTTGCATAAGTAGAGATCCTTGGAGAATATTGATGTTATTATATGGTTGTTTTAAATAGTGTAGCGTAAAAATGCAAGGGAAATCTAAAGCTTACGTACTAATATGGCAATTTAATTAACGGTATTTTAACTTTTAAATGTTATTGTCAATTAAGTCAGTCAATGTTGTATATAAAGATTAATTGTTCCGAACAAATATCATCTGGTACAATCAGTTAACAAAAAAATAATAGCAAATTTAACCAAGCGAGTCGTGAATGATTTATAAGGCACAAAGTCCAGCTGGGTTTGCTGAAGAGTATATAGTTGAGTCTATCTGGAGTGGTCGTTTTCCTCCCGGTACTATTCTACCAGCAGAGCGAGAGTTGTCGGAGCTTATTGGTGTCACACGGACAACATTGCGTGAAGTATTACAACGTTTAGCTCGTGATGGCTGGTTGACCATTCAACATGGCAAACCTACTAAAGTGAATAATTTTTGGGAAACTTCTGGACTTAATATTTTAGAAACCTTGGCGCGCTTGGATGAAGAAGGCATTCCTGAATTAGTTGATCATTTGCTTGCTGCTAGAACCAATTTAAGTGCGGTATTTATCCGTGGTGCCATTCGTAATAATCAAGCTAAAGCGATTGAAATATTAGAAAAGTATTGTGATGCACCTGACAATGGTGCGGATTTTTCTGGCAATGATTATGCTTTGTCACATGATCTCGCATTTGCTTCGGGAAATCCAGTTTATGTATTAATGATGAATGGCTTCAAAGGTTTGTACTCTAGGATCGGCGGATATTTCTTTTCCAATCCCAAATCTCGTGATTTAACTCGTAGTTATTACCAACAACTACTAGAGTTAGCGCAGAAGGGGGACTATAAACAAGTGCCGTTAGTGATTAGAACTTATGGCATTAAAAGTGGCAAAATCTGGCAAGAAATGCGTAACGATATGCCTAAAGGGCTGGTTGATTAATTTCTAATATAATTGAGGCTGAATCAAATATTTAGCTTCAAATGCCTTATCTAATACAACAGATATTGCCTAAAACCACTTACCGTACTTGCTCTAGACTGACTCTGATTACCAACCACTAGCATAAGTGAATATGCGTATTTACTCGCAATAGACTTGCAATATGTAGGTAAATTGCAACATTATGACGTATTGTAAAAAATATTAGTTATTTTATTAAATAGGTGTGGAATATGTTTAGTTTAAGGGAAGGCAAACTTGTCATCGCGCTGCTAACTGCTTTGGGGTTAAGTGCGTGTCAGTCGACGTCAACCACAAACCCACCTGTTGAAACAGTTAAACAAGAAGTTAAACCGATAGTTTATGTTGCGCAAGAAGGATTGACAGCAAAACTGCGATTTAGCAAGGCACTTGAATATCTTGAGAATGGTCAAGAGGGCCAGGCAAAAGTTGAATTACAGAGTTATTTAGCCAGCATTCCGGATAGCAAAAGTGCCAAGGATTTGTTAACTCAGATTGAGATGGATCCTAAAACATTTTTTCCACAGGAATCTTTTGCTGTTGTACTTAAATCTGGTGAAAGTTTATCAACACTCTCAAAAAATTATCTCGGTTCTGCCCTTAAATTTTATGCTTTAGCAAAATATAACCAAATCAGTAACCCTAGTCGGGTGAATATTGGGCAGACGATTAATATTCCTCTAACAGCAAGTGCTAGCAAAAAACGTCAGTTAGAGTCGCAAGGCGATGTTGCCAGCAAGGCTGATGTTAGCCCTATTGGCGACACAGATCCCAAGCCAGACAAGGCAAGTACGGTAAAGACTAGTGATAGTAGCAATAAAGACCAAGTCGCTAGTAACAACAAAAAGGCCGCAGTACTAACTAGTGCCGCACCCGTCGAAACGGCAGAAACAGTGCTGGCTAGTTTGTTAAAGGCTTTAGAAGCAAAGGATTTTGTTGTGGCCCAGCAACAGGTTGAAAAACTACAAGGTTTTGGCGAAATTAGTAAACAAGCTAGGCCTTTGGTTATTAAAACTTTAACAGGGGATGCTGCTCGTTTAAGCGCATTAAATAAACCCTTAGCGGCAAACCGTTACGCGCAAATTGCACAATTAAATTTGCAGGATAACGATAATTTAGCTGCCTTTGATCATCTTAAAAAAGCCAGTCTTTTAGATCCGGCCAATGTTCAAGTATCAGAAGATATGCTGGTATTGCAAAAAGACCTCAGTGATAAATATCACCGTGAAGCCTCGTCCGCTTATCGCCGTCAGGAGTTAGACTTGGCTATTGAAAAGTGGAACAAGGTGTTAGAAATTGACCCTCAACACAGCAGTGCCAAACTGTATCGTGCACAAGCCATTGAATTAAAAGAGCGATTGAAAAAGTTAAATAACTGATCCACTTAAATTGGTATAAAAAAGCCACATAACATCAGTTTGTTGCTTTTATTTGCCGCAGATTTTGTTGGATACGCTTAGCTTGAAACAGCAATTTAGTTGCGCTTTGATTATTGTGATCAAAGGCGACACTGCTCTGTAAATACTCTACCGCCTTATCAATATCGCTTTTTAATACTTTATTAGCTTGCACAAAATAATGGTTTGATACCTGTTGTTTTAGCTGCGATAGCTGGTCAGATACGCCCGACGTGGGTTGTAGTTTATATGCCTGTTCAAGATAGCCTATGGCTTGTTCATTCTCCCCACGTAGTTGATGTACTTCAGCTAATTTAAGCAAAGCATGCAATTGATGTTGTTGCGCCTCAGTATTTTTTGGTGTTGTTAGCAAATAATCTTGGCTTAGTTGTAGCAGTGCGCTGAAGTTTTTCTGCTTAAGTAGGTTTTGTGATTGTTGATTATAGTCAGCCTGAGCTTTTTGCAACTGTTGCTGGGTTTGACTCAGTTTGATGTTCTCATTCATCTTGGCCGTTTTTTTTTCGGCGGCAGACAGCCCTGTTTTAAATTCAATATTTCTAAGTTGCTGCATGGCAAATTGATTATCTGGTTCAAGTGCCAAAATTTTCAAACATATGGTTTTTAGCGAGTTGGAGTTAGCTGCTGGTGTTAATTTTTTTGCCTGAGCGGTAAGCAGAGCGGTTTTCTGAGATATTAACTGGCTTAAGCGCCTTACTTCAGCATCCACTAGTGCTTGCTGTGGAGAGATGGTTTTTGCAATTTTCCATTGGATAAGCGCATCTGCGTATTGTTCTTCTGCTTCTAGTTGCATTGCTAATAATTGGCGTTGTAAATAAATATCGGCTTGCTCATGAGTGACAGTTGCACAAGCACTTAATATGCAGACAATCAGCGCGCTTAGGTAGTACTTTTTATTAGCTGCGCTCATTTTAAGTTTACTTGTTTAAAGCCATCAAGCTGCTTGACGAAAGTAGTCAGATTATCGTCGGCGTAGATCATGGTGCGATTCAGTAGATAAGGAGAGGCAAATGTGGGGTTACTGCCTTTTTTTACGGTCAGTCCAAGTTGGTAGTGTTGCTTCGCCAGTAAGTCGATGAGTTGTTGGCTGGTATTACCATATGGGTAAGCAAAATATTGGGCTGTACGTTGGATCTTTTGTTGCAGTATTTTATCGGTATCTAACACTTCTGTTGCCAAACGTTGCAGATAAGCACTTGAATTTTCGCCTCCCGCTTTGGGAGATAAGTTGTCATGTGACTTAGAATGAGACTGAATATCGACTAAGGGATCATTATTCAAGAAGCCGACATCACGCCAATTTAACGCGGACCCTACGCCTATAAAATCAGGATAAATAAACAAGGTGGAAGCAAAACCATATTTTTTTAAGATCGGATAGGCAATTTCCAGATAGCTTTTATAACCATCGTCTATGGTGATGACCACAGATTTTTCCGGTAATGCCTGTTGGCCCTGAGTAAAATGATGAAATTCTTGCAGCGAGATCACTCGATAATCATGTTGCTGCAAATAGGCCATTTGTTGTTCAAAATTGTTTGCTGACACCACCATGCTGTTATTAGCTGGCCCAGCGGAAAATTGGTGGTAACAAAGGATCGGGATACTCTGATAGCCATTAACGTAAACGGCTGCGGGGTTGAAATTGCGTTTGGGGATGGCAACTACATCACCTTTACTCAAATTAAGTTGCGGATTGTATCGCGCTATAATGCTGGCGTCTTGTGGATGACCAAGATAAGCGATGGCCAAGCTCGTTAGGTCGTCCTGTGGTAAGGGTTTGATGATGATAAAGTTTGCATCTTGTGCGACAGTTTGCCGACCACTGCTGGCGCAGCCTGACAAGCCTGCTAAGCAGCAAAAGATAAAAACCAGTCCCTTCATTTGGTTTTTTTCCCAGTTGATTTAGTGGTACTTGTTGGTCCCTCAGATTTGGCTGGTTTAGATTTTGTCAGTGCACTATCTAGTTCGATTAAGCTGCTTGCCAAAATGGTTTCATCATTCTCAAACATTGTGTTTACCGGTGCTTCTTCACTAGCATCAGTGGCTGTATTGTCAGACTTTTTCGGTTTTACCTTACGCAATAAGGTTTTAACTGATTTGTTGATGGTTTCGACGGTATTTTTAATTTCAAACGGTTGGCTCGATTCTATCTCTTCATATTCGTCTGTGGCGAGGGTATGGTGGGCGGCCGCGGCCATCTTATTAAAGCTAGTAAATAGCTCACCTATTTCATCGTTGCGACTTAAAGATATACGCGTGTCGTGATGACCTTCGGCATAACTTTGTAAGGCACGATTAAGTATTTTGAGTGGCTTAGCCAATAAAGCACCAAAAATAAACAGCACAACAAATACCGAAGAAATAGTGACTAATGCCAGTCCCAACATTAACCAACCGGTGATACTTTTCACTTGCTCCAGGCTGGCTTGTGATAAACCCAATATGATGTGACCGACTTCAGTATTTTGGAACAATATCGGCGCATTAATATTAAAAACCTTGTTGCCGTTGGCGAGCTCTATACTGGTGGTCGTTAGATCATCTTTTTCTAATACGTGCTCAGCACTTTCGCTTAACTTATACTGTTGTCCTACCAAAGAAAGATCACTGGCTCCCCTGATAGTACCAGAGCGGTCTGTGACAATGAGATAGCTGAACGTATCGCGACTACTGGCTTCGCTAATAAAACTTTCTAGGGTGATCCAATCTTCGCTTAGCAGAGGGATCGCTGTTTCAATCGCAATAAATTTGGCAAAGGAAGCGCCTGAATCAACCGCTTGGCTAGTCATTGCTCGAGATTGAATAGTAAATACCACAGTCATACTGACCAACATGATCACTGCCACAATCACACTCATATAGAGTGACCAGCGGATTTTTAAGGGCACATATTTATGTTTACGTTGTTCTTCTTCTTGCTCTCTGACACTGGCCAATTCTTTGGCTAATGCGGCAGCTAAAGCCCCACCTGTTTGAAAACGCTTATCGGGTTTTTTTTGCAATAATTTAGAAATGATTTGACGCAAACCCGCAGGTAAGCCGGGACAGAGTTTCTGCAGTGGCTCGGGTTGGAGTTGGGTGATTTGTGTCATTAAAGTGCCAATGTTGCCTGCATCAAAGGCTTTGGCTCCACTGAGCATTTCATACAAAATTACCCCAACTGAGAACAGATCAGAACGGCCGTCGATTTCTTCTCCTAGTGCTTGTTCAGGGGACATATAACGTGGTGTGCCAAGCACCGAACCAACATGAGTTTTTTGTACTTCCTCGCTTTCATTCATGCGGGCGATACCAAAGTCGGCAACTTTGATCGACTCACCATCAGGCAATACAATAATGTTGTCAGGTTTAATATCGCGATGGACTATGCCGGACTGATGAGCATAATTAAGGGCTTTAGCCAGTTGTAAACCGATGACTAGGGTTTCTGCCACCGACATTTTTTTCTTTTCTTTTAATACATCGCCCAGGTCTTTGCCTTCGAGTAACTCCATCATCATGTAGGGCGTTTTGTTAATTTTACCTACATCGTAGACCGTCACAATGTTGGAGTGGGATAAGGCCCCTGCGGCTTTGGCTTCGCGCAAAAAACGTGATAAGTACTCTTCGTCTACACAAAGATCTTCTTTTAGTACCTTAAATGCCACGGCGCGATTAATTTGTGGATCATAGGCCTTATACACCTTGGCCATGGCGCCTTCGCCTATAAGTTCCTGAATTTCAAACCGTCCAATTGTTGTGTTCAAAATATCCGTCACAGTTTGACTCCCGCATACTGTTAAATTGCCAAAGCTTTGTTATTGAAGTTTGCTGCTAAGTAGGTAATTATCGGTCGAAAATGAGTCTACATAGAAAAATAGCTTCAGGCAAAATACTATTATACTCAGTGGCATAAGTCTCGATTGATATTCAGCAAGTCGATATTTTTACGTAGGTTTTTTGCGCTTTTTTACATAATATTGATGCAAAAGCTTTGATGTATAGGAAATTAACAATTCATGTTGAAAAATGATTGGCTGTCAGTTGCTGATACCGATATCGGGGCGATCCGTAAGATTAATGAAGATGATTTTCTCAACGCGCCGCAAATAGGTTTATGGTGTGTGGCCGATGGCATGGGGGGGCATCAAAAAGGAGATCTTGCCAGCAGCATGATAGTCGATCGTCTTGCGGAGTTTAATCTACCTGGAAACTTTCCGCTTACGCCTAATTTAGTCAAAGAAGGCTTGATCGAAGTGAACAGCAGTTTGCTGAGCATTGCCGCTCAATCTGCACCTAAGACAGTAATTGGCAGCACCGTAGCAGTCTTATTATTTGATCACAGTCACGCCCATTGTGTATGGGCCGGTGATAGCCGAATTTACCGTTTTCGGCAGAATAAATTAACTCGCTTAACTAAAGATCATAGTCAGATAGAAGAAATGCTCGAAGCTGGTTTATTGAGCGCGGAAGACGCTGAGCACCATCCTGCATCAAATGTGATAACTCGTGCGGTAGGCGCTAATAGTAGACTTGATTTGGATGTCAGTTCGATAGCTCGTCGGCAGGGAGATATCTATTTGTTATGCAGTGATGGTTTAAACAAAATCATGCCTGATGATGAAATTGCCAACATCTTAAGAACCTCTCCCTTGTCAGAAGCCGTTGAGGTATTTATTGGCACTGCCTTGCAACGTAAAGTGCGGGATAATGTAACAGTAGTGCTGGTTGCGGATTATGCCGCTCAGTCTGAAGAGTCTATTGATAAAGCCAGTCTTGATGCAACTTTAGCGCTGGATGAAACCTTGCCCTTAAAATCTAACTAGCCATTGCCAACAGTCTAGGCATGTTTAGCTTGAACAACATTCATATATTAAAGTTAAATACGGCTAATTCAGTCAAGCTAATCTTTGTGTAGGATAGTGGTTTTTTCTAACATGGCTTCGTTGCGGATCTTGGGGCGGTACTCTCGAATGGTGAACAGAATATCTTTAAATAGAATTTCATCACCGTGTAACAGTACTTGTTTATTTGTTACTTTTTTACCATTAATTTCAGTGCCATTAGCTGAACCTAAATCTTCAGCAAACAAAACCTCATTGTCCAAAAAAATCCGCAGGTGGTAACGTGAAATGTATGAGCGCAGTAACGTGATGTCACATTCAATGGCTCTACCTATGGTTATAGGCTCAATAATTTTATATTCCAAACCTTCCAATGGACCATTTTCGGCATAGAAATACCAACCATCATGTACTGCGGCCGGTTTTAAACCTTTGGTTAATGACAATCTACGATCAATAATTGGCGCTATGTTATTGAGTACTCTGCGTTCGGTAAACGGTGCAATGCGGATAAACCCTCGAATAGTGACATCATAAAACCATGAAATGGTCAGGGCTACGGGGAATAAAATAATCAGTAATACCAATAATCCCTGAAAATAACTGTTACTCAGGCCCACAGCGGGAAAAGTAAGTGAGGCGACTTGCACAATAATCCATGAACTGACCACATACAGTAGCAAGGTATTGAGAACTTTTCGTCGGCGTAATTCGCCAAACAGATTGCTCAATTTATGCATTGTTTTATCCATTAAGTAGGTAAGGCTCTCGTGGCCGTTAAACTCAGTTGATATTACCTGTAACTTCTTGTATTGACTAGGGTATGTTAATTGATTATGGAAGGGAGGTGTGTTTTACCGATTTTAAATGGGCCAGTTGTTATAACGGGCCGCAAATATAGCCAATGACACAAAGCAGACCACTTTGTGTCATTATCAATATTTCTTAATGATTGTGACCACAACCCTGAGCAGAGTGAGGATGGCCATGGGCAATTTCTTCATCTGTGGCGGCTCTAACACTTAATACTTCTACGTCAAAATTAAGGGTAAGTCCTGACAAAGGATGATTCCCGTCAATAACAACTTCATCATCAGTAACATCGATAACCATTACCGATTGTTCGCCGTCATCTGTCGTGGCGCGAAAGGTCATACCGGGATTCACTTCCATACCAGCAAACATGGACATGGGAACGACTTGCACAAGCTCTTCATAGCGTTCTCCATAAGCTAATTCAGGGCTGACATCGATAACAAATTTATCGCCGCCTTGTTTACCTTCCAATTCATTTTCTAGGCCTTGGATCAAATAATGACTACCTTGCAGATAGTCCATTGGAGCACCCTGCCGGGAAGAGTCGATTTGTGTACCGTCTTGGGTACAAACAGTGAAGTGAATAGAGGCTACGGTGTTTTCAGTAATTTTCATGATTGTCCACATACTAAGGTTATAATTGCGCTGATCCTTGCTCAAGTCGCAATATTAATTAAAAAATAAGCTTGAACTATGCTGTTAGGCTAGTTCATAGGGTTGAGGTAAGACGGTAAAAATCGTCTCTGGTGATTCTTTAAGGCGCATTACCGAGCCTATTTCGGTATCGTGGGCTAAGACGGCAAGTAACCAGCTTTGGCCTTTGTGTGTCGCACTACGTAATATTTTTCCTGCCGGACGCCAATTTTCACCCAATTGAAGTTCGAGACTGTCGCCTGCTTGAGTTTGATGAGAGCCTTCGCCATGCAAACGAAAAGCAGCACGTTTGTTTTTACCCAAATATTTAGTGCGCGCCACTACTTCTTGTCCCATGTAACAACCTTTGCTAAAACTGATAGCGTCGAGTTGTTGTAGGTTCATCATTTGCGGGACAAATTCGTTAGCGGTTGCTAGACGGACGTCGGCAATACCGGCCTTAATATCTTCTATTTCCCACAAGATCTCACCAGCAGGTGTTGAGTCGATGGAGACTTTATTGGCAGCGGTTTGCGGTTGTAGAATGACATAGCGGGTACTATTACCATGTAAGGCCATGACTAAACCATGGTCGTTGTGTACGATTTCTTGGTTTAGTTCAGGCAAGAGGCCAAATACTCTGATGATCTCTGCTTCAACAGCTTTACCAAGTCCGGCTGAGATTAGCCAATTTTCACTACCGTTAGTGATAGTAACTTTGGCAAATACTCCGTATTTTTTAAGTTCACTTAAGGACTTTTCCAATACCGAACTATGGCTTAATAACAACAAATCTTGCTGCCATGAAAAGAGGTAACTGACACTCCAGGTTTTCCCTTTAAAATCACAATGGCAGGCTAATAAGGCCTTATTGGCCGTCAGTGCGTTAACGTCTGCGGTAATCTGCCCTTGTAAGTACTTTTCTTTTTCAGGACCAGACAATTGAATCAGTCCCTTGTCCGTTAAAACCGTATAAAAATCACTCGCTACCATATCGTTCTCTTTTGTCCTTGCTGCCACTTTGAGCATTTGTTTAGGATTAAACTGTCTTAGTCAGTTTATCGCTTAATGCGTTGTACTTTAATAATGGTATCATGTTGCTAATTTGCCAATGAAATAAAATAGATGGCTATGCATAAAATGAGGAATAAGCATGTTTGATAACAAACGATTAGGCCGTTTGAAGTGGGCTTGTCGCCGTGGAATGTTAGAGCTCGATGTATTGTTTATGCCTTTTGTAGAGCATGGTTTTGCAGAGTTAGATGATGAAAAAAAACTGGTTTTTGAACGATTGTTAACCTTTGATGATCCTGATTTATATGCGTGGTTTATGGGCCATTTAGCCTGTCATGATGATGAGATCAAAGCTATGATTGGACACATACTTAGTCGTGTCAAAGTATAGGGTCGAAGTGTTGCCCTCTCGGCTGAAAGTTATGCTGTTGGTGACCTTGTGGGCTTTAATCTTGTTTTCGTTATTTCATTGGCAAAGAGATATCTTTCCTTATCAACCGTTGTTGCAATTTTTTCTGGCGGCACTGGCGGTGGTATTAGCTTTTAGAACGCTGCAAAGGGCGGCCAAAACTCAGCCGTTTGTGGTCGCGTTTAACCAACAAGGCCAGTGGAGCTATTTGGATAAAAACAACCAAGTCCAATGGCAAATGACCGATAAATCTCGTTTGACTGACTGGTTATTGTGGGTTCAACTGGTTTCTCCCCTTGATCCACGTCAACGCCATTGGTTGCTGGTATTTAAAGATCAACTTAATCAAGAGGATTATCGCAGTTTGTGTCGGGCGATCCTTTATCAACAACAGAGCAGAGAACTGTAGTTTTATGTCCCAGCAACGTGATCACTATCTGCCTACTGTACCTCAATTTGCATACTTAATTCCCGCCATTTTATGTAAAGCCAACAAGGTGTTTATCAAAGAATCGATTTTGCCCAGTGAACGTTATTGGGTAGAAGCTATCACTTTAGATTTACACAAAATTAAGGCATTTAATCAGCTTACGGCGTGGCACCATAGTGACATAGTACACCCAGGTTTTTTACATACCGTGGCGTTTCCATTGCAACTTAAACTCATGTTACATAAGGACTTTCCTTTCTCAATGATGGGGATAGTGCATATCGCCAATATGATTGAGCAATATCAAACTATAGCGCCGACTAGTCAGATTGAGGTGTGCTGTCAATTAGCTGAAATCAGACAACTTAAGATTGGTTGTTTGTTTTCGATTGAAACAGAATTTTTTATTAAGCAGCAGCGAGTGTTGCGAGCTAAACATCAATATTTACGAAGGGCAGATAAAGTAACTAAACCCAGAACAAAGCTTGCTCCAGAAACCGATTGGCAAGGAGCAAACGCAGCCCAGCATTGGCCTTTACCCAGCAGCTTAGGTTGGCAGTATGCCAAGTGTTCACAAGATTACAACCCCATTCATTTGCATCCTCTGAGTGCCAAATTGCTGGGTTTTAAACAACATATAGCTCATGGCATGTGGATGAAATCTAGAGCATTTTCAGCATTATGTGATGCACACCCCGCCAAACTGCAAGGTGCATTAAGTTGTGATGTAGAGTTTAAGAAACCACTTTTTTTACCTAATTCCATTACTTTTCAACAGCGGGCTATATCAACTGAATCTGTTACAGAGTTTTGTATTAGTAGTGAACTTAATCAGCAAACGGTTGAACATATGAGCGGCAGGTTGGAGTTTTTAGACCATTAGCCAAAGGTGAATGGAGGTTGCACCTTTGGCTACATAGTGACTGGTTTTATGCGGATAACCCCGTATTGCCAGTGGTTTTGCCTGACAAAATAGTAGGCACTGGGTTAGCTAATAGCTCAGGATAGTCGAGATTATAATGTAAACCTCTGCTCTCTTTGCGTTGTTGTGCACAACGTACAATCAAATCAGCGACTGTCAGCAAATTACGTAATTCCAACAAGTTATTACTGACTTTGAAGTGGGAATAGTATTCATCAACTTCTTGTTTTAACAAGGCGATACGATGTTGTGCCCGTTCAAGTCGTTTATTGGTGCGCACTATGCCGACATAATCCCACATAAACAGTCTTAGCTCATGCCAATTATGTTGGATGATAACTTCTTCGTCAGAGTTGCTGACTTGACTTTCATCCCATGCATTAATGGGCTCAATAACGTGTTTTTCGTCTAAACGTTGAATAATATGATCAGCGGCTGCATGAGCAAAAACAATACATTCAAGTAAGGAATTGCTTGCCATGCGGTTGGCGCCATGTAAGCCGGTATAGGCAACTTCACCTATGGCATATAAGTTATCTAAATCAGTTTTTGCATCAAAATCGGTCACCACGCCACCACAACTATAATGGGCAGCGGGTACCACGGGTATAGCTTGGCGAGTCATATCTATGCCCAAAGAGCGGCATTTACGATAGATATTCGGGAAGTGTTTAACGATAAAATCACTGGGTTTGTGGCTGATATCTAAATACATGCAATCCGCGCCTAAGCGTTTCATCTCAAAGTCGATGGCGCGGGCCACAATATCACGGGGGGCTAAATCGCCTCTTTCATCAAAACGTTGCATAAAGGCAGTACCATCGGCATGGCACAACTTTGCACCTTCGCCACGCAGCGCTTCAGTGATTAAAAAGTTACGAGCCTCAGGATGATATAAGCAAGTAGGGTGGAATTGGTTAAATTCCATGTTTGCCACCCGACAACCTACGCGCCAAGCCATGGCAATACCGTCGCCACTAGAGACATCAGGATTCGAGGTGTATTGATATACCTTACTCGCACCGCCCGTGGCTAATGCCACAAAACGACTACGAATTACCTCAACACTTTCTCGTTTTCTATTCCAAACATAGGCACCAATAATGGCGTTTTTATCGGTGCTGCTTTTAATTAAATCAACTGCATTATAACGTTGAAATAAATGAATATTGGGATGGTGTTTGACAGCCTCAACTAAAGTTAACTGTACCGCAGCGCCGGTGGCATCAGCAGAGTGCAGTATACGTCTGTGGCTATGACCACCTTCACGAGTTAAATGAAATCGCGCTTCAGTCGTTGTTGATTCATTTTCCTGAGCTGAAATTTGATCGAAAGGCATGCCAAATTTAATCAACCACTGCATGCAAGCCTTGGCACGGGATGCAGTAAAATGCACAGCGCCGCGGTCACATAATCCTGCGCCGGCGTCCAAGGTATCTTCTACATGACTTTCTATAGAGTCATCTTCATCAAAAACGGCGGCTATGCCACCTTGTGCATATTTTGTTGAACCTTCTGAAATATCACTTTTACTCAGCACAATGACCTGACAATGCTCAGCAAGTTTTAATGCCAGACTTAAGCCTGCGGCACCACTACCAATAATAAGCACATCACATTGATGTTCGACGCTAGCCTGCATACACTACTCAATTAAACCAACAGAAGTCCGTCATACTAAATAACAGTCGAAAAATTACAATAATTGACTGGTAATTTCATACATAAAGCCCCATTGAATGCTTGTGTAGTAGTCAAATTTGGCTTTGTTGCAATTTTTTTGTCAAATAAAACATGTAAAAGCGAACTTTACTGAGATCCTATAGTCAATAGTAGTGCTTGCATGAGTCGTAGTATTAATTCGTAAGGGAGTAAGGGCTCGAATGAGCGAGCAATTAACAGATCAACAGATAGTTGAAAAGGTACAGCTTGGAGATAAAAACGCGTTTGGTTTGTTGGTGATAAAATATCAACACAAAGTGGCGTATTTAGTTTCAAGGTATGTAAAAAATTCTGGCGATGTATCTGATGTAGCGCAGGAAGCGTTTATTAAAGCCTATCGGGCTTTACCGAGTTTCAGGGGAGAAAGCGCATTTTATACATGGCTATACAGGATTGCCGTTAACAGCGCTAAAAACTATTTAGTTGCGCAAAGCAGGAAGCCTCCTGCAAATGATGTTGACGCAGAAGATGCGGATTTTTATGATGGCAGTGATGCGTTAAAAGAGAACAATTCTCCTGAAAAGAGTTTGATGTCTGATCAAATGGAGAAATTGTTGTTTGATACACTTGAACAGTTACCAGAGGATTTGCGTATGGCTATTAGCCTACGTGAGTTAGATGGGATGAGCTATGAAGATATAGCCAATGTTATGGATTGCCCAGTTGGCACGGTAAGGTCACGTATCTTCCGAGCCCGAGAAGCTTTAGATAAAGTCATTCAGCCCATGCTGATGAACGACTAAGCTTCAGTTAAAATTAATTTTTAGATATTTAATATCAATTTAGCGGGAACCAGTATGTATGTCGCAGAAGTTTGAAAATTTGTCAGCGTTAGTTGATGGTGAAAACTCTCAATTTGACTTGCAAGGTAATGAGTTAATTACCGCGATTAAAAATGATAAAGACTTAGAGCAGAAATGGCACTCTTATCATGTTATTCGTTATGGCTTGCGCAAAGAGTTACCTCAGCAAATGCAATTTGATATCGCTGCTAAAGTGATGTTGGCTTTAGAATCTGAGCCAGCCATTTTGGCTCCTAAGAGAAATTGGCGCGATTTACCTGTGTTAGGCTCTGTCATTCCCTTCGTTAAACAAGGTGGACAAATGGCCATTGCCGCTTCTGTTGCTGTTGCGATGATCATTGGGGTACAGCAGTTTAATCAAAATGAAGCTGATCAACCTTTTAATTCAGCGGCACCTATATTGGGTATTCCTGGTGGCTTGTCGCCGGTGAGCTTTGAACAAACCAATACCATGCCACAAAATGATATGATGGAACAAAGACGTAGAATTAATGCATTTATTGCTGATCATCAACAACAAATGCGTTTAAAATCAGTAGAATTAAACATCACACCTAGTTCTGTAGAGCAACCTGCAAAAAATGATTTCCAGCCTGAAATTCTTAACGATACACCTTAAATTTATAACGGTACCCCGCATAGGGGTACTGCTGGCCTTATTATGTATATCAACTGAGAGTTTAGCTCAGGAGAATCAAGACACAGAGCTTCAAGCTGATTTCGCAATTAGCCAGTACCCTTCAGATACAGCAGAAGCTTGGTTAAGTAAAATGGCTAAGGCGTTCAAGTCACTCAATTACAGTATTTCTTTTGTGGTACTTAAGCCCGGAGTTGATTCACAGCCTTATCTGTGGCGCCATGCTATCGACGAAAATGGCATTGAAATGGAGCAATTAAATTTGCTTAATGGGCCAGGCAGGGAAGTGGTAAGAATTGGTAACAAAGTCAGTTATTTTGAACCTAACGTGCCGCCCTATAGCTTGCAATCCAGTACGATAAACGGGCCATTTCCCTCAGAGCTTTTTTATCAACCAGAAAAACTGTTTGATAGTTATGAGTTTGTCTTGGTCGGCAGGAGCCGAGTTTCTGGCCGTTCGGCCCAGCAAATAAGAGTAATCAGTAATGATAAAAGTCGTTTTGGTCTCAACCTCTGGCTTGATCAGGAAAGTGGTTTATTACTCAAAATGAATATGGTGAATCTTGAAGGTCAACCACTTGAACAAATTCAGGTGGCAGCTATTCAAGTGACTGAACAGCCAGATCCCTTTTTCGCCCGTATCGACCTGCCAATGTTGCCGGATATATTGGTCATGCGTGGCCAGCAAGCTACAACACCGCGCTGGAAGCTTAATTATTTACCATTAGGTATGCACGTTGCTAAACAAGACATTCATCGTCTGCCTATGACGGGGGAACTGGTTGACTACATTTTGCTTACTGATGGCTTAGTTGATGTTTCAATTTATTTGCAACCCATGGCCAGTGCTAAAGCTTCACAGGATTTAATTGGCCGTCATGAATCTAATACTATTTTGACTCGACAAATGGGCGAGGTAAGTGTCACTTTGGTGGGTAAAATACCGGCAGTTACCGCCGATGCCATTTTAAAATCTATCCAATTAGTGCAATAACCATGGTTGAAGAAATCGGTATTGTGGTGCGGATAGATATCGAACAAGGCATACAATACCTTTGGATTGAGACAGAAGTTAAAACAACGTGTAGTAGCTGTCAGGCTCAAAAAAATTGTGGTACCAGTGTTGTGGCTAAGGCCTTTACCAATAAAAAACAACAACTGAAACTGGCCTATGCACAAACAGTTGAACTTGGCCAAAAAATCAAAATAGGCATTCCAGAAGAAAGGCTACTTAGCGCTTCATTATTAGTGTATTTACTACCCATCTTCGCGCTAATGAGTGGTTCCGTATTAGCTAGCTTAGTACTACCGATGTTTGCACTTGATTCGGAGTTATGGCAAGTACTTGCTGGTTTTACCTTAGCCTTCATAGCGTTTCTGGGGGTAAAAAACTATCTTAATGGTGCAAATCAGCAGCATTTTTGTCCACAATTGTTAGGCCTTATTGAACCCCAACCTCAGCTTATAGACGTTAAGCAGATCTGAAAATGCGTTGTTAAGCAGGCGATACAAGTAACAACTTGGTTTACTAAATTGAGTCAGTCCAAATATAGAGCTAAGCGTTGACTTAGTGTGATGGAGTGGGATTAATCAAATTGCGATGAGATCCTTGTCGCAAAGTTAGCTATAAAAATGTAAAATCCAGCCCTATTTAATCAATTGTTCCCATCTTTCGCCTGAGCATGTACTTTTTGTTCGAACAAGCGCTTGGGGAAAGCAACAGCACTAGGTATATTTCTAAAACGCTATGCAACAGAAGCACATACGAAACTTTTCAATTATTGCCCATATCGATCACGGTAAATCAACCCTTTCAGACAGGCTTATCCAACACTGCGGTGGATTACAAGCCCGTGAAATGGCCGAACAAGTTCTTGACTCGATGGATATCGAAAGAGAGCGTGGTATTACCATCAAGGCGCAAAGTGTTACCTTAAATTATAAAGCCAAAGACGGTGAAACCTACCAGTTAAACTTTATCGACACCCCTGGGCATGTGGATTTTACTTATGAGGTTTCTCGTTCGTTAGCGGCTTGTGAAGGTGCATTGTTAGTGGTGGATGCCGGGCAGGGTGTAGAAGCTCAGACTCTGGCAAACTGTTACACCGCCATTGAATTAGAAATGGAAGTGGTGCCGATCATTAACAAGATTGACTTACCACAAGCCGAGCCAGATCGTGTGGCGGCAGAGATAGAAGATATCGTTGGTATTCCAGCGATGGACGCGGTGCGTTGTTCTGCAAAAACAGGCGTTGGCATAGAAGATGTACTTGAAGTGATTGTTAATCAAGTACCTTGTCCTGAAGGCGATCCAAACAAACCGTTAAAGGCGCTGATTGTTGACTCGTGGTTTGATAATTACCAAGGTGTTGTTTCATTGGTACGTATTATTGACGGTCAACTTCGTAAAAATGACAAAATGAAAATCATGTCAAATGGCGTAATACATCAGGTAGATAAGGTAGGTATCTTTACACCTAAAGCCACTGATACTGGAGTGTTAAGCGCTGGCGAAGTAGGTTTTGTTATTGCCGGCATTAAAGAAATCCATGGCGCACCGGTAGGTGATACCATCACACTGGCTAAAGATCCCGCGGCGCAAGCGTTGCCCGGATTTAAAAAGGTTAAACCACAAGTTTATGCCGGTATGTTTCCTATCAGTTCTGATGATTTTGAAGACTTCCGTGATGCCCTCAACAAACTCAGTTTAAATGATGCTTCTTTATTTTTTGAACCAGAAAGCTCATCAGCTCTCGGTTTTGGTTTCCGTATTGGTTTCCTTGGTATGTTGCACATGGAGATCATACAGGAGCGTCTAGAGCGAGAGTATGACCTTGATCTAATCACCACAGCGCCTACAGTGGTGTATGAAGTAGTGAATACCTCGGGTGAAATTATCTACGTAGATAACCCTTCTAAATTACCACCAGTGAACAACATTCAGGAAATTCGTGAGCCTATTTGTGAAGCGAATATCTTAGTACCACAAGAATACCTAGGTAACGTAATTACCTTGTGTATCGAAAAGCGTGGTACGCAAAACAATATGACTTATCACGGTAAACAGGTTGCCTTAAGTTATGATTTACCTATGGCCGAAGTCGTCGTGGATTTCTTTGACCGTTTAAAATCAACTAGCCGTGGTTTTGCATCGTTAGATTACAATTTCAAACGTTTCCAAATCGCTAATATGGTGCGTTTGGATCTGTTAATTAACTCCGAAAAAGTCGATGCCTTGGCAATGATTACTCACCGAGATAACGCTCAAGGCCGTGGTCGCGATATTGTTGAAAAACTGCGTGAAATCATTCCTCGGCAGATGTTTGATATTGCCATTCAAGCAGCAATAGGAAATCAAATCATTGCTAGAAGTTCGATTAAACAGTTGCGTAAAAACGTTATTGCAAAATGTTATGGTGGTGATATTAGCCGTAAGAAAAAATTGCTACAGAAACAAAAAGATGGGAAAAAACGGATGAAACAAGTGGGTAACGTAGAACTCCCTCAGGACGCGTTTATGGCCATACTGAAGGTGGGTAAATAAATGGCAAATTATTTTTCTATTTTTTTAGTGGTATTAACCTTGTCATCAGGTTTTATCTGGTTAGTGGATAGTTTGCTGTTTGCCCCTAAAAGGCGTGAGCGTATGGCCTTAGCTGGCAATATGCAAAGCGGTGATTCTGAACTGCAACCGGATCAACAATTACCGTGGTTGGTGGATACAGCCCAACAGATATTCCCCGTTATTGCGTTTGTATTGATTTTGCGTTCGTTTTTATATGAACCCTTTCAAATCCCTTCTGGTTCAATGATGCCTACATTATTGGTAGGTGATTTTATTCTGGTTGAGAAATTCTCTTACGGTTTAAAAGATCCTGTCATGCGCAAAAAGTTTTTTGCGACGGGTGAACCAGAGCGTGGTGATGTCGTGGTATTCAAATATCCGGTTGATCCCAGACTCGATTACATCAAACGAGTAGTAGGTTTGCCTGGCGATACGGTGATTTATCGTAACAAACAACTGCAAATTAAACCCGCTTGTAATACTGCGGATAATTGTCTTCCTATGGCCCCTGTGGCACTTAAGTTAGAAAGTGTTGGTGAAGCATTTCAGAATTTCTCACCCTTAGAAAGGTACACTGAACAACTCGGTGAAGTAAGCCATGAAATCTATCGCACTACGGATCACACTAACCGTTCAGGAGATTATTATCGTCAACCCGGTACTCAGGTCGATGAGTGGTTAGTGCCTGAAGGTCATTATTTTGTGATGGGTGATAACCGCGATAACAGTTTAGATGGCCGTTTTTGGGGCTTTGTACCTGAAGAAAATTTAGTGGGTAAGGCCGTCGCCATTTGGATCAGTTTTGAATTTGATCGGGTACCGAGTAGTTGGATACCTTCGTGGATCCCAACCGGTGTCAGATTTGAACGTGTTGGTGGCATACATTAGATGCATTTAGTTGATCCTTATATAAGTTTATATAAGAAAATAGCTTATACCTTCGCAGAACCGGCCAATTTGACCAAGGCACTGACTCATCGTAGTGCCAATAAAAAACATAATGAACGCTTGGAGTTTCTTGGTGATGCCATACTCGGCATGATCATCGCAAAAGCGCTTTATCAGCGCTTTCCATTGCAGCCAGAGGGTAAATTAACCCGTATGCGCTCCAATCTAGTTAAGGGCGATACACTCGCCGCTTTAGCTCGTGAGTTTGCTTTGGGAGATTTATTACTGTTAGGGCCAGGTGAACTTAAAAGCGGTGGGTTCAGACGAGATTCTATTCTGGCCGATGCTCTGGAAGCCATTATTGGTGCGATCTATTTAGAAGCAGGTTTAGATGTATGTGAGCCCATCGTACTGCAATGGTTTAGCGATAGACTTAACGAGCTTGACCCTCAAGCTGTGTCTAAAGATGATAAAACCCGTTTGCAGGAATTTTTGCAAGCTAAAAAGTTACCTTTGCCCTTGTATGAAGTGACCGAGATTACCGGCCAATCCCATGAACAAATTTTTTACGTTGAATGCTCTGTTGCAGGCTTAAAACAAGCCACAGTTGGCAAGGGCAATAGCCGTCGAAAAGCGGAACAAAAGGCCGCTAGAATAGCCTTTGAGAAATTATCCAATGCAGAATAATACTCGTTGTGGAATGATTGCTATTGTTGGTCGCCCCAACGTAGGTAAATCAACGCTGTTGAATAAATTACTGGGTCAAAAAATCAGTATAACTTCACGTAAACCACAAACCACTCGTCACCGCATTATGGGCATTGATACAGAAGAAGAGTATCAGGCGATTTATGTCGATACCCCAGGTTTACATATCGAGGAAAAACGGACGATTAACCGTTACATGAATCGTGCGGCGTCGAGCTCCATTGCTGATGTAGGTTTGGTACTGTTTTTAGTTGAAGGTACCAAGTGGACTGAAGATGACCAGATGGTTTTAACTAAAGTTCAGCAGAACAATGTACCTTGCTGGCTGATAGTTAATAAATCCGATAACGTTAAAGATAAAGAAACCATGTTGCCTCATTTGCGTTGGTTAGGTGAGCAACATCAGTTTGATAAAATTATGCCGGTGTCGGCGAAAACCGGCAAAAATGTTGAAGAGCTGCGCGCACTGGTACAACAAAGTTTGCCTGAGAGTGAGTTTTATTTTCCCGAAGATTATATTACTGACCGTTCCAGCCGTTTTATGGCCTCGGAAATTATTCGTGAAAAACTCATGCGTTTTACCGGTGATGAATTACCTTATTCGGTTACCGTAGAGATTGAACAGTTTTTACTCAGTGATAACGGTATGTATCGTATTAACGGTTTGATTTTAGTGGAACGCGACAGCCAAAAAGCCATGGTTATTGGTAAATCTGGCGCCAAGCTTAAAACCATAGGTGCCGAAGCGCGTAAAGACATGGAAGCTTTGTTTGAAGCTAAAGTGTTTTTGGAATTATGGGTTAAAGTTAAATCCGGTTGGGCAGATGATGAAAGAGCCTTACGGAGCTTAGGTTACGGCCTAGATAACTAAACGTTGTAGTAAGTGCGGCTTAACGAGTCAAAGGGAGCAGGCAATGCAATCCATTAGTGATATCAGACGAGAATATAACAAGGCTGGTTTGGACACGGACAGTTTGACTGCTAATCCTTTAGATTTGTTTGATATCTGGTTGCAAAATGCAGTAGATGCCAAACTAGATGATCCTACAGCCATGACTGTGGCTACCGTTGATTCTAGTGGCCAGCCTTCTCAACGTATTGTTTTGCTCAAAGATGTTAATCAAGGGGGCTTTATTTTTTATACCAATTTAGGTAGTAAAAAGGCATCCGATCTCAAACAAAACAACAAAATATCCCTGCATTTTCCTTGGCACATGTTAGAGCGCCAAGTGAAAGTATGTGGCACAGCGCAACCATTGAGTGTGGCGGAAGTGACTAAGTACTTTTTTTCTCGCCCTAAACCGAGTCAAGTTGCTGCTTGGGTATCTCAACAAAGTCATCCAATTGCCACTAAACAACTGTTGATGTCGCAATTTCATGCGGCTAAACAGAAATTTTTGCAAGGTGAAGTCCCCTTTCCCAGTCTGTGGGGAGGTTACCGAGTTATACCCCATGAAATAGAATTTTGGCAAGGTGGCGAACATCGCATGCACGATAGATTTTTGTATAAGCTTGACCACAATCAGCAGTGGCAACATCAAAGATTAATGCCCTGATTGTTATCTAAGCTTGCATGTGAGAGTAACTGAACATGTTAATCGATAGCCATTGCCATTTGGATTTTGCTGACTTTGATGAGGATCGCCAGCAAGTTATCGAAAACTGTGCGCAATTGGGTATAGGTAAACTGGTGATACCGGGTACCCAAGCCAGTACTTGGTCAGGAATATTGCAGCTCAGCCAAGAGTATCAAGCTATTAAACCTGCCTTAGGTTTACATCCTTATTTTTTAGAGCATTTCAAGCCAGCCGATTTAGCCTTATTGATACAATTACTCAGTCAGTTTAGTGACAACATTGTTGCTGTAGGAGAAATTGGTTTAGATCACGTTATTGACATCGCGCCTGAGCTTCAAATGACTGTTCTTATACAACAACTGCAGATTGCTAACGATTTTAATTTACCTGTTATCTTGCATCACCGGCGCTCCCATAATGATTTAATCAAAACCCTCAAGCAGCAGCGTTTTAAGTGGGGCGGTATAGTGCATGCTTTTTCTGGCAGTTTACAGGAAGCGAATACCTATATAGAACTAGGTTTTAAATTGGGGGTAGGCGGTGTTATCACTTATCCTAGAGCGCACAAAACTCGTGAGGTGGTGAGGCTGCTGCCTTTAGATGCTTTAGTCTTGGAAACCGATTCGCCGGATATGCCGCCTATGGGTAAACAAGGTTTACGCAACAGTCCACAAAACCTCATTTTGATCCTCAATGAGTTAAGTCACTTGCGGCAAGAAAGTCCTGAGCAGATAATGGCTCAGTGTCGCTACAATGTCCTTAACACTCTTAGAAATATGCACTAGTCTTGCTCAAGATTGGGTGGGTTGCGGTATTGGCGGTAACGGAAGGTATAAAACGCACGGCAAATGATAAAACCAATAATCCCTGCTAAGACTAATAGTACTTCCAGTTGTTGTAGCAATTGTTGTTGATAATCAAAATGATATTGCATCACTTTGGTTTCATCTAACACTAAACGTAAATAGCCTACTATATCGTTTTCTTGGTTACGGATGTTTTGAATAAATACCAGCGGGATGCTCGGATCAACCTTATAACGCGCGATAATAGTGATGTTGGAATCCAGCTCATCAATCAATTGCCCCTTTTGATTATATAAAGCAACTGCGCTTACATAGGGATCACTGACCAAATAATGTAATTGCTGGGTAATGTTTTGTTTGTCTTGTGTGAGCATTGGCGAGACTAATGTTTGCGCCGCCAATTTACCTAAACTTCTGCCAAGTTGATTGGCTTGTTGCTTATACCAAGTTTCTGCCTGCTCAGTATGAACCAACCACAAATGCACACAAATAGTCACACCCAAAATCACTAAAACTAAGTTTAACAAACGCTTAATGATCGAAAAGTTACTCGGACGATCCAAGGGCTGAAGTGTTAAGGAGGTGTTTAATAGACTCATGCTCTGGACAATAATGTAATTCTGCAAAATTTCCAAGGCAAAAATCGGCAATTGTCAGTCTTGAGTATTTGTAACAAAGCATTTATTCCGGTGTTATTGCCTGAACCTTAATGGTTAATTTAGGTCGATATTCCGCTGCTTATTTCATTCACGCTAAGATGATGACAAAATCATCGTTGCTGATGAAGTAGGGATGGATCTTCATCTGTTTATCGTTCTAGATGAACTGTTAATTTTTGATATAAACCCATTAAAACATTGAAAACAGTCTGGCTAGCACTATATCTAGAGCCGTTGTTTTCGATCATTTTAGGATTGTTATGATCTCGGTAAAAAACTTATTTAAGTCATTTGGCAGTTTTAAGGCTGTAGATGACCTCAGCTTTGATATTAAACCTGGTGATGTGGTGGGGTTTTTAGGCCCAAACGGTGCTGGAAAATCTACTACCATGAAAATGCTCACCGGCTTTTTAGCGCCGACTCGTGGCGACATCCGCATTTTTGATTTGGACTTTAATTCTCAACCAAAAGCCATAAAAAAAATGATTGGTTATCTGCCAGAAGGGGCTCCGGCCTACGGGGATATGACGCCACTGCAATTTTTAAATTTTATTGCGCAAATTCGTGGTTATTCTGGCAGTGAAAAACAAACACGCATTCAGAGTGTGATCCAGCAAGTTGAACTACAAGAAGTACTGGATAAGCCTATTGATAATCTGTCTAAAGGTTTTAAACGTCGTGTAGGATTAGCACAGGCCTTAATTCACGATCCGCAAATTTTAATCTTAGATGAGCCAACTGATGGTCTGGATCCAAACCAAAAACATCAAGTACGTGCCTTAATTAAAAACCTAGCGAAAGATAAAATTGTCATTATCTCTACTCATATTCTCGAAGAGGTCAGCGCGGTGTGTAATCGTGTGATGATCATTGCCAAAGGTAAGTTATTGTTTAGTGGCACACCCGACGAGTTAAATCGTCAGTCCCGTTTTTATGGCGCAGTTACGTTGAGTTTTAGTTATAAAGCCGATATTTCTGAGCTGGCCGAACTTGAAGGAGTGGCTGAAATGGTTGTTGATCCGGATAACGGCAACGTCACCTTAATCCCTGAGCCAAACAAACATATTCTGCATTTAGTTACCGCCCACGTGCAACGTTGCAAATTACCGGTGGACAGCTTGTTTGTTGAACAAGGCAGATTAGATGATGTATTTAGAGAGATTACTCAAGCGGAAGCTCAGAAGGAGCAGGTTGATATTCACGAGGAGCAAATTGATACTCAGAAGGAAATAGCGCAATGAGTAATGTGATGATCTTATTAAAACGTGAATTTGCCAGTTTTTTTGCCACGCCAGTGGCCTATGTATTTATTGGTATATTCTTAATTTTATCCGCAGTATTTGCCTTTTTTATTGGTAGTTTGTATGAACGTGGACAAGCTGACTTGTTGCCATTTTTTAATTTTCACCCTTGGTTATATCTATTTTTAGTACCCGCCATGGCCATGCGCACTTGGTCAGAAGAGCGCAAAAGCGGCAGTATTGAATTACTCATGACCTTGCCCATCAGCACTTGGCAAGCCATGTTAGCTAAACATCTTGCCGCTTGGTTGGTATTGGGGTTGGCCTTGGTATTGACTTTTCCGCTGTGGATTACGGTCAACTATTTAGGTAATCCAGATAACGGCATCATTCTGGCGGCCTATCTTGGCAGTTGGTTTATGGCCGGAGCATTTTTAGCCATTGGTATTTGTATGTCAGCTATGACTAAAAATCAGGTAATTGCCTTTATTTTGTCGGTGGTAGTGTGCTTTTTGTTTGTGGTCAGTGGCAGCAATATTGTATTAGATGCCTTTAAAAACTGGGCACCAAGTTTAGTGATAGACACTATCGCATCTTTTAGTTTTCTCACTCATTTTGAAGCGATGGCTAAAGGTGTGATTGCCTTAAACGACCTAGGGTATTTTTTATTGGTTACCTTGAGTTGGCTGTTTGCAGGTTTACTTATTATTGAACAAAAGAAGGCAGATTAATGATGCAACACAAATTAACCACTTCTATTAGCCTAATATTAACCGCCGTGGTGTTTTTTGCCTTGGTATTACTTAACAACCAATTGTTATCACCACTGCGCTTGGATCTGACTGAAAATCAGGTGTATTCCTTATCTAAAGGTAGTAAACAGGTATTAGCCGACATTGATGAGCCGCTTAATCTGTACTTTTTCTTTTCAGACAAAGCCACAAAAAATATGACGGGTTTGCGTAATTACGCTAATCGTGTCGAGAGTTTGTTGACCGAATATCAAACTATCGCCAAGGGTAAACTCAATCTGCAGATCATTGATCCCCAGCCATTCTCTGAGCAAGAAGATCAAGCAAATCAATATGGTTTAACCGGCGCCACGATAGGAGCTGCAGGTGAAGCCGTATACATGGGGCTCGCAGCCACCAATGCTATTGGCGAGCAAAAGGTGATAGCGTTTTTTGATCCTAAACAAGAAAGCTTTTTGGAATACGAGATCAGTAAGTTAATCCATCAGCTGAGTAATACCAAGCCGGTTAAAGTTACTTTATTAAGCGACCTAAGTATTGCTGGTGGGCAAAATCCTATGACAGGTCAAGCTGATCCGGCTTGGACTTTTTACACCCAGTTACAGCAGCTTTATCAAGTTGAACTGCTGGGTAGTGATATCTCAGCCTTACCAGAGGATACGGATTTATTGGTCTTAGTACACCCTAAAGAATTAAACGAAACACTGCTATACGCTATTGATCAATATGCCATGCAGGGCGGGAAGCTCTTAGTTTTTGTTGATCCTCACAATGAATCAGATCCTTTGGCGATGATGGCGGGTGCAATGGGCGCTAATGGCTCATCTTTAGAGCGTTTATTTAGTGCATGGGGCCTGAGCTTCGACAGCGAACATGTCTTGCTCGATGCCATGGCGGGATTAGATATTCGCACCCAGGCGGGTGGTGTAACACGTCATTTTGGCTTTATTGGTCTAGGAGCAGAGCAACTTGATCGAGACGATATTACCACGACTAATTTAGAAGTAATCAATGGGGCATCCTTTGGTACCTTTAGCAAACTAGCTGGTGCCAGCACGCAGTGGATGCCTTTGATGCACTCCACCGTTAACGCTGATCTTATGCCAGTCGAAAGTTATGCCATGACTCGCGACCCTGATGAATTGGCGCGCAAATATCAAAGTAAAAATCGTCAGTATGCCTTGGCAGGACGTTTAATGGGTAAAGCTAAATCTGCTTTTGAAAGCGCCGCCGAAGGTGAAAATGAGGCTGATTTCAAATCCTCAACATCAGCATTAAATGTGCTGGTGGTAGGCGATACGGACTTATTAGCCGATCGTTTTTGGGTACAACAAGCCAACTTCTTTGGTCAGACGATTTTTACACCTTTTGCCAATAATGGGGATTTTGTCACTAACTCGGTAGAAAATCTCAGTGGCAGTGATGCCCTGATCAGTATTCGCAGCCGCGGTACTTTTGCTCGCCCGTTTATCAAAGTGGATGAATTGACGGTTATCGCTGAACAGAAATTCCGTGAACAAGAGCAAATATTGCAACAGCAACTTGATGAGACTGAACAACAACTTATTCAACTGCAAAACCAGCAAGGTGAGGGCGCTGCTTTAGCGGTGTCACCGGAGCAACAGCAAGCTATTGATGCTTTTGTACAGAAAAAAATTCAGATCCGTAAAGCCTTACGAGAAGTACGTCATCAATTAGATAAAGACATCGAGACGTTGGGTAGTTGGCTCAAATTTATTAACATTGCACTGGCACCGCTGGCTTTGGTTTTATTCTTGATGTTGTGCGGTGTATTGTTAAGAACCAAATCTAATCCTGCGCAGCGCGGTCTGACTAAGGAGGCCAAATGAATAAACAGTTAGGCCTGTTAGTACTGATTGCGTTGCTGGCGGTAGGCGGAGGAGTGTGGTTAAGTCATCAGTCCGAGTCGAAAAGCAGTGAAGTGCAACTTATGTTTGTTGATGGCAGTAAAAAAGCCAGTAAGATCACTGCAGTTAGTTTGCAAAACAGTCAAGGTAGTTTATTGCAAGCTGAGTTAATCGACGGTCAATGGATGGCTAAATTGGCTGAGTCTGGGGCGAGTTATCCGTTGGATAAAACCGCCTTGGCCGATTTTATTCAGAGCCTAGTGCAAGCTAAACTGCAAGAAGCTAAGACTGCAAAAAAAGAGAATTATCATCACTTAGGCGTTGAAGCCATTGACGATGTAGATAGCCTTGCGACGTTGGTGTCAATCACGAGCAGTGATGCCGCTAAACCATGGCAAATATTGATTGGTAATAAGGTTAATACTGGGCAGGGAAGTTATGTACGTATGCCACAAGTTTCCCAAAGCTGGAAAGTGGATCAAACGATCAACTTGCCGAGTAGCAAGTTTGATTGGTTGAAAAGACCGATATTATCCATCAGTAAAGACGACATCGAGTCTATCAGTCGCAGTGATAACAAAGGTTGGAGCATAGTTACAGATGACGAAGCCGAATTTAAACTTAAGGCTATGCCTAAAGGGCGAGAGTTACGTTATCCAGGCGTTGTCACTGCACTTGTCAGTAGCATACTTGAACTCGATTTTGAGCAACTATTAGCTTTGGATGATGCACAATGGCAAAAGGCTAAAGTCATCAGCAAGTTAACGCTAAAAACCAAGGCAGATGAGGTTATTCAGTTGAAGGTTGCAAGCTTGGATAACAGCTATTTTATCCAGTTTAGTTCAGAGCAACTTAATAACTATTGGTTAGATTGGACCTATCAAGTGAGCAGTTTTAACGCACAGCAGTTAACTAAATCCCTTGAAGACTTTTTAGCTGAACTGCCTAAAGCAAGTGATGCAAAAGCTAGAGCAGATGAAATTGAGGAAGGGGATTCGCCCTTGTAGTTGCAACTTCTACTTGGTAATAAGTATGAAAATTTAAAACGTTGCCAAGGCAACGTTTTTTATGCCATCAACTTTCTCAAAGCGACGACACCTAATTGCCTCGCTTTAGCCATATTACGCTCTGGGATGGATTCAGGATCCGGATAATGGTTTAACACTCTGCTCAAGCTAGCTTCACGCAAAATATGAATAATCGGGTAGGGTGAGCGGTTGGTATAGTTAGCGGGATCGTTTACATCTTCGCCGTCAAAACAATAATCGGGGTGAAAACTAGCCAATTGATAGATACCACGATAACCACCACTTTCAACTAAACTTGAGGCCAGTGATAGCCAATCTAAGTAGTCATCAAATTGCTGATAGTTCTGGGGATAAATGATTAAGGTAGTTTCAATATTAGGATCACCGTCAAGCAAGGCCAACTCGTCAATCAAATAGCTTAAAGAGTCAGCTTGTTGTTTATTAGAATCAAGGCAATAACGTATGGTTTGACGTTCAAATTCTTTTTTGGCAAAAGGGCAAAAGTTCAGACCAATTACGACCTTTTCGAGCCAGCTTTTTACTCGGCTTATCACTAGTTGCTCTGACTCATTTTGCACTTGCTGCACAGCTTAGCTATCTCTTATGACGCTGTTATGAATGATACTTAACGTAGGCTTCCAGCGTATTTTCAATCAAGCTGGCAACGGTCATCGGACCAACACCACCAGGTACAGGTGTTATCCATCCGGCAATTTGCTCGGCTTCTCTGAATTCTACATCACCACCTAAGCTACCGTCACTCTGGCGATTAATACCTACATCAATAACGATGGCGCCGGGTTTGATCCAGTTACCAGGAATAAAGGCGGCTTTACCCACAGCAACAACCAACAAGTCAGCGCGTTCAACATGAGCTTGCAGATCACGGGTAAATTTATGACAGCAGGTAACGGTACAACCGGCCAGTAACAACTCCATAAACATCGGACGACCAACGATATTTGAAGCGCCGACTACTACCGCATCTAAACCCTTAATCGGTCTTTTAGTTGACTCAATCAAGGTCATGATCCCTTTGGGCGTACAGGGCCTAAGCGCTGGGATACGCTGGGCTAGACGGCCAATATTATAAGGGTGGAAACCGTCCACATCTTTGTGGGGATGAATACGTTCGAGTATTTGTTCTTTATCTAAACCTGCAGGCAAAGGTAATTGCACTAGGATGCCATCAATTTCCGGATCATTATTGAGTTGGTCGATAATCGCGATTAATGCCTCTTGCGTCGTATTGCTTGGCAGATCAAAGGACTTTGATAAAAATCCAACCTCCTCACAGGCCTTACGTTTGTTGCTTACATATACATGGGAGGCTGCATCACTACCTACCAGCACTACGGCGAGTCCTGGCGGACGCTTACCTGCAGAAACGATAGCATTAACCTGAGATGCAACATTTTGGCGAAGGTGTTTGGCGATAAGAACGCCGTCAATTTTTTGGGCAGGCATAATAGATAACAGAATTGGCTTAATTATGCGGCTATTGTCACATAGGCTAATGTAATCAAGCAATTAACTTGCGTTAAAAAAGCCAAATGGCAGTGATTTTGAGTAGAATGTAAAAGCATAAGTAAAAACACATGATTTAACTAAAATTGGTTTTAGTCCCCAAAAAATGACCGATGGACTTATAACTACATCAAGCAATAACCTTGGTGTTTTTGTGTTCAGACCCTTGGGTTTTAACGCTATTTAGTCATGCTAACGTCCTGTTTTGAGTTAAATTTCAGCAATGTGAACTAAAATTGAACACTTGGTTTTTTTTTATAAAAAAATATTTGACGAGGTTAGGGCAACTGGGTAACATGCGCCCCCTCGAAACGAGAGAGAATAATAGTTTCGATTTAAGTCGGTGAGTAGCGCAGTTTGGTAGCGCACTTGGTTTGGGTCCAAGGGGTCGTAGGTTCAAATCCTATCTCACCGACCACTTCTCTCAATGTTGCTAGATTCGTCAAGCGTTCGTAGCTCAGCTGGATAGAGCAACGGCCTTCTAAGCCGTGGGTCGCAGGTTCGAGTCCTGCCGAGCGCGCCAAGCGATTCGGAAGGATTGATAAAGTTTTAGATATACTGCAGTAATATTGTGGTGGGCGTAGCTCAGTTGGTAGAGCCCCGGATTGTGATTCCGGTTGTCGTGGGTTCGAGCCCCATCGTCCACCCCACTCGCGGAAGTGGTGAAATTGGTAGACACGCTGGATTTAGGTTCCAGTGCTTCGCAGCGTGAGAGTTCGAGTCTCTCCTTCCGCACCATCTGTAAAAATACTTCGTTTTTGTTTTAGCATCCCCAAGCATTAATTTTGTAAATTCATTAGAACGAAATATAACATATCCCCATTTAGCGCGGATTTTTTAAACTTTCGGCTCGACTTGCAATAAACCTATCGCTATACTACTGCGTCTTTTTTATCTGGCAATTTTTTGTAAAACAGTTAGGTCCGCATTTGTTTTAGTGAGAGCGGCAATTTGATCTTATTGTTGCTGCTAATGTCCGCCGATAAAAACCCACATTGTTAATAACACATGAGCGCGAATAAGCGCCAAATTGAGGTAGAAGAATGCAAGTTTCCGTTGAGACGACTACAGGTTTAGAGCGCCGTCTTACTATCACCGTACCTGCTGTGTCTATTGATACTGCAGTAAAATCACGCCTGCAGCAGTTAGCTAAAACCCAACGTATTAATGGTTTCCGTCCAGGTAAAGTGCCTGTCAACGTGATTCAAAAACGTTATGGCCAGGCAGTACGCCAAGAAATCGCCGGTGAAGCAATGCAACGTGGTTTTTATCAAGCCATCACTCAAGAAAAAATCACCCCAGCGGGTGCACCAAATTTTGAGTTAAAAACCGATGTAATGGGTAAAGACCTTGAGTTTGTGGCTTCTTTTGAGGTTTATCCTGAAGTTGAAGTCAAAGATCTTAACAAGATTAAAGTCGATAAAGCAGTAGTTGAAATCACTGACAAAGATCTTGATAACATGATGGAAACTTTACGCAAGCAGCATGCTGGCTGGAAAGAAGTTAAACGTAAGTCTAAGAAAGATGACAAGTTAACCATGAACTTTGTTGGTACTATTGACGGTGTCGAATTTGACGGCGGTAAAGCTGAAGATTTCGTATTGGAAATGGGTAAAGATCGCATGATCCCTGGTTTTGAAAAACCTCTAGTTGGTGCAAAAGCTGGCGACGAAGTGATTGTTGATGTTACTTTCCCAGAAGATTACCACGCTGAAAAACTTAAAGGCAAAGCTGCACAATTCACGGTTAATGTGACTAAAGTTGAAGCTTTAGATTTACCTAAAGTTGACGCTGATTTTGCTAAATTATTTGGTATTGAAGATGGCAGTATTGAATCTTTGAATAATGAAGTACGTAAAAACATGCAACGCGAACTTGACCAAACACTTAAAGCGGCGGTTAAAGAGCAAGTCATTAATGGTTTGTTAGCTAACAATACTATCGACTTGCCAAAAGCCTTAGTTGATCAAGAAGTGAATGCTTTGCGTGAACAAGCGAAACAACGTTTTGCTCAGCAGCAAGGTGGCAAAGTTGAAAACTTGCCTGAACTACCAGCTGATTTGTTTACTGAAAATGCACGTAAGCGTGTAACTATTGGTTTGTTGTTAGGTGAAGTTATCAAAACTAATGAGTTGAAAGTTGATAACGCAAAAGTAGAAGCTTTGATTGAAACGGCTGCTTCTGCCTATGAAGATCCACAAGAAGTTGTGGAATACTACAAATCTAATAAAGAGTTAATGCAACAAATGCAAAATGTTGCCATGGAAGAACAAGCTGTTGAGCTCTTGTTAGCTCAGGCTAAAGTAAAAGAAGTGAAGAAAGCATTTGATGAGATCATGAACAAACAGGCTTAATTTGCCCATTGTTAATTGACTTGTCTAGTCTGCAACTGCTTAAATGCTCGGTATCCCCGAGCATTTTTATTTGTGAAGAATTCTAAAATATGATGATAACACCCGCTAGTCCCAGTAATGCCCTTGTCCCTATGGTAGTTGAGCAAACTGCTAAAGGTGAACGTTCGTACGATATCTATTCACGTTTATTAAAAGAAAACGTTATTTTTCTAGTTGGTCAAGTTGAAGATCACATGGCTAACCTGATTGTGGCGCAGTTATTGTTTCTAGAAGCTGAAAACCCTGAGAAAGATATCTTTTTATATATTAATTCTCCTGGTGGTTCTGTTACTGCTGGTATGGCGATTTACGACACCATGAATTTTATCAAGCCTGATGTGAGTACCGTATGTATTGGTCAAGCGGCAAGTATGGGGGCGTTTTTATTGTCTGCAGGCGCGAAAGGCAAACGTTATTGTTTACCTAACTCTCGTGTGATGATCCATCAACCATTAGGTGGTTTCCAAGGTCAAGCATCGGATTTTGAAATTCATGCTAAAGAAATCCTGTCTATCAAAGAGAAGATGAATCGCTTGATGGCTAAACATACTGGTCAGGATTACGAGAAAGTAGCCAAAGACACTGACCGTGACAATTTCTTGTCGGCTCAAGATGCCGTGGAATATGGTTTGGTCGATCAAGTATTATCAAGCCGTCCTGACAGCCAGCAGGCTGGTAAAAAGTCAGATAAGTAAATAGTATTCTTGATATCAATCTACAATTGAATCAGTCAATCATGCTGGAGTGTGATTAGTCAGTTGATAGTTTGTCTCAAAATAGGAAAAGACAACAAATGAGTGACAAAAAAAGCGGAACTGGTGATAGCAAACTTTTGTATTGTTCGTTTTGTGGTAAAAGCCAACATGAAGTCAGAAAGCTGATCGCAGGTCCTTCGGTATTTATTTGCGATGAATGTGTTGATCTATGCAACGACATTATCCGTGAAGAAATCAAAGAAATAGCGCCGAAGAAAAAGAAAGACCATTTACCGACACCAAAAGAAATTCATAAACACTTAGATGATTATGTTATCGGTCAAGAACACGCTAAAAAAGTGTTGGCCGTGGCGGTATACAACCATTACAAACGTTTGCGTAATGGTGATGTACATGAAGGTGTTGAGTTAGGTAAAAGTAACATATTGTTAATTGGCCCTACTGGTAGTGGTAAAACATTATTGGCCGAGACCTTAGCTCGTTTGCTTGATGTACCTTTCACTATGGCCGATGCCACCACCTTAACCGAAGCCGGTTATGTGGGTGAAGACGTTGAAAACATTATTCAGAAGCTATTACAAAAATGCGACTATGACGTTGAAAAAGCGCAGCGTGGCATAGTCTATATTGATGAAATCGACAAAATCTCTCGTAAGTCTGACAATCCGTCGATTACCCGCGATGTATCTGGTGAAGGTGTGCAACAAGCCCTGTTGAAGTTGATAGAAGGTACTATTGCGTCTGTCCCCCCTCAAGGTGGCCGTAAGCACCCCCAACAGGAGTTTTTACAGGTTGATACCTCTAAGATCTTATTTATCTGTGGTGGTGCGTTTGCGGGCTTAGATAAAGTGATTGCACAACGTGCCCACACAGGTACGGGTATTGGGTTTGGTTCTGAAATCAAAGATAGCAAAAACAAAGCACAAGAAGGCGAACTGTTCAAAAAGGTTGAGCCAGAAGACTTGGTTAAATATGGTTTGATCCCTGAATTTATCGGGCGTTTACCTGTATTGACCAGCTTAGAAGAACTGAGCGAAGACGCTTTAATTCAGATCTTAAAAGAGCCTAAAAACGCGCTAACTAAACAATACTCAGCTTTATT
The DNA here is from genome assembly GCF_001565895.1 of Paraglaciecola hydrolytica. Taxonomy (GTDB): domain Bacteria; phylum Pseudomonadota; class Gammaproteobacteria; order Enterobacterales; family Alteromonadaceae; genus Paraglaciecola; species Paraglaciecola hydrolytica. The sequence continues at coordinate 380,893 of NZ_LSNE01000006.1, forward strand.
TGGTATGGAAAATACTGAATTGGAATTCAGAGACGATGCACTGCAAGCGATAGCTAAAAAGGCGATGAAACGCAAAACGGGTGCTCGTGGTCTGCGCTCTATTGTTGAAGCAGTATTGTTAGATACTATGTACGACTTACCTTCAATGACTAATGTCAGTAAAGTGGTCGTAGATGAAGCAGTTATTCGCGGTGAATCAAAACCTATTTTGATTTACGACAATAGTGCAGACAAAAAAGTCGCTTCAGAATAAGTAAATTAAAACGAATGTTCAAAGGTCCCATCTGGGACCTTTTTTATTATTTTACAATTAGTCTTGAATGTTTTAGGTTTTTTGTTTGAACTTTATCTGCCTATCCCCATATAGTCTGAATATTCCTGTAATTATTAATTAGGACGAGATCCAATATGACAAAAGCGCGAGAAGATCGCATAGAAATGCCGGTGCTAGCGTTACGCGATGTAGTAGTTTATCCCCATATGGTTATCCCCTTATTTGTCGGCCGGGAAAAGTCCATTCGTTGCCTTGAAGCGGCGATGGACAAAGATAAACAAATATTTTTAGTTGCACAAAAAGATGCGGGAGTAGATGAACCGAGCACCAAGGATATCTATACTTTTGGTACTATCGCCACCATTTTACAGTTACTTAAGTTACCTGACGGCACGGTTAAGGTACTGGTCGAAGGTAATCAACGTGGTGAAATAGATACCTTTACCTCGACCGAAGATTTTTTTGTGGCAGAGATCCTGAGTAAAGTAGACGAAGAGTTGGCAGAAAACGAACAAGAAGTATTAATTCGTTCAGCCATTGCTCAGTTTGAAGGTTATGTAAAACTCAATAAAAAAATTCCGCCAGAAGTACTGACTTCCTTAAATGGTATCGAACACGCCGCACGTTTGGCCGATACTATGGCGGCACACATGCCGCTGAAGCTGCTGGAAAAACAAAAAGTACTCGAAATGCTCGGCGTGTCTGAAAGGCTAGAATATTTGATGGCCTTGATGGAAAGCGAGATTGACTTGTTACAAGTCGAACGAAAAATCCGTACCCGCGTTAAAAAGCAAATGGAAAAGAGCCAACGTGAGTATTATCTCAATGAGCAGATGAAGGCGATTCAAAAAGAATTGGGTGAGCTAGATGATGCACCAGACGAATTTGAAACGTTAAGCCAAAAAATTAACGATGCAAAAATGCCAGAAGAAGCCAAGAAAAAGGCCACTACTGAGCTCAATAAGTTAAAAATGATGTCGCCAATGTCGGCTGAAGCAACGGTAGTCAGAAGTTATATCGACTGGTTAACTAACGTTCCTTGGTCCAAGCGCAGTGTGGTTAAAAAAGACTTAGCGCTAGCTGACGAAATACTTAATGCTGATCACTATGGTCTAGATAAGGTCAAAGAACGCATTATTGAATATTTGGCAGTACAACAACGAGTTAAAAAACTTAAAGGCCCTATTTTGTGTTTAGTTGGTCCTCCGGGGGTAGGTAAAACCTCACTGGGGCAGTCTATCGCTAAAGCGACAGGGCGTAAGTATGTGCGTATGGCATTGGGCGGCGTGCGTGATGAAGCTGAAATACGTGGCCACCGTCGTACTTATATCGGCTCAATGCCGGGTAAGATGATCCAAAATATGGCTAAGGTTGGGGTAAAAAACCCTTTATTTTTGCTCGATGAAATCGACAAAATGTCCTCCGATATGCGTGGTGACCCTGCATCTGCTTTGTTAGAGGTCTTAGACCCTGAGCAAAATAGTAGTTTTAGCGACCACTACCTCGAAGTGGATTACGACTTATCTGATGTGATGTTTGTGGCGACCTCAAACAGTATGGATATTCCAGGCCCTTTGCTTGATAGGATGGAAGTCATTCGTTTAGCCGGTTATACCGAAGATGAAAAACTCAACATTGCTAAAGGACATTTAATCGATAAACAAATTTCTCGCAATGGTTTGAAAGATTCTGAATTGATCATCGAAGAAAGTGCCATAGTCGGCATTATTCGCTATTACACGCGCGAGGCTGGAGTACGTAGCCTTGAACGTGAAATCTCCAAAATCTGTCGTAAGGCGGTGAAAAAGATTCTGTTGGATAAAACCATCAAACAAGTGGTGGTTAATCAAAATAATCTCAATCAATACTTGGGTGTTCAACGTTTTGACTATGGTAAGGCCGATAAAACCAACCAAGTGGGGCAAGTAACTGGCCTTGCATGGACTCAGGTTGGTGGTGATTTATTGACTATTGAGACTCAGTCAGTAGTAGGTAAGGGGAAAACCACCTTTACAGGCTCCTTGGGTGAGGTCATGCAGGAGTCGATTCAAACTGCTATGACAGTGGTGCGCAGTCGTGCCGACAAACTGCGGATTAACAGTGATTTTCATGAGAAACGTGATATTCACGTGCACGTACCAGAAGGCGCTACACCCAAAGATGGCCCTAGTGCTGGTATTGCCATGTGTACGGCCTTAGTGTCGACTCTGACAGGCAATCCGGTGCGTTGTGATGTAGCCATGACGGGTGAGATTACCCTGCGTGGTGAAGTCCTGGCTATCGGTGGCTTAAAAGAGAAATTATTAGCCGCTCATCGTGGGGGAATTAAGACGGTTATTATCCCCTATGAGAATGAACGTGATTTGGAAGAGATCCCAGACAACGTTAAAAAAGATATTTCGATCCATCCTGTGAGATGGATAGACGAGGTATTGTTGTTGGCTTTAGCGGAAAATCCGGAGAGATTTTCACCAGTTAGTAGCGAAGAGCTCAAAAAATAGCCATAAAACACGAATTTTTTTAACTTTTTTGAATTTAAGGGCTTCACTATGCAAAAAGTTATGGTAGCCTTTCTAACAGATTCGCTTTAGGCCTTGTCACAAAAGGGATGGAGACGATTCATAAAAAGTTAACGATTTGTAAATATATGCTTGAAGTTAGAATTCAAGCTTGCTATAACACTTCGGCATCGCATATCGCGAGCCAATAGTATAATAACAATTGAAGGGGTTCATTGTGAATAAGTCTCAACTTATCGATTCTATCGCTGCAAGTGCAGATATTTCTAAAGCCGCAGCAGGACGTGCACTAGATGCATTAACTGATGCAATTACATCAGCACTTAAAGACGGTGACCAAGTTGCATTAGTTGGTTTCGGAACTTTCGCTGTACGTGAGCGTGCTGCACGTAGTGGCCGTAACCCGCAAACTGGTGAGACTATCCAGATTTCTGCAGCTAAAGTGCCTTCGTTTAAAGCTGGTAAAGCACTTAAAGATGCTTGCAACTAAGCAACATTAATACTCTGAAAAGGCGATGATTTATCATCGCCTTTTGTTTATCTGCGGTTTGTTAGCATTTACTCCTTATTTTTACCTTTAGCGGGTAATCCCGTGTTAATAAATCTGCTTGGTTGATATATAATCCCGCGCGTTTACCACTGAGGTGGCTACTCAGCCTATCAATAACAACTCATTTGGAGTTTGGAATCTATTATGTTGGAAAGAATCAGAGAAGGATCGCAGGGCACTTGGGCCAGTGTGATCTTAGGACTAGTAATCTTAAGTTTTGTCTTTGCCGGGGTTGGCAGCTATATCAATTCGTCAATTAATGCTGCTGCCGCCACCGTTAATGGTCAAGACATCAGTAGAGATGCACTGGAAAAGGCCTACCAAAACGAACGTGCTCGTATGGAATCACAGTATGGTGAAGCCTTTTCAGCCTTAGCGGGTGATGCTGCGTATTTGCAAGAATTTAGAAAAGGCGTACTTGATCGTCTAATTAGCGAGAAACTCATTGATCAGGCAGCCTTAGAGCTTGGTTTACGTGTAAGCGATGCGCAAATTAAACAAGCCATAGTGCAAATGCAAGAATTTCAGATTGATGGCAAGTTCGATAATGATCGCTATTTGGTGGTATTACGTTCTGCTGGATTTCAGCCTAATGGTTTCAGAGATTACATGCGCACTGATATGACCCGTAGACAATTGTCTAAGGCCTTAATCGCCACTGAATTTGCATTAGACAGCGAAGTTCAAACTGCGTATCAATTACAAGCTCAAACGCGAGACGCTCGTTATTTGACTATTAATGCCTCAGCATTCAGTGAACAGGTCACTGTCTCTGAAGAACAAATTCAAGCCTATTACAGTGCTAATATCAGTCGTTTTGATACTGAGCAAAAGGTCAGTGTGGCTTATGTTGAATTAGGGTTGGAAGACCTATTGCCCGCTATCGAAGTTTCTGAGCAAGAATTACGTGATGCTTACGAAAGCGCTATCGGTGATTATAAAACCGAAGAACAACGCCGGGTTTCTCATATCCTTATTGAGTTTGGTACGGATGAAGCAAGTGCCAAGCAACAAGCCGACGAAGTATTAGCTAAATTAGATAACGGAAGTGACTTTGCTGCATTAGCTAAAGAGTTTTCGGCGGATACCTTTAGTGCGGAAAAAGGCGGTGACATCGATTGGTTTAGTAAAGGTATGATGGATCCTGCGTTTGAAGAATCGGCATATGCTTTAGCGGCCATTGGTGATACCAGCCAGGTAGTTAAGAGCGATTTTGGTTTCCACATTATTAAACTGACTGATATCAAACCAGAACAGATTATCTCATTTGAAGAAGTACAAACTGAGATTGCTACGCAGGTCAAAACTCATAAAGCGGAAGAAAATTTGTATGCTTTGCAACAACGTATGGCGGAAGTCGCATTTGAGATCCCTGATCATTTAGAAGAAGTCGCGGCTATTGCTAACAAACCTATCATGACTTCAGAATTATTCAGCAGAACTTCTGCTCCCCAAGCTTTGTCTGCTGCCAAAGTACTTAATGCTGCCTTCGATGCTGAATTGATTGAACAAGGTGTTAATAGTCAAGTTCTTGAGTTGGGTGACAACCACCTAATGGTATTAAGAGTTATCAATAATGAGCCAGAACGAACCAAAGAGCTGACTGAAGTTAGTGCTGAAATTAAACAACAATTATTAACAGAAGCATCGCAAAATGCCGCTAGAGATTGGGCGCAAGGTATATTGACAAGTGTTAAAGCAAATGAAGACATCACTCCAGCTTTACAAGCCCAAGGGGTAGAGTGGCAAGAAAAGCAAGCGGTAACCCGTATTGATGGTTCAATGGGGCAGAACATTGTGACTGAATTATTCAAATTAGCGGAAAACCCAGAGCACAATACTAGTGTGATTGATATGTTGACTGGCGATATCGCTTTGGTGCAATTAGTTAAAGTTAACCCTGCTGTACCAGCAGAATCTGCTCAATTAGATACGATCCAAAGTCGTCTTGCTTCAAGCAAAGCGCAGTTACTTTATAGTGAATTACTTGATTCTTTGAAAGCTAACGCAGATATAGAAATATTTAAATAGCGCTATTCAGTTATAAAGAAGGCTTAAAGATAAATGCCAGTCAGTTAAACTGACTGGCATTTTTTTATCTGGCTGTTTTGTTGTGTAGTGAATAATAGGGTTTTGCTACTTATCCTCAGGCCTAGCCATAGATTTTTGTCAATGCGTCCCGTTCTAAAATGCGTTGACGGTTTTAATTCTGTATTATTATTGTTATCAAATAACACACTAGCTTTATTATTCAAATGTTAAATGCTGGACAATAGCTGCTCGGCATCTTTTCGTTCGCTGAATTCAGCTTGAGACGCTAACGTTTTCTTCAATTCTTCTTTTGCTTCGGTCGTTCGACCTAATTTTTGTAGCGTAAAGGCAATATGATAACGAATGGATAAATCATTTGAGCTGATAGCATGTGCTTGACGTAATGAAACTAACCCATCTTCAAAACGCCCAAGTTTAACTAGGATCCAACCATGGGTATCAAGTACTGCGGGCACGGTATTTGCGCTTTCTAGAGCTCTTTTGGCATAACCAAGAGCTGTTGGAAGATCATCTTGCACATAAATATTAGCGAGATTATTTAATATAGAATAATCTTTACTAATTTTATCTTGTTCAATAAGTTTAAGATAATGGGGTTTAGCTTCCTGCCATCTATTTTGATTCATCAAATGATCAGCAAATAATTTACGACGCCAGTTATTTTCCGGCTGTTCATCAAGCAAACTCTTCAGTAGAACCGAAAACTCCTGCTCTTTTATGCCACGTCTGGCTAATTCGTATAATCGAATAAGGGGTAACTGATAGTCATTTTGTAGATTGATAGCAATGACGTAGTGCTCATAAGCCTTTATATAACTTTCTCTAGCCAACTCAATATCACCTTTTAGCAAGGAGATATTTGGGTTTTTGCCATATTGCTTCTCCATACTATCAGCCACATTTTGGGCAATTTGTGTTTCATTTAATTGCAGATTCAATCTTGCATATTCAAGATTTAGCAGCAAATGTTTAGGCAGGTAGCTAAGCGCTTTTAAGAGTGTATTATTGGCACCTTCAAAATCATCTACACTCTGTTGCATTGAACTTAGGCGAAACAGTTTTTCAGGGCTGTCTAGCCATAGATTGTATAACTTTGTGAGTTGTAACTTAGCTTCATCCACATCTCTATTAGCGATGAGTACTTCAGCTCGTTTTATTGAAAACTCTGGTTCAAATGGGAATTCTTTACTTAATTTATTCACGAGTCGCAATGCGACGTCTGTTTGTTGGTTTTTTAAATACAGATTTAATAACAATAATTGAGCTTTGCTATTACGTGGTTCAAGTGTTGTGAGGCGTTCGAGTCGGCTAATGGCTGGTAATAAATTATTGTCTTCTGATTCAACTAGGGCCAGTTGGAACTGCGCTGCGTTATGGCTGGGCTGTTCTTCTACAAGTTGGTTTAGTAAAGTTCGTGCTTGAGTAAACTGACCGGTATTTTTTAAGATCATTGCCTGATTAAAACGCCCAGCAAAGTGGCTAGGGGATATTGCGAGTACATTATCAATTGCTATTTGTGCCTCTTCACTTCGACCTAATCTTAGTAAAGCAGCAGCATTGAGGTTCCAATAATCTACATTACGATCATCAGCCTTTATGAGTAGCGCTGAGGCTTTAAGTGCTTGTTCAAATTGACCGTTTTGGATATAGAGAAAACCTCTAGCCAATAGTAGTGATGGGTTTTGCGAATTTTTTGTACTGCTGTGTTCGATTAGTTTTATGGCTTCTGGCATTTTACCTCTGGCAATTAGTGCTTTAGAAGACATTAAAATAACTTTAATTTCATCCGGATAGTGTTCTCTCAATTTAGATAACCAATAATCGGCTTTAAAATCTTTACCATTTTTCAAATATAAATCGGCTAGTTTTAAGGCAACTTGTAATTTATCAATGAGCTTGTCTTCTACACGCTCCAAGATGTGCATTGCTGCGTCATTTTGTCCCATCGAGATATAGATTTCTGCCAACATGGCAGTGGCATTGATATCATGACGGTTTTTATTGACGTATTTAGCTAATGTTAATCGTGCTTGTTCAAAATTACCTTGCACATATTCCGTCATCCCTTTAACAAACAATAAAGAGTCCTGTTGTTCATAAGTAGCATCAGTAACTAAGGTTAACTTACTACTTAGATCATCTAATATATTGTTGGCCAATTCACCTTGTTCGTTTTTAGATAATATCCAGCTACTTAATAACATGGCAAAGGGGTCATCAGGGGTTTGTTTAATAATGCTGTCAGCGACTATTTTAGCTTCTGTTAACTGTTCAGTAGAAATGAGTGCGTATGCCAACGAACGCCTAGCCACTGGATCGTCAGCCTCTATTTTTAAGGCAGTGCGATAGAAGTCGATAGCTTGTTGAAGGTTGCCATTGGCTTCAGCAATCTTTCCTTTTAAGTGCCAAGTTCTATGGTCGCCAGGAGCTATTTTGAGGGATTTATCGGCTTGTTTTTCAGCGTTGTCTAATTTGTTTTCACTTAAATCGAGAAATGCCAGACTGTTGATGGCTCTTGTATTTTCAGGATACAGTTTAATTGCGGTATTATATTCAGAACGGGCTAATTCTGGTTTTCCAAGGTTACTGTAGGCACTGGCTGACAGCATTTTCCACTCAAAATTAGTTTCATTGGTGAGTTTATAACCTTTCCCTAAATCGAGCACATCTTGATATTGTGAATTAAAAGTCAATACATTACCCAATGGTAACAACACTAGATTAATGTCAATTTTGAATTCAATGGCTTCGCGAAACTCTTTAATAGCTTCTTCATAATAACCATTGCGTGTTAATAACTGACCTTTTAATAGTTTGGCGGGAAGATTTTTAGGGTTAGCCTGTAAGGCATTTTTCAGGTAGATATAAGCTGCGTCGAACTCTTGTTGTTGATAAGACTGTAATG
>NZ_LSNE01000007.1:0-145645 GCF_001565895.1 Paraglaciecola hydrolytica
TGCTTAGAGGCGGCAGGAGGTATTAAATATGTGGATCAGTTTTCGATGCAAATTAGGGGGTAAAGTGGATCAGTTCTGGATGCAAATTAACAAGCGATTTGGATTAAAAGTTGATTTTCAGGAGTTTGCAATTTGCCTCCATAGCTACAGTTTTCACAAAAGAGGCATAACCAAAGAGCAATACTACACAATTAATGACGTCCAAAAAATTCCTGGAATTGTTGATTCAAGGCAATGTGATTTTTTATTAAGTTTGTTAATAAAGGTTAATTATTTAGAGTTAGATAAGGAGCATATTTTAGCCTGCCTCCCGCAAAAACTTTGTGGAGGGGCGGTCCATATTGGATTACCAAACCTATCTTCAGTTGACGTTTATAATGACTTTAAACACGCTGTGGAAGCAATACCTCTTACAAAAGGGAAATGGCTAGCTATTGATGATTCAAATAACCCTTTTAATAACGTCTTTGACATGATGAGTAAAATTGAAAAAAGAGACGATCTCGTTGCAGGATGTGTTGGTTATCACTTTTTAGAATTGCCTGAAGATAAGATTGGATCACTGGACAACATTCAGCATGTTTTTGCTGAGCCAATTTTAGCTGCGGTTCGCATGTCTAGTTTTGTGTTTGGCGATACCCATGAGAAGTTGATTTGGCAATATCAAAAAAACTCAACTAGTTTGTACTTAACTAATTAGTAGGAGTTTTTTATATGAGGCTGCCAACAAAATTGAGTTATCAGCGTTCAATTTCTCCCAGCATGGCAGTGTTTTTTTCTGTAGATACAAATGGAAACCAATCTCCATTAGAAATCAGCACAGTGAAAGTATTGGGGCAAAAAGAGAGTGCTTCTGAAGGTTTTTCTGGAGGAATGGAGCTAAAAAAAGAAGTGAGTCATAAACGATTGGCTGAAGGTAATCCTCACACTATTGATTTTTGTTATGCGCCAGCAAATTCAACACATTTGCTTTGCAAGTTCTCCTGTACTGTCGATGCCAGTTCTTTGAAGCCAAGAGTGTGTAATAACGAGGAAGTAGAAAAGGCTTTAGTTGAATTTGTGCAAAATTATCAGAAGGTGGGTGGGTTCAGATATTTATCTGAACGGTACCTTAAAAATATTTTGAGTGGAAATTGGCTTTGGCGGAATCAAAAAACTCGGGACACAACTATTGAACTTAATACTTCTGGGGGGCATTCAATAAACATCAGTGGCATTAACAGAAAACAATTTGAACCCGAATGGAATAAGGCAGTAACGCATTGGGATGACGTTGTGAACGAATTTGAAAATGCGCTCTGCTCACCACAAAAATACATGTTTTGTGAAGTCACTGCTAAGTTGACAGTGCCCATTGCTCACGAAATTTACCCTAGTCAAGCCTTTGTGGAAAAAGGTAGTAAGTTTGATAAAAGTCGAACTTATCAAGAAACTTACCTCGAACAAAAAAGAACCGCTATCATAGGGGCGTATAAAGTAGGTGCTGCAATTGCCAGTATTGATGATTGGTATGAAAATGCGGATTTAGCTGTGAGAGTTGGAAGCTTCGCAGTAGATAAGGAAAAAGATACTATTTATCGCCATCCAGTGACAAAAAAAGACCTTTTTTCTCTGCTTAATATTATCGAAGACATTACTGGCAATCTGCGTTCTTGTTTTGGCAAATCCAAGGATAAATTAGTTAATTGTAAAGACGCTCATTTTATTGCAGCGAATTTAATTAAAGGTGGTTTATTTGGAATGGGGTCCAAATAGTTGAACGCGCGTTACTACTTCAAGATTACTTTTTTACCTTTTGATTGTAATTCGAGTTTTCTGATTGGGCGCTGCTTAAAAATCCTTCATGGGTTTAGCAAAAGAAATGAAATAAACGATATTGGTGTCACTTTTCCTGAATGGGACGATAGCGGGCCAGGTAAAACTTTGGGGTTCGTCAGTGTTAGTTTAAGTCACTTAAATTTATTAATTGAGCAGCAATATTTTCTAGAAATGCAAAAATTAAAGTACTTTGATATTTCAGATATAAAGCAAATTTTAGGTACGACGCACCAGGAAGTTACTTTTATCCGCAATCAGGCGATTGACCAGATATCAGCTAAGTCGATACAAAGACAAATAAACCGATCTAAAAAAAGAGCTGAAAGTCGGGGGGATATATATAACCCCAAAGTAGAAACCAAGAAAAATCTGACTTTTCAGCTTTTCCATAAAATTCCGATGAGTAGTTCCAGTAGCGGTTTTAATTTTTCTTTAAGTATTCAGTGTGTAAAAATGGATGAGACATTGAATGATCGATTTTCTAGTTATGGGCTCTCGAATAAAACTAATTTTGTTAGTTCAGTTCCTAAGCATCTACCCTAATTTATTTCATGTTACCCAAGCTGTTGAATTACCTAAATAAATATTCAAATAAATTAAAAAGGTATTTGACACTATTTAGTTTTAAACTATTGTATTAAATAGTGTTTTGTATATTTTGGTACTGCTCTCTGCCGCATAGGCAGTTAATAACCATTTAATGGGTCTTCTAGCTCTTTCGCAATAGCTCTCTGCCGCATAGGCAGTTAAAAATTAGATGAATGAATGTCCTCACCATAACCCTGAAGTATCTGCCGAATAGGCAGTTTGAGCTTCAACTGATGCTGGGAGCGAATTAGTAAAATAGGGCTTTTTGCTATGGACAATCTTGCATTATCAAATATTCCATGAAGATAGGTTAACTATGGCCGATTTTCTTTTTGAAAAACAAATTTGTAATTTTATTACATTACTACAAAATTCTATTCAAAGTAGACATATTAAATGACAAGATATGCTTGGTATTTATTGTGACACGATATGCTTGTAAATTACTTAAATCATTGATTTTTGTCTATTTAGTGATGACAAGATATGCTTGGATCAACAGATTAAGAGATTTTCAAGATTTAGCTGCTACAAAAATTGCTACAGTGAAATAAGGAATACTTATGCTTGCTGTAGCAAATTTTTCCCATCTTTATTGTCGTAATAAACACTATTATCTTCGTTTAACTCTGTATCAAAAACAGCTTTGGATTAGTCTTAAAACAGACTCACTAGATTTAGCGGTCAATGTTCGCTCACCAATTAAACCTTTGTTATACAATGTATTAGTGTTCACTGAATTAAAAAGATACGCCGCGCGATGTGGTATTAGCTCTGTTGATAGCATAACGAGACTTTGTAAAACATCGCAGATAGTTCGGTTTTTGTGTTGCCCTCCCTATATCTAAAGACACGTAATTCTTACAAGCTATGCAGTAAATCTTACGATTTTTATCTCACTGACTATACTTAATATTCATTAAGTTATTGATATACATAATATATCAGTGGCTGGTCTGTAACTTGCTGCGTTTAATACACAATGTTTCAATAGCGGAGAAATACTATGTATGCAGGTCTGAGAGATGTTAAGCGTTTTACCATTGCAGCCACTGATGGTGACATTGGTATTAGCAAAGATTTTTTGTTTGATGATCGTGCATGGACAGTGAGATATATGTATGTGGATACCCATAAGTGGTTGCCTTTGGGGGAAAAGGTACTTATTTCACCCGTCTCTTTGCACAGCATTGATATCAAAGATGAAAAAATTCATGTGACCTTGTCTAAAGAGCAAGTTGAAGATAGCCCATCGATTGATGAACACAAAACCGTTTCACGGGATTATGAAGCGCTTTATTTTCAGTATTTTGGTTATGGTTATTACTGGACAGGCCCAGGAGCTTGGGGCGAATTTGCTTACCCTACTGCGCTGGCTCAGGTGCAGACGCTGCCTGAACGAGCTGAACTTGAAAAAGTGGATACAGGATCTCAGGCTAATCATTTGCGTTCTATTAATGAATTGCAAGGTTACGAAGTGAAAGCCAAAGATGGAAACTTTGGTCAGGTTCACGATCTAATTCTGGATACCGAAAATTGGGAGATTCCGTTAATTGTCATTGATACTCATCAGATTTTGCCGGGTGGTAAAAAAGTTTTAGTGGCGCCTAAACACATTAACTCCATCAACTGGTTGGAAAAAAATGTGGGCTGCCATTTGAGTGTTGATGCCATTAAACATTGTCCTGAATACGATCCAGAGCGCTTAAATGATAGCGTTTATCAGCAAAAAGTAAGACAGCAATTATTAGCCTTATAGTTATTAACGTTGTAGACGCTAAACTCAATATGCAGAGCAAAGTCAAATAAGTCACTTTGCTCTGTTTTTTCGCAAGCAATAGTCGCTAAAAAATTGCCCAAGACGACAAGCACCAATACGGAGCCATGCCATGCCTAATTCATCACCCTATCTACAAACACTGTCAGTTGACGGTAAAAACTATCAGTATTACAGCCTCGCGACGCTGGCGGGAGTTTATGATCTCTCGCGTTTACCCTTTGCTGCTAAGTTACTATTAGAGAACTTGCTGCGCCATAGTGAGCAGCCCTTTGTTCAGCCTGATGATATTAGTACGCTCGCCAAATGGGATGTATTAAACACCGTGGCAACAGAAATTGCCTTTGTGCCATCCCGCGTGGTTTTGCAAGATTTTACCGGTGTGCCGGCGGTTGTCGATCTCGCCGCAATGCGCGATGCCATGGTGGCGCTGGGTGGCTCACCACAAAAAATTAACCCTTTAAAACCTGTTGAACTGGTAATTGACCATTCCGTGATGGTGGATTTTTTTGCACAAAAAGATGCTTTTAGTAAAAACACCGCAAAGGAAGTTGAGCGTAATAAAGAACGTTATCAATTTTTGCGTTGGGGGCAGAATGCTTTAGATAATTTTAAAGTAGTACCACCAGGTAAAGGCATAGTGCATCAGGTTAATTTGGAATATCTCGCCCGTGTGGTTTTTATTGACCCGCTGACACAAGGGAGCAGCAGTGCTGGCATGTTATACCCAGATACTCTAGTTGGGACCGATTCTCACACCACTATGATCAATGGTCTTGGTGTTTTGGGTTGGGGCGTAGGAGGTATCGAAGCCGAAGCTGCGATGTTAGGACAACCTGTGACAATGTTGATCCCTGAGGTAGTGGGCATGGAAATTACCGGTAATTTACCGGCCGGTACTACCGCGACAGATTTAGTGCTTACCATCACTGAAAAACTTCGTCAGTTTGGCGTGGTGGGTAAATTTGTTGAATTTTTTGGTGAAGGTATAAAACATCTGACCTTAGCGGATCGTGCCACTATCGCCAATATGGCGCCTGAGTATGGTGCGACGTGTGGTTTGTTTCCTTTGGACGAACAAACTGTGACCTACCTGAAATTGACCGGTAGGGATGAACATCAAATTGAAGTGATCAAAGCTTATGCCCAAGCTCAGGGCATGTGGGGATCGGCAGCCCAGCAAACTGCGGCCTATCACGCCACCCTAAGTCTTAAACTTAATGATGTGGTGAGTTCTATCGCAGGCCCTAAACGCCCTCAGGATCGCATCGCTTTAACAGACGCCGCCAGTCAGTTTAAACATTGGTTATCACAGCAAGAAAAATTGCTCATTGCTACCGACGACCCTGAAAAAGGCCGTTTCGAAAATGAAGGTGGCCAACAGACTTCGCCTAACGATGAGAAATCTTTACAAGCTTTATGTGATTATAACGGCCAGCAATTTAGTCTTAAAGACGGCGCAGTAGTCATTGCTGCCATCACCAGTTGTACTAATACTTCTAACCCATCGGTGTTAGTTGCTGCTGGTTTGGTGGCGAGAAAAGCGCGAGCGCTAGGTTTGTCCGTCAAACCTTGGGTTAAAACCAGTTTTGCGCCAGGTTCGCAAGTCGTGACTGAATACCTTGATAAAGCCAAGCTAACAGACGACCTCGAAGCAATGGGGTTCCATCTGGTAGGTTACGGTTGTACGACCTGCATCGGTAATTCGGGCCCATTGCCCGAGCCAATAAGTAAGGCCATTCGCGCTGCTAAACTGAATGTGAGCGCGGTATTGTCGGGTAATCGTAATTTTGAAGGGCGTATTCACGCTGATGTCAAAGCTAATTACTTAGCCTCACCTCCCTTAGTGGTCGCTTATGCCTTGGCGGGCAACATGGATATTGATTTAGTTAATGAGCCTTTGGGTACCTCAAAAGACGGTAAACCTGTATATATGCGTGATATCTGGCCAACTAACGACGAAATACAACAACTTGTTACTCAAGTGGTGAACAGTGAGATGTTCAGTGAACGTTATGCCCATATATTTGAAGGTGACGAATGCTGGAATAGTTTGCAGGTTGTCGACAGTGCTCAATATAACTGGCCAGATTCAACTTACGTTAAAAAGCCGACGTTTTTTGCGGGCATGAGCTTAAAGCCTGAACCGCAAACGACGATTAAAGACGCCCGTTGTTTGCTTAAACTGGGTGATTCGGTGACCACTGATCACATTTCTCCTGCGGGCAGTATAGCCCCGGATGGCCCCGCTGCTGAGTATTTACGCGAACAGGGTGTTGAGGAACAAGACTTTAATTCTTTTGGTTCACGACGCGGTAACCATGAAGTCATGATGCGCGGTACCTTTGCCAATATCAGACTGAAAAATCAGTTGGCGCCCGGCACCGAAGGGGGCTGGACGCGTTTTCAACCTTCAGGCGAACAGATGAGCGTATTTGCGGCTGCGATGGAATATCAGCGGCAGAATATCCCTTGTATTGTTATCGCGGGTAAAGAATATGGCACAGGCAGTTCTCGGGATTGGGCAGCTAAAGGGCCTTTATTACTGGGGGTAAAAGTGGTGCTGGCAGAAAGTTACGAACGTATCCATCGTTCCAATTTAATTGGCATGGGGATTTTGCCCTTACAATTTAACAGTGGTCAAAATGCTGCGAGCTTGAAACTGGATGGTACTGAACAATACACCATAGAGCCAATCATTCTGGGGCAACAAGAGGTTGAGGTGAGTGTGAAAAAAGACCGCGCCAGGTTTAACTTTAAGGCGCGGATCAGAATCGATACCCCCAATGAGTTTAGCTATTTCAGCCATGGTGGGATCTTGCAATATGTGCTGCGCAGCCTGAACTAAGGCATACATTAAACTCGTTTTTGTTGGGTGCGTTTTAATTGTCCGTGTTTTCTAAGTGGGTGATGCGGCTGTTTAACTCAGCCGGATCAACCACCGGCCAGCCTTTATCCCAGCTCATAGGCAAAATACGTAACTTTTGAATACCCTTGTCGGCAGCTTCGTAGGCATGTAATACCAAGTAGACCTGACCATCAAAGCTATAAGCTGCGTTATGACCTAAGCCAGGCCAGTCTTTATTGCCTTGCATGACAAGACTACCGCCACCTTTCATCAAGTCTTTACCGTCTTTGTCTAGATAGGGACCGCCAACTGATTTAGCGCGCCCGACTCTGACGTTGTAGTCGCTGCTGGCGCCGCGACAACATTTATCAAAGGAGACAAATAGATAGTAATAATTGTTTTTGTGGAAAATAAAAGGCGCTTCGATAGCACCGTTTTTGTCGCCTTCTATGCTTGCATCCGGATTACGCGGGCGAGCGGCTATGCTGTGCCATTCTTGAGGCTGAGCTAAACGAGTCAGATCATCGTCTAATTTGACTAATTTTAGCCCGGCCCAGAACGAACCAAAACTCATCCAATATTGCTTGTTTTCATCTTGGATAATGGCAGGATCAATGGCGTTCCAGTCATCACGCTCGGGTACCGACTGGAGAACAATGCCCTGATCTACCCATAGATAATCTTGAGACTTTGGATCCAAAGTCTTATTAACCGTGACACCGATAGCCGAAGTATTTTTACCAAAGGCCGAAACGGAATAATACAGATAGAATTTGCCGTCTTTTTGAATAATATCCGGCGCCCATAAATGCCCACTAAAACCTGGGGCGATGCGCTGCGCCCAACTTGGTTCGTCTTTAAATACCCGCCCGGCTAATTGCCAGTTGACCATATCTTTGGATTGATAATAAGTAATACCGGGGCCAGTGCTGAACACATAATAGGTATCACCCTCTTTAGCCATGACCGGATCATGCACTTCTACTTGTTTAGCTTGAGCGAAGTTAAGCAATAAACAAACGCTGCTTATAAATAAAGTGATGTAACACTTGGTCATGTAAAAATCCTGCTAATGATCAATTTTATCCCTTATGCTAGCATAATTGTAATACAATATTAACAATGAATTATTGATGTATACTCAAAATCATTGGAATTGCGCGGCGGCGGCAAATGAATTCAACCCGATGAGCTTAGCCCTACTAAGTGCAATACGGTTGGCGAATGTGGTGAATGAGAGCAGCCAACAAGCACGCAACTTTAAGGATGAAGGGTATATTTAATGTGTATCTGCCACAAGAATACAACGGAGTCCTGGCCTTATGCCTGAGTTAAAAATGAACACAATATTTAAACATTCACTGCTGAGTATTACTCTGCTGAATATTTTTAGCACATCAGTATTAGCTCAGAGTTTAACTGAGCTTACTCAGCCAGCAAGCCACCTAAATATTGATAACCCAATCGTATTACAACGGGCAGATCCTTGGATTATTAAAGATCCAAAAACTGGCTGTTATCAATTTATTGGTACTTCTCCTTTGTTTGATCAAATTGAAATCCGCAGTGCCTGTCGGATCAACGATCTTAAGTTGGCCGAATCTAAAGTTATTTGGCAAAAACATTCAAGCGGCAATATGGGCGCGCATATTTGGGCACCTGAGTTGCACTATTTTAACGATAGCTGGTACATCTATTTTGCCGCAGGAGAGGTTGAAGATCCCTGGCGCATCCGTATGTATGTATTAGCCAATACGAATACCGATCCCGCACAGGGTGAATGGCAGGAGTTAGGCCAAATACTGACGCCGACTGACAGTTTTTCACTGGATGCCACTACCTTTGAACACCAAGGAAAGCGCTATTTGATTTGGGCACAAATGAACGAACCCCGCACGTATAACTCAGCTTTGTTGATGGCACAGATGAATAGCCCAACCAGTATTACTGGTCCAATAATGACTTTAACTGAGCCTACTTTAGACTGGGAAATGCAAGGTTATAAAGTCAATGAAGGTGCTGCGGTGCTCATTCGGCACGGTAAAGTATTTGTAACCTATTCAGGTGCCGCCACTGACGAACGTTATGCCATGGGGTTGTTATGGGCTGATGCTAACAGCGATTTAATGGACGCAAAAAACTGGCATAAATCAGCGGAGCCGGTATTCAGTACCAAAGCGGATATTGGCCGTTTTGGCCCCGGTCATAATAGCTTTTCCGTTGCTGAGGATGGTGTTACCGACTTGTTGATTTACCACAGTCGAGACTATCTGAAGTTACAGGGTAGTCCTTTGAGTGATCCTAATCGCCATGCTCGTGCGCGACCTATTTACTGGGACGCACAAGGATTTCCGTTATTTATGAATGAGTTAGCTGATTAGTATATTTAACGAGATATAAAAAAGCCCCTGTCGATAACATCAACAGGGGCTTTTTTTATAGCGTGTTTACTACCAGAAACGGTAGTAGATAAACACGGTAATACCTAGAATACCTGCGGTATGCACGTAGTCCCAGATATCCATAGTCGCGACGACTTCCCGTAATCTGGCTTTGCCTAAGCTACCAAAGGTTAGGCCATCAATTTGTTCGTCAGTGGCTTGTTTGGTAAAGACACTGGTAACAATCATCACCACACAAACAATCACAAATAACAGGATACAGAAGTATAACCAGTTCATATCAGTCACTGGCGCAAAAATAGTGCCTTGTAAGGACTCTTTGAAAGGTAACAGTACCAATCTGAACATGCCTAAAATGAAACCAGCGACTAAGCCAATAAAACCCGCGGCAGGGGTGATTTTTTTAGTGATCAAACCTAATAAAAATACGGCTGCGATGCCAGGGGCAATAAGTGATTGCACACTTTGTAAGTATTCATAAAGCACATCAGCAATCAAACTCATTACGGGTATCCACAACATACCCAGTATTACCACTACTACGGTTGCCCAGCGACCAACACTTAGTAAGTGTTTTTCAGACGACTCTGGTTTGAATTTTTTATAAAAATCGATAGTAAATAGTGTGGCTGAAGAGTTAAACAGCGAGGCCAGTGAGCTCATCAGTGCCGCAAAAATTCCACCGATAACAATACCCTTTATACCAGATGGAAGTAATTCAGATACCAACGTCGGAAAGGCTTGGTCAGGACTATCATAGTGAATGATGCCTTTAACCTTTAAAGCATAAGCAATCATGCCTGGTACTAAAAAGATAAATACCGGTAACAGTTTGAGGTAACCGGCTAACATAGTGCCTCGACGAGCTTCTTTGATGCCTTTGGCCGACAATACTCGTTGCACGATATATTGATCGGTACACCAGTACCAAAAACCGATAATAAATGAGCCAAAAATAATACCAGGCCAAGGGAAGTTTTCATCTGATGCTGAACGGATCAAGTGCATATTAGCGCCGTTAATACGCTCTACTTCTGCCCAGCCGCCTACTTTATCGAGGCCAACCACTAAGATAACCACCGAGCCGATAATCAGTACCGGGGTTTGCAAAACGGAAGTCCACATTATAGCCCTCATGCCACCTAATACCGTATAGATACCCGTGATACCGACTAAACCAAAAGCACAGATCCAGAAGAAATCGATACCGTAGATGGAATCAATGCCCAAGATGGTTTGCAGCGCAATGGCACCGGCGTACACAGTTACCGCGACTTTAGTTAGTACATAACTTACTAGTGAGATAATGGATAAAAACGTACGAGAAGCCGAGTTATAACGACGTTCCAGAAACTCTGGCATGGTGTAAACCTTGCTGCTCCAGTAAAAAGGTACAAACACCCAACCAAGCAATAAGATGATCCACGATTGTAATTCCCAGTGTGCCAAGGCCATGCCTGACTGAGCACCTGCGCCAGACAAACCTACTAAATGCTCTGAGCCGATATTGGAAGCAAAAATGGAGGCACCGATCACCAACCAACTGGCATTACGTCCGGCCAGAAAATAGTCTGCGGTATCTTGGCCTTTTTGGCGCATCGAAAACCACACCACGCCAATCAGTAATACAAAAAAGCCTGCTAATACCAGCCAGTCCAGAGTACTTAATTCAATCATTTTTTATTCTCACAAATTGTGAATTAGTTAATATCAGTGTCTTTTTCTCACAGATTTGGATATTGACATATTGTATTACAAATGAGAAGTGTTAGCTGAATGTTAATTAAAAATAAATATTTTCGGCTAAGCCATATATTCTGCGTTGATTATTTTTGAATTAGATCCCTTCTTTAAATAAGGAGTCTCTACAAAATGTCGCCTTGTCTAAATGGTCTTAAAATCCTTATGAAACGCACAATATGAGGTGTATGAATATAAACACATTGACCTTACGTCATTTAAAATTATGATAAGATAATCAAACAACGGATATTTGAAGTGAATAATCAACATGGCCTTAATAGAAAACCTTAATTTGTCAGATCGTGTTACACAGGAGTTAGGGTTAGCCATTATTTCCGGCAAATATTCCAACGAATCGGGTTTCCCCAGCGAAGCTAAAATGTGTGAAGACTACGGTGTCAGCCGTACTTCTATTCGCGAAGCTGTAAAAATGCTGGGCGCCAAGGGTTTAATCACTTCACGTCCGAGAAAAGGCATAGTGGTAGAGCCTGCCACAAAATGGAATTTATACGATACCAGCATCTTACGCTGGATGTTGGATAGCAGCCCTTCATTGCAGGTATTAAGAGAATTTTTGCAAATGCGTATGGCCATCGAGCCACAAGCGGCAGCCTTGGCTGCACAATTTGCCACAGACGAACAGATCCAACAGATTGAAAAAGCCTTAAACGCCATGATTGCTGCGGGCAATGATCCCAGCTTGTCACTGCATGAAGCTGATATTGCCTTTCATACCAGCATCTTGGCCGCCAGCAATAACCGTTTTATTTTGCAACTACGAGATTTTGTTAGTACCGCATTAAATGTCAGTATTCAGCACACCACACCAGCTAAAGGCAGTATCAAAGCAATTATTGAAGAGCATGACAAAGTCTATCGCGCCATCAGTTTGCGCCAACCAGAGCGTGCCAAAAGCATGACAGCCTATTTGATCGATGAAGCCATCATCTTTATCGATGCAGAGATTGCCAAACAAGAACAAAAATAAGCGGTATGACGTTTGAAAACCAGCGAAACATCGCCAATATCCATAATGAAAATACATTCAAGAGCATTAAATGTCTGCCAATAATGATCAGATAAACCAATACCCGAGTCTCAAACACAGGCACGTTTTTATTACGGGCGGTGCAACGGGAATTGGTGCCGAGTTGGTGCGTGCGTTTTATCAGCAAGGTGCCTTCGTCAGCTTCATCGATATTGACGAGCCTGCCAGTCAACAATTATGTGCGGACATTACGGGGAGTGATCGCCAACGTTTACAATATTTTATGTGTGATATTCGTAACATTCCGCAACTGCTTGAAACCATTCATCATGCTAGAAACCAATTTGGCGATGTATCGGTTTTGGTGAATAACGCAGCAAATGACGCCCGCCACGATACCGAAACCTTGTCAGTGGAATATTGGGATGATCAGATGGCAGTGAATTTGCGCCCTAACTTTTTTACCGCGCAGGCTGTAGTTGCGCACATGAAACGTTTAGGTGGCGGCAGTATTATTAATCTGGGTTCGATAAGTTGGCGTATTAAACAAGACTTTATGCCGGTTTATACCACCGCCAAAGCAGCTCTCGAAGGCATGACCCGTACGCTGGCTAAACATCATGGTCGCGATAATATTCGGGTTAATACCTTAATACCTGGTTGGGTCATGACCGAAAAGCAAATCTCTCATCGCCTGCAAGCCGGCGACTTTGAAGATATTCGTAAAAATCAATGCATCAAAGAAACCCTCGAAGCCTCACATATTGCCAGCGCCGCCTTATTTTTAGCTTCTGACGACAGCAAAATGATCACCGCTCAATCGATTATTGTAGATGGAGGGTGGGTTTAGCTTTATTTGAAAGAAGCAACGAGTGGCACGGGAAATGAATTATGAGCTGCGCACACTTATTGCTGCGCGATAAAGAATGCGCTGTTGCGAAGCGATAGGTGCACGAAGTGACTATTTCTTAGTAGCGTCAGGCCATGTTTGGTAAGCGCAGCTTATGTGCTTTTCCATCCACTTTACCCAGCGACAAACATTGTATCAATCCTGAACTCATGATATTTATAATACAATATGTCAATTGTAAGTGCGCGTAGTTAAAAAATAAATGATATTAGCTTTACATGATTGGGCTTTAGTTTATCTAATACTCATTACAGGTGCCTGTTTACAAGGGCTCATCGGCTTTGGGCTGGGTTTGTTTAGTGCGCCTCTTCTATTTTTAATCGCCCCGCAGTTAGTGCCAGTGCCAATGATCCTTAATGCGCTGGTCATCACTCTAGCCTTGTTGCTGGCTAATCGCAGATATGTTGACAAACAACTGGCGCCATTTTCGATTTTAGGTGGCAGTGTTGGCGTGTTTTTGGCTACCGCAGTATTTACTTTGCTTGATTTAGCTCAGTATCAAATACTCTTCGGCCTGTCGATAGTGTGTGCGGTGTTATTGTCGGTAGCGGGTTTTACCCCTCGTGTATCGGGTGTCAGTAGTGCTATTGCTGGTACCTTGTCTGGTTTTATGGGCACGTTAACCTCGGCTGGTGGTGCACCTATGGGGCTGCTGTATCAAACTGCCCATCAGCAGCAAATTAAAGCGAATCTAAGTTTGTTTTTTGTCTATATCAATGCTTTGAGTATTTTATCGCTGAGCATGGCTGATGTGGTCAATAAACAAGATTTGTTATTGTTTGTATATAGTGTTCCGGCTGTCATTGTGGGTTATGTCTTGTCATTGTTTTTCAGGCGGTATTTGAATCTCAATGTGATCCGCCCGTTGATCCTGTTTATCGCTTTTTGCTCTGGGCTTGTTTGTATATTTGCCTGATACTTTTAATATATCAAGGTCATACAGACACTCGTTTAACAAGCTACCCATCCTGAACTTTTCTCATTAAATTTAAGCGTTTAATTAGGTTTTTAGCTTAAATTATATTTAGCAAGTTAACTGCTACAATTCAGAATTGATTTTATACATAACTGGCTGATATTGTTTATTTTCCGTTAATTAAACAGCAGTTTAGTTATGTGCGTATGTAAAGGCGACATTAATGAGTGAAGAGCACAACGTTCGATCTAAAATGACTTCTGTAGAGTTAGTTTTAGGTGTCCTCGCAGTCTTATCAGTAATTCTATTACTTATCCCTACGGATCTAATTAAGTTTCACAAAACCCTCATCGCCAGTGACTATGATGCCCACCTGTATAAAGATAATGGACTGAGTGAGATACGTTGGCTCGACCAAGAAAAACAGTTGTGGGAATGTGTACTCAATGATCAGCACATTACGCCCTTTTGTAGCATGCAATTAGATATTATCGATGAACATGGAAAAGGTATTAACCTGAGTGATTATGATTCCATGACGATCTGGCTTAATTATACGGGTGAAGCGGAGCACCTTAGGGTATATCTGCGTAACCGCAATCCGCAATACTTTGTATTGGGCGATATCACTTCAACAAAATATAATGTGGTTGAGGTGCCGGTTAGTCAACTTAAAGACGGCTTGGTGATTGATATGAACAATATCAACGTCGCTGACTGGTGGCTAAGTTCCCATAAAATACCTTTGCAGCTATCCCGCCCTGAATTTGAAGATGTGGTCTATCTGGAAATTCAGACTGGCTCACAAAGTCGAGAGGGAGTTCATCAAATCCAGCTAGAAAAGGTCGAATGGCAGGGGGCTTGGTTAACTCAGGCTGCACTTTACAAGATCATCATTCTGGTATGGATAATGTTTATTTTTGCCATACTGATTTATCGTATTGTGGCGCTCAATATTCAGTTAAAAAATAATCAGCGTTATCAAAAAGAATTGATTTCAATTAATGATTTTTTGAATTTAAAAAATAAGAAGTTTGAAGACTTGGCAAAAACCGATCCCTTGACGGGGTTGCATAATCGTTTGGGTATACGTGATGCTTTGTATGAAGGTTTAAACAACTGGAAAAATCAGCGTCAGCCCTTTTCTTTTGTATTAATTGATATAGATCATTTTAAACGACTTAACGACACTTATGGTCACGACATGGGTGATAAAGTACTGCAGCTTACGGCACTGCAGCTAGGTAAAAACATTCGGCGTACAGACTTTTTAGCTCGCTGGGGCGGTGAGGAATTTATTTTAGTTTGCCCAAATACCACCCTAGACGAAGCCGAAGTCGTGGCGGAGTTTTTACGGGACAAAATAGAGCATATGGATATCGATAGTGATCACGCCATTACCGCAAGTTTTGGGGTATCATCAATGTCCGAACCTGATCTTAAAAAGCTATTTAAGAGTGCCGACGATGCCCTTTATCAGGCTAAAGAACAAGGCAGAAACCGCGTGGTGACGAGTATTTAGTCTTCATAAAATAAAGTTTTTATTACGGTAAATTGAAGCTTGTATAATGTTGTTGCTTTGTTTCGCCTAGCTGGATTGCTTAAAAATTTGGGGTTTGTAGTGCATTTTTTTAGCGATTTCATCCAGCCGTTTTTTATTGGCGGTGCTGAGCCTACGATGTTGTAACTCGACTAAAAATTCCGTGCTGTTAATTTCTTTATATTGGTTCATTTCAGCATCAACGAGGCTTTGTAAGAGGTTGAGACTAAAAGCAATTTCTCGGGGAAAAAGAGTATAAGCGCGGTGGAAATCCTCGATGGCATGTTTAAAACGCTGAGCGGTGTGTTTTTCCAAGCCACGTTTATTCAGTTTCAGCGCCATAGGTTTACGTTCGCCAATGGCTTCTTCACTGCGCATCACTAAGATAGTAGAAATAGTTTTTTCATTACTTTCATCTATATCTTTGAGTTTTTCTTGACTGAGTTCCAGTAGGTTTTTGGCTTGTTCTAAGTCGCCGATATTGCGCCATGCGTTAATCGCATCAAACAAGGTAGGTATGTCGGCCTCTTGCAGTTTATCCATGCCGCTGCGGTTGAGAATTTCTCGGACTTTTTCGGTATTGCCTTCCAATTGTGCGATGGCAGCATGCATATAATCTTTTCTGAGTACCAGTTGTTCGTCTGAGGTTCTGCGACCTGCTGAACCAATTAAAAATCGAGCAATTTGCAAGTCTTCCGCTCGCTCATTTTCTGCTTTGTCTTCGGCTTCTATTAGATAACAACGGGCAAGCTCTAAGGTGATTTCGTCAAAGCGCTCCCGTATAGAACGATTGGATTCACGTTTTTTCTCGAGCAAATTTATGGCTTCTTGCCCCCGCTCTTGAGCCTGATAAATATAGGCTTTTAAGCGTGTTGCCGATAACGATAACTCGCCTTCGCGAATTTGCTGAATGTAGTTTTCGGCGCGATTATATTGGTTGTTATTAATACAAATACGCGCCAGCCATTCGCAGGCTTTATCGCTGGTTAACTGAGATTCGGTTAGTTCATGCAGTAATAACTGACTTTCTTCAATGCGATGGTCGAGAAATAAATTTTGAATTAAGCCCCATTTTGCCCAGATGATTTTATCCGAACCTTTAAGGATTTCTCGATATAACTCGGCCGCTTCATTGTAGCGCTCGAGCTTAGTGAGTATGCGGGCTTTCAGTTTGATTAACGAGCTGAGCTTACGTGGGTTTTCGTTTTTATCGAGCAAGATATCGGTAATGACTAAGGCTTGTGCATAGTTATTGTCGTCCATCAATTCATATACTGGCAGTAAGTACTGATGTAACTTGATACTACTTTCGATATTTTTCGACAAATTGCGGATAGTGTAAGGTTTGATCACCAAAGCTTCGGGATGAATATCCACAATCTGGCCAATGATTAAAGGCAGGCGATCTGAGGTGATAAACATGATGCAAGTAGAATGTTGGATCAAGCGATCGCGTTTTAGTTCTTGAACAACCTCCACCCCATTTTTATTTTGCCCTAAGTGAAAATCCATGAGCAATAAATCTGGTTTTTGTAGTCTGATGTTGTTTTTTAATTCTCTACCACTACTGAAACAGTGGATTTCGTTAAAACCCATATCTAATAAGTGGTTGCGCAGGTTAGCCCTAGCTAATCCGTTGTCTTCAACCACAGCAACTTTAATTTTTTCAATCAACATATTTAAAGTAGATTTGTTTCTTGCATCTTTGCAGCATAACACGCGAGTGGAAACATAAAATAATAGAAATTGTTTGGCAGTGATACCCAGTCATTGAAGTGTATACAGAAGTTGGCAATGGCTTAGCTAAAAATTTAGGCTTAACGTTAACGTAAAGGTAAAAACTTTGTTACAGTGGCTAACATATTATTAACGGGCATTATGGCTCTTTTAAGCACAGGTAAATTATGCAGCAGGTTCCTTTATTAATTAATGGTGAGTTTATTCGCTCTCAGTCTACACATTTTATTGAAGTAACTAACCCCGCCAACAACAGTCTTATTGCTCAGGCTCCTTGTGCCACCGACGATGAACTAGCAGATGCCGTCGCTGCGGCTAAACATGCTTTTTTAAGCTGGCGTGAAGTGCCGGCACCAGAGCGCGCTCGTGTGATGATGTCTTATCAACAATTGCTGAAAGACCATCATGATGAAATCGCTACTATCTTGAGTCAGGAAACCGGCAAAACTTTGGCTGATGCCAAAGGTGATGTATGGCGTGGAATTGAAGTGGTTGAACAGGCGATGAATGTAGGCTCCTTAATGATGGGTGAAACCGCTGAAAACGTCGCCCGTGGCATAGATACGTATAGTTATATTCAACCCTTGGGAGTATGCCTTGGCATTACGCCTTTTAACTTTCCGGCCATGATCCCGCTATGGATGTTTCCTTTGGCCATTGCTTGTGGCAATACCTTTATTTTAAAACCTTCAGAGCAAGACCCACTCACCCCAATGAAACTCGCCGAGTTGTTTATGCAGGCTGGGGCACCAAAAGGGGTATTAAACGTTATTCATGGTGGTAAAGAGCAGGTTAATAAATTACTGGCAGAGCCGGAAATACGTGCTGTGTCTTTTGTGGGATCTGTGCCCGTCGGTCAGCATATCTACAAAACCGCTACTGATAATATGAAACGCGCTCAGTGTTTTGCTGGGGCTAAAAACCATTCGGTGATCATGCCTGATGCCAATAAAACGCAAGTATTGAATAACTTAGTGGGGGCTTCGGTTGGTGCTGCGGGGCAACGTTGCATGGCCATTTCGGTAGCCGTCTTTGTTGGTCCTGCCAAAGAGTGGATCCCTGAATTAGCCGCTTTAATCAAAGCAGTAAAACCCGGTTTGTGGGATGACCCAAATGCCGGTTTTGGACCCTTGATCAGCCCGCAAGCCAAACAAAAAGTATTGGCCTTAATTCAACAAGGCAAAGAGCAGGGCGCGGAGTGTTTAGTGGATGGTTCAGGCTTTAGTTTGCCCGGCTATGAAGCTGGCAATTGGGTTGGCCCCACGGTATTTAGCAATGTTGACGAAAGTATGGCCATATATCAGCAAGAAATTTTTGGCCCAGTATTGTGCTGCATGGCGGTTGATACCTTAGAAGAGGCTATCGCTTTGGTGAACCGCAACCCCTATGGCAATGGCACCTCTATCTTTACCAATAGTGGTGGTGCGGCACGTAAATACCAACACGAAATTGAAGTCGGGCAGGTGGGTATTAACGTGCCTATTCCCGTGCCACTGCCGTTCTTTTCATTTACGGGTTGGAAAAACTCTTTCTACGGTGACTTACACGCCTATGGCAAACAAGCCATCCGTTTTTATACTGAAACCAAAACCGTCACGGCCCGTTGGTTTGATGAAGAAGCCCAAGCAGGTGGTACATCTGGTAAGGATGAACCTAACATGACCATTTCATTACGTTAGGAGCAGCAGATGAATTTTAATTTTACTGATGATCAAATCGCCTTTGCTGAAACCGCAAAGCAGTTTGCAGAGCAAGAGTTAGCTCCTAATGCCGCCTTGTGGGATAAAGAACATATCTTTCCTAAGGCCACTATTCAAAAAGCCGGAGAGCTTGGATTTTGTTCACTTTATACTCCTGAAGATGCCGGTGGTTTAGGCCTAAGCCGTTTGGATTCTTCGATCATTTTTGAGCAATTAGCCATGGGTTGCACTGCAACCACAGCCATGATGACTATCCATAATATGGCAACGTGGATGATAGCGACGTGGGGCACTGACAGTGCTAAAGCCAAATACTGCCCCGTATTAGTTACCGGTGAACACCTTGCGTCTTATTGTTTAACTGAGCCAGGTTCGGGCTCTGATGCTGCGGCCATGCGCTCAACAGCGGTATTAGATGGCGATGCCTATGTGCTTAATGGCTCAAAAATGTTTATCTCTGGCGCTGGTGAAACCGAAGTCTTAGTGGTGATGGCGCGTACTGGCGAAGCTGGCCCTAAAGGTATTTCAGCCTTTATCGTTGATGCTGATGCGACTGGAGTGGTTTATGGCAAAGCCGAAGAAAAAATGGGGTGGAATGCCCAGCCAACACGGCTGATCAGTTTTGATAATGTGCGCATTCCAGTTGAAAACCTACTAGGTGAAGAAGGGCAGGGATTTTCTTTTGCCATGAAAGGTTTGGATGGTGGGCGTATTAACATCGCTACTTGCTCAATTGGCACCGCCCAACAGGCACTTACTACCGCCAAAAACTACATGTTAGAGCGCAGTCAATTTGGCAAACCGCTGGCGGCGTTCCAAGCGCTACAATTTAAACTAGCCGACATGGCCACCGAATTAGTGGCGGCACGGCAGATGGTTAGATTAGCGGCATTTAAACTCGATCAACAAGACCCAGAGTGCAGTGCTTATTGTGCCATGGCCAAACGTTTTGCCACTGATGTGGGTTTTGAAGTGTGTAATCAGGCCCTGCAAATTCATGGTGGTTATGGTTATATTAAAGAGTATCCGCTAGAACGTTATGTGCGTGATGTACGGGTACATCAAATTCTCGAAGGCACTAATGAAATTATGCGTTTGATCGTGGGACGTCGTTTATTGGCAGAAAATGCCGGTGATATTCTTTAGGTTTGGATAAGGGGCCAACATGAGTGAGCAACCCAAAGTATTGTTTGAGTTAATTCACTGCCAAAACGGTAGCTGTATTGGGCTTGCTAGCCTCAATAAACCCAAGGCCTTAAACGCCTTAGACAGTGACATGATTACCTTGCTCACTGTGCAACTTGAAGCGTGGAAGCAGGATCCTAGTATCTGCATGTTGGTGCTTGACAGCCAATTAGATAAAGCATTTTGTGCGGGTGGCGATGTGGTGGCTATGCATAAAGCCATGGCTGCAAACCGCGGTAAGCTAGCCCCCCAAGTCTTGCAAGATTTTTTTACTCACGAATATCAACTTGATTATCTTATTCATAGCTATAAAAAGCCTATTTTGGTTTGGGGCCACGGCATCGTTATGGGCGGCGGTTTGGGACTCATGGCCGGAGCGAGTCACCGCATTGTCACTGAAACATCCCGTATTGCCATGCCTGAAATCAACATAGGTTTGTATCCTGATGTGGGCGGCAGCTATTTTTTAAATAAGATGCCAGCAGGTTGTGGCCTTTTTTTAGGATTAACTGGTGCCAGCATTAATGCTGCTGATGCCCTATATTGTCAACTAGCAGATTATGTTATCCCCCATGCCAATAAAGCCGCTTTTATTCAGCGTTTACAACAAACTGATTGGCAAAGCGATGCTCAGGTTAACCATTTATTGTTATATGCCCTGTGCCGTGAAAGCGAAGATAAAAATGTCTTGCCCAACGCTAACTTAATCATCTATCAAAGCCTGTTCACTGAGTTGGCCTCTTATGCCACAGTCGCTGAGGTAGAGCGACATATACTGACCATGAACAGAGCTGAGGATAAGTGGTTTAGCAAAGCGCAACAGACCTTAAAAGCGGGTTCCAACATCACTAAACATTTGGTGTTTGAACAACTTAAACGTGGGCGTGAATTATCCTTAGATGAGTGTTTTAGGATGGAGTTAGTCATGTCCTGTCATTGCGGCACGGTGGGGGAGTTTCAGGAAGGAGTACGGGCTCTGTTAATCGACAAAGACAACCAACCACAATGGCTTTATCCCAATGTAGAAGCGGTACCTGCTGATATTATCGAGGGATTTTTTGATTCTCCGTGGTCAGTCACACAACATCCTCTGGCCACCCTAGGTGCCAAGGCCTTAGTTAAAAATTAAGTAGGTAAGATATGCAATCTAATCCAAAAATCAGCTTTATCGGTTTAGGTAATATGGGCGCTCCCATGGCTTTAAACCTACTAAAAGCAGGCATGCAGGTTTGTGTGTTTGATTTAATGCCTCAGGCTGTGGCTAAGTTGGTAGAACAAGGCGCTAGTGGCGCAGCTTCTGTCCTTGAAGTAGTTAAAGATGCAGATGTCGTAATTTCTATGCTTCCTGCTGGCAAACATGTTGAGGCGCTGTATTTAGGTAGTGAACAACACGGTGGTTTGATCTCGGTGCTGGCAAAAAATTGTTTAGTCATCGACTCCAGCACTATTGATGCTGCCACCGCGCAAAAAGTCGGTAAAGCACTGGCTACACAAGGTCTACGTTTTATTGATGCGCCGGTATCTGGCGGTGTAGGGGGAGCTACCGCAGGTACTCTTACTTTTATCGTGGGCGGTGAGCAACAAGACTATCAAGATGCCTTACCGGTATTGCAACTTATGGGTAAAAACATCTTTCATGCCGGTGCTTTAGGAGCTGGGCAAGTGGCTAAAATCTGCAATAACATGCTGTTGTCGGTCTTGATGGTCGGCACGTCAGAAGCCTTGCAACTAGCCATAGATAACGGCTTAGATCCCAAAGTGGTATCCGATATTATGTTGCAAAGTTCAGGACGTAATTGGACCTTAGAACTGTATAACCCTTGCCCAGATGTGATGCCCAACGTGCCTTCATCAAAAGCTTATCAAGGTGGATTTATGGTCGATTTGATGAAAAAGGACCTCGGTTTAGCTATGGATACCGCGGTAAAAAGCCAGTCATCAACACCCATGGGCTCACTTGCGCAAAGTTTGTATGCCATGCACAGTTTACAGGGTAATGGCCAACTCGACTTTTCAAGTATTTTTTCAATGTTTTCCAAACATTCAAACAAGGATTAAACACATGCAATTGAAAGATTCAGTTATCGCGATTACGGGTGCCGCTCAGGGTTTAGGTAAAGCTATGGCCTTAGAATTTGCAGAGCAAGGCGCGCACATTGCCTTGTTAGATATGCAAGCCGAAGCGCTTGATGACGCCGCAGCCGAGCTGGTGGCCTTAGGTGTTAAAGCCAAAGGTTTTGTGGTTAACGTTACAGATGAAGCACAAGTAGAGGCTACTTTTTCCGCCATCGTCGCTGAATTTGGCCAATTGAATGGATTGATTAACAGCGCGGGCATTATGCGTGACGGTATGTTGCTTAAGGTTAAAGAAGGCAAGGTAGTAGACAAAATGTCACGCCAACAATTTCAATCAGTTCTCGATGTTAACGTCACCGGTACCTTTTTGTGCAGCCGTGAAGCTGCAGCGCAAATGGTTGAGACAAAGAGCCAAGGAGTGATCATCAACCTATCTTCGGTTTCCCGTGGTGGCAATATGGGGCAAAGCAATTACTCTGCATCTAAAGCCGCAGTGGCGACCATGACAGTGACCTGGGCAAAAGAGCTTGCCCGTTTTGGTATACGCACCGGTTGTATCGCTCCAGGTTTGGTGGATACCGCCATGGCCCAACAAATGCGCCCCGAAATGCGTGAACTCTTTATCAAAAGTGTACCTGCCGGACGTTTAGCTGATGTTAGCGAATTAGCTCACGCCGCCAAGTTTATCTTCGAAAATGACTATTTTACCGGCCGTACCTTGGAATTGGATGGCGGAACTAGAGTATAGGTTTTTACTATGAGATTTAGAGCCGTCTTTTGCATTGCGATTCAGCAATAAACCCAGAAGAAAGCCATAAATACTGCGAACACAAAAGGTAGTTATGGCTTTGATATTTTTATTATTTAAAACTGTCTCACACCCGCATCACCGGCTACCAAAACCACATCGGCACCACGGGCGGCAAATAGTCCGTTGGTGACTACACCCACTATGTTATTTAACTGCTTTTCTAACTCAATGGGTTTGAGTATTTCGAGGTTGTAAACATCTAGTATTACGTTGCCGTTGTCAGTCACTACACCTTGCCGATAAACCGGATCACCGCCGAGTTTTACTATCTCTCGGGCGACATAAGAGCGTGCCATGGGTATGACTTCTACTGGCAAGGGGAAGTTACCTAATACCCCTACTTCTTTGCTGTCATCCACGATGCAAATAAACTTTTTAGCGACAGACGAGACGATCTTTTCGCGGGTTAAAGCTGCGCCACCACCTTTGATCATGTGTTTGTGTTGGGTAACTTCGTCCGCACCATCAACATAGATATCAAATGAGGCTACTGAATTGAGATCAAATACTTCTATGCCTAAGGCTTGTAATCGTTTGGTGGAGGCTTCAGAGCTAGAAACTGCCCCTTTGATTTTGTCTTTAACGCTAACCAGTGCGTCGATAAAATAATTGATGGTAGAGCCTGTGCCTACGCCAATAATGGTGTCATTTTCGATAAAGGCGATAGCGGCTAGTGCAGCAGCTTGTTTCTTTTGATCTTGGGTCATAGCAGTCAATTAATGATGTTGTTGCGATTGGGGTGTTAGTGTAACTCAAGAGCGGACTAAACTGATCCCTTGAGTGTAAAAATTTGACTGGGTGTGACTATGCCGTGCAGGGGAATATCCCACGCTTGCATTGGCAAACTGTCAGCTTGCTGACAGTCATGGGCTAAACCGAGGACCTGAGTCGAATGCCTATCAGTATTTAATGCCGCCAGTGTGCGATCGTAATAACCACCGCCCATGCCTAAGCGATTACCCTGTAGATCAAAGGCGACCAAAGGCGTAAAAATAATATCAATAGCTTGGAGAGCAACAACTTTATCTGTGTTGTATTGAGGTTCGGCTATACCGTATTTATTACTCGTTAATGGCCAATGGGCTTGATGTTCAATAAATACCAAATGGCCAGGCAAGTTTGGATCAAGTAAGGGTAACAGTGTCGTTTTACCTTGTTGCCAACAATATTCCAGCAGGTATTGGCTGTCTATTTCACCATCGTTAGCCAGATAAAAAGCGATAGTTTTAGCCGTTAAAAAAGTGGGATCATTAATGCAGCGCGCCACTACATCTTGGGCAGCTTGAGTTTGTTGGCTGGGACTAAGTGCGCGGCGCAGTGCACGGTAATGTTGGCGCAGTGTTGCGCGGTGATCAACAGCAGACATAGTTGTTAATTTTGTGATAAATACTGCGTGAGTACTGCAAGCAATTTATCCCCTTCCACAGGTTTAGTTAAAAAATCATCAAACACCGAAGGGGAATTTTTGGTTCTTTCGTGTTCAAAGGTATCGGCTGAGAGCGCTACAATAGGCATAGGACTTAGATTTTTCCGGATATATTCACTGGTTTCAATGCCATTCATGCCGGGCAGATGAATATCCATAAAAATCAGCTCAAATACCTCATCTTGTAAAACCTCTAACGCAGCTTCACCTGAGTCTACAATTGTGGCACTTAAATTATAAGTAGCTAACATTGCTTCGATAACCACTTGATTAATTTCATTATCTTCAACTACTAATATGCGGCTTTGTGGTTTGAATAGTGGTTTGCTATCGACCGGAGAAGGCTCAGGTGTATTGCCAGTCGGTAAGTGTAAAGGTAACTCTATGCTAAAAGTACTGCCAAATTGCGGCTCGCTTTGTACTTTGATATTACCCTGCATGAGTTCAACCAAACTTTTGGTGATGGCTAAACCGAGACCTGAACCTTGAGTTTTTTTGTTATCTCCAACCTGTTGAAAAGGACTAAATAGTTTAGCTTTGTCGGCATGACAGATGCCAATGCCTTGATCCTGTACACTCAAACATAAGCGGTCTTGACGGTTACTCAAACTCACCATGACACTTTTATAAGGTGGTGTGTACTTAATCGCATTACTGACTAAGTTAAGCACAATTTGCCCAAATTTAGCTTCGTCTAACATGATCATTTTGGGCATGTCAGTGGCAATATCAGTCTGCAAATCAAGATGTTTTTCTTGAGCGCTCAGGGCCAGGATACCGTTTAATCGGCTCATTAAGTTCCTAATATTACACGGGCTGGGATCAAGGGACATCATGCCCGCTTCAATTTTATTGATATCCAGTACAGTGTTGATAACACCTAATAAACGTTTACCGCTGTATTCAATATGTCGCAGATATTCGCGCAGTTTATCATCGTCAACTGCTTGATTTTCATCTTGAATTAACAATCCGCTAAAGCTAATGATGGCATTGAGTGGAGTGCGCAACTCATGACTCATATTAGATAAAAATGCGGTTTTGTTTTTGTCATGTTCTTTTAATAACTTGATTTTACGGCGTAATTCCATTTGCGAAATAACATTGCGACCTAATATAGCTAAAGCATTAGCTTGAAATTCGTTTAATTTTTTCGGTTTATGGTCAATTGCGCATAACGTACCAATAGCTAATCCTTCGGGAGTGATAAGCGGAGTCCCGGCATAAAAACGAACGTTGGGTTTATTGGTTACTAAGGGATTATCAAAAAAACGTGGGTCTTGTAAGGCATCTTCGACTTCAAAAAGGTTTTGTTGATGAATGGCGTGGGCGCAAAACGCAATATCTCTGGGGGTTTCTTTAGCATCCAATCCCACCGACGCTTTAAACCACTGACGTTTGGGATCCACTAAACTGATGAGGGCTATGGGAGTTTCGCATATTTCAGAGGCTAGTTGGGCTAACTCATCAAACACTCGTTCTTCTTCAGTATCGAGAATATCGTAGTCAAGTAAGGCTTTGAGTCGGGCTTCTTCGTTATCAGTGGGGGGGGCTACCTGCATACAGGCTCATTCCATGTCAGAAACTATCTGACTAAATTAGCCTAAGATTGAAAGTAATACAAATCAGCACCTTAGACTAATGTAAGCCAAAATAAATTCGCGACTATGCCCGTGCGTAGGTATCCAAATAAAGTTGGGTGATGCGTTGTATATCTACCTGAGTAGCAACCTTGATTTGACGAGCATTTAACCAATCTGCACTGGTAGTGGAATTGACGGGCGCAATCGAGGTTTGACCGATATTGAGTGGATCAGTCGATACTCTGGCATGGCCAACTTGAAATTCAAACAACGTTGGATCAACCAAGTGGGCTAATGGCATGGTATCGTGGAAAAAACATACTTTGTCTGCACGATGCTCTGAATAAAATTCCACATAAAATTGTGCGGCATCATGCACAAAGCCACCAAACTTTTGATTACAGGCTTTGAGTTTATTCAGAAACTCTAGTGAGAATGGGACTTGTAGGGTTACGTCTAGGCCAAACATGGTGACTTCCCAGTCTGCAGCAAATACGATCTCTGCAGCATAGGCGTCATTCCAGATATTGGCTTCGGCCACAGGCGTAACATTACCCTGCACAAAAGCTGCACCACCCATAATGGACACCCCTTTGATCAATTTGGGTAGTTCGGGTTCAAGACGCAGGGCTAAGGCCAGATTACCCAAAGGACCAATAGCAACGATGGTGACCTCACCGGGATACTGGCGCGCCATATCCACAATAAACTGCGCAGAGCTGCGAGGATCTAATTTTGCTTTGGTGGCGGGCGGAAAATTAATATTACCAAACCCATCATCGCCATGCACAAAGTGGGCGTAAGTCGATTCTTTACCTACCCAAGCTCTGCTTACACCTTTACATACTGGAATATCCTTACCGGCCAATTCACATAAGGTCAGGGCATTTTGCGCGGCCATTTCAACTGGGACATTGCCAAATACGGTAGTTAAACCCAGTACTTCAATTTCGGGTGATTGAAAAGCAAAGAAGATGGCCATCGCATCATCAATACCGGGATCTGTATCTAAAATTATTTTGTGGCTCATAAGGTTCTCACTTTGCTTTAGAATGAGTTGAAATTAGCTGCGTTTGGCTAAAAATCGACTGACTTCTTCTTTAGTTGGAATAGATTGGGCTGCTCCTGCTTTGGTCACTGCTAGTGCTGATGCAGCGCAGGCTTTAAGCAAGGCAGATTTAGAATCACTGTGATCTGCGTAGGCCGATAAAAAGTAACCGATAAAAGTATCACCTGCGGCGGTGGTATCAACAGCGGTGACTTCAAAGGCCGGAACATCAATGGTTTTATCTTTTTTAAGCATGCGTACACCAGCCTTGCCTAAGGTGATCAGTACTTCGGCATGGGGCCATTCTTGGCGAAAATAAGCTTCAATTTTGTCGAGGTTTTCATGGCCAGAAATCTCCTCGGCTTCTACCTCGTTGACGATCAGTAAATCGATACAATGATGAGGTAGGTGTTTAACGGATTCGGTCATTGGAGCTGGATTAAAAGCCACTTTGAGGCCTTTTTCTTTAGCCTGTAATAATACTTGATCGATACCACTGGTTTCATTTTGAGTCAGTACCCAATCACTGGATTTTGCGGCGTCTAAGGCATACATAATGTCTTTGGAGGTTAGTTCGTGATTGGCCCCACCAAATAACACTATGGCATTTTCACCTGAAGGCGTGACTTGAATTATCGCATGACCCGACGCGGTTTCGGTGCAACTAACATGTTTGCAATTAATGTTTTCACGGATCAGGGTTTGCTTAAAAGTGGCATCGGCTTCATTCACCTTTCCCACATGCCAAACTTCAGATCCTGCTCTGGCCAGTGCGATAGACTGATTGGCGCCTTTACCACCTAATAAACGTTGATAATCAGAGGACGCTAAGGTTTCACCAGGCTGCACAAAGTGATCGACCTGATAAACATGATCAACATTAATAGAACCAAAATTTATGACTGCCATGGAATGCGCCTCCTCATAATCTCGCCGCCACATCCTTGCCAAATTCGCAGTTTGTTGGTGAGATGTTGTTAATAAACGTGCAATATAACGTTAACTTGACCATTTGGTCTAGTCGCTATTTGCCTTTATCGCAAAAATGACCGACAACGTTAAGCATGTGCTAGGCAAAAATAGCTGAGAGGCGCTGTAAAAAGCCATTTTTTGCTTGGTATTCGCTGGTGTTAGTCAAAAATAGTCGTATAGAAACTGTTGCACCATGACCCCAAGGCCACCATGCCACCATAAATTTAGGTTGCGAGTGCAATTCTTGACTCAGTAGTTGTTGATTTTTAATTAATTTGGCAAAAAATCCAGCGCGATGGTGAATTTCATGTGGGGCTTTTTTGATAGACTTAGCATCCCACTGGCAAGGCAGGATTTGCTGCAAGGTAGCCATTACCTGCTGTTGTTTATCCACTGAAAACTCGGCTAACATCACTCGATGAAAATCGTTGTATTGCCATTTAACCAAGGGTGATAAAGCTTCAATCACCGTTTTTCCATAAGTTTGTAATTGTTCTGCTTGGTTCATATGACTACCAGTGATTAATAAAAATCAGGGTGCCTCCCAAAATCCCGCTGTTCAGTGTAAGCCCGTGAACCGAAAGTTCAGGGCGGAAGTATCATCACTACCGTAGGCTTCTCGATACGGGTCGAGCCTGCACAATAGTAATGGAATCAACTTCCAGGTTGTAAAGCATCGGCCAGGGACATAACTAAACTGGCAAAGACTCCAGGAGGCATAAAAAGTGCGTGATTAGGTTGCTACTTCACTGCTGTAACTTATATCACGGCCCATAGTATAAACTGGTCTTGCCACGATTTACTATGTTGATTTTTGTCTATCATAGTCAAGTTCTGGGCATCAGATGCGCAGGGTGGTAGCATTACTACTCAAATTACGAGAGAGATTATTTTGAATACCAGCAGTCAAGTTTTTGAATCTTTAAGCGCCTTACTTGAGCGCAATAATATTTTAACCAGTGCCGCCGAGGTGCAGGGCATGATTTGCGGCATGTTAGGCGGTGGTATGCCTTTGGAGTCCCAAGATTGGTTAGAGCCACTGGCTGATGTGATTAATCAGGGTGAGTCTTTGCCTAAAGAGGTAATAAGCGCGTTTAAATCTTTGTTTGATGCCACTTGCCAACAGCTAGTTGAAGGTGATTTTGCGCTGGTATTATGTTTGCCCGATGACGCTGCCCCCATTAATGATCGTGGTCATGCTTTGTTAAACTGGGTACACGGATTTTTATTGGGCTTTGGTTTACATCAGGCGGATTTAACCGGTTGTTCGGAAGATGTGAAAGAAGGTCTCGAAGATTTTGCAGAAATCGCCCGCATGGACGAAGAAATGACAGAAGACGAAGAGTCAGAGCAAGCTTTGTTTGAAGTGATGGAATATGTGCGAGTGACTGTGATGTTATGTTTCAATGAATTAGGTAAATCGGCAGAACAGCAACAAGGTGAGCCTAAAACGGTTCATTAGAATTTTACACTCTGTCTCACTCTAGGTTTAGTTAACGAGTTGTCACCCAATATGCTCACCAATACCGAATTTTCTAGCCGCCGTCAGCAACTTGCTCAAGGTATGTTGCCCAATAGTATTTGTCTGATCCCTGCGGCCCAGTTAGTTACTCGCAGTCGCGACACCGAATATGCCTTTCGGCAGGACAGTTATTTTCATTATCTATGTGGCTTTCCTGAGCCGCAGGCGTGGTTAGTGCTCTCTAACCAGAATCGCGCTAAAAATCCTAAAACAGTAAAATCACTGAGTATTTTGTTTTGTTTGGACAAAGACGAACAGGCTGAAATTTGGCAAGGCCGACGTTTTGGCCCGCGTCAGGCAAAAAAACACTTTGAGCTAGATAAAGCTTTTAGCCTAGATGAACTGGACGAGCACTTACTTGAGTTGTTGGACGGCCACGATAATCTGTATTTTGCCCAAGGTCATAATACTGAAGCAGACGAGTTAGTTTTTGCCCTGTTACAGGCTTTGCGAGAAGCACCCAAACAAAGTATGCAAGCACCCGCTAATTTGGTGGATGTACGTCCTTTATTGGATGAAATGCGTTTGTTTAAATCACCAGCCGAAATAGCCATTATGCGTGAGGCTGCTCAGATCTCTGGTAAGGCTCATATCCGTGCGATGGAAAGTGCCAAAGCTGGGCTGAATGAATATCATCTTGAAGCTCATATTCATCATGAATTTGCCATGCATGGTGCTAAAAATCCGGCTTACGGCACTATTGTGGGCAGCGGAGTTAATGCCTGTATTTTGCATTACACCCAAAATAATCAAACATTGAATGCTGGTGATTTGGTCTTGATCGATGCAGGGTGTGAGCTTCAGGGATATGCCGCCGACATTACCCGTACTTTTCCGGTATCCGGGCAATTTTCCGCAGCGCAAAAGCAGCTCTATCAATTGGTGCTTGATGCCCAATCAGCCGCTTTAGTTCAAGTCAAACCAGGCTCGACCTTCAAACAAATAGGTGATGCGGCGATCAAAGTGATTACTCAGGGACTGATAGACTTAGGTTTGCTGTCAGGTAGCTTGGCTTTTAATCTCGACAAACAGCTTTATCGTGATTTTTTTATGCACGGCATTGGCCACTGGTTAGGTTTAGATGTGCATGATGTAGGGCATTACAAAATCGCTGGACAAGACCGTTCTTTGCAAGCAGGCATGGTCTTGACTATCGAGCCAGGCATTTATGTGGCACCTGACGCCGATGTTGACGACTGTTGGTTGGGTATAGGTATTCGTATTGAGGATAACGTGCTATTGACCGATGACGGCTTTGAAAATTTAACCCAAGCTACGCCTAAAACCATTGTCGACATTGAATCACTGATGGCACACCAGCAAAATGGCAAAAGCTAATGCAAACTTTTGATGTAGCAGTTATTGGGGCGGGAATTGTCGGTTTAGTGCAAGCGCTGGCACTCAAGTCCAGTGGTTTGAAAGTCGCATTAATCGACAGTCAAAATGCACCCGAGACGCCTGTTGGTCCTGCTAAATTGCGGGTTAGCGCCTTAACACTAGCGACACAAAATGTACTAACTGCCTTAGGTGCGTGGCAAAAACTGGATACAAGCCGGATTGCGCCCTACCACTCAATGTCGGTATGGGAGCAAGACAGTTTTGCCAAGATTGAATTTGCGGCTAGGGACGTTAAACAAGCACAACTCGGTTATATTGTTGAGAATCAAGCAGTGCTTGCTAGTTTGTGGCATCAAGCCGCATGTGCCAACTTTATAGAATTGTTTGCCGAGAGCCCAATCAAACAGTTAGCCTTATCACCTCAAGGCAGTTTTATCAGTTTAGCCGATGAACGTATGCTGACTGCACGTTTAGTGATTGGTGCCGATGGCGCGAATTCATTGGTGCGCAAAGTGGCGAATTTCCCGCAGACTTTTTGGGACTATGAACAACATGCCATAGTGGCAACCATTCTTACCTCAGTGCCTCATGACAATGTGGCTCGGCAAATTTTCACAGGCTCTGGTCCCTTGGCCTTTTTACCCTTGTGGGATCAGCAGCATTGCTCGATAGTTTGGTCTCAAGACGAAGCGCAAGCGAGTATGTTAATGTCTTTGTCTGATACCGAGTTTAATAAAGCGCTGACAGCGGCCTTTGATGGGCAACTTGGTTTGTGTGAACTTGTCAGCGTGCGCCAGTCTTTTCCTTTAAAAATGTCTTATGCGCGTCAGTGGCTCAGTCAAGGTGTCGCGATAGTGGGAGATGCTGCCCATACTATCCATCCATTAGCAGGACAGGGCGCTAATTTGGGCATATTAGATGCGGCAGCGCTGGCTGAACAAATCTGTACTTTAGTGGCACAGGATAAAGACTTTAGTTTGCTCAGAAATTTACGCCCTTTTGAACGTTGGCGTAAAACAGAAACTTTAAAAATGATTGCTGCGATGGAAGGTTTTAAACGTTTGTTTGCGGGTAATGCGACGGGCAAAAAGCTGTTACGTGATCTTGGTTTGAATGCGGTAAACCAATTACCTCAAAGTAAAAATACTATAATCAAACATGCCATGGGTTTAGCCGGTGAGTTACCCACATTGGCAAAATCTCTTGAGCTTAGCTAAGGAAATCAGATGTTAAAACCCTTTGTGGTTGCTGTTTTTGGAGTCTATTTACTGAGCGCTTGTGCCCAGCAAAAAAGCAATGTGGCCACGCCTAAACAAGAGGGCGAAATAAACTCCAAGCCTTTAAGTGCCAATTGTTTGCATGCTAAGCAGGAGTTAGACAAGGCAGTGC
This sequence comes from Paraglaciecola hydrolytica, assembly GCF_001565895.1. Taxonomy (GTDB): domain Bacteria; phylum Pseudomonadota; class Gammaproteobacteria; order Enterobacterales; family Alteromonadaceae; genus Paraglaciecola; species Paraglaciecola hydrolytica. Next base: position 32,318 of record NZ_LSNE01000007.1, read on the forward strand.
AAGCGGGGGAGCACAATAGTCTGCATGAACTGAAGCGCAATATTGAATTGTATTGTGTGTGGCGACGTTATTAATATCTTTAGAAACTAGAAACTAGAAACTAGAAACTAGAAACTAGAAACTAGAAACTAGAAACTAGAAACTAGAAACTAGAAACTAGAAACTAGAAACTAGAAACGGAACTTTGATAAACACATGACACCCGCCATTAATTTACTCAAACAAGCCAAAATAAGTCATAAGGTGCATGAGTACCAACATGATGCACAGTATGAATCTTATGGCTTAGAAGCGGCTGAAAAACTCAATATTGAGCCTGAACGAGTATTTAAAACCTTAGTGGTCAAGCTCGACAATGGACAGTTAGCCGTGGGGATTTTGCCGGTTAATCAAATGCTGAGCATGAAAGCCATGGCAAAGGCCTTAAATGCTAAAAAGGCCGAGATGGCTGACAAAGTCGCAGTACAACGCAGTACGGGATATGTATTAGGTGGTGTAAGTCCTTTAGCCCAGAAAAAACGCCTCAAAACCGTGATTGATCAAAGTGCTCAAGAGTTTGTTAGTATTTTTATTAGTGGTGGACGCCGTGGACTAGAAATCGAACTAGCCGCTACGGATTTGGCTAAAGTGACACAAGGGCAGTTTTTTAGCATTGCTGTTTAATGTTTTAGTCTATCTGTGGTAAACAGGTAGTCCTAGTTAAAAGTTTTACGCATTAATAGCTTTCGAGGTTATTACAGTGAATAAAGCTCATGGTGAATATAAGTTAGTATTGTCTGGAAATATCATGTTTACCGTTGCACTTGGCCCTTGGAATGCAGAGTGCGTTGATAGTTTTATGCAGGATTATTATCAATTAATATTACCTCTGCACGGCAGTCGCTGGGGAAATTTAATCATTTTACATGGAGAAAGTTTACTTATTCCTGCGGCTGAATATTTGTTGGCAAAGGCTGTCATGATCAGTGTTAGTCAGGGGCTTACTGATGTTGCAATCGTCCTGAGTAATTCTTCTGTTCAAACTAGCACTGAGGCGCAATTTCTCAATGTGTATAAATCATCTGGTCTAAATTTACGTACATTTCAGTGTGATACAGCGGCGTTAGCGTGGTTAATTCAACAAGGACTACGTTGTGACGATGGCAAAATTTTACGCAATCTCGCCTGAGTATTGCAACTTACTATTGGCTTAATCGATTTTTCGGTTGCCAACCTAAATATTTATTTAAAAAAGAGAGTGTTAAATGAAATTTACTATCCCGTTGTTATTTGTTGCTGTTGTGGGCTTGAGTGCTTGCCAAACCAAGCCTGTCAGTGATGAAGCTATTATTGATAGTGTTGCAGCAGAAACTAAAAAGCAACAAGCTAACAAAAAAGAGGGAGGAGAGCCTAATCCGGCAAAGTGTCAGCAGGCAAAATTAGATCTGGTTGAAGTCGAAAGTGCTCAAGATATTCCACAAATCAATAGAGTAAAAGCCGCCATTATGCAGTATTGCGATAATATTAAATAAAGCAGTTAAAGCAGTTAAAGCAGTTAAAGCAGTTAAAGCAGTTAAAGCAGTTAAAGCAGTTAAAGCAGTTAAAGCAGTTAAAGCAGTTAAAGCAGTTAAAAGAGTTAATTTAGTTTGAGCCACAACTCGCTGCGCCCCAAGGGGGCTGTAGCGGGTAACAATGGGTTTGCTAACTCAATGATCCGGCGTTTGGTATTGATGACCTTTTCAACCTGTTCTCCGAAATATTGCATAAATAGTTTATTAAATGAACCGTCCAGAAGAGCTGTTTCGAGACCATCTAAAATAACCTTTGCTAAGTCATGATTATCTTTATTTACATAGAAATAAAATGCGGTGGGGTAGTGAATTATCACACTTGGCTCAATGGCGATATTCAAATTTTTATGGTTCAGGTAGTCTTGATCTATTTCGAGGATAGAGCGGGGGAAATAGTCAAAGCGCCCTTTACTGAGCATGCCAAACAAACCCTCAAAGTCTGAGCCTTTTGCCACTGTTAGGCCATTGGCTTCCAGTATTTCAGTATCACTCCAGGTATGGTATTGGCCAGGTATCAGTTTTTTAAAAGCCTCTAAGTTATGCACGTTTTTAAATAGATCGAGCTGATTTCTTCTAACCAAGGGTATACACCAACCTTGTAAACCTTTTAGAAGAGGAAAATGTACAGCACGATGCTTTTGTTCTCTTTCTAAAGTAGAGCCTGCAAATACAACATGTAGGCCATCGTCGCTGGCGAGTAATTCAAAATTACGATCTTTAGGAATGTGTGCACCTAAGGGCTGAACGTGATAGCGCTTATTTTTGTTATAGCTAAGAGCATGTTCCAACAACAAACTGTAGTAATAGTCGTTGGCGGTTCCCGGAAAAATCACCGTTTGTATTTCTTGGCTGTAAGCAAGTTTGCTACACAGGATAAGTAACAGGGCTAAATGCGATTTTTTGCGACCATACTGTGTTTGTGACTTGAGCCGGACATGCCAAATTTCATGAATAAAACGGCTAAAAGGCATAGCAATGTTTCTCGTCTTCATCGGGTATAGTGTTACATTATGCTTATTAAAACAGATGCTTCTGACAGATTCTATTCTGTACTCACTATTTCAAGTGTAGTTGAATAACCTACAGTATTATTTGTAAATCAAAACATACACTTGCAAACCGATAATAAGAGACAAGTCCTCACTTATGTTAGAACTATTTGGTTATTCACTGACTTACGCTACTTTTGCCATGTTATTGCTGGTGGCATTTTTTATTGGTATGGCAAAAACTGGGGTACATGGTAGCTCGATGTTTGCAGTGCCACTGTTGGCGATTATTTTTGGTGGCAAAATGTCGGCAGGGTTAATGTTACCCATGTTGATCATGGCCGACTTATTTGCAGTTAAATACTATCATCGCCATGCAAACTGGAGTTACCTGCTTAAGCTTTTTCCCTCGGCAGCTATTGGGGTGTTGATTGGTACCTACTTAGGTCAGATGATCGATGATGAGGTATTTCGTAATGTCATGAGTGTGATCATTTTTGTCAGCTTAGCCATTATGTTATGGATGGAAAAAGCCAACAAAGACACTATCCCCGACTATCTGTGGTTTGCCATATTGATGGGTACCTTGGGCGGCATCACTACCATGATAGGTAATTTGGCGGGGTCGGTGATGGCACTGTATTTACTCAGTATGCGTTTACCTAAAAATGTTTACATAGGTACGGCGGCTTGGTTCTTTTTAGCAATTAACCTGTTTAAAGTGCCTTTTCATATTTTTAGTTGGCACAGCATTAGTCTTAATTCGTTTTATCTAAATTTACTCTGTTTACCCGCTATTGCTTTAGGTGCTTGGGCTGGGATTTGGGTGGTAAAACGCATACCTGAGAAATATTATCGCTGGTTAGTGATTAGCATGACCGCTTTGGCAGCTGGGTTTATGCTGATATAAACAATTAGTTAGCCTAGTATAAAGGGTGAGTTGTTCATTTGGTTTAATGGAGGTTTTTATGTATAAACGAGTATTTCGGATTTTAATCAGTTTAGTTTTTGTGGTTTTTTATGCTCAAGCACAGGCACAAGACGTTGATCTTGCTCAAACCCTTGTTATTGACGTAAGAACGCAAGAAGAGTGGCAAGACGCTCACCTTGATGATGCAAAATTAATCCCTTGGGAAGGCATAGTCGCTGAAACCGATAAGCTCGGGTTAGATAAGAAACAAGCTATTGCCTTATTTTGTCGCAGTGGAAATCGCGCCGGTAAAGCTATGGCCTTGCTTAATGCAGCAGGTTACAGCAATGTGGTAAATCTAGGCAGTTTAGAGCAAGCCGCACAAGCCTTAGAGAAGCCTATTACCCATTGAGCTGTATTTATACCCTTCATCCCGCGCGCCGTCCGCTTGAAACTGCACGTTTGTTGGCTGCACTCACACTCCAATCACTTAGTAAGGTTAAGCTCATGGGGCTGAGTTCCTTTGCCGCCGCCGTGCAATTCCAATGAATTTGTTGATAGTAGTTAACTCAAACGACAATCACCATCCCAATCAAACTAATCAAAATCAGGTAGCTCAAAACTAGTTTCTGAGTTAGCTGCTGCCGTTAAATAATTTTGTCATGTAAGTTAATTATTATCTGTCTCTCAACTCATCTGAATTGAAACAAATAGCAAATTTTGTTGTCTCAACAGGGTGTCTCAAAAGTACGCTGTCTCGATTGCCCATTTGCCAAAAGATTGATGAGTAAAAGCAATACTAATATTGGAACTGAGAAATAATCATGCAATTAACCATATATTCGCAAAATTTAACCATAACGGGCCAATTGAAAGAATTTTTTGCTCGAAAAGTAAGAGCCATTTTTACCAAAACCCAAGAAAAGATCCGCAAAATCACCATCAACTTTACTTCAGAAGAAAGCCCTAAAGGGGTTAAGACCATTCTATGCAAAGTACAAGTGGTATTATTTGGTTTACCTTCAATATTGGCGGTTTGTAAACACCAAAATATGCATAAAGCCTCTGCACTCGCTTTGAGTTCGGCGAGTTTGGCTCTAGAAAAGCAATTTCCTCAGAGTTGAAAACTCTGATTTGAACAAATAACACATTTTGCATTCAATAAAACGATTAAGACAATCTATTAGTTCAATTTTAATGATTGGTGCGTAACACCTACTATCCTCTTCGAGATTTACTTTAACTAAAACCTATTGAAGAGGAAGAACCATGTACCAATCCATTATCAACTCCAGCTTATTACCTTTCAAAGCTACGGCTTTTCATAACGGTGAATTTATTGAAGTCACCGAAAAAAGTGTATTAGGTAAATGGGCCATTTTTATGTTTTACCCTGCTGACTTTACTTTTGTCTGCCCCACTGAACTAGGTGACTTGGCTGACCATTACGCGCAATTGCAAGCAATGGGCGTTGAAGTGTATTCGGTGTCAACTGATACACACTTTACCCATAAAGCCTGGCACGATACTTCTGACACCATTGCTAAAATCAAATACCCCATGATTGGCGACCCTACTGGCCGTATTACTCGTAACTTTGGTGTGATGATCGAAGAAGACGGCTTAGCTCTGCGCGGTACCTTCGTGATCAATCCAGAAGGTGTGATCAAAGTCGCTGAAATTCATGACTTAGGTATTGGTCGTTCTGCTTCTGAACTATTACGTAAAGTGCAGGCCGCTCAGTACGTTGCAACTCACGACGGTGAAGTATGCCCAGCTAAATGGCAGCCAGGTGAAGCTACCCTTGCTCCTTCGTTAGATCTTGTTGGCAAAATCTAATTTGCCAGTGGTGAAATAAACTGAGGGTGGCCTTAAGCCACCCTTGAATTCACCCAAGATGCTCAGAATAAAACCCTAATTGATCATGCATAAGCGCATAGGAATACCAAGATGTTAGATGCTAAATTAAGTACTCAACTGAAAGCCTATTTACAAAACCTTAAAACCGAAGTGCAATTACATATTGCCTTGGATGCTGTGGCTCATCCTAGTAAATCAAATGAAATCAGTGAGTTGGCAAATGAAATCGCGCAACTGTCTGATTTGGTTACTGTTATGCCACAACAAGATAGCAGCGTCCGTGTTCCTTCTTTACAAGTGGTATCAGCTGTTAATAATACGCGCATGACTTTTGCGGGTGTGCCTTTAGGTCACGAATTTACCTCTTTAGTCTTGGCCTTGTTACATAGTGGTGGTCATCCACTAAAAATTAGCCAAGAACAAATCGAATTTATTAAAGCTCTGGATGGAGACTTTGAGTTTGAAACCTTTGTTTCGCTCAGTTGCCAGACTTGCCCGGGAGTAGTGCAGGCCCTCAATATGATGGCTGCCCTTAATCCCAATATTCGCCATACCATGATTGACGGTAGCTTGTTTCAAGATGAAGTAACTAAGCGCAATATCATGGCAGTGCCTAGTGTTTTTCTAAATGGTGAAACTTTCAGTCAGGGCGCAGTGACTATCGATCAAATTCTGAAAAAAATTGATCCCAGTAGCGGTAAAAAACAGGTTGAGCTGTTAAAGCAAAAAGCAGCCTTTGAAATGTTGATCATTGGTGGTGGTCCGGCAGGTGCCGCTGCAGCGATTTATGCCGCACGCAAAGGTTTACGCACTGGCATAGTGGCCGACAAATTTGGTGGTCAAGTTGCTGAAACAGTAGGCATAGAAAACTTTATATCAGTCAAAGCTACCGAAGGCCCCAAATTAGTCTCTGGCCTTGAAGAGCACGTTCGTGATTATCCGGTGGATATCATGAGCGATAACCAAGCAGTTAAACTTACGCGCATTGCCTCTGAAATGGGCAACGTGATTAATGTTGAACTGGCTAATGGCGCAACCCTAAGTAGCCAAGCGGTAATCGTTGCCACCGGGGCAAGATGGCGCGAAATGAATGTACCGGGTGAGCAACAATACCGTGGTAAAGGTGTGGCGTATTGCCCGCACTGTGATGGCCCCTTGTTTAAAGGTAAACGGGTGGCGGTGATTGGTGGTGGTAACTCGGGTATCGAAGCTGCTATTGACTTAGCCAATATCGTTGAACAAGTTACCGTACTGGAGTTTGATACAAAACTGCGCGCCGACAAGGTATTGCAAGATAAAGCCAATTCTATGGGTAATATCGAGATTATCTTAAATGCGCAAACCACCGAAGTACTGGGTGATGGTACGCGGGTAAGCGGTTTAACTTATACCGACCGCAGTGACAACAGCAGCAAACATGTTGAGCTGGCTGGGATCTTTGTACAAATCGGTTTGGTGCCCAATACCGAATGGTTAAAAGGTGATATTGAGTTGACCAACCGTGGTGAGATAGTGGTGAGCCAAAAAGGCGAAACTTCTATCCCTGGGGTATTTGCAGCAGGTGACGTAACGACTTCACCTTATAAACAAATCATTATTGCTATGGGTGACGGCGCCAATGCCGCACTAGGTGCTTTTGATTTTTTGATACGCCAAACCCTGCCGGTCAAACAAAACCAAGCAGCGTAATAGCTTTAGAAACTAGAAACTAGATGCTAGATTCTAGTAGCTAGTTAAAAACACCACTGAGAGCGCTGTTTTACAAGACTTCGCTCTTGGCTTCCGCTTTAACTAGTCACTATTTACTAGCATCTAGCATCTAGCCGCTGCTCCTCCTTTTTAGCTAGTTTCTATCCACTTCTTCATCACTTGTGACAAATGTCATAAACATATTGTGACTTTTAGCCTATTCGCTGTTGTTAATTTTATGTAATGATAGTCTTGTATACTAAATAATCGATTACTGCAGGGAATGAGATGAGTGTGAACGACAAAAGTGAGCTGTTACAACAACTTAAAATAGACAGAAATCAAGCCCCCGTCGCCGCAGGTATTAAATTTTGGCAACTTATATTGGTTGTTGTGCTGTGTGTCTCAGTGTCGATCTGGTTAACTTTAAAGTTTGCCCTTGTTCCTGCTAGTCAAACTCCGCAAATAAGCAACTCAAAAACACAAGTAGTAACAAGCGCTGGCACAACTCAAGTTAACAGCTCTGCTCCTAGCCCTAAAGTAAATAAGTCTCTTGACAATAACAGCATCCTTAATTCTTCTGGTTATATTACCGCGCGACGTATGGCTACCGTGTCATCAGAAGTCATGGGCCTGATCACCGAAGTCAATGTTGAAGAAGGCATGGAAGTGGAGCAAGGACAAATTCTTGCGCGCCTAGATGATGCAATTGCTAAAGTGAATTACGACTACTCAGTGGCGCAAATTGCAGTACTGCAAGCTAGGCGTAAGTCCATAGTCGCTAACCTCGACGAAGCCAAATCCAACTACCAGCGGGTGCTTAATAATAGCTATTCAAGTGATGCTGATCGCACGCGTACCTTTGCGGCTCAGCAAAGTCTATTGGCTAATTTAGAAAGCGCTGAAGCTGATTTATTGTTGGCTAAAATTGAAGTCCGTCGCCAACAAGAGCGTTTGGATGATCACACTATTCGTGCCCCTTTTGGCGGTGTAGTCACGCAGAAAAACGCTCAACCCGGTGAAATAGTCGCGCCTTCATCGGCAGGTGGTGGTTTTACCCGTACCGGTATTTGCACCATAGTGGATATGAGTTCACTGGAAATTGAAGTAGACGTTAACGAGTCCTTTATCGGGCGGGTTTATCCTGGGCAAAAGGTCGAAGCCACACTTGACGCCTATCCTGATTGGACTATTCCAGCCTCGGTTATTGCCACTATTCCAACCGCCGACAGGGCAAAAGCAACAGTACAAGTACGCATTAAAATTGAATTAAACGATGCTCGAATTCTGCCCGACATGGGTGTAAAAGTCGGGTTTTTAAAAGATTAACCTCAGAAATCTGAGCAGAAAAGGAAATGAAGATGACTACAGAAAATCTATTTGAACTAAAAAATGTCGCCAAACTTTTTACCAAGGGCAAAGAAACCATCAGCATATTTGAAGGCCTTAATATGCACATTAAAAAAGGTGACTTTATGGCCATCATGGGGCCTTCTGGCTCTGGTAAAACCACCTTGTTAAATTTGCTTGGTGGAGTCGACCAACCTTCCAGTGGTGAGATCTCCTTTGACGGCCAGCGCATTGATAACCTCAGTGAAAGCCAGCTCGCCAAATGGCGCGCCAACAACATAGGTTTTATCTTCCAGTTTTATAATCTAATGCCCATGCTCAATGCGGCTAAAAACGTCGAATTGCCTTTGTTACTAACTAACCTCAGCAGTAGCGAGCGTAAAAAACAAGTGGCCACCGCCCTTGAGTTGGTGGGTTTAAGTGACAGAGCCAAACATATGCCCAGTGAAATGTCCGGTGGTCAGCAACAGCGTGTGGCGATTGCTCGCGCCGTGGTATCTGATCCCACGTTTTTATTGTGTGATGAGCCCACCGGTGATCTTGATCGCCAAACCGCCGATGAAATTCTCGAAATGCTGCAATTACTAAATAGTAAATTTGGTAAAACCATAGTAATGGTGACCCATGATCCTTCCGCAGCAAAATATGCCACTCATACTGTGCATTTAAATAAGGGGAAATTTGTTAAAGCAGAGGAATTATTGGTATGAAAGACTTCTACTTAATTTACAAAAACCTGACCCGTAAAAAGATGCGGCTGTTTTTGACGACCTTTGCGATTTTTATCGCCTTCCTCATCTTTGGCGCAATCATGACGCTGCGCAGCGCGCTTAATTCAGGCATCGAAATGTCGGCGGACAACCGTTTAGTAGTCATGCATAAAATAAGTTTTACCAACCCGCTGCCTTATGCTTATGTGAATAAAGTCAAGGCGATGGATGGGGTTAAAGATGTAACTCACGCAAATTGGTTTGGTGGTTATTTTCAAGAGCCAACCAATCAAGTTGTGACTATGGCGGTGGATCCAGAATCTTATTTAAGTGTGTATCCTGAATTGGTGGTTGAGCCTGAGCAACTGGAAAATTGGACAAAAGACCAAAGTGGTATCTTAATCGGCGAACGCATTGCCAAAGCTAATAACTGGCAGATTGGTGATCGTATTCCACTATCGTCCAATATTTTTTCACAAAAAACCGGCGGTCAAACCTGGGACTTTACGGTCGATGGGATTTTTAAAGGCAATGACGCAAAAGTGGATACCGGTTATGCCTTGATCCACTATAAGTACTTTAACGAAACCCAAGCTTGGGGCGGTGACAGCATAGGTTGGTTGATTTTAACCACCACCGATCCGGCCTTAAATGAACAAGTTTCCAAAGCAATTGATGAGAATTTTGCTAATTCCAACTCGGAAACCAAGACCAGTACTGAACAGGCCTTTAACAAAGCCTTTATCGATCAGATTGGCAATATCGGGCTGATTATTTTTGGCGTGGTATTTATGGCCTTTTTCACCATTTTGATTGTGGTTGGCAATACCATGGTACTGGCGATACGCGAACGCACCAACGAAATTGCCGTGCTAAAAACCTTGGGTTTTGAATCCTCACGAATTTTTAAAATGGTTTTAGTTGAATCCTGTTTATTGGCTTTTTTGGGCGGCTTATTCGGCATTGGTGGTGCTTATTTGATCGTGCAAGGGGCTGCAAAAGAAATGGCGCGCTTTTTACCTAACCTGATATTGGATGAAGCTATATTCGGCCAAGCGCTGATTTACATGCTGGTATTGGGTCTGATCACCGGTATAGCGCCCGCCATCAGTGCGCTGCGTTTAAACATTGTTACCGCATTTAGCAGGGGATAGTTATGAGTACTCTTTTATCGCAAAGCGCCGCCGTTATTAAAATGAACATTCAGAGTTTACCTCGGCGTTTATGGATGTCGCTGGCTATGGTGTTTGCTAGTGCCGTGGTAGTGGCGATTTTACTGGCTTTTTTGGCCATGTCGAAAGGATTTGAAGCCACTATGGAAAGTGCAGGCTCAGATAATGTGGCCTTTTTTATACGCACTGGCTCAGCGGCGGAACTCAACAGTTCGGCGGGTAGAGATCAGGTTAACTTAATTGAAAATTCCCCCGGCATTAAACGTGACGAACAAGGTCCGATGGTGTCCCCTGAGCTCTATGTGATTGTGGATGGCATTAAAAAATCCACCCAACAAGAAGCAAATTTACCCTTACGTGGATTAGATCAACGTGGTGTCAACATGCGCAAAGGTTTTACTCTAGTGGCGGGGCGTATGTTTAATCCCGGTACGGATGAACTGATTGTAGGGGCTGGTGTAGTAAGTCAGTTTGACGGTTTTGAATTGGGCCAGGAAATCCGTTTTGGCAAAAATACCTGGAAAGTGGTTGGGGTGTTTTCTACCGGCGGCAATGTATTTGAAAGTGAGTTATGGGCTGATGCCAAGGTTATTCAAAACCTTTATAACCGTGGCAGCTCCTATCAGTCAGTACGCGCGGTGATGGAATCTCCTGACAGTTTAGGTGCCATCAACGAGTATTTAAAATCCGAGCCACGTTTAACTCATGAAGCCCAAGCCGAGTCGAGCTATTTTGCCGAACAAGGAAAAAGCCTGAGTTATATGGCCATATTTGGCTGGGTAATCAGCTCGATAATGGCCTTAGGTGCGTTGGCAGGCGCTTTAAATACCATGTATACCTCGGTATCCGATAGAGCCATGGAAATAGCTACCTTACGAGCAATAGGCTTTAGCAGTTTTTCAGCCTTTATTGGCACCATGGCTGAAGCCATGACCTTGGCGGTAGTGGGCAGTTTAGTGGGGTCCTTAGCGGCCTTTATCTTTTTTGATGGTTTAAGTACCTCGACCTTGGGAGGCAGTTTTACTCAGGTGGTATTTAGTTTTAGCCTTACGCCAGAGTTATTTACCAAAGGCATTAGCATGGCCTTGGTGATTGGTTTTATCAGTGGATTTTTCCCTGCATGGCGAGCTGCCAGAGTACCAGTGATCGTGGCGTTTCAAAGCGGCAGGTAGACAAGCAGTAAATAGAGGCTAGTAAATAGCAAAGCAGTAAATAGAGACTAGAGACTAGAGACTAGCCACTATTTACTAGCGTCTAGCCACTGCTCTTGCTTTTAACTAGCCACTATTTACTAGTCTCTAGCCACTGCACTCGCTTTTAACTAGCCACTATTTACTAGTCTCTAGCCACTGCTCTTGCTTTTAACTAGCCACTATTTACTAGTCTCTAGCCACTGCTCTTGCTTTTAACTCGTCACTATTTACTAGTCTCTAGCCTCTGCTCTTGATTTTAACTCGTCACTATTTACTAGCATCTATCTACTGCATTTATCTTGGCTTTTATCCGCTTTGCTTTATATTGAGCAAAATGTAAAGTTTATGTTAAGGATGGCTATGCGGATAAAGTTGAGTACTCAAGGAATAGTGTTAGGTTTTATGCTGACACTGTTAGTTCTCTTAGGCTTTTATCATCATAATATCCAACGTTTATCTACCGCTATAACCCTCTACGACGCTGACAAAATCGCCCACAACTTTCTGAGTATGTACCAACACTTTACGGCCAAACGTATTGAAGCCAGCGCTAAACCTTTTTATTTTGCAGTACATTACCAAAGCTTGCCCGAAACCTTTGAATATGAGGGGGAAACCCTATCGCTTGAGACGTTTTTAAGCGATACACAAACTCACGGCCTGATGGTGATTAAAGCGGGTGAGATAGTGTCTGAGCAGTATTTTTTAGAAAACAAAGCGGACAAACAGCATATTTCTTTTTCATTGGCTAAATCCTTTGTGTCGGCTTTGGTTGGCATTGCGATTAACGAAGGACATATCCAAAGTATTGAGCAACAAGTGACTGACTATGTACCAGAACTTATCGGTACTGGTTATGACGGAGCGCGGATAAAAGACGTATTGCAAATGTCTTCGGGTGTGAAATTTAATGAAGACTACGGAGACTTTTTTTCTGACATTAATCGTTTTTCTCGTGCCATCGCTTTTGGTACCTCACTGGATAGTTTTAGTGCTTCGTTAACGCGTGAGCATGAGCCAGGCACCTATCATCATTATGTCAGCATAGATACTCAGGTTTTAGGTATGATCCTGACAAGGGCAACCGGTCGTAGTTTAAGTGATTATCTGCATGAAAAAATCTGGCAACCTATGGGCATGCAAGATCCTGCTTATTGGTTAGCAGATGATCAAGGTGTGGAACTGGCACTAGGTGGCTTAAACGTCACATTGCGTGATTATGCCAAATTTGGTTGGTTATATTTACATCAAGGTCGCTGGCTAAATGCCCGTGGTGAAAGCATGCAAATCGTGCCACAACAATGGGTCTTAAACTCAGTTACCCCTGATGCACCACACCTACAAGCTGGCGAAAACAATCCGGCTTCAAGTTCGGTTGATGGTTATGGGTATCAATGGTGGATCCCACTCGGTGCTGAGGATGAATTTATGGCCAAGGGTATTTATGGGCAGTACATTTATATTGATCCTGATCAGGACTTGGTGATAGTTAAAAACTCTGCCAACCCACATTATACCGACAAAACCCAGCAGTGGGGAGCAAAAACGATAGCCTTATTTCGAGCTATCAGTCGACATTTTGCTGAGCCTTAGAAAGCCCATAGTTTACTGTGGATTAGTCGATGCCAAATCAATAATGAAATGTTATGCTCAAAAAACACCATCAATACCAAGCTGAATAGGCAATATAATCAGTACTATTTAGCCAAACAAGGAAGAAACCAAGTTGTTAAACGTATTATTAGTCGATGACGACATTGAGTTTACGGATGTAGCTAGTCAGATCATTGAATTTCTCGGACATACGGTAGCAGCAGTGCAAAACCTGCAAGAAGCCCGTAATTTGTTGGAATATAATCAGTTTGATCACATATTTTTAGATTTTATGTTACCCGATGGTAGCGGATTACATCTAATTGATCATCTTACTCAAACAGGTTCAACATCCTACATTACGATGATAACGGGCCACCCTTCGGTTAAAGGTATGCTGGCTGGTTTATGTGGCCCTAAAGTCGACTATTTGCTCAAACCTTTGCAAAGGGAAGATTTGGAATCGGCCTTAAATCGCAAATCCAGCAAACGTAAATCTACCACTCAACACACAGGGCCTAAGCGCCATTTTGGCTGTTTAATTGGTGAGTCTGAGTCCATGCGTAATCTCTACACTATGATAGAGCGGGTCTCGCAAACCTCGGCTAACGTACTGTTAATGGGCGAAAGTGGGGTGGGTAAAGAAGTGGTGGCACAAGCTATTCATAGCGCTAGCAAGATTGAAGGTCCGCTGGTGGCAACTAACTGTGGTGCTATGTCGAAAGAGTTGATTGGCAGCGAACTATTTGGTCATGAAAAAGGTTCTTTTACGGGGGCAGTGGCACAGAAAAAAGGGGTATTTGAACGTGCTAATAATGGCACTTTGTTTTTAGATGAAGTCACCGAAATGCCCATTGATATGCAACCTAATTTGTTGCGGGTATTAGAAACTAAAAAAGTCATTCGTGTTGGTGGTACAAGTGAAGTCAGTGTTAATTGCCGAGTCGTCTCGGCTACTAATCGTAATTTAGCTGAACTGGCAGAAACTAAGGTGATGCGTGAAGACATCTACTTTCGATTAGCGGTGTTTCCTATTGATATTCCGCCACTGCGTGAACGTACCAGTGATATTCCTTTATTGGCGCAAGTATTTCTGAGTGAGTTAAATGAAGAATATGGCGCGGCGCTCAAGTGGCAAGAAGCTCAATTGCAACGTTTAGCTGACTACGAATGGCCGGGTAATGTGCGCGAATTACGACATACTGTGCATCGGTCTTTTATCATGTCTGATATGCAAGGTTCTGATGTTGCTTTACCTGAGAGTTTTAAATCACCTTTCGCCAAAGTGAGTAAACAGACTAATAGTATTAGTGCTGGGCAAACTATCGAAGATGTTGAAAAACAATTGATCACGGCCACCCTCACAAAAGTTGATGGTAATAAAACCCTCGCGGCAGAAATGCTCGGGATCAGTACTAAAACCTTGTACAACCGCTTACATGCCTACGGAGATTTTGATGACTGATAACATCAAAGATCTCGCTCAACTAGTACACGATGCGCGTGGCCCATTAAATAAAATATCGATGAATGCCGAACTGGTTAAATTGGTATTAGAAAACGACCTGCCCAAAGAAAAAGCCTTGCAAGCCTTGCAGGCCATTATTAAAAATTGTCAGGACTGTAGTACTCATTTGCAGGCTATAACTGCTTTGGGGAAAGCGTCCAAATAGTTGGGCAGTTTGTTATACATTGAGCCAATTTAAGAGTTAAATAATGCTGAAAATAAAATGGTTAGAAAATACTAAAATAAGCTGGGGGCTTATCAGCATAATAGTTATTGGGGTCATCTTTGCTAATGCCTTACTGGCGCGTAAGACCATTAATACCTTAGCTACCACTCAGGAAAGTTTGTTAAAGGCCAGTGATATACTTAATGAACTCAACCGCCTGCATGTGCTGATTTTGTCTGCTGAATCTGGGCAACGAGGTTATTTACTGACCGAAAATGCGGAGTACCTTGCACCCTATGCTGATGCCTTAAGCGAACTGAATTTACAATTAAAAACGGTGGCGGCTATTCGTTCAGAGTTGCCAGGCCAGAAAGCTAAAATCGATACCTTACTTACCCTCACTCAGGATAAATTAGATGAACTAACCACTTCGGTAGGTTTAGCCTTATCAGATCAAGAGCGCCAAGCCATAAAATTGGTGATGACAGGTAAAGGGCGTGAGCTGTATCGCGACATTCGGCAAACCTTTGAAGAAGTTGAAGGTACTGAAACACGTTATCGTCAGTTGCTGTTTACTAAATTGGCTGCAACTGAGCATGAAGCGCAGATAACTTTTATGATTTCAGCAATCACCAGCTCGCTGTTGTTAATTGGCATGGTATTTTTGGCTAGGTTGAATTTACGTATTGAACAACAACATAAAGCCGAACTGATAGAGCAAAATGAAGTGTTGCAAAACAAGGTTGAAGAACGCACTGCTGAACTTAAGTTATATTCACAAGAGCTTAAATTGAGTAATCGTGAACTAGAAGATTTTGCCTTTGTAGCCTCACATGATCTACAGGAGCCTTTACGTAAAATCAGGGCCTTTGGTGATAGGCTGCAAACGAACTATACCAGTATGTTGGATGACAGGGGCGCGGATTATATCAATCGTATGCGCAATGCTGCCGAACGTATGTCTGATTTGATTAATGATTTACTTGAGTTTTCGCGGATCACCACAAGGGGTAAAGACTTTGTCGCGACAGATCTAAATCAAACAATCACTACAGTATTAGATGATTTAGAAATAGCCATTACTGAATCAAACGCTAGAGTAGAACGTTGTGACTTACCTGAAGTCGATGCTGATCCCAGTCAAATGTACCAGTTGTTTCTTAATCTGATTTCGAATGCTGTCAAATTCAAAAAAGCGGATGTGCCAACAACAATTACCTTTAACTATCATCTTGAACACAGTGAACATGCCGACAAACTGGATGAGGATTGGCATATTATTACTATCAGTGATACCGGTATTGGCTTTGAACAAGAATATGCAGACAAGATTTTTTCACCCTTTCAACGTTTACATTCGCGCGAGGAATATAAAGGCACGGGGATTGGTTTAGCCGTGTGTCGGCGTATTGTTGAAAGGCATTTTGGTGTGATAACAGCAAGTAGCGAACCCGGTATTGGCTCGGTATTTACCATCAAAATATCTGCCAGCCTTATTAATTTACATTTAGACAGGGAGCAAAGAAATGCCATTTAGCAAAACGCGTTCAATAACCATTTTAATGGCTGATGATGATGAAGATGATCGTTTGTTAACCCAAGATGCCCTCAAAGAAAGTCGAGTACTAAACCAACTATATTGTGTTGAAGATGGTGTTGAGTTGCTCAAATACTTACGCCGTGAAGATAAATATAGCGATAAAACCTTGTATCCCAAACCGGGACTCATTTTACTCGATTTGAATATGCCACGTATGGATGGGCGCGAAGCGCTACAGCAAATTAAGGCTGATCCACTGTTAAAAGGTATCCCTGTGGTTATCCTAACAACCTCTCAGCAAGAGGAAGACATGGTGAAAGGTTACGGTTTAGGTGCAGCATCCTATATTACCAAACCCGTTAATTTTGAAGGTTTAGTGGGCTTGATGAAGGCGATAGGCAGTTATTGGGTTGAATTTGTTGAACTACCGAGTGACGACTGTGAATAAGTTAGACAGAGTAGCCTGAAAATGGTGATTAAAAGCGCGCGTATTTTGTTGGTGGAGGATGATGAAGATGATTACATCCTCACCAGTGACTCGCTCGCACAACTTGAATCTTATTGTTTTGATATTGAGTGGGTAACGGATTCTAAACAGGCGCTCGATAAATTAATACACGACGATTTTGATATTTGTTTGCTGGATTATCAACTTGGGGCTCAAAGTGGTTTAGAGGTATTACGTCAGGCTGAACAAAAAAACTGTAATACCCCGATTATCATGCTTACCGGTCAAACCGATGACAGTTTAGATAAATATGCCCTTGCGGCAGGCGCTGTCGATTATTTAAACAAAGATGAGATATCCACCGATCGTTTTGCCAGAGCCGTGCGTTATGCCCTAGCTCGAAATGATGCGACCAAAGAACGTTTAGAGCGACTAAAAGCCGAAACCCAAAATCGCTCCAAAGACCGTTTTTTAGCGCATCTCAGCCATGAACTGCGTACTCCTCTTACCTCAATTTTGGGTTACACAGAATTATTACTCAACAGCGAAAAAGCCCAGCAGGCGGCTTCTGAACTGAATATTATTTTGAGTAATGGCAAACATTTGTTGAGTTTGTTAAACGATGTATTAGATCTATCTAAAATCGCCGCTGACAAACTAGAGCTTAATCCGAGCCAAATACAACTGGACAGTTTTATCGCTGATGTATTTTATTTATTGCAAATCAACGCCCAAGATAAAGGCTTAACTCTGGTTGTAGAAAGCACCTCACTTTTACCGGTAAGTATTTATGCTGATGCCACACGATTACGCCAGATATTAATTAACCTGACCTACAACGCGATTAAATTTACTGAACAAGGGCAAGTCACGATCAAATTAGCCATGCAAGGTAGCGGGACTAATGAGCAGTTGTCCTTTGCCGTACAGGATACTGGTATGGGGATCCCACCCGCCCGCCTGAATAGTATTTTTAAACCTTTTGAGCAAATCGAAGACATCGTTACTCGTAAAGAATCTGGTGCGGGTCTGGGTTTGGCAATTTGTACCGAACTGGTAAAACGTATGGGGGGCGAGCTTGCTGTGGAGTCGCAACCTGGAGTAGGCAGTTGTTTTCGTTTTGCGATTACTCCTGGTGACATCACTCATGTCAGCAGGCAAATGTTAACCTTTGATAAAACTGCCCATGCAAATAAAACGGAATTTTTGCCCACCTTGAGCGGTAGAGTGCTAGTGGTAGACGATGCCAATGACATTCGACATTTAATCAAAAATATCTGTATTAATTTTGGTTTACAGACCGAAACTGCGCGTAACGGTTTAATAGCTTTAGAGAAATGCCAGCAGTCAATGGCACAGCAACAACCTTATGATTTGGTGTTAATGGATGTGCATATGCCGGTGATGGATGGCAGAGAAGCCATCGCCAAGATCCGTCAGTTAGGGTTTGAATCACCGGTGATTGCAGTGACTGCCGCTGCATTAAAAGGGGTTAAGCATTCGCTGTTAGCGATTGGATTTTCAGATGTATTGTACAAACCCCTCAATAAAACCGCCTTGTATCTGAGCCTAAGCCACTATTTATCTGACAGTGCTAAGTCAGACAGTGTTAAGTCTGAGAGTGGATTGGCTGATGAGCTTAAACACAGCCCTGCAGTATTACCCTACGATATCTTGTTGGTTGAAGATGATCACGACGCTGCTGAGATCACGCAACTGTTATTACAAAGTTTAGGCGCCACTGTGGCAGTGGCAGCCAATGCACAGGAGTGTTTAACCTTATTAAAAGGTCACAGTGTGTACGGCAAGATTTTATTGGATCTCCAACTACCTGATTTGGATGGCCTAAGTTTAGCGGCACAGATCAGGCTGCTGCATCCTGCGGCGGAAATTGTTGTTGTCAGTGGCTCACAGGTAAATCAGCTTGAATTAGACAAACTAGGTATTAAACAAGCCCTACTTAAACCTCTGAACCTGGCTAAGTTACAAAGCCTCCTGCATTAGTTTTTTGTTTTTGCACTCATTGAGTAATAGTTTCATCAGCCGTGTAAAAACTGCCTACTATCTAACGCTATTTATCATTTAATAACCACAAAATGTAAAATTAATCTTTAAAAATCATACTGTTATGTCATGGCCTTGAAGTGGCACATCCTTCGCATTGTTTAGGTTACTTCTAATAAATGCGAGTGAGAGCAGTATGAAAATTTTTGAAGCCATTCGTCAGGATCATGAAAAACAGCGCTTGTTAATGAAAGTACTGATGGAAACCTCTGGTGATAGTCCCAGTCGTAGTACCTTTTTTAAGGAGCTAAAAGCTGAATTGGCAAAACATGCTATCGCTGAAGAGCGCCACTTTTATGTACCACTAATGGCTAGTGATAACACCATTGAACCATCCAGACATGCTATTGCTGAACATCACGAAATTGATGAATTGGTCGAAAAACTTGAGCAAACTGCCATGAGTTCATCGGCGTGGTTACTGCACATGAAAACCTTGCAAGAAAGAGTGTTGCATCATCTGAGCGAAGAAGAGCACGAATTTTTTCAGCAAGCGGGTAAGGTATTAAGCGCAGAGCAAAAAGACCAATTAGCCACGGCGTATAAAAACGAAATGCTCTCACATCATGGGTGATTAAGCGCATTCAGCTTAAGCAGCGCCAATTAGGCAAAAGTTTGTTGGGAAGGATTACCCAACATTTGACTTGGTTAGCCCTCAGTTTACTGAGAGCGCCAAGTCTTTTTTGCTTGAAAGCTAAAGTTCCATTTCCCTTTAATTACAGCAATAGGAGCCGCTATGTTTATCATCAAATATTATCTTGCTGCGGCAATATTGAGTTTTGTGCTGGCATATTTTTCTACGTATTTTGTTTTCAATATTATTTTTATATGGATTGGTTTATCACTGGCGGCGGTGAGTAGTGCCTATCTATTACAAATGCCGAGTATTTTTCGTAAAAAACAAGATGGTACTATACCGCTAACAATACGTTGGCTGTTTATCCCGTTTTTAGCGGGTGTGCAGCTTTATAATCTTTGGGCGAGAAAACGTGACAAGGTGCCCGCTATACAACAAATAGACGACAAGTTATTTTTAGCATGTCGGCTTTTTTCTGCTGACATGCCCGAGCTAC
Organism: Paraglaciecola hydrolytica; assembly: GCF_001565895.1. Taxonomy (GTDB): domain Bacteria; phylum Pseudomonadota; class Gammaproteobacteria; order Enterobacterales; family Alteromonadaceae; genus Paraglaciecola; species Paraglaciecola hydrolytica. The sequence continues at coordinate 52,132 of NZ_LSNE01000007.1, forward strand.
ATGCTAAAGGTGTTAAAGCCTTGGTTGATGTTACCGCTGAATTTGATGGTTTAGACTGGACAGCTCACGCCGAGGATTTAGCTTACTTGAACGTACCTGTGCTTGATCATCAAAGCCCCAAAAAGCAAGACTTGATGCATGCCATGCACTGGATCGCCAATCAGCAACGTGCTGGCAAACCAGTGGTAGTGCATTGCGCGCTGGGGCGAGGGCGCTCGGTATTAGTGGTGGCGGCGTATTTATTGTGCCGTTACCCACAACTTAGCGTCGAACAAGCGCTTAAACGCATTAACGATATCCGGCAAACCGCGGCGCTGAATCGTTCGCAGCTTAAAGCTTTAATCAAAATTCATCGAAATGGTGGTTTAGACTTGCGTAAACCTGCTTGGTTGATAGCTAATCCGGTATCCGGTGGGGCTAAATGGCAAATTTATAAAGAGGAAATAGAACAGCGTTTTGCTGGGCACTTTCAGCTTAAAATGGTTGAAACTACCAAACAAATAAGTGCGGGTGAGTTGGCGCAACAGGCTATCGCTGAAGGGGCGACCACCATTATTGCCTGTGGTGGCGACGGTACCTTGTCGGCAGTTGCTGCTGAATTAATTAATACCGAACTAACCCTCGGCATTATCCCCTTAGGTACAGCTAATGCCTTAGCCCATGTATTGTTTGGCCTAAAAAGTAAAATCATCCCGATAGAAGTGGCTTGTGAACATATCATTGCTGGGCAAGTGCAAAAGATTGATACCGCTTACTGCAACCAACATTTGGTACTGCTAGTGGTGGGTATTGGATTTGAGCAAAAAATGATTGCCTCTGCTGATCGTGAACAAAAAGATCAAGGTGGCCAACTGGCCTATTTACGTGCGCTGTGGGATGCCGTGAATCAAAATGAACCCCACACTTTGCATATCACCGTTGATCAACAAGCACCACAAACCATCGAAGCCTGCAGTTTAATTGTTGCTAACGCCGCGCCGTTTTTAACCGTACTGGCGCAAGGTGGTGGAGAGCCAAATTTTCAAGATGGACAGTTAGACATTACCTGGCTACCCCCCAGAGATGATCCCCATGAGCATATCTACACCATGTCAGAGTTGGTCATGAGTGGCTTGTTTGAGGGATTTCAGCCAGAAAGTGTGGAATATACCAAAGCCCAAAAAATCAAAATCAGCAGTGATAAACCCATAGATTATGTCATTGATGGTGAAAACTTTAAGGATGAAGAGTTAGTGATCTCCATTAATCCTTCTTCGCTAAACATACTGGTTAGCCAATAGGCCAATGATGTTAAAAATTAGCGCTGGGTAATAGATTAATACTATGAATTAATTAAAAAATTAACCCGTCAGTCAGCTACATTTCGACTATTCCTTTAGCGGATGTAGCATGCATCCTCACTAATAATTGTTAAAAGACATCACTGGGCCAAACCTAAGAATGCCCAGATGTTTTAGTTGCTATACATAATGATAGTTCTGGTTTCATTATCCATGCTGGCGTCACTAGCAAGATTACAATTGAATGTTGTCCTTGGTGTGGTGCAAATCTAGGTAAAAGATAAAGGTTATTTGAACATGGCATTTAACCAGTTAAATTATCGGAAAACCACTCACTGACCCCGCTAAAGCGCTGTCGTTTTCTACGGCTTGGGGCATTAACCAGAGACTTTACTTATGGGACTATTGATATTTAGCATCAATGTTACGCTTGACGGTTGCATCGATCACCAAGAGGGAATAGCCGACGTCGAGACACATGCTTTTTTTACTCGCCTCATGGATGAGTGTGGGGCGATGTTATGGGGTCGCACCACCTACGAAATGATGGAAAGTTACTGGCCGGAGGTGGCCCGTGGCGACATTGAGGCTGCACCCGCAATTCGAGAGTGGGCGGTCAAACTAGAGGCCAAGCAAAAGTATGTGGTGGCGTCTACGCGCAAGAACTTTCCGTGGGCCAATAGCCAACACATCGCTGGCGACCTACGCACAGAGGTGCAGAAACTCAAGGATGCGACACCAACTGGTGTGCTCCTTGGTAGCAGTAAGCTCGCAGTAGAGCTTGATCGGCTGGATTTAATAGATGAGTACAAATTCCTCGTCCACCCTAGAATCGCAGGTCACGGCCCGACCTTATATCAGAGTGGGTTGACAAGCACGCGACGGCTTGAGTTAGTTTCGGCAACACCGCTTAGTAATGGTGCTGTTGCTATGCATTATCGGCGTTGCCAGAGCTAATACCTAAGTCATTAAAAGATACGCGTATTACCTAAGAGTTGAAATACGAGTAAGGCTGCTGAAATATATATTCATTGGAGTGCTCCTCTTCCTGACGGGATGTGTTTCAGGCATGCCCAAAAGAGAATGGTTTTATGTTTTGCCAGCTATGGTGAAGGGCTTTCATCAGTTTCTCGTTTCTGCACTTTCTTTTAAGATAAAAAAATACCCGCTGACGGGCGGGTATTTTTAATGGGATGATAAGTGCGTGATTAACTAACAATTTGCAGCTTATCAATGACGTTTTTTACGTCATTAGTGCGTTTGGCAATGGCAATAGCTAAATCACGCTCTGCTTCACTGTCAACTTTACCCGTCAAGGTTACTGTACCTTTGTTGGCTTCCACTTCAATATCGAGGCCGCTGACTTCTGATTCAAATAACAGGCGGGTTTTCACCACTGTTTCAACCTTTGAATCTTTTAAATCGTCCATGATTTCAGAATCTTCTTCATTTTGGTTAACAACGGTAAGTTCGTTATTAACGTCGGTTACGCCATCCAATGACATAATCAGTTCGGTCGCTAAGGCTTTGTCTACTTCACGTTCAACTTTGCCGGTTAACATAACCACGCCGTCTTTTACGTCAGTGTTGATATCAAACGAACTAAGGTGTTCGTTAAACAATAATGTGGTTTCGGCTTTGCCATCTATCCAAGCGTCTTTAGCGCTATCTTTCCAGCTGTCACCAGCATTAACGGTTAAAGAAGCGGTTGTAAGAGCTACTGCAAGAACTACTGGTTTCATTGTAAATTTCATAAGTATTCTCCTGTTAATGTTCACAGTAACTAAAGCGATTCTTGTGCCAAATTATAACTTATTGAAATTTATAGATTAAATTCTAACATGAGGGTTTTGTGAGTAATATATAAGGGTAATTTTTACGGTATTTTTGTAAATAGTTCATAGCGCTAAAGCAGTAAATAGATACCAAATACTAGTTAAAAGCCGATGTCCTAACTCTCTAATAGCTAATGAATTTCATTTTTGGGGGAGGTATAAGAGTCAAATGACTTTGGTAATTTTGCGTGTTGCTCTTAGGTATAATTCTAGTTTCTAGTTTCTAGTTTCTAGTTTCTAGTTTCTAGTTTCTAGTTTCTAGTTTCTAGTTTCTGCTTTTTTTCTGACTGATCCGCTCAAGTCGTTTGCTGATGTCATCTCGATCACGGCTCGACATCGATGATTGGTTTAACACTTCTGCAATTGCCTTAGATTGGTCAAAAACAAAGTCGCTGTGCTCCTTAGTTTGAGCCTGTATAGAGATTGACTCAAGGCCCTCAACTAGGCGTATGGTGACAGCAATACTGTCTTTTGCGTATTGTCGTATTTGATTAAATGCGGCTTGGCCAAGTCCACTAAAGGTAAATGCTCTGCTTATTAAGCGTAATTTGTCTTCATCATCATAATAGGCGGAAGCTGGGAATTGGCGCTGGGTTAATTTACATAGCATGGCACTAAGTTTATCCACACAGCTTATTGCAGTATAAGGATCATTGATACCTGGTGACAGAGCTCTGACGGCTATTTCAACCAATTGGTGAATAGCAAATTCCGGATCCTGTATTGGTGTACGTTTTGCGCCTAAAACAACGTTATTTAGTATAACGCTATGCTCAGGAGCGGGTTTATCCTGCTGGTAAAATACGCTCATGATTGTGGCATCTTTTGTAATAAAATCCCCAGCGGCGACCACCACTTCAAAACCCATGTCAAAGTCTGAGCCCAACTCCAACAGCTTATCTATATTAACGGTTTGCACATAACCATCGCTTAGGGCTCTTATTTCAGATTGCCCTTGGAATAAGTCATATAGTTTATCGGGGTTAGATTGTTGCGTTGGCTTAGAGTTGGAATAATCGGGGAACAGACGAGCTATATTACTTTGTAATTGGCAATAGACTTGTTCAATGACGTTGTCTGCTTGAATCGAATGGGCCACATGATGAATAAAATAAATCAATACCCCTACACCAACAAAAGCTAAAGCGATAGCAACATAAACAGATAATCCAGGAATAAAATCGCTTTGATCTGTTGATTTGATGGCTTGTAAAATCAACAGGCAGTATACAAATATGGCAACAAACATACCCAGTACAAATTGTGTTCCTTGATCTGACATAAAGTTTCGGATCAGGCGCGGACCAAATTGTGATGAGGCAAGCGTCAAGGCAACCACAGTGATCGAAAACGCAATACTGGTGATGGTAATCATTGACGTAGCTATGGTGGTTAAAATGGCGCGAATGGATTCTGGTGAAATTTGGTAAAAGTACTGCAACATCTCTGAGTTGGATGTTTGATAAGCGCCATCAATAATTAATAACACGCTTGCCATTAAGGTGGCACAACAAACCATCAATGATGGGACTAACCAAAAACTGGTACGTATCGATTCCAGTATGGTTTGTAATTTACTATTCATTATGACTTCCGTTTATGTTGCACAAATTTAACAGTAGTACATAAAGCGTATTCTGCTTTGGGGATATACTGGATGCTGCCAGTTAAGCTGCCAACGTTGGTAAAGTGAGATGACAGGCTAGTTTATTTTTGGCGTTTTTTAGCAAATAAGAGTAAGCCAAAAAAGCCGATTAAACATAACACACCAAAGGCTGACAGCAGCGAGAGTAAAAACCCCTGTTCACCTAATGATGTCACAGAAAATAAAAAACCGATGGAAATAAGGAAGACGATTAGTAATATTGAAATTTTCATAATTCAGTCTCCGATCATTACAGACTAAAAAAGTAAAGACTCAAAAGAGCAAGCTCTTTTGAGTCTACTTTGATTAACAGTCGGTGTCTTTTGCATCAACACCTTCTTTGACTTCTTCACAGGCATCTTCGACAGCATTGCCTGCATCAGTCACGGTTTTATCGAGTTTTTCACCTAACTCTTCAGCGTTGTTATCTTCACAGGCAGTCATGCCAGCTAAAGAGGTAAGTAAAAGAGCCATAAGACCTAGATTTTTTAACTTGTTCATAATAATTCTCCGTATGTTTTAGTAATGTAGTTAATTTTCCGTTCTGTAAAATAAATTGTTTTAAATTACAAAGGGGGTGACTTACCGCGTAATGCATTCATGATTAAAGAGATAACCAGCAAAACGACAAATACAAAAAAGATGATTTTTGCAATACCTGCTGCTGTCCCTGCGATTCCACCAAATCCGAATACGGCGGCGACGATAGCGATGATTAAAAATGTTAATGCCCAGCCCAACATAAGATGTACTCCTCTTGTTTCAATTTAAGTTATATCAACTGCACTTAGCTTAAAGCTTGAATTGTGCCAAAGTATAAAAGTTTTTTAACTATTTGTTTTTAAAGGAATAAATTTACATTTTGATTTTATGCAGGAGAATTGGAAAGTATTGGCCATGCAATTTTTACAAGTAAAAATGTAGAACTTGCCGATGAGTAAAGCAGTTTATGGCACAGACATAGACAAGGCCGTTAATAGCTAAAGCAGATGAATAGGATTATTGATATTTTTTTTGCAGGGATTCGAGCACGCCTAAGTCACTCATGAGAGCTAATTCATGATCAACGGCTTTTACAAAGTCAGCTGTCACGCTTTTTTTAGAGAAAATGAAATAAGTGGCTTGTCTGGAAACAACAAAGTCGCTGGGGCTTATTTGGGCATTCAAATCGAGTTTTTTCAGTTCACTCATACCTAGAGTTAATTCTGAAATAAAACCGTCTATCCGGCCTATTTCTAACATATTCCACAGCGCTTGGCGGCTGGTATTAGGGTGGATCAACCTGGCAAAGTTTTTATCAGCCAATAAGCTGTTGAATTCATCACTGTAAATGACGTTAATCTGCGTGCCAATTCTGAGCTGATATTTTTGGATATCTTGCAGACTCGTTATTGAATATTTATTGATGTCTTCAGTGCGCATAAATAATACGTTGGCTGATTCAAACGCTAAGTCTGAATACCACGCAAACTGCTGACGATCTTGAGTTTTATAAGCTCCACCCATTATATCAATACGCCCGTTTTCCAGTTCTACGATTGATCTGGCCCAGGGCATTTGCACAAATTTTATTTTACAGTCCAGTTTAGCCAATACCCTTTGCATCAGTTCAATATCGCGACTGATATGCAGTTCATCCGGCGATTTTTGCTGCAGCGGATTATCATTGTTCCAGCCCATGGTTTTTTGACACTCTGCTGGTGCCGCAAATGCAGTACTTATGCTGCTCAGTAATAAAATCAACAGGAATTGAGATTTTAATATCATTAGCGATAGTTATCTTTTAAGCCGTAATACTATTTTTTAATAGTAGGCTAAATGTCAGTTTATTGAACACTACTTTTTCTAACATTTTGTTGCGCTTATTTAAGTGTTTACCATTTATTTAATGGAGTTGGTATTCGTTAAACTCTTGCTAGACGGTTTAAATATGTGGATTACTGCGCTGTTGTTTAATATGCGGCAGCAAGCGCCGGATAAATAAGGCGCTTGCTGTTTGTTACTGCTTGGCCAATATTATGATTTATGACTTAATTTAAATTGCTCAACAATATGATGTAGTTCGGTCGCCAGTTCGGCCAAAGCATTACTGGTTTCGAGGGTTTGACTGGTCGCAAGGGTTGATTCTTGAGCGATGTCGTTGATATTAATGATGTTACGATCGATTTCTGCCGCGACGGCATTTTGTTCTTCTGCGGCGCTAGCTATTTGGAAATTTTGTTCGCTGATAGACGATACCGCACTGGTAATTTTATCCAGCGCGCCACCCGCGACATCCGCTTGTTCAACACAACGTTGCGCTTGTTCGCGCCCTTTGGCCATCACGGCGACTGCTGAGCGTGTGCGACTTTGTAAGCGTTCAATAATCACACTGATTTCTTGAGTCGATTTCTGTGTCCTGGAAGCTAAGGTTCTGACTTCATCGGCAACCACAGCAAAACCGCGACCTTGCTCACCAGCCCGAGCGGCTTCGATAGCAGCATTTAAGGCCAACAAATTAGTTTGATCGGCGATAGAGCCAATCACCTGCAGCGTAGTGGTAATATTGCCCGCTTCCAGTTGCAGTTGGTCCATCTCAGACGAAATTTCAACTACCTGTGTAGCCAAGTTACGGATACCTGATACAGTATCCACCACTAATTGGCGACCTCGCACTGACTCATCATCGGCAAGGCGGGATGCCTCAGCTGCTTCACTGGCGGATCGTGCCACTTCTTTCACTGTGGCGGTCATTTCTTCCATGGCAGAGGCGACTGATTCGGTTTCAATTTTCTGACGTTGCACACCACTGTGAGTCGTATTGGTGATCATGGTTAATTCTTCAGATGAGGCACTGAGCTGCATTGTGGATATTTTTACGGTGTTCATTGAATGCTCAAAACTAACCATCATTTCATTTAAAGCGGCGCCAACCTGATTAATTTCTTCGGCACCGTCAAACTCATAACGCAGGGTTAAGTCTTTGTTTGAACTGATGCGGTTCATCAAATTTTGCAAGTAATTAACCGGTTTAGAGATGCTCATTGCCGCCATCACTACAATGGCAATTACGGTCAGCATTATTACAATAGCGACTACCATAGATATAACGCTTGAGCGGGATGCGTTGTCCGCAATAGCGACTTTTAGATTGGCGCTTAAATCAGCTAATAACTCTTCAGTTTTATGCACTGTAGAACGCATTTCATTGAGAATGCCTTGCGAACTAGTCAAACCAATATTTTGCTGGCCTTCAACTAAAGTGTGAAAATTACTTTTATATAATTCGATACTAGCAAGGATTGCCGATTTGTTTGTGGCAGGTATGTCTGAGCGAGTCAGAAGGTTAGTAAATTGAGTGAAGTCTTCGTCAAACCTATCGAGGTATTTCATCTCAAGGCGTAACATAAAATCTTTTTCATGGCGGCGTAACATTAACATTTTCGCCAACAGATCCATCTGATTCAGTGTATTTATGCGTTGTTCGGCATCTTGCACCGCGGCCCGCAGTTTACCGTATAGGCCAGATTCTGGATCTAAGCCGAGGATTTTTTGCTCATCGACCATGAGGTTAAATACTTCTTGGTAATCGGTGAGTATGCCCTCTAACTTTTTGACTTTGCTTGCATCAAGATCTCGTTGTTGCAGGATTTCATCTAGATGCTCAGTGACTTCAAGTAGATGCTCAAAATCTTTATTAAAGGTCTGTTGATATTTCAAATCCAAACGCATCATAAAGTCTTTTTCTGAACGACGTTGCAGCAACATGCCACTTTCTATTTCGCTGACTAGCAATTCTGCTTGAGCCAATTGTGCCTGACTATGGCTGGCGGATTTTTGTAAAATAATCAATCCACCCATGCCAATAACGACACATACAACAATAAAAATCAGTTTGTTTTTAATACTTTTAAGTGCGGACATTTAGTGGATACCTTTACTCAGTGATGCAAGACTTGAGACTGCTAAGTTTAAATCTAGTAGATTGTCAAAATTTGTCATATTAATGTCACATGCTATTTGAGCCTAAATACATGCAGCGCCAAATAGTGAATTAACCAGAATAAATTGAATTGTAACTTAGCATAGGTAACGGCCAAGCCTCATAAATCTTGATGTTAGCGGGCAAATTTAGTCAAAGTAAAACCCCGTCGTTGTCATACAAATGTCTATAAAGTGAAATAAATGGTTCAAATTCACATGTTAGTTTTAGCCAAACTTGCTGTGAATGAGTTCCAATGAATCAAGCTATTATTGTTTATATCCTTGCGCTAATTTTGCTGCTTAGTGTATTACTCAAAATGCGGGTGCGATTGCAATTATCTCGAGCCAAACATGGCTCATTACGCGGTCATAGCAAGTGGTCGCGACGTATGGCGCGTTTAGTGCCGTTTTTCAGTTACGACGATGCTGTGTTTTTTATCAGCGACGGAGCCCCTGCAAACATTGGTCAACAGCGGCGTTTGGCGCTGGCAGAGCTTGAAAAATCAATTAATACCCAATGTGCACTGACCTTAGCTTACTGTGAACAGCTTGAAAGCAGTGTATCTGACCTGCAGTTTACCAGTCACTATCGTATTCCTTTTCCTTACCGTAATGGCTTGCCTAAGTGTTTTAAACTTGGCTCGATAGCCGATGAAACCAAGGGGTCCAAAATCAAAGATTTGGACGGTAATTGGCGCTACGATTTGTCAGGCTCTTATGGGGTAAATGTATTTGGTTATGACTTTTATAAAGCCTGCATGGAAGAGGGCATAAACCAAACCAAACAATTAGGGCCGGTACTGGGCACTTATCATCCTCTGATTAACGACAATGTAGAGATGATCAAACAGATCTCGGGCTTAGACGAAGTGTCGTTTCATATGTCGGGTACTGAGGCCGTGATGCAAGCGGTACGTTTGGCCCGTTATCACACAGGTAAAAGTCATTTAGTACGTTTTTGTGGTGCTTATCATGGCTGGTGGGATGGGGTGCAACCCGGAGTGGGCAATACCCGTGTTACCCACGATGTCTATACCTTAGCTGACGAAAATGAACACAGTTTAAAAGTACTCGCGACCCGCAAAGACATTGCCTGTGTCTTAATTAATCCCTTGCAGGCTTTTCACCGCAATAACGATGCGCCTGCTGATACTGGCTTGCTCGCCAGTGAGCGTAAAACTGGCTTTGATAAACAAGCTTACAGTCGCTGGCTGGCACGTATTCGGCAGATCTGCACTGAACGTAATATTGTGCTGATTTTTGATGAGGTATTTACCGGTTTTCGCTTAGCTTATCGTGGTGCTCAAGAATTTTACGGCATTCAAGCGGATATGGTCACCTATGGTAAAACCCTAGGAGGCGGTTTACCCATAGGCGTAGTGGCTGGTACTCACCAGTTAATGAAACGTTTTAAGTTAGAGCAACCGGCCCATGTATCGCTCGCCCGTGGCACCTTTAATTCTCACCCTTATGTAATGGGTGCTATGAATGTATTTTTAAAACGTATTCAAAGCGCTGAGATTCAACAGCAATATCAGCAATCTGAAGCCTTGTGGAATAGCCGTGTTGCCTATTTTAATCAACGTTTACAGGCTGAAAAACTGCCACTTAAGATCAGTAATATTCATTCTATTTTGTCGGTCAGTTACACCCTGCCAAGCCGTTACAACTGGATGTTGCAGTTCTACCTAAAAAATCATGGCGTGGAGTTGAGTTGGACAGGCACTGGGCGTTTGATCATGAGTTTTAGTTTTACAGATCAAGAATTCAAGGAGGTGGTGGAGTGTTTTGTCTCTGCCGCCCAGCAGATGCAGCAAGACCATTGGTGGTGGCAATCGCCCCAGTTGAGCAATAAAACCATTAAACGTCAGTTTTTATCCGACATGTTAAGCGCGAAATTTCCAATGATAGCAGGACTATTACCCAGACCTTTACTGGCTCTGGAAAAGCAGGCTCAGCAAATGCGGGCACAGCAAAACCACTTAACTAAACCAGTTAACTAAGGCGGGTTGACCATGTCAGTGCATCTACTCAGTAAAACTAAACCAGAATTCCGACAGTCACTGGAGCAAGAGTTTGCAACGTTTATCGAGCTACAGGCCCAGCGATTTAATCCTAATAATTGCCTTAAAATCGACTTTCATTGTCATGATCACAATAGTGATGTGCCCGATGAACTTTGGGGACGCATACTACGATTACCCGAAACCTGGCTGAAAACCAAAAAACTGGTATCCACCTTAGTTGCCAATGGCAATTCAGCCCTGACAATCACTAACCACAATAATGCACGTTCTTGTTGGGAGCTAAAAGATAGCGGCCAAGATGTCTTAGTCGGCGCTGAATTTACCTGCTACTTTCCAGAATATGAGTTGTTTATTCATGTGCTGACTTACGGTTTTAGCCGTGATCAGGAAGTGGTACTGAATAAAAAACGCCAGAATATTTATGATTTTCTACGATATGCCGCCGACGAAGATATCCCGGTTATTTTGCCTCACCCTTTGTATTTTTATACCCGTAACGACTTAATCGACTTGTCGTTATTTGAAAAACTGGCGGTGATGTTTTCGCGTTTTGAAGTATTAAACGGCCAGCGCGACCTGTGGCAAAGTGTCTTAACGCTTAATTGGCTACAAAGCCTAACGCCTGAAAAAATCACTGAATACGCCAGACGGCACAATCTTAATCCAGCGACTTTTGGGGTTGATCCCAAGCAGCCTAAAGTGCTGACTGGCGGCTCGGATGATCATACCGGAATTTTTGCAGGGCAGTGTGGCTCGTGGTTGTATGTGCCTAATTTGCAAGAAAGACTCAAAACAGAAAAGCCCTCAGAGTTAGCACTCGAAGCCCTGAAAAAAGGCAATATTGCACCTTTTGGTCAAATCGCTGAAAACCAAAAATTGAATATTTCCTTATTGGATTATTTTTCTCAAGTTGCGACCAAAATTAAAGATCCCGGTTTGTTACGTATCCTTTTACACCGTGGTTCTACCTGGGACAAAATTGGCTGTTTTGCCGTTTCTAATGTGTTGTTAGAGATGCAAAAACACAAAAAGACCATGAAGTTTTTCTCCTTTGTGCATGATGCCCTGCAAGGTAAAAAACCGAACAAACTGCTGAAGTGGCAGGTATCGAAAGACTACAAATTTTGTATCGCTCAACTTGAACGTATTGCCGATGCCAAACGGAATAACCCTGAAAGTTATATTGATACGGTAAATACGGCGATGAGTGAGTTGTTTACTCACTTAAATCAGTTAATTGCTAAACGTATTGCTTGTGCTATTAACAGCAATCAGGGGGTATTACTTGAGAGTTTTTCTACCGAAGAACTCACACGTAAATTAGAAATACCCAGCCAGCTTACCGCTTTGTTTTTAGGTGATGGCAAACGCCAAGACAATATGAGCAATGTGAACATGGGCAAGCTGTTTGATAACTTGTCTTTTCCGGTACTAATCAGCGTTATTTTGGCTGGTTCCAATTTAGCCTCGACTCGGGTGCTCTACCAAAACCGTGACTTACTCAATCAATTTGCCCAACATCTTGGCAAAAATCAGCACAGTAAACGCGCGCTTTATTTGACCGATACCTTGTTGGATAAAAACGGTGTGTCGACGTCTTTATCAGGCAAATTGCGTGAAATCCAAAAATCTGACCTAGCCATTGATTTTTTGATTTGTCACAGCGAAGCGCAAGCTGAACCTCACTTACATGTAGTGAGACCGATAGCTGAATTTGAAGTGCAGCGTTATGGCGAGCAGCAAATTCGTATCCCCGACATCATGGAAATCGCCCGCATATTTTATGCAGGTGGTTACGACAGAATAGTGTGTTCAACCGAAGGGCCCATGGCGGTGGTCGCGCTGTTTTTGCAGCAAATGTTTAATGTGCCAAGTTTCTTTTTTATGCATACCGATTGGATCGATTTTATTAAACATACCACCGACCTCAACCAATTTGAGCGTGACCGAGTCAGGCGTTTAATGCGCGCACTGTACAATCGTTTTGACGGCATTTTTGTGCTCAATCAAGAGCATAAAGCCTGGCTTACCGGCCACGAAATGCAGCTCAATAAAGAGCAGGTGTTTTTAACGGCACATCATACTCAGCCCTGTGATACACAAATGCAGCCGGTGCATAAAGATGTATTGATCCCCGGCGCTACCGACCTTACGCCGGTGTTGTTTATTGCCTGTCGAATTAGCCAAGAAAAAGGCATTTTTGATTTACCTAAAATTGTCGCGCTGGCCAGACAACGTTTGCCTGAGCTTAAAATAGTGATTGCAGGTGATGGGCCCGCTACTGAAAAACTCAAACAGAAAATGCCTGATGCCACTTTTGTGGGCTGGCAAAACAAAAAACAGCTGGCGTCCTTGTACTTGGGCTTAGATTTGTTTGTATTTCCCTCGCGCTTTGACACTTTTGGCAACGTCATTCTTGAAGCTTTTGTGCATGGAATGCCAACCATCGCTTATAACTGCAAGGGCCCCAAAGACATTATTCAACACGAAGTTAATGGTTATTTAGTTGATGATATTGACGGCATGGCCGCGCGCATCGTTGAGTTTTTTAATACACCTGAAAAACAACAGCTGATGCGTCAACAGGCTCGACAACGCGCTGCCGACTATCAGGCCGAACCTATCATGCAGCAGTTTTTAAGTGATTTAGGTTTGGATTCGCCATCGGTGTATAAGCAACAAAAGTCAGAAAGACCACCCGTTTACAACCAACAGAAGACAGTCGCCTAGTGAAAACCGCCGTTCATACTTTAACTAAAACTGAGCAATTTAACTTTTTACTGACTAACCGTATACCACGCCGCTGGCTGACCTTGTTTATGGGCTGGTTTAGCCAAATTGAAAGTCCACTGTTGGCCAAAATCTCTATCGCCATCTGGCAATGTTTTGCGGAAGACTTACGTTTACAAGATGCTAAAAAGCAGAAGTTTACTAGCTTAGGGGAGTGTTTTACTCGCGAACTGAAAGACGGCTTACGGCCGATTGATCAGCGTATTGACATAGTATCCAGCCCATGTGATGCCATTGTGGGCGCCTGTGGCAGAGTCGAAGGATCTAAAGTTTTTCAGGCCAAAGGCTTTCCTTATGAGTTGAGTGAGCTCATCCCCGATGTGCGTATTGCCCATAAATACCGTAACGGGGTATTTGTAACACTGCGCCTTAAGTCCAGTATGTATCACCGTTTTCATGCGCCAGTAGACTGCCAGGTTAAGCAAGTTAACTATATCTCTGGTGATACGTGGAACGTCAATCCTATCGCCCTTAAACGGGTCGAAAAACTGTTTTGCAAGAATGAACGTGCCGTCATCGAACTTAAGCTCGACCGACCTAACAGCAGTATTACTTTAGTACCAGTCGCCGCGATTTTAGTCGCCAGTATGAAATTTAACTTTTTGTCTCAAACCCTTAATTTGTCATACCGAGGGGCTAATGTGATCCCTTGTGACGCCCAGTTTAGCAAAGGCGCCGAAATGGGCTATTTCCAGCATGGCTCGACCATTATTGTTTTTGCAAGCCACGAATATCAACTTTGTCCAGGCATAACACCAGGCCAGCCCATAAAAATGGGTGAGGCCTTACTTAGTGCAGAGCCTGAGTCAAACGATAGCCACACAAGCCCAGCTTACGCCGGAGCTTGAGTTAATTAACCCTGACCTATAACTCTTACTTTCACTGCAGCAAGGATCACTACATGACTTTTTTCGAAGAATTACAAAAACAACGTTGGGATGATCACCGTTATTATCACCATAATCGTATTAACCAGTTTCTGCATTTACTCAGCGCCATGAGCTTTTTGGCCAGCTACATACTGGTATTCTATTATCCTGCGGCAGCGGCTTTGGTAGGTTGGTTATTAGCTATGGTATTACGCCAAACTGGGCATTTTTTCTTTGAGCCTAAATCCTATGACGAAGTTAACAAGGCCACCCACCAATACAAAGAAAGCGTAAAAGTAGGCTATAACTTGTCACGTAAAGTGGTGTTGTTATCCATTTGGGCCTTAGTCCCTGTGGTACTGTTTTTTAAACCTGATTTTTTTGGCGCATTTACCCCAGCCAGTACTTTTACAGGTTTTATCAATAATATGGCCATCATTTGGCTATATGTTGGTTTAGGCGCAATTGCATTTAGAACAATACATTTATTTAAATTGATGGGTGTGCAATCAGGTTTAGTGTGGATGAGCAAAATCATCACCGACCCCTTTCACGATATTAAAATTTACCATAAATCACCCTATTACATTATGAAGGGTGAAATGTACGATCACATGAATGATTGGTACGAAGAAGCCTCATTTGAAAACCAGCCGGTTAAATCATAACTAAATTAACCTGATGTGATGGTCTCCTCCCACCTTACGGTATCCATTTGCCATGATTGAGTTTGATAAAACAATCAGAACGGGAGAAGACCAATATTAAAATATATTCAATGATTTTTCTGCGTCCACTGCTGTCAGGTTACTAAATCTAATCTGACAGTAGTTAATTTTGTATTTGTCCGCACAGCCACTCTTCAGCAAACAGGCTATAAGCTCAAACCAATAGATGGCTGAATCAAACCAAAGCCTCCATGACTTTTTGCACTTCAGCAAAAGTTGGTGGATTACAACCCACAGTGGCCACATTTAAGCTGGCGGCGATAGCACCAAAACGTAGGGCGTCGCTGAGTTTTGCCGGCGCTGCTTCTGGTGATAAAGCATGGTCTTTTAGTAATCTGGCGATCAAGGCAGAAAAATAGGTATCCCCTGCCCCAACGGTATCGCCAAAGATTTCGGCTTTATGCACACTTTGTTTGAGATTATGTTCGCTGGTGATCAAATGTGAGCCCCCTTCGCCCAGAGTCAGCACCACCATGCCATTTTCCATTCTTGCTAACATGGCCTTGGCATGAAATTCTGGCTCGCCGTACAAACCTTTAAGGGCTAAGTCTTCATCACTGACTTTTACAATGTCGGCAAACTCAACAAAGCGCCAGATGGCCGCCACATATTGTTGATGGCTGGTTTCAACTCCTTTGCGCACGTTGACATCTATGCTGATTTTTACCCCTTTGGCTTTGAGTTTTTTTACCACAGGGATCAGCACATCTAACATTTCAGGTACTAAGGCCAAAGAGCCGGTATGAAATAACTCAATATCATCGGGTAACATGGCTAATAGTGCATCGGCTGAAATATCCAAGTCCGCCACCGACTTACGATACAAGCGATAACTGGGTTTGCCCTCAGCGTCTTTATACACCAAGGCCAGCGAGGTGTTTTTATCCGAGCGATTGTTAGCAGGGACTTTAATGTCTTCGTCCACTACCGCTGCATAGATTTTTTCACCCATCAAATCAGTGGAAATTGGTGATAAATAGGTGCAATCAAGGCCCTGTTTGACAAAACTTCTGGCGACATTAAACGGCGAACCACCAATGAACGATAAGTAAGAACCATCTTGTTGTTCGATCATATCAATTATAGCTTCACCAAAAACGGCTACTTTTGGTCTAGTCATTGTGACTCCTGATTTGTTTAGCGTTTAGGCGACGCTGCTTAAAATAGACTGCATGTGTTGTTTCACATCGGGCTTAGCATACAAAGCCATAACCTGTTTTTTATAAGCCGTCACAAATTCTTTATGGCAGGTAAGGCTAGCAAAAATTGAGCTTATTTCGAGCAAGGCCAGTGAACGCTGGTTTGTTTGGCTGGCCGCTTTATGTACTTCAACAGCCATGGCGTCGGTGATATTCAGCGCCTTACCTTGTTGGTCTACTTGTTTATCGCTGTAATAACACCATGCGGCGAGCACTAAAGTCGCACATTGGATTTGTCCTTTATTAGACAGGTTATCCACCATAGTGGGCAATAAAAAAGTACTGAGTTTAGCCGCATTCTCCGAACAAATTCTGGCTAAGCCATCTTTAATATTGGGATTGGCGAAACGGGCTAACAAGGTATCTTTATACTCATCCAAGTTTATTCCCGCCACAGCAGGCAAGATTGGGGTGACTTCTGTGTCCATAAAGTGGCGTAAGAATTTGGCGAACAAGGGGTCTTGCACACTTTCATCAATGGTAGCAAAACCATGCAAAGAGCCTAGTATGCCGAGCACCGAATGGCCGGCATTTAGGAGGCGGATTTTCATGTTCTCGTAAGGCGTGACATCGTCAACAAACTGGGCACCCACTTGCTCCCATTGTGGCCGAGCTAAGGTAAATTTGTCTTCGATGATCCACTGATGAAAAGGCTCACAGGTTACTGGCCATTGATCATTAATACCGATATTTTTTTGTAAATATGCAATGTCCGCTGCAGTAGTAGCCGGCGTAATGCGATCCACCATGGCGTTAGGAAACGCCACTTCCGATTCAATCCACTGGGCTAATTCGCCATCCACCTTGCTGGCATAAGCAATCAACATCTTTTTGGCCACATCACCATTGTGCTGCACGTTGTCGCAAGACTGAATGGTAAAGGGAGCTAAACCATTTTTGCGACGTAGCTGCAATGCTGCAAGCAAGTAACCAAACACCAAACGCGGGCTTTGCGGATTAGCCAAGTCATGAATGACATCAGGATTAGTAAAATCAAACTCGCCGCTGGCAGGATTAAAGTTATAGCCCCCTTCGGTGATGGTCAGCGAGACGATTTTTGTTTCGCTACTGGCCATCTTGTTGATGACTGCTGTTGGGTCGTCACAGCCCAGTAAAAAATCACTGAGACTGCCAATCACACGATTTTCGATATTGCCATCGGGATGGCGCACAATCAGCGTATAAAGATAATCTTGTGCTGCCAGCAGGGTTTGCATTTTACGGTCTGCTTCGCGCAGCCCAACACCACAAATACCCCAACTGAGATCACCCGTTTCACTCATATAGGCGTCAGTATAATAAGCTTCATGGGAGCGATGAAAGCCGCCCACGCCCACATGTACTATGCCTTGAGTGACTTTAGAACGATCATAGTTAGGCACCAGTACAGTTGCTGGCAGTTGATTAAGTGCCGAATTGTTAAGTTTGATTGCTGGGGTTTGCATAATAAATCGTCCTCTACGCTGATACGATAACTTGTTTACTGCGCTGCATTACCCAATAAGCAGAGGCAAAATAAATAATGGTGCAAACAAATCCGATATTAAAAAATAGTTCTCTATTACTTTCGTAAGCAGGTATGCCCACACTCATAAACATAGTGTTAAGGGCTAAGCCCAAAGTGATAACCAAGCTCGACACAGAGATAAAACGCAGAACCTTAGTCACAACACTGTAGTCGTGCACATAGTCTGGAGCTAACTTAGTTTGCTTGGCTTGATACACCTCTACCTGCTTATCATAGGCGTCTAATTTGGCTTGCTCTTGGGGGTATTTTTGCGCGGCGCCATGGTACTTAGCCAATACGATGTAAAGCACAGAGGTAAAAAACCAAGTAGGGATAAACAAGTAATAAAACGACATCACATCTAAGGCGTTAAGGCCAAAGCCAAAGACCAAACCTAAGGACCACGACGCCACTGCAGGTGTGCTATGGGTAAGGTTACGAAACATCGCCCAATAACGGGTAAAACCTATCCGGGGAAAGATAAAATGCTCAGTAAAAACAATGGCGCCCACCGGCACTACCAATAAACCGGCATAAGTTAATAGGGGTAACATTTGATTGAATACAAAGGGGAAACAAGCGATACACACCGCCACTATACCCACAACCAGAGTAGAACGGTTACGTGAATGGTTTTTAAAGATGGCTTGAGCCGCAAGACCTGCACGGTATAAATTAGCATTAGCCGTGGTCCAACCCGCCACAATAACTATCACTAGGCCTGATAAACCTAAAGCTTGAAAGGCCACATCACCTGGGTCTAATTCAATAATGGATTTTTGTACGATAACCGCTGTGCCTGCACCCATAATACCGGCAGAAATCCACGCGATATAATGACCAAACATCATGCCTGACGAGGTACATAAACCATAAGTACGGCTTTTAGCATAACGCAACAAGGCCATATCAATTAAGCCAACATGGGTAATGGTATTGGCCGCCCACGCAAAACCTATCACTTCAAGTAAACCAATACCCGGCTTACCGTCGGAATCAAGACCAGTCCACACCGACATACTGCCAATGTGCATAAAGTCGGCCCAGCTGCTTAAGGTAGTAGCACCAATAACATGATCGGCCAAGGCCGGCATTAGTACCAGTGGCCCACTGATAAACATCACAAATAACCAAGGCGCACAGATACGGGAAAAGTTAGAAACGGCAGTAAAACCATACATAGCAACCAATACCACTATGATGCCGACAGAAACCACCACCATAACAAACCACAGATTAGTGGGATACCAGTTAAGTTGGGCGGGTATGCCAAAGGCAAAGCGCACGGCAGTGGCCGACACGGTAATCATAGCCGCCGAGATAACCGTGAAAATAATAACATTAACCCAGTTATACAAAGTGGTCATGGAGCCACCGGCAATTTTTTGTAGATAGGTATACAGGCTTAAGCGAGTTTCAATGGCGATTGGCGTGGTGATCAAGGTCCAACTCAGTACCGCAAGAATATTACCAATCAACAAACCCAAGAGTATGTCTGTCATGGTGGCGCCTAAAGCGACAAAGGTGGCACCGATAACAAACTCGGTAGCGGCCACGTGCTCACCCGCATACAAACCTAAAAAGTGGGTCCAGCCCTTTAACTTATGTTTAGGTATAGGGAGCTGTTCTTCACATACATTATCTAGGTTTACACCTTGAGTATCTGCTTTCATCGTTGTTTCCAACCTTGTTGATTTACTTTGGGCCATTTCAATCCCAACTAAGGTCGCGACATGTCTCAAACAAAAATTGGCCGCTAGTCACCTTAAGTGACGACCCAACATTAAGACTCTTGTTTCGCGATGTAGAATACCAAGCACCATAACTGGGCAATTGACATCATACTGGGCATATTCCCAAACAATAGAGGTAACTGTCAATGATTTGTTAAAATTATTTTCTTAAATCATCTGTTCGTTGTTGTCTTCAAGCATGCTTAATAACAACTGTAAAACAAATATAACAATGTTAATCAAACGCTTTGTGTCATTGCTTAATCTTTAAGTAATACCATCTGCAGCAAAATGAGTTAAATAAAACAAAACAACGTACAAGCTCTGATATCAATGGGTTTAACGGCTTTTCAATCGAGAACACAACCATTAATTACAGTGACATATCACTTGATTAATAATTACTCTTGGGGTGTTTTTAGTCGTAGTTTTAAAGCAAAACTATCTTTTCATCCTGCCTAATTCGATCTTTTAACTGCAACGTCAGCAAACAATAATTATTGGCTTTGTAACATTTCACAAACATATGAATTAAAAGACAAAAGATAAAAACCCTGGGTTTTTGTGAACAGAAAGTAAGCAAAAAGAGTTGACGAGGTTAAACTTATTTGGTCATATGCCCAGTATATGGGCAAATGACCACAGGATGAAAATATGTTAAAAACGACGACCAAAAACATCACAATGAGCGCGCTTTTAGTGATGGCTTGTACAACTATGCACGTAAACGCTGAGCAAAGTGGTAATGTTGATTTAAGCTTTCAAATAAAAACCAATCACTTGTGGCATGGTTTTATAGTCACTCCCTCAATTATGACGGCGGGTGAACTGACCTACATCACAGCAAGTGGCAACACTAAATTTGGTTTATGGGCTGGTGCTAGCTTTGATGGTGAATACCAAGAGTTTACCTATTTTGCATCCCATCAATTTTCTGAGCAGCTATTTGTGGAGATCGTCAATCACGGTAATCACTCCTCAATCGACGATGTAGACATATTTAACTACTCTAGTGATCCCACTAAAACCGGTAACTTTACTGACATTGGGCTGGGATATACCTTTGCGGGCGATATGCCACTGTCTTTGTATTATTCAGTCATAGTGCAAGGTGTCGATAAATTCGAAGATGAATATACGGGCAGACGTGAACGTGCCTATACCAACTACATTGAAGCTAACTTGCCTGTATGGCAGGGTAAAGACGGCGAAACCGTTACGGTATTTGTTGGCGGAGCATTTTCTCCGACAGGTGATAAAAACTTTTACGACGACAGCGCTAATATCGTTAATCTAGGTTTTAGCTATACCAAAAACCTGCAAATTCTTGACTATAACTTGCCCGTATCGGCCACCGCCATGTGGAATCCAGCGTTACAAAATGGCGCTTTACAAGTGGCCTTTAGCTTTTTTTAGCGGCTACTTTCGTGCTGAATAAGCCTCAGTTGCGCAAACAAGTGGGGGCTTTTTTCATGCATCAACTATTAGGTATCTAACAAACGCTGAGCCGTATATTCATTAGTGATCAGTGAGTTAATCAATTTAGAGCGTAAGGCGCCTAAAATAGCAATAACCTTGTCTTCACCCGCGGCAATACCAATGACCGGTTTGCTGGAAGACATCACTAAAGGCACGCTAGCCACACGTTGATTAATATCACAATTAATCAAATTACCGTCTTTATTAAAGATCCAACTAATGACTTCACCTACCGCCCCAAGATCGCTTAGCTCTTGCAGCTCTTTTTTAGTAATAAAACCATCAATGTGCAGTGGCGACTTTTCACCCAAGTTACCTATGCCCACAAAGGTAACATCGGCTTGTTTGGCCTGATTAAACACACTACTAATATGAGGTTGTTGATGCCAGGCCGCTCTTTCATCGGCGCGCCGAGCAATAACCGGCAAGGGCATGGGATAATGACTGGCTTGAATACGCTCTGCCATATGCACCACCACATCATATTGTGACGCAGAGCCATCTGAGGCCATGTTACCCAATAAGGATACAATGCGATGTTGAGGACAGGATAAGGAAGAAAGCTCGTCAACGCAGGCACGCATAATGCGCCCTGTGCCCATGGCGATCACTTTGGGTGTATCGCTTGTCAGATGGCGTTCTATTTCTGCCGCACCCGCTTGGCCTAAACCAAAAGTTGAGGTGGGACTATCGGACAAACCTGGTACTACTTCACATGACAGTAAGTTAAATCTATTTTGCAATTTTTGACTCAAGGTCATGCAGTTGGCAATGGGATGATCCAGCCTTACTTTTACTAAACCAGAACTGACCGATAATGCCACTAGGCGTTGAGCTGTTTGCCGCGAGGTAGCCAATATTTTGGCAATTTCGTCTTGGGTTTTACCCGCCACATAATACAACCACCCTGCTCTGGCGGCCTCATCTAGACGTCGTGATTCAGCCTTTGAAAGCTTAGACATTGCTCTTCAATTCCTACTTATTAGATATAAGAGATGGTACCAGTTTGGACAAATCACGCCAGTGTCTAAAGGCTAAATAGTCTGACTGTTCTGCCATTAAATTGGCCTCTGCGCTAAGTAAATGACTACCGCCAATATACCGACAAACGGTCATGCCCGCTGATTTTGCTGCTTGAATGCCTGATAACGAATCTTCAAAAACCAAACATTTTTCCGCTGCTACGCCCATGCTTTTAGCTGCATGTAAAAACAAATCAGGAGCCGGTTTACCATTAGCCACTTCGGAGGTAGTAAATATATTGTCGCTAAAATATTCATTTAAGCCGGTGATCCGCAAGGCATTTAAGGTACGAGGCCGACTACTGCTAGTGGCCAAACAAAAATTAATCGTTAGCTCGCCCAATAACCACTTAATATCTGGGGTAACAACCAGCTCACGTTCAAAGTCTTTCACTAAAGCAGTCTGGTGAGTCTGTTCAAAATCGTCAGGCAACAGCACCTTAAAATCTGCCAGTAAGCTTTGTTTTACATGAGCAAAACTACGGCCAAGACAATTTTTAATAAAATAAGCATCATCAATAGTGATGCCTAATTCTCGCAACTGCGCCATGAGTGTTTTTTTGCTAATACCTTCACTGTCGATGAGCACCCCATCACAGTCGAAAATAATTAATTCGTAAGCTGTCATATTTTATATTACCGCGTAATTGCCATCCCCAATTTTATACCCTTCATTCTTGAAACTGTAGGTTTGTTGACTGTACTCAGTTTGCTTTCAACTGCTACTTTTTGCATTGAGCGGGGGCATAACCAAAGCGGCTATGTAATTGATATTGATTGTAAACACTTCTATCTAATCAAACAAATCGCTTGAGTGTTTTCCATGCAATAGGATATGACCACACAGTGATAAACTGCTAATATCCGACGCAGTTTGACTCAGCAAAATGACACAATGAAACATAAAGTATCTCCAGAAGTTGAAGCACAAGCCCTAAAAATAGCTAAAGGTAGGCAAAAAGAAGGGCAGACCAAAGAGCAAACCAAGCTGATTGCTCTGGGTATACAAAAGGGCGTTGCCGAATATAAAAAACAGCACAATATAAAACTACGGGCTATCGATAAACAGCGTAAACAAACGCTCAAACAGCGTCAAAATGACAATAGCGAAGTTGTCGAAGAAGAATTGGCAGACACGCCTATAAATTACCTGCCCTGGATTTTGTTGGCTCTTAGTTGGATAGGTTTTATTGCTTATATTGCTTGGTAGGTTGTTTGAACCTAGGACAATATGTGCGTTTTATATCTAGGTCATAGTCCCATTTGGCTCTGTCATACCCCTTAGCTACTTACTTCTTTGTGAATAAAAATAATACGGCCTTACATGCTGCCATAAATCTAGGTTTAAACCGAGCTATTGATGATGGCTCTTTTGATCTCATATTTCATAAGATTTTTGCCAATGTATTAGCTAAAGCTAATTTTGCGCAAAGGAAAGTGTTCTATCTACAAAATAACTTTATGAGTGAACAAACACCCCTCAACGATAAACGCCTGTGGTTTAGCCCCCTCAATCAATAATTCAGTGCTTACTTATAAGCGATAAAATATTAATAGCAGTTGCACTTTAACGGTCAAACAATATGATTTTTATCAGTCATTCCCCCAAGTACAAGCGTCACACTTGTGGTTAATCCAGGAGTTTGTGAGCCAAGAGTGAATAAATACAAATGAAACACATAAAATTATTAGCCTTGTCCGGTAGTTTAAGACAGGCCTCATACAATAGTGCGGTGCTTGAGGCTTTAAAAATAATCGCGCCAGCACATATTGAAATTGTCATGGGCAACATCGCAGATTTACCGCTGTTTAACCCGGACCGTGAAAGTGAAGTTATCCCCGCGCTGGAAACATTAAAATCGATTTTGGCACAAGCTTCCGGGCTTATCATCGCCAGCCCCGAATATGCCCACGGCATAAGCGGCCCCATGAAAAACGCACTCGATTGGTTAGTGTCGGGTGATGAGTTTCCCCATAAACCCATCATGTTGATCAATACCTCACCACGAGCCTCACATGCTCAAGAATCTTTGCGAGAAGTACTTATCACTATGTCAGGCGACATCATTGAAAGTGCCTGTGTATCTGTGCCACTGCTAGGCAGTGGGCTAGATAAAAATGGCATTATTGTAAACGCTGAAATATCCCATGCTCTGCAAACAGCGCTTAATGAGTTTTGTCAAAAAATAAGCCTGTAAAGCGCTAAGGGAGAAATAACAGTAAAAAAACTCTGTCAGGTAAATAGCTTTTTAATGTTACTGCAAACTAGTTGTTTAACATTAACTTAGGCATTTTTAACCATCGCTGTTACCCAACTAACGAAGATATTTACAATTCGATCATTAGTTCAATATCCTGTTGGTATTGAGTAGTCAGGTTTAAGGTTTTGAGTTTGGCATCGTAACTAAATTCTACCTTGTTGCCGTTAAGCAATACCTCTTTGGGGTGCTTTTCCAATATCACTTCAAAACGACGTGCATAGCTAAGAGCTGGGCTGTTAATTAGCACCTTTTTGCCTTGATGTTTTAAACCTAGCGTTTTGATTTGATCCTTATCCAGCATGTCCACATAGCTAAATTCATTGCTGGTATTTTTATCGCCGGGAAAGGCGTGAATAGTCAGTTGTTGAGGCTGTTTTTGCCATAATTTGCTATTACCAGCATGCAGATTACCTGTAACAAACAAACTATTGGCTTTAACAAAACGCGGCAATTTAGTCAGTGGTGCATTTATGTTGATGGTTTTACCCCCCTTATAACGCACGCTGGCATCGTCAAAGTCACGCCATTGACCTTGGGGCAAATATACATTTCGTTGCTCGCTCGGTGTAAATACCGGCGCGACTAAAATGGCATCACCCACGTAAAATTGATCCCAAATAGCATAGGTAGCGCTGTCATCCAAGTGGCGATAAGCCAAGGGCTGCATCATAGTGCCTTGTTTGTTACTGGTATTAGCCAGTGAATATAAATAGGGTACAAGCAGCATGCGATCATCCAGTATCGCGCGAAACTGTTGTTGCACGGCCTCGCTGTATTGCCAGGGCATGCGGTCTTTACCTTCGCCGCCAGCACCATCTAGTTTGATTTCAAACAGACCTGTCATGCTGCCAGCCTGCATCCAGCGCAAATACAAGTCTTCGGGAATATAACCTTCACCCTGATAACCGCCTACATCTGTGCCCCACACCGGAAAGCCCATAAAGGCACTGCGTGCTGCATTGGCAAAATTGGCTTGTAAACCTTCCCATGAAGTACGTGGGTCGCCCGCCCAAATTGCACTCACATATGGCTGGCTGCGATGAATAGCTGAACGCACAAAGGTAATTTGATCGTCTCCCCATCTACTACGCAAAGCTTCGTCATGCACTTTGGCCATTAGATAAGCATATTGATTACGGCGAAAAGCCGGAAGTACACTTTCATCCTGCCATTTTTCATAAACGGGAAAGCCTTCGTCGGCACGATCGATTTTATGACCTTTAACACCGTATTGCAGTTGCTTGTCGATAATGGTTTGTTTGTAGGCTTCTACGCTGGTTTGATCACTTAAATCCATATAGCTGAAGTTGCCCAACAAATGTTTAGCAAAAGGAGTGGCACCAAAAAATGCAGGGGTGGTCCAGGTCATAAACTCTAGGCCATAGTCATCACGAATTTTAGTTATCCACTTAGCGGGATCAGCAAAAATTGGGCTGAAATTCATCTCTGACCAACCATGGGTGCCATCGCTGTAAGGCCTGTCAACAAACCACGAGGTAAAGGGCATTTGTAACTGAGTTAGTTTTTCGATGTCATCGAGAATTTCGGCGGCACCACCATCATTTTGGTCGCGCCAGCCAATTGGCCCTAAACCCCAGGCTGGTACTTTTTTTGGGGAACCAATTAAATCAAAATAAGCCTGATGGATTTGCGCGCCGTTATCACCAAAAAACACATACCAGTCAAGCTCACCTGTGTCATGTTGGATGCGATGTATGCCATTGATAGCAATGCTATAAGTGCCTCTGGCGAAAGTGTCAAAAAATGCTCCATAACCTAAGCTGCTCATATAAAAGGCGGAATGGGCCGAGGCAAAGTTTTCATGCATAGAGGCTTCTTCTGCGTTTACATCGACCTGAATAACGCTATTGCGTAAATCTGGTGACAGGCGGTTATCGGGCTGCAAACCTTCGGTTAAACCAAAAATATGGTCGTTCAAATCTTTTAGTTCAAGAGTGGCTTGTCTGCCCCACTTTGGCGCTGCATGTAAACGAAAACCGCCTGCAACCTTGCTAATTGTTAGATTGACAATGCGTTCTTCATTGTCATAAACCGTGCGGTAAAACTCGACACTGGGCGCAAAGTAGCCCCTTAGCTCAAGCACATCAGCATTGCTGGCAGTTATTTCCCAGCGTTTAGCCTCTTGGTAATTAAACAGAATTTTTTCAAGCAGTAACTTACTGGTTTTGCCTTGTGTGACATCCAGTATGAGTTTGCCGTCACGGTTATCAATTTTTAAGTTTTGGTTGTGTTGCACTAATTCAGCTGTTTTTGCCAGCGCGATATTGCCAAAAAAGTAAGCCGGTACCAGCAATACCAACAAGGTGATATAACGTTTCATTAAATTTTGCATCGGTTTTCCTATTCAAAGATGGCTACGTGAGGGTAGGGATAGATGCATGCAACGGCATCTACACATTTAATCTGTTAGTTACAGTGCCACCGGTATTTTAGCTTGTAAAGTGAGTGACTGTTGTATTCATGTTATGGAAATACGTTTAGCGTTAACCAATTTAAAGAGGGGAATTGAATGGGCTTAGTATTGGGTTACTCTTGATTCATCAATCTCATCCTTAGTTAAGGAGATGTATTTGTGATGCTCCTTTTTACTCGAAAAATTTATAAGGATCGGCATGCCTGATTTTTCAAAAATTAGCATAATAATGTTGTTTACTTTGGTGATGGCTTTGAGCGCTTGTAGCAAAAATAGCAGTGATGAGGGGCGGTATACTAGTCATAAAATAGACCGTCAGGCACTGGTTAGTCGGCACAATCCACAGTTAACCCACCTTGATTACAGCTCGCCTTTTACAGTTGGTAATGGCCAGTTTGCCTTTACGGCGGATATTACTGGTTTGCAAAGTCTGGCGGCTGATTATTTTACTCAGGGCATTCCTCTTGAAACAAAAGCTCGTTGGGCTTGGCATAGCCGTGTTAATCCAAATAATTATCAACTCGATGATGCTAATCAACACTATCAAGCTTATGGTCGCGACGCTGATTTTCCAACCAATGCAGATACCGCGGCAGGGCAATGGTTACGACAAAATCCTCACGATTTGCCATTAGCCCGTATCGCCTTGCAATATCAGGGTAAACCGCTGCAAATAGAACAACTTAGTGCGATTGAGCAACGTTTAGATTTGTGGAATGGTCAATTAAACAGCCACTATCAACTTGAGGGGAATAAGGTTGATGTGATGACCATAGCTGATGCTAAAACCGATAGTGTAGCTTTTACTATTAACTCTAGGCTGGTGGCTCAAGGTCAGTTGAGTATCAAACTGGCCTTTCCTCGTGGTTATGATCTTAACGTAAAAAATACTCCGGATTTACTGTGGAATGAGGACAGTGCACATGTCACAACAATTCAATACCAAGACCAGCATTCCGCAGTGTTATTGCGCCAGGTCGATGATGCCCAACATTGGCTTAAACTAAGTTGGCAAGGGCAAGCTTCGCTCATGCAAGATCAAGCTCACCAATACAGCTTAAAAATAGCAAATAGTGAAACAGACACTCAGGCTTTTAGTCTGAGTGTGCAGTTCAACCCGTCAGATAGAGATTTAGTTGAGCAGAACACGTTTGCGCAAATCAGCGAGTCTGCTCAAAAAGGCTGGCAGGATTTCTGGCAAAGTGGAGCCGCTATTGATTTTAGCGGCAGCACTAGTGTTCAGGCACATGAACTTGAACGACGTATTATCCTTAGCCAGTATTTAATGGCGGTGCAAGAACGTGCGGCAATCCCCGCCCAAGAAACTGGGCTTACTAGTAGCTCATGGTACGGTAAATTTCATAGCGAAATGAGCTGGTGGCATAGTGCTCACTGGGCATTGTGGGGACGTAGTCAATACACAGAAACCCTGCTCGACTGGTATGTTAGCCATCTCGATGTGGCCAGAGATACGGCCAAACAGAGAGGACTACAAGGTGCGCGCTGGTCAAAAATGCTTGGCCCGGATGGGCGTGAAAGCCCAGGCGGTAATCCGCTGATAATCTGGAATCAGCCTCAACCTATAGACTTGGCTGAGTTGGTTTATCAAAGTAAACCCGAGCCGCAAACTCTGGCCAAATACGCTCAACTGGTTGATGAAACGGCTCAGGCTTTGTCGTCAATGTTAGTGTGGGAAGAAGACCAACAGCGTTACTCTTTGTTGCCGCCAATTTGGATTGCCCAAGAGCACTATGCAGTAACTGAGTCTAAAAATCCGTCGTTTGAATTAGCTTACTGGCGCACCGCCTTACAAACGGCCCAAATCTGGCGGCAACGTTTGGGGCAAGCCCCCCATCCTTTGTGGCAACAACAAATTGACCAACTGGCTGAGCTGCCGCAAAAAGACGGCAAGTATGTGGCCATTGAAACCATCCCTGATACTTTTGATAATATTGAAAGTCGTAATGATCACCCCGCCATGTTAGCTCCGTGGGGCTTGTTACAAGAACAACGTGTTGATCGACAAACTATGCTTAATACACTAGATGCGGTGATGAATACTTGGGATTTTGCCGAACGTATCTGGGGTTGGGATTATCCGATGATCGCGATGACAGCCAATATGCTCAATCGCCCCCAAATCGCTATTGATGCTTTGTTGATGGATGCTCACAACAACCACTATTTAACAAATGGGCACTGTCCGCAGTTTAAGGTGGGTTTACCTGTCTATTTACCCGCTAATGGCGCATTGCTGGCCGCCGTGGCGAGAATGGCTACGACTAATGTCAATCTTGCAACATTAGGCTTTCCGGCTAATACAGAGTGGCAAGTTAAGGCTGAGGGATTTTTGCCTCAATGAACTTTTAGCAATGAAGCAAGTACAGTAAATAGAATCTAGTGAATAGTTGCTAGCTACAAGCCAAAACAAAATTCGATTTAACCCCAGACACAGCTTAGGAAAACAAAGATAAAAGTTAGTTAAGCTTTGCTCATTAGTCACACTGTTAATCAACTTTTTGAACTAACAATGCATATAGGTTTGGCTCTGATTAATACCCAGAATAATGCCGTTTTTATCAAACAATAGTTCAACACTGTCTCCATTTTTTAGATTACCGTCAATTTGATGTAAATTGCGCAGGGCAGTAATCAGTTCTTGCGATACCTGCACTATCTGTTGATCACAAGTTTGAATTTGCCAATCACCTTCTGTTTGACGTAACACAGCTTGTTTGGTGTGGTGTAAAGCTAAGACTTGTTGTTGGGATAAATAGTCTTGGTAGTGTTTGGCATAACGTTCGGTGATTGCCGTAGATTGTTGCTCGGCAGCCAATGAATGTAATTCGACAGTGGTATATTGTGTGGCGCTGAGCTGTGGCTCATCTGTTTGCCATAGCTTGTAATGCCAAAATACCAAGGTGCACAGTAATAGAGTACTTGCAGCTACTGCTACGTGGCCAATGCGTTGCCAGATTTGTCGATGGTTGAACATGGATTGGTGCGCAGCGAGTACCGCTCGTTTAATACTGGCTGGTGCGCTGTGCTGGTTTTTACGTTGACGATATAAGTCTAGTAGGGCGTCGTCATTGGGTTTATTGGGCTTAGACATCTTGTTCCTCGGCGAGGCCTTGTAATTGTGCACGTAAGTGCTCTTTTGCATAACGTAGGCGACTTTTGATCGTTTCAATATTGTTATGAGTAATCGTTGCGATATCTTCCAGACTAAACATTTCCTGCTGCAGACAAAATGCCTCTCGTTGCACAAAAGGCAAGTTGTCCAGTGCCTGATTAAAACATTGCAAGTGGTCTTGGCTCTTGTTTAGCAAAGGCTCAGGGGCGACAAAAGTATCAAAATCTACCTCTTCAACTAATCTTTGATTGCGCCGGTATTCATCGATCAACAGGTTGCGGGCTAAGGTAAATAACCAGGCTTTAAACAAACCTGAGTCACGATAGAGATGTTTTTTTTCGATGACCTTAAGCCAAGTGAGTTGACTGATATCTTTAGCCAATGTGGCGTCAGACAAGGTTAATAAAAAGTGATAGAGGTCATTGCCACAAGCGTCATATAGTTTACTCAGTAACACCTGCTCACCTGTCTTGGCGTAGCTCAGCATTAATGCTTCGTTACTCCAACCGGTAGAGCTGTGTCTAAATATCCACGTTTTTAATGACAAGCTAATACTCACTGCAACTCCTTAACATGATTATTCTGCCTGTAATTGTAAGATTAACAACAGCTTATTGATCCAGTTTAAAATCCAGTTGCACCATTAGTCCTTGCTGAGCTTGTGGCACTCCCGCAACAACCTGAGGTTTATATTTCCACTTGGCTAAAGCTCTTTTAGCTTCGCGATCAAATATGCGAGCAGGTTGAGCTTCAATTACTTGGATATCCTGCACCTGCCCTAAAATATCAATGGAAAACAGCAGTTTAACCCAACCTTCTATACCAGCCCGCGCTGCATCGATAGGGTACTTAGGCTCCATGCGTACTACCGGTATGGCTTGACTGTCATCTAATGCCAACAGGGTATTGTTGGGCAGGCCTGGGTCTTGAATTTTGAGGTCGGGTGTATAGTTCACAAAAAGGGTTTTGTCGTCGGGTGTTTGCTCAATAATCCTGAGGGTTTTTTCAGGATGAGGTAAAGGTTCTGGCATAGGTTTAGGACGTGGTCTTTCGATTAATGGATTTTCTTTAAAATCGGAAGTCAGTTCAATAATGGGTGACAGGCGTGGCTGGGTCAGATCTTCGCCATCAAATGCGATGAGCTTTTGCATCATCACAAACAAGGCAAAAGTGATGGCGCTGGCCATTACTATCGCAGCAGTTAACTTAAATAAAGAAGGTTTAGGGTAGTGCAGTTCTAGTGTTGCATTCATGGTATTTCTCCGGTGGTTTACAGGAGTAACGGACCAAAAATGAAAAAGGGGTTAAAAAATAAAAACAGTGACTAGAAGCTAGTAAATAGATTCTAGTAACCGCAGAGGCTAGTAAATAGCGGCTAGATACTAGAAAAAACTTTGGCTTTTAACTAGTCACTAGTTTCTAGCGGCTAGCCACTGCTCTACAAATAAATGATTTCTTTGCGGGTGGGGACCATTTTCGCCAGCAGTTTGTTTTGCACGGTATGAGGCACATTGGCCTTGGTCATGGCGGCGATAAACAAATCGACGCCAAGGTTAAAGTCACTTTCGCTGATATTCATGCCTGCATGCACTTGCTCCATGGTATCGCCAGTATAGGTGCAGGGGCCATTAGCTAACAAACACAGGTGTTCATTGAGTTTTTCACGGAAACGTTCGATGTCTGATTCGGCAAAATAAGTAAACATGGTTTTGTTGTATTCAATTTCATGAATAAAATTATCAACTATCTGTGCGACAGTGTCTTTGCCACCCAGTTCGTCATATAAACTCATTTGAGTGCTGGCACAGCCAGTCAGTAGGCTGAAGATGAAACATAAGGTAGCGAATTTTTTCATAGTCTTACCACAATTGTCCGTTTAATGAGAGATACAAACCTGATTGCCCTGCGGCGCCCGCGATAGTGCCAAGCTCTGCCCACGCGAGAGTCAGGTTAAAGTCTTTACTGGGAATATAAGAGATAAAATAATCGGTCCAGTTATCTTCACCTAAACCTAAATTATCCGGTTTTTGGCGATATTCGATGCCCACCGCAATATTGCGTGAAAACAGTATGCCGGCCGAGGCTTCAAACATGATTTCGTAGTCGTCATTTTTTATCCCACCGAAACCTAATATACCCATTTCATTGGCTTTGGTGGCTCGTGCTGTCAGGTTCCAAACGGCGTTGTAACCAGCAATCGCGCCTAAATGTACTTTGGTAGCGGCCAGATAAAAATCGGTGCCGCTGCTGTTGTTGTCTGCCCCCACTGCGGCGGCAATATCGCCATCTTCCAAGTGTTTGTACTGCATGCCGACACTGAGTTGGGGCCAGTCTGAATACACCACGTCGCCATAGAGTCGGTATTTTAAACCCACAATATTTTGTTTGATGTCGATACCCGCGCCTTTTATTTCAAAACGTTGTTGGGCCACGCTAACTTCCAGACTGTCATAAAAGGATAAGCTGGCACCTAACATAGTCAGGCGATAATCATCGACATCAACTTGAGTGACCACAGCACCTGCGGATATCTGATCGCGACTGTCGTAACCCGATATGGTAGCCCAAGGAACTATGCCACCGCCGCCACTACCTTCAATTTGACTTAGACCTGCGGTCGCTATCAATTTGCCGTCTGCGGCCAGTGCCACTGGAGTATGCAAAGTAACTATAGTCAGGCCAGCTTGTAATAATGCTAGTGCCGGATACTTTGGTATTTTCATGTATTCTCCAACCAGTTTTGATTTATATGGCTTCGATACCACTCTATAAGCGCAGCAACTGGGATGGGTTTGCAGATGTGATAACCTTGCGCGTATTCGCAATCCCAGCGCTGTAACATCGCCAGTGTTTCTTGGTTCTCGACACCTTCTGCTACTACATCCATGCCAAAGCTTTTGGCTAACTTTAATACGGTTTGCACGATATTTTGATCACCCACTTGGGTATTTAATTTGAGTACAAAACTTTTATCGACCTTTAAGGTGTCTACGGGCAGATTTTTTAAGTAGGCCATCGACGAATAACCCGTGCCAAAATCATCAATTGCTAGGGTAAAACCATAATCTTTAAAGGCGGTGAGATGTTTGATGGCTTTATCTGGATCTTTTACTACGTCGCTTTCAGTGATCTCAAAAGATAAGAGACTGCGTGGTAAATTACGCTCTGCAAGCTGGCTGACCACCATGGGCAACAGTTCGGGATTCATTACATCATGGGCGGATAAATTAATCGCTATGCATACATCTATACCAGCATCGAGCAATAGCTGGCCGTCGTCCATGGCGCGGTTAATCACCCAGTTGGTGACATTCTCGATAAAACCGGCCTGTTCAGCAATGCGAATAAAATCTTCTGGTGATACAAACCCCAGTTTTACGCTATTCCAGCGAATGAGGGCTTCAACACTCATTATTTTATTGGCACTAATGTTGAGCTTGGGTTGATAGGCTAGGCTTAGTTCTTGTTGATTACCGGCTAAGGCTTGTTTTAGCTCAATAATAATCGACAATCTGCGCAGATAACGTTGTTCAATTTCAGGATCAAAACTCAAGAGTAGTTGGCGGGTAATTTGCGCTTCGTCTAAAACGATATTCATACGTTTAAACAAAATTTGCGCCGTTTGCGCATCGGCCGGGCAATCAATTATGCCAATAGCCACTTTTAAGTTAATGATAACGCCGGTTTCTTCTATGGGGTGTTCTAATGCGAGTTTTAACTTGAGTAGTTGCTCATTACTTTGCACTACATCTGGGATCCACAGTAACTCTCCACCGGTTAAACGGGCGGCCAAGCCACCTAACGCCGAGACTCTTGACGCTAATACTTTCAAACAGATATCGCCGCTATGATAACCAAAGATGTCATTAATGCCGCGAAAACCAAAAATATTGATACCAATGGCCTGGAACGATTCTCCTAGCTGTAACTTATCATCAATGACTTTTTCGATGTGGTAGCGGTTATTGATGCGTGTCAGTAAATCATGATTGGCTTGGAAAATGATTTTAGACTCACGGGCGCGGATGTTGTCTTGCATCAGTGAAAAGGCGCTGGAGAGATCCTGTACTTCGCTTAAATCTTCGCTATTGGTGTGTAAGGTTTGTTGGTAATTCCCATGGGAAATACGATGCGCTACCTCGGCCAGTTTTTTGAGCGGAGTAGCCAAGTTACGGGCAAACATGGCACCAAATAGCAGAGTTATCAGGATGGATAACAAAGCAACCAAGGTAATGGTGATTTGCAGTTGGTTAAATTCTGAAAAAATATGCTCGGCATTTTCCGACAGTACAACCCAAACACTTTGATCTTGTAATTCAGCTAACTGGAACTGTTTAGAGATATAAGCATGTTTTTTTAATATGGCCGTATCCCACCAGCTAAAGGAGCGTTTTTCATCCTCGATAACATTAAGTTGAGTGCCTAGTGCTAAGGTACTGGCAGAAAAAATCAGGCTATCGTTGTGTCTGACCTGCAACGATAAATCTAACTGAGTGATATTTTTAAGCTGAGTCAGTAGCTCTTTTTCTAGCTCAAAACCCACTAAGGTCAGTGCGATGGGGCGTGGCGCATCCACAGTGAGCATAATGACTTGATAGAGTTTGTCATCAAATAACATCAGTGTGGTACTGCCGCCTTCGTTGATGGTCTCTTGGACAAAGTCAGCATAAGGAAAAGGGCTGCCAATTGGCAACGCTGCAGAGGTACTAGAGGTAAGCAGGCCATCAAGGGATATCAGCGCCATTAAGTCGGCATTAATGCGATTGCCATGGTTGAGCAATACACTGCGAATAGTGCCTTCGTCTTGGGTGGCAACTGCCTGTTTAAAACCAAAATCTGAGGTCAGTACATCGGCACTGTTATAGAGCTGTTGCTCGCGGCTGGCGAGTACTTGCTGTAACACGCCTTGGGCAATGGTGAGGTTACGATTTAATTGTTTTTGCGCGTGGCCGGAAGTGGTGACCCACATGCTGATGAGTACACCGACTGTGGTAAACAGTACCGTGCCTACAACTAGCCTAAAAATGCTTTTATTAAGTGAGGTCGCTGCCATCAATTAAACTTAGATTTGAATTTAGAGGTGGTTTTGGGGGCTTCGTCAGTCACTGCTGTTTGCCCCACTAAGTTTAAATTCAACTGGATAAATCCACCCTCGGCAGAGGCTGGCAATGAGCTTATATCAACACTTTCACGTTTGGTATTTTGCGTGGATAAATTAGCATGCCAAACATTTACTAGGCTGGCTGAGTCGGGTAGTTGCACCT
The DNA here is from genome assembly GCF_001565895.1 of Paraglaciecola hydrolytica. GTDB lineage: Bacteria > Pseudomonadota > Gammaproteobacteria > Enterobacterales > Alteromonadaceae > Paraglaciecola > Paraglaciecola hydrolytica. The sequence continues at coordinate 87,301 of NZ_LSNE01000007.1, forward strand.
CACCCTGGGCGTCAGAAATAAAGGTTTTTTCGTCTTGGGCAACATATATATAACCCACCATCTGATCGTGAATATTACAACCTAAGACCACTATGCCCGGTTTATCGAACATCAGCGGTGCGTTAACGACACCTTTGAACAATTTAATTTCAAAGGGTTTGGTGGCTGAAAAACTGTAAACATGATGACGAATATCATCACTATTAGGAAACGCAACTAACTGCCCTGCAGTGATGGTGAGTACACGCGGTAAAAACTGTTTGTTGATCTGATCCATTACCGCAATTTCTTTGTTAGCCTTATCTGCTGAGGCTATTTGTGGAATAGCGATAACGGCATCCATTATGGGTTGGTTATTTTGATCAATCAGTTTGAGGGTTTTAGCCTGGAGTGGATAACCAAGGGTTAATAATAAACCGCAAAAAAGTAATTTTTTAGCAGTGCTAAAGAGCTTGTTGCTTAAGACGTTTTGCCATGCTGCTAATAAAACTGTGTTATCTAAATTCAAGATATAAACGCCTTATATTTTATCACTCATGAGGGCATGATTTACCCTTCAACGGAACATCTTACATGATAGGATCGCAGATATACAATATCACTGTTTGACTTGCGCTGGGGTAGGCGAGTATACAGTTAACTATAAAAAAATTGATTAATATTGATCTAAAAAGGCGTCACAGTGGATTTGATTTTCAGCATTCTCACTAATAAGTTTTTCCTCACTTTTGTTATTCCGTCCTCAGCTTTAAGCTTAAAGTTTATGCTGGTTAAATGGTGTCGTCGCCGAGCTAAAAGCCAAGGTGATGACAAACGTGATCTGATTAATAACGTTAAGAATTTTATTAATTTTGCACTTATAGTTTCGTTATTAGCTATCTGGGCCCCCGAGATCCAAAATTTTGCCTTATCTATAGCGGCCTTTGCTGTGGCTATTGTGATTGCAACACGAGAGCTTATTCAGTGTGTGATTGGCTTTTTCTATTTAATGTCTACCCGACCTTTTCGTATTGGAGATTGGATAGAGGTTGAAAGCCATATTGGCGAGGTAACCGAAACCGATTGGATCAAAACTACTTTGTTAGAGGTGGATCATAAAGCTTACCAATACACTGGAAAAACCTTGTTTATCCCTAATAACAAATTTTTTGCTATTCCGATTAAAAATTACAATTTTCTCAAACGTTATGCCTCTCATCAGTTTTCTATATCGCGTAATCAAAGTGTGAATCCCTATGTGTTTATGCCGCAATTATTGGCAAAAGCGCAAGAGTATTGCAGTGACTTTGTTGATGTAGGCACCCGTTATAACCACATGATAGAAAGACGTTTGGACGTTAAAATTGCCGGCCCTGAGCCTGAAATTAGGGTTTCTACCACCAATGTAGGTGACACTGTTGTATCATTCACACTGTTTTGCCCCACCAATCGAGCGGCAGAGCTTGAGCAAGCTTTAACAACAGACTTTATGAATTTGTGGTTTGCCGAGCTGCATAAAATAGCCAGCGATGCACCTTAGTTATAGCTTCCATCCTTGCGACTGCAGGTTTGTTGGCTGCACTCACCACTATAGACAAGCGCGTTGCCCTTGGCACGGCTAAACTCCTTTGCCGCAACTGTGCAATTCCAATGATAAGGGATAGTAAAGGGTCTCAAGTAATCACCGGTTCATTTTTCACAAAAATCCGGTATGACAGTGCTAATACAAAACAAATAATTGCTGGGGCGACTAGGGCGCGAAAAGCAAAGTGACTAAACAATATAGTGCCCAATGTTCCACCAGTAATAAAACCCAGAATAATCAAGACAAACAGAATGCCTTTGCGCTTATCAAAACTTTCGCCGCGTAATTTTGCGCCGAGCATAATACCTAGGTCAGTAAAAATTCCCGTGACATGGGTCGTTCTGACAATAGCCCCGCTATATGTTGTGGCTAAGGCATTTTGTATTCCGCAAGCACATGATGCCAAAAAATGGCCATAAATAGAGCCCTTGTGCATTAACAACATGGCTAAAATTAACAAGATCCCTTCGATGAGCAATAAAGAGTCATATTGACGTCCTGACTTGACCGATCGCCCTGATAAAAGTAAACCAGACAGTGCTGCACCTAATAAAAAGCTCAGTAAGATGACAAGCAGATGAAATAAGGTTGCATAGTCGATATTGGCTAAGGCGCTGCCTGCTAAAGTTGCAGTACCAGAAAGGTGGGAGATAGCTTGATGTGTTAGACCTGATAAACCAATAGCATTAATACATCCGGCGCTAAAGGCAAGAATAAAAGCACCAAATTCAACCCAGCGTGGCAATCTTTTTATCACTTTCGCTTCCTAATATTCCAGCACTAATCCTTGCACTGAGAGACTGAACTTGGCGGGTTCGTTGCCCACCATGTTGAGCTCAATGCTTTCTAGATCAAGCAGTATGATGGGCGGTAAGGTTTGACCTATGGTTTGTTTGATGACTTTTACGGCTTCACTAGAATCCTGCATATTGTCTTGGCTGATAAAAAATTCATCAAGTTTAGGGCGATCAAAACGCAGAGTGTTATTCACCGTCTGGATACTCGCGGTATCTATAATTAAGCCTTCTGCGTATAAATTTTGCTCTTGATAAGTGACTTTAATTTTAACTTCGATTTCCATTTCATTGTCTAGATATTGAATAACCACCTTGGGCTCAGAAAATACCGCTTCAACACCCTCATAACTGCGGATAACCGGAAAACGTGTTTGTAAACTGCGGGTCATTTCTGCCGCCGTGATCGTGTATTGCTCGGCTATGGCATTGGAGCCCAGTAGTAGGGCATAAAGTAATACAGCTAGATAGATTTTCATTACACATCCTTAATTCTGGTCTCAAGCTTAATTAGTTAGTGCTTGTTGGCGACAAATAACTTTTAATACTTTTATCGACTAAACATCATCTTAGCGACTTATTGGCTGATACACATTAGTTTTAGTTGATGTCATTAAATGAATATTGGCTATTGGCCCAGCGTTGAAATTGAGGAATTGGAATGTCAGATAAACCCTTAGAAAATTTTTCACGTGCGGATCGTGATGGTTTGCTGTGGTGTTACATCATTGAAGCAAATCAAAGTGCGCAACTTTGTAGCTTCGAAGAAGTAAAAGCCTATCAAGGCAGCGGTTATACTTGGGTGCATATGCAAAGCGACGAGCTAGATACGCCCCTGACCTTGGAAAAACTCGGTCTTGCTCCCGCTCGTATTGAGTCATTATGTGCCTTAGAAACCCGACCCAAGGCCCAAGATTACGCTGATGGTATGCTGATTTATTTGCGTGGTATTAATCGAAATCCTGAAGCTGACCCTGAAGATATGGTGTCGCTACGTGTATGGGTACGGGAAAAACAGCTTATTTCCTTACGCCGCAAAGATAGGCGTTTATTGTCGGTACTAGATGTAAAAGAACGTCTCGACAATGGCGAGTGTCCAGCCAGCCCAATGGATCTAGTGGTTAACATCGTTAATTGTATTACCGACCGTATCAGTGAAACCGTTGATGAACTGGATGACGAATTGACAGAGTTTGAATCTCAAGATGTACCTCAGCATGAATCTCGTGGGCGTTTAATGCAGGCGCGACGTCAAGCAGCTGCCCTAAGGCGCTATCTGGCACCACAACGTGATGCGCTTGAAGCCATTATCCGCGCCAATAAATATATGAGCGACGAACATATCCATGATATTCGGATGGATTACGACCGCATCACTCGTTATGTGGAGGATCTTGATCTGGCCAAAGAGCGCGCCATGGTGCTGCAAGATGAATTACGTAACCGTATAGCCGAACAACAAGGCATGCGTATGTATGTACTATCGTTAGTGACCGCCATCTTTTTACCCCTGTCATTTTTAACTGGCGTGTTTGGCATGAATGTAGGGGGCTTACCGGGCCTGGAAAATCCCGATGCTTTTACGATGCTGGCCATCGGTATGGGAGTCATTGCCCTTGGAATTACGGGTTATATGCTGTGGAAAAAGTGGATGTGATGAGAAAAAGCAGTAGATAGATAATAGATGCAGTAGATAGATACTAGATTCTAGTAAATAGTTAAAAGCCACAGCCACAGCCACAGCTAAAGCTAAAGCTATTTACCACTGAGGACACGGATAAATCAGTGTTTAAAAAAATGTGGTGAACGGCAAGAAGCTAATTAGTTTTACGTTTAAACACAAACTTCGTTTCGGTTTTTGTGCCTTTATCGTCGATCACCACAAAAACATGTAGCTCATCTGGACTGACTAAACGATAGGTGTAACCTTCGAAAAACACCTCGTTGTCGCCTAACTTAACCAGTTTAAACTCCATAAATTGGTCTTTTTCCTCCCAGCCTGTCAGATCGGCTGAAAAGTGTTTAAGGCGCAGTACCAAACTGCCATCTTGTTCAAACAGGGTGAGCAATTCGTAAAATTTGACTTGCTGATTGTTCGCGAATTTAAACGAGGCCATCATGCTACCTGCTAACGGAGCTGACCAGATTTCTTCGGTCTGGCCGCCCCATTTCTCACCTTGCCAATATCCGGCCATCCAACTGACATCGGCGATCGTTGCTGTGGGCGGCGTCATGTGTGCTTGCAGAGTTAGTGTATTGGGAAACTGCTGTTTTTCTGGATTGGCTACACCATGGAGTGATGCTGTAAGTGAGCACAAAAACAATGTGCTTAAACTGATAAAAAGACGTAATTGTTTGTTGTTTAACATCTGCTGCTCGCTTGAATTGAAGTGCTCGGCTTATGACCGATTATTCGTTATTTGCATTTTAAAAACTATTAATTAAACAGGTTAATAGATTGTTAATCACGGCTTGTGCCGATATTCTGTTAAAAACCAATCATTTACCTATAAGGTTGAGCATGGAATCCTCGTTTATATCATCCGCCCCGTGGTTATTATCAGTGGCTTTGGCGGCTGTACTGTTACTACTTTGGTTGATCATCAAGCTGCGTATACACGCTTTTGTGGCCCTGTGTTTGGTGAGTTTAGTCACCGCGTTGGCTGCGGGAATATCGGTGACTCAGGTAGTACCAACGCTACTGGGCAGCTTTGGCGGAACCTTGGCTTCAGTGGCTTTGTTGGTCGGCTTGGGTGCGATGATTGGTAAACTACTTGAAGTCTCCGGTGGGGCTCAGGTATTAGCTGAGCGCTTAGTGAGCTATTTTGGTGAAAAAAGAGCGCCCTTAGCTTTGGGCATTGCTTCTTTGTGTTTTGGTTTTCCGATCTTTTTTGATGCTGGCTTGATCGTCATGATGCCCATCATTTTCAGTGTGGCCAAACGTTTTGGTGGTTCGGTATTGGCTTATGCTTTGCCTGCCGCTGGGGCTTTTGCGGTAATGCATGCCTTTGTGCCACCCCATCCTGGCCCAGTGGCTGCTGCCGACTTTTTAGGTGCGGATATGGGTTTGTTATTGTTGATCGGGTTGCTGATCGCTATACCTACCTGGTATTTAGGGGCTTATGTGTATAGTCGTTATGCCAGCCGACGTTTTCATATCCCCTTAAATTCATTGTTATTTTCTGCCGAGCCCGATCAGGAAGTCGCTGAAAAACCCAGTTTTATCAGTGTCTTAAGTATTTTGTTGTTGCCAGTTTTACTGATTTTTATGGATACCGGTTTGAATACCTTGTTAACCGCAGGGCTTATTCAGGCTGACAACTTGTTTATCGATACCTTACGTTTATTGGGCAAAACCCCAGTGGCTCTGTTGCTTACCTTGTTACTGAGCATAGTGTTGTTCAGTCGTCGTTACAGCATGGCTAAAATCGAAGCCTGGTGTGGTGATTCCTTAGCGCCTATCTGTGGGGTTATCTTGGTAACAGGTGCTGGTGGTATGTTTGGCGGAGTATTACGTGCTAGTGGTATAGGTGATGCCTTGGCTGGTTTGCTAGCTGATACCGGTATGCCCATCATAGTGGCCGGTTTTATTATTTCGGCTTGTTTACGCGTTGCACAAGGTTCGGCCACTGTGGCCTTAACTACTACTGCCGCGTTGTTAACACCAGTGGTCGCCACTGCTACTGGTTTATCGGCCATCGACTTATGTTGTGTGGTGATAGCTATTGCTGGTGGCGCGACGGTGTTATCTCATTTTAATGACTCGGGCTTTTGGTTGGTCAGCCGTTTACTGAATATGGACGAAAAAACCACGCTAAAAACCTGGACGGTAATGGAAACCTTATTGGGCACCATTGCATTTTTATTAGCTTGCATCATTAGCGCGCTGTTTTGATAAAGCAGAGACTAGAGACTAGTAAATAGACACTAGAAACTAGTAAAAGCCGAAGGCAGTACATACTAGTGGCTAGTTAAGAGCAAAGCCAAAAGCCTCTGACCACAGAGGCCATAAAAATGGAATTGGTTAAATTTTTTTGGCTTTTGCTTAGCATAAGGTTTTCTCGGTGAATCGTTTTGTCTTGACTTGTCTTTTGCCTTTACTCTCTACAATTACTAGCATCTAGCATCTAGCATCTAGCATCTAGCATCTAGCATCTAGCATCTAGCATCTAGCATCTAGCATCTAGCATCTAGCATCTAGCAACTGCTTCATTACCGTTTTTTAATCATCAACCACACCGCCAGCATCACCATAGTGAGTCCGGCCAAGTGATAAAGGGTAAAAGCTTCACCGAGCCAAAACACCGCCACCACTGAGGTGATGACGGGGCCACAAGTTCCGACTACGCTGGTACGTTCTGGCCCCATACGATTTATCGCTTCGGCTACTAAGAATGAGGGAATGACAGTGGCAAATAAGGCTATAGCGGCGCAGACCAATAAGGCCGCATAACCAACCTGTAAATCGCTAAACGAATGCGTAAAACTAAAATGCAGCAAGATCACCACACTGGCCGATAACATGGCAATACAGGTAAACATCAAACTTCCCACTTTGCCTATCAGGGGTTTACTCCACAAGGTATAGATGGCAAAACTGACAGCGCTAATAAACACCAGAGCAGTACCAAATAGTACGTCGCGGCCTAAAGTGACCATGTCGTGACCAAAAATAAGCAAGATACCGGCATAAGACAGGGCCAAAATTCCCCAGATATTCCGTGGCATAGGCGTTTTAAACACCCAGCGGGACAGCAGTACCACTATGGTGGGAAAACAAAACAACACCACTCGTTCAAGCTGAGCACTGATGTATTGCAAGGCCCACAGATCCAGATAACTCGCCACATAATAACCGAGTATGCCCAAACCCAAAATAACGGCTAAATTGCTGGTATAAGCAGCATGCAGTTGTGGTTTTTTATGCCACAACACTAGCCCAACAATTAAATAAATGGGCGCCGCAAATATCATGCGTAAGGCAATAAGTTGACTGCTGTCGATGCCCAATAAATAGGCTTGTTTAACCAAGATGGGTTTCATGGAAAACAAAAAGGTGCCACCCAAGGCAAATAATAAAGCAGATAAAAAAGAGTGTTGTTTGCTGTCGTTCATGGTTTTTACCGTGCACTTTAAAAGCTAGAAACAAAAAACGACCCAAGAGGGTCGTTTGTATAAAACACCAATTGGTTAATTTACATCTTAAGCGGTTTGCCACTTAGGTAGATTGTTTTCAAAGGCGGTGATCTGAGCGTCGAGCTCGAGAGTTAAACCAATCGCATCTAAACCTTTTAGCAGACTGGTTTTATGTTGCTCTGCGATGTCAAAGTGAAAGTTTAAGTTATTTACTGTGACACTTTGCTCTTGCAAATTAACCGTAACTGCCACTGTGGGATCGGCTGCAACGGCAGCAAATAACTGGTCAATTTCGTTACTTTTCAATTGCACCGGCAATAATTGATTGTTGATGCAGTTACCGTAAAAAATGTCGGCAAAACTGGTGGCGATGACAATTTTAAAACCGTAATCATCTAATGCCCACGGGGCGTGTTCACGACTTGAACCACAACCAAAATTTTCACGAGTAAGTAGTATGCTTGCTCCTTGATATTCTGCTTTGTTCAAAGAAAATTCAGGGTTTAACACCTGTTCGTGTTGATCCAGATAACGCCAGTCGTGGAACAAATGTTTACCATAACCACTGCGCGTAACTGCAGTCAAAAATTGTTTGGGGATGATTTGATCCGTATCTACATTGGCCTGATTTAACGGCGCGATACGACCCGTGTGGATGTTGATGCCGGCATCTGTTGTTTGAGTGTTCATATTCATAGTTTCCTTATAGCCTGTGCTAGTACCGGTTATTATTGATAGTCGCGTACGTCGGCAAAATGACCGGCTAAAGCAGCGGCAGCAGCCATGGCTGGACTAACCAAATGGGTGCGAGCACCACGGCCTTGGCGACCTTCAAAGTTACGGTTGCTGGTGGAAGCACAACGATCACCGGCTTGGAGTACGTCGTCGTTCATACCTAGGCACATGGAGCAGCCAGGTAAACGCCATTCAAAACCGGCTTCGATAAAAATCTTATCTAGCTGTTCAGCTTCGGCTTGTTGTTTAACGGCAACCGAGCCCGGTACAACGATGGCAGTGACGCCTTTAGCGACTTTGCCGTGTTTAGCGATAGCCGCCGCAGCGCGCATATCTTCAATACGACCATTAGTACATGAGCCGATAAATACGTTATTTACCGCCAAATCAGACAGTTTTTGACCTGGCACCAAGTCCATGTATTTAAGGGCTTTAACCGCAGAATCTTGATCGATTGGATCACTGAAATCACTGGGTGCAGGCACAGGGTGATTAACACCAATAACCTGACCTGGGTTAGTTCCCCACGTGACTTGTGGGGTGATGTCGTTAGCATTTAATTCAATCACGGTATCAAATACCGCATCGCTGTCAGATTTTAAGGTGGACCAATAGGCAAGGGCTTGTGTCCAGTTGTCGCCTTTAGGTGCATATTCACGACCTTGCACGTAATCAAAAGTAGTTTGATCAGGCGCGATTAAACCTGCTTTAGCGCCAGCCTCAATACTCATGTTACAGACTGTCATGCGCTCCTCCATGCTTAAGCTGGAAATCGCTTCACCTGTGTATTCAATCACATAACCCGTTGCGCCAGCATGACCAATTTTACCGATAATGGCCAAAATCACGTCTTTAGCGGTAATGCCTATTGGCAAGCTGCCATTCACTTGCACTTTCATGCTCTTTGCTTTGCTTTGTTTTAAGGTTTGGGTGGCAAATACGTGCTCAACCTGAGACGTACCAATACCAAAGGCCAAGGCACCAAAAGCACCATGGGTGGCTGTGTGAGAATCACCACACACCACTGTCATACCCGGTTGGATTAACCCCAATTCCGGGCCCATAACATGGACTATGCCTTGTTTTTGATGGCCAACAGGGAACAATTGAATACCGTGTTTTTCACAGTTGTCAGCCAAGGTTTGTAGCTGCAATTTGTTGGTTGGGCCACACGCATCAATGGCTAATGAACGGGTAGAAATACTGTGATCCATGGTGGCGAAGGTGCGCTGCGGACAACGCACTTTACGGCCTTTGGCATCTAAACCAGCAAAGGCTTGTGGTGTGGTGACTTCATGGATCAAGTGGCGATCAATATAAATTAAACCTTCTTCACCTGTAGCAGAGGTTTGCTGAGCGCTAATAATATGAGCTTGCCATATTTTATCGTATAAGGTTGTTGCCATTTTACTTACTCTTTATCTGTTTATACCCGTCACCCTTGAAGTGTTAATGTTGTAGGCGGCGGTCATTTACCACCCACCTGCAACTTCAAGAGTTCAGTGTATTTAATTGTTACGTGTCTTAGTGTGGCTAGTTAAAATTAAGCTAACAAGCCAACAATATAATCGCCTACTTCGCTGGTTGATTTGGCCAGGTGACGTTGTTCTTTTGCTAACAGTTCCCCGGTTAGTATACCGTCTGCTAGAGTTTGTAATACGGCTTGATCAATGGCATCGGCGGCGGCTGTTTCGTTTAAGCTGAAACGTAATAACATGGAAAGCGATAAAATTTGTGCAATGGGATTCGCTATACCCTGACCGGCGATGTCGGGAGCAGAACCACCGGCAGGTTCAAACAAACCAAAACCGCTACCATTAATACTGGCAGAAGGTAACAAGCCCATGGAGCCGGTTATCATGGCACATTCATCAGAAATAATGTCGCCAAATAAGTTTGAGCACAGCATTACGTCAAAACTATTGGGGTAACGTAATAATTGCATAGTCGCGTTGTCGATGTAGATATGCTCGAGCTTTACTTCTGGATAATCAAGCGCCACTTCTTCAGTGACTTCACGCCATAAACGGCTGCACACCAGTACGTTGGCTTTATCTACTGAAGTGACTTTTTTGCCACGTTTCATCGCCGCTTCAAAGGCACTAATAGCAATACGACGTATCTCACGACGGCTGTAACGCATGGTATCAAAAGCATATTGCTCTTCACCTTCGCCTTCTAAGCCTTTAGGTTTGCCAAAATAAATACCGCTGGTGAGTTCACGGATAACTAAGACATCAAAGCCACTGGCGGCAATATCGGCACGCAAAGGGGATAGGGCTTCAAGACCAGGATAAATTTTGGCCGGGCGTAAGTTACTGAACAAATCAAAGTGGCCACGTAAAGCTAATAGAGCCGCACGCTCAGGGCGTTGTTCTAGTGGCAATGAATCCCATTTTGGTCCACCGATAGAGCCAAATAATATGGCATCAGCCGCTTCACACCCTTTTAAGGTGGCATCGGGTAGGGCATGACCGTGATTGTCGATGGCAATGCCACCCACATCAAATTCACTCAAATTAAATTTAATATTAAACTTGCTGCTAACGGCAGCTAATACTTTTTTGGCCTCAAACATGACTTCTGGACCAATGCCATCGCCAGCTAATACGGCAATTTTATATTCAGACATCTGGTTTTATACCCCTACTATCTTTACTTGTTTTTTTTGTTGGTCGATTTGATCGGCCAAATGTGTGTTATTTAATACATAAATGAGGGCTTTAACCCCTGATTCCACTATGTCAGTGGCAAGTCCAATACCGTTAAAACGACGACCATTGTACTCGGCTATGACACTAACTTGGGCGAGGGCATTGGCACCTTCACCTTTTGAGTCCAGTTTAAAATCAACGATCTCAATAAGGTTGTGACCCAATACTTTAGTAATGGCGTTATACGCGGCATCAACAGGACCATTGCCTATGGCGGTCTCGGTTTTTTCTTCATCACCTACCATCAAACTGACGGTGGCACTGGGGATGATTTCTTTGCCTGAAGTAGCATGCAAATACTTTAATTCGTAATGGGCATGTTCATGTTTTTGCTGACTGAAAAACAACAAGGCCTCTAAATCGTAATCAAAAACCTGACCTTTTTTATCGGCCAATTTAACAAAGGCTTCGTAGACTGTTTCTAAATCAAAGTCTGACTCTTTATAACCTAGCTCCATCAAACGATGTTTGATCACGTGGCGGCCCGAGCGAGAGGTCAAATTTAAGTTGTTTTTGTTAATACCGACACTTTCTGGTGTCATGATCTCATAGGTATTTTGCGCTTTTAAGACACCATCTTGGTGGATACCAGACGAGTGACTAAAGGCATTGGCACCGACTATGGCTTTATTGGCCTGCACTGGCATATTACACAAGTTGCTGACCAGCTTAGAAGTACGTGAAATTTCCTGACTGCGGATATTGGTGTTTAAACCCAACATGGCCTGACGGGTTTGTAAAATCATGGCGATTTCTTCTAATGAACAGTTACCTGCGCGCTCACCTAAACCATTAATCGTACATTCAACCTGACGGGCTCCTTGCTCAACTGCCGCAAGTGAGTTGGCCACGGCTAAACCTAAGTCGTTATGGCAATGCACTGAGATGATGGCTTTGTCGATATTAGGCACGCGGTTAAACAAGTTTTTAATGATGCCACCAAACTCAGTGGGCGTGGTGTAACCCACTGTATCAGGAATATTTACTGTAGTTGCGCCAGCGTTGATAGCGGCTTCAACCATACGACACAAATAATCGATATTAGTACGGCCAGCATCTTCACAGGAAAATTCCACATCATTGGTATAACGTCGAGCGCGTTTAACCGCTTGTACCGCCATTTCTACTATTTCGTCTTGGGTCTTACGTAATTTTGCACCCACATGAATTTCTGAAGTAGCAATAAAGGTATGAATGCGGAAATGGTCGGCCACTTTTAGGGCTTCGCCGCAGGCATCGATATCTTTATCTAAGGCGCGAGATAAACCACACACTGTGGCGTTTTTGATTTCACGGGCAATGGTTTGCACTGATTTAAAATCACCAGGTGAAGAAACAGGAAAACCGGCTTCAATGATGTCCACGCCAAGTCGCTCGAGAGCTAAAGCAATCTTCAGTTTTTCCTTAACGCCTAAACTGGCGGGAAGGGCTTGTTCGCCGTCCCGCAAGGTTGTGTCGAATATTTTGACTTGGTTTGACATACCTTCTCCTGTTGCTCTGTGGTTGATGACCTGTTGTGCATTTTTGCTAGATTAAAAAATGACACATACAAAAAACCCGTGCCTTGCACGGGTTTTGTAAAAATTAAACTAGTTTAGTTTACTTACAACCTACCCGTGCAGTCTTGCTGCCAGAAGGAGTAGGATAGAGAGAAATAATGTTTTCATGGTGTATTTGACCAAAAATCTTCTATGTAAATAAACAACTCACTAAGTGCGGTATTTGTAACCTTTTAGGCCAAGTGGGTCAATACTAAAGCGGATTTAAAGTTATAACTTAATGATATAAATATTATACAAAGGCTAAGTTGTTTTTAGTATATACCCAAGTAACCTGAAACTCGTATCTTCAGGTTGTTTGGGTATAGATATAAAAGGCAATAGATTGCATATTTTCCATGTCGACTATAATTGACTGCAAATATGACTATGACTTTTATAGTTATTGATATTAAAGCGAAGTAAACATTCCAAATGTGTCGATAACACAAGAATAGGAAACTCCATATGGCGCTCAGCGTGAGGCGTTTACGCATAACAAATATAACTAGCTCAGCTTGTGTATTTATTGTGCTGTTTTTCTCGTTCTGTTCTTATGCCGAGGAAGCAATTAGTGCTGCTGACTTAACGTATTACACGGAAAACTATCCACCCTCAAATTATCTAGAAAACGGCAAGTTAGTAGGCATATCCGTTGAAACCTTAAAATTAATATGGAAAACCTTAGATGTAGCTGAACAAAAAATACATGTTGTGCCCTGGGCGCGGGGCTATAGCGATACCTTGAAAAATAAAAACACTGTGCTTTTTACCACCTCACGCACCCTTGATAGAGAGAGCTTATTTAAATGGGTTGGTCCTATATATACCGCCAAACATGTGCTCGTGGCACGAGCAGATTTCAAACACAATATTGTTAAAATAGAGGATGCATATCGTTTTCCCGTAGCCGCTATACGCAATGACATATCTGAATTAGCCTTAGTGGCTGCTGGTTTTCCAAAACGAAATATCGCTCCCCTAACTAACCTACAACAAGCCTTGTTGTTGTTAGCCAATGGCCGCTTAGATTTGATAATTATTTCTCGATCTGGTCTAAAGCAGCTTTTATTGGAAAATAATTTGCAAGCAGAGCAGTTTCAGATAGTGATAGAGGTGAACCAAGAAAGTAACTATTTTGCTTTTAATAAGCAAACACCGGATTTTGTGGTCAAGGAGTTTCAACAGGCTTTTGATAGCCTCGCAAAACAACACCAAAAGCTGCTAAACAAATACGGTTTATCGAACACTATAGACTAGGCTGATTCTAGCGAAACGTCTTCCAATTGATGGAAAAAGATAACAATAGTTCACGTAAAGAAAGCAAGCGTGGTTGGCTGCGACCTTTATGATTCCAGCTATGGCCACAACTGGCGGCTAACATTAAGTTTTTGGTTGGTTTAAGTAGCTGTATTTTTGGAGCTTGAGAAGTGGTTTGCTGCGACTCACTTTGTTGAATTACCGGGAGGCCATCAAGGGTAAACCAGCCAAATTTGTTCAAATGGATTTTGCCTGTATCTATGCGATCGATGGTATCAAGCTCAATGTGTTCAAGGCCTAACTCATTCACATATACTGCAGTACATACCCCTAAGGCAGTTTGGCTCTGAAACCATAAATAAGTTTTGTCTATTTCGCTGAGTTTTGCAGGGCAGTTTGCAGCTTGTTTGGCTTGCCAACTGGCATTGTGGATATCAATCTCAAGGGGCGATTGATGCTGTAACATGTTATACGCCGCACGTTTGATATGGTGTTTTAAACCACCAATTTGACGCTGTAATAGACTGATATTATTGAATTTTTTTTGACTAATACTGTGCAATTCACGCTCGTAGAGGGCATTACACAACTCGGCAAAATGCAGCTGACGTAAATCATCAGAAAAGATATTGACTTGTTGACTGTCGGACGTTTGCATTAAAAGTCGCTGGTCAGCTTATGCCGACCAGCTTTAAAGGCTTATTGGCCTTTGATTTCTTTGCGGCCACCATAAGTAGCTGCACTTCCAAGAGCTTCTTCAATACGAAGCAATTGGTTGTATTTAGCAACACGGTCAGAACGGCACAATGAACCAGTTTTGATTTGACCTGCAGCAGTACCCACCGCTAAATCAGCGATAGTGGCATCTTCAGTTTCACCGCTACGGTGAGAGATAACCGCAGTGAAACCAGCAGCTTGCGCCATACGGATAGCTTCAAGTGTTTCAGTCAAAGAACCTATTTGGTTGAACTTGATCAAGATGGAGTTACCCACGCCGTTGTCGATACCACGTTTAAGGATCTTGGTATTAGTCACAAATAAATCGTCGCCAACTAATTGCACTTTACTGCCAATTTTTTGCGTCAAATAAGCCCAGCCAGCCCAATCGCTTTCATCTAGGCCATCTTCAATAGAGATGATCGGGTATTTTTCTGACAAGGCAGCTAAATAATCGCCAAAACCTTCAGATGTGAAGACTTTGCCTTCGCCTTTAAGATCGTATTTACCATCAACATAAAATTCAGAAGCAGCACAATCCATGGCTAAAGTGACGTCTTTATTCATCACATAACCAGCAGCTTCAACGGCTTGAATGATTACGGTTAGCGCTTCTTCATTCGAGCTAAGGTTAGGGGCAAAACCACCTTCATCACCCACAGCAGTATTGAGGCCTTTGGCGCTTAATACTTTTTTCAGGCTGTGGAATATTTCAGCACCCATACGCAAGGCTTCTTTGAAGCTAGCAGCGCCAACGGGCTGAACCATAAATTCTTGGATATCAACGTTGTTATCAGCATGCTCACCACCGTTGATGATGTTCATCATAGGTACAGGCATGGAGTAAACGCCTGGAGTGCCGTTAAGCTCTGAAATGTGTTGATAAAGCGGGATTTTTTTATCAAGGGCAGCGGCTTTAGCCACGGCTAAAGACACGGCTAGAATGGCGTTGGCACCAAATTTTTCTTTGTTTTCAGTACCGTCTAACTTGATCATGATGCCGTCGATAGCTTGTTGCTGGTAAGCACTTTGGCCTAACAATGCAGTTTGGATATCATTATTTATGGCAGCAACGGCTTTTAATACACCTTTGCCAAGGTAGCGTTTTTTATCACCGTCACGTAATTCTAAAGCTTCACGTGAACCAGTAGAGGCTCCAGAAGGAGCCGCAGCGCGACCCATCACACCTGATTCTAAATAAACGTCTGCTTCGACAGTGGGGTTACCGCGTGAATCCATGATTTCACGGCCAATGATTTTGCTGATTTTTGACATTGATGTTGCCTTACTTAAGTTCTAATAAAATGTATTTGGATATAATTAAGTCTACTTTGAAACCGCCAAGGTAGACCCATTGCTATTACTATTATTTTAATTATGTTGTTTAAAATACTCACCGGCAGCTTTAACAAAACCTTCAAACAAAGGATGTCCATCGCGAGGAGTAGAATTAAATTCGGGGTGGAACTGACCTGCCACAAACCAAGGGTGATCGGCGAGTTCAATCACTTCAACCAAACGTTTGTCGGTAGATAAACCAGTGACCAATAATCCTTTGGCTTCTAACTCACCACGTAAGTTATTGTTCACTTCATAACGGTGGCGGTGACGTTCATATATTTCAGATGAGCCATATAAATCATGTACTTTACTGCCAGGAATTAAATGACATAACTGGCTACCTAAACGCATAGTGCCACCTAAGTTAGATGACTCATCACGAGTTTCAGTACTGCCATCGGCCTCTAACCATTCGGTGATAAGACCAACAACGGGATAAGCCGTTTGCGGATTAAATTCGGTGCTGTTGGCGCCTTCCATGCCTGCCACGTTGCGGGCAAACTCAATCAAGGCGACTTGCATACCTAAACAAATACCTAAGTAAGGTATTTTATGTTCACGGGCATATTTGGCGGTGGTAATTTTACCTTCGATGCCACGCTCACCAAATCCACCTGGCACTAAGATAGCGTCAAGGCCATGTAATACATGCTCACCTTTGCTTTCTACATCTTGTGAATCGATGAGTTTAATATTTACGGTTAAACGATTTTTTAAACCAGCATGTTTGAGGGCTTCATTGACTGATTTATAGGCATCAGGCAATTCAACATATTTACCCACCATGCCGATGGTTACTTCGCCAATAGGGTTAGACTCAGCGAACAATACTTGTTCCCACTCGGTTAAATCGGCTTCTGGACAATCATAACCAAAACGGGTGACCACTAAGTCATCCATACCTTGGGCTTTTAAGGCCGCAGGGATTTTGTAAATGCTGCTGGCATCTTTTAAGGAGATAACCGCTTTGTCGGGCACGTTAGTAAACAAAGCAATTTTGGAACGCTCGTTAGAAGGCAATGAGTTGACTGAACGACATACCAATATATCGGGCATGATGCCGATAGAGCGTAATTCTTTAACAGAATGCTGAGTAGGCTTGGTTTTAACTTCGCCAGAGGCTGGCATATAAGGCACTAAGGTTAAGTGCATATACATAGCATGCTCACGGCCCACTTCGGTACCTAATTGACGAATAGCTTCTAAAAAGGGTTGTGATTCGATATCACCTACCGTGCCACCTATTTCAACAATGGCGATATCCACGCCTTCGGCACCGGCAATAATACGGCGTTTAATTTCGTTAGTGATGTGGGGGATAACCTGAATAGTGGCACCTAAATAATCACCACGACGTTCACGTTTGATCACTTCTTCGTACACTCTACCCGTCGTAAAGTTGTTACGTTTGGTCATACGAGTACGAATAAAACGCTCGTAATGGCCTAAATCTAAATCGGTTTCGGCGCCGTCATCGGTGACAAACACTTCACCGTGCTGGATCGGACTCATAGTGCCGGGGTCGACATTAATATAAGGGTCAAGTTTAAGCATGGTAACTTTTAAGCCCCGCGCTTCTAAAATTGCAGCAAGAGAGGCAGCAGCAATACCTTTTCCAAGTGATGAAACGACACCACCTGTGACGAAAATATAATTTGTCATGAGAACCCTAAGGCGTTGGAGTTGAATAGATTTTTACTTGTGTTGTAGTGCTTAAAAGGAGCGATTAGAGCCCTTGTTAAAAACGCACTACCAGACGGGATAGTAGTATACTTAAAAGCGGCTGTTCGGACAATTCAAAAGCTTGGATTAATGGAATTATTTTAGAGCGCAGGGCATGCGCGTTGTTTACAAAGCAACAGCATGCGCTGCACGCACTAAACATGGCCTGCGGCCACAGAGCATCGCTTCGCGACCGCAATCCATTGCGTTTTTCTGACGGCGTCCCTGCCGCCCGACCATACTTTTTGCCAACAGCCGCAAAAAGTAGGCAAAAAATGCCGCTCTCCACCCAACTTTCTAATCCGCTATAAGTCTCGGCTTTGATGTCAAAACGGCGAGATGTAACTTCCCTGTAAGCCTCGCCTTGTCCAAACGTCCTGTTTGGACATTTGACAAGCCGAAACTTCTATCGGGAAAGTTGGAGTCGAGAATAAATGGCCTGCGGCCACTAAGATTATCGCTGCGCGATACAGCATGTGCTGCATTTAGCATTGGTTGCTAAGAGTAGAATTTAATTACTGATAATTTAATAAACTGCTAAGATAAAAAGCAAAATCGATGTAGGAGTCTGTTATGTCCGAAGCCCTCAAAAATTTGATGGCCAATATAGGTCAACTGAGTACTAAAGAAAAAGCGTTAGCGGCGCATTGCTTGTTATCTGCAATGGATAGCAACTCAGATGATGATGTTGAAAAAGAGTGGACTATACAGGCCGAGCAGCGAAGTGAAGAATTAGAATCAGGTAAAGTCGAGCCACTAACCTGGGCTCAAATTAAGCAAAAACTATAAACTGAATGTTTCCTATTTTATTTCATCCAGCAACAGTGATAGGAATAAAATTTTAAAGCAACAGCATGTGCTTCGCACACTGGCAGTCCCTGCCTTTTTTCAAGCGACATCCATGTCGCCCGACCATACTTTTTTGCAACAGCACAAAAAAGTAGGCAAAAAACGCCGCTCTCCAGCAAGGCTCTTATTCCGATTATTGACCAAATTAAGCTGGCCGCTTTTAGTCGTTCCCGACGACGAAAAGCTCAATTGGCTATCCATGCCAATTGACCTACTGAATTTGACCAATAACCGGCGAGCCTTGAGTCGAGAGATTATGACCTGCGGTCACTAAGATTATCGCTGCGCGACATAGCATGGCCTCCGGCCACAAAACCCAAGCATGGCACAATTTCATCTAAATTTTTTTGTAGGAGGTGCTTTAGCTCCGAAGCTTTTGCTTTTTTTGCCAAAGACTCAAAGCCAGCTTACAAAAGCGGAAGACATTGATGTTTTTTAGGTCGGCCTTCATGCCGTCACAATACAGTAAGGTCAACTCCGAGCATGTTTAAATCGGGGCAAAAATAACCACTTCTTTTTTTTATAAGAGTATGTATATTAAGACTAATATAATTTTTTGTCTTGAAGCGTACAGTTCAAGGTAAATATAGCATGAGCTACGACTAAATAACTGTTAGGTTTCTATGCCGAGACAACTCTCATACATGGAGAATGTAAATGAGAATATTATTACTATTCATATCAACAATTCTATTACAAGGATGTTTTGGTACTAAGTATGAACTTAAAAAATATTACAAAGACCCAAACTCAGCAGCAGCACGAATGATGGGTGGAACGTATGCTGGGGTCGTGGAAACCTTTAATTCTCTAGATGCTTGCCTGCAAATGAAAGACCAAGTAGAGCGTGATGATAGAAATATCGGCTATACAAACTCAAGATTTGTATGTGATGAAAAGTAAACACCAAACAAACTTATTAAACATCGTTACGGAAAAAAAGCAGCCTTCACTAGAGGTGTTGGTAACATATGGATGATGACCAACTAAAAAATTCAGTAGGATTTCTAAATAAAATAATAGGAGGGACTATTAATGGTCTTCCTGAACATGTCCGAGAACCATTAATTGCAGTATCTCAATTTAGACAGACATTGGTCGATGAATCTGACCGTGGTTGCGCGTTAATGGCTGCAGCCTACCTAGATGAGCGTTTAGCTGATCTTTTGAAAGCATATTTGGTTGATGATAGATCCGTAGTAGGGCAAATGTTTGATTTTAACGGTCCTTTTGGAACATTTTCATCGAGAATTGACAGTGCATATACTTTAGGTTTATTACCTAGAAATGTAAGAGCTGATATTCAACTTGTAAGAAAAATAAGAAATGATTTCGCGCATGTATCAAAACCAATTACATTTGAAGATCAACCAATTATCTCCCGTTGCCAAGCCCTATGTTTGGATGGGAAAGAAAGCACTGCAAGACCCCGTGGTAAATTTACTCGTTCAATGATGGCAGCAGTTGGTGTTATAGAAGTCTCTCTTCAAAATATAGAAAGGCGCACTGTTCAACCTGATCATGATATTTCTATTAATCAAAAAGGCATTGACGCCCTGAGAAGTTTTTTAGAAGAAAAAGGCTTAAAAGAACTACTGGAGTTGGTGCAATAATACTACTAATAATTACTTAGCCGGATATTTGGGTGTTGGTATACTGATTATGAAGTGTAAATTATGTAGGGAAGAAAAATCGTTAAAACAATCACATATAATTCCTGAGTTTTTGTATTCTAAGTTATATGACGAAAAGCATCGGTTTCATGAAATTCATGTCGACTCAAATAGAAAAAATAAACTTCCACAAAAAGGAGTTAGAGAACCTCTTTTATGTGGCTTGTGCGAGGAATACTTTTCAAAATTTGAGCGTTACGCTAGTTTAGTGCTAAATGGTGGTTTTGAATTAATAGCAAAAAAAATTGACGGATTATTTTATTTTGAAGGTGTTGAATATAATAAATTCAAATTATTCTCATTGTCGATTTTATGGCGAGCCAGTATTTCATCTTTAGATTTTTTCGCAGAGGTTAATTTAGGGGGGCATGAAGAAATTATTAGGAAAATTCTACTTTCTGGCGACGCTGGTAATGAAGGTGACTATCCTTTTATTTTGTCTCCAATTTTGCATGAAAACGAAATACAAGAAGCCTTGATAGTTAAACCTACGTTAAGCGCTGTTGATCAAAATGATGCATATCGATTTGTGTTTGGTGGAATTGTTTGGGTATTTGTTATTAGTAATAACGAAGTCCCTGATGTTGTAGTTCAAGCATCAATTAGTAAATCTGGAGTGCTAAAAATGTTGCCATGGCAAATGAGTGAAATTGGATTTTTAGTAGGTATGGCTGAAGATGCAGTTAGGAATGGTAAGTTATAAATTTCGATAACAAGCAGCTTGAAAAAAAGCCCGCAATTCGTTTGGCTTGTTCTTCGCTAATTTTATACATCTTACTAGATGTTAATTCGAAGAAAGTGATTTTTCCTCTCGACTCATTGCTCCCCTAGTACCGCAGATTAAAACGAGGCAAATTGCAGCGACGCTGTTCGCTTTTAAAAGCTCGAACCTGCTGTTCTCGCTATTCTTCCGCTAGTTTTTTCAACTTATACAAATAATCCAATGCCAGTTTTGGCGTCAAATCATCTGGGTTAATTTGCTGCAAGGCTACTCGTAAATCGTCGGTGGCGCTGAGCATGTCTAATTGTTTGGCGGAGGTTTGTATTGCTACCTTGGTGACACCCGTACCTGTTTCGAGTTCATGTAGTTTTTGCTTGGCGTGTTTGATCACGGTTTTGGGGACACCGGCTAATTGGGCGACTTGTAAACCATAACTTTTGTTGGCAGCGCCTTCTTGTACGGCGTGCATAAAACGTATGCTGTCATCGTGTTCTACTGCGTCTAAATGTACATTGGCCAGTTCGGGTAGGGCTTCGGCCAGTTCGGTTAGTTCAAAATAGTGAGTGGCAAACAGGGTATAAGATTGCAGTTTTTGCGCGAGGTATTCGGCGCAGGCCCAAGCTAATGACAAGCCATCATAGGTGCTGGTACCACGGCCAATTTCATCCATTAATACCAAGCTGTTAGCGGTGGCGTTATTGAGTATGTTGGCGGTTTCTGTCATCTCTACCATAAAGGTTGAGCGGCCAGAGGCTAGGTCATCTGAGGCGCCGATACGGGTGAATATCCTGTCTATGGGGCCAATCTGGGCGTTTTCGGCGGGTACAAAACTGCCAATGTAGGCCATCAACACTATCAATGCCGTTTGGCGCATGTAAGTCGATTTACCGCCCATGTTGGGGCCGGTAATAATTAACATGCGACGGCCTGGATTGATGGCGATAGGGTTGGCGATAAACGGATCTTTCATTACCTGTTCGACGACCGGATGGCGGCCTTGACCAAAATTGATGCCACTCTCAGTTGAAAGGTTGGGGCAGTGGTAATCCAGCGTTTCGGCGCGCTCGGCTAAGTTAGTGAGTACATCTAACTCGGCCAAAGCATCGGCACTTTGCATTAAACGGCCAAGCTCAGGCAATAAGATATCAAACAGTTCATCGTACAAGCGTTTTTCTAAGGCCAGTGAGCGGCTTTGACTGGTGAGCACTTTGTCTTCGTGCTCTTTTAATTCGGCAACGATAAAACGTTCGTTGTTTTTTAGAGTTTGGCGACGAATATAATCAGCGGGTACTAAGTGAGCCGAGCTGCGGCTGACTTCGATAAAAAAGCCATGCACGCGGTTATAACCGACTTTCAGGCTGGATATGCCGGTACGTTCTTTTTCTCTGAGTTCTAATTTATCTAAATAATCGGTGGCACCTTGGGATAGGGCACGTAACTCGTCTAATTCTGGGTTGTAACCTGTTTTGATCACCCCTCCGTCGCGGATCAAAATGGGTGGGCTGTCTTCAATGGCAGACTCAAGTAAATCAGCAAATTGCGGAAACTGACTGATTTCATTAGCCAACTGCATCAAACCCGTATTGGCACTTTGGGCAGACTCGTCAGTGACAAAACTTTGAATATCGGGCAACAACTGAAAGGCTTGGCGTAGTCGAGAAAAGTCACGAGGGCGTGCCGAACGCAGGGCTAAACGCGCCAAAACCCTTTGCATATCCCCCACTTGTTTGAGCAATTTTTGCAGTTGTGGATAGTCGGTATTAAGTAAGGATTTAATATTATTCTGGCGGGTTTTGAGAACCTGCCGATTGGTAAGCGGGCGGTGCAACCAACGTTGTAATAAACGACTGCCCATGGGGGTAGACGTATTATCTAATACACTGGCTAAGGTATGTTCACGGCCCCCCGAGAGGTTTTGGCTTAACTCTAAATTACGTCTGGTGGCGGCATCCATCAACACCGTATCAGTGGCGACTTCTAATTCTATTTTGCGAATATGGGGCAGGGCTGCACGTTGGGTATCTTTAACGTATTGCATCACACAACCTGCGGCACATAAGGCTGTCGCACTATTGTTGACGCCAAAGCCATTCAATTCTTTGGTGCCAAATTGTTGATTAAGCAGGTTTAAGGCGGTGTCGTGATCAAATTCCCACAGGGGGCGGCGACGTAAACCCTTACGTGCTTCGATAAGAAAAAAATGGGCAAAGTTTTCTGGATAGAGTAATTCAACCGGATTAGTGCGCTGTATTTCGGCGGCTAAGGCTTCAAGGTCACTAGGTTCACAGATGGCAAATCGCCCAGTGGTGACATCTAAAGTGGCATAGCCAAAAAATTCTTTTTGACCTTGTTTAAGGCAAATCAATGCCGCGAGGATATTGTCTTGTTTGTCTTCCAGTAAGGCTTCGTCGGATACCGTGCCGGGGGTGACTATGCGCTGTACTTTACGCTCAACCGGGCCTTTGCTGGTAGCAGGGTCACCAATTTGTTCAACTATGGCCACAGACTGGCCCATTTTAACTAAGCGTGCTAAGTAGTTTTCAACCGCATGATAGGGCACTCCGGCCATAGGAATAGCATTACCACCGGATTTTCCACGGGCAGTCAGGGATATATCTAATAATTCAGAGGCTTTTTTGGCATCGTCAAAAAACAATTCATAAAAGTCACCCATGCGATAAAACAGCAAGATATCTGGATGTTCGGCTTTAATGCTTAGGTATTGCTGCATCATTGGCGTATGAGATTGTAATGCGGGACTGACTTGCCCTTGCTCTGCACTTTTATTCGACGGCATAATATCTTTACTGTTCTGTTATTGTTTAGTGGCCACTTAACTTTTAGCTGGTCAAACACACACTTTTAAAGGCGCTTTTGATGACCCCAGATATAGAGTTACTCGCCCAATTGTTAGGCCAAAAGCTTGTGACCAGAAACTGGACTATCAGCTGTGCTGAGTCCTGCACCGGAGGTGGGTTAGGATACGCTATCACTTCCATTTCTGGAAGTTCAAGCTGGTTCAAACAAGGTTTTATAACGTATTCAAACGAAGCTAAACAACAACTGCTGGGAGTAAGTGTACAAACCCTCGCCAACTTTGGTGCGGTGTCCGAACAAACCGTCGCAGCAATGGCGCAAGGTGCAGCAAAAACCGCGGGTGCTGAGGTGGCGATTTCGGTGAGTGGCATTGCAGGCCCGGATGGTGGCACACCGGATAAACCGGTAGGCACTGTATGGTTTGGTTTTTTTATTGATGGGCAAACCCACTGCGTTACCCAGCTATTTAAAGGTGGTCGCCAGCAAGTACGTATTAAAGCAATTGAATTTGCGTTGTCTCGAGTGTTGCGCTTAATAGAGGGTAGCAAACAAGTATAGGACTTTGAATGACGAACCTCTACTCATTGATTGGGGGAGTGAGAGTAAACCAGCCGCTGCAGTTATAAGGGTATAGACGTAATGACTTTGACTTTTAGGGCTGGCTAACGTACCTTTTTGCACCGCAAAATACGGCACTAACTTTTCATCAACACGTCGAACAATATGGATTATTTGAAATGGGAATTAACAATGCACTTTAGTAAAAAATTACGCTCTGCTTCTTACCTTTTATTGGCAATATTGTCAGGTTTATTAAGTGCTTGTGATAAAACGCCAGTTAACCCAGAGACTAAAATGAGTGAATTTATTGTTGGCTCTTATGCTAAAGAAAATGAGCCAAGCATTTATCGTATCCAGCTTGATCCTCAAAGTGGTGCTTTGTCAGGCTTGACGACTTTAGCCAATACCGTTAATCCCTCGTATTTAGCTTTGAGCGCAGACAATCAAACCATTTTTGCGGTTAATGAAACCGAAAAGGGCGGTGTGAGTGTTTTCAATTGGCAAGATAAGCACAATGCCTTGTCGCTGGCCTCAAAACTCAGTGATTTGGGTGATAACCCCTGTCATATAAGTATTAGCCCCGATGGCACTATGTTGACAGTCGCCAATTATAGTTCGGGCGATATTCGTTTATTTAAAATTGAAGGTATTAGTTCACAAGAGACCAGCTTGCGTGAATTTGCTCGCCATCAAAGTCAAGGGCAGGGTGCTCATGAACGTCAAGAAGCGCCACACATGCATTGGGTTGATTGGTCGCCAGATGGTAAGTTTATCTATTCAGTCGATTTAGGTTTAGATGAAGTTAAGGTCTATGAGCTCGACGGTGAAGCTTTATTACGGGCAAAAGTAGCGTTTAAATTGCAAGCTGGTGATGGCCCACGCCACATGATTTTTAGTGTAAAACAAGGCTTTGCTTACATAGTTAACGAGTTGTCAAATGCACTTGTGGTAGTGCAACAAGATTCAAGTACTGGTGAGCTAACTGAAGTCCAAAGATTGTCCGCTTTAACGGAGGAATTTACTGGAGAAAGCTATGTATCAGCAGTCAAGTTATCACCTGCTGAGGATTTTTTGTATGTGGCCAATCGTGGCAGCAACTCTATATCTGTGTTTGCAATTGTAGCAAAAGGTAAATTAGAGTTTTTGCAGGATTACACTACCGCAGGTAACTGGCCAAGAGACTTTGTGATCTCTAACGATGGTGAGTTTTTATTGGTGGCTAATCAGTTATCAAGCGAAATCACAGTGCTGAAACGGGATAACAAAAGTGGATTGTTGAGCAGTACTGACAGCAAAATCGCCATCTCTCAACCTACTTATATCAGTCAGTTATAGTTAGCACTTTACACAAAACACTGGCGGGTAATCTGCGCCGCAACAACAAGATTACCCCTTTTTGACTTGAGTAAATAATTTGGCTATACCTATCTGGCTCAGATAAACGCATAACAGTGTAACAACTATAAAATTTTGAAACCAAGTCTGATTTAATTTCATATTTCATTTGCAACTGTATAACCATACAGTATACTGCGGCCATTATCTGAGTTAATCCGTCAAAAGCTAAGGCTACTGACAATACAAACGCACTAAGGACATTCTATGGATGACAATAAAAACAAAGCACTTACCGCCGCCCTAGGGCAAATTGAAAAACAATTTGGTAAAGGCGCCATTATGCGTTTGGGCGATAATAATGCATTAGATATAGATACTATTTCTACTGGCTCTTTGACCATCGACATTGCCTTAGGCATTGGCGGTTTACCTTGCGGCCGTGTAGTCGAAATTTACGGTCCAGAATCTTCTGGTAAAACGACCTTAACTTTACAAGTTATCGCTGAAGCACAAAAAGCCGGTAAAACCTGCGCTTTTGTTGATGCTGAACACGCTCTTGACCCTATTTATGCTAAAGCCTTAGGGGTTAATATTGACGAATTATTAGTTTCGCAACCTGATACTGGCGAACAAGCCCTAGAAATTTGTGACATGTTAGTACGCTCAGGCGCAGTAGACGTAGTGGTTATTGACTCGGTTGCGGCATTAACGCCAAAAGCGGAAATCGAAGGCGACATGGGTGACTCACACATGGGTTTACAAGCTCGTTTGATGTCACAAGCCTTGCGTAAGCTGACTGCTAATATCAAACGTTCTAATACCTTGGTGATCTTTATCAACCAAATTCGTATGAAAATTGGTGTGATGTTTGGTTCACCTGAAACCACCACCGGTGGTAATGCACTTAAGTTTTATGCTTCTGTGCGTTTGGATATTCGCCGTATTGGCGCGATCAAAGAAGGTGAAGAAATTGTAGGCAGTGAAACCCGAGTTAAGGTGGTCAAAAATAAAGTCGCCCCACCCTTTAAACAAGCTGAGTTCCAAATTATGTACGGCCAAGGCATTTGTAAAGAAGCCGAGCTTATTGATTTAGGTGTACAGCAAAAAATGGTCGAAAAAGCCGGTGCCTGGTACAGCTACAACGGAGAACGTATTGGTCAAGGTAAAGCGAATGTGGTCAAGTATTTGAAAGAAAATACCGCGATGGCTGCTGATATCGAAAAGCGTTTGCGCGAAGCCTTATTGTTATCTAAAACCATCAAACCTGAAGCCCCAGCCGCTGTGGCAGATGTGCTGTAATTAAGTAAGTATTTAAGCGTTAAGCTGTATTTGCCCCACATTTGTGGGGCTTTTTTTTAGCAGTAAAAGCAGAATAAAGCAGTAAATAATGACTAGTAGCTAGATACTAGTTAACAGCCAAAAGCCAAAAGCTTCTCACCACAGAGAACACAGAGCGCTACGCTCACGGAGAAAAACAAAACGATTAATTGTTAAGCTAAAAAGATACTGGCAGCATCACTCTACTGTATTCACGCGAATTTTACGAGGTGAAGAGCGGGTGAAATAGTTTTTTATCTTTCCGTTTTTCATCCGCTTTCTCTGTGTCTTCTGTGGTAAATGGCTTTTGCTTTAAATCTTTTACTATTCACTAGTTTCTATTTGCTAGTCACTGCTCTTTGCATAAGCCATAAAACCACGCCAGCCTAATAAAAGTAATAACAATGCCAGACTCAGGTTTAATGCGCCGCCACTCGAGCTGGTGACTGGATCAATGTTTTTAACTATTTCTTTGGTCGATTTAACCGCTATGCCACCCGGATCATCAATAGTACCGTTAGCTATGCCATCGGCATCATTGGGGCCGCCGTCTTGAATCATCAAGCGTACACAATCGTCACCTTTAGTCAGGCCTACTTTATAGGCTGTACTGCTTGGCGCTGGGCATACAGAGTTGACGGCTGTGGTTGAGGCTAGGCTGTTATTGGCATTTTCTACAAAGTCTTGCCAACCATGTGCCTTGCTAAATTTTCGGTAGGTGGCAAATTCAGGAATGGTCTGCTGTAAGGGCAATACAATGGCGACGGAGTTTCCTACCGGCAAAATGTCACTAATTTCAAAGTCGTAATACTCATTTTGGTGGCTAATCGTATCAGCTGTAATGAGTCCCGTTGCTTTAATTTCTTGTTCTGACAACATCACACCGTCTGATTGTTGCAACCTAGCGTATTTACCTAATTTGAGTACTAAGCCAGGTTCTGTCTCAACAAACTTGGTGACAGCAGAATTAACATGTAATGGTTGGATGTAGGTGACATCTGAAATATCCATAAATGCTGGCAAACCATCAGAGTCGTCATCGGCAAAACCCTCTTGTATATCGCTTAAACCATCACGATCGACATCGCTGTTGGTTAAGCTAGGTTGTGTCGCTAATAGCGCAATGTTAACTACCTCGGTATTACTCAAGGCGCCTGAACCGCTGTCTGTCACTTTTACCGACAAAGACAGAATATCTCGATTAGATGATGGCAAGGTAAGTTTGTTAGGATTGATCACTGCAACCAATTGGTTGGCACTCACTTGCGCCTGGTAAGCATTTGGGATATTCCACTCAATAATATGAGTGTCATTTGGATTGGGATCATCAATTTGTAAACTCAGTACAATATCACCATCGTCTTTGGCTACATTTGATAAGGCCAGACCTTGTTGAGTCACATTCACGGCTAAACGAGGTGCTAGGTTTTGTTCCGTGATGGTGATGGTATGGGTTGGCTGTGAGCCTTCATTTAATCCATCGCCAAATTCAAGGATAAGCTCTTCATCACCTTCTACTTGATAATCTTCGTTTAGTTTTATTTTGATGTAAGCCACGGTACCACTTTCGAACACCACAAAATTGTCGCCAATAATGCTGTAGTCCAGCTTATCTACATCGCCTACTACGGCAAAAGGAATGTTAAAGGGATAACGCGGCGCTTGGCCCGATAAAACAATTTTAACTGTGGCGGTGCCACCTTCTGCCACTATTTGGTCTGGCTCAAAATTAACTAAGGGATAGAGGTTAATCGTTTGTTTTATATCTGCGATATTGCCTGCTTTATCTATCGCTCGCCAAGTAATGGGATACAGACCTGACTTGAGCACCTGATCACCAGATTCAAATCCCAGTGGGGTTAGGCTACAACAATTTTTCCCATCTAAACCATCGTCTGCCGAAATGCTGGTGGCAGCCACCAACGCAGCTTTAGTTAACGTAGTGAAAATATGTTCGGCATTTAAATGTAATGCTTGGGGCACCTTAATTTTTGGCGGGTAATCATCAATCAAAGGGTTTTTATTATCTTGTGCTTCATCACCGTTAGTTACGCCATCTGAATCACTGTCGAGCAGGGCATCGGCAGGATCTAAAGGATCAAAACCATAAGTATTTTCAAATTGGTCACTCATGCCGTCATTGTCGTCATCAAGATCAGTGTTGTTACCTACACCGTCTTTATCACTATCTAGGGTTTCTGTTTCGTCTAAAGGCAGATCATCTAGATAATCCAATACTCCGTCACCGTCATCATCGGTATCGGTATTGTTACCTATGCCATCGTTATCGGTATCTAACCATTCTTTTGGATCAAGTGGGAATGCGTCATCGATATCAAAAACACCATCATTATCATCATCTACATCTGCATTATTGCCGATACCGTCTTTGTCGGTATCTAGCCATTCGTTTTTGTCTAATGGAAAAGGTTCGGCCGAATCGACAAAACCATCACCATCGTCATCGTTATCAATAACATTACCTAAACCATCACCATCGGTATCTGTTGTTTCAACGGGGTCGAGTGGAAAGGCATCGTCGATATCTATTACGCCATCATTGTCATCGTCACTGTCAGCATTGTTACCAATACCATCACCGTCGGTATCTAACCATTCTGCTTTATTTAAGGGAAATGCATCGACATTATCTAATACACCATCGTTATCATCGTCGGTATCCAAATTGTTACCGATACCATCCAGATCAGTGTCAAGCCACTCTGATACGTCTAGTGGGAAGGCATCATCACTATCAATAGTGCCATCATTATCGTCATCGCTGTCGGCATTGTTGCCAATACCATCGGCATCGGTATCTAACCATTCCGCTTTGTTTAAAGGAAAGATATCTAGCGCGTCATCCACACCATCATTGTCGTCGTCTTGATCTGCGTTGTTACCAATGCCATCGCCATCGGTATCTAACCATTCAAAAACATCGAGTGGAAATGCATCTGCGCTATCGATAAACGAATCATTGTCGTCATCACTGTCAGCGTTGTTACCGACACCGTCACCGTCTGTGTCCTTCGATTCACTCGCATTTAACCTAAAGGCATCTTCGCTATCTGGTACACCATCGCCATCATCATCGGTATCAGCATTGTTGCCTATGCCGTCACCATCGGTATCAAGCCATTCTGAACTATCTAAAGGAAACGCATCGTTAACGTCGGCAATGCCGTCATTATCATCATCGGCATCACCAAAGTTATTACCTAAACCATCACCGTCAGTATCTTCCCATTCATTTTTATTGAGTGGAAAGGCATCCAGACCATCGTCTACCCCATCACCATCGTCATCAGGGTCGGCATTGTTGCCAATGCCATCCCCGTCTGTGTCAGTATTTTCGGCCATGTCCAGAGGATCGGGATCATTGAGATCAGGTACACCGTCACCATCATCGTCAGTGTCGGCATTATTACCAATGCCATCGCCATCAGTGTCTAGCCATTCTGTTTTGTCGAGTGGGAAGGCATCTATACCGTCTGCCACACCATCGCCGTCATCGTCGGTATCGGCTTTGTTACCAATGCCGTCGCCATCAGTGTCTAACCACTCGTTTTTATCGAGTGGGAATGCGTCGTTTGCGTCAGTTACACCATCACCATCATCATCGCTATCGGCGTTGTTGCCTATGCCATCACCATCTGTGTCTAAGTGTTCAGCAGGGTTAGTTCTAAAGGCATCCACACCATCAGCAAAACCATCGTTGTCATCATCGGTGTCGGCATTATCACCAATCATGTCTCCGTCATTATCAAACCATTCTGTGGGATCATCTGGCCAAACATCGTTGATGTCGACAATGCCATCGCCATCTCTATCTGGATCAGCATTGTCACCAATGCCATCGTTGTCGGAGTCTAAGGTTTCTGACGCCAGTAAGGGAAAGGCATCATCAACGTCTAAAATGCCGTCGTTGTCATCGTCGGGATCGGCATTGTTACCTATGCCATCATTATCGGTATCTAATTGTTCGTTAGGATCTTTTGGGAAAGCATCGTAAAGGTCGATGACTTTATCGTTATCGTCATCAGAGTCAGCGTTATCACCTATGCCATCACTGTCAGTGTCTTGCCATTCAAATTTATTTAAAGGGAAGGGATCGTTGGTATCAGCAACGCCATCGTTGTCATCATCCAAGTCAGCATTATTGCCTAAACAATCTTTATCGGTATCTAGCCATTCGCGGGGATCTTCAGGGAAAGGATCATAAACGTTGATGACAGGATCGGCATCCCAATTGTTGTCGTTTATATCCAGTACGCCGTCACCGTCGTCGTCGTTGTCATCATAGTTACTGATGCCATCTAAATCATAGTCATAATGACGAATGGGATCATTGGGGAATAGGTCGATACTGTCGTCGTAACCATCACCATCAGTATCTATGGTAGTTAAAGGTGGTGGGCCTGGACAAGTATGTACTTGAGCATAACTCGGGTGTGGCCACGCTAAACCAAACATGGCAATCAGTGGAAAACCAATAAGCTGCAGTTTTAGCCAACGGCGCCCATGTGTGGCGCTGCTGGTTGATTTAATTTTAAACATTAACAATACCCACTCCTGAGCTATTTACGACGTTTTACTCTTCACTCTTTTGTGCAGGAACTAATTACCATAATACGTTGGGCTGGAGCTGAAATTAATCGTGATGCCCAAAAATACGGAACTCAGGTTGCCAAACTCTGACATTTTTGGAAAATGTTTTACTCCCGCAAACGCAGAGAGGTTCTGGGTCAATTTATAGTGGCCTGAAATGGCTAAAAATCCGTTGATGTCGCCCGTTTCAGAAAAATATTTTTCTTCACCAAGGTCGGCCCAAGTAAACTTGTTGTCGGTTAATGAAGCCGCAGCACCTATTTGGTATTCCATTACAAAACGTCTCATCGTAGGATTTCGTGAGTTGAATTGATGACGATAAGATAAGGATGCTTCAGCGCTATGTATAGGGAACTTTAAGGTGCTGTTATTCCACTCTACATATACTTCATCATAGCGACTGAAACCTAAACTCCAATAAAAAGGACTTTTACGAGAGAAATTATCGGCAACAAATATCGAGTAGCCTTGGGTTTCATATTCGCTACCTTGGTGAGCGCTGACGCCCATTTCTAAGGCGTGTGTTGGCAAAGAAAACGTTAATAAAGACAAAATTGTTAGAAGAGCGGAGGCAATTTGCCCCCTAAAAGCCACTTTTTGCCCAATCAAACTGTTAATAATCATCATAAATTCCTATCTTAAAATAACTGCACCTATCATTAGATAGATTTTTGCAAGTATTAAACCAACAATGCCTTGCTTCACTAAAACAAACAGAATGAGCTGATTAATTCCTCTATTGCTTTTACTTGCGATTCGTAGCCGTCTCTTGTTACTGCCCTTAAGCTTGTTGTGAGATTTTGCCAAATTGTTTGGCCCAACTTGCTGGAAATTTGCCTTGTAGCACATAAGAGAAGGCAATCAGTTCGGCGATAACGTGATAAAGCTGTTCAGGAATTTCTTGGCCTAAGTCTAAGGTGGCTAAAAAATCACTTAAGTAGGGATCTTCATGAACTAACACTCCACTTTGTTTGGCGATGTCGATGATTTCTTGGGCTAAGTCACCAAAACCTTTGGCTACCACTGTAGGTGTTGAAGATTCATCACCTTGTTGGTATTTAAGGGCTACTGCACTTTTATTTTTGGGTTCTTTATCCATCTAACTCTCCATTATCCGTTATGCCCAGTATCCTTGAAACTGCAGGCATGTTGGCTGCATTCATTTGCCGCCATGTCATTCCAATGATAAGGGGATATAACCGAAGTAAGTACAACAATGAAGGGGATCGTGATCATGCTTTAGCCTTGAATATATGATAACTACGCTGATCGAGACTCTCTGGGATTTTACCCAATTGGCACTGGCTTTTTGTGACCTCAATACCCAAGGACACTAAACGTCTTTTTAACAAAGGCAAAAAATTCATGAGTTGTTTAAGTACCCCATCGTTAGAGGCATAAAAATCGATTTCTAGCTCATCCGGCCGTAGTCTTGCTTTACTCAGTAGTTCTCCTAATTCACCAACACTTAACTTCAAGGTGAGTTGCCAACTTTGTGGACTATCTATTTGTTGTTCGGCCTGTTTTTCTTTGTGTTCTTCGCGTTTGATCAGCAGTTCAATATTCTTAAATACCCCGCCAAAAGCCGTAGGTAAGTTGTAATAAAAAGTCTCTTGGCCTTGCAACAATTTGTCGGCATTGCTCAATTTATTGCTTTGGTGTTCAGACAACAAGCGCCCAATTTCACGCATCAGCTGTTGCCGTTGTTCTAATTGCGCAAAGTCTTGCATGGTGCGCACCGGGTTTGCTGGACTGGCCGTTTTACTACTGTCGTTAAATAACGAAGGTAATATCTGTGCGATGCGCTCGGCCTGACTGGGTTGATTACGCATTAAACGTGCGGCAAGTGAGACTTGCAACAAGGTAATCAAGCCACTGAGCAAACCTTGGCTGGCAGGTGGTGCGACAAGTTGCACACTCGACGTTGAAAGCATTGGCGCTGTTAATAGCTGTTTGATCTGACTAGCATCTTGTTCTTTGCCCTGAGGTAGGGTTTGAGTTAATTCCTGACTGATTTGTTTCAACCAATTTTGGGTTCCCGCTTCAGCAAAGCCTTTTAGGTTAGCCGGATCACTGAGGATTTTATTAATATTGTTTAATACTGTACTGGCTAGCTCTGCTTTAGGTAACGAGACCCGTAACAAGTTTTGTAATAACTCAGTTTGTTGTGTTTTATCGTTTAAAAGTTGTGGGGTGATCAGGCTTTTAATACTGGGATTATTTTCGATAAGTTGTAACAAGGCCTTGTTATCTAATAAAGGATTTGCCGTTGATTTAATTTGTTCAACGGGTTTGTTGTTTTCACTCACAGGCAGTGGACTTTTATCGCCAGTCACTTTGGGTGCAACGAGGTCTGATGTGGTGCCTGATGGCGTTTTAGTTTCTTTGGCGCCAGCTTCATTTGTACTCAACAAAACCTGGTTAGAGACTTGCGTGGGTTTAACAGTTTCTGCATTGTTTTTATGCAATAAATGGTCGATTTTTAGACTATCGAGGCCGGTAATTTTTAAGGGTTTTAAACTGTCAATTTGGGGGGCACTAAGGGGGAGGTTGGCCACCAGTTTTGGGTGTTGGATCAGTAAGGCCGCTTCACCAGAAGGTTTAATTTGCAAACTGACTTTATCAGGCACCAAACCTAGCAGTTTATTTAAAATTTCTTGATTAGCTTGGGTATTGTTTTGCACTAACTGACTTATTAGGGTTTTAAGCGGTATGGCTAATTCGACAGTTTGGCGAGTAGCTTGTTCACCCAGTAAACCTTTGATAAGTGGCGCGGCTTGCTCTGTGCTTAGATTTAACTTGAGAGATTGGATTGGCTGCCCATTGGCCAACAATTTATCGCTTTGGCGGTTTTCTTGAATTGTTATACTGGCGGGCTTATCTAGAGTGTTGACCGACAAAACATGGCTTAAGGCCTGAGGCACTCGATTGCTCAAAATGACTTGGTCAGCATTTTTGGCATGTTCAGCTTTAGCAAGGGTTACGTCAGGTTGGTTCAGTTTAACAATATTAAGTTGCCAATCTTTGCCTTTGGCGCTAACTTCAACCGTGACTTTATCACCAGCGACCAAAGCCAATGTTTGATTGGCGCTTAAACTTGTTGCCGCTAGATTAAGTGGCAGACTCAATTTTAGTGACTCAAAGTTGAGGCTCAAGGATTGATTATTTTTTTCAACGAGTGTGGCGGCTAATGTCACCAAAGCATGTGGACTTAAGCCAACATTTGTCGACTTTAACTGTGGTAAGGCCGCACTGATGAGTTGATTTAACTGTTGGGCGGGTAATTTTAGTAATAGCTGTGCTAAGGATTCCGGTATGGGAATTGTGCTGACATTACTACTGGCACCCGTGCTGAAAAACTGTAATTGTGGGCTTGGTTGGGTATTAACTTGTACCTGATAACGCTGACCATTATTGAGCTGGCCTTGTAAATTGGTATTGGGTAATAAGGCAGCTTTTATTTGGGCGCTATTTGTTGGGTTTAAACTAATTAAGTTGCCTTCTAACTGTTTAACAATAACCTCAATTGCTTGGCGCGCCACATCTGAATTGGGCGCGGCTTGGCTCAATTGGCTTAGCGCTTGGGTGAGCTGAAAATTAGTATTGAGTGGGATCTCTGTCATAACAGCGTTATCGGCCAAAAGTCAGATTGCTTAGTTCGATTAAACATTAGCAGTAGCGCTGAGCAGGATCTATCTCTTATTTTGTGCCAATGAGTCCTTAGACAATTTCCTGTTACAAATTGTGTGGTCAAATCCGCCAGAAACTTAACAGCTCTGTTAGGTATCATCAGGTCATTATGCTATTATCCGCGCGTTTATTTTTTCATATTTTGAGGGATACTTTGGTTGTACTGAGCGCCCATGATTTGTCGGTAGTTAAAAGCGATAGGTTATTGTTTGATAAGCTTAATTTTTCAGTTGAGCAGGGTGGCTTGTTATATGTCAAAGGGCCTAATGGCGCGGGTAAAACTAGTTTGTTGAGAGTCTTGTGTGGCTTGCTTGATAGCGAAAGCGGAGAAGTCAATTTTAAGCAACAAGCTATCCACAGCGTTAGCAGTTCATTTCATCATCAATTAGTTTATTTTGGCCATAAAGCCGGGCTGAATTTGCGTTTAAGTGCCATTGAAAATCTTGATTTTTGGTGTAAACAGCATGAGCAGAACGTAAGTATTGAACAAATTTACCAAACACTGGCTGAATTGCAGTTAGTGGGTTTAGAAGAGCTACCCATTGGGCATTTATCTGCAGGGCAACAACGGCGTGTGGCCTTAGCCCGTTTATGGTTTAAGAGTAGCGCGTGTTTATGGATATTGGATGAGCCCTTCACGGCCTTAGATACTAGTGGCATTAGTTTATTAATGAATAAAATTGCGGATTTTTTACGCAGCGGTGGGGCAGTAGTGATGACTTCCCATCAGGACTTAGAACTGGATTATCCTAAACAAGAATTAGTGTTGGAGTATCGCATTTAATGACTCCTTTATGGGCTTTGTTCAAACGTGATTTGACCCTGGCTTTTCATCAGCGTGCAGAATTAATACAGCCTCTGATCTTTTTTATGCTGGTGGTGAGTTTGTTTCCTTTAGGGGTAGGGCCCAACCCTGCAACTTTGCAAATGATTGGTCCTGGGGTTATTTGGGTGGCGGCGATTTTATCGTCATTAATGGGGCTAGAACGTTTGTTTCGTGATGATTTTCAGGATGGATCGCTGGAGCAATTGTTGTTATCAGGCAGTGCTTTACCACTTGTGGCCTTAGTAAAAGTGACCACCCATTGGTTAACCAGCATCTTACCTCTACTGATTTTATCCCCCCTGTTAGCATTGTTTTTACACTTGAACGAAGCCATGTATTGGGCTTTGTTGGCAACACTGATACTCGGTACACCCTTATTGAGTTTGCTGGGTGCCATCGCGGTGGCACTGACTGTTGGTTTAAATCGCGGTGGTGTATTACTCGCCTTATTATTGGTGCCGATATTTATTCCCTTACTTATTTTTGCCACATCGGCAGTGGATGCAGCGGCATTAAGCTTGCCATATAATGCACAACTGGCGATTATTGGCGCTATGTTGTTGTTTGCCCTTGCTTTGGCGCCTTTTGCCACAGCCTATGCTTTAAGAGTGAGTCAAAACTGATGTGGAAGTGGTTACATCCTTACGCTAAAACCGAAAAAAGCTACCAGCTATGTCAAACGTTATTACCTTGGTTTAGTGTCTTCGGCCTGTTTACCCTGATTGTCGCGACAGTGTGGGGTTTGGCTTTTGCCCCTGCCGATTACCAGCAAAGTGATGCGTTTCGCATTATCTACATCCATGTGCCTAGCGCGATCTTGTCAAAGATGCTCTACAGCAGCATGGCGATTGCGGCCTTTATAGGTTTAGTCTGGCAGGTTAAAACGGCCTTTATGGCGATGATAGCCTTAGCACCCATTGGTGCTATGGTTACTTTTGTCTCGCTTATCACTGGCGCAGTATGGGGCAAACCCATGTGGGGTACGTGGTGGGAATGGGATGCACGCTTGACGTCACAATTGATTTTATTGTTTTTGTTTTTTGGCGTGATGTCGCTTTACAAATCCTTTGATGATCAACAACAAGCGGGTAAAGCCGCTGGTGTGATGGCTATCGTCGGGGTAATCAACCTGCCCATCATCCATTATTCGGTTGAGTGGTGGAATACCCTGCATCAAGGTGCAACCATCCTGAAGATGGATAAACCTTCAATGCCACCCGAGATGTTATGGCCCTTGTTACTGGCAATTGTCAGCTGGGCCTTAGTTAGTGGGGCGATCTTTTTACTGCGTTTACAAAACGAAATTATCCGCCGCGAAATCAAGCGTCCTTGGGTACTTGCTATGGTTTCGCAGGTTCAAGACGTCAATACTGGCGATAACAATTCACCTAAACCAGAGCAGGCTCAGTAATGCACTTTGAAACGATGAGTGATTTTTGGAATATGGGTGGTTATGGCCTGTATGTATGGTTGGCCTTTGGTTTAGGTTTATTGAGTGTGGCGGTGTTGTGGCTGGAGTCGTGGTGGACTAAAAAAGGTCTGTTGGCAAAAGTACAGGCTGAACAAAAACGCCAGCAGCGCATCAAAAAAGCCAGTACGTCACTCGTTTCCCCTTAATTAACAGCAGAATATAATTATGCAACCCAGACGAAAAAAACGTTTATTTGCCGTGTCGGCCATTGTTTTAGTGGTAGGCGCTGCCATCGGTTTGATGCTCTATGCCTTAACCCAAAGCATTGATTTGTTTTATACCCCCTCAGAAATTTTTGAAGGTAAAAACGGTAAAAAACCGGCCATCGGCCAGCGTTTACGCATAGGCGGTATGGTAGTGCCGGGCAGTGTGCTGCGCGACCAATCAACCCTCGCGGTAAGTTTTGATTTGGTTGATATCGGTCCGATTGTGACAGTAAGTTACCACGGCATATTGCCGGACTTATTTCGCGAAGGCCAGGGCATAGTGGCGACGGGAGTTTTGACCGAGAGTAATCATATTGAAGCTCATGAAGTATTAGCCAAACATGATGAAGAATATATGCCGCCGGATTTGGCAGAAAAAATGAAGGGTATTAAACATATTAAACCCAGCGAAGCCGCTTATGGCACTCCAAAAACCAGTGAATAAGGTAAGTTAGTATGTTGGCTGAATTAGGTAATTTAGCGCTGGTGATGGCGCTGTTAATGTCGTTGTTGCTGGCGATTTATCCCATGTGGGGTGCATACAAAGAACACCCGCAGTTGATGGCCATGGCTAAACCCCTCGCTATTGGCATGTTTGTATTTACCGCCTTTGCCTATGGCTGTTTGACTCAGTCATTTTTAAACGACGACTTTACCGTGGCCTATGTGGCTAATACCTCAAATTCCACCTTACCGATTTATTACAAAATCACTGCGGTTTGGGGCGGTCACGAAGGTTCGTTTTTATTATGGGTGATGATTTTTTCGATTTGGACGGTGGCTGTTGCCTTATTCAGTAAAGCGATTCCAATCAAAATGGTTGCTCGAGTACTAGCTATATTGGGCGCTGTGGGCTGTGGCTTTTATTTGTTTATGTTACTGACTTCTAACCCCTTTGAGCGTTTATTGCCGTTTTTTCCGATAGATGGTCGTGATTTAAATCCCCTGTTACAAGACTTTGGCATGATCATTCATCCGCCCATGTTGTACATGGGCTATGTAGGTTTTTCGGTGGCTTTTGCCTTTGCCTTAGCGGCCTTGATTTCAGGACAGTTAGATTCAACGTGGGCTCGTTGGTCGCGCCCTTGGACATTAGCGGCATGGTCGTTTTTAACGGTCGGTGTAGCACTAGGTAGCTGGTGGGCCTATTACGAATTAGGTTGGGGCGGTTGGTGGTTTTGGGATCCGGTAGAAAACGCCGCCTTTATGCCATGGTTAGCCGGCACCGCTTTAGTACATAGTCTAGCGGTGACCGAAAAACGTAAAGTGTTTAAAGCGTGGACGGTATTATTAGCTATCGCGGCCTTTTCACTCAGTTTGCTGGGTACCTTTTTAGTACGCTCGGGCATCTTAGTATCAGTGCATTCTTTTGCCAGTGATCCAAGTCGTGGTTTGTTTATCTTAGGTTTGCTGGTGATCATCATTGGTGGCTCACTTGCCCTGTTTGCGTGGCGAGGTTCACTATTACGCGGGTCGGGACGTTATGAGTTAATGTCTCGTGAAGTCTTATTGATGGGCAACAATGTGTTTTTGACTGCCGCCACCTTAGTCGTATTACTTGGTACTTTGTTGCCTTTAGTACACAAAGAGATTGGCTTAGGTTCGATATCCATCGGAGCTCCGTTTTTTGATCAAATGTTTACCTTTTTAATCGTGCCTTTTGTCTTTTTTATGGGCTTGGGACCTTTATCACGCTGGAAAAATCAAAATCCTCAAGCCTTGTATAAACAACTGCTGTTGGCCTTTGGTTTGAGCTTGAGCGCCGCCTTATTGATCAATTTCAATTTTGAACAAATGTCTTACATGGCAGTGCTGGGAATATTATTAAGTGGCTGGATTGTGGTGACGACGGTACTTGAGGTATTGCAAAGGATTGAGCCCTTGCGCTTGAATAATCATTTGTCGCTAACGCAAAGTTTGCAAAAACTATCCCCCAGTCATTGGGGCATGGTTAGCGGACATTTGGGTTTTGCAGTCACCTTGATCGGCATTAGTTTGGTGAGTGCTTATGGTATTGAGAGCAACGTGCGTATGGCAATTGGCGATAAAGCAGAGGTGCAAGGTTACGAATTTGTGCTGAATAGTGTCACTGAGGCTCAAGGGCCAAATTACACCGCGGAACATGCAGAGTTTGAGGTGTTTAAACAGGGTGGCTTGGTTACTCAATTAGTGGCCGAAAAACGTTTTTACCCCGTACAACGTAATAGCATGACCGAAGCCGGTATTGATTCGGGTATTACCCGAGATTTGTTTGTGGCTATCGGTGAGCAACTCGAAAATGGTGATTGGGCAATTCGAATTTACGTTAAACCTTTTATCAATTGGATTTGGGCCGGTGCCTTTATCATGGCGTTTGGTGGTTTATTATCTATTTGTGATAGGCGTTATCGTATGGCTAAGTTAGCGAGTAATCCAGAGCTTATGCCTGAGTTAGCGGGGGCCCGTCAGTGAAAAAGTATATTTTATTTTTATTACCCTTAGTGGCATTTGTTGGGCTTTTGGTGTTTTTGTATCAGGGTTTGTTTTCTGATCCTAGAGCGCATAAATCCAGCTTGCTTGAACATACTATGCCAGCTTTTAGTTTGCCAGATTTGATGCAGACTGAGCGCCAATATAGCGCTGAGGTATTTAACGGCAAGGTGACTTTGCTCAATGTATGGGGCGTATGGTGTATTACTTGTGCCATCGAATTGCCTTATCTGACCCAGTTGCAACAAGAGGGTAAACACATCGTTGGGCTGTATTACGATCAAGACATCGATCCGGATTTTGGCATAAAAACAGTCTCTCGCGTGCAACAAGAAGTCACACAAAAACTCAGTCAATTGGGTAATCCCTATGCCTTTAATATCTTTGATGTAAAACGTGATTTATCGCTGGATTTAGGCGTAACAGGCGCGCCTGAAACCTTTTTAATCGATCAACATGGGCGTATTCGTTTACATCATATTGGCGATCTTAATCCGCGAGTGTGGAAAAACAAATTCGAAGTGCTTTATCAAGAGTTGGTGGCCGAACAATGAAAGCTATGAGCCGCTTAGTGTGTTTATTGCTTGGGCTGCAACTCGCATTTACGAGTGTGGCAACCGAAGAAAAATATCCCTTTGAAAATGCCCAACAACGCAGTTTGTTTATGGAGTTAAGCAAAGAGCTGCGTTGCCCTAAATGCCAAAACCAGAATTTGGCTGATTCTGATGCCATGATTGCCGCAGATTTGAAACGTAAAGTGCATGAACTGGTCTTGGCCGGCAACGACAAAGATCAGGTGATTAGTTATATGAAACAGCGTTATGGCGACTTTGTTTATTATCAGCCACCGGTAAATAGCATGACTATCTGGTTATGGTTGTTGCCTGCATTGTTTATCGTGCTTGCGCTAGCGGCTTTGGTGATGAGTCGCAAAAAGGTCAGTGTTAGTTTGGATGCGCAACAGCAACAAAAAATTAATGAGTTATTGGAGCGTGACAAGTGATGGTTTATCTCGGTGGTGCCAGTGTATTAGTGATCTTGGCGCTGTTGCTTATCAGCTTGCCATGGTTACACCGTAGCAAAAAGAATCAACAAGATGTGCTGACTAATACACGTTTAGTTAAGTTGCGTTTATCAGAACTAGCGGTAGAACAAGAGCAAGGTTTGCTCAGTGCCAGTGATCGTCAACAGGCTGAAAATGAACTCAAATTGGCCCTGCTAGACGAGGTACAAGATAATGTACCCGCTCAGCAAGCAACTGTGTGGATTTTGCTACTTGGTTTGCTGTTGGCTGTGGCCGTGGCAGGAACGGTGTATTTTAAAACGAATAGCCTTAGCCAGTTGCATGCTTGGGATGATGCCATTACACGTTTACCTGAATTGGGCAAAAGCATAAATAATAAAGAAGATATTAATACTCAGGATTTGCAGGATTTTGCCTTAGGTTTACGCACCAGATTACATCAAGAGCCGGATAACGCAGTGGGCTGGATGTTGCTTGGCCGAGTGTGGGGCGCACTTAATCAACCACAAACCGCCAAAGATGCCTTCGAAAAATCTATTCAGCTTAATCCTGATAGCGTTGGCGCCTTACTCAGTTATGCTCAAGCTTTAATCCTGATAGGCAGTGAATCAGAAATACGTCAGGCCAAACGAGCATTGCAACAAGTGCTTAAGTTTGAACCAGATAATACGAATGCCTTAGCAACATTAGCCGTGGTGAGTACTGAGTTGGGCGATAACGTTTCGGCGCAGGGCTATTGGCAACGTATACAAGCTGGCTTGCCAGTGAGTGATCCCAATTATTCTATGGTGCAGCAAAAAATCGACGAGCTGAAAAACATAAATGGGGGCGATTTATCTGCATCTACCGAAACGACTAACGTGCTGAGTAATAAAATCAGGATCACCATAAACGTACAATTAGATACAGCTTTACGTCAGCAATTACCCGAAAATGGCGTGGTGTTTGTATTTGCGCAAGATGCGAGTGGCCAAGTCAGAATGCCTGCTGCTGTGGTTAAGCTGCCACTAGGACAGTTTCCCTTCACAGTTGAACTATCAGACGATAACGCCATGATGGCTAATTATACACTGTCGAGTTTATCCAAGGTTAAATTGGTGGCACGTATTTCTCGTGATGAAAACGTGGCGCAAGCTCAAGGCGAATTACAAGGTGAAGTGTTGGTTGATTTACAAGTCGATGATCTTAGCCAACAAACAATTTTGATTAATAAGGAAATAATGTGAATAGAAGGTTATCGCTGTTATTGGGCTTAAGCTTACTTATGCTAGGAGGCTGTGCATCCCAACAGGGGGTTGAAGAGCAAGCTAAACAATATAACGATCCTAAAGATCCCTTCGAGTCGGTTAACCGCCAGATGTGGGATTTTAACTATGATGTACTGGATGCCTATATATTGCGCCCCACAGCAGTAGTCTATGCCGACTATATGCCACAATTTGCACGCACTGGTTTACTTAATATGGCGCTCAATTTAGAAGAGCCCTCCAATACCGTAAATAATCTACTGCAAGGTAAATTAAGTGGCACTTTTGTCAGCTTAGGGCGTTTTTTACTTAACTCAACGGTTGGTTTGTTAGGCTCGATAGATGTAGCCACTGAGATTGGCTTAAAACGTGAAGATGAAGAGTTTGGTGAAGTATTGGGAGCTTGGGGTATAGGTACGGGCCCTTATTTAATGGTACCTGGACTTGGCCCTAACGATCCTCGCAGCGGTGTTGGTACATATGTA
This sequence comes from Paraglaciecola hydrolytica, assembly GCF_001565895.1. Lineage (GTDB taxonomy): Bacteria > Pseudomonadota > Gammaproteobacteria > Enterobacterales > Alteromonadaceae > Paraglaciecola > Paraglaciecola hydrolytica. The sequence goes on from NZ_LSNE01000007.1 coordinate 130,127, forward strand.
GATAGTGCCTATGGCCCCTTAGATAGCCTGAATATCTATTTCACGGTACTACGCTCCGGCATCAAAGCTTTAGAGGCACGAGCAGCTTTAATCCAACAAGAACAACAACTTGATTCATCCAGTGATCCTTATAGTTTTGTTAAAAGTGCTTATTTCCAAAATTTAGAATATAAAGTGAAAGACGGCAAAGTTGAACAGACTAAAGAACAAGATGCTTTAGACGATGATATCGATGCGTATTTGGAAGGCTTATAAATGCAGCTATTAGTTGCTAGTAACCAGCTTAATATTTGCTATAAATTTAGCGTTAGCGGTAAAAGGGAATTGTCGTGTTGAAGCGAACTAGCCTGTTACTTACACTGGGTTATTTGTTGGTATCCGTACCAAATAGCCATGCGTCCCCGTGGATTGGCACAATTGAACCTCAGTTACAGCATGATTTACAAACACTGACTGAATGGGGTTATATAGACGCAGTAACAACAAGTTTTCCGGTTCCTTGGAAAGGCATCGCAGAACAACTTGAACGCTTAAATGAAAGTGATTTAGAGCCTGTTGCTGTCATTGCCTTGCAACGTTTAAAGCACTATTTAACTCAGTTAAAAAATGAAAAAAAACGCACCTTTATTACGCTTTATGGGGCGACAGACAAAAGTCGTTTTACCGCGCTGGATGACAATTTAGCCACTCAAGCAAAGTTAAGATTTGATACGGAGTTATATGCGGGCCGTTGGGCCGCCAATCTTGCAATTAATTATCTGCCGGGCGGAGAGAAAAATTTAGATCATAGCTTTGTTGCTTATCAATTTGGTGACTGGAATTTACGTTTAGGCTCTATCGATCAATGGTGGGGGCCCGCAACCTCTAGCAGTTTGATCATGTCAAATAATGCACGCCCCATCCCTGCTATTGCTTTGTCACGTGCTCAGGCAAGTAAGTCAAAAGATTCTTGGTTGAGTTTTTTAGGTCCTTGGTATTTTACGACTCAGTTAGGTCAACTTGAAAGTGATAGGTTTATTGCTGACGCCAAGCTGTTGATGACTCGTTTTAACTTTAAACCAGTAGCAGAATTAGAAATTGGTGCTTCGTGGTTAACTATGTGGGGTGGAGAAGGGCAAGGAAATGGACTAAATGATTTGTGGGATGTGGTGAGTTTAGGTTCTGAATGTGCCAATCAAGAAGAGTCTTGTCAGGGAAATAAAAAAGCAATTAAAGGCAATCATGTTGCTGCTGTAGATTTTAAATACAGTTTTAAATTGGCTACTGTGCCACTCAGTATTTATGGACAATTGTTTGCTGAAACTCGTGATGCGCAAAAGGCCAATTTGTTTGGAATAGCTACTTATTTCAAAGGATACCGAGTTTATTTAGAATCCAGTGATACAACTATGACCTGTAGTGAAAGTCATTCAGCAGCTACAAACTGTGTTTATGAGGATAATGTATATCAGTCCGGCCTTCGTTATCATAATAGAGCTATTGGCAGTACCTTTGATAGTGATGCAGAAATGCAGAGTATTGGCGTGGTTAAACACTATGTAGATGGAGATATACTGCAGTTATCACTAAAAGCTCTGGACTTAAATCCTGATTTGCAAATGCCTTCTCCAGTGGTTGTAGACAAGGCTGAAAAGGTACATCAACTTGCAGGTTTTTATCAAACTAGTTTAGGAAAATGGCGAATTAAAGTGGGCGCCCAGATAGAGCAAAGTAAGTTTGATAATGGCGATACTGCCATTAATAAACTGCTATACACCCAGTTTAAATACGCCATCAATTAGTTTCGTAGCTAAAGCAGCCCCTACAAAAATGTGAATATTTCTTGTAGGAGTCGACTGTAATCTTGAATATGTTTTAGAAACTAGAAACTAGAAACTAGAAACTAGAAACTAGAAACTAGAAACTAGAAACTAGAAACTAGAAACTAGAAACTAGAAACTAGAAACTAGACATTAGAAATTTAATATCCGTTGGGATTGCTTGACTGCCAATGCCATGAGTCGCGGCACATTTCAGCTAAACCACGTTCAGCTTTCCAGCCTAGTGAATCAAAGGCGGTTTTAGGGTCAGCGTAGCATGCGGCAACATCACCACTGCGACGGGGCACGATTTTATAAGGGATAACTTGGCCACTTTGTTTTTCAAATTCTTTCACCATATCCAGTACGCTATAACCCTGACCTGTGCCTAAGTTATAGGTAACCAAACCAACCTTTTGAGCCAACTTATCGAGGGCTTTTAAATGCCCTGCGGCTAAGTCATCAACATGGATATAGTCTCTAACTCCTGTGCCGTCAGGGGTAGTGTAATCATCGCCAAAAATCGACAAAAATTCTCGTTTCCCGGTCGCAACTTGGGTAATAAAAGGCATCAAATTATTGGGAATGCCATTGGGGTTTTCACCAATGCGACCCGATGGGTGAGCACCTGCTGGATTGAAATAACGCAAAATAGCGATATTCCAAGTTTTGTCAGATTTAAACAAATCCTGCAAAACATGTTCTACCATCAATTTAGACATGCCATAAGGATTGGTTGGCTGACCGGTGGGCATATCTTCTTTTAGAGGTAAAGTGACTGGATCACCATAAACTGTGGCAGATGAACTAAATACTAGGTTTTTAACCCCCGCTTTTTGCATGGCATCACATAAGGTTAAGGTGCCATAAACGTTGTTATTGTAATAGTTAAGTGGCATCGCCACTGATTCGCCCACGGCTTTTAAACCAGCAAAATGGATCACCGAGTCGATGTTGTGCTGGGCAAATATACTATCTAATAATTGGCTGTCACGGATATCACCCTGCACAAAGTGTGCTTGTTTGCCGGTAAGCTCAGCTACTCTGAGCAGAGACTCCTGAGATGAATTACATAAATTGTCTAAAACGATGACCTGCTGCCCTGCTTCGAGTAACTGCAATACTGTGTGGCTGCCGATGTAACCCGCACCACCTGTGACTAAGATAGTTTGCATGTTTATGTTCCTTGAGGTTTAGATTGAGAGAGATATTTGATACAAAGTCCAAATTCCATGGGCTTAATGATCAGAGGATAAAGTAGGCTCACTAATAAGGCCCAGAGTAGAGCAAGCCAGTTATTGCTCACTTGTAGTATCAATACAAAAACAGGGACTAGCATCACCAGCTTGAGCAGGTTTAATAATAGCTTTTCGGGCCCAGTTAGTTTTTTTTGTGCGGTTTGTAAAGCATCTAAACGCTGAGGCAGAGATAAGTGCTGAAGTTGTGGTATCTGTTTACTTGAAAAATACAGTTTCATCTACTCGCCATAGTGACTAATTTTGCTAAAAATTATGCGGATTACCAGCATTAAAAAAGCGCCTGATATTGTTCAGATATCAGACGCTCTAATTATACTATAATTAATATTTGTTATTGAAGGACTATTTAAATCTAGTCTTACGCAGCACTTTCTTTTTCTGCTAGTTTTTCCCACTTACCGGTCTTAAATGACAACAGTAGTAAAACGATACCAATGGCGATACTGAATAAACTGATTTGCATATATAAACCAGGCATCTGCTCTACTTGATTTGGATCAAATTGACCCGCGAGTAAACCGGCGATTACACTGCCCATAGAGTAGGTTAATACAAATACCCCCATCATTTGGCCGCCAAAACGTTTAGGCGACAGCTTGCTTACAGCGCTAAGTGCCACTGGGCTTAAACATAATTCACCAACGGTATGTAAGAAGTAAGTCGCTACTAACCAATAAGGAGCTACTTTCATGCCAGATGCCGCATATTGAGCAGCAAAAAACATCACGATAAAACCTGAGGCCATGATGATCAAACCTAAAGCGCATTTTACGCTGTAGCTAGGTTCAAGCATGCGTTTACCTAAATTTATCCATAACGCGGCAAAGAAGGGAGACAACAAAATAATGAAAATGGAGTTAGCTGATTGAAACCAAGCCGCAGGCACTTCAAAAGTACCAAACATACGTTGTGTATAATCAAGGCCAAATAAATTCAAACTAGAACCGGCTTGTTCAAAACCTGCAAAAAAACAAGATGAAGCGACACAGATTAAAAACAAAGCACCCATACGCTTTTTCTCATCGGCATTAAGTTTACCGAGAAAAAAGATCCCAAAAAAGTATAGTAAAAAGGTGAAAACAAAAATCACAGCAACCTTTTCCGCTAAAGCACGTGGCTCAATTACAATCACCCCCTGAAAGGTTAAGGTCGTAACGATGGCGATAATCGCCAGACATACGCCAATGACCGACCAGGCTATTTTTTGACCCTGTACCGTAAGTGGTACTACAGGTTGCTGAGAAACACCTTCGATATTTTTCTGGGTTAATTTAAATTGTATCAGACCTATTAACATACCTACTGCAGCAGCACCAAAGGCATAGTGGTAGCCATAATTCACCTGCAGATAACCACAAATGCCATAGCCTATTAATGAACCAATGTTAATGCCCATATAATAAAGGGTGTAACCGGCATCACGGCGAGAATCTTTGGCAGTATAAAGTTCACCCACCATGGCACCAATGTTAGGTTTTAATAAACCGGTTCCCAGAACTACAAAAATCAAACCGATAAAAAAGCTCGCATCGTGAGGAATAGCCAAAATAATATGGCCGACCATGATAATCACGCCGCCAAAAAACACCGCGTTTTGCCCACCGATAAGTCGGTCAGCTATCCAACCACCTGGTAAACCAGCAAAATATACTGAGCCGGTATACAAGCCATAAATCGCCCCTGCTGCAAGTACAGTTAAGCCCATTCCTCCTTCTTGCAAGGCTGCGGTCATAAACAATACCAACATAGCGCGCATGCCATAATAACTCATGCGTTCCCACATTTCTGTCATGGCGAGGGTTGATAAACCGAGGGGATGTCCGATAAAGCGAGTGTCACTGGTTCTGTCTATTGTTTTTGTTGTCATTAAATTTGCCTTTAATTTTTATAATTATGTTTTGTTAAAAGAACTACCTTTATGCGCTTACTCAAATTAAGCAATGAGCCAACTAATAAGATATTTCATAGCGCCAATTTGAGCATAGTTCGAAAAGAATTTCTATTTGAGAATATCCGAGGATAAATATCAGTTATTTCTGGGCAGTGTTTAATACTACTGCTAAGGGAATGTAAAAACAGAATTCTCTCAAATAAAGATAATCTTAAAGTCTAACATTTGTAACTAGTAGAAACTTATAGTCGTTATTTTAGCGTTTCGTTACGTTAGTAAGTACGTTATCATAACGTCCGTTTTTAGGTTGATGTTAGCATCAATATTTATTTCAAAGTCTTCAGGGAAGCCGCATGCTGCGACATTTTCAACTTAGTAGTTTATTACTCACTCTTCTCTTCTGTTTTTTTAGTTCTTTGGTTTGGGCACAGAGCGCTCAACAAATTGAACAATTCAAAAAACTACCCAAAGCCCAACAAGAACAACTTGCTCGCCAATATGGAATTGATCTGTCTTCGCTTGAAGGTTTGTCTAGTTCGACATCATTCATAAAAAATGACACTAAAAATAATGAAAATTATTCTTCTAACAAAACATTCGATGAATTTGGAAACCCAATTGTCGATGATAACAAAAATGATAAAACTCGGTTAAACAATGACGCGGAGCAAGAGCTAAAGCTTTATGGTTCGGATCTTTTTACCCGTTCTGTTAGTTCTTTTACACCAACATCAGGTGTGCCAGTACCTGCTAATTATTTGATTGCACCTGGGGATGAATTAGTTATACAGCTATTTGGCAAAGAAAATGAAAAATACAACTTAGAAGTTGCACAGGACGGTAATATTGTAGTACCCCGGCTTGGGCCAATTGCAGTGGCGACTAAGAGTTTCGCAGAAGCGAAAAGCTTCCTTTCCGAACAGATTAAAAAACAAATCATTGGCGTTGAGGTCAGCGTTACAATGGGAGAATTAAGTACCATTAGAGTTTTTGTTATGGGCGAATCTCTCAATCCAGGTGCCTATAACGTAAGCTCACTATCTACCATCACCCATACGCTAGTGGTAAGTGGCGGTGTGAGTGATATTGCTTCGTTGCGAAATATCCAACTGAAGCGTGCAGGTCAATTGATTACTACTCTAGATATTTATGACCTATTAAATAATGGCGATAGCACTAATGATGTTTTGCTTCGCTCAGGCGATGTGATTTTTATCCCCACAATAAAACGCAGTGTGTCAGTCGATGGACAAGTTAGGCGCCCTGCAATCTATGAGTTGAAAAATGAAGATAAATTATCCGACGTTATTAATTTAGCAGGAGGGAAATTACCTCAAGGTTATGAATCTACAATTAGTATTCAGCGGTTTGTGAATGGTGCTCGAGTTCAGATTACAGCTAAGTTAGATTCTTTGGACACTAAAATAATGGATGGCGACAGTATATCGGTACCTGAAGTATCTGCTTTTTTGTCTGACTCTGTAACACTGATCGGAGCTGTAGCTCGTCCAGGAGATTATCAATGGAAGGCAGGTATTCGTATTAACGATATCATCGTGGATGTACAGAAAGATTTGTTAGAGTTTGCTGATTTATCCTATGTTTTAATTTTACGCGAAATCAATAGAAGTAGGGATATAGAGATACTGCAAACAAATTTTTTAGATGAGAGTGATAGTGACAAAGTTAGTAACGTCGCGTTGCAACCCAATGATAAAATCGTCGTGTTCTCCAAAAATGAAAATGAAGCATTGATAGATACTACCCTAACTGACATGGCTTTCAGTCAGACGCAGTTGGTAAAAAAAGAAAAAGAACAGTGGAGAAAAAGAATAGATGAAAAGTTATTCTGGAAGAGCATAGGTGTATCAGATGAGAAAATTGATCCAATTTTATCTGAAAATGAAACATATGCTTTGCAAAACCAGCCTATTGTTCAGTTAAGCGACTTGGAGAAGAAGCAGATTATTGAGTTTAAAGATCACGGCTTCTTTTCTCGTAAACGTCTATTAGTGCCTATTTTGGAAAAGTTGAATCAGCAAGCAAGAATGGGGAGTCCGTTGCAAATATTGGAGATAGCGGGAGAAGTTAAGGTTCCTGGTATATACCCATTAACAAAAAATGCTTCTATTAAGGATGTAATTGTTGCTGCAGGTGGTTTTACTGAATCTACCTACATGAAAAAATCAGAAATCACTCGTTCAGAAATAAACTCTAATGGTGTCGCCCAAATTAGCCATATTAGTTTTAGTCCCTCTGATATTTGGCAAGCCAGTTCAGAAGAATTAGCGTTAAAAAGTAAAGACCGTATTAATGTTTTTACAACGCCGTCTTGGCAACAAGAGTTAAAAGTCACCGTCAAAGGAGAAGTTGAGTTTCCAGGTGAATATTCTATTCGCCGAGGGGAAACATTGGGCGACTTAATTGAGCGTGTAGGTTTTTTAACAAAATATGGTGATGCTGATGCTGCAGTCTTTACTCGTGAAACGTTAAAAAAACAAGAGAAGGAAAATTTACAAAAGTTAGCAGGTGAATTACGTAAACAGATTGCAGCAGTAAGCTTACGCAAACAATCAGGAGCTGGCCGTATAGTTAGTTATGACGAAGCAAAAAAGTTACTCAAGGATCTGACCGATGTTGAAGCAGTAGGCCGCTTAGTTATAGATTTCGAAGGAATTTTGGCTGGAAGTAAAAAAGACGATGTTATTCTTCAGGACGGCGACATTCTTTATGTACCAGGGAAAAGTCAGTCTGTTAATGTTATTGGTGAAGTATATGTGCCCACTTCACATATGTTTACTGCTGGAATAATGTTGGGTGATTATGTTTCAAAAAGTGGAGGATACAGATCCTCAGCCGATAGAGAACGTACCTATGTCATAAGAGCAAATGGTTCGGTGTTTGTGCCTGACGATGGTGGAAGTTTTTGGTTCTCTAGTCATAAAAATGAGCAGTTGGGTATTAAACCCGGGGACACCATAGTTGTACCGCTTGACTCTGATAATGTCGATAATATGACCTTATGGGCAAATGCAACTCAAATAATATATCAATTGGCCGTGGCTGTGGCAGCTATAGGCAGTTTGTAACGCGTCATTGCCTAATGGTTATTGAAGTAATAATTATAAAACTGATTAGTATGTTATGATAAGTTATACGTGTTTTGCTAAATAAATACTTTATATTAACTTAATTGATGATTTGTAGGTTGACCTTGGCTCCAAAATTTGGAGAATAAGCTCGGTATATGTTTCACTAACGTTTAGTGATTTACTTACACCAGTGAGAATGTAGTATAGAAAATCGATTGCAATACTTAAATTTAACTAAAATTAAAAATAAGTAGTTGAAATTGATAACAAGTGTGCCATTATTTGCACCGAGCTAGTTTAAAGCTGGCGCAGATGCAAGAGTGACTCAACAAATGCCACTTCTTATATTATTACGTCGAAAGGCGAAAAAAATTAAGAAGTTAATAACTGGTTTTGTTAGCTTTTTGAAATAATTAACAATGTTTTTAAACATAAAGTGCTTTAAGCACATAACAAGGAGAAAAGAATGAAGCGCTCATTAAAACTCGCTTTAATTCCAACAGCAATCGCTGCTGTACTAACTGCCAATTCGGCGTTTGCTGGTTCAGAAGCTTGCTTCGAAGTATATCCCGCTGCTATTGATGCTGTTGTAACTGCTCATGCGACAAAATATAACGCAGCTGCATGTATCGTTGAAGCTAACCGTACAGGCGCTACTGCAGTAAACTTAGAAGCTACAACTTCTACTTCAATCGCCTATGAATTAACTGGCGATTATGACGTAGATTTACAAGATATCGATGGTGGCACTAACAATCTACACGTTGTGTATATTCCTACTACTGATATTCCCAGTGGCACAGTTATAGAAATTAAATTAACTGGTGCTAAGTGGAAAGGCAATGCTAACCAAATGCATTTGGTTCAGTTGGGTGCAAATTATGAATTGGTTGCCTCTTCTGATGGTGCTTTTGATGGTACAGATACTATTACCTTCTTAACTAAAGCTGGTGTTACTATTGGTGCAGGTACTCGTTTAGCCTTCACTAAAAATAATGCTATTGACGGAACTGCTGCTCCAGCTAACTCTAATTTAATTGAGTCGCCTACGTTCAATATCGCTAATACCGGCTGCCCAACTAACGCTAAAGTTTCTATTCAAGCAACTACTGCTAAAACTGACGGTGGCAATGGTTTTAACATCCAAGGTGGTGTATCTAAAGTTCAAGAGCTAGCAGATATCTCTCCACAGTTTATTATGTTTGATAAAACTAATGGCGCTGCGGTTTATGCCTCTGGTTCAGCTTCTGTAACTGTTGAGCAAGTTGATGCTGAAGATACTAACGGTACTCCACGTACTTTGTTTGTTGAAGATGGCTTAACTCCTACGTCAGGTGATTTTGTAGTTAATGGTAACAACACTGTTGTTTATCCATTCCGTATGGTTGACCGCGCACCTGAGCTAGATAAGTTTGTTACTTTGGCTCCTGGTGATAACGTAGCGTTGTCATTTGAAACTTCTGCTGCACCTGGTGCAACTGTTGGTTTAGGTTTGTATGATTCGTGGGCTACTAATGGTCAAACGACTAACTTGAAGCCTACTACGCCTACCGACTTGAATGGTGCAACTGCAGGTACTTTAATTATGCCTAGCACAACGGCTACTACTTATTCTTGGTTGGCATCTGATGCCTTCGCAGATGGTGGTGAAGCAGACTATTACACTGATGTTGCTGCAGTTAATGATAACGCATGGTATATGACGCTTGAAAATACTACTGCTGCTGGCGTGATGAACTTTAACTACAATGTTTCTGTAGCTTATAGCCTTAATTTTGCTGCTTCAACCCTGATCGACCACTGTTCTGCTACAGAGCAAGCGTTTGATATCGGTGTTAACGGTGCGGTACTTAAAGTGCCTTATACTTATGACACAAGCAGTAACTTCATCCGTATTACTAACGAGCACTCAGAATCAGCTCTTATTACTCTAGACATCTTTGATGAAAGCGGTAATGAGTTAACTGCTGTTCAAATAGGTAGTGTTGGTGAGCATGCTTCTGTTGTTTATACTGCAGATAACTTGATTGATATGGCTCAAAACGCAGGTTATGTTGGTACTGGTAAACGTCATACTATGACATTTACTGTTACTGCGCCTAAAGACAGCGTACACGGTGTTTCTGTACAGAAAATACCTGGTGGTGTTGACCGCGTATTACCAGTGTTGGATACCAACATTTGGCAACAATAATAATCTGAACTTTCAGATTGTTTAAAGGCCCTCTTTGGAGGGCTTTTTTTTTCTTTGTTTTAAATTAATTGGAGTGAATATGAAGGTAATTTACACAGTACTTATTGCTTTACTTATAACTACCACTTCGTCTTTTGCACAAGAGTTGCAGGCAGGAAGTGAAGTGGCTGAGTTACAGTCACAGGTAAGAAACTTAAGTATTATGGTTGAACAGATTAGAAAAAACCAAATGGTAATGGCTCGTCAGATGGGGTTGGTTAAGCCTCAAGCGATTTTACCCGGGGAGCCTGTACCTTTATCTGGGGCTACTTATATAGGCGATAAAGACGCCAAAGTTGTTATAATGGAATTTACTGATCTACAGTGTCCATTTTGTCAGACATTTAGCTTAGAAATTTTCCCTCAGCTTAAAAAAGCGTATATCGATAATAATCAACTTTTATTTGTAAATCGCCAAAATCCCATTACTCATCACGCACAAGCGCGAGTGGCTGCAAAATATCTGTTATGCGCCGCGGAACAAAACAAGTTTGAAGAAGCAAAAAAAGCCATCTTTACCAAAGGTGATTTAGTAAAAGAAGAAAGGTTTACGGGTATTGATGTTATTGCGGGACTGGATCAATCAAACTTACAAGCCTGTTTAGCTGATGATGTAAAATTAGAAAACCAAATTAATGCCGATATACAACTTGGATTACGCATTGGTGTAGCGAGTACTCCAACAATGTTGGTTGGTATCCAAAATAATCAAAACTTAGTCGAATGGGTCAAAGTGGAAGGTACTAAGCCATTTGAATATTATGCTGAGTTAATTGATAACTTATTAAAACAAATTAGCGACTAGTTATTTGTAGATCTTACTGCACAGCTAAGGCAATTCCAGTAATATTATCTTTACTCTTGTTTTAAACATATTCATTTCAGACGAAAAATAAGCTTATTTACCTTTTCGTCTGAAATGTCGTAAGTGATAGTGGTGATATGAAATTAAAAAAATTAAATATGAAAGGCTTTACACTAATCGAGTTATTGATAGTGATGGTTATATTAGGTTTGCTGGCCTCGTTAGTGGCTCCCACAATGTTTAGTAAGGTGGGGACGTCTAAGCAAAAAACCGCAAAGGCTCAAATGCAAATGTTAGCGACTGCAATTGATGCATACCGTCTCGATACCGGTGATTATCCAAAAACATTAGAAGATTTGAGAGTTTCAACTGGTGATTTTTGGGATGGTCCTTATATGCCAAAAGAAATACCTAAAGACCCTTGGGGTAATCAATATATTTTGTTAAAAAGTGATAACGGAATTAATTTAATATCTTATGGCAAAGATGGGCAGCCGGGTGGAGAGGATGAAAACCAGGATGTGGAATACTAAAGTTCAATTATTTTTGCATGAAAAAAAGTGGATTTCTAGTCAACAATTAAATGAAGCTTGGCGGATTACGCAAGAACTAGATGAGCCTTTTGATTCTGTCTTAGTTAATATGGGTTTGTTAGATGAGCAGCGTTATGCCGAAATGTTGTCTACTCTATTGGATAAACCCAGATGGTTTGGGACGTTATCTGATTTCAATGACATCGATTACGTTACTCCTAATATCAACATCGATTTTTTGTATAAACACAGGATGGTTCCGCTGAGTTTAGATTCAAACGATGTCAAAATTGGTTTTGCTAATCCTCATGCCCATGAAGCTTTTGATTACTTGAGATTTCTTGATTTACCGCTTGAGTTAATGGTACTGACGGCTAAAGATTTCGAATTAATTAGTGAACAACAAAAATCATTAAGTAGTAGCTCTACCGATATGTTTTTATCGAGTAATGTGGAACATTTACGGCAACTAGCCCAAGGTGCTCCAACAGTCAATTTAGTTAATAATTTAATCGCTGAAGGCGTTAAGTTAGGTGCATCCGATTTGCACATAGAGCCAGTAGATGGTCGTTATCGAGCACGTTACCGAATCGATGGTATCTTGAAAGAAGCTGAACCAATACCCGTAAATTTGCAAGTGGCTGTTATTTCAAGAATAAAAATTTTATGTGGGATGGATATCGCAGAAAAGAGACGGCCTCAAGATGGCAAGATAGAAACCCGCACTGGTAGTATTGAATTAGATATACGTTGTTCATCGCTTCCCTTAGGGTTTGGGGAAAGTATGGTAATGCGCTTCTTAATAAAAAATGCATTGCAATTCAATTTGTCTGAGTTGGGTTATGCAGATGATTTACAGCGCTTAATAGATGAAGATCTCAAACGTTCAACCGGCGTTATATTGATGACCGGTCCGACAGGCTCAGGTAAAACCACTAGCCTTTATTCTTTCTTGAATAAAATTAATACAATAGATTTAAAAATAATCACATTAGAAGATCCGATCGAATATCAGCTGGCCGGTATTAATCAGGTTCAAGTAAAAAGTGATATCGGTTTTGATTTTGCGAAAGGCTTAAGAAGTATTTTGCGTCAAGATCCTGATGTAATTATGGTTGGTGAGATACGTGACGGTGAAACAGCCAAGATTGCGTTACAATCAGCTTTAACAGGGCATTTAGTTTTTAGTACTGTGCACACCAATGACGCTCCTACTGCGTATACGCGTTTACTCGATTTGGGCATAGAAGAATACTTGTTAAACGCCGGCTTAATTTCAATAATGGCCCAACGTTTAGTTAGGAAGCTTTGTACAAACTGTCGTAAACCTAGCCCTCACTTGTCCGACTTTGTTACTAAATATAATTTGGCTGAACTGGCAGGCAAATTTAATATTGATAGTATACAAATTTGTGAAGCTGTTGGTTGTAAAATGTGTGAAAACCGCGGATACCAAGGGCGAGTAGCATTATTAGAGTACTTACCCTGTACCAGTGAAGTAAGAAACATGGCTAAAAATGAGAAGTTACTGGATTCGCTCTATCATTACATGGATGACAATGGCTTTAGGAATTTAAAACAAGATGGCTTTTTAAAAGCGATGCAGGGTATTACCACTGTGGAAGAGGTCCTTAGGGTTGCAGGATGACGGAACTATTTCGATATACGGCTTTTTATCAGGATGGCAGAAAAAAACAGGGTGAGGTCAATGCCGTAAACGAAAGTGATGCTGATGCGAAAATTAGACGTGATGGCCTTATACCTGTCTCTATTAAAAAATTAAATAGCGATGCAATTTCTAGTAGTCTGTTTCAATCTGTCAGTTCCAGTGATATTGAGCAATCTACCCGGCAACTTGCATTGTTGTTGGATAGTGGGTTACGCATTGATAAAGCTATAGAGGTTTTGAGTAAGACATCAAAAAATAGTTTGATGAAAACCATTTGGAAACTTGTTGGTGCAGATATATCTGAAGGCCATGAGTTGAACAAAGCGTTGTATAAACACCCTCAAGTGTTTGATTCATTGTATTGTGAGATGGTTCATATTGGAGAAAGTACTGGTACGCTGCCTGCGATTTTCGATCGACTCGCTGAAAATATTAAATTCCAAAATGATTTACGTAAAAAAGTAGTTCAAGCTTCCGTTTACCCTATGTTTATTTTAGTAGTCTGTTTAGTTGCCATTTTAGCAATTTTTAACTTTGTCATTCCAAGTATGTCTGGTGTCTTTAGTTCAATGTCTGAAATCCCTGGTTACACTCAAGCTTTACTGGATTTTAGTCAATGGGTTCAAGACTATCAGCTGACGATGTTGATTGTCGCTATCTGTATGTCAATTGGTTTATTTTTCGTTTGGAAGCAGCATCGGTATCGGGAAAAGCTGATTAAATATGTGTTTAAGTTACCTTTAGTTTCTAGCTTGGTAAGACGTGTCGACAGGATCCGATTTTCCACAGCGATGCATCTCACCTTATCTAGTGGATTAAACTTATCCGAAGCTCTTCTACTTTCTGCCAATACCGTTTTAAGTGATGAACTAAAGCAAGAGCTGTTGATATTTTCAAACAACGTGTCTTCCGGACAAGCGATTTCAAACTCAATAGAAAATGTACATCTTTATGACGAGCTAGCGGTTTCATTAATTAGAGTTGGTGAAGAAAGTGGTAACTTAACTTCTTCATTTAAAGAGATAACGACTGTGGGACGTCAGAATTTTGAGGATTGGGTCCTACGTTTTACTGTTCTTTTAGAGCCATTATTAATACTTGTGATGGGAGGAATTGTTGGCTCAGTGGTGATAACGATGTTATTGAGTATAGTGTCAATTAATGATGTTTCATTTTAATTCACGTCTTGGATTTACCTTAATTGAGTTGTTGATAGTCATGTTTATTATCGGGTTAACATCGTCTCTCGTATTACCCGCAATGATGAAACAAATAGAAACTACCAGAGAGCTGAGTGAATTGGAAAAAATTAAAAATATTGTCAGTCTTACCAAAGTTCAAAGTTTTTATGCTGCAAAACAGTTTAAGGTTGATATTGATGATAACCAATTAGAGATATCAGAATATATCGGTAACGAAGAGTACCAACAAAGGCGACTTTTTGTACTTAATCATATTACCTTCATGAGTAAAGATGTGTTTTTGGTCACCAATGGCGTGGTGGAAGATGTCGAAAGCATGATTTTGATTACAAACCGCGGCCGGGAAATGACTCTTAGTTTATGAGACATAACCACAAAGGTATGACCTTAATTGAAGTGCTTATAGCAAGTACTATTCTTTTTATGGTGATAAGTGCAGTTACGATGATCGTACGGACTAACGTATTGTATCAACAACGTTTGGAGATCCAGCTTGATGACTCCTATTCGATGGACTCTGTTTTGGACGAAATTAACTATTATCTGGAATATACCGATCAAGTCACAGGAACGGCATTAATTGGTCGTAATAGTTATGAGTGGAGTGCAGAGATGCTAGAAAAGAAGCCTGTGGTTTCCAGTTTAGATGCCAGTGTAGCTGATGAAAATCATGATCGAGGTTTTCTGTTGATATACCAGGTATCTATCAGAAATTTGCGCAAAACGTTCAGGCCGAAATATTACACCAAATTAGTTTGGCGTCAAAATTAACGTGAGAAAATCAAAAATAAATTGGGGATTTACTCTGATTGAGGTATTGATTGCGCTAGTAATAATGACCGCTGTTATTACTATTTCCGTGGGGGCCTTTCAGATGTTTAATCCTGCTAATAGTGACAAAGATACTAATGTACTGGATAGAACAGTTGACTTGATTGGCAAACAAAAGATGTTCCGTTCTTTGCGCGCTGCACAGCATTATTCAACAAGAGATGACAGTAATACTAGTTTTTTGGTTTTTATGGGGGAACAAAAT
>NZ_LSNE01000007.1:145777-147534 GCF_001565895.1 Paraglaciecola hydrolytica
TATCTGTTGTTTGTCACTGCAAATCCATTGACGCCAGGTAGTAAGTTATCTATTGGATTATTGCAAACTAGTGTGTCTAACGAAACAGGAAGTATATCGCTTATATACTGTGAATACCCATTTGGTGAAGTAGACCTATTGAGATTGAAATATAAATCACTTGATTGTTCTGGGCAGTCGCAATACGTTTTTATGGATAATTTACGTCAAGTTGAATTTGAATATTTTGGTTGGAAAGATCGAGCAGCGTTATTTACGGCACAGACTGAATTATTAAGCGAGATTGTTAAAACAGAGCCTTATTGGCAGTCAGACTATTCAGCTATGGAAAAAGGCATTCTACCTAATTATATGAGAATACGTTTCCTTACTGAACAACAAAATAATAGTGCAATGTATTTTCGGATTGGGGATGAAGATCCTCGTATTGCCGCTTTGTCTTTTGGTTCATTTGATGAATAAACATAACGGGGCGGCGTTACTTATCGTTTTAATGCTGGCAGCCGTAATGGCTGTCTTTATGACAAGTACGTTAAGTAATACACGAGTTCAGTTTGATATGGCTGTTTCGCTAAATCAAAATATTGATAATCGTTTGAAGCTAGAAACCGCTAAATCGATGTTAATGATGGAGCTATACACTAGCACTTTACATTTAGTAGGCAAAAAAAAACAAAGTGCTGATGAATTAAAAAGTGATGCGCCTAATAACGATATTAATTTCTTTGGTAGGAAGTTTGTTTTTAATGATGTTGAAACAGTTATTCAAGATCAGTCTGGATTAGTGTCGTTACAGCCTTTTAATGACAAGTTATTTTCGTCATTTCTAGCACTTCATGAAGTTGATGACAAAACAAGAATGCAAATTGTTGATCAACTTCAAGATTGGTTAGATAAAGATAATTTTACGCGCATCCGTGGTGCTGAGAAAGGTGATTACCCACAGCCCTTTTTACCCACTAATAATGATTTTCAGACCTTACATGAACTTTTTTTAGTGCCTTCTGTCTCACCCGAGATTTATAACAGTATCAAAAATGATTTGAGTGTTTACTCTGGCTTCGACTTAGTGAGTAATTTTATGCCTGTACACCTTTTACCTTTGCAACTGAGTGATGATGAGACTAAAACACTAATTGAAACTAGGCAATTAACAGGGCCTTCCGACAATGAAATGAATGGTGAAGAGGAGGTTTATCCCTCCGGTTATTTTAATATTGAATTAAAATCAGTAGTTAATGGGCAAAATGCTTTATCTTTTAGTATCATACGGGGTTTGGGCACGCAGAAGCCATTCTATATAATAAATGAAAACTACAATTAATAAATATTTCCAGATAGGTTGGTGGTTTAGCGATTTTAAAGTCGCATCTTTGTTGAGTAATAGTGAGGAAAATCAGCCACAAAAGCGTTCAAAGTCATTATGCTTACTTCAAGATAAAGATTACTGGAAAGCTGTCCGAATATATAATGGCAATAGCCCTTTGGATTTATTACGAATTTTTAACGCGGAAAAAAAAGGAATTAGTCCATTCCCTGCAAAAGTATTTTGGAAAATAAAAAAAATTACATTTAAGCAATTGCAAGTTGAGTTTTATTGTATTCGCTATGAATTATATAAAGAACTCGCTACTCAATTTAAATTTGTTTTACCTGTAGTGACTCAGGCAGAGTCGGGGGTAGAGAGATTTAATACAAAAAGGGATATAGCAGTAAATTATCTTGATAATTCATTTGAAATGATAAAAAAACAGTCT
>NZ_LSNE01000007.1:147674-148270 GCF_001565895.1 Paraglaciecola hydrolytica
GTATTGGATTTAATGGGCTTTTATTTGTCACCTTATAATTCGGGTTCAGTACATTCTAAAATATGGAATGTGAAATTGTTTTCAATTGTATTTTGTGGGTCACTAGCACTTTATATATCTGTTTCTAGCGCATATTTAATCGTTAAAACACAATTGGTTTCAACTAGTATTGAACAGAACCAGTCCATGGCTAATGAATTGATTAATGCTGATAAAAATTTAAGAAAACTGGCGACGGAACTTAAAAAGTTGACTGTGTTTGAAAGGAGCTCACCAAGACCTATTTCGCTTTTGGCCAAATTGCCATTAGATGCTGACGTTATCACCTTTAATCGATTTCAGTTGGTCGGAAATGATTTACAAATATTCGGAGAAACAAAAAACTCTGCAACTGACATACTAGATCTGTTGTTAAAAAGTAATGAATTTAAAGATGTAAAATTTACTTTACCGGTGAGTAAAAGTAGAGATGGGAAGGAAATATTTGTTATAGAGGCCAAGATAATCGATGGCAAATAAACTTAATATTAAAACTATTGGTTTAGTTTTACTCCCAATTTTACTGATTCTTAAATTTGTTATATACCCTTGGTTTG
>NZ_LSNE01000007.1:148405-148880 GCF_001565895.1 Paraglaciecola hydrolytica
TTGGGTTGATGAATCTCGGGAAGTGCTGTTGTCAAAATCTCTTTTGGAATTTAAACAAAACGAGTTAATCCAAAGGCAGGAAAAAATTGACATTGATAGGGACAAGCTTAAATTTCTTTTCGAAGAAATGGTGTTGGGATTTGTTGAATATAAAAACCCTGCAACGTTACCTGTTAGCTGGTTACAGGCTGTAGAAAGTTTAGCTAAAGAAGCGAATATAAGTATCACCAATAGAAAACCGGATACGGTTCTTGATATTACTGAATCTATTAGTGTTTTTAGTGGGCAGGTGGTCTTGCGAGGAAACGCTAGCAATATATTAGATTTTTTATTGAATGTCGAAACTAGCAAGTTTTTAAGGCTTAGAGCGGTTGATGTAAGAAAAAACACGAGAGCTCTTACAGACGAAATGATTTTAGATGTCGAAGTATTAATGTTAAGTAAGCGAGTATGAGAACTATTTATACATATATAC
>NZ_LSNE01000007.1:149022-159789 GCF_001565895.1 Paraglaciecola hydrolytica
TTGCCATTTTTTTTATTTTCCTTTTTTGGAAAAATATCTTTGTACATATTGATAACGAATCTAAAAATAACGATTTAGATCATTTTGGAGATTTAGATAGATTCTTAGATTCTGGAAAAAAAGAATATGACTTAAATGAAGTAGCAAAGTTATTTGGCATTGAGTACGTGCCAAATGTCGTAGTTGTTACTGATAATGAATTATTAGGTGACATTCCGGTATCAATTAAATCAATTATTATTATCGATAATATTTCTAAAGTAAAAATAGAAGCAAATATAGGGAATGTATCAAAAACTTATAATTTGTTGATAGGCGACTTTATTGAAGGATATGAACTTGCCGACGTTACCGAAAGATATGTTCGCTTCAGCAAGAATAATGTTAACTATACAGTTAAAGCTTTTAAACCGATGGTTTTATCTGAATTACCGGAAAAATAAATAAACTATGAAGCAGTTCAATTTTGAATTTCGAACTATCAAATTAATTGGTGTGGGTATACTAGTTTTATTAGTATGTGGGTGTGCCGCCAGTGATTATGATGCAAAAAAGGAAGGTAAAGAAAAAAAACTTGTGAGTACACGCTCTTTTCTGTCCAAGACGCCTACTGAAAATTCAAGCAAAACATCACGCGATAATAACGAAGAAAGTCCTCAGACAGGAACTCGAAACAACTTTAAGACATCTTCAATTGAGAGTGTTGGAGGCTTGTCTAAGTTATCTGAGACTGCCAATGTTGCGCCGAAGTTTGATGAATTAAAAGTTAGTTTTGTTGCAGATGAACTGGGTCTAGTAGAGTTTGTAAGTCAAGTGTATGGCGATATTTTACAATTAAACTACGTATTAGCGCCTGAGTTACAAGTGGCAAAAGAGAAAGTAAGTTTAAGCATTGCTGAACCTGTATCTAAAATAGAACTTTATCAGATTTCAAAAAATGTGTTAGGTCAACACCAGATAAATCTTCTACGTAAAGAAGATATAGTTTACTTTCAAAAAATATCACCACAACAAAAAAAGAACGACATATCTATTGGTATCGGTAAGGCTATAGAAGATATACCTGATTCAATAAATGAAATAACTCAGATAGTACCTTATGTCTATAGTGAAAGTCGGAATATTACGGATGTTATGTCCAAGCTTTCTAGTACAAAACTCACAATTTTAAGTAAACAAAAGCTGATCATTATTGAAGGTGAAAAATCTGAAATTGAACGCGCAATTCGGCTAGTAAATATGCTTGATGTACCAAGAGCATATGGTCGAGAAATTAGACTTTTAGAATTTCAACATATCAGTCCTAAAGATGCAGAAGATCAAATTAAGGTATTACTGGAAGAGGACGGTTTTGTAAAAGGTGCAGCTGGTGACTATTCTTTTGTACCAATGCCGAGAATTAATGCTTTAGTCGCATATGCTGCAAGTGAAGAAATAATCAATAGAGTATTATATTGGGCTGCAAAGTTAGACGTTCCCTTAGCAGGAGACGAACCTCGATTTTATGTATTTAAACCCAAGTTTTCAAAAGCTTCGGCCTTAATGACAAGCCTTTCAGCTTTGATAACAGGTATTAAATCAGATCGAAAGCAACCAGAAAGTACGACTGATAATGCCAGTGACAGAAATAGCTCTTCTGCTAGTGGTGGTCGCTTAAGCTCTTCTGTCGGAGGAGGTCGGTTATCGATGAGTTTTGATGAAACTCAAAATGCATTGATATTTCAAGCGACACCAGCTGAATATAAACAAGTATTAAGTTTGCTAACGCAACTAGATCAATTGCCAGGACAGGTAATTTTAGACGTCGCGATAGTTGAAGTCACATTATCGGATAACGTTCGTTCTGGCATAGATTGGTTGTATAACAGTCGGGGACAGACAGCCTCTAATGGATTGGTCGTTGATTTAACGTCTTCAAGCTCTCTCTTATCTGCTACAGGTATTAAAGGCAATTGGGAAGTTGCGTTAAATCTTCTTGACGAACAAACCGACACTAGGGTGTTGTCAAAACCTTATCTTGTTGTACAAGATGGGATGTCCGCATCGATTAGTTCTGGTGACTCAATCCCAATTACAACTGAATCAGTACAAGATGTGGGCGATAGCAATACAGTCGCAAATACAGTTCAGTATAAAAATACAGGTACGCAAGTTTCTTTTACACCTGTTATCAATTCAGATGGTGTAATTAGTCTGGAAGTTTCAATGAGTGTCAGTAGTAGTGGAGGTGGAAGTTTAACACCTACCATCACTAATAGAGCACTAACCACCACCGTTTTAGCCATTGATGGTCAAACAATTGTACTGGGAGGAATGATCCAAGAAACTAATTTAGATGAAGATAATCGTGTTCCTAAGCTAGGAGATATACCATTGTTCGGTAAATTGTTTCAACAAAAACGTGACGAATATACAAGAACAGAATTGTTAATGTTGATAACCACTAAGATTGTTAAGACAGCTAATGATGTTGATGAATTTGGTAGAAAGATGGCTGAGCTTTATAGTATTCCAATCGAGCTATAAGTGCTGCAGAGGAGAAGTGTTTAGCATATATGTAGGATTACTTGCTATTTTTTGTGTATTTTTAATGAGAGAAACGGAATGAAATTATTGTTAGTAGGTAACCATACGTGTGGAAACCGAGGTGATGCTGCTATTTTAAGAGGGATAGTTCACTACATAGGTAAGCAGTTCCCACAACATTCAATTGATCTTGTATCTCGATATCCAACTAGCTCGGAATATTTGCTAAATGAACCGTTTCAAATCGATACACTTTTTAGTTATCACCAGAATTACACTTCACATATGGATCGTATTTGGAAGTCTTTTAGTCGCATTGTAGTACCGTTACTTTTAGAATTTACTCTTATTTTTAAATATCAATTTTATTTACCAAAACATGTAAAAGAATATATTCAAAGCTTAAAGGAATACGACGCCGTAATACATGTAGGTGGTTCATTTTTTGTTGATCTATACGGAACAGTTCAGTTTGAGCATTCTTTATGTGCTCTCATCGCAAATAAACCATTATATATGCTAGGGCATTCTGTCGGCCCCTTTCATCGTAGTCAGTTTAATAGGATTGCACGTAAAGTATTTTCAAGAGTTAAAATGTTGGGGTTACGTGAAAGTATAAGTTTAGACCTACTTAAAGACGCCCATATAGACGTCTCGAAAGTTTTTTTAGGGGCAGATACCGCGTGGCTTGTAAACACTAATGAACTTGCTCAAGTAGACAATATACAAGCTTTAATTAGTCAAAGACCCACAATCGCGATGACTATGCGTGAATTGGCGCCATTTGACAAACGACTAGGTGTTACTCAAGAAGAGTATGAAGTTGCATTTGCCAAATTGGCCGATCAATTTATAGAGCTGGGTCACCAAGTTCTAGTCTTTTCGACTTGTACGGGAATTGATAGTTATCATAAAGATGACAGGATGGTTGCTCTGCGTGTAGCTCGAAAAGTTAAAGTAAGTGAATATTTCCATGTGGTTATGGACGAATTGAATGATGTTGAACTCGGTAGTCTGTTACGCAGTTGTCAGTTGACAATAGGGACTCGGCTTCATAGTGCAATTATTTCAATGAACTTTGGTACGGAAGCAATCGCTCTAAATTATGAGCACAAGTCTGCTGGTATTATGCAGCAGTTAGGTATGCAAGATAACGCTTTGGAAGTAACTAGTTTGTTTGACGGTAGGCTATTTAGCCGCAGTATTAAATGCCTTGATGAAAAACAGCATAGTGCCCTCGAGATTAAAAATAAAGTGCTCGAGGAGAAAAGTAAGGCTGGAAATATGGTATTAACGGCAATAAATGATGCTGAGGGTAGATAATTGAAAGTTACTTTTTTTCTTGGACAGTTTCCAGCAACTTCTGAAACATTTGTTATTAATCAGATAGCGGGTTTGATTAAGTTGGGACTAACCGTCGAAGTGGTCGCTTTAAGACGCAGCAGTCAGTTGGTTAATCATGCGATTTTAGAAAAATATGACATATTATCTAAAACTCGCTATTTACTCCCAGAAAATGAAGGTGATATAAGTGTTTCAAAATTCATAAAACGCCTCTTTTTAATTTCGAAAAATATTTTTACTACAAAACTGTGGTTAGCATTTGATATTTCGAGATTTGGGTCCTTAGCCAAGTCTCTACTAATGCCTGCTTTATATGTGAGTATCAGAGAACCAATCAGAACAGATGTTTTCATCGCTCATTTTGGTGTTGTAGGTATCATTGCGAACAATTTAAAAAAACTACATAAACTTGAGGGAAAATTACTTACAGTTGTGCATGGGGCTGATATATCAAAAAAAAATATATTATTACAGCATGAAAAGGCTTATCTGGATTTATTTAATTCAGGTACAGCGATGTTACCTATAAGCCAAAATTGGAGTCAAAAATTGTGCGATTTAGGGTGTCCTCCCAATAAAATTAAAATAAATCGCATGGGCATAAATACTGAGGAGTTTACCTTCAGGGAATTAAGCCTACCCTTGAAAAAAAGACCAATAATAATGACTGTCGCTCGTTTTACCGAAAAAAAAGGAATTACCTATGCAATTGAAGCGCTTACAATTTTAGCAGCTCAATCTGTTGAATTTGAATATTGGTTAATCGGTGACGGACCACTAAAGAATGAGTTGAAAACGCAAATTGATAATGCTGAATTAAATACACAAATAAAAATGGTGGGGCTTAAGTCGCAAGAAGAACTTAGAGAAATGTTAAAACAGGCTGACATCTTTTTATTGCCCTCTGTTACAGCGTCGGATGGTGATATGGAGGGTATACCTGTTGTTTTGATGGAAGCTATGGCTACAGGGCTTGTAACAATATCTACTCAACATAGTGGAATTCCGGAGTTAATTGAAAATGGTGTATCGGGATTTTTAGCCCCCGAGCGCGATGCTGAGAGTCTAGCTAAATTATTGATGGATATTTTTAATAGGTCAGTAGATATAGAAGCTATTCGCATAAACGCGAGAAATAAAATAGAGGAAGATTTTAATCAGCATAAACTTTATCAAGAACTAGCTAAAATCATACAAACCAGTTATGAGTCTTAAAAAGGAGGCAAGCTGGTTATTTTTATCTTCATGCCTTAATGCTATATATGTGTTTATTTGCTACGCCATTATTACGCAAGTCGAAAGTCCTCGAGTAATCGGCGAATTAGCAATAATAAATATCGTTATTTCACTAGCATTTGTGATTCAAGATGCGGGGTTATCTGGTTACTTAATACATAAACAGGGAATTAGTAGAGCGCAACAAAATACTTTGTTCATTATCAGCGTAACTCTTGGTTTTTTGTGTGCTTTGTTGTTGTTATTGGTCGCTTATCCAATTGGATATATTTATAAATCTGTGGCAATTACTCAAGGTGTTTTGCTGGTGTCTATTAACTTTTTACTAATAGGCTTTAGCAATCAGTATCAATCCCAATTTATTAAAAATTTCAAAAATACGTCTTTAGCTAAAATTGAAATTACGTCTAAATTACCAAGTTTATTTTTTTCTATCTACCTTATTATTGAATTGAGATTGGGGCTTCTAGGTTATTTATGGGGAATAATTTTGGCGTCAGCAATTAAACTAATATTTCTTATATTAAAGAGTAAAAAGGAATGGCATCCTGCATTTGTATTTGATTGGAGCATTACGAAACCAGCTGTTTCATTCGGTCTTTATCAGCTCGGCTCACACACTGTAAATCAGTTGCGAACCCAATTAGACCAATTAGTTATTGGTGCAGCATTAAGCATTGAAACTTTAGGAATTTATTCTCTTGCTAAAGAAATGGTAATGCAGCCTATAAAATTGACAATGCCAGTTGTGAGTAGACTTATACTACCTCGTTTTGCAGCTCTGCAGCGTGACATTGATGGATTTCAAATACTTTATGAAAAGAGCGTAAATGTTGTGTTGATTGTAAATACAGCAATCTACTCTATTTGTGCTTTAGCTGTTTGGTGGATTGTTCCATACTTTCTTAGTAAAGATTATGATGCAGTTTTGGGTTTATATATGATTTTACTTGCTATTGGTTTTCTCCGGCCGATGGGAGGGGTGTTTGGTATTGCTGCTCAAGCGATGGGGCGCAGCAACGTTGAATTTCGATGGAATATTGTTGCTGGTATTATTTCTATACTGGGGCTTGCTATTGCTTATTATATAAGCAGTGTTAATGGGTTTGCCTTAATTTTAGCTATGACACAAATTTTCATAACAGGCTATTCAGTGATGTTTTTTTCTAAATATCTTTGCCCTTTTAGTATCACTAAACATTTAACCCGGTTGATATGTCTGACCGTATTGTATTTAATTATATCGTTTACTTTCTTTTATACGCAATAAAGTGTTTGTATAAGCCATTTATTGTGTAATAGAAAACACAACCTGTTGCCCTAAGAATAGAGAGTTTCCCTACATTTCTTAGGACTTTAAATTGTCGCTTAATTTCATGTAGCTTATTTGATGATAAGCTAGATTCACCTGTTCTGTAGCTTGCATGAATCCCTGGATATTTAAACCCTATGATATTATTTTTCATTATACTTAGCCAAGTTGCGTAGTCTTCTTTACATATATTCGGCATTTCGAATTTCCCTGTAAGGCTAATATCTATCATTACCGTTAGGCAACCGATATCGCACTTCTTGCATAAGTGATTAAAACTTATTTTTTTGGGGGGGGTAAACGTACCTGTGATTTTTCGTTCAGTGAAAATGTTATAACTTCCATAACTAAATGCAACGTTGTTACTTAACATAAATTCTAATTGTGTTTCTAGTTTTGAAGGCGCCCATATATCGTCTGAATCCAAAAATGCAACATAACGTCCCATAGACTCACGAAGGCATGCATTTCGTGCTGCAGCCGCACCTAAAGAGGCAACATTGTTGAGCATCCTTATTCGAGTATCTTTGAATGAGTTTATTATATCTTTCGTACTGTCTGTTGATCCATCATTACAAATCAGTAGTTCAAATTCTGAGTATGTTTGTTGTAATACTGACTGAATCGATTGCTCAATAGTGTTTTGTGCATTTCGAGCAGGCATAACAATGCTAATTAAATGATTTTGCATAATAATCTATGACGAGGTAGTGAATAAGTAAAAAAACCAATCAAACAAAAGTAGATGAAAGAAACCCTTGATTGGTCAATAACATTATTACCAATTCCAGATGTTAAAACACTTGCAAACCATGTGAAAGTCGCAAAATAAATCAATTTCATCGTTTCAACATTTTCTAATTTGGCTTTTGTATAGCAGATAAATGTACCCCATGCGATCCAATATCCAAGAATAACAAGACCTAATATTCCATACCTGTAAAGATATAATAAAGGTAGCATTTCTAGAAATTCGACAGTTGCTTTGCTAGGCCCAAACCCAAAGAATAATTTGTATGGATGATTAATAAAACTATTAATAACGAATTCCACCTGCAATATTCTAATATTTGTTGATTTGTCACCTTGTCCTTCAAGTAATTTATTTATTCCGTCCATCAAATACGAAATTTGATCTCCCATGTACAATATAAAGCTAATAGAAGCAATTCCACCGATTACTGGCAGTACAAGCAACCGCCCCATTTGTGCAACACTGATTTTACGGATACTAAAAACAAAGGGATAAAATAAATAAATAAGGGAAAAGCAAAATATGAGTGAAAGAAAACCCGCTTTACTTTGTGATAATATGACAGCTAACAAACTTACTAATGCGATTAGCAGCATTCTGTAGTTACCCAGCCGTAGGTAG
Organism: Paraglaciecola hydrolytica; assembly: GCF_001565895.1. Taxonomy (GTDB): domain Bacteria; phylum Pseudomonadota; class Gammaproteobacteria; order Enterobacterales; family Alteromonadaceae; genus Paraglaciecola; species Paraglaciecola hydrolytica. Next base: position 156,816 of record NZ_LSNE01000007.1, read on the forward strand.
CTGATAAATGCATAACAAAATGGCAAAAGCGCAACAAATGCAAAGTCATACGGGTTGTTAAATGTACCAGTTAGTCGACGAGTAAAAACATTGTGATCTTTTGTATAAAAAGACAGTATATATTTACCAAATACGTCAAATAACATGAAGGATAATATTGCTAATAATACAATTCCAAACACACTAAACAGTAGAATCCTGTAGCGTCCAATGTAATTACTAATTGAGGTTGAATCTTTTGCCATGTAGTAGCCAAATAGGAAGCTCAGCAAGTAGGATATAGGGCGGTAAAGTTCCATAAAATCACGCAGCATTAAGGTGTTGATACTAAATAGTGAACTTATAGCAATTACAATTAGCCATAGGCTTGTTACTAAAATGAATATCGATGCTGAAAGTGATACTTTAAATTGACTGCGAAAAATATAACCAACGATAAAAATGGTGGAAACCAAGGTTAGTATGAAAAAACCTTGTTTTCCTTTATCATCCAAAATCTGATTAAATGTAGGAAAATAGAGACAAATAAAAAGCGTTGGTAATAATAATGCTTTCAATGAATAATTAATCCTGGACTGATTTTAATAGCGTGTTTGCAAGTGTATTCCACGAATAAGATTCTTCGGCAAGCGATCTTAAGCTTGAACTTTGTTCTTTGAGATTAGTGCTTGGTAGCATTAAGGTTTTTGTTATACATTTTATCAATGAAGCTACATTATTTTCATCAGTGTAAGTAGCTAAATTCCCAACAACTTCTTGTGTTGCGTTGATAAATGCTCCGTTATTACGAAAAGAAATTATTGGAGTTCCTGTGGCCATAGCTTCTAGTAATGTTTGGCCTAGGGGCTCGTACCTTGACGACATAACGAAAACATCGGCGCAACGATAAAACTCGTCAACGTTATCAACTTTACCTGGAAAGCTAACATTGTGACAAATGCCCCATTTTTCTTTTAATTTGGTTAAATGATTAAAATCTCTACCATCGCCAACTATTATTAGATGCCAGTCGCACGGCAATTCTTTACACGCATTAAGTAATAGGTCAAAACCTTTAGCTGATACAAATCTGCCGACGGCCAGAATAACGTGTTTATTCTCGGGGACTAATAACTTCCTTCTGAGTTTTACTTTGTCTGAAAACGAAGATGCAGGTTTAAAAAAGTCTGTGTCTACACCAGGTTTGACAATGCCTATTTTAAACTGGGATTTTGGATAACAATTTAGCGCTTGTGTGTACATATTGTCTGAAAATACAAAAATATTTTGCGCTAGTTTTAATGATAAACGATCAAAAAAACTATGAATAAATTTTTTAGCTTTCCCCAATAATATCTCTAATCCACTAATACTAGCGCTTTTAAGGTTTTCTGATTTTTGTTGGTTTTTTGAAAATCCAGGAGCCAAATATATTGAGCATCTATTAAAAAGCAAACTAGTTAACGGTGAAACCAATTGATTTCTTGCAAGAGCCATTACTGGCTTATAGCGATATTTCACATACAACAAACAACATATAAAATCAAAAATTGAGCAAGGCAAAAAAATTAAATTCAATATATCATTATTAAAAGGTCGAAATCGAAATCGCAGTATAAAGCCTTCTGGCGTTTCGGTAAGCCTTTTAAATGCTTGGCCCTTCGATTGACCCACTAATATAATAGCTTTATAGCCAAGATGCCAATATGCTTTGGATAAATATTTTATTGAGTTTTCGACTCCTCCGTAGTCTGGAAAGTAACTTATGTTTGTTAATAAAATATATTTCATTTTTGATTTTTTAAAACTGAATTTGACAGTTACTAAGTAGTTAACTTTGTTTTAAGTAATTTATAGAAAGTAAATATGACTCCTATCATTATCCCTGTAAATCCACCCAGTATGATAATTAGCAATTTTGGGATATTGGCTGGTTTATTCGGTTCTATAGCAGGATCTACCACTTCGAATAGGTAATCACTTTCAATATTTGCTAACATTAATTTCTTTGTTTGTTCTTCAATCAAACTAAAAAAGACTGTTTGCATTCCAACCACTTCAGTTTTTGTTAGCTGTTCTTTCAAATAAATGATGTTTTTCTCAATACTTTGAGTGTCTACATTTTGATTAAATTGGTTCAAATCGGTAATAAGGTAATTTAGCCAGTTACTTGCAAGTACCGGTGATGAGTGTTCAAGAGTTACTTTAATTAATCCACTTGCTTTACTTTCACTAATTTTCAGTATGTCTTTAAATTTATTTTGTATATCCCAAATATCTGGTGATGTTTTTATGTGAGAGTCATTAGTAATCCAAATTCCCTCATTTGTGTTGTAAAGAGTTTCATCAATTTCAAGCTGACGTATATCTTCATTCCATGTGGCTGCAGCTAAAAGAGGCACCAATATATTGTGTTTATTTACGAACTCTTGCAAAAACACTTTAGAATAAATTTGTTCTAAAGCTATTTGGGTTTTATCAACTGCCTGATTATTAAAGTTTACACCCGCTAAACTTGCTAACCCACCTAATTGACTAGAAATATTGTTGATTGAATTCCCTTGGGAACTCTTTGAAGGAATTACAATTATTTCCGCTTTGTAAATTGGCGTTTGCATGTAAGCTGCAATAGAACTTAAAACCATGAAAAAACATCCCAATAATACAATTAAAACTTTGTTACTTCCTAGTGCGAAAATGATATCTGTAATAGTAATTAATTCATCATTATTTCTGGATGCATATATAGGGACTGTTAGCATCATGTCTTGTTGTGGGATAGCTTTATGTTCCTCACATTCTCTTTTGGTCATTTAAGTCCTGACATAAATTGTAAATGTTGATTTTTTGAAAAGAAGTTTAAATTAATGCACGGTGTAAACATTTCTTAATTTATCTTGGCGGGAAAGAAAAAAGTGATAAATCGAAAATATTAATATAAAAACAATCATCATTGCACTGGAAGTTACTTGGTACATCTCAGCAATAATACCCA
>NZ_LSNE01000007.1:159937-450550 GCF_001565895.1 Paraglaciecola hydrolytica
CACTCAATATTGCGGAGCCAAACCCAATTATGAGAGTTGTTTTTCTATTATCAAACCCTTTACTTAATATAAAATGGTGAAGATGGTCTCTGCTGGCTCTCAATGGGGAGTATCCAGCGGATATTCGTCTTAACATTACAGAAAACATATCAATGATTGGCACTGCAATTATCCAAACCGCAGAAATTGGTTTCATGATAGAGTTCTCGGTTTGTGTGGAATACGTTAGTAGCCAAATTATAGTTAGACCAATTAACATACTGCCAGCGTCACCCATAAATATTTTATATTTCCCCTTTTTTATCACCCCAAAATTAAAAAACAAAAATGCGATTATTGCTCCCAAAAATATTGCAGGTAACTCCGTATCAAATGCCACTTCGGATACAAATGCTAAAAACGCAATAGAAATAAACGCATTTATACTCAAAGTCCCTACTAAGCCATCTACTCCATCCATCATATTAAAAGCATTTATCGCTGCAACGACAGCTAAAAGTGTAAAAATTTGGCTAAATACACCTAGTTGTAAATTCCCGTTTCCGAATAAGTCACCTAAATCGGAAATATATAAATTTGCACCAAATACCATTAATGAGGCGATTAGAAATTGGGCTATTAATCGTAGGCCTGCATCTAGGTCATAGAAATCATCTAATGCTCCAATCAGTACCATAAATGATGTTGAAATAAGATAGAGGGTATAATTGGAGTCTAATTGAATGAACAAAAAGCTACTAAAAATCACTGCTATGTAAATGGCTAAACCTCCCACTATGGGAATTTCACCATTGTGCTGTTTTCTCCCGTTAGGTTTGTCTACCAAACCTACACCTATTGCGATAGGACGAAAAGTTAAAACACAGGAAAAACAAGTGATAAATGCGAACAATGAAATTGAAATTATACTTAGCAAGGTCAAACCCTAATTATTATTTATTGGTAAATAGGAAAAGTTCATGAAAACATTACCTTATGAATATTGGAGGGCGTTTATAAATGACATCCTTATCGGGTGAGGATTTTAGGTTATTACCGTTTGATGTTCAATATGACTTTACAAAATGGATCAAATTATAATTTTTTAAAGTGTAAATGTTAGTGTTAAAAAACATTTATAGCTTAGTTCTCAATTTTCACAAGTTAACTGCGTTGATATCTTCATCGACTTGGGCGATGATCAAACAAATTTTAATAAGGATAATTAAGAATATGAAAGTAACAGTATTCGGGATTGGTTATGTTGGCTTGGTGCAGGCTGCTGTTATGGCTGAAGTTGGCCATGATGTGGTGTGTATCGATGTGGATCAAAATAAAGTTGATAAGCTAAAACAAGGGCATATTCCTATTTTTGAGCCGGGCCTGACTCCGTTAGTTAAAAGCAACTATGAAGCAGGGCGAGTTGATTTCACCACCGATGCTGCCAGAGGTGTAGAACATGGAGAAGTTATCTTTATTGCGGTCGGTACCCCTCCTGATGAGGATGGTTCAGCCGATTTAAAATATGTACTAGCAGTGGCAAAAACCATTGCTACTCACATGACAAAACATAAAATAGTCATCAATAAGTCGACTGTGCCTGTAGGTACTGCTGACCGGGTTAAAGCGAAAATTGACGAGACTTTGACGCAATTAGGTAAAACTGCCACTTTTGATGTGGTGTCTAATCCTGAGTTTCTAAAAGAAGGTGCTGCAGTGAACGATTGCATGCGCCCTGACCGCATTATTTTGGGTACCGATAGTGCTAAAGCAGAGAAAAAGCTGCGCGAGTTATACTCACCCTTTAATCGCAATCACGATAAAATCATCGTAATGGATATCCGTAGTGCAGAACTAACAAAGTATGCCGCCAACTGTATGTTAGCCACTAAAATCAGCTTTATGAATGAAATGGCCAACCTAGCTGAGCTGTTAGGCGCTGACATCGAAAATGTGCGCAAAGGTATAGGTTCTGATCCACGTATTGGTTATCAGTTTATTTATCCGGGTTGTGGTTACGGTGGTTCATGTTTCCCCAAAGATGTGCAGGCTTTAGCTCGCAGTGCTCAAAGTGTTGGTTACACTGCTAAGGTATTAGAAGCAGTGGAAGCGGTAAACTACGCACAAAAAGAGAAACTATTTGAATATATCCTGCGCCATTTTAATGGTGATGTGGCGGGTAAAACGGTCGCGTTGTGGGGCTTATCGTTTAAACCTAATACGGATGATATGCGCGAGGCATCAAGTCGGGTATTGATGGAAAAATTATGGGCTGCGGGAGCTAAGGTAAAAGCCTTTGATCCTGAGGCTATGGAAGAAACTCAGCGTATTTATGGTAGCCGTCCTGAACTGTCGTTGATGGGTACCAAAGAAGCCGCGCTTGAAGGTGCTGACTTTTTGGTGATTTGTACTGAATGGCAAGCATTCAGAGCACCAGATTTTGATTTGATAAAAAGTAAGTTGAGTTTGCCATTAATCTTTGATGGTCGAAATTTATTTGAGCCAAAACTCATGCTGGAATATGGCTTGCATTATTATGCAATTGGACGTGGGTTATCTGTTAAGGAGCATTAAAAAATGAGTCAAGTGAAAAAAGCCGTTATTCCTGTTGCAGGACTTGGCACTAGAATGTTGCCAGCAACGAAAGCAATTCCTAAAGAAATGTTACCTGTGGTGGATAAGCCGCTTATTCAGTACGTAGTGGCAGAGTGTGTTGCTGCTGGCATTAAAGAAATTATATTGGTGACACATGCCAGTAAAAACAGTATTGAAAACCACTTTGATACTAGTTTTGAGCTTGAAGCAACCCTTGAAAAAAGGGTTAAACGTCAGTTATTAGAGGCGGTAAAAGCCATTTGCCCTAAAGACGTGACTATTATGCATGTGCGACAAGGTGTTGCTAAAGGTTTAGGTCATGCCGTTTTATGTGCTCGCCCTATGGTAGGTGATGCACCTTTTGCAGTGGTATTACCCGACGTTATTATTGATGAATATACTAGTAATCCGAAAAAGGATAACTTGGCTGATATGGTCGCTAAATTTAATACTAGCCGTGTTAGCCAAATAATGGTTGAGCAAGTGCCTCAACAAGATGTCAGCAAATATGGCATTGTCGATCTTGAGGGTTTATCGTTAAAACCGGGCGAGTCTGGCAAAATCTATAATATGGTTGAAAAACCTGATTTAGAGGATGCACCATCTGATCTTGCCGTGGTAGGGCGCTATGTTTTGTCTGGAGAGATTTGGGATCTACTTGAATTCACGCCCCCAGGTGCGGGTGATGAGGTTCAACTAACTGATGCTATTTCAACTTTGATGAAAACCGAGCAAGTTGATGCATATTATATGAAAGGTCGTAGTCATGACTGTGGTAGTAAACTTGGTTATATGACAGCGAATGTTGAATATGCTTTACGCCATCCTGAATTGGGTACTGATTTTAGGGCCTTTCTGAAAGGTTTAGAATTATAATCTTGAAAGTAGCTCGGTATTGATACCGAGCTACTTTATTGCTCTAAATACTGATTTTATCCTGCAGTTTTTCAAGCATTTTTGTACCTATTCCTTTAACTTCCGCCAATTGTTCAAGCGAAGTGAATTTACCAAATTTTTCACGATACTCGATAATGGCTGCCGCTTTTTTCTCGCCTATACCCGGTAACGTCGTCAACTCGTCTAATGATGCAGTATTTAAGTTGATTTTTTGCACTTTCATTTGCACCGCTTTTGTTTTGTCTGTTGCAGAGTCTGCTAATACAAAACCGGAAACGGGTAATAAAAATGTGGCGGATATGAGTAATACAGAGAAGATTTTTTTCATAAAATATTCCTTGTTAATAGATCCTTGAAGATGCGAATGCATCAACAAAACATTAGTTCAGGAGATAAATTAGGTAAAGAGTCGACGGTAAATATATTTCTGGTTTGAGATTAAGTGCTGGTATAAAAATAATACCAGCATTCAGAGGGTTTATAAACGTTCTAGTAGTGCTTGCGTGAAATCGCTAGTTCCGTGCACACCACCTAAGTCGCGAGTGGTACGGTCACCTGTTTCGATCACTTGTTTAAGAGCTTGTTTTATTTTTTCAGCTTCTGTGCCCATTTTTAAGTATTCAAGCATTTGTACTGCAGCAAGAATAACTGACGTTGGATTAGCTAGGTTTTTACCTGCAATATCTGGCGCGGAGCCGTGTACTGCTTCAAAAATGGCACAGTCTTCGCCGATATTAGCGCCCGGCGCCATACCTAAACCTCCAACTAAACCTGCACACAGGTCAGATAATATATCGCCGAACAAATTGGTGGTTACAATCACATCAAACTGATGGGGATTCATCACTAATTGCATGCATGCGTTATCAACTATCATCTCGGTAGATTCAATGTCTGGATAGCGCAGCGCGACTTCTCTGGCAACTTTTAAAAATAAACCCGATGTAGATTTAAGAATATTCGCTTTATGCACTACGGTGACTTTCTTACGGCCATCGCGGCGCGCTAACTCATAGGCGTAAACCACAATACGTTCAGCACCTACTCGAGTGATTTTACTCAGTGCCTGAGCTTCACTGCCATCTTCCGAGACTATTTGGCCCAAGCCACAATACATGCCTTCGGTATTTTCTCTGACGGTTACAATATCGATATCCTGGTAGCGCGCCTTAGTACCTTTAAATGAGATAACCGGTCTGAGGTTAGCGTAAAGCTGGAATTTTTTGCGCAGACTAACATTAATCGACGTAAAGCCTTCACCTACTGGTGTGGTGAGAGGACCTTTGAGCGCGATCCTATTTTGGGAAATTAAATCGAGTGTCGTTTGAGGCAATAATTCGCCATGATTTTCTAAAGCAACCAGTCCAGCATCGGCGAAGTCATATTCGAAATCACAACCGACTTTTGCCAGTACTTGCAGCGCTGAGTCAATAATGTCGGGGCCAATTCCGTCGCCACGGATAACGGTGATACGTTGCTTGCTCATATATATTCCTGTCGTTGGAGTAGCTTATAAATTGAATGCTAATGACACTCAACCTACTATTTTGAGGGCGCGTGTTATAGCATTTTTAAGCATTTTTTTCTAGTGAATGGCGACAGACTTATAAATTAGCCATCAATATAGCTTTGGTATGCGCTATCACCCCAAGCGATCAACTGACCATTAACAAACAGCAGGGGAGTGCATTCATCTGCTGTGGTGATGCCGTCAGATTGTTTATGTTGGGTACGATAAAACATGACTTGCAGCTCTTTTTCGCCAATGCGTTTGGCTTCGCTGATATCTGGACTGCCCAGTAAGGTAAGAATAGCTTGTTTGTTCAAACCTAATTCGAGTTTACTTACTTGAACTTTGTTAAATTCTTCGCGATCTTTCCAGTCCATATCTTCTGGTTTGTCTGGATAAAAAGTCAAAACAGCGACCACAAAAATGGCGTATGCAAATACGCCTAAACCAATTCTAAATGCAATTTTATTATTCATTAATTACCAATTTTATTATTCTGTCTATGTCGAATTGTATTTTATTTGAGCGAGAATGTATGGGTGTTAAGCGCAAAATTAAGCTGCTTTACCCTAAAATGCTCACACCTACTCTTTAATTACTTGATAACAAGGTTGATAGTCAGAACCAGGCAGTTTCATCCTTTGTTGTTTGACAAAAGATTCTAACAAGGTATCCATTAAGTCCATTAAGGCTTTGTCACCGTGCAACTGAAACGGACCTTTTTCTCTTATCAATTTCACACCTTCAGCTTTTACATTGCCAGCTACTATGCCCGAAAAAGCTTTGCGTAGGTTAGCGGCTAATTCTGCTTTAGGTTGGTCAAAATGTAAATTCAGGCCTGCCATATTTTTGTGAGTGGGAATAAAAGGTTGTTGGAATTGCGGTAATATTTTTAGTGACCAATTGTAATCAAATGAGTCACCCGTTGCTTTGCGGTAATTTTTAACCAAGGCTTGTTTTTGTTTAATGGTACTGGCGACTCTGGCTGGGTCACCAACAATAATTTCGTAGAGACTTTGTGCTTCTTTGCCTAAGGTTAAGCCGATAAAGTTATCCAAAGATTCAAAATAGGCCTTACTTTGTTCAGGGCCTGTTAGGATCACCGGCAAGATTTGCTCTTTGTTTTGTTCATTGAGCATAATACCAATTAAGTACAATAGTTCTTCCGCGGTACCTGCTCCGCCTGGGAAGATGATAATGGCATGGGACATTCTGACAAAGGCTTCTAAGCGTTTTTCAATGTCAGGCATAATCACTAATTCATTAACAATGGCATTAGGTGGCTCTGCTGCAATAATACTCGGCTCGGTAATACCTAAATAGCGCACATTTTTGTAACGCTGTTTGGCATGGCCTATAGTCGCACCTTTCATTGGGCCCTTCATGGCGCCCGGTCCACAACCTGTACAGATATTGAGCTCCCTAAGCCCCAATTGATAACCCACTTCTTTGGTATATTGATATTCAATTTCACCAATAGAATGGCCACCCCAGCAAACAACCAGATTAAGTTCTGCTGTATTTTTAAGGGCTTGAGCGTGGCGCAACATGTCAAACACAGAGTTGGTGATATAAGCACTGTCATCGTTACCTAAATGTTTGTTTAATGCGTATTTAGCGCCAATGTGCAGTAGGTCGCGTAGCACGGCAAAAATATGCTCATGTACGCCCTTGATCAATTTTCCGTCTACAAAAGCTTGAGCTGGGGGGTTAATCAGTTCTATTTTTACCCCGCGCTCCCGACTGATCAGCTTGATATCAAAATCATGATGGGGTTCAAAAATGTTTTCGCAATTATCGATTTCAGCACCGCTATACAGCACAGCTAAACAGCAGTTGCGGAACAATTGATAGAGTTCACCATCGGCAGATTTACTGAGTGAGTCAACTTCGAGCTGGGATAACTGGCTCATCGAGCCCAATGGATTCAGTTGTATGCTATGCATGATATTTCTCACTAAAAAGAAAAAGAGCCTTAATGGCTTGCCGGTTGATTACTGTCGCGCCAGTCGGAATTCTGGATAAATACTTTCAAAGTTGCTGCGAAACGGATTGATATCTAAGCCACCACGACGGGTATAACGTGCATACACTGTCAGCAAATTGGGGCTGCAATAACGCATAATGTCACAAAAGATACGCTCAACACACTGTTCGTGGAATTCATTATGTTGCCTGAACGAAATCAAATAACGCAGCAGGGCTTCGTGATCAATTTTATTCCCTTGATAACGAATAAAAACACTGCCCCAGTCGGGTTGGTTTGTAATTAAACAATTGGACTTAAGTAAATCACTACAGAGGCTTTCTTCAACCCACTCATCACTGCTAAACAGTACCTCTGGATTAAGTTGGTACTCGCTAACCTCTATGTCCAGTTCATCCAAAGATAGTGCATCTAAGGTTGAAAGTGTTAAAGATGAAAATTCTTGAGGGCTGAGTATTATGACTTTGACTGGCTCTTTGGCGCAAGCCGATAAATCTTGGCTAATGATGTTTTGCACTTGTGTTAACGAGGCAAATTTACTTTGATTAAAACTGTTCAAATACAGTTTAAAGGATTTGGACTCAATTAAGTTGGACGAGCTGGCAGGTACTTCGCATTGCAGAATGGCTACTTGAGGTTTGCCTTTGGCATTAAGCCACGACAATTCATAACCATTCCAACGATCAACGCCTTGAAAAGGTAAGTCATCAGCTAAATTGAGGTCATCTCTATTTAGGCTACGAGGCACACCTTGTAATAGCTCTGGGCTATAGGTTTCTGTGTATGGGGTTGTTTTGCCTAAACTGAGCGAGGCTAAAATACGGGCTTTATCTGCTTGATTATCCATTACTGTTTTTTTAAATCATTGTTTACCAAAGTATTTAGTAGTTTAGCTTACAACCGAAACAGCGAAAACAAATGGATCCGATTTTTCTGATTAATACCGCTCCATGAAGATAAATGATAAATTCGCCTTTTATTTTCAGTCTTAGGTGAAATATGGCACAAGCAGTTATTGATGCAATGAATGGTTTTATCGATAAATTTTTGCAGACAAGTCGTTCAATAAATTCAGCATTACAAATTGAATATGATCCTGCTTGGCCTTCATTATGTTACATACCGCAGGGATCATTAGGTGAAGCAGGTGGGTTAGTCTCGTGGCAACCAGTTAAACAACATAAACCTTTAATTTGGCATGATTTTGAAAAAGCCTTGGATTTACAACTGCATCCGAGTATCAGCACCTATTATCAATGTTACTGGAGCGAGCATTTATCAGCACAACATGCCTCTGGAAAATTGGAGCTGATCCAACTGTGGAATGAAGCAGATTTTGAACGACTGCAACAAAATCTGATTGGCCACATATTGATGAAACGACGTTTAAAACAAACAGAAACGATATTTTTTGCCCTAACCGAAGAGGAAGATTTTATTCTGTCAGTAAAGAATATGAGTGGCGAGGTGGTATTAGAGCAAATAGGGCTAGAACCCAAACAAGTAATTGCTCCAGATATCGCCAGTTTTTTATCGTCGATTGAGCCTGTGATTGCCAGTTAAAATATTAAGGTTTGTGCAGGGCTTCGAGCTGTGCACTTAGTTGAGCTACCAGTGTTTCTAAAGTGCTCACACGCGCTTCAAGAGACGATTCTGTGGTGGATGGTGCGGTGGTTTGCTCTTCTTCAATACTCAATGCCGGACTGACTTTCCAGCTTTGCAATGCTTTAACAATTTCTGGTATGGCTAATGAGCGATCAGCATATTGGCGTATAAGCGCCACTGAGGGCTTTTTACCCATTTGGTGGAGTCGTTGACACAGAGTTATAAGATAATGTGCATTTTGCATTATGTGGTCAATATCCCCAAAAAGTTTTGTTTTTCACTATGTGATTAATTATTGTTTATACAGAAAATAAGATAAGTTATGTAAAATCAAATGCTTATCTTTATGGCCTCAATTTTGAATATGTCAATCCTGAATAAAATGTTGGGCATTTATTCAGTCCCGACATTTTGCGACAAAAATGACATTTTATAAAATGATTTATGGGAGAGTTTCATGGGAAACATGCAAAAGTTAATTGTGGCAGCCATTATAGGATCATCACTTTGTTTGAGTGGTTGTGTTATCTCAGTTGACGGCGATGGTAAATACGGTCACAACTCAGACTGGCAAGATAAAGAGCAAAAAAATCGTGGGGTTATCGCCAAACTGGAGCCTGATCTAAGTTTACATGACATCTCGATGCGCCTTGGTACTCCTGATTTTAATGAATATTATGAAAAAGCAGGTGATAAATTTCAAATCCTCTTTTTCAGAACCCAGCGCATTTCCGGGGATGGCGTCACAACCAAAGACGAATGTACCCCATTAATTTTTAAAAATGGCTTGTTAGCAGGCTGGGGCGATACAGCCTACAGCTTAATAAAAAATCATTAGTGTAAAGTCAGAAATTGGAACAACTTAACGTAGTAGTGCGTTAAGTTGATCAATCACTTCAGCCCACTCAGCGTCCTCTGCTAGGGCTGAGCGCAAAAACGCCGCCTGTTGTTTAGTCCAGATAGGGGCATTTTCAATTTTTATCTCAGCAGGTAACCCCGCATTTTTTTGTACAAATTCAGTTATTGCTTCCTGGTCTGCTGACAAACCGAGTTGAGCAAATAGATCGCTTAAAGCCGTATGGTTATGTTCCATTATTCCTCTCCGTTAAGCCCTTTATCCTTGCAATGCACGTTTATTGGCTGTACTCATTAGCCGCCGCACAATTCCAATTATTTTGGGCAAAGTTGCAAATATTAATAAAATGTTAATCATACAGTTAACAAGTGCAAAAGGTTAGGATACAGTGGTAAAAAATCATCATGGATAGTGTAAATGTCGACATCATGTGAGGCTCAAGTGGCTGATATCAGTAATATAAAAGCAATATTTTTAACGGCAGAAGATTTAAAAATTGCAGCATCTATTTTGTACCTTGCTTATCATGATGATCCTTTGTTTCTTAATATTTTTGAAGTAGAAAAAGAAGGTTATGAATCACGTCTACGTTCGGCAATTCGTGAAGAACTGAATGCTTTTTGGCAAACTAAACAACCTATGATTGGCCTGTTTGACAACGATAGGTTATTAGCTGTTGCCTGTTTAATTGAGCCAAGCACTACGTTGGAGCCAAATCGATTTTGGCACTGGCGTTTGAAAATGCTATTAACTGCAGGGTTTCTTGGTACCAAACAAATGATTGAAAAAGAATCTGTGGTACGTGAACACATGCCAAGTAGCTATTTTCATATGTTGTCTTTTATTGGTGTGCATCCTGATCAACAACACCATGGTTTAGGCCATGTATTAATGAGTGCCATCGACAGCGTAATGTTGGAAGACCCTAAAAGTGAAGGTGTAGGTATGTTTGTTACCTTACCTAAGTGTTTGTCGTTTTTTGCCGACGGTGATTACCAATTAATTGAAGAGTTACAAGTGGGGCGAATTAAAGGACATATAATGTTCAGGCATAGAAAATGAGGTTGTCACAACATTTTTCCTTATATCTTCAACTAGGTGATTACCTATCAGCTGTGTAAGAGATCTCGTACATAGCTGTAAGTAAATGCGTAAAAAACTTACGTTATCTGCTTAGTGTTTAAATTAACTTATTGTTTTTTATTGATTTAATTTTTGATCCTATCCTTGCTTACCCTTTTTCCTCGTATAGATAATTTTGCCTCTCTAGTAAACTTAGCTGATTGATTTATAGTTAACCCGTCACAAGGACACACGATGAGTCAGGAAGACACAGGGATGAACTAGGACAACTTCGGGATTGAAGTCACAGGTAAAGGGTTTACCTAAAAAGGAATTAAAAAAGGATAGGTTGGATGCCTAGTCTATTCGGAGAATAGATAAAGGATTGGATAACAGGGATGCTAGCTTATTAGGCTATAAGCAAGGGATAGTGGACTCACCTAGGATGGTGCCTCGTTAAGGATGAACGAGATGAAAGGACAAAGGACACGCTGGATTAGCGCCTCATTAGGAAAGTGAGAACGAGGGAAAGGGCGTAATAAGGATATTGTCAGGATAGATTTTGCAATGGATAGCAGAGACGGATTCTCAAAATTCAACAAACAGGCGCATTTTGAATAGACTTCAGAGTGCGCCTTTTTTGTTTGCTTTCATTAAGCGCCCCCTAAATACCTGCACTTTTGATAATATTTAAATACATTCAATATCTTAGCCATTAATTCTGTTTTACTCCTCGTCTTTTAATCAGCTAAACTGCATAGATGTTTTGCCAAGTATAAATTTCAGTTGGGGCGATTGCTTGTCTCACAAAGGGGCTAATGACAATGTTTAAACATGCTGTAGTGTTGATAGAAGATAAACATCAAAATATGGCAGCACTCAAACGTGCACTGACTTGTTTGGGACAAGAACTGAACAAGCTGACGGTTTATCGCCAGAGCAAGATTGAAAAATCAACCAGTACACAAAATCGAGATGAGTGGCAAGAGCAACAGTCAAGTGCAATTCGAGAGTGTTTTGCAGGGTTTAATTATGATATTGAGTTAAGCATTGTTTTCAATCTGAATGGTTTTGATACTCAAGAATTTGGTCGCTTTCTTGAAGCCAACCAATGTGATGTTATTTTAAAATCCAATACCGAACATAAATTTCTCAATGGCATTTTTCGTGGCAAAACTGAACGTTATTTTGTCACTGACTGTCCTTGCCCCGTATGGATAGTCAAACCAAGGCTCTGGGATGAAGACATTGAGGTATTATGTTGTCTAGATATTGATGATAAAAGTGAAATTAATCATAAGCTTAATGTGGATATACTCGCAAGTGGCGATCAGCTGGCGAGGATTTTATCTGGGCAATTGCACGTGATTGATTGTTTCTTTGGCGAAGTATGTTCGATGTCATTTGAAGTTGAAAAGTCTGGTCAATTTAAACGAACCACCAGTGTGCAAGGCCAACATCAAGAACTGATTCAATCATATCTGGCTGGTTTGACCTTATCTGAGCACTCTTTGCATATAGTGTCGGGTACCCCTGATTTTGCTATTCCTGATGCTGCAGCGCGTTTAAATGCAGAGTTAGTGGTGATTGGTAACAATGCTGATCATGGCATTATGGATCGCTTGTTTGGTGATACCGCGGCGAACCTTGTCAGTAATATGGTATGTGATGTATTGGTGATCAAGCCCTAACAATTTGAGCGGGCGGGCGTTTTACCTGCCCGCTAGAATATTAATGTACTCGATATGCAGGAGTATAAAGATCGAGTATTTTTGAACCTACCATGCTTAATACTCCGCTATAACTATCTTCACCATTACCTGAAAATTCGAAAGTAAACTCACAATGTATGTCTAGTTTTCCACGATAACTGCCAAGCTTGGTTTTGCTGCGAGCGACACTCAATAATTGTAAGTTTTGTCTTTCACAGTAGTCAGTCAAATGGCTGTTGGCAATTTCTGCCATGGAACGAAAACGCCAAAAAAGGACTGAGGTGATGACAATAATCAGCAGCACTATTAGATCAAATAAATTCATAGGTTTTGGCTCGCAAACAGGTGTTCAATGGCAATGGTTAGGCTAAGTGGTTTATCTGGGCAACGTAAGAGCTTCAGCATTTGATCTCTGGTGTCGGGTATTAGCACGAGGTCTCGAAATAATGCGACAAACAAGCCACTACCACTCTCAGCCAATTTATGCATAAAGTCCCGCATTAAGTTAAGTTTATCTAAACGTTGCCAATGACGTGCGGCGAGTAAAATCAGCACATCTTGGCTGAGCCAATCTTCTTGTTCTAACAACTGTTGAATAAAGCTATTTAGCAGAGATTGTTCATTACTTTGGCTCAGGGCTCTTAGTAGAGCGAGCAACCTTTCTTGTGTGGTTGCACCGTTGTGCCACCAATCTAGTAGCATGTTGCTGCATTTTGTAGTGATGCAGTGGTTTTCAAAAGACTGACAAAAAGCGAGCTGTACTTCAGGCGAAAAATATTGAAACTGCGCGATTAATGTATCTTCTAGTTGCTCTTGCTGGATATATGCAACGAGGTCAGCGATGCCTTGTATAGACAGATTTTGCCACTCAACAACTTGTGGGTTTTTCACATATTGTGCGGCTAATGCATAGTATTGAGAAGGAGGTAAAACCAGTGACAGTCGACTCAAGCTATTAAAATCCGCTCTTTGTTGTTGAGCTGGCACAAAAGTATAGGGATTTTCAGGTAATTGATTATTGGCGTTTTTATCGAGTTGTTGGCCTAAGGCATCAACAACAATTTGTAAAAACTGCTGGCGAGCGGCATTGAGCACCAAACCTTGTTCGTCTAAAGGTAATTTAATAAACCAAATATAGTGCTCTTTTGCCTCTGTAGGATTGAAAAAAATAATACCGAACCAAGCATGTTGTGCCCGAGGAAAATGTGCGGGAATATTGCCAAGTTCAATATCTAAAAATAATTGGCTGGTAATGGGACGAATAGCTCTACCCATATCAAAAATACGATAGTTTGTGCCTGCGTGCAGCAGAAATTCGCTGATGGAATTAATCTGACTCATGTTATCCTTGGCGCTTTTGTGTAGCGCATTGTAGCTCACTTAGGGCTGGACTAATTTGCATGTTCAGGCCTAATAACAAAGAAGCGGGATCATGCCACGTAGTCAAAGAGAAGTCGAAACACAGTTGCAAAAATTAGCAACTGCTATGGGTGAGCTTGCATTGTGGTCAGAAAGTATTCCTACAGAGCAAGCGATGTTAAGTAACGCTCCTTTTGCCTGTGATAGCATGGCATTTGAGAAATGGTTACAATTTATTTTTATCCCTAAACTGAACAAGTGCATGCAACTTAAACAACCTTTGCCCAACCAAATGGGGCTTTATGCTATGGGCGAGCAATGTTTTAGCGAGCTCAAACAACGGCAGTTGATTTTGCCCATACTTCGCCAGATAGACCAACTTTTTGCAGAATAAGCCTTTGAATTTAAATATTATTTATCAAGACGACTATTTAGTCGCAATAGACAAACCTGCGGGTTTATTAGTGCATCGTAGCATGTTGGATAAACACGAAACTCAATTTGCTTTGCAGTTGGTACGTGATCAGATTAATCAACACGTATTTCCGGTGCATCGTTTGGATCGGCCTACCTCTGGGGTATTGGTTTTTGCTTTAAGTCCTGAGATCGCCCGATTACTCGGGGAGCAATTTAGCGCTCAGCAAATTTATAAACGTTATATTGCGATTGTGCGCGGACATGCGCCAGAACAGGGTGATATCGATTATGCACTCAAAGAGCAGCTTGATAAAATTGCCGATAAAAACGCGAAACAAGATAAAGAACCACAAACAGCGTTTACCTCATATCGTAGATTACAGACTTTTGAGCTGCCCTTTGCGGTGAGTCGTTATCCTTCAGCTCGATATTCTTTGATGGCACTTGAGCCCCAATCGGGGCGTAAACATCAATTGCGCCGACATATGGGGCATATTAATCATCCCATCGTTGGGGATACTACCCACGGTGATGGCAAACATAATCAATTTTTAAAACAACAGTATGGGTTTTCAGGGCTAGCATTGACCTGTCAGACAATGGAGATAATGCACCCTATCACCTTTCAACAACTCAGCTTTAATTGTGCACCTGCAGCCCATATAACCGAGTTGTTGGCTCATTGGGACTTAAGTGGTGAGTTGTTAACACAAACGATTTCTTAATTAAATACAGAGGAAAAACTAGGCAATGAGTAAAATTGGGATATTTGTTGGGAGTGTTTACGGTAACGCTCAAAATGTGGCGGAAGATGTGCAAACTATGTTAGCTGCCAATGGCTTAGACGCGGACATTTATAAAGATCCGAGTGTGGCAGATTTTCAAGCAGCAAGTAGTGTGATTGTGATTAGTTCAACCACCGGGCAAGGTGACGTTCCGCCCAATTTAGAGTTTTTTATCGAAGACTTACGCTCAGCATTCCCATTAATGGCAAACAAACCTTTTGCCGTTGCGGGCTTGGGTGACAGTAGTTATCACGACAGTTTTTGTGGTGCAGGCAGGCAAATATTTGAGTTGCTTATAGAATTACAGGGTAAGCCAATTGCGGATTTGTTAGAAGTTGATGCTTGTGAAACTTTAGAGCCAGAAGTTGAAGTGGTAAATTGGCTAAAAAGTTTGTTAAGTCACTTAAGTTAAAACGATATCCAAAATACCTCATATCATTGGAATTACCCGCGGCAGCATATGAATGAGTGCAAACAGCAAAGGTGTAGTTTCAAGGATGAGGGGGATAAATTACGCAAACTAAAAAAGCGCCTGAAGGCGCTTTTTTTATAATCCAATGCAAAAATTAAGCTAGTGCTTTGATTTGTGCAGACAAACGGCTCTTATGACGAGCAGCTTTGTTTTTGTGGATCAAACCTTTAGTGGCCATACGGTCAAGAATAGGTGTTGCGGCAGCAAAAGCAGCTTGTGCAGCTTCTTTGTTACCTGTTGCAATCGCAGCGATTACTTTTTTCAAAGATGTACGTGTCATAGAACGACGGCTAGCGTTATGCTGGCGACGCTTTTCCGAAGTAATAGCACGTTTCTTAGCAGACTTGATGTTAGCCAAGTTGTAACTCCCAAAAAATACTAGTCAAAATTCAAGGGTGCGGATTATCCAGATAGCAAGGCCCTATGTCAAATGGTTTTGCGGGTTTTATAAGCAAAGTTTGAGTCTTTTAACGAATCATTTAATTAGCTCCACTGGTTTGCAGGCCAATTGTGGGCTTGGTTTTTTCCATATTTAGAATAAGTTACTAATTAATAGACTGTTTGGGGCCGCTTCACGCATAATAACGGCTTTTGTGTAAGCGGGTGTATTAGGTGTCGGGGAAATTACTTAAGTCCGGTGTGATAGTCAGTATTATGACTTTTATTTCCCGCATTCTGGGTTTAGTGCGAGATGCCGTGGTAGCGAATTTATTGGGCGCTGGAGCCAATGCTGATATTTTTCTTTTAGCTAATAAAATTCCTAACTTTTTACGCCGTTTGTTTGTTGAAGGCGCTTTTTCTCAAGCCTTTATACCGGTTCTGACCGATGTCAAAAATGCCGGTGATGAGGAGCATTTAAGACAATTTATTGGCAAAATTTCCGGCACTCTTGGTGTCATTGTAACAATAGTCGCCTTAATTGGTGTTATTGCTTCACCCATACTCGCGGCCTTATTTGCCTCAGGTTGGTTTGTTGAATATCTCAACGACAGGCCTGACGGGCTCAAATATGAACTCGCATCAATGATGCTAAAAATTACTTTTCCTTACTTATTATTTATTTCATTAGCCGGTTTGGCGGGGGCGATACTTAATACCCTCAACAAATTTGGTGCCGCGGCTTTTACGCCAGTACTGCTCAATATTAGTATAATTAGTTGTGCTATTTATCTATCTGATCAGTTTTCAGAGCCTGCTTTTGCGCTCGCTTGGGGCGTGTTTATTGGAGGATTAACCCAATTATTGTTTTTAGTTCCGTTTCTGATTAAGGCTGGTGTATTAGTGCGACCTAGATGGGGATGGTCAGATCCGGATATCAAAAAAGTCAGAACTTTAATGATCCCAGCTTTGTTTGGGGTATCAGTAGGGCAACTTAACTTATTGCTCGATACCATGATTGCCAGCTTTTTAGGCACTGGCGCTATTGCTTGGTTGTATTATTCAGACCGATTATTAGAGTTTCCCCTTGGTTTATTTGGTATTGCCATAGCGACGGTTATTTTACCCACCTTATCACGCAATCATGTCGCTAAAGACGATCAAGCCTTTCAAGCGAATATCGATTGGGCGGTTAAAATGGTTTGTGTATTAGGTATTCCAGCCGCAACGGGGTTATTTGTGCTTGCCGAACCTATGTTGTTGACCATCTTCCAGCGAGGTGAGTTTAGCCCGCTAGATGCCAGTAAATCTGCAGCGAGTTTGATGGCTTACTCCTTTGGGCTTCTGAGTTTTATGCTGGTTAAAGTGCTCGCTCCGGGCTTTTATTCACGCCAAGATACCAAAACACCGGTTAAATTTGGCATCTGGTGTATGGCCGCCAACATGCTGTTTAATCTTATCTTAGTATGGCCTTATGACTATGTCGGCTTGGCGATGGCAACCTCGATTTCAGCAACCATGAACGCGGGTTTATTGTACTGGGCCTTGCACAAACGTGGTGTGTATATCGCTAGTCAGAAAACCATAATATTGCTGGCTAAAATTGTTATAGCGTCGGTGTTGATGGCTTGTAGTGTTATTTATCTCAGTCCTTCAACTGCTGAGTGGGTGCAGTTTGTTTTACTAAATAAAATCTATCAATTATTGCTGCTTATCACCGCTGGTTTTAGCGTGTTTTTACTTGCTTTATTGTTGATGGGAGTGCGTAAACAGTGTTTCAGCACCCAGCGCTAAGGTTGTTGTGCTGGCTAATAAAACAATATGTCGCAGCTAACTACTTTCAATCATGGCGCAGTTCGATATAATCCGCGCCTTTGAAACAATGCTATGCCATATTATTTGGGTACATTGGATTTCTCTGGCAAGAGACCATTGTACAGCTAGTTACCGCTAGTACTTACGAAACACAATAACGAGATATTAGGTGGAATTGATCCGCGGTTTACACAATCTGAGAGAAAAACATCGGGCTTGTGTATTAACAATAGGTAAATTTGATGGTGTGCATCTAGGCCATCAGGCTGTGCTGAGTCAAGTTGTAGACAAAGCTCGGCAACTTGGTTTGCCTGCCACAGTTATGGTGTTTGAGCCTCAGCCAGAAGAATTGTTTACACCTGATAATGCTCCCGCTCGCCTGAGTGTATTGCGCGATAAATACAGCCAATTATTAGGGCTTGGCATCGACAGATTGCTGTGTGTTAAGTTTGACCGTGAATTTGCCTCCCTAAGTGCTCAGCATTTTGTGGAAGATCTGTTGGTGGATTCCTTAGGTGTAAAATATTTAGTGGTAGGTGATGACTTTCGTTTTGGCAAAGGTCGTGTAGGTGACTTTGCCTATTTGCAACAAGAAGGCCTCAAATGTGATTTTGAGGTGGTAAGCACTCAGAGTTTTCGGGTGGAAGATTGCCGGATAAGTTCAACTGCCGTTCGCGCCGCGCTTGCTGACAGTAACTTTAAGTTAGTTGCACAAATGCTGGGGCGTCCGTTTAGTATTGCGGGCAAAGTATTACATGGCGATAAAAAAGGTCGAACCATAGGTTTTCCTACCGCTAATTTAAAAATGAAACGGGTGAAAGTGCCGGTTAATGGGGTCTTTGCGGTACAAGTCACGATTAAAAATCAAACTTATGCTGGGGTTGCAAATATTGGCCATCGCCCCACGGTTAATGGTCAGCGCACTCAGCTAGAAGTGCATTTGTTTGATTTTAATCAAAATTTATATGGGCAATTTATCTCGGTTGCCTTAGTACATAAAATCCGAGAAGAAATGAAATTTGATTCATTTGAGCAGTTACATCAACAAATTCAGCAAGACGCAAAAAAAGCGCAACAAATGTTGGCCTTGTCTTGATACAATTTTAGTCAAACCCAGTGAACAACTTGGATTAAACCAACAATGAGTGATTATAAAGCTACTTTAAATTTGCCTGACACCGCGTTCCCTATGCGTGGTGCATTAGCTGAGCGCGAGCCTAAAATGCTCGAACAATGGACAGCTAAAAACCTTTATCAGCAAATTCGTCTGGCAAAAAAAGGTAAAAAACCGTTTATTTTGCATGATGGCCCTCCTTACGCAAATGGTGATATTCACATTGGTCATGCGGTTAATAAGATCCTTAAAGACATTATTGTTAAGTCAAAAACCTTGTCGGATTTTGATGCGCCTTATATTCCTGGTTGGGATTGCCACGGTCTGCCCATCGAATTAATGGTCGAAAAGAAAGTCGGTAAACCTGGGCTTAAAATCAGCGCGGCTGAATTTAGACAAAAATGCCGTGAATATGCTGAAAAACAAATCGAAGGACAAAAAGCCGATTTTATTCGCTTAGGTGTACTAGGTGAGTGGGACAAACCCTATAAAACCATGGATTTTGGCTCGGAAGCTGACATCATTCGTGAACTGGGCAATATTGTACGTTCAGGCCATTTAGAAAAAGGTTTTAAACCGGTGCATTGGTGTACCGATTGTGGTTCTGCCTTAGCTGAAGCCGAAGTGGAATATCAGGATAAGTCATCACCGTCTATTGATGTGCGCTTTAAGGCCAGTGATGAAGCTGCGATTACAGCTTGTTTTGTCGACTCAGATAAACAAGTGGGTGAAGGCGCTATCTCCGTAGTGATCTGGACCACCACACCTTGGACCCTGCCAGCTAACCGTGCAGTGTGTTTGAGCCCTAAACTTGAATACAGCTTAGTGCAGATTAATGGTAAAGAGGGCAAGGAACGTTTAATTATTGCCTCTGACTTAGTTACTGAGTGTATGGATAGATTTGGCTTTGAGCACTATCACGCTTTGGGTTATTGTCATGGCGCTGCGCTCGAAAATCAGCTTGTACAACATCCTTTTTATGACTTTAGAGTGCCGGTTATTTTAGGTGACCACGTTACGACTGAATCGGGTACTGGCTGTGTACATACCGCCCCTGGCCACGGTGTAGAAGATTTTAATGTGGGACGTCATTACAATCTTGAAGTGGCTAATCCAGTTGGCGCCAATGGCGTTTATGTCGAAGGCACCGAGATATTTGCTGGTGAGCATGTCTTTAAAGCCAATCAACATGTGGTTGATGTGCTGCTTGAGCAAGGTGCTTTGGTGCATCATCACGCTTATGTGCATAGTTACCCCCATTGCTGGCGCCACAAAACGCCAATTATTTTCCGTGCGACTCCCCAGTGGTTTATCAGTATGGATAAAAAAGGGTTACGTGAGGCATCGTTAGAACAAATCAAACAAACTCAGTGGATCCCAGAATGGGGTCAACAACGTATCGAATCTATGGTGGCAGGTCGCCCAGACTGGTGTATTTCACGTCAGCGTACTTGGGGGGTGCCCATCGCCTTGTTTGTGCATAAAGACAGTGGCGAATTACATCCCAATACCGATGCTTTGTTAGAGCAAGTGGCAAAACTGGTTGAAGTAAAAGGCATTCAAGCCTGGTGGGATATTGATAGCGCTGAGCTGTTAGGTAGTGATGCCGAGACTTATGTCAAAGTTGCCGACACTCTTGACGTATGGTTTGACTCAGGCGTAACTCATTATTTTGTAGTTGACCGCCGTGATGATATTCCTGCTTCTGCAGATTTGTATCTGGAAGGTTCGGATCAACACCGTGGCTGGTTTATGTCATCACTGATGACCTCGGTTGCCGCTAAAGGTGTAGCACCTTACAAACAAGTGCTAACCCATGGTTTTACCGTGGATGGTGATGGTAAAAAGATGTCTAAGTCTTTAGGCAATACCGTTGCACCCCAGCAAGTGATCAATAAACTTGGTGCTGACATTCTGCGTTTGTGGGTAGCATCAACTGATTATCGCAGTGAAATTGCAGTATCAGACGAAATTCTTAATCGCTCAGCCGATGCTTACCGTCGTATTCGTAATACCGCACGCTTTTTATTGGCTAACCTCAAAGGTTTTGAACCAGCAAGGGATCTGGTGCCATTAGATGAGCTAGTCGAGCTCGACAAATGGGTTGTGTCACGTGCGGCCAGTATTCAGCAAGAGATTATTGCCGCTTACGAGCAATATGATTTGCTGGTGGTATCGCAAAAACTCATGCATTTTTGCTCGATTGAATTAGGTAGTTTTTACTTAGATATCATTAAAGACCGCCAATACACAGCGAAAGGCGATAGCCATGCACGTCGTTCTTGTCAAACCGCGTTGTATCATATTATCGAAGGTTTAGTGCGCTGGATGGCGCCCATCATGAGCTTTACTGCTCAAGAATTATGGGAAGAACTCAGCTGGCACAAAGAGGAGTTTGTGTTTACCCAGACGTGGTATGAAAGCCTAAATAACTTACACGTGAATGCGGCTTTTGATAATGATTTTTGGTTGCAAGTACTTGAAGTTAAAGAGCAAGTAAACCGTGGTATCGAAGGGGCGCGTAAAGCCGGTGTCATCAAAGGCTCATTGCAAGCAGAAGTGAATATTTACGCGACGGCTGAGCTAACAACCGTACTTAATAAACTCGAAGATGAGTTGCGTTTTGTACTGATTACCTCTGCCGCCAAGGTCGTTGCAGTCGAGCAAGCTCCTACTCAGGCTAACCCTACAGAAATCAATGGTTTATGGCTTGAGATTAGTGCGTCAACTGGTCAAAAGTGCAGTCGTTGTTGGCATCACCGTGAAGATGTCGGCAGCAATGCAGCGCATCCAGAAATTTGTCTGCGTTGTGTAGAAAACGTTGATGGTGAAGGTGAAAAGCGCGCTTATGCTTAAGCTGTTTAATCAAAACTTATTTAGTCAAACAGGCTGGCGCTTTTTATGGCTGGCCGTACTGACTTTTGTATTAGATCAATACACCAAAAAACTAACGGTAGAACACATCGAGTTGTATCAAGCGGTGGAGATTACGCCGTTTTTTAACCTAACTCATGTCTACAACACAGGTGCGGCATTTAGTTTTTTAAGTGACGCCGGTGGCTGGCAACGCTGGTTTTTCACTGTTATCGCTTTTGTCGTGGTAGGCCTGATTTTATGGTGGCTTAAACAAACTTCCCGTCAGCAAATTTTGTTGCCTGTGGCCTTTTGTTTGATCATTGGTGGTGCGCTGGGCAATGTATATGATCGTATCGTTTTAGGTCATGTGGTGGATTTTTTGGTGCTCTACTATCAGGATTGGGTGTGGCCGGCCTTTAATATTGCCGATAGTGCCATTTGTCTTGGTGCAGCCTTGTTGATCGTCGATATGTTTAAAAATAAAGAGTTAAAAAATGACTGATGTAGCACAATTTGTGAATGAACAATCGATAGCGATAATTGAATCGGGCAGCGAAGTGGTCTTGCATTTTGACTTGAAATTAGCCGATGGTTCAGCAGCTGATAGCACCAGAGTCAATAATAAACCGGCCAAATTAGTGATAGGTGATGGTAACTTAACCCCTAGCTTCGAAGCCTGTTTGTTAGGTCTAAAATGTGGCGACAAAAAATCCTTCACATTGGCGCCTAGAGACGCCTTTGGTCTGCCTAATCCAGACAATATTTATCACATGGATCGCAGCAAGTTTGGTGTCGATGCACCGGCTGAAGAGGGCATGATTATCGCTTTTACTCAACCTGACGGTTCTGAATTGCCTGGTATCATTCGTTCGGTCGCCGGTGACTCAGTCACCGTTGATTTTAATCACCCCTTGGCAGGTCAGCAAATCACCTTCGATGTTGAAATACTGTCGGTTAATTTAAGTTCATAAATATCGTTTTAAAGGAAAACAGCTATGCAAATTCATCTTGCTAATCCACGTGGTTTTTGTGCCGGAGTTGATCGTGCGATTACGATAGTTGAACGTGCATTGGAATTGTTTTCGCCGCCAATTTTTGTGCGTCATGAAGTCGTACATAATCGTTTTGTGGTGGATGGGCTAAAACAACGTGGTGCTATTTTTGTTGATGAACTGGCTGAAGTGCCAGACGACAGCATAGTGATTTTCTCTGCACATGGAGTATCACAAGCCGTGCGTAGTGAAGCAGATAGCCGTGGCTTAAAAGTATTTGATGCTACCTGTCCACTGGTAACCAAAGTGCATATGGAAGTGATGCGTGCCAGTAAAAAAGGCACTGAATGTATTTTGATTGGACATCAAGGCCATCCCGAAGTTGAAGGCACCATGGGCCAATATGATAACGCCAAAGGTGGGATTTATTTGGTTGAGTCCGTGGCTGATGTGGCAGGCTTGACGGTTAAAAATTCTAAACATCTGTATTATTGCAGTCAGACTACCTTATCGGTAGATGATACGGCAGACGTAATAGATGCCTTACGCGCAAAGTTTCCGGCCATCGAAGGCCCACGTAAAGATGATATTTGTTATGCCACCCAAAACCGTCAGGATTCAGTGCGCGAACTGGCTGCCGACTGTGACGTATTGTTAGTAGTAGGTGCACAAAATAGCTCTAACTCCAACCGCTTAAAAGAGCTTGCTGAAAAGATTGGCGCACAAGCCCATTTGATTGCTGATGCCAATTGTATTCAGCGTGAATGGCTGGTAAACGCCAAAAACATTGGTGTAACCGCCGGAGCTTCTGCCCCCGAAGTTTTAGTACAAGGTGTAGTCAATCGCTTAAAAGAGTGGGGCGCAAGCCATGCCATTGAACGCCCCGGCCGCCCAGAAAACATTGAGTTTGCCGTGCCTAAAGAGTTACGCATCAAGCAAATAGATTAATAGTAGGTCAAGTAGCGCGACGCGAGTTACTAGTTTAAAAAAATTATCGCTGTACAACCGTCATACAAATAAGGGCTCTGGAAACTAGAAACTAGAAACTAGAAACTAGAATCTGGCATCTAGCTTCGCTCTCGCTCCTATATCCATATAGTCGTGCGTTATTCTTCCTTCCACCATCATTGTTGGTAGCCAAAACTCGCCCAAAGGGAACGCCCCACGCATAAGGCTCTGCGTTCTCGCTATTTGAAGGACTAAGACCATTCCTGCATAGCGACGCCTTGTTCCTTAACCGTTGGACGCGTTCTAAGTGCCTATTTATTTAATGGAATTGGTATAATAGAAAGGTTTTTCTGCAATCTATACTGTTACAAAAAGGACTATCACCAACATTGCCAAAAAAGCGCACTCATCTGGCAATATGTAACACCCAATTGTTAGAAGCAGCCATTAAGCAAGATGGCTTGCCGCGGGCTCAGTACCGAGGCTTTTAGTGGAGCCTTTTAAAGTTTGCAGTTGATGAACAAGACCTTGTTTTGTTGTCGCAATTTTTAGCTGCTATTCCAGTATCCGAACTCAACAGTCCTGCTTATTATTTTCCTGGGTGATATTTACGTTCAGTATTTTTTTCAATATCTGCAGTATAGAAATACACATCGCGTAATTTACCTGCTGCATACAGTGCTGCTTGATCATTAAAATGGGGGCTTGATGGATCGCCACTTTGGCCACCGGCGGTGATGGCTTTGGCTGTTACTTTATCGCCAAACTCAACCACAGCAACAAAACTGTTGCCACGTGTGCCATAAATACGTTTTGTGCCATTAAATGTGCGTTGGCCATAGGCTGCTAACGAGCCCCAAGTTGCAGAGGTAAAACCAACAGGGATACTCGGTGCTGCATCATCAAAGGGTTGCACAATGTCACCCGTCAGGCGCTGAAATCGGTTGATCTCTCCCCAAGGTGTTTGTGCACTGCCAAAGTCAGCAATTAATTGTGCTTTGGCTTCTGCCAAGGTGCTGAGAGCAATGTGGGCGCTATATTCCACCACATACTCGTCGAAACTTAGGCCGCGATTGCTGGCCGTGGCTTGCGCTATTTTGTCAGCGGCGGCTTTACGCCGCAGTTCTTGGCCCCAAAATATAGCGAGTGAGGTTGCGGTAGAGCTCTCACTAAAACGATGATCCCAGGCCTTGAGCAGGCTTATTTGCTCAGCAAGATCAGTCACCGGTGCAGCATCATAGGCCTTATATAAAACCGGCAGTAACACATCAAAAGCCGTTAAATGACTGTCGTAGGCAGCCGCCGCCAAACTATCAATGGTAAAGTCTTTTTTGCCATCAAGTACTTCAATGGCGTGGATGCCGCGATAATTCTCCGGGTAATTTTCCATGTAGGCTGGGTAATCCTCTGGCTTAGGGCTGTGTTTTGGCCCTGCCATCAACCATGGCCAATTGTTGGTATTGTTCAGATAGCCACTTTTTGGATTATGCCCACCCACGGTTTCTTCGAGTGTGTGTAAACCTTGCCAGTCGGTGGCGGGGTTACTGCCATCGACCGGTTTTTTCCAATCAAATGACGGGTCACGACGGGGGATAAAATTACTATGAAAATAGGCGATATTGCCTGTTGAATCCGCAAACAGGGTATTGTTGGATGAGTTAGTATGCAAACGCATATTTTCTTGATAGTCGGCGTAATGAGTGGTTTTAGTGCGACCATAAGACTGTTTTAGCGCATCAATAGGATTCTGCAATAAGGCGACACTGACCCAACGTCCATCGAGTTCACGTACAATGGGGCCGTGGTGACTAAAATAAGCAGTGAGCGTTTTTGCCTGTTGTCCCGTTTTGGTTTTATAGGGCAAAGTGATCTGTCTTTCTTTGAGTTTTTTCCATACAGCGCCGTGTTGGTAATAATAGCCATCTGCACGTTGTTCTATGGTTTCTAAATACTCGTCAATAAAATCCGCGCCGCTCGAGGTATGCATCCAGCCGGTGTTTTCGTTAAAACCCTGATAGATAAAAAACTGGCCCCACGTCACTGCACCATAGGCATTTAAGCCTTCATCACTTTGCATATGCACCTCAGCGCGAAAATAAAAGGAGGTATGGGGATTAATAAGGAGTAAGGCGTGGCCGTTTTTAGTGTTTTGCGGGGCAATAGCAATACCATTAGAGCCCTGTGGTTCAGCGTTAGGATCTTGCGTCAGTTGCGCTACCCTTGGTGCAGATTTACCTTGCTTATAAAAGCTTTCAAGGGCTTTGATATCAATGCTTTCAATGTCTCCACCAATACTGCCTTCGGTGAAGGTGAGCGCCATCCAAGGTTCAAATTTATTGAGCACCTTAGGTTTTACCTCAGGATGAGAATAAAGGTAATAGTTAAGACCATCCGCCCAAGCATTCATGAGCTTTTACAGGTAAACAGGAGTTTGCTGATATCTTTGTTGGATATCAGCAGGGTCGATAAACAATTTCATGCGCAGGTCGCGATAAAGCTCGCTTTCACCTTCTGCTTCAGCCAAACGCCCCATAGCGTTTAAATAGTTTAGCTCGATGCGGTTAAAATCGTCTTCGGCCTGCGCGTAGATCATACCAAAAACTGCGTTTGCGTCAGTTTTACCGTAAACATGGGGAATGCCCCAAATGTCACGAGTTATAGTGACTTGCTCGGCCTGTTCTTGCCAACGAGTTACATCTTGAGGACTTGCTAACAATGAAAAACTGCATAATACCCAGATTATTATAAGAACAAAGCGTTTCATCAAGACCACCATTTTTGGATTTAAGCCACTATATCTGTCGCTATTCTGCTTCTAGTTTATAAAGCAAACAAACTACATGGGCGATACGAAGAACGAGCAATTTCGGCTTATATAGCAGCTCAGTTAATATTTAAGGTTAACTAACTTAATGTCGTTATTTACTATCCGTTTCACTTAGTTTGTAGTGTGCAATGCCCTTGCTTTATTCCTGCTCATTGTGGTTAAACAAGTCTCTTTCTCGACGTTTCCAGATGAGCTGAGCCAGTCGTTTCATGCTGATGTGTTTGTCTTTTTCATCGACGATTTCAAAACCTAACAAACTTTCCAATAGATCCTCTAGGGTCAAAATACCATCCATACCGCCATATTCATCAACCACTAACAACATATGGCTACGGGATTGCAAAAAATGACGAAAGGTTTGTGCTAAAGGTGTGCTGCGCAGCAAGGCAATCATGTCTTTACGATATTCTGCGAGTATTTTATGGCCATTATTCCGCGCTTGAGCCAATAACAAGTCGCTTTTAATGACATAGCCACTGATTTTTTCAGGCTCTCCGTCTTCATAAACAGGAATGCGCGAGTATGTTGTCGATGCATGTTTGTGAAAAAACGCATTGACCGTCATGTCTTCAGACACTTTAAATACCACTGTTCTGTGTGTCATCGCATCTTTAACGGTTAATGCATCTAGGCTCAGCAAACTTTGCAATATGTTAGCTTCCTGAAATTCTAATAGTCCTTCTTTATGTGACATCTCAGCCATGGCATATAACTCACCGCGGCTGAGCCCTTTTAAAGGGCTTTCCTCGGTGAAACGGCTAGTAAGCTTGTTTGATAGCTGGACAAAGGGGTACAAAATCAGGATTAGATATTTCAAAAAATAGGCGGTTGGCGCGGCGAGTTGCCGCCAATAAGTCGCCCCTAGGGTTTTGGGGATGATTTCTGAAAAAACCAAGATTAATAAAGTCAGCACCGCCGAGGCTAAGCCTAAATAGGCATCACCAAAAACCACTGCGGCTTGGGCGCCGGCGCCTGCGGCTCCCATGGTATGGGCAATCGTGTTGAGTGTCAGAATTGCTGCCAGCGGACGATTAATATCTTCTGATAGCTTGTGTAATATTACGCCCGATTGTTGCCCTTTATTCATCGACACCGATACATAGGCGGAGGACATACTCAAAATAACGGCTTCAGCTATTGAGCATAAAAATGAAAACCCCAAGGCTATCAATACGTAAATAATCAACAGGGTCATGGGCGCTAGTGGCTCCTCAGAAAACAGTAAAAATCAACGCTATCCCAGATCTACCTCATAAGCAAGAATACGCGACTGTCAGGATTAAAAACAAAAAGGGTGACCCTAAGATCACCCTACTCAACGGGAATAAATAGGTATAAAGGCTAGGTCACTTACCACAGTGACTTAGTTAGCTACTTAATATCCGTTTCACTTAACTTGCCGTATTTGCTTAATTTATCCCGAATATCATCTGCCTTGCCTACCACCACAAACTGTAATTTGTCTTGGGGGAAATACGTGTCGATTAGTTGTTTGCTGCGTTTGATATCCAGACTATTCACTTGCTTCGAGAAGTTATTAATAAAACCTTCATCAAAACCATAGATAAACATCTCACTTAATAACCAGGCTAAATCTTCAGAGGTTTCATATTTTGGCGGAAACAAACCTTTTACATAGGCTTTAGCCGAGGCAAGGGTGGCTTCGTCGATACCCTTTTCCCATAAACGAGCGTAGGTACTTAAGGCCAAATCCATGGCTTCATTGGTGGACTCTGTTTTAGTAAAAGTGGAGATATAAAAACTACCACCGGCCAAATGACTATCAAAGCGACTGCCCGCTCCATAAGTAAGGCCAGAGTTAACCCGTAGCTCATCATTGAGCCAGCTGGTAAAACGGGCACCTAACACGGTATTGATCACCGACAGCGCTACATAATCAGGATTACTGCGCTTAATGCCAACGCCACCGATCATAAAGGTGCTTTCATTGGCATCACTTTTATTTACCAGTAATACCTTGGCTTCGCTTGGAGTGGGTAAATTTTGATCCAGCGTGAACTCGGGAGCCTTACCCTGCCAGTCAGCAAAGAGTTTCTCGATCTTGGCCTTCATGGCTTTGCTATCAAAATCACCGGTAATCACTATGGCGCTATTGTTGGGTTGATACCACTTAGCGTGGAACTGTTTCACATTGGCTAAGTCAATGGCTGTTACCGAGGCGCTTGTGCCGTCGACGCTGCTAGCATAAGGATGCCCTGCATACAGCACTTCATTGAAGTAGCTTTTTATCACTTGTCTGGGGCTTTCTTTTTGTTGTTCAAGTTGAGCTAAATAACGGGTCTTATGTTTGTCGAATTCAGCTTGTTCAAAAGCGGGCGACAGCAGCACATCACGCAACACAGGCAATAAATTGTCTTGATCAACTTTGGCCATGGACAGTTTGACGTAAGAGTATTCTAGGTTTGCACCACTCGACACTTGAGCGCCGACAAAATCCATGGTTTGTTCAAACTTGGGTTTAGCGAGCTTGGTGGTACCAAGTAACAAACTGTCGGCTGTCAGCATGGCTTGTCCTGCTTGATTATCTTGTACCGCTCCGGCTTTTACCGTCACCAGTACATCAATCAAGGGCACTTCATGTTGTTCTAACAAATACAGGGTTAAGCCATTTTTGAGGCTGAACTTTTGATATTTAGGCAGGGTAAATTCTGCCGCCTGCGACCAACACGCTGTGACTAAAAATGACAAAACGATGAGGTAATTAAAGATCCGTTTCATGGCTATCCTCCTGTGCAGCTAACACCCCAACGGTGCGGTTAGCTTTGCGTAAATACTGTTTGGCAACACGTTGAATATCGGCCACTGTCACCTGGGCAAATTTCTCGGGTGCATTAAATAATAAAGCGTAATCATCGAAGAATAATTGATAAGTGCCTATGGTGTTGGCTTTACCATTGATGGTGGCCATTTCACGATAAAAATCCACTAAACGGCGATTTTTGACTTTCTGTAATTCTTCTTCAGTAACGCCTTTTTGCATTATCAAATTAAGCTGTGCTATCAGCCCTTGTTCTAGTCTATCTGCTTCTACATCTTGTGCTGCAACCGCATAGATATAAAACAAATTGGGGTCAATAGATTCAGGGAAATAGGTGAAGAGTTCAGTGGCCAGTTGCTGCTCATAAACCAGTGATTGATTAAGCCTAGAACTGTTGCCGGTGGCCAAAATATCGCTGAGCATACTCAGCGCATAATAGTCTGAATGTTTACTCTCTGGTACGTGAAAGGCCAGCATAATATTAGGCGTTGAAACTGATTCTTTTTGCAAATAAACCCTTCTTTCGCCTTTTTGCTCAGGCTCAACAGTATGAATTTTTTTAGGCTCAGCTTGTGCTGGTATAGGTTCGAAGTACTGCTCGGCCAAACGTTTTACGTCTTCGACTTTTACCGCACCCGCGACCACTACTATGGCGTTGTTAGGTGCGTAATAGGTTTTATGAAATTGCTGTAAATCTTCCATGCTCCAATTGGCGATGTCAGACGCATGACCAATAACCGACCAACTATAAGGATGGGCACGAAAAGCGGCGCCTTTAACTTCGTCCCAAATGGATCTGAAGTTCGAGTTTTCTAAGCCGGTAGAACGTTCTGAAGTCACCACCCCTCTTTCACTTTCAACCACCTTAGGATCAAAATTGAGATGCTGTATACGATCAGCCTCTAAATCAAACATCAACTCTAAACTGTCGGCTGGAAACCAATCGGTATATACCGTGGAGTTTTCTGTGGTGTAAGCATTATTAGCGCCACCGGCAGCTTCCATGGCGCGATCGAATTGTTTAAAACCGTATTTTTTGGCACCGTTAAACATCATGTGTTCAAAAAAATGGCTTAAACCGGTGATCCCCGGAACTTCGTTGCGCGAGCCCACTTTCCAGAATAAATACATATTGGCATTGGGAATCGAATTATCTTCCAACACCATGATTTGCATGCCATTTTTTAGGGTAAAGCTTTTCACGTCTTTGGCCTGGGTCAAGGCCCAAGCAGAGGCCGTGCTGAGCAAGGACCCAAGTAAAATGCTCCATCTGATTAATTTCATATCCTTCCTCATTATCTAGGCCGAGTAGCCAAATTTTATTAAGCTTTTGCTGACAAAATGATTCTATCTTATTTCCTTAAATTGGCCTCTATGTAAAGGTAAACAAATATGTATATAGATTTAACGCAGATGTAAAAAAGGGCTGCAGATGCAGCCCTTTTTATGTGTTTAATAGTGCTTGTTTAGAAAGTAAAGTCTAAACGTAAGGTTACGTTACGACCGCTACCATATTCCGCATAGTGATAATTGCCGTAGCTATTACCGGTAGTGCTGCGCCAATTAAGATATTCTTTATCAAACAAGTTATTGATATGTAAGCTGGCATTTATGCCGTCTTGCAACTCAATGCGACCTGATAGATTGAATTTTTGGTAGGCGTCAATTACGTCTTCTTCGGTGCCTGCAAAGTGAGTTTTATACTCGCCATAGGCTTCCAATTCTGCTCGTACATAAGCTTGACGGTTAAAGATCCTAAACCCTTGATCCAATGCCATATAAACATTGTATTTAGGTACCTGAGTCATATCATCACCAGCATGTGCACCAATAGATTCAACATCTGTTAGCATTTCTGCCTTCATATATCCACCATTTGCAGTAAGTACCAGTTCATCGCCAATATGGGTTGATGTTTCAATCTCTAAACCACGTGATCTGGCCTCAGCTGCATTAGCCGTAAAACTAAAACCACAACCCATGTAAATCTCAGCTTGCACACCGGTCCAATCTATTTGATATGCGGCGGTAGAGACATTCATTTTGCCACCCATAAGAGTCGCTTTGTAACCAATCTCATAGTTATCGATGGAATCTGACTCATAACGAGTTTGGAAGTAACTCGCATTTGGATCATTACGACAAGCCTGAGGTAAGGTAGAAATATTGTTACCCCCTGGACGATAACCTTCAGCATATAAGGCATAAACAGACATGTCAGCGTCAGGACGCCATGACACACTGAACTTCTTACGATTACCGCTTTCATTACCGCCTTGATCTGGCCTGTTTACAATAGGTATGCCTGGCGCTAAGTCGGGGCGAGTACATTCAGCATCATCTGAAGGATCATCCGGATCACAGTTTGAGGTTGAGCCCCAAATACCTTTTATTTCTGATTTTTCACGGTCTTTTAAATCGTAAAAACGGATACCAGCGGTGAATTCGAACTCACCCATCTCTTCTGTTTCTAGGGTATAACTGGCTTCACCAAAAAATGAACTTTCGGTGGCATAACTAACCAATACTTCTTCACTGTAATTGATTTCGGGGTTATTCCAATACAACATGCCTAAATCAGCTGCAGTATTCACCACGACTAATTCACCATTGTTGCCTTCCCATTCACCACCGAAGTAACCCCAATAATCTCCCCAAAAGGCAGAGGCTATGGCTTTACCGCGATTACCGTCACCGTGGTACTGATCTTGGCGGTTATTGCCTTTGCCGTTTTCATCTTTGTCATAGAAATAACCTACGGTCCAGTCAAAATTGCTGTCTGAATCTAGATTACCAAGGCGTAATTCATGGGTAGTACGTTTACGTTGAAAGTCATTGATAATCCACGTACGGAACATATCGCTGGCGTCGCTGCGTGACCAGTTAGCGCTGGTGCCCACATAGTCATCATATTCACGATAAGAACCAGAATAATTTAGCGTAGCGAAGTCAAATAGGTTTTCATGCACAATGTTCAAGGTCACCATATTGGTGTCGTCATTGACAGTGCCGTCCATCAATTCCCAGCCGTTATAACGCGGGTTTGTACCTCCGGCGATATAACCAGAACTCATACACTCAACTCGTGTACCTGCACATTCGGGAGCTATACCAATTTCCACATCATAACCAAAGGGCGCATCGGCATTAGCCGTTAGGTAGGCTTCATAATAAGCACCACCCGTGGCTAAATCTGCGGTATCTGTGCCTATTTTTTCAAATTCGTCGTGGATAACCCCCACGTTAAAACTTAAATCGTCTGTCGCTTGCCACAATAATTGGGCGCGCAAGAAATTAGAACGGATATTACCTTGTACACCCGTATTGACGTTGGTGATGCTTAAAGGGTCATCAGAGGTGCTACCCGTTACTCGTAAAGCAACTTCTTCGGAAAGAGGCAGGTTAACAGTGGCATATAACCTTTGATCTAAACCTTTGACTCTTTCTTCACTATTAACCTGCAATGATGCATTGATTTCAAATTCATTTAATTGCGGACGTTTAGTTATCACTCGCACAGTACCGCCAATGGCGTTCGAGCCGTAAAGAGTTCCTTGTGGTCCACGTAGTACTTCTACTCTTTCTACATCATAAAGGTCGCTAAAATTATAAGGAACATCATCGGTAAAGGTGCTAGTTGTGCCAATAGGACGTTGAGTGGTAGTCCCCCCAGAACCGTTGCCACCACTGAGTCCACGTAATATTAGCTCTCCTCTAGGGCTTGCTCCCCCAGCAATAGAACGAAACAAATCCTCTTTATTAAGTAAATTTCGATCAGCGATTTCCATTGCGCCAACAGTAGAAACGTTCATTGGGATCTCAACAATGGTTTCTGACTTTCTTCGTGAAGTAACCATGATGCGCTCTGTTCCAGCGTCTTCTACAACAGGCTCTTCTTGAGCAAATAAAGGTGTGGCATACAGAGCAGAAATGACTGCACAGCCAACCAGACTTAAGCTTAATTTTTCTATTTTGGTGACGGACATAGAATTCCCTTGTGTGTTGTGTGTTTTATTATTATGTATGTTTACCGCTAATTAGAGATTCATCAAGCGTTGTATAGAGCACCACGCGTGACATCGAATTAACGACTTACACTAATCAAATTACTGAATTTTGGATAGTAATAAATTGTGCTGTGTTACACTTTTTTTATACTTAGTTTTTACTCGTTTGAATTAATTCTCCAAATACCACACGGCCTTTTATTACTGTGGCTAGCACCTGTGTCGCGGTGATATCAAAGGCACTGCTGTTATTGTCAATTGGCGCGGCCAGTACAATCAGATCAGCCTGTTTACCCACTTGTAAACTGCCAATATTGTTTTGCTGACCAAGCACTTTAGCGGCATTGATAGTGTAAGCGGTGAGTAATTGTTCGGTCGTTAGGGCTTCGTTAACATTTAACCCGGCGTATTCGGGGTGCTCTGCATTGAGGCGTGACTGACCAATAGCGATGGCGGCAAAAGGGTTAAAGCTCGATACATTCCAGTCACTGCCACCGGCCAAGGTTGCGCCTTGATTTAATAAGGATGCTGCGGGATACACTAAGCGCTGACGATCTTCACCCAAATAAGGTGCAATGGCATCGAAACTGTATTCATCAGGTTGCGCCCACAATAACTGGACTGAGGCAATCACATCCAGTTCAGCAAAGCGCTTAAAATCGCTAGGGTCGATTAACTGCAAATGCGCCATGCTGAGGCGCGTGTCGCTAGTGGGGGCTTGTTGGCGCAGCAAAGTAAAAGCATCAAACACCTCTCGTACCGCACCGTCACCAATGGCATGTACATGCAAACTAAAACCACGTTCTGCGGCCATCAAGACAAACTGATTGAGTTGAGTCGGTGGAAGATACAGTTCGCCTGAGTTACTAGTGGTTTTACCCTCAATATCAAAGTAAGGGCTAAGTAAACCCGCCGTTTGAGTGGGAAACTCCATCACGCCATCGGCAAAAAGTTTAATGGTATCGGCTTTGACTCCACACTGTTCTGCTTGATTTTTTAAGTCAAGTAAACGGCTAAATTCGGCGTCATCAGCTGTACCATCACTACCTAGTGCGATAGTCACCGAGGCAGTTAGTTTGCCTTGCTGATACAAGGCACAAAAAGTCTCGATACTTTGGGCATTGCTGTTGGCTTCTAAGAATGCAGTA
Source organism: Paraglaciecola hydrolytica (assembly GCF_001565895.1). GTDB lineage: Bacteria > Pseudomonadota > Gammaproteobacteria > Enterobacterales > Alteromonadaceae > Paraglaciecola > Paraglaciecola hydrolytica. The sequence continues at coordinate 194,038 of NZ_LSNE01000007.1, forward strand.
ATACCTGTTTGCTGAAATTGCTTTAATGTTTCACTTAAGGCATCCACTCGTTGTTGCAATGGCATGGGCGGAATATGTTTGCTGACCAGCGCTGTCGCGCCATCTCTGAACATGCCCGTTGGTTCGCCCTTGCTATCATGGCTAATTTTGCCAGTAGAAGGTGCGACAGTAGTACCATCCACCCCAGCGAGCTCAAGGGCTTTGTTATTACCCCACGCTACGTGAGCATCGGTACTCACAAGCCACAACGGGCGATGACTTAGTATGCCATCGAGTATGTAACGGTCGAGTACTGTACCTACACCACGCACGTTTAATACTTGTAGCCAGTCATCGCCAGGCTGCTGCTGATCACAGGCATGGATTTTCTCGCTAAGTTGTTCGATAGAAAGTTTTTCATCATCCATTGAACAAGCATTCATCGCCAGCGCACCTTCAATGCTATGAATGTGGCTGTCGATAAGGCCGGGCAGTACCATTTTACCTGCCATTCTTACTACTTGGCTGTTGTGGCCTTGAGCCTGCAATGCCTGTGCATTAGTGCCAATGGCGATGATACGCCCATCTTTAATGGCAATGGCTTGAGCTAAATGTTGTGCTGCATCTTGAGTATTGATGCGCGCATCCAGCAAAATTAAATCTGCCCCCGGTTTAAACGTCTGGCAAGCCGCTAAAAATACGATACTTAAACCACATACTACTGCTTTAATTTGCATTGCTTTAGCCCTTTCTGAAACACTCAAAGCTCTTTGGTCACGCTATTACTTGGTTAAATCTTTCAGTACCGAATTCCACATTTTTAATGAAAACGGCAGAGCTGTCACCGGAACTCGCTCATTTAAACCATGGGCATAATCGTCAGAAGCTTTCATAAATATACCAGTGAAGGTGTAACTGGGTATGCCCACAGCCCTAAAATGTGAACCGTCTGAGGCACCTGAAGCCATATGTGGAATAATCGGCAAGGCCGGATAATGGTCGTGAATAGCCCGGCCAATGGCACTAAATACATCGGGGCGCAGGGGCGAGGCATCACTGTCTAAAGTTGAGTCGTAAACCGTCCACTCTAAATTATCATTGGCAGCGACTTGTCTGAGAACCTCTAGGGTTTGGGCAACGGTGACCCCTGGGAATATCCGACAATTGATCATGGCGGTTGCTGATTGGGGTAAGGCATTGTCGGCGTGGCCGCCAGTGAGCATAGTAGGGACACAAGTCGTACCCGTTGAGCCCACATATTCAGGGTGACTACGCAGGGTTTTCAAGGCTTTTTTATCCTTTGGATCTTTGGCAAAAGTCAGCATAGCTTGACCAAGTTCACCGCCGATCATAGGGGCAATTTGTTCAAAATAAGAGCGAGTAATGTCGCTGTAAGCTACCGGAAATTGATAGTTAAAAATATTATTCAGTGCCAGCATTAAATCTTTAATGGCGTTATCATCACGTGGCACCGAACTATGACCACCGGGATTGGTGGCTTTCATCTGAAAAGAGGCATAGGTTTTTTCGGCGCTATCCACCATAAAGGATATAGGCTTGCCTTGCTCATCTAATTGACCACCACCACCATCAGCCACTAGGGCAAATTCAGCATCAATTAAATGGCGATAGGTGGTTGCTAAAGCGCGGGTGGATTTCATCAGGGTTTCTTCATCACCCGACAAAGCCAAAATAATATCTCGGGATGGCACATAACCTTCGGCTTTAAAACGCATTAATGTCGCGGCCAATACTGAGAGTGGAAACTTGTCATCAGCCGTGCCACGGCCAAAATAATAACCATTTTCTTCAATCAGGGTAAAAGGATCACGTTGCCAATCTTCGGGGCGCGCATCCACCACATCCATATGGGCAGACAATAAAATTGGCTTTTTAGCTGAGCGACCATCACCCCGATAACGCACCACTAATGCCGCGGTATCTTCTATCGGGATAAGATGAATATCTTCAGTAGCAAAACCACCTTGTTTAAATTCATCGGCCAGCAGTTGGGCCAACTCAGGTACTTTATTAAAACCAACTGAGGTGCGCATGGCCACACTTTTACGTAGCAACTCTAGCGCTTTATCTTGATAGGGGGCTTTGTCGCTGGCTTGGGCCAATAAGCCGCAAGGTAGTAATAAAGCAACTGCGATGAGTTTTAGCAAATGATGACGCATTGTTGTTCCTTAGATTTAGGGCTGTTTTCACAACAAGGCGCCTCGCCTAAGTGATCTAATAAGCCGTGATAAAGCAAGTTTTTATATTTGAGGCAGTAATGCGTTGTAACATGATTTAGGTTTTTGGAGTAGATAGCTTTTAACTACATGATGATTTATTTTTTGCTAGGTGGGATTGGGCTAAAACCCAGCGATGAGCAACTAATTGCCCATCGAACTATTCGACTAAAAACAGCTGCAACAGTATTGGATAGCAAAACACTCTAGCTAGCAGCTTAGTTTTGTAGATGTAAAACCAGATCTTTTATAGGCATTGGCCTACCTAAATAATAACCCTGTGCTTCTTGGCAACCCATTGCTTTTAGGGCTTGCAGCTGTTCGGCTGTCTCAACACCTTCAGCTACTACATTGATATTAAAGCTTTTTGCCATGGCGATAATGGCATTCACTATAGTTCTTGAACGCGGATCATGTTCAATTTCAGACACAAAACTACGGTCTATTTTGATCTCGTCTACGGTCAAATCTTTTAGCATCGCTAGGGAGGTGTAACCCGTGCCAAAATCATCTACTGAAAAAGTGAGTCCGCTGGCTTGCAGATTAGAGATAATACTCAAACTTTTTTTCATGTCATTGAGGGTGGCGGTTTCAGTAATTTCTATGCGCATACAGGTGGCTAAAGTTGATTGAGTCAGGATAAATTGAGTCAGTTTATACATCTTATCGGCGTTGTTAAATTCAGTGGCAGAGACATTTACCGCTACATGTTTGATTTTGTTACCTAATAAACCTGATTGCCCCAGTTCTTGCGAGGATTTTTTAACGACCAATTTTGAAATGGCGCTGGATAAGCCATTTTCTTCGGCCAAGGGAATAAAAATGTCAGGAGAAATAAACCCATGTTGTCCATGGTTCCAGCGCACTAATACCTCAACACCACTCGCCACCTGATCAGATAAGGTGTACTTAGGTTGATATACCACGGTTAGTTGTTCACTTGATATCGCCTTTTGCAAATCAATAATCATTTGCCGGCGTTGTAAGGCTTTTTCAGTCATCGCTTTATCATGAAACTGAATGGCATTTTTGGTTTCTTTGGCAATGCCCAATGCATCTGTTGCAGCCACCATTAACTCTTTAGGCGTACGCCCATCAATGGGGTAAAGTGCAATGCCCAAACTACAAGTGGCATTAATACCAAAATGACGGCAACGTTGATCAAAGATAATTTGTATACCTCGTACATGTGCTTCCATATCGAGGTTTTCACCAAAGCTATTAAAACTGGCAAATTGATCGGCTTGCATACGAGCTACGACAGAACCATGCAAAGTAGCTTGTTCAAAATGCAGGGCTAAATCTTTAAGCAACTCATCGGCACGTTCAAAGCCAATGGATTCATTAATCATTCTAAAATCATCAATATCCAAATAACCCAAGACTAAACGCTCGTTGGGTTTTAGTTCTTTTATTTTTAAATCTAAAGAACGGATAAAGAGATTAATGTTGTACAAGCCAGTAAGAGCGTCAGTGTCATTAGCCCTATCCAAGGCATAATTGTTGCGCAGCACCAGAGTAAACAACATTAAGGCAGTGATGATGACAAACGCCAAACCTTTGTAAGTTTGGATCTCAGCTATTAAATCTTGATCACCAAATACTGCCTCAACAATCGAATCTGAGAATAAAATCCAGGCAGCGGCAAAAATCACATAAATTAAAGCGACTCGTAAAGCAGATGTTGTTGAATTATTCATGAATTTTGCCAATTTTTTTGCCGAAACCTTGCTCAAAAGCCAATGCCGCGAACTATGCCCGAAATTGACTTAATTTGCCAGTGAGTGAGTTTTTTGGGGGGAGCCCACTAAGGGCTTTATTTACGCTGATGCTAAGGCTTAGCGTTTAAACCCAACCAGCGTCGAAATCGGATAGTGGTCAGAAATATAACGCTCGCCATCACGATCCTCATGGGTCGTGTAGTGGCTGCTACGTAAGCCTTTACTGACAAAGATATAGTCGATGCGCTTGTGCTCGGTAGCGTTGCCAAAACCGTTAAAGGTTGATGCGGGTTGGTGGCCATTAACTAGGGCGGTATCGATAAATTGTAACTTTGCATCAGCGACAATGCTGGTGTAGGCGAGTTCTGAATCTAGGGTGTTTAAGTCGCCCAACAAGATCACCGGAGAATCTCCCGCAATAGTGGGGATGTAGCGAACTAAGAATTCGGCGCTTTTCTGGCGTGCCAAATCACTCACATGACTAAAGTGCGCATTAAACACAAAAAACACCTTGTTGTGATGAGTGAATTTAGCCCAAGTGACGATGCGTGGTAACTTGGCTAACCAACCGATAGAACCCGGCACATTGGGTGTTTCAGATAACCAAAAATAGCCACTATCTAATTGGGTTAAAGTGCGTGTGTTATATAACAAAGGCACAAACTCACCTCCGCGTTTACCATCATTTCGGCCCACACCAATAAAAGCATAATCAGGCAAGTGCTCAGCCAGCCAATCGAGTTGATGGACTAATACTTCTTGCATACCTACGACGTCAGGCTGAGTTTGATTTAGGTGATTTAATACCCATTGTTGCCGATGAGGCCAAGCATTAATGCCATCGTGTGAGGTATCTAAACGAATATTAAAACTTTCTACTTTGAGCTGGCTTACTGGTTTGGAAGGTTCTTGTCCATCACCATTACCAGCCTGTGCGCTGTGGTTTATAAGGGTGAATAGGCTAAGTAGTACCAAAAATAAACGCATCGCAGTTTCTCTCTTAATTCAACGGCCAGTGACAAAATACATATCAACTCGACAATTAAAACGCCTTTACATGACTGGCAGATTACAGCGTGCTAAGGCGTATTTGTCACTCGTTTTGTTGTGCTGAATAAATTTAAGCTAAAAATTTTAATTCAGTGCATTAATAAAAACCTCAGAGTTATCCAAGTTGAAAATACCAGTTATTACAAGGTGTTAAGTATATTTTGGGAGGATAACTTTATCACGTTGCAAACTTGGTTTTTGTAGCCCATCTGGTTTTTTTTGACATTTTTTGAATTTAATTGGGAATAAGTTTGTGTGCTTGCCCGTTATCTCAATGTCATTCACAACAACCCAGAGGATATTAAAATGACTCGCATTAATAAAATTTCAACCCTATTAGGTTTTGTCACTTTCACGGCGTTAATGGGCACCGCAAGTGCTGCTGGTGTGGATTCAAACGTATCGTTAAACGTATCGGCTAGTCAGCAAAACCAGACAAATATGTCGGGCTCTGCTAGTGATAACAATATGCAGGCTCAAGCTAACAGCAACACTCAAACTGAAGCTTCTGCTTCAGCACAAACCAGCAACGATGATGTTGCAGGTAACGAAGGCACTGAGCTAGCCGCCAACAACAGCAGCGACAATACCAGTTCTACTACGGTTGCTGTTGATGAGCCAGAATCTGAGAATAAAACTGAATCTACAACAGCTAAGTCAGAAAATGCGGTGTCTTTAGCGGCAATCAATAATACCGGAGCAAACCTTGCTCAATCAGGTGCGGCCCTTAATCAAACTGGCACTGTGCTCAGCGAAGTGGGTACCTCGTTTACGCAACAAGGTTCAGCCTTTATTGAGCAAGGTAGCGGCACGCTTTCAAACATAAGCAGCAATGTTAAACAAGCAACGAGCATGGAACTCAGTGCGGTATTACCTTCGACTTCAGCCTTGATGCCAGCAGATACAATTGATGAGGCGCAAGCTACAGAGGCACCAGAAGCTAATGCCGGCGACGAACTTGCCGCTGCTTCACAGCAAAGTGAGCAGATGTTGGATGCCAGTTCAGCCCTAGACTCTAGTCTAAACGGTGCTTTGCAAGAGTCAGTCAAGTTAGATAGCGCTGTGGCAAGTATCACGTCTGTAGCAAGCAATGCCAGTGAGCTGACTGCCTTGGCAAATATCACCGGTGAAGCAACACAAGCGGTAAATCAAAGCATCTCGGGTACGCTTAATCAAACCTTAAATGCCACGACTGAACAAAGTATGCAACAAGAGGTAACCAGCCAAGTGAGTTCGGCATTGGAGCAACAAGTGGCCAGCGCGGTAGCGCTAGAAACGGCGACCGAAGTGACTAACAGCATCGCCAGTAGTCTTGGTTTAGGTATCTAGTTTACCTATTGTCAAAGTACAAACCGGTGATTATTCACCGGTTTTTTTCAGGAGAAGTAGCATGAAAAATTCCATTTTATTTGGTGTCGTCGTTTATTCCTTAACAAGCGTCGCTGGCTCTGCAGAATTTACCAACGCCAAGGATGCTAAAGTGAGCTTTGCTGGTCAAGCCTCAGCAGGTTGGTTACATAACTCGTCGCTGGTGGTCGCTGAACTCGATAAAGTGGCAGCCAAGGCCGACAATGCGCTGTTTGCCAACTTAAAATTCCATGGTAAGTGGCAGGTGAGCGACAAGCTAACAAGCAATGTTAACTACCAGTATTCACGCAAAGATTATCAAGAGTTAAATGATTACGACTTAGACATTCATCAGTTTGGTATCGATGCCCAATATGATTTTAGCGCCGTGAGTGTGGGTTTACGTCATGACTTGGCTAAAGCCTCACTGGCTGGCGAAGGCTTTTTAGACCTGAATATCAGCAGTGTGTACTTAGCAAAATTTATTAACCCTGAGCTTTATGTCCGAGGCGCCCTTAACTTTAAAGATAAAAAGTTTGCGCAAATCACCCAGCGTGATGCCGACAATGAAGGTGTGAATGTCAGCGTATTTCAGTTTTTTCAAGGCGGTCGCACTATGTTGTCGGGCGGGCTGAGTGTTGAAAGCGAAGACGCCATCGATAGCCAATATGACTACGATAACTGGGGCATTAATACTAAAGCCTCACACAAATTTGATATGTTTGGTGTGGCCAACCAAGTGCAATTGAGCTGGCGCTATCAGGCCAGTGATTACCAGCAGCCCAATAACAATAATGAACTGCGAGCCGACAGTTTGATTAACTATGAAGCCCAATGGCAAATCGCAGTGCATGCAAAGGTTAACTTGGTCAGCAAAGTAGAACACGGTATATCCCACTCTACCTTAGACAGTTTGAACTACACACAAACGGTTGGCTCGCTGCAAGTGGAAGTGAATTTTTAATAGAGCAGAGACTAGTGGCTAGAAACTAGTAAATAGTGGCTAGCTACTAGTGACAAGGCCAAAGCGTTTTAACCACAGAGAACACCGAGAAAATAAGTCTGGCAATATAAATGGGCAAAGATTTGTGGTTATTGAGCTTAGTAGTTGAATTGATTTTTATATAGATAGGCCGCTTGGAGCGAGAAGCGGTCGGTGGGCTAATTAGTTTTTCAACCACTAATGCCCATATCTTTGCACTATAAAGTCCCAGCATGCCGACAATGAAAAAACACACCTATACTGTATAAAAATACAGTATAGGTGTGAGCTATGTCACTTGTAAAGGGTGCCAGAAGAGAGGGGACGGTAAAGTATGAACGTCATAAACCAGAGCAAACCCTTCTTTATCAAATTATTGAAAGATATTACCCGCAGTTTCTGACCCACATGAGGCAACAAGATAAAGATTTACCCAAGTATGTGCGGTCAGAATTTGAAGAGTACCTCAAGTGCGGTCGTTTGGAATATGGGTTTTTGCGAGTACGTTGTGAAGATTGTCACCATGAGCACCTAGTTGCATTCAGTTGTAAACGCCGAGGGTTTTGTCCCAGTTGCGGTGCGCGGCGAATGGCAGAAAGCGCCGCCTTGCTGGTTGATGATGTGTTGCCTCATGAGCCCATTAGGCAATGGGTATTGAGCTTCCCTTTTCAACTTAGATTTTTGTTTGCCAGTTATCCTCGCATCATGGGAAAAGTACTGGGTATTGTCTATCGCACACTTGCCACACATATCACTAAAAAAGCAGGCTACAACAAACAGACGGCACAAACGGGTGCGGTCACACTGATCCAACGATTTGGCTCAGCGCTGAATTTAAATATCCATTTTCATATGCTCTACCTCGATGGCGTATATGCCGAAGATAACTATGGCAAAACGCGTTTTCACCCGATAAAAACCCCGACAAAAAGTGAACTGAATAGTCTTACTCACCGCATTAGCCAGCGTGTGGCGGGTTTTCTTGAACGCGAGGGCTTATTAGTGAGGGATGATGACAATGACTACCTGGCTTTGGATGGGCTGGAAGACGAACCGATGTTGCAAATTCACGGGTATTCCATTACTTATCGCATCGCTACAGGCAAACAGCAAGGACGAAAGGTCTTTACCTTGCAAACCATTGCACCTATGGCAGAGCAGGGGCTTGCGTCAGGCTGTGCCGCAAATGTGGCAGGCTTCAGTCTCCATGCAGGTGTCATGAGCAATGCACAGGATAGGTGTAAACTGGAAAGGCTGTGCCGTTATATTACCCGCTCTGGGGTATCAGAAAAAAGGTTGGCAATAACGACTTACGGCAAGGTGCGCTACCAACTCAAAACACCCTACCGTGACGGTACCACTCATGTGATCTTTGAGCCGCTGGATTTTATTGCCCGTTTAGCGGCCTTGGTACCCAAACCCCGCGTAAACCTCACTAGGTTTCATGGTGTATTTGCACCAAACAGTCGGCACTGCGTGGCAATAACACCAGCCTTACGAAATAAGACTAAACAAGCCTTGCCGACAGGGCAGGAAAAAACACGGGCACAAAAACACCAATCGATGACCTGGGCGCAAAGACTTAAACGGGTTTTTAACATCGACATTGAAACGTGTGAGCAATGCGGTGGTGCGGTTAAGGTTATAGCGAGCATCGAAGACCCATTGGTGATCCAAAAGATACTTAGTCACCTGAATACAAAAAATGACGAAGTCGTCGAGCTATTGCCCCCACAAAGTCGAGCACCGCCTCAGATAAGTCTGTTTGAATAAAAGCCGTTCCATCATAAACAAAACTGGTTTGCACAACAGCGGGATGCGCTTGTCTTGCATTCTGAATTAAGTAGAAACAGTTGATTAATCGACGAAAAATAACCGACTTTCACTCCCTTAAGAATATGAAATAGATGTCAACATGGAAAATATAAGGCATCATGTATTTTGATTTTAGGAAAAATGACGTTTTATTTTACCTATACTCAAACTAGCTGGGCAAAACATTATGGTGCAGTTTGGAATGCATTAATAACGGCCCGTAATATAAGCGATCCAGAACGTCGCTTAGGCCCAAACCGTTATAACGAGTCATTCACCACGAATTAGCTCTAGATTTGGTCGCGCCATTTTTAGTGGTTTTTGGACCTAATCAACAGGGTAATAAGGTTGTTAATTTGCGCAGGTTTCTGGCAGAGCTTGCCAGGAATCCGCGATTGGGTTGTTGTGGCAAATCAACTCTAACACCTTAATTTTTTCTGCCGCTAAGGCAGCATCCAGTTCGCTTAAGAGCGCCAGGTATTGTGGCCGATATTCTGGATCTTGTTTTAATGAGTCCAGCATAGGATCATGAAAATCAGTGAACCTGCGATTTCCCAAAGCAAATGATTGTCGCAACAATCGCAGTGTCTTCGCTTTGTCATTGTCTAACCAGGCGCGAAAGGCTTTGTCTTTATAAAAAGAATGAGTAGAGCGATAAGAACTTAACTGCTGTTTTTTGGCCAAGTCTATGTCAATCAAACTGATAAGGTGATCCGCCTCATCCTGATGATTAGTTTGTTGCAATATATAGGCATACTGAGTTGCCATTTCTAGTGTATAGGTGTAAACGGAAAGGAGTTTATCGGCTCCAAGCAAAGCCTGGAACTGATCCATCTTTTCTTTGAGCCCTTCCCACTGACGCGAAAAATACAGTGAGCTGATATAGAAATATTGTAGTAAGTTATTCTGTGGGTCTTGCTCAATAGCGTTTACAAACAGTTTGATGGCGTCGTCATAGTTCTGAGAAAGGTAAGCTGCAAAAGGCAAGCTATCATCCGAAATTCGTCTCGCTTCCGCGCCTAAACCAACCATGGACAAAGTAAAGACAACTGCTTGATTTGAGTGTGAATCCAAAGGATCTTCGGCGTAGGCCTTTAGGATCCAATGCAATGATTTAGCTAGTTCACCTTTAAAAAATTCAATCATGTCTAACATTCTGTAACCAGCCCAAGGGTATTGTTTCAGCAATTGTTTTGCTATTGCCTCCGCCTTTTCAGGTTCCGAGCTGGCTTTACTCATGGCGTAGTTAAATTGACCAATAATAGACAAAGGATCGATCTCCAGCAGATGCTGAAGCGTGACTTCGGATTCCTTATATAAACGTAACGATTGCTGTGAAGCACTTTGCCAATTAAGCACATCTATATAGACCGGGTTTATTGCAAGGGCTTTAGCCGCATATTCAAGTACCAATTTTTCATTATGATTGGTTAATGCCAACAATGTCTTTGCCCCCCAAGCTTCCGCCAGCATCGGGTTAAGCGCCATGGCTTTGTCGATATGCGGGCTAGCTCGCTGGTTGACTTCGGTAAGGGTTAAGTCACCATAGCTAGCAGAGTCAGAGGACAGCATAGCGATGGCGATGGCCAGTTGGGCATGTGCCGGTGCATAATTTGAATCGAGGCGAATCGCCTTTTCGAGGTAACGAACCGCCTCGGTAATGGCTTTATTGCCACGCTGATTAATCAAGTGACGACCATGTAGATAGGCTTCATAGGCTGCGGTGTTTGCCGCTTCTACAACTTTTGGGGCACCAAGATTACCATTATTATCCGGCACCTGAAGTTTCATTTCTGCTTGCAACGCATGACCAATGGCAGCGGAAATTTCATCCTGAATGGCGAAGATGTCTTTTAATTCTCTATCATAAGTTTGCGACCACAGATGATAGCCATTTTCTGCTTCGATAAGCTGAGCAGTGATCCTGAGTTTGGTGCCCGATTTTCTTACCGAGCCCTCCAGAATGTGGTTCACTTTCAGCAGTTTTGCAATTTCACTGACATCACGATTGTCGTCTTTAAACTGAAAAGAGGAGGTTCTCGCAGCCACGCGTAAATTACGAAACTGTGCCAATACATTCAATAACTCTTCAGAGATACCGTCGGAAAAATAGTCTTGCTCCGGGTCGGAAGACAAGTTAACAAATGGCAGTACCGCAATGGATTTATCTAAGGAGTTAACCACAGCAACTGAATCATCTACCGTTACACTTTGTGACACTGACGACTCTGCTTCAACTGCGTTTCCATTATCACTAAAACGCGATTCCCAAACAAAGTAGATAAGAGCAATAAATAACAAACCGATAATAACAAAATCCAGTTTGCGATTGGTGACATGGGTGATGGATTCGGTGCGATCGACCTGAGATTCCATTTTGATACCATCAGGAGTAATTTCGAACGCCCAAGCAAAAAATAGGGCGAATGGAAAACCAATTAAGCCGAAAAAAAACACTAACGTATTAACCCAGTCAGGCAAATTCAAGGCAGGTACCGCAAGGCTAGTAACTTGGATGACCAGCCATGCCAATACCAAATAGGCCACTCCTACCTTAAATACATTTCTACGTTTAAGTTCCTGAAAAAGTGAATTTATCACTACTGTGCCCTAAGTGATTTTTTTTATCCTTCGAATAATGTAACTGTCAGCGAATAAATTAGCAATATCGTTATCAAAAGTGACGCAATCAACTGAATACAAATAAATGATGTTGTATGGCAGTTACACTATCACGCGCCAAACTTCACTCTCACCCCAGCATTAACAATAAAGCCATCATTGCGAGACCAAATATCTGTGGTCCATTGGCCGCTTGGTGCTCTGGAAGGCAAAAGCAGGGGATGTTCATCGGTTTGTTTTACATTCAGTAAGTTTTCAAAATTAATAAACCAGCACCAACTGAAAATTAAGCATCACGAGATAGCAGAAATATGCCTTAAACGAGTAAGTGCGACCTGACATTTAAAGACTATAGCCAGTGCAAATATAAAGAGTTGATTCATCAACATATTGCTATGAATTAGCTCAATCTGGCGTTGTTTAAATTAGATTTCAACCAAGCCTGACAGACGCCTATGAGCGAAAAGCGGAAGTTGGCACGTTAGCAACCTGAGAGGCTTCTCCAAGTTCATTTCTGTCAGTGAGAAGTCAAAATGAAACACTAACTTTTACCAGCCTCCGGAAGTTAGCATTTTAGAATTTATACTGAAAAACTTGGTATGTTTTGATCTACAGATGACATGGCTGTTCAACCATATTACGCTAGACTAATCCTGATAGCGGATGTTCCCAAAAGATAAAAGCATGTGTTTCTTGATGATGATTTTTGCCAATATATAGTTAAGTATGAACGAGAATAAAACCATTAAAGCATTCATAGAACTTGTTACATAACTCGGCTTATTTAGTATGAGTGATGAGCACAAATTGCTGTCTGATAGATGACTTGAGCAATCGATTCGATTGTTGAGTGTTAAATTACAGTCAATAAAAAAGCACCAGATTCTTATTAAAGAAAAGTGGTGCTTTGTTTGATAGATAACAGTTAGATTACTGTTTCTTCTTTCCTAATAAAGAGCGACGAGATGCTAAACCCATAATACCTAATGCGAAGATGGCAAGGATAGAAGGCTCTGGAACTTCTACATCATTAGTTGGATATTGAGCTGTTGATGAGATATCTAACAAATATGCACCTGAAGAAACTCCATCATACTCCCAATTGGATAGTACGCTGGCGCCTCCAGCTCCTGTTGGAGATAATTGTCCAGTAAAATCACTGGGAAATATTGCACCATCAACAGATAACGGATCATTTGACCAAGATGATATGCCAACAAAATACGCTCCTGCGGCTAATGTCGCTTGGATAATAGAGTTAGGGAACGGAGCATCGTCGTTATGAAATAAACCAAAGCCTAAACTGTCAAATAAAAATATTTGAGTGTCTAAACCGCTATTATCTTGATAAACGTTTAAATCAAGTATACCGCCGCCCCAGTAAAACCCAAACAAATCAATATCGGAGTTTGTATCTATGGTTCCAGATACTTGAGTTGTGCCTCCTGCCAATATTTGTGCTGTAATTAAGCTGTCGCCTGTATCGTCAATTTCAAGAATCAACCCAGCATTCGCAAAACCAGTTGCAGATAAAAACAAGCCAGCAAAAGCTGCTTTTAACATTTTTAAATTCATCATATTTTCCTTTGTAATATATTCATTGAAAGTAGAATGGTATTGTTATTTGGGTTTCAAGCAAAAATTGCACCAAAATATAAAAACCCCTTTTTTTTCAGTGTGTTAGTGATATGTATTAAATCACAAATATGACAAGTGTAAAAATACTGGACACTTATCCAATCATAATTAATTGTTTTATTTACATTGAGTTAACAAATACTAGAACTATCACGTACTACAACATTCCTGCATAATCCTAAGCATTAAATAGCTGCCCAAGCAATGTCACTAAATCAACACTAAATGCGGTTAAACCACCACTTATGACGCTGTTTTTTTATAAGAAATACCAGTTACAAAGCAAAGAGTAAGTTAAGACTTTTTATGACCGTAAGCACCTAAAAAGAGTATTAATTCAAACGAAAGCCAAACAACGACGTTAGATATTCCAGCTAAAAATAATTGAAGAACAGCATCAAGAAGTTGTTACGGCAACTAATGTTAGCCAAGATTCAAATCGGGCTGCAAAGGTAATCTTCGTATGATCGGCTGACCAAAAAATGTAGTGAATTAGTAGTTGCACTCCACTGTCGGCCTACACCAGCTCCTCAAACTTATAGTGATTTCTTGTTAAAATTGCCACTAATATGTTTATTATTTTACAAAAGCTAATGACCGCAGTTGGCACATTTTCGAAGTTCGGCTTAAGACAAACAACGGACGACGATAATAGGAAATGACAATTAATTTTTGCCAATTTGTATTACTGCATCCAAACCTGAAAATCCCAAAAAAATAAATATTAGTCCACCTACTATTGAGGCTATGTCTATAATTCTTTTTGGAAGGAATGCACAGGAAATAAACAAAAATACGACAACCAATTTTGAAAGTGCCGCAGCATACCTCATATATTCTGCTTGAAACGATATTTTGAAATACTCTTCAACAGCTTCTTGTGTAAGTGTGCCTTCCTTGAACATAGAAAATGCATATATCCGTTGAGATTCAGCTTGAAGCGCTTTTGAAACTGAAAAAAGTGAGAGCATTCCGTCCAATGCAACAAAAAATGCCACAAAATATACGGTTATTACAAATATCCTTTTAGACCGTTGCTTACTTTTTTCACCTAACGTAACACAAAGAGCAATAATCCAAATTATCTTTGCAAACATACTAATCAGCATAATTGATGAAGAAACAGAGTCCTCTGAAAACCTTGAAAAATAGTCCGAAGGAGACAGTGAAACAAAATACAACTCTATGATGATTGTGAGCAAAATTAGAGCTAGTGCGACTGTTCTGTGCCTTTCTCGCCAATGTTCCAACTGAATTTGGTGTCGAAAGAATTGCACAGTGATAGTTGTAAGGATAGGTAAGGTTAGAATTATAAGGAATACATACGGCCACAAAATTGGGTAAACTATAACTCCAAAAATAGATTCAAAAATTGTTCTGCACCATTCGCTAAAAGCTTGCCAACCCACGAATAATGATCGCACAAAAGGACCTAGTGTCATGAATGGTCCAATGATTGATGAAATAGCAATAGCGAGTTGTACAGCTGGTGGCGCAGCCAGCAATATTTTAGTTAGGCGCTTAGCGAGCGCAGCGTACCCCATATACTTTCGCATTGCGTTGACCGATTAAATAAAATCATATGTTAATAGGATAACGCAAATTCGTGCAAACCTATTTAAAGCAGAATGCTTTTAATGGCTACTTAACACTCATTTTTGCCGTTGATTCTTAGCTAACTGAAAGGTCGCTTTAAGTACTGAGCCGCAATTCAAACTAGAAAGCGCCAACGACTGCAAATGGCACATCACTGCCAATCAGGCTTAGTACCAAGCAATATTAAATAAGTTTTCATTCACCTGCTTTACCTATGTTTTCTCTGTGCCAACTGTGGTGAAAATGCTTTAATTTCTTATGTTTGTACATGGCTCAAAGCCAATTGCGCGATTAAATCTTAGTTTCTAGTCTCTGCTCCAATGCGGCCAATTTATCGCCCATTACCCTATCTAACTGGGCTAATCTTTAGTCGTTGTATTAGCCGCAGTTTGAATACTTATGGAGAAATAGTCATAGATGACGCGTCTTCAGTTGCAATAAATACTCCCCTATAAATTACATCATTATTATCAAGTAACTTATTGCTAGAAAATACGTAATTAGTATCAAAGTCTCTGAGTTTTGATAACACATCGCTGTTCACAGAGTTATCATAGGTAAATGCAAGAAGACAAACCTTTCCTTTGCAACTAAATTTTTCAGAGTGAAAATCATTACCAAGTTGCGTAACGAGTTGGCTGTAGAGTTTTTGCTGCCTTTCTTCGCTTTCTTGATTTCCTGCCATCGAGTTCATTTTTTCTATGATACTGTCAAGATTTGGTGACCTAAATATAATTTCTAAAGGGCGCTTATTAACAACGTTTTGCTCATTAACAAATGCACTGTCTAGTTTAAGAATAGAATCAAAGACAGGGGATTCTGTAAACTCTATTGTTTCTTTCTGAAATTTGCTGAACTGTGACTCATTGCTGGACAGTAATTCTTTGTCTTTTAAACTATTTTCAGTTTCTGCCCTTGATGATGCAGGCATTAAATTGTTTGATTCAATGGGTTCAAATGTTGCTAATTCATTCAAAGGCAAACTCGTCGTTAGTTGATGTTCTGACATAGTCTTTTGTTTAAAATCAGGCGTAACCCGAGATGTATATTTATTGAAGCCCCAAACAACAATGAGAATTAAAAATAAAGATATCGTTGACGCAAAAATATATTTCATTTCTTTACCCTAAAAAATAGAAGGCACTGTGTTGTGCCTCAAATATGTACATTGAGCTCATTATCTACGACTTGGCTAGTTAAGTAGTGTTGCATTTCTGTGGGAGGGATAAAGTCAAAATGGTAAGTTTATTTAGTTTCATTTTATTCCGTCACTATGCATTTTCACGTTACTTACAGACTGTAATAACGTGAATTAAGGGTGATTTAATTGACCTGGTCTGTCAATAAGAGGTGACGAAATTATGCGTAATTTTTTAAACCTATAAAGGTCGTGTTATTAGGCCGTTACCAAACACCGGATCTTTACCTTTTTGGCCTAAATCAACAGCCTGTTGGGCCAGATACGCTAATATCACTTCTGCTTGTCCGCCAAACTGCTCATACACACAGGCCACCGCCGCGGCAACCACAGGTGATGCTACAGAAGTGCCCGATTCGTGACCTTCACCGCCACCGGCTTTAGCAGACAGTACATTCACACCAAGGGCTGCAAAATCAATATAGTCACCTTGATTGGCCCAACGATAAATTTGCTGTTTAACATCGGTGGCGGTGACGGCAACCACTTTTTTGTAGGCCGCGGGATACATAGCGGGTGCTGCGGGGCCTTCGTTACCCGCTGCTGCCACAATGATCATGCCTTTAGCTGTTAACTTATCGATAACCAAGGCCAGTATTTGATTATCTGGCCCGGCTAAACTCATGTTAACTACCTTAACCTGCTGCATGGCTAACCAATTTAGACCATCAACTAAATGCAACATAGTTGCCCCTTGGGCATAGTCAGATTGACGATAAAAAACCGAGGCTGCATATAAATTGGCCTTGGGTAGTAAGGGCCGTAGTTGGTCGCTGTGACCAACCAGTAAACTCGCTATGGCGGTGCCATGGTATTGTGGCGCGTTATTAGTATTATCGACAAAGTTTTGCGTGATGATCTTGGCTTGAGTCAATGCCGGATGGTTTTTATCGATGGAGGTATCCAGCATGCCGACCGTGACAGTGTTATCACACATAGCTTGGCTTGGTATTGGCTGTGGCGTTGCAGTTGGCGTGCTTGCCAAGTCTGCGTCAGCTTGGCTGGCAAAGACATGATTACGGTCGAGAGTGTTTACTTGCGCTGGTGGTAGGATGTTTGTCAAAGCAGCTTTGGAATCAAGATGTGCAGGCACGGTAAAATGCACTAAGACCAAATCTAGGGCTTTATATTCTTGTTGTTTAATGAGGGTTGCGCCGACTTGTTGCAATAAACTCAGTGAGCTTTGGTCGGCTAACATCAGCCACTGGCGTTCAATGGCACGCCAGCCATCTTCCACTTGCACCTCAACGGCATTATTTAAAGCGGGTATATTTAGTGAAGCAGGTAAACTGTTTAAAGGGTGGGTAACAGTATCGACAACGGCGGGTAACTGGCTTAAAGCAAAAGGCTCTAGTTTTGGCAGGCGCAGTGGTAAAGGCTCGATAAGCTGTTGGTCGAGGGTTTGCCCGATACCTCTAACTTGGTTTAAGGTGGAGTCGATAACACCACCTAACTGGCCCCAACTTGGGTTAGCAATACTTAACGTTACCACGAAAAAAACAGCTGCTATCTTACCTTTCATATTGACCTCTAAACCTCAATTACCTGTATCTTTAACATGAAAACGTTTGAAAGCAGAAAAAAATCCCAAATAAGGGAATAAAAATAAAGCTGGCTCGTCTTCCTAATAACCAGGAGATAAACATGCAACAACAACTATTAAAATTATTGCCCATGCTGAGACGTTTTGCCTATTCGTTGACAGGCTCGATGGCTGATGCCGACGACGTGGTGCAGATTACCATTGAAAAAATTCTGACTAAAGGCATGCCTGCCGATGTGGAGTTAACCAAGTGGGCCTTTAAAGTTTGCCGCCATGTGTGGATAGACGAATACCGTGCCCGTAAAGTGAGACAAGGCGCGGCAGAAAATCCGGAGTTGCAAGAAGAGCCAAGTGTCGATGACAGTGTGCGACTGGATCAAAAAAAGACTTTGTCGCAAGTAAATGTGGCGATGCAAACCTTACCCGATGATCAACGTTCTATTTTGGCCTTAGTGGCGGTGCAGGGCTTTTCGTATAAAGAAGTGTCTGAGTCTTTGGATATCCCCTTAGGCACAGTGATGAGCCGCTTATCGCGGGCACGTACGTCTTTATTAACCATGATGAAAGCACAACAAGGGAGGCTAACCGCATGAACATAAGCAATGAACAGTTATCCGCATTTTTAGATGCCGAATTACCAGAAACAGAGATGCAAGCCATCAGAGAGCGTATGGCACAGGACGATGAACTGGCCATGCGTTTAGCTGAGTTGGCCCAAGTCGATGAGTGGGTGGCAGAACATGCCAGTCAAATTGATCAACAACCCGTGCCTGCGGCGATCACCAAACTGTTAAACGTTGAGAATAATGTGGTGCAGTTATCAGCTTGGCGCAAGGTACAAAATCAATTGAGCCAACATGCTGCCTTAGCCGCGGGTGTGGCACTGTGTTTTGGTTTGGTCATCGGTCAGTCCAGTCAGACTGAATCAGTTTTACCAGAGCAGCAATTAAGTGCGAGCTTAGCTGAGGTACTAAACACGGCCAATAGTGGTGACGCGATCACCCTGACAGCCGGTGTAAAGATGACACCCAGACTTAGTTTTGTCAGTCAAAATGGTCAATATTGCCGCCAGTACAGTGTGCAAAGTCAAGCAGGGCAAAACGACAGTATTGCTTGTCATGGCAGCACAGGTTGGCAGCTAGCCGCTAGTACTTACAGCGATGGCTTAAGCCAAAGTGGCGAATACAAAACCGCGTCGCAAAATGTTTTACTCGACTCAGTGATCGACCAGCTTATTGCCGGTCCAGCGCTGAATAAACAACAAGAAACTCAGGCGATTTCACAGGCCTGGATTGTAAAACCGTAAATACAAAAGAGGTAAGATGATGAAAAATTTAATTCAAGTGATGGTATTGTTAAGTGCAGTGGTATTACTTGGCGCATGTGCTAGCGCGCCAGCCTATAAACAAGCGACGTCCAAGGGCGGCAATGGTTACACTGATATAAAAGTGGCCGATGACAGATACCGCGTGCAGTATCAATCGAATTCAAAAGATGTGTTGGATGTAACGAATATGGCGCTCTATCGCGCGGCAGAAATCACCCAGCAGCGAGGCTACGACTGGTTTGTGGTGACCAGCCGCGAAACCTTTGTAGACCGTAACAGTGTTGAACCAAACTTTGCGATGGGTGTTGGTCGTCACGACACGTATCAACGTGAATGTGGCTTGTTGACTTGCCAAACCACTCATCGACCAACTCATTCTGTTGGCCTTGAAATAAGCAATAGCCGTGAACGCAGTGAAGTGCAAAGCATCTTAGAAATCAGATTGGGTAAAGGCATGCGCCCTGATGATAACAGTTACAGTGCGGCGGATATCTTGACTAATTTGGCAGAAGTCAAAGAGGATTAATTAGTTTAAAAACCAAAGAAAGCTGCAGGATGTGTATCACTCCTGCAGCTTTCCTGTTTGCATAAAGTTTTCGAGCTGTGCTGAATAAGGCACTAAATCTAAACCTTGCTGCGCCACCCATTCATCGTTGTAATAACTATTTAAATAACGTTCGCCCGAATCACAAATCATACTGACCACACTGCCTTGCTGCTGGTTTTTGATCATCTCAGCTAACAATTGGATCGCACCATAGACATTAGTGCCGGTTGAACCACCACATTTACGCCCTAAAATACCTTCTAACCAACGCATGGTGGCAATAGAGGCCGCATCAGGTACGTGGATCATCTTATCGATAACGTCAGGTAAAAACGAAGGTTCGACACGCGGGCGACCAATACCTTCAATGCGTGAACCTTTAGTGCTGGTGATACCAACATCACGCTGTTGAAAGTAATCAAAAAACACCGAGTTATCTGGGTCAACCACCGCCAATTGGGTATTTAAATGTAAGTCAGGGTTGTATCTAAGATAACGGCCTATGGTGGCCGAAGTGCCGCCTGTGCCTGCGCTAACCACTACCCAACGTGGGATTGGATGAGACTCCAAGGCCATCTGGGCAAAGATACTTTCAGCAATGTTGTTATTGCCACGCCAATCGGTGGCCCGCTCAGCATAAGTAAATTGATCCATATAGTGGCCGTTCAGTTCACTCGCCAGTTGTTGGGCTTTGGCGTAAATATCTTTGGGTTCTACTTTGTGGCATTCACCGCCGTAAAATTCGATTTGTTTGATTTTTTCAGCGGCGGTGCTGTGTGGCACTACGGCGATAAAACGTAAACCTAACAAACGGGAAAAGTAAGCTTCGGAGATGGCAGTACTGCCTGATGAGGATTCGATTATGGGGGTATCTTGATTAATCAATCCATTACATAAACCGTATAAAAACAAGGAGCGCGCAAGGCGATGTTTAAGGCTGCCGGTAGGGTGGGTTGATTCGTCTTTTAAATAAAGCGATACCCCCACAAAACAGGGTAAGTCCACTTTAATCAGATGGGTGTCGGATGAGCGATTAAAGTCTGCATTGATAATGGTTAAGGCTTTGGCTAACCAAGCTTTTTTAGTTTCAGTTTTGCTCATCACAGAGTCCAGTAAATTTATCTATGCCTACCTTATAGCAAACTTAATGGTGTGTGAAAGGTTTAGTACCTGCCCTAGTTAAAGGGCTGCAACCTGTAAAAAAATAACAAGCAATTAAAAAGGCGTTAATAAGGTTTTTACCACGGGTCTTAAGGCCAATAAAATGGTGTCTTTTTGCAACTCTGGATATAGGGTACGGCGCAATAATAAACCGCTGAACATGGCAAACATGACATTGATACGGGCATCCAGCTCTTTGTCTGTTACGTCTTTCACTTGGCTACGTTCGCCGACCAGCAAACCGCGCATGCGTGTTCTGGCTTGAGTATCTGATTCTTGCAATAAAAATGCGACTTTGGGATTGCGCGCTGCTTCAGCCAGCATTTCGATTTTCAGTATACCGTCTTCGCGATTGAGATGGCGCTCGACACCATGATCGCAACCTTCAATCATGACCTTAACGAGTTCGCCACTTTGATCTTCAAATTGTTGGAAGATGGAAAACATTTCTTCCATATCCTGCTGAATGATGGATTCGATAATCGCTTCTTTGCTGGCAAAATAATTGTAGATATGGCCTGCACTCATACCGGCAGTTTTTGAAATTTCAGCCATGCCAGCACCGTGATAACCTTTGCGTCTAAAACAGTCTTCGGCAGCTTTTAACACTTGTTTACGGCGCGCTTCGGCTAATACCGGATCATGGTGTTTTTTAGTGGTTTTTTCTGACATTGGATCTCCAAGCCCGAGCTTTACTGCACGGTGGTTAGGCATTTGTTAGCAGAACCTAATACGTTCTGCCAACTAACGCCGAGTACTTTATACAAACTAATGCCATTGGCAAGCCTGATTAAATGAGCGGTCTATCAATGACCACTCACATCAGTAGTGCGCGACTTAGCCGGGAATACTTTACGCACTAATACAAAAAACAAGGGAACAAATAGGATAGCTAAGATTGACGAAGCTAAGGTGCCCCCAATCACGGCTATGCCCAGCGCATTTTGCGCACCAGAGCCTGCACTTGAAGCAAGTGCCAAGGGCAATACCCCACAAATGAAGGCCATAGAGGTCATTAAAATTGGGCGTAAACGCAAACGTACCGCTTCAATTGATGCTTCTACCAACCCCATACCTTGCTCCATACGGTGGATAGCAAATTCAACCAATAAAATGGCATTTTTAGAGGCTAAACCTATGGTAGTCAGTAATCCTACCTGCAAATAAATGTCGTTGGATAGATTGAATAACCATGCTGCCAATGCGGCACCAAATACCCCTAACGGTACTATCAGCATTACCGCTGCCGGTACCGACCAGCTTTCATATAAAGCGGCAAGACAGAGGAAAACCACTAACAGTGATAAGGCATATAATAAAGGTGCCTGACCACCACTGAGACGTTCTTCGTAGGATATACCTGTCCACTCAAAGGTGATACCAGCAGGTAACTGCGCCACTATACGCTCTATTTCATCCATGGCTTGCCCGGTACTATAACCTGGTCCTGCTGCGCCTTGGATTTCCATGGACGAAAAGCCGTTGTAACGCTCTAAACGCGGGGAGCCGTAAGTCCAATGTGAACTCGCGAATGCCGCAAATGGCACCATCTCTCCCTCGTTGTTACGCACATACCACAGGTTTAAATCTTCGGGTACCATTCGGCTTTCTGCTGTACCTTGTAAAAAGACTTTTTTCACTCGGCCACGATCAATAAAGTCGTTAACATAGCTGCTTCCCCAGGCCGTAGACAAAGTAGTGTTGATCGTACTTTGACTCACGCCAAACGCTTCGGCTTTAGCGAGATCAATATCTAAGGCTAATTCAGGTTTGTCTTCTTGACCATTAGGGCGCACTTGGGCCAGTACTGGGCTTTGGGCCGCCATACCTAATAACATGTTACGGGCTTGCAATAATTGCTCATGACCTAAACCTGCGCGGTCTTGCAGATACATGGCAAAACCATTGGCGGTGCCTAACTCACTGACCGCCGGCGGCGCAAAAGCAAATACAAAAGCTTCTTTAATAGTGGAGAAATACCCCATGGCTTTACCTGCTACTGCCCTTACAGATAGATCGTCACGCTGGCGTTCATCCCAGTGTTTTAAGCTAACAAAACCAATCGCCGCATTTTGTCCCGAACCTGCAAAACTAAATCCCGCGACGGTAAAGATGGTATTAACCGCTTCGGCTTGGTCAACCAAGAAGTGGTTTTCCATTTTCTCTAAGACTTTAAGTGTTTGCTCTGTGGTTGAACCTGCTGGCAATACCACCTGATTAAACAAAATACCCTGATCTTCATCGGGTAAAAAAGCAGAAGGCAGTTGGCTGAAAATGTAAACCATGCCACCAAAAATGAGGGCATAAGCTAATAAATAACGTTTACTTTGTTTAACCATGCGACTAGTAATACTGCGGGTACCTTTGTTGGTACGCTCAAAACCACGGTTAAAACCAGAGAAAAACTTGCCAATCAATGAACTATCATTGTGTACATGACTGGGTTTTAACAAGGTTGCACACAGCGCTGGCGTCAGGATCAACGCAACCAATACCGACAAGCCCATAGCTGAGACTAAGGTAATGGAAAACTGACGGTAAATAACACCCGTTGAGCCTTCAAAAAAAGCCATAGGAATAAACACCGCAGAAAGCACCATGGCAATGCCCACCAATGCGCCTTTTATTTCATCCATGGATTTTCGTGTCGCTTCAAGTGGGGATAGTTTTTCTTCTGTCATCACCCGTTCAACGTTTTCTACCACCACGATGGCGTCATCCACTAACAAACCGATGGCCAATACCATGGCAAACATGGTCAGGGTATTAATCGAATAACCAAAGGCCGACAAAATCGCAAAGGTGCCGAGTAATACAACAGGTACAGCGATAGTGGGAATTAAAGTGGCGCGAAAGTTTTGTAGAAACAAATACATCACTAAAAACACTAAAAATACCGCTTCAATTAAGGTGCTGACTACTTTTTCGATAGACAAGGTCACAAAAGGGGTGGTGTCGTAAGGCACGACTGCTTTTAAACCAGCGGGAAAAAATGGTTTTAAATCAGCCAAGGCTGCTTTCACTGCTGCTGCGGTATCTAAGGCATTGGCGCCACTGGCGAGTTTTACCGCCAGACCCGATGCTGGTTTGCCATTAAAGCGTGCGACTACACCATAGTTTTCACCGCCTAATTCAACTGTGGCGACATCAGCTAAACGCACAACAGAGCCATTGCTTTCAGTTTTAACCAAGATCTCACGAAATTGCTCAGCCGTTTGCAAACGACTTTGTGCTGTGACGGTGGCATTTAACTGCTGACCTGCTACAGCTGGCATTCCGCCCAACTGACCAGCCGAAACTTGAGCATTTTGCGCACTAACTGCAGCACTGATATCTGCTGGGGTTAATTTATAGTTTTGTAATTTGGCAGGGTCGAGCCAGATACGCATGGCATATTGTGTACCAAATAACTGCACTTCACCTACGCCATCAACCCGCGAAATAATGTCTTGTACGTTCGAGGAGACATAATCACCAATATCGATGTTGTTCATGCTGCCATCTTCAGACACAAAACCCACCACGAGTAAGAAGTTGCGTGAAGATTTCGCCACGGCCACACCTTGACGTTGCACTTCTTGGGGCAATAAAGGTGTTGCTAGGGCAAGTTTATTTTGCACTTGGACTTGGGCAATATCTGGGTTGGTGTCAGCGCTAAAACTTAAGGTAATCGTCATAGCACCATTAGATTCAGAGGTAGATGACATATACATCAAACCATCTAAACCTTTCATTTTTTGTTCAATTACTTGAGTAACCGTATCTTCCAATGTGCGGGCAGATGCGCCAGGATAGCTGGCGCTAACACTGATCGCTGGTGGCGCAATGGAGGGATACTGAGCTATTGGCAAACCTTTGATCGCCAATACACCGGCTAGCATCACCACTATGGCAAGTACCCAGGCAAAAATAGGTCGATCGATAAAAAATCGTGACATTTGGGAGTTCCTTTTATGAGACCTTAGTGGGTGTTCGCAGTAGCTGATTCAGCAGGACTTGCCTGAACAGGGGCGCCAGGACGGATTTTTTGCAAACCCTCAACGATCAATTGATCTCCCGCAGATAAACCTGATTCGATGAGCCAGTCTGTGCCTATAGTACGATCTGCCTGCAATATGCGTGCTTCGACTACGCCGTCTTTATTGGCAACCATCGCGGTGGCTTGGCCTTTTTGATTACGACTAATGCCATGTTGTGGCGCTAAAATAGCGTTGGTTTTGACCCCTTCAACCACCACGGCTCGCACATACATGCCCGGCAGTAGTAGTTTTTCTGGATTATCAAACTGTGCTCTTAAGGTCACTGAGCCAGTACTTGGGTCAACTGTGACTTCTGAAAACTGCAAAGTCCCTGTGTGGGCGTACACCGAGCCGTCTTCGAGCATTAATTTAACTTCAGTTTGAGCTTTGCCTGCACCCAAAGCACCTGATGCCAAGGCTTGTTTCAGTTGCAGCAGTTCAGTGCTCGATTGAGTTAGGTCAACATAAATAGGATCTAACTGAGTAACGGTAGCTAAAGCGTTAGATTGATTAGCGCTAACCAGCGCACCGACAGTAACCGACGATTTACTGATTTGGCCGTCAATCGGTGCCGAAACCTTGCTGTAATTCAGATTGATTTGGGTGGTTTTGAGTTGTGCTTGAGCGGTAAGCAAATCAGCCTCTGCTTGTTTGTAGGCGGCATCTGCTTCATCAAAATCTTGCTGACTCACCGCGTTGATCTTTAACAACTCCGTGTAACGTTTAGTTTTAGCTTTGTTGCTGGCAATGCTCGCTTGCGCTCTGGATACCGCCGCTTTTGCACTGGCAACCTCCGCTTCAAAACTCGCCGGATCAATTTGATATAGAGCCTGACCGGCCTTGACCTCTGTGCCTTCGATAAATAAACGAGATTGCACTATGCCACTCACCTGTGGACGGATTTCAGCAATTTGAGAAGCCGCTATACGTCCCGGCAACTCTTTGGTCAAGGTCACAGTTTGACTTTGTATGGTGACAACGCCTACGGGCACAGCTTGAGCAGCAGGCATAGCGACTTGTTGATCATTTTGGCCACAGCCAGCCAAAGCAACAGAACCCGCCAGAACTGAAAGGGTAAAAAATATGATGCGGGTATGTGTCATTTTAAATTTCTCTATTTGTAGTGAACGTTCATTCTAAATTATTTAGTTGCTGTTTTACAATTTAAATTTCCATAAAAATTATAATTATTGAAATAAATGTCGCGTAAATATTGATATTTGTGAAAATGTGTTATGAGTGTAAATGAGAGGTAAATACTTTGTGATAAATTGAGTGGTAAATGTTCATTCTATAAATTATTGAGTGTGAGGCTTTGGCCAATAGCAACTATGCCAATCAAAATGGGCAAGGGCAGTTGATCTTGAGTCGTTGTTGACTTTGAGGATGGTCAAACTCAAGTTCAACGGCATGTAATAACAATCTAGGGGCGAGCACCTGAGTTTGCGCTGTGCCGTATAGATCACAACCTAAGATGGGATGACCTTTAGCCTGACTGTGAATGCGCAGTTGGTGGGTGCGGCCTGTCACTGGGCTAAAACGGACTCGGGTTCGAGCGGGCTGGCTTAATCGTTCAAGCACTTGATAATCACTTATCGCGCTTTGGCCTTGCTCATAACAGACTTTAAGGCGGGGAAAGTTGGCTTTGTCTTTACTGATGGGGTAATCAATACGGCCATTGTCGTTGGTTAGATGTCCATCTAACATGGCTTCGTAATGTTTAATCACAGTACGCGCTTGAAACTGCTTATTGAGGAGTGCGTTGACGCTTTTATTCAGCGCCAACAACATAATGCCAGAGGTACCAAAATCGAGCCGATGGGCGAGGGTGATATCAGGATAATCTTGCACTAAACGATGATGGACTGAATCTAGGTTCCGTGGATTTTTACCGGATAAACTCAGTAAGCCACTGGGTTTGTTGATCAACATTATGTGCTCATCTTGCAGTAATATTTCAATCTGCTCATGGCAAGGTGGCGCGACAAAATCATCCACAATGTTGGGTGTTAAGCGCAAAATTTATCCAGCGAGTTGATGGCTAAATAGCTGGTATTCTAGCCCTGCTAAAATGGCAAGTTGCCTGAGATCTGAGTCATTAATCACATAGTCATCGCTTAGATTGAATAAATAAGCATGGATCTGTTTGACAGTATTACTATCGATAGGACTTAAAAAAGCTATAAGCAGGTAATCTGCACTGCTGTTAGGCACAGGGATCACAAAGGCATTTTGCTGTTTAGTCGCCTGTACAAAACGGTGTGACTTGATATTGATCGCCAGTACTGTGCTAAAAACCTGTTCTGATACTAAACGAATATCACATAATTGCTCATGGTGTGCCTTGGCAAACGCGCCATTGTTTGCCACTAACTCTTGAAAACTTAAACTGCTCTTGGTGCAAGTGTCAGCCTTGCTATAAGCCAAACGCAATAGGGTTTTGTTTGGCCTGCTGTTGTTAGTTTGCATGCCATTGTTGGAGATGATTTTATCGTATGCTGGGGTGTTATTTTGCCAAGGCAACGAGCCGGCTAGTTGCTTGTTGTTATACACCACTAAGTAGATAGTTAAGCTTAGTACCACCAAGACAAGTAGGGGATAATACTTCGTTAGTTTAGTTTTGTTGTTGACTTGCTTGTTAGTACTTACTGTTGTTATGGGCTTTTTAATTAAGCTGTTGGTGTTGCTAGTGGGTAAATGTACTAAGGCTTGTTGCAGTGATGCTACGTAAACTAATTGGGTTGCTTTAAGTTGGTCAATAGTCGCTGTATTTGCTGCATTCTCGCTAGCCTTAGGTAGGATAAAATGCATAGTAATATTACTTGGCCACTCAGCTATTTTACTTGCTGCACGTTCGATTTTTAAGGCCGTTTGTTCCACCGCTAATACGGTCTTTTCACTGGTATTCACTTCGCCAGTGGCACAAACAACCCAATCACCTGTTTGCGGTTGACCGTTGCCAAGCATGTCTTGTGCGTGGGCAGCATGGGCTAAATAAAAGGCCAATTGCCAGCTGTTCCCTTGATCAATGGCTCCATCAATATTAACGCGATAAGACGAAGCACCAAAATCAGCTTCGATAATGCCAACGCCTTTTTTGACAAAATGATGATAGGCAGCACTGATGGGGGAGACGGTTGAGGTGCCGTTAATGGATACCACAGAGCGAATGTCAGGATCTTGTGCATAGATCTTTTGAATGGCAACTAACCCTTGGGTGGTTGCCACCATGACATGTACTTTCATTTAGTCGCCCTGTTTGCGCTGCTCTATTAGGGCATTATGCTGATTTCCGCGTCCGCGTCGAGTAAGAGCTGCAAAGCTTTATCGCTTTGGTCAAATAAACACTGGCTGGCACCATCAATTAAGGGCGGAAATTCGATGCGCTCACACTGCTCGCCACTGATTACATTTAGCACCACAGGGTAGGCAGAATGAGAGTCAGTGGGGTGAGTAATGTGTAACAAGGCAAATATTTGGCTGTGCTCTACACTGTCGCGTTTAAATTTGAGGCTAAAATCTTGGTTTTGCCTAAGCGGCATTTCTTCCTTGCTACTGGCAGCAGCAAGAGCCTGACTTTGAGTAAAACGCTGGCACCTGACCAGCACCATATATTGTTTGCGCAGTGGCAGGCTGGCATTAATTTTTGCCATTAACTCTTTACTGTTAGAGGGCGCATGCTGACTGACCAAACGCATTAAATCGTTATATAAAACCGCAGGCTCTGAGCTAGTGTTATTCAGTTCTCGAAAAGCCACTTTTGCGATAAATAGGGCTTCTGCCGGTGTGGCAGCATTAGCTTGCATGGTGATCTCCATAAAGTGTGTTAAATCTATGGCTGAATATGCAAACATCAGAGCTAAAAATGCGCGATAAGCTGCCTGAGGTTTCTGCCAATTGCTCAACTGCCTTGCCATGGGCTTGAGTCAGCTTTTGCAAACTTGTTATATGTTCAAAGGCGGCGAGGTAAATATCACCTTGTTCGCTGCTGGGTAATTGTTTAAAACCTGCTTTGTTATTTTTCTTAAAGGCTTGAGCGCTTAAATCGCACAAGTGCCTAAAAGGCGGGAATTGTAAACTCAGTTGTTTGCTTAGGCTGTGCCACGACTCACTTGATATGGCCTCATGGGCTCTATGTTCAGCCAACCATTGGCCAATTTGTTGTAACTGCGCAGTTGGCAGTTGTTGTAACAGTTCAGCACAAGCGTATTCAGGCTCAATATTAAGTAATACATGCTGCAAACAGAGCTGGGTATTTTCTAGTGCTTTTGTCAGGCCGTCGATTTCGAGTTGATACATGGCGTAAGCTTGTACCGGCGGCTCGGCCAGTTTTTCAGTTAAGGTCGCAGCGGATTTTCGTTTGGCCTGTACTAAAACACTTTGCCATTTGGCAAAGACCTGCAAACGCATAAAAGACAGTAAAAAAGGTTTGATGTAAGGGGTATAGCTCACTAAAGGCTGCAGCCATTCGGCTTCTTCGATAGTGAGGCACTTGGGCATAATACACAGGGTTTTTACTTCGTCGAAAGTGGCCACATCGGCAAAAGCCAAGGTTTGCAACATTTCCCCTTTTTCATCATCAAATTGGCTGGCTACTACTTGCTCAGGATTAACCTCACCTTGCTCGGCCTGCTGACCAAAACTGGCAGCAAAGTTTACAGCCTGTTGGCTGCTGACAATATGCATGGCACTGATGGCATCCAGGGCATCAAATAAGGCGGTTGAATACAATACATAACTTTGTGCTTGCTCATCAGCGCAGGCATCTTGCCAAAAGGTGATGATGTGAGTGTCATCTAAAGTGCTTGGGCTAATACCATTGCTGTTTAACCAGTTTTCAAAATAACGATAGCGGGTTTGAATTTGCGCTTCGGGTAGGTGCTCTTTTAAAAATTGGTAGATGCTTTGTTGAATGAGTCTGGCAACTTGGTCGATGTCTTTATCATTGCCGCCAAATAAAGTGTTGTGCAGGTGAGTGAGCAAACTCGGATCCACCGTCACAATAAACTCCATCAATACGGCTAATACCCCCACTCTGGCCGGTGAAATGTTAAAGCTTTTACTGCCAGCGCCTTTGCCAATGTTCAGGCTTAAATAATCGCTGGTGATTGCCACTTGTCCTGCCTCACCTTGCCACGGCTGACTAAAAGCTAAGCGGCAGCGTTGAGGACTATGGGCTTCATCTAGCCAAAAAAACGCTTCTAATTGAGTGGCACCACGGCGCGCAGGGCAGGCATTAACAATAGCCCAGCACAGGTAAACTAGCTCGAGGCTAGCCTTGCTGTAGTTGCGGCAACAAATATATTGTTTAACTTTGTTGATGTCTTGGTCGCTGTATTTTTGCCCATAGCGGCCTTGTGCCTGACTTAAACCGGCAAAAATACTGCGTAAACTATCACTGACCCCAAATCTGGCCGTCGTAGGCATAGTGCTTGTCATTCTAACTAAGTTGCTCTCCACTCTATCCAAATAGGCAAAAAATTCAATGTCTTATCTTGCACCATGGAAAAAATATAAAGTTTACAGTGAGGTAATAAGTAGTCAAACTGGCGAACGTTTTTTGAGCAAAAATCGAGTGTGTTAGCAGAACTTTAATTCTGCGACCTTTTCATCACTTGTATTTTAAACTTTCTGCATTTGTCAGATACAAACAAGTGTGTGTTGGCTTTAAAGGTAAAACCTCATGTCAAAAAAGAAACAGGTATTTAGAATAGTGTTGCTAAGTGCAACCATAATTTCCATGTTTTTTGTGCCGTGGGTATTAGTCAAAGCGTGGATTTTACCTCTGCCCGCAACGGTGCAGGCGCAAGTTGATGAAGCCATTGGTCATGGCTTAGATGGTATGATCGTCTATGTGGATAAAGCGGGTCAGCCTCCCGAGTTTTATGCCGCTGGTTGGCACGACCGAGATATACAAATTCCTGCCAATCCCCACGCTCTGTTCAAAATTGCCAGTATCAGTAAGTTATACGATGCCGTGGCTATTACCAAATTAATCAGTGCCAAACGCTTGTCGTTGGATGGCACCCTTGCTGAGTATTTTCCGGAATTGGTGGGCAGAATTGAGTATGCGGATAAAATCACCTTGGGCTTAATGGTGCAACATCGCAGTGGTATTCCTAATTTAACCGAATCTCCCGACTTTTGGTCAAACCCACCCAACAGCAGTGAAGAAGCCCTAGCTTTAGTGCTGGATAAACCGGCTAACTTTAAACCGGATGCAGATTATGAATATTCCAATACCAATTATTTATTGATTTCCGAACTGATTAACAAGGTCTTGGCTTATGACAACTTCCAATATTACCAACAAGAAATTCTAGAGCCTCTTGGCTTGCAGCATACTTTTGGCTCGATTAATGATGTCAACCTAGACGATGTGATGAGTGGTTATTATGTTGGCATAGAAGAAGATTTAAAGGCCTCTGAGTATGGGTCTAGGATCA
Organism: Paraglaciecola hydrolytica; assembly: GCF_001565895.1. Lineage (GTDB taxonomy): Bacteria > Pseudomonadota > Gammaproteobacteria > Enterobacterales > Alteromonadaceae > Paraglaciecola > Paraglaciecola hydrolytica. The sequence goes on from NZ_LSNE01000007.1 coordinate 225,266, forward strand.
CCTCGATGATCGCGTCAGCACAGGATGTGGGGATATTTTTGCGAGCCTTAAACGATGGTTCGGTGTTTGCTGAAGGTGAACGGGAAATCTATTCTTCCATTTACGTTTACGAACATACTGGCTGGGTACCGGGTTATCAAAGTATTGCCAAATACCACCAAGATATTGATACCGTGGTTATTCAATTTAACAATACCACTGGCGGCTATCATTGGAATACCGCTGAGATTGTGTACAACCGCATAGTAAAAATTTTACACAGGGAATTGAAACATGAATAAGTCGATAAATTATCTGTTACTTGTATTAAGTCTTTTTTATGCCGCTCAGTGTCAATCTCAAGCTGCTTGGCTTTCTACCCCCGAGAGTATTGAGCAGTTTCGCGATCAGGTTGAATCTTTTAAACCTGCTACAACTAACATTCCGTTGGCGAGTGTTAAAGATATCAAGCTCAAGTTAGACCAACGGGATATCGCAATTCGCGTTTATAAGCCGAGCACTAAAGGCCCTTCACCCGTGCTGATCTATGTGCATGGTGCCTGTTGGGTTGCTGGTAGCCTAGATAGTCATGATGAAGTTTCTCGTTATTTAGCCAAAGAAAGTAATGTCACTGTGGTGGCCATCGATTATCGACTCGCACCTGAGTTTAAATATCCTGCTGCCCACAATGATGTCTATGACGCGGTAAAATGGATTTGGGACAATGCAAAGAGTTTAGACATCGATCGCACAAAATTTGCTATTAGTGGTGAAAGCACAGGTGCGTATTTTGCGGCAGCAACATCCATAAGAGCTTTGCAAGAAACTGATGCCCCTAAAATAGTCTTTCAGTTGCTGGTTTATGCCGCCTTAGATGGCGGCGGTTCGTCTTGGACAGAATGTAAAGAGCAGTACTTTGCGCAGGAAACGGACAGCAGAAGTGATGTTGGCTCGCCACTTTGGGCATCAAGCTTAGCGGGTTTACCAACTACATTTAATATATTTGGTCAGTATGAGAATTCGCGAGCGGAAGAAGAATTGTTTATCCGAAAATTAGCTGAGCAAGGTGTTTCAACCCACAGTTTTATGAATAAAGATGTTGGCCATGATGTGGTTAAGTGGCTTAGTGTCACTGGTGATTTAAAGGCGCACAAAAAAGCAGTGGAATATATTAAAACGGGTTTTGGCCTCGAATAAAATTAACGACTAAAAGGATGTGGGTAATGGATGGAAGTACTCAACTTAAAATTGCAGCGACCCTCAGTTTTATTGCTGCATTGTTGCATGTGGCCATTGTCATTGGTGGGCCGGCTTGGTATCGGTTTTTTGGGGCAGGTGAAGGCATGGCACAACTTGCAAAATCCGGCAGTATGCAACCAATCATTATTACTTTGGGCATTGCTGTCATTCTTTTTGTTTTTGGTTTGTATGCCTTATCGGGCGCAGGTGTAATTGTAAAACTGCCCTTGTTAAAACTAGGACTGGTATTTATTACGGCTATTTATCTGCTGCGCGGCATCGCAGGTTTAGTGTTGCCCTTTGTCTCTAAACATCCTGCGATTAGCCAAAACTCCACGACATTCTGGTTAGTGAGTTCAGTGATTTGTTGTGTTTTTGGGCTGTTTTATTTTTTGGGTACTAAGAATAGTTGGGAGGGTTTATCAATTACTCAATAAATACTACGAGTTGTTTTGTAAAAAATGAGACACGTTTTATCTTTTTATGAAACAGGAGTCGAACTAGTAAAAGTTAGGAGCGAAAGTTATCCATTGTAGAGCACCGATAAAAGAATAAATTGGAGACTGGATAGTCAACAAAGCAGCCATTTGGACTGCTTTAAGTTGTAAGCTAATTAGGAAAGATGAAAGCTAAAATAACTTAGTTGTAGACATTGTTTAGAACAAATAGGACACCGTTAAAGCGCCAGACATCGCAACATAAGTTCCTGTGGCATAAAAATAATCTTCATATTTATCTGCCTGACGTAAATTTAATACAAAGTCTAAAGCGACAGGGCCCCAGTTATAACCTAAACCTCCGCCAAGTTGAAATCCTGAAAAAGTATCGTTTTCATTTTCAAAACTCCATTTGTCAGAGAAGAAACCACCTCCACCATAGCCTCTAAAGCCTTTTTCAGAGAAACCGACACCGCCGTAGGCCATCAAGTCATAGCCTTTACTGTCTAAATTGGAAAAGTCATCATTTTCTAATGAAAAATAAGTCGCTCTGATTTGGAAGTGATTATTAAATGCATAAGCAGCTGCTAAATTAAAACCGGAAAAATTGAAATCATCGTTAGTACTGTCTTCATCATTTACTACCACAAAGGCATAAGAGCCAATACCCACACTCCAATTTTTTTCATGAGCAGAATTCATTTCTTGGGCATTGACTTGCGCGCCGAGTAATAAAGTAGGTAAGAGTAGTGTTCCCTGTATTATTTTTAACATTATTTTCCTATTAATTAATTTTGTCGTAGAGGTTTTGTTTGGTCTTGCATAAGTAGGTTTTACCTTGCTGATTGCAACATAGTACAAGCTACTTGCATCATAACTGCTAGCGTAATTATTTGTCCATTAGCATGATGAATTTGCTCAAAAAAGCCAATGCGCTGGATCAAGCAATTTTCTATATAGCTTTGCTTTAATCTAAAAATATCCTGTAACTATCTTTTTGGCGGACTAATGCCAAACATTATCACTCCTGCTAAGCTTGAGCGTTTTATTTAACCTAGGAAACATCAAATGTTACTGGCAATTTTGGCCTTGGTATGTGGTTTGGCTTTGTTAGTGTGGAGTGCTGATCGTTTTGTGGATGGTGCAGCGTCAGCGGCTAATTATGGCGGCATGCCGCCCTTATTAATTGGCATGCTGGTGGTCGGTTTTGGCACCTCGGCACCGGAAATGGTGGTGTCTGCCATGGCTGCTGCTGATGGCAATCCAGCTTTGGCGCTGGGTAATGCCTATGGTTCAAATATTACCAATATTGCCTTGATCATTGGTTTGGTTGCCTTACTCAGCCCGATTAATGTGCACTCACAAGTCCTTAAAAAAGAGCTACCTTTATTACTGCTTATTACGCTGTTTGCCGGCTGGCAATTATTTGATCATCAATTAAGCCGCACCGACGGATGGTGTTTACTGGCTGTGTTTGTGGCGGTGATGAGTTGGTCTGTGTGGCAGGGAATGCGTAATCCACAAGATCCACTAGCCAACGATATGATTAATGAAGTCAGTACCAACAGCATGAGTCTAAAACAAGCGCTAGTCTGGTTGGTAGTTGGCTTGATCTTGCTCATCGTGGCTTCTCGGTTTTTGGTCTATGGTGCTGTGTATATTGCACAAGACTTAGGGGTAAGTGATTTAGTGATTGGTTTAACTGTGGTGGCCGTTGGTACTTCATTACCCGAACTGGCCTCTTCGTTAATGGCGATTAAAAAGGGTCAGCACGATATCGCCTTAGGTAACATTATTGGCTCAAATTTATTTAACACCTTGGCTGTGGTGGGTATCGCCGTTTTGATTGAACCTATGCCTGTCGATAGCGTTATTCTAAGCCGCGACTGGACATTGATGTTTGGTTTAACACTTGCCTTGTTGATCTTGGGGATTGGCTTTAAAAAAGCAGGGCGGATAAACCGCCTAGAAGGTGCACTGCTGCTGACGGTATTTTGTGTTTATACCGCTTACTTGATCAGTAGTGCCTTTTAATTTATGGATTTTTGGCAGTTTTTACTGCCAACTTAAATTATTGAGTCAGATTATCCACTCAGTCAAATATCGCCTCCCAGCTGGCGACTTTTTGCTGTTTACTGCCATAGGCTGGTGGTGATTGTTGTGAGTCCAGTTGTGCAAAATTACGCACTGTTCCTACGATACTTACACCCATATTCCATGAGTCTTGACTGGCCATTAAATTGGCTGAATAGTCATCCATAGGTTTTTGCTTTTTAGGCCCCAATATGCGGGTTAAGTTATGTACCCTGAGTTGTTGTAGCTCATCAATACGCCCTTCGTTAGCTGCCACATTAAGCATAGTCGCTGGTTTATTTGTGATGTTCTGCACGCTTGAAGAATTGAGTTGTGCAGCACTTGTTTCGTCTTGAGCCATTTGCTGCGCGTAAGACAAACGCCCTCTATTTCTTAGTTCAGTATGGGCATAAACAGCCTTGGTTTGCTGAGCCAATAGGGGGCTGTCAGCTTCTTGTTGATAACGCTGGGCATAGAGTTTTACTTTATTGACATAATTGTGAGTGGCGGGAATAACTCTCAGTTGTCCGTTAGGCCGTTTTACTGCCGAGCCACCGTTATAATGGGACAGCGCTATATCCAATTTCCCCTGATATTGCTCAAGTAATTGTTTGATATAGGCCACGCCCACACGAATATTAATCTGTGGTTGATACAAGTCGTGACTAGCCACATTAAAGCCGTTTTTGGCAGTGGCGGGCATAATTTGCATCACCCCTTTGGCGCCTGCATGACTGAGTGCCATTGGATTAAAATCCGACTCCACTTTGGCGATGGCGAGTACCAAAGCCGGCTCCACATTTTGTTTAAGTGCCTCATCAATTAACATTTGTTGAATATCTTGTTGGGACAACCCTGCTGCCATGGTGTTAAAACTCAGCACACTGGCCAAGATGAGTGACAGTAAAATCTGAACTTTTAATCGAGAAAAGTGAAAATTCATGGCTGTTGCTCCAGTAAGTTTTGCCATTCCTGGGTGAGTAGGGTGATGGACAAAGAGGGGTGATTAATTTTATGGCGAATGTTGATGACCTCAGCAAAACTTAAGGTTTGCTCTACTGCCAATACTACTGGCGTAGCAGTTTGTAGCCGACTGAGCACCACGGGTTGTAGTTGTTGATCGATAAAACGGCCCTGATAAAAAAAGATAAATTGAGTATCACTTACTGCGGAAGTGGTTTTTGCTTGTTTGTTAGCCTCTTTAATTTGTACTTTTTGTGAGTCATCAGTTGCTACTTTGTCGACTTGCTTTACTTTTAACTCCTTGTTTTGTGACGGCATTTGTACTGACAACAAGGCGACGATCAATAAGGCAAAAAAGGCCATGGATAAACCTAATGCCACCTCTGTCATGGCTTGTGAGCTGGTATCGTAAGAAGGTTGGTTGTGCATGTTTAACTCCGTTAAAACCATCTAAGGCCATTCGTCTTAGGGTATGCAAAGCTTTGAGCGGTTTTATGTCAGGGTGAGGTGAGATCATTAATTGAAAAAGCGGGTTAATTGATGTTACAACTGTGTTAGCTACGTAATTGATGTTTGATAAATGAGCTCATTAGCCCGATGAAATTTAAGCAGTTTTTATTTTTACCCCTCTTACTTTTGGTAGCATGTAACTCCTCTGAGGGTGAGCCAGCCGTTGTACCGGATAGTGTGCTCGCAGGTACTAATATTGCTATTCCAGATAACACAGCTAAAGATATTTATAAGGTAGTCTTGTTTGGTAACAGTCACATTGGTGGTTTATCCGCATTGATAAATACACTAATAGTCCATGGTTTAGCCAACAAAACGGTAACGACTCGAGAAGCCAGCAGTCAGCTTTATTTAACGGATCGCCTAAGTGATGGCGCATCAGTGAATATATTAAAAAATGAGACTTGGACTCACGTCATCTTACAGGCGCAAAAATATTCACAAAGTGGTCAGGTTGATTATCCGACTGAAGGGGCTCAGCGGTGGATCCAATTGGCAAAAGCACAACAAGCCACTCCCATACTTTTTCCTGAGCATCCACAACGTGGCAATAATACCGAAGGTCAGATGTTGTATGACTTACACCTTAGTATTGCTGCCAAGCAGTCGGCTTGTGTGGCACCAATAGGTTTGGTGTGGAATAAGGTGATAGCTTTACGGCCAGAGTTGGTATTGCACCATGCTGATGGAAATCATGCTTCTTATTTAGGTAAGTTTTTATCTGCACTGGTTTTTTATGAGATCATCACGGCAAATTCTGCGGATTTATTACCCTATATATCTTCACTGGAAATTGATGCGCAAACTCAAGACTTTTTTGGACAATTCGTTTCTCAAGTCATAGCTGAAAACCCACCCTGCGATTATCGCTAAATTACCTAGTATTTTTTACTGCTACGCTGTGCATTGGCTGTGGTGCAACAGCCAATTACTGTTAATACTCTGATTGTTCAAATTGATGTTACTTAAGGTTAAACCTGAAGGGCTTAACTTATAAGTCGCACGTAAACTGCTGAGTTTTGTACCGTTAAGGTTTGTCGCAATATACTGAGCTAAACGCTGATCGATAGTTTGGGGAAATATGCGAATTGGAATGCCTTTTTGCTGGGCTAACCATTGTTGTTCTTGTTTACTTAAAGAGCCATTGGCTACTCTCAACCATTGGCTGACCGGCACATAACGTTGAGGTGACAAGTAGCTGAGCTGTTGTTGCTGCAAAACGGCAAACTGCACAGCGGCACAGCGATAAAAGTAGTTTAATAACTGTTGCTGTTTGGCTGGACTTGCCGGTAAGGCGATTTGCAGATCCAGACTGTTATCTGCTTGTAACTGCGCATAAACCTGCGCGGCAGTTTGTTCCTGTCTTGGCTCTTGTTTGGGCTCTTGTTGAGGTTCGGGCTTGGGCTTTTGTTGCGGTGTTTTGAGTTCAGCTTTGTCGGCAAATTTTACCACAAGCTTAGCATTACTTGGCGCTGGGCTTTGCAACTCGTCGACCGCAGGGATTACTGTAGGCTGGTTTGATGTTGCAAGTACAGGCGCGACACGTTTAGGTGTTTGTGGCAAAGCAATATCGCTGATAAGTAACGCATTATCTTCTACCGTGTTTTGGCTACTAATAATTGTACTCACATCAAGCAGCTTAAGTTTTTGCTGTAACTCTTGTTGCCACCAGTGCATGTTTAACCACGAATAAATCGCAAATACCAACAGGGCTACCAGCACTAATACTAGGCTAAATTTACCGCTGGCAGGCTTAAACATATTAATAATTACCCTTAGATATTTGTAGGGATACTTGCTCCATACGGGCTGCGATATCTTGTAAGGAAGCTTGTTTTTGTCGTTGCAAGGTTTTACTGGCAGTAGTGTCAAAACTCTGCTCATTCATTTTAGTGTTAGCGACATAAGAAGCGGTTTGTCCCTTAATTTCACTTACATTTGGCGGTAAATTAAGCTCATGGTTTTCCACCCTTTGAGAACTTAGCTCTGCGGTTTTAAATTCTTTTGTCTCTGCTGGTTTTTGCGTTTTTTGTGGCGCTACTTGTTGTACTGTTTGTTGCATAGCTTGTTGATTCGCCAGTAGGGCGCTTAAGTCCTTTATTTGTTGCTCTAACTGCTGGATTTTGCGGTTTTGCTCACTTGATTGTTTATGAGCAAAATCTTGCAGGCGGCTGTCTACCTTGTTTAATAACTCATCCGTGGTCTGCTCAATTTGTTGACTGGGCATCACCTTGCTCAGCAGGGCATTACCGCTGTCGGTTTGATTTAATAAATAGTAGCCAGATATCACCACAATCAAACTAAAAAATAGGGTTCTCATGCTTTGCTCTCCTCTTTGGTCATGACCGCATAATATTGAATACCTACCCAGGCTCGGATCAAGCTGGCGGCGGGTAAACCCACTACTGTGGTCATAAAGGCGGTAGAAAATTGTTTGGTTAAGTTACTGATAATCTGTTGGATATTTTCCGGATTCAGAGGTTGATCAGACAAACTGCCAATGCCTAAACTGATACCCAGCAGGGTAAAAGTCAGTGCCAAGGTGGATATACCATTAGCGGCCTGTTGACCGACTTCATACCAATAATAAGGATTACAGCCCTTACGTAGTTTTTGACTGGCGAGTATGCCGGTGACTAATAGGCCCGAAAACAGCAGGGCAAAACTCCAGCCAAATACCACTTTTGCCCATGCCAGTAAGGCACTTAAAGGCATGTTAGTCAGGTAACTCAAACCAGCCAACGCAATAATGCTTAGGCCAATGATCACCAAGGAGCCTTTGCCCAGCATTTTCACCGAGTTGATGGCATTAATGGCATTAACGGGCGTGGCCATTAGCGGTAGCCTTGTTTGCTTTGGGCTATGCTGGCAGCGTTAATACCTAAGGTGTTCATCCACTGGCTCAAGGGCTGGATTTTACGCTCGGCGCTGGCATGGACTAAAAACGTCAAGTCGTAATTAGCAAAGGCGTTTTGCACTAATACTTTGTCACTATTGGCTAGGCGTTCATCACGCAATACCATACGTTCGATATCCGCCATACGTCGATAGATGGAGTTAGATTTTTGCTGGCGTACTTCCATGCTGATATTGGCATCGGTCAGGGTAGTTAACAAAGCCGCCCGTTCACGCTCTAAATTTTGCAAACTAAACAATGAGTTACTTTGTGCCGCAGCGTTAAAACTGCTCAAACAAAGCAATGCCATAAAAGTGGTGAGACTGAATAATGTTTTCATCTTGGAGTCCTTGTTTACAATTTATAAAAACAGACCAACAGCCTGACTGGCTTTGGCTACCTGGGGTTTGATTTTGTTACCGTCGCTCTCGCCATAGGCCATTTGGTATTCCAAAGCTTGTGCATCTAAAGCCACTAAACGGGCCATGTAGCTGAGCATTAAACCTTCTTGGTCAAGCAAGGACTGGTGCATGGAGGCATCGTGTAATAACTGGCGGATATATTCTTCAGAGCTGACCTCGGCGCCATCAATGGTGGGCGCGGCGTTGGCTTTATGTTGATTGATCTTGTCTTTTAACTGATCGATTTGCGCTAGGTTACTGGCATATTCATCAGCATAAGGGGAGGCCGTGTTGTAACCCGTGTGCATCAAGTTTTGATCCACTTGAGCCATCACCGCTTCCATTCTGGCTTGAGCCTCTTGTTGTTGGCGTTTTATTTGGACTTTAATACTGCTGCTCGCGGTGTTTTGTTGCTGGCGATATTTACTTAATACATCCTGATATATCTGTTGTTTTTTGATTAAGCTGTTTTTACGCAACTCAAAACTTTCTTGTAGTACATCAAGATACGTCGACTTTTGTTGCACCAATTCATACTGTAAATCGTCCAGCATTGGCCCCTCAGCCTGAGCTAGGTCTTGCTGCAAACTGGCGATGCGCGAGGTGGTATTGTCCATTTGATTATCAAGTTCAACTAAACGCATGGCCATGGGCGAGGCGCTAAAATCCTGTTCGATGCGTTTTTCAATAATATTGGCAGGTAAAGTGATCAACTTGTCACTGGCAACCGGGCGCCAATCGTTGTTTTGCACAAAAGTAGGGCTTTGCGCTAATACCTGGCTAGTGCATAACAAGGCTGCGCTACCTAGAGAGAGACCAATGGCCAAACTCAATAAACGAAGATGGTTTTTCATGATTTTTCCTTATACAAGCGTGTCTTAGTGAGATAACCAATATTGTTGACGTTCCAGCTCGTTTCGGAGCTCGCGGCTGATATTGAGATTGGCGAGCTGATGTTTGCTCATACTTGTTCCTTGTAATAAGGCGCTGGCGGTATCACGAAACGAAGTAAAGTCGGGTAAATACAAGTCTTGGTTGGCAAATTTTCGATCAAAATGACGCAACTGCTGCTGAGCGGCGGCGATATCACCACCCTGAATAAAATTAAGGGTGATATTGGCCATCAACTGCATAACTGCCTGACTTTGGTTTTTATCCAGTGGCGCAGGCAGAGGCTGTTGCATACAAGACTGCATGTAACGAGCGGCCGTAACATATTGCGCGGTCGCACCAGAGGTTTCGGCAGAGTGTGCCATTTGTGAGGCTTGCAGCAGACAATCTTGGTCAATCACCTCTGCTGGTGCGGTATTGACAATGGGCGCGGGTGACGACAACACGTGACTGGGTGTGCTGCTACACGCACCTAAAGTGGTCAACAGGGCAAGTGCAGTGAGGCGTTTTACACTTTGGCTTAAACTGTTTTTGGGGTTGAAATAAGTCATAAACAAACTCCTTTAGTATGGATAAGTTTGCATATGAAAAGCTTAGAGGGATTTTTTAGTGAGTTCTTTATACCCAAGTGGCTTGGGTATAACGAATTTGTTTAATTAGGAAGGTTTATTGAATTCCTTCGCTGGTCATAATTACTCGTTTAAGTGTGCCATCAGCATTGTAATTCAGTGCGTCGATGGCCACCGAACGACGGAAACGCCCCCCGCTGTGTTGGCCATTAAGCGGTGGCACAGCGCCGGTGTGATAAATAAAATAGGACTTACCTTTGAATTCAATAATGGACTGGTGATTAGTTTCACTGTTACCGGCTATTTCGTTAAGGATCCCTTTATATTCCCACGGGCCATGGATGCTTTTGCTCATGGCGTAACAGATTTTTTCGGGAAATTCGCAAGCGTAAGACAAATAATAATTGTCGTCTTTTTTGTGCACCCAAGCGGCTTCGGTAAACTTGGGTAAATCCAGTGTTTTAATTTCACCATCCAATTCGATCATATTGTCTTTGAGTTTGACGTACTTAGGCATCAAGTTGCCAAAAAACATATATACATCGCCGTTTTCTTCGATGTAAATCGCGGGATCAATATCGTCCCAGTCATTGGGGGTTTGTTTGGTCATATCGTCTGTGACCAGAGCCTTACCTAGTGCATCTTTAAACGGGCCTGTAGGAGAGTCGGATACGGCGACTCCAATGGCAAAACCAGGTTTATCATCTTTATGGCGAACTGTGGTGTAAAAGTAATATTTACCTTCTCGTTTAACCATATGAGCCGCCCAAGCGTCGCCTTTTGCCCAGCGAAAATCAATGGCTTGCATGATAGCTCCGTGGGGCGTCCAGTGTTTCATGTCCTTAGACGAAAACACTAACCAATCATGCATTTCAAAAAACACATTATTGTCTTTAGCTTCATCATGGCCAGTGTACAAATACACGGTATCACCATCGACTAAAGCAGCTGGATCTGCAGTAAATACATTTTCAAACAACGGGTTTTTGGCGGCAGCTGGTGTGCTAAGTAACAAGACGACAGCGCATAAAGAAGATTTAAACATGGTAATTCCTTGGTATTACAAGTTGCCCCCTATTTATCTAAAATAAAAGATCTGCTTTTTCGACAATCTCAATTATTTGAGTTGGCTGCAAAGGCAGTAATTTAGCGAGTTAAATGGGCAAACGTAAGTCAAATGTTAAAATTAATAATATTAATTGCAAAGCAGGTTAATCTTATGTAAAAATCAAATTAAATACTATAGTAATATTGTATGACAAGTATTTTGATTTGTAACTGAAAAACGTATTTTAATCAAATGTACCTAGTTCAACCACGATAAGAATTAGCACACAACACATGAGGCAAACCAACATGAAACTAAAGATGGCACTCGTTTTGAGTGGGATTGTGGCAGTTTCAGGATGCGGTGGTTCAGGGGATGATAGTAATCCTCCCCCATCCTACACGGCACCTATTAATCAACAAGTCGTTGATCCTACGGCGAACATTTCCGACAGTTCCTTATACAACGATATCGGTGTGCATGATCCATCCATAGTAAAAGTGGATGGCACGTATTATGTTTTTGGTTCGCACATGGCGGCGGCTAAGTCTAGTGATTTGATGGGCTGGGAATATATCTCTAACTCAGTAAGTGATACTCCTTTGTTTGATACTTACGCTTCTGAAATCGCCGAAGGCATAGCCTGGACAGATGGTTTTATTGGTAACTGGGCAGCCGATGTAATTCAAGCACCCAATGGTAAGTTTTGGTTTTATTACAATCACTGTGGTCAGGATAATCCAAGTACACCAGAGTTTGATGAAGTCTGTCACCATCGTTCGTATTTAGGACTGGCAGAATCTGATTCAGTTGAAGGCCCATACACAGATAGCGGTATCTTTTTGCGTACAGGTTATCGGGATGGTGAACTTGCCACTTACCCGGTGGATGGTGTAGATAATTATAATCCAGCGGTGCATCCCAATGGCATCGACCCTGCCGCTTTTTATGATAAAAATGACAAACTGTGGATGGTTTACGGCTCCTATTCTGGTGGAATTTTTGTGTTAGCCATGGATGAAACCACCGGCAAACCTGAAGCGGGTCAGGGTTTTGGTAAACATTTAGTGGGCGGTAATTTCAACGCTATCGAAGGCGCGTTTGTTATTTATAGCCCTGACAGTGACTATTACTTCCTGTTTTGGTCTGACGCGGGTTTTGCTGCCGACGGTGGTTACAATATTCGTGTCGCTCGTTCGCGCACACCTGATGGCCCATATTTAGATGCCGCTGGCAATGACATGGTTAACGCCACTGTTGCCAACGAAATGGGTAACAAGTTGCTGGGTAGTCATTTATGGGCTTCAGCCTTTGGCGACCCATCTGCTCAATATGGTTACAACGCACCGGGTCATAACTCTGCCTTATATGATGAGCAGTTAGGTAAATATTTACTGTTTACCCATACCCGTTTTCCCCAAGAAGAAGGTCGTTACGATAACGCTGAAGCACATGCTGTGCGTGTACACGAAATGTGGCTCAATAATGATAATTGGTTAGTGGTTTCTCCTCACCGTTATGCACCAATTCAAGGTGATAATGTAGTTGACCCCGCTGATATCGCCGGTGATTACCGCCTAATTTTGCAAGGCAAAGACAGCAATGGTGACGAACATACTTCGGTATACGTGACACTGACCAATCAAGGTCGTTATGTGCAGGGTGATTTGAGTGGCGTTTATAAACTTTACGCAGATAAACCCGGCAGAATTAGTTTGTCGATTGACGACAATAGCAGCTATGAAGCAGTAGCTAAGTGGCAATGGAACGTTGAAGATGAACGTCTTGAAGTCGTTATTTCAGGCTTAAGTGCAGAGGGTGAAACCTTACTTGCCGCTAAGTTACCCACTAAATCAGTGGCGCAAATTGTGGATGATATTAATGCCGCAGTGGAACAAACCTTTATTAATGAAGCTGATCCTAGCCAAACCTTGGTAGTGAAACAAAGCCTGAGTTTTCCGGCCAGTGGGGCACGTGGTGCTCAGCTGACATGGTCTTCCAATAAACCCCGCTATATCGCTGCCGATGGCACAGTGACTCGGCCTAACGTTGGCGAGGGTGATCAAACAATAACCTTAACAGCCACTATCAATGTATTGGGCCAAACCATGACGGTCACTAAAGATGTCATCGTGGCTGAACGCTCAACTTATAACCGCACTGCCTATTATCCATTTGAAAACAACCTGAGTGATAGTTTGTTGCATTATGCAGATGGTAGAGCTGCCACTAGTGTAGCGGACGAGTCGCCCATTGCAGCGGTTTACATCGATGGACAAGTAGGTAAAGCCGTTAATTTAGATGGTAGTTATGGCGTGTTATTACCTAATGACTTAATCGACAGCTATCAGTACACAGTGTCATTTTGGTTGAACCAGCAAATGGCTGACCAATTCTTCCGTCCAGCCTTTTTTGCCGCCCAGTCTGTTGACCCTTCAAGATGGGCGAGTTTCCTACCGGTTAGCTGGAATGCGCAACTGATGTTGTGGTCCAACTGGGTGGATGATGCTGGCAATGTCTCTTGGTTAGATGGCGTTACTGGCGTGAGTTATCCGGTGAATGAATGGCATCACGTAGCTTTTGCTGTGAAAAATGGCTCGTTCCAGATTTATTATGACGGTACGCAAGTGGGCTCAGGCTCTAATCTGCGTGACGTATTCACCAATTCACCAGAGGGCACCATCATCACTTTGGGTCTTAATTTCTGGGATGCACCTACGATTGCCGCTTATGATGAACTAAGCATTTATGATGAAGCACTGACTGCAGCGGAAGTAAAAGCTTTAGAAGTAGACAGATTACCAGCCGATCAGTTGTTAACTATCGCTGAACAAGCCTTAGATTTAGGTAATTTGGATTATGTCATCACTGACTTAGTGTTGCCATATTCTGGCCCCTTTGCGTCAGCCTTGAGTTGGACATCGTCTAACAGCAGCGTCATCGACCCCGCTAGTGGAAAAGTCACACGTCCTTTGCGCGGCGAAGCTGATGTAACTGTAACCTTGACTGCCACCATGACCTTAGCTGGGCAATCAACTACTAAGCAGTTTGTTGCGACGGTTATCTCTCTTACTCCTCCAGCTCCAATTGCTCGCTTTAGCTTTGAAGACAATCTTGAAGATAGTTTAGGCAACTTTAATGCTGGTGTTGCGGCAGATAAAACACCTGAAACACCTCTCATTACCCCAACCGACAAAGTAGTAACTTATGCTGCCGGTGCTGTAGGTAACGCCATCAAGTTCCTTGGTGACCAAGGCCCAGGGGTTAAATTACCTAATGGTTTGGTTACTGACTTCAGTTATTCGATTGCAATGTGGCTTAACCCTACGGCTAAAACCCAATATACCTCGGCATTTTTTGGATATGCGGCAAGTAATAGTTGGGTAAGTGTGGCGCCTTTTGGTCCAAGTGGGCAGACCATGTTGTGGTCAGGCGAGCAATGGTTTGACGGTAACTTGGGCAGCTTAATTCCCAATAGTACATGGTCACACATAGTTATCGTGGTCAATGAAGGCAGCTTTAGTGCTTACCTTAATGGTCAATTGGTGGCGAGCCTTGAGGGCTTTCCCGATGTATTTACTAAAGTCGGCAGTGCTTCTGGATTTGCCTTGGCAACTAACCTTTTCCCATGGGATGCCAATTATAACGGCCTGATGGACGAGTTGGTTATCTATGACGATCCACTGTCGATTGATGATGTCCAAGCCTTATTTTCTGAAGGCAATGCTCAATAATAACCAAGCCCTGAGGGAGATTTCTCCCTCAGCATTGAACAACATTATTCGTAGCTGATTGGCGAATTGATAGGCAAATCAGTTGCAGGAAATTTTGGGAGTAAAAACATGTTTAAGCCCTCCTTATTAAGCTTGGCAGTCGCGACATCCTTGTTGACGCTGAGTCAAGGTGCCTTTGCACAACAAGCTGCAGTTGCAGTAGATGACAGCCTCGAAGTGATTGAAGTCACGGGTATCCGTAGCAGCTTGGCTAAAGCTATTGATATTAAAAGAGAAAAAATTGAAGTTGTGGATTCTATCGTGGCCGAAGATATCGGTAAGTTTCCCGATAACAACGTGATTGAAGCCCTACAGCGTGTGCCCGGTGTGCAGGTTACTAACCGCGACCGTGGCGAAGTGGGTACTTTGTCGATCCGTGGTTTAAGTGACATTACTACCACAGTTAACGGCCGGCAGATGTATATCGGTACGGGGCGTTTTTATACTATGGCAGATACACCCGCTTCGTTGATTTCGCGGGTTGATGTATATAAAGCCCGTTCAGCAGACAAGATCCCTAGTGGCATTGCTGGGCAAGTTGACGTGATGACCCAGCGCCCTTTCAATTTTGAGGGTGAAAAGTTTGTGGTGGCGGCACGTGGCATATATTCGGATCAAGAAGGTACTTTTGATCCGAATATAAGTGCCATGGCCAGTAATGTATGGCAACTTGACGCGGGTAAATTTGGTGCCTTGTTAAATGTGGCTTATGCCAAAACCAACTGGCGCGATCAAGGCATAACTGCTGGTGCGGTATTCCCGTATTTTACTGGCTCGCCTGAAGGTGCGGGTTTAGACCGTTTTGGCAACACCGGTGATTTTCCAGCTTACGAGCGGATCAACTCAGCTTACTGGAACCCTGGTTTAGAGCAGGGTTTGCCCAATACCATAGGCTCAACCTTAAATACTAACGGTGTAGAAAACGAATATATTTTGTCGCGTGATGCGGTATTTGCCAGTGATCTATCGGGACAACGTGAACGCCCCGCGGTAAATTTGTCTTTGCAATTTGCGCCCAATGAAAAGTCAGAATATCTATTTGAAGCTTTTTATAACGGTTATCGTGAAACCGTACGTAATAGCTTGTTTTTCTCTTACCCAGACTCGGCTTATAACATCAATTTTGATGATGAGATCGAATTTTACGAAGGCACTAACTTAGTTAAGTCGCGCACTGTCTATGATGGCGACCCACGTTATGGTGTTTGGGAAACCGACTTTAACAGTACTGATGCTGATGAAAGACAAACCGATACCTACATGTTTGCCTTGGGTGGTCAGTGGGAGCTGAGCGATTATTTTCATTTAGAGGCAGAGCTTGTTACACAAAAAAGTGTATTTACCTCAGACTTTTTTGCCATCCGTTTGTTGCATGATTATTACGCCATGACAGTGGATTTTAATACGGCTGAAGGTGTGCCGGGTTTAGAGTTTCATGATAATCCTACCACCGCAGATATCGACGAATCCGACTTACTTGATCCACGTTTATATTCTATGGGGCCAGCTTGGGATAACGGCAGTCGTGATGAGGGTAAGTCAGATGCGCTTTATCTGGATGCTAATTGGTATGTTGAATTTGCTGGCATAACGCAAATCGACTTTGGTTTATTGTATGAAAAACGCAATACTAATAACCGTAGTCGTGGTGCCAATGTATTGGTCAGTCAATACGATATTCCGATGACGAGCATGCCCACGGCGTTTTTAGATGCGACCGAAAATTTCTTTGATGGCCGCGCACAATTTCCCAGTGGTTGGTTGATTGGTAACATCGATTATATGGTTAATAACAAAGACTTTTTCCGCGAGTTATATGGTTTTACAGATGAGAATGGTGAGCCAATTGATAACTATCTAACCGGTGGTGCGTCGTTAATTTCACGACGTACTTTTGAAGCTGAAGAAACCACCATCGATTTATATGCTCAGGCAAAATTTGAGTATGACGTACCCGGCGGTATTTTAGATGGTACGTTTGGCCTGCGTTATACCGATGCCAAAACCCCCTATATTTTTGACCGGGTAGATACGGCTAATCAAATTGTTGAACAGGATAAGGGGGAAAACAGCAGCAGTGATATTCTGCCATCCTTCATTGCCCGTTATACTTTTGCCGACGATTTTTTGCTTAGGTTGTCGTATACCGAAACCATGCGTCGCCCTGATTTTGGCTCGTTAAATCCGTATACCACTTATTCTAAAGGGGTAACCTCGGTAGGCACAGGCACGGCTAACTCAGGTAATCCATTTTTAAAACCAACGATCTCTGCCAATCTGGATTTATCTTTTGAATATTATTTTGGTGAGGCCAATGCCATTTATGCCACCTTGTTTGACCGCGACATTCAAGGCTTAGTGGTCGGCTCGCGTACTGAAATTTATTATGATTATCCTGATGACGTGGATAGCAATGGTAATGAAATTGGTGAGTTGCTACATATCTTAAACCGCCCAGATAACTCAGCCAACGGCAGTCTAAAAGGTTAT
Organism: Paraglaciecola hydrolytica; assembly: GCF_001565895.1. GTDB lineage: Bacteria > Pseudomonadota > Gammaproteobacteria > Enterobacterales > Alteromonadaceae > Paraglaciecola > Paraglaciecola hydrolytica. Next base: position 242,535 of record NZ_LSNE01000007.1, read on the forward strand.
GAAATAGGTTTGGTGTATTTCCCTGAAAGTCTACCTGGTTTATTGGATGGTTTTGGTATTCAGGCTAGTTATACGAATTTGGACTCATCACAGGATTTACCGGTTTACGATCAGGACGCCCCTACTAATCCTGAGCCAATCGGCTACGATACGGTTGAGATGTTTGGGGTGTCGGACTCGTCTTACAGTGTGGTACTGGCTTATGAAAAAGACGCTTTCAGCAGCCGTTTATCTTATGTGTGGCGTGATGCCTTTCGTTACGACAACGAAGCGGCGATTTTTGCTAATCCCTTAGCTCGTTATCGTGCACCTGAAACCAGCTTAGATTTTCAATTGTCGTATAACGTAACAGAAAATATGGTGCTGACCTTTGATGCCACCAACCTCACCGATGAGAAGTTTCAGGCCTATTACCAATATCCTGATACTTATAATTTCTCCAGTGGCATTTATAGCCGTACCTTTGCTTTAGGTATGCGTTATTCGTTGTAATTTTATTGTCTGTGTTTATGCCTCGCTCATGCGGGGCTTTTTTTTGCTTAAATTGAGAATATACATATATTATTGTATTACAAATAAAAGGTTGAAAAATATTCTCTGTTAGTGATGTGTTAATAAGCTGATTGTCTGAAAATGGCGATGTAAGAGCTCAGCAATAGAAACGTAAAAGCATGTTAACGTGCGAAAAAATAAATTCATGCACGATATATAACAATGTTTTTAAGTGTTAATTTTTAATTAAATACCTGTTTAATAAGCTTTTATTTCATTCTTCTTGGTTATTTCTTTTAATTCTTCTACATAATCTGCCTCCTATAACAATACTGAATCCTCCTGAGCGTATAGCAGTAAATCTAGCTGTACTGTGCTCTGAATATTTTATGTCCAATAAAATAATGTGTTTACGAAAATTTGTTACTTTCCTTGTTGACACTTTAAATGTCATACAATATTATCAATAAAAGATAACAAAACATTTACAAGTTTTAAGGGTTAAGTGGCAACGCCATATCAACTCACAGGAAATACACTTTTGCTTTTTGCTGCCTTATGCAGCACGAAGGACACACACAAACCGGAGTCTACCCATGTTTAAACTTACTCAGCTTACCAGCGCTATGTTATTAGCGTTCGCAAGCCAAGGCCTTTATGCCCAAGAAAATGCTACCGCAGAACAATCTAATAATGATGACGTTGAGATTATCGAAGTATCAGGTATTCGTGGCAGCTTAAATAAAGCGATTAACATCAAGCGTCAAAGCATGAACTTGGTTGATGCTATCGTGGCGGAAGACATCGGTAAATTTCCGGATAACAACGTAGTAGAAGCTTTACAACGTGTGTCAGGTGTACAGGTTACCGACCGTGGGGCCGGTGAAGTATCAAGTGTATCTATCCGTGGTTTAACCGATGTAACCACCACGGTTAATGGTCGTAGTATTTTTACTGCCTCTGGCCGTTCGGTGGCCTTGGCTGATATTCCTGCCAGTTTGTTAAGTGGTGTTGATGTTTATAAATCTCGTTCAGCAGAGTTAATCGAGAGTGGCATTGCCGGGCAAATTGATATTCATACTCAGCGCCCTTTTGATTTTGCAGGCAGTAAAGCGGTGGTTGCCGCTCGTGGTATCTATCAAGAATTAGCCGATAAAGTCGATCCTAATGTCAGTGCTTTATTAAGTAATCGTTGGGAACTTGATGGAGGCAAAGAGTTTGGTGCCTTATTAAACCTGTCTTTTGCTCGCACTAACTATAAAGATCAAAGTATCACTCCTGGCGCGGTTGTACCGTTTTTTACTGAAGATGTACCAGCGGGATTTGTGCCTTACCAGGCTTTCCCTTCAGAAAACCCAGATGGCAGTACAGTTTGGCAACGTGGCAGTGAAGCAGGTTTACCTTTTACTGCGGGCTCTAGCTTAAATTATCAAGGTCAGGATTATGCTTATGTATTGAGTCGTGATGCGATTTTTGCCAGTGACTACACAGGTAAACGTGAGCGTCCTGCGGTGAATTTGTCTTTACAGTTTGCACCTAACGCTACGTCTGAATATATTTTTGAAGCCTTTTATAACGGTTATCGCAACGAATCTTTTAACTCATTAATGTTTAGTTTTGTGGATTGGTGGGGCTCTTTAGGACCTAACCCCAGTGCTGGTATTGAGCTGTATGAAGGTACCAACATGATTAAATCTAGAACCATTAATGATGCCTATGGTTTTAACAGTGGTGACTTATCAGTAGGTCAAACGGACAGTTATGTGTATGCCCTGGGTGGGAAGTGGGAGCTGACAGATAATTTGCAGGTAGAGTCTGAAGTGGTTTATCAGCAAAGTAAATTTGAAGACACCTTTTTTGCCATGCGTACTGATCGTGTAGCACCTGGTGTGGCGGTTGATTTTAACCATGACAATGGTTTGCCTGCCTTAGCCTTTTTGGACAATGCCGATACGGCGGTTGATGAGTCTGATCTCACCGAAACTTCCTTATGGAATGTTGCTCAGCTTTACGACAACGGTTCATATCGTGATGGTGACGCACTAACCTTTACCCTTGATGGTATTTATTTAGTGGATTCGTCTTGGATCACAAATGTTAAATTTGGCTTACGTTATGATGACAGAAGCGCTGAAGAAGGTAATCGTGGTATTGATGGCTTTTTAGGTCAGTCACTCAGCAGTTTAGATCCGGGTTTGGCTTACAATACCACCAATTTCTTTGATGGTCGGGCGGATATCCCCAGTGAATGGGTAGTCGCAAACGGTCATTATATTTATGCTAACGCTGATGAGTTCCGTACTTTGTATGGCTGGGAAAAAGAGTCCAACGAGAAAAATTTTGAAATCAGTGAAGTCACTACGGCTGTTTATGTCCAAGCGGATTTTGAGACTGACGTTGGCGGTAAAAAGTTAGATGGTCAATTTGGTTTACGTTATGTGAATGTGGATACTGACTTGTCGTTTATCAACGAAGCGACGGGTGTATTTACTGATGATTCAGTCAGTACTTCTAAATTGTTACCGAGTTTGATGGTGCGTTATAACTTGAGTAACGATTTGGTGGCCCGTTTTGCTTACGGTGAAACGTTACGTCGACCAAATTTTGCCGACTTAAACCCTAATATCACTTATCAAGAAGACGTTACCAATATCGGTTATGGTCAAGGTACGGGGGGTAACCCTAATTTGGCGCCTACTGAATCGACTAACATTGATTTGACCTTAGAATGGTATTTTGCGCCAACCAGCTCACTTTATGCCACGGTGTTTAATCGTGATATCACAGGCTTAGTTAGCAGCTTCCGCAACGTGCAAAACTTTGTAGGTTCGGCAGATGTTGAAGCGGGTTTATACATTGTCAGTCAGCCTGATAATGCCTCTGATGGTGAGTTAAGTGGTTTGGAAGTCGGTTTGGTTTATTTCCCCGAAAATTTACCTGAGGCACTGGATGGTTTAGGTATACAGGCTAGTTTCACCAGTTTGGATTCTTCACAGACGATCCCTCAACTGAATCAAGCAGGTGAAGTTATCGGTATTGATAAACGCTCAATGTTTGGTGTATCGGACACCTCTTATTCTGCCATCTTAATTTATGAAAAAGAAAATTTTGATATGCGTTTAACCTATACATGGCGTGACGATTTCTTGAATAACTATGAAGCCGCTTTGTTTGCTGCGCCTTTAGGGGTTTATAGAAAACCAGAAAGCAGTGTGGACTTTCAGTTAAGTTATGATGTGACTGATAATTTAGTGGTGACCTTTGATGCTACTAATTTAACCGATGAAATTTACCAAAGTTATTATCAATACCCTGATACCCATAACTTTGGCAATTCCATCTACAGCCGCACTTTTGCCTTAGGTGCACGATACTCATTTTAGCTCCATAGTGTCCCTTTGCCCCGCTTGTGCGGGGCTTTTTTGTTTGTTGTATCCAACCAAATTAGAGCGATTTGTTAGTGAAAACCAATTATTGCTCATAGAAAAGTGTAACCCGCTGGTGTAGACATTTGTTATGTTTGGTGGGCTTAGCAGTAAATTGTCGTAAGACACTTAAAGTGGAAAATGTATGTCTAATTTAAAATTATCTGTGGTAGAAAAAGTCGGCTTTGGTGCAGGTGATATGGCAGTGAATGTCATGGTTGCGGCACTGTTTTTCTTTATGTCGTTTTTCTATACGGATATCTATGGGCTTGATCCGGTTGACATGGGGATCTTGTTTTTAGTCGCCCGTTTTGTTGATGCCTTTACCGACCCCTTAATGGGCGTGCTTACCGACAAAGTTAAAACGCGCTGGGGGCAATTTCGCCATTGGTTTTTGTTTCTATCTATACCTTATGGTTTGTCGGTAATGCTGTTATTTACCACCCCAGATTTTGATTACAACATGAAGTTGGCCTGGGCTTATGGCACTTACTTATTTGCCACCTTGATGTTTACTGGTGTGGCTATTCCCTATATTTCTTACATTGGGGTATTAACCGCTGATCCTAAAGAGCGTTTGTCAGCCAATGGCTATCGCATGTTTTTTGCCAAAATCGCGAATGTGATCATCGTCTTTTCGGTGCCCTTATTAGCGGTGATGTGGGGTGGTGATGATCTGGCCAAAGGTTACCAATTGGCGATGATACTGGTCTCTATCTGTGGTATTGGCTTATTGCTGTTTTGTTTTTTTACCACCAAAGAGCGCATCGCGCACAAAGTGGAGCAACAAAGCTTGTTGTTGCAATTCAAAGGCCTGTTGAAAAACGATCAATGGTTATTGCTCTGTGCCGCTTGTGTATTAGGTACCTTGGGTTACGCCATTCGTGGCAGTGTGGCGATGTATTATGCTAAGTATTATTTGGGGGCTGAAAACCTTGCTGGAACTTTTACCAGCGCAGGTATCGCCGCGTCTATCGTGTCTATGGTTGCTAGTACCTGGATCACCAAACGTTATTGCAAAATTAAGTTATTTCGCTGGTCACAAATTGCCGTGCTGTTTATCTCCCTCGCTTTGTATTTTGCCGTGCAACCAGGCGACATTGTATTGGCTTTTGTTTTATATATTTTGTTGTGTTTTGTGGTGGATTTACATGCACCAGTGTTTTGGTCGGCCATTGCTGAGGCTGTGGATTATGGCGAAATTAAAGACGGGGTGCGTGCTTCGGGTTTGTCCTTTGGTGGTATTTCATTTTGCCAAAAAGCTGGTGGTGGTTTGGCGGGTTTAACCGGTGGATTGTTACTCGCTTTTTTTGAGTATCAACCCAACGTGGCGCAAAGCGACTTTACCCTGACAGGTTTGGCTTTAATGTTAACCATTATTCCCGGCGTATTTCATGCCTTACTCGGCTTGGTATTATTTAAATATAAAATCACCGACAACTACTACACCACTATGGTTAAAACCCAATCTTTGCCGGATAAATCCTAGTACCAAGTTATTTTTATAAATTAAGAAATTTAGAGCTTTAGAATTTCAGGAGTAAATATGAGTGCGATACCCAAACCATTAATTCCGCAGCGTGCGGATCCTTTTGTATATAAACACACTGATGGTTATTACTATTTCACTGCGTCTGTGCCCAAGTATGATGGTATAGAATTACGCCGTGCTAAGACCTTGGCAGGATTGGCTGACGCGACCCCTAAAATGGTGTGGCTCAAACCTGAAGAAGGCCCTTATTCTGAATTGATTTGGGCACCGGAAATTCATTTTAATGAAGGTGCTTGGTATGTGTATTTTGCTGCGGCCCCCAGCCGAGAAATTAAATACGATTTATTCCAACATCGCATGTATGCCATTAGTTGTCAGGATGCCAATCCTATCGACGGAAGTTGGGAATTTTGTGGCCAAGTTGAAACGCCCATCGATACCTTTTGTTTAGATGCCACCACCTTTTATCACAATAATGAACTGTATTATTTGTGGGCGCAAAAAGAGCCGGGCATACGGGGTAACTCGAATTTATTGTTAGCTAAGATGGAAACTCCCACCAAGATCAAAGGTGAGATAACTCGCTTATCAATTCCTGAACTGGACTGGGAGATTGTCGGTTTTTGGGTTAACGAAGGGCCAAACGTACTTAAACGTAACGGCAAGATATTTTTAACCTATTCTGCCAGTGCCACTGACGAAAACTACGCCATGGGTTTACTCTACGCCGACTTAAATTCTGATCTTATGGATGCGGCAAACTGGACCAAAGTACAAAAGCCAGTGTTTCGTACTAATGAGAAGTTGAGCATGTTTGGTCCCGGTCACAACAGTTTTACTGTGGATGAAGAGGGCAACGACATTTTGGTGTATCACTGCCGCCAATATACCGAAATTGAAGGCGACCCCTTGTGGAACCCGGATCGTCACACTTTTATCAAACGTTTGCACTGGGATGAAAACGGCATGCCGGTTTTTGGTAAACCAGGCGAAGCATAGTGAAACCCTAGCTACGCCATAAAACGTTAACCAATACAGAGCCTGTTATCAGGCTCTGTATTTTTGTAGGACAGAATCGAACCATGTTATTGCGTATTGTTAACTTGTTTTTGTTATTCAGTGTTTTGTATTTTTCTCAGCCTGCCAATACTCAAGCCCTTGAGCTGTTTCCACTGCAGGCCGTGCGTTTAACCGATAGCCCTTTTTACCATGCTCAGCAAACCAATATTGAATATCTATTGGCACTGGAGCAGGATAAATTATTAGCGCCTTATTTACGTGAAGCCGGTATTAAGGGAAAAAGTGATTCTTATGGCAACTGGGAGAGTAGCGGCTTAGATGGGCATATTGGTGGTCATTATCTTAGTGCTTTAAGTTTAGCTTTTGCTGCCACTGGCGACGAGCGTTTAAAAAAACGTTTAGATAGTATGTTGACCGAGCTGCGTAAAGCCCAGCTTAAAAATGCCAATGGTTATTTAGGTGGTATTCCTGCAGGTAACACAGCATGGCAACAAATCAAACAGGGCAATATTAAAGTTGACTTGTTTTCTCTCAATGACCGCTGGGTGCCGTTATATAACTTTCACAAAACCTTAGCGGGTTTGCGTGATGCTTATCTGATTGGCCAAAGCGAATTAGCACGCTCTATGTTGCTCGAACTGACTGACTGGGTTATCGACTTAGTGGCCAATCTGAGTGATGAACAAATTCAACAGTTGTTGATCTCTGAACATGGTGGCATGAATGAAATTTTTGCCGATGTTTATGCTATGACAGATGAAGAAAAATACCTAAAACTTGCCAGGCAATTTTCTCATCAGCTCATTTTGCAGCCTTTGCTAAAAAGTCAGGACAAACTCAATGGCTTACATGCCAATACACAAATTCCTAAAGTGATAGGCTTTTTACGGCTTGCAGAATTAGACGCTAATCAAGAGTGGCAAAAAGCCGCGGACTTTTTTTGGCATGACGTGACCGAAAAACGCACGGTATCCATTGGTGGTAACAGTGTGCGCGAGCATTTTCATAATGCCGATGATTTTAGTTCTATGCTCGATTCGGTCGAAGGGCCTGAAACCTGCAATACCTACAACATGCTTAAACTAAGCAAGATGTTATATCAGGGTTCAATCGATACCAACTATCTGGAGTATTACGAGCGCGCGACTTACAACCATATTTTATCTTCGCAACATCCTGAGACGGGTGGACTGGTGTATTTTACTCCCATGCGCTCTGGGCATTATCGTACTTATTCACAGGTGGATACCTCGATGTGGTGCTGTGTAGGTTCGGGCATTGAAAACCATAGTAAATATGGTGAGCTGATTTATGCCCATAATAAAAGCGAGCTGTTTGTTAACTTGTTTATTCCCTCCACACTTGATTGGCAAGAGCAGGGTTTAAGCCTGAGTCTGGCTACTTTGTTTCCTGATCAAGACCAAGTCGAGATCAGCATTAAGTCTGTGACCCAGAATAAGCAAAACATCCAGACCATTAATATTCGTCAACCCAAGTGGTTAGCTGATGGTGCCACGGTGTTTAAGTTAAATGGCAAGGTGATAAAAACTCAAAGTGTGCATAAAGGCTACTTGAGCATTACCCGTCAGTGGCAGGCAGGTGACAAACTGGAGCTGAACTTTAGCATTAAACCGCGATTGGAAGGTTTGCCCGATGGTAGCCAGCACTATTCGGTATTGTATGGCCCCATAGTTCTAGCGGAAAAAGTACAACCCTTTGGGCAAGAAGAACTAGCGTATTTTGCAGACGATGGGCGTATGGGGCATATCGCGAGTGGGCCTATGTGCGCGCCAGAAGCCTTGCCGGTTATTGTGGGTGATACTGAAACCTTTATTAAGGGGCTCAAACGCCTGCCTAGTGCAACATTAGCTTTTTCAATGGGCGAGGGTTTAGTGGGTGGAAAAGGCATAGAGTCGCTGGCTGAAAAGCCGAGTTTGGTGCCGTTTTTCCGTATACACGAAAGTCGTTATCAAGTGTATTGGCCACAAATGCAGGCGGCACAATATCGAGATTTTGTTGAGCAGGAAACCCAACGTAGCCGTGCTGCTGAGTTACTTGCCAGCCAGACAATAGACCAAATTAATCCGGGTGAACAACAGCCTGAAACCGAACATGGTTTTGCCGGTGTTGGCAGTCGTGCAGGGGTTAATGGATTACGTCACTGGCGTGATGCCACTGATTGGTTTAGCTATCAGTTAAGTGATCCACAAAGGCAGGCTCAGTCCCTGCGTCTTACCTATTTTGCTGGCGATCAAGGACGCAAGTTTGCGATTTATATTAACGATATCAAGCTAGCTGATGTGAGTTTAAAGGGCGATTCAAGAGAGGCCTTTTATGACATGGATTACCCACTGACTAATGCAATGCGTGAGTCGCTACAAAATGGCAAATACACAGTTAAGTTTGTCGCACAGCCTGGCTCTTTCGCTGGTGGTTTGTATGGTGTACGCTTGATGCAAGCTGTTGCGCGCCCCTAGTTCTCAAATAGACTAGGAGCAGTCCAAGCGCGGTTTCATTTATCTATAAGGAGGGCAAATGCCAATAGTACGTATCGAAATGTGGGAAGGTAAATCTGTCGAACAAAAACGTGAGCTGGTGGAGGTTTATACTCGCGAAATGTCACGCATTACCGGTAATAAACCTGAATCCATTTATGTTGTCATTGAAGAGGTTAAAAAAGAAAACTGGGGTGTCGCTGGTATGCTCTGCAGTGATAAATTCCCCGATAAAAAGTAATCCCGCCTGACTCCAGTACTACAAGCTGGAGTCACGCTCCATCCCATTATAAATTTTTTCTGCCTGTTTAATTCTGCGTCTATAGATGTATTGTTATTCAATCTATTGCCTGAATATTGGTAATACAAAATAATTAATTGTTTATTACCAATAATGCAGGGGTTTTTATCGGTTTAAATAAGGTCTATATTCCCCTATTAGCTCGCCAGTAGTCTCTGAAATATCATTTGTCCACACTTCATCTTTGTTTTATATGAGATTGGGTTCTCTTTTTATGTCTAACCATCTGAAAAATATATAAAAAATATGTTGTGCATATTTTGGTTTAACTATTTGTTATTTTTGGTAAGGCCAAAAGTGTAAATTTTGTTATAAATTTATTAGCTTAAAGGTTGACCAATTGTAATTTTTGGAATATTTTGTGACTTCCTTGTGAATGCCATGTAAATGCATCCACGACAAGGGTTAACAAATATAATTCAACGATGTGGTGTTAAGGGGCTTCATTTGAACCCGTTTTAAACGTCACACAAGGAGACACATATGGGACACAAATTATCAAAAATCACTTTAGCGCTGCTGTCAGCAAGCACGCTAAATTTTGCTGCTTCGGTATATGCACAAGAAGCCGCAACAGCACCTGTAGCCGAAGATACAGAGATTATTCAAGTTTCTGGCATACGCGCCTCTTTGACTAATGCACTAGCAGAAAAACGTTATGCGTCTAGCTTAGTTGAGATCATTCAGGCTGAAGATATTGGTAAATTGCCTGACCAAAACTTAGCAGAAGTGCTTGAAAACATTACAGGTATCCAGATCACTCGTTCAGCCGGTGTAGGTACTGGTGTGCAAATTCGTGGCACTGACGCAAACCGTACAGAAATCAATGGTGTTTCTACCGTGGGTTCAGGTGGTGGTCGCAGTGGTATCAATTTTGAAGATGTATCTGCCTCTATCATTGCTGGTGTAGAAGTAACTAAAGCGTCTCAAGCAAAAACTATCGAAGGTTCAGTAGGTGGTACTATCAACCTTAGAACTATTCGTCCGCTTGAATTAAGCGAAACCTTAGCGTCAGTTCGAGTACAAGCGGAAGACAGCAGTCTTTCAACTGATGGTGCTAAACCAAGAATATCGGGTACTTTCGGTGACAATTGGGATACAGATAGTGGTGAATTTGGCGTGGTTATCAGCGCCAGTTATGCAGAACAAGATGTGACTGCATTCCGCCCTCGCGCCGACCGTGACAATCTTGTGCGTTCAGATAGTGGTGCCGCCAGTGCGCAAAGTTTCCACTTTTTACCCATTCAATTCTTAATCCAAGACTATGACAACTATGAATATGAAACCGTGAATTTAGCCGGTTCATTTGAGTGGGCACCTAATAGCAATACCAAATTTTGGTTTGATGCCATCATCAATGATCAAGATCGCAGAGAAGAAAGCTCAAGAGTACAAGCTTCAGGTGTAAGTGATCTAATCGGTGTTTCAGTACCTACCGAGTTTGAAACAATCGACTTTGGTTCTTTAGACGGTGTAGACCTTGGTAGTATTCAAGCGGCACTTAAAGGTGTTATTCCAGTTCAATCCGACGGTTCAGATGGTAACTTACGTCTTTCCAGTGATACCAGTTCACGTCAAACCAAGAGTGAAATTTTCAGAATTGGTGGGGAATACCAAGGTGAAAATTATAAAGTGAGTGCTGAGGCATCATCGTCTACTTCTGATTCATCAACACCTAGAATTGATACCACACTTAACTTCCTTAACCCCAATGCCATTATTGGCTCTGCCAATGATAATGGTACTCCATTTGAATATGATTTAAGCGGCGGTTCATTAGCCTTTGGTATCGCCTTTGATGCTGAAAATGCACCAACTCCTGCTCACTTAATGGACCCTGCTAACTACCGTTTACAAGCGGTTGCAGTAGCTAATACCACTAATGAAAACTCCGAAGACGCATTTCGTGTTGATTTTAGCTATGATTTGAATATGTCGATTATTACCACAGTTGATGCGGGCTATCGTTATAACAAATCATCAAGTGTTTCTAATGCAAGTGGTTCAAACGTTAGTTTATCTACTTTGTCTGACTCACCAAGCGGCGATATGTTTGCTGATATTCTAACGACAGGACCAGACAACTTTAATGCTGCTGATGGTAGAGCGCTGTATATTAAAGATTTTCTACTTGTTGATCCAGAGTTGGTTGGTTCAGACCCTGATGGCGTATTTGCTGCCTTATCCAGCGCCATTACCGCACATGGCGGTTCAAAACCACTTAATACTCCTACATCATCGGTTGCTGGTTTTTATGATATTAGTGAAACCACTAGCGCCCTCTATGCCCAAGCGAACTTTGAAGCAGGCATGTTCCGCGGTAACTTTGGTGCGCGTTATGTTACGACTGACCTAGACTCAACGGGTAATCGTACTGTCAACGGACAAACTGTGGCAGAAACGACCTCTAGCGATTATAACTTTGTACTTCCCCGCGTGAATTTGATTGTAGATGTAGCGGATGATGTGATTGTACGTGCCGCTTGGGGTAGAGATATTCGTCGCCCTGATTTTAGTGACCTAAATACTTCCTATACCTTCAGTACTAGCCCTAACCCTGCTGTTTCTGGCGGTAACCCTAACTTAACACCAGAATTGGTTAGTTCATTCGATATTTCTGCTGAATGGTATTTCGCCGAAGCCGCCATCGTCAGTATTGGCTATTTCCACAAAACACGTGAAGATCTAATCGTCGGTCAACAAGTTGACCCTTACTCAGCTCCAGGAACGGGGTATCGTGATATTGTTGGTCCAGTGTGTGAACAAGGTGGTATTTGGAACCCAATCGCACTGCATAACGTATTCGGTCCAGATTCTGCTGCGACAGGCATTTGTGTTCCATTAAATAGTAAAATTAATGACACGAAAGAGACCACGCAAAAAGGTATTGAAATGGCCTTTCAATATGATCTTTCTGCATTTGAAGACGACTTAGGTTGGGCTTCTGGTTTTGGTATCGTAGCTAACTATACTATCCAAGAGTTCTCAGGTGGTGAAGCGGTTAACACTTCAGCCAGTCGTCCTAGTCAAGTATTTGCAGCGTCAACAGGTGGCACAGGTTCACTATCGGTGACAGCAGTGCAGGGTTTACTTAACCTGTCTGAAAACGCGTATAACTTCACCTTGTACTACGAGAAGTTTGGTCTGTCTGCTCGCATGCGTTATACATGGCGTGAAGGTTTCCGTTCAGATGACTTTGGTAGTACGTCTTCTTATCCTTGGGGCTTCCCAGTGGTGCAAGAGGATAGAGGTCAGCTTAATGCAAGTGTAACTTATGATGTGAATGAGCAATTAAACATTGGTATTGAAGCAGTTAACCTAACAGAAGAAAAAGTTACACAGTCTTGTATTAATTCAGGTTCTTTACTGTGTTTTGAAGGTCTTACGGATCGTCGTATCACCTTAGGTGCTAGCTACAAGTTCTAATAAACAGGCGCCGTAATCCGTTACAGGGAAGCCATCAAGTGGTGGCTTCGCTGTAGTAATTTAGGCTAAAAGTTTAGTGTTCAATAAAGAGCCTATTTGCATAAATAGGCTTTTTTTTTCAAAAAAATTGGTGGTTATTGGAAAAGACTGAAATTTGCTTATGTCTGAAAGAGCTAATTTGAATTATTACCAATAATTGTATTTATTATTCATATATTAATAAAAACATTATGACCACATCTGTATCGCAGCTGAGCTGGGCAGAGATACTCAACTGGGGTGTTACAGTGGTTTTGGGGTCATATCGAGTTGTGAATGTGAATAAAATCAATGAGGTTGAATATTAAGCGTTTGTTTTGTATTGATATTAATTTTTATAGTTGTGAGTTTGTGAATCTTCAATAATAGTATTTTTGGATTCTTTTGGTAAGACCAAATAGTGCAAAAAAACAGTTTAAAAATACATTAAAGGTTGACCAATTTGCTTTTGTGTAATACTTTGTAACTACATTGTTAGCGTTATTCTGGTTCCGCGTAATGTAGCTGTTACGTGGAACAATAAATATAAATTAGGAGTTAGATATGACCTTACCTACCATTGGCTTCATTGGCCTTGGCCTTATGGGCAGCAATATGGTTGAAAACCTGCAGAAAAAAGGTTTTAAGCCAATTGTCATGGATCTCAATAAAGACGCAGTAGCGGCAGTGGTTGCACGTGGCGCTACAGAAGCAAAGTCTGCTGCCGAACTCGCCGCAGCCAGTGACATTGTGATGTTATGTCTTACTACATCAGCGGTTGTTGAAAAGCTGGTTTATGCTGATAACGGCATCCTAGCGGGCATCAAAGAAGGCGCGGTACTGATTGATTTTGGTACGTCAATCCCAGCTTCAACTCGTAAAATCGGTGCTGATCTGGCCAAAAAAGGTGCTGGTATGATTGATGCGCCTCTGGGTCGTACACCGGCTCATGCCAAAGATGGTTTGCTGAATATCATGGCGTCAGGTGACCAAGCTACTTTTGACAAAGTTAAGCCTATCCTTGAAATGCAAGGCGAAAATGTTTTCTATTTAGGCGCCCTAGGTTCTGGCCATACAACTAAACTTATCAATAACTTTATGGGCATGACGACAGTAGCCGCTATGTCACAGGCTTTTGCTGTAGCTGAACTGGCCGGTGTTGATCGCCAGCAGTTGTTTGACATCATGTCGACTGGACCCTCAAGTTCACCTTTTATGCGTTTTTGCAAAAACTACGCAGTGGATGGCGTGAGCGATTTGGGTTTCTCTATCGGTAATGCGAATAAAGATTTAGGCTATTTCTTAGAGATGGTTAAAGATTTAGGTACTCGCGCACAAATTGCTGAAGGTACATCAGCTAACCTACAAGCCGCATTTGATGCTGGCATGGGTAATGGTAATGTGCCGGAAATCTTTGATTATTTCCTTAAATTAGGCAAATAAGTCGAATATTAGCAGAGCACCCGAACTTGGTCTGATAATGCATACATTCTTATCGACGATGTGCTGAACAGGCACAATGCCAAAGCCTCTTAAATAGAGGCTTTATCGTTCAGAGCAAAGTGTATTTAGTGTGCAAAATTGTAAAGCATTAAGAGGAATAAATGATGAGCCAAAGTGAACACTTTTTGTTTGGTAATGAAACTGAAATTGAAGATGTTGGTGGTGGTTTAAAACGCCAAATGTTGGGTTACAACCACGAACTCATGGCAGTTAAAATTTGGTTTGAGAAAGGAGCGATTGGTTACAATCATGCCCATAGACATTCGCAAGTAACTTATGTGGTTGAAGGCGAATTTCACTTCAATATTGCAGGTGTCACTAAGATACTTAGAGCAGGTGATAGCTGTTTGATCCCACCTTTTGCCGATCATGGTGCGACTTGCCCTACAGGTGGAATTCTTATTGATACCTTTAGCCCCGCACGAGAAGATTTTGTTGAAGGTTTAAGCAAACCTTAATTCACATTGATAAGCGATTAGCTAACTAATCGCTTATATCCCTGTAGTCGTCATCGCGCAATGACCTTTTTAAATAAAGGACAGACAAAGGATATTTAAAAATGCACCTAGCAAAAATAACCAACTTACTGTTGTTTGCATTCACATTTGCAACTCCCTTATTCATTCAAGCCCAAGCCCAAGCCCAAATTCAACAAGAACATCCAAACTTGATTATGACCAAGGCGGGGGTCGAAAAGCTTAGACAAAATTTAGGCAAGGTGCCTTTGTTTGATAAGTCACTGCAAAGTGTCAAACAACAAGTGGATGCTGAAATTGCTTTGGGCATTGATACCCCCATTCCAAAAGATTTTTCCGGTGGATATACCCATCAGAGGCATAAACTCAATTTCCAAGTGGCGCAAAAAGCCGGTGAGCTGTATCAAATATTGCAGGATGACAAGTACGCAAAATACATCCGCGATATGTTGTTTCAATATGAAGCTATGTACCAAGATTTGCCTGTGCATCCACAAACGCGTTCTTATGCGCGAGGCAAATTGTTTTGGCAGTGCCTAAACGACAGCAATTGGTTGGTATATATGAGCCAAGCTTATGATGCCATTTACGATACCTTGTCTGTCGAAGAGCGTGCCAAGCTTGAAAATAACCTATTTCGTCCCTTTGCTGATTTTATCTCCATCGGCAATCCGCAATTTTATAACCGCATACATAACCATAGTACCTGGGGCAACGCCGCGGTTGGCATGATTGCCTTGGTGATGAATGATGAAGAATTATTACAGCGAGCCTTGTATGGCATCGAAGATGATGGCCTTGAGCTTGACCTTAAAGATAACGACGGCGGTTTTATTAAGGTCGCCGGGCAAAAAGCGGGGTTTTTGGCTAATTTAGAAGAGCCGTTTTCGCCAGATGGTTATTTTACCGAAGGCCCTTATTACCAGCGTTATGCCATGTATCCTTTTTTGATTTTTGGCTTAGCGGCACATCATGTGAAACCTGAACTACAGGTGTTTGAACATAAAGACAATGTACTGCTTAAAGCGGTGGATGCCTTGTTAAATTTAACCGATGCCGACGGCAAGTTTTTCCCTTTAAATGACGGGCAAAAAGGCATGTCTTATTATTCGCCTGAATTGGTCACCGCGGTGGATATTGCTTACCATTACGGTAGTCAGGATCCAAAATTGCTGAGCATTGTTGAAAAACAAGCTTTGGTATTATTGAACGAATCAGGCTTATCTGCTGCCATCGGTGTGCGTGATGGCAAGACTCAGCCCTTTGCCAAAAAATCCATTAATTTAAGTGATGGCCCAGATGGTAAACAAGGTGGGGTTGCCATCCTGAGATACGGCAATGAAGACTTAAGTCTGGTATTTAAATATGCCGCCCAAGGTTTGAGTCACGGCCACTATGACAAGTTGTCTTACTCTTTGTACAACAAGGGTGATGAGGTATTGCAGGATTATGGTTTGGCGCGTTTTGTTAATATTGAGCAAAAAGGTGGTGGCAATTATCTCAGTGAGAACAAAACCTGGGCAAAACAAACCATCGCCCACAATACTCTGACGCAAAACGAGACGTCACATTTTAATGGCGAATACGAAACCGCCAGCCAATACCATTCAGACTTGTATTTGTACGATGACTCCAACAAAGACCTACAAGTGGTGAGTGCTACCGAGTCTAATGCTTATCCCGGCACTGCAATGCACCGCACTATGGCGATGATCAAACCTAAAAATTTCGAAAAACCTTTTGTTTTAGATATTTTAAAAGTGAGTTCGCAAACTAAACATCAATATGATTTGCCTTTTTACTTTATGGGGCAGGTGATGAAGATGAATTTTACCTATGACTCCCCATCCAGCTTAAGTCCATTAGGTAAGGATCAGGGTTATCAACATTTGTATGTGGAAGGTAAGGGGAAACCCTCTGACAATACCACGCAGTTTTCGTGGTTGGGCAATGGTACTTTTTACACGTTAACTACTGCGACTGACTCGAATGATGAATTGCTATTGACCCGTTTGGGAGCCAACGATCCAGAGTTCAATCTGCGCCGAGATGCCGCGCTGATGATCCGCAGAAAAAATGCTGGTGATACGGTGTTTGCCTCAGTGGTTGAGCCTCACGGTAGTTATAACCTAGTATCTGAGTTGTCGGTCAACTCAAACAGCAGCATTAAAGAATTGCAGGTAGTACACGACGATGCCAACTATACCGCTATCGCCATTAAAGATGTGAAAGGCACAACGAGTTTGTTTGTATTAGCCAATAAAGCTAACTCTACAACTCAGCAGCACAAGTTAAAAATAAACGGCAAATATTACCAGTGGACGGGAGCCTATCATTTTACAGATAGCTAAACTCAGCTTGCCCTACGTTATTTTAAAGATTGCCGCATTGCGGCAATTTTTTTGCTTGAGGAGGTATAATACCAACTCTATTAAATAAATGTACACTCAGCGAGAATTTAAAAGCACATAATCAAGGCGCTTGAATGAAGTAATAGTGGTGCTCTTTAGAGTACGAGCAACGCTGAGTATGTGCTTTTAAAACTCGCCCAAAGGGAACGCCCCAGCGGATAAGGCTCTGCGTTCTCGCTATTTGAAAGGGTAAGGCCATTCCTGCATAGCGACGCCTTGTTCCTTAACCGCTGAATGCGTTCTAAGTGCCTATTTATTTAATGGAATTGGTTTAAATACAAAGCCGTTTCACCACAATGATGCACCGGGAAAGTAGGTAAAAAGAGGTTGTTATTGGCTTAATACACTAAGGCTGAGGGGCTCTAATACGCTAAGCGGAGAGTGAAACAAAACTGCTGTGACCTTTTGAAATGGCCTTAAGCAGATATTACCCATCTCCAGCTAACACCTCTTATGGAGCAGGTGTTTGCCCCTACAGATACTGATTTCAACGACCATGAGCACACAGGTCACACATTGGGCCAGCTTAACTGCTCAATATTTTAAGTGGTAATGACAACGCGCCGTTATCTGTTTGCCCCCCAAGCCAAATAATGGCACTTAGGCCACCTAAAGTAATGACATACCACAAGATGGAAACGATCTGCGCATAAGGGTTAAGGGGCAAAAGCTCACTTAGGTGGCGGCGTTTATATTCAAAGAATATTTCTACACTGCCTATGGCAAGTAAAAATCCTAACAAGGCCAAACCAAAGTGATAACTAACATAAACACCTAAAGCCGCACCCAAAGCACAGGCAATAATACCAACTCGCGAGTTGATTGAAAAAGCGATACTTTTAAGGACATGGCCACCATCTAAGGGCAACACAGGTAACATATTAAATAAATTAAGCAGTGCATTAAAAACCGCTAAACCGGCGAGAATTTCTATATCGCTAAGCCAATAGCCCACTAAACAAACAATCGACAATATCAAACCAAAAAAGGGCCCCATAATGGAAATCACAACATCTTGCCAGCGAGTATTAATTTTGTCGTCGCTAAGGGCTAAGCCGCCCACAAAAGGAATAAGGTAAATCCCTTTGGTTTTTAAACCAAAGTACTTCATCGCCTTGATATGACCGTATTCATGAAACACCAAACAAAATATCAGGGCAATGGCAAACTCAATAGAAAACAACCAGCTATAAGCGGCTAAACTGCCCGCAGCAAATAACACTTTAATGACCTTGGCACTTTTAAACAGTTTTAAGCCTAAACCCGCCATACCAATAAAACTAAATTTCATTGGCTGTTTTGTGCCTTGGACAACTTGCCTTTGTTCTATGTCTTTTTCGGTCAGGGTATTTTCATCTACAAGCTCACTATTAATTAAAAGCTTGAATTGCAGAGCAAAAGGCTGCCACTGCAGAGCACCATTGAGTTCTACTTGAATTTCACCGTGCTCAGTTTGTAGGGAAAATTGATGTAAAAACTTGTCATTGTTAGCGCTGGCACTAATTTGCGAAACGCAGTCATTCCCCCAAAATAGCTGTTGCCATCCAGCCATTGAACCTTCTAACTTAAGTGTTTTACCTAAACACTCTATTGCTAATAATTGCACTGTATAAACCCAATATAAAAACGTAGGTGGATTATTACTATATTTTCTGAGGCAACAAGGTTTATCGACAATAAAAGTTAAAAAGCAGATTAATGCAGTGGTAGGTATGCCATAAGGTAATTTCGACTGTCTTCAAAGCCGTAATCGTGCAGTACTTAGCGGATGTAATTAAAAGCGAAAAGAATTTGAACCACTGAGGACTTAGAGAGCACAGAAAAAAAGCAGGTGTAAAAAGAGTTGTTATTAGCTTAAACAGATAGGGATGACTGGCTCAAAAGTGCCAAGGGACTAAACCGCTCTCGCGGTAGGGTTGCCGCTTCGACCATGTAAAAATACCCACCATTACTGACCCGCTTCTAAGCTGAGTAAAGGGCATTTCGCCCTGAACTTACTTAGGAGTATTATTATGACTCAGTTCACTGAAGCGGTTAGCCCCCTTCGTCAGCGCATGATAGATGATATGAACATGCGTAGACTCAGTCCTAAAACCCAAATTGGCTATATCCGTGCGGTAACGAAGCTCGCAGCGTACCTTAAACATTCACCTGCTAACGCCACGGCAGAGGAGTTGCGGCAATTTCAGATAGCATTGGCCGAACAAGGTACATCCAACATCACCATCAACGCCACATTATCTGGTTTACAATTCTTGTACTGTAAAACCCTTAATCGTCCTGATGTTATTAGTAAATTGAGTACGGTGCCTACGCCGCGTAAATTGCCTCAAGTGCTCAGCGTAGAGGAAGTTAAACGCCTGATTGCGGCTGCTCACAATCTAAAGTATCGCACCGCCTTGTCAGTGGCATACGGTGCCGGATTAAGGGTGAGCGAAGTGGTGGCATTGAAGGTCACTGATGTCGACAGTAAACGCATGGTCTTACGGATTGAACAAGGCAAGGGTAACAAGGACAGGTTGGCCATGTTATCACCGGTGCTACTGGGCTACCTACGAGATTGGTGGCATTACGCGCATGCTCAGCAGTTGATGCTAAATGGTGGATGGTTATTTCCAGGACAGCAAGCGATTAACCCTATCTCCACACGTCAGTTAAGTCGTGCCTGTAAAGCGGCGGCACACGATGCCGACATTGACAAACGGGTTTCCATGCACACCTTACGACACAGCTTCGCGACTCACTTACTGGAAGCTAAAGTGGATATTCGGGTGATACAAACCTTGCTGGGTCACAGTAAATTGGAAACCACGGCACTGTATGCGCAAGTGGCAACCAAGTTACTGCATGAGGTTGTCAGTCCGCTCGATGCACTGACGTTGACGCAATGAGTCACATGATATGCCTCGCCCCTCTCTTGAGGTGGCTGATGTCTTTCGGTTTTATGGTGAGCAATACAAGGCAGTACAGCAAGGACATCTGAGCCTCAATCAACTTAAAGTGATGTCGGCCATTACACGTTGTCGAAGTGCACAACTGGGTGGTCACCAATTGCATTGCCCGCAATGTGATACCAACCTTATCGCCTACAATTCATGTCGCAATCGACATTGCCCCAAGTGTCAGTCATCCGCCGCTAAACGCTGGTTAACCGCCCGTCAAACGCAACTGATACCGGTGGATTACTATCATGTTGTGTTTACCTTGCCTGCTGCCATTAGCCAGTTAGCGTTTTATAACAAAGCTGAACTGTATGG
The DNA here is from genome assembly GCF_001565895.1 of Paraglaciecola hydrolytica. Taxonomy (GTDB): domain Bacteria; phylum Pseudomonadota; class Gammaproteobacteria; order Enterobacterales; family Alteromonadaceae; genus Paraglaciecola; species Paraglaciecola hydrolytica. The sequence goes on from NZ_LSNE01000007.1 coordinate 262,851, forward strand.
ATTGTTGTTTAGCGCCGCCTCACAAACGCTGGCAACCATTGCCCAAGACCCCAAACACTTAGGTGCGGATATTGGAACAACCATGGTATTGCATACATGGGGTTCAGCCATGACGCACCATCCCCATGTGCATTGCATCGTGCCTGGCGGCGGGATAAGTACAGACAAGCAGCAGTGGCGAGCGTGTAAAAAAGGCTTCTTTTTACCGGTAAAGGTCTTGTCTCGCTTGTTTCGTCGGTTGTTTGTCGAGGGGTTACGCCAATTGTTTGCTGATGATGCGTTGCTGTTTTACGGTGAAATGAAGCCACTCATCGAGCCTAATAACTTTAGTGCTTGGTGCACACAGCAACAAAATAGATAATGGGTGGTGTATGCCAAACGCCCCTTTGCAGGGCCAGAAGCGGTACTGGCGTATTTATCCCGCTATACCCATCGAGTAGCAATAGCAAACAGTCGATTGCGCGAAATCAACGACCAATACGTCAGCTTTACCTTCAAGGACTATCGACTTAAAGGGTGTACTAAGCACAAAGAGATGCAATTAGACACACATGAATTTATCCGCCGATTTATGTTGCATGTGCTGCCGAGTGGGTTTCATCGCATACGCCATTACGGGTTGCTTGCCAGTAAAAGCAAACTGGCGCTGGCACGACATTTACTGGATGTACCTGCCCTTGATGTTGCGCCACCATTGGAACCCGTTGTTGAGGAAAACGCGCCGTTCCAATGTCGTCAGTGCCATCAACCGATGGTAATAGTCGCGATAACATTGTCCGCCTATTTACCAAGGGCACCGCCAAGTGTGAGTAATAGAAATGAAACGTTCACACTATCAACTCAACATTAATATCATCGGCGAAACGCGGTGAGAGGCGTGCTATGTTTGAACGCTTAAAATTCGTGAAATCATGGCAATTGAAGCAATATAAAAAAGGAAGAAACAGGTGGTAGAGATGAAGAAAACACGAATATTACTGGTTCGAAAAAACATACTCAGCAACGATCAGGCAACTATCCGTCGACCCACCAACGAAATCCCCATAGTAACGACACATCACAGGTAAACTCTCGCGGTTTCCTCCCTCGGATATTATCCGCTAGCTGTCCCAGCCTAGCAGGGCGAAGGCAGTTTAGTGTGGCCGACAGCTAACTGATAATCTAAACAAAAGCCGTCATAGCCGAACCAAACAAAGAACGGCTCTGGTTAGCAGATAGCGGTCGTTTGTCTAATAGGCTTGATCTCGCAGGTTTCACACCGAGCTAACGTTTAGTCTCGGTATTTTCCTAAGCTAAGCATAATGTTTTATTGGCTTATAACTATTGTCTTAGTTCCTCCATATCACACAGTATTTCATCTAGTTTTTTCATTACTCTGCCGTACATAAGTTTTAAGTCAAACAAATAAAGTGTCGTTGCAAAATATCCGACTACTGCGATGATTAAGCAGGCTGCAAAATAAAACACCCAAGGCGTACCAAAGAGCAGGCCGCTATCAGGGTAACTCACTAAATATCCTTCAATAAGGTTTTTTCCTACTGTGGATATTCTGATTTCAACTAATATGGCAAGCGCTAATGAAGGGTAAAAAACTTGATATGCCCAAGTGAATGAGCTGACCATGTCATTAAACCATTCATTAAAGCCCTTAATATACTGGTAGCTGTTGTCAGATTTACTATTCAAATCTAGCTTCTTCAACTGTTTACGGGCAATGAAAGCAATCCAAAGCAACAAAAACGGCATGGTGGTCGCCAAAACTAACCAACCTTTAGCGAAACAAATCAAACTAATGAAAATGGGCAGTACAATTAAGTATTTAACATTTAGCGCATACATGCGGTGAATTTTATCCACAATGTTTTTCGATTTCTTGCTATACAGATTATTAATTTTAGGGATGGCTGTTAGGTTGCTTTCCACGAAACCGTGTTTCCAAATTTGTTCTATTGAGTTATTCATCTAGAGGTCCTCTATGTTAAGTAGTTTGTTCAGCCGTATTTTTATGCGAGTAATGCGAACACCTATATTGTTAGGGTTTGTTCCAATAATTTCACTTATCTCAACATAGGTTTTTTCTTCCAAGTACAATAGAATAATGGCTCTATCTACTTCTGATAATTGACGAATTCCAGCATATAATTGTTCTATATCGTGCTCTGCGGATATTTGACTATCCGCTATCGCCACATCGGGAAGTAAGTCTGAAACAAACGTATTGTTCTTATTTTTTTTCAAATAGGTCAGACATACATTAAGCGATAATTTGAACACCCAAGTAGACCACTGGGCATCGCCATTAAAATTATCTTTGCTTCGCCATATTTGTAGACAAACTTCCTGATAATAGTCTTCAAAGTCTGCTTGAGTATTGGTATACGCACGACAAATTTTCACTATGATTGCTGCATAGGGCAAAATAGACATAGTGTAAAAATCACTTCCCATATATTGAGTGCTTCCGTTTTATTGTTTTCCTAGTTAGTGGCTTAAATTTAGATTTATTACACATGAGGAAATTTATTTTTGGTTCTAGCCTTGTTTTAGAAAAAGTGGATTCAGTCTAAGTATGTGAGACCATTGTTTAATTAAGAAATGGTTGCCTATCAGTTTTTTGTGAAGTTGCAATATACGCACACAAAACAGACATTCCTACTAAGCCGCATTACTTGAATAGTTCAGAAATAATTTTGACTAAGGTCAAAGGTAGGTGTCTGAGTTATCGTTTCTTCTATTGCTAAGCAAATTCCATATTAAGCGTAGCTTTCGGAAAACTAGTGACATAACCACTATCGAATTGCAGTGATCGGCACAAACTTGCAATTCAACCTCCACCTTTCGTATGACCGCTTTGGCAGTGAACTTATCATACGCCACAGCCAAGGCCTATGACCGTTTCTCGCTCATAGCCGCCTATCTATATAAAAATCAATTCAACTACTGAGCCAAATACCCATAAATCTTTGCCTATTTATTTTGCGAGACTTTTTTCTCCGCTTTCTCTGTGGTGATAACGCTTTGTCTTGTAACTAGTTTCTAGCCCCTGCTTGCCCTTTCTATATTCAAATATGAAACAGACTGCTTTATTGTGATGATATTGCTTAACCAGTTGTTAAAAAACTCTCTATTAACCTTATTTTTACAATCGTAGTTATGTTAATGTGACGTAAATTGATTTAATATGACTGTATATAGTTAAACTTGAGTGGCTAGGTATTCAAGACTAACACTTAAGCATTCCACCCCATTTGTTTAAAAGGACAACAGATATGCCTGCTATTGCTCACGACATTGCTTATTCCACCATTCGTACCAGCATCGATAAGCTGATCAATAACTTGGTCAACATTACCGATGACAGCGGTGAGTTTTTACTTAAGTTGGACGATGGTCGTATCATCGATACCAAAGGTTGGAACGACTGGGAATGGACTCACGGCATTGGTTTATATGGCCTGATGAAATACTGGGATATCACCGGTGATGACAGCGCTAAAGTGATTATCGAAGACTGGTTTAAAAATCGTTTTGCTGCAGGTACACCGACCAAAAACGTCAATACCATGTCGCCGTTTCTGACGCTGGCCTATATGCAGGAGCGCAGCGGTAACCGCAGTTATTTACCTTATTTAGATGTGTGGGCTGAGTGGATCATGGATGGCATTCCACGTACCGAAGAAAATGGGATTCAGCACATCGTGTTTAACTCGGTTAACTACCAACAAATGTGGGATGACACCTTGATGATGAGTGTGTTGCCACTGGCTAAAATCGGTTTGTTGCTTGACCGTCCACATTATGTGGAAGAAGCCAAACGTCAATTTATGTTGCACATCAAATATCTGGCCGATCGCAAAACTGGCCTGTGGTTCCACGGCTGGACATTTGATGGGCGTCATAATTTTGCTGATGCTTTATGGGCGCGTGGTAACTGTTGGGTGACTATCGCCATTCCTGAATTTATTGAATTGTTAGATTTACCGGCTGATGACGGTTTACGTATGTTTTTGCTCGAAACCCTCGAAGCTCAGGTTAAAGCCTTGGTTAAAACCCAACATAAAGATGGTTTATGGCACACCTTATTAGATGATCCTGATTCTTACTTAGAGGCGTCTGCGGCAGCAGGTTTTGCTTACGGGATATTAAAGGCTGTGCGTAAAGGTTACCTCGACAGCAAATATGAAGATTGCGCCATCAAAGCCATTAAAGCGGTGCTGGCTAATGTAGATGACAGTGGTGAGTTACAACAGGTGTCGTTTGGTACACCGGTATTTGATGACTTACAGGGTTATCGCGATATCCCGTTGACTTCAATGCCTTATGGCCAGTCGATGGCGATCTTAGCTTTTGTGGAGTTTATGAATCGCTACATCTAATCGGCTAGCGCATTTAAGTAGCTCGCGCGTTACTTATGTTAGTCAAAAGAAAAGCGCAATCAGAATAATAAAAAGAGAATTAACATGAAAGAACGTAAAATTGGTTTGATAAATTACACCGCCTATGGCCTCGGAGATGTACTCGGGGCGGGGTCGATGGCGGTGATCAGTACCTGGGTACTGTTTTTTTATACCACCTACTGTAACTTAGGTCCTTTGCAGGCAGGTATTATCTTTGCCTCCGCAAGGATCATCGATGCAATAGCAAGCCCTTTGATCGGCTATCTTTCTGATAATGCAGACTCTACCCGTCTGGGGCGCCGTTTTGGCCGCAGGCGCATATTTTTATTGATTGCCATTCCTTTATTACCCAGCTTTGCTTTGATGTGGGTCAGCGGTCAGCACTTTATGTACTACTTGTGCACCTACATCTTTTTTGAGTTGGTGTACGCCTCGGTACTCATCCCCTACGAAACCCTAGCAGCAGAAATGACCGATGATTTTCGTAAAAAAGGCATGTTTGCTGGCTCGCGGATTTTAGTTGGCCATATGTCGGCCATAGCGGCAACGATACTGCCAGCGTGGATAGTATCAGCCCTTGGTGGGCAAGATTCGCCTGATACCTTTTTGATCATGGGCGGCATATTTTCCGTGGCCTTTATGATCGTCGTCGGCCTTGTGTATATATTTACCTGGGAGCGCACGAAAAGCGCGGAAGAGTTGGCACAACCCAAGGTCGAAAAAACCTCTTTGCTTAAGGTTTTTAGTAAGTTGTACAAAGGTTTGGGTTTTACCTTAAAAATCCGTGCCTTTCGTTTGCATCTGGGCATGTATCTAGGCGGTTATATCTCGCAGGATATTTTTAATGCAGCCTTTACCTATTTTGCGGCTTTTGCTTTGGGTGGCATGTTTGCTTATAGCGCCAGCGAATCACTGAGCCTGACTTCGTATTTAATGGCCGCTATTTTTAGTGTGCAAACTCTGGCGGTTGGGGCGGTATTTGCTTGTGTTGCCTTACTGCCTAAGTTTTTCCCCGCGCTGACCTATCGTTTTGCGGTGGTTTCTTACATCATTGGCATTATCGGTTTAGCCTCGTTTTATTATTTTGCACCCGAGAGCCAAACCGGCCAAATTAGCTGGTTAGTGATTGCCCTGATTTTTGCTGGCATAGGCCGCGGCATACTCAATTACATTCCATGGAATACCTATAACTATATGGCTGATGTTGATCAGATAGTTACCGGTCAGCGCCGTGAAGGCAGTTTTGCTGGGGTGATGACTTTTGTACGCAAAGCGACTCAGGCCAGCGCGGTGTTTGCCGTAGGTGCAGCACTGGAAGTGGGTGGTTTAGTTAAAGGCGAAAGAATGCAAAGTGCCGATGTGATGCAATCTATCGTGATGATTATGACCATAGGTCCGATTCTGGTATTGATTTTTGGTTACTGGGTATCCACTAAATTCCATTTAAATACCGATACTCACACTATTCTAATGGCTGAGATTGGCCGTTTTAAACAAGGTGAGCGTCAACCTTCTGATCCACAAACTCAAGCCATTATCGAAGATTTAACGGGCTGGAAGTACGAACAGTTATGGGGCAACAATACCCTTGGTATGGGGCCTGTGATGGCTGAGAAAAAGATCGTGGGAGAGGTTTGATGTTAAAGCCTAAATTAGTCTCTGTTTCAGCACTGTTACTGACGCTGTGTTTAGCGGCGTGTGACAAAACGCCTAGCAGTGCAGCAACAATAACAACAGACACCGCCATCCCTAAAAGTTGGATCGATCCGGATACCGGCCATAAAGTGGTGCGTTTGTCGGAAGAGCCGGGTTCACGCTCTTTGTATTTTCACCAAAACTCTTATGCTGCCAGCGGCGATAAGATGGTGATCTCGGTAGACAATCCCAAAGGTGTGGCTGTGGTTGATTTAGTCAGCCAGCAAGTCACACGCCTGTATGAAGACCCGAATATCGGCATTTTATTTATGGGGCCTGTGAGTCGCGATGTCTACCTCACTTACATTCCGCCAATAGATGGCGAAGTGGTGCATCCACAAAACGAACTACAAACGCCGACCAAAGTATTAGCAGTGAATATAGATAGCGGTGCGGTGCGCGATGTTGCCACCGTTGCGCGGGGTAAAATTCATTCAATCAATAACGACGAAACCTTATTGATCGGTGCCTTTGCTGAAGCAGCCCATAATCTTGAAACTGGACCACGAGACAGCCGTTTTGAAGCCCGTTACGAAGCCAAAGATGCCGATGGTAATCCATTGAGTTTTGCCGATGCTAAAGAAGTACGCATGGATGAACGTTTAGAAAAGCGCATCCCCATGCAGATGTTTACCGTCAATATTCAAAGCGGTGAACAAAAGACCATCATGAAATCCACCGATTGGCTTAACCATATCCAGTTTTCACCCCATGATCCTGAGTTAGTGATGTATTCCCACGAAGGCCCCTGGCATAAAGTGGATCGCATTTGGGTGACTGATATTCATGGCAAAACACCTGAAAAAATCCACAGTCGCATGATGAATATGGAAATTGCCGGGCACGAATTTTGGAGCTTTGATGGCAGTACTATTTATTATGATTTGCAAACCCCACGCGGTCAGGATTTTTGGTTAGCGAGCTACAATCTTGAAACCGGTGAACGTGTATGGCGGCATATGGAGCGTGATGAATGGTCGGTACATTTTAATATATCGCGCGATGGCAAATTGTTTGCCGGTGACGGTGGCGACAACGAAATGGTCGCTAAAGCCAAAGACGGTAAGTGGATCTACTTGTTTGATTCAGTACCAGTAAAAGATGTAGCGGGCATCAGTGCACGTAACGCCAAAGATCTGGTTAAACCCGCCGTACTTAAGGCCACTAAATTGGTCAATATGCAAAACCATGATTATCGTCTAGAACCAAATATTACCTTTACCCCCGATGGTAAATGGTTGGTATTTCGCTCCAACATGCATGGGCCTGTGCATGTGTATGCGGTAGAAATTGCCAAGCACTAAGCCATTTGCCAAGAATAACAAGTGACTAAGTATTTAGCGTCGCTCATTGGTGTTTGTTTAGGCTTGGCTTTACTGGTGGGCTGCCAGTCTATGCCCTCAGAATCAGCTATTGCACCTAAACCTTTATACCGTGATCCACGTTATGACGGAGCTGCTGATCCCTTGGTGATTTGGAATCATCTGCAACAAAAGTGGTACATGTTCTATACCAATCGCCGCGCCAAGGCAGAAAACCTACAAGGAGTGGAATGGGTGCATGGCACACCTATCGGCATCGCTGAGTCAACAGACGGAGCCAACTGGCAGTATCTACAAGATGCTGAAATTCATTATCCGCCAGCCAAAGATATGGCGCTGCCAACCTACTGGGCTCCTGATGTGCTGTATGCCCAGGGGCAATACCACATGTTTCTGACTATAGTGCCAGGGGTATTTCAGGACTGGAATCATCCACGCAATATTGTGCATTTTACCAGTCAGGATTTACTTAGCTGGGACTATGCAGAAACCCTTAAACTCAACTCTGAACGGGTGATAGATGCCGATGTGATTGCACTGCCACAAGGCGGCTACCGGCTACTTTACAACGACGAACCCGATGGTAAGTCGGTTTATTATGCCGACAGTACAACTCTGTTTAACTGGCAGGATAAAGGCAAACTGCCGATTGAAAGCCGCGGTGAAGGGCCAACCGCTTTTGAGTGGCAAGGTTATTGGTGGCTGGTGGTCGATGCTTGGCAAGGATTGAGGGTTTATCGCTCTAATGACTTAAACACATGGGTAATACAGCCTGAGCCTTTACTTGAACAACCCGGTACAGGCAAAGATGATGGGGTAATGGGCGGCCATCCCGATGTCATCGTCAACAACGGCAAAGCTTATCTATTTTATTTTACCCACCCCGGACGCAGGCCTGAAAATAAAGGCATTGACAACTACTCTACACGGCGCAGTTCTATCCAAGTAAGCGAACTTAGTTTTGCCGATGGTTGGTTGACTGCTGAGCGCGATAAAGCAACCCTGATTAAACTTCAAGCCCCAAATCAATAAACAGATTTTGCCGATTTCTAACACAGGGCGCATTAAGTGTCCTGTTTGGTTTTAATCGCTGAATATTGTGCTGTTTAAATGCACAGGCAATTAACGTTTGTCCAATAAGAGAAGAGCGGGGACATAGTGGGGTAATACAACCGCTTTGTTTTGCACTATTTTCAGAAAACCGATATAAAAGAGTAACATGTGTGCAGAGTAAAATATTGCACTGCACGAAATTGGACAAATTGTCGTGTTTAATCACCCCATTTTGTCTTTAACTAAATTGTTATGTGCTTAGGAGAATCTTCGGTTATGGATGATAAGTTTTGGGAAGTCGTTAATAAATACATTAATAAAGCCGATGAGATAAAAGAGGAAACTTCGATGCCTCAAGCAAGCTCATCTTTATTGTATGCAGCGGCCAGGTACAATGCTTTGAATATCATTAGTAAGTACGGTGAAAAAGAGAGAGAAGAACATACTAAACAGCATATAGAAATATATGAAGAGTTTTTGAGGAATTCTATTCAGCACTTATATGATAATCGCACATAACAAACCAATTATTCCGACCTCAACTCGCTGCGCTCTTTTCGTCGGCATATTGGGGCGTTATAAATCACAAAAGAATGGTGTGACGTATCTGGTAAGTTTACTGATTCTTGTTTTATCTGCTTGCGTCAATAAACCTATTATTCAAGAAGCGGTGCTCTGTTTTGAATCTGAAGAAAAGGCTGAAGCAATGGGGATGCGCATTTTTTCAGATAACTTTACAGAAAGAACTCGATACTGGTTAGATGGATCCTCAGAACCCATAAAAGGACTAGGTATTAGCTGGCGTGTTAGTGATCCAACTTTTTTCTGTAAGGCTGGTTTATATCCTATTGTTGTTACATACGAACCAAAGGATGAACCAGAATTCGAACCAAGTTTAGTTTTAAGCAAAGGTGTATTAAGCGCAAAGCTTCTAATTAAAAAGTACCGCGATTTATAACAAGGCAATTAAAAATTCGGACACAAAACAGCAGGCTGTGTCCGCTTCGCTGCTGATTATTGCCTGCTATTTTGTGCCGTTTATGGCGGTGCAATGTAAATTTTAGTTTGTAGGAGTCGTTAAAAATGAAGATGGTCTATACAAATGAAAGCAATATTCTCGTCAACAGCGCCAAAAATATGCTGGTGCATAATGGTCTGTCTGTTTCAGTGAAAAATGAACACAATTCAACCGGTGGACATGTGTTACTTGCAAACATGGAGTTGTGGGTTAATCACGATGCAGATTATCTAGAAGCTATGAAACTATTAAGTAAACTAGACTCCAGAAAAACGTCAGAAGAGTGGACATGCTCCGAGTGTAATGAAAAGAATGATGTATCTTTTGAAATCTGTTGGAATTGTCGTAGCGAAGCTGTACCACAAGCCTGATTTATATCACAAGTTGCCTAAATTTGCCGCCAAAAGTGCGGCTGACTTGGGTATTGGGGGAGGGTGTTGACTAGCTTGCTTCATGTTGATGTTCTATACATAATGCATGCAAATTTTGGCCTTTGCCGACAATGAATGTGAAAAAAGCATGAAATTTCCAGTACATGGTGATGTTAACGTCGAAGTGAGCGGGCAAATAATTATTGTTCATGTACGTGGGCCTTGGAATATTGAACTTGTGCAACTGTCTCGCAGTAAGTCTCTTCCTTATGTAAATGATTTATCAACTCAAGGTTGTTGGGCTCTTATTGTTCAGGTCAGTGGATCTGTAGTTTGCACGCCTGATTCCTTAACACTGATTAAACAAGGTGCGGATAAGGATATTAGTGGTGGTAAACGAATTTGCACAAGTTATGTCATAACTCCAGATACAGAAGGATATAATTTAATGCTGCCCATCTGGCATGACATTTATCGCGGTAAAATCCCCTTTGAAATTTTTGCTACCCTTGATGAAGCAGTAGATTGGAGCCATCAACAATTACTGAATAGCCCCTAATTCACAACGTTGGCGTTATTTACTTCAGCAAACCACGCCATTGCAATATAGGCTTTACTTAATACAACAAACTATAGACCTTGCGACGGTATTTAGATTTTAAGGGATCGCCGTCGGGTAGGGCGTTGATCATGTCTAAGGTAAGCTTTTTGGCGTCGCCAAAATTTAGATCTTTAATCAATATACTCAGCGCTAATTCGAGTGCTTCTTCTACTTGATTGGCTTGATGGAGTTGTACGGCCAGTTTTAATTTCAGTTCAAGATTATCTGGATCGGCTGCCAGTTCTTGTTGTAGTGCAATGATTTCAGGCGATTCTGCGGCTTGTTCTGCTAATTGAATTTTACCCAAAATGCTTTTGTATAAAGCATCCTGATCAACTAAACCAATAGTCGCCATCAGCGCTTTAGCCTGATTAAGCTGCCCCAACTCTACCTGACAATCAGCCAGCAATAGTTTGATATCAGCACGTCTGTCGTCTAAATCATGGGCTTGTTTCACTAGTGTATAGGCTTGTTGGTAATCGCCATGGCTGATGAGTTCTTGTGCTTGTTCTAATAATCCATCTTCGACTTTGGGCAGATGTTTATTTAGTAATTCGATTATTTGTGCTTCAGTTTGTGGGCCAGCGAAGCCGTCTAAGGGTTGGCCTTCTTTAACCAGAATGACGGTAGGCAAACCTTTTATACCAAATTGCTGGGCGATTTCTGGCTGACTTTGGCAATCGACCCGAGCATGAATTAGCGTGTCTGGATAATGTGTCGCAATTCTGGCCAAAACAGGCGCAAGCTCTTGACTGGGAGCATAACCTTCAGCCCAAAATTCAACCATCACTAAACACTGTTGTGAGTCGTGTATGATAACTTGTTGAAAGTTTTCTAAGGTAATGTTGACGCTAGTTTTCATATTTTTTCTCTTTAAATTGCCTGTTGTCTGAGTTGGGGCAAGTTAGCTAAAAACAAGTTTATATTAAGCATTATCGATGATTAATTTAATGAATGCTTAGATTAATTGGTGAGTTTAAAGCGCTAAATAAAGCGTTAAAACCCATTGGCATAAAACTTATATCTTGTTAATTTACCTTATCGTATCTGAAGGTGGTTTTCATGGTTCTGCATTCTCTTGGGTTTGCTAAAATAGTCTTATTGGCAGACGATATTGCCGAAGTGATTATTGACCAAGGGGTCGTGATGGATCTAAGCATGGTCAATCGGTATCATGACTTTTTGCTCAGCCATTTGCAGGCACCATTTTCGTTGTTGATAAATAAAATCAACGAATATAGCTATGATTTTAATGCACAAATGAAGATTGCTAATATTCCGCAAATCAAAGCCATGGCGATAGTGACTTATACTCGACAATCAGAGTTCACTACGCAACTGCTCGCTGAAACCACTTACCGGCAAATAGTATGGAATATACAAATGTTTCCCCAGCGCGATATGGCATTGAAGTGGCTGTACAGCCAGCAATTAAATGTATCGGTCACAGCAAACATGACCCAAGCAAACTAGGCCAAAACCATGAGTGACAAATACCGTAGTTTCAGCGAATTTTATCCTTATTACCTGTCAGAGCATCAGAATCTGACTTGTCGACGTTTGCATTTTATCGGCTCATTATTGATCATTTGTTTGTTGATTTATGTTGTACTGACTCAACAATGGCGCTGGCTTTTTGCTGTACCTGTGTTGGGTTATGGTTTTGCCTGGGTTGGGCATTTCTTTTTTGAACACAATAAACCCGCAACCTTTGATTATCCTTTTTATAGTTTGTGGGGTGATTGGGTGATGTTTAAAGACATTCTGCTTGGCAAGATAAAGATCTAGATTTTTAGACCTTGTAGCTACTTGCAAACATAAGAGTTTCTTTTTATTAACTAAATTTTAGCAATCACACTGCGCTTTTAGTCTTTTCTGTTTTTGTCAACCGCCTGTGCTTAAAAAAAGTACAAATTTGTTGCCCTTCAAGGCTTTCCAAGCGCTTGAAAAACTCGTAAACTTGCGCCCCTTTTTGAGTGTTGGACGTTTTTTGCACGATTCCAGATTGAAGTTATGATGCAGATTGGTCCTTATACTTTAGATAATAATCTGATTTTGGCGCCCATGGCGGGTGTCACTGACAGACCTTTCAGACAACTGTGCAAGCGTTTAGGTGCAGGTCTGGTGGTATCGGAGATGTTGTCATCCAATCCGCAAGTATGGCAGATGGATAAATCCAAACACCGTATGGATCATACCGGTGAAGAGGGTATCAGAGCGGTACAGATTGCAGGAGCAGATCCCGAGTTGATGGCGCAAGCCGCACAGATAAACGTCAGCAATGGCGCGCAAATTGTGGATATCAATATGGGATGCCCGGCAAAAAAGGTGAATAAAAAATTAGCAGGTTCGGCTTTATTGCAAAACCCCGCTTTGGTTGAACGTATCATCAAAGCAGTGGTTAATGCGGTAGACGTGCCGGTTACTTTAAAAATACGCACAGGTTGGGATATTGAAAATCGGAATGGGATAGCAATTGCCAAGATTGCCCAGGACAACGGTATTCAATCATTAGCGGTGCATGGTCGCACGCGAGCCTGTATGTACAAAGGTGATGCTGAGTACGACACGATTAAAGCCATTAAACAGGCTGTGTCTATCCCAGTAGTTGCCAACGGAGATATAACAGACGTACATAAAGCTAAGTACGTACTGGAATATACTCAGGCAGATGCGTTGATGATCGGTCGTGGAGCTCAAGGTAACCCTTGGATTTTTCGCGAGATCTTACACTATCTGCAGACTGGCCAGATGTTAGCTACTCCCAGTATTGGTGAAGTGAGTAGCATATTGCTTGAGCATGTTGCCAATGTTCATCAGTTTTATGGTGAATATTCGGGAGCGCGAATTGCCCGCAAGCATGTTGGTTGGTACTTAGCTGAGCACGATAAACAACGAGAGTTTCGTGCAAAGTTCAATGCTATTGAAGATGCTTCCGAGCAACTTGAAGCCTTAAACCGGTATTTTGAGACACTTGATAAAGACTCAACTTACTTTGACAGATTGGCAGATGGATCAGTGACTACACTGGCTTCGTCTGTCGTTTAATGATGACTAACTAAAGAGCACGATGTAATGTTCGAACAAAATGTAACTTCTCCGTTTACTACTACGGTAACTACCCCTTCACAAACTCAAGCGCAAAAACCTTTACGCGATTCAGTTAAACAAGCGGTGAATAAGTATCTTAAGCAATTAGATAATACCAACATCGAAAACTTATATGAGTTAGTTTTGGCTGAAGTTGAAGCGCCAATGTTAGAGGAAATCATGACCTTTACTCGCGGAAATCAAACTCGTGCCTCAACCATGTTAGGTATCAACCGTGGTACTTTGCGCAAATTGTTAAAGCAATACGGCCAGAACTAAGCATTATTGCCTATAAAGGAGCACCATCGGGTGCTCTTTTTGTTTGTGCAGTTGGATTATAATCCAACTGCACAAACGTAATTTTTTCCTCAATTCACGCAAAATGTTGCCTTTAATAGTGGACTAAGTATGAACACAACGACTGCAAACCCTATACGCCGCGCTTTGTTAAGCGTCTCTGATAAAACCGGTATTCTTGAATTTGCCCAGTTTCTGGCCAGTCAGGGCGTTGAACTGATTTCAACCGGTGGTACGGCTAAATTATTAAGCAGCAATGGCCTAAAGGTCATCGAAGCATCAGATTATACTGGGCATCCTGAGATCATGGATGGCCGAGTTAAAACCTTACATCCTAAAATTCACGGTGGCATTCTTGCGCGTCGTGGTCAGGATGATGCAGTCATGGCTGAAAATAATATTCAGCCTATCGATTTAGTCGTCGTGAATCTTTACCCTTTTGCCGCCACAGTGGCCAATGATGATTGCAGTTTAGAAGACGCCATTGAAAACATTGATATTGGTGGCCCAACTATGGTGCGCGCCGCAGCCAAAAACCACAATGCGGTGACTATCGTGGTTAATCCGGCTAACTATAAACGTGTTATGGCTGAAATGACTAAAGCACAAAATTGTGTGAGCCATGCCACTCGTTTTGATTTAGCCATTGCTGCTTTTGAACATACTGCCGAATACGACGGTATGATCGCCAACTATTTTGGTGCCATGGTTGAATCCAGTGAATGTGAAGACGATTGTGGTCATCACCACAGTGAGTTTCCGCGTACTTTCAACATGCAGTTAACGAAGAAACAAGATTTACGTTACGGCGAAAACAGCCATCAAAACGCCGCTTTTTATGTTGAAAACAATATTCAAGAAGCCTCGGTAGCCACTGCTACTCAGTTGCAAGGTAAAGAGTTATCTTTCAACAATATCGCCGATACTGATGCCGCTTTAGAGTGTGTTAAAGAATTTGCTGAGCCAGCCTGCGTTATCGTTAAACATGCTAACCCTTGTGGTGTGGCCTTAGGTGATAACATTCTGGATGCCTATAACCGCGCTTATCAAACTGATCCTACTTCTGCCTTTGGTGGCATTATCGCGTTCAACCGTGAGTTAGATGCAACAACGGCCCAAGCCATTGTTGATCGTCAATTTGTTGAAGTGATTATTGCTCCTACTGTCAGTGAAGAAGCCGTTGCGGTAGTTGCTGCCAAGAAAAACGTGCGTTTGTTAGCCTGTGGTGATTGGCAAGGCCAGTTAACCGATGGTTTTGACTTTAAACGTGTGAATGGCGGTTTGTTGGTACAAGAGCGTGACTTTGCCATGGTTGAGTTAGAAGACTTACAAGTGGTCACTAAAGTTAAACCCACTGAAGCTCAGTTAAAAGACCTGATGTTTACTTGGAAAGTCGCTAAGTACGTTAAGTCTAATGCCATTGTTTATTGTAAAGATGGTATGACTATTGGGGTGGGCGCTGGCCAAATGAGCCGTGTCTATTCAGCCAAAATCGCCGGTATTAAAGCCGCTGATGAAGGTTTAGTGGTACCGGGATCTGTGATGGCTTCTGATGCGTTTTTCCCTTTCCGCGATGGCATAGACGCCGCAGCGGCAGCGGGTATCGCGGCGATTATTCAGCCTGGTGGTTCGATGCGCGACCAAGAAGTAATCGATGCTGCTGATGAACATGGCATCGCCATGGTGTTTACGGGTATGCGTCACTTCAAACACTAGTTAAAGACTAAGTGACAAATAAACGGGGTCAGATGACTCCGTTTTTACTTACATGTGCTGGCTTTAATGTTTACAATTTGCCTCCTTCTTTTGCAAACATGAGAATATCCGTATGAAACGCTTAGTTAAATTCGCAGTCCTTGCTTCACTTGTTACTTGCTCTCCCGTTTTTGCCGATACATTACAAGATGCTATTCAGTCAGATTCTCGTACTACCGCCGAGCGTAGCCGTGATGAATATCGCCATCCTCAGCAAACCCTACGCTTTTTTGATGTACAGCCAAACATGGCAGTAGCCGAAATTGCACCGGGTGGTGGTTGGTATAGCAATATTCTAGCGCCTTTGCTTAAAGAAAAAGGCCAGTATTACGCTGCCCACAACTATGTTGATGATAAAAGTTCAGATTACTACCGCAAGGGTTTAGCCGCGTTCAAAGAAAAAGTCGCCTCTGATGCCAATTTTAGTAATACCAAAGTTACCGCTTTTCATCCCACTAAAGCCTTAGACTTTGCCCCAGCAGGCAGTCTTGATCGCGTACTGACTTTCAGAAACGTGCATAACTGGTACATGGGTGATGGCCAAACGGGTATCGACAACGCCTTTGCCAGTTTTTTCAAAGCGCTTAAGCCAGGTGGTGTATTGGGCGTAGTCGAGCACTCATTACCTGAAAGTTTTGACGACGAGTTTCAAAAGAAATCAGGATATATGAAAAAATCCTTTGTGGTGGCAGCGGCTGAAAAAGCCGGATTTATCTTAATTGCCAGCAGCGATGTGAACGCTAATCCACTGGATAGCAGTGATCACGAAAAAGGTGTATGGACTTTACCGCCCAGCTTACGTTTGGGTGAACAAGACCGAGCTAGATATCTTGCCATTGGTGAGAGTAATCGTATGACCCTAAAATTTATTAAACCTACTACCAAGTAAGAATTATTGTTTATGAATGTATTAATCATCGGCGGCGGCGGTCGCGAACATGCCTTAGGCTGGAAAGTCGCACAGTCTGACAACATTAAACAGGTGTTTGTCGCACCGGGTAATGCTGGCACCGCTTTAGAAGCTAAACTGGTTAACGTCAATATAGCCGTAGAAGATATCCAAGCTTTAGTTGCTTTTGCCCTAGAGAAAAAAATTGAGTTAACTATAGTTGGCCCCGAAGTGCCGCTGGTGCTGGGTGTGGTTGATGCATTCCAAGCTGCTGGTTTAGCGATTTTTGGACCCACTCAAGCTGCCGCGCAGCTCGAAGGGTCTAAAGCCTTTACTAAGGACTTTTTAGCCCGTCATGCTATTCCAACCGGTGAGTATCAAAACTTCACTGAGATTGAGCCTGCTCTTGCTTATGTCAGAGAAAAAGGTGCGCCTATCGTGATTAAAGCCGATGGTTTGGCTGCTGGCAAAGGTGTGATTGTCGCCATGACTTTAGTTGAAGCCGAAGATGCAATCCGCGATATGTTAGCCGGTAATGCCTTTGGTGAAGCGGGCAGCCGCGTAGTTATTGAAGAGTTTCTCGACGGCGAAGAAGCCAGTTTTATTGTCATGGTCGATGGTAAAAATGTACTGGCTTTTGCGACCAGTCAAGATCATAAACGTGTAGGCAATGGTGATTCTGGTCCTAATACTGGTGGTATGGGTGCTTATTCACCTGCGCCTGTGGTAACGCCAGAAATCCACCAACGAGTGATGGATGAAGTGATTTATCCTACCGTTAATGGCATGGCCGCTGAGGGTAATACCTATGTGGGCTTTTTATATGCCGGTTTGATGATCATGGCCGATGGCACACCTAAGGTGATTGAATATAACTGCCGTTTTGGTGATCCAGAAACCCAGCCCATTATGATGAGATTACAGTCAGATCTCGTCACTTTGGTTGAACATGCCTTAGCTGGCACCTTAGATCAAGTGACAGCCGAGTTTGACCCACGGCCTGCCGTTGGCGTGGTATTAGCCGCAGGTGGTTATCCCGATGCGTATGCGAAAGGCGATGTGATCGCTGGCCTGAGTTTGGGTAACAATGATGCTAAGGTTTTTCATGCGGGAACTAAAGAAATCAACGGTCAAGTGACGACTAATGGTGGCCGAGTGCTGTGTGCTACTGCCTTAGGTTTGTCAGTGACAGAAGCTCAACGCAGTGCTTATAAACTAGTGAAAGAAATAAGCTGGAAAGGTATATTCTACCGTGATGATATTGCCTATCGGGCAATTGCTCGAGAGCAACAATAGTTTGTAAAATATTCACCAGAGTCGTTCGGCTTTGGTGAATTTATTCAAGATGTACTAGCCACTACTAATATTCGTTTGTTCAGATAAGTACTTACATACTCCCACTATATATTGTTAAGACGCGAGAACTACGCGGTTGCGACCATTTTCTTTGGCAATATAAAGAGCTTTATCGGCACGTTTTAGGCAGTCAGCAAATCGCTCGTTATCAAGATTTTGTGCAAGCCCCACTGAAACTGTGATGCTGTGGTCCAGCAGTAGCGAAAGTTCCTTGCTTAATTTTATGCGTAGTTTTTCGGCTAAAATTTGTGCGCCAGCTGCATTGGTACTTGGCAATATAATGACAAACTCTTCTCCGCCCCAGCGTGCAGCCAGATCCTCTTTACGTACCACGCTCTGCATAATCTTCGCTCCTTGAGCTAATACCTTGTCACCTGCATCATGCCCTAGGGTATCGTTTAAAAGTTTAAAGTGATCAAAGTCAATTAACATGACACAAAAATGAGCTGAATTATGGCGCTGCTCATCATCTATATTTTCGATCGCTTCCATCAAGCCTCGACGGTTGAACAAAAGGGTCAGTGGATCTTGATTCGCCTGCACGACTAAGGTTTGCATAGCACGGCTGTCATTAATAAAACGTACGTAAGTTAAGTAGTTTTGGCACAGGGCAAATGACAGTAGTCCAAGCCCTGCCATATTGACGGTACTGATTATTCCCAAACTATTGAATATGTCGTTTATTGATAATGAAAAAAGTAATATTGAACCCAGTGCCATCAAACGAGCACCTGTGCGCTTACGATAAGCGGCTAATAAAATCGAGTACAGGCCATAGACTAAGACAACCAAGGCAAAATATTGAAAATAAGCCATCAGGTAGCTAAATGTTACTGGTGGTGTAAACAGCGTCGTGACAACAAAAACGGCGGTAATACTGCAAATTGCAATCAGCGGTAAACGTCGAAATTCTTCGGGATAACTCAAGCGAAAATATCCGGTAAACAAGGGAAGAGCGAGATAAAAAGTTAGAAAATTAATACGTATTGCAGTGTTAAACGATAGTGATACGGAATCCGTTATATACAATATGTGACTGGTTTCTACTTCACGCAGACCCAAACAGATACAACTAAGAGCCAGTAAAAATGGCAATAAATCTGATGGTCGTAACACAAAGTGAAACAAACTGAGTATCGCAATGGTGACAAAAATCGCGGCAACACTAACGCTGCGTATCAGTTTTTTCAGGTGAGCTTGAAATTGTTTATCGGCGGTAGCAAGGGTCATTGAAAACCATTGCCCGCCCCACGCGAGTTCATAATTGGATACTTGTAATATCATATCCAGTTGTCCATTGGGTACGCTAATTTGAACGATTTTAGGAGCATATTGAGCAACTGAATCTTGTTTATTAGTGCCTACTTGACCCGCTTCATCGACTAAGGTTTGATTAACATACAAGCGATAAGCAGTGCCCATCACCGGTACAGACAAGGCAAGCAAGTCTGATGTCGGTTGAATGTTGATACGTAAGCGATACGTTGCAAAACCACTCGGTGTGATTTGCTGCCCTAAGAAGGTTTGTCTATCCCAAGACTTTGGTGCTTTTAATAATTCAACAGGTGAGTCTATTTCTGCGTCGAAACTCTCTGACATAACCAGTTGTTGCCAATAAAACTGCCATTCGCCTGCGAGTGGGATAGGTTCACTTTGAGAAAGGTCAAGGGTACTGAGTTCGAGTTTTCCGCCTATGGCTTTGGGATGTTGGGTAAGCCAATTACCATTGATTTCAACAACCACACTGAATAGCAATACAAATAAACATACACCAAGGACCGCAGCAGAAATCCGCGCTAAGGTTTTCGCTTGGGGCCACAACCGAAATTGCGGCTTGAGTGAAGTGCTCTGATTGTCGAAAATAAATAACTCCTTCTGGCGTTATCTAAGGTCGAGTGCGGATAGCGCGTATTTGTTAGTTAAGACTAAGTGAACTATGGCCTAGAACTCCAGACTACTTGGAAACATAATCTTACATTTTCAAGTGACTTGAGTACAGATCTAGCGTATCACTCGTTCTTAATCTGCTTAACGTCGTTACCCATCCATACCTTACTTAACAAATGCATGGCGGTGGCCACTCTATTGATTGGTTTGATCAAATCTGTGGTATCGGATTGTTGCATATCAAGTTTAATCGCCTCTAAACTCGCCGATATTTGCCCTAGTTGGCGTACGGCTTGAATTGTTGGGTCACCATCAATACTCAATTGTTTTTTACCACTAAAGGCACTGCAGATATGCACCCAACGCTGTTGCTGGGCTTCGCTAATGACGCCACGCAATATGGCTAGTTTGAGTAGGTTCTCTTCTGCCCCAGACGTCAGCGTTTGCGCTTCGCCTGTATAGTGATCACCTATCAGTTGCATAAGCTCTCCATGGTTCATTACTGACGAGACTTTTTCCGCCATTTTGTTCATATTGCGATAACTGCCTTGCAGTTTAAATGGCGGTTCTTGGCGGTAGTCTTCGGCGGTTGCGGCAGACTTGATGTATTCTAAATTGACACTGAGAATGACATTCTGGATCACCAACAAGTGTTTCAGCACAGTGACTATTTCGTTGATTTCAGCGCCGCTATAAGCATGACTCAATTCGTTAGTGGCAACTTGATCACCTTGAGCCATGGCGATAAATTTATACACATCTTGCATGTCGCGCAGGGCGAGTGGCGCTAATACGGAGTTGGAGGTTAAAGCGTTTTCGATATAACTCAGGGCAAACTGCTCTTCTTTGCCACCAAGTACATCACCTAGATTATAAATATCCGCACGGTTAGCTAACATGTCAGGCACTTTAAATACGTCACCTGATTCGGTGTAGGGGT
Source organism: Paraglaciecola hydrolytica (assembly GCF_001565895.1). Classification (GTDB taxonomy): domain Bacteria; phylum Pseudomonadota; class Gammaproteobacteria; order Enterobacterales; family Alteromonadaceae; genus Paraglaciecola; species Paraglaciecola hydrolytica. The sequence goes on from NZ_LSNE01000007.1 coordinate 283,522, forward strand.
TACCGGCCATTACTACGCTAAATTTTTTGCCACGCATATCATAGGTTTTACTTTGACCTTTCCATACGCCTTCAATGCGTCTTGTACCATCACACAAGGCAATAAATTTCTGTAAAAACTCGGGATGAGTGTGCTGAATATCATCCAAATACAACATTACATTACTGCCCATTTCTAAACCGAGATTGAGCTTTTCGAGTTCTTGTTTGGCAGTGGCATTGGGCGCATTTGCAGGATCAAGTGAGCTAACATCATGGCCAAGTGACGGACAGTTTATCTTCATAAACACCAAACCGAGACGGTCAGCGACGTATTCCATTAAGGTGGTTTTACCATAGCCTGGCGGTGAAATAAGTAACAATAAGCCCATTAAATCGGTGCGTTTATTATCACCCAAGGCTCCCATTTGTTTGGCCAGATTATCACCAATGATAGGTAAATATACTTCGTTTATCAGACGGTTACGCACAAATGAGCTTAGTGGTTTTGCCTTAAAGCTTTCTAGCTGCAGTTCATGTTTACTGCTAGCCATCACTTGTTGGCGAACGTGATGATATTGTTTGAAACCCTTGACCTCAACTTCCTGATAACGACCTAAACGTTGAATAAATTCATCTAGGGATAAAGATAGTTGGCCGTTGTGGATATTGTGATGTTCGCTCAGTAGTCCGCTGACCGCGACGTCTAAGTTCACTTTGCTAGTACGGTTTTCTAACTTTTGCTGGCAAATAATCAAGGCGGCGGCTTCGGGCCAATAATGCCGTGCTTGGGCTAGGTGACTGTCGTTTAACATGGCACTGAGCCACGCTTGGCACAAACTCCACTGTTCATTCAGACCTAAGACCTTAAACCCCAGGGAACTATCTTGTTTTGCCTCGGCTTTTTCAATCTGTTGATTAAATTGGCTCATGGCGGTGTTGAAGTCGCGGGTATGGCCAAGTGTCTCGATGGCAGTGATAAACTCTTGGTGCAGAGTTGTCGCGCTTTGGCTGTTAATAAAGGCAAACTTAGGTAGAGCTAATTCTGCACTTAAATACACAGCACTTTGTTTTATTTCCCGTGGGGCAAAGGGCAGGTTAAAACGTTGCACAAAAGCACTAATGTGAGTCTCAAGGTTTTGCTGTAATTGGGCAAAACCTTGCTGGCTATTAAAAGCATTGGCTAACAGTTGGGCACTAAAGGCATGACTTTGCCAAATTTGCTGTTGGGCTTTACTGATCCCCGCATAAGCCCAAAATAACATGGCAATGGCTCGTGCTTGTGGGTCAAAACGTAATAAGTCGGCTTGTTCGTGCACACTCAATAAGGCTTGCAGAATTTTAACCACATCGTGGTCATGTACGCCTTTTTGATAACCTTCTTGATAGCGCGAAGTCATGTAGCCACGGACTAATTTTTCCAGCTCTGCGGCTTGATTCACCATGGCATAAAGTTGTGGCAGAGTAAGTCCATTACGCTGCTGTTCGGCATCTTGAATAATGCTAAAGGCCAAATATTCAATACGACTTACGTGTTTGTTTTCTGATACTAAGGCTTGTTGCCAATAGGCTTTGAGCTCGTTTAACTGTGGGTGCTCAAGCTGCTCAAAAAAGTCAGTGCCGACCAAATGGCGATACAAGCCTTCATCTTTGGGTAATAACGTCAGTTCCAGACCTTGTGAGTTAACACTGAACTTGTGTTTACCCAATTTGATAACGGTGCCGCCATCTTCAAAGATATCTTGTTTGTCTCGCTGGCCACGAATACCGGCTTCTTTGGCGGCTTTAAGCTGGGCTTCAAGATCATCCGCTTTGACTTGATCCTTAAGGTCACGCAACTGCGCCACCAAATCACTTAATTTGAGGATCATCGGATCGGAGGCAAAATAGGTATTAAGTTCGTCAAGCTGGTTAAAACCTAGTGCACGTTTTTTCACCCCAGTGATAATGCGCTGGGCGGCACTAAAGAGGTTTTGTGCACGGCGCTGTTGTTCTTCAATTAAGCTTTGTTTACGACTGGCAAACGCGCTGTGTAACTCTTCGCGTTTGTCCATGATGTCACTGAGAAATTGATCGTATTCGCTAAATTTAGATTCCAACTCTTCTAACTGAATACTTAAACGTGATAATTGTTCATCGGCCTTTTCTGGGCTATCTGCCATGGCCAGTGCACTGCTAATGCTTTGTGAAAACAAACGGAATTGCGCGGCAAATTCTGCACTGGCTTCACCTGAACCCAGTTGTTTTAAGCGCTGTTTACCTTGGGCTTTAACTTGATTGAGCTTGGCATAAATTTCAGAGATATCGTCGAGGATTTTGGTGCGCACCGTGGCATCGTCGACTTTCAAACCATTTAGAATATCGGTGAGTAAGTCCAAGTCGGCCGATAAGGTATCTAATGCAAGATTTATTGGTTTGATATCAACCACTAAGTCTACTTGGGCTATGGTGTTTTCTAAGGTAATTATCTTGTCATGATAGGGTTGCAGGGCTTTGTCGCTGGCTAAAAACTCAACGGTAATATGACTTAGTTGATCAAAGTGTTCACTGACTTCTTTATCGAGTTGCTCTAAACGCTCTTTATCGATGTAACGCTGTTCTTTAAGGCTGATCAAATGCCCGCGTTGCTGGCGTAAAGCCGTTAAACAGGCCACATATTGCTCTGGCGTATGCCAATCATTCACCCGTATGCTGTCGATGACTTCTTGTTGTTTTTGCTCGGCTTTAGTCAGCGAATTATTAGCCTGCTGGCGAATTTGCAGGACTTTTTCGAATTCATCAATGACCAACTCTGCGGTATGGGTAATGTCTTTAACCACAGCGCCAAGTTCACTAAAATCGCTTTCGTTGAGCCAATAATAACTATCAAATAAAACACGGCAGGTTTTGATTAAGTCTTCATAGACTTGCCGGTTTGGATTGGGGTTAACAATATAACGGTGTACCGCGTTGAGTTCGGCTATGCCACGCACTAATTCTTTATTACCAATACGCCCATAAACACTGTCGCTGGTGGGCTGTTTGGCGGCAAACTCACTACTAAAATAAGGGGTTTGCCAAATTTGCATCGGGTGTACACGTGTGGCTTCGTTTTCAGCTTGAAATACCACCATAGTGCCGTTATCAAACACACTATAACCATGGGCATAAATCGGGTTTTGTAGCTCTTTGCGAATTAGGTTGTAAGAATATAAACCACTTAAACCTGATTCCGCTTCATGAAAAATATACAACACGTCTTCACCGTTAGGTGAGCGCACACTGCGTCTAAAGGTAAGGCCGGCTATTTCATCGGGAAACGATTTGCTTTCGCCATTTTGCAGATAATAACCACCGGGAAATATGATCCCGTGATCTTCTGGCAACGATACACAGGCCAAGCCAATGGCATCAATACGCTTAACTGAATTGCTACGAGAATTAAATACTAAGTAGCGGTAGTTTTTTTCGCGGTAGGGCAGGATTTTAAACAAAATCAGGCTGCCCACTTGGGCATACTGGATATCGGCATCGGCTAAACTTTGGGTATGGTCTTCGACGGGTTCGTTATACACGCCTAAACCATCTTGGGTATTGTTTTCTACCTTGATGGTAAGGGTGCCACCCACCGTTTCTACAAAGGCCTTATCCAGTATATTGATATGGGGATGTTGGCCACTAACATGTTGTTCGCGCGCGGCTTTTAGCCAAATAAAATCGTGAGATGCGGCCTGTTTTAAAGCACGCTCACCACGATTATCAATATAGCTCGCACTGCCATCTTTATTCACACGCCATTGAAAGACCCGTGTGTCTGCTAGCTTGCGGCCTATTTGAAAGACGGCAAACAAGGTTTGCTCTTGTACTTTAAGTTGCAGTAAACGGGCTTCTTTGTAATAAACGTAGAGTTCGTTAAATTCTTTTTGAAAGGTGCTATCTGCTAAAAACGTTCCGGTTAATTCACGAGGATTTAGCTCAAAACCACTGTCGGTTTTACTCAGGCGATAAAGCCCAAAAACGTCGCTGATTTGGGTTTCTTTTTTCAAGCCAATAAATACGTTATAACCAAACAGTATGCTGTCGCCCACCGGCACAATATCACGGGCTACGCAGTTATTTTCGGTGCGCACCCGCACGCGACCTAATACGTCGAGTTTGGTTTGACCAAATTCTGCGATACGTTGCTGGTTGTGTTGCTCTAGTTGTTGTTTAAGGGTGTTCGCTTGTTGCGTTAAACGCTGACGAATAACCTCATAAGCGCCGCCCTCGGCGACGGCCTGATCAACTTGAGTTTGCTCTGAAGCCATTATTGATTCCTTGTCAAACAATGGGCGGCGAGTGGCCGCCAAATTGAGATAACACTGTTATTTTTTTGGGTTCAGAGCGCTACCTATGATGTCTAACAACTGGGGATTGGATTGACCTTCTTTTAATAATTTAGCCACCAGTGCGGTGATAGCTGTGTCTTTCACACTGCCACTGGCATTGCCAAAACCGGCTACCAGCTCTTTGGCATCTTCGACAAAGCTGGCATCCCCGTTGAGGTGATCTTTAAAGGCTGTTTGTAAGGTTTGACTTTTATTCATGGTGCCATCAATGGCTTTACCCACAGAAATGGATTTAACAAAGCTGTCTAAGTAACTGCTGTCACCACTAACAATATCAATCTTCGCGGCTTTCAGAGCGGCGGATAATACGGTGGCTTGCTCTTTGGCAATATCCACATTGGTGCGAATAGACTCCATGATTTCGGCGTGACCGTTATCAAGTTGCATTCTGAATTCTTCATGGGCACGTTGTTGTTCAGACATAGTGCCCATGGCGGCAAACTTAAGGGTCATACCTTCGGCTTCAGCGGCGGCTTTTTTGGCTGTCACTTGCGCTTCGGCGATACCGGTTTTTTCTACCGCATCGGCCATGGCTTCTTGTACACGCACTTGTGCCATGCCCTCTTGTTCTTTGGCTAAGGCTTGCGCTTCCATGACTTTGGCGGCAGCAAGACCTGGAGCAGCTTCAAGGGCTTCTTTACCTTCTGCTTCTTTACGTTGGCCCATGGCACGTTTTTCGGCAACATCTAAATCGGCAGCAGCATCTATGCCTTTTTGTCTGGCTATGTGACTGGCTGATTTTTCAGCGGCTTCAGCGGCTTTAATATCTTTGACTAGGGCTTCTTCAGCTTCTGCTTCTGCAGCAATGACCTTGGCTTTTCTGTGGCGCTCGGCATCCGAGACCATGCGCAATTCGTTAATTTCTTCTTCACGTTGGGCAACGGTTTTATCTACTTCAATACGTGAACGGATCACGTCGGCAATTTCACGTTTTTCGTGCTCAAGTAATTTTTCATTGGCAATACGTTGCAAAGAAGCTTCTTTTTCACGGTCAATTTGCTCAAGTTCACGGGCACGGATAACACGCTCTTCTTCAATAGCCACGGCGCGTAAACGATTGTTGTGAGCAACTTCAACTTCACGTTGTTTGTTTTGTTCTTGTACTTCAATTTCTTGGGCTGCGGTCACTCGAGCTTGATCTGATTTGAGTTTTTCTTCGTGTTGTACCCTTTCAGTTTCAGCTTGTTCGCGGGCGATGACGGTTTGAATTTCACGTTTTTGCTTGGCTTCGGCATCGGCCTGTTGACGCTCTAATTCCAAGATGGCTTCACGGGTTTCAACGTCCTTACGTTTGATTTTCATCTCTTCGTCACGGCGAAACACGTTGGTTTGAATGTGCTGTTCGGCGGTTAATTCGGTTATTTTACGAATACCTTGAGAGTCGAGAATATTGTTGGGATCAAGCTTTTCAACGGGGGTTTGCTCAAGATAATCGATGGCGACATCTTCAAGCACATAGCCGTTTAAATCGGTACCGATGTTATCAATAATCATATCGCGGAACTTGTCGCGTTTGGCATATAAGTCTTCAAAATCCAGGGACTTACCAACGGTTTTTAAGGCTTCGGAAAACTTAGCACTGAACAAATCTTCTAAGGTCGCAATGTTTGATGCACGTTCACAGCCAATGGCTTGGGCTACTTTGAGCACGTCATCACGGTTTTTGTTCACCTTAACAAAAAAGCCTACTTTGATGTCTGCGCGAATATTATCCTTACAAATCAAACCTTCAGAGCCACTGCGGTCGACTTCAATGGCTTTCAGCGAGATATCCATGATTTCCATTTTATGGAAAACCGGGATCACCACCGAACCGGTAAAAGTGACTTTGGGTTCTTCGCGCATGGTATTGACGATCATGGCGCGGCCTTGCTCTACTTTTTTGTAGAGTTTGGCCATCATTAAGATGGCGGCCATGATAAATATAAAAATACCAACTGCCAGTGACAACCAAAAGATTAGGTTGGTGGGCTCGTTCATTGGGTAGCTCCTGCTTGAGGGTTAGATAAGATAATAATTAAGAGCTTGATGACATGGCCATCAGTTCAGATTCTGTTACTACGGAATAACAATCTTGGGCCACAAGATAGTCAATCAGTACGATTTTGTTGCCCTTACCAATGGTGTTAGGACTAGAGGCTCTCACGCTCAATACCATACCGTCGGGCGTCACAGCTTGACCAAAGGTTTCACTGACACTCAGGGTAGTTAGGGTGCAAATGGTGCCTATAAGCTCATTTTTTGCCACACCTTCGTGAGTGATAAAAAAACGCCGTAAAGGTCTAATACATAAAGCCGACAAGGGCAGGGCGATAACAATGGCAAAAGCCGCGACTACAGCACCTTGGGCCGTTGCTGTAAGTACACCATCAAATAAAGGGGCGGCATATTTGCGCGCTAAGTAGGTAAAACTAAAAGCGTAAATATCAATAAGGGTCAGGGACACGGTTAAGGGCACGCCGTTTAAGCCGAGTTTTTCGAGCCAGGATGTGCCGGCCGAACCTGCTTCTGCATCTCCACCTGCATCACTGTCTGTTCCAAAGTCGAGAATGTCTAAGTCTAACAATCCAGCAAAGGCCATTAACCACAACAAGGTCAGTATGATCAGTGGAATGGTAAAAATGATGGTGGGGAAGCTGAATACTTCGTTGAGAAAAAGATCCATTTTCAATACTCCGATACAGCTTGGTAAGAGTTAATGCTTATTCAGGCGAACAGAAAACTACTCATTCGTGGGGCTTTTGTCAATCATTCCATAGAATAGGAAAATAGGGTTGCCGTGATCAGCGGTCACTACTTATCAATGAACCACCGCTTGAGGTTTGTTAATAAGACAGTGCAAGGTAGTGCTTATGCAATAGTGAAAACCTAAGTCGGAATGGTATGTTCTGGATACGTATTTTAATAGCCTATATTCAGCACTGAAATGCTAAAATTGCTCTCTATTTTGCACCGTATTTTTTTATAAAATCGCCAATAAAAATGCACTTGAATCTCTGGTATTTAACTTCTAGTATCGCTAGGTCTTTTATGTAAAAGGAATCGCGTTAATGACCTTATTATTTAGCTCTTTGTTTACTAGTTCTTTATTTACTAATAAGGGCAAAAAAGTCAGTGTCTTAGTTTTATCCTTCTGCTTGTTTTTTAAGATTCAGGCCAATGAAGCAAACATCCCCGAATCTTTTAAAGGCGATACGCCAAGTTCAAGTTATACGATTAAATATAACGATATTGATCTGCTATTTAATAGTTTAGTGATGGCGACGGGTATGTCTGATCGTAAAAAAACCAAAGGCGATCAGGCCGAAATGGGAAGTCGCTTAAAAATAAATATTAATCGCCTAAGTGCCTCCGAGGCTAACCGTTTTTATTTTGAAGCATTAGAAACAGATGAGCAAAGAGCGGTAATAACTAATATTCGTAAAAATTTAGAAAAACTGCCAGACACTGCTCCTTTGCAATACTTCCATAAAAGTGAACAACTGGCCTATTGGTTAAATCTTTATAACATCACCATGATTGAGCAATTGATTAAGCTCTATCCACAAAAAGATTTAGAAGATGAATTTGTCGGTAAGGATTCAATTTTAGATAAAAAACTATTAAAGGTTTCAGGTATCGAACTGAGTTTTAACGATATTCAACATAAAATTTTGATGCCCAAGTTTGATAACGATCCATTGATTATTTATGGCCTTTATCAAGGCTTCATTGGTGGCCCTAATATCAGACCTGAAGCTTATAAAGGTGATTCTGTTTTTCAGTCACTAAAAGACAATGCTTATGAATTTGTTAACTCTAACCGAGGCACATATGCAGAGCGTCGCAATGTGTTTCGAGTATCGAGTTTGTACGAACGTAATAAAAACTATTTTCCTAATTTTGAGGCGGATTTAGTCAAACATCTGCATGAATATCTCATTGGTGAAATGCATCAATCCTTAGATGACTCTACCAAAATCCGCACAAACATTAATAACTGGGATATAACCGATATCTATGGCTCTCTTAGAAAGTCAGGAAACAGCGCGATGACCTCGGAAGCCGCGTTACTAGATGCTGTAGTGGGTAACGCCGACAATGGAGGAACCATGGTGAGTTTGAATGCCATTAGTAATATGTATGCAGATATCGCGCAGTCGTCGCTTAGTCGCTTCTCACCAGAACAATTAGCCCAGATCCAAGCTTTAAGTTTCAAGCGTGCGCAAAATGCCGGTTATGTTGAAGTCACTGACTTTGATACCCCATCAAGAGTCGAGAAAAACAATTAAGCAGTAAGATTTAATCCTTAATAAAGCCGCAAATATTAACAATGTTTGCGGCTTTATTATGTTTAAGGGGCTATGAAAATATCCCCACTTAACAGGCTGTTTGTAACAATATGTAATCGACTCATTAGCTCGGGCTTTTTTGCTTGAATAAATGAATTTTACTCTCTAGGATAAATTCGACTGAACACGGAATAATGGAAAGCTCCAATGAAATCAATGCTGATATTAATTAAAAGAATAAGCATGACTGCGGTGATGCTAAGTATCATCACAGCGGTAAATGCTGATGAAAAAAATGTGCCAGAGCCATTTAAAGGCGATAATCCCAGCTCCAGTTATAGCATTCTGTACGACGATATCGATGTACTCTTCAGAGGCACAGTGCTAGCTACCGGAATGTCTGACAGGGCCAGAGCCAAAGAATCCTCTGCAGAGATTGGTAGTAGAATTAAAACCAATGTAAATAGTTTAACTGCGTTGGAGGGCAATCGTTTTTTCTATGAGGCCTTTGAAACAGAAGAAGATAAAGCAATCTTAAGCAACATCCGCAAAAACCTAGAAGAGTTGCCCTCTACGGCACCCTTAAAACACTTTCATAAAAGCGAACAACTGGCTTATTGGCTTAATCTATACAACATCACTTTATTAGATGAAATCGTAAAAATATATCCAAAACGTGATTTAGAAGATCAACTGGAAGGGAAAAATTCGCTACTCAATAAAAAACTATTAAAAGTGTCTGGCGTAACACTGAGTTTGAATGACATTCACCATAAAATATTGATGCCAAAATATGACAATGATCCGCTGATTATCTATGGCTTGTATCAAGGAGTGATTGGCGGGCCGAATATTCGTCGTGAAGCCTACAAAGGTGAAACGGTGTTTTCAGCCTTAAAAGAAAACGCTTATGAATTTGTTAATTCTAACCGTGGTACATACGCTGACAGAGGCGGGGTGTTCAGAGTCTCTAGTTTGTATGAGCGTAATGAAGACTATTTCCCTAATTTCAAAAGCGATCTAAAAGCTCATTTGGAAAAGTATATTATTGGCGATATGAATTATTACTTGGAAGAGTCGAAACGAATTCGTACTAATATTAGCAACTGGGATATTACCGATCTTTATGGCTCTAAACGTAAATCTAATAGTAGTTCAGCAACATCTGAAGCGGCGTTATTAGACGCAGGTAGTAGTAACAATGACGCCCTTCCTGAGCAACTGAAAGGCGCTGGAATTTTCACTCAAGGTGCGTTAAGTGACACTTTCTCCAGACTGTCTCCCGAAATCAGCCGTTTTACACCAGAGCAGTTAGCACAAATTAGAGCGTTGCACTTTAAGGCTGCAGATAATGCAGGGCGTGTAGAAGTAACGGATATTGAAAAAGAAGAATCCACCGAAGAACAAAATTAATCTAATTATAAATCGAGTCACCAGTGTCAGTACTGGTGACTTTCTAATCTCGATGTGCCAACGATAATCTGCTTATTTGGGATTATATCTAGCCGGAAAACTAAAACGAAACAAAGCTCCCCGTGGCTGATTTTGGCTTAACTCTATACTGCCCCCAAAAGATTCAACTACTTTTTTCACAATGGCTAAACCCATGCCACTGCCTTCTACTTTGTCGCGAGGTTGCAAGGTTTGGAACATGGCAAAGGCTTTATCTCTATGCTCTAGAGCGATGCCAGGACCATCGTCAGCCACTGTAATCTCTAGATGTTTTACGTCGGCTTTAATTTCAATAGTGATTTGTCCATGGGTTTGGTCATGATGTTTAATGGCATTATTAATTAAATTTCTGAGCACTGTTTCTAAGGGAGTTTTAACCAATAAATAGTCCCCTGTATCACCACGTAAATCTAGGGTAAAAGCGTCGTTAACGTTACAAAATTTAAAGGTTTGTTGGACTAACTCTGCAACATTTACGCATTCAGTCATGGCATCTTTACGACCCGCACGGGCATAGGCAAGTAAGTCGTCAAGTAAGTTTTCCATTCTGTTAATACGAGAACGTATTAAACGTAAATGCTCTTTAGTTTGGTGATCGATAGAATCGCGTAAATCATCAGTTAACCATGTGGCTAACTGATCTATACCCCTTAAAGGCGATTTCAAGTCATGGGAAGCGACATAAGCAAAGTTATTGAGTTCAAGATTACGTCGTTCTAACTCCAGCGTTACTAAATGTTTTTCGGTAATGTCTTGAATAGCACCAACCAAACGCACAGCTTGTCCATTTTCATATTCTACTTGCCCTTGAGTACGCACCCAAATCAGATTGCCCGATAAGGTAGTTAAAGGTAATTCCAAGTCCCACTCTGTGCCTTTTAATATGGCGTCCTCAATAGCTTGATTGAGGACTTCCAAGTCACTTTTACTGAAGAAATTGGTAGCGAACTCAAAAGTCAGAGGTTCAGACTCTGGCACTTCGTGAATTTTATAGGTTTGCGTCGACCAATGAACGACTTTAGAATTCAAATTAAATTCCCAAGCACCTATTTTGGCTATTCGGCCCGCTCGGTCGAGTTCTTCTTTGCTATTTTTGAGGGCAACTAATTGCTTAGTGCGTTCACTTAGATCAAAAATCGAAGCCAGTATTTTCAAACCTTGGTCAGTGTGGATCGGGCACAACTCTATCTCGACGGGGATCAATTGCCCATTTTTGTGTACTCCGTGTAACTCTCTATTTTTTGCCATACTGCGAAATTGAGGATTTTGTGTATATGAATGGCGCAGCTGAGCATGATGTCCTCTATGTGCTGATGGCACTAGAATATCCACATTTTCGCCTAAAAGTGACTTGGGCTCATAACCAAATAACAATTCCACTTTAGTATTTGAAAACTCAATATTTCCTTGTGTATCAACTAATAACATCGCGCCAGGCGCAGCTTCTAATACCAACCTGAAACGTTCTTTTTCGCTATTTATAATATTGGTCAAACGACGAGATTTTTGCGAGGTGTAGATTGCTAGGAACATCACGCCGATAAATAAGCAGCCGGTAATAAACACGGTTGAACTTAATATACCTAGTCCGGAAACATTAGATTCAAGGGAAAAGCCTTTTTCAAACTCAAATTCTAAGCCTTGTATAACGGCCTGCTGTGTTGCGCTATAGGCATCTTGTGCTGCAGAAAGTGGTGTTAGGGTGCTAAACAGTATGTCAGGTCCAGCTTTAATATTTAGCCAAGTGGACTCATCAACATCTGTTTGCGTTAGCTCTTTAAAAAAAGTGGAAAAGTCAATGACAGCAAGTAAATCATGTTTAGCCTTACCTTCTGCCGAAAAGGGTAAGATGAGCACGACAATGTTGTTTGATTGTGGTGTGGTAATACCAAAAGCTTGAGGTGTCTTATTCGTGTCGGTTGGTATACGTATCACTATATCCTCAAGCTCAGTAATGGAGAGACTTGAGTCTTTAGTCGCTTGCCATAGAGGACGAAACGAGTCATCAAGTAAGGATAAGCTTATTAAGTGAGGTAAAGTTTCTACATATAATTGAGCATCTGCTTGCCATTCATATTGACTTATTTGACCTAACTGCATTTCCCATCGTTTTATACCCCGTGCTAGTGCGTTAGTAATAAAATTAATGTCGCTTTTAGTTTGCTCTACTTGGTTATTTAACTGCGCTTTTAATACCGTTTTAACATGCTTTGTGTTGTTGTTTTCTAAGGCAATACTTAATGATAAACACAGAATTACTAACACGGATACGGCTGGAATGATGCCTGCGCTGAAGCTCACACGAGAATGAGACCCATCAAACAAAGCGATTAATACCAAAGCAATACCAACTAATAAAAAGCAACTTGTCGTGTGTATCGCCATAACGGTGAATTGCTGCCAGCCATAATCGGTATATAGGCTTAAGGCATAATCAAACAGCCCAATCATTCCAAGAGCAAGTATTATGCTGCCAAAGGCTGATACAATTTCAATAAAATAGCTTGAGATGTGTCTAAAAGTAAGCAATGTAAGTGCTATGCCACTTAGTAAAAAACACAATGAGGTGGCAAATGACATACGCCCAGGAGGGGCGGTGGGATCTTCAAATTTGTCTTGGATCAGTAAATTGTCAATAAGTAGATTAATATCAAATATCCACTGAATAAGGCTAAGGATTGCTAAAATTGAAATTGTTATTCCGCAGCAGCGTATAAAAATAGCTTTATGATATTTGATTGCGCTAATACTTAAGCCTGTAAGTAAAAAGCACAGGGCCGTATTAAATTTCATTGTGGCGAATTCAGGCTGAATTTGTACTAGTAGAGAACTACCCACTAGCCACCCAGCCATCACCACTAAACCAACAAGCGCAACGCAGATGCCAAGGGCTGTTAAAATCGGTGGCAAGAAATTTTTTGTTATAAGTGTGTTCATATATTTAATGCACATTAATGAATTGTTTTTCAAATTCATTGGCATTAATGGGTTTGGAAAAATGGTAACCCTGCAAGACGTTAGCTCCTTTTTGTTTGCAAAATTCGACTTGTTCTGTTGTTTCAACACCTTCGGCGGTCACGATCAATTCCAAGGTGTTACCAAAATTAAACATGGCCGCTAATAACCTTTCGGCGTCCTCACCGCTACCTACATTTTTAACGAAACTACGATCAATTTTTAGGTTATGGATAGGAAATAATTTCAAATGTTCAAATGAAGAGTAACCCGTACCAAAGTCATCTAATGCCAGTCGAATGCCTCGATTGGCAATGGTTTGCAGTACAACAGCAATTTTCTCTGGATTCTTAATGATGGCGCTTTCGGTAATTTCGAGTTCTAAATATTGAGGGAGCAAACCTGTTTCGTTTAAGACATGATCAACCCCAGTAAACAGTTTTTTACTGTGTAATTGTATGGCAGATAGATTAACTGCAATTAACGGTCGCTTAACATGGCGAGGAAGTAATACGTGCCAATGTAATAACTGCTTGCAAGCCGTGTCCAGTACCCACTGGCCTATTTCAATCATTAGGCCTAATTCTTCGGCTAGCGCGATAAACTCGCCAGGCGCCAGTAGGCCGCGAGTGGGATGCTGCCAGCGTAAGAGCGCTTCCATGCCAGTTAACTCTCCATTACTACTATCAATTTGAGCTTGATAAAAAAGCTCAAATTGTTGATTAGACAAGGCCTTACGTATATCGAGTTCCAAGCTATTTCGCAGGCGGACAGCTTCATGTAATTCATTGGAATAGAAATGCGCTTGATTGCGACCTTCTTGCTTTGCCCGATACATGGCGATGTCAGCACATTTCATCAGGTCTACCGCATTGTTGGCGCAATCTCCCGTTACCGCAATACCAACGCTAGTTGTTACCATCCAATCTGCTTTGTGAAAATTGATCGGCTGTTTAAAGTCACTCACTATACGATTAGCTAATAGAATGGCTTGTTTTACATCCTCTAAGTCATGCATTAGTACCACAAACTCGTCGCCGCCCAAACGCGCCAACAAGTCACTTTGGCGTATGATGGTCTTGAGTCTGCGACTGACTTCTATTAATAATTCGTCACCCACATCGTGTCCGAAGGTATCATTTACTTGTTTAAATCTGTCGATATCCAATAACAATATTGCGACGGGCAGGGTATCTCTCGAGGCACGGGATACCGCTAACTGTAAAGCGCATTCAAATTCATAACGATTAGCTAAACCAGTTAAGGTATCTTGCTCGGCAAGTTGCCTAAGTTTTTCGTGGCTAAGGCGCAAATTTTCTTCTAATGTACGTCGATGCTGAGCTTGGTGCATCGCTCTTATCAATCTACGCGGGGTGACTTCGTCTTTTAATAAAAAATCTTGTGCCCCCTGTTTGATGGCCATTTCAGCTAGTTTTTCATCATCTTGCCTGCTGAGCATGACCACAGTGACGTTGTGCTGTTTGTTATTTCGTAACTCAATCAATACTTCAATACCATCCCTATCTGGCAATCTAAAATCGAGTAAAATAATATCAAAATGTTGGCTTTGGGCTAGAGCAAGTCCATCCAAAGCGTTGTCAGCTTGGCTAATATTGAGCGTGTTATTGGCTTGTTTTAACGCGCGAATAATCGCGATCCTGTCCACTTCATCATCATCAATAATTAATATATGCATAGTGACTCTTACGACAAATTTAGGGATTTACTGGTAATTCAACAATGCGCCAATAATGGTCAAGCATTTCGATTAAGGACATGAAGCCATCTTCGATTTTTCTTTTGACGACATAACCAGCCGCATGTTTTTGATATGCGGCTATTTTATCTTGGTCATCGTATGACGTGGTTAAAACAAAAACGACAGCGCTGGATAAGATAGGGTGGTTACGAACTTTATCTAAAAACTCAAAACCATTCATACGTGGCATATTAATATCGAGAAGAATTAAATAGGGGCGTTTAATTACATCTGGCATTTCCAGAAGTTCAAGTGCTTCAATACCATCCCTTGCTCGAACTACTGGATTAGATATTTTGAGTTTACGTAAAGCTCGTTCAACGCCAATAGCATCCACATCATCATCTTCAACTAATAAAATCGTAACAGCATGAGTTTCAGGGGGCAGTTTTGACACTATGATGAAATCCTTTTTTTCTAATTAAATCATTAACTAAGATGAGAATTTTTTTCCACAATTAGAAAAGTAGCTTAAAAAAAATGAATTGTCACTTAAATTTGAAAGGTGCTTATCAGGTAGTAAAACTGCTCTTTTGTTGGCTGCACTTGTTCGTCGTGATTTATAAATTGATCGGCACTTAGTTAGTCTAAGCTTATGGAATTTCATGCATTTGTAGCCGCCGTGCAATTCAAATGATAAAGGGCTGATAACTAAATTTAGGCGGATTTAGATGCAAAAGAGAGAGTGAATTAAAAGATAAACTAAGGCAAAGTCTTGACCCTCAGCTTAAGCTTGCTTATAACTGTTGTCCGTTTGGCGGCTAAGTATTTTCAATGTCAGTAAAACATCCCATTATTGCTATCACTGGTTCATCAGGCGCAGGCACCACGTCTACGACAAATGCTATCCGGCATATATTCCGAAATTTGTCGGTTAATGCCGCTGTGGTGGCGGGTGATAGTTTTCATCGCTTTACCCGCCCTGAAATGGAAGTGGAAATTCGTAAAGCCCAAGAACAAGGTCGGCATATCAGTTATTTTGGACCTCGAGCGAACGATTTTGAAATGCTTGAAAGTCTGTTTAAAGAATACGGTGAAACGGGTAGGGGTAAACATCGCCAATACCTGCATACCTTTGATGAAGCTGTGCCCTTTAATCAAATGCCCGGTACCTTTACCCCTTGGCAGGATTTACCAGATAAAACCGATTTGTTGTTTTATGAAGGCTTGCATGGCGGTGTCGCCAATGACGACGTGGATGTTGCTAAACACGTGGATTTGTTGGTGGGTACGGTGCCTATTGTTAACCTTGAATGGATCCAAAAAATTGTCCGTGATACCTCCGAACGTGGTCATTCTCGCGAGGCGGTTATGGCCAGTATTGTGCGTAGCCTTGATGACTATTTTAAATACATCACTCCGCAGTTTTCTTTAACTCATGTTAATTTTCAGCGGGTGCCTACCGTTGATACTTCTAATCCTTTTAGTGCCCGCGAGATCCCCAGTCAGGATGAAAGTTTTGTGGTGGTGCGTTTTCGTCGTGAAATGAAAAACGTCGATTATCCTTTTTTATTGAAGATGATCGATGGTTCTTTTATGTCGCGCATTAATACCTTGGTGGTACCCGGAGGCAAAATGACCTTGGCCATGGAGCTGATTATTTCGCCTTTATTAGAAGAAATTCTCGATAAAAAACGTCGTGCGGGTTTTCAAATGGATTGGGTCAGCGAAAAGTAACTCTAGATTTAATCTCTCTAAAACGTTTATTCACTATAAATAAATCAAGGTTGTTATGACAATTAAACAGCATTATCGCTGGGGCATCATTGGTTGTGGTGATGTATGTGAAGTTAAAAGCGCTCCTGCTTATCAAAGGGTCGCAGGCTTTGAATTAGTCGCTGTGATGTCTCGTAGTCTGGCAAAAGCACAAGACTTTGCCCAACGTCACAAAGTGCCTAAGTACTATGATAACGCATAACAACTGATTGATGATCCTGAAATCGACGCAGTTTATATAGCCACGCCGCCTGACAGCCATTACGAATACGCTTTACAAGTCGCCAAGGCTGGTAAAATCTGCTGTGTTGAAAAACCCATGGCACTTAATTTTAACCAATGTATCGGCATGCAGCAGGCTTTTGCTCTGCAACAACTGCCTTTGTTTGTCGCCTATTACCGTCGTTCGCTACCAGGTTTTAAACAGATTAAACACTGGCTGGATGCCGCTGAAATTGGTCAGGTCAGACATATTCACTGGCAATATACCCGCCCTCCCAGCACCATTGATTTAGCTCAAACCCGCAATTGGCGTACCCAAAAAGAAATTGCCAAAGCGGGTTATTTTGAAGATATAGCCAGTCATGGCTTAGATCTGATGAGTTACTTTTTGGGCCCAGTTAAACAGGCACAAGGTGTGGCGAGTAACCAACAAGGTTTGTATTCTGCTTATGATGCGGTGGCGGCAAGCTTGTTATTTGAATCGGGTGTGACAGGCACAGGTTTCTGGAATTTTGCCGCAGATCGTTTGGTTGATAAAGTTCAGATTATGGGTGAATCAGGTCAAATTAGCTTTAGTGTATTTGAAGACGGTTTGGCGCTACTTGAATCAAAGGATAAATATATTACTTATCCTTTGGACAAACCCAGCCCCGTTCAGGCTGACTTTGTCAGTGATATCGCCTTTCATTTAGCTGGTAAAAGCTTACATCCTTCCCTTGCTGAGAGTGCGGCACATACCAATTGGCTGATGGATACCATATTAAAAGATGCTTAAGCTTATCTATACCCAAACAACCCTCAGAAGCGCCGTACCGGTGGGTTTAAATCCGTTTTATACCGCGTTAAATGCTTTCGATTTAGTCCCTTTCTTATAAACAAAGAACACCTTCAAGCATTCGCCTTGTCTAAAATGGATTTAATTCCCACTGAAAAATGTGTATGGAACACATTTTAACAACCGCAGATTGACCTAGGGTGAATACTATGGATGGTATTCATAATCCTGCATCTTCAGGTTGCTTGGGTATATACAATGCCAGCGTCACAGTGAACTTCCGCGCTTAGGGTTTTTCATGCGGCTATCTAACAAAACGGCTCCACATCCTTCCTGTGCCAGTTCATCATTAACATTGTAAATAGGGCAGGACTTCATGGACAAACATCCACAGCCAATACAGCCGGTCAGCGAATCACCATCAGCCAACACCCCAATCAAACCTAATGTTTACAATGGATTGTTTTAATTATATTAAATAAAAGAATTTTATTATGATGTATCGCTCTTTAAATACTGGCTAAGACATACATAACTTTTTTGCATATAATTTTGCCATATCTCTAAAAGGTACTTCTATAAATTTATAAGTCAAACTTGCGAATACCACCGTAATACTCATAACAAAAAGACTAAATAATACACTTCTAAAGGGATTGAATTCTGAAACTACTAAATCAAAAATATATTCTAATATAAGCTGTGTCACAGATATCATGATGCTATGTATCATATAAATAGAGTAAGACCAAAGGCCAATTAAACGTAAAATTTGTTTATTTAGAATGCTACCTATAACCCCATCTTTTTTAGATGAAAATACGAAAATAGCAAACATAAATGCTAATAACGCAAGTACAAATGAATATGGGCTAATAGATGCCAAGCTAACTGTTGTTACTAGAAATGTGACAGTAAGAAGCTCTAGCAATTGAATATATTTTATTGACCATGACTCCTCTTGGATAGAATCTTGAATTCGATGAAGAATTACACCTAAATAAAATGCACCAATACAGCGAATCCCTCCATAATCATGTGTAATATTAAGACTATCTCTACCCAAAGAGATTAAAAAAGCATATGCAGTTACTGAGACAATAATGCAAGGAATAATTTTGCTTTTTTTGTCGATATATAGCGAAAAGATAAAAAAGAATACATATGCAAAAAATTCACTACTGATACTCCAACTGGGCACATTCCAACTATTTCCATCATTAATACCGAAAGACTGTATAAAAAAAACATGGGTAACAAATGACACAAAGTTATTGTTTTCATCAAACTGTTCTGACCCACCAAATCCATAAACAAAAAGAATTTGCTTAAAAGTCAAGTAAACAAGCCAAACAAGTAAGATTGTAATGTGCAATGGGTAAAGCCTCCCCAATCTTGCAATAATATATGCTTTAAAAGGGAAACCGTTGTGAATTCGAACACCATATGCAAGTGACATAACAAAACCAGACAACACAAAAAAAAAGTCAACAAAAAGGTAACTATTTTGAATAAATTGAAAACTAAAGTTTCCAACTTTTATTTGGCAGTGGTACAAAACCACTAAAAGTGCAGCCAAGCCCCTCAAAGATTCAAGCTTATAGAGCATAAGCGTTCCTTATTTTCAATATTTACTCATAAAATATCATTAAACAATATGAAGGGGCATAGTTAAGTGCAATTTTGGCTCCAAAGGACATCCAAATCTTACAAACATTTAGGATTATAAGTCTCAGAATTATCACGCTGCCCGCGTATATTTAAATTTAGATTAAATTCAATAAAAACAATTAGCTATTTGAAACCGATTCCGGCCCAGAAGACCACCGAAATGACATGTTGTTATTTTTCTAATGGCGAAGAAATTCTTTATTAGCTACACATTATGACTAACAAAATGACAAACTTTGTAACAATCCAACTCGCCCAGCAACGTCACTAACCTTTGGAAATTTGACGCTTTAACTTATAGTGAGGGCATTGCTGTTTAATGGATATAACTAATGGGTCAAGAAACTACCAAAATTCTCGTTGTTGATGATGATATGCGTTTACGCAGTCTGCTTGAACGTTATCTGGTTGAGCAGGGTTATCAAGTCAGGGCCGCAGCAAATTCTGAGCAGATGGACAGGTATCTTGAGCGTGAAAATTTCCATTTAATGGTGCTCGACCTAATGTTACCCGGCGAAGATGGTTTGTCAATTTGCCGCCGTTTACGCCAAAAAGAAAATCAAATTCCGATCATTATGTTGACCGCCAAAGGCGACGAAGTGGATCGTATTATCGGCCTCGAAATGGGCGCTGATGATTATTTGCCGAAACCCTTTAATCCCCGTGAATTATTAGCCAGAGCCAAAGCGGTATTAAGACGCAAAACCAATGAGGCTCCGGGTGCTCCTTCACAAGAAGAACAGATTATTACGTTTGGTAAGTACTCACTTAATCTTGGTACTCGTGAAATGAGTGCACAAGGTCAACCGATGACCTTAACCAGTGGCGAGTTTGCGGTGCTTAAATCCCTAGTAACTCACCCCCGTGAGCCACTGTCGCGGGATAAGTTAATGAACTTGGCTCGCGGTCGTGATTATTCGGCTTTAGAGCGCAGCATAGATGTGCAAGTATCTCGTTTACGTCGCATGTTAGAAGAAGATCCCGCTAACCCTCGTTACATTCAGACGGTATGGGGTTTGGGTTATGTGTTTGTGCCTGATGGTGGGCAGGGTGCCTGAGTCAGTCTAAAGAGCAGTATTAGTGAGACTTTTACCTAAAAGCGCCTTTGGCCAAACAGTTTTGTTGATTGGCATGTTATTACTGATCAACCAGACTGTGTCGTATTTATCGGTTACTTATTATTTTATCCGTCCTAATTACCAACAGATCAATAATTTGCTCGCGACTCAAATAAAACTGGTCTTTATAGGTGATCGCAACCACTTTGACCCAGAACTCAGTCGGCGTTTTTATGCTGCCACCGGGATCAGGGTTTACACCCAAAGACAGGCCGTAACACAGGGGCTTGAGCAAGCCGTTTATTATCAGTATTTATCCATCAAAATGTCGGAAAAACTCGGAGGTGAAGCTGAAGTTCGCATCACCCCCGGCGATCCCTATTTGTTTTGGGTTAGACCACCACAAAACCCTAATTTATGGATCACCATCCCGATGATAGGTGTTGGTGAGCCGGACATTTCACCTTTGACTATTTATTTATTGGTGATTGGTATTTTAAGTGTAGGTGGTGGTTGGATCTTTGTGCGGCGTTTAAACCGCCCACTCAAAGCCTTACAGGATGCAGCAATATTAGTGGGTAAAGGTCAAGTGCCTGAGCCTCTCAAAAAAGAAGGATCTACCGAATTAATGGCCGTCACTCACGCCTTTAATCAAATGGCCAAAGGCATAAAACAACTTGAAGATGATAGGGCTTTACTTACCGCAGGTATTTCTCACGATTTACGCACACCTTTGACCCGTATCCGCCTAGCAACCGAGATGTTGCCCGATAGTCAGGAGTGGATCAAAGAGGGCATAGTGCATGACATTGAAGATATGAACGAAATTATCGATCAGTTTATTGATTATGTACGCCAGGATCAGCAAGAAAAGCTGCAAGAAGGTGACATCAATGTTTTGATCAACGAAGCAGTGCAAGCCCGTAATATTGAAGAAGATCATAATATTCAATTGGATCTTGAGCCCTTGCCCTACTGCATGATCCGTCGGGTTGCCTTAAAACGAGTACTGGATAATTTAATTGAAAACGCCTTTCGCTATGGCAGTAATGACATCGAGATTACCTCGCGTTTTCTAAAAAAAGACAAACAACTGTGTTTTGCTGTTCGTGATTTTGGCCCAGGTATCCCTGAGGATCAGATGGAGCGCTTGTTTGTGCCTTTTACCCAAGGTGATAAAGCCCGAGGTAGTTTAGGTTCAGGTTTAGGTTTAGCGATTATCAAACGTATAGTTGAAATGCACGGTGGTAATGTATCTTTGGCTAATCATGCCAAAGGCGGCCTTGTTGCTAAGGTTACTATCGCCTATCAAGCGGTTTCCTGATTTATATACCCAAGGTATTAAACTTTCGCACTGCGACGTTTTAGAGTACTTATTGGTATTGCGCCTTTAAAACTCCACGACTATGATGTTGGACGAAAAACCACCACAAGTCGTGTCAGTTTACATAAGGAAATTAAAATGAAGAAGCGCGCAATAATTATCATGTTAGCCATGGCTGGCATGCAATCACCTCTCTTAGCCAAAGACTCCCCTCAAGATTCTTGTAAAAATGCCGCGGCCTTGTATGCCGATGGTGATCTTGATGGTGCGCTCGAAGAAGCCAAATGGTGTGTGACCTTGCTTGAGCAAATGAAACAGGAAAACATCGCTAAGTTTTTTAAAGACAGCATTCTTGGTTATAAAGGTGCTGAGCTTGAAAGTCAGAACGCCATGGGTTTTACCAGTACTAAACGGGAATATCAAAAAGGGGATGCTTATATCTCAGTGAGCCTTAGTGGTATGGCAACCGGAAGTGGTATGGATGCTTTTGCCGCCTTAGCACAAATTGGTTTAAGCGCCGGTGGTGGTAAAAAAGTACGTATTCAAAAGCGCTCAGCGGCCATTATGGCAGATGGTAGCAACGTGCAAATTTTGGTCACCCTGAAAAAAGGTGGCACCTTGGTGTTTGAATCAAACTATGTCAATGCCGATGAAGTGCAAAAATTTGCTGAAGCTTTTCCGATTGAAGAATTAGACGATTCTCGCGGTTAAATTTGTAGTTTAAACAATAACAGCCGCATATTGCAGTGATGCAGTATGCGGCTTTTTTTAGCTTTGTTGTTGACTAAAACCAAAAGTACCGGCGTGAATACTTTCTACATCAATCGCGTCAAAACGGTATTCAGTATGACAGTATTGGCAGTTCATCGAGACAGCACCTTGTTCTGCAACGATATCGAGTAACTCTTCTTTTCCTATACCTGAAAGAGCGGTGGCGGTCTTTTCACGGCTACAGCTGCATTTAAATATTACGTTTTGGGCAGGATAAACTTCTACCTCTTCTTGATGATAGAGGCGATACAAAATTTCATCGACCGGCAGAGTAAACAACTCTTCGTTTTTAATGGTTTCGGTTATTTTACACAGGTGGTCAAAGTCGGTATCGGCCGCATCAGTAGCTGCGCTGCTGGTGGGCATGATCTGTAAAAATAGTCCGCAAGCCTTAACTGGTGAAGCATCGTGTTGGGTGCGAATAATTACTTTAGTGGCCAGTTGCTCAGATTGGTCAAAATAACTTTCGATACATTCGGCTAAAGTGGGTTTATCCAGTGCCACTATACCTTGATAACGTTCACCTTCGTTGGGGGTAATAGTGATCACCATCACGCCTTTTTGTAACAAGTCCGCAAAAGTTGTGGGCAATTCAGTTAGGCTTTCATCCCAACGTGCCATACCACGTAATTGTTGATTGTGTGTGCCATTAATTACGGCATAACTTAAGGGGCCTTCACCTTGCAGTTGCACCGCGATATCCCCTTCAAATTTGATGGTGGCAGTGAGTAAACTGGCAGCAACCATAAGTTCACCGAGTAATTGCTGGATCACCGGTGGATAGTCGTAAGAATCCAGAATGGCTTGGTAAGTTTCTTGTAAACGTACCATCTCGCCCCGCACGTTGCCTTTATTAAATAAATATCGATGAAGCTGATCAAAAGCCATGTTGTTTACCTTATTTTTCAAATTATATTTTATCGTCAGTCTATACCCCTTATTCTTAGAATTGCACGGCGGCGAATGAGTGCAGCCAACCAATGTGCAGTTCCAAGGATGAAGGGTATAAAACGCTACTGCTGCTTAAACTGAATTATCTGCCGTCGTTGTTTTTTGTCAGGACGATGGTCAGGTTTAGGGCTATGAAAAGCATTAAGTCGTCTGGCTTCGGCATTTTTGGCCCGCAGTACTTCGCTTTCAACGCTTTCTTGATACATTTGTCTAGCCAAGGGTGCGCTTTGCCTTTGTGGCCGCAAAGCCAGTACCTCAATTTCGACAAGATCATAACCTTGTGGAACTTTTATTTGTGCGCCTAACTCTACTACACGGCTTGGTTTGCAACGTTGGCCGTTGTATTGTACTTTACCGCCTGCAATAGCATCCCGAGCTACACTGCGGGTTTTATAAAATCGTGCTGCCCATAACCATTTATCTAGTCGTATTGCTTCTGTTAATTCAGCTTGCTGGGACATTTATTAAGGCCATATGTTGAGATATTTTTTTTGCGAGCGTTTGCAGAGACATTGTCACGATGAAAACCTGTTAGTTGTGTAATTTTTTTGTAACCTTTACTGAATAGAGTTGTGACCCCTCCAGCTACTCGTTATGATTAGCCGGTATCGCTTTGAAGGTCCCACCGAGAATCAATGACAGTCGTAAATTATAACGTTAATCAAGTCTGGCTCCAACTGGTCAAACACCAAGCTAGTATAAATAAGCTTATTGTGGTGCTTTTGTGCTTGTTTTTGCTGGCCTATGGCGCAGAGCTTACTTGGCGTTTACTGCCTGATCCTGTCAATAACAATATGCCAACCACATTGGATAACGTCAGTGCTGTAGCGAGTAGCAGTAATAACGTTAAGTTAGACTTAGTGGCGGTAAAAAAACTTAACTTATTTGGTGATTTAGCTGCCAAACCTGTGATAGAAACTCAAACGGTGACGGAAGCGCCGGTAACTAAGCTTAATTTGACTTTAACTGGGGTGGTATCCAGCTCAAGCATTGAAGAAGGTGCAGCGATTATCGAAAATCGTAATCAGCAGCAAACCTATGGTTTAGGTGAAAAAATAGATGGTACCAATGCCACTTTAGCTGAAGTCTACGTTGATCGTGTCATCATCAAAAACGGCCCAACAAAAGAAACGTTAATGTTGGATGGGGTTGATTACAGTAAACCACAAAGTCAAATTACTGCCGCCCAGCCGAGCAAAATTATCCCACTGAAGAATCAAGATAACGAAGAGCGTCGCACCTTATCTTCAGAAGCCGTTCAGGCAACTCGGGAGTTACAACAGGCTCCGGCCAATTTTACTGATTATATTAATATATCGCCTCATCGTGTTGAAGGTGAGCTGAGTGGTTACAAAGTGGCACCGGGCAAAAAACCCAGTTTATTTAAATCAGCCGGACTGGTAAATGGTGATGTTATTACCGAATTAAACGGCTTGGATTTAACCGATATGCAACAATCTCTCGAAGCCATGAATGCCATACGTCAAGCTGAGTCAATTCAAATGACTGTGGATCGTAATGGTGAATTATTGACTATTTATCTGGATTTACCCCAAGGGGAAGAGGAAGCTGTAGAATGATCTTTACCAGGCCAACACGTGGGCTTAACAAGTTAGTCATTGCTTTGGGGGCCGCCTTGATGGCGATGTCTACCATGATAGCTGCGGCAGACTATTCTCCTAATTTCAAAAATACCGAAATCAGTGAATTCATTAATATTGTGGGTAAAAACCTCAAAAAAACCATTATCGTTGATCCCAACGTGCGGGGAAAAATCACCGTACGTAGTTACGATTTATTGACTGAAGAGCAGTATTACCAATTTTTTCTCAACGTATTACAGGTATACGATTTTGCGGTAGTTGAAATGCCCAGCGGTGTACTAAAAATAGTCCGCGCAAAAGATGCTAAAACCTCCAATATCCCTGTGGTTGAAGGCGACAAGTTTAATGGTGATGAAATCATTACTCGTGTTGTACCTCTATATAATGTGCCTGTGCGTGAGTTAGCCCCTATTTTACGTCAGTTAAGTGATTCAGCCGGTGCAGGCAGTGTAGTGGGGCATGATGCGTCTAACGTGATGATGTTAACGGGTCGTGCAGCCGCAGTGAATCGTTTGGTAGAAATCATCGAAAGAGTTGACCGTGCTGGTGATGAAGAAGTTGAAATTGTTAAACTGAAATTTGCATCTGCCTCTGAAATGGTGCGCATTATAGACAGCATTAACAAGTCGCAAGGTGCGCAAAATGCCGGTGGCAAGTCTGATCCGCGTGTAGTGGCTGATGACAGAACTAACAGTATTATTGTCAGCGGTGATACTAAAGCCCGTGCCCGTTTGGTTAATTTAATTAAACGAATGGATCAAGAGTTAGAAACCAGTGGTAATACCCGCGTTATCTTTTTAAATTATTCCAAAGCCGCTGATTTAGTCAAAGTATTACAGGGTGTCAGTGCCAGTATTCAAGCCGAAGAACAAGGTGCGGCGAAAGGTAAAAACGTTAAAAATCGTGAAGTCAGCATTGACTCTCACGAAGACTCCAACGCTTTAGTCATCACGGCCGAGCCCGATATGATGCGCTCACTTGAAGAAGTGATCCGTCAGCTTGATATTCGTCGTGCGCAAGTACAGGTTGAGGCGATTATTGTTGAAGTATTTGAAGGCGATGGCACTACCTTAGGGGTGCAATTGGGTAGCGAAAAATTTGGTATGACGCAGTTTACTAATGGTGTGGCTGGTATAGGTACCTTAGCGGTAGGCGTGAAAGACGCTGCGGGAACCACCACCACCACCACAGGTTTTGACCAAAATGGTACGCCTTACTCTTACGATTCTAAAAGTGCGGCTAATTATGCCACCCTTGCTGCAGCGCTAGGTGGCATCAATGGTTTAGTCACAGGTATTGTGAAAGATGGCTGGGCCGCAGTAGTACAAGCGGTGAGCACCGATACCAACTCTAATGTCTTGGCCACTCCCCATTTAACTACGATGGATAACGAAGAGGCGTTTTTTATTGTGGGTCAAGAAGTGCCAATTATTACCGGATCAACTACAGGTTCGAACAACGCTAATCCTTTCCAATCGGTTGATCGAAAAGAAGTGGGTATCAAACTTAAAGTCACCCCACAAATTAACGAAGGTGATGCGGTGCAGTTAACCATCGAACAAGAAGTATCGAGTTTGAGTGGTGCTACCTCAGTAGACGTATTGATCAATAAACGTGAAATTAAAACCTCGGTGATAGTGGATGATGGTGGCACTATCGTTTTGGGTGGGTTGATCGACGAAGACGTGCAAGAGAGTGTATCTAAAGTGCCATTTTTGGGTGATATCCCCTTGATAGGTAACTTGTTTAAATCAACCAGTACCAGTAAACGCAAACGTAATTTGATGATTTTTATCCGTCCTACGATAGTGCGTGATGGTGTGACCATGAACGAAATCAGCCATCGTAAATATAACTATATTCGCGCTCAACAGCTAAAACGCCAATCTGAAGGTATTCCATTGATGCCCTTTGAAGAAGGTCCAATTTTACCTGACTGGGATGACAAACTTAGTTTGCCACCGAGTTTTGAAGAGTATTTAGATAACAAAAACAAAGCTAAAGCCAAGGACAAAAACTGAGATGGCCAGTGAGCACCTCAGTACCGTGGATGCAGAAGAGCAGGCTTTAATCGAAGCAGGCGCAGATATTGATGCGCCTATTGATGAGCCTGAACACAAACAACTGGCCTTTAGTTTTGCTAAACGTCATCAAGTTTTGTTGGATACCGGCGAAACCCCGGCCATTCTTTATCATACGATTGATACTCAATTGGCGGTATTTGCCGAAGTGAGGCGTTTTTTAGGCGCTGAATTTAGGCTGAAAGAAATCGAGTTAGGCCGTTTTGAAACCTTATTAACTCAGGCTTTTCAACGCGATTCATCGGCCGCTAAACAGTTGATGGAAGACATAGGCAACGAAAGTGATTTATTTAGCCTAGCCGAAGACTTACCCGATACCGAAGATTTACTTGAAAGCGAAGACGATGCTCCCATCATCAAACTCATCAACGCCATGCTTGGCGAAGCCATTAAAGAGGGCGCGTCGGACATTCATATCGAAACCTTTGAAACCCAGTTGTTAGTACGTTTCAGGGTAGATGGGGTATTACGTGAGATCTTAAAACCCAATCGTAAAATGGCCTCTATGCTGGTCTCGCGGATCAAAGTTATGTCGCGTATGGACATCGCTGAAAAACGCGTACCCCAAGATGGTCGTATTACTTTACGTATCGCCGGTCGTGCGGTAGATGTGCGGGTTTCAACTATGCCATCGAGCCATGGTGAGCGTGTGGTATTACGTTTATTAGATAAAAATAACGTGCGCCTAAACCTACTTGATTTGGGCATGACCAAAGAAAATCGGGCGCAATTTGCTGGGCTTATCCGCAAACCTCACGGCATTATTTTGGTTACTGGACCAACGGGCTCCGGTAAATCCACCACTTTATATGCGGGTTTAAGTGAAATTAACTCCAAAGATCGCAACATCTTAACTGTCGAAGATCCCATCGAATTTGATTTACAAGGTATAGGCCAGACTCAGGTTAACCCTAAAGTGGATATGACCTTTGCTCGTGGTTTACGTGCCATTCTGCGGCAGGATCCTGATGTGGTGATGGTCGGCGAAATCCGCGATTTAGAAACCGCACAAATAGGCGTACAGGCCAGTTTAACCGGTCACTTAGTGATGTCGACTCTGCATACTAATACTGCCGCTGGTGCGATTACCCGTTTAGAAGATATGGGTATAGAGCCCTTTTTATTATCATCCAGTTTGTTGGGGGTATTATCACAACGTTTGGTGCGTACCTTGTGTAGTAATTGCAAAGTAGCCCATAGTCCAAGTGAGCAAGAATGCGAAATCCTTGGACTTAAAACAAAAAAAGCTGAGCTTGCAGAAATCTATTCGCCTAAAGGCTGCGCTGCCTGTAATCAAACCGGTTATCGTGGCAGAACCGGTATTCATGAACTTTTGTTAGTAGACGAAGGTATTCGAGATCTCATCCACAATGGTCGTGGTGAACAAGCCATCGAAAAATATATTCGCAAAAATACCCCCAGTATTCGGGAAGATGGCTGTTTAAAAGTCTTACAAGGCATGACCTCACTTGAAGAAGTGTTACGTGTTACGCGAGAAGACTAAATGGCCGCTTTTGCTTATAAGGCCATGGATAAAAATGGCAAAAATAAATCCGGAGTATTAGAAGGCGACAATGCCAGGCAAATACGCCAGCAGTTGCGCGAACAGCATTTAATCCCCATGGAAGTTGCTCAAGTTGCCGACAAAGAACGTCAGTCGCAACAGGGATTTACCTTATTTAAAGCGACTATTTCAGCCGCAGATTTAGCTTTATTAACTCGTCAGTTGGCCACCTTAGTCGAGGCTGCTCTTACTATTGAAGAAGCCTTGTTTGCTGTAGCCGAACAGTGTGAAAAACCCCGTCAGAAAAATATGATGATGGCGGTGCGCTCTAAGGTAGTTGAAGGTCATACGCTGGCCGATGCCATGGCAGAGTTTCCTCATGTATTTGACCAGTTATTTCGCGCTATGGTGGCAGCGGGTGAAAAGTCAGGCCATTTAGACACGGTATTAAATCGTTTGGCTGATTACACCGAAAAACGTCAACAAACCCGCAGTCAAGTAACCCAAGCCTTGGTCTATCCGGTCATCATGTTATTTTTTGCTCTGAGCATAGTGGTGTTGTTATTGACCATAGTCGTACCCAAAATTGTTGGCCAATTTCAGACTATGGGACAAGAGTTACCCACCATCACGCAAATCTTGATCAACGTGAGTGAGTTTTTGCAAGACTATGGTTTGCTTATGGCGGGTGTAATTGTGCTATTAATTGCGATTACGCTTAGAGTGCTTAAACAACCGGTAATGAAAAAACGCTATCATGCTTTTATCTTGACCTTGCCCTTGTTAGGTAAGGTATCAAAGGGTTTAAATACAGCACGTTTTGCCCGAACTTTGAGTATTTTATCTTCCAGTGCTGTGCCGCTACTCGAAGGTATGCGGATTTCTAGTGACGTACTGGAAAACTTATATATCAAAGATGCGGTCAAAGGGGCGGCGCTGCATGTGAAAGAAGGCTCAAGTCTGCGAGCAGCCCTTGACCAAACTAAAATATTTCCGCCGATGATGATGCACATGATTGCTTCTGGCGAAAAAAGTGGTGAATTACAACAAATGTTGGCGCGCGCGGCTGACAATCAAGACCGGCAGTTTGAATCCTTGGTGAATGTGTCGTTAAAAGTTTTTGAACCGCTGTTGATCGTATCAATGGCTGGCATAGTGTTGTTTATCGTTTTGGCAATACTACAACCCATTTTGGCATTAAATAATATGGTGAACTTATGATTAAAAGTGTTAAACAACAAGGTTTTAGCTTAATAGAAGTGATGGTGGTATTGCTGATCATCGGCATCATGGCTGGCCTTATCGCGCCATCAATCCTGGGCAATCAGGCCACTGCACAAATTAAAAAAGCGGCGGTAGATATTCAGCAGCTTGAAAGCGCACTAGAGCTATACAAGCTTAAAACCAATGTATTTCCCACAACCGAGCAAGGTTTGCAGGCTTTGGTGACAGCTCCTACTTCTGACCCAGTGCCACGTAATTATCAGGAAGGTGGTTTTATTAAACGTCTGCCTGAAGATCCTTGGGGTAATCCTTATCAGTTACTGAGCCCTGGTGAGCTAGGGGTGATTGATATTTTTTCTTTTGGGCCTGATATGCAACCCGGTACCGAAGATGACATTGGTAACTGGAATCTTAACGACTATTTATAAAATGTGTGGCCTTGCCAGCTAGCACTTAAAATTACCTAACATGACCCAGCTTCAGCGCAATATGCTTAAACATCACAAACATGCGGGTTTTACCTTGCTTGAAGTGATGTTAGTGCTGGTGATAATGGGCTTGGCGGCCAGTGCTATTGTATTTGGTTTTGGTGGTCAAGACCGAGTCGAGCAAACCAAAAAACAAAGTCAGCGTTTTGAGGTGGTGTTTAACATGGCCTCTGATTTTGCGGTGCTTAATCAGCAAACACTAGGTTTGCGCATCGAAGCCGAAAAAAACACCTACCATTTTTTAGTGCTCGACGATGAACAACAATGGCAGATGTTTGAAGCCGATCCCACCTTTGCTGCCTATGAATTACCTGAAGACTTTAGCCTCGAACTCAATTTAGATGATTTGCCTTGGGATACAGAAGACAGCTTATTTGATGACAAAGTTTTCGATGAACAACTCTCGGTTTCCAATGAAGGTGTCGAGATTGGTAAAGAAGAAGAAAAACGCCCAGAGCCGCCACAAGTATTTATCATGTCTAGTGGCGACATTACGCCATTTTCGCTGTTATTTGGCTATGTCCCCAGTTTTGGCAGTGAGCAAGCGGTGTACTTTCGCATTAATGGCGAAGACGCTATACCCCTTAAACGGGAAGGGCCTTTAGATGCGCCCTAGCTTGATACCACTCAGAAAACTATACAAACAAGCTGGCCTGACGTTACTCGAAGTGATGGTGGCTTTATTAATTTTTGCGGTGACAGGCTCGGCTATTCTTAAGGCTGCGGGTGATCACTTAAGCAGTGTCAGTATTATTCAAGACATGACCTTTGCCACTTGGGTTGCCAATAACCGTTTAACCGAATTACAACTGAGCAAAACGTGGCCACCTAAAAATAATGAAAAAGGCAGTGAGGAGATGGCCGATCGCACTTGGTATTGGTCACAGCGAGTTGAAAAAACCATTGATGAAGATTTGTTATTAGTTGAAGTCACGGTGAGTAACAATGAACAGCGTAATGGCTCTGTTACCTCAGTCACCTCTTACTTGGCTAAGCGTACACAATGATTCAGCCGCAGCGTTTTGCCCATCAAGGTTTTACACTGATTGAGATATTGGTGGCCATGGCTATTTTTAGCTTAATTGGCCTTGCCAGTACCGGCTTGCTGACCACAGTGATAGATGATGACAAAGCGTCCAGTCAGCGTTTTGCTGAACTTGAGCAGCTGCAACGCGCCATGCTCACCATTGAGCGGGATTTATTACAAGCCGTGCCACGAGCTGTCAGATTGAATGGCGAAGTCAATCAAGTGGTTATCCGTGGCGGTGAAGATGAATTAGGTGGCATGGCCGATAGCATTGCTTTTGTACATGCAGGCTGGCATAACCCGCAGTTGATGTTACCCCGTTCTACTTTGCAGTTAGTGGGATATCGTTTAGAAGAAAACAAACTCTTGCGGCTCTACGGAAACTATCTGGATAACGTGATTGGCTATGAGCCAAAAACCCGAGTATTGCTCGAGGGGATCAGCGATTTTCAAGTTGAGTTTTTAACCAATAGCAATAATGAGGACGACGATTGGCAAGAATCTTATGTTGGTACTGCCTTGCCACTGGCCGTGGCGATCACCTTTAAAAGTGACGTTTTTGGTGAAATACGTCGCGAATTTTTATTGGCCAGTGGCGTATGAATAGCCCCTCTAACCAGCGTGGTGTAGCGCTGATCATTGTATTGTTGATAGTGGCGATTGTTAGTGTGCTCGCCACCGAGATGGGGGGCAGATTACAGTTGCAAGTTAAACGTGCGGCCAATATCAAAGACAACAATCAGGCTTATTGGTATGCCATAGGCGCAGAGCAATTTGCTGGTAAGTCAATTAATAGCCTGGTAGCGGCAAGTGCTGGGGTGATCCACTTAAATCAGCCTTGGTCAGAGGAATTTGTATTTCCCATTGAAGGCGGCGGAATTCAGGCTCAACTGCTTGATATGCAGGCTTGTTTTAATCTTAATGCATTAAAAGATACTACCGCAACTGTCGGTGGCAGCCGCTCGCCAGAGCTCACTGCACGTTTAGCTGCTTTTCAACGTCTGCTGACTAATGCAGGTTTGAATATTGCACCCTTTACCGCAGAAACTATGACTGATTCACTAGCCGATTGGTTTGATGCCGATGACAACATGAGTCCGCAAGGTGCTGAAGATAGCGAATACGAAGGCCGGCAGTTTCCCTATCTGGCAGCCAATAATTTTATGGCCGACAAAAGCGAGTTACGTTTAATTAATGGTGTGGAGTTGCAGTGGTTAAAACCAGTAATGGACTGGCTGTGTGTATTACCATCCACTAACCAGTTTGTCCTTAACGTGAATACAGTGAGTGAAAAGAACAGTGCGGTATTGGCTGCCATGGCGGATATCAGCTTAAGTGACGCAGCCGATGTGATTAGTAGTCGGCCGCAGGATGGGTTTAAGAGCACAGCTGATTTTTTTGTGGCACCACAAATACAGGCAAAAAACTTAACTACAGCGCAACAAGCCTGGTTCGATGTAAAAACTGATTATTTTATGTTGCAGAGTAAAACCCGTTACAATAACGCCACCTTTTCCATGAGTAGTCTGTTTAAAGTGGATAATAACAATGCAAAGGTAGTTTCACGTCAGTTTGGCGGGTTCTAAGGTGATGAAAAATATGACGAATATATGTTTAGCCCAGCAAGGTAATCAATAATATGGAACAACTTGTCGTTCGTCTCGGCGCTAATTCGAATGAGACAGTGCATTGGATTGTCTGGTCGAGTCAGCAAAACGAAATCATTGCCTCTGGTGTGCTGGCTAATGCCAATGAGCTAAGCAGCCTCAAAGAGCGCGCTGGTCAGCGTGCTATCACGGTTTTAGTACCGACCAGTGACGTATTACTTAAATGGGTTGAACTACCCGCTAAAGCCAGTCGCAAGGCCTTGGCTGCTATCCCTTATATGCTTGAAGATGAAATCAGTGGTGATATTAACCAACAGTTTTTTGCTTTGGGTCCACAAAAAAACAATGTGCAAGCCGTTGCTGTGGTGAGTAAAGAAAAACTCAAACAATGGTTAGCAATGATTTCAGATGCTGGTTTGGTGTGTGAGCAACTTATTCCAGATGTACTGGCGATACCACAAGCCACTCAAGGCTGGGCTTTGTTAGTCTTGGGTCAGCAATTGTTAGTTAGACAAGATGAATGGGCTGGCTTGCAGGGTGAAAAAGATTGGTTAGTACAAGCTGTTACCTTACATGCTCGTCAGTACCAAAAGGCCCATGCCGAGCCTTTACAACTCAATAATTATGCTGAGTTACAGTTTGATGACGTAAGTAATATTGAATCTCACAGTATGCCGCTAGAATTACCGATGAAAGTACTGGCGAGTGGTATTGCTAATGCCAAATTTAACCTATTGCAAGGTGAGTTTAAACGTAAGTCTTCACGTTCTGCAGGCTGGAAAACCTGGCGTTTAGCCGCCGCCTTAGCGGGTATTGCTTTGCTGACAAGTGTGATAGATAAAGCCATCGAACAACAGAGTATTCAAAGCCAACTGGCTGAGATCAACAGTCAGATCAAAAATGAATATCAACGTGCCTTTCCTAATGCTGGTGCATATCGTGACGTAAGGGCAACCATGCAAAGCAAGATGAAAGCATTGGAACAAGGGGGTGGGGCATCGTCTATGTTAGTGATGTTAAGCCAGTTATCGCCGGCTTTTGCCGATTCCAACATCAAACCTCAGTCGTTGCGTTTTGATGCCAGCCGCAGTGAATTACGTATGCAGGTGGTGGCAAATAATTTTGAAGCGCTGGAGCAGTTTAAAAAACTCGCTCAGGCCAAAGGTTTTGAAGTGGAGCAAGGCGCTATCAACAATAAAGACAATCAGGTCATTGGCTCGCTGGCGGTGAGGAGTTGAGATGGAAAAGCTAAAACTGTATTACAAACAACTTAATGAACGTGAGCAACGTCTCGTTTTGCTTTCTGCTGTATTGGTAGTGATCGCTTTGTTTTATTGGGTTATTTGGTCGCCGCTAAGTCAAGCTGTTACTAAAGGTCAGGCTAACCTTAACAGTCAGAAAGAGTTATTAGTGTGGGTGCAACAAAATGCCAATCGCGCCCTGCAACTACAAGGAAGTGCCAAACCTAATGCCAAATTTACCGGCTCCTTAGCCCAAGAAGTAAACCAAAGCGCGGGTCGCTTAAATATCACTATCGCCCGTATGCAGCCAACGGGAGAAGAGTTGCAAGTATGGGTAGATCAAGTGCCCTTTAACGATGTGCTCAGTTGGTTACAGGGTTTAGAAAGCAAAGGCATTGTGGTACTGGATTTAGATATCGCTGAAACTAATGCCGCTGGGCAAATAAAAATCCGCCGTTTGAAACTAGGGAAAGCATGAAACATTCTTTAAAATGGGGCGCATTGGGATTATGTGTCTATGTGGTCTTTTTAATTATCAAATTACCCGCAGTTCAGGTCGTAGGTCACTTATCGCTACCCCCCGAAATTAAGCTACAGGGTGTCAAAGGCACTATTTGGCAAGGTCAGGCCATGACGGCTACCCTACAGGGTTTACCCGTTAGCAATATTAAGTGGAGCCTCGATTTTTGGCCTTTATTGATTGGCACTATCAGCGCGGATATCAGTGCAGGCAATATTCGTCAGGTTGATGAAATTGCGTTTTTAGGTGGAGTATCTTTTGCCTCTGACAGAATTCAACTTAATGATGTGCAAGCTTATTTACCAACTAACTTAATGATTTCACTTTTGCCATTACCCTTTCCGGTTAAAGCCGAAGGACGTTTTAAGCTTGAGGTAGATGAGTTGGATTATCGTGAGTCCTGTCAGGCACTGAGTGGCAAAGGCCAATGGTTAAATGCCAAAGTGGCTGGTTTAGAAGGTTTGATTGATCTGGGTAACTTTAGCGCCGATATGGTGTGTGAAAACAACAACATACTGCTCAGTGTAAAAGAACCAAATCGTTTTGGCCTAACAGCTCAGGCAACGATACCTGCCAATCTACAATTTGCTATTACTGGGCGTTTTAAACCTGATGCTAATTTGCCTGAAGAAGTACATCAGGCCGCACAGTTTTTTGGTAACAAAGATGCCCAAGGTTATTACAACATCAAGTTTTAGTTTTTTCACTGGCCATTATAGTTTGGTTGCGGCCATTACGTTTAGCCGCATATAAGGCCTGATCGGCCTGTTTAAAGGTTTGTTCAAAACTTTCTTCATTCAACATCAACGCGCTACCAATACTAACACTGACATTTAACTTTAGTGTGCCAGCAAAACTTGAGTTGGTAATTTCCAGTCGTATTTTTTCTGCAAAAGGCAGCACATCCTGCTTTTTACTATATCTGAACAGCACCACAAATTCTTCGCCACCCCAGCGACATACAATGTCAGTAGAACGAATGTTTCTATTGATTGCCTGGGCTAATTCTTCGAGTACCAAATCGCCCACATCATGGCCATATTGGTCATTTAATTTTTTAAAATGATCGACATCAAGTACCAACACGGCATAGTGACTTTGGGTTTTACTTTGCCCAATAGCCATAAGAGCTTGCGCTAGCCCTTCGCGATTACTCAAGCCAGTTAATTGATCGGTTTCTGCCTTAACTTTGTATTTGGCGCTGATATCGTTTAAAGCGGCTAATTTTGCTGCATCCTGTTTAATGCGCTGGCGCAGTGCCCAATGGTGATATAGGGCTTCACTACTTAACAACAATGCCCAGAAAATGAGTAAACAGGCGTACATTCCCTCTTTACTAAAATAAGCACCGGCCGCGTAAATAGCATTGATCTGGATGATATCTGCTTGCGTACTAAAGGGGGCTGTGGGTGCAATGCCTACAGATGTCACTTCGTTTAATTCTGCATGTGCATACTCGCGGGGAATATCAAATTGTCTTATCCACCATTCGGCAACACGAAAGTCCCTGAAACTAATATCCACCGGCGAACTTAAATCTTTACTGCGCACATTAGTTGACATGTTTTTAGCTGTCGTGGTGTTTACCATACCCGCTATTGGTTTCACTTGATTATCTAAGTAGACCGCCAGATTAGGGGTTTCTCCTTGATAATCAATGTCCATTATTATTCGATCAAAATTTCTAAAGTCGAAGGTTTTAGGCTGTTCGTTGTGCCACCAGGTAATGCTAGCGCCACAATATTGGTCTTTTGTTGATAGGGGCACCGTACAGCTAAATTTAGACTTAGCCTGATCTATCCATCTGGCCTGACTGTTTCCACCCGACGTTTCATCGCTAAAAATGCTTAAAGTAGCGGTTTCACTGGGATACAAAGTGACTATTCGTTCAGGCAGGACATCATAAATAACGACGATTAAAATCGAAATGGCAAAAAGACATAGTTTAATGAGGGATAGATTAGACATGCCTAGCTTGATTTTACTACTCATCACTCACCTTTAAATATGTTTGCAATAAAGCTATAGCAGTTATTGGCACAATGTAAATGACATAATTTGCAGACATTACTGTAGTGTAATAAGTCTACAACTATGGCTAGAAAAATATCGCTAACAAGGTTCCTGCTTAAGTTTTACTTAAGCTTTTAATGCTGCAATGTTAACATCTTTTTAACACCTTGTTATGGTTGGTATTAGTTGAATTATTGGCGTGTTGTAAAGCCATTTTGCTATTTTTTATTGCTTGGCTTAACGCTGCTTACCTGCAGCCGTATCGCACTTAATGTGTGGCAACATGAGCGGATAAGCGATTTCAGTGTTGTTTCTACTATCCTACTCAACGGTTTACGCATTGATCTCAGTACTTTAGCTTACTGGATGATAGTACCTGTACTATTTTTACCCCTGTTCAGGCTCATGCAACGCCCTGCAGCTTGGCATTATTTTCTGAATATTTGGTTTATTTTTGGCATCGTAGTTTTGCTGCTATTGGAACTGGCTACCCCCACTTTTATTAATGAATATGGTCTACGCCCTAATCGCTTATTTGTAGAATATCTGATCTATCCGCAAGAAGTCCTCAGCATGTTATTAAATGGCCATCTACTGAGTGTCATTGTCTGTATAGCTGCTTTGCTTGCTTTAACTTATATACTGCAAAAGTTGCTGAAAAAAACGGTTTTACCCTGCGTTATAACGACTATGTGTTCCTGGTCTAGTACTTTAATCTGCAGTTTTCTTTTGCTGCTTGTTTGTTTTGTATTAGCTAGAGGCACCTTGAGTCATAGACCCATTAACCCCTCTTTGGTGTATTTTTCTACTGATCCTTTGCTTAATTCCTTGACCCTAAACTCGTGGTACAGCGTCATGTTTGCTTTAAAACAAATGAATAGCGAAGGCGACGCCGCCAGTATCTATGGCAAAATGCCCCAGGACGAAATTATTCAGCGTGTGCGTCAAAGCACAGGTTTATCAGCCCAGAGTTTTAACTCACAACAACTACCCACACTGGCACTCAAAACCGCCACTTATCAAGGGCACAAGAAAAACCTCGTTATTGTTTTGGAAGAAAGCCTTGGCGCGCAGTTTGTTGGCAGCTTAGGTGGCAAAAATCTAACCCCACAACTTGATCAAATCATGGCTGATGGCTGGGCGTTTTCGCAGCTATACGCCACAGGCACTCGTTCGGTACGTGGCATCGAAGCGGTAGTGACTGGTTTTACCCCAACACCAGCGCGTTCTGTGGTGAAACTGAATAAATCTCAGCAAAACTTTTTTACGCTAGCGGCTTTGCTCAAACAGCAAAATTATCATACCCAGTTTGTTTATGGTGGTGAGAGCCACTTTGACAATATGAAGAGCTTTTTTCTGGGTAACGGTTTTGCACAGATTGTCGATATGCCTGATTTTGCCAAGGTAAATTTTAGTGGTTCTTGGGGCGCATCTGATCAGGATCTTTTTACCCAAGCCGACGCAGAATTAACGCGTTTGGCCCAGAGTGAACAGCCTTTTTTCAGTCTAATTTTTTCATCAAGTAATCATGACCCCTTCGAAATACCCGAAGGGGTTATCAACGAACTTGAGGATGAAGATCCTCGCGAGCGCGCCATTCGTTATGCGGATCATGCTTTGGGCGAGTTTTTTGTTAAAGCCAAACAAAGTAACTATTGGCACAATACGGTATTTCTGGTGGTGGCCGACCACGATGCACGGGTATTTGGTAGTGAATTAGTGCCTGTGAAAAACTTTCATATCCCTGGGGTGATCCTTGGCCCAGATATCGACGCTAAAATGGATAACAGGCTGGCCAGTCAAATTGACTTGGCACCTACACTGTTGTCGTTGA
The DNA here is from genome assembly GCF_001565895.1 of Paraglaciecola hydrolytica. Lineage (GTDB taxonomy): Bacteria > Pseudomonadota > Gammaproteobacteria > Enterobacterales > Alteromonadaceae > Paraglaciecola > Paraglaciecola hydrolytica. Next base: position 321,935 of record NZ_LSNE01000007.1, read on the forward strand.
TGGGTATCAGCGCGGCTAATCCAATGCTTGGCATTGATCTCAATCAGAGCCAAACACCAAGTCGCGTGATGATGCAGTACGATAAAAACTTTGCCTATATGACGGCGGATAAAGTGGCCATTTTACAGCCAGATAAAGCCCCAACTTATTATCACTACAACCTTAGCGACAAACGCTTAGAGCCTGCTGAAAGTGATGAAGAGTTAGGTAAAACAGCGCTCGCCCATGCATTGTTTGGTAACCTAGCCTATCAACAAGGTTGGTATGCGTTACCCTAAATGCGGAACTAAACTTTAGAAACTAGAAACTAGAAACTAGAAACTAGAAACTAGAAACTAGTATCAAGTTATCAGAAACTATTTACTAGCATCTAGCATCTAGCATCTAGCATCTAATCACTGCTGCAAAACGATTATCCGCCATACTGCGTCGCCCCACACCACAACTAACACCGTTAAGGCAATAAACACCACAGCCGAGCCTATGTCTTTAGCGCGGCCTATGAGAGTGTGATATTCCAATGAAACAGCGTCAGCCACGGCTTCAATCGCCGAGTTTATCAATTCGGCAAAAAGTACCAACATCAAGCTGGCAAACAGCAATAACCAGTGATTTCGTGATTCACAGAGTAAAAAAGACAGGGGCAATAACACCATAACCAACAGTAATTCTTGGCGAAATGCTGACTCATGTTGCCAAGCGGCTTTAAAGCCATAATAAGAGCATTTAGTCGCTTTGATGATGCGCCCAATACCAGTGCCATTGGGTTTGTTAACTACTGTAGTCATAATATTCACTTGTTAGAACTGAGCCTTGCTGACTCATTATGGTTAAAATGATTGTTTTACTTGGGCGCGCCATGCCCAACTATCTACATTGTCAGTGCTGGTCAGCGGCTTAACTAAGTCGATATGGATCACACTCTGATGGCTGGCACGATTAGAATACAATCTGGCGCCAATGCCAACACTGCTTAATACTTGATCTGTCTCATTAAGTAGCCCTTCATCTCCGCCCCAAGCACGGCCAACGTCAACAAAACCAGCAAAACCTACATCCAGAATTTTATAAATATTGTAGCCACTATACAGGCGGGCTTCGAGACTACCAGACACACTATGTTCACCATGCTGATACTGTAAAGGATAACCACGCACGCCGCTTTCATCTCCCACAGTTTGTGGTAAATCTAACCAGGGATTGTGCTCGGTACTTACTGATAAACGTGAGTACATGCCAAGTAAAGGGGTATAACGTTTAAAGTATTCGGCGGTGACCGAAAGTAAATAGTGATCGGCTAGACTTTGATTAAAGGTTGCATCGCCACTAGCAGACATTAACAGCAAACCATCATTTACTTGCCAACCCTTATCAAGATTGAGCTGAAGATGGTAGCCCAGCCCAGATTGGGTATTATCTTGAGCAAAATCGAGGCCCAGTTTGGCTTGATAATGCCAACCAAGGTTGATGTCTTCGGCTTGATCGATAAGGTAGATATCTGACATCACCCGAAAGTCTCGCTGCAAAGACTCAAAACCCAGCCAAACATATTGAAATCGCCGGTCTTGGGGCAATAATTCGGCAGACGACAAATTCAGTAAGTCAGGGCTAAAGCGATACTCTTCATCCACTAAACCCACCGAAATACGCTGACTAAGTAACAGTGTTGAGTCGAACTGCCAACCTGTGGCAGCTTCATAACGATGACTTTGACTGGCAAACGTATTACGAATACCGCCATTGTGAAAAATATCTACGACTTTGTCATCAGTCAGGTAATTGGCCAAAAACATCGTGTCGCTACGGGCATCATAAAAGGGGCGATCAAATTTAAGGTCTAATAGATTGCCATCATCGTTATCTAAAAAATCGAATAACAAGGTTGAATGTTCCATCAGCATGGGAGTGGCAGATTTAAGTGTTAATTGGTATCCACTGCGTTGCTCGTCGGTATTGTATTTAAAGCGGGTGCGAATACCTAAACCCAACAAGTTGTCTTCTTTGATACCGACAGAAAATTTACTTTCTCCGCCTTTATGGCTAAAACTGACGGTAGGGATCAATGACCAATTATCCCAGGTTTGCACTGTAACCACGGCTGGATCTTCGTCTGTGCAACTGCCGCTGATACTCACCCTTGCATCACGTATATAGGCTTGACTGCGAATAATACGTTCGGCTTCAGCTAAATCCTCAGGCGTAATACTATCACCTACCGTAAAAGGCAGGCGTTCGGCGATAACCTCTGCCTTAGTATTAATATGTAGCCAATTGGCAAAACGGTGCAGGGCGATAGTATCCGCCGCACTTTCATCAAAAATGGGATTGGTTTCTATGGCTAGCTTAGCGACTGTTGTTTTATTGACTGGCATCAGGTGCCTGTCGGTACCAAGGTAACGCAGTCCACACTCCCCCAATTCTGTGGCATGTAGCATGCAAAATGGTAGGTAACAGATACCAGACAACAGCCACTGTTTCATTGAGATTTCTCCAAAACGGCAAAGCCATTTGCCGTGTTTATGTGATCACTGGCAGTTGCGCTAAATGTTTGTATATAAACATGTTTTGTTTGTTTTGATGGGGAGCTTAGTGCCCGTGAAAATACCAGCCATAAAGCAAAGCAGCAATACCAACATAACAAAGCAGTTGTGATATCGTGGGATAAAAAGTGGGCGCCACGAAGTTGTTGAGCTAGACCAAATAAACCGCCCATCACTATGGCAGGCAGCAGCCAATAAAGGGCTAATGAAGGAGATTGTGTTGGTCGCCATAGTTTTAGGCAAAAATACAAACTAAATAAGGCATAACCGCCAGAAGCATGACCTGCTGGAAAACACTGACGTCCAGACTCATGGCTAGAAAAAGCTTGATGCAGATACAAATAAACTTGCTCTCCACCTAAACCTTGTACATCCCAAGGGCAAGGCAATAAGCTGATATATTTTAAAGTTGAAATTACGACGATGGATAACAAACTGGCCAACAAGGTATATAACAAAGCCATACGCTGGGTTTTGTTAAACCAATTAAAAATAAAGCTGAAGGCGGTGAGCAGTAAAGTACTTATCAGCAACACTGCAACGATATTACGTCCACCTTTGTGCAGCAGATTTTCCAGTATCCAATTATTCTGCCAAGCCCAGCCTTGGTTTAAAGCAAAAATTTGCTGCGCTAACCATAAGTCGGCACCACTGTACTGTAAAAATATAAGGCCTAAGGTGCCATACAAAGCGGGTGTGTACCAACGTAAGTGCTGCAAAATTTAACCTTACCAAATTAGTTTCAGCCTTCAGCATAGTGATACTGTCTTAAGTGATGCTTAATGCGGTAAGCATAAAAAACATAGTTCTAGTGATATAACCAAACAACCTGAAGATACGAATTCTGCTTCTTCAGGTTGCTTGGGTATATATTTCAAGTTTTGTATGTAGCTGCTATTGAATCACTAGGACTGTGGCATTATGTTGAGTAAACACGTTAACCTTCACTCTTAAGGAATGTTCCATGTACTACGATCTTACCGTTGTTCAATTTACCAAAATGCTTAAAAACCTCAGCGCCATTCTGGAAAAGGCCGAAGCCTTTGCCGCTCTTAAAAAGGTCGAAACTTCGGTACTACTTAACTCTCGTTTGTCGGTTGATCAGTTTAACCTTATTCGTCAGGTACAAATTTCTACAGACATAGCTAAATTAGCTGTAGCACGTTTAACCGGTAAAGACGCCCCGAAACATGAAGATAACGAAACAACCTTGGCCGAATTAGAAGCCCGTATCCAGTCAGTGATTGAGTATTTGGCGACGTTTTCAGAAGCTGATTTTGCCGACACCGCTACGCGCTCTGTTTCGCAACCACGTTGGGAAGGAAAATATCTAACTGGCCATGAATTTGCCATGCAATGGGCAGTGCCAAATGTGTATTTCCACGTTACAACGGCCTACGCCATCTTGCGCCATTTAGGTATGGACGTAGGTAAAAAAGATTATTTGGGCGAGATGCCGTATAAGTCGTAAATACGTGTAATGCTGCTAGGTCTATTTCAGGCTTAGCAGCAGATGTTAGTCATTTGTTAACACAGTTATAACGCTTTTAGTTGCTTTCTGCTATGCTGGCTTCAACAACATTTGATGGCCAATATAATGCGCAACTTATTGTATTTAGTATTGTTTTTATGTTTTTTTAAAGTTCATGCTGACACCTCAGACATCCGCACAGATTTAAGTCTAACAGCAGACTCTAAACCTCAGACCGGTGTACCTAAAGGTCAGTTGCTCGGGCCATTTGAATTTCATAGTCAGATTATTGCTGATACCGTCAGACGCTATTGGTTGTTTGTACCCGCGCAATATGATGGTACTCAGGCCGCCAGTTTACTGGTATTTCAAGATGGCCAACGGGCCACCAATCCAAACGGTTCATTACGGGTGCCGCAGGTACTAGAAAACCTGATTGCCAAGGGCGATATGCCCGTCACAATCGGTTTATTTATCACACCGGGTAACCAATCAGAACATTATCCAGATGACCTAGGCATGAGTAATCCTGATCATCGCTGGCAAGAATATGACGTGCTAAATGATAACTACGTCAGTATGTTAATAAGCGAGCTTATCCCCCACATCAGCAAAGATTACCGTTTAACTGACGACCCTGAACAACGGGCGATTGGAGGCACCAGTAGCGGTGCCATCGCTGCATTCACCGCTGCGTGGCATAGACCCGATTATTTTCGCAAGGTGTTTAGCGCTATTGGCAGTTATGTGTCTATTGGTTATCGACCTGAATTATGGCCAGAACAAGCGGGTGGCCAAGACTATCCAGCATTGATCCGCCGTGAGCCCATCCGCCCTATGAAAATCTTTTTTCAAGATGGCACTAATGACTTGGATAACGAGTGGGGCGACTGGTTTTTAGCCAATCAACAAATGCTAAAAGCACTAGCCTATGCAAATCGAATTGCGGATACCAATCAACTGCAAGGACCACGTTATCAGTTTACCCACGTCTGGACTGATGGCGAGCATAGTGATCAACACGGCGGCGTTTTATTGCCTGAAGCGTTGCGTTGGTTGTGGGCAAAAGACTGAGCTAAAGCATGCATAATTTTGCAGAGCGAGCCTCCTGCAATAAGAGTTTTTAACAAGTGGTTATTAAGTTTAGGTAAAAACACATGTCAACCAATTACGATAAAGTTTTTGCTCAGCAGCAAGAGTACATCGCTAAACGTGCCTCGGGTTATCGCGAACAAGCCCTTAAAATATATCCTTGGATTTGTGGTCGTTGCCGGCGCGAATTTACCCGCAGAAACCTGTCTGAGCTAACGGTTCATCACGTCGATCACAATCATGATAATAACCCCACTGATGGCAGTAACTGGGAATTACTGTGCCTGTATTGCCATGATGAAGAGCATAGTAAGTTTGAAAATTTGGTGCGTTACGGCAGTGCCGAAGAGACTGAAATCAAAAGCAGTACCTACAATCCTTTTGCGGATTTGAAAGAGAGGATGAAGGGGAAAAATTAAAATCCTTATTCACCGTAAAATGTTGAAGGATTATGGTATTTGCTACCTCACGTTAGTGTTCATAACTGCGTTATTGGTATTCTTAAACTAGTTAATATTCGACTTGTTCAATCGTTTTAGTTTAATTACATTATCGTTATATCGATTATGAGCTTAAATTTCATATGATTTACCAATTTGATCATTTTACGTTAGACACTACTCAATTTCGATTAACAATAAATGGTTCATTGGCAAATGATGATATTCGAATTATTAGGCTCCTAGCTTTAATTATTCAGACTTCTCCTAATACCTGCAGTAAGTCTACTATTCGTGAATATATTTGGCCAAATACGGTTGTATCAGATTGGTCAGTGTCACGTTTAATGGCGGATACTCGCAAATTATTTAAACACTACGGTTATATAGGGCCACTGATACAAACTGTTCATGGCCAAGGGTATCGCTTAGATGCCAATTTATTTGACCAGCTCAAAGGTATTGAACTTCTAACATATAGTACTCCCGTATACCGTAAGTTAAACCTCATGCAAAAATGCGGGATCAAGAGACCTAATATATTGCTAATAACAGTTTTGTTTGGTGTTGCCATTTTTGTTGGAATAACGACTAACTACAAGTTAAATGCAAATAGTGTCATTTACAGTGAATCGAGCACTGATGTTGCTCGAATATTATGGGTTGATGATCATCATCAAAATAATCAACGAGAGCAGCAGTATTTTGTTGAAAATAATATAGCGGTATACAGTGTAGTTTCTACCGAAGAGGCTATTTTGCTGCTTAAGATATACAAATATACAGCAATCATTTCTGACATGGGTAGAGATTCTGACCCTCTTGCCGGTATTAAATTATTGGATGCGATTCGGGAAACGGGCATCACAACACCTTTTTATATTTACACTATCGTCAGCAGTCCTGATTTGGAAGTTGAAGTAGCTAAACGTGATGGGCAGGGCGTAATTACTCAGCGGACAAACTTGTTTAGCTCTGTTCTAAATCACGTTAAACAGTAAAACGTTTGCTATTTCTATATTTTCACAACGTTTCAAAAGATTTCACATCTATTTTCCTTGAATTTTGCATAATGTTCAAAGCGGCGAACAGTGCAAATTACTGGCTTAGTAACGCTATACAAGGAGGTAATGATATTCATCACCATCCATAGATATTTCTATTTAAAATTTTTAGAGGTAATCATGAAAATCAATAAGTTGATATGGATTTTTATAGCGGCACAATTGTTGTTTGCTTGTGGAGGATCTGGAGGGGATGATGATAATGACGAGCCAGATCAATTTGCTATTGGAGGAATTGCCCAAAAGCTCAATGGTACGGTTTATTTAGGGTTTAAAAAAAATGGGGCGCAAAATTATTGGGAAACGGTTGGGGTTACTTCAACTGGTGGTGAAGTGAACTGGCGTTTTATCGAAGAACATGATGTTGGCACTCAATTTGACGTAAGTGTATATGTGCAACCACAAGGGCAGTTGTGTAATCTAGAAAATGGCAGTGGAGCCCTGAATGCCAGTAATGCTAATAAAATTATCGTGACCTGTGAAGATACTAATGAAAATTTGGCTATTGGGGTAGAAATAAGCAATCTAGTTGGTGAGCTAACCTTGCAACTTTCAGTTGATAATATAGCAGTCGAAACAATTACATATAACCTAGGTGGACAAGCCACTTTCTATTTCGACGAAAAACAAGCTGCGGGTGTGAATTTTGCCATCGACATCCTGACGCAGCCAGAAGATCAGCAGTGCACTATTACTTCGGCTAGCGGTAACCTTAACAGTGGCAATGCAAGTACGGCTAAAATAGTGTGTACTGACAAGCCAACTGAGTCAGTGGTATTAACAGGGATTTTTGTTGACAGCCCTGTGACTAATATTAGCTTTAGCACGCTGACACAACAGGGGGTAACTAATATTAATGGCGAATTTTCCTACAGTGAAAATGAACAAGTAACCTTTACTATCGGTGAAATAATATTTCCAAGCGTATCCGCTGGGGAAATTCTGACTCCTCTTGATATTGCGGCTACCAATAATTTTAATGCGCCGAGTCTAATTAATATGCTGCGCTTGCTGCAAACCTTAGATATCGACGCCGATCCTACTAATGGTATTAATATTAGTGATGCCGCTTTAGCCAATGCCACAGCTGTTGATTTTAACCTACCAGTCATAGAGTTTGCGGCACAGCCTGCTATTACTCATCTATTAGCAAATGCAGGTTTGGAATCTTTGGTAAGCGAATTAGTGAGCTCCGAACAAGCTCAAACACATTTTCTAGTTACGTTGATCGAACTAGGTATAATTGAACAACCTCCAACGGCTTGCAATGAGGATGTAAGCTATTCATTAACTGGTCAGGATCTCATTATGGGAACTAACGATTCATTAAGTACTTCCCCTCTTTCAGGCACTCTGACTATCTCTAATACTGGAGCATGTCAACTTAACGCTAATGAAGGTTACGAAAGTGCGTGCACCATAACGGATGGCGTATTTAGTGCCTTTAACGGTCGGTTAACAGGTACAATTGCTAATTCGGAAGTGACTATCCTGAATCAATCAACATTTAGTGATGATGAGTACGTTAGCGCCTACTTAAGCGGTAATTCAACCACGAGTTGTATTGATGAACCCGTTGTTGATGGTACTTACAGTTTTTCAGGCCTTGAATCAGTCTCTCAGAATTCTGTTACTAACGGCGCTTCGCCAGCAAACCAAGTGTATCCAGTTACCGGAACCGTAACGATTAGTGGAAGTAGCTGTTCGGTTACTTCTAGTGAAGGCGACTGGAATTGCATAGTTAATGGTAACTCCTTTCATGGAGTTGGTGATTTAAGTGTTATTCAAGGCACAATAACCTACTTTAGCGTTAGTTTTTACCTGCCACCTACCAGTGATGGTGAAGAGACTGTTTTTGGTCAATATAGTGGTAAACGTAACTAGGGCTTAATAATTAAGTGCCAGACTAAATAAATAGCCTTCAAAGTACTTTGAAGGCTATTTAGAAACTCTAGTGCGTTATGCTAGTACCTAAGAGACAGAATTAAAAAGTAGTATTTACAATCCCTCCGCTGATAAGCAAAAAATAATCGTTCTATTAGAAATACAGATAGCTATTTCGCTGTTCCTCAAATCTAATATGCACTGCAAAATAGGTGGTTGCATCTTATTTGCTAGTTGGAAAGGCTACCTCTCCAAAGGCAACGTCCTTTCTTTGTATAAGTAAGTACTAAAGAGTGCGTTTTACAACACTTGCTTGTTGCCCGCTGAGATTTAGTTTAAAGGAAGTTAAATCCAGTGAAAAAAGTCGTCTTGTTAGTTGGCTTATTTGCCATGCTGTCGGGTTGTGTTAGTACCAAAAATATACAAATTAGCGCTGCGGATATTAAGCAACTAAATCCCAATAATGTGGCAATGACCACTAGGGATAAGCCTGATTTTGCCGCTATGACTGCGGGTAAGGCGATGTTTGCTATGTTAGGGGCTGCGGCTATGATTGCGGCAGGTAATGATTTAGTAAAAGAAAACCAAGTAGAGGATCCTGCCCGTTATATTCAGGCAGAATTAGCTAAAGCACTAAACACCAGTTATGGTTTTGAATTAAGCGAAGGCTCTGCGCTTAAGGTTAATACCGATAAACCTGCAAAAATTGCAACCTTGTTTCCAGAGTCAGATTTAGTATTAGACCTTGAAACAATCAATTGGAGTTTTGCTTATTTTCCCACTGATTGGGATAACTATCGGGTTATTTACAGTGTGAAATTACGTCTCTTCAATACAAAAACAAAAAGTATGGTGGCTGAGGGTTTTTGCGCTCGTGTACCGGAAGAAGATACAACAGCCCCCAGTTATGATGAGCTAGTGGCTAATAAAGCTGAAAGACTGAAACAAGAACTGAAAATCGCTGCAGACCACTGTATCGGTGAATTTAAATCTAAATTCTTGAGTATTTAAGCTTAATACTTTTTTGATTTTTTGATTGCAGTAACGCAAGGTGTTTTACTGCAATTGTTAGGTTGATTTCTCGCTCCAGAGCAAGCAGATTGTTACTTGTCAAAGGTTTGCGGTAAGTGAAGCGTCTGCCCTCTAGTCGCAAAGTTATTCCATCATTAACGGTTCAACATCCATTCCTAACAATAATTCATCCACTAATACCTGTTGCTCTGGATCTACTTGGGTCTTAAGTGCCCGCACAAAATCCATCGAGGAGGCCGGTGGGTTTGGATAAGCATGTTGTTGCCACAATTGCCTGAGGGCGGCACAGATTACTTGGTCGCCCAATTGCTGACGTAACACCGCAAATACTAAGGTAGCGCGCGAGTACTGCTCAAAACCTTCTGTGGCATCAACTAAGGCTTGGATTTTTGTCGTCGAGCGTTTTAACGCAGTGTTGTAACGTTGGCGTTCATAGTCAACCAGAGCCTGCATACTAGTGGCACCGTATTTTTGTTCAATTAGCACCAACTCAACATATTTGGCTAGTGACTCAACTAAAAAGGCACGGTCTGTTAACACCCCGTTGCCTAAGTCATGGCCAAACCATTGATGGGCGGTTTCGTGCACGGCGCGACGATAACGCTGGTCAAAACCGGCATCATCAGCAGGTTTAGCCCGAAAACCTACACGGTGATTAATCATAAGCACTTGCGGTAAGGCATATCCGGTCGGGCCAATATTTGGCATAGCGATCATAGTTAAATGGCTGCCGCGATATGGCGCGATATGCTTGGTCATCCACTTGAGTGTATCTTGCATGGCTTGCAGGTTAAGGTCGGCTGCATCGGCCGTGTCTGGCGGGCTAAATACGCTTAATAATGTAGAACCTTGCTGGCGTGTAATCACATGTGGCGCTACCGAAAGCCATACGGGCATGTTACGTATTGGGCCATGGGTTTGATATTCAGCAAATGTTCGACCGTCTTGTTGCCAGGTTTTTAATAAGTTGCCTTGGGCGAGAGGGGTTTGGTCGTCAGAGGTCGATACCACACTGCGCAATCTTACCCAGTCGTAATCCGCCTGCGTTGCTTGCTGTTGGGCAAACAGCACAGAAGGTTTAGCAAGATTCAGCGGGCTTAAACCATGTTCCGCACGTAGTAGTTCATCTCGTAATTGGTAATGTGGTTGAAACCCAACTGTAGGTAACAACCCAGAGCCTCGTAAATAACTAAATGAGGGTTTAACCAATTGATGCATGACGGCTGGCCAAAGTTTGGGTTGAACAAAGGTTAAGTTCGACCACATCGTAAGTTGCTCACCCGGTTTGATGGCTTTGCTTAAGCTCACGATGGTTTGATTTAGCTTAGGGTCATATTGACGAGTGGAATCGACAGATAACGATAATTGCGCTAAGCCAGTGGCAATGTCGTTGCCAATTAACAATTTGTCTATTGCTTGTGCACTGAGGTTTTCTAAGGTGTAAGTCAGCGCAAATTTAGCCTGGCCTATTTGTGGAAATATGTCCACCGTCGAATCAATTTGACTGATCGTCGGTTGAGCCATATTAGCCCAATGAGCATAATTTTTTTCGTATTCGGCGCGCCATTGTTCGCGCATATCTGAATTTAACAAGGGTCGTTCATCAATAATGTTGTTATGCAAATTAAAGCCAACAACAACAGTAAGTGCTAACAAAGCTATCGAGCCCAGTCCTAATTTGCGTGTTTTGTGAATGATAAAACTGGTACCACGATGGGAGCATTTTGCGGCTAGCCACAATAGGCATAAACACACCAATAACCAAAAAGACATAAATGGCCAATGCACCGACAAGCTTTGCTCATAGCCCCAATAAGCATCGGCCGCTTGTAAGGGCGACGAAGCAATTTTCCATAGTGTGTGGGTCAGCCCTAAGGTGCCACTCAAAGGTGTGTATTTCATCAGCAAAATGCCAATACAACCTGCTGCTGCCAATAAGGGAGAGCGGCATAAGGTATGCGATGCAATAAATAAGGCACCCAGCACCATCAGCGACAATCCTGCAATACTAAGTTGCATAACATACTGTATGGGTAGGATGTTACTGTTAGCGACCAGCTCGGCAGCTAAACTGGCTAAGGCCGTTAGCAACATTAGCAGGCTTAGCAAAACCGTTAAGGCCACTACGTGGCTAAACATTAGTACCCCAGAACGCACTGGTGCACTGGCGACTAATTCAGCCATGTGTGTTTGCCTGTTGCGCCAACAAAGCTGCCACGACCATAATAACGCAAGCAAACAGCCCATTAACGGCAAAACATCACTGCTAATACGGTTGAGGGCATCAAGGCTGGTGGCCTGCAATACGGCCAGAGGTTCGGCGTAATTCATCGCAGACAGCACTTCGTTAAACATCAACAAGCCCCAGCCGATTAAAATCAATTGATTCAAGCGTTGTTGCAATAAGCCAGATATAGCCAGCCAACTGAGTTGCACTAGCTGTTTAACTGCACTGGGATGTGATGTAAACGCACTATAGCTCAGGTCAGTTGTTGCAGATAAGTTGTCAGGCAAGCGCAAAGCGATTGAGGATTTGAATGGTGTACTTTTTAGGCTTGCATAAAACAAACCCAGTGCCAGCAAACAATAGCCCAAACGATTGAGATAAAAAATCCAATCACCAAAAAGCCGCAGCTCTGGGCTTTGATAAAATGCCAACAAGGCGGTGATGCCAAAAGGGTCGAGCCAGCGCAGGCTTTCAAACAGCAAGGGATCAACAATACTGCTGCCGGCTAACATGGGCGAGCCAGTCATACTGGCCAGTATGATATATGCCAGCCACAGAGCACCAAAAAACGCGTAAATGACTACCGCCGACTCAAATCGTTGGGCTAAATAACTGGCCAGACTCGCTAAAAACGCGCAGGTAGGTAGAGCTAACAGAGCAAAGTTGTAAAAACTTAAGGCTAACAATGGCCACTGAAAATCAAATTGCAGGCTTAAACTAAACCACATCAGCATAAAGCCAAGCAGCATGAGTGCAGCACTGACAAAAAATAGCATCAACACCCGCACCGCCAAACGTTTATATCGGCTTTGTGGCGTAACTAAAATCAACTCGGCCATCTGGTAATGCTGATCACGCAGTAAAATTAACGGCGTCAGTGCGGCAATTAGTAAAGGCAAGCTCATCATTAACAAAGTCATGTGTAAGGCTTGTAATCGTTTGTCTGCCAGGGCGTCGATACCACCAATTCCAATCGCAAACACATAAGCAACCAGTGGTAAAATAATGCAGGCAAGCCACAACAAAGGCTGGCGTATCAGGTAACGCGCTTCGTTATTAAGCAACATCTGTAGCGCCCCTGTGTGCTAGTTCAAAAAAGTAGCGATCTTGTAGATTGGCCTCAACTACTATGGCGCCGGCGCAGGGAGATTGTTCGGCAAACAAGCGGTAAAGGGGCTGACCAAAACGATATCCTTTACTTAGCAATAGGCATTGAGTTGCTGGCTGAACAGGGCTTTGCCAGACCTTGCCTTGCAAAGGCAACAGTAGCTGTTGCACAGCGCCACTTTCAACAATCTGCCCCTCATTGATTAAGGCAACATAGGGGCACAGGTTTTCGATATCTTCCACAATATGAGTCGACAACAAAATTAATTTTTCTTGGCTGATATTAACCAACAAGCTATGCAGTCGTTCGCGCTCTGCGGGATCCAAGCCGGCGGTGGGCTCGTCCATAATTAACAGTTTGGGATCTCCCAACAAGGCCTGCGCAATACCAAAACGCTGGCGCATACCCCCCGAAAAAGTGGATACCGCTTTGTTAGCTACTGCCGTCAGATTAGTCAGTTCAAGCAGGCTATCTATCTGGTGTTTTTGACTGGTTTTATCATTTAGGCCTTTTAATATGGCCATGTGTTGCAGCAAAACACGGCAACTCATATGCGGGTAAACCCCAAAATACTGCGGCAAATACCCCAGTTTTTGTCGTAAGGCCATTGGCTGCTTAATCACATCAATATCATTAAACTGAATGTCGCCCTTATCGGCAGTTTGCAAACAGGCCAGGGTGCGCATCAAAGTCGATTTACCAGCGCCATTAGGGCCCAGCAAACCCACCATACCGTGGGGTAACTGCAAGTTAATATCGCGCAGGGCTTGGGTGCCATCAGCATAAGTCAGTGATAATTGGCGAATCGACAACATGAATTTATTCCTGTGAAAAAGACAGGTTCACAGCGTATAAAGTACCAAATACGCTAACAAGTTGTAGATGATGAAGTGACTGATTGGCATGACAAAAGCACCATTTTGCATAAGAAACTTTGCAAATTTACTTTCGTCAATAAAAACGGTAGTTTCGTCATCCATAAGCTGACGAACTGAATCGAGTCAGTCAATCTAAGTAAAAAGCCCTCAGGACTCACTATGTTCAAAGCGTTACCTTCTGCAGTAACACAACTTTTATCTCGTATTGCAGATAATCAGTTGGCGTTGATGGCGGCTGTTTTGCTCGAAGTATCGATTCGGCACTTTTCTTACCATAGCCAAAACTATGCGGATTTTTTGACAACCTGGCTGCAATTATTGTTTGAAAGCTCGCCGTTATTGTTAGCCCATTATTTTGCTTTCAAAACCCGGAGTTGGCTGTCGGTGTTTGTCTGGGGCATGGGTTTCATCCTCTATCCCTGTATGAATTTATGGCTAATGGATAGCTATCAACCCTATGTAGACTGGGCATTTTTTGGGGTACAGGGTTGGATTTTTCTGTGTATTGCCAGTATCGGTTATAGCTTAAGCTGTTTGTTGGCTAAAAGGCATAACACCAAATCCATGCTGCTGATGTCACGTTTGTTTTCGTTAAATGCCGTGCTGTTGATGTTGTTAGTCGGTTGGTCTGTATTATGGGCTGGTATTTTTGCCTCGACAGACGATCCGATACACAATCAACCGATTAAAGCGGTGATTAACAGTGAAACGGTGATTGTAAACTTCGGCGACTTTCTTAACTATTGGTGGCAGTTTTTACTCATGGGGGTGGCTGTTTTACTGATTTATGGGGTCAATCGCTATCTACTGATTCGCCGTGTACTGGCCAATAGCGGGGTGTTTGCCTATGTTGCAAGTTGTTTGATTTGTATTATTGTGATGACTCCCATTCTGGCATCAGCGGTATTATGGCTACCGATGAACATTCCTGAATGGACCTTTTTACCCTCAGAAGATTATAAGATATTTGCACCGGTAAACTTTCGTTTCAGTTTTTTTGTGATCGCCATCAGTACCCCAATTATTCTGGCTTTTGAGCGCCAGCAACATGAAAAAGCGCTGGCTGAAATCGCCCAGCGGCAAAGTCAGACCGAATTGCAGTTGCTTCAGCAACAGGTTAATCCACATTTTTTATTTAATACCCTGAATAATCTGTATGCACTGACCTTAACTGGCTCTAAAGCCGCGCCTGATTTGGTGATGCAATTGGCTAATTTATTGCGATACACAGTTTACGAAGGCCAGAATCAACGAGTGACCTTGGCGCAGGAAATTGACTATCTACAGGATTTTTTAGCCTTGCAGGCGATCCGTAGTGGTGAAAAATGCACAGTGCATACCGCTTTTCCGCTGGATGCAGAACACTGGAAAATTGCGCCTTTATTGCTGATCATTATTGTTGAAAACGCTTTTAAACATGGTGTTGAACCGTCACAGACTCACTGTCATATAAGTCTGGATATGCAAGTAAAAAATGGACAACTTTTAATGCAGTGCAACAATAGTCTGCCTAATAAAAGGCCTCAACTCAGCCCAGGTATAGGCCTAGAAAACCTACGCCGTCGACTGGCTTTGCTGTATCCAGGGAAGCACAATTTGAACGCTATGCAGCGGGGCGAACAGTGGCAATCAAGTCTAAGCGTGGAACTCGAACCTTGTTAACTACGTTGATTGTTGATGACGAACCGCTGGCCCATGAGGTACTGAAACACCACTTGCAGGCTATGACAGATATCACCGTTGTGGCCCAGTGTTATAACGCCAGTCAGGCACTCAGTTACCTGGCCAGTCACCGCGTTGATTTGTTGTTACTCGACATCAATATGCCGGCCCTAAGTGGCATTGAGTTGTTGAAAGTTCTGGGCAATCGTCCCCAGGTCATTCTAATTTCTGCCTATCAACAATACGCCCTAGAGGGTTTTGAACTAGACGTAGTAGATTACCTGTTAAAACCGGTGTCGGCGCAGCGGTTTTCGCAAGCCCTCGACAGAGTACGCAGGCGTTTACATGAGCCACCGAAGCCTCAAACTTCACATATTGTATTGAAAGTAGACCGTGAAAAACGCAAGTTTTTGCTGGAGGATATCAGCTTGTTAGAAGCCTACGGCAACTACGTAAAAGTCTGGCAGGCAGAGCAAGTGGCACTGGCAACCACCACCCTGAAACAACTTATGCAACAGCTGCCAGCGCAGGAGTTTGTGCAGGTACACAAGTCTTTTATTGTTAACCGCCAACATATAAGTGCCACCAACCATGAGCACATTCGCCTGAAAAACGGCAGACAAATTAAAATAGGTAAGTCATTTAAACAGAGTTTGCTTGATTTGATTTAGTGCAGTTATTAAGTATGCGCAAGGCGCAGTGGGATTATCACTTCGCGAATAAGAAATTAGAGAATGCGCTGCGATTACCGCAATCCCGCGCGGCGCCCGCATTGCGTTTTTCAGATGACATCCAAGTTAGTATTATCACCGTAACCCACATAAGGTGAGGTGAGTACAGGCGACTAACCTGGAAGGTAGAATAAAACAATCGCTATTCTAATTAATTAAGAATCAGAAATCTTTTTAGCTGCATGTTGAAACAAACATATCAGGCAAATGACTTCTGAAACAATCCATATATTGAAAAATATTATCCATCCTGCCTTGCTATCAAATATGCCTTGCAGATTAAATGCCGCATAAAAAGCCCCCAAAGCACCAAAGGGAAAAGAGACTAAGCTCACTACTCCACTTACAAACCCCACTTTTTCTGCGCCGTTCGTTGTTTTTCTAAAAATTAAAATAGCTGAGGCTGAAATTAATAACATGATTACAACAATGATAAGTAGCATGAGTACATTCCTTTATTAAAAACATCTGGTGTTTCGTAATTACCTTGTGCTTTACCGTTAAATCTCTTGCACACTGCCGTCTTGTTTAAAACTCACCATAGTACTGGCTAAGCCATATTGCTTAAGGTACTGGCCGATGGTGGTAAAGGTGGCGGTGGCTACTTTGCCTT
Source organism: Paraglaciecola hydrolytica (assembly GCF_001565895.1). Taxonomy (GTDB): domain Bacteria; phylum Pseudomonadota; class Gammaproteobacteria; order Enterobacterales; family Alteromonadaceae; genus Paraglaciecola; species Paraglaciecola hydrolytica. Next base: position 338,677 of record NZ_LSNE01000007.1, read on the forward strand.
TGTGATCTTTAGTGGTGATGTCGTCTTGTAACATCGAACCTAACATCAACTTAAAGCCGCTGGTGTGTATGCGTTGAGGTTTAAAATAGGCCTGAGTGTTGGTTTTGATTCTGGCAATGTCGGTCGTTTGATAAATGGCTGCATTGAGCAAATCTAAGGTGTATTCGGTGCAATTTTGAAATTGTCGATTCATTGGGTTAGCCAATACCGAGTAGTTTTCATTGTGCAGGGTTTTATCCTGACCAGAACTAATTAGATCTATTAAGCGCTGTTGTATTTCAGCAGTGGGAATAACAATGCCTGCCTTTAATTCATGAGCTCCCCAGAAAAAATCCACTGGGTAGTCGGTAACTAACTGGCTTTTATCCAGCTGACCTTCTTTTTGATAGAGATTGTGGATGGCATAGCCTTGGATAGTTTCACCATCTTCTAGAGTGATATCCGAATAAATAGCAATTGCTGTATGGGTATATTGAATACCTTTGGGCAAATCTTTTTGTGGCCGACCAACACGGGCAATAATAAAAGCCCTAGCGCCTTGATTAGCCGCATAGTTTTCAACATCTTTAGCAAATTGAATAATGGTCTGAGGCTCATGTACTGCTGTTTGGCTGGCAGTACTGCCAGCCAAAGCTACTGGAGGCAGGCTTGCCACCAGTAGACTTGCCAATAAAACTAAGTGTTTCATTTTCATGGCTTATTCCTTAGCCTTAGTTTGACCTTCAACTACTAGGTTGTTTTGGATCACTATGACTTGATTAGGTGCAGGATCAGCGGTGACGGTTTTATCACTAATAACTAGCGGTCCTTGATGGGCATGACTGCCTTTAACTTTTTGTCCTGATTCAGCAATGGCGCTGCCTGTGACTAAACTGGCACCACCAACAACTACTAAGGGAGCCGCAACTACAACACTAGCTACTTTGGCTGTAGATACCGCGCCATCAGTTACCGCTAGAACACTATGTTTACTCGCCTGACCACTGTGATGAACTGAATCGCCAGCGTGCACTGCAAGGGTGCTACAAGATAAAGTTACAGCTAATAAAGTAGGGATAAATTTCATGGATATTCCTTGTTAAGTTGAGTTTGCTCGTTTAAGTAGGTTTACCTAAACGACGAGACACACAGTATTCTTAAGTATTAATACTGTAAACGATGATGAAATATGTATACTAAACCAAGACTAAAAGTATCGATATCCAATACTAAGGCAACAATATGAGCCAAATCACCCAAATTCGTAACACCCTTAAGCAACTATTACGGCAACAAAATCTGACCTACAAAAATATTGCTGAAAAACTCAATATGAGCGAGGCCAATATTAAACGGATCTTCTCAACTAACAGTTTTACCTTAGACAGGCTGGAGCAAATATGTGAGGTGTTGCAAATGAGCATGTCTGATTTGTTTATCATTGCGCAAAAGCAAACCCAGCAGTTAAGCCAACTTACTATAGAGCAAGAACTCGAATTGTTAGCGGATACCAAATTGTTGCTGGTGGCGGTGTGTGTGCGTGATGCTTGGACCTTTGACGAAATCATTACGCATTATGAAATTGATAAACATGAAGGTATTCGATTATTAGCCCGTCTCGACCGTTTAAAGATCATCAACCTGTTACCGAATAATCATTATAAAAGTTTGATTGCCCAAGATTTTAGGTGGATCCCCGGCGGTCCATTAGAGAAATTTATGGAGCAAGAAGTGATGGTGAAGTTTATGTCGCCTAAAAAAGACGAACCTTGGACTTTTCGTTTTTATTTGCGCGGTCGTTATTCTCAAACCTCCATCGATATTATCCAACGTAAACTCAACCAACTCACTAAAGAAGCGGCTGTGCTTAATCAGGAAGATGCTGATTTGCCCTTACATAAACGCCAGCATTTTGGTTTGTTAATGGCCATGCGCCCTTGGGAACCTTCGTTATTTGAAAAGCTGCGTAGGCCAGAAAAGTCGTAAGCCAACGTTATTTATTTGAAAGGGTAAGGCCATTCCTGCATAGCGACGCCTTGTTCCTTAACCGCTGGACGCGTTCTAATTGCCTATTTATTTAATGGAATTGGTATTAATGAAGATTGTATTGAGTCATTGTAGTTTGAACAGCTTATCTTGTTGGCCAGAAACTGTTTTCACAGGTTCTGTCCAACAAAGCTAAGTTAGGCTTTTTTATTGATGATCACTGCGGTGCGCAAACGTTCCCGACCAAAACATGACATGCTATAAAAGTCTTGTTTGGCGATGGGAATATGTTGGCAGTCGAGGGATTCCACATCGTGATCATCCGGATCAGGATCGTGGGAATATAAGTAGTCATCGTCAATTTCTGTGACACATACCCAATGTGGTGCTTTTTTGTCATCCAGTTGATAGGTACTGATCAAGCTGATCACTCCTGCACCTTGGCGAATATGGAACTCTAGATCTTCAGGACTTACATCAGTGAAACGCACTTCAATATTGGCCTGTTCAACCTGGCTACGAAACTGATTTTCTACCGCCTGCATGATGTCTTTTTTATGTTGGCTACGCACGCCCCCAATAAACAAGGGGCCGGTCAGATTCACATAAATTAGTACCTCAAAACCTCTTTTTTTAGCGGCCAGCGCTAAACCATAAGGGTGGCAACCACCATGACCTGAAGTCATATAAATGGTGGTGGCTTCACGCCAAATATCCAGTTCAAGCTCTTGATTTAAGCTTACCTCTGGATTAAGTTTAGCCATGGCCATCATTAATGATGATGGGCCGCAGGTAAACTCAGTGGTTTGCTGATACCAAGGATAGGGGGTTAATTGCTGTAACGATTGCATCTGCCGTATGTTTTTTTGCATCCGCAAGGCGTCAGTATTGTCTTCGTAGTAGGCTTCGTAGCTGCCAAAAATTTTATAACCAAGACCTTTATACAGATTAATCGCGGTATCATTGTTTTTGGCTACTTCAAGGCGGATAAACATCTTGCCCTGTTCAAGGGTTTGCTGCTCGATAGCAAGCAGTAACTTTTTACCTATACCTAAACCACGGATTTCACTGTCTACCGCGATGGAATATAAACGTGCGAGATGTGTTCCTTTACGCATAATAACCAAACCATAAGCCACTACAATTTGGTCGCGTAAAATTACCTGAAATACACAGTTAGGCGCTTTGAGCCAATGCTGAAAGCTACGTTTGCTAAGTCTGTCTCCAGCAAAACAACGATGTTCCAGCGCCATTAACTGAGCGAGATCAGAATAAAGCGCGTCACGCACTTCGACACTTTTACTCATATCAACAACCTGGGACAAATGTTGGTTAAGTGCTTGCACCCTAGCGGCCTCGGTATTCGAGTCTGTCAGCAAATTCTTGCATGATCACTCGGTATAACTCATCACCCAGATACTTGTCTTCTACTTTGCTGTCGACGTTTGGATTATCGTTAACTTCGATGACATAAACCTTGTCATTTACTTGTTTTAAATCGACGCCATACAAGCCATTTCCGACTATTTCACAGGATTTAATCGCTGTATTTAATACTGCTCTTGGTACCTCGAAGGTAGGTATGGTTTCGAAATTGCCAGTGTTATTGCGTTTTGAACCATGGTTATAAATTTGCCAATGGTTACGCGCCATAAAATAACGACAAGCATAAATTGCACGTCCGTTTAATACGCCAATACGCCAGTCGTACTCGGTATACAGATATTCTTGTACCAGCACTAAAGCACTTTGTTTAAGCATAAGTTCAAGTTTGGCGGCAAATTCTGCACGGTCTTTTACCTTAAAAACCCCTAGTGAGAATGAACTTTCAGGTAATTTAAGTACGATAGGATATGCAAATTCAGCTTCTAAACGTTCAATGGTTTCTCCATCAGACTTAGAAACAAAACGTGTTTTTGGCGCCGAAATGTTGTGATAACTAAAAGCATCATGCAAAAACACTTTATTACAACAACGTAGGATTGAATTAGGATCGTCCATTACCACCATGCCTTCTTTCTCACCCTTACGGGCCATTTCATAGGTATGGTGTTTTATTGAAGTGGTTTCACGGATAAACAAAGCGTCATATTGATAAAGCTGTGCGCTTTGGGCGGCGGTAAATACTTCCGCATCAATACCAACCTTACTGGCAGCCTTAATAAACAATTGAATGGCTTTAGCATCACTTGGTGGGGTTTTTTCATCTGGATTGACCAAAATACCCATATCCCAACGGGCGCGTTTGCGTCCAGGAGGGTTACGCCAAACTTTTAAGGTAAAGTGTTGCAAACTGGCAGCAAACTGATCCCATAATTCAGGGGCAATTTCGTTTACGCCAATAGCACTGCACACCAACTGTGTTTGATGTTGGTCGCGCACTACCGATAATTTAAGAATAGGCGCAGGAAATTTTTCAAAAGCAAATTTGGCTAACTTGCGCAAAGATTCCACTTTTGTCCAACCGAAGAATACCAAAAATTCTTTTTCATCTTCACTTGGATTGGAAGGGATCTGACTTTTACCTAAAGGTATTTCAACCCATTCTTGATCTTTAGGCGGCATTAACGATAAGTCATTAATGGTATTAACGCTGGGTAAGACTTTGTGTTGTCTTGCTTCAGCCAACAAAGAGCAATAATAACCCTGACTCAGATATTTTTCTGTGTCACATAAATTGATAATACGAATTTTAGGATCCCCTACTTTGGGGTACTCCGCGAGATATTGCTCAAAATTAACAATAGTGAGTTCGCTATCGGGTAAGTTGAGCGGATGATCGACAACAACTAGGGTTTTAAACATGATTGACCTTTTGGTTATGCAGAACCATTCTGCTGTAATTAGAAAAATAAAGTGGCAAATAAATTTGCGCGAATCTTACGCTTAATAAGACTAGCAATATGTATAAGCTAGAACAAAATTTTTTCACCACCACGTTCAATTTATTTCACTTTGCATTTACACTCAGTGTTTTAGAATCTCACTGTGTTAGCAACTTTGATAAATGTTATGGGCAAAGATAATCGCGTTAGTTTAGAAGAATTTGATGAAGATGATTTTGATACTTCTTCTTCAAAGGAAAAAAAGGCCGCTAAAGTTCGTGCAGAGCTTGAAAAAAAGCAGCGTGAAAAAAGACAAAAAAACATTGAGTCGAAAAATAAACATTTGACTGGAGAGTAAGCTTAACCTGATTTCAGGACTATAGCTTAACCCATTCAGATTTGTTTAATTTGGAATACTCGGTTTCGAGGCGCATCTGCAGGTAACTGTTAGATGCGCCTTTTGTGTAAAGGGCCAAAATTTTTTGGTCGAAAATGGATGGTTTATCCGATATGTCCCCGTAAATACTGGGCTGTAAAGGTAAATTAGACCTCGTTATTTAATTGCGGAGAAAGCATGAAAACTGTTGCATTGGTATTTGTAGGGTTATTAAGTTTTTCTTCGTATGCTGACGATAAACCGACAGCCGACGAAGCATTATTAAAAGAGTTAAAGCAGTTTTGTACTGAAATGGCAGAAGACGAAAGTGTAGCTGCCGATAAATTACCTGCTTACTTATTGAAGTGTGTGAATGAAGAGCTTGAGTCTGAGGGTTATGCTCCGGTCACCAAGCTGGCAGGCTAATTGGCTGATTTAGTCTTAATATTTTACACGCCGCATACATTGCGGCGTGTTTTTTATTGAAATCTGAGCACATTCAGGGTATGTATCTAACATCAACCCAGCAACAAGCTTTATCTATGGATGTGCGTTTCCTTGTTACTTTTCTCGAAGTCGTCAAAACTCGCCATTTTGGCAAGACGGCAGAGAACCTCTATCTTACCCCATCAGCAGTCAGCGCTAGGATCAAACAGCTAGAGGAATACTTTAATAGTCCCTTGTTTATCCGTAACCGTAATAGTATTCAGCTCACTGCTGCAGGGCAAAAGCTCGTTCCTTTTGCTGAATCATTAGCGTCTACCTTGAATGATGCCGTCAAAGCTATTAATAACGTTAATGTGCAACATATTGCGCTAGCCGGCACACCCAATGCTTGGGAGCTTTACCTAAGCAATGCGTTAACCTCGATTGGTGAATATTTTCCGGCCTTGTCGGTGCGTGCTGAAATCATGACCAACGAACAATTACTGAGGCAGTTGCATAATCGCACTATTGATTTAGCCGTAGTGAGTGAGCCTTTAAAGTCAGAACAGATCGAAACAGTTACCTTGTTAAACGTGCCCTTAGCTTTGTACGTAAAACAATTGGATGATGAAGATCTTGATGCCGTTTCGAAACGTTACATCAGTTTAGAGTGGCATAATAAAGCCCGTGACGAAGTCGAAAAACACTTTCCTAAAAGCAAAGATGCCAAGTTTAATACCAGCTCTATCCGTATCGCTTTAGACTTGTTGCTCAATCAGGGTGGCATGGCCTTATTGCCTACTAGTTTGGCGGAAGACTATGTCGCAAAAGGTTTATTAACCAAATTAAACGAGTGTGGTGAGTTCGGCTGTTCACTTAAAATTGCCTTTCTAAAAGAAATAAATCATGTTGGTCTGCGTGAGTTTATTGATTTTTTGTTAAATATGCCAAAACAAGAAGAGACGCTAAAACTAGTTAGCAAACAGGCATAATTACTTTGAGTCTTAGGGCTCTGACTTAATAAAAAATCAGCTCAACATAGTTGAGGAATATATCTTGAAGAGGGAAGTAGTATGCGCAGCATGTTGATGCTTGTTTTAATGTTTGTTTTATCTGGCTGTCAAGCGACTGCTATAGACAGTGAGCCTTCTACCGAGTTTGTTGGTTTAATTTCTGCTCAAGAACTACTACGAACTAATGCAAGTTTTGCCGACAGTTACCATGCCTATCAACCCAGTGACAGTGAATTAGCCGCGGCGAAAACTCTCAAGGGTAAAAATCTTACGGTGTTGTTTGGTACGTGGTGCCATGACAGCCAACGAGAGGTCCCCCGTTTATTAAAAGTGCTTGATATGGCACACAGCCCATTAAACGAATTAAAACTAGTTGGGGTAAACGTTAATAAACAAGAACCCAGTGGCCTATATCGTAGTTTGGAACTACGTTATACCCCAACTTTTGTTTTATTTGCAGGCGACACCGAATTAGGTCGTGTGGTAGAAAAACCGACAGTGAGTTTGGGCGAAGATTTAGCTGCCCTGTTACCTTAAGCACCGTATTACTGCGTTTATCTAGATATTCTGGTTAAGTGCAAAGGATCGAGCAATAGCTCAAGTTCGGCACGAGGAATATTAGTGTTTTCTTCGGCCACATCAATAATGGCACGTTGCTGCTGATAAGCCTGTTTGGCAATGTCAGCAGCCTTTGCATAACCAATACGAGCATTCAATGCGGTAACGAGTATTGGGTTTTTATGTAAAACCCGTTCAAGATTATCTTGGTTAACCACAAAATCGCGAATGGCCTTATCGGCCAGTAAAACCATGCTGTTACTCAGTAATTGAATACTACTGAGTAGATTGTTAGCAATCATCGGTAACATCACATTTAACTCAAAATTTCCAGACTGACCACCAATAGTAATAGCGGTGTCGTTACCCATTACTTGGGCTGCGACCATAGCCACGGCTTCTGGGATCACCGGGTTGACCTTGCCAGGCATGATGGATGAACCTGGTTGCAAAGCGGGTAAAGATATCTCAGCTAAACCAGCAAGTGGGCCTGAGTTCATCCAACGCAGATCGTTGGCTATTTTCATCAAGGTTACAGCGATGGATTTAGTGATACCAGAAACACTCACTGCAGTATCTTGAGACGCTAACAAAGCAAAAAAATTGTCAGCCGCAACAAATTGTAATTCGGTAAGATCACTTAATATGCGGTTAAATTCGCTAGCTAAACCTGCTGGGGCATTCACTCCAGTACCAACGGCTGTGCCACCTAAGGCCAAAGTTTGAATAGCAGGTTGTATGTTTTTTAAGGTCTGAATTTGTTGTTTGAGCTGGGCGGCCCAGCCAAGCAGGCTTTGATCCATTCTAACCGGCATGGCATCCATTAAATGGGTGCGGCCCGTTTTACAGTAGTGTTTAACACTTTCTGCTTTGACAGTGATGGTACTTAGTAAATGCTCTAAAGCAGGCAGTAAGTCATGGTGGATAGCCAGTGCCGTACTTAGATGGATGCATGTTGGGATGACATCATTACTACTTTGTCCATAGTTAACGTGATCATTTGGGTGAACGGTCAAGCCTGAGTTTTGGGAGGCTAAATGGGCAATCACCTCATTGGCATTCATGTTAGTACTGGTGCCAGAGCCGGTTTGAAACACATCAATTGGAAAATGACGCATTAATTGTGTGTTAGCCAACAAGGTATCGCAGGCATTGATAACCGCCTGACCGATGTCAGGAGCTAGCACGCCAAGTTTCACATTGGCCTGCGCTGTCACAGTTTTAATCAGAATTAATGCACGGATAAAGGATTCCGGCAGGGTGTTTCCGCTAATAGGAAAATTATCAACGGCGCGCTGAGTTTGCGCGCCGTACAATGCATTGGCAGGCACTTCAAGTTGACCCATGCTGTCTTGCTCGACCCTTACTCGGTTCACAGTGTCACCTCATTGTTAGTTAGCCTGTTACTGGATACTTAAGCTGCCTTTAAAGCGCGCAGCGCCATAAACAATTCTTCATGACTGAGCAATGCCAGTTTTTCTTTGTCTGTCATCCAACCTAAGGCCTCAGTTTGAGAGTTAGCATCATCAATTTTATGCATCACACTGATTTTATCTAAAGGCGGATGGCCACGTGTTGGCTCAGGTGGTGTTAACACCATGGAGAAATGCTGACGCCACAGTGTGTCATGATGTAATAATTGCACGATCGTGAGGTTTTCAATGGTCTTAGAAAAGGCCACTTCAAACTCGTCACGTTGTTGCATGATCGCTGGCGCTTCAACTTCTTCTGGAATGCTCAACAAACCGCAAAATCTTAGTATTTTGGCTAATAACTTACTGCCACTTAAAGCAGAAAGCGGAATCGACAATACTAAACCAACCAAAGTAGGTGATAACCAAATTAACAGAGGGGGCGAGTAATACAACAACGCCGCAGTCATCACGAGGCCAATCAAGGTGTGCCAGATGTGCTGACGAAACAATAATCCCCAAGGTAGGCCTTTATACTGGCGAGTTTGGGTTGTCCAGCCGGAATCGCGGCCGCGGAAAATATCCACAATATGTTTACTGTGGATCAACATAAATATTGGGGCATAGAGTACGGAAAAGAATATTTCGACTACGGCACCTAACAACATTCTAATGATGCCCAGGGGCTTGCGCAAAGAGGCACTAAAGATAGCGCGCAATAAGCCCAACGCTTTGGGCACTAACAAAATGGCCATGGTCATGACAAACAATTGGATCATGCGCTCAGAATCAAATACCGGCCAGTGGGGAAACAAACTCATCTCATCGGAAAAGTACTCTACATTGACATAATGAATTTGAATGGCCATCACAATCCCGATAAGGATCAAGGCAAACCAAATAGGGGAGGCTAAATAGCCCATGATACCGGTGAGCATATGAAAACGGTTGGGCCAGCGTAAACCTTTGGCCGATAATACGGCTAAATGTTGGATATTCCCTTGTGCCCAACGTCGGTCTCGAATAGCGACATCTGACAAACTCGGGGGACTTTCTTCCCACGAGCCTTTGAGCTCAGGCAACATGCGTACTGACCAGCCAGCCCGGCGCATTAATGCTGCTTCGACAAAGTCATGGGAAAGTATGTCACCACTGAAAGGTTTGGAGCCACCTAAGGTCGGTAAACCCGCGGTTTCAGCAAAAGCCTTGACTCGAATAATGGCATTGTGTCCCCAATAGTTACCATCATCCCCTTGCCAAGTGGTAATGCCGTTGGCCACTATCGGTCCATAAATAGTACCGGCAAATTGCTGGAGTCTGGCAAAAAGGGTATCGCCTCGATATAAACAAGGCAGGGTTTGTAGGATGCCGCTGCGAGGATCGGCTTCCATTTCATTCATCAGGGTAATCAGTGTTGAAGCGCACAACAAGCTATCTGCATCTAGCACTAACATATAGTCGTAACGGCCACCCCAGCGGCTGACAAACTCATGCACGTTACCCGCTTTTTTCGCTTTATTATTAAAACGACGGCGATACCAGACATTAACCTCGCCTTTTAGCTCAGTTTGTAATTGGTGCACCGCTGCAGTTTCTTTAACCCATACGTCCGGCTTATTGGAATCGGAAATAATAAATATTTCAAATTGTTTACCCGCCCCCGCAGCTGCCAGTGCCTTACCCATGCTAAGTAGTGCAGCGCAAGTTTGCGCGGCATCTTCGTTATAGGTGGGCATTAATAACACCGTTTTTTTGTCTGACTGACTGATTGAGCGTTTGCTCATTACGATGCCTGGATAGATAAAACCAGCAATAGAGCCACAGGCCGCTAAGGCAATCCATACAAAAGTCATGGAAAACAAGCCAACCATAAGCCATTGCAATACAGTGACATCACCTTGTGACACGATCAGTACCATCTGATAGGTTGCAAAAATGGTTAGGGCTAAGGCTCCACCAAAAGTGATCAGGCGAGAGAACAAGGTTGTCCACCCTGACCACTTAAACGCTACTTTTTTATGCCGTGAAAAGTCCTGTGGGGGCATATGCAAAGGGTATTCTGTTGGTGTGGCACCTAAATTTACTGCGTTGTTTTCAACTGTTTGCAAGGTTAACGACTCCATCTATATAACCATGTTTCACCCCAAGGTTTATCTTTGCTAGACAAAGATACCCTGAGTTCAGAAAACTCTTGATTGCCCGGTTCAAATTTAACCACCACTCGATATAAACCGGTTTGCGGAATAAATTTCTGCACAGTACCCACAATTTTACCTGTGCTGGATGTGGCGTTAACCACTAAGTCATCGGGTAATCCTGTAGACGAATAATCAATTACATAATCTCGAATCGTATCACTACCTAAAGAACGTCCAGAAGCACTAGACACAATACGACCGCCTTTATCTTCGATAGCAAATAGAGAGCTCCATGATACCTTGTAATGAAATGAGTAAGGTTTTTGCGCTTCTAGGGCTTCATCAGGTTGCCAAAACGCCACAATGTTGTCGTGGATTTCTGAATTAGTGGGAATTTCTACTAACTCAACATGACCTGGGCCCCACGTACCGACTGGCTCAACCCAAGCAGAAGGTCTCGCTTCATAGTGAGCTTCCATATCATCAAAATCTCTAAATTCACGGTGGCGCTGGAACAAACCAAAACCTTTCATGGATTTATCTTTAAAAACAGAAACTTGCAGCTTGCGAGGATTGGCTAATGGGCGCCATATTTTTTCATTGTTACTGTTCAGCATAAACAAACCATCCGAATCGTGTACTGCTGGTCTGAAATCATCAAAGCGATTACGGTTGAGATCATTAAACAAATACATTGAAGTCAGTGGCGCAATGCCAAAGGAGGTAATTTTACGTCTGGGATAGAGGGTACTTTTTACTTCAATGACGGTTTTATCACCGGGAGTTGCTATAAAGGTAAAGGCGCCAGTTAGAGAAGGGCTTTCTAATAAAGCATGGATCACCAGCTTGTTGGCTTGTTCTTTGGGGCGTTCGATCCAAAATTCAGTAAAGGCCGGAAACTCTTCTCCAGAAGGTTTGGCGGTATTTATCGCAAGTCCACGAGCTGACAATCCGTACCAATTATCTTTGCCCAAAGCACGAAAATAAGAGCCACCTTGGTAAACCAGAAATTCGTCCCACACATCTGGTTTATTGATTGGAGTGGTTAACTTAAAACCTGAATAGCCTGGCGCTTGAGACTCTTTGGCCGCTTGTTGTTCTTTGTCGTAATTAAATATCTCACTGGTATATAAGATACGTCTTGCCACACCGCCAACCACTAAATTGAGTTTGACTGGGGTTTTAAATAAAAATCCCGGATGCATGGGGCTGAGGCGGAAATTACGATCCTCCTTACTCCAGATAGTGGCGCTACGTTGAAACTGAATCTTGCGATAGTCATCATAATCTAGATTGTTCAAGGGACTGTCTGCAGGGAGTTTTTGCTCAACATAATTCTGCAAAGCAAGCTCTTTAGCGCGCTCATCTAGCCAAGCCCGATTAAATGGGTGGGTTGGTCTCTCATCTTCTGCGCTGGCAGATACTGACAGACAAAATAAACAAGCAGCAATAATTGTCAAAAGAATGTTTAGTCTGTTCAACATGAAGTTCCTTAAATAGTAATTTTTAACTTATCGCACGCACCATAATGACAAACCTTATTGAAGTTTGTTTTTATGGGCTTAAACGGTAAATGTAAATGGATAAAACATCGCCTGTTCAGGTGTTTCAGAGACTTAAACTCTAAACACCCAACTGCTTATTTCGTTGTGACAATTATCGCACGAATTATGCCAAGTCCATCAATAATAGATGAGCTACTTATGTGTATGCAGAATTAATTGTTTAAATTATCTACAAAATGGCCGTTTGGCGTGAGATACAGGTACTTAAATAAACGCCATGAAAGGATGGAAACCACCAAACATAGGGGCCTATGGCGATGTTGGCAGTAAATTTGTTGTAGTTTGTTATAAATGAATTTTTTTGCTTACAGCTGAAAGTGCCCTGACTCAAGTACTGTTAATGCCTAGTTCAAGCCCTTGGATAATTATTATTGAGTCGGATATTACAGACACTTAGAGTAAATATTTCGTTATTTGCGACAGTTCATGGGTAAATGTTACACAGTAAGATTAATGAAAAACTCGTTTTTCAATTTACTCTAGCCTGTTAAGCTCAATTAACACCCAGTATTTAATAGGAAGGTTTATGTCTGATGTAAAACTAATGGTGCTCTACCCGCAACCTAAAGATCTAGTGCAGTTTGAAAAAGACTACCAAGAGCACATTGCCTTGTTTCACCAACAAACAGGCATTCCTAGTGATGCAAGGCCATATAGTGTCACTAAATTTTTTCCAACCCCGCTTGGTGCGAGCCCCTTTTATCAAATGTTTAGCATGCCTTTTCCATCTTTAGAAGCTTTGCAACAAACCATGAGCAGTCCCGCCATGCAAATAATTGCGGCAGATGCTGTGCGTATTTCGTCTGGTGTTGCGCCTGCAGTGTTGATGGGAAGTGAAAGCTAAATAGGACAACTGTCTTAATCTAATGTTGCTTTATATTATTGACGTTTTAGATACAAAAAAGGGCTAGTGACAGCCCTTTTTTAAATTACGACAACTTATTTTTAAAATCTTCGTAGGTAAATTTTCGCACTAATTCAAAGGTTCCGTCTTTGCGTAATATACCAATAGACGGATGTTCTACCCCGTTAAAAAAAGTCGTTTTCACCATGGTATAGTGGATCATATCTTCAAAGATTATACGTTCTCCAATCTGTAATTCATGATCAAAGCTATATAAATCAATGGCATCGCCGGTTAAACAAGAGTTACCGCCAAAACGATATGTAAAAGCCTTTTCGCCTGCTTTACCTGCATGACGTACTTCTGGGCGATAAGGCATTTCGAGTACATCAGGCATATGGGCGGTGGCCGACATATCGACGATGGCAATCTTGTCACGGTTTTCGACTATATCAATCACTTCACAAACTAAGGGGCCTGTTTGCCAAGCCACAGCTGAGCCAGGCTCTAAGATCACGTTTAAGTGAGGATAACGAGCCTTAAAAGCTTTTAATACGCCGATAAGATGTTCAACATTGTAGCCTTTCTTCGTCATCAAATGACCGCCACCAAAGTTGATCCATTTTAATTGGCCAAAATACTGAGAGAATTTTTTTTCTACCGCGAGAATAGTGCGTTCGGTAGCAAAGGAGTCACATTCACATAAGTTGTGTATATGAAAACCTTCTATGCCAGTTAAATCTACACCAACGAGATCTTTAGCCAGAATACCAAAACGCGAACCCGGCGCGCTGGGATCGTACAATTCGGTTTCGGCTTCGCGGTGTTCGGCATTTAAACGAATGCCTGGTGACACTGTCGAAGCTAATATTTGTTGTTTATAACGCTGCCACTGACCAAGACTATTAAAAGAAATATGGTCAACTAAATCAACTAACTGATCGATATCGCCCGGCTTAAATGCCGGCGAAAAAGCATGCACTTGTTTGCCAATGGTTTCTTTACCTAGGCGAGCTTCCCACACCGCGCTGGCCGTCGAACCTTGCAGATACTTTTTGACCAAATCAAAAGTAGACCACATTGAAAAACCTTTAAGGGCTAAGATGATCTCGACACCACTTTCGTCCTGTACTCGTTGCATGAGTTGTAAATTGGCTTCAAGTTTGGCTTCTTCACACACATAACAGGGTGAAGGGATTGCGGGGTTTAACATGGGATCTAAGGTGGCATCAAAAGTCATTTAGTTGTCCAAAATCAGTTGTATCGATGTATTTAAAACAAAAGGGCAGTGTCACTTTGTGAGACTGCCCTATATTACTTAAGGATAAAACAGAAGCCTATTTTTTAAACGGACTTTGCTCAACATCAACAACTTGCCATGGCAAACCGTGTACGTTTAACATTTCCATAAAGGGATCTGGGTCAAATTGTTCCATGTTCCATACACCGGCTTTTTTCCAAGTACCGTTTAACATCAAAGCCGCGCCTATCATAGCTGGCACACCTGTAGTGTAAGATACCGCTTGCGCGCCGACTTCTTCGTAACATGCTGCGTGGTCACAGTTGTTATAAATAAATATGGTCTTTTCTTTGCCATCTTTGATACCGGTAATATAAGTTCCGATACAGGTCATGCCTGAATAACCTTCGGCTAAGGTGCCAGGGTTAGGCAATACCGCTTTCAAAAACTCTAAAGGCACGATTTGCTGACCTTGGAAATCGATAGGCGCAATACTGGTCATGCCTATGCCTTCTAATACACGTAAGTGAGTTAGATAAGCTTCGCCAAAAGTCATCCAAAAACGAGCACGTTTCAGGGTCGGAAAGTGTTTAACGATAGATTCTAATTCTTCATGAAACATCAAATATGAAGCGCGTACACCGATGTTTTGATAATCCAGGTCTTCACGTACGCTCAGTGGATCGGTTTCTTTCCACTCACCGTTTTCCCAAAAACGACCACGTTGGGTAATTTCACGAATGTTGATTTCAGGATTGAAGTTAGTGGCGAAAGCTTTGCCGTGATCACCACCGTTACAATCAACAATGTCTAAATAATGAATTTCGTCAAAATAATGTTTAGCCGCGTAAGCCGTATACACGTTAGTCACGCCGGGATCAAAACCACTACCTAATAAAGCCATTAAACCAGCTTTTTGGAATTTTTCTTGATAAGCCCATTGCCAAGAGTATTCAAACTTGGCCACGTCTTTAGGCTCATAGTTGGCCGTATCTAAATAGTCTACACCCGTTTCTAAACAGGCATCCATGATGGCCAAATCTTGATACGGCAGGGCAAGGTTAACCACTAAATCAGGTTTAACCTGTTTGATTACTTTAACCACTTCGCTGGCGTGATCAGCGTCAACGGCAAACACACCTTTGATACGATCGGCACCAATTTCTTTTTGTAGCGCTTCGCATTTCGATACGGTGCGACTAGCTAGGTAAATTTCGTCAAAAAATTCAGGCAAACGAGCACATTTTTTAACGGTTACTGCTGCAACGCCGCCAGCACCAATGATCAAGACACGAGACATAGGATGATCCTTATAATATTAAAGACTTAAAAAAACGCGCATGCTATCAGCAAATTTTGCGCATGCAAGTGCTGCATTAAAATAGGTGATTTTATCCGCTATTTCCAGTTTAAAGCATACAGACTTTTGTGACTGATGTTGTGAAACTATTGTTAAGTTAGTTCAATCTTCACTTAAACAAGTTAAAAATTTAATTTTGTGTATCAATCCATCTGATGGCCAAAAAATTCCAATTCCTAGTGGTCAAATTTGACTAAACAGGTCATGCAAATAATTGTTTTTAATGTATTAATTTTATTCTACTTGAAAATAACTGGTGGTATGTTTATTTTGCAACAGGGTATTTTTCAGTGATTAAAATAGTGGATTCTGCTAGCAGTCAAATTTCTGCAAGTGAGAGCAATAAATTAAGGAAAGTCATTAATGTCTGCAGGTAAATGTCGTTTATGTGCTCAACCATTGCAGCATACTTTTATTGATCTTGGCATGTCGCCCTTATGTGAGACTTATTTAACTGCAGAACAACTCGATTATGCTGAGAATTTTTATCCCTTACACACCTATGTATGTGAACATTGTTTGCTGGTGCAGCTCAGAGAATACGTGGCGCCTAAGGATATTTATCACGAATATCCGTATTTTTCTTCTTACTCGGATAGTTGGCTTGCACATGCGCAACGTTATTGCGACCTTGTACTGAAACGATTCATGCTGAACCAACAGTCGCTGGTGATGGAAATCGCCAGTAACGATGGTTATTTACTGCAAAATTTTGTCAAACAACAAGTGCCTTGTCTTGGCATTGAACCTGCAGCTAATGTTGCTAAGGTTGCTGTTGCACACGGAGTGCCTACGGTAGTTAAGTTTTTTGGACAAAAAACAGCTGAGTATTTGGTGCAGGAATATGGCAAGGCAGATTTACTGATTGGTAATAATGTGCTGGCCCATGTGCCTGAGCTACGGGATTTTATTTCTGGTATGCGAACACTGCTAAAGCCTAGTGGTGTTATTACCATGGAGTTTCCGCACTTGCAGAAACTTATCCAGGAAAACCAATTTGATACTATCTATCACGAGCATTTTTCTTACTTATCGTTTCATGTCACACAAGCCGCATTTGCTCTGCATGGTCTGACTATTTTTGATGTAGAACAATTGCCAACTCACGGCGGTTCACTGCGAATTTATGCTAAACACAGTGATAATGTCGTATTATCAATAGCAGATTCTGTGGCGACATTGTGTATGCAAGAGCGCGAGTGTGGTGCGGATCAACTAAGCAGTTATTTGAGCTTTGAAAATCAAGTGTGTGAAACCAAGTGGAAACTGCTGGAATTTTTGATTGAGGCAAAACGACAAGGTAAAACTGTTGTGGGTTATGGTGCGCCGGGTAAGGGCAATACCTTGCTTAATTACTGTGGTATTCGTTCAGACCTGCTTACTTATACCGTGGATAGAAGCCCTCATAAACAAGGTAAATTTACCCCAGGCACCCATATCGCTATTTTTGCACCTGAGCACATATTTGCTACTCGTCCTGACTACGTGTTGATATTGCCGTGGAACTTGGCCGATGAGATTAGTCAACAAATGGCTGGGATCCGTGAATGGGGTGGAAAATTTGTGGTACCCATCCCAGCTGTCCGAGTATTTTGAGGTGAAATAATGAATGTTCTTGTAACAGGTACTGAGGGTTATATCGGGATGCGCCTAGCATCTTGGTTAATGGCCCATGGTCATCAAGTGACTGGCCTAGACTCAGGGTTTTATCGTGAAGGCACCTTGTATCATGATCCACTTGGTTTGCCTCAAATTCCGCATACTTGGTGCAGAGATTTACGCAGCATTACTGCCAAAGATCTAAGTGGTTTTGATGCCATAATTCATCTTGCCGAACTATCAAATGATCCCTTGGGTGAGCAAAACCCCGAGATCACCTACCAAATCAATCATCAAGGTAGTGTGCAGCTTGCCCAAGCAGCAAGTACCGCTGGAGTAAAACGTCTCGTTTATGCTTCATCATGTAGCGTCTATGGTGCAGCTCTGAGTGATATCGTGGATGAAGATTCGCCAGTAAATCCGCAAACTGCTTATGCTAGGTGCAAAACCTTAGCAGAAAGGGATTTGATGGCCATGACCAGTGCGGACTTTAGTGTGGTTTTTTTGCGCAATGCCACAGCTTATGGCCCTTCACCTAGAATGCGTTTTGACATTGTACTTAATGATCTTTGTGCGCTTGCTTGGACACAAAAGAAAATTGCCATGCTCAGTGATGGCAGCCCGTGGCGACCCATAGTGCACATTGAAGATATTTGTGAGGCGATGCGCTGCGCCCTCGAAGCTCCTATAGAGGCAGTTAATGGTGAGGTTTTTAACGTCGGCCATAGCGATGAAAATTATCGTATTCGGGATATTGCTAATATCATCGCTTCGGTATTTACCGACTGTGAAGTGACTACCGGACCACCCAGTGGTGACAATCGCAGTTATCGGGTGTCCTTTGAAAAAATCACGACTCAGTTACCCGGCTTTCAATGTCGCTGGACTGCGGAAAAAGGCGCGCTGGAATTAAAACGTTTGTTTGAACGTATTGATATGACTCAGGAGATCTATAAATTTCGCGCTTTCACACGCTTGAAACAACTTAGCTACTTACAGCGTACCGGCCAGCTAGATGAGCAGCTTTATTGGAGCGCTAGATGAAGTTTTTAGCGACAGATCTTGCCGGGGTTTTTGTAATAGAGATTGAGCCCAATGTGGATCATCGTGGTTTTTTTGCACGTCTGTGGTGTGAAGATGAATTTGGGCAACATGGTCTAGCCACTGACTTTGTGCAATCGAGTGTATGCCACAATGGACTTAAAGGCACATTACGTGGCTTGCATTTTCAATGGCCGCCTTGTCGGGAGGCCAAGCTGGTGCGCTGTATACGCGGTAGTGTTTATGATGTGGTTGTGGACTTACGGCCTGATTCAGCAACCTTTACTCAGCATTTTGCTGTGGTGCTGGACAGTGAAAAACACAATGCAGTGTATGTACCTGCGGGTTTTGCCCATGCTTATCAAACACTGGAACACAACAGCGATTTGCTCTACATGATGTCAGATTTCTATCGTCCTGAGTTGTCAGATGGGTTTCGTTACGATGATTCGGCCTTTGAGATAACATGGCCTTTGCCTGTAGAGTGCATCGCCGAGCGCGATAAACTTTACCCGGATTTTAATCCCGAGGAATATGCTAAGCGATATACTACCTTAGGTAAAAATAGCCATTCACTGTTCAGTAAGAGTACAAGGTAAATGATGCCTCTGATAAGTATGCAAAAAGTTGAACGTTTACTGTGTATTGGTGCCCACTGTGATGACATAGAAATTGGCGCGGGTGGTACTATTATGCGTCTTATTGCACAAAATCCAGATATACATATTCGTTGGGTGATATTAACCGGTGCAGATCCCATTAGGGCTGCAGAGGCGCGCCAAGCTGCTGCACTATTTACTCAAGGCGCGACACAGGTTCAAGTTGATATATTGGGTTTTAAAGATGGGTATTTACCCTGGCAAGGTGAACAGCTTAAAAGTGCTTTTGAAATCTTGAAACAAGACTTTGTCCCTGATTTGATTTTTACCCATTACGCGCAAGATAAACATCAAGATCACCGCTGTGCCGCTGAGCTTACGTGGAATACTTGGCGTAACCATGCCATTCTTGAATACGAGATACTCAAGTGGGATGGTGATCTTGGTCAACCCAATACCTTTGTACCTTTAGATGAAAGTCTTAGCCAAGGTAAAGTTGAGCAAATTTATACTACCTTTGTCACTCAGCAAACTCGCTCTTGGTTTGAAAAAGAAACCTTTTTGGCCTTAATGCGGATCAGGGGGGTTGAGTGTAACGCTCAATATGCCGAGGCCTTTTACGCTAGAAAGATCATTTGGTAAGGTTTTTAATTAAGCCAAACACGCCAGCGTTTTTCTTGTTGTTCTACCCACTGGTCAAAGGAAATTTTGTCTTTGAGGGTATCCATGCAGGCCCAAAAACCCTGGTGAGGGTAAGCCACCAACTGCTGTGCATCGATCAATCGTTTAAAAGGCTCTTCAACCAATTCTTCACCCTCGTGTAAATAATCAAAAATGCCAGTTTTAAATATAAAAAAACCACCATTAATCCAAAATTCTGATTGATGTGCCGGACGAATATCCTGCACTAAACCTTCTTGGCTTAGTTCTACTGTGTGAAAACTGCTGTTTGGCCGCACACAAGCAAAGCTGGCTATTTTATCTTGTTGAGTAAAGTGGGCAACATACTCGTTTAGTGGTAAATCTGACAAACCGTCACTGTAATTGGCCATAAATACTTCATCTGCCACAAGGTAAGGGCGGATCATCCTTAAGCGCTCTCCAATATTGGCCTCTGGTCCTGTATCCACAAAGGTGATATGCCAATCACTGCCATCTTCATTGATTAAATGCAGCGTATTATCTTCTACTGAGCTATTAACTGGATGTTGAGCAGTTGCTATTTGGTTTATAAAAAACTGTTTAATCAAATCACCCTTGTAACCTAAACAAAGAATAAATTCATTGTGACCATAATGAGCATAATACTGCATAAGATGCCAAAGAATCGGTTGTTCACCAATGGGCACCAATGATTTGGGTAGGGTTTCAGTATATTCTCTTAGTCGAGTGCCCAAACCGCCACAAAAAAATACAACTTTCATGGCCTATCCCTTTTATGTTGTACTAATAAATATTGCGTAGTGAGTCTGTTCATTTTACTTCCTTAAGCAAGCCATGGTTTAGTAAGGTTTTTACACTCAAGACAAGGAGCGCAAAAGGCAGCTTACTGCGCTGTGCAATATCCAATAAGTTATGCTGACCATCGGCGAGATTAAGCACCCACAACATCGCCATTTGTGACTCTGCTGTTACTTGTAAACCACCTATGTCGCTATATAGATCATATTTAGAAAGCCTTGGCTCCCCTTTAGGTTTGGCATTAAGGTAGTATTTATTGTTTTCTAGAATGTCGAATATATCCAAACAAGCTTTCATTGACTTTGCGAGCTGCTCCGCTTGCACAAAGTCCAAATTGTCGGCAGAAGTGTGATATTCAGGAAAAGTACCATGGGGAGTTCTAGATAACCTGCCCACCGACAAATTAAACCCGGGTGAACAATACTGGCGCTCGTCGTAGCCGTAGGGCGAAAAATCGACAAGTGTATAGTCATTTTGTTGCCGCAGTACATAAGCGGCAGATTGATCTATTTCTGTCTCACCTTGGCGGCTGCGTTTATAGCTTAGACAACCTGGATCACCTAATCCGGCCAATACTAGACCGTGCTTGATATTGGCTACTGTCGCTTCGTTTCGCGCCAGCCAAGT
Source organism: Paraglaciecola hydrolytica (assembly GCF_001565895.1). Taxonomy (GTDB): domain Bacteria; phylum Pseudomonadota; class Gammaproteobacteria; order Enterobacterales; family Alteromonadaceae; genus Paraglaciecola; species Paraglaciecola hydrolytica. The sequence continues at coordinate 359,726 of NZ_LSNE01000007.1, forward strand.
GATAGCGCCTATGGTGCCGGGAATAAACACAAAGCGGTATGAATAACGAAGAGTTTGATTTTGCAGAAATTGAGCGAGATGAGCAGCAATAGCAACACCAGATAGATTATCGTTAGCCAAAGAGGGATGGCAAATATGACAAGATATCAGCACTTCCTCTTTTAACTCTCCCGGAATAAGTAACTCTGCATAAGTGAGTGAGCCCGGTTTAAGTGAAGAATCAATGCATACTTCATAGTCATCCTCAGCTAGGGCATCTAGCTGATTCTGGCTGAGGCACAAGCCCCAATTAGGCTGATAATAGGCAGTGCGATAAGGGATGAGATCCACTTGTTCGGGTAAAGTAAACAAGTGTTCCTTTAGTTTTTTAAGAGGCAAAGTGGCATGAAAAGGTAGGCTATAATTCAGCACATGCAGATTAGACTCTTGGAAATCAATCACACGTTGGCCATCGCTGTTTTTTAAATAGGCGTCGCGAATATTCCATTCATCAGGCACTAGCCAATCAAACACTTCAGTACCCGAGGGAACTTCATGTATCTCAAGAGGTAACAATCGTTTGAGTATTGCAAGGGTTTCCCGCACTCCATTTCCAGTGATACTGCGACAAATGGGGAATAACTCAACTACCAAGTTATGGAGTTGCTCTCCCAATTGCAGTTCATCGGTGGTGGAGTAAAAGCTATCTTTAAGCATGGATATGTAACCTCTTGGCTATCTTTTGACTTAACTTTTGTACTGTTGCGTTTGATACCAAGCAATGGTCTGGTTTAAACCTTCATCTAAACTCACTTGGCTTTGCCAATTCAGCTTCTGCGCTGTTTCGCTTACTTTAGCCAGCCTTTGTTGTTCCAACTTACGCTCGGGAAGTGCGCCTATAGAGGGCTTAAGATCAGGCGCTATTTGCTTGAGGATTTTCGTGACAACATCCGCAACAGTATAAAATTGGCCAGAACCTAAATCTATTGTTTGGCCATCCAGTTCAGTGCTACAACCAAGTCGCAATAAACCCTCCACCACATCACTCACATAGATCCAATCAATCTTGCGTTGGCCACTTGAAATTTGCGGACTTCGCTGGTTCAGAGCTTGGAGAATAGTATAAGGAACCAGTTTGTTAAGATCTCTCTGTCCCGGCCCATACACCATAAAAATCCGAGCAATCACCACTGGTAAATTATATAAGGCATGAAACATACGCGCGTAAGCGCTAGCGGCATATTTAGCGGCTGCATAAGGAGAGCAGGGAACACCATTAGAATCACCGCGTTCAGGTTCTTCTTGTGAATGAGTGAGCACCAGCTTTTTGCAACTACCTAATTGTTGGGTCGCGCTTAGGACATTAATTGTGCTCAGTAGATTATTTTCGAAAGTGGCCTGTACTGCCTTAAGCTCTCGTCTGCCGTCAACAGTACTAGCGAGGTGGAAAATGTAAGTCGGTTGTAAGTTATCTATCAGAGCCTTGACTGCACCAAGCTCAGTAACATCGAGTTGTATCCACTCTATTCCAATTACTAAGGGCTTTTGGCTCAAATATATTCCGACAACTCTAGCGCCCAGTTTAAGCAGACGTTGACACAAATGGAGGCCAATAAATCCACTGGCCCCGGTAACTAAAACACATGCTGATTTATAAGGAGAGTGAGAGTCCATTAATTAAGCCATGTGATAGGTATGTTTGACGTCCATCATTTAAAACGCTTGTCGTTTCAGAGTTATCAACCACAAAGTTTTACGCAAAATTTTGTGACGTAACCAAGTAAACCGACGCATAAGGTAGAAACAAATTCGCCACTTTTCGGCAATACTAATAGGGGCTTTGCAAGTGCTGATAAAGCGATAGGTATGCAAGTCAATTTTTTGCGCCAAGCTGGCACCTAAGGGAGTTTTACGTTGTTTGGCAATTTCTTTGCTCATTAGTAGGGTGGATGTTTGTGCATCAAATCGTCTGACAAACAATCGTTCAGGTACTTCAACAAATTTACCTAACAAAGTTAACTCAGCAACCATGCTGATATCAGATCCTGGCAGAGGTCTGATTAAGCTGGTCTTACGTAAAGCTGATGACCTAATAATGCCGTGCATAGCGTTATTGATCTTTTCTCGATTGAGGTATTTGATAAAACGCTCAGAAGGTCGTTCATCTTCAAGATTAAAATCGTCAAAATACTCACTTATAATCTCTTCACCACGAGGATCTAACATCAGTAAATAGGCTTGCGGATAAACCAAAACCACATCAGGGCGGGTATCTAATATTACGATGCATTTTTCGAAAAAATGTTCCAGACAAAAATCGCTGTCTGCTGCCCATTTAAAATACTGTCCAGTTGATAACTCAAAAGCACGATCGAAGTTTTTAAAAAGCCCGATGTTATCTGGATTTCTGTGATATTTAATCCTTGTATCACGAGCCGCAAAATCGCGACAAATTGCTTCAGTCTCGTCGGTAGACGCATTGTCGACGATAATTAATTCGAAATCTGTAAAACTCTGTTCAAGAATAGATTCGATAGCATCGATTATCCATTTTGCCCCATTATAGACAGGCAGGCCGACACTCAATAAGGGGCTGGCAGATTGTATATTCTGCACTGATTCTAGTTTCAAACTGGTGACCTCTATAAGGGTTAAAGCTAGTTTTATTGACCCTTCTAAGTAGATCATTAGCCAAGCTAGTGAAGTCATCATAAACAGAGCACATATTTCAAGCAAGTTTTGATTAACCTGAGTTGAATCAATACTTTGCGGATTAAAGTTATTTCAAGTCAGCTTACTGTCGTGTTAGGCTAAAAAACTAACAGTATATCGAGATTTGCCATGGGTGAGCTTACGACTAGCCGTCACAATTTTAGCGTTTCTCAGTTGTCCTCCACCAATAGCGTTCCCACTTGGTATATCGCTGTGTTTGCTCATAATGAAGCCAAAAACATTGGTTTAGCTCTTGATAGTATTGTTGCGTCGACCCAGCATAAAGATGTGGCTGTATTTGTGTTGGCAAATGGTTGTAAAGATGCGACGACAGACGTTGTGCGCGCAAAAGCCGCCACAGTTAACAACCTTTATTTGCTCGAAACAGATTTTGGCGACAAGGCCAATGCTTGGAATTTGTTTGTGCATGACGTTTTGCCTCACACTGGGTTGAAGGAAAGTGATAGCTGTTTTTTTATGGACGGGGATGTTACCTGTTCAGTTAATACGTTTTCATACTTAGCCAGTGCGCTATATGAAGCTCCTCGAGCTGAAGCGGCGGGAGCGATGCCGGCTACTGGTCGTGATCGAGACGCTTGGCGGCAGCGTATGACTGCTAATGGTATGTTGGCGGGTAACTGCTACGCATTGCGCAGCTCATTTGTCTTATACTTGCAGCAACAGCAGGTCCGAATACCTATTGGTTTGATTGGTGAAGATTTTTTTGTGTCTTGGTTAGTGGCAAGTAATGTTTGGCGCAATGACTATTTAGATAATCAAGGGATGCGTTGTATTTTCCATAGTAGAGCAGAGTTTTCCTTCCGTTCATTATCCCTTTTGCGTCCGTCGGATTATCGGCTTTATCTGCGCCGAAAATGGCGATATACCCTAAGGGGCATACAACATCAAATGTTGATGTTACTTATGCGCCATCGCTTGGGAGTTTTGCCCACAGACGTGGAGCAACTATATAAAACCGCGCCTTTACCATCACGTTTGGTTTGGTGTGGCTTCGATACGCCATTACGGACGTTGGCAGTGCACCTGATCAGAAAAAAGTCTTTTGCTAGGCATTAAGTGAAACTCGATAGCGTTCTGCTGGGAGTAACTTGAGCTGTTCCACCACAGTATTACATCGCTGAGTCACGCTGCCCTGCACATGAATATGTGGAATGTGATGTTGTCTTAAGTAGTGAGCAATAAAAGCCTGAAACTCATGGCGGTTGGCATCGCCAGAACGCTCCCATGTGTTATCGTAAGGTATGTCATCCCCACACAACACCACCAAAGCATAACGAGACCAGCAATCTGCCGCGAGTTGGTTTAATTGAGGCAAGGCTGAGCCATGGTAATGCAAGGCAAAATGCCATGTAGTAAAGGCATTAGTATCACACAGTAAATAGTCGCTAGCAGTGATAATCGCTTCATCCTCCCAGCGGTTTTGCGTTTGCGCGATGTGTAATAATTGCTCAGGACTAAGGCGTCGCTCTACCTGATGTGCAAGCCAATATTCGCGGCCGTACTCAGCGACTGTGATGGTGTTTAAACGTTTGGCTAGGGTCTCGCACAGGGTGGTTTTTCCAGTGGAAGGTCCTCCGAGGAAAACAATTTTTTTAATCATTAATTATTTGTTTAATTAAAAAAGCATCGTGTGTGCGGCCATTAAATCATTGAACACTATTGGAGACAAAAATTCTTGATAACGCGTTGGATTTTGACGAATTAAGGTTGCAGATATTGGTACTGAGCTGCGGGCCTCATCAACTCTAACATCAATACAACTTAAGGCTTCACTGACATGTTGGCCGTAGGGCTCACTGCTGAAAAAATAGTCAAAACAATAGTCCTGCAAACGCATTTGTAAATAATGATTATGTTGCGCAATGATTTCTGGGGAATAACCCGTTTGTTTTGGTCCGTCAAATGCTTGCAACACTTGCGTCTTAGGGTAAAGTTGTTTAATCCAGTTTGCTCGCTGTTGCAATGAAATGTGTGGCAACTCGTCACAGTCGTAGATCAATATTACCAATTGATCAACTTGTTGAAGTGCACTATCAATTAGAAATTGATGGCCAAGGTGTAAAGGGGCAAACTTACCTAAGGTTAGTCCGAGCACTGGCACGTCTATGAGTCTGTCTTATTTTGATTAGTTTTGAATGCTCGATACCACTGCCATTGACCGATCACCGCCATCACTAAAAAACACAAGTAAAGTGCAGAAGTTGGGTACAACTGTTTTTGCCAATAAATCGCAATCGCTACAATATCTACTACTATCCAAAATCCCCAGTTAAACAACTTTTTATGAGACAACAACCATTGCGCAGCAAGACTGGCACAAGTAGTAAACGCGTCAGGGTAGGGTAGGCTGGCATCGGTATTATTGGACATCAAATAACCGACCAATGCTGTGCTTAATATGACTGCCATCAACCATAACAAGTATTCGTTTAAACTCCCTTTAACTACCAGAACATGGCCGCTGTCATCTTGTGACCTGCGCCAAATAGCCCAACCATAAAACTGAAAGCCGATGTAAAAAAACTGCAATACCATGTCGGAATAGAGTTTTACTTCAAAAAATATCCACGCATAGATGCTGACCTGAACAAGTCCAAAAGCAAAACTCCAGATACTGCGTTTTATCAGCAAGTAAACACACATAAAACCGGCTACTGTGGCGATCCATTCGAGTGGTGACGCGCCAGCAAAACCTTGTAGCCATTCAGTTAAATTCATGGATTTGTCATCTGGTTAATTTAGGTCCTTATTTTATAAGGAGAAACTTTGAATTACGTCTAAAGACTCGCCTTTTGAGTTTATATTTCCGCCCACCACATAGATGAAATCGGCCGTTGTTGTCGCGGTACTATGCCGTGTGCCTTGGAAGTTTATCTCAGGTTGTGACCATGTTTGTGAGTCAAAATCATACAATAGCGTCGCATTTAAGTTGTCATAATCACCAAATAATACCAATTTGTTGTTGAGCACTGCTGCCGAGTGAGCACTCATGTTTTGTGGCAAAGGACTTAGTGTTTGCCATTCATTGGTAAGCGGATCATAACGTTCAAATACGTTTAAAGCTGTGCTGTGGTTAAAGCCGCCGGCCACATATATTTTGCCGTTTTGTACCACTGCCGCTGTTGTTTTTGCACTTGGCATATCTGCCAATTTAGTCCAAGTATTTTGTGCGATATCGTAAACCGCTGTGGTGGCGGTAGACTTTAACTGGTAGTTATTTTCTTTGTTGGGAAACGAGCCGCCCATGACATAAATGCGCCCATCCAAAAATACACTGCGGCTATTGCGTCTCGGACCCGGAGTGGGTTTTGCAAAAGTGATTTGCTGAGTAAGCAGGTCAAATACTTCAACACGACGTTCCAGTTTGGGCTCCCCATCAACGACTGAAAGACCACCAATGAGGTAAATACTATTGTGTCCATCCCACACTGCAGAAAAATAGCGTCTTGGAATTACCTTATCTCTTAATACTTTAACTGCGCCAGTTTGCGGATTAATTATTTCGATATCTGATAGAAACTGCCCACCTTGTGAGCCTGCAAATACATAAATGAGCTTGCCGTCAGTTGCGGTTGCATGGGCATATCGTGCGGTTTGTAAGCTTAATTTTTTATTTGCTTGGGAAGTACTTGTATGAGGAGCCGTAGTGCAAGCGGAGATAGTTAATAACAAGCTCAAGAACAATGTGTGCAGCCAGTATTTTTTTGCAAGTTTGGTCATGAATTAATCCCTTAACGTCAATATTTTATCTTGTGGGTGAGCTTAACACTGAAGGAATAAAAAACAATGTTGGTATCTGTTTAGCTGAGGTCAGCGAGCCCCTTGTAAACCCCCTGTATGCAGCGCCAATATGCGACTATTGACAGGAAAATAGGCTTGCTGGATTAAGTGACGCAAAGCAAAAAACAACTTACCACTATACACAGGCTCGATATCAACCTGTGTTTGTTGATAAAAGTCTCGGCAAAAATCTCTTAGCTCAATGTTACTTTTAGCATAACCACCACAGTGATATTCGTGATTAATCGACCAGTGCCCATAGGATTGCGGCAGAAGCTGTTGCACCAGTTCCTCAAGATAACCCTCACCTTTTAATACCCCAATCCCTAGTATTTTGCATGAGGTTTGGTGAGTGGCGTGAATTAAACCGGCTAAAGTAGCGCCACTGGCCACGGGGGCGACAATATAGTCATAGTGTCCACTTAGTTCGTTGACGATTTCCGCCACTCCCTGCAGAGCCAAAGTATTTGAACCTCCCTCGGGGATAATCATCGCGTCAGGATATTCTTTTTGTAACAAAGCTAGATATTCGGGTTTCTCCCGTCGCTGGTAAGTCAGTTTATCCACATAGTGAATGTCACTCTGCCATTGACTTAAATCCTGCAACATTGGGCTGGGGTTAGCGCGGTAATCTCCCCTGACGATGGCTGTAAATTTGATATTCAGTTGTTTGCAGCAATAAGCTAAGGCATGCAGGTGATTAGAAAATCCACCGCCAAAACTGACAATATGTGAACAGTCATTCTCTAGGGCATGGCACAGGGAGTATTTGAGTTTGCGCCATTTGTTGCCTGAAATAATGGGATGAATTAAGTCATCTCGCTTAATGTTCAATAGGCAGTGGTGTGGATTTGGCCAATCCATTTTCAATTCTTGCTCTGCTGATGGCTGGGTTATGGCAAGTTGTTCCAATAAAAAATTCAGGCTTTTTTCGTCAGCTTTTGCCTCTGTTGTTGTATAACTAAACCTCACTTATGCACCAGCATAAAACCAAGTAAACCGAATAAAAAGCCAAATACCGCGCCCATGGGCGGAAACCAGTGCTTTTCGAGTTTCACCTGAGGGGCAATATCTTGAAATATCGAATATAAAATACCGCCTGAAGCAAACAACATGATGGCGGCAATGGTGTGATGATAATCGGTGAGCCACAAATATCCGCTTACCCCAGCAATTGGGCCTAACATAGCGAGACCAAGGAAAATAAACAAAATTTTGCGGGTACTGAAGTGGGGCGAGTCCCGTAACTCGCGATAGGCATTAAACCCTTCGGGAATGTTTTGCAGGGCAATTAAACCAGCCAATAAATAGCTACTGGCGCTACCAATGGCGATAGCAGCACCTAAGGCAATAGATTCAGGAATAAAATCAGCTAACATGGCGGCTAATTGACTGGCGGGTGTATTGGTTTTTTTGAGCACTATGTCCAGCGCCATAAACGCTAAACTACCGGCTAAAAAATACAGACTGGCCTGCCAAAGATTAACATGGGCAATACTCTCAGGAACCAGTACCAGGCCCACTGCCGACAACAAGGCACCAGCACCAAAGGCCATTACCCCATGACGGAATTCATCTTCTAACCAAGCAGATTGAAAATGCTCGAGTCTGGCAAGTAAACCACCTAAAGGCATGGCTAAACCGGCCAGTGATGTACTGATGATGACCCATAATAACGAGGACATTGATTAACTACCTTGTGGCTATTTTGTATAGTTACTTAAATTGGAAACATTGTCGTTAAGTGACTTAATACCTTGAATTGAGTATATTTTTTATTAAAAAACAGCGTGATTCAAGCGCTGAATGACAAGCAATTTTAAGCAAATTTTTCTAATATGGCATTAAGTAGTTTTTGCTCTATGGGTTTGGACAGATAGTCATTCATACCGCTAGCTATACATTTTTCTTTTTCCCCTGACATAGCGTTGGCCGTTAGTGCAATGATCGGAATTGTCGCTAATGGAGGGGGTAACTTGCGGATCACTTCAGTAGCCTGATAGCCATCCATATTGGGCATTTGACAGTCCATAAAGATTAACGAATAAAAACGATTGTTTTGCGCTTCCTGCTTTAATTTTGCCAGAGCTTGCAGACCGTCGCCCACCACATCAAATTCAATTTGCTGCTGTTTTAACATCTCGCCGACCACAATTTGATTAATTTCATTGTCCTCAACAACCAAAACTCGCAAATGTTCAAGCTTGGTTTTATCGTTTGCTAATTCAATATCTGCAATATTGGCTTGTTCACCAGTTTGTAGCTCGACCTCTATCATTGCTTCAAAAGTACTGCCTTTATTCGGCGTACTTTCTACGTTTACATCGCCGTTCATCAACTGACATAAATTTTTAATAATGGATAAACCTAGCCCTGTACCACCAAATTTACGGGTTGTTGAGTCGTCTGCTTGACTGAAGGGCGAGAACAAATGAGCGAGGTGCTCGTTTGCAATACCAATACCAGTGTCTGCCACTGTAATTGTTATAATGGCTTTATCATCTTGTAGTAAATGGATGTGACTTGTGACGGTTACCCTACCTTGATGAGTAAATTTAAGTGCGTTAGAAACTAAGTTTGAACAAATCTGGCGTAATCGAGTGGGATCAGCAAGGGCAATTATGTTTTGGGTTGCAGCAAATTCTTTTATAAGGCTTATGGATTTATCTTGTGCTCGTGGCTTAAAAATATCGATGCAATTGTTTAATAACTGATTCAAATTAAAGGGGTGTTTTTCTAAGGTTAATTTGCCAGAGTCAATTTTTGTGAAATCTAATATGTCACTGATTATACCTAACAAAGAGTTTGCACTGTCTTTGGCTAAGGTTAAAAAATGCTGTTGCTCTTGATTCAGTGATGAAGCTTCTAATATTTGTAACATGCCTAAAACCCCGTTAATCGGGGTACGAATTTCATGACTCATATTGGCTAAAAATAAACTTCGTGATTCAAGTGCAAGCGATAATTCTTCATGGCGTTTTTCTAATTGCTCACGATAGTAAACTTGACTGGTAATATCTTGAAATGCACCAATTAACCTAACACATTGGCCATTTTCGAGCTCAGCTAGCCCCTTGCTTGCCACCCATTTAGCCTTGCCTTTTGCGGTAACAATTTCAAATTCACCTGAAAAATGTCCACCTTGTTCTATGGCTTTATTGACCAGTGAAGTTATACGCTCGCGATTTTCTCCGGCTTTGTAAAAATTGATGCCGCTTTCCATTTCTGGTAAATAATCAGTATCCACCTCATGGATTTGACGTGTCACTTCAGACCAATAAATTTTATTATTGATTAAATCTACTTCCCACGCGCCAACACCTGCTAACTGCCCCATTTGCTCTAAAGATTTTTGTTGCTGGGCCATCTTTTTTTGTTGTGCTTGCAGTAGGGTAAGCTTTTCATTGCGAGCAATCTCATTGCCAGTCCAATGGGAGAGTAATTCAATAAAGTCATGTTCGTCTTGATTAAAAGGTTCTGCGCGAGCTTGGCTAGAAGAAAAATTAATAGTCCCAAAACGTTTGCCTTCAACCAATATAGGCGCGCCAATATAACTTTCTAAACCGAAATTTAAGTAACAAGGATGTTGTGCTATATGACTGGTGCCAGCGTGGTGAAATGATACTGCTTCATCATTGGCTAAGGTATGAACACAGTAGGTGTCATTAATAGGGAATATGGTGCCTATTAACAGTGAATTGTCGGGTGAAATCGCATGATAAACAATGTAGTCATCGTCTTTTATTTCACTGATGATGGCAATATCTAGTTGGAAATACTGCAGACCTAATTGCAGTAGGGCATGCATCTTCTGGTCAAATGACAGTTGGCTATCCGACGTTATTTGATATAGCGGCTTTAGATTTAGCATTACAATTCCATTTTGATGGCAATTATCTGTCTAGTGTAAACTAAAGATAGTTAGCTTAAACCCAATTAGTAGGTTAAATGTATATTATCTGACTCTATTGTCTTATTCGTAAGGTAAAACATTGTTGATCTTATGTAATAGTCTATGACCAAAATCGGCAATGGTATTTGTTTGCCTCCAGTGCTGATAAGCTCGTGAACTAATGCTTCGCTATCTTTAGTTTTTAAATGTTGGGAATGATATGACACTGATTTTGGTTTGTTTACTTATTGCTACTTTGATGCCAATTATTGCTAAAGCACCCCTAGTTTTTGCGCAAAATAAACAACCGGGGGGCTATGATAACCACCACCCAAGAGCTCAACAAAACGCGTTGCTTGGCTTTGGTGCACGTGCTAAAGCAGCCCATGAAAACTGTTTTGAAGCATTAATCATGTTTACTCCTGGGGCGCTGGCTGTTGTCGCATTGAATCAAGTTGGCCCTATCGCCCAATATTTATGTATTGCTTTTATAGTGGCACGTGTAGCGTATTTATTTTGTTATTGGTTTGACGTGCACCTTGTGCGCAGTATCTGCTGGGGCCTAGGTTTTTGCTGTTCTATTAGTCTCATCGTGCTGGCACTTTATTAACTTAAGGTTAAAGACCATTCACCAACTGTTGATTCACTAAGCGTTTGTTTTGAGCATAGGGCCAAAAATACTGCACTTCTCGGCTAGCAGCTTTACGTTGAGCTTCTAGCCAAAATTCTTGGGTCATTAAGTCGCCATGTAATTCTTTCAAAATCTGCTTTAACGCTTTTTTACCCACAATAAAGTGTTCAAACTGTTCTGGAAATACGTCAGTCGGTCCTACTGATAGAGTGTCGATAGCATAAGGGTCATCTGATTTAGGCAAGGCTCGGAACTCCCTTTCGTGCATATAACAAATTTCATCATAATCATAAAAAATCACCCTGCCGTGACGGGTAATGCCAAAGTTTTTATGCAGCATATCACCGGCAAAAATATTGGCGGCGGCAATTTGTTTGATGCACAGGCCTAGCTCATTTAAGGCGTGGCGAATTTTTTGTGGATCTTGCTCTTGTTCAAGGTAGAGATTTAAGGGCGTCATCTTACGTTCGATGTACAAGTGTTTGATGATGACTTCATCGTCAGTTAGCTCGATGCTAGAGCCACATTCTTGTAATAACTCGTTGAGTAATTCTGTAGACATGCGGTTTTTGGGCAGGCGGAAATTCATGTATTCGTGGGTATCCGCCATACGACCCACTCGATCAGTCATTTTGACTAAACGATAACAATCCTTAACGCGCTCCCGGCTGACACTTTTACTTTCAGGAAAGTGGTCTTTAATGATTTTAAACACAATACCATAAGATGGTAAGTGGAACACCGACATCACCAAACCCCGCACACCAGGGGCAAAAGTGAAGTAATCACTAGAGTGATCGAGATGTTGTAAAAAATTGCGATAAAAGACGGTTTTACCGTGTTTATACAGACCAATAGAAATATACAGTTCAAAATACTTTTTATTGGGTAATAGCTCATGTAAAAACGCCACAACTTCTGCCGGATATTGGGTGTCGGCCATAAAATAAGCGCGGGCAAAACCAAAGATCACACTCAGATCACTGGGCTCCAACAAGATTGCATCAATTACTAATTGTTGTTGCTCATCCAGCATCAAGGCTATTACAAAGGGCAATGTCTGTTCTGGCATGCAAATCCGCCCCACTAGGTAAGCTGATTTGCTGCGATAAAACACCGGTTTGAGTAATTCTATGGTGTGAATACTGGCTAAGTGCGAAGGGGTTAAATGTTGCCTGATAATGCGATCAACCAGAGTTAAATCTTGATCCAGATGAGCGAAAGGAATGTTAAAACGATAGGTACTAAAGATATCATCTAGTAGTTTTCTCACTGTGCCAGTGGTGTCAAAACTGTGCACTACTTGTGTTCTATCTTGGCCTGAGAGATAACAACGACTGGGCAACACAAACATCATGCTGTCGTCAATCTTCTGATGTTTAAACAAACGACCAATCACCGAGTTGTAAAATGTTTCAGCCAGTTCATATTGGGGGTGATCGTCTAATAACCTGAGATATTCGGCTTTGAGTGAACACCAGAATTGATGGTTTTGTTGCATGGGGCTGACATGTTGATAGATGTCACTGACTGCCGCCGACAGGCTTTGTTCGTAGATGCTGATACGCTCTTTAACCGCTTGTTGTATAGCCTGCCACTGGGCTTGTTCAAAACGCTGTTGTGCGCCTCGGGTAATACGGCTGTACCAGCGAAAGCTTTTATCAAAACCGTTGAGTATTTGATAAGCAATCTGTTTAATGTTTTCACTAGATAAAGACGGCTGCATTTAATCTGTTGTCGCTGTGCTCATAAACTGGGTTGAGCCTAACATAGTTCTAAGCTTAGCGAAGGTGCAAGCTATTTGATGCAATGCTAAAAATCACAGACAGAGTGGATTGGGTTTGTGCTTTGTGGCGTATTTCCTCGACAATGTGATAGTTAATTATCTTGGTCTGATTTTTTAGCCTTTTTAGCGCAGTTAATGAGGCGGTAGAAGCTAAATGACGTAAGCTCAAACATCGCTCAGCAGCCTATTCGACGATCATCCATGGCCAGTATTTTTAAATCCTTGTTTTATGTATTGATGTTAAGCAGTGCTTGTCAGTCATTGTTGGCGCAAGCCCTAAAGGTTGATGGCCATAGTTTGCATTATGAGAGTTGGAATACTGAGAATGACATAGACAAACCTACCATAGTGTTATTGTCCGGCCCAATTGATACTTGGCATTCTGATTCAGCGTGGTGGGCGTGGTTAGGACCGCAATTAGCCAAAACCTATCGAGTGATTGCCTTGGACAGAGCGGGTTTGGTTGAGGCGACACCGCAGGCCAAGGTGGGTTATCAGCATTTTGCTCAGGATCTTGCTTTGGTTTTTGAGCATATGCAGGTTAAAGATGCCTTAGTCGTGGCCTTTGCCAGCAGTAACATCAGTGTACAGATGTACTTAGCTAAGCATCCTCAGCAGCAAGCGATTAAACAGGTGATCATGATTGATCCCGACGTGCTCTCGCCTTTTTCTATTAGCCGTTATAAAAACGATGCCTTACCCTTTAAGCAAAATTTAGTCACTTATCTTGATTATGTTCAAGCTGGAAATTATAGCTCTCGTACAGAGCAAAAAAACGCCACTGATTTAGCCCTATTACAGGCCTTAAGTGGTAGTGCGCCGGGCATAGATTGGCACTATGTTGAAAAACTGCAACGAGCTAGACTAAAGATAGCTAATCAACTTAATTTATTTAATGAAATAGCCATCTATGATGAGGATCTAGACGCGGCCGCCGCCACAACTTGGCCTACTACTATGCCACTTATAGTGATAGATACGGAGTTTGAAAGTGAATACATCGATGCTGAAGCAGATGAAGTTGCAAGGGCTGGACTCGTGGCTTGGCAGCAAGATGCAGTTGAATACTATCGTTATATTACTTCTTTGCATTCTGCTAGTCGTTATATTGCGAGCTCAAGTAGGGCGCATTTATATCAATTTGCCGAGATAAAACAATTAATTGAGTTGATCCAATTTACCCTTCCTACACCGCAACCTTAGCGAAAGGCGTCTGTTAGGATCTGCTGCGTAAACTCCTTGCGTAAATAAAACCCTCGAGGGCGAGTTTGAATTATTGTGCCGTTGGGGCCAATGGCATCGGTTAAGGCTCTACCATCGGCGGCTTTAGGACGAAGTTGTAAAAATTGGCCATGGCGGGCGGTGATATTTTCAATTTTACCCAGCGCAATCAATTCCATTAGCTCTTCCCAATCTTGGCGTAACTGCTGATCTTGCAAAACACTTGGGGACCATAAAAACGGCGTGGCAATAATGCGGTCTTTTGGGGCTATGTCACGCCTGCCATCGATGGGCACCCACAAGACTTGTTTGAGTTTGTTTTTAACGTTGCAGTTATGCCATTCAATGCCTGCAATGTGCGTTAAATGAGCATAACAAACATAGGTGGTTTCGAGGGGCTTGCCTCTCATATCAATAGGAATGGTTTTTAGTTCAATACCCAGATGGGCAAAATCTTGTTGGCTTTTAGAACCAGCGCTGGCACCTAAACAAAGTTCAAGCAGTTGCCCCGTCCAACCTTTTTCCCGTTTAAAGTTAGCTGGTACTTTAATCCCCGCTTTAGTGGCAAGCTCCCCTAGGGTTAAGCCGGCAATCTGCGCGGCTCGGGTCATTAATTCGTTGAGGTTTTGTGGCTCAGAGTTATGGCTCAGCATGATGTTTAACCTGCTTAATACAGCCGATAAACAAACAATACTGGGCTAGGTAATAAGTAACCATCACCAGCAGGTGTTCGTAAGGCAGGGTAAAAACAAATTTATTCAGGGCGATCAAACTATCTGACAGTACAAAAAATAATGCGCCTAGCGTTAACCAATACGTATTTTGTTTGGCAAATATGGCCAAACAAGCCATCAGTAAAATTATCGCCATGTAAACTAATACGGGGATCAGCAAGTTTGCTGTTTGTGGTATTACCTTAAATAAGACTAACGCTAACACAACCAGCAACAAGGCAATAAATTTCAGGGGCTTAGTCGACCAAAAAAACCAAGGTATAAAACACAGGCTGTAGCACAAATGAGCAAAAGCAAAGGCGGCTAATCCATATATAAAACTTTGTTCTAATTCGCTGGCTAACAACATATCGCCACAACTACTGGCAAAAAGCGCAAACACCAACCACAGCCGAAGCGTGCCACGAGTCAAAATTAAGCTGCTTGCTGCTAAAAATAAAATAGGCATGGCTTTATGTAGACCATGTAAAGCGTAAGCGAATAATTCACTGCTGAAAAGGTAACTCAGGGCGGCAAACCAATAAAAATAAGCAATGCCACGCTGATCTGTGTTTGTCATATCGTTTAAACCCAAGGCTGGTTGATAGAAATAATCATTCTGCGCCACTTTGACATGTTTTATTCCTTTGAAAGCCCAGTAGTTTATGGAAGAATGCCAGACAATTAAAGAATTGAGTTCTCGGGAGTCTAAGTGATTGATGCCGAAGGATTCCGCGCCAATGTTGGCATAGTAATTTGCAATGAACTAGGACAAGTATTTTGGGCAAGGCGCTATGGGCAACATTCCTGGCAGTTTCCGCAGGGCGGAATCGATGAAAATGAAACTGCTGAACAAACGATGTATCGCGAACTTCATGAAGAAGTGGGCTTAAAACCAGAAGATGTAAAAATTCTGGCCGTGACTAAAAATTGGTTGCGATACAAATTACCAAAACGACTAGTAAGACAAGGGAGTAACCCGGTCTGCATTGGGCAAAAACAAAAATGGTTTTTGCTGCAACTGACTTGTAAAGAAGAAGACGTAGATTTATTACATTCAAGTCATCCTGAATTTGATAACTGGCGCTGGGTGAGTTTTTGGTATCCGGTGCGTAATGTAGTGTCGTTTAAACGCGAGGTTTATCGTCGCGTCATGAAAGAATTTGCGCCAACTGCAATGCCCGAACTGGCTATTGTCAATCAGCCGCAAGCTTATAAATCACTGCGCCGGCGCAAGGCATAAAAAGCTATGTTGACCACCCTAAAACGTATTGTTCAGGAAGTGAATCAAGCGCCCAATTTGGACGAGGCTTTAAATTGCCTCGCCAATAGTTTGATAGAAGCCTTAAAGGTTGATTCTTGCAGTATTTATTTAGCTAACTATGAACAACAACATTTTTTGTTGGTGGCGACTCAAGGTTTAGCAAAAGAAGCTATCGGTCAGGTAACTATCGGATTTTCAGAAGGTTTAATTGGTTTTATCGGTCAACGTGAAGAACCTATCAACCTCAGTGATGCGCCCTCCCATCCCCGTTTTAAATATTATGCTGAAGTACAGGAAGATCTATTCCATGCTTTTTTGGGAGCACCGATCATCCATCAGCGCAAAGTATTGGGTGTCATTACCCTACAGCAGAAAAAAAAGCGCAAGTTTAGCGAAGATGAAGAAGCCTTTTTAGTTACCTTGGCAACACAATTGGCGGCACAAATTGCTAATGCCAAGGCCAGAGGCTCGGTGCATCTATTGGAACATAACGTTCCTAAAGATTGGCAAAAATCCCTTAAAGGTGTACCTGGTTCATCAGGTTTAGCTAAAGGCACGGGTTATGTCAGCAACATGCTGGTGAATATTCGTAACCATGTACCTAGCCGAAATGCAGATGCCACCCAGCAAGTTTTGCTCTATCGCAATGCTGTTAAACAAACTCGTGAAGATGTCGCGGTTTTATCTGAGCGCATACAAGGTGAAGTACCTGATGATGTCAGGGCGATTTTCCAGCTTTACCATCATTTACTCGACGCCAATAGTCTGGGGCGTGAAGTTGAGATAAAAATTAATGCCGGTTGGGATGCCCCCAGCTCACTTAAAATGGTGGTAGAGACCTACATCAGCCAATTTCAAACCATGTCTGACCCTTATATGCGCGAACGTGCAGTAGACGTTGAAGACATGGGCAATCGAGTGCTGGCTAATATACTAGGTGGCGAGGCAGCTAAAGCCCTTAAACGTATATATCCGGATAACGCTATTTTAATCGCCGAAGAAGTCACGGCAACCATGTTGGCGGAGTTTCCAAGTAGCAAATTGGTCGGCATCATTTCTATGCGTGGCTCGACTAACTCCCATGCTGCTATCATGGCCAGAGCCATGGGTGTGCCTGCGGTGATGGGTTTATCCAATGTGCCTTTTTCTCTGCTGAATGAAAAAGAAATTTTGCTCGATGGTTATACCGGTGATGTGATTGTGTCACCTAGCGCGACTATTCGTCATGAATTTGGTTTGTTGATCCAAGAAGAGCAAGCGCTTAGCGAACGTATAAAAACTCAAGATACATTGCCCGCTATCACAGTAGACAATTGTGTGATGAGTTTGTTGGTTAACGCCGGTTTATCACTCGAAGCAGAAAAAAATGATAATCCTTATTCTGACGGGGTTGGACTATTTCGTACTGAAATTCCGTTTATGATGCGTGAGCGTTTTCCCACCGAACAAGAACAAGTCAAATTATACCGTACCCTTTTGCAGGCTCAGCCCAACAAACCAGTGACCATGCGCACTTTGGATGTGGGGGGCGATAAACCCTTGCCGTATTTTCCGATCACTGAAGAAAATCCGTTTTTAGGCTGGCGTGGCATACGTTTAACCTTGGATCATCCCGAGATATTTTTGGTACAAATTCGTGCGATGTTACGGGCCAGTATTGGTTTGGATAATCTTAATATTATGTTGCCGATGATCACCTCGGTTAACGAAGTGAAAGAAGCCAAACGTCTGATCAACCAAGCCCTGTACGAAGTATCTGAAGAAGCGGCAGAAAAAGGTGAAGTGATAGTCGCGCCCAAAATTGGTGTGATGTTGGAAGTACCAGCCGTTATTTATCAGTTACCGCAATTAGCCAAACATGTGGATTTTTTCTCGGTTGGTAGCAATGACTTAACCCAGTATTTATTAGCCGTAGATCGTAATAATGCGCGGGTTGCTGATCTTTATGACAGCTATCATCCAGCGGTTTTGGCAGCGTTGTACAGCATAGTGCAACAAGCTAATGAACTGAAGGTTCCCATTACTGTATGTGGCGAATTGGCCGGTGAACCGGCTGGGACAGTGCTACTGTTAGCCATGGGCTATCGTAAATTGAGCATGAATAACCATAACTTGCTCAAAGTAAAATGGGTGGTGCGTAATGTCAGTTTGCAGCAATCTGAGTGGTTATTGCAGCGGGTATTGAAATTAGATAATCCTCGCGATGTGCGCCAAGAAGTGAATTTATATCTCGAAACCATCGGGCTTGGCGGCTTAGTCAGAGCTGGGATTTAGTCATTTTGAATTATGTTGTGGGATAGCTAAAAATTGGACGCGCTGATCAGTATCTATCTATGGTGTCTGCTAATGGGCTCTGTCGTGGGGTTATTAGCCGGGCTCTTGGGTATTGGCGGGGGCTTAGTGATGGTGCCTGCGCTGGTGTATTTGTTTATGCATCAACTAGATGTGAGCCTTAGTTACGCTATGCCAATGGCCATAGCGACGTCCTTATCTACCATTATTTTCACGAGTTTTTCCGCCTCTTTTACGCAATATAAGTTAGGCAACTTAAACCGGTTTGTTTTGATATACAGTGGCTTAGGTATTGCCATTGGCGCTATAATTGGTGCTCAGTTAGCTACGGTGATCCCTGGCGAGTGGCTCAAAAAATTGTTTGCGGTGTTGGTACTGCTCATCGTTTTATATATGTTATTTGGCAAACGTGTAGAGTCAAAAAATCAAGTAAACAAAGTCAATTTAAGTTCGGTGGGTTTAGGTACAGGCATCTTGTCGGCCTTGATGGGCATAGGTGGAGGCGCTATTTTAGTGCCTGCATTAGTTTGGTATAAAGTTAATATACGCCAAGCGATTGGTTGTGCTTCGTTTTGTGGCTTGGTTATCGCATTGTTTGGTTCGTTAAGCTTTATTCAGGCGGGCTGGGGGCACAATGAACTACCACAATGGTCCTTTGGTTACGTCTATTTACCTGCGACGGCGGGTATTGTCACCTTGTCTATGTTGACAGCCAACTATGGGGTTAAGTTGGGCCAAAAGCTTGATACTCATATATTAAAAAAAATCTTTGCAGGATTTTTGATCTTGGTCAGCCTGCGTATGTTGTTAGGATAAACAAAATCTGATGAATGATAGTTATTTTATATTTCCCCAAATTGATCCAGTGATTTTTAGCATAGGGCCAGTCAGCTTACGCTGGTATGGCCTGATGTATTTGATTGGTTTTGTTGCCGCATTTTGGCTGGCAGGTAAACGCTTAAACCGCACTAATTGGACTAAAGATCAGCTTAGCGACATGTTGTTTTGGGGTTTTCTTGGAGTGATCCTTGGTGGCCGCATCGGCTATGTTTTCTTTTATCAGTTTACGACTTTTCTCGATGACCCTTTATACCTGTTTAAAATTTGGACCGGCGGCATGTCCTTTCACGGTGGTTTACTTGGGGTTATTACCGCCATGTGGTGGTTTGCCCGTAAAACCAATAGTGGGTTTTTAACCGTGACAGATTTTGTCGCACCATTAGTGCCTATTGGTTTAGGCGCTGGACGGGTAGGCAATTTTATGAACGCCGAATTATGGGGACGTACTACAGATGTACCTTGGGCGGTGATATTCCCCAATGCTGGTGGGCTACCGCGGCACCCTTCACAGCTTTATGAATTTGCCTTGGAAGGTGTAGTGTTATTTATGATCTTGTGGCTATTTTCTCGCAAACCGCGGCCTACAGGGGCTGTCGGTGGCATGTTTTTACTTGGTTATGGTAGTTTCCGTTTTATTATCGAATATTTCCGAGAGCCTGATGAGCATATCGGTTTGTACCTAGACTTTATTTCACGTGGGCAGATATTGTCGTTACCCATGGTCTTAGGTGGTTTATTATTAATATTGTGGGCTTATAAAACACAGCCACTTAGTGTCGCCAAAGACACTGGTGTAAAAAATAAAGTTAAAGCAAAAGCCTAGTTGTTAACCAAGCAGAGATTTTAAGAAATGCAGCAATATTTACAGTTGATGCGCCATGTGATGGATACTGGCATTAAAAAAGAAGACCGCACCGGCACGGGTACTCTCAGTGTTTTTGGTTACCAAATGCGTTTTGATTTGAGTCAGGGTTTTCCCTTAGTGACCACTAAAAAATGCCATCTTCGCTCGATTATTCACGAGCTACTGTGGTTTCTCAAAGGCGAAACCAATATTCGTTATTTGAGTGAAAATAACGTAAAAATATGGGATGAGTGGGCCACCGAGGATGGAGAATTAGGTCCGGTTTACGGTCAGCAATGGCGTAGTTGGACAGGTGCTGACGGCCAAGTGGTTGATCAAATCAGTGAATTGATGGAGCAGATCAAAAATAATCCTGACTCAAGACGGTTAATTGTCAGCGCTTGGAACCCTAGTGTATTGCCTGATACGCGTTTTTCGCCTAGAGAAAACGCTCAACAGGGCAGACAGGCTTTACCACCTTGCCATACTATGTTTCAGTTTTATGTATTAAACGGCAAGTTGTCGTGTCAGCTTTATCAGCGTAGTGGTGATATTTTTCTTGGTGTACCCTTTAATATTGCAAGTTATGCATTACTGACTATGATGATTGCACAGGTCTGTAATTTGCAAGTGGGTGATTTCATTCATACTTTTGGCGATGCGCACTTGTATTCTAATCATTTAGAACAAGCGCAATTACAATTGAGTAGAGAACCTTTTCCTTTGCCTACTATGGTAATAAATCCTGAGATTAACAATATTTTTGATTTTAAAATTGATGATTTTGAACTACAAAACTATCAGGCTCATGGGCATATCAAAGCGCCGGTGGCAATTTAACTTATGTAAGAAGGTAAACCTAGCCGTATGACAACACCCGTACTCATTTGTGATGATTCTGGTTTTGCCCGGCGCCAGATGGAACGCTCAATTCCTGATGGCTGGGATGTTGAAATAAGTCATGCAGAAAATGGCTTGCAAGCTCTCGAGTTAATCCGTGCTGGTAAAGCGGATGTGATGTTTCTTGATTTAAATATGCCGGTAATGGATGGTTATCAAACCATGCAGGCAATCCGCGATGAAGACTTACCCACCATGGTGATTGTTGTTTCGGGCGATGTACAGCCTGAAGCCAGAGCCAGAATGATCGGCATGGGCGCCATCGATTTTATTCGCAAGCCCATTGATAATGACAAACTTATCGAAATCCTCAACCAATTTGGCCTATATGCGGGTGACGCAAGTGCCAGCAACAGAGTTGAGGCAATACCACATTTTGAAATGGAATCCCGTGACGAAAGCCTCGATGCTTATCGTGAAATGGCTAACGTGGCGATGGGGCAAGCCGGTGAAAGCTTAGCAAAAATGTTGGGTGAGTTTATTAATTTACCCATTCCCAATGTTAACTTAATTACCAATAACGAATTACACATGGCGATTACCGACATTCATGGTAATGAGCGTGTTTCGGCGGTATCAAAAGGTTTTATTGGCTCGGGCATTAATGGCGAAGCTCTTGTCATCTTCAATGAATCAAATTTTGCCAATATGGTAAAACTCTTAAAGTACGATGAGGCAAACAACCCAGAGAGCCTAGAACTGGAAGCTTTGATGGATATTTCGAATATTCTAATTGGTGCCTGTTTAAATGCTTTATCAGAGCAACTGCATGTTACTTTTAGTCATAACCATCCCATCATCTTAGGCAGGCATTGTGATTTGGATGACATCTTAAAAAGTAATATTAAAAAACAAGATAAGATTTTGGCGATAGAAATTGCATATTCAATTAAAGCTCAAAATATAAACTTTGATTTGTTGTTACTGTTTCCAAATCAATCCATTGATTTGATTTTACATAAATTGGTTAAATTATAATCTTAAGGCTCTATTATGGCAGTTGATTCGACCCTTGCCGAAATGCACTGGAAACATGACTTACTTGGATCCATCGAAATAGGAATTGTTGTACTTAACAAAAACTATGAAGTGCAGGTATGGAACCAATTTATGGAAAACCATAGCAACATAGTGCCTGGATTTATCAAAGATAAAAGTATCTTTGAATTTTTTCCCGAGATTGATAAAAATTGGTTAATACGTAAAGCCGAACCGGCATTTTCTCTCCGTTGCCCAGTATTTGTCATCTGGGAACAACGACCTTATTTGTTTAAATTTGGTACCAATAGACCCATCACCTCTCATGGTGAGCATATGTATCAAAATATCACCATCTTTCCGCTGGCATCATTAAGTGGCCAAGTAGAACAAATCTGTATTGTGGTCTACGACGTCACTGATGAAGCATTAAACCGCTTGGGGATCCAGACCTTAAACAAAGAGTTGGAAAAAGTGAGTCGAGTAGATGGTTTAACCGGTTTGTTTAATCGTCGTTATTGGGAAGAGCAGTTTGAACTGGAATTTAAACGCGAGAAACGTAACGATAAACCCGCCAGTGTAGTCATGATAGATATCGACCACTTTAAAAAGGTCAATGATAACTACGGTCATCCTGCCGGTGATGATGTCATCCGAGCCTTGGCGAAATTGATCCAAAAAGCCTCCCGTGAAACTGATGTTTGTGGGCGTTATGGTGGTGAAGAGTTTGCTATTTTATTACCCGATACACCCGTCGCCAATGTAGAGTTTTTAACCGAACGGATCCGTCGCTTAGTTGAAAAATACACAGTGGTGCATGAAGAGCATGAAATAAAGTTTACCATCAGTGTGGGCATCGCTGGTTTTGAGCAAAAATTCAAAGATCATGTGCAATGGCTGGAAG
Source organism: Paraglaciecola hydrolytica (assembly GCF_001565895.1). GTDB lineage: Bacteria > Pseudomonadota > Gammaproteobacteria > Enterobacterales > Alteromonadaceae > Paraglaciecola > Paraglaciecola hydrolytica. Next base: position 382,483 of record NZ_LSNE01000007.1, read on the forward strand.
CTGCCGATCAGGCTTTATATAGAGCAAAATTATCAGGTCGTAATAAGGTCGTGGTCGCGGGTGAATAAGCTGTATTAGTGTAGTACTTATGCCTAATATTTCATTGCTTATCCCCCTCGAACATGATCCAATAGGCTGATGATTTCACTAATGTTTTAGCCGTGAACCACACATTTAAATCAACTCTGCTGTGTTACAAAGACAAACGTCTGCTCTTCATCTTTTTATTTGGGATTGCTAGTGGTTTTCCTTGGGTCATGATTGGCTCAGCCTTAGCTGCGTGGTTGCAGGAGTCAGGTTTGAGTCGCTCTTCTATCGGTTTATTTGGCTCAATGTTTATTGCTTATTCGATAAACTTTTTATGGTCCCCTTTACTGGATAGAATAAAACCGCCTTTTTTAGGGCAACGCCGCGGATGGATCTTATGCACCCAAATACTTATTGTATTGGCTTGTATTGGTTTGGCGGTGGTGCCGGTTAAAGAGCAGTTATTGTTGGCAGGTTTGGTTGGTTTTTCTATTGCTTTGTTTTCTGCTACTCAAGATATTTCCATAGATGCGTATCGCATTGATGTTATTAAACCACATGAAAAAGACAAGTTGTCAGCGGCCTCCGCAATGGCTACTGCGGGGTGGTGGACAGGTTTTGGTGGTTTAGGAGCTATTCCGTTTTTTATTGCTGATCTTCCTAATTGGTTGTGGTCTGAAATCTATTTTGTGCTGGCTGGCATTATGGCTTTATTGTCTCTTGTGGTGCTTGCCGCAGAGGAGCCTGTTACAGATCGTGAATACCGTCAACAAGTTGCAGCTAAAGCCTACGCACAGTGGCAAGCAGCCAATGGTGGCTTAGTCAGTGTTAGGCAGAAAGTAGTCAATTGGTTATTGGTGACTTTGGTGGAACCCTTTCGCGATTTTTTTCAGCGTAATACTTTCAAATTTGCCTTGTCTATTTTGTTGTTTATCTTTTTGTTTAAGATTGGTGAGGCCTTTTTAGGCAGAATGAGTATCGTTTTTTATAAAGAACTGGGTTTCACCAATAGTGATATTGGCAGTTATTCAAAACTGATGACTTGGTGGATAACCATAGTATTTTCCGTACTAGGCGGCATGGTCAATATTCGTTATGGGATTTATCGAGGTTTAATGGTGAGTGGTATTGCCATGGCAGCGAGCAATTTAATGTTTGCCTTGATGGCGCAAGTGGGGCCGGATAAAGCCTTATATGCAGCCACCATATTTGTCGATGGATTTACCGCAGCCTGGAGTTCAGTGGCTTTGGTGGCCTTTATTTCACTGCTGTGTAATCAGGCTTTTTCGGCTTCACAATACGCGTTAATGGCTTCGCTGGGAGTATTAGGCAGAACCTTTATGGCCTCAAGCAGTGGTTTTTTGGTGGATTGGATGGACGGTAATTGGAGTGGGTTTTTCATCTTGACTGCAGCCATGGTTATTCCGAGTTTGCTATTCTTATGGTCAATCCGCGGGCATATCGCGCGCTTAGAACGAGGTGAATCACCAGGGAGCTAAATGTTGCTTTGGATTAGGGACGTATACCCACACAATCAATAGGGAAGGGGTATTGGCCAGCACCTTGTAAAAAATCAACACAGGTTGCTAACTCACCTCGCAGATAACTATCGTGTAACAGACTATGCTGGGGCCAAAAATGGATTTGATGCATTAAATGCCAAAATACTTTTTCGTTTTTACCGTAGGGAAGTTGTTTGCCGTGTTCAATCTGTGCCCACTCTTCCATGGTATCCCAAAAAAACAAATCGAGTTCTGAGTAGTTTATTTGCTGGGCAAGATAAGCTTGCACATAAAATGCGAGTTGCTTAGCTTTTTTATCAACAAATTTTTCGACAGTAGGCACGATTCTTGGAGTTCTACATCAGAATTGAAACTGCCCTAATTATAGTTCCAATTTTTTTATTTTTCTGCAAAACTATTGGTAGAATAAAATATATTTATCCTATCCGGTTTATGTAATTTATTATATTGCGGATTACCAACCCATATGACTGAGCCAGCCATAAATTTCTTTACTCACATAAGTGGCAGGTTGTTGAACTAAACCTACACCAACAATTTCCCTCTGCCGATACTGCAGTTTTAAAGCTCGAATAGCAGCCACTTTACGTGCCTTAATGCTCGCTTGGCTCCAGCTATTATCCCACTTACTGTAAATATCGAGCACCGGCATTGGCGTGTTTGCCAGAAAACTCGCAAGTTGATTGTTAAATTTGCGGTCTGGCCAATAGGGGCTGATAACCACAAAGGCATCGGGGCTTGCGAGTTTTTGTTCGGCATAAAGTTGCGCAAGAGTAGCGGCGCTGGTGCCTTGCGCTATCACTAATACAAAACCCGGATATTCTTGGGCTTTTTCCAGTGCAGCTTGCATGTTAAGGCTTACACGCTCTAGATGTTCATCAAAAACTTGCTGGTTTAATTGACTGACAGAAGCCTTGATTGAAAGGAGGGGAGGGGGATTGGCATTATCTGGCTCAATGACGATTTCTTCAGGCAGAAATAAATCACTGGAAGGGCTGGGTATTAACATGGTGACCCAACCTAAATCTATCAGTTGTTTAACCAAAGGCGCTAAACCTTGTTGGCTGTTGATGGACATACCATTGTCGGTTACCAGTAAAGCTGTGCCTCTAGAAATTGCCGTGGTATTTTCATTGATTATTACCAGCATTTCCTGCCCCGCCACATCGAGAATGCTGTATTCATCACTAAACAGTGCACGGCGTAAATCTAAGTCGTGCAACAATTGTTTATCCACAGCCGCGGCCACAGTGATACTGTGTAAAAACACTACAATGCAGAGCAATAGTCGGAAGTTCACGTTAACCTATAATGGTAGTTATCGCTTCTGTATCGGAAAAATATTCGTAGACTTGAGGGGTGTTTAAAACGGTACCTTACTACGAAACTGTTGAATTTGCCCCGTCGTTGGGTGACTAAATCCTAAGGTAGTGGCGTGCAGATGCAGGCGTTTACCCAAAGCTAAGGCTTGCGGATGAGCATAAAGACGATCGCCAATGATAGGGTGACCCATACTGAGCATGTGTACTCTAAGTTGGTGGGAGCGACCAGTCACAGGAGAAAGCTCAACTCGGCAGCTGTGTTCACCTCGTTCTATAAGTTGCCAACGGGTCAGGGCTTTTTTACCGAGCTGCATATCTACCATTTGTTTGGGACGGTTTGGCCAGTCGCAAATGAGTGGTAAATCAATCTCCCCCGAGTTGCTTGCGGGGGAGCCGAAAATAAGTGCTTGATAAGTCTTTTGAGTCTGACGTAATTCAAACTGGCGAGACAGATGGCGGTGAGCGGCTTTGTTCATCGCCATTACCATAATACCTGAGGTGGCCATATCTAAGCGGTGAACCACAGTAGCTGTCGGAAATACTCGCTGTACTCTGGTTTGCAGTGAGTCGGCGTGTTCTTTTGCTTTGCCCGGTACACTTAATAAACCACTTGGCTTATCTAATACCACTATATCGTTGTCTTGATAAAGGATACTCAGATAAGGCTCAAGGGGGGGCGCGTAGTTTAACAGCGCCATTAAGGATTATTGACTACCAAACGTACTGCTTCTAAATGCAGTTTAGCATTGCTTATCAACTCATCTAAGCTGCCGATTTGTTTGGCCAAGTGCTCTATTTCTTCTGGTCTAATGGCTGGGTTGACCTGCTGTAAACTTTGTAATCTGGCCAGCTCATCACCTAACAGTGTATGCATCTGCTTTTGCCGTTGTTGTTTGATAACAATGCCGCGCTGTTCGGCTTGTTGCTGGGCATTTTCTAAGACCCCCACAATCTGATTGCGCAGGGCATTGATCAGTTGATTACCCATCTTGCCTGATACGGGCTCAATTCTGAAAAACTGCTTGTTGTCTTCCTGTAATTTGGCATTTAAACAAATTTTGACTGGAGTTGGGGGTAAAAAGCGTGTCAGTTGTAAACTCTTTTCAGCTTTCGCTGAGAGTACAAATAAACATTCTAGCCAATAAGCACCTGGCGGCAGGCTCTTGTCCTGACACAAACCTATCGAACTTTTACCTACGACTTCGGTGGTCATCATGTCCATTGCGTGAGTGATCATCGGGTGATCCCAACTCAAAAAGTGAGCCTGTTCGACCCGAGTTGCTGTAGTGCGCTCGTAGGTTACCGTCATGCCTTCTTCATCAAGGCCGGGTAATGGGCTGAGCATGGTTTCCGTCGGGCGTAGCAAATAGCAGCTTTCGTCTTTTTCTTCTTGCAAGACACCAATAGCATCAAACAATTTAGTCATAAAAAGTTCAAGAGTAGGAGACTCTTCTGCCTCAAGGATATGAGTTAAGAATCCTTCTACACGGCCGTGGCCGGAAGAATTCAGTTCCAATAATTTATCCCTGCCTTGCTCAAGTTTAGCCTTAAGCTCTTTATGCAACTGTGCAGTTTGATTGATCAGCTGTTGATAAAGTGTTTCATCCTCTGGGCTTTGCAGGCATTCGTGTAGCAGTTCTTGCGTTTCTTCAAACACTATCATGCCGGTAGGGCAGGTTTGCTCAAAGGCATTAAGCCCCCGATGATACCAATCAAGCAGTATCTGCTGTGCGCTTAAATCAAAATAAGGTACATGAATACTGACATCGTGTTTTTGCCCAATACGATCTAAGCGGCCAATACGCTGTTCGAGTAAATCAGGCACGCGGGGTAAATCAAACAAAACTAAATGATGGGCAAACTGGAAGTTACGCCCTTCGCTGCCTATTTCGCTACAAATGAGTACCTGCGCACCTTCTTCGGTTTGCGAAAAATATACCGCCGCTTTGTCGCGATCCACTATGCTCATGCCTTCGTGGAAGACGGTAGAACGGATCCCCGCTTTTACACGCAAGGCTTCTGATAGTTGCATGGCGGTAGCGGCGCTGGCACAAATAGTCAGGACCTTTTCACCTTTTAGCGATTTCAGTTTATCGATAAACCAATCAACTCTAGGATCAAAGTTAACCCAAGTATTCACCACATCTGGATGGCGCTCTGGGGTTAAATGTAATTGTAAATTTTCTGGCTCTAAGTCGAGTAAAACTTTGTATTCGAGCGGTTGTTTTAAAGCCTGACTGATAAGTTGGCGCTCAGGAAACCCACTGACGCCGGCACGACTGTTTCTGAACAACATGCGCCCAGTGCCATGTCTGTCTAACAAGGTATGTAAAAGTTTAGTTTTTTGTTCGCTAGTGGCCTGATTAATACCGCTGAGCATCTGTGCGTCGGCAAACTGTGCAATCGCACTTAGGTTTTCTTCGCTCAGTGTCTTGCCACTTAATAAGGGAGTGATGGCTTTAGCTAACTGGCTATATTGTTGTTCTTCTTGCACAAAACGCTGATAGTCGTGAAAACGTGCAGGATCGAGTAAACGTAAACGTGCAAAATGGCTTTCGTGGCCTAATTGGTCAGGAGTGGCGGTTAATAATAATACCCCTTTAGTGACTTCGGCTAAACCTTCGATCACCTGATACTCTTGTGATGGTTGACCTTGTGACCATTTAAGATGGTGGGCTTCGTCAACCACCATTAAATCCCATTGAGCCTCTATAGCTTGTTGATAATAACGGCTGTTATGCGTTAAAAAATCTAAACTACAGATCACTAACTGTTCAGCTTCAAAGGGGTTGCTGGCGTCTTCGGCCATGGCTTCGCAGCGTTCTTCATCAAATACTGAAAAGGCCAAGTTGACACGACGTAACATTTCTACCAACCACTGATGCACCAAACTCGAAGGCACCACAATCAAAACTCGTTGCGCTCTGGCTGTTAGAATTTGTTGGTGAATAATTAAGGCCGCTTCGATGGTTTTACCTAGGCCTACTTCATCGGCTAGTAATACCCGAGGTGCATGACGGCGACCCACTTCAGAGGCGATGTGCAACTGATGAGGAATAAGATCAACTCGCGCGCCCACAAAACCTAATAAGTCCGATACGCTGTGGTTAAATTGATGGTTGAGGCATTGCTCACGTAAATCAAACCATTTGGGATGATCAAACTGGCCGTTAAACAGTCGTTGCTCGGGTTGATTGAGCTGAAAGTGGTGATCGATAAAAGTTTCTTTGAGTACCACAGAAGTTTTTTTATCTAAACGTGTACCTTGATAACTGAGTTGACCGTTTTGTTCAGTGACCTGTTCGACTAATAATTCCCAACCTTCGTGGCTTTTTACGGTGTCGCCCGCTTCAAATTGAATACGAGTGAGAGGCGCTGATTGCGCGGCATACACGCGGGTTTCGCCAGTGGCCGGAAACAACACGGTGACAGTACGCATATCCAGTAAAATGATGGTACCTAAGCCCAAATCGGTTTCGGTATCACTCAACCAACGTTGTCCCAATGCAAAAAGTTGTTGTTTCGCCATAGTGCTAATGGTTTCCCTTAAAAAATACGCTGATATAAACCTTAGAATAGCCTGCTAAAGGTAAATTGCTGTGTTCAATCTGAAGTTTGTGACTCAGTGAGTTACTTGATTGGGGTCCTGCGCTGTGCGTCAGGGCGGTCATTGTAACAAAATTAAATTAGCTTACCTGCGCCTAAGTCAAAATTTCTCGAAAATAAATTCAGCGGCATCGTTTAAAAGTAGATGAATATGCGTAAAAAGTGGTTTATTGTTGATTTGAACTGGTCTGTGTTTGTGTGTTTGGTAAAGTACAGGGGTAGGCAGTAAATCCGATCTGAGTGCGTAACAAAAACTACACAAGCGGCAGATACTTTAGTCCCACTGATGCGGAGAGACGGATGCCAAAAAAAGCAGCACTAGATACCAAAATTTATGTGTTAGATACCAATATACTCCTACATGAACCTCTCGCCTTTTTATCCTTTAAAGAAAATGACGTTGTAGTACCTATGACGGTACTCGAAGAGCTTGATTACATTAAAGACAGTAAAAAAGATGTCGCTCGTGATGCACGTATATCTATTCGCGCCATGGAAGATTTACTGCACGATGCTACGCCGGAGCAAATGGTCGAAGGTGTCACAATGAGGGGCTTAGGTGCTGGTGATACCGCACCAACGGGCAATCTTTCTATTTTTGTTGATCATGGTTTACCTGTTGATAAACACGTTTTTACCAGCAATGAAAATGATAACCGCATTATAAATAGCGCCTTGCATCTGCAAACACAATTCGCACCACGCCAAGTGGTACTGGTGACTAAAGATATCAATATGCGCCTTAAAGCCAAAGGTGCAGGATTGGCTTTGGTTGAAGACTATCGCACCGATCAAATGGTCAGTGATATTAAATTTTTATCTAAGGGTTACCATAAATTTAGTGGTGAATTTTGGAGCCAAGTTAAGTCGGTAGATAGCCGTACAGAAGGGCGCGACACCATACATACGATTGAGCGTAAAGTGCTGCCTGATGCGTATATTAACGAATATCTCATCGACGAAGATGGCAAGTTTGCTGGCATAGTGGAGTCGATCAGTGAAAACCATCTAGAAGTATTAGATTTGGGTTTTGAGCGTTTAATGGGACGTCGTGCGTGGGGCATTACCCCAAAAAATATCGCCCAGGCCATGAGTTTGCATTCTTTGCTTGATCCTCACATTGATCTAGTGATTTTAACCGGCCCAGCAGGCAGTGGTAAAACCTTGCTGGCCCTGGCCGCAGCACTAGAAATGGTGGTTGAGAAAAACATGTACGATAAAATTATCGTCACCCGCAGTACCCCTGAAATTGCTGAGTCCATCGGCTTTTTACCTGGTACCGAAGAAGAGAAAATGGCACCTTGGTTAGCCGCCATCACCGATAGTTTAGAGGTGCTGCATAAACACGATGAAAACGTTAAAGGCTCCATGAGTTACATTATGGAAAAAGCCAATATTCAGTTTAAATCCGTTAACTTTATGCGTGGGCGCAGCATTCAAAATGCCATCGTTATTTTGGATGAATCACAAAACCTAACGGCTTCACAACTTAAAACCATCATTACTCGTTGTGGTGAAGGTACTAAGTTAATTTGCAGTGGTAACTTAGCGCAAATTGATAGTAATTACTTGAGCGCGGTAACCTCGGGTTTAACTTATCTGGTAGAGAAGTTTAAAAACTTTTCTGGCAGTGCCACGATTAACTTAGATGGTGTAGTACGCAGTCGTTTGGCGGAGTTTGCTGAAGAGCAGCTTTAAACTAGCTGAGTAAAAATATCTCAAGGTGCCTTGATACGGTGTGTCATAGGCACTTTTTTAACGAATATGCTCATAGCTGTATAAACCACTAGTAATATCACTTCTACTTTTATCACCAATGGTTCCAATGGGCATCACTGCAGGGCCGGTTGGCTCCATTAATAAGTAGTCAATTCCTTCAAATGTATAGGTAGGTTCATCGCTGCGATGAGGCATACTGATACCCAGTAAAGCGTGTTCTGGTAAATAGATCATCACCATAGGGACATCTGGTAGTAAGGAGCGGATCAAGCTCGCCATTAATACAGATTTACTATCACAATCTCCCTGATTATTGGTTATTACGCCTAGTGGTGGTAAATAACCTGCACCATTAGATGTAGTGCGGTCTTCTAGTTCATTGTAAGGAATACTCTGTACCCAGCTGAGCAATAAATTTACGTAAATACGCGATTCAGTATTCAGTGGCAAAGTGTCATATATAGCTTGAGCCACAGGTAATAGGGGGACTTTATTTTCGTTGATGTAACGCAGGTGATCTGGTTTTATCGCTTCTTTACCGAGATAAGATATAAAACGGCTGTAATAATTATCACTAAGATAGTTGTCAAAAGCGTCATCTTGACTTTCATTCATGGCGTTTCGCCATTTTGTTAACATCTGGTCTGAACGACTGCTTACTTCGATTTCAATGTTATTTTGCGTACGCCGACGAATATTGATACGTGCTTCCCGAGGATCAATTTGTCGTGCGGCTTTGAGTAATTCGATATAAACATATTGTTGGGCTAAATTGTTCACAAAACGCTTGTGGCTGTATTGCCCTTGTTGTTTGATTGGCATGGTAAATTCAAGGTTTTGAGTTTGCTTAAAACTGTCCTGCCACTGATAACTATAATGCAAACCTGTTGTTTGTTTACGTTTGCTATACGCGAGTTGCTCGGCATGGGCAAAACTCGTTAATACCATCAACACCACTAGACCCGCCAAACTTAACGCATTTTTTGTTTTGATGATGGTGATAGGTAGTATTAGCGTAGTAAGTTTTAACATTAGGCTGGTTTTTTATCCTCGCTTATTAGCTGACTTTGGTTCGCAGCCAAAGGTGTTTGCCCTTTGAGCTCAACATCATCTTCGCTGATCACAACATTAGTATTATTCAGGCTATCGGTAATTTTACCCATTTCATTGAGCTTGCGATTGGGATTTACAAAAATTGGGCGGGCTAATAAGAGGTTATTAGGATAGATAACATGTTCATTATTGCTGGTAGTTAACTTGGTATTCATCAAGCCCAGCTCCGCGATATAACCTTCTATATAGTTATCGCCGTCGATAATACGCAGATAGTTTCCGCGTCGGAATGAGGTGTGGAACAACATAATAAAAAATGAAGTTACATTGCTTAAAATCGACCAACTGGCAAACAGTGCCACCCCTAATAAGGTAATGATGGAGGTCGAAAATATCAGTAGGCCGCTAAAATCAATGCCCCAAAATAATAAGATAACCGCAATAGTAAGGGTAGCAGTAACCAACCTGACCATATGATAAGCCTTGGTGACTTGTTCGCTTCGAAAACCACCATCGTCAGTATATTTAGTTAAGCGAGGCAGGGTAATCCGCGTGATAAGCACATAACCGATTAAGGCTAGGCAGGTGCCGAGCAAGTTGGTTTTATGAGAGGAAACCCATGCCAGTACTTCTATTAAAATTGATTCAAATTGCATAAACGTAGAGCTGTCAAAAAGGGATAGTTAAAGTCTAATGCATTAAGGGCATGAGTGTAAGTTGTATCGTTTCAGGCTAATTAAGCGTGTGTCTATTCGCAGTCTGTCATCGCCAGTATATTAAATTCATCATGAATGCCGCTAGTAATCGTGATTTCTATGGGGCTACAACAAACCTGACAATCGACAATCTGCTGTTGGTTTAAATCGTTATCTGCATCAACTTCGATATCATTTATTTCCATGCAGTAAGGGCAGCTAAATTCAGTATTGGTGGTCAAACTCATATTTAATCCTTTTAAAAACTGAGTAGGTCAAGAAGCACTTCGATGATGCTTCTTTTACCATAGACCAGAAACTGAGGATTATTAGTTCAGACTCGCAATATATTTTTTAAATTCAATATCTGCCAGTTTTCTATCTTCGGCTATCTGCTGCACTAAGGGCATGTCTTTTAAAATGCTTAATAATTCTTTGCCACCTGGAGCTAATGCTAATAGATCGATTTCAAAGGCCTTTTTAGCCACTATGACCGCCATCTCAGCACAATATAAAAAGAAAATATCAGCTGCGCTAAATTCATTGCCGGCTAAGTAAGGTTCAAATTTGGCTACACGAACTAAGGCCTCCATGCCTTTAAATAAGGTACGTTTCACTTCTTTTTTAGTTTCTAAGCTGACATGTTGACCAAAAAACACTTCTGGATAACAGCGTCGTGCGGGTAATTCTAAATAGAGTTCGCAAATCTTAGCCAGTTCTTTCACTTTGGCAGCGGCAAAGGGATCGGCGGGGTAAATTGCAGGTGAGGGATGAGTGCTGTCAATATATTCAAGAATCACACTACTTTCACACAGGCAACCCTGTTCAGTTTGTAACATAGGTACTTTGCCCATAGGGCTGAGTGCTAAAAATTCTGCACTCTGATTGGGATAAACTACTACTTTTTTATATTCAATATTTTTATAAGCAAGAGCGAGCTTAATCATATTGTAATAATTGCTCACATCAAATCCGTAAAGCGTCATCATGTTATTCCCCTGCAAAGGCTAAGTGGTTAAAATCTAGTATAAACATTCAGCATGGGTAAGCTCTAGTCTGCAAGCAACATCTTTTTATTAATAGATCTGCATAAGTCGTAATTTGCGGGTAGTCAATAATGTCTGTGTTAGGTAAGCTTGAGGCATCGCCTGCGTATTTTATTTGAGACATTTTTATCAAAAAAAAATTAAATCTTAAACAAGTCGCTGAGCAGTTGAGAGTATCAACCGCCACAGTGTCAAATGCCTTTAATCGTCCAGATCAGCTATCTGCAAAATTACGTGACAGAATACTGAAAGAATCGGCTGAGTTGGGTTATTTTGGCGCCAGTTTAGCGGCTCGTTCTTTGCGCCGTGGTGAGTCTGGGGTAATCGGTGTAATGTTAGCTGATTCACTCAGTTATAGCTTTTCTGATCCTGTGGCGAATCAACTTATGCAAGGTATTGCAGAGGTATTAGTTGAGCAGAAGAAACAATTGTTGTTGTTATCTAATGGCGTAAGCTCAGCCGAGCAAAGTGGTGCCGAAACCTTGCCTGATGGCTTTATTTTGTATGGCGCATTACAAGGTAATGCCTTTGAACATATATTACGCACCGGTAAACCGGTTGTTGCCGTTGATTTTGAGTTTTCTGAGACGGCTTCTGTCAATATCGACAATGAGCAGGGCGCTTATGCCATTGCTAGCCACGCCCTAAGTAAAGATGATAGTAGTCAAGTGGCGATATTGGGCTTGCGTTTGATTGATTCTGCCAGAGTGTGTCGCTTAGTTTCTGAAGATTTAGTCAGCCAAAGTAAGGAGATTTCACGCTCACGTTTGGCTGGCTATTTACGCGCAGCTAAGGATAAAGGCACAAACATTTCAGCAGATAAAATTTGGCATATTCCCATCAACTCGCCTGAAAGAGCAGAAATTGCTGCGCGCGAAGCGCTGACGTCCAACCCTTTACCCAATGTATTACTGTGCATGAGTGATGTAATCGCCTTAGCTGCGTTGCGGGTAGCTCACGAATTGAATATTGCTGTTCCTGAGCAGTTACAAGTCACAGGATTCGATGATATACCTGAGGCGTCGCGTAGTACTCCCGCCCTAACCACTGTGTGTCAGCAAAGTCTTGAAAAGGGCCGCATAGCCGCAAGAATGCTGCTGGAAGGCAATATGAACGAAAAGCGTATTTTAGAAACTCGTTTAGTGGTGAGGCAGAGTTGTAAATAAGCTTTACTCTACAAAACCTTTTTGTGCTGTTTTGCAGAGTAACTTATAAAAGATTAACCTAGATTAAGCTGTTTGTAGTTCGTTTTTCACTAGCCACATCACCTCATAAGGTTGCAATTCAATATGCGAGTTGTTGGTTATCAGCGTTTGCTCATTGATAATATTTTTGCTTGATTGACTGCCTAGGGAGCGCAATATTTGACTACTCAATTGTTGCGGACTTTCGCTAAAATTACATAATACTAATAGCTGCTCACCTGCATTATTTTGTCTATTAAAAGCAAAAACATGCGAACTGTCAGCGTCAATAATTGTCGTTGCACTTTGGCCGAATATGGCATGTTCTTGGCGCAAGCTAATTAACTTTTTTAAGCCCTGCGAAATAGCAAATTGTGCAGACTGAGGATGACTGGCTTGTTGCAAGGCTTGATCTGATAATCCAATCCTATGCACCCAACGATCATCATGTTGCTTGCTGCTGTCCTGCTGGTAACTGTAATCATTTAACAATCCCAGCTCATCACCGGAATAAAGTAAAGGCACACCGCCAATGCTAAGAATGATGCTATGGATCATTAAAATACGTGCTATCGCATGTTGAATATGTTGTGGATTGTTGGCTTGAATCGCCTTCTCTAAACCAGCTAAAGATGCTAATGAACCACACACTCGGCAATCGCCATTACTGGGGTTTTCGGCAAAGGCCACACCGCTGGCAAAGGAACCTTCAAAACGACCAGTGTAAAATTGGTTTAAAAATTGACGATGATCACTACCATTAATACCAAGATTTTGTGCAACTTCATCATCAAATGTCCAACCAATATCATCGTGGCAGCGAACATAGTTAACCCAAGCGCAGTCAGGCGAGATAGTAAAGCTTTTACGCATGGATTGACTCAGTAACTGAGTATTACGGGTGGCTAAGCTCTCCCAAATTAAGGCCATTAATAAAGGGTTGTAGGATAATTGGCATTCATCTTTAGCAATATATTTGAGCACTTCATCGGGATGGACTATTGCTTCTGACTTAAATACCACTGCTGGCGCAGTGATTTGCAAACAGCTATTAAAAGCTTGAATAAGGGTATGGGCTTTGTCTTGGTTTTCACAATTAGTACCCATTTCTTTCCAAATGAAGGCCAGAGCGTCTAGACGTAAAGCCTCACAGCCTAGATTTGCCAGAAATAACATTTCTTCAGTAATGGCGTTAAATACCGCTGGGTTAGCGTAATTTAAATCCCATTGAAAACTGTTAAAGGTGGTCCACACCCATTTATTAGCTTTCTCATTCCAAGTGTAATTGCCACGTCTTACTTGGGGGAAAATTTCGCGCAAATGCTGTTCATACTGATCGGGTATAGTGCGATCATCAAACATATGGAAATATTCTTGGTATTCAAGCTCGCCAGCTTGCGCCGCTTTAGCCCAGCGGTGTTCATCAGAGGTATGATTAAACACAAAATCCAAGACTAAACTGATGCCGGCTTTTTCTAAGGCTTTTGCCAATTCTTTAAGATCGTCGACAGTGCCCAGTTGCTCGTTTACTTTACGATAGTCAGACACCGCATAACCACCATCACTATCCCCTTTGGGAGAATCGTAAAGAGGCATTAAATGCAAATAAGTCACGCCTAAGTCAAGAAGATAGGGAATTTTAGCTTTGAGTTGTTTTATATTTCCGGCAAATAAGTCCACGTAACAAGCCATGCCTAACATGTCTTCTGATTGATACCAATGAGGGTCAACTTGTCGTTGTTTGTCCTTGAGTTTTAGCGCTCTGGGGCGTTCATGATAAGCCTGAGCTAAGCTTGCTAATAATTGCTGTAGATAATAATAAAAGTCATAGCGATGACCATACAATGCAAATAAATTGGCAAACAACTTTGGAAATTCCTTGCGTAAGCGTATTTCAAATACGCTTCGCGCCGCTTGTGACATCTGCGGCCAAGACTCATCAGCAAGGAGGCGATCTAAACAACGTTGGCTTTCTAAAAGTATATTCATAATTAGGTCTATTAATGTATCTAATTCGTTTAAGTTTTTAAGTCTGTCCTAAATTAATAATATGTTTGGCAATAAATGTAAATAAATTTAACGTTTATTTTTGTTGGGGTTTGGTTTTTGTTGTTTTTTTGTTAATTTATATTTACAAGGCTTAAACGTTTAAGTATATTGTTTTTAACGGATCGAAATATGACTGTAACTATGTGGATTGTGTGGTACTGCATGGGTCAGCATTTTTGAATGATATTTAAACCCGATACAGCAACAAAGGTTTAGCTTACTTTATTAGCTTTAGTCCAATTTATAATGTTGTTATGCAACCTAAGGTGTTAATTGATGATTGCTGCAAAAGCCCCTAATAACAATACCCTGATACGCTGGCTTACCTATTTGATGTTTATGATGTTTGCCATGACCTCTGATTCAGTGGGTGAGATCATCAAAGAGGTGAAAAGAGAGTTTGATGTGACTAATACTGAAGCTAGTCTGATGCATTCATTATTTATGATCGGCATTGCATTTTCAGGTTTGTTTCTCGGTTTTTTAGCCGATAAATTTGGTCGAAAAAATACCATTATTTTGGGTTTGTCCTTGTTTGCCCTATCTTGTTATTTCTTTTTGGTAGGTGATAGCTTTTCGTTTATTTTAGGCTTGATTACTCTTTCTGGTATTGCGGTGGGTGTATTTAAAACCGCAGCACTGGCGCTTATTGGTGATATTTCCCATTCAACTAAAGAGCACACCGGCATAATGAATGGTGCCGAGGCCTTTTTTGGTTTTGGTGCGATCATTGGTCCTTTGCTTGTGGCATGGTTAGTTCGCGAAGGTGTGGATTGGAAATTACTGTATGTGATTGCGGGCGGGCTTTGTACTCTCTTGATCGTACTAGCGTGGAAAGCTGATTATCCTGCTCATTCATTAGGGGGCACACCTAAAGAACCGATCAATATGACCCGCAGTTTAAAGTTGCTCGGTAATCCTTATGCAATGGGTTTTTCTGTGGGGGCTTTTTTATATGTAGCCGCTGAAAGTGCTATTTATGTATGGATGCCAAGCTATCTCGTGTGTGATGCCAAAGATGTAGCTGCGACTTTTTCTTGTTATACATCAGGCCCAGATAAATGGCTGGCAATGTATGCTGTTTCGGTCTTTTTCTCACTACGCGCAGTGGGCCGTTTTGTAGGTATATGGATGATGCAGCGGCTAAACTGGTCCTTGGTGCTAGCCTTGTTTAGCTTGGCAATTATGCTGTGTTTTATTGCAGGATTAGTCGGCGGTAAGTCTGTTGCCTTATATACCTTTCCATTAACCGGCATTTTTATGTCAGTCATTTATCCCACCTTTAATTCAAAAGGCATCAGTTGTTTTCCCAAACACGAACATGGCACTGTGGCTGGGGTAATATTGTTTTTCACCGCGGCAGGCGCGGCGGCAGGCCCTTTTATTATGGGCGTGGTCAGTGATGCTTACGGTGGAGATGCAAAGTATGGCTTTATAGTCGCCACTGTCTTTACAGCTTTGCTATTTGTAGGGCTACTTTACAACTATTTATATAATCCAACCGAAAAACGATTAGCAGAAATTGAAACCTCTGAGTACGGACAAAATGCAGTATGACAAAACATAAGTATTACGCAGTCATTGAAGCGGGTGGCACCAAATTTAACTGTGCAATAGTTGATGTTGATCTCAACATCTATGCGCAAACACGAATTGATACCACTACACCAGATGAAACTATCGGCCATGTTATCGACTTTTTTAAACAACAAATGGCAGCAGGCTATGTTTTTGAACAGCTTGGTTTAGCTTGTTTTGGTCCTTTAGACTTAGCGCCAAAATCTAAGACTTACGGTTATATTACCGGTACGCCTAAGCTGTATTGGAGTAATACACCTATTGTGGCCATGTTAGAACAAAGCTTAGAGTGCCAGGTGTTTATAGATACAGATGTTAATGCGGCAGCCCTAGCGGAATATCGTTGGGGTGCAGCGCAAAAAACTACTGTTAGCATTTACATTACCGTAGGTACGGGGGTGGGAGGTGGCGTTGTTATTAATGGTTTACCAGTGCACGGATTAGTTCATCCTGAAATCGGCCATATGTTGATCCAACCTCCTGACGGCATTCAGGGTACTTGCCCATTTCATGGTAACTGTGTTGAGGGCTTGGCTTCTGGTGCGGCCATGGGCAGAATTTGGAAACAACCAGCAGAAACCTTAGCTGATGATCATATGGCTTGGGATATACAAGCTAAAATATTGGCGCGACTGTGCCAAAACTTGATACTGGGCTACAGCGCCGAAAAAATAGTAATGGGTGGTGGAGTGATGGCTAAACCAGGCTTGTTAAATAAGGTCATAGGCTACACTCAGCAATCTCTAGCTAATTATGTCATTTTCCCCGAGGGAATAGGTTTAAAAGACATCATCTGTTTGCCTGGGTTAGGAGGACATTCAGGTTTGATGGGGGGATTGGCATTAATCTTAGCCAAGGCCTAACTCTCAATATTAGATGCCTTTTGGGTTGATAAATTGCCCGCGTTATTATGTGAGTGTATTGTTATTTTTCATGTTTACTCGTTTAAGATTTTTTAATGAAAGAATAATAATGCGTACATAAACAGCATCTTAATCAATTAAGAAAATTTATCAAATTGCTTGATCTTTACATATTTGTAACGTACTTTTAACTGGTGCTAACAAATAGAAATAGTTTTCAGGACATGAAGCGAGGATACATAATGAAAAATTCACATAAATTTAAACCTGCAATGCTCAGTCTTGCCATCTCTACTGCCTTGTTGACCGGGGCAGTAGTCGCGCAAGAAACACCAGTAAGCGATGATAATTCAGTAGAAGTTATTGCGGTGTCGGGTATTCGTGGCTCACTCATTAGAGCGCAAGCGGTTAAACAAGATAATGCTTCTATAGTCGAAGCACTTTCAGCAGAAGATATTGGTAAGTTACCTGATTCGTCCATTGCTGAATCCTTATCAAGGTTACCAGGTTTGTCAGGTGAGCGAGTGGGTGGCCGTACTTCTGGTATTTCGGTACGTGGTTTTAAAGAAGATTTTACAGGCACCTCATTAAATGGCCGTGAATTAATCGGTATCGGTGATAACCGTGGTGTTGAATACGATTTGTATCCTTCTGAAATCATGACTGGCGCTACAATTTATAAAACCACTGATGCTTCTCTTATGGTGCAAGGCATCGGTGGTACAGTGGACTTACAAACCGTTCGTCCACTACAAGCACAAGAAACCCTAACCCTAAACGGCAATTATGAAATTAGCGGCAGTAATGCTGATAACCCAGAATTTGATAACAAAGGCCATCGTTTATCTTTGTCATTCGTTGAAAAGTTTGCCGACGATACTATTGGTTTGGCTGTTGCCTTGGCTACCTCAGAATCACCCAATAACCAACGTAAATATGGTGTATGGGGCTATAGCGAAAACGATGCAGGGCAAATAACCCCAAGTGGCTTAGATACTCAAGCAATCAGTACCGTATTAAAGCGTGATACCGTTTCAGCCGTATTACAGTTCAGACCAACTGACAATCTAGACATCATAGTGGATGCCTTAAACATCGATTATTCTGATTCTGGCGTTATACGTGGTTTTATCGAACCTTTTAATGCCACTAACGTAAGTGGCTCTGGTATCAATACGACTGGCACACAAGTCGGTGTTAACCCAGTTTTACGTACCGACCCTGCGCAAAAAGACGGCGATTTAAAAGTTTATGGCTTAAACCTTAACTACCATGTTAATGACAATTGGTCAGTTGAATTTGATCTGGCTAACAGCAAATCCACTAAACGTGATCTACGTGGCGAGTCTTATGCTGGTTTGGCGCGTAATGGTGCACTAACCAGCGATGAGTTTGGCACTCGTACTTTCGAAATGAGCGCGGATGGTGTGTATTTTACTAATTCTAGCGGGCTTGATGCCTTCTCAGATCCAGCGGCTCTGCAACTTGCAGGTCCGCAAGAATGGGGTGGTGGTTTAGCTAATTTGGCGTCGCAGTTTGAAACTGATGTACTAAAAGCCAATGGCGACCCCTACAGTTATTTTAACGCGCAAGATGGTTTCTTAAACTATGCGGATTTTAGTGAAAAATTAACCACAGTTAAATTTGAAGTTGTTGGTTTGTTAGAAGGCGATTTTTTCACCAAAGTAACAGCCGGTGTAAACCTTAGTGATCGTTATAAAGATAAAGAAAACAAAGGTTTTTTTGCTACCGCAGATGATTACCCATACTCAAGCGCTATCCCTACTGCCTATTTATATAAGGGCTTAGCTGATTTAACTTGGGCAGGTCTAGGTTATGTCGTGGCCTATGATGGTTTTGCGCCCTACAACGATGGTACTTATACCCTTAATGATGCGGGTTTATTAGAGCCAGACCGCTTAGGTGATACTTATAAAGTGGATGAAGAAGTCACCACGCTTTATGTGAAAGCCGATTTTGAAACTGAAGTTGCGGGTTTTCCAGTAATGGGTAACCTAGGTTTGCAATACGTCAAAACGGACCAAAGTTCCTCAGGTTACACTGGTGTCGTGGGTGCCAACTTTGCCGTATGTGATGCTGATAATAACCAACAGATTGATACAGATTGCGAAACCACACTAGGCACCACTTATAACCATGTCTTACCTAGTATCAACCTGAGTGTTGAAGTGGCAGATAACAAGTTTTTACGTGTGGCAGCCAACAAAACCATCAGTCGAGCGCGCATTGATCAAATGAAAGCCTCTGGTTTTGTGAAGTTTGACCAAAACATTGATTTAATTGCTATTCCTAATTCTCAAGCGGCAGTAACTGAATATGGTTCTCCGTGGTCTAAGTTTGCCGGTAATCCTTTACTTAAACCTTTAGAGTCCAATAACTTTGATGTGTCATTTGAAAATTACTTCGAAGAAGAAGGTTATATTTCTTTAGCGGTATTTTACAAAGACTTAGTTAATTGGACGCGGGATGGCAATCTGATGATTAACTTCCGTAACGATGAAACCAACAACGGCGCCGATTATTTTATCCCTGGTTTCCATGACAGAGAGGTAACAAACAGCGGTTTATACGGCCCTGCTAATGTGCAATACAACGCCGGTGATACCGTTACTCCGCCTGATTTTGGCACTTTCTCGTACTTTGAAGATGGTTTAACAGGCACAGTTAAAGGCGCTGAGTTAACCGCTAACATTCCGATGAATGTGCTATCTGATGCCCTAGATGGTTTTGGTATAGCTGCTTCTGCAACTATTCTCAGTGCTGAGCTGGAAGATGGTTCTCCTATCCCAGGTCAGTCAGACAAAACTTATTCATTGACGGCTTATTACGCCATGGGTGGTTTTGAGGTTCGTGTGGCGGGCACCGATCGTTCAAGTTACTCCACTTATCAACGTGGTGGCTCGAATAAAATTGAAACGGCTACGCGTAATGGTGTAACCCTAGTTGACGCGCAAATATCTTATGACTTTGAAGACTCAGATGTTGATTATCTAAATGGCCTTCGAGTGTCGCTGCAAGGTACTAATTTGACTGATGTTGACGAAGAGACCGTCGACGATAATGGCATAGTGACCTTACGTCGTCAGTTTGGCCCTTCTTACATGCTGAACTTTAACTACTCATTTTATTAAAATGTGTCCCGTTAGGACTCCTTAAGCCGCAAGGCTTTTGGGGTCCTTTTTTTAATCTTGATAAAATTAGGCCTTCTTAGTACATTTATCCTTCAGCAAAGTTTCGCTTAGTACTAGCTGAAATGAATAAACATACCCATCAAAAACATCACACTGGAGTTTAGATGAAGATATATGTTCACCTTACTTAGTAACAAAAAATGATGGCATTCAAACTTGAGAATTAACAAATAGATAGTTGTACCTAATTCTAGGCGAAGCTCTATACTTTTTGGTTTATAATGCGCCAAACTGTTGATGTTTAAAATAATTGAGCAAAATATGAAAGTGATTGGTGTAGAACTAAGTGCAAATGATGCAAATGTCTGTTTATTATCTTTGGATAATGAATTATTTCAAATTCCTGATTGTCGGGCGCGTAAAATCTCCTTGCCTAAAAATGCCACAAGTAAAGACTTACGCTACTTTCAAGCGACCTTCGCTAAGTTAGTACAAGATTATAAAATTGATAAAATCGTAGTCCGTGAACGCCCCATGAAAGGTAAGTTTGCTGGTGGAGCTGTGGGCTTTAAATTAGAAGCGGCTTTAGAGCTTATCCTAGAAGTCGACACCGTCATCATGGCGCCAACTGTCATTAAAGAAGCCATCAAACGTAACCCTGTACCGGTGCCTTTTGCAGAAACGGGTTTGAAAGGGTTTCAACAAATAGCCTTTGATGCCGCCTATGGTTATTTAATGAAAGATAAATACGAAATCTAAACCTAAACCTAAACCTAAACCACAATGTAGGTTTACTCCTAGCGATCCACGGACGTCCTTAGACTAAATTAGTATTGTAACGTAAACCGTTTAATATCTAGGAGTAATACCACTTTATGAGCTTAATAAATAAGAATTTGTGTCTTGCCGATCGTGTTATTAGAGGCATTTTGAGTGTCGCTTTAATCGTATTTGCCATTTTTTGGGCTGAACAAATAGGCGATGTATTGCTGCAAAGCCTAATATTGGTTTTTGCCGTTTTAAACTTAATTTCCTTTGCTATCGGTTGGTGCCCTGTCTACCGTTTAGCCAATATTAGTACTTTTAAGCGCTGAGTTAGCCATAGGAAATGTCAACCAATTTAGAACCTTCTCTTTCCGATAACAGTCTAAGACGCCGGTTAATTATAGGCTCTCTCAGCTTAGCCATTGCGGTATCCATTATTTTTATTGTAGTGGCGTACCGGTTAACCAGTGACTTAGCTGAGTCAATTGAAGTAAAAGCCTTTAATAAACAGTTTAATTGGTTTTTTAGGGAATTAGAGGCCTTAGACAGTGAGCAAAATAAACCCGAGGGTTTGTTTTCTAAGGTGCTAAAAAATCGTGTTTACCAAAATCTGGATGCCGACTTTGTGTCCTTCAAACTGTCCTCTAATAATCACTCACTACAAATTCGCGATACCCTCGATACAACTGAGATTGAAAATGTAATTCGTAATCTGGGATTTCCCTTGCAAGCGGATGGTGCAACAGAGATTGATAATCAACATGTTTTTTGGCAATTCCAGCGCAATTCAGCCAACACCTTTTCTTTACTTATTGTACGCAAAATAAGTAGTTTAGATGAAGCTCTCGATTATATTGCTAATCGTTTGTCAATCACTGCTTTTTTAACATTTTGGCTGGCTGTGTGGGCGGCTCTCGCCATGGCCGCCATTATTACTAAGCGCTTTGAAGCTAATAACCAAAAATTGGCTTATTTAGCTATGCATGACCCGCTAACCGGATTAAAAAACCGAACTTATTTAACCGAGTTTTTTACCACCCAAATTGAACAACAATCGGTTAAACCGCATCAATTAGCCACACCGCATGGCGCGTTGTTGATGATAGATTTAAATAATTTTAAAGATGTAATTGATGCCTTTGGTCATGCTACTGGCGATGAGTTACTCAATGAGCTAGCGTCACGTTTGAAAGTTACACTTGTCGAACACCACTTATTGGTTCGTTATCGTAGTGACGCTTTTGTTATATGGTTAAACACTGCTGATCCACAATTGATCATGCCAATAGTGTCGCAGATATTGAGTTGTTGTGGCCGTGAAGTGCAAATATCGAACAAACAATTTGAAGTGGGAGCCAGTATTGGTATTGCTTGTTACCCAAGCGATGGAACGGATCTTGACACATTACTTAAACACGCAGATATCGCTATGTTTCAAGCGAAGAAGTTTCGCATAGGAGCGGAATTTTACCAAAAACAGTTGCCAGAATTTAGTGAAAGACAGGTTTTGTTGCGCGGGCAATTGAGTCGCGCTGTTGAGTTAAAGCAATTTATTTTGGTATATCAACCCAAGGTGTCATTACCAGATGGTAAGTTAATCGGAGCTGAAGCTTTAGCTAGGTGGCAACACCCTGAGGAAGGATTGTTAAGCCCTGATTCGTTTATTGAATTGGTCGAGCAAGGTGGCATTATTCATAGTTTTAGTCGCTTAGTGATTAACGAAGCGGTGCGCCAAGTTAGTGTATGGCTAGCAACGGGTAAGACTATTCCTGTTTCAATCAATCTGTCTGTGTATAATTTAGCTGATATAGACTTAGTCCCCTTTATTAAGGAGCAGTTAGAGCAATTTAAAGTGCCAGCCCACTTGTTGGAAGTAGAGCTGACTGAAAGTGCCACTATGGTTGATATAACAGTGACCAAGAAAGCCTTTACAGACTTGCGCAACTTAGGAGTTAAACTTTCTATTGACGACTTCGGTACGGGTATGAGTTCCTTTGCCTATTTGCGTGAGCTGGATGTGGATTTTGTAAAGATAGACCGTTCCTTTGTAGCCTCGATGATGGATGACAAGCGCAATGAACTGGTGGTGCAGGGATTAATTTCTATGTGCCATAGTATGGGAAAAATAGTCATTGCTGAAGGCATTGAAACCGAACAACAAGCCCACAAATTACATGAATTGGGTTGTGGTATTGCACAAGGTTATTATTTTGCTAAACCTTGTTTTGCTGAGGATATGCAACAATATATGGAGCATAATAATTAGTCTAATTAGATTAATTTTGTAAACCCTGCAGTCAGATCACAATTTGAGTTTGAGCCTGCTTATCTTCAAGTAGACCTTGGTTTATTCAAAAGTCTGGTCGCGACCTAATAAACTTAAAGCAGCTTCTTTAGGGGATTTATTCTGATATAAGACTTGATAGATTTGTTCGCAAATTGGGAGTTCAACACCCACACGGGCTGACAGAATTTTTACTTCTTTGGTGTTTTGATAACCTTCTACTACTTGCCCAATTTCTTTTATAGCCTCGTCAATGCTTAAGCCCCTGCCCAAGGCCAATCCAAAACGTCGATTACGACTTTGATTATCGGTACAGGTTAAGACCAAATCACCCAATCCGGCCATACCCATAAATGTTTCGGGGCGCGCGCCAAGCTTTATACCTAAGCGAGTTAATTCAGCCAGACCACGGGTAATTAATGCAGTTCTGGCGTTGGAGCCAAAACCCAGTCCATCGGCTAGTCCTGCCCCGATGGCAATTACATTTTTTACCGCGCCACCTAATTGAATGCCGATAAAGTCATTGTTTTTATAGACTCTAAAAGATTTGGCACAATGTAGTTTATTGGCAAAATCTTCTGCTAATTGATCATCGGTTGAAGATAATGAAATGGCGGTGGGTAAACCGGCGACCATTTCTTTAGCAAAAGTTGGGCCTGAGATTGCTGCCAATGGGATGTCAGCACCTAAGATATCTAAGGCCACTTCTTGTAATAAACGGCCGGTTTCAGGCTCCAAACCTTTAGTCGCCCAGATGATGCGATGATTAGCGTGCAGCATGGGTTTAATTGCTGTTAATAAAGCGGAAAACCCGTGGCTGGGAGTCACAACTAATAAATCGTCACTTAGCTCAACGGCTTGTTTAAGTTCAGTGACTATTTGTAAAGCCTCAGGGAAACGTGCGTCGGGTAGATAACGTTTGTTACAGCGATCCGCCGCCATGTTTTGCATTTGTTGCGCATCACGGCCCCATAAATAGGTAGGGATACCATTACGGGAAAGACAAAAAGCAAGG
Organism: Paraglaciecola hydrolytica; assembly: GCF_001565895.1. Lineage (GTDB taxonomy): Bacteria > Pseudomonadota > Gammaproteobacteria > Enterobacterales > Alteromonadaceae > Paraglaciecola > Paraglaciecola hydrolytica. The sequence continues at coordinate 406,364 of NZ_LSNE01000007.1, forward strand.
GCAGTACCGTAAGAGCCTGCCCCTAACACTGAAACGGATTGTTTCACTAACTCAAACCTTATTAGGCGTCTAGTTTAGCGGGTTGGCCTTCTTGAGCCTGCTGAGCACGTTTCTGCAGATAAGCTGCAAATATCGCATCAAAGTTAACCGGGGCTAAGTTAAGCGCTGGGAAAGTACCACGGTTAACCAAGTTAGAAATGGTTTCACGGGCATATGGGAACAAAGTATTAGGACAAAATGCACCCATCATATGTGCTTTGTTTTGCTCTGGCATTTCACCTATAGTAAATACACCGGCTTGTTGTACTTCACACAAAAACGCGGTTTCTTCACCGACTTTAGCGGTAACAGTAACAGACAATACTACTTCATAAAGATCGTCTTCAATCTTGGTACTGCGTGTATCTAAATCCAGCTGTACTTCTGGTTTCCACTCTTTTTTAAAGATATCGGGTGAGTTAGGTGTCTCAAACGAAATGTCTTTAGTGTAAATGCGTTGAATGGCAAATTGTGGAGCAGTCGCTGCTGCTGGCTGCGCAGCAGCGTCGTTAATATTATTTTCGTCAGCCATGAGGTGATTCCTATTATTAGATTTGAGTTAAATGGCGAGTAAACTATCGAGTTTGTGTTGCGACTCTAAGGCAAACATGTCGTCACAACCGCCTATATGTTGATTATTGATAAAAATTTGCGGAACAGTGTAACCACCCTTTGCGCGCTGGATCATTGTTGCTCTTAATTCAGGCTGCACATCGATTTTAAATTCTTCGAAAGGCACCCCTTTTTCTGCCAACAATGCTTTGGCTCTATGGCAATAAGGGCAATGACCTTTAGTGTAGATTTCAACTTTATTCACGCTAGTACCTTATCATTTAGTGGTGGGTAAATTCGCACCTTGCCATGCATTCATACCGCCTTTTAGCACAGTTACCTTTTCAAAACCGGCTTTAAGCATCTGCGATGCGGTACGTTTTGCTGTCATCCCCATTGCGCACACCACAATAATGGGTGTGGCTTTTTGTTTTTCAAGGCTAGAGAAGTCACCTTTATTTAACAATTCTGGTTTTACTTGCTTCGCGCCCAGAATGTGGCCCTTTTTAAACTCGGCGACTGCACGTATGTCTAAAACCATTGCATCTTCTTTGTTGATCAAGAGAGTTGCTTCATGGGTGCTGATTTCTTTTAACTTAGAAAATGCACTGGCAAAAAATGAAAATATCAACGCAAGTAATAGCGCCACAAATATAGCCGCTAATACATAATGATTCGTTGCGAATTCAATCAGTTGATCCATAAATGCTTACCCTACTTATAATTGCCTAGAAAAAAAGAGTGCAAAGTATATAGATTTTGCACCCCAAAGCCAGCCCTGTAGGCAGTTGTATTCGCCACAGAGGAATAAGATATGGCTAAGCATTTGGTTTTTCGTAGGATTTGCTCGTGACGCAGCGCATACCACAGGATAATATTAGTTAAGATACAAATTTGGGAAGACACAACATGAGTCAACATAAAAAAACTACTGCACTTATTATTTTGGATGGCTGGGGATATCGCGAAGAGCTGGATAGTAATGCTATTGCTCATGCTAATACGCCGGTATTAGACGGTTTAAAAACCAAGTATGCCCATACCCTGATCTCAGGCTCGGGCATGGATGTGGGTTTACCTGATGGACAGATGGGTAACTCTGAAGTGGGCCATGTCAATTTAGGTGCAGGGCGGGTGGTATATCAAGACTTTACCCGTATCACCAAAGCCATTAGAGATGGCGACTTTTTTGCCAACCCTGTACTTGTTGAAAACATGGACAAAGCGATTAGCCAGGGCAAAGCCGTGCATGTGATGGGCTTGTTGTCGCCAGGCGGTGTGCACAGCCATGAAGAACATATTTTTGCTTTATTAAAAATGGCCGCCGAACGCGGAGCCACAAAACTGTATTTACATGCCTTTTTAGATGGCCGCGATACGCCACCACAAAGTGCCAAAGCTTCGTTACTTGCTGCAGATGAAGTATTTAAGACTTTAGGTGTGGGTAAAACCGCTACCTTAGTGGGGCGTTATTATGCCATGGACAGAGACGAGCGCTGGGATCGAGTAAAAGCAGCTTATGAAGTGATTGCCCAAGGACAAGGATTGCATCAAGTAAATAGTGCTGTAGAAGGTTTAGAAAACTCTTATGCCCGTAAACAAAACGATGAGTTTATGCAAGCTACGGTGATAGGTGATGCCGTGCCAATGCAAGATGGTGATGCTGTGTTTTTTATGAACTTCAGAGCCGACCGCGCTCGTGAAATTAGCCGTCCTTTTGTTGAAGACGATTTTGCTGCGTTTGCTAAAACCAAACATATCAAGCTCAGCGCTTTTGTGATGCTGACACAATATGCAGATAGCATTGATGCCCCCAGTGCTTATCCGCCAGTTCCCTTGGTTAATGTGATGGGGGATTGGCTGGCGCAACATCATCTTACCCAGTTACGTATTTCAGAGACTGAAAAATATGCTCATGTGACTTTTTTTTACAGCGGTGGCCGCGAAGAATTGTATCAAGGTGAAGAGCGTATTTTGATCCCCTCTCCTAAAGTCGCGACTTACGATTTACAACCAGAAATGAACTCAACCGAACTAACCGATAAATTAGTGGCTGCCATCGATTCGGGCAAATTTGATGTGATCGTATGTAACTATCCCAATGGTGACATGGTTGGTCATACCGGTAACTTTGATGCAGCAGTGAAAGCCTGTGAAGCCGTTGATGCTTGCATAGGTCGAGTGGTTGCCGCCATTGAGCGTAATAATGGTGACTGTTTGATTACTGCTGATCACGGTAACGCTGAAAAAATGCAAGATGCCGAAACCGGCCAAGCGCATACCGCCCATACCAGTGAATTAGTGCCGTTTATCCATGTTGGCAGCCGTCATACTGTTGCGCGCTCTGGTGGCACCTTAAGTGATGTGGCACCGACTATGTTGCACCTAATGGGTATGGCACAACCTCAAGAAATGACCGGCAAACCTATTGTTACCTTGGTTTAGTGACTTGCCGTTATTGATCACATTGCAGCAAAAAATAGCACCTCAATTGAGGTGCTTTCTGGCTTTGCTGTTTTGCTCATGTTGGCTGAACAATGTGAGTTGGGCGCAACAAGCACAAGATTTACAAAGCATTCAGCAACAAATTAAAGAAAAACAACAGCAGGTTGCTGAGCAAATAAAAAGCGCCAAAAAACTGCAACAAGAGCTTGAATATGCCGAAGTGAGTGTGGCTAAAACGGTTAAGGCTTTAAGCGTGACCGAAAATTCGTTGGCAGAAAACAAAACCCAACGTAAGCAGTTAGGTAAACAGCAACAAGATGTGCAGCAGAAAATTGCTCAGCAACAGGAAGGCTTGGCCAAGTTAATCAAAAGCGCTTACATGACAGGTAATTACGATTTTGCCAAAATGTTGCTCAACCAGCAGGATGCCGCCAACTTTGAACGTACTATTACCTATTACCAATATTTAAATAATGAAAGACGTCACAAAATTGATGAGTTTCGAGTGCTTATTTCAGAGTTGGAAGAGGTTAACGCTCAATTAGCCAGTAAACAGCAAGAATTGGCACAATTGCAGTCAGAGCAAAAAGAGCAGAAAGCTCAACTCGTTAAACAACAAGCCAGCAGAGAAACAACTCTAGCTAACATTCGCTCTGCGATTGAATCGGATGAAGCAAAGATTGAGATACTGCAGCAAAACGAAAAAAACCTACAAGATGCTTTAGCTAAAGCGCAACGTGATAGCGAAAAACAGAATCAGACGTTTTCTGGCTTGAGTCGGGTTAAAGGCAAATTGTTAATCCCTGCCGAAGGTGAATTGATGCGTATGTTCGGCCGTATCCGTCAGGGGCAAATTAAATGGAAGGGCATTGTCATTAAAGGCCAGATTGGCAGCCCAGTCATTGCCGTGTATCAAGGTAAGGTCTTGTATGCCGATTGGTTGCGTGGTTTTGGTTTAGTCACAGTCATTGATCATGGTGATGGTTTTATGAGTCTTTATGGACATAATCAAGCTTTATTAAAACAGGCTGGCGATATCGTTGAGGCCGGAGAAACCGTGGCTTTACTCGGGCAAAGTGGCGGTCAAACTAATCCTAATTTGTATTTTGAGATACGTCATAAGGGGCAACCGGTTAATCCTACAGCTTGGTTAAATTTATAAAGCCCATACCGAAAAGCCCTTAGTATTCTTAGCTAGTAAATTTACCTTAGGTCTTTATAATCAAACCTTGTTAGTGACTATCCTTTTCATTCAGGCAGATAATAAAAATAACAATGCAACATTTGCTGCTTATCATCTTGGTTTTGTGTTTATCGTTTAAGGCTCACGCTCAACTGGCTGAAATTGCCTTAATCATTGACGATATGGGCAATAAAGATGAGGATGCCCAAGCATTTGCATTACCGGCTGAAGTCACCTTTGCCATCTTGCCAAATAAAGTCCTGTCTAAACAATTTTCTGAAAGAGCCCGCGAACAAAGCAGAGAAGTGATCCTGCATATGCCAATGGAATCAATCGCCGGCATTAAAGAAGAGCACAACTCCTTAAACGCTAATATGACCACAGTACAAATGCGCTTACTGTTGCAACAAGCCTTAGATACCGTGCCCTATGCCAGCGGTGTTAATAATCATATGGGCAGCAAACTGACACAATTGGATCAGCCTATGGCAGTGATGATGGAGTTTTTATTGCAGCAGGGTTTGTATTTTGTTGATAGCCGCACTACCAGTTTAAGTAAAGCCGAGCGCATAGCACGTCAGACTGGGGTGATGGCGGTTAAACGCAATGTATTTTTAGATCATCAAGCCGATGTGGGCCACATCGAAATGCAATTTAATCGATTGGTCCGGCTCGCTAAAAAACACGGCAGAGCTGTGGCTATTGCGCATCCTTATCCGCAAACACTCGAGTTTCTGCATGATAATTTAGCCTTGTTAGAGGCTCAAGGGATTAGCTTAGTTAAGCTCGGCGACTTTATACGTAATGACGAAAAACATGTTAGCCAAGGTAACCAAAGTTTTGGTTCGGCTAACACGGCAAAATAAACAGGAGTATTGCTATGGCAGGCGCAAATTTACTGGCTCTAATCGATGATATCGCCACCATATTGGACGATGTGGCAGTGTTATCTAAAGTCGCGGCAAAAAAGACCGCAGGGGTACTAGGTGATGATCTTGCGTTAAACGCGGAGCAAGTCTCAGGAGTTAAGGCTGAGCGCGAGTTACCTGTGGTATGGGCGGTAGCTAAGGGCTCTTTGCTTAACAAAATAATATTGGTGCCATCTGCTTTACTCATTAGTGCCTTTGCGCCTTGGTTGGTAACCGTACTATTGGTTATCGGTGGTTTGTATTTATGTTTTGAGGGATTTGAAAAAGTCTTTCATCGTTTTTTGCATAGTAAGGACGAACGAGAAGCGCAACATAAACAAAAACTTGAAGCCATCGCTGATCCTAAAATCGATTTGGTAACATTAGAAAAAGATAAAATCAAAGGTGCCATCAGAACCGACTTTATTTTGTCGGCTGAAATTGTAGTGATAGTTCTAGGCACAGTGCAGGAAAGTCCGTTTACAACTCAGTTAACCGTTTTAACCTTATTAGCACTGGCAATTACTGTAGGTGTGTACGGCTTGGTAGCCGCCATTGTTAAGATAGATGACTTAGGTCTGTACTTTTTACGCCAGTCTATTAGTGGTAGTTTTAGTGCACTTAAACGTGGACTTGGGCGTGGTTTGTTGATCATCGCTCCCTTATTAATGAAAACCTTAGCTATCGTTGGCACTATCGCGATGTTTTTAGTCGGGGGTGGGATCTTGGTGCATAGCATTGGATTTTTGCACCACTTACTTGAGCCTCTTTATCATAGCGTGCAAGACATCAATATTGTTGCTGGTGTATTGCCGATCATCAGTGAAGGCCTGATAGGGCTTATCGCAGGAGGTTTGGTATTGTTAACAATGAAACTGCTAAGCCCATTGATTGCTAAGTTTACGTAGTTAAATTTAGCAAACAACTATTTGCATTTGTCGGGTAATGTTATATTATAACGTTTCTTTAAGGCAGGGCTACGACCGATGCAAACTACTAGGCAAACTTCTCCGCAAAATACGCGCGACAGATCATTTTTAGACAAACTCGGCATCTGGGCTTCAAGCTTATGTGCTGTACATTGTTTGTCTTTGCCTATTTTGATCCCCTTGATTCCTTTGGTCAGTGCGAGCTTTTTTGCACAAAATTGGTTTGAAAAAACCATTTTGTCCATGTCGATGATCATCGGCTTTTGGGCTTTGTTATCAGGTTTTTATCGTTATCACCGTCAGCTTTATCCTTTATACAGTCTAGCTTTAGGTGGTTTGATTTATTGGAACAAAGGCATGTTTGGTGACAGTTATGAGCCTTTTACCATTGCGGTCGGTGCTATGTTGATTGTCTTTGCCCATATAGCCAATATTAAAATGTGTAGAACGTGTCGCAGCTGTGAAACGAGCTGTGCTAACACCCAGAGCGAATTGAGTTAATAAACATTTTAGCTTTAGCTGGTGAGTTACAGAATACTCCGTCTACTCCCCAGTGATATAACATTTCAAGATCTTCCGCTTCATCCACTGTATAAACCATTACCTGTAAACCTCTTTGATGGGCATCATCAACAAAGGCTTGATCTAAAAAGGTGATATCCGCGTTAACTGAATAAGCTCCAAGCGTTGCTGCAAACAAAGCATAATCAATGGGTTTGCTGGCAGTAAGTGCACCGATTTTTAGTGTGGGCGAGAGTTGTTTGATTTGAGCTAATAAATGATGATCAAAAGACGAAACGATAAATTGCTCTTGTTTAAAACCTAACTCAGCTTGGGCTTTGTTAATTAGCGTGATAACTAGCGCAACATCCTTCAAACCTTTAACTTCAATATTGAGCATGCATTGCCCAGCAATGAGCTGCATCACCTCCCACAAAGTAGGTACTTTTTCACCTTGCCCAGCATCCAATGTGCGCAATTGATTCATACTGTAGTGGGGTAATTGACCTGTGCCATTAGTGGTGCGGTGTACCCAGCGATCATGGATAACCACCAGTTCTTGTTCGACTTGATGTACATCTATCTCAATACCATCGACCTGCTGAGTTAGTGCAAGTTTAATGGCTCCTAGGGTATTTTCGGGAGCGTCGGCGCTGGCACCACGATGGGCAAAGATGAGCATTTATTTTTCTTTATTATGTAGTTTTTGGGCATTGATAGTTTCGTATATTGCGGCAGAAATAACCAGTAAGCCACCACATAAAGTTTGCCACGTGGGCTCTTCGTCTAACAGCAAAATAGCCAGTATTACCCCGTAAAGTGGCTGCATGCAGGCAACCAATGAAAAGGTTTTAGCGCGTAGATGTTTTAAACTAGTGGCTATCAAAGTATGGGGTAGAGCAGTTAAAAAGGTGCCTAGTACCGCTAACCAAATATAAGTTTGCTGACTGGCTTGGCTGATTGCGGGGCTGACAAAAAAACTCAGACACAACACGATGATCAGGGTTTGATAGGCCATCGACAAAGAGCCCGAGTAGTGAGAAAAGTACTTACGCATGATGAGATTTCGAAATGCATACAACAGCGCTGAAGCAATGCCAATCATGATACCTAGGGTCACGTCGTTGTCTAAACTGACCTCAGGCACAATGAGATAGATGCCAAACAACACCACAAGTGCACTAAGTAAGTCTTGCCAGACCAGCCTTATTCCTTCAAAAAAGGGCTCAAGCAATACTGTAATCACCGGAAAGGTAAACAAGGCAATCATTCCTACTGATACCGATGAATATTGCATGGCGGCAAAGTAACTCACCCAGTGTGCAGCCATTAACAAACCTAGGGTGAGTGCAACTATATAGTCTTTAACACTGCCTAGACGAATTTTACCGCCACTGATTTTAACGATAAAAAACAACATTAAACAAGCCACGATAGCGCGGCCAAAAGTGATGTCAGTGGCAGATAAGGGAATGATTTTAGAGAAAAGTGCGGTAGCTCCCAGCAGCACTACGGTTATATGTAGTGACCACAAACTTTTCTTTACGGGATCCACGATTTATTTCGTTATCGTGGCAAAAATCTCACCAAGGCGGGTTGGATCGCCTTCGTTTAGGTCGGCAAATTCCAGTTTATCGGCTTCAAAACAAGCGACAATGGTTGAACCGAGTTTAAATAAACCCATTTCTTCACCTTTTTTCAAGTGTACTGCATGTTCGCCTTCTGTTGGATATTGCCAGTGTTGCACGTTTTTACCCGCAGGCGGAGAGACAGTACCTGCCCACTTAGTTTCGATGCTGGCAACAATAGTTGCACCTACTAATACCATGGCAAACTTACCAATTTCAGTATCAAAAATCGCTACCACTCTTTCGTTACGGGCGAATAAGCCGGGTACACGCTGGGCCGTTAAAGGACTAACTGAAAACAACTCACCTGGTACATACAACATATCTGTTAAGGTGCCATCAAGTGGCATATGAATACGGTGATAGTCTTTGGGCGATAAGTAGATCGTGGCAAATTTACCATCCTTAAACGGCAAGGCAACTTCAGGTTTGCCACCCAGCAAAGTGGTTAAACTGTAATCGTGCCCTTTAGCCTGAAAAATGCTGTCATGTTTGATATCACCAAGCTGGCTGACTGCGCCATCAACGGGTAAAGCCAACTGGTTGTCGCCGTCACAGATAGGACGCATGCCCGGTTTTAACTCACGGGTGAAAAATGCATTAAATGAGCTGTAGTCTTCAGGATCCGAGTGCAGAGCCTCGGCCATATTGACTTGGTATTGTTTAATAAAAAGTTTGATTAAACCGGTAGTTAAGGCACCTGCTTGAGCAGCGGCTAAACATCCCACTAAACGGGATAATAGATGTTTAGGCAAAATATATTGCAGGGCAATTTTTAACGAATCGAACAAAGTAACACCTTAAAATGATATAGAGGGATCCACTTGGGATTGTAACCTAATCGACGCTATTGTCGCAGTCCTCCTAAGTCAATTAGGCTATATGCTAGTATTGAAATAGTGTATCTGGTTGACCTCTAAACTTTGATATGTGAGGGGCGCAATTCGTCCATATTGCTAAGAATTTTATGATAATTTTCAAAGCGCTGTGCACTGATTTCACCATTTTCGACGGCTTGCCTGATGATGCAACCAGGATCTGTAGCGTGTTTACAGTCACGAAATTTACAGCCACCGAGGTAATCACGAAACTCTTTAAAACCATAGGTTAAACGTTCGACAGGCAAATGCCATAAGGCAAACTCTCTGACCCCAGGTGAGTCAATCAACGTACCACCTTGTTCAAAATGTAATAACTTGGCGGTCGTGGTGGTGTGTTGACCTAAACCTGAGTTATCGGAAATATCGCCTATGGCTTCGTCAGCCTCGGGTAACAATGCGTTGATCAGACTGGATTTACCTACCCCGGATTGACCTACAAATACGCTGGTTTTATCTTTCAAGCAGACTGAAAGCTCGTCCATGCCACATAAGGTCTTGCAACTGGTGTAAACGATCTGATAGCCAATTTTTCGGTAGATATCTAACTGTTCTTCTACCAGCTTACGTTCTTGTTCATTGAGTAATTCGACTTTGTTAAGCAAGATCACCGGCGTGATCTCTACGTCTTCAGAAGCCACTAAATAGCGGTCGATTATGTTCAATGACAAGCTCGGGATCACTGAGCTAACAATAATGATTTGATCAATATTGGCGGCAACGGGTTTTAGCCCATCATAATAATCGGGGCGGGTGAGTACACTTTTACGATCTTTGACGACTTCGATAACGCCAGCCACAGTTGAAACAGCATCTTTGCCGGGGCGGAATAATACGTCATCGCCACATACCACGCTGTCGATGGTGCGGCGGATATGACAGCGATGGATTACACCATGTAAGTCTTCTACGTCGGCATGTTTGCCAAAACGGCCAATGACCTTGCCGGATTGTTGTTCGTCTAATTGCGCATCGTCTAAATCCACAGTGGATTTTTTATTGGCAATTCGACGACTACGGTTATCAGAAACCTGACGTTTTTGTTGATGTGTGAGTTTTGGTTTTTTTGCCACGATTTGACTTACTATATTTGGCGCAAATTCAGCTTACATGGTAACGTTTGAACCACTGTATGCATACTTAATAGTGCTTAACTTTTAATTTTAATCTGTTTTGGGAGCCTTTATGTCACTAGACAATGAAAATTTAGTGTGGGTAGACATGGAAATGACAGGGCTTGAGCCTAATACCGATGTGGTACTTGAAATAGCCACTATAGTGACTGATAAAAATTTAAATATCTTGGCAGAAGGCCCAGTGTTAGCAATTTACCAACCTGATTCAGTATTGGATAACATGGATCAATGGTGTATCGATACCCATGGCAAAACAGGTTTAACCGCTCGTTGTCGGCAAAGTAAAATAACGGAACAAATGGCTGTTGAACAGACCATTGCCTTTTTGCAGCCTTATGTGGATAAAGGTAAGTCACCCATGTGTGGCAATACTATCGGCCAAGACAGACGGTTTATGGTTAAGTATATGCCTGAGCTGGAAGCATATTTTCACTATCGTAATATCGATGTCAGCACAGTTAAAGAGCTGGTTAAAAGATGGAGTCCTGCCAGCTTGCAAGGTTTTGAGAAAAAAGGCATTCATTTGGCATTAGACGATATTCGTGAGTCGATTGCCGAGTTGGTGTTTTATCGCAAAAAAGTTTTCAACATTTAAGCTTGGGTGTTTGATGGCTAGCTCATCTGCTCAGACATACCTAAGCAGCTAAAAAATCAATAGTATATGGAATTGATTTTGCCGCTATGGAAAGCTACTTGATTAATACAGCTTATATGTCTGAATTTTGTATGTGGGATAACATACAACAAAGCCAAACCCTACAGCAGGTGTTATCTGTTTTACTGAACAATATGGCCGAAATGATCCAATGCTCAGGGTAGTAATACCTGGATCTTAAGCTGATGCACTGATTGATTGTTGTTAAAACATCCACTTAGCAGCTTAAATCAAAAGATTTTGCAAAAAATACTAAATAGCCCTTGCATCCAAAATAATTTTTTGTAAAATGCGCGTCCGTTTGAGGCAACCACAGTTTCAAACTAGTACAGGAAGTACGTTGTTAAAGCTCAAGTAATGGGCAGCATCAAAATGCGGGAATAGCTCAGTGGTAGAGCACAACCTTGCCAAGGTTGGGGTCGCGAGTTCGAATCTCGTTTCCCGCTCCAAATTTCACATCGTTTTACCTTTTTAGTTAAAATCCAAATAGATTGATTCAAATTTTCTGTATTGCTCTCGTTGTTGCAAGCGCTTTTCTAATGTTAGAGTTAACTATCAATAATAAAAATTCTTTTATCACTAAAATCTATTGGTAAGATGGCTGATCAGGGCGCAAACTTCTTTCTGGTCTAACCAGATAGGATAGTTATGAGTACCAATAACCCACTTCGTCATTTTGTCAATAAAGTGAATCAATATCCCCAGTGGTTGAGTCGTTTTTTAATCACACAGTTGTTTCGTCATAAAGTAAAACTCGCTGGCACTACAGGTATTGAGGTGTTGTTTACCGATGGTAAAACGGCAACGTATCGGCAAAAAAATAGACGTAAAGCCCAAAATCACATTGGCAGTGTACATGCTGCGGCGATGGCGTTATTGGCAGAGTCTTGTACGGGTTTTATTGTCGGGATCAATTTGCCGGGGGATAAATTGCCACTGATCAAAACCATGAATTTAAATTACGTAAAACGTGCTACTGGCGACATGACAGCGGTCGCCACCTTAACGGACGCACAGATTGAATTGATGCAAACCACTGACAAGGGTGAAGTGAATGTGCAAGTGACGGTGACAGATGCTACCGGCATAGAGCCACTCATATGTGAAATGATTTGGGCTTGGGTGCCTAAAAAACGTTAATTTATTTTGTGTAACCCTATTTTATTGCGGTTGAGGAAAGGCCATCAGCGCCATTTTTGCGATTTCGCGTAATTGCTGTTGGTCAGAACCATTGGTGACTTGGATCGTCATGCCCTGCAAAACTGTCCCTAAATAGCGGGCAAGCGCTTCTGGATCGGCTGAAGTTGGTAAGTCACCTGCTGCTTTCGCTTCAGCAAAACGTTCAGCAATTTTTGCTTCATGACCCACTCTTTTATTAATTAAGGCTTCTTTGACTGAGGCCGCTGCTTCACTGCACGACAACGCACCTTGCACAATCACACAACCATTAGGATGGCTTTTATCGGCCAGATCGTCAGCTACTCCATATAACATATATTCGGCAACGGCGTAGGCGGTCTTTTGCATGAGGGCATCGTGAAAAACCGAGTTAGGGCGATTTTCGTAGAGATCTACGGCTTTAATAAAAAGTTGTTCTTTATTGCCAAAAGCAGCATATAGACTGGGTTTATTGATGCCCATGGCATCGGTTAGATCAGCCAGCGAGGTGCCGTCATAGCCTTTACGCCAGAAAACTTCCAAGGCTTTTTCTAGGGCTTTTTCGCTATCAAAGGCGCGTGGTCTGCCAATACAACAAACTGATTTCTGTCCGATTTTCACTGTGTACCTCTACTGCTTTGTGCTGTTGCTTAACATGATTCTACTACGACATTCGTCGCCTGCGTTAGTTTCTATTAATACGCAGAATCTGAGTCAAACCCAAGTTTACCATTATAGATTGCTGTGACTAAGAAAAAGCTATATTCGCTCACAACCTTAGATATAACTTAATTTATTTACCAGTCGGTACATAAATGAATTGACACTTTGTTGATGCAATATGTATATTGTACCACATGGTACATTACTCGTTCCAATATTACTTTTTAAGCAAGTTTCAAATAGACACACTGGAGAAGGGCAACATGAGTATTAAAAATACATTAAGAGTTTTTGCATTGGGAAGTGTTGCGTCAGTGGTGTTGTTTGCCTGTGGTCAAGTGGATACCGCTCAACAACAAAACCAGAGCCTACCCCAAGTAACAGTGGCTCAAGTTGTTAATGAACGTATCACTGAATGGGATGAGTTTACTGGGCGTTTGCAAGCTCCACAAACCGTGGCTTTGGTGCCTAGAGTGTCTGGTTACATCGATTTTGTGGCATTTAAAGAGGGGAGCTTGGTAAAACAAGGCGACTTGTTATTTAAAATTGATGATAGGCCTTTTGTGGCTGAGGTAGCGCGTTTACAAGCCGAGCTACAAAATGCCACAACTGCCGCTGAATTGGCGAAAAATAATTATGTTCGTGGTCTGCAGTTAGCCAGCCAAAAAGCCATGTCGGCTGAGTTATTAGATAACCGCCGTGCAGCAGAGCAACAAAGCTTAGCCGTGGTGGCTTCGGTTAAAGCCGCGTTAACTCGTGCTGAATTGGATTTATCCTTTACGAAGATTACCGCGCCTATTGCTGGGCGAGTATCACTGGCACAAATTACGGCGGGTAACTATGTCACGGCCGGTCAAAGCCAGCTAACCAATATTGTATCTACTGACCTAATGTACGCCTATTTTGATGTCGATGAGCAAAGCTATCTAAAATACGCACAGTTAGCGAGCGCAGGAGAGCGCGCCGATACTCGTGACGAGCAGGCTAATCCAGTTTATATGGCACTCGCTAATGACCAGCAATATCGCCATGTCGGTAGTATTGATTTTGTTGATAACAGCGTTAATCAGCAAACCGGCACTATTCGTATCCGCGCCAGCTTTAGTAATAAAGATCACAGTTTAATTCCAGGCTTATTTGCCCATTTAAAACTGGTGAGTAGCGGCTCCTATCAAGGCATATTGATTGATGAAAAAGCCATAGGTACAGATTTAAACAATAAATTTGTATTGGTGCTCAATGAGCAAACTTTGGAATATCGCCCGATTACTCTGGGTGAAAAAATCGATGGTTTACGCATCATTACCCATGGTTTGTCTGCGACCGATCGCATCGTGGTTAACGGCCTACAACGTGTCCGCCCCAATATGCAAATTGAACCTAAGTTGGTTGATATGAGCAATGAAGCAACGCTAAACAATCTGCGTGCCGCCCAATTATTACTCGATCAAACTCAAAGTGAATTGACAGCCAAAACTGACAGTTCTGTCTCACGCAGTTAAGGAATATTTAGTCATGTTGTCGCAATTTTTTATTAGGCGGCCGATTTTTGCGGCCGTGCTGTCTTTGTTATTTTTTATCAGTGGTGCTATTGCAGTGTGGCAACTACCCATCACTGAATACCCAGAAGTGGTACCGCCTACCGTGGTGGTAACAGCAAACTACCCGGGAGCCAATCCGAAGGTCATAGCTGAAACGGTAGCGTCGCCATTAGAGCAAGAGATCAATGGTGTTGAGGACATGTTGTATATGTCGTCTCAGGCGACCTCTGATGGCCGTATGACTTTAACAGTAACCTTTGCCATCGGTACTGATGTTGATCGAGCTCAATCACAGGTACAAAGCCGAGTTGACCGAGCTAAGCCCCGTTTACCCCAAGAAGTGCAACGTTTGGGCATAGTGACGGAAAAATCGTCACCAGATTTAACTATGGTCGTGCATTTAACCTCGCCAGATAGCCGTTACGATATGTTGTATTTGTCTAATTATGCGGCGCTGAATGTTAAAGACGAACTAGCGCGTATCGAAGGTGTGGGTGCTGTGCGTTTATTTGGTGCGGGTGAATACAGCATGCGTGTATGGCTTGACCCTAACAAGGTCGCCGCACTGGGTTTGTCGCCTAATCAGATTATTGCCGCTATACGTGAGCAAAATCAGCAGGCTGCTGCCGGTAGTCTGGGTTCCCAGCCTAGTGGTAGTGCTGACTTTCAATTATTGATCAACGTTAAAGGCCGTTTGGCGAAAGTTGAAGAATTCGAAGACATTATTATTCAAGTAGGAGAACGGGGTGAAATAAGCCGTTTGAAAGATGTCGCTCGTATTGAATTAGGTGCTTCAAGTTATTCACTACGTTCTTTGTTAGATAATAAAGACGCAGTCGCAATTCCGGTGTTTCAGGCCTCAGGCTCCAACGCTATACAGATCTCTGATGACGTTAGAGCCAAAATGGCTGAGTTGGCAACTAACTTTCCGGACGGGCTGAGTTACGACATTGTTTACGACCCGACGGTTTTTGTCCGTGGTTCAATTGAAGCAGTAGTAAAAACCTTGTTTGAAGCCTTGTTGTTGGTGGTATTAGTGGTAGTGCTGTTTTTACAAACCTGGCGCGCCTCGATCATTCCTTTGGTTGCTGTACCTGTATCTTTAGTCGGTACCTTTGCCTTTATGCATTTGTTGGGTTTTTCCCTCAATGCTCTGTCGCTATTTGGTTTGGTTTTAGCCATTGGCATAGTCGTAGATGATGCCATAGTGGTGGTTGAAAACGTCGAACGTAATATCAGTGAAGGGCTATCACCCATCGCCGCTACCCAAAAAGCCATGAAAGAAGTAACCGGCCCGATAGTAGCGACAACCTTGGTATTGGCCGCAGTGTTTATTCCAACGGCGTTTATGTCGGGTTTAACCGGGCAGTTTTACATGCAGTTTGCCTTAACTATTACCATATCTACTTTTATCTCAGCAATTAACTCACTGACTTTGAGCCCTGCTTTAGCGGCCATGTTATTGAAAGGTCATGGCGAGAAAAAAGACGTATTAACTCGTGGCATGGATAAAGTCTTCGGCGCCTGGTTATTTAATCCCTTTAACCGTTTTTTCACTCGTTTATCTCATGGTTACAGTTGGTTAGTGGTTAAGGTACTGCGTTTTGGGGTGATCGTCGGTTTAATGTATGTGCTGTTGTTGGGACTGACTGGTGTGCAATTTGCGGCGACTCCAACAGGTTATGTACCAGGGCAAGACAAACAATACTTAGTGGCTTTTGCTCAGTTGCCGGACGCCTCGTCATTGGAGCGCACCGAAGCGGTGATTAAACAAATGTCAGACATCGCGCTCGCGCAGCCGGGTGTAGCTCACTCAGTGGCTTTTCCTGGTTTAAGTATCAATGGTTTTACCAATAGCCCAAATAGCGGGATTGTTTTCACGCCACTGGATGATTTTAGTCAACGTCAAGATCCTTCTTTATCCGCCAATGCGATTGCAGCGGCTTTAAACCAGAAGTTTGCGGGTATTGAAGATGCTTTTATTGCGATATTTCCACCGCCTCCGGTGCAAGGTTTAGGCACTATCGGTGGTTTTAGATTGCAAATTCAAGACAGAGGAAACTACGGTTACGAAGAGTTGTTTAATGTAACCATGCAGGTAATGCAAAAAGCCTGGGCTACTCCTGAATTGGCTGGTGTGTTTTCGAGCTATCAAGTGAATGTGCCACAGCTTGATTTAGACATTGATCGTACCAAAGCTAAACAACAAGCCGTTTCACTGGATGAGGTGTTTCAAACATTGCAGGCCTACATGGGCTCAGTCTATGTGAATGACTTTAACCAGTTTGGTCGTACCTATCAGGTTAACTTACAAGCTGATGAGCAATTCCGTCAAAGCCCTGAGCAAATATCTCAGTTAAAAGTACGTAATCAGCAAGGTGACATGGTGCCTCTTGGCTCGTTTATTAACGTAACGAACAGTGCTGGCCCTGATCGTGTGATGCATTACAACGGTTTTACCACAGCTGAACTTAACGGTGGCCCTGCACCGGGCTTCAGTAGTGGTGAAGCGCAAGCAGCCATTGAAAAAATTCTTGCAGAGACTTTGCCCAATGGCATGACCTACGAGTGGACAGAGCTCACCTACCAACAGATTTTGGCGGGTAACGCTGGCATGTTTATTTTCCCCTTAGTGATTTTGTTGGTGTTTATGGTGCTGGCTGCCCAGTATGAAAGTTTGAGTTTGCCGCTGGCCATCATCTTAATCATTCCTATGACCTTGTTGTCGGCGCTCAGTGGTGTGCTGATTTATGGCGGTGATAACAACATATTTACCCAAATAGGTTTGATCGTGCTAGTGGGATTAGCAACTAAAAACGCCATCCTGATTGTCGAATTTGCTAAAGAGCTTCAGGACAATGGTATGAGTGCGAGAGAAGCCATTTTAGAGGCGGGTCGTTTACGTTTGCGCCCCATCTTGATGACCTCTATCGCCTTTATTATGGGTGTAGTGCCTATGGTTTTTTCCAGTGGAGCGGGTGCCGAAATGCGTCAGGCTATGGGGGTAGCGGTATTCTCAGGCATGATTGGTGTAACGCTGTTTGGTTTGGTACTAACGCCACTCTTTTATTATGCCCTAGCCAAAAGAGGTGAGGCTATTCAGCAGGTAACAAATACAGATGTGAACATTCAGGAGCACAGAAGCCATGGATAATTATTTTAGTTTAGCTAACTTGGCCTTTGCGATTATGTCGATTAGCGGTTGTGCCGTGGGACCTGATTACACGGCACCTCTGGCGGTGGAGCAAATCCAACTTGTACAACCTTATCAACAAGCGACGCAGGCAACTCGTTGGTGGCGTGCTTTTGATGATGCCGAGCTTAATCGTTTAGTCAGTATTGCCTTAGAACAAAACCGAAGCTTAATAAAAGCACAGGCTAATGTTGCACGGGCGGCAGCCATTTTTAACGATACTGACAATGATTGGTTACCTAAAGGTTCTGTGGATACAGACTATCAGGCCGGTGAAAACACTACTATCGCAGCGACTGACAACAATGTGGTCAGTCGCGGTAGCAGACTTGGTGCTAATTTGTCTTGGGATCTGGACCTGTTTGGTAAGATTCGTCGGGCTACAGAGGCAGCGGCGGCAAATGCCGAGCAGGCCGAGGTTTTATGGCATGAAGCGCAGGTACAAATCATCAGTCAGGTTGCTAGTAGTTATGGCGATTATCGCGGTGCACAATTACGTTTGCAGGTGGCGGAGAAGAACTTAGACAACTTGCAACAAACCCGCAATATCGTGGAGGTGAGGTTGGATGCCGGTTTTGCTTCTGATTTTGAACTTGCTCGTGTTGATGCGCAATTTTATGCCATTAAAACCATGGTACCAACTCTCAACACTGACCTATTACGTGCCAAAGCAACCTTGTCGGCTTTACTGGGTAAAGCTCCGGGTGAACTTAACTTGGCTGATGCCACGCCTTTGCCTCAGCTAAACCATCCAGTGAGTATCGAAGATAGCCGGGCCTATCTTAGTTTCCGAGCTGATGTGGCGGCTGCCGAGCGCAAATTGGCGGCGAGTACGGCGGATATTGGGGTGGTAACGGCTGATCTGTATCCGGCACTTTCAGTTAAAGGCTTTTTGGGATTTGTCTCTGGGCCGGGTTTGGCTCTTAATACTGCCAATCAAGCATGGTCTTTAGCGCCAACCTTGAGTTGGCAAGCTGCTGATTTAGGCTCGGTAAGAGCCAAAATCAGAGCGGCTGACGCAAGCGCTAAAATGGCCTTAGCGGATTTTGAGCAACAGGTGTTTGATGCGCTAAATGACATGCAACTGTCATTGGATACTTATAATCTGAGTCGAGAGCAGCAGTTATTCAGTGAACTGCAATACAAAGCGAGCACTAAGGCCATGATTATTGCTCGTGTTCGATATGAAGCGGGTAATGGTGAGTTTTATGATTTGCTTGATGCTGAGCGGACGTGGTTGCAAAGTCGTGATCAACTGGCACAAATTCAACATCAGAGCTTTGTTAAGTTAGTCTCTGTTTATCGAGCTTTTGCTGGTGGTTTAACAATTTAACAACAGGAAATTAAAGCGGAAATCTAATTAGTGACAAGAAATAACTTTTTTCTTTAAATAATCTGAATTAAACGTTGACAGATTCCAGTTTTAAATTATAAAGCAAACCAAAGATCAGTGATCTTAAACTTAGTTAATTTAACTTTATTACGTGGGTGTTGTGATGGCAAAACTTACTAGAGAATCTTTGGTTACACGTGTATTCAGTGATCCTAAAAATTATCCTTACGGTTTTTCCCGTTCAGGTGATTTTTCGATTAGTGAAAGTAAAGCTTTAAGCCAGTATGGCTGCTTGATTGCTGCTTTGGCTGATGGCCAGTTAGAGCCGACTACTGAAGAAGATAAAAGCTATTTAGCGTCTTTGCACGGTGAAAAACCGCCAGGCACCGTGGCCGAAAAAGCCTGGTTGAAATATCAGAAACGCATAAATCGCCCCAAAATGGGCAGTATCTATGGTTCCCATAGAACCAGTCTGGGCGATGATGAAGATTCAGTAGTGGAAGACAGCGACTTAGAAATAGAGATGGACGATTAGTTTTAAAAAACTTCGATGTTCTATCCTATTTTTTAAGTAATTCTGCGTCAAATTAGAATATTTATCCTAATATTTCCTAATATTGGGATATATATCTCACTTTTATCGTTTTTACTGTTTTATCTTCCTACTCGCTACAGTATAGTTTCGCCTCGTTAGGTCAAATAGTAATAAGTTTTTAAAATTCGGGAGAGTTTCTGATGGAAATGATGTCAGGCGCCGCCATGGTTGTGCGGACGCTCAAAGATATAGGAGTTAAACATGTATTCGGTTACCCAGGTGGTGCCGTACTCGACATTTATGACGCTTTATATGCGCAAACAGATGTCGAACATGTACTCGTCCGTCACGAACAAGCAGCAGCACATATGGCAGATGGTTATGCACGGTCTACTGGTTTAACCGGTACTGTACTCGTGACATCAGGCCCTGGTGCAACTAATACCTTGACGGGCATAGCAACAGCTTATATGGATTCCATTCCTATGGTTATCCTGTCTGGTCAAGTGCCCTCTAAGCATATTGGTGAAGACGCCTTTCAGGAAACCGACATGGTCGGTTGTTCTCGCCCCATCGTAAAACATAGCTTTTTAGTCAAACGTGCTATCGATATTCCAGAAGCGATTGCCAAAGCGTTTTATATTGCCAGTACCGGTCGTCCGGGCCCCGTGGTTGTCGATTTACCTAAAGACATAGTAAACGTCGCAGAAGAACACCCTTATGTGTTCCCAACTGATGTGACTATGCGCTCGTATAATCCAACCTTAAAAGGCCATAACAAACAAATCAAAAAAGCAGTGAGTACTTTACTCGAAGCTAAACGTCCGGTTATTTATGTGGGCGGTGGCGCGGTTATTTCTGAAGCTAGCGCTTTAGTCACTGAAATTGCTGAAAAACTGCAAGCACCGGTGACCTCTACTTTGATGGGACTTGGCGCGTTTTCGAGTACTCATGACCAGTTTGTTGGCATGTTAGGTATGCATGGTCGTTTGGAAGCAAACAAAGCCATGCACAATGCCGATTGTATCTTGGCCTTAGGCGCGCGTTTCGATGATCGTGTGACTAACAACGTTGAAAAATTCTGCCCCCACGCCACCATTATCCATGTGGATATCGATCCCGCGTCTATCTCAAAAACCATCGCCGTGCATATTCCGGTTGTGGGCAGCGTAGACAAAGTTGCCGAGCAATTGCTTGAGCAAATGGGCAAGGTTGATGCTAAAGCACAAAAAGCTAAGTTAGCTGATTGGTGGCAGCAAGTTAATCAATGGCGTGAGCGTGATTGTTTGGCTTATCAAAAAGACAGCAAACTCATTAAACCGCAAGAAGTCATTGAGTCGCTATACAAACATACTAAAGGAGAAGCTTACGTGAGTTCTGACGTAGGCCAGCATCAGATGTTTGCTGCTTTGTATTATCCTTTTGCTAAACCTCGTCGTTGGATCAACTCTGGTGGTTTAGGCACTATGGGCTTTGGTTTACCGGCGGCTATGGGCGTGCAAATGGCTCATCCTGATGCTATTTCTGCCGTGGTAACGGGTGATGGTAGTATTCAAATGAACATCCAAGAATTAGCCACTTGTTTGCAATACAATTTGCCAATCAAAATCATCTCATTAAATAATCGTGCCCTAGGTATGGTGAGACAGTGGCAGGACATGATTTATAAAGGTCGTCATTCTCATTCTTACATGGATTCAATGCCTGATTTTGTGAAGCTAGCGGAAGCTTATGGCCATGTGGGTATCCGCGTGACGGATCCGGCTGAATTAGATGACGCTATGGCCCGTTGTTTTGCCATGAAAGATCGTTTGGTGTTTATGGATATTGAAATCGATCAAAACGAACACGTTTACCCCATGCAGATTAAATTTGGTGCCATGGACGATATGAGATTAAGTAAAACGGAGCGTACATAATGAAGCGTATTTTATCGGTTCTAATGGAAAATGCCCCAGGCTCTTTGTCGCGTATAGTGGGTGTGTTTTCGCAACGTGGTTACAACGTTGACTCTTTGTGTGTGGCACCGACAGACGATAAAAGTTTGTCACGGGTCACCATTACTACTCAAGCAGACGACAAAGTCATTGAGCAAATCACCAAGCAAGTTAACAAACTTATTGACGTGCTAAAAGTGGTTGATCTGACTGATGGTAGCCATGTTGAGCGAGAGTTGATGTTGATCAAGGTCGCTACTCGTAGCGAATTGGTGCGTTCTGAAATTCACCGAAACGTGGATATCTTTCGTGCGCAAATCGTTGATGTGGATAGCACTAACTATACCATTCAAGTCACGGGTACCAGCGACAAGCTAGATGCCTTTGCCCATACGCTAGGCCAAACTACTGAGATCATTGAAGCGTCTCGCACCGGTATTTGTGGTTTAGCTCGGGGCGAAAAAGCCTTACGTCCATAGACTAAAGCCTGATTAGAATAAAGGCTCCGAGTGGAGCCTTTTTTGTATCTGTTTGAGCTGTCGTCTTTACCAAACTAATTCTTTGAAGTGTTTACGGCACATAGATTCATATCTGTCGTTGCCACCGACTTCTACTTGCTCACCTTCTTTAACTGCTTGTCCTTGTTCATCAATTCTGACTACAAAGTTGGCTTTACGGCCACAATGACAAATGGTTTTAAGTTCGATAAGTTTGTCGGCCCAAGCGAGCAAATAACGGCTGCCTGCAAAGGTTTCGCCCAAAAAGTCAGTGCGTAAACCATAGGCTAATACTGGAATATCCAAATCATCTACCACAGTGACCAACTGCTGCACTTGCTGTTTATTCAAAAACTGGGCTTCGTCGATAAAAACACAGTGAATTTTTTGTTTGGCGTTAAGTTCAGTTATATCGTCAAGCATATCCGACTGAGAGTTAAACAGATGTGCAGTGGACGCTAAACCAATACGTGAGGCAACTTTGCCTAAGCCAAAACGGTCATCTAAGGCCGCAGTGAATATTTCGGCGTGCATGCCACGCTCTGCGTAGTTATAAGCAGATTGCAGTAGTGACGTTGATTTACCCGCATTCATGGCGGAGTAATAAAAATAGAGTTGTGCCATTTAGATTTCCATGGACTCAAAAGAGTAGTGTGCCTTTAATGGCAATAATTTAACATTCAGCGTCTTATTTTCAGACAGGAAAATTGGATATGGGATTTTGCCATACAATTAGGTCTTCATTTTTCATTGGTTTGGCAAAATAATAACCCTGCAAATAGTCCACACCCATAGCGGATAGTGCAAGCGCTTGTGCTCGGGTTTCTACACCTTCTGCGACCGTTTTACAGTTCAGTTCACGGGCGATAAATAGAGTGGCACGAATAATGGCATCACCTTTACCTTCAATATTATCGACGAAGGCTTTATCAATTTTTACGTAGTTAACCGGCAAAGTTTGCAGCTGTGAAAGAGACGAATAACCCGTGCCAAAATCATCAATAGATACATGGATATTGCGGGATTGAATTTGTTGTAACTGAGTGCGGATTTTCTTTTCGTTATCCACAAAGGTGGATTCGGTAATTTCTAAGTGTAAACGTTCAGGAGGCAGGCCACTACTGCGTAGTATATTATCCAGTAGACGAATAAAACCATCATCCATTAATTGAATCACCGATACATTGACCGACACAGCGGCTCGTTGATTAAACTGCCAATGTTTGGCATCCATACAAGCGCGATTAAGCACCCAGGCACCAATTTCTTTGATCAATCCGGATTTTTCTGCCAATGGAATAAATATATCCGGGCCGATAAATTTGCCATCAAAGTTCCAGCGCAATAGGGCTTCAAATGACCAAGTGGTATTGTCTTTAGCACTTTGAATAGGTTGATAACAAAGATAAAGTTGTTTTTTCTCTAGCGCGTGTTGTAAACCTTCAAGGATCATTTGTGAGGCTTCAATTTTGCCTTTTAGTTCGGTAGAAAATACTCTAGGTTTGCGTATGCCTAATTGTTTTTGTTCACACATAGTTAAGTCGGCTAATTGAATAAGGTCAGCGGCATTGAGGCTGTGTACAGGAGCAAGGGCGATGCCTACCGAGGCACTTAAATATAGTTCATTACCACTGACATTAATTGGCTGGGCAATGCTAGTCATCATCGCACTAGCAATCGACATCGCTGTATCTTGATCACTGTAGGGTAGGGCTACCAAAAACTCATCACCCCCCCATCTGCCACAACGATTGGCATCGGAAAATGCCGATAAACGATTAGCTACTTCGATTAAGGTGCTGTCGCCTACCTGATGACCCATAGTGTCATTGATCTTTTTAAAGCCGTCTAAATCAATAAAAAGTAAGGCGGCTGGGTTGCCATTTTCGACTGATTTTTCGATCAAGCTATCCAGTTCTGAGGTAAAGGCTTTGCGATTTCTTAAGCCCGTTAGGGCATCTAAATTGCTTAACTGAAAGATTTTTTCGGTACGTTTAATGACCTCTTGTTCAAGATCATAATTAACGGTATTTAATTTTGTCGTGGCTTGTTCAAGTTCGCGGTTAACGTTAGAAACCTGATCTTTTTTGTTGTTTAGCTCATCTAATAACTGTGAGTTGATATTTTTAAGTTTGATGGCTTCTTGGGTGAACCGTGAGGAGCGCATACCAGACATGACCATGACGGCACAAAAAAACAGGCCTAAAAAGCCAAGTAGATTACGGCTATGTTCGGGAGATAAAAGCCCCAAAATTGCGATGGGCAAAATCAAAATAATGGAGTAAGAAACAGGTAAATGGCGACTGCCGGCTAGTACCGCTGTGGATCCGCCAGCCATTGCTGACACCACCACGACAGTGGTTGAATATTCGATAATATCCATAGTATCGAAAAAATAGCAGCAATAAAAACACCAGCATAGCGCCGTTAATATACAACCAATGGAAAAACGCCAGAGACCGAGTTCACCGTTTGGAGTGCCTCCATGACGGCTTTGTATATACCAGACAATAATATCGATAATACGGAGGCTTAAAATGCTCATCATAAACCCCCACCACAAGATTTTTGTATCATAGGTGGGATCTGACATAAAACCGAAGGCTAGTACACTGGCAGCAATCATACTCATTATCATGCCAGCCAAGCCATTGCTGTAAAGCATCTTGGCCGAGTCTAGCGCGAGTAATTGACTGAGATTTCGATCAGTGTTGATATCTCACTACCTCAATTTTGCCGAAAGTCATAAATCTAATGAGACAAACTATTAGAGTTTGTAAACGAGTAACAATGGCAAAGTTTAATCAAATTTAACAATTAAGCTAGCAATTTTAGAGCAGCCAGCAAACTCTAATTCACTATTTAGCGAGTGCAAGCAATGGGTTATAGTCGATTAATGTCTTAGCGGCTTCGGCTCAATATACCTGTCATTATGGTACTATCGTTTTGCACAAGTTTGTTTGCTTAGCTTACTAAAGATTGCAGTGGAAACGAATAACGAGGGTGAAACGTGAAAAATGAAATTGATAGTAAATTTATCCTGCAAGTTTTTGAAATTATTCGCTTGCATGGTGAAAAAAAGGGTGAAAATTATTTTTTGCAGGGCATTGAAGCCAGTAGTGATTTTGATGGTTATACCTTGTTTTTACAGGATGCTCAGGTGCAATTAAGTTTTGGCTTTCATAATCAATATCATCTGGACTATCTCAAAGAAGAGCATCTTGAACAATTTATAGACAAATTAAAGGCGATCAAATCCAGAAAGTAGGCTGAGTGTGTGCTGTGCAAGCTGGTCAGTTTAGATTTACTTAGTAAATAGAATACAATAACAAAAAATAGGAAAAGAGGATGTGTTTTGCAGCAGAGAAAGGTAATAGCACCAAAATTTGAATGGTCTTTTTTGTTACCTCGTTATTGGTTGACTTGGGTGAGTATCGTACTGCTTTACACTATTTCATGGTTACCCTATCGCTTACAGCTTTGGTTGGGACGAGGCATAGGGCAGCTCATCAAGTTATTTGCCCATAAACGTTATCAAGTTGCTAAACGTAATCTGGAGCTGTGTTTTCCTCATTATAGTGAGCAGCAAAGGGCGCGTATTCTGGCTGCCAATGTCAATAATGCTGGCATGGCCATATTAGAAACCAGCATGGGTTGGTGGTGGCCAACCTGGCGTGTTGCCCGAAAAGCTGAATTTGAAGGCTACGAGCATATCGAAGCCATTTTAGCCAAAGGTAAAGGTGTTTTGATATATTGTATCCATAATATGAATCTGGAGTTTTCGGTACGAGTAGCCGGTTTAAAAACGCCTTCCGTAGCTTTTTATCGTAAACATAATAATAATTTAATGGAATACATGCAGTATCACGGTCGCAACCGTTCAAATAAATACATGGTGAATAAAAGGGATGTGCGTGGATTAATCAATGCGCTGAACGATGGAGAAGTGTGTTTTTATTTGCCTGATCAAGATTATGGTAAAAATAAATGTGAATTTGCTCCCTTATTTGCCGTACCTCAAGTCGCCACTACCACCGGCTCTTTATTGTTTGCCCAGCAAGCTAACTGCGAAACCCTGTTTATAGCTTCGGTGCGCACAGCCACTGGTTATTGTATTAAAATTTTCCCTGGTCTGGAGAATTTCCCCAGTGGTGACGATAACTATGATGTCACTCGAATGAATAAAAAAATTGAAGAAATGATCCTTATCGCACCCGAACAATATCTGTGGATGCATAAACGTTTTAAAACTCGTCCCGATCCTACGGAGCCTTCATTATATGGCTAAGCCTGGTCAATCTGATAAGTTGCGTTCTAACTTAGCCCCTTCGGATAAGCTGCGAAGAAATCAGAATCAATCCGAAAAAATTAAAACAAAACGTGCTGAAGTAGCCAAACTCGCCGCGCCGCTAACTAAAAAAACATCGGAGTCAATGTTTTGGGCTAAACATCTGGCTCTAGGCATATTAATTATTGTGGTGGGAGCTGTGGTAATTGTTTTGCAACAAAACAATGAATCATTACCAGAACCGGAAGGTGCACAACGTCCCAAATCATTAGCTGAAAACATGAGCAAGTTCTATTCTGAATATCGCTTGTCATCTCGTCATCCCAGAGACGATAGTTTAGGGGACTTTGTGCTCGAAGTGAAAAAATCAGAGCAGCCCCTCAATACCCGTTTACAACAAATGGAAAGTTTACAAAAGCCGATTTCCGGGCGCTGGGTGGGAGAGCATAAACATCGTACTTTTAAAGCAGGCATGACACTACGAAGTGCGATTACCGATTATGCCCAAGCCGAAGGTATGCAGGTTATTTGGGAGCTGGATCAGGACTTTATCGTTAAAAATCAGTTTCAGATGGATAACACTATCCTCGGCAGTTTGCGTATTATTGCAAATGCCATCGATTCAAATTTTGATGGCAAAGTGAAAGCCTATGTGTGCCCTAAACAGCGTTCTTTGGTGATCACTGAAACTGCCACCGACTACCTCGAAGAACAATGCGTTGAAGCGCGTAAGTAGCCAGTGTTTTAAAAGGCGGCTAGCCTAAATCGCGTTTGCACTAAGCTGCTACTGCATAATGTGCTGCCAGATTGTTTTGACATTTTGCTGATGTTTTTTGAGCTCTGGATTGAACAGTGCTGAACCACTGTTTTGCAACGTTAACCTGTGATTATGGTTGCGGTACATTAAATAGGCTGTTTTTAAATCTACGGCGGCCTGAGGATCAATGAAGCCAGTATCAATCAAAGATTCAAGTACCCTTACATTATCCGTCCAAGTAGCCAAAGCATGAGCTTGATGACAATATGTTAAGGTTAAAAATTGCACGATAAATTCGATATCTGCTATTCCACCTGCATCTTGTTTTAAATCAAAATGTTCTGTCGTGCCTTTAGCCAAATGGCGACGCATTTTTTCACGCATCTCCACTACCTGAGTTCGTAGTTCGTTTACGTCACGTTGCCTAGACAATATCTCTAAGCGCAAAGCCATAAAATTTTGCTGTAAGGCTTTATCTCCGTTGATAAAACGCGCGCGACATAAGGCCTGATGTTCCCAGGTCCATGCCTCGTTATGTTGATAGGTTGCAAAGCCGTTAAAATGACAGACTAATAAACCTGACTGTCCGGCAGGACGCAGGCGCATATCCACTTCGTAGAGTAGCCCTAAGCCTGTTTTAGTGGTGAAAATATGAATTATTCTTTGGGCTAATTTGAAATAAAAAGCGCTGCTTTCAATAGGTTTTGGGCCGTTGCTTAATTGATTGCCATCACAGCTGTGCACAAAAACCAAGTCGAGATCCGAGCCATATCCCAGCTCAAGTCCGCCGAGTTTACCAAAGCCTAAAACCGCAAAACTCTTTTCAACTATGCTGCGTGGCCCAGCAGTTGTGCATGTCGGTTCACCATGTTTTTCGGCTATTTGTTGCCAAGCGATATCCACCACATAGCCCACAATGGCTTCAGCTAAATAGGTCAGGTGATCACTTACCTTCATAATCGGCAGAGCATCAGCAATATCAGCTGCCGCGATTTTTAATTGCTGACTGAGTTTAAATTGGCGTAAGGTTTCCATTTGTAACTCAAGATCCTGCTCTTCAACCCTTAATAAAGCACGTCTGAGTTCACTCGGATACTCACGCAACTCGGTGGGATGATAAAGGGTGGCAGGGTTGATCAGTTCGTCGAGCAATAAAGGAAAGCGTGCAAGCTGTTCAGTTACCCAAGGGCTAGCATTACATAGACTAACCAATTGTTTGAGCGCGCCCTGATTAGCCAACAGTAATTCTAGATAAGCGGTTCGGCCTAAAATCGCATTAAATACTCGTAGTACCCGCTGTAATCTCTCAACCGCGTTAGATTCAGGTGTAGCCAATACGTTGACAATTAATAAGGGCATCAAACTATTAAGGGTATTAAAACCGCGCTGGCCAATTCGACTAGAGCTAAGGCGGGTATTAAATTCGAGCAAAATTTCTTTAAACTTAAGGGCTTGCTCTGCCTCTAACCAAGGTTTGAGCAATGCCTGGCATTCAGCTTCGTCGAGTTGTAACTGCCATAGATCAATGGCTGCTTGTAGTTCATGGCTGGGAGCTTCAACTTCGTCTGATTTTTCTTCACCAATTAACAATAAAAACTGGCTGTGGATATAATCCGTATAGCCCTGCAGGCTAGTTAAAAAGTCAGCGTAAGTGGTATATCCCAGCACAGCGATCAAACGGCTCTGGTCTTGTTCATTATCGGGTAATAGCTGGGTTTGTTTATCATTAAACTGCTGTAAACAATGCTCAACTTTGCGCAACCATAAGTAACTACTAAGGAGCTGTTTTGCTTCTTTTTCAGGTATGACTTGGAGTTCTGTTAGTTGTGCAACCGCCTGCAATAAACTGTGTACTTGTAAACTTGGCTCACGACCGCCTCTGATCAGTTGCAAGCTTTGCACGATAAATTCAGCCTCGCGAATGCCACCTTGACCAAGTTT
Organism: Paraglaciecola hydrolytica; assembly: GCF_001565895.1. GTDB lineage: Bacteria > Pseudomonadota > Gammaproteobacteria > Enterobacterales > Alteromonadaceae > Paraglaciecola > Paraglaciecola hydrolytica. The sequence goes on from NZ_LSNE01000007.1 coordinate 435,061, forward strand.
AATATTGTTTACTAAGCCTCTTCTGCGTACTTCTTGTTGAATTAAAGCCTTCATATTGCGCAAGGATTCAATGGCGCTGAAATCCAAATAACGTCGATAGACAAAGGGTTTTAGTATCCCTTGTAAGATTTCAGTGTAAGGATCGGCTGAATTTAAGATCCGACCTTTTAACAAGGCATAACGTTCCCATTCACGGCCTTGTTCCTGATAATAATCTTCAAAAGCATCAAAATGGAGGACCAAGGGACCGCTGTCACCTAAAGGCCTTAAACGCATATCCACTCTAAAAACTTGGCCTTCGACAGTGAATTGGTGCAAAGCTTGGATCAGGGCTTGGGCTAATTTGGTAAAAAATTGCTGATGCTCGATGGACTGACGACCGCCTTGGGTTTCACCTTGGGCTGGAAACGTAAAAATCAAATCAATATCAGAGGAAAAATTAAGTTCTGCACCCCCAAGTTTACCCATACCTATAATTAGCAGAGGTTGAGGACCAAACTCACCTTGAGGTGTGCCAAAACGCTCAGCGAGTTTGGCATATAACCAGTCACTGGCTTGAATAATGAGCTGATTGGCTAACAGGGATACTTGTTGTAGTGAGGTTTCAATATTTTGTAAATTGAGCAAATCACGCCAAGCAATACACATCATATGTTGATGTCTAAATTGTCTTAAACAGCGGTGGAGCTCTACCTCATTAGTGACTTCTGCAATTTTATGCCTAAGTAATGTCGCGTAATCTGGTAATGGATTATTGGCTTTTACATCGGTTAGTAGCTGATTGAGCACCTGCGGCGCTTTAATGCAGTGTTCAAAGATAAAATCACTTAAGGCAAAGACACGTTGAATGTCATGCTGCTCATCGGCCCATTGCGGCGCAAAGTCTGCCAATTGTTGTAAGTCTGACCAACGTCGTGTGGCTAATTGTTGGAGTGATTCCGAAAGCGTCAGGAGTTTAGACATGAAGATCCTCAGTACAAGAGTTTAAATGGCGGTAGGCACTTTGTTATGGGGCACAGGGCATTTTATTATGGGAAAAGTGCATTCTGTTATCACAAAAGGAGAACGCAGGCGCTCATTTACAAAATCGTTTTTATCCATTTTGCTTAATTTTTTGATCCAAAGTTCCATTTTTAAGGCGCTTGAATGGTCTGCAATCTGGCAACAGTAAATCAAACGCAAAGGACCTTTACCTTTCAAGGCTTTAGCACATTTGGGGCCGTTGCTGTTGTGCTCCTCAAATCGCCTATTTAGATCTTTACAAATGCCAGTGTAAAAATGCCCTAATTTATTTTCGATAATATAAACAAACCACATTTAGCAAATATCAGAGTCAAATAAAAAGAGTAAGTTAGCAGATAGTAGAGGCAAAACAAGGGCAAAGTTGTTGGATAATCAAAGCCTTGGCAACAATCTCAACAGGAATTAGTTGTCGCAGCAAAATAATCGCTTTCAGTGTACATGTGTACGCTCAAAATGTATGATGAATTAATTCTTCCTTTGTTACTTATCTATGTCTCAGTTCAATACTTTACCAATCGCTTATTCTGCAGTCGAAGAACGCTTTAATGCACTTACTCATGGTTTGGGTTTTATCGCTGCGGTGGTGGGCTTAGTTTTTTTGTTGATAAAAGCGCAAGGAATTTACGCGCAGCTTGTTGTTAGTATTTATGCCGTGTCCATGTTGATGATGTTTTTATCATCCACTTTATATCATGGCGTTTCATTGCCCCACCTCAAACAAATATTTAAAATCATTGACCATGTAGCAATATACCTATTGATAGCAGGTACTTACACACCTTTTATGTTGCTTAGTGTTGGTGGCTGGATGGGAGTTACGGCGACAGTATTAATTTGGCTAGTGGCCCTAACAGGGATCTTATTTAAGTGTTTTGCCCGAGGACGTTTTCCGAAGTTGTCGGTGATCACTTATCTGCTGATGGGCTGGTTTGCAGTGTTATTTGTTTATCCACTTTATCAAGCATTGGCCGCCGAAGGTTTTTGGTTGTTGGTGCTTGGCGGCCTCTGTTATACCGTGGGTGTGGGGTTTTACGTGGCCAAACACAAACAATTTACCCACGCCATTTGGCATGCTTTTGTCGTAGCAGGTTGTTTGTCTCATTTTTTTGCTATTTATCATTATGTGATTTGAATAGCTCTTATGCCCCGTTATTTATTGCTAAGCCTTAAGGTATTGGCTTAAGCTAAACGCCTTTTTTACCTAGTACTATGGATCAAGTGACTAATTATTATGTATGAGAATTACTACGGACTGAGCTCTAAACCATTTCAATTGACTCCCGATCCCAGCTTTTTTTATGGCAGTAAGTGGCATAAAAGAGCGATGTCTTACTTGCAATACGGTTTATCTCAGGCAGAAGGTTTTATCGTTATTACCGGTGACATTGGAACGGGAAAAACGACCATCGCCAATAGTTTGCTGGATCAAATGCAAGACGACATCGTGGCGGCGCAAATAGTTACGCCAAAACTAAGCCCTGATGAACTGGTTAAAATGGTTGCCAGCAAGTTTCATATTAATGTGCAGGGCAGCACTAAATCAGACATTCTTAACGATCTTGAAGCATTTTTAATGAGCCTGCATAAACAAGGTAAAAGGGCTTTGTTATTGGTTGATGAAGCGCAAAATTTGCCGCTGGAAACCATCGAAGAGTTGCGTATGTTGTCCAATTTTCAAGCCGCAGGCAAACCTTTGCTACAAAGCTTTTTATTAGGCCAAGAAGAACTTCAACCCATTTTGCGCGCACCTAATATGGAACAGTTCCGCCAACGCATAGTCGCCTCTTGTCATCTTGCGCCATTAACGGATGTAGAGTGTCAGGCCTATATCGAATACCGTATGCACCACGCAGGATGGAGTGGCAATAAACTATTTTCTGAAGGTGCTTATGATCGGATCTATCAGTTTACTCATGGTGTACCACGTAAAATTAATACTTTGATGGACAGGATCTTGTTATATGGTTTTTTAGAAGAGCTTGAAACTTTAGACGAAAATGCCGTCGAAAATGTGATCAAAGAAGTATCAGAAGAAATGTTTCAGCCTGAAAAATTGCAAGCGGCAACAAGCGAGCCTGCAAGCATCTTAGATGCTCCTGTGGAGCAAGGACAAATTAAAGACGTTGAGTATTATAAAACTATGCTGACCGAATTAGTGGATGCTTTGGATAATGCCATCAGTCAAAAGATCAAATTAACTCGCTATATTGATCGTTTGTTAAAGAAAAAATATAAGACCTATATACGCCTGAAATCAGATGATTGAGTGATTTTTGAGCGCTTTTTAGTTTAAAAGAACAAAAAGATCAAAAATAGTTAAGAATTTGTTAAAAAAGTCGATGTATTTAGTGAACCAATTGGTTAATATCTTTTCCAAGGATACAGAATAACAAAAATAACAACGTAATCTTAGAACTTGATGGGGGGCTCATGAAATACGCAGGTAACAACAAACCACAGTCTAATGCTTATTTAGCTGACTTTAATATGATGAAAGATCGTCGTAAGGCCTATTACCATGGGAAATACAATAAAGAAGTATTTTCTATCGTGTTGTTGTTAGCTTGTATTGCGATGTTTGTGGTACGTCAAGGCGCTTAAGCGACCTTCATCCAGAATTAACGTAAACCACCTTTAAGTTAAGCTTAAAGGTGGTTTTTTTATGTCTGATGTTTTTGTGCACTGCGCAAATTGATCTGCAAATTGATTACCATTAACTCGCCAAACGAGATTGAATGAACTCTGCGAGTTTTGAGCTGGCTTGCGGGTGCAGAGAGTCTTTGAGGAACAAACAGATCTTTATGCTGCCAAGGTCAGGCAGATTAGGGTGTTCGATAATATCGAGTTGCTCCGGTACACTGCTTCTAGCCAGTGCACTAATGCCTAAACCCTGTTTTATTGCTGCGGTGATGCCGGTGAGGTCAGCATTGGTATAACTAATGCGCCATTTTAAGGTTTGCATTTTTAACTTACTGATCACGCGACTACGATAAACACAGCCGTCTGGTGCTAATACTAGGGCTAAACTCTCCTGACTTAAGGGACGATTTTTATCGCCTACCCAGACTAAGTCATCATTCAGTATCAACTGCCCTTCAGTGGGTTTATCAGGGTCAATTAAGGCCATTACCAGGTCAAAGCCCTGAGCATTATCAGTACTCAATAAAGACTTACTTAAAGCCGAAGTCACTTCTAAAGAAACATTGGGATATAAGTGACTAAACTCGCCAATGATGCTCGGCAGCAGGGTAGTGGCAAATTCGCTAGGGATCCCTAATCTGAGTCGGCCTTTCAAAGACACAGGCTGAAACTGTCTGAATAGTTCATCGTTTAAGGCAAGCATCTGCTGTGCTGTTTTATATAGCTTTAAACCCTCATGATTAACCTGATGACGTTGTCCTACTTTGTCAAACACCTTGCTCTCTAATTGTTGCTCCAACTTTTTAATCTGCAAACTAATGGCGGGTTGTGAACGCCCAAGCTTTTCTCCGGCTTTGGCATAACCACCCAAATCAATGACGGCGACAAAGGTACGTAAATTATCTAATGAAAGTTGTTTCATGACCATGTAGAACAGCTTGATAAATAAGGTAATCTAATGATTATTGATAGATACATAAGTTTTGTAAATGTAAATATTAAAAATTCCAATTTGTTGTGCGTCGGCTCGCTGCCTATACTTCGGCCATATTTCATTTATCTGTCGTAATTCCCATGCCTAATAAAACAGTCCTTTATGCAAAACATCTTGAATCTTCAGCCAAAATGGTTGATTTCCATGGCTGGGAAATGCCGATTAACTATGGCTCGCAAATAGAAGAACATCACGCCGTGCGTAAAGATGCCGGTATGTTTGATGTGTCGCATATGACCATAGTGGATGTAGTGGGGTCACAGGCCAAAGACTACTTACGTTATTTGCTAGCCAACGATGTTGAAAAATTGCAAGACAAAGGCAAGGCGCTCTATAGCGGCATGTTAAACGAAAATGGCGGCGTGATTGACGACCTCATTGTGTATTACTTTGATGCCAGTAATTATCGTTTGGTGGTTAATTCGGCCACCCGCGAAAAAGACATGAATTGGCTTAACGCTAAAGCTCAGGGCTTTGATGTCCGAGTGGTAGAACGTCCTGAATTTTCGATGATCGCCGTACAAGGTCCAAATGCCAAAGAAAAAGCCCACAGTGTTTTTTCGGCAGCGCAGATTGAAGCTGTTACAGGCATGAAAGTATTTTACGGCGTGCAAGCCGAAGATTTATTTATCGCGACAACTGGGTATACCGGCGAAGCAGGTTATGAAATTATTGTACCAAGTGATGAAGCCTCGGCCTTGTGGCAACAATTATTAGACGCAGGTGTAACGCCTTGTGGCCTCGGTGCTCGTGATACCTTGCGCCTTGAAGCGGGTATGAATTTATATGGTCTAGATATGGATGAAACGATTTCGCCATTAGCCGCCAATATGGGATGGACTATCTCATGGGAACCACAAAGCCGTAATTTTGTTGGCCGCAGTGCACTTGAACAACAAAAAGCCGCTGGCACAGAAAAACTGGTGGGCTTAGTCATGACCGAAAAAGGGGTATTACGCTCAGGCTTAAAAGTCATGGCCGATGGTGTTGAAGGTGTGATCACTTCCGGAACTTTTTCTCCCACACTAGGGCATAGTATTGCTATGGCGCGCGTACCCGCATCAGTAGGTGCAACAGTTGAAGTGGAAATGCGCAAAAAGTGGGTTACAGTAAATGTGGTCAAACCTAGTTTTGTCAGAAATGGTAAAAGTACCTTATAAAAAACCTGTTTGAACTAACAAATTTTCAGCAATAAATTTAGGAAACGTTATGAGCAATATACCTACAGATTTACGTTTTGCATCCACTCACGAATGGGTACGCCCTGACGGAGATGGTATTTTTACAGTTGGCATCAGTGACCACGCTCAAGAGTTGTTGGGTGATATGGTATTTGTTGAATTACCTGATGTTGGCGCTGGCGTTGGCGCGGGTGATGATGTTGCTGTAGCTGAATCTGTTAAGGCAGCTTCTGATGTTTATGCACCGATAACGGGTGAGATTGTTGAAGTAAACGAAGCCTTAGAGCACTCGCCAGAGTTAGTTAACAGCGACCCCTATGGCGAAGGCTGGTTATTTAAAATTAGAGCCGAAGATGCAGAAGAAGTTGAAAGCTTATTTGATGCCGAAGGGTACGAAAACAGCATAGACGAAGAATAGATCTCTACAGCAAGTGAAGCGAATTTTTTGCTTCACTTTTGAGTCATTTTTCATTTTCACCATGTCAGGGCAAGTGTCGGTTTTGCCCTGTCACACTCCAGCAGGAAGTTTTAGTCTCTTATGTCATTAGCAAATTTTTCACTTTCACAACTTGAGCAATCCCAAGATTTTATTCGCCGTCATATTGGCCCTGGCGAGTCTGAAATAGCATCGATGTTGGCCGCCATTGGCGCCACTTCGCTAGATGATTTGGTGCAGCAAACTGTGCCAGAAAACATCCGCTCTAAATCAGCATTAAAAGTGGGCGAAGCGCAAACTGAAGTACAAGCCTTAAGTTATTTAAAAAGTGTTGCTAAAAAAAATAAGCTGAATAAATCTTACATTGGTATGGGTTATTACGACACCCTAACCCCCAATGTGATTTTGCGTAATGTACTCGAAAATCCCGGCTGGTATACCGCTTATACCCCTTATCAACCTGAAATTGCCCAAGGTCGCCTTGAAGCCTTACTTAACTTTCAGCAAGTCACCATCGATTTAACCGGAATGGAATTGGCGTCAGCCTCTTTGTTAGATGAGGCCACCGCAGCAGCCGAAGCCATGGGCTTAGCTAAACGTATGTCAAAAAACAGCAAAGCCAATGCGTTTTTTATAGCAGACGATGTGCACCCACAAACCTTAGACGTAGTGACGACTCGTGCTGACATGTTTGGTTTTGATATTATTGTAGGCAAAGCCCAAGACGCTGCCAGCCACAATATCTTTGGTGCCCTGTTACAATATCCGGGCACTAGCGGTGTGATCACTGATTTAACTGACATCATTGCTGCCATTCAAGCCAACAAAGGCATAGTGGCGGTTGCTGCCGACTTACTTAGCTTAATGTTACTTAAATCCCCAGGCGAAATGGGGGCCGATGTGGTCTTAGGTTCAGCTCAACGTTTTGGTGTGCCTATGGGCTATGGTGGTCCTCATGCAGCCTTTTTTGCTACTCGTGATGATTACAAACGTTCATTGCCTGGCCGTATTATTGGGGTGTCTAAAGATACTCGTGGTCGTCCAGCTTTGCGCATGGCCTTACAAACCCGTGAGCAACATATTCGCCGCGAAAAAGCCAACTCCAACATATGTACCGCGCAAGTACTTTTAGCCAATATGGCGTCGTTTTATGCGGTATATCATGGCCCACAAGGCCTAAAGACTATCGCGTCGCGGGTACACCGCTTTGCTGACATCTTAGCCGCTGGTTTACAAAAAGCGGGTTTTGAACTGGTCAACAACACCTGGTTTGATACTTTAAGCATCAAAGTGGGTAAAAACAAAGCTGGCATAGTTGAACAAGCCTTAGCGGCCGGAATCAATCTACGTAGTGATGTTGAAGGGGTTTTAGGTCTGAGCCTTGACGAAACCACCACCCGAGCTGATCTGCAAACCTTATTCAGTGTGTTTACGGGTGCCAATGTTGAGCTCGATATTAATGCCTTTGATAGCGCAATTGTAAAAAATGGTAGCCAGTCTATTCCGGCAGCTTTAGTGCGTGAATCAAAAGTATTAACTCACCCTGTATTTAATAGCTATCAGTCAGAAACTGAAATGCTACGTTATATTAAATCTTTAGAAGACAAAGACTTAGCCTTAAATCATTCGATGATATCCTTGGGCTCGTGCACCATGAAACTCAACGCTACCGCTGAGATGATCCCCGTCACTTGGCCAGAATTTGGCAAATTGCATCCTTTTGCGCCTATCGAGCAAGCGCAAGGTTACAAACAAATGATGGACGAGCTAAGTGAGTGGCTTATTGATATTACCGGCTACGATGCTCTGTCGATGCAGCCTAACTCAGGCGCTCAGGGTGAATACGCCGGTTTGATCACCATTCAAAAATATCATCAAAGCCGTGATCAGGGTCACCGCAATGTATGTTTGATCCCAAGCTCTGCCCACGGTACTAACCCGGCAACGGCCCAAATGGTCAGTTACAAAGTGGTAGTCGTTAATTGTGATAAAAACGGCAACATCGATGTAGCAGATTTACGTAAAAAAGCCGCAGAAGTCGCTGATAATTTAGCTTGTGCCATGATCACTTATCCTTCGACTCATGGAGTATACGAAGAAACCATCAAAGAAATTTGTGACATCGTGCATGAGTTTGGTGGCCAAGTGTATATCGATGGCGCCAACATGAACGCCCAAGTCGGTTTAACTTCACCCGGTTTAATCGGTGGTGATGTATCCCACTTAAATCTACACAAAACCTTTTGTATTCCGCACGGCGGCGGCGGCCCAGGTATGGGGCCAATCGGCGTAAAATCACACTTAGCGCCATTTTTACCTAACCACAAAGTGATTGGTGTTGAAAACGTAGGTGATGGTTCTGTCAGAACAAACGGGGCAGTATCGGCAGCACCATGGGGCAGTGCCTCTATCCTACCCATCAGCTATATGTACATCAAAATGATGGGCAGCGAAGGCCTTAAAAAAGCCACAGCAGTAGCTATTTTAAATGCCAACTACGTAGCCAAACAACTCAGCGCCCATTATCCTGTATTGTACCGTGGCCGTAACGAACGTGTTGCTCACGAATGTATTATCGATTTACGTCCACTAAAAGAGTCATCTGGCGTAAGCGAAATGGACGTGGCTAAGCGCCTAAATGACTACGGTTTTCACGCGCCAACCATGAGTTTTCCGGTTGCGGGTACCTTGATGATCGAACCCACTGAATCAGAATCAAAAGCTGAACTAGACCGTTTCATCGAAGCCATGCTCAGCATCCATGCTGAAATCGTTAAAGTCGAATCAGGCGAGTGGGATGCCATCGATAACCCACTACACAACGCACCCCATACGCTGGCTGATATTTGTGATAGTAATTGGACTCGCAGTTACGATCGCCAACTTGCTGCTTACCCAGTAGCCGCTGTTGCCCGTAACAAGTTTTGGCCATCGGTAAACCGTATTGATGATGTATGGGGGGATCGTAACTTAAATTGTGCTTGCCCGTCGATAGACACCTATCGCGAAGAATAATTTTTTTGTCGTATTCCAATTAAGTATGTGACTTTATTTCGGTAGTTTGTGAGTGCAATAAAGTCTGTGAATGGTATTTGTTAGCAGTAAACAAAATGAGAAAGCTCATGATCACAACAGATCTAGTTTAAAACTGAACAGATCTAGTTTGGGTCTGCAAATCAAGTTGGAAACTAATAGTAGAAGGTGATCGAAAGGTCACCTTCTATATTTTCAGAATAGACAATGACTTAAGCTATAAGCCTTCCGTTAGTTGGCTTCTGGTTAATAATTGTGCTAGTTTTGTCATATGTTATATTTCGATTCTAAGGTTGCAGATATGCAAAAAGTTAAAAATTCATTCAACGGTACAGATGAATTGGAAATTTAAATACGACTCTATTTATTCAAGTGCGTGATATACGTAAAGGTGAGCTAAGGCTCACTTTTTTGTTTTTATAAGGTTGTCATTATTATTGAATGTTGTTAACTTAAGGGTAAGCTTTATCACAGGCGGACATGTCTGATAATAGTATTAACGCGTCAAACTTGTAACAAAGAAGCGCGGGGCTGGCAGCCTCTTCTATTAGGTACAAACCATTAGGTTGTATGGTGATAATTAATTGGGAGTAATTCGTCACGAATACTCGGCTCGCAGACAGAAAGCCCTTATCTGGTATGCGACATCAATTTTTTATTGGATATCACTATGCCTGTCAAAAACGCAAACCGCAGTACTCCCGCTTTTCAACACTATAAAAACGTATCTTTTGAAACTCTAGCCGCTAGTTGGTTCACGTATGATGGTTGGGAGGTTTTCCTTCCTGTGATTGATCATGACATGAAAACTGACCTATTAGTCGGAGACGGAACGTCCTTCTACAGAATACAAATCAAAACATTTGAATCTAATGATGAGTCCACCTATGTCGAGAATAAGTGGGGCGACGCTCAAATTGACTTTGTTATTTGCTTCTCTCGAACAGCTAACTGGGGCTACATCTTAAAACCGTTTACTCAAGCGAGAAAACGACTAAATGCTGCTGATAATATCAAATTCCATCAACATCCAAAACCGTTTATGAAGGCCTTTAACAGAATTTAGACTCGGTAAATTTATTTGAAGGTTATTTTATTAATATTGTGCGATGTTGATTACGACAATTGTAGTTGGAAACCGATCCAATCTAGTTGGAAACTGCAATTGAAGTTGAAAACTTATCCATAACTATAAGGCGAGCTAATTTAGCTCGCTTTTTGTTATTGCTTCTACTTACACTTTGTTTTTGAATTAAGTCAGCAACTAGATAGCATAATAAGGTTATACATTGAAAAAAATGGGGCTAAACTCTCCTTGCTGGTGTGAATCTGCTAAGAAATATAAACTTTGCCACTTGAATAGGGATAAATTGAGTAAAAAAAGGCCGATTAAAGCATTTAGTGATCAAACATGACATGCGCTCTTCGGGCATCTCTTAGTACGAATAGAGCTTGGGTAAAACAACTTTCACAAAGGTCGATTTGATAACATTTTCCATTTTGCTTAGAACCATATCCCCAATCCGCTCTCAATTCTCCGTATTCTTCAAATTTTATTCCATTTAAGTCGATTATTAAGCTCTGATTACACACTCCACACGAACGGTCTAAAACTGTTTCGGTTAAACGTCTATTATTAATTTTCACGTTACATTCCTAAGTTTAAAATATTCGATTACATACCAATACTGAGATGAGCGATTTAAGCTCCAATAAAATGCTGTCTATAGATCGACTACCCGCAGGGAATTAGTATTTGGTCCTACTATTGAACCCAACGTACTAAAGTACTGAGAGTTGTTCTTCAAATATTTTTTTCTTTGTCTTTTATTATACTTTGAGAATTTAATACGCCTCTTTAAAGCGATTTCCTGCCCACTTTTTTTACTTATCCGCGTACTTTCATGCGTATCACTACTTTGGCAAGTTAACTGGATTTGCTGAGTATTGTTACCATGACTACGATTTTTAAATATAGATGAAAGTCGAAGCTTGTTTTTCGTAGCTAATTTTCGCGTCATAATCCCACCTCACAATACTGGTCAATTATCAATCAATTGGTGCATTTTCAGTAAACTGTGTTACCATTAAAACGTTACTAAAAAGGAGATAGAACATGATGTATCAGTTATGTGGAACAGATGAGCTTGGTATATAAGCTCATCTCTAATCCTAAGATTCTCCGAACTTTCCCAAACGTCAGCTTTCTTAATGCATGCCCTAATGCCTTTTTTTAGGCATATCCACCCAACTTGATTGATTGAAGATAGTCCATAACATATTCGAACTGATGGTTTTGAACGCATTCTTTTGCTGTAACACCACCAAAAGCAGGAATTTGTTCTTCATAAAACCATAAAAATGCCTCTCGCCTTGTAGATCCCATCTCTTGAACGAAATTTACAATGCAAATAACTTGTAATAGTTGTTGGTAAAACAACTTGTTCTGAAGCGCAATTCGAAGTGAAGCTGTTGAATGCACCAGATTACAAATACCAAGTGATTGAGCAAGTTCAGTCTCGTTGCATTTGAGCAGATCTAAAATTCGACCAACATCAATATCACCATTTTTATCGGTTAGATTCATGATGTCTAAGACTTTACCCATCTATCCCCAATCCCAATCTGTCACTTATGTTAGAGCTGAGATTTAATCAGAAAAAATGGTGTTAATGAAATACCGTTTGGACGCAAAAGTTCGGACGGTGAGATGACTATATTCTTTCACAAAAGGTTATGGTATCGTTAATATGAGTTTTCCTAAGTTATTGATATATATTATTTAAATAATTATATATGGAATTATCAGGGATAGTTTATTATAAATAATAAACAGATTTATATACATGTTCCAGCTAAGACTGTCTTCAATATGGTGACTGATGAAAACTATCAAACTGGCCGATATTAATAGGGAAATACGATGTATCATCTTCTAGTTAGTTATTCTAATTGGCCTAATAATTGTGCGTTAGTTTCAGGATCGCGCTGTCTAACTTATACGGACCAACATATTGTCGAAAAAGTCAGTGCGAATGGTACATTGAATATAGAGGCCATTCGTAGTAATCCCGCACTTTTTGTCACTGAGCATCAAAACCCTGAAGCTGTTTTTGCACGCATCGGTTACATTCATGCTGTCAGGAAAGTTGGTAAAGATTACGAAATTCAATATTATTTCGAAGAGTCTATAGATTCTCTTCCAAATAATATATTGAGTGCCATGTCAATTGAGTTAGGTGTGGTCAATAATTTCGAATGGAATAATTCCCATTGGGCGGTTAAAGATGTAGACCTTTTTAAAGCGCTTTATAAAGTAAACTCAGCGAGACCAACAAAGAATCCGTATTTTGATACAGTTGGGCTTAAGTGTGAAAATAAGAATTTGATATCAGTAATGATGCCATTTAATGATTCATGTAAGGGAGTTTTTGAATCAATTGAATCAGCTGCAAATATACAAGGTTTAGAGTGTAAAAAAGCTGACAATGTTTGGGAACATCATTCTATTATTCAAGACATAATAACTCTCATATGTATCTCAAAAATAGTCATATGCGATTGCACGGGAAGAAACGCAAATGTATTTTATGAAACTGGGATAGCACATGCACTTGGTAAAAACGTAATCTTAATAACGCAAAATTTGGACGATATTCCATTTGATCTAAAACATTTGAGGGTTGTTAGATACTTGAATAACGATCAAGGATTGTCTCAACTCGTCAATGATTTATCACCTCGAATTAATTATCTTATAAATAACTAAATTCACTAATTGAGGATTCCCTCCTTTTTTTAAGCTCTAATTAGTTTTACCCAAATACATTGTCTGATCAAAGCTTGGATCATCGTATTTAGGCACCCAATCAATGTCATTTGCACCTTTTTTGTATTTGTATTCTGTAGTCGAGAAGACTATTTGAATATCCTCTTTATCAGCAAGAATCTTAAGAGCTTTGATGAATTGATTCAAATCTTCAGCACTAATGTCATGTTGTCTCGGTGTATCTAAAATCAAAAAACGTATACCTCGTTTATTACATTTGATAATTTCTTCAAACAAGGCAGCGTGGTATGAAAGAACAACTCTTAATTTTGTACTCCCTTTAAATGCAGACAATTTTTCACCACCAAAAGTGGCTTTAAATTCGTCTAATAAATTGACATCATCTGGAACATTTTTAGTATTAATCGTTTTAATCCAAGTAGAAATGGACTGTGTGAGATTAGACTTGAATCTTATTAAGCCCAAAGAAGATTTGTTTGGTGATGATGATAATGAATCTTGTCTGTTAAGAGCTATATCTCTTTCTCTTTCTGCTGCTAAATATTTTTCTTCAATTTCCGAGAGGTTTTCGATTTCTCTCTTTTTGATTTCAAGTGAGATTATTTCAGCAAGAGTCATATGAATGGCTTCGACCAAAGCAGATAAACCTTCGTCTTTCTCAGTGTTCTCTCTAGCCAAATTTAATCTATCTATATCGTCAAAATGAGCTTGTAGTTCGTTTTTTAATATCTTAATTTTAAGCTCTGAGCTTTCTGCATTGAACACTAAGTCCTTTATTTGATCTTTTAAATAAAGTAGATTTTTACCATAACTCTCTGAACTACCAAGAAATAATCCGCATCCATCAACTGAACAAATTTCAGAAAAAGACATAAAGATTCTTTTCGCTTCCTCGTTCAATGAGAGAGTATTTATTTCAACTTCTATTTCTGAGCGAATAGAAGAAATACTTGAACATTTACTTTCCAAAAAAGAAATTTCCTGTTGAAGCTCTCTTATTTGTGACATTTTTGATGAAATTAACTTATCAATGCTATCAGTAGCATCTAACTTTAAATTTTGACTTGATTTAATCTTATTTATTTTGGATTTAAGGCTTTCAATTTGATTATCAATTTCTTGAACGGAAACGGAGCCAATATCTGTGCCTTTGAGTGTGTCCTCATATATAGCTTTAAATCTGTGGACTTTTTGATCCGCTTTTTCCACTAACTTTTTCGCATCAATAGCACTTTTTCTCTGATCAAAAGAATTCTTGGCTGGCATGTTAATACTCAACCTTACAGATTCAATGAATTGGTCTTTAATAAAATTGCTACCAGGTGAATTATAAAAATCACCATAACCAATATCTTGGTCGAGGTAAAATAGGGGTAATATCGTGGACAAATATGGATGTGTAAATGAGTTAGAGTTCGTAACCAACTGTGGAAATTCATATCCTAACAGTTCAAATAAAAATCTACTATAGTCGCCTTCTTTGAAAAAAGTCTGTTTTGTCCCAGTAGGTTCTTTTACTAATACTTCAAAATCACTAGAGTATTTTCTCTCTAATTCATACGGTTTAGATTTGATGAAAACTTTTAGTTTTGCACATTGGCAATGTGAGTAAATATCATCCCTGAAAATACATGAATACCCTAAACAAAATGCGATTGTTTGAACAAGAGGTGTTTTACCTGATCCATTTGCACCATATAATTGGGTTATAGATTTAGCAAAAAAAAGTTCTTCAGTACCCCATCCCGTAACGCCTCTGCCAATTACTGTTAAACTGACAAGTTTCATAATATTTCAAGATCCATTTGTTTATCCTTACAGATATTTCGATAACTTCGTTGTACAAGCATTAAGTTGTAAGATAAATCTGAACTATCTTCTAGTGCTTTGGAAATTACTTTCTTCCCTAATTCTGTGACTTCAAGTTTACCCTTCCTATTATTAACGGAAACTAAATGTGAAATCTCTAAAAATGAAAGCGCTTTAACTGTTCTTACTCGCAAATTCGCGGACCAACCAAGATGCTGAGATGATCCCTTAAATTCCTTGATCGAGCCTTCGATGCATTCACCAACAAGTTGCCCTAATTCAGATACGTTGGGCTTCCGCCGATCTTTCGACATCATAAGAACAACCATTGAAATAAATGGTAAATGGAACAAAGCCTCATTACTCAATTTATGAGGTTTGATAACATTCATGTTTTCCAGATGTATCTTTAAATTTGATTCTTTAGCTAATTCAAAAAAATTAGTTAAGTTCATAATTACTGAGACCTCACCATTACAGAAAATAAACCACCCAATATCAGCTCTTTACTCAGACTGCTAAAGCATTTATAACGGCTTAATTCACTGTCAATTAAACTGACGAATTTTTCTAAATCTGAAAAA
>NZ_LSNE01000007.1:450681-452273 GCF_001565895.1 Paraglaciecola hydrolytica
TAACGCCACTAGGAGAATGTTTTTTAATTACGTCCGACAACTTTGATTCCAACATTGCTAGATCATAATCTGGAATATAATGTCTATTTTTTCGATACCATACATCCCAGTCTGTTTTGCATTTTGCAGCGTAATCGATGAGGTTTTTTGGGGTGCCAGATTTTCCTAAAATACGTTGTAATATAGAAACATTTTTGAGTGCTTTCTTATCCCCCCCCTCTCTAAGGCTCTGAAATGCAATTTTTGATATACTCAAAATCTCAAGTAAATCTTCTATTCCCACTCCAGCTAATTCATCTAACTGTTTTTCATTCAGAGCAGTACGCACAACTCCGATAGACTTTTTCTCAATTAAATTTAATAGGCTATCTAAAATCTCCCTTGCTTCCATGTATTCAAGATCTATTTCACTAAACTCGAATATTTTCTCTCTAGCTAACGCTTCGAACTGAGTACCATCTACCTTTAAATGTTCTAGACCAGGAATGATTCTAAACTTTCTGATAAATACCTTGATTTCCTCATCCGTATAAAGTGGTTTTCCTCCGCAAAAGCACTCTAAAAAATGGTTTGTTAAATGTTGTAAGGTCTTATGCGAATAATCATCTTGATCTAATGAAGTCAAAAGGTCTTCAACTTCATCTTTCAAATGAATATTTGTAAGAAATACCACTGCTTCACAAGTATCAATAAAATTAACAGTATGAATTAACAGTTTTCCAGCAAAGCTTTCTGTGATTCTCTCTGCTATATTTTCTGTTTTGGTTCGATTGTGTACACCAAAAATATCGTTCAGAGACCATTGAGCATTTCTTTTTTCCTTGGTTTTAACTTGAAAAAAGTGATAAACAATTTTTCCGTTAATGCTCTTTCTGACAACATAATCATCATGCCAATCACAATAAACTCGATCTACGGATTTATTTTCTAGTATTTCCAAGCTAGCCAAGCCCGCAGCTCTTGTTTGAGCCTTATACCTTGACAGGGTATCTCTTCCGTCTTGTTCTCTTGGAGAAATTTCGTGGAGTTTAACCAAATATTAGCAATCCATTGTTATTATTAAACTTTTTAGAATAGTTAGGCGTAGTTAGTGCACTAAGTTGGTTTGTGCAAATTATTAACCAGAAAATCTAACAGTCATAATGACAGGAGTAATACCTGTAACTCAATACTGTTATTATATACAGTGTCTTGTGGGCGATTCAAATTTTTAATTTATATACGTTAATAAAAATAGTCAGAAGTCTCAGTCGATAAACACCATTATGTTCTTCTATTTGGATGTACCTTAATTACCCCCATTTTTAATAAGCAAAAGTATTGCTCTCTTTAACCAAATCCATGTTGAATTAACTGCGTAAAACGTCTCAATAGTAGTAATTTTTCATTTTTAGTTGGGGTTAAGTTAAGTTTTCGAGCATGCTTAAAAATCATTCAATTTTAGAATATGACACACTGGTTGTTTCATTTATCTCAAAAATCTAGATTAGTCTGCTTTTTTTTCATCTGTTCTAAAAAAATTAAAGTTTATTTTAGTTTCCAAAACTCATTAAAAATCCTAATTATTTAATTTTTTGATAAATATTGTTGAA
>NZ_LSNE01000008.1 GCF_001565895.1 Paraglaciecola hydrolytica
GTGTTGAATACTGGTGTGTTTTGAGGTTTCTGGCGTGGTGTCCATCTTAGCTCGAATAGGATTCAAGTCGACGTAAGCCATACAGGCTAGTACGGCGGTTTCATCTAAAAGAGCTTGTGATTTGAATCGTCCTTCCCAAAATCTGCCGGTACATTCATCTTCTTTATTGGCTTCGCGGGCTATGTATTCATTGAGGTTACGCATAAACCAACTGATGTCATACAAACGTTGGCGGTAAACAGCCGTCGTTTCTTCTACCACCATTAATTCAGACTCACTCATCATTATGCGTTGTTCGGGATTAAGATATTTGTTGGTCAACAATGTACCTTTATGCAAAGCGTGCCAACGCATTAATACCTCCTCCATTGTCCAGTTTTCTACTAAAGCTTTATCCACACACAGCACCACATGTGTGTGATTACTCATCACTGCAAAAGCCGCAATATCAATGGCAAAAACAGTCCCTAAAAACAACAAACGTTCTTCAACCCAGCCACGACGATGTTCATAATTTTGCCCCGTGAATTTATCTTCACCGCACAAAAATGAACGACGAACACAACGGGAAACACAATGGTAATAAGGGGTATCGGTTAAACTGATTTGAGTTTTGCGTGACTGTGGCATGACGGACCATCCTTGTTTATGTGAATAACTAAGAGTTTAGGACAGAACAATTTTTTTGCTATTTTAAGATGGGTGTCATATTAATTATATTTATTGCACTTATTTCAGGCCTTGGATTAGTAGTCTTCCAGGAACCCCCACCATTAGAATCAGGGTATGTATAGCTATCTGATTTGTTTGTGAATACAGGTACCACTTCAAAAGTGATTCCATCCTGAAAGCTCACCGATACTATTTGACCATCCCCGCCAATACTTGATGTTGAATATGTCTTCTGCATCGAATTACGCACTGATTGAAGCAATGCGGATTGACCATTTCCCGTATATTTATCATATTGAAAATAAAGAGAAGATGGCAATTCAAAAACCATATCAAGATCACTAAACCCTTGAATTGAAGTACCCCGTCCGTATGATCCGACATAGAGACTATGTGACGTATCTGAAGTTGTACTCCAGAAATCTGTATTTAACCTCCGAGTAATCGCTTTGTAGCGACTTGAGATAGTACCTCCATCTTGTATCTGGAGATTTGAGCAGAAATCACTAAACCAATTAGATAAACTCATCTCTAGATCCTAAAAGCTAACGCCCCAAGCAGGGGATTTTATGAGTGTTTTTCAGCGAGTAAAATTCCCGCTGACTTGACTTGTTATACGCTACTACAAAGGCCATTTAAGACCAAAACTTTCAAAACTTGAATCAGAACCTTTGATGTTGCCTACCGATAGTGAAAGAACAAATTCGGCATTATTCAATGTTTCTAATTGTTCATTTGCAACAGGTTGAATTCTTCCTAACCAATCGTTATCAATAATTGGGTGTGGCGGTTCTGAACGCTTAAAAATATATGAATTGTTTTCGAACACTAAAATACCAATAAACAAAGCGACATCATCCTCTCCGTTTTCCGTTTCAGCCCACAAAAGTAAAGCTAATTTTTTATTAAGTGCTTCCATGTATATCCAGCGTATAACGC
>NZ_LSNE01000009.1:0-73483 GCF_001565895.1 Paraglaciecola hydrolytica
AGGAAAGAGCTTACCCAAGATGGATAAAGCCCAAAACAAGTCGATACCCCCACAAACAGAAAAATGCCAGTCAGCTTAACTGACTGGCATTACGCACAAGGCGCCGTTTTTATTACTTTTTAATACTACAAACCATTACTTAACCTACGCCATCCAATACACTGCGCACTTTGTGATAACGTTCTTGTTGATCTTCGTTTAAGACACTGTTTTCAACGGTTTTAATGCATTTTTTAACCAGTTGATTGGCACTCTTAGTCGCGCCGATATTATGGGATTTTGCCGCGATAAGTTGTAATAAATTCAAGGCAATAGAGGCATTTTTAGGCATGATGGTAAAGGCCTGAGTAAAGGACTCCATGGCGTTTTCGATGTCGCCACGACGATAGAAGTTAACCGCATTGTTGTTCAATTCTCGCGAACTGTATTTGATTGAGGACTTTTCTTTAATTTCTTGCTGGATGTATTGTAAAAATATTTCACCCTGATCAGATTGGTTTTTACAACGAAACTCAATTTGTTCAAGTACCGCTTGTGAGCGTTCATGTAAACCTAGTTCGTGAAAAGCTTTGGCTTTATCGAGCAGGGCATCTACGCCTTCATTTTCCCAGTTTTCTTCATCCAGTTGTTCTATGAGGGCGCGTGCTTTTTCTTTTTCATTTTCTAAGTAATGCAGGCGGATATTGATGACTTTTAATTGCTCCTGCAACTCGGCTTTAGGGAAGGCAACTTTGAGCTGGCGCACATATTCATTGGCTTGTTTAATCAACTTGTCGGTGTCTTCTTCATCGGCAGTCATGGCGTAATCAATACCTGCTCTGGCAACATTGAGATAGTTTTCTGGCTTATCGTGTATAGAGTTTTTTGCAAAACGTACGATTTTTTTTGCGGCGTCAAACTGAGTTTCATAGTCGTGGGTAATTCGAGATAAATCGAGTGCAGTTTTATGTCGGCGAATATTACGCGGCGAAATTTCGGTGGCCATCAGCACGCATTCTAAAGCCGTTTCAAAATCATTTTGTTTGATTTGCAGAGCGGTTAATAAATCGTAGGCGGCAAGTTGAGAATCCGATTTGAAAGCTAAACGTAATACTAGTTTTTCAGCTGATTCATCTTCATCTAAACGTAAATAGGTATTAACTAAACCCAGTTGTGCCCAGCTAAAGGTTTGCACTTTTAAAATCGCCAGATAAAAGTCTTTAGCCTGCGGAAAGTGGCCACAAGCACAGAGCATTTCGCCTTTTATTTTTAGTGCCAGTGGAAAAAACTCTGAGTTTTTAGGATTGGCTAAAAATAATTCAACTTCCGATAAGGCGCGAGGATACTGGCTCTTTTCGATGCAAACATACACTTCATGCAGGGCTTTTTTACGTGCTAATACTCGACTTAAACGTCGGTCTAACTCTTTGACAGTAAAGGGTTTTGCTAAAAAATCATCAGGCTGTAATTCAATAATACTTTGTACTAAATCAGAATTGGTATCGGCACTGATAAAGACAAAAGCAGTGCTCGAAGGCAACTCGCCATTGGTTCTTATTTCATCGTAAAAGTAGTAACCATCTTGTTCGCGTTTAAGATTGTAAGAGCAAATGATCAGATCATAACGTTGGCTGCGAATAGTAGTAAGTGCCAGACTGATTTTGTCGACATAGGTAATATTACTGAAACCCAGCTCTTCCAGCGAGTACTTCATATAACCTTTTGCCAGTACTTGATCGTCGACGATCAGCACTTTGCTGTCTTTAGCGAGTTGAGAATTCATGAATGGCCGATTTTCCTTACTTCCATTAGGTTATCGTGTTTTCTACTGAAATATTAAGGGCTTAAATGCAAAAAAGCCTAATACTGAGCCAGAACCAATGAGTTAGTTTAACAATTTGATAAAAGTAGCACGCCTAACATGCCTGAAAAATAAGCTAATGAAAAGGTTGAAATAAAGGTGCGAGGGTATTATCGGGTAAGATAAGCAAATAATGATTGGTGTTTGAAAGCAAAAAGCCCGCAGTAATAAATTACTGCGGGCTTTTTAATTGGTGGGCGGTACCGGGCTTGAACCAGTGACCCATGCCTTGTAAGGGCATTGCTCTCCCAACTGAGCTAACCGCCCGTTTTTAAAACGGTAACTTGGGTGTCACAAGTAAGTAAATTACTTATCACTAAAATTTGGTGGGCGGTACCGGGCTTGAACCAGTGACCCATGCCTTGTAAGGGCATTGCTCTCCCAACTGAGCTAACCGCCCAAATTTCAATCTACACATTACTAAATGTGGGTTAAACAGTTGCCTGTTTGGCCTCCCTAGTAAGTGGAGCGCTATTATAGGGAGGCACTTAAGAGTGTCAACACAAAACTTAAAAATAATGTTTAAGTGATTAAAAACTCAGCGTCTAGGCTGATTTATAATCAGCTGCAGGCTCTTTTTACCTTGATTAGTACTTAGGCTTTTTATTCAGCTTGATAGACTGGTAAAATACCGCCAATTTTTAGATTAGGAAACTTAGTCACATGACAGTGGTAACTCGATTCGCTCCCAGCCCAACCGGCTTTCTTCATGTTGGTGGTGCCAGAACCGCCCTTTATTCGTGGTTATATGCCAAAAGTCAGGGTGGAAAATTTGTATTGCGTATCGAAGATACTGATATTGAACGCTCAACTCAGGAAGCCATTGATGCCATTCTAGAAGGTATGCAGTGGCTTGGTTTGGAATGGGACTCTGGCCCTTTCTATCAAACTAAACGTTTTGAGCGTTACAACCAAGTTATCGATCAACTACTCCTAGAAGGTAAAGCGTATAAGTGTTTTATGCCTGCGGCTGAGTTGGATGCGATACGCGAAGAGCAAATGAATAAAGGTGAAAAACCGCGTTATCCCGGCACTTGGCGTGACAGAACAGATCATCCAGAAGGTCAGCCTTTTGCTATTCGTTTTAAAACACCTCAAACAGGCTCGGTCATCGTAAAAGATCATATTCGTGGCAACATAGAAATCGCCAATACTGAATTAGATGATTTGATAATTAGACGCAGTGACGGTGTGCCCACTTACAATTTTTGTGTGGTTATCGATGATTGGGACATGGATATTACTCACGTAGTAAGAGGTGAGGACCATATTAACAACACCCCAAGGCAGATTAATATTCTGCAAGCCCTAGGCGCCCCCATTCCAGAATATGCCCATGTATCGATGATCCTAGGTGATGATGGTAAAAAGTTATCAAAACGCCATGGTGCGGTAAGTGTGATGCAATACCGTGATGACGGTTATTTACCTCAAGCCTTATTAAATTATTTAGTACGCTTAGGTTGGTCACACGGTGATCAAGAAATTTTCAGCTTAGATGAAATGATCAAATTATTTGATTTAGACTCTATTGGTCAATCTGCCTCCGCTTTTAATACTGATAAATTAGTCTGGTTGAATCAGCATTATATTCGCAGCTTACCTGTCTCTGAAGTGGCGGGCTATGCTAAGTGGCATTTTGCTGAGCAGGGCATTGATTTAAGCCAAGGGCCTGCACTTGAAGACGTGATTGCCGTACAAGCTGAACGAGTTAAAAATTTAAAAGAGCTCGCGCAAATTAGCCGCTACTTTTATGAAGACTACGAAGAGTTTGACGCTGACGCGGCGAAAAAACACTTACGCCCAGTAGCCAAAGACGCCTTAGTCGCTGTGCAGGCCAAATTGGCCGCGTTGACACAGTGGAATACTCAAACTATTCATGATGCCATTAATCAAGCGGCCGAAGATCTCGGCGTTGGTATGGGCAAAGTAGGTATGCCTTTGCGTGTTGCTGTCACAGGTAGTGGTAATTCACCCTCCTTAGATGCGACTTTAAATCTGCTAAAACCTGAGCAAATTGAACAACGTATAAACAAAGCGCTCGAATATATAGCAATCAGAGCAAATTCCTGAAAAAAGCGTTGACAGGAAAACAGCAGATGCCTAGAATGCGCCCCGCTGTCAAGGAACGACGCGATAACTGATTTTCAAAACCTTCTTTTCAAAGAATGGTGGTGAATTAAAGTTGGGGCCATAGCTCAGCTGGGAGAGCGCTTGCATGGCATGCAAGAGGTCGGCGGTTCGATCCCGCCTGGCTCCACCAAATATCAGGGAACACCAGTTTTAAACCTAGTTAAAATTGGTAGAAAGAATATAGACGGGGTTTGGTAACTTAATACGTACTGAGCTTTGCAGTTGAATTGTTTAAGTGTTGTTTTAATAGTGTAGGATTCGGTCGCTCGGTTCGCAGGCTCACCTCTCCTCACAGAAAATTATTAAAGCTGCGCTTCAATGACAAATTTTCTGTCCCCATCGTCTAGAGGCCTAGGACACCGCCCTTTCACGGCGGTAACAGGGGTTCGAATCCCCTTGGGGACGCCATTTTTATTGAAGTTTATGGATTAACTTCAACTGCCTGTAAAAAGGTAAACAAGGAAAGTCTGATTAGTCCTAGATAGTCAGATAAACAGTGTAGACGGGGTTTGGTTGCTTTCAGCACCTGACTTTGCAGAAAGTTATTTTAGTGTTGTTTCGATAGTGTAGGATTTGGTCGCTCGGTTCGCTAGCTCACCTCTCCTTACAGAAAACTATCAAAGTTTCGCTTCGATAAACAAGTTTTCTGTCCCCATCGTCTAGAGGCCTAGGACACCGCCCTTTCACGGCGGTAACAGGGGTTCGAATCCCCTTGGGGACGCCAAATAACAAAACCGCATAAGCAATTATGCGGTTTTTTTATGTCTAAAAATAACCTTGAACCCAAGGGGGCGGGAGAAGCCCCGCGGTTCGACCTAATAAAACTTTTTATAAAGCTTTACGGGCATTTTCTATTCTTTCGCGCATAAGGGGATGTGATTGGATTAAATGCTGGAGTTTTGATTCTTCAGGCATGGTGGCTGCGAGTTTTTCCATCGCCAAGGCAAAACTATCCGGCTCTAAACCTAAAGCCGGAATTTTACTCAGCGCAAAATTATCAGCCTCCCATTCGAGCTTTTGTGAAAATTGGTTTTGCACTATGGTATTTGAAAGTCCGGCAAAGGCTTCAATTAGCGCGCCTAAATCCCCAAAAAAATAATCGATTGCTAATGAAGTCGCCATGGTTTCTGCGATCAAGCGCATGGAGTGTTTGTGTGTGACGTGACCAATTTCATGGAGCAGAATAGCAGTGAGTAAATCGGTATTGTGTTCTAACAATTCAACCAACTCGTCGGTTATCACTATAGTGCCATTGGGTAGGGCAAAGGCATTGGCGCCCATGGTTTTAGATTGGCGAAATTGAATATTAAAATCAGAACTCTCAAGGTTTAACTGTTGGCTGATGTGAGCCCAATGATCTTGATACTTATCTTGAGTTTCCACCGGTAGTTCGGAAGCATCTAAGACGCTTTTATCTAAGGCCACTAAGGTATGTCGAGAGGCGATTTCTACCATGTTTTGTGGCACATATTCAGCAAACGTAATGGCCGCACTCGGTATACCAAATTTGAAAAACAGATAAAGTACCGCAGGCACCAATATGCTACTGGCTAGAATTAAGGTCGTATTAGATTCTAGTTTGGCAATTTTTGATTGTGTAGCACTTTGGGTTAACCAAGTATTGACTGCAGGGTTGGCGTCAATCATCAATAGACCAATGTCAGGCAATACTATTTCTCGAGGTATTGAGCCCAACTTATCATTAACCACAACGTCCTTTATGGTTGTTGTGGCTATTAGGTTTTGCTCATTATCAATAATAGAAAACTGTGCATCAGCATGCAGTTGAATACTTACAGGAAGGCTTTCAGACCTTCCTGCGGGATAAAAATAAGCACCAGTTAATAAGGTCATTAACCTAGCCCAACATCCATATCAAAGATATTCGCGACTTCTTCACCAATGGCACTGCTTGATTGTGAATATTGTCCTATCACACCGGCTATTCCTGGCAAGATATTCACTTGGGTTACTTGCGCATAAACTCGGGCGGTGCGAATTTTAATCCAGGGTAGGGCAAAACCAAGACTCAGGACCAAAGCCAAAAAATTAGTGACTCGCAGCCATACTAAGGTTGAAATGCTCAGATTAGACTCAAAACTCGCCACGTCAGACAGGCGCATAGTATTAAAAATGTGATTACGGATCCGCGCTGCGTAAAAGCTAGAACTCAATAATATGACCAGCACATACGCCACCATAAATATGATGGTTGAGCCGGTGAATTGAGAAGCAGATTCGGGATCGGCGAAAGCTGACATCGATGCTCCAAAACCAAATATGGCCACTAACAATAAAGCCACCCCAATAAAAAAAGCACCAAATGCAGCTAAGTAGTATTCACCGGTAGCAAGCTCGGTTTGCATCTTTTTATCGCCGTAGGTGATGTTGCTATAAATAAAGTCATCGATTTTTTTCAGTACCCATGGCAGCGCTAGGTACAGTGTGAATATACTCATGATGGGTAACAAAACAAACACCAAAAAGGCGCGCCCATATTGTCCAGTAAAATTAAATCTGATATTGCGATAGGCGCTGACTTTCATGCGAAAGCGTAGACTCATACAAATAAATATTGGCGTCGCTAAAAACAACACGAGTGCCACAATGGCTGCTGCGAGTGGGCTAAACGCGACGGCTAGAAAATACAGTGCTAATAAGAGCACACCAATAATACGCCCCTTTAGTATCTGTAAGGGTTGAGCTAGATAGCTAAAACGGTGGCCGTCAATATCAGTATTGGCATAGAAGTAACGATGGGTGCGCACTGTCGCCCACGCTGAATAGATACCTAGGGTAACTATGGTTAGCAGTAAGTTGACGATCCAGATGGCAAAATATTCTCCGGTTTTACCATGAAAATTCACTGCAACTTTACGTGGAGTTTGTGGTTCTGTATGAATTGGAGCCTTATTACTATTATCTATTTCTTGATCCATTTTATTATTCTCTCGTTCTTCCGTAGCCTAACAAGCAGATAAGGCAACAGCACATTATGGTTAGTCCGCTAAAGTCGAGAGTAAAGTAAGTTGTTACAATTGAAAACCACATTTTGCCTAATCTTGAGAAAAAATACTCCCGCAGATTTCTCGGATAGCCTGTTCAACTTTTTTCGCACTTGTTAGTCCAAGTGATTTAGCAACTTGAGCTTCATTGTGATTTTGTAATAACACACTAAGTAGAGGTGTTATTGCGCTGTGATCTAACAATTTGAATTTGACTATCTGCGCTAAATAAAAGTCTCTTAATTGGCGTTTACATAAACCAAGGGGGCGTGTGCCTTGAATAAATTGGGCGACAACCTTTAAGCTGGTAGGGCTTTGTGTTTGAGAAAGGCAAATTGGCAACAAAATCAAATGCAGGATGGCAGGATCAATCTTGTTGTAGGCTTTATCACACTGATAAATAACTTCCTGCATGAACTCAGTTATTAAGGCTTGTTGGAGTGTTTTTGCTGTTTCGTTTAAGGGCATCAGTAATTGTGCACTGTGCTGGGCACTGGATGTTTCCGGTTTTTTACTTAAATTTACCAGAGTAAATCCTGCTTCTTGCCAAAAACGCAAAAGCCGTTGATTGACCCCAAAAGAGCTGGTCAAAAAGCTACAACCTTGTGTTTTTGCTGCTTTGGCAATGTGTGTGAGTAAGTTGCTACCTAAACCTTGCCCCTGATAATCGGCCGCTATGGCTAAACGTGTGACACGCCATTGTTTTGCTACGCTAAACGTTGGCATGGCATAATGAAAAGCGACATTTTGCGCTACTAAATGGCCTTTAACTCGCCTTTCACCTGATGCTATATCATGTTTTAGCGAGCTCAGCAACTCTCCGCCTTCTTCGATGATTAAAGCTACACCGACGATCACATCTCCTTGTTGTAAAACATAACAATCTTGTTCTGGGGAGTCTAAGAGCCTAATGAGATCGTCAGGACTGGTTTGGTAATGGGCATCAATCAGTAATTGGAATATCGTGTAACTTAGCTGGGTATCATTGGCCAATGTTGTTTTAGGGATATGCTTAAAAGTCAGTGGTGTTTGTTTGGTGATGAGAGGAGTTTGAGTCTTGGTTTGCATACACAATAATTCAAACCAGAAGGCTTCAAGGCAATCATCCTGATACCAGCGCATAGCTTGGTTGAGATGAATACTGCGCCACTCAGGTTTGTTGTGGTTTAAATAGTGTTTTACGCGTAAATCAAAGCCCCGACCACTTCCTTCGTAACCGTGCAATGTCGTACTAAAAACGATGCGTGAAAAACGATCTATTAGGTTAAAAAGCAAGTGAGCAGGCAGTGCGGCTGCTTCATCAATTAATAATAAATCAATATCGAGATTGCTATTAAGAATGGCATCTGGCGCCACATATTGTAGATAGCCATCATCTAAACTCAGTTTATTTTTAGTGATTATTGCTTGTGGTAATAGGTTGCCTGCATGTTTGAATACCTGTTGTACGGTGGCAGGAGAGGGGGCGACTATGACGATTTTTTTGCCGGCAGACTGAATCAGTTGTGCAGCCGCAAGGCCAAGTGCTGATGATTTTCCACGGCCGCGATCAGCACTTAATACTAGAGGGCGGTTTCTATGTCCACTGGCTACTTTAATGACTGCGTTAATCGCAAGCTGTTGCTCTTGCAAAGCTTGTGTAGAAATTAATGCTGGAGTTTGTATTGCTGCCCAACTTATGGCCCCTTTAAAAGCCGTTTCTGTAAGCAGTGCAACATTAAGATCGTTAGTGACAGCATTAATGAATTTTTTGACAAAGTGGCTTTGTGTCAATTCAAAACCGTAAGAAACACGGTTTAACCATTCAGGATCGGCAAAACGTGGCCAAGTATCAAAAGTGGGGCAAATGATAATCATCAAGCCGCCTGCTGTGATGGTGCCACTTAACGCGATGGCAGCATTGGCTCTGAATCCGCTATAACAATTTAGCACCACAGCCTCAAACTCTTGACCTAAATAGCTCTGATATTGCTGATTAGTGATTGTTTTGCTGTCGCTATGCCCGTTGCCTAACCATAAAAAAGCGCTTTGTTTGCTTAGGTTAATAGCTTGCTCAATTGCCCATGATTCTGCACCACTGATGATAAGCAATTGGCGATGTACTTGTTTCGTTTGTCTGGCAATGAGCCAATTTTCAATTTGATGGTACAAAGTCACGTATAGTTATTCTTAGAATGTATAATAGCGTCAGTAGTCTATACCCAAGCCATTTGAAAATGTAGGATTCAGTGGGAATTAAATTCGTTTTAGACAAGGCAAATGATTGTAGGTCTAGTGGACCTACATCAACATCATTTAACGCGATATAAAACGAATTTAAACTCTCAGAAACGCTGAAACTCGCGTTTCCAAGCGGTTTGGTAATATCCCCTAAACCATGTGGAATTACGAATGCGCTTTTTGTCTAGAAGATTAGTTATGCCCAGTGATCTTAATTATGCCAACTCACTCTTTGGTGGGCGAGCTCTTGAATGGATTGATGAGGAAGCGGCGATATACGCTATTTGTCAGTTAGAAACTAATGTATTAGTCACCAAACATATTGGTGAGATTAGTTTTGAATCACCTGCTATGGTTGGTGATGTCGTGGAATTTGGTTTAGCAACCAAAAAAGTAGGTAAGACATCCATTACGGTCAGTTGTCTGGTGAGAAATAAAATCACCAAAAAAACGATCTGTTTTGCAGATGATATTGTGTTTGTTAAGCTGGATCCGGAAACCCGTTTACCTTTACCTCATGGTAAAACATTGGAAGGTTTAGAATTACAGACTAAACAGGAAATTAGTAGACTCGTTTAATGAGTTCGTATTAGTTTGTACAAGTGCCAGTCTGGAGTTTAATAATGATTAATCAAGGAATAGGGATTGTGATTAAGATATTAGTGTTTACTGGCGTATTGTTAGTTACAGCATGTAGCTCATTCGCTGATAATAGACCGGGTTATACGGTAATCAAACAGTTTAATTTACCCCCCGAATTGGCGGAGACCTCAGGGCTTTATTGTCCAGAACAAAATACGGTGTATACCATTAATGACTCTGGCAACAAACCTATTCTCTATCAACTAAATTTGCTTGGAGAAATCCAACAGCAGTTTGAAATTGATGCTAAAAATCGAGATTGGGAATCCCTTACGGGTGACGATAAGAGCTTTTATATTGGTGATATTGGTAATAACAACGGCAAACGTAAAGCCGTTGAAATTTATGTAGTGGATAAAAATACTGATAAAACTCAGCTGACTCGCACTTTAGAGATT
Source organism: Paraglaciecola hydrolytica (assembly GCF_001565895.1). GTDB lineage: Bacteria > Pseudomonadota > Gammaproteobacteria > Enterobacterales > Alteromonadaceae > Paraglaciecola > Paraglaciecola hydrolytica. Next base: position 10,239 of record NZ_LSNE01000009.1, read on the forward strand.
TCGTATTTATACAATTCCATTAATAAGAACGAATATCTGAATCACGATTTTGACGCAGAAGCCTTTGTCAGCGTGGACGACAAACTCATCTTGTTTTCCAAAAGCTGGCAAACGACCAATCTGCATATTTATGAATTAAGTAAAACTGAATTGAAGCAAAAAGTAGAACCGGTCGCTACGTTAGAAGGGCTTCCTGGTTTAGTGACTGGGGTCGATTATAATGTTTTAACTAAAGAGTATGTATTGGTTGGTTATAGCTTGTACGGTTTAGGCAGTTTTTCGCCCTTTATTGCTAAAATGGATAAGCACTTCAAACTAATTGCTAGTTACCCACTTACGGGTTTTAATCAAGTTGAAGGTGTGTGTGTGAGCCCTAATGGCGAAGTGTGGATCAGCCAAGAAAGTTCGTTTTTCTCAACACATAAATTGGCTAAACTTTTGTTGCGTTGAAACTAACGTAAATAATGTATAGCAAAAAAATTAACAAAGTTACTTGCACTGCATAAACAGACTGATAGACTGCCGCCGCTATTTTACTGTTGTTACAGTAACTAGTAAGCCAAGGGGTGCCGCAAGGCTGAGATTTGTTAGTTACTTCTGTATCGATGGAGTAGACAACAAGAACCCTTACACCTGATCCGGATAATACCGGCGTAGGAATGGTAAGAGAGTCATCCCCCATTTACCTGCCGTAATGCCGGATCTTTTCATAAAATTGAAGAGATCCTTATGAAACAATATTCCAAAAAAGCCTTAAGCTTAGCGATAAGCTCCTTATTAGTAAGCCCATTAACGAGTGCACAATCCGCGCCTTCTTCAGACGTTGAACGCATCGCAGTTTATGGTGCTTTGACTACTACACCATTAGTAGAAATGGCCAGTAGCATTGATGTTATTTCCTTATTTGATATTGAACAACGTCATGCTCAACATTTAGATGAAATCCTTAATAAGGCCGCCAATGTTAACTTTGCTACTGGTGCTAGCCGTGGCAGATTTGTACAAATTCGAGGCATTGGTGAGCGCAGTCAATTTGTTGATCCGGTTAACCCTTCAGTAGGTTATTTAGTCGACGGGATCAATTATTCTGGCATGTTAGCTGGTGCTAGTACTTTTGATATTAGCCAAGTGGAAATATTCAAAGGACCTAATAGCGCGCGTTTTGGCGCCGATGGTTTAGCGGGCATGATTAATGTGATTTCTACCCCAACCAGCGAAACAACTAACGGCAACTTGCAGTTAGGCTTAGCTAATTACAATAGCTGGTTTGCCGGTGCTGCTTTGGGCGGTGCATTAAGTGACAGTGTTAACTACCGTTTTTCAGTTCATCAAAATAGCAGTGATGGTTTTATCAATAATACTTGGTTGGGGCGTGAAGATACCAACAATCAGGATGAGTTAACTGCACGGGTAAAATTAGACTGGCAAGTTAACGCAGATTTTAAACTTAATACCTCAGTACATTTAATAGATGTTGATAATGGTTATGATGCTTTTTCTATCGACCGAGATCGTACTACCTTATCCGATGAACCTGGTAAGGATACTCAGCAAAGTGAAGCCATCGCTATCACTGCTGATTACCAAGGACTTAGTTGGGCCAATGTGCAAGTGCAAGGCACTTATCTGCAAGCTGATTTAGCTTACGGTTTTGATGAAGACTGGACTTATGTAGGCATAGCGCCAGGTTGGGAATATTCATCTACCGACTATTATTACCGCGATAAACAAGACTCCAGTGTTCAGCTAAAACTCAGCAGTAAAGAACAGGTTAATAACGATTGGGTTGTCGGGTTTTATTACGCAGATAAAGATGAAGATCTTGAGCGTGATTATTCATGGGATAGTGCGGCATTTTTAAGTGGTGTAAGCAGACAAGATAGTGCGGTTTTTGCCCAGTACAAACAAGATATCAGTGATACTCAATGGTTAACGGCCAGTGTCCGTCTGGCTTCGCAACAATTTGACTACAGTGATAGCCTTGGTATTGCCAAAGAAATTGACGACAATGACTGGGGCGCAGAATTAAGTTATCAGCAACAAGCCAGCGCCAATACCATGTTGTATTTGAGTGTATTGCGTAGTTACAAAATGGGCGGGGTAAACGCCTCATCTTTAAGTAAAGCCAATGATGAAGGTTTAGAAGCTTTCCGCCAAATCATTTTGGACAACAGTGAGTTTGGTGCTGAGTCCTTAGTCGGCACTGAATTCGGCCTTAAAGGTGCTAACCAAGACGGTAGCTTAGTAGTTGATTTTAATGTGTTTTATCAATGGCGTGACGACGTTCAATATAAAAATTCGTTTGTCATAAATCAGTCGTTTGTGGATTTTTATAATAATGCCGCCAGTGGTCGTAACTACGGTTTGGAAGCGAATTTACGTGCCGTAATTTCGCCTAGCGTGGATGTGTTTCTTAATTTAGGTTGGTTAGAAACCGAGATAAAAGGCATTACCCGTCGTGTGGATGATGTGTTTGAAAATCTGCAAGACAGAGAACAAGCACATGCGCCTAGCTATCAAGTTAATGCGGGGATCAACTGGCAGCTTAGTGAAAATCTTACGTGGTTAGTCGAGGTCGATGCTAAAGATGATTTTTATTATTCTTTTGGTCATGACCAACGTTCAGACAAACAGTTAATTGTGCACAGCAATGTGAGCTATAGCCATGGTGATTGGCAGTTTAGTGTGTACGTACGTAACCTCTTTGATGAGCAATATGCTAACCGCGGATTTGCGTTTGGCAATGATCCACGTGACGAGTATGAATTCCATACTTACGAGCAATTTGGTGAGCCACGCCGCATAGGCGCCAGTGTTAATTATCACTTTTAAGGTTACTTATTAGCCCAAAAGGCGAGTCATAGTGTACTCGCCTTATGTCGACAACGTTTAAGGAACAACCCAATGAAATTAGTTGCTGAGATTTCTCTTTATCCTCTCAATCTTGATTATATTCCGCCTATTCAAGCTTTTATCGATAGGCTCAATACTTACCCACAAATAGAGGTTAATACCTCGACAACCAATACTTTGGTCAGCGGCGAATATTTGCCGACTATGCAAATATTGGCGGAAGAAATGCAACGCAGCCACCAAGAAATTGGTCAGGCGATATTTGTATGTAAATTTCTAAATGGCGACAAGATGAGCGGTAGGTCTTGATGCAGGAGTTATTGCATCAATTGCTGAGCCAACTGAGTGAACAATCTTATTTAGAACTGGTCGCGGTAGTGTTGGCCTTAGCTTATGTATGGCTGGCGGCCAAACAAAATAGTTGGTGTTGGCCCTGTGCGTTGGTAAGCACGTCGATATACACCTATTTGTTTTGGGAAGTGACTCTGCCATTTCATGTCTTACTCAATGCTTATTATATCGTGATGGCTATTTATGGTTGGCGACAATGGCAGGGCCCAGCATCAAGGGCTGCTCAAGTCAGCTCATGGCGGGGAAAGCAACATGTAATGTGTATTGTTTTGCTAGTTGTGGGCAGCTTGTTATTGACTAAAGGCGCGAGCTCAGTATTTGATGACAAACATCTATATTTAGATGCGTTTATTACGGTATTTAGTGTGTTTACCACGGTTTTGGTTGCTCACAAAGTACGGGAAAACTGGCTGTATTGGATCGTCATTGATGCGGCATCGGCTTACCTGTTTTTTGTTAAAGATTTGGTTTTGACCAGTGTATTGTTTGTACTTTATACCTGCTTTGCTTTATATGCCTATATCCAGTGGGGTAAAGAGCAGCCAGCCACTACACTAGCAGCAGTTGAGTCCTAGCCAATGCACAGCGATTTTAGTCTGGTAAAACAGGAACTAAAACAGCTATTAGGTGGCAACATCCAAATAGCACCACTGCCAAGTGGTGCTATTAATCGCAGTTTTTGTGTAAGCCAAGGTGATAAGGGAGAACAGCGTTATTTCCTCAAATTGTTTGATAATGTTAGTGCACAAAAACTAGATAGGCCGATGTTGTTTGCCCAACAAAAATACCTCGCAACTGCAGGATTGGCGCCATCGCCTGTTTATCTATCGCGTAATAGGGATTTTCAACTTGATCAGTGGATTGACGCCACAAACTTAGTGCAAAGTGATTTAAGTCGTATTAAAAAGTGCCAGCATCTGGCAAGGACGATGAGTAAGATCCATCAACTAGAGATACCCCTCACTCCGCTGGATCTTGCCTACGATTGGCAATATTATTTAGGTCACTGCGCGAAAACAGTGTCAGTGGCAGAGCAACAGCAATTGTCGGCTATGCTGGACTACTGGCAGCAGGAATGTCGACATTCGAGTGTGGTTTGCCACAACGATCTGGCGTTCGCTCACGTAACAGAATCACCAAATACTGTGGTTTTTGATTGGGAATATAGCGCCTTTTCTAATCCATTTTTTGACTTAGCATCTTGTATTACGATTAATCAAATGAGTGAGCCAGAGCAGCTTAGTTTTATGCAGGCTTACGCAAAAGAGAGGGGAATGACAACGGCTTATGTGGCACACAAGGTCTGCTTAATGTTACCCTTGGTAGCTAAAACCAATGAGTTATGGTCGTTGGCTTTTGTTGGTTTAGCTTAAGATCTTCAAGTGTTGGATAAAAAAACAGCGCTTAGCACCCTTAAAAGGAAAAGCGGCGTAAAAGCGCTTTACCTTTAACCTCTCATCAGTATAATTCAGCGCTTCAGCAGGGGTGTAGTTCCAATGGTAGAACAGCGGTCTCCAAAACCGATGGCTGGGGGTTCGAATCCCTCCACCCCTGCCAATTATTCTGCAAGTAATGTTACACACAAATCCACACTTTATTTCACTCATATCCATGGTAATCTTGCAGATAGATGAGCAGTGAACTAAGTCATATGAATACAGCAACAAATCAATTATCAGACTATCAACGAGCCGTATTAAACGAGCTGGGTATTTCCTGCTGGAAAAAGCAGGGTGATGATAATGTTGCAGTAAGTACAACAAGTGAAAAAGAAGCTAAACATCAAACCAGTGTTTTACATACACCTCGCACAGAGACCTCAAGTAAAGAAGCCGCCCTCAGCAAACTACAACAACTTAAAACTCAACAAAGCAGTGTGTCTTATGCTGGAAAAGTGCTTTGTGAATTTACGCCATCTGTGGATTATTCAAGGCTGGTAAAGGATGTTATGACTGCCCTTGAATTAAGCGATTGCCCCTTAGTCGCTTTGACTCAGGCTGAGTTGGCACAAGCTAAAGATTATGCTTTAGTGTGGCAGTTTGGAGATACCGTGGGCCTAGAATCCAAACAACTTACTACGCCCCAGTTAAGTCAATTTAATGATCCAGCACTGAAAAAACAGCTATGGCGGCTTATACATAGCCAGCTAATAAAATAAAAGATCCTTTCAACGTGAAAATACTTCCTTTGACGCTAGAGCATCTAGCACAAGCTTATAGGGTGCATAGCACTGAGCAACCTGGAGCGTGGTCACAAGCGGTTTTTAGTGATTGTTTAATTGAGCCCTATTTTGCCTATCAACTGGTCTTGGATGGGGAGCTACAAGGCTATTACATTGGCCTGCAAGTACTTGATGAAATAACCTTAATGGATATCGCTATCTGTTCACATTATCAAGGGCAGGGATGGGGTAAATTCTTACTTGATGACTTTATCGAACAATGCCGAGGTAGGAATGGGCATGAAGTGTGGTTGGAGGTCAGAGAGTCTAACATTCCAGCGATTAATCTGTATTCGAGTATAGGATTTGAGTTAATTGAAAAACGCAAAGCCTATTATGAAACAAATGTCGGCTCAGAAGCGGCCTTAGTTATGCGATTGGCACTGCGTGGCAGACGCAGTAAATAATTTATTGTTTTTTTATCTAGTTGAAACGCTAAATCTACGGAGTCTGCAAATTATACAAAACTCCGTATGACTGACACACCTGATTAACGGCGCGCAGCGCTGATGTTTAAAGGTTCAGTACTGTCTTGTCTGTCGATGGCTAATTTTACAAACTTTGATGAATTGAAATTACAGCCTACACACATGGCGATAAATTGATTCATGCTTGGACTACCTACGTTCTTCTCCCAATTTTCATAAGTTTTACGTGTTTTAACATTTGCTAACTTGGCCATTTTTACAGTAGTTAAGCCAGCATCAAGACGCATTTTTCTAAGATCGCTACCAGTGATATACATATTTAGTTCCTATTTTATTATTGAAACAACAACAGAGTCTGTATATCTGATTTTCAGCAGACTCTATTTTCTTTCTCGCTAGGGATTCTAGAACAACAAATGTGGATTGAATTCCACATGGTAAAAAAATGCGGCTAAAAATGGTAAGTTATTGAATCGTATAGGTAAATAAATTTCCACCATCTAAAGATAAAATCAGCACGGTCTCACCCAGTCTGCAAAACACGTTGCCAATCTGAATAACTTTGGGATGACATCCGTCACCCCTTTTGTACTTAGCCGTATTAAGCCATTGATATTGGTGGTTTTTGTGTACCTTTAGTCATAGCCAACAAAGCCATAGGTGGTTTTTGAGTGCCTTTAGTCATAGCCAATAACGCCATAGGTGGTTTTTGAGTGCCTTTGGTCATAGCCAATAACGCCATAGGTGGTTTTTGAGTGCCTTTAGTCATAGCCAACAAAGCCATAGGTGGTTTTTGAGTGCCTTTGGTCATAGCCAACAAAGCCATAGGTGGTTTTTGTGTACCTTTAGTCATAGCTAACAAAGCCATAGGTGGTTTTTGAGTGCCTTTAGTCATAGCTAACAAAGCCATAGGTGGTTTTTGAGTGCCTTTAGTCATAGTCAACAAAGCCATAGGTGGTTTTTGAGTGCCTTTGGTCATAACGACTATTGAGTCATTTTTCTCCTTAGCTACTAACATTTCTTGGGTGGTCGCAATTGCTGTTGTACATAGAGCAGAAGTTAATAATGCTAGGCTAGTAGTTTTTAAAATGTTCATAATAATTCCTCATGGGTAGGTAAAAAAATTGGCGAAGAATAACGCCAATCCCATTATGAACATTTTGTATACAGATGTAGAGCTTTAAGCTTTTAGTAGTCGAGGTAATAGTTGTTTGTAGCTTTCATGAAAAGTCGCCCATATGGAAAAAGTGGCGATACCATGCACGATGTACGGATAGGCATAATAGATTACAAGAACTTGAGACAGTCCTAATATATGTCTTAGGAGATATTCGAAAATTGCTGCAGCTTGCACTATGGCTGTGGTGCCGAAGAGTTTGTAATAAATCCAGTCTAAATTGGTTGATTCACTTGTTCTGGTTAAATAACGCTGGACTAAGTCAACCCGCGAGAAAATCATATAACGTGTTAATAAACAGCTTAGTAGCAAAATTAGATGCCAAAATAATTCTGGGGCAGGGTAGTCACTAATATTCCAGTATATTTCCGCGGAAATTGCCATGGCTATAATAATTGCCATCCATTTTACTAACGGGTCGTGACGTAAAGCATAAATCATGATGATGGCTAAGCAATACAGTAGTTCTTTCAATACATCACTGTCACTAAGGCCAACCCAGGCTAATTCCTGACTTATCCGCTGTATAAAAATAATGGCTAATAAGCTAACAATATCGATATTCTTTCGGCAAATGATCAGCGTAAAAATGAGGATGCCAACAAACAAACGATCAAATGTATCCGCATCACCAAAGGTTGATATACCTATGGCGATAAAAAGCCCTCCAAAGAGGGCTGTGATAAATGGAGGAAGGTATACACGAGCAAACATTAGCTTAGATTAAAGCCAAAATAATCCATGATGCTTGAAAAAAATGTTTCACGGGTTTGCTGAGATGCTTTTTGTCTGCATACCGTCCACCATTTGCTTATGATCTCTACACCAATATTACTCATGGTTTCAGGTTTTTCATTTTCTATTGCTGATACGGTTTCACGACTAATGCCAATTCTTATTGCCAGTTCTCCTTGAGTAAAACCGGCCTCCTTGCGCAAGGCTTTTAGTTGGACACCACTAAACTGCTTTCTGCGTGACATATGATAGTTCCGAATTAACTGATTACTGAAGAGATGGTTAGTAGTAAAAAAATTACCATATTTTGACTATAAATTAAACCGCAAATTGAGTAAATAGAAAATTTTAACTTTGTAACTTTACTAAGTTTGAACTGGTTACCCTGTACATGGTGTTAAGATCCCACATTACACACTCAATAGCTGGCATAACGTGAGTTTAAAACCGCGTGTGTTTTTCAATCCTTAAGCAAGGGGGCTACAAGGGATTCAAGCCCATTCAGTTTAACTTCGTAGATTAAAGCTAGTTGTTGACCGAGTTTATTTTGTGGAAACCCTTTTTGCTGAAACCACACCAGATAAGGCTCGGGTAGGTGAAAAAGTTTACGACCGGCATATTTTCCAAAGGGCATCTTTTGGTTAATGGCGTCGATAAGTGCAGCATTATCCATGGGTATTATCCAAAACTGTGTTTTGTGAGTGACTTCGTTGTTGCGTATGCCACAAAGCGGCATAGGCACCATTTAGTGCGAGCAGTTGAGAGTGTGTACCTTGTTCGAGGATACGACCTTGACCCATAACAACAATTTTGTCGGCATCGACTACAGTCGATAAACGATGAGCAATGACTAAGCTGGTGTGGCCTTGGGCAATTTCACGTAAGGCGTTGAGAATCGCTTGTTCAGATTGACTATCTAATGAGGAAGTCGCTTCATCAAAAACCATAATGGGGGGGCGTTTTAGGATCGTTCTAGCAATGGCTACCCGCTGTTTTTCGCCGCCGGATAACTTTAAGCCACGTTCTCCCACTTGAGTGTTATGGCCATCAGGTAGAGATTGAATAAAGTCATTTAAATGAGCAAGTTCAATAGCTTGTTGCACTTCACTATCACTTGCTTCGGGCCTCCCATAACGGATGTTTTCAAAAATACTATCATTAAACAGCACGGTATCTTGAGGGACTATGCCAATGGCTCTGCGTAATGAATGGGGATCGACAGAGCGAATGTCCTGCCCGTCTATTAATATTTCGCCTTGACTCACATCATAAAACCGAAATAACAGCTTAACTAAAGTGGATTTCCCCGCGCCACTTTCGCCTACCACGGCGACTTTTTGGCCAGGCTCAATAACAAAACTCACATCCTGCAAAATAGCTCGGTCAGCGCGATAATAAAATCCCAGTTGTTTAAATTCGATTTTACCCTCAGTAACACTCAGTTTGTTGCTGGTAGTTGTTATTATTGCGCTTTGTTTTGCCAATAAATTAAACAGGTTTTCAATATTGGCTAAGGAACTACGGATCTCCCGATAAACAAAGCCTAAAAAATTTAAGGGCATAAAAATCTGCATGGTAAAGGCGTTGATTAAGACAAAATCCCCTATTGTCATTTTATCATGAGCAACTTGATAGGCGGCAAGTGCCATCATGCTGGTCATGGCAATCGCAATGATCGTGGCTTGCCCCCCATTTAATACAAACAGTGATAGGCGGTTTTTGCGTCTAGCGAATTCCCAGTTAGCCAGCTCTTGATCATAACGCTGGGCTTCATAGGCTTCGTTATTAAAATATTTAACGGTTTCGTAGTTGAGTAAACTGTCGATGGCTCTTGAATTGCTGCTTGAGTCGGCCAGATTAGCTTGGCGTACATACTGAGTACGCCAATCGGTCGCTTTGACTGAAAATGCGATATAGGCGAAGACAGAGCTTAAAATAATCAGTGCGAAACTCAGACCATAGTTGTAAAACAATACCCCGATGACTACCGCTATCTCAAAAAGAGTGGGCACGATATTAAATACCAAAAAACGCATCAAAAAGCTGATGCCACTAGTGCCACGCTCCATATCGCGGGACAAACCACCGGTCTGACGATTTAGATGAAAGTCCAAATCGAGGGCATGTAAATGTTCAAACACCCGCAAACCTAATCTGCGCATGGCGCGTTCAGTGACTCGGCCAAACAAGGTATCGCGAATTTCCCCAAACAAAACATTGCTCAAGCGCAACAAACCATAGGCGGCAACTAAAGCAAAAGGCACTAAAATCAACGTATTTTGCGTATCTTTGGTATTGAGTTGATCGACAGTATGTTTAAGGACAAAAGGTAATCCAATACTGGCTACTTTAGCGGCGATTAAACACAGTAATGCGAGTGCAACCCGTTGTTTAAATTCAAGTAAGTAGGGCCATAATTGCTGGAAAATTTTCCAGTTTACTGGCCCATCGTTTAAGTGTGCATGGTGTCGTGACGACATGAGTTACCTGTTTTAATACACTATATAGATCAACTGAAGACGAATAAGACCTCAGTACTAATGCTGACTTGTCGTTACATTCCACTGATCAAGTTCTAATTGAATATCCTTAGCTAATAAACTTAGTAATTGCCGTTGCTGCGAGATCGCATGTGAATAGCCATCTTGCTCCAAGGTTAAACTGAAATAGAAGGGTTTTTCGAGCTTTTTGGGTTTAATTGGATCAAACAGCCAATATCGACCAGAGCTCACTACTTTAGACTTATCCGAAGCATGAAAACTCTCAATGTGTATGGTTAAGCTTATATTATCAGTATGGGTGTCGGGACTTTGGTAACTACTATATTGGATAGTTGTATTTTGATTTAGATCCCTTAGCAGGGCACTTAAAATAGCGGTTTCTAAACTTTCAGCCCACACATCCTGACGAGAAAAATACATTTGGTTTTCAGCAACCTGCATGGCGATACTAGATTGCCTGAGATAGTCGGCTAGCATAATTTTGTTAAGTTTAACCTGTCTCACATCATCCTTATGCTTGATGTGCTCAACAGGTTTTGGGGGCGACAGTACATAATAATTCACGTCCAAAGGTTTTGTGCTGCAGGCACTCAAACCGACCACTAAAATGCTGAGTAGAACACGCTTAATGTTAATGTGACTCTCCTTGTTTTGCGGCTTTGGGGCTGAGTTTTGTACCTTGACCGTCTGTAAATATCAAACTATTTGGACTACTGTTTAACTGCAACAATAATGGCTGCATATCACTTAATGTTTGCTGTACAGCGCGTAAAGCTTGATTGATTTCTTGATAACTATCTGAGCCTGATGAAAAATCCTGGGTCAGTTTATTTAAGTTTTCAATAGCCAAGAGCAGTTTATTGTTGATTTTTTCGCCCTCAACACTTGCCAGTAATTTATCCATATTTTGACTGGTTTGACGCAATGACTCAGCAGTTTGGCTAATATCAACTAAAGTTTTGTTAGTATTATTGGCCAGATTTTTTAGTTTCATTTGGTTGATACTGTCGAGCACGGCGGAGATTTTGGCGGTAATTTGTGCAAATTCGTTGCCGACGGTAGGAATAACGTCGTAGTTAGCTAAACGTGTTGTCGTGGCTGGCTCGGTATTTTGGTAATGTTGCAAATCTACAAATAATGCGCCAGTTAAAAGATTACCCATTTTTAAAGAGGCGCGTAAGCCTTCGTCTACCCAATTTAAGGTTTGTTGTCTGATGTAATCTAAACCTTGCTGATTATCGGGTTGCTGCACCCTGCCTGGTTGAATGCTGATGACCACAGGTATATCAAAGCGTTTGTCTATTAATGAGGTTTGTGCCAACTCAGGTGGGTTAATGGCCAATACTTTTCCTACCTCTAGGCCTCGATATTCAACAGGTGCACCAATATGCAGGCCACGAACGGTATCTTTTACCAAAATCACAAATTCTGCACTTAATTTATAACGTTGTTCTGAGGCTTGTTCGTAGGAGCGATGAATATCAAAAAAACGGCGTTCGCTGATAGGCTCTCCCGCTGGAATACCTTCAGGTAGACCAAATGTCACCCCATTAGTTATCAAACTTTCAAGGCTGCCAGTATCAAATTTAAGACCACTGGCATTGAGTTCAACGGACAGTCCACTGGTGTCCCAGAACTTAGTGTTTTCGGTGATGAGCTTATGATAAGGCGCATTGATAAACGTATTGTAATAGACTACTCGTTCTTCAAAATTAAAATAAGTATCTTCAATTTCGCCCACTTTTAAACCTTTATAGATAACCGCATCCCCTTCTTTGTAGGCAAATTCAGCATCACTGTTTAAGGTGATATGCAGTCCGGGTGTACCTGCAGGTGTCACTGGTGGACCTTCGAGAGCCTCAAATTGTATGCTGGTGTCACCCGCCATACCTAGTGCCATGTTAATGTAAGGCCCTGACATTAAAGTGCCTAATCCTGAGATACCATTAAGTGTGACTCTAGGTGATACGATCCAAAACTGGTTATCTTTATGTAGTAAATTTTTAACGCTAGCGTTCATTCTAGCGGTCACCGTCACGCCTTGTAGATCTTCCGATAGTTCTATTTTTTTAACCAGTCCTACATCGACATTGCGGGTTTTTATTTTAGTTTTTCCAGCTTCGAGACCGGTGGCAGTAGGAAAAGAAATCGTAATGAGGGGCCCTTGGTTACTCCATTGTTGGTAGACCATCCACACTGCAATACTTAAGGCGATCAAAGGAATAAACCAGATCTTGGAAATACGTCTGAGCGGTTTTAGTTCGGCTTGGCTAGGCCCAACAGCAGGCTCTGTTGATTGTGGCAGTGGAGAGTTATGTTCACTCATGTGGCGTATTTTCCTTGTGCCAGATTAATCTTGTATCAAATGACATGGCGGCTAACATAGTGACAATAACCACAGCGCAAAATGCGATAGCAGCGTAGCCTGGATGAATACTCATGACATTACCTAATTGAATAAGACTGACTAACACAGCCACCACAAATACATCGATCATCGACCAACGCCCAATAAATTCAGTGAGCCGATACCAACGCATACGCTCTCGATTTAGTTGTTGATGACCTTGTTGCACACTGTAATTAAGCCAACATAATATGACAATTTTAGCGACGGGCACCAGCACACTGGCTACAAAAATAATTAAAGCGATAGGGTAAGAGCCTGATTGCCACAATAAGATCACCCCACCAATGATGGTACTGGCTTTTTCATCCCCTAAAGTTTTGGTGACCATGATGGGTAATACATTGGCAGGAATGTACAATAACACCGAGCTAATGAGTAAGGCCCATGTGGTTTGTATACTTTGGCTGGCATTGATGGGTTTTTGTGTTATACGGGATTTTTGCTGAATGGCGATACGCAGTTGATGCTCATCAAAAAACATTAACATGGCACTCATGCTTAAAGTAAACAGCAAAAATGCATAAAATGATGGGCCTACGGCAATATCTGCCAGTGAGCTAATTTTGACGAGGCTGACCAATACCCCAATTAGAAATATTTCTGCCATGGACCAAGGCAATAAATGCAAGATAAATTGTGTAATGTAGTCTGCTTTGGGCATGACTATGCCAAACTGCAAGGGTATAAGTATCACTAAAATACTAATTAAAATCAGACCGGGCAGGATCAATATTGCCATGATCTGCAACAGACCTAAGATTGCATAATCTTCTATAAATAATACATCAATGCCTGCTAACAAATCGATGTTTTGAGTTTGTCCACCTGCGCTAAAAGATAAAAACTCAAAAGGTAGAGCAGCGAATAGAAAAATGAGGGCTGAAACCGCCAAGGCACAAATCCATTGCAAGGCATGCTGGCGGTGCATGGTAAGTTTATAACCACAACGTGGACACAATGCCTTATGTTTATTAGGGATGGCGGGCAAATGCACAACATAAGCACATTCATGGCAGCTCACAATATTGTGCGAAGCTGCGCCTGAAAAGTGTCGAGATGATCGTTCTGGGGGATTAGCTGGCATCATTCACTAATTACATCATTCAATCTAATTTTTTACCTAACTTGTACCCCCAGAATACACCAAATATGGCTTTACAGCACTCTCATTAATATTGAACAACAGGCCTAAAACTGCATTTCAGGCGTGTGTTCAGCTACAACCAGTTTACCGGCGGTTTTACTGATTATTTCTTCAACCGATACCCCTGGTGCTCTCTCAAGTAGGTGAAATGCACCTTGTTTTACTTCAAGTACGGCTAGATCGGTAATAATGCGATTGATGCAATTAACCCCAGTTAAGGGCAGGGTGCAGGCTTCGAGTAATTTAGAGTTGCCGTGTTTATCGGCGTGGGTCATAGTCACAATAATATTACGTGCGCCTGCGACTAAATCCATGGCGCCACCCATGCCTTTGATCAATTTCCCAGGGATCATCCAAGACGCAATATTGCCCTTAGCATCCACTTCAAATGCGCCCAGTACGGTGAGATCAACATGACCACCACGGATCATAGCAAAGCTTTCTGCTGAGCTGAAAATAGAAGCCCCAATGGCAGCAGTGACGGTTTCTTTGCCAGCATTGATCATATCGGCATCGACCTGCTCTTCTGTTGGATAGGGGCCCATGCCTAACAGTCCGTTTTCCGACTGCAGCATCACCTCCATGCCGGCGGGTACATAATTAGCGGCTAAGGTAGGTATACCTATGCCTAGGTTAACGTAATCACCATCGTTAAATTCTTGGGCGACACGTTGTGCGATTTGTTCTCTGTTTAATGCCATTGTGTTTACCCTTAAAGTGAAGTGGACAGTACTTTACGTTCAATACGTTTTTCAAATTGGCCGACGATAATGCGGTCAACATATATTCCTGGTGTATGGATTTGACTCGGTTCGAGTTGTCCCGGTTCGACCAGCTCTTCAACTTCAACGACAGTAATTTTGCCAGCCGTCGCAGCCAAAGGATTAAAGTTTTGTGCAGTATGTCGATAAACACAGTTGCCATAACGGTCAGCTTTCCACGCTTTTACTATGGCAAAATCGCCGGTAATCGATTCTTCCATAATATAAGGGCGACCATTAAATTCGCGTACTTCTTTGCCTTCAGCAACGGGGGTACCATAACCAGTAGCGGTAAAAAATGCTGGTATACCTGCGCCGCCAGCGCGCATTTTTTCAGCTAAGGTGCCTTGTGGTGTCAGCTCTACTGCTAACTCACCACTGAGTAGTTGCTGTTCAAACAAGGCATTTTCACCCACATAAGATGAAATCATCTTTTTGATCTGTTTTTTTTCTAATAACAAGCCAAGGCCAAAACCATCCACCCCGCAGTTGTTGGAGACGATGGTAATGCCCTTAGTACCCATAGTTTGGATTTGTTTTATCAGACCTTCTGGAATGCCACATAGGCCAAAACCTCCGGCTATGATTGTCATGTTATCGCTAAGACCTTCCATCGCTGCTGCGTAAGAATGAACCACTTTATTGAAACCAGCCATTTGTATGCCTTTATGAAGTAATTGTTATAACAGTGTAAATATAAATCAATCATAGTAAAATTGAATTAATATGGGTATTAATAAATTAAATCTATTAATTGGGTGGGTAGTGGTGAATATTTCCTTTCGACAAGTTCAGGCTTTTATCTGTATTGCACGCAGTACAACCTTTGCCGAAGCCGCTGAAAAAATGTTTATATCGCAACCTGCTTTATCTAGTGCCATAAAAAAAATGGAAACACAGTTAGGTGGTGTTTTGTTTTCTAGAACCACACGTAAGGTTGAACTGAGCCCTGAAGGTGCTTTATTTTTACCTGTGGCTTTGCGTTTAATGAATGAATGGGATGAAGCTTTTAGTGATTTACATCATCTGTTTGCCATGGGACGGGGGAAGCTATCGATAGCAGCCATGCCTTCTTTTGCGGCCGGTCAACTACCACTTATTTTACAATTGTATCAGGCTGAATTTCCTAATATCAAAATGTCGGTAGCGGATATCGTCATGGAAGAAGTATATAAAGAAGTACGCGAAGGGCGAGTAGAGATTGGTTTTACTTTTGAACATGAGCGCCAAGAAGGCACTATTTTTCATCCCTTGTTTACTGATCACTTTATGTTGATATTGCCCAGCGAACATCCTTTGAACAGTTTAAAGTCGATTCAATGGCAGGATATTGTTGCTTATCCTTTTGTGGCGATGAATAAAAATTCGGCCATGCGTGGCTGGATAGAAAACCACATACAGCGCTTAGGTTACCAACTCAATGTGGTGGCTGAAGCAGGGCAGTTAGCTACCTTAGGGCAATTTGTTAAACATGGCTTAGGAGTGTCGGTTGTACCAGGATTGTGTCAGGAACAAATGTCAGGCAAAGGGTTAACCTGTATTCCTTTACAACATAACTTGCAGGATAGCGGCCTGAGTAAAAAGGTGGGAATGGTTAAAATAAGTCGCAGCAATTTATCTGTCGTAGCGGATACTTTTTGGCATTGGGTGGTAGATAATCAGCATAAGTTTAAACAGTAAAATTACCACTTCTTCTTCTGCGCAAATAATTCGTCTAACTCGTTGCGCTCTGAGTCTTGTTTCTTTTTAACGTCCATACTATTGGCGTTTTTCAGGTTATCTTGAATATTGCGTAGTTGCTCTTCTAATTGGGCTTGTCTAGCTACCACATATTCATCTGGATTAGGCTGAGCAGATAAGGCACCTATGGCTTTTTCGAGACATTGGCGAGCAGAACCTAATTGATTGTTTTTCAAGGCTAAATCACCACGGCGAATTAGCGTATCAACGTTAGCCCTGAGTTGCATACGTTCTAGTAGTTTGTCTTCAATTACAAAGACCCGGCTATCGACTTTGCCTTTTTTGAATTCGGAGCGCAGTACCGCACGCATATTTTTGATACCACGAATAAATTGAATAACCTGCTTATCATTTTGTGGCAATTGAAAACTATCTTCGGCAGGAGGCGGCTGCTCAACGTTAATGGCTTTTAGCGTAGTTTCGTAGGATTTGATTCGTTCTTTGATATCACCGACACCGGGACTAAGTTGATTCACAACTTTTAAACTGTCGAGCGCCCGTTTTTGTAAAATAAAGACAAGTCGCTGGGTGACTGGAATATGTTGAGCAGCCATTAAAGTTGTTTCGGTATCATCAACCACAGATTTGTGTTTGGCTATTTCGTTGCGTCGCTCTAGTTCGAGTTTATTACGATGTTGCTGCACCGCGTTCACCACGACAGCGATCAGCACCAGAGCTAGGATCAATATGATTATTAAGGCAAACACTGCTTATTTATCTCTCACTTTAAGCTAACTACTAAGTTAAGTTATCGTTGTCAGGCTAAGGTAACTTTAACGTAAATACGCTACCACCTAAGCTACCACCATTTTGTAAGCTGATACTACCTTGCTTTTTGTCATTTGTATGCGCCTGTGCAATTAAACGCGCAAAGTACAAACCTAGCCCTGTACGGCCATGACCAATATCATAGTTTTGCATGTTCATATCAACAGCTTCTAACATGGCAAGTGGATAACCAGGACCGTCGTCTTCTACTTTAAATATCAAGTAGTCGTCTTGGGTATAAACACTTAACAGAATATTTTTATGGCTGTAACGCATAGCATTGATCAACATATCGTTCAGCAGGATACAAATTAAATCCAGATCAAGGTACCACGCCAGTTCTTTGTTTTGCTGCACCTTAAGTGTCATGTTTTTATGTTGAAGATAACGTTCATTGGTCGCTTTAAGCTCGTCAATGACGTCTTCAATGTAATGTTGGTCAATATTTAAGGGTAAACTATTCAATCCGGCTCGGTAGAGCGACAGTAACTGCACTAAACCGGTATTTAAGCGCGAGGCCTCATAGTGAGCCGAAGCCAGATGATCTTTGGTGAGTTGGTTTTCTGCTGCACTAGTCTGGGTTAGATTTTCAATAGACTGCAATAACAGGCATAAAGAATTCTTCATGTCATGTACTGCAGAGCCGAGGACTGTGGCGAAATCTAAGCTGTTTTCATTATTATTTTTCATTAACACAATCAACTATTTTTAATATCTTGAATACACCAACACGTAACTAGAGTATTCTTTGCGTAACAACGGGTTATAACACTTTTTAACACAATAAATGTATTCCTTGATGGCTTTTTTTACAATCAACAATAATTATTTCTGAATAAATAGGATGATTTGTTAAAATAGTATGGAATTCATTTTCTCGTCGTTATATAACCTTTAAATATAAAGAACTCTCGCAGGTTAACAGCAAGGCTCCACCATGAAACTACAGCAACTTCGTTATATCGTTGAGGTGTTAAACAATAATCTCAACGTCTCAGCAACCGCAGAAAGCTTATATACCTCTCAACCCGGTATTAGTAAGCAAGTGAGAATGTTGGAGGACGAACTTGGCGTACAGATTTTTGGCCGTAGCGGCAAACATCTCACCCACGTCACTGATGCAGGACAGGATGTCATTAATATTTCTCGTGAGATTTTGGCTAAGGTCGAGAGTATCAAAGCGGTATCCCGTGAACATACTCTGCCTGATCAAGGTAAATTGAATATTGCTACAACGCATACTCAAGCCCGTTATGCATTGCCTGATGTAATTAAAGGTTTCATGAACAAGTACACTCGGGTGTCCTTGCACATGCATCAAGGTACACCTTCACAGATCAGTGATTTAGCGGCAAAGGGCGAAGCTGATTTTGCCATCGCCACAGAAGCCTTGCACTTATACAACGACTTGGTGATGTTGCCCTGTTATCACTGGAATCGCAGTATTATCGTTAATCGCGACCATGCCTTAGCTAAAAAGACTTCTATTACTATAGAAGATATTGCTAAGTATCCGTTGGTGACTTATGTCTTTGGTTTTACTGGTCGTTCTGAACTTGACCACGCGTTTAGTCGTGCAGGACTAGATCCCAAGATCGTGTTTACCGCTACCGATGCCGATGTCATTAAAACCTATGTGCGTTTAGGCGTTGGCATTGGCGTTATCGCCTCAATGGCTGTCGATGAGAAGCTGGACGGTGATTTAGTTAAAATTGATGCTAGCCATTTGTTTGAATACAGCACGACTAAAATTGGCTTTAGAAAAGGCTCGTTTTTACGCAGTTACATGTATGACTTTATTGAACGTTTTGCGCCGCATTTGACCAAGACGGTAGTCGAAAAAGCCATGATGCTGAAAAATAATGAAGAAGTAGAAAAAATGTTTAAAGGTTTAACCTTACCGGTTAAATGATGTTATTTTTTACGAGCTAAAAATGCTACAAAAGAGGCTTAATTAAGCCTCTTTTTTGTTGGTAGTATTTTTGAATGATGGGTGCTATCTATATAAAAAAGGCACTAATTGATTTTAGAAGGAAGATGTCATGTTGTGGTCGTTTTTAAGGAAAGTAAAAGCTACTCAAGCAGAACTATTGAAGTGTCAGCAGGATAAACAGGCTTTGGAAAGTTCATTGGCCGCCTTGTCTGATTCGTTATGCTTAGTCGAGTTTAGTCCTGAAGGGGATATTCTGTCTGCTAATGCCAGTTATCTGGAAATGATGGGCTATCAAGCCAATGAGCTACTTGGCAAAAACCATAGTGTGCTGTGTCTTAAAAAGGATGTCCTAGCCAATGAATATACCCAGTTCTGGCGTAGATTGCGTGAGGGCGAAACGGTAAAAGGCATGAATTTACGATTGACCCGCAATAAACAGGAAATCTATATTGGTGGCACCTATTGCCCGGTATTAGATAGCCATGGCAAAGTGAGTCGAATCTTAAAAATCGCCTCTGACATCACCCGACGCATTAAAGAAAATGCTGAAATGGATGGCATTTTTGCAGCGGTTAATCGCTCTATGGTAGTGGTTGAATATAACCCTGCTGGGGAAGTGATAAAAGCCAGTGATAATTTTCTGTCTGCCATGGGTTATAGCCCACAAGACGCTATCGGTTTATCCCATAAAGTGTTTTGCCAATCTAACTATGTGCAATCTGGTGAATATCGGAGCTTTTGGTCGCGTTTAGTGGGTGGCGAATACATTTCGGGTAAATATCCACGAGTCAGCAAAACCGGTCAACAAGTGTGGCTTGAAGGGACTTACAATCCTATTTATGACAATCGTAAACAGTTAGTCAAAATAGTTGAATTTGCGACCGATATTACCTCTTCAGTGACTCAAGCTCAGCAAACCAATGAGTTGGCTTTTGAGTCAACCAAACGTACCGATAGTATTTCTAGCAATGGCATCGAAATCGCTAATCAAGCGATGAAATCTATGCAAGATGTGTCCCTTGGTTTGAATGCCGCAGCCAAAGATATCAATGCCTTGAATGAGCAATCGGAGCAGATCAGTAATATCGTGAATACGATTTCGGCCATTGCTGATCAAACCAATTTACTCGCCTTAAATGCTGCCATAGAAGCGGCTAGGGCTGGAGAGCAAGGCCGTGGTTTCGCGGTTGTCGCGGATGAAGTAAGACAACTAGCCGGTAGAACCAGTAAATCTACGGCAGAGATAGGCGCAGTCGTTAAGCTTAATAATGAATTTGCCAGTAATGCGGTTAAATCCATTGAAAAGATTGTGATAGATGCACAACATAGTGTGGAGTTAGTCGAACAAACTGGCGATACCATTAAAAAGATTAACCAAAGTACTAAAGAAATGGTTGATGTGATCAGTCAGATGACTAAAAATTAATACCAAGGGATAAATATAAAAAGGGCATAAATCTAAGGATTTATGCCCTTTTTAACATAATGGAGTTGGTAAAAGTTAACACTCAATTATGTTGACTGCCAAACCGCCTCGAGCGGTTTCTTTGTATTTAGACTTCATATCATTGCCTGTATCCCACATGGTTTTGATTACTTTATCGAGGGACACTTTGTGCTGACCACTACCTCGAAGAGCAAGGCGCGAAGCATTAATGGCTTTAATTGCACCCATGGCATTACGTTCGATACAGGGTACTTGCACGAGTCCGCCGACCGGATCGCAGGTTAAACCTAAGTTGTGCTCCATGCCGATTTCGGCGGCGTTTTCCACCGCATCTACCGAGCCACCGAGAATCTCAGTTAAGGCGCCAGCAGCCATCGAACAGGCAACACCCACTTCGCCCTGACAACCCACTTCGGCACCAGATATCGATGCATTCTTTTTATATAAAATGCCGATAGCTGCCGCAGTTAATAAATAGCGACTGACAATTTCTTGATCGACGGGGCGTACAAATTTATTAAAATAACACAGCACCGCAGGAATAATGCCTGCAGCACCATTGGTCGGTGCCGTTACCACTCTGCCACCTGCGGCATTTTCTTCGTTAACCGCCAAAGCAAAGAGGTTAACCCAGTCCATGGCAACCATGGGATCTGCGGTTTGTTCACTTTGCAAACGACGGTAAAGTCCAGGTGCTCGGCGCGTGACTTTTAAACCACCGGGTAATATACCCTCGCTGTTAATCCCCACTTGTACACATTCATACATCACTTGCCAGATATGCCAGAGTTTGCTGACAACTTCAGCTTTGGGCTGAAATACTTGCTCGTTTTTCATCATCAAAGAGCTGATGGTAAAACCGTTTTCTTTACACAGAGTTAATAACTGGGCGGCGCTGGAAAAATCAAAAGGCACACTTTGTTCTTCATGGAGTAAAGCGGCAACTTTTTGCTGAGCAAAGTCTTGTTCACGAATAACAAAACCGCCACCAATCGAAAAATAGGTCTGTGAAAAGAGCACTTCAGTGCCATTTAAAGCATGAATCGTCATGCCATTGGCGTGTTGTTTAAGGGTTTTACGACGATGAAAAATAATCGCATCTTCATCAGGAAATTTTATGGTTTTTAAACCCGCCAGTTGCAAACTTGCGGTTTTTCTAATTTCTGCCAAATAACCATCTACCAAGCTGCTATCTATGGTTTCAGGTGCATGACCTAACAAACCTAAGATGACGGCTTTACCCGTTCCATGACCTTTTCCGGTTTGGCCTAAAGAGCCAAAAAGCTCGGTTTTAACGGTGGTGGTAAGCTCAAAATGGCCACTTTCTTGTAGAGCATCACAAAAGGTTTTGGCCGCGCGCATAGGGCCAACGGTATGTGAACTAGAAGGGCCGATACCAATACTGAACATGTCAAAAACGCTGATCATAACTTTTCTTACTAAGTGTGAATGGGGTAATTGTGCGCGTAATAATGAGCTTCGACAATGACTTATGCCATTCCTTTGCTCTGCAAAAGTGATGGATGCGTAAAGAATTGTTGCAACATTGTTGCTTAAAAGAGCGGTGTAAAAATGCAGTTTAAAAGGAGTACTTAAAAATGATTTGCCAAATTACGCACAAATGCCGCAGTTGCGCCCCAGATGTTTTTGTCTTGCCATGGAATAAAATAGATGGGGTACTGCGTATCTTTGCGTTTTACCCAATGGATTAAATGATTATTTTTATCAAGTAAATAGGCTAGTGGCACTTCAAAGGTTGCAGCGACTTCATTGGGATCTAGAAGGATATTGATTGGGCCGCGCACAAAACCAATGTAGGGCACAACTTCGTAACGGCTGATAGTGCGGTAACGGGGTAATTGCCCAATGATTTCGACCTGTGCTGGCTCAATGCCTATTTCTTCGTGAGTCTCACGTAGAGCAGTAAAAATCAAATCGGGATCGCTAGTTTCCTGTTTACCACCCGGAAAACTGATCTGGCCGCCGTGGTGTTTTAAATGGCTGGCTCTGACGGTAAATAATACCGACATATCCGTTTCATGTTCGATAATGGGGACCAGCACCGCCGCGGGACGCGCAATATCCCGTAGCGGATAATCATGCTCAGGAATAATCTGCCGTGCATGGTGAAATTGATTTAAAAACTGCAGCTTGTTCATCGGGTGGAATGCTCTTTAATTGATGACTTACCTTACGCTAATTGGCTGAGTAGAGGCAATATCTTCGCGACCTTGTCGAGACTTTCTTGATATTCCTCACTGGCAACAGAATCGAGCACAATGCCACCACCAGCCCAGCAGTAAATATTTTGCTTTTCACACAACAAGGTGCGAATACAGATACTGCTGTCCATATCCTTGCGTATGCCAAAGTAGCCAATACTGCCACAATATATATTACGTTTGTGAGGTTCTAATTCATCAATTATTTGCATCGCACGGATTTTTGGGGCACCGGTAATCGAACCGCCGGGAAAGGCGCCTTGAAACAAAGAATATGCGCTGCTGTGTCCATCAAGCTCACCCGTTACTGTACTGACTAAATGATGTACTGCGGCAAAACTTTCGATGTTAAACAGCGCAGGAACTTGCACCGTATGTGCTTTGCAATGTTTGCTTAAATCATTGCGTAATAAATCCACTATCATCAAGTTTTCGGCTCGATCTTTTTCTGAATTAAGCAGTTCATCTATGGCTTGTTGATCACGTTGTGGATCGGAAAAGCGGGGACGGGTGCCTTTAATCGGTTTACTTTGTACTTGGCCATTTTTTAATGATAAAAAACGTTCAGGAGAAATACTCAAAATTCTGCTGTTGGGCAAATTAATAAAAGCCGAAAAGGGCGCCTGATTGGCTTGTCTAAGCGCGATATAAGCTTGCCATTCATCACCTTGATATTGAGCACTAAAACATTGAGAAAAATTAATTTGATAACAATCGCCAGCTCGCAGGTATTCATCTATCTGCTGCAACTTTTTGTGATACAGCTCTTCGCTGACATTGGCCCGCCAAGATGAGCTGAGACTAAATGTTGTGGCGGTTTTAGTTTTTAATGCCAATTTTTCAAAATATTGGGCTGCAAAATCAGCCTTGTTTTCTAGGCGGCAATAATAAAACTGACCACTGTGGCGGTCTTTTATGATGCTCCAGCTGTAAAGCCCCACGGCCATATCTGGGCTGTCATATTCTGGTTTGTGTAACTCGGTTAAGGCTTCAAAATGTCTACCTAGATCATAGGCAAAATAACCCAATGCACCGACTAAAAATGGCAGTTCAGGATAAAGTTCTTCACTGGCGCTACAGTCTGCAAATAATTCAGCCTGTAAATCTTCAAGCAAGGTTAAAGGATTAGCTGTGCTCGAATAGGCAGGTTCATCTTGTTGCCATACAGTACTCAGTTGCTGATGGGTAGTGATGGTGGCTATGGGCGCAGCCACCATAATATCGAAACGTGCATCGATGTGCTGGCTATTGGCTGAATCGAGCAACATCGCCCAAGGTTGATGGGCAAAGTGCTGAAACAGCTCGCTGAGTTCGCAAGAAGACGCTATGGCCAAGGGGTCTATTATAACCTTGGCATTACAATGCTGGTTCATGAATGAAGTTGTTTACCTGAATAGAAGGTGTTTACCGAACATTAATCAATCACAACAAGTACTTAGACAGTAAGTTAGTACAGGGATGTTACGATTATACCGATTTATCATGGAGCTAATAAGCTGCAAAGGTTATCATAGGATAATCTCGTGAACGACCTTTGTTACACAATTAACCCGCTCAAATTAAGAGGCAACTATGGCTGTTATCCGTCAACAAGATTTTATCGATAGCATTGAAGATTCTTTGCAATATATTTCTTATTACCATCCCCTTGATTACATCAAAGCGGTAGAAAAAGCCTATAACATGGAGCAGAGTCAGGCAGCAAAAGATGCCATGGCACAGATTTTGATAAACTCACGTATGTCGGCAGAGGGTAAACGTCCTCTGTGTCAAGACACCGGGATTGTGACCTGTTTTGTTAAAGTGGGTATGGCAGTGCAGTGGGATAAGACCGATATGACGGTGCAAGAAATGGTTGATGAGGGCACTCGTCGTGCTTATTTGAATCCTGATAATCCCTTACGTGCTTCTATTGTTAGCGATCCTGCTGGCAAACGAATTAATACTAAAGACAATACCCCAGCCGTGGTGCATGTTGATTTAGTGGCCGGTCATCACATCGAAGTCATGATTGCAGCCAAAGGCGGCGGTTCAGAAAATAAATCCAAAATGGTGATGTTAAACCCCAGTGATGATATTGCTGATTGGGTAGTAAAAACCCTGCCGACCATGGGCGCTGGCTGGTGTCCGCCGGGCATGCTCGGTATAGGCATTGGTGGTACGGCGGAAAAAGCCGGCGTATTAGCCAAAGAAAGTCTGATGGATCCTGTTGATATTCAAGAACTGATGGACAGAGGGGCCGTCACTACTGAAGAAAAACTGCGTTTAGATATCTTCAAAAAAGTGAATGCCCTAGGCATAGGTGCACAAGGTTTAGGTGGTTTAACTACCGTGGTAGACATCAAAATAAAGTCTATGCCGACTCATGCTGCGTCTAAACCGGTAGTGATGATCCCTAATTGTGCAGCGACTCGTCATGCTCATTTTCATTTAGACGGCTCTGGCCCCGCAGTATTTGAACCACCAAAGTTAGAAGATTGGCCCAAAGTGACATGGGAAGTGAGCCAAGATACGCGTCGAGTCAACTTAGATACCGTCACTAAAGAAGACATCAAACAGTGGAAAGTAGGCGAAACCGTATTGTTATCTGGCAAGATGTTAACCGGTCGTGATGCTGCGCATAAACGCATTCAAACCATGTTAGACAATGGTGAAGGCTTGCCAGAAGGTGTGGATTTAACCAATAGGTTTATCTATTACGTGGGGCCAGTTGATGCGGTTGGCAGTGAAGTCGTTGGCCCTGCAGGCCCGACTACGGCAACTCGTATGGATAAGTGGACTGACATGATGTTGGAAAAAACCGGGCTTATCGGCATGATCGGTAAAGCCGAACGGGGACCAGCTACGGTTAAAAGCATCGCTAAACATCAGGCCGTGTATTTAATGGCGGTAGGCGGCGCAGCCTATTTAGTATCTAAAGCCATCAAAAAGTCTCGGGTAGTGGCCTTTGCCGATTTAGGCATGGAAGCTATCTATGAATTTGATGTGGTCGATATGCCAGTGACGGTTGCAGTAGATAGCACAGGCGCTAACGCCCATGAAACCGGCCCGGCTATCTGGAAAGTAAAAATCCAAGAAGCTTCTGTATAATTAGTTTTAATCATTGTTTAGTACCCTGAATTGCCTTGTTGTGGCAATTCAGGGTAACGTCAGTTTTATCTTGTTGTTCTAAACCTAAAAGAGTTAATCCATGCCCTTATTGCATACCCTGAGTGAGCCTGTTCTCTATATTATTATGGCGGTGTTGTTATGTGTTGGTTGTTTGCTTGGGGCCTTTATTGTCCAGCGCAAAGCCAAAACTCAACTAAGCGAAAAACTGGCACAAAGTCAGCTTTTTAGTGAACAACAACAAACTTATTTGCAACAGCAAGTTACTAAACTTGAAAATCAATTGGATGATTTGCAGGATGAACAACGCAGTGCCAGAGAAAAGCAGTTAGTTGAGCAAAATCGTATAGGTCAGTTAGCTCAACAAGTAGAAGGCCAAGTCGAGGTGATTGCACAGCTTGAGCAGCAAAAAAATCAATGGCAGCAACAATATCAGCAGACTAATCAGCAAGCCGCAGAACTGCGTACTCAGTTAGAATCTCAATCAGCACGCTTTGAACAAGAACAAATCGCCAGTAAAGAAAAACTAGTGTTATTGGAGTCAGCAGAGCAACGTTTACAACAGCAATTCGAAAACCTTGCGAATAAAATTTTTGAACAAAAACATGAAAAATTTGCCCAGTCGAGCAAAGCCGGACTGGATAGTTTGTTGTCGCCACTC
The DNA here is from genome assembly GCF_001565895.1 of Paraglaciecola hydrolytica. Taxonomy (GTDB): domain Bacteria; phylum Pseudomonadota; class Gammaproteobacteria; order Enterobacterales; family Alteromonadaceae; genus Paraglaciecola; species Paraglaciecola hydrolytica. The sequence continues at coordinate 36,699 of NZ_LSNE01000009.1, forward strand.
AAAGAGCAAATCGAAGGTTTTAAACGCCAGGTGACGGATCAGTATGTTAAGGAGGGGCAGGAGAGAGCCTCACTTAAAACCGAAATCATGGGGCTAAAAGAACTCAATCTGCAAATCACTCAGGATGCCGCAGCTTTGACTAAAGCCTTAAAAGGCGACAATAAAACTCAGGGTAATTGGGGTGAAGTGGTACTGGAGCGCATCTTAAAAGAATCTGGTTTGCGTGAAGGCCACGAATTTGATACTCAGGTAGCGCTTAAAAATGCCGAGGGAAAAAGCTATCAACCCGATGTGGTAGTGCATTTACCCAATGACAAAGATGTAGTGATTGACTCCAAAGTTTCTCTGGCAGCTTACGAGCGTTATTTTAATCAACAAGAAGACGACGTAGCGCGCGCGTTGCATCTAAAAGAACACGTTAATTCACTGCGAAACCATATTAAAGAGTTAGGTAAAAAGGATTATCAAGACCTACAAGGTTTACGTTCACTGGATTATGTATTGTTGTTTATCCCTATCGAGTCGGCATTTTTACTCGCTGCCGATCACGCGCCAGACATACTTAAACTGGCTTTTGATAATAATATCATGTTGGTTAGCCCGACTAATTTGCTGGTGGCACTGCGTACCATTAACAATATCTGGCAGTACGAATATCAAAACCAAAATGCGCAGAAGATTGCCGATCATGCCGCCAAACTTTATGACAAGTTCCATGGTTTTGTCACCGATATGGAAAAAGTCGGTAAAGCTATTGAATCGACGCAAAAAAATTATGAAGGCGCCATGAATAAACTCAGTTCAGGCAAGGGCAACTTAGTGCGGCAAGTTGAGCAGTTCCGTAAACTAGGTGTGCAAACCAATAAAAAGCTAGATAACCAGTTGGTGGATAATGCCCAGTTGGATGATGAAGAGCTCGATGACGACGAGGTTTAAAGCACAGTTGTGCAATCAAAAGCTTAATTAAGTAAGGACTAAGGCATGCTAAAACGTATTAAAAATGTTGGCCCAGGTGCCTTAGTTGCGGCGGCCTTTATTGGACCAGGAACAGTTACAGCCTGCACTCTAGCAGGAGCAAACTATGGTTATGTACTTTTATGGGCCTTATTGTTTGCCACTATTGCCACCATCATTTTGCAAGAGATGTCAGCACGTTTAGGATTGGTGAGCCAACAAGGTTTAGCAGAAAATCTGCGGGTCTTATTGCAAAACTCCTTATGGAAATGGCCCTTGTTTGTTTTGATTATTGTCGCTTTATATGGTGGTAATGCGGCCTACGAAGCAGGTAACTTGTCAGGTGCGGCGCTGGGTATGAGTGCCATAGTGCAAAACCAAGACTCGCTTTTTCACTATGTTGTTTTAGTTATTTCAAGCTTAGCTGCTGGCTTGTTGTGGTTTGGCTCTTATCGCTATATTGAAAAGATATTACTCACATTAGTCATATTAATGGCTTTGGCTTTTATCATGACCTTTGTATTGGTTAAACCTGATATGGCAGCGCTATTTCAGGGCTTGTTTAGTCCACAAATTCCCTCTGGTAGTTTACTTACGGTGATTGCCTTAATAGGTACTACTATCGTGCCCTATAATCTGTTTTTACACGCTTCAGCGGTAAAAGCTAAATGGTGCTCTGTGGATCAACTTAATACCGCACGCACCGACACGGCAATTTCCATAGGTTTAGGTGGTTTAATTACCATACTGATAGCCTCTACAGCCGCGGCTAACATGTTTAGTCTTCAATTATCTGTGTCAGGTGTGGCGGATATGGCTTTGCAACTTGAACCGGTATTTGGTGGGTTTTCTAGCACTATGTTAGGCCTAGGCTTATTTGCCGCGGGTTTGAGTAGTGCACTGACAGCCCCGTTAGCTACTGCCTATGTGATGACAGAGATTTTGGCACTGAATAGCAAACCTGGCACCGTAGGTTTTCGCTTGATTGCCTTAAGTGTGGTGTTAGTTGGCACAGCACTGTCACTCACAGGCATTAAACCTTTAACTATTATTGTGGCGGCACAATTTGCAAATGGTTTATTACTGCCTGTGATAGCGGTTTTTTTACTCTATGCCATGAATCAAAAACCTTTGCTTGGTGAATATACCAATTCTTGGTTAGTGAATATATTAGGCTTGGCTGTAGTGCTTATTACTGCCGGACTGGGGGGGAGAATGATCTTAAAAGCGTTGGGGATTTGGTAAGAAAAAAGACTGAGAGTCATTTTGTTGAATACTAAAAAGGCCAATATCTTTAAGGATATTGGCCTTTTGCATTAGGATGTTATTACTTTATTAATTGACTCGGTTTACCACCAAGTAGCGTATAAAGCACACAAAATTACAATGACACCAACTGACAGTAAATTGAATGAAGGTTGGGTTGAGAAATCTACTTCATTCAAGGCTACAACGCCTTTTTTACCTTCAACGTCATTGGTTTTAGTGGATAAAGAAGCCACTACCGCCAAGACGACACAAGCTAAAAAGACTAAACCTACTCTGTCCATAAACGGCACTTCTGGTAGTGTTATTTTTAATACAAATGAAAGCGCAGCAGAGCCTACAGCGGCTAATATTGCTCCTGTTGCATTCATCTTTTTCCAGAACATACCTAACAAGAAAATCACTACGATACCTGGGGTAAAGAAGCCAGTAAATTCCTGAATATATTGGAAAGCTTGGTCAAAATTACCTAATAAAGGCTTGGCACAAATCATCGCGATAACCAGCGCAACAACACTGACAATGCGGCCAACTTTGACATAGTGAGTCTGACTTTCGTCTGGCTTAAATTTACTATACAAGTCCATGGTAAAGATGGTTGATACGCTGTTACACATAGAGGCCAGTGATGAAACGATAGCCGCAACTAAGGCTGCAAAGACTAAACCTTTTAAACCTACAGGCATTAAATTCATTAGGCTTGGGTAGGCTTGATCAGGGCGATCTAAATCAGCAAACAAAATGGCCGCTGCGATACCTGGCACTACTACAAAAAATGGTACTAATAACTTTAAATATGCAGCAAAGGCTAAACCTTTTTGTGCTTCTGCTATGTTTTTAGCCGCTAAAGCGCGTTGAATAATATATTGGTTAAAACCCCAATAGGAGATATTCATGATCCACATACCACCAACTAATACCGATAAACCGGGTAAGTTAGCATAGTGGGGGCTGTCTGAACTGAAGATCATGTCAAATTTCTCAGGCATGGTTTCGGTTAAGATAGAGAAGCCAGCCATGACGCCGTTACCTTCAGAGACTAAATCTAAGCTGATATAAGTCAGTATCAAACCACCAAACACTAAAAATATCACTTGGATAATATCGGTATAGGCAACGGCTTTTAAACCACCGTAAGAAGAATAAGCAATTGAGAATATGCCTAAAAATAACATGCCATAGGCCAGTTCAACGCCGGTAATAGTGGTGATGGCTAAGCCGCCTAACCATAATACGGCGGTTAAATTAACAAACACATAAACTGCTAACCAGAACACCGCCATAATCGTTTTCACTCGGCTATCGAAACGCTGCTCGAGATATTGGGGCATGGTGTAAATTTCATTTTTAAGAAAAATAGGCAGAAAGTATTTACCTACAATAAGTAGGGTAATGGCGGCCATCCATTCGTATGAGGCGATAGCCAATCCGAGTACATAACCAGAGCCCGACATGCCAATGATTTGTTCAGCGGATATATTTGACGCAATTAATGAGGCACCGATGGCCCACCAAGGTAAAGACTTACTGGCTAAAAAGTAATCTTTAGTGTTTCGTTCGTGATTTTTCTCTGCCCTAGAAATGTACAAAGCTAAGGCTAATAAGCCAAGTACATAGGCGATAAAAATACTGATGTCTAAAGTTGATAAATTCATCCGCAATGGTTCCGTGGTATCAAGTGTTATGGTTAATGTTTTATAACTAGCATGTTGTTAATTTTTATTGTTTATGATTGAACATCGGTCGATAGTGCAATGTACTGAGCGCTGTAGACTAAATTCTTTCATATGAAATCAGCTATCTGAAGTGTTTTACGTAATTAAACTACATTTGTAATTTGTTTCATGAGCCAACTGGCGCAATGTTTTATCATATTTTTTACATTTATGAGACGTAAAATAACATTTAATTGCTATACGTAGCTAAAAACAGCAAATTTAAAACGTTAACGCGCGACTTATCTTTGTTCTATTTAAGTAATGGCTAGCTTTGTGCCGCTAGCCATGTATTTTGTACTTGGTAAGTAAATTACAGAAATAAGTTCCAACATTTACCCTGAGGAAAACAATGCCAAACAGTTCATCCTATTTTTATCAACCAAAAGAAGGACATGGTTTAGCCCATGATCCTTTTAACAGTATTATTGCACCGCGTCCTATTGGCTGGATCTCGTCACAGGATAGTGAGGGCAGGGTCAATCTAGCGCCTTACAGTTTTTTTAATGCCTTTAACTATCATCCCCCATTGATTGGATTTTCCAGCGTTGGTTACAAAGACTCTGTGCGTAATATTGAACAAACGGGAGAGTTTTGTTGGAGTTTGGCGAATCTCACTCTTGCTCAGCATATGAATATCACTAGCCAGTCTGTTGCTGCTGCAGTAGATGAGTTTGAGTTAGCGGCGCTAGGTAAACAAACCGGCAAGATTGTGAGCGTGCCTTTTGTAGCACAAAGCCCAGTGGCGATGGAGTGTAAATTGAGTCAGATTATGCAACTTAAAAGTGCGACGGGGCAATTGTGTGATACGTGGTTAGTTATCGGCGAAGTGGTAGGTGTGCATATCGCTCAGGAGTTATTGCATGATGGTGTTTATCAAACTGCATTAGCAGAGCCTATATTGCGTGGTGGCGGACCTGGCGACTATTTTTCTATTAGTGAAGCACTTAAATTTGTGATGCCCAGACCTTAAACTTAGATTAAACAAAAATTAGACATAAAAAAACGGCCTCAAGAGAGGCCGTTTTCTAAGGAAAGGCGTTTAGACCTTACCCACCATGTTGAACGTTTCACGCAGCTTCGAGCTAGTAGCGTCGAGTTGCGAGCTAAAGCCATTGAAGACTTCAGCATAATTCTTAGGTTTTTTCTTTAAGCTCGAAACTCGTCGCTCGAGCCTCGCCGCTCTTGTTAGATACGTTCGTTTAAGGCAGCAACGATAGGTGAGCTGTCTAAACCATTTTCTGAGGCCCAAGCAGCAATGGTTTTGCCATCTGCTTCTGGTGTATTTAAATCACCTTTAGGCATTTTTTTAACTATCATGGTGCCGGTTTCAACAGCGTTGTTTAACATCGCAGTGCGGATTAAGCTTTGGCCACCACATGACACACCAGAGTAATAATCTTTTAACTGTAAACGGAAGTCAGATTCAACCATTTTCATTTTTTTACGTAATTCGCCTTTATCGTCAGCTTTTACGATAGTACAGATATTTTGCAAAGCTTCGTTGACATCAGCGTGAGCATTGCCAGCAACGATGAAAGAAGCGGCGGCTAAAGCGATAGAAGTTTTAACAATTTTCAACATGGTCAAATTCCTCAGGGATTAAAATTAAGTAGGTTTAGTTTGGAAGCGAAGCTGGTTTAGGTTTGCTGCGTTTCGATGGGATTATTAAACAACAGAGGAAGAGATTTGAAAATCTACCAACTAATACTTAGGTATGTTGGTGCATACTAATATTTTTATTTTATAGAAATAACTAATATAAAACAAATAGATAGAAGTAATTTAAAAAATCTGTATTGAGTGTGACACTTAGATATAAGTATTAAAAGTGACAGTTTAATTAAGCTAAAACACTTTGAAGCAAAAAAACAACCTCAAATGAGGTCGTTTTCTAAGGAAAGGTGTGTAGATCTTACCCATCATGTTGAATGGTCATGGCAGTTTCGAGGGACGAGCCACTAGCTTCGAGCGTAAGATAAAAACTAAATCGCTTTTTCTTTCGCTCGCTGCTCGTAGCTATCCTTTTTAAATACGGTCGTTAAGCGCTTCTACTATTGCAGAATCATCTAAGCCATTCTTCGATGCCCATGCGATAACCGTAAGGCCATCAGATTCTGGAGAGTTCAAATCACCTTTGGGCATTTTTTTTATCAGCATGGTACCTGTTTCGACAGAATCATTTAACATCGCAGTACGGATCAAACTTTGCCCACCACAGGTAATTCCTGAATAATAATCTTGTAACTTTAAGCGATAATCAGATTGCACTTTTTTCATTTTTTTACGTAGTTCACCTTTATCATCAGCTTTGACGATAGTGCAGATGTTTTGCAGGGCATCGTTAATGTCCGCGTGAGCATTACCAGCAAAAATAAAAGTAGCGGCGCTTAGAGCTATTGAAGTTTTAACAATATTCAACATGGTCAATTCCTCGTATGTTGGGTTAGTTGGATTACCTTAAAATGTTACACTTGTGTGTGCCATTTCGATGACTCCATTAAACCCCAAAGAAAGTGATTAAAAAACATACAATATGATGCTTGCGTATGATATTTTATAACATAAACTTTTTGATATTTTGTAAGCTGTTGAAATTACTAGTTAATTTTGTGGTTATTTATTCGCCGCTGATAGAAAAAAGCAGAAATAATCATAAATACGCCTATGCCTAGCAACAATGCCACTTTTTGCCACAATAAGGCGTTGGCAGCATCGATCAAACCCAGTTTTAATAAACCACTGAAGACAAAACCCAAGGCAAACTTGGAGACTAAAGGACTTTGCTTTTGAGCAAAAAATAGATAACTACCTTGCAGTATTAACCATGGGGCAATTAATAAACTTAATTGCCAGTCTGCTAATAAAAATATCAGACTGAAAGTGACTAACAAGTGATGACACAGGTAGCGTTTTTGTGTTTGGTTTATTAGTTTAAGCTGTAATGCTGATTTGTTTCTGTCAGCAATAAGCTGGCTTAGTAGGATCAATAAATTGCTACCAAGCCACACACTTGCGCTAACAAGGTCGTCATGAGTTGAAAATGTTAGACAGAACCATGACAGGGGGATATTTAGATAGAGCAGGGTTTGGAGGCTATTGAGGTTGCGTTTGATAGTTGGATGCCGAGTTTGCAAACACAATAATGTAAACGCAAAAACGACGGTTATAGCCGCAGCTAAATAAATATTAATGATGGCCATAGTTAATTTAAACAACACTGCAACACCAAAATACATCCCGATAGACGCTATTTGTTGTTCCAGCATGGGTCTATGTCTTTGGGATACCAAGCGTAAAAAGAAACCAAAATAGACCAAGCCTAGGACTAACGAAAGATTAATCGTCAGATTGAAGAATGACTGATTAATCAAGGCGTTTAAAACACAGTAACAAGCAGCAATTAAGCTTAAGTATAAAGCCTCAGTGCGGATCATCGGATGTTTTACGATGCGCGCTAAAGTGTAGGCAATAACACTCGACAACCATAAAGCCAAGCTTAAAAACTCGCCATAATGTTTGACAACTGATGGGATAAACAAAATAGGACATAAGAGGTAAGCGATTAGACGCAAGGATTCTGCAAATTCAGCCATTGTCCCTGATTGGCCTATACGTCGATAAAATTCGCACAGTGCCCATAATTCAATAAATAGCAGTGCCAGTGCGGTTTGTGCGTAGCTAGGCAAATCTCTGAAGGAAAAGGACTGCACTTGCAGTGCAGCCAACAGTACAATTAATCCCATAATCAAGCCGCTAAAAAACACCAGTGTTTCGCTAGCCTGACATTGCTGGCGTTGGCTTTTGTATAAGAGTATGAGCTGCAAAGGGATAAAAACCACAAAACACCAATTGGCTAAATATACCCAAGCTGTGGCGATGACAAATATTGCTAACCACAGTGACTCAAATTGACGCAATGAATAACTGAGGTTGAACTCCCATTTGAACTGAGTCTCTGTTTGGGTTAGAGGAGCGTGTTGTAATAACTTGCGGCTGGTTAATAACAAAATACCGATACTGCAAAATACCATCAGACCCTTGATATTTAAAAAGGCTGGAGAGGGGAAATAAGGTGCAATGGCAAATAGCGCATGCAAAATTGCGAAGATAATTAAAGCATAAGCTTCAATCTGTAAATTTTTATCTCGGTTTTGTAGGGCAAAATACAACAAAAATAGGCCTTCTAAACCCACTGCTATGCCCCAGTAGTCTGCTGCCAGACTACTAAATATTGCCACCAACAGCCATACACTACTTACCATGGCATATAAGCTTTTTGTCATGTCAGGCATCTGTGCGGCTTTAAATCTGGCTCCCGCACTTAACAGGGCATTGAACAACGCGATGAGGGGCAAAAACCAAGCAGAAAAATCACTTTGGTATAACAGCCCAATACTGCTAAACAAGGCCAGAGAAATAAAGATGATGCGGCTATTAGTGAACTGAGTGTTTGGCGGAGTTGATTGTTTTAACTCTTGCCACATTACGGCAAAATATAGGCAGTAGAATAATTGGCTGAATAGACCCATAACTTGAGGTGAGTCACCAAATAACAGCAAGTATTCAAGACTGGCACTGCAGACCGTTACCGTTACAAAACTTAACCACAGCCAAGCTTTAGTGTTGGCTTGATAAAAACTGCCTATCGCCAGTATCGCCAGTCCACATAAATAAAACGTTGTACCTGAGCTATCTAGCAGAGAAATCAGCGGAATAGTGGCTCCTCCTATAATCGCCAAAGCACTGACTACTTTTGTTGAATGCCAGTTAGCCAGTATGAAGCCGCTTAATCCAATAAGCACATAAGCAAATAATACAAGCCAGTCAGCTAACAAATGATAATAACTGCCGGCCATATAAATGGTGACAAAATTGAGTAATAGACCAAGGCTGATGGTGGCAGAGCCTAAGTCCTCAAAGGTCTTTTGTCTCGCCAGTTTATGCCCACCATAGGTGACACTGATGCTGACTATAAATAACAGCAGGCTTTTGCTACCTGCGCCCAGTTCACCGACTAGTAACTGGGTTAAATAAGCAAATCCACAGACAAGTAGCGCGATGCCTACCAGCATAAAAATAAAAATCGGCCCCTGACCTTTGGTTTGACAATGCTGATACCAGTTAATTAGCGGGGAAAGCGCTTTGCCAAAAGGTGATAATAAAGTGCCTAAACCGTCACGAAGCAGTGGACTGAATGTATTTTCTGCTGGTGTTGCTGGTGTTGCTGGTTTGTCAGTTAAGGTGGTAACACGATATTGGCGGTCTTCTTGAGATGCATATTGCTGTGGTTTTTGCTCAATATTTATTTGTACTTGCGGAATTTGCAGAGTGCCTGTTTTTGTGGAATCTGCAGTGATGTTTGAAATTTGCTCAACAGGTGCATTGGTTTGTGTGACATCAGCCAGCGATTGCAGGCGTTGCTCTAGATTATGCAAACGCTTCGAAAATGCTTCACGCAGCAGCTTTATTTCTCTGCCGATATCTTCAATTTCCTGATCCCTGTGCGCCATGCTGCAATCCATAATAAGCAATAATCGTTTAGACAACAGTAAGTTAACATAGAGTAAAGTAATTCGCTATTACTCTGGTTGGAGGTGCAGAGACTGAAATGGTGGAGGGAAAATTTAATCGGCGTTCAACGGTTCCATAAAATCTGCGGGACTGTTTTGCGTTTTAATTCCATTGACTTGCTGTTTTTCATAACGCTAACCGCTATACTATGCGCCGCATTTGAAAGCGATAAATAAAATAAGCAAATTGAAGGAAAAAAATGACTCCTATTACAAAATCTTTTCAGTATGGTCAGCATACTGTTACTTTAGAAACTGGCGTAATTGCCCGTCAAGCCACTGCTGCTGTTATGGCAAGCATGGATGATACTAGTGTACTGGTTACCGTTGTTGGTAAAAAGGATATGAAGCCTGGCCAAGACTTCTTTCCGTTAACCGTAAACTATCAAGAAAGAACTTATGCTGCTGGTAAAATCCCCGGTGGTTTTTTCAAACGTGAAGGTCGTCCTTCTGAGTTTGAAACCTTAACTTCACGTTTGATTGACCGTCCAATTCGTCCATTATTCCCAGACGGGTTTATGAACGAAGTACAAATCATCGTTACCGTATTATCAGCTAACCCTGAAATTCCTACCGATATCATTTCATTGATTGGTGCTTCTGCTGCTTTAGCAATCTCTGGTTTGCCTTTTAATGGTCCAGTTGGTGCGGCGCGTGTAGGTTATACCGATGGTCAATATATTCTAAATACTTGTACTTCTGAATTAGCAAGTAGTGACTTAGATTTAGTGGTTGCTGGTACTGAAGGTGCGGTATTAATGGTTGAATCAGAAGCCGCTGTGCTGTCTGAAGAAGTCATGTTAGGTGCTGTGATGTTTGGTCACGAGCAAATGCAAGTTGTGGTTGGTGCTATCAATGAATTTGCCGCTGAGGTGAATACCCCTAAGTGGGATTGGCAGCCAGTTGCAGAAAACACTGCATTAAAAACCAAAGTAAAAGAATTAGCTGAAGCTGGCATTACTGCTGCTTACCAGATTTCTGACAAAATGGAGCGTAAAGACGCCATTGTTGCTGTTACTGAACAAACTGTCGCTGCTCTTGTTGCTGCTGATGCAACTCAAAATGCCAAAGAAGTATCTGAGATGGTACACGCGCTGGAAAGTGACGTAGTTCGTTCACGCATACTTGCTGGCTCACCACGTATTGATGGTCGCGACCCTGCGATGATCCGTGCCTTAAACGTTGCTACTGGCGTATTGCCACGTACTCACGGTTCAGCGGTATTTACTCGTGGTGAAACACAAGCAATCGTGGTTGCTACCTTAGGTACTGAGCGTGATGCACAGATGATTGATGGCTTAAACGGTAAATCTGATAGCCGTTTTATGCTGCACTATAACTTCCCTCCTTACTGCGTGGGTGAAACCGGCATGGTTGGTTCACCTAAGCGTCGCGAAATCGGTCATGGCCGTTTAGCCAAACGTGGTATTCAAGCCGTTATGCCAAGTGAAAAAGAATTCCCTTATGTGGTTCGTGTGGTTTCTGAAATCACTGAATCAAATGGTTCTTCTTCAATGGCGTCTGTTTGTGGTACTTCTTTAGCGTTGATGGATGCTGGTGTACCGATTAAAGCTTCTGTTGCGGGTATCGCGATGGGCTTAGTGAAGAGCGATGAAAACTTCGTAGTATTGTCTGACATCTTAGGTGATGAAGATCACTTAGGCGATATGGACTTTAAAGTTGCGGGTACCACTAAAGGTATTACTGCACTGCAAATGGATATCAAGATTGAAGGTATCACTAAAGAAATCATGCAGGTTGCTTTAAAACAAGCTAAAGAAGCCCGTTTGCATATTCTTGGCGTAATGGATCAAGCGATTACTGGCCATCGTGAAGAGATGTCTGAATTTGCTCCACGTATTTACACCATGAAAGTTGATCAAGATAAAATCCGTGACGTTATTGGTAAAGGCGGCGCAATGATCCGTGCTATTACTGAAGCATCTGATTGTAATATCGAAATCTCAGATGACGGTACGGTTAAGATTTTTGCTACTGAAATGGCTAAAGCCAATATCGCTATCGAAAAAATCAAACAAGTTACTGCTGAAGTTGAAGCTGGTAAAACTTACTCAGGTAAAGTAACTCGTATCGTTGATTTTGGTGCTTTTGTTGAAATCCTACCAGGCAAAGAAGGCTTGGTACATATTTCTCAAATCGCCCACGAGCGTGTGAACAAAGTAGGTGACTTCCTATCTGAAGGTCAGATTGTTGACGTAAAAGTGGTTGAAATTGACCGTCAAAATCGTGTTCGTCTAAGCATTAAAGACTTAGTTGAAAAACCTGCAGGTGCACCTGCTAGTGACGAGTAATATCGGCTGGTAGATACACAAATTGATGTTATCAAGGAACCCTGCTTAGTCAGGGTTCTTTTTTGTCTGAAATACTCCTCATCCTTGAGGCTCAACATTTGTTGGCTGTAGTTATCCGCTAGGGTCGTTTTAATGAGAAGCCGTATATTTCGTTTTTTATAGCTATTGACAGGTATTATAAAAGCTGTTGCTGTCTAGATGATTCGGTGTATTTACACACCTTGTTGCGGCCTTGATCTTTTGCATCGTAAAGCGCTGCGTCCGCTTTTTCAATCAGTGAGTTAGAGTTTACCCCTACCATAGGCAATACACAGGCTACGCCAATACTGGCGGTGAGTGCTAATTCGTTTTGTTGGTATGAAAATGGTTGAGATGCAATCTGTTCGCGTACTTGTTCGGCTATATCAACGGCGTTGTGTTCATCAGTATCTGGCAATAAGATTACAAATTCTTCACCACCAAAACGAGCAATGAGATCGGTTTTACGTTTTGCTGTCGCACTGATAGTTTGCGCGATATGGTTCAAACATTTGTCACCAAAAAGATGTCCATGAGTATCATTGATGGCTTTAAAATGATCGATATCGATTAATAAGACCGAAAGCATCTTCTTTTGTCGAATACTACTGTGCCATTGGATATCAAAGGCAGTATTGAAATATCCACGATTATAAATATGGGTAAGAGGATCAATTTTATTTAGTTGTTCTAATTCTTGGCGCTGTTTTTCAAGCTGGGCTTCAATCACAAAACTACGTAAATATTCTTTATTGGAACGCATGCCGACTACCACTAAATAACCACTGTAAATACAGATCATAAAGCCTACAGGCAAGCTGTCTTCGATAACAAAAAATGACACAAAAATGCTAGGTGTCACTAAACACAGCAAGTTGAATAGGGCGATGGAAATGCGCGGACTGAGAGAAATTAGGGCAGCTGCACAAACACCTCCAATAGTCATAAAAGAGATGGTTTTTATAGGCTCCAAAATAGGGTCGTACATGGTCATCGCAAAAAATATTCCCAAAATTATCGCCTGCGACAGCGATAAACACTGAAACATGTGTCGCCAGAGCTTAGGTTTTTTGGGATAAATTACTGAGGTATAAACACGATGTACCAAACGCAAACTACTAACGAGTAACATGCTAGTGGCAAACAACCAGCTTATTTCGGGTTGTAATTTGTTAAAGCCTAAGGGAAAAAATATGACTGGAAATATTAGACCATAAATAAATATACCGGGCATGGAACGGCTTAATAAATCCATATCTATGCGGTGTTCGATAGTTTTATCTTTATTTTTAATGCTTTTATGTTTAATGAGAACAACCTTACGATTTTTTGATGATTATTATTCAGATGTCAGAAATAACAACAAGTTTTTAATTTTTGTAAGGCTTTTTTTAAACGCTTCATTATACAAATCTGATACTTAGCAGAAGATTCAACTTAGTATAAAGTAATTACCATCACAACTTAAACTACTAGTTTTAATTAATATTCCCCGCCATCTGGTGGCAAAAGCCGGCTTTGTGTTAACGTCTTACAAACACCTTATTTTGTATACTCACATGAAAACAGGCACCCACCGCTATCAAACTGATCCAAGAAATCAATCCATTCTTATCAATATCAACGGAGAGCTCTTCCCCCGCGCTGAGGCAAAAATATCGGTATTTGATAGTGGGTTTATATTGGGAGATGGTGTGTGGGAAGGGATCCGCTTACATCATGGAAAACTAGCTTTTATCGATCAGCATATCAAACGTTTATATGCTGGAGCTAAAGCGCTAGATATGGACATTGGAATTACTCCGCAAGCATTGGTACAACGGCTAATGGATACCTGTAATGCCAATGACATGTTTGATGGTGTGCATATTAGGCTGATGGTTACTCGCGGTGAAAAGTCCACTCCTTATCAAGATCCACGCGCTACTATTTCTGCTGCTACTATCGTCATAATTGCTGAACATAAAACCCCCGTTAAGATCGATAACAGTGAAGGTGTATCGTTATTCACCAGTCATGTGCGTCGTGGTTATCCTGATGTACAAGATCCAAAGCTTAATACTCACTCAAAGTTAAATTGCATTTTTGCTTGTATACAAGCCACAAAAGCATTGGCCGATGAAGCCTTAATGCTTGATCCTCACGGATTTGTGGCGACCTGTAATTCAACCCACTTTTTCATAATACGTGGTGAGGAAGTGTGGACCTCAACGGGAGATTTTTGTCTCGATGGCATCACAAGGCGTAATGTTATCAATTTATGTAAAACCAATAACATTCCAGTGTTTGAAAAGAATTTTTCTTTAGCTGAAGTTTACAGTGCCGACGAGGCCTTTATTACTGGCACTTTTGCCGGTTTAACGGCGGTTAAATTAGTGGATGGCCGCTTGATCGAACCCGACAGTAGTCAGCCTTCTTTATTACTGCGCCTGCAAACGCTTTATTTGGAATTGATTGAAAAGTCAGGGGAGTAAGGTTTTATGACTATTCGAATCGCCATGTGGTCGGGACCGCGTAATATCTCAACCGCTATGATGCGTAGCTTTGAAAATCGCGCAGATACCCTTGTGGTAGACGAACCTTTTTATGCTTTTTACCTATCGCAAACCAATAGCCCGCATCCTATGTTTGATGAGGTGATTGTCAGTCAAAGTCAGGATTATGCAGAGGTAGTGAGCCAGCTTACTCAGGCAAACCAAGCCCTTGCTATTGAGTACCAAAAACACATGACTCATCACATGTTGCAAGGTGTAGATATGCATTGGACTAAGCAACTCAAAAATTGCTTTTTAATCAGAGAGCCTAAAGAAGTGGTGCAGTCTTATACTCAAAGCCGTGGTGTATGCAGCGCTGAGGATATTGGCATTATTCGCCAGCTCGAGCTCTATCATGAGATCAGTGCTTTAAGTGAACAGCCAGTACCAGTGATTGAAGGCAAAGATATTTTAGCCGCGCCACAAGATATGCTGAGTAAACTTTGTGAGGCACTAGGAATTCCATTTGATAGCAATATGCTGCATTGGCCTACCGGTTTACGTGATTCAGATGGGGTATGGGCGCCACACTGGTACCACAGTGTGGCAAACTCAAGGGGATTTGCTGCTGCAAGTTCGTCAAATATTCAACTCAGTCCAGAGCAGCAGCGGGTGGTAGATGAAGTCACCCCTGCTTATGAATATTTGCGTCAGTTAAAAATTCAAGCAGAATAGTTTAATATTCAGCCTTATTGGTCTGCATAATGACGTTCGATTTTTGCCAGTAATGCCGGATTTTCTATTTCCAGCACAACTTGACGGTGCAAGATAATTTTCCCTTGTACATTTGAACTGGCATCAATGCTCAGGGTAGGCAGTTCACCTTTAAACCCGCGTTTTTCATCTTTCGCTTGAAAAATAATATCGCCTTGCACTTGAGTGGTATCACGTAAGTCAATGTCGCCATTTTTGGTTTCTATATGTCCACCAACGTTAGCGTTGAGCAAAGCAATATTGCCGTTTACAGTGTTTATGTCACTACCGATTTGAGCATTTGCTTTTAATTCAATATTACCATTAACGGTGCTCAATCCTTGGTTAACTTTAAGGCCATGTTTGGCCTCGATACTGCCGTTTACGGTAGAGGCTGATTTAATTTGCGCATTGCTGCCTATCTCAATATTGCCATTTACTGCATCAAGCTCGTTGGCTTTGACGTTGTTTTTGATGGTGATATTGCCGTTTACCGTTGATACATCACTGACTTCACTGTGGGCATCCACCACAATATTACCTAGTACGCTGCTTAGGTCACTTTGCTGATGGTTACTATCACCTTTGTGGCCGCCAATGTGGATAATACAACCTGTAATGGAAAGTGTGAGTAGGCTAACTAATGCAATTTGAGCGAGGCGTGATGTTTTCATGGTTGTCCTTAGTGAAATAAATAATCAATTCTTAAAACATAATAAGAGCAGGCACTGTGCCAATAATTTAACTGTTTGATTTTTATAACTTTAAGTTGATTTTAAATAAAATGGTTTGAACATAAAAACGACAGCTTTGGCGAGAATTACAAAATAATGGTGATTTTGCCTTGAGCCACTTATAGATAAATAGTGGTAACGTCGCAATTGGTATTTATACCCAAAGGACTTGGAAATACATTTTTAATCATGCTAAATAAGCTGCAGTTATAAAGCAAATAAACCCATAAGAAGAGTAGCCATGTTATCGACAGCACAACAACAGCACTATGCCAAACACGGATACTTGGTGCTAGATGAGTTATTTTCGACTGAGCAGATGGATAAACTGCAAAAAGCAGCGGAGAAAATAGTAGAACAGTTTGATCCGAACTCAAGCCGTGCAGTGTTTTCGACTCAGGATCAGAGTAAAACACGAGATGATTATTTTTTAGGGTCGGGTGACAAAGTACGTTGTTTTTTTGAAGAAGATGCTTTTGATCAAACGGGGGAATTGAAACAAGCTAAATCCTTAAGTATCAATAAAATTGGCCATGCTCTACATGTGCTGGAGCCAGAATTTAAGGCATTTAGCCATAACCAAACAATTACCCAATTGGCATTTGATTTAGGTTTAGTGAAACCGCAAATTCACCAGTCTATGTATATCTTCAAACAGCCTAAAATTGGTGGAGTGATCCGTTGGCATCAGGATGCCAGTTATTTTTATACTACACCGATTACCGTGATCACTTTCTGGCTGGCGGTAGAAGATGCCACTATTCACAACGGTTGTTTACAAGTGCAGGGCAGCAATGATCCTTATCCACTGATTGAGCAATTTAAACGTTATAAGGATGACAGCACTGAGTTGCTTAAACTTAATGCTAAACCTTGGCCCAAAGATGAGGATGCCGTAGCACTGGAAGTAAAAAAAGGCACCTTGGTGGTGTTTAATGGCTTACTACCGCACTTCAGTGCGCCTAATTTATCCGATAAGTCTCGTCATGCTTTCACTTTGCATATGACCTGTGCAAACAGTAATTATGCAAATGAGAACTGGCTACAGGCCAAAGCCAGTCCTCTTTATTAAGGTGTGTATTACAGCAATATCCGTTTATTTTTTGCCGCAGATTCAAATATTGCCTGTACTACGTGAATGTCTTTTAAACCTTCTTCACCGGGCACCAGTAACTGACCTTGACCTTGTAAAGCTAGGGCATCATTGTCCATTTGGATTGCTTGTTGGATCTGTTTTATCGCGGCAAATTCTTGTTTGTCACTGGTATAACCGGTCACACCAGTGTAGTTAGACATAGGGCGTAGTTGATACCAACCTTTTTCACACTGCATGGTTAATTGGCTAAAACTTTTAACCATACTGGTGCCACATTCGGCGATCAAGCCATTGGCAAACTCAAGGTCAAAATAGGTAGTTTCATCGACTTCTTTAAAAATATCGGGGTGGGATTTGTCGTGTCTGGCAGTAACGGCAATGGGCTCCAGACCTGTCATATAACGCACACCGTTTAGCGGATAAACACCCATATCGTACATAGCACCACCGCCCATGGCTTTTTGCATGCGCCAGTTGGACGCGGGCAAACCATTGCCGCCATAACCCGCCTGAGCAATGATATGTTGAATTTTTCCATAAGGTTGGGTTGTACGATATTGCATAAAGCGCTGTGTATTGGGTTCGTGTTGCATACGATAACCAATCGATAACTTAACTTTGTTTTGTTGGCAAACATCAATGATGCGCTGGCATTGTGCGGTAGACATAGCCATGGGTTTTTCACACCATACATGTTTACCGGCATTGGCCGCAATTTCACAATATTGCAGATGCAAAGAAGTGGGTACCACCACATACACCACATCAATGTCGGGATTATTCGCTAGTTCATGCATGTTTTGATAGGAATAAACATTTTTGTCTTGGATACCGTACCTTTGTTGCCATTCAGGGATTTTTTCAGGGCTACCTGTGATAATACCTCTTAGTTCACAGTGCTGGGTTAATTCAAGAGCAGGCGCCAATAATCCACGGCTATAACCGCCTAAACCTAACAGTGCTACCCCGATTTTTGTAGAATTTGACTTGGCCATTGCTTGCTGATTACTGATTGCCGATGCGAGTCCTAAACCTGCTGCCATCTGCATAAAACGCCTACGGTTTAAGTTATTCATGTGTTTTTCCTTGAGAGATGAGCGGGATGGGATAAGTGTTGGTTAAAAATCAAACGCTTTCAAGCATAAAACTAAAGCTAGTAAAGGCTTTGATAGATATCTTTAAGCGCTAACTTAGCGGAGCTACAATAATCATGTAGACTTAGTCGCATTGGTCTTAGATACAAAATATAAATATGAACAATGATTACCAATTAGCAACTTTCAGCCTTAAAGACAAAGTGTCTGCCAGTGAGTGGCAAACGCGAATAGATTTAGCGGCTTGTTATCGTTTAGTGGCAAATTTAGGTTGGGGAGATCTAATCTACACCCATATTTCTGCACGAGTGCCTGACAGTGACGATTATTTAGTTAATGCATTTGGCCTTACTTTTGAAGAAGTTACAGCCTCAAATTTGGTTAAAGTGGATCTGGCAGGAAAGGTTCTCGATGGTTCGCCTTATCAGATTAATCCCGCTGGTTTTACTATTCACAGTGCTATTCATGAGGTACGCCATGATGTGCAGTGCGTGATCCATTTGCACACCAAAGCTACTATTACCGTGGCAACAGTAGAAGGGGGCTTACAACCTTGGAGCCAGTATGCTTTATTTGCCCTGCCATCTTTAAGTTATCATGGCTATGAAGGTTTGGCGGTTAATGCCGATGAAAAGGCGCGTTTGCAAAGTGACCTAAGTAGTAATAATTATATGTTGTTACATAACCATGGTGGTTTGACCGTTGGGCCTACAGTGGGTGATGCTTTTATGCGTTTTTACGACTTGCAACGTGCTTGTGAAATCCAGCTAGAACTCATGCAAAGTGGTAAAGCGGTTATTTCTATTCCACCTAGTATTGTCGAAGGTATTTATCAACAAGCGAATGTTGTGCACAGCGGTATTAGTGGCGGTCAAAAGGCTTGGCCCGCCATGCTACGTAAAGCCTACAAGCTTGATCCTGCATTTTGTCAGTAATCCAAATATTTAGTCAGTTCGTGTGTTTGTCAGGAGAATTATGAAAATAAACCGTGTAGAAATTTTTGATATCCATTGCCCTAAACGTGCAGTTTGGAACCCGGTGTTTGTGCGTATTCATACCGATGAAGGTATAAGCGGGGTAGGTGAGGCAGGGCTTGCTTACGACCTCGGCC
Organism: Paraglaciecola hydrolytica; assembly: GCF_001565895.1. Lineage (GTDB taxonomy): Bacteria > Pseudomonadota > Gammaproteobacteria > Enterobacterales > Alteromonadaceae > Paraglaciecola > Paraglaciecola hydrolytica. The sequence continues at coordinate 55,799 of NZ_LSNE01000009.1, forward strand.
ACAGTGCGGCGGCACACATGATCAAAGAAATTGCCGAAGCCATGTTAATCGGCTGGGATCCGTTTAGAACGGAAGCCTTGTGGACTCGCATGTTACGGGAAAGTTTTTGGGGTTTGGGTGGTGGTCCGATTATTTATGCGGCAATGAGCGCAATTGATACGGCTTTGTGGGACATTCGTGGTAAAGCCTTAGGTGTACCGGTTTATCAATTATTAGGTGGTAAAACTAACGGTAAATTACGTACGTATGCCAGCCAGTTACAGTTTGACTGGGATAAAGAAGTCACTCGTTTAAATAACCCAATCGATTATGGTAAAGCCGCAGAAAAGGCTGTAGCCGAAGGTTATGATGCAGTGAAGGTCGATCCAATCGTGTATGACAAAGACGGAGTGAGCCATTTTGATCGTACCAAATTATTCACCCAGCCAGAGTTACGTTTATTCAAAGCTCGCTTGCAAGCTATCCGCGATGCAGTGGGTGACGATGTTGACATTATCTTTGAGTGCCACAGCTTAGCCGGCGCAGCATCAGCCATTCAGCTGGGTGAAATGATTGAAGATATCGGCTGTTTATTTTATGAAGAGCCCGTCAATTATCTTAATTCCAAAGTGCACGATAAAGTTGCCAAACGGGTGAATGTGCCGATTGCAGGCGGTGAGCGTTTATATAACCGCTGGGGTATCAGGCCTTATATGGAAGACCAGTCCATTGATGTCTTACAACCGGATATTGGTTTATGTGGTGGTTTTACCGAAACTAAAAAAGTTTGTGATTATGCTGACGTTTATGACGTACGCATTCAGGCTCACGTTTGTGGTGGCCCAGTAGCAACTGCCGCAAGTTTGCACTTAGAAACAGCCATTCCTAACTTTTTAATCCACGAACACCATACTTATGCGATTAAAGATTGGAACCGTGAATTATGTATTCAGGATCCACAGCCAGTTAATGGCTTTTTTGAAGTGACTGAAGTGCCAGGTATTGGTATCGATTTAAACGACAAAGTGGTGTATCGCTCACCGCATATGGAAGTGAAATAGCGTTGAGCTAAAGCAAAAATAGGGAGAGCTTGGGCTCTCCTTATTTTTGCTCTTTTTTTGACGTTTTACTTTTCTTAGTGACAGTTAGCCAATCGAAATTCACCCCTGAAATCGCATTAAAGCGCGACACTCTGAGCACTAAATCGAGCATTTTGGGACGCTGCCTGATATGTGGCTCTTTAAGGCGTGGAATAAAATAAGTAAATACCGCAAAACGTCCAAGGCTAGAGGCAAAAAATACTACAAATAACGCACTGGATAGCAGCGAATCTAAATGGGTAAATTGCACAAAAACTAAGGCATAAGATGCGATAAAACCACCTATAATCGAGCCGATAAACACTAAGGCGGCACTTAAGCCTGCTTGCATGGCGGCGTAAGTAGCAAAATCAGCTTGATGAGGGCGAATATCGTAAAGGTAGTTCGCGGTGCTCAAAGTAAAGCCACTCCACCACAAACCTGACACCGCTTGAATAATTAAAATATAAGTAAAGTCACCTGAAAATAGCCATAACAAAGGTACAAAGGGGATCATGCCGCAAGTGATCACCATCACTAAACGATTACCAAATTTGTCGCTAAATACCCCCCAAAACTTGAGGGTCATAAACTGGGTCGCAATTGACGCGACTCCCGATAAGACAAATTCAAGATAGGTAAATTTTAATTCGTTAAGCATATAAACCGCAAAAAATGGCGCGGAAATCGCCACCATGGATTGCATACTGGCAACTAACAAACTGTATTGTTTAAATACAGGATCTTGCCATGCGACTCTTAACTTTTGCCAAGTATCACTAATGACTTTTTGGGGAGTATGAATTTGTGGATCATGCATCTTCCATAATAACCATGCTGAACAAAAACGTCCCACCGCAGCGATCAAAAATAACAAACTAAAGCCTAACCAAGCCAACTCATAATAATTGCTTAAGGTTAGTAGGGCACCACCGAGTAAAAACACACACAAAGAAGCCAGCATGGTTATGCGACTGCGTGAAGCAAAAAATTTTCCACGCCGTCTTGCTGGTACAATATTACCCATCCATGCGCGCCAATGGGGCTGAATTAAATTCAGTAAACCATGGTGTAACATGGCTAAAGCAATGAATATCCACACCGCACCTTCAGACCTAACTAAGCCTAGGCCTGACATGGCGAGCAGGCCAACACCTTGTATGACCGCGCCTGTGACTATGATGTTTTTACGGCAGAAATAGTTGCCTAAGCCAACTGACAAAAACTGCATCACGGCACCAAATAATTGAGGTACCCCAGTGAGTAGGCCAAGTTGACTCATACTGGCTTGGATAAAAATTGCAAAAGCATTAAAAAAGTTATCACTGGTGGCCGTCATCGCCGATGACGCTAATGCTTCTTTTTGCGAGTAACGTAAGGTCGAGCGTAACCAGATGCGTCGTGCAGTGCGACGGTTGGTTAACTCAGAACTGGGGGCTTGCTGGTTTGCCTGCATGGGATAAAAATTGGGTGGTCCATCATTAATTTATGCCTTAGTTAAAAGCATTAGTGCCAATTGAACAAGTGATTCAGTAGATTAATTAAGCTTTAGTTTAGTATCTCAGTTTTGCCACAAACAAAAAGGGCGATAAATCAACTTTATCGCCCTTAAAAAACAATGTTACTAACTTAAACGTTAAGCTGCATTGGCCTGTTTCGTTGTCGGTGATTTAACCAACTGTTGATTGGTATCGAGTAGTTCTAAATCAAAGTTATATTCATCTACTCGCACGGCCATCTTACGTTTTTCGTTGTAATCCATTACCAAAGCCACATCTTCGGCACTTAAACTGCCAGCCGCATGTAATTGCGTAACCGCATGCTCAAAGGAAATAAACGGGATAACTGGGGTCGCTTTCAGTGCCTGATGAATTTTTTTCAATTGTGGCATTACCGCATGTTTGGCGGCAAAAGCTTGTTGATTAATATCATGGCCATCACCCGGCGTGACTTTAATCAAATGGGTTAGTTCAGCCATAATCGAACTTTGTTGCATAGTCGCATCGGATAATTGACGCTTAAGTTCATCACTAATAATGGGGACTGAACGTGTGTAAGTATTGGTTAATATCCGCATCAAACCACGTGTTGCTGTATGCGGAAAGTTGCCAACAAAATCAACCAAGGCTTGTTCACCTTGTTGTAAACACCATTGAATAGCGTAGTCAAAGAAGGGTTTAGCTTCGCTGCGATTACTGACTTTTTGTTCGTAAAAACGCACAACCGCCATAGATGCATAAAGGTAGCTCATCACATCACCTAAACGAGCAGAGAGCATTTCGGCTTTTTTAAGGTCGCCTCCTAATACTAGCAAAGACAAATCTGCTAAAGGTGCTAATTTAGCGGATAAGGCATTCATACGTTTTTCGTAGGCTTTCACTTCCGGTAAGGCAGTTTGAGCGCCACGGGTGAAAGTGAAATAACTTTTACTAAAGCTGCGTAGGGCATTTTTAACGCTGAAACCAATGGTTTTCATCAGTACTTTGTTAAATTCAGCATCGGCTTTAGCGTCATCGCTGTGGATTAAGTCCACCATGTCTTTGAGGTGGGGGTGACAACGCATGGCACCTTGACCAAAGATCATCAAACTGCGAGTTAAAATATTCGCACCTTCCACCGTAATTGCGATAGGTTGGGCGGTATAACCGTCAGATAATACATTTTGTGGGCCACGCTGAATCGCTTTACCCGCTTGGATATCCATGGCGCTGTTGTTTACGTCACGGCCTAGTTCCGTCATATGATATTTGGCCATAGCCGTTACCACAGAAGGTTTTAAACCTAGGCCTAGACCTTCAGTCGTTAATACACGCATGGCTTCAAGTACAAAGGTTTTGCCTGCCATGTCGGCCAGTTTTTCTTGAATACCTTCAAAACGACCAATGGGGACACCAAATTGCTCACGTACAAAGGAGTATTCAGCGGTTGATTTGAGTGAAGACTGACCAGAAGCTACGCCCATAGCCGGTAGGGAAATGCCGCGCCCCGCACCTAAACAACTCACCAGCATTTGCCAACCGCGGCCAATATTCTTTTGGCCACCAATAATGAAGTCCATGGGGATGAAGACGTTTTCGCCTCGAGTAGTCCCGTTATAAAAACGTTGTCCCATTGGGTCATGACGATTGCCCAACTCAACGCCAGGATGGGATTTAGGAATAAGGGCACAGGTAATGCCTAATTCGAGTTTGTCACCCAATAAGTGCTCAGGATCGAATACTTTAAAAGCTAAACCTAATACCGTAGCGATGGGGGCTAAGGTGATATAACGTTTATCCCAAGTAACCGATAATCCTAGTACTTCTTTGCCATTCCACATGCCTTTAGTCACTATGCCTGCATCAGGAATCGCCCCAGCATCAGAGCCAGCTTCTGGGCTAGTTAAAGCAAAACATGGGATATCTTTTCCTATTGCAAGATTGGGTAACCATTGCACTTGTTGAGCTTGGGTGCCGTAATGCATGAGTAATTCACCTGGACCTAATGAGTTAGGTACCATAACGGTGACTGCAATAGCGCCACTTTTAGCCGCAATAGTGGCGACTATGGTGGAGTTGGCATAAGGAGAAAATTCCATGCCACCAAATTTTTTCGGAATGATTAGCGCAAAAAATTTGTTAACCGACAGATAATCCAACAAATGCTGTGGAATATGTTTGCTGTTTTGTAATGCAAAGTCGTCGATCATATTTATTAATGTGGTGACTGGGCCATCTAAAAAAGCTTGTTCTTCGGCGCTTAATTTGGCTGCAGGAATAGCACGTAAAGCCTGCATATCAGGTTTACCCTGATAAATAGAGGATTCAATCCACACATCACCCGCGTCTAAGGCTTCTTGTTCAGTTAAAGAAATTGGGGGCAATACTTTTTTAAGGCTTGTTCTAATACTCATAATTTATGCATCCACTCATCAGACCAGTTGTATCTATCATACTGATTTTTGCGTGAAGGTCAAAAAAGTTTTGTTCTAGTGTTAAAAAAATGCAGGAGTAACTAACTTTTATTTGCAGAAAATATTATAAATTTCAAACAAATAAGCTATAAATGTCTGGTGGTTTTTGCTTACGCAGATAGGTAGTTGTAAGTAACGAATTTTAAATATACCTGTGGGAAGTTTATTGATAATGGAGGGGACAAACTTGAATAATTCGTTACTTAGTCTGTCAGTTACACGACCTAAAAGAGTTTTGTTAATTGGCTTTATGATCGTGGTTTTGGCCGCAATAGGTGGCAAATCTCTGTATTTTCGCGGTGACTACAAAGTATTTTTTGCCCAAGATAATCCTGAGCTACAAGCTTTTGAGCAGATGCAAAATAGCTTTAGCAAAAACGAAAGCGCCAGCATCATTATTGCTCCTCATTCGGGGGAGGTTTTCAATCCACAAACCTTAAGTCTAATACGAGAGTTGACCGAAGAGTCGTGGCAAACGCCGTTTTCAAGCCGAGTCGATTCGCTCAGTAATTTTCAATACATTCACGCAGACGAAGATGATCTTATAGTTGAAGACTTGGTTGATAAAAATAACCAACTAGCAACGACTGAACTCCTTAGAATTCGTCAAGTAGCGCTCAGTGAGCCTGATTTAGTCGGGCGCATGGTCTCGCCACAAGGCCATGTGACTATGATCAGTATCACAGTCAATTTGCCTGAAGGTGACCAAACGGCTGAAGTTGAAGAAATAACCGCTTTTGTTAAAGCCATGACGGATAAATACAAGTTAAGTTATCCCGAGCACGATTTTTATCATACCGGCGTAGTATTGATGAATGATGCGTTTGCGGCATCGGCCAAACACGACGCTTCTACTTTAGTCCCTCTGATGTTTGCCACCATCATCATAATTATGTGGTTAGCCTTACGCACTTTTGTTGGCACTTTTGCCACAGTTATAGTGATCGTTGGCAGTATAGCCACCACGATGGGGTTGTCGGGTTGGATGAATATGTTTTTAAGCACAGCCACGGTTAATGTACCCACTATGGTGATGACGTTGGCGGTGGCAGATTGTATTCATGTGGTGTCGTCGATGTTATTTGCCATGCGTGAAGGCAAAGATAAAAAGGATGCCTTGCTTTATAGTTTGCAACTGAATGTCAAACCCATATTCATTACCAGCGCGACAACTGGGGTGGGGTTTTTAACCCTTAATTTTGCTGAAGTCCCGATTTTGGCTGATCTAGGTAATCTTACTGCCATCGGCGTGATCTTTGCCTGCCTCTTTTCGCTTACCTTGTTACCCGCCTTAATCATGTTATTGCCGATGAAGTCGATTCCTGTACAGAAAGAAAATTCTGGTCGTACTGAAAAATTTGGTGAGTGGGTGATTAATAATCATCGTCGATTATTACCGGTGAGTTTGTTGGTCGCAGTGGTTGCGGTGTTTTTTGCCTTTCAAAATCAACTGAATGATGTGGCAACCGCATATTTTGAAAAATCTAGCCCTTTTAGACAATCTACTGATTTTCAACAAGAAAATCTAAGTGGCATGACCAACATTGATTTTGCAATTTATACAGAGCAAGAAAGTGGCATTAATGCGCCTGAGATATTGATGCTGATCGAAAATTTCAGTCAATGGTTACGCACTCAGCCCGAGGTTGATCACGTAGTGGCTATCAGTGAAACGTTTAAACGTCTCAATAAAAACATGCACAGGGATGATCCCGCTTATTATGTGCTGCCTGATGACAAAGAATTGGCTGCTCAATATCTATTGTTATATGAAATGTCCTTGCCCTATGGACTTGATCTTAACAATCAAATGAATACGGATAAGTCTGCGACCCGAATTGTTGCTACTGTGCAAAATCTCGGAAGTAAAGAGCTTACCGGTCTGGAAAGTAGAGCAAAAGATTGGTTTACGCAGCGCGCACCGGAATTAACCGTCACTGCAGCAAGTCCAGGTTTAATGTTTGCGCATATTGGTGAGGCCAATATGGCTAGCATGATAGAAGGGACGGCCATTGCGTTGTTATTAATTTCTGGCTTGCTGGTCTTTGCGCTTAAATCATGGCGAATGGGCGTGATTAGTTTGTTGCCAAACCTACTGCCTGCCGGCATAGGTTTTGGTATCTGGGGTATTTATTCGGGTGAAATTAATCTGGGTTTGTCTATTGTATTGAGTATGACGTTGGGCATTATTGTGGATGACACAGTGCACTTTTTGAGTAAGTATCAATATGCTAGAACCGCTGGCAAAGATGCTGAACAAGCTGTTAGATTTGCCTTTGCCAGTGTTGGAAGGGCCCTATGGATTACCACAATTGTACTGGCCTTAGGTTTTTCTGTTTTAATGCTGTCGCCTTTTGCGTTAAATGCCGATATGGGCATGTTGACCAGTATTATCATATTGGTTGCATTGGCGGTGGATTTTTTGTTTTTACCACCGTTTTTGATGATTTTTGACAAAAAGACAGTTTGATAAGGACGCTATCATGTTGATACAACGCTTTTTTAAAGCCCCACATTCTATATTAGTCATTTCACTTATGTTATTGACATGGTGTTTTTCGAGCCAGGTTTTAGCCCAAAGTGCAGAGGAGAAAGGTTTAGCCATCGCTAAAGAACGTAAGTTACGCGATCGCGGTTGGTCTGATAGTGTGGGTGAAACGAGTATGATTTTACGTAGCCCAAGAGGTGATGAAACTGAGCGTAAAATGCGTATCAAATCGTTGGAAGTACAAAGTGATGGTGATAAAGGGCTGACCATCTTTGACCAACCCTTAGATGTTAAAGGTACGGCTTTTTTAAGTTTTTCTCACCCATTGCAAGCGGATGAACAGTGGATGTATTTACCTAAAATTAAGCGTGTAACTCGCATTCAATCAAAAAATAAATCAGGCCCTTTTATGGGCAGTGAATTTGCTTTTGAAGACATGAGTTCTTTTGAAATTGAAAAGTTTAAATTTAAATATCTACGTGACGAAAAATATCAAGGCCAAGATTGTTTTGTGATTGAACAAACGCCAATTGACGAAGATTCTGGTTACAGTAAAAACATAACCTGGGTAGATAAAGAACACTACCGAGCCTTAAAAGTTGAGTATTACGACCGTAAAAATAGTTTGTTAAAAATACTGACTACCCATAATCATCAGCTATATCTCGACAAATACTGGCGCCCCATGGAAATGCGTATGGAAAATCGTCAAACCGGTAAAGGTACAGATTTAATTACCCATTCACTTAAATTTAAAACTGGTTTAGCGGATAATGATTTTGATAAAGATAGTTTAATGCGAGCTCGCTAAAGGAAATGAACATGAAGTCCCTCACATGCCTACCACTGATGATAGTTATTACAGGTGGTTTATTGTTGCCTGTTCAGGCCCAGGTTGAATACACAGGAAGTGCTGCAATAGAGCAACGCTATTATTTACAAGATGCACTTTACCCTCAACAAACGAGAGATGACTTATCAGGCTATTATTCTCCAGAATTATATACCTCTTTTAATGATGGCAGTGATAGTTTGTTATTTAAGGGTTTTTACCGTTTTGATCAACGTGACAGTGAACGTACTCATGGTGATATTCGTGAGTTGCTGTGGTCTCATGTTGGTGATGACTGGGAAGTAAAAACCGGTATAGGTAAAGTATTTTGGGGGCAAACAGAGTCATTACATTTGGTGGATATAATCAATCAAACTGATGCCATTGAATCTATCGATGGAGAAGATAAATTGGGCCAACCCATGGTTGCTTTGTCTTTGTATAAAAGCTGGGGCAACTTTACTGCTTTTGTTTTACCCTATTTCCGTGAACGAACGTTTGCAGGCGTTGATGGTCGTTTGCGAGGCCCTCTCCCTATCGATAGTGATAGTGCTTTGTATGAGTCTGATGATGAAGAAAAAAATCTCGATTGGGCGCTACGTTGGCAACATACCCTGGGTGATTGGGAAGTGGGTTTGTCCTATTTTGAAGGTACTTCCCGCGAACCTGAATATGTACCTAATTTAAATACTAAAGGCGAGTTGGTCATTAGTCCTTATTATGCGCAAATTGAGCAGTTTGGGGTAGATGTATTAACTATTGTTGATGCGTGGATTTTTAAACTTGAAGCAATTCAACGCCAAAGTGCAACTCAAGATTATTGGGCCGCAGTAGGAGGCTTTGAATATACCTCGGTTGGTGTGTTTGACTCGGTGTATGACATCGGCTGGTTAATGGAGTATCAATATGATGATCGGGAAGGCCTTGCCGCATCTGCGGCGCAAAATGATCTCTTATTGGCGGCAAGATGGGCTTTAAACGATATAGATGGAACCTCGGTATTATTTGGGGTAGTGCAAGATCTAGATTATTCAGGCGTACGGTCAGCGCTTATTGAAGCATCCAGCCGTATCAATGATCATTGGAAATGGCGTTTAGACGCTTATTTGTTTTCCAGTGACGAGCCAGCAGAGCCGTCTTATATGCTCAGACGTGACGATTATGTGCAGTTCAGTTTAGAGTATTATTTTTAGCTTCGAAATTCGAGTCACGAGCAAAGCGCAATCAGTTGGAGCTGCTTGAGCTGAGAAAAATCAGCCCACTTTGATAAACAGTCATTGCTGATAAATTTATCATTTGTGGTTGATTTTTCCGGCTTTTAAGGACTTACAGGTTACTCAGACTGTGTGAGTTTATCTTGAGTTTTATTAACAAAATCACTGGCTTCATGTCTTTCATGTAATTGGCTTGTGGGCTCACCCCAGGTGCGATTGACCATTCTGCCGCGTTGCACAGCTGGCCTTAGCGCTATTTCATCATTCCAGCGTAATACATGTTTATACAGATGAGTCTGTAAAAACTCGGCTGCTTCATACACTTTATTACTGACTAAGGCTCCATACCAAGGCCAAATTGCAATGTCAGCAATTGAATAATCATCACCACACATATACCGGTTTTGTGCTAAATGCTGATCCAGAACATCAAGTTGGCGTTTAACTTCCATGGCATAACGGTCAATGGGGTACTGATATTTTTCTGGCGCATATGCGTAAAAATGCCCAAAACCACCTCCCAATATGGGGGCGCTGGCCATTTGCCAAAATAACCATGATAAACACTCAGTTCTCTGAACTGCCTGTGTTGGTATTAAAGCCTGATATTTTTCGGCTAAATATAACAAGATGGCGCCTGATTCAAACACTCGAGTGGGTGGCGAAGTACTGTTATCTAACAGTGCCGGAATTTTTGAATTGGGATTAATGTCCACAAAACCGGCGCAAAATTGCTCACCTTCCATGATATTGATTAAATGAGCATCGTACTCGGCTGCGGTTATGCCTAAAGCTAATAATTCTTCGAGCATCACTGTCACTTTAACGCCATTAGGTGTTGCCAGAGAATAGAGCTGTAATGGGTGACGACCGACGGCCAGCTTGTTGTCATTCCTAGAGCCGGCTGTTGGGCGATTTATTCCTGCAAATTTTCCGCCGCTGTGGGGATCCCAAGTCCATATTTTAGGGGGTAAATAAGGTTTTTCAGTCATGTTAAACACTCCAATTGCTGCTAGTTAGGTTTATACTACAACAACTGATAACTAGATTTGTTGTTGATGATGGAAAAACGTCAGTTTCCCCGCTTTGAAACTCAAGGTTTACACGCGGTTGTCACCTTTTATCAATCCAACTCGGCAGAGAACGTGGTCGTGCAAGGTGAAGTATTAGATATGAGCCTTGCAGGTATTAAAATCAAACTTGCCTCAGCGCTACCCGCGGGTATGCATGATAGCAAGATCAAAATTGCCTTAAGTTCAAGTCATTCAAAAGTGCCAATGCAGATCAATGGCATTATTCGCCATCGCCATACCGCATGGGAATGTGGAGTGCAGTTTACCCAAGGCTCACTTATTCCTGAAGTGGATGAACTCTTGTTTGAATGTACTAAGGTAAAATAAAGCCTGCTGATAGCAGGCTTTATGGGGGGCTTATTCAGCAATTTAACTCACAAATATTTGGCGTGAAAGCGCAGGTGATCTTCGATAAAACTGGCGATGAAATAATAACTGTGATCATAGCCAGGGTGGTAACGAAATTCAGCTTGATAGTTTATGTCTAAGGCCACTTCCTCTAAGGGTTTTGAAAGCTTTTGGGTATGATAAAAATTATCATCCAAACCTTGATCAACCAACATCGGGATATGCAAGAATTCACCTTGCTGACGCATCAAAGCACAACTATCGTAAGCCTGCCATTCCGCCTTGTTATCACCTAGATAGTGAGTAAAAGCCTTTTGTCCCCACTGGCATTCCATCGGATTAACTATGGGGGCAAAAGCGGAAACCGAGCAATAGCGTTTCATATTAGATAGTGCAATGGTTAAGGCGCCATGACCACCCATGGAGTGCCCAGCGATGGCGGCTTTTTCTTTAACCTTAAATTCTTTTTGGATAAGGGCAGGTAATTCCTCAACGATGTAATCGTACATCTGATAATGCTCTTGCCAGGGTGTTTGTGTGGCATTTAAGTAAAAGCCAGCTCCCAATCCTAAATCATAGGCACCATCAGCCGCATCAGTGACATGTTCCCCTCGAGGGCTAGTATCGGGCATGATTAACATAATACCCAATTCTGCTGCTATGCGTTGCGCCCCAGCTTTGGTGGAGAAATTCTCGTCCGTACAGGTTAAACCGCTTAACCAGTAAAGTACGGGGAGTTTTGCCACTTTTTCTGCCGCAGGTGGTATAAATACACTAAAGTGCATTTCACAATTGAGCACTTTAGAGCGGTGACTGTAACGTTTTTGCCAACCACCAAAACACTTGTTGGCACTGAGTTCGGCTAATTCTGTGGCGTTATTCATGCTTAAAAAGCTCCTTAAAAATGCACCACAGTACGAATAGATTTGCCTTCATGCATCAGAGCAAATGCTTCATTGATGTCTTCAAGTTTCATAGTGTGAGTGATAAAAGTATCTAACTCGAACTCGCCATCCATATAACGTTGCACATAGTCAGGTAACTGACTGCGACCTTTTACGCCACCAAAAGCAGTGCCGCGCCATACACGACCGGTAACTAACTGAAAGGGGCGGGTGGTTATTTCTTGCCCGGCTCCAGCAACACCAATAATGACGGACTCGCCCCAACCTTTGTGACAACATTCTAAAGCCGAGCGCATAACGTTAACGTTGCCGATGCATTCGAAAGAATAATCCACACCGCCATCTGTCATCTCAACGATCACGTCTTGGATAGGTTTATTAAAGTGCTTGGGATTGATCACATCGGTTGCGCCAAGTTGTTTGGCGATCTCGAACTTATCTTCGTTAATATCAATGGCGATGATACGTCCAGCTTTAGCCATTTTAGCGCCAATAAGTACCGATAATCCTATGCCACCCAAACCAAAAACGGCCACGGTGTCTCCCTCTTTGACTTTAGCCGCATTAGTTACCGCGCCCATGCCTGTGGTAACACCGCAACCGAGTAAACATACTTTTTCAAGTGGTGCTTCTTTGGGTATTTTGGCTAAAGCAATTTCGGGTATGACGGTATGTTCGGCAAAAGTTGAGGTACCCATATAGTGATAAATAGGCTGACCATTGATTGAAAAACGGCTAGTACCGTCGGGCATCACCCCTTTGCCTTGAGTGGCACGTATGGCCTGACAGAGATTGGTTTTACCTGACAAACAAAATTTACACTTACCACATTCTGGTGTGTACAAAGGGATAACGTGGTCGCCCACTTCAACCAGAGTCACACCTTCACCTATGGCTTCAACTATACCTGCACCTTCATGACCTAAAATAGCCGGAAATAAACCTTCAGGATCGTCACCCGATAAAGTAAAAGCATCAGTATGACAAACTCCAGTCGCTACTATTCTAACCAGCACTTCACCTTTTTGTGGTGGAGCTAAGTCTACTTCTTCAATTGTTAATGGTTGGCCCGCGGCCCATGCTACTGCTGCACGTGTTTTAATGCTCTGCATCTTAATCTCCCTGGATTATTCTGTATGTGAGGCGTTTAGTTAACGCAGTTATAAACAATGGCCGAGTAGCCTAATATTGTCGGCAAGCCACACTACGTCATCAATTTGATGGCCATTGGCACATAGTTTTTCTTTGCGTAAACGTCTGTCTAAACCTTCTGCGGCTTTATCTTCCAGCTCTAACTTCGTTTTGTTGTCTGCTTGTACTGCAAATCGAGTACGCTGCTCTTCAAAACGTTCCCGTTCCCCTCGTCTTGACGGCGCGGGCTCCTCTTGTCGCTCATTATTACTTAACAACGAAGATTGGGAAGTATTGCGCCATGAAATGCCATAAACAAATTCATGAGTGCCATTTTCTACAACACGACTATCAAATTTTTCGTCGGTCATGATGGGCTCTGGTGCTAAGTTGGTACAGGATGCCAACATAAGAATACTCAAGCAGATGTTTAATTTATATCTCAATGGTTTTTCCAAGGCTAAATCATTTTGTGTTTATACTAACCACATCGGTAACACAGTGGCAATGTAACTTACTAATTACCATGATACATGTAGTGTGGTTAGCGCGGTGGAGGCTTAATCAAAGCTTACACGGCTTTTATCGACAAATCATATAGTTATATTTTTCAAAAAAGTTAATATAGGGGCATATTATTGCTATATCTACTGGCACTAGGGAGTTTCTTTTGAAATTAAAAATGTATGTCTACGCGTTAGTGGCTTGCTGTTATTACTCACAAGTCGCTGCAACTGAGAATTTGTATACTGTAGTAAGCACGGGGTACGGTAAAACAGAGTTGCTGGATTCGAGTAGCAATGACTTCACGTATAAACTGGCTGTGGGTTATCAGGTTGATCGTCAGTGGTATTTAGAGGCAGGTTTACAAAAGTTAGTTAGCGATTCTTTAGATGAAGGCATCTCTGGTAGCGCCCAAGGTTTAGACAATGACGATTTGAGATTAGATGCTTCGGCCTTGTTTGTTGCCTTGTTGGGTAAAGCATCGGGCCAGACTGGTGAGCTTTTTTATCGACTCGGTTTATTAAAAACCGACATTAAGGGCGAACAAATATTAAGTGGCTTGCACGAGTGTAAACTTGGTTCCTACACATTAATTACCACCGCCGCGGGTGATACTTATAGCTACTGCCAGTTTGATGAAGGTGGTATAGCTGGGGTAATAGGCTTGGGGTATGATTATTTTTTAAGCAGTAAACTCATGTTACGCACTGAAATTGAATATATCAAAGGTCAACATGACTTGGCGGTCAGCGCTGCATATATCGGTTTGCGTTATAATTTTTAACTTTATCAAGGTGTAACATTATACCAATGAGCTGCATTGGTGGCTGAGAGTTGTTGCCAGAGACTATCAGTTAAACCGAATTCACGCTGATAGTTTTGCCACAGTTGGGTATAACTGTGGCTAAAGGTACATAGCGGAAAATTACTTGCCAGCATCACTCGCTCTGCGCCAAATACCCGTAAACAGGTATTTATACAGCCAGAAATATCACTAACATTCCATGTTCGCTCAATCATTTCCCAGCCCGACATTTTAATCGCCACATTGTTGTGTTCCGCTAGTTTTTGTAAATTCTCTGCCCATATTTGGCGTTCAGCATTTTGCTTACGCTGTGGCGGCCATCCTCCATGATTGATGAGCACTGCAACATTGGGGAACTGCTTGAACAGTTGTAAAAGAGCATCTACACCTGCTGTATCCACAAGTGATAACTGAGCATCAAAACGCCAGTTTAGATCGGCTAAGTTAGCGAAATGGTGACGTGTTAGCGGGTGATTTAGGATCTTAGAGGCATCTTCATCTAGTATGTGACGAATACCGACCACACTTGAACGTTGTTTTAGCTGCTGGATGACATCGGGAAATTGCGCAGAGCATAAATCAGCGCAAGCCACACTTTTAAAGGGCAGTTGGCAATGGGTTTCGAGCCAGTCAATTTCGCGCCAAGGTTGCTGATTATCAAAACCAGCTTCAATATGTACAAAGCCTACTAAAGGCATGTCGGCAGCAAGTTGCAGATCCTGTTCACTGAAGTTACGTGCGATCTTAGATTTGTCAGGCCAAAAAGGCGCTTGTGAGCTTTTTAGCCACTGATAGTAGCCTAGCTCTAAATCAAACAAATGAAGATGGGGATCGATGATGCCTTTGATATTTAAAAGCCTGTTTTCTATAGACATAAGTCCGTCCTGAGCTATTTTGGCACCCTTTACTTATTGGGTCGTATATCCGCCATCGATGACTTGCAAACTACCGGTAATAAAGCTCGCTTCGTCGCTAGCTAAAAAATAGGCAAGGGCAGCCACTTCGTCAGCTTGGCCCAAGCGTCCTAGCGGTTGCAAAGCCGCTTCTTCAGCATGAACTTGTTGTTTATCTGCCCCCGACTTTGTTACATAACGATCTATCGCTTGATGATAAAGCGGGGTTTCAATGGTGCCAGGGCAAATGGCATTGGCACGGATTTGGTAGGAAGCATAATCTAGTGCCGTGGTTTTGGCCAACGAGGCTAAGGCCATTTTACTTAGGTTGTAGGCAAAGGAATTACGTTTAGCAATCAATGCTTGATCCGAGGCCATATATAAAATAACGCCTTTACACTGGGTTTTCATCAGCGGCAATACCGCTCTAGTGGCCGTGATCGCACCTTTAACATTGAGGTTAAACACCTTGTCAAAGTCTTCGTCAGAGGTTTGTTCGATAGTGCCAGAATAATGTATACCAGCATTAGAAATGAGCGCATCAACTCGCCCATAGTCTTGTAAAATAGAGGCAAAAACGGCCTTAATTTGTTTGGTGTCTGTCATATCACAAGACCGCCATTCAATATTGTTATCTGTTTGATGCGGTTTGAGTAAATCGATATTAATAACCTGCCAACCTTGTTGGCTAAACCGTTGGCAAATTGCCGCACCAATTCCCAAACTACCACCGGTAACTATGCAAAGAGCTTGTGAAGACAAATCGGACATTGGTAACCACTTAAAATTGAACTTTTTAGATAAGCTAGGGTAAAACAAAGTAAAAGTCTCACCAAGTGATTTGGCTATAAAGCTGACAAATAAACATAAAAATCACGTTACAATTTTACCTATAATAATATGCTTTGCATGGCATACACCTTAGCTGGAATAAGTTAAAATATTTAACTTTCAAGGATGATACGCCGCTTTTTTTCAGCATATTGTCACAGCCAGAGGTTCATACTCGGTTAGTGTTTTGTGCCATTATGTTAACGTTATTAAATAAGGAAGAAGTTTTTGTCATTAGTCAGCGTACCGTCCCTGCTGTGTGTTTTAGTGCTGGTGTTTTTGGGGGCATACTCAGATAGTGCTATTGCAGCTAAGGTCGAGCTTAAAGGGATTAAAAACGATAAGATCTTAGAAAACGTTAATGCCCATTTAGATAGCGTGGAGCCACCCAGCTCGCCATTCCAGTTTGAACAATATCAACAACAACTAATTGATAAAGTAAATTTAGCAGTTCAAGTGTTTGGTTATTATCATACCAATATCACAGTGACGGGGCCATCTGAAACTCTTAAAAACGAGAAGTGGCAAATTACTGCCGACTTAGGGCAAGTTACCACCATTGATGAACTGATTATTCAACTTGAAGGTGAGGCCCAAGACAATCCAGCCATGCAGGCTCTATTAGCTAAGTTACCCCTCAAAAAAGGTCAAGCACTGCAACATGCAGCATATGAGTCAAGTAAGTCGCAGATGCAAAATCTGGCCTTTGCACTGGGTTATTTTGACTTTAGTTTTAATGAACACAGTATCAAAATATTTGAATCACGTTTTGCCGCCACTGTCGTATTAAAAATGCACAGTGGAAAACGTTACCACTTTGGTGAATTACGTTTTGTTGAGGATGCCAGAGCCGAGTCGTTGGTGCGCAAAACCCTACCATTTAAAGTCGGCGAACCCTATGAGGCAGACAAACTAGCCTTGTTAAACAAACGCCTTAAACAAACACAGTATTTTAAAAATGCCTTAGTTCGCCCTTTGGTAGCAGAAGCTTTTGATCACGCAGTACCCATTGAAGTAATTTTGACTCACAAACCACAGGATAATTTTGACTTAGGCGCCGGCTTTTCTTCTGACATAGGCCCACGTTTTACGGCAAAGTGGCAGCGCCCTTGGGTTAACAGCAAAGGCCACGCCTTAAGTGCAGAATTGTTTTTATCAGAGCCAGAAAATTCAATTAGTTTAGATTACCGCATTCCCATTGAAGATCCGGTACAAAACTATGCGAGTCTTCAAGTGGGTTTTCAGTCACAAAACGACAACGATACCCGTAGTGATCGCTTTACTTTGTCAGCAACTCGGCACTGGACTGTCATTGATTCTGAGTGGCAACGAGCGGCCTTTGTGCGTTTAGAACAAGAAACCTTTACCCAAGGTTTAGAAGCAGAACAAACCACAGGTTTATTGATCCCGGGCTTTACGTTAAGTCGTTTGCGCACTCAAGGTGGCTTAGATATTTATTGGGGTGATAAACAAACGATTACCATTGAAGCGGCGGCAGATGCCTTGCTATCAGATATTAATATGTTGCGGGTGACGGCCCAAAGTAAATGGCTGCGTAGCTGGGACTTACATAGATTATTGTGGCGGGTCGATTTGGGTGGGGTTGCTACCGAAAGTTTCGAACAGGTGCCATCAAGTTTGCGATATTTTG
>NZ_LSNE01000009.1:73615-96532 GCF_001565895.1 Paraglaciecola hydrolytica
CTGGTGGCGATCAAAGTATTCGAGGTTTTGGCTATAAAAAACTGTCACCTTATGTTTTAGATGAAAATGGTGAACAACAATTAACCGGTGGTCAATATTTGGCCGTGGGTAGTGTGGAATACTCTTATCCCTTTGCTGAAAACTGGCGCGCCGCTGTTTTTGTCGATGGGGGGACTTCTACCAATAAATTTGTCGGTAATATCGCCACAGGTATTGGTGCAGGGGTGAATTGGTTATCGCCCGTTGGGCCAGTGAGAATTTATGTGGCGCGTGGCAATAGTGACTATGAAGCACGTTGGCAAATTCACTTTTCCATGGGGCCTGCCCTATGACGCAACTGAGTTGGTTTAAGGGCTCTAAACCACTTAAATGGCTAATTGGCACGGTGCTGGGGCTAGTGCTACTTATTGCAGTGTTATTGGCATTGTTATTGTCTCCTTGGGGTACTCGTCTTGGGGTAAGTATTGCCGACAAGTTAATTGATGAATTGAGTATCGACTATCAAAGTGGTGGCCTTGCTTCCGACATTCGATTATCTCGTTTAAGTTGGCAGCAAACTGATGTTAGCGTTGTAGTGCATGATATTAACCTCGCCTTGGATTTAGATTGTTTGTGGGCTTGGTCAGTGTGTATTGAACAACTCAGTAGTGGCAATATTGATATCCGCCTTAATCCACCCAGTACTAACGAACAAACCGATCCCGTTACTAATATTGATAAAATTACCTTGCCTGTGGCGCTTAACATTGCGGCTTTAAATCTTGGCCGTTTAGATTTACGAATTGAAGATCAATTAAAACTTTCTTGGCAGTCTTTACACAGCAGTTTGCAGTTTTATCAAAGTATTGATGTAGAGCAACTCACAGTATCAGCCTTGGATATTAAGGTACTTGAGACATCCGCCAACACCCAAAACACCACACAGAGTATTGATTGGAGTAAGTGGCAATATCAGCCATTACACCCCATTGATATAAAATTACCTGTGTCGCTGGATCTGCAACGTTTCGAAATCGCCCCCCTTACGGTGACGATGGGCGCACAGCCAGCACAAGTGATTGAATCCGTAGTGATGGTGGCCAATATTGAGCCGGATGAAGTCAAACTTATCCAGCTTAATATCAAACATCCAATGGTAGAACTGGCCGCCAACGCTGAGCTCAAACTAGATGGGTTGTTGAGTCATCAACTTAGCGTAAAGGTCAGTATTAATGAGCCTTCTATCGGTAAGCTAGAAGCACTATTGAACTCAAAAGGTGATATCAATCAACTTAATGCAGAGTTACATAGCACGGGTTTGGTTAATGCTGATGCAACAATAAGCACCCAACTTAGCTCGGCTAATTTGCCACTGGATATCAATCTTAGTTGGCAGCAACTGCAGTGGCCATTAGGTAGTTCAGTCAGTGAGCAAGTTATTCAATCACCGAGTGGGCGTTTTGTCATCAAGGGGGATTTAGATGCTTTGCAAATAGAAGGGCAAAGTGAGGTTTTAGGTCAAAATATTCCGCAAACATCTATTGAGTTGGCTGCTACTGCGAGTCGCCAAGGTATTGATTTAAAAAACTTATTAGCACATACCCTAGGTGGTCAAATCATCACTAGTGGCTCTCTTAGTTTTGACGATAGCCTTAACGTGTTGGCGACAATGCGCCTTGAGCATATTAACCCTGGTGTATTTGATCCCGCTTATCAAGCCGACGTTAGTGGTCAGCTTGATCTGGAATTAGCGGATCGTAATGGGCAATGGCAGGGCGTTTTACAAAAATTAGACTTACACGGCACATGGCGTTCCTATCCCTTAAAAGCTCAAGGCAAAGTCGAGTTTGATGGCGCTGCGAATATCAAGATTGATAGCTTTCGCATTCAAAATGGTGACAATAATGTGTTACTCGCAGGCCAGTTAGGCGCTGATAAAACCCTAGATTTTGCCTTGGAGTTAGCAGCCCCCCAGCTCCAACAAAGTATTGCTGATGTGCAGGGTAGTATTAGTACTAAGGCAAAGTTAAGTGGCACTGTTGAGCAACCAGAGTTTAGCTACACCTTAGAGGGGCAACAGTTGTCCTTTGCTGACATTACACTGCAAAAAGTGCAAGGGCAGGGGAATTTGATCTGGAACGAGATAAAACCCGTTAACATGACCCTTGAGCTGCAGCAGATTACTGGCATCAATAACCAGATAGATGAAGCCAAGTTAGCAATCAGTGGCAACGCTGCTGCTCATCAGTTAGTGATAGATACCACCAGCCATAAGACTAATTTACAGGCAAAAATCACCGGAGTGTTGTTGGAAAATAGTTGGCAGGGTAAGTGGCTTGAAGGGCAAATTGAATCAAGTTATGCATCACTTAGCCTACGAGAACCCTTTGATATAATGGCAAACTGGCAGCAGCAACATTACGCCGTATCGTCTCATTGCTGGCAGCAGGGTAGTAGTGATCTATGTATCAAATTAGCCGAGTTTAAACAGCAACAAGCGCAATGGGATATTGCCTTGCATGACCTGAATCTATTGCCCTTAATACACCGTTTAGTGCCTAATTTCCCGGCCATTGACTCAGCAAGTTTACTTAGTATGACATTGCAGGGTGATTGGCAGATGGAGCAACTTCCTGAGATCCAATTACATGCAGAGTTAAGCTCGGCTGAATGGCGTTTTAAAGGCAAACAACGTTCTAAAAACCAACAACGTTCGAAAGAGCAGCAAAACCTATCGCTTAATTTGCAAACCTTTAAGTTGGATGCGCAGTTTTCAACCCACAATGTGAGTTTGCAAACTGAGCTCAGTGGCCCTGAAATTGGCTCAATGAAACTTGACTTAGTTGGCGAGGGGGGGGATTTTGCTGAGCAGCTGACTCGGCCCATTACTGGCGAATTTAGTTTAAAAAATTTTAATCTCGCGCCATTTAGGATCATGTTACCGGGCCTAGATAAATTTGCCGGAACGTTAGCCGGTAATACTCAGATCACGGGGACTTTGCAACAACCTTTGTTTAATGGCCGTATTACGCTCAGTGATGGCGCTCTGCAAGGCGAAGGGATCCCCCTTATCGTTGATCAGGTTAATCAAGAGTTTGAGTTACAAGGTGATAAAGCGCTGATAACTGGTAGTTACCTATTAGGCAAAGGTTTGGGCAATATCAAGGGCGAGGTTGCATGGCAGCCCGAACTCGCAGGCCAAATTCATATTAATGGTGAAGGACTGGAATTTGATTATCAGAGCATGTTACGCGCTCAGGTTAGCCCTAATGTTGATATTGATTTTTCCTCAACGGCGGTTAAAGTCAGTGGCGACGTTACCGTACCCTATGCACGCTTTAAACTACGTGAGCTGCCCCCCAATACAATTTCTCCCTCTAAAGATGTGGTATTGGTAGAACAACAAATTGAACAAAGTCAGGACGAAACCTTGTTCGATATGGCCTTATTAGTGATAGTGGATCCTAAACAACAAAATCAAGTAAAGCTCGATGCCTTTGGTTTAACCACCGATGTACGTGGCAAAATTCATCTGCAAAATAACCAACGTGGATTAAATGCCACTGGCAGCATGCAATTAGTGAATGGCCGTTACAAAGCCTATGGGCAAAATTTATTGATAAGAGAAGGAGATATTACCTTTAACGGGGCTCTAGATAGACCTTTTCTGAGCATAGAAGCTATTCGTGATCCCAAACTAACTGATGGAGAAATCATCGCGGGTATTCGTGTTGAAGGTGCAGCTGATAATCCTAAAGTTGAAGTGTTTTCTGAACCCGTGATGGAGCAACAACAAAGTCTGGCTTACATGTTAACTGGCAGGGCCATAGGCGAATCCAGCGGTGACAGTGACAATACGATGCTAACCAACATGTTAGTGGGTTTTGGCTTGGGGCAAAGTGAAAATATGATCAGCAACCTTGGTGAAAAACTCGGCTTTCAAGATGTCAATCTGGATACCACAGGACAAGGTGAAAATACCCAATTATCTTTGAGCGGTTATATCGCCCCCGGTGTGCAATTACGTTATGGGATGCCGGTATTTGATTCAGTCTCTGAAGTTGCCATTCGCTATGAACTACTCCCTCAACTATATATCGAAGCGGTTAGCGGCTTAAATAACGCTATTGATATTTACTATCGGTTTAGTGTTGAGGGTAGTGAGGATAAAAAAGTAAAGAGTGAAAAACAATAATACCAATTTTTAATTGGTGTTAATAAAGTCAGTTTATTTGGAAATTATTATTCATTACCAATAACTGCTGCCGTTCGTTGCGCAAGGCGGCAAAACATATCCGCTTTCTATTATTATTCAACTAAATACTTTTCATAGCGCCATTGTGAAAAATAAGGTTTGAGAATGGCCATACCAAATCTCAATATTGCCTAACCCACTGAATCCTATAATTTTCAAGGAGGAAGGGGATCGTTATATTTCTCCATTTATTAAGACATAACACATTAAGCTGGCCAAAATTGTTGTTTGGCGTAAATATTGCTGTGTTTAAAAATAAGCGCGCCTTTTGTTGGATCAAAGAGATGAAAATAATTGTAAAAAATATAACGCTCATTGGTGTTGTAACTATGATGACAGCTTGTTCGTCTTTGTATGCAGACAAGGAAAATGAGCGCCTGTGTGCCACTGAAAGCGGTCAGTTTTATGTATGTAAAGATTTGCAACTCAGTAATAATATAGTGAAGCAAGACGCTAGTTTGTTTACCCCTAAGCTACATTTTGTGCAATTAAACGAATACACTCAGCAAATGGTAATGGATCTAAACAGCTCCCTTAATAATACCGTATTTAAGGGTACTATTGCTGTTGCCTCATTTGTTTTTCGGGATGAATCGTTGAGAACAACTAATAATTTGGGTAATGAGTTGGCTGAGTATTTTATTAATGATCTTCAAAATATCGGTCTGCAAGTGAGTGATCTTAGTGTGACTGGCACCTTGGATATTACAGACAAGGGAAGTTTTGCGTTTTCGAGGCAGCAAGGCGATATATTTAATTATACAGAAGTTGAATATGTATTGACCGGTACGATGATCAAAACCGTTAATGGTTTGAGGGTCAACGCTAGAATAATTGAACTCTCAAACAAAAATGTTATTGCATCAAGCTCAAAAATAATCCCTGATATCTTGCTTGCGGAGTTGTTGTGAACGTAAGATGTAAAAAATTAACAATTATAATAATAAAGATAAATGTTTTGTTGGTTGAAAAGTGAGGGCTGAACATCTTTGTTGTATGAAAAACAAGCTTGGTTAAGTTGAAAAGCATAAAAATCAACTTAAAACTGAAGTTTTTGAAAAAAAACTAAGATTTCACTCAATGTGGTCGATACAAGATAGACGGCAAAATAAGTCTTTGTGCAGATACTTCGGTTTAGATGTTAAACCACTGTCCCGAAATGTTTTATAAAACTTGTCCGCACAGTGGTTCAACTATCACAAAAAGGTATTGTCGATAATTTTTTACTAAAGCTTCAGTAAAAAATGCCGTTAATAAAATTGTTAGAACATTAGTGCGATATAAAAAACGTTGATTATGTGGTAGCTAAGGTAGTTTCCTCAATTCAACAAAGCATAATTTGATTACTAGGAGTGTTGCTATGCAACCAAATAAAACAAAACTGGCGCTTCAAATCGGGGCTGTTGTATTGGGAGCATTGTGTGCTTCTAATGTTTATGCCGCTACTTTTACTGCCACAGTGACTACCATTGATGATGTGACCATCGCACAGCGTGCTAGTTATCCATTAACCTTTGGCAGCAATATGTTTACTCAGGCAAATACCTCTTGTACATTGCAAGTTGGTGGAACCTCTGGCGAAGATGACCACCCTGGCGGACTTTTAATGCGCCATTCTCATACCTCTGGTACTCCTCAAGGTGCTGATTTTGGTGTACTCGAAGGTGATGGGTGTGTTAATACCGCCATTGGTGTCACACCTGGTATTTGGGATATTTCTGGTATTCCTGGTGGCTCTGTTAGCATACTGATTACCCAAGTGGCGCAAAGCCCAACAACCTTTACTTATTCTCCCGATGAAGCCTGTTATGTCAGTTATTCTGGTGGTACCGTTGATGATGCTGATGATTGTTTAGATTTAGTGCCTGGTAACGTGGTAACGGCCCGTTTACCAGTTTCAGGTGCTGCCGAGGCTGATACCACCAGTATTGGTGCTAATGGTGGTGTTGCTCAAGCAGGGTTGGTGAGTATTGCGGTAGGTGGAACAGTAGCTATTGGTGCAGTTGCTTTAGATCCATCAGCAGCTTATAACTTAGCTTTCCAAATTGACGTGACTTATTAATAGTTGCATGTAAATGTGATTGAGGAATTAAACATGAAACAAAAAATTAAAATTTTAGCAGTCCTTACTGCAGGTATGATAAGTAGCAACGCACTTGCCTTACAACAAACTTTAACTGGCACCTTTAATACCATTCAGGCTGTAGATATTCAACCCTTTAATGGTGGCTTGGTTATGGCCGGTTTAAATCTGACCGCAGGCTCGCAATGTATCTTAGCTGCATCCACTGACGGCACAGGTACTGGCTATCTAGGTGATCAAGCTATGCGTATCGGCGGGATAACTGCTAATGCCGCAGGATCCACGATTAGCACTACAACAGGCGTTGGCTGTTTAGGCTCTTCATCTGGCGGCACTATTGGTACTTTCGAAATAACTGGCGCACCAGGTGCAACAGTAAATGTGACTATCACCGATGGCGCCAATGCTGATTTACTACTTACACCGTCTGGTTGTGTGGCTAACTATATTGCCGGTGCAAATGGTGATACATGTGTAATAGTCAATGAGGCTACTCCTGCGTCTATTCGTTTAGCTGGACCAACTGACACAGGTACTTTGGGTGAAGGTACGCCTATTTCGGGTACCGCGTTAGTGGCTTTAGGTGGTATTGCTGAAGCTGCTCGTCAGTTAGATCCAAGTGTGCCTTACACCGTTGACTTTCAGATAGACGTGACTTATTAATAGTTACATCTGAGCTGGTTAAGACCAGCTTTATATGCAGTAAACATAATGCGCCACTTAAGTAATATTATTTAAGTGGCGTTATTTTTTAAGCTAAATAAAAATAAAATAATAAAAAATATTATCAATATTAGGAGAGCAATATGCGCAATAAGTTTTTAACGACTAAGTTAGCTGCAAAATTTGGTCTAGTAAGTTTGTTATTGGCAATTCCCTTGGCTAGCCATGGTGTTACTTTAACCACTTATCGTATTTACTTGGATGACAATAACCGCTCTGAATCTTTTATTGTCTTTACCCGCGATGTGGTGCCAGAAGATTGTTCGTTAAGCCTGAAACATTTTGATTTTGATGCCACAGGTAAGATGAGCCTTTATAAAGGCGCTGAGTTACCGGCTTACTCGGCAGAAGAGTGGGTGCGTTTTTCACCTAAAAACTTTGTTATTCAACCGGGTAAACCACAGACTATTCGTTTTTCAATGCGTCGAAAACCAAATACTGAAGCGCAAGAATATCGTTCGTATGTGTCAGTCTCTTGCGAAGATATCGTGTCAGAGGTGGCGGTGAAAGACTCAAATGCACCCAAAGACAGACCGACAGTAAGTGTTAAACCCAAACTGGTACAAAATGTCCCACTTATAATCAGAACAGGCCCCTTAGAGGTTGATGCGTCATTTGGCGACATTAAGCTACAAGGTGACTTGGTACGAGGCAAAATTTTACGTAGTGGCACACGTTCGTTATATGGTCGAATCTCACTTGTTGATAAAACGAGTGGTGAGGAAATTGCCTTTAATGATTCGATTTCTATTTATCCCGAAACCTTAGAGCATAGTTTTGAAATTTCGGCCAGCAATGACAAAAATATAGCACTTGAGCAATTGGCGTTGAAATTTGAGGAGGACGAACAGTACGGCGGCAGTTTACAGTTCCAGAAAAATCTAAAATAACCTCAAGTTCGGTGCTTGCATTTACTTTTGGTAAATCAAACCATAGATATCCATTACATTAAGCCAACATGACTTGTTGGCTTTTTAATTACCTTGTTATCACCTTCTCTTTACTATCAAACTCATTTTTTACCTAATCGTGATAGCTGATCATGTAGTTGAAATTCATTACTCCTGATAGTGATTTTAAGTATGGCGTGAAATTTGCTTCCTTGAGTGCAGTCAATCCGTTCAATCCTGTTTAGCCATAAAATTGACAGCAATCTCATTAATACCAAGAGTGCATAAAGTAGTGAAGTCAAAGTGCAGGCGAACTAGAAGGGAAATAATGAAATTTAAACTCTGGTTTTTTACTTGGTTTTTTTTGTGCTCTTCTTTGAGCAGCGCTGCTGAACCTTTAAAAAAAGTTGAACTTAACGAAGAAAATGTTTTGCTTTTAGACGTGGCCATTAATCGTGAGACCATTGCCAGTTCCGTTGATGCTTATCGCTTGGGTGAGCGGGTATTAATCGCGATAGAGCCGGTATTTGATAGTTTAAAGTTACGTTATCAATTGACTGACAATCAACTAAGCGTTTGGAAAGATGAACAAGTTCAGGTATTTACACTAGCAGATCAAATGCAAGATGTTGTAAATGAAGCAGAGTATTATTGGGCCACGGATGGGTATTACCAGTTTGTTACCTTAGATCTATTAGACAAAATATTTGGCGTTTCAGTCGATGTGGATCTGCTGAGACAGATGGTTATATTTTCAAATGATACCCTGCAACTCGGTACCAAAGTCACACCTCACTATCTGTTTCCGGTACAAAAATTGGCATTGTTAAACGAGCGTCGTCAGATGAACCGGTTTTACAATACTAATACGGGTAGTGACGAATTACAGTCGGCTATTACTATTGCGGATCAATACCGTTTTATCACACCACCTCACGGTAGAGTCAACCTTGCCGCCAATTTAGGCGATAAAGAGTTTAATGGCTCGGTGCAACTGGTATCTGATTTTTTGTATCATTCGACTAATTTAACTATGTCGAAATCCGATGAAAGTGACTTAGCCGCCAGCATGAGTTTGTCACGATTTAAATCCTCGCCAGATGATCGTATTTTGGGGTTATTTGATTCTTATCGATTGGGTGATGTTTCTGGCGTATCAAATAACTTAACGACCGGCAGCAATAGTGGGGTTGGTGTGGTATTTCAACGTAACCCTGATAATTTTCGCCGTAACAATCTGGAAGTGACTTTGGATGAACTGGCTCCGCCAGGCTGGGATGCTGAATTATTTCGTAGTGGGGTTTTTTTAGACCGCCGAGTAGTGCCTGGAGATGGGCGTTTAATCTATGAAAATGTTGAACTTTTTTATGGTTTAAATGATTTTGAAATTCGTTTGTACGGACCTTATGGCGAAGAGGAAACAATTAACAATCGCATAACAGTTAAGCAAAATTCGCTTGCTGCTGGTCAGATGGCTTATAGTATTAATGCCTTAGATAAAAACCATCGGCTATTTAATGATGATAATGACGAGCCTTACAAACTCACTAATTTTGGTGGTTCTTTTGATTATGGTGTTAATGACCGTTGGCAGTTGGGATTTTCATTTGCTTCAATTGATTCTGAGCAGCAGTTTTACAGCATCAAAAATGCCTTAAGTTTTAATAATTTTTTAATTGAAAATGATCTATCCGTTAACCAAGACGGTAGTTATGCTCAGGAAACATCCTTAACCGGCAGTTTGTTTTACAAAGATAATTATACCTTAAGCTTTAAATCGGCTAAAGATTACACCAGCGAAACCTTAGATTCGAATGGCGAAGATTATTACTCTTTTTCTGGTAGTTATGGGATCCCTACTTATATCGGTTTAACACGCTTTGGTGTCGGTTATCAACAAACTGATGTATCAAACCGTTTATATGTGTCTAATCAATTGTCAAATTCGCTTGGTCCTCTTTATTTTACGCATACTTTGACTTATTCAGAGAATGAATTGTTGTTTAATGATACGAGCATTAATAAAGTTGACAGTTTATTAGGTAACCTTAGTTTAAGTGCTAATTTACCATGGCTTTTTGTCAGTGCCTCACTGAGTTATGATCCTGAAGATGATGACTTCATTCAAAAAAGTTCTTCAGTTTCGCTACGTACCACGATTAATGACCCTTACGAAAACCGACATTATTTGCAGGCACAGTATTTTCCTCTAAATGAAAATGGGCGTAAGTGGGCGTTGCGTCACAATATGATGTGGGACAGTGAAAAGTTTCAAATGTTCCTGTCGTCATCTTACGATTCAAATGACGATTGGTCGCTGCAATTTGGAGTGCAGTTTTACTTAGGTTACGACTATCACAATAATCGCATCATAATGGACAGGGAATTTTCAGGTGGTAGCGCTACTTTAGACGTACATAGCTATTTAGATCGTCAAGTTAATGGCGAGCCTGATGTTTTAGATTTTGATTTGGCCGATGTAAGTTTTTCGGGTAATCCTCGATGGAAAGAGTTTAGAAGTAACGAAAAAGGTAAAACAATTTTACCTGGTGTCCATGGTAATAGTGAATTTGCTTTTGGCGCCAAGTGGCAAGAAGGCAGCGCCACTGTTAATAATGACTATGTGGTTTATACCCACCCAGGTGCACTGGTTGAAGTTAATATGCCGTTTTATTTGATTACGGATTTAACGGGGTTTGTGGTTCGCCGCCAAGGTGGGCAAGAAATTGCCTTACGTAACGTAGAGATGCAATTAATAGGCTCTGATAATGAAGTCATTGAAACCTTAGATACCGATCAAGATGGTTTTTATGAGTTTTTAAATTTACCACCCAACGTTTATCAAGTAAGAGTGGCTGATGAGTATTTACGTAACAAAGGTTTTACCAGCAACTTAATTGGTATTAAGGTCGCAACCAGTGGCCGCGGAGGATTTGTTGAACTACCAACCTTAATACTAAGACGTGCTGATGGGACAGATGATAAAGGCGATGAGGAACTTAAAACCCATATCCTCGACGAAAACAATGTCGATGCATTGGTGTGGAGTAAAGATGAAGTGTTAAATAAAAATTATTTTACACTACCTAGAAAAGAGCAAGGGCCCTTGCGCGCAAAATATTCTTTTGGGCAGGATATGAGTGATGTGGTTAAAGATAAGCTTGATCAAGCTGAGCAGGGAACAAGCACTAACACTTCCTCGGAAACAGAACTTGAGGTCGACAATTTCAATCAAACAGAACAAGCGGCCCCAGTCATAACTCAGCAAAGAACTCCGGTGGTTGAACCCCTTGCGCCACAGGTCAAGGTGGTTGAAAACGCGCTGTCTTTACCCCGATTGAATTTAAGATCGGCAAAGGCTGCGACAACAACGGCACCATTAATAACAGCGCCTGTGATAGTGGCAGAAAGTGTTGACAATAATAACTACGAGCCTGGCGAAATTGATCTAGCGCCTTATTTTGTTACTAATGGATGGATCATTCAGTTTTCAGCAAATGCAGCCATGGTGGCCGAACAAGAGGCCATTACTCGGTATTCTACATTTGGCTCCTTGTATGTGGCACAAAAGACCACTAGCAATGGCAATATATTTCACTGTTTAGTTAGCCAAATTTTTGATTCAAAAGCCGCAGCCAGTGAGGCATTAAATAGGTCTGGTTTTAGTGGATGGATAACACAAAGTGAGAATTTTTCAAATGTTAAAAAGATCTACTGATATTTTTATGGAGAGGGTATTGATGTTAGATAATTTAGTCAGGGCTACATTAATGTTGTTGGGATGTTTATTAACCTTAATTAGTGCTCAAGTTTTCGCTATTACTCCTAGTTTGTCCATTGTGCGGGAGATTGATTATGGTGTTGTACTGCCAGAGCCTGGCTCGTGTCGCATGATAGCCAAAACGGCTGTGATAATGGGTTATCAGGGGACCAATATTTGCATTATGCAAGACGATGCTCACAATGGCTTGTATACCATAACAGCCAATCCTAATAAAAATATCAGAGTTAAAGTACCGCCTAACCAAGATAATGGTGACGGTTTAATTTTTAATCCTTATGTTGAGCTCAATAGTGATGGTGAAACGCCACAGACTATTTTTAACAATCCGGGCTTTGTAAGTATTAATTCCGGTGCGACAGGCGTGGTTAATGTGTATCTAGGTGGCGATTTGATTATTAGCCGTAGCTATCCATATAGTCAGTTGGTTACTTTTAGTTTTATCGATGTGATTGAATGGCATGAGGATCCTTAACATGCCAAATACAACTGATTATAATTAATGAGAACAGTGTAGCCATGATGCCTTATTTATTTCGCACGACCCTATTGATTATCTTGTTGCTTGGTTTGGGGGCTTGCCAAACCCGGTTAAAAATAGCTGGTACCAAACATCAGAAAGTCGCGGCTAAATGGCATGGCTTAGCACAATATGCTGAAAGTAAAATTGTAAATTATGGGGTTACGATAACCGCAAATTTAGTGATTGAAGCCATCGATGATAAGCCGGCATTTACCTTGCAAAATATTAAGTTTAGCGAACATGAAAATGTACAAAATATCAATTTACTGACACCTAGTTTTGAACATAAATATATTTGTTTGCCCTTGTGTTTTCAACTGCTTGAATATGTAGCTTTTGATGGTGTTGATAGTGCTACTTTGCTTGACAGCTTTTTTTCGGAACACGAATTTGAACTATTTCAGTTTTATGGCGACTTGGTAATTTTGAGTGAACGCCTAGATACGTTAGCGAATAGAGACAATGGCCTTTTGCGAGCTTATTTATTGTCATTGACCAGGAAAAAAGAGAGTTTTGGTTCGACTAAGGAGTTTATTGCCTACTGGGATAACTCTTTGGCTCTTGGCATGTTTGAGCAATTTATGCGTAATCCGGTTGATATTGATTCAGACTTTTTACAGGATTATCGTCAGACGCCTGATCGTAGATGGAGACGCACAGGCACGAATGCCAATAATAACTCGCAATATGGAGAGAATACCTATAATGAAAATGATGACATATTACCAAATGAGCATTGGTTAGCATCTTCTCAGCCAACACCAGAATCGTCAGCATTCCAATTTTTAGAAGGACAAGTTGAAGAGGTATTAAATTGGGAAGATGGGAGGCAGTTAGCCATCGTCATTGGCGAAAATGTTTGTAGCTATGAAAACAACCTATTTGGCGTTGTTACTAATGATAATGGCAATCAAGTAGAGGTAAATGTACTCGGGCAAGCGAAAACGTTTAAAGATGGTGTGGTACAGGATGTTGCAAGCGGCAGTCTTTTTAATTCAATTTCTAGTCTCTACTTTATACCGATGCAAGAGATGCAAAGCTTTGCAAAAGCGGATGTCGCTACGTGTTATATAGAGTAAGTCATCGAACACTTAAAAACAGCTTAAGCCAAGGGGCCTCTGACAAGCTGTGATGGTTCGTTTTTTCGATGGGATTTCGAGGGACCGCCTCGAAAGCCTATTATATAATGGCAGTGATAGAATCCGTTACATCCACGGTAACACTAAGCGACTTTTATAAAATAAACCAAGTGACATGTGAAATATAAGTTGTAGACAATATGAGATATATTCACTACGTCCATGCTTCCTGCCGTTAGTTGTTAAATAACGATATCACTTGAGGGCTTGTGGATTTGTTTCCTGCAGTACTCATTGATTGATCATTTACCCCATAATTAAAACCAAGACCAGCATCGTTTTCTAAGCTTGATGTTCTATTATTGCTTGCAATCAATGCATCAGTAACCTTGCTTGGAATAAAACTCTGAGCTGAGGCTACCACCGCTTTTGATTCAATACCTACAATACGGGCATTAACAAGATAACCACCTTGGAGTTTTACCATAGTCCCACCCACTATATAACGGGCTGGCATGGATGGGTTAACTTCTTCATAGTCACGGGTAAAAGCAAAATCACCTTGAGGTGTGACTCTGATAAAGTCAGTGGTTTTAAAGTCGATAACGGGGATACCAAATTTATGAATTTCATGGATTAGGCTTTCGGCAATTTGATTACCTAATAAATTTGCTTGACTGTAATCACTGTCTAACATCACAAAGCTCACCACAGCAACGGGAGTTGTCGCGTTGACATATTGCAAGTTAGACACTAAATCTTGCATTAAACCACGCACATAAAAATTAATATTATGTTTTGGTAAGACATCTTGTTGGTTTGCAATTGCGTTTTGACTTTGGATTGCTATATCGACGTCATTTTGCGTTTTAAACTGCTGAGTAAATTGATCCTTAAACTTAAGACTGGAGTTTAATGTACTTTCTTCTACTGATTCGCCATCATCTACGAGGTTGCCATTTTGTTCTCCCAACGTAAAGCTGTCGAGAGTGCTACATGAGCTCAAAGTTAAACTGAGCAAAAGCGCTATTTTTTTAATTGTCATGGTCAATTCCTAATTAATATGGCGTAACAACAGGCAATATTTTTCCGAATCAATCAACAGTGGGCAATGCTATGCCGCGTTGTTGCCGGAGTTTATTCACCAGTCTGATAAACATGTTGCTAATACTCTGTCAGAGCAAGTTAGGTGCCATATTGGGATATTAATGACAGTGGTCGTTATTAATTAATTGGCGGACTAATATATGTAAGTTGGAGATTAAAAACAGCAAGACTTAACTTGCCGTTTCTTCATCAATTAACTCTTTACCCATCTGTAAGGTTTTGGTGGCAAGTTGCACTTCTTTTAAAAAGGTAAGTAGGGCAAAAATGAGTAAGATGAGGGATATAGTGAATAAAGCGATGACAGCATTGCGAAAATTCAGCAGCCATAAATCACCCACAAATAAACATACCACCACGCCACAAACAAACAACGCGGAGGCAACACATAAACCAATGGCGCGGTTTATGAGTTTAACTCGTCGCCATAAGTTTTTAAGTTCATTTTGTGATACTTCGAGGTAACTGGGGTTTTTCATAATGTTGATGCGCCGTTCCATTACCCGTGCGCGATCGACGATACGGCCTAAACGCCCAGACATAACGTTTAAAAAGCCCGCTATGCCAGTTAACATAAAAACAGGCGCCACTACGACTTGAATTACCTGGGCTAAATCCGTTGCTGACGCGTCCATCTATAATATGCCTTGTTTAATTATTCTGCTGGGTCTAGTTCGTCGTCTGCTACTTTGACAGCCCAAAGATCATGATCATCAGCATGAATAATCTGTGCCCAAATGATGTCGCCTGGTTGCACGTCAAATTCATCGGTCAAATGTACGTTACCATCAATTTCTGGTGCATCGGCATAACAACGGCCAACTGCACCTTCAGGCGTCACTTCATCAATTAATACTTGATACTCTAAGCCGATCTTAGCTTGTAGTTTAGCTGCACTAATAGCGGCTTGTTTGTGCATAAAACGTTCATGACGCTCATGTTTGATGTCTTCGCTAACTGGATCGGGCAAATCGTTTGCTTTGGCGCCTTCCACGTCGGAATACATAAAACAGCCTACGCGGTCTAATTGGGCTTCATCTAAAAAGTCGAGCAACATTTGGAAGTCTTCTTCGGTTTCACCTGGGAAGCCAACGATAAAAGTAGAACGAATGACTAAGTTTGGACACACTTCGCGCCAGGCTTTAATGCGCTCCATAGTGCGTTCTGCCGCAGCGGGACGTTTCATTAGTTTTAATATGCGTGGGCTGGCATGTTGGAAAGGAATATCCAAATAAGGCAAAATTTTGCCTTCGGCCATTAAAGGCATAATCTTATCAACTGAAGGGTAGGGGTAAACATAATGTAAACGTACCCAAATACCTAAATCTGCGAGTTTTTCGCACAAGGCTTTCATGTCGGTTTTGACTGGCATGCCATCCCAGAAGGCCATTTTATTTTTTACATCAACACCATAAGCACTGGTATCTTGAGAAATAACCAATAACTCTTTTACGCCGGCATTTTTTAGGCGCTTAGCTTCGTCTAATATGTCACCAATGGGGCGACTGACTAAATCTCCACGCATGGATGGGATAATACAAAAGGTGCATCTATGGTTACAACCTTCTGATATTTTTAAATAAGCATAATGGCGCGGAGTTAATTTAACACCTATGTCCGGCACCAAATTTAAGTAGGGATTATGCACGGGCTGTGGAAGATGAGTATGCACATGAGTAACCACTTCTTCATAGGCATGAGGTCCAGTGATGGCTAATACATTGGGGTGTACTTCACGAATGTCGTCTTCTTTAATACCTAAACAGCCAGTAACTATCACTTTGCCGTTTTCTGCTAAGGCTTCGCCGATTGTATCTAGTGATTCTTGTACCGCTGAGTCAATAAAACCACAGGTATTAACGATGACTAAATCGGCATCTTTATAAGTAGGTACTACATCATAACCTTCAGTACGTAACTGAGTCAGGATACGCTCAGAATCCACAAGGTTTTTTGGGCAGCCTAAGCTAACAAAACCAATACGTGTGCCTTCAACGGCTCTGACAGGAGCCCCAGACTCAAGGATCTTTACTGGGGTTTCTAATGTAGTGGTTTTATTCGGGATATAAGTTTCAACGGTCATGTAGGGCCTTGCTGCTTTGCTTGTCAATACTTTCAAGCTTGAAGCGGTATAAATAGAAGTTTGGCAGCCTCTTATCTTCCAAAAGATGTTGGTTTTTTAAGGTCTGCCGTCAATGCTGAGTATTATACAGTAGAAATTGTTGAGACGTAATGTGTTAGTGAAATTGCCTGTTATATCTAGATAAACTAGTCATGAACCTCGAGATAAATAATCTATGTGCAGATAGTGATAAAACCTCGAGCTTGATTGATTGCTTTTTCAATGGTTCCCACTCGTCCAGTTTTATTGTTCAGACACTCGAATGACGCTTCCCAGTGCAATGTCGTTCACCACTAAGGTCGGATTCCATTTTAGTAAATCGGCAACTGAAACATCGTAACGTTTTGATAGTTGGTATAATGTTTCACCTTTTTTAATCACATGAACCTTTACTTGTACCCTTGTTGGAGTGGGAGCCTCCAACGGTTCGTTTAAGGTTTTTTGAATATTCTTTTTTAAGCGTTTAGTCAGTATCAGGTACTTACGTGCAAAAGCTGTGTTGGGAAATAAAATCATCAATTGCTGAGCTGCTTGTTCAGCCTGCTGTTGATGTTGTAGTAAGCTGTAAACTTCAAATGTATGCCACAATATTTGTGCATCTACTTTAGTTCTTGTGGCTTCAAACTTATCCATAAATTGTTGTGCGCTATCGTATTGTCTTTGTTCAACATCAAAGCGTGCTAGTACGAGATAGACTATAGGCTCAACAGCTTTATTTAAGTCAATCTGACTTAACCAATGACGGGCTTCTGACCACTGTTGTTCATTTACAAAACATAATCCGATAGTCGTCAATTGCTGATTTTTAGTACTTACACTCAACTCATCTGATGTTAGTCCTGCTGCGTAGCCCTGCAAGACCTGCCTTTTCTTGTGGTCGCACAAATAGTCAAGTAGTCCTGATGACATCTGTTTTTTATTAAATAGTGGGTCATTGATAGCAAGTGAAAATGCTTGTTGAGCACCTAGAATATCTCCTTTAGCGGCACGTAATTCTGCTAAGGTGAGAAGTGATTCAGGATTTAATTCTAGGTTACTAATAGTTTGGAAACGTTCCTCGGCTTTTTGGATATTGCCAATCAATAAATAGGCTCGAACATGTGAAAGAGTAACGTTATTTAATTGTGCTGTATCTTTGGGCGGTGAGATTTTGTCAGTTTGCGTTGACGGAGAAGTCGTACAGGCACTGGCTAAATAAATGGCACTTAACAAAAACAAAGATCGCAACATCGGCTGTCACCTACACTAGATAATCCAGTAACCTTAACGACTTTATGACTATCCGGTCAAACACTTATACCCAAACAACCTGAATCTTGCATCTTCAGGTTGCTTGGGTATATATGGGACCGATATAAAGTAATTAGAACATGGTTAATAACTACCACGATAAATTTGATTGGCTTTGAGTGCTACTTTCGTTTTAGTCCACATCGCATTTGATGGCACGTAATCAGTAGCTGCCGCTATGATGGTATTTGAAGGAACCGCGATTAGTCTAATATTAACGACTATTTTGTCTTCTAATTGTGAATAGGTTCCCGTGAGAAAGTAGTCTGCTTGTATTTCTGGATTTAGTGCCGCAAGCTCTCTACTTAACATGGCGTCGTAATTATCACCGATATTAATGGCAGACATGGTTTTAAATTCAACTACTTTTAATCCAGCCTGAGTGCTTAAGGTTACAAGACTTTCCTGAACTTGCAGGCCAAAACCCGGCATGTACGGCAATGAATTTCCGGTTTTTAAGTCACTAGGTAATATCGTGCCTACTGCTATAGTTTTAGTTAGATCGATGTTATCAGCAGTTGATAACAATTGACGAGCTAACTGTTCAACATAAAAGTGCAAACCACGAGGAGCAAGCTGACTTTGCAAAGCCTCGTTATTACTCGTTAGATTAGGCGTTGTATCAGGCTGGCTGGCACAACTATTTATCAATACCACTGCAAGTAGCATTAGTATTGGTTTGCAGAAATATGTGAACATGTCAGAACCTGATATTTAGTTTGTGTTTCGATAAAAGCAAGTTAAATGCCAATAATTTTTATGGGCTGGTGTGACTTTTTTGACATGGTTAATCAAGGTCAGTTAATACTGCGAGGCCCGAAAAAATACACTCGTATTGCACCGAGTTGGTTAGGACAAAGCCGTTTGGCAAACATTAAAAAACAGCCAGTGAACTCAGGGGCGGTTAGCATTTTAAGTACTTTAACCCATTTGGTTTTGTATTAGATTTTTAACTGTTTAATCAGCCGTTTTAAGGCAGCGGTTTTAATGGGTTTAGGTAAGTAGTGCAGTTTAGTATCAATGGCCTCTTTACGTGTTTGTTCACTGCGATCGGCGCTACTGAGTATGCCCGGAATGGCGCTATGCCAATGTTCGCGTATTTTTTCAGCAGCTTGGACGCCAGTAAAACCGTGATCCAAGTGGTAATCTAAAAACAGTAAGGCAGGGCAGGTTGGGCAAACATCAACAGCACTTTGCACATCCTTAGCGGTATAAACTGTCGCTCCCCAACTGCTGAGTAGTTGATAAATAGCTTCTAGGGTATGGGCTTCGTTTTCTATGACCAACACGATTTTGTTTTTAAGTAGATTGGCGTTATCAGTTGTTTTTTCAGTCGTTGGTTTGCTAGTTTTGAGACTGCCTCGGCATGTTGTTAGGCTCACTGCAAAACAACTGCCTTTATTGAGTACTGAATGCAAGCTGATGGGATGTTGCAATAGGGCGCTTATCCTCTCTACTATGGTGAGCCCTAATCCCAAACCTTGGGCGTTTTGTTGTCCGGCTAATTGTTTGAATTCTTTAAATATTTCTTGTTGTTGATCTTGCGCGATACCACTGCCGGTATCAATCACGCGTATTTTACATTGCTGACCACAGCGTTTTACTGCCACTAAGATACGGCCTTGTTGGGTGTAACGTATGGCATTAGAAATTAAGTTTTGGATCACTCTACGTAATAATTTTTTATCAGAGATAACCGTTAACGAGCATGGTAAGTAGCTTAGCTTCAAACCCTTTTGACGAGCCAGAATAGAAAATTCATTGACTAAAGGCCGTAATAATTCATCAATTGCAAAGGCTTGTTGGTTGGCAGTTAAGGCGCCGGAATCTAACTTGGTCATATCCAGTAAGGCGGTCAGTAATTCTTCTGCACTATTAAGGGATTGGATCAGGCTTTGGCTCATGTCAGCTAATTCCTGATTGGGGGCTTTTTCTCTTAATAGTGCGGCAAATAAACTAGCGGCATTAAACGGCTGCATTAAATCATGACCGGCAGCGGCTAAAAATTTGGTTTTACTTTCGTTGGCTTGTTCGGCTTCGCGTCTGGCTTCGTCTAGGGCTAAATTCGCGGATTGTAATTCTTGGGTACGTTGCTCAACCCGAGTTTCAAGATGTTGTTTGGCTTGTTGCAGTTGTTGCTGAATATTAATGTAGTCGCTGATGTCGCTGTAGGTGGTAACAAAGCCTCCACCGGGTAAGGGGCTTCCATTAACTTCAATCACCTGCTCGTTATCTTGCTCGCGTACATATTTATAGCGACTACCGGTACGCATATACTCAATACGCTTTTCGATTTCTTGTTCTAAGTCACCGGTGTCACCAAATAATCCACGTTTAGCGTTAAACATCAGCAATTCACGAATGGATATACCCACCTTAATAAAACCATTGGGGTAAGAGAACAGTTCTATATAGCGTTGGTTCCAGGCCAGTAAAGTCAGGTTGCTATCAAGCACACTGATCCCTTGTTGAATGTTTTCAACCGAGGATTGCAGTACTTCATGATTAAAATGAAACGTTTGATTAGCTTCTTCTACCAACTCGACTAGTTCATCTAGGGCTACATCTTTTTTCTCGGCGATGGCAGACAGTAAAATCCGCGCGCTAACGTTACCAATCTGACTGGCTAGCTCGCTTTCTATGGTGTTGAGTAGTTTTGGGCTGGCATATCCAGAATGCTGATTAGCGGGTAAATATTTTAATAAAGATAGGTGACGCTCTTTGCCTAGTACTTTTTCAGTTACGGCTAATAAATTCGTAATTCTAGTCGCTTTGTTTAAGGTCGAAAATGCATGGGTATCCTTATTGTTTAGCGCCTTTCGTGTTCTATTTGGCCAGATCAATGATACCAGCACAAAACACAACAAATTCATTAATAGGCTTAGAGCAAAACCTTTAGCGAGTTGTAAGTCGGAAGGCACAGGATCAAAATAATAACTGGCTTTAATACTGGGCCACAATAACCAGTAACACCAACAGGCAGCGCCAACCAATACGGCGAGTTGGGCGGCTATTTTGTTACGTTTTTGCCAATACAAACCGCCAATAATGATCGGCATGGTTTGCGATAACAAGGCGATAGCAATAATGCCACTGTTCACCAGTGGACTCGCCTGACTAATATCGCTGTGGTACAAAAAAGCCACCCCCATTACTACAAACACAGTAAGGCGGCGGATCAATAAAATAGCTCTAGGGCTCAGTTTATGTTGTAACAAGGTTTTGAGTTGGATCTTAAGCCACAGCGGTGTTGCTAGGTTATTGGAGATCATGATCCCCATAGCAAGTGTTGCCACGATTACCATACTGGTGGCGGCCGACAAACCACCAATAAAGGCAATAAGACTTACACTAGTATTGCCGCCAGCGATGGGTAGGGCGAGTACATAAGTGTCGGTACTCATATAGTTGGTATCACCTGGATTACCGCTGAAAATAATGTGCCCAGCTATGGCAATGGGTAATACAAATAAGCTAATGGCGATCAAATATAGGGGGAAT
The DNA here is from genome assembly GCF_001565895.1 of Paraglaciecola hydrolytica. Lineage (GTDB taxonomy): Bacteria > Pseudomonadota > Gammaproteobacteria > Enterobacterales > Alteromonadaceae > Paraglaciecola > Paraglaciecola hydrolytica. The sequence continues at coordinate 94,946 of NZ_LSNE01000009.1, forward strand.
ACCCAACGGGCCATGCGTAGCTCTTCGTCACCGTTATTTTCGACAAAATTAATATGAAATTGGCGTGGCAAACAAAACATTGAGCAAATCCCCAGCAATACTTGGCTGGCAAATACCCAATATGCGCTATCAGCTTCGACAATTTGTGAACTACGCGGATGTTGCTGAGCTTGCCCGAGCAAATCGAGCACACCATCAAACAAACCGTAACAAACGTATAAACCTACTATTAATAGGGCAACTAACTTAACCACAGATTCAAAGGCGATAGTCACCATCAAGCCCGGATGTTTTTCGGTTAGATTGAGCGAACGGGTACCAAATAAAATCGCAAACAAGGCCATCAATGCTGCAACGTAAGCACCTATATTACCCGACCAATTTGCATCTAAGCCGGCGACTATACTGATCCCCTGAGTTACTGCATCCAATTGCAGGGCTATATAAGGTATAACCCCCATAAAACACAAAATCGTGACGAGTGCGGCCAACAAATGGGAGTTGTCGTAACGAAGGCTGATAAAATCGGCCAATGAACTTATCTGATGTTGTTGGCATAACAAAGCGATGCGCCGCAATATAGGATGGGCAAAAAGGAAGACCAGAATTATGCCTATATAGGTAGGAACAAATGCCCAGCCATACTGAGCGGCTTGAGTGGTGGTGCCAAAAAAGGCCCATGACGTGCAATGAACCCCTAAGGCTAAACTGTATATAAATGGATGTTGTTGCTGGCCACGAAAACGTTTATCTGCCCAAAAAGCCAGGGCAAATAAAAATAGTAGATAACAGAATACCGTTATCGAAACTGTCCAGACACTTAACATAGCAAAACCAAAAATTAACAATTAATCAGCACTTTACCCTTAGCTCGTAAGGGATAAAAGCAGTGAATTTATGCCTAAGTAATAAAAATAAGCTGAAAAACATAAAAAGCTCTGCTTTTTACCCTTGAAGCGACTAAAACAAGCCCCATTAATAGCTGCAATTGATTTTTGCCTTAGAGATAGAGAAAACGGAGTCACGCATGTCGAAACCCACCCCGGAACAAGAACAAGAATTGGTGCAAGCTGCACAAGCAGAGTCAGAAGCTGTAATAGAAACTGAAGGTGAACTTCAGAGTCCTGAACAACAACGTATTGCTGAACTAGAAGCCGCGTTAGCGGCATCAGAAGCAAAATTTGCTGAGCAGAAAGACTCTGTCATACGTGCTATTGCTGATGCAGACAATGTGCGTAAACGCGCTGAAGGTGAAATTGATAAAGCACGTAAATTTGCTTTAGAGCGTTTTGCCGGTGAGTTATTGCCAGTAGCGGATAACTTAGAGCGAGCTTTGCAAGTAGCTGATCCCGCTAATGAGGCGATTAAAGGTGTAGTAGAAGGCGTTGAGTTAACCCTTAAGTCTTTTGTTAATACTATTGAAAAATTTGGTTTGAAAGTGATTGATCCACAAGGTCAGCCTTTTAATCCAGACCAACATCAGGCGATGGGTATGCAAGAAAATGCTGAATTGCCACCTAATACGGTTATGGCTGTTATGCAAAAAGGCTACGAAATTAATGGTCGTTTGTTACGCCCAGCAATGGT
>NZ_LSNE01000009.1:96669-157026 GCF_001565895.1 Paraglaciecola hydrolytica
CTGGTAACACGCGCTCCTCAAAGTGGCGTTGACGTTCAGGCATAATTAAATAAACAAATAAGTGCATAAAAAAGGCATATTTTTATTAAATTGTATTGAAAATAAAAATAATAACCCCACAAAGTGTACAGGCTTTTAGAACTAATTTTGGAGATAAACTAATGGGTAGAATCATTGGCATAGATTTAGGTACAACCAACTCTTGTGTAGCTATTTTAGATGGCGGCAAGGCTAAAGTAATCGAAAACGCAGAGGGCGATCGCACAACTCCCTCTATCATCGCTTATACACAAGACGGTGAAATTTTAGTCGGTCAACCGGCTAAACGTCAAGCGGTGACTAACCCAACCAACACGTTGTTTGCTATCAAGCGTTTGATTGGTCGTCGTTTTGAAGATAAAGAAGTACAACGTGACATCGACATCATGCCTTATAAAATTGCTAAGGCTGACAATGGTGATGCATGGGTAGAAGCGAAAGGCGAAAGAATGGCGCCACCGCAAATTTCTGCTGAAGTACTGAAAAAAATGAAAAAAACCGCTGAAGATTATCTTGGCGAAGAAGTAACTGCTGCGGTTATTACCGTTCCTGCTTACTTTAACGATGCACAGCGTCAAGCGACTAAAGATGCCGGCCGTATCGCTGGTTTAGATGTAAAACGTATTATCAACGAGCCTACCGCTGCTGCACTTGCCTATGGTATGGACAAGAAAAAAGGCGACAGCGTTGTTGCAGTTTATGACTTAGGTGGTGGTACTTTTGATATTTCTATCATCGAAATCGACGAAGCTGATGGCGAACATACTTTTGAAGTATTAGCCACTAACGGTGATACCCACTTAGGTGGTGAAGATTTTGATAACCAAGTTATTAATTATTTGGTTGAAGAATTCAAAAAAGACAGCGGTATTGATTTACGTAAAGATCCTTTGGCCATGCAACGTTTGAAAGAAGCAGGCGAAAAAGCCAAAATCGAACTTTCTTCTGCTCAGCAAACTGAAGTTAACTTGCCCTACGTAACGGCTGACGCTTCTGGTCCTAAGCATTTAGCCATTAAATTGACTCGTGCTAAGTTAGAATCTTTAGTAGAAAAAATGGTTAAAGCGACCCTTGAGCCACTTAAACAAGCTTTAGCTGATGCTGATCTGACTGTAAATGATATCAACGATATCATCTTGGTTGGTGGTCAAACTCGTATGCCTTTAGTGCAAAAATACGTGACTGAATTCTTCGGTAAAGAGCCACGTAAAGATGTTAACCCTGATGAAGCCGTTGCCGTAGGCGCAGCAATTCAAGGTGGCGTATTATCTGGTGATGTAAAAGACGTATTGTTACTTGACGTAACACCATTGTCTTTAGGTATCGAGACCATGGGCGGCGTAATGACGGCGCTTATCGAGAAAAACACCACAGTACCAACCAAGAAGTCACAGACGTTCTCTACTGCGGAAGATAACCAATCTGCGGTTACGGTACATGTACTACAAGGTGAGCGTAAACAAGCCTCTGGCAACAAGTCTTTAGGTCAGTTTAACCTTGAAGGTATTCGCCCTGCACAGCGCGGTGCACCTCAAATCGAAGTCACTTTTGACATTGATGCCGATGGTATTTTGCATGTATCTGCTAAAGATAAAGATACTAATAAAGAGCAAAAAATCACCATTAAAGCCTCTTCTGGTTTAACCGACGCTGAAATCGAGCAAATGGTACAAGATGCTGAAGCTAACAAAGACGCAGATAAAAAGTTTGAAGAGTTAGTCCAAGCACGTAACCAAGCTGATGGCATGGTACACGGTACTCGCAAGCAAGTTGAAGAAGCCGGTGATGCCTTAAGTGATGAAGACAAAGCTGAAATCGAAACGGCGATAACTGCTCTTGAAAAAGCCATTAAAGGTGACACCAAGGAAGAAATCGAAGCTAAGACTCAAGAATTGATTCAAGCTTCAGCTAAATTGATGGAAGTGGCGCAAGCTAAAGCCGGTGCTCAAGGTGCAGAACCACAAGACGCTGGTTCTTCAGCTAAGCAAGATGACGATGTTGTTGACGCTGAGTTTGAAGAAGTAAAAGACGACAAAAAGTAATTTTTGTTTACTCATTAACCTAAGCATTGTTGCTTAGGTTACAAACTTGGCGCAGCGGGTAAACCGGTTTGCGCCTTGTTTGTTTTAGCAAATCCTTAGAATAACTGTTAAAAACAGCCAGAATTACCTTATCAGGATACACAAGTAATATGTCGAAGCGAGATTATTATGAAGTGTTAGGTGTGGACAAAAGTGCCGCCGAACGCGATATAAAAAAGGCCTATAAACGCCTTGCGATGAAGTATCACCCCGATCGTAATCAGGGTGATAAAGCCATGGAGGAAAAGTTTAAAGAAATTCAAGAAGCCCATGAAATCTTAACGGATTCGCAAAAACGCGCGGCATATGATCAATATGGTCATGCAGGTGTTGATCCTAATCGTGGTGGTGGTCGAGGGCAGCAAGGTGCTGACTTCGGAGATATCTTCGGTGATGTATTTGGCGATATTTTTGGCGGTGGTGGACGAGGTGGCAGACAGTCACGAGCGCGTCAGGGCTCAGACCTTCGTTATAATCTTGAATTAAGTCTTGAAGAAGCGGTACGCGGTAAAAGCGTGGAAATTCGAGTGCCTACTTTAGCTGAATGTGAAACTTGTCATGGTTCAGGTGCGAAAAAAGGCTCTAACCCAGTGACTTGTTCAACCTGTCACGGGCAAGGCCAAGTACAAATGCGCCAGGGCTTTTTTGCCGTGCAGCAAACCTGTCCTACTTGTGCGGGCAAAGGTAAAATCGTTAAAGATCCCTGTACCCCTTGTCGTGGACATGGCCGTGTTGAAAAAACCAAAACCTTGTCAGTTAAAGTGCCTGCTGGTGTAGATACCGGTGACAGAATTCGTTTAACTGGTGAAGGTGAAGCCGGAGAAATGGGCGCGCCAGCCGGTGATTTGTATGTGCAAGTGCACGTGAAAGAGCACAAAATATTCACTCGCGAAGGCAATAATCTTTATTGTGAAGTGCCCTTAAGCTTTACGCGAGCGGCCTTAGGTGGCGAGATTGAAGTGCCTACTTTAGAAGGTAAAGTCAAACTCAAAGTTACAGCAGAAACCCAAACCGGTAAAATGTTCCGTTTACGTGATAAAGGCGTTAAGTCAGTGCGCAGTGGCAGTGTGGGTGATTTGATCTGTAAAGTAGTAATCGAAACACCAGTAAACCTGAGTACCCGTCAAAAAGAGCTATTAGAAGAGCTTGAAGATTCTATGGGTAAAGGCAAAGACGTTGCAAAAAACCGCCCTAAAGAAAGTGGCTTTTTTGATGGAGTTAAGAAGTTTTTTGACGACTTAACCAACTAATCTGTTTGTAGTTTTGCTTTGTTATTATAAAAAACCATTCAACTGAATGGTTTTTTTATGGGTGTTAAATACCTAAAATTTATGCAAGAATTCTGTTGCTTCCAAGCGAGTTGGAGCTGCAGTCAAAGGACTGTTTAACGTGATTTATTAAGGATAAAAATGAAAAAATTATTAGCTGTTTTCTTAAGCATGGGTATCGTGTTTAGTGCGGTGGCAGAGCAAGCCAGTAAAGAAAGCGTCGAAAAGTTAATGGTACTTACGGGTGCTAGTGATATGGGTAAACAAATGATGGGCCAGATGTTGCCGGCTATGCAGCAAATGATACCTGATGCTCCACCTGCGTTTTGGCAAAGTGTAACCGAAGAAATCAATATGGATGAAATGGTGGCTTTGATCGTGCCAGTTTATCAAAAACATTTAACTGAAGAAGACATTCAACATATGTTGAAATTCTTCAGTACACCAGCGGGTAAAAAATTGATTTCAGTACAACCTGTTATCATGCAAGAGTCGATGATGATCGGCCAGCAATGGGGCCAACAGTTGTTTATGCGCGCTAAACAAAAATACGATGCAATGACGCCTGCAGCTAATTAATTTTTCTCAGAGCGACGTTGTTTATATTGTATATACCCAAAATTATTGAAATTGCACGGCGGTTGCAAACGAATGAGACTCCATGCGCTTAGCCGTACTAAGTGCTAAGTTATTTGCATATCATGGCAAATGCGTGGCGCCGACAAACGTGTAGTTTCAAGGATGAAGGGTATTATAGAGCGTTAAACAACAAACTCTAAACCTAGCTTAGTTGTTTAAGCCTTTAGTTTGTAAAAGGAAAGTATGCTTAGCCGTATCCACCATGCAGCGATTATTTGCTCCGATTACCAAGTGTCTAAACGCTTTTATACAGAGACTTTGGGCTTAGCCATTGTTGCCGAAAACTATCGAGCAGAGCGCGATTCATACAAATTAGATTTAGCTTTGCCTGATGGCGGGCAACTAGAGTTGTTTTCTTTTCCAAAACCACCAACCAGACCCAGCCGGCCTGAAGCTTGTGGTTTGCGTCATCTAGCCTTTGTGGTTGAGTCCGTCGAGCAGGTTAAGCAACTTTTAGAATCAAAAGGAATTGCTGTCGAGCCAATTCGCATAGATGAGTTTACTGATAAAGCTTATACCTTTTTCAGCGATCCAGATGGTTTACCCTTAGAACTCTATCAGGCTTGAAAACTTCCTTGGCTATGGAGAAATATAAATTGGTAGATCGGCGGAAATTTATTGTGTGGCTAAGTGCATTAAGCTTAAGCCCGTTTTTATCTAAAGCATCTTATGCAAAACAACAAGGTAATAAACCCATGTATGGATTGATTGGCAAAATGTTATGTGTCGAAGGTAAACGTGATGAGCTGGCGAGTATACTCGTTAAGGGAATTGCTGGTATGCCGGGTTGTTTAAGTTATATTGTGGCAAATGACAATATCGACCCAAATGCACTATGGATCACTGAGGTGTGGTTAACTCAAACAGATCATAAATCATCACTTGCTTTGCCTTCAGTGCAAGAAGCAATAAAACAAGGCAGACCGTTTATCACAGGTTTTGGAGAACGCTTTGAAACTACACCCATTGGTGGGCAGGGTCTTTAATACTAGTGTGTATCAACAATGTAAAACAAATATAAACAAGCTAAGCGATTGTGTACCTAGCTTGTTTATTAAATCTGATTACTGTTTTGTTGTTTGGATAAAGTTAACAACATCAGTAGCTTGACGATTTTCTGAAAATTCAGTTAAACCTTTACCGCCACAGCTAACGTTGTTTGAATCCAACACTAAATCTAATACTTTTTGCTTTGAGCTAGCCAAAACACCAACTTGACGAGAAACAGAACGTTTAAACAAGTTCACATCGTTAGTGACTGCTGCTTTACAGAAGCTAGCAAATTCAGTATCGCCAACATATTTTACTTTTTTAGCGCTTTCTAAAGCTGCGTTAGCATTGAATGACAAGCAAGCCGCAGATACAACAACAGAAATAAGTAACTTTTTCATATTCAATACCCCAATAGGTTGTTTAGATTTCTAGAATGTTGGTCAGCAACCAACGACTACAATAGTAATTAAATTACAAAATAATGTTGTTTTTATTGTGTATGAGATTAATTAAGGTTATGTAAATTCGTTATGTTAATTAATTAACATTAATTAAGTTATTGATTTATAAGGTTTGTATTTGTTTTATTATTGCTATTTGGAATATGGTTATGTGAATTTCATCTTAAAAAGTGTAATTAAATTACGATATTTAAGCTTGTAACGAGAATTGAGTGCGATTTATTAACATAATCAGAGGGAAAATGTGACTCATTGGAGGCATTTGTTACCCACACTGAGACTATTTGGCTAAAAATAATACCAGAGTGGGTAGCTGTACAGCAGCGCTAAACAGTATTTTACAAGTAAATGGTCGCTGTTGTTTGGTTTAGTCTATTGTTAACGTTAATCCGCTCTGAAATTTTTATGGCAATCAGAACAAGCGTCTTTAACCGCCTTTAATTGACTAGGTAAACTATCAATGTCCGCTTGGCTGGCTAGTTCTACCAAGGTTGTTGTTTGTGCTATTAAGCCCTTCGCTTTGGTAGAAAATTTATCAGGATCTTGCCAGATAGCCGCTAAAGCATCGGTTTTAATTCCGCTTTCTGCGCCACTACCTGCAGGAAACCAGTCAGCTAATACGGCCGCATTCATACTCAGGGTTTGCGCCGCTTCTTGTATTTTGGTGACGTCTGCTTGATCGGCTTTTAGTTGTTCGTTAATGGCTTTCATGGCGCCACCCATTTTTTTGAGCTTGCCTTGACGCGACTCAATTATCGACGCTGTATCCACTGCTTGCGCAGGGCTTGCTGCAGTCATAAAAGTCACGCCTACAATATTCGCCATAATAGCGATACTTAAAATGTTTTTTTTCAATGTCATAAGTCCGTCTCTAATGTAAGTATTTTAAGATCGTTGTAAAAGGAGTCGCTATTTAAACTGCTACATCCACGGCAAATACTAACGTAAAGTTGCACAAATCAATATAAATAACACTCATTTTTAAGTTTAAATCTTGACGCTGAAACTACACATATTGTGAGCACATACGTGATCCGTTACTCTAGATTTTTAATATTCAAATAGACATCATGAAAACTAGCCAATTAAAACAAAAGAAAGTTTGGGATTTACCCATACGTTTAATTCACTGGTCCCTGGTCATATTGATTGCAGTACTGTGGTGGACAGCTGAAAACGATCAAATGGATAACCATCGTTTAGCTGGTTATGGCGTATTGGCATTGATTGTTTTTCGCCTTTATTGGGGCTTTGCTGGCAGTAATACTGCTAGGTTTTCTCACTTTATTAAATCACCCAGAGCAGCGTGGCAATATGGGCAAGGCTTATTTAAGCCAGAGCAAAGCAATAAAATCGGCCATAATCCTCTTGGCGGCTATAGCGTGGTATTGTTGTTATCTCTGCTGATCACACAAGTTGCATTAGGTCTTTTTGCCATTGATGTTGATGGTTGGGAAGCTGGACCTTTAAATCACTATATTTCCTTTGAAGCAGGGCGACTGTGTGCAACGTGGCACGAGTACACATTTAATATGCTTCTAGCTTGGATTGTTTTACATGTTGCTGTGGTCATGTATTACCTTTTGGTGCGTAAACAAAATCTTATAAAGGCGATGGTTACTGGCCGTATTTCAAGTTTATATATAGGCGAATATCAAGGTGCCCACTTTATTCACATCATCATTGCCTTAGGTCTAGCTTTGTTGACGTTATGGTGGTTTATCTAAGGTCTTTTGCGAAATTCAGCGGAGTTGTTTTTTCACACTCTAGTGATGGTTGATTACAATTTTTTATCCAACAGCCAAACTTGTTGCTTAGCAGCAACTCGTCCTTTTAAACCGCCAACTAAGGGCTGATTGTACAAAAGTGTTAGCTTGTAGTGCTGTGCATAATGTTGTTTAACTTCGTCTGCAACGACAGAAAATGGCGGCCCGGGCATCGTATCTTGATCATAATCAAAGCTGATGAGTAATTGTTTGGCTCCTTGCGTGATAGCGTGCAGATGTTGGCTGTATAGATGGCGCATAGCACTCGGCAATGCCACCAAGGCTGCACGGTCATAAATCCCATCAACCTGACCAAGTTGTTGTGCTGTTATTTTAAATATATCACCAACAAATATGTCGAGATTAGGGCCTTGATAGCGCTTAGCTGTAAGCAAATCAGAGACGCGGGGCATAATATCCAATTGTTTAAACAGTTCCTTGATCGCTACTTCACTTAGTTCAGCGCCGACTACTTGATAACCTAGGTCGAGTAACCAAGATATATCATGGGTTTTACCACATAGAGGAACGAATATTCGGCTCGCCTTAGGTAGGTCTAATTGATGGAAGTAACTAATTAATAAAGGGTTGATATCTCTTTCGTGAAAGCCAATTTCACCTTTTTCCCAGCGCTGATGCCAAAAATCTGCTTCCATTTTCTCTTACCTTATACAAAGTGTTGTTAGGCGCCTAACTTGAATCTTAATGTGGTTAAAGTCAGTTAGGCTCTGCTCATGCTACATCCAAGAAATCTTACTTGACTCTACCTTGTATAAACAATGATTGATCAGCTTGTAGGCCACATCTTGCGGCAACAGAGGTGCTGTAACAGAGCCAGAGGCGAGTATTAACTTAACGCTGGCAAGTTGATGTTTTTTCATCATCACACTTTGTTTAAATTGGCTTTGTTGTACTTTGTATGTCGGAAAACAAACATAGTCGATGCCAATTAATCCACGGCGTAAATACACATATTGTTCATCAAAGGCCACACCCCAACGGCGCCAACGTAGATAAAATAGGCCGCTAAATACCGCAAATAAACCGACCAATACTCCAGCAACTTTGATGTTGTGGTGATACAACACAAAACTTTCGAGTAATACCCATATAGGCAGTAAAAAATAACCAATGGTACGTACTAAATAAAAACCACTGATTGGCATAAATCCTATATTAAACAATTGATTATCTGGGTACAGATCGTCAATTAAGGCTTTGCTCTGCAGCGGAGTAATAGAAGGTACAAGGATTTTATTACTCACTGCTGATGGCGATGCGTGATCAAGCTGAGCATTGCTTTGTTCTAATTTGAGATTAATTCGTTTAAGTAGCACATCTAGCCAGTCTTGTTTTTGCATCACAAGTTGCAAGCGGCTTAAAGGCATACTGACTTCATGTTTGGTTAACAAACCACTGCGCCTAATATAACGATTAGCACTTTTACTCAGAGTGTAACCATAAAAACTGACTATTGAGCCAAGGATCGAAAAGCTCAACATCAGCATCATTACTAACATAGTTAGAGATAAAGCAAACAAAGTCACTTGCCATACGGCATGGGTTTCAAGATTAAATAATTCTTTTAAATCGATGCCCAAACTATTCAATGTTTGGTTGAGTTTTTCGGCAATATTGTCGTAAAAAGGGGCTAATCCACCTAGTATTATCCAAACACGGTTGCTTGTAATACCGTGGATCACTAAATCACTTAAACTGCGCTGATTAAGCAGTTGTTCATGCACAGAGTTGGTCGAGTTATTGGTGCCGTTATTTTCAATCTCGTGTTGGTTAGCCTCTGTCGGCTCTGACTTATGACTGAGAATTTGCTGTTTTAATTGTTCAGCTAGCTCGAGTGGCAAGGCCACCAATTTAGCCTCTTGTTTAGCCGAGCCCGCCGTATCAAGTTGCAAACAAGCAAACCCCGTTAAACGGTAATAAATTGGTTGTTCTAGTTTGACATTTTGGATGCGCTCAAAAGGCAGGTTGAGTTGTTTTTTGCTGAAAATACCAGAACGGATTTCCACATTATTTTCGGAAAAACGAAAGCGGTAAACCTGAAAACTCCACACTGCTACGATAAACATTAGGCTGATTAACAGGGTAATAGTGGGCAGCCAAATATAAGGGTGTTTTTGCAGGCTCGAATAACTAAAAGCTAAGGCAGGCAACAAATACACAACGTTGCCAAATATCCCTCGTAAAAAGCCAACAGCAAAATAGAGTATGGCGATCGGGGACAGGCGCTGCCACTGATCCTCGGTATGAGCTTGATGTTTGAGGTCTTGTAAAGGCTCTGAGCTATCCATGTTGGGCAAGATCTTTGTGTTGTAATATCAATTGACGAATATGCTCTGCGGTATCGAGAGTTAACCCAGGTAACTCGAAGGTATGCATGGCACCGCCTGCACTAAAAACCTGCAAACTGGCCAAACCTTTATAACGCTCAAGTGGCCCTCTTTTTAATTCAATATGTTGGATACGTGTAATGGGTTGACTGAGCACTTTTTGGAAAATCAAACCCGAGCTGAAATGCAAGTCAAGCTCGCGTAAAGCATAACGTTTACGTTTATCGGCAATATAAGCTAAACCACAAAAACCTAAGCCTAAGAGTGTAAATAAGCTTAAACCCAGCGGTAAATACAGCATTAAAGTTTGTGGCAAACTTAGCCAAGGTTGCAGATAGACTAGTACGCCCAATAAGGTGATTAACAATGTACTGAGGATGTTGATCTGCAAATTCAATGGCGCGTATTTTTCTGACAAGGTTTGTAGATCAAGTTGTTGGATCATTGCTAATTGCTCAGGCGTTGCTGCACTGAGATTATCGTTGCTAAACAATGTTTCTGACATAGTAGGTTCCTGAAAATAGTCCTGACAATATATAACAAAAATGCGTTTGCCACAGAGAAATCAAGTTGCTTTGATTTTTTTGTATAAATCACTGCTATAGGTAATTAAAAAGGTTTTTAATATTGTTTAAACGTGATTTTTGGTAAGTAATATACTGATATTGTCCTTAAAATGCCGGTTTTTATGACGCGTAAACTAGCTGGTTTTTCACGCGGTTTATCGCTATCTATACTGAACTTACAACGTGGTTTTGACTTGTTTAGTTCACTACTTCAATCGTGTCATTTTAATGAGTTATTGCATGCCCTCAGCATCTCTTTTACCCCTTAGACAAATCATTCGCCAACATATATATATGCCTGAAGATCAGGCCATTGACAATCTATTACAGCTGAATCCGCTGACAGACGAAAATCGCCTAAAAGTCGAAAGTACAGCCTTAAACTTTGTTGAACAGTGTCGCAATAATCCAGATAAACAAGGTTTGTTTGACGCATTTTTACGTGAATACAGTTTATCGAGTCAAGAGGGTGTCGTTTTGATGACCTTGGCCGAAGCACTTTTGCGGGTGCCAGATAGCCATACCATCGACAAACTGATTAAAGAAAAAATCCACCTTGGCCAGTGGGGCGAACATCTGGGAAATTCAGATGAATTGTTGGTTAATGCCGCCAGTAGGGGCTTAGTCCTCACCAGTAAAATCCTTAACAAACAAGTCGACAAAACGGAAAGCCCAGAAAACTGGTTTCGTAAACTCATCAATCGAGTAGGCGAACCATTAGTGCGCAGCGCCACAGTACAAGCCATGAAGTTTATGGGGCAACAATACGTATTAGGTCGCGATATTGAAGAGGCGGCTAAACGAGGTAGAAAAGGTAATCCGTCAGGTACCCGTTTTTCATTCGATATGCTGGGTGAAGGCGCGCGCACTTATGCTGATGCTAAAAAATACTTTGAAGCTTATATGTTGGCCATTCACAGCATAGGTAAAAAAAACCAACAAACATCTGTGGGATTGGCCGATGGAATTTCGGTCAAACTCAGTGCTTTGCATCCACGTTATGAATTCAGTCACCATCACTTGGTATTAGCAGAATTAGTGCCCAGCGTGATTGAGTTGGCTAAAGCCGCTAAACAATACAATATTGGTTTTACCATTGATGCCGAAGAAGCCGCACGTTTAGATATTGAACTCGATGTGTTTGAAGCATTGGCTTTTGCGCCACAATTGGCTGGCTGGGATGGATTGGGATTTGTATTACAGGCCTATCAAAAACGTGCAGTATTTGTAGTGGACTGGTTAGTGCAACTTGCGACCTTAAGCCAACATAAACTGATGGTGCGCTTGGTTAAAGGTGCATATTGGGATGCTGAAATCAAACACGCACAAGAGCAAGGTTTAGTGGATTTTCCGGTATTTAGCCGTAAGGTTCATACTGATTTAAGTTATCAAGTATGTGCAGGTAAATTACTCGCTAACCGCGTCGTACTTTATCCGCAATTTGCTACTCATAATGCGTATACCGTGGCTTTGATTATGCAAATGGTCGAAGGCGAGCTCGATAGTTTTGAATTCCAACGTTTACATGGCATGGGCGATTTATTATACAGCCAGATTATGCAGTTAAACGGACAAGCCTTACCTTTACGAGTGTATGCACCCGTGGGGGTACACCGTGATCTCTTACCCTATTTGGTACGCAGATTACTTGAAAACGGTGCTAATGGCTCTTTTGTTAATCAGTTTTTAGATGGCAAAATCGCTGCGGCTAACCTCGCTAAAAGTGTTGAAGCAACTATCGAGGGCATGAGTGGAAAACGTAATACTAAAATTCCTTTAGCCCATGATTTGTTTACTGCAGCCGGTGAACAACGCGCAAATTCAAGAGGTGTGGATCTTGATGATCCTTTAGCCGTGGCCGAAATTCAGCAAGAAATTACTCTAATCCAACAACACAAACCCAGTCATAGCTGGTCTGTGGGACCAATCATTAATGGGCAAATGCGCATTGATGAGCCGCAAGCCATCCTATCACCAGCGGATAAAAATTTGCTGGTGGGTTATTGCACTGATGCGCAGCCCCAAGATATTGAACAGGCTTTTACCTCAGCCGCACAGGCACAAATAAAATGGCAAGCCATAGGCGTCAATAAACGCGCGGATATACTGGATAAAGTCGCTGACTTATTAGAACAGCAAACCGAGCAATTGACTGCCTTGATTAGCTTTGAAGCGGGCAGGACATTAGGTGACGGTGTATCTGAAGTGCGCGAAGCCGTGGATTTTTGCCGTTATTATGCACTACAAGCGCGCTTGCTTAATGCCAATCATGCTGATGCCACTGGGCTTTCTACTGCCAAAGGTATTTTTGTGTGTATTAGTCCGTGGAACTTCCCTCTGGCCATCTTTGTTGGTCAGGTGGTTGCGGCGCTGGTAACGGGTAATGCCGTATTGGCTAAACCTGCCGAACAAACCCCGATTATTGCCGCTTTGGCAGTAAAAATAATGCATCAGGCAGGTGTACCAGTCGAGGTATTACATCTTATTACTGGTACAGGTGTTAAGGTCGGTTCGATTTTAATGGCAAACCCATTAGTGGCGGGAGTGGCTTTCACTGGTTCAAGCGAAACCGCCCAGCGTATTCAAGTTAACTTGATACAACGTGGCTTGGATCATCCTGGTGTGACTATGCCTCCTTTTATCGCCGAAACCGGCGGGCAAAATGTGATGATAGTGGATTCTACCGCTTTGCCGGAGCAAGTGGTGGATACGGTGATCCAGTCGGCTTTTTTGAGCGCTGGCCAACGTTGTTCGTCTTTAAGAGTGCTGTATTTGCAGCAGGATATTGCCGATAATGTCATCGCCATGCTTAAAGGTGCGATTGCCACTTTAAAGGTTGGATTGCCTTGGGAACTGAGCAGTGATATCGGGCCGGTTATTGACCAAAAAGCCTTAACCAACCTCACTGCTCATTGTCAACGTATGCAACAACAAGCCACGTTGTTAACTATGGGCAGTTTGTCGAAGGAATGTCAAAACGGTGTATTTATCGCGCCGCAGGTATTTGAAATCCAAAACATTGAGCAATTGAAACGTGAAGTATTTGGGCCAATTTTGCATGTCATTCGTTTTAAAGCCACTGAGCTGGATTTGATTTTAAAAGACATAAACGCGACAGGCTATGGCTTAACCTTGGGCATTCATAGCCGCCTTAAACAGTTTGCCGACAAAGTATTTAGCGAAACTAAGGTGGGCAATACCTACATCAACCGCAACATGGTTGGCGCTGTCGTGGGTGTTAATCCCTTTGGTGGACAAGGTTTATCGGGTACAGGATTTAAAGCGGGTGGCCCCCATTATTTATTAAGGTTTACTGACTTGTGGGCAAGTATTGCCATTGAGGCTAAAACACTGGGGAATGAAAGCTTATCACCCTTAACCTTGGCTAGTTTAAACACGCTTAAAACTAATCAATCTACGTGGAATAAGGTTAAGCCTATAAAACGAGTCAGCAGTTTAGCGGCCTGTTTAGAAAAATTGCAAACTCATGATGTGGCAGGCACGTTGGCGAGTGTGGCTGATATTTGTTTACAACGTATTAGCCTGGTAAACAGTGAACAAATGCAGACTCAAGACTTACCCGGCCCGACGGGTGAAACTAACGAATTAAGTTTACATGGTCGTGGTGTGGTGCTGCTTGGTTTTAGTCAAATGATGCAAACAGATAACTGGATTCAGTTATTTAGTGCCCTAGCCGCGGGTAATAGCATTATGTTGATTGGTTATGACGAGCAGGCGCAGCATAGTGCTCGTGCAATCGCTGCGCAGTTGGCCTTAGTGACTAAAGGTGAGATACCCATGATAGTGGCAAGTGCTAATAGCCATGGAGAGTTAGCTACGTTGTTACATCATCCTTTGATAGATGCTGTGGCAAGTGTGCAAGTAGAGGGGCTTATGCCTCATCTGGCACTGCGCAGTGGCGCGATTATTCCGCTGATTAATCATGTAACTGCTGCTTTTGCTTTGCTGCCTTATTCAGTGGAAAAAACCAGAACCGATAACATTGTTGCCACAGGCGGCAACGCAATGTTGTTGAATCTAAAAGAGTAGATATATTCCTACGTCGCTTGGAAAGACGGAAGCGCGTATTTTCAGGTGACTTGGATATATCTGATTTGCCATGGATGGCGAGTATGTTAAAAGGCTAATGTGGATTGGCATAAACAATGATGTTTCAACTAGTGAAAGAACAATGAAAAAAAGCACTGAAGCCTTAGATCGAATTGATGTGAAAATTTTGCAAATTTTGCAGCAGGATTGCCGTATTTCAAACGTTGAACTGGCAAATAAAGTCAATTTAAGCCCAACCCCCTGCCTAGAACGGGTCAAACGTTTAGAAAAAAATGGTTATATCGATAAATACGTCGCCCATCTCAATCCTAAAAAACTCAATGTCAACCTGAGTGCCTATATTCAAGTGTCATTAACCAATACCAGTACTAAAGATTTGGAAGAGTTTAATCGCCAAGTTCGCGCTTTAAATGAAGTGGTGGAATGTTCGATGGTGGCTGGTGGTTTTGATTATTTGATAAAAATTCGCCTGCAAGACATGGCCGAATACCGCGATTTTTTAGGTGATAAATTAGCCGCCATTAAAGGTATCAGCCAAACCCATACCTATGTGGTGATGGAAGAGGTTAAATCTACCCATTTGGTTAAGTTACCGACATTATCATAAGGGAATTATGAGTTAAGCCTTTTTAATCTCAATCCTAAGCTGCAAGCTGCTTTCATTTCAGGCACAATCAACGTCCAATTGATCCTCCACTGAATTTGAAAAGAAAATCACCATGAGCAATATTGCAATTTTTGGCGCTAACGGTCGCATGGGCCGTGTATTAATCGAAGCAATCAATTTAGATAAAGATTCTCAACTTACTGCTGCCAGTGTGCGTGTTAGTTCAAGTTTAATTGGTGCTGACGTAGGCGAATTAGCCGGTGTTGGTAAACTGGGCTTAAACGTCGTGGCTGACTTAAGTCAGCACTTAGCTGATATTGATGTATTAATCGATTTTACCTTGCCAGGTGTTTTACAAGACAACCTCAATTTTTGCATTAAACATAATAAACCTATGGTGATAGGTACAACTGGCCTAAACAGCGAGCAAAAGTCAGCGTTACATGCAGCAGCTAAACACATTCCCATCGTATTTGCCGCTAACTATAGTGTGGGCATTAACCTGCTATTAAATTTGGTTAGACAAACCGCTAGTGTCATGGGCAATAGCGCCGATATCGAAATCATAGAAACCCACCATAGATTTAAAAAGGACGCTCCTTCTGGCACTGCCGTCGCTATTGGCGAAGCCATTGCTGATGAGTTAGGCCGAGATTTAAACCAGTGTGCAGTGTATGGCCGTGAAGGTGAAACAGGTGAGCGCGATCACAATACTATTGGCTTTGCTACCGTAAGGGCAGGGGATGTTATTGGTGACCACACTGTATTGTTTGCTGATATGGGTGAGCGCCTCGAAATTACCCATAAAGCCTCAAGTAGACTAACCTTTGCCAAAGGCGCGGTTAAGGCGGCTAATTGGTTGGTACAGCAACCAGCCGGACTTTATGACATGGCCGACGTTTTGGGCTTTAAGTAGGTTTTTGCGGCTTAGGACTAAAAATCCTAATTAAACGCTTATTTATGCATTTTTGTGAATTGATAATAGACCGCTTCAGGCTATTCGTGTATAGTGCTGCGAATTTGCCAAAAATTACAGAAGTTACTATAACTTCAACCAGTTATGTCTTGCAAATTAAGTAAAATATTATGTAAATCAATTGTTTATATGATGTTTTGAAGTGGGCTTGGTAACTGTGAATATCAAGCGCCAGAGCATTAATTTAAGGTTAATGCTTACATAACCTTACTTTTTATTATTAAGTAACCAGGAGGTTGACTTGGCTAATTCCGCCCTTTTAGTACTAGCAGACGGGTCTGTGTTTAAAGGTACTGCGATTGGAGCGTCTGGTGTGTCGGTAGGGGAAGTGGTTTTTAACACTTCCATGACAGGATATCAGGAAATTTTAACTGATCCTTCGTACGCTGAACAAATCGTTACTCTGACTTATCCTCATATCGGTAATACCGGTATCAATGAAGAAGACCAAGAATCCACCAAGATTTGGGCTAAAGGCCTAGTTATTCGTGATTTACCCTTACTGGTCAGTAATTACCGTAGTCAACAAAGTTTGTCTGACTATCTTGAAGCCAATAACATCCTTGGCATAGCCGATATCGATACCCGTCGCCTGACTCGTATATTACGAGACAAAGGTGCACAAAATGGTTGTATCATTGCTAGCCATGCTCTTGATGAAGTTAGCTTAGACGAAGTCCATGCTTTAGCGATGGCGCAAGGTTTTGCCGGTTTAAAAGGCATGGATTTAGCTAAAGAAGTCACTTGCGACACAGCCTATAACTGGAACAGTGCCAGTTGGGACTTGGAAGTGGGTTATAAACCTGCTCCTACTGAGCAACCCTATCATGTGGTAGCTTACGACTATGGTGTTAAACACAATATCTTACGTATGTTGGTTGACCGTGGTTGCCGCTTGACAGTAGTGCCAGCTAAAACCAGCGCCCAAGAAGTCTTAGCCCTTAAGCCTGATGGTGTGTTTTTATCCAATGGCCCTGGCGACCCAGAACCTTGTGATTATGCCATTAGCGCAATAAAAACCTTGTTAGATACTAATATTCCTATTTTTGGTATTTGTTTGGGCCATCAATTGTTAGCTCTTGCTAGTGGTGCCAAGACTTTAAAAATGAAATTTGGTCATCATGGTGCTAACCACCCAGTTAAAGATTTAAAAGCCAATCGTGTGATGATTACCGCGCAAAACCATGGTTTTGCGGTAGATGAAGCAAGTTTGCCTGCTAATCTTGAAGTTACCCACATTTCGCTGTTTGATAAATCCTTACAAGGCATTCATCGCACTGATAAACCAGCTTTTAGTTTCCAAGGACATCCGGAAGCGAGTCCTGGGCCGCACGATGCAGCGCCATTGTTTGACCATTTTATCGAATTGATGCAGGCAGCTCACTCTGCATAAGAGTGAGCCAGTACTGCCAGTAACTTGAATTTAGAGATAGAGTAAAGAAGACCGCCATGCCAAAACGTACCGACATAAAAAGCATCCTGATCTTAGGCGCTGGGCCCATCGTTATAGGTCAAGCCTGTGAGTTTGACTATTCAGGCGCACAAGCCTGTAAAGCCCTTAGAGAAGAGGGGATCCGCGTCATCCTAGTAAACTCTAATCCAGCGACTATCATGACCGATCCAGACATGGCCGATGCGACTTATATCGAACCAATCCATTGGGAAGTGGTTAAAAAGATCATCGAGAAAGAACGTCCCGATGCGATTTTGCCGACCATGGGTGGGCAAACCGCGCTTAACTGTGCGCTGGATTTGAACAAGCATGGTGTGTTGGAAGAGTTTGGTGTGGAAATGATTGGTGCCACGGCCGATGCTATTGATAAAGCGGAAGACAGAGAACGTTTCGACAAAGCCATGAAATCTATCGGTTTAGCTTGTCCGGTGGCTGAAATTGCTCACTCTATGGAACAAGCTTTTGATGTCAGTACCCGTATTGGTTTCCCTTGTATTATCCGTCCTTCATTTACCATGGGCGGCTCTGGCGGCGGTATTGCTTATAACCGTGATGAGTTTGAAGAAATTTGTCGTCGTGGCTTAGATTTATCTCCTACCAACGAATTGCTAATCGATGAATCGTTAATTGGTTGGAAAGAGTACGAAATGGAAGTGGTACGTGATAAGGCAGATAACTGTATTATCGTGTGTACCATCGAAAACTTCGATCCAATGGGCGTGCATACAGGTGACTCGATTACCGTAGCACCAGCACAAACCCTGACTGACAAAGAATTCCAGATCATGCGTAACGCTGCGATTGCGGTATTACGTGAAATCGGCGTGGAAACGGGTGGTTCAAACGTACAGTTTGGGGTTGATCCTAAGACTGGCCGTTTAGTGGTTATCGAGATGAACCCAAGGGTATCGCGTTCATCTGCTCTTGCTTCTAAAGCAACAGGTTTCCCTATTGCTAAAGTGGCAGCCAAACTGGCCATTGGTTATACCCTAGATGAGTTAGCGAACGACATTACTGGCGGATTAACTCCAGCGTCTTTCGAACCTGCTATCGATTATGTCGTAACTAAGATCCCCCGTTTTAACTTTGAAAAATTTGCTGGTGCTAATGATCGTTTAACTACTCAAATGAAGTCAGTGGGTGAGGTAATGGCCATTGGTCGTAACCAACAAGAATCTTTACAAAAAGCCCTACGTGGTTTGGAAGTAGGGGTTAACGGCCTAGATTCCATTATTGATATTAACGACCCTAACGCTAAAGCTATCATCGTTCGTGAATTACGCGAACCTGGTGCTGAGCGTATCTGGTACATCGCTGATGCTATGCGCATGGGTATGTCGGTGGATGAAATATTTACCTTAACCAATATCGATCGTTGGTATTTAATCCAAATCGAAGAGTTGGTCATCCTTGAGCAACAAATTACTGACGTGGGTTTGTCGGGCATTGATTACGAACTAATGCGTACCCTAAAACGTAAAGGTTTTGCCGATGCACGTATTGCTGATTTAACCGGTGTTGACGAGGCTGACGTGCGTGAAGCCCGTCGTAACTTTGATATTCATCCAGTGTATAAACGGGTTGATACTTGTGCGGCAGAATTTTCTAGCAACACGGCTTATATGTATTCCACTTACGATGAAGAGTGTGAATCTAACCCCACTGACAATAAAAAGATCATGGTATTAGGCGGTGGTCCAAACCGTATCGGTCAGGGCATAGAATTTGATTATTGCTGTGTACACGCGGCTTTAGCTTTACGTGAAGACGGTTACGAAACCATTATGGTTAACTGTAACCCTGAAACCGTTTCTACCGATTATGACACTTCAGATCGCCTATATTTTGAATCAGTGACCTTAGAAGATGTATTAGAAATCGTACGTATCGAAAAACCAGTTGGCGTAATCGTGCAATATGGTGGTCAAACTCCACTTAAATTAGCGCGCGCATTAGAAGCCGCGGGTGTACCTATTATCGGTACTTCTCCTGATGCTATAGATAAAGCCGAAGATCGTGAACGTTTCCAAAAAATGGTTAACAAGCTTAATCTTAAACAACCGGCTAATGCCACGGTAAGCAACCTAGAGCAGGCGCTTGTTGCCGCTGAAAAAATCGGTTTCCCCTTGGTTGTGCGCCCGTCCTATGTGTTAGGTGGTCGTGCCATGGAAATCGTCTATGACATTAAAGATTTAACCCGTTACTTAAAAAATGCGGTAAAAGTATCTAATGATGCCCCTGTATTGCTAGACCGTTTCCTTGACGATGCTATTGAAGTAGACGTTGATGCCATCTGTGACGGTAAAGAGGTAGTGATCGGCGGTATTATGGAGCATATTGAACAAGCGGGTGTGCACTCGGGTGATTCTGCCTGTTCTCTACCACCTTATTCTTTAAGTCCGGCCATTCAAGATGTAATGCGTGAGCAAGTTAAGGCGATGGCCCTGGAATTAGGTGTTATCGGTTTAATGAATACCCAGTTTGCCGTCAAAGATAATCAGGTTTACTTGATTGAAGTCAATCCACGTGCCGCTCGTACCGTACCTTTTGTGTCTAAAGCCACAGGTATGGCTCTAGCCAAAATTGGTGCTCGTTGTATGGTTGGCCAATCACTGGCGTCACAAGGTATTACCAAAGAGATTATCCCGCCGTTTTATTCGGTTAAAGAAGTGGTACTGCCTTTTGCTAAGTTCCAAGGTGTTGATCCCTTGCTTGGGCCAGAAATGCGCTCAACCGGCGAAGTGATGGGCGTGGGTGATACCTTTGTTGAAGCCTATGCCAAAGCTAACTTGGGCGCGAGCCAACCCATTCCCGTGGGCGGTAAAGCCTTAATGTCAGTGCGCTTGAACGACAAAAATCGCGTGATTGAACTGGGCCAAAAAATGTTAGCCAAAGGTTTTACCTTAGAAGCAACTAGCGGCACGGCTGATGTATTAAATAAAGCCGGTGTGACTTGTAGCGTAGTAAACAAGTTAAGCGAAGGTCGTCCGAATATCGTTGATGCCATCAAAAACCGTGAATATTGTTACATCATCAATACCACTGAGGGGCGCCAAGCCATTGATGACTCAGTGTATATTCGTCGTGAAGCCTTACTCAATAAAGTACCGTATACCACTACGATGAATGCGGCGTTTGCTACGGTTAATGCCAATAAAGCAGAAGATCGTGCGCGTGTAACATCAGTCCAAGAGTTGCACAAACGTATAAACGCTTAATCTGAGTGCTGGCCAGAACTCATTTCTGGTCAGCGCTTGAAAATTGTAAATTAGCACCTATGTTTGACTGCTAAGCAATATACCTGATTATCCAACAAAGTGAGTTGTTGAACTATGAATCAATACCCAATGACAGCCAAAGGCGCAGAATTGCTGCGTGAAGAGCTGCAACATTTAAAGTCAGTCAAAAGACCGCAAATTATTAAATCTATTGCCGAAGCGCGTGAGCATGGTGATTTAAAAGAAAATGCCGAATACCACGCTGCCCGTGAGCAACAAAGTTTTTGCGAAGGCCGTATTCAGGATATCGAAGGTAAATTATCGAATATTCAAATTATCGATGTCACCAAAATGGCCAATAATGGCAAAGTGATTTTTGGGGCTACCGTTACGATAGTTAATCTAAGTAACGATGAAGAGATCACCTATAAAATAGTGGGTGAAGATGAAGCCGATATTAAAAATAACTTAATTTCTTATGGCTCTCCCATTGCCCGTGGTTTGATTGGTAAGTCGCTAGACGATATCGTCAATATTCAAACACCTAAAGGCAGTATTGAGTTCGAAATCTCTGCAGTAGAATATATTTAAACGCGAGTTAAATTGTTTTATCAATAATTCAGAAAGAGGCCATTGGCCTCTTTTTAATATTAGATATTTAATTAGTGCCTATGAATCGATATTAGTCAGTCACTTATTGTGCTGTTTTAACGTTTTGCGGCCACTTTAGCAAACAAGGTTTATTCGCCATTCCGTACTTTCATACCTTGCACTGAAAATTGATTGGTGAGCAGTTACACAATGTTGATACAGATTCCTAAGCTTTAGATCCTGCAATATTGTGGTTTATAAGCCGTTTCCTTTGTCATTTCTATAACGTTGCCACAAGAGCCATTTTGACAGGCTTGATAAGCAATTCTATCAGCGCTATTAACAACATAGATTGGATCGTCAACCGTCTTAATAAAAGTCGCGTTGCTTGCTGTTATTTCACCTTCCCCTTTGTATGAATAAATATTGTATTCAATACCGACAATCTGTGTGCCGATTGATCCAAACTCGGCTTGATACAAATTACAAACAGGAATTAATTTATCCATTTCCTCAAGGTATCGAGTATCAGTGTTGTTTTCGTAAACGTGCGCTACTTGTGAAGCGTTAACTCTAAACAAGTTGTCTATGGCCATCAAACTGGCTAATGCGTCTACTGTGCCTTTACCGCAACCTAATATTTTACAATCGGAAGGCAAACCCTTTTTGTTTAATAAAATGTCGTATGAATTAGCCTCTAAAATTCTTTCAATCTGTAAAGGGGTTAATTCAGGGTATTTCATTTTTAAACCTGCTGCTATTGAAGCAACTAATGGTGTCGCAAATGATGTTCCATTCGTTGCTTTGTATTCACTTGAAAGTTGAGTTGGATCTTCATTTGGAACCGCAACAACAATACCTGTTCCTGCTGCAGTAATATCAACTGCGCTTCCATAGTTTGAAAAATCACTTTTATCTTCGGTATGTGGGGCAACTGAACCGACTGTAATTGTGTTTTTACAATTGGCTGGACTAATGTTTTCCGCTTCCATTCTCTCATTACCTGCGGCTACAACAACCACTATTCCTTGTTCTACCGCAAAATCAATAACCTCTTGATAAAACTCGCTACAACCTGCTGAATTACCACCACCTAAACTTACATTGATGATATCAACTTTTTGATCAATGTTAGGTATTCCCGCTACTTCTCCACCTGCTGCCCAAACAATACCGTCATAAATATCATTTTGACCACAACCTTTATAATGACAAACTTTGGCAAAAATTAATGATATATCGTCGCTGTTTAATGCGCCCGTCATGCCAAGCCCGTTATCAGTGTATGCGCCTATAACTGAGGCCACGGCTGTTCCATGTTCCATCATTTTAAACTCGCCCGTATCGGGGTCTATGTTGCCATCTGTATGGTCTGCCACTCTATCAACCGTAACTGGTTCGCCTTGTAAATTAGGGACAAAAGAAACAAAACTATAACCACCATCAACAGGTAAATCTTCGTGGTTAGACGATCCACTATCAATAATGGCTATTCTTACTTTTCTACCTAGTTTGTTCTCAATATTTTGCTTAAACAATTCAAAGTTTGAGTTCGCTTTATTTTCATCAAAAGAACCAAAATAAGATTGACTGTTATACCAAGGATCATTGAAGAATGTCCCTGACCAGTTGGCAGATACGACACTGGTAGTTTCGGACTTTTTTACATTGAATGCCTCATTTACCTGTGCTTTTTTAACTTCTTGAAGCGCTTTAAACTCTTTCATAAAATCATTAACAGATTTTGTTGTTGTGATCTCAATTAAATCATTCCCTAATGACATTGTTCTTAAATGTCTTATTTTTGCGCCTAAATTATTTTCAAGTTTTTCAATTAAATTATAAGCGGCATCTTCATATATATTTTTTTCAATGTTGTATGCTTGCTCCATTAAGTTATCAAACTCGCCTTCATCCCCTGTGCTTTTATATTCAGGAATATTAATTAATATTTTATGGTGGTGAGGATTAGTGAACTTAACAATCACTTGGAAAACATTACTGTCATCCACTCTTTTCATTAAAACATTGCGTAAATCAAGTTCGCCATTGTCTTTTGCTGAAACGCTTAATGCTGTGATTAAAACGGTGATAAATACTATAAATAATTTTTTCATTTTGATATCTCGCTTAATTTTTAAATTAGTTAACAAAGTCAGTAGTGTTTGTTCTTTGTGATAACGCTCTTAATAACTTATATTTATCACTGTAAACCCACTTATTACTTTTGTTATATTCACCATATTGGGCATTACCGATAAACCGTGAAAAGAATGTTTTATCTTCGTCTAACCATTCATAATCTTTACTAAACTCAACTGTAAATAATTTGTCATCAAGTGCGGCTAACTCATTAATAATTGGAACAATCGCTTCACCTGTATTGACCAAGTTTTCAAGGAATGAATTAAATAAGGAGTTATATGATCCAAGTAGTCCATCGTCTGTTTCAAATTCACCTGTATCAACTGATAATTGAATACCACCGATATATTGTAAAATGATTGAATAAGCGGCTCTGTTATCACCATATAATTTATTTTCATACTGTTCTTTTTGTAATGAGTTAATCTTTCCGATATTAAATAAATAGTCAGTGTAGAAATAACCTAATAAATTATATTCTCTGGTTTGATAATATGAATTTTCATATTTCAATTTCATTTTTAGGGCTTCACGATTAATTTCAGTATCAATATTCGCAATAACCATTATTTCTAAATTAACTTGTATTAATATGCTGCCATCAAAGAATTGAGCCGCAAATCCGTATGTTTCGCCATAATCACCTACATCATTGGCGGTAATGGTGAATAAGCCGTTTTCATGTGATATTGATACTTCATCCATATCGCCATACCAGTATTCAATTTTTTCAAACTTAACGTTCTCTGGAAGATCGTCTTTAATGGTGTATGAAAGTGTTTTTGTTGAATTTTTACCTATCTTGAAAAAAGGTCTATCAAACTCACCAAGTATGATTTGTGCTTCTTCTGTGTTTTGTTCTAAAAAATTCATACTTACAGTGGTCGGTTGGCTGTTGTTTTTTCCGTCATTAACCAAGAAGGAAAATATGGCAATACCGTCTTTACCTACAAAACCTGTTTTGACTTTTAACCATCTATTTTTACAATCAAATTGATAAGTGAAAGTATCAGGAAGGTTAAAGGTGTCTTGTATATCAAAACGACAATCAAAATTGGTATCTCCATCCTCGTCAGTAATGGTAAAGGTGTAGAAATACTCTTCGTCCGATGACATAGAGATAAGTAAACCCTTTCCATCTTTATCTTCGTTAAACCTCACTTTTGGGGCATAGTCATTTTTTGGTGTTGTATCTTCAATAACATTCACCGTAAAACTAAATGCTTCGCTTCTATTGCCGTGAATATCGGCTACTGACCACTTAACTGTTTTAAGTCCTACGGTATCGCCCCTAACGTCAAACCATCCGTCAAATGGTTCCACATATAAGCCTTCGTCGGCTTGAAATTGTAAAGAACTCACATCAATCTGATCTCCGTCTGGATCAAGAACTGTGTAGCCAATAAAACCTATTTTTTCACCGACCTTCACTTCCAAAGGCGTAGAATCCATAGTAATAACAGGTGCGCCATTAATGACCTGAATAATGTTCTTAACCGTTAAGGACAAGGTTTTTGTTGTGCTGGCCTTACCATCACTTGCTACCACTTGAATTGTGGTATTTTGCGTTGCTTCTACTTCGCTTGCGGTAAGAGTAAGCGTTGAACCATTAATACTTGTAGTAAGGTAATTGTGTGTCTCATTTACCGTAATATTGACGTTATCACCGTCTACATCTGAAAATTGTAAGGCCACTTCAACAGACGTGTTTTCGTCCATTGTGATAGTTGAAGGACTCATCGTTAAGGTTGGTGCCGTGTTAGTTGGTTGTGGCGTTGTGGGCGTTGTGGGCGTTGTGGGCTTTGTGGGTGTGCTGCTGCCTGAACCGCCACCTCCACATCCGCCTAAAAGTAATATCAATAAAATCGAGTGAAACAGCTGTTTGCCCATACATACATCCTCTTTTTAAGTGCATGTCGAGCATCTACAAAATCAACTTACTAAAAAAGCTACGCAGCTTTCATCCATTACCGTAAATAAAAATTAAAAAAATATTTTGCCGAGCCATTATGGTTTATAGCAAAAATTACGTATCTATTTTATTAGGAGGATCTTTTGCCAAGATGTTACCTCAACACTATTTGAGGTATAGCGACAATGGATGAAAATGCAGTCAATCAACTCATCAACGAAGAAATGAAACAAATTGCTGTAGCTAAGGCGATTAAAAAGAAATTATTCAACGATATACATGTTTTACAAAAAAGCGATATTTTCTCTAAGTATTACAATAGTAAAGGGAAAGGAAAAAAGGAAAACATGCAAATTGAATGGAAGCATTTTATCGTCGAAGAACATGAAAAAGATAAAACCAGTCGCACCATTGTTAACCAACGAAAAGGTACCACACGTAATGGTAATAGTTATGTTAAAGACGTTAATGTAAAAACGATTGTAACTCAGTATGACTATATCAAAGTAAAAAATGACAAAAACGAGGTGTTTAACTATCGACTGGTCGATTTAAACATGGCTAAGTTATCGGTGGGGCAAATTGTCAGTTTAGGTTGGATCTATCATAAGCAAGGCGAAAATCAGCCAGACTCGGTGATTGAACAGGGTGCCAGCTTTGGTCAAATGTGGCAAGACGACGTTCAGCCAATGGTCTGTGTGCATCATAGTGATGGCGAAAAATCCCATGAGTTGACCTATCAAGGCATGTCTGCAAGAGATCTATTTGATCATGTTCACAGCAATTCAATCGGCCTTTGGCATTTGTTGTGGATATTGCCAATTATCTTAATGTTTAATATTAACTGGAAAAACGACAATGAGGCACTCATGGTTTTGTGGTTAGTAGGTGGGGGCATTGTTAGCGCAATAACAATGGCAATTAAACGCCATCGCAACGGAGATAAAATGTTTAAAACCTTTTTAGCTTGGTACGATACTTCGGCTAAACATGCCTTTAAAGTCGGCTCTGAGGCACTATTGATTTTACAAGAACAATTCAGTTCATCTAGGGTAAAAGGATAAAAAACTGTCGTCTATCGGCACCATGGTTAAACCTTTGGTGTCGAGTTGCAGTTGATAGTGCTTTGCAATGGTGTAGGTGACTTGTAACCAAAAATTATCGCTACTGGGGTTAATCTGGTGGTTATAGTCAAAGGTTTCTTGCAGGGTACGCTGTGCCTCTGCGCCTTCGTCAAGCTCTGCATGGGCTTGTGCTAACCAAAAAGTAATATCTTGGTATATGCCAGTTAAATCATAGAGATAAGTAAAGTCATTAATATTCTTTAAGTGCTTACTGCCAGCTAATTTACTGGCAGCAAAGTCACCACTTTTACGCAGCAGGTATTCTTGTACGGCATCGAGTGGAAAAAAGCTTAAACCATCAAAACGGATTACATTAGCATTGATTAAGGCTAAGCCCTTATTTGGCTGGCGCTCAAGGCCCAGTTGTAAGGCCTGTAAAATCAGTAGTTCGACGTTTAAATCTACTTTTGTAATAATGTTATCTTTATTGGTATTTAGCCAAAGTATCAGCTCAGACAATTGTATTAAGGCTTTAGCGTAATCAAATTCTAGGGTATTCCAAACATAACTCGCCCATAGTCTGTAAATTTGATAGAGGTCATCGTTGGTGCTTAAAGCCTCTTGTAAACCGAGTTGAAAAGCCACCATTGATTGTGAATGCAGCCCATTTGCGTCAAGTACAGTCGTATGATTTTTGATCACTCTCGTTCGGCTTCTTCCTTTCAATTGGGCAGAGCG
Organism: Paraglaciecola hydrolytica; assembly: GCF_001565895.1. Lineage (GTDB taxonomy): Bacteria > Pseudomonadota > Gammaproteobacteria > Enterobacterales > Alteromonadaceae > Paraglaciecola > Paraglaciecola hydrolytica. Next base: position 123,606 of record NZ_LSNE01000009.1, read on the forward strand.
CTTAAAAGCCAGTTCACTGTATGGCAGGGCCGCAGAGGGATCATTAAGATCTGCAAAGTAAATATTCGCAGTGGTGTTTAATGCATGAATCGCAATTGGGTGATGCGCCCCATAAGTGGTCTCAATAAGAGGTAGTGCCGCCACCAAGCCTTGGATATAAGACCGCTGTTGACGCAACATCAGGTCAAGGTCAGATATTCTTGCAATAACCGTTGAAAATTCGGGATGGGTAACAGGAATGTCTGTCAAAAAGGTGTCTATTTTTGCCTGTAAGTTGGCAATCTTAGCTGTCGGCACTGCCTCAAGATCTTCATATTTTGTTAATGCATATTCAATATTTTCATAGAGCCTAAAAATTTCATTAATATTGATTTCAATGCGCTCTTTATCACTAAACAGCGGTAAATTGGCCAAGATAACATCATTGATTTGTTGCCATTGTGTTATCCCTTGCTCACCAAAAAGGTCAATTAACGCACTGCTAATACTCAGCTGCAGTAACAACGTGCTGCGCAGTGGGGCATTGGTATTTTGCTGCCGGGCCAAGGTACTTAGATAAAGGCTGTGGGCCTGTGAACGATGGCCTAACTTTAACAAAGCCCTAATGTTGAGCCGGGTTAAGGCATTTTCTTGTTGGTCATCCAGGGTTTGCATACCGTCGATGTGCAGGGTTTGTTGCAGCATAGTCAGTATTTTTTGATACTCACCCAAACCAAACATGCTCTCAACCAGGGTAGTGATAATACGGTACTGCGAGCTAAGGGTTAAGGCCTTTGAACCAATAACCTGCTCAAAACTGCTGTGTAACAATTGCACCGGCTGTATATTGCCTTGGCCAAATTGTTGTGGGGCAGTGAGGCGGATAATTTGGTCGAGCTGCTTAGCGACTTCTTCCGATTGGTTTTGCTCTAAGCCGATTTTGTTGTTTAGGTAAAGTGAGCCGCAGGCACTGCTAAAAATAATTAGCGCACTGGCTATCAGAATGCGGTGTCTAAACAGCCATTTACGCGCCACTACATGGGGTTGTTTAACTTGAAAACTCAGGGGGTAATGTTGTTGCCAACACAGCAAGTCCTGTTTAAGGCTGCTTATGTCGGCATAACGATTAATCGGTAAAGCTTGCAGGCAGTGTTTTACCACGGCTTCTAACTCTCTGCGTTTACCTAAACTTACTGCCGTCTTGTCTGTTCGCTCTAACAGAGTGCAACGCTCCATTAAAAAGCTCAGTAATTTACCAAAGGAGTAGATATCCGCTGCTAGAGTAATGGGCTGGCCAGACAGTTGCTCGGGCGCCGCAAAACTGCGACTTGCGCCACCAATGGCATTGCGCTGTTTATCGTTTTGTAAACTGTCGTCGGTCATTTTGGCAATGCCAAAATCCAGTACCTTGACCTCACCATTAACACTGACCACCACGTTGTTGGGTTTAATATCACTGTGCACAATATTAAGCTGATGGGCGGTGTGCAGGGCATCACATACATTGAGCAGTAATGTCACGATAGCCGTGAGGGAAAGACTATTGATGTGACAATACTGGTCGATGGCGACACCTTCGATGTATTCCATCACAAAATAACACGCGCCAGAGGTTAATTGCCCGGCATCCAGCACCCGTACAATATTGTTGTGGGCTAAGCGACCTAAACAGCGCGCTTCAAAAAATACCGTTTCTGCACCTGTTAGTGCGGCAATACTGGGGTAAACAAACTTGATGGCCACACATTGCTCAAAGACGCCATCAACCCGTTTGGCATGATACACAATGCCCATGCCCCCTTTACCTAAAATCTCCACCAACTCATAGGGGCCAATGCGCTGCCCTTGCAGGGCTTCGATGTGCGCATCACCGGTTACCGCACTGACTTGCAGGCCGATTAAGGTATCAAAACTGGTATCATGTTGTGTGGCCAACATGGCCCGCAGTTGTTTAACAATATCTGGATTATTAAGTTGGGCGAGGTAGATCTGTTGTGCACCTTCGCTCATGTCACCCAGTGCGCAATAATGCTCATAGAGTGTACGCAAATTAATTGGCGTTGAGCCTGAGGTGTTTGGCGTTTGCAACGGTGAGTTTATTCCATACTGCTAAACAACGTCCTTGAAATAAAAGGGCTGCTCAATTGAGAATATCGTGGTCGCAGAATAAAACGAAATAAAATTTATTAATAGTTTTTAGTTGAATTATTTAACCTAATTAGAGACTTATGGCGCTTGAAATGGATATTTTTTTATAATCTAGCAAATCTAAGGCTTGTAGTTTGTAGGGCACATTTGCGTGATATATGCCTAAGATCACCACATTTGTATTGTTTGTAGTGGTAATTTTGAAATAAAAATCCTCGTTTGCCAGATTAAACTCAAGCTGCGTTTGTTGGGTTCCAGTTTTGAAAAAACAGCACTTTTTCTGCTCGCCAAATTGTATTGTGAATAGTTTTATCCAAGGTGATAATGATACTTTGATGGGTATCATTGAGTATGAAGTTTTAAGGATCGTGATACTCATGCCGATAGTTGTGTTTTTAACCAAGATTTAGCAAAAGCCATATCTTTTTCAGCACTGGATACACTGATACCGACGATTTCAGAAATTTCTTTCACTAATAAACCACCAAAATATTTCAATTTAACGGTTTGTGCCTGCCTCGGAAATTCAACTTCTAAGCGCTCAATTGCTTCATTCAGTGCTAGAAATTCATCATCTGAGTCATCGATTATCTCATCGTTAAGCTCTTCAGAATATTCCATAGTGTGAGCGTTGCGTTTATTGGCTTGTGTTTTTCTTGCTTGGTCAACCAATACGTTGTGGATGGAGCGCGCCACCATAGTGAAAAACTCTTTACGATTGGCATAAAACTCATCATTACCATTTTGTAACCTTATGTACAATTCGTGCACGAGTGAGGTAGTCGAGTTGACATGCTCTTGGATTGCCGCATCACCAAACTTTAACAACACACGTTTTCTATTTTCGGACGCAAGCTTTCTCAGATGATCGTAAATGACCAAATAAAAATGCTGTTCTGCCCCTTCTTTTTGCAACTGCCAATCAATAATCGCGCTGGTAATATCTACCGACATAAAGTGCTTCCTGTGAAGAAAAATGATGTCGCGATAGTATTCTTTTGAAACAGAATTGCCAGCTACGTATTTATTTTTTATTCCCGCAATAATTATTTTAAAAAGCTCAACAGAGGGAGCTCTATACGCATGCATCACAATTTACGTTATGCTTTTTTGAAAGTTAGTTAATTATCCCACTATATTTGAATAAAATAATGACAAGTTTATTTCTGTTAAAGTGAAGCAATCAGAATTAACCAGACTACAACTTAAAATTTAATTAAAGGTACTTCGAATGAACTTATCCGTGGAAAATCTGGCTCAGGTATTTGCGGTTTTAAAACCTGATCTTAGTGTGCAGCAGGTGGTAAATGAGCCATCCCTTTATGCTGATCTAGATAAAAATTATGCAGGATTTAAAGATCATGTATTGATAGCCGTCCATGATTTTACTCAGGACTGGCCGACGTGGGAATGTCATCCGGCAGGGGACGAGATAGTGGTATTGCTCGCTGGGCATTGTGAATTTATATTGAAAACAGACTCTGGTGACCAAAGTTTATTGTTAGATCAACAGGGCTCTTATGTCGTAGTGCCAAAAGGTATCTGGCATACCGCGAAGATAGCGACATCCGCAAAAGTATTGTTTATTACCCCGGGTGAAAATACCCAAAATGCTGAGCAACCAGAGTCACGCTAAACTCTGGTTATATCAACATAATTGGTGGTTGTCCGAATACACTGTTGTGTTGTGCTTTCAATTCAGACGTAACTTGCATGGTGCATTGTTCTGTTAGAATGTGGTTGTTTGCCATAGCTGTAGCTACTACCGTTACTGGCTTGTCATGGGAATAAGCCATCTGGCCTATTTCAACTAAAGTTAAGCCAAAAAATGCGATCCAAAATAATTTTTTCTTAGACATGCTGTGCTCCTTGTTGTGCCTTATGTGGCGAATACCGCCATCTATAACATAGATAAAGCAAAGCTGATGCCATATTTTATTGCTATAAAAATCAATGGTTTATTTATTATATTGATGTAGTGGCTAAAAAAGTAAGCTAATCATTGGTTAATTAGCTCACTTTTTAGTGTGTATGGGCATTGGGATCTCTGCCAAGCAATATTATTGGGGCGCAGACGCCAGAGGAGCTAATTCGTTGTGCTCTGCATTGTGAGGGGCATAACGAAGAGTTTCGCTGATCACCGTGGCATCGGTCAAACGAAAGGGCGATGGCATAATAAACGCTGGCCGTGTTACCAAAGTGGGCATGACCTTAGCTAAATCAAAGCGGGTATCTAGCAAGCGTATCTCGACTTCTTGTTCAGCGGTATAAGTAAACTCAATCAATATCGGTTTGGTTTGGCTCACAGTATGCGTGAAGAAAAACCCTCGTTGATGAGCTTTGCCTTCTGAGGTAAATGCCTGTCCATCAACGCTGATCGATTCAATCATCATGGCGTTATCTGTGGCTAACTGAATTCGCGCACTCTCAGCTTGTGGTGTAACTAACAAACTTACTACAAAGCGGTTTTCTGTCATGTTAGTTTGTGTCGCTTGGTAATTTAGTGGAGCTAAATCAATGGCTTGTACTATTCTACTAAACGTAGGTTTACGCCAAGGATTCATAGGATAAATGCCTTCTACTAATTCGCTGCCCTGGTCCGCTGTTGCTAGTACTTGCTCAGTATAAATATCCAGATGTGGGTTATAGGTAAACATCATGGCCTTGCCTGAATTACCATCAAGCAAATAATTGAGGCTACTTGGTTTTTTCTGATCTTGCGAGTAGCCCGTGTTAATGACTAAACCTATGATACAAACGAGGGTGGCAAGCTCCAATGTCCTTTGTTGCCATTTAAAATAAGGCATTTTTACCCAAATAGGTAAGAGTACAATGAGCAATAAACTGGTTAAAATACTGGCGATATACAGTAGCGACAAACCCAAACCAATAACAAACATCGGGATCTGTGGCGCCAGTACTAAGATGCCTGGCAAACTGAGTAAGATATAAATAACGGGATGAATGTTTTTTTGCGGTTTAACGATCGAATAGGCCAAGGCACTTAAAGGAGCCACTAATAGCAAGACTAAAAAGCCTGCTCCGGTAAGATGTAGGGCAATCACGCCATTGATAAGTAACCATAAAAAGGTGGGAGCCAACAACCATTCAAGCGGTGAAATTTTTGCAAACTTATATTCAGTCCAACGATAAATAGCGGCATTTAATATGATACTTAACAGGATAGCTAGAGCAATCAGCCAATGTCCACTGTAGGTAAAACCCTGGGGGGTATCGATAAATTCTGGAAACAGCCAAAGCGACCAATGCCAACACAGATAACCTATTCCGCCTGCACTTAATACACTGGTTAGGGCAGGTATAAAACCAAGCAACAAGCCTGCTAAGGTCAAGGTCCTGCGCCATAAACCTACAATTAATAAAATGATAAACTGCGCAATTAAAATAATAAATATGGGCAATACCCAGCTAAAGGGATAATCCACCAAAAGCCAATTTGCTAGATTAAAATAAACTTGATCGGCATCACTCTTAAGCGTGTTTAAGTCGGTGTTCGCAAACAAAGGGAGTAAGGCAACTAAGTAACTGGCTTGATGGTTTAAGGTTGAGCGATCAAGACGTTCAGGCGTATCTTGCGCCGTATGGTAGTCAAAATGGTCATCGATAAAGGCAAAATTGAATCCGTTAATATTCGCTTGGTCACGGAATATGGTCAGATCAGTATCGTTAGGTAGCATTTTATAAATGCTATACATCAACGAGTTAGCCAAAGGGTAGGGTACATTGGCTTGTTTAAACTTTTCTATTAATGCGCTATTGCCACTATTCGTTTCAAGCAACATAAAACTCGCGCCACCTGAGCCCCTCGCTTCAAAGTTAAGCACTAAGCCAATATCTTTTGCCCAAGGGTGTTGTTCAACAAAAGCCTGAGCGCCGAGTAAACCTACTTCTTCAGCATCTGTGATAATCACTACTATGTCGTTACTATGTTGTTGTTTACTTGCAATAAAAGCCCGAAGCGCTTCTAAAATAGTCGCTACTCCACTGCCTGCATCACTGGCTCCCAATGACGATGAGACCGCAGAATCATAATGGGACATCAGCGCCAAGGCTTTTTTGTCGGTTTGAATAGTCAGTATATTGGCTGGGTTATTTGAATTTGCAGGAAGCCGCGCAACAATATTGGCCACATAGGCCGATGCGTAGTAATAAGGCGAAAGCGCAAGGGTGTTTTGGGTTTCTACTTCGAGCCCCATAGTTTGTAGCTGCTGCACAATATAATCATGCACTTCATTATGCGCTACCGAACCTGTGTAGTGGGGTTTACTGGCAATAACGTTAATGTGTTCAAAGGCGCGTTGCTGGGAAAACTTGTTTTCGTCATTGAGAGCGTAGGCCTTGTCAGAGGGTTTTTGTGACAACCAACCTAAAACAAGGGTGCCTAGGATAAGTAAACCAATAATGGCGGCGGATAGGTGAGAAATATGGCTGTTATTATTGTTTTGCATAAGCTTATCCCTGAGTTTTATTCAGGGTACTTGGTCTGTCACAAAAAAAGAAGTCTTGCCACTTATCGCTGTTCGAATTAATCCAATTATTCGCACAAGCAGATTTTCAGATTTTGTTTGCTCAGCGCATAAAGTAGATAATTAATCAGCCTAACTTACCTATTAAGAAACCGATAACACATTCTGCTCAGTCTGGTTCTGCTCGCTTAGCTCATTCATTTCTAACAGCTTGAGCCCTCTTTGTGCATCTTCAATCGCTTGTTTGCGCCAATTCAATTGCAGACGTTGTTTTGCTGATACGTAATAAAGTAAGGCACGTTGATAACGCAACATGCTATTACGCTCATCAGGATTGTAACTTGCAGTTTCAATGGCTTTTTTTAACTTTATAAGCTGAGTTGGCAAGGTTTTATCTGGATCTTGTGGTGTTACTGGTTCACTGAATACCAAAAGCGAACTACCACAGCCAAGCAATAATAGTAATAAACAAATTTTCAGTTTCATGTTGGGGCTCCTAATTACGATGTTAATAGCAAAGAGCAGAATCAGTGCCAAACAAGTTGTAATGTGCTGAGTTAAAATGTTGAGGTGGGGGGATTTTCTTAAGCTACTGATATGTCGTTGTTTTGTAGTGTTTTTTGCGAGTTAACATCCATTGAAATGACTTGTGGTTTTAACGTTTTTGTTGATATGTGTGAGTTTCACAATCTGTTTACTGATGTGGGTAGGCAACTTTTACATAGTGAGCAGTCGGTTTTTACAAACTACATAACCATAAAACGTACCTCATCTTGGGAGCCAAGTAATAATTGGTTAGCGACATCAGGAGAAACAAATAGGGTTTGAGAATTTTCATCAAATTTAACTTGGTCGGAGATAGCACCACGAAAGTGTTCGACACTGGTATTACATAACATAATAGATTCTTTCCCTTGAACTGCAGTGACCTTTACCTTGGTAAGTGTACTGTTTTTTACACTGGCAATGTCATGTAACTGTGCTTCCACCGTTGGCCCTGCATCAAATAAATCAACGTAGCCCTTATGCTGAAATCCCTCCTGCTGCAATAAACGTAAGGCAGGTACCGTGCTGTTGTGGGGCTGGCTCACTACGGCCTGTGCTTCTTTACTAAGCAAACTCAGATATATCGGATAGGCAGGCATTAATTCGGCAATAAAATGCTTTTCCCCCGTACCTACCAAATGCACCGCGGTGGCAAAATCAATATCAAAAAAGTGCTCTTGTAACCATTGCCAAAAAGGTGATTGACCATGTTCATCGCTTACTCCGCGCATCTCGGCAATGACAGTAGATGAAAAACGCTCTGGATGTTGTGCCATAAACAAAAAACGGATTTTAGACAGTAATCGTCCAGCCGAACCGTTACGATAAGCCTTACGTAAAAACAAAGTACAGATCTCGGACGCACCGTGGTAATCATTGCAAACACTTAAGGTGTTAACAGTGCGGTTTACTCCAAGTAATTTAGAGCCTATACGATTTTGACTGATGCGGTAATGATATAAGGGAGAGTCGTGGCCGACACAAGCTTCGATACCTGTCGTCCCTAAAATGGTTTGGGTTTCGCTATCTTCTAAAACAAATAAATAACTGCCATCTTTATTTGCTTGAAGTGCGTCACTTACCGCTGTTTCAGCATGTTGGATTTTTGCGGTTAATTGATCGTCACATTGTGGTAGCGAGGTGAAACCATGGCCAGCCTCGATAGATATTTGTTTGAGGGCGGCAAAATCGCTTTGACGAATGGGACGGATAATTTGCATGTGCTGTGCTGTACCTTAATTTTTATTATTGTTAGAGCAGGGCAATATTGTTGAATAAAACTCGTTAAATTTGCAGTGTTAAACTGGGTAAATTAACGGTAAGATTTAGCAAATTAACCAACTTATTAATCAATATGCTCAGTGATAAAGATAATCAACTGATTGGCTATTTGCGCGCTAATGCCCGCGCGACTATTTCAGACTTGGCTCGGCTATTAAACTTGTCACGTTCTACGGTGCAAAATCGCCTAAGTCGCCTTGAGCAATCGGGGGTGATTCAAGGTTACTCGGTTGAATTTGGCAGTGAATATTTAAACCAACTTGTGTGCTCTCACGTTGCGATTAAGGTCAAACAAAAGCTCACGGCCAAAACCAATAAACAGCTGGGGCAATTGAGTCAAATTACCGAACTCTATGCCATTAGCGGCGAGTTCGATTTGATTGCCGTGGTATACGCCCAATCACTGGAACAACTCAGTAAAATCCTTGATGACATCGGTAATTTAGAAGGGGTAGAGCGCACTAATTCTTCGGTAATCTTAGAAACCAAATTTAAGCGGTGAGTTGACCTGGTAATGAGATTTATGTCAGGGTAAACAAAGTTGGCTAAAACTCACCACTGAGGTATAGATGAAAAGTTATCGTATTTTGAAATTTACAGGTTTTATCGGCTTAACACTTTTCTGTGCAAGTTCAGCCTTGGCGGACAGTTTGAGATGCGGAAATAGCTTAGTCAGAACGGGCGATACCACCGTAGAAGTGAAATTAAAATGTGGCCAACCTTTCGATATAGAAAATACCGGTAAAACTAAAGTCAAAAATAGCTACGTGGAAATAGAGCGTTATACCTACATACCTGAAAAAGGCAAATTCGTAAAAATTCTGGAATTTCAAAACGGTAAGTTAGTAGAGATTATCAATGGGCCAAGGGTGTGAAAACCTTAATACTATTGTCATTTACCTAGATTAATTCTCTTGTTTCAAATATAGCGTTAATGACCTATTAATATACTGAATTAGCCCGAAAACATGTCGACAAAAACCCGACAGGCGGCAAAAATTCCAACATTATGTTGGTTAGTCTAGCCATTTTTTATCGTTATTTATTAGCAAACCAATGCTCAAGATATTCGATACATTGCATTAATTTTGTGGAGCGCTGCAGTAAAGGCTCACCCAATTCTTCTTCAAGGCGGCTGATTTCCTTACTGATCATGGATTTAGAAACATTGGTTTGTTTCGCTACACGCGTAAAACTACCTAAGTCTACTAAGAGCCCCGCAACAACATTTTACCCAAAGATAAGTGTTAATCTGAATTTGGCGTGATTTAGCAAACGATTGATTATTGAACTGCACAGATATCGTCAATACTGTGTCCGACTATTGAATGGTAGTTTTAAGTGACAAAGATAATATTAATTAAATAACTTGGAGAAAATAGATGAAAAAAGGATTGATGATTTTTGCTCTACTGATAGCGGGTTTTGCTTGGTATGTGTTAAGTGGGGCAGGGGATTTTATTCGAAGCCAAATTGAACAACAGGGCAGTAAATATCTTGGCGCCGCGGTATCGGTTGCAAGCGTAGATCTGGCGTTAACTGAGGGACGAATGGACATCAATAGTCTGAATATAGAAAATCCATCAGGCTTTAGTAATGAAAACGCGTTTAGTGTTGATTCAATCACACTCGATTTAGGCGACGTTATTAATGAGCCTTATATTGTGCAGACGATTAACATCAATGCGCCAACTTTTCTATATGAACTAGACGCGGGTGGGCAGGGTAATCTGCTGGTGCTAAAAGACAACTTAATGGCTAATTTGCCAAAGACTAACAATGAGTCGGCATCAAAAGAAGGCGCCAATCCTTTGTTGATTGTTGAAAACGTAACAGTGAGCAAGGTTCGTCTTAAATTCAATTTTGAAAAATTGTCCACGGGTGACCTAAAAATTGACACAAAAGAATATGAAGTCATCTTGCCTACTTTTAATGCAGGTCCTCTTGGACAACCTAATGGCCTGCCAGCCGACCAAGTGGGTCTTGCTGTCATCAATGCCATGCTCGATAACGTGATTAGTGCCGCTAAATCTGAAGTCAAAAAACGCTTGGCTGAAGAGGCTAAGAAAAAAGTAAAAGAAGAACTCGAAAAGCAAAAAGATAAGTTGCTAGAAAAAGCTAGCGATAAGCTTAAAGGTATATTGAGCTAACCTCAACTCTGCATAATTTGCGTTGTTTTTATTATTATTTGTATAAAAATCAAATAAATATAAGTTTGTATATGCCCAAAATTATTGGCGTTGCACGACGGCGGAGAATGAGTGCAGCCAACCAACGTGCGGCTTCAAGGGTGAAGGGTTATCGTCTGAATTAATACGTTCGAATTGAGTGAGGCTGGGCTCAACCATTAAGGTCGATTTTGCGCCAAGACGAGCCTGTTACTCATTGATTCAATAAGAAATAGCGTTTACTCTCGCCACATACAAACAGCTTTAAACGAGGGATATTTGTGCTGGTCCTCTCGTTAATGGATTGGAACGAATGACACAAATGAATGCACCGGAAGGTGTGGAGCGGCCATTACGCGATACACGGCTAGACGTCTTTCGGGCGATTGCTCTGTTGATGATATTCATCAACCATGTGCCTGGACAGTATCTCGAATATATTACGCACAAGAATTTTGGTTTTTCCGATTCCGCTGAGGCCTTTGTACTGATTTCCGGTATGTCCGTTGCACTCGCCTATGGTAGGCGGTTTGGCATTGGCGAACGGCTCGCCACGACATTGCGTATTTTGCGCCGAGCTCTGACCCTCTATACCGCACATATCATGACGAGTCTTGTGACCTTTGCCATCTTCGCGGGAGGGGCGCTGTGGTTCGCTCAGCCAGAATTGCTTTCTAAAATCAACCTCAGGGCTGTTGTCGACAATACGGAGCAAGGACTGGTCGGTGTCGTTTTACTTGGCCACCAGTTTGGCTACAACAATATCCTATCCATGTATGCCGCTGTTTTTCTCATGCTGCCGTGCTACTTCTGGCTCTACGCTCGCGGACCTCATCTGCTCCTTGCGGTTTCAGGTACGATCTGGCTATGCGCCGGCATATGGCAGGTAGCGCCACCTAATTTTCTCGACGACGGCTATTGGTTTCTCAACCCATTATCATGGCAGTTTCTTTTTGTCATCGGATTTATTGGCATGCTGAAGGCTAAAAATCAGGGTATTGGTTTCAACCCGATACTCGCGGTGTCAGCGGGTCTTTATTTGTTCATATCTATACTCTGGGTGATGTTTTCTTGGTGGTCTATTGATATTTCGTTCGGTCTGCCCAGAGTGCTGACTGGTTTTGACAAGACATTTCTGTCACTGACAAGGCTGCTTCATGTGCTTTGCGCAGCCTATCTGTTGGCCACGATCCCTGTGCTGTCTCGCTGGGCAGCTCTGCCATTGTCGAACCCGCTTGTTGCCGTGGGGCGGCATTCGCTGGCGATTTTCATCTTCGGCACCATCTTGGCGATGGTAGGGCAGGTGATGTTGTTTGTTACCGGCAAGGATCCGATCTTCGGTACGCTGTTTGTTCTCCTTGGCATAATCGCGCATTTCGCCTATGCACGCTTTCTTGACTGGCAGGCGGCTATCGCCGCCAATGCACAGCATCGATCTAGCAAGCGCACCCTGCCAGTAACATCTAATACCAACTCCATTAAATAAATGTACACTCAGCGAAAATTTAAAAAACCAAGCGATGAGCTTAGCTAAATATCAACCCAGGGTGAGAGTGGAATATTGATTTGACTGTCGTTGAACCAACTAATGGTTAATGGCTCACCCACTTCGTCGATATTTTCGTTGTTTACGTCTTTTCCTGTGCCTAAATTCACCTGTGCATCCGCATTTTTATTGACGTTTAAGACCAGAACTATACGGCTGCCTTTATTGAGCAGTTTGGCGCTCATGCGAGTATTCGTAATCGGCACTATGGTTTTTTGATTGGGTACTAATAACTGGCGCTTGCTCATATCTTTGGCGTAACTGGCACGGCTTATATAACGAGCTAGATGAAATACCTTGCCATCAGGCAACTGTTCATACAGGTTGTAACCAATGTCCACGTCTTTTTTATTGATTGCGATAGAAAAATAACCGCTTAGCGAGCCAGCAAACTGCATGGGTTTATCCAATTTAGGGCTAACAAACACCAAACCATTGGGCTCGTTTAACTTATCTTCAATCACCGACCAGTGATTAATATTACGTTGTTCTGTGCGATCCGTCATATCAATGGTTTGGCTGACCGCATTCAGTATGGGTTCGGCTGAGGTTGTTAGGGTATATCGCCCCTCTTTATCGGCCTTACTGCCCAAATAATAGCGGGTTGTTTGTTGGTTGAGTTGTTCATAAGAGTTGTGGTGTTGCCAAGTATTACTGCCCATCAATTGATAATTGACCTTGCTTTTAAGCAGTTTAGGCTTGGCTTTATTAAACAATAGGTGATCAAACCATGCAAAAGTTAGTTCTTCGGTGTCTTTTTCTAAGGCAACTTCATCAAGCTGATAATTGCCTTCATGAGAGCGCGGAATATTTTGGGCGGTGAAGTGATTATAAGGGCCAATAAGCAGGGTATGGTTGGCATTTTTATTGTACTGATAATGCCTTTTTAAAAAATCTATTGCTGAAATCTGGCCGCCATCAAAGTAACCGGTAATCGATAACACCGGGATGTTTATGTTGGCATAATCTTGTTGGTAGGGCAGCATGGCCTGATAGTATTCATCATAACTTGGATGGGACAATAAAAGCTGAAACCAAGGATTAGCTTTGCCATCAATTTTATCAATATCTGCAATGGGGCGGCCGCTGGTATATAGATTTTGGGTGCGTTGATTACTGAGTTGCCAGTCACTGTACACACTGGGATCGGTGGTTTTATTGTTGGTTACGTAAAACGCCCATTCATAATTGGCGGTTAATACAATGTTGTTTTCATAAGGCAATCCGGTTATTGGGCTGGCGGCTGCATAAGGCACAATAGTTTTAAGGGCAGGGTGCATGTATTTTGCCGCGGCCCATTGAGTAAAACCGTTGTAACTGCCGCCATACATCACCACCTGCCCATCACTCCAACGTTGTTTGCTTAGCCAATCAATAGCCGCCGTAGCATCTTCACCGTCATGTTCCCAGGGAGTAATGTTATTGGAGCTTGAACGTTTACCCCGTGAGTTAACTACTACCCCGACATAACCATGGGCCGCCGCGTGGATAGCTGTGTTGATGTGCTGATCCACATCAGCATAAATGGTAAATTGCAAAGCGACAGGGCGTTTTTGTTTATCGTTTTTTTTTCTGACAATAGTTGCTGCCAACTCTACCCCAGTCGCCGTGGTGATAAGTATTTCAGGCTCAATCAGATAACGTTGTTTATTTTCAATCGCAAACAAGGAAGTAGTAAACGGAATAACCTCGGCCAGCACTATATACAGCTGAGTATTAACAATAATATCAATAACCTGCTCAGTGTTTAGTTGTTCAAGTCCCTGATATTTTTTAAACACATTTAATAAGTAATCTTCAGCGCGGGGTACCGACCAACCTAAGGCAGCATTTGCCTTGACGAGCTCTTCGTCTGACATGGCGGCAAAAGTGTCAGTGAGTTGTTGCTGGAATTCTTGTTTGAACACCTGTTTGTAATCGCTCTGCTTGCTTTGTTTATCGACATTTTGTTTGAGTAGGGATTGAGCGTGGAGAGTGTAGTGATAAAACGCTAAGGGGTTTTTATTCTCTGCAATCACTTGTAACAAGCTTTGGTATTCTGCGCGCATCGACATTATGGCGGTACTATTAAACATGTTTTGTTTGCTCACCACTGCAGGCTCAAGTTGTGTGGCAAGAGTCTTTAGCTCGCTTAAAAATTCTTCAGATATGAGCAAAACTCTGAGCTGTTCTAGATTATCTATTTTTGCTTTAGCTAAGTGAGAAGGGCTGCTAAAAGTCGCTTCGCTGGTGTCTTGAGCAATAGCCATATTGTTGTAAGAAAAGCTGCAAGAAATGCTCACCGCGACAACAAAAGACAAGCCTATTAGCCGTATCTGGTGATGCCAACTCAGTATTGTGTTGATACTTGTGTTTAGGGGGTTAAAGTTCATGTTGATAACCTTGTTTTAGAATAACCTGATGAACAACAATGCTAGCGCTGAGGCTTTTACATTAGGTGATAAAAAGGTGACTTCTTGTGACTTTTGATGACCAAGGCTAGTGCCTATGTTATTTTCGGCAGCTTAATTTGTACTTAGTTTATTCTTAGGTTTTTGCATGCGTTGGCAAATTGCCCAGTTTATTTTTTGTGATCAACAACAAACACTGGTTTCAGAAAATCAGGTTCAACAGTTAGAGCCCATGGCGGTAGAACTGTTACGTTATTTTTGTCAAAACACCGACCAAATAATCAGCATTAATACCCTGATCGAGCATGTATGGTTAAACCGTGTTGTCAGTGATAACACTGTGAGTAAATTGGTGACGAAACTGCGTAAAGCCTTTGACGATGATGCTAAAAAACCTCAATTTGTCGCCACTTTCCCCAAAAAAGGTTACAAGTTTATTGCGCCGGTAATACCCCTTTTAGCATCATCAAATGGCAGCCCACTACCAACTCTCGATATATCCACCAATCCATCTTCAAACATATCTTCAGATGCCGTTCCAGAAAGCCATGTACGTGTTAAAACAGTCTCACCGTTGAGCAAAACTTATGTTTGGGTCACTTTGTTAATATTGCTGCTGGTCGGTGTAAGTTGGATAGCGACTAATAAACTTGCGGCGCCAATCCACAATATTGTTGGCGTGAAAGCACTGACCCGCGAGGGTGGCCATGAGATGTTGCCCCGAGTCTCTCCTGACGGACAATATCTTGCCTATATGCAACGTAGCGATGCGCAACAAACTGAGCAAAAGTTGAGTTTATGGATTAAATCCATCGTCACTCAAGAGGCAATAGAAATAAGCCATACTGACTTAAACACAGCATGGCTTGGCCCTTTGGCATGGAATGATGCGGGTGATAAAGTGGTTTATTTACTCACCACAAGGGACTCATGTGCTTATTATGTGCGCGAGTTTGACGGCCTCGCAGTAAAACCCGCCAAATTGTTACTCGAATGCCCAGCAGGAAGTTATGGCAAAATTGCCTTTTTACATGATGATGAGCACTTTATTTATGCGGCTGCGCCTGGTCCCAATGCCGCATTTTCTTTGTATGAATTTAGTCAGTTAACAGGTAAGAGTCAGTTGTTGCCCCAACCACCATTGGTATTAGGCGGTAATAGTTTGTTTGACATACATCCCAGCGACAACAAGATTTTGATTTCATCCCCAGATCAACAACAGTGGGAAGGCTTTTATGTACTCGACCTGGATAGCAACAAACTGGAACTGTTGTTTAAACAAGACGCCTATACCTGTTGTGGTATTTGGGATCACTCAGGCAACAGGGTGGTGTTGATGGGAGAGCATCCGGCTTATCAGCTTTTGAGTTATGACTTAAAGGGTAATGATCCGCAAATACTCTATTCTGGTAGTCAACAATTGTGGCGCCCAGAACGCCATAGTAATGGTCAGGATTATTTGTTTGTAGCAGGGCAGGTTAACCACAATGTGCATCTTTATCATTTTACGGATGCCGCAAGCAACGTTGTGGTGAGTTCTTCGGTGGATGATCGTTTGCCGGTGTACTCAGCCGTCTCGCAACGTATTGCTTATGTCAGTGTTAGCAGTGGCAATGAAGAACTATGGTTAGTAAATGTTGATGGCTCAAACGCTAAAAAAATCAGTCATTTCAAAGATAGTCGTCATTATTTTGATTTGCAGTGGAGCGCTGACGGTCGTTATCTTTTTGCTATGACCTTAAATGAAATTCATAAAATAGAGGTGTTAACAGGGCAATATAGCAAACTCTTGCTGCCACAAATTGAGCTCCGTGCATTGTCGATTAAAGATGCACAAACCCTTGTTTTCAGTCAGTTTATTGATAACCGCTGGCAAGTCACTTTCTACGATCTTAATACCAACAAAACTCAACTTGCTGATCCAAAATGGAAGTATGTACGTTTTACTGCTGAGCCAGCAGATACCTTGTGGCAAGATCAGAATGAAGCACTTTATGTGGGCTCAATACCTCAGTTGAGCATTGATCATGATATTGTGCAGCAATCCATGTTGCTCGGCCGGGTATTGAATCTTAAAAAACAAGGTGACAGATGGTTGTGGCAGTATATTGAAAACGGGGTATTTAAACTTATGCAAAAGCAGGCAGATAATCCAGCAACTGCGCTTTTTAATACCAACAGCAACCATTTTGATCTCTCAGATATTGGAGTGTTGTATCAACAGACTGTCAGCGATGATGCGGATATTTATACCACAGTGAGTAAACCTTAAAGGTGCAGTGCCACTTGCTATGGGTCAGCATAAGGTCGATTGTGACAAGATAGCTAAGTTTTAAATGGGTAGGTAGAGATGAAGTTTTATGTAGGTATAATTTTAACGGTGACCTTGTTGAGCGCTTGTGCAAACAACAACTGGCGCACGGCCAGTCGTGAACCCGCGGGGATTGCACCTGATCCTGCTATACAACAAGAGGCGGTTATCGAGGTTTATGCCGCCGATGCTTTTAGTTGGCGTGGCTGGTTTGCGGTACATAGTTGGATAGCCGTAAAGGACAAAAATGCAGCGGAATATACCGTCTTTGAAGTAGTTGGTTGGCGGGTTAACCGCGGATTACCTGCCTTACATCAATACCAAACTAACACACCTGATCGTTTTTGGTATGGTGCCAAACCTGAAAAGCTACTTTCAATTCAGGGCGCTAAAGCGGCCGAACTGATCCCTAAAATCACTGATGCGGTTAGTCGTTATCCTTGGGCCAATGAATACACAGTCTTTCCCGGACCTAACAGCAATACCTTTCCGGCTTGGATAGGGTTGCAAGTGCCTGAACTGCAACTCGACTTGCCTTTTAGCGCTATTGGTAGTGGTTATGCTGATTAATATTTAGTTGGCAATATCAAACAACATACATGGATTTTGACGTAAATATCCTTCATCCATGCAACTGCAGGTTTGTTGGCTGTACTTATTCACCTCATTCGCCCCATTCACCTCATTCGCGAGGGCCACCTAGTGAATAAAGCTTATTGAGTTCTCATTCAATTGCCGTTGTTGGGTAATTCCAAAGATTTTGGATATAAAAAATGCCGCTTGTTTCGCTAAGCGGCATTGGATTTTTTACGCTTTTTTAATTTTCTGCATTAAAAAGTGACGTTTACACCAGCCCAAAAATTGCGAGCTTTATCTTTGTTATTGAAGTCATCAATAAAACTGGCGCTGTAACCATTTGTATTATTGCTGTCATAAATACAGCTGGTGGCGGTGTCATTACATGCGGTAAATGCAATGTTGTAGGTCGTAAAATCATGATCAAGCAAGTTGTTGATACGCAAGTTGAAAGTGACAGACTCACTGGCTTTAAATGACGCCCCCATATGGAGCACATGGTAGCCTTCATAATAAAGCGCGGCATCGGTATTGGTATCCCATGAACGATAGCGTTTAGTACGCATTTCTGACGTCAGGAACAAGTTCAATGCATCGGTAGCCGCCCAGTTTAGGCTTAGGTTAGCCATATGCTTAGAGCTATTGCCTAAAGGTTGACCTTTTTCAGCCCCACTTTTTTGTTCGCTGTCGGTATAGGTGTAATTGATGCGAGCAGCAATACTGTCATTAATTTCCCAACGACTGGCAAGTTCTGCACCTTGTATGCTTACCTTATCTATATTCACGGTTTTACTGCTATTTGTGTAGCCTAATTCCGCGTATTCACCGGTGCTGCTGCATTCAACGCCAGTAATGGTACCACAAGGTTGACTGTCAATTTTGTCATCAAATTCATTTTTGAAAATGGTTAGATTAAAATTGTGGCCGTTTTGATGATTCCAGTACGCTGCAATTTCTGACGATACACTGGTTTCGGCTTGAAGCGCTGAGTTACCAAATTGTGGTGAAGTACCTTGCCCACCAAAACCCACTACACCGTCGTATAGCTGAGTGGTTTTTGGTGTTTTATAACCGGTGCTGATACCACCTTTGATTGTCCATTGCTCATTTAATGTATATACACCGTATAAACGTGGACTTAATTGGCTGCCAAATACTTGATGGTCGTCGTGGCGTAAACCAGCAGTAATAGAAAATGAGTCCGAGCTATCCCACGTATCTTCCACAAACACAGACCACATATTGTGTTCTTGTATTTCACCAGGGGTGCCATCTTCCATACCAAAGACACCATCTTCCAACTCACCACGAATTATTTGAATACCGCTGACTAAAATATGCTGGCCAGCTAAGTTAAAAGGCATGTCAAGTTTGGCGTCTAAAGTGTACTGATTGCTGGCCATTACACGCTTTTCTCGTGGCAGAAAAGTCGTTTCAGCTAGTGCTTTGCGATCTTCCAAGCTCATATCCGCATAAACACCTGTAGCATCAAACATAGCTAACAGTAATTCACGTTCGGTAGTGGTGAATGGCAGCGTGCGACCGTGGTTTTGTGTATCAACATAAGACAGTGAAACAAAACTATTACCAAACGCCCAACTACCATCATGGCTTAGCGACCAAGTATCGCGGGTAAATTGCTGTGCTGCGCTATAACCTGCCCGAGGGTTGGTGCGACGTGCCCACTCACCGCCATTAATAATACAGGCATCTTCTCTGGTGCCAACAGCACCTTTACAAAAGTTACCGGCGGCCCAGATGCTATCAATATTATCCACTGTGCCGACGGGGTATTCTTTGTCGCCGTTTTCATTAATAACAGGGGTATTGTCATATTGTTGTATGGAGGTTTCAATATCAAACCAAACACTTTGATTTGGTGAGGGAGTCCAGCTTAGTCGTCCGCCTAATACCTCATTTTTATTGTCAACCGTTTTGCCACCCGCACCAAAACCCAAAGAGCGTTCACGAGCTTCGCCATTAGGATACTCTACTGTCGCGTATTGTGGCATTGAAGACAAACGGTTGTATGCACTGCCACGCAGGGACATGCCTAGGACTCCGGGGATTAATGGTCCCATCACGTTAAATTCGGAGGTTATATCTTCGCCAAAGTTGTCATCAGTTTGTAGCGTGCGACTGTGGCTAACCGAGCCAACCCATTTGTCAGTTACTTTGCGTGTAATAATATTGATAACGCCGCCTAAGGCATCAGCACCATATAGAGTAGATGCTGGGCCACGAATAACTTCTATACGATCAACTGCATCAAGCGGGGGAATATGGCCAAATTGATTGCCACCAAAATTGTTTGGGTAAATATCACCGTGATTATTCTGACGCTTACCATCCACCAGGATCAGTGTGTAGTCCGAGCCCATACCCCGCATGCTGATAGAGCCCTGGCCGGTTTTGTCACGGGTTTCACCAATATCAACTCCCTCTAGATCTCTCACCGCATCCAGTAACGTAGTGTAGGGCCGAGTACTCAATTCTTCGTGAGTAATGACCGATATACTAGCAGGTGCATCGACTAACTTTTGCTCAAAGCCTGATGCTGTTACTACTATGACTTCCATCCTATCTGTTTTGGCTAAAGTGGGTTCTGCATTAGCAGTTGATAAAGTGAACACTGAGGCAATAGTGCAGGCTAGAGTCGTTGGGCGATACAACATTGTTATTCCTTTAAAAGCGTAAACACGCAGGGTGTTAGGTATATTTTTGTAAATAGTGTTACAAATGATAATTATTATCATTGGCTTGGTCAATCGTTATTGTTTCTAAAGGCAATAAATAGTTGTGTTATGCCTCGAAGAGGGGCGTGTTCTAAAATATTTAATTAAGCACAGCTGTTAGAACTGCTGTTTGCAAGTTATAGTCACGCCCCAACCAAGCCCTAGCGTTTTTATTTTGAGAACAGCTTTTTATGCGCAGTACCATTTTATATGTGATGACAGTATTGATCTGGGGTTCAACCTGGTTGGCCATCGAATTTCAGTTGGGCGTAGTAGCGCCTGAAGTCTCACTGGTTTATCGTTTTTCCATCGCCGCATTTTTAATGTGGGGCTATTGTTTGTGGCGTAAACTTCCCCTTAAATTTTCTGCTAAAGATCATCGTTTTTTTGTGGTGCTGGCGGTGTGTAATTTTGGTTTTAATTACCTGTTGTTATATTGGGCGCAGGCGTATTTAACCTCTGCCATGACGTCGATTGCCTTTTCGATGTTGCTCATCATGAACATCATCAACAACCGTTTGTTTTTTGGTAAATCCATTGCACCACGGATGTTTGTTGGGGCCGCTTTGGGTTTGGCTGGTATCGTGGCCTTGTTTTGGCAAGACATCCGTACTTTTGATTTATCCAGTACGGCCATGCTCGGTTTAGGTTTATCTCTTGCCGGTACTATGGTCGCCTCTTTTGGCAATATGACCAGTGTGCGTAACTCAAAAAATAATGTGGGTGTATTGCAAGGTAACGCGTGGGGCATGCTGTATTCGGCGTTTTTTTTAGCTATCTACGTTGTGTTAAATGGAGGCAGTTTTACCTTTGATTTTGCCGCGCCTTATGTCTTGTCGTTGTTGTATTTAAGTGTCTTTGGCACTGTATTGGCTTTTGCCT
The DNA here is from genome assembly GCF_001565895.1 of Paraglaciecola hydrolytica. GTDB lineage: Bacteria > Pseudomonadota > Gammaproteobacteria > Enterobacterales > Alteromonadaceae > Paraglaciecola > Paraglaciecola hydrolytica. The sequence continues at coordinate 144,655 of NZ_LSNE01000009.1, forward strand.
TTTATTTTATTCTGATTAAAGATATCGGCCCTGAACTCGCCAGTTACACTGTGGTATTGTTTCCGGTGGTGGCGGTGGCTCTAAGTATCTGGTTTGAGGGTTTTGAATTGCAACCAAGTTCCATGTTAGGTTTTATCTTAGTCCTGAGTGGCAATGTGATTGTATTAACGCCTTTTAGAAAGATAAAAGCCTTATTATTGCCTAATAAGGCAGTACAACCGGTCGTTTAAGTTTGTGCCCATTGGCGTAACAAATTATGGTAAACCCCAGTTAGTTGTACAATTTCTGGGCTGTCTTGTACTTTGTTGCGCAGTGACTGAATTGCCATATCCATATCAAATAGTATGCTGCGTTTTTCGTCGCTAGCCACCATGCTTTGTAACCAAAAAAATGAAGCTAAACGCCGACCTTTGGTGACGGGCGTTACTCTGTGTAAGCTGGTTGCTGGGTATAACACCAAATCGCCTGCAGCGAGTTTTACTCGTTGCGTGCCATAGGTATCTTCCATTACTAACTCGCCACCTTCATATTCATCAGGTTCAGAAATAAATAAGGTCATGGATAAGTCGGTACGTATTTTCACAGGTGTGCCCGGCACTTGGCGTATGGCGTTGTCGATGTGAGTGCCAAATGATTGTCCACCTTGATAACAATTAAACAGAGGCGGGAATATTTTGCCGGGTAGGGCGGCTGACATAAACAGATTATTTTGCGCCAAGGCACTTAAAATCATATCGCCTAACTGGCGTCCAATCAGTGAATCGTTGGGTAGTTGCAGGTTGTTTTTAGTTTGTGAACTTTGGTAACCAGCAGTGATGTTACCGTCTGTCCAGTCGGCTTTTTGTAGTTGTTCTTTCGCTTGTTTGACTTGTTCTTTAGTCAGAACTTGAGGGATTTTTAATAACATAGCTGCTACTTTTTTGAGGGCTTAAAAACAATATTGCCTTACACCACAGTGCAAGGCAACATTCGAATACATAAGGCAATATTCAGATCTTAAAACAGGTTTAGAAGCTGTATGTGGCGCCCAGAGTTATTAAGCGGCCAGTTCCTGGAATAAAGTGACCACCACCTAATTGATCAACATAATCTTCATCGGTGATATTGCTGCCGTTAAGATTGATTGAGAGTTTTTCGGTGGCTTGATAAGAAACCATCATATCAAATAAGGTATAGGAATCAGCTGTGCGGCTAGTTGAGGTATTGCCGTTGTTACGTTCACCCACATACTCCAACCCTAAGCCGGCGGCTAATTGATCGTTAAAATCATAACGAGCCCACAAACTGGCAGAGTTTTTAGGTGATCTTGCTAAACTAAGGCCCACGTTATCATCTAAGTCGTTGACTACTTCTGTATCTTGGTAGGTATAGCCAGCGGTTACTGACAACTCATCTGTCACTTGCCCAATAACTGACAACTCTAATCCTGTTACTTTTTGCTCACCATCAAAGTAATAAAGATTTCTGTCATCGGCATCACGATAAGAACCATCGATTTTAGTATTTTGAAAAATAGCCGCTGTAGCGATAGCTCTACCCTTAAATAACTCCCATTTTGAACCTAATTCGATGCTGGTGTTTTTTTCTGGATTGGCATTGTTTTGATTGCCACTCACGCCGCCTGTTAAGTCGCTAGCCAGTGGGGTAAACGACGTGCCAGCACTTACATAAATAGTGCTATTTTGGCTGGGTTTGTAGCTTATATTAGCGTTCCAACTCAACTCTTTGCTATCTGTTGTAATGTAGCTGGCTAAGTCAGCAGAGTCATTGTGATACTCTGTATCAAAGTCATCCCAACGTAAACCTAAACCCACTATCCATTGACTGTTTAGTTCAATGTTATCAACCACATAAACCGCCTTACCAGTGCCATCAGCAAAAGTTCGAGAACCATCACGGCCATATTGTCCAGTAAATTCAAGATAAGGATTGGGATCAAACAGATCATTTAATACTGGAGTGTCATTAAGGTTATCCGCTACCAATGCAACATAGCCCCAACGCTCGAATTTTTCTTTAGCGAATTCGGTCCCTGCAACCACATTGTGCGTCATACCAGAGATCACATATGTACCCTGTAAATCGACTTGCACAATATTAATACTGTTGCTGGTATCACGAGTTTTTTCATCACTCATACGTACATCGGTAGAGTCAGATACGCTAATAAAACGTGGTGCAGTTACTACATTTACCCGATCAACCGAGGCCGTTCTGGCTTTGGCAATTAATTTAGTGGATGCACTTAATTGGTTTTCATATTTAAGGGTGAATGACTTGGCATCAATGTCTTCAAAGTCACGATATAAGTTACCGTAAAAATTATCAAAATTAACCGGTGGAGTAGAGTTTGCATAAGCGGCTAAAGGGCCTTCGCTGACATCACTAACCCAAGGGATGCCGTAATCTGGTACGTTATCTTGGTTGAGTACGTCGGCATTGAGACTTAAGTTTGAATCAGCGGTTAACTGAGTCATTAATGAAGCGGCAATAGCCTGACTTTCATTGCTAACATTATTACGACCCGCAACATCGCCATCTTCTGCGAGTAAATTAATCCGTAAAGCGGTTTGCTCTCCTAGTTTAGTATTAAAGTCCACCGTGGCACGATAATCACTTTCGGTACCGATACGCGCAGTAACATCGGCAAATTCTTCTAATTTAGCGGTTTTAGTTTGCATATTAATGCTGCCGCCAGCACTACCACGGCCATTGGTGGTTGAACCTGGACCTTTGCTTACTTCTATTGATTCCGTGTTGTAGGTATCACGGCTGTAACCGGCTAAGTCACGAATACCGTCGATAAAAATATCATTGCTGGCATCAAAACCACGGATACTCATGCTATCACCTGGAGGGGCTCCCCCTTCACCAGCCGCCATTGATATGCCCGGCACGTTGCGCAGTGCATCACGTAAATTATCCACATTACGATCTTTCATCACTGATTGAGAAATAACCGTAATGGTTTTGGCGGTATCTAATAAAGGCAGGGGATATTTGTCAGATGTAGATTGGTCGACTTTATAGCTATCTTCAGTTTGTGCTGTGGCTTGTGACACGGCTAACTCTTTCACTTCCTGTGCATGACTCAGGCCTATTGGCAAAATGGCGCTTAACGCTAACGCGATTGCGCTGCGGGTAAATTTCCTATTGCCGCTATTTATATAAAAACTGCCAATGTTTACTTCCATTATTCTGTGTCTCCAAGTTGGTTGATATAAGTATCAAATTAAAAGGTGTGTGCTCTTTAGGTTGAATCTACTATATTTTTTATCAAATCTAAATGCAAGTAATTATCATTTGCAAATGTGTTTACTTGATTTTATGTTTCTGGCATTATTTAGTCATTGTGAAAATACATCTTTAATTTGATAGCTAGTGACAGCCTTGTCATCGCGATAAGTGCTTTGGGGTTTAGTGTGATGTGGATAAAAAATGAGTAATAAATCAGTTCGATTATTGGTATTAGCTTTAGCGCTAAGTTGTGCTTTGTTACATGGCGGGATGAATGCCCAAGAGGTAGCTCGAGCCGATCATATGGTTGAACAATGGTTGTCGCTAGAACGTCAAAACAGCAGCTTAGAGTCTGATTGGCAAACACAGAAACCCTTGTTAGCACAACGACTCAGTTTGCTAGAAATCGAAAAAAAGCAGTTAGAGGCCATGCTTAATGAAAAATCCACTGATTCCAGTGAAGTAGAGCAAAAACGCCTAACACTTATTCAAGAGCAATCTGAGCTAGAGGTCAATCAAGACAAACTTACTCAAGGTGTCAATCTATTGCTCGGGCAATTAAGTGGACTACAGCCTTTATTGCCCAACCCTTTGTTACAAAGCTGGCAGCAAGAAAACGCTAATTTAACTGAGTCGTCACTCATATCAGAGCAGTTGCAGGTGGCTTTAGCCCAGTTGAATAAACTGGCTGAGTTCGATCAACGTATTAGTGTTGTGCAGCAAACTCTGTTTAATCCCCAAGGCGATCAAGTTGTAGTCAAACAATTTTACTTGGGCGCAGGTTTAGCCTGGTTTGTGAGTTTGGATGGCACTTATGCTGGCTCAGGGCAAGTCACAGAGTCCGGCTGGGAGTGGACCTTTGATGACAAGATGGATAGTAGCGAAATTAGCCGTGCCATCGCCATTTTTGAAAAACAAGCCGAGGCTGATTTTGTCCAGCTTCCGCTTAAACTCAGCTCGGCAGGGAGTCGTTAATGTCGGTCTCGCCTAAGTATTTAAACGCTATGTATTACGGGCTAATACTCATAGTCAGTATTAGTAGTCAAAGTGTGATGGCTAACGACAAGTTAGATAGCGCCTTATTAAAAAACATCACTCAAGCTGAACAACAGTTAAGTACCACAGAAAAACGCATTAGTGCGGAAAAAAGCCAACTTGCTAAGCAGTTAAATAACCTAGAACAACAGGTTCAAGCCTTACAGCAAAAAACCGCTGCGGCCAGACGTTTAAGTGATGAAAAAACCTTGAGCCTTAGTCAGTTAGAAAGCCGGATTAAAGAGTGGCGCGAACAACAAGCCTATCAGCAAAATCTAGTGAATCGTTTTTTGAATCAACAACAACTGGCAACGCAGGTAAGTCTTGTGCCAGTAGAGCAAAAATTTGCCTTGATAACTGATTTTGCCAAAAGTTTTCAAGCCAAACTCAAGCCTGATTGGCAACAACGGGATGTGGTGATGGCAAGTGGTAAAGTTGAGTCTTTAGCGACTTTATCAGTAGGACCTTTGCACTGGTATTGGTTAGCCAACGAACAACAAGCAGGTATTGCTAGTTTTCAGAAAGGTGATAAAGAGCAGAATGGCCAGTTGCAGTCAGAATTATTGCTCAGTTCCTCGGCCAGCAGTGGTTTAGCAGATATCAAACAACAAGCTCAGGGTAACTTGACTTTTGATCCCACCATGAACCGTGCGATGGCACGTCAGCAACATAACGAATCTGCCTGGCAGCACGTGGTTAAAGGTGGCGTTTGGGTTTTGCCTATTCTGCTGTTTGCGTTGTTGGCAATCATTATTGCCTTGTATAAATCTTGGCAGTTAATGCGTTTACCCAAGTTGGTACGTTTTACTCCAAGCCATGTACAGCGTTTGATACAGGATAAAGATGTTGCTAGCTTAAATGTCGTAAAAGGCCCACAACAAGCCTTGTTAAAAACGGCCATGGAAGCAGGCAATGACAAACTGCGTGACGATCAGTTGTTTATTCAATTACAACAAAACAAATATTGGTTAGAGCGCTGGTTGATGGTTATTGGTATTACCGCCTCAGTCGCACCTTTATTAGGTTTGTTAGGCACAGTAAGCGGCATGATCGAAACCTTTAAGATGATGACCTTGTTTGGCAGTGGTGATCCCGAAGTGGTATCGGGTGGGATTGCACAGGCCTTGATCACCACTGAATTGGGTTTAGTGGTGGCTATTCCTGCATTGGTGCTTAGTGCCATTTTGTCGAAACGCGCAAAAAGCTATTATTTTGAGCTCGAAAACTTTGCGATTTTGCTTAGCCAACCCCAAGACTTGCATAACAACGAAACACCAAAGGTTGCAGCATGATTACACAATTAGTTAATAGCTGGGTTTGTTGGGCGATTTTGTTGCTGGCAATTTTTTGTTATCAGCAACTTTGGCAGCAGTATTTACTGGCAGCCTCGAGACAAGGAACTTCGCAGCAAACTGAACAACAAGCTGATGCTAGCCGCCAATTTACTGGGGTGCTTATTGGTGCCTTACCTTTACTGGGGCTGCTTGGCACTATCATTGGTTTACTCGAGTGTTTTGTTGGCCTTGCCCGTGAAGGAGCGAGCGGAGCCGTCCTTTCCGGTGGTATATCCGATGCCTTACTCACCACCCAATTAGGTTTGGTGTGTGCGCTGCCCGCGTGGATTTTACAGGCGGCGACACGAGCTAAAATGACACGTCAGCAAACTCTGATGTTAGCGAGGTAAGGCATATGCAATCTCGTCTGCAACAACGTCTCGAACAGCAACCCGAACAAGGCATTGATATGTCGCCTTTGCTGGACGTGGTGTTTATTCTATTGATCTTTTTTATCGTGACCACGGTGTTTGTGCGCGAAACTGGCGTAGAGGTGGATAAACCTCAAGCTATTTCTGCGGCGCAACTGGAAAAAACCGTGATCCTGCTGGCCATCACTGATGCCGGTGAGGTTTTTTATGATGGCAGTCAGATTGGCGTGGTGGGGGTGCGCGGTATATTAGAACAATTGCAACGTAGTGATCCCCGTCCTGTGGTGATCCAAGCCGATAAAAATGTGCCAACTCAACTGTTACTTGAAGTAATTGACGAAGCCAAACTAGCTGGCTCAACCACAGTTAATCTGGCAGCGCTTAAACAATGAATATGCTAACTCAATGGTTAAAACAACGTTGGTTATCTTTGTTATTAAGTAGCTCGATGTTGCTGATGGCCTTAGTTATTTTGGGGTTAAGCCATTGGTTAAAAACGCAGACTTCACCGACCTTGTTAGTCCGAGAAGTCTCCACCCTTAGTTTGCCACCACCACCGCCGCCTCCCGTGCCGCGTCAGCAGCAAAGTGCAGATAACGCTGCAGTAAGTTTACAAGTTGAGGGGCAGGGCGCTGTATTGCAAAAAATCGAGATTGATATGCCACCTTTGGATTTATACAAACCTCAGGAGATGTTGATCGATCCCATGACGACCCAGTGGCAATCTTTGGAAGTGAACTGGGATGCTTTTGAGCTGGATGCTCTGGATAGTTTGCCCACTTTATTAACACCTTTACGGGTGACTTTGCCTAAAAGCCTGAGTCGCCAAGGCATTGATACAGCGCTAATTAAGTTAGATGTGATGATCGATGAAGGCGGGCAAGTGACGTTAATCGAGATTGCCAGTAATCCTTATCCCGAATTAGCCGGCGAAATTCAAAAATTGGTGCGCACTAGCCGTTTTAGTCCACCCCAAAAAGATCATGAGCCAGCACGTGCGCGTTTTATCTGGCCAATAGAAATTAAATCCTAGGTACCCTGTCATTCATGAGAAATATGAAATCTTCGATTAAACAGTTAAGGGCAGCTATTTTATGTTGTTTAAGTCTGCTGCTGAGTCTTACTTTTAGCTCACACATTCAAGCCGCCTTGCAGGTCAAGTTGGCCGAACCCAATTGGCAGTTTTTACTTAATAGCCAGCCAGTTAGCCCAACTTCTGCTCAACTTGATGCGAGTGAACGAAGCTTTGCTCAGCAAATTCAGCCTTTACTGAATGCACAAAATTATGAGCAAGTGGCTAAAGCTTTTAGCAGCAGAGAACTTGCCCAAGACAGTGCCGCTTTGCAGCAATTACGTGGCCAAGTGATGTTAAGTTTAAAACGTTATGACGATGCGGAATTAGCACTTAAGGCTGCGTTGCTTAAACTGCCAGACCTAGCCTTAGCCCATCGTAGTTTGAGCATGTTGTACATGCTAAAAAAAGACTACCAACAAGCCAGAACTCATCTTACGCGCAGTATCGAATTAGGCGTGGCCGATGCGCAGTTATATGGTCAACTAGCCTTTATCAATTTAAACAGTCAGCACGCCGCCAGTGCCATCGCTGGTTATCAACAAGCCTTGTATTTAGATCCCGATAACAGCCAGTGGCAGCAAGGTTTGTTGTATGCTTGGCTCAACAGTCATAACTTTGCCGCTGCTCAGCGTTTGGTTGAGGATATGTTAGAACAGGGTAAACACGCTAAGCCAAGTGAGTTATGGTTATTGCGTAGCCAAATTGCCATGCAACAGCAGCAACCCCAAGTGGCTTTAAGTAGCTTAGAAATGGCCTTGCAACTGGCACCGCAAGATAACGAAAATACCTTATTGGCGGCTAAATTACATGTGCAACATGGCAGCGTAGCCCGCGCCGTGGAATTATTAGCTGGCAGTTTATCTTCAGTAAACGAGTCGAACCAAGTCGACGTATTAGCTGCACTAGAGCAAATTTTACCTTGGTTATTGAGCCAAGCTTCATCAGATAAAAGTCAGGAAAAATATGCCGCCAGCTTGCTCGACGCAACCCGTGTTTTAAACCTTAAGGGCCGCGAACAAGCCAAACTTAATTTGTTTCGTGGTCAGTTAGCTTTACAACAAAATCATACTGACAAGGCTAAACGTTATCTGACTGAGGCCATTGAACAAGAACCCTTATTAGGTGATGCCTTGTTAGCCTTAGCTAAGGTCTACCAAAAACAAAATTTAAGCCAACAAGCTGAGCTGTATTTTGTGCGCGCCACAGCCATCCCCAAGGTGAAATTGCAGGCCTTGTTAGCCAATGCGCAGTTACAGATTGAACAAAATAACTATGCACAAGCGCTGGAATTATTACAACAAGCCGCGCGAGTAGAGCCCAATCGCCGAGATATTCAGCAAAACGTGCGTGAACTGCAAAAAATTGTAAGGCAGGATCAATATGCTTCTTAGTGCTAATGCTCGCTACACTGTGGTGATTTTTTATGGAGAGTTTATGCAGAGAACGGTAGATGAAAAGTAAAAACTGGACATTCTCCTTAGGTTCGATCCGTCAATGGCACTGGATAAGCTCAGCACTGTGTTTAGCTGGCATGCTGTTGTTTGCTGTAACAGGGATCACTCTCAATCATGCTGCTGATATTCCGGCAAATATTCAAATTACTACGGTTGAAGCCACCGTTCCGCAAACATTATTAGCTAAGTTAGCTGCAGGCCAAAAGGAGGCTATGCCCCTCAGGTTACTCAAGTGGCTGGCTGATGAACATCAACTTTATATCAGCTCAGAGAGTAAAACAGAGTGGAGTGACGATGAGTTATATGTGTCTTTGCCACGCCCAGGAGGAGATGCGTGGTTAAGCCTCGATTTAGCCAGTGGAGAATTGACCTATGAAAAAACCGAACGTGGTGTGGTGTCCTATTTAAACGACTTACATAAAGGGCGCAATACCGGCAAGGCATGGTTTTGGTTTATCGATTTATTTGCTGTGGCATGTGTGGTGTTTTGTGTGACAGGTTTGGTCTTGCTTTACCGTTATGCCGGACCGCGGCCAAGTACCTGGCCAGTGGTGGGTTTAGGTTTTGTTATTCCATTGATATTAATTATTTTATTTGTGCATCCGTAAATTTTACAAAAAGTAAGAGAGAAAAATGAAAAAAACTTTATCTACATTATTGGGAGCATCTGCCTTATTAGTGGCGCCCGTTTTAGCACTTACAAGTTTTAGCTCCAATGGGGCTTCTTTTGAGGTGCAAGTCGAGCTACCCACCATGGATGTAGCTGAATACCATGCGCCATATGTCGCCATGTGGTTGCAAAGCAGTGATAAAACCGTCACTAATTTAGCTTTATGGTACGACAAAGACATGCGCAACGACGAAGGCCAACAATGGCTTAAAGACATTCGCCAATGGTGGCGTCGCAGTGGTCGTAGTTTAAGTCTGCCAGCCGATGGTATTACTGGCGCTACGCGCAAAGCGGGCAGCCATAAAATAGATTTTGCCCCATTAAAAGCGGAGTTAGCCAAGCTACCTGCGGGGGATTATGAATTTTTTATTGAAGTGGTACGCGAAGTGGGGGGCCGTGAAATCATCAGTATTCCCTTTAGCCTACCTGTGACGAGTACCCAGAATTTTAATGAAAAAGGTAGTAGTGAATTAGCTCAAGTTAGCCTGACCGTTACGCCATAAGTTTGATTGTTTGCCTTATTTTTTAATTATTATATTTAAGAGAGGATCTCCATGAAATTAAGATTATCGACCCTGATTTTATCCACTGTGTTAGTAACGGCACCTCTGGTGTCACATGCTCACCGCGCTTGGATTATGCCCGGCGCCACCGTATTGTCAGCAGAAAAACCTTGGGTTACTTTTGATGCTGCGATATCTAATGATATTTTTCATGCGGATCACGCTGCTTTTCGTTTAGAAGGTCTGAGTGTTCAGGCACCCGATGGAGCTCAAGTCGATTTGCAAAACGCTAGTGTGGGTAAATATCGTAGTACCTTTGACTTAGAATTAGACGCGCAAGGTACCTACAAAGTCTATACCGCCAGTAGCGGCCTTCGTGCCCGTTGGGTAGATAGCGAGGGTAAACGCCAATCTTGGCCAGCGCGTGGACAAAACGCTGATAGCAGTGAATTTACCACTAGCGTGCCGCAGGATGCCAAAGATTTAAATGTAAGTTATTCGTCTAGACGGATTGAGACGTTTGTCACCGCAGGAACACCAAGCACCGAAGTGTTTAAAGCAACAAATGAAGGTTTAGAATTAGTCCCCGTGACTCATCCTAATGATTTGTATGCCGGTGAAACGGCGCAATTTACCTTATTAATTGATGGACAACCTGCAGTGGGAGCTGAAGTAATAGTATTGGCCGGTGGTATGCGCTATCGCAACGCACAGGATGAAATCACTGCCGTTAGTGATAAAGCCGGTAAATTTTCGATTACTTGGCCAGCTGCGGGTATGTATTGGTTAAATACCTCGTATTCAGATAGTAAAGCCAAAGCTCCTGCCACAGAAAGACAAGGCAGCTATACCGCGACCTTTGAAGTATTGCCTCAGTAGTTACAAGTTAATTCAACTGTTGATTTTAGCCATTGATTAAAGATTATTAACCCTATGTCAGATCTTGAACGTTTTTGCCTTATTGCCTTAGTACTGTTGAGTTATGGTTTACTCTGTACTTATTGTATTTGGCGCAATCGTTCGAGTTTGCAGGCGCTGGGTGTTAAAGGCAAAGTATCACTTACTGATATCGCCGCAAAACCGTCTTTTTTAGTGGCTTATGCCAGTCAAACTGGCACCGCCGCCGCCTTGGCACAGCGCAGTGGCGCTTTATTTGATGGGCAACTGGATTATCAGATCCTGCCGCTAAATAAAGTTGATAATGAGGTGCTCAGTTACACCACCCACGCCCTGTTTGTAGTTAGTACCTACGGCGAAGGGGAGCCACCTGACAATGGAATGGCCTTTGCCGCTCGTTATTTGCAGGGCAGCACTGGGATCGATTTGTCACATTTGCAATTTTCTGTCTTGGCCTTAGGTGACAAACTTTACCAACAGTTTTGTGCTTTTGGGCATAACTTGCATCAAGGTATGAGTCAGCTAGGTGCCATCCCTTTGTTTGAGCCCCTTGAAGCCTGTGCTTCAGCAGGTTTTGATAGCGAGGGCCTCATTCAAGAATGGGCGCAACATTGGCGACAAGGTGTAAAATCACCCCAGTCAACGGTGCCTGTTTCAACACTTATTTCTAAGCCGCTAGAACAAAAAATTGCCAAAGAGGAATTTTCCAACTGGCGACTCGTGAGTCGCAGCCACCTTAATCCAGGTAGCCCAGGGGCGCCGGTATTTCATGTGTGTTTAGCACAAACGACGGCGCAACCATTAACGTGGCAAGCCGGTGATTTGATTGAAGTGGCATTTGAGTCATCTTTTTATCAAGAATTAAACACTGCAGTTAAACGTAAATACAGTATTGCGTCCATGCCACAAGATGGGGTGGTGGAGCTTATTGTACGCCAGCATATTAACGATGATGGCAGTTTTGGCATTGGATCGGGTTGTCTAACCGCCAAAGCGCCACTTAATACTGAACTTAGCTTACGGCTTTGCGACAACCCCTTGTTTCATGGTATTGAGCCAGAGCGGCCGATGATATTGATAGGCAGTGGTACAGGTTTGGCTGGTTTACGTGCCCATATTAAACAACGTGAACAGCAAGGTGCTCGGGCTAATTGGTTACTCTTTGGTGAGCGTAGTCCAGAGCATGACAGCTTATTCAATAATGAAATAAATACTTGGCAGCAATCTGGCGTGTTGAGCCGTGTTGATCTAGCATTTTCCCGCGACCCTGACAGCCCCGCCTATGTACAAGATCTATTGTTTAAATATGCTGCAGAATTACGCGGTTGGATAGATGATGGCGCTGCTATTTTTGTTTGTGGTAATCGTTTGGGCATGGCACACGGGGTTGATCAAGCCTTACAACAAATATTAGATGCCGATAGTTATCAAGGACTCTTAAGCTTTGCACATTACCGCCGCGACATTTATTGATCTCTTATGTGATTAAGCCTATTTTTTAACCAGTCAGTATGCACTGGCCTAAGGTTAAAATTGTAGGAGCACATCGGATGTTAGATCCCACCTTACTTAAAGCTGAATTACGTTACGGTTGCCCAGCCGCTGACCAACTGCTGATCAATCGTTTTTTTTCGGTAGGTTATTCGTATTATTTTCGCCAGGCCAAGTGGGCGTTGGAGCTGGTTGATCCAGACAAAAAACAACTAGAAACGGTGCAGCGTTTAGATAACTTCAGACCTGACTACCGAGTACCTAAGCGCTTTCGAGCCGATCTGAGTGATTATCATGCTAGCGGT
>NZ_LSNE01000009.1:157158-166787 GCF_001565895.1 Paraglaciecola hydrolytica
ATGACCGAGGTCATTTAGTCGCTAGTGCCAATCAAATTGACAGTGACATTCAAAATAGCGAGACTTTTTTACTCTCGAACATGTCACCGCAAACCCCGAGTTTTAATCGCAGTAAATGGCGCGAGTTAGAAGATGCGATTAGAAAACTTGATAGTAAACCCAATGTATTAGAGACCTACGTACTGACTGGCCCTATCTTCGATTTTATGGCCAACATTAAACTCATTGGGGAAAAAGATAAAAACGGTATATCGGTGCCGGTGCCCAGTCATTTTTATAAATGCATACTCACCGAAGAAAAAAACGGTAGCTTAAAAATGTGGGCCTTTGAAATGGAAAATGCGGCGTTAAACATGCCTCTCTATGCCTACAGAGTATCAACCGCCTACTTGGAACAGCGTGTAGGAATGCTGATCTGGGGCAACTTAAGCGGACCTGAAATTGACAAAGAAAAATCTAAAATCCGCAGTATGTGGACGTATTAGTTCGTAAAAACGTTTTATTTACTTTCAGCCATGGCAATCACAATTTTTAAGGCTTCTTCTTTAGTAAATCCGCTGTCAATTAAGGCCGTGTACATGAGGCGAAAATACTCGGCTTGAGCTTTCACCAGCTCAGGGCTGCTTAAAGCGCGTATATTATTCAACATTTGCACGGATAATTGCTCACTCACAAAATCGAGACGTTTATTGTTTTCCTGCGCTTGCACTGAGTAAGATAGGCCAGACAGCATTAAAATAGTCGTGATGTAGCTGGTTAATTTGCGCATAGTGATGATCCTAAGGTTGATCTAAATTGAGTTAACTTGGGTTCAGTATAAGAGCTTTAGTTCAATCTAAACAGCCCAGTATTTTAAGCAATATTGGTCGTGATATTGTACAAAATATTAAGTTCCTTTTGAGTTACCAAATTCATTGGAATCCCTTGTTGAAACTCAGCTAAACAGGCATTTGATGATAAACCGCTGCATGCTCACCTAAGGGATCTTGGTCTAGTTCAAATAATAAGTCGTGCTCATTAAATGCAAGGTTAAACGAGCGGTGTGGCTATCTTCATGTTGGTGCCTATAGTATTTAATTGGTTGTTACTGTGATTATCCGGGCAGAAGACTGGACGACAAATAACGATACCCAAAATCTGTGGAATTGCGTGGCGGTGTAAAATGAAAGAGTTCCCTTATTGTTGGTTTAACTTAAGACAAACAACCGCTGTTGCTCATTGCTTAGGTCATCCATAGCGTTTATTCTGCCCATCCACAAAATAAAGAATGAGCTGCATTGAAAAACTATTTGTTATTGATTGTTGTATGTCTACTTACCGGCTGCGAACGAGGTCGTTTCAACGACAACATCACTAAAACCTATAGCCTCCCGGATAAAAATTCAGAATACCAAAAATTGCTCACACAGGAGCCCGAAAGCCTTAGTAATGATGAACTATATCAGCGTGTACTCACCTTATGGGACACGCCTTATCGTGAGTTAAAAGTACCTACCTCCTTCGGCACTGCCCATATTATTGTCTCTGGTCCTGCTGACGGTGAAGCGCTCATCTTACTCCATGGTATGAATGCAGATTCCACCATGTGGTATCCCAATGCAAAGGCCTTATCTAAAAAATACCGGGTCTATGCTGTCGATGACATTGTGGGGCCGGGAAAATCTAGGCTCAAACATGATGATGATTCAATTGAAACCGTCATCCCATGGTATTTTGAAATTTTCGACGCACTTAAACTCGACAATCCAATCCTTGTTGGCGCTTCACAAGGTGGCTGGATTGCGACTAATCTGGTACTAAGTCGACCGCAACGATTTAATAAACTGATACTACTAAGCCCAGCGCAAACTTTGAACTGGCTTGAGCCCAGCGTGGATATTTTGTCCAATCTGCTATTTGCCTTATATCCACAACGTGATCGCTTGCGTGAGATCTTAGCGACTCTGTCGAGCAATGTAGATGGCATCGAGCAGTTGTATATTGATCAATTTTACCGAACCATTACAACGGTATCGCCATCACCATTGTTAATCAGCATGCAACCTTTCGATGACGAGCAACTGGCCGCGCTCACATTGCCCGTGTTAATTTTGGCTGGAGATGATGACTTATTTAATGATCAGGAAAGTATTGATAGGGCTATGAAAGTCATGCCTTGTATACAGGCTGAGATTATTGCAGACAGCGGTCACTTTATCAGTGTGGATCAAGCTGAATTGGTGAATGAGAAAATAATAGAATTTGTTGCAACTAAACAACGTCAACAAATAGCAAAGTGTAAAAGATGATGTAACAGGTCGATTGTGATTAAACAATCGACCTTGCAGTAGGTTTAAGATGTTGATGATAGGATATAAAAATACAAACAAAGCATTTGTTGTTGGCCTTAAGCCCAATTAACCATCTAAGTTAATCTGTTTAATCAGCTCTTTTTCTACTGTAGCCGCTTGGTCTTTATCGATTTGACAGGTACCAGCAGCATGATGGCCACCACCACCATATTTAAGCATCAGCTCACCAACATTAGTCGCTGAACTGCGGTCAAAAATGGATTTGCCAGTGGCAAACACGATGTTTTGTTTTTGAAAGCCCCACATTTTATGAATTGAAATATTACATTGTGGGAATAGTGCATAAATAATAAAACGGTTACCCGCATAGATCACTTCTTCGTCGGTTAGATCAAGTACAACTAAATTGTTATATACCGTTGCACAACGGGTAATCTGCTCTTTAAATTTGATTTCATGTTCACGGTATAGATCGATACGTTCTTTGATATCTGGCAGTGCTAAAATTTCACTAATTGAATGGTCTTTACAGGCGTCAATCAGATCCATCATTAACTGATAATTGGAAATACGGAATTCACGGAAACGGCCTAAACCGGTACGCGCATCCATCAAAAAATTCAATAAGTTCCAATCTTGCGCTTCTAATACTTCTGTCAAATTAAACTGAGCTGAATCACCTTTATCAACGGCTTCCATCATGTCTTGCCAATCGCTTGGGAAAACATCAAAACCACCGTAATGATCCCATACAACACGGGCGGCTGAAGGCGCATCGGGATCGATGATGTGGTTTTTGTTGTTGCCGGTGTTGCGCAAGGTTTCAGAATGGTGGTGGTCAAAAATTAAGTGAGCGGCTGCTACATAGGGTAAATTAGTGACAATGTCATTGGCAGTAATGTCAATTTTGCCATCTTGCATATCTTTGGGATGGACAAATTTTATATCGTTTATTAAATCCAGCTTTTTCAATAAAACTGCACAAACTAAACCGTCGAAATCACTACGTGTTATGAGTCGAAATTTTTGTTGAGACATTCACACTTTCCTCTACCAAGTTACAGGGATTTATTAATAAGATGTTATCAACTAGCGTAGCGCTATTGATAGTAAAAGTTTGATTATTTCCTATAGAGTCTATTGTTACACTCAACAGTGATGGTTGTTGCACACCGTTATTGTGATTCTCGGCAAATTTTATGGTGTTTCCTCTGCTCGTTACATTGTGTGGTAGATAACTGTTTCGCTCAAAGTATGGAGTGTTAGAATGCAACACTCTTTACACTTATAGGACACCTCATGAAATTTATTGTTATCGTCGTAGTCATTGCATTGGCGATATTCTACTTTGTAAAAAAGAATACTGATAAAAAGTTAGCCATCGAAAATGTCGCCTCAGGCAAAGCATTTTTAGCTAAAAATAAACTTAACGAAGGTGTGGTACAAACCGCTTCGGGTTTGCAATATCAAGTATTAATTAAAGGCGAGGGCAGTGTGCATCCAAGTGCGAGCTCTACGGTAAAAGTGCATTATCATGGTTTGTTGTTAGACGGTAAGGTATTTGATAGCTCAGTAGAGCGTGGCAAAACCATTAGTTTCCCTTTAAATCAAGTGATCAAAGGTTGGACCGAAGGTGTGCAATTGATGGTGGTGGGAGATAAATTCAAATTTTTTATTCCTGCTGAATTAGGTTATGGAAATAGTGCCGCAGGCAGCATAACTCCCGGCTCTTTGCTGATTTTTGAAGTTGAACTGTTGGAAATCCAATAGATCCCTAGCTTAGTTTATCCAAGCTTACAAAAAGCACTTAATTCCTAACGTTATAAAGCGATACCATGACCAGAAAAATACTATCTTTGAATATCAAAAAACCTAAAGACGCTATTCCAATAAATGAAGTAGTTAGCGACGTATCACTAGAAAATGATCCAGAGAAGCGTTTTATGGATGGTGTGGCCATCAATCCGTGCCAAAGTATCCAATTAGAACTAGGCTCTGAGCAACTCAGCATGCGTGCAATGGATTTGATCACGCCAATTGGTTTGGGGCAGCGGGGTTTAATTGTTGCACCGCCAGGCTGTGGTAAAACCACCCTTTTAAAACATATCTGTCAGGCGGTGGGCAAAGCCTATCCCGCTATCAAGCTCTATGCCTTGCTTATTGATGAGCGACCAGAAGAAGTCACTGATTTTAAACGCAGTGTGCCTGCGCAAGTACACGCATCATCCACCGACGAAAGTTTTGAACAACATGTCAAAGTGGCCAATAACCTGCTTCGTAGAGCACGCAAAGAAGCTGGCGAAGGTCATGATGTGATGATAGTTATCGATTCTCTTACTCGGTTGTCAAGGGTGCATAATGCGGGAAGTAGAAGCAGCGGTCGTACTCTGTCGGGAGGGCTTGACGCTAGAGCCTTGGAAATACCACGAAAACTGTTTGGCTCTGCTCGCAAGATTGAAAACGGCGGCTCGTTAACTATCCTCGCCACCATATTGGTTGATACCGGTAGCCAAATGGATCAGGTGATATTTGAAGAGTTTAAAGGTACCGGCAATATGGAGATAGTTTTGTCTCGAGAGATTGCTAATCAGCGGATATTCCCCGCAGTGGAGATTGCTAAAAGCAGTACGCGCCGTGAAGAGCTGTTGCTAAATGCCAAAGAACTAGCAAATGCAACTGTGTTGCGCCGAGCCCTGACCCAGCTTAAGCCGCTAGAAGGCGCTAGAAAACTGGCCGAGTTATTGGAGAAATACCCAACAAATGCAGAGTTGCTAAGTCATTTTGCCGCCGTAAAGCAGTAAAAAGCAAACTAGATGCTAGTGACTAGAAACTAGTTTAGAACACTCTTTTTGGCATTTATCTTTGGCTTTAGTTCTACACCATTTACTAGCATCTAGAATCTAGAATCTAGCATCTAGCATCTAGTTACTGCTCTAACGGCTTAAGCTTTTAATCAATTCTGCATGCTGGGGAAAGAGCGCCACTAACTCAGTAGTTTGGCCCAATTGCATATCGCTATATTCAAAACCCGGGGCAACGGCTTCGCCGATTAAACCATAACCAAAATCGCCATCGGTGGGTATTTTTGAGGCCTTCCAAGTCCCGCCTTTAACTACCGTTTGCATCACTTGGCCTTGAGTGGGATCTGAGCCCATCACCACGGTTTGCAGTTCACCATCTGCTTGAATTAAATAATAGGTAATGGGATCACCTGCGTGAAAGTAATGCATGATGTCACTCTGGTTCATATGAAAATGACCAATGGGTGACTCTGCGCTGAGTAAATAGTAGATGGATGTCATGGTGACTCTATCGCCATTTTTAGTGGTGATAGTAGGGCGATGATCGGCTTTAAAGGTTTGACGAAAATACCCGCCTTCTACGTGGCCTTCAAGCTGCAAAGCATCCACCAATTGTTGGGTGGTTAATTTTGTGGTTTGTTGGGCGGGTAGTTGGGCTTGAACCTCACTAACAGGTTTAGTCGCTGGGGTGATTATGTTGCTTGCATCGTAGGGCATAGTGGTTTTAAATTGGGCCCAGTTGGCTACTATGGTATCGACTACTTTGCTGCCCACAGTATAAGCCGATTCAACGGAAGAAAGTAAACCTGCAAAACCGGCTTCACCACTTTCAGCACTGAGATTTTCAACGGCAGTTAAATCAGGTGGCTGCATGGAATAATTGCTGGCAGTGCGCAGCACCATAAACCGTGAGCGATCAGCTAAGTTGGCACGAGCCAAATACACCATGGCTTGATAAGCACCAGTATCTTCCATACCAGAACTCACAAAATTACCTTCGCCTTGAGTCCAATAACTTGTCCAATCGTTGGCCCATTGGTTCATCAATTTTCCATGCCAGAAAGTCGAAGAGGCTAGATGATCACCTTTAAGTACAAAGGGCGGACGCTGGGCATTGGGGTGGTCAGTGTATTTTTCTCGCAGTTCAAACATGGCGGGATATTCGCTAAGTTTAAGATCTTTAGTTAGATTAAAAGCCCAATCCGTCAATTTTTCGTTAAGTTTATACACTTCGCCATTGGCTGAATAACCGTCGCTTAATTTAGGGGCTGGCAAACCCGTACCGGCATTAACCGGCTCGTTGGCAAACAGGGGAAAATAGCCCGTTGGCCAGTCAGTGGGAATTTCGCGGCCGTCTATTTCGTGGGCCAGATCACCATCCACTAACCAGGTCGCCCAAGCGGCAGAGCCTATGGAGGCATCGGCTGGATCAAAACCAGCAATACCGGCCACTAGCCAATAGGCATGGCTCAAATCAAAACGCGGATCAAGCCCCAGCGCCATAATAGCGGCAGTGGCTTTGGCGATGCCCATGCCTGTTACTATGCCCATGACACCGGATTGAGGGTTAATGCAGATATCGTGATGAGAAACAGGGAAGGGTAAACAAGTATCAAGTTTTTGCCCGGCCTTCCATAATTGAAACTCGCCCGCTTTGTCACCCTGATCTTCACCAATTTCAAACATGGTGACTACTACTACTTTGATTTCGATTGGAGACTCGACTGCAGATGAACTAGCTGGTTCATCGTTACAGGCGCTTAAAAAGCCAAACAAAATCAAACATATAATGAATTTTAAAGCTTGCATACAGATCCTCTTATAAAAAAGGGATAAGCCTGCAAGCAGTCTTATCCCTTTTTTTGTGCTACTGCTTAGTAATTAAGCAGTATAGGTAGTTAATTAAAATTTATAAGCAAACTTAGCTTGATAACTCCGTGGTAATTCAGGCAATACAATTGAACTACCAAACAAGTCAGGGAAGTTTGAACGGAAGTAAGTTTCATCAGTTAAGTTTTTAATGTTAAAACTCACTGACCACATTTCTTCTTGATAAATAACCCCAGCATTAACCAAGGTATAAGCGGGTAATAATACGGATTGAGAATAACCTGAATAGGTTGAGTCTACATCCACAATACTGGCGTTTGCCGCAAAACCATTTTGGAAATCATAGGTTGCCGTTAAGGTATAGATATTCTCCGGAATACCGGCTTTACGACCTTCTGGATTGTTAGTGTTAGGGTTAGGCCCACCGGCCACACCACCAAAAATTAATGAAGGATCAACCAAGGGCATATCTTCTGCGCCATAAAAACCATACTGACCACCATCTTCAAGGGCCGTTAAGTTTTTAACTTTTACATTGGTATAACCCGCACTGATAACTAAGTCGTCACTCACCACCCAACGTAATTCAAACTCAGTCCCTTTGGTGCTCGTCACGTTATTTAAGGTCGCAGATTGAGCTTTGGTATCGGTACGCTCTTGTTCATAGTTTGCAATGGCAAAATACAAAGAGTCTTCTAAAAATGTGCCTTTAACGCCGTATTCCATCAAAGTAGATTTATCAAATACACCACCAGAATAGATAGCACCGGTTTTAATTTCCGCGCCTTGACCTACTATGATGGTTGATTGCTCCGCAGCGGTAATATATGGAATTAAACCAAAATCAAACTTATACGAGATACTGGTATTCCATGATACGCCGTCAACTGTGTCTTCTGCATCCACAGGGGCCGTAATATCCGAGGCGGTGTAGTTTACTGGGTCGGCACCAAAGTCATTCAGAAAATATTTGCCATCTTCCGATACAATGACAAAACCCGAGCCATAGTTACCTAATAGGGTTTTTTCTACATCTGAATGGCTTTCCATATCAAAGGAGTCATAACGGGCACCTAATACGATATTAAGACCAAAGTCCCAGGTTAAGTCGACCATGACTCCAAAGCCAAGATCTAAATAATTACCTGTGTACCACTCGGTATAATCGTCATCAATGCTGGTGGCTAATAAACGTCTATCCAGTGCACCTGATGCCATGGTGAGATCACGACGGTCAAAATATTCGTTTTTCCAATCTTCACCGTGTTCAAAGTCTATGTAACGTAGTGAGGGCGAAATCTGCAGCTGTGCGATTAAACTGTCAGTTTCATACTCGTTTGAAAAAACAATTTTATCTTCTACTACATAACTGTCGTGGTATTGAGAAAAACCATAGGCATTTTCGTTGAGGTTTTCATAACCTTCGTAGAAAAATTGGTTTTTAATTTCCCAGCCACTATCGGTGTAATAAATTACATCAAAGTACAAGGTTTCTACGGTATTCAATAATTTGTCTTCGGCCGCTACCAATACTTGGCTGCCTTTAAGTGTGGTGGTACCTACATTTTCTAGGGCCATAATATCCGGAATGAGATCTGGCGTAGTCTCATTCATGGGTACTTGCCATATAAATGGGTTAACGTTAACCGCGTTATATTCTTGGTGAGAGATCCAGCCGTCGCCATTGGTATCTAATGGTTGTGCAGTACCTGTGATATAAGTACCTGTATCCACTAAATCTTGGGTTAAACGGTTCCAGCCAGCAACTTGGTTACCAGCATAATCATGGTACATGCCGCCAAATTCTATGCGTAAATTATCGGTAATATCTACGTTAAATGAGGCTTGTAGTACGGTTTGATCAGTACCTGTGTTTTCGTAATAGCTACCAGAATTTTCGACTTCACCGTATAAATAAAAGCCCGATTTTTTACCTGCGACAGAAGCGGGGCCGCCTAACTCAGCGGTTAAAACTGACTTGTCCCAACTGCCTAAAGTGTAAGACATCGCACCTTTGTTTTGATCTAAATATTGACCACCGCTAGCTCGGGCTGATTTTGGATTAAAGTTTAAGTAACCACCAATTTTAGCTGGTCCATAAATAGGTGATGCAGGGCCGCGTACTATATCAACTCGGCTTGATGCACCTATGGGGGTAGGGTAGTTACCTGGGTTATCTAAGCGTTTAACGCCACGAAAATAAGTTTCACCTGGTGTACCACGTACATCCAAAGAGCCCGCCACACCAAAAAACGATTGGGTAAAGGTACCGGGTGCAAAAGCAACCAGTTCATCGATGTCGCTGATGGCAAAACGTTCCATTTGCTCGTCACTGATGGTGGACGCTGAACGTGGGGTTTCTAATATGGATTTACCAAAACCGAATACCGCCTCTACATCTTGTCCTGGCAAACTACCTAAAGAGCCTGTTACCTGAATTTTTTCAATTTCGTTTTCTTTTTTATCGGCAGCATCAGGCTCTTGTGCGATAGCTTGTCCAGTCGTCGCTATGGCTAAGGCCATAGCAACAGCTTTAGCCAGTGGCGCATTTTTAAATAAATTGTTAGACATGTTTTAGTTCCCCGGTGTTTTCTTGTCGCTTAGTTCGCGCTTATAAATTAATTTTAGGTAGGTTTACATTTTCCCAAGCTGAAATTGCACGAAGGGTGCCAATTACTTGTCCATTTGGTCAACAAATATTTATTTG
>NZ_LSNE01000009.1:166920-170964 GCF_001565895.1 Paraglaciecola hydrolytica
ATAAGTTGTTGATAAATAAGTAATAAATTTATTTGTGAGGAATGTTGTCACGTTAAATATTTGTAAAAAAGCAAGGTCAGAAAAAGTATGGCGCACTGACTCAGTACAAATGCGAGCCGAGTGCACCAAAAAGGTAATGAGTCTTTTATAGTAGAGTTGTGTAAGTTGTTTACCGCTACGCTTTTGCTCACAAGGATTTTGCTTACAAGGTTTTGGCTTGTAAGGATTTGGCTAAGGCATGGTGGGTTTGCATTAATTGGCTTTGTAAAATCTGCCCGTGTTGACTGTCTTCGATTAACCACTTACCAGCCACCATCAGTTTAGACACCTGATGGGCCCCGCAGGTTACCAATGCTGCGATGGGGTCACCCGCACCAGAAAAACGCAGTTCATTACAGCTAAACAATGCAAGATCGGCCTGATAACCCACTTGGATCTGACCAAGTTGCTGACGGCCTAATACTTTGGCTGAACCTGTGGTTGCATAACCTAGTACACGTTCTGCGGTGATAGTTTGCGCACCATAACGTAGGCGTTGTTGTAATAGTGACTGACGTACCTCTTGGATCATGTTAGAACAATCATTAGAGGCTGAGCCGTCTACCGCTAAACCAATATTACAACCTGCTTGTTCAAGCTCCACCGTAGGGCAGATACCTGAAGCGAGTAACATATTAGAGCTGGGGCAATGGGCTATGCCTATTCTGGCTTTACCTAAACGCACTATTTCATCAGGTGTAAAGTGAATACCATGAGCCAGCCAAGTTTTATCATTGAGCCAACCGCAGGATTCAAGGTAATCAAGTGGACGCATACCGTATTGTTTTAAGCAGAAATTGTTTTCGTCTTCCGTCTCGGCTAAATGGGTATGCAGCATCACATCATTTTTAAGTGCCAATTCAGCGGTTGCTTGCATCAGCTGTTTTGATACTGAAAAGGGCGAGCAGGGCGCTAAGGCGATTTGAATCATGGCATCGCTAGTTCTGTCATGATAAGTATCAATAAGACGCTGACTGTCAGTAATAATGCGGTCTTCTGTTTGGATAACAGAGTCTGGAGGTAAGCCCCCCTGACTTTCCCCTAAACTCATCGAGCCGCGAGTTAAGGTGGCACGACAACCTAAAGAGTTAATCGCTTCAACCTGAATATCGATGGCGTTTTCTAAACCTTTGGGGAACACATAATGATGATCGGCCACTGTGGTGCTGCCAGACAACATTAACTCAAGGCCCGCTAATTGCGTTGCGCTGTAAAGCATTTTGGCATCAAGATTTTTCCATACTTGATACAAAAATTTGAGCCACGGAAACAAGGGTTTATTTAAGGCTCCAGGCACACAGCGGGTTAAGGTTTGGTAAAAATGATGATGGGTATTGATAAGGCCTGGCGTGATGATCAAGTCACTGCAATCTATATATTGGTCATAGTCTGTGTGAGGTTGTTGGCCAGTGGGCACCAATTCTATTATTTGTTTACCTTGGATCACCAAGCCATTACCTGCATCCATAGCATTGGCGGTAAAAATGGCGGCTGGTGACTTAAGCCAAATTTGGGGTTGTTGCTGCATGTAACGGTATCCTGTTAAAAATTAAATAGATTGGTCTAGTGGCTCTAAGGGTTTTTCAGGGATCATCATGCTCATTATAATGGCGCAAAAGCCCGCCACGGTGACAGAAGAAGAAAAGATGTTTTTTGCCAATTCAGGTAATTGTGCCACGGCAGCGGGTACCATCATTACGCCCAAACCAAGGCCCATAGAAGTGGCTATAATTAAACTTTTTCGCCTGTCGATGGGCTCGCTGGTGAGGATCTTAACCCCTGCAACCGCAATGGTGGCAAACATAACAAGAGTTGCGCCACCTAATACCGGTTTAGGCATTAGTTGCATTACCGCGCCGATAGCCGGAAACAAACCCAATAACACCAACAAACCGGCAATATAAAAAGCAACGTGGCGACTGGCTACCCCTGTCATTTGGATCACCGCATTATTTTGTCCAAAAGTTGTATTAGGGAAATTATTAAATACCGCTGCCAGCATAGAGTTAATACCATCGGCTAAAATCCCACCTTTAATCCTTTTGATATAAAGCGGGCCCGTGATGGGCTGACGACAAAATAAGCTATTAGCGGTTAAATCACCGGCGGTTTCGATGGCACTTAAAAAGTACACCAAGGCCACGGGAATAAAAACTTCCCACTGAAACGCAATGCCATATTTAAAGGGGATGGGTAAGCTGATCAGTGGCAGATCTAACATGGCCGAAAACTTGAGCATATCAAACCACCACGCCAACAGACTACCGCAAAACATACCGATAAAGATGGCCGACAGCCTTATCATAGGACGTTTGGAAGCGTTAAACGCCACCACTATGATCAATACCGTAATACCCAGTAGCATATTGTCGGCGGAGCCAAAATCATTCACACCAAAACCGCCAGCGAGATCTGTCATACCTACTTTGATTAAGGTAATACCTATAGTGGTGATCACAATCCCCGTGGTCAGGGGGGTAATAATGCCTTTGACTTTATCAATAAAGCGACTTAAAAATATCTCGACAAATGCACCCCAAAAACAAATGCCAAACATCATGGCGAGTATGTCATCCTTGCTGCCACCGTTATTTTTTACCATAAAACCCGCAGCCAATAAGGCGCCGATAAAGGTAAAGCTGGTGCCCTGCACCGCAATCAAACCGCTACCCACTGGTCCAAAGGTTTTTGCCTGAATAAAGGTGGATACCCCAGAAACCATCAAGGCCATACTGATCAAATAAGGGATTTCAGCTTGTAGATCCAAGGCATTACCAATAATTAGAGTGGGGGTGATAATGCCAATAAAACACGCCATCAGATGCTGTATAGCAGCAGTAATGCAATGGGATACTTTAGGTTTATCATGTAATC
Source organism: Paraglaciecola hydrolytica (assembly GCF_001565895.1). Taxonomy (GTDB): domain Bacteria; phylum Pseudomonadota; class Gammaproteobacteria; order Enterobacterales; family Alteromonadaceae; genus Paraglaciecola; species Paraglaciecola hydrolytica. The sequence continues at coordinate 169,834 of NZ_LSNE01000009.1, forward strand.
CGTACAAAATTTCGCTATTTAGCGGCATGTTATAACTACTTTTGAGAATTGATGTTTTATCACATAAAGCAATTATTTGACCATCTAGTCAATTTTATCAGTTAAAAGTTAAGGTATTGAAATTATTGATTTTAATGAGTTTACTTGGTCTGGTTTTACGGGGCTTGATAAAATAGATTGCTCCGCTAAGGTGCAAGATTATACTGAAGCTAATAATAACGAGGGTTAGAATCATGACAACAGAGCAGAGTGTGATCGCAGCCACCCCTAAGCCACCTTATTATGCGGTGATTTTTACCAGTGAGTTGAATGCAAATACCCAAGGTTACGGGGAAATGGCTGATAAAATGGTGGCGCTGGCAGAGCAACAACCTGGCTTTTTAGGTTTTGAATCAGCTCGTTCTGAATTGGGTATTACCGTGTCTTATTGGACTGACTTGGCGGCGATTAAAAACTGGAAACAAAATGCGGAACATCTTGTGGCTCAAAAACTAGGCAGAGAGTTGTGGTATAGCGCGTTTAAAACCCGTATTGCCCTAGTTGAACGTGATTACAGTTAAGGATAAATAATGAAAAGTAATCTGCTCTCTGTTGATAGTTTAAAAGCCCGTTTGAGTGATGCTAATCTGATTGTGTTGTTTACCAGCATGGCAGATATTGCAACAGGGCAGGCTGAGGTTTTACCCCCCATGTTAATTCCAAATTCCTTGTTTTTTGACTTTGAAAATGTTTTTTGTGATAAGTCATCTGGCTTACCTCATACCATGCCAAAGCAAAAAGATTTCCAACGCGAAGCCAGAAAACTAGGTATCAATGCCAATAGCTCCTTGGTGGTATACGACAGTAAAGGTTTATATAGCGCAGCCAGAGTGTGGTGGATGTTTAAAACCATGGGGCATAAAGATGTTGTGGTATTAGATGGTGGTTTACCAGCATGGTTGGAAGCGCAATATCCAGTGAGTGACAGCTTAGGCATGCTTGGTAAAAGTGGCGATTTTACTGCACAAAATATCCCAGGGCTGATGGTTGATAGCACTTGGGTGCTGAATCATTTACAGCAAAGTTCGGTGATCGATGCCCGTTCTAGTGCTCGTTTTAACGGTACTGCGCCAGAACCTCGAGCAGGTTTGC
>NZ_LSNE01000009.1:171094-189503 GCF_001565895.1 Paraglaciecola hydrolytica
GCTCTGGGCATATACCTGGCTCGTTTAATCTGCCTTTTAATGACTGTATCAAAGGCGGCAAGCTTAAAACTAAGACCGAGTTACAAACGATGTTTAGTGATATTAATCTTCAACAGTCTATGATCTTTAGTTGCGGCTCAGGCGTAACCGCTTGTATTTTAGCTTTGGCTGCCAGCGAAGCGGGTTTTATGAGTTTGTCGGTTTATGATGGTTCGTGGAGTGAGTGGGGCGCTAAACTAGAATTACCCATAGAGGTTTAAAAAGTGTTAAAAAAAAGCCCTCTGGAGAGGGCAAAGGTACTAGAGTGAAACGTCAATAAAACAAACTAGTTTTCAGTTCTAACTTCTAATTCCAATTTAGACAAATAACCATCTTGGTTAATATCAAGATCCGCAAAAATTGCCGTAAGCGTATCGTCTACTTTCGCTTCGTCCTGACTGATCAGGCCATCGCTGTTGCTATCTAACATGCTAAAGGCATCGCCTGCAGCAAAAACACTGGCAGCGGTTAACATCAATAAAGTTGAAAGCATTAGTTTTTTCATAAGGTTTCTCCGAGATTATTTTTATACGTGCTACAAAGTTTTAGATAAACTGCCCTTGTGGCGGTAAGGGCAGTTCAATTAAGTGCCAGCATAATTAATAATTAGCAAACTCTTCGGCTGATAGATATCCGTCTACGTTGGTATCCAGTTCAGCAAATTTAGCTGATACATCAGAGTCTGCGACTGATTCTGAAATACTGATGAAACCATCGCTATCTGTGTCGAGTTGCGTGAATAACGCTTCGTCTGCTAATACTGCGGTGCTAGCAAGTGCACATAGACCTAAAATTAATAATTTTTTCATAATATTTCTCCAAACATGGTTTATTTAATTTGCCCTTGTATTAACAAGGGCACTTAGTTTTTAGTACTCAGCGAATTCTTCAGCTGATAGATAACCATCGGTATTGGTATCCAGTTCAGCAAATTGTGCTGATACGTCAGAATCTGCTTCAGCTTCGGTAATACTGATCAAACCATTGCTATCCGCATCTAATGAAATGAACAACTCATCGTCGGCTAATACTGCAGTGCTAGCTAGAACACATAGACCTAAAATTACTAGTTTTTTCATAAGGTTAACTCCGTAAAGTTGAGTAGTTAAAGACAGATGGAATAAGCTGGTAACAATGTTCAAAGGTTTATTTCATCTGCGTTCGAATAGCTTATATCAATGATTGTGCCAAACTTAAAATATCCATTTAAAACAATAGCTTATATTGATTTTTTGAGGTTGGTGCTTAGATGTAGGAGAGAAAGAGAATTAAACTGTGGCTTATGGCAGACAATATTATTAATATTTAAAATTTTATCATATTTACCAATGGTTTAACCTGAACCCATACAGCAACCATTGGGTAAAAAAGCCCACAAGAATAGCCTTTAGCTATTCCCTCGGGCATAAAACAACTAGTGTGGTTGGTTGATATTACTGATCCACACTGCACGGTAAGGTGTCAGTAATAGTTCTATATCCTCATGGCAAATCGTTTGTTCACTTAGTAAATCAACCCAACTGTCTGTACCAATCAGATTGATGTCACTGAGGCGAATGACTTGTTCTTGATCACTAATGTTATAAATACAAAATATACTTTGACGCCTGTCTAAGCTTTGGCGCCAAAAACCAAATACCTGATCACCTAATTGCAAGGTGAACTGGGTGGCATTAGGGTGAAACGCCGCTTGTTTTTTACGTACTGCCAGCAAATGCGACATACGTTTGAGTACTTTGCTATGTTGGCTGTAAGGTGAGTCGAGAGCTTCTTTGAGTTTTTTATAATCCCACTTATGCCGATTGATTGAACGATTGTGGCTGGTATTACGCACTTTTTCGTAGTCATTGTTGGTACCCAATAGACTATGAATGTACAAGCCGGGAATACCTTCTAAACCGAACATAATGGCGTGGGCACAAATAAAGCGCTCTAAGCCCCATTTGTCTTGTCCTTTAACCGTGCCTTGCAGGGCATCGTATAAGGCAATATTGATTTCATAAGCTTTTTGCCCACCATTTTCAGCCTTGCGCCACGAAATACGGCCACCAAAATTTTGCATGGTATTGACTAAGGCTGACAACTCACCATCGTTTAATAAACCTTCGGCAGGCCTAAGTCCTAAGCCATCATGAGAGGCAATAAAATTAAAAAAGAAGGTGCCATTTTGCGCTGGTGGCATGCTGCCAAGCCAGGCTTTCAGGTGGCGACAGCTACCGGTGACTAAGGTATTAACTAATAAGGGCGGTAGCGAAAAATTATAAATACCATGGGCTTCATTGGCATTACCAAAATAAGTGAGATTTTGGCGGTTGGGAATATTGGTTTCGGTGATGATCACTGCATCTGCCACGGTATGTTCAATTAAGGTACGAAACAAACGAATAGCCTCATGGGTTTCTTCGAGGTTAATACAACTCGTGCCCTGTTTTTTCCATAAAAACGCCACCGCATCTAAGCGAAAAACCCGAATGCCCACATCGAGGTATTGCTTGATAATGGATGCAAAGGCGAGCAGCACCTTGGGGTTACGAAAATCAAAGTCCACCTGATCGTGACTAAAGGTACACCAAACGTATTTTTCGCCATTAGCGGTTTCGGTTAAGCGCAACAAGTCAGAAGTACGTGGCCTTACAACCTCAGATGTGTCTTCCAACGGTGAGGCAGTAAAGAAAAAATCACTACCGGGACCTTCGCCCTTAATGAAGTTATTAAACCAAGCACTGCGTGCAGAACAATGATTGATCACCACATCCGACATTAAACGAAAATCACTGCATAAAGCGCTGATATCATCCCAATTACCTAAAGCCTCGTTAACACTGGAATAGTCGATAACCGAAAACCCATCATCTGAGCTATAAGGAAAAAACGGCAGAATATGCACAGAGTTGATGATGTCTAAACAATATTCCTGCAAAAAGTGATGCAAGGTTTGTAAGGGTTTTTGATCTGTTTGTTCGATGCTATCGCCATAGGTGATCAACATAACATCTTGTTGATCCCAATTATTATGGTGACGTAAGGGCACTTGAACTTTGTCACTGTGGTCGATATTCATGGTCACTAATAATTGCTGGGTGAGTTCTTCAAAAGAATCCGGCAATTCTATTTCGGCATAAATAACTTGCAGGTGATGGTTTACCCGTTCTTGCAGTTGTTCAAAAATCGATAACATAACAAACCTCTTATTTAGCTGGATTGAAACTCATTAAAGTCGGCTTCAACTGCTTCTTTTAACTTTTCCAGTACGTCGGGCATAGCACTGACTACGCGATTCCAACAGGGCATAAAGGGGGTTTCCATGGGGTTAACTAAAAAGTTTTCGCCGGCTTTCATGATGTTTTGCGCAAACAATTCAACGGCTTTTTCTTCACTATGAATATCTAAATCTAAGCCATTGATGATGGCGTCATTGTGGTAGGCCTCAACAAAATCTAGCGCTATGCGGTAATAGGTTGCTTTAAGAGTGCGAAACGACTCCATGCTAAAAGTTTGTCCTTGAGTCGCCAGTTTACGCAGTAATGATTTAGTGATGTCGATGGACATTTTGGATAAACCACCTTGATCATCATGAGCTGACAAGTCTTGGTGTTTATGATCATAATTTTGTGCGATATCGGCCTGACACAAGCGGTTAGGTGAGTAGTTGCGATGCATTTCCGATAATACCCCAATCTCCAAACCCCAATCGCTGGGAATGCGAATATCGTTGAGTACATCTTTACGAAAGGAAAACTCACCCGCCAGTGGATAACGGAAACTGTCCATATAATCCAAATAAGCACTGGGCCCCAGTACTTTTTTGAGGGCGCGTAATAAAGGAGTGACTAATAAACGGGATACACGGCCATTAATTTTTCCATCGGCTACTCGGGCGTAAAATCCCTTACAAAACTCGTAATTAAATTGCGGATTAGCCACAGGATATATCAGTTTAGCCAACAACGAACGCTCATAGGTCAGTATGTCACAGTCGTGTAAGGCTACTGATTCGGCTTTATTGGATGCTAATACGTAACCCATGCAATACCAAACATTACGCCCTTTACCCAGCTCTTTAGGGGCTAAGCCCAAGGTTTCTAGTTCGGCATCTAAGGCTTTTAATCTTGGGCCGTCATTCCATAAAATGCGATGGTGTTGGGGTAAACGGGAAAAGAAACCCAAGGCATGTTTGTACTGCTCTAAGTTGGCGCGGTCTAAGCCAATCACTATTTGCGACAAATAAGGCACATCACATAATTCATCAACAATGTGGGTGAGGGCTGTACCCTCAAGTTCTGAAAATAGCGAAGGAAGAATTAAACCCATAGGGCGTTTTTGGGAAAAAGTAAGCAGTTCGTTTTCCAGCTCGTCAATAGGACGCTCTGATAAGTTGTGCAAGGTGGTCACGATGCCATTTTGATAAAAGTCGGCCATTTTGCCTCCAAGTAGTTAAAAGTCATTGACTGCCTCGGCAGTTCATTAGGTAAAAAATTGTGTGCAAGTTCAGCTAAAAAGTAGGGACTCCAAACATTCGGCCCAACCAGCAGGGCCACTTAAGGTACTGGTTATTACAGGTTTATTGTTGTTAAGCACGGGCAGGGGATTAACCGGCGATACGATACGCACTGGATAATCAGCCATCTGCAACATAGAAACATCGTTTTGACCATCGCCTAGCGCAATAGATACCCAGTTATGCTCAGGTAATTGTTGCTGGCATTGTTCTATTAACCACTGCATGGCTAAACCCTTGTCGGTGTCGCCTTTTAAATGCATAAAACGCCCGCCTTCTACTGGATTGGCGCCTAACTCTTGCAGTGTTTTAATAAATGAGATTTTTTGTGTAGCTGTACCCAGCCATTCTAAGGGCTCGCCAAATTCTCGTTGTTTGGCAAGTTGGGCATCAGCAGCATTAAGCCCTGTGGCTGCCATGACTTGCTCGATAGACATGGCGGCGAAGTGTCGAAACAAGTCACCATATTGAGCTTGCAGTGCATCGAGCAGATCAATCCATTGGCTGCGGGGCGGAGCAAATGTTTTACACCAATAGCCATCAATTTCTTGAGTATCTGCAGCTTGCTCAGGTAAAAAATCGGTGGGCATATAAACGGCGGCGCCGTTTTCTACAATAAATGGCCCTTGCAATGCCATAGCCTGTCTGAGTTTAAATACCTCGGCTCGGGTTTTACTGGTATTGGGAATAACAGGGATTTTACGCTGCGCCAGTTTATTCAACATGACTTGGGCAGCGGCAAAACTGTAATCATCATGATCCAGCAAGGTGCCATCTAAATCAGTAAAAATGAGCGGATTTTGTTGACTTGTTATCTGCAAACTAGCCAACATTAAATTTTTCCTGTTCAGTGTCTTTGACAATGTGAGCCACGATTTTACGCTGAGTATCCAAGTTAAATACCTCATCACATTGACTTGGCAAGGTAAGTAAAGCGTGCTCAGTCAAACGTTGATAAAACTGAATAAAACGTTTTATTTGTGCTGGGTTCATCAGCCCTGCACGCTCTCCCTTAAGGCTGCGGGCTATCAATTTTTGTTCTTGCTCAAGACGCCAGTTATATACATTGGAAAAGTCCGGCGCTTTCAACATCAGCCAATAGTGCATCATGGCGTATAAAGGTTGATAGTTTTTTAGGAGTTGTTGATTAACATAACGACGCCAAAGACCAAACTGGTCTTCTGTTGCTTCTAAGTCGTTTGCAGTAGTAAATAACTCAACGGGATTTTGCGCTTCTACACCCCAGCACCACCCTTCAACAATAACCACATCTACAGGGCCATCGATAATAGGCCACTCAGTTTCTGGGTAAGGATTGTCAGTACTTTTATCAAACCGTGGTATGGCAACTGCAGGTTTTTTCTCACTCAAAGCATTTAGGACCTCGAGCATCTTGGCAGTGTCATGAGTGCCTGGTACGCCGCGAGTCGCAAATAATGGATGCACTGTGTGGGCTAAACTCTGTCTTTTACGTTGCTCAAAATAGAAATCATCCAAGGATAACACCACTACTTTTAAGTTTTTTTGCTGAGTCAGGTAATCACATAAAAAGTCAGCAAGAGTGGATTTTCCTGATCCCTGACAACCATTTAAACCGACAAAATAAGTGCTGTTTGCAACATTATGGTGCAAAGCAATTTTTTCAGCTAAGGGCATATAATATTGTTTAGCGGTTTGTGCAAATCCGCTGCTGAGCCGGTGTTTACTGATAAATTGTTCAATCATAGGCATATGTTTTCTCGTTTGGTAACGGCTAAATACTCAATAATGTACGAACTACGCTGGGCGTTTATCTTAATAGAGTTCAACTTGCATGCCACAATGAAAGCGTTACCCTCCTCAAGTATTATGGGTATAGCTTAAAAGAAATTTTATTGTGTTAAATTAGTTCCTCTCTCTAGTGCGGTGTAATGGATTTGTGTTACAACGTAAATAGCACATCAACTTAATTGATGTTTATGCCAATTGGAATAACTCCGAGCCTGCTTACCTAACTCTTTGACAAGGTATGTAGGCCGCAAAATTCACATTTGTGATTTTGCCAGGGTTGCAAGAGAAATCGACCAGCCTCCCCTAAGCTCGCAGCAGCAAGCTTTACTTTGGAAAGGTGTTACTTATGTTAGAAGATAAATTTGGCCGCCGCTTTCATTATTTGCGGCTGTCGATCACTGATGTGTGCAATTTTAGTTGCACCTATTGTTTGCCTGATGGTTACGCTTGTGACTCTGATCGCGACTTTTTAAGCTTGCCTGAAATCACTACTTTGGTGAACAGTTTTGCTAAACTCGGTACCAGTAAAATTCGCCTCACCGGTGGCGAGCCCTCCCTACGTAAAGATTTACCCCAAATCATCGAACAATGTGCCAAAACGCCGGGCATTGATCACGTAGCTATGACTAGCAACGGTTATAAGCTCGACAAATGTGTGGATGAGTGGGTAGCGGCAGGTCTTGATTCCATCAATATCAGTATAGATAGTCTCGATCCACGTATGTTTGCTTCTATTACCGGCCATGACAAACTTGAGTCTATTTTGGGTGGTATCGATAAAGCCTTAACCTTGGGACTTAAAGTCAAAGTGAATGCAGTATTGATGCGCCAATATAATGAGGCTGAATTTGGTGGTTTTTTAAAGTGGATCAAACACATGCCTATTAGTTTGCGATTAATTGAATTAATGCAAACGGGCGACAATGTAAGCTTTTTTAATGAAAATCACGTATCGGGTGAGCCTTTAAAACAGCAGCTTTTGCAACAAGGCTGGGGGCAAATTATCCGTGATAAAGCCGCGGGCCCTGCGCAAGAGTTTTATCATCCTGAATATGCCGGTAATATCGGTTTGATCATGCCCTACAGCAAAGATTTTTGCTCAACCTGTAACCGTTTACGCATTGCTGCCACGGGCAAATTACACCTGTGTTTATTTGCTGATCAAGGTTTGGATATTCGGCCATTTTTGCAAAATAATGATGAAATGGGTTTGCAACGTGAACTCGTTAATCTACTGGGCAATAAAGAAGCTACCCATTGGCTTCAAGATGGTTATACCGGCGCGACTAAACATTTGGCCATGCTTGGTGGCTAATACAGCATTAATTGCAGTGGTCTTGGCGGGTGGTAAGTCATCCCGTATGGGGCAGGATAAAAGCATGCTTTATTCGTCTAAGTTGCAGGCTAGTTTGCTACAGCAAAGTATTAGTTTGTTAACCCAACTAGCACATTGTGAAGTCGTGATCAGTAGCAATACTTACGCCGGTGGCGTTAAGGATATTATCCCTGAATGTGGTCCTCTGTCGGGGATCCATGCAGTGTTAAACCAAGCAGGCTTGCAGCCCGTGAATGGTTACCTCTTTATACCCGTAGATATGCCTAAGTTGTCACTCAGACTACTTGAAAGTTTGCTGTTGTTTGGTGAGCAGCAGCAATGTGCCGCTTATGCCAATAATAGTTTTTTACCCTGCTATTTACCCGTTGACCATCACAAGCAAAACAAACTATTAACCGTGCTTAATCAGCAATTACAAAGCAAAGACTGGTCAGTCCGCCGTTTATTGGCGCACTTAGGCGCACGTTCGATGCCGTGGCAGGATGATGAGCAACTGGTAAATATTAATAATCCCCAAGACTGGCAACAACATTGTGTGTGAGCCTGTCTACTTTTCAGTATTTAAAATAAGTAAAAATAAGGTATAACCATGGCTAGTCCCTTAACGAGTCAACCCAAACAAAGTTTAAACATTGCAGTATTAACCGTCTCTGATACCCGTACGCCAGAAACCGATACCTCTGGAGCCTATTTAGTTAAGGCAGTAAAAGAAGACGGCCATAACATTGTTGAAAATCTTATTGTTAAAGACGATAAATATTTACTGCGCGCTGCGGTATCACGCTGGATCGCCAGTGAAAACGTACAAGTGGTGATATGCACCGGCGGTACCGGTTTTACTGCTCGCGATACTACACCAGAAGCACTCAGCATCTTATTTGACAAAGACATTGAAGGTTTTGGTGAGTTGTTTCGCTATTTGTCTTTTAATGAAATTGGCACCTCGACAGTACAGTCACGCGCAGTTGCTGGCATGGCCAATGGCACGGCTATATTTTGTTTGCCCGGTTCCACAGGAGCTTGTAAAACTGGCTGGACAGGTATTTTGCAACAACAATTAAATTCCTTGCATAAACCCTGTAATTTTGTGATGCATCTTAAAAAATCGGCTCAGCCGGCTTGTGAAACGAGAGGCTAAGATGACAATGCAAGCGACCATGAACAATCCCGAATTTAGTAATCAAGCACTATCCCATGTTGACCAACAAGGTAAAGCTGCCATGGTGGATGTGAGCGACAAAACAGTTACGCAACGCATTGCTATTGCAGAGGGGTTTATTAGCATGTCGGCCACCGCCTTTGACATGCTTAAACACAATCAGCACAAAAAAGGCGATGTATTGGCGGTTGCCCGTATCGCTGGAATCCAAGGCGCCAAAAAATGCAGTGATCTTATCCCCTTATGTCATCCCTTAATGTTGACGAAAGTGCAGGTGGATTTTGAACTTATTGATAGTCGCAACAGTGTCAGAATAGAAGCCATGTGCAAACTTGCAGGTCAAACAGGGGTTGAGATGGAAGCGTTAACGGCAGTGAGTGTGGCGGCCTTAACGTTGTTTGATATGTGCAAAGCGGTTGATCCTGCGATGCAGATTTCAGGCATACAGGTTCTGCAAAAAACGGGTGGTAAAAGCGATCATTTGAAGGCAAAAAATGAGGCATAAAATATGTTAAGCATTTTGTTCTTTGGTCAGTTACGTGAACGCCTAAAGACTGACCAATTAAGTGTGGATCTCACCACATTAGGGAATAAACCTACAGTGCAAGCCTTGCGAGTTCACTTAGCTAAGTCTGGCGAGTTATGGCAAGAATTGCTTAACTCGGGAAACTGTTTGGTTGCCGTTAATCAAACCATGGCCACAGATGAAACCGTATTAACTAGTCACGACGAAGTTGCCTTATTTCCACCGGTAACTGGAGGTTAGTATGACGACTAAAGCCTTTGATAAACCTGATTACATAAAGGTACAAAACGCAGATTTTGATATGGCTGTGGAATATCAGCGATTACGCGATGTGGAAGTCAGTGATGGTGCCGTGGTGGTGTTTGTCGGTTTGGTCAGGGAATTTAGCCAAGATAAACACATCAAAAGCATGTTTTTAGAGCATTACCCAGCCATGACAGAACAGGCCTTGCAAACCATAGTGCAAGAGGCAAGGGACAAATGGCCCTTAGGCAAAGTCAGCGTAATCCACCGCATAGGCCATCTTGATGCCAATGCACAAATCGTGATGGTTGGAGTAACAAGCCAACACCGCAACGCCGCCTTCGCCGCCGCCGAATTTATCATGGATTATTTAAAAATGCGTGCACCGTTTTGGAAAAAAGAGATGACCACCAAAGGTGATTTTTGGGTCGAGGCCAAAGCCTCTGATAATGATGCAGCAGCAAAATGGTAACCTTATGTGTTAACGGGCACTAAGACTAGAAGTATGTGCTGCGCACATTAAGCATCGCTGCGTGACGGGGCATGCTCTGGAGTTACCTGCATCCATGCGGGTTATGAATGGCCATCTATGGTCAGCCAGTATTTTTTACGACTGGTGGTAAAAAGTATGGTCGGGCGGTAAGAACGCCGTCTGAAAAACCCAATGGATTGCGCTCGCGTCGCGATGCTTTAGTTTGGATGATAAGCCATCGCGACTTGAGCGATTTGCTCCCGCATCCACATATGGGCATAGTCCATGTCGGCACTCATATGCCAGTATAAAAAATACTCCAGTTGTGGTAATTCAAAAGGTAATTCGTATAAGGACAAGTCGTAGTGTTTGGCTAGATGATAGGGTAAACAGGCGATGAGGTCGGTTTTTACTATGGTGCTTGGCACTGTCAAAAAGTGTTGACTGCGTAATACCACATTACGTTTGGCACCTAACTTATCAATCGCTACTTCAATAGGGCCTGCGCCACTGCGTCTGTGGGATATATTGATGTGGCCCAGACGTAAAAAAGTTTCCATGGTCATGCCATGGGTCAAGTCGGGATGATTTTTACGGGCGACCACGATCAGCCTGTCTTGGGCAATCTTTTGTTTACACAGATGAGGATCACTAAATGACGAGGCATCGGCATAAAAATCCAAGTGTCCACTGGCCATGGCTGATACCACATGGCTACGTTCCAAATCGTAATTTGTTAACGAAATATTGGGTGCGCTTTTTTGCAGTAGGGCAGTGAGCCTCGGCATGATGCTGACTTCAAGTAAATCTCTGGCGGCAAAGTGGAAGGTTTTTTCGGCCTTGAGTGGATCAAAGATATGACTTTGCTGGACACTTTTACGTAATAAGTTTAACGCTTCCCGTGCTGGACCAATAATATTCTGGGCAACGGGGGTTGGGGTCATGCTGTGACCTGTGCGCACAAACAGAGGGTCGTTAAGCATGTCTCGTAATCTGGCCAAAGAGTTGCTCACAGCCGGTTGAGTGATGCACAACACGTCTGCAGCTTTGGTTAAACTGCCAGCAGTATAAATGGCATCAAATACGGCGAACAGATTAAGGTCGATTCGATTTAAGTTCATGAAACAAGCTCCTCAATAATTCAGTGTGATGATATTAGCCTTTAATTATTAATAAAATCAATATATCAATATACACAACATTCATTATGTTGATAGTTGAGCTAGAGCTAAGCTAGACACAATAACTAACAAGAGCAATTAACCAGAGTAGAAGTATTATGCTTAAAAAATTAACTGAATTGAGTGTTGGTGAGCAGCTCACTAAAAGTGATTGGCTTAAAATTACACAAGCAGACATTGATTTATTTGCACAGGCGACCGGAGACAAACAGTGGATCCATGTAGATCCCTTACGCTGTGTTAACGAGAGTCCTTTTAAATCTACCATAGCTCATGGTTATTTAAGTGTGACCTTAATGCCCAATGCTTTTTACCAGATGTTTGTGCCTGATCCTGCCTATCCAACTATTTTGAATTACGGTGTGGATAAAATTCGTTTTCTCGAACCTGTACGAGTGGATGATCAAATTCGTTTTATTTCAACCTTAGCCAAGGTAGAACAAAAAGCCTCAGGCCTATTATTTTACTTTGAGACCGAAGTAGAAATAGCCCACAGGGCGAAACCTGCGATGAAAGGTACTTTTTTAATGTTGCTCTTAGGGGCACAAATTAAATAACTTTAGCTTATAGTTGTGCTGTTTAAAATGTAATCGCATCAACTTGGGCTTGATGCAATATACCTGCCTACTACTTTATCAAATCCTTATCGGCGCTTTGGTTCTATTCGTTTTATCTTAAACAAGCTTGTTACTTTTGGCATGAGCTAATCAGGTCAGACCATAATCAGTACTGATGTTTACATATCAATAACAAATAATTTACATGATTGAGTTCGCCCCCTACTATGAACTAGGGAATGGATATTTGGTAAGGTCCGATTGTTCAATAACCCCATGACATAACAACATTATCGGAATTACTTGTGTGTTTGAGCTTCAGTAGTTGTGGAACGAGGTTTGAGCTTGGTTAGTGAATTACACGGTTAATATCTGATAACTCACGAATTGGGATACATCATGAAACTAAAAACAAAATTAAGTCTGCTTTCTGTCGCAATTATTTCACAGTTGGCATTCGCGCAGCAGCTTGCTATAGCACAAGAACAAACACAAGTTGATGAAGAAGACGAATTCGAAACCATCATGGTGACGGCGCGTAAGCGTACAGAAACCTTACAGAACGTACCATTATCTATTACTGCTATGGGGGCAGAGCAAATAGAAGCGCAAAAAGTCAGAAGTTTAACCAGCTTAGCTGTGGGTATCCCAAACGTATCCTTTGATGATTTAGGTACCACCGCTCGCACCGCTAACTTTTCAATTCGTGGCATCGGTATTAACAGTTCTATTGCTTCAATTGACCCAACAGTTGGTGTGTTTGTTGATGGTGTTTATATGGGAGTTAACGCCGGGATTATTTTTGATACCTTTGATATCGCCAGTATTGAAGTTCTCAGGGGCCCACAAGGGATCTTGTTTGGCCGTAACGTAACCGGCGGTGCGGTATTAATTAATACTAAAAAACCCTCTGATCGTTTTGAAGCAACAATACGCACAGCCGTAGAAGGTGGAGGTGAAAAGCCAAATTTCTATTTAATGGGTTCAGTGAGCGGAGCCTTATCTGATTCCGTTAGCGCAAAGTTGACGGTGTACAACAATAAAGATGAAGGCTGGTTTAAAAACCTGGCGACTGATGAAGCCTTTGGTGAGTCAAAAACCTTAATGGTTCGTCCAGTCGTCACGTGGCAAGCGAGCGATGATGTCGAGTGGATTTTTCGTTACGAATATCAGGATTCAGAAGATCCAGGCCCGGCGGCCCAAAATCATACTAATGGTTTAGGTCAGCCCAGTATGTGGGCTAATTATGATCGTGATTCCTTTGATTTTGCGGTAGACGAAGAAGGGTTTTCGAATACTGAGTCTCACTTTTTTAACACTGAAACCAATATAAAAGTCGCTTTGGGTCAAGGTACGATTACCAACATCTTTGGTTGGCGTGATTTTTCGGCGGAATCAAACAGTGACATCGATTCTACTCCACAATGGTTTTTTCATGCGCCTGCAATGTTAAATACCGAGCAATTTAGCAACGAGTTACGTTACAACGGCCAGTTTGGTAAAACCAATGTAACGACCGGACTGTACTATTTTACTAATTCGATGCAATTACATGAAAGACGTGATCTTCTGGGTATAGCAACCGGTGGAGTAGCACCAGCATTAACCCAAAATGGTGGTGGTAATTATGAAGTTACCACGGCCGCTATATTTGCCGCAGCTGATTATGACATCAACGAGCAATGGTCAGTCAATTTTGGTTTACGTTACACCAAGGAGAAAAAAGATGTAGAGATTGCCTCCTTAGTACGTAATGTTAACGCACCCTGTTCGGTAATCGATGGTACTTGCCCCTTTGATTTTATTGATGACAATTCTTGGAACAGTGTGTCACCCAAAATTGGCACATCGTACAAGGTCAACCGCAGTACCAACATTTATGGCCATTGGACTCGTGGTTTTCGTTCTGGTGGTTATAACTTAAGAAACACTGCGATTGATACAGTTAATCTTGGACCTGGTCCGTTTGACCAAGAGCAAGTGGACAACTTTGAACTGGGCTACAAAAAGAGCTTAGCAAATGGCCGCTTCAGCGCCGCGTTATTCCACAATCAAATTGACGATATGCAACGTGAAGTGAATCTTGCTGATCCGATAGCCGGTGTAGTGCAAGTTATTAAAAACACTGCAGATGCCACCATTTACGGCGCCGAATTTGATTTGATGTACAAACTGACTGATGCCTTACGTACCAACATTTCTATGGGCTATACCAACGCCAGTTATGACAGCGTTCAGTTTGATCTGAATAGTGACGGTGTAGTGAATGACAAAGATAAAGATCTTGAGCTGCCACGTGCACCTAAGCTGACCTATAGCTTTGGTTTAAACCATACTACAGAGATCAATAACTGGGGCGAAGTGGTGTCTAGAGTCAGTTATTCTTACCGGGATAAGTCAATGTATACCGATAACAATCTTGGTTATATTGATGAACAACGTATCGTTGATGCTGGATTTGATTTTTATTCAAATGATGGCAAGTGGGTAGTTGGTCTTTATGGTAAAAACTTACTAAACGAAGTTAAACATGGTGGTGATACTCAGTTACCAGCGATGTTAGGTCCATTACCACTGGGTGGAACCTTTTCACCTTTAGCTAAAGGACGAGTGTACGGTATCGAGTTAACAGTTAACTTTGAATAAGCTTTACGATTAAGAAAAACTAAAATCCCCGGTTTATTCGGGGATTTTTTTAACTGTTATTTGAGAAGCTCTACTTTGTAGCGAAAACTGCACAATGGCTAAACATACATTTTATGCCCTTGTCTTTAATGCTGTGGGTTCATCCCCATACTTAACAAAGCAGTATGGAATTATTATAAATTATTCGTCGCAAAGAGGAGAACGACAATGCAAAAGTATAACCCCGCTCAAATTGCACAGGCTTTATTAGAGCTCAATGCCAATTTAGATGACGAGCAAAAGTGGACAATAGTAGAAGATAAGTTAGCCAAAACCTTTAAATTTAAAAGTTTTATTCGTGCCTTCGGTTGGATGAGTCAAATCGCAATATGGGCTGAAAAACTCAATCATCACCCAGAATGGTTTAACGTATACAACAAAGTAGAGATCAAACTCACTACTCATGATGCCGGTGGGATCAGCGAATTAGATTTTAAATTGGCGGCTAAAATGGAGCTTTTGTATTGAGCTATTTTAAACAACGTACAAAAATACAACGGCATGCTTGTTTAATAAGCAAACAAACGTAAAAATGCTAATTTAATGAGTTTATTTAACTAAGCAACTTGCACCTTACAGAGCCCTATGTATAATACGCGCTCCTTCGAAAGAGGCTTATTTAAAAAGCGCTTTTAAAGTGAAAATTCAGGCGCGGGATGGAGCAGTCTGGTAGCTCGTCGGGCTCATAACCCGAAGGTCGTAGGTTCAAATCCTGCTCCCGCAACCACTTGAATTTTTATTACAACGAAGGCAGATTTCAGACGCGGGATGGAGCAGTCTGGTAGCTCGTCGGGCTCATAACCCGAAGGTCGTAGGTTCAAATCCTGCTCCCGCAACCATATAATAAAGCCCTGAATTTTCAGGGCTTTTTTGTATCTATTCCAAAGAGAAAAGTCAAAAAGGTTTTTTGTTCGTTTTCTAAGTCGGTTTATACATTCTCCACACTTATAAATTTCTAGTTCAATAAGCTTTTTATTAATTGAGTTTAATCTCTCCAGAAAGTGCTTTTTCAAGAAAGTCTATTCTGGCTGTGATCTCGTCACTGCCATTACAATCGCCGCATTTTTCGTGTATTTCCTGGATATTGGCCAGACGTTCCTCAGCACTTTTTTTATCATTACGCAGCAACTGCATGAGTGCCAAGCGGTAGTGGGCGTCGTAGATATTTCGATTTAAAAAGGTTGCGGTTTTTAGGTTTTTTTCTGCTTCGGCGGGGCGACCCAGTTGGATTTGAGAAAGTCCTAACATGTAAAGCTGATATCCACGATCGGCGCAGGTGTGTTCGGGTACGGTGCTACTTTCTTCTCGGTTGGCTAACTTCCCATTGATACTGCTAGTGGGGCCGGATGAATTAGCGACGGAATTACCTTGTGATGACGCGCCCCTTTGGATAGAGGCAGTGCTTTGCAATGCGCTATTAATTGCCGAAGTTTGCATACCACTCACAAAGGCTTGTTTGTTGCGCTCCATTCTTAACGCGCATTTGGCATTTTGCTTAAATTCGATTTCAGCGAGTACAAAGTCACCTGCATAAAACGCGCGGTTAGCCGCATCCAAATTACCGCCACTTACCACTATCCTTTCAATTTCTTGTTTTTCTAGTTCAGCATTTTCAGCTTGACTGCTTTGTTGAGATTTAACATTGGTTGAGGTCAATATCAGTAAATATAAAAACGAAAGCAGACATTTTTTTAGCGTCACAACATGTAAAAATGAATTGAACACGGCATTCTCCTGAGCATTTAATTGTCCTGAAATTTATAGCGCTAATCTACATGGATGACAACAATACATAAGGCTACTTACAAACGTCTTTAAGATACTGTTCGTGCGACGGCATCACTTCTACACATCGTTGGGTGGCGCGATGTAGTTCTGCCATACGCAATTCCAGACTGTTATCGTCAAGTATGTCGGCCAATGGATGATAGCGTTTTGGCTCTATATTTTGGCCATTGAATACTGCAAACCAACTCACTGGGGTAAAGAGTTCTAGATCGTCGCGATAGAGACGGGCGTTTTCTTTATAGATAGCAATACGTTCTTCTAGGGATTTTGGAATTTCCATAGTACGGCAGTAGTTCCAAAAAGGGCTGTCGTTACGTGCCGTGGCGTAGTAGTGCAAAATCAAAAAATCCCGCACTTTTTCGTATTCTGCATAGGTTTTTCGATTGAAATAATCGATATCTGGTTGGTTGAAGGAGCTATCCGGCCAGTTAGTCATCAGCCTTGCAATGGCGGTTTGAATTAAGTGAATTGAAGTGGATTCCAGTGGTTCTAAAAAGCCCGCAGCAAGGCCAATGGCGACCACATTTTTATTCCATGTTTGTTTGCGGATGCCGGTTTTAAAACGCAAAAATTTGGGCTCTGCAATGACGGGGGTATCCAGATCTGCATTAAGACTGGCTAGGGCTTCGTCGTCACTTATAAATTGACTGCTATACACATAACCGTTGCCGGTGCGTGACTGCAAAGGTATACGCCATTGCCAACCGGACTTTTTGGCGGTTGCGCGGGTATAAGGTGGCAGCTCAGGTAAACGTTCTGTTAGTCTTGCTACTGCACGATCGCAGGGTAAATAATGGGTCCAATCTTCATAGCCGGTTTTTAGGGTTTCTTCGATTAACAGGCCTTTAAAACCCGAGCAGTCAATAAACAGGTCACCACTGACAATGCTGCCGTTGTCAAGTTCAAGACTGTCAATGTGGTGGTTAGCAGGGTTTTGTTTTACCTTAACAATCTTGCCTTCTGTGCGTATGACTCCGCGTTCTTCTGCCACTTTACGCATTAATTTTGCGTACAGCGCCGCGTCGAACTGATAGGCATAATCCATAGTACCCAGAGGTGATGAGGTTAAATCAGGGCGTGGGTGTTGAAATTTACCTGCTTTGGCGGCTAAGCCGGGTAAGCTAAATTCGTCTACTGGTTTTGCGGTGCCTTTGTGCTTTTGACGCAGCCAAGTATGATGAAAGTGCACCCCTTGCATGTCTACGCCATAGGGGCCAAAGGGGTGAATATAACTATCACCGAGTTTTCCCCAATTGACAAACTCAATACCCAGCTTAAAGGTTGCACTGGTGTGCAGCAGAAACTCACTTTCTTCAATACCCGCTAAACGATTGAAATATTTAATATGGGGTATGGTGGCTTCGCCAACACCCACAGTACCAATTTCTTCTGACTCAACGAGTTGAATGTTGATGTCTTTAGTGCCTAATGATTTTGACAGCGCGGCCGCGGCCATCCAGCCGGCAGTACCACCGCCAACAATAACGACGCTTTTAATATTGTTGTGCTTCAAAAGTTTACTCCATTTGCATATTGGTGAATAAATTCGCCATGAGTGGGCAGGCGACTTACCGCCTGTTTCATGGCGCTATTCATTGAATCAAGACTACGTTGGATATCGCTGACAGGGATACCACTTAAAATGGGTTCATATACTTCAGGCTCAATATGTTGCCCCAGCATAACGGCCGTCCAACTCGCTTTTGAAAATAACTCCTGATCATCACGAAACACCCGTCCGCCAGCTCTGAATAATTCAATTTTATGTTGCAGGCTATCGGGAATTGGCATGGTGCGACAGTAATTCCAAAAGGGGCTATCGTCCCGTTGTGTGGCGTGATAATGCAAAATAATAAAATCTCTTACCTGAGTGAATTCCCGAGTCATTAAACGGTTATATTCATTTTGTAATATGCTAGAGAGCTTGCCATCAGGGTAAAGCCCAATAAACCTCACGATCCCTTGTTGGATAAGAAAAATCGAAGTGGATTCTAGTGGCTCAAGAAAGCCGCCTGACAAACCCAGTGCGATACAGTTTTTCATCCAAAATTGCTCACGACAACCGGTTTTAAAATCAATGGTGCGTGCCTCACCTAAGGGCTTTGCATCTAAACCCGCCAGTAAAACCTGATTGGCTTCATCGTCAGAGATAAAA
>NZ_LSNE01000009.1:189682-230520 GCF_001565895.1 Paraglaciecola hydrolytica
GCGCCATTGCCAGCCAGCCTTTTTGGCCGTTGATACAGTATAAGGGGGCAGTGGCTCGATGCGTTCGCAAGCTACCGCTTGGGCGCGGTTACAAGGTAGCCAGTGGCTCCAATCTTTAAATTTTACGCCAAGGGTTTTATCTAACAACAGCGCTTTAAAACCGCTGCAATCAAAGAAAAAATCGGCTTCGATAATTCGCCCATCTTCTAAAATGACACCTTTAATATTGCCTGAGTCTTGGTGAGTTGTGACATGTTTGATCTTGCCTTCAACTCGAATGATACCGCGCTCCTCTGCATAGTCACGTAAAAATGCGGCATAGGCCGTGGCATCAAAATGATAGGCATAACGTAAGTGAGATAGCACCGATTTGGGATTATTGTCGGGTAAGATAAATTTAGCCTGTTTGGCCGCGATAGCACAAATGCTGTAGTCTTCGAGCTTGGCAGCATTGCCATTAAGTTTGCTATGCAACCAGTATTGGTGAAAGTCGATGCCATTCATGTCAACGCCGTGGCCGCCAAAAGGATGGAAATAGCTATCACCTAGTTTGCCCCAGTCACGAAACTCAATACCTAACTTAAAAGTACCCTTGGTGGCAGCCAGAAAGTCTCGCTCGTTAATGCCCAACATAAGATTAAAATTGGCGATATCGGGGATAGTGGCTTCGCCCACACCTATTGTGCCAATTTGTTCAGACTCTACTAAGGTAATTTTTACGTTTTCTGGCAGCAGCATTTTAGATAAGGCTGCGGCTGCCATCCAACCTGCCGTGCCGCCACCAATGATCGCGATAGATTTAAGATTATGAGTGGCCATGTTTATCCCTTAAGTACATCGAGAGTTTTTCTAAATAAAGGTGGTGAGGCGGCATTTTTGATGCCAGATGTGCCATGCCAGCACACATGGCATCGAGTTGGGTTTGCATTGCATCAAAGTCAACTTGCTCAGCCATTCTGTCGTAACGTTCGGGTATTCTGCCAAGACCTGCATGTAGGATTGCCCAATCTTGTTGGTTGAAAGGTTCAAAGTCAAAACTAGCTAGGATACCTCGATGTTTATACTGGCTTAACTTTCTGTCGAGTTTCTCATTTGCTTCATAAACCACGTCTTGTTGCGCGGCATTGTGCTGTCCTGCATAGTGTGCACGATGAAAGAGTTCGGCGTGCACAACGTCATCAATGAATCGGCGATTGTATTCGTGGCTTTCTATCCGTGTATCAAGGCTTACCGGGATAAGTTCGAGTAATCGCTCGATGTCTTTTTTCAATAAGATATAGGGCGCTGGAGTCAGAGGCTCGAAGGCATAAGCAGCATGACTAATGCCAACACAATTGCCTTGCCATGCTTTGTGGCGATAACCAAGTTCAAGCCTTAGGCCATGTTCAGACTCAGTTGTATAAGGAGATTCAACTAAGGTCACGATGTGATCTTTGCAACGTAAGGGCGTAATTAACTGCCAGCCGTGTTTGTTACCTGTCACTGAGCGGCAAGCTGGGCCGGTTTGTGCTTTTGTCTGGGTTTTGTTACTTACCTGCACAGTGCGCTGGCAGGCAAAGTCATTGTTGAGTTTTGACAGTAGTTGGCTGCTAGTGCCACTGCAGTCGATATATAAGTCTGCCTGTAATTTTGTGCCATCAGCCAATTGCACATAGTCGATATGCCCTTGGCTATGCTCAGGCTTATGGCTATGCTCCAGCGAGGAAATCTCCTGTTCAATCAGTGTGACTCGTGTTTTATCAAGGTGCTTAGAAAAAATGCCTGACCACTGAGCGGGATCAAAATGGTAGCCATATTCAGCACGTGACAGAGGTGATTGTGGATTATCGACAGGCGGATGGGCGAAAGTGCCCTTGATTGCCGCTTGCGCGCTAATTAAAAAATCACCTAAGATTGTTTTGTGCCGTGTCATAAAGTGATGTAACTCTACGCCAGCTGTCGCTGCAAAAGGCAAATGAAAACACTGCATCCACGAGCGTTTGTCATCACCCCAATGTTTAAAGTGAGTGCCAAATGAAAAGGTGGTATCGGTATCTAAGATTAGCTCTGGCTCTGTTACGCCATATTGTAAATTAAAGTGATAAGCATCTGGTGAACTGAGGCCTCCATATAGCACATCGCTAGGGCAGGGGGACATTGGTTTCACCCATAATAGAGTGATGTGTTTTGGCAGCGCTTTACTCAAGGCGAGAACCGTCATGCTGGCCGCGAGAGTATTACCATAAACGAGAAATTGAGAGGTAGCTGGTTGCGACATGATTTAGCTCTTCGCTCTTATCAGTTGACTGTTCGAAGCTGCACCTATCGCCACTAAAAAGTCGGCATGATTCTTAGCTTGGTTTACCCCGTTTGCGATATCAGTGCGCATGGCTTGGGCTTGCTGTTTAAGCTCTACAAAATTGTAATTATCCACACGAGGATCATAATGTTGGGGGCGCAGGTTTTGCCCTAGCATTACTGCTATCCAACTTGGTGGTAAAAAAGATCCAAACTCGTAACGTTGAACATAACCACGATGCAACCAGTAGTCTATTTTTTCTTGCAAACTGTCAGGCAAGGTCATGTTGCTAAAATAGCGCCACATTTCACTATCGTCACGCTTTGTCGCCACATAATGTAATAACAGAAAGTCGCGAACCCTCTCGAATTGCAAGGCCATACGGGCGTTGTATTCTGCTTTATCTAAGGTATTTGCTGAAGGGCTAGGGGATTCGTGGGGAAACAACTCTAGCAGGTTGGTAATGCCTTCTTGGATTAAATGAATCGAGGTGGACTCTAAAGGCTCTAAAAATCCGCCGGCAAGACCGATGGCAACAACATTGTTTTTCCAAAAATGATTGCGTCGGCCGGTTTTAAAATAGAGTTGTTTGGGCTCACTAAGGGCAGGGCCGTCTAAATTTTTGAGTAATACCGAAGTGGCTTCATCTTCTGAAATAAATTCATCCCAGTAGACGTGACCGTTACCAGTTCGATGTTGTAAAGGAATGCGCCATTGCCATCCGGCTTGCCGGGCTGTTGCTCGAGTATAAGGTGACAACGGCCCGTGACGTTCACAGGGTACCGCAACCGCGCGATTACAAGGGAGCCATTGCGACCAGTCTTGGTAACCGGATTGCAGTGTTTGTTCAATGAGTACGCCGCGAAATCCGGAACAATCTATAAACAAATCGGCACTGATTTGTTGCCCGTCATCTAGGGTAATCGCAGTAACATCGCCAGAGCTTTTATCGATAAGGGTATCGACAACGATCCCCTCGATACGCCGCACGCCATTGTTTTGTGCAAAACCACTTAAAAATTTTGCATAAAGACCGGCATCAAATTGGTAGGCATAACCAAAAGCTTGCTGCAGTGGGCTTTTTCCGTCTTTGGGTAACTGAAATTTATTGTTTTTGGCCGCCACTATGCCAAACGCGTAGTCGTTTAGCACGCCATAGTCGCCATGTTTTGTGAGTTTTAATAAGTGCTGATAAAAGGCGATACCGTTAATTGTTTGGCCAAAGTCACCAAAGGGATGAACATAACTGTCGCCTAAACGGCCCCAGTCACAAAACTCGATACCTAACTTGTAAGTCGCTTCGGTCTGCTTCATGAAAGCACTTTCATCTATACCTAGACCTTCATTAAACAACCTAATATGGGGCAAAGTAGCTTCACCAACCCCCACGGTACTGATGGTATCTGATTCAACTAGGGTGATTGAATTTATTATATTTTTGAGTTTTTTGGAAAGTGCCGCCGCTGTCATCCAGCCAGCTGTACCACCACCAAGAATGCATACTCGCATATAATGTAAATTCCTATGTTGTTTACTTAGTGTATTTTTTAAATTTTAGAATGTTAATTTAAGTAACGTTTTTACTACAAATCGAAAGACTATCACAAGCCTTGAAAACTACCACGCATACTAACATTTTTAAATATATGTTTGAGTTATAATGAAAGCGCTTACTTTTTTGTTATAAACTTGTTAATCTTGTGGTGTTGTTACAAAGCAGAGCTATTTTTGCGCAGCTAATTGTTCAGTCTGCTTTGCCGTTGTTGAAGACCCTTAGGTATTAAACGTCGGGTTTTTAGTGCGAATAGCTTGTTTCGTTAACCACGTTTTATGTAGCGCTCACATAATTAATAAATTAGTAACAAAAAACACACTGGAGAGAACATGGACACACAAAAAAGATCAATTGTTGCTTCGTCGGTGAAGGTAGCTCTGTATGGCGCCACCGCACTAATGACATCGTTGGCCGCGCATAATGCATTGGCACAAACGGCTGACGAAGCGGCGACCCTAAATGAAAATGAAGAAGTCATTGAAGTCAGAGGTATACGTGGCGCATTAGCCAATGCGGCTGAATTAAAACGTGAATCTAATACTTTTATGGATTCAATTACAGCATCCGATGCCAACGCCCTGCCTGACTTGTCTGTTGCCGAAGCCCTTTCTCGGGTGCCAGGCGTGACAGTAACTAAATTCGACATCGGCGCCAATGGCGGCGATTTCCCGTCGGCTGAAGGCTCAGGTAACTTAATCCGTGGTTTAGGTTTGATACGTTCTGAACTGAATGGCCGTGATGCTTTCACCGCAGATGGTGGTCGTGCCTTAGATTGGTCAAGTATTCCACCACAAATGATTGAAGGTGTTGATGTTTATAAAAATCAAAGTGCTGATCTGATTGAAGGTGGTATTGGTGGCAGTATTAATCTTAGAACCATTGAGCCTTTTGATCGTGATGGACGTTTTGGTGTTATTTCGATAGATGGCACCTATAGCGACTTAAGAAAAGAAACCTCTCCTACATTTAGCGCGGTATTTGGTGACCGTTGGAAAACCGACAGCGGCGAGTTTGGCCTTGTAGGGTCATTTTCTCATTCTGAATTGAAATCATTATTTAACGGTTATCAGTCAGGCGCGATTAATCCAGTTCCGGTTGGTTCTGTTGCAGGTGACAAATATTTTGATGTTGACGTAGAAGATTTTGTTGGCGATTTGATCCCGACTGCAGGTCAGACGGTTGGTATCATTAACGGTTTTCAACTGCGTGCTACAGAAGTAGATAGAAAACGTAGTAATGTCTACCTAGCGGGTCAATGGCAAAGTAACGATGATTCGGTTAAAGCGACGGTTAAGTATATTCGTGTTGACAACAAAGTATTTGATTTAGAACGTACCACAGAGTGGCAAGATGGTGGTGGTGCTTATGCGCAAACCACGAGCGATAGCAATATTATCGTGTCTGATGTCCGTCTTAGACCTTTTACCTCATCGGGTGTACCACGTTGCGGTAACGGTGCAACCGGAGACGACCCAGCAAACTTCTGTAGTCAACTTATCCCAATAAATGGTGGTTTGTTCGAAGAAGGTGTTATTTCGTCTAACGAAAGCGGCTGGTTTGGTGCACCTGGTGCGCAAATTGGTAACTTAGGTATAGGTCGAGCAACAGACAGTCAGACCGACGATATAAGTATCAATATTGAATGGCAAGTAGATGATCAATGGTCTGTTGAATTTGATGCTCATCGCACCACATCTTCTCAGGAATACAGAGAGCAATGGATTGGCTCAACGACTCATTTGGACTTTAGAAGTCGCCCTAATTTAGACAGTCCAGAAATTGAGTTTTTTTACAATGATGGCTTTACCTTTAATCAGGGTAATATTGTGGACGCAGGTAACAATGTTGTTCCTTCTGCTGCACCCACTTCAACCTCTGATCCTGCAGGCTACTTTATGGGCTATGCGGCAGATACATTTAGAGACGGGGATGGCAAAGCCACGGCTGTTAAAGTGGATCTTACCTACGATTTTAATCCAGATGGCGATGATTGGTTCCAGTCGGTTCAGTTTGGTGTACGCCGTGCAGAACGTGAGCAAATCTACCAAAATGCTGGGCTAAACTGGCAAGGTGTTAGCCAGGCTTGGGATGGCAACGGTATTGCAAGATTTAATGCCTTTGACTCTGAAGTTCATCAGGCATATGACTTTTCTGATTTCCAACGTGGTGGTGTCGTAGTCGGTGCAAATACTAGTATGGTTTTTGTGCACCCTGATTTGCTGAGAAACCCTGATTTGTTTTATGACTTTTTGGCCACTGAGCCAGATTTAAACAATGGCGGCGAAAATAACGATCAATATACCCCTTCTTATTCACCCTTTAGTAATGGTACCGACACGCGCAGGGATGCTCAATATCGTGAACAGTACACCGATGCACAAACAGCTAATGTCAATGAAGTGACGACAAATTTATACGCACGTTTTGACTTTGCACAAGATTTTGACAATGGCATGTATGTACAAGGTAACTTTGGTGTTCGTTATGTCAAAATGGAAACTGACTCAATAGGCTCTTACCAATACAACCAATTTGGCGCAGATGAACAACAAGTTGGTCGTCCACCTGAAATAGAAGCTATTGATAACATAAGGGATTTCTTACCAGAAACGGCGGCCTATCTTGATCAGGCATCAACCGACAGAAGTCTTGGTCTGAATAAGGATTATTATTTGCCTTCATTCAACGTTAAGTTGCATCTTGATGACGAATGGTTAGTCAGATTTGGTTTAAGCAGAGGCTTAACACTACCTGATATCGGTAGCTACAGTGCTTCGCAGAATATAGGTGCTGTGACGAGTATTCAATTCCCTGAAATTGAAGAGGGCGATCCCGATCCAATTGGTGCTCTAGGTGCCAATGTGTCTCGCTTAGTAATCAATGGCGGTAACCCTAATCTGCAAGCGACGGAAGCGACTAACTTAGACTTAGCCCTTGAATGGTATGGCGATGGCGGTAATTATTTCAGTCTGGCGTTTTTTAATAAACAAATTAAAGACATAGTGCAAACTGGCGCAATTGCTCAAGTTGATGCGATTAATTTAGACGGTAAAGAAGTACCCATTTATTATTCAGGTGCTATGAATCAGTCTGATGCTAAGGTTAATGGTTTTGAAGTTTCAGGTCAGTATTTCTTTGATAATCTACCTGGCTTATGGTCAAACTTAGGCGTACAAGCTAACTATACTAAACTGAATGTTGACGCTGACTCACCTGATCGTTCTCTTGATGCGGATGGCGATGGTATTCCAGATGGTTTTGACGGTATTGTGCGTATAACGACCTTAAACGGTATTATCGGCCAATCAGAAAACTTTGCTAACCTTGTGGGTATTTATCAGGATGATAAGTTAGAAGTACGTATAGCTTATCAATATCGTGATGAATACCTGAACTCATACGTGACGTTCATCACAGGTAACCCAAATATTCAAGATGACAACTTCTCGTTGGATGCCTCGGTTAAATACCACATAACAGATAATCTCCAAGTGAGTTTACAAGGTACTAACCTGACGGATGAACTTCAGACATCTAAGGATATCTTGAATGGAGGAGGAGAAACCTTCCAACGTTCGAGCTTTATGTTTGATCGCCGCTTCCAGTTTGGGGTGCAATACACCTTCTAGCGTTAGGATTTACGTCATAATGTAAAGCCGCCAAAGATTGTTCTTTGGCGGTTTTTTTTGCTTTAGAAAAGGGCTGAATAGGGAAAGTCAACGCAGTCTGCTAAGTGTGGCAGAGCTATGTTGGAGTTTTAATAGATAAACAGAAGTTGGCAGAGTCTTAAAATGTAGGGAGTTAGCTTAACTCCCGTTTTAGTTGATATTTTTTACTGAATCTCTGACTACAAGTTCAGGAATGAACAAGTGTTGGATGTCTTCTTTACGATCAATATACAGGTTGTTGAGTACCCAAGAGGCGGCGGTTTTACCGATGTCAGAGATAGGGTAATTGATCGTGGATAGTTTAGGGTAGGTGTAACGGCTAAAGACTAAATTATCAAAACCAATGACTGAAACATCGTCGGGTATACTGCGACCTTTTTCACGTAAGGCACTCATGGCTCCGGCAGCCATTTCATCGTTGGCACAGGCGATAGCGCTAAAAGCAATGCCCGTTTCCAGTAGCACCTGAACGCCTTTCTGACCACCTTCCTCTTGAAAGTTTCCTTCATAAATCAAACGTTTGTTGGGCTTAATGTTAAACTCTTGCAAGGCTCTAAGGTGACCGTCATAGCGGTTTTTGGCATCGGTTTTCCACAATGGACCTGCTATATATGCAATATCGCGATGGCCTTGTTGCAATAAAAATTTAGTGGCGGTGTAGCCACCCATTTCATTGTCTAAACAAATACAATTAGCGGCAATTTCTGGAATATAACGGTTGACGGTAACAAAAGGGATCTTGCGAGTTTTTAGCTCAATCAGATATTCATCGGATACGGCTTCAACATGCAGTATTAGTGCATCACAGCTACGGCTGATCAAAAACTCCACACCTTCTTTTTCACTTTTTTCGTCACTGTGGCCCGCGGTAATAATGGCGTGTTTACCAAATTCACGTAGTGCTAGCTCAATGTCGCTCATCATTGAGCCATAAAACGAACCGTGTAACTCTGAAACTAAAATACCTACGCTATTTGAACGGTTAGAGGCTAAAGACTGGGCAACCGTGTTGGGCCGGTAATCTAGCTTCTTCATAGCTTCCAAGACCTTAAGCTTGGTTTTTTCACTGACCAGACTATTGTTGTTAATAACCCGCGACACTGTGGCTAATGAGACGCCCGCCAATTCAGATACTTGATAAATAGTTGCCATATTTTTAGTTTTATATTCCGTTTTTAAAGCCGATTAAGTTTGCGCTGTTTGCATCTGAGTTGTTTTGTTTAAGTCATTTTGTAAGTCTACGACTTTACTTTCAGTCAAACGATAGTAACGCATAATAAATGCAACGATCAAAGATGCAATACCGGGATACACAGCAAACGAAAAAACGATACCCTGTTTGACACTTTCAGTTTGTACTGCATCTGCTTCATAACCGTAAAAAGCTAACAACCAACCCGCTAACGCGCCACCAATTGCCAAACCAAGTTTAATAAAAAAGACTACTGACGAATAAACAATGCCCGTAATGCGAAGTCCGCTCTTCCATTCACCGTAATCCACGGTGTCGGCCATTTTGGCCCACAATAAAGGCGTGGCCATCTGGATAAAAAAGCTCCAGAAAAAGTAGGCCGCAAAGGCTAGGGCAATTTGTTCTGAGCCAATAAAATAGCTGACAATGCTGATGATAGCAGCGACCACTTGTAAACCTATGTAGGCCTTTACCTTGCCGATTTTTTTGGCGATATAGGGCGAACAAATGCAGCCGAGAATATTACCAACCATGCCCAATGTCACAAAAGCCGTGATCAACTCTTCACGTAACAAATAATATTTAACGTAATAAATTGCCAGAGTTGAACGTAGAACCATGCCTATCAATAAAAACATCGCAGCGCCGCATAATACTCGCCATTGATCATTTTTGAACAAGGCTTTGAAGTCTTGTTTGAGTGTGGAGTTTTTAGAGGCACTGACAGTAACACGCTCTTTAGTACCAGCAAAACACAGCACAAACAGCACAATACCCAATATGCTTAAGGCACCAATGGTAAGTTGATAACCTTTAGCTTTATCACCAGCGCCAAACCAATCAACTAAGGGAATGGTTAGTGAAGTGACTAACAGCCCACCTAACATGGCACATACAAAACGATAAGACTGTAGTGATACTCGTTCAGTTGGATCGCTGGTTAATACTGCTCCCAAAGCAGAGTAGGGGATGTTAATGGCGGTATAGGCAATCATTAATAGACTGTAAGTAACAAAGGCGTAGATGATCTTGCCCTGTGGTGTTAAATCTGGGGTAGTAAAGGCCAAAACACTGATGGCGGCAAAGGGTATGCACAGCCAAATCAAATAAGGTCTGAATTTTCCATGGCGAGTATTGGTTCGGTCAGTCAGGGCGCCCATCATGGGATCAGTCACCGCATCTAGTATCCTTACCGCTAAAAACATAGTACCCACTACCGCAGGCGAGATGCCAAAGATGTCAGTATAAAAAAATGACAAAAATAACATGACCGTTTGAAACACTATATTACTGGCGGTATCACCCAAGCCGTAGGCAATTTTTTCTTTGATACTCAGTGTTTGCATAATCAAATGACCTCGTTATTGATGAGGTGAGGACGGCTAGTTACAAAATCTCGGTAGGCCTTGCCACTAGTTTTAATGGTGCGTTGCTGAGTTTGGTAGTCAACATAAACAATACCAAAACGTTTAACATAACCTTCGGCCCATTCAAAATTAT
Source organism: Paraglaciecola hydrolytica (assembly GCF_001565895.1). Classification (GTDB taxonomy): domain Bacteria; phylum Pseudomonadota; class Gammaproteobacteria; order Enterobacterales; family Alteromonadaceae; genus Paraglaciecola; species Paraglaciecola hydrolytica. The sequence goes on from NZ_LSNE01000009.1 coordinate 199,876, forward strand.
CCATCAAACTCCAGGCAAAATAGCCTTTGATATTGACCCCTTGGCGAATAGCACTATCAACCGCCATCAAATGGGTTTGGTAATAACTCAATCGATCTTGATCATCGACTTTATTATCCAGCATTTTGTCCGGCATGGCAGCGCCATTTTCGGTAATGTAAATGGGCGGGAGTTTATAGGTATTATGCAGATCAAGTAGTAACTCAGTTAAGCCTTGAGGATAAATTTCCCAGCCCATATCCGTTAAAGGCAGTGGTTTTTCTGTCACTTTGGCAAAGCCATTTTGCATATCAGTTTGGTAAATTTCACGCGTGTAATAATTAACACCCATGTAGTCCATTGCTGCTGAGATGATATCCATGTCTCCGTCCACTATGTCGGGTCTATGATCAAGCGGTATCTCATTGATAAGTGCCGGGTATTGCCCATCAATCAAGGGTTTGATGTACCACTGGTTAAAGTGTTGGTCGGCTAACTGAGCGGCATTGATGTCTTGTGGTTCATCGGTAAGGCTATGGCAGGGGGTAAAATTAAGTACAATGCCATTCATACTGTTGGGGCTGTTTTTAGCGAGTACTTCCATCGCTAGACCATGAGCTAGTAATAGGTGGTGAGCTGCTTTTTTACCAAATTTTGGGCTTTTTAAACCCGGAGCGTGGATGCCAATTTCGTAACCTAGATAAGAGCTGCAGAAAGGTTCATTTAAGGTAGAGTAGGAATAGACTTTATCACCAAAAGCTTGGCTTACTAAATCAACATAATGTTTGAATTGATAAGCGGTTTCGCGGTTTAACCAGCCACCTTGATCTTCTAAATACTGGGGCAAGTCCCAATGGTACAAGGTAACATAAGGTTTAATACCCTTGGCTAACAAACCATCAAGCAAATTAAGATAAAAACTAATGCCTTGTTGATTTAATTGACCATTTTGCAACATCACTCTTGGCCATGAAATGGAAAAGCGATAAGCATCAACTCCTAAAGAGGCGATAAGGTCTATGTCTTGTTGCCATAAATTGTAGTGATCACAAGCCACTAAACCGTCAGAACTGTCCCTGATAGCACCAGGCTGCTGGCAAAACCTATCCCAGATGCTTTCTAAACGTGTATCAGCACCCCCTTCAATTTGAAATGATGCTGTTGCAACACCAAAGGTGAAGTCAGGTGACAACAAGGAGGAATCGCCAGGGATCTGCAATTGAGTCTGATTAGTTAGACTTTCCGTTAACATGATAACTCTCTTTTCTGGTTAAACTTATTCAACAAGTTGAAATTAGCTTTATAAATTTCTAGACATTTTGTAAGGCGACAATTATTGTAAGCGCTTTCATAAATGTTATACGGATGTTAAGTTTGCGTCAAATGATAATCAATAGAAGTGTGAAATGCTTTTTTAAAATTAACTAAATCAATAGTTTAATTGATTGATATTCGACGATATGCGTAACAAATGTATATCCACCTATTTATTTATCTTATTAAGGCAGGTCCATGGCTCAAATTTCCGGTGTCGCACCAACAATACAATTGGCTCAACCATATTCTGCTCCCAAACAAGGTTTTGTTTTGCATGTCTTAGCTACTCGCCAAACAAGATCTCACACTCAAGCATCTGGAGTCGCTCGGTAATGAAATTTTCACTTTCTTATTTCGCCATACCTGCCGCCCTCTTTACCTTGTCTGCTTGTAGTGATAATCCTGCTATTCCTAGTAGCGCTAAAAGTAGCGATAACAGCCAGAGTGCGACTCAAGTACCTGATTTTTGGCCCGTATTGGATATTGCGATAAAAACAGACGCAGGGGTTGAAAAACAGGTCGCTGAGTTATTAGCCAAGATGACCATTGAGCAAAAAGTCGCTCAGACGATTCAGCCAGAAATTCGTGATATCACTGTTGAAGACATGCGCCAATATGGTTTTGGTTCGTTTTTAAACGGTGGTGGCGCCTTTCCTGACAATAACAAACACGCCACACCTCAAGATTGGATTGCCGTTGCTCAGGCCATGTATTTAGCCTCGGTTGATGATTCACTCGACGGTTCAAAAATTCCTACCATGTGGGGCACAGATGCCGTACACGGCCACAACAATGTGATTGGCGCGACGTTGTTCCCACATAATATTGGTTTGGGTGCCATGCATAATCCCGCCTTGATCAAAGAGATTGCTAAAGCCACGGCTGCAGAAGTAATGGCAACTGGTATTGACTGGGTATTTGCACCCACTGTTGCGACTGTACAGGATGACCGCTGGGGGCGAACTTACGAGAGTTATTCTGAAGATCCGGCGATTATTCGCCAGTATTCACAGGCCATAGTGGAGGGATTACAAGGCGACCCACAAAGTGGTTATTTTAAAGATGACAATGTTATTTCTACGGTAAAACACTTTGTTGGTGATGGCGGTACCGTAAAAGGTGATGACCAAGGTGATAATCTATCTACTGAACAGCAGTTGTTTGAATTACATGCCCAAGGTTATGTTGGCGGCCTAAGTGCCGGCGCTCAAGTGGTGATGGCTTCGTTTAATAGTTGGCATGGTGAAAAACTTCACGGTCATCAATATTTGCTAACCGATGTACTTAAAAAACGCATGGGTTTTGATGGTTTTGTGGTGGGTGACTGGAATGGTCATGGGCAGGTCTTAGGTTGTAGCAATGAAAGTTGCCCACAAGCCATGAATGCAGGCTTAGATGTTTACATGGTCGCCACTCCAGCGTGGAAACCGCTTTACGAAAATACCTTAGCCCAGGTCAAATCTGGCGAAATCCCTTTAGCGCGTTTAGATGATGCCGTTACTCGTATTTTGCGAGTAAAAGTACGTGCAGGTTTGTTTACTAAACCCGCGCCTTCCGAGCGTAAATACGCCAATTTAAACAATGTAATTGGTAACGATGCCCATCGCGCTGTGGCTCGACAGGCCGTGCGTGAGTCATTAGTGCTACTTAAAAATAATGGGCAACTATTACCATTAAAAGCCACTCAGGCATTTTTACTGGCGGGTGATGGTGCCGACAATATTGGTAAACAAAGTGGTGGTTGGACTATCACTTGGCAAGGTACCGGTAACAATAACGATGATTTCCTCGGTGGACATTCCATTTATGACGGTATCAAATCGCGGGTTGAAGCCGCAGGTGGCAGTATTGAACTGGCGGTAAACGGCGAATATCAGCAAAAGCCCGATGTTGCTATTGTGGTTTTTGGTGAAGAGCCTTATGCCGAAGGCAATGGCGATATTGATAACCTTGAGTATCAACGTGGCAATAAAACGGATTTAGCTTTACTGCGAAAATTAAGCGCGCAAGGTATTCCTACCGTTGCGATTTTCCTCTCGGGTCGACCACTGTGGGTTAATCCAGAACTCAACGCCTCTGATGCTTTTATTGCTGCTTGGTTGCCGGGTAGTGAAGGGCAGGGGGTCGCCGATGTGATTTTAGCCGATGATTCAGGCAAGGCCGAATTCGACTTTATCGGGCGTTTACCCTTTTCTTGGCCAACCACACCGACTCAAACACCTTTAAATTTTTATGATGCAGACTATCAACCGCTGTTTAAACTGGGTTACGGTTTGAGTTATAACAGTCATGCCGAACTAAGTAATGAACTGTCTGAAGTTGTAGAAAAGACAGAGCAAAATATTCAAACCAAGGTTTTGTTTGAACGCTCTGCCATAACACCCTTGTATGTGGCTATTAATGAGGATAATCAAACCCTTAGAATGAATAGCAATAGCCTGATGACACCTAATATTAAAGTGCGTACCACTGATAGAACGGTGCAAGAAGATGCTTTACAGATCACGTGGTTAACGGACCAAGTTAGTAAATTTAGTTTGCAGAGTGATTTTCCTGATGACTTACGTTCATCGCTAGAAGCCAACAGTAGTTTACAGTTTGATATCAAACTTAATTCACTCTCAGAGCCACAAATTGAACTGCTAATTGAATGTGGCGATGCCTGCAATGGGCGCGTTGTTTTAAAGGAGCAGCTTGAAAACCAGCAATCTAGTTGGCAGACAATGAGTATTGACTTAGGCTGTTTTGCTCAACAAGGAGTAGATTTTTCTAAGATATATTCACCTTTTGCTTTAACGGCAAATAAAGATACCCAGATTGAATTATCGAATATTCGTTTAGTTGCCAATAGTGCGGATGTAGCGACGATTCAGTGTGCCGCTAACTAAAAATTATATAGCTGTACATCCGATACCTTAAATTACTACATTTCTATCTTTAACTTTGCTTTCAGTAACATATACGCCTGTTGCTGAAAGCCCTTTCAAATAAGCGACTGGTTTTTGTTAACAAAAACCAGTCGGTAAATACCTGTCTTTGCTAAATCCGATTTTAATTGCTGTTTAAATATGCACCATTGAGTGGGGGGCTTCAGTGTAGCCCCTGTAAATACAGTGCAATACCATTGTGTTGGTATTCGTTAATTAAATTAATTTATTTGTTATAAGTGATGTTAATTATTTGTTGACCTTTCGTATGCTTTGATTTAATTTTGTTGAAAGCGCTTACATTATTGAAAGTGGTTTCACTTGTTTCACTTGTTTTACTTTTTGCTACTAGGAATTCATGTATGAACATAACAAGTACACATTTACAAAAACTTACTGCTGTAGCGATGGCGGTTGGTTTGTTTAGTTGCGGAGGAGGCTCAGAATCAAATACTAAATTTGACCTTGTTAATCCCGCAGAACCGGTGAGCGATTGGACCTTAGTCTGGAGTGACGAGTTTGACGGCGCCAGTATTGATAAAAATAAATGGACCCACGAAATCAACTGTAATGGTGGTGGCAATAACGAACAGCAATGTTATAGCGACAGTGCCGAAAACTCTTTTGTATCGGGCGGTACACTTAAGATAGTGGCTAAACCGGCGGAAGAAGGCGCGCCTTTACCTTATACCTCGGCACGTTTAAATACGCGTTACAAAGCCGATTTTAAATATGGCCGTTTTGAAATGCGCGCCAAATTGCCTTCTGGACAAGGCTCTTGGCCAGCCTTTTGGATGTTGCCCACTGATTATGTTTATGGTGAATGGCCTAAGTCAGGCGAAATCGACATCTTAGAAGCGGTTAACTTAAAAGTGGCCGACAGTGAAGGCAATGTCGAAGCAAACGTACATGGTACTTTGCATTATGGTCAGGCTTGGCCGGCTAACAAACAATCCGGTAAAGCCTATTTGTTACCTGAGATGGCTAACCCTGCTGATGATTTTCATACCTACGCGATTGAATGGCAAGAAGGTGAAATTCGCTGGTACGTAGACGATTATTTGTTTGCCACGCAAATGAAGTCAGAAGTGCGCTATAACGGCAAAGGTGAAGCAGTAGGTTTAAAACACCGGGGCTGGTTTGCTGAGTACTTTGATATTGTTACTGGTGAGTTAACCACTCATTGGGACAATGCACCTTTTGATCAAGACTTTCATTTACTTCTTAATTTAGCCGTAGGTGGTAACTGGGCGGGCAACGTTAATAATACCGGCATCGATGCCGCGGCGTTTGCCGATGGACAAACCTACGAAATTGATTATGTACATGTTTATGAATGTGCAATAAATCCAAACACAGGTAAAGGCTGTGAAACCATTCGCGCTGGCTACAAGGTAGAAGCTAGTGATGAAAATCCAACTGGTGCTTTAGTAATAGGTGAAGCACCTATTCCGTCACCACCATCAACTGGTATTGCGACACCTATTACTATTTTTGCTGATGCAGAAAACGCCGGATGGCCTGTATGGGATTGTTGTGGTGGCACCGTGCCTACCATTGAAACTGATAATGCCGAACATGGCGCGACAGTTGAGTTTGTCATTGGTGCTGCTCCAACCGTAATGGGTTTTAACTCACGTCTTGGTAGTCCTGCAAAAGCCTTTGATGCTTCACCTATGTTAACCACTGGCAGTATCAAGTTTGATATGAAAGTCGTTTCGATGCCCAGTAACAGCAGTGCTCCTTGGTTATTCAAAGCTGAATCCAATGATGCAACAACTGCAGTAGAAATGGATTTGACCCTTGGCAATGATGGCAACCCTATTGTTGCCGGTGAGTGGCAGCACTACGAATTTAGTCTACAGACTCTTGCGGATGCAGGATTGGACTTGTCAGGTATCGATGTATTGATGATTTTTCCAGCCTGGGGTGCCGGTGAGGGCGCGGTTTACCGTGTTGATAACGTCGAAATTTCACAGGATGGTCCGGTTGTTTATCCTGAATTAGTGTTGTTTAGCGATCAAACTAACCTTGATTGGCCAATCTGGGATTGTTGTGGTGGCTCTACGCCAGTTGAAGCGATGGACGATGCCGAACATGGTCTTACGGCTGAATTTGCCATAGGTGCCGCACCAACTGTAATGGGATTTTTGTCGGCAGAAGGTGTGAGCTTTGATGCAAGTGAGATACTGGTAGAAGGTGTAGTGCAATTTGATATGAAAGTTGTCAGTGCACCCAGTGATGCCAGTGCAGCTTGGTTGTTTAAAGTTGAAGCGGGCGGTGCCACTTCAGCGGTTGAGTTACCATTAACCAGCAGTATTGAAGGTATTGCACCTGTTACAGGCCAATGGCAAACCTATACCTTTACTTTGCAATCATTATCGGATGCAGGTTTGGATGTAAGTGAAATTGATGTAGTGATGGTATTCCCTGCTTGGGGAGCGGGGAACGGCGCGGTTTACCGTATTGATAATGCCAAAATATACAATCCAAATGCCCCTGAAGTACCAGAAGTTGGCCTGACTTTATTCAAAGATATGACGCCAGAACAGTGGTCTATCTGGGATTGCTGTGGTGGCTCTACGCCAAGTGTTGAAACCGATGATGCACAACATGGTTCAGTTGCCCAATTTAGTATTGGCGCCGCACCTACTGTAATGGGCTTTCTAGCTGCTGATGACGTTTATTATGACGCCAGTGCATTGCTTGCTAGTGGTGTTGTCAGGTTTGATATGAAACTTGTCAGCGCTCCGAGTGATGCCAGCGCCCCATGGTTATTCAAAATTGAAGCGGGTGATGCCTCTAGTGCGGTTGAGTTGCCTTTAAGTGCAAGCTTAGAAGGCGTAGATCCAGTCGTTGGACAATGGCAAACCTACACGTTTACGCTGCAATCATTGTTTGATGCAGGATTAGATATCAGTCAAATCGATGTAGTCATGGTATTTCCAGCTTGGGGTGCAGGTAATGGCGCGGTTTATCGTATCGATAACGCGGCTATCACCATTCCTTAAGTGATATTAGCGCAACGAAATCAAATGAGGATCAAAGTGATGGCATGTAAGACAGTAACAATGCTGTGCCTCACTTTGATGTTTGAAAAAGTTTGAACTTATAAGTAGGGCAATTATGAAACAACAAACCTTCAATAAAAGTCGATTAGCCGCATCTATTGCGTTGCTAATGGGCAGTACTATGATTTTACCGGCTGTCGCTCAAGAAACCGCGCCAGCAGAAGATATGGAAGTAATACAAGTTAAGGGGATACGTGGCAGTTTAGCGCGTTCTATGGATATGAAACGTGAAGCCAGTGGGGTAGTTGATGCTATATCGGCAGAAGACATGGGTAAGTTCCCTGATACCAACCTAGCAGAATCATTACAACGTATTACTGGTGTGACGGTTAGCCGTTCAAACGGTGAAGGTAGCCAAATTACCGTAAGGGGTTTTGGTCCGGATAAAAACTTGATCACCTTAAATGGCCGACAAATGCCAGGTACTGGTAATACTCGTTCTTATAGCTTAGAAAACCTCGCTTCTGAAGGGGTGAGTGCCTTAGAAGTGTACAAAACCGCCCGGGCTGAAAACCCCAGTGGTGGTTTAGGCGCAACGGTTAATATCGTTACCACCCGACCTTTGGATGCACCAGGTTTAAAATACTCGGTATCAGGTAAGGGCATTTACGATACCTCTACCGTCGCAGGAGATGAAATAACGCCTGAAGTTGCCGCTTTATATAGCAATACCTTTGCTGATGATAAGTTTGGGGTGGCGATAACCTTATCGATGCAACAACGTGATTTTCAACAACAAAGTGCTAACGTACCAGGCTGGCAAGCTGACCAAGGTTTAGGTAACGCTACAGGTGATAACGCCATTGACTTACGTGCTACTGATGCCGAAGGTGAAAAAGTCGGTCACACCTATTTACCTCGCCAGATTTCTTACAATATCAATGATGTAGAGCGTTCACGTTTAAATGGTCAGCTTACTTTGCAGTACGCACCTACTGATGATATGAAAATGACTTTGGACTACGTGCGTTCTGAAGCCGAAACCTCCACTAAAGGCCAAGGCTTTGGTGTGTGGTTTAACTTTGGTGGCAATATCAGTTCTTATCAGTTAGACGAAAATGGCACGGCGATTAACTTTACCGAAACCGCAAATGACTTTGCTCATTCGGCCAACCAAGACACCACTTTGGTCAAAGCTGAGTCTATCGGTTTTAACTTTGACTGGCAGGTCACTGACACTATCCATATGGAGTTTGATTACCATGACTCTACTAATGCCATAGATAATGGTGCGGATAAAGGCAGTCGTCACGCTGGTAATGTCATCATTGCTCCTAATAACATAGTGACTAAAACCTATGATTATTCTAGTGGCGAAGTACCTCAGTTTTTAATTACTTGGCCGGATAATGCCAAAGAAGCCAACCCAGGCGATTTTGACCCCTTATTTGCGCAAATAAGCCGCGGAGCAGGTGAGTCATCCATTAAGCAGTTTCAGTTTCACAGTGAATGGGTGAACCCTAGCGACAGCTTTTTAGTTAATGCTAAGTTTGGTTTAGCCCATACTAAGCAGCAAACAGGCGGTTGGGGGGCTGACAACGGCAACCAAGGTCCAAATGGTTATAATGGCAATATGGCCGTATTCCCAGATAGCATGTTCACGCGCAATGATACGGGTAATTTTTTAGATGCGCTGGATGGCGGCGGTAGTGATCTGGTCACCAATTATTATTACACCTTTGATTATGCTGAAATAATCGCGCGTATGGCCGATTATTTTGGCATTGATATTGATCCACTGGCAACGGGCGGCATTGATTCTTCAGGTAGTGTCACCGAAGAAACCAGCAGTGCTTATTTGCAAACCGCAATGTACTTTGAAGTGGCGGATATGCCTATTGATGTCAATGTGGGTCTGCGTTATGAGCAAACTGATGTAAGCAGCCCGGTCTATCGTAAGGTCGAAGATTCGATTGTTTGGTCTAACCCTACTGAATGGCAAGTACTGTACAAATCAGGTGAAAACTTGTTGGTCGAGTTTGAAGGCGATTATGACCTGCTGTTACCTAACATTGATATTAAAATGGAAGTGACAGACGATGTTGTAGCACGTTTCTCGGCAGGTAAGAGCATCGCAAGACCACCATTAGGTAATTTGATTGGAGCGCTTTCGTTGTCAGGTAGTCCAAAACCGGGCAGCAGAAACGGTAGTTCAGGTAACACTGGGCTGTTACCCTTTGAATCGACCAACCTTGATCTTTCTTTTGAATATTATTACGAAGAAGGTAGTTACGCTGCATTAGGTTTATTTCGTAAAAGTGTGAAAAACTTCATTACTAATACCAATACTAAAGAATCGTTTGAAGGTTTACGGGATCCGTTAAATGGCCCTCGTGCCGCTCAAGCGATTCAAGATTTAAAAACAGCAGCCGGTGATCCCAGTTTTGTGCCTAGCGATGGTGATGTATTCACTCAGATCATTGCTAATGGTGGCGGCACTTTAGATGCGGTTACGGGTAATTACATTGTATTGCAAAATGGTGATGATCCCTTAATGGAATGGACTATTAGTAAACCCACCAACGGTGATACCAGAACAGTAAATGGTGTTGAACTTTCGGTGCAACATATGTTTGGTGAGTCTGGATTTGGTGCGTCTTTTAACGCCACTTTTGTTACTGGTGACGTTGAATATGATGTAGAAAGTTTTGCCCAGCAGTCGCCTTTAGCGGGCTTAGGTGATTCTGCTAATGCTCAGGTGTTTTACGAAAAAGACGGTCTGTCAGTGAAGGTGACTTATGCATGGCGTGATGATTATTTGATTGGTGTTGGGCAGGCACAAGGTTCGGCTGAAGCGCCTCCTCAGTTTGGCAAAGAGTACGCGCAAACCGACATGAGCATCAATTATGATGTGAACGATAACCTAACGGTATTTTTTGAAGGTTTGAATATTACCAACGAAACTGAACAAGGTTATGGTCGTTATGTCGAGCAATTTTTATTCGCTCGCCAATATGGCCCACGCTATACCTTAGGTGCGCGTTATACCTTTTAATTAAGGCTGAGGTAATTAAACAAAAAGCCGCTGATTCAGCGGCTTTTTACTTTTAATTAGCGTGATATATTGTTAAAAAGTTCTTATGTCTGAGTATTCAGGCAACAGATAAAGCAGGAAAGGTTTGGTGGATAAGACAACTCGCATTATTACTATTGTTGGTGGTGGCACAGCCGGGTGGTTAACCGCTGGTGTTATTGCCGCAGAGCACATGGCAAATAGTGAGCAGGGCATTGAAGTACGTTTAATTGAGTCACCTGATGTAAATATCGTGGGGGTAGGTGAAGGTACGTGGCCAACCATGCGTGGCACCCTTAAAAAAATGGGCATTAGCGAAACTGACTTTATCCGTGAATGTGATGCCAGTTTTAAACAAGGGGCAAAATTTGCCAAATGGGTAACAGGCGCAGAAAACGATGCTTATTATCATCCTTTGGTACTACCTCAAGGTTATGAAGAAATAAACTTAGTGCCTTTTTGGCAACCTCATGGCGATAAAGTGTCTTTTGCCGATGCCGTCAGTTTTCAAGGCCATTTGTGCGAACGTGGATTAGCGCCCAAACAAAATACTACGCCTGAATACGCACATGTAGCTAACTATGCATATCATCTTGATGCGGGTAAGTTTGCGGTTTTTCTGCAAAAACACTGCACGCAAAAATTAGGTGTGAAACATATTCTGGATCATGTTATTCAGGTGAATGCTGCGGAAAATGGTGATATTGCTTCTCTAACTACTAAAAACTCCGGCGACATAAGTGGCGACCTGTTTATCGATTGCTCGGGATTTAACGCCCTGTTGATTGGTCAGCATTATCAGGTGCCGTTTATCTGCAAAAAACACATATTATTCAACGATAGCGCTTTGGCTTGTCACGTTCCTTATGCCAACAAAAACGATGCAATTGTTTCGCACACTGTCTCAACCGGTCAGTCAGCGGGTTGGATATGGGATATAGGTTTACCCTCTCGTCGCGGAGTAGGCCATGTCTATTCCAGCACACATATTAGTGATGCTAAAGCTGAAGCTGAATTACGAGACTATATACGCACCAGCCGTGCTGATATTGCCGATGAATTAACTATCCGAAAAATTGATATCAAACCCGGCCATAGGGAGGTGTTTTGGCACAACAACTGTGTGGCGGTAGGCTTGTCGGCAGGATTTTTAGAGCCTTTGGAAGCCTCAGCATTGGTGCTGGTTGAACTATCAGCTCAAATGATCAGTGAACAATTACCTGCTAGCCGTGCAGTCATGGATATTGTAGCTAAACGTTTTAACGATAAGTTTTTATATCGTTGGGACAGAATTATCGATTTTCTAAAATTGCATTATGTGCTGACCAAACGCACTGACAGTCAATATTGGATAGATAATTGTAAAGCTGAAACTATCCCACAAGCCTTACAATCTTTGTTAACCTTGTGGCGTTACGAATCACCTTGGCACCATGATTTTACGCAGGTTGACGAAGTCTTCCCCTCCGCCAGTTACCAGTATGTATTGTATGGAATGGGCTTTGAAACGCTAAGCAGAGCCACTCAGCGCCGTTCACAAAATGCCCAACAAGCAGAGCAACAATTCAGAAAAAATACTGAGTTAAGTCAAAAATTAGTCGCGGGTTTACCCACTAATCGTGATTTAATTAATAAAATCCACCAGTATGGATTGCAAAAAATCTAAGCTGGCTGTGATAACTAACAATAAATCTAATTAAAATAAACAAAACAGAATAAATGGAAAGTCTATGCCCAATCATCAATTACTCGATAATGTACGCCACAAAGATTTACGCATCCTAACGCTGCATCAGCCTGCTTTTGGGGAAAACGCCAGTTATGGTCATGTTTATCTTTCTGAGTTTCGCTATGTACAAGGTGAGTATCCGATCTTATTTCGCAAAAATACCGATACCGCGCAGTTTGAAGCTATCGCTTTATTTGGTTTAGCTGCCGAAGAAAATTTATTTATGGAAGAAAACGGTTGGAATGCCTCTTATGTGCCATTAACGGTACAGCGCCGTCCTTTTTTGATTGGGTTTCAGCAAGATAATCAAGCAGAGCCTAAACCTGTAGTACATGTTGATATGGATAGTCCACGTATCAGTAAATCCACCACCGAAGGCGAAGCGGTGTTTTTACCCCAAGGTGGACAAACGCCTTATTTACAACACATTAATTCTGTTTTAGGTAGGATCCATAGCGGCCATATTGAAAACAAAACCTTCATCGACACACTATTGCAACATGAACTCATCGAATCAGTGGCGATTAAAATGGAATTACATGATGGCAGCAAACTCGAATTTAATAATCTCTATACCATCAATGAAGAAAAACTGAATGCTCTGCCAGCAGATACCTTGTTTACATTGCATCAACAAGGCTATGTAAATTTAATCTATATGATGATTGCGTCAATGGCCACCTTGTCACGCTTAATCGATATGAAAAATAAGCGAGTTAGGGGTATTTAGTGTTGTCGGCTATCAGCGCAGTAGAAGAAATAAACTGTCACAGCTACGCCGATTTAACGGATGATATTCTTTGTGCTACACAACCTTTAATACTGCGAGGCCTAGTTAAACACTGGCCTCTGGTATTGGCCGGGCAAGATTCAAAACAAAGCGCCGCGGATTATTTAACACAGTTTTATAATCAAAAACCGGTTTATGCTATGGTGGCAGCGGCCCAAGAAAAAGGGCGTTTTTTTTACAATAGCGATCTTAGTGGTTTTAACTTCACTCGTAAGTCCTATCAACTAGATGCCCTACTCAAACAAGTATTGAGTATGGCCGACCAAAGCGAAACCGAGGCTGTGTATGTTGGCTCTACCTCGATTAACCATATTCTACCCGGCCTAAGGCTAGAAAATGATATTCCTCAACTAACCGACAAACCTTTAGTCAGCATATGGATTGGTAATCAAAGTCGTATTGCTGCTCATTATGATGTGACGGATAATGTGGCCTGTGTGGCTGTGGGTAAACGGCGTTTTACGTTATTTCCCCCCGAGCAATTAGATAACTTGTATATCGGCCCTTTGGATTTTACCCCTGCAGGTCAACCCGCCAGTTTAGTGGATTTTCAGCAGCCAGATTTTGCACGTTTTCCTAAGTTTAAAACCGCACTTGAACATGCGTTAGTCGCAGAACTTGATGCGGGTGATGCAATTTTTATCCCCAGTATGTGGTGGCATCATGTTGAAGCCCTGAGTGATTTTAATGTGCTGGTAAATTACTGGTGGCGGCAGGTTGGTGAACATCTAGGCAGCCCCGGTGACGTGCTGAAACACGCTATGCTGAGTATTAAAGATTTACCTCAATGCCAGCGCGATGCGTGGCGGCAGTTGTTTGAGCATTATGTGTTTTCACCTGTATCACAAGTGCATATTCCCGACCAAGCCAAAGGCATGCTTAATCCCATCGATGACGATATGGCGCGTAAACTCAGAGCTATGTTGCTTAATAGTCTTAATCGTTAAAAGCTAAAATTTTGCTTGAGTTAAGTGCTAATAATAGGCCATGGCGCTGATAAAAATATACTGTTAACCTTTGTCAATCTGCGTTTTAAGGTAATCAATGCAATGCGTAATTCTTGGGAAACGACCCTGTTCGCCAGTTACGATCAACTTATTAGTTATCTGTTGGCCTATTTACCACAAATCATAGGCGCGTTGATCTTATTGGTGCTTGGCTGGGTTATAGCGTGGCTAGCAGAAAAAATGACCACCAGTATGTTGGCGATGTTGAGTAAACTTGCGAACAGCATGGGCCACACACTGCAGCTAGCTAAAAAAATTGATATCAAACCTCAGCAGGCGAGGATAGCGGGAAAATTGGTGTTTTGGGTTGTGATGTTGTTTTTCTTTGCTGCCGCAACGTCTAGTTTAGGCATGGATTTTATTGCCTCTTGGCTCAAAGAGTTTTTGAGTTATGTGCCGCGTATTGTGGCGGCTGGGGTCATTGTTCTTGGTGGCTTTCTACTTGCTAGTGTGGTCAGTTCTATGGCGGCCGCCGCGGCACACACTGCTGGTTTACAACATAGTCAACGGCTAGGCTCAATGGTCAAGTTGCTGATCATTTTTATTGCATGTGTCATCGGTATTGAGCAACTTGGCGTCAATATCCATTTCATCACCACTATCATCATTGTACAACTCGGAGTAATTAGCTTTGGGGTGGCTTTGGCCTATGGTTTTGGCAGTAGTGAACTGGTCAAAAACCTAGCTGGCGCGCGTCAGGCTAAAAAGCACTTTAAACATGGTGATAAACTTAAACTTGGTGACATTGAAGGTCAGTTGCTCGAAATAAGCTCTACAATGTTAATTCTTGACTGTGAACATGGGCGCACCTTTGTGCCAGCTAGAATATGCCTTGAATCCTCCAGTGTGATAGTCGATGAGGAACAAGAGGAGCAACATATCCCCTCAAATACTAATTGATGTGTTGCAAGTTGATGAAAACCTTCGCTCTAAATACGGATAGACTATGACGGCCGCCCAATTAGAACTCAGTGTACATTTTTTGAAAGTGGAGTCCCAGGCGGCTGCTCGTCAGCTTGAGTTATTAGCTCCTGAACAAGCTTGTTTGCTCTTGCAAAAATCACCTGTTGCCGCCGTTGTGCAAGTATTACGTGTGATGCTGCCTAATGTGGCGGCCAAAATTTTAATGTTGGTACCAAGTGCTAATGTTTTTAAATGGTTAGAAAAACTGAATGCCGCTGATGTGGCGGCCATGTTGCGTTACCTTGATGCTGAGCAAAGAACACAACTCGTTGAGACCTTGCCCCGCAATAAACAAGCCTTAATCAAGATGTTGATCTCTTATCCAGAATATTCGGTAGGATCCTTGGTGGAAACCGATGTATTGATCCTCGATGAACAGATGCTGGTTGAAGATGCTATGCAGCGCTTGAAAAACAAACGCCATGGTTATCTACAAGAAATATTTATCGTTAATCAAAGTCGGCAATTAATGGGGAAACTGGCTTTAAGCCAGCTGTTTGTTTTACCCTCAGCTACTTTGCTGCACAATGTGATGCAAACCCAAGTGAATAGTATTATTGCCAGTTTGGACATCGTGAGCGCGGCTGAGCTGCAATATTGGAAGGGCACAGATACTTTGGCGGTAATCAATCGTAAACATGAGTTTGTGGGCGTGTTGCATCATCATAGTTTGCGTCACTTTTTATATCGTAAAGATATACAGCAAAATCAAAATGAAACGGTTTCTGCTGATCTAGTGGATATTTATGGTGCCACTTTTATGTCAATTATGGATTTAATCAGTCCTGCAAACACTAAATAAGCTGCCAAGTACATTAGGGCAGTGTGGGTTACTGGTTTAGAAAATTGAGCGACAGGAAGGGAGAAAATCATGCTTAATCAACAACAGCTACTGGATCAAACCACAAGTCAACTAAACTTCGATTTTTTGCATCATTATCCCTTCAAAAGTGCGCGCCATTTAGAAACGATTGACGCTGGAGATGCAGTAGAAATCTTGCAAGCCCAAGAGGTTTTTGTGGCGCGTAATCTCTGGCATTTTCTGTCGGCAGGCAGTGCAGAGCAGATATTTTCGTTGCTCAGAACAGATTATGCTTGTCAGCTACTTAAGAGTTTAGATAGCCACGTGGCCGTCACATTATTAAGCCGAGTAACAGATGATAAGCTGGATGTTTTATTGGCTGCCCTGGATGTTAGCGAAAGTTTGCTCGCCAAAGAATTTCGTGAGCTGTTAGAGTATCCGGAAAATACCGCTGCCCGATTAATGACCACTAGGGTGAATACTTTTTATGAGGACATGGAAGTGGCTGCGGTATTGGCCAAGTTAAAACAACTCAAACAAGTGTCGCCTGATGTGGTTTATGTGCTCAATAACAATCAACAATTAGTCGGCGAATGCACCCTAGCCGAGTTGATCATTGCTGAGCCCGATGACAAGTTAAATATCTTAGCCAAACCTATTAGTACCGTTTTAAGTGCACTGGATAATAAAGAAACCGTTATCGAAAAATTTGAAGGGTTTCGCTGTAATGCCATACCCGTTATGGATAGCCATAATCAATTAATTGGTTTGATCCGTTTTTTTGATGTCTATGAAACCACCAAAGAAGATTTGGCCAGCGATATGCAAACCATGGTGGGTGCCAGTAAAGAAGAAAAAGCCCTTTCAAGTAGTTGGTTTGCAGTCAAAAAACGTTTACCTTGGTTACAGATTAATTTGTTAACTGCCTTTGCTGCTTCTGCCGTGGTAGGGGCGTTTGAAGATCTTATCGCGCAAATTACCGCCTTGGCTATATTGCTGCCAGTAGCTGCTGGGCAATCTGGTAATGCGGGAGCTCAGGCACTGGCCGTGACCATGCGTGGTTTGACTCTGCGAGAAATTACTCCTAGGCATTGGCTAAAGGTGATGACTAAAGAATTATTGGCTGGCTTGCTTAATGGTATTGCCATTGCAGTGACCTGTTCTATTGCCGTGTATTTATGGAGTGGCTCAGTCGGTTTAGCCTTGGTGATGGCAATAGCTATGGTCACATCGCTTGCTATTGCTTGTACCGCAGGGGCTATTGTACCTATTGCTTTGAAAAAATTTGGAATGGATCCCGCTCAGTCATCGTCCATTGTATTAACTACCATTACCGACATTGTTGGTTTTATGTCATTTCTTGGCATTGCCTTATTATTATCAGACATGTTACCTAAGGGTTAAGCACTTGTAAGCCTAAGTCAGTGCGGCTAACTAAATCACTGACTTAGTTAATTTTTGCGCGTTTCTTCAGTTGCTTATGGCTTTTATCCTCTATATAATGCGGCCATCTTTTGAGACGGGCTCCCTCTGATTTGGATAGTAACGTTTCGCATAAAGGCAGAAGATTAATAAGTTATACTGTGGCAACTGCTTCATATTAAACGACGTACACTTCTGCAACCACTGTCTAAAATGCTGTTATAAACACATTTTAGTGAAATTAGTGGACTAGGGTCCAGAATCAAACAGCCCCGCTTGAAAGGGGCTTTTTGTTATCCGTTTTGTCGTATTTTATAAACATACTCTGGGCATTAGCCCTTTTTTTGTTTTTGGAGCAAGCTTTTGTCACAACTTGAAAAAAAATTAACCGACATGCTGGTTGCCCCCGTTGAAGCCTTAGGTTTTGAATTGGTGGGTATCGAGTTTGTCCGCGCGGGTAAACATTCTACTTTGCGTATATATATTGATCATCCAGACGGTATTACGGTAGAAAACTGTGCCGATGTCAGCCACCAAGTAAGTGCTGTCATGGATGTAGAAGATCCTATCACTGTTGAATATAACCTCGAAGTATCTTCACCGGGTATGGATAGACCCTTATTCAAAGAACAACATTATCTGAATTGTGTTGGCGAAGTAGTCTCAGTGCGCTTGAGAATGCCACTTAACGACAGACGCAATTTTAAAGGTAAATTACTGGCCTGCGAAGCAGGTAACTTAACAGTTCAAGTTGATAACCAAACCTTTGTGTTGGCTATTGTAAATATAGAGAAAGGAAACTTGGTTCCTTCATTTGACTAAGTAAGGAAATAGTTCATGTCTGGCAAGAAAGTAAAAAGTGAGGCAACAATGAATAAAGAAATTTTATTAGTGGCTGAAGCCGTATCTAATGAAAAACAGGTTCCAAGAGAAAAAATCTTCGAAGCCTTAGAATTCGCAATCGCTAGCGCTACCAAAAAGAAAAATGAAGGCAATATCGAAGTGCGTGTCAGCATTAACCGCGAAACCGGCGATTTTGATACCTTCCGTCGTTGGTTAGTGGTTGCAGATGATCATAAACAAGAAAACCCTACGGCGGAAATGTGTATTTCGGCAGCGCAGATGGATGAACCTCATTTGCAATT
This sequence comes from Paraglaciecola hydrolytica, assembly GCF_001565895.1. Taxonomy (GTDB): domain Bacteria; phylum Pseudomonadota; class Gammaproteobacteria; order Enterobacterales; family Alteromonadaceae; genus Paraglaciecola; species Paraglaciecola hydrolytica. Next base: position 218,041 of record NZ_LSNE01000009.1, read on the forward strand.
AGGTGACTTTGTTGAAGAGCAAATTGATTCTATCGCTTTTGACCGTATTACGACACAAACCGCCAAACAAGTTATCGTGCAAAAAGTACGTGAAGCTGAGCGCAATCAGGTTATTGCTGAATACGAAGAGCGTGTTGGTGAATTAGTCACAGGTACCGTTAAAAAAGTAAATCGCGATAATATCGTCATTGATTTAGGTAATAACGCTGAAGGCGTGATTTATCGTGATGATATGTTACCTCGCGAAACTTTCCGTCCGGGTGACCGGGTCCGTGGTTTATTGTATGTTATTCGCCCTGAAGCCCGTGGCGCGCAGTTGTTTATCAGCCGTACTCACCCTGATATGTTGGTTGAATTGTTCCGCATTGAAGTGCCAGAAATCGCTGAAGAAACGCTGGAAATCAAAGCCGCCGCGCGCGATCCAGGTTCTCGCGCAAAAATCGCGGTAAAAACCAATGATAAACGTTTAGATCCTGTTGGGGCTTGTGTTGGTATGCGTGGGTCACGTGTACAAGCCGTATCTGGCGAGCTTAACGGTGAGCGTGTGGATATCGTATTGTGGGATGATAACCCCGCCCAGTTTGTTATTAATGCTATGGCACCTGCAGAAGTTGCCTCGATAGTAGTAGATGAAGATAGACATGCCATGGATGTGGCGGTTCAAGCTGATAACTTAGCTCAAGCTATCGGTCGTAGTGGTCAAAACGTACGTTTAGCTAGCCAGTTGACTGGTTGGGAACTTAACGTGATGACAGTTGAAGATCTTAACGCTAAACATGCAGAAGAAAACGCCAAGGTATTGGCTGTGTTCACTGCAGGTTTAGATATAGATGAAGATTTTGCCAGCTTATTGGTAGATGAAGGTTTCAGCACCTTAGAAGAAATTGCTTATGTTCCAATCAACGAACTTTTAGACATTGAAGGTTTGGATGAAGACATGGTTGAAGAATTGCGCGGCCGAGCTCGTGCAACCCTCACAACCCGTGCATTAGCCAATGAAGAAACACTTGAAGCTTCTGAGCCGAAAGAAGAATTGCTGAATTTACCCGGTATGGACAGACATGTGGCTTACATATTAGCAAGCCGCGGCATTACCGATCTTGAAGCGCTGGCCGAACAAGGCACAGACGAGATTGCAGATATTGAAGAGCTAAACGAAGAAAAAGCGGGTGAGCTGATTATGGCTGCTCGAAATATCGTTTGGTTTAATGAAGAATAGGTCACCAGGAGGAATACCAGTATGGCAGACGTATCCATAGAAAAACTCGCCACCGATATAGGCACTTCGGTAGACCGTTTAATACAACAGTTTAATAGCGCAGGCATTGTAAAAAATGCTACTTCTAATGTTACTGAAGAAGAAAAACGCCAATTGCTCGACTTTTTAAGTAAGCAACATGGCGGTTTTGGTTCAGGTGCGCCTAGTCGTATGACTTTACAGCGCAAGACTACCAGTACGCTCAGCGTCGGTAAGTCGAAAGCCGTAACCGTAGAAGTACGCAAAAAACGTACTTATATTAAACGTACAGACGTAGAAGAGCAGGCCTTAGCGGAAGAAGAAGCTAAGCGAATTGCGGCTGAGCAACAAGCTAAGTTGCAAGCTGAGCAAGAAAACGCTGAACGTGCCAAAAAAGAAGCGGAAGAAAAAGCCCAGAAAGCCGCTGAAGCTAAAGCGAAAGCCGAAGCTGAGCGTATTGCACGTGCTGAAAAAGCCAAAAAAGAGGCAGAAGCCCGTCAAGCGGAAGAATCTTCTTTAAGCCCAGCCGAAAAAGCTGAGCAAGAAAAAGCTCGTGCCGATGCTGAAAAAATTCGCAAGGCACAGGAAGAAGAATCTCAGCGTAAACTTGAAGAAGATGCTAAAGCCTCTGCTGATGAAGCTAAAAAACTAGCTGAAGAAAACTCTCGTCGCTGGAAAGAAGAAGAAGAGCGTCGTAAGAAGCAAGAAGCCGAAGAAGTGCATTTACATTCAAACCGTTATGCGCAAGAAGCGGAAGATGCTGATGATATTCAATCTGAACGTAGCTCACGCCGTCGTAAAAAGCCGAAGAAAAATGCTGGTTCTGACCTTAAACATGGCTTTAACAAGCCTGCTCAGCCTGTAGAAAAAAGCGCGCGTATTGGCGAATCTATCACCGTTAGCGAATTAGCCAGTAAATTGGCGATTAAGGCCACTGAAGTCATCAAAGCGATGATGAAAATGGGCGAAATGGTTACCATTAACCATGTTCTTGACCAAGAAACTGCGATTTTAGTGGTTGAAGAAATGGGTCACAAATATGAATTGGTTAACGATAACGCCCTTGAAGATGAGTTGTTGGCTGATAACGAAGTACATGATCAAGATTCACGTGCACCAGTTGTTACTATCATGGGTCACGTTGACCACGGTAAAACCTCGTTACTCGATTACATTCGTCGTGCCAAAGTGGCTGATGGTGAAGCGGGTGGTATTACTCAACACATCGGTGCTTATAGTGTTGAAACAGATAAAGGTCGTATTGCATTCTTAGATACCCCTGGTCACGCCGCGTTTACCGCCATGCGTGCTCGTGGTGCTACCGCAACTGATATCGTGGTACTTGTTGTTGCAGCAGACGATGGTGTTATGCCACAAACTAAAGAAGCCATTCAGCACGCTAAAGCTGCAGGTGTGCCGTTAATCGTTGCGGTTAACAAAATGGACAAAGATTCTGTTGATGTAGACCGAGTTAAACAAGAGTTGTCACAACTTGAGGTTATCTCTGAAGAGTGGGGTGGTGAAAACCAATTCCTCTATGTATCGGCGAAAACCGGTATGGGCATCGATGACTTACTTGACGCCATTATTGTGCAAGCTGAAATGTTAGATCTTAAAGCTGCGCCTACCGGCCCAGCTAAAGGTATCGTTATCGAGTCTCGTCTGGATAAAGGACGTGGACCGGTTGCATCAGTATTGATCCAACAAGGTCAACTTAAAGCCGGTGATATACTACTTTGTGGTATTGAATATGGCCGTGTTCGTGCGATGCGTGATGAAAATGGCAAAGAAGTGACGGTTGCAGGTCCTTCTACTCCGGTTGAAGTGCTTGGTTTGTCCGGCGTACCGCTTGCAGGTGAAGAAGCCTTAGTCGTACAAGACGAACGTAAAGCGCGTGAAGTTGCGTCTAAACGTAATATGAAACAACGTGAGCTTAAACTGGCTAAACAACAAAAATCTAAACTTGAAAACATGTTTGCCAATATGGAAGCGGGTAAGTTTAGTGAGTTGAATATCGTCCTTAAAGCTGACGTTCAAGGTTCGGTTGAAGCCATTGCTGAATCACTGATGCGTTTGTCAACTGACGAAGTAAAAGTGAATATCGTTGGTAGTGGTGTAGGTGGTATTACCGAGACTGACGCTAGTTTAGCGAATGCTTCAAGTGCTATCGTCATTGGTTTTAACGTTCGTGCCGATGCCACTGCGCGTCGTATCATTGAAGCCGAAGAAATTGATTTACGTTACTACAGCATTATTTATAACTTGATTGATGAAGTTAAGTTTGCCATGACAGGCATGTTAGCGCCTGAATTCAAACAACAAATCATCGGTTTGGCTGAAGTACGTGACGTCTTTAAATCGCCTAAACTTGGTGCTATTGCTGGTTGTATGGTAATTGAAGGTAACGTTAAACGTAGTAATCCTATTCGTGTATTACGTGACAATATCGTTATTTATGAAGGTGAACTTGAATCGCTACGTCGTTTCAAAGACGATGTACAAGAAGTTCGTAACGGTATGGAATGTGGTATCGGTGTGAAAAACTACAACGATGTACGTGCAGGTGACCAAATCGAAGTATTTGAAATTGTGGAAGTAAAACGCGAACTATAATGAGTTAGTCGCACTCTTACACAAGCTTTGATTCAAGATAAATATAAACGGAGGCTAAGGCCTCCGTTTTCGCAATTGTGATGACATTTAATCATGTCAGGAGAAAAAAAGATGGCCAGAGAATTTTCCCGTACTGATCGTGTAGGTCAGCAAATACATAAAGAAATCGCCAGTATTTTACAAAATGAGTTTAAAAACCGTGATCCCCGTTTAGGCATGGTGACAGTCTCTGATGTGGAAGTCTCTCGTGACTTAGCCCACTGCAAAATTTTTGTGACTTTTTTCGAAAATAACGAAGAGCAAGTGCAAAATTATTTGAATATTTTGTTTGAAAACAAAGGTTTTATTCGTACGTTGTTAGCCAGCCGTATGCGTATGCGCGCTGTACCAGGATTAAGTTTTGTGCGTGATAGCTCCTTAACCGAAGGTATACGCATTGCTAACTTGGTTAGCGAAACTCGCAATAAAGATAACGAACGGGCGCGTTTGGCTGGTCGTGAGTCAGAAATAGACGGTACCTCAGAGCAAAAAGAGGATTAAGGGTGGCTAAAAAACGTAAGGGACGCCTAATAGACGGTATCTTTCTACTGAATAAATCCTTAGATATTTCGTCTAATCAAGCCATGCAAAAAGTCAGGTGGGCCTTTGGCGCAGCAAAAGCTGGCCATACTGGCGCACTTGATCCCCTTGCTACAGGTATGTTGCCTGTGTGTTTAGGTGAGGCCACTAAGTTTTCGCAGTTTTTACTGGATACAGATAAAACTTATCAAGTTACGGCCAAGTTAGGTGTGCGCACTACAACCTCTGATGCTGCTGGTGAAGTAGTAGAAACAAAAGAGGTTAATGTTACTGCAAAACAGTTTGCTCAAGCATGTGAGCAGTTTCGAGGGCCAATAAAACAAGTACCTTCAATGTTTTCCGCCTTAAAACATCAGGGTAAACCTCTATATACCTATGCCAGACAAGGCATTGATATCCCTCGTGAAGCTCGCGCTATTACCATATTTTCGCTAAGTATCGATCGTTTTGACGGCGATGAAGTGGATATGACGGTACATTGCAGTAAAGGCACGTATATCCGTTCATTGGTAGATGATATTGGTCAGGTGTTGGGCTGTGGAGCTTATGTCAGCAAACTACATCGAACTAAAGTAACTGATTATCCCAGTGATAAAATGCTCACCCTTGAACAACTTGATGTACTCGTTAGTCAAGCTAAAGAACAGGGCATAGAGGTCGCTGAGTTGTTAGATCCTTTATTGCTTCCTATGGACACTGCGGTAAAAGGCTTAGCAGAAGTCACTTTGAGTGCTGAACAAGTGGTGTATTACAATAATGGCAATTCGGCCAGGCTCGCAGTGTCATCTTCTTCGACGGCTATCCCCGGCGAACAAGTACGTGTTTATGCGCCTGATACTCACCTTTTTTTAGGCGTGGGTATATATGAAGAAGGCAATCGAGTGCAACCCAAACGGGTGGTAGTGAGAGAGTCTGCATAAGGCTACAGCATTATTCTAATATTTATTAACGAGAAAAATTTCGATTCTGAGTATTGGCTTGCAAAGCTTCAAAATAGCGATATATATGTTGGCGCATTGAAGAACAAGTAGCCAGATAATGCAGTATTTTTTGATAGGCTCCCTTGTCGATATTCGCCACAAATTCTGGTTGATCTCTAGTAAATAATAACCACACACCTGACTGGTTTTCATCATAAATACAGGCTGTTACTGGCTCACTTTGCACAGATAGATTGCTGGTGTTTGGCATTTTCTCTCTCCTTAACTGGCTGGTATTCAGTGGTTTTTTGACATGTGTTATTCATGCATTGAGCGAGTAGATTGCTGCAGTTAAAAATCAACTAGCCGCACTTTCGTTGTCGCCATTATGTTTAACATAGCGAAGATTGTGCCACTTAATTAAGTTATTGATTTTCAATAGTTTAGTTAAATGCTAAGTGATTTTTGTAGATGAAATCTGTAAAACTTTCCCAGATGTGTCTGTTTTTTTCACGTTTGACTAAAATGACAAGACGATTAGCCCTAATCTGCATAGCAATATTGACTTTTTTAATTGAATTATGATCCGCAGATTCAACTTGTAAGGGCAATATAGGTTTTATTTTATAGTAAGATTTGTGAACGTGAATTGGCGAGAAGTGTAATTCAATGAATTTTGAGGAACAAAGCAGCCATTGTTCAGGCTGCTTTGGTTTATAAAAATATCAAATAGAGTTTAGGTTAGATTCATTTCCTGAATGATTTCATGGGCAATTTCAGGCGTTGTCACTGTTGGTTTTTCATGTAGTTTACCTTTTAAGTGGCCTTTTCTATGTGACAGAGCCGCATCCAGTTTTTTGGCGGCCTTGGCAATGGCGGGATACATCACATGATCTGCACCAGTTGCAGAAATTTTACTACCTTCGTAATTCGTGCGTATTTCCACTTCATAGTCGCCGTGTTCTTTGGCAATGATAATGTCGAGAGAAATCAGAGTAGGGAAGTGGCTGGATATCTTGGAAAACTTTTCATCGACGTATTGTTTAATTCCGTCGCTAATATCTACATGGTGACCAGAAAGCTTTATTTTCATAGGTTTTCCTTTTGCGTTTAATTTACATACTAGGTTACTTCTTGTGTCTCACTTATCAAGCTTGGGGCAATGTTGCTAAAATGCAAGTTCTGACTGTAACTTGTTTGTCATAAAAGGTGAAGTCTCTATGCTCTCTTTGCTGCGGCTAATTTATTCTTACTACTTTTGAAATTCATCTGTTTCGTAATAAAGCGGTTTTATTGAGCCACAAAAAGCCAGTTTTTGATAAATTTCATTCTGGCTCGGCACCGCACTAGATGCCCTGAAAGTAGTAATACAACTCACATCATCTAACAGTAACAGTAAGTGGTCATAACTTGGGGCACTTTGTAACTGGTGCACTAAAAGTCGCCTGTTGTTATTTAACTCAACACTGTCATATACCTGGGTTGAACTAGATGGCTGAGGCTCATCTAACATTCTTAAATAAAGTTGAGTGTCCATGACTAAATCAATATTGGGCAGTGTCAGTGAACCACCTCGGGCGAAATGTCCTAAGTAAACATCGGCTTTTAAACTTAGCTTTTCACCGCGTATTAAGCTTTGTAAATTAAAGGGTTTGGGTTTAACGGTGACTAGATCCGCATCATTCACTAAATGCAGTAAAGGGATGTATTTGCTGTCCACTCGGTATATTAACTGAACATTTTGACCAGGTTTATATTGAGGTAATACCGATGCATATAAACTAGAGGCGTGGGTGACTAATACCATGCCATGAGTGCCCATATATTTGGGATCTAATGGCTGAACCTCGGCGGCTTTTTCTTCTGCACTAAGCAGGGTAGTAAAACAATAGAGTGTCACAAAAAATAAAATTTTATACATCTAGGACTCTTAAACTCACAAAGGTAAACATGGTCAGCGCGATATGCATCGCTTATTAGGTGCATATGGTATTTTATCCTCATAGAATTAGAAATAACTCTGAAGTAATTTATCTGACGTATTGCCTTAAACCCTCGGATTATCTGTTGTATAGCCAAACATAGGCCTTGCTATCTATACATTGATCGCTATAATACGCGCTCATTTTTGGCTTGCTGAATTAGTGATCGGCAGGTCTGTTTAAACTATCCGGTTAACGCCGGTCCTACTTTGGAGAAAAATATGTCACTAACTAATGTAGAAAGTGCAAAAATCTTAGCTGATTTTGGTGTTAAAGAAGGCGATACAGGTTCACCTGAAGTACAAGTTGCTTTGTTAACTAACAACATCAACAAATTACAAGGTCACTTTGCTAAGCACAAGAAAGATCACCACTCACGTCGTGGTTTATTGCGCATGGTAAGTCAACGTCGTAAATTACTTGACTACTTGAAAAGCAAAAACGTTGAGCGTTATCAGACTCTTATTGAAAAACTAGGCTTACGTCGTTAAGACTGGTTTTATTAAAAAAAGACGCCTCGGCGTCTTTTTTTATGTCTGGAATAAAGCTGGGGTATCTTGATAACGCTACGCTAGGAATTTAGCGTATGTTCAGAGTCCGCTATTGTTTGCTCTTCTTCCATAAATTCTGAAATTTGGTAAAACAAAAATAACTGTATGGATTCCAGTGGCTGGGGATCAAATCGAGATTTTTACGTTCTGCAAAATTGGAACAAAGTTTACTGAGGATCGCTTCTAAACGCTCTGGACTGATAACCGAAAACTTTTTGCGGGTGGTGGCAAAATAGAGATTATTCTCAATGGGCACCACTATACGTTTTCCCACTGAGTTAAAGGTCAGATGGCGGGTGGCGGTACGGCAAACCGGTACAAAGGGGTTTTTAGGATTGAGCGCAAAAACGATGGCGTATTCATAGCGCTCTAAATCCTGATTCTCTCTGTCTTTGGGGATGTAAGTAATACCAAAGCCTTGAGGGAAATGGCCAACAATACTAATAAAGTGCTGGGTGGCTTCAGCGTTAATTGATTTCATTTGCGCTGCTTTATCTAGTACTAAGGTCGCTTTGGGCAAGTTGTTTAAATTGGATTCTTTTTTAGTTGAAAACACCACAGAAGCGTAAATTTGTGGGATCTTAAGTAGGTTACCTTCGGCCATTTTGGGCTTAATCGAATCTGTTAACAGGCTTTTAGTAAACTGTAATCGTGCTTTTTCATTTTCATCAAAGAGTTTTTTTTCTTCTCGGCTGTTGCCCCGATATGTGACCAAACCTACGCCATGTATTAGATAGTTTAATGATTGTTGATAATTTATTTTCAACAGGGCAATACGATCGTCATTTTCGAGGACACGGTATTCGTCTAAATTCCCCTCAGGACCTTTAAGGATCAACTGGGCTAAAGGATGTTGCAGGCCAATATCTTGGATCAAAGCCGCTAAAATAATAGGTACACATACGTCACGTTGAAAAACGGACATGCCTTTTTCTTCTTCACTAAAACGTAGCTCATCTTGGTATTTTTGTAAGATGTAGCTATTTGTTATTATTTCCTCGTCCAGTAATTTATCCAATAACCTAAGCGCTAATACACCTTTATAAGCAGGTTTTAACTTTTGATGTAACTCAGGTAATTTTGCGCCTTCGTGGGGTGATAATAACAATAGGGTGCCGAGGAATTTGGCACTATCGGTTTGTGTGTCTTGGTAATCGCAGCCTTCGCTTAACAATAATATGCTTTCACATAATTTATAAACGCGCTCTTGGCGTTCTTGCTGGGCAAGTTTTTGTATTTTAGTTTCTTCGTTAAGTAAATATTCTGCGCTTTGTAATTCTACTGCAAGTTTGGTTTTATCTTTTGAGTTGGCATTTTCGAGTGCTACGCGAGCTTCTTTTACTTGCGCAGTGAGATGTTGTTTTTTAGCGATTTCTTTGTCGGCATCAATGAAATATAAAGCCGCATGTTCATACATCGAATCTTTGACTGAGGTATTGCTATGGATATATTTGATGACGCTGGTTACTTCTTTGGTGTAACTGGACTCACCCATTGGGCCGTGCATAATATTACCTTCTTCTAGGGCGTGTACCGATTAAACCAAGTGCTACTGTAGTACATAAAAAGCCTGTTTAGCCATTCTGTAAAAAATAGAGCAGTTCTAACATTGTATTTAACACGTTTTTTCAGTGTTTATTGCGTTAGCTATAAAGTCCTCGATAAAGGCAATGGCTTGTTGTTTAGTTTCGAAAAACTGTTGGTTTTCTAACGTTGGTAAGTCACTGTTATTGCGTATCATATTCACTTGATTAGTTAATAGTGCCGAATTCATTCGAAAGGCAGATATTACACAGCCTCGTTTAGATGCTTCTTTGTGTAATAGATTGGACGTTTGTTGGGCTTCTGCTGTCAAAGCCTCAAGGTTTTTGAAATCTCCAAAATGTCCCCAAGGACCAGGCTCTAGTTGATCGATCAGCAAATAAAAATCTTTGTTATACCGTGCGGCAAAACTGTTACCCACGGCCCCAGAGACAACCGCACAAACTATACGATTTTCTATGCTGAGCCGATAACTGGCATACCTATCTTGATAGCTTAAAACAGTAGTCATTTGAGTGCTTCATATTTAATCCTTTAATCATAGGCAAACTATTGATATAAAACATATTTGTCAATAAAAAATAGTAATGATTGTTTATTAAATCACAGTGTATTTAGTTTCGCTAATCTTCTGGGTTTTTTTATCCACGATGCTATCAGTCGTTTGCACCTGACTATCAGGCTCAATTGGCGTCTCGACCACTTTTTTCTCTGCGGTGATCAGGCTGATAATACGCCAATCAGCTTTGGGTTTAAGGTTGTTATTGGTGGTAAACAAGTGGGCATGGCCATTAAGGTCAATTGCAGCCAACTTAAGAGAGCGCTCGGCGTATTCATGTTGATATGACTCGTAATTAAATTCTTCGCTTAAGCGGGTGCTTTTTATTTTTGCGCCTTTTGTTACCCAACTGGCTAACTTGCCATAGGTAATGTCGTCGGCAAATAGCCCAAGATTTTTAGTATAAGATCCTGCTACTTGATGGCTAGGACGTTGTTGTTGTTCATTGTTACTTAAACCCAGTACGGTGCCTTTACCCATTTCATATTCAAAATGGTAGGTTAACATGGGGTTTAATTGTTTGTAGGGGGACATGATCAAGACTCTACGGTAAGCAGTGAGATCAATTTTACGTGATGCATGATCAGACATAGGATTACCAAAATAGGTGGAAATATTATCCATCCTAGCCAAACGCAAAGCATCCCAGTTAGTATCTGTGAGCAAAACTGGAATGTTGTATTCACGTAATTCTTTGGCAAACATGCGGTTAAATTGGCCGGCCCCAAAGATTAAAAATCCATTAGGGGCGGGAGAACGCATTTTCAAATATTCAGCGACCTTGACCGAAGTCAGACTTTGGATCACTACCGTGGTGATGATCACCAAAAATACCATAGGTACTAATAAATCAACTTGCTCGTAGTTTAGCGCTTCAAGTTTTAAAGCAAACAGCGCCGATACCGCCGCGGCAACAATACCTCGTGGGGCTATCCAACTGAGTAAGGCGAGTTCTCGCCAATTAAGTCCCGTGCCAAAGGATGAGGCCATTACCGACAATGGCCTAGCAACAAACATGATTACAATCAATACGACAATAGAGCCCCAACCTACATGGATAATCGAATCAATATTGATGCGAGAAGCGAGCAAAATAAATAAACCGGATATCAGCAATACACTTAAGGTTTCTTTGAATTCGAGAATGTCATCTACATCCACATTACGCATATTGGCCAGTACCATGCCCATCACAGTGACTGTGAGCAGGCCTGATTCGTGAGCCAACAAGTTAGAGCCTGCAAAGGCACCAAGCATAATGGTGAGAATGGCGGTATTAATAAGGTAATGGGGAACCCAGTTGTTGCGTAACATTTGCCCCATTAAATAACCTATTGATGCACCTATGCCAAAGCCAACGGCCAAGGTTAAACCAAAGGCATAAAGCGTATGTGATATGGCATCTTGAGTAGCCACTAAGTATTCAAAAACTAATACAGCTAACAAGGCACCGATAGGATCAATGACAATGCCTTCCCAACGTAATATGTTGGATATTTTACTACTAGGGCGCACGGTTCTAAGCATAGGTACGATAACGGTGGGGCCGGTAACCGTGAGAATAGCGCCCAGTAAAAAGGCCATTTGCCACGACATACCCAAAGCAAAATGGGCTACGGGTGCCACAATCAACCAAGTAATGATGACGCCCACAGTACATAAATTACGTACCATAGAGCCGTGCCCGCTTAAGTCTTCAAATTTGAGGGTTAAGGCTCCCTCAAACAGTATGATGGCCACCGCCAACGACACGACAGGGAATAACAAGTCCCCAAACAGGTTGTCAGCATTAATTAAGCCGGTAACTGGACCTACTATGATACCTACTACTAGCAAGGGTAAAATGGCTGGGATCTTAATTTTGTAGGCAAAAAACTGACAGGCTATAGAGATTAAACCAACAGCAACTAGGGGAATTATTGGGTCGTTCAAAACAGATCCTCATGAACAACAAATCAGATTATTAGATCAGAACATAGGCACAGGCCTAAGATCAATCTTTATCCCAAAAAAGCCTTATTAGGTGCTGTAAAAACAAAACCCAAATCGAGTTTGGGTTTTGTTTTTTGAAAATTTCGCGGGTACTAATTAATTCGTGATTTTTCGGTGGAGCGTAAATCAGATATCTCTTGAGATAATTGATATTTTTTATCTGTGACTATGGCTTCAAGTACTTCTAGTCTGGATTTTACCGCAGCTAATTCATTCAGCACATTGGTTTTTTCTGAACTGTTTAAACTTGCATTCAATTTCGCCATATCTTTTTTGTGTGAGGTCCAAGTGCCAATCACCACAATGGGCAATACAAACGCAAATAAAATAATTAATACAAACGTCATGCCTTCATCCATTTTTATTCTCCTTAAATTTGCTTAATAAAGTTTAGATAAATATAAAACAACCTTAATATGCAGAGCAGGGATTAGGCCAATTATTATTTTCTATTAAAATCAATATGTTGGATTAAATATTAGGAAAACTGGTGAAATTTATTTAG
>NZ_LSNE01000009.1:230653-246555 GCF_001565895.1 Paraglaciecola hydrolytica
GTATTCCGCCAATCCTTAGCGAAATACACAACGTTTTTTGCTTGAGGAAACTTAGCGAGCTGTCCAGCCACCATCTATCACCAAGGTTTGAGCGGTAATATTACGGGCACTATCAGCAATTAAAAATGCAGCGGTAGCGGCGAGTTCATCCATTTCAATAAAGGCTTTTTTAGGCATGGGGTCGAGCATGATTTTATTAACCACATCATCTTCACTGATACCGTTTTCGACGGCTTGAGCGGCAATTTGTTTTTCGACTAATGGTGTCTTTACGTAAGCCGGGCAAATAGTATTGATGGTGATATTACAGTCGCCGGTTTCCAGCGCTACGGTTTTAGCAAAACCTAATAAACCGTGTTTAGCTGCCACATAGGCTGATTTAAATGGCGAAGCGATGAGAGAATGTACGGAGCCTATATTTATGATGCGCCCAAAGTTTTGTTTACGCATCCCAGGTAAAAATGTTTGAGTGAGCAGGGCAGGGCCAACCAACATAATATTGATTAACAATTGCCACTTATCTGCCGGAAAATCCTCAAGCCTTGAAACATGCTGAATTCCCGCGTTATTGATCAATACATCAACTTTTGTGGGCAATAAACGCTGGGGTAGTGCTGCAATTTGTAGGGCATTACCGACATCAAGCTCTATGGCTTGTGCCTGAATGTTTTGAGTCATGAGTTGTGTAACAGCGCTTTGCGCCGCGGCTAAATTTAGATCAGCGATGATAATAGAGTGACCTACTGCACCTAATTGCTGAGCGATGCCAAAGCCGATACCGCTAGCACCGCCAGTGATTAATATGGTTTTACCTGACATTATTGGGTCCTTACTTCAGAGGGTATTGTTTGAGTGCCAGTGCAATGGATTTGACGGCTGTAATTTGTTGACCTTTTTGGGTGGCATAATCTGCATCAGCATAACCCCACCAATCCCAACAACCTTGAGGGTTGAGTGGCATAAAAGTAGAATTTTTAGTTTGTGGGTAAAGTACGACCATGTGGTTGTTTTCAGCCCAGTTATTAATGCCGGCTTGTTCGGCATATTGAGTACCCACACTTTGAGCGTTTTGATTACAGCCATGAAAACTAATATGTAATGAACAAACCTCGCCTTGTGCACAGCTTGGAGGAACATAGGCATAACCTGTATCGGCTAAAGTGCTGGCCGTGTCACCCCCCAATTGATGTTGATTTAGTTCTATCAGTTTGCCTGAAGGTGAGGGCGAGCGGGATTGCAAGTTATCAAACAAAAACACAAACATATTACCCGCGGTATCGTACTGGCAGTTACCAATAAAAGGTGAAACTGATTCAGCACATTCACTACCCGTATCAAGTGTTGGGAATAAGTGAGCAAACTCTTTATCATTTACATAATGCACATTTTCTTTGCCACTCCATTGCACATATTGCTGATAAAGCCCATCACTGACTTGCGCTACGACTTTTGTATCTTTAGTACCATGAAATAACCACACTTTGCTGTTTTTAAGATTATTTAAAGGCGCTATTTTACCTTCTTGAGCATAGCGACTGGCCGTGTCTTGCAAGTCTGCTAGTGGAATAGGGCTAAGTACTTTATTCACACATTGCTCTAAGGCGGTTTTAATACTGCCCTGAGCACAAAAATAAGGTCCGCCAGCAACGATCCCAACTTTATCAACCCAATCGGAATAGGCGACATGAAACTGATTAGCCATGTAACCACCACTCGACAGCCCCGAGACACTGATATGATCTAACTGTAAATTCAGTTTTGCCTCGTCGGCTAAACCTAAAGGCGCTGCCAGTGATAAAGCCAGTAGAGCGTATTTAACTTGCATGTTTTTGACCTTATAAAATGAAAATTGATAGAACTTAGCTGACTTAGTTAGCTAAAAATTGTTTAATTTTGTCTGCTTGCTGACTAATGAGTTGTACCCCATTTAAATGGCCTAATGGACCAACTAAGGGCAACAATTCAGTGTTTTTACCTTGGTCTTTGAGGATTTGATAAGCGTCTTGAGCGAGGTAGGGCATCAATAACATGTCGTTATTGGCAGGTAAAAACAGGGTTTTTGCCTTTATGTTTTGTAAACCACTTTTTAAATCCTGTTGCTGTCCAGCAATAAACAGTTGATTAGCTCTGACTAGGTATAAAAGGTGGTTGGCATCCATCAGCGCCACACGTTTTTGGGCTAGCTGATGTAACCACGTTACTATGGCAGGACTGGCATTGATATCAGCTAAAGCGGCTTTTTGTGCGGCTTGTTGGGCAAGGGCAGGTGAGTCACTCATTTGTTTGAAAAACTCAGGCGTTAACGCTGCCTGAGTGATAAACATCAGCGCTGTGGTTAAGCCTTCCGTAGGAGCACTCGATTGGTAATAATCGCCATTGTTCCACTTAGGATCTAAACGAATAGGAATGGCCCATTGCTCCAATAAGCTGCTGCCCCAGGCGTCAATTTGCCCGGTACCCACGATAGATATCATGCGTGGTACCCAATCTGGATAAGCCGCAGCCCAATCAATGGCTTGCATTGAGCCCATCGATGCACCCACAACAGCATGCAGTTTTCTGATCCCTAAAGATTCGAGCACCGCTTTTTGTACGTTGACAAAATCCCGAATTGTCACCACTGGAAAACTCAAACCATAGGGTTTACCGGTATCTGGGTCTATCGATGATGGCCCAGTGGTGATGGTAGTGGGATCATTGGCGTTTAGATTAACCAAACTGTCGATACTGATCACAAAATATCGATTGGTATCTATGGCTTTATCTGGGCCTATGATGGCATCCCAATAGCCAGCTTGTGCGTCGTCAGCATGGTATTTACCCGCCGCGTGAGAATTGGCCGAAAAATAGTGGGGCACAAGGATCACATTATCTTTTTTGTCATTTAACTGGCCGTAACTTTCAAAGCCTACGGCTACTTTTTTAATAGTTTTACCACCAAAAGTGACAAAATTATCCATCTCAAAACGCTGTTTTTTGACCAGCAATTCGCTGTGTACTAATGAGCTTGATATCACAAGCAACACTAATAAACTCAACAATGGCATTTTTTTTATCATAGTCTTATACATAGTAAATTTGTTGCACCTTAAACTTTAGAAAATCGAAAATAACGCTACTGCTAAACTCAAACCCATGAGGGGCACCACAACTGTCAAGGCTCCCACAGCCCAATAAGCCCGTTGATGAGTTTCATGGCAGATGGCACGAATAGTCGTCACTACATAACCATTATGGGGCAGTGAATCCAGCGCGCCAGAGGAAATCGCCGCAATACGGTGTAGTTGCTCAGGATCAACACCTTGATCAAGGTAATGAGGGGCAATTAAAGGCAATACTATGGCCTGTCCGCCAGATGCTGAACCTGTCATACCGGCAATGACGCTAATGGCAATCGCCGCGCCAATTAAGGGGCTGCCAGGGATTTGTGTCATTAGCTCCACGGCGGTTTGAAACGCCTCTGTAGATTTAGCGATACTGCCAAAACCCACTACAGCAGCCGTATTACCTATGGCAACCAATGCGCCAGTCGTACCGACGTTAATGGCTTGGGGGATGCTAATAAAATAACGGTAATTAATTGCGATAAGACTGAGTACACCGCCACCTAAAGCCACTATTAATGCCATTTGTTGTAAGCTATCGTGTAACAAAAATGACAGGATTAAGACTACCACTAAAGGCAATATGCCGGTGATGGGCTTGGGTAGTTTACGCTCAATTATTTCTGGATCATGACTTTGGTGTTCAAAACATTCGCCTTGGGCTACGGCTTTGTCGATCATGCGTTTACACCACCAATAACCAAAACTCGCCATAAAAATGGCCACCACTAGACTTACTTCCCAGGCTGCAAAAGGCGAAGTACCTAAAAACTTGATGGGGATCCAATTCTGAATTTCCGGTGAGCCGGCTGAGGTCATGGTAAAAGTTACCGAACCAAAAGCCAGTACAGCAGGGATAAAACGCCGAGGTAAATTGGCATCTTTAAATAAACTGACCGCCATGGGGTAAACCGAAAAAGCTACTACAAATAAACTGACGCCGCCGTAGGTTAATATGGCACAGGCTAAAATAACCGCGATCACCGCATTTTGCCTGCCTAGTTTGCCTACAATCCAATGGGCAACAGCATCAGCTGCGCCACAGTCCTGCATAAATTTGCCAAACAAGGCGCCAAGCAAAAACATAAAAAACCACGAACCAATAAATCCTGAAAAGCCCTGCATATACAGACTAACAAAATTATGATCACCTACAAAAACGGGCATTGAACTTGAAATTGCCACTAACAGCGCACAAATAGGTGCAGCAATAAACAGGTTAGTTCCTCTTATCGTTAATATGATAAGTAGGGCTAAGCCGCCTGATAATCCGAGTAAACTGAGCATACAGTCATCCTTAAAAGAGAAGTCAATGACCGTAGACCAACCTTAAGGTGTCGCTATTGTGTTATCTCCAACAAAATTTGCCCATAGTACTATGGTACTAGATACCTAAGTGCTTTTCTGATTTAGAGTGCATCCCGACTGTAGCCATCCAACAAGTAAAACAACAATTAAAACCATGCAAACAGGACTCGTTATGAACCGCACTAATAAAAAATTTGTTAATTTAACACCCCAAATTAATCGCTCGCTCTGCGCTCTTGCCGTTGCAGCAGCATTTGCATCAACGCCATTGATAGCCCAAGAAACAGCGCCAGCAGCCGAGAAAAAAGGCTTAGAACGCATCGAAGTAACGGCGCGTAAAACCGTTGAAAGTTTACAAGAAGTACCAATTTCAGTGACTTCAATAGGTGGTTTGGAATTAGACGAAAAAGGCATTGCGGTATTAACTGAAATCCAACAGTTTTCACCTAATACCACCCTACAAAACAGCCGTGGTACTAACTCAACCTTAACGGCTTTTATTCGTGGTGTAGGCCAACAAGATCCACTTTGGGGCTATGAGCCTGGTGTTGGTATTTATATTGATGATGTTTATGTTGCTCGCCCTCAAGGTGCGGTATTAGATTTGTTGGATGTAGCACGTATCGAAGTATTACGTGGCCCACAAGGTACCTTGTACGGTAAAAATACCATAGGTGGCGCGATTAAATATGTGACCAAACCCATGAGTGGAGACGCTGAACTAAATATTCAGGGTACAGTAGGTAGTTATGCACAAAAAGATCTGAAAGTAACAGGTCAGATGCCTATCGTTGAAGACAAACTCTATGTCGGTTTTGGTTATGGCAATTTAAACCGTGATGGTTTTGGTGAATATTTAATTTCTGCTTTACCAAACCAAGATTTAGAAAACTACAACAAAGAATTAAGCGCAGCACGTTTGACGTTAGAGTTTACCCCAAGTGATGATTTGTTCTTCCGTTTAGCGTGGGATAAAACGACAGATGATTCTAACGCTAAAGGTGGTTATCGTTTATTACCTAGTTTATTAACCAATGCGCCAGTGCCAGATAGTGTATTTGATTCTTACACTAGTTTACCGACCGAAAACAAAGTAGAACTTGAAGGTATCAGTTTAACGGCTAATTGGGACATCAGTGATACCCTAGCGCTTAAATATATTGGTTCTAAACGTGAAAGCTATTCACCTACTAACATTGATTTTGACAATACCCCACTGGATATTTTTGACGTACCAGCCATTTATGACGACAACAATACTACCCACGAATTGCAGCTAAATTACCGTGGTGATGGCATGTCTGTGGTCAGCGGCTTGTATATGTATGATGGTGAGTCTTGTGGTCAGTTTGAAGCTATTTTAGGTGTGTTTGGACGTAGCCTTGGCTTGCCTGGTTTAACTCGGGAAGTGTCAGGCTGTAACAACAGCGAAAGCACAGCTGCCTATGTACAGGGTTCATTTGATTTAAGTGATAAATTATCGATGACCGTGGGTGCTCGATATACCAACGAAGAAAAACAAGCCAATGTGAGCAACGGTTTAGTGTATGGTCCGGTTTATCCTGAGTCTAATTGGATCCCAGGCTACACTCGACCTGATGGCAACTTAGTACCTCCCGTATTAGGTACTGATACCAATGCCGATGGAGTACTTGATGCCCCTAAATCTAAGAGTTGGTCACGTTTTACCCCACGTGTGGGACTGGAATATCAAGCCAATCCAGATCTGATGTTTTTTGCCAGTTATTCACAAGGCTTTAAATCAGGTACCTTTAATCCGCGAGCTACGGTTAACGAGCCTGCGGCCAACCCAGAAATTGTCGATTCAATTGAAGTGGGTATGAAAAGTGATTGGTCAGATAATTTACGAGTTAACTTGACCTTATTCTCACTCGATCACAAAGACCGCCAGTATATTGGGGTTATTCCTAGTGACGATGCATCGGTGTTAAACCAATATTTATCTAACGTCGCTGCGTCATCGGCTAAAGGTATAGAAGCCGAAGTGACTTATGTGGTTAACGATAATCTAACTTTTGATGTTGCTTTAGGTACCTATGATGCAAAAATTGAAGAAAACAACGCTGTACCACCCTTGTTAGGCATTTCAAACACACCGGAATATACTTTTAATTTTGCTGCTAATTATGTATTAGAAACCAGTATTGGCGATTTAATGTTTAATGCTAACTACTATTATCGTGATGATTATCGTTTGTTTGAAGACAGTGATTTGTTACAACAAAATGGTTATGGCATGTTAAACATGAGTGTTAGTTGGCAGCATGACGATGGCCATTGGTATGCCAGCCTACATGGTAAAAACTTAAGCAATAAAGAATACATGGTTGGTGGTTATAACTTTGTTGGCGACAACGGTGATGGTACTTATACGCCAGGCTTAGGTGGGGATAATACTTTGATAGGTTACTTTGGCGACCCACGTACCGTTAGTTTGACTGTGGGTTATCGCTTTTAAGTAAAAAAGAGTTTCATTGTGTACTTTAATCGAGTACTTAGGCGACCTGAGGTTTAGGTCGCTTTTTTGTTTTAAATGAATAGAAACTTGACATCATTGATTGTGCTTAGGATATTGCGTACAGCTTATTAAATTAGCGGCAAGGTTAACTTGGCTTTTGAAGAGTAATAATTTGATGTCAGATAAAGATAATAAAGACAAAACAAAATCAAATAAGATTGCAGCTGGTCTAGCGATTGGCATCGGTGTTGGCGTTGCTATAGGCACATCCATGGGCAATGTTGGCGCAGGCTTGGCAATCGGGATTGCCTTAGGTATTGTGTTCGGGGTGAGTATGCAAAAGAAACAAGACGCCGATAAAAATGACGAATAGCTAACGAACAAATCGATCCAGATCTCTGGGGGAACCCCCAATAATTATTAAACCCAAGGTATCGTTATTTAATGCAAACCAAAGCCATAGTCGCTGATGATCATCCTTTATTTCGTTTAGCGCTGAAACAAGCGATTGTCGGGATATTGGGTGACAATATTCTGGAGTCGGCCTCTTTTGAAGATACCCTAGCCTTACTTGAAACTCATCAGGACGTAGAACTGATTTTTCTTGATCTTAAAATGCCCGGCAACGAAGGTCTGACAGGGCTAACTACTTTACGTAATAAATATCCAGATATCTTAGTCGTGATTGTTTCTGCTGAAGAAAACCCCGCTTTAGTGCGTAAAGCCATCGATTTTGGCTCTAGTGGTTATATCCCTAAATCGACTCCTTTACCGGTTATCGGTGATGCCGTGCGTGAAATACTCGATGGGCAATTGTGGGTGCCAGCCGATATGGCCAAACAAGTGGAACAGCTTGATAGTAAGGCCGACAAAGATTTTGCCGATAAGTTAGCCCAGCTTACTCCTCACCAATTTAAGGTATTACAAATGATGGCGGACGGTTTACTCAATAAACAAATAGCCTATGAATTGGATGTGAGCGAATCCACCATCAAACAACATGTTTCAGCGGTATTACATAAGCTGGGTTTTAATAACCGCACTCAAGCTGGGGTGATGTTTAAGCAGTTGCTCGCTGGCGAATAAACCTAGACGGGAAGCAGATACCTTATATACCCCTTACATATACTTTAAACGGGAGTGTTATAGGCCCGAATTACAGCCACACGACTAATTCAAATGTTTGTATCATTAAATTAGTTGGTATGAATTTTTTTAACTCGACCCACTTGACCATCTTTTAGTTTGACTTTAATGCCGTGAGGGTGGCTGGGTGAGTTGGTTAATATACGTGCGACAATACCATCAGTTAGTTCACTACTGCCTTGATCTTCTTTGAGAACCACAGACACGCTTGCGCCGATTTTGATATTTACTCTGTTATTACCGTTCATGTTTTTCTGCCTTAGATTTGAAATAGTACAATGACTAAAACCAACCACATGCTTTATGTTGCAAACGGGGTTTTGGTTTTAATATGAGATAAATAATGAGTTGGTTTTCTCTTTATTCCGAGCGTTGATTTTACATAACTTGCTATGTGATACTCGGTTTTATTTGTTTGAAATGAATGCTGATTTTTGAAAACCACACTATCACCTGATTATTTAAACCTCGAGAGCGTAGTTACTGGTTATAGACAGCGCGCCATTATCGCTATTCAGAGTGCGTTTTTAGGCGGTGCTTGCATAATTTTTGTGCTTAGTTTTGCCCAATCAAGTTTTATGATTCGTAGCGCTATTGCTTTAACGATCTTGCTCAGTGCCATTTCACTGATATGGGCTTACAGGGCACGTATTACTACCGCCGTTATTATTCTCGCCACACAATTTGTCATTATACCGACGTATTTAGCTTATTTGTCCCTCGGCACTTATGATTCGGCAATGATGATATTGCCTGCGGGCATGATTGCTATTTCTGTGGTTGTTAAGCCAAGGGTAATGGCTATTTTTTCTTTACTGATGCTCTTTGCTTCGGGATTTGTTGCCTGGGCGACACTGCACGGAACTACGGGTAAACTTTTCTTTTTAGAAGATTTCAGAGCTGATCCGGTGGATGTGGCTGTAACTTTAGTGGTGGTTTTTTTTAGTGGCATGGTAGCAACTTATGTATCCTCTGTTTTAACCAACTTGTTGCACAAGCTTGCAGAGTACCAAAGTACCCTAGAAGAAAGGGTTGAAAGGCGCACCAGTGACTTGGAACAGGCAAATACTGAGTTGCACAAAGCCATGGAACGACTCGATCAAGCTCGTGTTGAACTGGTACGCGGTGAAAAACTAGCCGGCTTAGGTAGTTTAGTAGCAGGTGTGGCGCACGAACTTAATACCCCTATTGGCAATACCGCCATGGTAGCGTCCACTTTGCGCGAGCAAGTGAACAACTTTTCTAGTGTCGTTGCTAGTGGCAAAGTGCTTAAATCTGATCTCACTCTTTTAGTTGAACGCATTAATGAGGGTACTGAACTACTGCTCAGTAGCACCCATCGTGCCCGAGATTTAGTGGCCAGTTTTAAACAAGTGGCTGTTGATCAAACGTCAGATAGGCGTCGAGTATTTAAATTAGAAACGGTTGTGGAGGATGTGCTCCGCTCCATGCGACCTAGTTTTCACCGTATACAAATCAGTAGTGAAGTACCTCCGGACATTAGTTGTGATGGTTACCCAGGTCCGCTAGGTCAGTTATTAACTAACCTTATTCAAAACGCCATCATTCATGGAATCGATCAAGCAAGTGATGGTTTGGTTAAAGTGATTTGTAGCGCTATAGGTGATGATTCTATTCAAATCGTGGTCGAGGACAATGGACGAGGTATAGACAAAGAAACAATGAATAAAATCTTTGATCCCTTTTTTACCACTCGCATGGGGCAGGGTGGGTCTGGGCTAGGGTTAACCATAGTCCACAATATCGCAACTGGCATGTTGGCAGGAAAAATTGCTGTTGAGTCCTTAGTCGGTATTGGTACACGTTTTATTGTGACTATACCGCGAACCACCCCTGAACGTAGTAGTTTGGGTTCCGACTAAACGTTGAGGGTGATTCATTTATGCTGACGATGATAAATAATTGCGTTAATCGTTGTGATATTTTTAAGGAATCGCCACTACCGCCTGCAGTGCTGGTTTAGCTTGTCCACTGCGGTCAAACAGCAAAGGGTAGTTAGTGCGCGCCGCAATGGGGTAGTCGTTTTTCCATGACATGCCATCTCTTACACCCCACAAAGTTACGCGGTCTATAAGATCGCGTTTACGATAAAAAATCGCAAATAATTCTTGATAACGGTCGCTAAGCTGTTGTTCTACTGCAGCGGGTAAACCTTGGGCATAAGGGTCAAGATAGCTCTTAAATTCTTCTAACTGAAACTGGGGGTGTAACATGCCAGTACCTATGATTTGCCCTTCGCGAGTTAAGGGTAGTACATCAATATCAAGCTCAGTAATCATCACTTTAATACCTAGGGCTGCATAAGCGTCGATAGCTTGTTCGATGTAGGTGTTTTTAGGAAAATTCAGCCCCCAGTGACCTTGAATTCCCACTCCGTCAATACGAATACCAGCCCCTTGCAACATTTTAACCATACGTACTATTCCGTCACGTTTAGCGGGTCGCCAGGCATTAAAATCGTTGTAATACAGCTCGGTATTGGGCGCATATTCACTGGCAAACTTAAAAGCATGTTTTACCATCTCATCACCGCTACCCACGCTATTTACCCAGGTGGTGGGACGATACGAGCCATCGTCTGCAATGACCTCATTGACTACATCCCAAGCATGCACTTTACCCGCATAACGACCGGCTACTGTTTGAATATGTTGGCGCATACGTTCGATTTGTTGTTCTGACGTATTAGGCTGGCCGTTTGCTTGAGTAAAAAACCAACTAGGGGTTTGGTTATGCCACACCAATGTATGCCCAATAATAAACATTTTATTTTTTTGCGCAAAAGCCACGTAATCGTCGGCGGGTTGAAAGTTAAATTCGCCCGGCAAAGGATTGATCACTTCGGCCTTCATGGCGTTTTCTAGGGTGAGAGTATTGAAGTGCTGTAAGACGATTTGTTGTGACTGTTTATCTTTGCCTGACACTATATTGTCATTGACAGCCGCCCCCATCAGAAACGCGTGTTGGTAAGCTTGTTTTAGCGTCTTGCCAGAGCTTGGTAACTCTGCCAATACATAACTATGTACTAGTACCAATGCACACAAAATAAGTTTGCATTTCATAATCAACAACCCTTTAACTCATTAAATTTGTTGTTGGGCAGTGTAAAGGGCTGGTGGCTCGGGTCAATTGTGGGTGTTAATAAAGTGTAAAAACTAAAGGCTAAAAAGAAGGAAGATAATATGGCACAGCAGTGTACAGAGTGATGCTGTGGAATTGGTGCAGATGGGGAGACTCGAACTCCCACGCCCTTTCGAGCACTAGCACCTGAAGCTAGCGTGTCTACCAATTCCACCACATCTGCAAGAGCGGGCGATTCTATACTGACTTAGCAAGCTTGAGTAGTATTTACCCTAACATTTTGATATTTAATTTATTTTTGCCTAAAACACGAATGTGTTCCACAGGCAATTGTTTAAGTAGCTGCAAACTAACATTTTTCTATCGTTAAATTTGTGATGAGTTGCGACGTTGCACTACCTCGTATACCACCTGACACTGGCATAGTGTTTTCGGGAATGGCGCTGGATGCCACTGGAAAGTGGGTATTACCGGTCAAAATTCCATGACTAGGATCAAAACCTAACCAGCCTGTACCTGGTATAAAAGCTTCCACCCAAGCATGTAGTTCAAAGACTGGATTTTCCATATCAAAATAAAAATAGCCACTTACAAAACGTGCTGCAATGCCTTGATCTCGTAAGAGCTTAATCTGTAGCCAAGATAAGTCACGACATGAGCCTCGTTTAATTCTAAAGGTATGCTCAGGTGATAGAGGTGGACCATCTTCGCGATATTCAACGCTAAAATCTTGATGGATCTGAGTTGTAAGATTGGTCAAAAAAGTGATGGTATTAAAATTCGCATTTTTGAGTATGTCTTGCGTGTAGGTAAGCAAAGCTTGTACTTGAGAGCTTTTCTGTAAGGAAGCATAAAGTATTTGATTCTGATGTTTAGAATAGGCAAAAGGAAGGGTATTAAAGCTCTCTGGATGAATAATAAAATTAAATGGGTTGAATACTTTTGTTTGCAAACTGCTTTCTACACGAATACTAAAACAGGTGCTGAGCTTCTCAAACCAACAAAAGTCTATCACATTATGTTCTTCGTCTTCGATCACGCTGCGCCCTTCAGGCTCTGACTCTAGGGCTATTGAAAAATGTGTTACATCAATAAAAGGCGTCTGTTTAGGACGAAAACGCAAATAATGCGGTTCTAAAAAGACTTCGTGACTGAATTGATACGTTGTCTCATGGATAATTTTAAAATTCATGTCGCTCTCCAGAGTAAAGTGCATATTTGCATTATGTAGTGGCAAGTAACGCTGCAACCCGTAAAACCGTTTTATTTTTGGGTCAATGACTTAACTCAATCTTACCTAATGACTATGAGGCAAGTTCATGTTGAATGCTAGTCTGTATGCCCTTCATCCTTGAAACAGCATCTTTGTTGACTGTACTCATTCGCTTCATTAAACAAAAGCTTAAGCCTAAGAGTCGCCTGATTTTATTGGCCGCCAATTGTTTGAATTGTTGCCTTGAAATTAGTTTTGAACAGCGTGACTGTTCATGCTTATTAGGTGATATTACACAATCAAAAATATAAAAAATGTCTTGGGTATTGTCCGGGGCTTTTGGTTACAATCGCCGCTCTTTTTTAGCTGTCGTGACATTTTGGTTATTATGCAACTTATTCAGATTAATAAAGCTCGTTATCGTCGTCACTTAAACATAGTCATAGTGGCCTGCATTGTTGCTTTGCTAGCCGGTGCTTTAGGTATTTCTCAAACACTTATCGCCTTGTTTCCCGATGCCAGTGGCAGCCATTTTCATTGGAATTTACTTGGGGTAGTAATAAGCGCTGTGACCATCGGATTTTTACTGAATAAATACCGCCATCACGATTTTATGCTCGAAGTGGTCTATGTCTGGGAGCTCAAACAAGCTTTAAATAAAGTCACTCGAAAAATGTTGAAGTTAAAAGCGGCTGCCAAGCAGGGGAATATCGATGCCTTGCTTGCCATGCAATACAGTTACGCTGGTTCACGTTTATTGTGGCAACTTGACGACAATACCATTGTCATGGATGACTTAGCCCTTGCCCAAGCCGAGCTTGATCGCCTTGCGGCCCACTATAATGTCAACCTGAACGTTGAGGATTATAACGAGACTCTGCTCAAGCAGTTTTAAGTTTGTGTTTATAGCGCAAAAGCCCATAGCCTAAGCTGAGCTGGCTCAAGTACCATCGATGAGCCTACATCTGTTTATCAATGCGCACTGTGCCATCGGCTAAATAAATCATGCGGATAGGATCTTGGCTGTGAAAACGCATATTTGGATCAAGATCTTGCACCACCATATACTCTTGACCATTATCAATGGTGATCATCAATTCAACCAGTTGTAGGGTTACGCGCTGGGCCTGAGGATGTTTGTCTCCTGCAATGGAGCTACCTATCATGGCGCCCAATACGGTGGTAAGCACCCGTCCACTGCCACTGCCAAATTGATTGCCTATGGTGCCACCAATCAGCGCGCCACCAAAGACCTTCCAGCCATGATTACGATCTTCAATCAATTCAGTTTCGCTAATATGACGCACAGATGTGACCTTACCAAATAAGACTTTATCCACCGGCACTGCTTCGTTACGCTGATAATCAGCGCGGGCAGGGCTGACAAAAACGGCCAGTAACATGCAACAAACTAACAGTGCTTTCATGATTTTTCCTTATTATGCTTTTAGAAACTAGTGACTAAGATCTGAGACTTACCAACCTACTAATTTTTTATCACTGGTTTTGCGAATTTCAGTTTCGTCAGCCCATTCAACCAAACCGCTTTCTAAGTCCATTAAACGCATGGTGAACTTGTAATACACGTCTGATTTATCGGCATTGCTTTTTACTATGCTGGCTAGATTGCCATACAACATGTATTCAGCGCCCACTTGTTTGCCAAATTGCACGGCTTTATTGGGATCAACTAATCCACCTTCATTTTGATAGTTAAGTTGTTCACGCACAGCAGTCACTTTAGTCATATCCACAAAGCGGAATTTACCTGAACGCAGCAATTGGGTTGAGATAGAATCAGTAAGTGATTCGGTATCAATATGTTCACTGGTTTTATTTTTAACGGTGTCAACAAATACGATAGGGCGTTTATTGGCAGTAACTGTACCCACCACAGGTGACTGCAATAAAGATTCTGTCATTTGCTGAGCAATTTTTTGCAAATCGGTAGAGCCGAAATTGATGCTGGTGGTTTCTACAGCTTCTGCGTCACCGTATTTGACCACAGTTTTATTGGCACAGCCTGCTAACAAGCTTAATGACAGGCCGATAGCACTCACTAAAAGTAATTTTTTCATCAAGGTATTCCTTTTGTTCAAGTATAAAAATTCACTATGTACTGGCTTGATATCATTAGCAAATCCGCCAGTACGACTTTATTTGTTCTCAGTTAATGCTAGTTGCTTATGACCTACTGCAAGCAAAGTGTATTTACTGAGACACGCTAACCATTAAAAAAGTCCACTGTTATTCAAGGGTTTTCGAAAAAACCGCTTGTTATAAATTACTGGTTTTATAAGCCTGATAACTGCCAATAGAGGTAACATTAATCATCGTGATCCTTTTGGCTCTGACCTCAAGGTCTAGCTCCAATAGTTTATTGCCCACATTTAACGTGAGTGCATGTTGCCCAGCCGGCAAAGATAAACGCAGTATTTGCACACCATCAGGTAAACTTAGCCAACTGCGGGTATCGGCATGTTCAGAGGCCAAGTTGTAAAGGCCAGCAAGAATATTTCCAACATCCCCGCCTTCTTTACTCATAGAACTGCGTAATTGTTCTTTAGCAACGACGCGCAAGGCTTGGCGAGTAACCAAAGCAGGTAGTTGCTCTTGTAATTGTTTAGTGGCTAAAGATTGTAATCTGACAATTTCTTGTGATTGATAACTATTGTCTGCAACCTTGGCAGTAAGTGGTTTATGGTTTGTCAGACCACCTTGGTAAATCGGTAACGAAAAACTAAAAAATCGCATATCGGCACGACGGGTAAAAATGGGTAAATCGACGCGTAATTCGTCTTTGTAATTGACGATGCCTTGCTCTAAAAGGATCACAACTTCACCACTTTGAGCCGTATTGTCAGGTTTTGTGTAAGGACCGTATTTTCCGGTAAAACGCGCCAGATCATCTAGCATGTCGAGGCTGGTGGCCAAACGCAGTACATCTTGTTGTAAAAACTGATTATCGGGGTAAATTTGGAGGGCACGTTTGTAGTCAATATAGGCATCATTTGGCTGACCAGCCGCTTCATATAGAATACCTGAAAGATAAAAGGTATAAGCGTTTTGAAAACCATTTTTAAGTTTGCCAATCATCGCATCCATCGAGGGATAAGCTTGTTTTAACGCTTTTTGATTAAAGTCGTTTTCTGCATCCTGTAACTGTTTGGCGTTTTCCTCTAGGGCTTGTTCTTGCACTAGATTAGCTCGACGAATTTCTACTAAGGCTTTCTCCAGACTGCCCAAATACACATAATTAAGAGCTTGATAGGTATGCAACATGCTTTGTTCATAAGCGGGTACGTCATAGGCAATAACATTGTCATTACTGACCATGGCGGTGGCATTCGCTAAGCCGCGACTTAGGCGTATTTTGGCTTTGGCATTATCTTCTGCAATTTTTATAGAGGCTAAGTTAAAGGCTTTTTGACTGGCCTGCCAATCGTTGGCTAAAAAGTGCAGTCGGCCTTTTTCGAGCAGGCTCAAACTATAATTATTGTTTGCAGGAGATAGTGCATCCACCAAGGTTTCAGCTTGTTTGAAATCACCG
>NZ_LSNE01000009.1:246688-257743 GCF_001565895.1 Paraglaciecola hydrolytica
CTAACTGGGCACTGCGCACCTTCGTCATCTGCTGTGCATAACCAGAAAACAAATCTTTAAATTGCATAGAAACACAGCCAGATAACGTTAATATACCGGCGAAAATGACAGTTTTGATTAAGCCTGAATTAAACATTAGTGTTTGATACTGCATAGCTGTGTTGGCAACTTGGTTAGACGGTGAAGGTGATCCACGAAATGATTCAATGTGTTACTCTGTATGTGATCATATAGTAAATACTTGGCAAAAAAATATTATCAACACATAGTCCTTACTTAATTGTTGTAACAGCCCGTTTCTATCTAATACGACGCAAACAGCAAACTGGATTGTTAATTCATAATGGATTTTTAATACCGCGATAAGTTCCCTTGTTTTAGCCTTGCAATGTTTGTAAAAAAGGCAACGTGTAAGTTGCCTTTAATAAAAAACATTGGCTGAATGAAGTGCTATTGGTCAAAAGAATAGCGAAAGGGTACAGCCGGTAAATTCGCCGAATTGTAAAGGTTTGCTGGACTGTTATCGGCCCAAGCATAACGTAGCGACTGTGGTTGTTTGACCTTAGCTGAGCTGACTATGACAGTATCGCCAGCAATGACAGCCTGGGCGTTAACAAACTTGCCATTACTACCCGCAATCGCAAAACCGCGTAATTCATCACCTTTGATGTTAAGGCCACCATGCACATGTTCGTAAGCGACGACTAAGACATTTTTGCCTGCAACGATCTTAGCCTCAACGTTTTTGATGCTTGGACCAGAGTAGGGGATGTCTTCGTTGAGCACGATATGTTGAGCCGCGCGCCATAAACGTTCGCCCACATCGGCTTTATTACGTGGGTGAATATCGTCGGCATCGCCAATATCAATGGTAACGGCCATGCCGGTGTTAGGTAGAGTGAGGGCAGAGGCTTGGGCTTCGCGTAATAAGGCCCAATCACTATTAATAGGTTGGTCTTGTTGTTTGAGGTAACTGGCAAGTTGCACAAACAAAAAGGGTAAAGCAGGCTCCTGCCACTGAACACGCCAATCGTTGATCAAGCCTTTAAACAAGTCGCTATATAGGGTATTAGCACCCACATTGTTTTCACCCTGATACCAGATAACACCGCTGATGGGATAGTTAATGACAGGGTGGATCATGGCGTTAAACAACACGCCGGATTTCCAGTTATAAAATTTGACATCGGGGATTTTGGGTTCAATGTCATTAGATACTTGCCACTGACCACTTAAGTCGAGTTTTGTATCGTCGAG
This sequence comes from Paraglaciecola hydrolytica, assembly GCF_001565895.1. Taxonomy (GTDB): domain Bacteria; phylum Pseudomonadota; class Gammaproteobacteria; order Enterobacterales; family Alteromonadaceae; genus Paraglaciecola; species Paraglaciecola hydrolytica. The sequence continues at coordinate 247,946 of NZ_LSNE01000009.1, forward strand.
CTGTAAATAAAAATGATCTTTTTTGCCGATGAGTACTCTGTTATCCCAGCTGTTAACAGCCCGAATAACAATAATATTGTCACCTAATTGCAGCACATCAGCAGGTACTTCGAGTTCTTGAGTGGTATCTTGCCAACCTTCTTTATAAACCTGTTGGCCATTGATAAATACACGGCCTATTTGATTCAATTCACCAATATTAATTTTAACCTTTTGTGCTTTAGTGCTCAGTTGCAGATGTTTTCTCGCCCACACTATGTGACTTAATGGTGTGTTTTCATCTGTTGGCAAGTTTGTTGGTGTCCATGGGCTGTCATCAAAATCTGCTTTGAGGATCTCGCCATCTGCATAGGCGTCGGGGCTATCGAGCATCTGCCATTTTTGTTGTTCTAGTTGATCATTATGGTTAAATTCATCTTGCCATTGTTGGGCATTTTGCAGCATATCCGTGGCATCTTTCTCATAACCCTTAATGGTCTGTAAGGCTGTAGTTGAGGTCCACGCTTCGGCTGGAGTGCCCCCCCACGTACTGTCGATAATGGCGACTGGAATGCCAGTATGTTGTTGATAACGTTTAGCAAAATGCCAAGCGACGGCAGAAAATTCACTGCTGGTGGCGGGGCTGGCTATTTTCCAGCCTGAACTGGGAATATGACTTTGTGGCTGGGCGTTATAGGATTTTTCAAGTTCAAAAAAACGAATATTGCCATTGCTACTGTCGGCGACTTCTTGTTGCCAATTATCCACCTGCCAACTCAATTTCCATTCCATATTAGATTGGCCTGAAGCCAGCCATACATCACCAACAAGTACGTCTTGTATATGCACAGTATTGTCAGCTTGACTTACACGCAGTTCAAAAGGCCCTCCGGCAGTTTGCGCGGGTAAACTTAGCTGCCATTGACCTAGCTCATCAGCTTGGGTTTCTTGAGTGCTGAGATTTTGCTGGCCTTTAAGTAAGCTGACTTTGACTGTTGCATCGACAGAGGCTTGTCCCCAAATCACAATGGCTTTGTTACGCTGTAGCACCATATGATCTGTAAATATCGCGGCAAGTTTTAAACTGGTTTGCATGTTTGGCTCATGTTGTTCAATGTCGTTACTATTTGGTGTAGCAGTGTTACTGCCGCCACAACTGTTTAACAGAGCGATAATAGCGATGTTCGCCCATAGCCTGAATTTGGTAATTATCATTTTGGGTATCCTAATGAGTGCGGACTTCAACTACCAGAGAATTTATAACTTTGGTCTGGCGTTGAAAATATTGTTGGTTTGTCATTAAAATTTGCGACTAAACGCCTTAATAAAGCGGTAACCGGTTACAGATTTGTTTTAGCATGCCCTTAAGTTTAGACAAAATCAATTGTCCGATTTTGTTTTGATGTGCAGATAATAAACATTCCATATGCGTTTTTGGACACATTGAACTTATTAAACCAGAACTCTGGATTGTAGGAGCCGAAGGTTTTTATTTAATATATAAATCAAATAGCTAAACAAAATTCACTAAAACAGTATCGGTATATTTCCTGCGTTTAAGCCCCATCCATTAAAGTTAACAGTATTGGGTGAGCATCAGCTTGCCTTTTAATGCTAATTTGGCACTTATAAATATAATTTTTATTATCTAAAACAATAAGATAACTAAATTTCTGTGATTAATTATTAAATATTCACTTTTTGCTGTTGTAAATATGAAACCGGTTACTGTAAACTTTTTGTTAAATTGTATGTGTCGGTCTCACTATTTTTTTAGTTAATGTTGTAACCGGTAACATTTGTGTGATTGTAGCTTAAAATGAAAACAGGGACCCTTCCTAATGTTGAAAAAGAGTAGATTTAGTACCCAGCTTAAAACCCTAACTCTGGCGGTGAGTTGCGCGCTCATGCAGGGTACGGTATGGGCACAAGCAAACGATGTTGATTCTGTAACAACGGAAGAATTGACCGAGGTAATTGAGGTCAAAGGCATCCGAAGTTCACAAGCGGCGGCTATTGATTTAAAACGCGAAGCGGCGACTATTGTTGACTCCATAGTGGCAGAAGATATCGGCAAATTGCCTGATGCCACTATCGCCGATTCCTTGTCGCGTATCTCTGGGGTTCAGGTTAAACGTGAAGCCAATGAAGCGACATCGTTGAATATACGGGGTATGCCTCAGGTATTAACCACACTTAACGGTGAACAGTTTTTAAGTCCATGGACCATCACCGATGTGGGCGCCAATTATGGTGATATCCCTGCCAGTATGATCACCGGTGTGGATGTATACAAATCCATCAATGCTAAGGCCTTATCTGGCGGTATTTCTGGTTTGGTTGACTTGAAAACTGCTAATGCCTTAACGCTGAAAGAAGGCTGGACGGGCAACCTGCGTATTGAAGGTTCGCAGGGTGATCTGACCGACAGAGAAGTGCACAGTGACAGAACGGTGACAACACGTATCGACCCCAGTGTGAATGTCTTTGTTGGCTATAACAATGACGGTAAGTTTGGTTTTACGGCTGGATATTTTGAATCTGAGTCAAATGCGGCTAACTACCAAATGTGGGACGATAACCGTCTGGCTTTTTTAGGCTCACAAGGTGGACAGCCGGGCGACCCACTTGATCTTGATAATGACGGAGACCTCGTTAATGACTGGTATATGGTGCCGGCCAATTTTGGTGTACGTAGTAACTTTATGGAGCGCCAACGCAAAGGCGGGGCCTTTAGTGTTGAAGCTCAATTAAGCGATAACCTCAAGTTAAGTGGTGATGTGTTTTATACCAAAATGGATCAGTATGATCGTGGGGTAAACATTAACTTTAATGGTGCCTCGAGTATCAATTCTATCTCCATTAATAATGGCCCTCAGGAGCCTGGCGATTTATACAATGTATTAGTAAAAGACGGCACTGTTACCTCAGAAGGGGCTACTATCAATTATGTGGATGCTGATGGTAATACCCAAACTAAAACCATACATTCCGTGCAGGTTGCGCATATTAATTCGCGAGATTTTGAAACCACGTCCAGTAATACCATCAACCATACCGCGGCACTGAATACCAATATTCAATTGGATTACGATAACCACGACAATATAGAAGCGTCAATTCGTTATGTTTATGCTCATGCTGAAAAACAATATCGTACCGCCCAGTTAAAACAAGGCACACCCGCCTGGTTATGGGTCGATGAAGATGGCATTAATGGTCATGATCCTATTACCGTGTATGACGTCATAGTCGATTACCGCGGTGATGTACCTACGTTCTCCTATGACCCCATTGCCAATGATTTGTCTAAAGCGTCCTTTTTGCGTAAGTATCAAGGTTTTGGGGATGGTACGAATACCGAAGCCGACTTGGATGTATTACGCGCCGATGTGACTTATCATTTTGATAGCAACAATTTTATTCAATCTGTGGATGGCGGCGTGCGCCGTGGTGTACGTACTGCGGATCACACCAAGTTTTATTATGCTACGCCGACCGCACGTTATTCGACCTGGAATGATTTAACCGTACCAGAAGATAAACGTTATAAATTGCTACCAGGTAACGAAATATGGCAAAAATACCCTGAATGGCGTGACTTTAATTTTGCCCTCGAAGATGCCAATTTACGTGCCCAAGATGATTATGTTGATAACGGTTTTGGCGTACGAGACACCGACGTATTTACCGATTTTGGACCAATTAAAGGTTTTGAAAACGGAGTGTCGTCACTTGACCCCAATAACTGGGATAGCCCTTTAGACTTTTTAAATACGCTTTATCCCGGCACTAAAACTATCGAAGATCCTGGTTATACCTATGCGGTAAAAGAAACCTCTACTTCCGCATTTTTACAAGCCAACTTTGCTGATGATGAGCTGTTTTTGGGCATACCAGTACAAGGTGACTTTGGTTTACGGGTCGTAAAAACCGAGCGAGAGATTACTAAAGCCGTGATCCCATCGGTACTGGATCGTAACAACTCAGTGGGGGCAGGGTCGCAGCCTTGGCAAAAAATCGCCTTTGTTTCGGATACCGAAACCATTGATCGATCATTTACTGATGTATTGCCTTCGCTCAATCTCAACTTTTTCCCCAGCGATGAGGTGATAGTGCGTATGGGCGCATCTAAAAACATGACTCGTAATAACCTTGAAAATCTCGGTTCGGGTTTGGTGTTGTGGTATCAGCAGTGTGTTAAAACCGCGGCCGATGGTTTGCCGGTGAAAGTACGTGATGGCAGTGGTCAGTTACGTGATGCGCTGGTGGGGTGTTCAGGTGGTGGCAGTGACAACGGTAATCCAGACATGAAACCCTGGCGCGCCACTGTGTATAATGGCTCGCTCGAATGGTACTTTGCTGAAAACGCAATCCTAGGCATGGGCATGTTTTTAATTGATGTTGAAAGTGCCGTGGCCAGTTATCAAGAACAACGTAACTTTGCTGACGCTGATGGCATTAATCGTGGTAGAAGCGTTAACGTATGGACCACGGGTAATGTTGATGCTTCTGATTTAATGGGTTTTGAAATTGGTTACAAACAGCCCTTTACCTTCTTTGAAAATTCTTTCTTAAGCGCCTTAGGTGTTGAATTTAACTACACCTATTCGGACAGTGAATCACCGGATATTGATATTGAGGGCAATGCACTGCCTTTACCTTCTAACTCTAAACATCAGTCAAATACCATACTGTGGTACGACAAAGATGGCTTGAATATGCGTATCGCCTACAACTGGCGTAGTGAAGAGTATATTGGCCGAGTTGGTCTAAATACCAACGGTGTACCGCTCAATTTGGGTAACTGGAATGAAGCCGTGGGGTATTTGGATGCGCAGATTAATTATTGGGTCAATGAGCATGTCAGTTTCTCCTTAAGTGGCACTAACCTGACATCGCAAGATCGTAAATCTTATGCACAGTTTGAAAATCAATTTCAATCACTTTGGGTACAAGAGCGGCGTTACACCTTAGGTATGTCGCTTAGTTTTTAATATGGGCTTTTGAGCCTGAATTTTTAACCCAAATGTGAGTAAGCAGCAGAACCGCTGTAAAGAGAGAAAATTATGAAAAATAGTATGAGTAAACGCTCAAAAATAAGTAAACAGCTTGGTTATCTACCCTTAGTGATGGCTGGTTTGATATTGGCCGGCTGCGGTAGTTCTGAGTTATTAGATAAAGATGCTGATATCGATACCTTGATACCAGAGCCGCCGGTTGAATTACCTAATCGTCCTTCACCTTCTGAAAACGCTGCGGTGATCGCCACTAGCAGTACCCAGATATTTGATGCCTCCACTAATGCCATCTTATTGCGTGGGGTTAACCTGCAATATGGTGATAACCCCGAAGTACGCATTGCGGGTATTGCCGCCATTAAAGAAACGGGAGCAAACGTAGTCAGATTACAACTACGGGCCAGTACCACGGCCGAGCAACTTGAGGCAGCACTTGATCGAATTGTTGCCAACGGCATGATAGCCATGCCCATGTTGTGGGAAGGAGAGGGCGAAATCACCTGCACCGAAAGCTCAGAGTTTATTGAAAAATACACTCAGGAATTGTGGTTCGACCGCTGGATTGATGTGCTCGTTAAAGATAAATACCAGCCACACCTGATGATCAATATTGCCAACGAATGGGGTCCCATGAATGTATGGGACGCCAACAGTGTGGGTTATGCCGAATATATTGATGTGTACAAAGCCATTATTCGTGAATTTAGATCCATAGGTTTTCGTGTGCCTTTAGTGATTGATGCACCCCATTGTGGTCAGGATTACAACGCTTTTTTAGCCGACCGTGCATTAGAGTTACAAGCGGCTGACGTCGAATCTAACATCGTATTGTCGGTGCATGCTTATGGCGCCCAGTGGAATTCGAGCAATAAGATAGTCTCGGCTACCGATTTGCTGTCAAAAACCGGTGTACCTTTTATTATTGGTGAATTTGGTGGCTCTGGAGTATTTGGTGCTACCTCGATTGATCATGCTGATCTGATCACCAAAGGGGTAGGTGATAAGGCCCTCGTATTTAACCTACCTTGGGTCACAACTGAAGATAAAAGTGCCTATAGCTTTAACCTTGAAACACCCATGGATATGCAGGGCGTAACGCTTAGTGCTGATATTTATACGCCGGTACGTTATGTCGAAGAGGGCCATTTAGGTGTGCAAATGTACTTGCGCGATGGATCAGATCGTTATGCCAGTTTTGGCGTATTGCAAGCCAACGATAGTGACTTAAAAGGTAATGCTTGGACCCATATCACTTATGCGATTGATTCAATGAGTGATCTTGCTGGTTATGCCGACGAAGGTTTTGACATTGCTGATGTCAGTAAAATCGGTTTAGAGATCATGGCCAACGGTAAAGCGGTTAACTATGTAGGTGATATCAAACTGGATAACCTAAAATTGCAATCCGGTGGGGTGACTCCGCCTATGTACTTAGCTGAGTTCAGTGCTGAGAAAGAGGGCTGGGCAGTGGCTTGGACGGGTGGCACCATTGAAACTCGTGATACGGCACTGGCTATAAGTCAAGATTGGACAAGTAACAACCAACTCGCCATGACAGTAGGCGGTGGTGTCGCTAACTTGGATACCAGTGCGCCGCTGACTATCAGCGCCAAAGTCTTTATTCCGGCTGAATATGCAGGTGAAACTAACTTTTTCTTCAAGTTTTTTATCCAACATGGAGACGGCTGGGCTTGGGTTGATACCGGTCAAAAGTCTTATAGCGATATTGCCGTAGGCGAATGGAACGACATTACTTTTGAAAATGTGGATTTTACCGCTGCCGGTGCTATTCAGGTACTCGGTATTCAGTTGGGTGGTATCACGACTGCCAAAACTGAGCCTTTGTTACTTGATTCAGTCACTGTATTAGGTGCTGGACAATCGCTAGGAGGCGCTGCGCCACCGAGTTACCACGCTAAGTTTGTGGGTGACGCCGAAGGTTGGGGTAAAGATTGGACTGGCGGCACCAGTGTGAGTGTGGACAGTGATAACTTGGTGATCACCCAAGACTGGACCCAAGGCGATCAGTTTGCGGTGTTTGTTGGTGGTGGTAATACCGATATTGATACCAGTGGTTTACTTACCGCTAAAATGAATATTTTTATCCCAGCCGATTACGCCAACGAAAGCGGTATTTATTTTAAGATCTACGTCAATCATGGTGATTCATGGGCGTGGGGACAAACCAGTGATAAAGGTTTTGCTGATATCACCCCTGGCGAATGGAACGAAATTACTTTTGAAGGGGTAGACTGGACTAGCTTTGGTGCCTTAAAAAAACTCGGTATTCAGTTTGGTGGGGTGACGACTGCTCATGGAGATCCAATCTTAGTTGATTACGTGGCCATATTAGAAGAAGGCCAATCAATGGATGGTGGCGGCGCGCAACTTGGTCAACTGGTGGTCTATAGCGCAGATTTTGTCGGCGAAACCCAAGGTTGGGCAAAAGACTGGACGGCAGGTACGGTGTTGAGTACTGATGATGATAACTTGATCGTGACGCAAGACTGGGGTTTGAGTGACCAATTCGCCATTACTGCCAGTGCAGCCGACATTAATATTGACACCAGCAAACCAGTGACTTTTAAAGTGAAGCTGTTTTTACCGCAAGACTATGCTGCAGAAAGTGGCATCTATTTTAAAGTCTATACCAAACATGGTGATAGTTGGGCATGGGGACAAACCAATGATGTTAGCGCTGACGCGTTCACACCAGGTGCGTGGAACGAAATAGTGTTTGAAAACGTCGACTGGAGCAGCTTTGGTGAGCTAAAAGCCCTAGGTTTACAATTTGGCGGCATCACTTCAAGCCATGCTGAGCCGATAACCATTGACTATATCCGTGCCGAACAAGAAGGTTTGATCCCGGTTGAGTTAGATACTTTACTTAACATGAGTTTTACCGAAGAAAGTGACGCCGATGCCTGGACGCTGGATTACGCAGAAGGTGGTTTTACTGCCGAAGTACTAGCCAATGCTAAACTACATGGTTTTGGGGTTGTACCTTATGGTTGGATGGCGTGGTCATGGAAGGGCAATGGCGAAGCCACCAAAGGCTTGGATATGTCGACCTCAGAAGATACTGTGGAATTAACCACTCGAGGTAATGAGATAGTCAACGGCCCTAACGGCATTAAAGCGAGTGCGGTACCGGCAGGTTTTGGTCAGTAGTTAACTAAATCGAGTTTATAGAATGTAAAATACCGGCTGGCCGCCGGTATTTTTTTGTGTTGAATTTACAGTGCTTTTCTAAACAAGCTCACTCGATCACAAAATCAAAATAAGTATCGATATATGCCGGTGGCTGGTGGGTGAAATGCCACCATTCCATGGGGTAAACATTGAAATTTTGCTGTTGCATTAAGTCGAGTAATATTTGGCGGTTTTGTTGTTGGCTTTGATTGATTAAGGAGCTGCCGACATTGGATATTGGGCCAAAAAAATCAAAGGGCGAACCCATATCCAGTTCTTGCCACAGTCCATTTTCATCCTGTGACAACAAACCTACATCGAGAGTACTTCCACGGCTATGACCAGACTTTTCAGCGATATATTCATTGATTAACTGATGTTTTTCTAAGTCAGGATAATACTGATCCTTGGTACGTGTATCACTAAGATCGGCAGCCCAACGCATAAAATGGCTAACTGCCCGTTGCGGTCGATAACAATCGTAAACTTTTAGTTTATAGCCATGCTGTACTATGTCATCAGCTAGTTTTGCCAATGCTATGGCTGCGTTGCTCTGCATATAACATTTGTTCGCTTGGTAACCCTCTATCTGTTTACCCACAAAATTATCACTACCTAAATAGCGCAGTTCTACCTCAATGTTGCTGGTTAACGTGGCAACATTAGTAAAATCATCTGGTTTGTTTTGCGCATAAACAGAACTGCTCAAGCAGCTTACTATCAATATACAGAGGAATAGTCGTGGCACTTTGGGATCCAAGCGATGTTTTAATGGATAGTACCACCAATTGAGTCACTCACAATATTGAGCCAGTGAAATCCAATTTAACAGGTTTAAACTGTCTTCACTGTGAGTGAGACACAACCTACATCAGCAACCTAGGCCGTAAGCGTGGTTTTATTGAGGCAAGTTTGCACTAAATAGTTTGAGAGCATCAGGAGCCACTGCAGCATCAGCCTTCACTAAATAAATGCGTTTTAATTTACTCACCTGAGCCCAAGGTTTAATGCTGTTATTACCCAGTATACTTAGCTCAAGTTGCAAGCTACCATCCGGTGAATCAACGAGGCCAAAATCTTGTATGAGCTCACCATTAAATTCTTTTGTTAACGTATTTTTACCAATAGATACTTGAGCTACTAGACCCGCTGCATCGGTATTTAATTGTTCGATATAGACTTGGTACTTACCCGCTTTGACTACCTCTATGGCAAATATTGCGCTGTCATCTTTTTGACTCATGCCACTCAAAAAATGCGCTGCACTTTTGGTATTGCCACTAGTAGCAGAGGGAGCAAAGGCATTGATCACCGATATTGGCTCAGGGCCTATGTTAAAAACTGGTGTGGCAAAACTCTTGTCTTGAGCAACAATGTCATTAAATTCAGTTTGCAGAGCCTTGACCATTTGAGCGGCGATAAGGGGTTGCTGGGTATAAATATTACTTGTTTCAAGTGGATCTTTTTGCATATCAAATAATAAGTAGTTTTCGACTGGGCTAGGGTAGTTTGTCCTGTCCATGGCCGGATTTAAGAGCAATTTATATTGTTCAGTGCGCAAGCCAATAAACTGTTTTGCATAGTCAATCTTAGTTTTGGCTATCTC
>NZ_LSNE01000009.1:257916-270415 GCF_001565895.1 Paraglaciecola hydrolytica
GTAAGTCGTGGCTGGCAATTAGGTGCCGACGAGGGTTAGTTCCCTCTGTATTGCCTTGCAAATAATCAACAAAAGACTGGCCATCGAGTGGCAAATTGTTTGCCGGAACTTGAGTGCCAGTGAGCGCTAAAATGGTAGGTAGGATGTCTGTGACTTCCACATAACGGGTGACACTATGCTGTTTTTTAGTATTAGCTAAACGCACAAATAACGGTGATTTAACCCCATTTTGCCAGGTTTGCCCTTTGTTGCCTTTGAGTTGACTTGGATTGCGACTTTGCCATTCTTGTTTGGTCAGCGCGCCCAAATTACTGGAATCCCACCATGGGCCGTTATCACTCATAAAAATAACAATGGTATTGTTGTTTAAGCCTGTTTGCTCAAGATAGCTAAGTAAACGGCCAATATGGTAGTCCATCTCACTTACCATAGCGTAAAGGTTGGCCATGGCGGGGCGCATACCTTGAGCTAAATAAGGCTCAACAAATTCTTCAGGCGCTAACCAAGGTTCGTGAGGGGCTAAAAAACTGAGATAAGCAAAAAAGGGTTGTTTTTGGCTGCTTTTGTCTTGAATAAATTCGATAGCGTAGTCTGTAATAACTTGTGAAACCCACGCTTGATGCTCGACTCTTACACCGTTTAACCAACCGGTATTGGCCTGATGTTGGTATAATTCAGCATAATAGGCCTCATCAAAACCGCGCTCCCAGGGCATATAACCTGGGGATTTACCTAAATGCCATTTACCCCAAGTCGCAGTAGCATAACCTTGTTGTTTTAGCATTTGCGGTAGCAGCGTTTCGTCACGATTTAAATAATCCCGCCCACCATGCACGCCCGATACACCAGTACGATAAAACTGTCGCCCGGTTAACAAGGATGCCCTTGTCGTGGAACAGACTGGTGATACGGCAAAATCGCTGAACGTCACTGATTGTTGCGCCAGTTTATCTAAATTGGGGGTGGTCACTGTGGTATTGCCATTGATTGCTAAGTCATCAAAACCCAGATCATCGGCACTGATTAAGATGATATTGGGTGGCTGTTTTGTTGTGGATGCTAAGGTTGAAGTGTTAGTCAACAGCGTAAAAAATACCAATACAAAACCTAGTATTGCTTGTACATAAGCTGGATATCTCATAAAAAGAGTGCTTTATATTTATTGGCTTCCACGCCCATTACCGCAAAATGATAAAGCGTACTGGCTGGTGCGTGATCTGCCACTACAGTATTGTCTGGTGCTATCTGATCAATATAACTGCCCTTGATGGTGGGATGTTGATAAAAATCAAACAGCAATTGTATGCCAAGCGCAGCTTTATCTTCATAAAATTGACGTTGTGCTGGGCTACATACCGTTGCCTGTGCCAGACTGGCTTTGACCAGTTCGGTCAAGGGCCAACAACGTTTGGTACCCTTGATAATAGTGCCTTGTGTGTCGACTACATCATAAATCAGTTGGCTGAGTGGATCGCAGCCGATGGTTAAGGCTTTTTGATATAAAGCATCACAATAATGGCCAACAGGAGTGGCTGTGAGTCGCTCGTACCAGCGCAGTAACCACACCCATTCAAACATGTGTCCCGGCTCTACACTTTCACCCGCTTGTCCCTCGGCTAGTTGCCAGTTGGCGTCAAAATGTTCGTGTAATACGTGAGTCTTGGGATTGAAAAAATACTGTTCAAACAAGCTAAATATTTGCCCGGCTTTTGCCAGCCACTTACCATCGCGAGTTACTTCGTAGCCGGTCATAAAAGCCTCAAACAGGTGCATGTGCGGATTTTGTCGTCTATGTGGGGTAGAGTAATTACCCTCTAACCAGCCCGCTGAGCCATTTTTAAAATGTACGTCCATATACCATAACAAGGCATTGGCTTCATCCAGTGCCTGCTTATCATTAAAAGTAGAAAAACGATGAAAACAAGCCAGAAAATAAAAAGCAAAATCATAACTATCGAGTTTGGGGCCGACTATTTGATTATCTGGTGTCAGCAATTGGACATATCCTATGGCTGTAGGACTTATTCGTCCATGAGAGTGCATAAACGCTACGATGCGGCTAACAATAGGCAAACTATTATTCAGCCATTGCTGCTGCTGTGCGGCACAAAACACCATTATTTGCCGTGCTTGTACTCTAACACGTTGATTTGCTGCTAAATCGGGCTGGCCATTAAATAACATTTGTTCGTAGACGGCACCGTTGTGGGGGTTTATACCACTCGTAGTCCAATAGGGTAAGGCGTCATGTTTGAGCCAGTCAGTTAATTGATTAATGCACAAATGTAATTGAAGTGAGCTAGACATATTATTTATAAAAACGAAATCATACTCAAAATGTAACCCGTTACATTTTAAAGAGCAAGCAAAAAATATGGGTTTGAGCTAAAACCATAACAACATAAAGCTAGCTATATTTAAGCACGTGGTGGAGCCGTACTTTGACGAATAATAAACTCAATGGGCAAGACATATTCGGTTTGCGTGGGTTGTTGTTCATCTAACAATTGAAACAACAAGTCAGCTGAACGTTCACCAATTTTTTCAGCGGGCTGGGCAACAGTGGTAAGGGGCGGATCACAATAACGTGAGACATCCAAGTCATCAAAACCTGTGATAGAAATATCTTGGGGTAGGCGTAAACCCTTAGATTTAAGGCCTTTCATGGCACCTATAGCCATTTCGTCATTCATACAAAATAGAGCAGTAGGGATGTCACTCATTCGGCTAAAGTGCTCACTAGCTTGCAAACCAGACCACAAAGTGAAGTCACCTTCTGCCAGTAAACTTTGATCAAAGGCAATATTAGCTTCGGCCAAGGCTTGTTTGTAACCTTTTAATCTGTCGATAGTATGGGGGTTGCGTTGTAAGCCTGTGATCACACCGATACGTTTATGCCCCAATGAAATCAAATACTTAACCACTTCTTTAGCCGCGCCAACGTTATCAATGCGTACCGTAGGATAGGGGGTGTTTTCACAGCCACTGGCATTGACCGCTGGTACTCTAGCGATGGGTAACAAAGAGTCATTTTCGCTGTAAGGACGTAGCTGAATAATTCCATCGGCTTGGCGAGTTTCGACCAAGTTGATGTATTGTTTTTCGAGGGCTTTGGAGTCACGAGTATCACCTAATAATACGCTGAAGCCCTTTTTCTGCGCGACACTTTCAATGCCGCTGATGACTTTGGCAAAAAACAAGTTGGCAATATCTGGTACTAAAATCACGATGGCATTGGCTTGTTTATTACGAAACTTTTGCGACAGCATATTAGGCCGGTACTGCAACAGTTCGATGGCATCGTGAACTTTTTTAAGGCTTTCAGGAGTGACTTTTTCTGGCGCACTTAAGGCTCTAGAAACCGTCGCTATAGACAGTCCCGCTTCTTTAGATACATCTCTGATGGTTGACATTGCAGCGCTCCTAAAGCGGATAAAATTATCATTCTGATGAAACATTTTACATTAGTTTAAACATATCCTCAGCTACATCAATAAAAACAGCTTGATAACCGGTTACATTTGCGCAACAATTACTAACATCTTGAGTAACCGGTTACATTTAACGTGTCACTGGTGAAATAAAGCAAAATTACAAAAGTGGTGTAAATGAATTTATCGCTGTTAGATCTCGGCATTATTGTTGCCTATTTAGTTTTGTCTTTGGGAATTGGATTTTGGATATCCAAACGTGCCAGTCGTAATATCGAAGGCTATTTTCTTGGTGGAAAAGAGCTTAAGTGGTACTACCTTGGTTTATCTAATGCCTCGGGCATGTTTGATATCAGCGGTACCATGTGGATGGTGTATTTGCTGTTTATCTATGGTTTAAAAAGTATTTTTATTCCGTGGTTATGGCCGGCCTTTAATCAAATTTTTATGTTGGTATTTTTATCCATTTGGCTGCGCCGTTCGGGTGTTATGACCGGGGCCGAGTGGATACGTTTTCGCTTTGGCGACAGTCAGGGCGCTAAACTCAGCCATATTATAGTGGTGGTGTTTGCCTTGGTGAATGTCTTGGGTTTTCTGGCCTATAGCTTCATTGGTATAGGCAAGTTTTCGGCGGGTTTTATGCCTTGGCAATTGTCTAGCGACCCACATTTAAACGAAGTTTATTACGGATTAATTCTGACCTTTATCACCATGTTGTATGTGGTAAAAGGTGGCATGTACAGTGTGGTGATCACCGAGGTTGTACAGTTTTTTATCATGACTATCGCTTGTGTTGCCATTGGTATAATCGCTATGCAGCAGGTTTCGCCAGAAATGTTAGCCAAAGCCGTACCACAGGGCTGGGATGAAATTCAATTTGGCTGGACGTTGAATTTAGATTGGAGCGCCATATTACCCGCTGCCAATAGCAAAATCGCCGAAGATGGTTATTCAATGTTTAGTATCTTTATGATGTTGGTGATTTTTAAAGGCGTATTGCAAAGCATGGCAGGGCCTGCGCCTAACTATGACATGCAGCGTGTATTGTCTGCTCGTTCGCCCACAGACGCAGCAAAAATGAGTTGGTTTGTTAGTGTCGTACTGCTTATCCCTCGTTACATGATGATTACGGGTCTGGCCATACTCGCCTTAGTGTTTTTTAACGACGAGTTAAACGGTATGGGTCCTGATGTGGATTTTGAACAAATTCTGCCCTTTGCCTTAGCTAATTATGTACCTTCTGGCTTGTTGGGATTAGTGCTGGCGGGGTTGTTGGCAACCTTTATGTCGACCTTTGCCGCCACCACCAATGCTGCTCCGGCCTATGTGGTGAATGATATATATAAACGCTACATCAATCCCAATGCCCCTGACAAAACCTATGTCTATCTGAGTTATATCATCTCTATTGTATTTGTCGTTTTAGGCACGGCTATTGGTTTGTTTATTCCTACACTTAATGGCTTGATCATGTGGATAGTATCAGCGCTATACGGTGGTTATACCGCGGCTAACGTGCTTAAGTGGTATTGGTGGCGCTTTAACGGTTATGGTTATTTTTACGGTATGTTAACCGGCATTGTTGCGGCTATTCCTCTGATGTTTACGGATGTCTCGCCACTAAATGCTTTTCCTGCCCTGTTTTTATTGTGTTTAATCGGTTGTGTTTTAGGAACCCTGTTAACACCAGCAGATGATATGCAAGTACTGAAGAATTTTTACTTAAAAACCCGCCCGTGGGGGTGGTGGCAGCCGGTGTTACTCGAAATTCAAAAAGAACACCCTAACGTCCGTGCCAATACATATTTTAAGCGAGATATGGCCAACGTAGTGGTAGGTATTATTTGGCATAGCGGCTTAATAGCAGCACCGATATTTTTAGTTATTCAACAGTTTATACCCATGACTATCGCCTTAGCTGTGGTGATCGTATGTTCAGTGTTTTTGAAGGTTTTTTGGTGGAATACGCTTGAGGACTATCCTGCTGATATGCCTGCTAAGCTTGTTTGAGCAGGATATTAATCTGCACAAAAATGTGTCAGCGTGCTGAATTAAGTATAAAAAAGGCAGGTTCAATACTTGTTTTAGTAACCGGTTTCACCACTAGTTTGTGCTATATTGCGCAGCAAAGGTCGAAGCCCGCATTTAAATTATTTAGAAGAGAAGATTTTTATATGAGTTTTACGCAAAAAGTTGAAAAATTGTGTTCTGACTATGAATTACTGATTAGCTTAAAAAATGCGCCCACCGCACAATCCAACGGTATTTATCAACGTTGGCAACTGCCTATTGTCACGGCAGAACATACTCCGGTCTTTTGGCGTTATGATTTGAATGAGGCAAGCAATCCCTTTTTGCAAGAACGTATCGGTATTAACGCCACCTTTAATTCTGGGGCGATATATCTGGATGGTAAATATTTGTTAGTGGTGAGAGTTGAAGGCAATGATCGCAAATCTTTTTTTGCCGTGGCACAAAGTGATAACGGCGTAGATAACTTCCGCTTCTGGGATTATCCAGTGACTATGCCGGAAACTGACCAGCCTGATACCAATGTCTACGATATGCGTGTAGTGCAACATGCCGACGGTTATATCTATGGCCTGTTTTGTACTGAGCGTAAAGATCTTACTCGTCCTGAGGATTTATCCGCGGCAACCGCCCAATGTGGAATCGCCCGTACTAAAGATCTTGTGACTTGGGAGCGTTTACCCGACTTAATTACTTACTCTGGTCAGCAACGAAACGTGGTATTACACCCTGAGTTTGTTGATGGCAAATATGCCTTGTATACCCGCCCACAAGACGGTTTTATCAGTGTGGGGGCGGGTGGCGGCATCGGCTGGGGCTTGTGTGATTCAATGGAAAAAGCCGAGATAAAACAAGAAACCATTGTTGACGGTAAGGCCTATCACACCATTAAAGAAGTTAAAAATGGTCAAGGTCCAGCACCAATTAAAACCGCCAATGGCTGGTTACATTTGGCCCATGGAGTACGAAATACTGCTGCAGGTTTACGTTATGTACTGTATGTATTTATGACAGATCTAGTTGAACCATGGCGGGTAACTCACAAGCCGGGCGGTCATTTTATCGCACCACAAGGTAGCGAGCGAGTAGGTGATGTATCCAATGTGACTTTTGCTAATGGTTGGATAGTGAATGAAAACAATGAAGTGTTTATTTATTACGCTTCATCAGATACCCGCATGCACGTGGCCACAACCACCATCGAACAACTAGTTGATTATGCCTTAAATACACCAGAAGACGGTCTACGTTCGGCCACTTCGGTGAATACGCTTAAACAGTTGATTGATAAAAATATGGCGTTCTTTTCAAAAACAGCATCCAAGACAAAAGGGTAGTCAGACATGCAAGCAGTAAAGGCTTTTGGCATACTGGATAAAGGTTTATTAGACAGAGAGTGCCATAAAATTGCCAAGTGGTGGATAGCTCATAGTGTTGATCCTCTGCACGGTGGTTTTTATGGCGAGATAGACGCAAAAGCCAATCCTGTGATCATTGCCAATAAGGGCATAGTACTGAATACCCGTATATTGTGGTTTTTTAGTGAAGCTGCTCATACGTATAACAATGCAGGATATCGTGAGTATGCCACTCGCGCCTTTGACTATTTGTTGGACTATTTTGACGACAAACAATATGGCGGTGTGCTGTGGGAGCTGGATTATCAAGGTAAGGCTATCAGCGGTAAAAAACAAACTTATGCCCAAGCTTTTGCTATTTATGCACTGTGTGCCTATTACCAACTGACTGGCGACAAAAGGGCTTTGGCTAAGGCTGGTGACTACTTTGAGTTGTTAGAAAAAAACGCCATTGATCCACAATTTGGTGGCTACTTTGAAGCTTTTTCACAAAATTGGCAGCCCTTAGATGACATGCGTTTAAGTGATAAAGATCTCAATTATCCCAAAAGTATGAATACCCATTTACATGTTATCGAAGCCTACACCAGTCTTTATCACATCAGTGGCGATGCTAGAGTTGGCAAGGCTTTAACATCCTTACTTAGGGTGTTTGATCAGCATATTATTCTCAAACCGAGTTTACATTTGAGTTTGTTTCAAAGTGCCGATTGGCAGGATCAGTCTCCTGCGTTTTCCTATGGTCATGACATCGAATGCAGTTGGTTGTTATGGGAAGCCCTTGAAGTATTAAACCAGCCAGCATTAAGCCAGCAATATAAAAATGTGGTGCTGAGCATGGCAGAAGTCTGTTTGGCACAAGCGCTTGGCCAACATGGGCAAGTTTGTGATCAATATACCTTTGCCGATGAACATACTCATCAAGAAAGCTTTTGGTGGGTGCAGGCTGAAGCCTTAGTAGGTTTTTTACAAGCTTATCAAATTGGAGGTGATGAAAAATTCAAAGTTGCCGCTGAAAACATCTGGCAGTTTATTCAGCAACAACACATTGATCGTGAATACGGTGAGTGGCATTGGTTAGCGTTGTGTGATCAAGACAATGTCGATCACAATTACAAAGCCGGATTTTGGAAAGGTCCCTACCATAACGGACGTGCCATGATGGTGGCCGCACGTTTGTTGCAGTCTTTGGAAAAGGAACTTGAGCATGAAGTGGCTAAATAACACCTTACTATTGTGTTTGTTTAGCGCTCAAACTCTGGCTTTTGAACATTTTATTAGTCGTAAGGGCGCTCAGTTGTTTGATGGTGAGCACGAATTTAGGTTTGCTGGTTTACATGCTCCCGAACTCCATCGTATAGAAAATGATGCTAAAGGAGTATGTGCTGCCGATCCTCGTGGTTGGGGGCAATATTTTCAATGGCCAACAGCCGACGAACAAGAAAACTGGATCAAGGCTTTAACTCGTTCTGGTCATAAGGCCATGCGAATCTATGTACTGTCGGTGGCGCAAGAATCAGACGAGGCCTGTGGCCGTGAAACCCATATCTTAGCGCCCTTAACTAAAGGTGGTATGCCACGTTTAAATGAAACAGCCATGGTGGTTTATGACCGCATGATCATGTTGGCAGACAAACACGGATTAAGGCTCATATTACCTTTTATTGATCACTGGCAATGGTGGGGCGGGCGAGAGCAATTAGCGGCTTTTTATGATGAAAACCAAGAGGCATTTTACGATATAAATAGTAAAACCTATCAAGCCTACCAGAGCATAATAAAACAAGTTATAAGTCGTAAAAACACCCTGACAGGGCGTTATTATTATGACGAAAAAGCCCTTATGGCCTGGGAAACAGGCAATGAATTAAAAGACACTAATCAAGCGTTTTTAGAAAACACGGTAGCGTTAATCGACCAGCTAGCCCCTCAGCAATTAGTCGTAGATGGTAATTATTTGGAATTGAAAGAGTATTCCATTACCAATCCTCATGTAGACATTATTTCTAACCATTTTTACACCACTAATAACAACAACAAACCTGAAACTATTCAACAAGATTTACAGCAAATAGCCGGGCGTAAGGCTTATTTGGTGGGGGAATTTGGTTTAACTGATGCAAGTATTCTAAATAACATTATGCAAACTGCGGTGCATCATGAGTATCAAGGAGCACAAGCGGTAGGCGCCTTTATCTGGGGTTTTCGTGGTCATAGACACAATGGCGGCTTTTACTTTCATAAAGAATACACCGGACATTACAGTTACCATTTACCGGGTTTTGTGGATGCAGAAGAAAATCAGGAGTTAGCCGTAGTGGATTTAGTGCGTTTGGCACAAGCGCAAATGCGTGGCTTGACTAAAGCTCCTGCATTGCCAGTTCCGGAGGCGCCAGTTTTAAGACCGATCAACTCTTTGTACAATATTCAATGGTTAGGTGCACCTTTAGGTCAGTCCTATAGAATTGAGCGCAGTATAAAAGCTGAAGGGCCATGGCAAGTGATAGGCGATAATATATCCGATGGTAAACAAGCCTTTGATCCAGCCAAAGACAGCTTATTTGCCGATAAAAGCAGTTTGCAAACAGGCCAGAGTTATTATTACCGAGTTATTGCTTTGAATGTGAGTGGTGAATCAGCTCCGTCGAATATTCAGTCTTTTAAATTTGAGTAAGTGGCAGTACTAAAATCGCTCTACATTTTTTGCTTTTGCTTTTGCTTTTGCTCGAAACTCGAAGCTCATAGGCTTAGGTTTATTTTTTTACACAAACAAATATCGCATTACCTGACGTTTGGTTCCAAGGGATGATTTTGTCATAGTCGTGTTCAAACATCTGCACTTCAAAATAGGGGCTTAATAGTTGTCGTAACTGTTCAAAATTGAGCGCCACCATGGGATGGTGATCTTGCCATGTTTGGCTTGTTTGTTGAGGAGCTTGTTGATTAGTTTCTTGATTATTGAGAGAGCTGGTTTTTTCAATACTGAGTAACAAGGATTGTTTATCGCCAGTACCAGGGTAGTGCCAGGCTGAGGTGAAAACAAAATGGCTATTGTCTTGCTCCGCAGTGTGTCTTTCAAACACCTTGTTATCGATTAAATCTTTGTTTACTGCGTTAAAACAAAAAATTCCATCGAGTTTTAAGGCGCGATGTACGCTGGCAAAACAGTCTTGCAGTTTAGCTAAGTCCGCACAGTAATGTAGCGAATATAAAAAACATGAAATGATATCGACTGGTTCACTTAGGCTAAATTTAGTCATATCACCGAGCATAAAATATGCTTCAGGGCAGCGCTGCTGGGCAATATCCAGCATGGGTTGATTGATATCCAAACCACTGCTTTGATAGCCATTATCAATGAAATATCTAACATGAGGACCTGTACCACAAGCTAAATCAAGATGCTGTTTGCCACCATTGCCAAAAAACTGATGCAGGCGCTGTACATGTTGGCTTTGAGCTTGATAATTGATGTCACTGCACATCAAGTCATAATAGCCCGACAAGTCAGTATATAAAGCGTTAGCTGAGCTAGGGGTTGTATTGGTATTCGTCACGGTATTTAGCTGATAAAAATTAACGGCGCGCATAATATATCAGAGGCTTATTTAAGCGAAGTTGTTTAGTCACATTAACGACAAAATGTGGATACAATTCAGAAATCATTATCAGAGATTTTGTTTGTTCAGTAAGGAAGATATGTGAATAGTGTCGTGAGTTATTGTCATCTCAGTATTTTTACAGATTACTTAAGCCAGTTGAGTCACTTGCTGGATAAGATTGAGTGTAATCAACGGGATGATACAAACATTCTTGAGGCTCGTTTGGTGGCTGATATGTTGCCTCTTGGTGCTCAGGTTGAAATTGCCGCGAGTTTTGCTTTACGTGCCTCTTGTCCTATTGCGCAGGTCGAGATGTTATCTTTTGCTAAAAGTGAACGTAGTTTTGCCTCGTTACAAAGTCAGTTACAACAAACAATTGGATTTTTGAAAGAGTTAATGGGTAAAAATACCGTCCAATTTGTGGGCGAGATTAGTGATATGGCTGGGCCGGTTAAAGTTACTATGCCGGCGGATGAGTTTTTACAGCGTTTTGCATTGCCTAATTTTTTCTTTCATATCAGCATGGTATACGCTATTGCCAGAATGCGAGGTATCCCAGTCAGTAAGGGGGATTTTGACGGGATTCATCAGTATGCGATGGGATTTTCCTTTGAAAAATGACGGATTTTGCGATGTAAAAAAATAGAGTCGGCATAGCCGACTCTATTTAACAAGGTAGAGTATTGACGTTAAAAACGTTTTTTGATGGTTACACCCATGGTTCTAGGTTCGGCCATATAGGCATTTAATTTACCATCTTGCAGTGGTGTATTGAAGTTGGTGCGGTTGACATATTCTTCATCTAAGGCGTTTCTTGCCCAGAAGATCAGATCCATATCCATATCAGTGAAGTTCATGAAAAATCTAAAGTTCAACAAGTTATAGCTATCTTGTACGGCATAAGGATCATTACTTCCGTCAAGAATGATGTCGCTGGTATAGGTATATTCACCTTGCACATAGGCATAAATGTTATCAGCCAGATCGATATCCTGCTTCAACGAAAGTACGAGGTAGTTTTCTGGTTCACCGCCGGGTCTGTCACCTGAACGGTCACAGAAACGATCTGTTGGATTTTGTCTGCCTGGGTCATCAACACCAGTATGCCATGTGTAAGCTACCCAACAGTTACCACGTTCAAAGGTTTTGTATTCTGCTTTAACCATTGCATAGGCTAGATTGACTTCTAGGCTGTCAGTGGCTAACCAAGTGGCTTCTAACTCAAGGCCTTTGATCCCATAATCTCCGGCATTTTGTAGGTTAAAACCGTTGCCGGTGAAGGTGTTGGCTTGAAAATCATTAACAGTAGTGTAATGAGTGGCGGCATTGATCCGCAGATTTTGATCTGGGAAATCCTTTTTCAAACCAATTTCAAAGGCTTGTGAGGTTTCAGCGTCAAATAAAGGGTTAAATCCTGCTGCAATCCTGTCGGTATTGGTACCACCTGATTTATAACCTTCGCCATAGGATACATACCACAAGGTATCACGATCAGGTTGATAACTGAGTTTGATGGTGCCAGTAATTTGGTCGTCTTTAAGTGACTCAATAATATCAGGGCGGTCGGAGGTGGTTGCACCCAAGGCTTTAAATGCCCAGCCAGGAGTTTGGAAGGGTAATAATGCCGCTGCAGCTGTTGCAGAAAACGGATCTATTTGTCCTGCACCTATGCCTTGTAAAATAGCGCCAGCATATCCCGCCCCGTAAATTAATGAACCTGGAGTAGGTGCTGCTGGATCTCCCACTGAAGAAAAATCGGTAGGGTAAGTTGTGCCACCCGCTAAGTTTTCACTAAATACGGTAGAAAGATCTTTTTTCTCGTCGGTATAACGTATACCTGCGGTTAAGGTCAGTTCATCAGTCAATTTATAGTCAAACTGACCAAATAAGGCATAACTTTTATGCTGTTGTTTGGCGATGTGATCAAAGCCTGTGCCGGCTGGAGCGGCTTCAGCAGCTGGAGCAATTAGGCCCCCTGTAGCTGCACTAAGCCCATTAATTCCTGCAAGTAGGGGATCTAGTGCACCACCAAAACGAGCCATTACAAAGGGGTTAAAAAAGTTGTCGGTATATAGGC
>NZ_LSNE01000009.1:270550-339520 GCF_001565895.1 Paraglaciecola hydrolytica
TATAAGCCAGATCTAAATCTTGTTCGAAATAATAAGCACCCAAAATATAGTTAAGTTTGTCGCTGGTGTAATCAAGGCGTAATTCTTGAGAAAATGACGTTTGCTGAGAATCGTTACTGGTACCAAACAGATCAACATCAGTAAAGTCAGTGTCTATATCGTCGTAAGATTCAAATTTACGCGATGCAGTAATGGATACAAAAGTGTAGTTTTCATCTAAGTCCCAATCTAACTGAGCCGATAAACCGCGGTCTTTCATGCTTGATTCAGGTAAAAATGATACCGCTATTTCACGGTCAAAAAATGCTTTTCCTCCTGGGAAAGCTGTACCACCAAGGCTGGCGATAGCCGCATCAGAACCGTACTTACCGGGGATTTCATTGGCTTCAAAGTTAGTCATTTGTACCGGAGCACCACAGCAAATTTCATTGATTTCAGCATAATCGGCAATGATACGTAAGGTTACATCTTCATTAGGGGTATATAAGGCTTGAGCACGAGCACCCCAGCGATCTCTGTCATTAACTTTATCCTCACCTAATGCAATGTCACTAATAGTGCCATCACGCTGGCTGGTAAAAGCGGTAACCCGGAATGCCAAAACATCTTCAATGGCAGATATTGAGGTGGCACCAGAAAAATTCATTAAACCGTAATTACCAAAAGTCGCTTCGACAAAGGCATCTCCACCGCTATGGCTCGGTGCTGCGGTGGTAACTAAGACGGCGCCAGAAGGCGTGTTTTTACCAAATAAAGTACCTTGTGGGCCACGTAATACTTCAATTGCTGACATATCCACTAAGTTATTGATCAAAGAGTTTTGTCTGGCACGATAAACACCATCAACATACAAACCCACTGAGGATTCAAGCCCAAAGTTTTGCGATGAGGTACCTACACCACGAATAGAGAAACTAGAGTTAGTTGCGCTTTGACTTTGAAATGCGCCCAAACCTGGCACATTGGTTTGTAAGTCATACATATCTTTAATAACAGATTCTGCCATTTCGTCGCCGGTAAAAGCGGTAACAGCAACCGGTACTTCTTGTAAGTTTTGGGCGCGCTTTTGGGCGGTAACGGTAATGGTCTCTAGGCCTTGTTTTTCGGCTTTAGATGTTTGTTCTTGCGCAAAGCCAACAGAGCTTTGCATGGCTAAACTTAAACCTATTAGTAACGATAAGGGATGGCGAGTAAAGTGTTGTGGAAGGCTTTTTGTCATTGTGTGTGCTCTCTGTGTGTGCCAAAAAAATCTGCGTTTAACAGCTATTTTTATACTTATTTGACTCAAACAAGTTGTTGGAAAACATTCAACTGGTCTGCGCTCTTACCACTACGCTACCAAGTTTTGTATGTAAAAGTAAAACAATTGTTTATGAAATGTTATTTTTTGCACTTTTTATCATGCTTTAAGCGACTAATGGAGAGCTATTTTGCTGAATAGAATTGTTAAATCACTTTGGGTGATAAAGTCATATTGAAATAATTAATTAAACTAATAGATGGAACCTGCATACACTCAGGCCACTGTTAGTTTAAGGACATCTTATGTCAGAACTATTTTTGGTGCGTCATGGACAAGCTTCATTTGGAGCTAAAAATTATGACAAATTAAGCCCTTTAGGCCTGCAACAAAGTGTGTGGCTTGGTGAGTATTTTAAGCAACGAAATATCTCGTTTGCACAATTGTGGAGGGGAGATTTGCAACGCCAACAAGAAACCGCGCAAGGCATAGTGTCGCAGCTATCTGAGCCCATCGTTCATTCTGCTAACGTTGCATTAAATGAGTTTGATTTTCAGGTTGTCGCACGAGCTTATTTGAATTTATATCCGCAAGATGCTTTGGCTGCAAATGCTGCTCCAAGTGATTTTTTACGGCTGTTAAAAAAAGCCATGCTGGCTTGGTCACAAGGGGTGTTGGCCACAGAAAATTTAATAGAAAGTTGGGATAGCTTTAGGCAAAGGGTCGTGGATTGTTTATCTCTCATTACTCAACAACAATTAAGCAAACCTATCTTGGTTGTGAGTTCTGGCGGTGTCATCGCTATGATGATGGGCATAGTACTGGGGCTAGATGCTCGTCAGATAATTGAGCTTAATTTACAAATTCGTAATAGTAGCCTAAGCCATTTTCATTTTAATCAACACAGTATCCGTTTAAGTAGTTTTAATAATATTACTCACTTAGACACCCCTGAACGCCTGTCATCAATCACCTTTAGTTAGGTTTTTTGTGTGTCAATACAATAGTTTATCCAAGGGAGAGTAATATGAATTTTGAATATTCTGATAAGACCAAAGGACTTATCGCAAAATTAAATGCTTTTATGCAAGAGCACATTTATCCAATTGAACAGGCATATATCGAGCAAGTATATACCAATGCACGTCAAGAAAGTACTCGTTGGTCTACTCCCAAGTTGATGGAGCAACTTAAACAGAAGGCTCGTGATGCAGGCTTGTGGAATTTGTTTTTACCCCATGAATACCTGCCTTATGGCGCGGGCTTAACAAATCTGGAATATGCCCCTTTATGTGAACTTATGGGGCGAGTAATGTGGAGTTCAGAAGTATTCAACTGTAGCGCGCCTGATACCGGCAATATGGAAGTATTGGCAAAATATGGCTCAGCGCAACATAAAAAAGACTGGCTTGAGCCCTTATTAAATGGAGAAATTCGCTCGGCTTTTGCCATGACCGAACCTGCTGTCGCCTCTTCAGATGCCACTAATATTGAAACGTCTATTGTTAGGCAAGGTGACAACTATGTGATCAATGGTCGTAAGTGGTATACCAGCGGAGCCATGAACGACAAGTGCCAAATCATGGTGGTCATGGGTAAAACCGATCCTAAAGCTGAGCGCCATCAACAACAGTCACAGATTTTGGTACCCATAAATACCCCAGGAGTCACAGTGGTAAGGGCTATGGCTGCCATGGGACATTATGACGAGCCGGTAGGCCATGCTGAAGTGCTGTTTGATAACGTTAAAGTACCCGCTGCCAATTTATTGGTGGGTGAGGGTGAAGGTTTTGCTATTGCCCAAGGACGTTTGGGGCCGGGTCGTATTCATCATTGTATGCGTTTAATCGGTTGTGCTCAGCGTGCTTTAGATATGGCCTGTAAACGTGTTGAAGAAAGAGTGGCGTTTGGTCAGCCACTAAGTAAACAACAATCGATTCGTGAACGTATTGCGCAAATGCATTGTGATATTGAGCAAGCGCGTTTATTGACCCTAAAAGCCGCAGATAGTATGGACAGACATGGCAACAAGGTCAGTCGTGACATTATTGCGGCGATTAAAATTGTGGCACCCAAAATGGCTTGTAATGTGATTGATCAGGCTATTCAAATGCATGGGGCTGGTGGTACTAGTCAAGACTTTATCCTCGCCTCAACCTATGCTTATGCCCGTACTATACGTTTGGCTGACGGGCCTGACGAGGTGCATATGATGCAACTAGGGCGGAATTTAATTAAAGACTATAACAGCTGACAGGAGTGAGCGAATTGAGTGCCACCAATGCAGTAGAACAATTAGACATCAAGGTATTAGAAGCTTATCTACAGCACCACCTTGAGGACTTTTCAGGCCCAATTAAGGCCACAAAGTTTTCGGGTGGACAGTCTAATCCGACGTTTAAGCTTGAAACACCCACACAAACTTATGTGCTTAGGCGTCAACCTCCGGGGAAATTACTTAAATCGGCTCATGCTGTCGATCGAGAGTTTAAAGTGCTGGCAGCACTACAAGATGCAAATGTGCCAGTGGCAAAAGTGTATCACTTGTGTGAAGACCCAAGTGTACTTGGCAGCATGTTTTACATCATGGAATATGTCGCAGGACGGGTTTTTTGGGATAGCTCCTTGCCTGACATAGCTGATAACCAGCAACGTACACAAATGTATCAACAAATGCTCGAGGTCTTGGTGGCCTTGCACAGTGTTGATATTAATAAGGTGGGATTAAGTGACTATGGCCGAGCCGGTAACTATTTTGAGCGCCAGTTTAGCCGTTGGAGTCAGCAATATGAGTTAACGGTAATTCATGATATCCCCGAAATGAACGCACTTATTTTATGGTTAGAGCAACATTTGCCTGAGGACGATGGCAGGGTGTCTTTAGTACACGGTGATTATCGTATGGACAATTTGATGTTCCATCCTAGCGAGCCCAAAATACAGGCGGTATTAGACTGGGAATTATCTACCTTAGGTCATCCTTTTGCAGATCTCGCCTATCAGTGTATGCAGTTACGTTTACCTGAAAATGTAGGCAAGGCTACTGGCCTAGGTGGTGTAGATCGTGCTGCCCTAGGGATCCCAAGTGAAGAGGAGTACGTTGCTCGGTATTGCCAATTAATGGGTATTGATAAGATTGGTAATTGGAATTTTTATTTAGCCTTCAGTTTTTTTAGATTGGCTGCTATCGCCCAAGGTGTGGCAAAAAGGGCACAAGAGGGTAATGCGTCAAATAAAGAAGCGCTCAAAATTGGCGCTTTAGTGCAGCCCTTAGCCCAATATGCCTTAAAGCTGACCAAGGGCCAATAACACAATGAAAACGGAGTAGGCATGAAAGCTATTGTATGTAATGAATTTGCCCCAGTTGAGCAACTTACGTTTATCGATGTACCTGATCCACAGCCTAAAAAAGGTGAGGTAGTCATTGATATCAAAGCCTGTGGGGTTAACTTTCCTGACGGTTTATTGGTCCAGGGTTTATATCAGTTAAAACCGCCAAGGCCTTTTATTCCTGGTGGAGAAGTGGCGGGGGTTATCAGTCAACTTGGTGAGGGCGTAAGTCATCTTAAAATAGGTATGCGTGTTATCGCGCTATGCATGTTAGGTGGTTATGCGCAAAAAGTGGCGTGTCCCGCTACTCATGTACTACCTATCCCTGATGCCATCCCTGATGATGAGGCCGCCGCTTTAGTTACTGCCCATGCCACAGCCCATCACGCCTTAAAACAGCGTGCCCAGATTAAACCTGGTGAAACTTTGTTAGTTACCGGCGCTGCTGGTGGTACGGGCCTAGCGGCTGTGCAGATTGGCAAATTAATGGGCGCTAAGGTCATCGCAGTCTGTTCCACCCAAGAAAAACTTGATGTGGCCAAAGCCAATGGCGCTGACATTCTGATTAATTACAGCGACACCGATCTGAAAACCGCCATTAAAGAAGTCACCAATGGCAAAGGTGTGGACGTAGTGTATGAATGTGTAGGAGGTAATACTTTTCACGCATGTTCACGCAGTATGGCGTGGAACGGACGATTATTGGTGGTGGGTTTTGCTGGCGGTACAATTCCAGAATTGCCGGTTAATTTGTGTTTAGTTAAAGGTTATTCAGTAGTGGGGGTATTTTGGGGCTCCTTTACCCAACATCAACCTAAGGATTTTGCAGACAATATGCACGAGTTACTGATGTGGTATGTACAGGACAAAGTCAAAGTAAACATTGATGAAGTGGTCCCTTTAGAACAAGCTAAAGATGCCCTGAATAAAGTGATGGGCCGTAAGGTGAAAGGGAAAATAAGTTTGCGTCCATAAGACTCTTTTTATACTCTAAACTTGATTGTTAGTCAGCACTTGTTTGCTGGCTTTTTTTTAAGTTTCACTAACAAGGACAGTGGGTCTTATGAAGTATTTGTGTACTTTTCTGTTGTTTCTTTTTTGTAATTCAGGTCATGCAAGCGTTTCAACTTGGGTCGATGTTACTATCGATAACGGTCATATAAAATTCCCTGTCGTAGTACAAGGGTATGCTGGTATGGCCATTTTAGATAGCGGTGCTTTTACCAATGGATTGAATGAAAATTTCAAACTTAAACATAATATTAATGTTGTAGAGGGTAAAAAAATCGATATTCGTGGCGCTTATGGACACGATAAACGTGCTACTTATGTCGACTTTTCTGTTGAAATGTTTGGTGCAAATTTAAGCTTTGAGAACTTACTTAGTGTTTCATTGGGACATTCTGATAATGCGATATTATTAGGTGCTGGTTTTATGAAGCAATTTGTTTTTCAGATTGATTATGTCAATAAACGTATGCGTATATTAGGGCGGGATTCTATAGATTTAAAAAAAGTACAAAACCTCGACATGAAAAGTCAAAGGAGCAGTGGTGTTCCTATTGTCAAGGTTGGCTTAAATAACGAAGAGAATGTTTGGCTATTATTGGATACTGGCAATAATGGTAGCGTTATGCTTGAACGATCAATTGCTATTGCACACCACTGGTTGGATAAATACCCCACTAAGAGCTCTATTATACATGGCGCGATCAGGGCTGGTTACAATGACACCTTCAATTTACCTGAGTTAAAAATAGGCCCTTATACATTAGAAAATGTATTTGTTAGTGTGCCCGCTAAAGGGCAACAGAGTAATTTAACTAAACAGTATCAGGAACCTTTAAGTCGTATAAAGAGTAAAAAAGTTGAGGGTATTTTAGGCTACGATGTATTAAAACATTTTGTCCTGACTATTGATTATGCAGAGGGATTGGGGCATCTCGGAATTCCTGAAAAAGAATAAAAAAACGGCCTCAAAAGAGAGGCCGTTTTCTAAGGAAGAGAAGTTAATCCCCACCCACCATGTTGAACTGTTTCACATGATTGAATTTTTTGCTGTTCACTAGTAACTATTTACTAGTATCTAGCTACTTGCTTAAATACGTTCGTTTAAGGCAGCAACGATAGGTGAGCTGTCTAAACCATTTTCTGCGGCCCAAGCAACAATAGTTTTGCCATCTGATTCTGGGTTGCTTAAGTCACCTTTAGGCATTTTCTTAACCATCATGGTGCCGGTTTCTACTGCGTTGTTAAGCATCGCAGTACGAATTAAACTTTGACCACCACAAGAAATACCTGAGTAATAATCTTGTAATTGCATACGGTAGTCAGATTGTACCATTTTCATTTTTTTGCGTAATTCGCCTTTATCGTCAGCTTTTACGATGGTACAAATGTTTTGTAATGCTTCGTTGATATCAGCATGAGCGCTACCAGCAACGATGAAAGAAGCGGCGGCGATAGCGATAGAAGTTTTAACAATTTTCAACATGGTCAATTCCTCGGGTATTAAAGTTAAGTTGGTTTAGTTTTGAAACGAAGCCTTGTTAATGTTTGCCCCGTTTCGATGGATTCATTAAACCCCAGAGAAAGTGATGAAAAAACCTACAATGTGATACTTAGGTATTTGTAAATATACCAAAATCTTATAAATATGATAATAAAGTTAATTAAAACAGTGTGATACATTAATTTAGCATGATTGATGTTTTTCGTTTTTATTGGATTTAATTGGCAATTTTCGATTAGTAGCGTTTATTTTATAGGCAATTTTCACTTAAAAGGTACTGGGACAGTGTGTTTTAGTACCAAATTGAGTCAAATTTCCATTGACTAAGGCTTTACACTGTCTAACTAATACCTAATTACTTGGAGCTATATGCCATACCCCTCAACAAAATATGATTTTATCATCATAGGTGCCGGCTCTGCGGGTGCAACTTTAGCGGCAAGACTGTCAGAAAACCTAAACTACTCAGTATGTCTTATCGAAGCAGGTGTTAAAGACAGTAACCCATTTATCCATATCCCCTTTGGTTTGGCCCTGTTAGCTCGTTTGCCTAAGTTGAACTGGAATTACGATACAGTGGCGCAGACCGAGTTGAACAATCGTTGTTTGTATTGGCCGCGGGGGAAAGTCTTAGGTGGCTCAAGTTCTATTAACGCCATGTGTTATATCCGTGGTGTTGAACAAGATTATCAAGCTTGGAGTGAAGCGGGTGCCAAAGGCTGGGATTGGCAATCAGTATTACCTTATTTTATTAAATCTGAAAAACAGCAACATGGTGCCAGTGAATATCATGGCGTTGGTGGATTCTTGAGTGTCAGTGACTTACGTCATACTAATCCACTGTCGCAGGCTTTTGTGAAGTCAGCCAAACAGGTAGGTTTGCCCGAAGTGACTGATTTTAACGGTGCAGAGCATCAAGGTTTAGGTTTTTATCAAGTGACTCAAGTAAATGGCCAGCGCTGTTCGAGCGCCAAAGGCTATTTAAGTGAGGCTAAAAAACGCAGTAATCTGACGATATTGACACAAGCTGTGGTAGAAAAAATTCTGATCGATAAAGGCCGTGCCTCGGGGGTGCAGTTACAACTAAAACAACAGCGCTTAAGCTTACATGCCAATAAAGAAGTGCTGTTGTGTGCAGGGGCGATTAACTCGCCAAAACTGTTAATGTTATCTGGCATCGGCCCCAAAGAGCATCTCGCCGAGCAGGGTATCGATACGCTTGTTGATTTACCGGGCGTGGGGCAAAACCTGCAAGATCATCTGGATGTTTTGGTGCAATATCGCTGTAAAAGCCGCACCGCTTATGGGGTGGCATTGAGTGCTATTCCGGCTTATTGCAAAGCGGCTTTTGCCTATGTGTTTAAACGTAAGGGCATGTTGTCGAGTAATATCGCCGAAGCAGGCGGCTTTGCCAGTACGGCCTATGCCGGTGATATCCCCGATATTCAATATCACTTTTTACCGGCCATTTTAGAGGACCACGGCCGTAAAAACGTTTTTGGTTATGGCTATGGTTTGCATGTATGTGCTCTGTATCCTAAAAGTCGTGGCGACATTCGTTTGCAGTCTATGGATCCACAAGCACCGGCGTTGATAAATCCCCAATATTTGAGTCATCCTGATGATCAAAAAGTCGCCATTGCAGGGCTGCGCCAAGCCCGCGAAATATTATCAAGTAGCCAATTTAAACCCTACCAAGGCAAGGAAGTTTCTCCTGGGCCAGAGTTACAAAGTGATGAAGAGCTTTTAACTTTTATTCGTAACAAGGCAGAAAGTATTTATCATCCTGTAGGTACCTGTAAAATGGGGCAGGTTGATGACCCGACTACTGTGGTGGATGAAAACTTAACAGTAAAAGGCATTGCAGGTTTACGGGTTGTGGATGCCTCGGTAATGCCAACGTTAATTGGTGGTAATACTAACGCGCCGACTATCATGATCGCCGAACGAGCGGCAGATTTGATAAAACAGCATTATGTTTAAACCTATCCATCCACTGATTTTGCGGTTTTACTTAGGCGCTAATAGGAATACCAGCCTGTTTTAGCGTCTTTTTCTCCCAAATTTTTTCGTGAATAACATAAGCCACTGTATTAATGGCGGGCTCGACCATGGCAATCAATCCGCCAATTAAAATATTGCCCGTCAATAACCAAGCAACCGTAAAGGCTACTGTAAAATGGGTGATGGCAAAAGTTGTTGTTTTTAATCCAGTTTGCATAATGTACCCCGTGGTTAATTTGTCTTAATTGCTAACCAGTGTAAGGCCACGGGAAAAATAATAAATTGAATAGAAACGATAGGTTTAATCTTAAAAAACTATTAAGGGAGTTATTGAGCAGAACTTTGTAGGGGTAAAAGCAACTCAGGTAACAGAATTTGTGGCCATAAGTTATCTTTAAATTGCGCGCGAAAAAATCCTAAGTGTCCAATGCGGTCTACACCCACCTGCTGTGGTGTATAACATTTAAGTTGTTTGTTATTAGTGCCAAATAAGGCATGTAAGTCCTGCATATTTTGCCAAGATAACATCTCATCATCGCTAAAACACACAGACGTCAGTGGCACTTGTAGCTGAGTAAATTGTTGTCTGACTGCGGCCGACTCTACGCCAACACAGTATTCGGGATGCAAACACCATCTGCGCCATTGATAGATAACCTGTTTGGGTAAGTCGCCTACCATGCCAAGTTTTCTACCGGGAAAATAACCAAAGATACTGGTAAGCAAAGGCACAATGACATACCAAAATAGCGGTGCCTTGCGACGTAATGCGGGGGCGTTATGTTTCCAATAACCTGTGCCCGAGGCAATAGTAATCACTTTAGTCACTTGTTCGATTTGTTTGATCAG
This sequence comes from Paraglaciecola hydrolytica, assembly GCF_001565895.1. Lineage (GTDB taxonomy): Bacteria > Pseudomonadota > Gammaproteobacteria > Enterobacterales > Alteromonadaceae > Paraglaciecola > Paraglaciecola hydrolytica. The sequence goes on from NZ_LSNE01000009.1 coordinate 280,486, forward strand.
CGGAAATATTTGCCCACCTAAACTGTGGCCTAACCAATAAATCGGCAACTTGCTTGGCTGCTTGATGACATTGGCCAAAACCACTGAGCAGTCCTCTTGAGCCCAGTTCAAAATATTTAGGGAATATTCGCTTAAGGCTTTGTCTTGTGATGAACCCATAGCGCGATAATCAAAGGTGGTTACGGCATAACCTTGCTGGTTTAACCATAGTGCCAGCGCTTGATAAAATAGCTGACTCACGCCCATGGCCGGGGCGATTATGATATGGGCTATGGCAGCAACACTTGGCTCAAAACGTGTTAGTTGAATGGATTCAGTGGCATTGATGTTAAGGGCAAAACGCTGCATCTTAGTGCTCGCTACAAAACAAGTTAACGGCACAGTCACACATTTCATCTATGTGGCTGCGATCAGCATAAATCCCATCAATTAATAAACGCGCGATGCCATGAATGGTGCCCCAAGTGACTTGGGCTAGTCGCAAAGTATCTTCACCGGCGGGCATTAAACCTTGTTGTTGCCATTGGCGAGTCATGGTGACCTGTTGATGAAAACTCGGGTAGGCCACATCGCGTAAACTTTGGGTGGCGGTATTTTGTTTCCAAATTGTACGGCCAAACATCAAGTCATACAGCTCGGGATTATCTGCCGCATAGGCAATATAACCTTGGATAAATTGCCGATACTTTTCTCGTGGACTTAAGTCGTGTTGATTAAATATTGCCGTGGCATCCTGTTGCCAACGACTAAATCCGCCCTCGGCTATGGCACAGAGTAATTCATTTTTATCTTTAAAATGATGGTAGGGCGCGGTGCGTGACACGCCCACTTTGTCGGCCAATTTACGCAAGGAGAGGCCATCGATGCCGCCTTCCTTGAGCATGTTACTGGCCGCATCAACTAGGCTACTGCGTAGATCACCATGGTGATAGGTATTCTTTTCGAGCTTAGTTTCTGGCTTGGTGTCCACGGTTTTTACCCTTGTCATTGTACTTAATAAACTTAACTGTGCTGTAGATGCTTTAATACCCCAGCTATCTTGACAGCGTCAACATAAACTCTTATCTTGACGCTGTCTAGTTTAAAATAATGTTAACAGATTTTGGTTGGTTAATATCAAAACCCTGTGTAAGCAAAAGGATAACGCCCGTGTCAGATCTTGATTTTTCATCACTTGAAACCTTAGAAGTCAGCATAGAACAGCACATTGCCCATATTCAATTGTGTCGTCCAGCAGCATTAAACAGCATGATCCCGGCTTTTTGGCGAGAATTACCCAAGGTCGTAAGGCAGATTGATCAAGATGCCAGTGCCCGCGTTATAGTTATTTCATCTCAGGGCAAACATTTCAGTGCCGGTATGGATTTAGCGGTATTTACCGAGATGGGCAAGAGTTTTACTGGCGAGCCTGCACGTCGTGCTGAGCGTACGCGTCGCATGGTGCTGGAGCTACAAGATAGTTTTAATGCCTTAGAAGAGATTCGCATTCCCGTATTAGTTGCTATGCAAGGCGGTGTAATAGGTGGGGCAGTGGATATGATAAGCGCAGCAGATTGCCGATATTGTAGCGAGGATGCCTTTTTTACTATTAAAGAAACCGAGCTAGGTATGACAGCCGATGTGGGCACTTTGCAACGTTTGCCCCATTTGATCCCCCAAGGTTTAGTGCGTGAATTAGCTTTTACCGGACGCAATATGGCGGCGGCCGAAGCCAAAGACTGCGGTTTAGTAAATCAAGTATTTAGTGATCAAGCCACTATGCTCAAAGCCGTCATGGCGATAGCGCAAAAGATCGCGATGAATTCACCCATGGCGGTGGCGGGTTGCAAAGAAATGCTCAATTACACGCGCGATCATAGTGTCAACGACAGCCTCAATTATATGGCTACTTGGCAAGCCGGCATGTTTCAAATGCCAGATGTGCAAGAAGCCATGGCCGCGGGTCAGCAGAAACGCCTGCCCGAATATGCGCCTCTCCATAAAAAAACACCAAACATGTAATACCTCGTGTATTTAAAAACACCTTGTTTAAAGTAACAAATCAGGACACCAATAGAATGAGTAATGCAGTACAAACAGCAGGCCTAGCTAACTATTCCCATTTACTTCAGCCCTTGGATCTTGGTTTTACCACCCTCAAAAACCGCGTATTGATGGGCTCCATGCACACCGGTTTAGAAGAAGCACCCAATGGCCATGTGCGTATGGCTGCCTATTTTGCCGAGCGCGCTAGAGGTGGAGTGGGTTTAATTGTGACGGGTGGCATAGGTCCAAATGATGAAGGTGCAACCCATAAAAATACTCAACGTTTAGACGATAATGAATCTGTCGCCCAGCACAAAGTGATTACCGATGCTGTGCATAAAGAGGGTGGCAAGATATGCATGCAAATCTTGCATACTGGCCGTTATGCCTACAATCCTGCTTTGGTTGCTCCTTCGGCAGTACAAGCGCCCATCAACCCTTTTAAACCTAAAGCACTTGATCAGGCAGGCATCGAAAAACAAATAGACGACTTTATTTTTACTGCCACTCAGGCACAAAAAGCGGGCTATGATGGCGTCGAAATCATGGGCTCTGAGGGTTATTTCCTCAATCAGTTTATTGCCAAACGCACCAATCACCGTGAAGATGAATGGGGCGGTGACTACCAAAACCGTATTCGTTTACCCATAGAAGTGGTGCGCCGTGTGCGTGAAGCAGTCGGCAAAGAGTTTATTATTATCTACCGCCTGTCGATGCTCGATTTAGTCGAAGGCGGCTCAAATTACGACGAAGTGATTGAGCTGGGTTTAGCCATCGAACAAGCGGGGGCGACTATCATTAATACCGGCATAGGTTGGCACGAAGCCCGTATTCCGACCATAGCCACTAAAGTGCCTCGTGCGGCTTTTACTTGGGTAACAGCAAAATTCCGCAAGGCCTTGTCTATCCCTGTTATTACCTCAAACCGTATTAATACACCCGAAGTGGCCGAGCAAGTGCTGGCCCGTGGTGATGCGGATATGGTGTCGATGGCTCGCCCGTTTTTGGCGGATCCTGACTTTGTGATCAAAGCCATGGAAAACCGTGCAGATGAAATCAATACCTGCATAGGCTGTAACCAAGCCTGTTTAGACCATGTATTTGCCGGCAAGATGACCAGTTGCTTGGTTAATCCGCGCGCTTGCCATGAAACCGAAATGAATATCCAGCTCAGCGATGAGGTGCTTAACATCGCAGTGATTGGAGCCGGTCCTGCTGGTTTGGCGGCTGCAGTAACTGCCGCAAAACGCGGGCATAAAGTCACCTTGTTTGACTCTGCCAGTGCCATTGGCGGGCAGTTTAATATTGCCAAGCAAATCCCAGGAAAAGAAGAGTTTTACGAAACCCTGCGTTATTACCAGCGCCAACTCGAACTGCTCCACGTTACCGTTAAACTCAATACCCGTATTGACGTGCAAAGTCTGAATAACAGCGACTTTGATCAAGTATTATTAGCTACCGGCATTAAACCTCGTACTCCGCCATTAGAAGGCATTGAGCACCCAAAAGTATTGAGTTATATCGATGTGATAGTGCATAAAAAAGCGGTCGGTCATAAAGTGGCGGTGATAGGCGCTGGTGGTATTGGCTTTGATGTGTGTGAATATCTTTCACACGGTAGTCAAACACCCAGCTTAGACATACCAGCGTTTATGCAAGAGTGGGGCATTGATATGAGTTTTACTCACCGCGGAGGTATTGAAGGTATGCAAGCTCAGCCCGAGGCCTCACCCCGTGAGTTAGTGTTGCTGCAACGTAAAAGCACCAAAGTAGGCGCAGGCCTAGGTAAAACCACAGGCTGGGCACACCGCACAGGTTTGCTCAATAAGGGTGTGATTATGTTGGCAGGCGTTGAATACCTAAAAATCGATGATTCTGGTTTGCACATTAAAATCAACGACGAAGTCAAAGTGCTAGCCGTAGATAACGTGATCATCTGCGCTGGCCAAGAGCCACTACGCGAGTTGGTGGAAGGTTTAACTAAGCCTTATCAGTTAATAGGTGGAGCAGATGTAGCCACTGAGCTAGATGCCAAACGCGCCATTAAACAAGGTACTTTGGTAGCAATGGAGGTATAAAGGCTGCTGCGCAGCCGCAAGGCTGCGGTACAGCATATTGCTGCGCAACACATGGCCTGCGGCCACTAAGACTATGCGCTGCGCGCGCTAAGGCATGCACTTCGTGCACAAAGTATTCGCTGCGCGAACTGTATGGCCTGCGGCCATCAAGATTATGTGCTACGCACACTGCCATCCATGGCGTTTTTCAAGCCTCGTCCCGAGGCCCGACTTACTTTTTACCAACAGCCGTAAAAAGTAAGCAAAAAGGGCCGCTCTCCGGCCAACTTACTATTCCAATTTAAGCCGCAACTTGTTATCAAACCGGTACGGAGAGCACGTCCGTGTGCTCACCTCACCTTACCCAGACATCCTGTCTGGTCATTTGACAAGTTGTGCCTAAAATTGGGTAAGTTGGAGTCGAGGATAAAGGCATCGCTGCGCGACACAGCATGCGCTGCGCTTACGTCATCCATGACGATTTTTCAAACCACGTCCCGTGGCTCGACCGTACTTTTCTTCAACAGCTAAGAAAAGTAGGCAAAAGAAGCCGCCCCCACTAAACGTTCTATTCCTGATTAGCTTGAATTCCCTAAGCCGCTTTGATGTGTTCCCGACACAACAAAGCTAAACTGGCTTTCCCTGCCAGTTTACTCAGTGAATTCTGGCGCTACTCAGGGAACGTTTATACGGGGAACAAAAGCGCAATTTCTTCGATATCATTCCGCGTTTTAGCACATAAACAGATTCTGGTTAAATACAAAAAATGGCGTTAAAAATTACCGCTTCTATTTTGTTTGAGAGTAGGTATATTAAGTTAATTAAATTTTGAATCGTGAAAAATCCAATTCATGTTAAATCCGGATTTAACATGAATTCCGACTAATTAACCAAGGAAATGTTAATGAAGTTTGTCATATTGTTAAGCGTTACTGTTTTACTTTTTGGTTGTGGATCACTAGACAAGAAAGCACTGCTTGTTAATTCTGGAGATACCAAAGAGCAAGTTACTGCTGTTATGGGTGCACCTGATGACCGTCAATTTAAAGGTGATAATGAAGCATGGCAATACTGTCAGACAGGCGCTGGCTTCGGGTATCATGATTATCGAGTTATATGGTTTTACAAAGGGCAGGTTTCAGGAATTAATTCTTATAAAAGCTCTCGTCCAGCATCATCATGTGTAACAGATATTAAGCAAATAAATTGGGAAGATGCTCCTGATATGTCTTTAGAAATACGTAATAGGTAACTTAACAAGTTGCTACATATCGTTCGTAAACTCATTGGGAAAATAACTGCTGGCCGTTCCGGCCAAAGCGCAGTATTTTCCCATTAGAAAAGCGTTACATTTATAGGAGAGCAATGTGCCCAACCACCCATCACTAAATGATGTACTTGAAGGAAGATGCAACGTTGAGTGGATAGCGCTTTCTGCAGAAAAGTTGGTCATCCGCGATTGGGCTGATTCCGAAAACTCAAAAGGCGATATTTGCAACATGGAGTTGTCAATATTATGTGGGCCATGCTCCTCAGAGTATGAGATTTACAATTTCGGCAGTGTGTCATTGAATATCTATTCCGTTGAAGAAGAACAGATACAGAACCTTGAAGGTGATTCCCCATTGGGAAGCATCAACTTCTATGAGGAGGCCTGCCCAACAATCAATGTGAAGCTCTCTAAGAAGCTAGTGGCACACCTGCTACCCTTCATCGCGAACGATCTGTCGGGTCTTCGAGTGCGCATTTCAATCCCAGACTGGGAGGACAAGCTTGCTAAGTTTCTTCCATTAATGAGCTACCAAGTGTTTTATGAAAAAGATCAAAAAATGTAACAAGGCCATTAAATTCGCTCCCTGCGGTCGCCCGACGTTCGCAAGCTCGCGTGGTTTATGGTGGCGTTAATTCGAAGAACGGTTTCTTTGCTTGCGACTCCGACTTTCCCGATAGAAGTTTCGGCTTGTCAAATGTCCAAACAGGACGTTTGGACAAGGCGAGGCTTACAGGGAGGTTACATCTCGCCGTTTTGACATAAAAGCCGGGACTTATAGCGGATGAGAAAGTCGGTTAGAGCCGGCTTCTTTCTGGTTACTCTATTCTTAGCTGTTGAAGAAAGAGTAACTGGCTCTCACGGATGTGAGACATAAACCAGCATGGATGCTGGTAAGCGTAGCGCATGATCTTAGTCGCGTAGCGATAAATAAGCGAAGCGCATGCTTTGTGCGCGCAGCGCATGCTTTGTCGCGTAGCGATGCTTTGTCGCGTAGCGATGCTTTGTAAGTGAAACGCATGCTGTGTCGCGTAGCGATGAAACCAGCTTTTGCTTCTACAAAAAAGCCAGCTAAGTCGCTGGCTTTTGTTTGTTCATTTGTAAACTTATTTATTCGCTTGTAAATGAACGTTGCGCATAGCGCGTCCTGAAGGGTCAGCATTGCCTTTAAAACTCGCATCCCACTCTAAGGCTTCTACCGTACTACAAGCGATAGACTTGCCACTAGGCACGCATTTAGCGGCTGTTTCTTGTGGGAAGTAGCCTTCAAAGATGGTGCGGTAGTAATAACCTTCTTTGGTATCCGGCGTATTAATCGGGAAACGGAAGGCTGCTGAGGCCATTTGCTGATCAGTCACTTGTGTTTCCACATATTCTTTTAACGAATCAATCCACGAATAACCTACGCCATCGCTGAATTGTTCTTTTTGACGCCATAAAATTTCGGCTGGCAAATATTCGTTATTATCAAAGGCTTTGCGTAATACCCATTTTTCCATTTTGCCATCAAGACACATTTTGTCTTGTGGGTTTAAACGCATGGCCACGTCCATAAATTCTTTATCTAAGAAAGGTACACGACCTTCTACACCCCAAGCTGAAGTGGATTTATTGGCGCGGGCACAGTCAAACATGTGCAAACGTTTAAGTTTACGGATGGTTTCTTCATGGAATTCTTTAGCGTTTGGTGCTTTATGGAAATACAGGTAACCACCAAATATTTCGTCTGCACCTTCACCCGACAATACCATCTTAATACCCATGGCTTTGATTTTACGACTCATCAAATACATAGGGGTAGAGGCGCGGATGGTGGTCGTATCGTAGGTTTCAATGTGGTAAATCACGTCACGTAAGGCGTCTAAACCTTCTTGTACGGTAAAGTGAACTTCGTGATGCACGGTGCCAATCATTTTAGCCACTTTTTGTGCCGCGATTAAATCAGGTGCGCCTTCAAGGCCAACAGCAAAAGAGTGCAAACGAGGCCACCAAGCATCGGTTTTATCGCCATCTTCTACGCGCTTAGCGACGTACTTGGCAGCAACTGCTGATACTAATGAAGAATCTAAACCACCTGACAGTAATACACCGTAAGGCACATCTGACATCAGATGAGACTTAACTGCTTTTTCGAAAGCCACTTTTAAGTCTTCTAAATTAGTTGGGTTGTTTTTTACGTTTTCGTAATCCATCCAGTCACGTTTGTAGTATTCGGTTAACTTACCGTTTTTACTCCACAAGTAATGCCCTGGAGGGAATTCTTGAATGGTTTTACAAACAGGCGCTAAGGCTTTCATTTCTGAGGCAACATATAAATTGCCGTGTTCGTCATAACCGGTATACAAAGGGATAATACCCATGTGGTCACGGGCAATCAGGTAGGCATCTTGTTCTTCGTCATATAAGACAAAAGCAAACATACCTTCAAGTTCATCAATAAAATCAAGGCCTTTTTGTTGATACAAAGGTAGGATGATTTCACAGTCAGACTTGGTTCTGAAGTCGTAAGGGGTGGCCAAATTTTTCTCAAGAGTCTTGTGGTTATAGATTTCGCCATTAACGGCTAACACTTGATTATTATTTCGGCTGATTAAAGGTTGAGCGCCGGTGTCAACGTCGACTATCGCCAAACGTTCATGACACAAGATGGCATTATTATTATTCCAGATACCTGACCAATCAGGGCCGCGATGACGCAGCAATTTGGAAAGCTCTAACGCTTGTGTTCTAAGTTCTGCCACATCAGTTTTGATGCCCAGAATGCCGAAAATACCACACATAAAAAAGTTTCTCTTGAGTTGCGGGTTAGATAAAATTAGCTGGTTACATTGGCGGGTAATGCGTAATGAACCCCTAGGTTCGCGTAAAGTTGACTGTAAAAACATTTCCTCTCGCGCCCTTGAATTTGCCAGTCTGAGCGAAAAAAGCAAGCGGAAACTGTAATTTTTTTACAGTAAGTTATTATCGCAAAGTATAACGGTTTTTTTTAGCGCTTATAATTGGCTTTTTGACACAAAAAATGGCTGATAAATAAGTTTTATCAGCCATTGATGATAACGTGAATTTTAACTTACTTAAGTCTGTTATTTAGCTCGTTGAAACTCGCTAGTTGGGCTCCACTGGGGCCAATCATCGGTATTGGCAACACTGTAACCCACCTCAAATAACAACTGAGCATCTTGGGTTATACCACTTAAATCCCAATTTTCACGGAACTGGTCACAAACCTGATGATAACAGCCCGTAACTATCACATTAGTACGCTTACGATAGTTGGCGGTTTCTTCGTCTATAGGCTCACTACCGCCTTTAGCATAAAGAGCTGGTACACCTTGTTTAGCAAAACTGAAATGATCAGAGCGGAAATACGATCCTGCCTCTGGACGGCTTTCTTGCACTATGACGCGATTTTGGCGCATGGCGGCTTTAGTCAGATAGTTTTCTAATTCAGATTTACCCATGCCGATCACGGCGACATCTTTGGTGCGGCCTAAGACACTCATGGCATCCATATTGATGTTAGCTACGGTTTTGTTAATGGGGATGATGGGATGTTCAGCATAATACAATGAGCCTAGCAAACCTTGTTCTTCAGCCGTTACAAATAGAAAACTCACGGAACGCTGAGGTTTGATATCTAGCTGGGCAAAGGCTTTGGCTAGAGCCAAATTAGCCGCTACGCCGGTGGCATTATCGTGAGCGCCGTTATAGATTTGGTCACCTTCTTTAGTGCTATCTTTACCTAAGTGATCCCAATGAGCTGAATAAATAATATGCTCTTCGGGTTTGGCTGAGCCTGGTAATGTTGCAATAACATTGTGGCTAGTGGATTTTTTGATCGTGCTATTGATGGTGGTTGAAGCACTAAGTGGGAGTGTTTTAGCATAAGGACCAGCCATGGCTAAGGCTTTTTGCTGCGCAAAATCTAAACCAGCATCCGCAAACACTTTTTGTGCGGCTTCTAAGGTTAACCAACCTTCAACGGCCACTCTATCTGCATTGCCGCTATCTGACACCAAACCATATTGTGGGCCACTCCAACTATTGGCAACTACTGACCAACCATAAGAGGCCGGTGCACTTTCATGCACAATAAGCGCACCTGCGGCACCTTGGCGGCTGGCTTCTTCGTATTTATAAGTCCAGCGACCGTAATAGGTCATCGTTTTACCCTGAAACTTACCGCTGTCAGGATTTTCAAATCCGGGATCGTTTACGAGGATCACCACGGTTTTGCCTTTTACATCCAAGCCTTGATAATCATTCCAGTCATATTCAGGGGCGTTAACCCCATAGCCAACAAAAACCAATTCAGAATCTTTAAGCTCTACGATTTCTTTTTCACGTTTAGTGGAGGCTACCATGTCTTGTTTATAGACAAACTGGTTGTCACCTATGGATAACATCACACTGGGATCAGCAGTCATTTCTACCAATTCAACGGTTTGTAAATAACTGTCACCGTTGCCGGGAGCCAAACCGGCGGCGCTTAACTCGCCGACCAAATAATCTAAAGTGAGTTTTTCACCTTGTGTGGTGGGTAAACGCCCTTCAAATTCGTCTGATGCTAAGGTTTTAATATGCTTTTTGATGTCATCGGTGCTGATGTTTTCGTAGACACTTAAAAAGTTACTGCTTTGTTCGGTATTGTTTGTTACTGTGACTTTAGAACAGCTCGTTATAGCCAGCAATGCTGTCATCAGTGTTAGTCTAGTTTTGTCGTAAAATTTCATTTATTTGCTCTTGTAGTTATATTGCACAGCCATTATAAAGCCTTATCACTTTTTACTTAAGCCCTTCATGATAAGCACTTGGCATTCTCTTTATTTAACCCAACTAAGTTGTTTACCCTTTGCACAATTAGACAGTTTGTTTAGTTTGTCTGCCTACCCAAACTGGCTTAATGCTGCTGGTTTGAATGGACTTAAAACCAACTTTTGTGCGGATATAACAGCGCTGCCGGATTTTGTTTGCCAATCTACCCTAGCCGATTCAAACGATTATTACGAACAAATCATCTTTAAACAGCAGCAAATTCCTACGCGACCTGACAATTGGCATGACTTGTTTAATGGCTTGATTTGGTTACAGTTTCCAAGAATTAAACAACTGCTAAATCAATTGCACATTGAAGATATTACTCAGCATGGCTTAAGCCCACGCACACTGCGACGTAATAATCTCACTCACTTTGATGAATGTGGGGTGATCTTGGCAGTAGAAGAGGGCCAAGAGTTTTTGTTTGAACTACTTAGGCAACATCAATGGCATGAGGTATTTATCGAACATAAAGTACTATGGGGTACTAGCATTGTGCCGTTTATGTTTGGTCATGCTAACTTGGAAATGTTACTCCAACCTTTTGTTGGTTTAACCGGTAAATGGTTGGGTATAGTTGTACCTAAGGGGTTTAGCGACTTAGCACCTAAGCAACAACTTAGTCTGCTGGATACAAAACTTGCTGAGCAAATAAATCAGGATGATCTTTTTGCTCAGAAAAAAGCCTTATTGCCACTGCCGTTATTGGGCATACCGGGATATTGTATGGAAAACCAAGATGTTAGTTACTATCAAAATACCGATTATTTCAGGCCTAAAACTCGCCGCGTTTAACCAGAAGCTCTGGATTAAAACAGCAATACCAATAACCACAAACCCCACACAAGTACATAAGGTGCTAGGGCAATACGATAAATCTTAGTCATGCTCATGCCGGTCCACTGATTTAGTCCGACAGTCGTTAAATAAATGACCCACAGATATTCTAATTTTAACGAGCCAAATAAACCTAACCAAGGTGAATCAAAATCAATTGAAAAAATAAAAGCCAGCGAGGTGGGTTCGAGCACCAATTGAGATATTTGTACTGATTGGGAAAACATGGTCAGTAATACACTGATTAGACTGACGGCAACCAAGGGCAAACTAGTCCACCAACAAAAACCAAACCAGTCGGTAAAACCCTGGACACATTCCTCATCCATTTTACTGCATATATTTAAATAGGCGGCCATTATGGCGTTAAATATCAAAAGTTTAGCCACCATGCCAAAGCTCATGCTAAACAACAATATATCGCCTTGGGCCATCATATCACTCATGGCCTTGCGCTCAGCTGGGCTGATATCTTTAGCTGTCATCTGTAATAAGGTGTCTCGCAACCACTCAGTATCAACCGCAGCAAGGTAGCTATAAACCGACAAAAGGGCACAGCCAATAATTAATAAAAACGGGATCCACGACCAGTTATCAGTGACTTTAAGTTTGGCAAATACGCCATTGGGTTTGAGTATGATGTCGCGACAGGCTTGAAAAGGATTATTTACAGCTTCCATTTTTGTTTCTCAATATTGTTTAAGCTAAAAGGTGGGTATAGAGCAACTAACAAGGTAGTCTTGGTTTGGCGATTATTGTTACATACAATATTTTGTTTTTGCATGTAATAAATGCGATATATAGCAGACTATTAGTAGGTACCATAACTCTGTAGGGAAAAGGAATGATAGAAATAAAAAAATTGGCAAAAAAATTTGCAGTGGAAAACCCCAAAAAATTGAGTGAACAAGAGAAAAAAGATCCGCGCCTCAAAGGGCGTTTTTTTCATTCAGTGGTTGATGTGTCGTTTGCTTGTCAAAAAGGTGAAGTCTTAGGTTTGTTAGGGCCAAATGGCGCTGGTAAAACCACCACTTTGCGCATGTTATCGACTGCCATTACACCTAATGCGGGTAGCATTGAAATTAACGGCATTAATGTACTTGCTAATCCACTTATTGCTCGGCAAAAAATCGGCTTTTTATCTGGCTCTACTGGCTTGTATGGACGGTTGACCGGCCGTGAAAATATTGCCTATTTTGGTCAGTTACACGGTTTGTCCGCAGATAAAATTACCAAGCGCATTGACGAGTTAGCCGACTTACTTGATTTGCATAGCTTTCTTGACCGCCGCTGTGAACATTTCTCCACTGGCATGAAACAAAAAACCGCTATCGCCCGCGCAGTGGTACATCAACCTGAAGTAGTGATTTTAGATGAGCCGACCACTGGCCTTGACATCATGGCGACCCAAACCGTATTGGATTTTATCCGCCGTTTAAAAGCAGACGGTACACCGGTTATTTTTTCTACTCACCATTTGGATGAAGTGGCTGAGTTATGTGACAAAGTGGCGGTAATTGATAAAGGGCAAAGCATGTTTTCAGGCGATACAGCCAGTTTCAGAGCCCTCGCAGATGGTTCATTACATAAGGCCTTTATGGCCAGTATCCAGACAACAGCAGCACAGGCTTAAGGAGAAGTAACCATGTGGTTAGTGTTTAAAAAAGAATTGAAAGAATTATTACGCGACAGGAAAACCCTGTTTTTTATGATTGCTTTGCCCTTGCTTATCTTCCCTTTGATCTTTGGTGGCATCGCGTTTATGACCAAACAAGCCATAGAAAAAGCGGAAAGCAAAGTTTTGAAATATGCTTTGGTTGGTGAGCAATATGCCCCAGATATAAGCGAGCACCTGCAACAACCCGATAAATTCACTCGTGTTGAGATAGCGCCAGAGGCTGACTTTAGCCAATTGATCCGCAATGAAACCGTCGATTTTGTCTTGGTTATTCCTGATAACTATTCGGCCGATGTATTAACGGCTGGACAATCTACCATCAAACTTTATTTAAACGATGCTGGTCTTAATTTGGTCTATCAACGGGTAAGTGAAATCACTAAACAACAATCAGCACTATTTCAGCAGGGCGCCTTTGACAAATTAGGTCTGAGTGAAGCTCAACAACATGCACTGATTGAGCCAGTGGTATTGGAAAAAGTTAACACCGCAGATAGCCGCGAAAACTGGGGCGAAAAAATCGGTGGCATGTTGCCTTATCTCTTATTTATCTTGTGTTTACAGGGCGCCATGGCTCCCGCTACCGATCTGGGTGCTGGTGAAAAAGAGCGTGGCACCTTAGAAACCTTGTTAATTTCACCCATCGAGCGTAACAAAATAGTCATGGGCAAGTTTTTAACTATCGCTTTTGCGGGTAGCATGACGGCGCTGATTACCGTGGCCAGTATGGCAGGCTGGGGGCTGGTCTTAAGTCAGGGCATGGCACTCAAATTTGTCGCAGATTTTATGGGGCAAATTGGCATCATTGATTTTGTCTTGATCTTTTTAATGTTGGTACCGGTCGTGGCGATTTTTGCTGCGGTATTACTGAGCATTTCGATCTACGCCAAAAGCTTTAAAGAAGCACAAAGTTATATGGTGCCCTTAGTCTTTTTAGTGTTAGTGCCAGTAATATTAGCCTTGTTGCCCGGAGTGGAATTAAAAGGTGGCTGGGCTTGGGTGCCTTTAACTAATGTGGCACTTGCGATGAAAGAATTGGTCAAAGGCACCATGGATTACTTCCAGTTAATTGCCATATTCGGCTCCACTGTGGTGATAGCCGGTGCAGTGTTAGCCTTTTGTGTGTACTGGTTTAAACAAGAAAAAGTATTGTTTAGATAATAAAGTACTGAGTTAGGAGTAACGTTAAATTAAAAGCCGCAGTGCTTAAAACACAGCGGCTTTTTTTTGTGTAAAAACAAAGGGCGTACTGCGCATTGTCGGTTGAAAATATTTGTCGGTTGAAAATAACTACCCAACTTAAAATAAGTTAGTTCTGCTCATACAATAAGTCGGTTCCATTCAAACAAAGAGTAATCTAATATCGCTGTTAACTTGAAGTATGATGGGATGTATTGTTGTTAATGTTTGTTAGTTTTCTTCGTCCAAATAATCTATCCCAAAAAATGTTGCGTGTTATTTTTTCTATCTACCTGTGTGTCACTTGCCTCATCACCAGCATGCAGTTTTTAAGTGAATATTTGAAAACGCAGGACTCAATCTCAAGTGAGTTGAGGCAGTTGGAAGACACCGTGCGCGGTCCTATCGCGACCAGTTTGTGGCAATACAATCAAACTCAATTGAATGTACTCATTGATGGTCTGGTAAAAATGCCCATTATCGAAGGTGTCGATGTAAGCGATAAATATGGCCAAACCATGATTTCTAAACGTTCTTACACGCCAGACTCAGTCCCTTTGTCCATTTTCGATACAAAATCTGAATTAAATTGGCAACTCCATGAGGAGCAAGTTTTTCTTGGTACCTTAGTACTTTATTCATCGTCAGAAGTGGTATTAGATCGGGTTTTATTTGGATTTGCCTTGATTGCATTTACCGCATTTATAAAATTAACGGTACTATTTTGTTTGTTTATTTGGGCTTTTGATCGTTATATGGCAAGGCCTATAAAAGAGTTGATGTCGCAAGTGGAAGAGGTGCAACTCAGCCAAAACATCAGTAAACGAATTACGCTCTCGAACGTTGAAAATAACGAACTTAGTCAGTTGCAACAGCATATGAATAACATGCTTTGTGCCATCGAAGAGGATAAACAGCAATTATTAGAAGATGAGCAAGCCAAGCGTAATTGGTTAGAGGAGGCAGTCGCTAAGCGCACGGCAGAATTACAAATTTTGAATGAAAAGCTACAAAATCTCGCCAGAACAGATTCTTTAACCGGAGTCTTAAATCGCGGCAGTTTTTTTGAAACAGCACAACATCTATTAATTCTTTGCCAACGACAAAAATCCTCCGGGTCTTTTGTGTTGATGGATTTAGATTACTTTAAAACCATCAATGATAGTTATGGCCATTTTATCGGTGACAAAGTACTCATTCATTTTACCCAAACCATTCAGACATTTTTGCGAAAATCAGATCTGGTCGGCAGATTGGGCGGAGAAGAATTTGCCATATTTCTTAATAGTACAGGCCTTGATGACGCTTTCTTGTTGGCCGATAAAATACGCAAGGCAATTGCCAAATCAGTTTTGCAGGTAGATGGTAAAACCCTTACCTACACTGTGAGCCTGGGTATTGTGACTGCTGGGCCTCAAGATAATTCAGTAGACGAGCTATTTAAACGCGCCGATGTGAAACTCTATGGTGCTAAAGATAAAGGTCGAGATCGTGTTGAAAAATAAGCGGTTTAAGAGCAAACAGTTGAAAAGTAAAAAGCCAACAAGTAAAAAGATGCTGGGTGTGTTGTCTCTTATGTTCATTTTGGCAGCCACCGGCATGGCCAACATGGCTCAGGCTAAGACTTTAAAAGTGTGTTACGACCAATGGGCACCGATGACAATATTTCCCACAGCAAGCTCCTCTGATCGTGGTGTTGTGATCGATATGGTGCAGCAAATATACTCAGCGAAAGGCTATCAACTGGAATATTTTGAAGTGCCTCTAGCCAGAGGGCTAGATATGGTGGCTGAAGGTCTATGCGATATGTTGCCCGAATACCTCCTATCCAAAAATGCAGAAAATGCCTTCGAATACGCCAGTGAAGCAACCTTTGCCTATACCTCAGCCTTTGTCATCAGGCGAAATGATCCTTGGCGTTATAATGGTATTCAATCCATAACAGGCAAACGCATCGCGACCGGGCCAGGCTGGGATTACAGTTCAATGAGTGTGGAATATCAACATTATATCGATGACCCACAAAATTCGAATTTTGTTGAAGTGATCGCGGGTGATGCCGACGTAGTCGATCGGATTTTTCGCATGATTAAAGAAAATCGCGTCGACATATATGCTGACAACGAGCTTGTATTACAGCATGTACTAAATCAACTTAAGTTAGATGATGAGTTAGAGATCGTGCGGCCCGGCTTAGAAAAAAAATTAGTTGAATTCCCCATTTTCTCTAAAAAAATTCCGAGTGCCAAAAGACAGGAGCTGATAAAAATTTGGGATGAAGGCCGTGTGGAAATGCAGGGCAGACCAGAAAAAATACTGCTTAATAAGTATCAAGTTACCTTTACAGACTAGGTATTGCTATTTAACGTGAGAAGCAGCAATTAGCTAAAATACTTATAATTTTTTCTGACTGAATTTGGTCTTAGATACAGATAAAAAACAGCCCTCATCATGGGGGCTGTTTTAAGTTTTACTGCTGTAAAAGCATGTACTAAAGCGTATTAATATTATTGCCGCTATCCCTGTCCATAAAACGTACAAAAGGGTTTGTTTGACGGCGGTTTATAGACAGCAATGGCTTTGATTCAACAAATGAGGAAACCGGCCTCTGTACTGGTTACTCTTAGTGTCCTGCTCACTTCAGCTATGACGGTAGTATTTTCGCCTCGTCAAAAAAGCGATACTGCCAACAAAAAAATACCTAATGAGAAGTAAGGTCTTAACAAGATGTACATGACAACAACAGAAATATTTCTGATCGCTATGGTGATCATTTTTACTCTTCCCTATCTTATTTGGCGTCTTGGTCGCACCGATTACTGGGCGCCCTTGGTTGTGGTGCAAATCATCATGGGCATTGTGCTTGGCCCCGGCGTACTAGGTAAGATATTTCCTGACTATTACGCCTTTGTATTCAACCCCGATGTCATTCTAGCGCTTAACGGTATCGCTTGGTGGGCGGTGATGATCTTTGTATGGATTGCTGGTATCGAACTGGATCTAAAAAAAGTCTGGGCTTACAAACGTGAAAGCAGTATCACCGCCGGACTGGCTTTGGGCACACCACTACTATTCGGTTGTGGGGCAGCGGTGGCGATGATGGGGTTTAGTGATGGGTGGATTGGTAGCAAAGGCATGACCTGGCAATTTATCCTCGGTGTAGGCATGGCCTGCGCGGTAACGGCGTTGCCGATTTTGATTTTACTGATGGAAAAGCTGGAAATCCTGCGTCAGCCAATTGGTCAGCGTATTTTGCGCTACGCCAGTCTCGACGATATTGCTATCTGGGGTGTGCTGGCGCTGATCCTGCTGGATTGGGAGCGTGTTGGACGCCAAGGTATGTTTTTACTTGGTTTTGCGTTGGCGGCGTATTTGTTCCGCAAACTCATGCTCGCGATTGAGGAAAAAGACCGCTGGTATGCGGGTTTTATCTGGTTGGCAATCTGTGGGTTGGCCGCTGACTGGGCGGGTTTGCACTACATGGTGGGTGCCTTCCTTGCGGGTGCGGTAATGGATGGTGAATGGTTTAATCAGGAGGATATGGACAAGCTGCGTCACTTTGTGCTGATGATCATCATGCCCGTGTTTTTCCTTAGTACGGGGTTGCGTACTAACTGGGATGTGGGTGGCACAGCTGTGTTTGTGGCGGCGGCGATACTGCTGGTTGCTTCTGTGGCGGGTAAGCTGGTGGGTGTGCATGCAGCAGGCAAGATCCTGAGGTGGAAAAAAGGTGAGGCTTCGATTATCGGTTGGTTGCTGCAGACCAAGGCGCTGATTATGATCATCTTCGCTAATGTACTGCTTGATAAAGAAATTATCACCAATGAAACCTTTACCGCACTGCTGATTATGGCGGTGGGCAGTACCATGCTGACGGTGCCGGTGGTAGCACCCAAGCTGCAAAAAATAAAAGAGCTCATTTTTCGCTCCAAATAAGCCGCACTTTTCTAAGACATAGCTGTCGTAAGTCAAAGTACTAATGTGAAACAGCCCTCATTGTGAGGGCTGTTTTATTTGGGGCTACTACTAACTAGAGCTTAATAATATTATTGCCGGTATCCCTGTCAATAAAACGTACAAAAGGGTCAATGCCAGCGTAAGTGGGTAGTGTATCTACCGTTATTTCTAAGGTGCTTTCACCACTTTGTAGTGAGTGAACGCCTTGATAAATAACTTTGTTATCTGCACCAAAATCATTGGGATCGGCGCTGAATAAAGCTATTTCAACGTCTTGCGCAAAAGGCTGTTCGTTTTCTTGGCCTTTACCATCGGCACTGTATTTAGCCGCGGAGACAGTGAGTTTGATTTTGAATTTACCGTCAGCCAGCGTTTCACTTTCTACCGCTGTAGCACGCAAATCGTAGAGGGTGATTTGCGCAAACATATCTTGGATAGTAGTTTGCTGTTCAGGGGTGGCAACTTCATTTAAATAGCGCAGTAAATCTAAGGTAGTAGGGTACAAATCACTTCTAAATTTATACTCCTCTAATAATCCCCGTAAGGCTTGATTAAGGGCAGTTTCGCCTAATTCATGCTCTAGGGCCATCATCACAATAGAGCCTTTTTGATAGTGGATATATTGCTGATTTTCAGAGCGCATAAAGGGCATTTCTTCGAGTAACTCCGACGAACGGCCACGTAAATAGCGATCTAACTCATAGGTTAAAAATTTTCTGAGACGGGTTTCGCCGTATTTATTTTTCATCACCATCAGCGCGCTATATTGCGATAATGATTCAGACAAAATGGCACTACCTTGCACATTGGCGGCGTTGAGTTGATGGCCCCACCATTGATGAGCAACTTCGTGGGCGGTCACATAATAAACCGGGTCAATATCCTTAGGATCACGTAAGTCAGTGATAAAACCTATGCCTTCTGAATAAGGTACGGTATTGGCAAAACTCTGGGCAAAACCGCGATATCCCGGAAACTCAATAATACGTAGCTGTTTGTGTTGATAGGGCCCAAAAGCTTGTTGGAAATAATCAATAGAGTCCTTGGCCGACTCAAGCATGCGGTCGATATTCCAAGCATGGCTTGCATGGTAATACACCTCTAAATCTATGCCTTTATAGACTTCTTTTTTGCTTTCCAGTTTGGCCGACATCAGGCTAAAGAAGTTAACCATAGGCGCGTCCATTTCATAACGATAATAGTTACGGCCGTCTTGTTGCCACTCTTTTTGCAGATAACCTGGGGCGATAGCAAATTGATCGCCGCTGGTGGAGATGGTGGCGCTAAAATCAATAAACTCGACACCTGGGCCAAAAAAGCTTTCGTTGTAATGGCTAGAGTCTTCTAGCAAATAAGCCCGTTGCAGTGGTTCAAGATCTCGTTTACGGCGTTCATGGCGGTCGTTTATCCTGATACCTTCATTAAATCCAAAGCTTGGAAATAAGGCGAAATTATCAATAAAAGTACCATTGTTGATTAGGGTTGGATCTTCACCTGCATCTTTAAAACCCTTATGTTCACGCACAACAGCGATGACGCCACTGCGCTCTTCTCCCGGCGCTAATGGCTGGCTAAACTCAAACCATGCAGTATTGAATTTTTCATCCACTTCTCCCAGTTGCCCACCTACAATGGTAACGCTGACATCACGGCTATGTTGTGGCAAGTTAACTAAAAAGCGGTTAATAGCTTGGCTACTGCGGTTTACCACTTTGATTGCTGCGCTCGCTTCAATGCGTCGTTCACTGGGGTAAATATCCACAGTGGCATCTACCGCGGTTACGCTTGGGAAAGCTTGTAGTTCTAGCTCGACATATTTTTTCTCATAGTCAGCGCGAAAATCGAGAATTTCATCCTGGCTGTAGAAGTCGTTGAGTACTTTGGTGTTGTAGTGGATCCATGCGCCGCTGCCTACAAAACATAACAAGGCGACGGTAGCTACCGCCCAGCCTTTACTGCCTAGCTGATAACCTAACATGCTTAAACGCTGTTTAAGGTTAGAGCTCGGGCCGCGCTGCCATAAACCAAAACTGAGTACCCCCAATACCACTGACAAACTTAGCCAGTAAAACATGTACCAGTGCTGGGTTTGCATAAACCAGCCATAACCATTGAGGTCGGAATATTGCAAACGCGGGCCTGCGCCAAAGTTAAACATGTTGTGTTCGATGCCAAGTTGACTAAAGGCTAAGGAGACAAAAAAGTAGCCGACAAACAGCAACATGCCTACGTATTTATTGGGGCTAATGGCTTGTAAAAAGAAGGCCAATAACACTAATAAACAAAAGGGCAGGGCATCAAAATACAACAAACGAATGAAGTACTGACCCAACTCAATATTAGAATAACCCGACAATAATTGATTGATAATGGCGCATACGGTACCCAGTACATAAAGAGCAATCACCACCAGTAACACCGCGACCAGTTTAGATAACCAAAAGGTGAGGTTATGTACTGGCATACTGTCAACAATGTCGCCCATGCCGACGGTGCGTTCGCGCCACACTACTTCAGCACTGTAGTAAGTGATGACAATGATCAACATCAAGGAAAATGAACCACCAATCAAACTCACCATTGTCTGGGTCAGTGGCCAGTTGGGAGTGCCAAACATGCCACTGATTTCAAAAAAATTGGCGATTAACTGAAAACTCGAAAACAGCAATAACACTAAAAAAGCCGGGCTTAAAAATACCTGTTTGATTTCAAAACGAGTGCGACTGGTGAATTGTGCCCACGCATTGGAAGTAAGTGTACGGTGCTGGAAATTTTTAGTGAGTAGGGTGGTATCAATCGCTTCTGCTTTGAGGAGCGTTTTGGATTTTTTAGTGGATAAACTCAGAGGCCGAAACAAACCTCCACCCACTATTAAAATCACACTGCCAATGGCTAACCACAACAAACGGTTTTGCAAAATAAAACCGTCTAAGGCGGGTAACAAGCTGTTTTTCTCAAAGGCTGTCCAGTAACGCGCGTATTCACCAAAGGTGTTAAGTGCAAAGGGATCCAGTAAAGCGCGAATGCTGCGTTGGTCTGGCTCATCAAATACTTGGCCAGCAATAACATAAGATATAAACAAAGCTAAGGCAGATAGATATACCGCCATGGTGCTTTTAAATTGTTGGGCGACTGCATAAAACAGGCTAGCTAAGACAAAAATGGTGGTCAGTGAAAACACCAAAAAAGGTGCCAGATACAAAGCAAAGGAGTTGGCACCAAGGCGCTCGGCATCAAGCCAAGGCATGATACTGCCAAAAAATAAACCCAGCGGTACCATAGCAAACACGGTCACACAGACTAAATAGGCACCGATAAAACGGCCAAGATTATAGCCCAAGGGTTTAATGGGTTTGGTTGAGATAATCTCTGCCATTAAATTAATATCATTGCGGGTAGCGGTATTGGCGACAAAGTTAACCACCATAAACATGCCAAAAATCCCGAGGATCAATAAACTTTGGGTAATGGCAAAGGGGCTGTTAAACAGCACATTACCGCCAGAACCAATCTGCACTTGATCCACTACCATGGCTAAAAAGGGCAGCAGAAAAAATACCATGCAGGTAACAATAAATGAGGGTTGGCGCACAAAATAACGCCATTCAAATCTAAGCATTGCAAGTAACATACACTACTCCTTAAGCGGCTTGATTTGCACGTGAACGATGTAAGGTCGAGAAGTACACATCTTCCAAAGTAGCAGGTGCGCTTTCAAAGCCCTCAGGTGCCTCAGGGGCAAGTACATGTAATACGGTTTTACCGGCAAATAGGCGTTTAGATATCACCGCCAGTTGGCTTTCGAGTTGAGTGGCTTCATCTAAGGTGACCACTTTGCGCCAGATTTGACCTTTTAGCTCTTCAGTTACGGTTAATGGGTTGCCTTGTAACAGTATTTCACCATTGCCAAGCACGGCCATATTGGCACACAGTTCAGATACGTCATCCACAATATGGGTGGATAGGATCACCACTTTTTGCTCGCCTAGACTGACTAATAAATTATGGAAGCGGTTGCGCTCTTCGGGGTCAAGACCTGCGGTGGGTTCATCCACGATCAATAAATCGGGATCACCTAACAAAGCTTGAGCAATACCAAAACGCTGACGCATACCACCGGAAAATCCACTGACTGCTTTTTTACGATGTTGAAATAAATTGGTGTGAGCTAACAAACCATCAACTGCTTCTTTACGTTGAGCCTTGTTACTTAAGCCCTTTAAGATGGCTAAATGATCCAATAAGTCGTAGGCACTAATACGTGGGTAGACGCCAAAATCTTGTGGAAGATAACCTAAGCGCTGACGTAACTCGTTGGGCTGAGTGAGTACATCGGTACCATCAAACACGATACTGCCGGTATCGGGCTGTTGCAGTGTTGAAATGGTGCGCATCAAACTGGACTTGCCTGCCCCATTTGGGCCAAGCAAACCAAACATGCCTTTAGCGATGGATAAATTCACGCCATTGAGTGCTTTGACACCATTGGCATAGGTTTTGGTAATGTTGTTTATTTCGAGCATGCGTGTTTCGATCATAGTGAAATCCCTGACTTGTTATAATTTTAATCCCTAGATTAACAGTGTGAGATCCTCGGGTAAAGTGAGAGGACTGAAGTCTTAAAAACGCTTAAGTCTCTATTGTTAAAGTAGTTTTTGTACGACGTTAACGATAGGCAATATTTGCTTACCAATTGGTAGTGACTTTATCACATACAAAAACGCCCCTAGTTAGGGGCGTTGTATAAAACAAACATATTGTTATGTAGTAGATTAGTGCACTAAACCACGACGTTTTAACAATGCATCGGTGTCAGGTTGTTGTCCACGAAAGCCAACATAGCTTTCCATTAAGTCTTTACTGTTACCAATAGACAGGATTTTTTCACGGAATTCATCACCGTTTTCACGGTTTAAACCGCCATTTTTTTGCATATGAGTAAAGGCATCAGCGGCGAACACTTCTGTCCACAAATAGGCGTAATAACCCGCAGAATAACCACCGGCAAAGGTATGGCTAAAATAAGCCGATTTATAACGTGAGGGTATGGGCGCATAGTCAAGCCCGTGTTTGGCCAAAGCTTGTTGTTCAAAAGCGGCGACATCGGTGATCTTGGCATCTGGGCCAATCAAATGCCATTCCATATCCAGCAAAGCGGCAGCTAAATATTCGGTGGTGTCATAACCTTGGTTAAATTTTACTGAATTAAGCACACGCTCAAGTAAATCCGCTGGAATAGCTTCCCCCGTTTGATAGTGTTTGGCGTAGTTGGCAATCACGCTGGGTTCGATGTTCCAATCTTCATGTGCTTGAGAAGGAAACTCAACAAAGTCACGAGCGGTATTAGTACCGGCTAAGCTCGGATATTTAACTTGCGAAAACAACCCGTGAGCTGCATGACCAAACTCGTGGAACAAGGTAGTGGCTTCGTCAAAAGATAAGAGTGTTGGCTGACCTGGCGCGGGTTTAACATTGTTTAAGACGTTAAATACCACGGGTTTTTCGTTAAACAAAAAGCTTTGAGTAACAAACTCTCCCATCCATGCACCACCACCTTTGCCTTCGCGGGCATAAGGGTCAAAGTAAAACAGACCAATGCTGCTGTTATCTTGATTAAACACTTCAAAACAACGTACATCTGCATGGTAAACCGGTAGGTCTTTACGTTCGCTAAAGTGAATGCCATAAAGTTTTTCCATGGCAAAAAACAAACCCTTTTCGAGTACTGAGTTTAATTCGAAATAAGGTTTAACTTGACTGTCATCTAAGTCATATTTGGCCTTTCTGACTTTTTCGCCATAATAGGCCCAGTCCCAAGCTTGGACTGGCCCAGTAAGACCGTCTGCCTTCATCTGCTCTTCAATATCTGCCGCTTCAACTTTAGCTTTTACTAGGGCTTGTGGGGCTAGTCTATCGAGAATGTCTAATACCGCAGTTGGATTTTTAGCCATTTGATCTTCGGTAGCATAGCTTGCCCAGTTGGCATATCCCAACAAACTGGCTTTTTGTGCACGCAATTCGACAAGTTTTAACAATACAGGGCCATTAGTATCCATGGCACGTCCTGCAGACTTTTGCCATATTTGCTGGCGTAGGTCACGGTTAGCCAAACTGGATAATATGGGTTGGCGAGTGGTATTCACCAAGGTAATCATATAACCCTCTTGTTCAGCACCTTTAGCCGCTTGCGCCAAGCTGGCGATGTCTGACTCTGACAAACCACTTAATTGGTTTTTATCTGTAACGATGATCACATCATTTTTAAACGACGCTAACAGGTTTTGTGAAAACTCAGTTTGTAGACTGGAGATTTGCTCGTTGATATCACGCATAGTGGTTTTTTGTGCATCGTCTAATTTAGCGCCTGCACGCACAAACTCGCTGTAGTAATAATCTACTAAACGTTGATCTTCGGCGTTTAATTTTGCTTTGCTGGCATTGATAGCTTCAACCCGTTTGAATAAGGTCTCATTTAAATAAATGTTGTCATTATGGGCGGATAAAAGTGGTGCAAGTTCTGCTTCGATGCGTAAAAATTCGTCGTTAGAAATCACCCCCGACAAGGCAGAAAACACCGTTGATACACGGCTTAACAACTCACCGCTTTTTTCCATGGCCACTAAGGTATTATCAAAAGTCGCAGGCTCTGGATTATTGGCAATAGTGCTAATTTCGGCAGCGTGCTCGGCCATGCCTTGGCTGAACATGGGCTCATAACTGTCCATTTGAATTTTATCAAATTGTGGAGCTTGGTAATCTAAAGGGCTTTTTTCTAACAATACATTCATCGTTTGTTTTACCGCCATTGTTTTAGTTGAATCAGTTTTGTTAGCTGTGTCGGTTGATACCGAAGGTGAGCAGGCTGTTAAGGCAAGAGCAGCACTGATCGCTGTGGCTACTAAGCTTGTTCGCATATTAATACTTCGCATAATGACTCCGTCGTATTGCTGCTTGATTATTTTTTGCTAAATAAGCAGCTTATTTTTTTGAGGCGGCACTCTAACATGGCATTTTGGACGGCTCAATTGACGATCCAGAGCGTCAGTATTGATTACCAAAAATGCTTGACCAATCGTAAAGGAGCGAGGTGTAGCATAAGCATTAGAACCACAGTTAAATTATTGATAATAATATTAAATATTTACTTGATTGATTATGTAATCCTCACGCAGTAAATCACTTCACTGAGCTAATAAGCCTTGGCTAGGATTGTAACTGCCTGTGTCCTTGGGCTTGAGTTGTGCATGGCTGCAATAAAATCCGCTTTAATTTAAGCCTTGCGATGCATTTTAAAGTTACTTGGGTATATACTACTCGGCCGTAAATTTCATTCGAATTAACTGTTGTAGAGGCGAGTTTCATGCGCACAGATTATTGTGGCAATATCAATGCATCCTATATTGGGCAAACCGTAACCTTATGTGGTTGGGTAAATCGTCGTCGCGATCTTGGCGGTGTTATTTTTATCGATTTACGTGATCGTGAAGGTTTAGTACAAGTGGTATTTGATCCCGATTTGGTTGAGTTGTTTGATACTGCTAACAGTTTGCGTAACGAATTTTGTGTACAGCTAAGTGGCCTAGTGCGTGCTAGACCCGCAGGCCAAGTGAATGCCGATATGTCGACTGGTGAAATTGAAATGTTAGGTAAGTCACTGACTATCCTCAACAAATCCGCACCATTGCCTCTGGACTGGAACCAAGAAAACTCTGAAGAACAGCGCCTTAAATACCGCTATTTAGACCTACGTCGCCCACTGATGAGCGATCGTTTAAAGTTTCGCGCTAAGGTGACTCATGCCGTTCGTAACTTTATGGACGGCGCTGGGTTTTTAGATATCGAAACACCCATATTAACTAAAGCCACGCCTGAAGGCGCGCGCGATTATTTAGTGCCAAGTCGTACCCACAAAGGCCAGTTTTTTGCCTTACCACAATCTCCACAGTTGTTTAAACAATTGCTGATGATGGCGGGTATGGACCGTTATTATCAAATCGTTAAATGTTTCCGTGACGAAGACTTACGTGCTGATCGTCAGCCTGAATTTACCCAAATAGATATCGAAACCACCTTTTTAGATGCTAATGGCGTAATGGCTATTGCTGAAAGTATGATCCGTGATCTCTTTCAAAAAATGCTCAATGTGGACTTAGGCGATTTCCCACAAATGACCTATGCCGAGGCTATGCGTCGTTTTGGTAGTGATAAACCTGATTTACGTAATCCACTGGAATTATGTGACGTAGCGGATCTAGTCAAAGACGTTGAGTTTCAAGTGTTTTCTGGACCTGCCAATGATGCCAATGGTCGTGTAGCGGTAATCCGTGTGCCAGGAGGCGCCAGTTTATCACGCAAACAATTAGACGATTATGCCAAGTTTGTTGGCATCTATGGTGCTAAAGGTTTGGCTTGGATGAAAGTTAATGATCTCGCTGCGGGCATGGAAGGTTTGCAATCGCCAGTACTTAAGTTTTTAAGTGAAGACGTTGCCCAAGGTATTGTGGCACGTTGCGGTGCGCAAACTGGTGACTTGATCTTATTTGGTGCCGACAGTAAAACCGTTGTCACTGAAGCCCTTGGCGCTTTACGCCTTAAGTTGGGTGAAGACCTAGGTTTGTTACAAGGTGAATGGCGTCCATTATGGGTGGTTGACTTCCCCATGTTCGAAGAAGTCGATGGCCGTTTATATGCTTTGCATCACCCCTTCACCGCGCCACGTGATATGACACCAGAGCAATTAGCTGCTGATCCCGCCAACGCGATTTCAAATGCCTATGACATGGTCTTAAATGGTTGTGAGTTAGGTGGTGGTTCGGTACGTATTCACCAACAAGATATGCAAGCTAAAGTCTTTCAGTTATTGGGCATTAGCGATGAAGAAGCGCAAATTAAATTTGGCTTTTTACTTGAAGCATTAAAATACGGAACACCTCCCCATGCTGGCTTAGCCTTTGGTTTAGACCGTTTGGTGATGTTAATGACAGGGGCAACGTCAATCCGTGATGTAATGGCCTTCCCCAAAACCAATACCGCTGCTTGCCCTTTGACTGATGCACCGGGTGAAGCCAATCCAGAGCAATTAAAAGAACTGGCTATTCAGGTTGTTAAACCGACTATCGAAAAATAAGCCTGCTACCGCCAAATGAATAGCCAATGGCGTATTCCTGAATCTGCCCTGATAGTCATTTATGATGATGCGGGGCAGGTACTGGTTTTACAACGTAATGATGACCCTTTATTTTGGCAATCCGTGACAGGTACTCGTGAAGTTGATGAGACGCCTTGCCAAACCGCTCAGCGAGAAGTGTTCGAGGAAACCGGCATTGATATAGCCGCGTTGCATTATCAGTTAATCGACTGCAAAAAAACTAATCTTTACGAAATCCGCCCTCGCTGGCGCCATCGTTACCCCCCTGATGCCGCGGTTAATACTGAATATGTGTTTGCCTTGCAAGTGGCGGTTGCTCAAAACATCGAACTCACCGAACACAGTGCTTTTTTATGGTTAGATAAAAATCAAGCCATGGACAAAGTCTGGTCACCGAGTAATAAAGAAGCCATTATGCTTTTTGTGCCCGACCAACCCGCCATGCTTAATTTTGTGAGTGACACATAATGGCTATCATTTTGGGCATCGATCCTGGTTCTCGCATCACTGGTTATGGCGTCATTAAACAAGTCGGCGCTAAAGCAGAGTATTTAGGCAGTGGTTGTATTCGAATGCAAGGTGATGCACTTGCCCCGCGCTTAAAACAAATATTTGATGGTGTGAGTGAAATTATTGCCCAGTTTCAGCCCACCGAATTTGCCATTGAGCAGGTATTTATGGCCAAAAACCCTGATTCGGCTTTAAAGTTGGGACAGGCGAGGGGAGCTGCCATCGTCGCGGCAACTAACCATGACCTGCAGGTCGCTGAATATTCGGCCAGACAAATAAAACAATCTGTGGTGGGCAAGGGCAATGCCGACAAAAAACAAGTGCAACATATGGTCACCTATTTATTGAAACTTAAGGCTTCACCTCAAGCTGATGCCGCCGACGCATTAGCGGTGGCACTATGCCATAGCCACACCCAACAAAGCCTGATTAAAATGTTGGGCCAAGCCACTAAAACCGTGCGTGGACGTTTACGCTAAATGCACATCTCAAGCCTGACAAGGACATATTATGATCGGTAGTATTCGTGGCATCTTATTAGAAAAACAAGCGCCCGAGGTATTAATTGAGGCGGGTGGCATAGGTTACGAAGTAAGTGTGCCCATGACCAGCTTTTACCAGCTACCCGAGGTGGGACAGGAAGTTTATTTGTGTGTGCACTTTGTGGTAAGAGAAGATGCTCAACTGTTATTTGGTTTTGCCAACAAACAAGAACGTGCGGTATTTCGTGAATTAATCAAAGCCACGGGGGTGGGACCTAAATTGGCTCTAACTATTTTGTCAGGCATGAATGCCCAGCAATTTATGCAGGCCATTAGTTTGGATGATATTACCTCGCTAACTAAGTTACCCGGAGTAGGTAAAAAAACCGCTGAGCGTTTAGTGATTGAAATGCGTGACAGATTAACTAAATTGTCGGTTGCACCTGAACATACTGGTGCTGCCGGACGTGTGGCCAGTTTGCCTATCGAGAATACCTTTTTACAAGTCAATGACGTTAAAGAAGATGCCTTAAGTGCCTTAGTCGCTTTGGGTTACAAACCCGCGCAAGGCAGTAAGGTTATTAACTCTGTGTATAAGCCAGATATGAGCAGTGAAGCACTTATCCGTGATGCCTTAAGGGCGATGATATAATCGAGTATTCGAGCTTTTTACACTGGTTTTAACAGACGCCAACTATTTCCAAGTGGTGCGAGAATACAAGTTCTGTTACTGTATATAAAACCATTACTTAGTACTAACTTGTTGTAATAAAGATGATAGAAGCCGACCGACTAATCCAACCCACTTCCAATCGCGAAGACGAAGTTATTGACCGCGCTATTCGCCCCAAAATGTTGGCCGATTATACGGGGCAGGAGCATGTCTGTACGCAGATGGAAATCTTTATTGCGGCAGCTCGTAAACGTCAGGAGCCTCTCGATCATTTATTGATTTTTGGTCCTCCAGGGCTGGGTAAAACCACTTTAGCCAATATCGTCGCCAATGAAATGGGCGTTGGGATTAAAACTACCTCAGGGCCGGTACTCGAAAAAGCCGGTGATTTAGCGGCATTACTGACCAACCTTGAAGAAAACGATGTACTGTTTATTGACGAAATCCATCGTTTGTCACCTGTGGTGGAAGAAATTCTCTATCCAGCCATGGAAGATTATCAGCTCGATATTATGATTGGTGAAGGCCCCGCAGCTCGTTCGATTAAACTCGAATTACCCCCTTTTACCTTAATTGGCGCGACGACTAGAGCTGGCTCGTTAACATCACCCCTGCGTGACCGTTTTGGCATAGTACAGCGTTTAGAGTTTTATAATGTCAAAGATTTAACCACGATTGTAAAACGTTCTGCGTCTTATCTAAATTTAATCATGGATGAAGCGGGTGCTATTGAGATTGCAAGGCGCTCTAGAGGCACCCCACGGATCAGTAACCGTTTACTGAGACGTGTGCGAGACTTTGCTGAAGTAAAAGCCAACGGCGAGATTACCGCTAATATTGCTAGTCAAGCCTTAGACATGTTGGATGTGGATAGTGAAGGTTTTGATTACATGGACAGAAAACTATTAGTGGCGATCATCGATAAATTTATGGGCGGACCTGTCGGGCTGGAAAATTTGGCGGCGGCGATTGGTGAAGAGAAAGATACTATTGAAGATGTGATTGAGCCGTTTTTAATTCAGCAAGGATTTTTACAACGCACACCTCGTGGCAGAATTGCAACACAAAGAGCCTTTTTGCACTTTAATAAAGACTACTCTCCCAGTTAAACACATTTTGTAACAATATACGTAAATGCCTTCATACATGGTTTATCACCAAAAAAAAGACAAAAAAAACCCACGAAATTCGTGGGTTAACAACAAAACTGTTGCAGGAATATCCAGGGAACACATTAGTCAACGTCAAAATTGACTGGAGAATCCGCCAACTGCAATGCTTGTTCAGCACTACCGTTGTCGAGAAAACAGACATAATTATAGTGATTCTGTATAAGCTGACAAACGAGATAAATTATCTGTTCGCATTAGATTATTTAATGCATAGCTATTGCAAATTGAGGTTAATGGAGTGTTAATAGTTTTTTGTCTGTTAATAAGTTTAATTAAAACAATGATTTAAATTAATTGCTTAAAAATAAATCGATTAATTAAAGTATGGTGAATGTAGCTTGCGTTGTATGTGGAGATGCATGAAAATTCAGATCATTGGATTACTCCGTATGAATAAATTAATTACGATAACTTACTTAACTATCAATTAACTTATTGAAATTTATATTAAAAATATTTACAGTTGGTGATACAAGCAATAAATATAACAAACAAGACTTCCGCATAATCATTCAATTTACCTCAGTCTTTAAATCTACTATTGAGCCTTTTATATAATATGAAGCAATTACACCCCATAAGAGTGTATTACGAAGATACGGATGCTGGTGGCATTGTCTATTACGCCAACTATTTAAAATTTTTTGAACGGGCCAGAACCGAATGGTTGCGAAACTTAGGCATAGAACAAGATGAACTTTTGGAACATTCTGTGGGTTTTGTCGTCAAACGCGTTGAAATGGATAATCACGCGCCTGCACGCTTCAATCAGTTGTTGTGTATTGAAAGCGAAATAGTAGAATTGAAGCGTGCAAGTCTGGTTTTTAAACAAACAATAATAAGCCCAAACCAACAATGTTTGGTTAGTGCGTTAATCAAGGTTGCTTGCGTTAATTTATCCACAATGAAACCACAAGCAATACCTGCAAAAATTTTAGGGGAACTCACCGGTGTCGTCTGATTTAAACTTTTTTGACCTTTTTTTACAAGCCAGCATATTAGTTCAATTTGTGATGTTACTGCTATTAGCGGTATCGATTTTTTCATGGGCGTTTATTTTTGAACGTAGTAAAGCGCTTACCTTTGCGCGTACTGAAATGAAAAAATTTGAAGACAAGTTCTGGTCTGGTGTGGATTTAAATAAACTCTATCAAGAACTCTCTGCTCGCCAGTCTATTGAAGGCATGTCGAGCATGTTTTGTGCAGGTTTTAAAGAATATGTACGTTTGCGTAAAAGCCCTTCTACACCAGCTGAGGCGGTGATGGATGGCTCTTACCGTGCTATGCGTGTGGCATTGTCGAGAGAAATAGACAGCTTGGAAAATCGTTTGCCCTTCTTAGCCACGGCGGGCTCTATCAGCCCCTATATCGGATTATTTGGAACTGTGTGGGGTATCATGAACGCCTTTATAGCCTTGGGTGAAGTACAACAAGCTACTCTGGCGATGGTTGCGCCCGGTATAGCAGAAGCCTTGATCGCTACGGCTATGGGTTTGTTTGCTGCTATCCCAGCGGTTATTGCCTATAACCGCTTTAGTCACCAAGTTGAAAAACTTGAAAATAACTATGGCAATTTTATGGAAGAATTTTCGAGCATATTGCATCGTCAGGCTTTAGCCAGCAACGCTGACTCTGCCGCCCGTCCAGTTAGCCATAACTAAGGTTACACACCCATGAATACCTATACGCGCAAACGCAGACGGCCGGTTTCAGAAATTAACGTAGTGCCCTATATCGACGTAATGTTGGTGTTGTTAATTATTTTTATGGTGACAGCGCCTTTGATTACTCAGGGAGTTAAAGTTGATTTACCTAAAGCCGAAGCGGCATCCTTAGATAAAGACAGTAAGCCCCCACTAATAGCTTCAGTTGATGCGCAAGGAAAGTTTTATTTGAACGTGGGAGATTCTCAAGATCAGTCCATGTCAGCGGTTGACCTTGCAACCTTAGTGGCAGCACATTTGCAGTTAGAGCCAACGACACCCGTTGTGGTTAAAGGTGATGGGGCTGTGCCTTATAGTGAAGTCGTACAATTAATGGTTTTGCTGCAACGTGCTGGTGTCCCCTCGGTTGGTTTAATGACCGATCCACCTGAGAAGAAAAAGCGATAGGCATGTTTAGATGAAAAAGTTTTCTTTGCCTTTATCTTGGTCGATAGCGCTGCATGTCAGTGTAGGCATAGTGTTAACTGTGAGCATGAGTTTTCACACCCCCTATCCAGAAGACGTATTTTTGGATGCGCCGCTCATCGAGGCAACCATGGTTGACCAACAAACCCTCGAAACACAGGTTAAAAAAATTAAAGATCAACAAGATGCTGAGCGTCGAAAAGAAGATCAGCGAGTAAAAGATCTTGAACGTCGAGCAGAGGAAGCTGAAAAGAAACGTCAAGAACAAGAACTGGAAGTGGCCAAACTCGAAGAAGACACTAAAAAACAACAGGAAGAAAAGAAAAAAGCCGATCAGGCAGCTGTCGCTGCGCGAGAAAAACAAAAACAAGAAAAAGCCAAAGCGGAACAGCTTGAAGCTGAGCGTAAAAAGAAAGAACAGGAAAAGAAAAAAGCTGACGAACAAGCCAAATTAGCTAAAGAAAAACGTGAAAAAGAAGAAAAAGCCCTAAAAGAAGCCGAACGCAAAAAACAAGAAGCCCGTGAAAAAGCGGCTCAGGAAAAAATGCTTGAAGAACAATTGCAAGCGGAACAAGCCGGCAGACAGCAAAGGCGCAATAAACAGGTGCTAAGTGAAGTGCAAAAATATGAAGCACTGATCAGGCAAACCATACAACGCAATCTGATAGTAGATGATGCAATGAAAGGCCGTTCGTGCCGTTTGAACATACGTTTAGCATCAAATGGTTTGGTCACTCAAGTGAAAGAGCTATCGGGTGATGCGATACTTTGTCGGGCAGCTATTGCTGCAGTGAAAAAGTCGGATACTTTGCCTGTATCCTCAGAAGCTGATGTATTTGAAAAACTCAGAGATATTAATTTAACCGTTGAGCCAGGATTATAATGTTGAAAAATAAAGTCTTATTGATTTGTAGTTTGTGGTTGTTAGTAAGTGTTAAAAGCTTTGCTGCGCTAGAGATTGTGATCACCGAAGGTATCGATACGTCTCGCCCAATTGGGGTGGTACCATTTAAGTGGATTGGTAATGGTTTAATGCCAGAAAAACTGACTAATGTCATTGCTGCTGATTTAAAACGTAGCGGTAAATTTAACCCTATTGATGCGACCAGCATGCCTCAATACCCTAGTAATGATAAAGAAATAGATTATCGTGCTTGGGTCGCTACGGGTGTTGAAGCGGTATTAGTTGGCACTGTTGAGTCAGTGGGTATTGATCAATATAAAGTCGCTTTTGAGTTGATTGACGTGGTACGAGGCCAAATTACCGGTGGGCGCTCACAAATGCTGAGCAATGGTAAATTGATTGCCAGTAATGATCATTTAATGGAAGCGCGCCAAGCTACCATTAGTGGTAAGGATTTTCGTCAATATGCCCATCGTATTAGTGATGTAGTGTATGAAAAACTAACCGGCGAAAAAGGTGCATTTTTGACTCGCATCGCTTACGTTGTTGTACGAGATAAAACGACTACTGAGTTTCCGTTTCAATTGGTGGTGGCCGATTACGACGGTGCTAATGAAACTATGTTATTACGCTCTAAAGAGCCCTTAATGTCACCGTCTTGGTCACCCGATGGGACTAAGTTGGCTTATGTCAGTTTTGAAAATAAAAGACCGCAAATATTCATCCAAGATCTCTATACTATGACTCGGACACAAATGTCTGATTTTAAGGGAATAAATGGTTCTCCTCGCTTCTCTCCTGATGGCAAGCAATTAGCTCTTGTATCTTCTAAAGATGGTAATCCAGAGATTTACGTAATGGACATCGCTAGTAAACAAGTACGGCGTATTACAGATGATCGGGCAATTGACACCGAACCGAGTTGGACACCTGATGGCAAGAGCTTAGTATTTAGTTCTGAGCGGGGTGGTAAACCACAGATTTATCGAGTAGATTTAGCAACTAATAAAGTAAGACGATTAACGTTTCAAGGCGAAATGAATTTAGGCGGTACTGTTACACCAGACGGTAAGCAATTAGTTTTTGTAAATCGTACCCGTGGTGATTATCATATCGCCAGACAAGACATGAATAGTGGTAATATGCAAGTGCTCACAAAAACATTTTTAGATGAGTCACCCAGTATTGCTCCGAATAGTAGTATGATAATATATAGTACATTACATGAAGGGAAGCAGGTATTGTCACTCGTTTCGTTAGATGGAAGATTTAAAGCGCGTTTGCCTGCAGCGGATGGGCAGGTGAAAGCACCAAATTGGTCACCGTATTTGTTATAATGTTCAACCTATTGATTTAGTTTAGATTAAAATAAGGAAAAATAATGCAGCTTAATAAAATATTTAAAGGCCTAGTCATCGCTTTACCAATAGTGACTATGGTTGCCTGTTCGTCTGGCCCAAGCGAAGAAGAACAACAAGCAGAACGCAATCGTATTGCGGCAGAACAAGCAGAAGCTGATCGTCTGGCTCAGGAAGCGCGTAATGCTCAAGTACAAACTGGAACTATGACCCCAGTTTTGTCACCAGCGGAAAAAATGAAACAACAGTTGCAAGCTTTGCAAAATGAACAAACTGTTTATTTCGATTTTGATCGTTCTACTATCAGCTCAGATTTTTACTCTGTGTTAGATAAACATGCTGCTTTCCTTACTAGTAACCCTGGTCAGTCAATTGTGGTCGAAGGCCACTGTGACAGCCGTGGTACTCCAGAATACAACATCGCATTGGGTGAGTTACGTGCTAAATCAGTACAAACTTACTTGCAAAATGCAGGTGTAAGTTCATCACAAATATCAGTTGTTTCTTACGGTGAAGAAAAACCTGTAGTAAGTGGTGCGACTGAAGCGGCTTTTGCTAAAAACCGTCGTGGTGTATTAGTTTATCAATAAAAGTAGTTATCATGATTAAACGCAAGTTTGCGCTTAGTCTGCTAGCTGTCTACGGAGCCGCAGTAATTGCGGCTCCTGCGCCTGTAGCGGACGTTACCAGCGGTAGTAATGATCAACGTATAGAAGCGTTGGAAAGAATGTTTGCCACGCGCACAGAGGCACAACATAGGCTCCAGTTACAGCTTGATACTATGCAGCAAGAAGTTAATGAACTGCGTGGTAGTATTGAAACCCACAACTATCAATTAGAGCGTATTCTTGAAAGACAACGAGAGTTGTACGCTGAAATTGATAAACGTATGTCTGCAGTGATGAATACCCCTCCAGTAAACCAATCCAGTGGCCATAATGATGTGCAACAGAGCGGTGCTGTGGTTTTATCTGCGAATGAAAATGAAGCTTATGACAAAGCCGTTAATCTGATTTTAAAAGACAAACTTTATGATCAGGCCATCCCAGCATTCCAAACCTTTCTGCAAAACTTTCCGAATTCCAGTTATGCATCAAATGCTTACTATTGGTTAGGACAATTATTGTTTAATAAACAAGATTGGGCGGGTGCCAGTACTCAGTTTCAGGCTTTGATCAACAAATATCCAGACTCAAACAAACGCGCAGATGCGTTGTTGAAATTAGGTATTTCAGAGATGGAAAGAGGAAATTCCGCACGAGCTAAACAATTGTGGGAACAATTAATAAAAGAATTACCAGATTCGCCATCTGCTAAGTTAGCTGAAAAGCGCCTTAAAACTTTATAAAAAAAGAGTAGATTGCTAAATACTCGTTATATTTTTGTTCAGTAATTGACTCAATTGTTTGCTTTTTCAGCAAACAAACCAAATTACTAAAATAAAATGGCTTTTGGCTTGCACTGTAATTTCAATTGAGTATTATATGCGCCCGTCGCAGTGAGGCGGGTGGAAATGGGTCGTTAGCTCAGTTGGTAGAGCAGTTGACTTTTAATCAATTGGTCGCTGGTTCGAATCCAGCACGACCCACCAATTTCCAAGGTTACATTGATAGATAATCTTTGTAGCTTATCACTGAAAGTAGTACTTCAATTAGATGGGTCGTTAGCTCAGTTGGTAGAGCAGTTGACTTTTAATCAATTGGTCGCTGGTTCGAATCCAGCACGACCCACCATCTAAACAAAAAATTCCTCGATATATAAATTCCCAGATATATATAAACCATCCCAGCACGGTCGTGAGGGGTGAGAACCAGTTGTTCGACTATTTTGTCGGGAACAAAATTATTCATCGCATCCCTGCGATTCACCTGCTACGCAGGCCAGCTAAAGCTGTTCTAAACTGTTCCAACAGTTTTTGGTGAACACGCACAGCGTAACCCGAAGGGCGTAAGGCAGGATGCCTGAAGTAATCCAGCACTCACTGATATCCAAAATCTATATTCAATGTAACAACACATCCATGTGGGGGGCTTCCAGCCAAATCGTCCACGATTTGTCGTTCAGAACTCTCGGCGTGACGTTAAGTCACTCCTCGCTCGCTTTGCTCACCGTTTTTCACCCAGCACGACCCACCATCTAAACAAAAAACTCCTCGATATATAAATTCCCAGATATACATAAACCATCCCAGCACGGTCATGAGGGCTAAGAACCAGTTGTTCGACTATTTGTAGGGAGCAACGATTCATAGCATCTCTGCGGTTCAGCTGCTCCACAGGCTGTTAAAGCGGGTCTAAATTACCCAGTTCTATCTGCAAATAAAAAAGCGGCTAGGTAAGGCCTAGCCGCTTTTTTATTCCTTGAACAAATCACTCTCTGGTAAATTTGAAATCGCCTCCAGCCTGTTTAAGTTGGAAGGTGGAGTAATCAACTTTTTCACCGTTGGCTGCAAAGAGGATTATTAACCCTGCATCTTCGAAACGAAACTCTGAATTTGAATATGGTGTAAGGTTAAAGGGGGCTTGGCCGGTGGCTTGTGCTGTGAGCTGGCCTTTTTTAACCTTAATGGTAATTTTAAGGGCTATGGCTTGTGACGCAAACTCACCTTCATATTTAACTAAGTCTGTTTCTGGCAGTTCAATTGCTTTTTGGTCAAAATCAGGGATCTCAAATTTTCGGCCAAAGACAATACTTAAAATGCCAATTGTAAGGTCGTTCACGCCATAGTTCATACCATTGGCAGTCAAGGCGAACGCCAATCCATCATCTGTAAAATAGCCCACTAACGAACTAAAACCATCAATGCCGCCATTATGACCATAGGCTGTTTTGTCGTAGAAGGGGAATTTGAACAGGCCTCGCCCAATACCTTCGTTTAACTCCTGCATTTTTGCCAGAGAATCTGCGGATACAAGCTTGCCTGTCAGCAGACTTGTAAGGAACTTTGCGAGCTCTGTGGGCGTAGATACGATGGCGCCAGCACCATGGGGAATACTCATATCAGTCACAGTCTCTGGTGACCATCCCTGTACATAGGGTTTATAAGATTTAGCCTGATTATTGGCCACCGTAATTGGCCCTCCATAAAACGTTTTAGTCAGGTTTAACTTAGTAGCAATACGTTGTTGTAGTTGATTGGCGTAGGAGTCTTTGCTGATGTCTTCTAAAATGTAACCCAGCAGTACATAACCCGTATTTGAGTAATTTGCCCGACTGTCTGGCTTGAAGTCACTGTCCAGTTTTTCGATTAATTTGACCATCTCAGCTTTGGTTTTAGCTTGAGTCATATACTGAATATATTCAGGTGTATTGGTAAAATTATGGATCCCACTGCGGTGACTTAAGAGCATAGAAATGGTGATTTTTTTAGCATTTTTCACTTTAGGATAATACGTGGCCAAGGAGGTATCTAAAGAAAGTTTGCCCTCGTCAATCAGTTGAAAAATCATGGTGGAGGTAAATACTTTACTGATTGAACCGATGCGGTATTGAGTGTCTTTATTGGCTTTTTGTGTGTTTTCTACGTCGGCAAAACCGATTGATTTTTGGTAAATCGCTTCACCATTTTCAGTGATCGCCAGACTAAACATGGCCTTGTCATGGGTTTCGAGGGTGTCTAGATAGTGATCGAGTTTGGCTGTGTCAAAATCCTGAGCCGAAACACCAAAAATACAGATAAAACAAATGAGGCTAAAGGTTTTTTTCACTATGCGATCCTTACAATATGATTCGGTTTAAAAAGAGTACAGACTAGGTCGGGGCGAAGCAACTGTTGTTTTTTTATGCAAATTTTTTACTCAGCTAGAATTTTTTCGCAGAATTAGGGGCTTGTTACACTTAGCCTCACACATCACCTTTCGCATAAACTAAGCAGAGGATAGTTACGAATAACAATAAAACCAGAATAATGTTGCTAGCACTGATATTGACAGGCCTTAACGCTTGTCAGTCAGGCTCAAAGGGGCTGTTAGCTGAGGAAAGAGAGATAATTGAGTCTGCGTCAACTCTTTGGGTAAAACCTACAATCAAAACCACTGGCAGGCACTGGCTATGTTGTTCTCGGCTAAAGCGACCAGGATGCCACCTTAGGCAGTGAATTGTCGGATTCCTGTCCCTTTGCAGCTAAACCCTAAAATATTTACGGCGCTTACACTTCAGGCGCTGTGTCTGCTAGCCTAAATTTACCTGTACTAATGTTGGCGGTAAATTCTTCATAACTCATTGGTTTACCGAGTAAATAACCCTGTACAATATCGACTCCGATTGCCTTAACGATAGCTAACTGCTCGCTTGTTTCAACACCTTCAGCAACTACTTTGCTTTCCAACGCGTGGGCCATACTTACCATCGCCCGAGCCAGTAATAGTGTTTTTCTATCGTTTATTATTTTTGTAATAAACGAGCGGTCTATTTTTATTTCGTCAAAGGATAATGACGATAGATATGACATTGCAGAGTAACCCGTGCCAAAATCATCTAGCGATATTCTAATGCCTTGTTTGCGTAATTGTTCAAGTTCTGCAATGACATCTTGATTAAAATTAACTAATTGTGCTTCAGTGATTTCTAAAGTCAGTGTTTGTGCAGAAAGTTCATATTGCTCTAATTGCTTATTAATCCGCTCTGCTAAACCTAGCCTAATCTCGTTACCCGATAAGTTAACGCTGAGTCTGGGCATGTTGTTAAATTTTTCGTGTAATTGGTTGATTAACAAACAACTTTGCTGCAATACCCAGGTGCTGATCGTCAGCATTACTCCTGACTTTTCTGCGATAGGAATAAATTCTGCTGGAGAAACTAAACCAAATTTTTCTGATTTCCAGCGTAATAAAACTTCTGCACCACACAAAAAATATGGCTGACTTAACAAAAATTTAGGCTGCACTACGAGATACATTTCATCATGGGCAATGGCCTTGCGTAAGCCTTGTTGTAATTCGATCTTACGTTGGCTCAGGCCTAACATTTTTTCGTCATAAAACTGGTAGTGGGTATTTTTCGACTTTAAATGTTTGACCGTATACATAGCCATATCAGCAGCTTGTAACAAAAATGTGGCTTCACTGCCGTGGTCAGGCCAAATACTTATGCCAATTGCACAGCTGATTTCAAAGCTATGACTACCTAAAATAAAAGGCAAGGATATGGCATCGTTAATTGACTCAGCGAAGCTCGCTAACTTATGAGCGTCTCCAGTCTTAATGATGAGTACAAATTCGTCACCACCTAAACGAGTGATTATTGGAGCCTGTTTCCTAAACGTTTTAAGTCGTTGGCCAACCAAACATAATAATTCATCGCCTAATCGATGGCCGTAACTGTCATTGATTAATTTAAAGCCATTAAGATCAATAAAAATGACAGCAAACTTTTTTGCATCGGCGCGAGTTTTAATTAGTGTTTTTAATTCATTGAGCAAAAAGTTGCGATTGCCTAATCCCGTTAGAGAATCACGATTGGCTAAGTTTTGTAATTGAAGCGTTCGCTGTTCTACTAGCGATTCTAACTTATGGCTGTATTCATGCAGTTGTTTTTTATTAGCGGTTTCTTCCGAGATATCGTCCAACATACCCACTAGTAATTGACGACCATCAGCAAGTTTCAAGGGTAATTTTAAGGTATGACAAGTAATTAACCCTTTGCTTGCAGTAACGACTTCTACAACATCAATCACTTTTCCTTGTGCCATAACGTCTTCGTCTATTTTTCGAAAACTTTTGGCTTCCTCTACATCATCAAAAAAATCAAAATCTGTAGTACCAATAACTTTTTCGGGAGGAATAGCAAATAGCGCTGCCATTTTTTTATTCCAAATAACAAATTTATAATTGTCATTCGGATCTTTGGCAAACACCGCAATGGGAAGTTGTTCGATAATTTCTAGTAATAATTCGCCTTTTAATAACATAAAGTGAAAATTCCAGAAATGGATATTAACTTAATTTGATAAAAACAAAACAAAGCGTGAGATAGGTAATTCATTATTACTGGTATCCTAATACTCAACAAAATAGCGAGTTGCTTAACGTTTATACTGGGCACTACCGTCGTAATTATTAAGCGTCAGCGTATCGGCAGGATAGAGCATCTGCTTTAGCTATACAATAAATGTGACTTTAGAGGTATTGACTCGATAGAAAACATTGGGGGGATCGCCACCGTTGCGACAAGAAAACCCACAAAAAATGCAATTATGAATAGCAGGTCATCGCTCCATAAGTAGAAGCCAAAACCAAGGCCGTCGGTATGGAATAGAACAACTTTCCGGCAAAGGTAATTAAGTGTTAAAACTAAAGCTGTAATACACCACATAAAACACCTGCACCTCCTGCAAAATAGGAAAACTCATATAATTTTGTACATCTTCACTCTGCAAAAATATTCCTTAAGGCAGATTCGTTAACCAGGGGGAGAAGAACTCCCATCATGACGTTTTTGTTATTAGCCATTTCCCGCAGCGTCAATTTACTTTGTATTGTAGGAATTTAGTTCAGACACTTAAATGTTCAAATTTTTAGAAGATAAAGATGGTTGTTTTTGGGCTTTCAATTTCAGGAGCTTGCCTGAAGGCGGTGATGTAGCCATGCACCCCAAATTTTGTTAAAACCATGGCCATTGGGTCGGGATCGTTGGTATTAGTTAGAAGAGGCTGTGGGCCTTGGAATGTGGACAAAAAAGTAAACACTATGATTAGTAAAGTTTTTGAGGATG
This sequence comes from Paraglaciecola hydrolytica, assembly GCF_001565895.1. Lineage (GTDB taxonomy): Bacteria > Pseudomonadota > Gammaproteobacteria > Enterobacterales > Alteromonadaceae > Paraglaciecola > Paraglaciecola hydrolytica. The sequence continues at coordinate 321,394 of NZ_LSNE01000009.1, forward strand.
CTTAATTTGACCTTGTTTGTCTAATTAAGTATCCCCAATGTTGCCCTGCTTATTATTCTTTAAGTTAATGTTAGCTTCGCTTATGTCCTGCGGAGCCATCAGAAGACTCATCGTGTTGTTTCACCAAAGGCTTAACACTTAAACCGTGGACAAAAATTGAAAGGGTAATGGTGATAAATACGACGTGGATCAACTCCAGCGCAATATCTTCCGGCAAACCATGTTGAATGGCATACATTAAATAGTAGAGCGAGCCTATACCACGCACCCCAAACCATGCGCTCATACCACGTATTTTCATGGGCATGCCTGAGCGCCACAAACCGATGTAAACACTTAAGGGGCGTGCCACCATAAAAACAAATGCGGCAAATCCGACCGCTCGCCAACTCCAAGAATCGATAAAAAGTGTGCCACCCAATAAAATGATCAAAAGTAACTCAGATATACGTTCTAGATGTTCATTGAAAACCAAAGTACCTTCGCTTAAATGTTGAAAAGAAGCCTTTTTTTCATGGCTAATCGTTATATCTTGCAATGTGGCTTTTACTTTCTGTTTGCTTTTGTTTTGCACCAGTGAGGTTTCCATTTGTCGCAAGGCAACGGCGGCGGCAAACACCGCTAAAAAGCCCCAAGCGTCTACCACCAAACTTACACCGTAAACGGTGGCAATGAGTCCCAGTCCGAGAAAGTCATGCAACACGGATATTTTTTGGCGATAGCTGCGCACATACCAGACTAGATAACCTAATAAGCAGCCAAAAAATACGCCAATGGCAAGGCCGGCTAAGGTTGCCCAAATGACATCGATAAGAAACCACTGAGCACCAAAATCACCCAGTTCATGCAGGCCTAATAGTCCTAAACCCAACATTACAAAGGGAAAAGCACTGCCGTCGTTTAGTCCGGCTTCGCAGGTTAAAGCAAAACGTAATTGGTCTTCGTCACCATGGTGACGCACTTGCACATCGGTGGCTAAAACGGGGTCGGTTGGCGCAATAATGGCACCTAATAATACGGCAGCACCCAGCGGTAGTTGTAGTACCAAATGAGCAAAAGCGGCGACCAGAGCGACGGTGATAAACATGGAAAAAAATGCTAATTGTAGGGGGCTACGCCAGCGTTGAAAGGTTACTGGTACGGGCATCTTAACACCTGCGGCAAATAGCGAAATCAACACCGCACATTCAGTTAAAACTTCCAAAAACTTAGATTCTTCGAGCGGATTAAAATGGAAAAGTGCAAACCCAGTGGGACCCACAATGATCCCCACAGCGAGATAAAACATCGATGAGGTAATAGGTAGACGATTTATCACCACAGTAAGAAAGCCCATGCTCAACATTAGGGCACCAATTAACATAAACCAGGAGGCTATCGTCATACTTTTTAATCGTTGCTGTGGTGTGAGTGCATTTGTTATTTAGTCTACACGCATTACCCCAAGCCAGTTAAGGAATCCCTTGTCAGTAATGAAATAATTGAGTTTGATTTTTTACGGCTAGTTGTGTTGCCATCTGTGTATCAAAACGAATGTGTGTACTAGGTATTATTGGTGAAAATAAGATCCTTAGAAACCGTAAGGAAATTAGCTAAATTGAGCGGACTCTTACGGGGCGAATACGTGCAGCTGCCTTACAATTCCAATGATTAGAGCTATAGTAGGACGCAAAAATACATCAAAAAAAAATGGTAGGCCAAATGTTATCTAGAGTTTTGTTGCATACGTCTCGCTGCTTATTGCTTAGTTTATTGGCTCTTTTATCCTTTGTGCCACTGTTACATGCGGGATTCTCAGTTAAAGGTGCAGCGGTAATGGACGGCAAAGGCCAACCTTTTGTCATCAGTGGTTTTAATGTTACTCATGCATGGTTGCCGCAAAACACTCCTGTAGCGATTAATGCTGCTGCAGCTTATGGTGCAAATACCATTCGGTTAGTCTTAAGTAATGGTCATATTTGGCGAAAAACTTCCATAGACGAGGTACTAGCTATTATTACGCAAGCTAAGTCTTTAGGCATAGTGACCATGCTGGAAGTACATGAAACTACGGGCTTTGGCGCTAATTCTGCGGCTATCTCTATCGCTGAGGTCATGCCTTATTGGTTATCGCTGGTTGACGTGCTTAAAGGTTCTGAAGACTATGTGATGATTAATATTGGCAATGAGCCTGTACATGGTGAAGGGGAGTTAGCCAATTGGAAACAGCCCCATATTGATGCAATTCAGGCTTTACGTTCAGTGGGTTTAAAACATTTGCTGGTAGTGGATGCCCTAAGTTATGGGCAAGATTATGGTCGTCTAATGGCGAAACACGCGCCTGATATTACTCGTGCCGATCCCTTGCACAATGTTTTATACAGCGTGCACATGTACCAAGTTTATCCAACAGCACTTAAGGTAAAACAGTATTTTGATGATTTTAAAGCCATTGATTTACCATTGATCGTTGGTGAATTTGGTGACGAACATCAGGGCTCTCCAGTAGACGAAGATGCCATTATCAACTTGGCAGCACAATACCAAGTGGGTTTACTGGCGTGGTCGTGGACAGGTAACAATAAAGAAAATCAGCATTTGGATTTAGCCATCAAAGGTGATGTTGATAAACTATCTACGTGGGGCCAACGTTTTTTGTTAGGTGAAAATGGCGTGTGTCAAAAATCACAATTAACCACTTCTTTGTTGGTAGAGTTGGAACAGCAAAAATTACTCAGAACTCGCTGCATAAATAGTCCTACTAAGTAGCAGAATCTCCAGAGTTTAATCACAATAGTTGTATGCAGGTAAACCCGCCAGACGTCAAACCCTCAAGTTGGCTAAACATCTAGGCTAGGAGCCTAGTTTGAATGACAGGGATATTAACGACAACTTATAGGGTAGTTTGTGGCAAAATAGCCCTAACTATGTTCTGTATCAATACTCAGCACGCCTAATAATAATAACATGATGATTACCCCAAAATTTGTTTCTGCCCTTACGCAGATTGGTACACAAAGGCTCGATCCTGTCGAGGCATCCAAAGTCCAAATAACCAATATTGTTGCCCTAATTACCTGTGTTGTGGCATTTATTTATGCTCTGTATTTTCATTTCGCCTTGGACCAAGGTTATATTGCTTTGGCCAATCTGGGCTTTGTTTTGTGTTATTTTTTGCCCGTTTTAATTAACTATAAATACTTCTACAGACTGGCAAAGAGCTGGTTTTTTATGGTGTTGATTGCCCATGTTTGTTTATTTGGTTTTTATGTTTTTAGCCAGGCAGCGGGATTTCATTTTTATTATTTGATTATTATTCCTGGTGTTTTTTTGTTGTTTAATCAACAAGATAAGATCGAAAAATTTGCCTTCTGTTTACTGGCCATTTTGCTATTTTTTGTGAGTGAGTTGAGTGTGCATTCTGCGCCCATGATAGTTCTGGCGCCTACAGCAGAAAAGACGCTGTTCCTGTCGGTTATTTTTGTCATTATGACAGAGACCTATTTTATTATGTCTGTGCTCAGTCGTAATATCGGTTTGTATGAAAATGAACTTAAGTTGATGGCCTCTACTGACATATTAACCGGCATCAACAATCGACGGATTTTTATGTTGCTTGGCAAAGAATTATTTGAACATGCCCGGCGTTACAATAATCCCTTGTCATTAATGATGTTGGATATTGATTATTTTAAAAAAATTAATGATCAATATGGCCATCTTGTGGGTGACAAGGCGCTGCAACAAGTTGCCTTAACCTTGCAGGCTAACCTTAGGGCCAGTGATGTGTTGGCGCGTTATGGTGGTGAAGAGTTTGTTATATTGTTGCCACAAACCGATAGTACTAACGCTTTAGAACTGGCCCAAAAGTTACGGGAAGAAGTCAGCCTTATTCGACTCGAGATTAAAGGCTTTGAGCCGATTAGTTTTACGACAAGTATAGGTTTAGCTCAATATCACGACCAACTAAAATCGGTCACTCAATTGCTAAATAATGCTGATAAGGCTTTATATCAGGCAAAAAAGGCAGGTCGAAACAAAGTACTGGCTTATCAAGTCTGAGCGACTACAGTTTACTTAGCTACAGTCTTGATGTTCAAAGGTATTTTGCAAATCACTTAAGATTTTGAGCAGTTCAACAAGGTCTTTTTCCCTTAGGCTGTCATGCCGTTGTTCAATGGCAAGACTCCCATATTACGTGGTTGGCATTACCAGAATGTCATCGAACCGCTATCGTATTTGAGCTCCAAAATAAGCCGCCCTTTCCCCGTAAAAAAGTAAGAGCTGACATTTGTTAACATCTTAGAAAACTCTTGCTCTTGCGAGTCTGCACAGAACATGCGGGTCGAGATCATTTTGCTCAATGTGATTTGATTATCCGTGACGCTAAATTCACCCTGCATAGCGTTACAGTCAGTGGTTATCAAAACCTTGCCATTGGCTTCAAATTTGAGACTAAATTTTTGTGCCAATTTAGGTTTTTGCTCTGAGTCATTGTTGTATTGTGTTTTTTCCCAATACCAAGTTTTCATGCCTAAGGTCATTCTTGCTGGGTCGGCTTCCCCGGCAAAGTTTGGCTCTACTGCTATGAGTTGCTGTGTATCGGCATCATAAACAAACCGCTGCTCTGTTGTTATGGAAGGCAAGGTTGTGTAGGCATCACTCTTCAAACGGTCTAGCAACTGCACCGTAATTCTATTTTTATCAACGCGAACTTCATGGGGTTGAATGCGATCACCCAACAAAAAAGCTTTACTGCCTTTAAAATGTTCGCCTTCACGGATCGCCACAACCAGATAATAAAAAATGCCACTGCCAACACCATTTTGACTCAAAATTAACACAGCATCCTGTTGGCCATCGCCATTCAAATCGGTTTTAGTTGGTGTTCCCCAAACTTGGGTTATCAGCTTAGTGTTTGAGTCTGGCGCGGCACTTTCTTCGGCATAACCGTTAAGCAACTCTATGTCTTGCTGATTTATATTAAAGCGCGTATTAAGTGGACTTAGCTTATCTTGCGTTACGTTCAGTTCTTGATGAAGGCCATATTGGCAAGCTTGCATAAAGACCAACATTAGCGCCAGCCCACCATATTTCAGCCGCAAACGTTTAATTGTCAGCTCTAAAAAAACACTCATATTCATCACCTTAGGCCTTTGAAAATTTCACCATGAACTTGAGTTTTATACCCAAACAAAAGGGGCGTATATAGCGTTGTTATTGCATTCTGCTTTTATTTAATACCCTACAGATAATAACTAATTTAGACCCAAAAAAAAGGCCGTTTGAGGATAAATTTCTTTGTATTGCTGAAATATATCTAAGACATACGCTCGTTTAGCCCTCTATAAAATCAAACTACTGTGCAAGTATGCGCAAGATATCCATAGCGGTTAATACTCCCACCAACAGGCCGTTTTGGGTAATAAACAAACGATGAACTTGTTGGGTCAAAATCATGTTATAGGCTTGTTCTAAACTACTGTTTATGTCTATTGAAACGACTATTGGGGTCATTATCGAGTTGACAGTGCAATAGTCCTTGGCGCGATCCTGAATGCGTCGAACTTCAGCTTCACTAATCGGGCCACCAAAAGGGCCGTAGTGTTGGCGAACCAATTTAATGATGTCTTGTTTGTTGGGTTCGTTACTTTCAAAACGAATAATATCGGATTGTGTCACCACTCCGACTAATTCATCATCTGCAGCAATAACAGGTGCCCCAGAGATATCATGTTTAATAAAAAACTGTGACAAACGCTTAATTGACCAACCTTCATATACAGTGAGTACTTGTTTCGACATCGCCTCAGCGAGTGTGATCTGTGCCAAGATCTCTCGTAAATCACTTTGTAAATTTACTTGAATATCCATAGTCACCTTTACTTTTTCAATATATTTATAGTGGCAATATAACCTGAATTATCCGAGGCAAAAACCGATAATATTATGCTCTGGTTTGCCAAATAGGGGCCGGCTAAGAATCAAAGTATTCTATGGAATAAACAATAAGATAAGTGCATGCGCTGCGTGTACTTATCGCTGCGCGACCAGGCATTCGCTTCGCGAACTGGCATCCATGCCTTATTTCAAGCTTCGGGACGAGGTTTGAAAAATCGTCATGGATGACGTAAGCGGAGCGCATGCCGTGTCGCGAAGCGATGCTTCTAAAGTTCGCGCAGCGAATACGTGGTCGCGCAGCGATAAGTGCACGTAGTGCATAATCTTACTGGCCGTAGGCCATGCTCGTTGCGTAGCAACACATCACTGCGCGTAGCGCACTGCTAGCGCTTGTGCTGCGCCAACATAATATTACGGTAGGTATCTACCCAATATTTATCCTGATTAGCCACTAAGTAATCTAAAAATTTAGCATGTTCTGCTGTGGTAACAACAAGATGATCCCCACCTATGCCATGAAACAAGACGTTGACCAATTTAATGTTTTTTGGCTGTTTTTCGATAAAGGCAATAATTTGCTCAGCGTTAATATCGCTGGGGGCAATGAGCTTGGCAAAATTAGGATCTTCATTACCTTTAACCCCGATAAACTGATCTTTTACTGCCTCAACATAATTGCCGTCTTTGGCCATTTGGTCATAACAAGGAGGGGTAAGGGTATGCACAGTTTCACCGTCAATTGCGCGGAGTAGGGTATTCGCCACTGTCACTTCGTCTACCATCGCCAGTACAGGTCTATTATCTAAATTGTTATGGACGGGCACCCAGTCGCGGCCGGGTTGCGATTTTCGACAGGCGTGGAACAAGGTATGGTTGCCGAGCTCGTGGCCTTGTTTGGCCAGTAACGTCCACTCTTCAATTCTATTTTTAAAGGCTTGTGACAAGGGCACTACGTAAAATGAGGCTTTTAAACCCCGTTGGTTTAAGGCGGGTAGGGCGTTATCTAATTGGCTATTTAACGCATCATCATAAGACAGGCTGATAGCCACTTTATTGCCCTGTGGCCATTGTGGATTGGTCTCAGCACCAAAGGTAAGTGTGCTAAAGGTAAGAGCGGCCAATAAAACCGAAGAGCCAATCAGGAAAGAGTTTGCATATGCACGCATTGCCATAAAAAGTCCTAAATTTTGTTAAAAAAATGCGGCATCAGTGTGCCGCATTTGTCAGCAAGCCAATAGTATTTATTCTGCTAATTTACTTATTATTTCTCCTGCTTGTAAGCCTGATACCACTTCAACTTGCTCGGCAAATACCTCACCTAAACGCACAAAACGGCGGCTAAGTTGCCCGTCATTGACAACCCACACTCGATCTAATTGGCCAAAACTTTCGACGTAGGAGAGGGGGATTAATACGAGCGTTTCGTCACTTACTGGAATTTGTAAACGGGCAAACATGCCAGGGCGTGATTGTTCATTAAATTGAATTTCTGCCTTAACTACAAAACTGTGGGCATTGGGGTCGGCAGCGGGCACCAGTTCGGCAATCGTGGCGGGTATACGTAAGTCTAGACTATCGATATAAACACTTAATTGCTGGCCTAGGCTTAACGTGGTGGCAAGGGCTTCGCGTACGTCGGCTTCAATCAATAAGGACATTGGATTGTACAATGCTAATAAAGGTTGGCCGGGAGTTGCCATGTTACCGGGTTCCGCTTTTCTATCCACGATACGACCCGAAATTGGCGCCAAAATTGTGCTGTAACTCAGCGCGGTTTCAGCTTCTTTTTGCCCTTGTATGGCGGCTTGGATTTCTCCGCTTAAGCGAGTGTACATGGCCTGAGCTTGATCCAGTTCGGCAGTCGAAGCTAGGCCTTGTTTTTTCAAGTTTTGCATACGGGTTAAGGCGTTTTCTGCTTCAGTCATCGAACCTTGTAAGGAGTCTAACTTTGACTTGGCTTGCTCTACTTGGCTGAGTAAGTCACTGTTTTGTAGCACGACTAAGGGCTTGCCCTGAGTGATTTGATCGCCGGCGCGTACATTGATTTTTTCAATGCGCGCCATGATCCGACTGGATATTAAGGTGGTCTCCCGGGCTTTTAAGCTAGCGGGAGCGGATTCCATTCTTGGCACCCTACTCTGACTAACCTGTAGCGTGTTTTGCGGGTTTGAACTAGCCAGCTTAACGTCGTGGGGCGCGACTTTGTCGTCAAACAAGCCCGCCATCCAAGCGATGGAAACAGCTAATATGAGTATTGCGCCAATAGGGGCTGCGACCTTACGAAAGGTTAGCGAGTTCATGCTGGGTTCTCCTGAGTTGAATTAAGGTTGAGGCTTGTTGGTGGAGTGTCTACAGAGTCGGTTGGTTTTGCTTCTTTATCAAAAACTAAAAAATACACCATGGGCACAACTAATAATGAAAAGAAGGTTGAAGCGATAATGCCAAATATGATGGCCAGAGCCAGCCCACTAAATACCGGGTCGAGAATAATCACCACATTTCCCAACAGTGTGGTGCCAGCGGTGAGTAGCACCGGGCGCATACGTACGGTACCAGCGGCCAATAAGGCTTGTTTAATACTATGACCTTGTGAGCGGGCGAGGGTGATAAACTCAACTAATATCAGTGAGTTGCGCACCACGATACCGGCTAAGGCTATCATGCCTATCATGGCGGTTGCAGTGAATAGTACCGGGTCGGGCGCGCCACCAATCCAACGTTCGCCAAACTGATTCATTAACCAAAAGCCCGGCATGATACCGATGATGGTTAAGGGAATAGCCGACATGATAATGAGCGATAAACCGCTACTATTGGTTTGCCAGCGTAGTACAAAAAAGATCCCCACTAAAGCAAACGCAAAAGCAATGCCCATATCACGAAACACATCAATGGTGATCTTCCATTCGCCTTCGCCGGCAAAATCTATGTTTACCCCCTCTGGTACGGCCCAATTGATCCCCGCGCCTGAACTTAAATAAGTACGAGATTGCCAATCTGTGTTTGCTTCTTGGTTAGCCATTGCGGCGTTAGTACGCGCTATTAAGGCACTCTCCTGACTCACAATTCGATCTGAACTTATATCTGCAATGACTTCGGCAGGCGTGCGGCCTGACAATTCAGCCGTAACATAAATCACCGGACGTAAATCTTTGTGCAATATGGGCTGACTCACTTCAACCGTTTGCCACTTACCTAGTTCAGCTAGATTAACAATGGGTTGGGGCGCGGCTTGTAAACCCACGCCTGCATCTTGTTGTGCTATGCCTTGCATGCCAATCAGGGGTAAGCCCGCCAAATCACTGATTTGATTGGCGGTGCTAAAAGGTAATTTTAATTCAATTTCTAGTGGCGTGGCTTCATTGTCACGTTGAAACACTCCGGCACTTAAACCTTGTACAGCTAAGTTGATGGTTTGATTAACATCTGCGGTTGCGATACCAGACAGTGCGGCTTTTTGTTTATCAACCACAAAGCGGGCGATGTCTTGCGGGGCTGTCATGCTGGAGTCTATTTCTACCACATAAGGCTCTTTAGCCAAACGTTGCATCAATACATGTGCTGCGTGTTGCTGGGTGGCTAAATCAACAAAAGGCTCGGCATAAACTTCGGCAACTAAGGTGCTTAACACCGGCGGGCCGGGTGGTACTTCAACCACTTTGATGTGGGTATCATGACGTTGCAATGGTGCAAGCAGTTCTCGTAGGCGCAATACCACTGCATGGGATTGGTGCTCACGGGTTTCTTTATCAACTAAAATCAGCCTAACTTCGGCTTGGTTGGGCGCATTACGTTGATAGTACTGGCGCACCATGCCGTTAAAATCCATGGGCGAGGCTTCACCTACATAGGCTGCTAATAGTTCTATTTCAGGCAGGGTACTAGCAATATCCATCACTTGCTGAGTTAAGGCCGCGCTAGTTTCAAGGGTGCTTGATTCGGGTAAATCAATCAGCAGTTGGATTTCATTTTTATTATCAAAAGGCAATAGCTTAAGCGGTACGCCGCGCAACAAGGGCAACAAACTGGCGGCAATAAACAAAACTAACACTATCCATAAACCTAATTTAGCGCGCTTTTTAGTGGCGATAAGTGGACTAAGCATACGATCGTAAAATGATTCGCTAGGCTCTTCTATTAATTCACTGGGTTTCAGGATGCGCGAGGCTAACCACGGGGTAATCAAAAACGCCACAAAGCCGGACAACGTAACACTAATGGGCACATTAAAGGCCATTGGCGCCATATAAGGCCCCATCATACCGGTGATAAAAGCCAGTGGCACAAAGGCCAATATAATGGTGATGGTGGACATGATCAGCGGTGAGCGGATTTCTGCCATGGCCGTTACAATACGCTCGGCTTTATTACCCTTATGTTTACCTTTAGGGGCATTGAGAAAACGGCTGATGTTATCGATGCCGGTAATGGGATCATCCACCAACAAACCTAAAGACAAGATCAAAGCAAACAGGGTGACGCGGTTAATACTGTAACCCAGCATTAAATCTAACATTAGTGTTAGGCCATAACATACAGGTACGGCCAAACCCACCACAATAGCGGCTCGCCAGCCTAAGAATATGGCAATAAACACCACTACCGTGAACACCGCAAAGGCTAAACTAGAGGTCAGATCGTTGACTTTTTGATTGGCGGTTTCGCCGTAGTCTCGTAGGATTTTGTAATGCACTTCGGCGGGTAAAAACTCGGTTTTTAACTCGGCCATTTTTGCCAATACATCAGCCGCAACTCTTACTGCGTTAGTGCCTTTTTGCTTGGCAACACTGATGGTTACCATAGGATTAGTTTGCTGGCTGAGGGCTTGGTCTTCGGCCTTAGCATTATCGTCACTTTGACTGGCTAATGTGGCTTGATGGCTATATTCGAGCCATTGATACGCGGTGACGGTTGCTTGGGCATCATGCACCCTTGCTACGTCTTGCAATAATACGGCTTTGCCGTTGATCATATTAACCACTAAGTTATTAAGCTCGTCAATGCTACGTAATACGTCGCCTGACTCGATTAATACTGCCTTGGCACCAATGACCACAGCGGAAGACTGGCGTAGTTGGTTGGCTTGTCGGATGGCCTGGTAAACATTGAGTGCACTGGTTTGATGGGCCGCCAGGGCAGTAATATCTAACTCAACTTGGATTTTACGCTCGCGTCCACCCACTACTTTAACTTCACTGGTGTTTTCAATACCTTGCAACAGGGTTGATACTTCTTGGGCAATACGGTGCAGGGCCACATCGTTGTACAACGACTCATTGCTGCTGACTAAACCCAGCGTAATAATGGGCACATCATCAACTTCAACCGGTTTTAGCAGCCAATTTGTGACGACAGCAGGAATAATATTTTGATTGGCGTAAAGCTTGTTGTAAGTATTCAATAAAGCGTTTTCGCGGTTTTCCCCTACAAAAAAACGCAGCACTACCGATAATTTGCCATCTAGTGAAGTGGAATAAACGTGTTCAACGCCGGATATTTGGGTTAACAGTTTTTCGAGAGAGGTAGTGACTTGTCGTTCAACTTGCCGTGCAGTTAAGTTAGGTACATCTACCATGACCTCTATCATCGGCACCACAATTTGTGGCTCTTCTTCGCGGGGTGTCATTTGCAAGGCAATGATGCCCGCGACTAAGGCAAAAATGAATAAAAATAGCGGTAGTCCGCCTTTTAAAGCATAACGCACCGCTTTATCTAAGGGATGTGAATATTGTGGTTCAGACACAGTGATCTCCAAAAAATACGTTAAACAGCACAGAAAAACTCATAGAGTTTCTCAATGATTTGTTTTACTCGGGGGTCGCTCACCGAGTACATAATGCTTTGCGCTTCACGGCGGGTACCAACCAATTTGTGCTCGCGCAATACCGCCAAATGCTGAGATAAAGCCGATTGGCCCAGCGGTACACACTGGTTTAACTCAGATACACTGCATTCTTTGTCGAGCAAACTACATAAGATCATCAGGCGATTTTTATTCGCCAGTATCTTCATAAAGGCTTCGGCTTGTTCGGCATTGCTGGCTAATTGTTCTAGTTCCAAAGTACACCTCTGTTGTGATATTCAAGGGCTATTTAGGCGCTATTATAGACTGTATATTAGAAAAAGCTAATATTAGTTGATTCTAATATTAGGTGGGGCTAATATAGCTGAAAATTAACACAGGAAAAATAGAATGAAATTACAAGCCGCTTTACGTTTAATTGCTGGAACGATGATATTGTTATCTTTGGCATTAACAGTTTTGGTTCATCCAAACTGGATTTATTTTAGTGCATTTATCGGACTCAACTTAATTCAATCGGCCTTTACGTGCTGGTGTCCGATGATCACAATTTTAAAAAAACTAGGTTTTGAGGAGTAAGTTATGTTGCTAGCTGTTGGCGATTTGATCGCACAAGTAAAACAGAATATTCGTTGTATCGATGCGCAAACTGCTGCCACTGAGCGTGAGCAGAACAAGGGTTTGTTAATTGATGTTCGTGAACCTGCTGAGCACCTTATAACGCCAGCAATAGGCGCGATTAATATCCCGCGCGGTTTACTTGAAATGAAAATGATGGAGTTAGAAAAAGATCCAACGCGGCCAATCTATCTGCATTGCGCAACCTCAGCCCGAGCAGCTTTAGGTGCAGAGCAGTTAAAACGTGTTGGCTATGAAAATGTCACTGTGATCACCTGTAAAATAGATGAAATTCAGCGTTGTTGTGAAGTGTAAGCTCAGTAACAGCCGCATAAGAATACTGATTTTTATAAGGAGCTGAGTTGAATATTCGTTTTATTCAAGCCACCGAGCAAGATCAAGCTTATCTTCTGAGTTTACGCCAGCACACTATGGTGGAACATCTAGAGCGTGAAGGCTTGTTTTATTCAGCAGAACAACATTTGCTGCGACTGCAACAAGATTATTCATGTGCGCATATTATATGGCTAGATCATAAAAAAGTGGGTCTGCTGAAGTTCAGTTGCCAAGAAGGACAACTGGATATAAAACAGATTCAACTCGAGCCACGTTACCAGGGTCAAGGTTTAGGGCGTAAAATTTTGCAGCATTTGTTGGTTAACACAGCACATAAAAAAGCGGTACTAAGCGTGTTGAAACACAACCCCGCGCTGAAGCTCTATCTTGCGATGGGCTTTAAGACAGTTGGTGATGACCAATATGAATTTCACATGCAAAAAATGTCGACTGACTTAGGTGAAAATATTGAATAACGGCGAACAAATTTTAGCTGCCTTATTAGCCTTGGCCGACCCTCTAAAAGCGCAAAACTCCCTGCGTTATTTTAAAACAGCAAAAGGGCAGTATGGCCATGGTGACCAGTTTTTAGGCATTACTATGCCGCAACTTCGCCAAACGGTTAAAAATTTTAAACACGCGACCTTAGATGATGCGGTTGAATTACTGCACTCAGATTGGCACGAAGTAAGAATGTGCGCCTTGTTGTTATTGGTACAGCAGTTCAAAAGCGCTGATGCACAGGTAAAACAGCAGGTATTTGAGTGTTATTTACGACATAGCCAGTTTATTAATAACTGGGATTTGGTGGATTGTTCAGCCTATTTGATTGTCGGCCCATATCTGCAAAACAAACCGCGCGCTGTGTTATATGACTTAGCCAAATCAGATTTGTTGTGGGACAGACGCATTGCCGTTATTGCCACCTTACATTTTATTCGCCTTAAGGATTTTACTGATATCTTAGCCTTGGCTGAGTTATTAATTAATGACAGTCACGACTTGATGCATAAGGCTGTAGGGTGGATGTTGAGAGAAGTTGGTAATAGAGATAAGCAGGTTGAACTAGGCTTTTTAACTCGTCATTATCAACAGATGCCACGTACCATGTTACGTTATGCCATCGAAAAATTCCCCGAGCCAGAGCGTCAGGCTTTTTTGCACAACAACGTAATAATTAATTGAAAACATCATGATTGAACAAGAAATTAAATCCCAAGCTTGTGCCTTGAAACATGCTGTTTGTATCGGATTAGTTGATGTTAAATACCTTGTGGATTGGGCTGATGCTTTAATTAGCCATGCTGATGAAGTAGATGATTGGTTGGCAGAGCTAGCACTATGTAAAACGGCGAGTCAGGCAATGTCTCTGTTAGCTAATGTGCCGGGTAAAGCTACAGCAGAACTGTGGTGGCCACTGTTTAAACAGCAAGTTGTAAAGGCTCTTGATACTGGTTTTGTTGAGCTACAAATACTCGCTACTTATTGTTATAACCTTGCCCTCAGCGGCGATATCCCAGCCTACGATTGTGAAGCCTTATACCAATTGGAACTTGAATACGACAGCCTCTTTACCGGTTATGGCACCCAAGCTGAAGTGGATGCACAGGCGTCACGATTTTTTAGAAAGTAATTTGTCTAATCATTTGCTGACTCAATATAACGCACACTTAGTTGTTTAAGATCCAGCTCTACCAAAGCCTCTTGGCCCCTCCAGTCACAATCACTAATACACATTTGCATCTCAAGTTTGCCATCCCCAAGTAGGCTGATGTCACGGATAGGATGAAAACCTTTAGAACTATCTCCAGCCAATGTCCATGCATACCATAGTTGATCTATTTGGATGAGGCTTAGGCCTAAATTTTCATAGACATCTTGTTCCAGAACTAGGTTGATAAAAGTATGTGTGCCTAGCTTAAAACGGCTGGTTTGGTAGCTGTCATCAGACAAAGCATTAACAATGAGTTGATTGATTTCATCCTGCTGTTCGATGAGTTTCAGTTCTAGTGTAGAGGGCTCGCCTGTTACAAAATCTGCGGGCAGGGGATTAGCCTTGTCTAAATTTTCAGGTAATACACTTAGCCACTTTTCTTTTTCTGAGGAGGCAAAAATATCGTGTTCAAATGTACAGGTGCAGGGCTGACCATTGCCTTGTTTATAGGTTTTCCAATCCGAATTTTGCCCATTTTTACAGGTAACATAACTCTCAATAATAGAATCATCTTGACTGCCAGGTAAGGAGCTTGTTTGCCACTGTTGCTGCTGATTGATGCCTAATACGTGATGATAATAAATACCCACTCTTTCATCTTGGCTGCCAATAAAAAATACCGGACTTACGATGGTAGGATTAATGCACAAGCCTTCAATATAGGCCCCATAATATGATTGTGAAAATAGTAGCTTGCCATTTAGGTGTAGCGCTAAATAATCTAGGCTATCCATAGATTTTGTAAGGTGTAACTTTAGCTTTAGAGGGGGTTGAGTTTCAGCCGTGTCTATTGTGCCGGTGATGCGGGTAAATAGCGGAGTGCTCGGTGTTTCGCCACTTTCATCGATTTGCCATTCAATGCTTAATTTTGCCGGGCTTATTCTGTCGGCCTTTTGACAAGACGTCATCACAATAGCGATAACACCATAAAATAAAGCCCAATAAGCTTTTTTAGAGCAAAGAATGGAAGGCAATTTTAACCCTTAATACCCTTGGGGAACTACCACTGTAAACAGGAATAATGATTTTGACAATGCACTATCGATATCACTTCTTATTCATCAATTAATCTAAAATATTTCAATAAGCTATACCTATTTTGTGCAACTACTGCCTAGTTGTAACTTCCTAGAAGTTGATAATCAACAGATTACCGTTCCCATGGCATCAAGGGAGGTCAAAACCACAAATTCGTGTATAATCCGCGCCCAATTAGTATATGAATCATTATTTTTGAGTTTAGAGTCCATGTCATTTCAGCAAGAAGTTAATAAACGCCGTACTTTTGCGATTATTTCGCATCCCGATGCCGGTAAAACCACCATTACCGAAAAAGTTTTGTTGTACGGCAACGCCCTACAAAAAGCCGGAACCGTAAAGGGCAAAAAGTCTGGCCAACATGCTAAATCAGATTGGATGGACATGGAAAAAGAACGGGGTATTTCGATTACTACCTCGGTCATGCAGTTTCCTTATAAAGAGTGCCTAGTTAACTTACTGGATACTCCAGGACACGAAGATTTCTCGGAAGATACTTACCGTACCTTAACGGCAGTGGATTCGTGTTTAATGGTAATTGACGCCGCTAAAGGGGTTGAAGCCCGTACCATTAAACTAATGGAAGTCACCCGCTTACGTGACACGCCTATTATCACCTTTATGAACAAAATGGATCGTGATACCCGCGACGCTATCGACTTGTTAGATGAAGTGGAAGACATCCTCAATATCAAATGTGCGCCTATTACGTGGCCCATTGGTATGGGTAAAGAATTTAAAGGTGTCTATCACTTACTGCGTGATGAGACCTTTTTATATAAATCCGGCCAAGGTCACACCATTCAGGAAGTGCGCGCCATTAAGGGCATTGATAACCCTGAACTGGATAAAGCCATCGGCATTTACGCGCAAGAACTACGTGACATGCTTGAATTAGTGCGCGGAGCATCCCATGAATTTAATCACGATGAATTTATTGCCGGTGAATTAACTCCGGTATTTTTTGGAACCGCCATGGGTAACTTTGGCGTGGATCATATGCTCGATGGCCTGAATGCATGGGCGCCTAAACCACAAGGTCGCAATACTTCAGAGCGTCAGGTTGAGTCGAGTGAAGAAAAATTCAGTGGTTTTGTGTTTAAAATTCAAGCCAATATGGATCCCAAACATCGTGACCGTATTGCTTTTTGTCGTATTGTGTCGGGTAAATACGAAAAGGGCATGAAGATGTTCCAAAGCCGTATCGCCAAAGAAGTACGTATTTCTGACGCTTTAACCTTTTTAGCCGGTGATCGTGAGTTACTCGAAGAAGCTTATGCTGGCGATATTATTGGTTTGCATAACCATGGCTCAATTCAGATTGGTGATACCTTTACCTCGGGTGAAAACTACCGCTTTGCTGGTATTCCTAACTTTGCTCCTGAATTGTTCAAACGCATTCGTTTACGTGACCCACTTAAACAAAAGCAATTACTCAAAGGGCTTATTCAGTTATCTGAAGAAGGCGCTGTGCAGGTATTCCGTCCACTGCAAAACAACGACTTAATAGTTGGGGCTGTGGGGGTATTGCAGTTTGATGTAGTTGTTGCACGCTTAAAAGGTGAATATAACGTGGATGCCTTGTACGAGCACGTTAACGTATCTACGGCGCGCTGGGTAGAGTGTAAAGACGAACGTAAACTCGAGGAGTTTCGCAATAAAGCCGAAGTGAATTTGGCCCTGGATGGTGGTGATAACCTAACCTATATCGCACCGACTATGGTTAATTTGAACTTAGCCCAAGAACGTTATCCCGACATTCAATTTCTTAAAACCCGAGAACATTAAGACCAGAGCCCATTAAGCCCAAAGAACAATAAAACTGGTAGCCAGCATAAAGCGAAATACAAATATGAATTTACAGCGTTTTTTAGTAGAAAAATTTAAACAAGCCGTTGCCAAAATTGGCGCACCGGCCGATGCATCGTTGCCTTTAAGTCGCAGTACGCGCCCTGAGTTTGGTCACTACCAATTTAATGGTGCAATGGCACTGGCAAAGGCCATGAAATTGCCGCCTCGTGATGTGGCGCAAAAGATCATTGATGTGATTGAGCTTAATGACGAAGTTGAAAAACTGGAAATCGCCGGCCCGGGTTTTATTAATATTCATTTAAGTCCAGCTTGGTTGTCTGAACAGTTAACTCAAGCCAACGCCGACGCTCGTTTAGGCATAGAGCCGGATGCGCCGCAAACCGTAGTGGTAGATTATTCAGCGCCCAACCTTGCCAAAGAAATGCACGTAGGTCATTTACGTAGCACCATTATTGGTGATGCCGTGACTAAAACCCTAGAGTTTATGGGCGCCAAAGTCGTACGTCAGAATCACATGGGAGACTGGGGCACGCAGTTTGGTATGTTGATCACTCATTTAAACGACAAACTTGCCGAAACTGGCGTTGCGGAAGCCGCATTGTCTGATCTTGAAGATTTTTATCGTGCCGCCAAAGTACGGTTTGATAATGAAGAAGGCTTTGCCGACCGCGCTAGAGAAAATGTAGTTAAATTGCAAAGTGGCGATGCTGAATGCTTAGCATTATGGGAAACCTTTGTAGCAATTTCCATTAAACATAGCGAAGAGGTTTACCATAAATTAAACGTCACTCTGACGCGTGACGACATTATGGGCGAAAGTGCCTATAACAAAGATTTACCAGCAGTAGTGGCAGAATTAAAAGCCGCTGATATTGCGGTTGAAAGCCAAGGTGCTCAAGTGGTGTTTTTGCAGGAGCTGGCTGACA
>NZ_LSNE01000009.1:339648-354387 GCF_001565895.1 Paraglaciecola hydrolytica
AGAAGGCAACCCTGCGGTCTATATCATTCAAAAATCTGGTGGCGGTTATTTATATGCCACCACCGATTTAGCAGCCGTACGTTATCGCAACAAAGTGTTAGGTGCCGATCGTACTTTGATCTTTACCGATGCTCGTCAGGCTTTGCATTTTAAACAAACTGAGCTGGTGGCGCGTAAAGCAGGTTTTATTGAGCCGAGTCAAAGCTACGAACACTGCCCTTTTGGCATGATGTTGGGCGCCGATGGCAAACCCTTTAAGACCCGTAGCGGTGGCACCGTTAAACTGGCTGAATTATTAGATGAAGCCATTGAGCGCGCGCAAATATTGATCAATAAACGAGAATCCGATCTTGACGCAACTGAGCGTAGCGATATCGCTCACAAGGTTGGTATTGGTGCAGTTAAATACGCCGATCTAAGTAAAAACCGTACTACCGATTATATTTTTAACTGGGACAGTATGTTGAGTTTTGAGGGCAATACCGCGCCTTATTTACAATATGCCTTTACTCGGGTGCAAAGTATTTTCCGCAAAGCAACTGACTTTGTTATTCCAGCCGATGCCGCTATCCAATTAATTGAGCCGCAAGAACAATTATTGGGTATTAAGTTGTTGCAGTGTGTTGAGGCCCTTAATCAGGTTACACAAGATGCTACGCCTCATGTGTTGTGCACTTACTTATATGATCTTGCTAGCTTGTTTATGAGTTTTTATGAAGCTTGCCCGATTTTAAAAGAGGGCATCAGTGATGAAGTTAAAGCCAGCCGTTTACTACTAGCCAATATGACCGCCCGTAGTTTAAAACTCGGTCTGGATTTGTTGGGCATAGAAACCATGGAAAAGATGTAATTATATCATTCATCCTTGAAACTGCGCGTTTGTTGGCTGCAATCATTCGCCGCCGCCGTGCAATTTCAATGATTTGGGGTATCGATAAGTTTTGTAGTTAAACTATGTTGTTTTCATTATTAAATTTTTAAATGAAAGCGGATATCGTCACTTATGATGGTATCCGCTTTTTTGTCATTGAAACCTCATAAAAAAGCGGTAACATTAAGGCTCTTTCCCAAGTCTATATAATTAGCTTACTTAGGATATTCTGCCAAAAGGAGGTGAGCCATGCTTAAAATTTTAGCTTTTGCCGGTAGTGCACGAAAAAACTCGTTTAACAAAGCAATCCTCAAGATTGCAGTACAAGGCGCAATTGACGCGGGTGCCAAGGTGACTGTGATCGATTTGGCCGATTTTCCACTACCTTTAATGGATGAAGATCTTGAAGCTAAGTCAGGCGTTCCTGCTAATGCACAAAAATTCAAACAGTTAATGATGGAACATGAGGGTTTATTAATTGCTTCACCTGAACACAATAGTGCCTACAGTGCCTTATTAAAGAATACAATTGATTGGGCATCCCGTCGTGAAGAGGGTGAAAAACCACTGGAGGTATTTAAAGGTAAAGTAGCTGGTATTATGGCTGCCAGCCCAGGTGCACTCGGTGGCTTACGTGGTTTAGTATCTTTACGTATGTTGCTTGAAAATATCGGGGTGATGGTATTACCCAACCAAAAAGCAGTGTCTAAGGTGGCAGCTTTGATTAACGAGCAAGGTGGCATTGATGATGAACAAACCATCGCCGGCTTAAAACGCATTGGTAAAGAATTGGCCGAAACCATGGCCAAATTGAATCGTCAGTAAATTTCTAAAGCAACAGCAGCTTCGAGCGACGAGCTGCGAGTTGCGAGCTACAGATAAAACAGCCAAAGCTCACTTGTAGCATATTCGTAGCTAATACGGATTGGTATAAAGCCGAGTCATAAAAATAATTCAGCACTGACTAATTCCATTTGGCTCTGTCAAAAAGCCGTATAATCCGCTAGTATTCGCGCCCTGAAATCATCTTCAACTATACAGAATCGACAGTAATTTTATGTTTGAAATCAATCCAATACTTAATCTCCTAGTGGACATAAGACGACGCTCTGAGTCCCTTAGGGGGTATCTTTGACTACGATCTTAAAAAAGAACGCTTAGAAGAAGTTAATCGTGAACTCGAAAGTGCCGATGTTTGGAGTAATCCCGAGCGTGCACAAGGGCTAGGCAAGGAGAAAGTCGCTCTAGAATTAGTGGTCGAAACCATTGATAACCTAACCAAAGGTACTGAAGATGTAGAAGGCTTAGTTGAGTTAGCTCAAGAAGCCGAAGATCAAGAAACCTTCGACGAAGCGCAAAAAGAATTGGATGACTTGGTTGAGCAATTAGAAAACCTTGAATTCAGACGCATGTTCTCTGGCCCTAATGATGTCAATGATGCGTACTTGGATATTCAGTCAGGCTCTGGCGGAACTGAAGCCCAAGATTGGGCTAATATGTTGTTACGTATGTATTTGCGTTGGGGGGATGCCCATGGTTTTAAACCTGAATTGATGGAAGTATCCGACGGTGATGTAGCCGGTATTAAAGGCGCAACTATCAAGTTTACCGGTGAATATGCCTTTGGTTGGTTGCGTACCGAAACTGGCGTACATCGCTTGGTACGTAAGTCACCTTTTGATTCGGGTAACCGTCGCCATACCTCGTTTGCCTCAGTGTTTGTTTACCCTGAAGTGGATGATGATATCGAAATCGATATTAATCCAGCTGATTTGCGCATCGATACTTATCGTGCCTCAGGTGCTGGTGGTCAGCACGTTAACCGTACCGATTCTGCGATACGTATTACCCATTTACCCACCAATATCGTGGTGCAGTGCCAAAGCGATCGATCCCAGCATAAAAACAAAGATCAGGCCTTTAAACAATTAAAAGCCAAGCTGTATGAACACGAGATGCATAAAAAAAATGTCGAAAAACAAGCCTTGGAAGACAGTAAGTCAGACATCGGTTGGGGCAGTCAAATTCGCTCTTATGTATTAGACGATGCCCGTATTAAAGATTTACGTACAGGTGTAGAAACCCGCAATACCCAAGCAGTATTGGATGGCGATCTAGACAAATTTATTCAAGCCAGTTTAAAGTCTGGTTTGTAGTACACCCATTAAGTTAATGACACCTAGGAAAAGCGATGACTGAACACCTACATGACGAAAATAAGCTAATTGCAGAGCGCCGCGCTAAACTGTCTCAATTGCGTGAAACCTGTAAATCTAATGGCTTTCCTAACGATTTTAGACGTGAGTTTTACAGTGCCGATTTGCAAAAAGAGTTTGGCGAGCACGATAAAGAGCAATTGGAACAGTTAGGTAAAGTGGTGAGTATTGCTGGGCGTATCTTGGCCAAACGTGGGCCATTTTTGTTGCTGCAAGACATGTTTGGTCGTATTCAGTCTTACGCTTCAAAAGACACTCAAGCGGACATTAAAACTCGCTACGGTAGTTTGGATATTGGCGATATTATTGGCGTTAAAGGTGAGCTACATAAATCGGGTAAAGGTGATTTATACGTCAATATGACGGAATATAAATTACTGACTAAATCTTTACGTCCTTTGCCTGAAAAATTCCATGGCCTAGCCGACCAAGAAACCAAATATCGTCAACGTTATGTGGACTTGATCACTAACCAACATACTCGCGATACCTTTTTAATTCGCAGCAAAATTGTCAGTGGTATTCGTAACTTCCTCACAAAACGTGACTTTATGGAAGTTGAAACCCCGATGTTGCAGGTTATTCCTGGTGGCGCAACGGCTAAACCCTTTAAAACTCACCACAATGCCTTAGATATTGATATGTATTTGCGTATAGCGCCTGAGTTATATCTAAAACGTTTAGTGGTAGGCGGTTTTGAGCGCGTGTTTGAGATTAACCGTAATTTTAGAAATGAAGGTTTATCCACTCGTCATAACCCCGAATTTACCATGTTAGAGTTTTATCAGTCGTACGCTGATTACAACGACTTGATGGACTTAACCGAAGAAATGTTACGTACTTTAGCTCAGGACATCCTGGGTTCGACCATCGTTAAAAATACCGTTAAGGATAAAGAAGGCAACGTAGTAAAAGAAAAGAACTACGATTTTGGACAGCCCTTTGCGCGTTTAACCATGAGTGATGCGGTGATTAAATATTGGCCAGAAGCCAATGTGGCAGCGATCCAAGATCCAGAAAATCATTTGCCAGAACTAAAAGCCATGGCCAAACAGTTGCACATTAAAGAGCCTGCAGTTGATGGTATTTGGGGCGCGGGTAAATATTTATGTGAGATTTTTGAAGCTACCGCTGAAGCCAAGCTTGATCAACCGACCTTTATTACCGCTTATCCGTGGGAAGTATCACCCTTGGCGCGCCGTAATGATGACAACCATTTTATTACCGACCGTTTTGAGTTTTTTGTTGGCGGACGTGAGTTAGCTAATGGTTTCTCTGAGTTAAATGATTCTGAAGATCAAGCTGAGCGTTTCTTAAAACAAGTTGCTGAAAAAGATGCCGGTGATGATGAAGCCATGCATTACGATGAAGATTATATTCGTGCCTTAGAATACGGTTTACCCCCTACAGCAGGTGAAGGTATAGGTATCGATCGTTTGGTGATGTTATTCACCGATAGCCCAACCATTAAAGATGTGATTTTGTTCCCGCATATGAAACCAGAAGCTGTTGCTGAATAAAGCATTATTCAAATAGCTTTATTGTTGCCCTAAATGCCGCTGTTTTTAATAAAGACGGTGTTTAGGGTCGCAACTTCCAATCAAACATTAAGTTGTTACTGCTTTATTATCTTTTTCTGCGGCTTGTTGCATATCTTGTTTGCGAAATTTATTCCAGTTGTCATAGCCATAAATAGCTAATACCAGACTGGTAAAATAGAGCAATAAAATCGAATTTTCTTGGGATTGCCAATAAATACCTAGTGAAATAATGTCAATCACTATCCAGTATAGCCATGCCTCAATCACCCGATAAATCGTTAAAATTGAAGCCAATAAGCTGGCACAAAACAGCCATGACTCAATCACAGCAAAACTTTCGTCAAACCAAAAAGGTAGGATATAACGTATAAGTAAGGCTACCACGATTGAAGTTGCAAAATATTGCAGATGTAGCGAAGCGGGCCAATGTATAAATAAACTAGTTTGTTTGGCTGCTAAAGGTTTGAGCCATATCATCCAACCAACTACGGAAAGTACCATATAGATGACATTGAGGATCACTTGACTGTCGATCTTGTGGTAAATAAAAATAAAGGTGTAAAAAAACGTGCAGGCAAAACCCGGCAACCAACACCAGATATTGCCTTTGGCGGCTAAAAAAATATACAACAGCGAAAAAAGCATTGCCATAAATTCGGTGAATGGATGTGAAGCAAATGTGAGCAATATGGAATCGTTCAAATTTTTATCCTAAGGTACAGTTTACGTACCAAATTGTAGTTGCAAGAGTTAAATATCTGTTACAACTAGTAACTTCAGACAATAAACTGAGTGTTTAACATTCAACCATCATTGTAAATACTTAGTTTCAAGTGCTTTGATTTTATTGAATAAATTGAGATTGATAGGACATTCTAAACCACATTTTTTGGCTTGCAGAACAAGATAACCGTTAATAAAATCGATTTCAGTACGGCGCTTAGCATGCACATCGCGGTTCATTGATGAAAAGTTGTCCGCGGTGTCTTTAATCACTTTATTGATTTTGTGCAGTAGTTCAACAGAGCCTAGTGTAAAACCTAAACAGCTCATGAGCCGGCTGATTTCCTCACATAAATTGCTAATTTGTGTTTGAAATTCACTTCCACTTAACGCGCCATTGGGCACGTTGTATAAAGCAGTTAAGGGATTGATTGCGGCATTTACCGCTAACTTAAGCCATAAAGCTAAACGAATATCCTGATGCCAGCTTGTAGGTGGTAATAATGCTGATAACAACGTTTCAACTATCTGAGTTGGACAGTCTTTTGTTTGATTTATCCAACCAAAGTGAGATTCACCAATGCCTTTAATCTGTAGAGTATTATTATTGGGTTTAAATGCACCATAGCTGGTAGTGGCGGCAATTAGGCTATTGTGTGGCAACAATTGTTGTACTGTTTCAATAGTACCCATGCCGTTATGCAACAAAACTAAGGTTTGTTGAGCATGGATCAAGCTTTGGTGTTGTTCAATAAATCCAGCAATCTGATAGGCCTTAAGGGGCAATATAATGATGTCGCTGTTGCTTAGGCTCTTTAAGGTGGAGACTGGCAAGGACAGTCGTTGTTGGTGACCAATATTGTCTGTTACTTCAAGTTCAATCGGTAAACCGCCGCGAGTGATAACCTGATAATCCAGTTTGAGCTGCTGGCAATTAAAGGCCAACAGATTCCCAATGGCTCCATTGCCAATGATGCTGATTTTCATGGCTTTGTTTTGCTTATCGTGACTTTCATGTTAGCGAGGTAACTTATGCGCTGGCCAAACTAAGTCCCAAGGTTTAGTAAGGCTCGCTAGTAAATTTTGGGTTGTTGCATCATTAAATGCTTCGCCGGTTTGCGGCGAACATACTAATTCTATCTCTTGCTGCTGGTAGTTAAATTTTAGGGCGTAAGCATGTAAATAAGTACGATCTGCGCAGTCAGCTTTATATAACTCATCACCTAAGATAGGACTTCCGAGACTTTTCATCATCACTCGAATTTGATGGGTTTTGCCGGTGAGGGGTTTAAGTACAAACAGGCGCAAACCTGTCGTAATGCCATAGCTGAAAAATTGGGTGGTGGCGCGTTGCGTCTGACTACTATCCAATATCCACAAACCATCACGGACTTTTTTCATTCCGCCACTGACTGTGCCTTGTTTCTTTTTGGGTTTTTTATTGCTAATCGCCAAATAGTATTTTTGTACCAAATGGGCTTCAAACAGTCGGCCAAATTCAGCCGCTGCTTGTTCTGATTTAGCGAGGATCAATAAACCAGAGGTGACTTTATCCAAGCGGTGCACCAGCCACAATTTGGCCACACCAAGCTGCTCACAAACTAGCGGCAATATGCCTGATTGATCCACTTCGTTTTGTACCGCAATAAAGGGTGGCTTATTAATGACAATAAAATCCCGATGTTCAAAGACTATTTCAATCAAGAGAATGACCTTTAGTGGCTGCCGCTCAGATGCTGCTAGGGCAAGATAGAAATTTAATATTACAAAACCTGCCTAGTTTAACAGACAAAAAAGCCTGTTAAATACTAACATGGAGCAAGATCCGCAAAATCATCCGTTATTTGCGCTAGCATAGGGATATAAATATAGATTTACATTTATTCCTGAGTAAATGACTTGATATTAACGTGTTGAGCATCATAGTAGAGTGTTGGTAATAATGGTGCTTGTTGGCAAGCAGTAAACAACTACGCTTTTTTTCGGCAATAACGCATAATTTCAATGCTCGGGTGAAGTTTCTCAGCTTTGATGGAATTGAATTAGCCATTGCAGTGTCTAGTCAAACACTGCCTATATATTGGAATAACACTTTGCAAATACATTCTACTACTTTCGCCCAGCGCCTAGCGATTTTGCAACAAGATCTCGTCAAGTCTAGCTTAACTGAGATCAAACACGGGGTTGAAAGAGAAACCCTGAGAGTTAAGCCTGACGGTGATTTGGCGCAGACACCTCATAATAGTTTGTTTGGTTCAGCTTTGACCCATGATTTTATTACTACGGATTTTTCAGAATCTTTACTTGAATTTATTACGCCACCTGAAACTTCTGCCGACGTGACGCTGAGTCAGTTACAAGACTTGCACAAGTACGTATTGAGCCATATGGGTGATGAAAAATTATGGCCTATGAGCATGCCGTGTTTTATCAGAAGTGATGATGATATTCCTTTGGCCCAATATGGCACTTCTAATATTGGCAAAATGAAAACCCTATATCGACAAGGCTTAAAAAACCGCTATGGCAGTATGATGCAGGCGATTTCAGGGGTGCATTTTAATTTTTCCTTGCCTGATAGTTTTTGGCAATTATGGATCAGTCAAACCAGTCATGATGATGTGAATAAAGATTCTATCTCAGCCAGTTATTTTGCTTTGATTAGAAACTATCGCCGTTTTTGTTGGTTGATACCTTATTTATATGGCGCATCACCGGCCCTATGTGGTTCCTTTATAAAAGGAAAAACCACCACCTTACCTTTTAAAAAACACGGCAAAGGTACCTATTATCTGCCTTATGCTACGTCATTAAGGATGAGCGATTTAGGCTATACCAACAGCGCACAATCTGGTTTGAATATTTGCTACAACGAAGTGGACACCTATATCCAATCTTTGCGCAAGGCGATCAATAAACCTTCGCTGGCCTACCAAAAATATGCCCAGCGTAAAGATGGCCAGCTCCAGCAGTTAAATGCCAACGTATTGCAGATAGAAAACGAGTTGTATTCACCTATTCGTCCTAAACAACCGACGAAACGTCTCGAAAAACCTTCAGATGCTTTGGATGCCAGAGGCGTTAATTACGTTGAAGTACGTGCTTTAGATGTCAATCCATTTAGTGCAATTGGCATAGAGCGTAATCAGTTTTACTTCTTGGATGTGTTTTTGGTGTATTGCGCAATCAATCCTAGCGAGTTTATGCAGGCTGAGCAGTATCAGGAAACCGAAACCAATCTTAAGGCTGTGGTTAATGCTGGACGTGATCCCGAGTTGTTATTAAGTAGGCAAGGGCAGCCGATCTCTTTACCACAATGGGCAGATAATCTATTTACTGAGATGAATGAAGTCGCCAAGGTATTGGATAGTGCTAATAATTGCAGTGATTACACTCAGGCGCTCGCGGTGGAATGGCAAAAGATCATCAATCCTGCGTTAACACCTTCGGCTAGGATCTTAGCAACCCTTCTAAATAACCAACAAGATAACGGACAGTTAGGGATAACGTTGGCTGATACCTATAAACAACAGTTGTTAGCCGGTAAATATCAACAGTTGTCTGAAGCAGAGTTAGATAGTCACGCGCAATTGTCGCTAACTAAACAACAAGAAATTGAAGCTGAAGATGTGCAATCCTTTGATGAATTTTTAGCGGATTATTTTGGTTTGGCTGACGTTGCATTGGCGGTAAATTGAAGGCAAAAAAAAGCCTGATTTGCATCAGGCCTTAAAGCTACTACCAGGGAAAACACACAAAACTAGAACACACGCTAATTAAGAGTGGTTAATGCGAAATAAGTTCACAGAAAAAAATAAAAAATTTAAATATTTTTTTACTAGCTTAATTAGCCTCGTGTTATTACAGGCTTGCACGGTTACGCCGCCGCAAAATACCAGTAATATTTGTGACATTTTTTTTGAAAAACGCGATTGGTATGATGCTGCAAAGGACATGCAAGACAAGTGGGGAGTACCCATTCATGTGCCTATGTCGATGATGTATCAAGAAAGTTCCTTTAAAGCCAAAGCGCGCCCGCCTAAAGCCTATTATTTTTTTGGTTTAGTTCCTTGGGGGCATGTGAGTACGGCCTATGGTTATTCTCAGGCAAAAACACCCACGTGGGATGACTATGTCAGAGAAACCGATAATAGCTGGGCTGACCGCACGGATTTTGATGATGCTATTGATTTTATGGGCTGGTTTATCAGCAAAACCCATAAGATTAATGGCGTATCTAAATGGGATGCTGAAAAACAATATCTAAATTATCACGAAGGCTGGGGTGGTTATAAACGTAAGTCTTTTAACAAAAAGCCATGGCTTATAAAAGTGGCCAATACCGTGCAGTCACGCTCAATAACCTACGCTAAGCAACTTAAAACCTGTGAAGAAGAATTATCCGAAGGTTGGTTTTGGCGTTTGTTTAGCTAGCATGAGTGTACATTTATTTAATGGAGTTGGTATAAGACCTAAATTTTTTTGTGGTTGTCAGGTACATCTAACAATACTAACAAAGCAGACTTTCCGCCCCATTCTGCTGGAGCTTGATGAAACCCTAGTACATAAGGGTGTTGAGTAAGCCAGTTGGGCACACTTTTTTTCAGGATAAACTTGCCTATACCATGCATGATCGAAACGCAGTGCACATGTTGTTTGTGCGCGGCATGTAATAAGGCGGCGATTTCTAGTTTGGCATCTTCTTGTGTCAAACCATGTAAATCTAATAATAGTTCTGGACTGTAGTCACCGCGGCCTAAACGCTTGATCTCATGATTATCAACACCAACTTTAAGGTATTTCAATTTTTCGTCGGGATTAAAATAACCTTCAAAGCCATCTGAGAAAACAAAGCTGGCTGTGACTTGCTTTATTTGAGTACGCTCATTAAGGTTTTTTTGTTTGCTTTGGGAAATATACTTGCTGGAAAAGCGTTGAGGCGGTATTTTGTCCTGCTTTAATGGCACTATGCCGCTGGTTTCCTGATTGAACAGGTCTAAATCAACCGTAGGCTGGTCGACATTTTGTTTAGGCTTTATAATTTTCATCTAACTAAGGTTTTGTAGTGCACTAAGTGAAGCATAACAAAAACTGCGGTAGGTCACATAGGCCTTATCCTTCAATATATACCCAAGCAGTTTGGGTCTACTACAAAAATAGATAAGTACAGCATGGATCAACAAATTAATATTGAGCAAACTGCAAACGAACTAGAGAGTATTTTAGATATCGTGCGCTGGTCTGTCAGCCGTTTTAATGAAGCCGGTTTGTATTATGGTCATGGTAGCGATAATGCTTGGGATGAGGCGGTTAGTCTTGTTTTGCAACTTTTGCATTTGCCGCAAAATTTACCACTACAAACGGGTGATCAACTTTTTCATAGCCGTTTGACTCTAGTTGAAAAAATATCTGTGATCGCCATGATCTTACGTCGAGTGAATGAACGTATTCCGACAGCTTATTTAACTAATCAGGCTTGGTTTTGTGAATTGCCATTTTATGTTGATGAAAGAGTACTGATCCCACGCTCACCTTTTGCCGAATTGATCCAAAATAATTTTGATAACTGGCTAACTTATGAACCTCTGAGTATTTTGGATCTCTGCACTGGCGGTGGCTGTATTGCTATTGCTTTGGCTTATGCTTTTGAAAATGCTCAGATCGATGCAGTTGATATTAGTACCGATGCATTAGACGTGGCAGAACTCAATATTAGTGAACATGGTTTGGCCGAGCGGGTATTTCCTATTCAATCTGATTTGATGTCGGCATTACAAGGGCAGCAATACGATTTAATCGTGTGTAATCCTCCTTATGTTGATGCTGAAGATATGGATGATTTACCTGATGAATATCACCATGAGCCAGAGTTGGCCTTAGCGGCCGGAGAAGATGGCTTGGATTTGGTTGACGAGATATTACGTCAGGCACCAGAGCATTTAACGGATGGTGGTTGGTTGTTTGTTGAGGTTGGTAATAGTGAAGTACACATGCCAATCAAATATCCAGAGTTACCCATTACTTGGGTTGAGTTTGAGAATGGTGGCAGTGGTGTATTTGCCATCAATAAAACTGACTTAGTGGAATATTGGCGCGCTATTCAACACTAATCAGCACAGGCATCAAGTGGTTAAATAGCTTGAGAAAACTGACAGCATTTTTCATTTATAGCTTTATTTACAGTAAAAAAGGGAAAAAATAATGGCGGGGAATACCTTTGGTAAACTTTTCACTGTTACCACTTTTGGCGAAAGCCACGGTATTGCAATTGGCGGCATCATTGATGGTTGCCCTCCAGGCTTAGCTATTTCTGAGTCCGACTTGCAGATTGATTTAGATCGACGTAAACCGGGAACTTCTCGTTATACCACTGCACGCCGTGAAGAAGACGAAGTACAGATTTTATCGGGTGTATTTGAAGGACGTACTACCGGCACTAGTATTGGTTTATTGATCAAAAATACCGATCAGCGTAGTAATGATTATTCCAAGATAAAAGATACTTTTCGTCCGGGCCATGCCGATTATACCTATCAACAAAAATACGGTTTAAGGGATTACCGCGGTGGTGGTCGTTCGTCAGCTCGTGAAACGGCAATTCGCGTAGCCGCCGGTGGGGTGGCAAAAAAATACTTAAAAGAGCAATTTGGGATTGAGGTACTAGGTTATTTATCCCAGCTTGGTCCGATTAAAATGGAGAACGTTGATCATTCGATTACCAATACCAATGCTTTCTTTTGTCCTGATGCCAACAAGTTGGAAGCTTTAGATGAATACATGCGTGAGCTGAAAAAATCAGGTGATTCTATCGGCGCCAAAGTATCCGTTGTCGCCACCAATATGCCCGTTGGCCTAGGCGAACCGATTTTTGACAGGCTCGATGCTGAGCTTGCCCACGCGATGATGGGTATTAATGCTGTTAAAGGCGTAGAAATAGGTGATGGTTTTGCGGTAGTTGAGCAAAAAGGCAGTGAACATCGGGATTTGATGTCGCCACAAGGGTTTAAAAGTAATCGAGCTGGAGGCATTCTAGGTGGTATTTCTAGCGGCCAGGATTTGATTGTCCATATGGCGCTTAAACCAACCTCTAGCATTAGTGTGCCAGGTGAAACAGTCGATATTAATGGGCAAAGTGCCGAGGTGATCACCAAAGGGCGTCATGACCCTTGTGTAGGCATACGAGCGGTACCAATCGCAGAAGCCATGATGGCCTTAGTGATTATGGATCACCTACTAAGACACCGTGGTCAAAACGCAGATGTTATTAAAACTACGCCCATCATTCCAGGACAGGCTTAATTGC
This sequence comes from Paraglaciecola hydrolytica, assembly GCF_001565895.1. Lineage (GTDB taxonomy): Bacteria > Pseudomonadota > Gammaproteobacteria > Enterobacterales > Alteromonadaceae > Paraglaciecola > Paraglaciecola hydrolytica. Next base: position 352,303 of record NZ_LSNE01000009.1, read on the forward strand.
CTGTCTGACTATTTTGCAGCAACAGGCTTTTTCCAACACTAATCTACTGCTCTTAGCGTTTACCTATCTGTGTTATTTCGGCCAGATAGGGGTGTTTATCCCTTATCTTGGAGTATTTCTGGATTCACGCGGATTTTCATCCGCCGATATTGGCCAGTTAACGGCGGTTATTACGCTGTCGAGAATAGTTGGCCCTTACATGTGGGCATTGCTGGCAGACAAGTCCGGAAAAAATTTAAGAACCTTACAACTAGGATGTTTGTTAAGCCTTGCCACACTAAGTTTAGTGTTGGTGGTGGATAGTTTTTGGGGTTTAACTTTAGTCATCGGTTTAATGATGATGTTTAGCACCGCTATACTGCCGCAAATTGAAGTGCTGACCATGTCGTGTATACAAGGTAATAGTACACGATATGGACGTATTAGATTGTGGGGCAGCATAGGCTATATCTTACTGACCATCTTTACCGGCATGATGATTGACGCTTATTCGGCTGAAGCGCCAGTGATCATCACGCTTGCTGTGTTATTCCTGCTATTTGTTGGGTCTATTTTTCTGCTAGAACCTGAAAGACTGATAGCAAGTCAGCAAGCTCAGGCATCTATTTGGCATAAAATATTAACACCAGTATTTTTGTGTTTTCTATTGTCAGCACTTTTACTACAAGTAAGTTTTGGCCCTTATTACGGTTTTTTTGCGCTTTATGCCCGTGATCTAGGTTATAGCGGTCAGGCGACCGGTTGGCTGATCGCCGTTGGAGTGATAGTAGAGGTAGGAATTTTTGTCATTGCCGGTGGTGTTATCAAACGCTGTGGTGTTAAGTGGATACTTGTTTTAAGTATTGGGTTGACCTCATTTAGGTGGGCTTTATTAGCAGCCTTTCCTGACAATATTTATTTGTTAATTATCAGTCAAATGTTGCATGCCTTTAGTTTTGGGATGACCCATGCGGCATCAATTCACTTCATTCATCAGTATTTTGGAAAAATATTTCAAAGCCGTGGACAAGCAATTTATATCAGTGTGGCTTTTGGTATTGGAGGAGCTTTGGGTAACTTTGGAGCAGGAAGCTTATGGTCACAAGGCGAGGGTGCAGAACTGACCTTCTGGCTTGCTTCTATAGCCGCTTTTTGTGCTGCTATCTGTTTGTTACCCATTAGCAGCAAACACATGAGTACTGCACCTTAGAAGGATTTTGCAGCGTTTATAATTTCAGCATTATTAATGACTAGATTGGATTGAAATCGCTGCTCAAAAAAACGTCCGTTTGCAGTCTTTTAAGTGGCCAGAAATGTCGCCAATATTCGCTATGTTTGACTTGATTTGATTTGTTAAATCTAAGTAACTTATTGATACACTTCATCTTGTTTATACACTTCTATCAATAATAGTTGTTGACCTTCGCAACGGGAGGGATATACTACGCAGGCTTGAAAGTAAGTTTGATATTTATGCACATTGTTTCGATGTTCCATAGCAGTACCTCGTCTTGTAGATCATAAGTAATTGCAACACGCTTCAGCACACAACTCGCCTCAATTTGAGGCAAATTACTAAATTTATAGGAAAAAATATGTCTACTACTACTGGTACAGTTAAATGGTTCAACGAGTCTAAAGGTTTCGGTTTCATTCAACAAGAGAATGGCCCTGACGTTTTCGCTCATTTCCGTGCTATTACTGGAACTGGCTTCAAAACTTTGACTGAAGGTCAAAAAGTTGAGTTCACTGTAACTCAAGGCCAAAAAGGTCCTCAAGCAGAGAATATCGTAGTTCTTTAATTTTTAGATAAATTAAAGTATTACCAAAAAAGCAAACTTCGGTTTGCTTTTTTTATGCCTGAAATTTAGAGTTAAAGATAGTTTCTAGTTTCTAGTTTCTAGTTTCTACAATGAAGATGGAAGCCATTGTGAAAATGAGTACTAGTGCGGCTAAGCTCCACAGAGTAAAGCATAGAGCAGTTTTGGTTATGTAATAGTCTGTTTCGCTGATACAACAAACCCAGCGGATTGGCTGGGTTTGTTTTGGTTGGTATTAGCGATGGTATGTCATTTGAAATTTACGCAGTTTAAGCGACGCGATCTT
>NZ_LSNE01000009.1:354520-379645 GCF_001565895.1 Paraglaciecola hydrolytica
TTCAAATCGTTAAACTGACGGTTAAGATCGTATTTTTCATCGGTTATAATTTTTTCTAAGGTTTCAATTCTATCTTGTAAACTGGCAACTTGTTGTTGGAGTTCGGTGTTTTTCTGTTCATCTTTTTTATTCGACTTTTTTCCACGAGGTCCATTTATAAGCTCGACAATTGCCCAGCAGACAATACCTACAATTGCGATGGCAGTAATATTCATTTTCGGTTCCCCTTTGTCTTGTCACTATGATTAAAAAGTTTAAGCTTATGTTTAGTGTATGGCAAACTATTAGCTTACGTTTAGTAATTTAATAGCAAGTATTTGACCAGTTAAATAAAAGATATATAAAACAATTGCTTATATATATTTATGATTGTCCGATACGTGTTCTTATGGTTAATTTCACTAATTAATTCATCAAATTCACCACAATTTAGAAAATTATGACAGAACTAAATACTCAAGAACAGCAAGACATATCTTGGATGGATTACGCCCTTAACTTAGCGGATAAAGCAGAACAGCAAGGTGAAATTCCTGTGGGTGCGGTGTTGGTGGTAAATAACAAAGTGGTAGGGGAGGGGTGGAATCAATCTATTAGCTTACATGATCCATCGGCTCACGCTGAAATGCAGGCTATTCGTCAAGCTGGGCAAAATTTACAAAACTACCGCATGCTTGATGCAACCTTGTATGTGACGCTTGAGCCTTGTCCTATGTGCGCGGGTTTATTAGTGCATAGTCGTATTACACGTTTAGTGTTTGGGGCGGCAGATTATAAAACCGGTGCGGCGGGTAGCATAATGAACTTGTTGACAAATGAGCAACTTAATCATCAGGTTGAGATCGTTGGGGGAGTGGAAGAACAACGATGTGGGGAAAAGATTTCTGCTTTTTTTCGCCACAGAAGGGCACAGAAAAAAGCGATTAAGCTAAGCTCTTATCAACAGTAGGGTTAACAGGCTTCAGCAAAATCGCTGTTTGAGGAATGTAATTGAAATTGTTGGCGGCGAATATTCATTTTCTGATGCAAGCGCTTAAGTAATTGTCTTCTGCGACCTGAATTAGCAAATCTGCTTTTAGCCACCATGTTATGGCGTTTTTTCATCATATCTCCTTGTTTTTGTAGTATGTAAGTTGTGGCTTGTTGGATACTTTGAGTCAGTAAATCAAACAAAAGTTCAGTGTTTACACTAAGGCTTTTGTGTTACCACAATATGACACTATCTATAAGTGTTTTAAAATTCAACTGATTTTTTGCAATACAATGTAAATGTTTTATGTAGATACTAATACACTACAATTACGGATGTGAATTGTTAGTTCTAGTCTAAGATCACCGTCTCAGGCCCAGTGATCATAACTGTATCGGTGGGAAGTTCATCTGGCTTTAATATTTGTGGTTGCTGTTCATCCAGCCATACCAAGGTATCGTAATAACGGCGGATATTATCCACATAGGTTACGGCTTCATTTCCTCTGGCATACCCATAAATAGTGGTTTTGTAGTGTTTTTTCTGGCGTAGTTGTAACAGTCGGATTTTTACGTCAATCCACATGTCTGGATTGCCATCTTGTCGGTCAGTTAACACTCTGGCATCTTCTAAATGGCCTAAGCCTATATTGTATGCAGCAAGCGCAAACCAAAGTCTGTCAGGATAGCCAATTCGATCTGGGATGCGTTGTAATAAACTTGCTAAATAAGTCGAACCACCTTTAATGCTTTGTTCGGGATCAAGACGAGACAAAATGCCCAAATCTTTGGCCGTGGCCTGGGTTAACATCATCATACCCCGCACACCTGTAACGGATTTGGCATTGGGTTTCCAGTGGCTTTCTTGATAACTCATGGCGGCTAATAAACGCCAGTCCAGATCACCTGCATAACTTTCAAACCACGGGCGAAATTTAGGCAGTACTTCACGGGCGGCTTTAATGAATTCCCGCGTATCTACATAGTTAAACTGGCGTAAGTGGCCAAAATATTTGTCTTCTAGTGCGGCTAAGATGCCGTTGGTTTGGATGATGCCAAAATATTCAATCAGTGCCGCAAGTAGTGAATCATCTTTATCTTTATTGACTGCCCAGGCTATGTCTTGCTCTGGACTGACAGAAAATCCAATAGCCAGCTCAGGATAACGACGGCGCATTAATGCCAGCACATTGGAGTCGGCTATGGTGTAATCAAGCTCCTCATGCAGGACTAATTCGAGTAGTTCCTCCATGTCTTTGTCGTCGGTTTCTTGCCAGCTTAAGTCGGGATTTTGTTGCTGAAACTCATGCAAGGTTTGGCTATGGCTGCTGCCAGAGATAACTACTAATTTTCCGGTTAAACTACTGATATCCCGTGGCCATTCCTTACCTTGTTTAAATACAAGTTTTTCACTGACACGCTGATAGCCAGGACCAAATCTGAAGTTTTTTTGTCTTTCTGGGTTGGCGCTTAGGCCTGCAGCGATAAGATCAAGATGTTGATTTTGCAACTGAGGAAATAATTCGTTTAAGTTGTAGTAAGGAAATACTTCTAACTTGACGCCTAGGTAGTTGGCAAAACCCTCGGCCAGTTCATACTCAAAACCTATTGGGCCTGTGGCACCATTGTAGTAGGTGGTTAAACCATAAGTGGTACCCACTTTTAACACGCCTGCGTCTAGCACTTCCGCGAGGCTGCTGGCATGTCTTTCATCATTGCAACTACACAGGTGTAAAATTAGTAGTCCAATAAAAGTAATGCGCATTAAAATAAGGCTGATCCTTATGTTAAAAAAGTGAGAGCTATTGTGAACAAATTATTGCTTTTCATCCAGCATTAGTTTTTGGCCTCAATTCAAGGGATATACCCAAAATCATTGGAATTGCGCGGCGGCGGCAAAGGAATGAGACCCCATGAGCTTAGTTCACTAAGTGATCTGAGCGATTGAGTGCGAATGAGTGTAGCCAACAAACGTGCAGTTTCAAGGATGAGGGGATTAAAGTAAATATTATGCCTATCAAGCGCTTATCAATTGACAGGAATTACCCTATAATTCGCGCCTTAAAAATTCCTTCTCACCGGATTGCTTTGCGTTAATGCGAAGTCAATCTAGCAAAATGGTAATGACCTTATGTTAGTGCTTCGCGGAACACCTGCCCTGTCTGATTTTCGTATCGATAAATTGTTAGGCCAATTTGCCTCTTTATCTTTGCCTGTTAAGCAAATTTATGCCGAATTTATGCACTTTGTACATCTTGATGGTGAGCTGTCTGCACCGGCACAAAATGTCTTAGAGCAACTTTTGACTTACGGCCCAGAAATTCAGCAACATGAACCAGCAGGTAAACTGTTTTTAGTTACTCCACGTCCAGGAACGATATCACCTTGGTCATCGAAAGCCAGTGACATTGCGCATAATTGTGGGTTGGCGCAGGTTAGCCGATTGGAGCGAGGCATTGCCTACTATGTGCAAGGAGAACTAGACCACACACAACATAGCCAAATAACGGCTTTATTACATGACCGTATGACGGAAACAGTGTTCACCGAATTGGACCAAGCTAGTGTGTTATTCAAACAAGATGTGCCACAAGCTTTGTCCTCAGTAGATATCATCAGTGGTGGCAAACAAGCTTTAGTGATAGCCAACAAAACCTTAGGTTTAGCCTTGGCAGATGATGAAATTGATTATTTGGTCGAGAACTTTACCGCCTTAGGTCGTAATCCAAATGATATCGAATTATATATGTTCGCCCAGGCTAACTCTGAGCATTGCCGTCATAAAATCTTTAATGCGGATTGGACTATCGATGGCGAAGTTCAGCCTAAATCATTGTTTAAAATGATTAAAAATACTTATGAGCAATGTGGTGCCAATGTGCATTCAGCTTATAAAGATAACGCGGCGGTTATGGAAGGCAGTTTTGCTGGACGTTTTTTCCCTGACGCAACCAGCAATGAATATCGTTACCACCATGAAGATATTGATATTTTGATGAAGGTTGAAACTCATAATCATCCTACTGCAATTTCACCTTTTTCAGGCGCGGCAACAGGCTCTGGCGGTGAAATTCGTGACGAAGGCGCCACCGGGCGCGGTTCTAAACCTAAAGCCGGATTGGTCGGTTTTTCGGTTTCAAACTTAAATATTCCAGGTTTTGTGCAACCGTGGGAAGTGCCTTATGGCAAACCAGAACGCATTGTTAGTGCTTATGACATCATGATAGATGGCCCTTTAGGTGGTGCTGCGTTTAACAACGAGTTTGGTCGTCCAAGTATTCTGGGTTATTTCCGTACGTACGAGCAAAAAGTACATAGTTTTAACGGCGAAGAAGTACGCGGTTATCACAAACCTATTATGTTGGCCGGTGGTTTGGGTAATATCCGTAAAACTCACATCCAAAAAGGTGAAATCACGGTCGGCGCTAAATTGATCGCCTTAGGTGGCCCAGCCATGAACATTGGTTTGGGTGGCGGCGCAGCATCGTCGATGGCCTCTGGTCAATCCACTGAAGATCTTGATTTTGCTTCTGTGCAGCGTGGCAACCCTGAAATGGAGCGCCGTTGTCAGGAAGTCATCGATAAGTGCTGGCAGCTAGGTGAAAATAACCCCATTCAGTTTATTCATGATGTAGGTGCTGGTGGTTTATCCAATGCCTTCCCAGAATTAATTAATGATGGTGAGCGCGGAGGCATTTTTGACTTACGTAAAGTCCCTAATGATGAAACCAGTATGACGCCTATGGAATTATGGTGTAACGAATCACAAGAACGATATGTGATGTCAGTGGCCCCCGAAAACCTAGCTGTTTTTGAAGAAATTTGTCGTCGTGAAAGAGCGCCTTATGCGGTAGTCGGTGAGGCCACGGAAAAGCGTCATTTAAGTGTTGAAGATCCCCACTTTGGCAACAAACCTATTGATTTACCACTTAATGTTTTGCTGGGTAAAACTCCGAAAATGCATCGTGAAGCACTTACGACTCAAGTCGTAAGTCAGCCTTTTGATGCTAGTGGTATCGAGTTGGCACAAGCCGCAGAGCGTATTTTGACTTTGCCCACAGTGGCTGAAAAAACCTTTTTAATCAGCATTGGTGACCGTTCGGTGACCGGTATGGTGTGCCGTGACCAAATGGTAGGTCCGTGGCAAGTACCAGTGGCCGATGTTGGTGTTACCGCTAGCGCCTTTGATACATATCAAGGCGAAGCCATGTCCATGGGTGAACGCACGCCCATCGCCTTACTTAATCCTGCAGCTTCGGCACGTATGGCAGTGGGTGAGGCCTTAACTAACATTGCAGCGGCGGATATTGGTGACTTTAAACGCATTAATTTGTCGGCTAACTGGATGGCGGCCGCTGGTCACCCCGGTGAAGATGCGGGTTTATATGCTGCGGTTAAAGCTATTGGTGAAGAGTTGTGTCCGGCCTTGGATCTGACTATCCCAGTGGGTAAAGACTCCATGTCGATGAAAACGACTTGGCAGGAAAACGGCGAAGCTAAGTCAGTTACCTCACCTTTATCTTTGGTGATCACCGCCTTTGGTGCTGTGCAGGATGTGCGTAAAACTTTAACGCCAGAGCTAAATACACAAGTTAAAGATTCCGAGTTGTTGTTAATTGACTTAGGTCAGGGCAAAAACCGTATGGGTGCATCCTGTTTAACACAGGTTTATCAACAACTGGGTGACGTGACTCCCGATGTAGATTCACCTGCTTTACTTAAAGGATTCTTTTTAGCTATTCAGCAATTAGTGCATGAGAAAAAATTGTTGGCTTATCACGACCGCTCGGATGGTGGATTATTTGCCTCTCTGGTGGAAATGGCATTCGCCGGTAAAACCGGTATAGACATTAACTTAGACCGCTTGTCCGGTTCAGCTCTTGATAGCTTATTTAACGAAGAACTTGGCGCAGTGATACAAATAGCGCTTGCAGACAAAGAGCGTGTGATGAGTGTCTTAACTCAACATGGCTTAATCGACTTAGTACATTCTCTTGGCGGGTTAAATAACACGGACCAAATTGTATTTAGCCAAAATAATAAGGTTGTACTGCAAAACTCGCGGGTACATTACCGCCAGTTATGGGCACAAACGACCTTACACATGCAACAACTACGGGATAACCCTCAGTGTGCATTGGAAGAGCATGAAGCTAAGGCTGATATCTCAGATCCCGGTCTACATGCCAAGTTAAGCTTTGATGTTAACAAGGACGTCGCTGCACCATATATAGCTAAGGGTATAGCGCCAAAAATCGCGATACTACGTGAGCAAGGGGTTAACTCCCACGTTGAAATGGCGGCAGCCTTTGATCGCGCAGGTTTTAACGCCATTGATGTGCATATGAGCGACTTGTTAGGCAACAAACAATCGCTGGCAGGTTTCCAGGGTTTAGTCGCTTGTGGTGGATTTTCTTACGGTGATGTCTTGGGGGCCGGCGAAGGCTGGGCAAAATCGATTTTATTTAATGAACAAGTTCGTGAGCAATTTGCGGCATTTTTTGAACGTCCTGATTCGTTTTCACTGGGTGTTTGTAACGGTTGTCAGATGATGTCAAACCTCAAGTCTTTGATCCCAGGCGCAGATTTGTGGCCGCATTTTGTAACTAATCAATCAGAACGTTTTGAAGCTCGGGTAGCCATGGTTGAAGTGCAAGCCAATAACTCGATTTTCTTTGAGGGTATGCAAGGTTCAAGAATGCCGATTGCGGTATCTCATGGTGAAGGCCGTGCCGAATTCCATAATCAAGCTGGTTTGCAGGCAGCCCAAAACGGGGGAGCGATCGCCCTGCAGTATGTCGATAACTATGGCAAGGTGACTCAGCGTTATCCGGCTAACCCTAACGGTTCTCCTTTAGGTATTGCTGGCTTAACTAGTAAGGATGGTCGCGCCACTATTATGATGCCTCACCCTGAAAGGGTATTCAGGACAGTAGCTAATTCATGGCACCCACAAGATTGGCAAGAAGACAGTGCCTGGATGCGTATGTTCAGGAATGCACGAGTTTATTTAGCTTAAATGTTATTGCTAAATTTATAGCTTAGAGATCAAGGAGTTGAGTGATGACCAAAAGGATTTGGTTAAAAAGGTGTCACTTTTTGCTCTTTTAAAAGTAATAAGTTATAAAAATTACAATTATTTTCTTGCTTATATTAAAACCCTTGTAAATCAGTAAAATAGGGGCTAGTATTTATCACGCTGTTGACAAGGAGTCACTTCTCTGTTTGTTAACAATAAGTGAATAAAAAATGTGCAATAAAGTTTCAATACAATTTAATCTCAACCCCATAATAAAAAGAGACGTAAATGAATCGTTCAAATAAGGGCTTTGGTTTAGCAGGCGTTTTTGCCACGGTTGTCATTTTGATTGTTGCCGCTATTTTTAGTGCTTCGGCCAATTCTTCTAACGAAACACCTCAAGTGACTCAATCTCAATAATACAGACGCATTCATTGCATTCTGCTTAGCGATATTGCTAGTAGAATAGGTTTTTATTGCTGTTATTTTTTACGGTGCAATTCTCGATTGCCCCACTTCTCTGTTTCATTCTTTTTTATCAATACATAAGTTGCCGCGTATCCACTGTGCTGAGGCATTGCACTGTGGAAAGCCAGCACCTGCGGCATTTGTTGTAGCCACTGATTAACATAGCTTTTTAACATGGCTGGCACGGGCTTGCTGTGTAGGCCAATACCGTGTTTGAGTAATAAGGTACGCACGCCCGTTTGGTAAGCATGCATTATTTGGTTAAAAAGAGTGTAGCGAGCTTGCTCAAACTTACATTGTTGTACATTTATGACGTGTTCGATTCGATATTTACCCAAACGTAAGTTTTTAAATACCCCTTCTTGTACCCCAGGTTTTTTATAAGCGAGTTGATCATAGGGATCGACATAATGGCAGCATTCCATACTCAGATAGTTATTGGCTAATTGGATACTCTGTTCAATGTTTTGGCGTTTTAACTGTTTGGCTAAACTGTCTTTAATGCTTGGAACGTAATCAATAGTCAGTTGTTTTAGAGGGGTCACATCACTGAATTCTGCTAGAAAATCAATGTCACCCTCTTTATCTTGATCGTCATAGTCCATTTCAGCTATCTCTTAGTCTTTTGGGATACTTCCTAGTTGAGGTTAACTCGTGCTTATTTCAAGACTTCTTCTGAATTTTACGACAGTTCATCCCATGTCTGTTTAGTTGTTTTTGTGAATGTGCGAAACTACGCGGCTCAGTATTTTTATCAGGAATAACAATGACAACAAAAGTGATATTAAGCTTTGTGGTCAGCGCCTTACTACTAGGTTGCTCGCCCGCTAATCAAGATAAACCAATTACAACATCTGAGTCAGTAAACACCTCAGAACCCCCTAAAACAGTACAGGCCATCAAGTCTGGTAAAGACTATCATTCATACGGTAATCCCGATGAAGTTAAAGTCACCAATCTGGCTTTAGATTTAACCGTCGATTTTACCGATAAAATGCTTAAAGGCAGTGTTGAATTAGATTTTGAACGTATCAAACCAGATGCTAAAGCCTTGGTATTAGATACCCGAGCATTGAATATTATCAATGTCACGGCTGCAGGCAAAACCCTAAATTATAAATTGGCCGGGGCTGATGCGGTATTGGGCTCAGCCCTAACTATTGATTTGCCTGCGACTGGTAATAAAGTCAAAGTTGAATACCAAACCTCACCCGAGGCCTCAGGTGTGCAGTGGTTAACCCCAGCGCAAACTGCGGGTAAAAAACAGCCGTTTTTGTTTACTCAATCCCAAGCTATTCACGCCCGTAGTTTTATTCCTTTACAAGACTCACCACAAGTACGTGTTACCTATCAAGCCACTATTCGCACCCCCAAAGAACTATTGGCGGTAATGAGTGCTGCAAATGATCCTGATACGGCTCGTGATGGTGAATATGAGTTTTCAATGCCTCAACCCATCCCATCTTATTTGATTGCTTTGGCAGTGGGTGACTTACATTTTAAAGCCATGGGGGAGCGCACCGGTGTGTACTCTGAGGCATACATTTTAGATGCGGCTGCCGCTGAGTTTGAAGATACTGAGTCCATGTTAATCGCCACAGAAAAAACCTTTGGCCCTTATAGCTGGGACAGATACGACTTATTAATTTTACCGCCGTCTTTTCCCTTTGGTGGCATGGAAAATCCCCGTTTATCTTTTATCACTCCTACCGTAATAGCCGGTGATAAAAGCTTAGTCTCGTTGATTGCTCATGAACTTGCCCATTCTTGGTCAGGCAATACCGTAACCAATGCGACATGGCGTGACCTGTGGTTAAACGAAGGTTTTACCACTTATTTAACTTATCGCATTATGGAAATGGTTTACGGTGAAAAACGTTTTGCCATGGAAGCCGTATTAGGTCGTCAGGATTTACAAGCCGATATTGATACCCTGCCAGCAGACGACCAAATAATGGCCATTGATTTACGCGGCCGTGATCCTGATGCCGTATTCAGTAATATCCCTTATGAAAAAGGCGCCTTGTTTTTACGTGAGTTAGAGCAAAAAGTCGGCCGTGCGGCTTTTGATGAGTTTTTACTGGGGTATTTCCAACACTTTGCTTTTCAAAGTATCACTACCGATGAGTTTGAAGCTTATTTGCAAACTAACTTAGTTGAACAACACAGTGATGTATTATCGATGGCTAGGATCAATCAATGGATCCACGCGGATGGCGTACCTGAGGGGGCTCCGGTACCTGAATCAGATGCCTTTACTACTGTTGATCAGGCGCGCAACGGCTGGTTAGCCGGTAGTTTAGCTGCCGCCAATATTCTTAATGACGATTGGACAGTGCATCAGTGGTTGTATTTTTTAAATAATATGCCAGCAAAACTAAGCCAAGCTCAGTTAACCGAACTGGATGCTGCCTTTGGCTTAACCGCCAGTCACAACAATGAAATAGCCCATAGCTGGTTACTCATTAGCGTAAACAACTGGTACGAACCAGCCTTTACCCGTTTACATGAATACCTTGTGACCATTGGCCGTAATAAACTGGTTAAACCTTTATATAAAGCCCTTTCGCAAACGCCTGAGGGCAAAAAGATGGCGCAAAAAGCCTTTGCCGAAGCGAAAGATGGTTATCACCCCTTAACGGTAAAAACCAATGAAGTGTTTGTGCAATAACGAACACTTTTGTAAATAGCCAGAAAGCCTGACTTAGTCAGGCTTTTTTTGGATCTTAAAAGCAGTAGAAGCAGTAAATAGCGGCTAGTAAATAGTTGATAGTAAAAGACAACAGTAGAAGCAAAAGCAAAAGCAAAGTCACCACAGAGCGCTGCGCTGCACAGAGAACACGGAGGTAAAGAGAAGGTTGAGCTGAAACGGCGTGTGCTGGCAGTCCTTGCCAATTGAACTACAGAATTTGCCTAATTTCCGGCAAGCCTTGAGTAGAGAGAAAACAAAGAGCACAGCTTCGCTGCTCAAGATGACGTGCTAAAGCACGACCTACAAAAGATTGAGCTAAATCACTGCTTTGTTTTTAGTTCGCAACTCGTCGCTAGAAAAACACCGCTTTTTCTTATGTAGGTCGGCATTTATGCCGTCATAGACTGCGCGATATCAATTAAGGAAACGTTAAAACGGAAAAGTTGAGGCTCACTTTTTGGGTTTGATTCCGTTTTTTTGCATATTATCTGACACTGGTTAAGTACAAATAATGTAAATTAAAATTACCGTTAGGTTTTTTAAACGGGCAGTGGAGTGCAATTGAGTCATCAGAACCATTTTTAGATCAAATTCCTCCGGAAACGAAAGTGGAAATTTTGTTCTCAGTTAAAACTTCCGATTTTGTTGTTCATGAAAAAAATGGTGTAAAAGTCATTGGCTTTAGGAGGTAGATGTCTTATCACAAGCCCAGCCAAACTAGTGTTGTTTGGATTTCTAAAGTGCTAAAAATAGCATGTAAGTCAGTGTAAGAGGTGCCAGTTTTGCTGGCACACTTAGGTTCGATTTAATGTGCTCAATTAAGTTCTAAATTAAATGAGTTTAGGCATATGCCTATTATTCACTGCGATTCGTTCTTATCCAATAGGTTAAATACAGTAGTCCACAGCCAATCGCGGTAGCGATTAAGGTTGCTTTAACGGCAAAAATAGACGGCAAAATAAAAGATGTTGAGTTGCTGGCTAATGACAAGTGATTATTTACATTTAGGTAGTCGAGCACTATATCGCTTAGAAATTTGCTATTAAAACCAAAATAGTTGCTTACCGCTAACTCGATTAATACAACGCAGGTGATAGGCATTACGGCCCACAAAACGGGCGATTTTTTAGCCAGCATTGAGGAAAACATGCACCAAGCGTAAAAGGGGAACAGCCATAAGCTATAGAGTAAAATGTTAAACCAAATTATTGGAAAGTTCATCAACATATCACTACTTGCCCAAAGCCAGGCATCCCAAAAATGCTGCTCAAAGCCCACTGATAGAATGATGCAGGTGATAAAAGCCACTATTAGTAGTAACACCATCATTGCACTGACTAACAGCACAAAAACTCCTGGGATCACTAGAGCACCAGTGAGTAACTTAACCATGATGCTAACCCCGTCAGACACAGGCAGTGAACGCCAAAAGTGGACCGACAAATCTCGTCTTTCATCAAATAAACAACTGGTTAAATAGTGAAATTGGATAATCACAGCCAATATAATAAAGGGAATAAATACTCCGAGTTGAGGCCCAATTAAACTGCCTTTAACATTTGGGGACTGCGTGACGTGCTGTTGTATCATTGTCAACAGTTCAACTATCCGGCTGAGTTGATAGTTTTTACTGAGAAAACAAAAAGCTAAAACCATGATAACGGTAATAAATACAGGAGCCCAAATGATGGCCTTTTTGTATTCCCATATTTCTTTTTTAAATTGAAAGTATATGAATTGCGCGTTCATTGTGTGACCTCCTGTGTCATAAGTCCAACAAATACATCACTTAAGGAGGCTGTGGTAACTTTACCTAGAGCCTCGAGCTCCCTGACATTGCTTTGATCAAATAACATCGTCGTCATGCCCATTAAGCTGTTTGCAAAGATTGGATTTAGGGTTTCGGCCTGATGTTTATTTTCATTACCAACCGCCACTAATTTGAAGCGCTTATTAATAGCATCGATACTTTCAGATAAAATAATTTTGCCATTTTTAATAAAGGCTACATCAGTGAGAACATGCTCGAGCTCGTCAATTTGATGGGTGGTGATAATGATGCATTTATGTTCGTCATAAAAATCTTCTAATAAATGCTGATAAAATTGCCGACGAGTAAGCACATCTAAACCTAAGGTTGGTTCATCTAAAATCAGTACTTTGGCATCAATGGCCATTACTAGGGCCAAGTGCAACTGAGTTACCATGCCTTTAGACAAGCTCGCTACTTTAGCTCTATTTGATATGTTGGTTTTGGCTAAAAAAATCTCGGCCTTGCCTCGATTAAAGTTAACGTGACTGGCTGCCATATAACTCAAGGCTTGCGATACAGTTAACCACTTTGGTAAAACCGATACATCAGCGATATAAGCTACGTCTCGCAGCATAGCAACACGCTGCTTGTTAGGCTGATATCCTAAGATATCAATATCTCCTTGATAATTGATTAAGCCTAGTAGTGCTTGCATACAGGTGGTTTTACCTGAGCCGTTGGGGCCAACAAGACCAAGAATTTGGCCTGCATTAACCGTTAAATCAACATCCTGAAGCACTGGTTTGCCGTTATAGCACTTACTCAATCCTTGTACTTTAATTAGCGCAGTCATTATTTATTCTCCTTGATAGCACTCAGCAATTGCTCTGCTGAAAGACCTAGTCGCTGTATTTTTTTAACTAAAGATGGCCATTCAGTTGATATAAAAGTATCTCGTTCTCTTGCCAATATTTTGTTGTAAACCCCTGTTTTAACGAACAATCCTAAACCTCGTTGTTTTTCAACAATGCTTTCATCTTGTAACATTTGATAAGCTTTAGAAATGGTGATTGGGTTAAGTTGGTATTCGGCCGCTACAGTGCGTACCGAGGGTAATGCTTCACCCTCTTTAATATTCCCTTCTAAAATTCGTCTAATGACTTGCTGATAAAGCTGGAGATAGATGGGGCTTTCTGAATCCCACTGTTTAGTCATTCACTTTCCATGCAGTTAAATTTATTGTTGGTGTTATATATCACCAACACACCTAATGTAAAGTTTTTTATTGCAAGAAAGTCGCGTAAGGAACTTAGCATTGTCGATGCGGCTTGCCTATTGCGCGCAAATTGGTGGGAGGTATAAACTATTTTTTATCGAATTAATGCTGTCTTGAACTCATTTCAATCAAACGACTATAAGTACGGCGAAATTCAAATAGCAGTGCGCCTTCTAGATAGAGCTCATTCAATGGTACTTCCGTGCTTACATACAGTCTTACTTTTTGATCATATAACTCGTCGATTAGGCTGATAAAACGTCGGGCCATATCGTCATTAACCGCGTAGCTTACAATACGTTCTCCTGTGCTGGTGGCTTGGTTTTCGCCTATGCCATCTTCGGTGCCGCGGGCTTTGATCCAGCCACGTACTTTGCCACCCATCTGGGGTACACCACTTAACATTACGGTGCAAAAACTACTGGCAATTTCCATGTAATCGAGTTGTGAGCGCGGGCCATCGCACAAAACATAAAAGTCTAACCATATAACGGAGTTAGGGATATTGCTGTCGGTGGCACGAATAGCAGGGATGTCGCGATGGCAGATTTTTATGCTGGTGGACTTAATCGATGTTGAGTTTATAGCTTGGGTAAGTTCAGCGAAAATAGCCGCAAAATCTCGTTGTTTGTTTACCCCAATATAGTTGGATACAACGTTTTGGGCGACGTCACTTTCAAGTGTTTGTAAGTAATGTAAGCGGTGGTCGTGTTCACCAGCGAGGTGTAAAACCTGGGTATGTTGTTGTAACAAGGCGATGCAGGGCAAAAATTTATGTCGAGCTAAGCCATTTTCATATAAACGTTCCAACGGAATATTCGAGGTCGCTACCAGCACAACGCCTTGTTTAAACAAACACTCAAACAAACCAGCGAGGATCATGGCATCGCCAATATCGGCGACAAAAAACTCGTCAAAACTCAGTATGCGGCATTCTTGTGCCAGTTCGTTGGCAATGACGACTAAAGGATCTTGTTGGCCTGTTTGTTGATTTAGGGCTTGATGAATGCGTGCCATAAAACGATGAAAGTGTAATCTCAGTTTGCCTGCTACGGGTAAACAATCGTAAAACAGGTCCATCAAAAAAGTTTTACCGCGACCTACGTCGCCCCACAAATAAAGCCCTTTAATTGATGAAGGGACTGTTTGGTCCTGTTGGGTTAATTGTTTAAATAATGTATCTAGAGCGGTGATTGCTTGCAGTTGAGCAGGATCGTCAATCAGTTTAGTGCCCATTTGCGATTGATAAACAGCAAGGGGAGAGTTAAGTTCTGGTGTAGTGTTTGAGCCATCAGGCATAGAGAATATATCCGACAATTGACAGTACTAGCTAAACGGCTTCAGGCAACAACACGATTACGACCTTGGCTTTTGGCTTGGTAAAGGGCTTTGTCTGCTCTATCTAACAAGGTTTCGGCGGTGTCACCCAGTTGGTTTTGCGCTAGGCCTAAACTGATCGTTAAGAACTTACCTTCTATTTCTTGCTCGGCAACAAAGGCGCGTAATCTTTCTGCCTGCAATATGCCTGCGTCAAGGGTGGTATTAGACAATACCACAACAAACTCTTCGCCGCCCCAGCGTGCTAATAAATCACCACTGCGCATTTTTTTGCGTAGTTGTTCTGCGAGGCCAGTTAGCACTTTATCTCCTACTAAATGTCCATAGCTATCATTGACCAGTTTAAAATGATCAATATCCAAGATCATAACGGTTACTGCACGCTCAGTATCTAAGATGGTGGAGAGCATTTCTTCCAGTTTTAAATCTAACTTCTCCCTATTGTAGAGGCCAGTTAATTTGTCTCGCTCTGCCAGGTTTTGTATTTTTACGTTTTGCGCAGCCAGTTGTTGATAAGCGAGAGTGCGGGTACCTTCGTAAAAGCGAAATAATAGAATATGGGCGATTGAAACTTCGACCACATTATATAAAGCGCCTAAGCCAAAAGTGACCTCTTGCTGTTGTTGAACTTGCTCGTACACAAGCGCCACACAAACCGTAAAAACGACAGCAGAAATTACAGCGCCCCAATGCGGCCCTAATAAAAAGAAGGCGATAGGCGGCACGAGTGTGGCCCAGTATAGAGAATGAGAATAACCGCCGGCAGAGACTACAAATAACAAGAGTAAAGCTGTTACAAGCAGAGTAAGCGCCCATGCCGCAATATTCACGTGGCCAGTAATTCGAAAGCCAGCATAAATGCCTAAAGAGATTATGAAGCCGCTAGCATCGAGTATGGCGTATTTAATATCCTGAAAATCAAACAGATTAATGAGTGACAGAACAAGAAAATAAACAGTGGTGAGCAGGAGAGTATGTTCGATCAAGCGTACTCGCCAATAATCTGCATGATCTGGCGGATATTGGGGAAATTCTTTGTACCAAAATTTGAGCATATTACTTCTTCTCTTACTGCGAGATTGGATTATTGCGTATTTGCCCTAGTGAAGAAAGTTAAACAGCCAATTCGCAAAGGTACTTTAGGTCTTAGGCATTACTCAGAACCTAAGGTTGGGAGTTATTTTTTACTTAAATTCACTGTTTTAAAACTTGCAGTAATTTGTTAACTCTTTTAATTTACAGGCAAAAGTTGTATTTCGAAATACTATAAATAACCGCGGAGACAGGGATGATTAAGGGGCGCTTAAAATCGTGGAATGAGCAAAAAGGATTTGGTTTTATAAGCTCGGAAGCAATAGAACATGACGTCTTTGTGCACATCTCTGCATTAAAAACTATGAGTCGTAAACCCCAGTTGGGCGACATTATTTATTTTAATACCGAGCAACAAGCCGACGGTAAAATACGAGCGATTAATTGCGAGATTGAAGGCGTTGCCGTTGTTGAAAAACGTCCTTCGAAGCGCAACCACAAGTATAAAAATAACAAGCAAGCTAATACAAAATTTCCTTTAGTTACCATAGTGATACTCATTGTTATTGGGGTTTTTGCTTATCAAAAATGGGGTAGGAACGTGAGTTATACGCCGCCCGCCAATTATAAAAACTTTGAAGCGCTTGTCCCAAGCATTATTGAAGAGCCCTCGTCTAATTTCGTCTGCGATGGTCGCACACATTGCAGCCAGATGAATTCGCGTGAAGAAGCGGTATTTTTTATCAATAATTGTCCTGATACAAAAATGGATGGTGATAGAGATGGCATACCTTGTGAAAATGATAGTCGTTTTTAAATTGCGAGAGTTATGCTGCGTCAGTGTTCGTTAGTCGAGGCTAAGTTCACTACCACTGTTAAAACAGCGTAACTCTTGGCTTATAGGATCAATAAACTCGAGTTGCTGAGCCAGAAGTTGCAGTGGTTTGCAGTAATCATCCGGCTGACTTACTTGGAGTTGAGGGTAATAGTTATCGTGTAACAAGGGCCAACCCAGGCTTTGCATGTGTAAGCGTAATTGGTGGGTTTTACCGGTAACTGGGTTTAATTCAAATAAGGCCTTGTCGCCTGATACTTGCAAACAACGAATGAGGGAGTGGCTATTGGCTAAACCCTCGACGATTTCCATTAAAAATCGCGGTTGGCTTTTTTCCATACGATTTTTAACTTCCCACCGCTGATTAACCCCAGGGACATTGTTTTTATTAGTCATTTGCGCAATGGCTTGATAAGTCTTGTTGACTTGATGAGTTTCGAATAATTTATGGTAATGGGGCCGTGTATCGGCACTAACTGAAAACAGTACCAAACCAGCCGTACCTTTATCTAAGCGATGCATGGCTTGCAGTTGCTGATTGCCCGTTTTGTTACGCAGGCGATTTTGCAGGCATTCGTCCACATAGTTACCACCCGGTGTCACAGGCAAAAAATGCGGCTTGTAGGCTACTAAGATCAATTCGTCTTGAAAGATAATCTGTTCGGCAAAGGGGATCACAGGTTCGCTGCTGACTTCGCGATAATAATAAACCCGCTGTTGAGCCGCAAAAGGCGTGTGGGGCGTAATCAAACTACCATCATGCCAATGGACCTTGCCCTCGGCCATACGTTGTTGCCATACCTCGGGCGAGATAGCTGGGAACTTCAAAATGAGAAAGTCTAAGACGCTGGTTACACCGGGATTATGCTGAGGTAGGCTGAGCTTGGATGGGGTAAGGGCTATGGCCATAAATGCACTCGTTATTGGCCCAAACTGGACGCTAATAAATTACCGCGGGAGTATACAAGGTTTTAGCCAAACCTGCGGCTTATTGTTATCTGCCTTTTTATTCTTATCTCGCCGCTTTTTTCACAAAAAGCCCGAGCTTAATATCCTACACCGAGTCCAATCTGATTGGCATATTCAATGTCTGCAAATACCTCTGCTAACATATTAAAAAAAATGATATATTTTTAATTACCTATGAATTTTATTCATGTTTAAGGCTTGTGCTTAAGTCTTATGCAGGGAGTCCTATGTTAGAGCGCAATCATTTAACCATTATCCAAACTATAGAAAAGGTTGGCACCTTAACCGAAGCCGCCAATCTTTTGTGTTTAACCCAATCGGCTTTGAGCCATTCCATTAAAAAACTTGAGCAACAGTTAGGTGTGGCGGTGTGGGTCAAAGATGGGCGACGTTTACGTTTAACTCAGGCGGGCAGCGCCATTTTAAATTTGGCTGATAGAGTATTGCCGCAGTTTGCTCATAGTGAGCAAGTGATCGAAAAAATGGCGGAAGGCAGTCAAGGTAGCCTGCGTATAGGTATGGAATGTCACCCTTGTTATCAATGGCTATTAAACATCGTTGGGCCCTTTTTAAACGAGTTTCCGAGCGTGGATTTAGATGTACGCCAGCGTTTTCAGTTTGGTGGGGTAGGGGCTTTATTAGGTTTTGATATTGATGTGTTGATTACGCCTGATCCTTTGTATGTAACAGGCTTGGAATACTTGCCCGTTTTTGATTACGAACATGTGCTGGTGGTGGCAAAATCCCATCATTTGGCTGACACGACTTATGTGCTGCCGCAAGACTTGAGTACTGAAAACGTGATCACCTATCCGGTTGAACCCTCTCGTTTAGATATTTTTAGCCAGTTTTGCACCCCCGCAGGGGTGGCGGTAAAAAAGCATACACAAATTGAAACCACCGAAATCCTCTTACAAATGGTGGCCAGCGGCAGAGGCGTGGCTGCTTTACCAAGATGGCTGGTAGAAGATAATCAACAAACTTTAGGTTTAGTACCTTTGAGCTTGGGTAAAAAAGGCGTTTTTAAAACCATTAATTTAGGTTTTAGAGTTAATGAGTCGCGGCCTGCTTATCTCAGTCGTTTTATTGAGCTGGCCGAGGGCAAAGAGGCTTGAGTGCAGCAAAGTGGTTTGCATACTTGATAAGTTGTCAGTGCTTGTAAAAGTGGACACTCATCCCCAACTCAGACTTATGCTAAAAATAATCAAAGTTACTTATTGAGCCCACTTATGATCCCACTTTCTTTACTCGATCTTGCACCTATATGCAGTGATGGCTCTATTACCCAAGCGCTAGATAATAGCCGTCGAATGGCTATTGTTGCTGAGCAACATGCTTATAAACGCATATGGTTGGCCGAGCATCATGGCATGTTGGGGGTGGCCAGCTCTGCCACATCCTTAGCCATCAGTCATATTGCCGCCGCCACTCAACATATTCGGGTCGGCTCGGGTGGCATTATGTTGCCTAATCACTCGCCTTTGGTCATTGCCGAGCAGTTTGGCACTCTTGAAGCCCTATATCCTGGGCGTATTGATCTTGGTCTAGGCCGTGCACCTGGTAGTGATATGGCCACCGCCAATGCATTGAGGCGTGATATGAATGCCAGTGTGGATGACTATCCACGTAATATTCGAGAATTACAGACCTATTTAGGCCCCCAGCAAGCGGGCCAAAAAATCTTTGCCGTACCCGGTCAAAACAGTAATGTGCCACTGTGGTTATTAGGCTCAAGTTTGTACAGTGCCCAGTTAGCGGCAAGCATGGGTTTGCCTTATTCTTTTGCATCCCACTTTGCCCCTGATCAATTACATGATGCGATTAGTGTTTATCGTCATCACTTTCAAGCTTCAGCTCAATGTGCCAAACCTTTTGTCTCTGCTGGATTGATGGCTGTGGTGGCACAAACCGACGAACAAGCGCAATTCTTGTTTAGTTCAGTGCAGCAGCAGTTTATTAATCTGCGCCGTGGGGTAAATCAGCCATTTCAAGCACCTATTGATTCCATGAACGGTCTGTGGTCAGAGCCTGAAAGAGTTATGATCAATCATACTTTGCAATATGCTTTGGTTGGTAGTCAGGCAACCGTTAAAGCTAAGTTGGCTAATTTTGTGGCGGCAACTAAAGTGGATGAGGTGATAGTGTCTATGCCTATTTACGATATAGACGCTCGATTAAACAGCGTGGCTCTATTGGCCGAGTGTATGGCACAACTCAATTAAACCTCATTTAACTGTAGAGTGATAAGCCAGTGAGTTTTAAAACTTAATCATTGAGAGAGCATTATGGACAAAGTATTTATCGCCCCAGACGGTTTGCCACGCTGCCATTGGACGGGAGGTGCCCCGGAATTTGTTGCCTATCATGATAATGAATGGGGGTATCCGGTTGCTGATGATATGCGTTTATTTGAAAAACTGTGTCTTGAGAGTTTTCAGTCTGGATTAAGCTGGCGAACTATCTTGGCCAAACGTGACAATTTTCGCGCGGCTTTTGCCCATTTTGATTTTAATAAAGTGGCAGAATTTAACGCAGAAGAAATTGAAACCTTGCTGCAAAACCCAGGCATAGTAAGGCATCGTGGCAAGATAGAAGCGGTGATCAACAATGCTAAACGGGCACAGGAATTGGTTAAGCAAGAGGGCTCATTGGCCGCGTTTTTCTGGCGTTATGAGCCTAACGCACTTGACGCCGATCAGGCTCAAACACTGACAACATCCGAAGCATCGATTGCCTTAGCAAAAGCATTAAAAAAACTGGGTTGGAAATTTGTCGGGCCGACCACTGTTTATGCCTTTATGCAGGCAATGGGTTTAATCAACGATCATGTAGAGGACTGTATTTGTCGCGAAAGAGTTGATATACAAAGGAAGAAGTTTAAACGACCACAGTCGTCAATAGAGAGTTAGGTTTTTCTATTACTGAGCTAACTTAGCCCTGTGTGATATAAGATTATATGCTATGTGGCTGTTCTGTCTTGGCTTAAGCTTGCAACTCGCTGCTTTAATGAGTTAACACACTTCTTTAAATAAGGATTCGTCGATAATAGTATTATCGATAATGCTTTGTGCCATTTGGATACAGCGGCCACATTGACTGCCGACACCTAGATGTTGTTTTAATTGACGCAGGTTACCAATGCCTTCTTCACGCACAGCCTGTTTAATGGCTTTATCAGTGATACCGTGGCACAAACAAACGTACATACATTATCTCTCTCGTTAAGGTGTAAATAATAATAATTGTCATTTGCATAAAGATCAATAGTTAAATTGCAGACTAAATGTACAAACACACTTTGTTTGCTAAAGGACTATACTTTTACGCGCTTAAATAACTGAATTAGTTTTAGTGATCTTGTTGGTTTTTGTAAAAATGAACCTATATGATGGTACAGAGCAAAGCTTGTTAACATTTTAAGTCGGCTTAAACCTGCCGATTAACCCCTAAGGAGAAATAAATGAGTGTATTAGTCAGTCGTCCTGCCCCAGATTTCACTGCTGCTGCCGTATTAGGCAGTGGAGAAATTGTTGATAGTTTTACCCTAAGTGAAGCCATTAAAGGTAAAGCTGCGGTACTTTTCTTTTACCCACTGGATTTTACTTTTGTATGTCCATCTGAATTGATTGCTTTTGACAAGCGTTATGCTGAATTCCAAAAACGTGGTGTTGAAGTCATTGGTGTATCTATCGATTCACAATTCAGCCACAACGCATGGCGTAACACTGCCATCAACGATGGTGGTATCGGTCCCGTTAAATACACCTTAGTGGCTGATGTTAAACACGAAATTTGTCAGGCTTATGATGTAGAGCATCCAGATGCTGGTGTTGCTTTCCGTGGTTCATTTTTAATCGACAAAAACGGTGTAGTACGTCATCAAGTCGTTAATGACTTACCACTTGGCCGTAACATCGACGAAATGTTGCGTATGGTTGATGCTTTGAACTTCCACGAAGAGCACGGTGAAGTTTGTCCTGCGGGTTGGACTGAAGGTAAAAAAGGAATGGATGCTAGCACTGCTGGTGTTGCTAACTACTTAAAAGAAAACGCTGACAGCCTATAATTTTAGAGCTTGTTAGTATTTGCTTAATAAAAAACCGCTGAGAAGCGGTTTTTTTATGTCTTGTGTTTTCTTGGTACATTAACTCTACATATCTAACTGCAGCCCGCCTAAAGTCTTCCATTTATTCACGATATAACAAAATAACTCAGCGGTTTTTTGCGTGTCATATAGTGCAGAATGGGCTTCTTTTTGATCAAATTCGATTCCAGCGGCCATACAGGCTTTAATCAACACGGTTTGCCCCAGAGCCAAGCCAGCCAAAGTAGTGGTATCAAAAGACACAAATGGATGGAAAGGTGTGCGTTTAATGCTACTGCGCTCAATAGCCGCATTAACAAAACCCTGATCAAAGGCCGCATTGTGAGCGACTATGATAGAACGTTGGCAGTCGGCATTTTTTTGCTCTTTACGTATCTCTTTGCACAGTTCTTTCATGGCTTCAGATTCTTCAATTGCACCACGTAAAGCACAATAGGGATCAATGCCGTTAAAATCCAAAGCGGCTTTTTCTAAATTGGCGCCAGCAAAGGGTTCGATATGATGATGAAAGGTTTTATCTGGATGCAAAAAACCCTGATCATCCATCTTTAAGGTAACAGCGGCTATTTCCAGTAAGGCATCAGTTTTGGCATTAAAACCGGCGGTTTCTACATCCACCACCACAGGGAAATAACCCCTAAAACGATTTTTTATCAAACAATGTGACTCAGACATGCAAACCTAATGAACTTTAAAGAGGCGGGATTATGTCAAGTATCGTCGGGGTCTGCCAGTATTAAACCGCTCCCTAATCATTATGGATGGCTATTTACCCTATATCATTGGAATTGCACGACGGCGGTAAAGGGACTTAGCCCCATGAACTTAGCTGTGCTAAGCACTTTACCAATCAGAGTGAGTGAATGCTGCTAACAAACGCGCAGTTTCAAACAGAAGGGTATAAAAGTCTTTTACAATCTACTAACACTCAGCCAATATAACTCTCTAATGTATTATTTTAACCAATTTGCCGCTAAACAATTGTGATTTTTGGTCGATAAAAGAGCACAGGAGCGGGGGCGTCTTAGATGATTTTTGAATTTCGAAAAGCCATACTTTGGTCAATCATATTATTGTTTCCATTTTCGAGCTCGGCTAGCTTGCGTCAGTACGTGGCCAAGGTAGAGAGTTCACAATGGCAGTTGAGCGATCCTAGTCGTTTACAATGTTCCTTAAGTCATAATTTGCCGGGTTACGGTAAAGCTATTTTTAGCAGTATTGCCTCTAAACAGCTAAATATGGAGTTTGAACTGGATATGTTACAGCTGCCTAAAACCTACGGAGTTGCTGCAGTATATTCGGTGCCACCCAAGTGGATGCCCGGTCAAGCTTCAAAAAACATCGCCGATATGACAATTCGTAAACAATATAATGGTGATTTACCCGAGCAGGCCGCTTGGACTATGTTAACTGAGTTAGAAAAAGGTTTTTGGCCGACTATCTATTATCAAGATTGGTACAATCAAAACGACACCGTCGCCGTCGGCCTTAATGCCAGTAATTTTGCCCAACCTTATCAACAATTTGCCGAGTGTGTGGCCAACTTATTGCCTTATAGTTTTGAAGATATTGCCTATACGGTGCTTAATTATAATTTTGGTAGCTCGGTGCTGACCAAATACTCCCAACAACGTCTAGCGATGATCGGTGAATACTTAAAAGAAGATCAGGATCTGGAGTTGGTATTAGTTGATGGCTATACCGATAGTTATGGCATGCCGGGGATTAACCAAAAAGTATCAGTTGAACGTGCAGTTGAGGTTAAAGCTTTTTTTAGTGGTATGGGGGTGGCGCCCGAACGTATTGATGTAACGGGCCATGGTGAAAGACGCCATATTTCGCCCAATACTAATGAATCAACCCGTGCCCAAAACCGGCGCGTGGTGATTCAGATGTCTAAACCCTAAGATACTAAACCGTATAAATTTGGTTCTAAGCTAAGTAAAGAAGTGTGAAATGTAAAAGTCCCTTAATCGGGACTTTTTACTTTTGGCTGTTTATTTAAAAATAAAACGACTGTATCAGTAAAATCACTAAATAAACCGTCGACTTTTACCTGCTTAAACAAGATGTTTAATACTTGTTCAGCGTTAATACCAGTCGGCAAAGCATCCTGTCTGAAGGTATAGGGATGCACTTGCAAACCTACTTGATGAGCGTTGTTAACTAAGTCCGTTGCTTTACCTGTAGTTAAATCAAAAATTTGTGGTAACCAAGGACCAATTCCCTGAGCATATTTGGCAACTTCAGCTAACATCTGCGGACTTTGTAAAGCATCATAATCAGTTGCGGCTTCGCCCCAGCTATTATCACCAATCAATTGTACTAACTTTACCTTTGCACCCAGTTCAGTGCGTAAGCGTTTAGTTTCGGCAAAATCAAAACACTGTACATAAATGGCTTTGCTGGCGTCGTCTAAGCCGTATTCCCGCAGCATATTAAGTACGATTTGACTAATATCTGCCCCTTGCTGTTGATGCCACGCAGGGGATTTTATTTCAGGGTAATAACCTACATTGCCTTTGAATTGACGATTAAGTTGAGCAATGAGTTCAAGCTGTTCGGCAAAGGTTGCGATTTTAAAACTGGCGTCGCCTTGATAGCGATTTGCAAAAACTTGTTTACCATCCAACTCTTGGCGCTCGTGCACTTTCAATGTTTTTAATTCAGCTAAGCTAAAATCAAAGGCATAAAAACGTCCATCTTCTCGGTGACGCGCAGGAAACTTAGTGGCTACGTCAGTTACCGTATCAAGATGAATATCGTGGAGTACCACGGGTACTAAATCTTTGCTCAGTACCAAGTCTTGTTCGATGAAATCCGCACCCTGAGCGTAGGCCAGGGTGGCCGCCTCTAAAGTGTGTTCGGGCAAATAACCTGAGGCGCCACGATGGGCAATCACCACAGGCTGAGCCACTGTAGAACCGATAAAACTGGCTGATAATAATGCGGCTAACAGACGAACTTTCATGTGGGAGGCCTTAGGTGTTTAATCAGCAATGAGTTCAATAGCGTAGCCATCGGGATCGCGTACAAAGGCAATCACAGTGTCGCCACCTAACACCGGCCCGGGTTTACGATAAACATCGGCACCTTGCTGTTCGAGTTTGGCGCACAGGCCATAGATATCGTCTACACCAATGGCAATATGACCATAAGCCTTGCCCATATCATAAGACTCGGTGCCCCAGTTATAGGTCAGTTCTAATACGGTATTGTGGCTTTCGTCACCATAACCAATAAAGGCCAATGTGTATTTGTATTCGCTATTGTCACTTTGACGCAGCAATTTCATGCCTAACATCTCGGTATAAAACTTGATTGAACGCTCGAGGTTGCCCACTCGCAACATGGTATGCAGTAAACGCATCTTAATCCTTAATAAAACCCAAAATAACAAAGGCAAGCATGTCATTTTTTTAAGTGAAATGCGACAGCTTGCCCCTATGTTTATAGTAATTATAAATAGGTTTTAATACCTTAAAATGACAGCGGTTCTATGCGAGGCCCAAGTAAGGTGTACTTAAACTCGTTTAGGTCTTATCCAACATTCTGGCCGGTTTATATACCACGGTGGCACAAAGGAGCAGCGCAGCTGCCGCCATATAAATGATTAAGGCATAATTATCATCACCCAATAATAAGGCGGCAGCCATTGGCCCTGAGGCT
>NZ_LSNE01000009.1:379775-383175 GCF_001565895.1 Paraglaciecola hydrolytica
AAGCCCATTTTCGAAGCAAAACCACCGAGCGCTGCAAGTTGCCCTGCTTTATCTAGTTCAGAGCAGATGCCAAACATATAAGGCAAAGCAAAGGCCCAGGTAATGCCAATCACGATGTTAGCGAGTAAATACACCATGGGAATTTCACTGAAAATTAACAGCCATGAACAAATGGCCGTAAGCACTATGGACGCCAGCAAAGGCAGGGTTCGACCATATTTAGTGCCAATAATAATCACCAACATAGAGCCAAATAAGGCTATCCAACTGCCTGCAGCCAATGCTGGGCTGATAAAATCAATAGTCAATCCCTCCGCCTTGGCTAAACCAATGATAAAAGCAAATAACCCCATATTGGCTGCTTGAAATAGAAAGATGGCAAATAAGTTAAGTACTAGTGGTACACGTCTTATTTTTGCTGGTAGGGGGGCAAGTGGATCCACTTTAGCGATTGCATATAAGGGTAAAAAGGGCAGCATCAGCAAGGTGACTAGAGTAAAGGTCATCAATGAAGTGAACAACGCCGAGGTACCATATTCAGGCACTAAGCCCGGCAAGTACATGATGCCCAGACCGCCTAATCCCCATTGGATCAATAATAAATAACCAAAGGTTTTATCTGCATCTGTAGTGCGCGAAATCACCGCAAAACCAATGCCGACTAACAAGCCTCCCACCAAGCCATGAATTGCGCGCACGCCAATCATCACATTGGCAGAGACAATGTGCATACTGGCAAAATCGATACACAGTAGTGCAATTAATAAGACATAAGCCCAAGTTTTCCATTGAATATGTTTAACCAGAAAAACAGCACTTAGAGCTCCTGCGGCGGCGGCATATAAGTTGGCCGAACTAATAAAACCCGCTTGTTGATTTGTAAACTCTAAACCTTCTTTTAAACCACTGACCAAGGCCGGCATGATATTGATATAAAAAATGCCAGCGGTGGTTAAAAAGGCTAGAAAAATGCGGGCTAACATGCCGTGAGGCGCGACCTTCCATGATGAATTGGATTGGTTTGGTTCGAGTTGAATAGTCATTTTAATCTTCCTGTAGTGCTTGCAGTTTTGCCTGCTCAGGTGGATGGCAAAGTGATTGTAGTTTGGCCAATTCGGGTAGGGCACTCGACCAGTCGTATTGATGGCTATCACTGAAATAATAATAGCTAGTATTGTTGGCTAATAACGCGATGGTAATGCCGCCATAACCTGACATAAAAGGTAACCAAGTAGGGGAGTCGCATAGTTGTAGACTATCGATGTTACGTGCCCAAAAACTGTGCCAATAACGAATAGTACTGAAATCGGTAGTCAAACCAAACGGTTCTGCACTGCGCTGAAGGGCTTGATTGAGAGGCCCTTGAGCCAGTAAACGTGGCTCTGTTGCTAAGGATGCGGATTGTTGATTAATAAACAGGCTGAGCTTGGCAATATCGTCTGTATTAAAAAACAATCCATAACCGCCATAGGCTTGTTTTTCCGCATCTTGAGTACGTCTGCTGCCGTTACTTAATGCACTGAGGCGCAGCTGTGCAAAAATTTTATTGACCACAATGTCAGTAAAAATATCGACCTTGTCACCTCGTTTACTTTTTAAGTAATTGTTTAGCGCGGCAGTTAATAAATAAGTATCCGAGGTATGGTAAACAAAACGCTCGCCCGCTGGACTTTGGTGAGGGTAGTGACCACAAGCAAAGTTGAGTTTATCTTGATGAGTGGTGGCATTAAAAAAAGTTAAGGTTGCATCAGCCCCTTCATCTACGTGGTAGGCCGCAGAGTGATAATTGCCACTGCTCATATTTAATAAATCCACAAAGCTGACATCTTGCCATTGTTCATTTTGGCCATTATCACTCCTACCTTGTTTACCTAAGCATTGCGGTACCCAATCTTGGACTTTTTGCGTAAATACATCGCCATATTGTTGCTGTAAATAGAACATGCTTAAACCGGCAAAAATCGACTTGGCGGTAGAGTAGGAGGGCAGTACCAATTGCTCACAAAAAGGATACAAGCCCGCGCGAGTTGGGCAATCTGCTACATAATGCACATCGTTGACGACCAAGCCATAGGTCGTCATATCTTGGGCTTTAATTTGTCCCGTCAGGGCCAATCCCGCCAAAGACAGCTCAGGATAGCGAGTGCTTAGTTGGCTCAGTGTTTGGGTATTAAGACGGTGCTGTTGTTCTTGTTGATAATGCTGGAGGTAAAGCGCGGCATTAGTATATTGCTTAGCCTCGAATTTACTTTCACCCCTACCCCAAAAATCCGCTTTGAAATAAGCACAGGTTTCGCTACTGATTTGATAATAGTATTCAGATTTGAAGCCGCCAGAGCTTTGATCTTGGGTATCAATGTCAAAGGTGATGACGCCGTTATGTACACAGTTTTCGTTTTTTTCTACTAAGGCAAAAGGCAGGGCGACGATATGAGTTTGTTTGTTGTCGGAATCCTGCCAAATTTTACCCACGCCGACGATGTAATCCCAATATGGATTGTCGCTCAGTTGCAAACTACGTTGCAGGGGGAGCACCTCGCCACTTTGACTTTGTACCACATCAAACACCATATTGGGTAAAGTACGCCGTGGATCGGTGTTACGGCTATTACTGCCAACTAAGGACAGTCTGGCATGCTTAGTTTGGGCAAGTAGTGTAATACGGCCTTGGAGCAATAAGGTCGGCGCTGGTAACTCATGGGGCACTAAGTCCTGCATATTGCGAGGGGTGCTTGGCGCGGCATTAAGGCTACATGCAGCAAGTAAACCCGCCATCAATAAACTTAAGCTGATTAATCGCACGCTATACCCGCCTGTTCTAATCGTTGTTTTACGCCAGCAAGCTGAGTTGCAAAGTGCCGCCACTTGCCTATGGAACTGCTGTAAACACCTTGCCTTACTTGAGCTGCACTGGCGGTGGTTGAGGGCGCGCTATTGTATTGAAACTGACTACAACTGGCTTGCCACTCAAGGCCGCAATAATTCAGTAGGTTTTGAGTTTGAGTGTCGACATCGGCCACTAAGTGTTCGTAATTTACTCTGTGGATCACACCTGGTAGCACTCTTTGCCAGTGTTGCATTAAACGCTGGTGGGCAATCTGATATTGAGCTAAGTCATCTAAGTCGTAAGAAAAAGGATAACCATTGGTAAACAACTGTTTGTAGATGGCAAAACAGGTATCCAGAGGATGACGCTGAATATAGATAATTTTAGCTTGGGGTAGGGCTAAGTGAATCAGCCCTACATACAAAGAATTTAGCGGTAATTTATCGATAAAATGTTGATGTCCACCAAGTTCGTTTTGCACGCTTTTAAGATAGTTTTCACCCAACTTAGCAAAATCTATGTCGCGACTCATGGCAACTAAGTCAAGTTTGTTAGCGGGGGGGGGGGCGGGGG
>NZ_LSNE01000009.1:383379-430277 GCF_001565895.1 Paraglaciecola hydrolytica
CGCCGATAATACGTTCCACCATGGTGGAGCCAGTACGAGGCAAACCTAAAATAAAAATGGGCTGCTGGCTGTTATGACCCGCTGGTTTATCAGTGAATAGCTGAGGGGTAAATACCTCTATAATTTTATCTATGGTGGCAATGTCGTTTTGTACGTTGTATTGCATGTTGCGGCGGCGCAGTGATGCACCTTGGTTTAACGCGCTAAAACAAGCCGAGTATTGCTGTAAATCTTCATATTCTTTGCCCAAAGCATAATGCAACTGTACTGAACTGAGTACATCACCTGCTGTCTGCTGACTACCCTGCTGAATCTGCTGTTGGATAGCGTTAACATGATTATCATCAGCTGTTTGTTTACGCAAATTGGAGCGCAGCAACCAGGCTTCACTGTCGCTTGGCTTAAGTTCAATAGCTTTATCGAGGTTTGCTTCTGCCTCGGTTAATTGGCCCATATAACGTTGCAAAGAGGCCAGATTAAACAAGATACCCGCATCCATAGGAGCCAAGTTATGGGCTTGCTGATAATAATCCAAAGCGTGTTTATGCAACTTTAAACTGTTGAGTAATAAAGCCAGGTCGGCACAAATCTCTGTTTGAGCATAAGTGCCTTGGGCTAAAGTTAAAGCCAATTGTTTGGCTGCTTGTTGTGAACCTAAGCTAATCAATAGGCGAATTTTAAACAGCAAAAATTGAATATTATCGTCGTCTAACTCAAGGGCTTTAGTTAAGTGGTGTAAGGCTTGTGTATTATTACGTTGACGAGATGCTAGCACTGCTGCGCCATACCACGCTGGGGCAAAATCAGGATGCTGTTGCAATAATTGCTGGAGCTGTTGCTGAGCGGCAGCAAATTGTTGTTGATTTAATAACTGCCAGAATACGGCGAGTGACTGCACTGGCAGGGTTGGACTAAGGGTCATTACATCTGCTCCGATCAAAGCAAGGTCTTTAACGAGCAGCATATCAAGCTAAGCTTTTGAAAAACATAAATTTGGCAGCTAAGACTACGTCTTGGCTGCCACTATTTAGGCTAAGTAATAGCATCTAAAAACGGTAGGTCAGCGATACACCATAGGTTCTAGGTAAACTGATGAAATCTTTGGATGAGTTACCCAAAAAGTTTTCACTAGGGTCCGTACCCATATAGGCTTCAGGCAATAATCCGGTGACACCATCTTCGTTAAAGATGTTTTTCATGTAAAACACCACATCCCAATCATCGGTACTGATGCGCGAGGTCAGGTTCCATAAGGAGAAGCCACCAATATCCGCTTGCAAAGCCGCGCTATCGCCAAGGTAATTGAGTGAATCAGACTGGTAATAAACGTTTAACTGGCTGACCCAATACATGTCGTTATCCATTGAGTAGGTATAATCCAGCGCTAGACTTAGGGTATGTTCAGGCGATGCTGGTAAACGTGCACCATCAGCCGCTTGCAAACGCGTGGCAGATTCAGCGCCAACACCAGAAGGCACATAAAAATCATCAGTTAATTGGCCATCAACAAAGGCGTAACCAAAGACATAGTGAATTTCGTCAGACAAATAACCTTGTAGCTCTAATTCAATACCTTGAGTCTGGGCTGACTCACCGTTTGCCACGGTAAAAAATCCCCAGTATGACGCCGTATTCAACTGGGGATTATCCCAATCTAAACGAAAGGCCGACAAGCTATAACTGTGTTTATGACCGGCTAAATAACCTTTAACACCCAGCTCATAGTTTATCGCGGTGTCTGAATCAAATTGTTGCCATTCAGCTCGTTCAGCCAAACTGCCTGTGAGTGGTACGGCATTGGCGCCTCCACGACGATAACCTTCGGCGACGGTGGCATATAGCATGGTGTTGTTGTTCAGATCATAGGCAATGTTGGCCTTAAACAGAGTGTCGCTTTCAGAGGTTTCAAAACTCGGGTCAGCACCTAAAAATGGCCATATCGGTAGCACCAGTTCGGTATTATTAACAAAGGTATTATCAAAACGTCGAATACCCACAGTAGTGCGTAATACATCTGAAAAATGGTAAGTCAGCTCACCAAATAAAGCTTTGTCTTTAAAGTTTTGGTCTCGCACATAGTGAAAATCGTTGTCGGTAAATACCATGCCGTAGTCAGCCATAGTCGGCCACCATGAAAACGCCGCGCCAGCCCATTCTTGATAACCTGGCATGTAACTGTCTTGAGTGGCTTGACTGTCTTGGTTCATATAATAAACACCCACAACCCAATCCATATTATTTTGGGTTTCGTTAGACACTAAACGTAATTCTTGTACAAAGGCTTTTTCATCATAACCACGATCAGCCTTAGCTAAAGGACGGGGCGAGCCATAATAGAGGTCGGCAAACCAATTTTGTTGAGCATAAAAACCAGTATTATCACTGACCGAGTCGCCATCGGTTTGATATTGAGAGCTACTAGACGTCAATGTGGCAAAACCTAAGTCCCACTCTGCTTCTAAGGCAGTGAGGTGGACCTGACGTTCGGAAGGTTCTAGTATCACCGCGCCATTTTCATAATCATCATATTTTTGCTCAGTACCGTCTACCCAGTTAGTACCGCGAGTCACTTGGCGGCGGCCACCAATTTCATCGCTTTGTTTTTGGTAGGATAAATTGAACTGCAAGTTGTCGCTGGCCTGCCATAAAAGCGATGCACGACCGTAATTAATATCTACGGTATCGGCATCTTCGACGCTACGAAACGACGGGGCACCTGCGGCTAAATCACCACCATGGGCAGCAGGCGCATAATTGTTGTTATCGAGTTGATAAACGTTGGTGTAATCAATGATGCCATCGTTGTCTATGCGACCGAAGTTGGCGCGAAACGCCACTGAATCCCCCAAGGGCACATTGAACATTAAATCCATGTTGAGGTTATGACCCTCTGAACCCTCGGTTTGGCCTAAGGTCAGCCCAGCGCTGCCGTAGGTTTCACCTAACTCTGGTTTATTCATGCGGTATTTTACTGTACCTGCCAGTGAACCTGAGCCATAAAGTGTGCCTTGTGGACCACGGAGTACTTCCACCATTTGTACATCTTTCAAAATAAAATTGGCTAACAATGGGGTGTCATTGACATAGGATGCCACGGTTGGAATGGCCGAAAGTGCCACATCACCATTGGCACCACTGTCAACGTTAATGCCACGGATAACAATGCCACTCATCACACCCGAGTTACGATAACCACGATCAACCACGGTAGCGCCAGGAATATTACGCAATAGCTCAGTGGTATCGATAACCTTGCCACTTTCTAGCTCGTCACCTGAAATCGCTGAAATGTTGTAAGGAATTTCTTGAATGCTTTGAGTACGGCGGTTAGCGGTCACTTCTATGCGTTCAAGTACCTTGTCATTTGCTGTGCTGGTATCTTGTGCGCTGGCATAAAAAAACGGGCTGCTGAGCAACAATGCAGTACTAACGGCTTGGGCCAAGGTATGTTTTTTGAAAGTCTCGGAATGCATGTTTTTTACTCCAGTGGTCTTTTATTATTATGTGTTCGTGTTCGAGGTTAATTCACTTAAATTGTTTGTCGTAGTACCAGATTTAACTAATGTCTTGGTCCAGTTATGCTAAGTGTTTTTATGTGCACTTGGCATCATTAAGGGGCCGAGTTTAGTTAGTTCATCGGCTTCTGCTTGCTGCTTATAGGCAGGAAAATCAAAACTTTTATCGCGAAAACTCTTAAGTGGTTGACCTAAACTATGTAAACCACGCTCGCGGTTGCGGCGCACTAAAGCAAAATCAATTTCAATAGGGATAATTTCTTCTTCTTGTCCGGCAACATAAATATTGTTGCCTTCTGGACCAACTACTATGGATTGGCCATTGCCTAGGTTGCCCGCAGTATTAACCGCAATGACATAACATTGGTTGGTGGCAGCAGTGGCCTGAGCCATGACCAGCTCAATCGAGCGGTCAATGGTGCCAGTCATGGTAGGGTAAATAAGTACTTCGGCTCCCTTGCAGACTAAACTGCGTGCTACTTCGGGAAACCACAAGTCATAACAAATGGCTACACCTATGCGGCCTTGTGGTACATCAAATACCACAAAATCTTGACCACTTGCGATATCGGTTTCATAGGGCAAAAAGGGAAATAGCTTGCGATAGCGAGTGACTACCTCACCTAAATTATTAATAACCGAGGCGGTGTTATAGATAAGGTCACCTGAGGTTTCGTAATGACTACCGGGAATTAGCCATACATTGAGTGACTTGGCTAAGTCGCAATAAAATTGCTCAGTGGCACCAGGAAAATTCTCGGCATATTTTTTTTCTGGGCCATAACTGCATAGTTCGCCTAATACAATCATGTCGAGCCAAGGGAAGCGTGCTTTGCATTTTTTAATTTGCTCGCCAATTTTGCTGAGATTATTCTCGCAAGAGGTAGCCACTTGCAGACCTGCAATGGAAAAATGGGTCATTAATGATGTTGCCTTGTTGCTATGATGATTAGACTTTAATAAGTCCAGTTGTGAAGGGTTAGTACCAGATTGATCTTTATTGTTGGTCCAGATTAAGTGAGTTGTTTAATAGCTCGAGTTGCCGCACAAAACTATAGTGTTGATCAAACCACTTCATTTGTTGGCCATCTAATATCACGTAAAAACCTTTGGTTTCACCATAGCTCCATAACTTCCATTTACGCCAGTACATGCCATTGTCAATCCACCAATGTCCCACATCGGTTTCGGCACCTATGCCGCCAGTTTGGCCGAGCATTTGGCCATTGGGCAGTAGCTCAATGGTGCAGGGCACACCATAAACCATTTGGCATTCCAGCTTGGCGCCTGGTAATAAAAGTTGCAGGGCCTCGTTGCTGAGTAACTTACCCTTGGCGGTACTGAGGGTTTCTTCGTGATCGGCACTCAATTGGTGGATTAAATTGGCTAGCTTATTCACCCCCTCACGAATTTTATCGTTAGGAATACTAGTGATCCCCATGCGGAAACAATTTTCAGGATGCTGAGTATTGGCAAAATAACGTTTAACGGGTTCGATTAATATGCCGAGATCGGCAGCCTTTTCGCGCAAATTTTCGCCATCGAGTTGTTTGGGGCCGGTGATCCAATAAGCCGTGCCACCCTGAATAGGACCGGTGTCGATGCAGTTGGGTAAATAGGTATTCAGCGCCTCACGCAGGGTTAACCAACGTTCAAAAAAGATTTTATGCAAGTGCATCATGTAGGCATCGTAATGACCTAAAGATAAAAAATAAGCTACTGCCCGTTGGTTGTTTAAAGGTGGATTACGCATGGTCATTTTGCGCAGCTTTTTAAGCTCGTTGATCACGCTGCTATCTGCCACCACAAATCCGATTTGAATGCCCGAGGCCAGCACTTTGGACAAACACGAAATATAAATCACCCGGTTTTCGCTATCCAAACTGCGTAGAGCGGGATGAGGCTGCCGTAAAAAATTACTTTCAAACTCAAAGTCATCTTCAATGATCAGCAGATCATGTTGCTGGGCTTTGGCTAATAGCTCGTGACGACGTGTCATCGACATCGTCACACTGGTGGGAGTTTGGTGGCTTGGGGTGGTATATACGATGTGGCAATTATTCAGTTGCTCGTTGACCACCATGCCATTGTCATCCACCGGTTGATACAGCAAGTTAGCGCCTAAATGCTGCATCAACTCGCGCATTTCAGGGTAACCTGGCTCTTCTACCGCCACGGTCACACTATTATCCACCAATAATTCACTCACTAGATGTAAAGCTTGTTGCGTGCCTACGGTGATCAAAATTTCGTTAGTAGTGGCTTGAATACCGCGTCTTGGCAGTACTTTGGTACGCAATTGTTCAAGCAGCATAGGATCGTCACCCAGCCCTTGTAACTTAGACCACTGGTTTATTTCACGAGTGGTATTGGCTTGTTGATTGGCTTCACGCCATTCTTTGACCGGATAAAGCGAGGCATCAAATTTGCCATCAATAAAGGGATAAGCATAACGCTGCCAATCTGCGGGGCAGGCCGTATGATTAGTGGTGTGTAGGCTGCCTTTAAATCTATGGTTGAGGCTATGTTGCGAACTTGGGTAAACATGGGGCGTGGCAGCGTGATGCACCCAGCCTTGATGGATTTTTTCATTCACAAAAATACCGCTGCGCTCGCGACTAACAATGTAACCTTCATCAATCAAAGTTTGGTAAACCAGTACTACGGTATTACGCGCGACGCCAATTTGCTCTGCCAACTTGCGTGAGGAGGGCAAACGACTACCTAAGGCAAACGAGCCCACCAATATGCCCTCGACCAACTTATTGCGAATTTGACTTTGCAAACTTTCGTCAAGTGTTGGGTCGATATGGATGAGCCGTTGCTGCATAGTCGTTTTTTATCTTTTTTGTTTATGATTGAGTGACATCCTGAAACAGTGTTACAAATTTTTCAATGCCTTCGTTCATTACATCATCACTGATGGTCAATGGTGGTAAAAAGCGGATCACATTTCCATAAAAACCACAGGCCAATAATATCAAACCATGTTGTGCTGCTTTGGCTATGATGGCCTGAGTTAGCAAGGTATTGGGTTTATCTAAGTCGCCGTCACTGCATAGCTCAATGGCGATCATGGCGCCGGTTTGGCGAATTTCACCAATCAGCAGTGGGAAAGCCTGTTGTAATTCACTGAGTTGCTGCTTAAATACCTTGCCAATATGTGCAGCGCGGCTAACCAGTTGCTCTTCTTCAATCACATCTAATACCGCTAATGCCGCTGCACAAGCGACCGGTGAGCCACCATAAGTGCCCCCTAAACCGCCGGGGAGAGGCGCATCCATAATCTCTTGTTTACCCACTACTGCCGCTAAAGGTAAACCGCCGGCAATGCCTTTAGCCATAGTGATCAAATCAGGCTCAACACCGCTATGTTCACAGCAAAACATTTTGCCAGTACGACCAAATCCGGTTTGGATTTCATCGGCAATTAGCACTATGCCATAGTCATCACATAACTTACGCAAGGCCACTAAAAATTCCGTAGGGGCAGGGTAAAAGCCACCTTCACCTTGGATGGGTTCAACGATAATGGCGGCTACATCTGAGGGGGCGATATCCACTTTAAACAGATTATGCACGGCTTTTAGCGAGTCTTTAACGGTCACGCCATGAGCATCCATGGGGAAAGGCGCATGGTAAATATCGGCCGGAAAAGGTCCAAACAAGTTTTTGTAGGGAGTGACTTTACCAGTAAGTGCCATGGTTAAATTGGTTCGGCCATGAAACCCG
The DNA here is from genome assembly GCF_001565895.1 of Paraglaciecola hydrolytica. Classification (GTDB taxonomy): domain Bacteria; phylum Pseudomonadota; class Gammaproteobacteria; order Enterobacterales; family Alteromonadaceae; genus Paraglaciecola; species Paraglaciecola hydrolytica. The sequence goes on from NZ_LSNE01000009.1 coordinate 390,627, forward strand.
CCATGAAAGGCAATAACCCCACGACGACCGGTATGAGCCCGAGCTATTTTTATGCAGTTTTCCACGGCTTCAGCGCCGGTACTGACAAACATGGCTTTTTTAGCAGAAGGGCCGGGGGCTAATTCAACCAACTTTTCAGCCAACTCAACAGCCACTTCGTAAGGGTTGATCATTACGCAGCTATGGCTGAATTTTTCCATTTGGCTTTTCACTGCCGCTACAATTGTAGGATGGCTATGGCCGGTATTACACACGGCGATGCCCGCCCCAAAATCGATATACCGCTGGCCTTCAACGTCCCAGACTTCGGCGTTAAGGGCGCGTTCTACATAAACCGGATAAAGATTACCTTGTCCACGGGCGATAACTGCCGTTTTACGTTGTTGTAGTTCGGCATTGCTGCTGGTGCTTAATTTATTGCTTGTTGCTAAAGTGACAGTCATCTTTATTTCCCCATTCCACCTAAACATAGATATTTGATTTCTAAATAATCGTCGAGGCCATAACGTGAACCTTCGCGACCATTGCCAGATTGTTTAACCCCACCAAAAGGCGCCGCGGCATTAGAGATTAATCCTTCATTAATGCCGATCATGCCGTATTCGAGTGCTTCAGCGACGCGAAAAATCCGACCAATATCACGGCTATAAAAATAAGCCGCTAAACCCACTTCGGTATCATTAGCTTGGGCTATAACCTCGTCCTCATTGTTAAAACGAATGATCGGTGATACCGGGCCAAAAATTTCATTTTTAGCAATGGGCATAGAGTTGCTGACGTTGGTCAAAATGGTGGGTTCGTAAAAGTTTTGACCCGCGCTGTGGGCTTTACCACCTAACACTACTTGTGCACCTTGTTTTACAGAATCGCTAACCAGTTTATGCACATCATTAAGGGCTTCAGGCGTGATCATCGGGCCAATTTGACTGCCGTCAGTGATGCCATCAGCAACCTTAAGGGCTTTGACCGCAGTGATAAATTTGGCGCAAAACGCCTCGTAAATGCCTTCTTGTACAAAGATACGGTTGGTACAGACACAGGTTTGACCCGCGTTACGGTATTTAGAGGCAATGGCCCCTGTTACCGCGGCATCGACATCCGCATCGTCAAAAACGATAAAAGGCGCATTGCCACCGAGTTCCATCGAGACTTTTTTCACCGTAGTCGCACATTGGGCGATTAAGCTTTTGCCTACTGCGGTTGAGCCGGTAAAGGTAAACTTAGCGACATCTGGGTGTTGAGTAAGAACCTTGCCCATGGCACGTGCATCGTCGCCTACAACCACGTTAAATACCCCTGCCGGAATGCCGGCACGCTCGGCTAATTCGGCCATGGCTAAGGCCGACAATGGTGTTTGTGTGGCTGGGCGTACTACAAAAGTACAACCTGCTGCCAGCGCCGCCGCAGCTTTACGGGCAATCATCGCATTAGGAAAGTTCCATGGCGTAATCGCTGCGACTACACCAACGGGTTGTTTTATTACTATTATACGTTTATCACTTGATGGGGCAGGGATGACATCGCCATAAACTCGTTTGCCTTCTTCGGCAAACCACTCGATAAACGAAGCGCCGTAAGCAATCTCGCCCTTGGCTTCGGCCAGTGGTTTACCTTGCTCTGTGGTCAGGATAAGGGCTAAGTCATGTTGATTTTCCATCATCAGCTCAAACCAGCGGCGCATTAGCTTAGCGCGCTCATTAGCCGCTAGACCAGACCAGTCTTTTAACGCTTGTTTGGCCGCCAAGACCGCTTGTTCGGTTTGTTCAACACCGGCATTAAGTACCTGAGCTATGGTTTGATTAGTTGCCGGATTGACAATCGCAAGATCTGCCACGCCCTGCTGCCAGCTACCATTAATGTATGAACTGGTTTTTAATAATGAAACATCACTTAAGTTGAGCATAGGTTTCTCCGTACAAATGTTTATGGCTCTATTGAATAGTAAAAACATTAGGGGTTAAATATAAAACTTTCAACCTAAAGGTTTAAGTAGGTAAAACATTGTGTCTAAGTCAGCCATTATCCCTAAACCCATAACAGAATATGATTTACGTTTATTACGTATTTTTAAAACCGTAGTAGAAAACGGAGGTTTTGCCGCAGCGGAAAATGAGTTAGGGGTGACACGTTCAACCATCAGTGTGCACATGGCTAATCTTGAAAGCCGTATGAAACTCAAACTATGTATGCGTGGCCGGGGTGGTTTTGCGTTGACTGAAGCGGGGCAGGTGGTGTATCACGCTTGTGTTGATTTGTTTGACTCTTTGCACGATTTTTCATATTTAGTACGTTCATTGGGCAGTGAAATGAGTGGCGAATTAGTCATTTTGTGTGCCGATCAACTGGATGACATAAAACAACAAAAACTGGCAAGGGTGGTGGGATATATTCATCAACAAGCACCTAAACTGCACTTGGTATTAGATGGGGATTCTATCCACAATATTGAAAAAGCCCTGCTTAAAGATAAAGCGCATATTGGTCTGTTCCCTAATTACAAACAGATTGAAGGTTTGAGTTACCAGCAGGTATTTGACGAGCCTATGTATTTATGTTGTGGCCGTTTACATCCTTTATTTAGCCTACAAGACAGTGATATAAATGAAAAACACTTAGCCCAGCAACAAGCCATTCACCCGGGTTTAGACATTGATATGGATGGCAGACAACAGCTTAAAAAACTCAATCTAAGTGCTAAGGCCTATCAGTTTGATATGCGTAAAACCTTGATTTTATCTGGGGCGTATATTGGTTTTTTACCGCTTAATTATGTGCAGAGTGAGATAGATAAGGGCGAAATACGACTGATTTCGCCCGACAATTTTTGTTATCAGTTTGGCTTGTCCTTAGTCACTAAAAGCATGCCTAGAGAAAACGCCAAAGTTGAATTGATCAAACAAGCCTTTGCCAGTGCTGCGGAGCCCGTGCTTTGAGCAAAGGTTTTGTTACGCGAATAGCGCAGCGAGCAAACCGATCAGGCCACCAAATACACCGCCCCATACCACTAACCAACCTAGATGTTGTTTAATCATCTGCTGGATAATCTCTTTAACCAGTTGTGGAGTGAGTTCGCTTAGGCGTTGTTCAACGATATTATTGATTTGCTGTTGCAGTTCGTCACTCACATCAGGCTGTTTGAGTTGTTCTTGGAGCAAAGCGACAAAAGCCGGATCTTGACTGATGGTTTCTAAAGAATGAGCCATTTTAAGCATAAAAGGCTGTCTTAATGGCTCAAGTGCCTGCACACCACCAAACATGCCTAGCATTTGACCAAAAGACGACTCCTTGATCACTTCTACCAATGAATCAAAGGTCGGGGCTAAATCGACTTTTTGTAAAACAGGCGCAAGGTTAAATTGTATATTGGGTTTAGCATCAGCCATAAAACGCTGAATATTTTCTGGGCTGAAAAACTGCTGCATCAACAAATTACGAATACCATTTTTAAAATCTTCAAATCGTTCAGGTATCACCCCTGAGCCATATAATCCTGGTACTTTTTCAAACAGCATGTGCACCGCTAACCAGTTAGTAATGGCGCCCGACAACGCAAACAAGCCCACGGTTTTGACTATGTCATTATCTAACCCAAAGCCAAGCAAAACTAAAACCAAAGCTAATCCATTGGTGACAATACTTTTATTCAAACTCAATCTCCGTTAATCAATTAAAGGGGCATAAAACTCAGGCCTGCATGCTAGCCTAAATCAGCTAACAATGGCATATCCGCCAAGATATTGTTTAAGTGATAATTTTCAAGTATCGGTGTGACATTTTGCTTGTTGGTTAATGTTGAAGGGTAAATTAAATAAACCATAAATTGACACGTAGAATGAAATTAGCGACACGTGAAAAACTTACAATGGCTTTGAAAATAGTGCCTGTTCAGCATTTTAAATTTGTCTCAGATTTGCAACACTTTACATCCATCAATTTCTCTAAGGCCTTATAAAACAAGGGTTTTGTCAGCCCGTAAATTTTGGTTTAAGCCTTGCACCCCTAAACCATATGAGTTGAAAAACTTATATTGGCGTCATATCAAATGACAATATTTATCAACTATTTTTATCTAGGTAAGGAGTTCACTATGAACAACATTAATCACATCGAAAAAGTTGCTGACATTATCAAAGTATTAAATGGCGGGATCAAATTTTATGAAGAAGCCCTAAACAAAGTTGACGCACAAAGTATCAAAGTTGTCTTTGGGCGTATGATCGTACAAAAACGCAGTGCGGTTGCTAAGTTGCAGCCTTATGCCATTGCTGAAACCGGCGAAGTTGAAAAGGATTCTTCTATGGCTGTCGACGTGCGAAAAACCTATACCAAGTTGCTCAGCGCCGTTTCATCAGATTCTGATCACACTTATGTTTCACAGTTAGAAGAAGTGGAAGATAAAACACTGGAAGTGATCAGAGAAGCACTAGAAGAAGAGCAACCCGTTGCTGTCAAACAGGTTTTGTTAGGCGTATTGAGTGACGCAAAACTGGCTCATGGTGAAATGAGATCCTTAGAAAAAATGACCTCATAATTAAAAATTGGGTTATGGCAAGCCGATGGGTCACCGTCGGCTTCTGTAAATCATCCATTTGCACTTTTTGTGTAAGACTTCTGCAAAATAGTTGTCGATAAAGGAGTATGCTTAAGACTTATTAACTTGGGAACTTAGTTTGCAAATGAAATTTAAAGATTATTATGCCGTGCTAGGGATTCCGCCGGATGCTGATGACAAAGCGGTTAAGGTGGCATATAAAAAGTTGGCCAGAGAGTTTCATCCTGATGTAAGTAAACACCCTCAAGTCGAAGCTGAGAAAAAATTCAAAGAAATAGGCGAAGCCTATGAAGTCATCCACAACAAAGAAGAACGCGCTAAATATGACGAGTTACGCCGTCATCAACAAAACCGTGCACGGCATCAGCAAGCCAATTCAGGTTCATCTCAAGGTAATTACCAACAACATGGCGATCCCCAAACTGACCAAGAATTTTCTGATTTTATTAATTCCATGTTTGGTGGCGCCAGAAGCGGTTTTCAGCAGGGCAGAGCCCGTGAGCAAAAAGGACAAGATGTGGAAATAGAATTCCCGGTATTTCTTGAAGAGACTTTAGTGGATACCGTTAAACCCATTGAGTTTATGTTGCCTCAACGAGATAACAATGGTCGTGTTACTGAGTCTAAAAAATCCCTAAAAGTTAAGATCCCTGCTGGGGTAGTCAATGGTGAACGAATTCGCCTCAAAGGGCAGGGTGCCCCCGGTTCAGCTAATGGCCCTAATGGCGATGTGTATTTACAGATCCGCTTAGTTCCTCACCCGCTATTTGATGTGGAAGATCATAACCTAAGCATAGTGGTACCGCTGGCTCCATGGGAAGCGGCCCTTGGTACCAAGCTCAATTTACCTACTTTGTCCGGTAAAATACAATTAACCATCCCAGCCAACAGTCAGTCAGGCCAACGCCTGCGTGTTAAAGGCAAAGGCTTAGTGAGTAAAAAGCATAAGGGCGACTTATTTGCGGTAATTAAAATAGTTAACCCGCCATCCAGCGACGAGGCCAGTAAAAAACTGTGGGCTGATTTAGCCGAAAAAGCTCACTTTGATCCCCGTAGCAAGTGGAGTGAATCAGCATGATACACATCAGTCTATTACAGCAAGACAACCAAGTCAGTAGCGATGAACTGTGCCAGTCTAGCGATATTACACAAGCTATATTGCATGAATTAGTTGAGCACAGTATTGCCATTCCTCTTGCGGGCGAGCAAGTCACCGAATGGCAATTTACCGTGGAAACTGTCACCTTAGTGAAAAAGGCCGCCCGTATTCAACGCGATCTCGCTGTTGAATGGTCGGCTATTCCGCTGGTCTTGCAGCTACTGAATGAAAGAGATGAATTAATCGCCCAAAACACCATGTTAAAACAACAATTAAGTCGCTTTAAACATGTCGATTGATGTGGTTTGTTGCCCCTGATATTACATTGAATGCAATGGAAATGGGGCCTCAATTTGCCTCTATTCAACCAAGTGAGGTGTTAGTAAGCAATTTGTAGTTGAGCTAATCCATTGGTTAACCGTTCTACACTAATAGGAGTAAAACACAGTGTTCGTTTGGCCTTGGTTGTTTTAGGGTTTTTATCTGATGTTACCGCTATGTGTTGTTGTGCATCTTCATGCCACAGGATCTGGCTTGTTACCCTTATATGTAAGGCGTGCCCTGAAAGCCAGTCACAGAATAATAAACTGGCGAGGGGATTTTTATACAAATTACCTAAGGTATTAAAAAAGCCATTGCCCACATAATCGTCTACCAATAATTGTCCCTGGGGCGTAATGGATACAAAGCCCGCAGAGCCTCCACGGTGTGAAATATCCACACCACGACTATTAAGTTGTTGGCCATCATCAAAGCTACTTGCGATAAAAAAAGTATCAGCCTTGCTGATAAGCTGCCGATCCGTGTGGTTGAGTTGTAGGTGAGTATTTATTGAAAAGTCACCATAGTCACGATTAGCTTTGAGTGTTTTGCTTTGAATGTATTTAGGGCAGTTTCCGTAGCTTTGTAATACTTTTAACTGAATAGTTTTTTGATTTATATCCATAATAATGGCGTTGAGGCGGTTGCGCCTTTTACTTTCAAATTCTATTCCCAGCAAACCAATTCGCTCACCCAGATTGAGGCTTTCTCGCATAAAATCGCCCATGGAATATTGGGTGTTTATCACTAACTCGTTTTCAGTAGGCGAGTGAATAAAACCAGGCTCACCAAACAACACACTGGCACGAGTTTGTTTACAATAGTCGTTATAACCGATAAAGATCATCGACAATGATTGAAAAAAATCACGGTGTTGTTGAGGCATAAATTCACGAATATATTTAGGCCCAATTTCAGCCATAGCTTGCTTGGTTCCCGCCAACCGCTGAATGGCTAACTCCCCCTGATGCCAAATCTGTGATAGTGGATTATTCATGCTGTTATGCAGCGATTAGCTCAAGCCTAATACCACCAGGAATTAAGCACATCATGTGGTGAATAGTTGAGTGGTTTAGTGCTTCAGGAGCAAACTCAATCTCGACGTTATCGAGCAGACTTAGCTGTAAATGTAAGTTTTGTAGTTGCTCTAAGTTGGCGACCTTAAGTGCAAAGTGATGTAAGCCGATGTTGTGTTTTCGATCAAAGGCAATCATGTTATTTTTATTATTGACCTGCCAAAGTGTCAACATAATGCTGCCATCCGAAATAAAAATCGCCGGGTAATCAGGTTTTTCGCCTACTTGGCTAAAATTCAACTGCTCCATAAAAAAAGCCGCAGTTTGTTTGATGTCTGGCACACTCAGGCCGAGGTGATGAATACCTAAAGTGTTTATCGCTGCTTTATCTGAGTTCGTATGAGTTGTGTTATTGCACATAACGAATGACCTTATTTAATTTAGAATTAGGGGTGAACAAATCTGTATACTAGCGTAAGCGAACAGATCTGTTTACGTCAAGTAATAAGTTGTTATAATTTAACGATAGCAACAACGGTAGAACGCAAAAAATATGCAACCCAGAAAACAACATTTAATCGATACCATTAATGATTTCTGAAATAAGCTCACAGTGGCGCTTGATGGCCATTTCAACTGTCACTGAGGGGAATTCCCCAATAGTTACCGTAATAAGCCTGTTGGAGCTGCCATCGCGTTTTATGGTGCGAAAAAACTTAGCACCAGTGGGAAACATTTCTAGCACTAAGCCTTTATTCTCTGTGTCGTAAAATTTGGTCCTTTTAACGACTGGTTCGAGCTTTTCCAGCCTTCTTAATGTGAATTTCAAGCGATTTTCGGGCATCAGGATCTCATTTTTATAGCCTAAATACCTCTCAATATACCGAGATTAATGGAGTTTAACCCCAAATCCTGTGCTACACATGTGCTACAGCAGGCATATATTTTAAGCTATTTTGGTTAATTTTGATTAAATTGTAATTTGCTGAATATAAGGCTGAAAGCCTTTATTTACAAGGGGTTGGATGGTTTTAGATTAACTGAGGTAAACGCTGATTTTGCACATGGTATCCCCACCGGGAATCGAACCCAGATCTAGCCCTTAGGAGGGGCTCGTTTTATCCATTAAACTACAGGGACACACATTTTGCGCGGCCATTATGGCCTAGCCAATGTGTGATTAAAACCTTTACCTACGTGCGACAAAGTCATTTGCTTGAATATTCGCCAGTGGTGCGCCAGAAACCGCAGTGACAATGGCTGTATTGGCAAATACTTGGCTAACCGAGACTACTTCCGAATGCAGCTGATATTGCTGGTGAAGCTTACCCGTTGGGTCATAAAATTGATTCATTTGAAATAACGTGAGTTGATCACCTTTGCGCAAACCTTGTTGCTGCCCAAGATTGATACTTATTTGTTCATTGTTAACGTACAAAACACGGCCGTAAGCGGGCAAACAGCTCAGTGTGTGATCGATTTCGTTGCTGAGACTTTGCAACAACGAGGTGACTTGTTTACCAAATTCTGATTGCCACATGCGTGAGCTACTAACATCGACACTTTCGTGGGTGTCAAATTCCCAAGCCGCAGTAAAACCTTGTGTTTTGCTAAATATTTTATCGCCAGTATTACCATTATAAATAGCCACAGAGAGACTAAAGTCTCGGCTGGCAGTGGTCTTTTCCCAAAAGGCTAAACTGCTACCAGCGTTTTGCATGGTGCCCAAATCAGTTATCTCGGCTAACAATACAAACTGTGTATTGGCTTTTTGAGCTAACTCTATGGCCACAGGTGCGCCATTTTCCAGTTTAAGATAATAAGGTTCAACTCGTGAAATTTGTGAGTTTTGACTATTTTGATTGAACTCATGTTGCAGCTTTATCGCTAGGTGTTGACCAAAATCAAACAAATTACCCACTACAGCTTGTTGCCGATGTTTGATGGGATACCAAGTAGTGACGATGGACTTAGCATAAGCCGCTGCGCGGCATTGAATTTTTTGTGGAAATATATCGGCGCGAATACTAACGGTAATTACGTCACCCTCATATATTTCATCGATCAATTCAACCTTGTCTACTTCGCCTGAGCTGCGCACTTCTAAATGGTCGTCGGCAAGTAATCCGTTGGTAATATGTTGCACACTGCTAATGGAAGCTCCAGCAAACAATAAGGCTTGTTTGATGGCTTCTTGGGTGGCTTGTTGGCGCGCTTGTTGTTTATTGCCATTATGGATCACTGCCTGACCACTACTTTCATACCATATTGCCTGTGCGGCAAAGCTAAAAAGCAGGCTAGCTAAACTGACAGTAAGTTTGAATCGGCGAATGTTATGCATTGTGTTCTCGCTAACGGCTTTTGATTGTTTTATTAACAGCTAATGACTAAGCACAATCCATACCTTTATTAAGTTGTAACTCGGTAAACCTTACAAATTGGCACTATGCCGAGTTTATATCAGCTAGTTTTAGGTCTTTGGGTATAGTTATTGCTAAACAAAAGATATTTACACACTAACATTGTCAGTTTTTTGGCAGTGCTATGGCGTTAATAACGCTCTGTTGTAATACCGTTAACTTTTATCAAAGTGGGAACACTATGAATTATTGCCTGAAACTAAGCGTCATCCTGCTCACTGTGCTGTCATCTTCTTGTTCGAGTCTTTTTACGAAACATGTGGAGTGGGAAACTATCGAGCCTGATAGTTATCCGGTTATATCGGCAGTTGGTTATGCCCCTATTTCGGCCCAGCGCGGCATCGATAGTTCAACCAAAATGTTAATGGCTGTCAAAGCCTCTAAATTAGATGCCTACCGTGAATTGGCTGAACAAGTTTTTGGCCAGAAGATTGATGGCGAACAAGCATTATCAAGTTTAGTCTTGGAAGATGAGCGTTTGAGTAGCTCGGTACAAGGTGTGATCCGTGGCGCTAAAGTGGTTAAAAGCTACCCGGTGGGTGAGGATACCTACGCCACCGAGTTAGAATTAGATTTTAAATTAGTGCATGAAATCTATTTATCTACTGCTCAGCCTAAGCGAGTGAAAAAAGTTAATTATTATTAGAAACTTCTTTAGTACATCAGCCGCTCTTATCGCATTATTTTTCTAGTTTCTAGTTTCTAGTTTCTAGTTTCTAGTTTCTAGTTTCTAGTTTCTAGTTTCTAGTTTCTAGTTTCTAGGCATTAACACCCTTACCTGAACGTCCACCTTTAGTTCGCCCGCTTTTATCGTAAGTCATTGATTCTTTAGCGCGAGATTCTAAGATTAGATTGCGTAAGTGCTCCAATCTAAGCTGGCCTTGTTCAACAGCCGTTTGATTTATTGAGGTACGGTATTGGCATTGTTCAACTTGCTTTTTAGCATAATCGAATAGCTCGTTAAGTTCGGTATTTTGTTTGTCTGTCTCGCTCAGTGTCTCGTAGCGCTGAGCAATAAGATCATCCTTAGTTTGGATCAGATCAAGTAAGACTTCTTTGGATTTTAGTAAATTGAGTAGGGTTTCGGGATCGCGGGTACTGATGAGGTGCAACTCTGTTTCCAGAACCTGTTGCAATTGCTCAAGTTGACTGATTTGTTGTTTTATCGCTTTTATTATAATTATCATTGGACATAGCGCAGTGGTTTTATTGAGTTTTTATTATGCTGCCATTACGCTTTGTTACCAAATATTTCTGCTTCTAAATTAGAAATCTTTCTCGCCAGTGATTCTGGGTTGATATTATATTGCCCACTTTGAATGGCTTTTTTCAGTTTATCAATTTTTTCTTGATTAACTGGCGCTTCGCTGCCTTTACGTTGAACTTGCACTAACTGCTGGGCAGATTGTGTCAACGACACAGAATCCTGACGAGCTGTTGACGTCGTTGCTTTCTGTGTTTCTGCTTGCGTAGCATTATTACTAGCCGTTTGTTGCTGACTAAGTTTTTGATTATCAATGATGGTTTTAGAGCCACCACTATTCACATTATTGATAGACATTTTTTTCTCCCTCCCCATCCCATTTAGATTACCTCATCAACTATATCGGCCAACAAGTGAAATTCTTTAGCTAAAATTTGATTATAAAACAATTAATCTTTAATTAGCTATAAGCTTGCATGGCTAATCATTTTATTCCTCACAAATTTACTTTTACTTCATGTGTGTTGACAATTTGCGCAAGTAAATTTTTATTGGAACGGCTGTTTTTAACTCGGATAGTTTCACCGACGTTTCCGTCTTCTAACGCTACACCATTGGTCTTAACGTACATAAATTGTGATTCTGCGCTGATAACTACATTGTCGCCCTTACATACAAAACAAAGATCATCCGGTTCGACCGGTCTGCCTGAAATTAAACGTCGTTTTACTCTGGCACCTAATACACTATCTATATCGGCAAAAGTGGTATTTCTTAAACGCTTTTTATCCATGTCGATAACTTGCAGATTGTCTTTGCTTAGCAGAGTGCCAGGGCTTACAGCATTGCTTACTATCACTACAGGTTGAATTTCTGTTACTCGTATCATCAAATACATGTACCAGTTACTTGCTGGACATTGGGCTTTAACGGTGATGTTAGATTGAAACAAGGCTTCAGATCCAACGGCGTATTCGATGTCTTGGGGGCAGGCTGGAATGACAATTCGTGCATCTATTGGCATACCCTCAACCTCTAATTGACTTGAATTATTGCCACTGAGTTGAGCAATGATAAATTTTTCGGCATCATGAATTAGCTGTTGATTATCTAAGTTATTTTCTTGTGCGGCCGCTATAAAGCTGACAAAAGAAATATTAATGATAAATATGTTGGCTAATCCTACGTAATAATATAATTTTTTCATGTTCACTTGTTGGCAAGTTGTCTATGCTAATGGAAGTTGGCTGGCAACAACCTAAAGTGTCAATTTTAAGTCACTTAGTTAGCAATAATTAAAAATTCAGTCTTTAATGCCTTTAAAGGCTCGTGTTTTACAGCATATTGATGTGTTATTGCACATATTGCTTATGACAGTTGCAAAAGTTAAGCCGTTTTAATTTTATTGGAGTCTTACATGTCTGAAATCATGAACTCGGTCAATCAACGTACTCAGTTGGTTGGAGAAAATAGATTGGAGCTGTTGTTGTTTAAGCTCAATTCCAGACAGCGCTTTGGCATTAACGTGTTCAAAGTCAGGGAAGTGCTCCAATGTCCACCGTTAACTTCAATGCCTAAACTTAATCACTTAGTACGCGGGATAGCTCATATTCGTGGTCAAACTATATCTGTCATTGATATGAGTTTAGCAACAGGTGGCAAACGTATTGAGGATTTAAAATCAGCCTTTGTGATCATTGCTGAATATAATGGCTCGGTGCAGGGTTTTTTGGTCGGTTCTGTAGAACGCATCATTAATACCAACTGGGCTTCAATTATGCCTCCACCTAAAGGCAGCGGCAGAGCCAGTTATTTGACTGCGGTGACAGAAATAGAAAATGAGCTCATTGAAATATTAGATGTTGAAAAAATTCTTAATGACATATCGCCGGTAAATACAGACTTAAGCGCAGGTATGTCTGATAAATTAAAGGTAGGTGAAGATGATGCACGTATGCAAAAAATCATCTTTATCGCTGACGATTCTTCGGTTGCTCGTAATCAAGTCAAAAAAGCCTTATCGGCTTTAGGGCTAGAAATCGAAGTGGCTAAAAATGGCTTAGAGGCACTCAATCGTTTAAAAGAGATTGCGGCAGAAACCGGTGATATTACCAATAGAGTAGGGGTGTTGGTATCTGACATCGAAATGCCCGAAATGGATGGTTATACCCTAACCGCAGAAATACGTAATACTCCTGAGCTGAAAAACCTCCATGTTATTTTGCATACTTCACTTAGTGGTGTATTTAATCAGGCAATGGTGCAAAAAGTCGGAGCCGATGACTTTATTGCTAAGTTCAATCCCGATGAATTAGCATCGTCGGTTTTAAAATGGTTTGGTAACGAATAATCTGGCATTTATTAAATTGTGTGTCAGAACGATAGCGTGACTTAAGTGATGTATTAAAATGGACTGGATGGCTGATTTTGTTGTTGTATGAGTCATCATCAATGAACAGAGCGTTAAGCTGGTTTCCGAATTTTAAACGATGCAGTAAACAAGGGATATCTGGTGTCAGAAAGCCAATTTAGTGAACACAATTATCGTTTGTTCAGCCAATTTCTGGAAACAGCAAGTGGCATAGTTTTGGGTGATAATAAACAATATCTGGTTAAGAGTCGGCTTACTTCCCATGTCAAAGTGCAAGGGGTCAGTAATTTAGATCAGCTTATCGAAAAAATCGTTGTTAAACGCGACCGCCAGGCACAGTTAGCCGCGATTGAAGCAATGACCACGAATGAAACTCTATGGTTTCGTGATAGTTATCCTTTCAGCTTGTTGGAAAGTAGTATTTTACCTAAATATGAACAGCGCAGTACTCCACTTAAAGTATGGAGTGCCGCTTGTTCATCTGGGCAAGAGGCATACTCAATTGCCATGACTATCCAAAATTATCAAAAGAAACGCAGTGGTAGTTTACGTGCGGGTGCACAAATTGTTGGTACCGATATATCTGAAGAAATGTTGCAAAAATGTCGTTTGGCTGAGTACGACCAATTAGCGATGTCACGGGGCCTACCTGAAATATTCAAACAAGAATATTTTGAAAGTGGAGATAATGGTAAGTTAAAAATCAAAGCTCAACTAAAAGCGATGGCCAGTTTTAGACAACTCAATCTACTAGACAACTTTTCCGGCATGGGACGTTTTGACATTATTTTTTGTCGCAATGTCCTGATTTATTTTTCGCCAGAAATTAAAAAACAGATACTGCAGAAAATTGCCGCTTGCCTGCAAGATGACGGCATTTTATTTGTAGGGGCATCCGAATCTATCTCCGATTTAGTTGAGCAGTTTACCATGGTGCGCTGTAACCCTGGTTTGTATTACATTAAAAAAACTAAATAAAAATATACCAATCCGCTGATGTAAAGGCTTAGGCAAAAGCTGTACTCCCCTTCGCGTTTTTCAATTTGTGTTTTCAATATTGTTGTGGCATAGGCTTTGCTAGTTGTTTCTCAACTGAGGTGAAATATACCTCATCTTGAGGAGACAATAGTGGCAATCAGCTTAGACAAATTGATGGGTTTTCATCAAAAGGCAATGCAAGTGCGCACCGAGCGTATGGAAATTATTGCCGGAAACCTCGCCAATGCCAACACCCCTGGTTATAAGGCCAAAGATTTAGACTTTCAAAAAGTCATGCAAAGCGCACAGTTTGCCCGAGATCACAATCTTACCCGCACTCACGAAAATCATTTAAAAGGCTCAATGCAAGGGACTGGCGATATTAAATTTCGCATCCCCAATCAGCCTGATACCGGTGATGGCAATACTGTGGATGTGCAACAAGAGCGTAATGCCTTTTTAGATAATGGCTTGCGTTATGAAGCAGGTTTAGAATTTTTAAATGGCAAGATTAAAGGCATGAAAAAAGCCATCAGCGGAGGGCAAGCATAATGAGTTTATTTAATGTAATGGATATCGCCAGTTCAGGTATGAGTGCACAAAGTGTACGTTTGAATACCACGGCCAGTAATGTCGCCAATGCCAACAGTGTCAGTAGTAGTTATGACGCCACTTATAAAGCCAGACATCCGGTATTTGCCGCAGAAATGCAGCGCGCTACCGACGAACAGACTGTGGGAACGAAAGTGCAAGTTCTTGGTGTTGTAGAAAGTCAAAAGCCCTTACAAATTGAATACAGCCCTGGTCATCCCATGGCAGATGAAAATGGTTATATTTACAAACCCAACGTCAATATTGTGGAAGAAATGGCAGATATGATGTCGGCTTCTAAAGCTTATGAAACTAACGTACAGGTGACAGACACCACCAAACGCATTTTTAGAAACGTACTGCGTATTGGTCAGGGTCAATAGGTTTAGTTTATCAGTTACGCTTTCGAGTGAATACTCAGAGGAAAGATTGTGGATACATTCATTAATAAAGGTCTTAGCACTGACTACTATTGGCAAAAAGAAACCAAACCAGTAGCTGATGATTCAAATCAACGGTTATCGCAGGAAGACTTCTTTTCGTTATTGACTGAGCAGTTAGCCAATCAAGATCCAACTAAACCGGTTGATAATGATCAAATGGTGGCGCAGATGACCAGCTTTACCATGGCTGATGGCATTGAGCAGCTTAATACCAAGTTTGAAAATTTTGCCTCTTCGATGACCTCAAATCAGGCTCTGCAAGCCTCTAGTCTGATTGGGCAAACTGTATTGCTGCAAGGTGATATCGGTTATATGGCCAATGATGGAGCAGGGCTCTCAGGTGTGGTTATTAATGAGGATACCGTGCAAGAGATGAAAATTACCATTGAAAACGGTGTGGGTGAAATTGTTAAAACTATCAACGTTGGTACTCAGGCGGCAGGAAATATCCAATTTAGTTGGGATGGCACGAATACAAGCGGAAAAATTATGCCGGCCGGAGATTATGTGATCCGCGCTCAGGGCAAAGTGGCAGGCGAGTCGACAGTGTTGCCGACAGCCGTCAATCGTCATGTTGCTAGCGTCAGTATGGGTGGCAGCAGCCAAGGTATTATTCTTAATTTGAATGGTGATGTGAGTGTCAAACTCGACGACGTCATTCAAATCGGTGGTTAACAGGAGAACATAAACAATGTCCTTTAATATAGCTTTAAGTGGCGTTAATGCCGCACAACGAGACTTAGATACAACGGCCAACAACATCGCCAACGTTAATACCGTAGGTTTTAAAGAATCCCGCGCGGAATTTGGGGATGTGTATGCCACGTCATTATTGGCAGGTGGTAAAACCAAAGTTGGTGATGGGGTGTTAACTCAGGAAGTGGCGCAGCAATTTTCCCAAGGTAGTTTGCAGTTTACCAATAACGCTTTGGATTTGGCGATCACTGGCAATGGCTTTTTTGGTACAGTACCTGCCATCGATTCGCGGGATTTTTCCTTTACCCGTGCCGGTATGTTTAAACTTAATTCTGAAAACTTTGTGGTGAACTCCAACGGTGACCACTTATTAGGTTTTCCTGTAAACAAGGACGGCAGCTCAGCCTCGGTAGCCTTAAGTACCACTATTCCGGTACGTATACCTGATTCTTCTGGCGCGCCACAACCCACCTCTGAAGTATCACTTAAAATGAACTTACCGGCGGGTGAAGATCCAGTGGATATTCGACTGTTTAATCCAGACGATCCCTTGACCTATAACGCTGCGACATCGGTTACGGTGTTTGATTCACTGGGTGACAGCCATGTGATGACCTACTACTTTATGAAAGATTTAAATGCTACCAACGAATGGGTAGGGGTGACCTATATGGATAACTTACCTTTAAAAACGGAAGGTGATACGCCAGGTGTGCCACCAACGCTATATTCACCTGCTGTGCTGCCTTCTCCTCCAGGCGCTGCGGCAGTTAACGTAGTGGGCGAAAACTCGTTAGGTCCAGCTAATACTGTATCTGGCTTTAGGATGATTTTTAGTAGTGGCGGTGATTTTCAGTTTATGCAAAATGCTGACGGCACCAATGCATTGACAGGGGATGTGCCCTCTGTGGCTCTAGGCGCTGCTATTTTAGGTAATGGCTCAGATCCTACTCAATATATCACTACTAACTTTGCCTTAGATTCTGTTAACGCGACTCCAGATGAACCCACTCAGTTTGCCTCGGCCTTTGAAGTGACATCCTTAGAGCAGAACGGTTTACCGGTTGGTCGTCTAACTGGTATCGATATCGGCCCGGATGGTTTAGTACGTGCTACTTATTCAAATGGTACCTCTGAGCCTATCGTGCGAGTGGCATTGATTCGTTTTGCCAATGACCAAGGTTTGAGCCAGCAAAGTAATACCCAGTGGCAAGAAAGTATTTTGTCGGGTGAGGCCTTAGCAGGTGAAGCCACCACAGGTACTTTTGGTGATATCAACTCATCGGCCTTAGAGCAAGCAAACGTGAACTTAACCTCTGAGTTAATAGATTTGATTATTGCCCAGCGAAACTTCCAAGCTAACTCCAGAGCGCTGGAAGTTAACAATCAACTTAATCAAAATATCCTTAATATCCGCTAGTTAAGTCGTTTTAGTTAATTAAGGCCGTCTAAGGACGGCCTTATTGATCCCGTCACTAAATTTCTAAACTGATGATGGCATCCTAATTGCACATATTTAGTTATCGCACCTTCAGTCAAGAATCTGTCATGGATAAACTGCTTTATATTGCCGCTAGTGGCGCATCTCAAGATTTTTTAGCCACAGGCTTGCGCGCAAACAATTTAGCTAATGCTCAAACCACGGGTTTTAAGGCGCAGTTGCAACAAGCGCGTGCCATGCCGGCCTTTGGTGAGGGTTTACCAACTCGAGTCTTTGCCATGACCGAGAGTCCAACCAATAACTATGCTGGTGGCCCCATGGTGCAAACCGATAGAGAACTGGACGTTGCCATACAGGGCGAGGGGTGGTTTTCGGTAATGGACGCCAATGGCAATGAAGCGTACAGCCGTAACGGCAGTTTTCAGTTAAGTGCCGATGGTCAGCTTAAAGATTCCTATGGTAATACCATGATTGGTGATGGTGGGCCGCTTACCCTGCCAATCCCCTTGTCTAATATCAATATTGCCAGTGACGGAACCATTTCGGTACGTCCACTAGGTGCGCCTGAAACCGTGCTGGAAGAAGTCGGCCGTTTGAAATTTGTTAACCCTAATATCAAACAAATGGAAAGGGGCAATGACGGTCTATTCCGTCTCAAAGATGGCCAGTTGGCTAACGAAGATCCTTTTGTTTCAGTACGCACAGGTATGTTGGAAGGCAGCAATGTCAATCCAGTAGAGGAGATGGTCAATATGATCAACCTGCAACGCCATTACGAGATGCAAGTAAAACTGATGAAACAGGCCGAAGAACTCGATCAACGTGGTAATCAATTATTAAGAATTATCTAGGCATTTTCTAAACGCTTCTCTACACATTTTTTGTAAACATAGAATTGCGTTGAATTTAAGACAGGAGGTGATGTATGCACCCAGCTTTATGGATCAGTAAAACCGGATTAGACGCCGCACAAACCGATGTAGCAGTGATTTCTAACAACCTAGCCAACGCCAGTACGGTGGGCTTTAAAAAAGATCGTGCGATTTTTGAAGATTTACTTTATCAGAATATTAATCAGCCTGGCGGGCGCTCATCGGCGGACACCGAGTTACCTTCAGGTTTAATGTTAGGTGCCGGTAGTAAAGTGGTGGCAACCCAAAAAGCTCATACTCAAGGTAATTTGTTGACTACTGATAATGCGTTGGATATGTCGATTCAAGGCAAGGGTTTTTTTGAAATTCTGCAACCCGATGGCACTTTGGCTTATACCCGTAATGGACAGTTTACCCTTAATGATCAGGGGCAGATCGTCACACCTGGCGCTGGATTTTTATTACAACCTACTATTACCGTGCCAGAAGATGCTCAACAGATCACGATATCCCAAGATGGTGAAGTGTCTGCCAGCATCAGGGGACAAGCCGATCCGGTGGTCTTAGGCCAGCTTAATTTATCTGACTTTATCAATCCAACAGGTTTACAGCCCATGGGCCAAAATCTGTATGTAGAAACCGCAGTAAGCGGTAATCCTATACAAGGGATCCCAGGTTTAGAAGGTCTGGGCGGCATAAGTCAAGGTACTTTAGAAACCTCTAACGTTAACGTCACAGAAGAGTTGGTTAACTTAATTGAAAGTCAGCGTTTATATGAAATGAATTCCAAGGTTATTTCAGCCGTTGACCAAATGCTTGGTCAGGTTATTCAACAACTCTAATGAGATGATGATTATGTTAGTCAGTAAATTGGCAAAATTATGGGGTCTTTTACTCGTAGCATTTACGCTGTTAAGCGCATGTAAAAGTACACCTCACGAAGTGATGCCTAATGATCCATTTTATGCGCCTATCATCGCTGAGATCCCTGAGCAAAAGATAGCTCAGGACGGCTCTATTTTTCAGGCTGATATGGCCAATAGTCTTTACTCTGACGTAAAAGCGCGCAGGGTAGGTGACATTATTACGGTTAATTTGCAGGAGCGAACTCAAGCCACTAAGTCAGCAGGCACCTCTACAAACAAAGATACGTCGGTAGATGTGAATCCGATCATTGGTTTGGGGGGCAATGCGCTGAATATTGGCAATGAATCTATCCAACTGGGTTTAGGTGCAACAAATGCGTTTTCTGGTGATGCCTCAACCAATCAAAGTAATAATCTAGTGGGTAATATTTCGGTCACTGTGGTGCAGGTATTGCCCAATCAAAACCTCTTAGTCAGAGGTGAAAAATGGTTAACCTTAAATAATGGCGATGAATATATTCGGTTGACGGGTGTAGTACGTCCTGCCGATGTCAGCCCCAGCAATGAAATTGTGTCGACCAAAATTGCCAATGCCCGTATTCAATATAGTGGCACGGGTACTTTTGCTTCAGCCCAGAAAGAAGGTTGGTTATCCAGCTTCTTTTCTTCCGAATATTGGCCTTTTTAGGATGAAAACAGTGATGTCTAAACTATTGAGTTTTAGTCTGATGCTATGTTTGGTGACAGCTCCGGTTTCATCTGCCCAGCGCATTAAAGATTTGGCTTCGGTGCAGGGAGTGCGCAGTAACCAATTGGTAGGTTATGGTCTAGTGGTCGGTTTACCGGGTACGGGCGAACAAAGTCCCTTTACGGAGCAAAGCTTTCGTACCATGTTGTCAAATTTTGGTATCAGCCTCGCCAGTAACTTAAAACCCAAAATTAAAAACGTCGCAGCGGTAGCAGTACATGCTGAATTACCTGCTTTTGTAAAACCCGGACAAACCATCGATGTGACGGTATCCTCCATTGGTGAGGCGGGTAGTCTACAAGGTGGCACCTTGTTACAAACCTTTTTAAAAGGTTTAGACGGTAATATCTATGCAGTGGCGCAAGGCAGCTTAGTGGTTAGTGGCTTTGGCGCTCAAGGTGCCGATGGCTCTAAAATTGTGGCAAATACCCCTACAGTAGGACGTATTGCCAACGGTGCTGTGGTTGAGCGAGCGGTAACCAGTGGTTTTATGCAAAATGATTTTCTGACTTTAAATTTGAATTATCCTGATTTTTCTACCGCAAAAATTCTCGCAGATACCATTAACATGCGTTTAGGCGCCGATCCTGATAAGGGCTACATCATTGCTACACCTATAGATGCGGCATCGGTGCGAGTTACGGCTCCCCGTGATGTTGGTCAGCGTGTGGGCTTTTTAGCCATCTTAGAAAATTTTGAATTTACTCCGGCAAAAGCAGCGGCAAGGGTGGTGATTAATAGCCGCACCGGCACCATTGTGATTGGTCAGGATGTACGTTTATTGCCTGCCGCCATAACTCATGGTGGCTTAACCGTCACTATTGCCGAGAACCAAACGGTATCTCAACCTAATGCTTTGGCAGATGGCGAGACGGTGGTGAGTAATCAATCGATTATTGACGTCAATCTAGACGATACCCGCATGTTTAAATTTAATCCTGGCGTGACACTGGATGAATTAGTCAGAGCGGTAAATGAAGTAGGCGCTGCGCCAGGTGATTTGATGGCTATCCTTGAGGCCCTGCGTGAAGCAGGCGCATTACAAGGCGAGCTGGTCGTCATCTAAGGTCACCCTATGGAACTTTCATCTAGCAATATGCAAAACCAGCTCGAACTATCGCGTAATACTAACGATATTCAGGGCCTAGATACCCTTAGAAGAGCGGCACAAAGTGGCGACCAAGGCGCCTTGGTTGAAGCTGCTAAGCAGTTTGAGGGGATATTTTTGCAAATGATGCTGAAATCCATGCGTAAAGCGCAGGATGTATTGGCCGATGAAGAAAGCCCATTTAATTCTGAACAAGTTAAGTTTTATCGTGATATGCACGATCAGCAGTTGGCCACCGACCTTGCCACTAATGGCAGTGTTGGTTTAGCGGATATAATCGTTAAACAACTTGGGCAGTTGGCAGACGGTTACACTCCTGCCAGTATTATTCGTAATGATGGCAATTTATCCGTGCTAAACCAGCATAGGATTAAATCCATCCAGCAAGCTCAGGATGCGGTATTAGGCCAGCCTAATTACAAAGCCAGTAGTTTTGAGACTCCCCAGCAGTTTTTAGAAACCCTATACCCACAAGCGAAACAGGCCGCTGAACAATTGGGGCTTGATCCTAAAGCCCTATTGGCGCAGGCCGCCGTTGAAACGGGCTGGGGAAAATATTTAATCCATAATGCCCAAGGGCAAAACTCACATAATTTATTTGGGGTTAAAGCGGATAAAAGCTGGACAGGTAATAAAACCCTGATTGATTCGATTGAGTTTGAGCAGGGTATTGCTAAAACCGCTAAGTCACCTTTTCGTGCTTATGACTCTTTTGGTGACGCTCTGCAAGATTACGTGGATTTTGTAAAACAAAACCCACGTTATCAGGATGCAATTAATAACACAGAACAAGCACCACGTTATTTTGCCGAACTACAGCAGGCCGGTTATGCCACGGATCCTGAGTATGCTAACAAAGTAGTTTCTGTACTCAATGGCGACATTATGCAGGCATTTAAACCGTGAATTTAACCAGCAATACAAGAGGAGTGAGGCATGATTAACAATACATCGATGCGTACCGCCGATCTGCTCTCGATCGCGCGTAGCGGAGTGGATGCCAGTAATCAATTGCTTACTACTGCTGGTCACAATATTGCCAACGTGAATACTGAAGGCTACGTACGTGAGCGCACCTCTTTTGTTGCTCAGTTAACCGGTGGCGTGGGGCAGGGCACCACTGAGCGGATCATCAACGTTTTTGCGCAGAACCAATTAAGACGCGATACCACACTGGAAAGTCATTATCAGGAATACTGGGATAAAACCGCGGTGGTCGATAACTTGTTTGCCAGTGAAGCCAATAGTATTTCTAGCAGCATGAGCCGTTTTTTTGCATCAATACAAACGGCCAGTGATGATCCAACCAGTATTGCGGCACGGCAGTTGCTGTTGGGTGAAGCCAATTCGATGATTGGTCAAATCGGTACTATGGCCGGTTTTTTGCGGCAAAAAGAACAAGAGTTAAATTTAGAGATCCAAAGTAATATCGACCGAGTTAATTCGTTGGTTAAGTCTATCGCTGAATTAAACGATGCCGTCAGGGTAAATCAGGCTAACAACCGTCACGTCGAACCAGGCAGCCTGAAGAATGAACGGGATAAGGCCATATTAGAACTGGCGAGTTTGATGTCCATTGAGACGCGAGTAAGCGCTAACGATGATGGTGCCGTATTAGTTAATCTGACTTCAGGAGAATCGCTGGTATTGCAGGATGGTTCCTTTAATTTATTTACCATTAACAACTCAGCCGATCTTAACTACAAATCTTTGCAACTTAACAGTAACGGTAAACCCACCACACTTAATCTAAAAGAAACCAACATGGGTGGCACTATTGGTGGCTTGTATCGCTACCGTGATGAAGTGCTGGAAAGTAGTCGCCGCGAGTTAGGACAACTGGCGTTGGCCGTCTCCGAAACCATGAATACCCAAAATCGTTTAGGGATGGATTTTGACCAGCAGCTGGGTACGGATATTTTTACTCTGCCCGAATTTACCGGACTGAATTATAAGGGTAACAGTGTTGGCACTGAAATTACTGGCCGCATAGCCCAGGGGCAGGCAAGTCAAATTACCAGCGCTGACTACCAAGTTACCTTTGATGCCGTTACCGCCGGTGCGCCACCGACTGTGAATGTTACCGTGGCTATGCTTAATCCAGATGGTTCACCGGTGAAGGATGTGAACGGCGTTGCTATAAGTCAAAGTTATACGGGATTAACCGCTCAAAATGGTGTGTTTAACCAAGTCATGGGTGGTATAGAAATAGAATTTAATAGCGGGGCAAGTTATGCGGTGGGTGATCAGTTTCTACTGCAACCCACTAAAAATACAGCGGACAAAATAGTCGTCAGTATGACCCGACCAGAAGACATAGCCTTGGCTTCGCCCATCAGAGTTGAAGCGAATATAGCCAATTTAGGTGATGTTGAGCTGGTGTCCTCCAAAGTCCCAAACACATTAGTGGATAATACGTTTCTTAACAGTGCTGCCTCAGCCTTTAATGGCGCAGGGGGCATTCATGGTCCAGGCGCTGCGCCAGGAGGCGGGGTTGGCGCACCTGCACAGATTTTGTTCACCGATGTGGATGAATATCAAGTTTTGGATAGTGCTGGCAACCTTATTACTACAGTATCGGGTACCACTGATTTTACAAATATGTTGGCACAAGCTGCGGTGAGTGGTGCAGCACCGCCTTGGCCCGCCGCTTTTAGCGCTTTAGATAATTATCCAGGTTACGACATAAGTTTGCAGGGGGTGCCCAAAGCGGGTGACAGCTTTAGCATTTCGTACAATACCGATGGTCTTAATGACAATCGTAACGGTTTATTGATGGCTGATCTGCAAAACATTGACAGCATGCAGTTAAATAATAGCGGCTCAGGAAACCGGGTTAGTTTTCACGAAGCCTATGCCAATATTGTCAGTGATATCGGCCAAAAGTCGGCAAGTGCGGATATATCCTTAAAAGCAGCTCAGGCACTGAAAAGCCAATCAAAAGATTGGTTTGAATCGATATCTGGAGTGAGTTTGGATGAAGAGGCGGCTAATCTGGTGAGGTACCAACAGTCTTATTCAGCTGCAGCGCGTCTATTAGGTACGGCACAAGATCTGTTTAATACCATTTTGGGCATCGTTAGGTAAAGGCATGCCCCAAATCATTGGAATTGCAGGCGGCAAATGAATGAGCCAACAAGCGTGCAGTTTCAAAGATGAAGGGTATAGATAAGGAATGATGGGAAGTTAACTATGCGTATATCGACCGGCCAACTTTATGACAGAAGTATTCAGTCTGTACTGGATAATCAGGGGGATTTGTCTGATGTGCAAACTCAACTGGCCTCAGGTAAAAAATTACTGAGACCTTCTGATGATCCTGTCGGTGCGGCGCAGGTTATCCGTCTAACTGAAGAAGTCGATCTCATTGCCCAATATAAAAAGAACAGCAACATTCTCACCAATAATATGGAACAGGAAGAAACCATTCTGAGTAGTATCACCACGGCGGTTAACCGCGCGAGGGTGTTAATGGTGCAAGCAGGGAATGGCATAATCAATACTGATGATAGAAAAGCCATCAGCATTGAAATTGAGCAAATTCGTGATCAGGTATTTGATTTAATGAATACCCGTAATGCTGCCGGCGAGTTTATTTTTGCGGGCACTCAATCCGCCTCGCCAGCTTTTGTACTTAATCAAAGTGCTGCGGGCAATAAATACAGTTTCCAGGGGGATTCTGGGGCCAATATGATCCAGGTTTCCAGCACCATGAAATTGCAGGTCAATAACTCCGGTAAAGAAGTATTTGAAGATGTATTAGCCAGATTAAAAACCAATATAACTGGGTCAGTAGGGCTTACAGATATTAGTGTGTCGATTGAGCAACAAGGTGCTTTTGATCAATTCCACAAGGCTAATTACAGTGCTGTTGTGCCAGCAGACAACGAGTATCAAGTGAACATTGTTGCTGCCAATCAGGTGGAAGTCAGACATGTGGCAAGTGGTGCGGTATTAGAAACTATTGATTTTGCCTCTGGCGTGCCCTTTAGTTTTAAAGGTATGCGCATTGATATTTCTGGGGCTCCGGGGGATAGCGTTAACTTTCAGTTATCGCCGCCACAAAAACAAAATATTGCCGAAACGTTAAATAACTTTGTATTGGCCTTAAATAATGGAAATATTTCACAAACCAAATACGATGAAGCCTTAAAAGACGCTTTGATTGGCGTAGACAATTCATTGACCAGTATAGGTAATGCTACGTCGGTAATCGGTGGTCGCCTTAATGTTAATCAAGCAATTTTAGGGGCCAATCTGGATTTAGAAATTGCTAATAAAAGCGCCCGTGCCAGCATTGAAGAAGTGGACTACGCAGAAGCGGTTTCAGAATTAAGTCGCCAAGAAGCCGCATTGGAAGCAGCCTTAGCCACCTTTGCCAGAGTGACAGGCACGTCCTTATTTGATTTTATTCGTTAGTTATACCCAAGCAACCTGAAGATGCGGGATTCAGTGGGAATTAAATCCGTTTTAGACAAGGCGAATGCTTGAAGGTCTAGTGGACTAAATCGAAAGCATTTAACGCGGTATAAAACGGATTTAAACCCACCGGTACGGCGCTTCTGAGGGAGCTTATTTCGGTGTTGAACTGATTTGAAAGGGTAATGCCATTCCTGCATCAGTTCGCCTAGAACTAAGCTCCCTCAGAAACGCTGAAACTCGTATCTTCAGGTTGTTTGGGTATATATGTTTTTTACAGAGTAATTTGCGCCAGATAAATCGCGCTACACCCTCCCTGATGGGATGAATAGTAACTTAGGTACAACTGCTTATCTCTTAATACCATTCCTGGGTAGCTATTGTCGCCAGCTGAAGGTAATAACAATTTTTCACTTGTCATCCCTGTTAATAGATCAAGTTTGAACACGACGGTTTTGAACTGTTGTTTTTCGAGAATACGTCCTGCTATCAAAGCGGTTTGTTTATTCATTAAATGCATAACAGGCCCACCTAAATAAAAATCTAGATCCTGCCAAACCCATTGTTTAAAGGGAAACTTACTGCGGCCCAACTGCGCGGTATAAGTATCTGCATCTCGGCGTACTAAGGCATAACATTGTTTATCCACAAAAACCAAGTCTGATTCATTAGGATAGCCAAGTTGATGTTTATCCAAGCTTAAGGCCCCCGTTACTACTTTATACATGCGGCGGCGTGGTGAACCTTGATAAAGATCGATAGAATTTGCTCGACGATTGTAGGCAAAACCATAAGCAGTATCGTTTTTCCATCTGATGCGCCATAACCACCAATAATCTTCTGCAACCACTTTTGGTGTCGACCAACTCAAACCATCCTGTGATACCCAACAATAATTTTGTGTGATGAGTTTTTTCGTGTCTGTCGCAGGGCACCTGGCATACGCCAGCAAAATTAATTTTCCATCAGGACCGACAGTAAGTTTCGGATCGCGCAGATCGGTATTGTCTAATTTAATAAATGAACCTGTTAATACATTGCCCAATAGATCCAGTTTTAGGATACGCAAGATCCCATCACCACTGACATGGTTAGTTGCCACACGAAAACAACAATAAAGTGACTGCTGAAACCAACATAGATCAGTAAAAGCGTTGTGTTTTGGGTTTGCTGTGATTTTTTTTAGCCAGTTTATATTCATATAAAAAATATTTTCATTATTTAAGCCATTGAATGACAAGTAATTAGTGCTGTTTGGGCGGCAAGTTTTTGCCGTTTTTGCAAATTACGGCAAAATTTTGCTAAAGGGAATTTTTTTTAGGTCGATACATTTTCCGAGAGAGCCAGTAGTAATGATTTTTTTCAAGGGTCATTACTCTATTAGTGTTATTTAACCAATCGGATTTATATCCGATCGCCAGCGTCCGCTGGACTGAGAGTGTAGGAGAACAACCATGGGTTTATATGTAAACACCAACGTTTCGTCGTTAAATGCGCAACGCCAACTTTTTAATTCAAGTACGTCATTAAACACGTCATTTGAACGTTTGTCGTCAGGTTTCAGGATCAACAGAGCTGCAGATGATGCTGCGGGTCTGCAAATTACCGATCGTCTAACTACCCAGATTCAAGGTTTAAACCAAGCTGCCAGAAACGCCAATGATGCTATATCGTTAGCGCAAACTGCGGAAGGTGCCTTATCTGAAGTAACTGCTTCCTTACAACGTATACGTACCCTAGCGGTACAATCACAAAACGGTATTAATAACTCTGCTGACCGTTTGGCACTGCAAAAAGAAGTGTCAGCCCTTAAGTTAGAAATTAGCCGTATTTCAACTGATACCCAGTTTGGTACCACTAATATTCTTAAAGGAGACTTCTCAGCTAAGTTTTTAGTGGGAGCTAATGGTAACCAAAATATTTCTATTAACTTAGAAAAATCAGGTGGTTATGGCACATCAGGCTTGTTTGGTGGTGGTCCATTAACTGTTGCAACAGTAAGTGATGCGTCAGCCGCTCTGACTTCAGTATCCCAAGCGATCTCTACTATAGGTGCGGTACGTGCTGACTTGGGTGCTTTGCAAAACCGTTTTCAATCAACTATTCGTAACTTAACGAATATTTCTGAAAACGTATCAGGTGCAAGAAGTCGAATTAAAGATACAGACTTTGCTGCAGAAACGGCTGAATTGACCCGTAATCAGATTATTCAGCAAGCCAGCTTAACCGTATTAAGTCAGGCTAATCAACGTCCACAAACTGCTCTATCTTTACTAGGTTAATTAATCAATTAACCTAGGTTTCAAGACCCATCTTCTGTTTGGGACTTAGAAGCCAGGGGGTAGTGAACTGGGTTGATAAGGGTCAAGCAGTCGAGAGTTTTGCTCACTCTCTCCTAACGAAAGAGCACTCTAGCCGGAGATTTCTCCGGCTTTTTTCAATAATATAACTTGTTGAATTTATTGATGATTTAAAAATAATTATTTTTTAATTAAAGTATTTTTCATCCTAATACGATACATGGGCATAGACGTTACGCATCTAATAAAAATAATAGCGAACGACTACACAGCGATCGAATAATAATAAAAGCACGATCCTGTAACCGTTAAGACACTAATAAAAATAATAGTCTGGCGGCGCTTCAATAAAATCGTTAGGAGAAAAGTATGAGTTTATTCGTTAACACGAATGTCTCGTCGTTGAACGCTACACGTCAGCTGTTCACGTCGAACAACAATTTAAATACCGCGTTTGAGCGTTTGTCGTCCGGATTTCGTATTAATAGTGCGAAAGACGATGCGGCAGGTTTACAAATTTCCAATCGTCTTACCACCCAAGTTCTTGGTTTGAACATGGCTGTGCGTAATGCTAATGACGGCATTTCGCTAGCACAAACTGCTGAAGGCGCTATGAGTGAGATCACCAATGCCTTACAACGCATTCGTGTACTTGCTGTTCAAGCACAAAACGGTATTAATGGCTCGTCCGACCGCTTAGCGCTACAAAAAGAAGTCGCAGCACTTAAACAAGAAATCAGTCGTATTTCCACAACTACCCAATTTGGGGGCGTTAATATCCTCGATGGTATGTATTCATCTGCGTTTTTAGTCGGAGCTAATGCCGGTCAAACGATCAGTGTGAATATTTCTAGGGTCGGTGGTTATGGTACTTCCGGTTTGTTTAACGGTGCCAGTTTGAGTGTGGCGTCTATTCCTAGCGCTTCACGGGCATTAACCCAAGTATCCCAAGCTATTTCCATTATTGATGCTAAACGGGCTGACTTAGGTGCTATTCAAAACCGCTTTCAATCCACTATTCGAAATCTAAGCAGTATTGCTGAAAACGTCTCGGCGGCAAGAAGTCGTATTCGGGATACAGATTTTGCCGTTGAAACGGCAGAACTAACCCGCTGGCAGATCATTCAACAGGCAAGTATTACCGTATTAGGGCAAGCAAATCAGCGCCCTCAAGCGGCATTGCAACTATTGCAAAGTTAACATTTCTAAAATTTAAGCAGGTTTAGGTTTATGAATAGCAAGGTTGAGCATTTGCGGGGGCAGGCTGCAACACAATATCCGTGGAATAGGGTCGTAGAGATAAATCCGCTCTAAATGCAAAGTGCGAGGGCGGGCTGCAAAAAGGCGGTTGAGAAGTCAATAAATAGCTTTAGAAAGAATAATTCGGTCGAATTGCAAAATGTGGGGGCAGGCTGCAACCGACCGAGGAATGACAAATTGCTAAGCAGTATCAACACTCGACTTATACAAAGAGATGGTTGAACAGCAACTTACCAATGGGCTTATGCCTTATTGGTAAATCGCTGACAGACAAAAAAGATGCCAGGAGGTAGTGAGGTATTGAGGTACAGGCCACCTATCCTGTCTGTCAGCTGGAGCTTACGCTCTTTTTGCATTTGCTTTTGTGGTTCTAACACTTAACAAAGCGCTAACCAGGGTACCAGTTAGCAAATAGTAAGGTGCACTAAGTGTGCCAACTTTAACTTTGTTAATACCGAAAACATCGACATGTCAATAATAATAAAAAGTCGGTGCCAGGTTAGGAGAGAAAAATGAGTTTATTTGTTAATACCAATGTGTCATCGCTTAATGCGACCAGGCAATTATTTACCTCAAATAACAATTTGAGTACGGCATTTGAACGTTTGTCCTCGGGTTTTAGGATCAACAGTGCCAAAGATGATGCTGCCGGTTTACAAATTTCCAACCGTTTAACCACACAGGTGCTCGGATTGAATATGGCAGTACGTAATGCTAACGATGGAATTTCGTTAGCGCAAACGGCAGAAGGTGCCTTAGCTGAAACCACCAATGCATTACAACGGATAAGGGTGTTGGCTGTTCAATCGCAAAACGGTATTAACAGTTCGGCTGACAGAATAGCCTTACAAAAAGAAGTGGCAGCACTGAAAGCTGAAATTAGCCGCATAGCTTCAACTACCCAGTTTGGTGGTGTCGATATACTAAATGGGCTGTATTCTTCGGCATTTTTAGTGGGAGCCAATGCAGGTCAGACTATCAGTGTCAATATTTCGCGAGTAGGTGGTTATGGTACATCAGGCTTGTTTGGTGGCGCAACGTTAAGTGTGGCGTCAATCCCAGATGCATCTCGTGCGTTAACTCAGGTGTCTGAGGCAATTTCAATAATTGACGCTAAACGGGCTGATTTGGGTGCTATTCAAAACCGTTTTCAGTCGACCATACGAAATTTGAGCAATATAGCGGAAAACGTTTCGGCGGCAAGAAGTCGCATACGAGATACGGACTTTGCCGTCGAAACGGCAGAATTGACCCGTTGGCAGATTATCCAACAAGCGAGTATTACGGTGTTGGGACAAGCAAATCAGCGTCCACAATCAGCACTGCAATTACTGCAAGGCTAGTTAGCTGAAAATGGATAAGTAGTTGGAACAAAAAAGAGAGTAGGAACTGAGAGGCCACTCTAAGTAGTGCAGGAACACTGCTGTTTATTGCCAAGGAAGGCGACATTACCCGAATATAATTATTTTTAAGTGGCTAATTAAGTGGTGAGCAATAGATTTTGTTTCATACTTTGTAAGTAGCGTAATACTTAAAAATATACTAGTTTGCTCGTTCTCCTAACGTGAGCAAGTTGGTCGGGGCATTTGCCCCGGCCTTTTTTAACTCATACAGGATGACTTTTTGAATGTAATAGCTATATTGCTATTATCAAGAATAAAACGCCGACTAACAGGACTGAGAGTGTAGAAGTTTGGTTGAGAGGCCAGTATTCATCTCTAACCCTGCCAGTCGGACAGAAACCTTATTTGCTCGTTCTCCTAACGTGAGCAAGTTGGTCGGGGTATTTGCCCCGGCCTTTTTTCTTTGGCTGATTTAATTAAGTCAGTCAAATAAAAAGTTAAACCTCGCCACGTATCGTGCATAAACTTTCGTTCAATAAATACTTAGCAATGCGTGTGCCAAATTTTAATTTGTTCAACGTTTACTTCAATATGTGTTTTGAATATTGGCAATGATTTTAGAATCGTTGTTTTTTATCACTCCTCCCAAACCAAACCTAGACCTTTTAATAATACCAATCGATCACAGATAGTGCTCGCTCCCTAACCAGTTTAAAGGAGCGGAGTTAGGTTTATGAAGAATAAAATAACTCTGTTGTTTCGAATGAACGTGATTTCTATAAGCAGCTATTGATGGTTTTGAGTTGCACATGCCAATCGGTAGTTCAGCGTTTTGAAAGGGTAAGGCTATTCCTGCTTAGCGACGCCTTGCTCCTTAACCGCTGGACGCGTACTAAGTGCCTATTTATCTATTGGAATTGGTATTAATAAAAACTAATCAAAAAAATCGCTAAATAAAACTAAAGTTTCTTCAGCTCTGGTCGATAACGTTAGTTGAGGGGTGATCCAAGTGATTGCTTGTAGTGTCAGAACAAGGTAGAGGTGCCGAGTTCTGTCTAAGATTGTGAGGCAGTGTTAAGAGGGGAGGCCCGATTAACATTGAATTTG
Source organism: Paraglaciecola hydrolytica (assembly GCF_001565895.1). Classification (GTDB taxonomy): domain Bacteria; phylum Pseudomonadota; class Gammaproteobacteria; order Enterobacterales; family Alteromonadaceae; genus Paraglaciecola; species Paraglaciecola hydrolytica. The sequence continues at coordinate 421,782 of NZ_LSNE01000009.1, forward strand.
AGGCGAATTCATCTGCTATATGCTGTTATCGGCAAGCGGTGAGTTTTCAGGAGGTTTTTTTATGACTTTATATGTTAATACCAACGTGTCGTCTTTGAACGCTCAGCGCCAGCTATTTAATTCTGGGCAATCATTGAGCACATCTTTTGAAAGGTTGTCTTCAGGTTTTCGTATTAACCGCGCTGCAGATGATGCCGCAGGTTTACAAATATCTGATCGATTAACTACCCAGGTACAAGGTTTAAATCAAGCTGTTCGTAACGCAAACGACGCAATTTCATTAACCCAAACGGCCGAAGGTGCATTGGGCGAAGTAACAGCATCGTTACAACGTATTCGTGTATTGGCGGTACAATCGCAAAACGGTATTAACTCTTCTGCCGACCGCACAGCATTGCAGAAAGAAGTGTCTGCGCTAAAATTAGAAATTTCGCGAATTGCCACAGATACGCAGTTTGCAAATACTGATTTGTTGAAAGGCAAGTTCTCTGCAAAATTTTTGGTTGGGGCTAACGGTAACCAAAATATTTCTGTCACACTCAAACAAGGTGGTGGTTATGGCTCATCGGGTTTAAGTTTAGCCAAGACTGACGTTTCGACAGCGACTGGCGCATCGGGAGCGTTGACCAGTATTGATAAAGCAATATCCGTTATCGGTGCTGCGCGCGCAGATTTAGGTGCCTTGCAAAACCGCTTTCAATCGACTATTCGTAACTTAAGTAATATTTCTGAAAATATAGCTGGTGCAAGATCACGTATCAAAGATACTGACTTTGCTGTTGAAACGGCTGAATTAACCCGAAATCAGATTATTCAACAAGCGTCGTTATCAGTTTTAAGTTTAGCTAACCAACGTCCACAAACTGCGTTGTCATTGCTTAGCTAATATAACTAAACTAACAACGATGGTTAAAGTGCTTAAATGGGTTAGCCTTATGTTTATAGGGCTGGCTCATTTTGATGTGGAGGTTGCAGATGGAAATTAATTTTTCACAAAGTGGTAGAATTCTTGCTGACAGACATGTAGCTGAAGCAGGTCCTACTCAACCCGGCTCTGTTCAATCTATTGTTGCTAAAACTGGTGAAGCTAGTTCTGGCCATTCGATAGGAGAAAATCTTAGTAGTACTGCGTTAGCTGAGCGCCAACAAAATACTAAAGATATTTCAAAATCAGCCGAAAAAGAGGTTAGCACTGAAAGGGTTTTATCTTCTCAAGAGATTAGCGCCGCCGTAGAGGGTTTAAGTGATTTTGCAAAAAACACTAATCGGCAGCTGAATTTTTCAATTGATGAAGGTACGGATAAACAAGTTGTAAAGGTAACTGATGCTGAATCTGGCGAAATAATACGACAGATCCCCTCTGAAGAAATCTTACGACTTTCTGAACGTTTACGTGAACTTCAGTCTGACTTAGGTGCTACAGTAGGAATATTATTTAACAAACAAGTGTAAGGCCTTAGGGGTTTTTTATGTCAATTCAGTCGTTAGGTGTTGGTTCTGGTTTAGACCTAGAAGGGCTAGTAACGCAATTACTGGAGGCTGAACGTAAGCCCAAACAAGATAGACTGGACAAAAAAGAAAAGACTTATGACGCTGAGATTTCCAGTCTAGGCCAACTTAAGTCCAAGATGAAAGATTTCTTGGACTCAGTAGACGAATTACGCACCAGTACGGCGTTAAAAGGCCGTGAACCTACTATTGTTAACCCTTCAGAAAGCATCACACCTTTTACTGCCGAAGCATCTAATAGTGCGGTTGAAGGTAGTTATCGTATTGCCGTTACGCAGATTGCCAGTGGCAGTCGTATTGAAACTGATAATGCTAGTGCTGGTGGTTTTACAGGTACTACTGATACTGTATTGGGCTCTGGTTCAGGTAGTTTGACCTTTAAAATCCCCAATACTACTAAGTCATTCAATATTAATGTGACGGCTGGCATGACAGTCCAGCAGCTCAGTAATGCGATTAATAAGTCATCCAGTAATTTTGGGGTGACGTCGAGCATTATTGATACCGGTACCGTTGCAGGTGGTGCAAAGTTAGTGTTTTCATCTTCGGTAACGGGTCAAGGCAATGACTTGGTGATCGTGAATAATAATGACTTAGCCGATCTAAATCGAGTATCGACTACTAACTCATTAGAAGACACGCCTTATCTTGTACCGGTAACGTCAGCAAAAAATTCTAAAGCAACCATAGATGGTATCGCGGTTGAAAGTAAAACCGATAAATTTGAAAATACCATCGAAAATGTTGCCTTTACCGTTTCGGAAATATCCGCACTGGCCGCCGATGGCATTACCTATCAAACCTCTAAATTAAAGATTGGTTTTGATACCGAAGCTCTGGATAAAAAAGTTCGGGATTTTGTTGATAATTACAATGCTTTGAATAAGCAGATGACTACCCTTACCCGTTATGGTACTTCGGATTTAGAAGAAGATGGTGCGCTAGCGGGTGACTTTATGATCAGAGGTATTCAACAAGGTATGGCCAACATACTTGGTGCCGCTGTGGGGAGTTCAGGCTTAGGGACAATTTTTCAATTAGGCATTGAGTTTAATGATGACGGTGATTTAGAAATTGGTTCCAATGATAAATATGGTTTTGGTAGCGGTGAAGATCGTTTAAAAAAAGCCTTAGAAGAAAATTTCGATGAAATTTCCAATCTTTTTACCGATTCTAAACAAGGTATTGCTACTAAGTTATATTCGTTTTTAAAGGAATATACATCTTTCAGTGGCTTACTGGCGACCAGAGAACGCACGGTTAAAGATCAAAAAGACCTTTTAGCCGATGAACGTGAACAATTTGAATTGCGCATGGCAACAACAGAACAGATTTTGCGGGATAAATATCTCGGTTTGGATCAAACTGTTGCACGATTAAATTCAACCAGTTCGGCATTGGTTGCTGCTTTAGGCAGCTAGTGTTAACACTCAATACATGGTGAGTAGATATTTGTTATGGCATTAAAAGGTATCAACGCCTATAAAAAAGGCAATTTAAAAGAAGATATTGCTCAAGCTGATCCGCATAAACTCACTTTGATGTTGATGCAGGGGTCTTTGGATCGCATGGCCTATGCCAAAGGTTGTATGGAGCGTAAGGATTATGCCGGTAAAGCTGAGCATGTATCTCGCGCGACTGCGATCGTGATGAATTTACGTGATACTTTAGATATGCAATCAGGTTCGGACGTTTCAGAGAAATTGTATTCTTTGTACGATTACATGATCCAACGCCTGATTGACGCTAACGTACAGAATAACTTGAAGATAATGGATGAAGTGATTAACCTGTTGTTACCAATCAAAACAGCCTGGTCACAAATTCCTGAGTCTGCAAAACAAGAGGCTTACGAACTGCAAAGGCAAAAAAGACAAGCTGCCGTTTGAAGAACCTAACTTTAGATCATGCATTAACTCCTCCTCAATTAAAACAGCTCAATCAAACTTTGCTTGAGCTTCTTGCTAACGACTCACCCGATGAAAATGAATTTCTCAGATTAGTCACCCTGCGTGACGACATTATTCAGTCCTATCTACAAGAATGTGACGAAGAAATGCGAAAATCCTTTGCTCAAGCCGAATTGCAAGTTAATGGCGCGTTAGTTGCTTATGCAAATACATTATTTAAAGCTTCATTAAAAGAGCTGAGTAGCTTAATACGTGGGCGTAAAGCGGTTAAAAAATACATCTAAGCTATGCTAAAAAATATCAAATTGCATATTGAGCAGGACGAGCTACTGCAAGATTCCCTAGAAGCGAAGCTGGCTCAACATATCACCCACACAAAACATCAAAATATTAATGCCTTTCAACGACATATCCCTTCTTTAGTGGCAATTATTGACAGTGCCCAAAGTCAGAATATTTCACTTATTTGTAATAAGTTTGAAAAATTTAATATCGTCGATTATGGATTGGGGCGAGTGCTTTACGGTTTTGATCCTGAAACTGAAATACGTCAGCAATTTGACTATTTCAGCCACCATGCTCCCTTTGTCGATTTTACTGGCGCCCCTAAAGTTCACACTACAGAACGTGATAATAATACACTCGAGGCTTTACCTAGTTATCAACATCATATGGCTTATCAGGCCTTACCCAAAAGTGTGGACTTGCTGGTGGTGTTGGGCTTGGGATTAGGTCATCACATTAAGTTGTTGATTGAAAGCTGCCAGATTAAACACCTCATTATTTACGAGCCTGAATTACAGTATTTTTCATGTTCGGTGCTTGTTACTCCATGGTTTGAAATTTTAGCCTCGGCAAAAGAAAAAGGCACTTCGCTTTATTTTCAATTAGAAAAAGATGGCCGAGATCTCGTCGCTGACATATCTGAATTGCGTGAACATAACCAAGATGTTGCTGGCTTTTATCTTTATCAGCACTACCATGCGCCGGTGTTTAATTCCTTGGTGAAAGCTTGCAAAAACAATAGTTGGTCAACGATTTATGATAAGGGTTTATCGTTTTCACTACAGGAATCAAATGATGAATATTGCCCCTTGTGGACACCTCCTGCTGAATTAACAAGTTATCAAGATGTTTCGCCAGAAGACTCACAGTTTCAGCACAACTTGCACGCTTTTAAACATTATTTTCCAGATATTTATCAAGAGTTTAAGGATTATAAACCAAAAAATTGGTTGCCAGTAAAAACCGCAGGACAACAAATTAATCTACTTAAAATGGATAGTTTGGCAAGCTGGTATGGTTCACATCCTGAAGAAGATTGTTTGTTAAATTTTAGCAATTACACCAAGCAACCTAACAAAGATGGTTTGGTACTGGGCTATTCTGGGCAAAAGTTACGGCACTATTTGCACTATGAATTTGTCCGTGAAGCAGAAGTTTTACTGGATGAAATAGAAGAAGAGCAAGCTGAACTACCCTCCAACATCAAATCGATGATTTTGTTTGGGCTGGGTGTTGGTTATCAACTGGAGCATTTGATCAAACAACATCAGGTTGAAAAACTGTTTTTATGTGAACCCAATCGTGATTTTTTCTATGCCTCGTTGTTTGCTATTGATTGGGCCGGCATATTAAGCACTATCGATGAGCAAAAAGGCCGTTTGTACATCAATATCGGCGATGATGGTACTAACCTGTTCCGTGATTTATTACATCAGTTTTATGCCATTGGCCCTTATATTCTTAGCCACACTTACTTTTATCAAAGCTACTATAATTCATCCTTAAACAAGGCGATTGGCCAGTTACGTGAGCAGTTGCAGGTGGTTATTTCCATGGGTGAATACTTTGACCACGCCCGTTATGGTATAGCCCATTCGAGCCAGGCGCTGCTACGTGAATACCCACATATGGTTAGAAATCCGCAGACTCAGCTGGATTATGAACATAAAGAAACGCCAATCTTTTTTGTAGGCAATGGCCCCTCACTTGATGCAGGTGCGCTTGAGCATATTAAAGAGTGGCAGGATAAAGCCATTATTGTGTCTTGTGGGACCTCGTTGCAGGTCTTAAAAAAGAACGGTATTACCCCCGATTTTCATGCCGAGATTGAACAAAACCGTTCTACTTTTGACTGGGCTGCGCGTATTGGCGATTTTGAATATCTGAAATCGGTGAGTTTAATTTCTTGTAATGGCATTCATCCCGATACTTGTGATTTGTACAAAGAGGTTTTTGTAGCCTTTAAAGAAGGGGAATCATCCACGGTTTCTACCTTGCGAGTTATAGGTGAAAAGCATTATGAGTCGCTCAGGTTTGCATTTCCCACAGTCACTAACTTTGCCTTGAATTTTTTTCTTAAACTGGGATTTAAGCAAATTTATTTGCTGGGGGTAGACTTAGGTTTTATTAACAACAAAAATCATCACTCAACCCAGTCAGGTTATTATAACGAGCAGGGTGAACCTCTGTATGACTATGCGGCGCGCAATAATACTTCCTTAGTAGTGCCAGGCAATTTCAGGCCCACCGTATTTACCAAACACGAGTTTAAAATTGCTAAAATTGTGATGGAACAATCCCTTAAAGAAGCAAAAGTGGAGTGTTACAACACCAGTAACGGCGCCAGAATTATTGGTTCAAACCCCTTACAATTAGACCAGATTTTATTGCTTACCTCGGCTTCGCAAAAAGTCGAGTGTTTAAGTGTGATGAAGTCAAATTGTTTTAGAGTACTTAAACAAGAGAAGTTTGTTGAAAGATACGCTCTTACCTACAGTGCAGATGCCTTACATGAAGAGTTTGCAGCATTTAAATCACTGATATCTCAACCGATTGAGAGCCTCAAAGAGGCCGAAGAGCTAGTCGAGAATCAAAAACAATTGTTGTTTAAAAGTTATCAGCAAGGGCAGTCACTGTTATTTTACTTTTTGTATGGCACACTAAATTTTGCCAATGCCGCTTTAAACAAAGTAGCTTATTCACTGCGTGATGAGCACTTTGCGCCAGATAGGTTTAATCGTTTGCGAGAAGTATGGTTAGAATACTTTGCAAAGATAACCCAGCAAGTTGAATTGCATGGGGAGCAATTTGATACCACCTCATCTTTTGTTACTCAGCGCATGCTTAAATGCTTAAAAAACGTTAAAACCGCCAAGCGAATTCTGGTGCTTAGCGATTCCGCTATTGTTCCCAATATTTATCATTCAGCAAATAAAACCTGGACAACTGATTTTGCATTCGAGTTTGCCACTAGTTCACAGTTTGTTGCTGACAGGCCATTTATTGCCGGCCAGTTTGACTATGTGATTGCTTATATTAATACTGACCTGGAACAACAGTTTAAGTTAGTCGCTGAACAAGTCAGAACGCAGTTGGGTACTATCCCGTTGTTGTGTATCTGTGAACAGATTATTCCTGTTCAGTTGTTAAGCCATAAACCTGATTTTGTGTGTTTTATGAGTGCGCAGAGCCAGTTTATGCAGCCGGACAGTGCTTATCAAAACAATGATGTCACACGTGCGGTACTGGCTTTGTTATTTATCCATGATTTCAGCAACTTTGACTTAATCGTACCTAAATGCATTATGGACGATAACACCCAACTCCCCATATTGGCTGACGGTGGATATTTGCAAGATTTTCAAACCTTTGGCATTGATATAATGCTAGGTTTACTTAAAGCTGATAAAACAATCAACAATGAAATTTTAAAAAATGGTTGCAGACCCGTGCCGCTGGGTAAGGGCTTGAATAAAAAATGGCTGTGTTTAAAAAATGAATCGCCAGCAACAGTAAAACAACTTAAATTAAAATTACTGGATAGATATCCTTATTTAAGCGAGGGACAAGATGTTTGATAATAAATCCGTTTTAATTACCGGTGGTACAGGCTCATTTGGTAAGCGTTTTATCGAACATGTGCTTAAAAATTACAAGCCTAAAAAACTCATTGTTTATTCCCGCGATGAACTTAAACAGTTTGAAATGCAACAGGTCTACAAAGATCCTTGCATGCGTTATTTTATCGGTGATGTAAGGGATAAAGATCGCCTTAAAGGCGCGATGCGTGAAGTGGATTATGTGGTACATGCCGCCGCCTTAAAACAGGTTCCTGCGGCTGAATATAACCCCAACGAGTGTATCAAAACCAATATTTTTGGTGCCCAAAACGTCATTGACGCAGCGATCGAAGCCAATGTGAGTCGGGTTATTGCTTTATCAACCGACAAAGCTGCCAACCCAGTTAATTTGTATGGCGCCACTAAATTGGTATCGGATAAATTGTTTGTCGCCGCCAATAACATTTCTGGTGCTAAAGGCCCGCGTTTTGCCGTAGTACGTTATGGTAATGTGGTAGGGTCGCGTGGTTCTGTGGTGCCTTTTTATCGCCAATTGATGGCGCAAGGTGTCAAAGTTCTACCGGTGACTCATGCAGAAATGACCCGCTTTTGGATCACTCTAGATGACGGCGTAGACTTTGTTATTAAAAATTTCCAACGCATGCAAGGCGGCGAAATATTTATACCAAAAATTCCGTCGATCCGTATTTTAGATATTGTTGAATCCATGTGTGGTAGCCGTGAACATGAAATTGTCGGCATACGTCCTGGCGAAAAACTCCATGAAGTTATGGTGCCAGAAGAGATGGCTCATCTTTCTTTAGAATTTTCTGATCACTTTGTGATAGCTCCGGCGATTATCTTTTTTGAAAAAAATATCAATTATAAAAAGAATAAGATGGGTGAAGTGGGTAAACCTGTGGCGGATAAATTTGAATATCATTCGGGCACTAATCCGCATTTTTTAACGGTTGCCGAGCTACAACAACTCGATAAAGATACGCTGTAAGAGCGCTTGATTATGATCCCTTATGGCAAACATACCATCGATGACGCTGATGTTGACAGTGTTATCGATGTATTGCGCAATCAATTTTTAACCCAGGGCACAGTCGTACCTCGTTTTGAACAAGCCTTGTGTGATTACACTGGCGCCAAACATGCGGTAGCGGTTAACAGTGCCACTTCAGGTTTACATATTGCCTGTTTAGCGGCGGGGGGGGGGGGGGGGG
>NZ_LSNE01000009.1:430450-486971 GCF_001565895.1 Paraglaciecola hydrolytica
GCGCCCGTTTTTGTGGGGCCGATGTAGACTTTGTCGATATTGATGCTGCAACCCGTAATATTGATGTGGTTGCCCTTGAGCAAAAATTACAGCTCGCGGCACAACAAAAAAAATTACCTAAAGCCTTGATTGTGGTTCATTTTGCTGGCTTAAGTTGCGATATGCAGAGCATCCACAAACTCACTTCTACTTATAACATCGTACTGATTGAAGATGCAGCCCATGCACTGGGTGGCGATTATGTGGGGCGCAAAATCGGTTGCTGTGAATATTCAGATTTAACTGTGCTGAGTTTTCATCCGGTTAAGTCCATTACTACCGCCGAAGGTGGCGCGGTGCTTACAAACAACTCTGCTTATTTCACCAAACTACAGCTTTTTGCCAAACACGGTGTCACCCGTGATCCGGCTTTGATGCAAGGCGAGAGTGATGGCCCTTGGTATTATCAACAAGTGGAGTTGGGTTATAACTATCGTTTAAGTGATTTACATGCTGCTCTGGGGATCACTCAACTTCAAAAACTTGATCAATTTGTGGCTAAACGCCGAATGCTGGCAGCTCGTTATAAACAACAACTAGCAGATTTACCCTTAACTTTGCCCTGTGAAGAAAGTTATCAAGATAGTGCTTGGCATTTGTATATGGTTGAATTAAACCAGCATGACCGCTTAGCAGTATATAAACACCTACATGAATTAGGTATTGGGGTAAATGTGCATTACATCCCCATTCATTTGCAGCCTTATTATCAAGCTTTAGGTTTTAAAGCGGGTGATTTTCCAGTAGCAGAACACTTCTATCACCATGCGCTGACCTTACCCCTGTTTCCCAGCATGACTGAAGAACAACAAGCTCAAGTCATTTCCAGTTTACGTCAAGTCTTACTTGAGAGGCGCGCGTGAAACTCGCGGTGATCCCTGCAAGGGGCGGCAGTAAACGTATCCCCCATAAAAATATTAAAGAGTTTGCGGGCAAACCCTTAATTGCCTATTCGATTCAAGCCGCTCAGCAGTCTGGTTTGTTTGATAAAATTTGGGTATCCACTGACGATGAACAAATCGCCGAAGTGGCGCTTTCTTATGGCGCCGAAGTACCTTTTATTCGCCCACCCGAATTAGCCGATGACTTTACCGGTACCACACCGGTAATTCGTCACGCCATAGAATATTGTCGCGAGCACTTTACCTTGCCTGAATATACTTGCTGTATTTATGCCACCGCCCCATTTTTGCAGGCGAAGTATTTACAACAAGGTTTTACCCAACTTAATGAAGATAACAACAAAGCGTTTGCGTTTTCCTGTACCACATTTGCTTTTCCGGTGCAGCGAGCCTTGATAAAACAAGGCTCGGGTGTGGCTCCGCTGTATCCCGAATATATTGCTAAGCGCTCACAAGACCTGCCCGAAGCTTTGCATGATGCAGGGCAATTTTATTGGGGGCGCAGTGTTGGTTTTATGAGTAATAAAAAGATGTTTAGCGAAGATGCTATTCCGATTGTATTACCTCGATACTTAGTGCAAGACATTGATAGCGCCGAGGATTGGCAACGGGCAGAACTGATGTATCAAGCCTATATGAGCACCAAAAACAATAAGGTCAGTAGCAATAATGAATGATGTAAACCTAAATATGCCTGAAAAAATTCTGCTGATCCGCATGTTAAACGAAGGTGATGTGGCCGCTATAGGTGTGCCTGCCTTACGCTTTTTTAGGCAAAAATTTCCGCAAGCCGACATTCATTTTTTAACTTTTGCTCAGGGTAAAGTCATCATCGAATTAGCAGAACCCGACACTACCATCAAAGTACTCGATCTATGGCCCGATGACTTTTTTCAAGCGATGGAGGTGTTTTTAGGCTTAGCTGAAACCATTATTGGTGAGGCCTACCAACAAATAGTTAATTTAGATACGGCTTTTATGCCATGTTTTCTCAGCCGTTTTTTGCAAGATGCTGGCGAACCGGTGAGTGGCAATTATCTGTCTATCTCTATAGAACAAATGCTTAGCCAAGTACGTGACCAAAGTTTGCAGGCTGACTATGTCAACGTCACCAGTGCATATATGGCAAGCAGTTTTTTTACCATGAGCCGCTGGCATACAAACTGGTGGGAGAGTGACTATTTGCCAGATGGTGGTTATCCCGAGTTTTATCTTAAGCAATGCTGTGGTTTTTCTGGCTTGTTAATGGATACAACAATAACTTTGGCTGCAGTTCAAACTAAAGCGCCGCTAAACGATAAAAAAACCGCCAAAGATAAAACGGTGGCTTTGTGTTTGTCGCAATCCGAAGATGGCTATTTGTATCCCCATAGTGAAGCCCTGCGATTAGCCTTACAAAGTAAAGGTTTTACCGTTATACAAGACAAAGAAACAAATAACTCAGTGAGCAATTTTTTGATCCTATTAAACGGCAGTGATCTGATGGTTGCCAAGCCTGGCACCAATAAATGGCTGGCTGATGCTGTAGGCTGCCCATGTTTATTGGTCAGTGGCGCTACTGAACCCAAAGTATTTATGCCTGACTTTGCGACAGATCCGACACCACCTTGCCCTGTGCATGGGGACAATAATGCAGGCGCACTGGCTTTTACCCAACTGTCTTCTCCTAAAGAATGCAATTGTGATGATCCTTGGTTGTTGGCCGATAACATAGAAGCTATTTTGTTAGATTCAGATGAAGATACCCAGCATGCTTGATATTCAACTTGGCCACATCACTATTGGGCCTAGCCATACTCCGTTTATTATTGCTGAGCTTAGTGGTAATCATAGTCAGCAATTAGACTTAGCTATTGCCATGGTTGAAGCTGCAGCTAAAGCCGGTGTTCACGCAATTAAATTGCAAACCTATACCGCAGATAGCATGACCTTGGATGTGGATACTGCCGACTTTGTAATCAAAGAACAAAACAGCCTGTGGCACGGTGAGAAACTCCATGCCTTATATCAAAAAGCCGCCACGCCCTATGAGTGGCACAAGGTATTATTTGATAAGGCCAAATCCTTGGGTATGTTGGCCTTTAGTTCACCTTTTGATGAAGCAGCAGTGGATTTTCTCGTTGACTTAGACGTGCCCTGTTTTAAAATTGCCTCCTTCGAATTAACCGATTTACCCCTTATTCGCAAAGCTGCGTCCAAGGGTAAACCACTGATCATGTCGACCGGCATGGCATCTTTGAGTGAAATCGAAGAAGCCGTCACTACAGCTAAACAAGCGGGTTGTTCAGACATTATTTTACTCAAGTGCACTAGCACCTATCCGGCAGAGCCGACCAATACTAATTTATTGACCATCCCCCATTTAGCTCAGGCTTTTGGCTGTCAAATAGGTTTGTCTGATCACACGGCTGGCATAGGCGTATCGGTTGCTGCTGTGGCTTTAGGTGCGACAGTGATAGAAAAGCATTTTGTACTGGATCGCAGTGCCGGTGGGGTTGATGCCGCGTTTTCATTAGAGCCTCACGAACTCACGGCCTTAGTGACAGAAACCGCGCGAGCGCAACTCGCTATGGGGCAAGTCGTTTATGGTGGCACCGTCGCCGAAGAAAAATCCAAACAATATCGTCGTTCTATTTATGTCGCTAAAGACATGCAAGCCGGTGAAATATTTAGCGCAGACAACTTACGTATCGTCAGGCCTGCCTTTGGTCTGGCTCCTAAACACTGGGATTCCGTCATCGGAAAAACAGCTAAAACAGCACTTAAAAAAGGCACAGCGCTGAGCTGGCAGTGGATAGCCTAATATGCAGTCGCAAGATGGATTGTAAGTGTTAATAACTAAGGTGGTATTTCGGGTTGATGCCAGTAGTAGCATGGGCATGGGGCATCTGTTACGTTGCCTGGCCTTAGCACAGGCATTAGATCAACACCCAGCGGTTAAGGCAATAATTTTTGTTATGTTGGCTGCATCAAAGCCTTTCGCCAAAAGCCGCACGGATTGGGTAGGCGACATCGTGATTTTACCCGCTGATTTACCACAACAAGCCGAGCCACAATGGTTAAGTGATTTTTGCCAGCGTCAGCAAGTTGATGTGCTTGCGCTCGACGGTTATCAGTTTGATGCTGATTATCGTCAGGCTCTTTCGAGTATTCCCAGCGTGTTTGTTTTGTTTGATGACATGAATAATTCTGGCGATTTATATTGTGATTTAGTGATCAACAGCGCCAGTAATGCTGATGCCTTGGAGTATCAAAGTACAGCCCCTCAAGCTAGTTTATGTTTGGGTGACAAGTATCGGATCTTACGCCGTGAATTTGTGCAAAAGGACTATTGTTTGCCTTGGGCTGAACGTGATGGTTTGGTCGTGGTGATGGGCGGTAGCGATCCTTTTAATGTAAGTTTGCAAATCTTACAGACTTTAGAACAACATAAATTTAGCCACCAGATTAAACTCGCTACCGGCGGTGCTTATGCACATCACGCTGAGCTAGGGGCTTTTTTAACACAGACAAACTTGCAAGTGGAACATTTGCAAAACTGCCAACAGATGGCGCAGTTATTTGGTGAGGCCAAATTAGTGATTTCGGCCGCGGGTGGTAGTCAGTTTGAGTTACTTGCCTGCCAGAGTCCGGCCTTGTTAGTGATAGTGGCGGCTAATCAGCGCAATGCCACGCAAGCCGCAGCTAAACAAGGTTGGTGTCAGGCAATAGATTATTGTGCCAAGCCTGATATCGCCGAGCTGGCGCAACGAACCTTGCAACTATGGCAACAAGACTTATTGTTAGAACAGATGTTTCAAACCGCAGGGCAATATGCTGATACTGCAGGGGCAGAGCGTGTGGTGACTGAGATCTTAAAGCGAGTTGAGACTAACCATGCCTAATAAATTACTGACACAATTGCAAGGCTATCAGGTCAGGCTTGATGCTGTTACCCAAGATGACTTGGAGATGATCCGCCAGTGGCGCAATGATCCCTCGGTCGCCCAGTTTATGTTGTCGCAAGAAAGTATTTCAACAGAGCAACAACAGGCGTGGTTTAAAAAAATTAGCCGCGACTTTAGCCAACAGCATTTTGTGATTTTTTATAAAAACGAAGCCATAGGTGTGGCCAATATCAAAGCCTATTATCAGGGTGAAACTTTAGATAATGCCCGAGTGATCGAGCCTGGTTTGTATATCGCCGATAACCGTTATCGCAACAATATTTTAGCCTTCGCACCAACGTTAGTGCTTAACGATTATTGTTTTGAGGTACTAGGCGTACAAGCTTTGCTGGCAGTGGTTAAAGCCGATAATTTGGCTGCTTTAAATTACAATACTAAACTGGGCTATCAAATTGAAAAACAAGCCGAATTAGTTGAAATCAGACTTAATCAAGCCGATTATCAGCATCATACTCATGGGCTAAAGGCTTTATTAAATCGGCCTGCCAGAAGTTAGTATTCAAGAATAATAAGAGACTTATATGCAAAATTTGGAAAAACTGAGCAAGGCCTTTACCGAGAGTTTGGGTATAGAGCCACAACAAGTTAGTGATACTCTGACCTATAACAGTATCCCGCAGTGGGATTCTACCGCCCACATGATCCTAATCGCGGAAATTGAGAATGCATTTAACTTAATGCTCGATACTGACGATATTATTGATATGAGTTCTTTTGCCCAAGCTAAAGCTATTTTGGCAAAATACGAAATCGATTTTAATTAGTTAGGTTTTAACGAGTCATCAGGCGCTGCTGATACGTTGCAGTGTTATGTTTTTGAACAACAACGAACCTCGATCAGCCACGACGGATATTATGCCTGTTTCTCAGTTTTTCTTTGATAATCTAGCGCGCTACGGCGAGGCACCGGCTGCTATCGAAGGTGAGTTGCAAGTCAGTTACCAGCAGTTGCAGGTGCGTTGTGCAGAATTTAGCCAGCAACTAAATCAAATAAACAAGCAGACAAATAGTCCGCAAAAACAGCTTATCTTCCTCAAAGCGCATAATAATATTGCTACTTTAGTCGCTTATTTAACTACCTTGCAAAACCGCCATGCTGTGTTGTTGCTTGACCCCGATATTGACCAATCTAAGCTCGATAAACTGATTGCAAGCTACCAGCCTAATCTGCTCATCGACTCGCAGACTATTGAGCAATGCCATAGTAAACCACTGGTTTTAGAGTCAAAACTGGCCTTGTTATTATCAACCTCAGGCAGCACAGGTTCGGCTAAACAGGTGTGTTTAAGTGCCGATAATGTGCAGGCTAATGCCCTGTCTATTGTTGAATATTTGCCGTTGTTAGCCAGCGACAAGACCATCACTACCTTGCCGTTTTATTATTCTTACGGTTTGTCGGTGCTTAACAGCCATTTGTTAGTCGGTGCCTGCATCGTATTTAACCAACATTCGTTAGTCAGCCGTGAATTTTGGCAGTTATTTAAACAGCATAATATCAACAGCTTTGCTGGTGTGCCGCAGAGTTATGAGATGTTGTTACGCCTGCGCTTTGAGCGCATGGATTTGCCCAGTTTGCGTTATTTTACTCAGGCCGGTGGTAAGTTGGCAGCGGATAAAATCCAGCCACTTGCTCGTTACGCTAACGCCAACGACAAACAGTTTTTTGTGATGTACGGCCAAACCGAAGCCACTGCACGTATGGCTTACCTTAAAAGTGAATTATGTGAGACTAAACCTCACGCCATTGGCCAAGCTATTCCTGGAGGGCAATTTAGTTTGCACGATGAGCATGGTGAGTTGATTACTCAGCCTGAAGAAAGTGGAGAGCTGATTTATCGTGGGACTAACATTATGTTGGGTTACGCCAATTGCTTAAGCGACTTGACTGAGTTTACACCCTTAAACGAACTTGCCACCGGCGATATTGCCTATCGGGATAGCGAAGGTGACTATGTTATCTGTGGTCGAATAAAACGTTTTATTAAACTTTTTGGTTTGCGTATCAATCTAGATGAAGTCGAAACTCTGTTGGCTAATAAAGGCCTTGAGTGTTATTGCCTAGGCGATGATACTAAGTTGCTGGTGGCACTTACAAATGACGTTGTCGCCCAACAGCATATTGATATCAATGAACTAAAAATGTGGCTGAGCAGGGAGTTGCAAATTAATCACAACGTAATCAATATCAAACCAGTAGCGCAGCTACCTTTAACCAATAATGGTAAAAAGGACTATCCGGCTGTGCTAACGATGCTGGACGATTGATATGCCCTTAGCGATGACAAACAACAAAAAAGCGGACTATGACTTGGCATTAAGTGAGTTAATGCGACAAGATCCGACGCTGTTAACTCAGGAGCAAAAAGAACAACATTTGTTGCCCTTGTTCAATTTTTTACATCAACATCATCAGCAACATTGCAGCGAATATCAAAATATTGTTGCAGCCAACGAGCAACAAATATCTGCTACAAACGTAGATGCATTACCCTTTTTAGCGGTCAGACTTTTTAAACAACTTAAACTGAGTAGCATTGCGCCAGAAGACATTTTTAAGGTATTACAGTCGTCCGGCACGACTAGTCAGACCGCAGCGCAGGTGATTCTAGATAAAGATACCAGCGCCAGGCAATCCAAAACTTTAGTCAATATTTTGCAGCGCACTATAGGCAAACAGCGTTTACCCATGTTGATCATTGATTCACCCAATATCGTTAAAGATCCTAAGTTCAGCGCACGGGCGGCAGGTATTCAAGGTTTGGCCTTTTTTGGTCGTGATCATGCTTATGCGCTGGATGACAACATGCAGCCTAACTGGCCGGTGATAGAGGCTTTTTGTGAAAAATATCACGAGCAGCCAGTATTGATTTTTGGTTTTACTTTTATGTTGTGGGCTTATTTTATTCAAGCCCTTAAACAACAAAATAGACAGCTCGATTTAAGCCAAGCCATTGTATTACACAGCGGTGGTTGGAAAAAACTCGAAGCGCAGAAAGTCGATAACGTCACTTTTAAGGCGGCAATTAAACAACGGATTGGCGCGCTAAAAGTACATAACTTTTATGGTATGGCCGAGCAGGTGGGTACTATTTTTGTAGAATGTTCCCATGGACATTTACATGCGCCCTTACTGGCCGACGTGATTGTGCGCAACCCTTACGATATGTCGGTATGTGGCATTGGCGAGCAGGGGATCATACAAGTGCTGTCTGCCTTGCCAACCAGTTATCCGGGTTTTAGTTTACTCACCGAAGATATGGGCAGAGTGACACAGATTGATACTTGCCCTTGTGGACACTTAGGAAAAACCATAAGCATCGACGGGCGTCTGCCTAAAACAGAAGTGCGTGGCTGTAGTGATACCCAAGCCGGAGCCACAGTATGAGTAACAACATGAGCCAGAATATCAAAGGTTTACACATATTGGCCCCCGACAACGGGTACTCAGTCGTTGACTGTGTTGACGCGACACCCTTTATGCCGTTTTCGTCCGAGGTTCTGGCTTTTATCGATGCCTTGTCAAAACAGCTACTTAAGCAAAGCGCAGCTAAATTGCAGCCTGAACTCGTTGCTTTGGGCTTTTGGTTGCGAAGTGCCCATATTAAGCAGCTCTCTAGCCAGCAAGCCGAGGGTTTACATAAAGCCCTTGGTGTGGTGCTGCATTTTACTCCCGCCAATGTCGACAGCATGTTTGTGTATAGCTGGGTGTGCTCTTTGTTAATGGGTAATAACAATATCGTGCGGGTAGCGAGCGCCGAGTCGGATGCTAAAAATAGCTTACTCAATACCCTTAATGTCTTGTTTGCCCAAGAGAAATTTAGCGAAATCGCCAAACGTAATCTATTTGTTAGCTACGACAAAGGATCAAGTTGCAGTGCGCAGTTATCCCTGTTGGCCGACGCTCGTGTTATCTGGGGCGGCGATGCCAGTGTTATGGCCATTCGCGCTTTAGCTAGCAAACCACGTTGTCGGGATATTAGTTTTGCCGATCGTTATTCGGCGGCGCTAATTAACGGTGATGCTTTAAATGAGCTAAGCCAAGTAGAAAAATTGGCCGAGCTACTCTGGCGTGATACCAAACCTCATGCTCAGCAAGCCTGTTCGTCCCCTCGGTTAATCTTCTGGTTAGGTAATACTGATAAACAAAAAGAAGTCTTTGCGCAAATAAACAAGCTGGCAGCTCAGCAAAATCCAGAACTGCAAAAATTTAATAACCATTTAGTAGTGTGCCAAATGATACAAAGCACAGGTTTAGCCGCACAAACTTTGGTGCAACAACATATCTGTGCCTTGCCCGTCACACACATTAAAGCTGAGTTTTTAGACTGGCATTTAGGTGGTGGTTTGTATTTAATCAAAAATTTAAATCAGCTTGATGAGCTGGCAGAACTGCTGGATGTTAAGCTGCAAACCCTGAGTTATTGGCAGGTCGACAAACCAGCATTATTAAAGCTTGTAGCCCAGCCGTCGATAAATGGACTAGACAGACTCGTTACTGTGGGGAGTGCGCTGGACTTTTCACTGAACTGGGATGGTTATGATCTACCACGCTTATTGAGCAGAGTTATCGAGATTAGTTAAAGGGTTTCTGTTCAAGCTGTCATTTAACAGAGTATTTAACAGAAGCATAAAATTCATTTTTGGAAATAAAATACAATGTCAAAAGTAGTCTATGTCGGCATGAGTGCAGATTTGGTTCATCCGGGCCATCTTAATATCCTCAAAGAAGCAGCCAAACTCGGTTCGGTCACAGTAGGCTTATTAACCGATCAGGCCATTGCCAGTTACAAACGTGTGCCTTTTATGGAGTTTGAACAACGCAAACTTGTGATTGAAAGCATTAAAGGCGTTGATAGGGTGGTGGCACAAACCACCTTAGATTATTCGCCTAACCTTGAATTACTTAAACCTGATTATGTGGTGCATGGTGATGATTGGCGCGAAGGTGTGCAGAAAAAAACTCGCCAGAAGGTAATTGATTGTTTAGCCCAGTGGGGCGGTGAGTTAGTCGAAGTGACTTATACCCAAGGTATTTCGTCTACCCAGTTACATCGTGCGATGAAAGAAATTGGCACCACTCCGCAAATTCGCTTGAAATCTTTAAAACGCTTGTTAGCGGCTAAGCCTTTGTTACGCTTTTTGGATATCCATAATGCCTTGTCGGGTTTGATCATCGAAAATACCAAAGTGCAAACCGAGCAAGGAATGCAGGAATTTGATGGCATGTGGGGCAGCAGTTTGACCGACTCCACAGCTAAAGGTAAACCGGACATTGAAGCGGTTGACGTGTCTTCACGTATGGGCACCTTAAACGAAGTGCTCGAAGTAACCACTAAACCGATTATTTATGACGGTGATACGGGTGGTAAAACCGAGCATTTTGTTTTTACCGTAAAAACCCTTGAAAGACTCGGTGTATCCGCAGTGATCATCGAAGATAAAACCGGTCTTAAAAAGAATTCGCTGTTTGGTACTGATGTTGAACAAACTCAGGACAGCATCGAAAACTTCAGCCTTAAAATTCAAGCTGGAAAAGCCGCTCAGGCGACCAATGATTTTATGATCATTGCCCGAATTGAAAGTTTAATATTGGGGCAGGGGATCGATCACGCATTGGAACGAGCGCAAGCATTTTTAAACGCCGGAGCCGATGGCATTATGATCCACAGTCGTGAAAAATCCCCCGATGAAATTTTTGAATTTTGTGATCGTTACAGCCAAATCGACAACAAAAAAACCTTGGTTGTAGTGCCATCCAGCTTTAATTCAGTATACGAATCGCAGTTGCAAGAAAAAGGCGTAAACGTGGTGATCTACGCTAACCAATTATTACGCAGTGCTTATCCAGCCATGGTTAATACCGCTCAGTCTATATTGCAACATGGTCGCTCTGCCGAAGTGGACAAACTGATGATGCCCATCAAACAAATCCTTGAATTGATACCCGGAGGAAAATAGTGATCCAGCCACAGCAGTTTTGTGACATTTTGCTAAACCACGGCATCGATTTTTTTTGTGGTGTGCCGGATTCCTTATTAAAAAACCTCTGTGCCTATGTGGATGATAACTTTGCTGCCAGTCAGCACATTATCACCGCCAATGAAGGTAATGCAGTCGCTTTAGCAACTGGCCATTATTTGGGCTCGGGTAAGGCGGCCATGGTGTATATGCAAAACTCCGGTTTGGGCAATGCCATCAATCCTCTTACCTCTTTAGCTGATCCTCAGGTATACAGTATTCCCATGTTATTGGTGGTGGGCTGGCGCGGTGAACCTGGTATTAAAGACGAACCCCAGCACGTCAAACAGGGGCAAGTTTCCGAGCAGCAATTAGCGATATTGGATATTCCTTATGTGGTGTTGGATAGCAGTTCTGATCTCACTCATGTCTTACCCAATTTGTTAAACACCATGACAGCACAAAACCGTCCTGTGGCCCTGCTTATCCGCGCAGATTGTTTTGCAGCTTACAAAAGTAAGAGCAAGACTACTTCAGCTTATAAAATGCAACGTGAACAGGCTTTAGGCATTTTGTTGAATATGTTTGCCCCGAGTGATGTGGTGGTGTCCACAACCGGTAAAACTTCCCGTGAAGTTTTTGAGCTCCGTAAGTCACAAGGTCAGTTGTGCAGTGATTTTTTAACCGTGGGTGGCATGGGGCATACTTCATCTATTGCCCTAGGAGTGGCATTAGCAAAATCAGATAAAAGAGTCATTGCCATTGATGGTGATGGCTCAATGTTAATGCATCTGGGCGCTGTGCCCATTATTGGTTGCCATGGCCCAACTAATTTAGTGCATATTGTTTTAAATAATCAAAGCCATGAATCGGTGGGCGGGCAACCTACTATTGCAGGCAAAATTGACATCGGACAAATCGCTCTAGCCAGTGGTTATAAAGCCTACTGGTGTGTGGATGATGAAACCGCTCTACAAGCCATTTGGCCGCAAGTCAGTGCGAGTAATGGACCGGTGATGTTGGAAGTTAAAATCGCCATTGGTTCGCGGGATGATCTGGGCCGACCTACGAGTACACCGATTGAAAACAAACAGGCTTTTATGTCCCATACTGGTAGCCTGTGATGATGCATTGGCAGCAAATCCAACAGCAATTTAATATCAGCGAGACAGATGATTTTATCTCACTGTTGACTGATTTACTGCCCCCCGGTAATACCCTGATAATAACCAGCGCCGGTTTTACCCGTCGAGGTCTGAGCCAAAAAGTTCTTGATCGTTTGCCGACTGATTGCGTGCTGTTATGCGACGAGATCACTCCCAATCCCGAATTGCTTGATTTACAACGCTGGGCGCAGCGGTATCAGCAAAATGAGATCAGCAATATTATCGCACTTGGTGGTGGCTCGGTGATCGACAGTGCCAAGGTATTGTGTGCGATGTTATCGCAACCTCACTTAAGTTTGATGGAGTTACTCGCGTCGAGCAATCCAGTCAATAATCTGCATCTTATTGCGATTCCAACGACCTCTGGCACCGGTGCTGAAGTCACGCCTTTTTCTACTGTTTGGGACAGTGCCGCCGTTAAAAAATATTCATTAGTGGGTATCAGTGCGGATAAGATTATCTTAGATGCCAGCCTGACTTTATCCTTGCCACATCAGCAAACTTTATATCCCGCTTTAGATGCACTGTCTCACGCCCTAGAATCATTGTGGAATAAAAACCGCACTATAAGCAGTGCAGATTATGCCGTTCAGGCGATTGAGGCTATTTGTCAGGCCTTGCCAGCAGTGCTCAAACAAAGTGATGATTTTGCTGCGCGCCAGACTTTGCAACGTGCTGCGTCCTTAGCGGGGCTGGCTATTTGCCAGACCCGTACCGCCATTGCCCATGCAATATCTTACCCGCTAACCGCCGCTTATGGCGTGCCTCACGGTCTGGCCTGTAGTTTTACCTTGGCGGCTATTATCAAAGAAGTAGGATCAGAGCAATTAAACTTATCGGTGGCGTTGGTCGATAAAGTATTAAATTTACTTAAATCCCTTGCTCTGGATAGTGAAATGGCCAAATTTGTTAGTTGGCAGATTTTACTCGAACAATTTGATCCAGCCTTAGATCCAGCCAGAGCAAGTAACTTTATATTAGAAATTCATGCTGCTTTGGTTGGTAGATTGATTACCCAAAGTCATATCTCAGCAGCGCTGTAGGCTTTAGTTAGGAAGGTATCATGAAAATTCGCACGTTATTGTTTGGTGCTGGCCCTGGTGCTCTTGTCTATATGGAAAACACCGCAGAACAAAGAGAATTTGTTGGCTTTTTAGATAACGATCAGGCTAAACATGGCAAACATTATCATGGTTTGTTGATTTATCCCCCTGCCTCAATCAATACACTGCAATTTGACCAAGTGGTTATTACCACCCAGTGGGCCTTGGCGGTGCAAAAACAACTGTTAGAAGAACTTGCTGTACCTGACTCCAAAGTATTATTGCCAGAAAAAAACAAACTCAAAAAGATCACCCCTTTTGTCCAACCTGATGGCATGGCACTGGGGCGCCAAATTGTAAAAAAAATTGCTGCACTGGCGCTAGATATGGACATTCCACTAGTCGCTGACTTTGGTACCTTGTTGGGCTTAGTCCGCGAGAAAGACATTATTCAATGGGATGATGATATTGATTTTTCGATTAAAGATGGTTATGCGCTAGAAGTTGAACGTTTATTAATGCGTTTTGTTGAAGAAAGTGATAGCAAGCTCAAATGGCGTATCTTTAAAGCTAAAAGTGGCCAGGGCGAAATCACTGGCATGTGGTTAAAGTTTACCGATCCACAACAGAAATTAATCGAATTTACCACTTCACTGTGTTTTAGACAGGTGAAAGACGACTTATCTTTGCATATGCCGAGTTTGGGTATGTGGTTTTCACCGCGCCAACATTTTGATTCGGTCGAGTATATCAACTGGCAAGATTGTACCATTCCGGTGCCATTTGATTATGCCAATTACCTGACCTTCCAATACGGTGACTGGCAAGTACCCAAAAAAGATATTCAGTTAAGTGATTATGCCAACCTGCGAGACGTTGAATTTAACGATATTAAGACCGCTAATCACTCTGCTGAAGCCATCTTGGAACAACACTGAGATATGTCGCCAACACTATTAAGTCTATTAAAAAAAGTTGTTGTGGTATCACCTGATAATTTACCACTGCAACCTGCGATGTTATTTGGCAGTGGCGGTTTTGCTCGTGATTTAATAAACAAATATCACGGCAAAATAAGCGGTATGCTGGAAAGTGAAGCGCGCATTGAACGAGGCGATTTACCTAATCTGGGATACCCATGGCTAAGTCCGGATAACGCTGTTGGAAACATTCTTCTGGGGACTAGTGTCAGCGCCTACCAGCTTGAACAACTTCAATTATTAGCCGCCTCTGGCGCTGATAATATAGAACAGATCTGGATTGCTGATCCTTACTTGAACGAGCGTAAACTGGCCAACATCGAAAGTGAAAAACGGATCTTGCTGATTGAACATGGCGCAGGCATTAAGCGGCACTGGCAGCATCTAATTCAGTTCAGGCAATATTTTAACCAGCGCGGCTACACGGTTAGTTCGCTTTGTCCACTGATGTTGTATTCTTCCGATGCTTATCGATTTGCAGCAGCGACTTTTATCTGGGGAGGCCAAAGAGATATTTATCGTATTGCCGACCCTTTGTTGCAAGGTATTAACCCGACCTATATAGAATATGGATTTTTCCCACAGTCTCAACATTATTATCTAGACAAAAAAGGGGTTAATCAGCACTGCTCATTAATGGATGATGATTTGTCTTGGGTGGATGAGCAACATCTTGGCAAGCTGGAACAAGTCAAAAGTGGCTTTTTACAGGGATACCGCCATCAATCTGCAGATTATGTGTTAGTACCCTTACAAGTGCCGGACGATGCCAATATTATCAACTGCTGCCGCTTTACTAATGGCATGCAGGAATTTATTGATTATATTGTTAATTATTATCCGACGAGCCAGAAAATCATGTTTAAAGCCCACCCTAAAGATCCCAAGCAGCACACCTATAATTATCGTGGCAAACATCATTCGGATGAACCTTTTCTTGTATTGCTGCAACACGCTAAGCATGTACATGGCATTACCTCCAGTACCCTATATGAAGCAGCGTTGGCGGGTGTCGATATTATTACCGAAGGGCTATCGTTGTTGTCGCGTCATCAAAATAATTTAACCAAGTTATTTGCAGCTATGGTGGATAGGCAAGTCCCTGTATCTGAAAATAACCTAAAGTATTGGTTAGATCGCTATAGCTTTAGTCGGGTAAATGGTTAGATTATCTGTGACAATTAGTTTCTATAAGCGAGGACTTTATGCTTTGTAGTCAATGTAAACGAGAGGTTTCGCAAAGAGATAATTTTTGCAGTAATTGTGGAGATAAATTAAGCCCGCACTATGCAAATAATAGCTATCTCCCAGAGCTCCAAGAAGAATTTAGACACTTGCAGTTTTCCGGACAAGGCATGCAAAAATTGCTAAACGATTATAATTTTGAAACTGTGTTAGATATTGGTTCTGGTGCTGGGCACCATACGGATCTTTTTATTAAGCATGGCAAACAAGTGACTGCCTTAGATTATGGAAAGTCTATCTACTTCGACAGACAGCAAAATGTTAAAAAATTACAAACGATTGTTGCAAACTTCAATGACTTTACGTTTGATCAGCAGTTTGACTGCATCTGGTGTTCGCATATTTTAGAACACCAACTAAATCCCCATTTATTTTTACGTAAAGTACATAGTTTGATTGTTCCAGGAGGCGTTTTAGCTATTACTGTTCCCCCTCATAAAAATACTATAGTAGGAGGGCATGTTACGCTGTGGAATGCGGGAATATTACTTTATCAACTTGTTTTAGCTGGGTTTGATTGTAGCAAGGCGAGTATCCTTCGCTATGGCTACAACATCAGCATTATTTTAAATAAGAAAACTATCAATGTACTGGATAAGGTTGCTTATGATTCAGGTGATATCCGACTTTTAAGAGACTACTTACCAGAAAATCTTAACTTCTATCCAAAAGCCAATGACGATCCTTTTGATGGTGATATTTTTGAACTCAATTGGTTAGTAAATTGAAGATAATATGGATCTGTATGTTCAATTTTGTCAGTCAAATTAATTCGATGTTATTTAAAGAATCTTACCTATTATGATCGATTTAAAGTTTAAAAAAGGCCTATACAAATATTATGCTCCGTGGCTTTTTAAAATTTATAAATTTAAAGCTTATATTTTTTTGTTAACAAAAAAGAGATCGTTATCAAATTTAGGATTTCTATCTCAGTTTTTCTGGGACCAATATCTTTCGGCAAAGTTTAGGGAAGAAATATCATCCGCTGGCGAGAGGGTGTTCGACGGAAAAATCATGTGTGAGGAACATCAGGGAAAGGCATATATTCTAGGATGTGGGGCGAGTATTAATAATCTGTCAATTTCAGATTGGGAAAAAGTAGGAAAAAGCTTCTCTATAGGCCTAAATAATTTTTATATTCATGATTTTGTGCCAAATATGTATTTTTGCGAATACATAAGTAACCCTGAAGCCAGAAACATGTTTTATACCTATCTGCTTAATAATGAAGCGAAAAAAAATTCTAAGGTTTTTCTCAACGGAAAAAGTGTTTTTATCAAGGGACATTTTGACTCTGATGCAAGTTGTATTAAGCCCTATTTTTATATGACAGATAAAATCAAAACCACTAATAAAAATTTACTTATTGATATCGTCCGACAGTATTTTGATGGAAGTAAAGAGAGCTGGCGTTTGTGTCACCAAATGTCTAATTTAGATACGGTAATCAATTATTGTGCTCGGCAAGGTGTAAAGGAAATATGTTTAGTTGGTATTGACCTGACTGATTCCGGTTACTTTTGGGACGGTGCTGAAAATGAAGCTTATGCCACGGCATCAGCATTTAGGAAATCAATTAATAAACAATTAAAATATGTCATGAGTCCAGACGGGAAACATGCAACCGCTTGCTCCAGTGTCGCTAAACATTTGGGCAACTTTACTATTGTAGAATACTTGGAAATTTTACAAATTGAAATACTAAGCCCTATGGGGATTCAAATGTATGTGGCAAACCCGAATTCTCTCCTAGCAGCGTTTCTACCATGTAGACCAGTTTCCGAGTTTCATCGTGGATAGCAGTAATATGGAGTATTTTAATTTACTGCCTCATTTTGTCTTGCTAAGTCTTTTGAATGAAGTTGATTGTTAAATATGAATATTGTAGCCATTATCCCAGCCAGAGGCGGCTCAAAAGGTATTCCACACAAAAATATCAAACTTTTGGGTGGTAAACCTTTGATTTCTCATAGTATTGAGCAAGCAAAGCAAGCAGCATATGTTAGCGAAGTTTATGTCAGTACTGATGATCCGATTATCGCAGACTCTGCCAGTGAAGCGGGGAGTCAGGTCATTGTCAGACCGGAAATTTTGTCGGGTGATACAGCCAGTTCAGAATCGGCCTTGTTACACGCATTAAACGAAATTGAGAAAAACCAGCATGTTGATTATGTGGTGTTTTTGCAATGTACCTCGCCGTTTAGAAGCTCTGCAGACATCGACGCTGCGATTGATATTATAAAGTCAGAAGACAGCGATTCTTTATTATCTGTTGTGACCAATCACCGATTTTTATGGCGTAAGACTGCAAACGGTGCTGAATCAATTAATTATGATTTTAACCACAGACCCAGACGACAGGATATGGACATTCAGTATATGGAAAATGGGTCGATATATATCTTTAAGCCCTGGGTGCTAAAAAAACTGGGAAACCGTTTAGGTGGCAAAGTGAGTATGTATGTAATGGATGAATACTCGGCTACTGAAATTGATTCGGAATATGATTTGACGCTTGCTCGGGCGATGTTTCAATCTCTGATAATTAAATAAAAAAGCAGGTTCACGTAAAAAAATGTTATTGGTTTAACTCAGAATTTTGCGTGCTTTGTCAGCTTTGGTTTAGGTTTATAATATGAAAAAAATTCTTGATTATCAGATGGATAATCCATTTGAATATGAAAATGGTTTCTATATCACTTCGCATCCCAGCCGAATGGGAAAGCTCTTAGCTCACTATGAGTTGTATAAATTAATTACGCATTTACCGGGGCATATATTTGAGTTTGGTGTACATAAAGGCTGTTCGCTTATACGCTTTGCAACATTTCGTGAACTGCTTGAATCTCCTTATTCAAGAAAAATATACGGTTTTGATACTTTTACGTCTTTTCCTAAAACTGACAGTGATCTGGATAATGGTTTTATCGATATGTTTGCCGAGGTGGCTGGTCAACCTATTTCTAAAGCTCAACTCATGGCATGTTTGGATTCTAAAAAACTGCTTAACATTGAACTGATCGAAGGCAATATTCTGCAATCTCTGCCCGAATTTATTGCAGCAAGACCTGAAACAAAAGCGGCGTTAATTCATATCGACGTTGATGTTTATCAACCCAGTAAAGTGATTCTGGAAGAAATGGTAAAACGTATGGTTCCTGGTGGAATCATAGTTTTGGATGATTACGGTACAGTAGAAGGTGAAACCAGAGCGGTAGATGAGTTTTTTAATCATCACGCCAAAGTAGAAAAGCTACCTATCTCACATATTCCCTGTTTTATTCGGATTTAATTATTTGCGGCCGATATATATTCATTCTAATTGTGACTTAATACCTGTTCTGTAGCCGCTTAAGTGCTGCTTAAAAAGGATAAATGTGGTTGTAGATAAAGAAATATCGAAATATCTGGTTTTAACTAATGAAACTATCACCAAGTCATTAGAAAAATTAAATCAGAATAAACTACAAATATTGTTTGTAGTTGATAGCCACGGGCGTTTGCGTGGTGCATTTACTGATGGGGATTTTCGTCGCTGGGTATTAGAGCAGGCACAGATAAATCTTAATAACAGTGTCCAGGAGGTAATGAACCCCAACTGTCAGTCTTTCCTGGAAGATACCGATTTTTCCATTATTGAAGAGCACATCAACGACCGCGTTCGTTACGTTCCTTTATTAGATAATCGGGCCAAAGTCGTAGCGATTGCTTCTCGCCATACAGGCGTGATTACCATTGGCAATTATGCGATCAGTAAATCGAGCGCCACTTTTATCATTGCTGAGATAGGTAATAATCATAATGGCAGTTTAATTACCGCTAAAAGGCTGGTGGATGAAGCCGCCCAAGCGGGCGCCGATTGCGTTAAGTTTCAAATGAGGGACTTGCAAAACCTCTATGTTAATCAAGGCAATTCAAATTCCTTTGATGAAGATCTTGGTTCACAGTATGTATTGGATCTCCTAAGTAAGTTTCAACTAAAAGACGTTGAATTTGCTGAGATCATTAAATATTGTGAAACCAAAGGTGTTATACCGCTATGTACACCATTTGATAAAGAAAGCGCTGATAAACTAATACAAATGGGCATTTCTGCTTTTAAGGTAGCTTCAGCAGATTTAACCAATCATCAATTACTTAAATATTTAGCAAAAAAACGTTTGCCGTTAATTGTTTCGACGGGCATGGCAACTGAAAATGAAATCAGAATTGCCACTGATTTATTGCGTTCAGAAGGTATCCGTTTTGTATTGTTGCATTGTAATTCGACTTACCCTGCACCATTTAAAGATATTAATCTGAATTACTTACCGCGTTTAGAGAAGTATTCCAATGCTCCAGTAGGCTATTCAGGACATGAGCGTGGGATCCACGTTGCGGTTGCTGCCGTGGCAATGGGGGCAAGGGTCATTGAAAAACATTTCACACTAGATCGAAATCAGGAAGGCAACGATCATAAGGTAAGTTTGTTACCTGCAGAATTTAAAGAAATGGTACAGGCAATTCGTCAGATTGAATTAGCTTTTGGTGAGGATACTCCGCGTAAATTGTCACAAGGTGAGATGATGAATCGCGAAAATCTTGCTAAGAGTATCGTGGCGCAGAAACCCATTCAGCAAGGTTGTAAGATTGAAGCTGGCATGTTGACAGTAAAAAGCCCTGGCAAAGGATTAGCTCCTTATTATATGGATCAACTCATTGGCCGTCCGGCAGTAAGGGATATTAAAGAAGGCGAGTTTTTGTTTCCCAGCGATATCAATGAAAAGTCACAGCAACTATCCAGAAATTACCGGTTTACTCAACCATTTGGTATTCCTGTTCGATACCACGATGTGGCCTTATCACTGCGTTCTAATTTTAAAGTGGTGGAATATCACTTTAGTTATAAAGATTTATTATTAAACCCACAAGACTATGTGGTTGAATGCAGATCCCAGAAGTTGATTGTGCATGCTCCTGAGCTCTTTGAAGGTGATCATCTGTTGGATTTAGCCAGTATCGATGAAGATTACAGGGCTTTATCAATAGGACATTTAAATCGGGTATTTGATTTAGTGCGAAAATTAAAAGTGTTTTATCCTGCCAGCCAAACTGTGCCTGTTGTTGTAAATGTTGGTGGGTTTTCCAGTGATCACTTTTTAAATGCGGATGAAAAACAACAACGATATGGATTATTTGTTGAAAGTTTGTCACAACTTAATTTGCAAGATATTGAGTTTATGATCCAGACCATGCCGCCTTATCCATGGCATTTTGGTGGGCAGCGTTACCACAATCTTTTTGTTGACCCAGATGAGATTGAACAAGTTTGCCAACGCTATAATTTAAAAGTGTGTTTGGATGTATCACATAGTTGGCTGGCGTGTAATGAATACCACTGGAAAATCGCAGACTTTTTTGAACGTATAGGAAAATATGTACGACACCTTCATATTGCTGATGCTGCTGGAGTTGATGACGAAGGTTTGCAGATTGGTGAAGGAGAGATTAATTTTGCACAAATATTTCAATTAATGAATGAACATTGCAGTGATGCTTCATGGATCCCAGAAATCTGGCAGGGTCATAAAAATCATGGCGAAGGCTTCTGGGATGCATTTGAAAAACTAGAATCAGAGGTTGTGCAATAAGTCGTTTTTGTCGGATATCCTAAAAAGCAGAGTGCAGCGAACACCTGAATTCTTATTTATTCCACTTCTGTGTTTGGTCAGAAAAGTAATTACCTGAGATTGACCCTCTAGGGTTTCAAGTACTTCGTAGGTTTTTGGAGCGGAACAAATGACACGTTTGTGTCGTTTATTTATTTGATCCATAAATACTGATTTGTGTTCGGCTAAGCCATCAGTATGAGAAAATGGGCCAACAACTAACGCTCCATCAGACTCAGTGCAGTTAAATACAGGAGTCGACACAACAAGACTGTTAACAGAGCAATTGCCCTTTTCAAGAAAGTAGCCTGCCTCCTGATGCCACGGAAGATTAAGACGCACCTGATCTTCTGTGAAATGTGTTGGTAAATCCAGTCTGAAGTGGGGGAAGGCAATAACAACGTCTTTTGTTGCGCATTTTAAAAGGGAAGCTGAAAATTCGACGACTGACTCAGAAGACATAATTTTTGCGAATTCAGATGAGTTCATAAAATTGTCAGCGACTAAGGCGGGTAGCTTGCTATTTTGCTTTCTTTCGTCAATCAGTTTTTTTGAAAATTGCTGTTCCGAATAACAAGCAACCTGGTCAAATAAAAACTGTTGAGATGTATTAATTATATCTGCGCTGTCCCATTTTTCGATTGAATAGCCTTTGGGATTGTTTTCAAGGTAAGTCATTTTCACTTAATATCCTTTGCGGCAATAAGCAGCCATAGAAGCACACCACACTCTTTTGAGTTCCACATTTTCAAGACCCAATACTTCACGTATGGCTATGGTTTCGCCCGGGTAATCATCGTGATTAAGTTCGTCAAAAATCAATATTGAACCTTTTGCCATTCTATCCCATGCGAGTTTTATAGCATCTTTGGTTGGTTTATAGAGATCCAAATCCAGATGTAATAAGCCAATTGTAGATGCAGGATGTTCTTCTAAATATTTAGGGAAGGTTTCAGAGATATCCCCTTTTTTTAACAATACTTTTGGGATGTTGCCGATCATTCTATTGCCATCAAACATTTCAATAGCTGATTGCAGCATATCGAAGCTGTCATAATGCAAACCACCTGCTTTCATATGTGCTGCGGAGGAGGACTTATCTTCAGTAGAAGGCTCTGTGAACCCTTCAAATGTGTCAAATCCTACTATTTTTCTGGTGTAATGATGGGGTTCGAAAATAGAAGAAAAATGCGCCATCGCCATTAGAAAATTCCCACCGGCAACCCCACACTCAATTATATTACCGGGAATGTCTTTGACCAGATTCCAATATTCATATGTTTCAATAAACCGGGTCATATGCTGACGAGTACTAAACACAGGTAGGGTATCGGCAATCTGGTGAGGTTTTATCATCAAACTATCAATTGTTTCAGACCGTCTTTCATACCAAGATAATTGGCTTTCGGTATTTCTGGTTTTTTCTATATTATCGGTAGTCTTTTGCATAGAGCCAATCTCGCTGAAATGTATTTTAAAATTGTTGCGATGAATGAATTACGTACTGAAATCACTTGCATTTAAATCTAAAGCTTACATATGCATGTTTGGCATACCAAGTCTAATGTGTATCGGCAATAGCAAAGAATTCTTCATACTGATTAGGTCACGTAATACATTTATGTTTTTACGCGGACGCAACTGCAATCAGTGTATCTGTTGCGTCGATGCCAGCCAGCATGTTTGCATAAGCGGATTCTAACTCAGTAGTTCTGAGCTGTGCCCATTCGTTATGACCACCGGGTTTGGAACGTGAAAGCCAATAAAGGTGGTTAGCCAAAGGGTAACGCTGAAAACCGCTTATCGTTATATCTTTAAAGCCTGCTTGTTCAAGGAAGATTTTTAAGCTGTTTCTGGTGTGTAAAATTAAATGCTCACTCCAGAAAGTAAAAGCCTTAAAAGATTCTAAATTCAATTTTGATAATAGAAAGTCGTTGGCGTGTGGTACTTCCAATACAATTTTGCCTCCTTTATTCATTTTGCTATGGATTGTTTTAAGGCTCTCCAACGGAGCCGTAAAATGCTCAAAAACATGAAATAAGGTCACAATGTCGATATCGTCAAAGGGTACACTGTCAATCGTTTCAAAAACCGTGTAACCCATATCGTTGAGCACGTTTCTAGAGGCTGTCTGTGGTTCTACCGCATAGGTACTAGCCGCATATTGAGTTAGTAAATCGAGAATTCCACCCGCTCCAGTTCCAACATCCAGCCATTTCTTGCGTGTTACAATATTTTTAAATTGCTGCGTCCTTCTCTCGTTATCTTCACTACAAGCTTTTAACGCATTAAGCCTATCTTCAGCTCCCCAATATTTAAAATTATCTTTTTCTTCGTAATGATTTAAATTCATATGGTTAGAGGATGACAAAAATATCACACCAGACTTATTGCATTTGAGTACTTCAATATCATCTCGATCTCGTACCCTAGGATAGTATGGAGCAATCGAACTTTCGTCACAGATGCCAAGAGAGTTAAGTTGTGTTCTGATTAAATTTGTCATTTATTGGATTCCAATTACCTTCAACGGTTTATTTTTATTAGTCTGACCTGACAATAGATAACAATATTATCGCCCTGAACCAATTTAATTAGAGCCGAATTAAGTAATAATATTTATTTGGTATTAAAAACTATACAAGGGTATTTGTCTGTAATGGGCTTTATATTAACTTTTGGGGGATCTTTTGCTATCCTTGCCCCTAGGTAAAGTGTCAGCTAGTTGGCTGATAGAGGAGATAATCCATGATCAATCTAAATACCAATTCCAATGCATCTTTGTTGAATCAGGTGCAACAAAAACAAGAATCAATTTTTGAGAAACTAGCATCAGGTAAGCGCGTTAACGGCGCGGCCGACGGCGCAGCTGCACAACAAATTATCGACAGACTCACCAGTCAGGTTGAGGGTAATCGCCAAGCTATTGCGAATACTTACGATGGGATCTCCTTAACCCAAGTGGCCGAAGGTGGTTTGTCGGGGATTAATGAAGATGTTAATCGTATCCGTGAATTATCCGTGCAGGCAGGCAATGGATTGTTAAGTGATGGTGACCGTAAAGCCTTGCAGGCTGAAGTGACACAGTTACAAGAAAATATTTCACAAACTATCAAACAAACCGAATTTGCCGGTAAACCTCTGTTAAGTGGCGAAGGCAATATTGATTTTCAGGTTGGGGCAAATTCTGGTCAAAAAATCGGTGTAGGCACTAAAGATGTTGCTGCGGGTTTAAACGATATTTTAAATGTTGACTTAAGTACTGCTCAAGGAGCAGAAGATGCCTTAGCCGCTGCCGATAGCGCCATTGAGTATGTTGGTAGTGCCCGCTCAGATTTAGGTGCCTTGCAAAATCGCTTTGAAAGTAATGCCCGTAATTTAAGTCAGGCTGATGTTAATGTGGCAGCAGCACGTAGTCGTATTCAAGATACCGATTATGCTCAAGCAACTTCAGAAAGTGCTTCGGCCGATATATTGAGCCAAGCGACCATTGCGATTCAACGACAAGCAAATCAACAACAAGGTCAGGTGCTAAGTTTACTTAATGGGTAAAATAGCCTAAAAAACCAACCTGCAATTAAAGAGCAAAGTATTTGCTCTTTTTTTTGCGCCAACTTTGTATAAAGTTCATACAATCAAACAACTGATTAAAGTTAAGCCAGTAAATTGTGTTGCTATCCCGCTTTGAAAAGCTAAAATTACATTGCTTACATTGAGTTACGATAAAAATAATAGACTGAGGAAGGCATGAGCAACATCTTGATTATTAGTTCCCAAGTAGATCGAGCCAATAATCTTTGTACTATCCTGACCTTTCTTGGTGAATCCTTTGAATGTGTTTCTTTTTCTGAGGCTATGGCTCTTTTACGTCAAGAAGGCCTACGTCAAAAAGATGGATTTAGTGCGGTATTAATTGATGCATTGGATCCCCAGTTAGCGCTTGATATCTGCGAAAAGTTTCCGGTACTGCCTTTTGTTTTGGTGGGCACAGCAGACGACTCTAAGGCTAAAAATAATGTCGTTGGTACTCTCGTTGAGCCGGTGACTTATCCTGGTCTAACGAAAATGTTACATCGTTGTCAGGAATACCTGCGTCATCAGCCAAATCTTAAAACCAGTGTTAATAATAAAACCCGTTTATTCAGAAGCCTAGTGGGTAAAAGTTCGCAGATCCAAAGTGTGCGCCATTTGATTGAACAGGTTGCGCCCACTGAGGCCAATGTATTGATCCTTGGTGAGTCTGGCACGGGTAAAGAAGTCATCGCACGTAACGTGCACTTTTTATCCAATCGTACAGAAGCTACTTTTATTCCTGTTAATTGTGGGGCTATTCCTGGCGAGTTACTCGAAAGTGAATTGTTTGGTCATGAAAAAGGCGCTTTTACCGGTGCAGTTAATTCCCGCAAAGGACGTTTTGAATTGGCTGAAGGCGGTACCCTATTTTTAGATGAAATTGGTGATATGCCGTTGCAAATGCAAGTTAAATTATTGCGGGTTTTGCAAGAGCGCACTTATGAACGAGTAGGTGGCACTAAGCCGATTAAATGTGATGTACGGGTGATTGCGGCGACTCATCGTGATTTAGAAAACATGATTGAACAAGGCCAGTTCCGTGAAGATTTGTATTATCGTCTGAATGTATTTCCAATCGAAAGTCCGGCCTTGCGAGAGCGTAAAGAAGATATTCCTTTGTTACTGCAAGAGCTTATTACACGCCTTGAAATAGATAACGCTCAAATCCGTTTTACCGAAAATGCCCTGACATCCTTGATGGAGCATAATTGGTCGGGTAACGTTAGGGAGCTGTCAAACCTAGTTGAACGTTTGATGATTTTGTATCCCAATCAGCTTATCGATTTACATGATTTACCGCATAAATATAAACACCTAGATGTGGAGCCCTACCATCCAGATTATCCGCAGGAATTGTTAGAGCGCGAAGCGATCAATGCGATGTTTGGCGACAGTAGCGACACCGAAGATGAGGTGGGTTTTGCTGAACTAGACGATCCGGCTGCTAAAGCCTTGCCTGCTGAAGGGCTTAATCTTAAAGAATATATTTCTGATCTTGAGGTCAGTTTAATCACTCAGGCCTTAGATGGCCAGGACTGGGTGGTAGCACGTGCCGCAGAAGTATTGGGCATGCGCCGAACAACCTTGGTTGAAAAAATGCGTAAGTACAACATCAGTAAGGATTGAACAGTCTTTGTTCAACCTTTGTTGACCCTTTATTCCAATTTAGCTGAGACTCCCTCTATAGTGTCAGTTCATTGACGCTTTCCTGACTTACGATTAGTCGTAACTTATTGATTTAAAAAACAAACTACTTTGGCATGCCATGTGCAATGCCTATGCTGTGACTAATCTGTCTAAGTTTTGACGAGAGGACAATATGGCAAGTAGTGGTTTGTTAATCGATAGGCTTACGCGGGGTTTAAATGGCTCTGTGTTATCACTGGCAGAGCCCAACAATACCGCCAATAAACTATGTTCTGCGCAGGAGGATATCCCGCAAGCGGAGCAATTAGCCTATTTGCGCCAAGAAACCGCGCGCCTTAACCATATTTTGCAGGTTATGCCTGCTGGTGTGGTGGTGATTGATGGTAATGGTGGCGTGAGGCAAGCAAATCAATTAGCCAAGTCATTATTGGGCGAACCTCTTGAAGGTGAACTGTGGCGAACTATTATTCAGCGCTCGTTTAAACCTCAAGCCGATGATGGACATGAAGTCTCTTTGTTTGATGGGCGTAAGGTAAAACTGTCGATCACTCCTTTAATCAATGAACCTGGACAGCTCATAGTATTAACCGATTTGACCGAAACCAGACAATTGCAGCAGCGTATAGGCCATCTGCAAAAGTTATCATCTTTAGGCAAAATGGTGGCGTCATTGGCCCATCAAATCCGTACTCCTTTGTCTGCTGCCATGTTGTATGCAGCCAATTTATCTAACAATACCCTGAGTAAAGATGCCCGTAATCAGTTTGCCGACAAACTGTTATCTCGTTTACGTGACTTAGAAAGTCAGGTCAATGATATGTTGTTGTTTGCCAAAAGTGGCAGTGAACAAGTGGTTGGTCAGTTGTCTTTGCAAAGTTTATTGCAAGAAGTGCAACTAGGCGCTGAAGTGATGCTGACTAAACAACAAGCCGTATTAACTGTTAATTTACCCGAACCAGACATTCTCGTACTGGGTAACAAAGCGGCACTGGCAGGAGCCCTGCAAAACCTTATTCATAATGCGCTAGTGTTTACCCCAATGGGTGCACAAATTACCTTAACTGCTTGTCGCGATGAAAGTCAGGCAAAGTGGGTGAATATCTCCGTGAGCGATAATGGCCCTGGGATTAAAAAAGAACATCTTAAACAAATATTTGAACCGTTTTTTACCACTCGCAGCCATGGTACGGGTTTAGGTTTGGCAGTGGTTAAAACCGTCGCCCAATCCCATCATGGTAAAGTATCTGTGAGTAATATCGTCGGTGGTGGCGCGTGTTTTACCTTGCGCTTACCGGTGTTATCCGAGTTAAGTCAATTAGCTCAATCTAATGTTCAATTTCACAACAAAAAGTCACAACCAGAATTTGCCACAGTGGCGAGGAACTAAACTATGTCGCAAGCCAAAATCCTGATAGTAGAAGATGATGCGGGGCTCAGAGAAGCCTTGGTCGATACTTTATTACTTGGTGGTTATCAAGTGGTGGAGGCCGACAGCGGTGAGCAGGCTATCATTAAACTTTCCGAGCAATCCGTCGATTTGGTGGTCAGTGATATTCAAATGGCTGACATGAATGGTTTAGCCTTGCTGCGCAATATTAAACATCGTTACGCCAACATGCCGGTATTGTTAATGACCGCGTATGCCACCATCAATGATGCCGTGCAAGCCATGCGTGACGGCGCAACCGATTATTTGTCTAAACCTTTTGCGCCTCAGGTATTACTTAATTTAGTGGGGCGTTATGCACCTGCCCACAAAGTGGAATCACGTAATCCGGTGGTGGGTGATCCGAGTAGTTTACAGTTGTTAGAGCTTGCGCAAAAAGTCGCGCGTTCAGAAGCTACCGTGATGGTACTTGGCCCCAGTGGTTCAGGCAAAGAAGTATTAGCTCGGTATATTCATGATCAGTCGCTGCGCAGCCAACAAAGTTTTGTGGCAATAAATTGTGCGGCCATCCCCGAAAACATGCTCGAAGCTACCTTGTTTGGTTATGACAAAGGCGCCTTTACTGGTGCTATTCAGGCTTGCCCCGGTAAGTTTGAACAAGCTCAGGGCGGTACTATTTTACTCGATGAAATCAGTGAAATGGACTTAAGTTTACAAGCTAAATTATTGCGGGTACTACAAGAAAAAGAAGTTGAACGTTTAGGCAGCCGCAAGACCATTTCTTTAGATGTCAGAGTAATAGCAACCAGTAACCGCAACCTGAAAAAAGCGGTTGAAAAGGGTGAGTTTAGAGAAGACTTGTATTATCGCCTCAATGTATTTCCGCTTATGTGGCAACCATTGGATAAGCGGGTAGGGGATATTATTCCCTTGGCCGAGCATTTAATTGAACGTCATTGCCAAAAACGTGGCAGTGCCATTCCCAGATTAAGTGCGGCAGCGCGCAGTAAGTTGTTGCAACATAGCTGGCCCGGTAACGTGCGGGAGTTGGAAAATGTCATCCAGCGTGCGCTAATTTTGGCAGAGTCATCACACATCGACGCACAGGATTTGATGATTGAACAAGATAACCAGTTTGCGTCCATACCGGCCAGTAGTTCATTTGAAAAGTCAGAAGACGACAGCGACAGTAAGTTAGGTTCTGAGTTACGCCAACAAGAACATCAGATCATTTTGGATACCCTGCAAAGTTGTAAAGGGCGACGTAAAGATGTGGCTGAACGTTTAGGCATTAGTCCACGTACCCTGCGTTATAAACTGGCCAGAATGCGTGAAGTAGGTATCGAATTACCGGCTTGATTACTTGTTGGCCGTACGATAGAAATGTTTAGCGTGTGTAGTTTAGGTCGCCATCTTGGCGACCTTTTTTTCGTCGGTTTAAAAGCACCAGTCAAGACTTTGACAGTGTTAATGTCGTTTGTTTAACTATGTAACATTATGATTTTAATGGTTATTTATTGATTTTTTAATGGGCTTCATCTTGGCACTTGCTTTGCTATGTATCCTTACAAAGGGTGATAAACCCGCTAACTAAGCTAATTCAGGTAGCAGGAGCAATATAATGGATATCAAGGCGCAATCTTTATATCAAGAGTTCCAAAATATGGCCAGCCAGAGCCAATTGGGTCTGGGTGAATTACCAAATCTGCAAGGCTTGCAAGGCCATAATCCGGCAGGAGCCAATTTTGCTGACATGTTAGGTCAGGCACTTAATACCGTGAATAGCATGCAAATAGAGTCAAAAGACAAAAGTATGGCCTTTGAAATGGGCGATAAAAGCTTAAGTCTGGCTGACGTGATGGTAGTCAAAGAAAAAGCAGGTATTGCTTTTGAAGCCACAGTGCAAGTTCGCAACAAAGTACTTGATGCTTATAAAACTATTATGAATATGCCGGTTTAGGAGTTAATAAGTGGCTGAAGCAACGGGTACAGGTACTGAATTAGCGATGAGTGGCATGGGATTAGATTCCTATGGCAATGATGCTGTTCCTGAACAAAAATCAGGTTTCATGGATTCCATCGGTGGCGCAGATACTATGCGTCAGGTGGTATTAGTAATTGCGCTGGTTATTTGTGTGGCGATTGCCATCGTGATTTTTTTATGGGCACGTCAACCTGACTATCGACCTTTAGGTAAAATGCAAACCCAAGAGTTAGTTGAAACTCTCGATTATTTTGATCAAAACCAAATTGATTATCGCCTAGAAGGCAGCACGGTACTGGTTAACAGCGAACAGTATCAGAGCATTAAAATGGGTATGACCCGCCAAGGCATCGCCCAGGTAGACTCTGCAGGTACCGAAATCATCATGCAAGACATGGGTTTTGGGGTAAGCCAGCGGGTTGAAAAAGAGCGTCTTAAACATGCTCGTGAAAAACAAATAGCCAGTACCATCGAAGAAATGACAGGTATTACCCGAGCTAAAGTACTGTTGGCTTTACCGGTAGAAAACGTGTTTGCTCGTCGTGAGAAAAAAGCCAGTGCTACTGTGGTTGTGACTGCAAGACGGGGTTCGGCCATAACAAGCCAAGAAGTTAATTCCATCGTAGATATTGTTGCCTCAGCAGTACAAGGCATGGAACCATCGCGGGTGACGGTTACCGACAGTAATGGTCGTTTACTTAATTCAGGCTCACAAGATGCCGAATCTGCACGTTCACGTAAAGAATATGAATTAGAAAAACAGCGTGAGAGCGAATACCTCGCCAAAATTGATTCTATTTTAATCCCAGTGTTAGGTTTGGGTAATTACACCGCGCAAGCGGATGTGAGCATGGATTTTACTGCAGTTGAGCAAACACAGCGCAGTTACAATCCTGACTTACCTGCCGTGCGCAGTGAGATGACAGTGGAAGATACGAGTACTGGTGGTGTGATTGCAGGCATTCCAGGTGCTTTAACCAATCAACCACCACTTGATTCGAATATTCCTGAACAGGCCAATGGCAGTAGCGCTCAATCTGCGGTACCTGGGCGCAATCTAAAAGAAGCGACTCGCAATTACGAGCTTGATACTACCGTTAGCCATACTAAACAACAAACAGGGGTTATTCGCCGTTTAAGTGTTTCGGTCGCCCTTGATTATGTGTCGACGACTGCTGCCGATGGTACACAGTCTACAGCACCGCGCGCGCAAGCCGAGTTACTCGATATCCGCCGTTTATTGCAAGGTGGTATTGGTTTTGATGTGACTCGTGGTGATTCACTCGAAGTAGTCAGTATTCCCTTTAGCCGTGAACTTGATTTTACCCCGATTGAAATACCGTTTTGGAAAGATCCAGAGATGTATCCCCTAATGAAATTGGTTGGGGCGATACTGGTAATTATCTTTTTGATCTTCTTTGTCTTGCGCCCTATGGTAAGCAAGCTTATTAATCCAGAAGATGCTGCTAAAGATGATTATGACGCTGATGATGGCTTAGATTTAGGTGATGATATCACTATGTTGGCGCAGGAATTTGATGAATCTCAAGTGGGCTTTGCCCCAGACGGTACCTTCAGATTACCTGACTTACACAAAGATGAAGACTTATTGCGTGCGGTTAGGGCGCTGGTTGCCAATGAGCCTGAACTATCATCGCAAGTGGTTAAAAACTGGATGTTGCAAGATGAATAAACTGCATTGGATTAGGGGTATAATGCCAACGTCCGTTTTACTGGCATCATCCGTTTTACTAAATATTGAGAGTTAAACATGGCTGAAAGCACTGAAGTCGCAGAAAAACCCGGTTACGATGTTAGTAAACTGGAAGGCGTGGATAAAGCCGCGATCTTGTTGTTAAGTTTGACCGAAGATGATGCGGCGCAAATCCTCAAACACCTTGAACCAAAACAAGTACAACGTTTGGGTCAAGCGATGGCGCAGATAGATGATATGACTCAGGCCAAAATTACCGCCGTTCATCGTCATTTTATTGAAGAAATTCAAAACTACAGCACCATTGGTTTCCAAAGTCATGAC
Organism: Paraglaciecola hydrolytica; assembly: GCF_001565895.1. Lineage (GTDB taxonomy): Bacteria > Pseudomonadota > Gammaproteobacteria > Enterobacterales > Alteromonadaceae > Paraglaciecola > Paraglaciecola hydrolytica. The sequence goes on from NZ_LSNE01000009.1 coordinate 462,011, forward strand.
TTTGTTAAACGTGCATTGACCTCGGCCCTAGGTGAAGACAAAGCCGCCAACTTGATTGATCAAATATTGATGGGGACCGGCGCTAAAGGTCTGGATTCACTTAAATGGATGGACTCTAAGCAGGTTGCCAGCATTATTCGCAACGAGCATCCACAGATCCAAACCATTGTTATGTCTTATTTAGATGCTGAACAATCTGCTGAAATTTTAAGTCAGTTCCCAGAAAAAGTGCGTCTCGATTTAATGATGCGGGTGGCTAACTTGGAAGAAGTACAACCAGCAGCCTTGCAAGAACTAAACGAAATCATGGAAAAACAATTTGCCGGTCAAGCGGGTACTCAAGCCGCGAAAATGGGCGGCTTGAAGTCTGCCGCAGATATTATGAACTACCTAGACACCAACATCGAAGGCCAGTTGATGGATGCTATTCGTGAGCAAGACGAAGAGATGAGTCAACAAATTCAAGACTTGATGTTTGTATTTGATAATTTGGCTGACGTTGATGATCGTGCCATTCAAGCGATTTTACGTGAAGTACAGCAAGATGCCTTACTTAAAGCCATTAAAGGTGCCGACGAAGAGTTACGTATTAAAATTACCAAAAATATGTCTAAACGTGCAGCTGAGATGTTGTTGGATGATTTGGCTGCTATGGGTCCTGTACGTATCAGCGAAGTCGAAACGGCACAAAAAGAAATCCTCTCCGTGGCACGTCGTTTGGCTGATGCCGGTGAAATTATGTTAGGCGGCGGCGGTGGCGATGAGTTCTTATAAGCCATTAAGTTGCCTAAGCATAGAGCCACTATATGAGTGATGAAACACCAGTTAAATCATGGGAACTGCCCACTATTGAAGACCCACGTAATGGTGCAGACGATGGCACTACTGATGTGTTTAATCGCCGTCGTGATTGGAAATACGAGCCGCCCGAAGAAGAAATAGAAATACTGCCACCCACAGCGCAAGAAATTGAGGCCATCCGCTCAGATGCTCAAGCCGATGGATTTACTCAGGGCCAGCAAGAAGGGTATGCCCAAGGTTTACAAGAAGGGCAAACACAAGGACATGAGCAAGGTTTAGCCAAAGGGCTTGAAGAAGGCACAGCACAAGGTTTAGCCGCGGGGCAGGAGCAGATTGATACTCACCTTGCAGCATTGGCTAAACTAATTGAAAATCTACAAAAACCAGTAGCTAAGGTAGATAAAAATCTCGAAAAAGAATTGGTATTATTGGCTGTCAGTTTAGCCAGAGCCGTGATCCGCACTGAAGTTAAAACCAATGAAGATTTGATATTTCAAGCTCTCAGTGAAGGCCTTAAAGTTTTGCCAATTCAGGAATCACGTTATCAAATTCATTTAAATCCGGCAGATATAACACTGGTTACCGCCCATTTCAGCGCAGAAGAAATCGAAAAACATCACTGGAACCTGATTGAAAATCCAAGTTTTAGTCGTGGTGGTTGTGAAATCATTACCGACTCTAATGCGGTAGATGTGACGGTAGAGCGACGAGTTAGAGATGTACTTGACCGTTTTTTACTTGAACAGGGTTTAGGTCAGGTAGACGTTGAGTCAGAAGATCCTGAGCTATGAGCCAAGCCCTGCTGAATAAAATCAAAGAGTTACAAGAGCAAGTGCCACAGCCGCCTATCGTTGCCGCCGGTAAACTGGTGCGTGGTATAGGTTTAACCCTAGAAGCGGTAGGTTGCCAAATGCCTGTGGGCAGTCAATGCCTGATCAAAACCGTCGATGGTGAAATTGAAGCCGAAGTTGTTGGTTTTGCTGATGCGATTACTTATTTAATGCCCACCACCGCCGTAAAAGGCATAGTGCCAGGCTCGCGAGTTCAGCCCCTTAATCGTGAACAAGGGCTTGCAGTTGGCATGAGTTTGCTCGGCCGCGTAGTTGATGGTAATGGCCAGCCGCTAGATGGTTTAGGCCCGATTAAAGCTGAAAAACGTGTGCCCTTAACTCGTCCTCCGATGAATCCCTTAAGTCGTAAACCGATTAAAACTCCTCTAGATGTAGGTGTGAGAGCCATTAATACCTTAGTTACTGTTGGCTCAGGCCAACGTATGGGTTTGTTTGCTGGCAGTGGTGTCGGTAAAAGTGTCTTGATGGGCATGATGACTCGTGGTACCAGCGCCGATGTGGTTGTGGTTGGATTGGTCGGTGAGCGGGGGCGGGAAGTTAAGGAGTTTATTGAAGATATTTTGGGTGAAGAAGAACGCAAAAAAGCGGTGGTAGTTGCCGCTCCCGCAGATACTTCACCGCTAATGCGTTTAAAAGGCTGTGAAACCGCCGTGACTATCGCTGAATATTTTCGTGATCGCGGTTTGAATGTATTGTTGTTAGTGGACTCATTAACCCGTTATGCCATGGCCCAGCGTGAAATTGCCTTAGCCGTGGGCGAACCGCCGGCCACAAAAGGTTATCCACCTTCGGTGTTTGCCCGTTTACCAGCTTTGGTTGAACGTGCCGGCAATGGTTCAGAAACCCAAGGCTCGATTACCGCCTTTTATACGGTACTAACGGAAGGCGATGATTTACAAGATCCCATAGCCGATGCCGCCCGGGCTATATTAGATGGGCACATTGTATTATCGCGCAGTTTAGCCGATGCCGGACATTATCCTGCCATTGATATCGAGGCATCTATCAGCCGGGTTATGCCGATGGTGGTAAGTCCTGAACATGTGCAACAAGCCAGACGTATCAAACAGGTTTATTCGACTTACCAGCGTAACCGCGATTTGATCAGCATTGGCGCTTATACCCGCGGCAATGATCCACGTATTGACTTGGCAATCAGTGCTGAACCTGCGATAAATGCTTTTTTAAGTCAGGGCATGCAACAAGTTATTGCCTTTGATGATTCACTCAAAGCCATGCAAAGTTTAAGTTCTGGTTTGGGTAAAGGTTAAGTCAGATGTCGATTGCGCAACTCCAAATGGTGGCCGACTGGGAAAACCAGAAAGAACAAAAGTTATTACGCACGTTTCAAACTGCCCAGCAATATGTGCAGCAAAACAAACAAAAACTCGCCGGATTGGAGCAATACCGTTTAGATTATTTACGTCAGGCTCAATCCAAAGCCAAACTGGGTATGGCGGCTACCACTTATGGTCAGCATCAACAGTTTATCGGTAAGTTAGATAAAGCCTGTGAACAACAAAGCAAAATTATCAGTAACGCCGTGTTAGTGGCCGATCAACGCCGCATGCAATGGCTAGGGCAACAAAAAAAACGTAAAGCCGTAGAGATGTTATTAGCCAAACAACAGCACAGTCTGTATTTGCGCGAAGAAAAACAAGAGCAACAAATGTTAGATGAATTAGCCTTACAACGTTTTGTGCGACAACCTCCGAGATATTGAAGCTAACCAGCTACTCTCATTTATAGCTACTTTGCTAAGTTGGAACAGACCTTGCTGATACCTATCAAACACAGTGGTTTTAGCTGTTGAAATTGGCAATAAAGGGTTGATATCTGACATGAATTACCGTCTACATACAGTGATTGATCTGAATTTCAGGGTTTGTGTTATGGGTTTAATTCATTTAAATCAGGGAGTTAACATAAAATGATGCAACAAGTTGCCTCCGCTAAAGCAGATGTTGCCGCTTTTGCCGCCTTGCAGGGTAGTAGCGAACAAACAGAATCAAACCTCGCTTTTGATCAAGTATTAAAACAGCAACAAACTGTTGTGCCTGCTGCGAGAAATGTTGCTACTAAAACCACCTCAACTCCTGTCGCTAATAAAGCCCTTGAACAGAAGCAAACGGGTGTCCTTGATTCGTCAAACAACAACCATAAAAAAGCTGAGCCATCATCTGTTGCAAGCCAAAGTAACAAGCAAGAAAAACCGCAAATTCAAGCTGCAGTAGAGCCTCCAATTGACCAAGAGCCAGTCGCCTTGGACAAAGCCAAATCCCTTGATGACAGCAGCGCTAAAGAAACCTTGGTGCAAAGTAACGAGCAGTGGATTGACCTAGTCTGGAGCTTACAAGATATATCCTTAGACCCAGAGCAAACTGGAATAACGGAACTCACCACTAGTGATGATGTCATTGCGCTTGAAGATATAAATGATCTGCAAACCTTGCAGCTTTGGTTAGCAACTAAGGACGACAAACTAGCCGCTTTAGCTCAACTTATGGAAGCAAAGCCAACGGTGGGCACTTGGTTCGCTGGCACTGAGAATACAGAATTACAGAAACTGTTTAACCAAGTTTTAACCATGGCTAACGTTACTCCAACTGAGGTGACAACAACCAATGGCAGCAATATTAATCAAGAGCTGTTAGCTGTTAGTGAAGATATTAGTTTACTGTTAAAAAATAACCGTTTGAGTGCAGCTGAGCTTGAGTTGTTAAATCAAGCTTTAAGCCAAAGCCTTAAGCAAAATACACCTCTGGACCCAGAGCTTAAAAATTTACTTCAGTCAAAATTAGACTCAGTCCAAACTCTAACAGTAGAGCCGGGTAAAAACGCCAAAGAATTACTGGCTGATAAGCCGATTATCGTTGTGCCACAACGAGATGATGCAGGCAATATACTTGAAGCCAATGCCGCTAAAATAGCGTTGCCTGTGCAAACCGCTAAAGAAGTTCTGCAAAGTTTGTTAGATAAAATAAACGGCACAGCTAATACATCTACTGAGGTTAGTGTCGCGATACAAAGTAGTAACGACAGTCAGGATGAAGACGAAGCTGTATTCAATAAAATGATGACTGCGCTGTTAGAGCGTTCATCTACTACAGGGATTTCAACTACTGTTACAAATGATAAATTGGCTGTGTCAAAAGAGTCTGTTAATGGCAATAATCCGGCAATGCTTAAAACCACAGCAGCAGAAATAGCCTCTGTCAGTAATGCTGAACTTAAGGCTTTGTTGACATTATCAGACGATGAATTAGATGCAGCGCTGACTTCGGTCGCACAACGTATCGCAGTATTGTTGCGGGACGAGAGCAAAAGTGCCAATAGTGCCGTTGTTAAAACGAGTAGTGATCTTGGAAATACTAGCTCTAGTAAAGATGTGCTAGCCGCTCTTAAGACTGGGCTTGCTGAATTTAAAGATCAATTGGCCGCCGGACATGAACCGGGCATCGACTTAAAAGCACTAGTTACTCAGGCTCTGGAGAAAACCACTGATAGTACGGTGGTGGCTAAAGTAGCGGAAGGTTTGGATAAAACACTACGTACACTGAGTCAGAGTGTCTCAGCTTTAAACCAACTTAACGATAGTGCCAGTATTAATCAGGCACTTAATACCGCCGCCTTGGATAGTCAGATGACGCAGGCTGAACAACACAAAACAATGCAACTTAACCAGTTTGACAACAAGTTAGACAAAGCCCTGAATTTACATAAACCAGAAGGTCATCAGCAATTAGCCGACAAAGTACGTTGGATGGTGAATACCGGTAACTTGATTGCAGAAATACGCTTAGATCCAGCTGAACTGGGCTCGGTACATGTAAGAGTGTCACTGTCAGCAGAGTCTGCTACTGTTAACTTTGTGGTGCAGTCACAGCAAACCCGTGATGCGCTTGAAGCGGCAACACCAAAATTACGTGAAATGTTATTGGAAAAAGGCATCGAATTGGGCCAATCAACAGTAAAACAAGACAATCAGACTAAGCAGGATAACCAAGGACAGTCAGGTCAGCAGGCCAAAAATGCGGCTAGCGGTCTGGCAACTGGCGAGCTTGGTGAAGATGACACAAGGTTATTGGACAATACCAGTTCAAAGAGTGGCTCAACTAATGCTATCGATTATTTTGTCTAAGTAATATTTATCTTGGCAAGTAACTTGTCATTTTTGATAGCTAACAGATAATAGCCGCATTTTTACCTGAGTTACTTACCTAACTTAGTTACCTACTAAAGAGAAAGGCATGGCTGAACAAGAACTGAAAATGGAAGAGGGTGGTAAAAAACGTAAACTGATCATCATTATTGTTGTGGCAGTGGTGGTGTTGGCTGGAGCAGGAGCCGCGGCATTTTTCTTGCTTGGTGATTCTGAACAGACCCCTGCGGCTGCAATGGATGGCAGCGATGGAACTGGAGCGCGGGCCAACCAAACTCCAGCAACAGGCTCGGCTCTTTATGTTGCCATGCCCAGACCCTTTGTATTTAACGTACCAGGTGTTGGCCGTGATCGTTTAGTCGAAATAAAGGTTCAGTTAATGTTGCGTGGTTACGATAACGAAGAACAGGTTAAAATGCATATTCCCTCTATTGAAGGGGCATTATTACGGGTTTTCAGTACGGCTAATGCCGATGATTTAGTTACCGAAGCGGGTAAAACAGCGATTCGTGACAGTGCTTTGAAAGAAGTGCAGAAAAAAATGCAGGAGCTCACCGATAACCCGCTTATTGAACAAGTACTATTTACCGGTTTTGTCATGCAATAAGCATAAATGAACAAGAGTTAACAAAAGAGCACAAGAGAGAACACTATTGAGTGATTTATTATCCCAAGACGAAATTGATGCGCTTTTACATGGTGTTGATGACGTTGAGGAAGAAGATACAGGTGGCCATGAGTCAGATGGTTCGCTGTTAGAGTACGACTTTTCTTCACAGGATAGGATAGTTCGTGGGCGTATGCCCACCTTAGAAATTGTTAATGAACGTTTTGCTCGGCATATGCGGGTTAGCCTGTTTAACATGATGCGACGTTCGGCTGAAGTGTCAATCAATGGCATTCAGATGATCAAGTTTGGTGAGTACATTCATACTTTATTTGTACCAACCAGCTTAAATATGGTGCGGTTTAGACCCTTAAAAGGCACAGGTTTAATTACCATGGAAGCCCGTTTGGTGTTTATCTTGGTGGATAACTTTTTTGGTGGTGATGGGCGTTACCATGCCAAAATCGAAGGTCGTGAATTCACCCCTACCGAGCGACGTATTATTCAAATGTTGCTTAAGCTGATATTTGAAGATTACAAAGAAGCTTGGGCACCAGTTATGGATGTTTCTTTTGAGTATTTAGACTCAGAAGTAAACCCAGCTATGGCCAACATTGTTAGCCCTACAGAAGTGGTGGTAATAAGCTCTTTTCACATTGAATTAGATGGTGGCGGCGGTGATTTCCATGTTTCGTTGCCTTATTCCATGCTTGAACCCATTCGTGAATTACTTGATGCCGGTGTACAAAGTGATAAGGAAGATACTGATCTTAGGTGGAGCAAAGCGCTCAGAGACGAAATAATGGATGTAAAAGTTGAGCTGTCTACCCATATGATGGATGTTGAGCTGACATTACGCAAAATTATGGAGTTTAAACCTGGCGATATTATTCCGATTGATATGCCGCAACATATCACAGTGTTAATTGAAGATTTGCCGACCTTTAGAGCGAAGTTGGGTAAATCTCGCGAAAGTGTAGCGTTAAAAATTACTGACAAAATTCCGCGTCCGACTTCAGTTAAGTCGGAATTGCAATTATTAACCAAAGGTGGTCGCCGGATTGACAGCGATTCCGAATTACAAGGTCTGGAATTAGACCTGTAGCTTGAAGGAGTAGAATATGAGTGGTGATGACGAGTTAGATGATTGGGCCGCAGCCATGGCTGAACAAGCTGACGAAGAAGGCAAAGATGATGGTGCCAGAGTAGCGGAATTTGATGAGCTGGAAGAGGATCGCGAAATCACTCCGGCCGAGAAACGCAAGTTAGATACCATATTAGATATCCCTGTTACTATCTCAATGGAAGTGGGGAGAAGTCATATTAGTATTCGTAATTTGCTTCAACTTAATCAGGGTTCAGTGGTGGAATTAGAGCGTGTGGCGGGTGAACCATTAGATGTTTTAGTTAATGGCACGTTGATTGCTCATGGTGAGGTAGTAGTAGTTAACGACAAATTTGGTATTCGCCTCACCGATGTTATTAGTCAAATCGAAAGAATCAAAAAACTCAGGTAGTAAATTACCTTTAAAATCATTGGCTTGGATTGCTCCAAGCCTAATGTTAAACCTCTCTTTTAGTGCTCATGCTGAGCCACAAAGTCTCTCAAATCCAACATCTGTAGTGTCAATTTTCCTCTCTCTACTGCTGGTAGTGGGGGTAGTTTTTATGCTGGCTTTTATAATGCGACGGTTTAACGTCACTCACTCAGGCTCATCACAATTAAAAGTGGTGGCCTCGATGATGGCGGGTACCCGCGAGCGCGTAATGGTGATTGAAGTGGGCGGTGAGCAACATTTAGTGGGAGTTACCGCCCACAACATCAATCATCTGGCTAAACTGGCGCAGCCCTTAACAGACAACAAACCAGCCGACAGTGACAACTTTAAAGACAAACTGGCGCTGTTTATGGCTGGCAAACTGAACCCTCAAGCAGGCTCTGCCAATAAGAAGGCGGGCACTCAAGATGAATAATAAATACTGGTATTTAATCTTACTGAGTTTGGTACTGTTTTCAGGCATGGCAGATGCTGTCCCTGGTATTCCGGCACTCACCGTGACTGACAATGGCACAGGTGGTCAGGACTACACCATGACCCTGCAAGTGCTGGCTATCATGACAGCCCTGAGCATGTTGCCAGCCTTTGTGATGATGATGACGTCCTTTACCCGCATTATCATTGTTTTGTCAATTTTACGTCAGGCTATTGGTTTACAGCAGTCCCCTTCTAATCAAATCTTAATCGGTGTTAGTTTGTTTTTGTCGATGTTTATTATGGCGCCGGTGTTTGAAAAAATTAATGAAACCGCGTTACAGCCTTATCTAAACGAAGAGATCACGTCTATCCAAGCCTATGAACTGGGTAAGGAGCCTTTAAGGGCCTTTATGCTGGCGCAAACCCGGGTTAAAGATCTGGAAACGTTTGTGCAAATTGGTGGCATGGATGGACAGTTTGAAGATCCACAAGACGTACCCATGAATGTTTTGATCCCTGCTTTTGTAACCAGTGAATTAAAAACCGCCTTTCAAATTGGGTTTATGTTGTTTATTCCCTTTCTCATACTCGATTTAGTGGTGGCCTCTATCTTGATGGCCATGGGTATGATGATGTTATCGCCAATGATTGTGTCCTTGCCCTTTAAACTCATGTTGTTTGTATTAGTGGATGGTTGGAACTTAATTTTTGGCACCTTAGCCAACAGTTTTGGTATGGGTTAGTGATGACTAACGACAGCAAAAATAAGAGGGGCGAACGATGAGTCCAGAGGTATTTGTTGAGATCCTCCAAGAAGCCTTACATATGGTGATCTTGCTGGTATCAGCCATCATCTTACCCAGTTTGTTTGTGGGTTTGATAGTGGCGGTGTTTCAGGCAGCCACCTCGATTAACGAACAAACCATGAGTTTTTTACCTCGTTTGATAGTGACTCTGTTGGCATTAAGTTGGGGTGGACATTGGTTGGTTAATAAACTGATGGATTTTACCTTCACTATGGTTGAGCGTATTCCTGAGGTTATAGGTTAATTTAGGATGGAAGTAGCAAGCACAACCATCATGCAGTTTTTGGCAGACTTATTACTGCCTTTTATGCGTGTGACTGGTTTATTTGCCGCCATGGTGGGTTTGAGTGCTAAATCGGTACCGGCCACCACACGTACATTGTTAACCCTATTTCTTACCATATTAATCATGCCGCTAGTCCCACCTACACCTATTGCAGATCTGTTTTCCGTTGGTACTTTTTTATTGGTGATGCAGCAACTCATCATCGGCATCTCGATAGGTTTTATTTCGAACATGGTGCTCAATACTTTTGTACTCGCAGGGCAAATTGTGGCGATGCAAACTGGTTTGGGCTTTGCGTCCATGGTTGACCCAGTAAACGGTATTAACGTACCTGCAGTGGGGCAGTTTTATTTGATTTTAGCGACCTTAATTTTTTGGGCCTTGGACGGTCATCTGGCCATGATCCGCATGATAGTCATGAGTTTTGAAGCTCTGCCCATAGGTGAGGCATGGCTGACGGGGGAGCAGTTTCGTGAAATTGCACACTGGGCGGGTTGGATGTTTGTCTCGGCGGTAACCTTGTCACTGGCACCTATTATTTCTTTGTTAATTGTTAATCTGGCTTTTGGCGTGATGACCAAAGCGGCGCCGCAGCTCAACATTTTTAGTATAGGTTTTGCCATCGCACAAATTATGGGCCTGTTTATTATCTGGCTTACCTTAGACAACCTGCCACATCACTTTGAAGTGTTATGGGACAGGGCTCAGTTGTTGATGTGTCAACTGCTGCAAGTCTGCCAATAAGGAGCTGAGTCATGTCTGATGCCCATGATAAAACCGAAGACCCTACGTCCAAAAAACTCACCGACACCCGAAAAAAAGGACAAATCGCTCGTTCAAAAGAATTATCGACAGCACTGGTATTAGTTTCTAGTGCGCTGGCCTTGATGTTTATGGGCTCTTACATTGCCGAGGCCATGTTTAAAATAAGTCAACGCACTTTTACCTTATCTAGAGACGAAACCTATGACTATAACCATATGTTTCAGGCTTGGGGACATGCCTTAGAAACTGTCAGTATGTCGGTTTTATCCTTTTTGGTGATCATCGCCATCGCAGGCATTTACGGTAATATTGCTTTGGGCGGTTACAATTTTACCTGGGAATCTGCCTCACCCAAAGCCAGTAAAATTAATCCGCTTGCTGGTTTTAAACGCATGTTTGGCATGAATGGTCTGGTGGAACTCCTTAAGGCGCTGGCAAAATTTGTGGTGGTTGCTGCTATGGCGTATCTGGCAATGGTTATTTTTCATGATGAGGCTCTACATATTGATATGGAGCTTTATCCAATGAACTTATTTCATGCTATGGATTTGATCTCGTGGGGCTTTTTGATCATGTGCTGTGCCCTGATCCCGATTGCGGCCTTTGATGTTCCTTATCAGGCCTGGAAACACGACAAAGAAATGAAAATGTCTAAACAGGAAGTGAAGGACGAACGTAAAAACTCAGAAGGTGACCCTCAAGTTAAAAGCCGCATCCGCCGTTTGCAATATCAAGCAGCCGCTAAACGTATGATGCAACAAGTTCCTACTGCAGATGTAGTGGTGACTAACCCGACTCACTATTCAATTGCGTTAAAATACGATCAAATGGGCACCACAGCCCCTATCTTAGTGGCCAAAGGCGTAGATGAATTAGCCATGCACATTCGTAAAATTGCTAATGCCCATGACGTGCCCATTGTGGAATCACCCATGTTAGCGAGGGCGATTTATTATTCCACCGAAGCAGACCATCCCATTCCCGAAAAACTGTTTATGGCAGTAGCCCAGGTGCTGGCGTATGTTTATCAATTAAAAGCCTACAAAAAAGGCAAAGGCAAACGACCCAAAGCGCTGCGCAAAGACTTGCCGATACCACCAGAGTTGAGACGCTAAGCGCTAGGCTGCTCTTAGTTATCGCTGCGCGACCGCGACTATTCGCTGCGCCTTGTCTAGACGTCCTGTCTGGCCATTTGACAAGGTACAAACAAAATCGGGTAAGTTGGAGTCGCAGTAATAAATGCCTTTCTTCGATTCAGTGTGGAGTTTAGGTTTGTCTTTTGTAGGAACGACTTTAGTCGCGATCTTCATTTAGTGAAACTTTGCTCTTGTTGATTTTTGTATGGAATATAAGCAACTAACACTAAGTTTTTTCATCTTGGCTTACTAGTTGCAAAATGCTTGTTAACGTAGTCTTAGGTGTCAAATTTTCGTCCATGCAATTAGCCTCCTATTTTGGTCAATTCGATAAAAAACAACTGAAATCAGCGGCTTCTGGTTTGGGTGCTCCAATCGTACTCTTGGCTATTATGGGCATGGTTATTTTGCCCATGCCTGCTTTCCTGTTAGATATCCTGTTTAGTTTTAATATTGCCTTGTCGCTAGTGGTTATTTTGGTATCGGTATTTACCAAAAAGCCGGTGGACTTTGGCATTTTTCCACTGGTTTTGTTAATTGCGACGGTATTACGTCTTGCGCTGAATGTGGCCTCTACCCGTATCGTATTGCTTGAAGGTCATGAAGGTGCAGATTCTGCTGGTAAGGTTATTCAAGCCTTTGGTGAAGTGGTTATTGGTGGCAACTATGCCGTTGGTATCGTGGTATTTGCGATACTGCTTATCATCAACTTTAAAGTAGTGACCGCCGGTGCAGGCCGTATCTCAGAAGTAAGTGCGCGTTTTACCCTAGATGCAATGCCGGGTAAACAAATGGCGATTGATGCTGATTTAAATGCGGGTTTTATCGATCAGGATGAAGCTCGTAAACGCCGTATGGAAATCACCAGTGAAGCGGATTTTTATGGTTCGATGGATGGTGCGTCTAAATTTGTAAAAGGTGATGCCGTAGCCGGTTTATTTATTATGTTAATCAACATAGTGGGTGGCTTGTTTATCGGCATGATCCAACATGATTTACCTTTTAGTGAGGCCATAGAAATTTATACCCTGCTGACCATTGGTGATGGTTTAGTGGCGCAAATTCCTTCACTACTGTTATCTGTGGCGACAGCGATTATCGTTACCCGCGAAAACGACTCCCAAGAGATGGGACAGGAACTGACCAGACAATTAGGTAACCAAAAAGCCTTGTATATTACAGCTGGCATATTGTTTGTCATGGGTATAGTGCCGGGCATGCCTCATGTGGCCTTTTTGGGTTTTAGTGCTGTAGTGGGAGGTTATGCTTATTATGGTTACTGGCGCAGTAAACAAGCGGAAAATGAACCTGAACTATTAAGCAATTTACCTGAGCAAAGTCGTCAACCTGCGGAAATGAAAGAGCTGGGCTGGGATGATGTGCAACACGTGGACACCATAGGTTTAGAAGTCGGTTATCGTTTAATTCCTCTAGTAGATAAAGCGCAAGGTGGCGAGTTATTGACACGTATAAAAGGGGTTAGGAAAAAGCTATCTCAAGAGTTAGGCTTTTTGATCCCGCCTGTACATATTCGCGATAACTTAGATTTAAATCCTAACAGTTACACTATCTCGATGTTAGGCGTGACAGTGGGGGAGGCTGAACTCAGTCATGATGATGAACTGGCGATTAACCCCGGTCAGGTATTTGGTAAGGTGGAAGGTAAAGCCACTAAAGACCCAGCCTTTGGACTGGATGCTGTTTGGATCCGTGCTAGTCAGCGTGAACATGCACAAACTCTGGGTTATACCGTGGTTGATGCCGCAACGGTTGTCGCTACTCATCTTAGTCAGTTACTCACCAATAATGCTTATCAATTATTGGGCTACGAAGAAGTACAGCAGCTATTGGATTTACTCGCGAAAAACAGTCCTAAATTAGTTGAAGGCTTGGTACCAGATATTCTCCCCTTAGGTACCGTGGTTAAAATCTTGCAAACCTTATTATCTGAAGGTGTACCTATCCGCGATATGCGCAGCATAGTGCAAACCCTATGTGAATATGGGCCTAAGAGCCAGGATCCTGACGTATTAGTGTCAGCGGTGCGCATCGCTTTAAAACGTCTAATTGTGCAGCAAATCAATGGTGGAGCTAACGAAATTCCAGTCATAACTTTGGCACCAGAACTGGAACAGATGTTGCACCAGTCCTTGCAAGCCGGTGGTGCTGATGGCGCAGGGATTGAGCCTGGTCTGGCCGAACGTTTGCAATCTTCCTTAGGTGATGCAGCACAACAACAAGAATTAGCGGGCGAGCCTGCCGTATTGCTCACATCGGGCATGTTACGACCAGTTTTATCTAAGTTTTTAAAACACTCAGTTAGCGGTTTACATGTGTTGTCGTATCAGGAAATCCCTGATGACAAACAAATTAAAATAGTCAGTGCCGTCGGCAAATAATGCGACACGCTAAAATGGCACTCAAGGGGGCAAGGTGAAAATCAGACGTTTTTATGGCAAAGATATGCGCGACGCACTTAAACAAGTGAAAGATGAACTTGGTGGTGATGCTGTGATTATGTCAAACAAGAAACACGCTGATGGGGTGGAGATTGTCGCGGCTTATGATAAAGAACCATCTGCCAGTGCAAAACCTAAGCAAGCTAAATTTGCCGGTTCCACCGCACCTTATCAGGGACAAACCCCAACCTTGAGTGAGATTATTGGCGATTCAGGCCCTGATAGTTTGCGTGCTTTATTGGAAAAACAATCAAAAGCCAATACCAATGCTGAACCTAGAGCCAAAATTGAACCCGTCATCCAAGAAGCTAAAACTGAAACTACGCTAAAAGCACCAAAAACTACAGTGACTCCAGTCCAGCAATATGAGCAAAAATCAGCGTTGGACGATATGCGCATGGAGCTCAGTTCCTTGCGTAATATATTGCAGTTTCAGATTGCTGGTTTGTTAAAACAAGATAAAAGTCGTAAACATCCTTTACATGCTTATTTAGTCTCAAGCCTTGAGCAAATGGGGATCTCCACACGTTTAGCCGAAGAAGTAGTGGCTTACGCGCCAGATAACGCGGATGAGCGGCAGGCTTGGCTGTTTTTACTCAAACTACTGGCTAACCGCCTACCTATTGGTCATGATGATATATTGGTGAATGGTGGTGTAGTCGCCCTGATGGGGCCTACAGGCACAGGTAAAACCACCACAATAGCTAAGTTGGCTGCGCAAGCAGCACACAAATATGGCGCTGAGCAAGTGGCGATAATTACCTTAGATAATTATCGTATTGCCGCGTTTGAGCAAATTGCTACTTATGGCCGGATTATTGGTTGTAACGTTAAAAAAGCGCAAAGTAGTGAAGAATTAGCTGATTTATTGTTTCAATTCAGAAATAAGCGCCTAGTATTAATAGACACTGCCGGTTTTGGGCAAAGAGATGTTAGATTAATCAAACAGTTAGATACCTTAAATGGCAATGTCTGTGCTAACATCAAAAAGTTCTTAGTATTACAGGCGAATTGCCAATATCAGGTTATTCAACAAAGTATCAAAGCCTATAGTCCAGTGGCGTTACATGGCTGTATTCTCACTAAATTAGATGAGTGTTATAGCCTAGGTGAAGTGATTAGCGCAGCGATAGAACATAAGTTGCCAGTATGTTATTTAACCAACGGGCAGCGGGTTCCAGAAGATTTACAAGTGGCAGACACAAAATTTTTAATTAGCAGTGCTGCGAAGCTTTATAAAAAATATGGTTTAATTCATACTACGGAAAATTACCCACATAATGCAGCAGTGGCAGTATGATTGAGGATCAAGCGAGTAGCTTAAGAAGAATGAATCAATCTAGATTAATCAAAGTAATTGCAGTAACCGGTGGTAAGGGCGGCGTAGGTAAAACTAACGTCACACTTAACACGGCTATTTCCTTGGCACAACAAGGCAAAAGAGTCATGGTACTCGATGCTGACTTAGGTTTAGCTAACGTCGATGTATTACTCGGACTACGCGTTGAAAAAAATCTATCTCATGTGCTTTCCGGTGAATGTACTCTTGATGAAGTATTGGTTGAAGGACCTTATGGTATCAAAATAGCGCCAGCAACATCGGGTAGTCAGTCAATGACAGAGCTCACACCCATCCAACATGCTGGGTTGATTAGAGCTTTCAGCGAACTTAAATCACAAATTGATGTATTGATTGTTGATACCGCAGCAGGTATTTCCGATATGGTTTTGAGTTTCTCTAAAGCCTCACAGGACATACTGATGGTGGTATGTGATGAACCTACCTCATTAACCGATGCCTATGCATTGATTAAAATTCTGAATAAAGAACACGGCGTTTTTCGCTTTAAAATAGTCGCCAATATGGTGCGCTCAATGCGTGAAGGTGATGAGTTATTTAGTAAATTAACCAAAGTGACTGACCGTTTTCTGGATGTTGCCTTAGAGCTAGTAGCCGTTATTCCTTTCGACGAGAACGTACGTAAATCAGTCAGAAAACAAAAGGCGATAGTAGAGGCTTTTCCTACCTCTCCCGCGGCTATGGCAATTCGTAAGTTAGCTAAAAAAGCCATCGAATGGCCAATTCCAACTCAACCAGGTGGACATTTGGAGTTCTTTTTAGAACAACTTGTCAGTGGTAAAAAAGTTATGGGCGAGCATCGGTGAGTAGTAAAGCCGCAGCTTACCAGCAAATGGCTGATAAAAATGAATTGGTAGAGCGGCATGCACCGTTAGTCAAACGTATTGCTCATCACTTGTTAGCGAGATTACCTGCCAGTGTATTGGTTGATGATTTGATTCAGGCGGGTATGATCGGCCTGTTAGAAGCATCGCGTAATTTTGATGGTAGCAAAGGTGCTAGTTTTGAAACTTTTGCTGGTATACGTATCCGCGGCTCAATGTTAGATGAAATCCGTAAAGGTGACTGGACTCCTCGTTCTGTTCACAAAAATGGTCGTGCTATTACCGAGGCTATTAGGCAGGTAGAGCGTGAAACCGGAAGGGATGCTCGCGATGTGGACGTGGCAGAAAAACTACAAGTTGGCATAGACGAATACCACCAGATGTTGCTTGAAGTTAATTCAGGCAAGCTGATTGGAATTGAAGATTTGGGCGTCACTGAAGATGTGGTCACCAATGAACAAACCAAAGGTTCAGATACACCATTTGAAGATTTATTACAGGGTTCATTTCAAAAAGCCCTCGCTCATGCTATTACTACTTTGCCTGAGCGAGAGGCTATAGTACTTTCTCTTTATTACGATGAAGAATTAAACTTACGAGAAATTGGTGAAGTACTGGATGTGAGTGAATCCAGGGTCAGTCAAATACATAGTCAGGCTATGCTGAAACTTAAAGTTCGCATGCAATCCTGGCAAAATAACGAAAATTAATAGTGCATTGCAGACGGGGTAGACCCCTTACCGGAGGTAGTTTTGGATAAGAATATGAAGATTCTTGTTGTTGATGATTTCTCAACAATGCGTCGGATTATCAAGAACTTACTTAAAGATCTTGGCTTTACGAATATACAAGAAGCAGATGATGGCAATACTGCCTTACCTATGTTGCAACAAGGTGATTTTGACTTTGTGGTAACTGATTGGAACATGCCAGGCATGCAGGGGATCGATTTACTTCGGGCGATTAGGGCTAATCCTAACCTGAAACATATTCCGGTATTAATGGTGACTGCAGAAGCCAAAAAAGAACAAATCGTAGCGGCTGCGCAAGCAGGGGTTAACGGTTATGTTATTAAACCCTTTACTGCGGCTACACTTAAAGAGAAATTGGCAAAAATATTTGAACGCTTAGGTTAAATTCAGGCTGCCCTGATTAAGAGGAATGACTGTATGAAAACCACTAGCGATGCTCTTATTTCTTTGCAAGATGCAAAGTTGCTTGTTGAGTTATTAGAACAAGGGGACAACGAAGGCGCTAATAATTTACTGGACGCTGTCGGAGTACATAATTCAGTAGAACTATTTGCTGAAGTAGGCAAATTAACTCGTCAATTGCATGATTCACTGAATAATTTTCAGCTTGATCCACGCATTGTGGATATGACTAAAGAAGATATCCCTGACGCAAAAGCCCGTTTAACCTATGTTATCCAAGCCACGGAAGATGCGGCAAATAAAACCATGGATTTGGTTGATTCATGTATGCCTATTGCAGAAAAACTGCATGAGGGTATTAGTGGATTGTTGCCAGAATGGAAAAAGCTGATGTCCCGTGAATTGCAATTAGGTGAATTTAATCACTTGTGTAAAAAAATGGATCAGTTTTTAGAAACTGGCAGCCAAGATTCTGCAAAATTAACTGGTTTGTTAACCGAAGTGCTGATGGCGCAAGGTTATCAAGATTTGACGGGGCAAATTATTCGCCGTGTTATCGAACTGGTTAAAGAAGTTGAAGACAATTTAGTCTATATGTTAACGATGTTTGGTGGGATTGAGCCAAAAGACGGTAAACCGCGTAAGGAAAGGCCTAAGAAATCAGACAATCAGGCCGATATGATAAAAGCAGAAGGACCGATACTAGATGCAGAGAGTCGTGAAGACGTTGCATCTGACCAGGTTGATGTTGACGATTTGCTTTCGAGTCTTGGTTTTTAGGGGTACGAGCGTATGGCTTTTGATGTGGATGAGGATATATTACAAGACTTTCTAGTAGAAGCTGGAGAGATCCTAGAGCTATTACAGGAACAACTGGTTGATCTAGAAAATAATCCAGAAGATGGCGGTTTGCTTAACGCTATTTTCAGGGGCTATCATACCGTCAAAGGTGGCGCAGGATTTCTATCCTTAACCGAACTTGTTGATATTTGCCACGGCGCGGAAAATGTTTTTGACGTGATGCGCACTGGCCAACGCACCCTTACTCCTGAATTGATGGATGTCATACTTCAGGCTACAGATGAAGTTGTGAAAATGTTTAGTAGTGTGAAAGCCGGAAAACCTTTGGTTGCGGCAGAACAAGACTTACTTGATACCTTACACCGCCTCAGTCGCCCAGAATCCGAAGATGAAGTAGTTGATGATGAAGAGTCTGTGGCGCCATCCACAGACGAAGACCATGAACCCGTCGCGGTAGTTGCAGAAAAAGAATCAGGTGATTTTAGCGAAGATGAATTTGAAGCTTTGTTAGATGAACTACATGGCAAAGCTGCCCCAGGTGCTAAAGACGCCGTTGTTGAGAAAAAATCCCCAGCTAAAAGTGGTGCAGACGAAGACATAAGTGATGACGAGTTTGAAGCTCTATTAGACCAGTTACATGGTAAAGGCCAGTTTAAAGCCGAAAACGAAGTACCCCTTCCCGCTAAACCAGTAGAAGCTGCTAAATCCAATAAAGCCAAATCCGGTGATGACGAAATTACTGATGAAGAATTTGAAGCCTTGTTGGATCAATTACATGGTAAAGGGCAGGCGCCCGATACCGTTGAAGCAGAGAAACCGGCTGCACCTAAACCTACTGAAAATAAACCTGCTGCCAGTGCCGCTAAACCTGTAGCGCCAGTCGCTAAAAAAGCGCCAGCGCCAGTAGTGAAAAAAGCTCCTGAAAGTGCCCCCGCTAGCGGCGATTCTGACAGTAAAGAAGATAAAAAATCAGGTGGCGCACCACAGGCCGAAACGACGGTCAGGGTGGATACTAAACGTCTTGATCAAATTATGAATATGGTCGGCGAGTTAGTATTAGTGCGTAATCGCTTGATTAGCCTAGGTATTAATATCAATGATGAAAGCATGTCTAAGGCAATTGCTAATTTAGATGTGGTAACCGGTGATTTGCAAGGCGCGGTGATGAAAACCCGCATGCAACCGATTAAAAAGGTGTTTGGCCGTTTTCCAAGGGTTGTGCGTGATTTAGCTCGTACACTGAAAAAAGAAATTACCCTTGAGCTTGAAGGTGAAGAAACCGATTTAGATAAAAACCTAGTAGAGGCTTTGGCCGACCCCTTGGTGCATTTAGTCAGAAATTCAGTCGATCATGGTATTGAAATGCCAGAAGATCGCAAAGCTGCGGGCAAACCTACCATGGGTACGGTTAAATTAGCTGCTTCGCAGGAAGGCGATCACATACTGCTTACTATCACAGATGATGGTAAGGGCATGGATCCCGAAAAGCTCAAAGAAATTGCCATAAAACGTGGTGTTATGGATGCCGATACCGCGGCCAGAATGACAGACGTTGAAGCATTTAACTTGATTTTTGCTCCGGGCTTTTCAACAAAAACAGAAATTTCTGAAGTGTCGGGTCGTGGTGTTGGTATGGATGTGGTGAAAACCAAAATCAACCAACTTAATGGCACAGTAAAAATTGATTCTAAAATGGGCGTAGGTACGATATTAGAGATTAAAGTGCCGCTAACCCTAGCGATTTTACCTACCTTGATGATAGTGGTAGGGGAGCAAACCTTTGCTCTACCATTGGGTTCGGTAAATGAAATTATTAACGTTGATCCAACTAAAACCAATACGGTTGATGGGCAATTAACGATGATCGTTAGATCAAAAGCTATTCCCTTGTTCTATTTACGTGAATGGCTAACCAGAACACCAGGTAAACACGGTATTATCGACAAAACTAAAGGTCATGTTGTTGTGGTACAAATTGGTACTAAGCAACTCGGCTTTGTGGTTGACGCCCTCATTGGGCAAGAAGAAGTGGTAATTAAACCCCTTGACGAACTATTGCAAGGCACTCCCGGCATGGCAGGGGCAACCATAACCAGTGATGGTGGTATCGCCCTCATTCTCGATGTTCCTGGTTTGCTAAAACGATATGCGGCTAAGCGGGGTTAACAGCCCCTGCAGTCTTTTTTACACATAAATTAACGTTAGTTAAGGCTTAGATGGCATACCGAATTTTAATTGTTGATGATTCAACATTTTTTCGCCGTCGTATTACTCAGATCTTGCAAGAAGATCCCGAGTTGCAGGTAGTAGGTGAAGCAAAGGATGGTATGGAAGCCATCAATTTAGTTAAGCAATTGAAACCAGACGTGGTCACCATGGATGTGGAGATGCCGGTGATGGATGGCATTTCTGCGGT
The DNA here is from genome assembly GCF_001565895.1 of Paraglaciecola hydrolytica. Classification (GTDB taxonomy): domain Bacteria; phylum Pseudomonadota; class Gammaproteobacteria; order Enterobacterales; family Alteromonadaceae; genus Paraglaciecola; species Paraglaciecola hydrolytica. Next base: position 482,415 of record NZ_LSNE01000009.1, read on the forward strand.
AAAACAAATCATGGCCCAATGTCCGGTGCCAATTATCATGTTTTCCTCTCTTACCCAAGATGGTGCTCAAGCCACGCTGAATGCTCTTGATGCAGGCGCATTGGATTTTTTGCCTAAAAGATTTGAAGATATCGCGCTGAATAAAAAAGAAGCCGTGGCTTTACTGCAAAACAGAGTGAAGACCTTAGCGCGTAAAAATCCCGGCTTAGGTCAACGTCCACTGGCAAGATTAAGGGAGTCATTGCAACCTGCGGCTGAACCAAAACCCGCTCTACATTCATACACTAGTAGTTTTACCCAAACTAACAATGTGAATACCGCGGCTCGTTCTGGACTTAAAAAGTCATATAAATGTCTAGCCATTGGCACGTCTACTGGCGGTCCTGTGGCCTTGCAAAAGATTTTGATTGATTTGCCTGCCACTTTTCCTTATCCAATTATCATGGTGCAGCATATGCCCGCTGCTTTTACTGAGGCGTTTGCCAGTCGACTTAACGAATTATGTAAAATTAATATCAAGGAAGCGCAGCACGGTGAGATGTTGAAAAAAGGCGTGGCCTATTTAGCGCCAGGTGGACGGCAAATGACCATTGAAGGGCATTCAGGCTCCGCACATATTAAAATTTCTGAGCCAGAGCAATTTCCTCAGGCTGCATATAAACCTAGTGTTGATCTCACTTTTGACTCATTGGCTAAAGTGTATGGTGGTGATGTTTTAGGTATCATCTTGACAGGTATGGGCGCAGATGGTCGTGAAGGCTGCCGTACATTAAAATCTAGAGGCGCCAGAATTTGGGCTCAAGATGAAAAAAGTTGTGTGGTTTATGGCATGCCACAAGCAGTTACCGTGGCCAATATTTCCGAAAATAATTTTGATATATTGCAAATGGCCAGTCAGATTAAAGCAGAAATGCTGAATTAAAGTAACGTGACTCTTTGGACGATATAACTGTTTTAGTTTAATTGAACACTACATTGTACATCGTAAATAATAAGATAAGGCTTAAATGTGATCGTCTGGACTGTAGCTAATCACAAAGGTGGAGTAGGTAAAACCACAACTACTGTCACCTTAGGTGGGCTGTTAGCGCAAGTTGGCAAACAAGTCATTTTGGTTGATACCGATCCGCAGGCTTCGTTAAGTTATTATTTTGGGGTTGACTCAGAACAATTGTCTAGCAGTTTGTACGATGTGTTTATGAGTGGAAAAACGTTAACTAAAGAAGATGTGTTGGACTGTTTGTGTCCAACCAAGTTGGACTCCTTGTTTATTTTGCCTGCGACTATGGCCTTGGCTACCTTGGATCGAAAAATGGGTACCCAAAATGGCATGGGCCTTATCCTCAAAAAAGCCTTAAATTTAGTCGCAGACGAATTTGAATATGCCATTATTGATTGCCCACCGGTATTAGGTGTGTTGATGATCAATGCTCTGGCGGCTTGTGATCGAGTCGTCATTCCTTGTCAGACTGAGTTTCTGGCTTTAAAAGGGCTAGAACGCATGATGCATTCCATGGAGATAATGCAAAAATCGCTCGGCAAAGAATTTGCGTTTACCATAGTGCCGACTATGTACGACAGGCGCGTCAATGCGGCAACCGAAGCGTATAAAACGCTTAAAGCGACTTATGGCGATGGTGTTTGGCCTGGGGTAATACCGGTGGATACACGTTTCAGAGACGCGAGTCAGGCACAAAGCCCCCCTTCGGTTTTTTGTGCTAAATCTAGAGGTGTTTTTGCCTATGGAAAATTACTTAAATTTATTTTGGAGTGCAACGTAGCAGCATGAGTGGCAAGCCTTTCGCGAATGAAAATGTCATGGAAGACTACATGTCAGCTTTGTTGACCGAAGAGCCTGTGGTTGAAGTACTACAAAAACATGCTATTTCACATTTATTGGAAACAGCTAAACCAGCAGCACGCAGTGAACCCTTTGTGCCGCAACTCGCTCCTCAACAGGAACAAATTAAAGTTATTGACGTTGAGGTCGAAAAAACAGCTACAGTAACAAAGAAAAAGACCGTCAAAAAACAAGCTGTAGTGCCTGAAGAGGGTTTTCAAGCATTGTTTTTCGAAATTGCCGGTTTAACCTTAGCGGTACCTTTGACCGAATTAGGTGGTATCCATCAAATCGAAAGTATCAATCCCTTGTTTGGTAAACCTAAGTGGTTCAAAGGGGTTATGTTGCACAAAGAGCATAAATATAACGTAGTAGATACTGCAAAGTGGATAATGCCAGAAAAATCCGCCGAAAAACTGGCAGAAAGTGCAAAATATCAATATCTTATACTATTAGATGAGAGTGGTTGGGGACTGGCCTGTGAACGTTTAGTCAATACCGCCACTTTACAGCCAGAAGATGTTAAATGGCGAAGTGCCGATGCGAGTCGTCCATGGTTGGCCGGCATGGTTAAAAATAAAATGTGCGCCTTGGTTAATGTGCAGCAACTTGTTGCCATGTTAAACCAAGGTATCAGTAGTTATGATTAACCCTAAGGGGTTGGAGCAATTGCAATGAGTAATAACAAAAATTCAAGTAATAAAGTCACTGCTGGTGATGACGTTTTGCAATGGGTTACCTACAAGTTGGGTGAAGAAACCTATGGAATTAATGTTATGCAAGTGCAAGAAGTATTGCGTTATACCGAAATTGCTCCTGTACCGGGTGCACCAGACTACGTATTAGGTATCATTAACTTACGTGGCAACGTGGTTACCGTTATTGATACCCGTTCACGTTTTGGTTTGCCTTCTTCAGACATCTCAGACAATAGCCGCATTGTGATTATCGAGTCAGACGATCAAGTCGTAGGTATTATGGTCGACAGCGTTGCCGAAGTGGTTTATTTGAAGGCATCCGAAATTGATAGCGCCCCTAATGTTGGCACAGAAGAGAGTGCTAAATTTATCCAAGGTGTGAGTAATCGTGACGGTCAACTGTTGATCTTGGTGGATTTAAATAAACTGCTCAATGATGATGAGTGGGATGAAATTACCAATATTTAATCCTAACTGCATCTGACCTGTGATTATCAATAGCTTGCGACCAACTACGGCATCCCAGTTGTTATTTATGATTAGTGGCAGCTATGCCTGAGCTGCTAATCATAGGGCTTGGCCTTGTACTGCTATTAACCTTCTGTGGCCTAACATGGTTTATCTTAAGCAAGTTCAAGCAATTAAAAAATCGGTTGTCTGAGTCAGACGACGCCATGCGCCAAACCCTCGAAAAATTAGCCCAACTTGATGATGAACTGCACGAAATTCGTAGTGGTAATCAGGCGCTGGGCAAAAAGGTCAAAGAACTCATCGTTAGCATCAACGGCTTGGATGACAAACAACAAAAACTTGCTGAACATGATCCGCAAAGTCGCTTTTATCAAAAAGCCGCAAAATTAATTGCCGGAGGTGCCACACTAAACGACGTTATGCAGGAATGCGATTTACCCAGAGCCGAAGCCGAGTTGTTATTTAGCCTGCATCAGCGTTAAAAGTCGTTTGCGCAGTATGTTTTTTCTGCCTGTTAATTTGCACCCAAAGTAGTTCCAGTTTCAAATATTATTTGCATCAAACATTGAACCATGACTTACAAGTTGAACTGAAGTGAATTTTGGCTTTAACAAACCACTAAGTGGATCAATTTTTCAATGCAATGCTGGATCTATTTCTCATACAAATTAACAACTATAAACATAATGAGTCAAAGCGCTCGGACTCAGCAAAGCTTCGCTGGTGTTTGAGCTGTATTAGTTTGAGCGTGTTAACATTTTAGCGAAAACCTATTGAGATTCTCAGCCCTTACCAGACTCTCCACATATTGGTTTAGTTCACTTTACAATATTGACAAAATAGCTTTTTCTTAAACTGTCACTGCCATAATTAAATTGAACCTTAGATACATTTGAAATTTCAAAATCGCCACTATTAATAGGGCACTTGTAACTAAAATTGTAAACATTATTATTGTCTTCAACATTACTAAGAATGGAGGATAATTTTCGCAAACCCATTATACCCCAATCTTGTTCAATTTTTTTGCAGTTCAATTTCTTGTATTCACCATTTTTACTGAAATATTCATAATTTAGAGAACCTCCAAATGAATGAATTACGACAAAATATTGAGGTGCTTTCTTCTCATCAAATATTGGCTCACCCCAGGAGGATGGAAAGATTTTTTGAATGGGTCTACTTTCATCGTCTTTGGTCAAAATATAAGCCTGTAAGGCAAAGGATTCAGAACTATATAATTTATATATCTCTCCGTATTTACTTGGTAGCTCAATGTTGATCCATTTAGAATTATCTGTCCTAATATTGACTACAGCTTTGGCATTGTAACTTCCGTCAAAGCTCATTATTTTAATATATAGCAGCTTAATTTCTGGTGTGACAAAAATATATAGGCCATTTTGTGAAGGGGTTGCCGCTTTACCTTCAACTAAATATGAGGGTGAGATTGAGGGGGGCAAATTTATGCGTATCTTCGAATAAGTTTCTTCAAAACTTGAAACTGAATAGCGTTCAGTTGCAATGACTCTACTAATAAAATCATCA
>NZ_LSNE01000009.1:487115-502909 GCF_001565895.1 Paraglaciecola hydrolytica
ACCTAGAGTATTATCCTTCTCTAAGCTAGTCTCTGTTTGATTTTTTGAATAAAGGCTAGGTGAGTTTTCTTCATTTATCGGAGACTCAAATATCTCTTTTTGTGATTCATTTTTTTCGGTTTTTTTCAAATACTCTTCATGCAACGGCTTTATGTTTTGTTCAAAAGTGTCATTATTAAATTTGTCCTTGTATTCCAAAGGTTTAACGACTTTATTAAAAAAGTTATTTTCATTTTGGCCTTCATTTTGTTTTATTTTTGAAAGTAGCCTTTTATATTTTTCGATTTCTGGTTCTGTTGTAACTTCTTTTTCTAATGCAATTTTTAATTCCGCTAAAGCTTTTTCTGATTCTCCTAAAGCGTAAAACGCACAAGCTCTTTCAAATGGGTTTTTAGAACTCAAAATTACTTTAGATGCAATTGCCGTGTTTTCTTCATTTATTTCTTGGTACTGAACATTAACAGCACTATCAATTAAACTGCGTAATTCTTCGATTGAAACCTTTTCTGGAGTTGTGGCAAAGAAGGCGAACGTTGCCAGAATGGCTGCGAAAATATTGTAAGGTTCTGCTTTGAAGTCTTTGTTAATAAAAAACTTAATTACATTAACTATTAAGCCTAGTAGCACACCTGCTAAAGCGGCGAGTTTTCTTAGCTCTCCCATATATGGAGGAATAAATGAAGGTAATAAATTGTTAAGTAGTGTCGAAAATAAAAATGCTAAAACTATTAAAAAGCAGAAGACAAGTAGATAATGATTAAGTACATTTTTCTTTATATTTGTCAACAAAATTAAAGTTCCATCTAGTATTTAACACAGAAAAATTATCGGTTCTTCAATAATCAAATAACGTCTGTTAATTTGCACCTAATTTTGATCCATTGTCAGATGTTATTTGCATCAAACATTGATCCATGATTAATAACTTGAACTGACGTGAATTGTGGCTTTAACTAACCGCTAAGTGGATCAATTTTTCAATGCAATGCTGGATCTATTTCTCATGCAAATTAACACGCAGATCTCAATTCGGCTGTCGTTTCACATATTTGCGGTTTTATAGCTTAGATAATTTTCGTTTAGACGTCTAGACGTAAAGATGTTGACTTTTTTAGTGATTTAAGCGAGATTCCACGCATTGTATTGTGCCTTGGAGACTTTATGCCTATTCGAATTCCCAGCGATTTACCCGCGCAAAATGTATTAAGTCGTGAAAATATTTTTGTCATGGATACCCAACGTGCTGCGACGCAAGATATTAGGCCAATGGAAGTGGGCATCTTGAATCTGATGCCTAATAAGATGGAAACCGAAGAGCAGTTTTTACGTTTGTTATCTAATACACCTTTGCAAATTAATGTGGACTTGATCCGAATTGATAATCAGGCGCCTAAAAATACGCCTAAAGAGCATATGGACGCTTTCTATCGGGACTTTGATGAAATCGCTAATAAAAAATATGATGGTTTGATTGTTACCGGTGCTCCCTTAGCGCACTTGGCCTATCAGGATGTGAAATACTGGGAAAAAATGACAGTAGTCATGGATTGGGCGCGTCGTCATGTGCAATCCACTTTATTTTCATGTTGGGCCGCTCACGCAGCTATCTACCATTATTTTGGTCAACATCGCGTATTGCGTGATGAAAAACTCAGTGGTGTCTATCCTATTGAAGTGCAAAACGAACGTGATGAGCTAATGCGTGGTTTTGATCCGATTTTTTATGCACCTCAGTCCCGTTATGGCGAGATACCCATAGAGGTGTATCAAAGCATTCCAGAGTTGAGTGTTTTGGCAAGTTCTGCCCATACTGGCGCCCACATTGTTGCGTCTAATGATAAACGTTTAGTGTTTGTTACGGGCCATCCAGAGTATGATCCAGAGAGTTTGAGTCAAGAGTATCATCGTGATATGGCGGCTAATTTGTCACCTAAAATACCAGTGAATTATTTCCCTGACGATGATCCGTCTAAACCCCCTATGGTAAAGTGGCGTGCCCATGGCAGTTTATTATTTACCAATTGGTTAAACTATTATGTGTATCAAAATACGCCCTATGATTTAGAGAGTTTGTCTCGTTAATATTAAAAATACGGGCTACGAAATAAGCGTTAGTACAAAATGATTTATTGAGGAAAGGTTTTGAGTCAGTCGAATAGAGAACAACTTTTACAGGATGCGGCCGCGCAGCGCATTCTAATCCTGGATGGTGCTATGGGTACTATGATCCAGAAACATAAATTAGAAGAGCAAGATTATCGTGGAGAGCGCTTTGCTGATTGGCCGTCTGATGTTAAAGGTAACAATGACTTGTTGAGTTTGTCGCAACCGCAGATAATTTATGACATCCATAGTGCTTATCTTGCAGCAGGTGCGGATATTATCGAGACCAATACTTTTAACTCCACCACCATTTCCATGTCTGACTACCATATGGAATCTTTGGCTAAAGAAATCAATATTGAATCCGCTAAGTTAGCCCGTAAAGCCGCTGATGCTTTTACCGCGCAAACGCCGGATAAACCGCGTTTTGTGGCCGGGGTACTTGGCCCAACAAGCCGTACTGCGTCAATTTCACCCGATGTAAATGATCCAGGTAAACGTAATGTAAGCTTTGATGAATTGGTGGAAGCTTACATTGAGGCAACCCATGGTTTGATTGAAGGGGGGAGTGACTTGATCATGATCGAAACCATCTTTGATACCCTCAATGCTAAAGCGGCTGCTTTTGCTGTTGAAACCGTGTTTGAACAGTTAGGTAGACGCTTACCCATTATGATCTCAGGTACCATTACCGATGCCTCTGGTCGTACTTTATCTGGCCAAACCGCTGAAGCCTTTTATTATTCTATGTGCCACGTCAATCCCTTTTCGATGGGATTGAATTGCGCATTAGGCCCTGATTTATTGCGTCAATACGTTGCTGAAATTTCGAAAATTTCTGACTGTTTTGTCTCTGCTCACCCTAACGCAGGTTTACCTAATGAGTTTGGTGAATATGATTTAGAAAGTGATGAAATGGCCGCCCATATTGAAGAGTGGGCTGAATCAGGTTTACTTAACATCGTTGGTGGATGCTGTGGTAGTACACCAGAACATATCGCTGCTATGGTCGCGGTAGTTAAAGGTAAAGCCCCCCGTAAAATTGTTAAACATCCAGTTAAAATGCGTTTATCTGGCCTCGAACCTTTTGTCCATTAGGCCAGATTCATGAATAAACAAGAAGCAAATCAACTAGATAATGATCAAGAAGTAAACGAACTCGCATCCAGCGTATTTATTAATGTGGGTGAGCGCACTAATGTCACAGGCTCTGCGATGTTTAAACGTTTGATCCTCGATGGCGATTATGAAAAAGCCTTAGATGTGGCTCGTCAGCAAGTCGAAAACGGTGCGCAGATCATCGACATCAACATGGATGAAGCCATGCTTGATTCAGAAGCAGCGATGATCCGCTTTTTAAATCTTATTGCATCTGAGCCCGATATCTCGCGCGTGCCTATTATGATCGACTCGTCCAAGTGGTCAGTTATCGAAGCGGGTTTAAAGTGTGTGCAAGGTAAATCCATCGTTAATTCGATCAGCTTAAAAGAAGGCGAAGAAAACTTTTTATACCAAGCTAAACTGATCAAACGTTATGGCGCAGCGACTGTGGTCATGGCCTTTGACGAAGTAGGGCAGGCGGATACCGAAGCACGCAAATACGAAATTTGTGAACGTAGTTATAAGTTACTCACCGAAAAAATTGGTTTTCCGCCCCAAGATATTATTTTTGATCCCAACATCTTTGCGGTAGCAACGGGGATAGAAGAGCATAACAATTACGCCGTTGATTTTATCAACGCCACTCGGCGTATTCGCCAAAATCTACCTCATGCCCATATTTCTGGCGGGCTTTCTAACGTGTCATTTTCGTTTCGGGGCAATAATCCGGTACGCGAAGCTATGCATTCAGTGTTTTTGTTTCATGCCATTAAAGCTGGCATGGATATGGGCATCGTCAATGCTGGGCAGTTAGAAGTATATGATCAAATCCCACTAGAATTGCGCGATGCCGTCGAAGATGTGATTTTAAATCGTCATCCTGAGGCTACCGATAAGTTGCTAGAACTTGCGCCTAAATATCAGGGCGGTGGTAAAGTCCAAGAAAAAGAAAATTTAGAGTGGCGTGAATTACCGGTTAATAAACGTCTTGAGTACGCATTGGTGCGTGGCATCATGGACTTTATCGAAGAAGATACTGAAGCTGCCAGGCTTGAAGCCGAAAAACCACTGCACGTGATTGAAGGTCCCTTAATGGACGGCATGAATGTAGTAGGGGACTTGTTTGGCGAAGGCAAAATGTTTTTACCTCAGGTGGTTAAGTCTGCACGGGTTATGAAAAAAGCCGTGGCCTATCTCAATCCCTTTATTGAATTAGAAAAAGACCAAAGCAGCAGCAATGGTAAAATTTTGCTGGCTACAGTCAAAGGCGATGTACACGACATAGGTAAAAACATTGTGGGTGTGGTACTGCAGTGTAATAACTTTGAAATTATTGACCTTGGTGTCATGGTGCCCTGCGCCAAAATATTGCAGGTAGCAAAAGAGCAAAACGTTGACATGATTGGTCTATCTGGCCTTATCACCCCATCATTGGATGAAATGGTCTATGTGGCCAAAGAAATGCAAAGGCTTAATTTTGACCTACCTTTGTTGATTGGTGGCGCGACGACATCAAAAGCCCATACGGCAGTGAAAATAGAACAAAACTATCAACATCCTGTGGTCTATGTTCCTAACGCTAGTCGTGCGGTAGGAGTGTGTCAGAAGTTGATCTCTGCTGAAAACCGTGCCGAGTTTGCGGCGCAGCTTTCGCAAGATTATGAAAACGTACGTATCCAACACGCCAAGAAAAAACCTCGCACCAAACCTGTTACCTTAGCGCAAGCCAGAGCCAATGCCTTTAGTTTTGATTGGGCTAGCTACGCCCCACCCAAACCCACGTTTTTAGGCGTTAAGCCCATCACGGTCGGGCTGGACGTATTACGCGCTTATATCGATTGGACACCCTTCTTTTTGACTTGGTCATTGGCCGGTAAATACCCGCGCATTTTAGAGGATGAGGTAATTGGTCAGGAAGCACAAAGTGTATTTAATGATGCGCAGGCACTATTGAATGATTTATGTACTAATAATTTGTTACAAGCTAAAGGAGTAATGGGCATATTCCCTGCCAATAGTGTGGTGGATGACATTGAAATCTATCAGGATGAAGAGCGCAAAAATGTGATCCATGTGGCTCATCACTTACGCCAACAAACAGAAAAGCCTAATGGACCTAACTATTGTTTAAGTGATTTTATTGCGCCTAAAACGTCTGGCAAAGCGGATTATCTTGGTGCTTTTGCAGTAACCGCCGGAGTAGGTGAAGATGAACTTGCCCAGCACTACATAGATGACGGTGATGATTACAATGGCATTATGGTCAAAGCCTTGGCAGACCGACTAGCCGAAGCCTTTGCAGAATATCTACATGAGCAAGTGCGTAAAGAAATTTGGGGCTTTGTACCAGATGAAAGCCTGAGTAATGAAGAATTGATCCGTGAAAAGTATCAAGGTATTAGACCTGCTCCTGGTTATGCTGCTTGTCCTGAACATACTGAAAAACAATTGATTTGGGATTTGTTGGATGCAGAAAAACACACTGGCATGCAACTAACTGAAAGTTACGCCATGTGGCCCGGTGCCTCGGTTTCTGGTTTCTATTTTTCTCACCCAGAAAGTCGTTATTTTGCGGTAGCGCAAATACAAAAAGATCAGTTAGAAGAGTATGCTCTACGTAAAAACTGGACATTAGATGAAGCCCAAAAATGGTTAGCACCTAATTTGCAACTTTAAGGAAGGAGCTATAACGTGGATAAACCCTTTAGTCAGGCCTGTGAAAATAATAAAGAGCCAATTTTAAAGGTATTAACTCAGCATTTTTCTGAATGTAAATCGATATTGGAAATTGGCTCAGGTACCGGCCAGCATGCTGTCTATTTTGCTAAAAATCTACGTCATCTCACTTGGCATACCAGCGATGCGCCAAGTAATCATGCTGGCATTAAGTTATGGATAAAGTCGGATCCGAGCTCTAATTTACGTAAACCAATTAGTTTGGTGATAGGGCTTGATAGCTGGCCAGAAACGGTTTATGACGGGGTATTTAGTGCCAATACCGCCCACATTATGCAAAAGTACGAAATTAAACTCATGATGGAGTTGATTGCTGAGGCTTTACCCAAAGGTGGCGTGTTTTGCCAGTATGGGCCGTTTAAGCTAGATGGTCAGTACACCAGTCAAAGCAACGCTGATTTTGATGTTCACCTAAAGTCCAATGGCTATGGCGGAATAAGAGACATAGAAGATTTACAGTATTGGGCACGTGGCATGGAACTGTGTGAACAAGTGGAAATGCCTGCGAATAATCTAACCTTAGTGTGGAAAAAACGTTAAACGCTAATGACATTATTAATGTTTATTTTTCTGCTTTACGAAACGGCAGCAGCTTTTGCGCATTTTGTTTATATTGCTCGATTGTAAGGTTTTCAGTCGATATAAAACGTTCCACAGCTTCATGGAAAGCCAGTTCTTTTAGCTGATGATTGGAGTAGCAATAAATAGGTTCAAACCCACGTAGTATCTTATGTTCCCCTTGCGTACCTGGATTAAATTGTCCAATTCCTCGTTCGATACAGAACTCTATGCCTTGGTAATAACAACATTCAAAATGTAAGTGATCAACTTCCTCCATCGCCCCCCAATAACGTCCATTTAGCTGTTTGTCATCGTAAAAAAATAAGGCACTTGCAATGGCTTGTGTGTCGCGGCTAGCAATAATTAGCATAACTTGGTCATGCATGGTTTCAAATATCTGTTTAAAAAAAGCTTCTGTCAGATAGCCACCGTGACCGCTGCGTTTGAGATAGGTTTGTTGATAACACTGGTAGAAAAAGTCCATGTGAGACTGTTTTAGTAGGTCGCCATGAATACGCTCTACCGTGATCCCAGCCTTAACAACTTTGTTACGCTCGGCTTTGATACTTTTACGTTTACGAGAATTGAGCGCCTGTAAAAAATCGGTAAAATCTAGATACTGGCGATTAAACCATTGAAATTGCACACTTCGACGTTGTATTTGTTGATGCTCTGCTAACGACGTACTAAATTCGCCGTCAACAAATAACCAATGCATGGAAGACAGCGCTTCGCTTTGCATTTTGTCAGCCAGTATCTGACAAAGTGCTTTGATGATCTCAGACTGTTGAACGTTTGATTTTAGTAACAATCTTGGCCCTGTTACCGGAGTAAAGGGAATGGCACACACTAGTTTAGGGTAATAACGTAAACCATATTGTTGGTAGGTATTAGCCCAAGCAAAATCAAAAACATACTCCCCATAACTATGATTTTTTTTGTACAATGGCAGCAATGCCACGACTTGTTTGTTTTGGTAGATGATCAGGTGTTGTGGAATCCAACCGGTACCGGTGCCAACTGAGCCGGATTTTTCTAAGGCCGCTAAAAAAGCATATTGGCAGAAAGGGGTTGAGTGACATGCAAACTCTTGCCAAAGTTTTTCACCAATTTGTTCGATATTGTTGACAAATTTGTGGCTAAACTTAATTTTCAAGTTTGTTTATCCTTAACGTAAATTACATTGGTGGCAAAAATCTAATGACCACAGAAGATGAACAACAGGTAATAAAATATACCATCACTCGGCTCTTAGCCAATCGAGAACATAGTCTACATGAACTTAGCCTAAAACTCAGACAACGTAACTTTAATCATGATTTAGTTCAAGAATGGCTCGAAAAATTTTCTCAAGCGGACATACAAAGTGAACTCAGATATGCCGAAATGCTAGCGCGTAGCCGTATTAATAAAGGTTCAGGGGAGTTAGGCTTAATCAAAGAATTTAAACAGCATAAGATCTCGCAGGAGATTATCACGCGTGTTTTAAAAGACTTAGAGCCAGACTGGTTTGAACTCGCATTACAGGCCTTAGCTAAAAAAAATGTTGGGCGCGGGATAAATGATGCAAAAGAGCAGCAAAAATACTATCGATTCCTGCTGCAAAGAGGATTTTCTGCTGAACAAATTCACTATGCCATTCAGTCGCTTAAGGATTGAATTAAGCCCTTAACAAGTAGGCTTCAAACATGATACTGTACGCGCTCTCAGGCAAGGCTGTACTAGTTATTGGTTAGCCTTTTAACCCAATTAAAATTAGATTTTTTCAGGATCGTAAATGAGTATGACAACCGCCGAAATTCGCGGCGCATTTCTAAATTATTTTGCTGCAAACGGACATCAGACTGTAGCCACTTCTTCTTTGGTTCCTACCAACGATCCAACCTTGTTATTTACTAACGCGGGCATGAATCAGTTTAAAGATGTCTTTTTAGGTAGTGACAAACGCAGTTACAACCGTGCGGTTTCTTCACAACGTTGTGTGCGCGCGGGTGGTAAACACAATGATTTAGAAAATGTCGGTTATACCGCCAGACATCATACGTTTTTTGAAATGCTCGGTAACTTTAGCTTTGGTGATTATTTCAAGGTTGATGCCATCAAGTTTGCTTGGTCTTTTTTAACCGAAGAACTCAAACTTCCGAAGGATAAACTGTTAGTTACCATTTACGCCGAAGACGACGAGGCTTTTGACATCTGGGCTAAAGTAATAGGCATTCCTGAGCATAAAATTATTCGTATCGCTACTTCAGATAACTTCTGGTCGATGGGCGATACCGGTCCTTGTGGTCCTTGCTCTGAAATTTTTTATGATCATGGTGAACATATTTGGGGTGGCCCTCCTGGTTCACCAGAAGAAGACGGTGACAGATTTATTGAAATCTGGAATCTCGTATTTATGCAGTTTAATCGTCAAAGTGACGGCACTATGGAGCCTCTACCCAAACCTTCTATCGACACTGGTATGGGCTTGGAGCGTATCTCGGCGATTATGCAAAATGTGCATAGTAATTATGAAATAGATATTTTTACTTATTTGATTAGCGAAGCGGCCAAAATAATTGGTACTAGTAGCCTTGAAGATAAGTCACTACGAGTTATCGCTGATCATATCCGTTCTTGTAGCTTTTTGGTTTGTGACGGCGTTATTCCTTCCAATGAAGGGCGTGGGTATGTACTGCGTCGCATTATTCGTCGTGCTGTGCGCCACGGCAATAAATTAGGCGCTAAAGATGTTTTCTTTTATCGCTTGGTCGCGGCATTAGTTAATCAGATGGGCGAAGCCTTTCCTGAATTACGAGAGCAACAAACCCTGGTTGAAAAAGTATTAAAAACCGAAGAAGAACAGTTTTCGCGTACATTAGAGCGTGGTATGGCAATTCTAAATGAAGAACTAGCTGTGCTTGAAGGCGATGTTATTCCCGGGACTGTGGTATTTAAACTCTATGACACCTTCGGTTTTCCAGCTGACCTAACGAACGATGTGGCCCGTGAAAAAGGTCTAAAAATTGACGAAGAAGGTTTTGCTCAAGCCATGGCTGAGCAGCGTAAACGCGCTCAGCAAGCTAGCCAGTTTGATACCGACTACAACGAACAGCTCAAAAGTGAACAGGTTTCTACTTTTACTGGTTATGCCCAAAACACCAGTAATGCCAGTGTGGTGGAATTGTTCAAAGGCAGCCAGCAAGTTACTAACTTAAACGATGGTGACAGCGGCGTAGTCATTTTGGATCAAACGCCGTTTTATGCTGAATCGGGTGGTCAGGCTGGTGATAGTGGTGAATTGACCTTAGGTAGTGGTGTTTTTGTTGTAAGCGATACCGTTAAACTAGGTCATGCAATTGCTCATGTGGGGCATATGCAAGGTAGTCTCAAACTTGGTGATGTCGTTGCCGCGAGTTTTAACCCAGTGCGTCGTGAGGCGATCAAACTTAATCACAGTGCAACTCACTTAATGCACGCAGCCCTTAAACAAGTGTTGGGTAGTCACGTTAATCAAAAAGGTTCGTTAGTTACCGATGAACGTTTACGTTTTGACTTTGCGCATTTTGAAGGCATGACTAAAGATCAGATTTCTCAGGTTGAAAAATTGGTTAACGAGCAAATCCGTGCTAATCATTTGTTACAAACTAAACTGATGAATTTGGATGATGCTAAAGCCGCTGGCGCCATGGCTTTGTTTGGTGAAAAGTACGAAGAAGATGTACGAGTAGTATCCATGGGTGAGTTTTCTATGGAACTCTGTGGTGGTACCCATGTCTCCAGTACAGGGGATATAGGTCTATTTAAGATCCTCTCAGAAAGTGGGATCGCGGCTGGGGTTAGACGCATAGAAGCGGTTACAGGTGTTGGCGCAATCGATTTGATGCAAAAACAATTCAATGAATTAAGTGCCTTAGCGGGTTTACTTAAGACTGAGCCTGCCAACCTTAGCTCACGAATTGCGCTGCTACTTGATCAAAACAAGCAGTTTGAGAAAGAGTTACATAAACTTAAACAACAGCTTGCCAGCAGCAAAGGCAATGATTTATTAAATAATGTGCTTGAGATAAACGGCGTTAAAGTACTTGCAGCACATTTAGAAGGTGTTGAATCACAAGCACTTAGAGCAATGGTTGATGAATTCAAAAATCAGCTGGGCAGTGCGGTCATTGTCTTAGGTGTTGCCGAGCAAGATAAAGTCAGTTTGATTGCTGGCGTAAGCAAAGATTTGCTTAGTAAAGTAAAAGCTGGTGAGTTAGTTAATTTTGTGGCTCAGCAAGTGGGCGGTAAAGGCGGTGGCCGCCCCGACATGGCACAGGCTGGCGGCTCTCAACCTGAAAACCTAGCAGCGGCTATAGCGTCTGTTGCAGCTTGGGTGGCTAAGTTACTTTGAGTAGATAAACGAATTATCGGTTAATTTTTGAGGTGACAACAAAAATAAGGAGCAACCGAGTGTGGAAATTTCTGGTCGTATAGAAATTTTCCACTAATGTTAATAAGGGACTTGAAATTATAATCAATGGAAAAGGAGCAATAGAATGCTAATTTTAACTCGTCGTGTGGGTGAAACTCTTATGGTTGGTGACGATGTCACAGTGACTGTATTGGGTGTGAAAGGAAATCAAGTAAGGATAGGGGTTAATGCACCGAAAGAAGTTTCAGTGCATCGTGAAGAGATCTATATGCGTATTCAGGCAGAAAAAAATGGTCAGCAAGCTGCCCATGAAAGATCGACAAATCAGGATGATGAATAATTTTTTCTAGTCCTAAAAAAAGCTGGTTAATACCGGCTTTTTTTAACTTTGAATTTTAGCGTTGACTAAAATTCATCGCTCAAATGGGCGCAAAATTGTATATAAAAAAAGCAAAGCAAAGGTAGTTGTTCAAAATGCAAGCAAGCAGTGTTTAAGTTGATAAAAATTGTTTGACTTACGTTTGGGGATCAGTAAACTTCGGCTCCACATTTAGGAGAGACGGCCAAGCGGCTGGAGATACTTCCCTACTAAGGGAATCTAGGGTTTATAGCCCTAATAGGTATCTTGTCAAAGTGTGTTTTATAACGCAGTTTTGATAATTTTTTAAGTGTAGAAAAAGTTTAAAGTGGAGAGGTGGCCGAGTGGCTGAAGGCGCGCCCCTGCTAAGGGTGTATAGGCGTTAAACCCTATCGAGGGTTCGAATCCCTCCCTCTCCGCCATTAAAACTGAAAAGCGTGTGTAGCTCAGCTGGATAGAGTACCTGGCTACGAACCAGGCGGTCGGAGGTTCGAATCCTTCCACACGCACCATTTTTCAAACAACATTATTAAATGTTTTTGAGAAACTGGTAAAGTAAGTCTTAGTTGTTAAACTAAGTTTGTGAAGTAAAAATGTTGGAATAGTTTTGTGCGTGTGTAGCTCAGCTGGATAGAGTACCTGGCTACGAACCAGGCGGTCGGAGGTTCGAATCCTTCCACACGCACCATTTCATCCTTGTCGTTTTATCTCCTTCTATATACCTTCAAATATCTTTATCATTAAGTTTATTTTTTTGTGTTAACAACATTTGCTGAAGCTGTTCTCAGATTGTTGGTTCTTTGTTTCTCTAAATGACTAAATATGTATCAATTATGGTTCTGAGCTGGATATAAATTCGCTTTAACTGTATTTTTTCTTATTTTTTATGCGTTTTTACTCTGGCTTATTTGTTGTGTTTCACCCATCTGCATGTTACTTATTCTCCTAGAAATTGACCGTATTGGAATAATATTATGCCTGTTAACGTAAGTGGCTTATTACTGGAAGCTGCCTATTTGATGGCGGTGGGAATGCTGGTTGTTTTCCTGTTTTTAGGAGCCCTGATTGGCGCAATGACATTGGTCGCTTGGCTGAATCGACAATTTCCTGAAGCTGCCGTGCCGCTGCACAATAGCAAACAGGCAGCAGCACCAAGTACGCCCGCATTGTCATCTGGGATCATTGCCGCGATTACCGCTGCAGTGCACCAACATCGCAATAAATAACTACTTCAAATTTAAGAGAACCTCATTATGTCAAAGCCGCTAGCTATCACGGATGTTGTATTACGCGATGCACATCAATCCTTGCTTGCTACACGTTTACGTCTAGCAGACATGCTGCCCATCGCTGCAAAGCTAGACCAAGTAGGATATTGGTCGCTAGAAACGTGGGGAGGAGCAACTTTTGACGCTTGTATCCGTTATTTAGGTGAAGATCCTTGGGAGCGTATTAGAGCGCTCAAAAAAGCGATGCCAAAGACTAAGCAGCAGATGTTATTGCGTGGCCAAAATTTATTGGGTTATCGACATTACGCCGATGACGTAGTAGAAAAATTTGTTGAGCGAGCTCATGCCAATGGTGTGGACGTATTCCGCATTTTTGATGCGATGAATGACATCCGCAACTTGCAAACCGCAGTAAAAGCCGCGATCAAACAAGGTGCTCATGCCCAAGGGACGTTGTCCTATACGGTATCACCAGTGCACAATTTACAAACTTGGCTAGATATGGCCGCCAGATTACAAGATTTGGGTGTGCATTCTATCTGTATCAAAGATATGGCCGGTTTGCTCAAACCATATGTGTGTGAAGAACTGATCACCCGTTTAAAAGAAACCATCGAAGTACCGATTGCGATGCAGTGTCATGCAACAACAGGTTTAAGCACGGCGACTTATCAAAAAGCCATCGATGCGGGTATCGATATTTTAGATACGTCTATTTCGTCCATGAGTATGACCTACGGCCATAGCGCCACTGAAACTATGGTGGCTATTGTTGAAGGAACAGCACGAGATACCGGCTTGCAACTGCCCTTGTTGGAAGAGATCGCTAGCTATTTCAGAGAGGTCAGAAAAAAATATGCAAAATTCGAAGGTAGCCTCAAAGGTGTTGATGCGCGGATCCTAATTGCCCAAGTACCCGGTGGCATGTTGACCAATATGGAAAGCCAGTTAAAAGAGCAGGGCGCACTGGATAAAATGGATCAAGTGCTCAAAGAAATTCCACGGGTAAGAGAAGACTTAGGTTTTATCCCTCTGGTTACACCCACTTCGCAGATAGTCGGCACCCAATCGGTGCTTAATGTCCTGTCAGGTGAGCGTTATAAAAGTATCACCAAAGAAACGGCTGGTGTATTAAAAGGCGAATATGGCGCTACTGCTGCGCCAGTTAACAAGGCGTTGCAGTTAAAAGTACTTGATGGGGAAGAGCCAATTACCTGCCGCCCAGCCGATTTGATTAAAGATGAGTTAGACCAATTAAGCACTGAACTTAATACTTTAGCTAAACAAGAGAACTTTGTATTAGCCACTGAAGCGGTAGACGATGTACTTACCTACGCGTTGTTTCCTCAGGTAGCCCTTAAGTTTTTACAAAACAGAAATAATCCAGAAGCTTTTGAGCCGGTCCCTGACGACTTAGAGATGTCAAACAATACAAGTTCACCCCAAACTAAAAATAGTGCCTCACAGGCGGCTGTGTACTCGGTAAGAGTGGATGGCAAAGTCTATCAAGTTGAAGTGGCAGAGAACGGAACCTTAAATAACATTCAAGCACCACTTAGCAAAGCCCAAGAAACCACCACAGTCAGTTCTGCGGCGACAGAAGCTTTACAATCTCCTCTTTCAGGCACCATTTTTAAAATTTTAGTGAATGTTGGCGATAAGGTAGAAAATGGCCAAGTTGTGCTTGTCATGGAAGCCATGAAAATGGAAACCGACATTCGGGCGACCGTTAGTGGTATCGTCAATAAAGTGCTGATCAAAGAAGGTGATTCGGTACAAACCGGACAATCTTTATTAACGTTTAATTAAGGCAGTACCAGATGGATAAATTTGCATTACTTTGGGACAGCACTGCCTTAGCCCATTTTCAGTTAGGCCAAGTGATCATGATGTTGGTCGGCGCGTTATTGCTGTATTTGGCTATTGTCAAAAAGTTTGAACCGCTGTTGTTATTGCCTATTGGATTTGGGGCAGTACTAACTAATATCCCTTTAGCGGGGTTTAGTGAAGCGGGAGGTTTGCTGCATTACATCTATTATGTTGGCATTGAGACGGGCGTATTTCCGCTGCTGATTTTTATGGGGGTGGGCGCCATGACGGATTTTAGCGCGCTCATTGCCAATCCTCGCATGTTATTGCTTGGTGCTGCGGCGCAATTTGGGATTTTTGGGACATTATTTGGTGCTATTGCACTTAATTTTATCCCAGGTTTTGAATTCACACTGAAAGATGCAGCAGCTATTGCCATTATCGGTGGCGCGGATGGTCCTACCGCGATATTCCTTGCTTCACGTTTAGCTCCTGATTTGTTGGGAGCCATCGCAGTGGCAGCCTATTCGTACATGGCATTGGTGCCACTCATTCAGCCACCTATTATGCGTTTATTGACCAATGAGCAAGAACGCAAAATTGAAATGGCCCAGCTAAGAGTGGTGTCTAAACGGGAAAAAATTATCTTCCCGTTGGCAGTGTTATTTTTAACCATTTTGTTTTTACCCAGTGCCACACCACTAATAGGTATGTTCTGTTTAGGTAATTTAATGCGTGAATCCGGTGTGGTTGACCGTTTAAGTAACAGCGCGCAAAACGAGCTGATTAATATAGTGACTATCTTTTTAGGATTAGCCGTAGGTTCTAAGCTGTCGGCCGATAAGTTTTTAACCGTTGAAACCTTAGGGATTTTAGCCTTAGGTGCCATTGCCTTTTCCATGGGCACGGCAGCAGGCATATTGATGGCTAAGCTCTTAGGACGTTTTAGTTCGCAAAAAATCAATCCATTGATTGGTGCCGCAGGGGTATCTGCCGTGCCCATGGCCGCACGGGTAGTGAATAAAGTGGGTCTAGAAGCTAACCACCATAACTTTTTGCTGATGCATGCCATGGGGCCTAACGTAGCAGGTGTGCTGGGCTCAGCGGTGGCTGCCGGGATATTGTTAGCCCTGGTGGGCTAACAATAGCCGCGAGGCGGCTTATCGCTTCGCGCCATTGCATGCACTTCGTGCACTAAGCATGCGCTGCGCGCCTAAGACTATGTGCTGCGCACACCGCAATCCATTGCGTTTTTCAGGTGACGTCCATGTCACCCGACCATACTTTTTCCAAACAGCCAGAAAAAGTAGGCAAAAAGGGCCGCTCTCCAACCAACTTTCTAATCCGCTACAAGCCTCGGCTTTTATATCAAAACGGCGAGATGTAACCTCCCTGTAAACCTCGCCTTGTCCAAACGTCCTGTTTGGACATTTGACAAGCCGAAACTTCTATCGGGAAAGTTGGAGTCGAGGGAATAGGGCCTGCGGCCACTACAGTGGCC
>NZ_LSNE01000009.1:503069-528014 GCF_001565895.1 Paraglaciecola hydrolytica
GTGTCGCGCAGCGATAATCTTTTAGTCTTTTAAAAAGCCAGCGCACATCGTCTGTTGTGCTTAGGTCACCTGCCTATTAATCAAGGCCTGATGGGTATGTACCAGCTTTTGGGTATATTCTTCTTTTGGCCAGTTAAAAATAACCTCGGTTTTACCGGCTTCAATTATTTTCCCGCCTTTCATCACTATAATCTTGTCGCTGATGTGCCGTACTATGCCGAGGTTATGAGAAATAAAAATAAAACCTAGGCCCAAGTCGCGTTGAATATTCATCAACAAATTGACGATTTGTGAGCGTACTGAAGGATCTAAAGCCGCAAATGGTTCGTCAGCCACTAGCACTTGAGGATTGAGGATCAAGGCGCGAGCTAGGGCAACCCGTTGCCTTTGGCCGTCGGATAACATGTGGCGATAGAAAAACTGGTGCTCGGGCATCAAACCAACTTGCTGTAAGGTTTGTTCAATTTTTGCAGCACGTTGCAGTAGGTTTAGATCCGTATTGAGCCGCAGCGGCTCGTCGAGGATGCCACCCAGCGTAATTCCGGGGTTGAGTGATTCATTGCTGTTCTGAAAAATCATCCGCACATTAAAACAGCGCTGGCGCTGGTTAAATTTGGTTAATACATCGCCATTTAAGGAAATATGTCCACTGGCTGGTTTTTCTAAGCCAACCAGTAATTTTGCTAATAAAGATTTACCTGAGCCATTAGCACCGACTATAGCGAGGGTTTCACCTGCTTTGAGGCTAAAGTTAATCGGGCCCAATTCAAAATTTTTAGCGCTGCTAAATAACCTGGCTTTTTTGCGGCGATTAACAAAAGTTAAATTTTCTACATTGATTAAGTCGGTCATTTTTTATCCCAGTGCAGAGGGTAGTGGCAACTGTAATAGTGTTCATGCACACGTCTCACTGCTGGTACCACCACACATTCTTTGCGCGCCCTTGGGCAACGTGGACCAAGTCGGCAGCCAATGGGTAAGTGTTGTAAAGTAGGGATAGTGCCATCCAACGAACTTAAAGGTGACTTAGGTGGTAATTCTTTACGAAAGCTTGGAGCGCTGTCGAGTAGGGCCTGAGTGTAAGGATGCAGGGCACGTTTTCTTAGCTGTAACATCTTGCCGCTTTCGACGGTCTGGCCACAATAAAGCACAGTCATGTAGTGCGCCATACTGGAAATCGCTAATAAATCATGGCTGACAAACAAAACGCTGAGTTTACGGACTTGGTTTACACGGCTGAGTAACTTAAGGATCTGGGATTTTGCGGTGACTTCCATACCACGGGTAGGATCATCGGCAATTATCAGTTTAGGCTCGGACACCAAGGCCATTGCAATCATAAATTTTTGGCAAACATCGTTAGCGATTTGATGAGGGTAACTTTGCATGCAAAGTTTATGATCTTTAATGCCGACTTTGTGGATCAACTCAATCGCAATTTTTTCACGTTCGGCAGCCCGTTGCCAAAACCAAAAGCTTTCTAGTCGATAGGTCGGAACAAGCTCTTTAATTTGTTCTCCCAATGTTAACAATGGGTCGAGGGAGTTTTTAGGATTTTGAAAAATCACTGAAATATCGTTGCGTATGACTTTACGACGTTCGCTGGCTGACATGGTTAATAAGTCTTGTCCACGCCACGTCATGCGGTCGGCGGTTACTCTCCAGCGATCTGGTAGCGCACCGACTATGGCTTTGACGATAATACTTTTACCTGAGCCAGACTCACCTACTAAAGCGTGAATTTGCCCTTCATTAATGACCAGATTGATCTTATCTAAAGCTTTAACCCAACCACTGGCGAGGTCAATTTCGAGGGTAAGGTTTTTGATATCAAGCAAACTCATTAATGTATTAACCTGCTTCTAAGTGCTGATCTGAGCCCATCACCGACTAAATTAATGGATAACATCATTAAAAAGATCGCGCCACCGGGCAAGGCTATGCTCCAGGGGGCGATATAAGCTACTTCAATGCCTTCTGATAACATGGTGCCCAGTTCTGGTGAAGGTGCTTGTGCTCCTAAATTTAAAAACCCCAGAGCACTGATATCCAGTATCGAAATAGACAAAGCGAGCGCGCCTTGGACCACTAGAATTTCGCCCATATTAGGTAAGATTGAGCGGGTAACTAATTGAAAAGGAGTCGCCCCATCCAGTTTGGCCGCCATGACGTATTCTTTTTTGCGCTCTTGGCGCACAAAATCACGCGTTTGATGGATAAACTGCGGGATTAAGGCTAGTGCAATAGCCCACATGCTGTTGATTAGGCCAGTACCCAGGATGGCAATAATAATAATCGCAATCAGTAGAGTAGGGATGGCCATCATTGAATCTAAAATGTGATTCATCACACTAGAACGTACTCCACGGCTCATACCTGCTACGGCGCCAAGAGTAACACCAACAAACATAGCAACGAGTACCAAAATAATGCTAATGCCAAAGGTCATACGGCAGCCATACATGACTCTAGATAACAAATCTCTACCTAAGGCGTCGGTGCCAAAAACGTTGACAATACCGCCATTGGCCTCCCAAGCAGGAGGAATTAAAATGGCATCGGTTTTTTGCATCAAGGGATCAAAAGGCGCAAATATCGGGCACAATAAAATAATAAACAGAAAAAACATAAAGCAGCATAAACCACCCACAGCCAAATGATTTTCTTTAAATTCCAACCATGTATGTTGCAGGGGGGAAGGATGGAATTCTTCTTGATATAGCTTAAATCGCGACACGTTCCACCTTACTCTTTTTAGGGTCGACTAATCTGATCAGTAAATCTATGCTCATGGTAAATAACACCACTAAAGTTGAAACGGCCAACATGCCCACTCGGATCGCAGGATAATCTCGTTGATATATTGCCTGAATTAACCAGTTGCCAATACCTGGCCATGAAAAGATCACTTCAACTATCATGGCGTTGGTCAGCAAAGTCGTAAATTGCAAGGCAATCAACGGGAGAATTGGCATTAGCGCGTTTTTAATTCCGTGCCTAAATAATATCTGCCAGGGGGTGAGTCCACGGGCTAAGGCCGCCAGTATGTAATCGCTGTTCATGGTTTCAATAACTGAACGGCGTGTGATCCTTAATATAATAGTCGTGGTAAACGCAGCAATAGAGAGGGTGGGTAAAATCAAATGTCTGAGGGCGTCTATGAGTATGGCCGATTTGTTTTCAAGATCTGACCACATTATATCTAACAAGATAAAACCACTTATTCTAGGAACCTCGTATAACAAACTGAGTCGCCCAGATAAGGGAAACCAGCCTAGCTGCAAACAAAATCCCAATATCATTAACATGGCTAACCAAAATACCGGGATGGAATAGCCGAGAACACTTAAAGATAAAAGCGCGTAATCAGTGGTTTTGCGGTGCCTAAGACCGGCAATAAATCCCAGCGGTAATCCGATAAACATCGACAAGATCAGCGCATAGGTACTTAACTCAATGCTAGCGGGTAGGGTGCGGGCAATTTCGGAAGCCAAAGGCAAGCCTGAACTGAAACTTAGGCCCCAATTACCATCAAATAATTCAGCCAAATAATACCAATACTGGACTAGAAAGTTATTGTCCAGATGATAAAGTTGCCCTAAGGCCTCTAGTTGTTGTTCATTGCCACGCACCACCCCAGTCAAATTAGCCAGTGGCTCTCCGGGGAACATATAAGCCAGTAAAAATGAAAAGAAACTCAGTACTAGCAAAGTTAAGACAACTAAATTAGCAAAACGCAGAATCACTTTTAACATTAGTTTTTTGTCACCCCCGCCAATTGCACACCACCATAGGGATTGATTTCAAAACCTTTAACATTTTCGCGATAGGCCTGATATTTTGAGGCATGTGCGATAGGAATGAGCGGCAACTGTTCGGCGATCAAGGCATTCGCTTTATAATAAAAATATTGCCTGTCTTCGATTTGGGTAAAGTGCAAGGCTTGGTCGATTAAACTGTCATACTCAGGTGAGCACCACATCGCACGATTGGTACCAGATTTTATTGCTGCACAGGATAACAAGGGACGATAGAAATTATCGGGATCACCATTATCCGCAGACCAACCTATTAACACTGAATCATGGTCGCCTTGTTTGAGTTTTTCTCTAAAGGTTGACCACTCATAACTAATAATATTCACCTTTACCCCTACGGCTTGCAGATAACCTTGAATGAGTTCGGCCATTTTAATGGCGTTGGGGTTGTAGGCTCTTTCTACTGGCATTGCCCAAACATTCATAGTAAAGCCTGCTTCTATGCCATTTTCTTGGAGTAACTTTTTGGCGGCAGAAGGGTTGTAACTTAGGTTTTTTTGTTCAGCCTGAAACGCCCAAGACGTAGGAGGCACAATATTTTTAGCCACTATAGCGCTGTCAAAATAGATAGCTTCGATTAAGGCATTTTTATCAATGGCCAATGATAAGGCGCGTCTCACTTCTGGTTTATTAAAAGGAGGTTTAGACGTATTAAATGCCCAAAAACCAACATTTAAACCGGGTTTTTCATCTAGCACTAATCCTTTTGATTGGCGGATTATTTCTAACTCACTGTGTGCCGGCAAACCCATGGCATCACATTCTCCGGTAATCAGTTTAGCTAAACGTAAAGAGCTAGATGACGTGATATCAAATATAAGATTTTCAGTCTGGATGGATTCGCCCCAATACTTGTCATGTTTTTGGTAGCGGATAAAACTATCCTGGCGAAAATTCACAAATTTAAACGGTCCTGTGCCAATAGGTTGGCTATCAATTTTGGATTTTAGCTGTTTAATTTCTAGTTGGTCGGCATATTCTTTGGATAAAATCACCGCAAAATCTGTGGCTAAATTAGCTAAAAATGAACTCTGCGAATGGTGTAAAACGATTTCTATGCGATAGCCATTAATACGATTAATACTGGCTATGAGTTTGTCTAAACCCAGACTATCTGCATAAGGATAAGTGCCACCCGCGACCATATGAAAGGGATGATCTTTTAAACGCCAGCGATCAAAGCTAAAAATAACATCATCTGCGTTCAGTGCTCTGCTTGGTACAAAGTAGTTAGTTTGGTGAAATTCGACATTTTTACGTAGCTGAAAGGTATATTTCAAACCATCGTCACTGATAGTCCAACTGGTGGCTAAACTCGGGATAACGTTACCATTTTGTGGATCGAAATCGAGTAAACGGTCGTATATTTGATGAGAAGATGCATCCACTGTGGTGCCTGAGGTATCTAACTGTGGATTGAAATTGGTTGGGCTACCTTCAGAACAATAAATAATACCCGTGGTTTGATTGGTTGAGGTGAGTAATACATCACAGCCAAACAATCCCAACGTAAATAAAACACAGAAGGCCTGTTTTCCTCGTTTATGCAAAGAATAAAGCACCGGAGATTTAATCATCATCCTCATCTGCATTTTCGAGGAGATTGTACTTTTTCAAATAACCGCGTAGTTGATGATAAGTTAAACCAAGTTTGTCGGCGGTTTTTTTCTGATTAAACTGGCTATCAGCTAAGGCTTTATTAATAAGGTCGATTTCAAAATTTTGCGAGAGCTCTTTAAGATCTACCGGAAACTCGACTACAGCTTCTGGCTTCACTTTGATTTTGTCGTTATCTTTAGGTATCTCATTTATTACTGTTGGTGGCGCTGTCTGGGCAATTGGCGCGGAGATCCTATCCTGAGTTTTAATGCGTCCTTTGGGTCTAAATGCCGACTCAAAAGGATCAAGTACAATTTGATGTACTGGCAAGTTAGGGTTGTTGCTACGATATACCGCTCGTTCAACCACGTTTTTCAATTCACGAATATTACCTGGCCAGTGGTAGTCGAGTAATATGCGTTTAGCTTTTTCGGTAAAACCACTAAACAATTCCATCTCTAATTCACGGGCCATATTGATCGCAAAGTTTTCGGCTAACATCAAAATGTCGTCTTTGCGCTCGCGTAACGGAGGGAGGGTAATAACATCAAAAGCTAAGCGGTCGAGCAAATCCGCGCGAAACTCACCTGAATCTGCCAGTGCGGGTAAATCTTCATTGGTAGCGGCAACTAAACGCACATCTACCTTGATGCTACGTGAACCACCCACACGTTCAAATTCACCGTATTCTATGACTCGAAGTAATTTTTCTTGGATCATGCCAGAGGTGTTAGCGAGTTCATCCAGAAACAAGGTACCGTTATGGGCCGTTTCAAAACGACCTTCACGTCTTTTAGCTGCACCGGTAAAGGCGCCAGCCTCATAACCAAAGAGTTCGCTTTCTAATAGGTTTTCATTTAAGGCGGCACAATTTAACTTTAAATAGGTTTGTTCCCAACGTTTTGACAAGAAGTGCAAACGCGCTGCGACGAGCTCTTTGCCGGTTCCCCGTTCACCAATAATCAGTACTGGTTTATTTAACGGCGCAATTTGCGAAATTTGCTCAAGGACTTCTAAAAAACTGTTAGATTGACCTAATAAATTATCTTGTTGGCGAAACCGGCTCATCAATACCCTTAAAAAGTGGTCTATTTAGCTAATTTGTAGTGTAGATTCTAACGATTGTAGATTGCACTATTGTTATTGTAAATATTTTTTGTTTAAAATCAGTTAGTTAGTTTATGTAAAAGATTGGCCTATATATTGAATATGTATTGAATAAGTAAGTTCATCTACTAGTTTAATTAACTAACATTGACATAAAGAGGTAATAGTTATGGGTATCTTCTCTCGTTTCACCGATATAGTGAACTCAAATATTAACGCCATTTTGGATAAGGCTGAAGATCCAGAAAAAATGGTTAGATTAATCATTCAAGAAATGGAAGACACGTTGGTTGAAGTGCGTTCTGCTTCTGCTAAAACTTTGGCGAATAAAAAGGAAATCAGTACACAGATTAATAAATTGCAAAACGAAGCCTTGGATTGGAAAGCTAAGGCAGAATTGGCCATTAGTAAAGACCGTGAAGACTTAGCTCGTGCTGCGTTGCAGGAAAAGAAAAAGTGTGATGACCACGCTAACGTGCTAATTAATGAATTAAAGCTGGTTGATGAGCAAATTTCTAAGTTGCAAAACGAAGTAGGGCAACTGCAGGATAAATTGGCCGATGCTAAGACTCGTCAAAAAGCGATTATTTTACGTCAGAAAACGGTGAGTTCACGTCTTGAAGTTAAAAAGACGCTGGATAGCACTAAAGTTGACGCCGCTATGGGCCGTTTCGAGCAATACGAGCGCAAAATTGATGATTTAGAGTCAATGGTTGATGCCTATGATTTAGGTAAAAAGACCTTAGCCGATGAGTTTGCTGAACTTGAATCTGATCAGGATATTGATAATGAATTAGCCGCACTGAAGAAAAAAGTGCAAGGTAAACCAGCGGCAGCTAAAAAGTAAGTCTAGGGACGATAAGGAGATAAATTGTGGAAGACACTATAGGCATTATCGTAGCACCCATAGTCATTTTTTTGATATTTGTAGCGCCGATTTGGTTGATTTTACACTACCGTAGTAAAAAACAAATGAATCAGGGATTAACTCAGGATGAGTACGCTACTTTGCAGGACTTGGCTGATCGAGCTGAAAAAATGGCTGATCGCATCAATACCCTGGAATCGATTTTGGATGCAGAAGCACCCCAGTGGAGAAACAAAGTATGATCACTAAAAAAGACTTGTACCGCGATCCCGATAAAGGAAAAATTGCTGGTGTATGTGCTGGATTAGCTGAATACTTTGGCATGGAGTTATGGTTGGTCAGGATTTTGGTGGTCTCTGCTTTTTTCCTGTCAGCCGGTACCTTTATTTTTGTCGCTTACATTGCAGCTTGGTTTATTTTAGATAAAAAGCCTGGCTCAAAAGGCAGTACTACCCCTTTTAATCCTCAGCGCAGTGCCACTAAACCACGAGGTAAAGGTTGGCATAATGAGCTTGAAGACGAAGAAAAGGTCGTGGTTAAATCAAAAGTATGGCAAGCGGGTGAACCACCCAAACAGGCATTTTTTGATATTCAACAACGCTTTGCAAAAAATGAGTCACGTTTAAGAAAGGTTGAAACTTATGTGACTTCATCGGAATATCAACTTAATCGTGAAATCAGCCGTTTGTAAGCAAACAAACAAAGACCAACGAGGCTGCATCTTGTAACTGTTGGTTTTTGTTTTTAATGTTTGCGCAATCTGACCTACTCCGCGCAACTAACAATATAGAGAATCATGGCAACAGCGAATTCAGTACAATTCATTACCAAGCTCACGCAAAAAACCAAATTAGCTGGTGCACGGCTGGCTGATAAACATATTAATCTGGCGGTGACGGGTTTGAGTCAAAGTGGCAAAACGGCTTTTATTACCTCTTTAATGAATCAACTGTTGGAAGTGAATGAAAATGCCCAACTACCATTTTTTTCAACTCATCGTGAAGCACGGATCATCGGTGTTAAACGTAGTGCGCAGATGGATGTTACAACTAGTCGTTTTGCCTATGAAGATGCCATTGAGGGCCTAAGTAAATATCCTGCGAGTTGGCCACAATCAACGCGAGGTATTTCTCAAGTTAGATTATTGATCCGTTACAAAAAGAAATCGGGTATCGGCAAGTGGTTAAGTGAAGACGGCTGTTTAACCTTGGATATTACCGATTATCCTGGCGAATGGTTGTTAGATCTTCCTTTATTAGACATGGATTTTTCTACCTGGTGTGAGCATAGTGCAAAAGAAATGCGCGAAACAAAACGCTTGGAGTTATCCAATCAAGTTCGTACGCAAATTGATAAGCTAGATCTAAATGGGCCGAGTGACGAGAGCCTCTTGCAAAAAATTGCTGAAAACTATGCCGATTATCTTAAACAATGCCAACTTGCTGGTTTTCAATTATTACAACCCGGCCGCTTTTTATTGCCCGGTGAACTAGCTGGCGCACCCGTATTGCATTTTTTTCCGGTCTCACAATCTCAACTAAATATGCAAAACGTTGATTTAAACAAGTTGCACAAAGGCAGCAATATTGCCTTATTGGTTGAACGGTTTGAGCAGTATAAACAGCGAGTCATCCAGCCTTTTTATCAGCAACATTTTAAACGTTTTGATCGGCAAATTATTTTAGTGGACTGTCTTGGCGCCTTAAACCGTGGTTATCATAGTTACCATGATTTACAAAAAGCGCTGACGTGGTTGATGGGCAGTTTTGCTTATGGCTCGTCAAATATTCTCAAACGTTTGTTTAAACCTAAAATTGATAAACTTATTTTTGCTGCTAGTAAAGCTGACCATATTACCCCTGACCAGCAAAGCAACTTGGTAAAGTTACTGGATTCAATGTTAAGGGATGCGCGTAAACAACTCCAGTTTGAAGGCGTAGTAACAGAATCGACCTTGATTGCAGCCATCAAAGCGTCCAAACACGGTAGGACAAAAATAGATGGTGAAGATATTGCTGTGGTGCAAGGTGTGACTGCCGACGGCCAAAATTTGACGCTGTTTCCAGGTGAGGTGCCAATGCAATGTCCGTTGCCGCAGTTTTGGGATAAACAGAAATTTGCATTTCCACAGTTTGCCGCCCCACAACTTAAGGCGGGTGATGCACTGCCACATATTCGCATGGATCAGGTTATTGATTTTATGCTGGCGGATAAACTGCAATGAACAATGATAAAACTAATAGAAGTGATTCGGGGCAACTACATCAAGATGTTGCTCAGTTGAAACCCTCACGTATTGTGGCATCAGTACCTGTGAGTGAGGCAATATGCACCGACACCATGCAAACAGAAGTTCGTGAGCCACAGATAGTGACTAATCAAAGTGAAATATCATTTTCGACTGACGATAGTAATGAGTTAAAAAGCGTTGCTGAGGATGTGGTGGCACGGCCTAAAAAAGCTAAGAAATGGTGGGTATTACTCATTTTGTTGGTTGTGGGCCTTAGTTTTGCGGAAGTTATCTTAGCAATCTCAGCGGTGATCAATACCGATGATTGGTTGGGGGCAGGGTGGTTAGTGGTGTTGTTTATGGCCATTACCACAGTGCTAACCGTAGTTGTAAAAGAAATCCGTTCGTTAAAACGCTTAAAGTTACAAACAGAGACACGTCAGCACTCTATTGACTTATTTAATACGCCGGCGATTGGCTTGGGGCAAGAGCACTGCGCCGCCATTGGCAAACAGCTACCCAAGCAATACCAGCACCTAGTTGAAGGATGGCAAAACAAGCTAGAAAGCCATTACACCAATAACGAGGTATTGAGTTTATTTGAATTGAAAGTACTTAGTCCCATCGACAAGTTGGCTTTAAATAATATTGCTAAACATTCATCTGCCGCTGGTGTGATGATAGCTGTAAGTCCTTTTGCCTTGTTAGATATGTTGATAGTTTTGTGGAGAAATATTGTCATGATCAATCAGTTAAGCCGTTTTTATGGGGTGAGACTTGGTTACTGGGGGCGAATTGCCCTGATTAAAAAAATATTCCGCAGTATGTTGTATGCAGGGGCCGCAGAAATATTAAGTGACGCAGGCAACTATGCCTTAGGTGTTGGCTTAACTGGAAAAATTTCCAGCCGTGTCGCTCAAGGACTGGGTGCCGGGGTATTAACCAGCAGAATTGGTTTGCAAGCATTGAACGAATGCCGCCCCATGCCTTGGCTTGCGACTAAAAAGCCGGGACTATCAACGATGAGTAACAAACTGCTCGAAGACCTCACTAAATTCATCAAATAATACGTTTACATCCCTTATTCTGCCTGATGGCTCTCGTTTATGTAACCTAAACTTTACATGATTTTAACTTACGCAAATGGCTAGCCCACTGTCGATTTATTTCTGAGTCAGTAGACTAGTCATATAGATTTTTGCAGTTAAAGAATTATGTCAAAACATACTAAGTATATCTCTAATCAAGCGGATCAAGATGGCACCATTCATTGGTCAACAACTGAAAATGCTACATGGCGCGCATTAGTTAAAAAACAATTAAGTCTTTTACCTGGACGAGCTTGTGATGAATATTTAAACGGGCTTAAGTTGCTGGATTTAACCTCGGGTAATATACCGCAACTCAGGGATATCAATGGGGTACTTAAACACTGCACCGGATGGCAGGTAACTCAAGTGCCATCCTTAATCAATTTTGACCGTTTTTTTAACTTGTTAGCCAATAAAGAGTTTCCGGTGGCCACTTTTATTCGTTCACCAGACGAATTCGAATATCTACAAGAGCCTGATATTTTTCACGAAATTTTTGGTCATTGTCCTTTATTAACTAATCCGGCTTTTGCCCACTTTACGCACACTTATGGTTTATTGGGCCAGCAAGCCAGTAAAGAAGACAGGGCTTATTTAGCGCGTTTGTACTGGTTTACTGTTGAGTTTGGTTTACTTAAAACTCCTACTGGTGTGCGAATTTACGGTGGCGGCATATTGTCCTCGCCTGGCGAAACTATTCATGCACTGGATACGCAAGCCTGTGAGCATTTTAATATGCAAGTTATTGAAGCCCTGCGCACTCCTTATCGTATTGATATTATGCAACCCGTCTATTATTTGCTGGATTCATTTGAGCAGTTATTTGAAATCGCGGATCTAGATTTAATGGCATTAGTTCAGCAAGCCAAAGCCTTAGGCTTGCATCCCCCCAAATACGAGGCCAAACAATCACTGGCGAGTTGATTAACAATTTATCTATAAACTTCTGTCTTAGCGGCCCATTTTGTAATAAAATCTTTACAAGTAGTCTGTGTTGGCTCTTCAACACAGAGCGCGTTTTTTAGTTGTTCCTCTGAGAGAAAATCAATGCGTTTAGAAATTAGTTGCCAAGACAGACTCGGTATTACTCAAGATGTACTGGATATTTTAGTCAGCCATGAGATTGATCTACGTGGTATTGAAATTGACGAAGTGGGCAAAATTTATCTAAATTTTCCGACCATGAAATTTGCCGATTTTCAGCATCTAATGCCTAAAATTCGCAAAATTGCAGGCATAGAAGATGTTAAAACCACTGCATTTATGCCCATTGAACGGGAACAAAACCAGCTTAAAGCCTTATTAAAAACCTTGCCCGATCCAGTTTTTTCGGTCGATCCTAAAGGGCGTATTGTATTGGTTAATAACGTGGTGCTGAGTTATTTAGAAAAATCTAAACATGAAGTGATTGGCTGCGAGATTGGCGATTTAATTAAAGGCTTTAATATTAGTCGTTGGTTAGAAAGTAAAAATATTAGCGCTCAGGCACAAAAAATCCGCTTTTTAGAACAAGACTATCTGGCCGACGTATTGCCAGTCATGATCCCCGATGCTGATGGCACGAATATAGTGGCCGGAGCTGTGATCATGCTTAAGTCCGAACTACGTTTAGGCCAGCAATTAACCGTGTTTCATCAAGCCAGCCCTGACAGTTTTATCTCTATACAAGCTCAGAGTAAGATCATGAAAAAAGTCATTCATGATGCTAAGCGTATGGCAGAGTTAGACGGACCTATTATTATTTTTGGCGAAACGGGTACGGGTAAAGAGCTTATTGCCAAGGCGTGTCATGAAGCTAGCCGTCGTTGCCAAGGACAGTTTTTGGTACTCAGTTGTGGCTCGTTGCCCGACAATGTTGCCGAAACAGAATTGTTTGGTTATGCCCCAGGCTCGTTTGGTCAAACAGAGGGTAAAGCGGGTTTATTAGAATTGGCTAAGGGTGGTAGTTTATTTCTAGATGAAGTGGCTGAAATGTCGGAGCAGTTGCAAGTTAAGTTGCTACGAGTTTTACAAAACGGCAGTTATAGACGAGTTGGAGATACCCAAGAAAAAGAAGTGGATGTACGCATTATTTGCACCACACAGAAAGATCTAGGCAAATTGGTGCAACAAGGTGTGTTTAGAGAAGACTTATATTACCGACTTAATGTGTTGAGCTTAATCTTGCCACCTTTGCGTGAGCGTAAATTAGATATTTTGCCCTTGGCCGAACGTTTTTTAAAACTGCACAGTGCCAAACTCGGTAGACGTGCGCCTAAACTAACTAAAAATTGCAGTGATTATCTGCAATCTTATCCTTGGCCAGGAAATGTCAGGCAACTCGAAAATGCGCTTTATCGAGCGGTATCCTTACTTGAAGGTAATGAGTTAGATCAAGAACATATTCGAGTACCCAGCGGCGCAAGTGTCAGTAGTTTTGTTGCAGAAGAATTTAACGGCAATTTGGACGAAGAAGTAAAACGTTATGAAAAAGACATACTTGCTCGTCTTTATCCAAGCTTTCCAAGTACTCGCCAATTGGCGAAAAAGTTAGGTTTAAGCCATACCGCAGTAGCAAATAAACTACGTGAATACGGCATTAATAAACACAGTGTAAATCTTTAAATACACGTTTGTATTGATTTGAAGACGAGCGTTTTGGCATTTACCCGACCTTAGCGCCTGATTAAAATTAATATTTGTGATTTTGTACATAAAACCTGACAAAGTAATCACTTAGTTTGTTTTTTAACCACTTCACCTGCACTTCAATTTAGCCTAGTTATGCTGTCTATTAAGTACTGTATTGGACTTAACCGAGAGCTAACATGGCTGATAATCATTTAATTAATCCTTTAAAAACTGATGGCTTTGAATTCGTAGAATATACTGCTGCGGATGACAAAGGTATCGCCCAATTGAAGCAACTGTTTCAATCCCTTGGTTTTGCAGAAGTAGCTCAACACCGTTCTAAAAGGGTGTGGTTGTTTAAACAAGGTGACATCAATTTTATTGTCAATGCTGAACCTTCTTCACAGGCTGAAGAGTTTGCCCGCCTTCGAGGTCCTAGTGTGTGTGGGATGGCCTTTAGAGTAGAAGATGCCGCCCATGCTTTAAAACATGCTGTCAAAAATGGGGCAAAACAGTTTGTTGGTAACTTAGGCGCAATGGAACTCAATATCCCTGCAATTTATGGTATCGGTGAAAGTACCTTGTATTTTGTTGATCGTTACGGCGATGAATCGATCTATGAAGTGGACTTTAGATTTTACCCAGACTGGCAACAGTTAATGCTCAAAAAAGATATGGGACTTTGCTCCCTTGATCACCTTACTCATAACGTTAAACGTGGCAACATGGCTGTGTGGGCCAACTTTTATGAGCGATTAGGCAACTTTCGCGAAATTCGCTACTTTGATATAGAAGGTAAACTGACTGGTTTAGTCAGTAAAGCGATGACTTCTCCTTGCGGTAAAATCAGGATCCCAATTAATGAATCCTCGGATGATAAGTCACAGATTGAAGAGTTTATTCGTGAATATAATGGTGAAGGGATCCAACATATCGCCCTATCAAGCGAAGATATTTATCAAACCGTACGTGATTTGAAAAAGGGTGGTGTGAAGTTTTTACATACTCCAGATACCTATTACGCCAATGTGAACAAACGTGTAGAAGGCCACACTGAAGATTTAAGCGAGTTGCAGGAGCTTAAAATACTGATAGATGGCGCGCCTATGAAGGACGGTATTTTGTTGCAAATATTCACTGATACCGTTATCGGCCCGATATTTTTTGAGATCATTCAACGTAAGGGCAATGAAGGCTTTGGTGAAGGAAATTTTAAAGCCTTATTTGAGTCGATTGAACAAGATCAAATTGAGCGTGGTGTGCTCAGCGATGTAACGGTAAAAACTGAAGCAAAAGACAGTGCAAGCAACCTTACAAAAAATGGAGCAAAACTGGATGCGTAAGTGGATTAGTTTCCCTAAGCAGCAAGGTATCAACTCGCGTCAGGCTCATGTTGACCTACCAAAACAAGGTATTTATGAGCGTGAAATTGGTCGTAGTGGTTTTTTTGGGCCAGCGACTCATATGCATCACACTCACGCTCCAACGGGCTGGAGTGATTGGCAGGGCGATCTCAAACCTCGCGCCTTTGATTTAAATAATCTAATTGGCAGTAAACATAATCCGCAAACCGCCAGTCCATGGTCGGCCCCCCTTATATTGTTTAACGAACACTGTAAATATCGTCTGTGGCACTGTACAGAAAACATGCAGAAGCTGGCACGCAATGCTGATGGCGATGATCTGTTTTTTATCCATTCAGGTAGTGCCGAACTTTTCTGTGACTATGGCCATTTGAGTGTGGTTGAGGGGGATTATGTGGTTATTCCTCGCGCTACTATGTGGCGTCTTGAACCCACTAGCCCTTTGCAGATTTTAATGATTGAGGCCACTAACGATAGTTTTCAGTTGCCTGAAAAAGGTTTAGTGGGAGGCCACGCTATTTTTGATCCCGCTATGCTGGATACACCATTAATCAACGAGCAATTTAAACAGCAACAAAGCGAAGAAAGCTGGCAGGTTGAGGTTAAACGGCATAATCAGGTCTCGACTATTACCTATCCTTTTAATCCTCTGGATGCCATTGGCTGGCATGGCGATCTTAGTGTGGTGCGCATCAACTGGCGGGATATTCGCCCTTTAATGAGCCATCGTTATCACTTACCACCATCGGCTCACACAACCTTTGTGGCAAATCGTTTTGTGATCTGTACCTTTGTGCCTCGTCCAATAGAAAGTGATCCTGAGGCATTAAAAGTGCCGTTTTATCATAATAACGATGATTACGACGAAGTGCTGTTCTATCACCAAGGTAATTTTTTCAGTCGTGACAATATTGAGCAGGGTATGGTGACTTTTCATCCCGCAGGTTTTACCCATGGCCCACATCCCAAGGCCTTTGCTGCGAGCAATACTAGTCCCAAAACCTTTACCGATGAAGTTGCGGTGATGTTAGATACCCGAGATGCATTAAAGATCGGCGAAGCGGCTACGTTGGTCGAAAACATCAATTACGTGAACAGTTGGAAAACGGCTTAAACCCGAGACACTGTTCGATTCATCCTGACATGAAGAATATATAATGAAACTAGCGACCAAAAAAAATACCAGCAAAGATGGGCAACTAGTTGTTGTCAGCAAAGATTTGAGCCGGGCAATAGCTGTTGCACATATTGCCGCGACACTGCAACAAGCCTTAGATGAGTGGGACGTTAAAGCGCCACTTTTACACGAGGTTTACTTAGCTCTTTGTGCCGATACGTTGCCAGAAAGTTTTGCCTTTGAGCCAGCCCAATGCCATTCACCCTTGCCAAGGGCTTTTCAATGGGCGGATGGTAGTGCTTACGTCAATCATGTTGAGCTGGTGCGTAAGGCTAGAGGGGCAGAAATGCCAGAAAGTTTTTGGACTGAACCCTTGATGTATCAGGGCGGTTCGGATGACTTTCTTGGTCCACAAGACGATATTGTATTTGCTCAAGATAATTGGGGCATCGACTTTGAGGGCGAAGTTGCAGTAGTGACCAGTGATGTGCCAATGGGTACCAGTAGTGCGGATGCGGGTAAGCATATTCGTTTGTTGATGTTAGTTAATGATGTATCGCTTAGAGGATTGATCCCAGCTGAATTAGCCAAGGGTTTTGGTTTTTTTCAATCTAAACCATCTTCTGCTTTTTCACCCCTTGCTGTCACGCCTGATGAACTAGGTGATAATTGGCGCGAACACAAAGTACATCTACCCCTGGTTTCTCATTACAACCAAACATTGTTTGGAAAACCAAATGCCGGACAAGACATGACTTTTGATTTTTCGCAGTTAGTTGCCCATGCCGCTAAAACTCGTAATCTTGGTAGTGGCACTATTATTGGCTCAGGCACGGTATCAAACAAACAAGGTACTGGTTGGGGCAGTTCGATAGCTGATGGCGGAGTGGGTTACTCTTGTATCGCCGAACTACGTATGATCGAAACGATCCGCGATGGGCAAGCCTCAACTCCTTTTATGGCATTTGGTGACATTATTAAAATCGAAATGTTGGATGAAAATGGGCTGAGTATTTTTGGTGCCATCGAGCAACAAGTAAGTAAGTTATAAATTTCGCTGTCGGGAGAGCTCATGGAAATGCGTTTATATGGTTACTGGCGTTCTTCGGCGACTTATCGGGTTAGGATCGCGCTTAATCTGAAACAACTTCACTATAGCTATGTACCTGTGCATTTAGTTAAAGAAGGTGGTGGCCAGCATTTAGCTGAGTATCAAAAGCTTAATCCAGCTGAATTGGTGCCTACATTGGTTGAGGAAGACGGCAATGTAATTAATCAAAGTTTGGCGATCATCGAATATTTGGATGAAGTATATCCAGAGCTTGTAAGCTTTTTACCTGTGAGTCCTCTGGCAAAAGCTAAAGTACGAACACTCGTTCATGATATTGCTTGTGATATTCAGCCTCTGGCTAACTTACGAGTATTACAGTATTTGAATACGACTTTACAGTGCTCTGATAGTCAGCAAAAAAACTGGTCGAAGCACTGGATAGAAACAGGGCTAAAAGGTATCGAACAGCGCCTGCAAAGTAGCGCAGGGCGATATTGTTTTGGCAATGAAGTTAGTTTGGCTGATATTTACTTGGTGCCGCAGGTGTATAATGCGCTTCGTTTTTCGCTTGATTTGGATAACTATCCTTTGATCCAACTTATCTACTTGAACTGCAACCAGTTAGCCGCATTTATTGCGGCCAAACCAGAAAACCAGCCAGATGCAGAATAGTTGCTAAGTCAGCTCGTTGTATCAATTGTCTTTACTAAGGGTAGATTACAAATTTTTGATCGGTAGAGCTGTGGTGTTTTTGACCTGTTTAAGTGCGAAAGTAGAGCTTAAATGATCAACTAAGGGTAAATGGGTTAATTTAGATTTCAATAAATGTTCGTATTCTTCAATACTTTCGACAATGACTTTTAGCAGGTAGTCTTTTTCACCGCTGGTGGTATGGCATTCCACAATTGCTTCGATATTCTGGACAGCCTTCTCGAAATCATTTAATGACTCACCATCATGATTTTTAAGAGTGACATAAATAAACACTGAAACGCCAAGATTGAGCTTTTTGTTATCTAATAAAGTCACTTTTTGTAGAATGATTTTTTCTGCTTCAAGACGTTTTACTCGACGCCAACATGGCGTATGGGATAAGCCAACTTTTTGGCTTAAATCAGCCATGGAAATGGTGGCGTCTTTTTGCAGTACTCGCAGTATTTCCCGATCAAATTTATCTAACTTTACCTTACTCATATTTACTTTTAGTTATGTGAGATGTTTCAACTAGCATGCTTAAACTTTTCATCTTTTTCAAGCAGGATTTTGAGGATGTTTGTCCTATTAAACCCTTACATGTAACGATTTATTTGCAGTTTTCTTGATTGCACCAGTTAACTTGGAAAAGTACTGCCTATGTGAATTGCTATATCATCGCCACCTATTCAGTATTATTAACCAGAGAAGCGTTATGTCAGTTTTTCAACACATAGAGTTTGATAACCATGAGCACCTTGCTTTTTGTCACGACAAAGAAAGCGGATTAAAGGCAATTATTGCCATCCACAATACTAATCTTGGTGCGTCACTGGGTGGTTGCAGAATGTGGCCCTATGTATCCGACGATGAAGCGCTCAATGACGTATTACGTTTATCCAAAGGCATGACCTACAAAGCGGCAATGGCAGGTTTAAATCAAGGTGGCGGTAAAGCCGTTATTATTGGTGATCCGCGAAAAATTAAAACCATAGGACTGATGCGGGCTATGGGGCGTTTTGTGGATAGCCTTGGCGGAAAATATATCAGTGCGGAAGATTCAGGTATGTCGGTGACGGACCTAAAAATAATGGCCGAACATTCCAGCCATATTGCCGGTATTGAGGCTAAATATCATGTGTTTGGTGAGCATGCGGATGGAAATCCAGCTCCATCCACTGCTTATGGTGTATTTGTTGGATTGAAATCGACTGTTGAGTTTGCGTTAAATAAAGATTTAACAGGGATAAAAGTTGCGATTCAGGGCTTAGGTCATGTTGGTTTGCGCTTGGTGGAGCATTTATATAAGGCCGGCGCAACGTCGTATGTAACGGATATTTATCCAGAGAATGTCGACAAGGCTGTATCACAGTTTGGGGCGATAGCCGTTAAACCTGAAGACATTTATGATGTTGATGCCGATGTATTTGCTCCCTGTGCTATGGGCGCTATTTTAAATCCCCTTACTATTGCTCGTTTAAAAGTAAAAGTTGTGGCTGGGGCTGCCAATAATCAGTTGGCCACAGAAGATTGTGGTCAATTATTAAAAGATAAACATATTCTTTATGCTCCAGACTACGTTATTAATGCAGGTGGTATTATTGATATTTACCATCAAAAGATCCCTAGTTCTCACGAAGCAATGCGGGCCCACCTAGAACGGATAAGTACAACTCTGACTGAAGTATATGTACGTGCTGAAGAATTAAATTTAGCGACTAATGTCGTTGCTAACCAGATTGCTGAAGAACGCTTTAATAAAAAAGCCTAAGCGAAATAAAATCGAAAAAGTGGGTTGCACTTCAACATACCTTTGTAGATAATGCGCCCCCTTCGAAACTTGTATCAAAAATTGCAAAGTTCGAAGGTTTCTATGGTGACCTTTCGGTCCCCTCGCAATGATAGTTTGTGAACCCGGTCAGGCCTGGAAGGGAGCAGCCGCAGCAAAGGACTCATGTGCCGAGGTGTGGCTGAAGGGTTGCCACCCAATTTTACCTATCTTTTAAATTATTTAAGCATCGGTCTTAGGTTTGTTATCTAAATAACTCATACCATGTTTAACAGCGTTAATAGCGTTCATTTCCATCTGCTTTTTTTCGCTTTGCGGTAAATAAAACGACATATCCACTTCATACCTAATGTACCTTGGTGGTATCTGATTAAGCGCTAAACAGCATAGGTCTGCTAAATAGTCTTCTGTCTGGCTTTTATTTAACCCCAAGCGTTCAATCTGCTCTAAGACTAAATGTTCGTAATAATTATGAATATCATCATCAAGTTTCATAAACAGCCTTCAATTTTTTTAAAGTTATTAAGTTAACAATTGATTAGACAACAAGGTCTTGAATTAACATAGATGTTGTTTGTTAATAAACACAGTATGGGAAATCTTTAAGTTGAAAAGTATATAAACAGTTTTACCATTTTGATCTTAACATTTTTAAAACAATGTAAACAATAATGTCCAATTAAAAAACAATAACTAAAAACTTTCAGTACTAACCCAATATTTAAGCACTCTAGCAGTTGACCCTAAACCTAATTATTGTTTACTATCAGCTGTGAGGCTCACTACCTTATTCCATAAAAGTCGTTAAAACGACTAAACATTCACACTATAAACTTAGTGGTCCAGGGAGACATACATGTTTACAAACTCAAAATTGACAAAGTCGATCAGATTAGCGATGGCGTTTGGTGCAGTATCTGCATTTGCGTCAGGAGCTGTTGTAGCACAAGAAACTGCTGAACCAGATGATAAAGCGGTTGAGAAAATTTCAATCACTGGTTCTCGTATCAAATCTCAAAACTATGAAAGCGCGAGCCCAGTTTCGATTACATCTGATGTGGAAATCAAACTTTCTGGTTTTACCCGTATTGAAGATTTGTTGAATACATTGCCACAAATCGAAGCTGGCCAAACTTCATTTATCGTTAACGGTGCCTCTGGTACAGCTAACCTTGACTTACGTGGTTTAGGCCCAACACGTACATTAGTTTTAATAAATGGTCGTCGTTTACCTTCTGGTGGTGTTTATTCACAATCTCCAGACATCAACCAAATTCCTGCCGCACTAGTTAAGCGTGTTGAAGTATTAACGGGTGGCGGTTCATCTACTTACGGTGCTGATGCCGTAGCCGGTGTTGTTAACTTTGTAATGGATGATGATTTCGAAGGTTTCGAAATGACATTCGGTGCGTCTGGTTACCAACACGATAACAGC
The DNA here is from genome assembly GCF_001565895.1 of Paraglaciecola hydrolytica. Lineage (GTDB taxonomy): Bacteria > Pseudomonadota > Gammaproteobacteria > Enterobacterales > Alteromonadaceae > Paraglaciecola > Paraglaciecola hydrolytica. The sequence goes on from NZ_LSNE01000009.1 coordinate 523,842, forward strand.
AATAAATATATCCAAGGTTTAATGGATGCTCGTAGCTTCGAATACCCTGACGGAAACAGCGATATTGACGGTAAAGCGTACAATTTCGATATTACTATTGGTGGCGATTTTGCAGATGGTAAAGGCCATGCAGTTGCCTATGGTACTTGGCGTCGTAATGACGAGCTTCGTCAGGCATCTCGTGACTATTCATCTTGTGCATTAAATGCTGGTGGTACAGCTTGTGGTGGTTCTGGTAATGCGGTTATTCCTAACTTCTATATCGGTGATATCGATCCAGCAACGGGTGTTCAAGATGATTATGAGTTTTGGACTTTAGATTCAAACAGCAACTTTATCCCATCAGTTGGTAACTCATACAACTATGCACCCATTAACCACTTTATGCGTCCTGATGAACGTTATTCATTAGGTGCTTTTGTTAATTATGAAATTAATGACCATGTCCGTCCTTATTTTGAAGTGATGTACATGCGTGACCGCACTGCAGCGCAAATCGCAGAGTCTGGAACATTCTTCTCACAGCAGTATGATATTGATGTGAACTCGCCATTAATTAACGATGCACAACGTGCACAGTTAATGAACCGTTTTGGTCTAGGACTGGATGATCAGTTCTCAGTTTATATCGGTAAACGTAATACAGAAGGTGGTGCGCGCGCATCTGTGTTAGAACATAATACTTTCCGTGTAGTATTAGGTACTGAAGGTGATATCAACGATAACTGGTCATACGATGCATCATTATTGTATGGTTCAAGCTCATCTTCTGCAGCTTATATCAATGACTTTTTCGGTCCTCGAATTGAAACTGCTTTAGATGTAGATGCTTGTGCTGCAACGTCTGGTTGTGTGCCTTATGAAGTATTTACTTATGAAGGCATTACTAATGCTGCTGCAAGTACTTTAACTGGTGTGGCAATCCTTAATGGTGTTGCTAGCGAAACAGTATTAAACGCTTATGTAACGGGTGAAACTGACTTTACTGTGCCTAGTGCTAATGACCCAATCGCTGTGGTATTTGGTTATGAATATCGCAAATCAGAATTTGACCGTCTTGCTGATGAGGTGTTTGCTCAAGGTCTGTTATTAGGCCAAGGTGGTACGACTACCAGTATTAAAGGTGGTTTCAGTGTAAATGAAATTTTCGCCGAAGCTAAAGTACCGCTTATTCAAGGTAAGTCAGGTGCTGAAGACTTAAGTTTAGACTTGGGATATCGTTATTCTGACTACGATACTTCTGGTGCGGTATCTACTTATAAGATAGGTGCTAACTATGCCCCTATTGAAGAGTTAAAAATTCGTGGTAGTTATAACCGTGCTGTACGTGCGCCTAACGTTGGTGACTTGTTTAGTCCACAAAGTACTGGTTTATGGGGTGGTACAGACCCATGTGGCGGTATCATCGCCGACGGCCAAATGCCTGCATTAACCGCTGCACAGTGTGCTAATACTGGTGTAAGTGCCTCTCAATATGGCACTATCGGTTTGAGCCCAGCTAGCCAATATAATGGTTTGTTTGGTGGTAACCCTAATCTAAGCCCTGAAATTGCTGATACTTATACTTTTGGTGTGGTTGCTTTACCAATCGAAGACTTACAATTCTCAGTTGATTTCTGGGATATCAAACTTGAAGATGTAATCGGTGCTGTTGGTGCACAGTTAACAGTTGAACAATGTGGTATCACTGGAAATGCTGCGTTCTGTGATAACATTGTTCGTGCTGCATCTGGTAGCTTATGGCGTGGAGCTGACGGTTATGTACAAGCTACTAATATCAACTTAGCTAGCCGTCATTGGCAGGGCTGGGATGTTACAGGTAACTACGAAGTAGAATTAGGTGAAGGTACGTTAACAGCTAAGTTTGTTGGTACATTAATGACCAAAAAAGAGTATGAACCTCTTCCAGGTGATGCGTCTTCAACTTATGATTGTGTTGATGAAGTCAGTGTAGATTGTTTTGCTCAACCAGAATGGCGTCATAGCTTAAATGTTTCTTATACCACAGGTGACTGGTGGACTGTTGATGCTAAATGGCGTTATTACGGTCAAGTTAGTTACAATGCTACAGCTGATACATTGTTAGTAGCTGATGGCGGTATCAAAGCTCAGAGCTACCTTGATTTAAAAGCAAGCTTTGACGTAACTGAGAATTTGTTTCTATTAGTCGGTATGAATAACGTGTTAGATAAAGAACCACCTATGGTAGGTAGTACTATTTCTAGTAACGCGAATACTGTTGCTGGTTACTACGACACATTAGGTCGTTACTTGCATGCAAGCGTAACAGTTAGATATTAATATTTAACAAAAAAATATAAAACAGCGGGCTTGCCCGCTGTTTTTTTATATGAAATTCAGAAACTATTCAAAGAGATGCTTTTGAACACATTTAATAATTAAAATAATGATAGTTAGTCAGCAATTAAAACACATTGAGTTATTAATTAACCAACGAGAGTTAGTTGTCGCAGAGCAACTTTGCCTGACGTTGCAACAAGATCACCCTAAACATAGACACTTGTTACAATTGCTCGCTCATATTTACCTACAAACTAGTCGAACTGAGTTAGCAATTGATGCATTAAATGAATGTTTTTTGTTAGACAGTTCCAATCGAAAAATATGTGATTACCTTGCCAATTTATATGGGCAAATCAAAGATTTCAAAAAAGCTAGTTGGTGCTACCGCCAATATTTACAACATACACCTAATGATGCTGATGCGTTGTATAACTACGCTTTTAATTTGCGTCATGCAGGAGAATTCGAGGCTTCAGTCCTTAATTACAAACTTGCATTAGACGCAAAAATTACTCAGCCAGAAGAAGTTATGCTCAATATGGCAGTGATATATTCTGATCACCTCAGAAATGAAAACGAAGCAAAAAACATGTTACAAGCTGCACTACACATTAACCCGAGTTATGTGCCGGCAATATTTAACTTGGCGAACCTATATGAGCAAGCGGGCGATAAAAATAACGCAGACCGGCAGTTTAAAAAAATATTAAATATTCAGCCAGATCATTATGAAGCTTTAGCTAGACTGGCAGACTTACAGACGTTTAGCAAAGTAAGCGATCCGTTAATTGTACGTATGCAAGAAGTGCTTTCTAGTGAAGTCTTGAACTTATCAAGCAAAATAGACTTAATGTATGCTTTGGGTAAAGCCTTAAATGATTGTGGTGCATATACTCAGGCTTTTGAGTGTTATCAACACGCAAATCAATTAAATAGCCGTGAACAAACTCCCTATCAACCCACAGTGTTTGCCGCTCAAGTGGAACGTATTAAACAGTACTTTTCAATGGAATGGTTTAGTTCTAGGCATTCTGATAGCGATTACCAGCCAGTATTTATCTGTGGTATGTTTCGTTCTGGTTCAACCTTAATTGAACAGATTTTGGCTGGCCATGCTTCAATAAAACCCGGCGGTGAACTCGAGTTTTTTGTCAGAAAGGTAGCCAACGAAATATCACCTTTTCCTGAAAAAATGCAGACATTAACGCAACAATATAGTAATGAAATTGCGCAAGAATATATCGCGTATATAACTCAGCGTTTTTCTGAACAAGGATTAGTTACGGATAAAAGAGCCGATAACTTTCTATATGTAGGATTAATTTTAAGCCTGTTTCCAAACGCTAAAATCATCTTTACAGAACGTCATCCTTTAGATAATTGTTTGTCTGTGTATTTTCAGCGTTTGGGACAATCGATGAACTATGCAACAGATCTCAGTCATATCAGTCACTATTATACTCAACAAAAAGAACTGATGATGCATTGGAAAAACCTGTTCCCAGCATCAGTATTTATATGTAATTACGATGATTTAGTCAGAGAGCCTGAAGCCAATATACGTTCCTTGCTGACCTTTTTAGGGCTTGAGTGGTCAACTGATTGCCTTAATTTTTACCGTTTAGATAACAATGTAAAAACAGCAAGTGTGTGGCAAGTCAGACAACCTTTATATTCATCTTCATCTGGTCGCTGGCACAATTTTAAAAGCAATATTCCCGATTTAATAAAGTTCTTTGACGTTTAGTTAATTTTATTCCTTTGTTAAACCGGCTTTTTTTAGTTTGCTGACTAATGGGGATAACTGTTGTTCGTAATGACGCCATTTATTGACTGAACTCGTATAAATTGGCTCCCGAATTTTTGCTG
>NZ_LSNE01000009.1:528266-529023 GCF_001565895.1 Paraglaciecola hydrolytica
CTAGATTTTCGTATTGCACATCTAAAATTCCCTCGGGAATGACATCATGCCAATGGGCCATCAATTTGCGATACGCACAGTAATACTCTGCCAACTCCTCAAGGTCATAAGAAAAGAAATAGCTCTGATTAAACAATGTTTTAAACATCGCGTAACAACTGTCTAAGGGCTCTCTGACCAAGTGTATTATGCGAGCATTTGGAAACGCTTTTTTAATCAGTCCGCAATATAAAAAGTTAAAAGGTAATTTATCTATTGTTCTTGTCGATACGCCAAGCATGTTATGCATATTAGCTAAATACTTATTGCCTATTTTTGTATAGTCAATGGACAGTGCTGCTCTGAGTGGCGACAAATGTTCGCTTTGCTTGTCTTGTAAATATTGATTAATTACCGCACTCATAGTGATAGTAAAATCGCTGGTTTCTCCAGCAGATTTTATACCTTGATGCTGCCCAATAATCCGTTCTACTAAGGTTGTGCCAGAGCGTGGAAGGCCAACAATAAATATTGGAGCTTCTGTAAGTGTTGAGTCAGTTATTTGTGAGTAATTTTCTGCTGTAAATGTATTGATTAAGTTTTGAATATTAAGGATTTCACTTTGCGAATTATAGTTGAGTGATTGACGTTGTATTTTTGCGCCCGAGCTCAACTCGTTAAATCCTGTAGCATAATCTTTAAGGTCTTCTAACTCCTTTGCTAAGGCATAATGTAAGTTTATTTTTTGTTTAGCTGTTTTGGCGCGAGAAAGTTGCTG
>NZ_LSNE01000010.1 GCF_001565895.1 Paraglaciecola hydrolytica
TAGGTTTTTGCCAATACAGTGGTGATCGCTGCAGTTAAGGTGGTTTTACCGTGGTCAACGTGGCCGATAGTACCTACGTTTACGTGCGGTTTAGTACGTTCAAACTTTGATTTTGCCATTGTATATTCCCCAGCAAATTGTATTAAAAAAAAATTCTTGAGCTGGGGTGAGAAGTGGTGCTGATAGGCAGATTCGAACTGCCGACCTCACCCTTACCAAGGGTGCGCTCTACCAACTGAGCCATATCAGCATTGCACAAAAATGGAGCGGACGGCGAGAATCGAACTCGCAGCTTTAGCTTGGAAGGCTAAGGTATTACCACTATACGACGTCCGCACACCTTGCTCTCATACCATATCAAGCAAAAAGTGGTGGAGGGGGAAGGATTCGAACCTTCGAAGGCTGAGCCGTCAGATTTACAGTCTGATCCCTTTGGCCGCTCGGGAACCCCTCCAGAGATTGATGGTGCCGACTACCGGAATCGAACTGGTGACCTACTGATTACAAGTCAGTTGCTCTACCAACTGAGCTAAGTCGGCACGACATCAAGAGGGGCGCATTCTAGAGTAATGATTAATGTGGTGCAAGAGGTGATATTGAAAAAATTTAAGTTTTTGTATCGTTTGCTTAATTTAACGTCGATGTGAATATTTTTCGTGCACAAAACACCTAATATTCAATGCTTAAGACCATGGCCTTTATATAAAACGCATTAAACCAAGCAGTACTAAATTGGGAAAATAATGCAAATATGGCTGTTTTAGATCAGTAATTAGGTTCTGGTCACCACCGGTAATCAATATTTCATAACTTGTGGCGTATTTTGCGAGGGTGGATTCTGCCATCAAAACTAAGCCTTGCACCGCCGCCAAACAACCTAAATTCACACATTCTGGCGTCGACACTCCCAAGCTAAGATGGTGAGAAACGTTATTATCTGCAAAAACCTTTTGGGTATTAGCCAATAAACCTTGTTTCATCAAATTAAAACCCGGTGCGATCCAACCACCAATATGTTGATTTTCGATGACTATGTCGCAGGTATTAGCTGTGCCCAAATCTACAATAGCGACAGGTAACAACGTTATTTTTCTGGCAGCCAGTATAGCCAGCCAACGATCTACCCCCATAGTGGTAAATTGTTCATAGGCGCAGTGGATGCCAAATTGTTGTGCTTGAGTATGAATTAGCTGACATTCGACTTTATGTTGCTGACAGAGTGACTGTAACTCTTCAACAAGTAGGGTTTTGCCTACTGAGGCAACCAACACTTTAGCGACTTGTTTAATAATTTGAGTCAGCTCAGTCGTATGCACACAATGCAATACGGCAAGATCTTCTTGCCCTTCACTGACCAGTGCATATTTAATCCGGCTATTGCCTATATCAATTAATAAATACTTAGCCTGGTCTGACACTGATTTCGCCTCCCTGATAAGCACGCACACCTTCTGCAGTTTCGATTAATAATGCGCCGCTGTTATCAATCCCTCTGCCAATACCTTCAATTGTTTTTTGGCCGATAATGAGTTTAATGGCTTTATTGGCATAAACATCAGCTGCTTGCCAAGGTGCAATAAAGGGTTGCAGTCCAGATTTTTCAAAGACTTCCATGGTGGTATGTAACTCATTAATCAGGGTGGCAGCAAAGCGATTACGATCAATATCTTGCTCTAGTATTGATTGCATATCGGTATAGGGTTGGTCGATTTGAGTCACTGAAGTGGGTAAAGCAACGTTAAGGCCAATACCTATCACACATTGGCAGGTCGCGCCCATTTGGCCTTCCACTTCGATTAGAATTCCAGCCAGTTTTTTACCTTGTACGTAAATATCGTTAGGCCATTTAACTTGCGCTTCTACTATGCCGAGTTTTTTCAATGCTTCTACCACAGCTACGCCGATGACTAGGCTCAGGCCATTTAAAGCCTGATAACCCAAGGCAAAAGTCCAGTGCATGGACAGGTACATACTCGCGCCATAAGGCGAGACCCACTTCCGACCATGACGTCCGCGCCCCGCCGTTTGGGCTTCTGCCAAACAAACAAAACCATTTGGTAATTCTGTTTGATGCTCCTTAATATATTGATTAGTGGAATCAATCACATTGAGCACAATTAAATTGGCGTTACCCGGATTACTTAGCTGAGCGGCAATAGTGCTTTTGTTAAGTAAAATAAGCGGCTGAGCAAGTTTATAACCCTTGCCTTGCACGCTATAAATATCAAGGCCAAGGTCATGCAGGCATTTAATATGATTTGATACTGCGGCTCGCGAAATCCCGAGTTGTTCCCCTAATACTTCACCTGAACAAAAATGCCCCGGTGCTAAGTATTCCACTATGCGGGTGCGGATTGCGTCACTACTGAGTTGATTCAATGGCATTTATCCCTATTACAAGTCTCTAATTTATACATGGACCAAACCTTGATTGTTAACAAGCTGCACCTCGTTTTCTAATTCGATAGCAAAGTCTTGTTTAACGGCTTGTTTGATTTGCCTTGCCAGTGTCAATAATGCCTCACCCGTGCCACTGCCATCATTAGTTAAAACCAGCGGTTGAGTAACATGACAATGTATACCATTAAGCTGTTTGCCTTTAAAACCCAATCGGTCAATCAACCATGCAGCAGGTACTTTAACCTGCTGTTCATTAACTGGGTAACTGGGTAGTTCAGCAAAACGCTGCTGCAACTGCTGATATAAAGCTAAAGGAATAATAGGGTTTTTAAAAAAACTGCCAGCATTGCCGATTTTTTTAGGATCAGGTAATTTGGCCTGCCGTACTTGTACAACTTTGGCAAAAATGTCTTGTGCGCTTGGATTGCTCAGTTCTTTCAGTTCAGCATAACGGGCATTAGCCTGCCAGCTTTTTGTCAAGCGAAACGTTACCATGCCAATAACAAACTTACCGGCTAACTGATGTTTAAAAATACTGTCACGATAAGCAAACTGACATTCTTCACGACTCAAACTTTTAAGCTCATCCGTGGATAAACACAAATACTCAACACGATGAATAAACTGCTCTATCTCTACCCCATAAGCCCCAATATTTTGAATAGGTGCTGCGCCTACCGTGCCTGGGATCAGCGCTAAATTCTCAAAACCTCTGATGTTGCGAGCCAAACACCATTCGATCAAAGCATGCCAGTTTTCACCCGCACCAACATGCAACTCATAATAGTCAGGGTGTTCATGTAGGCTGATACCTTTAATCGCGATTTTAAACACGCTACCAGCAAAATCTTCTAAGAACACCGTATTACTGCCTTCCCCTAAGATATAGTGAGCGCGCTCACCTAAGTTAGTTAGCAGTTGTTTAGCCTCTGCCAAGGTATGAATATATTCAAGTTGCTGAGCGAAGGCAGGAAAGCCAAAGGTATGCAGTGTCTGTAAAGGATGCAAAAAATGTTACTCTATATTAAAAGACGGTTTTGAATCAGGTGTTTAGTTTAACCAAGCTGGGTATTATTACCAGCCAAGCTAAGTAGACTTTTTAACGGCTAGAGCCTTCACTTGGTGTTTAGAAAATCTGGATTTAACGTCTTTGACTTTGTTGAAAACCACACCCAACAGTGGCGCCCCCATCTCTCTTAATCTTTGTATTGCTTCAATTAGGCTATCGTTATCCGTATTTTCAACATCACAAACCAAAATAATACCATCCACCAAACGAGACAATACAAAGGTATCACTGACTGTATCTAGAGAGGGAGTTTCTAATACTACTCGTTCGTAAACGACTCCGAGCTTTTTAATTAATTGGGCAAAACGTGATGTCGAAATATAAATCATCGGATCAGCTGGAATAGGGCCACTGGGCAATACACGTAACTTAGAATCTGGATGGCGAAAAACACACTCTGAAAAAGGAACTTGGCGACTGATCAAATTAGAAATCCCTGGGTGATCTTTGTCTAAACCAAAAGACTTTGCTATTGCCGGAGATCGCAAATCACTATCAATTAAAATGACTTTCTCTAACTTCGCAAACGCCAAGGCTAAACTGATGCTCAATGTTGTCTTCCCATCACCATTTTTGATACCAGTGAGTGCGATGATCCTATTTTCAAGATTGTCTGACCTAACCAAAACCTCAGTACGCAGTGAACGTATCGCTTCAGAAAATTGGCGGTCAAGTTGTCCAATATCAACAACATTCGCAATCGACTTGGCACTAGCTTTCGTTTTTAACTTTGGAATTTCGCCCAACAAGGGGACGTCTAATGATCTGAGTAATTGTTTTAGACGTGTTTTACGGTCGCTCACAAGATGTAAAATCAACCAAAAACCGCTGCTAAAAACGACGGCTAATAAAACGGTAACCGACATCAACATTACTACTCGTGGCTTAGTGGGATTTTGCGGAATCACCGCATAATCAATTACTGCAAATTCTTTATTTTTATCCAAGCCTTTCAATAGTTCTGTTTCTTGTAAACGAGATACAAAAACCTGATACAAGTTTTGTGTAGTTTCTATTCCACGTTTTAATTTGACAAGCTCAACTTCGTAACGGCTTAGCCCACTAAATCGAGCTTTTGTTACCTCAATCTTTTTTTGTAAATCTTGCAAACGTTGAACTAAGGTAGCCATGCTTTGTTTTAGACCAACAGCAAGGCGGTTCAGTAAATTTTTCTGTTCCGTTTTTAAATCGTTTATAGCCCCTTGGGCGACAATAAATTTATGGTGTTTACTTTTGTAGCGTTTTTTCAATTCCGCAAAATTCTGCTCTTTAGATAAGATATTGTTACGTAAATTTTCGACCATAGGATTATTCATAACCCACGGAATTTGCATCATAATTGCAACATCACCATTCGCGACTTCTATACTTTGCACCGTCGCCTGAATGTCTGATAAAGCTTTATCTGTTGCCATGCGCTCTTGTAATAAAGTCGCCAGTTCTGCTTTAGCCAATTCAATTTCGGTATTCGCACCGATCAATTTATGCTCTTCGATAAAAACTTGCATAGCATTTTCTGCTTTAAGTAATTTATCTTGTAAGTCTGCTAATTGATTATTAAGCCAGACAGAGGTATCTCCGGCCTTTTTCTTGGTCATATCCGCATGATAACTAAAAAAAGCAGGGCCAATTAAATTGGCAACATCAGCAGCGATCATTGGGTTTTGAGAATAATAAGTCACTTTTATTAAATCGGTAGAGCCAACTTTAGTTAACACTAAATTATTTAATAATATGCCGATGGCATAATTACTGACCTTTTCTTCATTACTCTCATTACGTTTAGGTCTGAATTCAGCAACTTTAGTTAAAAATAGTGTATCCACTATGCCTTTGAGAAATTGCCGAGAACGAATAAATTCTAAGTAGGTATCCGTTTCACTATTGCTGCCTCTGGAGAAATTACTCAATGCACTCGGCAGCCCCAAGCTCTGCTCGCCTTTACCAAGCAGAATAGTACTGCTGGCGCTATACACTTTAGGTAACTTGGAAACATAATAACCAGTAGCAACAATAATTAGCGCAGAGGTAAAAATTAAGCGAAACTTTTTCTTCCATAAAAAAGAAAAAAGGTCTGCTAGTTCAAACGTAATTTCATTAGCGGATTGAGATGTTTTTTTGTCTGACATGATTAAAACAGGCTTTCTTCAATGTCGAGAATATCACCTGGGAATATGCGTGATTCTTTAGTCACTTTAATACGTTCCTTGTCTTTACCTCGGATGACGTACCAGTTGGAATTTGACGCTCTATCCTTCAAACCACCCGCAATTGCGATCGCTTGATCGACAGTTAAGTCCAATTCGAATTTAAACGAGCCCGCTGATTTAACCGCGCCTTTGACATAGATGGGACGAAAACTATCGATTAACACGGTCACACTGGGTAAGACTAAGTACCCGTCTAAATAAGCTTCTTCTAAATACTGACTTAACTCAACGGGGGTTTTACCTACAACATCAATGTCACCCAGCAAGGGAATACGTAATAAGCCAGATTTAGGGACTTGTGCTTTGACATAGAGATCTTTTTCATTATATACATCGATGATCACTACATCGCCGCTACCAATAGTGATTTTTTCCTCTTCTGCCAACAATGTTGCAGGCAATAAGAAGATAGCGACCAGCATCCAATTTAAAAACTGTAGTGCCATGTCATTCCTACTTTATTTTGCCTAAAAGAAAATGCCGGATCATTGGTCGCCACATCTTGCAGAGCAAACGCTAACGTGGCCTTACTATGATCATTCATTTCTAATATGAGCTCCGCTTGCCCCTGTTGTTCATCCAGTTCAAATACCCCTTCATTGTTCTTAAATTGGGTGTTTGCTGAAGAGGCACCTAGCGTGAACTGCCATTGATTACTGTACATATAGGCCACTTTAGCTCGCACAGTCTGAGTTACGCTATCTGTGGTAGTCTCGCTAATTGAAGAGCCTGATGTACGCGAAGTGCCAAGTGAAATAAGTAGATCTTCCCGAGGGGCATAATCAAAAACACCATTCCAAGCCACACCGGAGGAATTTTTTGCGGTGTCAAAAGTTCGCTGATATTTACCAATCATTAGCTGCAAACGGCTTTTTCCACTTGGGCTCCATTCCACACCAATTAAAGCCTCAATTAACTCACTATCGTCTCTAGATACCGCCTCGTAATCATCTTTTTTGCTCGTAACTTGCATCGCTATTTTTGACGCTTCAGAGTAGCGATAGGATAAATTTGCTTCGACAAACTGTTGTTTAGCATTAAATAACGCTGAATAACTGTTATTTTCTTGATAGGTATCTTGTTTAATTCCTGCATTCACTGAGACAAAGCGGGTAGAGGTATCACTCCCATAAACCAAACGGGCACTGGCTGTATTGGTTTGCAATTGATCTGCCTCTAAGACATTACTTTTTAGGCGAGAAATACCACTGCCATATTGCTGTGTTTGATTATTGTGTTCGAACTTCGCGTCCACGTGCCAAGCATCCGCTAAAAATACACGAGCTAATAGACTGCCCTGATAACCATTAAATCGTTGATTTTTGCTCAGTAAATAATTGTCATTTAAACGATATTGCTGAAGCTCTGCGCGATAATCCAATACAAACCAAACGTAAGTTGGTGTTGCAATCAGTTGTCCATGTGGAGTAATAGACACGCCCGTAGCTGCGGATTGTCCATTCACAGTAGGATTAATATTGTCAGTGTATAAGGCAGAGCTTGATATTTCTAAAATGCTAGCGTCTTTGTTTATGCTCTCAACCTGTGAAAAAGCCCTAGTCGTGCAACACAAGCACAAAAATACCATAACGTATTTAGAAGTATTATTTTTCATTAGTCTCGACGCACAGTAGGCTGTCCATTAACGTAGAATGACAAGCTGACAAATGTGTTAGTTAATTCCGTTAACTACCTCTATCGGCAGATTTGAAGCTTTCTATAACAATTAGCCATGGCCACAACGCACTAGTTAGTTGCTATTGGAACTAGGTGCATAACCCAATGGAGCCTTGCGCAGCAGTTTTTTGGCACCACTGGCATTATGGTTGAGCAATAATCGATTTAACTCATCAAATAACAACACCACATCTTCAAAGGGTAATTTGGCTTCATCGGCTCCCATGATCCGTGGATGCTGGGTTTGGGTATCCGCATCGTCAATCAGCAACTCTTCAAACAGTTTCTCGCCTGGGCGCAAGCCCGAAAATTTGAGTTCGATAGTGCCATTGGGATTATCTGAGGTTTTTAAGCTGTGCCCCATCAAATGCGCCATTTTGTGTGCTAAATCAACAATCTTGACCGGCTGCCCCATGTCGAGCACAAACACCTGACCTTTAGTGCCCATGGCGCCGGCTTGGATCACCAATTGGGCAGCTTCTGGGATGGTCATAAAATAACGAATAATATCGGGATGAGTAACCGTAATTGGCCCTCCCGCTTGAATTTGTTTGGTAAACAGTGGTACTACCGAGCCAGATGAACCCAGTACATTACCAAAACGTACTATCGCATATTCAGTACCCGAGCTTAATTCAGCAATCGCCTGAATATAAAGTTCGGCAAAACGTTTAGTGGCCCCCATGATATTGGTGGGGCGCACCGCTTTATCGGTGGAGATCAAAACAAATTTTTCCACATCAAACTCGGCAGCCACTAAGGCCACGTTAGCCGTACCAAAAACATTGTTACGAATACCAGCCAAAGGATTTGCTTCGACCATGGGCACATGTTTATAGGCCGCTGCATGGTAAATAGTCTGAATACGGTACTCCTGAATGGTACTGCGTAAGACCTCATTATCCTGAATACTCGCCAATATTGGGATCAGTGGAATATCTGGATATTGGCTTTTCAGCTCGTTTTCAATCTGGTACAAATTAAATTCAGACAGTTCAAACAAGATCAGTGAAGCAGGTTGTGATTTGATGATCTGACGGCATAATTCACTGCCGATGGAGCCACCCGCTCCCGTTACCATCACATGTTTGAGTTTGATATTGATATCCAGCAACTCTGTAATAGGAGGCACAGGTTCACGACCCAAGAGATCCTCAATGCGGATTTCGCGCAGTTCATCAATCTTGTGTTTACCGGATAGTATGTCCTGAATATTGGGGATACTGAGTAACTCAATAGCAAAAGGTTCGAGTTCAGTAATCAACTCTTTACGGCGTTCTGGCGAGGTATTATGCACGGCCAACAACATCTTACTCACGCCATGTTGTTTAACGTACTTGGGAATATCGGCCAAACTCCCCACCGGCAAACCTGAGATTGTTCTACCGTGGTATTTACCTTTGTCGTCAATAAAGGCCACGGGATGAAGATCGTTACCAGCCCTAAGGGATTGAGCGAGTAAGCGTCCTTCTCGGGCAGCGCCGTAAATGAGACATTTTTCGCGCAATTTATAACTTTGTGCCTGAGATGAAGCCTGAATTAAAAAGCGTGGCGTAATAATTAAAAGGGCACTTAACATCCAATAAATAAAGGGCACTGTGGTGGGGATCTGGATATTTAGGGCTAAACGTGCGGCAAATAAATACAAGGTAGATAGGCTCAAGACGAGCAATACAATATAAATTGCCCGACCGCCGATATAACGAATAATCTGCCGGTAGTGACCTAAAAAAGCCAACAGAGCCAAAGTAAAACCAATATTAGCGCTAACCGCCAGCCATTCATTTTGTTCAAAATGCCAAGCGTCGATACCTAGCCTCAGCCAATATGCAAAAAAAGTTGCTGTTACTAAAGCTAAAAAATCCCAGCAGAGCTCAAGTATCAGCTTGGCACGGGGGCTTAATTCAAACAGCTGTTTAAACTGCATTATAAGCTGGCCTCTAACATGACCTCGGCAAGTACCTCACAACACTTATCAATTTCATACTGTTGCAAAGTAGGATGAACTAAAAACATTAAGGCGGTTTGGCCAAGTTCGATGGCGTTAACTAAAGGCTGCTTGGGTCGGTAAGGGGTATCGTCAAAAGCTTTTTCTAAATAAACTTCTGAACAAGAACCAGAAAAACACGGTACTTGCTGCTGATTAATTGCGTCGATAATGCGGTCTCTATTCCAACCGGTTTTTAACTGACTAGGTTCGACAAATACATAACATTTGTAAGCTGCATGTTCGATGTAAGCGGGGATGCTTGGTACCCGTAGAGCTTTACATTGCCCAGCGATAGTCCATATTTGTTGACTGTAAGCCTGACGTTTAGCTGTCCAGTCGGGCATTTTTTCCAGTTGTTTTAAGCCTACCGCCGCTTGCACTTCTAACATACGCCAATTGGTGCCGATAGACTCATGTAACCAACGAAAACCAGGAGGATGCTGTTTTTCATATACTGCGCTAAATGACTTGCCGTGATCTTTAAATGACCAGACTTTTTCCCACAAATCTTTACGATTAGTGGTGACCATGCCACCTTCACCGGCAGTGGTCATGATTTTATCTTGGCAAAATGACCAAGCGGCGATGTCGCCAATACTACCTGTGGATTTACCTTTGTATTTTGCACCATGAGATTGGGCGCAATCTTCAACCACAAACAAACCATGCTGCTTGGCTAAAGCCATAATGCCGTCCATTTCGCAGGGCCAGCCAGCTAAATGCACACATAATATCGCAGAGGTATTAGTGGTGATATGTGGGGCAATAGTGTCGGCGCTGATATTTTGACTATCTAACTCGACATCAACAAATACCGGCGTTAAACCAGCCAATACAATAGAGGAAACCGAGGCGATAAAAGTACGTGAGGTAACGATGACTTCAGAGCCCTTGGGCAAGGCTAATGCTTGCCAAGCAAGATCCAGTGCCACTGTGCCATTAGCAACAGCAACGGCATAATCAGATTCAAAATAAGCGGCAAATTTCTTTTCGAATTCACGGCACTGTTGACCGGTCCAATAATTCACTTTATTGGAATCCAGTACCTCTAATACGGCTTGTTTTTCTGCGGCGTCGAAACACGGCCAAGGAGAGAATGGGCCATTCAGCATGTTTATTACCTCTTAAGTAAACTTGTTATTGTTGTTTTATTACTTTAGCGGGGCTACCCACTGCTACTGCATAATCAGCTAAATCGGTTAATAAGGTGCTTCCTGCACCTAAAATGCAAGAGCTACCGACTATCTTGCCAGGAATAATAACACTGCCGATGCCGATAAAACTACTTTCTCCGATACAAACTGCACCAGCGAGCCTCACGCCAGGGGCAATATGCACAAAATCTCCCAATACACAGTCGTGATCCACGCTGGAACCGGTATTAATGATATTGGCCAAACCAATTTTGCTGTCGATGTTCACCACCGCATTAGCACACACCAAGGTACCCGCACCGATAAGCTCAGGTTGACTGACATAGGCCATAGGATGGATCAACGTCGCCAGTTGGCAATCTTGTGTAAGTAATTGACGGGTGACTTTTTGGCGGATTTGATTACTACCTATCGCCACAAAAAATTCGGTATCTGCTTGTTTAAATTGACTAACATCCTCACCTTTACCAATTACCGGCCAGCGACCAGTTTGTTGTAACTGCGGATAAAGGGCATCTAAAAAACTAATACGGCTATAACGGCCCAGCAATGCGGCGCAATCTGCCGCCACTTTACCATGGCCTCCAGCCCCTAAGATGATTAAATGTTTAGTCATGTTTGTCTGCCTCAATGGGACTGCCAGTAAACCTAGACATAGTGGCCTCACCGGCATGACTAATATCTGCTCTGTTAATGACTTTTAGCACTGTCATTGCCAATATTTTACAATCTAGCCAAAAAGATTGGTTATCCACATACCATACGTCATAAATAAATTTTTGTTCCCAGCTCAGGGCATTGCGGCCATTCACTTGTGCCCAGCCTGTGATACCCGGCCGAACATCGTGGCGTCTTTGTTGTTTGGCATTATACAGAGGCAAATAATCTTCCAATAGAGGGCGTGGCCCCACTAAGCTCATGTCCCCCTTAAGCACATTAATTAAACCGGGCAACTCGTCTAAGCTGCTCGCTCGCAGCCACTGGCCAAAGCGGGTTAAACGTCGTTCATCAGATAATAATTCACCTTGCTCATCCGTTTCGCTGGTCATACTGCGGAATTTCAACATGTTAAAGGGAATAGCATCCTTGCCCGGGCGTTTTTGCATAAATAACACCGGGCTACCTAATTTAAGCCGGATCAACAGCGCCAATAACAGTAATACTGGCAAGGCCAATAATAAAACTAGTCCGGATACCAATATATCTAAACTGCGTTTAAGCATGTTATTTGGCCTTCAATCGCTGTATATGCTGATAAAAATCAAATACTTGTTTAGCGTTATGTTCAACATTCATGACTTGTGACACCTTATGTAAACCATTGGCGATCATCTGCTGTTTGTCAGTGGGTTGTTCAATGGCCTGAATGATTTTGGCGGCCAATTGGCTAGGTGATTTGGGTTCAACCATATATCCCGTCTGACCATCAATCACTAGATCAGGAAAGCCCCCAACATTAGTTGTCAAAGTAGCAACCTGAGCATACATAGATTCAACCGCGCCACCAACATTTTCAGAATGAGAAGGATGCACCGCTAAGTCAAACTGGGGATACAACAAAGGCACATCATTACGTAAGCCTAAAAAGACACAGGCATCACCGGCCCTTTGTTGGGCATAAGCTTTAACGGTATTAAAATAATCATGGCTTTTACCCCAAGGTCCGCCCACAAAAATACATTTAACCTGAGGATGGCGATGTTTAACGATGGCGATAGCATCAATCAAGTCTTCATGGCCCTTTAAACCCCGAGTTTGGCCAAGATACCTTTTGGGTCCATAAAAATACGCCACCATGCCCACAATAAAACTATCATTGGGTAAATTAAGCTGTTTTCTGAGATCAACTTTAGGCGAATGCTGAAACAAAAAATCTTCTTCATTAACCCCGTAATAAGCCAAGCCCACTCTATCACTGGCAATACCGGAACGTTCATAACGCCCTTGAGTCCACAAACACGAGGCTAACCAAAAATCTTGAGGCTGGGCTAAACCCAGCTCCACGTTTCTGAATATGAGATGCTCAAGGTGCAAAGGGCCGGGCACATGAAAAATCCGAGGAATTGCATATTTACGCAGGGCTAAACGCATTAACAAAGTAGTCGCCACAAAGTGACTATGAATAATATCCGGCTGCACCTCGTCTACTAAGGCTCTGAGTCGTTTAATTTGCGCGACGTTCTTCCACGGTTTTTTGAGCTCTATGCTGGGATCAAAAATATGGACTTTAACCCCAGCTTGTTGGTACTTACTGACCATAGGCCCTTCAGGTAAGGCCAAATGCACCTCTACTCCAAGTTTAACCAGCTCGGAAGTTTGTCGTAGGGCCCAACTTGCGCCAACGGCGGTTTTTAATAAATGCAAAATGCGCATTACATCGTTTCCAATAAATGTTGATACATGGCGTTACGCCGTGCGACTAAAGCTGAGTTTTCATACTGACGGGCTTTTTGGTGGTTTTGCGCAGAGCTGGCTAATAATTGTGTACTTGAGTAGCCTGCCAGCGCGCTTAACACTTGGCCCAATTGAGCCTGATTATCGCGTTCAACAATGAAGTTTTCCGGTAATAATTCTGGTACGCCGCCCACATTGGTCGCCACACATACTAAGGAGCGCGCCATGGCTTCGATCAATACTCTGGGTAAACCTTCCTGACGTGAAGACAATACAAATATATCCGCCTTGTCCAATTCATCTCGAATAGCTTGCCTATCGGCGAGGTTGCCAACAAATGTCACGTATTGCGCTATACCAAGTTGTTTTGCCAACTCTTGCATTTGGGCCTGTAAATAACCACCACCCACCCAGCGCAACGTAAACGCTAAGCCCTGTTGTTTAAGTTGAGCTAAGGTTTGAAGCATAAAATCACAACCTTTATAGGGTTGAGTTAGGTTGCCAATACAAATTAACTTTAGAGGCTGAGTAAGAGCATATTGAGGCCGAATGTGGAAATCATTGTCCTCTAATTGAATCGACGAATAATGTGTATGAAAGGCTAATGGGTTGGGGGGATAACGTCGTTGTAGACTCACTTCAGTGACATAAGAAATACTTGCAGCACCAAGACACTGCCACTTTAACATCTTTACAAACACGCTTTTTATTAAGGGCCGAATAACACTTTTACTGGCACCTTTGGCAAACACATCGGCGGGATCCCCTACAACTTCAGCTGCGTAGGGCTTATTGTTAGCTTGGGCAGTAAAATGGTAAAGCGTAGATAAAATCCCTGGAATGCGATAAATAACGGCTCGTGTGAGGGTTTTACGCGCGCGCAAAACGCGAATAATTTTGCTTAACGAGAGCAAAAACTGCCACGGACCAATATAACTGGGCAAGACAACAACATTAACGTTCTGACCATCCACTCGTTTCCAGTCAGAATGAGGTTTGTCTACCAGTGCTACCCGGGCAACAATATTGACGGATTGGAATACGTGTAAATAGCGCGTCCAAAAATCATAAGGGAAGGCATTGTCTGTCCAAAATTTATGCTCTGCACAACGATAAAAGCGCTGCTCTATAACGACATCAACTATCACGTGACACCTTAAAATACATACGTCCGCGCTGTGAGATTAGGATAGAAGCAAAAAATATCACACAGCAGTAGATAAAAGCTTTAAATAATATCAGTGACTCCCCCCTTATCGCATAGACAAAATAGAACAAGTTAAAATAGGTCATCAAAATACCAAAGGGTTTATTTTTTAAAAAACCGTGGTAATTCCATGCCATGAAAATCGCAATTAGTGAAAATAAAACAGGTATTCCTGCAAAGCCAAAATTCAATAAGGCTTCACCTTCAATAGAAAAGCCGTAAGCTCCATCGTTTGCTGCTGAAGAATATTGACGACTGAACCAGATAGATAATGGCGTTGTCAACTTGATAGCGCCGAGGGACATCATATTAACAAAACCAGAAAAATAACTTTCGCCCAACTGAATAAGCATACCGTTATCCAACCAAGAAAGTAGATTTGACGTTACCATTAAATTGCTGCCTTGGTTTAAAAAGGACTCAAGTCCTCCACCATCAAACTCGCTGCTTCGCCCTGCTGACATCATGGTAAAACCTAAGGCTCCTAATGAACCACCAAGCAGAATTTTCCATAAGGCGATGGTTTTGTCTTTATATAACCAAAAATATAAGGGCACAATCAGCAAGGCAAAATCCCGCTCTCCCATATAATAACAATATGAAAAATAGAGAAAAACGATGGCGCTAAATTTAAACAAGGTTTTACGCGACATGTCTATCTTAGGAGAAACGGTCAGGTAGCAGAAAAGAAATAAAGGCCATAGCGTTAATATGACATAGTGAGCGATACCTATAGATTGAATACGTTGAACTTTATCTAAGGGGGCAAAGCCTATTCTGGCGAAAGCAAACATAAACAACAATATGATGGGGACTGACATAAAAAACATTGCCAGTTGCCTAAGTAAGATGGGCTCTTTAATTACCAAAGAAAAGCCTAAGTCTAATTTGGCCACTACATTGGCAGGGAACAGGCTCAAGGTCGCGATTGCCAGAAAAAAAGCAAAAGAAGACTGAAATAAATAGTCGACTTTGATGCCACTATAGATGGGTAGCAGCAACATATTTGCCATATAGGGACCAAAACAGAAATAGAAATAGCAAAAGATATAAATCGCTAAGGGGCTAATTTTTCCTTCAAAACGGGTGATCTCAAGCACGAGTTTGATTATCAAAACAAGTGCAGATAAATAGAAAAAAAGATGCTCCATTAAGCCGTTTCTCGTTTATGCCAACAGAGCATAATAACCACAAAAAATTGGACTAGGCCACTCAGATTAACAACCCACATAAGCCCTTCAAATCCAGCATAATCAAAGGCATAGGAACACAATACTAAGGAGATAAGCGCATTAAAACTGCTTAGTACTAACAAAGATTTATATTTTTGTTGCACGATTAAAAAGTAATTAGCAAAAGAAAAGAGTAATGGTCCCCAACTCATCAATAAGACTAATTGATAAATCCTATTAAACTGTGGGTTTTCGGTATTGAGGTTATTGTGTACCTGCCAAAATGGTATAGAGAAAAAATCTAAACGAAAAAACTGCAGCAGTGCATACACGGCCGCAACAAAAAGAAATGCCGACACAGCTGACTTAATAAATTTATCCATGTGCCGAGAAACTAGATCTCTAGATAGCGCATGCAGCCTAGATTGCATTAGGGTATTAACAAAGACGAGAGCGCCCATCAATATAAAACTACTAATAGTGAACACCCCAAGAATGGCTTTCTGATCAGCTTGTCCCAAAACATAACGGGGAATATTAAAATACAAACTAAACACCAAGGCACTCGACGACAGAGGTAAAACATTCAATAACATACCCTGTAAGCCATTAAACTGAATAGTTTGAAACAGAGTAAAACCAAGGGTGACTAGGATAAAAAGCGCAGCAAGCAGCAGTAACAGCAAGGTGATGTTGCTAATAAATAATGAACACAGTAACACCAAAAAAATACACAGCCACTTTAAAATACTAAGCTTAAACAAGGCGGTTTTATTATTTTGTTTTAGCAAAGTCGCTATCTTCAGATCGAAAAACAGCTCAGTGATTTTGGCAAGATAAATAGCGCTAATTAATACCAGCGCATCAAGCACCAGTCCGATGGCAAAAGCAATAAAAACGCCTGCAATAGCAAGTACTTTACGCATATCCAAGGATTGTTTGTCGCTGTAATGCTCGCACGATAGTAAGAAATTACGGGAGGGACTGGCTAGCAACATACAAAGTGGTGAAACGACAGCTAAGATGTAGCCAAATTGCCCGACAATTTCAGGACTTTCATTGTAAGTTAACCAAATGATTAAGAGCCAAGGGATCAGGAAAGTGCTCACCTGAAATGACAACAATATACTTGTCGTATTGAATAATAATCGTGTGAAAAGTGGCATTAAATTTTTAACGGCAATGTTTTTATTTTTTTGCCAGTATCACCTAAAGCCGTCATAACGACAATGTTTACTATGGGCATTGTTCATCTCAGGTTGCTTGGGTATATACCCAAACAACCTTAAGATACGAGTTTCAGCGTTTCTGAGGGAGCTTAGTTCTAGGCGAACTGATGTAGGAATGGCATTACCCTTTCAAATCAGTTCAACACCGAAATAAGCCCCCTCAGAAGCGCCATGCCGGTGGGTTTAAATCCGTTTTATACCGCGTTAAATGCTTTCGATTTAGCCCACTAGACCTTCAAGCATTCGCCTTGTCTAAAACGGATTTAATTCCCACTGAATCCTGCATCTTCAGGTTGTTTGGGTATATAGGGTGCAGTAAAGAGCTCAGAGCTAATACGGCCATAGACAGCTTGCCTATTGGTTTTTAAAATTCTGTGCGAGTCATATTTTTTAGCAATGACGACTAAAAGTAAGCAGCGCGTAGGTTGCATAGAGCAGCAATATATTAAACGATAAAAAAGCCCGCATGGTTTCTTTATGCGGGGCTTTTGTTATTTATTGCTGGTCGTTTTACAACTTACCTGCTTGGATTTGCTTATGCGCATAATCCACCGCGCGGGCGGTCAGTGCCATATAAGTAATGCTGGGGTTTTGGGTGCCAGAACTGGTCATACACGCGCCATCGGTGACAAATACATTAGGTACATCGTGCATTTGATTCCATTGGTTGAGTACGCTGGTTTTGGGATCGCGGCCCATGCGGGCAGTGCCCATTTCGTGAATACAGGCGCCTGGTGCAGTGGCACTATTGTAGCTAGAGATGTTGGTACAACCTGCAGCTTCGAGCATTTCTACTGCACATTTAACGCCGTGTTCACGCAGTTTATTTTCGTTTTCACGTAATTTGGCATCAAAGGTAATTAGCGGAAAGCCGTGTTTATCTTGCTGCTCAAAATTAAGGTACATGCGATTTTCGTGATAAGGCAGCATTTCACCAAAGCAGGTCATGCCTATGTGATAAGGACCGGGTTTAAAGACCTGCGCTTTTAAGGCATCACCTACTAAGCCTTCAGGATTATTTTGAATGCGCCGTGCGCTGCCCTGATAGCCAAACCCACGGGTATAGCCACTTTGTTTTGATTCTTCATCAATGTTAGTGAAACGTGGGATATAGAATCCTGTGGGTTTACGCCCTTGAAAATAGTCATCTTCGTGGCCTGGCAATATGCCAGAAGCACCCATACCATAATGGTGATCCATTAAGTTATGGCCAATTTCGCCGCTGGTATTACCTAAACCGTTCGGGAAGGTTTCTGAACGACTATTTAATAATATTGAAGCACTCGCCACTGAGCTGGCATTTAAGAAGATAATTTGTGCGGTATATTCGAGTATCTCACCTGTGTTGGCATCTTTGACTTTAACGCCGCTGGCTTTTTTAGTGGTGGCGTCATACAAAATTTCCATGACCACACTGTCGGCACGAATGGTTAAATTGCCGGTTTCAGTGGCGACGGGTAGGGTGGCTGATTGGCTGCTGAAGTAAGCACCAAAAGGACAACCACGCCAACAACGATCGCGGGCTTGACATTGCCCGCGGGCACCTTTGTGTACTTCAGGGTTATATTCGGTTAAATGGGCTACGCGCCCTGGTGTGACGACGCGATCAGGATAAACATTAGCCACAGATTCACGGAAACCTTGCTCGGCACAGTTAAGTGGAAAAGGTTTCAAAAATTTGCCATCGGGTATCTGTTTTAAGCCTTCGGCTTGGCCGCTGACTCCTACAAAGGTTTCCACATAGTCGTACCAAGGTTCGATATCGCGGTAACGAATTGGCCAGTCAACGGCGACTCCTTCTTTAAGGTTGGCTTCAAAATCGATATCACTCCAGCGGTAACATTGGCGACCCCACATGATTGAGCGGCCACCAACATGATCACCACGGATCCAGTCAAAACGTTCATCCTCATTATAAGGATTAACATCGTCTTTATTGATCCAGTGTTTGTTGTCTTCGTTCACCCACCAGTTTAAGCGGTCTTGTTTCTCAAAATGTTGCTCACGTTCTTCAAGGGATACTTTGTTACGATTAGGTAAATCCCAAGTGTCCATGTGGGCGGTAGGATATTCGCCATGTTTAACCATACGGCCACGCTCTAACACTAGGGTTTTATAACCTTTAGTGCACAATTCCATGGCAGCAAAACCACCACTGATGCCTGAGCCTATAACGATGGCATCAAAATGATTTGGCTTATTTATATCGCCCATGCCTTTCCTCCTAATTCTGCTAATGACACACAAGGTTTGTATTCGCCCGGAATAGGCAGGTAATTTAAAAAGTTTTCAGCGATTTGCTCTGAGCTTAAGAAGTAGGCAACGGTTTGCTGTTTGATATCCATATAAGCCCAGTAAGCCTTGCTTTGTTTATCTTCCAATTCTAGCTTTTGCAATAAGGTCACTTGTTGATCCTTTGACAGCTCTGCAAATTTGTTGGTGGCTAAGTACTGGCGCAGATCGGCAAACAAATCAGCGAACTTAGCTTGATAGTCAGGCATAAATACCACACCAAACATCTGATCCATCATGAGGTTAGTACCTACGTCAGTAGCTGATGGGCTATCAGTCTTGGGTAAAATCACGTCCATGATGTGGCTAATTAGTTGAAAATCATCCTGACTAAAAAAATGCAAGTTAGGTGTCGCTGAACCTGCTGTAGCAACAACGGGTTGTGGGCTACAACCGGATAACATGGCACTAGTCAGAGGCGCGCATAGTGCGGTACCTGTGAGCATGGCAGTGTATTTCAGAATATCGCGTCTGTTCATTATCAAGGCCTGTTTAAATGTGGAGTGTTATAACAAATCTATTACAAATAGTTGGCAAATTTACCACAAATCAGGACAGCAAATTCAACATAAGACAAAACGTAAAGCAGATAATATTTATCTGAAAAAGTGCCAAGTAAGCAGCGATTGCCTGCCAATCGAAGTGTTAACTCATGACAATTGTCATCTTAGATTAATGACACTTGGGCCTGACCAAATTGCAGGGAGTAGACCATCATAGAGTCTACTAATAGTTACTCAGGTTTTGAAGATGCAAATACAAGCTTCGGCAGATATTCAATCGAGCCAACATATCGTTGCACAAGTCAGCAATCTCAATAAATCCTTTGCGGGAAAAGTAGCCTTAAATAATCTTAATCTGAGCATTGAGGCAAATCAGGTGGTTGCGGTATTAGGCGCCAATGGCGCAGGCAAAACCACCTTGATCAATATTTTGTTAGGTAGATTACAAGCAGACGACGGCGAAATTAGTGTACTAGGTCAACCAGCGGGCAGCCTGATAGCCAAACGTCAAACGGGTGCAATGTTGCAAGTGGCTAATTTGCCCGAGACGCTAAAAATCAAAGAGCATATCCAACTTTTTCAAAGCTATTATCCCAAACCCATGGACTACCAGAAAGTGATGGACTACGCCGGATTGCAAGATTTGCAACAACGTTATTCTCGTAAACTATCCGGTGGTGAAAAACAACGTTTGTTGTTTGCCCTGAGCATTTGCGGAAATCCCAAGCTACTGTTTTTAGATGAGCCCAGTGTGGGCATGGATGTCGAAGCTCGTCAGGGTTTGTGGCAAGCCATTCGTGACCTAAAAAATCAGGGAACTGCCATAGTATTAACCACCCATTATTTACAGGAAGCCGAAAGCTTAGCCGACCAGATTGTATTGCTCAAAAATGGCGAAATCATCAAGCGGGGTAACAACGATGATTTCAGAGCGAGCGTGAGCCACAAGTTAATTCGTTTTGCTAGCAAGCTGGCATCAACTCACTTTGCTAATTTACCTGCTGTGGCCATGGTTTCACAAAGTGGTAAATACATTAGTTTGCAAAGCACCAATGCTAACCAAACCTTGCAGGCTCTTTTAACACTTGCGCCAGGTATTGAAGATTTAACGGTACAAGGTGCAGGTTTAGAAGAGGCCTTTTTGCATCTCAATCAAAATAAACAAGCAGTCAACTTGCAAACCGCAGTGGGAGCCTAAACCATGCTTAACACCAATCAAAACCTTAATGCTCTACACGACATGGACTATGTGCAATTAGCCCGACTCTATTGGCTAGAAACCAAATTTGAGTGGCTTAAAACGATTCGCAATCCGGCATTTTCCCTACCGGCCTTGTCGTTTCCGGTGATTTTTTATCTGTTTTTTGGCGTATTGTTTAATCACGGTAATGTGCAGGCTTCGAGTTATTTGCTCTGTACTTATGGGGTGTTTGGCGTGATGGGGCCAGCGCTGTTTTCGTTTGGTGCTGGGCTTGCCATTGAACGTGGTCAAGGTTGGTTGGATATTAAAGAAGCCTCACCTATGCCAGCCAGTGCTCAACTAATCTCTCGTTTAGTTGTGGCTATGCTATTTTCCTTGATCATAGTCATTAGTTTGAGTGTAGTTGCAGTGACCATGGCCGGAGTGCAGTTACAGCTTTGGCAGTGGTTAACCTTGATGGCGATTTGGGTATTAGGTGGTTTACCCTTTTGTTTGCTGGGTTTAGCTTTGGGTTTGGTATTAAAAGCGCAAAGTGCACCTGCAGTGGTTAACTTGATTTATCTGCCCTTGGCATTTTTATCCGGTTTATGGATGCCAATAAGCATGTTGCCTGGTTTTATGCAAAATTTTGCGCAGTTTTTACCGCCTTATCACCTTGCACAACTGGCTTTAAAGGTAGTCGATTTGGATGCTGGGCAGGATAGTTGGCAGCATATCTTGGCATTATTGATTTATGCTGTAATATTTTTTGTATTATCACGCCTCGCCTTTAATAAAAAAGCTCGTTAAGCGGAATCAAGTCCATGTTGAAGTTGTTGAAAGCTATAGATTATTGGCTGTTGCCACGAAATTTAGAAGAGCCTTACTCGCCTTATGTTTGGTTGATTTATTTGCCGATGTTTTTTGTGCCAGTGTTTTTTTATTTTCATAGTACATGGCAGTTTGTGGCGACTGGGTTGATCTGTATAGTGTTTTTAGCCCTGTATTTTCATTATTATTGGGTGAGTCTTGAGGCTAAGTTATGGCATTTAGTCGGCATCGTTGTATTGGGAGTAATAGCGGCCTATTTAACACCTACTGCCAGTACCTTGTTTATTTACGCCGCCGCCATGTGCCATAGTCTAAAAAGCATCAAACTGGCATATCAAGTATTAACAGGGATTATTGTTACTATCGTTTTGATTAGTTTGTTGTTTGACTACGGTGTGTATTTTTATCTGCCTGCCTTAATTTTTTCTGTATTAACGGGTGTGACCTCTATTTATCAACAAGCTTTAAACGAGAAAAAACAAGAACTTATCCTTTCACAAAAAGAGGCTCAACGGCTGGCTAAAGTGGCTGAACGTGAGCGTATCGCCCGAGATTTGCATGATTTAATTGGCCATACTTTTTCAGTGATCACCTTAAAAGCTGATCTTGCGGGGCGTATTCTGGATAAAGATCTCGCCAAGGCCAAACAGGAAATTAAACAAATTGAAGACATTTCTCGTGCGGCCTTAAGTCAAGTACGCGAGGTGGTATCGGGCTATCGCAGCAGTGATTTACTCAGTGAACTGGCCAATGCTAAAAACGTGTTTGCCAGCCTTAGTATCCAGTTTGATTACCACTTATTTGATTTAACTGAAACCCAGCTTGAAGCGGATATGCAAGCGAATAAAGAGCTGGCCATCGTATTGCGTGAATTAGTCACCAATATTATCAAACACGCCAAGGCAACTAAGGTGAATGTTGAAGTTAAAAAGCAAGGTCAAGGTCTGGTTTTATTAGTGCAAGATGATGGCCAAGGCATGCCTGAAATGCAAAGCGCTAATTTGGGCTTTGGTTTAAAAGGTATTCAAGAACGTATAAACAAACTACATGGTTGGGTGAAACTGGATGCCGAATCAAAACAGGTAGGCACCTTAAGCGAAATCTACGTGCCTCTTTCTCAATAAAGCAGATCGAACATGCAAAAAATCAATATATTAATCGCCGAAGATCAAACCATGTTGTTGGATGCTTTGGCGACCATTCTAGAACTAGAAGATAATTTTCATGTTGTTAAACGCTGCACTAATGGTAAACATGCCCTTACTTACTTAAAGGCAGCTGATGCAGAGCGGGTAGATATCGTACTCACCGATATTGAGATGCCTGACGTTACAGGCCTTGAGTTGGCCCAACATATTTTTGATTCTAAACTTAGCGCTAAAACCATCATACTGACGACCTTTGCGCGCAGTGGTTATTTACGCCGTGCCATGGATGCAGGGGTAAAAGGCTATTTACTCAAAGATTCACCCTCAGATGATTTGATCAAAGCCATAGTCAAAGTCCATGCTGGTGGCACGGCCATTGCGCCCGAACTGATGGTCGAGTCATGGATGGAAAAAGATCCCCTCAGCGACAAAGAACGTGCCGCTCTGCGTTTAGCCAAAGACGGACTAAGTACAGAACAGATCAGCGATAAACTATTTTTATCACCCGGCACAGTACGTAATTATTTGTCGTCGGCGGCCAGTAAACTCAATGCCAAAAATCGTATAGAAGCCGCCAGAATTGCCCATCAAAATGGTTGGTTGTAATAAGTATTAGCTGAGCTAACACCTCAACTGAATACAGGGCTTTTCAACCCCCAGCTAAGTCGTGCAAATTCGCTCGACCGCATTAGTCCATTGAGCATACAGTACGTCCCGCTCATCTTTAGATAAGCTAGGTTTGAAGGTCGTTTCGCAGTACCACAGCAAACTGATATCTTCCAACGAGGGGTAAACACCAGCTTGCAGCCCAGCCAAATAAGCGACTCCCAATGCGGTTGTTTCCGTTATTGCTGGGCGATCAACTTCGGCGCCCAGAATGTTGGCAAGAAATCCCATCAACCAGTTATTTTTAACCATGCCACCGTCGACACGTAGATTGGTTGGCCTTACTCCGTCACTTTCCATGGCTTTTTGCAGATCTTTGGTTTGATAACAAACTGACTGTAAGCCCGCTGCGACAATTTCGTTAATTCCGGTATCTCTGGTTAAACCTAAGATCGCACCACGTGCGTCGGGATCCCAATAAGGGGCGCCTAAACCAGTAAAAGCCGGTACTAAAAATACGCTGCTGTTGGTATTGGCCATCTTAGCTAAAGTTTCTGTTTGTGAGGCGTCGCTGATGAGTTTTAAGCCATCACGTAGCCATTGAATTGTTGCGCCCGCCATGAAGATACTGCCTTCCAAGGCATAAGTGGTTTTACCCTTTAATCGATAAGCCACGGTGGTGAGCAAACGATTTTTTGACTTGATGGGTTTGTCGCCAGTGTTGAGCACCATAAAACAACCGGTACCATAAGTGCTTTTGGCCATGCCTGCTTTAAAACAAGTTTGGCCAAATAAGGCGGCTTGTTGGTCACCCGCCACTCCTTGAATGGGAATAGCAGCGCCCAGAATATCAGCTGCAGTCAGGCCAAACTCATCCGCACTATTAAGTACCTTAGGTAACATGGCTGCAGGAATGGCAAAGGTATTTAATAAAGTGTCATCCCAAGCTTGTTGGTGAATATCAAACAGCATGGTGCGCGATGCATTTGTTGCATCCGTGACGTGTGCTGCCCCCTGGGTAAAGCGCCAAATCAAAAAAGTATCTATGGTGCCAAACAGCAGTTGGCCTGAGTTAGCGTTGTCACGCGCACCTTCAACATTATCGAGCAGCCAATTAATTTTGCTGGCTGAAAAGTAAGGGTCGAGTAATAAGCCCGTAGTGTCGTTTATATACTCGACTAGTTTGTTATCTTGGCTGAGCTTTTGGCAAAGCGCTGCGGTGCGCCTGTCTTGCCACACTATGGCATTGTAAATAGGCGTACCGGTGGTTTTATCCCATACCAAGGTTGTTTCCCGTTGGTTGGTAATGCCGATGGAGATAATTTGTCTGGGTTTTATATTGGCTTTGCTGATCACATCTCGGCACGAGCTTACTACGCTTTGCCAAATTTCTTCGGGGTCATGTTCAACCCAGCCATTGTTGGGATAATGCTGAGTAAATTCTTGCTGAGCACTAAAACACGGTTTGCCATCTAAAGAAAATAGCATCGCGCGCGAACTGGTTGTGCCTTGATCTATGGCTAATATGTAGTTTTGCACCTTTATCTCCTCAACGTTTACCTAAGTGATACTGCAACATTCACATTCTGATAACAATCTCGGCATTGAAAATTCAGGCTATTTTGTGGCGAGAGCTCAACTTGTTAAACATGCTGCCTGCAGATGCTGTTAGAATTGCGCTTAAGAGTGGGCGAACAACAAGAGTATGAGTTCTGAATAGTAAACAACTAGATGTTATTGTGATTGGCGCAGGCGCCGCAGGTTTATTTTGTGCGGCAGAGGCGGGTAAACGTGGGCGCACAGTAGCCGTGCTCGACCATGCTAAACGCATAGGCGGTAAAATTTTAATGTCCGGTGGTGGACGCTGTAATTTTACTAATATGTACGCCTCCCACGAAAACTTTTTATCCGACAATAAACACTTTTGTAAGTCAGCTTTAAGCCGCTATACCCAGTGGGATTTTATTGGTTTAGTAGCCGAATACGGCATTGCCTACCACGAAAAAACCCTCGGCCAGTTGTTTTGTGACGACAGCGCCAAAGACATTCTCAATATGCTGCTCGGTGAATGCCAAAAGGCTGGCGCCAAAGTCACCAGTCAATGTGAAATTCTTAGCATCGAAAAGCTCGACAAGGGTTTTAAGCTCGACACTAACCAAGGGCAATATCAATGTGAGTCTTTGGTTATCGCCACAGGTGGTTTGTCGATGCCCAAACTCGGCGCTAGCCCCTTTGGTTACAAAGTAGCTGAACAGTTTGGCCTCAAAGTTAAACCAACCCGAGCTGGTTTAGTTCCCTTTACCCTGCATGAACAAGACAAAGACGTATTAGCCGAACTGAGTGGTATATCACTCGATGCCCGTGCCACGTGCAACGATACCAGCTTTAACGAAAGTATCCTGTTTACCCATCGCGGTTTAAGTGGCCCAGCGGTATTACAAATATCCTCTTTCTGGTTGCCGGGTCAGCCTGTGGAATTTGATCTTTTTCCCCATGGCGATTTACACGCTGAGTTACAAAAAGCCCTGCAACAACAGCCCGATATACTATTAAGCACCGCACTGTCTGCCCACTACGCCAAACGTTATGTGCAAACCGTACTGCCTTATTTAGGCCTCGACAATAAACCGCTGAAGCAATACCAAGGCAAACAACTGCAACAGATTGCCGATGCCTTTCATCAGTGGCAACTTAAACCCAATGGTACCGAAGGTTATCGCACCGCTGAAGTCACTTTAGGTGGGGTCGATACCGACGAGCTATCATCTAAAACCATGATGGCCAAAAACGTCGAAGGTTTATATTTTATCGGCGAAGTCATGGATGTAACGGGCTGGCTAGGGGGCTTTAATTTTCAGTGGGCATGGAGTTCAGGTTGGGTAGCGGGGCAGGTGGTTTGATTGAGCGTGTCGGTCAAGCCATGTGTGGCGACATTAAACCTAGGTAAACCCAAATTCACATCATCACCACTTTTTATCTTATAAGCAGTTCTGCGTATTCAGGTGTTTGTTCAAACTTGCGAGCGGCTTGCTGTAAGCGATTAACTATCGCCATATCTGAATTTTTGTTAATGGCGATATAGCTACTGCGTTCGTTTTCTGCGCTTATTTCTTTATACCTAATATCTACATCTTTTTTGTCTTGTTTATTTAAGATATTTCGAATATTCGTCGGATCTTCATAAACTAAGTCAACTCGACCATTGGCGAGTAAAGTAACCATGAGTTCGGAATCAGGCACGATATACAGGTTTTTTTGCTCTGAGAAGCCATGAGCAGTGAGTTCGTTGTAATTTGCAGAGCCTAACACTATCGCAACCAATTTATTTTTGGCTTGCTGTATATGATCGACATGATTCTCTGGCTTGCTGGCCAAAGAAATAAACACTCTAGATAAATTACTGACTTTTATTATCCAATGAAAATCAGCCTCGCGGTCAGGTGTTTTTATCATGCTTAAAATCAAGGTATTGGGATTATTTTTTGCGGTTGAAAAAGCACGTACCCAAGGCATAAACTCAACTTTGGCTTCAAGTTGTGCTTCTTTTAGGACGGCTTGCAGAATTTCAAAGGAAGGACCTTTGCTCTCGCCGTTTTCATAATATTGCAATAGGTTGTTGTCATTGGCTACAGCGAGTAAATTAGTTTCTTGGCTTGCCTTCGCAAAAGTACTGAGAGAGGGGCTGAGACATAAAAATAATACAAGTGAGATTATTGTTAAATACATAAAAACTCTCATTAGTGACTAGAGGGGAGAATAAACGCTATCCCTGATCTAATCAATGAGCGACAGGTTGATTTGGGCAGCAATGACTGAGTCAAACGGGCCGAAGGGCTTAAACAAAAAAGCCAATCTGGTGATTGGCTTTTTGAGTTAATGCTAAACGTTAAGTTTAGGCATCAAAAGGGTGACGCAAGACGATAGTTTCGTTGCGATCAGGCCCAGTTGAGATGATATCAATGGGTATGCCAGTGATTTCTTCTAAACGTTTGATATAGTTTTTAGCGGCTTGGGGTAACTTGTCATAGTCAGTTACACCAAAAGAGTTTTCACTCCAGCCTGGCATTTCTTCGTAGATGGGTGTGATCACATCGTAATCATCGGCTGCCATTGGTGGTACGTCTTTAACGCTGCCATCAGCTTGTTTGTAGCCAATACAAATTTTGATGGTTTCAAGGCCGTCCATTACGTCTAACTTGGTTAAACAAAAACCAGTGATAGAGTTAATTTGCACGGCACGTTTCATGGCTACGGCATCAAACCAACCAGTACGACGTTTTCGGCCAGTAGTGGCACCAAACTCGTGACCTTTAACACCTAAGTGTTCGCCAACGGCGCAGCTTAATTCTGTTGGGAAAGGACCTGAACCCACACGAGTGGTATAGGCTTTAACAATGCCTAATACATAATCTAAATGCAGAGGACCAAAGCCACAGCCAGTGGCTACGCCACCAACGGTAGTATTAGATGATGTCACATAAGGATAAGTACCGTGATCGATATCTAACAAGGTGCCTTGGGCGCCTTCAAACATGATGCAATCACCACGTAGACGCGCTTTATCGAGTACGTCAGTCACATCCACAACCATAGCTTTAAGTATATCGGCTACCGCTAAGGCATCGGCTAAGACTTTTTCGTAGCTGATGGCTTCAACTTTATAATACTGAGTCAGTACAAAGTTGTGGTATTCGAGAATTTCTTTGAGTTTTATGGCAAATTCTTGCGGATTAAATAAATCACCTACGCGTAAACCGCGGCGCGAGACTTTGTCTTCGTAAGCAGGTCCAATACCGCGACCTGTGGTGCCGATAGGCTTGTTACCACGGGCTTTTTCACGGGCTAAGTCAAGCTCAACGTGATAAGGCAAAATTAAAGGGCAAGCTTCGCTGATGCGTAAACGCTCTTTAACCGGCACGCCTTTGGCTTCTAACATGGCAGTTTCTTTAAGCAAAGCCTCAGGGCTTAGCACTACGCCATTACCGATAACGCAGGTAACGTTAGAACGTAAAATACCAGATGGAATTAGATGTAATACGGTTTTTTCACCGTCGATTACTAAGGTATGGCCAGCGTTGTGACCGCCTTGATATCGAACCACATAAACCGCTTGATCCGTAAGAAGATCAACAACCTTACCTTTACCCTCATCACCCCATTGGGTTCCGAGTACAACAACATTTTTAGCCATGAATTGGAGGGAGTCAGAAAATTAGGCGGGGATTCTAACAAAAAACAACCAGCATCTAAATAGCAAAATAAAGGGAGTTAGAAGTAAAAAGTCACAGCAGGTAAATTAAACTGACGATCCCGATGACTACCATGACTCCGCCC
The DNA here is from genome assembly GCF_001565895.1 of Paraglaciecola hydrolytica. Classification (GTDB taxonomy): domain Bacteria; phylum Pseudomonadota; class Gammaproteobacteria; order Enterobacterales; family Alteromonadaceae; genus Paraglaciecola; species Paraglaciecola hydrolytica. Next base: position 28,397 of record NZ_LSNE01000010.1, read on the forward strand.
ATACTGCGTAACTGGTTTAAAGGCTGTTGGGCAACTTGCTGAATAAACTTTTGCCATTTGTTGGGAAACAGCATAGGGCCAAGGCCTTCAAAGATAAGTAATAAGGCTAAGGCCACTAATAAGGTATTAAGCACGGGCTATCCTGCTAAGTAAACTTGGGCAACATAGTAGCATGTAAACTTATTGGTGAGGTGCATGGCATTGCGGCTTTGTCGTTGATAATTAGCATATTTCAGTAACTGATTAATAAATTGGGTAATTTTACCAAGCAGCACTAAAGGTTAAGCTCGTCTTTAAGTTAAATTAATGTAAATCCGCAATGTGGCGGTTTGAGTATTTGGAAAGTGAAATGAATCAAATGTGTATCAAAATACGGCCGTTCTTTTGTGGTTTAATTCTAGGCTTATTAAGCCTTTATACCTTAGCCACACCAGCGGATTTTAGTGGTGAAGATGGTTATCGCTTATGGCTTAAATATGACGAACTAGACAACACTAAACTCAAAAAAGCGTATATCAAACAACTTAGTGGCGTTTATCTGGATGCGAGTTCTGCTACCGGCAAGGTGATCAAACAAGAACTGGAGTTAGCCCTGCCGGCGCTGTTAGGCAAGCCTCTGACTTTTAACACTAAAGCAGATAATGCCAGTTTACGCATTCAACTGAATCAATCGCCCTCGGCTTTGATAAGTGGTGATGGGTTTAGTATTCAATCCCAAGGTAAACACCTCAACATCACTGCCAATACTCAAGTGGGTTTGTTATATGGCACCTTTCATTTTTTGCGTTTAGTGCAAACCGAGCAGTCATTGGCCAAGCTGGATATCACTCAGTCACCTAAAATTCAGTTACGTATGCTTAATCATTGGGATGATCTTGACCGCCACACCGAACGCGGTTTTGCCGGCGAGTCGATTTTTGATTGGCACAAGTTACCTGATTATAAAGAGCAGCGTTATTATGATTATGCTCGCGCTAATGCTTCAATCGGCATCAACGGCATAGTGCCGATTAACGTTAACTCTAACGCCTTAATTTTAAGCCCAGCCTATTTGCAAAAAGTGCAAGCCTTGGCCGATGTTTTTCGCCCCTACGGCATCAAAGTGTACTTGTCGATTAAATTCAGTTCGCCCCAGCAACTAGATGGTTTAGCTACTTCTGATCCTCTCGACAAGCAAGTGCAGCAATGGTGGCAAAATAAAACGGCTGAAATTTATAAACTCATCCCCGATTTTGGCGGGTTTTTAGTTAAAGCCAATTCAGAAGGCCAACCGGGCCCAGGGGATTATGGCCGCACACATGCTGATGGTGCCAATATGTTAGCCAAAGCCCTTAAACCTTTTGGTGGCAATGTATTATGGCGCGCCTTTGTTTATGCCCATGATTCTGAACACGAACGTTCGTTGCAAGCCTATACCGAGTTTGTGCCACTGGATGGCCAATTTGAGGATAACGTCAGTGTACAAGTTAAAAATGGCCCGATAGATTTTCAACCTCGTGAGCCTTTCAGCCCTTTGTTTGGCGCCATGCCGCAAACTTCTTTAGCCATGGAGTTTCAAGTTACCCAAGAATACCTTGGTTTTAGTACTCACTTAGCCTACCTGGGCACTATGTATAAAGAAGTTTTAGATGCCGATACTCATGTTAAAGGCACGGGCTCAAGCGTGGCTAAAGTCATTGATGGTAGTTTAGAGGGACATAGTTTGTCAGTGATGGCTGGCGTGGCCAATATCGGCGCCGACAGAAATTGGACTGGCCATATCTTTGGTCAAGCCAACTGGTATGTATTAGGCCGTTTAGCTTGGGATCATGAACTAAGTGCAGAACAAATCGCCCATGAGTGGGTGGCCATGACCTTAACTCACGATGTAAAAAGCAGTGAGCAAATAGTGGCAATGATGATGGCGTCGCGGGAAAACATAGTGAATTACATGACGCCCCTAGGTTTACATCATCTAATGGATACAGGTCATCATTACGGCCCAGGACCTTGGGTCGATAACTTAGGCCGAGCGGATTGGAACCCCACTTATTATCATCGTGCCGATGACTTCGGTATAGGGCTTGATCGCACCAGCAAAGGCACTAATGGGGTTTCGCAATACGCGCCATATTGGCAGGAAATTTTCAGCGATCCGGCTAAGACCCCAGATGAATTATTATTGTGGTTTCATCACCTGCCGTGGGATTACAAAATGCGTTCAGGCCAAACCCTGTGGCAAGAACTTGTCGCGCATTATTACACCGGTGCAGCGGCGGCTGAACAAATGCAGCAAGATTGGTTGACACTGAAAAACAACATAGAGCCCAATCAATTTAACCAAGTACGCATGGCCTTGGCGATTCAAGTTAAAGAGGCAAAGTGGTGGCGTGATGCCTGTGTATTGTATTTTCAAAGCTATTCAAAAATGCCCTTGCCAATGGGGTTTGAAAAGCCCAAACATAGCTTGGAATATTATCAATCACTGAAATTCCCCTATGCACCAGGACAAGGTTGAGCCGGGCTCTATAGGTACACAACTCCGCCCAACGGAACGACTTCACATGGATGTGAAGACTGGGTGCCGATCATTAGGAAACTGTTTCTGACTTTGTTGAATAGAGCGTAACGTTATTCACTATCAACGACAGCGCGCCAAACTGCAGTTAAACTCTTTATTATGTCAAATAAGGAATTTTATCTATGGAACAAGTCAGTGTTATCAATACCATAATAGTGCCGCAAGGAATGGAAGCTGAAGCGGAGTTAGTCCGTGCTGAATATGTCAAATACTTCAGTAAACAAGCTGGTTTTGTTAGCTCTACTTTTTATAGGTCCCTTAACAGAGAGCAAGACGGCTCACTTAAGTATGTCAATACTGTGGTATGGGCATCTTATGCGCATTTTGAACAAGTGGTTAATCAAGGGTTTCAAAATGCAGAAGGTGAAAACAGCGAAGGAATGCGGGTGCTTGGCAAAGGCTTTCCTGAGCCAATAGTGGTATCGCCGGGTCAATACAGCATGATAAGCCATGATGGAAGTTAACTATCCACAGCTTTAAGCAGCCAGCTCAGGTGCTTGTATATAAAAATCACCCAAGACCTTTTTATTCATATGGTAAATCAATTTACATATTATTTACTTATTGCTTTCTTTTACCTGTCGAACAACTAATACTAATCAATAATAAGCAAAATTAGTCATAGATTAATGTGAGAGCAAATATGACAGGGATTTTTGTCCACCAGAAAGTACGCTTCACTAACTTAATTGTCAGTTTATTGTGCTTATGCCATCCAGTTGTGGCCAGTGATTTGTATCAGGCCGATAGCCATTTTCAGCAAGCTAGCTATGAACTCGCCCGCGAGGCTTATATTGATGCGGCCAATGTAGGCAGTGCTCATGCTTTTTATCAACTTGGCGTAATGCATTATAGAGGTTTGGGGGTGCCACAGGATTCCATCAAAGCCTTGGTGTGGTTTAACTTGGCGGCTGAGCAAAAATTTAATGATGCGCCCAGTATTGTTGCAGACTTGCTGGAACTAGTGCCAACTGATAATCAGGCTGACGTGGATCAATTACTGCTTACATTTCGCGAGCACTATGGTGTGCAACCCTTGGCTGAAAAATATTATCCAGTTATTAATTCTGCCGCATTGCCCCATAAAATCTATTTTGCTGAAGAAGGTCAGGATGAACAACACGCCAGCCTTTCTTATGAGTATATTGATACAGTGGATTTTGACAGACTACAGGAAGTTCAGGATGAAGCCGAGCGAGAGGGTGATGGAAGGCGATTTGCTGCCAGTATGCTTTTCCCCCGCGGTAGGATGGTTCCCGTTTGGATGCGTCCTTATTCAGCGGTAGTTGACTTTGATGTGGGCGCCGATGGTTCCGCCAGAAACTTTCAAACATCTCATGAAATTGGCTATACCAAGTCAGCTTTATCCAATTTGTCGATAAATGGTGGGCCGTCCCCACAATTTGCAGAAAAAAATATCTCCTTTTTAAACCGTGCCTATTTAGGAGTCGCTGGTTATACCCGCGCTAAAATACGAAGTGAAAGTTATTTCCAGTTTTATGTTGCCTTTGAGCGTAAAGCTAGAAAGCTCAGAAATAATCCCGACGCGGAACATCAATTTAATCTGGCATTATTGCTGATGTCGTTCAACTGGTTGTCACAAAATGACAATGAAATAGAGCAAATATTAACTGGTTTAGCTGAGTCGGGTTTTCCGTTGGCGCAATATGAATACGGTACCAAGCTGTATCGTGAGCAACGCGATATTCCTCTCGCTGTGCATTGGTTGAGTGAGGCCAGTAAATATGGAGTGGCTAAAGCTCAGTATCGTTTAGCGCGGATATTACTCGACAGCCCTTGGGTCGAAAGAGACGAAAAAAAAGCCCTGATTTGGCTTAAAAAAGCCGCTAAAAATGGTCATGAAGTGGCTGGTTTGAAAGCCGCTGAACTTCTATTGCTGGCGAGTGATAAAGCTTTACATGATTTTGAAAGCGCAAAAACTTACTTAAGTCAGGCCGCAGAATCACAGTCTGATAATCCCGAATATGAATACTTATTGGCCATGCAGAATTATCTGGTCACGCCGAGAAACCTACCTTCTGCAGTGGAGCACATTCGTGAGGCGATCAGTTTAGCTGATAGATTTAATTGGGACTCCAACGAGTGGCAAAGCTTATTAGCTAATTGGACATCCAATGGCTCGGTAACCATAGTTGAGCCTAGAGCCTATTTTGGAGCCACTCATAATTTTACTCTTTGTATAAACTAAAAATGGGTTAGTTATTATCGCTTTTGTCGATTAAGGCCATAGTGTAACTCAATTAGCCAGATACCCTGTGAAGGGCTATAACTAGTGCACAGTTTTTGTACTCGTTTCTGCAACAGGAGAGTTAACTATGTCTAATGAAGGTAAATGCCCATTTAATCACACCGCCAGCAAGGGTACCTCTAATCAGGACTGGTGGCCTAAGCAATTACGGCTGGATATTTTGCACCAACACTCATCCAAGTCTAATCCCATGGGTGAGGATTTTGACTACGCCGAGGCGTTTAAAAGCCTAGATCTGGCGGCAGTGAAAAAAGATTTACATGCGTTAATGACAGATTCACAAGACTGGTGGCCTGCAGACTTTGGCCATTATGGCCCTTTGTTTATTCGTATGGCGTGGCACAGTGCAGGCACCTACCGCACTGGTGATGGCCGTGGTGGCGCGGGTGCCGGTCAACAGCGTTTTGCACCTCTTAATAGCTGGCCAGACAATGGCAATCTAGATAAGGCACGTCGTTTACTGTGGCCAATTAAACAAAAATATGGAAATAAAATATCCTGGGCTGATTTGATGATCCTCACAGGCAATGTGGCACTCGAATCTATGGGTTTTAAGACCTTTGGTTTTGCAGGTGGACGAGCCGATGTATGGGAGCCTGAGCAAGACGTGTATTGGGGCAAAGAAACCACCTGGTTAGCCGGTGATAAACGTTATTCAGGTGAGCGTGACCTCGAAAATCCACTAGCCGCTGTGCAAATGGGGCTGATCTATGTCAACCCTGAAGGGCCGGATGGCAAACCTGATCCTATCGCTTCGGCTATTGATATTCGTGAGACTTTTGCGCGTATGGCCATGAATGATGAAGAAACCGTGGCACTGATTGCTGGTGGACATACCTTTGGTAAAACTCACGGTGCTGGTGATGCTGCATTGGTAGGCACAGATCCAGAAGCCTCTGGTCTTGCTCAACAAGGATTGGGCTGGGAAAGCACTCACGGTTCAGGAATGGGTGGTGATGCTATTACCAGTGGTTTGGAAGTCACCTGGACCCAAACACCGACTCAATGGAGTAACTACTTTTTTGAAAATCTATTTGGGTTTGAATGGGAGTTAACCAAAAGTCCAGCGGGTGCTCATCAATGGCAGCCTAAAAATGGCGCTGGTGCAGGGCTCATTCCAGATGCTCATGATCCAGCAAAACGTAAAGTGCCCACTATGTTAACCACAGATTTGGCTCTGCGTTTTGATCCTACTTATGAAAAAATATCTCGGCATTTTTATGAAAATCCAGACAAATTTGCTGATGCATTTGCTCGTGCTTGGTACAAATTAACCCACAGAGACATGGGGCCAGTTTCTCGTTATTTAGGCGCCGAAGTACCGAGTGAAGAGTTAATTTGGCAAGATCCTGTTCCGGCTGTGGATCATGAATTGGTGAATGAAAAAGATCTCGCGGCATTAAAAGATAAGTTACTTAACAGTGGATTATCACTCTCTGAATTGGTTTCTACCGCGTGGGCATCTGCGTCTACTTTTCGTGGTTCTGACAAACGAGGTGGCGCCAATGGAGCGCGGATCCGTTTAGCTCCGCAAAAAGATTGGCCGGTTAACCAGCCCCAACAATTAGCAAAAGTTTTGAGTAAACTGGAGGCCATTCAAGCAGAGTTTAATGGCACGGGCAAAAAAGTATCACTGGCTGATTTAATTGTACTAGGTGGTTGCGCCGCAGTTGAAAAAGCCGCCAGTAATGCTGGTGTAGTGGTAAGTGTACCCTTTTCTGCAGGTCGTATGGATGCCTCACAACAACAAACTGATATTGAAGCCTTTGAAGTATTGGAGCCTAAGGCTGATGGTTTCCGTAATTATGCCAAAAGTAAATTCTCGGCTTCTGTGGAAGAAATTTTAATTGATAAGGCTCAATTGTTAACCTTGTCTGCCCCCGAAATGACAGTGTTAGTAGGTGGCTTGCGGGTGCTTGGTGCCAATGCTGGACAGGATCAACATGGTGTGTTCACCCAACGAGTGGGTACATTAAGCAATGACTTTTTTGTTAATCTATTAGACATGTCGACCAAATGGACTGCCTTGTCAAAAGACGAAGATGAATTTGTTGGTAAGGATCGTAAAAGCGGTGAAGTTAGATGGCAGGCATCACGGATTGATCTACTTTTTGGCTCACACTCCCAGTTACGTGCTATTGCTGAGGTGTACGCAAGCAGTGATGCTCTGTCATGTTTTATCAATGACTTTGTGAAAGCTTGGACTAAGGTGATGAATTTAGATCGCTTTGATTTAGCTTAATTATATTTTACGTTTAAAGCCTCCTGTACTTCAGTGCAGGAGGCTTTTTTATGCACCACACAAGCAAATTGATATATTCAATAGACAAAGTGTGAAAACAATGTAAACATTTCACGAATGATTGATGTTGATTGTTAATGGTTGGTGTTTGATGGTTGGTGATAAGGTGAGTAAAGCCTGCACTCTGGTGTTTGACATAGGTAAAACTCACGTAAAACTGCAAGTGCTGGACGCTAATTTAGTGCCCATCGCTGACGCAAAAGGTAAAAATAAAGTAAGTCATAAAGCGCCCTATCCGCAGGCTGATGTGAATGGAATTTGGCAGTGGTTTACCAGCAGTTTAAAAAACTGGGATGTGACTGAACACATAGCTGCCATAGTGGTAACTACCCATGGCGCCACAGCGGCTTTAATCAGTAATAGTGTTGAGCACGACAATGGTTTGGTATTGCCTGTATTGGATTATGAATACGGCGAAATAAATGATTTTGCTCAGCAATATTCCAAACTCAGGCCAACTTTTAGTGAATCTTGTTCACCTGCTTTGCCCGCCGGTCTTAATTTAGGTCGCCAGTTATATTGGCAGAGCCAATCTTACCCTGCTGACTTTGCTCAGGTTAGCCACATCCTTATGTACCCACAATATTGGGCGTGGCGTTTAACAGGTGTTTGCAGTACCGAAGTCAGCTCTTTAGGTTGTCATACTGACCTGTGGGCACCGGATTTAAAAGATTACTCCTCGCTAGTTGGCAAACTGCAGTGGCGTGAGCTCCTAGGTGAATTAAGTCCGGCTTGGGCGCAAATAGGTACAGTGCAGGCTAAAGTGGCCGCGCAAACCGGACTTAAGACAGACTGTAAAGTCTATGCTGGTGTACACGACAGCAACGCCAGTTACTTGCGTTATTTACGCAGTCAGAATAATCAGCCTTTTACTGTTGTATCTAGCGGAACCTGGACCATTATGATGTCCTCAGGCTCGCCGGTTGCAGCTTTAGATGAGCATAAAGATATGCTGGCCAATGTGGATGTGCAGGGCAACCCAGTGGCTTGTGCCCGATTTATGGGCGGACGTGAGTATGAAACTATTTGCGCAACACTAGCTGGTGAATGTGAGCAGGATAATTCAGCTCAGGCTTTACAGTATGTGCTTGCACAACAATATATGGTGACCCCCGATTTTAGTGGCGGTAATGGCCCTTTTGGGGGCTTGATTCCAGTGATAAAAGCACCTGCAAAGTCTGAATATGCTGGTGCAATTGCCACACTGTATTGCGCATTAATGATTGATTACCAATTAAGTCAGCTAAATGCCCAGGGCGCGATTTTTATTGAAGGAGCATTTTTGCAAAATCCTTTAATGTGCCAATTGATAGCGCAGTTACGTCTTGGTCAAACTGTTTATCTATCTACCGACGGCAGTGGCACGGTGCAAGGCGCCGCACTTTTGAGTCGTTGGCAAGATAAACAAGGTGACATCGAACATACATGCTGCGAAGCCAGTCAATTCGAAGAATTATTAGCATACAAACAACACTGGTTAGCAATGATTAATAACGAAGTTGCGTGAAGGGTTAACGCTTTTTCGTTAATTCAATCACAACTAACATAATTTGATTGATTATGAGTGTAACTTTGTTTAACGTTGGCATTGAAGTTTGAAAGTTAGTGCTTGTGTATGCGTGGCGGGGATATGAATTTTTAAGACAGTAACTGAATGGTTTGTCAGTTTATGGGTCTTTTAAGGGATGAGAGCCAAACTCCCTAGCTTAATAAAAATCAGTCGTCTGGCGCAGAGTCAGGTGCATTTAGTATTATTTAGGGAGTGTATGGATGTTAGAAAAGCAGCGACAACAGCTTATTTTAGATCTGCTAGAAGAAAATACCTTTGCCAGTGTTAAGTTATTATGTGATCAACTGAATTCATCAGAGGCCACCATTCGCCGTGATTTAAATAAACTGGCCGAAAATAAACAGATCAGAAAAATCCGTGGCGGCGCCGAAGTCCTTGTGGCTCCAGAAAAACCCGCTCGGAAAATTTCTGGCAGCGCGTTTTTAGCGTCTAAAGAACGTCACCCCAATACCAAACGTCTTATCGCGCAAAAGGCCGTTGAGCTGTGTGCGGAAGATGAATCCATTATTATCAATGGTGGTAGTTCAACCTATATGATGGCCGAGTTTTTACGTCATCGTCGTATGAATATTTTGACCAACTCCTTTGTGCTCGCTCAAGAGTTGCTCGAAAACAGTGACAACCAAATTACTCTGCCTGGTGGTGAGATTTACCGCAAACAAAGCATTATTTTGAGCGCTTTTGAAAATGATACGATCCAAAATTATCATGGCAGCAAAATGTTTATGGGTACGCCAGGTATCAGTGAATATGGGGTGATGGAAACCGATCCTTTACTTATTCGTGCTGAACAAAAGCTGCGTAAACGGGCTGAAAAGCTCATCGTATTGGCCGACAGTTCAAAGATTGGTGTTAAAGGTAATCTGATTTTCAGCACCTTAGCTGATGTAGATATTGTGATTACTGACAGCCATGCCGATCCCATCATTTTGAATACTTTCCGCCACGCCGGTATAGAGGTGATAGTAGTTGAAGCCCTAGATTGACAATACCCTTCACCCTTGAAACTGCAGCGTTGTTGGCTGCTCTCACTCATCCCAATCACTTAGTACGGCTAAGCTCATGGGGCTGAGTTCCTTTGCCGCCTAGCTGCAATTCCAATGGTTTTGGGTATAAATTCTGTATTCTGGATAAGCTTTGCAAAAACGCCTCACTTGAGGCGTTTTTTTATGGCTTTGATTTGAAGCGCAGTTTCGAGCTACGAACGGCGAGATAAAGCCCATATTGATAAATTGTGAGTCGGCCTTTAGGGTGTCACATCACTCTTTTTAAAGGGTAAAGCGAGCTACAAGAAGTCAAAAAATTATCACCACAGAGGGCACAAAGCGCTGCGCTGCACAGTGAGCAGCAATAAGTTTTGAGTGTTAAAATAATCATGATAATCAGTGGCTTGCTACCTTAACTGTGCGTATTTTTTGTCTTTCCCTCCGTGTTCTCTATGCCCTCTGTGGTTCAAACTCTTTGGCTTTAATAACAGATATACATGGTCGCCCTGCGATCTTTTTTCGCCATGTGATAATTATTCAGAGTTAAATAAATTAATCATATAGTGCTTGAATATGATTGACAAAGATTGAAGTGGATGTATATTGATTGTTAATGTGTTGTGTTATTCTTTTTGCAGTTTTATCTGCGTCAAACTTATCAGGAATCATAAATGGGCTACCGACCAGTTGAATATAAACATGTCAATTATCTGTGGGAAGATGATGTCGCGGATAAACTCGACCCAGTAGATAACTTAGTTTATCGCTCGAATGTACTCGGTGCAGATCAGCGTATTACCAATACTGGTGGTGGTAATACTTCGGCTAAGTTGATGGAAAGCGATCCGCTTACCGGCGAACAAGTTGAGGTATTGTGGGTTAAAGGTTCAGGTGGTGATTTACGTACCTCTAATAAAGATAATTTCTCTTCTTTATACAGTGGCAAATTGCAAGCGTTGGATACCTTTTACCAGCAGCAACCAGAGAAAGGTTATAAATCAGCCGGTGAAGATACGATGGTGGGCATGTTTAAACATTGTAATTTTTGTTTAAACCCAAGAGCCTCATCTATTGATACCCCTTTGCATTCGATGATTGCCGAAAAACACATTGATCATTTACATCCTAATGCCGTTATCGCTATTGCCTCGTGTAAGGATCAGGAAGCCCTGACCGCTAAAGTATGGCAAGGCAAGTTGGCTTATGTACCATGGATGCGCCCAGGCTGGGAAGCGGCCAAAGTCTGTGAAGATACCTATGCCAAAAATCCTGATATCGATGGCATCTTGTTAGGCCAACACGGTCATACTAACTGGGCAAGTGAAAGCAAAAGCTGTTACGAAACCTCCTTATGGGTGATTGAAACTGCTGCCCGTTATATTGAACAACATGACAAAGGTGACAAGACCTTTGGTGGCCAACAACATCAAAGTCTAGGTTCAGACGATGTTACTGCTTTGTTATATCAGTTCTTACCCACTGCGCGTGGTTTGTTATCTGACAAAGTAAAGTTTGTTGCCACTGTGCAGTCTGATGCCACCACTTTGCGTTTTGTGAACAGCTTTGATGCTAAGCGACTGAGCGATCTAGGTACATCCTGCCCTGATCATTTTTTACGTACTAAGATTAAACCTTTATTTGTAGACTTTGATCCCCTTAAAGATGACTTAGCGACATTAGTCAGCAAGTTCAAAGCTGGTTTAGCGCAATATCGTATTGATTACACTGCTTATTATGAGCAATGCAAACGCCCTGATTCTCCGCCTATGCGTGACCCTAGCCCCACCGTAATTTTGATCCCTGGCGTAGGTTTAATTGCTTGGGGTAAAAACAAAAGTGAATCCCGGGTTACCGCAGAATTTTATAACTGTGCCATCGAAGTGATGCGTGGTGCAGAAGCCATCAGTGAATACACTGCCTTACCAGTACAAGAAGCCTTTGATATTGAATATTGGGCACTTGAAGAAGCTAAATTACAACGTATGCCAGCTGAAAAAACGTTGGCGCGTAATGTAGTTGTAGTGATTGGTGCCGGTGACGGCATTGGTAAGGCAACCGCTCATCGCGTTGCTGCCGAAGGTGCTCACGTAGTGTGTGCCGATCTGCGTTTGGAAGCCGCACAAGTCACTGCAGCTGAGCTGACCAAAAAATATGGTCAAGGCATTGGTGTAGCTGGCACGGGGATTTCTAACTGTGGTCCGGCTATTGCCTTATCGGTTGATATTACCAAACGTAACAGCGTACAAAACATGTTTGAGCAAGTGGTATTGGCCTATGGCGGTATTGATAATGTGATAGTCACTGCTGGCGTGTTTATGGCTGAAGGTGAAGATTACGATCGTAACGATGAAATCTTTGATTTCAGTTTTGCGGTCAATGTTAAAGGTGGTTATGTGGTGGGTTCAGAAGCCAACAAGATTTGGCAGAGACAAAATATCAAAGGTTCTATGGTATTAACCACCAGCGTTAATGCCGCTGTGTCGAAAAAAGGCTCCTTGGCTTACGATACTAGCAAAGCCGCCGCCAACCATTTAGTCCGTGAATTGGCCGTCAGTTTTGCGCCTTTAGTCAACGTTAACGCCTTAGCGCCGGCTACTGTGGTGCAAGGCAGCACTATGTTTCCTCGTGACAGGGTGATTTCATCTTTAAGCAAATATAATATTGCCTTTAATGAAAGCGAAGAAACCGATTCGTTGCGTACTAAACTCGCTGAGTTTTATGCCCAGCGCACCTTAACGAAACAGCCGATTACCCCGGCAGACCAGGCCGAAGCAGCCTATTTATTAATTTCAGGCCAGTTAAGTAAAACCACGGGGCAAGTAATCAGCGTTGACGGCGGATTACACGAAGCCTTCTTGCGTTAATAGAAATGGCGATAGTAGGAAAGACTATGCACAGAATTGAAAAGAGTTTTATTAGTGAAGAGAATCAGCAATATATTACTGATTTAAATAAAGATTTTGATTACCTTGGCGAAAAATTATCGCGCAGCGGACTGGACATTGAAAAACTGACTGACGCCGCAGTTAAGTTTCAGATTGCCGTACCTTCATGGGGTACGGGTACTGGCGGAACTCGTTTTGCACGTTTTCCTGGTGTAGGTGAGCCACGTAACATTTTTGAAAAGTTAGAAGATTGCGCTGCCATCAATGACTTGTCTGCCTGTACTAACAGCGTATCTCCCCATTTCCCTTGGGATAAGGTTGATGATTTCAGTGAACTGAAACAACAATCTGATGCTGTGGGTTTGTCATGGATTGCGGTTAACTCCAACACTTTTCAAGATCAAAAAGATCAGGCTCATTCGTATAAATACGGCAGCTTGAGCCACACTGATGCCGCCACACGTCAACAGGCTATTGAGCACAATCTTGATGTTATTTCATACGGTCAGGCGCTGGGCGCAAAAAGTTTAACGGTGTGGGTGGGTGATGGTTCTAACCATCCTGGTCAACAGCACTTTCAGCGTTCGTTTGAACGTTATTTAGAAAGCATGAAAAAGATCTATGCTGAATTACCCTCTGACTGGGAAATGCACATCGAGCATAAAATGTTTGAGCCGGCTTTCTATTCTACGGTTATTCAGGATTGGGGCAGCAACATACTGGCGGCGATGGAATTGGGACCTAAGTGCAAATCTTTGGTCGACCTTGGTCACCATGCGCCTAACGTTAATATTGAGATGATTGTATCGCGCTTGATCCAATTTAAAAAATTGGGTGGGTTCCACTTTAACGACAGTAAATATGGCGATGATGATTTAGACAGTGGTTCTTTGCACCCTTATCAGCAATTCTTGATCTTTAATGAATTGGTGGATGCAGAAGCCCGTCAGCAAGAAGGTTTTTCTCCGGCTTACATGCTTGATCAATCACATAATGTGACGGATCCCATTGAAAGTTTGATTAACTCAGCGGCCGAAGTGCAACGTTCATACATTAAAGCACTATTGATTGATCGTGAGGCTTTATACGCTCATCAAACCGCTAACGATGCCATGATGGCGAGTAGCGAGCTGAAAAAAGCCTTTAATTTGGATGTATCACCCATTTTAGCCATGACCCGTTACCGTGCTGGTGGAGCCATTGAAGCTATCGCGACTTATCGTAAGTCGGGTTATCGCCAGCAAGCTGCAATTAAACGCCCTTCTACCGGCGGTAATACCTCAGGTATTGTTTAGTTCAGGTATTGTTTATTACGTTTTGTGTGTAGTGCTACAAGGCTGACCTAGGTCAGCCTTTTTTGTTAATGGGAGCAATGACTTATGTTGCAAACTAAGGTCTTCCGGTTATGGATTATCCTGTTTGGTATCGTCAGTTTAGCGGCTTGCGACATGCTCGAAAGTCAGTTACCAGCGGATGATGTCTATTTGTTTTCATCTTTTCGGGCAAATGGTCAAGATGGTTTGCATTTGGCCGCTAGTCAGGACGGTTTAAGCTGGCTGCCTTTGAATCAGGATAAGAGTGTGCTGACGCCAGAGATTGGCGGCAAACTGATGCGCGACCCTTGCATTATTCTAGGGCCAGACAATGTATTTCATATGGTGTGGACTACCGGCTGGCAGGACAAAGGCATTGGCATTGCTCATTCGAAAGATTTGATCAATTGGTCTGAGCAAGAGTACCTCGAAGTGATGGCACCTTTTGCTGAGGCACGGAATGCTTGGGCGCCAGAGATAACCTGGGATGCCGACAAACAGCAATATCTGATTTACTGGGCATCGACTCTGGCAGGCAAATATCCTGAAACTGAAAAAACTGCGGATAAAGGCTGGGATCACCGAATTTACGCCACCACCACTCAAGACTTCTCAAATTACAGCGACACATTTTTATATTATCAGCCCGATTTTAACGTGATAGACGCGACCATTGCGATACGTGCAAACGGCTATGTGATGATAGTTAAAGACGAAACCCGTTATCCACCGGCCAAAAATCTTAAGGTGGCGTTTAGTCAATCCATGGCTGGCCCTTGGCAAGTAGCCGAGCAGCCCTTTTCACCACAGGACTTATGGGTGGAAGGCCCAACAATATTGCAAATTGGCCAATGGTATTACGTGTATTTTGATGCTTATACCGAACATCATTATGGCGTCATGCGTACTCAGGATTTTAGCAATTGGCAAGATGTCTCAGCCCAATTGCAAATGCCACAAGGCAGTCGCCATGGTTCAATTTTGCGGGTGACGTCCTCCAGAGTGCAATCTTTAATGCAACTATCTACCGCAACTCAACGTCAGGTGAATTAGTCATGTTTAGTTATCGTCCTAGGGTTTGGTTAAGTGTTGTTTTATGGCTTAGCGCCTATGTCGCAAATCCTCTCTTCGCTGCTGAGCCTGTCGATAATTCAGCGCAGCAATTTGTTATTTATCAGCAACAGCAACTCAGCAAAATCTATATCGATAACAACAGCGATCCCTTGATTAAATGGGCAGTTGATGAATTACGTAATGATATTAAGGGCATTACCGGCTCACGCCCAGAGTTGATTGAAACTCAAACCAAACAAGGCTCAGGTATCTATATTGGTCATTTCAGTGATGCTCTTATGCAGGATATTTCACTGCTAAGCGCCGATACCCATAAGCACTTAGATGCTGCTTGGGAAAGTTTCTCCCTTAGTATTCACGGACATAATCTAGTCTTGGCCGGCAGTGACGTACGTGGCACCGTTTACGCTGTTTTTGAACTGGCCGAACGTTTAGGCATTTCACCTTGGACCTGGTGGGCAGATGTAAAACCCCTAACTCAGACAGAATTAATTTTAGTTCTTAATGATGGCGATAGTTTTCAGTCTCCCTCGGTGCAGTATCGTGGCATCTTTTTAAATGACGAAGACTGGGGATTACAGCCATGGGCTGCCAAGACGTTTGAAAAAGAAGTTGGCGATATTGGCCCTCATACTTACGAAAAAATATTTCAGCTCTTGCTGCGTTTAAAAGCCAATACTATTTGGCCTGCCATGCACCCAAGTACTCAGGCATTTTTTACCATCGCGGGTAATCAGCAAATGGCTGAGCGTTACCACATTGTATTGGGTAGCTCTCATGCTGAGCCAATGTTGCGTAATAATGTGGGGGAGTGGGATCACACGAAATTAGGGGATTATAACTACTTTACTAACAGCCAAAAGATCAATGCGTATTGGCAAACACGTGTTGATGAGCTGGGTAGTAATGAAAGTATCATGACTTTAGGTATGCGCGGAGTGCATGACAGTCATATGGAAGGTTCGAGCTCAATCGAGCAGAGTGTTGCCATGTTAGAGCAGATTATCGCCACCCAAAGGCAGATGCTGAGCCAAACATTAAATCAAAAAATCAGTGACATTCCTCAAGTGATGATCCCCTACAAAGAAGTGTTGGAGTTGTATCAACACGGCCTAGTGATACCTGATGATGTCACGTTGATGTGGACAGATGACAACTATGGTTACATCAGACGTTTAAGTGAAGGCCAAGAGCTGCAACGCTCTGGCGGTGGTGGTGTGTATTATCATTTAAGTTACTGGGGCAGACCTCATGATTATTTGTGGTTAAGTACCACTCAGCCAAGCCTGATTTGGTATGAGATGTCCCGCGCCTACGCCAACGGTGCGCAAAAAATGTGGATAGCTAACGTCGGTGACATTAAACCCGCCGAATACAATATGGAGCTGTTTTTAGACTTAGCCTGGAATGTTGATAGCCTTAAGGCTGACAGTATTACTCAACATCTTGAGCAGTGGGCAGCTCGCGAGTTTGGCCACAAGGTTGATACAAAAGTGGCCGCAGTGATGAACGAATATTATCGTTTAGCCATGTTACGTAAACCCGAATACATGGGCTGGAGTCAGACTGAGCCAACAACGCAAACCCAAATCAGTGACTTTAGTGACAGTGAAGCAATAAACAGAATAAGCGCCTATAACACCTTAGTTGAACAAGTCGATACTTTGGTCAAACTGATTCCTGCCGAGCGCAGAAGCGCATGGTTTCAGTTGGTGGAATATCCGCTAAAAGCGGCCGCAGCAATGAATAACAAGTTTCTCTACCAGCAGCTATTTACTAACAGTGACCACCCATCACAGCAGGTTGAGTATAAACATAAAGCGCTGCAGGCTTATGGACAAATTGAGCAACTTACTCTGCAGTATAATCAACTCGAACAGGGCAAGTGGCAGCATATGATGTCCATGTCACCACGTAATTTACCTGTGTTTAAGCCTCCCACATTTGATTTTGTTAAACGCACTGGCGAGGCTGATATTGAGCAGTCACACACTCACTATAGGGCCGCCAGTCAATACAGTCGCCACTCGCAACAGCAGAATTATCAGTGGCAGTCGGTGCAGGGGCTGGGTTACAGCGCGACAGCCATAACCTTAAGCCCTTTTGTCAATCAGCATTTTGACCAGCAACAACCCTGGTTGGAATACGATATCAATATTAAAGAGCCTGGCGATTATCAGCTCGAATTGCGCTTTTTACCCACCCACGCCAACGACTACCAGCATCAGGTAAGCGTTGCCATTAACGGTAAAACGTCAGGTAGCGCCAAGCTCAATACTCAGGGCAGAAGCGAAGAATGGAAAACTAACGTACTGCGCAACGCTCAGATCGTGAATTTTCAATTTAGGGCCACCAAAAAAGGCCTGCATAACATACGCGTAGGCCTGAATCAGACCGGCATAGTGTTAGATCAACTGGCGGTTTATCCGGCTAGTCAAAGCCCGGCTTATGAAATTCCCGTTGCACATTAAAGCTTGCTGTAAAGGGAGAATAGCTGGCTGGGTAATCAGGCCAGTACAACAAATACGCGAATCAAACTGGTTTATGAGCCGAATAACTCAATTTAATCGGCTCACATAATCAATCTAAGGCCTGAACTTAATTTACGTTTGTTATTTTACGCAGATAAGTTAACTCAAGGTTACGCGTGTTTAATTAGTAAATTACACAGTGGCTGATTAATGTAGTAATTGGCGCGACCGATTTTTTCTTTATGTAAAAAACCACAATCGACCAGTTGCTCCAAGTATTTGGTGGCGGTGATGCGGCTAATACCTAGTTCATCGACAATAAATTCAATTTTGGTATAGGGGTGGCGAAACATATTGTTGAGCAGTTCTTGCCGGTAGATTTTGGGCAATTGCTCACGCATTCTATTTTTGTAGTCTTGCATCAGTGTTTTGATGCCTTTAATTAATGTGATAGTTGATTGCGCAGTTTGTACCACACCTTCAAGCATATAAAGTAACCAGGGTTCCCATTGGCCAGTTTCACGCACTTGTTGAAGCTGCTGATAGTAGTCGGCTTTATGCTGAATAATGTAGCGACTTAAATACAACACGGGCAAATCGAGTAAGTCTTTGGCGACTAAATATAAAATATTGATGATCCGCCCCGTGCGGCCATTACCGTCGTAAAAAGGATGGATACTTTCAAACTGGTGATGAATAATCGCCATTTTTACTAAAGGATCGGCTTCACAGAGTTCATCATTATTGATGTACTCCACTAAGTTGCTCATCAGCCGCTCAATGTCGTCTGCATTTTGTGGAGGTGTATAAATGATTTCACCAGTACGTGCATTTTTAAGGTCGGTACCCGGCAGCTTGCGCAAATCCGCACGGTTTTTTTCTAATTTTTGCTGAACACCTAGTATGTCGTGTAGTCGAATAATTTTTTGTTTTCTCACGGTCTGAAAGCTCGCCCTAAGGGCGTAGGAATAATCCTGCACTTCTTTGGCTGCGGCATTTACCATGGCCTCAGAGACCAAAGCGGCCTTGTAAATTTCGTCGTGGGTGGTGACGATATTTTCAATTTCGGAGCTGTCTTTTGCTTCTTGTAATGTAAGGGTATTGATTAAGATGGCTTCATTGGGGATAGTGGCCGCAACGCCTTTAAGTTCAGCCAGATAACGGTGGGCTTCGGCGGTTTTTTTTAATACAGCGCGAGTTTCGAATTGCTCGATGTTAGCCAAGGGTAAGGTTGGCGGTGTTTGACTCATGGCTGACATCCACTAAGGTTTTGATGATTTTTATACATGAGAGGCATCATATGTATAAAAAACGGCGATATCTATACATATTGCCAATTCATGTATAGATAATGGTTTTTTTTATACAAGTTACAGTTTTGATGTATAGAAAAAGCGATATTGACTATAGCTTGCCCCGCGTTTCATTGTCATATCAAACACACCATAAGCAGTGTTGTGTAAATTTTATTTATCTTTTTGCTACTTCATTAACAAGATTGTAATAACAGTGTTGAACTAGCATATTCACTCATATACAATCAAAAATAATCATTTATGTGAGTTTCCATCCAGTCTGGTGACTCAACACGTAGAGTACTTTTTATAAACAGGCTTATCGAGAGTAGAGAATATGCAGCATTTCCTCGCCAAACTAATATTGGCCTTGAGTTTTTTGAGTATGACAAACGGATCTTGGGCTGAGCAGACAAAATCAGACTGGCAACCCCATACTGTTTTTGTGGCGGGTGACTCTACTGCCGCCAGTTATAACCAGCCAGACCATCAGGGCTGGGCTGCAGTGCTGGACAGTTTTTTGGATAGCAGTGTAGTGAAAGTCGATAACCGCGCCCGTGGTGGTCGTAGTACTCGTACTTTTATCAGCGAAGGTTTATGGCAAAAGTTGATAGACGATGTACAAACCGGCGACTTAGTGTTTATCCAGTTTGGCCACAACGATGCTAGTAAGATCAATGATGATAGCCGTGCCCGTGGCACGATTCCGGGCTTGGGTGACGACAGCGTGAATATCCATAACTTGCTAACCAAACAAGAAGAAACGGTTTATAGCTTTGGCCACTACATTCGCAAAATGGTGGCCGATGTCAGAGCTAAAAATGCCACACCCGTATTGTTGTCGCTGACCGCTAGAAATATTTGGAACAACCAAGGTATCGAGCGAGGTTCGGGTCAGTATGGCGGCTGGATGTATCAACTTTCTTGGGAGTTAGATACGGCCTTTATTGATGTCACTAATCCGGTGGCAGATACACTCGAAGCTATGGGTATGGAACAAACCGCACAACTTTATACCAAGGATCATACCCACTTTAATGGCGAAGGTGCACAGCTACACGCCCAGACTATTATCGCCGGTTTAAAAGGTTTACGTCCAACCCTCGATCCCCAATGGTATTCGGCTAAAGGCCAGCAAGTTGCTGCCAATGATTGGACCTGGTTACGCCAACCCTTTGTTAATAATGCTGAAATACCGAGTATTTTTATGGTGGGTGATTCCACTGTGCGTAATGGAGCCGGAGACGGTGCTGGCGGTCAGTGGGGTTGGGGCGATTTTATTGGCGACAAGCTCAATAGTAAAAAAGTTAACTTGGTGAACCGTGCCATTGGCGGGTTGAGTAGCCGCACTTTTATCACTGGTGGCCACTGGCAACGCGCCCTAAGCATGATGAAACCCGGTGACCATGTGCTGATCCAATTTGGCCATAATGATGCTGCTCCGCTCAACGACGATAGTCGTGCTCGAGGCACGATAAAGGGCGTCGGTGAGGAGCAAGTGGATATCAAAAATTTGCTAACCGGACTGGATGAAAGCGTACATAGCTATGGCTGGTATTTACGCAAGATGATTGGCGACGCTCGTGCTCGTGGAATTATCCCTATTATCTGTTCACCTGTGCCGCGCAAAACCTGGGATGAAGCGGGCAGTCAAATCGTCCGTGCACAAGACAGTTATCCGCAATGGGCAGAACAAGTCGCCCGTCAAAGTGGCAGCATGTTTATCGATTTACATCGTTTAGTGGCCGACCAATACGATAGTTTAGGAGCGCAAAAAGTTGATGCTTTGTTTGCTGATGCTCATACCCATACTAGTAAAGAAGGCGCAGAGCTAAGCGCTGGCATAGTGGCGCAGCAGCTTAGGTGGACGCTCGACCTATAAAAAGTCGATGAATTTTAGTTTTAAGATAAGTGGATAAATAATGATAAATATTGGTTTAAGAGCACATGATTATGGTCAGGGTACACCGGCTGAAATAGCAGAAATTATTGGTCAATATGGTGTGAGTGGCATCCAACTGGCACTGGCTAAGTCTTTCCCTGTTATTAAAGAGCAGGCGGGGCAGTTAAGTCCCGGTTTTGCGAACCATGTTAGGGATGTGTTTGCTGCACAGGGCATTAATATTGCGGTACTGGGTTGTTATATCAATCCCATTCACCCTGATCCCGTATTAAAAGAGCAATCTTTGCAGCGTTTTGAAGAACATCTGCGTTTTGCCCGAGATTTTGGCTGCGCCATTGTTGGCACAGAAACCGGCTCGCGTAATGCTGATTGTAGCTATCATCCTGATAGTCAAAGTGAAGCAGCATTTCTCGAACTCGTTGAATCGGTTAAACGTTTAGCACGTACGGCTGAGAAATACGGCAGCATAGTGGGCATTGAAGGTGTGGCTCACCACCATACCGTGCACACGGTTGAAAAAATGCAACGTATGCTGGAATTGGTGGATTCACCTAATGTGCAGATTATTTATGACCCCGTTAATTTTTTCCCACTCGATCAGTGTCATCGGCAAGAAGAGTTAGTCGATCAGGCTTTTGAATTATTCGGCAATAAAATAGTAGCAATACACTGCAAAGATTTTGTTAATGAAGGGGGAACTAAAGCCGGCGATATGCCCTCTGGCACAGGCGAGATGAACCACGCCCATTTGTTTAAACGCATCAAACAATATAAACCTTACGTGCACACCATTTTGGAAAATACTAATCCTCACAATATCGACCAAGTATTAGCTTTTGTGCATAACGCAGCCAGTGGCCAATAATCAGCAAAAGTGAACCCACCATGCATTCCAGTAAGCCAGCGCAAAAATCAGTATCTAGCCAGTTAAATGAGTTTGAGCAGGAGAGAGTGCCCCAGCATAAGTTACTAGGCTGGCGGCATTTTGCTGGTACCTATGCCGGTGAACACGTAGCAGGCACTGAATTTATCATTGGTGCAGCTTTTGTGGCGTGGGGAGCCAGTACCTATGACGTAATGGTAGGTTTACTCATTGGTAATTTAATGGCTGTGCTGACATGGGCGCTGATCACCGCACCTATTTCGGTGCAGTCTCGTTTGACTCTTTACGAATATTTGCGTCGCGTAGCGGGGCCTGGATTTAACAAAATTTATAATCTGGTCAGCGCTGTACTTTTTTGCGCTTTAGGCGGCGCGATGATCACTGTGTCGGCCTCTGCAGTACGTATTCTATTTGATGTACCTGCGCAAACCCTGTGGTATCCCACCAGTTTAGCCTTTGTTGGTGTAGCACTACTGGTAGGGATAATAGTGGTAGCGGTGGCGGTATTGGGTTTTAAAAAGTGCGCCCAGTTTGCCACGGTTTGTTCCCCTTGGTTATTGGTGATGTTTGTAGCCGGCGGAATGGTAAGTTTGCCCAGTTTAAGTGTCTTAGGCGAAGGTCAGGGTTTCAGCGGTTTTGCGCAGTTTTGGACTTTAGCCGACAAATACATCTGGACGGGAACTACACCAGATGGCAGTGCCTCTTTAACCTTTTGGCAGATAGCTGCCTTTGCTTGGGTATGCAATTTAGCCATGCATGGCTCTTTGGGGGATATGGCTATACTACGTTTTGCTAAGCGCCAATCTTATGGCTACTTTTCGGCTTTTGGTATGTTTTTTGGCCATTATATCGCGTGGATCTGTGCGGGTATTATGGGCGCGGGAGCCATGCTTGCCTTGAATACCAGTATGGCCGCATTAGACGCTGGTGGTATCGCCTACGCTGCCTTAGGTTTATCCGGCATATTGGCGGTGATCATTGCTGGCTGGACAACATCTAACCCGACTATTTATCGTGCGGGTTTAGCAATCCAAAGTCTGGTGCCAAACAAATCAAGGGCTTATGTCACGACTTTGGTAGGCATAGCCACTGCCATCATTGCCTGCTTTCCTTTTGTATTTACCGGTTTGTTGAATTTTGTTGGTTATATGGGCTTATTGCTGGCACCAGTTGGCGCCATCATTGTCAGTGAGCATTGGTTATTTGCACGCTTGGGTTTAACCCCTCTGTGGTCAAAGTATCAA
Organism: Paraglaciecola hydrolytica; assembly: GCF_001565895.1. Lineage (GTDB taxonomy): Bacteria > Pseudomonadota > Gammaproteobacteria > Enterobacterales > Alteromonadaceae > Paraglaciecola > Paraglaciecola hydrolytica. The sequence continues at coordinate 51,152 of NZ_LSNE01000010.1, forward strand.
GGTAATAGCTTAAATAAAGCTGCACTGATCAGCTGGATAGCCGGCGTGGCTTTTGCCATTGTTATTGAACAAAGTGGTTTATTGCATTTGTTCTTTTTGTTTATTCCGACTTATCTGTTTTCGATGTTGGTGTATATCGTATTGGCGGCAAAGATGGGAGCCAAACAAGCTTATGCTGAACAAGCGGTAGCCTATCAAATTGAATTAGCTGCACAAGAGGCTGCACATCAAAAAAGTGCCCAGACAAAACAAACAACTCACGCACCATCACAAGGCAGTCTTATTGGGCAACAGATGCTGGGCTTATTAGCGCTGCTGTCCTTGGCCTCAATAATGTATTTTGCCTTACAAGTTTGGTTTGCTGGTGAGGGTTATATAATGGCACTGGCCGCTTTCAAAACTTTTTGTATCTATCCTAGTCTGCTCTATTTTGTTTCTGCCACGGCATGGATATCACTCAAAGATAAGCGCTAATCTAATTCAAAAAACGCGGTGATCTTCGTTCATAAAATATAAATTTGATTGAAGTTTAGGGAAAATGAAAATTTAGTGTCGTTCTGCTTTAAATTTTTTACTTACCATAATTAAGCCTCCACACAACTTATGTCTGAGCATTTTTTTTTCGTTCTTACGCCCTAGTATGTAAGAGTTTTACCTGTCCGTGAATTGGGTAGATAGGCGCTGATTGTCGTTTGCATCTTTAGCAAAAATATTGAGAGATCTTCATTTTTAAACTATCCCTTAGACAGAAATATTAATATTTGAACTTTGAATGACCGTCAATGAGTGCATGTGATTATATATGATTAAAATGTATTGACCTTGGAAAAAGAACTGCTTAACATTTGCCTTGTAAACAAAATATTAATAAAAAAATTTACTAGGTAACAATTTAGGCAACTTGCTAACATCACAGAGGCGACAATGACACATATCAATTCACACACAGCCAAAGACATTAAAGGCGATGTCCCACTTTTCACTCCTAAAATATTATCGCGCCGAATAGCGTCAATATTAGTTGCAACCACCACGTTAAGTTTGTTCTCGCCGCTTGCTGTGTATGCGCAAGAAGCTAGCACTGCGTCGGCTAGCGAGACACAAAATGCTGAAGAAACCGAAGTCATCGAAGTTACCGGTTTACGTTTTAGTCAACGCAGCGCGTTAGATCGTAAAAAACAAGCCGGAACTATGCAGGATTCACTGGTGGCGGAAGATATTGGTCAGTTCCCCGATAAAAACATCGCTGAAGCATTACAACGTATTTCGGGTGTACAGCTAGATCGTGATATAGGTGAAGGTAGCTCTGTCAGTATTCGTGGTGTTGAACCTGATTTATTAAGAGTTGAAGTCAACAACGTGTCTGCTTTGGGCATGGGCGGTAGTCGTGGTGTAGATTTTCGTGATATGGCGTCCGAGTTAGTTAAATCGCTGGACGTAATCAAAGGATCGGAGGCACGTCTTACTGAGGGTGGTATTGGCGGTACTATTCAGGTTAATACCCGCAAACCCAATGAGTTTAAAGAGCATTTTCTGTCCATGTCACTGGAGAATACCTATAACGATTTGACCGGTGACAATAGTCCAAAATTTAATATTACTGGTGTACGTAAAATCAATGAAGATCTGGGCGTATTACTCAACGTGACAGGTTCGGATAAAAGCAACGTTATTCATGCTTTGCGTAATACTGAGTGGGCGCGTTTTGCTGACTATGATAACTCAGCGGAAAAAACGGTGGTCGATCCTAATTTTGCGTCAGTAAACAATAAAGCTGATTGTGCTACCAGTTCGAACAAAGCCACTTGCGAAGCTCAGTGGTTAGACTTTAACCCTTATTTACCTCGTTATGGTATCTGGGGCCGTGACGAAAAACGAGTCAGTGCTAATGCCATTGTGCAGTATCAATTTACCGATAATTTATCTGCCCACGCGGGTTACACCTATAACAAACGTGATAAAGAAGCGACGGATATCAACTTACAGTTTGAAACTCAGTCTACTGCTAGGATCAATCCAGCTTCGGTCATTGTTAATCCTGAAACTCATAACGTGAGTTATTTCGAAACCGCTAATGCTAGCGTAACTAATCGTGTATTGAATTTTGCTTGGGATCAAGAAACCACATTATTCGACACAGGTTTTGAGTACAGTAATAACGGCTTTAGATTGGTTGGTTTGGCTTCACACTCAACGGCAGATCAGGATATCGACTCACGTGATACCCATATAGTCGCTGCGGGTGTAGCGGGGATGAAAGTTGCGTTAAACGCTGAAGGTGCGCCGGATATTGATTTAAGTAGTGCCTATATTAGAAACCCTGCAGACTTAACTGACACCTCTAATGCCTTTGATTTGAATGATCCTGCGAGTTATAACTCTCGCTCACGTTATAAATATTCTCCACATACCGATAAAGCCACTGAAGACATGCTGAAGTTGGATGCTACCTACATTCCTGATTCTGACTTTTTCACTATCTTGCGTGCTGGTGTTCAACTTAGAAATGAAGGTTTGGAAAATGCTGATTTTGAATACAACATTATTCGTGATGTAGGTACGAGTTATAATGGCCAACCTTGGACTATGGCTGATCAAATCGCTTTGATTACTGGTACCACAACTAAAACCCCAGTATTTTTTGATGGTTATGATGTTGGTGTAAATACCATTAATACCTTTGAGGCCGTGGATACTCAAGCCTTTATCGACGCTATTCAAGCAGTTTCAGCCGACAATACCACTCGTGAAGATTTGAACGCTAAAACCGGTAATTATAATGTTGAGGTCAAAACCAAAGCCGTTTATATACAAGCTAACTTTGAAACTGAACTGGCGGGATTACCTTTATGGGGTAATTTTGGTGTGCGCTATGTGCAAACCGATACGGCGGCTAACGGTGATGTTAGAGAGCGAATTATTGTTGACCAAGTTGACGCTGACGGCAATGTGATCATTGATGCTAATACCGGCTTACCCATTGCTGGCATTGAAGATGTTAATCACCCAGAAGCCTTTCTAGGGCGTAAAACCATTAATGAAGATTATGCGGATACCTTGCCTAGTTTAAACCTAAGTTTAGCCTTTATTCCTGATGAACTAGTCTTGTATTTTGGTGCGGCAAAAGTGATGGCACGTCCAAAAATTGGTGATTTAAACGTTAATGCTAACTGTACGGTTTATAAAAATACTTTAGCGCAGATTGATAATGAGCCTAATTATTGTACGGCTGGCAACCCCGACCTTAACCCTTATCGTGCTAACCAAGTCGATCTAGCTTTAAGCTGGTACCCAGATGAAAACTCCATTGTCTCTGGTGCCTTTTTTGCAAAAGATATTACCTCTTGGATTATTGATGCCGATACGCGTGAAAATATTGATTTCTTTGGTGATGGCCGTCTATGGGACGTGAGACAAAAGATCAACGGCACAGGGGTCAGTACCAAAGGTTTTGAATTCCAAGCATCAACCTTTTTTACTATGTTGCCTGAACCCTTTAACAACCTAGGCGGTACGGTTAACTATACCCGTATGTCGGCTGATGATGTGGGTTTATTCAACCAACTGACCGGTGAAGAGTTGCCTTTCCCAACGCAGTCTAAAAACAGCTATAACATTGCCGCGTTTTATGAAGCTGATAGTTGGAGTCTGCGGGTTGCTTACAACTACCGTAGTGAATACTTGAAATACGCTAACGACCGTTCTGGCAACCCTGCCTTTGTGGATGATGCAGGTTACTTAGATGCTAAGTTCAGTTATACCATCATGGAAAATATGAAGTTTTATCTTGAAGGCCGTAACCTAACTCAAGAAGTATATAGCCTCAATGCTGGCCCTGGCCGCTTATCCGACTTGCAATATGCGGGGCGTGAATTTACCGCCGGCGTATCTTACAAGTTCTAAGTAAGTTAAAAGATGGTCAGTCATGACCATCGCATTTTAAAGAGTGGGTCTGATAAAGATGCCACTCTTTTCTTTTAGTAAAACTTACCCATCCTCGAGGAAATAAATTATGAATATCACCCGACGTGAGATGTTTAAATTAAGTGGTTTAGGTGTCGCTACCCTGGGTTTGGGAGCGGCAGGTCATTCTGCCCTGTTGTCTGCAGCACAAACACCTTTTAAACAACGCCAGCCACACAGCATTAAAAAACTGTTTCACGGTGTGTGTTATTACCCTGAATTATGGCCTGAGCAAGACATTGAACGCGACATTGAGGAAATGCTCAAACTGGGCATTAATGTGATCAGGATCGGTGAATTCAGCTGGTCGAGTATTGAGCCTGAGCAAGGTAAAATATCCCTCGATTTTTTTATTAAAGTGATGGATAAATTTCACGCCGCGGGCATTGGTGTGATTATGTGCACACCGACTGCGACCCCGCCAATCTGGCTGACACATGGACATCCAGAACGTTGTTTTAAAGATGAAAACGGCGTGATCATGAGCCATGGCGCGCGTCAGCATGCCAGTTATGAACATCCCGAAGTCAGAAAGGCCTGTTTTACCATTATTCGTGCAATGGCCAAAGGCTTTGGCAAACACCCCGCGCTCATCGGCTGGCAAATCGATAACGAAATGAAAGCCCATGTGGCAGAAGATTATAGTGAGGCAGCGGTTCACAACTGGCATCAATGGCTGAAAAAGCGTTTTGGCACTATTGCTAAACTCAATGATGCCTGGGGTACGCATATCTGGAGCCAGTATTATCAAAGCTTTGAGCAAGTGCCGGCATCAGTTAAAACCCCGTTTTTACATAGTGCTTCGTTGATCACAGCGTATAAGATGTTTTGCCGTGAAAGCATTGCCGATTTTATGAAAGAACAAAGTGACATTCTGCATCAAAATTCGGATGCGCCGGTGACCCATAATGACAACCCCGCGTTTAACATCCATCACGAACGCTCAATGGAAGCGCAGGATTTTGCCTCTTTTGACGCCTATCCAAGCAGTAAACAGTGGGCAGCCTTGGTATTTCGTTCTGATCTTTATCGCTCAGCCATACCTGGTCGAGCATTTTGGCTGATGGAAACCAGTGTGGCGCACAATGGCTGGTTGGGAAATCACCATACTACCCATCCCAAAGGTTTTTTAGCTGCCGAGTCTGTGTTGATTTATAGCTTGGGTGGCGAAGGTTTTAGTTATTGGTTGTGGCGCCAACAACGTACGGGGGCAGAGTTACCCCACAGTGCCATCATGAGCGCTTGGTTTCAGCCATCTGTTGGTTATAGCGAAGTGCAACACGTGAATGAGACGCGTAAAAAATTGGAGCCTTTGTTAATTAACAGCAAAGTGCAAGACGCCAAAATTGCTATTACTTATTCGGATCATGCACGAGCCATGATGGAAACCGAAGGTTTTGATAAACGTAAAGACTTTCCGAGTCGTTACCGTGATGTGATAGCAATGTGGCAAGCTAATATTATGGAGCTTGGTTACCATCGTGACGTGCGTTTTGAAAATGCCGCCTTAGATGGTTTGCAAGTATTGATAACCCCAGCCATGCCCTATGTCAGTGAAGACTTTTTGCAGCGCACTTTGAGTTTTGTCGAAAATGGTGGCGTGTGGTTAGTAGGGCCATTGACGGGTACACGTGACAAAGAACACACGGTGCCAACCACTGCTGGATTAGGTTTACTGGATAAATTTGCCGGGGTAAACACTGAGTTTGTAGTGCCATTGACCGATACGGGATCCAAGGGCACGGCCTTTGGTATTACTGCTGAATTAAGTGGCTGGTGTGCCGCCATGCAAGCAAAAAGCGGCACGCAAGTTATTGGCCAAATTGATGATGGTGTAGTGGCTGAACGCGCGTTTATTACCCAGCGTAAAATTGGCAAAGGTCATGTTGTAGTGCTAGGCGCCCAGCCCTTTGGTGACAAGGCTCAAAACATGGTGGATGCCTTATTAACACATTGTATTGAGCTGGCGGGAGTGCCTGGTAAATTTGAAGTTAGTAAAGGCACTATCGTCGCGCCGCGTGTTGATAAAAACGGTAAGGCATTTTGGATCATCGTTAATATGGACGGTGAGGGCGGCAGTGTTAAGGTGCCCGCAGGTTCGGTAGATGCCCTAAGTGCTAAAAAACTTTCTGAGAGTAAACTTATCATCCCAGCTTATGACTGGCGTGCCATTTATCCCAAAGTGTAGAGGACATCAATACATGGAAAAAATTGCCTTTGTGATGCAACTCAATCCAGGTTGTGAAGCTGAATATAAAAAACGCCATGATGAAATCTGGCCTGAGTTGGTTGAGGAACTTAAACGAGCGGGTGTAGAAGACTATTCGATTTTTTTACATCCACAAACCTTACAATTATTTGGCGTATTGTGGCGTACAGATGATCACAGCATGAACGACTTGCCCGCCACAGCAGTGATGAAACGCTGGTGGGCCTATATGGGCGATATTATGCAGGCCAACCCCGATAATAGCCCTGTGGCGGTGGATTTAAACCACGTGTTTCATCTAGCCTAAGCGGCTGTTTGTAAGGTCATAATATGCTTGCTACAGAAACCATTAAGGTCACCGCGCCCTTTGATATGCCCGAGATCTGCATCCCCGACTTTAGCGGAATGCCGGTGTTTAATATCGTTGATTTTGGTGCCGAGCAAGGTTCAAAAATCAGTAACAATATCGCGATAGCAAACGCCATCAAAACTGCCTCGGAGCAAGGTGGTGGCATGGTGTTTATTCCGGAAGGAGAATGGTTGTGTGGCAAAATACATTTAAAAAGTTGGGTCAATCTGCACGTAGCTGAAGGTGCTACTTTAGTGTTTTCTGAAAAGCCCGAAGACTACCTGCCGGTTGTGCTGACTAGCTGGGAAGGCATGGAGTGTTACAACTACTCACCACTGATCTATGCCTATGAATGTCGTCATGTGGCGATTACCGGCAAAGGTAAGTTGAAAGCGCTTATGGATGTGTGGACACCTTGGGGCAAACGCCCTAAAAGACACATGGATGCACTAGCTGACCTCTATCATCAGGCAGCTAAATATGCGGCAGTTGAAGAGCGACAAATGGCTTATGAGGGCGCTAATTTAAGGCCACATTTTGTGCAATTTAATCGCTGCCAACATGTTTTGATTGAAGACATTCATATCGAAAACAGTCCGTTTTGGGTGCTCCACCCCTTGTTGTGTAAAGACGTGGTGGTCCGCCGAGTCAGCGTTAAAGCGCATGGCCATAACAACGATGGGATTGATCCTGAAATGACCCAAAACATGCTGATTGAAGATTGTATTTTTGATCAAGGCGATGATGCTATAGCCCTTAAAGCAGGGCGTAATCAAGATGGCTGGCGCTTAAATATACCCAGCAAAAATATTGTGGTCAGGCGTTGCCACATAGTTTGTGCTCATCACTTGGTGACATTAGGCACAGAGTTGTCGGCGGGCATTGAAAACGTATTGATCCAAGACTGCCAGTTCGATGGCCAAACCGACTACCAAGATGCCGGTAATTTGTTGTACATCAAAAGCAATGAACGCTGTGGCGGCTATGTTAAAAATATCATTCTACAAAATATTCAAGCCAAAAAACTCGGCGGTGCACCCTTGGTGATTGAAACCGATGTGCTCTACCAGTGGCGCACTTTAGTACCTACTTACGAGCGCCGTTTAACCCAATTTGACGGGATACATTTAGCACATATCAGCGCCGATCAAGCCCAACATTTATGCCGCATTGAAGGGCAAAGCACCGCTCCTATTAAAAATGTCAGTCTTAACAATATCAATATAAAAACCATCATCGGTGTCGATATTAAAAATCAATTCGTTGAAGATTTTAGTTTTGCGTAGGTCGAGCGTCAGCTTGTCAAATACCAAACTTGACGGCTTATTCGACGGTATTGTTACCGACAAAAAACAGAACCGTTTTTGCTAAGCTTTTAACCTTTGGCGTGCCAGACGCACACTTTTATTACCCATCGCTACCACGGTGATAATTAAGATGGCAAACAACCATGTCCAGGCATTTAATTGCTCGCCAAACAGAATATCGGCAATGAGTAATGAAAAAAATATCTGCAAAAGTTGGGTTTGGCTGACCAAGGCAATACCGCCAAGGCCCATCGCTGAGTTCCACAAAAAGAAGCCGAGTAACTGACTGATAATAATCAGGTAAGCGAATGCCAACCAAACACCTAACTCTATTTGTGCAGATTCAGTTGGGAACAACATAGCAGTTGGCACCCAAAAAAATGGCATCACTAATACTAAGGTCCAACTGATCACCTGCCAGCCAGGCAATTCTTTGGATAACTTACCGCCGGTTGCATAACCAAATCCGGCAGACAAGACCGCCAGCAACAGCAGCAAATCAGCCCACTGTGGCCCCGAGCTTTGTTGCGATGCGGTAAAACCAAAAACCAAACCTGCCCCCGCTAACGCAAACAACCAAAAGGCTTTTGGCATACGCTCTTTGGCTAATACCGCGCCAATCACAGCGGTTGCTAAGGGCAATACACCAATCACAATAATGCCACGGGAGGACTCAGTTAAACTCATGGCCAGTGAAATACACACGGGAAAACCCAAGGTGATCCCCAGTGAGCTGAGCAACAACCATTTAATTTGTTGGCGATTGGGTAATGGTGCCTGTTTTTTCCACAAAATGGCAGCAGCTAACACACCGCCAAAAGCCGTGCGCCCCATACCAACAAACCAGGGATCCAAACTTTGCGTTACATAGTGACTCAGCGGCAAGGTAAAACTGAATAACATTACCGCTAACACGCCAAGCACTAAGCCCTTAGTTTGCTCACTCCATCCTTGGCTGAATTGTTGAAAATGTTGAAAAGTTGGGATTAAAAAACTCTGATACCAGTTATGCATAGGGGGTTCCTGTTTATGCGCGTTTACTTAGCTAGATTACGCCAGTAAAAAAAGGCATAACAGATTCACTTTTATATAAAAAAACCAGTACAATAATGGCGCCGGACAGCAAGCGCAGAGATAAATCATGGCATTTAAATATCAACAACTTGCCCAGCAAGTGGTGACAGAAATACAAGCTGATAAGTTAAAAGCCGGTGATCCTTTGCCTGCATTACGCAAGTTTGCCCGCTTGCATCAAGTCAGTCTGGCGACCGCCAGTCAAACCTATGAGTGGTTACAACGCCAGGGGCTTATTGTCGCCAAAGCGCAGTCAGGGTTTTATATCAAAGGTCAGCCCAGCACTTTGCCTCTAAGCACTCCAGGCCCCAAATCAATCTGTATCGAACATGATCCATCAGATGTTATTTTCGATATTATGCAAAACGCCCTGACCCATGATCGCATTGGCCTGAGCAGTGGCTTTTTAGATGAGTCTTTGCGCCCTTCTGTGGCGTTACAACGTTCGATAAAACGCAGCGCCAGGTTAGCCAATATTACTGCGAACAGTTATGGCCATACTCAAGGCGACATCAAATTACGCCGTGTTATCGCTGAACAAATGCGAGAGCGTTTTTGTCTGGTTAATCAGGATGAGATTTTAATTACCAATGGATGTTTGGAGGCAGTTAATCTAGCGGTGCAGCAAGTTACTCTGGCTGGCGATACGGTGGCGATTTTTACCCCCTGTTACAGTGGACTGTTAACTGCACTGCAATATGCCAACCGCAAAATTTTAGAAATCCCTTGTGATTCAGAGGGACCCGATATGCAACATGTGGCGTTGTTATTTTCGCAAAAAAAGTTTAGCTGTTTGATCATTAGTGCAATCGCGGCTAACCCACTGGGTTTTAATCTAAGTCATCAACATAAAAAACAATTAGCCGCACTCGCCAAGCAGCATCAAATTTATATTATTGAAGACGATACCTTTGGCAGTCTTGCTTACCAAACACAGGATACCGGGCCGGTATACGCCTACGAACATCATGGTTTTGTAGTCTATTGCAGTTCTTTTTCTAAAGATCTCAACCCTAGTATGCGCATTGGCTGGATAGCCTCGGGTTCGTTAATTCCTACGTTAATGCGCCGTAAAGTATCGATGAATATTACCTGTAATATGCCATGTCAGTTGGCAATGGCCGATTATCTGTTAAGCGAGAGCTATCCGGCCCATTTGCGCAAACTACGGAATATTCTGCAGTTGCAAATAATGAAGCTGCAAGCCAGCGTATTAAAGTACTTTCCAAGTGGTACCCGAGTCTCTGAACCAAAAGGCGGATTTTTTATTTGGGTAGAACTACCCCAACCTCTGCTCGCTATGGATATTTACCAACAATCGGTACAGTTGGGGATCTGTTTTATGCCAGGGCATACATTCAGTATGTCGGGGCAATATGATCATTGTCTGCGTTTAAGTGTTATCAGGCTTTGGGATGAAAGCTTAAGCAATGCAGTGAGCCAATTAGGGCAAATTGCCCATGCATTAATGCAAAAATAGCCATGCAGTAAGACATATACCCAAATCACTTGGAGGAGCTGGACTAGTGGATAGTAAAAGTAGGTTTTTGTTTGTTATGAATGACCCAAACCCTAGGATTTTGCTATCGGTAAAGATAAAGTTCAGTATCAGTGAGAGCAGTTTGATTTGCCCATAACTCAATAGAGGATATCCGATGTTTGTATTTAGGTTTTATTGCAGCGTACTGCTGACACTGGCTTTTTGTGCCAATAGCGCAGCACAAACTGAGCTCAAACCCACAGTTAAGTCAGTTGAAGCTGCCGCCAGAGTGTATTTTATTGGCAATAGTTTTAGTTATTACAACAATGGCATCGCTACCCATTACGCTAATCTAATTAGAACATCAGATTTTTGGCGCAAAGGTGGGTTTACGACTCGGCAAAAAACTATTTCAGGTGGTCGTTTAGCTGAAGATGTTGCAGGTTTTAATGAGTTGTTGGCCCTGCCTCCAACACAATCCTGGGATGTAGTGGTGTTACAGGAATACAGCAATGGACCGATAAAAAACGAAAACACGGTGGCAGAATTTCAACAGGCCAGCAGTGAGCTTGCCAAAATAGTTCGTGAACATAATGCTCGCCCAGTATTTTTTATGACCTGGGCTTATAAACGCGATCTGCCCATGGTGCAGCAACTTCGTGATGCCTATGTAACACAAGGCAATAAGCTGGATATGTTAGTGGCGCCGGTAGGTTTAGCCTTTGCTGCTAGCCAGGAAAAGTTCCCAGCAATCGAGCTTTATACCCAAGATGTACAAGGCTTAGATGATCAAGCTCAGGTAGTGTATCAGGCAATCGAAAAGCACCCCAGCTTAGCGGGTTCCTATTTGGCGGCCTGCGTTTTTTACGCAACGTTGCAAGGTAAATCACCAGTAGGCATCCGCTATACTGCCGGATTACCCCTCGAACAAGCCAAACAATTGCAAGACATTGCGTGGCAAACAACAGAGCAGTTTTTTAAAGAATAATGATTAAGCCTTGGTGTAGCTTAATTCAGCAAGGCTAGTTTGATAAAAACAGAGCAGGGTACGGGGCAAAGTATTAAGAACTAAGGTCGCTAAATAGAAATTCATATCTTCAGGTTATTTGGGTCTCAACCCGCAAGCAAAGCTAATAACACTCTGAGCGTCAATTGTGAAAACAATATGAAAGCACCCCTAGTGTAACTATTCATTCGCTAAATAAAACTCTAACATAGCCTTTCATTTTTTATCGGGAACACATCGACATGCGTATCAATGTGGGTGCTAAGCTTTGGCTGGCGTTTTTTTGTACCTTGACCCTTACCGTGTTAACCATGTATTTGCTGCTGCAAAATAACCTCAAACGTGGTTTTTTGGATTATACCTCGGTGCAAGCGATCCAGCGCCTCGATATCCTCAGTGATGCCTTGCTTAATATTCACAAAAAAGAAGGATCTTTTGCTGCCTTACAACAGACGCCAGAACGTTGGTTAGATATGAAATCCATTGTGTTTTCTGATAGTCCGAAGTTTGAAACCAATAGTACTGACGGCAGAAATGAGCTTTCGGCGCAAGACAACCTTACTCAGCACGACATTGATCTAACGCAAAATTTTTATCGTGAATTTGTGAATAGCATTAGCCTGTATGACAGTGACAAAAACTTGCTGTTAGGTGTGATTAAACCCGGTAAAACCATCAGTTGGATCCCCATTATGGCCCATGATAAACCTTTGGGTTTTATCGGTTTTGTTAAACCTGATGTGGTGGTCCGAGAGGCAGATAAACGTTTTGTAAGCCACCAACTGACTTTTTTTGGCCTTATCAGTGTGGTGGTGCTGGTGATATCCATCCTTGTCGCAACACTATTAACCCGGCGAATTAGTCGGCCGATTAAGCAGTTATCTAAACACACCCAATTGCTCGCCTCGGGGGATTATCGCCAGCGAATACAGGTCAGTAGCAACGATGAAATTGGCCAGTTGAGTGACAATTTTAACAAGTTGGCGCAGGCGCTTGAGGCGAGTGAAACGTCTAGAAAAAACTGGATAGCCGATATCTCCCATGAAATGCGTACGCCGCTGGCGGTACTTAAGGCGCAGATAGAAGCGATGCAAGATGGCGTTAGGCCCCTTGATGCCAAAGGTTTGGCATTGCTTAAACAAAAAACCGATGGTTTAAATACCTTAGTTGATGATTTGTTTGAGCTCACGTTATCGGATATTGGCGCTCTGAGTTATCAAAAGCAGTCTTTGGCGCTGGATAAACTGGTTGTAGCCTGTATTGAGCAATACCAAGCAAAAATAGCGGAAGCCGGTTTAACCTTGCGATTCGTCACGCCCAAATCTAGCCCTATCAAAATCCATGGTGATGCCAAACGTTTAGAGCAATTACTGGGTAACCTATTAGAAAACGCGACACGTTATACAGATGCTGGTGGCAGTGTTGAAGTTGAACTATTAGCAGAGCCAGACAAGGTGATACTGTTGGTGCGCGATAGTGCTCCTAGCGTGGCGCTGGAATTACGTGAAAAGATTTTTGAGCGTCTGCACAGGGTTGAAGGCTCGCGTAATCGCAGCACAGGTGGAGCTGGTTTAGGGCTAGCCATTTGCACTAATATCGTGGCTGCCCATCAAGGCCGTATTTCAGCTGAAGACTCACCCTTAGGTGGCTTAACTATTCGGGTTGAGTTACCCAACAAAGCACAGTAGAACGTTATGATACCAGAGACTTTAATTTGCATAGTGGAAGACGAAATCGACCTCGCTCAACTGGTCGATGATTACCTTAGTGCCAACGGCTACCGCACGATCCAATTTCAGCGTGGTGATGATGCCGACCTGTGGTTACAAAGCAATAGGCCGGATTTGATCCTACTTGATTTGATGTTACCTGGTATTGATGGTTTGCAAATTTGTAAAAACCAGCAACACCGGCACTCTACGCCAATTATTATGATGACAGCAAAGGTTGAAGAAATAGATCGTTTATTAGGCTTAGAGCTCGGGGCGGATGATTACATCTGCAAACCTTTTAGCCCACGGGAAGTGGTTGCGCGGGTTAAGGCGGTATTACGCCGCAGTGCTCAGCAGGCAAATCCACAAGTCGAAAATGACAACGCCGTTATCCTCGATGAGCAGAGTCAAATAGTCAGCGTATTTGCTAATAACATAGAACTCACGACCATTGAGTTTAAACTTTTTGCCTTACTTTATGCTCAACCAGGGCGGATTTTTTCGCGTGAATATATTCTGGATAATATCTATCAGGACTACCGTGTGGTCAGCGACCGCACAGTAGATAGCCATATCAAAAAACTACGTAAAAAGTTGATCGTGCCAGATCAGCAACATGAGTTGATCCGTTCTGTTTATGGCAGTGGTTATAAATACGAAGCACCTTAAGTTCCTACACCTTAAGTTCATACACCTTAAGATCCCAACCTAAAAACCTAAAACAATGTCAATTCAAACTAAGATTTAGCGATAAGCGGTCATGCAATGTGGCCGCAAATTTGAGTTTTTAAATCCTCGGCTTGCACATTCCTTTCACATTTCAGTCATTTTTCTTGCCTAATTTTATCGCATTCTAAACCTGTTCTCAGCGAAAACCCTTGAGGCAAATAACTGAGAGCATTTCAATTACCTATGAGGAATACATGATGAAAAAGCTAATATTGATCGCTGCTGTCATTTCAGGAATAAATGGTTTGGCCTTTGCCACGGATGGTGCCGCTCACTCATCAGGCGCCAACCGTTTTGTTGCCAATTTAAATCTGGATGAGGTACGTGCTGTTCAGGTGGAAGAAATACTCAACTCCTACAAACAAATCAAAAATCTAGCGATGAGTGGTGATTTTGAGCAAATCCCAGTTTTTATCCGCGACAAAGAGATCGAATTAGAACAAGTGCTGACGGAAGAAGAAATGACTCAGTTCAAACAAAACGTGGGGCAATGGGCGCAAGGAAAGGATTTTTCTAAATATAAAAAATTCGCCGGCAAATATTTCGAAAAAGCCCATTAAGAGCTCACCTTAATAAGTATTCGGCCCGTTATCCACGGGCCAAACTAACAATGATACCTATTTAAACCGTTACTATTTTAGATTTGCAGGAAAGCATCATGAACGTTAGAACTTCCGTTACCATCACCATTTCAATCATATTTGTGACACTTATGGTGAGTGGCATTTTACTCTATGCACTGCCTTGGAATTATTTTGTGGGTGCAACCCATGTGTGGGCATCCATGTGTTTTATGATCGGCACTATTTGGCACTTTAAAAATAATTTCAGAGTGTATCTCAGTCACATCAAACAAAAAGTGGGCAAAAAAACCTTTGCAGGTTGTGGTGTCGGTGTCGTGGTACTCGCTGCAGGTTTAATGTTAGGTGTGCCGCCTTTTTCTAGTGTGATGGATTTTAGTAAAGAACTTAGAGCCGCCAATCAGCCGGTAACCTCTGAAATTACCTTGTTAGACTTGAGTGGTGAAGCCGACTTACCTAAATTAAACTTATTCCTCAAAGCTGGCAGTGCTTATATATCAGAACCGCAGCCAATATTCTGGAAAATAACTTACACCTCTATACCCCAAGTCGCGGTGTGGATGGAAACCTTGGACGGTGAATACATCGATACCTTGTATGTTACTGGCAAGATATCCAATTCAGGCTTTGGTGAAACAGAAGAAGGGATCACCCGCCGCCCAGAAGCCCTACCTTATTGGAGCCACCGCCGCGGCATTCAAGAAGAAGACGGCTACTTTGCACCGGTACAAAATAATGCTGACCTTGATGGTGTAACTGGCGCCACGCCACAGAGCGATTCGTTAATTTCCATGAGCGCACCACGTATGGGTAAATACCGCTTGCTGGTGGAAGTAAATCGGAGCTACGATTTTAACGAGCATTATAGTAAAGATCGTTACCCTGATGATCCTATCTACAGCGGCGACGGATCTTCTGGTCAACCTTCGTTAATTTACGGGGTGACTATCGACTCCAACGTCTCAGAAAAGTATTTATTAAAGCTGCTAGGTCATGGCCACCACTCAGGTGCAGATGGCGAGCTATATGCCGACCTAAGCCAAATCACCACCGCCAAGGATATTCTGTCTTATATCGTTGCTGAAGTAGAATAAGGGCTAAAAAAGCATCTTCGGATGCTTTTTATTTCAATAGTGACGTGGCCTGTGTTGATGGTAAGTGTGCAACTCGTTATCCTTAATGACATCAACTAAGCCAAGACGTATTTTGCAGATGGAAATAAGCTGTTTAACTGATGGATCCGCGTCATTTAATGTCTCGCTTTATAACAGTAATAACACAGTCTCAACAGTGGTACTTTTTGCCGTAGGCGCGGGTGGTCTGCCGGAGCGTTACGCGACACTTTTGCATACCTTAGTTGCATCCGGATGCATGGTGGTAGCGCCACATTTTGAGCGACTGACTTCCGCAATGCCAAGTGAGGACGAACTGGCCTTACGAGCGAGACGACTGTCACTTACTCTTGATGCTTTAGTCGCGCCGGGTATTGCCGTTGTGGGTGTAGGGCATTCAATTGGTGCGGCTACACTTTTTGCTTTATTGGGTGCGCAAATGTGGTTGGGGCCGGGTAAACACGTCGGTATTACGCCAGATAGTCGATTAACTCGCCTTGTAATGTTGGCCGCTCCAACTCGGTTTTTCCAAGCGCCATGTGCACTTGATGTCGCCACACCTGTGCCGATTCTGGCATGGGTTGGATCGGTGGATAACATCACACCGGTGAGTCAAACAGTATGGTTGGTTGATGCCCTCAGTGGTTGGCCATCCGTAGAGTTATGCATAACTGATGGCGCTGGGCATTTTTCATTTATGGATTTAATTCCTCCACATAGTAAGGAACCACTACCTGATAAACAGGCCTTTCTAGAGGATTATTCACAACATGTGTGCAAGTTTGTACTGGGCTGCTGATTATGGTTTAAGGATTTTCATCAACCAGCTCAAATTGAATTATTTTGAAACCATAAACATCGATATTTATTTTAACATTACAACATAATGGCTAGGCTTTAATCCAAAGCCATAAAAGCGACATGTCCGTTTTATTGGCATGCGTTTTGTAAATTTTTATAGTTAATCAAACCACCACTAAGGATAGATATGAACTACGTACACATTGTTGCTGCACTGGCTGTTTTACAGTTTTTTTACTTTGGCATCTTGGTTGGTAAAGCCAGAGGAAAATATGGCGTTAACGCCCCGGCTACGACTGGCCATGAAATGTTCGATCGGGCCTTTCGCATCCAAATGAATACCCTAGAACAGTTGGTTGGTTTTTTACCTGTACTGCTTATAGCCAGTGTTTATTGGTCTAACCCGATAATTGCAGCTATTGGTGCTGTGTACCTTGTGGGCCGTTTTTTATATCAACGTTCCTATATGGCCGATCCTAAAAAACGTGAATTAGGATTTATCTTAACTATTTTACCCACTTTTATTCTGTTGATTGCAGTGTTAGTTGGCGTAGTAATGAATTAAGTTTCTGTGGGGTCATGCGTATTAATCGTGGCAGGCCCCACATCCCACTAAAGCCATTTTGGGGACATGTAAAAAATGCTATATATCACTCAACTGATTTATATTCATGCAGGACAAGAGCAGGTTTTTGATGAGTTTGAAGCCCATGCCATTCCCATTATTACTCACTACAATGGCGAACTGTTATTTAGGATAAGGCCTGATGCCAATACCTATATTGAAGTAGGTGCAATCGAGAAGCCTTATGAAATTCATTTGGTTCGTTTTAAAAGCGAGGCGGATTTTCAGCGGTTTATGGCAGACGAGCAAAGAAAAACCTTTCTGCACTTAAAAGAGCAATCGATTAAGGTATCTATCTTACTCAAAGGTCAAAAAATGTAAGAGTGTTTGCCTTGGCATTAAGCTTAAAGACAAATTAATAATCAAAAGGGAGTAAGGCATGAAAAAGATGCTCATCGCTGTATTGTCGTTAGTGGTTGTTCCTCTGGCATTAGCCAATGAAACCCAAAACAAACTACATGATTTTGCCCATCATTATTTTAGTAGCATGGTAGCAACTCAAGCACCCAATGCCACAAGCAAAGAGTTGGAAGGCTATTTAGCATTGCTGACCGACGATGTGGGGCATTCTCATTTACCCTATGTTACCGATGATTCCCGATTGCCAGACGGCAAACAAGCTATGCGCCAAGGTATGACTTTTTATCTCGGTGCACATACCGCTTATTCAGCAGAACTGCTTGATGTTTTTGTTTTTAATGACTCTGCCGTTGCCATTCGTTATAAAAATACTGCTGAAGGAATTCATCCACAAAATCAACAAGCTATCTCCTATACCCAAACCATGATGGAAGTATTAGAGATGGAAAACGACAAAGTAGCCGTGATCCGAAAGTATCATGAATAAGTAACAGGACATAAACAGGTCCCAGATTGAGTTAAAGGAGAAACTAAGATGATACAGTCAACCGCAAGTTGCCTTTGTAGCAGGGTGAAAATTACTGCAAACAACATTAATCCGCAATTTAGCGTATGCCATTGTGAAACCTGTAGAACGTGGGCTGGTGGGCCATTTTTTGGCTTGCAGTGTGGTACAGATGTGGTGATTGAAGGCAGTGATAAGGTAAAAGAGTATGACTCTTCGTCTTGGGCAACTCGTGGTTTTTGTAGTGAATGTGGAACCCATTTGTTTTATAAATTTAAGACGACAGGTGAATACAATATGCCAGTAGGTTTGTTTAAAAATTTGCCAGATTTAACAATGGATATGCAATATTTTAGTGATCAGCGTCCCGACTATTATTGTTTTACCAATCAAAGCAAACACCTTAGCCAAGCTGAAATAATGGCCTATTTTGCCAGCATTACCTAAGGCATTCGGGTATTTATAAATTATGCCTGAAGTCGATCAGAACCGAGTACTGCCGTTTGAGAACAGCGCGGCGTTTTGGCAATGGCTACAAGCCAATCACGATAAAGAGCCAGAACTGTGGCTAAAAATTTATAAAAAACACACATTGCAAAAATCCATTAGCTGGGACGAGGCGGTGATTGAAGCACTGTGTTGGGGATGGATTGATGGCGTAAAAAAATCCCTTGATGAGCACGCTTACCTGCAACGTTTCACCCCACGTAAAGCCAACAGTAATTGGTCACAGCGTAACCGTGAGCATGTTGAAAAGTTAATCGCAGCCGGGAAAATGCAGGAGTCAGGCTTAGCGCATTGTCGTGCAGCCCAGGCTGATGGTCGTTGGCAAGCGGCCTATGCACCATCCAGTGAGATGGTAGTGCCAGAGGACTTTTTAGCTGCATTATCCTCGCGCCCCAATGCAAAAGCTTTTTTTGATACCTTAAATCGCCAGAATTTGTATGCCATTGTCTATCGTTTGCAAACCGCTAAAAAACCAGAAACCCGGCAAAAACGCTTCGATAAACTATTAAACATGCTTGAAAATGAGGAGAAACTGTATTGAGCATACAATTAGCCTCACTAATCTGTGTATAGAATGTAGAGTTGAGTCACACTATTACCTAAGGTTGTGATGGGACTAACTCCCATACCTTAAAATTACGATACTGAAATTTAGTCCACTGCATCTGCCTGAAGCCGATTTTGCCATCGCTTAAAGGTGCGCCTGTATCCACACCGTCAACTATTGGTTGATTATCTTTGTAATCAATCACTTTACGTTCATCGATGTACAGCTGGATATGATCATGGTTTTTTACCATGGTCACGGTATGGATTTGCTCAGATAGGGTGGGGATACCTTTTTCACCTTCTTGCAGCAAACTAAAGGTATTGTTTTTGCGCAGATTAGCATGAGCGCGATCAGGATTGTGCGCCGCATTGGCGTAATACGAGATATGGTAACTCTTGATTTTACCTAAGGTGTATTGATCAAAGGTGCCATCACGTTTGGGCAGTGTGGAGTCAAAAATATCTGCGCCATTGACTCCTTTAGCCGCTAAAAACACGATCACCAGACCGGCATCAAATTTCAGGTTTTGTACCTGCCACTGGGCGATAAACGAATCGGGAAAATCCTGTGGGCACCAAAATACGTGGTGGCCTTGTTCATCCGGTGAATGCATTTGCATCCAGCCATCATTAAATTGTGTTTCACCTGACCCTTCCATCACCCAGTTTGCCACATCCGTAGCACTAGCCAGTGCATTGTCGTAAAGTAAATTACCTTTTTCGAAAGTGAGTTGGGGGGCTAGTGGCGCCGCATAGAGTGCCAAGCTGAATACACTACTTAAGGTAGTGATAAATAAGTAGCCTGGCGCCTTGGTTATCATCTTGTGCAATGTAAACCCTCCAATAATTGAGTGTGGGGATAAGTATTTTACAGGTGTTATTTCTAATAGAAATATACCTCAATCATTCATTGTAAATCAAATGTAATCATTACTATTCATATTAAGTCACGTGTGTTATAAATACGTTATAATTGCCCAGACCAATTGTAAGACTGCACTCATCACTTTCCCAACTCCGAGTGCGCTCTTACAACATAATTAGTGAGGTACTATGAACAGGCGTGACTTTATTAAAACCGGCTCTTTAGCTGCATCTCTGCCTTTGGCATTATCCATGGCAACACAAGCGCAAACGCCCTTAGTTAAAAAACCAATTACCCGCCAAACGGGCACATTAAGTTGGCTAGAAGGTAAAGAGCCACAAGACAAAGCCGGCACAACGTGGGGGCAACCTTGGGCTAAGGGGCAGTTAAAAGCAGGTCAAAGTTTACGGTTGATTAATCACAAAGGCGACAATGTGCCTTTGCAAACTTGGAATAGCGCTTTTTGGCCTGATGGCAGTATTAAATGGACGGCCCATGCAGTACCAGCAAATGTCAGTTTGGGTGAGCAATTTAAACTCGAAAAAGGCAAATCAGCTGCGCCTAAACTGCCGATTAAAGTTAAACAATCATCCTCTGAGATTGTGCTAGATAACGGCGTATTTAGTTGTGTGTTTGGCACAGGCGGCCAACACATTATCAAACGTTTAGAGCGCAACGGTCAGGTGATTGGGCAAAACGCCAAGCTGGTGGGTTTACGTCAAAGCCTGCCACAACACGATGCCGAATATAACGCCGCGGTGGAATCTTTTGAGTCGCTAATACACAAGGTTACGCTTGAGCAACAAGGGCCAATACGCGCTACGGTTAAAATCGAAGGCAAACACAGTACAGCGAGTGGCCGTGAATGGCTGCCTTTTACCCTGCGTTGTTATATGTATGCTGGTGGTGAGTCACTGCGCATTAGCCACAGTTTTATTTATGACGGTGAAGATAAAAGTGATTTTATCCGTGGACTAGGTTTGCGTTTTGAAGTGGTGCAGCGTGACGCGTTGTATAACCGCCATGTGCGTTTTGTCGGGGAAAATGACGGTTTATGGGCTGAGTCACCGCAAGGTATTACAGGCTTACGCCGTGATCCGGGTAGGGCCGTACGCGATGCACAAATTGCCGGTATTGCAACACCACCGCTGAGCGAGTGGGATGAGCGTGTCAGTAGCCGTATGCACTGGATCCCCGTGTGGAACGATTTTACCTTATCGCAACTCAGTGCCAATGGTTTTGCCATTAAAAAGCGCACTAAAGCCGGCCATGCTTGGATTGATTCTGATCAAGGTCATAGAGCGAGTGGCGTAAGTTATTTAGGTGGAGCGAGCGGTGGTATTTTGTTTGGTATGCGTGATTTTTGGCAATTGCACCCGGTGCAAATTGATATTCGTAACGCAGGTAGCGATGTAGCTCAGGCTACCATGTGGTTTTGGTCACCCGATGCGCCAGCCATGGACGTACGTTTTTATCATGATGGCATGGGTCAGGATACTTACGAAAAACAACTCGACGCACTCAATGTTACTTACGAAGATTACGAGCCGGGTTTTGGCAGTGCTTACGGGGTCGCGCGTACTTCCGAGTTTACCTTGGCTGTGTTGGCTGCCACACCGTCACGGGAGCAAACTATCGAGCTGGCCAAAAGCATACGATTACCAGCACAAGTGATAGCGGCACCACAAGATTATTTAGCCTCTGGGGTCTTTGCCTCGTTGTTTAGTTTGCCGGATCGCTCAACGCCAGAAAAAGCCGCCATTGAAGATCGTTTGGCTTGGCAAGTAGAGTTTTATAAAAAGCAGGTAGATCAGCATCATTGGTATGGCTTTTGGAATTACGGCGACATCATGCACACCTATGATGAAGACCGTCATGTGTGGCGTTATGACATTGGTGGTTACGCTTGGGATAACTCTGAATTATCACCCGATTTGTGGTTATGGTTGGCGTTTTTACGCAGCGGCGATGCCGATACTTTTAGGCTAGCCGAAGCCATGACCCGCCATAACCGCGATGTAGACATATATCATGCCGGGCAATTCAAAGGTTTGGGCACACGCCACAACGTGCAACATTGGGGCTGCAGTGCCAAACAATTACGTATTAGTACCGCCGCTTATCGCCGTTTTCATTATTACCTGACGGCCGACGAGCGCACGGGTGACGTATTAAACGAAGTGATTAATGCTGATGAAGCCCTCGTCACACTTAATGCAACCCGCAAAGTGGCCCAGCATAACCCTATGCCAAATTACGCCAAAATAGGTGTGGGCACGGACTTTGGTTCGGCTGCTGCCAACTGGCTAACCGCTTGGGAGCGCACGGGAGACAAACAATACAAAACCCGTTTGCAAAATGCCATGCAGGTGATTGGTGATCATCCACAAGGCTTTTTTGCCGGAGCTTTTGCTTATGAAGCTAAAACCAAAACTTTATTACCTTATCCCGACGAAGGACCGAGCTTGTCGCATCTCAGTTCGGTTTTTGGTTTGATCGAGATTTGCGCCGAGCTGAACCAGTTAATTGATGTGCCACAATTTAAAGCCGCTTGGCTCAAATATGGGCGTTTTTACAGTGCTAGTAAGGCCGAGCAAGAAGCTGAATTTGGTGAGTCGTTTAAAGGCAATAGTTTAACCGTGGCGCACTCTCGTTTAACCGCTTATGTGGCGATGGTAACGGGTGATAAAAAACTTGCACAGCGCGCATGGCAAGAGTTTGGTAAAGAATGGGGCGGTAAAAAGACTATAGGTACCGCGCCAGTCAGTGGCCCAGCTGTGTTAAATCCAATTGACGAAGCTGCTTGGGTATCGACCAACGATGCCGCCCAATGGGGCTTGGCCGCTATTCAAAATTTAGCTTTAGTGCCAGCGGCACTGGACTAAATTAATAGATTTAAAAGGCACAATAACGCGCCACTTTAGTCTTATATTCCATGCTAAAGTGGCGCAGATTAGACTTGCTAAAACGGCAGTTTAATTGGGCAACAACAAAATTAATTAACCATATAGAGAAAGCACAACGTGATCCCTGCAAATATTGATGATTACCGACTTCTGGCTAAAAAGCGTTTACCCAAGTACTTGTTTGAATACATAGATGGTGGCGCGTTTAGCGAAACCACGCTGCGCAACAATACTGCTGATCTGCAAAAAATCGCACTACGTCAGCGAGTTTTGCGGGATATTTCCAGCGTTGATACATCTTGTCAGTTATTCGGTCAGGATTGGAAATTACCAGTGGTACTAGCACCAGTTGGCATTGCAGGTTTAAATGCAAGGCGGGGTGAAGTACTCGCCGCCCAAGCCGCCGAAGAAAAAGGTGTACCCTTTTGTTTGTCTACCGTATCGGCCTGCTCGATTGAAGAAGTACGTAATGGTGTGCAAAACCCCATTTGGTTTCAACTCTATATGATCAAAGATCGTGGTTTTATGAGCGCCATGTTAGAACGAGCCAAAGCGCAAGGTACAGATACCTTGTTGTTTACCGTGGATATGCCGGTGCCCTCTACTCGTTATCGCGACATTCGTTCGGGATTGTCGGGTGGTAGTATGTTTCGTCGCCAAAGCGCACGTTTTATTCAATCGGCCATGAGCCCAGCGTGGGCGTGGGATGTAGGCGTAATGGGTCGCCCCCATACCTTAGGTAACATTGCACCAGTCTTGGGTGACAATGCCGGCATTGATGAATTCTGGGCCTGGTTAAATCAAAACTTTGATGCCAGCGTAACCTGGAAAACCTTAGAGATGATCCGCGCCAATTGGAAAGGCAAACTGATCATCAAAGGCATACTTGATCCCGAAGATGCTAAAGAAGCGGCCAAACTTGGCGCCGATGCCGTGATTGTTTCTAATCACGGTGGCCGTCAGTTAGACGGTGCATTGTCATCTATTCAAGCCTTACCCGCCATTGCTGACGCGGTACAAGGTGATATCAAAATTCTGATGGACAGCGGCGTGCGTAGCGGTTTGGATATAGTGCGTGCCATCGCGCTGGGCGCCGATGCCGTGATGATAGGCCGCCCTTGGGTTTACGGCCTCGCCGCCGCCAAGAAAAAGGGGGTGTTGGATGTGCTAAACATTCTCGAAAATGAAATGCGAGTCGCCATGGCTTTAGCGGGTTGCACTAATCTGGCTGCGGTGAATAAAAGCATACTGGCTTAAAAAGCAGAGGCTAGAAACTAGACACGAGTAGATAGTTAAAAGCCAAAGCCAAAGCCAAAGCCAAAGCTAAAGCCAAAGTATTTTCACCACAGAGGGACACAGAGAAAGCGGAGGAAAGCAGGACAAAAGATAATCTGTATCCTGCTTTATGGCTGGAAAGTGAGCGACTCAAATGTGCCATTGGACTAAACCGCTCTCGCGGTAGGGTTGCCGCTTCGACCATGTAAAAATACCCACCATTACTGACCCGCTTCTAAGCTGAGTAAAGGGCA
>NZ_LSNE01000011.1:0-2198 GCF_001565895.1 Paraglaciecola hydrolytica
GAGGTTGGTTGTGAAGTAAAGCAAGTGAAGTTCGGCTTGAGAAATTTAATTAACTTCGACTTTAAGGCTATCAAATATTTAAAACAATGTGACTATGTTTTTGATATTGGAGAAGGAGATAGTTTTACAGACATATACAAACTACCGAGGTTAATTAATCAATCCATAACAAAAATTTTGGCCAAATTGTTTTGTGGTAAATTAATTTTAGCACCACAAACCTATGGCCCATTTAACTCGAATATTGCCAAGTTAATAGTAAGATTCACGCTACTTTTTGCTGATAGAGTTTACTCTCGAGACATACTTTCAAAATCAGTCGTTAGTAAGTTAACATCCAAACAAGTTGAAGATTTTACAGATTTAGCATTTTCATTACAGTTTACTCCAACTACAGAAAAATCAGACGAAAGTATCGATACTCTAAAAGTAGGAATTAATGTTTCAGGCCTACTATATAACCAATCTTTAGCTAGTAATAATTTTGCCTTGAAAATGAAATATCATACGTACACAGAAAACTTAATTGAATATTTTTTAGCTAAGAATATAGAAGTATGTCTTGTTCCACATGTCATTAGCAAAATTGTAATGGAAGATGACGTAAGTATTTGCCAGCGCCTTCAAGTTAAATACCCACAAACTACAGTAGCTCCGGTGTTCGATAACCCTTCTAAGATTAAAGGATATATATCAAGATTTGACTTTTTTGTTGGTGCAAGAATGCATGCCACAATTGCTGCCTTTTCTGCTGGGGTACCCGTCGTTCCATGTGCCTATAGTATGAAATTCAAAGGGGTATTCGAAAATTTGGGTTATAACGCTGTTGTGGACGCTAAAGAACTTTCAACAGAAGATGCTTTCAACAAAACAATTGAAATGTTTGATAATAGGGAGCAACTAACAGAAGCTATCCAAGAAGGTAACTTGGTTGCGAAAACTAAGTTAGGTAATTACAAATCGAGATTAGTGGAGTTATTTAATGAAAAAAGCAATAGGTAAAGTTCTTGCTAATGATCTTTGCACTGGTTGTGGGATTTGTAGTTACTTTTCAGATGAAATAAAAATTGTCGTCAGCCCTGCGGGTTATAATCGACCTGACATTACAAATGCTCCTGAAGACCCAGTGCTTGAGAAGAAATTTAGTAAAGTTTGCCCTGGCTTAAATTTAGATATCAATAGTGTAAGAAAAGACAACTATGACGGTATATGGGGGCAAATAGAAAGTATCAACGTGGGTTACTCTACTAATAATGCCCTAAGGCAATCAGGCTCTTCTGGAGGGGTAATATCAGCTCTTAGTAATTACCTTGTACAAAACAATATTGTCGACTTTGTTATTAATATTTCGCAAGGACTAAATTTAGATAATGTTAGTTCTTTAAAGGGCAAAGTTTACGATTTTCGCGAATCAGCTGGGTCAAGGTATTCACCAGCGTCACCATGTGATCTTATTCGTAAATTAGATTTGTCAAAAAAATATGCATTTGTGGGTAAGCCATGTGACGTGGCTGCAGTCTATCAATTAAAACAACAAGAACCATTGGTCGCAAATGCAATCACTCATTTACTTTCATTTATGTGTGCTGGCACACCAAGCTTTAAAGGTACAGAAGAAATATATTCCAAACTAGGCGTAAACAAAGAGAATGTAAAATCGATTAGATACAGAGGTAATGGCTGGCCAGGATATACAACTATTGTTTCAGACCAAGATGAAGAATTTAGCATGTCGTACAACAACGCTTGGGGTGGAATTCTAAATCGCCATTTACAAACCAGATGTAAATTATGTGTAGACGGCATTGGTGAGTTTGCTGATATAGTTTGCGCTGATGCATGGGATTGTGATGACAATGGTTACCCATTATTCGAAGAGAATGACGGTAGATCTTTAGTTATTTCACGCAATAAAATAGGCAATGATTTAATAAACAACGCAAAATTGTCATCAAATATAGTTTTAGACGATTTTGATATTAACACTTTAGATAAAATTCAACCTTTTCAATTTTATAGAAGAGTATCTATTTTTTCTCGATTACTAGCTTTCAGATTTTTGGGTTTAACTCCACCCAAATATAAGGGCTTTGATTTATTTAAGTCAGCGCTTAAAGGTGGACTCTATCTAAATACAAAATCATTTTTAGGACTAGTCGCTAGACGTAGAAAAATAATTAAACAAAAGAGTCTGTAAA
>NZ_LSNE01000011.1:2332-126891 GCF_001565895.1 Paraglaciecola hydrolytica
AATTAGCTAAAGGTGCAACATTGTGATTATCTCACTTATTTTAAATTGGATGGACTACAGTTCAACAATCAAATGTGTTGAGTCAGTATTAAAATATACCAACACTGATAAAATATTAATAGTCGATAACGCATCTCCAAATGAGTCTGCAAAGAAAATCGAACAATGGATTAACGAGCAGAATGTACAAGGTAAAGTAATTCTCATTTCTAATCATGAGAATAATGGTTACGGTGGGGGAAATAACTTTGGCATAGCCTATTGTAATACTCATTTCGAGTATAAAAAGATATGGATCCTAAATAACGACTGCTATCTAGAATCGAATGCACTAGCCCCAATGCTTGAATACATCGACCAAAACAACAAGAGTATCGTTGGCTCAGTTATTTTGCGCAGTTCAGATGGTAAATTAGAGTGTTATGGTGGTGGTATCGTCTATCCATTACTAGGAAAAGCAAAACTCTATTTAAAGGGTGAAGACAAGGATGCCATAATAAGTTATTCAGACCTTTCACCCGATTATATTATGGGCTGCAGTTTACTTTTAACAAAACAATTCATCGATGAAGTAGGCTTAATGGATGAAATGTACTTTATGTATTCTGAAGAAGTTGATTGGCAAAAAAGAGCTAGAAATTTTGGCTGGAAAATTATAGTCGCACCAACATCTTATGTATTCCATTTAGGCTCTGGTGGTTCCGGTGGCAGAAGTCCAACCTATCATTTCATGAGAAATAAAGCGGCTATTTTATATAATAAAAAATTTTACGGCTTAGGCTTTACTCTTTTATCTGCTTTTTTATTAATGGGAGTTCATATCATAGTAGAAAGAAAGAGTATGAAAAATATATTCTCTGGAATTCATGGGATTTTTGTAGGACTAAAAACCAAGGTTAAAAGATGGAAGAAATAGTAATGACACATTTTTTAGGCCTAAACATTTCTGATGTTCCCATTGAAAAAGTAATTGATAAATTATTTTCAGGTGAATTTTCCAATAAAATATTAGTAACGCCAAATGTAGACCATATCGTTCGCTATCATAAAGAACCTTCATTTAGAGAGGTTTACGACAAAGCAGATATATATCTAAATGACAGTAGAATACTTAAACTTTTATCCAATAATAAAATTCATAATGTGGTACCAGGTAGTGACTTAACGCAATGTATTTTTGAAAGGCTTGATACAGAAAAGAAAAACGTAGTGATTATTGGTGCAACAGAAAATGATATTTTAGCTGTCAAAGAAAAATATAGAACGCGGACAATCACCCATATCGAACCAAGTTTTGGCTTTATTAATAGACCCGATGAAATAACCAGCATAGTGACAAAGTGTTTAACATATCCCAATTCATTGTACTTTGTATGTGTTGGCTCACCCCAACAGGAAAAACTGGCATTAGCATTACGAGATGCTGGTGTGAAAGGTGAATTTTTATGTGTTGGCGCTTCGATTCTCTTTCTTTCTGGAGCAGAAAAGCGTGCTCCAAAAATAATTCAAAAACTAAGTTTAGAGTGGGCATTCAGATTACTTCAATCTCCAAAGCGTTTATGGAAAAGATACTTAATTGATGGCCCTTATATTTTCATTCTTGTGTTGCGACATTCATTTAGAAGAAAATAAATGCCAAAAATTAACAAATCATTTATTATTGCTGCTTTAGTAAAACTATTTTCAGCAACTTCAGGTTTTTTCCTGACCTTACTGGTGACTCGGTTTTTATCATCCGATTCAGCTGGCGCTTTTCTCCTTTGTTTAGCCATTGTAACTGTTATCAGTTATATGTTTCGTATGGGCTTTGATAACATTATTTTACGAGTTGTATCTTCTGACGTTAGAGAGATAAAATCCCAGGTTATCGTTAAATACGCACTTAAAAAAGTGATTATATTTTCTGTAATAGGGACGATAACTTTACTTATTTTTAAAGATTTTTTAGCTACTACCGTTTTTAATAAAATTGAATTATCTAATGTACTTCTAATATTTCTAATATCCATACCATTTATTTCGATTTCTTTCTTAATTAGCCAAATATCACAAGGTCTAAACAAATTATTTTTAACTGGTTTTTTCCAAAATTTAGGCATATCGGTTATCTTTTTATTGGCTTCAACGAGCGCCTATTTCGTATTAGAAGTTGAGATAGACGTTAATCTATTATCAATAATATATCTGTCGTCGGCTTTTCTAATTTATTTATTTGCTACCTATTTTTTTTATAAAAGCTTTCGAACACTTACAATCGAAAAAAATTACACTCTTAATAAAGAGGAAATATCAAGAGATAGCACTAAATTGTGGATATCTTCTACTATGGCTTTGTTAATGCAGTGGTCTGGTGTTTTAGTCTCTGGAATATTTTTAGCTTCAACACAAGTAGCTTATTTCTCAACCGCACAAAGATTATCAATGTTAATCGGCTTTGCACTTATGGTTGTTAATATGGTGAATGCGCGACGTTATTCGAAATTATGGAACAATAAAGATATTCAAAGCATGCGAGAACTATCATTTAAGTCCACAATTTACCTATTTCTTCTTGTGACTCCGGCCATTCTTATAATATGTATATATTCCGATCTCATTCTTCAATTATTTGGTCCTGAATATAGTGAAGCCAGTTTATTATTTGTGATTATGGCGATAGGACAATATATCAATGTGCTAACCGGGTCGGTTGGTTACATTTTAAATATGTCGGGGCACTACAAAGATTTTATGAAATTATATATTTTTGGCGGCATGTGTACTGTAATACTGTCACTAATTTTAGTTAATTTGTTTTCTGTGGTAGGTGCAGCAATTGCTACTTCAATTGGACTTATTAGCTTTAACTTGGCAGCCGTTTACGTAGTAAAACGTAGATTGGGATTTTGGACATTTCTTCCATAAGATATTTTAATCATAAGGACCTACTTTGCACAGACCAAAAAACCTGTCTAAATATGTCGTGACGTAAACCGAATAAGTAGGTATTTTTTAATGAGCTTCAGAACATTCTTAGTACTATCTACAAACAAAAAATAAGTAACTATCTGCTTTATACGTTGTAAAACACTTTTGTCAGATGCAGAAACAAGCATAACTTGCTTAACAAAAAACCAATTAAAACTATCGAAAAAACCTCCCTTATCACTTGCACTATATTTCGGGTCAAAATTAGTCAACAGGTGAGTTTCAGCACTCAATCGCACATATTTAGAAGCTTTGCTTACTCCCCACTCTCTTATAACTTGCTCTACTATTATGGGCTGAAGCGTATTCTTGGCCAACAATTCATGTATATCAATAAGATTATAATGATAAAAATTAGTGTCATTAATCATGTGGGTAATGAGATAGGCATAAGTATTTTCATTATCCATTAGTCTGACGTTTTCAGACTGGTAAGTGGGGTGTTTATAACTTGTTTGCCATAACATATCGTAGTTAACATTAAACAGTAAGGGGTTTGTCAGAGAGGTGTGAACATCAATAAACTGGTTTGCTCCCGCTAATACAATCCAACTCTGTTCATATAAGCCATCAAATGGATGTTCATTGTCTAACTTTACTGGCTTGGCTAATTCTTTTAACACTAACTCAAAATTTTCTTTATCCGCCGGCTTAATCAGTATATCAATATCTGATGTTCCTCTTGGGGCTGCAGTTGGATATAAAACGTCGTTAAATGCCATACCTTTTAACAGTATTATCGCTATGTTTTTGTGCTCAAGCGCAGCAGCAAGTTGCTGGATAAAAGCACGTTTAGCAGCAATATCTGCCACTATTGAATAGGTCGTTTTTTTCAATATTGTTTGCGTACTAGCATCAAACCAAGCTAGTTGATTACGCTCAATGGCATTTTGATAAATAAGGGCATGTAAGCGGTCTAGCTTAGGATTAATTAACAGTTGTTTTTCTATGCGCTTAAGGGCCTGCTGATCCCAAATTACATGCTGGGATTGATGACTACAGGCATACCTAAAAACCTCTAAGGTGTTTATTACATCGTCACGCATACTATCTACTTTGATTTCAAAATGGCTAAGGCATTAAACATTTGCGATCAACTGATTGGGTACTGTAGTTACTAGTGTTTCTGCAACACTAGCGCCAATTAATGATTGAGCAGCAAGCACACCTTCATTTAAGTTAGGCTTGCGGCCTTTTAAATTATGACAGTCAGAGGCGATAGCGCTCACTCTGCCCTCTTGTAACAGTAACTCTGCATTCTGCTGTGCTTCTTCACCGAATAAGCCCGTTAAGCTGCTAGCGGTGATTTGTAAGGGGCAACCCATATCAGTCAAAATTTTGAGTTTTTGCGGCAAACGTACAAAGGTTTGGTTACGTTCGGGATGCACAATAATAGGTAAATAGTTTTTATTGATTAACCATTTCACTAAGTTTTCGTAACCTACTGGTACGTCGATACGGGGAAATTCTAATAAGAAGGTTTTTTTACCGTTATACACCCCTAGGGTAGGGATGGCATCTTGCGCTACTAGTTGCATTATCTCGGTGCCAATGCGTACTTCACTGCCAAGCTGCAGACCTATCTTTATATTGGCGCTGTCTACCTGGTCTTGAAAAACAGCAAAGCGCTGCTGTAGATCGGCTTTTTGGTTTTCATAGCGGCCATAGTGAATATGGGGTGTAAGTACTTGAATAGTCACACCGGTATCAACGGCCATGCGCAGCATGTCGAGTGCCTCGTCTAAGGTACGAGCCCCGTCGTCAACCCCAGGTAAAATATGGCTATGAATATCAATCACTGCTTTTCATTCCTTAAAAATACTAAAGACAATTTACCACAGAGTACACAGAGAAATAAGAAGTTAAGATTAAAAGAAACGGCTAATCACCACAGAGCACACAGAGAGTTGACTGGTTAAGAAAAAGCATAAGGCAAAAGCAGTTTAACCACAGAGCTCACGGAGTAATAAGAAGTAAAGATTAAAAGACAGAGCTTTCACCACAGAGGGCGCAGAGGGAAAGACAAGACAGGATATTGGTTAAGACTTTAAACCTGCATGACATTGGCTGTGCTCAAATTTCGAGCTTGTATTATCCCCAATCGTTTATGCTTTTCTCTGTGTAGCGCAGCGCTCTGTGGTTCAAATATTTTTGCTTTAGACTTTCGGCACAGCCGCACAAGTTTGTTGTACTCAGTGTACTCTGTGGTGAATATTCTTTTTTTTTGGGATTTCTACTACTGTGGTGAAATTGCTTTGTCTTTTTAGATGATAAAAGCTAATAAACACAGAGGTCACAGAGGAATTTTGGGTTATGACATTAATGAATCAGAGTATTAAACGTTTCACCCCATTTATTAATTTGGTTGAATTAAAATTGATCAGTAAGCCTTTATGTATGCCCGCTAGCTTCATGTAGGTAAGTAATTGAGCAGTATGAACAGGCATCAATTCATTTACTGCTTTGATTTCTATAACTAATTTATTAGGAATTAACAGGTCGATCCTAAAACCGCCTTCAATCTCCAACTCTTTGTAGTTGACGGGTAAACATACCTGATTTAGTACATCTAATTCTAATTTTTGTAACTCATAAATGAGGCATTGCTCATAACAAGATTCTAATAAACCAGGTCCTAAATGCCTATGAACTTCTATCGCAGCACCGATTACTTTTTGGGTTAAAAGGTCCTTTTCCATGAGTCCATCCTTAGTTGCCAGCCAATAGAAAAAGAGTATTGGTCAGCGTATGTACTTAGGCAAGAAAACGACAAAGATAAAGAGATTACTTCGCCACAGAGGGATAACTAAGCGGTTGCGCCGAAAGACAAAAGCATTTGAACCACAG
The DNA here is from genome assembly GCF_001565895.1 of Paraglaciecola hydrolytica. GTDB lineage: Bacteria > Pseudomonadota > Gammaproteobacteria > Enterobacterales > Alteromonadaceae > Paraglaciecola > Paraglaciecola hydrolytica. The sequence continues at coordinate 8,147 of NZ_LSNE01000011.1, forward strand.
AGCTCACAGAGAGTTGACTGGGTAAGAAACTCCAAAAGCTAATAAACACAGAGACTTAGATAAGCAGAAATTTGGTTAAGATCCAAACATGTTTTTCTTAGTTCCGTTTCTTAACATCACATTATTTTGCTGTTCTCGGGGAGCGTAGCGCTCTGTGGCAAACCGCTTTTGTTTTGGTCTGTTGATTTTACGACTCGAATACTCTGTGTCCTCTGTGGTGAATATTCTTTTTTTTGGGATTTCTACTGCTCTGGTGAAATCGCTCTAAGCCTTAAAAGCTAATTTGAACCACGGAGTTCGAGGTGGAAATGCTAATAAGGATTATGGTTAAGATCACCTTGATTTTCCTGTTCTCTTTGGCAAACCGCTTTTGTTTTGGTCTGTTGATTTTACGACTCGAATACTCTGTGTCCTCTGTGGAGAGATCGCTTTGTCTTTCGCTTTTAACTTTGGATTGTCTCGGTGGGCTCTGTGGTGAATAGCTTTTTGCTGTGGTTTGTGTCTTTCGGCATAGCCGCACCGAGTTGTTTTACTCGGTGGGCTCTGTGGTGAAAAGGCTGTTCGCTGTCGCTCTACGCTTGTTTTGGATCCACTCCGTAATAGCCTTCTTGGTAATAATGGGCGCCGTAGTAGCTCATTTTTTGCGGTGAGGCTTGGGTTAGCACTATGCCGGTGATGTTGGCATTTACCTTACGTAAACGAGCGATTGTTTCTTTGGCCATGTTGATTTTGGTGCCTTCGGCTTTTACTGCTACTACTGTGCAATCGGCTAGCTTAGACAATACTGCCGCGTCGCTTACTGGCAGGGTAGGTGGGCTATCTATCACGATATGGCTGTATTGGGTTTTTAAGCTATCTAAGAGCTTGGCAAAGCGTTTAGACGACAACAATTCCATTGGGTTTGGTGGTATGGTGCCACAGGTGATTACGTCTAAATTTGCTGCGCCTTCCAGCTGGTTTAATACATCACTGTTTAACTCCGCGCCGCCTAGTATATCGCTTAAGCCTTTTTTGTTTTTAAAGCCTAAATCTTTAGCGATAGCGGGTTTGCGTAAATCGAGCTCTATCAACAATGTTTTATCTAATTGGCTAAAGGCCACTGCCAAGTTAATCGCTAAGGTGGTCTTGCCTTCGCTGCCCACGGTAGAGGTAATCAATACAGTTTGTGGTGGGTTGTCGATATCACTAAATAATAAACCGGTACGTATGGTGTTTATGGCCTCGGCAAAGGTAGAGCGTTGATCAGCCAAATATTGTTTTTCAGGTGCGACTGAGGTTTTGGTATTTTTAACTAAAGGCGTAATACCTAAGGACGGTATTTGTAATTGCTCTTCGATTTGGTCGGGTGTTCTGAAAACATTGCCCAGTGCCTCGCGTAAAAAAGCCAGCACTACACCAAAAAATAAACCAGCCATTAATGCAGCGGCGACGATTAAACTGACTCGGGGTTTTATCGGGAATACAGGCACGGTCGCTCTGTCGATAATACGCACGTTAGATGCATCGTAATCACCCGATACATCGGCCTCCATCAAACGGCCTAAAAACGATTCGTAAACTCGGCGGTTGTTTTCTACTTCACGCTCTAAACGGGTAATCTCAAAGCTACTGCCCTGGTAACTTTGCAATTCATTTTTGGTTTTTGCTGTCAGTTCTTTTACGTTTTCTAGCTGCACTTGGGCCAGGCGATATTCTTTGGCGATGTTTTCGACAATTTTATCCACTTCACGATTAATGTTTGCTACTGCACCACTGTAATCTGAACGGGCGGCAATGAGTTTGGGGTGTTTTTCGCCATAACGTTCGGCCAACTCTTCGACCGCACGTTTTTGGTTAGACTCTTCACGCACTAAATCACGTATGGTTTGGTTTTGTAATACCGGCCCTAGTGACAAATAATCGCCCTTGCTGCGATCGAGCTTTTGCACTTGGCTGTACATTTCTTGCGCTTGTGATAACAAGGTTTGCGCCCGCACCAACTCGGTATTCAGGTTAGATAATTGCGTATTAGCAATACGCGCTTGTTGTTCGCTGTCCATTAACCCCGAGCTATTGCGTACAGCAGCTAGTTTGTCTTCAGAGGCTTGCAATGTGGCTTTTAATTCATCTAACTGGTTACCTAACCATTTGGCGGTATCTTTTAAGGTACCTAAACGCGATTCGAGACCAAACTCGATATAGGCATCAGCAATGGCATTAACTACTTCGGCGGCTTCTTCAGGGTCATCTGACTGATAGGCTATATTAATGATTTGGCTTTGCATACCACCTTCTACCGATAACATGGCTTGTATGCCATAGGCCAGCATAATACGCAGTTGCTCGTCGGTCATTGGCACTTGTTCAGTTTGTGCCTCGTCGTCACTTGCGAGCAAACCTTTGATGCTATTTTTAAGCTCACTGATTAAACTCGTTTCTTCACCCAACAATTTTAACTGTGCTTGCTCTTGTCTATAACGCTCAACCAAGTTGAGTTTATCGACTACGGTTTCGGCAATTTTACGTGATTGAATAATTTCGTATTGAGTTTCGTAAAACAAAAACACCATGGAATTCATGATGTATTGGTCACTGGCGGTAGCATTGGGTTGCACAGGATCAGCCTGAATTTTAGCGCTAGCCTGGTAAATGGGCGTTGATTTAATCGCTATAAACAAACCCAAAACAAAAAACAACAATGTAACTAAAGCTATGCTCCATTTACGCCTTAAAACAATGCGCCAATACTGGCTTAAGTCGATGGTATCTTCGTCAGCTGTGTGCAACTGGTTTGCGGGTGTATTACTTGCTGCCACGTTTTTCATCCTTAAAAAAAGCTTTCTTCAACGGTAATCACATCACCGGGCATTACGGGAGTGTTTAGATCCACGCTGTTTACGTTTTGGCTATTGTTTTCGCGCATGAGTTTAATTTTGCTGCGAGATGCCCTTTCGGTAAAACCGCCCGCTAGCGACACAGCCCGTTGTATAGTCATGCCCTCACGATAGCTATAACCACCGGGTTTGTTGACTTCGCCATTTACATAAAACTGGCGGTATTCCACTATGGCCACGGTAATATCAGGTTTTTTAAGGTAATCACCTAAATACAATTTAGTGATTTTAAGTTCGACCTCGTCTAGGGTTAAGCCCTTAACCACGATTTGGCCAATGAGCGGCATGGATATACTGCCATTGGCCGATACGCGGGTTTTAGTTAGGCTTAAGTCAGGCTCGTTAAATACACTGACCGAAATTTCGTCATCGGCCCCCAAGCGATACTGACTAAGGGCTTGGCTATAACTGGGTGCGGTAATAGCTAACATTAACAAAACCATTATCGTTCTAAAACACCACACAGTCTGCCATAGGCTGGATTGTGGTTTGTTCAACTGCTGTAACATAGATCCCTCTCTATACCTTAGTTAAAAGCGACTTTTAGCGTTAGGTTAATACTATTGGATTTATAATCGGCAAGTACGTTAGTCGAGTCACGATCTTCATAACTATAATTAACACCAACGTCCACCCAATGTAAGGCGCTATAAATTAGGCCAATTTGAGTACGCAAACGTTTATCTTGGCGTGTGCCACCAAATACCCCATCGTCTTTGGCGTAATAAACTTGGCCATCTAGTTTTAATAATTCGGTTAAACCATGTTTGCCAGCAATGCTGTAACTGGTACGTAAAAAGCCGCCTGCACCTGCTAAAGACGAATCTAAACTTTCACGTTTTGCCGCTAAATTAATCGTGGTAAAGGTATTAGGGGTGTAATCAATGCTGGCCTCGTAAGCTAAACCATCAATATCATTTAAGGTATCTAGCTTATAATTACGGTCTTGATAACCGACCTTTACTGTACCTTCTAACTGGTTGGTTAAAGCCCATTCAATACCCGCCTGGTAACGCACATATTCATTGTCTAAATCAATAAAACCGGCATCGGGGTTGTAACTATAATCTTGATATACCACCTCGGCCAATACTCGAGTGCGCGGTGCAATACGGTAATAAAAAGCTAAAGATGCTAGGTCACGATCATGGCTGCGAAACTCTTGATCGTTATTGTCATATTCTTTGTCGCTGTGGCCTAAACCCAATACAATCTGGCCAAAGCTATCGTCACGGCCATAAGCTAAACGTGCGTTAATGTCTGTTTGGGTAAAGTGGTTAAATTCAGTCAGGTTAGTAAAAATATTACTGATGTCGCCAAAATCTTCATGTTTATCCAGATAGCGTAAATCAAAACGAGAAGTTAAACGGTTGGAGTGATCAAGATCGGCACGCACCAATATATCGTGGTCGGTATAATCTACGTCGCCATTGTCGGCATATTTAGCGTATTCACCTTTGTAAACCGCTGCAAAACGTTGTTTACCCAGTATGCCGGCTAAGGTAAGTTCTGGCGCTACCACTAAACTGGTATCACTTTGGGCAAAGTCATCGGCAGTGCGTAATATGTTGTCGTCGTAAGTTAAACGCGAATCTACTGCGGCAGAAAAGCCGGCTTCTTGTGCCAAAGCCTGATGAGATAACAAGGTGCTGGCACTTACTATGCCGGATACCAAAAGCCATTTTTTTATTTTGATCATGTCCATAACCCTTTAAACCAAGTCCAAATTCCGAAAGAAAACCCTTTAAAAATATCTATGCCCAGTGCGGATTTAAGTAAATACAACACGAGGATGCCAAACAAAACTGAAACGGTAATAAATAAAGTAACAAACAGCGCTAAGGTTAATGCAGAGATAAGTTGCTCTCTACGAGATAAATCACGATGGTTGCGGCCCATTAAAAATACGTAGTAAATCTTACTACGTACAAATGGCACAGGAAATGTACCTCTGAAATCGACCTTATGTTTGCCCCATTGCCGGGCACCAATAGCCAATTTCAAATGCATTAATTGTGTATCTGTAAAGCTATTTGCTACAGCATCAGGCATGCGACTTAACAGATTTTTAATTGCAACTTCGTCTTTTATCTTTGAATTTTGTGTTTCCATTCAACTAACCCTAAGCCGTACTGATAATATTTTATGACTTTAAATTATCAGAATCTTTCCATTCACAGACGTTTTTGCAAGGCCTTTTATACTACCTTACATTTATTGTGCCGAAAACGCATTTAGCCAAAATAAGCTTAGTTATGCCCTTAACTTTAAATTACAAACCAGCGTAGTATTGATTTTGCTACATTTGCTTAAAAATCAATGCACCAAATGAATACTGTATGCGGTAAAATAGTGCAAATTTTGCGCGGCAGGTTATCGCAAAGGGACGATGAAAAGTAGCTTGTCATTAAAAATTAATACTAATTTGCCTGTCCTCACTTAATATACGCATAATTATGGATTTTATTGGTTTCAAGTGTTTAGCTTGGCGTGAACTTTGATTAGACTTATGCGCTGGGTAATTTTTGATAACAATGTTCGTGTGTAGGGAAGTTTCATGAAAATTTTGGTAACAGGTGGCGCTGGTTTTATTGGTAGTGCGGTAGTTAGGCATATTTTAGCCTCGTCGAACGACAGTGTTGTTAATGTGGATAAACTGACTTATGCGGGTAATAAAGAGTCTATCCCTAGTGAATTGCAGTCTGAACGTTATGTTTTTGAACAAGTCGATATTTGTGATGCCCTAGAAGTGAAACGGGTATTTGAGCAACACCAGCCCGACGCGGTGATGCATTTGGCGGCTGAGTCACATGTTGATCGCTCGATTGATGGCCCAGGGGAATTTATTCAAACCAACGTGGTGGGTACTTATACTATATTGGATGCGGCCCGAGCCTATTGGCAAAACCTAACAGGCGATAAAAAAGCAGGCTTTATTTTTCATCATATTTCGACCGATGAAGTGTATGGTGATTTACCTCACCCCAATGAGCACCCAGCTGGCACAGAATTACCTTTATTTACCGAAGAAACGCCTTATGCACCGAGTTCGCCTTATTCATCAAGCAAGGCTAGTTCGGACCATTTAGTGCGCGCATGGCAACGTACTTATGGTTTGCCCACTGTAATCACCAATTGCTCAAATAATTATGGCCCTTATCATTTTCCTGAAAAACTGGTGCCACATATTATTTTGAATGCCTTAGCGGGCAAGGCATTACCTGTATATGGTGACGGCAGCCAAATTAGAGATTGGTTGTTTGTAGAAGATCATGCCCGTGCCTTATATGTGGTGGTTAAGTCAGGCAAGATTGGCGAAACCTATAACATTGGTGGGCACAACGAAAAACGTAATTTGCAGGTAGTAGAAACCATTTGTGATTTGCTCAATGAACTGGCACCTAATAAACCTGAGGGCATAAATGATTATCGTGAGTTGGTAACGTTTGTGAAAGACCGCCCCGGCCACGACGCACGTTACGCCATTGATGCCAGCAAAATTCAACGTGAATTAGGTTGGGCACCACTCGAAACCTTTGAGTCGGGTATTCGTAAAACCGTATTGTGGTATTTAAACAATCAAGACTGGTGGCAACGTGTATTAAGCGGTGCGTATAAGTTAGATAGATTAGGCGCTTGAGAGCAGATACTAGTGACTAGATGCTAGAAACTAGTAAAAGCCAGAGCAAGAGCTTTTTACCACAGAGTGCACAGAGAAAGCTGAGGTTAAGAAAAAGCAAAAGATAAACGGCGTTGAACCACAGAGATCACAGAGTACACGGAGGAAAAGACAAAGCGCTATTGGTTAAGAATAAGACCTTAATGTCTTTCACTGCGTCATTCCGGTGGTCTTTTGAGCCGGAATTTGGTTGTTTTATTCATTAATGGATTCCTGCTAAAAGCATGCAGGAATGACGATCGATAGAGCAGGGTCAATATTAGTGGCTGCAGTGACGATATATAGACTTGGTTTGATTTTCTTACCACCCAGGTTTTTGCTGTTCTCTGTGTAGCGTAGCCTCTGTGGTTCAAGTGTCTTTTGATGTGGCTTTCGGCGTAGCCGCTCCAAATTGCTTTTACTCGGTGACCTCTGTGGTGAATAGCTTTATCGTTTGTTGTTGCTGTAGTTTTTACTAGCCACTAGCCACTAGCCACTAGCATCTAGTCACTATTTACTGATTTTGTAATTTAATAAGGAAGGGAAATGGCAAAGTATAAGGGTATTATTTTAGCTGGTGGATCGGGTTCTCGTTTGCATCCCATCACTCAGGGTACATCAAAGCAGTTGTTACCTATTTACGATAAACCGATGATTTATTATCCCTTGTCGGTCTTAATGTTGGCAGGTATTCGCGACGTATTAATTATTACCACACCAGAAGATCAAGCCAACTTTATGAAGTTGTTGGGCGATGGTAGTGCCTATGGCATTGCGATTTCATACGCGATTCAGCCGACTCCCGATGGTTTGGCTCAAGCCTTTATCATTGGCGAAGAATTTATCGGTAGTGACAATGTGGCCTTGGTTTTGGGCGACAACATTTTTTATGGTCAGCATTTCTCTGACTACCTTAAAGATGCCACTAAAGTTGAAACTGGTGCCACGGTATTTGGTTATCACGTCAATGATCCAGAGCGTTTTGGGGTAGTTGATTTTGATGAACACGGCAAAGCCATTAGCATTGAAGAAAAACCGGCTAAAGCTAAATCCAATTATGCGGTGACTGGCCTGTATTTTTATGACAACCAAGTGGTAGAAATTGCAAAAAATATCAAACCATCACATCGCGGTGAATTAGAAATTACCGACGTTAACTTGGCTTATATGCAAAAGGGTATGTTAAACGTATCGTTGTTAGGTCGTGGATTTGCCTGGTTAGATACCGGCACTCATGATTCGCTACTAGAAGCGGGACAATTTGTACAAACCGTTGAACACCGCCAAGGTTTAAAAGTAGCTTGTTTAGAAGAAATCGCTTATCGCCAAAAATGGATCAACACTGAGCAATTAATAAAACGCGGCGAAGGTTTGGCCAAAACGGGTTACGGCCAATATTTGCTTAAAGTAGCTGATGGATATAAGTAGCTTAAGAGCAGACAAAGCAGACAAAGCAGACAAAGCAGAATAAGCAGACAAAGCAGAATAAGCAGACAAAGCAGAATAAGCAGACAAAGCAGAATAAGCAGAATAAGCAGAATAAGCAGATAAGAGCAGACAAAGCAGAATAAGCAGAATAAGCAGATAAGAGCAGTGACTAGAAACTAGTTAAGCGCAAAAGACAAAAGTGGTTTTACCACAGAGTTCACAGAGAAAAAAGTATAGATGGGTAAGACAACAAAGTAGGAGCTGCTTTAGCTGCGAATCTTTTAAAAAAGAGCTTCGGGACTAAAGTCCCTCCTACAGTCTGGAAGATCCATTTGAACCACTAAGGTCACAGAGAACACGGAGGAAAAGACAAAGAATGGTGTTGGTTAAGAATAAGACCTTAGTGTCTTTCACTGCGTCATTCCGGTGGTCTTTTTAGCCGGAATCGGGTTGTTTTAGTCACTAGTGGATTCCTGCTAAAAACATGCAGGAATGACGTTAGGTAGAACAGGGATGATGATATTAGTGGCTGCAGTGACGATATGTAGACTTGGTTTGAAAGCAGCAAAGTCTGTTTTCTTAACACCCTGTTTTTTGCTGTTCTCTGTGCCGCACAGCCTCTATGGTAAGATGCTTTTACTGCTATTATCTGCTTATTCTGCATTGTCTGATTAATCTGTCTTTACTGTTTTTAAAATAAAGGTAAACAATGAACGTTATTAAAACCAAGTTAAACGATGTATTGATATTTGAGCCCAAGGTATTTGGTGATGAGCGCGGGTTTTTTATGGAAACCTACCGCAGTGATTTTTTTACAGAGCAAACGGGTTCATTGCCTTTAGTGCAGGATAATCACAGCAAATCGGCTCAAGGTATTTTGCGTGGTTTGCATTATCAACTTGAACATACTCAAGGTAAATTAGTGCGAGTAGTGCAGGGCTCTGTCTTTGACGTAGCGGTTGATTTACGCCAATCATCAACAACCTTTGGTCAGTGGTTTGGCATTGAATTATCAGCACAAAACAATCGTCAATTATGGGTGCCACCCGGTTTTGCTCATGGATTTTATGTCACTAGTGAAACGGCTGAGTTTGTTTATAAATGCAGCGATTATTATCATCCACAATCTGAAGTGGCAATTAAGTGGGATGACCCAAGTTTAAGTATTGAGTGGCCCTTAGTTGATGGAAAACAACCCAATTTGTCGGCTAAAGATATCGCGGGCACGGCGTTTGCCGATGCGCCTAAGTTTAAGTAGAGACTCATTTAATGAAAGTATTAGTTACGGGTAAAGGTGGGCAACTTGCCTGGGAATTAGCTCAACATTGCCCTGCAAATATTGAGCTTGTGCTGTTGGGCCGGGCTGAGCTAGATATAAGTGATGCTACTGCGGTCAAGCAAATTATTGCCCTGCATAAGCCTGATGTTGTGATCAACGCCGCCGCTTACACTGCGGTGGATAAAGCCGAAACCGATCAAACGACTGCCTATGCAGTTAACGAAAAAGGCGCTACTTACATTGCACAAGCTTGCAAAACCAACAATTGCCGATTGTTACATGTTTCCACAGATTTTGTATTTGATGGCAGCAAAACCACTCCCTATCAGACCGATGACCTAACCAATCCACTGAGTGTTTATGGGGCCTCAAAACTGGCGGGTGATCTGGCTGTACAAACAATTTTGCCAGATTCAGTGATAGTAAGGACTGCCTGGGTTTATTCGGTTCATGGTAATAATTTTGTCAAAACTATGCTGCGTTTTATGGCCGAAAAACCCCAACTGGGCATTGTTTACGATCAAGTTGGTACACCGACTTGGGCGGCAGGTTTAGCTCGTTGGTTATGGGCTGTTGCAGCTCAACCCGCAGTAAGTGGAGTTTTTCACTGGACCGATGCAGGTGTAGCGTCGTGGTATGACTTTGCGATGGCGATTCAGGAGCTTGGTTTAGAAAAAGGCTTGCTGACCGAGAAGATCCCGGTTCGCCCAATACCTTGCAGTGCTTATCCTACACCGGCAAAACGTCCCAGTTTTTCAGTTATTGATAAAACTACTGCAGAGGCATCAGTGAATATGCAAACGATCCATTGGCGTACTCAGCTTGCAAATATGTTGGATGAGCTTAAGAGCAGACAAGAGCAGTAAATAGATACTAGCGACTAGATACTAGTTAAAAGCAAAAGATAAGGGCTTTTCACCACAGAGTTCACGGAGAAATCTGAGGAAAAGCGGGATATTGGTTAAGATGTACAGCAGAAACTAGAATCTAGCGAAAGCAAAGTATTATATTGGGTAAGATAATATATTGTGTTTTTTAAACTATTTTCTTAAAACCAAGTCTTTTGCTGTTCTCTGTGTTGCGCAGCCTCTGTGGTGAGATGCCTTTAGATCTTTTGCTGTTCTATGTGTTGCGCAGCCTCTGCGGTTAGATGTCTTTAGATCTTTTGCTGTGGTTTGGCCCTTCGTCATTCCGGTGGTCTTTTTAGCCGGAATCGGATTGATTTAGTTGCTAGTGGATTCCAGCTAAAAGCATGCAGGAATGACGATAGATAGAGCAGGGTCGATTTTAGTGGCTGGAGTGACGATATATAGACTTGGTTTGAAATCAGCAGTAGGGGTAGTTAAAAATCTATTTTCTTAACACCCAGGTTTTTGCTGTTCTCTGTGTTGCGTAGCCTCTGTGGTTAGATGCCTTTAGATTTGTTGCTGTGGTTTTGCCCTTAGTCATTCCGGTGGTCTTTTGAGCCGGAATCGGTTTGATTTACTTGCTGACCTCTGTGTTGAATAGTAACTAGATAAAAGCAAAAGATAAGGGCTTTTCACCACAGAGTTCACGGAGAAATCTGAGGAAAAGCGGGATATTGGTTAAGATGTACAGCAGAAATTAGATGCTAGAAACTAGAAACTAGAATCTAGCCAAAGCAACGTATTATATTGGGTAAGATAATATATTGTGTTTTTTAAACTATTTTCTTAACACCCAGGTTTTTGCTGTTCTCTGTGTTGCGTAGCCTCTTTGGTTAGATGCCTTTCGATCTTTTGCTGTGGTTTGGCCCTTCGTCATTCCGGTGGTCTTTTGAGCCGGAATCGGTTTGATTTAGTTGCTAGTGGATTCCTGCTAAAAGCATGCAGGAATGACGAACGATAGAGCAGACTTCAGCCGGGAAGCTTTGCTTTATGTTTTATAGTTGTTCTGCCCTAAAGGACCTCCTACAGTGTTGTTTTTGGCATCGACGGGCTTTTTTTGGTGACCTCTGTGGTAAATAGCTTTATCTCTTGCTGTGGCCTTGGCTTTACACTATTTACTAGCATCTAGCATCTAGCATCTAGCATCTGCTTTTTAAACTAAATTTTTAACTATGTCAGCATCTTGATTTTCGCCTGCTTGAAGGCGTTTGAGTTCAACGTAGCGACTGGTCTCTTCTGCTGAATCATTAATTATATGGTTGTTGACCACCAGCCAGCAGTGGGCGGCGAATTTACCTTGTTCTTTTTTCACTCCAATACTCAGTTGGCTATTGATATGGTGAAGATGCAAGAGCTGTTTTTGCACCATGCAGCGGCGTAAACAGTTTATTTTAACAAAATGATGGCGTGCTGCTTTTTCGATGAGATTGACTATTTGCATCGCGGGTAAATGAATATTGGGCTGTGTTTGAATATCAGCGTGGGAGCTCAGCGACTTGCTCCACCAACGATAAGGCAAATAAGAGATTTTTACATGCCACACTATAAACAGCAGCCAAGCCAAACACACCAACATTTGCTGTTTAAGGCTCAACTTAAATAGCTGTTTAAGTGGCGAGTTCATTATCTTTATTTCGCTAAGCCTACTTGTGCTAGTTGGGTAAGTAGGGCGTTTAGATCTTGCTCTACTACCGCTGTATCCACCGCATATTCTGCGCTAATGTGTGTCGCGATCTGTTGATGAGACTGGCCGGCTTGCAATTTTTCTAACATCAAGGCTCCCATGTTATTTAAAGTAAAATAGTCACCTGATTGGGGTTCTAAGATCACCAGTTCATCAACCACTTTTTGGATCAATAATCCCTCTTTTAGTACCAGTTGCATCTCTTCCTCCTTGGTTTGTAGTTGAATATTATGTTTAGTTTTCAGCGATAAGTCGCCCCAACTCTAGCTTGTAAACCTTGTCGGCCACATCGCTTAAAGTGGGATCATGGGAAATCAAAATCACGCTGTAGCGGCTAAACAAGCCACTGAATTCTTCTTTAAAAGATTGTCTGGAAAAATCATCTAACATCGAAGTGGGCTCATCGAGTAGCAATATTTTAGGCTCTAACAATAAGGCTCGGGCAAGAGAAATACGTTGTTTTTGGCCACCGGATAACAATACGCCGCCTTCTCCTACCTGAGTATTGTAACCGTGAGGCAAGTGCTGGATAAACCGGTCCGCCCCTGAGGCTTTACAAGCTTCGCGCATTTTTTCGCTACTTGGATTAACGACACCATAAGTAATGTTGTCAGCAATGGTGCCATTACATAACAGTACATCTTGTGATACCAAGCCGATAGCGCTACGTACCGAAGAATTGCTGGCTTGTGCGATGTCTATACCATCCAGCAAAATTCTGCCTGATGTAGGCTCGTTAAAACGCATTAATAAATGCAATAAGGTGGTTTTGCCCCCGCCGTTTTCGCCGTACAACAATAGGGTTTGTTTATCGGGTAAGTGAAAATTCACTTCTTTTAGTACTTCAGCTCGATTGCGATATGAAAACGAGACATTTTCAAAACGAACATCGCCTGATTGGATCTTGGCATCGATTTTGTGGCTGTGATTAGGTTCGGACTCTAAATGATAAAACTTAAGTAAACGTTCTGAGGCACCAATCACTTGCTGAGTTTGGCCATATAAACTGGCTAATGATCCTAATGGCCGAGTAAATACCAAGCCGTACAACATTAAACTGACCATATCCGGAATACTGATCGAGCCATTTTGAAAGCGTATAAAACTTGCTACTACCACAACTAAAATGCCAGTCGAGGCTAAAAACTGCACCAAAGGCGACAATAAAGCCTGTAATTTAAGTTGCTGGCTACGTAATTCGAGTAACTCGCTGGTTTTACGTTTAAAACGAATAGACTCCGAGGATTCTTTGTTAAACGCTTTAATTAGGGAAATAGCGCCGATGTTTTCGCTGGCAAGTGCTAACGAATCTGCCTGAGTTTGCACCAACGCTCGTGAAATAGGTTGCATGCCGCGGCTGACTATCTTGAGTACGATAAAAATCAGCGGCACAAATATGCAGATTAATATCGCGATACTTGGCTCAATGTTAAACATCAAAATCGATGCGCCCACTAAAACCAGTACATTAGGAACTAAATTGGTTAATACGCTAGAGGCAAAAAAGCTGATAACGGCCAAATCATTGCTCAGCATGGAGAGCACGTCGCCTCGTTTGTTTTCTTTAAAATATTGCATGGGCAGTACTTGGATGTGATCGTACAAACGGCTGCTAAGCTCTGCCATTAAACGTGCACCAATGAGACTGACATTATAAGTTGATAAAAAACGGAGTAGTGCGTGTACGCCGAATAAGGCAAACCAAAGTAGCAATATCAAGGTGTGGTTGTTAGAGATGCCATGATTTTCGGCAATAAAATAGGCTGAATATTTACCTGCAAAAAATGGCACACTCAGACTCACAGCGGTTTCGCACAACATCAAAAACACGACAAAAATAAAGGCTAACTGATGCTCTTTAAATACCTTTAGGCCGTACTCTACTCTCAGACTATTTAACATGCTCGGTCTATCAATCCATTTAACGGCGGTCAGGTATTGGTCAAGGTTTAAAGGTTATCACGCACTTTTTGCAAACAGCCAGTTTTATTAAAAATTTAATTACCTAACACTACCGTGGCTTGCATTGGCTTTAAATTCTTTGCTAGTTGCTAGTTGCTAGTTTCTAGTTTCTAGTTTCTAGTTTCTAGTTTCTAGTTTCTAGTTTCTAGTTTCTAGTTTCTAGTTTCTAGTTTCTGCTCTTATCTGCTTTTCAGGAAAATGTGTATTCAGCCAGGTGTAGGTTAAAATTGCGTAGAGCAAATCAACGTGTAATGGGTAACTCCTATCATTCACTACCCGCTCAAATTCGGCGAGTAATATATCGCGATCAACCAGCTCTAATTCAGTCAATGTATCGTGTTGAAAAAGTTGGCGAATTTCATCGGCATTTTCGCGCACCAAATTGCCAAAGTGTTGATCAAAGGTAATTTTTTTAATATTCCAACATACACTTTCGGGCAAATGGGTCGTCATGCTCTGGCGTAACAACCATTTAGGATAAGCACCTTGGATTAACTGTTTGGCTGGCACAGCAAAGGTAAACTCCGCCAATGCCGTATTAAAAAAGGGATGTCTTACCGCAACATCAAAATTTTGACTTAATTGCTGGTAAGATTTCATTGCATTATAAGTTGCGGTGGTTTTTAGACTTTGATAACGATTGAATCCCATTGGATCAATCTTTTGATTAAACGGATTAACAATTTGGGTTTCTTCAAGTGCTAAAGCTTTGGCTTTTACACTTAACCACGATGGCAAAGCGGTGGTCATATCGGATGCGGGTTTTGCACCTAGTATGCGCAATAACATATCGGGTAAAAAGGGCTTCACAAATAAATTAGTCAGCGTTTTTTTACGTGACATGCCTAACAATTTACTCGCCTGCAATACCTCTTTAATAACGCTAAAGTCACCCTCTCGCAAACGTTGGGTGTAGGCCACACTATGGCCCCAACACATTTCATCACCACCATTGCCAGATAACAAAACATCAGCACCGGCAGCCTTAACCGCAGCAAGTTCATGTTTATAGCGAGGTGACAATACTGTGCCTGGGCTTTCTAATGCAGTGGGATAAAGGTCTAAAAAATTTCTGTCGTCTGCACCATCAACGGTGAGTTGCAAACTGTCTTCTATTTTTAAGAATTCGAGCATGTGTTTGATCAACAGTGATTCATCACAACGTTCAGCTTGAGAATATAAGTGGGACAAGGGCAGCACCCGTTTGCCATGCGATTGCAATAAGTTGTTAGCCAGTGAGGTAATGCTGGTTGAATCTAAACCCCCACTCATTTGTGAAGCAACAATAGGTTTATCTGTGTTGCAGGCTGTGTTAACACTATCAGTTAATAACGCGCGAAATTGCTCAGCATAATCTGCTGGATTGGTATAAATGATTTTGTTACTTGGTTCGATATCCCAAAACTTATGTTGAGTAAGCCTAAGAGCACTATCTATCTCAAGGCGATATCCACTGTCTAATACATGGATTTCATTAAACAGCGAAATCGCAGGGTTAGGAAATCCGCCTAACCAACTGGCAAGCCCTTGTTCGGATAAGGTAAGTGGCTTATCTGCAATTAAAGACAAAAACCGCAGATCCGTTGAAAGTAATACGCCACCTTGTGTATGCATCCAATACAAGGCTGTTGCATTTAGAGGATCTTTACCTACGTGTAGTTGCCGCTTTTGCTGATCCCAAGCAAAATAAACTGCACTCCCATTGAGACCACGAATAAAGTTACCACCCTGTTTCGTCAACCTTTGCACCAATGTGGTGGCACTTTGCACCTTGCTTAGTCCCTTATGGTCCGTTAGTGATCCTAAGGGTTGTGGATTGCTCAAATTGGTGTGGCATAACATGCAATCGCCATCTTCAGATGCATAAAAATTGCTTGTATTTGAATTGCTTACATTTGATCTATCACCAATAAAAAACGATCCCATTGTTAACTCTGGGTTTTTAGTTGCAAAAATTTCAGATACAATTCCTGCGTTATTGTTATCAATACGCTCCGTTAACCACTGTTGGCTATGAGTTTGGTTTGATGACAGGGATGTTATATAGGCAAACAAATGCTTCATTTGATTATAAATTGAGTATTTGACGGTTATGAATAGCATGCATCAATGCACTGCAAAAATTAACCTAAAATTGCAATTTTCCTGTCGATTTTGTAAAAATACAAAATGCTTTTGTGCAGTTTTCGTCAGTATTTTTTACATTTTTCATTCGACAAAGTAAAAAAGAGCATATATTTGACCGTTAACATTAAGTTAACAATTGTATCTATTTGAAATATAAGGATATATATTAGTTGGAATAATAATTGCTTTAATGAATTTAGTTGTATAACGCCAAGTGATTAAGCGGTGTTGCAGGGATAATAAGCAGTTAGCCGTTACCGCATACCAGAGTCAACTTTTTTGATAGGGGATAGATATGAAAAAACTTTTAGGATTAGGCTTAGCTGTCGCAATGTTTGCTAGCCAGGCGCAAGCTGCATTTATTTGGGATGTAACTGGTGCTGACATGGCTGGTATTGAAGTCACCGCAACTTATAGCGATCAAACACCAAGTCAAACCCTTACATGGGAAGATTTAGGTGGTGATGCTGGTGGCGTTAGTGGTGTTGATTGGTCGTTGATGGTTGATGGCGATACTATGATGAATGATGGAAGTTCTTTGGTTGGTGCTTGGATATTATCTAACAGTAATCAAGCTCTTGTATCACTATTCATCAATTTAGGCTCCGCTTTTGTATTCGATACGCTAGAAGGTTTTGGTCCTAATAATGGCTCAGGTCCTGGTCGTGACTTCATTGCATTTCCGGCTATAGGATGGTCATTTTCAGGCCAATTTCAAGATGAATTGTATACAGGCTTAACGCTAAATGACATCGGCTTTGGTCAAACCATGTTTACAATGGATACTGACGCGGTGGTTCCAGCTCCAGCAGCTTTATCTTTAATGGGTTTAGCATTATTAGGTTTAGCAGTACGTTCACGTCGTAAACAAGCTTAAGGAGATAATTATGAATACATTGGAAAATAACATGTCTGAAAAGCTTGCATATACAAAGCCTGAATTAACTAAAGTAGGCAGTTTAGCTGAGTTAACTCAAGGTTTCGCTGGTAGCATACCAGACGAACAAGGTGGCAATACCAAACGTAACCCATTCCAAGGTTAATCGTTAGTCATTTTAAAACCCGCTTAGGCGGGTTTTTTTATATCTGTAAAAATAACTGACAGGCTATGTATATATATTTTAGTTATTAAAATTGTTCATTTTAGCGAGTGCTAATTGAACACCTATGAACACTCTGCATCGAATCTTGCTGTTATTTAACAACCTACTGCTATCCGCTGCTTTTACTCACCAATATACCTGACAGCCATGTCCAAGATACGAGTAGATGAAAGCTCAGCAAACTAATGCCAATAGTTGCCACGCAGCTCACCACAAATTTAATAAGCATGTGCCAGTCTTGATCCAGTAGTAAAAAACCGATAAAAAATAACAGGGGTAAATGCACGATATACACCCAGTAGCTTACCTTTGAGATGTAAGCCATAACAGCATGGTTACTGTTTAAAAACCGTTTGGCGTAAAGTACAGCACAAATCGTTAGTAACACGGAGACAGCAGATTCAAGCAAAGTAAGGCCTAATTTTAATAAACCTGTGGGCTGGTTGTCAGGCAATAAACTAGCGGGTAATAAATAGTAACAGAGTGCGTAACACAGCAAACCGGTTAGCAGGTAGTAGGCTAATTGATTTTCAAACTGTTCGATTAGTTTTGGCTTGGTAAAATAGCCAAAACCTAAAGCAAAAAACAATCCATAAAACCACAGCGCCCAAAGCGCAGGGAAGATCCACTCTGGCGCAGGGAAGGGTACTGGCACCACGTATAGCGCTGGCATAATGGCTAATATCAATAATGTTAATAAGTGTTTGGGCTTAAGAGTTACAAACCAATTTGCAAATTTTGCTCCCACTAAAATATGGCAAATATAGGTAAGTAAATATAAAAATAATAAGTGGTATAAAAACCATAAGTGCATGGTGCTTAATGGCATTGTGGGTGTTTCAGGCATGGTCATCAGTGTTTTGACAAAAGCTAAAAAGGGCGACGGGTTTTGCACTTGTTCTAAGCCAAATTCTATTATGTAGCCCATGGCGATACTCAGTAGAGGGAGAAATAATACCAGGGGTAAAGCAATGCGTAACAAGCGGTTTTTAAAAAACGCTTTGCCGCCTTGTTTGTGCAATAATAAGGCACAAAAAAAGCCGGCCATCACAAAAAACACTGGCATTCTAAACAGGTGGCTGCCCCACGCGAAGACATCAAAAAACCAATGATTTTGTTGATCGGCGCTGGGCCACATCGAATGTAACATTGGGCTATAGGCTAAAGCTGCATGGAAAAATACACCAGTTAACATGGCTAAGGCGCGTAAATTGTCCATATAAAACAGACGCACTGATCCCTGACCAATATTCATAGTCAAAACTCCTGTGGTGGTTTGTTAATGCTTTATAAAAAGTTGGTTTTACGTTGTTGCAGATAGGCGGTTAATACTAGGATAACGCAAGTAAAACCAAGTTCTGCGGCTAAAATAGTCAGTGAGGTACTATTCCAGCTGGCGGTGGCGGCCTTAAAGGTTTGATTAATTTCTGGCATCCGCATTATGCCAATAATAAAAGCATTGATAAGTAAGTTTGTTACGATCATGACAGCAATGGTAAAACCCTCAGAGTAAGTCAAAAGTGCTGTGGCAAGATAACAACAATAGGCCGCTAAAATATAGACACTGACTAACACGACCAAGGGTATGACACCATTGTAAATGGGGGTACTGATGATAACCGCCAACATACCTAGTACCAAGATCAACCAAGGCACTATATATAAGACTAAGTTCGACAATAACTTAGCCAAAGCATAGTGCTGGGGACTGATTGGTAAACTCAAAATAAAGGGCATGGTTTGGTCTTTTTTTTCATTTACTATGGATTCGACAGCAGAGCGAGCGCCTATCACGATCAATAAAGTGATCATTAAAATGGCCCCTACATTAAAAGTGATTTCGGTGGCCATGCCCATGATGCCAATGGTTACAATACCTGCGGCCATGTAACCTGCGATGCCTTTTTTCATCAATTCCCAATCTTTAATAATCAGGCGTTTTATCATGTTGGTATTTTTAAATAAGGTTGTCATAAAGTGCACTCCTAGCGACTGCGTTTTATATTGGCGACAAAAATCTCTTCGAGGGACATACGGTGCTGTTCTAACACACTAAAACCGGCTTGTTGGAGTTGCGCAACGTAATGTGGTGAATACTGAGCAGTCACAATTTCTGCTATCTGGCCATTACGTTTAATGCTGACTGCACCAAGTACAGACTCACTCGACGTATTGTTTATTTGGCATCTAAAACGTGCCCAACTTTCTAAGTAACTTTCTTTATCTTGTAGGGCTAATAATTTTCCTCTGTCTAAAAAGGCAATTTGGTCCGAGAGTTTTTCGATGTCATGGGTATTGTGGGATGAAAACAATACACTGCGCTCGTCGTCGAGTAGGATATCAGCCAGCTCACAAATCACTTCTTCGCGGGCGACGGGATCAAGACCGGTTGTAGGTTCGTCCAATATTAGTAACTTAGGACGGCGAGCCAGAACTAACAGCAAACAGGCTTTAACTCGTTGACCGTGGGAAATACCTTTGATTTGTTGATCGGCAATTAAATCAAAACGTTTTAACAGATCGGCGGCATAGGCGGAGTCAAATTTAGGATAAATACTTTTGATAAAATCCATGTGCCATTGCAAGGTTTGACTTTTATATAAACGCATATCGTCTGAGGCAAAACCAATATCGTATTTGGCTTGGACTTGATGCTCAGGCAAGTTGTAGCCTAATGCTTTAACTTGCCCACTATCGGCTTTAACCAAACCCATCAGGATGCGGATAGTGGTCGATTTGCCAGCCCCGTTGACGCCAACCAAACCCATTACCTGACCTTGAGGTAAGGAGAGGTTAAGCCCTTCCATCTTAAAATGTGGGTAGCGAATCGATACATCGTTCATTTCAAATGCATAGTTTTGCATTATTGTTCTCCAGCTTTCACGCCCGATTTAAGCGAGGTTTGCATAAGCAGTTGTTGTGCTACACAGTCGATAATTTGTTCATCACTTAACTGTAATTGTTTGCCAAGGTTAATGGTGTCAGCCAGTTGTTGCTCAAACTCTTGCCGTCTAAGCTGCTGATTTAAATCGGTATTAGCTGATACATAAGAGCCTTTACCTGCCTGAGTGACGATGACGCCAGCACGCTCCAATTCCAAATAAGCACGTTTAACCGTAATAACACTGACTTGAGTACTGGCGGCTAACTCACGAATAGAAGGTAATGGCATATCAGCAGGCCAATCGCCAATCAGCACCTTGCTGGTGATCTGTTCGACAATTTGCAAATACATGGGTTTTTTATCTGTGTTGGATAAAAACAGTCCAAATGTCATTAAGTTTCCCGGTTCCGTGCACTACTGTGTATATACAATATACTCAGTATATACACAGATATGCACAGTGCAAGAAAAAGATTAAATTTTAAGCGGATGAAAGCAGAGAAAGCAGAGAAAGCAGAATAATCAGAATAATCAGAATAATCAGACAAAGCAGTAAGAGCAGTAAATAGAGGCTAGTGAATAGTTGATAACAACGGCAAAAGAAAAGGCAAAAGCTTCGGCGCTGAAGGCCCTCTTACGAGGGCAATCAGTTATTTTTAGCTTGGTTTAGCCTCTAAAACCAAAGAGTTTATTATTGATAATTTCTTCAACGACGGGTTGTGGCAGGCTCTTTTCCCATTCACCACGGCCACTGGCTATTTGTTTAAGTACTTCCCGTGAATAGATTTTAAATAAATTTACGTCGCTACTTTCTATGCCAGCTAAGAAACCATTTTCCAATAAGTGGCGATATAAGAAGCGCAAATGATCTTGGACTTTAACCGCGGTAAAATCGCTTATCTCGCCATTGTCAGTCAGTTCTGGATAAATAAATAAGCGGGTATTGTCAGGGAATAATTTACCAAAACCTTCAAGAATGCCACCTTCGACGCCACGATAGCTATCTTCATCAAAAATTTGTTTAATATTGACCATGCCCACCACAATACCTATTTGCATTTTGGTGTATTGGCGGAAGTAAGCACGCAACGAAAAGTAACGGGTATAGTCCGATACCATAACGTTGTAACCCAGTAAGTTGAGTAATCGTACCCTCTGAATAATATCTCCTTCTGGCACTTTGGCATCGTGGCCTTTGGCATCATTCAGTGATATTTCAGCGATTGCCACAGTGTTTTTGGCGTTGACATCGACTTGGGTAAAAAAGGATTTTTTACCTTGCTCAATCATATCGACATTTAAATTTGTTACTGGGCGAAATGAACCACGTATCGTTAATACGTTCTTTTTATAAAGAATTTCGGCAGGAACCACAACACTGCCATCTGGACGAAACATGATCGCTCGCGTTTTCCAACTTCTGATCAAATGCAAATTAATGGCGCGATTATCTAAATCTTCAAAATAGGGCCCTTTAAAATCAATTGAATCAATTTCAATGCGACCTGGTTTCATTTGATCCGTGAGTGAATCGATGATCATTTTTGGATTTTCGAAATAATAATAGGCGGCATAGATCAAGTTAACACCGAGTACCCCTAAAGCATGTTGCTGTGCTTCGGCGTTGTCATCGAGCATGCGTACATGGATAGTAATATCGGAAGGCTCCGCACCAGGATACATTTGTATACGCACACCACACCAAGCATGGCATTCGTTGTCTTGGTTAAAACGCTTGGCCGCCACCGTAGCCGCATAAGAAAAATAACGCGATGATTTTGAACGAATGTCGCCAACACGCTCAACCACTAAGTCAAACTCTTGCTCCATCATGGCGTTAACTCGTGCTTTACTGACGTAACGGCCATCTTCTTGTACACCATAAATCGCATCTGAAAACTTCATGTCATAGGCTGACATGGTTTTAGCTATGGTGCCGGCGGCAGCGCCGGCAATAAAAAACTGTCTGGCAACTTCTTGTCCTGCACCAATCTCAACTATCGTACCGTATTTTTTTTCATCTAAATTCAAGCGTAAGGCTTTTTGCGTAGTAGTACGCGAGCTGACATTTTTGTCCATGTTGACTCCAGGTGCGAAAGTAGTGGCGTTAAGGTGGTTATTGTAGCCTTTTTTTTAGGGTTCAATAAATCTAAATGTTGTCACTTTATTTACTAATTTGTTGAATATGAAAGATAAAAGTAGCAATGCCAAGCGAGTTACAAGCCACTACACTTACAAAAACCACTTCCACACAATAAATAAAATTAAAAAGCCAAATAAATAAACCAGTCCCATATAACTGAGAATTTTTAAGGCGACACCGCCTTGCACTTCTTCTTGCATCTGAGTGTTGTAGACCAGTTTATGGTTTAACCAAGCGAACATGGGAGTGGTGATAAACGCTAAGGTCATGGCAAACCCTAACATAGCTAACAGTGCTGAGTTAAAAAACAGCACTATGCTAAAACTGGCTATGGCGACAAACAGTAACCAGCGCACAAATTGGCGGTTATCGGCTTTGTCTTGGCCTTTTAATATTGAAAACCCTTCAGCTAGTGCACGTGAATAACCGTCATATACGGTGATGCAAGAACCAAAAATGCATAAAAACGCAATCAGTGCGATTAAATAACGTGACCATTCACCTATGGTACTGGCATATAAGTTAACCAGTTGATGTGAAAAGCCTACTCCGCTAGTGGCCATTTCTTGTTCGCTGCCATGCAGCACTAATGCGCCTAAGGCTAAAAACACGATGGCTAAAAGCAAGGTGATTATATATCCCAAGTTAAAATCAAATAGCGCGGAGCGCGGAGTCACTTGTTGATCACTGCATTGCTGTTTTAACCATAACGAGGTGATCAGTGATATTTCGATGGGAGCCGGCATCCAACCCATAGTCACAACTAAAAATCCTATGGTGGCTAAAGTCCAAGGTGAGGGTGAGATAAAATCGTTAGGAGCCACCGGGCCTTGATACCAAGCCATGGCCGCCGCGCTTAAAGTCGCAATCACAAGGGTGAACATGATCAGTTTGGCGACTTTATTTAACGCGGCAAAATGACCAGCAATCAATATGACTAAACTAGCGATTAAGACAATGGCGGACAACCACGTTAGCGGCAGGCTGAGAGGTAAAAAGTAACCCAACAAACTGGCCGAAAACAGCAATAAGGCCGCTGAGTTAACCACTGCAGCGATAATATTTAAGCCAAAACTCGTGAGTAAATAGCCTTTGCCCATCTGGTAATAACCTTGTTGTAAGGTTTGTTTGGTGCTGATGGTGTAACTGACTCCCGCACGAAAAAAGGGATATTTGAAGACATTAACCAACAAAATCAATATGGCCAGTTGCCAGCCAAATTTAGCACCGGCCTGAGTCGATGCCACTAAATGACTGCCCCCAATCGCAGCCGTTGCCATTAAAATTCCCGGGCCCAATAGGCGGATAATGTTACGTAAGGATTGTGATGTTTCAGTAGTTACTGGATTAGTAGTTGGCTCCACGACTGGGTTCCTGTAGTTGATATTCCTTTTATCCTTGAAACTGCACGTTTGTTGGCTTCACTCATTCGCCATGATGTGTAAATTACTTTGCACTTAGAGAACTAAGCTCATGGTGTCTTATTCATTTGCGGCCGACGTGCAATTCCAATGATAAGGCGTATTAGAATGTGGTAAACCATGAGTGTAAACCAAAGTCGCTATGCGCAGCTAGATAGCTATTTTAATTTCCTTATAAATCAAAAAATTAAATGATTTTAGGAGATTTGTTTAAACAAGCTCTTGCAATGTTACTGTGTGACACCTAGTATATTGCTGTGCGGTATACAGTATGTGACGCACAGTATGGGAGTTTATCACTATGACAACAGCACAATTAGACAAAATGCGTTTGGAATTACGCCGCGGGGTATTGGTATTAGCGGTGCTTGCCTCGCTTAAACAGCCTCATTACGGCTATTCGTTGCGTAAACAATTGCAAGATGGCGGCATTGATATTGACGAAGGGACTTTGTATCCCCTGATCAGGCGTTTAGCTGATCAAGAGTTGCTCGACAGCGAATGGCGTCAGGCAGAAGGGCGGGAGCGCCGTTATTACCAGCTATCTGAGCTGGGCACTAGCTTACTCGGTCAGTTAACTGACGAATGGCAACATCTTAATACTTCGCTGGCTTCGTTGTTGGCGACTAAGACACAGGAGACACCATAATGGAACTCGTTAAACGTTATATCGCGGCAGTGCAACGTGAACTGCCACAAGCTAAACAGCAGGAAATTGGTCGTGAACTCAAGGCCAACATCATGGATCAAATAGACGCATTGACCGAACAAAAAGGTCAATTGAATGAAGATGATATCTCAACTCTGTTAGTAAACATGGGGCATCCTCGCCAAGTTGCATGGCAATTTGTACCGCCACAACCTTTGATCCAAACGAGTTCAATGCCACTGTATAAAAACACCTTGTTTATGGTGCTAGGCATTTTGTTTTTATTACAAACAGTTGAAACTACAACGGCATGGCTCAGTAGTTTCGATATGGGACTTATTGGTTTTTTACATGGTTTGGCAAGTGGTTTTATTGAAAGTGCCTGTTTTGGTTTTACCGCTATCACCTTGGCTTTTGTTTTTACGGGGTCCACTAGACTCGATGAACAAGCAAGTCGCTGTAATAATTGGCAACCAAAAGACTTACCTAAAGCCGAGCCAGGTTGGCAATATATTGATATGAGCGATATTTTTACTGATTTAGCGACTTACTTATTTTTGTTGTTGGTGATCTGGTATCCACTGTGGTTTATCGCAGAGTCGCAGGCAGCAAGCAGCTCGTTGTTAAGTGACAATGCCCGCCTGATTTTACAGTGGGCCAGCCCAGTGATTGTGCTGGGATTGGTCAACAGTTTATGGCAACTCAGGGTTAGGATTTGGAGCAAGGCTTTATTGATCGCCAATATTTTGCTGAATCTGACAGCAATGCTGATTGTATTGTATCTGGCTAACAGTTCACCTTTGTTAGGTGTAACACCAGAGCAGTGGCAGGGAGTATTTAGTCATGCACAAGTGGAACATAGCGCGATGGTATCGTTATTTATTATCGCCTTGTTTCCTGCTTGGGAAGTACTGAGGGATAGTTTACGTCTTAGAAAACTTTGAAAAACTAAGCCAGTCCGTGGTGGACTGGCTTTACTTTATTTATTCAAATTGGATACGCGTCACATAATAGGGCGCGCTTTTTTCTGCCTGAGTCTGAAACCAGATACCATCGATTTGACTGCCATTGGCACCCAAGTCACTCAATAGGACTTCTGCCACGGCCCAGCTTTTCATTTTTGGTTGGATCAGATAGTTTGAGTCTAAAGGTTTGCCATCAACAATGAGTTTGATCGCAAGAGTTTGCCCACCTTCTAGCCCACCATTAATAAAAAAAGTGAGTTTGCTGAAACCTTCGATAGAAAATGGCTCATGGTGCAGAGCTAAAGCTGACCAGGGTTCACCTTCTACTTTAATAGGTTTAGCGCTACCCGCCGGATGAGACATGCTTATTTTGCCCCAACTCCAGTTAACCCAGCCATTTTTAAGTTCATCATCGTAGACTACAAAAGGGCTGTTTTCTTGGGCACTGACAGCGGGTGATAAAACACCACAGACAAGCAAAGTGAAGACAAGCTTTTTGAATATTTTTGTGAACATTTTGTATCTTAATTGTTGATTGTTTTTAAATATGATTGTGTATTTTATATTTAATTTCAACAGTTAAGTTGGCCTAGAGTTTGACTTAAGCAGCAAGAATTATACGTGGTTTTTTGCTAACTCTAGAGTGAGCCCTACATACAAGCTGGTAGATATTGCTGTTAACTTGGCAAGCAGCAAGTGGCCTACTTACCTAATTATGCCGACGCATTAGAACAATTAGGCTGATTTGGCGTCGCAGAGTCACTGATACTCAGTGTTTTAGTCCTCGCCACTGAAGACAGTAATGTACTGGATACTCAAGAGTAAGTTCAACAAGATCGCCAGCAATAAGGTGTACAACTGTGTCAAAAGCATTAACTTATTGTGGTTTTCACACTAGCTCAAAACTGGATTTTATCGCCTACTAAGCTTATTCTTTTTGTATAAAAATCAAGCGGTTTACTTATGATCTATCAGTTTGCATCCATTAGTCTGAACAGCGAAAGTATGTGCTTGCATATTAACGGTCAGCTTATTGAGGCGGAAGATCGTTTGGTTAGTCTACTAATTGAACTTGTAGAGCATTATCCACAACACTGCGACAAAGATTTTATTCTCGAAAAACTGTGGCCGGAGACTGTGGTATCTGATTGGTCAGTCTCCAAGTTAGTGTCTGATACCCGTCATTTGTTTAAAAAACATGGTTATGAACATGAAATTATTCAAACTGTGCGTGGCAGGGGCTATCGTCTTAATGCTGAATTGGGTGAGCAAATAACAGTAAGTGAACAAACAGATTTACCGCAGCCGCTATCGGTTTTACCGACACAGCCTAAAAGTAATTCTGGTCTGCTGCTAATTGCGGTGGCCTTAGTCATGGTGTTGGCGGGAGTTTGGTTATGGTCAGATTCAAGTCAGCAAGGCTTGGTGGTGAGTGAGCCAGCTAACTCGGTTGGACGATTGTTGTGGGTTGATGATAATCCCGACAATAATACCGTCGAAAGGCAATATCTTGAGCAGCATAATGTCACGGTTTATCAAGTGCGTTCCACTGAAGAAGCCTTGATCAGTCTGGAGCTTTATGAATATAAGGCTGTGATCTCTGATATGGGCAGAGACGGCGAAGTATTGGCAGGTTTGAACTTGCTCAAAACCATGCGCGCTAAACACAATGCCACCCCGTTTTTTTTATACACCATAGTATTAACCGATGCCCAACATGAGCTCATGGAGCAATACCATGGTCAGGGAGTGGCGGTAAATCCTGAACAACTTTATCAACTTATTTTGCCTTTATATCCTCATCAATGAGGTTAATTTATGCTAAACCATTGAAATAAAAGACTTTCAAAATCTTTCAAAAAACTTTCAAGATCGGCGCACTCCTTTTGTTTATACCTAAATCACAACCTGTCTAAAAACCGTTTGTTATTTAGGGAAATCAACATGAACGTTAATACACCTGCTGGTATATCAAGAACTTATTATTCAATTTTACGCCCTCTGTTATTGGTTTTTATTATCTTTTGCCTAAATGCCTGTGGTGGCAGTAATAATGATGGTGATGGAGGAGGGGGAACTCCCACTAATCAAGCTCCGACGGCCAATGCAGGCGTCGATCAAACAGTAAATGAACAAAGCAGCGTCACCTTAACTGCCAGTGGTAGTAGTGATAGTGATGGCAGTATTGCTAGCTATGTTTGGAGTCAAACCTCAGGTGAGGCTGTTACGCTAAGTAATGCAGCCGTTGCTAGCCCGACTTTTACCAGCCCCACTTTAATCGCTGCAGCCACTTTGACCTTCCAATTAGCGGTGACAGATAACGATGGGGCAACGGCCAGTGATTCTGTGAGTATCAGTGTACAACCAGTAAATGCCCCTCCAATCGCCAGCGCAGGCAACGAACAAACCATTGATGAGCAAACAACAGTAACACTGAGTGCTGCTGCCAGTAGCGATAATGATGGCAACATTGCCAGTTATATGTGGATGCAAACCGCAGGCACGGCTGTAACTCTGAGTGATGCGGCCACGGTCAGCCCGAGTTTTACTGCACCAGATATTGATGCAGTGACTACCCTGAGTTTTGATGTGACAGTGACGGATAACGAAGGAGGCACGGCTAGCGCAACGGTGAATATATTTGTTAATCCGCTCGCTGATAATTTTGTGCCTCTGTCCCAATTAGAACCCGCGATGTTGCTCAATGAGCTGTATTTTGAATATGCAGATATGCTTGGGCAAAAAGTCTGGGTGCTGGGCTATTACGGTAATGAACTAGACAATGCGGATGGTAAGGGCTACCTGGTGGATAACATGCTTATTCTTAGCTCCAACGAGGCCTTACCTCATCATTCTTTTGCCCGTATTGATGGCACCTTACCGCCAGCAGACTGGCAAGGTAATTTGATCTTAGCTTATGGTGAAATTAAGGATTACAGCACGGTCACTGGTTTTCCTGCCATCCAACCCACACCCTTAATCAGTGTAGAAAAATACGAGCTGGTGAGTGAGTTTGTGCAAAATAATGATGTCAACGCCAATCTGTTAACGCCTGATATAGCACCAGAAAATGCCGCAGAGGCTGATAGCCCCCAGTCACATACTTTCGATTATCAAGCTAATTACGCGGCCAAATCATTTAGCTCGCTTGCGGCAAAAGCGCCTGGAGTTCAGGCACAGGCATGTGATCGCGCAGTGATTATCAGTGGTGGTGTGGATGAAAGTAATAACCACGATCGTTACAGACAAAATACTTATGCCAATTTTAATAAGTTGCGGCAGTTGGGTTTTAGTGAAAATCAGATCGAAGTGTTTTACAACAATGGTACTGCCATTGATGGTGGTGCTGGTGTGACGATCGTGGATAAAAGCGCCAGCAAAGCCGAAATACTGGCACATTTTGCCAAGCTGGCAGAAGAGATGCCGGGCAGTTGTACTTTGACTATTTTTATCGGTGACCATGGTACCGGTTTTAATCCGGCAAAAAGTTATGCAGGAGCACGACCAGCCTTAAGTGGAGATGAAGCGAGCAATGGTTTATCCCATGATGAAAGCACTTTTAAGTTTGATGCGAGAGCAAAAACCTACCGTACCTCAGCTTCATTTGTTTATCGAGGTGCGCAATGGTTTGTGGCAAAAGAGGAGGAGGGTAAATTAAATGTGTACAAACGTGTAGGTGAAAATTGGCAATTAAAAGGCAGTGACACTGATAACGACGGTATCATTAGTGAAACTGAACTGGGTGGCGAAGATATAAACGGTGATGGTGATACGTTGGATGCAGATTACGGATTGTCTGTTAGTAGACTAGGACAGCGACTTACAGGTAGAAACTACCGAGCAAACGAGTGGGATAGCGACCATGACGGCACTATGGATATACGTGTTCGCTGGGATGGTGAGCGTTTTGTGGTGGAAAGACTGGATAATAATCAATGGAAAGAAATGGGAAGGGATACTAATAGTGACTATGTAATTGACTCAAATGATGGCGGTGTAGATTGGGATCTCGATGGCGACAAAGCCGATCAGGTTGCCTTTCATGAAGGCATTAATCTGTGGGGCAGTGAGGTTCTGTGGGATGACGAATTTGCCAACATATTGCAACCACTAGCCGCAAAAGGCGTGCATATTATGATGCAGATGGTGTCTTGTTATAGTGGTGGTTTTGTACCTAATCTTAAGGATATGGTCGAAAATATTTATGTTGGTTCTGCTGAAGACACCGTCAACTATAGTCGTCGTAATGATGACGGTGGCGTTACTATGTTTGACTCTCAGGCATTTTTCGACAACCTGCACGGTATCGACACAGATAGCTGGAACTTTGCTGCTAATGCAAGTACTGAAGTGGATGACGCCAAAGCCGAAGCATTTAATCAGATTAAGAATATTTATATTCATGAGCAAACTCAACGCTATTCTACCGGAACTTTGTTTGATCCGATTGCAGATAATGAATATGAAATTTTCTTAGATTTACCCGATGATTTGGTTGGCCAAATTTATGATTTCGAATTTATTTTGGGGCTGCAAAATCCGCGCTGGAGTGATGTGAGTTTTCCACTTGGTTTGCCTGCTGGTTTACAGGTTGAAGACGCACCAGGGGGGATACGAGTGTTCAGCGACGATCCCATTGAGGATGAAATTAATTTCAGGATCTTAGTTGATGGCGCCGTGTTGGATGAGCAGGTTCGGATCGAATTTACTGACGTCAATCACCAACGATTGGGTTATACCATGGGCGAAGAAGGGGATTTTGAGCGGGCACCCCAACAAATTAGTTTTGTAGGTACGCCAAAAACCTGTGTAAACCACACTGATCACGGGCAAAGCTCACCGAGTATAATGGAGTGGTTATGGGCCGCTAATAAACTCGACAATTCACCTTTTACAGATATTGAACTGACTCTGGAAATTACTACCCCAGCGGGAGTGATAACGCAAACTGTGCAACTGAATCTGGCTGGGGAACTGTATATTTTGCTGCAAATTTTTAGCTTTGGAAATTATCAAATGGAAGTGGTAGGAGCCAGGTTAGTACCAACTAATGAGATATTGCAGTTGGTGGGTGATGTTTTATTCTTTCCCTTTACGGTCACTGCCACAGAAACCAATAAAGGCCAGTGTACACCTTGAAATATTACGATTAAGCTCAGACCGCTACTCAGCGGTCTGATTGTTAATGTTTACCTGATAATGTTGTATCCAAGCCTGACCAGTACCACTCATCACTTCATTGCCTAGCTGGATGTCAGCAATATACAGCTTGGGATCGATAAACTGTTGCTCAACGCTGTAACCTAATAGTCCGGCAACATCAATAGTGGCAGTCAGTGTTGGTTCAAGGGCGCGAAAGGCTAAATACGTCCAGTGATTGTCGTTTACGCCGGACGTGTCGTGCCAGTTTTTATTCAGCCACACTTCCCAGTTTATGCCATTGCTGCGTAGTTCTCCCACCTTCTCGCCGGCTGGATTAGGGTAAAACCCTTTTGTGGCATAAGTCCAAATCATCATCTCTACCGCAATAGTGGATTTATCTATCTTGGTTTGAATAGTCGGTGAAGTAGTAAGCCATAATGTTGAAGCCACATTGAGCGCACTATCGCTTTTAAGCTCAAGCGCATAATCAATGTTCAGTGATTCAAGGGTTTTGATTGAGATAGGATAATTCGACTTGTTGCTAGTGTGGTCGAGCCAAGGACTGTTGCCCAAGGTAATTTGTGGTTGGGCGTAAACCTGCGTGCCATTTGCAGGCCATTGCCAGTACCAACCATATTGAGTCTGTTTTCCATGGATAGAGTCTTCAACACTGCGGCTAGCCACACATTGCGTCCACTTATAATCACCTGCCGAATGGGCATTCCACACATTATTTTGTAAGTCGCCAATAGGCGTCGTTACGCTGGCAAAATGATCGCAGCTAAGTGGAGTGATAGTTTTATCTTGTTCAATCAGCGCCAGTTTTTGCCCATTGTTTTGGCTAGGGTTGCAGGCCAGCAATAGCGCACATAGAGTCAGTAATAATAGGTATTTTGACTGGCTAATCATGGCTTAAGGCTTTTTAGTCAGCAGTGCCATATTGTCCAGCCAACGGCCTAAATCGTTAAACCAATCAAACTGATTACGCATGCCAAAACCATGACCACCGCTGGGTACGATCAATAATTGGGCTGGCACTTTATGTTGATGTAAGGCTTGATAATAAACCAGTGAGTTTTCTACCGGCACTGATTGATCATCACCTGCGTGCAGCAAAAATGCTGGGGGAGTGCGACTGTTAACTTGTAGTTCATTGGAAAAATACCTGAGTTGCGCTGGGTCTAATCCTGGGCCAATCAAATTATCCCGCGAACCCTGATGGGTGATCTGTGGCATAAAACTAATCACTGGATAAATCAAAATTTGAAAGTCTGGGCGTAGATTGTATTGTGCTAATTCGTCATTAACGGCATGGTCAAAATGCACCGCCGCCGATGCCGCTAAATGCCCACCCGCCGAAAAACCCATAATGCCGATTTTGTTAGGATCAAGTTGCCACTTTTGGCTGTTACTACGCACTAGGCGTATTGCTTGCTGGGCATCCTGTAAAGGCCCCGTACTTTTATCTGTCATGCTCTGACTAAGAGGCATACGGTATTTAAGTACGAAGGCCGTTACCCCAAGTTGATTCAAACGCTCGGCAACCTGATAACCTTCTTTGACGATAGATACACCCGAATAACCCCCACCGGGTAAAATAATTACGGCGGTGCCATTGGCGATGGTCGGATCAGGAAAATAGGCGGTAATACTAGGATGAGTGATATCCATGATAAAAGTATCGGGGTGATTAACATCGCGGATATTTTCTAAATCTGTGGTCTGAATTGCACCGGGAATAGCGCCTTGATATAACGAGATGACTTCCACTGTGCTATTCCTCTGAACTGAAGTTGTTTGTCGAAGCGCCTGAGATACACAGCCCGTGGTCATAAACATAAGTAATAAAACACATAAAATTCTAGCTGGCATCTATTTTTATTCCTGTCCATATCATTATGGTTTGGGACTGTAACATAAGCTTAGTTTTGCTGGCTCTTGTTTAGTTATGGAAAATAATAGCTATATGGTTTTTAATAATCGCCATGTTGAATTTCGCGCAAGCTCAGGTGATTTCTATGTTTAAAGTGGCTAGAACCCAACACGTCTTAGCAGTTAATGATTTTAATGACGCTAT
Source organism: Paraglaciecola hydrolytica (assembly GCF_001565895.1). GTDB lineage: Bacteria > Pseudomonadota > Gammaproteobacteria > Enterobacterales > Alteromonadaceae > Paraglaciecola > Paraglaciecola hydrolytica. Next base: position 40,450 of record NZ_LSNE01000011.1, read on the forward strand.
AAAATTTTTTACCGACAAACTCGGTTTCACTTTAGAACATATCATCGACGGCTGGGCCTTTTTACACTTAGATACTTTTTTTCTGATGGTGGGTGATTGCAGGGGCGAAGTGCCAGCCAAAGATACTCATAATCACTCGCTGTTTGCCTACATAAACTGTACAGGAATCGATGAGTTGTATATTCAATATCAACAACGTGGTGTGCAATTTAAGCAAAAAATTGCCGATAAACCTTGGGGTTTGAGAGAATTTGAAGTCGAAACCCCCGAAGGGCACAGAATGTTATTTGGGCAGGCAATTGATGGATAAGATTTATTTGAAATCCTTAACGTTTAGCCATGCAACCTTAGATTCACTGGTTATCACGGGTTGGTGTTAAATGATGTTTAAAAAATAATGGATAGTATGTACTCTCGGATTTTTGGTAAAACGGATGTGTGGGATGAATTAGCAGCAGGTAGCACAGCATCGGCAGCGTTATTTGATCCTTATAACGCGAAAGTGATGGGCTTTAAAAATGAATCAGCGGTTAGTTATCCGGCGAACTGGATGGCGAAAAAACAAGGATAGTTAAATTAACGTTATACTGACCCTAGTTATCCAAAAATTGTCTGAAAACTGACATAAGCTTTTGTTGATTTTCAGCGTACATGCTTAAAAAACAGCGTCAACGAAACATAGAGTGATGTTACGGTGGATGTCAATTTAATTACTGACAACTATTTTTCCAGTTCTATTAGTTCAATCAATCCATTGTCATATCCAATGGCAATTTTATTACCATTATTTGAAATGCTTAAAGGGTACCCGTTGATCTCCTCATTTTTTGATAATTTCAATGTAACTCGTCCCGTTAAACTATCTAAAATTATAAATTCTCCATTAATGAGTGATAGAGCCACTTTATCAGGACAACTTTCTATTTTCGTCATTCCAGATGCTTGCGCTGAAATGTTTTTTGTCCACAGTTTCTCACCATTGCAATTGAAGGCCATGACTACATGAGCATTAATTCTAGGATTAGGATTATATACTTTAGCCTCAATCACATACCTGCCCCCAACTTTTATCGCGTTTAAATTATTATAATGTTCAGGTTGCAATTCTAAGGTTATTTCCGAGAGTGGCCGCATATCAGTTGAGGAAAGTTCAATCAGTTTTTTATTTTGATGTTGGCTATTTGGTGTTCCAAGTAAGGCGCAAAAATGCTCTTCGCCATCTATTCTTATGTAATGATTAAATAAATCGTAATGCCCCAAGCGGCATTCAGTGATCTTGTTAAAGAATTCATCAAAAAGAATATCATTTCTCTTTTTATCCTTCCAATCAGCTTGCCTGGCTAAAAAGTGACCATTAAGCGATTGAGAAAGACTAAATATGCCCGCAGTCACTTTCTCCCATTTTGTCAAGGTATTATCAATTTTGAAAACGGTATTGTATTCATCATTATCAACTTTATAGGTGAATAGATTAACGTACAGAGACTCTTGATTTACACCCTTGAATATTTGTGAAAAATCACCACTCGCGACAATTTTTTTTGTAATTAACTCATCTGTTGCAAGTTTTAAAATCCCAACTGTTCCATTTGCGAACCCAATAAATAGAGATCCATCATCAATAAATTTGAGATCCCATGCCATTGAACAAGGCTCATATTCAAAGCCATTTTTGTTTGCTAAGGAGCTTAATCGTAAAGATAAGACTTTTAATTTTTCTTGTGAAGATTCAAAGTTGAATTCACCTTCTGGGTAAGATGTGATCTCAATAGGCTCAAAATCCTGAAGTTTTTGACGAACATTAAGTAGTAATTTTATTAAATAAGTTTTTAGATATAATTTTTCGTCGGTGTCATCAGGTGGAAGTACTTTAATTTCAATTTGATTTCCTTCAAAACGACAAAAGGTGAACTCTCGATTGTCATCAAGCAATTTGATAAGTCGCTTCGTTATGAAGTCATAAGCGTAAAGCTCTCCTTCGTAAGACCAACCGCCATCATATGATCCAGTAGCTATGAGAAGTAATTGCTTTTTTTCATCATAATCTACGTCATTTATGGGGAATCTTAGAAAATCTATATGTGCAATTAATTCCAATGAACTAGAATTGTAAATACTTAAGTTCTCTTTACATAGTCCTAAATGGCGGCCAGACCATTGAGCATTATAAGAATGCGACACACAGAGAATTCCTGCGGACTCAAATTCAAATAATTGTTTGGGATTTGTGATTTCGTCGAAACAATTTCTCCCTAATATTTCTCTGTTCTTCAGCAAATTAGATCCTCCTTGAAACGCTAATAATGACAACCTGAGCTTACCCTAAATCCGTAAACATTTTTCATTCAAAATTTAAATGGGTCTAAAGAGATTGTAGTTAATATTTAACAATAGTTTTTTACCAATCTGTTTTTTTAGGCTTGAAAATCGACATCGCTTAGGTCAGCTATGTCGCACCTGCTGGCATAGAAATAATGACACGACCGACCGCAATGGTTGTGCTGTGTTAATACTCAAATCCCTAGCTGTCAGCAGTGGTGGCAAACCAGAGCGTTAACACCAGTTTTATCGAGCAGACGCTATGACCGCTCCTGGCACTTTAGAGCCTGTCAGTCCTAGCTTTTTAACCTAATAACAACTCTCTTTTTCACCTGATTTTCCTCTGTGATCTCTTGGGTGAAAATGCATTGCGCTTTTAACTTTCCCAGTTAAAAGGTGCGATTCCGGCTTAAAGGACGACCGGAATGACGATTATTGCCACAGTTAAGTCTGTCAGTCTTAGCCATTCAACGGCAGTTGTATCTCTAGTACCAAACCGCTATCGGCATGGTTTGTTAGGCTTAAGAATCTGCGGGGTGCATTGAAAGTTATAAACCTAATATTGTCTCGATATTCCCTCTCGTCATTCCGGTAGTGTTTTGAGCCGGAATCCATTGTTGTTTTATCACTGGTGGCTTCCTGCTAGCAGCATGCAGGAATGACGTTAATTGGCGCTCGGCAGTCTGACAGACTCAACCCTACAATGATAAGGGGTATAGAGGTTTGATAATAAACAGATCCCACACGTTATAAATCTGGGCCGAAAACATGGCTGACTTAACCATTCAAGGGCAGTTGAATCTCCACAAGTAAACCACCCTCTGGATGATTAGCTAGGGTTAATATGCCGCCGTGTGACTTTACGATGTTTTCAGCAATGCTCAGGCCTAACCCTATGCCTCCGGTATCGTCATTGCGGGATTGTTCAAGACGGTTAAAAGGTCGTAATACGTAGTGCAATTGGTTTTCTGGAATGCCAGCGCCTGTGTCTTTTATAAGAATTTTAGCGACACTTTTATCACGATAAATACTGAGTTGCGCGTTACCGGCATACTTGATGGCGTTATCGATAATATTTTGTAAACAGCGGCGAATTTCAGTAGGGCGGCAGGTTAGATTTATCGAGTTATCATCGTGTTGAAAACTAACTGGCAAACCTTCGTCGGCCATGTCGCTGCATAAACTTTCGACTAGGGCGTTGATGTTAACGTTGCGCATGGGTTCATCGGGATTTTGTCCGCGCAAAAAGTCCAAAACTGATTGGATCATCTGGCGCATGTCGGTGACTACTTTCAGCATGCCGCTGCGCTCATGTTCGTTTTCTAATAAATCAGCCCGCAATTGCAAACGGGTCACCGCCGAACGTAAATCATGAGAAATGGCCGACAACATTTCACTTTGACTATGCAGTAAATTGGCGAGGCGTGCTTGCATGGTATTAAAGGCTTTGGCGGCCATGGCTATCTCTTTGGCACCACTTTCATCCAACGGTGGATTGTTAATATCCAAACCGAGGTGGTTGGCCGCATCGGCGAGCTTTTCAATGGGTGCCACGGTTTTTTGGATCAAATACCATGCGAGCAATAAGGCGATAGTACCTTCCAGCAAGATATAGAAAATGACAGAATCCTGTAATAAAGATTGGCTTTCGGGTAGTTCCGAATGAAACGTTATTTGCTGCTCATTGGCAAAGTTAATCAAGATAAGGACATCAAAGCCCTGACGTAAAGTGGTGCGCCTGTCCAATAGTGGGGTATTTTCAAAGCGCCGCACACAAACTTGAGCATCAATCCCTGGAAGTTTTGCAAAGGCCAGATTGAGTTTGTCGGAAATATGGGTAGAAAAGTCGTTTTGTTGGCAGGCAACTTCATCGGTCGAAATGACGTCGGGGAACAATGCCAAAAATTGTGTTTCTGCGGCGGCTAATATTTTTCGACGATCTTGCTGTGGAAAGCTATAAGCTAAATCCACTATGCCGATTATCCTATCAGCCAAATCAGTGGCTTCGGTGGATAACACCACGTTATCACGGTTATGTTCGAAAATAATCAGGGTGATCAACTGTGACAGAATAAACACCACACCCAAAATCACAATAGTTCGGACCTTAAGTGTCATGGATTGCCAGATTTTCACTGAGTTTCTACCTGACAAGTGAAGATGTAACCTGTGCCCCAAGATGTTTTGATGATCTCGGGTTTTTTGCTGTCATCGCCTAATTTACGGCGCAGGCGGCTGACATGGGAGTCGATACTGCGATCAAAAGGTGTGCTGTTGCGGCCTTTGGTTAAATCTAATAAGCGGTCGCGAGACAAGGGAATACGTGGGTGTTGCACAAAAGTGAGTAAGAGTTGTGTCTCACTAGTAGATAGAGGAATAATGGTTCCGGCGGCATTACACATTTCCATTTGGCTGGGTTTAAAACTCATACCAGCGAAACTATATAAACCTTTAATTGCTTGGCCACTGCCAGCTCTTACTCGGCGTAATACGGCCTTGATCCGCGCGATGAGTTCACGTCGCCCAAAGGGTTTCACAATATAATCATCTGCGCCAAGTTCTAGTCCAACAACACGGTCTATTTCTTCATCTTTGGCGGTTAACATGATCACCGGCGGCATATTGGGATCTGCACAAAGTTGCCGACACAGTTCAAAACCATCGGTGCCGGGTAACATCACATCCAATAAAATGATATCGGCTTGTTCTGCACTTAATTTTTGCCACATGTCATCGCCATCCACCGCTTCGGCGGCCATATATCCTTCGGCTTCCAATAAGCGGCAAACCAGTTCGCGAATATCCTTATTGTCGTCAACCACTAAGACTTTTGTGGCTGTCGATGGATTTGTGGTGTTAAGCATTATGCTGTTGTGATCCTATTTGTTGTAAGTGTGAGCGGCTATGTGCTGCTAAAAATACCTTGATCTTTAACATACATCACCCGCACCTAAAAAAATATGCACTCTGTGCGTTGCCACACTTTTTTACACTTTTGACAATCTTTTCCAATAGTCACAATGCAAGAATCAATGTAGCGCTTAGTTTTGAAAATTAAGGAGAATGCCATGTTGAAACACGTAATATTGCAAATTTCAGTGCTTGTTGTGTTGTTGGCGGCTTTTAATGCCAAAGCAGTTGAGAAAATGAATGCCGCTGAATTACAAGCGGTTTGCCAAGCCTTTGCTAGTAAAAAAGAGACGTCGGAGCTTAACAATAACAAATCACTTTGTAGCATGTACTTAAAAGGTTTTTTGGCCGGTGAAAACCTCTATCGTGCTGAAACATTACCACCTGCGACCTTTCGAGAAAAAGCTTTAGCGTCAAGGGCTGGTGGCTTGTTAGAAAAATATCAACTAGGCGATGACATCAGTTATTGCATCCCAAAATCCACCAATATTGAAGATATTGCCATACTCATTAATAAGCAGCGTCCAGCGGCAGATGATTCGGCTGAGAGTTTAATTAAAAGCGTTCTACAACAGAATTTTCAATGCGCCAAATAAACTTAAGATATGCATTGAATATGGGTATCAATGCTCGGCAATGGGGGGGATTGCTCGATGAATAAACACACAGTGAGTTTGTTTTTCATTCTAGCCGCCTTATGGCTGCTTAACTCTGGGATTTATACACCCTTGTTACTGTCATTGGGTGTAGTGTCGGTGCTGTTTGTTCTTTGGTTGTCTGCGCGAATGGGTATTATCGATGATGAATCTCAACCTATACATCTTAGCCGTAACTTACCGGCTTATTACTTTTGGTTGGCTAAAAAAATAGTCCAAAGCAACATCGATGTGGTGATCCTTATTTGGCGTGGTAATAAAGCCATCAGCCCTTGTATAGCGAGTTTACCGATTGGTCAACAAAGTGAAATAGGCAAGGTTATTTATGCCAATTCCATCACGCTTACACCGGGTACTGTGGCGATGAATATCGAAAACAATACCGTGCTCATTCATTCCTTAACTGTGCAAAGTATGCAAGAGCTGCAACAAAATGACATGGCGCGCGCAGTTGATCGCTTGGAGATGTAAATGTTAATCATGTTGGCCTTGGTGTTGTTAACCGTCATGGTAATGGCCTTAGTTAGAGCCTTACTCGGCCCCAGTATTTACGACCGAATTTTAGCGGTTAATTTGTTTGGTACCAAAACCGTGTTGTTGATTGCCGTCATGGGATTTTTATTTGGTCGCCCGGATTTTCTCGATATTGCACTGGTTTATGCACTGATTAATTTTATTAGTGTGATTGGTGTACTGCGTTATTTTGAATACAGCGATAACAAACAGATCGAAGGAGAGTCGTGATGGAACTGGCAATTCAGTTGATAAGTGGTGTTTGTTTTCTTCTTGGTGCTTTTCTTATCTTGTCGGGCGGCGTGGGCATTTTGCGATTTCCAGACTTTTTTACGCGCATGCATGCTGCTGGTATCACCGAAACCCTCGCCACAAGTTTGATCTTGGCTGGGTTGATGATGCTCGCAGGGTGGGGTTTGGTCATGTTCAAACTAGCCCTGATATTTCTATTTATTATGCTTACTAGCCCCACCGCTAGCCATGCGTTGGCTAAAGCAGCCCTGCACGGAAAACTCAAACCTATCACCTATGATCAGCCAGCAAAATAGCTGGCAGGGGATTAATGCTGTTTATGGTTAAGAAGGAGAATTCATATTTTACAGATATTTGATATCACATTACTGCTGTTATTGGTTGTCACTGCTCTTGCCATAGTGCGGGTGAGCGATCTCTTTGCGGCGGTAATGTTAAGTGGCATTTATGGTTTGCTGTCGGCGAGTTTTTTTGTGGCGCTCGATGCAGTTGACGTGGCATTTACCGAAGCCGCAGTAGGCGCGGGCATTTTTCCCTTATTAATGATGTTGGTATTGGGCGTTACTGGGCGTTATGAAAAAACCAAATTAGTACCAATAAAAGCCGATGTTGTGAAAAAGCTCGCCCTTGTGTTGGCGTTACTGGTCACAGGGGCTTTATTAGTGTTTGGCACGCTGGATATGCCGATTTTTGGTGCCGCCGATGCGCCAGCCCAGCAACATGTCAATATTCGTTATATTCAACAATCGCCCACTGAAATTGGTATTCCCAACATGGTGACCTCAGTGTTAGCCAGCTATCGTGGCTATGATACTTTTGGTGAAGTACTGGTCATTTTTACTGCCGCCATGGGCGTGTTGGCCTTGTTTTCAAGCCAACTTTTTAGCCAAGTAACAGCCAGCAAAAACAAAGCAAAAAACGAAATGCACGAACACAATGTATTACGCATAGTCAGCAAGATGTTGATCCCCTTTATTCTATTGTTCGCTTTTTATGTGCAATTTCACGGCGAATACGGGCCTGGCGGTGGCTTTCAAGCAGGTGTAATTTTTGCTGCGGGCATCATTCTTTACACCATGCTGTATGGCTTGGATAAGGCGCGCCAAGTGATTAAACCCACAGTGTTGCGTGTATTGTGTGCCTTAGGCGTGTTCATCTATGGCACAACGGGTGTGGTGAGTATGTTAGCCGGCGGCAACTTTTTGGATTATTCGGTATTAGCCAATGATCCCGTTATCGGCCAACACCTTGGCATATTAGTCATCGAACTGGGGGTAGGTATCACCATCGCCGCTGGCATGATTTTGATATTTTTTGCTTTTTCCCAGCAGGCTGAAACTCAGCTAGGAGAGCAATAATGTACTACGACTTATACAACTATTGGATGGTCATCATTTTGATGATGATAGGTTTATATATCGTTATCAAACCCAGCAATCTAATTAAAAAACTCATTGGCCTGAATATCTTCCAAACCTCGGTATTTATCTTTTATATCAGTGTGGGCAAGGTCAGTGAGGGCACCGCGCCAATTTTTTCCAGCACCCACAGTGTTTATTCTAATCCCTTACCCCATGTGTTGATCCTCACTGCCATTGTGGTAGGCATTGCCACTATGGCGCTGGCGCTGGCTTTGGTTGTTAGGATTAAAAGTGCCTACGGTACGGTAGAAGATGACGAATTGCAGGAGCAAGATCACTAGTGTTAGATCATTTACCCATATTACAGGTGATAGTGCCCTTATTGGCTGCACCGGCCTGTTTGCTGTTAAATAATGCCAGATTAGCTTGGTTATTTGCTTGTTTGGCGGGACTGATATCGCTGGTTATTAGTGTGGCGTTGTTAGTTCAAGTCCAACAAAGCGGTGTAATTTCTTACATGCTCGGCAGTTGGGAAGCGCCTTGGGGCATTGAGTATCGTATTGATTTACTCTCGGCCTATGTATTACTGATCATTAGTAGTTTAGGCACTATTGTTTTGCTGGCGGCCAATACCGGTATTCGTCAGGAGATCGCGGCAGACAAACAAAGCCTATTTTATGTATTGTACTTGCTGTGTATGGCCGGTTTGTTAGGCATTGTAGCAACGGGCGATATCTTTAATGTCTTTGTCTTTTTAGAAATATCCTCGCTGGCTACCTATGCACTGGTTGCTTTTGGCCGCGATCGCCGCGCTTTGCTGGCGGCTTATCAATACCTCATTGTGGGCACTATAGGTGCGACCTTTTTACTCATAGGTATTGGTTTGCTGTATAGCATGACGGGTACCTTAAACATCGAGGACATGGCGAATCGTCTGCCTGTGGATACTAACTCCGGCACGGTTTACACGGCTTTTATCTTTATGATTGTGGGCATAGGTTTAAAGCTGGCGTTGTTCCCTCTGCATCTATGGTTACCCAATACTTATACTTATGCACCGTCCATCGTCACTGCGTTTTTGGCCGCTACTGCCACTAAAGTCGCGATTTATTTGTTGATCCGTGTGCAATTTTCGATTTTTGGCGCTGACTTTGGCGGGGAACTTATCCAGCCTATATTTATCGTTCTTGGTTTATTAGGTGTGTTTGTTGCCTCAACGGTGGCAATTAAACAAAGCAATATAAAACGTTTATTTGCTTACTCCAGTGTTGCGCAAATTGGTTACATGATCATCGGCATAGGCATAGGGACTAGTCTAAGTTTACAGGGGACGTTGCTGCATTTGTTTAATCATGCCTTGATGAAAGGGGCGCTATTTTTAGCGCTGGCGGCTGTGGTTTACCGCATAGGTAGCACCGACCGCACTTGTTTTAATGGCTTGGCAAAACACATGCCGTGGACCATGGCGGCCATAGTGATTGCTGGTTTGAGCTTAATTGGTGTGCCACTTACCGTGGGTTTTATTAGTAAATGGTATTTAGTCTTGGCCAGTATAGACAGTGGCATGTGGCCAGTGGCCTTGCTTATCGTACTTGGCTCACTGCTTGCGGTGTACTACGTGTGGGCCTTGGTCGAGAGTGCCTATTTTGGTAAAGCAGATGCCTCTGCTACCTCATCTGCTCCGATAAAAGAAGCGCCTCTAGGCCTGCTTATCCCCTTGTGGTTATTGGTTATCGCTAATGTGTATTTTGGCATTGATACCCGCCTGCCCTTAGAAGCTAGCGCTAGCGCGGCGAGCTTTTTAATGGGAGGCGGACAATGAATTTATCCCCCGAATTGCTGATCCAGCTGATTATTCTCTTGCCCTTAGTGGCGGCTGCTGGCGTGGTGTTAAGCCATCGTCATCCTAATATTAGAGAGGCGATTTCTCTCACTATTGCTAGCAGCGTTTTTATTTTAGTTTTTCTGTTATATCGCCAAATCATCAACGGTGAAACAGCTTTGGTCCATTGGATAAGCATCCTGCCTGGGCTGAACGTGAGTTTTAAAACCGAAGCCTTAAGCGTATTGTTTGCCCTTATCGCCAGTTTTTTATGGATAGTCACTACGCTGTACGCCATTGGTTATATGCGCAGCCACCATGAACAAAATCAAACGCGTTTTTATAGCTTTTTTGCCATCTCGATTGCGGCGGTAATGGCCATCGCATTCTCTGAAAACCTCTTCACCCTGTTTATCTTTTATGAAGTATTAACCCTAGCCACTTACCCATTAGTGACTCACGCAGGCACCGAAAAAGCCCAAAAAGGTGGCAGAACTTATCTAAGAATATTACTTGGCACTTCTATTGTGTTTTTCTTACCCGCACTAATCGCCACTTGGGCCATTGCCGGAAATTTATCTTTTACTGTCGGCGGTGTCTTTGCCGATGATACCCCCTCATTGTGGTTGGCCATTTTGCTGGTATTTTTTGTTTTTGGTATTGGCAAAGCCGCGATGATGCCTTTTCATCGTTGGTTGCCCTCAGCCATGGTGGCACCCACACCAGTGAGCGCCTTGTTACATGCGGTAGCCGTGGTTAAAGCAGGGGTGTTTACCTTAATGAAAACCGTGGTATTTATCTTTGGTATGGATACCGTCGGTGAGCTCATCACCACAGATTTCCTCTTATATTTGGCTGCCTTTACGATACTAGCCTCGTCGTTAATAGCGATGAAACAAGACAATCTTAAAGCCCGTTTAGCTTATTCAACTATTAGCCAGTTAGCCTATGTGAGTTTGGGCGTATTACTGGCAAGCGAAGCGGGTTTATTAGGTAGCAGCATGCATATTGCCATGCACGCCTTTGGCAAAATCACTTTGTTCTTTTGTGCAGGCGCCATTTTAGTGGTGAGTCATAAAACCGAGATCAGCCAAATGGGTGGGCTAGGGCGTAAAATGCCCATCACCATGATTGCGTTTTTTATTGCCTCACTGAGTATCATTGGTTTGCCACCCACGGGCGGCAGTTGGAGCAAATACTATTTATTACTCGGCAGTTTAGAAACCCAGCATTGGGTGCTAATGGCGGTCTTGATGATCAGCTCCTTACTTAATATTGCCTATTTATTGCCTATTCCAATTCGCGGGTTCTTCCCTGCTAAATCAACAGTATCGCAAGCAAGTGATGGTAGCGAAGCGATTCAAGGCAGCGAAACTATCCAAGAAGCGCCGCTGCCAGCACTGATTGCCATCATCATTACGACCTTGGCTTGTGTTTTGTTGTTCTTTTTCCCGCAGCCTCTGTTTGAGTTGGCGAAGATGGTTGGAGTCGCACCATGAACATAGAAAAAACGCATTTATTTGATAATCCCAAAAACGTCAAACGTTTGCTCTACGCCTTGTACTTTTGTTGTGGATTGCTGGTGGTGCTTGATTTTGTAATCAAGCGTAAGGTTTACCATAGCTGGGAAAACCTTTGGGCCTTTTATCCCATTTACGGTTTTGTTGGCTGTGTGGTATTGGTATTTGTCGCGAGTTGGATGCGACTTATTTTGATGCGTGACGAAGATTATTACGACTCACCAGAGACCGCTGATAAGGCAGACTTAGCAGAGAAAGCAGAAATAGCAGGAAAAGCAGAAAATACAGCGGCAGTATTACACGCGGGAGATAAACATGTTCGGGATTGAAATGGCTCCCTTTGTAATATTTTTTATCGCTGCTGTATTGGCTGCCCTTACTCAGGGCTGGTTACGTGGGGCGATTATGTTGGCTGCCCCCATATTAGGTGCAATCAATTTATGGATGACCCCAGAAGGCAGTTATTGGGCGGTATCCTTTTTAGACTTTGAACTGAACCTGTTACGAGTTGATCGTTTGGCCATTTTGTTTGGTTACTTATTTCATCTGGCCGCCTTTATCGCCATTGTCTATTCATTGCACGTGAAGGATCGCATGCAACAAACCGCCAGTATGTTGTATGCAGGTAGTGCCTTGGGCGCCGTGTTTGCTGGCGACTTATTAACTCTGTTTGTATTTTGGGAATTACTGGCACTGACCTCGGTATTTTTGATTTGGGCACGGCGTACTGAGCAGTCTTATCATGCGGGTATGCGTTATTTGTTGTTTCAGGTGATCTCGGGTTTGTTATTGCTCGGTGGCATTATTGCTTACGCCAATGTACATGGCTCGCTCGCTTTTGAGGATATTGGTTTATCCGGCATCCATGGCTGGTTAATTTTCCTTGCCTTTGGCATTAAGTGTGGATTTCCGTTTTTACATAATTGGCTAACCGATGGTTATCCCGAAGCCACCCCTACCGGCACGGTTTTTCTCAGTGCGTTTACTACTAAAGTGGCTGTTTATGCCTTGGCCCGCGGTTATCCGGGCACGGAGTTATTGGTATATATCGGCGCGGCGATGACCTGTTTCCCCATTTTTTTTGCGGTTATCGAAAACGACTTACGCCGAGTCTTGGCTTACAGCCTAATTAACCAGCTTGGTTTTATGGTGGTAGGTATTGGTATCGGCACAGCTCTTGCCATTAATGGTGCTGTGGCCCACGCCTTTAACGATGTTATTTTTAAAGGTTTGTTGTTTATGTCCATGGGCGCGGTATTACATGTTACCGGCAAGATAAACGGCTCCGAGTTAGGCGGGCTGTACAAAACCATGCCCAAAACCACCATCTTGTGCATTATCGGCGCGGCATCGATTTCGGCCTTCCCGCTGTTTAGTGGTTTTGTCAGTAAATCCATGATCATGAGCGCGGCCTTAAATAACGATCATACTTGGGTATGGTTAATGTTGCTGTTTGCGTCGGCTGGTGTGTTCCACCATGCAGGAATTAAGATCCCATATTTTGCCTTTTTCGCCCATGACTCTGGCATACGCGCCAAAGAGCCACCGCTTAATATGTTATTGGCCATGACCATTGCCGCAACACTGTGTATCACCATAGGTATTTTCCCAGAGTTGCTTTACCAATTGCTACCTTATGATTTGGATTACAACCCTTACGACGCGACCCATGTATTGGCACAAACTCAGTTGTTGTTCTTCTCGGCACTGGCTTTTGTGTGGCTCAATTTATACAAAATGTATCCGCCAGAATTAAAGTCAGTGAATTTAGAAGTAGATTGGATCTACCGCCGCTTGTTACCTAAAACATGGCAAGGTTTAGGGCAGTTTAAACAAACTAGTATGCAAAGCTTAAATGCTTTTGGTGGGCAACACTTAGCACGATTGAGTGACTATGTATCGAAAAACTATGCCGTGCAGGGCTTGTTGGCAAAATCCACCTCTACTGGCGTTGCCGCTTTGTGGATAGTGTTGATGTTGTTAGCTTATTTGGTAATTGGCCTGTTTTAAGCGAAGTGTTTTTTAAGCCTCGACGAATTTTAATAAGGCACTGAAGTTGTGCCCGTCGGCGGCTCGAAGCGCCGAAATATAATGATGACGGCGCTCATTCATGGCTTCCAGTCTGTATCCACCAGCCCAGTCAATGGCTGGCTCATTTAATAGTTTGGTCAAAACAGCATCCGCCATTATTCGCGCGTGCCTGCCGTTACCATTTGGAAACGGATGGATATAGACCAACTTGTGATGGAAACGTGCAGCCAGTTCTTTTGGCGGATACGTCTCATGCTCTAGCCAATATTTGGCATCGTCCAGTAACTGCCTTAGTTGAATAGCAATTTGTGCAGGGTCTACACCGATATTCTTTTCAGTACGCCTGAATGTACCAGCCCATTTCCACACACTGCCAAACAAACGTTTATGAAGCTCTAAAACAAAACCTTCCGACAATACGTCTGGATGTTTTTGTTTAGCCAGCCATTTTAAACCATCTGTTAGACCTGCTTGTTCAAGCTGGTCTAATTCACCCCTAGTTGATAGGTGCTTAAATTTAAGCCCTGCCAATTCATCAGGATCAAGCGGTGTTGCGCCATCAGGACTCTCGACAAGATTTGCATACTCATCTGTCATTCATCATTCCAAAAGTCTGATGGCAACTTATCCACGATTTGTGAGGCTATGCGCTCAATCTCATATTCAAGCTGCTCTTTATTTAATGCTTGTGCTTCAAGCGCCATATGAGTGGATGCGCTTTTGACTTGAGCCCGCGCCTTCTCTATGGCACGTTCCTTAATCACATTTTCAATGTTTTGTTTTGGCACAATCGCATAAATAAACTTGCAGTCCATCGCCTCAGCCATGGTCTGCATGGTTTTTAAAGTAACACTACCATGAGGCTCATCTTGTTCAACTTTAGATATTCTGGCTTTCGTAACGCCTAGTTTTTTAGCCAATTGCGTACCAGACATACCAAGCGCTGTTCTCACGGTGCGCAGCCAACCTTCTTGTGGAAGCCCGTAGTTAGGGAGCATCGATAAACTACCAAACTGACTCACAGCTCGGTTAACTTTGTCTCGATATTGTTTGGCAACTATCTTTTTTATGCTCATGATCAATATTTATGTGTATGTAAACATCACTTTAGGTATACATATATGTATACCTAAAGTGATGATTGGTCAATAAATTAGTTTACTTTACTTGGATTTAGGTCAACCTATTTGTTGACTTAAATCCAAGTAAAGTCAATATAATTGAATGCTAAAAGTGCCTTGCGACCTTCTATAACCTAGATAAAGCACCCACCACCAACTGGCAGAGCGAGGGGCTTCGCCACAAAGGGCACATAGTCCTCGGAGGCTTATAAAAACACTAAGTAATTAATTTATCTATGGAAAATATATTGCTCATGGTTTTTAATAGGAAAAATACAAAGTCTCGTTAAAGGCAGGCGACCCCGACAGGATCCTTTTGGAACTGTATCAACCTAGGTCGATTTAGATCGTCAAATACGTAATAAAATATCGGAGTTTTATGTTCAAATTATTTCATGCCTTATCTACTTTATTGTTTTTTACCATGGCGGCTATACAGCTGAATGACCCAGACCCGCTGTATTGGATGGTGGTATACATGGCTGGGGCACTGGTTGCCGCTGGTTTATGTTTTGGGTCAAGGCTGGAAACACTATCTAAAGTCACTATTGGTATGGTCGTGGCGGGCTTGCTTATCTCTGGTCCTGGGGTAATCGATTACTTTACAGCCGAAGACTACTCATCTATTTACGGCAGTATGTCGGGCGCTAAACCATATGTTGAATCAGCGCGAGAATTCGGTGGTTTATTTATTGTTGCTATCTACCTTGCGTTGTTCGAAGGTAAGGTTGCTGGTTTTAAAAAGGCCTAACAAGGTTTCATCTGCAGCTCGTCTTGTGCGGCTTTAATCACTAATTCGGCCATATCTGCGATGCGTATTTTTTGATCCATAGCACGTTTTTGTAAGGTGCGATAAGCGAGAGCTTCACTATGACCAAGTTGCTGCATCAATAGGAGTTTAGCCCTGTCGATTTGTTTTTGTTCAGCGATAGTGCGTTTGGCATTATTGAGTTCTTCACTCATTTTACGAATGTGTTCGGATTGGTCGCGCAGTAAATCATAAAACGAGTGGTGCACAGCCAGCGAGTCGGTATGTGATTTTTTGTGCTCGGTATTGCTTTCTGAGCCATGCAAACCGGGCAGGGAAGCGTCGAATAACATGCTCAAGGGTGAGTCTTGGCTTGCAGTCATCGTTGCGAGTTTTTGCAAACGTTTTTTATGGGAATGCAGTTCTTCGTTGGCGATTTTAACTCTTTGTTTGGCCACCTTAAGCAGGCGAATTGCAAGTTGCTGTTCGATCAAGTGCATTTGGTCGATGCGTTCTGTGGCCAGCTCGTACCATATTTCACTGATCCCAGAATCGATGGGCGAACCGTCAGCCAGTTGTTGGATCATAGAGCGCATTTGATTCAAGGCGATGGTGGATGAATGCTTCTCTAAGTCTAACCATAACTGTCGCTCGTTTTGATTAGCAAATTCAATAAAGGTATCAAAACTGTGTAATTGAGAGTGTTGTAACTGCTCTAAACGTTCACACAGAGAATGGTCAAAATGGCTCTTGGCAAAACCCATGGCGCCCCAAGCACGTTCTTGTCCGGCGTATTCTTTGGCTTGAATAAAGTTAAAAAGAGCGACCAGCAATCGGGTAATAGTAGGGTCACTGGCGACATCAGCGGCTTCAAAAACCACCGCCAATAAACCTGCGACTAAACGGCAATAAGCTTGGGTGGATTCGAGCGCAGATATGGCCTGATGTTCCACTTTGTAACGTAATACACCCACATGATCCATACCTTGCAGTGCCAAGGTGACGCTATTAAGCAAACGCATATTGCCAGTTATTTCATCGCCAACTAGATATTTGGCAAGTAATTGACTGCGTAATAAGTCCTCGGCATCACGACTTTCTACAATTTGCACTCTGCGCTGTTGGGCAAATCGTTCGCAACCTGAGCTCAGGAAGATATTGCTGATCCCGCGTTCTTTTTGAAACTGATGAATTAATTCACAGATAGAACTTACCACTTGGCAGTTTGAGGCCAAGTGTTGTAAGGCAGAAATTTCTGCATGTTTAGCCGCCAGTAAAAAACGTTTGGTGGTGTCGCTGTGTCCGCTCATGGTTGGTGCTCCGGCTGATAGTGCGTTAGCGGGTTTGATGCGACCTAATAAGTAAGTTAAGCAATGCTTGTTCCAAACAAGAGGCATTAGTGGTTTTGATATTGATGTGAGTGTTAACTATCGTTTAATGTCGGTTAAATTTATATGTGTAAGCATGGGCACAATAATTAAAGAAAGTAGGAAGAGCTTGGACAATGCTCAGATTAAAGCTGTTGTGTGTGATGTTTGGTGCGCTGACTGCACCAGTTTTAGGCAAGTTAATTTGCTTAACAGCAGCTAAAAAAGACACCAGCTAAGTTAGTAACTGGTGCCAAGACACAATTAAATCAGTTTAAATATTTTTGACGTAACACCAACAAATCTTCATCACTAACATCCAATTCTTGTTTGATGTAATCCAAGATAGTGCCGTGTTCTGCTTCCATTTTAGCAATGGCGGCTTCAATCAAGGGTTGTGTTACACCTACTAGAGGTTGAGCAACGTCGGGTGGCAGGCTGGCAAACATTTTCATCATGGCTGCCATTTTGGGATCCATATCAGCATTGTTTTTTGGCATTAAGGCTTTGGGATCAAGATAGTGGTTGGTCGCTAAATAATCCTC
Source organism: Paraglaciecola hydrolytica (assembly GCF_001565895.1). Taxonomy (GTDB): domain Bacteria; phylum Pseudomonadota; class Gammaproteobacteria; order Enterobacterales; family Alteromonadaceae; genus Paraglaciecola; species Paraglaciecola hydrolytica. Next base: position 57,615 of record NZ_LSNE01000011.1, read on the forward strand.
AATAGCCGTTTGTTTATCTACGCCCAGAGCGCTTAAGACTAAGACTGCGCTAACACCAGTGCGATCTTTACCTGCGGTGCAGTGGAACAATAAACCATCATCACTTTTTACTAAGCTACTAAACATCTCAGTATAATTTTGTTTTTGGTCGTCCAGAATTTTGGGGTAAAACTGCGCCATCATGCCTTCGAGCATTTCTTTAGACAAATCTGGGCGTCTGAGCAAGGTGCCAATTTCACTAAAATCAAAGTCCATTTCATAATCTTTTTGGATAACTTTAACTTCAGAGTCATGCCATTTGGTCACTTCGCTACTGCGCTCGGAGTTAGCGCGAAAATCCACTATGGTTTTAATGTCGAGTTCGTCAATGAACTGATAGTCCTGCTCAGTTAAACCGGCTAATACACCTGAACGGTATATTTTGCCCCATTTAACGGTTCTGCCGTCTGTGGTTGCATAACCGCCTAAGTCGCGAAAGTTACGCCCGCCTTCAAGGGGTAATAAACGGGCGGCGATTTCTAGTTTATCGCTAAAATAGGCTTGAGTTAAACTAAGGTTACGCGTGTCTTTGCGGAACCAAAATACTTGGTAATTACCAAAATCCATCAACAACTGATAATACTCAGCAAAACCAGGTACCAAACCGTTTAAGGCGTTTTCACGGCTCCAGATCAGATCATAGTTTTCGTTGATCACTTCATCGGGAGACAACAACCAGCGTGGTTTCCATGAAATCGTCACTCCAGAATAATATTGTGCCACCAAAGGGGATTGGCACAAGCGCTCGGCGATGGTATCGGCATACAAAGATGACACGGCTAAAAAACGAAAACGCGGCAATGTAGGGTTAGATTGCGGCTGCATATCACAGCGATAATGGTAATAATCACTTAAGGTAAGAGGTTCAATACGCTGAGTTGAAAAATACAACATGGTCGCGAGGCTTGTTACGCTGAGCAATAATAAGCTAACAATGTAACCAAGTTTGGAGGTGCACAGTCGCCACAACATCGAATAAACCGCTTACTTAAATAATCCGCTGCAGTATATGGCATTTTTGTGGCAGAAATATTAAAGGCCATAAGTGCAGAAAATAGTCGCTAGCAAATAGTAACTAGCCACAAACCAATTATCTTTTGTAGCAACAGACTTGTACAATCGGCGCAAATCTAAAACCATCACTATTTTAAAAGGATGTTGCCTGTGTCACAGATTATTAGCCATACCCCAACTTGGGTTTTTGTGGTGTTTTTTGCCTTACTGACCTTGGGTTTTATGCAAAGCAAACAACGTAAAGTAAGAGTTAAGACCATTTTTATTCTGCCACTGGCTATGGTGCTATTTTCTTTGTTTGGAGTTTACTCGGTTTTTGGTCTTTCCCTGGTAACTCTGGCACTTTGGGTTTTAGGCTTGGTACTCGCTTTAATGCTGGGACTAAAACTTGCCTACCCTAAGGTAGTTAGCTACTCACTAAAGAATAATAAATTAACTATTCCTGGCAGTTGGACTCCTCTTGCCTTGATGATGGCCATTTTTTTCACAAAGTATTTTATGGGTTTTGCCGTTGCTCGAAGTCTGCCCATAATTAACGACATGGTATTTATTGCGTTAATTTGTATGTTATATGGTGTTTTTAGCGGTACCTTTTTAGCACGTTGTTTGGTGATGTTTAAGGCAAGTAAAAGCAGTGAATAGTAGATAGTGACTAGAGGATAGTTAAAATCCTAAGCCATTTACCCTCTATAAACACAGGGAGTAGGTAGGACACAAATAACAAAGAGCAAAGAGTACTATTTTAATCCTGAGTGTGTCTTTATTACTGTGGTAATAGTGTCAGGTTTAAAATTGTCTAACCAAATGGCTAAGTTATTCAGTGCAGGATAAACAATTAACTATTCCAGGTAGTTGGGTGCCGCTCATGTTAAGTTAACGACTATCTAACAACTCTGTTTTATAAACGTGGCGAATAAGTTCAATCTCACGGGGATAAACGTACCAACGTTCATTGGCTGCGCGGTACTCAGGTGTTGGACGGATTTTTAACAACATTTGATTAACTGAATCAATAACGTTTTTACCCCAATCTGTTTTAGGGCAGGCTACATAAGTTAAGTAATAGGGCGGAATTTCGTCTATGCCAATACTGCCAAATTGTTGAGTCTGTTTGGTATATTGAGAGCGCAAATAGTCTGCTATGTAAGGGTACTCAATAATATACTCGATGCGTCCTAACTCTAACATTTGGATCAACTGCCTAGCGCTATTTACTCCTCGAATTAAATTAGAGGATGCTTGATGCTCATTTAGCAAAACATCAATTTGTTGAGAGTATGATCGTCCGCTTTCTAAGATCCCTATAAATTGTTTATCGACCATAAGTTTTGCTAAGGAATATGACTTAGGATTGCCCAACTTAGCGATATTTTCTTGCTTCATGATAATACTGTTAGGCAAGGTCATCGCTGCTGGAATAGAGAAGTGCATATAGTCTTCACGCCCTTGATTTTTTAAAGTAAGTAGGTTGCAAATAGGTTCGCCATTTTTGGCTCCATGCCAATATCTTGCAAAATTCATCATCATATTATGGTGTTTATATTGGGGGAGATTTTGTTGATAAAGTGTTAGAAATACATCGGCAAGCCCCTTGCCTTTATCGTCCCCTTCTAAAATCATCAGCGGAGGCCAGTCTACTACCATCCAATTAATGGTTTCTTTAGCCGTTACCCTAACTGCAATGAGAGTCAAAAGCATAATGCAAATTAGGCTGGTTATTTTCTTTTTCATTTTTTAAGTGAGGGAAATAAACATATTATTTAACAATAGCTTAATCCTAAGTTAAATGTATTAATAAATAAGTAGGTACAACTCTGCGGCCTTTCAATATCAACTCAATTTTTATTGTTTGACTCAGCAACACGAGGCTCAAAACTAATATCTCTTATCTCGACAACAACCATTTGATTGCATCTTGTTCAGTGTGAAACTGTTCGACAATATGGCCACATTGTTGTGCATGTTTCATGGCGGTTTTATTAATTTCTATATTAGAGTTGTAGATAACAGCGACTGTGGCATTTTTTAGTTCTTCTCGCGATGCTACAAATTTACCCCAAATTTTTTGTTCGGTTTCACTCATACTGCTCAACAAGCTTCTAGCATCTATCAATAATTTAGGCTTGTCACAATGGATATGATCAAGGGCAAGCTCAGTAATAATAGCCATTCGTTGATCTAAGGATACTTCACCTAAATAAACTATTTGAATGATGCCTAGTTCTTCAAGTTTCTTTATTTTATAAGGCATAGTGATATTTTCCAAAACTGATCATAGGCATCTTGATCATACTTAATTTTTGCTGAGTAAATGTTATGTTATACAGAAAAATTTGATTTATTAACAATTGCTTAGCTCTCAATTCTAACTTGAAATTTAGCGAGCTGTTGGAATTTTGTAAACACATTTATGGTGAGTTGGCTGATCCATTACAATCGTGAATGATACGTTTGTTTAAATATTCACCGTTTACCACATTGATGCAACTCACTGCCCAATGACCGTCATTTTTTACCACTTCAACCACACCTACTGCTTCTGCTTGGTCAGCGTATAGATGAAACTCAAATTCTTGCACCGCGCCATAACGTAAAGCTCTAAATACCCCAAACCACCAATCGTAAGTTACTTCATAATGACCTAGGGATTGCACTAATTCAGTTCTATCCTGTATCGCCATTTTGGCGTGGTGATAGGCCTGTGTAGTATTAAAAATTTTGTAAGCCCAAAAACTCATGCCAGCGATGATAACAATTAACCAAAGCATATTTTTATTCATCATAAGGTCTCTATTTGTGTCAAAGTGGCTTGTTAAAGCATAAAGTGAACCAAGGATAAAGTACTTTAAAATCAGGTGCTTAATAAATTGTAATACGAGCGATATACCGGAAAATGATGAAAAAAATCATTATTTGGTGAATTGTACTACTGCAAGCTCTTAAAAAGAGCCATGATGTATTTTGGGTTAATTGAGCTTGAATAAGAGTGAGCTTGAATAAGAGCATGCACACAAACAACAATGATAAATGGCACATTAAGAGGCTGAGTAAATGAAAAACGGGATAAATATTGGTTTTGCGTTAATATTTTTATTAACTAGCAGCAATAGTTTGGCGGCACAAAATACTAAACGTGCACTGAAAGTAGATGATCTTTTTGCGATCAATAAAATAGCAGAACCACAAATAAGCCCTGATGAAAAATGGGTTGCTTATACCATTACGAGCAGTGACTTAACCAAGGATAAATCTGAGACCCGTGTGTGGATGAGCCCCGCTAAGGGTGGCGATGCTTTACCTATGACAGCCAAAGGCTATTCTGCCTCTGAGCCGCGTTTTAGTCCTGATGGTAAATACCTCAGTTTTATTGCCAAACGCAGTGAAAGTGGCGACGACAAAAAAGACAGTGAAGACAAACCCCAGGTTTGGGCCTTAAATCGATTGGGTGGTGAAGCACAGCAATTGACCTCGGTAAAACAAGGTGTGTCAGGCTACGAATGGTCGCCCGATGGCAAACAATTGTTACTCTTGATTAAAGATCCACAGCCTTTTGAGTTAACGGAAGACAAGGAAGATGATAAAAAACCCAGACCTCATGTAATTGATCGACTGCAATTTAAACTCGATTATGAAGGTTATCTTGACCGTTACCGCAGCCATTTATACGTGTATACACCCCACTCTGACATAGCACCACGGCAAATTACCTCAGGTGATTTTGATGATTCCCAACCTGCTTGGAGCCCAGATGGTAAGTCGATTGCTTTTGTGAGTAATCGTACCAACGAGCCAGACAGCAATGCCAATACTGATATTTGGATAGTATCTGCGGATAACACCGATAAGGGCGCTACCTTATTTCAGTTAACCACTAACCCACGTGAAGATGATTCACCGGTGTGGAGCCCCGATGGCAAAAGTATCGCTTACAGCACTATTACCGCCTCACAAAAACTAATGTGGTACGCCACCAATGAGTTAGCGTTGGTATCGGCTAAAGGTGGAGAAGCAAGCTTACTCACACCAGAGCTTGATCGTAACATTATCCAGCCCACATTCTCTGCCGATGGGCGTCAGGTGTTTTTTGTGCTCGAAGACAGTGGTGAGCAAAATCTTGCGTCGGTTTCGGTTAAAGGCGGCAGTATTAAACAACATGTAAAAGGTGAAATGGAAATCGAAGCCTATGCCATGCACGGAAAAACCACAGTGGTGTTAAGTAGCAAGCGCGAGCAAATGGCTGAGTTGTATACTGTGGACTCGGCTAAGTTAGTGCCACTGACCACGACAAACCAAGCATTAATGGCGCAATTAAATTTAGCCACAACCGAAAATATTCATTATAAAAGTGCTGATGGCACAGAAATAGAAGCCTTTGTGACCAAACCCCTAGGTTTTAATCCGGCTATGCAATATCCCTTGATTTTACATCCCCATGGCGGACCGGTGGCACAATACTCCTTTGCCTTTAATTTTCAGGCACAATTATTAGCGGCCAATGGTTATGTGGTATTGCAACCTAATCCTCGAGGTTCGTCTGGATATGGGCAGGATTTTTCACAGGCAATTTTTGCCGATTGGGGCAATCTCGATTTTCAAGATGTGATGGCGGGAGTGGATTATCTAGTAGCACAGGGCTACGTTGACGCTGACAAGCTTGGGGTAGGTGGTTGGTCTTACGGTGGCATACTGACCAACTACGTTATTACTAAATCGACACGTTTTAAAGCCGCAATTTCAGGTGCCAGTGAAGCTTTGATGCGCTCTAACTATGGCCATGATCAATATCAGCAAGGCTGGGAGATTGAGTTAGGTTTACCTTGGGAAAACGCCGCAGCCTGGGAAAAAATATCGTCCTTTAACGATGTGGCTAAGATCACCACGCCAACCTTATGGATGGGCGGCGGTAGCGATTGGAATGTACCTATTCTTAACTCCGAACAAATGTATCAGGCCATGAAACGTTTGGGGCGTCAAACTCAATTAGTGGTTTATCCGGGGGAGTTTCACGGCATCAATCGGCCGACTTTTCAAAAAGACCGTTTTGAGCGTTATTTGAGTTGGTACAATCAATATATTAAAGGCATTGCGCCTGACTCAACGCTTCACTAACTCAATGTTTTATAGAAAAAACTACTTTTTTTAGGAGTCATAATGTTACAAAAATTAACCTGCTGGGGTCTAGCCAGCTTTGTATTATTGAGCCCAATAGCACTTAGTGCTAAACAGCTAATAAGCCCAGCACCGCTGGTATCTATTCCTAGTCATGATGCTTTTTTCGACAGTATTAAGACTTTGTGTGGTAAAGCTTTTGCGGGCAAGGTGACCTTGGATAACCAAGGCCCAAGTAGTATGGATGAGCAGCCTTTAGTCATGCATGTTAGAAAATGTAACGAGCAACAGTTACAGATCCCTTTTCATGTTGGCGATGATGCCTCGCGCACTTGGATCATCACTAAAACGGGTTCGGGATTATCGCTAAAACACGATCATCGCCACGCTGATGGTAGCCATGATGAATCCACTATGTATGGTGGCCATACTCAAGATGCAGGTTGGGCACAGGTACAATCTTTCCCTGTCGACCAGTATTCAAAGGAAATGTTTGTGAAACAGGGCATCCCCCAATCAAGTAGCAATATTTGGCAGATGTATATCTACCCAGAGGTGTTTACCTATCGTTTGATCCGCGAAGGTCGAGAATTTAGAGTTGATTTTGATTTAAGCAAAGAAATAGCTAAACCTGCTGCGCCTTGGGGTTATCAGGACTAACAAGGTTATACCACCATTCTTTTAGGCTCTGTTTACTGATTTTGACTGCATAAATCAGTCTGCAGGGCTTTAATACCAACTCCATTAAATAAATGTACACTCAGCGAGAATTTAAAAGCACATAATCAAGGCGCTTGAATGAAGTAGTAGTGGCGCTCTTTCGAGTTCGAGTAACGCTGAGTATGTGCTTTTAAAACTCGCCCTAAGGGAACGCCCCAGCGGATAAGGCTCTGCGTTCTCGCTATTTGAAAGGGTAAGGGCCGTGCGTTCTACGTGCCTATTTATTTAATGGAATTCGTATAACGCTTGCCCCTAAAACAAACCATGTTTAACCCAAATTGGATCAGCTGCTTATTGAATACCCAATCTAGGCTGGTTACAGGTGTTAAACCGCTCTTAGTTTATAGCTGCATTAAGTATCGCTATTACTAAATGTGTTAATTTATTGTAAATAAACTTCGTTAAATGCGACGATGATGGTAGTTTCAAGGTATAAAAAATAAGATAGTAAATATAGTGAAGATCCGCATGAACAGAAGAGCATCCGAGTGGTATATAACGGTTCTTCTTACATTATTTTTTACTCATTTCAATCTCAGTGCTGCTCCAAGTACTAAAACTTCTGCTTCAGTCATACAAACGGCTAAGAGTAGCAATTTCGTAAATAACGCTTTAAATGTGCATGACTTGTATTTACAGGACGGCTTATTGGATGACGCTGCCTACTCATCTGTCGTTGATAAACAAGGTTTTTTATGGATTGGTTCGGATAACGGTTTACGTCGTTATGATGGCTATAAATTAAAAACTTTTACCCATAATCCCGATGATCCCTCTAGCCTTGGCAGTAGTTTAGCCAGAAAACTATTAATTACCCAAGATGATGTGTTGTGGGTCGCGGGCAAACATTTGAGTCGATACCATCCCTCAAATGAATCTTTTACAGTTTTTAAAATAAGCGACGCTAAAACCATCCATGCGCTTTATCAAGATGTGGAGGGGCTCATTTGGTTGGGGGGCGATGGATTTGGCCTTAGATCATTCAATCCCAAAACCGGTGAAGTAGTTCACCATTTGTTTGACGGTGAGGATGAAACCGGCGACCGCAAAGTGATTGAAACCATCGCCCAGGCCAGTGATCCAGATTATTTTTGGATTGGTTCGGGCGAAGGCTTATTCAAAATAAACCGTTTAAGCCTGGATTATGAAAAGTATGAGTTACCTGGTGATATGGAAGCGGGTGGTAGCAGCATACGAGACCTCTTGGTTGATGATGAGGGAACCCTATGGATTGCCACCCACGAAGGCATTATGGCAATGGAGCCGACATCAAAAACGGTGCGCCATTATCGCGCAGGTGATGTTGGACTTGGGCAACTCAGTTCAGATTCTTTCTGGTCAATCTTTCAGGATTCTAAAGGCCAGTTATGGTTTGGTACCGATAAAACCGGCTTGCATCGTTATAATCCTTCCGGTGACAACTTCATCCATTACCCAGCATCTAACTCAGATAAACGAGCTTTACCTGCGGTGTCTATTTTTGATATTTATGAAGATAGGCAAGGTACCTTGTGGTTAGCCTTTAATAACTTTGGGATGCGCAGAATATCACCCAGTACTGAAAAATTTTCCGTCCTGCAACATAAGAGTGCTAACCCTAATAGCCTTGCATTAAATAATGTTATGGACTTACACGAAGACGAAGATGGTAGTATTTACATCGCGACAGATGGTGAGGGTCTAGATAGATATGATCCCATTACTAAGCAATTTAGCCATTTTACCTATGATGCAAATGATCCCACTAGTCTAAGCAGTAATTCCGTGTTGGCCTTAGCCGATGACAATAAAGGTAAATTATGGATTGGTACTTGGAATGGTGGCATTAGTATTTTTGACAAACACCGCCAAACTTTTAGCCATATCAAACGTGACCCGTCGGCCCCGCAAAATAAACGTTTAGATAACAATAACATATTTCGTATTGAGCCCATGTCAGATGGACGTTTGTTAATAAGCGTGTGGGGTAGTGGGATGCAAATCTACGACCCTGAAACGGCCATGTTTGAGTCATACTTTCCCAATAGTTTAGGCCGTGACAGTGGTGCACTAAATTCGATGATTAATGATTTTGCCGCAGATGGTAAGGGTAATTATTGGGTGGCGGGCAACGGTGGCTTGCAGTTATTCGATCCTCTGACTAAACAGTTTACATCCTATTCCAGCAGCAGTTTATTTGACATTATTTTTGATATATATCCCGAGCCATCTGGGGCCTTATGGATTGCCGCCACCCAGGGGTTTTTCTATTTTGAACCAGATTCGGGCAAATTGACTAGTTACTCAGTTGAGCAAGGTATGAGTGATAAATTGGCTGTTTCTATCGAAAAAGATAATGACGGCAATATTTGGCTGGCAACTCGTTCGGGTTTAAACCGCTTTGATCCTGTTAGTCAAACCTTTGAAATTTTTGATACCGGAGACGGATTGGCCGGTATGCAATTTAATCGTTATAGCCATTTAAGTACAAAAAACGGCGAAATGTATTTTGGTGGCATTGCCGGAATAAGTCGTTTCAATCCCAATCACTTGCCGCGTAATAGTTATATACCTAATATCGTTTTTACTGGCCTCGACCTGTTTCAACAACCTGTAATATCGGGTGAAAACGCGATCATCAAACAACCGATTAATGAAGTCAGAAAAGTGGTGCTCGACTATGCTCAGCGCGATATTACCTTTGAATTTGCCGCCCTTAATTTTATTTCTCCTAATAAAAACAAATACCGCTATAAGTTGGAAGCCTTAGAAAAAAACTGGACAGAAGTTGATAGCACGAGGCGGCGCGTGAGGTATACCAATCTGGATCCTGGCCAATATACTTTTATGGTGGTGGCCTCAAATAACGACAATGTGTGGAATCTTGACCCAGCCACAATCAAATTGACGGTATTACGTCCTTGGTGGATGACATGGTGGGCGAGAAGCCTGTTTGTACTGACGGCTTTATTGTTGCTGACGATATTTCTCAGATGGTTGTCACACAGCAATGAGCGTAAAAGAGCATTATTGTCAAAAATGGTAGTGGAAAAAACTCGGGAATTAGAAGAGGCAAACTCCACTGTATTGCAACTTAATGCTGAACTCGAAAGCCGCGTAGAAAAGCGTACCGCCGAATTATTTGTTGAGGTGGCAGAGCGCCGCGAGGCAGAAGCAAAACTATTTCACATGGCCTTTCATGATGCGTTAACAGGTTTACCCAATCGTTCATGGCTTATCCAGCACTTAGACGAATTGATTGAAAAAAATCGTCAACATAAGAGCGCAAAATTCGCTTTAATGTTTCTTGATGGTGATAAATTTAAACAGATAAATGATTCGCTCGGTCACATAGTGGGCGACATGGTCTTGGTCGCAGCGGCCAGGAGGTTAGAGTACTTATTACCTCGTGAACATCATGCTGTGCGTCTGGGTGGAGATGAATTTACTGTTATTATTGAAGGTAAAGTAAACAGTAAAAATGTCAAAATTTTAGGGCAATCTATCGTCAATGCCTTTGAAACCCCATTAGAAGTTGATGGTATCAAAGTGCCTTTCCGTTTAAGTATTGGTATGGTCATTTGTGACTCGCAATACAATAAACCAGAGCAAATATTACGTGACGCAGATATTGCCATGTACACCGCAAAAGACATGGGACGCGGGGTTTGTCAGTTGTTCGATAATAAGATGCGCGATCAAACCATAGAAAGTATCAAACTGGACACCGATATTGCCCTAGCCATTAACAAAGAACAAATGTTTGTGATGTATCAACCTATTATTGATATGCCAAGTAAAAAGCTCATTGGTTTTGAAGCCCTGTTACGTTGGGAACATCCTGAAAAGGGATTTATTTCACCGGAAAAATTCATCCCTATGGCTGAAGAATCAGGTCAAATCATTGAGATTGGTCGTTGGGTACTTGAGCAGGCATGTAAGCAATTACGTTTATGGCAGGATGATCCAGACATAAGTACTGAGCTCATCATGTCAGTTAATATTTCGACTAAACAACTCCGCGGCATTGAGCTCATCGAACAGATCCGTGAAATATTGCTGACCACGGGGGGCACGGGCAATGTATTAAAGCTGGAAATCACAGAATCTGCCTTGATGGAAAATGCCGATACGGTACGACAAACCCTAGATGCATTAAATTTATTGGGTATTGAATTTGCGATTGATGACTTTGGTACAGGTTATTCTTCATTAGCTTATCTGGAACAACTACCAGTGCAGTTTCTCAAAATTGACCGTATGTTTGTGCATGCACTCACCGCCACTCATTCGGAAAATGGCAATGCCTCTGAAATCGTGCGCGCTATGGTATCTCTAGCGCACAATCTAAGTTTAAAGGTGGTGGCGGAGGGTATTGAAACCCGCAAACAATATCAAATGCTAAGTGAGATGGGCAGTGACTTAGGACAAGGTTTTCTTTTTGCCAAACCACTGACAGCAGAGAGTGCCAAAGCCTTTGCTTTGGGTAAAACCAATAATGTGGTGGAGGATGAATTCTTCTCCAAACGCAAAGTGAGGAAATAGCGCGTTTATGGCCTGTTATCAGGCCTTAGTCGTATCATTTTTACCTGCTATTAGTCGCCATCAATTGTGTGATCCAACTATTGGACAATTGAACTATGGAGCTGAGATGAAAATTATGTACAAATTAAAACTTGCCTTGTTGGTTAGTATGTTGGCATTTTCGGCACTGGCGACAAGTTGTGAGTCATCATGTCAGTTAGAACAGATTAGGGCGTATTTTGCAGCTTTAGATAAGGTTAGCCGCCAAGGTTCGACACCGACAGATATCGATGCATTGCTGGCCTTAACTCACGATAGCGTTAACTATATCCATGTGGAATACGATGCTAATTTTGATAAAACCACCTGGCGCCAAGCCTTTATGCGCAATGTAGAACGTGGTGCTTATCAAAACACTAGAGCCAATGAAGTGCGCATTTTGAACAGTATTGCGGGTAAAAATCATACAGCGATAGAGTATTCTCATGGCGTGATTCAAGCTGACGGTTCATGGCAAGCAAGCCACGCTTTATTGGTGCTCTTTGGTTTTACCGAGGGCAAAATATCCTTAGTTAAAGAGTATTGGTAAAAATGCAAGAAAAAGGCTAATCAAGATGACAAAAGATGACACTCATTCCAGCTTTGCAGCCACCTTGTTATGCCCAACTCTGTCGAACAATGAAGATATTTGGGCTTTTGTGGTATTGCCTAAAGAGGTCAGTGAAAAACTCCCGCGCCGAGGACGAACCTCGGTAGATGGCACGATTAACGGCCACGCTTTTCAGGTAACCCTTGAACCCGATGGTCAATTAAGTCACTGGTTGAAGTTAGAGCAAGAGTTACTTCAAACAGCGGGCGTAAATATTGGTGATACAGTTAGCTTTGAACTTAGAGCAGTAGAGCAAGAGCCGGAACCACAAGTACCCGCTGATTTGTTTGAGGCATTAGTGGCTATGCCCGAAGCTAAAGCAACGTGGGACGATACCACCACCATCGCACGACTTGATTGGATACATTGGGTCACGTCGGCCAAGCAGGTAAAAACCCGTGTTAAGCGAATTAACGATGCCTGCGACATGCTGCAATCCGGTAAACGCCGTGTATGTTGTTTTGACCCCTCTGGCTACTACAGCAAAGCGTTTAGTGCGCCAAAAGCAGTTAAGAGCAGTGATTAAAAAAACGAGAGGCTAGTAATTATTGGCTAATTAAAAACCAAAACATGTTCACCACAGAGAACACCGAGAGAAGTACATTGATGCTAAAAACGACACTTTCTCTCTAATGTTTATTAACGAGCAAATCGCATTGGTTACAGCTCGATTTGATTGTTGTTCTCGACATTATTTGTTTTACCATTTGCTTTTCCTCTGTGGTTAAGCCTCTTTTAGCTTTATCTAGATACTAGCATCTAGTATCTATCTACTGCATTTATCTGCTTCTCTCTGCTTTTTCTGCAACTAAGCGCTCAGTATCTCAACCATCTCACGAAGCTCAGCTAGTTGTTTGGTCAGTTCATCAACTTGGGTTTCAAGCTCGCTTACCCGCGTAGCCATTGAGTTGCTGGTTTGTGGTGAGGCGTATTCACTTTCTGATCCGGCGCTGGGTAGTTCAAAACCCGTTTCACCACAAAATAAATGGGCATAACGGGATTCTCTTTTGCCCGGTTCACGGGCCAGTTTAGTGACGATTTTTTCGCCCTTCAGTTCAAACAAGGCCTGCAAACTACTTTCGACTTCATCCACATTAGCAAACTCGGCTAAACGCTGGGTGCGGGTGCGTAATTCGCCAGGGGTTTGTGGGCCGCGTAATAACAACACACAGATGATGGCGCGTTGCTGCGCAGTAAATTGCAAAGAGCTGAATTCGGTATTGCAAAAGCGGTGTTTGTATTTGGTGACACGACTACCGGCACTCGTGATATTAAAAATACACTTTTTTTCGTGTAGTTCGTCCAGCCCTTGTTGCACTTCTTGCTCAGAGAGTTCCAGCACGGGTTCGCGATTACTTTTTTGGTTGCAACCTAAGGTCAAGCCGTTAAGGGATAAGGGGTATTGATCAGGGGTGGTGCTTTCTTTTTCGAGTAAGACACCAATAATTCTGGCTTGTAAGGGAGTAAGGCTAAGTAACATAAAAGATCCTCAAATTTGCAGGAGGATTTTATATCATATTTAGCCTTAAACTTGCCTAACAATATGGATTTTATAATCGTTCAATACACCATTGCAGGGCGATAAGGGCAATTATTCCTGAAGCGATTTGTATGCCGTAACGTTGATACCAGCGGCGTTTAGCGGCAAAAAATAGTAGAGGCATTACTACTGCGAGTATCATCAGTTGACCCACTTCAACCCCGAGATTAAATGACAGTACCGATAGCAGTTTTTGCTCTTTAGCTAGGCCAAGTTCACCTAGTACTCCCGCAAAGCCCATGCCGTGCAACAGGCCAAAAGCAAAGGTGATCCAACCTAAACGCAATACTAAAGGCCAGATATTATTCAGCGCAGTAAGCACCACAGATAAGGCAATACCAAACTCGACCCAATGGCTGCTGGGCACAATCAAGTCCATGGCCGTTGCTGTAAGGGTAATGGAGTGAGCCAGCGTAAAGGCCGTGATGATCCACGCGGTGTGTTTGAGCACCTGACGTTTATTGTTGTTGGCCGCCCACTCTTGGTCACGGCGTTGTAATACGCAGGTGAGTAATAGCGCACATAAAAACAGGATATGGTCGGTGCCTTTGAATATGTGCAAGATACCTTGATAGATATAAGTGCGGATTACTTTTAAGATGGGATTATTTTCAGGCTCAATGTGATAAACATGATTTTGGCTATCGATCACGCCGCTAAAGTGTTGCTCAAATAAGTCGGCATTCACTAAGAGTTTATGATCGGCATCTTGGGCAAAGATTGCATCATAACGAATGGCCAATTCTTGTGGTTTGTCGTTAATATCTAGCAGGACACAATTACTTTCGAAATTAAGCACTAAATAACCTTCATCAAAGTGCATGTCGGTTTGAATGTCGTTGTGAATGTTTAATACACAGTCTTGCTGCTGGCTGCTGATCTTCAAGTTAGCTAGAGCAAAGGCTTTAATTTCTGCGCTACGGGCATTCACTTCGGCCCAAGACAATTCTCCATCGGTATTGGCATCTAAGCCAATCACCAGCTCTAAATCAAACCATCTTATTTGCAATTGACCATACAAACCTTGGCTTTCGGTCTTGCTGATTTCTTGCTGAGGATGACTTTGTAGCGGCTCATCTTGTAGCGGTCTATGAGCCAAATTGATATAGGCCGTACTCATTTGGTGGGCATGGGCTGTGTGTAAACTGCCACAAAAAACGATCAATACACAGGCTGCTCGCAGGCAGCGAAACAAATACGGCATAGTGGTTTATTCCAAACTCATTCAGTTAAATTTCAGGCAATAAAGGCCCAACAAATTATGATGCACTTATATCCGTATTTTGCATCATCAAGGCTCTATCCAATAGGTTTTTATCGTCAGGCAATTTGGCTTTTTGCCAGTTAATTTGTGCCCAATGTAAGGCCTGCTCGGCATTAGGTTGAATATCCAAATAATAACGGGCGAGTTCGGCACTATGATAACTGTCTTGGCGGGCGAGTCGTAGCTCAATGCGCTCGGCCAATAGGTTTTGCCAGTACTGCGACGATGTGGTTTTTTCAGCTAAAGAAAGACGCAATAACAGGGCATCATCTTTAAATCCGGCATGTTGCACAATAGTCGCGAGCACGCTTAACACCTTATCATCTTGTTGCAACGCTAATTGCACATCGGCCCACAACACAATAAAACTTAGTGGTTTGTTGGTAAGTGGCTGCTCTTGGTTTAAGGCGAGTTCAAGCCACTGCGCCGCTGCTTGAGGTTGTGCTAGGCGTAGCGCCATGTCGGCGGCTAGTTGCACTAGCCAGTCTTGTTGTTGATGTGCAGCTCGATTGTTAAGCAAGGTTCTTAGCTGCTGATAACTGCTGGTAAGTTTATCCAGATTGGCGTTTGCTTCGAGCACGCAAGCCGTGGTGATGACTAAGTCAGCCGCGCCTAACAGTTGAGTGCATACTTGTCTACTTTGCTCAAAGCTACCTTGGGCTAGCAATACGTTGGCTTTTAATAAGATGGCATTAGTGTTTTTGGGATCCAAACTAATAGCCTGATCTAATAGTTGCTGAGCCAATACAAACTGATGTTGGTGTTGTAAGACACGGGCCCACATGGCGTTAAGTTGGCTTTTTTTGAACGAGCTTTGCTCCACTGCTATTAAGTTGTGGTTGTCATCAAAAAGCGGAGCTAATAAGGCACGGGCTCGGCCATAATGTTTGTTGGCTTGACCGGCATACTGACCTTGTTGAATATGCCAGTTGGCTTTGTCTATACGCTGTGACAAATCCATGTCTTGTGTTTGAAGCTCGGTTTGGCTATCCCAACTCGCGACTATCTGTTGTTGGCTGGTTGGCGTATAAGGCCGAGCTTGGCTGCCAAAGGCAATTAACAGGGCGAGCAGAATCAATATAATCATCAAACTACGTTGTTGGCTGCGCATAAATCATCCTTTGGGTTTTAGGGGCAAAAAAATAAAAATAAAAAAGCCGTCCTTGGCGGCAGTCACTAAGACTTACCTTCCTGGTGAAACTTACAGTACTGCCAGATTAATCAGGCAATAAGTCGTCATAGGCGTTTTCATCCGTCACATCCTGAGTAAACTCGCGACCATTTAAGGGCAGAGGCGTATCAGATGACATTTGGTTAAACGCTTGGCGACTGTAATCGGCAAAACTGACTTGTAGGGTTTCGATGGTAATGTTGATTGTGGCTTCGGCTGGCGTGGTCATGCCATCCGTCACACTAAATACAAAACTATCACTACCCACAAAATTTGCTGCCGGTGTATAGGTAAAACTACCATTATTCATCACAGCCACAGTGCCACTGGTGGGCTCAGTTTTTACGCTAAAGCTCAAGGCATCGTTTTGTGCATCCGTTGCACTTAACCTATCCATAATGGCGGTGTCGGTTTGTGTGGTTAAGTTTGCACCCACTGCCATGGGCGAGGTGTTAACCTCAGGCATATCATCATCGTTGGAGTTAAAACAGCCACTTAACACAGTGAAACTGCTTAAGACGATGACACTTTTTAGTAATACATGTTTCATAACAGACTCCTTATTCTGAGCCAGATAAAGGCGTGGCTAAGTAAGGGAAGGCATTCATCATCATTGAGGCATTTACCGGTGCACCGTCAGTAAAGGGGACGTTACCTACGCTGGCATCTTCAGGAACACACAAGCCTAAGTCAGTTTCAACACCTGCAACGGGAATGGGGTAACACAAACGACCCATTACCACGCGTAAGGCAATATCCACCACATCATCACCCGGACGACGACCGTTAGGGAAACCTGCTAAATCGTCACCTGCTACCCCAAAAGAAGACTGCATATCTGCAGCTGTTGCTGGTATGCCAGTATTTAAACGTAGCATTTCAGATGGTGTCACCGTTGCTAGTTGATTTACCCCAGGGAAGCCGGTTAAAAACGCAGTAACTAAATCGTTACGCGGGAAATTAGTTGGTGCCAGCGTAGCAATGTCAGTACCCAGAGTTGTGTTGACCGCATCTTTAAATAAGATGTTAAGCAATTCAGGCAAACTGGGGTGGGTAACAAAGTCAGCAAACTGCGTATCGTTTTTAGGTTGTGAGGTAGAAAACGTATCTTTATCCGCCAAACCAATGACTAACTCGTTAACCAGAGGGTTACCTAAACGTGATACCTGAGTCAGTGCGCCACCGTTAACTTCAGTTGCGGCAAACTTAGCATCCGGATTTAAGATACGTGCTTGGGGTAAACTCGCTGTGGTCCACGCACCTATAGTACCGTTACCCATACCTGTTACGCAGGTTTTAGGGACTTCAATGGCAATGGCCGTGACGTTTTTGTCGGCCAAATTATCGTTAGCTGCTGATTGGGTGATACCACCTGGGAAACCACCTGCATCTCCTGCACTTGGAGCACTATCACCTTCTACTGGCACATAATTAACCAAATCAAAGGTTTTGCCTAAGTTAACCACGAAGGGGTCTTTACGCTGGCCAACAAATACTTTAGCCATCTGTTCACAACCTGGTATAGCAAAGGTAGAAACAAAACTGTCGGCATACATTTTATAGTTAGCTGAGTCAGTAAAGGTTTTATTACCAATAAAATCTAGGGGTTTATGAAAGGTGTCACTACCGTCTGCGGAATTTTGCAGGGTAGTGGCAGTGCCAGTAGATTGAGGACCTGTGACTAAGGTTAAGGTATACGACTCGCTAAAATTTGCCGCACTTTGATCTGCAGCCGATATACCACCAATGTTTTTGAGTGGTACACCCACAATACGTTGATTACCCTCTGGCCCAACCGTCAACTCAACACCTTGATTGTTATTGGGCAACATGGATTGGAAACGCAGTTGAAAGCTTATATCTTCCACGGCGTCGCCGTCGTTATCAATATGCAGGCTGTAAACCGCCGCTGGATCCATGGCAAAATAATTGGGGCCACCGTAAGCATCTTGTAATGGAATATAGTTAGCAATTAGGGTGACATAATCACCACGACCTTCTTCGTAACTATTAAAAGCATAAAAATCAGTCGAATCTAAAGTGGGAAAACGCGTAATGTTGGGGGCTTCTCTATGGCTGGATGCGTGGGCAAACTGGCCGATGACTGCAGTCGCTAATAAGCTCAAAATGAGTTTGGGTGAAGACTTGTTCATGACATATTCCTCTGTTGTTTTAACTTTGTCCTAAAGCCAAACGATCCAGATGAACAAGTGGATGCAAAATAAGTTAATTAATTTTTACTATTTTCAAATTCCGTCTTTAAGCTGCTAGTTTGCTGGGTTATAGGCAGATTAAAATAATACCTATAGCCATTTTAAGGCTTCGTTAATGACAGTTTTAACTCGATTCGCCGGGCTTTTATGCCGAGCAGTGCACAGGTAAATCGTTTCATTAACCGGTTTTGCCAAGGCAAAGGTAGTTATTAAATGGGGTGAATGAAACGCCGCCACCGCATGGGCAGGGAGTACGGTAAATCCGAGCCCTAGGCTAACCGGCTCGAGGATCAAACTGATCTGATTGGAAAAGCCCGACGTTTTAATCTGACTTATGTGCTCAAACTCCACATAGTTATCCCTGAATAATAGGTTGGCGTGATGCTGACCATCGGGGTGAGCAATAAAACCTAGGCTGTTGAGGTTTTGCCAACTTGGCTCTTGCATACTTGCCGGGGTAACTAACACCAAAGACTCTGTGCTTACCGCTTGGCAAATAACATCATCGGTTTTTGTTTGTTCGGTCATAAAACCGATATCAGTATTATGGGCGCTAATGGAACGTTCTATTTCGGCATTGGGGGCAAAACGATAATCGATGATGAGTTTGGGGTGGGCCACCTGCAGTGTTAACAAATGAGAATACAATTTAAGCCCGATACTACCCGGTGATTTTATCCGCACCACTCCTTCATAGGCAGGATCACTGCCAACAAACTGCTCAATTTTGTCCATGGCCAACAATAAGTCTTTGGCTTCGCTGTTAAGGCGTTCTCCTGCATCGGTTAATGAAAACTGCTTGCCCTGCCTAATCAAAAGCGGCGTGGAAAAATGTTCTTCGAGTTTTTGAATATGCTGGCTGACACCGGATTGAGTCATGTGTAAGCGCTGAGCGGTGCGCGTAAAGTGGCCTTCTTCAATTAGGGTGCAAAAGCTGCGTAACCAGATAGGATTTATCATTACGTTTGGCACTTATAATTATTAAATATGATAATTTTACTTAATGATAGGTGATTTATAAACTGTTGGCGAATGGTCATCAACAGGAATATTTATGAACAAAGTGTATCCACGTAGTTTTTCGCATATTGGTTTGTCGGTTCCAAACGTAGAGCAAGCCGTAAAATTTTATACTGAAGTGATGGGCTGGTACGTCATCATGCAACCAACCGACATTACTGAAGATGACAGCCCCATTGGTGAAATGTGTACCGAGGTGTTTGGTGCAGGCTGGGGCAGTTTTAAAATCGCCCATTTGTCGACTGGCGATCGCATTGGAGTTGAATTATTCCAATTTAAAAACCAAGAAAACCCTGAGAACAATTTTGAATATTGGAAAACCGGCATCTTTCATTTTTGTGTGCAAGATCCCAATGTTGAAGAATTGGCTGAGCGCATAGTCGCCGCTGGTGGCAAAAAACGCATGGCAGCGCCGCGCTTTTATTACCCGGGTGAAAAGCCTTATCGCATGATTTATATGGAAGACCCTTTTGGCAACATACTGGAAATATACAGCCACAGTTATGAGTTAATTTACAGCGCGGGCGCTTATTAATTTAATATTGATGATTGGGGATGTTGGTGTCTAAAGAAATGCCTTAACTCAACCGAGTTAAGGCGTTTTTGTTTGTTGAGTGCAACTACAATATCGCTATTTCAGCCACATAGAGCACTTCTGTGGGCGCACCATTAGGCGAACCACCTCTGGGCTCCAAACTGACTGCTAATGCCGCGATATCGATTTGATCAAACTGTGGATGTTTGGCAATCGATGCGACGCCAGACTGTGGCAATAAGCCCAGTGAAATAGGAGCTTGGCCACCGGTAGGCACCATCCATAACTCATAATCATTCTGCGCACGTTGGGTAACTTTTTGCGTGGCGCGAGTTTCAAGGGTTTGCTGAGTGATTTCAATTAACCAGAGGGACTCTTTCGCTTCGTTTTGCATTACCGTAAACTGCTGCACGGGTGCCACTGGTATAGGTTGCAACTGCACTAACAATACGGCTAATACCACAGCCGCCGCGCTAGCTAATAAGGATAAACCTTTCCACCTACGATTAGATTTAAGTGGCAAAGTCACCACATTAGTTGCCACAGCTTGCTCGCTAGCAAGGTTTGCCCCATCAAACTGCAAACGTTGTTTGACCTTTTCCCACACTATTGGGTCGGGTGCGATGGGCTGTAGCTGAGTGCCTAAGGCATTAATATGCTGCTCCCACAATTCAACCGAGCTGCGGATGGCAGGATATTGCAATATGAGTCGTTTAAAACGTACTCGTGCAGAGCCTCGTAATGTGCCCAATACATACTCTGCTGAGAGTGCGTCACGTCGTTGTTGGGTTAAATAATTCATATTCCTAAACACCTCTTTAATAACTGCAAGCCGCGTCTAATCATGCTTTTGGTTGAGCCTAATGGCGCGTCCATATGGGTGGTCACTTCCTGATGACTCAGGCCACAATAAAACGCTAAATGGATCGCTTGTTTTTGTGTGTCCTCTAATTCATCCAAACAAAAATTTAACTGCTGTTTATCAGCGCTGGAGAGCTCTTGTAAGTCGTCTTCACCAAGTAGGATGTGGTCGTCAATATCTTGTTCATTACGTACTTTGTAAAAACGCAGCATATCCAAGGAACGATAACGGGCGATACTCACCATCCAGGTCAATACCGTGCCTAAGCCGCTGCGATACTCACCCGCGTTATGCCAGATTTTCACATAGGCATCCTGCACTGCATCTTCGGCCCACTCTTTGCGGCGCAACATTTTTAAACAGATGGCGTAAAGCTGTGGACTTGTTGCCTCATATAAACAGGCAAACGCGTGCTGGTCGCCGGCAGCGGTTTTACCCAGCAGTTTCAAATGCTCTTCATGTTCCATGGTTTTCCTATTTGCTTTTTGATCAATCAGCTAATGTATTAAACGAGTGATAAGTGAATTTGGATGCAAAACATTGCAAAAGAATGTTGCTTGACTGACAAAATCTAATAAATAACAAACACACGATGACCAGCAAGCAATGTTATAAACCTGAGTTATAACATGCTTTAAGGATTAATTGAGTAAAGGTACTCAACAGACCTAGGCCTATGGAGCATTGGCTTTTTTGCTCATATCCTGCAAAAAGTGATAAAGATCACCTACCTCTTCATCAGTAAAATGTGCAAAACGAGAGCGGGCAACCATGCTCATAAGTCCGACCTCACGCTCGCCGATAGCAATACCGGTTTTCATTAAGTGACGAAATGCTGCTTCCTCATATGCTTGAACAATTATTAAGTCTGGTGCGGTTTCATCATCCCAAGGAGAATCGGCACGTAAGCTAAAACCGTGGCATTCATTACAGGTAGTCATGGCGAGGTATTCACCACGGGCGAGACTGGAGTTGGGGTTTTCTTGGTGTTGCAGTGCAGGAACTAAATCAAGATATTGGGCTATGGCTTTGTCATTGCCCAGTGCAATATCTTTGCGGATCTCCCAAGGTAAAGAGGGCGTGGCTAGGTCTTTTTCTACCAGTGGCACTGTACGTAAGTACCCTATTATCTCAGCAACATCTTGGTCACGTAGTCGTATAAAGTTATATGAAGGCATCGCGTATAACGCTCTTCCATCACGACCAATACCATGTCTAAGAGCTGCTTCAAATGTCCTAGGCGTTTCATGTTGAGCGTATTCGACTAAGTTTGGGGCAAGGGCAAAATCCCACATGATTTTACCGGCCAAGTCGCTACCATGACATCCACGGCAGCCACGGGTTTGCACCAAATGCTCACCACGACTCATTGCCTCGGCATCGTCGGGGATTGGTAAATCAAAGGCTAAGGGGGGAGAAAATGAGCGTAAATGCGCCTCGCTGGCTAAGTAGACAAAAATGAAACCACTAAAGAGTATTAGTGTTAATACAACAGCACCACGAAAAAACCAACGAAGTAGCATGAGTGTGTCCTGTAAGTCAGGCAATTGCCGTATTTATCGATGATTAATAAATAGGTTAGTAAGGCAGATTTCACCATAGCGCGGGTATAATAAAGTGCTTAAACCATTCTAAGCTTTAGGGGCATCTGTATCGTCATATAGCAGTGACGTTTTTATTTAATATAAAAAGGCCAGTAACTGGCCTTTTTTGCTGATCGTATTTGGTCTAATTCGCCGCATCTTGTACGGCTTCACCAGCGCTTTCAATATCTTTGCCTGCACCTTCAATTGTGGCACAACTCGCTAAGCCAATGAGTAAAGTGCAGCACAAAGCCAGCGTTTTAAAAAAACTCAATTTAGGTAATTTCATAATAGGTTTTCCTGTGATGTTAAGGGTATTTCCCCGAGTTTATGTTTCTATTAAAGGCCATTGGAGACAGCCTGTATTTGCATAATAATTTGGGTCACAGTAAATCATAGCAAGTTGCAGACCATTGCTTATTCCACGTCAGATAAGGGGTGTAGCGCTGTAGGTTGGCGAGTGATCACATCGAGCTGTAATCTTTACAGTAAAAATAGGTAGGTTTTACATTTTTTGTTGAGGTGACCCTATATTGTATCTAAGTTCCATTCGCTTGAATGATTCGCAGATACGGCAACATCTGTTTTGCATTATCTAAGGTTTGAATAGTGGCTATATTTTTTTCAACTTTTGTAAGACGTGTAGGCTTCTCTTTTGCCAATGGCTACAACAAAAATAATGACTTTTTGCTCTTGTACTTGAGATATCAGTCTGTAGCTGGAGCGAGGTAATCTAATTTTGTAGCACTTCCCTAAGCTTCTTTTTTAGCTGCTCACGAATGGTGTTGCCACGCAACTTGGCTTTTTTAAAATGTTTTGAAAGGTTATCGCAACACTCAGCGCATAATCTTGGTCGCGTAGGGATATAAGTGTCTTAGACCATAAACAACAACGCAAGCCTAGGCTTGCGTTGTTTGGTTTTTACAAAATCAGCAATTATTTGCTGATTTTTTTGTACTTCAAGCGATGGGGTTCTACTACATCTTTACCATAAGTTTCTTTCAACCAGGCGGCGTATTCGGTGTAATTACCTTCGTAGAAGTTAATTTTTCCTTCGTCACGGTAGTCCATGATGTGAGTAGCGATACGATCTAAGAACCAACGGTCATGGGAAATAACCATGGCACAGCCAGGAAATTCCAAAATGGCGTTTTCTAGGGCGCGTAGAGTTTCAACGTCCAAGTCGTTGGTGGGCTCATCCAGCAAAAGTACGTTGCCACCGGCTTTTAATAACTTGGCTAAATGCACCCGGTTACGTTCACCGCCTGATAAGTCTTTAACAAACTTCTGTTGATCCACACCTTTAAAGTTAAAACGGCCGCAATAAGCACGGCTGTTTAATTCAAAGTTACCGATGCGGATAATGTCTGAATCGTCAGAGATTTCTTTATAAACCGTGTTGTTACCGTCCATGTGATCGCGGAACTGATCAACACTGGCCAGTTGTACTGTACTGCCAATATCTATGGTGCCAGCGTCTTGTTTTTCGATGCCAGTCAACATTCTGAACAGGGTAGATTTACCTGCACCGTTAGGGCCGATAATGCCCACAATGGCGCCTTTAGGCATTTTGAAATTTAAGTCGTCTATTAGTAGTCTGTCACCATAGGATTTTTTCAGGCCTGTGACTTCAAATACTTTTTCACCTAAACGCTCACCGGGTGGAATGAACAACTCGTTGGTTTCGTTACGTTTTTGGTAATCGCCGGTATTAAGCTCTTCAAAACGCGCCATACGGGCCTTGCTTTTAGATTGGCGACCTTTGGCGTTAGAACGTACCCATTCCAATTCGGTTTTAATGGATTTTTGACGAGCGCTTTCGGTTTTTTCTTCTTGTTGCAAACGGGCGTCTTTTTGTTCTAACCAAGACGAGTAGTTACCTTCCCACGGAATACCTTGGCCACGGTCAAGCTCTAAGATCCAACCGGCCACGTTATCTAAGAAATAACGGTCATGGGTAATAGCCACAACGGTGCCTTCGTAGTCATGTAAGAAACGCTCTAACCAGGCCACGGATTCTGCATCCAAATGGTTGGTGGGTTCGTCGAGTAATAACATGTCGGGTTTTTCTAACAACAAACGGCACAGTGCTACGCGGCGACGTTCACCACCTGATAACTTACTGACATCGGCATCCCAAGGTGGTAAGCGCAATGCGTCGGCTGCGCGCTCTAGGGCATTTTCCAAATTGTGACCATCTTTCGCTTGGATGATGGCTTCGAGTTCACCTTGCTCTTTGGCGAGGGCGTCAAAGTCAGCGTTTTCTTCGGCATAAGCGGCATACACTTCGTCTATACGTTTTAGTGCATGGGCGACATCGGCCACGGCTTCCTCAACGTTGCCACGTACGGTTTTTGTTTCGTCAAGTTTTGGCTCTTGGGGTAAATAACCGATTTTTAAACCCGCTTGCGGATTGGCTTCACCTTCGATGTCTTTATCTATGCCCGCCATGATGCGTAATAAAGTAGATTTACCTGAACCGTTTAAACCTAATACGCCTATTTTTGCGCCGTGGAAAAAGCTTAATGAGATGTTTTTAAGAATATGTTTGCCGGGTGGGACAACTTTGCCCACACGGTGCATGCTATAAACGTATTGCGCCATGATGTAATTGCTTCCTGAAAATTTGCCATAGTGTAATGCAAGGAACCAGACAGGTAAAAGGTGTGAACGAGATATTTTACGCTAGGCTTGACTTAACAAGCTTTAAAACCTCAATTAACCAATATATCTCGCAAAATATTGAAAGGCTAGGCACTTGTCTGCTTAGATAAACCGCGATAGACAGCTTTTTAGGAGCAAGTTATGGAACAAAACCTAAGTGAAAAAACCGGTAAAACTCTCGACCAATGGAAAACCGTTTTAGCTAATAAAGCATTTAGCAAACACGGCGAAATTATGGCTTATCTTAAAGGCGAGTGTGGCATTACTCATGGTTATGCCAATTTAATTGCTTTGAAGTTTCGAGAAGCGGATGCCGGCAGCAGTAATGCTGAAGACTTAGTGGCATTACAATACAAGGATAAAGAAAACCTACACCCTATCTATGCTGCCTTACATGAGTTTATCAGTGGATTAGCTGATGACGTGGAGGTTGCGCCTAAAAAAGCCGCGGTGTCTTTTCGGCGCAAACGCCAGTTTGCCTTAGTGCAACCCAGTACCAAAACCCGTATTGATCTGGGTTTAAAGTTTAATGACCGAGCTGTAGCTGGGCGTTTAGAAAGTTCAGGGCCATTTGGTACTATGTGCACTCATCGGGTGCAACTAACTGACGTCAGTCAGGTGGATGCTGAATTGTTTACTTTTATCCAAGATGCGTACAACGAAGCGGGTTAGCTTTTGTTGTGTTAGCCGTTACAATGAGGGCAATTTGATAACGGAGCATAAAATGAAGTTAGTATCTTGGAATGTAAATGGTATTCGAGCGGCAATGAACAAAGACTTTGCGGCTTCCTTTGCCAACATGGATTGTGACGTGCTGTGTTTACAAGAAACCAAAGCCCAGGATGAGCAAGTCATCGAAGCCTTGGCGACCATTCAGGGCTACCAGATATTTACCAATTCTGCCCTTAAAAAAGGCTATTCAGGCACTAGTATTATCACTCGCGTAGCACCTCTTAGTGTAACCCGAGATATGGGCATTGCTGAGCATGACCTAGAGGGCAGAGTGCTATGTGCTGAGTTTGCAGATTTTTACTTGGTGACAGTGTATACCCCAAATTCTGGCAGTGAGTTAAAACGTTTAGATTATCGCCAGCAATGGGACGCTGATTTTTTGGCTTACCTTAAAAAGCTTGAAGAAAGTAAACCAGTAGTTGTATGTGGCGATTTAAATGTGGCGCATAAACCCCTTGATCTTGCTCGTCCTAAAGCCAATTACAATAAAAGTGCGGGTTTTACTCAACGGGAAATTGATGGTTTGGATAACTTAGTCGACTCTGGGTTTGTGGATACGTTCAGGCATTTATACCCTGAACAAGTTAAATACAGTTGGTGGAGTTATCGCGCTGGTGCCAGAGGTAAAAATGTTGGCTGGAGGATAGATTATTTTCTGTGTTCACTAAGCTTGGTCGGCCAAGTAACAGAGGCTGAAATATATAATGAAGTACATGGCTCTGATCATTGCCCCGTGGCACTAACGCTCGCATTGAACTAAGCAGAGCAGCAGTTTTAAGGTGGCCAACCAACATGCATGTTACAGATGAAGGGGATAGATGCATCTTATGGCAGGCTAGGTTAGTATTTACTTTTTAGCCTGTCGCGGAATATTGTTCTATGTTCACTAAAACCTCGCTGTTTTTACTTTCATGTTGTTTTATCTCTTCTCTGGTCTTAGCTGAAGTTAGCATTGAAAAAAAGCTCGTTAATCAAATCAATAGTGAACTAGATGATTCGCAAAAATTATTAGAAAAACTGGTCAATATTAATAGCGGCACCATGAACTTTGCCGGTGTGCGGCAAGTTGGCCAAATATTAAAAACTCAGTTTGATAGTATTGGTTTTAGCACCCAGTGGATTGATGGTAGTGAGTTTGGCCGAGCCGGACACCTTGTCGCCACTTACGAATCATCGGTCAATCCCACCGCGCCTAAAATTATGCTGATTGGCCATTTAGACACCGTATTTGCGCAGGACGATGAATTTCAGACTGTCACTGACATGGGCAAAAACCGATTGGCGGGCCCAGGTATTACCGATATGAAAGGCGGCAATGTGATCATGTTGGCCGCACTACAAGCCTTGCATAAATTGGGGTTGTTAGAGCAGCTCAATATTAAAGTGGTGATGACGGGTGATGAAGAATCTAGCGGGAGGCCTTTGGAAAAGTCTAAAAAAGCCCTAGTGGATGCAGCGATATGGGCAGATATCGCCTTGGGTTTTGAAGATGCCGATGGGGATATTAATACCGCAGTAACCGCACGTCGAGGTTCGGTTGGCTGGACATTGACTAGCACTGGCAACGCCGCGCATTCATCACAAATTTTTACTGAGGCTGTGGGTTATGGGGCGATCTTTGAACTCGCTAGAATTCTCAATGAATTTCGTGAGCAGTTAGCCGATACCCCTTTACTGAGTTTTAACCCTGGCGTGATTGCCGGCGGCACCCGTTTATCTGACAAAGGTGCGACCATTGAAAGTTTTGGAAAACGGAATGTGGTAGCACAAAGCGCCATTGTTAAAGGTGGTTTAAGGGCCGTCTCGCCCGAGCAATTAGCCAATACCCAAGCCGCCATGCAATATATCGTGACTCAACATTTAGCCAAGACAGATGCAACCTTGGTGTTTGATGAAGGTTATCCGCCTATGCAACAAATTCAGGGCAATGTGGCCTTATTAGCCATGTATAGCAAGGTCAGTGTGGATTTAGGTTATAAACCGGTGAGTGCGGTTAACCCACGTAATGCGGGGGCGGCGGATATCTCTTTTGTGGCTGACCATGTCGATATGGCGATTGATGGTTTGGGGCTGATGGGCACTGGCGGTCATACTAAAGATGAAGTGGCAGATATGAGTACTTTTGCTCAGAACATTGAGAAAACCGCGGTGTTGTTATATCGCCTCTCTCTACTTAATAAATAGCAAACAAGGAATAGGAAGTACTATGTCGATTTTTCAATGGGGCATTATTGGCCCTGGTTCCATCGCTAATAAATTTGCCGAAGCGCTGGTAAAATCTGAACGTGGCACATTAACCGCTATCGCTAGTCGCTCACCTGAGCGCGCTCAAGAGTTTGCCCAACGTTTTGGCGTTAAGCAGATCTACAGCCAATATAGTGAACTGATGGCTGATCCGAACATCGACATCATTTATATCGCTACACCTCATAGTCATCATTTTCAACTTGCTAAACAGTGCCTTGAGGCGGGTAAAAATATTCTGCTTGAAAAACCTTTGACCATTAACGCGGCGCAAACTCGACTCTTGATTGAGCTGGCACAAGACAAGGGTGTTTTGTTTCAGGAGGCCTTGTGGAGCCGCTTTATGCCCGGTTTTGCCAAGCTCAAAAGCCTGTTGCAAGAGGGTAAAATTGGCAAGTTGCAGTATATACAATCGGATATTGGTTTTGCCTTTGGGCCTAAACCAGAACACCGTCTGAACAATCCCCTCTTAGCCGGAGGAGCTTTGTTAGATCTTGGTGTGTACAGCATCAGTCTTAGTCAGTTTTTGTTAGAGCAAGTACCCGATACTATTCAGGCCATAAGCCATATAGGTGAAAGTGGCATAGATGAAACGACGCAAGTGAATATGCATTATCCTGATGGTCAACTTTCGCAATTTAGCTGTTCAATCAAAGCCCAGTGCAGTAACAGTATGACGCTGGTAGGTGACAAGGGCCGAATACATTTGCCTGAGCATTTTTGGGTGGGTGAACAAGTCCAATTGTGGCTGGATGGTAAACTGGTTGAAAAATTGAACTTTCCCCATCAAGTAAATGGTTTTGAACATCAAATAGAAGAATCGATGTCCTGTATCGAACAAGGTAAGTTGTGCAGTGATTTGATGCCGCATAAAGATAGTTTGGCGGTCATGCGGGTGATGGATGAAATACGTCGGCAGATTGGTTTGCGTTACGGCGACGAGTTAGAAGCCCATTAGTATTGCCTGAACCAGTTGTTTTTGAGTTATAGCCATCACTGAAATAAGAGGGATGTGGTAGTGAGCCGAGTGAAGTTAGTTAGCCTGTTGTCTGCACTTTTGTTTGGCATTATTTTAAAATGTGCTGCCGCCGAGCCTGCGAAGTTGGTTGCCATGGAATTTACTGGTGCCGTGCAGTCTGACAAACATGGTGCCTTTGATTATATGTTGCAGGATATTGCGCAGCAGTTGGCTTTACCTTTGGAATATGAGGTATTTGTGCCGGCACGGGGTGTACAAATTTTTCTTAATGGGCAAGCCGACTGCCTAGTGCCCTCGGCAGATTATGCGCCCTATTTTACAGGCACTCCGGTTATTCACAGTACCAGTTTCGCCACGGGGCGTTTTACTGCTTTTACGGTTAATACTCCGGTCATTAAACAAATCTCTGATTTAGAAAGAAAGATTGTGGGCATGATCAGAGACAACAATCACTGGAATTACGCGAGCCACATGGCAGACGCAAATATTAAATTTGTCGGCGTCAATGATTTAGCCACTCTGGTTAAAATGCTTTATCTCGGCAGAATTGACGTTGCGGTACATGATCGTGGTGATTTTTTGTTGCAAGCCAGTAGATTAAACTTTGCTTCTCCCAACCACGATGTAAATAGTCCATTATGGTCAGAAAAAATTGTTATTACCTGCCACGACAATCCAGCCAATCGTGAGTTTTTATCACGGATCAATCCGCAAATTAGCGCTATTCTTCAATCAAAAAAAATGAATGAATATTATAGGAGAGTAGAACAACGAGGGCTGAAGGGTGATCGCAATGCTGCTCAATAAATCAGTTGTCGATTAATAGGAAACAAAGAGGAAATATAGCGTGTTGATTTTCCTCCTATTATCATCCTGGGTTTTGGGTCGACCAAACACCTTATTTTCTGCAAGATGTGCTGCCTTGTTTTTCCCGCTCTGAGCCTGATTCAAATACGAAATAAATTGCGTTTTTAGTGCAGTAAATCTGCTGCTGAATGCTGCTTGACTGTTAGAGTGATGTTTTGTGTTTATGCAAGGTTTACAAAATGACGATCAACGTAAAAACGATGTTGCTGCTGAGCTTGCTCTGCCAAGCGACCAATGGTTTTGCACAAAACCCACTGAATTTTGGCAGTAAGATTAAAACCGCTGATCCATCTGCTCATGTCTGGCCTGACGGTAAAATGTATCTGTATACCTCCCACGATGAAGAGTGTCAGGTCGACTTTTGGATGAAAAACTGGCATACCTTTTCATCCAGCGATTTAGTTAACTGGGTTGACCATGGGCCGAGTCTGTCAGTGGATGAGCTTAGTTGGGCTGATAACTACGCCTGGGCCCCCGACGCTGCCTACAAAAATGGTAAATATTATTTGATTTTTCCGGCTGGTACGGGTCATAAAGATCGCGTTAATCCTGAACTTAGTACTAAATGGATGGGCATAGGTGTGGCCGTTAGTGATTCACCCACTGGCCCGTTTAAAGATGCCATAGGCGCACCCCTGTGGACAGAGCCCTATGCTAATGATCCCAGCTTGTTTATTGATGATGACGGCCAAGCTTATTTGTATTTTCATGGCACCAACAGTGATTATCACGTGGCAAGAATGGCCGATGATTTACTCAGCGTAAAAGGTGAGTTAATTAAAATGGATATGGGTGGTTATGAACCTAAAATGGAAGGGCCTTGGGTGTTTAAACGCAAGGGCTTGTACTATTTCACCATGCCAGAAGATAATCGAAAATTAGCTTATTACACCGCTACATCACCTACTGGACCTTGGTTGTATCGAGGTGTTTTTATGGGTGAAGAGCACGGTAATAATCACCATTCTATTGTGGAGTATCAAGGCCAGTGGATTTTGTTTTACCATCGTTGGTTAGAAAAAAACACTCAGTGTGACACCATTCAGAGGCAGCGCCATACGGCGGCTGAGTATTTGTATTTCAATGACGACGGCACAATTCAGCCTGTAAAAAGAAGCGAGCAAGGTCTTCGCAAAACCAAGCATTAATTGAGTTTACACTCTATTTCCAAGTTGCTTGGGTAGATGTCAGCGAAAAGCTGATGACATAAAAATCTCTGGTGCCAACTAAGCGTTACATCATTTGGTTATGGTTCATGGCGCTTTGCGACTATACAAAGTGATTAAAATGGCTAGAATATGCGCTTCTTTTTTATGCCCCGTCTTTTTTGCCAAAAAATGAGTTTGAGGATAGCCGATGCTGACACGTAACATGAATATTGCTGATTTTGATCCAGAATTATATCAAGCGATTCAAAACGAAAACCAACGCCAAGAGCATCACATTGAATTGATTGCTTCAGAAAACTACTGTAGCCCACGTGTACTTGAAGCCCAAGGTTCACAACTAACCAATAAATATGCTGAAGGTTATCCACACAAACGTTATTACGGCGGCTGTGAGTATGTTGATGTGGCTGAAGATTTAGCCATTGAACGTGCCAAGTTATTGTTTGGTGCGGATTACGCTAACGTACAGCCACACTCTGGCTCACAAGCAAACTCTGCTGTATTTATGGCTTTGTTAAATGCAGGCGATACCGTATTAGGTATGAGCTTGGCTCATGGTGGTCACTTAACACATGGTGCATCGGTGAGTTTTTCCGGTAAAACCTATAATGCAGTGCAATATGGTTTACACCCTGAAACAGGTGAAATCGATATGGCGCAAGTTGAAGCCTTAGCCCTAGAGCATAAACCTAAGATGATCATCGCAGGTTTCTCGGCGTATTCTGGCATTGTAGACTGGCAGGCTTTCCGTGTAATCGCTGATAAAGTCGGCGCGTATTTCTTTGTGGATATGGCTCACGTTGCCGGTTTAATTGCCGCTGGTTTATATCCCAACCCAATGCCTCACGCTCATGTAGTGACTACCACTACCCATAAAACCTTAGCGGGTCCACGTGGTGGTTTGATTTTGTCATCTTGTGGTGACGAAGCCATTTATAAAAAACTGAACAGCTCCGTTTTTCCTGGTAATCAAGGTGGCCCTTTGTGTCATGTTATTGCCGCTAAAGCTGTGGCTTTCAAAGAAGCCTTAGAGCCAGAATTTAAAGTATACCAACAACAAGTATTACTAAACGCCAAAGCTATGGTTGCGGTAATGCAACAACGTGGTTATAAAATTGTATCTGACGGTACGGATAACCATTTGTTTTTGTTGGACTTAATCGCGAAAGACATTACAGGTAAAGATGCCGATGCTGCCCTAGGTCGTGCCCACATTACCGTGAACAAAAACTCTGTGCCTAACGATCCGCGTTCACCATTCGTTACCAGTGGTTTACGTATCGGAACACCAGCAATCACTCGTCGTGGTTTTAAAGAAGAGCAAGCTAAACAAGTGGCTAGCTGGATCTGTGATGTATTAGATAACATCAACGACGAAAGCGTGGTTGAGCGTGTTAAAACAGAAGTTGTGACTTTGTGTGAAGCTTTCCCCGTTTACGCTTAAGTATTAGCGCAACTAAAAAACGTGACAGTGATGTCGCGTTTTTTTATGTCTGTTGTCAAACTCATTTATGAAAAAGCCCCATAAAATGGGGCTTTGTTGTTTTTGGCGCTCTACTTTTATTTAGTGTTTAGAAAAAATTAATTTTAGCTTCGATACCAAAAATGCGTGGTGAATTGACGATACCTGTCAGGTTATTAAAGTCTATCGCACCTTTGACGTTTTCTGCGTCGGTAATATTGCGGCCAAACAGGGCAACAGTATAATTATTGGCGAAGTTTTCATAACCTATACGTAAACCACCTTCCACATTTCCATCAGTCGTGAACTCAACTGAGTCATATAGGAATAAGCTCGTTTCACCTTGGTAAGCCCAATCGGTATACACAAAAACCTCACCGTCATTACCCATTGGCATTGAATAACGCGCGGTAACATTAAAGATGGATTCAGGTGCTTGTGGGAAAGGATTGCCGTCGATTGAGGCTTTAAATCCGTCTGGACGTGGGTCACGTACCGTACAGTTGCCGGTTGAACCAAACGCTGGGTTAGCGCCACATGGCAATACCGTTAGGGTGTCATCTTGAATTTCAGTATGGTTGTAGCTGTAGCCGGCAGTTAACATCAGGTTATCGTTTACCACATATTGCGCATCGACTTCAAAGCCGTAACCTATGCCTTTATCAGCATTGATCAGCGCAGTGTTGTTGGCTCCGCCACCAATGGCTGAAAACTGCACATCGTCAATCACATAATAAAAGGTTGCTACGTTTAAACGCAGTGAGTTGTCCAATAAATCAGACTTGAAACCTAATTCGATAGAATTGATGGTTTCAGAATCAGCCACAGAAGGCGCGCCTTCAAATGCCACATCACGACCTTGAATGGTTTGCGCTCTGAAGCCATTAGCAACACGAGCAAACACAGAAGTAGTTTCATTTAGGCGATAGTTTGCGCTTAATTCCCAGTTCACTTGCCCATCGTCTACATTGATATCGTCGTAATCTTGAATGCTGGCATCTCCGGTTACTAAAGCAAAACCGTTAACGTTTTGCGCACCAACACGTAATGATTTTTCGTCATAGGTGTAACGTAGGCCGCCGGTAATATCGAGTTTATCGTTTACTGCGTAAGATAGTTGTGAAAATACTGCCCAACTGGTGTTTTCGTGAAATACCGTAGTCGCACCATAATAGCCATCAATGCTGGTTACGTTGAAAGATGAGTCGTAATAAAACGCACCTGCCTGCCAACTAAGTGCGTCAGTAGTTGCGCTAGCAAAACGGATCTCTTGGGTGAATTGTTTTAGATCATCCAAGTTATCCTGAGTAACTGCACCAAAAGCGATAAAACCCGGATAGGTTAACTCTTCAGTGCCGTCGCCATTAATATCCGCCGGAGCAAATAAAGAAACACCCCCATCGATATCACCAAGGCTTAAACCTTCGGCATTTTCTATGGCAGTAATACTGGTAACGTCCATGCCATCAAAACCAAATTCTAGTTTTAACGAGGCTCCATAATTTTCATAGGTTTGTGGGTTGTTATCAGCACCATTGCCATCTACGTCGCCATCGTAGTACACCACATCGCGGTCAAAGTTTTGATTTAAGTCATTGCTGCCTTTGGTAAAAACGTTGGCACGAAACACCGAGGCTGTGCCATCAAGTTCACGACCATGTACATTGAATAAGGCAGAAAAATTTTCACTCGGTGAATAAAGTAACTGGGCACGCCAGGCTTTTTCATCAAAGCCACCAAAAGCGTCTTTTTCTTTGGTGTAAGCATTATCAATCCAGTCTTCGCGGTTTTGCGACAAAACCGAGACACGGGCCGATAAATTTTCAGCCAAACCGCCGCCTACTGCACCTTCAAAATTGACCGTGCCTAAATTACCTAAACCTAATTTTGCGTAAGCATCAAAACTTTCAGTTGGTTTGACTGAGTCAAACTTAATGATACCGGCGGTTGTGTTACGGCCAAAAAGGGTACCTTGTGGACCGCGGATCACTTCAACTTGCGCAACATCAAATAGAGGGAAGCTTTTGAGGATAACGTTTTCTTTGACCACATCATCCATCACGATGGAAACCGGTTGTGAGGCAGCCAAGTCAAAATCGGTATTACCTAAACCTCGAATATAAAAACGCGGTGCTACACGACCATTGGATGTTTCGGCATATAAACCGGGCACACGTACCGCTAGCGCCAGAATATCTTCGCCGCCTGAAAACATGCTTTCAAACTTTTCACCACTTAAAGTGGCAATAGAAATCGGCACTTCTTGAATGCTCTGTGTACGTTTTTGCGCCGTAACTGTGATTTGTTCAAGACCTTTGTCTTCTACTTTTTTACCGGAGTCTTGAGCGTTGGCTATTTGACCTGCTAGTGCTGCTTGGATGCACAAGGCTAAAACTGCTTTATTGATATTTTTCATTTGGATTACCAGTAGTTAGTGTGTGTTTATTCTAGTTTTATATCCGTTATCTATGAAACGGCACGTTTGTTGGCTTCACTCATTCGCCATGATATGTAAAAAAACTTAGCACTTAGTACTGCTAAGCTCATAGGGGCATTCATGTGCCGCCTCCGTGCAATTCCAATGACTTTGGGTATACAGTGTTTCAATCATTCGTACTCAAAACCCAATCAGTCTAAGGTATTTTGCGCTAGGTGTTATCTCTCAGTCGTAACAAAGAATGACCGATTAAACGTATACGCTAATCTGTGGTTTGCAAGTATTGTGTGTATCGTTTGTAACGCAGAAGGACTCTGGGTTTAAAGATAGTGAGTAATATTGGCGACAAAATATAACTGCGCATTCAAGATGCTTGTTTACTTTTGCTGTTGTTTGGCAAAAGATTCCAGTCGTTCAATAATGGTTTCAGCAAACACACCCTGATACAACTGGCGCATGCTGCCGTCTAAGTAACTTTGTTCAAGTGCTTGTTGCCAGCGTGTCACTTTTTCATCAGAAAAATCCTTTGAAAATGCCAAATACATTTGGCTTTCTTTCAGATATAGCACAGGTTTGATGTCGATTTGTTGTCGAGCTAATTCATCGACTACCTCAGTAGCCATTAATTCGCTTAAGGTAATTAAATCAACTCTACCTAAACGCAACATATCAATACATTCACCACTTCTACTGGTGAGGACAAGGTTAGTATTTTCCGAAAAACCTAGCTTTTTAATATCATCGACAATGGCTGACTTACGGTAACTGCAGGCAATATTTTTATGATTGAGCTGCTCCGCAGTAAACTCACTGTCTGGCCGCTGTGATCGAGCGTACAAATGAATTTTATAGCTTTTCAGTGGGCCAACCCATTTAAAAAAGGGCTCTCTATTAAGGGTTTTTACCGTTTCAAATAAAATCACATTCTCATGGGTTTGGGCATGTAGTAAACCGCGACTCCAAGGCATGATGATAAAGCTGCCTTGTTCATCTAAGCGCTGCATTAATAGCGTGATTAAATCGACGGTAACTCCGCTAACCTTACCTTGGTCATCTAAAAACTCTGCGGGTGGATTGTGTTCAGTAATCAACTGCAATGTCATTGGCGTTTGAATAGCAGAGCTGGCAGATACCGGCGTTACAATGAGCAATAAACTGTAAAAGAATGCCCGAAGCGGCATCGACATAGAAAAACCTGTTTTATTAAAGCAATTGGCAACTTAATAACATAGCAAAGATGAACTAACAAGCTGCGGTTTGGGAGGGGCGTTGCTGCTTTGGTTGGCTACCTTGGCGAGCTTTTTGTACCGCAGCTACGCAAGCTCAGTTAAAACTTAAATAATTTAATGCTTGAAAAGTGTTTTTTAGTCCCTATCTCCTGTCTGTCGTTTTTGTAACTAATTATTAGGAGATTTTTGTCCATGACTGAAGCCATTCATCCAGAAAAACATGGTTTTCAGACTGAAGTTAAGCAACTTCTTCAGCTGATGATCCATTCCCTCTATTCCAATAAAGAAATATTTTTACGAGAGCTAATTTCTAATGCGGCCGATGCGGCAGATAAATTGCGTTTCAGAGCACTGTCCCAAGACAGTTTGTATGAAGGTGATGGCGATTTACACGTCAAGCTGAGCATAGATAAAGAAGCCGGCACTGTTACTATTGCCGATAACGGCATAGGTATGACTAAAGCTGAAGCAATCGAACACTTAGGCACTATAGCTAAGTCAGGCACCAAAGAATTTTTCGGTAAGTTATCCGGTGATCAAGCGAAAGATTCTCAGTTGATCGGTCAATTTGGTGTAGGTTTTTACTCAGCCTTTATTGTTGCCGATAAGGTAACTGTACGCACTCGTGCCGCAGGTACAGATAAAAACACCGGTGTTGAATGGCAATCTGAGGGTGAAGGTGAATTCACTACCGCTGACATCGTAAAAGCTGAACGTGGTACCGAAATTATTTTGCATTTACGTGAAGAGGAAAAAGAATTTTTAGATGATTGGCGTTTACGCTCCATCGTCAGCAAATATTCTGATCACATCAGTATTCCAGTCAAAATGTACAAAGCCGAAGTACCTGAGCGTGATGGTCCTGAAGTAGATGGTAAAAAGGAAAAAATTCCAGCTGTTCCAGCCACATGGGAAGCGGTAAACAAAGCCACTGCTTTGTGGACTCGTGATAAGTCAGAAGTATCTGATGAGGAATATAAAGAATTTTATAAACATATTTCCCATGACTTTGCGGATCCTATGACATGGGCACACAATAAGGTAGAGGGTAAAACTGAATATACCAGTTTGCTGTATATTCCTAGTAAAGCGCCTTACGACTTGTGGAATCGCGAGCAAAAACATGGTTTAAAACTTTATGTGCAACGTGTATTCATCATGGATGACGCGGAGCAGATGCTGCCCAACTACCTGCGTTTTGTGAAAGGTTTATTAGATTCAAATGATTTACCTTTAAACGTATCTCGCGAAATATTGCAAGACAACAAAGTATCTCAAGCCATGCGTCAGGGTTGCACTAAACGTGTATTGCAGATGCTGGAAAAAATCGCCAAAAACGATGCTGATAAATATCAAGCGTTTTGGGGTGAGTTTGGTAATGTATTAAAAGAAGGCCCAGCTGAAGATCACGCTAATAAAGATAAAATTGCTGGTTTGATGCGTTTTGCGTCTACGCATAATGACTCTGATGTGCAAAACGTTTCATTGGCTGATTACATTAGTCGCATGCAAGAAAAACAAGAGAAGATTTATTACATCACCGCTGATAGCTATAAAGCAGCTAAATCCAGCCCGCATTTAGAGATTTTCCGCAAAAAAGGCATTGAAGTATTGTTAATGTCTGATCGTATTGACGAATGGTTGATGTCTCATCTGTCTGATTTTGAAGAAAAATCTTTGCAGTCGATTACTCATGGCGCCTTAGATTTAGGTGACTTAGACGATGAAGAGAGCAAAAATGCCCTTAAAGAAGCAGAAAAACAAGTTTCAGGTTTAGCTGAGCGAGTTAAAGCTGCTTTAGGTGATAAAGTTAAAGATGTGAAATTTACCCATCGTTTAACGGATTCTCCGGCATGTATCGTGGCGGATGAAAATGGCATGACCACACAAATGATTAAGCTCATGCAGGCTGCAGGTCAGCCAGTGCCAGATGCTCAGTATCATTTTGAACTCAATCCTGAACATCAACTGGTTAAATTACTGGCTGATGTACAAGATGAAGAGCAATTTTCACAGTGGACAGAGGTCTTGTTTGACCAAGCAGCCTTGTCTGAACAGGGTAGTTTGAAGGACCCTGCGAGCTTTGTGCAGAATTTAAACAAGCTCCTAATTAACTTAGTGAAATAACGTTGTCATTGTTAGGTTTAGATAAGTAAAAGCGGGCCTTAGTGCCCGTTTTTGTGTCAACTATCTAAAACCTCAAAAATTATCATTAGGAACGGCCTTGCAAACTTAATATTCTTGTAACATTAAAGGTGAATGTGTAAAGTTGCGGGCTTATATTTTTGCAGGGTTAAAGCAGAGGACATAGTATGCGCATTATCCTTCTCGGAGCACCGGGTGCAGGTAAAGGGACTCAAGCTCAATTTTTAATGGGCAAATTTGGCATCCCACAAATTTCTACTGGCGATATGTTGCGTTCCGCAATTGAAGCAGGCACAGAATTAGGCCTCGCCGCAAAACAAGTTATGAGTGAAGGTAAATTAGTCTCAGACGAATTGATCATCGGATTAGTCAAAGAGCGCATTGCTCAGCCAGACTGTGCCAAAGGCTTTTTGCTGGATGGTTTTCCTCGCACTATTCCCCAAGCTGATGCCATGAAAACATCAGGTATTAAAGTTGACCACGTCATCGAGTTTGATGTGGACGATGAAGTGATTGTTGAACGT
Source organism: Paraglaciecola hydrolytica (assembly GCF_001565895.1). Taxonomy (GTDB): domain Bacteria; phylum Pseudomonadota; class Gammaproteobacteria; order Enterobacterales; family Alteromonadaceae; genus Paraglaciecola; species Paraglaciecola hydrolytica. The sequence continues at coordinate 96,289 of NZ_LSNE01000011.1, forward strand.
ATGAGTGGACGTCGTGTTCACCCTGGTTCAGGTCGTGTTTATCATTTACGTTATAACCCGCCCAAGGCTGAAGGCTTGGATGATGTAACAGGTGAAGAACTTGCTATACGTCCGGACGATCAAGAAGAAACCGTGCGTAAACGCTTGGGGATTTATCACGAACAAACTAAGCCACTGGTTGCTTATTATTCTGCTGAAGCGAAGGCTGGCCACTGTGCTTACCATAAACTAGATGGTACACAACCTGTTGAACAGGTAAGTCAGCACCTGGCGCAATTGTTAGCGTAAGTTTAATCTTGTGTTTTGCTCTTAAAGCCCGCCGTGCGCGGGCTTTTGGCTTTATATATCAGTCAATCAGTAAGTTATTAATATAACTTGGGCTTACTGCTTAACTTCTTCTACCGGTTTTTCACGCATTTCTTGCATCGTCTCTTGCTCATTCCTCTTGCTCATCCTGTCGATATTGCGCTGGTTGTCACGATAGACAAAATCGCCATTTTTGTAACCTTCCTCAAAATTCGCTCTGGCTTCTAAGGGGCAGTTATTAGTGATGGGCAGATTATTGAGTCCACGTTTATTGCCATTTTCATAAGTGCAATATTCTGTTATCCCCACACTAAACCCTTGTATAAATTCTGCTTTGGCTTCGGCAGGAAGACGTTCACCACAATGTTTAACATAGTGTTCAAAGTTGCGAACTGATTTACCGTCTAAAGCCGTATTTTTTCCTTGTTCATGCCAGCTTTGCACTGAGCAATTAACCACAGTATCTGGGGTTGAACCACAACTGAGTAAACTACTAATACCTATTAAAATAAGCGTTAATTTAAGCATGTGTATTTTCCTTATATTGGGTTTTTAATAATTAACTACTGAGTTGATTTTGCGCACGTACTATGTTTTCAATGGTTTCAATTTTATCTTTTAAATCATAGAGTTCAGGAAATTTGTTCAAGGCACGTTTGAGCTGAGTTAATGCTGATTGGAAATCTTTATTATTGATGTAGAGTTGAGCACGGCCTAGTATTGCCTGTTTTTCAGTTTTTCTAATTCCTTCGGCACGAACATAAAGTAACTCTGCTCGTACATAATGTTTTTGGGTGACGCTGAAATCAGCATAACTGAGCAGGGTTTCACCCTCGGCTGGATTTTTATCCAGAGCTAAGCCATAGAATTTTTCAGCTTCTTTGGGATGTTGTAGAACCTGCTGGATACGAGCGCGGTGGCTGTAATACAAACCTTGATCATTGGTGCTCATGGCGCTTAACTTGGGGGCGACGTTGTCGAGTAATTGCTCGGCATAAGTCCACATTTCGGTTTGTCCCAGCCAGGTTAAATATTCATTTAACAAAACCATATCTAACTGAGTACGATTGATATGTTGACTAATAAGTTGTAGTGCCCGGGCAAAACTATTGAGTTGTAAATGCAGCTGCGCCGCGGTTTTAAGGTTTTTGTCGCTATCTTCACCTAACAAAATAGCCATTTCTAACGCAGCTAAGGCTCCTTGTGGATCACTGACATTGAGCGCCAATGCCGCTTTGTTTAACCACAACTGTGGGTCACTAGGTTGTTTATTTAATGCTTCTTCTAGCAAAGCTTGGGCCGCAGGATACATTTTAGCCTGAGTGAGTGCCGCCAATAATCCTTGCTGCCATTGCGAGTTTTCAGGCTCTAAGGCCATCGCTTGTTGATAGGATGAAATGGCGCTGAACGCACCGTACTGCATTAGGTTAAGATAACCTAACTGGCCATGGATCAGTGCCGAGTTCGAACCAAAAGTGATGGCTTTGGCAAAATGTTTACGTGCATTGGTGAAGTCTTGACGAATAAGGTAAAGCTGCCCTAAGTCTGCATGGACTCTGACCAGTTCCGGTTTGCGCACGAGTACAGCTTGGTAGACTGTGAGTGCTTCGTCATACATGTTGAGTGAAAAATACACCTGCGCTTTGAGTGTTAACATCGCTGGGCTGAGCTCAATATCATAAAAGTTATTCAGCTCTTTAAGTACTTCATCACGTTGATTGTTTTCGAGCAAAGAACGTAAACGTTCGGCAATTTCATATTCTTCCGGTGCTACTGAGGCCTCACGTTCTCGATAAGGTCCGGTAAATTGAGGCAAAACAAAAGTAGGTGTTGCCAATTCAATTTGCATCGGCGTGGCAGTATGGCCCTGATAATGAATTATACAGATCGTCACAAAGAGCATAAGCTGCAACGTTGTTTTGTTTAATATGGACAAGGTAGGGCTCCTGTTGTTAACACTTAGCTTAAATTCGGTATTCAAAAATCAGGTTGTAGTCATACACTGCTTGCACTGGTAACCCATTTTTGGTGGGAACGGTAAAACGAGCATTTTTCACCCACATACGGATAACATCGACCATGTCGGCATAAACGGGATCGGTAATCTTTTTAATATACACATTGCCTTTGTCATCAATAATAATCTGTACTTTGGTATGGACATTTTTAACGCCTTTTCTGATTAAACTCGGCGGAAATTGCACGTATTGGGATGACACCAAGCGAGGGCGTTTGTCGAGGTTTTTCATTTCAATAATCGGAAAGTCTACCGACATCGACTGACGCACACTTAAGGTGTTGATATCAAATTTTGGTTGCTCAACTTTTTCCAGATTGTTCAATCCCAGCGAGGGCACACTGGCAAAGTTCATGGTCGGTCCACCGCCAAGTCCAGTGACATTAATCGAAGGTGTTTGTGGACTTATTTCTTGTTGTTGCATTTTTATCGGTGGCGGCGGAGTGGGAGGTGGAGGTAAAGCAAGCTCGACTTTTCTGACCAGCAGCTCGCTTTCAGGCTCAAATACCTGTTGTTGTAGTAATAATAATAAGGCGATAAACATCAGCGCCAAAACGACTGCCAAACTCCAACTTACTGCGCTAATGAGTAGGGTGGAAAGTCTACTTGCAACCCTGCCATTCTTGGGATTGGGGCTGGCAAGTGGCATAGATGCAGTCATAAGGGATTAATCATTGAGCGTAGCAATGCTAACACTTTCGATCCCAGCCAATTTGGCTTGATCGATAACCTCGACCAACAGTTCTGTCGGTACTTTTTTGTCGGCTTGGATAACCAGCGGTTTATTCTCTCGTCTGATTTCCTGGGCTATGGTGGCACGCACACCTTTGACCCCAATGGTAGTGCCGGCATAAACCACTTCTCTATTGGCGGTAATGGCTATCATCAGAATATTTTTTTGCAATTCTTGGGTGGATACGGCGGTGGGTTTGTCTACTTCCACGCCGGTTTCTTTGACAAAGACGGTCGTCACAATAAAAAATATTAACAAAATAAATACCACATCCAGCAAGGGTGCTAAATCAATATCCTGTGAGTGGCTTGCTTCGATTTTTTGCTCAATCGGTGATTTCATGCTGATTGCTCGAGTTGCCAACTAACCATGCGCCGCTGTAGATAGTTAAACATCAGTAAACCTGGGATAACCATTACTAAACCGAGTTGGGTAGTAAATAACGCTTCTGCAATACCACCACTCAATAGCTCTTGTATGGCAAATCCATTGTTCAAAGTCATGTATTCAAAGGTTTTTAACAAACCGCTAATGGTGCCTAATAGCCCAAGTAAGGGTAAAGATGACAACAGGATCTTAATACTTGCCGACCAGTTGTGGGTTTTCTGTTGCCAGTGGTGACAGCAAGGTTTGATAAAACATAACTCGATGAGTAAGGCATAACAAACAATCGCTAGTATAAAAATGGCCCAGATAACCCCATTGTTTAATAGAAAGAGGTGGGAAGATATTAGCGTCATGCTTTCTGCCCCTTGCCTTTGAAGTCAATTTTACTGAGCTTGATCGCCAGAGTTTCGAGTTGCGCGTGGTAACTTTTTACTTTGCGATTTAATAGAGCACTTATAATCAGCGAGGGAATGGCCACAATCAGACCTAATTCTGTGGTGATTAAGGCTTCTGAAATCCCACCAGACACAGTAGACGCATCACCAGTACCAAATATCTTCATCATTTTAAATGTGCTGATCATACCCGACACCGTGCCCAATAATCCTAATAAAGGCGCAATGGCTGCACTGGTGGCAATCACCCCCAGATATTTTTCGAGCTTATGTTTGTGCTCGAGTAAATAGGCCACTAAATAGTCATCCCTTTGTTGCGAAACCTCAGCATTTTCAGCTATTTTCACAAGCTTAAGCTGTGCGCCTTGGCATTGAGTTATGTATTGATTTAATTGTGTATGGCGCTCGGCGTCAGTTAAGTTGGAGGCAACTTCAAGGGCTGCTATTTTTTCTGCCAGTAAAGGAATAATGCGTGGTAAACGCAGTAGTTGAATGGCTTTGACTAATGAAACAAGCAAAGATAAGGCTGCAAAAAATAGAATAGGTAGCGCCCAAACGCCACCGGCTTCAATATGGGAAAGCAGACCCTGTTCTTGTTTGAGTAGTTTATTGGCGTTACCAAGGCTTGGGTCGAAAGTAAGCTCACCTTTGCCACTATTTTGCAGGCTGATTAATGCCCGTACCGCATCATCGTCATAAATATTACTCAGCAAGTGGGCTTCGTTGTTAGTACCTCGACTAAGTGGGCCGGCCTGATTCTGAGCGCTGTTTAGCGCGACTTCTATTGGACCTATTTGTAATACCGCCAACTTGTTAATGCTGCCATCGTTGGCGATTACTTCTTTGTTTCGCCAGTCAGGTGAGAGTTTTTTGACTAGTTGCTGGTAGGCTAATTCAATGATAGTCACATCAATATTAGTCACAGTTAGATCAGGCTGATTGATGGTCGCAAGTAAGTGACTGGAATCTGCATAACTGCTCAGTAGCTGATATTGGTATTGACTTTGGTTAGACCATTGTTTGACCCGCTCCTGCAATTTATCTAAACCGAGCACACGCTCATCTGCCACACGCTGTACGGCTGCGGCTTGCTCGCGTAGTTTTTTTATCGCCAACTGTTCATCGTTTAACTTGTTCGCCAGCTCGCTACTTTGTTGGCTAATGTCTTTTTCGAGCTTATTTAATTCGGCCTTGGATTTACTGATGCGCTCGATAATGGTTGCCTGAATTTCTGCCTCGGACTGAGCGGCCTGACTGCAATACGATACCGATAAGGCTAATATCAGCACGATGTTATTGAGCAATAAAGTCTTGGGGGAGCTGAAATTAAAGATCATTTTCAGCCCCTTGGTGCAGGGTAATTGGCAGGGCAAGGTAAGTCGCAGTGGTTGGATTATCCAGTGAGTCACGTATTTTCAGTAAGGCTTTGGATGACAAGGGAGAGCCAAGTACTTGTTGCGTATCTTGTTGATGCCACCATTGCCAGCCTAGTTTGTTGGCGCGTCCATACCCATAAGCACTGCCATCATCATTGACATACCAACCTTGACTTAGGCCGATGTATATCTGCGTAACCATCATATGTATGGGGTTGTCCGGACTATTGTTAAGCAACATTGATGTGCGGTTTATTGCGATGCGTCGATCAAAATCTTCGGCCAATATAAATAAATTTAACAAGCGCTCCAGTTTTTCGCTGTTACTGGCGATGGAATCATTAATAAGTGTGATTTTTTGCTGCCATTGTTCTTGGATAGGAGGGGGCAAACGCAGCATTAAATATTCAATATTTTCGCTGATATGTTGAAGTTGCTGACTAACTTTTTGTTGCTCTGTTTCTAACTTTGTTTGCTCAGACACTAATGCTAAACGACGTTCATCTACCTCTGAGCTTATTTCGGAAGACTTTTTAATAATTTGTTGTAAGGCTTCATGTTCAAGTTCGAATAGGGCTAAACGCTGTTTTAATTGTTGACGCCGCTCATGCCAATCGGTTTGCAATTTACCTTTTTGACTTTCTAGTGTTATCCATTGCTGCATGAGTTCAGCATTTGTTTCGTTTGGTTTGGCGTTAATTTTGGCGCTTAAAACAAGTGTTAAACTAAAGACAAGATAGAGCAAGACTAATACTTTCAAATTAACGTCCTGTTGTAAGCTGCAGCTTTGGTGAGTTCTGGTTGGGTCGATAGTTTGACCGAAGCAGCTTAATTAATACACAGCGGTGTTAATAAAAAGTAAAAAAAAAGAGGGTGATTTAAACTTACGTAAAGAATTACCAATGCAACTTTAAAATGGTTATTTTACTGATAATAGATTTTAGGTTTAGCTAATCTATTGTTGTTACTCAAATTTTAGCCCACACTGAGCCACTATTAATTGTTAATACACAATTTAGGAAAGCACAGTGCATACACCTATTACCGCTTTTTACGCAGGTTTATTAGCTTTTTTGTTTGTTTATCTCAGTGTCTTAGTGATGCAAGGGCGCCGCACTAAAAGAATAGGTTTGGGGGATAATAATGACAAAGAGATGAGTAGACTAATCAGAGCTCATGCTAACTTTGCCGAATATGTTCCTTTAATCCTCGTACTCATGTTGATCGCCGAAATTAATCATATTGAGTATCAGTATCTGCATATTGCCGGAGCATCTTTAGTCGTAGGGCGAATATTGCATGCTATAGGTTTAAAGCGACATGCTGGGGCAAGTTGGCAAAGAGTGGCGGGCATGATTTTGAGCTTGATCGCTTTGCTAGAAATCGCGATATTAAACGTGTTGGTGCTCTATCAACCAGCATAAAAAAAACGGCGCTTTATAGCGCCATTTTTAGTTTTACTTGTTTTGCATCAACCAATAGTTATTGGCTATTCTCAAGTAGCTGACTGCCGATTTCAATCTTGCGAGGTTTTTTCGCTTCAGGCACAACACGTTCTAATTCAACATGTAATAAGCCATTTTCTAAGTCGGCAGAAAGCACTTTAACATGATCGCCGAGTTGGAATTTACGCTCGAAGCTACGTTCTGAAATACCTTTGTGTAAAAACTTACGTTGTTCGTCTTTTTCTGGTTTAGTGCCAGTGACTTGTAAGGTGTTTTCGACCACTTCGATAGTGACCTCATTTTTAGCAAATCCGGCAATTGCCATAGTAATTCGATACTTATCTTCGGCTATCAATTCAATATTGTAGGGGGGATAAGTGGATTGTTTTTCGTTCCGGGTGGCACTGTCGATCATAGAAGCTAAGTGATCGAAGCCGATGAATGAACGGTATAATGGAGTTAGATCGATGTTACGCATATTGTATATCCTCATAATTCAAGCAATATAATTTTAAATGCCCCGACAAGCGGCGGCGGTTTGGTTTAAGTTGTAGTCCCTTTCGGCGACTACAACTTAGATATATATCTGCACAAACATTTTTCAACTCAATAAATAAAATATTTTTTAATTAATTTTTAATTGATTGATTTTAAAGTGTTTTATTTTTAGATTAATGGGCTAAGCGTTCGTGATGTACGTGGCAGATAGTAATTTTCAGGATCAAGAGATACCAGTACTCTATGTGCTTTACCTTGAATTTCGCTAAAAGGTACAAATCCAATAACTCTCGAATCAGAACTGTTATTACGATTATCGCCCAATACCAAATAGTGATCAGTGGGCACGGTGACGGTGTTAAAATTATCTATAACTTGCTCACGGTGGATAAATTGCACTGCGTGTGATTTCTCAGCTAATAATTCGCTGATTGCATTTGCGTCCTCGTTAGTTTGGTAGGTAATGACTTGACCGTTGATTACCAGTTGATTATCGACCATGGCGATGTTGTCACCGGGTAAACCAATCACTCGTTTAACCAAACGGGTATCTGCGGCTTTAGAATTAAATACGACTATGTCACCCCGTTGTGGGGTTGCTATGTCTATTAAACCAATATCAGTAAAAGGCAGTTCAATGCGATAAGCCATTTTGTTAACTAATATTCTATCTCCCTCGACTATGGTGGGCTGCATCGAGCCTGTTGGCACTATGTACCAATCTGCTAGGGTGCTACGTGAGGCAAATAAAACTAAAATTGCCAGCAGAAAAATCAGGTTGTCTTTGAGGTGTTGTACTATCCAAGCATTCACTTTTGGCATGGTGTTTTATCCTTAAGTCAGTTTATCAGAATCTCGATTTTGCAATGGTGCAGGATTTTGATTCAATGCAGAGCATTTGGTTCGCAGCACAATGTAAACAAATGTAAAACCGTGCATTTAATAGAATTGGTTTTAACTTAAGGCTTGATTGACTGCACTGTTGACATGGATGGAGGTGGTATCAAATAGTTTGCACTGCGTATGGGCTTGGCTGATTAGTAGACCAATTTCGGTACAACCGAGAATAATGCCCTCTGCACCCTGAGTGACTAAGTTTTGCATAATCTGCATAAATGTTCGGCGAGAATCATCCTTAATGATACCTAAACACAGTTCTTGATAAATAATGTCGTGCAGCAAAGTTTGCTCATCTGCACTAGGTACCAGTACTTCAATGCCAAAAGACTCAGTTATACGTTTTTTGTAAAAGTCTTCTTGCATGGTGAAACGTGTACCAAGTAAGGCAACTTTTTTAATTTTATGCTCAATTAACACGGCACCAGTGGCATCTGCGATATGTAATAAGGGGATGGATACGCTGGCGCTAACCTGCTCCGCTACCTTGTGCATGGTATTGGTACAGATAAGGAAAAAGTCTGCTCCGGCAGCCTCTACACTTTGTGCGGCTTGAGCTAAAACATCGCCAGCTTGTTGCCAATTGCCCTGATGCTGAAGCTGTTCTATCTCAGCAAAATCAACACTCACCAAAACTATTTTGGCTGAATGTAAACCACCAAGTCGTTGTTTTACTTCACGGTTTAGCAGTTGATAATAACTAGCGGTAGATTCCCAGCTCATACCGCCAATTAGGCCGATGGTTTGCATTTATTTTTTCAGTACAGTAAACAAACCCACAACGCTGGCAATTAAGCCTGCAATTAAATATGCCATGGTTTCATCACTGTATTTTCCGGTAATGGCTTCACCTATTTCACCTACTGCGGAGTTAGCCTGATTAAAGCCAAAATACAATAAGACTAAACCGACAATCAGGATTACCAATCCAATTAGTTTTTTCTGGTTCATTTCTGTTCCTTATTTATTTACTGCTAAACAAGATATACCCTTCTTCCTCGAAACTGCAAGTTTGTTTGCTGCACTCACTCACCGTGATTTGTAAATTAAGCAACACTTAGTGCGGCTAAGTTCATGGTTCTGAGTTCAATTGCCGCCGCCGTGCAATTCCACTGCTTTGGGTATATTACTTGCTCGTTGGTTATTTTAAAACCAATAAAAAAAGCCTGTCACAAGGACAGGCTCAAGGCAGCCTAAGTTGTCTTATTGTTTGATGCCTTCAACTTGTAGTTCAAGTTCCACATAAGTAGAAGCAGGACCCAAATTATAAGTGATACCATAATCCGCCAGTGCGATACGGGTGGTGCCTGCAAAACCTACACGATAGCCTTTCCATGGATCCTGACCTTCACCTATTTTACTGGCTTCTATCACAATGGAATTCGTCACACCATGTAAGGTGAAGTCCCCGATAATTTTTAGCTTTCCAGTACCTAAGTCTTCAACTTTGGTACTGACAAACTTAGCTTCTGGATATTTACTGGCGTGTAAAAAGTCTTCGCCTTTGATGTGTTTATCTCGGTCAGCATGGTTAGAGTCAAAACTGCCAGTATTAATCGTCACATTGACTTTGGATGTTGTTGGTGTGGCAGCGTCATAGCTGAACTTGCCATTAAAATCGTTAAATCTACCCGTTAACCAAGAGTAACCTAAGTGTTGAATTTTAAAATTAATCGAAGCATGGGCCCCTTTAGTATCAATAACATAATCAGCTGCGACACTATTAAACGCCAAAGTACTTAACAAACTGGCGGCGAGTAACGTTTTTTTCATTTTGGATCCTTTATTGGAGTTAATGGTTTAACGATGCGTTTTAGTGTCGCATCCTTGTTTATAAAATGATGTTTTAGTGCCGCGCCGGCATGTACCGCGACAAGAGCGATTAAGGCATAACCCAACCATTCGTGAATATCTCCAGCGAGGTCTTCCTGATTAGCAAACCATTGTCCCAATGAGGGAAGAGTAAACCAGCTAAATATGTCTATGCCGCGTCCATCAGCGGTAGAAATCAGGTAGCCGCTTAAAAACAAACTAAACAAACCGAGATATAAGAAGGCATGAACTACAGTTGCAGTCCGTTGTTCCCAAGGTTTACCAATACCAGCAGGTTTGACTTGTTTGAGTTTCCACATCAAACGCAGTATTAACACGGCTGCTAATAACAAACCTATGCTCTTGTGGTAGTGAGGGGCATCTTTATACCAAGGGTTATAATAATCCAGTTCTACCATCCACAAACCCAATGCAAACATGCTCAGAACGGTAAAGGTGGTTAGCCAATGTAGGCTGATAGTGAGCCAGCCATAGCTTTGTTGAGTGTCTTTTAACAAAAATGAAAGTCGCTATTGTTGCATTTATATAGACACTATAAGGTTGAATGGAAGAGAAATAAAACCCTTAAAATGAGAGCTTTTATTCGATTTTTTAGAAAGAACAAAAATTAACACAACATCAGAGTTTAGAAAAATAGTGATCAATAACTCATTGCTTATACAGTTGTTTATACAGTAGTATGTTGCCATAACAAAACGCAACTCAAACAATGCATTTTAGTAAGGTTGTTTGTGTTAGCTTAAACGTGTTCTGTATTAATTTATTGTAATAACCAGAGGAACCTGAAATGGCCATTATCATTCGCTATGTTGTAGAACATAAAGGGGTTGAGAAATTTGTGACGGCAGATAAAAAAGAAGCAGACAAGTATGACAAGATGCTGGATTTGGCAGATAACCTTAGCGAGTTTATTGAAGCGAAAGGTCTTGCAATTGAAGGCTCGGTACTGGAAGAGCTAGGTATCATGTTAGCTAAAAACTCAAATGCCCTTACTAAGTTATTAAAAGGCAGTACTGCTCAGCAGGTGTTACTTGAAGACACTGCTGAAGTCATTGAATTAGACAAGAAAAAAGCCTGATAAAAGCGTTGAGAAGTTGCGGGCGTACTGATTTTAGGCTTAGGCTTGAGGTCTATGCTACTTTAAGTAGCATAGACCTAAGCGATAAAACAGAGCGACACTGTGTGGAATATATCTAACCTGCATTTAGCTGCGATTAATAAAATCGTCGCTAAAAAATCTCCAGGTTACTCACCAAAAGCACCCGCTGCCCCTGGGAATACCACCGGACTTTCGTAACCTTCTGTACTCACGCTGGCTACACCAAAAAAGTAATTGTCGATGACGACATTGTCGAGTGTGTATTCAGTGACATCACCAACAAACTTGCTGTATTGCCATTGTGGTGCATCGGTATAACGCCAATAAATTTTATAGCCTGCTAACTGTGGGTTTTGTTTTTTATCTAAGGCTGCCCAATTTAAGGTGGTACTAGGTTGCACAGCACCTTTTATACTGACTTTAGCTGGAGGGGAGGGAGCCCACGCCATACTGGCTAAAGATGCTGCATTAAGTGAGGTGAGTTTAGCGGCGTAAGGAAAGTTAACCCCTGCTAAGGTATCGCCATATTCAATACCATTTTCAGTGCGTAAATCTTGGTGTTGACGATTATAGTTTTCGTTGGTTTCCATAATACGCACTGCGGGATAACCAAGATCATTAAAGGGGCGATGATGGCCGCCGCGGGTAAAACGATCTAAGCGATAAATCACCATAGTATCGAGATTAGGAATATAACGATCGGCGATCCAGTCAATATAACGTGCTATGTTGCGGCTTGGTGAGTCAACTTCGCCACCGGTAAAACGCCGAGAACGGGCTTCTTCTGGGGTTTCGGTCATGCGTGTGCCTTCGGCAAATACCCGTGCGCTGGTATTGTTGATAACGCCATTGATGCCAGCGATGTTGCCAATCATGTCATTGTTTAATACTGCTTTTAAACGCCAACCGTCTTTTTTAGCCGCTTCGGCTAAAATTTTACCGCCAAACAAGCCTTGTTCTTCACCAGCTAAGGCTGCATACACTATGCTGCCATTAAATTTATATTGGCTTAAAACCCGCGCGGCTTCTAAGGTGCCAGCTAAACCTGAGGCATTATCATTGGCGCCAGGGGAATCTGAACTAGAGTTCATCGGGTCAGATACCCGGGAGTCGATATCCCCCGACATCATGACAAATCTATTTGGGTCGCTGATACCGCGTTGGACCGCGATAACACTGACTACCTCAGTGGCATTGGGGATCCGGCTTTCACCTTGGATAATCTGCGATTGATAATAAACTTTAAGACATCCTCCACATTTTTCTGAAATGGCATCGAACTCACTTTTGATCCAGCGTCTTGCTGCACCGATGCCACGAGTATCAGATTCTGTTTCAGAAAGGGTATGACGGGTACCAAAGTTGACCAAGCTAATAACGTCTTTTTCAATGTTTTTTGGTGAGATTTGTTTAACGATCTCATGCAAATTTTGTTGGTCTTGGTAGGTAACGTCGGCTTGCGCGTTGTGATTTAATCCGGCAATTAAAATCAAAGGTAGAAAAAAGGGTTTTAGTTGTTTTGAATGTTTGTTGATATGCTGGTACTTCATCTACATGCCTTTTATTATTGTAGTTAAGCCCTGTACGCTAGTTCTTATTTTTCGGTTTGTAAATGACACCATTAGTTTTTCATCCAATTTATAGCCAACTTACATTGCCAGTTAAACACCGTTTTCCTATCGAAAAATATCAGGGCATTCGCGATAAACTGGCCGAATTACATGTGCCTGATGTGCATTTTTACCAACCTCAAGCGATTACTCCAGCTGAATTGTCTCAGGTATTTAATCCCACTTATGTTGAGCAATTAACAACGGGAAAACTTGATCCTAAAGCCATGCGTAGGATAGGTTTTCCTTGGTCTGAGCAGCTAATTGCACGTTCACTGACTGCTGTTGGTGGCACTCTCTTAACCGCTAAATTAGCTCTTGAACATGGCAAGGCCTTAAACCTTACTGGTGGTTATCATCATGCTTTTGCTAACTATGGCGCCGGTTTTTGTTTGTTTAATGATTTGTATCTGGCTGCTTTGAGCATGTTGCAACACAAGGGCATTGATAAGGTGCTGATCTTTGATTGTGATGTGCACCAAGGCGATGGCACTGCAAAACTTGCAAGCAATAATCCGCAGGTTTATACGGTGTCTATTCATGGCGAAAAGAATTTTCCGGCACGTAAACAACAATCTGATCTGGATTTTAATCTAGCTAAAGGTACACAAGATGCCGAGTATTTAGAAACGGTGGATCAGGCTTTAAATTTGGCGCTTAACACCTTTCAACCCGACGCTGTTATTTATGACGCAGGAGTGGATATTCATATCAATGACGACCTAGGTCATTTGCATATCAGCACACAAGGGATTTATCAACGAGATAGCTTAGTGTTTTCTACCTGTGAGCATAAAGGTTTTCCCATCGTAGCTGTGATAGGTGGCGGTTATCAGCGCGATATCACCGCTTTGGTTGTCGCACATTTGCAACTCTTTAAAGCGGCTAGAGTGTTTTAATACAGTAGACTTTAAAGTGACCTTACTAAAGCTTAATAGCTGGAATTTGGTGCAATATCAGCATTAATTTCACCATAGACTTCTTCGGGATCTACATCGTTGCTGATTAATTCTTCACGTACCGTTTCGATATGCTCAAGCACAGTTATATAGCGCTCACCATACTCGTATTTAGTGACTTCGATGGCTTTTGGCATGTAACTAAAAGCAATTTTTAGTGCCATCAGCGTGTCGTCATTAAGCTTGTTTGTCATGTTAAAAAACCTGAGTTAATTATTAATCACACCATGGTAAAGCCTTAAGTAAAGAAACGGAATAATAATGAGCTATCAAACTTTATAATTATGCGACGTGTTCACACCTGTATGTCAATTGATACTTATTTTGGTGCAACAGCGTGGTTAATACGGCTTAGAATAGTGTGTTATTTATTATTTATAAGGCTATCAGTATGATTTGTTTAGGTATTTTTTATTTGTTACTCAACTTTATCTGAATTGGTGTGCTATTTGCTGTATACTTTATGAGCTAGCGACAAAACTCAATAACAGATCCAATAACAAACATAGTCGCTAGAGTAAAAATAGTTACCGTATAACGCCAATACTTAGTGCACCTAGTAGTTAACTAGAAGTTGCGTTGTAAAGACGAGATTATTTTTAACGAATGTAAACAAGAACATATTTTACGGATGAGTGCGCCATCAAAAATATAACAGGAGGTTGTATGACAACGGTATTTTTTTTAGTAGGTGGATTATTAATGACACTCTTAGTGGTGGCTGAATTTCGTAGCCGTATTAATAAACGCAATAAAGAACACTTCAAAAACTGATATTGAAATAAAACTTAGGCCAGCCTTAAATAAAAAATAGCTTACTTAGTTTAGGCGCTGATAACTAACAGCGCCCAGCTATTAAAATCCCTCAAGTACTATTTTACCTATTGTTTGATTGCTCTCGCTAAGTTGGTGAGCACTTCGTAGATTTACTGCATTGATGCTTCCCAAATGTTTGCCTAAGGTCGTTATTAAAGTGCCCCGATCAATCAGCTGAGCGACCTTGTTGAGCAGATGGTGTTGTTCAACCATGTCTTCGCTTGCATGTTTGGCGCGGGTAAACATAAACTCCCAATGTAGTGAAATACTCTTATCTTTCAACAGATTAATATCTAAGTTTGGCGCTGCGTATTCGATTATGGCTAGTTTTCCTTGTGGTTTGAGCAAGTCTACAAGGGCGGGCAAATGTAGATGTGCGTGAGTAGTGCAGGCCACATGGCTAACTTGTGCAATGTTGAGTTGTGCAAGCTGAGGTTTGAGTGGCTGGCTGTGATCAATAACATAATCAGCCCCAAGTTGTTTTACCCAGGCTTGGCTTTCAGGGCGTGAAGCCGTACCAATGACGGTTGCCTGAGTTAGATTTTTAGCCAATTGGATCAGGATAGAACCCACCCCTCCAGATGCTCCTACCACTAACAAAATGGGTTTGGTGTTTTTGTTGATGTCGAGTCGGTCAAACAACATTTCCCAAGCCGTGATTGATGTTAAGGGTAGTGCCGCCGCTTCGGCGTTAGATAAGGTGCTGGGTTTATGCCCCACGATACGCTCATCAACTAACTGAAATTCGGCATTGCTACCACTGCGAGTTATATCGCCAGCATAAAATACTTCATCACCAACCTTAAATAGACTGACTTGTTCACCTATTGCGACCACAGTGCCAACCGCATCCCAGCCGAGTATTTTATTATTACCCATAGGATCAACGTTAAGGCGTACTTTGCAGTCAACTGGGTTAACCGACACTGCTGCCACTTTTACCAGCAAGTCGTAGCCGGTGGCTTCAGGTTTTTCTATTTGCACATCAATTAAACACAATGGGTCGTCGGTAGCTAAAGAGTGGCGATAGGCAACTGCTTTCATGTTTAAACCTGCTTGCTAACAAAATTGTTGGGAGCCAATCATGACCTGACTAGCGTTAAATTCAATATGTTTTGTTGGTTATTATCTTAAGTATTTATGTGTATTCTTGCTTTATATGCATCAAAATATAGTAAAAAGTGACAAATGTTGCGTTTTGAGGTAGGGTCATGTCAAACCAACTAAACGGAGTCAGCCATGTCTGCTCTTGCTAAAACTAACAGTGATAAAGCCTCAGTGTTATTTAAGGCCTTTAATAATGCCTGTAGAGAACTCGGTGTCAGTAAAGCCTTAGCGGGAAAAATCATTGGGGTTAATCGTTCTACTCTATCGCGCAAAGAAGGTTCAGGCTTAGGTACTGAGTCTAAATCTTCTGAGTTGTCTTTACATTTTATCCGTTTGTATCGCTCATTGTTTGCCATATCCGGTGGTGATCAAGCCTTTATGCGCCATTGGTTTAGTACGCCCAACATGGCTTTAGGTGGTAAACCTGTGGAGTTGGTGCAAAGTGTGTTGGGTTTAATGCAAACCAATGATTATTTAGACGCTATGCGCGGCAAAATCTAAGCGCCTGTTGTATGCCAATATTGGATGAATTCAAAGGTTTATATCAACAAAGCCCCTGCCCACTGAGTTATCGTGCTTGGGTTAAACGTTTAGTTGAAACTCAGCAAGTCGCTGCTACAACTCAATTAGTGGATGATCTCGACGAGCAATATTTACTTGAACAAATGCTTGATGAGGTTAAACCTTGTTATCGTGAAGGCACGGAGCATATGCACTATCTGCTTAAAACCCCGTTTCGTTATCCTCCGCTCAAATATGGTTCACGTTTTGGGACCCGTTTATTACCAAGCTTTTTTTATGCCTCTGAAGATGAACATGCGTGTTTGGGGGAAGTCGCCTATTATCGATTTGTGTTTTTGCACCATATGCAAGTTGCCTACGACAAGCCTATCCGTTCGCAGCATATGATGTTTAATTTGGAAGTAAAAACCAGCAACTGTGCTGATTTAAGTTTGGATGATTTTGCCTCGGTAAAATCTACTTTATTGGATCCTAGCCAATACCTCTTTAGCCAAGCTGTCGGGCATTATTTGCAGGCGCAAGCTCAGGTCGATGTCATTCGTTACCCATCCGCGCGTATCGAAAACGGCATAAATATCGCGATTGTTAATCCGCAGGCGATCATTTCCACTGAGCCAGAGTCTTGCCAAAATTGGTTATGTTTAACTTTAACGGATAAAGTCAGTTTCACCCAGTCTGCCAGATCACTACCTCTTACTTTTTATCGAGAGGATTTTTTATTGGATGGACATATACCAATGCCAGCCTAAGCGAGTGGGCTTGGTACAGAGCTTGGCAGGGGTCTTAGACTATAGGACACACGTTGTTTTAAGGTTTTGCATAAATTGGCTTCGTCGCAAGCCAGCACATACAAACCTGCATGTTGGTTGAATAGTTTAAATAAATAACTCACTTCCTGATTAGCATAATGCTCATGATTTGCCGTTAGCTTAGTACGTTTACCAAATAAGGCATCGGCTTCATCAAAAAACAAAATCCAATCATGGGTATGGGCATCGGCAATAATGCGCGCCAGATTTTTTTCCGTCTCTCCAATGTATTTGTTATTAAGCTGCACACAATCAACTACACATATGGCTTTTTTGGACTGTTGAGCGAGGCTATTAACGATCAAGCTTTTATTGGAGGTGGCTTGCTCGACGAGTAGCAGTGTCATCACTTGGCCTTTGAGCGCTTTAGCCACACAATCTTGCAACTTGCTATAATCTTCTGTCGCTAAAATGACTTCTGATTTTTGCGGCAGTGGTTGACGAAAAATGCTAAAAGCGCTGAGATAACCTTGTTGGTAATCGGCAAAAATTTTGCGGTATGTTTTAATACTCATCTGTTAGACCTACTTTGCCAGCAGTAAACTTCTTACAGAAAGTGTAGCAACAAAATGCCATTCGCCAACTTAGTAACTAATTTGGCAAGTTTATCGTTTGGTTTTAGTCTCAAATGCCAGAATTTGTTGCCACAGCTCTTCCGCTTCAGCGGTTAGCTGAGAATAACTGCGTATATCGCCTTTGCGCTGGGCAAACATCGCCTCAGTGGATTTTTGATCATAGATCTTTCGAAGTTTTTTGACAGGGTTAGATTTTAAAAACGCAAACATATTTAATCCTTTAAATTGACAGTGGCTTAATGAATGGCTTGAGATTTCAAAGAGCTAACTCATTCAATTAAACGTTCTAACTAATTGTAACAGTTTTGGATGATATTTGAACTCTCGCTTTGGGATTTAATTATGCAGTAACGTTAAACTGGTTTCGACGTTTGTTTAAGTTACTGCATTCATTTCAACATAATCTACTTTACACCCGCCAGTTTCAGTAGGTCAGAATTCGCTTTTCACTTTGCTAACTCATATATTTTTAAAGCAGCTGAATTAAACCACACCTTGTTCAATCATGGCATCGGCTACTCGACGGAAACCGGCAATATTGGCACCTAATACTAAGTTACCTTCTTGACCAAACTCTTTAGCTGTTTCACTGGCAGTCACAAAAATATTTTTCATGATTTGCTGGAGTTTTTGATCCACTTCTTCAAACGTCCATTTTTGCATGCTGGCATTTTGCGCCATTTCTAATTGGCTGGTGGCTACTCCACCTGCATTTGCCGCTTTGCCTGGGCCATAAGCGATACGTGCTTCAATAAAAACGTCGATAGCTTCTTGCGTGGATGGCATATTGGCGCCTTCACTGACAAGTTGGCAACCATTGGTTATTAAAGCCTCGGCATCGGCTTTAGTTAATTCGTTTTGTGTTGCACAAGGAAAGGCTGCGTCTGCCTTGTAGCGCCATACCGCATGACCATCGACAGGATAGTCGGACACCGGCGTATATTTAGCGTCAGGATAGTTATCGAGGTATCCAATAAGGCTAGCACGTTGTTGTTCTTTAAGTTGTTTGATCAACTTAAGATCAATACCTTCAGCATGGTAAAGGGTGCCAGAAGAGTCACTGCAGCTGATTGGTGTTGCACCCAAATGATAAAGTTTTTCCATCGCATAAATGGCGACATTACCGGCACCAGAGACTAAACAGCGCCTACCTTGTAAGTTATGTCCGCGCGCTTGCAACATATAATCGGCAAAATAAACGGCACCGTAACCTGTGGCTTCTTTACGCACCAATGAGCCGCCCCATAACAAACTTTTGCCGGTAAACACACCCTCATAACGACCGGTCAAGCGTTTGTACTGACCAAACATATAACCGATTTCTCGTGCGCCTACACCGATATCACCTGCTGGAACATCGGTTGTTGGGCCAATGTGACGATAAAGTTCATTCATAAATGATTGACAAAAACGCATGATTTCGCCGTCGCTGCGCCCTTTAGGGTTAAAATTGGCGCCGCCTTTTCCGCCGCCAATAGGTAAACCAGTTAAGGCATTTTTAAAAATCTGTTCAAAACCTAAAAATTTAATAATGCTGGCATTCACCGAGGGATGAAAGCGCAAACCGCCTTTATAGGGGCCTAACGCTGAATTAAATTCAACTCGATAGCCTTTATTAACCTGAATCTCGCCCTTGTCATCAACCCAAGGTACCCGAAACATAATCTGACGTTCTGGTTCAACAAGACGTTGAATAATAGCCTGACGCTGGTAATTTGTGTTGCTTGCCAGTATTGGGGCTAAAGAATCCAATACCTCGCCAACAGCTTGATAAAATTCTGCCTGCGCCGGGCTACTATGCTTTAAGTCCGAAATTGTTTTATGAATGTACTCCATTCATCTCTCCTATAAGTTAATGTTTAGAAACAGGTGAAAAATCGTTTTTTATAATTAATTCGCTTTTAGCTGTGCAAAATAGTGCAGTGTTGTCATCTAAAGCTGGCTTAACTTGCTTTAGCCTGAACTTGTACAATTTCTACAGATTGCTGACCGCTCAGGGTTTGCCAATTAATATTTTGACCCGCTTTTAAACCCAACAAGGCAGAACCAATAGGGGCAAATATCGAAATACCATCTTGGTGTTTATTCATGTCAGCAGGAAAACATAAGGTTTTGGTAAATATGTTGTTGGTATTTAAGATCTTAAAGGTAACTTGGCTGCCAAGGGCCACTACATCAGTAGGCAGGTCTTTGGCTTTCACAATCGTCGCACGATAAAGTTCTTGTTCTAGGGCGTTAACAAAATCGGCAGGCAATTTGGCTTTTTCAAGTTGACGCTCTATCGCTGCTAAATCTAAATCTGAAATAATAATATCGGGTTGTTTTGACATAATGTTTTACCTATTAAAATGAACAAAAAGTAAATAAACAAAAATTCAATTAACAAAAAAAGGGCTCTATAGAGCCCTTAGTTTTGTGTTTGGGCTTTATTTGTCTTTAGGTTTTCTAAGGCTTTTATTTAGGTCGCGGTGTGGATTAAGTACGATGTTCAGTGCACGTAGCCAGTTAATAAAGCCGAAGGCTGTATTTTTCACAAATAAAGGGCAACCAACAAACGTGTTGCTAGGCTTGAACAAAGACATAAGCACGGTGAAATCTCCAACCGGACTAAATTATTAAAATTAAATTAAATGAACAAACAGGAATAGCTGCCGAGCGTAAAGATTACGCTCGGCTTAACTTGGTAAGGTGAGTAGGTTACTCTTGATGGTGGTGCGATGTTTAAGCATTTTTCCCTCAAAATAGACTCTGGATAATAACCAGCTTATAAATAAAATCAAGGTTAAAAATCGAGCTCTGGAGTTTATGTCCTCAGCGCTAAACTCGGCCGGTTGTTTTCTATAAATTAATAATTCGCAGTGATATCACCCACTTATCATTGGCGTAAGCGCCTATTTTTATGCAGATAGAACTCTTGTGCTGAACAGGGTGTTAAACGCAGTTAAAACTCGGTAGTATGCGGCCTTTGACTTTGCGCTCCAGCCAGCGCACTGATTGATTTTTAGCCTTGATTGAAGGATGTTTATGCCAGGCTTACACCGCATTATTTTGATTGATACCCATCTACCCGGCGTGGTGGAATTAAAACTAAAAGGCCATACCAATATTTGTGGTACTAACGCCTCGGGTAAAACTACCTTACAACGCTTGATCCCGGTATTTTATGGTGAATATCCCAGCCGCGTGGTGCCCGCCACCCGCGATAGTTTTGAGCGCTGGTATTTGCCTCGTGAGTCGAGTTTTATCATTTACGAATACGAGCGTAATGAGCAGGATTTATGTCAGGTAGTGTTGGCTTCAAACGGTAATGGCGTGAACTATCGTTTTATCGGCAAACCCTTTGAGTTAAGCGATTATTTGTATAAAAACAAAGGGGGTGAACACGTTCCTGTGTCAATGAATGAACTGGCCCGCAGCCTCAAACGTTCTAATGTCTTAGTGACTAACTTGTTGAATACCAAAGATTATCGCGCGATATTACAAAATGATCGTGGTGTGCTCAATGGCTGCGCTAACAGCCGCGAAGTCTTAGGTTATGCGCGTATTTTTAGTTTGTGTGCCAGCAACCATCATTTACGTCATATTGAAAAACTGGCTAAAGCGGTGCATTCCAAAGAAGGCAAGATGGAAACCATCAAGGCCATGATTGCAGCGATTTTAGAAGAAGATGGCGTGCAACCACCCACATCCAGCTTAAGCCGCAACCGGGTTGAAGATTGGATCCGTGAATGTCATTTAATTAAAGAGTTTGATGAAATTCGCCCCGAATTTGCCAAGTTAGAGCGCGCTGATCATGAACTCAGCCAAAGTGAGTTACGTTTAGCTGAGTTAAAACTGCAGTTTGATTTTGACTTAAGTAAGTTAGCGGCCAGCATTATTGTGCATCAAGGCCAGTTTGAAGACAGCGTAGTTGAAATCAAAAAACAAGAAGCCGATTGGTCAACTAAACGTGATGGTTTAAATCAGTTGTTATCTTCAGCTAAAGCCGATGGTCACAAGCTTGAAAAAGACTTAGAACAGGTCGAAAAAGACTTTGATGATTGGCAAAGCCAAAACATTGAAGCCCTGCAAGCCAACCTGCAGATCCTACCCCAATGGATCAGTGAATTAACGAGCGCTAATACCCGTTATCAGCTGTTAACCGAAAAACATCAGGATGTTGAATCAGCCTATAACAAACGGGTGGCTGAGCTGACTGAAACCCTGAGTATGGAGCTGGATGCTTACAATGAGCAAAAGCAGCTGTTGCAAGACAAATTATCCGAGCAAAAAACTCAGGAACAACAGCGTCATCAAGAAATTAAACAGGACTTTTTGCAACAACAAACCCAGCAAGCCAGTGAATTTCAACAACGCTTAGCTGAGCTTAAAATTCAGCAGGCTAGCTTAAACGCCAGTTTAAAAAATGCGGGTTACAGTGAGTTTGAACAAAGCCAGTTGGACATACTTGATGCCAGTATAAAAGAAGCCAGCAGCATAGAAGATGCGGCGCGGGATAAACAACGCGCTGCTCAGCAGGCTCATCAAACTGCCCTGCAGCTCAGAAATAAAAGTAACGAAGCCTTAGAGCAAAGTCGTAAAAGCACTCAGCAACAACAACAGCAAGTTAATAAAGTTGAGGCCTTACTTTATCCTGGTCATAACAGCTTGCTTGAAACTCTACGTAAAGAGCAACCGGGTTGGGAGCAAAAACTCGGTAAGGTCATCCACCCTGAATTGCTTAAACGCAACGACTTAAAACCACAGTTTGAAGCCGAGAATAACAACGACAGGGTGTTTGGATTACAGCTGGATCTAAGTACGGTTTCCCTGCCGGAATATGCTCAGTCCGAACATGCTTTGCAACAGCAACTCAAAGCCGCACAATTGGCTCTTGAAGAACAGCTTGAAAAGCAGAATCAAGCCGAGTTGGAACTCGCCAAGGCCAGTGAAGCTGTGCGCAATGCCGAGTTACAACAAGCGAAATGTGAAAGTGATAGCCGTACCGCTGAAGCGAAACGCAAACGTCTGCAACAAGATAAAGAGCAGGTGCAGCAAGAATACAACCAAGCCCTGAGTGAGCGTAAACAGCATAATAAAACTCTGCTCAAGCAAAACGAAACTCAGCAGCAAAAAGAGCAGGCTCAGCACCAAGAAACCGTGCAAGCTTTGCAAGATCAATTACGTGAAGCTGAAACCGAACATCAATTTCATTGGCAGCAACTGATTGGCGATACCCAGCAGCAAGTGACTCAGGTTGAGCAATATATGCAAAAAGCCCGTCAAACGGCGGCGCTGGATAAGAAAAAATCAGAACAATGGTTGGCCGACGAACTGGCTAATCGTGGGGTAGATGTAGACGAAATAGGCAGTTTGCAAAAGCAAATCAAACAGCTCAAACAGGATATTCAACATACTGAAACCCATAGGCACAAAGTTAAAGACTATGAACATTGGTATAAAACCGTATTTACCGGCCACAAACTTAACTGGCAGCAACAATTGGCTAAGGCGAAAAAAGCCGCGACCAGTGCTGAACGTGAATTAAATCAGGCGCAGGCTCAATTTAAAGAGTTACGCCAACAACTTAAAGAGCAACAAGGCGAAGCTGAACAGGCCTTAAAAACCGCTAAAGAACAAGAGCTGGAAGTGCAAAACATCAAACGACTTTTGGCTAAAATTAGTTTGTTAAGTAAGGCCGATATGGCCAAGGCGCCTAGCGAAACCTTAAATATCGCCCAGCGTATTAGCGAAGGTCAGGCCTTGTTACAAAGCCGTGAAAGCCTGTTAAATGATATCAAAGACTATGTCGAACATTTTGATCAATTGATTGCCGCCCAAGCGGGTACAGGTTTGTCGGATACGTGGGAGCGCTCACGTGAAGAGTGCGCCTATGTAAATGACAAGGGCATTCGTGGTGTCGATCACCGCCGTTTAGTTGCCCATTTAGCACGCTTACTCAACGAGATAGTGCCGCAAAAAATGCAGGGTTTACGTGAGCAGGGGCGTATCTTTGGTGCAGATCTGACCCAGTATTACAATGTATTGGAAGACATTGACAAACGTATCGCCAGTCAAAGTAAACGTATCAGTAAAGAAGTGGACGAAGAGCTGTTTTTAGAAGGGGTATCGGAGTCAGCTGTTAAAATTCGTTCGCGTATCAGCGAACTGGAATTTTGGCCAGAACTCGCCCAGTTCAACAAACTTTATCACGAATGGATGAGCGAAGGTGCCAACGACTTGCCTGATGACGACTATGCCCAGAGCATGCGTAAAGTCTTGGATATATTAGGCCGTGCAGCACTAAGTGGCGGGATCAGTAAGTTGCTCGACATTGAGTTGCATTTGCGTGAAGGCAACAGTGATTTGATTATCCGTACTGACAGACAGTTAAATGAGTCGTCCAGTCATGGTATGGCGTATTTGATCTTGTGTAAGTTTTTGTTGGCCTTTACCCGTTTGTTGCGGGGCAGTGCCGATGCCACAATTCATTGGCCGATTGACGAATTAGGCACCTTGCACCAAAGCAACGTGAAAAAGATTTTTGATGCCTGTCAAAACAATAACATCAGCGTGGTTGGAGCCTTTCCTAACCCCGAGTCTGAGGTACTAACCTTGTTTGAAAATCGCTATTTAATCGACAAAACCACCCGTCAGTTACAAGTAGTAGAGCCCAAAATATCGGCCATTACTGAGCGTTTAAAACAAGCCAAAGCTCGTCAACATGCTAGTGAGCTAACAAGTGATAAAACGGAGGTACAAGCATGATCACTGAACAAGGTCGTATCCTCGAATTGCTGTTATCTGGGGCCTTTGTTTGTCAGATTAGCGATGAAGAAGCCTGGCGCTATTTAAAAACCTCGGGCAACAGTGACAAAGTTGAAACTCAGCTCAACGTGTTAAATCGTACTTTAGCCACCGCCTCTGATGGTGATGTGTTTTTTGCCGCTTATCAAAGCCTGTATGACAACGAACGCAAACATTTGGGCAGTCAGTTTCAGGAAATATCCAGCCATTTAATGCCGCTGGTGGAATGGTTGTTATTAGTGCAACAAGCTAATGGTTCAGACGTGCCGGTCACCCAAGGCAGTGCCATTCGTTTAAACGAGATCCAAACCGTTATCGAAGATACCCCGGCCTTTGCTGAGCAATTAGAAAAAATCTCCCGTAACCGTTTATTTGGTTCGACCAGTACTCAGTTAGATGGTCAGCTTAAACAGGTCTTTAGCCGTTTAACTCAGTTGGGGTATTTACTAAAACCCAATGCCGAAAAACAAATCTTTATCGCCACCGGTAAAATTGAATATCTCTACGATGTGCTTAAATTTATAGATGAAACAGAAGCCTTGTCATTAACAGAACAGGCCGAAAACGCCGTGCAACAAGGCAGTTTGTTATGAGTCGCTTAACTTATCTCAGTAACAGGGAGTTAATTCGGTGAATCAGCACTTACAACAAGCTGGGGTAAAACTGCTTAATGCTTTGAGTCGCCATGCCGACTTGATCATGCAGGTGTATTTGTCAGGCTCACTGGATGAAAGTCAGCATAGCCCCAAGGTTATCGACAATCTGTGTCAATTAGGTATTTTGTGGCGCCCCGAGTCAGACACACAATTACGTCTTAAAAGCGCGGTTCGTAACCTACTTGAGGGCAGTTTGCACGACGAGCGTAATCGCCAGATTGATGCCAATATTGGCTCGGCTTTAGCCAGCTTAAAAACTCTCGCTCAGCATTATAAAGAGGCACTACATCACAGCCGC
Source organism: Paraglaciecola hydrolytica (assembly GCF_001565895.1). Taxonomy (GTDB): domain Bacteria; phylum Pseudomonadota; class Gammaproteobacteria; order Enterobacterales; family Alteromonadaceae; genus Paraglaciecola; species Paraglaciecola hydrolytica. Next base: position 121,413 of record NZ_LSNE01000011.1, read on the forward strand.
TATGCTGAATCCGAAGCCCATTTGTCGGATTTAACTGAACATGTTTACGCCTTAACCGAATCACTCTCCAATAACGTGCGAGTGCTGTTTAGCCGCATCAATAATGAGTTTGGTTATGTGTCGTCCATCGATGCGAAAATTCGTGAAAACGAGTTGGCCCAAAGTCAGGTTAGTGAGCTACTTAAACAACTGGAAATGTTTCGTTTTGATGAGCTCAGTGAACAAGCCGGCTCTAACCGCGAATTACGCCATTTAATGGTAGTGACCTTGCAACACAGTTTTTCCAAGGTGATCCAAGAGTTGTCTATCGTACAGGCCCGTTTGCTTGAACTGATAGGGCGTTTTCGTGAATTTAAAGGCCGTACCCAATTGCTCAAAGGGTTTTTGCTGCACTTGGAACATAAACCTGATTTTAAACCGGGTAATTACACCAGTTTAAGCAAAGTACCCATGTTGTTTAATCACGCGGCAGCCTTGATTAAACCCGCTGCTGTGGATGTACATCGCCTTGAACACGAGCAAGACTTGCAACATTTAGTGGGCATGATCAAAGCCTTTAACCGTTCGAACTTAAGAGCGCAGCCTGAACGTGCGGCGCAAAATATTCAGGTTGAACAACAAAGTGCCGCCCAGTTTGCCGAAGATAAATTACGTTTAGCGGTCGAAGCCTATTTTTGTCAGGTTATCGACAGTGGTCAGCGTTTAACTGCACTGGATTATCATCAGCAACATGAGTTGGAATTTGATCCCGAGGTATGGATTTATCAAGTAGTAGGCGGTTATCAGGCCTTGGGTATGGAAGAACAAAGTTATTTTGCGCTGGATACCAGCGGCGAACCTCATCCTATTTATACCGGTAACTACATAATCCGTGATGTAGAGCTGGGTTTGAGGTAAAGATGAAGCTGGGGCTTAGCTAAAACATGGAGCTAGGAAAGTCAGAGATTGCATCTCTCAGCCGTTTTTTTCGTGATGAACAAAAACTACTGCTCAAGGCGACAGGCAAGTTACGCCAATGGTTAGAGCAGCATTTTGACTTGTACCATAACGGCAAAACTTTTGTATTAAATCAAAGCAGTAAAGTGGCCTTGCGCAAGGGCATAGAACAGCTCTATCCACGATTGAATTTACTGCAAGGTTTACCACCTAAACAAACCCGTTTGGCAGTAGTGGATTATGTCAATAACGATAAACTGGCCGACTTCAAACCTAACGATCATTATGTGCTTGTCACCAGCCAAGCTGCGCTCACCTTGTATAAAACTGAGTTATTATTACCTACGGGGGTGAGCCTACGTGTGCCGCTTGCTGCCATAGATATCACTAATCTTGAGGCGGTGATTATTGTCGAAAATCAGGATGTTTTTGATGTTTGGCAGCAGGTCAACATCGACGCTAAATATCAAAATGCCTTGGTATTTTATCGTGGCAACGACTCATCCGTGACTAAAGGGCTTAAAACGCTATTGAGTCTTCTACCACCAAACACAGAAGTATTGCTGTTTGCCGACCTTGATCCAAAAGGTTTAGAAATGGCTTATACCACGCCAAGGGTGACTGGCATCTTGGCGCCCAGCTTAGATGATATTCAAAACGAGCTCAGTACTTATTCGCAAGAAGTGGTCTATCTACGCCAACTCGATTCAATTACTTATTTGCATAAACAGCAGCACCAAGGCTGGCAAGACCTGCAACAACTTATCCTCAAGCAACGTTTTGCCATTATGCAGCAAGCTATAGTGCAGCGGAGGCTAGAGCTTAAGGTTTTTAGCTGTTAGTACACCGCTAACTTGCGACTTTTACTTTCATCCAAGCTTGAGCTTTTGTTGTTGCAGAGTAAGCTGTGATCTAAAAATAAATAAAGGGTGATTTCTATGGTACATAAATATTGCAGTTGGTTGGTCATATTGCTGACATTTTATAGCCTCAGCACTCAAGCAGAGACGGATATCATCACACTGCAAAACGATGAACTAGCCATCAATTTAACCTTGGATAGCTTGCATGATGCGGCTAGCAAAGCCCAAAAAGAGCGTTATCTTGAGCTATTCACCGAAGATGGCGTATTTATGGGCACCGATGATTGGGAGCGCTGGCCGCGCCCTGTTGAATTGGACAACTATGTTGCTGAGCGTTTTAAAGACGGGCAAGGCTGGACTTACCATTCGATAGAGCGGTATGTGCGTATTTCTGCTGATGGCAATACAGCCTGGTTTGATGAAATCACCGAATCAGTAAAGTGGGGTAAATTTCGTGGGACCGGCGTCGTAGTCAAACAAGCTGAAGGCTGGAAAATTGCTCACTATGCAATGTCCTTTCTCGTACCTAATGAGGTATGGGAGCAAGTCTCAGAGCTCAGCAAACCCGCTTTTGAGCAACGTAACAATCAATGATTAAGGTCGTTACAATTGAAAATAGGCGCAAATTAGAAAAAATTAAGTTCCAGTCTGAGGGTAAAAACCAAAGCGTTGTTGATTTTATGATTGCCCGAAGGACTGATGATGTATTGCAGGTCGGGTTTTAAGACTAAATTTTTGTTTAAAGGCCAGTGATAGAATAGCTCTACTGCTGTTTCACTGCTGGCTTGGGGGCAAGTAAAGGGCTTAATTTGACATAACTTAAGCCAAGGCCAAGATTATGGTTTTGTTGTTCAAAAGGATTGGCGAGCTCTATTCCCGCGCCAAAGTGCCATTCAATTTCACTTGTTTTTTGATCGGCATAAGCAAATTGACTGTACAAATGTGTACTTGTTGAATTTAACCAATTTAGGCTTTTTAGGTTTTGCTGCAACACAAGATAATAACCAGAACTACCATCTTTAACGTTATTTTTATCACTGAGTAAGGAGCGTTGGTTAGTGTCGTGCCACAGCCCTAGTTTGATTTTCCCTTGTTGATTAAACTGATAACGCAGCTCAGTGATATAAAATTGTTGTGCAAAATTATCAGAGTCCTGTGCAGCAAAAATACCTGAGACTAATTTGCTCTTTGCATTTACATCCAGCCCCACAATTGCACTTAATGCTGGATGTGGGTAAGTTGGTAAGCCAACTAAAGTTGGACTTACGCCCATCGACGAATTGATAAAACCTAAGGCGTTATCGGCTACCGCAAATTCAGAGTTAGCATCGGTTTTACCTACTCGACTAAACCATCCTTGTCCTTGGTATTGATAAAAGGCCTCGTTTAATTGACTAAAGTTATCTTCATCAATATTCGAATAACCTTGAATATCGCCTACCTTCGTCGAACCATTGTCTCCTCGTTGGACTTGATAGCTGACAAAAAAACTGTGCTTTTCTATTTTATAATTAAAGCCTCCATCCAATAATAAGCGACTGGTAAAATCTTGTTATACACCTCCACTGATGACTTGAGATGAGTCAACTATCGCTGAAAAATAAGGAGTAAAATTGGCATCTGCCCAGGCGAGTTGTTGTGTAAAAATTAGACTTAGCCTAAAAAATTTTAAGCGATACAAAACTTGGCTAATTCGACAAATTTTAATGCGGGAGCAAACATAGGTAAACAGATCCAAAAAGGATACTCCAAAGTGTAGCAATAATCAGGCTTGAACCTTGAAATCTAACACATGTATATATTTTTGTGATTTGCAAACTTAAGGTCATTCGAATTCATCTTAGTCCTTTACCCTATTGGAACTGTGGGGTAGCGTAGTGGTTTATTATTTAATATGGCAGATTGTTGATTGTCACCAATAAAGTATTTTGACGTTAAGCAGTCTCATAGTTTCGACCAGTTGTGGCAGTCTGATTCTGTGCAAGATTGTGTGATTGCAGAAGAGCCACTAGAAGTCTGGTTACAAATTCAAACGGCCAGTGCTAATAACAACAGCATGAAGGCGCAACCTTTACTGACATTAATGCGAACCCCGGGTGATGATATTAATTTGGTAACAGGCTGGTTGTTGACTAGTGGTACGATTGATTCATTAAGTCAGATTAAGGCCATCCATCACAGTGGTTTAGCGCGAGTTAAACAAGGCAGCTCTAATCGGGTATTAGTAACCTTGGGTGCTGATGTCAAAATCGACTTGCCCGCTTTGATTCGCCAGGAATATGCCAGTTCTGCTTGTGGTGTCTGTGGTCAGCAAAGCATTGAAAACATCTTGCTGCGCTTAGAGCAAAAGCAGCAAATCAAGAACCAAGGTTGCTTGCCACTTAAGGTGGCCGATATTGCCGTGTTGATGGATAAATTTTCTCAGGCTTTACCCTTATTCAAACAAACCGGTGGCAACCATGGTGTGGCGTTGTTTAAGCAAAACGCTGAAATTGTGGATATTCGTGAAGATGTGGGGCGTCATAACGCCTTGGATAAATTGATTGGTGCCAATGCCGAGTTGTTATTCACCAATAGTGAGCAACAGAAGGGGCTTGGATTGATCTTAAGTGGCAGAGTGGGTTTTGAGATGATCCAAAAAGCAGTGATGGCCAATATTAACTATGTACTGGCCTTAGGCGCTCCCTCGAGCCTCGCCATCGAGTTGGCCAAAGAAGCGGATATCGTCTTAGTAGGTTTTATTAAGGCTCAGCGATTTAATGTGTATTGTGGTGAGCAAAAATTAGCTTTTTCCTAAGAGTAGAGAGTAATGTCAGACAAAATTGAAATTAAAAATTTAAACGTAACTTCACCTAAAGAATGGGCGGCAGGTGTGCCTGCGGTGATATCCGCTTACCAAAATGTGGTCACTAAGGCAGGCGCCATTGAGGGTTCTAAGTTACTGTTTAAGCTTAATCAATTAGAGGGTTTTGACTGCCCTGGTTGTGCCTGGCCTGATCCTCTGTACAAACGCGCGACCTTTGAATTTTGTGAAAATGGCGCCAAAGCGGTAGCTGATGAAGCCACCCTAAAACTTGTGACACCTGAGTTTTTTGCCCGTTATTCGGTGGCAGAGCTAAAAACCAAATCGGATCGTTGGCTCAATGATCAAGGCCGTTTAGTGAGCCCGATGATCCTCAAAGCCGGTGCCAGCCATTATGAGCCTATTAGCTGGGAGCAAGGTTTAGACTTGGTGGCAAGCCACTTAAAGGGCTTAAGTTCACCCCATCAAGCGGCCTTTTATACCTCGGGTCGTGCCAGTAACGAAGCCGCTTTTTTATATCAATTATTTATTCGCCAGTTTGGTACCAACAACCTGCCAGACTGTTCCAACATGTGTCATGAATCCAGTGGTGTTGGGCTGGGCGAAACCATAGGGGTAGGCAAAGGCACGGTTAGTTTAGAAGATTTGGAACACAGCGAAGCGATTTTTATTTTTGGGCAAAACCCGGGCTCTAACCATCCTCGTATGCTGGGCTCTTTACAGGCGGCTAAACGTCAAGGCGCTAAAATTGTGGCGATTAACCCCTTAGATGAAACGGGCTTAAAACGTTTTAAAAACCCCCAAGAAGTGGCGGGGGTTATCGGTCAAGGTACGGCGTTACGAGACTTATATCTGCCAGTTAAAATAAATGGGGATG
>NZ_LSNE01000011.1:127024-295357 GCF_001565895.1 Paraglaciecola hydrolytica
CCTTGTTAAAAGGTTTGTGCCGTGAATTAATTGAACGTCATGACGCAGGGCAAGCGGTATTAGATATGGCGTTTATCGATGAATATTGCCATGGTTTTGCCGAGTTTAAACAAGATTGTCTTAACACCCCTTGGGTCGATATTGAGCAGCTCAGTGGTTTAACTAAGGCACAAATTCAGCAAGCAGCAGATATTGCCTGCGCGTCGAACAAGACCATATGCTGTTGGGCTATGGGCATGACTCAGCATAAAAATGCCGTGGCCAATATTCAACTAATGACCAACTTTTTAATGTTGCAAGGCAACTTAGGCAAGCCCGGTGCAGGTGTGTGTCCGGTGCGTGGCCACAGTAATGTGCAGGGCGACCGTACTATGGGCATTTGGGAAAAACCACCCAAAGCGTTTTTAGATAAACTCGAACAAACCTATGATTTTATTGCTCCTCGAGAAGATGGTTATGATGCCATTGAAGCCGCTCATGCTATGCAACAAGAAAAGCTGAAAGTATTTTTTGCCTTAGGTGGTAACTTTTATCGCGCCATGCCCGACCATCAGGCCATTGAAGCTGGTTTGGCAAACTGTGATTTGAGTGTGCAGGTATCGACTAAATTGAATCTATCCCATCTCTATACCGCGAAAACAGCCTTAATATTCCCAACCTTAGGGCGTACTGAGATAGACCGTCAAGCCACTGGCATTCAAACCGTCACGGTGGAAAACTCCATGGGCGTGGTGCAAACCTCTCATGGCAAAATCCCGCCTGCTAGTCAAAGCTTAAAAAGTGAAATCGCTATCATTGCCGAGCTGGCGACCAAGGTATTACCACAGAGCAAAACCAACTGGTTAGCCCATCGTGATGACTATGCCTTAATTCGTGATGGCATTGCTCAAGTGATCCCCGGCTTTACTGATTTTAATCAGCGCATTGAGCAAGATGGGGAGTTTGAATTACCTAATGCCGTGCGGGATAAACGCCAGTTTAATACTGCCACTAAAAAAGCTAATTTTGTGGTGCATGAACTCAGCGCCGCCAAAGGCGCGGATAAATGTTTAATGATGATGACAATACGCAGTCATGACCAGTTTAATACCACTATCTATACCGACAATGATCGTTACCGTGGTATTCATGGCAGCCGTCAGGTCTTGTTTGTTAACGCTCAGGATATTGCAGCCTTAGGTTTTAAAGCCGGAGAAGTGGTGGATATTCACAGCCATTGGCCAGATGAGCCCCAACAAATACGCAAAGCTCAAGGATTTACCTTGGTGGAATACGCCATACCTCAAGGCTGCGCTGCATCTTATTACCCTGAAACCAATGACTTGATCCCGCTCAGTAGTGTGGCAGAAAAAAGCAATACTCCTGCTTATAAGTCAGTGGTGATCAGTTTACATAAAGCTAAATAAAGCTTAGTAACGATACAAAAGGCGATAAAATAACTAACAGCACGAGTGGAGGAAAAGATGGCTACAATCAGCAGACATAGACCACAAAATCCTGTGCGTTTAATTCATCCCGATTGGTGTAAAAACGCGGTGATGTATCAAATCAATACACGGCAATTCACTAAACAAGGTACGTTTAGCGCGGCAATTGAGCACTTACCTCGACTTAAAGATTTGGGCATCGATATTATTTATTTGATGCCGATAAATCCTATTGGGCTTAAAAATCGCAAGGGCAGTCTAGGTAGCCCTTATGCGGTACAAAATTATCTAACAATTAACCCCGAGTTTGGCACTATTGATGACTTTAAAGCCTTAGTAAATGCCATTCATGCACAGGGCATGTATGTGATCGTTGATTGGGTGGCTAATCATAGTGCTTGGGATAATGTTTTAGTGGCTGAGCAACCACAGTGGTATTCCCGCGACCATCAAAATGACTTTCACCCCACACCTTGGTGGGATTGGCATGACATTATTGACTTTGATTATTCCCATCCTGAGCTACGCGAATACATGGCCAAAGCGATGTGTTATTGGGTTAAAGAGTGCGACATAGACGGCTATCGCTGTGATGTTGCTGGCATGGTGCCGACGGATTTTTGGGTAGCAGTTCGCCAGCAACTCGAACAAATTAAACCCGTATTGATGTTAGCCGAATGGGAAACCCGAGACCTGCATTATGCTGCTTTTGATATGACGTACGCATGGATGTGGAATGAAACTCTACATGGCATTTGTATGGGCAAGCTCAAAATTGAAAAGCTGTTTAAGTACTATTCGTGGCATGAAAAAACCTATCCCAAAGATGCGATTAAAATGACCTTTGTGAGTAATCACGATAAAAACGCGTGGGACGGCACCCAGTTTGAGCAGTTTGGTGAGGGGCTAAAAGCAGCCATTGTTTTATCAGTACTCGGTGATGGCATGCCCTTGATATATAACGGGCAAGAAGCGGGAAACCCTAAGCGTTTAGCCTTTTTTGACCGTGACCCTATTGAGTGGCGCAACCATGAAATTGGTGATTTATATCAGCAGTTGATTACTATTAAAAAATCCCATAGCGCACTAGCAAATGGCCAGTGGGGCGCAACCATGTTACACGTAGCCAATAGCAGCCCCGATAGTGTGTTTAGTTTTGTGCGCCAAGATGCTTATAGCCAAGTGCTGGTGGTATTGAATCTCTCTGCCAAAGTACAAAATGTGTGTTTGCACAGTGCTTTAGTGACAGGGTCGTATCGTGAGTGTTTGCGCCAAGAACTGCAAAATTTTGATAGCATTACGGAGTTTGAACTGGCGTCGTGGGATTATCGGGTATGGGTTAAACCGCTATAAAAAAAGCCAGCTAATGCTAAGCACTCGCTGGCCAATCATTAATGTATAAATAAAGAGCTTAGTCAGCGCGACTGATAAACTTATGTTCTTCAGTATTGACTCGTACTCTTTCACCGTTGGCGATATATTCTGGCACTTGGATCATTAAACCCGTGCTTAATTTAGCTGGTTTAGTGCGGGCCGTGGCCGAAGCTCCTTTAATTGAAGGATCGGTTTCGATAATCAACATATCTACGGCAGTAGGTAACTCGATGCCTACTGGCTCACCTTCAACCAACAATACTTGCAAACCTTTGGTATCTTCGGTGATAAATAAAGCTTCGTCGGCAATGGTCTCGTCGTTTAGCGCGTAAGAAGTATAATCTTCGTTATCCATAAAGAAGTACTCGTTACCGTCAATGTAAGACAAAGTCACTTTACGGCGGCTAAAATCCACAGCGGTAAGCATTTCTTCGGCTTTAAAGCTTTCATCGGCTTTAACGCCAGTACCGACTTCGTATAAACGCATACGGTACAAACTTGCACCACCACGACCGCTGGGTGTGAGTTTGTTAATATCTTTGATCAAATATACTTTGCCATTATGTTCAATGGCCGCATTCTTTTTAATTTCACTGGCTTTAGGCATAGGAGCTCTCCAAAAAATTTTGTGGCAGAAAATAGCATGGAAATGGGATTTGGCAAAAGCCAAAAATGAATTTGAAGGCGAAAAGGTTATTGCTGAGCGACTAAGATTCTAAAAGCATGCGCTGGTACTTAGTCATATCGATAACTGATCGTTGGCGCTGGCATCCTCTGCTTCGTTCTATCTTCCAACATCCATATTTGGTCGCCTGCCAGTTTACTTAGCTAATTCTGACGCCACTCATGGAACGCTTAAGCGGGGAAATAAAAGCCAACGTTCGAATGAGAATCACATTGTTCTGACTCTAATGATTCATGCCGAGCAAACAATAGTTGGTACTAAAAATTACCATTTTATTTTCTACAGGGAATGTGAAACTATGTCTTTGATTAATATATATTTGCTTGATTGTGATGAAGTTTTCAATCAAATATTGACATGAATTTTTCTCTAAAAGGAGTTTTCTGTATGAAAAATAAACTTGCTTTCCTTATATATGTAGCGATATTGAGTGGTTGCACATCAACAACAGTAGAAGATCAATATACAGGTTTGCCCCTTACACAAAACGCCATGCAATCTGCAAAGTGGAAGCAATTGAATAGATTTCCCGCTAGGTATCCAATGAAAGCCGCAATGGGATCTATTGAAGGCTGTGCAACTATTGAATACGTAATAACGCCACAGAATGAAATTAGAGACATCAATGTTATCACTGCAACCAACAAGCTATTTGCAAGCGCGGCTAGTGAGGTGATTAACAAATGGAAATGGTCCGAATTACCCCAAAATGTCACCAAGGTTCCTGTGAAAACACAAACTCGATTTGATTTTTGTTTTGATCAACCAGATCAGTCATGTGTCACAGTTAAACCAGAATATTCATGCCCAAGTGAAGACATAGTGTATTCGACCGGTATGCGAATTAAAGTTAATAATTAAGCAGATCACAGATAAGTTAAGGCATTACTTTCATCACATGGCTAAATTTATGTTGGCCTTTAACTATCCAACTTGGTGTAGCTTTGCCTGTCCCCGCAGATTTTAAATTAGGATGCTGATTTACTACGCTGGTTAAGATAGCTTCTTGTTTATGTTCGATATCGACAAAAAAGACATGTTGACCTTTTTGTAACAGCTCCTGAAAGCGTTTGAATTGATGGTGGGGCAGTTGGATACCAATCAACCCACCTTGCCAAGTGCAAAAACCTAAAGTTACTAAGGCTGAAAAAATAAATGGTAACCAGCCAATAGGACTTTGGTGCCACTGCATAAGGTATGTTACCACGAGTACTAAACCCGCTCCCACTAAACCTAAAATGGCTCCGACTTCGGTAGAACGAACTACGTCTTTTTTTAGTACCGGCTCTATGGCATGTAGATGGTGTTTTTCGACTTCAGCGTCGTTGTCACTTAACACATGAATTTGAGGGCTTAATACGCCTTTGGCTTGTAGCTCGTTTTCAATCGTTTCTAATTCGCTTAGATCATCACTTATGTAATAGTGTCTTTGCATGGTTTTTCTCCGAAACTAATGTCTATTGCATTAAAATCAACTTAATGAGTATAGCAGTGTTATAAAAATGTAAAGATTGTAGAGCAATACGCTTTTGATACTCAGGGTGCAAATGGCTTGGGATGTTTGCTGACTTCGGCTATTCACTTCTCTTTAGTATGCCTATCGTGTAATTCTGATATGCTATTTGTAGCGTTTTTACTAGGAAGTGTAAGCAATGAGTGGACTTGGAACCGCATTAATTTTTTTGATAGCAACCGTTGTTGCAGTACCTATTTTTAAAAAATTCAAGCTTGGGGCTATTCTTGGATATTTGATCGCGGGTTTAATTATCGGCCCACAGATAATGGATTGGGTGAACGATCCTCAAACCATTCTGCACATCGCTGAATTAGGTGTGGTGCTATTACTCTTTATTATAGGATTGGAGTTAGAGCCGCAAAAGCTCTGGCGCATGCGCAGTCACATTATGTTAACCGGTGGTGGGCAGTTAATTATCAGTGCTGCGGCCATTACTGGATTAGTACATTACAGTTTTGAATTAAGTGTAATTAGTTCGATTATTATCGGTTTGTCCTTGTCGTTATCGTCTACTGCTTTTGCGGTACAACTTTTAAATGAACATAAAATTCTAAAATCTCCGCCCGGCCAACAGGGTTTTTCAATATTGCTCATGCAAGATCTTGCGGTTATTCCCATTTTACTGCTAGTTGAAAGCTTTTCCGTACTTGAAAAAAGCCAATCTCCGCAATGGTGGATAAGTGTGTTGGCTGTCGTTGGAGTCTTAGTTGTTGGCCGTTATTTGACCAATCCTTTTTTACGTTTGATTTCATCTTACGGCAGCGCAGAAGTGATGACAGCTGCCGCGCTATTAATAGTTATTGCGACGGCTTTGGGCATGCAGGAAGCTGGTCTTTCAATGGGCATGGGCGCTTTTATCGCGGGTATACTCCTAGCTAACTCAAGCTTTAGGCATCAGTTAGAAACCGAAATTGAACCTTTTAAAGGTTTACTCTTAGGCCTGTTTTTTATCGCTATAGGCATGAACCTCGATTTGGGTTTGTTAATTGCGGAACCGATTTTTATTATCTCAGCCGCTTTACTGTTAGTTGTGATTAAAACAGTCATTATCTTTTTGATTTTGAAACTGAATAAACAGACTTCTACTGATTCATTCAGAGTCGCTTTAATGCTGTCTCAAGGTGGTGAGTTTGCTTTTGTTGTAATGGCCCAAGCGGCGAGTAATGGCATTTTTGCAGTTACTATTGCCGACCAAGTGACGCTTGTTGTAGGCATATCAATGGCTTTAACCTCACCCTTGGTTATTTTGCATAGCTTGTGGTTTACCAGTAAAAATTGTCCTGCGGTATATGATAATAAAAAAGATATTAGTGAGCCTGAAGTATTGATTGCAGGCTTTGGTCGTTTTGGCCAAGTGAGCGCGAGGATATTGGCAGCAAACAACATCCCTTTCATCGCGTTGGATAAAGATGCCAAACATATTGAGTTTGTAAAACAGTTTGGTAATAAAGTGTTTTATGGTGACGCTTGCCGTCTTGATTTATTGATCACCGCAGGTATTGAACATGTCCGTATTTTACTGATCGCGGTGGACAGTGAAGAAGATGCTCTGAAGATAGCAGAGTTAGTACATCATCAATTTCCCCAAATTAAAATTATCGCCCGAGCTCGAAATCGCATGACAGTAAGACGTTTCGCTGAAATTGGAGTTGAGCATTCTGTAAGAGAGTTATTTGCCGGTGGCTTAGACGCTGCAAATTTGATGTTAAGGGAATATGGGTATACAGAGTCTGAAGCTAATAATCTAACGACTATGTTTGCCCAACATGATAAAGATTTATTGGAAAAAAGCATTGCTCAAGATGTGACAATGGAGCAACTTATTGCCACAAGTAAACAGGGTAGGGAAGAGCTCAGTACGTTGTTTGCGAAAGATAAACAGTCGTTGTGAGGTTTAGAATTGCTAGTTAAAGCCTAAGCCTATTTTATCTATCCAAAAACAAAGCACTCCTATAGCTCGAAAGACAAAATGCCAATGGCTTTCGACCATGCGGATTTGTGTATCGCTTAAATTTTCAGGGCTACGAATAGATTTAATCCATACCTCGGCCATTTCATGTTTAGCTAAGCTCATTTCAATCATGGCGAGAAAGTCGTTTTTTTGCTGCTCCATTGCCGTATTGGTTAGGATGGTACGTTGACCTAGGTTTATTGTGCAGGGCTGGTATCAGAAGTCATTGTTTTTTGAGGAGTTGCGGCATTTTTAATATTTTTCAGGGCCTCAAAAATATCCTGATTACTAATTACCAGATTATTGTGTTGTGTTCTGACATCCATCGCTCTTAGACGCAGATTTTCGACGATAGCTGGATTATCACGTAGTAGCTTTACTGCGAGTTCAATTTGTTGTGCAGATAAGTTTGTGCTGCAGGGGTAGTTCAACTGGTTCTTAATGTCATTAAAATCTCCTGTCGGTACAAAGCGATCGCCACAATGTTGACCAACACTATCTTGGATTGCTACCGGCAGACTCTTTCTGAATGTTACGCGGTAAGCAGAATTAACACCTTCATCATTCACTTGATCTAATATTCTTGTGTCATAGATGAGTAACGCGGTATTCACTAAGGTTTTATCTGCGATAAAACCAATTTTCCCGGTAGAAATGAGCTCATCATAGGTGGTTCTCTGCCTGATCCCTGCGTTAAATTGGGTTGCACGATACGCGGCAATCAATAATTGTTCATCAGATATATCAATCGTGCCCTGCAGTCCAGCTAGCGCTTTGTCAGTATTGCTTTGCACATCGACCAGATACTCAATTAAAGCGGCATAATTCCACGCCTCAACCACAAGATCGGCTTTGAGTCGTTCAGTAAATTTTTCGCCTAAGTGTTTATCGGTTTGTGCCTGATTCCAGTTTGATACCTGAATACCCATAAACACGCCCACTACCACGATTAAAAAATCGATGCCAATGGCTGTCCATTCTTGATTGCGAAAGTGTTGAATTACGCGGCGTAGGATCATGGTTTTCTACCTGCGATGCTGCGAAGTTTGATAAAAATCTCGCTGTTGACCTTTTCTAAGTCTTGGATTGCGGTCTCCAGATCTGCAAAACGAATTTGTAAGGACTCCACCAGTCCGGGGGCAGTGCGCAGTAAAGTGGCCGCTGCAGCGATCTGTGCCGCATCAAGTCCAAGTGTGCATGGATAAGCTAGTGAGCCGACAATTGCTTGGTAGTCACCGGACGCGGCGAAGCGATCACCACATTTTTCAAGCAAGGCATGCTGGACATCGGCTGGTACGCGCCGACGGAAGATCGTTCGGATTGGGGCTTGTCGCCCTTCCTCGGCGACCACATCTATCAGCGTCGTGGTATAAATTGAAATTGCCGTCGTGCGTAGGTCTTCATCGGCAATAAGTCCGATATTGCCCGTCGAGATCAACTCGTCAAAGGTCGAACGCCCCCTGTCCATATATTTGTACTGGGTCGCCCGATAGGCATTGATAAGAAATTGCTCGTCAGATAGAGGAATTGCGCCGGACAGTGTGTCGAGTGCCGCCTTCGCGCCGCTGAGAACGTCTCGATTGTAGTCGATAAGATATTCATAAGCCCATGCTTCATAACGCATATCCTTGGCTAATCGCTCGCTGAACACGGCCGCTCGTTGGCTCGTTTTACGACCGTCGTTCCAGTTAGATACCTGCAGTCCCATAAACACACCAAACACCACAATCAAAAAATCAATGCCTATGGCTGTCCATTCTTGCTTACGGAAATGGTGAATAACGCGGCGTAAAATCATCGCTTAAAGCCTTAAAAAATTGGGAGGCGTTATGGCACGCTGGTAATTTGTGATCCAACCGTGCTGTTTGTTTTTTAAGCGTATCTATCCCACTGCTTTAGCGCAACTTAATTTTTGTTTGTTAGCTCCTTGGGTTTCAGCATAAGAGTCTGAAAGACTTATATTTTATCTTTACTGGGGCAGGGAAAAATCGCCTATTTCATTTTCGGCCCAACCATAACTTACTGCTTTAGCCTGTATGGTTTGCTTGGATTTTAACGATATCGAAAACGTTAAAGCTAGGCATGGGTTTTACTCTAGAGATTAACCATGAGCTTGTTGCTGACAACGCCAGTAACAAGCTCGTGGTACAGGTTATAGTCGTCCTGCTGCACGCTCTTTGAGCGCATAGTCTACTGCTCTGGCAGTTAACGCCATAAAGGATAAGCTGGGGTTTTGCGGAGCCGTTGAACAAAAGCTGGCACCGTCGGTAACAAACAGGTTAGGAATATCATGACTTTGGTTAAAACTATTAAGCACTGAGGTTTTGGGATCGCGCCCCATACGTGCCGTACCTACTTCATGGATAGCCAGTCCCGGTGGTTTATTTCTGGTTTGTCCTTTAACGTTGGTCAGGCCTACGGCTTCTAACATCAAGATCATCTGCTCTTTTGCGTCTTCCATCATCAGTTTTTCATTTTCTGAATACTGGCAATCGATGTCTAATTGAGGCATGCCCCATTTATCTTTTAGGGTAGGATGCAAGGCCACTTGATTTTCAAAACGTGGCAACATTTCGCCCATGGCGTAAAAACTAAACTTCCACTTTCCGGCTTGTTTAAGACTGTTTTTAAAATCAACACCTATACCATCTTGATGTTGTGTTTGTTTCCAGTTTTCACGGTAAGCACTGCCACCGAGCATGTAACCCCGTAAAAATTTACGTTTAGGATCCGGTTGATAATAAAAGTTGGGAACCAGAATACCGGTTGGACGACGGCCACGGTCAATCTCGTCCTCAAAGCCCTCAACGTCGCCGCCTGCATTGGCATTGTAATTGTGATCCATTAAATAGTGGCCAAGCACGCCGCTGTTGTTAGCTAAACCATTGGGCTGGGATTTAGTCGAGCTATTTAATAAAATTTGCGTACTGCCTAAGGTTGAGGCACATAAAAACACTACTTTGGCAAAATACTCTCGCTGACTCAGGTCGTTGTTATCAATGACCCTGACACCAATCACCCGATTTTTTTGCTCATCAAAGATCAAACTATGCACCACACTATCGGGCGCAATATGCAGTAAACCTGTTTTTGCGGCGGCCGGAAGGGTAGAGCTTTGAGTAGAGAAATAAGCGCCAAATGAGCACCCCGCCTGGCACTCATTACGTGCCTGACATTGCACACGCCCTTGGGAGTAATGTAATTCAGTGGGTTTGGTTAAATGGGCGGTGCGGCCAATGGTCATGTTTCGCGTTGGAAACAAGGCTTCGAGTTTGGCTTTAATGGCTTTTTCTGGTGAGCTCATTTCAAAAGGTGGTAAAAAATCACTGTCGGGTAACTGTGGCAAATTTTCAGCTTGACCACTGATGCCCGCATGTTTTTCAACATAGGAATACCAATCAGCAATATCTTTATAACGAATAGGCCAATCATTACCATAACCATCTAATGAATTTGCGGCAAAATCATAGTCACTTAAGCGATAAGATTGACGATGCCAGAGTAGGGATTTACCGCCCAATTGATTGGCACGTATCCAGCTAAAGGGTTTATCTTTTGGGGTGTTGTAAGGTAAATCACGATCATTGCCAAAAAAATGTTTGGTGGCATCTTTAAAGGCATAACATTGCTGTTGGATATTGTATTGCTGTTCTACCAATAAATTATCAACACTAGTGCGAAACTCTTGCTGCCACGGCGCTTTATTTTCACCGATATAATCTTTGCGATGTTCGACAATGCGGCCGCGCTCAATCATCAGGGTTTTCTGGCCTTTTTCACAGAGCTCCTTCGCAGCCCAACCTCCAGACACTCCAGAGCCCACTACTATCGCGTCATACACTTCGCTAGTTTGTTTAATATACATCTGTTCATTTTGCATGTTTGTTTACTTCACTATTTTTAAAATTTGAACTTTAAAATTTGAGCCATGGAGATTAGTAAGACAAGCCCTGGGAGCCCCAACTTGCATCACTTGTTTTATAAGGGATCGAGCCCGTGTAACCACCAGGTACGGCGAGATATCTTAGTTCCTTAGAGGCGCCGACTTCAGAGGTGTAATAACCAAAGCAAATGAGGGTTTTAAGGTATTTAAAATCATTGCGGTATTTTTGTTTAAAGTGGCTGGTGCCCAACTCTATGTGGTTAAGCAAGCTAACTTGTTGGGCCGCCGATAGTTCCACAAAACTGTGTTGGTATTGTGCTTGAGCTTCTTTATCCATATTAGTCAGCAGCTCAATAATTCGTTGTTGTTCTTTTACGGTGTGACAATGAAACAATTGATTATCGATAAAACCATGCACATCCACATCGGCTGCGCCAAGTGTTTCGGTTATAGGTATGACTTGGGCACAAATGGCTTTTAGCTGAATTAACTGCGCTTGCGATAACAATTTACCTGCTTTACTGGTGCTATCTGCTTGGGATGTATAGGCCATCGCCACTGAAATAGCATTGCCGCCTAAGAGTTGCGTAGCCGCAGTGGCGCCGACTAAAACTCCAAAGCCGTTAAGAAAACGGCGGCGCGAGGTGTCGTGACATTGTTGGGTTTCATCCCCGTGATTTTGTGACATATTACTTCCTACACTATTGTTCGTGTTTGTTAACAACCTAAGGTTTTTAGTGACTAACAAAACTAAGGTGTTGTTATGCTGAATCTACAACTCAGCAATAATCTTATCTAAACCTGACTTGGATAAGGCCACTGCCTCTAAAGGTGTTACGCCTTCGGGATATTCTTCTTGCTCAAGCACTATCCATTGGGTACCACCATAAGCAATATTCGCTTTAAGTAAAGCGCCCCAGTCATATTTGTCTTGTCCTAAAATAGGACTTTGTTGGCTGTTGGGTTTTGTCCTGATTTTGAAATGAGTACTTAACGTTCGCCCAGGATACTTTTTGACATAGGCGATTGGATCTTTACCGGCAAAATTGACCCAACCCGCATCCAGTTGCAGTACTACAGTGTTAGCTGTATGTGAAGCTATGTAATCCCAGAAGCTTGTCTTTTGGAAATTATTAAATTCCTTATCATGGTTGTGAAAACCTATATTAATGCCCCATTTGCTGGCCTTGGCTGCGGCCTCGTTTAATTCTTGAGTAAGTTGTTTTACACCATCGGGATGCCAAGCTCTTTTGTCCCAAGGCACAATCACTAAGTCCACGCCCAGTGTCTGCATAAAATCTAAAGTGTTAGCGATATTTTGTGCATCTAGTTGCTTAATATTGACATGGGCTCCACTGGCTTTTAAGCCAAAAGAATCTAACAGGGTTTTGAGGCCTGCTGGATTAGTTTGGTAAGGTCCAAAATCACTGGCAAACTCCACGCCTTTAAAACCCAGTTCAGCTAGTTTTTTTAAGGTCCCGGTAAAATCTGCTTTAAGCTCATCTTTTATTGACCACAATTGCACACTCAGGGGCGGTATTTTATCGCGGTAAGATTGTTCTTGTTGCACTGAGTTATTGTTTTTGCTGGTTTTGATGATCAGCGTTTTAGCTTCATCAGCTAAATCGGTAGTGAGATGGATGGTCTTATTTGCGCTGGTGATAGTGAGTTCATATTGGCCTTTAAATCCGTGAACCAATACTTCGCCATCTTGATCTGTTGTTGCAGCGATGTCTGTATGCCAACGTTGTTTGGTTAAATACAGCCACATTTTTCCGTTAAGTGGCAAGGATAGATCCCAATTGATCAAACCCTTATTTTCTGGTTCATTTAAAGGTTTATCACCGGCACGAGAGGATTTGCTTAATTCGTTTAAAGTGGTCCACGCCATCACGCCGTTTACCTGAGGATGGGAGAACAATATGCTCATATAGTTTTCGGTTAGCTCGGCACGACGCAGCTCACTTGGAGCAAAACGAAAACCTTTGTTATTGTTGGTATCAACAATTTCAAATTCGGTGGCCATTATGGGTAGCTTTAAATCAGCAAACTGCTCTAAACGCTCATAAACCTGTAGCGGTGTAATATCATCTACGCGAAAACGGGCTTGTACTCCAATCGCTTCAATTGGTCCGCCTTGTTGCAGAATTTTATCAATAATACTGCGATATTCGGTGATGCGATAAGCCTGTTGATGAGGGGCTGAAATAATGCGGTTTTCATTGATATAGAGTAATGCATCTTTATTACGACGATATTTGGCGGCTAGTTTAAACCAGTCGGCCATCGCCTCGTCACCAAGCATGGCTTGTATGTCTTTGTTATCAATGGGTTCGTTGATGACATCCCAGGCCATTACATCCCATTTTTGCGCCGCAATTTGGATTTGCTGATCAACAAACTGTTTAAGCGCGGGGTTATTTTTACCATCTTTATACTGTAGCGCATCATCATGCATGTACTGCCAACCTGGCCATACTAGATTATGGCCACGCACATCAATATTTTGCTGTTTAGCCCATTCCAAAATCGGCGGCACATAAACCGCGAGTTCGTCTTTGCGTTTGTATTTTAGCGCATTGCCAAAACCAATTTGATTGGCAAAAGCGGGCAGCACCGGTTTTACTTTGTCAAAGTGCTTGGCGAGGATCACCGTACCAAAGGCAAACTGATGTTTTATCAGTTTGGCTGTTACTTTTACGTCTGGTATCGCTTGGCCAGTGTCGTCTACCACTTGTATCAATAAATGTTGTTTGCGAAATTCATTGATCCTCTGCTCGGCAGCATCACGCCATGCTTCATCACCCTGCCACAGTGCAGGAGTTTCACCCACCTTTAATAAACTTTCTAGGCCGCTAATATCCTTACCATCATAGGTGGTCGACCAAGCGGGCAGACAGCTAGCTATAAACATGACAAAAACTAAAATTATGCGCATATACATCTCACAACGGGTTAATCAAATGCCACATTAAAACAGCCAAATGTCTTAAAACTATGTGAGCAAAGGGGTAACTTGTATCAAATGCGCTCAACATACTAGTTGTGTTAACGTTAATTTGGTCAGCAATTGTCGCACTATCGTTAAATGCGACAACTTGATACATTTCGTCTACTTTTTGACGTTACCTTGTCAGCTTTTGCGCTTTATGATGCTAACACTTCGATAATAAAGAGAATTTTGAATGAGCAATAACATGCAGTACCGCGGATTTATGCGACATCTAAGTTACTTATTTACTTTACTACTACTGATGCCTGCCGGTTTTGCCTTAGCGGCGACTAAACCAGCCAATGTCATCTTTGTGCTCACCGATGACCAACGCTACGATGAACTGGGTTTTATGAACCCCGTGCTCGATACCCCGAATATGGATAAAATGGCCAATGAAGGGGTGCATTTTAAAAATGCTTTTGTGACTACCGCACTGTGTTCACCCAGTCGTGCATCCATACTCACAGGGCAGTACATGCATAACCATGGCGTAGTAGATAACAATGCGCCGCCTAAAGAGGGCACGACATTCTTTTCTAGCTACTTAAAAGAAGCAGGTTATAACACTGCTTTTGTGGGGAAATGGCACATGGGTGAGTCTCGTGGCCATGGCGCAAAAGACGCACCACAACCCGGCTTTGATCACTGGGTGAGCTTTCCTGGTCAAGGTAATTATTACCCAACGACCTTAGCCAATGGCGAGCCCTATACCTTGAACGTCGACGGTGAGCGGGTGCCACAAAAAGGTTATATCACTGACGAATTAACCGACTATTCCATTGATTGGTTGGAGCAACAAAAAAAGAGCGATAAGCCGTTTTTCTTGTATTTATCGCACAAGGCGGTTCACGCTGACTTTCAACCCGCAGAACGCCATGAAAACCAATACCAAGGTAAAGAAATTCCGGTGCCTAGCTCACAGGCCGATACTGAGGAAAACTATGAGGGCAAACCTTTATGGGTTAAAAATCAGCGTAATAGCTGGCACGGAGTGGACTTCCCTTATCACAGCACCTTAGATGTGCAATCTTACAAAATGCAGTATCACCGTGCGCTTTCTGCTGTTGACGACTCTTTAGGTCGTATCTTCCAATGGCTAGAAAAAAATGGTCACGATAAAGACACCATAGTTGTACTCATGGGGGACAATGGTTTTATGTTTGGTGAACACGGACTGATTGATAAACGTAATGCTTATGAAGAATCCATGCGTGTACCCTTATTAGTACGTGGGCCGGGTATTATCGCCGAAAAAAGCGTAGTGCATGAAATTGCCGCGAACATCGATATCGCACCGACTATTTTAGATATTGCTGGCGTTAAAAAACAACCACAACAGTTTGAAGGTCAAAGTTTACTGCCCTTAGCTAAAGGCAAAAAAGTGGCTCAATGGCGCAGCGAATTATTGTATGAATATTACTGGGAATTCAATTACCCCAGCACACCAACCACATTTGCGCTGCGCACCGATGATTACAAATTCATTACCTATCATGGTGTTTGGGATACGGAAGAGTTATACGACATCAAAAATGATCCACAAGAAATGCATAATTTGATTAATGACGAGTCATATTTAAGTATTGTTGCCAACCTCAGATCACGCTTGTTTGCCAAATTAGAAGATAATAATGGCCAGCATGCTGTGCCTTACACTGAGCGCTTTTCGAGCGGAGCAGTGCTGCGTGAAGCAACACGTTCTAAAGAAGCTACGTTTCCAGCTCAGTGGTTAAAAGTGCCCAATGAAAAGGGTGATATACCAGGAAGCAGAGACTTTATGCAAACTGACGAAAAACGCGCTAGCATGTCAAAAGTAGAACAAAAGCCCATCAAAAAATAACGATAAACGAAAGTAAGTACTGACATTAACAAGTGGTTTTTGTTGGTACTTACTGAATTCCATCTTTAAGCTTAAAATTTGTGTTAGCGAAATTCTGGGATCTCAGTTTTCAAGCAATCAATAAAAGCACTGAGTTTTAAGGGCATATAATCTCTACTTGGATAAACCAACCAAGTGGATGTGTCAAAATCTGCTGCTGCGCATTCGTAGTCGGGGAATAAATTAACCAATCTTCCATCTGCTAACTCATCGCGACACGCCCAATCTGGCAGTAATGACACACCAAGTCCGGCAACAGTACTTGCTGTCATTGTTAATCCATGAGAAATCAACAAATGACCATTGACCGCCACGGCGAGGTCTTTTTGCTGAGCTTGACGAAATTTCCAGGCATCACGATATCCAGGAATTGAAAATCGTAAACACTCCAATTCACTTAAACAAAGTGGATTTTTGCTGATTTTATTTGCTTTGATAAAAGCTGGGCTGGCACAGACAATAAATTTTCTAGGCGCTAATTCCAGACAAATAAAATCATCAGATGGTTTTTTGCCAAAACGGATTGCGACATCGATTTGCTGCTCAACAATATCAACTTGATTGTCAGCCAATACCAAGTCAATGACGAGTTTTGGATATTTCTTTCTCATTACCGATAATAAGGGCACTAATATTTTTTGCCCGAAAGAGGTACAGGCGGCTACTCTGAGGTTGCCGATCGGCTCATTGGATAAATCTAAAGCCTGTTCCCCAGCTTTGAGAAAGGTGGCGACCAGTCCTTCTACTTGAGTAAAATAGGACTTTCCTGCTTCGGTAGGTGATAACTTTCGAGTCGTGCGTTGGAGCAAGCGAAAACCCAAGGTTTCTTCAAGTTTGCGAATAGAGCGAGATACTGAAGAAGGGTCAATGTTACGCATTCTCGCTACTTCAGCAAAACTGTTGCGCCGCATTACATCAACAAATAACTGGATGTTGTTCAAATCCATTCGTGCACTCCTTACATTAATGTCATGATTGTATAGGTATTTACTGCGCAAGTAACCTGCTGTTAAGCTCCCCAAGGCATTAGTTAAACTAAACGTAGAAAAAGGAGTATTTCAAATGGGCTTAAAATTTTATAAGCAGTTTTTTACCACACAGTCTGAAGTCTTAGCCGATATAGAAAAAAATAATACCTGGCCAACCACTTTTGTCTCAGGTGCGACCGAGGGACCTCCAGTGCATTGGCATAAAGATGAAGTTCACGCTTATATCATGGAAGGGGAAACGGATTTTCTTGATGGGGAGACCAATATAAGAACAGCAGTCAGTGCTGGCGACAAAATTATTGTGCCTGCCGGTGAACTGCATGCTGAGGGCGCGATTAAAGATCGGGTGGTGTATATGCTGGCGTTACCAGAGCCAAGATTACCTGAAGATTTTCTCGCTATGTTTATACCTGAAGAACGAACAAAGTAAAAATAGCTATCAGAGAGTCGATAAATCTCTAAATCCAACAAAGTGCCTGAGAGTGTAACCTTTGCTTAAGAGCAGCTAAATTATCCGTGCTACAGGCTACTTTAGATTATTTTAGAAGGACCAAACCGCCCTTGGTAAACGGTTTGATAACCGCTGGGACCGCTTTATAAAACACCGGCACGGTTTGTACTTTATAGGCATTGAGATAATAACGTGGTGGCCACGCGTGAGCTGGATACTGTGCATCTTTGGCTGTTTGCAGTTGAGTGACATCAAAAGTATAGGCATTGGGTAATGCTTGATTGCTGCCTGGTACTGTGTCGCGGGTGTCAATGTAGTTGTCGCTAAAATCAGCACAGCTGCCAAAGTGTTCAATGCCATATTGCCAAAATATACCTGAATAAACGGCGACGGGATCTAAGTAGGTTGTTTGCACAATTAGGCTAGGATTAACTGATTTTGCGCCTTCACATAGGCCTAATGTAACAAAGGCACCACAACTGTGGCCAATAACATGAATGGCTTTAAGGCTAGATTGTGTAGCCAAACGTTTACCTATTTCAAAACCCAGATTTTTCCCCACCACCGAACATAGAAAGACATTACTTGAATAGTCTTGCCAGTTGATACTGTGATGTTGTTGAACAATATCGCCTAATTGTGGTGAAGGCGCTGTCGCCATTAAAGCTTGTAACTCGTCGCTCCAACTGCTTGGGGAGTCGTTAACTCCATGTGCTGACAAGGTAATATATTCCGTGCCTTCTGCCATGGTTATGTGGCTAATGGATGAAAAATCACGGGGCCAATAGGTGTAAATGAATAGCCCTAATGACACTAATACAAAGGGAATGCTGGGCAGCAAAACCAACCACCAAAAAAATAGGCGAATTAATTTTTGATTGTGCAATTTGGGCATGAGGCGGTTGGTAGCTTACTTAATGGTACTAGTGTGATGAATTGCACCGTAGCTCGCAAGTTTAGTGCAAATTTTAATTATCACTAAAGCACTGTGGCACTGCTTAGTCAGCTTGGTTTATTTGGGTTTGAGGCATGTTTAAACGCAGGTTATTGCTCCTAAATAAAGTACAAAGTCGTTATTTAGGAGCACCATATTACTGCAAGCTTACTATAGTTTTGTCAGTTCAATCCCTTTGATAAAGACATCTTCATCACTGCGCAGTTGTTGCATTTCTTTAATATTAAACGTTAAAAATCCGCTATCAGGTGATAATTCAAATTCACCAATATTATGTGATTGCCACGTTAGTTCGGGCGCAGTGTAGGTGGCATAACGCTGTTGTCCCGTGTTTTGAACGGGCACAAATTTGGGTAAATCCAACTTTAAATCAATACTTTTCTCAACTAGGGTTAAACTGCCTCTTAAGCTCACTAAATCACTTTTGCTGGCGTTACCAGAGCCAAGATTACCTGAATATTTCCTCGCCATGTTTACGCCTGAGGAACGACCAAAGTAATGAAATAATTATTCAACAGAGTGTTGATCAATCTCTATATCCAACAAAGCCTCCTAATCGAGTATGTTTGCAATTTTGTTATTTTTCGTACAGGGATGTGCAGTAGCAGTATAGGCTGGGCTTATAAGGGTAAAATAATAACGGCATCTAAGCCTTTAATTGGCCGGTTGTTTAGCTCTATTTCGCCGCCATGAGAACGCACCACTGAACGAGCAATAGCCATGCCTAAACCCATACCACCAGAACTTCTATTACGTGATTGTTCTGAGCGTTCAAAAGGCTCAAATAGACGTTCTTTTTCAGAATCGGGGATACCATTACCCTCATCTTCAATATGGATTTCTAAGGTACTCGTCGACTGCACAATAAAAACATTAACACGATGACCATAGTCCACCCCATTTTTGATTAAGTTACTGATGGCCCGTTTTAAAGCGATGGGGCGTCCTTGAAAAGGGATTTTATGTTGTGCATCAAAACTTACATCGAGCTCTTGGGCATTAAGGTCACAACACAAGGATTCAATCAAAGAGGTGAGATCAAAGTGTTTGTTTTTTTCTGACCAAGAGTCTTTTAAAGCAAAGGTTACTGTGGCCTCACATATTTGCTCCATCTCTTCTATTTTTTCTAGGATATTGTGCTGCACGTCAGCGTCAGTAATATATTCTGCATTCAATCGCATTGAGGTTAATGGCGTGCGAATATCGTGAGAAATAGCCGCTAATGCTCTAGCGCGGTGATCGTTAACACTCAATAAACGTTTGTGCATGGTATTAAATGCCACAATGGCATTTTGCATGTCTTCAGGGCCTCTTGGCTCGAGAGGAGCAATGGCATGGCCCTTACCGAATTTATGAGCATTGTCAGCTAATTCCGCCAAAGGGCTGGTAAGACGTTTAACCACAAATACGGCAAAAATAATAAAGATAAAGGTAAAAATCGCCATGGGTTTTACAGTGGACCGGATCCAAATGGGAAAATTATGTAAATCAAAGACAGTCATGCCTAGCCATTTTCCATCGCTCAATCGTATTTGAGATTGCATAAGGATATTGCGTGGGTCGTTTTTAAGTTCTGCAGTGAGAGTGCCCGATAACTGATCTTTTAAATAAACCATCGCCGCATATAAGCGATTTTCGATGGGTTTAAACTGGCGCATGGTGGCGCTGGGTTGTTGATCGTTAAATTGTTGCTGCAATTGTATACTGCGCACTTTGTCAGTGGCTGACATGTGAGTTACATCGTACAAGGGCTTGTTACCAACAGAGAACTCTACTCGATAGGTATTCATCGCATATAGATGTTGTTCGGAAGAATGCTCTATGATGTTTAGTGCCGCCTTCATTTTTAGTTGAAAGTGCTCTCCTTGTAAATTTTTGCTGACAATATCGTTTTCATCAGTTTCAAAAACAAAAATAGTGAATATTAATAATTGCGTACTAAATAGCGCCACCAGAACTAACAAAATCATCTGGCTTGATAATTTTTTAAGCATTATTAATGGTGCTCAACAGGGCTAGTTAAAATATATCCACCGCCCCAAACCGTTTTAATAATTTTGGGCTCGCTAGCATCAACTTCGACTTTACGTCTTAAACGACTGATTAAATTATCGATACTGCGATCAAAGGCTTTGGCTTCGCGCCCATGAGTTAAGTCGAGTAATTGGTCACGAGTTAATACTTTTTGTGGGCGCAAGATAAAGGCTTGTAATAAACGAAATTCAGCGGCACTTAAGGCAATCGACATATTGTCGTGGCCGACTAGTTCCCGTTGATTAAGATCTAAAGTCCAACAATCAAATTTTGATGTGCTGCGCTCTTTAGTCACTTGGTTAATTTGCACTGGTTCACTTTGGCTGCGTCGAAGTACGGCTTTTAATCTGGCAAGCAATACACGGGGGTTGAAGGGTTTGGTGATGTAATCGTCAGCACCCATTTCTAGGCCCACAACTTTATCTGAGTCTTCCGACAGAGCTGTCAGTAAAATAACCGGTATTTTGTATTTGTCTTGCACGTAACGACATAGAGTGAGGCCGTCTTCATCTGGCATCATAATATCCAGCAAAATAATATCTATTGCACTGGTTTCAAGCAGACTGCGCATGTTTTTGCCGCCATTGGCACTGCTTACACGAAATCCATGGTCGAGCAAATATCGCTTTAGCGACACAATAATGTCTGGGTTATCATCCACGATGAGTACATGAGTCACGTTATACGTCTCCGATTAACTACTGCATCACTATAGCTAATACAATGAGCGAGCTTAAGTATTAGTTACAAATCGACTCAACAATAATGTATCAAGTTGTCGCAAAAAAATGATTTTGCGACACGTTTATTGAAGAACAGTGAACTAGCAGTTAACAGATAGGCAGATAAGAGCAATGGAATGTTGCATTAATTTGTCGTTTTCCGCTAATCATCTGCTTGGATATATTGTTTGAAACAGTTTTTTTGTTGAGCTTTGGCGTCATATAACGCTTGATCGGCTTGGCTATATAAGTCTGACACTGTGGTGTTTTTATGCGGTTTTAATACGGTAATACCAATACTGGCGGTGACTGAAACTGACTCGTGCTCGGAAATTTGGTGTTTTTGGGCGGCGATGGAGTCTAACAGTCGTTGGCAAATTTGCTCGGCATCAGCTGACTGTTCGATTTTTAAAGAGAAAGAAAATTCCTCTCCTCCTAAGCGACCAAAACAGTCTTCCTGTCTAAATACGGCTCGTATGCTATCGGCCGCCAGTTTGATCACATTATCGCCGATGTCATGACCATATTGGTCATTAACGGCTTTAAAATTATCTAAATCTATTACGCCCATTAAGAGTAGCTCACCACTACGTTTAGCCGCACTTAATTGTTTTTGCATATTGTCCATAAAACTACGACGGTTGGGCAAGCCGGTTAAAAAATCATAGTAGGCCAAACGTTGTAATTTAAAATTGGTATTTTTTAGCTCGGCGGTTTGTTGCTCCACCATCTTCAATAAGTTGTCTTTGAGCATTTTTAAGTCTTTGTTGCTCTTTTCTAATTGCTCGGCATGGAATTTTTGTTCGGTGACATCCCGTTCTATGGCGGCAAAATGGGTAACTTTACCCAGTCTATTTTTAAGGGGGATAATATTGATGTCGAGCCAATAGGGGCGACCGTTTTTGCCATAATTGAGCAGAGTTTCGCGCACTGGTTGTTTGGCTTGAAGGGCTTTGCTAATGCGTTTTAAACTGTCGGCATCGGTAAAATTACCTTGCAGAATGCGTGGTGTATCACCAATAACTTCTGTTTCTGTATAACCTGTTAGGGTTTCAAAAGCCTTGTTTACATAAACAATTTTGGGGCCTAAGGGGCTGGTGAGTAGATCGGCCTCGGTAATAATAATAATGTCTTGAGCATTTTCGACTACATCTTGAAAAGAGAACTGGGTTTTTTTATCGGTAATATCGGTAAAAGTGACCACTACAAAACCACTTGTGCCAAAGCCTTCGATATAGGCATCCACTAAAAACCAATTGATGTCTTTATCATGGTGAAATACGACGCCCAATATTTCTTGATTGAGCGTCTCATGGGCGTGCACGACTCGGCTAACTGGATAGCTTTCTGTTGGCAAAACTTGACCATATTCGTCAACAAAATGCCATTGGGGATCCATGGCATCTTTACCAATAATTTGCTCATAGGTTAAATTCAACAACTGCAATGCCGCGGGATTTGCGTATACAACAGAAGTATCTATATTGTGAATTACCACACCAATTTTGGCATTATCTAATAATTTCTTTAGATTAATATCACTTAGATCTGTCATGCTAATCCTTAAAATATACGGTTAAAATTTGCCGAGACTGCTGTGGTTCACCGCGCCAACGAAACTAATACGGTAACTTAATTTCCATAGTAAGGTATTGATCTATATTGAATATAGTATAGAAATTTGGAAAGGGCTTGGCAGATTATCTGCAACAAAAAAACAGCAAAAACGAAAGTGATTTACTGGCCTTAATTATGACTATCAGGCAGAAAAAAGGGCCGTACAAAGCTGTAGAATTAAGGATGTTTTTTAATGAGTAACTTACATAATAGGCGGTGTTAAACCCGCCTGTTATGCTGATCTATTGCTACTTGTTGATATCCGCTGCTGGGCTAATGTCCTTGGGTAAGGGCTTGGCCTTTAATGGTTTAACAGGCTCTTTCTTGATTTGTTTTTTCAACAGTTTAATGGCTTCTTCAAGTTGTTTATCTTGGCCCATAAACGTGGCGTAGGGCAGGTTATCCACTTCAATGTCGGGCGCAATGCCAGTACCCTCAGTGATCCAATGGCCACCTTCTGTCGCAAACATCGGAAATTCAGCCACCCGCGCCATACCACCATCAACCTGGCTGTTACGCCCCGTTAACCAAACACCAGCACCAGCAGTTTGTTTACCGATAACAGGTCCCAACTTAAGTGCTTTAATGGCCGCAGTAAACGTTTCACCGTCTGAATAAGTAAATTGATCGGCCAGCACCACTAAATGCCCACGAAAGGCTTGTTGCATATTGGTAAATTGCTCACCGTTAACTGGCTGCCAGAAAGTCCAGGCGCGTTTAAGTAGTTTTTCGATGATCCAACTGTCTACGTTACCACCTCTATTGCGCCTGACATCGATGATCAAACCTTGCTTTTGATATTGCGCATAAAATTCACGGGCAAAGGTTTCGACATCAGCTGAGCCCATAGCATGTAAATGCAGATAACCAATGTCTTTATCCGCTTTAACCACCTCTTGTTGGTTATGGTTTACCCAATCGTAGTAGCGATACATATAGTCGTCGCGGCTTGAGCCTGGCACTACCACGGTTTTGAGTTCTTCCCCGTCACGTAACAAAGTGAGTAAGACTTGTTTGCCCGTTTGATTTAACAAAGCATTACTTAAATCAGCGTGGTTTGTAATGCTAATATTATTAATGGCCGTAATCGTGTCACCTTGCTGCACATTCACGCCGGGTTTAGCTAAGGGAGCTAAACGGTTGAGCACTTCTGGATCATTGGTAAATATGTGGGTGATTTGCAGCCCTTTTTCCGTTTGTCGATATTCCGCACCCAACGTGGCAGTTTTAGGCATGGCTGGATCACTGGGGAAATCGCCACCACGCACTTGCGAATGTAAGGTATTTAATTCGCCCATCATTTGTTCAAAGATATCATTTAATTCTGCGCGCTCTGTTAAACGAGCCAATAAGGGCTGATATTTTTGCTCTACCGCTTGCCAGTTAAGACCGCGCATAGTGGGATCAAACAAGGAATCACGATGCATTAACCAAGCATCATGGAAGATCTGTTGCCACTCTTGTTTGGGTTGGAGCAGCAATTTCCATTCATTAGTTTGCACCTTGCTATCATCATCGTTACTTGAGTATTTGGCACCGGCTGATACGATGGACATCTCATGTTTATCACCGGTTTTACGCACAAATAAGTCTTTGCCATCGTCGGATAAACTGTATTGAGCAACTGAAGATACAAAGGTTTCGACCTTAATATGGTGGCTTATTTTAATCGATTTTAATTCAGGCTGTGCTCCCGGTTCGGTTACACGATCCATCACATACAAAAAACCTTTGTTAACACTTAAATTTGAATAGTTGCCGGGTGGTACAGGTACCTGATAAAGACGTTTTTCTATATCAACCCAGTTTACCTTTGGCGTATCAGTTTTTTTATCTGCTTTATCTGCAGATTCTGCCTTGTCTTCATTGTTATCTTCAGCTTCTTTGTCATCTTTTTTGTTGTTTAATAAAGAGTCTTCAGTTGTTTTTTTAGTTTCTGCTGGTTCATCTTTGCCACTTAACTCTGTGGGTTTGTCAAAGGGGAAGGTGGCTTTTTCAGTTAAAGCAATAGCAAAAATTTGGCTGCGACGATCGAAGCTTGCCCCCATATTACGATCGCCCCAAGGTGAACCTGGGTAGGGATCAAAGTGACGGTCAGAGATAAAATACAGCCACTGATTATCGACGCTAAAAGCTGGTGAATAGGACGAATATTTCTCACTGGTCAGGACTTTTGTTTGTTCTGTATTGATATCTAACAACATCACCTGACTACGTTCACTTCCAAGTTCATCGCGGGTGAGTGCGATTAATTTACTGTCGCTTGACCAACTTAAAGAGTTGATAGGATTAAGCCCTCTGTTGCGACTCAGTATTTTTTTGTTTTCGCCACTACCCAAGTTTAATAACCATAAGTCACCTTTTTTGTCGTCGTGGGCTAACCACTTACCATCGGGTGAAGGGTAAATATCCCAACGAAATACGTTGCCATCAGTGCTTAGTTGTTTAGCACCTTGAGATCCATCGGCGGGGTATTGCCAGATTTCCATCTCACCACTGCTATCGTTTAAGGCATAAACTGATTTTCCATCGTGGCTTAAACTTGCATTACGAGTACGGGAATTCTGTGGGGTGGCGATTTCGATTAAACGTGAACCATCGGTGCTGGCTATAGCCACTCTGCCACGTGCAGTTATGACTACTTTTTTACTTTTACCAGCTAGCTTAGCCGAGCTTAAAAATTTAAGCGGCTCATTGATCCAACGCTCGCGGGTTTGACTAAAATCAGAACTTAAGTGCACATCGACTTTATTGCTGGCCTTGCTGGCGATATCGTAAAGATAAATATCAGCACCTAACTGATACACAATGCGCCCTGCATCTAAACGCAGATCCCGCACATTAAAATCAATATAGTGAGTAAGCTGAGTCTGGTCGCGGCCATTGAACGTCATTGACCAGATATTATCTGTACCACTTTGGTTACTGACAAAATAAACGCGATCCTGATACACCATAGGTGAGCGTATAGATCCCTGATGTTTGTCGCTTAACCGGCTGGCTTCTTTATCTGAGCCGAGCTTAAACGACCATAACTTGCCTTTGGCACCGCCTTGATAAGCGTGGGCATTATCATTGGAAATCTGCAAACCAAACTGACTGAAAAACAGCGTATTACTGGCTGCATCGATAGCACCATCTACCGCATCAGCAACGGGAATATCCTCGACCTGCAAATTTTGTGGATCAACTAAACGCAAACTCCAATTACCGCTCGGTCCGACACGCCCGTTGTAACTGTATAAGATTTGCCCTGAGTTGGTCCAGCCATGCAGTTTGACCTGCACATTCTCAAAAGTAACTTGTGTGGCAAGTCCACCCTGAATGGGCATGACATAGACTTCGGCACTGCCACTATAATTAGCGACAAAGGCCACTGTTTGACCATCATTGGAAATAGCCGCTTGAGTCTCTTGTGCAGGATGAGTGGTAAGGCGCTGAGCATAGGGTTGGCCGAGGGTGGTTTTCCACAAATCTCCTTCAGCGGTAAATACCAAGGTGTCTTTATTGAGCGCCGGATAACGATAGTAGCCCTCAATAGCATAAGTGGTTGAGCTTAGCAGGCAGAGAAATAACGCGCCGAACTTGATTAGATTATTTGTTTTTATTTTCATCTGAGCAGTCACTTAATAGATATTGTTGTTAAGGCGTTGAATGCAAAACCATTATAGACATGCAAATTCAGATTAAAAGCAAAGGATGTTTGCGCTAGGTAATTGATTTACCGAGGTTTGCCGATTGGCACGAACGGTCTTATATCAAAAAAACCAATAAAAATGTTGATATGTTAATTAAAAGCATATTTTGTTAGCGCATAGTTAAATTCTGTTAAAAGCTAAAAAACCTTGTTATGGCACACTGCGTACACATTTTGTACACGCAAGGTAAGTCTTTTGGCGATCTCAGGAAATAATCTAATTGCAGGTAAATGGGTAAATAATCAGGGGCCTAGGTTAAGTAAGTCGGGCCGTCAATATGCTGGAGGTATACAATTATGTTGATCCTTTGGCTGATACTGAGTGTTGTTGCAATTGTAGGGTTAACTACCAAGTTAAAGGTTCACCCTTTTATCGCCTTGTTGTTAGTGGCCTTAGCTTATGGTTTTGTGGCTGGCATGCCAAGTGATGTCATTATTACTTCGGTTAACGAAGGTTTTGGCAAAACCTTAGGTAGCATCGGATTATTAATAGTATTGGGCGTGATCATTGGCGCGTTTATGGAAAGCTCTGGCGCTGCTTATACCATAGCAGACTGGGTGCTCAGTAAAGTAGGGCGCAAACGTGTACCTCAGTCTATGGGCTTGATGGGCTATTTGGTGTCTATTCCAGTCTACGCTGATAGTGGTTTTTTATTGTTACAGCCACTGAATAAAAGCTTGTCAAAAAAGGCCAAAATTTCTCTTTCTGGTTCGGCCATTGCGCTAGCGATGGGATTAACTGCTTCACATACCATGGTGCCTCCTACACCAGGGCCGATTGCCGCTGCGGGCATACTTGAAGCGGATTTGGGTTTGGTCTTGGCCTTGGGAATTCCTGTTAGTTTGTTCGCGTTGTTTTTTGCCATATTGTTTGCGGTTAAGTATGTCGGGCGCACTTATATTGATCCCAATCCCCAAATTAGTGAAAAAGAGTTAGCCACTATCCACCAAGCAGCGCCTAGGCTTGGGTTATCCGCTTTACCGATTTTAGTCCCTATTGGTTTGATTTTATTACGTTCTTTGTCACAGGCTTTGGAGTGGCAAGGGATGATGAGTGAATGCACAAACTTTTTAGGTACGCCCTTTGTGGCATTACTCATTGGAGTATTTTTAGCCTTACTGCTGCCTAAGAAGCTTAACTGTGAGATGTTGTCTAGCGAAGGCCTAATCGGTAAGGCGATAATGAGTGCCTCTTCTATTTTATTGATCACTGGCGCAGGTGGCATATTTGGCAAAGTTTTACAAAATTCAGGTATTGCTGACTTATTAGCTGAGGTGTTATCTGGGGTAAGTTTAGGGATTTTTCTGCCATTTTTATTAGCTGCTGCGATAAAAAGCGCGCAGGGTTCATCAACCGTGGCGCTTATCACGACGGCCTCGATTATCGCTCCTTTAAGCACGACTTTGGGTTTTGTGGATGACTGGCAAAAAGCCATGTTGGTGATTGCGATCGGCGCAGGATCCGCTGTGGTATCCCATGCTAACGACAGCTTTTTTTGGGTAGTCACACAAATGTCAGGCATGGACGTAAAACAAGGGTATCGCATGCACAGTTTAGGCACACTGGTGTTAGGCGGCAGCGCTATCTGTGGTTTATTTATTATCGATATGCTGTTTTAAGTACGTTATACCAACTCCATTAAATAAATGTACACTCAGCGTGAATTTAAAAGCACATAATCAAGGCGCTTGAATGAAGTAATAGTGGCGCTCTTTCGAGTTCGAGCAACGCTGAGTATGTGCTTTTAAAACTCGCCCAAAGGGAACGCCCCAGCGGATAAGGCTCTGCGTTCTCGCTATTTGAAAGGGTAATGCCATTCCTGCATAGCGACGCCTTGTTCCTTAACCGCTGGACGCGTTCTAAGTGCCTATTTATTTAATGGAATTGGTATTAGTACTGTGGTCGATGGTTTATGGCAATTAAATGGTCTATGTCCTTAATTTCGTTAAGCGAGAGCGACTTTGGCTAATCGAACTTAAGGGCTATAGTTTGCTTGAAAATTTAACCTAGAAAGCAGCTACAATGTTGTTTGATGTATCAAAAGGTCTGTATTTGATGAATAAATTGATAAAATGTATAAGCCTATCTTGCTTATTACTCGCCAGCTTTTCACCCTTAGCCAAGCAAATAGCCATCACTTTCGACGATGCACCGCGGCCGGATACCACTTACTTGAATAGTGCCGAGCGAAATAAACACTTACTAAGCGCGTTAAACAAACATGATGTAACGGCGATGTTTTTTATTACCACTAAACATATGCAAGATGGTCGAGATAAGCGCCTACTTGAATATGCGCAAAGCAATCAATTGTTAGCTAACCACTCGCATTCGCATATATCAGCCTACAAAATCCCATCCGCTGACTTTATTGCAGATGTAGCCAAGGCACATCAGATACTACAAACCTATACAAACTATCATGCCTATTTTCGATTTCCCTATTTACACCACGGGGATACACGTCAAAAACGTGATGAACTCCGCGCAGGCCTAACAACACTTGGTTTAAAACAGGGCTATATCACTATCGATGATTCTGATTGGTATCTTGATTCGTTGTTTCAGCAGGCAGTAACAGCCGACATACCATTGCAACTGGACAGTTGGCGCGAGGTGTACATTAACCACATCGTGGCCTCGGCCAACTATTACCAGCAATTAGCTGAGAAAAACCTAATGCAAGCACCTAAGCAAGTGCTATTGCTGCATGAAAATGACTTAGCCGCTTTGTTTATGGATGAACTTATCCAAGCAATTAAAAAAGATGGTTGGGAGATAATTTCGCCACTTGAAGCTTACCAAGACAAGATCGCCAATCGTTATCCCGACACCATGCATAATAACCAAGGACGACTCGCGGCAGTGCTGGCAGAAAAAGGTATTGCACCTAATTCGATGATACAACGCTCTCAAAGACCAGAGGCCTTAAAAAAACAGCTGGAAAATTTAGGTTTGATACCCGTTTCTGAATAAGGCATCACTAAGGTTAAAAAACTCATTCAAGAATTAGGAGACGAACATGGCTGAAAACAAAACCCAAGCAACTTCCGCATCAGTTGCAGACTTTATCGCTACGGTCAGTAATGAGCGCCGTAGAGCAGATACCTTAACCGTTTTACAAATATATAAAGAGCTAACTGGCCATCCTCCCGTAATGTGGGGGCCTTCCATTATTGGCTTTGGCGAACGTCACTATGCTTATGAAAGTGGTCGTGAAGGCAGCATTGCCGCAGCCGGTTTTTCACCTCGCAAAACAAATTTAGCGTTTTATGTGGGGAGCAATTTTGCTGGTGCCGAAGCGCTTTATAAGCGTTTAGGAAAACATAAAAAAGCAGTCTCCTGTCTTTATATCAATAAACTCACCGACATTGACGAACAAGTATTAAGAGAAATTATTGCAAAAGATTATGCGCAAAGCATGGCTAACAAAGGATAGAAATTGAAGTTGGTACTATTACCCGTTGTGGATGGAACAGGGATTTTATTTGCGTCACTTTTAGCTAACTTTCAAGGTATGGATACGGTTGTTTTATCGTTGCCATAAGAAGGCTTGCAAGACTATGGTTCTCTTGCAAAATGTATTTTCAACAGTCTTCCTCATGAAGACGTTATTCTTGTTGCAGAGTCCTTCTTTGCAGGTATCGCAGCGCTACTTTCGCAGCAGTCAGTTGCGCATTTGAAAGCATAATATTTGTCGCTGTGTTGTTATCGGGGCCTCAAAAGTTGCTCGCTTACTTAGCGTCGTTTTTGCCAATTCACAATTTGGTTCATCTACCTTTATCTGACTGCGTCTGTAAATAATTTTTTAGCTTTAAAACCACAAACCCCTCAAGTATGAGTGCCAGCAATCGATACAGTAAGCAGGATATTGTATGGAGTTGTTGTTTGCAGAATGTTGATTCGACACCTGAGTCTGGCTCGGTTTTTAATGAGCAGTTTAGGGACCTTGAATACAATGGTGAGCTGAATCAGGCCACTGCCCATGGTGCAAAATTTGCGCTGTTGTTGGCGATGCTTGAGCAAAATAGCCTGTTGCGACCAACTATTGCCAAGGATGAGGATAGGGCGGAGGATAAATATCAAAATGATATTGCTGCCTTGTCTTTCTATCGCTCTGCGCCTTTGGCAGCTGACCAGCAATATTGGTCCAAAGTGACACTGACTGAAAATTTTATTCAAAGTGGCGAGCTGGAAAATGCCAAGTTGTGGTTGACCATGCATCCCGAGCCTTTGTCGTTATATAACGATGCCTTACATATCCCTGAAGCGATACTTGAAAATTGTGCTTTGCATGTACGTGAGCGATTGAAACAGGCTCAGCAAAAACAGTTTGAGCAGGATGCCACGGGTTTATACGATATTTTGCAAGATGTAGCACCTTTGCACGTTGCTGCTTAAGTTTCGTGCCATTACTAATAAATAAGGGAGCAAAGGCTCCCTTATTCATAATCCAGCATCTTCAGGTTGCTTGGGTGTATATCTTTACCCCATTATCAATGGAATAGCAGTTAGGCGGCAAAGGACTCAGCTCCATGAACTTAGCTTTACTTAGTGTTAAGTAATTCATATCACGGAGATTGAACGCAGCCAACAACGCTTCGGTTTCAAGGATGAAGGCGATAAGGTTTAACTTAATTCGTAATGTTCATGAATAACGTTAAAAATATCTTTAAAACTATGGGCTGTGGCGTTGATATCCACAGGGATTTGCAAAGCTCTGCCAATATCGGCGGCTGAGATTGCGCCACGTATGTTTTTATCGTTGTCATAGACTAAGAGGTGCTGTTCACCTAAGGCGCGCATGGTCGCTAATACATCACCTATGTTAGAGCATTGAATTTTACTTAACCTTACAGCGTGAAGTTCAGAGATCTTAACCATCACATCGCCAACACTAACATCAGTGCGTTTTACACCTTTAAGATTGGCAGCCATTAACACTTTACGACTTAGTAAATCGCTAAGGTTAACGATGCCCACTAGGTTGAGATTTTTATCTATTACCAGTTTTGATCTGACGTGTATTTTGTCCATGATACGTAAGGCTTCGTCAACCGAGGTATCAAGTTCGATAATACGTGGGCTGCGGCGGCTGAAATCGGTCATCACAAAAGTCGCAGGGCTTTCTAGTTGTAAGGGTTCTACTACGTCATTCACTCGTAAGGTTTGTACTTGTGACAAAGGGATAGACGTCAATGTTTTAAAACTGCTCATGGTAATTCTCCAACGAAAACAAAAAAGTGGTTTTTTAGTAAGTGTTAGAGTTGTGCAGGCGGGGCTCTGGATTGTGGAACTAAAACGTGACTAGAAGTTGCAGGTAATACCACAGTGTCAGCGTCAACCCAGCCAGTAAGTTCGCCACGTTGAAACTGAGTAGCGGGTATGGCTTGGTCAAAATCGTTAAAATCTACGCTAAGTTCAGTGACATCAAATACCGATTGATTAACACCGACAAAGGTTTTTTCTATGGCTGTTGCTTTAAAACTGAGTTGCCAAGCTAACAACAACATCAGCAAAGTACTGGCGACAAAACCTAGGACTCTGTTACGTGGTATTGATGTTAGTTGAAGTAACTGCATTTTTTGCCTTACTTAATTAAGCTTTGCTCACTAAGTGTCGATTTATTTGAACGGACTGGCATAGCCTTAACCAAATGGCCTGATCGAAGTGAGTTAATGACCACCACACCTCAATCTTTTCTTAACTATATAGATAAGTCCTTAGGGCAAACTTATCAACTATAAATTTTTTTATTTAATAAAATACACAAATAACTCCAGCTAATTAGAGATTTTGTGGCGAATATTTGCCCATTTTGGTCTCTGAGTGTGGTATCCCATGGCATGTTTTGCTATATTCCGCGTCCTTTTTTTGCTCTGGGATTGCGTCCCAATTCGCAAGGTATTGTTGTTATGTCTAAATTTGTTGTGTGTGCGTTATATAAGTTTGTGAGTTTAGAAAATTTTGAAGATCTGCGTCAGCCTTTACAGCAGTTTATGGAAGACAGAAATATCAAAGGAACGTTGTTATTAGCGTCTGAAGGCATTAACGGCACAGTGTCTGGCACCCGTGAAACCATCAATGAGTTGCTGGCTTATTTAAACCTTGATCCTCGTATTAATCCGATTACTCATAAAGAATCACTGGATGAAACTCAGCCCTTTCATCGCATCAAAGTAAAACTCAAAAAAGAAATCGTCACTATGGGGGTTGAGGGCATCGATCCGCGTAAAACGGTGGGTACTTATGTGCAACCTGCCGATTGGAATGCGCTTATTTCAGACCCAGACGTGGTGGTGATTGATACCCGTAACGATTACGAAATTGAGATCGGTACTTTTACACATGCGATCAATCCCAAAACGGAATCATTTAGAGAATTTCCCCAATACGTTAAAGACAATCTTGATCCGGCTAAAAATAAAAAAGTCGCGATGTTTTGTACAGGCGGTATCCGCTGTGAAAAATCCACTGCCTATTTAAAAGAACAAGGTTTTGACCAGGTGTTCCATCTTGCTGGTGGTATTTTGAAATATTTAGAAGAAGTGCCACAAGAGCAAAGTTTGTGGCAGGGTGATTGTTTTGTATTTGATAACCGTGTGGCGGTAAATCACGATTTGCAAAAAAGTGACTATGACCAATGTTATGGTTGTCGTTTACCCATTACCGAAGAGGACAAACAAAGCCCTCAATATGAATCAGGGGTGAGTTGCCCAAAATGTTATGGTAAACACAGTGACGATCAACTTGCTCGTTTTCGTGAACGGGAAAAACAAGTTAAGCTGGCCAAAGCGCGGGAAGAAGAGCATCTTGGTTTAGACGCTCGTAAAGCAATTAAGCTAAGGCGTCAGCAAAAAGCAGCAGCTCGCAGAGCACAACGTACAGCAATGGGTAAAAGTAACGGCTAATTCCACCTAGACACTTACTGGTTTAAAACGGTAAACTTACTGTAACAAAACTAAACGCTGAACTGACTATGTCTGAACAAAAAACGCTTCCAGCAGAAAAAATTGCTGAAATTCGCAAAGAATTTGATTTCTTTGATGCTGACGGAAACGGAGAAATTGCTCTCCCAGAATTTATTGAGCTATTAACAATATTATCGCCTAAAACTAAGGCTAGCCACGTTGAAGAAGGTTTTAATCTGATTGACGAAAACCGTGACGGGTCGATCGATTTTGCAGAATTTTTAGAATGGTGGCAACAATCTTGGTGGGAATACTAAGCCATTATTGGATTACACATTCCAGAATAAAAAAAACCAATCAATTGATTGGTTTTTTTTTATTAACTTGTAGAGCGCGGCTGGATCGAATGAGTGCAGCCGGCAAACGTGCTGTTTCAAGGATGAAGGGTAGTTACGCCGTAACTATCTTACAGGCGTTAGTACCACCGACAGTTTCCATCGCATCACCGTAAGTCATGATAAATTGGTCACCTTTTTCAATCAGACCTAATTCTAACATGATGGTTACTACATCATTTTTAAGCTGACCTGGGTCGCTGCCTCTAGAATCAAAAAATACCGGTTTAACACCACGATATAAGGCCATGATGTTCAATGTGCTTTCATGACGAGATAAGGCGTAAATGGGTAAAGAGGTAGTAATACGTGACATTAACAATGGCGTACTACCACTTTCTGTCAGTGCCACTATGGCTTTAATGGTTTTTAAATGATTGGCTGCATAAACGGCACTCAAAGCAGTGGTTTCACTGATCGAATTGAAGTTTTCATCCATGCGGTGTTTGGAAATTTTAATGCTGGGATGGGTTTCTGCACCGATACAAACACGGGCCATGGCGGCAACGGTTTCTACTGGGAATTCACCTGCTGCAGTTTCGGCAGATAACATTACTGCATCTGTGCCATCCAATACTGCGTTGGCCACGTCCATTACTTCGGCACGCGTAGGCATGGGGCTAGTGATCATCGATTCCATCATTTGGGTGGCAGTGATAACCACTTTGTTCAATTGACGTGAACGAGAGATTAATTTCTTCTGTACACCGACTAATTCTGCATCACCGATTTCTACACCTAAGTCACCACGAGCAACCATAACTGCGTCAGACGCTTCAATAATGTCATCCATCGCTTCGTCGCTAGCAACCGCTTCAGCACGTTCAACCTTGGCACACATCATCGCATTACAACCAGCTGCAACAGCTAACTGACGGGCATAACGCATATCAGCCCCATTACGTGGGAAAGATACGGCTAAATAATCAACACCAATTTTTGCTGCTGTTTTAATGTCTTCTTTGTCTTTATCAGTCAAGGCTTCGGCAGATAGACCACCACCTAAACGGTTGATACCTTTATTGTTAGATAACTTACCAGACACCGTGACGACAGTATTAATCTTGTTGCCTTGTACATCGATAACTCTTAATTGAATGCGACCGTCATCTAACAAGAGTAAGTCGCCAGTGCTAACATCACTGGGTAGGGCTTTATAATCAATACCCACAGCTTGTTGATTACCGATATTACGATCCATATCAGCATCAAGGATAAACTTGTCGCCGATTTTTAAAATGATTGAACCGTTTTCGAACTTGGCTACACGAATTTTGGGACCCTGCAAGTCACCCAAAATTGCCACATACTTGCCCAATTTTTTAGCAGCTTGGCGCACTCGATTAGCACGTTGAATATGATCGTCCGCAGTACCGTGGGAGAAGTTCATGCGCACTACATTAGCGCCAGCGGCTAATATGGCTTCAATTTGTTCAACGCTGTCAGTAGATGGACCTAAAGTTGCGAGTATTTTTGTACGTCTTAACATGATTACCTTGCCTTTAATTGATGGCGATTGTCGTAATGAGAAAGTGTTATATGCATAGTGGTACTAGAATGGTTAACATTTAATCAGCTGAATAATGTAATAAAGTGCTTAACTTCAGAGTGATAAACCTACCATTCTGTAATTTTATTACAAAATGGTAGTGCATTCATAAGATAATGTGAAACTTTTCCCTTCTTTTATTTGGTTTTTTGTGAAAAAAGTTCAGTTTTTAATGTTACTACTCACCTTTTTTATCAAAACGCGATCCACGCAGAGTATCTTTAACACGTTTCAGATTTTCTCTGAATTTATTGCCGCGTCTGAGTGTAAAGCCGGTGGCGAGTATATCAATGAGCGTAAGTTGAGCGATGCGTGACGCCATGGGCATGTACATGTCAGTATCTTCAGGCACATCTAAGGATAGAACCAAGTTGCATTCTTTGCCAAGCGGACTGTCTCTCGATGTGATGCCGACCACAGTGGCATCGTTGCCGCGGGCAATTTGAGCGATCTCTACCAAACTTTTTGTACGACCAGTATGAGAGATTAATACCACTACATCATCTTCAGTGCAGTTCATGCAGCTCATACGTTGCATCAGGATATCTTCGAAATAGACCACTGGCACATTAAAGCGAAAAAATTTATTGAGCGCGTCATGGGCTACTGAAGCCGAGGCACCCAAACCAAAAAAGGATATTTTCTGGGCTTGAGTGAGTAAGTCGACTACTCGATTTATGGTGGGGATATCCACTGATTGACGAGCGACTTCTAGTGAGGCCATGGTCGACTCAAAAATCTTTTTGGTATATTCCTCTGGACCATCATGTTCTTCTACATGGCGGTTAACGTAGGGTGTACCATTAGCCAGACTTTGCGCTAAATGTAATTTGAAATCGGGATAGCCTTTGGTATCTAAGCGTCGACAAAAGCGATTAACCGTGGGTTCGCTGACATCGGCCATTTTGGCTAAGGTCGCAATGCTGCTATGTATGGCAGTCTGCGGATTTGCTAAAATGACTTCGGCAACCTTACGCTCTGATTTGCTGAATAGGGCATTATGCTGGGTTATTTTTTCTAGAATATTCATACTTGCATCAAAAACTTCATTATAATTACTCTCTGGGGCCATACATTAACACTGTCAGTAGGCCGCTGGGTACTAGAGTTGTAATTTATTAACAGGAATAGTTCCAGCTTTTTCAGTTAATAACGGCAAAATACCATTAATTATGGTGTAAACCAGTGTGAAAAGTTGTAAATTTACTACATTTGATGTTAAATTTTAATCCATATTCTTATTGATTGAGGCAATGTTGGGTATCATTGCAGCAGTCACTCATTTAGTTTAAGCAGATAGGCAGATAAAAATGGTTTTGGAAAACTCATTCGAACCTTGTGATTTTGTTTTGTTCGGTACAAAAGGCGATTTAGCAAGGCGTAAACTTCTCCCCTCTTTATATGAACTTGAAAAAGCAAATCTCATGCATGCTGACTCCAAAATTATTGGTGTGGCGCGTAATGAAATTTCAGATAGCGACTACGTTGCTATGGTTAAAGAGAATATCGAAAAATTCACCAAAGAAGCATTGTGTGAAGAAAGCTGGGCGCGTTTTTCCGCCAAGTTGGCTTATGCCTGTGTTGACATGAAAGACAGCAAAAGTTACAGCGCACTTAAAACCCATGCAAAAGCAGGGCGTTTGATGGTGTGTTACTTTGCGACACCTCCTTCTATATTTGGTGACATATGCAGAGGTTTAAAAACCGCCAATCTCATTCATAAAAACATGCGTGTGGTGTTAGAAAAACCTATCGGTCATGATTTGGCATCATCTAAGGTGATTAATGATCAAGTCGCTGAATATTTTGATGAGACACAAATTTATCGTATCGATCACTATTTAGGTAAAGAGACAGTACTTAACCTGATTGCCTTACGTTTTGCTAACTCTATCTTTGCAACCAATTGGGATCACAATTGTATCGATCACGTGCAGATCAGCGTAGCTGAATCGGTCGGTATCGAAGGGCGTTGGGGTTATTTTGACGAAGCAGGCCAAATGCGTGACATGGTGCAAAACCATTTGTTGCAAATACTGACTCTGATTGCCATGGAGCCACCAGCTAATCTTGATGCTGATAGTATCCGTGATGAAAAACTTAAAGTACTCAAGTCTTTACGTCCGATCAATTCATCTAACATTCGCCAAAATACCGTACGTGGACAATATGTCGGTGGTTTTGTTAAAGGTAAAGAAGTCCCCGGCTACCTTGATGAGCCAGACGCGAATGTCAGCAGTAAAACTGAAACCTTTGTGGCAATTAAAGTTGAATTAGATAACTGGCGCTGGGCCGGTGTTCCTTTCTACTTGCGTACAGGTAAGCGTCTGCCAGGCAAAACCAGTGAAGTGGTTATCTTTTTTAAACGTCAACCACATAACTTGTTTAAAGACAGCTTCCCGTTGCTGCCAGCCAATAAGCTAACCATACGTTTACAGCCTGATGAAGGTGTTGAAGTTACGGTCATGAACAAAGTACCAGGTTTGACCGGTACAGGTTCAATGGATTTGCAAAAATCTCGTTTGAATTTGAGTTTTTCAGACACCTTTAAAGGTGAACGTATCGCTGATGCTTACGAAAAATTATTGTTGGAAGTGATGTTAGGTAATCAAGCTTTGTTTGTGCGTCGTGACGAAGTGGAAGCCGCATGGAAATGGGTTGACGGAATTTTAGCTGCATGGCGTTCAAGCAATGAGCCACCAGAACCATACCAAGCCGGAACGTGGGGACCAACTGAGTCTATCGCTTTAATGGCTCGTGAAAACCGTTCTTGGTACGAAAGCAGAATAGGGAAGAAATAATGGCCCTTGTTCAGTCTCTATTTGGCACTACCGATGCCCTTAATCAGGCTTTCTGTCGTCGCATCAGTACTTTACTTAAACAAGGTATTGAAGAAAATGGTCGCGCTAGTTTGATCGTGTCCGGTGGCCGTACGCCGGCAGCTTTGTTTGGTGCACTGTCACAAGTCCCCTTAGCTTGGGATAAAGTGGATATCAGCTTGGCGGATGAACGCTGGGTTGATCCTAGTGATGATGCCTCCAATGAAAAAATGGTCAGGGCTAAATTACTGATTAACCATGCTGCTGCTGCCAATTTTATTGGTTTGAAGACCTCAGCCACCAATGCAGAAGATGCAGTTAACACCTGTACTGCCAATTTCTCTGATGTGGCTAAGCCTTTTGATGTATTGATTTTAGGCATGGGTGAAGACGGCCATACGGCTTCACTTT
Organism: Paraglaciecola hydrolytica; assembly: GCF_001565895.1. Classification (GTDB taxonomy): domain Bacteria; phylum Pseudomonadota; class Gammaproteobacteria; order Enterobacterales; family Alteromonadaceae; genus Paraglaciecola; species Paraglaciecola hydrolytica. Next base: position 165,286 of record NZ_LSNE01000011.1, read on the forward strand.
TTCCTTGTTCGGCACAAATTACTCAGGGTCTGGATATAGACTCTGAACAGATGTTTATTGCAGTACAACCCACTACAGCACCTAATCAGCGCATGTCACTCACTTTGCCTGCCTTATTAAAAAGCAAACATATTTTTTTACACCTTACCGGTGAGAGTAAAAAGGATGTATTGGCTAAGGCCTTGGCTGATGACAATGAATTAGAGATGCCAATTCGCGCGGTATTAAATAATACCCGAGTTGAATTAATGTGGGCCCCTTAGGAGAACACCATGAATACCCTTATTCAGGAAGTAACAGATCGTATTATCGAACGCAGCCAAGACTCGCGTAAGGCTTATTTAGCTAAGATTGAAAAAGCCCGTTTGCAGGGCCCGCACCGCGGAATATTGTCTTGCGGTAACCTAGCTCATGGTTTTGCGGCTTGTGGCGCGGAAGAAAAAGCCGACTTACGCAGCATGACCAAAGCCAACATTGCGATTGTATCGTCGTATAACGATATGTTGTCAGCACATCAGCCTTATGACGACTACCCCGCGATACTCAAAAAAGCTATTGCCGAAGTAGGCAGTATTGCCCAATTTGCGGGTGGTGTACCGGCCATGTGTGATGGTGTAACTCAAGGTAATCCGGGCATGGATTTGAGTTTAATGAGCCGTGACGTAATTGCTATGTCGACTGCCGTTGCTCTGTCCCACAACATGTTTGATGGCACCTTGATGTTAGGTATTTGCGATAAAATCGTACCTGGCTTGTTGATGGGGGCTTTAAGTTTTGGCCATTTACCTACCATATTCGTACCCGCAGGGCCTATGCCTTCCGGTTTACCTAATAAAGAAAAAGCTCGTGTACGTCAGGCCTATGCCGAAGGTAAAGTCGGTCGTGCTGAGTTGCTTGAAGCTGAATCACAGTCTTATCACTCTGCCGGTACTTGTACTTTTTATGGCACAGCTAATAGTAACCAGTTAGTGGTTGAGATCATGGGTTTACACTTACCTGGCTCATCATTTGTCAATCCGGGCACTCCTCTACGTGCCGCTTTGACTGATGCAGCTGCTCGCCAAGTGACACGTATCACCGATTTGGGTGACAACTACATGCCCATTGGTCACATAGTGGATGCTAAAGCCATAGTAAATGGTCTGGTCGGCTTATTAGCCACCGGAGGCTCTACCAATCACACTATGCATTTGGTGGCTGTCGCTCGCGCCGCAGGTTATATCGTCAACTGGGATGATTTTTCTGATATCTCAAATGCCGTACCTTTACTTACCCGTATTTATCCCAATGGCTCTGCTGACATCAACCATTTTACTGCTGCTGGCGGTATGTCTTTGTTGTTTAAAGAATTATTGGATGGTGGATTGTTACACAACGACGTTAATACTATCTGTGGTAGAGGCCTTGAGCGGTATACCAAAGAGCCAGTATTAAATGATGGTGTGCTCGAATGGCGTGATGGTCCAACGGCTTCGTTTGATAGCAATGTAGTCGCCAGTGTGGCACAGCCTTTTAAACCAGATGGCGGTTTATCGGTATTACATGGCAACTTAGGTCGCGCTGTGATGAAAACCTCAGCTCTGCGTGAAACTCATTGCATGATCAAAGCACCTGCCGTGGTATTTGAAGATCAGTTTGAACTTGCTGCTGCCTTTAAAGCCGGTGATTTGAATAAAGACTGCATCGTGGTTGTGCGTTTCCAAGGACCGTCTGCTATTGGTATGCCTGAACTGCACAGTCTTACTCCGCCACTTGGTGTATTACAAGACAAAGGTTACAAAGTTGCTTTAGTGACTGATGGCCGTATGTCTGGCGCATCGGGCAAAGTGCCAGCTGCTATCCACGTGACCCCTGAAGCCTGCAAAGGTGGTTTACTGGCTAAAGTACAAAGTGGTGACATGATTGAGCTTAATACTCAAACAGGCGTAATGAGTTTGTTGGTTGATAAAACTGAGCTGGCCAAACGTGAAGCTAAAGTCACAGACTTTTCACAGCACCAGATTGGTATGGGCCGTGAAATGTTTGCCGGTATGCGCTCGACGTTAACGGGTGCAGAACAAGGCGCTTGTTCATTGTTTTTTGACCAAGAACTCAACTAAGCAGGGCTTTATATGAGTATCAACTTTGTTGCCGATGTAGGCGGAACCAACATCCGCCTTGCCCAGATTGAAAATGGCAAACTGACTAAAATTAAAAAGTATCTGTGTAGTGACTACAGCACTATCACTGCGGCTATTCAGACTTATTTTGCGGCTTTCCCTGACGTCAAATTCAGTGCTGGTTGTTTAGGTGTAGCTTGTCCGGTGAACAGTGATTTTATCTCGATGACCAATAATTCATGGCAGTTTTCCATTGCAAAACTGCAAGAATCATTAGGGCTAGAGTGGCTGGGTGTGATCAACGATTTTACCGCTGTAGCTCATGCTGTAACAGTATTAAACCAGCAACAAAAACAACAGATTGGCCAAGGGCAAGCCGTTGCAACAGATAATATTGCGGTGTTTGGACCGGGCACAGGCTTAGGGGTTAAACACTTAACCATGACGCCGCAAGGCTGGTTAGCCTTAGACGGTGAAGGTGGTCATGTGGACTTTGCTCCTGTTGATGAAGAAGACCTCGCGATTTGGCGCTTTTTGACGGCCAAATATGGCCATGCCTCGGCAGAAGAAGTGATGTCAGGCCGTGGACTGTTACACATATATCAAGCTTTGGCAGCACACAAAGGTGTGCCAGCGGCGTTTGATGATCCTGCTGATATTACCGATCGTGCATTGGATGGTAGCTGCGAGCTGAGCCGAGCGACCTTAAACCAATTTTGTCGAATTATGGGCAGTTTTGCCGGTAACTTGGCACTTAACATGGGAACCCGCGGTGGTGTGTATATTGGTGGTGGTATCGCCCCGCGTTTTCTGAATTTTATAAAAGACAGTGATTTTCGTATGCGTTTTGAAGCAAAAGGCCGTTTTCGCGATTATGTTGCAAGCATACCGACTTTCATTATTACCGAGCCAGATCACGGTTTAATCGGTGCCATGGCTTATCTAGAACAAAATCATAAAGGGTAAATGTGATGACAAAAAATTGGAAAATCACTTCTGAAGAAATATTCAGTCAAGGACCGATAGTCCCTGTACTGGTCGTTAAAGATGTAGAGCATGCGGTACCTTTGGCAAAAGCATTAATCGCCGGCGGTATTCGTGTACTGGAAGTGACTTTACGTACACCAGCAGCCTTAGACGTTATCGCTAAAATTGCCAAAGAAGTCCCTGATGCCTTAATTGGAGCCGGTACGGTGACTAATCGTGCCCAGCTTAAACAAGTTGAAGCTGCTGGCGCTATGTTTGCTATCAGCCCAGGTATGACCCCAGATTTATTAGAAGCAGGCAACGAAGGCTGTATTGCTCTGATCCCAGGCATTTCATCGATTTCTGAACTGATGAAAGGTTTGGATCATGGTTATACTCATTTCAAATTTTTCCCCGCTGAAGCCTCTGGTGGCGTAAAAGCATTAAAAGCCATAGGTGGTCCATTCCCTGATGTCGCTTTTTGCCCAACAGGTGGCATTAGCCCAAGCAACTATCTTGAATATTTAGCCTTGCCTAATGTGCGTTGTGCTGGTGGTTCGTGGTTAGTGCCTGATGGTGCCTTAGAAAATGGTGAGTGGGATAAAATTACCGAGCTAGCTAAACAAGCGGTAGCTGGCGCTCAATAAAACGTTTAAGTCTGAGTTAAACAGTAAAAAACCGAAGCAGTGCTTCGGTTTTTTTATGTTTGTTTACAACAGAATTACTGAGCGATACATCAGTAAAACACTACCCTCATGGTGAGTTAGGGGATGGTTGTTGGCGCATCAGGCTCGGTATTGGACGTAACGCCGTCTTGTACCATTTTAAACATATACCAATAAGTAAGCCCACTGGTTAACCCTTCATCGACAAATGAACCAGCTAATGCCGCTCCGGCTACAATTCGGGTGCGACCTGCTGTTCCATTTTTATCATTACGATACACTTCTAAATAGGTAATTTCCGGTGAGAAATTTTGCAGATCCCAGCTAACCGTCACATTGTTACCGTTTACCACTGTTGTTAAGTTGGTAACGGGAGGTTCAGTCGGTTCAACTGGCTCGGTTGGTGTTTCTGGATCGCTAGGCTCTCCTGGCTCAGTAGGAGTGGAAGGAACCGCATCCGCTGGTATCGTGGTTTCAGCCTCAGGTGCTGTATTAGCAGTAACTCCGTCTTGTACCATCTTAAACATGTACCAATAGGTTTTACCAGGTTCAAGCCCCTCATCTCTAAACGTGCCGTTAAGTGTGGCTCCAGGCACAATACGCGTACGACCTAGGGCTTCATTTTTATCGTTACGATACACTTCTAGATAGGTAATTTCAGGTTCGAAATATTGCAAATCCCAGCTCAGGTTAACAGCAGTTCCATCAATTTGTGCGCTAAGGTTAGTGACTGGAATTTCGTTTACAAAAGGTATTCTGGTTTCGGCTTCTGGCGTGGTATTGGTCGTCACGGTATCTTGCACAATTTTGAACATATACCAATAAGTCGTGCCTTCGACACCTGTTTCATCGACAAAATTTCCCTTAGGCGTCGCACCTGCCACTATACGTGTGCGCCCAGCAACATCATTTTTGTCATTGCGATAGACTTCTAGATAAGTGATTGCAGGATCATAGTTTTGTAGATCCCAAGATAAATTAACCTTAGTGCCATCTAATACAGCGACTAAGTTGTTAGTTGGAATACCTAAACCTTCACTGTTGTTAAATACCGCGGTGAACTCTGTGTCATTATCTTTAGCTGTGAATTGATAAATAGATTTATTTGCCACTTCAGCACTGTTTTTGTCTAACCATTGAGTGAATACATTATCGCTATTGGCCACAGCTTTAATGGTTAATGGGCTACCTTGTGGATAAGCAAAACCTTGAGTAATAACTCCCGCATCTGGGGTTGGACTGCTAATGTTCAAAACATAAACTGGTTTCAAAGCATCGATAAGTGGTGCGATGGTTTGCCTACTGCTTAATTCAGCAATACCTTGAGCCACTAAGCGGGCCATTTCAACGGCACCAGCCTGCTGAAAATGCACAGTGTCACTGATACCGTTTTTGAAATTCTCATATTCATTAGCGGCCAAACCCATGTAGTAAAATTGATTAGCGTATGTTTCACCTACACTTACCAATAGGGCTTTATTTTTGCTATCTAAATCGATCAGAGCGACCCCAAGTGTGGCGGCCAATTCACGAGTAACCACAGGATGTTCGTGATAAGCATCATAAGGTGTACCGTTTTGCCATTGATTACGTCTAACACTGGATATCAATACGGGTGTAGCACCCAAGGCTTGGGTTTCTTCAATATAGCTGCTTAAGTAGCCTTCAAACACACCACCGCTTGGCGCCGCTCGGTCTTCATCATTGGCACGATCGTTTATGCCAAATTGAATAAATACAAAATCGCCCTCACGGATATCTGCTTTTACACTTTGCCAAAACTCTGCATAGAAACTTTTAGAACTAGTACCGCCGATTGCGCGGTTATCAATGGTGATTTTATTGTCGTCAAAAAATGGTTGTAACACTTGTCCCCAACCGGTTTGTGGAAAATAACCAGAGGTATAATCAGCCACGGTTGAATCGCCGATCACAAAAACCGTTGCGGCTGAAAAATTAACCACCGGAACAGCACCATTAAAGGCGGCAGTTAAACTGTATTTGTTGGCTGGCATTGTCGTTTGAAAAATATTGCCTTCACTGACAATTAGCCCCCAGCTATACCAAGCATTAAAAGTATCGGTTTCGCCCGCTATGGTTTTGAAAGTCAGCGGGATACCCTCCGGATAGGCATTGCCTTGGGTGAGAATACTCGTGTTGGCACCCACATTATCGACACTCAGGGTATAACGATGTTTCACATTGGCAATGAGAGGCTCGATATCGACTCGGTTGCGCAGTTCTTCTAAACCTTCAACGACCAAACGCGCCATTTCAACGGCCCCTGATTCCTGAAAATGGGTACCGTCGTTGGAGCCTGCAGGATAGTTAGGGTATTCACCGGCATCAAGAATGAGGTACAAATAATGGGATGCTTGCTGCTGCCCTAAAGCCTTAACTAAGTCGAATGATTTAATGTTTAAATCAACAAAAGCCACGTCCATATCGGTGGCAACTTTGGCCATTGAGCCGCGGTAATCGTTACCGTCTTCGGTAAATACATTACGTAATACATCACCATTGTAAGCGTTCATCACCATAGGACTGACTAATATGGGAGTAACACCTTTAGCCCGGGCTTCATTGACATAATTTGCTAAGTACTGCTCAAAATCGGCTGGTGGCGTAAAGCGTGTTTCTTCACTCCAATCCCGATCATTGTGACCAAACTGGATGAGTAGGTAGTCACCAGAGTCTAGCTCTTTAAGGACTTCGTCCCACAGACCGACCTCGCTATAAAAACTTCTTGAACTACGGCCACCACGAGCACGATTCACTACTTCAACTTCACGATTTTTAAAAAAGTGTTGCAGAACTTGGCCCCACCCTTTTTGGGGATAGTAAGACGCTCCATAATTAGCCACTGTGGAGTCACCAATGATATAAATTTGGGTATTCGCCTCAGAAGGTGGCTCGGTGGGTGTGGTTGGCGTAAAGCTACAAGCGCCGGCACTTAAACCTTGGCCAAGTATCTTTAATGAATCAATATTGGGCGCGCCTTCTGCGGTATTGGCACTTAATACTATGTCGTTTTCTCCGGCAACTAGTGTGATAACAGCCGTGTCAACTGACCAGATATCCCAGGCTGTTGATGAAACAAAGGCAAGCGCACTTTCAGAACCATTGCTGCTCAGCGTGCTCGGCCGAGCGGTTGGAGCGGCATAAACCAGCTCTATATTATAATCTCCTGCCGTAGTGGCATTAACTTGCCATTTTATCTGCGCATCAACTTGATTGTCTGTATTAGCAAAACCTTCACCAGTAAAACCTGTATGAGTATTTTCAATCAAGCCACTTACGCTACAAAAACCAGCTTGCATTTCCTCTAATAGCAACTCGCCAGGATCAGGTGTTGTTGGTACTTCAGGTGTCTCTGGGGTGGAGGGTGTTACTGGCACTTCTGGGCTTTCTGGTTGAGCGATAATGACAGGTGGAGCTGTGCTGCCAATATCAGTACTTCCCTGGCCACCACAGCCATTTATTGAAAGTAGTAATACGGATAAAACAAGATATTTACGCATATCATCCCTCTATAGCTAATTTTCTGGTTGAAAGAAACTGCCTTGTTTAACGTATTGCGAAGTTTAAGGCGCGCCTAATATAGTTTATTAGTATTCAATTTCAATCATTCGGTGGGTTGACTTGATTGATATTTGGTGTGATTTGGTGTTTTTATGCCGTAAAAAGGGCATTGTGGTGGGCTGACCTTGAAAATACTCACATTCTTGACCTTTCTTTTCATGAGGCTGTAAACCACGAAATACGTCAAATTCCTGATTTTATGACCAATATTTGACGATAATTGTTAAAAAAATGTTCATATATGGATAAATGTTAATAAATGTTAATAAATGGTTACATAACATGGGTGATATTGATTGGTTGTGATGTATTGTGATTGCATTGAGGTTGTTGATGAGATCATGGTTTTGGTCACATCCCGTTTTATCTGCCTCTATTTTTGTATTTCAAATTTTTTTGGGGCTTGGAATTGTTACCTGAGCCAATAGAGCATCTATGCATGTCGTTTGTGGGAGAGAGTGAGTATGAGTCAGGATGGTAGGTTACAAAAATACAAGGGTCGGCTGTTAGTCAAAGCATTATTGCCAATCGCCTTGTCGACAATATTTTTTGGTTGTAAGCAAGATTTTACGCCAGATAATGAAGTGGTGGTTGATAATGGCACCCCTCCACCGGTAGTGGTTGAAATTACCAATCCCGACCGAGATGGTAAAGCCATGGAGTTTTTGGACAGAGGTTTGGTGGTTATCCCTACTGATAAAGGGAATGCCCTGAGTTGGCGTTTTCTGGGTTCAGATCAACAAAAGATTAGTTTTAAACTGTTCAAAAACGATGCGGTATTAACCAACAATTTTGTCATCGATAAAACCTATTTTGCTGATACGAAAGGCTTACCAACTGATAACTATCAGGTTAAGGGCTATGTAGATGGCGTAGAAGTCAGTGTTTCTAAAAAGGTGAGTCCATGGGCCAATCCTTATTTAAGCATTCCACTGAAAAAACCTGCCAACAACTTTGTAGAAGGTGTGGAATATAGCTATTCCGCCAACGATGCGTCAGCTGCTGATTTAGATGGTGACGGCCAGTATGAACTACTGGTGAAATGGTATCCAAGTAATGCCAAAGATAACTCTCAATCCGGCGCAACTGGCGACACCTTGATTGATGCCTATACCCTTGAAGGGAATATGTTATGGCGCATTAATTTAGGCCCTAATATTCGTTCTGGTGCCCATTATACCCAGTTTATTGCTTACGATTTTGATCAGGATGGTCGTGCTGAAATCGCCATGAAAACCGCTGATGGCACTGTAGATGGCCGCGGTACCGTAATTGGTGATGCTACGGCAATTTATCGTAACAATGCGGGCTACGTATTAGACGGCCCTGAATTTTTAACCATGTTTGATGGTTTGTCGGGCGAAGCCTTAGATACCATCGACTATACCCCAGCACGGGGTAATGTGGGTGACTGGGGTGATACCTACGGCAATCGTGTTGACCGTTTCTTAGCGGGCGTAGCCTATCTTGGAGATGATGCTCCCAGTTTGTTAATGTCCCGAGGTTATTATACACGTGCTGTGATCGCGGCTTATGATTGGGTAGACGGTGCCTTTGTTTCGCGTTGGGTATTTGATACCAATAACAGCGAAGCTGATGCAGTTGTGGCGGGTCAAGGTGCTCACAGTTTAACCATTGGTGATGTCGATGCTGACGGTTATGACGAAATCATCTTTGGTGCTGCCACCCTCGATAATGATGGAACTGTGTTGTACAGCACAGGCTTAGGGCATGGTGATGCCTTACATTTAAGTGACATTGACCCCAATCGTCCTGGTCAAGAAATCTTTATGGTCCATGAGTGCCCAACTTGTTATACCAAAGATGGAGTGGAATATGGCGTTGAAATGCACGATGCCGAGACGGGTGCAATTCTTTGGTATCGTCCCAGTGACGGTGCTGATGTTGGGCGTGGTCTTAGTGCAGATATTGATCCTAACTACCCAGGCAACGAGAACTGGGGATCCCGCGGTGGGTTAATTGCTGCCGATGGCACAGTGGTACTTGAAGGTCACACTGAACATCCAGCATCGATGAATTTTGCCATCTGGTGGGATGGTGATCTTGCTCGTGAGTTGCTGGATGGTACCAACATTTACAAGTGGGATGCCGCCGCACTGACTTCAAACACTATTTTTGAAGGTAGTCTATATAATGCGGTGTCTAACAATGGTACCAAGGCAACTCCTAGTTTAGCAGCCGATCTGTTTGGCGACTGGCGTGAAGAAGTGGTATTTGCTAATGCAGATAGCACAGAGCTTATGGTGTTTTCTACGCCTATAGCGACCACACTAAGACTGCCTACCTTAATGCACGATAGCCAATATCGTACTGCGATTGCTTGGCAAAACGTCGGTTACAACCAACCACCTCATCCTAGTTTTTACCTAGGAACAGACATGGACACTGAGTTGTTGTCGATTCGTGAGCTACCACAGTTCAGAACCCGCACTATCGAACAAGGTCAGTTAACTAAACTGGTGGCGCAGGGCGACGATGACAGTGTGACAATCAACGTATACCTGCACGGCGTGACGGCTGCTAAAACTGAGATCTTCCGTAATACAAGTGATAATGCGGCAAGTCGTATCAGTATTGGAGAATTGGCCGCGGGACAATCTGCCTTTGACGATACCACAGCCGTACCTGATGTGACGTACTACTACTGGGCTGTTTTGACTGATAGTAGTGGTAATGTTATTGACGAACTTGAGTTCTCAAAAACCAAATTGACTAGCAGTTTATTGCCGGTAGTGGTGTTTAAAGCCGCCAGTGGAACAGCGAATGTGCAACTAACCTGGTCAACTAAAAATGTTGATGTACAAAGCATTGCGGTTTATCGAGCAGATAGTGTAGATCAAGAAACTATGCCTGATAGAGCTGATGCAGTATTGGTTGGCAATCCAGATATTGCTGCGACATCATGGGTGGACGACTCAACAGTTGAAGGTCAGAAGTTTTACTACTGGCTAGAATTTACTGAAGCTGATGGTGATGTTATCGCCTCAGAAGCACAGTTTGCTGAGCACATCATTACTCAACGTACTAATTTTACCTCGACTTATACCGCTGAGGGCATTGCGCTTAGCTGGAACCTTGAAAATTACCCCGATGTAGTAGGTTCACAGTTATATCGCAATACCTTACCTCAGGCTGGTGGCCGCACCCGTTTGTCAGTATTAGCTGCCAGTGATGTGATGCAAGGTACTTTCATGGATACCACAGCAGTGGCGGGTGAAACATACTGGTATATGTTCAAACTAACCTTAGCTGACGGTTCTACTCCGAGTACGGATGTGGAAGGTGAAATTACCTTCTTACCAAACTTAACCAACCTTAGTGCAACCTATAGTGGTCAGCAGATCGATTTGGCATGGAGCCTGAAAAACTTTGGTCAGGAAATTACTTACGGTGAGTTGTATCGTAATTCCAAAAATCAATTAGGTGGCCGTACTCGCATCGCAAAAAGCATTGCGACGGAAGGTAGCTTTGTTGATACCGAAGGTTTAGTGGATGGCACCAACTACTGGTATATGTTCAAACTAGTGTTGGCCGATGGCACCACAGTGAATACTGATCCAGAAGCAGAAACCCAGTTTGCCTTACCCATTCCTAAAGCGAACTTGTTCTCTGGCCTCGCTGATGGTGGTGTTTCGCTATCGTGGAATCTGCAAGATTTCTTCAATGAAATCACCAACATTAGCCTCTATCGCAATACGCAAAACTCGCAGGATGGTCGTGAGCTGGTGAGCAGTAATTTGACGCTACAAGGCAGCTACTCTGACACCGCAAACTTAGTCGAAGAAACCACTTACTGGTATATGTTTGAAGTTTCTTTTGCTGACGGCACAAGTTACAACACTGAGCCTGAAGCAGAAATTAAGTATGAGGCTGCGCCAGTAATAACGGCGGTAATACTGGAAGAGAACCGACCTGGTTTCTGTGGTGTAGATGGCGCAGTGGAGAGTAACAACCTTGGTTTTACTGGTGATGGTTTTGCCAATACCGATAATGAAACCAGCAAAGGTGTTTACTGGAAAGTCAACGTTGGAGAAGCGGGTAGTTATAAGTTTACCTTTGTTTACGCCAATGGCGGCGCTGACAACCGTTGGGGACGTTTGGATATAAATGGCGCTGAAGCGGTCGCTAAAGTAGACATGGGACCTGGTGATTGGACTACTTATGTGCCCGTTGAGGTCATGGTTGAGCTTGAAGCAGGGGAGGCCAATATTACCCTTATTTCGAGAACGGCTGGAGGCTTGGGTAACGTTGACAGCTTGACGATAGAGTCAACCACAGGTGGCAATGCACCGACACCGGTTGTTTGTCAATAAAACCAGTCCACTGCCATAAAGAGTGTGCTCTTTATGGCAGTGACACCGTGTAAACCGTTTGAAAGAGATGTTTATGTCTCTGCAGATAACTCAAAGTACCATGAGGGAATCATGAATAATTACAAACATAAATCACTGAGCAAATTGATTGCCGCTATCTTAGCGGGCAGCTCAGCTTTAAGCGTTATGGCAGTGGCTAATGCTGCTGAACAGAGTCAGGTAAAAAGTGACCCTAAATTAGCTCAAACCCAAACACAGCAAGAAACGCAAGTTGAAAAAGACGCAACAGGTGCACAAGCAGAAGACGAAGATGGCCTAGAAGTTATCGAAGTATCTGGTATGCGTTTTAGTCAATTAAAAGCGCTGGATCGTAAGAAAAATGGCGGCACCATGATGGATTCATTGGTGGCTGAAGATATCGGTCAGTTTCCTGATAAAAACGTGGCTGAAGCATTGCAACGTATTCCGGGTGTGCAACTAAGCCGAGATTTTGGCGAAGGTGATAGTGTCAGTATTCGTGGTGTCGAACCGGGCTTGCTTAAAGTTGAAGTCAACAACGTATCGGCACTAGGTTTTGGCGGCAGTCGTGGTGTGGATTTTCGGGATATGGCTTCAGAACTCATCAAAGCCTTGGATGTAATTAAAGGCTCGGAAGCTCGCCTGACCGAAGGTGGTATCGGCGGAACTATTCAAGTAGAAACCCGCAAACCCAATGAATTCAAAGAAAACTTTTTAGCCCTCAGTGCTGAAGGTCAATACAATGATTTGATTGACAACGTGAGTCCTAAAGTCAATTTTACTGGTGTTTATAAGTTTAACGATAGATTGGGTGTATTGGTTAATGCCACTGCATCGGATAAAAGCACCATGATCCATGCTCTGCGTAACACCGAGTGGAACCGTTATGCAGATTACGACCAAACAGCCGAAAAAACCTCGGTGCATCCAGATTATGCCAATGTCACCGATGCTGGTGAGTGTTTATCCGCAGAAGATCCCACTGCCTGTGAGCAGCAATGGTGGGACTTTTCACCCGTAACCCCCCGTTATGGTATTTGGGGACGTGATGAAAAACGCTTAAGTGCTAACGCCACTTTACAGTATCAACTCACCGATAATTTATCTGGTCATGTGGGTTATACCTATAATACTCGTGACAAACAGGCTTTGGATTTGAATATCGATTTAGGTGTGGGCTCGGTGCTTAGAACCAATCCGGATTCGGTGGTGGTCGATGAGCTGCACAATGTACGATATTTTGAAACTACCTTAGCGGGTATCTCAAACCGAACCCTTAACTTTGCCTGGGATCAAACTACTACCTTATTGGATGCAGGTTTTGTATATGCCAACGATGCGTGGCGTATTGAAGGATTAGTGTCTGAGTCAACCTCTGATCAAGACATCGATTCACGGGATACTCACGCTACCACCGAAGGCATTGCTGGAGTCAAAGTTACTTTAGATGATCGCGGTGCGCCTGAATGGGATTACAGTGATGGTTATTTTGTTAATCCTGAGGATCCCACTGATACCTCTGATCGCTTTAATATTAATGATCCTGCTAGTTATCGTAACCGGGTCAGATATAAATATGCCCCCCATGAAGATCAGGCTAAAGAGATTATGGCCAAGCTGGATATTACCTATATTCCAGATTCAGACTTTTTGTCGACGCTCAAAGCAGGCTATCGTAGTAGCTCGCTAAAAGTCGAAAATGCGGATTTTTCCTACAATATTATTCGTGACGTAGGTTCGACCTATAACAGTGAAGTATGGACACTACAGGACAACATTAACGTCTTGAGTGGTCGTACTTTTGAGTCCCGTGAACTATTTAGTGGTTATGATCTTGGGGTCAATACCGTAGGTACATATTGGGCGGTGAATACCGAACCCTTTATTGAAGTGATGAAATATATCTCCCAAGAAAACCTTAGTCGCGCTGACTTAGATGTGATTAACGGAAACTACGATCAGGTGGTAAATACTGACGCGTTTTATTTTCAAGCCAACTTTGAACATGAATTAGCCAGCATGCGTCTATGGGGTAACCTAGGTTTACGTTATGTAAAAACCGAAATAGGCGCTAATGGTGATGTTAGAGAAAGAGTATTTGTTGATCAGACCGATACCTTTGGCAATATTTTGGTCGATCAATTTGGTATTGATTTGGCGGGTATTGAAGATCCCGATCACCCTCAGGCTTTTGTAGGCAGAAAAACCGTGATCGAAGACTATTCGAACAGCTTGCCTAGTATCAACCTGAATTTAGGTTTGATCCCCGACGAGTTGGTGTTATATGTCGGTGCTGCCAAAGTAATGGCTCACCCTAATACCGGCGATTTAAACGTTAATGCCACGTGTAATATTTATCTGACGCGCCGTTCGCAGTTAGAAGATGAACCACGTAATAACTGTAGTGCAGGTAACCCAGCACTCAAGCCTTATATGGCAAATCAATGGGAAGTGGCCTTAAACTGGTATCCTACTGAGGAGTCTATTGTAGCGGGTAGTTATTTTGTTAAAGACATTAATAGTTGGATAATCGATGCCAATACACGTTACGACGTGGACTTTTTTGGTGATGGCCGTTTATGGGATGTCAGACAAAAAATTAATGGCAGTGGGGTAACCAATAAAGGTTTGGAGTTACAAGCCTCTACCACTTTCACTTTTTTACCAGACCCCTTTAGCAATCTTGGTGGGGCTGTCAACTTTACGCATATGCAATCAGAAGATGTCGGTTTGTTTAACGCCTTAACCGGCGAAGAACTGTCGTTCCCCTCTATGTCTGAAAATGCTTACAACCTGACAGCCTATTATGAAGATGAGCATTGGAGTGCACGTATCGCCTATAACTATCGTGATGAATATCTAGCGCGTGCGCAGGATAGATCAGGCAACCCAGTTTATGTTGATGCTGGTGGATATCTGGATGCCAAACTCATTTATACCTTTGATAATGGCCTGAAGATTTATATCGATGGTCGTAATCTTACCGGTGAAGTGAAAAGCGAAAATGCCGGCCCAGGTCGTTTGTCTGACTTACAGTGGTCAGGACGCGAATACTCGGTAGGTTTCTCGTATAAAATGTAAGTAAACAGGTAGTTTAAGGCACAAGTCGCCATGATGGCTGCTTGTGCCTTTTTTGGTTTGGTATATACCCAAGCAACTTTAAGAAACGCTGAAACTCGCATCGTTAGGTTGTTTGGCTATAAACCTATTTCTAAGGGTGTTAAACCTCACCTCAAATCGTAACAACAACTGAGTTTTTATATGTCCTATCGATTAAGCTTATTGTGCTTATTTTTCATTTTTTCTTGTATGAGCCACGCTCACGATGCTTTTTCAGGAGAAGCTAAAGCCATTATTAACGATGCAGGGGCTATGACCTTAGAGTTAAATCTAGCGGCCGTAACTGCTGAGGTATTTAGTCAAGACATAGTTAATAAAAACAATCAGCTAAGTCCTGAAAACCTCTCCAATATCAAATCTCATCTGGTAGCTAAAGCCCACCGTTTTTTCAGAGTAACAGTTAACGGTCAGCCAATTACGGCGTCTCAAGTTGATATCAAGATCGTTAGTGAAGTCGATGCTGTGATATTTACATTGGATTATCCCGAGTCTGTTTTAGGTACGCTGGGGTTTCGCAGTGATTACATCGCCCAGACTAACCCTGAATACCAACTCACCCTGAGTGTTTTTGACAATCAACATACTCAGCTGGGTTTATTTATTCACAATTTTTCACATCGTTATGATGAACTTTTGATCGATGGTAAATCTCGTCAGGCTAATAACGACGGCGTTTTTTCACGCTTTTTTAGCTTAGGTATTGAGCACATTTTAATTGGCTTTGACCATTTAATATTTTTGCTTGCTTTGTTGTTGGTGTGTCGTAACTGGCAAGCTGCTGCCCTTATCATCACCTGTTTTACCCTTGCTCATAGCGTGACCCTCGCATTGGCAGCCTTGCAAATTGTGGCTTTGCCAAGTGTTTGGGTAGAGTTACTTATCGCGCTAACGATAATTTATGTCGGGTTAGAGAATCTTTATTTTAAACATAGGCCACGTCATCGTTGGTTGTTAACCTGCAGTTTTGGCCTAATCCATGGTTTGGGTTTTGCGAATGTACTGATGGATATTGGTTTAGGCACTAGCGGTGCACCAATATTTATCCCTTTAATGGCCTTTAATCTTGGAGTGGAAATAGGTCAGTTAAGTTTAGCAATCGTTGTCTTACCTTTGCTGTGGTATTTGCGCAAATGGCAGCACTTTGAAAAAACCGTTTTGCCACTTATCTCAATATTTATTGTTTTACTTGGTGTGGTATGGGCTTATGAGCGCTTGATTTAGTGAAAGGTGACAAACTTGGCGGCTGTTTGTCTAAAAACAGTATCAAGGCATGTAAGGTTAGAAAACTTACATGCCTATGCTAGTAAGACTACAGCTTAAGTACAAACACCTTTGAATTACGCTGATAGTTGTAAAGTTTCTTTTTCTTGGCGGGCAAGTCTTCCAAACTGGCTGGCATAAATCCTTGTTCTAAAAACCAATGTCCGGTGACGGTGGTTAAGACAAATATCGACGTTAAACCCTGCTGTAAGGCCTGACTTTTGATGGCATGGAGTATACGTTCACCACGATTACCACCACGATAATCACTGTGGGTCGCAACACAGGCTAATTCACCCATGGCATCTTCAGGATAAGGATAAAGCGCTGCGCAGGCTATGGTCATGCCATCCCGGGCAATTAAGGTAAATAGTTCGATTTCGCTTTCAAGGCGTTCACGTGAACGTTTCACCAAAATGCCTTTTTCTTCTAAAGGATTGATGAGTTTTAGTATGCCACCTACATCTTCAATGTTGGCTGGACGTAACTGCTCGTAAGAGCGCTGGGAAATCAATGAGCCAGCGCCATCACGGGTAAACAACTCTTGTAACAAGGCACCATCTTGCGAATAACTGACACAATGACAGCGGCTGATACCAGACTCTAGACTGGCCGCAATAGCTTGCAAAGACAGTTTTTGCGGGGCATAAAACGCATTGTTCAACATGCCATATAACTGATCGATTTCGATGTTACGTAATAAATGACCATCTTCACTGAGGATGCCATCATTTGGGCTAAACAGTATTAGTTTATCGGCTTTTAAAGCCATCGCCGCATTGGTAGCAACGTCTTCATGGGATAAGTTGAACACTTCACCTGTGGGCGAATAACCCATAGGGGATAACAGGACGATAGAGCCATCGTTAAGGTGATCGTTAATACCTACCACATCAATACGGCGCACCATACCGGTGTTTTCAAAATCCACCCCATCACGCACGCCTATGGGCATCGCGACCACTAAATTTCCGGAACACACGCGGATCTGCGCGCCATGCATGGGTGAGTTAGGTAAACCCATAGTCAACAAGGCTTCCACTTGAGCACGTACTGAGCCAGCAGCGTCTTTGACACACTCTAAGGTTTGTTTGTCGGTAATGCGGATATCATCTTGAAAACGAAAAGGTAAATTGCGTAAGTTTACCCTTTCATCAATTTGTGGTCGTGCCCCATGTACTAATACCAAACGCACGCCCAAGCTGTTGAGCAGGGCGATATCGTGAATGATATGAGCAAAATTAGCGTCTTCTATGGCTTCCCCACCAAACATCAAGACAAAGGTTTTACCTCGATGAGCATTAATGTAAGGCGCAGAATTGCGAATAGTTTTGACACTGTCAATATGTGAAACGACCACAGACCTTCCTTAATGTTTTTTACTTCAAGTGCAAATTGACTAAGCTTTTACCGCGAATTGAGCAAGTGCAGCATCTAGAGCTTTAGCCACTGGCTCAGCGCCGGTACCACCCAAAATGCAACGTTTGTTAACTAAATACTCAAGTTGCAAGATACCGTACACATCGTCTTCGATGAGGTCTGAATATTTTTTCAACTCGTCCAGACTTAGCTCTTCAATGGCTTTTTTCTGTGCCAATGCGCCGAGCACGACTTGGCCTGAAATATCATGAGCAGTTCTAAACGGAATGCCTTTGCCAACCAAATAATCGGCTAGTTCAGTGGCGTTGGCGTAACCTTCACGGGCCGCTTTAGCGCAACGCTGGGCGTCGAGTTTAATAGTGTCGACCACTTCACTGGCGATACACAAACAGATATGCCACTGGGTCATCGCATCAAATAAACCTTCTTTATCTTCTTGCATGTCTTTGTTATAGGCCAGAGGTAAACCCTTCATGGTCACTAACATGGCTTGCAAACTGCCAAATACACGGCCACATTTACCACGGATCAGCTCTAATGCGTCAGGGTTTTTCTTTTGTGGCATCAAGGATGAGCCAGAAGTGACTTGGTCACCCAAGGTAATAAAACCTGCTTCACCGGTATTAAAAAAGATCAAATCTTCCGCCATACGCGACAAATGCATCATGCTGGTACTCGCAGCAAATAAGGTTTCTAACACATAGTCACGATCAGATACGGCGTCCAAGCTGTTTAAACAAGGGCTAGCAAAACCTAATTGCTCAGCTATCTCTTGACGATCAATGGGATAAACCGTACCGGCTAGCGCGCCACTGCCTAATGGACATTGGTTTAAACGAGCTTTTAAATCGCGCAGGCGACTTAAGTCACGTTTAAACATTTCCACGTAGGCCAAACACCAGTGTGGGTAACGCACAGGTTGAGCACGTTGTAAGTGGGTATAACCCGGCAAAATCACCTCTTGATTGGCTTTAGCCGTGTTTAACAAAGAGCGAATAACCAGTTCTAAATCCTGAGTGAGTAAGTCAACATGTTCACGGCACCACAAACGAAAGTCAGTGGCGACCTGATCATTACGACTACGGCCCGTATGAAGTTTACGGGCCACGTCACCAAGTTGTTCTATGAGGGTGGCTTCGACAAAACTATGAATGTCTTCTTCCGTGCTGGCATCAAAATCCAGTTCACCTGCATCGGCTTTAACCAATAAGGCGTTTAAGGCTGATTCAAGTTGTTGTTGCTCGTCTTTGCTCAGCACGCCGGCTTTGCAAATGGCGCGCGACCATACAATTGAACCACGGATATCTTGACTAGCTAAGACACGATCAAAGGGAAACGAATCGTTTACCCGTCTGAACATGGCACTGCTGCCATCTTGAAAGCGACCACCCCATAAACTCATTATGCTTTACCTGCTTCTTTAAGGGCGCGAGCCTTTTGATTCAAAGTACTGATACGGCTAGATAAGCTGTACAAACGGATAAATCCTTCGGCATGGCTTTGGTCATACACATCATCGGCACCAAAGGTGGCAAAGTCTTCAGAATACAAGCTGTTAGGTGAACGGCGTTGTACCACAGTAGCCTGACCTTTATACAATTTAACCACGATGTCGCCTGTTACTTTTTTGGCAAAAGACGCTGCACCGGCTAACAATGCTTCATTTAATGGGGTGAACCAACGACCGTCATACATAACGTGTGAAAACTCTAAACCGATTTGCTCACGGTATTTAAGGGCGGCTTTATCTAATACTAAGGTTTCTAGGGCTTTATAAGCAGCAACGATAACCGTGCCACCTGGGGTTTCATAACAGCCACGAGATTTCATGCCCACTAAGCGGTTTTCAACGATGTCGATACGGCCAACACCATGAGCACCAGCAATGGCATTTAATTTCATTACCGCTTGATAAGGGCTTAATTTTTCATCGTTAACGGCAACTAATTTGCCTTCTTCAAAGCTCAACATGACACGCTCAGCTTGGTTAGGCGCATCTTCTGGATCAGTGGTTAAGGTCCACACACCTTTGCTTGGCTCACACCAAGGATCTTCTAACTCACCACCTTCGTGGGAGATGTGCCAAGCGTTGGCATCACGGCTATAGATTTTAGTGGCTGAGGCTGTGGTTTGAATATCACGAGCAGCTAGGTAATCTAACAAATCTTCACGTGAGACCATGTCCCACTCACGCCATGGGGCGATAACGGTTAGCTCAGGGGCAAGGGCAGCAAAGGTGCCTTCAAAACGTACTTGGTCGTTACCTTTACCGGTACAACCGTGACATAGGGCGTCAGCGCCAACTCGTAAAGCCACTTCTACTTGTGCTTTAGCAATGATGGGGCGTGCCATAGAGGTGCCCAACAAGTATTCACCTTCATACACCGCACCTGTGGTGATGGTAGGGAATACATAGTCAGCGATAAACTCTTCTTTAAGATCAACGATATAACATTCGCTAGCACCGGTTTTTAGGGCTTTTTCGCGTAAGCCAATCAGTTCTTCTTCGCCTTGACCTACGTCGGCAGCAAAGGCAATGATTTCACAGCCTTCGTAGTTTTCTTTTAACCAAGGGATGATTGCAGAGGTATCTAAGCCACCTGAATAAGCTAATACCACTTTTTTAATTTGTTTTTTGGCCATTGTTGTTCCTGCCCTAAGTCGGTTTATAAAATGAATGTTGGTTTAATTAGCTGGTTTAAAATTAGCAGCTAATAGTTGCACTAATATTGCGTTTTGCCCATGCATGCGGTTTTCCGCTTGTTGCATCAGCAGAGATTTGTCACCGTCGATCAAACTACCGCTGATCTCCAGATCACGATGGGCTGGTTGACAGTGCAGCACATAATCTGCGCCGGTACGTGCCATTAAAGCCTCATCAATTTTATAAGCGTCGAATACTTCTTTGATTTCAGCTAATGGGGTGTTGTCACCCATGGAAATCCAGGTATCGGTGTAAAGTACTTGTGCGCCGATAGCTGCGTCCATATCAGTACTGATAGTCAGTTTGCCACCGTAAAGAGCAGCACGTTGCTGAGTTAATTCAACGATGCCGGCATCCACTTCATAACCTGCTGGTGTGATAACGATCACTTCACAGCCCAGTGCCACACCCACTAACATCAAGGAATGAGTTACGTTATTACCGTCACCAATGTAAGCTACTTTTACCTTGCTTAAATCTGGGTAATGCTCGCTAATCGTCAAATAATCGGCCACGGCCTGACAAGGGTGATACATATCACATAAGGCATTAATCACCGGCACTTTGGCTGACTCGGCTAATTCTTCTAAGGTAGAGTGAGCAAATACCCGCGCCACAATAGCATCGGCCCAACAGGCTAAATTAGCGCCCATGTCTTTAACATCTTCGCGCCCAGCCAATTTGTTTGACTGACTGTCCAAATAGACCATGTGGCCCCCCAATTTATGAATACCAATGTCAAAACTGACACGGGTACGTAATGAGGGTTTTTCAAATAAGGCCACAATAGATAAACCATCCAAGGCCTTACGATAAGCTTTAGGGTTGGCTTTTATGGTCTTGGCTAATGTGAGCAATTGCTCTAATTGAGTTTTGTCCCAGTCCTTAAATGAAAGTAAATCCTGTTTCATCAATCTGCCTTAGTCTTTTTAGAATGTGGAAGCGTAGTGCTTGTAGGTGAAATAGCAGGTGATATAAGCGTACCTACCGCCTCATGATGCAAAAAACCTAGTAGTTTAGTCGCTGATTTCCAACTTGCAATAGTCACGCTACGACCGAGACTTTCTGCCGCCGTCAACGCCGCTTGCACCTTGACTATCATGCCGTCACGGATTACGCCCTTATCAATAAGTTCGGCGATCTGTTCGCCATCAAGTTTAGTCAATAGCTCTTTATTGGCATCAAGCACACCAGGCACATCAGACAGTAAAATAAGCTCGGCATTAAGCAACTGGGCGATAACTGTCGCGGCTTGATCGGCATTGATGTTTAACAACTTACCTTCTGAGTCGGCGCCGATAGAGCTAATGATGGGTAACATTTCATTGCTGAGTAAGAGTTTAAGTAGCTGTGGATCGCCAGCCACGACTGAACCAACACGGCCAAGCTCGGGGTTTAATACTGAACCTAAACACATTTTGCCATCAGCTAAACTCAGTCCAACCGGATTTAAATCCGCTTTGATGGCTAAACCACAGAGTTGTTTATTGGCGGTACCCGCTAAGGCACCGGCAATTAAAGGCATTTGATCAGCAGGCGTGACTCGTAAACCAGCAATTTTATGGCTGGTCATGTTCAAGGCTGCCAATAGCTCTTCCACCATAGGCCCGCCACCATGCACTAACACTACACACAATTTTTGCTGTAGTTGTTTAATGACGCCAAGTAGCTCTAAAGCCAGTTCATCGGCTTGCATAAACGCGCCACCGACTTTAATTACTAAGGTATTCATAAACTTAATTCACCAAACCTAGTTGACTAGCAAAACCAAAACGTAAATTAGCACATTGCACTGCTTGTGAGGCGGCACCTTTGAGTAAATTATCAATGGCACTGGTGATCACTAAATAGCCGCTTTGGCTATCAAATTTCCAGAACAGATCACAAAATGGCGTCTGTGCTACGTCATCAATTTTCGGCCAACTTTTACGCAAACGCACAATAGGATTGCCTGCATAAGCTTGCTGATAGGCTTGATTAATTTGCTCAGCACTGACACCAGCAGCCACTTTTACTGTGATGGTGGCCAGAATGCCGCGTTTAAAGTTACCCAAATGAGGAGTAAAAATAACCTCTGTGCCTAAGTAGTTCGAAATTTCAGGCTGATGTCTGTGACCTAATACGCCATAGGCCTGCAGGCTCACTTCGGTAAAACTGCTGTTTAAGGCAGCTTTACGGCCAGCACCAGACACTCCCGATATCGCATTGATAATAGGGCGATGTTGTGAGTCTAATAACTTGGCGTTAAACAAAGGTTTTAGCGCGGTAAGCGAAGCCGTTGGATAACAACCTGGTACTGCAACCAGTGCGGCCTGTTTAATTTGCTCTTGGTGCCAGTCAGCTAAACCATAAACAGCTTGTTGTAACCAAGCACTCTGGGTGTTTTCAAAACCATAATACTGAGCAAAGACACTTTTATCTTTTAAACGAAACGCACCAGATAAATCAAAGATAACGGCTTTTTTACCGGCTAATTTATCCATCCATTCATGGCTGGCTTCATGGGGCGTCGCTAAAAAGATCGCGTCCATTTCTTCGGCAAGCGCCAACATGTCTGATTCTTTTAGGGGTAAAAGCGGTAGGTCGATTTGTTCGTATAAAAAACCATGTAAATCGCCAATGTTTTTATGGGCGTCATGACTGTTTTCTGACACATATAAAGCCGCCAAATCAAATTGACTGTGCTGTTGTAATAACAAAGCTAGCTCTGCGCCGGTATAACCACTGGCGCCAATAATACAAGTTTTAAACATGGGACAATCCTTTATTTCCTGCAAACAGGGTAGCAAATAACCAACAAAAAAATCACTCCTTACCTTTGAGCATTTATCTCAAAGGTAAGGAGTGCGCTATACGCAATCAGACTTCGACTATCGTCGATACAACATGCTGGCGAAGCTAGGCAGGGAAAACTCGGATGAAATAAAAGTGAACATATTCGTTATGAAACCAAATTAAGCTAAAGTATGACTAAAGTACTTTTAAGTGCCCTAGCCGTGTTGACAATAGAATGCCAGATGCGGGATAGTTATGCAATAAAAGTGAATAAATATATCTTAAGGATCTTATGCAACATTCATCTTTCTTAGAACATTATGCTCGTATCATTTCTACCTCTTCCATCAGCGCTTTTGATGAAAAAATAGACGAAACAAATCGGCCTATTATCGAACTACTTGCAGGTTGGTTGGCGGATTTTGGTTTTTCAATAAATATTCAGCCTGTGCCGGGTACCAATAACAAATTTAATATGCTAGCCAGCATAGGATCGGGGGAAGGTGGTTTGTTGTTATGCGGCCATTCGGATACTGTGCCTTTTGACGAAGGCCGTTGGCAGTCAGACCCTTTTAAATTGACCGAAAAGGACGACAAGTTATACGGTTTGGGTACCTGTGATATGAAAGGCTTTTTTGCGTTTATCCTTGAAGCCTTAAAAACCATCCCACTCAATAAGTTAAACAAACCTTTATACATATTAGCCAGCGCCGACGAAGAAACCTCCATGGCAGGTGCGCGCTTTTTTGCCGAGCAGCAACTGATTAAACCCTCCATGGCGATTATCGGTGAGCCAACTGAATTAGTACCCATCTACAAACATAAAGGACATATTGCCCAGAGTCTGAATATTGAAGGCAAAGCAGGGCATTCAAGCGATCCATCCAAAGGCGTGAACGCCATCGAAATTATGTATCAAGCGATAGGCCAGCTAATGGATTTACAAAGCAAACTCAAAGCTAAATATCATGACGATGCTTTTAGTGTGCCCCATGTGACCATGAACTTGGGACATATTCATGGCGGCGATGGTGAAAACCGCATTTGTGGTCAGTGTTTATTAAATTTTGATTTACGCGCGGTACCTGAATTATCCGATGAAGAAGCATTGGCGATGATAGAAGCTGCATTGGCGCCAGTACGTGAGCGTTTTCCCAATCGTTTAAGTCTGGATTTAATGTATCCAACGGCTCCCTCTTTTGCCTGTAAAGACGAGCAAAATATTATTGCCTTAGCCGAAAAACTCACAGGTAAAAAAGCCAAAAGCGCTAACTACGCCACTGAAGCGCCTTTTATTAACTTATTAGGTTGCGATACTTTGGTGTTGGGGCCGGGAAGTATCGACCAAGCTCATCAACCGGATGAGTTTATGTCCTTAGGCTATGTAGAGCCTACTGTGCGTGTACTGCAGCAATTTATACAAGGTGTTTGTATTCAGCATTAAAAGGAGTAAGTTAGACGGTAAAAAGAGACAGGTAGGGGTTTATGAATACAACAACACAAATAAATTCCGTGGATGATTTTCGGCGCCAAAGTGATTTGGATTTTATCCTTAGCGCTAGGATCGGCCTGTTAGTGCAAATATTGGGTTGGTTACTGATAGTGATACTAACCGGTTTTTACAGTAAACAACCCTTACTGACCCTACAGCTAAGCTGGCTGATTATTGTCATTTCTCTACTGCGTTTTACTCATATTGCCTTGCATCAATATTTTTATGCCAGCTCCTCGCGAATATGGATGGCGACTCACTATTTTTTATTGCTCCTGCAAGCTTTGTTTTGGTCTGGATTTTATGTTTATCAAATCAACTTAGATGCTCTTAGCCCTGCTTTGCTGGCAAGTATTTTAATGTTAGCCGTGGACAGTAATGGGGCCATATTTAGTATGCGTTCTAAATTGGTAATGACTCAAATCTATCTTGTATTAATGCTATTGCCGGCAGCAGCCATGAGTTTTGGGCAAGACAATCTGCAGTTTTTAGCTTACCTATTAATCGCTTATTGGATGTACCTATTAGCCTTTGCTTTGCGTTGTCACAAACATTACATCCTTAACCATAGCTTTCAGTTAAGTTTAATGAAAAATAAACAAGACATTGATTCAAAAGATAAAATAGATTCACTCACAAAGATTTATAATCGTCACTATTTTGAAGACTGTTTTGAATATCAATGGCAATTGGCGATACGAAATAGTACTGAGATTGCATTGCTGATGATTGATATTGATCATTTTAAAACCATCAACGAAGCCCATGGGCAAGAGTTTGGTGATCAATGTTTGGTGCATATCGCGGATGTCATCAGGCAAAGTGCCAAAAGACAAACCGACATGGTAATTCGTTATGCAGGTGAGGAGTTTGTCTTGATTTTACCCGATACCGAACAGGCCGCAGCACTGAAACTGGCCGAGGTTATTCGACATAACCTAGAGTTTGAAGAATTTCAGTGTGGTGATGACAGCCATACTATTACCGCGAGCATTGGTGTGGGCGTGGTTCAACCTAAACAGTTTTCATCACCGACGTTATTACTGCAAATAGCCGAAATGGCTTTATTTCAAGCCAAGATCCATGGACGTAATCGAGTTGAACTTGGTTAGTGTCGATTTACATAAAAAACAACAAGGTTTAACCATGCAAAAAACCATTGCCCTAGTGGCACATGATCATAAAAAGCCCGATTTAATCAAATGGGCGCTAGAGCATAAAAGTGAGCTCAGTAAACATAAACTCGTGGCAACCGGCACCACCGGTGGCCTGTTAATGAAAGCCTTGGCCCTGGATATTCATCGTTATAAAAGTGGTCCACTAGGTGGTGACCAACAAATCGGCGCCTTGATAGCCGAAAACAAACTCGATTGTTTGATCTTTTTTTGGGACCCGCTGAATCCCGCACCCCACGATCCCGATGTAAAAGCCTTATTGCGTTTGTGCTCAGTGTGGAATGTGCCGGTGGCATGTAATATGTCTACAGCGGATATGGTGATAACCTCGCCGTTGTTTTTTGATGGGAGTTATCAACGGCAATTGCCGGATCTTTAAGCATGGCCTGCGGCCACGAAGCTTATCGCTACGCGACACAGCATGCGCGGTGCTTACTTTTAAAGCATCGCTTCGCGACCGCAATCCATTGCGTTTATGACATGTCATCCCTGACATGCCAGTTACTTTTTCCCAACAGCCGCAAAAAGTAACCCAAAAGGGCCGCTCTCCAATCAACTTACTATTCCAATTTAAGCCCCAACTTGTTTTCAAACCGGTGCGGAGAGCACGTCCATATGCTCACCTCACCTTGTCCAGACATCCTGTCTGGTCATTTGACAAGTCGTGACTCAAATCGGGTAAGTTGGAGTCGAGTGTAAAGCACTTTCTTCGATTAAATTTCGTGTTGCTACATATAGCCTAATTCTGGTTAAATAAAAATTAAGGGCACGAAAATTATAGGTTTTTATGGAACGTACATTGGCAACGGTTGGTTCTGAGGTAAATACCCAAAAAATTCTAAGACGTTATTTAGATTTGCCAAAGCTTTTGGATATCTTACATTCGAAGTCTCTCTATTTTAGACGAGCAGATGGTTTTTCAGATCGTTTGGAAGGCGCGTTATTCCCATGTTTACGAAGGTCAATAGATGAAGGGTGTAAAAATGGCGCAATAAAAACAAATTCGGACGAATTTTATAGAAGAGCGAGAGAAGAGAACTTTGTAAGCTGCTGGACTATCGGTGCCAATGATAATATGGCTTTATGGCAGTTGTATGGTGGCATTAAGACTAGCGTCGCAATAACTACTACTGTTGAGAGAATTATTCATTGCGCATTAGATTGGAATGAACCTATTGATGTGCGTAAAGTAAAGTACATAAATCATAAAAAGCCTCCTAATTGTGGCATTGGGGCGCCTAGAGATGTATTGCAATTTAAGAGTGAAGCCTACAAATTCGAAAATGAACTTCGAGTCGTTGTGTCTCCACATAGGAATGTAAATCCATCAATGGGAATGCGTCTGCCATTGACAGATCTTAATAAATTAATCAGAAGTGTTGTGCTTGCTCCAGAGGCAGAGTCTAATTTTGTTGAAGCCGTTTCGGATTTATGTGTGAAATATGGACTAAAGGCTCCAGTTCGAAAGTCGAAACTTTCTTTTGTGTCAGTATGAAATTTAATAAGGTATAAATTCGAAGAAATAGGTGTTCTTCTCGACTCATTGCTCCCTGAGCACCGCTGGTTTTAAAAGGTCAAAGTGCAGGGATGCACTTTGAGTGAGAATGATGTCGGGAACATCTGCTCACGGCCTTATAAAATCAAGACGCGCAGGGATTAGAGCAATGTTGGAGAGCGGCTTCTTTTGCCTACTTTTCTTAGCTGTTGAAGAAAAGTATGGTCGGACGGCAAGGACGCCGTTAGAAAAACGCAATGGATTGCGGTCGCGCAGCGATAAATAAGCAAAGCGCATGCCCCATCGCGTAGCGATGCTTTTAAGCTTCTGCTTTTAGCAGTGTTTGCCCGCAGCGTAAACGTCCAAACACCCATCCCCCTATTGCGCCACATAAACATAAAGCCAATATCCCTGCATGAGAGCGGGCGCTGGCGATAAGCGTAATATTCATAATGGGTTGCATGGCGATTAACATGAGTCCAACTGCACTGGCGCCAGCTAAGGGGTAAAGTAGCTTAAGTGGTGAATAAAGTGTGACTAGCCATTTTTTTAACAGCGTTAGGGCGAGCAAGCCTAAAAATAAACTCAAGCTAATAATGGGTCCAAGGGTAGGGAATAAACCCTGCAGATCTTGCCAGGTCATGCGTAGTCGATCAGACCAAGAAATCACGATGCCTAAGTCACTCAAGCCATGTAAGACAAACTGACTATGCACCATGCTGGCACAGATGAAGGTGAGCAGCGATGCCGCAAAAAAATGACCAACCAGAGTAAAAAAACGCTGCATAAAGTATCTGCATAGATAGATATGATGACCATTATCATGGCACTATCGAGCTTATAACCCAATGAAAAATTTTAGTGGTGCTGAGCTTATGATATTTCCCAATAATTTTATTCGAGTATTTCACCTCTTTGTTTTTTTGCTGACACTGACCCACATTGCATTTGCGACCGTCGCACAAGCTGAACCCGCTTCCGGCAAAAAGTTTTCGGCTTATCAAGTAAGCGAAGTAGCCACTGGTTTGTCTTTTCCGTGGTCATTGGCATTTTTACCCGATGATGCTTTATTGGTGACCGAGCGCACAGGACAGTTGCGCAAAGTCGTTGCTGGTGAAGTGTCGACACCAATCGGCGGCCTACCTGATGATATTTATGTTAAAGGTCAGGGGGGGTTATTGGATGTGGTGCTACATCCTGACTATGCCCAAAACGGCTGGATTTATTTAAGTTATGCATCTGGCACAGATCAGAATAATGCCTTAAAAGTCATGCGCGCTAAACTCAGTGGACTTAAATTGCTCGAGCAACAAGTGTTGTTTACGGTTACACCAACAAAAAATACCCCTGTGCATTATGGTGGGCGTATGGCGTTTTTGCCGGATAACAGCCTGTTAATTACTAGTGGTGATGGTTTTGATTTTCGTGAACAAGCACAACTTAAGTCGAGTTTGTTAGGAAAAATTATCCGCATTATGGATGATGGTAGTGTGCCACTGGATAATCCTTTTGTTGAGAGTGGGGAGGAACTTACTTCGGCTGTAGATCATGAAAATAAGTCAATCCAATATATCTATTCTCTTGGCCATCGTAACCCTCAAGGGATTTTATATGATCCACAACGCCAGCAGATTTTTGCCCATGAACATGGTCCTGCAGGTGGTGATGAAGTTAACATCATTAAAGCGGGTTATAATTATGGCTGGCCAGTGATCACCCAAGGTCTTGATTATTCAGGCGCGCGCATTAGTCCTTTTACCGAATACCCCGGTATGCAACAACCTTGGGTTGATTGGACTCCGTCCATAGCGCCATCAGGCATGGTGATGTATCGCGGTGAGATGTTTGCTAATGCCCAAGGTGATTTACTTGCCACCTCACTCAAGTTTAAACAAGTATATTGGTTGCAATTAGAGGGTGATAGGGTACTTACGCAAACAACCCTGTTTAGTGAAATTGGCGAACGTTTGCGCGATATTCGTGTGCATCCTGATGGTAGCTTGTATTTGTTGACGGATGCAGCAGATGGAAAAATACTTCGAGTTACGGCGCTTAAATGACTAAATGCTAGTTTTATGTTTAAAAAATGTTAATTTTCAGTGTCTTATCACCAAAATCAATAGTCACTATAGTTAAACTTTAGCCTAGATGAATTTTAATTTTGCATATAAGGCTTTATACTGCATAGGTTTATTTCCTAACCTCCACCATAAGTTGTATTTCCGGAGCCAACCAAGAGGATCGTATAGTGTTAGAAGCATATCGTAAACACGTTGCTGAACGTGCAGCAGAGGGTATCCCACCACAAGCATTAACTGCCGAGCAAACTGCCAGTTTAGTTGAGTTGTTAAAAGCGCCACCGGCCGGTGAAGAAGCGTTTTTACTTGAACTAATTTCTGAGCGTGTACCTCCTGGTGTAGATGAAGCAGCCTATGTTAAAGCTGGCTTTTTAAGCGCTATCGTTAAAGGCGAAACAGAATGTGCGTTAATTTCTAAAGATGCAGCTATCCAATTACTAGGCAATATGCACGGTGGTTATAACATCGTGACTTTGGTTGATGCCTTGGATGATGTTGAATTAGCCGAGTTAGCCGCAGAAGAGTTAAAACATACTTTGTTAATGTTTGACCGTTTTCACGATGTTGAAGATAAAGCCCGCGCCGGCAACCAATATGCTCAAGACGTATTGGAATCTTGGGCCGAAGCCGAATGGTTTACCTCTCGCCCTGATTTAGCTGAAAAAATTACGGTCAGCGTATTTAAAGTGACCGGCGAAACCAATACCGATGACTTGTCTCCTGCGCCTGACGCATGGTCACGTCCGGATATCCCATTACACGCGCGCGCTGCGTTTAAAATGACTCGTGATGGTTTAACACCTGAAAAACACGGCGAAGTGGGCCCACTAAAACAAATCGAAGCCATTAAAGCCCAAGGTTACCCCGTTGCTTTTGTGGGTGACGTTGTTGGTACAGGTTCTTCACGTAAGTCAGCCACTAACTCAGTATTGTGGTTCTTCGGTGAAGATATGCCGGGCGTACCTAACAAACGTGGCGGTGGTATTTGTTTTGGTAGCAAAGTGGCGCCAATTTTCTTCAATACCATGGAAGATGCCGGTGCTTTAGTATTTGAAGCCGACGTAGAAAAAATGAATATGGGTGACGTGATCGACATCTTCCCTCTGGAAGGAAAAATCACTAACCACAAAACCGGCGAAGTGCTTGCCACTTACGAATACAAGTCAAAAGTATTGTTAGACGAAGTGCGTGCTGGTGGCCGTATTAACCTGATTATCGGCCGTGGTTTAACCGATAAAGCCCGTGAATCTTTGGGTTTACCGGCTAACGATATGTTCCGTAAACCAGAGCAACCAGCTGATACGGGTAAGGGTTATACTCTTGCTCAGAAAATGGTGGGTAAGGCTTGTGGTGTTAAAGGTATCCGTCCAGGCACTTATTGCGAACCTAAGATGACGACTGTTGGTTCACAAGATACTACCGGTCCTATGACGCGTGATGAATTAAAAGACTTAGCGTGTTTAGGTTTTACGGCTGATTTAACTATGCAGTCTTTCTGTCATACAGCGGCTTACCCTAAGCCTATCGATATCGAAACTCAGCATACTCTACCTGATTTCATCATGAACCGTGGCGGTGTGTCTTTACGTCCAGGTGACGGTATTATCCACTCTTGGTTAAACCGTATGTTATTGCCTGATACAGTCGGTACTGGTGGTGACTCACATACCCGTTTCCCTATGGGTATCTCTTTCCCTGCAGGTTCTGGTTTGGTGGCTTTTGCTGCTGCCACAGGTGTTATGCCTTTGGATATGCCTGAATCTATCCTTGTACGTTTTAAAGGTAAAATGCAGCCTGGTATCACCTTACGTGACTTAGTGCATGCCATTCCTTTATACGGCATCAAAGCCGGTTTATTGACGGTTGCTAAAAAAGGCAAAATCAATGCTTTCTCTGGCCGTATTTTAGAAATTGAAGGTTTAGATGGTTTAACTATCGAACAAGCTTTTGAATTATCTGATGCTTCTGCTGAACGTTCTGCGGCTGGTTGTACTATTAAGTTGTCACAAGATTCTATCGCTGAATATCTGACTTCTAACATCACCATGTTACGTTGGATGATCAACGAAGGTTATGGCGACCAACGTACCCTTGAGCGTCGTGCACGTAAGATGGAAGCATGGTTAGCTAAACCAGAATTGATGGAAGCCGATGCTGACGCTGAATATGTTGAAGTATTAGAAATCGACTTAAACGAAATCAAAGAGCCGATTTTATGCTGCCCTAACGATCCAGATGATGCCAAAACTTTATCTGAAGTCGCTGGCGACAAAGTTGATGAAGTCTTCATCGGTTCATGTATGACTAACATTGGTCACTTCCGCGCTGCGGGTAAATTGCTTGAGCAATATGACGGTACTTTGCCAACACGTTTGTGGATGTCTCCGCCGACTAAGATGGACGAAGCCCAGCTTAAAGAAGAAGGCTACTACAACGTTTACGCTAAAGCGGGTGTACGTACTGAAATGTCGGGCTGTTCATTGTGTATGGGTAACCAAGCACGTGTTGAACCTGGCGCAACGGTATTATCGACTTCTACTCGTAACTTCCCTAACCGTTTAGGTGATGGTGCAAACGTGTATTTGTGTTCAGCTGAAATGGCCGCTGTTGGCGCTATCGTGGGTAAAATCCCCAGTGCTGCAGAATATATGGAATATGCTAATAAGATTGAATCAATGTCGGGCGATGTGTTCCGTTATTTGAACTTCGATCGTATGCCATCGTTCAAAGCAGCTGAAGAAGAAGCTAAGAAGAATATTATTCCTACTTTGCAACTTGCCTAGTTACTAGGTAACGAGCACTTAAAAAAGCCGGAAAGAGTGTTTAGCTTTCCGGCTTTTTTTTTGCGCAAAATTTAGCACACTCAAAACTCAGACATAAAAAAAGGCCTCTAAAATAGAGGCCTTGCAAAAAGTCGACGAACCACGGGACACACACATTCGCCAACTGGTTTTTACAAACTGTGTTTTTTATACCCACCTTTCTTCACCCTTGAAACGGCAGCGTTGTTGGCTGCCATTCCAATGCTATTGGGTATAAATATCTCTATAAAGAATTAACCAAATAGTACGCGGTTAACTTTATTTTCTAACAATTCTTGCTGACCACTAACGTGTTTTGGTTGCAAGTTATTGGCAACAGCAAATTCAGCCAAGGTCGCTAAACTGTGCTCACCGTTTTGGATAGCTTTACCTAAGTTACCGCTCCAGCCTGCATAACGTTGTTTAACAAAATCAGCTAAGAAGTCTTTTTCTAAGATGGCAGCTGCTTTACGTAGAGCTAATGCTAAGTGATCCATACCACCAATGTGGCCATGGAACATGTCAGCAGGATCAGAACTTTGGCGACGTAGTTTACAGTCGAAGTTCATACCACCAGTAGTGAAACCACCTGATTTTAAGATTTCGTACATGACTAAAGTCAATTCAGGTACGTCGTTAGGGAACTGGTCAGTATCCCAACCTAATTGTGCATCACCACGGTTAGCATCTAAGCTACCAAAAATACCTAAAGATACGGCGGTAGCGACTTCGTGATGGAATGAATGGCCAGCCAATGTTGCGTGGTTAGCTTCGATGTTAACTTTATATTCGTTTTCTAAACCGAATTGTTTTAAGAAGCCATAAACCGTGGCACTGTCGTAGTCGTACTGGTGTTTTGTTGGTTCTTGTGGCTTAGGCTCAATCAACAAAGCACCTTTAAAACCGATTTTGTTTTTGTGCTCAACCACCATTTGCATGAAACGGCCAAGTTGCTCACGCTCTTGACGCAAATCAGTATTAAGCAGGGTTTCATAACCTTCACGGCCACCCCATAATACGTAGTTTTCACCACCTAAACGCTTAGTGGCGTTCATGGCGTTAAACACTTGTGCTGCACCGTAGGCAAATACTTCTGGATCTGGGCTAGTGATAGCGCCACCGGCATAACGAGGGTGACTGAATAAGTTAGCTGTACCCCATAACAGTTTCATGCCTGTTTCAGCTTGTTTTTGCTCAAGCACATCAGTAATTTCAGCGAAGTTATTCACGTATTCTTTAAGATTGTTGCCACCAGGTGCAACGTCTGCATCGTGGAAGCAGTAATAAGGGGCGTTTAATTTAGAGAAAAACTCAAAAGCAACATTGGCTTTTTCTTTAGCACGTTGCATTTCATCGCCAGCTTGTAACCATGGACGGCCAAATACACCTTGTCCAAATACATCAGAACCGTCCCAGCAGAAGTTGTGCCAGTAGCATGAAGCAAAACGTAAATGCTCAGCCATGGTCTTACCTAAAATAACTTCAGTAGGGTTGTAATGATGAAAAGCTAAAGGGTTAGTAGACCCTGTACCTTCGTATTGGATTTTGGATATGTTTTTAAAATACTCAGCCATGTGGCTCTCCTGAAATGGTCAAAATAAAATGATTACGATAGCGCTATGATGCTACTTAGCCGTAGCGCTAACAATTATGTTTTCTTAATTAGCCAGTGTGCTTTTTGTTGATATTTTGTTAAATATGCAATTTAAAACCTACCGCTAATGGTTTTCGGTTATTTGTGCACTATTTTTCGCAAACCATACTTACAAACCTTACTCACACATTAGCGGTGCGAGTTGGGTATAAAGTTTTTGAAAGGTTTGACGGCGTTTTTGCAACAAAGCTGAACGCTGTGCATTCGGTTCAAACACGGATTCAAGCTCAGGCTGTGGGCAAATTTGCTCTAAGCTTAGGGTTTTATCTGTGGCTAACTGCGCTAAACGAGCAGCACCCAATCCAGGACCGACATCGCCGCCAGTGCGATAATTTACTGGGCGTTGCAATACATCGGCCAGCAATTGGCGCCAATAATGGCTTTTTGCACCACCACCGATTAAGGTGATTTCCTCAGCTTGTGCACCCGCGGCATGTAATACTTCAACACCATCAGCAAAGGCAAAGCTCACACCTTCTAATACCGCATAGGTCAGATTGACTTGAGCCGTTGAATGGTTCAAACCAAAAAAGCTGCCACTAGCAAAAGGGTTGTTGTGTGGGGTACGTTCACCGCTTAAATAGGGCAAAAATACCGGGCAATGCTCAAGTTGAATATCAGCATTATCCAACTCGTCGAGTAAGTCTTGCACCGGACGTTTGGCAATATTGTCGGCAAACCATTGCAAACAACTGGCGGCACTTAAAATTACCGACATCAAATGCCAAGTGCCGGGCAGGGCGTGACAAAAACTGTGAACTGCAGATTCAGGGTTGGCCGTAAAACCGTCAGCTACCGCAAAATATACCCCTGAAGTTCCAAGGGATAACATGGCTTGACCGGGTTTAACGATGCCAACACCCACAGCGCCCGCTGCGTTATCACCGCCACCGGCGATGACGGGGATAGCTTGCATGCCCCAGCGTTTAGCAATATCAGCTTTTAATGTGCCAGTAACTTGCGAACCTTCGTATAAAGCTGGCATGTGGGACTCGTTTAAACCACAGGCTTGAAGTAAACCACTATGCCAGGTGCGAGCGCCAACATCTAACCACATGGTGCCTGCCGCATCTGACATATCAGAAGCAAAGTCACCCGTTAATAAAAGGCGTAAATAATCTTTAGGTAACAGCACCTTGGCAACTCTGGCAAAATTAGCAGGCTCATTTTGTTTAACCCACAGTAATTTAGGCGCGGTAAAACCTGGCATCATGATGTTGCCGGTTATGCTTCGAGACTGAGGCACTAAACGTTCAATTTCTTTGCACTGGGCTTCACAACGGCCATCGTTCCACAAAATCGCTGGACGGATAATTTGATTGTCAACATCCATCAAAGTGGCGCCATGCATTTGACCTGATAGACCTAAAGCGAGTACGCCAGACAAGTCATGTTTACCGCTTAGTTTATCCATAGCAGTGCAAAAACCTGTCCACCAATCTTGTGGATTTTGTTCCGACCAAAGTGGCTTTGGGCGGCTGACTTCATAGTGGCTAGAGCTGCTATCTACAATCTGCCCTTCACTATTTGTTAACACTATTTTAATACCAGAGGTACCTAGGTCTACACCTATAAACATACATAAGCCTCATTAAAAGTTTCACGAATTCTAGCAGAAGGAATTATTTTTAAAGACCTGTAGGATTAATTACGAAATTAAATAATGATATTTCATAATAAACCTGTTGTCTTACGTCATAGCTATATGTAACAATTATGTTGCAAAATACGAAAAAACGTAAATAGCTTCGTTGGAGTGTCTATGTATCAAGCCAAGCACAGTATCAGTCTTTTATTTAATGCCAATAAGGTTTACGACCGCCAAGTTATTGAAGGTATTGGCCACTATTTACAATCCTCTAAAGTGGATTGGGATGTTTATCTGGAAGAAGATTTTCTCGCCCGTCTCGAACATATAGAAGAGTGGGGCGGCGATGGCATTATTGCGGATTTTGATGATCCAGCCATTCAATCGGCCTTGTTAAATGCCAAGGTGCCGGTCATAGGCATTGGCGGCTCTTACTCTAATGATGAGGATTATCCCGATGTGCCCTACGTTGCTACGGATAATTTTGAAGTGGTGAAAGCCGCTTACGAACATCTTAAGAAAAAGGGTTTAGAACGTTTTGCGTTTTACGGCTTTCCGGCAGATCAAAATCATCGTTGGGCGGTAGAGCGTGAACGTGCCATGGTCAAATTATGTAAAGCAGATGGTTACGATTGTTCGATTTACCGTGGCCATCCAACTCGCCCCGAAACATGGCAATACACCATGAACCGCGTGACTGACTGGATCCAAGGTTTGCCTAATCCAGTGGGCATAGTTTCGGTAACCGATGCCCGTGCCCGCCATTTATTACAGGCCTGTGAGCATATAGGTAAACTGGTGCCCGACAGCATTTCCATCGTAGGTATTGATGACGATGATATCGCCCGTTATTTAAGTCGTATCAGTTTGAGCAGCGTGACCCAGGGCTGTTTTGATATGGGGTTCCAGGCCGCTAAATTGTTGCATCGTCATCTGGATAATCCTAATTTAAAAAATAAACGAGTATTGGTGCCGCCTGCAGGTGTATCAGAACGTCAGTCCACTGACTTTAAAGCCTTAAAAGATCCCTATGTTATCCAAGCCATGCACTACATACGGCAAAATGCCTGTCGGGGGATCAAGGTTGAGCAGGTATTAGATTATGTGGGCGTTTCCCGTTCAAACCTTGAACAGCGTTTTAGAGAAGAGCGTGGACACAGTATTCATACTGAAATTCATAATGAAAAACTGGCTAAGGCTTGCAAACTGTTAGCCGAAGAAAGCATGTCAACCAACGATGTCGCCCAAGTTTGTGGCTATCCATCCTTGCAATACATGTATGCCGTGTTTAAAAAGCATTATGACAAAACTCCCCGTGAGTTTAGGGATGGAGCGAAGTAGGCTTCTTGTCGCTACGCGACGGGCATGCGCTTCGCTTACTTTATGGCCTTCGGCCACTAAGATTATGCGCAACGCGCACTTATCGCTTCGCGACTAGGCATGCACTTCGTGCACGGAGCATGCGCTGCGCTTACCGCAATCCATTGCTTTCTTCAAGCCGCGTCCCTGCGGCTTGAGTTACTTTTTCCCAACAGCCGCAAAAAGTAACCAAAAAGGGCCGCTCTCCGACCAACTTACTGATCCAATTTCAACCGTACCTTGTTGATCAAACCGGCGTGAGCGCACATCCTTGTGCACTACACGCCTTGACCTCACGTCCTGTGAGGTCATTTGACAAGGCACAATTGAAATCGGGTAAGTTGGAGTCGAGATAAAATGCCACTTTCTTCGATTTATTTCCGCTTTTCTGGATTTAACCCGATTCAGGTTAAATACAAATTATGGATCGAAATATTGCCTCTTTCATTTGAATAAGAGTATGAAATATTAAGAAAAATTTAATATTAGTCGGAATAATGTTAAATCCGGAGCTAACATGAATTCCGACTAATTAACTTTATGCGCAACATAATATTTGACATATTTGGTAACATGGTTACAGTGTGCCTTCGTCTAGATGTTGCAGAGGCAGTTATGAGTCAAGTAATCCGAATTACCGAAAAACTGTATAATCGTCTTAAAAGTCACGCTGAAGGCTTTGATACTCCAGCCAGTGTGATCGAGAAAATCGTCAATGCATATGAAGCAAACGGCTTTAAGCCCACTACAACTATGCAAGAGATAGTTGCTTCAACAAAATTAGAGATAGAATTTGATGGCATGACAGAAGTGGTTTTTAAAAAGGCACTAATCAAAAACAAATCGGCTTATATAACCTTGTTCTTTACAGACGGCACAAGCAAATCTAAATTCTGGAAGGCATCAAAATTTTCTGAGGACTCCAATTTAGGAGCAAACTTAAGGTCTGGTTTTTTACGTGGCTGGCGATCCAAAGGCATTTATAAAGCAGTGCTATCTTTTAATGATCCAGAAAGCGCATAACAAACTGTTTAATCTTAGGACACATCCTGCTACGCACCTTTTTGTGCATGGCCTTCGGGCATCTTTGCACAAAAACTTGCTCCACAGACTGCGCCTATTATCAAGACGTTAATTCGAAGAATCGTTTGTTCCCTCGACTCCAACTTCCCCGATTTCAGTTGTGCCTTGTCAAATGTCCAAACAGGACGTTTGGACAAGGCGTGGTGAGTACAGGGAGGTAATCTCCACGTCGGTTTGATCAACAAGGTGCAAGTGAAATTGGAATAGGAAGTTGGTCGGAGAGCGGCTTCTTTTGCCTACTTTTCTTAGCTGTTGGAGAAAAGTATGGTCGGGCGGCAGGGACGCCGTTAGAAAAACGCAATGGATTGCGGTCGCGAAGCGATAAGTGCGCGCAGCGCATAATCTTAGTAGTGCAGTTATGCTTTTAAAAGCGCACGTAGTGCATGCTCTGTCGCGCAGCGACAACCCTTCGCTGCTCGCTGCTCGAAACTCGCCGCTAATTCTATCTACTCAACATAAAACTTATGTTCAAACTTCAACTTTTGTTGGCTTTTGCCGTCGTTAATATCCACATTGATGCGATAGTGTTCTTGATCGCTAAAGGGCAATACTGCCAAGTAATAAATGGCTTCGCCTTCTTTGACTTGTTTAAAACTGAGCTTTTTAGTCACGCCTAATAAGTTTCTGGCTTCGCC
Organism: Paraglaciecola hydrolytica; assembly: GCF_001565895.1. GTDB lineage: Bacteria > Pseudomonadota > Gammaproteobacteria > Enterobacterales > Alteromonadaceae > Paraglaciecola > Paraglaciecola hydrolytica. The sequence continues at coordinate 203,549 of NZ_LSNE01000011.1, forward strand.
GCTTAGGATTACGTTTTGTGCTGCTTGGCTTTTTTTATCCAGTACCGAGATATTAATCAAAGCGTTGTATTTGCTGCGCACTATACCGTTGTTTTTGGCAATTTCAGGCGTTAAAAAGGTGGTGTTGAAGGCGATGTAATGTACATCCCAAGTACCTAGTGCGACTTTTTGTTCAGCGTTGGCCTTGCTTGCAAAAGCAAACAAGGTTAGCGCAGCAAAAATGACACTCAGTGTTTTAGAGCAAGAAAAGCTAGAAAATACCAAACAAATCACCCATGAGTTTTTGCAAAAAGATTAAGATTAAAATCACTACCATGACCGATAAATCTAAACCGCCTAAGTCCGGCATGCGTTTACGGATGGGGGCAAGCATGGGTTCGGTCAGTTGATTTAATACCAATTCCATAGGATTACGTCCTTGGCTTATCCAACTCATGATGGCACGCAGAATCAAAACATAAACGACTAAGTCGATAGCTTCTTTTAGGACTAATATCAAGCCGGTAAAAGCCACTGCAAAATAGTTACTCAAACTGTAACCAATGACAAAACCCAAGACGACAATTTTGGCCACAGCCACTAACCAAGCGAGAACCAAGGTGGCGGTATCAAATCTGCCCATTGAAGGGATCACACGGCGTAACGGTGCCACTAAGGGATGAGTCGCTTTTACAATAAACTGACTTAAGGGGTTGTAAAAATCGGCCCGTGTTAGCTGTAACCAAAACCGCAGTAATACAATCATGATATACAGCGTAAAGGGTAAACTAATTAAAAACTCAATCGAACTCATATTTTGCTTATTTCCTGCACACTAAAGACTTGGGTTTATATTTGCCTGATGTTATTAAAACGTTCTGGCCATTTCTTGCGCTCTGGCGACAGCAGCTTGCATTGATTTTGCCACTATGTCACTTAAGTTGTGCGCGGCAAAGCTTTCAAGGGCTTTGGCTGTGGTGCCTCCTTTGGAGGTAACTTGGGCGCGCAGCTCACTTATTTCAAGTTGTGGATTGTGACAAACCATTTCTGCTGCACCTAACATCGCTTGCTGCACTAACAATCTGGCGGTGTCATGATCAATACCTTGACGTTCAGCTTCTTGTTGCATGGCTTCCAAAAAGGCAAAAAAGTAAGCAGGGCTGCTACCCGCTGCGGCAATTACGCTGTCGATGAGTGATTCTTCATTGACCCATGCGATTTCACCCACATGTTTGAGTAGTTGTCCGGCATATTCTTTGTCGGCAGTGCTTATATTCTCAGGTGCAAATAAACCCGTCATGCCTTTACCTAGTGCACTTGGCGTATTAGGCATAGTACGAATAACTTTATCTTGGCCTTGTAACATCTCTTGTAAACGTTTGACGGGTAAACCTGCCGCAATGGAAATAAACAATTTGCCGTCGAGAGTATTACTGGCCGCTAAGTCACTACACATCTGTTCCATCAACTGGGGTTTAACCGCCAGTACTATCACGTCACATTGTGCTACAACTTCGGCATTGGACTGGCTAATTTGAATGCCCAAAGTATTATGGAGTTCGTCTAATTTGGGGCGTGAAGGGTTACTGGCAAAAATGGATGAAGCGGGATAGCCGTTTTTAACTAAACCACTGATAATGCTTTTGCTCATGTTACCTGCGCCAATGAAGGCTATTTTTCTATGTTGCATTTTACCTCTGTCTATCTACTTTAAAATGTTCAAGCACGATGACCAAATATGGCCGTACCTATTCTTACCATGGTGCTGCCGTGCCTAATTGCAAGGCCCATGTCATCAGACATGCCCATCGACAAGGTATCCACCTCGGGATATAAAGCCCTTAACTGGCTAAAAAGCCCTGCCATTGTAGCAAAACTTTGTTGTTGTTCCTCAGCCGATGTATTGGCTTTAGGAATACACATTAAACCCCGCAGCGTTATATTACGCAGTTGGGCAACTTGCTGAGCAAAGTCCAGCACCTCAGTCACCGCCAATCCCGCTTTGTTGGTCTCATTATCTACATTGACCTGGATACAGACATTCAGAGTCTTGTGGGCACTGTGTTGATCATTTAAACGTTGCACGGTTTTGAGTCGGTCAATGGAATGTACCCAACTAAAGTTTTCTGCTACTAACTTGGTTTTATTCGATTGGATAGGACCAATAAAATGCCATTCAATATCGTGGTAATCCTGTAAAGCCTGAATTTTGCTCACCGCTTCTTGCACGTAGTTTTCGCCAAACAAACGTTGTCCGGCTTCATACGCTTGCACGATATCGGATACGGGTTTGGTTTTACTCACGGCTAGCAATTTGACCGAGTTTGGTGGACGATGGGCATCTACTGCAGATTGCTTGATTGTTTGGTATGCGCTTTTGAGACGTTCTGCTATTGTTTCCACGATATCAAAAATTTTGCGGGAGAATTTGGCTTGGATATTACCGAACTTTTAGCCTTTAGTGTGAAAAATAAAGCCTCTGATTTACATCTTTCAGCTGGTTTGCCCCCCATCATCCGGGTAGACGGTGAGATGCGTAAACTTAACGTGCCTGCCTTAGAGCACAAAGAAGTGCATGCGCTGATCTTTGAAATCATGAATGATAAACAGCGTAAAGAATATGAAGAAAACCTCGAAACCGACTTTTCTTTTGAAGTGAAAGACTTGTCGCGTTTTAGGGTCAATGCCTTTGTACAAAACCGTGGGGCAGCAGCGGTACTCAGAACCATCCCCAGCACTATTTTGAGTTTGGATGAACTTGGTGCGCCACAGATATTCAAACAAATTATTAATCAGCCTACAGGAATTGTATTGGTTACTGGAGCAACAGGCTCGGGTAAAAGTACCACCTTGGCGGCCATGATCGATCATATCAATAGCACCAAACGTGAACACATTCTGACCATTGAAGATCCCATTGAATTTGTGCACGAAAACAAATTGTGTGTGCTCAACCAGCGTGAAGTGCATCGTGATACCCACAGTTTTAATAACGCACTGCGTTCAGCCTTGCGGGAAGATCCCGATATTATCTTGGTGGGTGAGTTACGGGATTTAGAAACCATTAGATTGGCGATATCAGCGGCAGAAACTGGCCATTTAGTTTTTGGTACTTTGCACACCAACTCAGCACCTAAAACCATTGACCGTATTATTGATGTATTTCCGGCAGCGGAAAAATCCATGATCCGCTCGATGTTATCGGAATCTTTACGGGCGGTTATCTCCCAGACTTTATTGAAAAAAGTGGGGGGGGGCCGAGTTGCTGCTCACGAGATCATGTTGGGTATTCCTGCTATTCGTAACTTGATCCGTGAAGACAAAGTCCCGCAAATGTATTCGGTTATTCAAACCGGACAACAACATGGTATGCAAACTATGGATCAGTGTTTACAGCGTTTAGTGGCGCAAGGTTTAATTACCCCACAAGATGCAGCGGCTAAATCTATTGATAAAAAACCCACATCTGGTTTTTAATTAGGGCCATACCAAGGACACAACTATGGAATTAACACCTTATCTCGAAGCCATGCAAGACGCAGGGGCCTCAGATTTATTTATTACTGTGGGTTTTCCGGTCAGTGCCAAAATTAATGGCCAAATGACACCCATCGGTAGCAGTTTATTGGATGAAGAGTCGGCACTCGCCTTAGTGCACGATGCCATGACAGATAAACAAATTCAGGAGTTTGCTGATACTAAAGAATGTAACTTTGCCATTGCCCGCGATGGTATAGGGCGTTTTCGTTGCAGTGCGTTTTGGCAACGTGATATGGCGGGTATGGTGGTTCGGCGCATCGTTACGCAAATTCCCAAGGTGGAAGAGTTGGGACTGCCCGAAGTGCTTAAAGACATTATTATGTCTAAACGTGGTTTGTTGTTATTTGTGGGCGCGACCGGTACAGGTAAATCAACTTCGTTAGCGGCCTTGATGGGGCATAGGAATCACAATTCACGTGGGCATATATTGACCATTGAAGATCCCATCGAATTTGTGCACGAACATGGCCAATGTGTCGTCACTCAGCGCGAAGTGGGAATAGATACTAAGTCCTTCGACGATGCCCTTAAAAGCTCTTTACGTCAGGCCCCTGACGTCATTTTGATTGGTGAAATTCGTTCTATGGAAACCATGGAATATGCTATGTCCTTTGCGGATACGGGACATCTGTGTGTGGCCACCTTGCACGCAAACAATGCTAACCAAGCCATAGAGCGGATCATGCATTTAGCGCCCCACGATCAACATGAAAAACTGCGTTTTGATTTAAGTTTAAACATGCGAGCAATAGTGGCTCAGCAGTTGGTACCTACACCAGACGGTAAGGGACGAGTGGCGGCGATTGAAATTTTGCTTAATTCACCTTTAGTGACTGATTTAATCCAGCGCAATGAAATTGGTGGCCTTAAAGAAGCCATGCGCAAGGGCAAAGAAATGGGTATGCAGAGCTTTGATATGGCCTTGTATGACTTGTATAAGTCCGGAAAAATCACCTTAGAACATGCGATCCATCATGCTGATTCACCTAATGATTTACGTCTGATGATTAAATTGGCGGGGGACGATGGCAATAAACTTGGCTCCTTGTCGAATGTTTCTATCGATATGGATTAATAAGGTAATAATTGAAAAAAATTTACAGTCATCATGATCGTTTTATGGTCTGGCAAATCAAAGGTTTGCTTGAGTCACATGGTATTCCATGTTTCATCAAAAATGAGTTTGCTATCGGTGGAGTGGGTGAGTTATCACCTTTTGACTCTTTACCTGAAGTATGGATAAGTGATGACGAATGGTGGCCTAAAACTCAGCAAGTTATCAGCGAGTTTGAGTTGCAACCTCAACAAAACAAAGATTGGTACTGTGCACAATGCCAAGAGCAAAACGATGCCAATTTTGAAGTGTGTTGGCAATGTGGTACAGACGCTAAGGCTTGATGCCAGCTATTTAATGTTACATCTTTGCAGCCTTTATGGTTTGGTTTCAGGGCTACAATCCATTACACTCAACCGCCTAGCCCGTTGAAATTTTATTTAAGTAACGCGGTCATATTGTCCGATTACTGTTATCTATTAGGAAAGAAATGAAAAATTGGATTAAGCATAAGGCGTTTTGTTTAGCTCTTGTTATCAGCACTACGGCTGGTGCATCAACCCAAAACGACAATCTAGATCTTGTTAAAGCAAAGGTGCAGAGCACTCTGGGTATGCAAATTACGTCAATCGCCGACTCTCCGGTTGCTGGTTTATTGCAGCTCGAAACCAATAAAGGTTTATTTTACAGCAGTGACGACGGTAAGTTTTTATTACAAGCTCGAGTGTATAATCTCGATGAAGGAATGCGTAATGAGACTGAAATTGCTTTAAGCCACATACGTTTGGCAGGCATTGCTGAGTTCAAAGATTCAGTTATTGAGTTCAAAGCCAAGAACGAAAAATACGCAGTAACGGTGTTTACCGATATTAATTGTGGTTATTGTCGTAAGTTGCATAACGAAATGGATAAATATAATGCTCTTGGCATTACCGTAAGATATTTAGCCTATCCACGAGAAGGTTTACGCAGTGCAACCGCGCAAAATATGATGGCGGTTTGGTGTTCAGATAATAAACAACAAGCGATGAATAACGCTAAAAGCGATGAAAAAGTTAATGCCAAAGCCTGCGATTCAAAAGTAGCAGAACAATACGCTTTTGGTCAAAAAGTAGGGGTAAATGGTACACCTAATATCATATTACCAGACGGCACACTTATTCCCGGCTATCAACCGCCTAGTGCATTAGAACAAGCCTTAAAAGACATCTAATACTAAAAGCCTGTTTATACTCAGCCTGTATTGTTACAGGCTGAGTTGTTTTATAGCCATAAATAAAGAAACTATGCCCAGCCTGACAATTACCCGCAGAACACCCACTAACAGCGCTCATTTGCCAGCCAGTTTGCATCCTAAGATCAAACAAATTTATGCTGATCGTGGCGTGCAAAATGGTGCAGAGCTTGAGCGCAGTACCCAGTCTCTATTGCACTATAAGCAGTTGAGTGGCATTCAGGCGGCTGTGACTTTATTGGCCGATGCGATTAAAGCCCAGCAAAAAATTATTATAGTGGGTGACTTTGATGCTGACGGGGCAACCAGTACGGCCTTGAGTTTACTGTCGTTACGCATGTTAGGCAGTGTGAATCATAGCTATTTGGTACCTAATCGTTTTGATTTTGGCTATGGCTTAAGCCCCGAAATTGTTGAGGTTGCCGCGAGTCAACACGCCGATTTAATTATGACTGTGGACAGTGGCATTGCGTGTTTTGCTGGCGTGGCAAAAGCCAAAGAACTAGGCATTACCGTGGTTATTACCGATCACCACTTGGCGGCGGCTTCGTTACCTGTGGCTGATGCCATTGTTAATCCAAATCAGCCAGGCTGTGAGTTTTTATCTAAAAACTTGGCCGGTGTTGGTGTGGCGTTTTATTTGATGTTGGCGCTGCGGGCAGAGTTAAAAAATCGTGATTGGTTTGCAACACAAAATATTGCCATGCCTAACTTAGCCGAGTTACTCGACATTGTGGCATTGGGAACCGTGGCGGATGTGGTGCCACTGGACAGCAATAATCGCATTTTAGTCCACCAAGGTTTGCAACGAATACGCAGTGAGCAATGCAGACCAGGTATTCAGGCCATCATGGAAGTGGCAGGGCGTGATAAAAGTAAATTAGTTGCCTCAGATCTTGGTTTTGTCGTGGGGCCTAGGCTCAATGCTGCAGGGCGTTTAGATGACATGTCACTGGGGATTGAATGCCTCATCACCGACAGTCCAACGACCGCGCGGCAGATTGCAGTGCAATTAGATAGTTTAAATCGTGAGCGTCGTGAAATTGAAAGCTCCATGCAACAAGAGGCGGTTAAAGCGCTAGATACTCTTAATATCGAAGCCCAAAATATGCCCTTTGCCTTGGTATTATATCAAGCCGATTACCATCAGGGTGTTATTGGCATACTGGCCGGACGAATTAAAGATAAATATTTTCGCCCCACCATCGCCTTTGCCCATCAAGACGATGAGTTATTAAAAGGCTCGGCGCGCTCCATTCCTGGGGTGCATATCCGTGATCTGCTCGAAACCATTAACCTGCAACATCCTGGTTTAATCATCAAGTTTGGTGGTCACGCCATGGCTGCTGGTTTAACCATTGAACTGGCTAAACTCAAGCAGTTCGAAGCAGTTTTTCACCAAGTAGCTCAGTACTTGTTGCACGATAAACCCATGGCTGGCGAAATATTATCCGATGGGAGTTTACGCATGGAGCACTACAGCATTGAGTTTGCTCAGTTACTCAAAGAGGCTGGCCCCTGGGGGCAAGGATTTGTCGAGCCCATATTTGACGATGAATTTGAATTAATTGAGCAAAAGTTACTGGGTGGTAAACATTTAAAAATGATGCTGCGTTATCAAGGTAAATTACTTATTGATGCCATCGCTTTTAATATCGACCCTCAAGTATGGCCAAACATGAGTTGCAAACAGGTGAGGCTGGCGTTTAAGTTAGATATCAACGAGTTTCGTGGCCGCCGTAGCTTGCAATTGATGGTTGAAGCGATTCTTCCAGCCTAAAATTACCCTTCATCCTTGTAACTGCACGTTTGTTGGCTGGATGCTGACGGACTGAAGTCCGACCTACACAGGATTAATGTAAGCTCGGCCTTCTTTCCTATAAAAATGCCGTCATGGCTCGTGGGGGATGATTTCTGTGCCGCCACCGTGTAATTCCCATTATATGGTGTATTTACCGCCTCTTTTTTAAATAGTTGCCCACAAAACTGCATATTTGCTGTGTTTGGGTATATTATTGTTTTTTTTAGATAAGCTAAGTTTAACAATGGCAAAAAAGACCGACGTAGAAAAATTATTGATCAAACATGAAAAGCTGACGCATTCTGATGATCTCAGTGTTGTATCTCATGTGCAACGTAATGAAGATGATTGGTTTGTAAATACGCTAATGATCAAAGGCTATGATGTGCCGTTTAAATTTCGTCGTCGTAAAGTCTACAAAAATCTTACCGGGGCCAAAGTTAATCTGACTTATTACCCTATCATCGAAGAAGTCGCAGGCATGCAGTTTGAAGCCATGAAAGTGGTACGCATTAAAATAAGCTGATTTGGTTGTTTGTATAACAGGTAAGAATAACGTGTCTAGTACCCCTCTGACTGGTTTTATCCTGCATCGCAGGCCCTATCGCGAAACCAGTTTCTTGCTTGATATTTTCAGTCTGGAATGGGGCAAATTCAGTGCCGTTGGTAAGGGCATACGTGGAGCTAAAAATGATAAAAAAAGTCTGCTGCAACCCTTTCAAGCCTTGCAACTTACTGTAGTCGGTAAACACGAGTTAAAAAATTTACAACAAGTCGAAGCACTGGCACCGAGCCTTAATTTGCAAGGTAACTATTTGTTTTCTGCAATGTATATCAACGAAATAGTTAATCGTTTGTTGGCCCATGACATTGCTCAGCCTGAATTATTCACCCTATATCAATCGACCTTAGGGGCATTGGCAAACGAGGAGCCAATAGAGCCGGTATTACGCCAGTTTGAACTGTCGTTATTAGCTGATTTAGGCTATGGTATCGACTTTTCTCAGGATGCTGAGTTTAGCCAAAACATTGAGCCAGAGGCCTATTATGGCTTTGTTTATGAACATGGTTGGTTACGCCAAAAAGTACCTTCGCAAAGTCGCTTTTGTTTTAAAGGTGAAACGTTATTATTAGTTGCACAATTAGAATGGACTGCGGCCAGTTTACATTGTGCTAAACAAATCGCGAGGCTTTGTTTGGCCCAGTTATTGGGTACCAAACCCTTAAAAAGTCGTGAATTATTTAAACATAGTTGGTCACACAATGCCCCATCACAGTTGGAGAATGGCACATGAATGATATTTTTTTAGGCGTGAATATTGATCACATTGCCACCTTAAGAAACGCGCGGGGTACTAGTTATCCAGATCCGGTGCATGCTGCAGAAGTCGCCGAACGTGCCGGTGCCGATGGCATTACCGTGCATCTGCGTGAAGATCGCCGGCATATTACCGATCGTGATGTGAACATACTCAAACAAACCATTCAAACCAGAATGAATTTGGAAATGGCCGTGACCGAAGAAATGCTGTTGATTGCAGTACAAACTCGCCCGACCTATTGCTGTTTAGTTCCTGAAAAACGTCAAGAGTTGACCACTGAAGGTGGTTTAAATGTGGTGGCAAATAAGGTCAGCATTCAATCCGCCTGTGCTCGTTTGGCCGCGGCAGGTATTTTGGTCTCATTATTTATTGACGCAGACAAAAACCAAATTGATGCCGCCGTTGCTTGTGGTGCACCTTTTATCGAAATTCATACTGGTCAATATGCTGAGGCTCATGGTGAGCAACAAATACTGGAATTAAACAAACTTAAAGCTGGAATTGAATACGCTCACTCCTTAGGACTTAAAGTGAATGCCGGACATGGTTTAAATTATCATAATGTTAAACCCATAGCGGCCATCCCTCAGTTATACGAACTGAACATTGGCCATGCGATTATTGCACGGGCCGCTTTTGATGGTTTACACAAAGCCGTTGCCGATATGCGTTTGTTAATGCAAGAAGCGCGGAGTCAGTCGCTTTAATATGGCTATCGTTGGCTTGGGTACCGATATTGTTGAGATTGAACGCATTGCAGTGCAGCTTAAAAAATCACAACGTTTGGCTGAGCGTGTATTAACCGACAACGAATTGGTGACCTTTGCACAACATAAATTTCCTGAACGGTTTTTGGCAAAACGTTTTGCCGCCAAAGAAGCAGCGGTTAAAGCCTTAGGTATTGGTATTGGTAATGGGGTGAGTTTTCAGCATGTCGAGGTTGTTAACTTAGCCAGTGGGCAACCAAGCTTACAATTTTATGGTAGGTTTGCAGAACTGTGTGAGCAGCATGAGGTAAACAAAAGTTTTATTTCTATCTCAGACGAGCAACATTATGCCGTTGCCACAGTGTTGTTAGAAAGTGTTTAGCTGTGTTGTTTGCACCTTAGTAGTGCTGTTGGAAGAGCACTAGGACTGCACTGCTCTTTAATGGAGCGGTTGGTTAGTTAAAATGCTATTTATTGGTGTTTTTGTGAGCAAAAACTTGGCTCGTATTCTGAATATTAAATGGAAAGCGAATAATATCGCGATATAACGTAATAGTGGGGAACGCTATTTAAAAGGTTAGCGATGGGCTCCGCTAAGTTAGCAATAAATAACCGCAATAGGGCAGAGTTGAATGGTTTCAATCCGCACAGTGCATCAACCGCAACGACCTTCTTTTGAAGAGTGGTTAGCGAGTTTACATTTGACTGATACGTCAAAGCAAAAACTACGTGAAGTATCCGCTACTCCTGAGATCCTGCTGATAGGTCAGGAAATGGTGGAAATACTGCACGAATTGCACATGGACGATGAAACCCTGCAAGCTTCACTGGTGTATCCTTATTGTCAGATGCACGAACTGAGTGAAGAGCAAATCGCCGAGCAGTTTGGGGAAGGTATTCAAAAACTGATCGTCGGTGTTAGGCGGATGGACGCGATTAAATCCCTACATACTCGAGCTAATAGTGCCAAGAAAAACGATGAAACCCAAATCGATAATGTCCGTCGTATGTTACTCGCCATGGTGGAAGACGTTAGAGCCGTAGTTATCAAGTTGGCTGAGCGTATCTGTGCTTTGCAGCAAGTTAAAAAATCAGACGAAGAAACCCGCGTACTTGTCGCCCGTGAATGTGCCAGTATTTATGCGCCACTGGCTAATCGCTTGGGCATAGGCCAGTTAAAGTGGGAGCTTGAAGATCTTTCGTTTCGTTATTTGCACCCCGAGACCTACAAACAAATCGCTGGTTTACTCGACGAACGCCGTGCCGATCGTGAGCAATACATTGATGACTTCGTTAGCGAATTACAAAGTGTACTGGACGAACAAAACATCAAAGCCAAAGTGTATGGCCGGCCGAAACATATTTTTAGTATCTGGAAAAAAATGCAGAAAAAACATCTGTCTTTTGACCAGCTTTATGACATTAGAGCGGTGCGTATTATCGCTGAGCGTGTGCAGGATTGTTATGCAGCCTTAGGTGTGGTGCATGGCAATTGGAAACATGTTCCCAATGAGTTTGATGATTATATTGCCACGCCTAAACCCAATGGTTATCAGTCTATTCATACGGTTACCTTGGGTAAACAGGGTAAAACCATCGAGATCCAAATTCGCACCCATAAAATGCATGACGATGCTGAGCTTGGTGTGGCAGCGCATTGGCGTTATAAAGAAGGCGCAGCGGTGAGTCGCTCAGCCTATGAAGAACGTATTAATTGGTTACGTAAAATCTTGCAATGGCAAGAAGAAGTGGCCGAATCAGGTGATTTGGTCGAAGAATTACGCAGCCAAGTATTTGATGACAGGGTTTATGTTTTTACCCCCAAAGGTGATGTAGTTGATTTGCCCTTAGGTTCAACACCGCTGGATTTTGCCTATTATATTCACAGTAATGTGGGGCACCGCTGTTTAGGTGCAAAAATCAGCGGACGCATCGTACCTTTTACCTATCAACTGCAAACCGGTGATCAGATTGAAATTCTAACCGGTAAACAGCCTAATCCTAGCCGTGACTGGATGCACCCAGGTTTGGGTTATGTGCATTCGTCTCGCGCTCGCGCAAAAATCCATAGTTATTTTAAAAAGCAGGATAAAGATAAAAATTTAATCGCCGGTAAAGAATTACTTGAGCGAGAACTCTTTAAGGTAAATGTCGCTGGCAAAGACGCTATCGAAGCTGTTGCGCGTTTTAATATGCATAATCTGGATGATTTGTATGCGGCAGTCGGCGCGGGTGATATCCGATTAATGCAGGTTGTTAACTTTCTGTCGCAAAGACTTGAACCTGCGCCGGTTATTGATCCTAGGATCAAAGCAAAAAAACCACAGAGTGATAAACACAAAAAAGACACTATCGTGGTGGAAGGTGTAGGTAACTTGCTGACCCAGATTGCCGGCTGCTGCCAGCCTTTACCCGGCGAGCCAATCTTAGGATATATCACCCAAGGCCGTGGTGTGAGTGTGCATCGTGAAGACTGTGAGCAGCTTAACCATTTACTCGACTCTCATCCTGAGCGGCAAATTGATGTTAATTGGGCGAGTAATGTTAAAGCGGCCTTTAAAACCGATATTGAAATCTATTGTGCTGATCGCGATGGTATTTTACGTGATGTCACTACGGTGTTGGCTAACGAAAAAGTCGGTTTGTTAGGAGTTAATAGCTTAAGTGATACTAGTAAACATACGGCTAAAATCAAACTGAGTTTAGAGGTTAAGGACTTAAACAGTTTGGCTAAAACCATGACTAAAATTCAACAAATCAAAGGTGTGTCTGACGTCTTACGAGCAGATAACTAAGATGGTGGATAAAGCTGACAAAGCAGCCAAACTTAATGCTGAATCCTTAGCTGATTTGCTCAAAACCATGCAAGTATTACGTGACCCACTTAAAGGTTGTGCGTGGGACAAACAGCAAACCTTTGTCAGCATAGTACCCCATACCATCGAAGAAGCCTATGAAGTGGCTGACGCTATTGTCTCTGGTGATATGGCAGCGATCAAAGATGAGTTGGGCGACTTGTTATTTCAGGTGGTGTTTTATGCCCAGTTAGCTAAAGAACAAAATGAGTTTGATTTTGCCGGTATTTGTGAGCAGTTAAACAGCAAATTGATTAGACGCCATCCCCATGTATTTGCGCAATCTACTCAGTTGACTACGACCGAACTGAATCAACAATGGGAACACATCAAAGCCCAAGAGCGGGCGGGCAAACAGCAAGATACCGATGCCAGTATCCTCGCCAATATCCCCAAGGGCATGGCACCCTTACAACGGGCGCAAAAAATACAAAAGAAATGTTCTGCAATAGGTTTTGACTGGTCAACTTTACCGCCGGTAGTGGATAAAATTCACGAAGAAATCCAAGAAGTACTCGACGAGGTAAATGCGCCACAACCCAATCAACAAGCCATTGAAGAAGAAATTGGTGACTTGCTTTTTGCGGTGGTTAATTTGGCTAGGCACGCAAAAGTTGATGCCGAAACCGCCCTAATCAAAGCCAACCAAAAATTCGAAAAGCGCTTTCGCGCAGTTGAAACTATCTTAAAGCAACAAGGACAGGGTATCGAAGCGGCCACTCTGGAGGAGATGGAAGCGGCTTGGCAAACAGTTAAAAAACAGTAAATAGTAGCTATTTTCAGTTTTAGGATTTTATCGGCCTAGACAGTGCCAAGACCTTTTTTCTAGACTCTGCATCGATCAAACTATCATCTACGTAATTATCCACAATTCCATTGATGGCTTTGATATGGGGTATCAACCGTTCTTTGTCTTTGGCTTTAAGATTGTAATGATTTATGGTTCTTAATAATTTTATCGAGGCACTGTTTAAACTGTTATTTTGTCTGGGTGTGGGATTGTCGTGGGGCGTTGCTAGCCCCAGTAATTGCACCACTTCTTGAACTACATCAGCTTGGTAGTTAAATACACAAACGTTGTTTTTGCCAAACAGACTTTGGCAGTCAGTGACAAAACTTTGATAGTTTAAATGTTGCGCAAACCAAGGGATGTCTAACATCTGGGCAAAGGATAAGTCTTTGCCATAACAGGGATTACTGGCCACTTGCGGGTTACGAATACATTGTTTGTAATAGCTTTCAATAAAGGCGAGGGGCTCCCGAAACCAGACCCAGACTTGCATATCGAAGAGTTTATTTAACTCCGCTAACAGGGCTTTGGAAGCGTCAGGAAAATCCCACCAGTAATTATAAATCCCCTCTGATGACAGAATAATGGTGTGAGTATCGGGTTTAACCTGCGAGATGATATTTTTGAAGTTTTCTAAGAAGTTACTCACATGGCTTGTGATCAAGTTCTTCTCAAACCATTGGTGTGTGGGCGCCGCTGGGTTGTCAGATTTTTCCAGATTGTGCGGGTAAAGAATGCCTAAACCTCTGAGTTTACGTTGTTTTTTATTGAGGTAGGTTTGTAAACTTGTGGTGCCGGTTTTAGGTGTGCCGACGTGGATAATGAGTTTTAGTTTTTGTAGCTTAAGTTGCTGTAGAGTGGATTCAAATGGTACTAATAGCTCGGCTAATTCGTGAGCAAAATGACTAATTGATGTTTGCATTTATATATCTAAAAATATCTGACAGTGTGGCCTCATCATACAGCAACAACATTTTTGCTCACCCTTGAATTTTTTCCGCAGTGTTTTTTGTGCCTTCAACTTCCATCAGGCTTAACCTTAGCAAAACGCTCACTCATGGGCAAAGTCCAGTTTTGATAGTCATTCGGTTTAGCTGGGTTATAAGGTAACACGTCGGTTTTGATGGATTTTTGCAGCTTTAAACCCCTATCAACTATGCCCTGTAAAATGCATAAGGCAATTTCGTTGGCACCAAAGGTATTAAAGTGGGTATTGTCGTTGAGCTTGCTCGTTTGATTAGGAAAGGTATTGGCGCGGTATTGTACAAAGGCTTTGCGGGATAACTCGTCACCCCAAGCTTGATACATTGCTGTACTCATCTTAGTTACATCGATAAGTGGCACTTTGAGCTCGGTAGCCACGGCTCGCATGGCATCCGGAAAATCTCCGTGAGTGTGCTTAAGTGTGCCATCGGCATTAAACAAGCGTCTTTGTGTAGGTGTGACTAATACAGGTATGCCACCTTTGGCGCGGCTGGCTACTACATATTCTCTGAGTAAATCGCTGTAGCTTGTCCAAGGACCAATGCCTTCGCCCTTGAGTTTTTCATCATTATGGGCAAATTCGATAAAGATATAATCATCGCTTTGCATCAGCGAGAGTATTTTAGCCAGACGTTTACTTTGTTTAAAAGAGGTCAGCGATTCACCCGATTCGGCATAATTTGCCACGACCACACTGTCATCTAGATATTGCGTGAGCATTTGGCCCCAGGATGCCCAAGGTGCTTGTTCTTGGTCGGTTACCGTTGAATCACCGGCTAAAAAAATTGTCGTGACGTTGTTTACTTTACTGAGCTTAATTTGTTGGATGGCGCTAAGGGCTGCAAATTCTAAAGTGAGTTTGTTATCCCAGTTCAGGTAAGTTGCTTCTCTGGGTTTGATGGCTATGGCTTGTTGGTCGTCGATTTGTGGATTACGCAAGTTAACTAAAAAACGCTCTTTGCTGTTTTCTCCCTTGTTTAGTGCTAACTGATTTAACAGCACTCGTCTGGATTCGACCTTAATGGTACTGACAGAATCCTGTTTTGGGCTACCTATCACTACCTCAAGACGATAATTACCTTCTGGCAATGACATTGAAAAATACACAGGTTTGTTTGCTATAAAACCTTGCTCTGCAAAATCCACATGGCTGCCACTGTCAAAATCAAAGCCGTAACTCTGTTGCTCGGAATAGCTAATGGCACTGTTTATATGTGTGGTGTTATCGACCTGTTCTGCATTAGTTTGGTTATGCTGCGTGCCAAAATTGAATATTAAGGCACTGGCCTTAGCTTGCGATAGTAGGCTGATAATAACAAAAGTACTCAGGCTAATGATTCGTGTGAAATACATGCAAGAGATCCGCAAAATGAAACGCCAGACAGTAGGAAAATAACTTAAGTCAGGCAAGGTTTATCGGGCGTAACTTTCATAAATGAATATTAAACTGGGTATCGTTTTTACTGGCGATACAAACTAACAAGCCAGTCGAGGTGACTGGCTTGTAAACGTTTAATCGAATAGATTGTTGTCAGTCGTTGCTATGTAAACTGGCGTTGAGGCCGCCCCATTTACCTGCATCGGTCACTATGGCTTCTACCGCACCGGTTTGACTGTTACGACGGAACAATAAACCTGATAAACCGGATAATTTACGTGCCGCTACTACGTCACCATCTGGGGTGAGTACTTTGGTGCCAGCCGTAATGTATAAACCCGCTTCAACTATGCAATCATCACCTAGTGAAATACCAATACCGGCGTTAGCACCTAACATGCTGCCTTTACCGATAGAGTTAATGGTTTTACCTCCACCAGATAGCGTACCCATAATCGAGGCACCACCACCAATGTCTGAACCATCACCCACAATAACACCTTGTGAGATACGGCCTTCCACCATAGAGTTACCCAAAGTGCCAGCATTAAAGTTTACAAAACCTTCGTGCATTATAGTGGTGCCAGAGGCCAGATGAGCGCCTAAGCGCACGCGGTCGGCATCACCAATACGCACACCTTCTGGAATAACATAGTCAGTCATACGTGGGAATTTATCGATAGAACTGACGGTTAGATGATGGTATTCATCGGCAAGTAGGGCTTTTAATTCTTCAACTTTAGCCGGTAATACCGGGCCTGCAGATGTCCATGCGACGTTATTAAGCAAACCAAACAAACCGTCTAAATTGATGGTGTTTGGTTTAACCGCACCTTCAGATAGGAGGTGTAAACGTAAATAAGCGTCTTCGGTGGATTGTGGAGCTTGGTCAATTTCAATACTTAGTTCGACAAACTCGCTTTGAATTAAGCCAACTTTTTGCGCTAAGCAGCTACGTGAAACTTTTTGATTGCTGCGGGCAAACCAAACATCTAAGGTTTTGCCACTTTGCACATCGCTATATTTATGGCCTATACGAGTTATTGTCATCAAACTATCCTATCTTCTTTGCAAAATCGGCGGTGATTATGGCCTGAATTGGCGCTGTAGGCAGCCACCTTTTGTTTATAGTTTACAACCAAAGTGTCTATAACTAAGTGTTGCACACATCAGGCAGAACTTAGTGCCTTATTTAATAGAGTTGGTCTTAACTGTTCATGCGTTGAGTAAGCCAGCTCTGATATTCGCCTGATTCAATAAAACTAAGCCCATCTTCAAATTCCGATATGACCTGAGGACTCATCACATAATTAAACTTCGCAACTAATACATCCATCAAAGCAAGGCTCAGGCCATAGTCTTTAGCTAAAAACGATACTTGCAAGAGCACAAAATACACTTCGCGTTGATTTGGCTCAGCCAATATTGCCTGACGTCCGTAACTTACGGCCGACTCAAACTGCCGATTGTAGGCATGTAATATTGCTAGTTCACTTTGCATTTTGCTGTCTTGCAAGGCAAATAAAGGTAAACCTTCGACCATTTTTATGGCGGCAGCAAAGTTATCTAATTGAATATAATGTGCTTCAAACAACAAGGAGCTTTTCCCTGGTTGTTCTAGGTTGGCTAAAACAATTGTTTGTAATTTTTTTGCATTTTCTGCCGGTAACTGACTGTATTTACGTAATAAAAAGTCATGTAAGGCCGCATCATTTTTAACGAGCGGATCGAGGTTGTTATATATTCTGACAGCTTCATCAAGTTCATTCATTTGCAAAGCTTTAACTAAATTATTGAGTTGCGACTGTGAGTTTGTGTATTGGGTAAATAATTGGCTGAACTTACCGACAAAATCCAGCGCCGAAAAAGCATAAGATACCGAATGAAAATCATATATTTGGTAACTGTCTGGCTCCAACCATAAGGTAACGTAGCTATAACCACCATCACTATCGATGCGGTAATAAGCTGCGAGGCTATTGTCCTTGAAGGTTTCAGAGCGTAAATAATGCCAGCTAAAAGTCTGGGATACATCTAACATACCCGAGATAAGCTGTTGTTTAACATCGGCCGCTACTTTTGCGGTATTAAGCGGGTTGGCGTATTGCTCGGGATGTTTTAGGCGTAAGTGTCTGGCTATGCTCAAAACATCAATTTTACTTTGCAAGCTGGAGAGTGGATCTTGATTCAGTTCTTGCTCAAGCTGTTGGTTAAACTGTAAGAGAGATAGCTTGGCAGGAGCTAAATTTGGGACATTAGTGCTAGTTGCTTGAGCATTATTTACTTTAGTTGATGAACACGCCCACAGCGTTGCCAAACCCATAGCTACCACGGTCCACTTTATACGGGACAACATTGCCTTTGACATACTACTCTCCTGCATTTTGTTCTGTTGCCAAACGACGTTGGTTTAGATTTTTTAAAAGGTTTTGCATTGATTGAATGCCAGGATCTTGACTGACATTGGTGATGCTGTTGTGATAACTCATGCGTTTAGCAATATCGTTGAGTAGGCTTAGGTGCGCTGCAACGTCAGCCACGGCCACATGATCTTGTTTGGCTTGATAGATATTAGAAAAAATCAGTAAACGTCTGTCATTGCTAATTTGTGAATCAAAGTTAATGTGTTGGTCGGCATAGCTCGCATTATCTACTTCGGTGCTAAAGTCGATATGTTCAGGCAGTTGTAGGGTGATTTTATGTTCAACACTAATGTTAGGGTAAATGGCTAAGGGTTGTTCACGTTTAATTGACTTAGGCAATTGCACATATTGACTTGAAAAATCAGCCTGTAACTCAAATTCGGCGTGCTGCTGTGCATTGAGTCGCCAAAAATCCACCACTAAATAACGTTCAACAATGGTGATTTGATTGTCGCCACGATTGTCGTTAATGCTCAATTGATCGAGACTTTCGATGTTGGGATAACGTTTGGCATAATAATTAAGGTAAGACTTGGCTAACTTTACCTGTCCTTCTGATTTTAGCCGATAGCGTAAATTATCTGCTTCACGGCCTGTCATCTTGGTGGTGATACGCCACTCAACTGCCGAGCTATAATCGGCTGCTATGATGTTTTCTGTGACCACAATACTGCTGTGATTATTAAGCGAAGGTTGGGCTGAAACGAGCTTGGTACTAGTGGGATTAACCAACAAAGCTGAACCAAAGTCCGTTTGAAATTTACTGACAAGTTTTGAACCTTGATGGGTGACCGTTGGGTCAATCCAATAACTGATACCATTGAGCTGAATGTTAACAATGGCGTGATCAAACACGCCATGGCTAGGCAAATAATCATTAACATGTTGACGATTCACACTGGATACCAAGGCAGGGCTTGCGGTAACCCCCAATTCATTCAACAACATACTTAAAAACAAAGATTTATCTTTGCAGTCACCCTGCCTGTGATCAAACGTTTCGGCTGGACTATGCGGACGATGAGAGTTTTCACCTAATTCCAAACCAAGATAACGAATTTGGTTTTGGCTAAAATTTATCGCTTCATCAATGGCATCGTTGAGTGGTTTGGTTTTTAAGTTACTGATAAATTCCACTAACTCAGGCGAAGGCGTTTTATCAACAGCAAACAATTCATTGGCCCAACTTGCCACTTCTTGCCAGCTTTGGTATTCACTAAATTGCACATGGGGATAAGGTGTGTACCACGAAGGAATATTATCTTCTTCAAATATTTCAGCGGTATCCAGTAAAGTAAGTTGATATAGGGTGTTTGTGTCTTTTGTTTGTTTTTTGACTTTGGCATCGCTGCGAAAGAGTTTGTATTGTAGTGGTCGATTACTGGGCATTAAAACCGCCACATTAATTTTGTCGACGGTTACGCCCCAACCTATAGTCGCTCCCGCCGAAAATTTATCGGCAAACACCGGATTACTGCCTACCACGGTATAACTGTAATCAATCACGTCACCGACCCGCACATCTTTAAGCAAGACCACGGCTTCCACTTCGCCCGAATAAATATTGCTGTTTTGACGATCTTCAGCATTGATCACTTCAATATCGCTACGTTTGAGTTGATTGACTACCTTGTTGTTACGTAAGACTTTAATGCCGTGAATATTTAAAACTTCGTAAGCGGGATTAAAACGAATATGAATATTGGCGTTAGATTCTATGCCTGACGGATCGGTTAATGAATACACAAAACGCGCATAAACCTGTTTACCGGCTACCCCGCTCACCTGTTTATCAACCAGATGGTAATGAGCAGGGCTACGCAAATCGACAAAATCAGCCACGGTATAGGTTTGCATATCAACCCACGTAGGAGAGTTGATAATATTAACCTGAGGTTCGTGAGAATTTAATCTATTGGCAGCGGCAATATTACTGGAGAGACAGACAAAAAACAGCACAATAAATGACGCAGGTAGGTTGCGATACCACTTTATTCGCCGGTTAGGCATTTCCTTTTCCTAAAAGTAAATTTACGGTGTTTCAAAATTTGAGCGGCGCAGTATACCTTGTCTTTATTGCTTTGTTTATGCCTGTTTAAACTAATTTAAGCTAAGAGCCTTGGTGACGTTGGTTCATCAAGGCCATGAGAGTTTAGTTGCTGCATGCTACTAAATGATTACGCTAAATAATGGCCTTGTTCATCTAACATCATCTCACCATCTTCTTTGTAATAAGGGCCGGCAGGCCACTTATCCAATAGGGCGAGTACAGTCTCGCTTGGGCGACATAGTTTGACGCCTTTGGCAGTGCACACGATCGGGCGGTTAACCAGCACAGGATGTTCGAGCATGGCCTGTAAAATAGTGTCATCTGACACTCCTTCGTCAAGCAAGCCCAAAGCTTGAGCCGGTGATTTTGAGGTTCTTAACGCTGTACGCGGGGTTAAATCTGCTGCAGCAAATAAACCTAATAGCTGGGCTTGAGTCCAGCCTACTTGCAGATATTCAATAACGGTAGGTTGATAGCCAGCATCTTTGATGACTTGTAGCACATTACGTGACGTACCACAGTCTGGATTGTGATAAATAACGATCATATTTGTGAGCCCTTGGTGGTAAACCAATGACGTGTGCGGTTAGCAAACCATACTAAGGATAACATCACGGGAACCTCAACTAGCACACCAACGACGGTGGCCAGTGCCGCGCCAGAATGTAATCCAAACAAAGAGATCGCTACGGCTACCGCCAATTCAAAGAAGTTAGAAGTGCCTATCATGCAAGCGGGTGCGGCCACATTATGGGGCAGTTTCATTTTAAGGGCGGCATAATAAGCGATGGCAAAGATACCGTAAGTTTGAATAAGCAATGGGATGGCGATTAACAAGATGGCTTCGGGTTTAGCAATAATGGTTTGCGACTGAAAACCAAATAACAAAACTACCGTGGCTAATAAACCAATCATTGACCAAGGTTTCATGGTGCTCAAAAAACTATTTAGCCGAGTATGGTTATCCGCCGAATCTAAAGCCCGACGAGTAAGGGTTCCCAGCACTAAGGGCACGACCACATACAAGAGTACCGAAAACAACAAGGTATCCCAAGGCACGGTAATGTCGGTAACCCCCAAGAGCAAACCGGCAATGGGCGCAAAGGCAAAAATCATGATGATGTCGTTAATCGACACTTGTACCAAGGTGTAGTTGGCATCACCTTTGGTCATTTGACTCCAGATGAATACCATGGCGGTACAAGGCGCTACACCTAATAAAATCATGCCCGCGATATATTCTGTTGCAGTTTGTGGGTCGACCCAATCGGCAAATAAGACTTTAAAAAATAACCAACCCAATAAGGCCATGGTAAAGGGTTTGATCAACCAATTTATCACCAAGGTTAAGGCCAAACCTTTGGGTTTTTTACCCACATCTTTAATGGACGAAAAGTCGATTTGCACCATCATTGGAAAAATCATTAACCAAATTAGTACGGCAATCACTAAGTTAACATGGGCAAACTCTAAGGTAGCAATGGTGGCAAATTGAGCCGGGAAAAAACTACCCGCAGCAATACCCACTAAAATAGCCAAACCTACCCATACTGACAAATAACGTTCAAACAATCCCATAATATTTCCTAAATAGCTCGTTGGTTAACCCGTTGACTGACCTGCTCAGCAGACTCAACCCGCTCAGAATAACGATCAACAAAGTAGTCTTTATTGTCACGCAGTAACAAGGTGAATTTCATCAGTTCTTCTAATACATCCACAATACGGTTGTAGTAGGGCGAGGGTTTCATGCGGTTATTGTCATCAAATTCCATAAAAGCTTTGGCGACAGACGATTGGTTTGGAATGGTCACCATGCGCATCCAGCGGCCTAATATGCGCATTTGATTCACTGCGTTGAAAGATTGCGAACCGCCACTGACTTGCATGACTGCGAGGGTTTTACCTTGAGTGGGGCGTACACCGCCCAGACTTAGGGGCACCCAGTCGATTTGACTCTTAAAAATGCTGGTCATCGAGCCGTGACGTTCAGGTGAGCACCATACTTGACCTTCAGACCAAATCATTAAATCCCGTAGTTCTTTAACTTTCGGATGATCTGCATCTGTGGTGTCGGTTTGCGGTAAACCTGTGGGGTTAAATATTTTAACTTCAGCGCCAAAATGCAACAAAATACGCGCGCTTTCTTCAATGACTAAACGAGAAAACGAGCGCTCCCGTAAAGATCCATACAACAACAGAATACGGGGTTTATGCACTGAGGCCGGCTTTGTTGCGGTGGCAAAGGATTGACTATCGGGGATCTGCAACGAGGCCGCTTCAATATTGGGTAAAGTGTGATCGCTTAACATTTTATATGGCTCCAGCTTTTAACAATGCAGCGCGAAGTTCTGTGCCTGCGAGTTGTTGGGCAGCGATAGTTTTTAGTACTTCAACTCGCTCGCTGATCAACTGCATGCAAGCCCTAAAACCTGCGGCTTTTTCACTTTCAGTCCCTTCAATTTTAGATGGGTCGCTTAAGCTCCAATGGACTTTTATACTATTGCCAAACCAAACAGGACAAGACTCGCCAGCCGCAGAATCACAAACCGTCACCACCACATCAGGAGCAAAATCTTCAAATTCATCCCACGACTGACTTTGTAAACCTTCAACAGAAATGCCCGCTTCGCTTAAGTATTTAATCGATAACGGATGTACTTCACCAACTGGCTGACTACCCGCACTTTTGGCTTCGATAAGACCCTCAGAAAGGTGAGTGGTGATGGCTTCAGACAATATGCTGCGACAACGATTATGGGTACAGATATAGAGTATTTTCATGTTCTTTCCTTGCTCAACAACAGGTTTCGGTGGTGCTTAAACAGACATTCAATTTAGTGAGTGCGTCTTTGTGGTAATCGGAGTTGTGGTTTGCCGTTTGTTCAATGACATTTTTTGCCCAAGTGGGCAGGCTAGGATGAAGTTTGTAATACACCCATTTGCCACGGCGTTCATCCAGCAAGATCCCACACTTACGTAGCTCTGCTAAGTGGCGAGATATTTTGGGTTGGTCAAGCTCAAGTGCCGCCATTAAGTCGCATACACAGGCCTCGTTGACGGTGTTAATTAATAACAGCGACTTTAAGCGGGTATCGTCGGCTAGACATTTATAGAATTTGCAGGGATCCATAATTCACATCTGAAATTTCACATATGTGTAATTTCGCATGTGTTGGCTTGTTTGTAAACCTTAAAATTTTAGTACGTGGATTTTAATTTGAAATGGGTAGGCTTTAGGGACTTAACGCAGCACTAAACTTATGGCGCTACATTACTTAATCTTGATGAACACAAAGCTACAAAGACAGCGGAGTAGAGGCTTTGTTTAGGTGCTCTTGTTCGATGATGGTTTCTGCAATGCTAAAGTTAAGCAAACTAAACTCCAGTCCGCGACTTGCTGCATTGGCAGCGTTGGGGGCAAATGCGCAAAAAGTCAGTAACTCGTTAAAATTATCTTGCGGCCACACATAACACTGATCAAAACCTGCTGGAAACAAGGCTAAGTTTTGATTATCTTGAGAAATTTGCGCATTTCGCGCAAAACTCATTTTTTTGAAAAAGGTGACTGCGGCTGGTGAATTATCTTGTAGTGCATCAGCAAATTTTGCCAGTTTTACTTCACCTTTCGTTTGTTTACTCAAAGTGCGTACGTCCTGCATACTAAGTGGTTTGCCGTATTTGGCGATAGCGGCTTCTAACACTTGGGTTCTAACTGGCTCAATGCTGAGGTAAGCACTACTGATTTTATAACGCAAATTGAGTTGATGGATAAAGCCCGAGTGTTTATTGAAATACAGCTCTAAACGTTGCTCAAGGCGCGACTCTTGATAAGGCTGAAAAAAACTAACAGTGATTTTTTCGCTGCGGGTACCACCTGTTATTGTATGGATCTCGCCGCCGTTTTCGATCAATGCAATAGCTTTGTCTAATATATTTTGACCAAGTTTTACCTCTTTGATATCCAAAGAAGATTGTAAAGTTTGCTTAGGGTTGGTTGGTGCACTGAGAGTTTGTTGGCGCGAAAAACGTTTTAGACCTTCAGTTTGTTCGAGGGGATGTGCATAAGCCTGATTAAGTAATCCAAAGATGGCAGCGCCTAAAATCATAAGACGGCGGATGAAACACAACGCTTTGCTGCGAATAAGCAAAAGAAACATGAAAATCCTCGTTGAACTAATTTGATTAAAGTGAAGACCAAGTTCAAGCCTAACATATAAGCTGTTGAATTAAGTATTGAAAAATGCTTAACAGCGGGCAAAACATACTTATAAACATTGAATTAAACATTTACATTTTAACACTGAATTTAAAAAAGGATTTGTTATGCTTAGCGCAATATTGAATGGCAAAAGGAAGGGCATAATCATGTTACAGCAATGGCAGTTATCACTTAAGCAGTGCCTTATTTTAGGCTTGTTGAACCTATCTTTAGCAAGTGTTCATCTCTGCGCTCATGCCGCTAACTCTAGTCTTTTTAACGAACATCAAATTACCTTACCCTTTAATCTCACTCAGCCTGTGTATGCGGCCAATCTATTGACTAATCCGGGCAATGAAATGTTGCTGTTAGGTGTTAATGAAAGTGGTCAGCGCCAGTTTGCCATCTACGCACTGAATGCCAATAATCAGTTAGTATTAATGGATCACCTGCGCTTGGATAATAGTCTGTTTGCGTTTGATGTGGGCACTCCCGATAAAAATGGTCAGCAACAGTTATATTTTTTAAGTAAGGATCAGTTATTTCAGTATCAGTTTGTTGGTCCCGCTGCAGAGCCGATAAAGCCAAGCGGACCAATGATGGCCGCGCCTCAAGCAGAGGTCATTGCTAGTATTGAACATTCTAATTCACGCCTTGTAGCGATAAGCAAAATAAAGTCGATGTACTTAAGCGAAAAAGCCGATGCCATCATTACACTGGATTTTGCCAAAGACATTAATAACGATCTGCGTGATGATTTTGTGCTGCCCCATTTTGAGCAGTTAAATCTGTATTTATCAGGTGAAGATGCCACTCAATTAACAGGCTTAAAAGAACAACATCTCAACATCCGATCTTTATTACGGGTTGATGGTGCCGATGTGCGTTTTAAACCCAGTGACTTGTTATTTGTGGATATGGACTTAGATACAAGAAACGACATAGTGTTGGTTGAATCTGGCCAGCTTAGAGTTTATCAGCAAACTTTGTCGGGCGATTTTAATCCTGAGCCTTTGTTGATTAAGGTAGCTGCCGAAATTGAGGGTATCAATTGGTGGGATAAAATTGATGTTGATGGTCAGCAAGTTGACCAAAGCCAGTTGAAGCATCGAAGCGTGGAAACCATAACCGATGTTAATGGTGATGCTTTGCCTGATTTAATTGTGCGGTTTACCCAAAGTTCTGGTGTGCTTGATCGCACCAACGATTATGAATTTTATTATGCCAGTGTGGTTGATGGGCACTTGAGTTATGCCCTTAAGGCCGACACACGTATTCAGTCTGACAGTACTTTGTCTGACTTTAAGTGGTTTGATTTAGACGGTGACGGTAAACAAGAGATCATGCTGTCGTCCTTTGATTTGAGCTTATCGCAAATTATCTCTGCCTTGTTATCCAGTAGTATTGAGCAAGAAGTATTGATATTTAAGATGGATGAAAATAATCTTTTTCCGGCTAAACCCACGGCCAGCCAGGACGTAGAAATTACTTTTAGTTTGTCTTCTGGGCGCAGTGGCGAGCCCATGGTTAAAGCCCAAGATATTGACGGTGATAAATTTAAAGATTTGATTTTTTCTGAAGGTGAAGAAGAAATAAAAGTATTATTTGCCAGTCGAGATGGTAAAAGACTTTTTAATAAACGTGCAGAAAAACACAAAGTGCAAGTGCCTAAAAATGCCAAGTCTATTACCCATAATGATTTAAACAATGATGGGAAAATGGATTTGATCTTACATTACAGTCGCGCCGATGCTGCCGACTTGCTAAATAAAGTCATAGTGTTAATCGCTAATTGACAAAAACTGTGTGAAAATTTAGCGGATTGTTCAAGTGTATATTTTCCATCACCGCTAAATTTGGCCTGCTGTAATAAACGTTAAGGAAACCATGAAGACCCCCAAACGAATACAACCCCTTGTAGATGACGGTTTAGTTGACGAAGTGTTATATCAATTAATGAGTGGCAAAGAAGCCACTGTTTATGCCGTACGCTGTGGTGAAGAAATTCGTTGTGCCAAGGTTTATAAAGAAGCCATGCAACGCAGCTTTAAAAAGGCCGCGCAATATCAAGAAGGCCGCAAAGTACGCAGTACGCGCCGTGCTCGTGCCATGGAAAAAGGCTCTAAATTTGGGCGTAAACAACAAGAAGATGCTTGGCAAAATACCGAAGTAGAAGCCTTATTTAAGTTAGCCAAAGCTGGTGTAAGGGTACCTCAGCCTTATGGTTGTTACGACGGTGTATTGTTAATGGAACTGATCACTGACGAACAGGGAGACGTGGCACCGCGCCTCAATGATGTGCAGATGTCGGCAGAACAAGCCATCGAAGATCACTTACAAGTCATGCATTACGTCAAACAAATGCTGTGCATTGGTTTAGTACATGGTGATTTATCTGAATTTAATGTACTGGTCGACGATTACGGCCCGGTGATCATCGACCTACCCCAAGTAGTTGATGCTGCTGCCAACAACAATGCCTTTAGTATGTTGCAACGAGACGTACGTAATATGTCTGAATATTATGGCCAGTACGCCCCAGAGTTAGTCTCAACCTACTACGCCGAAGAAATGTGGGAACTATTTGAAGCCGGTGAGCTTACACCCGATACCGAACTTAGCGGTACCTTTGAGTTTAGTGACGAAGCAGCTGACGTTGACTCGGTACTCGAAGAAATCAAAGCCGCTTTTGCTGAGGAGCAAGAACGTTTGGAACGTATTAATGTGGCGAATGAATCTGATTAACTGGATTGGTAAAGCAGTGAATAGAGGCGACTAAATAGAAACTACAAGCAAACTATTAGGATCCATTACCGCCAGTTGTATTGCGCTATCACAATATTGATTTAACCAATTTTGATCCTTATGGCTATAGCTGATAGAAGCAGAATATTTCATTTCACCTCCATCTCCTTGGGCTCTACCTTGAGCTCATTAATAATTGTCCTTGGTTTTTTGGGTTTTACCTTAAGTGACACTGCCATGTCGTGCAAATGTTGACCATCTATTTTTAGATTATTAGGCTGTTTAAATGTTAAGGTATTTAGCTATAGCGCTGGTAAACTCAGACGTTTTGGAAAGGAATGTATAGTGACAATGTCTCCTCTTGCTATCAACATAGGTGTTTCTGGCCATCGAGATATTCCTGCTAAAGATTGGCCAAAATTAAAAGAAACGTTGGCAACTGAGCTCAATAGCCTTAAAGAACAATTTCCCCATAGCAGTATTAATGTTCTTTCAGGACTTGCTGAGGGGGCCGACCAACTTATGGCGCATGTAGCATTGCAATTGAATTTTAACCTCATTGGCGTGCTGCCTTTTGAGATTGATGAATACGAAAAGGATTTTGCAACTGAGGAGTCACTGGAGCAATTTCGCCATTATCTTAGTCAGTGCAGTGAGATAACAATATGCCGGCGAGAGGCTCACGTTCCTCGTGATAGTGGCTATAGTGAACTGGCAAAGGTATTAGTACAGTTTTCAGATTTGGTTATTGTATTGTGGGATGGCGTTGTAGAAACCAACCAAGATGGGACTATAAGTAGCCCACTGGCAGGTGGAACGGCTGATGTGGTTAATATGTGCCTAGAAGGTTTAGTCGATGATAGAAGTTTGCTGTTTTCTAAACCCAATAAAACATTTTGTAAGTGGTTGGCAGCAAACCGCGAAAGACATAACACACTGCCCGCCACTATTGGTAATCCTGAGATTATAGGCACCTGGAAACCCATCTTGCTCAAAGGTGAGCAGGATATTCGCCTGTTCAATGAAATATTACTTAAAACAGAACGTTTTAACGTAAATGCTTTGGGGGTTAAACAGGAGGCAAAAACGGCTAGCCGGGAATTTTTATTAGGTCCTACGTCTTCGCAAAAAGATTTAGCCGCTATTAATAAATTAATTGATGCCTATACAGTGGCGGATTGTTTGGCACAACTGCGTCAAAAACAACGTCTTACCTCAATAAAATCTATTACTAGCTTGTCCTTCATTGCAATATTGGCTCAACAAATCTATGTCAGTCTGTACCCCAATTGGTTGTGGTTTTCCTTGCATCTTTTTCTGGTCATTGTGGCGGTGGGAATTTATCGAATATTTTTTGTCGGCACCGACACCAAAGAAGAACAATTTGTTGAATGGCGCGTGTTTGCAGAAGATCTACGGGTACAAATATTTTGGTATTTAAGTGGTATTTCCGATCACTGTGCGAATTATTATCGCACCACCAAACTGAATGAAATGGATTGGATCGTAGATAATTTAAACAAACTTATGCTAAATGTTGTTCCCCCCGTGGATTGTGATATTGCCTTTGTGCGGCAACAATGGATTTTAGATCAACGTAACTATTTTGTGGGCCAACGAGGAGAAAGAGGCAGAGCAGCATCTTATTTTCTCAAAGCCAAGCGCCTGCAAAATACCGCAATAGTGTTATTTTGTAGCGCCATTATTTTGATGTTTGTCAGTGTCATTAAAGTACATACTGATTTTTTTCCGGTTATGTCTACTTCAGTATTTTTTGTCATTATTGCCATGTTATTTATTACCTCTGCCCTGATAAAAACCTTTGCGGTACAAATGGGTTTCGAAGAACTCAGTCAGCGTTACTTACGTACGGGGTATTATTTTCAACAAGCGATGGATAAATTAGCTTTGTTAGATAGGCACAATCAACAAGATACAGTCGCCTATCAAAAAATTATTAAAACCATCGGGATTGAAGCGCTCAATGAAAACGCGGCATGGTTGCAATTACATAAGATGAACGCTTATAAAGTGCAGGTCAGCTAGACACTATTTTGTATGTCTAGCTCTTAACACCCCAACTACATCACTCAGGCTCAAGTCACTGGCTTGCAGTAAAACAATCAAGTGATAAAGCAGGTCGGCAGATTCGTTTTTAAGTTCTTCCAAATCTTTTACTGTGGCGGCAAGGGCGGTTTCAACCCCTTCTTCACCGACTTTTTGGGCAATGCGTTTAATGCCTTTACTGTACAAATGCGCGGTATAGCTGGAGTCGGGATCGGCACCTTTACGTGAAGCAATGACTTGCTCTAACTCACCAATAAAACTCAAATCCGCAGACTCACTGTCGAACCAGCAGGTTTCAGTACCAGTATGGCAAGTTGGACCGACAGGGTTAACCAAGGCGAGGAGTGAATCGTCGTCACAATCGCTGGTTATCTCGACAAGGTTTAAACTATTGCCAGACTCTTCGCCTTTAGTCCATAAACGCTGTTTTGAACGGCTAAAGAAAGTGACTAAACCTGTTTCTAGGGTTTTATCTAATGCATCCTGATTCATATAACCCTGCATCAGCACTTTGCCTGATACTGCGTTTTGCACTATGCATGGCAATAAGTTATCCATTTTTTGCCAAGCAAGTTTGGCGACATTATCTTTATTAATCTTCATTGTTATCTCTACAAAATTTAATCATGTGCCAAAAAGCCAAACTATTTACCACAGAGCGCTACGCTCACTGAGAAAGGCAAAGTGACATAAAGTTAAGAAAATAAACGCTTAAATATTACCCAAAACCAAAAAGTGAGCATGTAAAGTATTAACGCAGTTTTTCTAATCTTTTTCTCCGAGTACTCTGTGTTCTCTGTGGTTCATATGTCTTTTGTCTTTAGCTAGCTACTCGTTTCTAGCTTCTATTTACTGGGTTAATCCCTAATCGCTATTTTCTGCGCTCTTAAATAAGCTTTTAAGTCTTGAATAGGGATAATGCCTTTGTGAAATACCGAGGCCGCTAGGGCGCCGTCCACATCGGCTTGTTCAAATACGTCTTTAAAATGAACTAACTCACCGGCACCGCCTGAGGCAATCAAGGGGACTTTGCAGGCTTTACGAATGGCCGCCAGTTGGGCGATGTCATAACCCTGACGTACACCATCTTGGTTCATACAATTGAGTACGATTTCGCCTGCGCCACGTTGCTGTACTTCTTTCACCCAGTCAGCGGTTTGCCAGGTAGTAACCTGAGTGCGGCTTTCATCGCCGGTATATTGATGCACTTGGTAGACACCGGTTTCTTCGTTGTAATAGCTGTCGATGCCGACAACCACACATTGTTGGCCATAGGTATCGTGTAAACGAGTAATCAATTCAGGATCCGCTAAGGCAGGGGAGTTGACCGAAATTTTATCGGCACCCATTTCCAGAATATAACCCGCTTGTTCAACGGTTTTAATGCCTCCAGCCACACAAAACGGAATGTCGATGACTTGGGCGATACGGGTAACCCAGCTTTTATCTACCACACGTTGGTCGCTAGAGGCGGTAATGTCGTAAAACACTAATTCGTCGGCACCCTCTTCAGCATAACGCTGAGCTAGGGGCACTATGTCGCCGATGATCTCATGGTTACGGAATTTAACCCCCTTAACCACTTTGCCATCTTTTACATCTAAACAGGGGATAATGCGTCTTGCGAGCATAATAAACCTTATAAAAAATTACCGGCAGTACAGTACTGCAAAAATATTCAATACAGAGAATGCAGAGAACACCCAATTATCTTTCTCAAAGAGCTTAGTGATATGTTAAAGCCAAGTTGGAGTGTTTACTCTGTCTTTGGCTTTACCTATCGACCCTCTGTGTTCTCTGTGGTTAATTGCTTTTAGTCTTTGAGCTATTTACTAGTATCTATTTACGGACGTTTAGCAGACCTTAGTTAACCAACCATGAGTGTCAGGTGCTTTGCCCCACTGAATATCGTTCAGTGCTTGGCGTAATTTTTGGGTTGTAGGACCTGCTTCGCCTGAGCCTACTTTGATCTCTTTTCCATTATGGATAAAGGTGCCAATAGGCGTTAATACCGCCGCGGTTCCTGATAACGCGGCTTCTACACCGGGTTTGGCAGCACGTTCAAGTAGTTCTCTCACCGTGAGGTTACGTTCGCTAATGGTCATGCCCAAATCAGCCGCTAGGGTCAATATGCTTGAGCGAGTTACACCATGTAAAAAGCTTGAATCTAAACCTTTGGTGATGATTTCGTTGCCATCAATAAGTAAGAAGTTGGCCGCGCCGGTTTCTTGCACGTCGCCATTGGGACAGAACAAAATTTGGTCGGCTTGTACTTCTGCTTTAGCTTTTAGGATAGGGCCCAACGCGCTGGCATAGTTACCACCACTTTTGATCATGCCCATGTGAGGCGCGCAACGCATGCCCGTTTCATCTAGTAAAATCCGTAAAGCTTTAGCGCCGCCGGCAAAATAGTCGCCAACCGGTGATAACAAAACGTACAACATGGATGATAAAGTGGGTGCTGCGGCTTTGCCGATAGCGCCTTCCGTGCCAATGTGGGTCGGACGAATGTACATCGAACCCGGAGGTAGAGGTACATCAGCAGCGTATTGGGCCACGATGTCCACTATCATCTTAGATACTTGTGCTTCGTCGATGGCGGGCAAAGATAAAAAACGGCTGCTTTGGGCAAAGCGTTTGACGTTTTGATCCATACGAAATAAATGCACACTGCCATCACTGTGGCGGAAGGCTTTTAGCCCTTCAAAGCAGGTGCTTGAATAGTGCAATACATGGGCGCCGGGATGTAATTGTATACTGTCCGCAGCCACTGTTTGTGCCTGACCCCACTGATTATTTTCGAAGGTGGTTAATGCCATCTTTGGCATAAACACTGTACCAAACGCCGCCATTGTCTTTTCCTATTTAGTTAGTTTTTACCCATACATGTCACACATTGTTTCATGTACTAATATTTGTCTGCCAATTATTCAATAACGGCTTTAAACACGCAATCTTAGTGCTGGTATTAGCTCCGCTCGTTTGGCTCAATTTGTTTGTTATTCTTTCCAGCATTGAATAGCTTGTTCGACGGTAAATTTACCTTCGAGCAAAGCGCGACCCAAGATCACGCCGCTCACCCCAGTGGGTTTAAGTATTTCAATATCTGCTAAGCTGCCAATGCCACCTGAGGCTTGCCAGCCTACAGTAGGGAAACGTGCGGCCATTTCTTGATAAAGCTGATGGTTAGCACCTTGTAAAGTACCGTCGCGACTAATATCAGTGCACAGCACATGTTTGGCCCCTACGGTTAAAAAGTCTTCGAGTAAGGCCTCGATAGAAACTCCCGAGTTTTGTTGCCAGCCGTGGGTGGCAATAAACTTGTTACCGGCTTCATCAATATTGATATCCAAGGCTAATACGATGGCTTCTGGCCCGTATTGTTTAACCCAGCCTTTCACCAGTTCAGGCTCTTTTACTGCCAGTGAGCCGATAACTACTCGTTTAACACCGATGTCCAGTAATTGTGCTACATCTTGTTCAGAGCGAATACCACCACCGGCTTGAAAATCCATGCGTTTAGTCGCGACCATGTTACCGATTAAATCTAACTGACGTTTGTTGGTATCTTTGGCGCCGGTTAAGTCGACTATATGCAGCCACTTAGCCCCTTGATCGGCGTAGTCATGTACCACAGCGATAGGGTCTAACTTGTATTCGGTTTTTTGTGCATAGTCGCCTTGAAACAAACGTACGACCGAGCCTTCTATTAAATCTATGGCAGGTATAATCATGGTTACAACTCAATAAAATTCTTTAATAACTGGGCGCCCGCATCGCTGGAACGTTCAGGGTGAAACTGCACACCAAAAAAATTGTCTTTGTGCAGGGCGGCTGAAAAGTTCATGCCGTACTGGCAACTCGCTAGGGTAAATTCGCTGATGTCCACGGCAAAACTGTGCACAAAATAAAAATAGGTGCCAGTTGGAATGCCTTTAAATAATGACGTTTCATCTACCGGAGTCACGGTATTCCAACCCATATGGGGCAAACGTAAGTCGCCAACCTGCATGCGTTTAACCTCACCGGGGATCAGGTTTAAACAGGGGGTGGAACCAGTCAAACTCTCTGCTGATTTCTCAACCATCAACTGCATGCCTAAACAAATGCCTAATACGGGTTGAGTTAAACCTTGTATGGTCTTAATTAACTGCTTTTGTTCGA
Source organism: Paraglaciecola hydrolytica (assembly GCF_001565895.1). Classification (GTDB taxonomy): domain Bacteria; phylum Pseudomonadota; class Gammaproteobacteria; order Enterobacterales; family Alteromonadaceae; genus Paraglaciecola; species Paraglaciecola hydrolytica. The sequence goes on from NZ_LSNE01000011.1 coordinate 236,843, forward strand.
TACTGGCCATGGCCGCATTGGCACTGCCAACACCGGGTAAAAATACTTTGTCGGCGCTTTTGATAATATCGAGCTTATCACTGACCTCGACCTTTACACCCAAACGTTCAACGGCAAATTTTACCGAGGAAATATTGGCGCAGCCGGTATTTACGATGACAATGTTTTGAGCCATGACTATAAGGTTCCTTTACTGCTGGGTAGGGCTTCACCTTGTTTGTGAATAGCCTGACGTAAAGCACGGCCAAACACTTTAAACAAACTTTCGACTTGATGATGGGCATTGCCCTCGGTGGTAGAAAGGTGCAATGACAAACCCATAGCCTGAGCAATCGAATAAAAGAAATGGGGCACCATTTCGGTGGCCATTTCACCTACGGTATCGCGGCTAAACACGGCATCAAATTTAAGGTGAGGGCGGTTCGAAATATCCAAAATACATTCGGCGCGACATTCATCCATGGGTAAAGCAAACCCAAAACGACCTATACCCCGTTTGTCACCAAGGGCCTTTTTCATGGCTTCACCTAAGGCAAGGGCGGTATCTTCCACACTGTGGTGATCATCGATGTGCAAGTCGCCATCGGTTTTTAAGATCAATTCAAATCCGCCATGGGTAGCGATTTGGTCCAGCATGTGATCAAAAAAGCCCACGCCAGTATGAATAGTCGACTTGGCCGTAGAGTCTAAATCCACCGTCACTTCGATATTAGTCTCGGAAGTTTTGCGCACTACAGTAGCCACGCGGCTAGAAGCCAAAAGTTGTTTTTGAATGGCAGGCCAGTCATTAAGAATGCGGTCATACTTGATGCCCACAATGCCCATATTTTCAGCTAGCTGGATATCAGTTTGACGATCACCAATTACAAAGGAGCGGGTAAAATCCACTCTACCTTGTTGTAAATAGTCTTTCACTAGCCCGAGTTTGGGTTTACGGCAACTGCAGTTTTGATTATCAAAATGTGAGCAAATCAATACGTCATCAAAAATCACGCCTTGGCTGGAAAAAATATCCATCATTTTATTGTGAGCCAAATCAAAATCGGCTTGTGGAAAACTATCTGTACCTAAACCGTCTTGGTTCGACACTAAAACTAAACGAAAACCACTTTGTTGTAGTTTAAGTAATACCGGAATAACTTGCGGTTCAAAAACCAGTTTTTCTAAGGTATCTAATTGTTTATCAATAGCTGGCTCTTCAACTAGGGTACCGTCACGGTCGATAAAAAGAATGGCTTGTTGACTCATGCTGGGCTTCCTGTGTTCGATTGGCTGGCAAAAAATTGTTTAATAAGGCTTAGCAAGTGCTGGTTTTGTTCAACATTACCCACGGTAATGCGCAAGCAATTGGCTAAATTACGTTGTTTACTTTGGTCGCGAATAAACATCTTGTGAGAGACTAAAAAGTCCATCAAAGCTTGCTTTTGCGCGCTGCGGAATAAGATAAAGTTGGCCTTATCATCCCCCACTAACTCAATACCTGGGAAGTTGCTTAAAGCCTGTTTAAGCTTGGCTTTTTCATCGCTGATAGTCTCAACCTGTAAGGTCATCAAAGCTAAACCTTTGGCACTTAGCGCTTGCTCGGCAATCTGTGCTACAGGTTGTGGCATAGGGTAGGGCGCAATTACTTTTAATAAAGTATGAATAATGGCTTCGTTAGCCAGAGTAAAACCGCAGCGAATACCGGCTAAAGCAAAGGCTTTAGATAAAGTACGCAAGATCACTAAATTAGGATATTCAGCCAGTTTAGTGGCAAAGGTACACGTGGCATCAAATTCAATATAGGCCTCGTCAACCACCACTAAAGCCGAATCAGCAAAGTGGTTTAACACTTGTTCAATTTGCTGTGGCGCAACGCTAGTGCCTGTTGGGTTATTGGGTGAGCAGATAAAAACGATGTTGACCTTATCTTTGAAGGTTTTGATGGCCTCAATATCTAAGGAAAAATCAGGCTTGAGCAAGGCAACATCAACACCCACATTGCAGGTTTCTGCACTAATGGCATACATGCCGTAAGTAGGGGGGCAGATTAATATGCTGTCTTTACCTGGGGTGCAAAAAGCGCGAATGAGTAACTCTATGCCTTCATCGGCACCACGACTAACCAGCAGTTGTTTGTTGTTCACACCTGCATAGGACGCGTAGGGCTTAATGACTGCACTGGGCTGACAATCGGGATAGCGATTTAACAAGTCACTGTCTATCGAATACTCGTTGGCAAAAGGCGATTCGTTGGCGTTTAGCCATACCGGGACTTGTGCATCTTGGTTATTATCGCTGGCGGCAAACAAACGGCGTGCCGATTCGTAGGGCACTAAGGCTTTGAGATTTTCGCACACCAGTTTGTCCACTAGAGTTTGAACATTGGCTGTCATTGCGTAGCGTCTCCATCTTGTAATCTTAACGCCACGGCTTGTCTGTGGGCGTCTAAACCTTCTGCATCGGCTAAGTCCATGATGGCATTGCCAATATTTTTAAGGCCCTGATAAGAGAGTTCTTGCACGGTATAACGGCGCATAAAATCGGCTAAACCTAAGCTCGAATAATTACGTGCATAACCGTAGGTGGGCAATACATGGTTAGTGCCACTGGCATAATCGCCTGCTGATTCGGGTGACCACTTACCCACAAATATGGAGCCAGCGTTAGTCAACTTAGGCAGAGCTGCACGGGCATTTTCAATCTGCACAATTAAGTGTTCAGGTGCGTAAGCATTACTCACCGCAAAAGCCTGCTCGAGTGAGTCCGTGAGAATATAACGACTGTGTTGCACCGCTTGCTCAGCGATATTTTGGCGACTCAAAGTTGTTAATTGTTTAGTCACTTGTGCTTTAACCGCATCGATAAGCGTGGCACTGTCAGACACTAATACTGCCTGTGAATCAGCGCCATGTTCGGCTTGGGATAATAAGTCAGAAGCTACAAATACTGGGTTAGCTTGAGAGTCAGCAATCACTAATACTTCTGAAGGGCCTGCAGGCATATCAATAGCTGGGCCAGCCGGAATACGGCTAACTTGTTGTTTGGCTTCGGTCACAAAGCTATTGCCAGGACCAAATATTTTATCCACTTTGGCAATAGATTCAGTGCCTAGAGCGAGTGCTGCAATCGCCTGAGCGCCACCGACTAAATAGATTTCATCAATGCCACAAAGCTCGGCGGCGTAACGGATCTCAAGAGCTATTTCGCCGTCTTTGTTAGGCGGCGTACACAGCACTTTGCGTGCACAACCAGCGACTTGAGCGCTTACACCTAACATTAAAACAGTCGAGGGCAGTGGTGCACTACCACCTGGAATATACAAACCCACTGAGCTTAAAGGCGCATGTTTTAATTCACACACTACACCGGGGGATGTTTCAACTGTTACATCTTGTGGATACTGGGCTTGATGAAAGGCTTTGATGTTGGCATAAGCCACTTCAATAGCGCTTTTTACCTTGGGACTAAGCTGTGCTGCGAGGTTTTGCATGGCTGAGTCAGCAATACGTAATTGGCTCAGTTTCGCCCCATCAAAACGTTCGGTCAGAGCCAATAAGGCTTGATCACCTTGGCTACTGACTTGACTGATAATGTCGGCCACAATCTGGCTTAACGTAGCCGAGTCTGCCATGGCAGGACGGCTCAGTAAGCTTTGCTGTTGCTGTTGATTAAGTAGGGACCACTTTTGCATGAGACCTGCTCGCTCCTAGTTCATCATCTTTTCAATGGGCATAACCAGTATTGAACTGCAGCCCAATGCTTTAAGTTTTTCCATGGTTTCCCAAAATAGATTTTCTGGACTCACCACGTGAATGGCCACGGTTTTATCATTACCCGCCAGTGGCAATACTGTTGGGTTTTCTGAACCGGGCAACAAGGATTTAACTTGCTCTAAATAGGCCAAAGGTGCGTGCAACATGATGTATTTGCTTTCTTTGGCTTGAATAACGCCATCAATACGAGGTAATAATTTGTTGATCAAAGATTGTTTGGCTTCAGTCAGTTCGCCAGCACGTTGAATAAATACCGCTTTTGAACGGAAGATCACATCTTCTTCATGCAAACCATTGGCTTCTAAAGTGGCACCAGTTGAAACCAAATCACAAATCGCATCGGCCACACCAGCCCGTGGTGCAACTTCTACCGAGCCGGTTAACATAACCGCTTTAGCTTCAACGTTTTGCTCTTTGAAAAAGCGTTCAAGTAAAAACGGATAAGTAGTCGCGACTTTTTTACCGGCTAAGGACTGCACACCTTGATAATTAAATTCATTAGGTACAGCTATGGATAAACGACAGCCACCATAGTCTAAACGGCGTAATTCAATATATTCGTGTTGCTTGCCTGCCGCTTGGCGTTCGAGCATTTTTTCTTCTAATTCGTTTTCACCAATAAAACCAAGATCAACCACGCCATCCATTACCAGACCAGGGATATCGTCGTCGCGCACTAACAATAAGTCGATGGGTTGATTGGTAGAATGAGCAATGAGTAAACGATCACGAATTTGTAGTTTAATGCCAATGGCTTTTAACAAAGCGATACTGTCGTCGCTAAGGCGACCGGATTTTTGTACCGCGATACGAAGTCTGTTGCTGTCACTCATGTTTGTTCCCGTTTTATAAAATCAAAAAGTTAATAGTTTGCTTGCCGTTCATTCTCTTCTTGGGGCCATTTAAATGAAAAACCCCCGGAAGTTGCCTTCCGAGGGTTGAGAAAATTTTCTGCGCCACTGGAAGGATTCAATAAACCTTCCAGCCTAGACCTGAAAGGTTAAGCTTTGTGGTGATGGACGACTTGCAGTGAATTTTTCAAAATAAATTAATCCTGTTTGAAAGTGCTGAGCAACCCATGTTGCTTTTAAAAATGTTGGCACTCAATAATGGCGCATACATTATGCAATTGAGGGGCTTATTGCAAGGGTAAATACAGGGCAATTATCAGGTTTTTGCCTCTTACTTAAAACAAAATCGACTATTAAAGGTCTTATCTTATAAGACCTTGTTTATCTCAGTGATTTAAAGACTTAAGTAAAAGAGGCGATATAGGTTTACAACTGCTTAAAAAATGGACGGATATTGTTATGAGTAACGATTTGCTATTTTCAGTATTACCTCGTCAGGGCACGGTACCTATTGCCCATGATGAACACAAAGTACAGAAAGTCTCGAAAGAGGCTGCTTTGCGTGCGCTTAACGATGAAGAGCAGGAGTTACATCTAGAAGAGCGAGAGGCCCGTGAAAAACAGCAGCAATCGCAGTCAAAAAATAAATCTCAAGTCCCTGCCAAAGAAGAAGAGGCTAGTGAAGACAATCAGCAAATCAAGGACAAGGATAAATCAGATAAAGGTTTTAAACACTTAGATATTTACGTTTAAGGCTTAAAGGGATTTTTGTTCAATCTGTGTAAGTGCATGCTGTAATTCTTCAAGATACTGGGTTTTATCGAAACAAGGGGTTGGGAAGTCTTTTTAGCTCCAATACCAACCTTGTTTCTGTTTTGTTTTGTCATCACGATGGGGATTGAGCCAATGTCCCTAGTATACAAACTGTTGATAACATTCCATTTTTGCCAAAAATATCCAACAACTATATTCACCACAATCGCAGGCGTAAGACATTAAAGTTGTCGTTTGTTGGTTTAATGCGGCCTGAATATCCGTGATAGAAAAAGTTGGTATAAGAGCCATTAATTTCCCACAAATAACAGCGCGAGCTAAAAGTTAATACGCCCTAGTGTAAGTAAAATATTCTACAATGAAATAGTAACGAGCTTGCATGATGAAGCCACTTTTGTTGTGCTCGCCAGGCATGGTGCGTAGCTGGGAGAGGAGGGCCATTTTCGCCATTACTCTCAAACATCCTAGGGACTGACTTTAATAACGAGCTTGAACGCCGAGGACATAAGTTCTGCCGTTAGGCGGATGACTGTAGTATCTATGTCAAAAGTGACCACGTGGGGCAGCGCGTTTTTTTTAACGTTTCCCTTCAAAAGCTTAAGCTTGAAAAGCAGCGATTTTCGCTAGTATCCCCGCTGCATCCATGCCCAATTCAGCATACATTTCTTGTTGGGTACCTTGCATAATAAACTCATCAGGCAAACCTACTTGCAGTAGTTTACAGCTGTGTTTACTCGACATGAGATATTCCGCAACTGCGCTGCCTGCACCGCCCATGATTGCACCGTCTTCTAGGCTGACAAATAAGTCGTGGTTGGCTGCCAGTTGCTCAATGATGGCGGTGTCTAATGGTTTAACAAAACGCATATCAATGACCGTGGCGTTGATTTGTTCGCCAGCCGCCTGAGCAAAAGGTAATAACACCCCAAAGTTTAGAATCGCGACTTTTTCGCCTGTGCGAATAGTGCGGCTTTTGCCCAGTGGCATCTCCGTCATTTCGGTTTCAGGGGTAACGCCAGTTGCGGCACCACGGGGGTAACGCACTGCGGCGGGTTTGTTGAGTTTATGGCCGGTATACAACATTTGGCGGCATTCATTTTCGTCGGCAGGCGCCATGATCACCATGTTGGGAATACAGCGCAAAAACGGGATGTCAAAGGCACCTTGGTGAGTTGGGCCATCGGCACCCACTAAACCTGCACGATCGATGGCAAACAATACCGGCAAATTCTGTAAGGCTACATCGTGGATCAATTGATCGTAAGCCCGTTGTAAAAAGGTTGAATAAATCGCAACTACAGCGTTGAGGCCTTCTTTGGCGAGGCCTGCGGCAAAGGTTACGGCATGTTGTTCGGCAATGGCTACATCAAAGTACTGCTCAGGAAACTGTTGGGAAAATTTTACCATGCCCGAGCCTTCTCGCATGGCCGGAGTGACTGCCATTAATTTAGGATCAAGTGTTGCCATGTCACACAACCAGTCGCCAAAGATGGCGGAAAAGGTGGGGTTGCTGGGGGCTGATTTGGGTAAACCTGCGGCATTAGGATTAAATTTGGGGACAGCATGAAATTTAATGGGGTCACGCTCGGCGAGCTCAAAACCCTTACCTTTTTTGGTCACTACATGCAGGATTTGTGGACCCTTGATATTGCGCATATTACGCAGAGTTTCGACTACGCCTTTAACATCATGGCCATCGATAGGGCCAATATAATTAAAGCCCAGTTCTTCAAATATGGTGCCTGGTACTACCATGCCTTTGATGTGCTCTTCGGCGCGGCTGGCAAATTCTTTGATGGGGGGCACAGAGCTTAGTAATTTTTTACTGCCATCTCGAATGGTATTAAACAAACTGCCGGTGAGTAAGCGGGCCAAGTGGCTATTAAGCGCACCAACGTTTTCGGAGATAGACATCTCGTTATCGTTCAGTACCACTAACAAATCTTTGTCGATGTCTCCACCGTGATTTAAGGCTTCAAAAGCCATGCCGGCGGTCATCGCACCATCGCCAATCACGGCAACAACTTTACGGCCTTTATTTTCTTTTTCGGCCGCAACGGCCATGCCCAAAGCGGCACTGATAGACGTGGACGAATGTCCCACGGCAAAAGTATCGTATTCACTTTCGGGCGGCCAAGGGAAGGGGTGTAACCCTCCTTTTTGGCGAATAGTAGGCATACGCTCACGTCTGCCGGTGAGTATTTTATGTGGATAGGCTTGATGGCCCACATCCCATAACAAACGATCAAAAGGGGTGTTATATACGTAATGCAAAGCCACGGTTAACTCAACCGTTCCCAACCCTGAGGCAAAATGACCACTACTTTGACTAACACAAGTTAACAGGTACTGACGTAACTCGGCAGATAGCTGTTGGAGTTTTTCTTGTGGTAAGCCACGCAGTTGGTCAGGCGTATTGGCTTGCGCCAATATGGGGTAGTTTGCAAGATCTAGGGTCATGAATGGCTAGTCAACTATAGGGTTATTATTTTTCATGCAATGCCATACAAATATTAGTTTGGTTTAATACTTGCGCTGAATAATGAAATCGGTAAAAGATTCCAACATCTGGGTATTGTAAGGTAAAGCGTGCAAAGCTTGAAGCGCTTGTTGATGTAAGTCGTACAGATAAGCCTTCGCTTGCTCTAATCCAAGCAGAGCCGGATAGGTACTTTTGTTTAATGCTTGGTCTGAACCCTGTGGTTTACCTAAGGTGGCCGAATCACTAGTCACATCAAGAATGTCATCTTGCACTTGAAACGCTAGGCCGATGAGTTGGGCATAACGCTGCATGTGCATGTTATTTTCTGTACTTACGTCATCTGTTAAGGCCATTACCATCGACACACAGGCAGAGATCAAGGCGCCAGTTTTTTTGCTGTGCAATGATTCAAGTTGTTGTTGGTCAATGAGTTGATTAGTCGCGGCCAAATCCATAGCTTGGCCTCCACACATGCCCGAATAACCAGCGGCCTGACTTAATATTTTAACCAAATCAATGCGCTTAGCTTGGGTTTTGTCACTTAATTCACAATGACAGAGTATTTCAAAAGCAAGGGTTTGCAAGGCATCACCGGCCAATATCGCGGTGGCTTCATCAAATTTAATGTGGCAAGTAGGTTGTCCACGACGCAGATCGTCATCATCCATGGCGGGTAAATCGTCATGGATTAGGGAATACGCATGGATTGCTTCAATGGCAGCAGCAGGGCCTAGCAAATCAGCGGCTTTAAGACCGATCATTTCACCACAGGCCATAGTCAAAAACGGTCGCATACGTTTGCCTCCAATTAACAAGGCATAACGCATGGCCTGTTTTAATTGTGGTGCGTGTTCTGGCAGTCGCTCAATGACATCAACTAAATAGCTATTAACAGCGTGGGAAACCTGCTGCTGGTATTCGTTAAGATCCATTAGTTGTCAGTATTATCAGTGTCGAAATCTAACAAGTTAGCCTGGCCATTTTGGCTCATCAAAATCTGTACTTTTTGCTCAGCATCTTTCAGTTTCTGCTGACTCAATCGGGCCAGTTGGATGCCTCGTTCAAAATTTTGCAGAGCATCTTCCAAGGGCAAATCGCCTTGTTCCATTTTACTGACTATGGTTTCAAGTTCTTGCATCGACTGTTCAAAGGATAAGGTTTCTACTTTTTTACGCGTGGTCATATTGTCTTCGATATGGCTGGCCTAAGTGCCAAGTTGAGCGCACCATACCTGAGCAAAAAAATCGGGTCAAACACTTTTCAATGTCATTTAGCTGCTTTATTTGGTGGTTGTTTAGCAACTTATCCTGTTTTGTTAATATGGGCCTATAGTATCTGCTTAATTAGTCGATAAAATACTGAAATATGTCAGTAATTTAGTTGTTTTAAGATGGCCTTTTATACGGCAAACTGCATTATAGTGGTTTCAGTTAACATGATCTGTTTAGTTATCTTTGGGAGTAGAGTGTGGATTTAGCAACCATAATAGGAATTCTTGGCTCTATCGGCTTTGTCGTTATGGCAATGGTGCAGGGGGGGGAATTAATGATGTTTGTTAACGTACCTTCTATCCTGATTGTATTTTGTGGCAGTCTTTTTGTGGTCTTGTCTCAATATACTCTTGGACAATTTTTTGGTGCCGGAAAAATAGCCGGTAAAGCCTTTATGTTCAAAATCGAAACCCCAGAGTCACAAATTGAAAAAATTGTCGAAATGGCCGATGCTGCCAGAAAAGGGGGGTTTTTGGCCTTAGAAGAAGCTGAAATTGCCAATCCTTTTATGCAAAAAGGGGTGGATATGTTGGTAGATGGTCATGACGTGGAAGTGGTTAGAGCCACGTTAGCCAAAGATATTAGCATGACCTCAGAGCGCCATTTATTTGGTAAAAGTATTTTTAAAGGCTTAGGCGATGTGGCACCTGCCATGGGCATGATAGGTACACTGGTGGGACTTGTTGCCATGTTATCAAACATGGATGATCCTAAATCTATCGGTCCGGCGATGGCCGTGGCCTTGTTAACAACTTTATATGGTGCAATGTTGGCCAACCTTGTTTGTTTGCCAATAGCGGTAAAACTGGGTAACCGTGCAGACGAAGAAAAGCTCAATCAAAGTTTAGTGCTCGACGGCATCATTGGTATAGCTGATGGGCAAAACCCGAGGGTTATTGAAGGTATTTTGAAAAGTTATCTTGCTGCGAATAAACGCGGTAAAGAAGCGGACGCCGAGTAAGCTATGGCTGACGAACAAGATTGTCCCGTTTGTCCACCGGAGGGTCTACCTGCTTGGATGGGCACCTTTGCCGATTTAATGTCGCTATTGATGTGTTTTTTTGTTTTGTTGTTATCCTTTTCGGAAATGGACGTACTTAAGTTTAAACAAATCGCAGGCTCGATGAAGTTTGCTTTTGGTGTGCAGAATAAAATTGAAGTCAAAGATATTCCCAAAGGCACCAGCGTGATTGCCATGGAGTTTAGACCTGGGCGCCCAGAACCCACGCCTATTGATACTATTCAACAACAAACCATCGAAATGACTCAGCAGATGTTAGAGTTTCAAGCCGGTAGTGAAGATTCTGCGGGCGGCAGACAAAAACAACGGGGTGAGCAAAGAGGCGGGGCAGCCCAACAAACTGCCAGCGAGCAAAGTGCGAGTAGTCAAACTGCTCAGAGTAAAGATCCCAGCCAAGAACAAACCAGTGAGCGCCTGAAAAAGGTGGAGCAACAATTAGAAAAAGAAATTGTTGATGGGGCCATCGAGATGGAATCTTTAGGTCAGCAAATCACCATAAGGATCCGCGAGAATGGTTCTTTCTCGGCAGGCTCGGCTTTTTTACAACCCCAGTTTAAGCCGATTATACGCAAAATTGGTATGGTGCTGGCGGATATGCCAGGAGATGTAGAAATTTCTGGGCACAGTGATAGTCAGCATATTTCCAATGAACTGTATCGCTCTAATTGGGATTTATCTGCCCAGCGTGCTGTGGCAGTGGCCGAAGAATTACGCAAGGCTCCTGGTTTTGACGAAAGCCGTATGTCTGTAGTGGGCAAAGCTGATACTGATCCTCTGGTGCAAGCCAAAGATGCGCAAGGTCGTAGTCGCAATCGGCGGGTAGAGATTGCGATTAAACAAGGTAAACCTAAGATCTCTGAGCCTATTTCGGTGCTGGAATAAGTACTTGTCTATCGCTGTATTAGTCTGTGCGATAAGAGACGTGTATCAAGCATATGTTTCATTTGAAGTGGCTTGTGTCGGTGTTGCTTTAGTTGCGAATATTTATAGAAACTCTGCACCATCTCCTAATAAACCTCAGACACAAAAAAAGCGCTAGGCTAGCGCTTTTTCATCGAACATCGAATTACTTGCTACTTAACTAATAAAACTGCTATTGGGGTAGTTAAGTTTTAAGGTTTTCATGGCGTTGATTTTGAGCTCTTCCAAATTTAGCTGATCATAACATTCCACCATGATTTCCAGCGCTTCTTGCACGTGGGTGGTGTCTGAATAATATTCCAGTACATAGCGGCCACGGTTAGCTGCAGCGACAAAAGCCTCACGGCGCATGTAAAAACGTGCGATGGCTATTTCATATTTAGCTAAACGACTTTTAATATGCAACATGCGTTTTTGCGCATCTGCGGCATATTTACTTTCGGGAAACTTTTCAATCAGGTGTCTGAAATCTTCAAAGGCTTCACGAGAATGGGAAGGGTCGCGATCAGAACGGTCGATACCAATCAATTCTTGAAATAAATTTTTATCGGTTTCCATATTGGTTAAACCACGCATATACAGAGCATAATCCACATCGGAATGATTAGGGTTGAGGCGGGTAAAACGGTCAATGGTGGCAATGGCTTCGGTGCTTTTACCCGATTTGTAATAACTATAAATGAGATCAAGCTGGATTTGATGGGAGTAAGGACCAAAAGGATATTTGGAGTCAAGGGAGCTAAGGGTGGCTGTCGCCGCACCGAAGTTACCTAACTTCATTTTTTCTTTGGCATCCAAGTACATCGCTTGTTCGCTGCGGTTTCCAATGACGATATCCTGTTCATCTGGAGATGAGGAACAGCCTACTACTAAGATAAGCACACCGCTTAGCATTAAGGTATAAATTGAAGATCTTTTGCTCATATTGTTTCTAATTACTCTTATTTATTGACTGATACCTGATATGTCGTTCATTGAGTATCAAAAATCCGTTAGAATAGTCGTTTATCGATAATTGCTGCGCATTCTACCCTAGCAAATTGGGCTATGCACATATTAATCGTCATGTAACCCTACTGGATCTTTATTGAATGTCTACCCACAGTGAAAAAATTCACTTGCAAGCAAGTGTACCGCAAAATCTATTTGGCAAACGCTTAGATCAAGCTTTAGCCGAAATGTTCCCTGATTATTCACGTTCACGCTTAAAAGAATGGATTTTAAGCGATTGTGTGACCATAAATAACCACGTAGTTAACGTACCCCGTGAAAAAATGATGGGCGAAGAAACGATTGAAATCAACGCCACCATTGAAGTACAGGTGCAACACGAAGGTCAAAAAATCAAGTTAGATATCGTCTACGAAGATGATGACATTTTAGTGATCAATAAACCGGCTAACTTAGTGGTGCACCCTGGTGCAGGTAATAACAGTGGCACAATCTTAAATGCGCTAATTAACCATGCACCCCAAATTGCCAACGTGCCGCGTGCAGGCATTGTGCATCGTTTAGATAAAGATACTACCGGTTTGATGGTGGTGGCCAAAACCATTATTGCCCAATCTAAATTAGTCGAGCAGTTGCAAGCCCGTGAAGTTAGCCGCGAATACGAAGCTATTGTTTACGGTACTATGGTGGCAGGTGGCACAGTAGATGCGCCTATAGGTAGACATCCAACTAAACGAATCAATATGGCGGTGCGCGAGTCCGGTAAGCCAGCGGTGACTCATTATCGGGTAAAAGAAAAATTCCGCGCTCATACCTATATTAGACTTAAATTAGAATCGGGTCGTACTCACCAAATACGAGTGCATATGTCGCATATTCGTTTTCCTATTGTGGGCGATCCTAATTATGGTGGTCGTCCACGTCCACCTAAAGCCGCCAACGAGGAGTTTATTGAAACCTTACGCGCCTTTCGCCGTCAGGCATTACATGCGGTGCAATTAGAATTAGTGCATCCGGTAAGTGGTGATTGGATGAGCTGGCATGCGCCATTGCCTGCCGATTTTGTGCATTTGTTGTCGATAATTCGTGGCGACAAAGTCATTAATGGCAATGGTGAGATTTAGTTTTGCCTGAGATTGATTTAATTAAACCTAAGTGGCAAGCACCGGCTAATGTGGTGGCTTATACAAGCTGTCGCACTGGTGGTGACTCGCTGCCACCTTTTGCATCGTTTAATGTCGCCCAACATGTGGGTGACGATGCAAAGACAGTGGAGTTAAATCGCCAAAAACTCAGCAACCATAAAAATTTTGTGTGGCTGCAACAAGTGCACAGTAATCTGTGCCTAACATTGCCACTACAAGCTTCCTTGCAAAATAATGCATCACTGGCAGTGGACGCAGTTTGCACTCGCGAGCCGATGCAGGTTTGCGCAGTGATGACAGCAGATTGTTTGCCAATTTTATTGTGTAATAAACAAGGAACTCAAGTTGCAGCAGTGCATGCTGGTTGGCGTGGTTTAGCCGATGGCATCATCGAAAACACCGTCAAACAAATGAATGATGCTGGAAGTGAGTTGCTAGCCTGGTTAGGTCCGGCTATTAGTCAGGCTAATTTTGAGGTGGGTAGCGAGGTTTATCAGGCTTTTTCTGCCTATCCCGAGGCGTTTATATCCTCCCCCAATAGCACTCTAGACCAACCCAAATACCTCGCTGATTTATATGCAATTGCTCGACGCAAACTGACTGCCCTTGGAATAAGCAATATCACAGGAGGAGATTTTTGCACCTATGCTCAAGATTCGTTATTTTTCTCTCATCGACGCGCTACACACCTGGGTTTAAACACCACAGGGCGCATGGTCAGTGCAGTTTATTTACGCTGAAATATTAAAAATTTTATTGGATTCTAAAAAACCTTACTTGAATTGTGGTTATATGGCACCCATAACTGACTCATATACAATCGTTATGGAGTCATATTATGCGATTAGACAGTTTTACCAGCAAATTCCAGTTAGCCATCTCTGAAGCTCAATCATTAGCCTTAGGCAGAGACCATCAATATATTGAGCCAGTGCATTTATTAAGTGCCTTATTAAATCAACAAGGTGGTTCGGTTCGTTCCTTATTTGATCATGCTCAGCTAAATATCAACGGCTTACGTTCCGCTTTGGCAGAAGCATTGGATAAACTACCTCGTGTTGATGGTACAGGTGGCGATGTGCAACTTGGCAAAGACACCATCGTCTTACTGAATTTAAGCGATAAAATTGCGCAAAAACGTAAAGATCAGTACATCACCTCTGAGATCTTTGTGCTGGCTGCTGTGCAAGATAAAGGTAGGTTAGGGCAGATACTTAAACAATTTGGTGCTGATGAGCAAAAAATTGAAAAAGCCATAGAAAAAATGCGTGGCGGACAAAAAGTCACCGATCAAAATGCCGAAGATGTGCGTCAGGCCTTAGAAAAATTTACCACTGATCTAACCGAGCGAGCCGAACAAGGTAAGCTCGATCCTGTTATTGGGCGGGATGATGAAATTCGCCGCACTATTCAAGTCTTACAACGTCGTACCAAAAATAATCCAGTGTTAATTGGTGAGCCGGGTGTGGGTAAAACCGCCATTGCCGAAGGTTTAGCTCAGCGTATTATTAATGGTGAAGTGCCTGAAGGTCTTAAACATAAACGAGTATTGTCTCTGGATATGGGCGCGTTGATTGCGGGTGCTAAATTTCGTGGTGAGTTTGAAGAACGTTTAAAAGCGGTACTAAATGAACTCGCCAAAGAAGAAGGCCGGATTATTCTGTTTATCGACGAGCTGCATACCATGGTTGGTGCCGGTAAAGGTGAGGGCGCAATGGACGCCGGCAATATGCTTAAACCTGCCTTAGCACGAGGTGACTTGCACTGCGTGGGGGCGACCACGCTTAATGAATATCGCCAATATATCGAAAAAGATGCTGCTTTAGAGAGACGTTTCCAAAAGGTATTGGTGGATCAACCCAGTGTCGAAGATACCATTGCCATTTTACGTGGTTTGAAAGAGCGTTATGAATTACATCATTCGGTGGAAATCACCGATCCGGCCATCGTTGCAGCGGCATCTTTATCCCATCGTTATATTAGTGATCGCCAATTACCCGATAAAGCCATTGATTTAATTGATGAAGCGGCATCGAGTATCCGTTTGCAAATGGACTCTAAACCAGAAGAAATGGACAAACTCGAAAGGCGAGTGATCCAACTTAAATTAGAAGAGCAGGCGCTATCCAAAGAAAAAGATGACGCCAGTCATAAACGTCTAGAGCTGATTGAAATTGAACGTGAACAAGCTGAACTCAAATTTTCGGAATTAGAGACAGTATGGTTGGCCGAAAAACAAGCAATGCAAGGCACCCAAACGATTCGCTCTGAACTTGAGCAAGCGAAGCTAGATTTAGAAATAGCGCGCCGTGCCTCAGATTTAAGTCGTATGTCTGAGTTGCAATATGGCCGTATTCCAGAGTTAGAAAGCAAACTCGAATTAGCCACCGAGTCAGAAAATCTCGAAACCACCTTATTAAAAAACCGTGTAACCGAACATGAAATAGCCGATGTGTTGTCACGTTGGACTGGTATTCCAGTGTCCAAAATGCTCGAAGGCGAAAAAGAAAAACTGCTGAATATGGAAAGTGCATTGCATCAACGTGTGGTTGGCCAAGCTGAAGCCGTCAGTGCGGTAGCAAATGCCATAAGACGTTCAAGAGCAGGTTTATCAGATCCCAATCGTCCTATAGGTTCATTTTTGTTTCTAGGGCCTACAGGTGTGGGTAAAACCGAACTGTGTAAAACCTTAGCAAGTTTTCTGTTTGATACCGAAGATGCCATGGTACGTATAGATATGTCTGAATTTATGGAACGACATTCAGTGGCGCGTATGGTGGGAGCGCCTCCCGGCTATGTGGGATACGAAGAAGGTGGTTATTTAACCGAGGCCGTGCGCAGAAAACCTTATTCAGTTATCTTGCTGGATGAAGTTGAAAAAGCCCACCCGGATGTATTTAACATATTGTTGCAAGTGCTTGATGATGGTCGTTTGACCGATGGACAAGGGCGCACGGTGGATTTTAAAAACACCGTGATCATCATGACCTCCAACTTAGGCTCTGATATTATCCAAGATGCCAATCGAGATAATAATTATGAGCAAATGAAAAGCTTGGTGATGGGAGAGGTCGCGCAACATTTTCGCCCTGAGTTTTTAAATCGGATTGATGATGCCGTGGTTTTCCATCCACTGGGTCGTGAACAAATTAAATCTATAGCTAAAATCCAATTGCTGTCTTTAAGACAACGTTTAGCTGATAAAGGCTTTAAATTAGAATTGAGTCAAGCGGCTTTAGAAAAATTAGCCGAAGCAGGTTTTGATCCTGTTTATGGTGCAAGACCATTAAAACGGGCTATTCAAACTGAGATAGAAAATCCTTTGGCACAAAAAATTCTTGCGGGTAATTTAGGTGTCGATGGCATGGTTAGGATCGACGCTAATGACCATGGTTTTATTATCAACTAGTGAAGTACATTGCTGGGATTTACCAGTCAGATAAGCTGACTGGTATATTGTTGATTAGTTAACGCTGAGTCAGCCATAACATTACGCTATAAAAAATGGCGATAGTGGTTGAAGATACCAAAATATAGATAAATCCCTGTTTACCCTGAGATAGGCTATAACCACGGATCCGCAAATAAACAAACCATATCAAACACAAAGTAACGGGCAGTAAAAATAAAAATCGGATCAAAAGCTTTCTCCTATAAATAACATTGGTATAAGCCTAACAGAAAAAAGCCCGTAGCCAATGAGTCCAAGTACTAATAAATTGCTTGTTGAATGAGGGAGTTAATAAAAACTCTTGGGATCTATTAGGTATTTAGGCACTAATTGCATATAATCCGCGCGAAAAATTTTGCTAACCTGTTTTAGCTGTGTATTTACTAATTTATGGAGTCCAGAAAATGGCTTTAGAGCGCACTTTCTCAATCATCAAACCAGACGCTGTTGCAAAAAATGTAATTGGCGCAATTTACAATCGCTTCGAAACCGCTGGCTTACGAATTGTTGCATCAAAAATGTTACATTTAAGCAAAGAGCAAGCTGAAGGCTTTTACGCCGAGCATAGCGCACGTCCATTTTTTGGCGCACTTGTTAGCTTCATGACTTCAGGTCCAGTTATGATCCAAGTGCTTGAAGGCGAAAACGCAGTACGTAAAAACCGTGAAATTATGGGGGCAACTAACCCTGCTGAAGCTTTGGCTGGTACTTTACGTGCTGACTACGCTGCTTCTATCGACGAAAATGCTTGTCACGGTTCTGACGCTGCTGAATCTGCTGCTCGTGAGATTGCTTATTTCTTCGCTGATGAAGAACTTTGCCCACGTACACGTTAATTTTATTGATAAATTAACTTAAAAGGGAGCCTTGGCTCCCTTTTGTGCTATCTATACCCATGTCAGTTTAAACTTAGCAGTTTTAAATTGCCGCGCAGTTTGAGGTGACATGGTTATAATTTAGTTTAATGTGTGTCTAGAATATCGAGGTTACCTGTGACTGTTGAAACATCAACGCTGAAATCCATCAAAACCAACTTGCTTGACTTTAATCGGGCGGGCTTACGGGCTTATTTCAGTGAAATAGGTGAAAAACCTTTTAGAGCTGATCAAGTCATGAAATGGATTTACCAGCAGGGAGTCGCTGATTTTGATTTGATGACTAATCTCAATAAAGATTTACGCGCTAAATTAATTGCAAGTTGTGAAGTGCGAGCCCCCGAGATCGCTTATCAACAAAATGCTTCTGATGGCACCATAAAATTTGCCTTGCGTTTAGAAGGTGGACAAGAAGTTGAAACCGTGTGGATCCCCGAAGGTGACAGAGCAACATTATGTGTGTCTTCACAGGTAGGTTGTGCACTGGAATGTACTTTTTGCTCGACGGCTCAACAAGGTTTTAACCGTAATCTAAAAGTCTCGGAAATTATCGGTCAAGTATGGCGAGTGGCCACTACAATAGGTTTGAACAATGACTCGGCTCGTCGTCCTATCACCAACGTGGTGATGATGGGCATGGGTGAGCCACTATTGAATCTTAAAAACGTAGTGCCAGCCATGGATTTGATGTTAGATGACTTAGCTTTTGGTTTGTCTAAACGCCGTGTCACCTTAAGCACCTCTGGTGTGGTGCCTGCGCTGGATTTATTAGGTGATCAAATAGATGTTGCC
Organism: Paraglaciecola hydrolytica; assembly: GCF_001565895.1. Lineage (GTDB taxonomy): Bacteria > Pseudomonadota > Gammaproteobacteria > Enterobacterales > Alteromonadaceae > Paraglaciecola > Paraglaciecola hydrolytica. The sequence continues at coordinate 255,132 of NZ_LSNE01000011.1, forward strand.
TTGGCCATATCCTTACACGCACCAGACGATAAACTGCGTGATGAAATAGTACCGGTAAACAAAAAATATCCGATTGAAGTGTTTTTAGCCGCTGTGCGCCGTTATTTAGCAAAATCCAACGCCAATCAAGGCAAAGTGACGGTTGAATATGTGATGCTTAATGGTATTAATGACAGCACCGACCAAGCTCATCAACTGGCTAAAGTATTAGCGAGTACACCAAGTAAAATTAATCTAATTCCGTTTAATCCTTATCCAGGTTCGCCCTATACCTGTTCTAGCAATTCTCGTATCGATCGTTTTGCTAAAGTCTTGATGGAATACGGCTTTATTGTAGTGGTGCGCAAAACTCGTGGTGAAGATATTGATGCTGCATGTGGTCAATTAGTAGGCGATGTGGTTGATAGAACAAAAAGAATGTTGAAAAAACAACTTAAGGGCGAGAATATTTCGGTAAAGATGGCACAATAGATTTTTTAGAGGTTGAATGAGCGCCATGAAATATTCTAGTTACTTACTTTGTTTTGTTTTCACCTTAGTGATTGGTTGCACTAGTCAAACTAGTGGCCCCAAGATGGGTGATAATTTTGATCAACAAAAAGCGGCTAAAACTCGGGTTTCATTGGGTTTAACCTATCTGAAAAACGGCAACTATAGTCAAGCTAAGTTTAATTTAGATAAAGCCTTGGAGTTTGCGCCACGTTCTGCCGATGCGCATTTTGGTTTAGCCTATTATTATCAGTCGGTAGGCGAGTTTGCCGCCGCTGAAAGTGCCTACCAAAAAGCCATGGATTATGATCCTCACAATGCCGATATCGCCAATAGTTACGGTGCATTTTTATGTCAGCAAGGTAAATATCCCAAAGCTAAAGAATATTTTTTAAAGGCGATCAACAGCAGTAACTATATATCTAGTGCCGAAACCTACGAAAATTTAGCCTTATGCAGCCAGAGCAATGGCTATCAAGCTGAGGCCACTGAATATTTACGCAGCGCAGTTAATCATCAGCCTGGACGTTCAAAAAGCCTATTTTTATTGACTCAGTCTTTAGTGCGCGAGCAAAAGTGGGATGAAGCCAGAAGTACTTTACGAAAATATGAAAAAGTCGCGCAAATTAATGCCGAGAGTTTGTTGTTGTCTACCCAGATTGAACAAGCACTGGGTAACCTAGAAATTGCACTGAGTTATGGGGATATGTTATTAAAAATGTATCCGGATTCTCCAGCCAGCCAAGTCTATAAACAACGACTAACTCAAGTAGTGCAACCTGTGGTACGTAAATCAATAAAAGCTAAGTCGCAAGTTGATGAGCCAGAAGATGCAAAGGCCGATAGAAAGCCCCTCGTAGAAAATCCACAAAGCACAGAGCCCGCTGTTGTTGAAATGCCAGAAATGCCAGAAAATGTCGGCAAAGTCGAGAATGTCGAAGCGTCCGCTGAGCCTGAAACAACCGCTAAAGTAGAAGCGCTGCCAACAAACGAACAACAAAAACAAGATACTGAAGAAGCAGAAGTCGCTATTGTAGACAAGGTTGAACAACAATCTGCAGCCGAACCGTTATTTCATGTCGTCAAAGACGGTGAAAATTTGTATCGTATATCCTTGCGTTACAACATTAAAATGCAACGTCTGATAGAATGGAACAGTTTAACCAATGCCTCGGACATTTTTGCCGGCAAAAAATTACGCCTGACGGCTCCCGACACTGCCACCGAACAAGAGTAAAATATGAGTGAAGAATTAGAAGAGCAGCCGCAAATTAGTCCAGGCAAAATTTTAAAAGATGCCAGAGAAGCCTTAAATCTGACGACCCAGAATATCGCCGATAAAGTGCGTTTGAAAAACAGTTTGATCCAAGACATCGAAGCGGATAATTACGATGCTAATATCTCACTGACTTTTTTAAAAGGTTATCTCAAGCTTTACGCTAAACAGGTTGGTATACCAGAAGCACTAGTGATCAATGCTTTTGATAGCGTAAAAACTCAAAACAAAGAACCGGCCAAACTGCAAAGTTTTTCTAAGCGTATCGCCCATCAAGCCCATGACGATAAGTTGATGTTAGTCACTTATTTGATTGTGGGTGTGGTTATTGCTTTAGTGGTTATCTGGTGGCTTCAACAAAGCAGTTCTAGCCCAACTATCACCACACTTAATCCCGCGGTTATGGTGGATAAATCCGCCAATAAAACCAAAATTGAAGCTAGCAATGAAGACAATTTAGCTGGCGCAGATACCAATGTCAGCAATGAGCAAGACCTTGACACTGAGTTTGCACAAACCTCATTGGCAGATGATGGTTTAGCTGAGTCAACGACTGCTGCTCAAGAAATTCCTGAAGCAAATCCAGCTTTGGCAGAGTCTGAAATATTTGAGCTGGCCCCCAGTCGCCAAGGTATTATTCAAGTTGAAGAGCCTCCTTTGGAAACGATTGATTTGGTGTTTACTTTTGCCAGTGATTGTTGGATGAAGTTAACCGATGCTAAGGGGGAAGATATCGCCTACGGTACTAAAACCCAAGGACGCGTAATGCCTGTGTCAGGCACACCACCTTTTGCAGTTATCTTGTGCTCCCCTGAAGTGGTTAAAATTACTTACGATGGGCAAGACGTAGACTTATCAGGTTTCAGACAGGGTGTTACCGCCAAGTTCAATTTACCTTTTACCGAATAACTTACTTTTTTTACGGAACCATTGAGGTTTAATCAGATTAACTATGTTCGCTGAATCTCCTATTAAACGTCGAAAATCGACACGAATTTATGTCGGTAATGTCGCTATTGGTGATGGTGCACCCATCGCTGTGCAATCTATGACTAATACCTCGACCACCGATGTGGCCGCCACCGTGGCCCAGATTAAACGTATTCAAGCTGTGGGTGGCGAACTTGTTCGAGTATCGATTCCCACTATGGATGCCGCTGAAGCCTTTAAACTGATTAAACAACAAGTGGATATTCCACTCATCGCCGATATTCATTTTGATTACCGCATCGCCCTTAAAGTGGCTGAATACGGGGTGGACTGTTTACGCATTAACCCTGGCAATATTGGCAGTATGGACAGAGTCAAGTCAGTGGTGGATTGTGCCCGTGATAAAGGTATTCCTATTCGCATCGGTGTAAATGGCGGCTCACTCGAAAAAGATCTGCAAGAAAAATATGGTGAGCCTACGCCAATGGCCTTGGTTGAATCAGCCATGCGTCATGTGGATATACTGGATAAGTTAAATTTTACTCAGTTTAAAGTCAGTGTTAAAGCTTCTGATGTTTTTCTTGCCGTTGGCGCTTATCGTGAATTGGCAAAACGTATCGATCAACCTTTGCACTTAGGTATTACTGAAGCCGGTGGCCTGCGTGCTGGAGCAGTTAAAAGCTCAGTAGGTTTGGGCATGTTATTGGCTGAAGGTATAGGCGATACCATTCGTATATCACTGGCCGCTGATCCGGTTGAAGAAATAAAAGTCGGATTTGATATTCTTAAGTCACTGCGGATACGTTCGCGCGGGATTAATTTTATTGCCTGTCCGAGTTGTTCTCGTCAAGAGTTTGATGTGATCACCACAGTTAATGCTTTAGAGCAGCGCCTAGAAGATCTATTAACGCCGATGGATGTATCAATCATTGGCTGTGTGGTAAATGGCCCTGGCGAAGCCGAAGTATCAGATATTGGTTTAACTGGAGCACGTAATATGAGTGGATATTATGTGGATGGAAAGCGCCAAAAAGAACGTTTATCCAACGATGATTTAGTTGACCAGTTAGAAAAACGTATTCGTGCTAAAGCTGCACAATTAGAGCAAAAGAATCAAATTAAGGTTAAGCAAGTCAGTTAATTAGCTTTTGCATAAGGTGCTTATGCCGAGTTGCCGTTATTTAGCATCTTAATCCAGCTTTTTACGCCACATTATTTTACGTTTCAGCACAAAGCCCCTATAATGCGGGGCTTTTTTTAAATCAGTTCAAGAGAATTTTTGTCAGTGTCTAAACAAATTCAGGCTATTCGTGGAATGAATGATTGCCTGCCGGCGCAAACCGGCTTATGGCAATATGTCGAATCAGTGATCCGCCAAGTAGTGGCGAGTTACGCTTATCAGGAAATCCGCACCCCCATAGTTGAAAGCACACATCTGTTTAAACGCTCGATTGGTGAAGTGACTGACATTGTTGAAAAGGAAATGTACACCTTTGATGATCGCAATAATGAAAGTATTACCTTGCGTCCAGAGGGTACTGCTAGTGTGGTACGTGCCGGTTGTGAACACGGTTTATTGTATAATCAACAACAACGCTTGTGGTATATGGGGCCGATGTTTCGTTATGAAAAACCGCAAAAAGGTCGTTATCGCCAGTTTCATCAATTTGGTTTAGAAGCTTTTGGTTTTGCTGGCCCAGATATAGATGCTGAAGTTATTTTATTAAGTCATCGCCTATGGCAACGTTTTGGTATCAGCGAACATGTTTCGCTCGAAATCAATTCATTAGGCTCTAATCAAGCTAGAGCAGATTACAAAGAAAAGTTAGTGGCTTTTTTACGGACTCGTCAGAGTGAATTGGATGAAGATAGTTTACGCCGTTTAGAAAGTAATCCCTTACGTGTATTAGACAGTAAAAATCTTCAAGTACAGGCGGTAGTTAAAGATGCTCCTAAGTTAATTGATTGCTTAGATGCTGAATCTCAGCAACATTTTGACTCTTTATGTGAACGTTTAGATAACTTAGGCATCGAATACCGGGTTAACCCTAGTTTGGTGCGTGGTTTGGATTATTATAACCGTACTGTATTTGAGTGGGTGACCACGAGTTTAGGCTCGCAAGGCACAGTTTGTGCTGGTGGACGTTATGATGGCCTTGTGGAACAACTCGGTGGTAAAGCCACGCAAGGTGTTGGTTTTGCTATTGGTCTTGAACGTTTGATTTTGCTGTTGCAAACTCTGGAGCTGGATCAGCAAGTAGCGGCGCCGGTGGATATCTATATCAGCGCCTTAGATGAATCGGCAGAGTTATATGCTTGGCAACTGAGTGAGCAGATACGAAGCGCTTTACCCCAGTTGCGTTTGATGAATCACTGTGGTGGTGGTAATGCCAAAAAACAATTGAAAAAAGCCGATATGAGTGGTGCTCGTTGGGTATTGATAGTCGGTCAAGACGAATTGCAAGAGCAAAAAGTCACCATTAAATATTTACGTGAACACACAGAGCAAGTATCTGTGGCACGTGCAGAACTTATCCATTTTATCCAGCAATCGTTTTAAAACTGCTGGTTAGAATATTGATTTAACATTAACACTCAAATTTGGGTGGTGTAGTAAGAGGAATCTTGATGGAACGTTACGAAACAGAAGAACAACAAGTCGAAGCGATCAAACGTTTTTGGAAAGAAAATGGTTCAGCTTTAGTGATTGGTGCAGTGTTGGGCTTAAGTGGTCTATACGGATGGCGCTATTACAACGAGAGTCAAATAGAAGCTCAAGAAGCCGCATCTGTTGCCTTTGAAAAAGCTGAAATGGACCTAGTTAAAGATGAAAAAGGTTTTGGTGCGGCGCAGGCTTATATTACTGAACATGGTGACACCGGTTATGCCTATTTAATGGCTTTGCAATTAGCACAACAAGCAATCGAACGTAAAGATTTAACCGAAGCTGCAAAACAATTAACTTTTGTGGTTGAACAAGCAAAAATGTCAGCAGTACAAGCTATCGCCAGTATTAGACTGGCCCGTGTACAACTTGAGCAAGGTCAGTTTGAGCAAGCACTTCAAAGTATTGAAAAAATTACTGACGAGGCCTTTAAAGGCCAAACTCAAGAAGTAAAAGGTGATGTTTATCTGGCTCAGCAGTTAATTGATAAAGCACGTGCTGCTTATAGTGCTGCTCTAGAAAAAAATACCAACGATCGCGTATTAAAAATGAAATTAGACAGTTTAGCCAGCATGACAGTTGCTGCGGCTAATGGATAAGGTGAATACATTGAATAAGGGTATTTTTTCCTTAGTACTAGGCTGCTCGGTGCTATTGTCAGGCTGTAGCACTGTGTCCGATTGGTTTTCTGATGATGACGAAGTGGCTATCCGCCGCCTTGAACCCATTGAAGTGCAATTTACACCCACGCAAATCTGGTCAACCGAGCTAGGTAATGGCGTATCTAAATTTTATTCGCGCCTTGAACCTGCTTTAGCTTATGGCAATGTCTATGCGGCTAATCGCCAGGGTTTAGTTGCTGCTTACGAGCAAAAAACCGGTAAAAAAGTATGGGAACGTAATTTTGCCGTTTATTTGGACCAAGGACTCACTTCTGGTTTGAAAAAACTTTGGTCAAACGGTGAACCCGCTAAAATTTCTGGTGGTTTAAGTGTTGCCTACGAAACCCTCTTTTTTGGCACCGAAAATGGTGAAGTCATTGCACTTAATGCCAAAAATGGTGAAGTGAAATGGCAAACCACAGTCAAAGGTGAAGTGATCGCCGCACCGGCAATCGATGAAGGTGTAGTGGTGCTTAATACTGGCTCAGGTCTGGTGTTTGCGCTGGATGCTAATACTGGCGAACAGTTGTGGGTTTATGAGTCTGAAGTTCCACCTTTATCTTTACGTGGTGTTTCTGCACCTGCGGCAGTATCGGGTGGCGCTATCATTGGCACAGCCAACGGCAAATTAGTCGTCAATATACTGGGTACTGGGCAAACTGCTTGGGAGCAAGTCATTTCATCGGCCAGTGGTGTGACTGAGCTTGAACGTATTGTTGATATCGACAGTCAACCTTTAGTGGCCGCAGGTATCATTTACGTGATCACTTATGACGGTTCCTTAGCCGCTGTTGAATTGCGCAGTGGTCGTATCATATGGAAACGTGATTACAAATCTTATCGTCGCTTGACTGCTGCAGGTAATAATTTATATGTAGTTGATGCTAATAGTAATGTGTATGCCTTGGATAGCCGTAACGGCGTGGAATTATGGAGTCAGGGTAAACTTAAAAAACGCCTGTTAACCTCTGCTGTTCCGGTGGGTGAATATTTAGTGGCGGGTGATAAATGGGGCTTTTTACATTGGTTTAATCAGTCTGACGGTAAGCTAGTGGCTCGTTTGGCTGTAGGTGATGATGATGAAGATGAAAGTATCTATAGCTCACCTGTGGTTGATGGTAAAATCATTTATACCCAAACCCGTGATGGAAAATTAGTGGCTGTGCAAACGCCCTAATTTCTATTTTTTTGTCTACAAGGCCTTGTTGTGCCAAGACAAATAATGTTTGAATTTTTAATGGCTTAGAGCATCTCTAAGCCTTTTTTGTCTATAGGATTATCATTTATGTTACCCGTTGTTGCTCTGGTTGGTCGTCCGAATGTCGGCAAATCGACTCTTTTTAATCGATTAACTCGCACTCGTGATGCTTTGGTTGCCGATTTCCCTGGCTTAACCCGGGATCGTAAATACGGTCAGGCCAAATTCGAAAACCTACAATTTATCGTAGTGGACACAGGTGGCATCAGTGGCAACGAACAAGGTATCGATCAGGCAATGGCAGAGCAATCTTTGTTAGCCATAGTTGAAGCCGATGTTGTGTTATTTTTAGTTGATGCACGTGCTGGCATGACAGCCGCCGATCAGGGCATTGCTAATCATTTACGCAAACAAGACAAGCCCGTTTATGTCGTAGCCAATAAGGTCGATGGCATCGACGGTGACAGCGAAACTGCTGATTTTTATGCCTTAGGTTTAGGCAAGGTCAGCCAAATTGCCGCCGCCCATGGCCGTGGTATATCGCAATTATTAGAGCTGGCGCTTAATCCTCTGGGTGAACAGTTCCCGGAAATGGTCATTCCTGAAGTAGAAGAAATTAAAGAAGAGCTTGATGCTGACGAACAGTTGGCCAAATTGCAAAGTTTGCCCATCAAACTGGCTTTAGTAGGTAAACCTAACGTAGGTAAATCAACGCTGACCAATCGAATTTTGGGCGAAGAACGAGTTGTAGTCTATGACGAGCCCGGCACCACTCGCGATAGTATCTTTATTCCTATGGAACGCGATGGCCGCGAATATATCTTAATTGATACCGCCGGAGTGAGACGTCGTAAAAATGTGGCGGACGCGGTAGAAAAATTCTCTATTGTTAAAACCTTGCAAGCCATCGAACAAGCTAACGTTGTACTGTTAGTGGTTGACGCACAGGAAGGCTTAGCCGATCAGGATTTAAGTTTATTGGGTTTTGTGCTTAACGCTGGCCGCTCTTTAGTTGTGGCGATAAATAAATGGGATGGCTTGGATAAAGGCCTCAAAGAAGAAATCAAACGTGAGATGGACAGGCGTTTAGGTTTTATCGATTTTGCCCGTATTCACTTTATCTCAGCTTTACACGGTACCGGCGTAGGCAACTTGTTTGAATCGGTACAAGAGGCTTATGAATCAGCCACTAAACGTACCAATACCGCCATGTTAACCCGTATTATGGATATGGCGCAGGAAGATCATCAACCACCAGTGGTACGTGGCCGCCGCGTTAAAATGAAATATGCCCATGCCGGTGGTTATAACCCACCTTTGATCGTGGTGCATGGAAATCAGGTTAAGGATTTACCTGATGCTTATAAACGCTATTTGGTTAACTACTTCCGTAAGTCATTAAAAATTATGGGTACACCGATTAAAGTTGAGTTCCGTGAAGGATCCAACCCTTATGAAACTAAACAAGAATTTGTGAATGATTCCCAGCGTCGTACTAGAGCGTTTTTGCAACGTATGAGCAGGAAAAATAAACAAGATTAACAAGGAGGCCATGAAGGCCTCTTTTTTTTGCATATCAAAGCATGGGTTTACTATATGTAGTAAGGCCAGCGGCCTATATCACTCTGTTTTTGTCTTTCTCTTACAACTAAAAACTAGTGATTAGCTACTGCTTGTTGCTGTGATATCCACTCGTTGATCACATCATCTAATACATCCATGGGCAATGAACCTTGGCCAATCACAGTGTCGTGAAATTGCCGAATATCAAATTTCCTGCCAAGCTCTTGTTCTGCTTTTGCGCGCAATTGGCGGATTTTAATTTCGCCAATTTTGTACGACAGAGCTTGTCCAGGCCATGAGATATAACGATCTATCTGATCATTGACTGATTTGTCGGTCAGAGCAGTATGGGAGGCTAAATATTCCACGGCTTGCTCTCGAGTCCAGCCAAAAGCATGAATACCGGTATCAACCACTAAACGTACTGCTCGCCACATCTCGTAGCCTAAACGGCCAAAGTCACTGTAAGGACTTTCATAAAAACCAGCTTCTTTACCTAGACGCTCTGAATACAAACCCCAACCTTCGGCAAAAGCTGAGTGATTCAGTGTGCGTCTAAATTCAGGCACATCTAGTTCTTGAGCAATGGCATTTTGTAAATGATGGCCAGGCACACCTTCGTGCAGACTTAGTGCTTCGAGGTTATACAAAGGTTGCTGTTTAGGATCTGAGCTTAAAAAATAGGTGCCGGGTGTACGATTGTCGGGTGGTGGCATATAAAACGCACCTCGGGCAGCAGAGCCTTTAATCGTAAAAGTATTACGTGGCAGATGACTAAACCAGAAGGGCAGTTTGCCGTACATTTTTTGGGTGATAAAGGCGGTCTTTTCTAATACATCTTGGCGATCAATGGCAAAAAATTGTGGATCAGTCGCAAGAAACTGTAAAAACTCAGCTTGAGTACCCTTAAAGTTGAGTTGCTGGATGATGGCATTCATTTCTTGCTGGATGCGCGCGACTTCGCTTAGACCCAGTTCGTGAATTTCTTTAGGAGTTAATGTGGTGGTGGTGTAGTAATTGGCAGTATATTCATAATATTCATCACCACCTTTAACACTACCAATACCTGCTTCTGTGCGGCATTTTGACATATAGCTATGTTGAAAATAGTCGTAAAAATCTTGGTAGGCTGGGATAACTGCGTCTTTGAGCAGTTGCTCAGCTTTACTGCGATAATGGGTGATTTGTCGCTCAGTAAATTGCTTCGGAAAACGGGTAAAAGGTTCAAACAGTGCACTGTCTTTTGGGTTAGCTACTATGTGCTCTTTGATGGTCTCGCCATAGTTTTTAAAGCTACCACAATAATGCACAAAGCCCTGTTTAACGCCGTCTTTGAGCAGGTTAATATTTTCCTGATTAAATCGTGGGTAATCAGCCAAACTGACTAAAAACTTATCGTAATCGCCTGCATTTAAAAACGCCATGTTGGCTGGTGCTTCAGCAAAATAGGTATGCCAGCCGCTTAAAAAGTTAATTGGGAAGTATTTATCCGCCGACAGATAACTGGCTTTTTCAGTATTGCGCTCATACACAAACAATCGATAACTCATCTGGTTGTCGGTACTGAGTTGTTTAATATCAATACTCGCCAGTTGTTTTAACATTTGAGTATTAAAAGCATCGCGCCTTGCCATGGCCTTGGGTGTCCAATCAGCAAGTTTAGCATCAGGTTTCCAGCCATCCGGATCGGTGCGAAAAAACACTTTTTCCTGCTCTGCATTTTGCCAGTGTTGATTTAACAGTTTACTAAAGTCTTGGTCGGCATCAGCCAGTACATGGCTGCTGTATAAGGCCACTAGTGTTAGGGGTAATAAAGCGCTAAAGATTTTTTTAGTCATGATTAATCTGTCATTTTTTGTTTAGTTGTTTGTGATGTGTCTTTTTCAAAATACCTGGGTTTAGCTACCCATGGTGCCTATAGGGTCGGCCAACGAATTAGGCGGCACGGTAAACCACTTAGGACCTTGTTCGGTCATGTAGATGCAGTCTTCTAAACGTACACCAAATTCACCAGGCAGATAGATACCGGGTTCGTTAGAAAAACACATGCCGGGTTTAAGGACGGTGGTTTCACCATGCACAAAGTTAACACTTTCATGACCTTCCATGCCGATGCCATGACCAGTGCGATGGGATAAACCTGGTAGTTTATAGTCCGGCCCAAAACCTTGTTCTTGATAAAAAGCTCTTACTTTGTCATCAACTACACCTGCGGCAACACCAAGCTGGGCAGTTTCAAAGGCAATACGCTGCCCTTCACGTACGTTGTGCCAGATTTTTTGTTGTTTTTTAGTAGGCTCACCAAATACAAAAGTACGGCTGATATCTGATTGATAACCTTGTACTTCACAGCCACAGTCCATCAGTACAATAGATCCTTCACGGATGGTTTGCGCCTGATTGGTGCCGTGGGGATAAGCACTGGCCTCATTAAACAAAGCCATATTCCACACACCACTACCACCAAGTTGGCTTTGAGCACTGGCCATCAGGGATTTAACTTCGTTTTGATCCATGCCCAATTGTAATTTTGACCATACATGGGCATAAGCTTTTAGGGTGATTTCGTTGGCTTTGCGCATCAATTCAATTTCATGTTCGCTTTTAAACATACGACAGCCCAGAGTAATTGGCTCAGCGCGCACGTCCACCATGGTGGGTAATAAGTCCATGACACCTTTTAATACAAAATAACGTACGGTATTTTCAAAGGCGAGTTTGGCGCCGTCTTTAGCGACGTTGCGATCAACTAATATTTGTTTTACTAATGCAAAGGGGCTTTCGTGCTCTTGCCAAACCCGCACATCTTTACCTACCGCTAGGGATTCGCGAATACTTGGCTCTTCAAAAAATGGGCAAAGCACCGCGATATCACCTTCACGAGGGATAACCACTGCGGTTAATCGCTCGCTGCGCCACCATTGAATACCAGTGAAATAATCCATGGCCGCACCCGGTTCGAGAACGATGGCAGCAATGTTCTGCTCAGCCATTAGTTTTTGTGCTTTTTTTATCCGCGCCTTGCGTTCATCGACGCTTATGGGTTTTACCTTGCTAGTGAGGTTTGTTAAGGCAACGCTGTCGGTTGCAGTTGAGCTAGCAGCGCCAACCACAGGACTAAGTGATAAAGATGCCAAGGTCAGGCTACTTGCTTTTAAAAACTGTCTTTTATGCAGATCCATGTTGTTCTCTATCCTCGCTGGCTTTCGGATGTTAAGGGCAAGCTTAATTTTTTGTGTTGGTGAGTTGGAACAGATTATTATAAATGTCAGATATTTTACAGGTCATTGAGTTAAAAGCAGATTTTGAGGGGACAAAGATTTGTAATGTAATCAGTACGTAATTTTTTATATGGGGGACTGAATTAATGCCTTATGAAAGAATGGGGCCAAGGTCAGTGAGTGTTTTTAATGACTTTTGGCCCCAATGTGCATGGCATGTATTGCCAGTAATTTAAATTATGCGGTATTAAAATATTCTAAAAGATGAACGACCACTGCGTGATGAACGGCGACGATACATGCGGTTGTGTAACTCTTTGCGTTTTGCTTCTAACCAATCGCCCGTAGTGATGGTAGATGGATCTTTACGGGATTTTTCACGCTCGCGATATTCGCTAAACTCAACATAGGCCTCAATATTGTCGTGTAGCTCATTGACCACTAACTCAATCATGATGGCGTCATCTAAAAACCCTAAAGCGGGTATGTGGTCGGGGATTAAATCAGTTGGATTGCCAAAATAAGCTAAGGCACTGATGACGTCTTTACGTTCTTCGTCAGGTATTTGCCATTCTTTATCTTCTACCATCTTGACCAAGGTATCGAGTTTGTTCAAACGCTCGACTACAAATTCTGGTACACCGGTTTTTACTTCAGTTGACAGCGCTTTAACTTTTTCGAGTATTGATTTTTCATCAAGAGTGGCGGCACCGCTGCACGCCTTACGCATCACGTCTTTAAAATAAGTTAAATCAGTGTCGGTTAAGCTAAATGTAATATCAAAAGCCATGTCTATTTCCCTTTTTTAGTGGTTAAGTAATATCAATTACGCCATAGATTATTGAATAGTAACTGGGTATAAAGCAAGGCCGCTTAAATATTAGCCAAATATAAGTTTGATTTCAGGTCACAATATTTTGCATATTTTTAGTGATGTGGCAAAAATATATGCCAAAGACCATGAAGCTTTAATATAAACACCATATTATTGGATTTTTGCGCGAACTATCACTACAAGGAAGAGCAATATGGGACAACAATACAATAGCATTCCTGCCAAAATGGTGGAATTTATCGAACGCCAGCACTTGTTTTTTGTGGGTACTGCGACTGCAGATAGTAGAGTGAATATTTCGCCCAAGGGCATGGATTCATTAAGAGTGATCAATGGCAACAGAGTAGTGTGGCTGAATGTCACGGGCAGTGGCAACGAAACCGCAGCTCATGTACAGCAAGCGCCGCGCATGACCATAATGTTTGCCGCGTTTGAAGGTAGCCCCTTAATTTTGCGTTTGTATGGGCAAGCTAAAGTTATTCATCACAACGATGCGCAGTGGAGTGAACTGTCAGCCTTGTTTAAACCAACACCCGGTGCTCGACAGATATTTGATTTGGATATTGATTTGGTACAAAGCTCCTGTGGCATGGCTGTGCCGTTTTTTGATTATGTAGAGGATCGCGAGCAACTTAAAAACTGGGCAATCAACAAGGGTGATGAAGGACTTAAGGACTACTGGCAACAAAAAAATCAACTTAGTTTAGATGGTTTACCCAGCCATATCGTTGAGAAAAATATCTAAGCTATTGGTAGCTTTACTCAAATGACTTGAAAATGCTAAAACTCATATTTAAACGTCGTTTGAGTATGGATAAAAAAGGGTTTATTTTTTCTTCTTCGAGGCGGAAAAATCAAGTAACTGGTTTGCCGGTAAAGGTTTAGCAAAATAATAACCTTGGGCGAAGTTGCAGCCAAGTTCGTTCAACAAGTGCAGTTGTTCTTGCGTTTCAACCCCTTCAGCAACAACGGTTAAACCTAAACTATGTGACATGGCGATAGTGGCTTTAACTAAATCACAATCGGCCTTATTTAAAGCGATACCATAAATAAAACTGCGATCTATTTTGAGTACATCAAAAGGATATTGTCTTAAATAACTTAAGGACGAATAACCAGTACCAAAATCATCCATGCCTAATTTGATGCCTAAGTCACTAATGTTAGTTAAGGCTTCTTGAATATAAGCTTGACCAGTCATTAGGACACCCTCGGTAATTTCAAGTTGCAGACTTTCAGGACTAATATTGGCATCTTGCAGTGCATCTTTAATCAGGTCGATCAAGGTTGCATCCCTAAGTTGACGGGGAGATAAATTGACTGAAATACTATATTTCTGCTGGTCGATATTTTGCCATTCATTTAAAAACACAAGTGCTTGTTTAATCACATACTTGCCAATGGGCACAATGAGACCAGTGTGCTCAGCAATGGGGATAAACTCGTCGGGAGTAACTTGACCTAAAGTGGCGTTATGCCAACGTAATAGTGCCTCTGCGCCGCTAATGTTTTGGGTTTGAACATCAAACAGAGCTTGGTAGTGGATGGTAAATTCATTCCGCGCCAGCGCGGTGTGCATTTGCTCCTCTATTGCAAAACGTCGGCGCATAATGGCATTCATTTCTTCAGTAAAAAATGAATAGGTATTACGTCCTAAGGCTTTGGCTTGATACATTGCCGTATCAGCATTTCTTAATAGATCAGACGCGCTACGGCCATTTTCAGGGTAGATAGCAACGCCAATACTCATGCTTAGATTTAACTCTCGACCATCAATGAGAAAAGTGGAGCGAAAGATGTTTAGTAAATTTTCGGCAATGACTAAGGCATGTTGGCGGTCGGTAATGTCTCTTAACAAAACAATAAACTCATCACCACCCAAACGGCCAACCGTATCTTCTTTACGTAATTCTTGCTGTAATCTTTTGGCAACTTTAATTAAAAGTTTGTCGCCAATTTCATGGCCTAATGAGTCATTCACTTTTTTAAAATCATCGATATCTAAAAACAGCACAGCCGTTTTTAGTTGATGCCTTTGTGCTTCAATCAGCATTTGTGACAAACGATCGAGTGCTAAAAAACGGTTAGGCAATGCGGTTAGATGATCAAAATAGGCTTGGTGGCGAATGAGCTCAGCCGATTTATGTTGCTCAGTGATATCACGAACAATGATGACGACTTGATTATATTTAGCTAAATGCCTAATTCTGGCCTCAAAATAGACCAAACCATGGGGCAAAGAGAGTTCATATTCAAAATTTATCATGCCTGTTTGTTGTGTGATTTTTGCAATATGAAATTTGAACTTGTCAGCAACGTCCTTGGGTAAAAAGTCGGCCATCTTTTTACCCAAAAATTGCTCAGAAGGAACATACAGGTTATTTTTGTTACTGGCATGATAGTCAATGATGGTTCCATCATCTTGCATTAAAAAGAACAAATCGGGTATGGCTTCAAATATGGTTTCAAGCATATGTTCTTTAAAAGTAGCTTGCGCTTGCGCTTGCCTTACATCGCTTAAATCCACATCAATACAGTACATTTGTTTGGTGGCATATTGATTGGTAAACATCACATGGCTTGAAAATACCGATACGTCGTGACCGTCTTTATGGCGCAAGTTAAGCTCAGCGGCAGGTATTTCTATCCCATGTTTTATCCAGTCACCATGCGCGGCAATAACAAACTCACGCATAGGCACAGGAATAATAAGGTCTTCTAGTTTTTGTCCTGTTGCCTCTGCTTTGCTATAGCCATAGAGTAATTCGCTACCTTCATTCCAATAGATAACACGGCGTTCTTCATCGTAGCCTTGTACAGAAATAGCATTCACTGCATCAAATAATTGATGCAGTGGATCGTTGATAACGTATTGATGGACTAATATATTTTCAACTTTGTCTGAGTCCATCTTAGGTGATATCCATACAATTCATAAGGTTACCTTAATCATAGGCCTAAATAGTTAAATTAGCAGTTTTAAACAAAAATCAAATTTAGTGTTTAATATCAACTTACTAACTAAAAAATGTAAACCCTTAAAGTGAAATTTGTTTCTCTTCGATTATAGGTCAAAGGGTATGATTACCTTGATTTATTGATTAAATAAGTGATTCAGTTGCAAAAATCTAATTTATTAATAGCAAACTATTAATCCTGATGGCTAATCGTTAGACTGGCATTTTTAGTTCAAGTTAACATGTTAATGACCACAGACTTTTCCTATTCCACTACTTATATCCTCGATAAGAGCCATTTTAGTGAAACCTATGATGCCTCAGCTCCCTCGGACAATGCTAACAAGGTTTACTTATTAGCAGGCTTACTTTCACTTGCTGGTTTAAGTCTTTTGCTGTTGACAGAAATAGAGCCCTTTATAGCCTGGTTTATAATTGCATTAGCTGGGCTGGAAATTTTTAGCCTACGTTTTCGTAAACCTTGGTGGTTAGCTCGGCAACTGATCAGTAAAGCGGCTAATACTGAGTTGACGCTGCACATCAATGAAGAGGGGGTTAGCAGCAAGTCGCTACACGTTGAAAGTACTATTTTGTGGGCTGATATAAATAAAATTGAACAAACCAGTCAGGGTTGGATGCTGTTTCATACCAAGGGTAAAAACTATGTGGCTGGCAGATGTTTGTCCGAGCAAGCCAATGAATTTATCCAAGCAAAATCCCGCACAGAATCTTAATAGTGAACTTTGCAAAATTTCTTTTAATGGGGTGCATTGGTTTTTATAAAACTTAATTTTTTGTCCTTGACCTTAAAGTAACTCTAAACTTTAAGCTCGGTAGCAGTTTAACGATTATCGAGGACACTAAAATGCAAGATCCCAGCTTAAGCGCAGCCACTCCCATACTTAATTTTAACCATGATGATATTGTTAATTTGCTTGCATCGAGAGACTGGGCGCATTTAACTGACTATGACAAAATTGGCGCAGTATATAGTTTTGTGAAAGACGAAATCCGTTTTGGCTACAACCGCAGCGATGACTTAAGCGCCAGTGAAATATTGCATGATGGTTACGGCCAATGTAATACCAAGGGCACTTTGTTGATGGCCTTGTTGCGGGCGTTGGGCATAGCTTGTCGTTTACATGGCTTTACTATTGACCAGAGTTTACAAAAAGGCGCGATCCCGCCGCTGATCTATCAACTGGCACCCAAATACATATTACACTCTTGGGTTGAGGTCTATTTTGAGGGGCGTTGGGTAAATCTAGAAGGTTTTATCCTCGACCAGACTTATCTGTCGGTGATACAACAGCGTTTTGCTCACCAAGGTGAAGCATTTTGTGGTTATGGCGTGGCAACACAATGTTTGTCAGCGCCGCAGGTCGAGTGGCAGGGCAGCGATACCTATATTCAAAAAGAAGGTATCCATGATGACTATGGCGTATTTGCCAGCCCAGATGAATTTTATGCCAAACAAGGCACAAATTTGTCAGGTGTAAAACGATGGTTGTATGCCAAAGTGTTTAGGCATGTTATTAACTGGAACGTAACACGGATCCGCAAACAAGCCCGAAGAGGATAATAAAAAGTGGCAGAACAACATAAACATAAAGATGGCCATGAAGCACATGAATATTCTCATGGGCATTCCCACGGTCATTCGCAAAGTCACGGGCATTCCCATGGACATCATCACTCACATGGACATCATCACGGCCACCATCATCACTTCGATGCATCGTCGAATCGTTTAGGTTGGGCGTTTTTTCTTAATGCTTGTTTTACTCTTATTGAATTTGTAGGTGGTTGGTTAACTAATAGCACGGCCATTATGGCAGATGCGGTGCATGATCTGGGTGATAGTTTATCCATAGGTTCGGCCTGGTGGCTGAATAAACTCGGTAATAAACAAGCATCTCGAAATTTCACCTATGGCTACAAACGTTTTTCTTTATTAGGTGCGCTGATCAATGGTGTAGTACTGGTAACCGGCTCGCTGTGGATCTTGTTTGAAGCCATCCCCAGACTCTATGCCCCCGAGATGCCTCACACTGAAGGCATGTTGGTACTCGCCTTGTTTGGCATCGCCGTAAATGGTTTTGCTGCTTATAAACTCAGTGCCGGAACGTCGCTAAATGAGAGAGTACTTAACTGGCATTTAATCGAAGATGTATTGGGCTGGGTGGCAGTATTAATTGTTTCTGTCGTATTAATGTTTTTTGATTGGCCCATACTCGATCCGATTTTATCCATCGCCTTTACTTTGTTTATTTTAATTAACGTGGTGCGTAATTTACGTGAAACCCTCGGATTGTTTTTGCAAGCTACACCTGATCAACACATGCGAGAGCAATTACAAGCCGTACTCACGGCGCCTGAGTCGGTGAGTGCTATTCATCATCTGCATTTCTGGTCACTAGATGGTGAACAACATGTAATGACTGCCCACTTAGTGTTGAACCATAGTGTGACGATGGACGAACTGAAAATTCTTAAAGGCGATATTCAAAACAAACTGAGTGGCTTTGACTTAGCCCATACTACTATTGAAATTGAGTTTGCTGATGAAGTCTGTCGTGATAGTTAAGGCTGTTTTTTTTAATTCTAGCTGTTAACATTGGCCTTCACTTCTAGAAGTGGGGACGACCCCACCGCTCAACCTTATATTGAGGACGACCTCGTTAAATAAGGTGAGTTTATGTCTTGGTTATTATTATTTGTTGCTGGTTTACTCGAAGCGGGTTGGGTGATTGGGTTAAAACAATCGGAGTCCCTAACTAAGCTGCCCTATGTGGCATTTGCAGCGCTCAGTATGCTATTGAGTCTTGTCCTTTTTGCCCAAGCCATTCAAAAAATCCCCGTGGCCCATGCCTATATTATTTGGGTCGGTGTCGGTGTGATTGCTATGTCGGTGATTAATGCCTTATTTTTTGCCGAACCCATCGTTAAATCTCATTATTTTTTCTATGGTTTGATATTGGCTGGTGTTATTGGGCTGAAATTTAGCTAGTGTTTACTAATCATCTTCATTAACGGATAAGGAGAGTTGTGTATGGCGGGTGAAACTGATTTAGCCTTGTTGTTAACCTCAATGTCGCCGAGTTTAGCGCAAGATGAATATGTGTTTACCACAGTCACTGATGTAAAAACGGCACTGCAAACAGGCATTAGTCCCAAAGCCATGTTTGTAGAAAGTGAGGGCACAACTTTGGTGTTGACGGTGGCCGATACCCAGCTAGCAAACTTATCTTTTAGCGGCACCTATCGTTGCATCACCTTAAATGTGCATTCCAGTTTAGAGGCTATAGGTTTAACCGCGGCAGTTTCTGCTGCTCTCACTAAGGCGAATATCAGCGCTAATGTGATCGCGGCTTATTATCATGATCATATTTTTGTGCCTACAGATAAAGCTCAAGCAGCCATGCATGCCTTGAAGTCACTGACAAATGAGTGGCTGCGTCGTCAATAGAAAAGGTAAATGATAAAACGCTACAATTGGATACAAAGTTTCAGTGTATTTTAAGGTTAAATTAACATCTTGGTTTGACACTTGGTTTGGAAGCACATTTTGCATAAATTTTTAGTCTATTGCTTAGGCATCTTAGCTCTGGTGATGAGTCTGAGTTCGGTGATTGCTCAGGAGCAAAACACCAATGAAGAACAAGATGAAAACGGCGGTTTTATGGAGGCGACTTTTGGCTTTGCTGCCTTTGATAGCCGTTTTGTAGATGCACCTCAACATTTGGGAGTTCTGCTTAATTTACGCCTTAATTATCAATGGAATGGCTTTTTTATCGAGAATAAAGGAGTCAATGGCTTAGGCCTACCGGGTTTTGGTTATAATTTTTATCGCGGTAAAGAATGGTCTTTTGATGTGTATTTTAGCGAAATCTATGGTGCCATTGCTTCAGATGACGCTTATGACATTGGAAATGAGCAAGATGGCTTGGTGGGGATCCTTCCGCGCGAAGAAGAACAACGTGCGGGTCTGAGATCGACTTATAATTTTGACGATTCCAGTGTACTAAGAGTTTTAGTTGCACCGTTTTCCGCGCTTGAGCATCGCGATATTCACCTGGCAATGTGGTATGGCAAAAGCTGGCAGCGTTATAACACCAATTTTCATACTATTCTCAGCGCCCAATATGATAGTAAGCGAACATTGAACCACTTTTATGGTGTTAGTGGCTCAGAAATCAGTGATAAATTTCGCGCTTATCAAGCGGGGGGAGGCCTGACTTTAAGTGCGGAGTTGGGTTTGACGTATCCGCTGGCAAAAGACTGGGTGATTGAAAGTTCGTTGAAAGTAATTCGTTTACCCAACAGTATTTATGACAGTCCCTTGGTAGAAAACCGCATAGAAACCATCGCTCAAATTTCTCTTGTTTATGTTTTGTTTTAAGGGGAATGACATGAGGTGGTTACACAAGGACGTTATGCGGTTTGGCTGGCAATTAAGCTTAGTCTGTTTGCTCAGTTTTAGTTGTTTGGTATTGGCAGATGTTAAGCAACAAGAGGTTTCTAATTTAACCAATACATTTCAAATACAGCCCACTACCTGCGTGTCTTTGCATCAGGGCCAAGCTTGTTTTGTTAATTTGACATTAAGTTGGCACACGGCAAATAAGGGTAATTATTGTTTATATTCGTCCGACCAAACAAGTGCACTTAAATGCTGGATGGCGGATAACCAAGGCGTAATGGTTCAGGAGTTTAATACAGCGCAAAGCCTGCACTTTTATTTAAAGCAGGATAAAAGTGATGATGTCATTGCTGCGGCTGAATTAGAGGTATCCTGGGTATATAAAAAACAACAAAAATCTCGTTTAAGCTGGCGTCTATTTTAATGAATGAAAAAGTCACACAGATCCTATTAGTAGAAGATGATGCCTCTTTATCCGATTGGATACGAGATTATCTGAACAACAAAGGCTTTAAAGTCACCCAATGCATGCGTGGTGATGAAGCGATTTCGGCCATTACTCGTTTACAGCCCGAAGTAGTGATTTTGGATGGTATGTTACCTGGCTTGGACGGTTTTGAAGTATGTAAACAGGCTCGAGCTCGATACACGGGCGTCATCATTATGTTAACTGCCAGAGATGAAGAAATTGACGAAGTTGTTGGCTTAGAATTAGGTGCGGATGATTATATTACTAAACCAGTGCGAGCAAGAGTCTTACTGACTCGAATCAATAAAGCCATAGCATCTAAGTTTATCCCAGTTTCACAGTTGAAAAGTGTCAATAATACTGGGATTGAGCAAAGCTCAATTGAACCTTTAAAACTCACTTTCAAAGGTTTACAGGTTGATAAAATGTCGCGCAGTGTAAGTTTAAATGGCCAAGTGGTTAAGGTGTCGTCTAAAGAGTTTGATGTTTTGTGGATACTGGCTTTAAGCGCAGGCAAAGTGATTTCACGAGATAGCTTAATCAGTCAACTACGTGGTATTGAGTATGACGGCTTTGATCGTTCTATTGATTTACGCATTTCTAAGCTCAGAAAAAAGTTAGGCGATGAATCTCGCGACCCATTAAAAATAAAAACCATTTGGGGCAAGGGTTACTTGTTTGCACCAGATGCGTGGTAATTCAATGGGCTTAGTGACCCTTTCATTGATTGCCGCGGTATTAGCCGCCACCATTGGTATAGGGCGATTGTTGGATACTTTATTTTATTATGTGGTGCCTAGTGTGAACACATTAACTAACGATAGTGTGCTCATGTTAGAACAAATCGGCCAAGAATTAGCGACAACGTTAAATACTTTAGATCATCCGCAAGAGTTTATAAAAAATTGGCCATCTCAAAGTCATTATCAGCTCACTATGGTGGCTTTAAGTAATATTCAATTACCACAGCCATTAATCCAGCAAGTTACCTCAGGTGAACCTTTGTTGTTGACTAACGATGACGAATTTAGTTTGTACTTTTATATGGCCAATCAACAGTCCTTATTATTAATAAAGCCTCAGTTTGTTAGTAGCCAACAGGACAATGGCCATATAAAACTGCTGCTCACTCTAATGTTTTATGTCGCCTTGGTGTGCTTGATTTGGCTATGGACCTACCCTTTGGTTTCGCGTTTGGTTCAGTTACGCCACAGCGCACAATTATTTGGTAAAGGGCAGTTAGATCAGCGTATCAAAGTCGGCAGTGTGTCTTATGTGAAAGATTTGGAACTTGAATTTAATCATATGGCTCAACGCATCCAACACTTAGTGAGTGATGTAAAGTTGCTCAGCAGTGCTGTGTCTCATGATTTACGAACACCATTGGCACGTATGCGTTTTGGCATCGATACCCTTGCTGAAGAAGATAACCCAAAACAACAAGCGGTATATCTTGAGCATTTAAGCAATGACGTGGAAGAAATGACAAGTTTGGTTGAAATACTCTTGGACTATGCTCGCTTAGAGCAAGTGATGGTTAAAATTGATAAACAAAAGGTCGATCTCAATGCACTTATCCAGAACTGTGTTAAGGCTAAAAACACCCTTAATCATGCTATCGTGTGGCACATGAGTGCAGACCCAATGTGGGTGCCAGGCGACCCTAAATATCTACAAATCATGATCAATAATTTATTAGAAAATGCCCTCAGTTATGGACGTGAGCAAGTACAGGTGCAACTGCAGCAGAGTACCAAAAATATAAGTTTAATCATTGCTGATGACGGTGAGGGTTTTACGCAAGATCTACAAGCCCTACTTAAACCTTTTGTACGTGGCAAAACCGCCGCCGATAAAACCAAGGGGTATGGTATGGGTCTGGCTATAGTGCAGCGCATCGTTGAATGGCATCAAGCTAAGCTGCTGATAGGGCGCAGTCAACAACTGGGCGGTGCAGAGATCAAGGTGGTTTTTCCAAGTGCTGATTAACTGTTTTGCACTGATCATAAGGCAGCCTAAAAGTCTGGATAAATAAAAGGTTTGGTGTTTTCTAACCTAACAATCTATTGGATCGTTTTTCGCGGTGTTATGTGTCCATGGATGCAGTAAGAAGTTTTTCGTTAATGTTGTACTTTATTTGCTGATGGTGATTTTTTTGCCGATTATGGCAGCGCATTTGTCATGCCTAGCGTTACTATTGTAAATAAATCAGGTAATGTCATTGAGCAAGTTGAGGTCGCTTTACCAAGTTCTAATTTGAACTTAGGGGCGTTAAGGGGTCGTGAGGAGAACACACTGCACTACCATATATACAACAAAACGATGGTGTTTATTACTACCAATATAAAAGTAAAAGTTCAATTGTGTTTCGTGGGAATTGTGGCTATTTAACTAATAATGAAATTCATAAAAGAGTCGTAATTACTCTTAATAAAAAAACGAAGTAGTATGCGAATAGGCATATACAAGTCAATTCATCGGAAAACCAAACACTGGCTACTAGGGTAACGCGTTCACGTTTTCTACTGCTTGTGGCGTTATTTTTCAATAAAACTGGTGAATGATAAAAAATGACAATTGAAATAGTTAACTTACCTAACAGCAATGTCACATGTTCAACATGCAAGGCAAACTGCTGTCGCTTAGAAGTCATGCTTATTACTGACACAGGTGTGCCCGAAAGATATATCGAGTTTGATCATTGGGGTGGTATGACGATGGCTCGCTTAGACGATGGGTGGTGTGCCGCTTTAGATCGAGCCACTATGCTTTGTAGTATTTATGAAAATCGTCCATTGATCTGCCGAGAATTCGAAATGGGCGGTTATGAATGCATCGAGGAGCGAACCTAATTTTCATATTAGCTAGCAATTTTAATGTAAAGAAAAATCCCATGATAAACTTAGGCAGTGCTAACCAGACGTTGCGCGTTGTTTGCAATGTTAAGGGCATTACATTGTTTAGTTTCTGCAACTAATTTCGTTCATGGCCGTCTCTCAGGTTGCTCAATTGCGATCTGATCAGCTTGGATATAAGTGAATAAATTGATTGATTCGCAGGCTCCGTAATGAGCCTGCTGATATAAACCGGTATTTAAAACGTAATACTTAAACCCACCGAGGGGCGCAGGGTAAAATCATCGGTTTCTTCTTTAACCAACAGGTCGTTTGTTGAGTGAATGTTTTGATAATCTAAATCAATGTAACTGACGTTATCTTGGCCATAGACGTTCATGATTTCAAATACCCAAGTTGCATCTAATCCCCATAAGGTGCTTTTACGTTCGGCCCTGACATCTAAACGATGGGCCAAATCAAAGCGCTTAGAGTAGGGCTGACCATAAACCGGCAGAAAATAACCATCGGCTCGGGGGTTTTCTTTTACACCTATGATAGGGGTATAAGGCTGGCCGCTGCGTGCGGTAAAGTTAAAGCCTAAATTCCAAGTATTGTTAAGTTGATAATTGAGCACCATATTGAGTACCAGAGGCGTGTCAGCGTAATAGTTAATGGTGGTATTGTCGCGTAGATTAGTGCGCTCACTTTTGGCATAGCTGAGCGACAACCAGCCATACCAGGATTCGGTGCGATTTTTATTAATCAGCAGGTCAACACCGTAGGCTTTGCCCGCCACATCATTGCTGTATTGTAAATTGGCATCACTTTGCTCGTCGCTTAATGCCAGTGGTAGGTCTTGCATATCTTTATAGTAGGTTTCAATCGACCAGCTCCACTCGTTAGCTAAATGCTGCTCAAAACCCAGTGTGCTGTGCGTGGCGGTTTGCGATAGCAGCGCCGGGTTGCCTATAGTGGGCAGGATGTATTCAATATCTTGCAGGCGATTATATTTACCGTATTTGGCGCTGATGGTGCTGTTGTCGGTGATAAAATACTTCAACGCAAAACGCGGCAGTACAAAGCTTTCTTTGCTGTAGTTATTGTGTTGCCACTGTAGCCCTAATTCGGTCTGCCAACTTTGTGATAAGGTCCATACGTCAGTAATACCAACAAATTGATTACTGGTATCTATTGAGCTTACATCAGTGAAGCGCTCGCCCAACTCAGATTCACAGTCGGGATCAATCTCGGTACAAAGCTGCAAAAACATGTCATAGGCATACTGTTCAGTGACATCATAATAGGCGCCATCAACAATCACGTGATGGGCTTGATTAAGCTGATAATTAAGCCGGCTTTTATAGGATATTTGTTTTTTATCACTGTCTACAAATAAACCATCGGGGTTACCTGGGCTTTTACCGAGTTCTAGCCGTTCGTTATCGTGCAAATAGGCGATGCCGCTTTTAATCTGCAGGTTTTTGCCGTAGTGATCCCAAACGATGCTTTGACTGTTAAATTTTTGCTTAAACTCGGCGTCGCCTTGATATTCTGGAATTTTTAAACTGATGTCGGCACGTTCGTTCAAATTAATCGCTGCGCTGTCGCGGGCGCCGGTCAGCGACATACTCAGCACATTGCGGCTATTAATATCCCACACCCATTTGCCTTGATAGTCATTGTCGTCGGGCGGATCGTTAATGCTGATACCACTAAGTTCGCCATCTTCATCTTCGAGTTCTTCACCTTCGTCAAAAAACAAGGGCAACATGCTTTTGCGTGCTGAAAAATAAAAGGCGCTGTTTTCACTGACCTGGCCTTCGATAAAAATCCCTGAATTAAACAAACTGAGGTCAATCGTGGTTTGTATGGCCTGATGTTTAGGATTGCGTAAGGTTACATCAAATACGGCTCCGCTGGCGCCACTGTAACTGCTGCCATAACCAGCGGAATAGAGTTGAAAATCTTGAACTAGATGACGGTTAAAAATCGACTGGCCAAAGTCATGAAAAATATAACCAGCGGGCATAAAGTCTATTTCAAACAGGTTATCTTCAGGCGATGAACCTCTGACAGCAGGTGAGCCCATCGCGCCGCCTGCGGCAACCACACCCGGTAATGCAAAGGCGGCTTGCAGTGGGTCACCATTAGTGCCAGGCATGGCGATTAATTTTTCTGCATTTTCGGTGATTTCTGACATCACACTACTGCGCTTATAGCTAATTTCGATGCGGTCGATTTTGCTAGTATCTGAAGCTGTATCAGTAACTTCCTGACATAACGGCGAGTTGGCAAATAAGCTGGCTAATAATAACGCAATGGGAGTAAGTACAAGTTGGGTTTTCATCCTGAGCCTTTCAAGTGACTAAAATTTACCGGTCAAGCTTAGGGATAAAAATATGTAGTTACTGTGTGAAATATGAGTGTCTTTGTAAGGCCTTGTATTGAATTGTAATCTTTCTTATCGCATGGTTTTAACTGATAGCTGGTTGTTTAAGGTATAAACAAACCACGGGCTTTTAGTTGCTGGCAGGGTGTCGTATAGCCCTTGTGCCCTATGATTGTCTTGCTTAGTCAACCATTGTAAACGTGCGGCTTTTTTAGCTTGGGCAAACAGATGGCAATGTTTAATTAGCTGCCGGGCGTAACCTTGGTTGCGCTGCTCTGGCACAATATACAGGTCGTTAAGTAGCGCCACTTTGGCGGCTAAGATTGATGAGTAACTAAATAATACCGTCGCAAAACCAATGACTTGCTGCTGGTGCCGATAGGCAAACTGACAGCCTATGGGGCTATGAGCAGAAAAACGCGCAAAAAAGACGCTATTTTTACGCTGGCAAATCTCACCTGCCTGATAAAAATTCTGATAGTCAGCTATCAATGGTAGTACTTCAGCTAAATTGTGTTTAGTCACATATTCAATCATGAGTTGCTCCTTATTACTGTGAAGTTTTACTTATAGTTTGAAAGTTGAGCCAAAAATAAATAATGCCCAATCAACTGCAAATAGTGCTGCAACTTATGTGGCTTTTTGGCTGGCTTTATTTTGGCAACATGCTGTTCTGATGATATTGGTAGCGTATTTGATTTTTGCATGATGTTTTCCTTTTGAAGTTTGAGACTGCATTTTCAAATGAGATGTGTTACAAATCCAACAATCAATTTTTGCTATTAATATAAGTATCACTTATAGGATTCTTGTGAGTTAGCTATGGATAAAAGATTACGTTCGTTGGCACTACTACGCTGTTTTGAAGCCAGTGCCCGTCTGCAAAGTTATAGCGCAGCCGCTGTGGAATTAGCTATTACTCAAGCGGCGGTAAGTCAGCAAATTCGAAATCTTGAAGAGCAGCTTGCCGTACAATTGTTTGCCCGTGAGGGGCGCAAAATGCGCCTAACTAAGGCAGGGGGGACCTTGTTTACTGCGGTATGCGAAGCATTTACCACGCTTTCAACAGCCTTTAATAGTATTCAAACGGAATCTTTAGGTGGTGTGCTGACGGTGACGGCTTCTCCGTCTTTTTGTTCACGTTGGTTGGTGCCGCGTTTATGGAAATTTTCTGCGCTGCATCCTGATATCGTAGTACGAGCCTTAGCCTCGCCCCAATATGAAGAACTGCGCCATTCAGATATTGATGTGGCTATTCGGCAGGGCGATAACTTTGTGACAAAAGTACATCAGGAATTGTTGTTGGTGGATCCGGTTTTTCCGGTATGTTCGCCGCAGATAGCTAAGCAAGTGCAGTTAAGTTCACCCCACTGTATTTGTGATATGCAGTTAGTCGAGGCTATTAATCCTGGGCTATTTAGCTGGCGTAACTGGTTTGAAAAAGCTCAAGTCACCATGCAGCCCGGTAAACTCAGTTGGATAGAGGTAACCACCTGGGAAATGGGTATTAATGCCGTACTCAGTGGTCATGGTATTTGCCTGAGCGCAGCCAGCATGGTGCAGGATATGTTGGATAATGGAGTACTGGTTAAACCCTTTACTGTTCAACTTGAACCAGGTCTTAAATTTTCACTGTTATATGATGAAGAATCGCCACGACTGACGCGTATTCTGGCCTTTCGGCAATGGCTTAAGAGTGAAATAAACCGCGGTATGACACCCGCTACGAAGCAGGTGTCAAAGTAATAGTGATATTGTCATAATAGAGTTGTGTTAAGCCTTCAAAACCCGAGTCTGAGCCAACAAACAGCCAGATGCTGCCGTCTGCATTGCTGGTCAATTCTAGGTGGTTTTCACTGGTGCTTGCAATGACCTTAGGTAAAAACCGACCTATTTCGCATTCTTCGCCTTTTACTACAATATCTCCAAGGGTATTCGCGTTGGTTCCACCTGCGAGCTGATTTCCTTTGTCAATGTTCATATAATATTCGGCCTGTTTGGGTTCAACATCAGCAAAACCAAACTTGATATAAACTGAACTGCCAGGCGAGCCGCCAATACCAAAACAGTCTTCACCCTTATCAGAGAGCAGATCAATTTTAACACTCGCGATATAACGGCTAGATGCTTGCAAACCTGTAACTTTGGTTTTGATAAACATAAACAAATCATCGCTCCGATTGTGACCCGCAAGGTAGAAACCGTGTTTGCTGGTATCGGCTGGTAAAGTCATTACGCCTGAGGCTAGTTCATAAATACTTAAATCGTCGTAGTCACTTGGATAGTCTGAGAAGCCAGCTATCCAGCCCTGGGCGCCTGATTCAAAATCGTAGTTAAATGATAAGTTTTGATCTGACGAGTCAGAATTGAGATCCAAATTACAACCTTGTAACAAACCTAAGCAATATAGAGCGATTAGCGTCTTTTTCATAAATATCTCATAGAGGGAGGGGGATAATTGCGCGTTACTGTAAAGTAGCTGGCTTGGGGATTCTTTATCAAAATGTATGTTGTTGTAATCAAAAGTAATCATTTAGTAAAATGGTAAGCCCAAGCAGCTATCCATGGGAAGTACTAAGCGTGGTGACAGATTTGTTAGTAGCGCATTAAGTAGTAAAATCCTCAAACCAAGCCAGACGCTTTTGTTTACCTGCCTTAAGCATATCTTATGCACAAAGAGTTAATGCCTGCCTCTGGTAAGTTAATTTTGTGATAGCTTATGATGTCTGACGAATTTACCTCAATTTGATTTATATACCCCTTATCAATGGAATTGTACGGCGGCAAATGAATGAAACCCCATGAGCTCTAGAGTGCATGAAGGTGAATGAGTGCAGCCAACAAACGTACTGTTTTAAGGGTGAAGGGTATAAATGACTAAGGAATAGCTGTGCGTATAGCGGTACCCAAAAACCTGTTAGCTTTAGATAACATCCTGCCTGATGAACCTTTATTGATGATGGGCGCGGGACCTGTACCTATTCCCGCTAAAGTGGCGGCAGCCAATGGCATAGTGATCAACCATTTGGGCGATACGATGGCGCAGATTATCGAGCAGGTTAAGGTGATGTCGCGTTATGTATTTCAAACCGAGGCTGGGCATATTCTTGGGGTCGCTGGCCCTGGCTCCGCTGCCATGGAAATGGCTGTGGTTAATCTTGTGGTGCCGGGTAGTAAAGTCTTGAGTGTGTGTAATGGTTTTTTCAGTAATCGTTTAGCTCAAATGGCGCAGCGTGTAGGAGCAGATGTTGTGCAACTTAATATTGAAAATGGTATTAGTGCCAGTGCACAACTAGTTGAGCAATACATCATTCAGCATCAGCCTCAGGTACTGACCATAGTACAAGGCGAAACCTCGAATACCGTGTACAACAGCGAATTAGCCGCAATTGGCGCTATTGCTAAACAACATAATTGTTTGGTGATCGTCGATGCAGTTTGTACTTTAAGCACCATGCGTTTTGATATGGATGAATGGGGCATTGATGCGGTGATCACCGGTGGACAAAAAGGTTTGTCGTGTATTCCCGGCATCTCCTTAGTGGGTTTTTCTGCCAAAGCTTGGCAGCATATCGAAGCGCGCCAAGATCAACTTAAACACTGGTGTCTGGATGCCAAACTGGCGGATCAATTCTGGTATAAAAAATCGTATCACTACACTGCGCCGGTATCGGGTATTTTGGCTATTCACGAAGCGCTGCGCCTAGTGTGTAACGAAACACTGTCGGTAAGATTTGAGCGCCACTTGCGCTGCTCTCAAGCCCTACAAGCCGGTATCGAAGCTATGGGCTTAGATTTGTACGTTAAACCTCAGGCACGGTTAAATTCGGTAGTGGGTATTACCCTGCCACAGGGCATCGAAGGCAAGGCTTTGCTCAATACTATGTCGAAGCGTTTTAAAGTGGAAATTTCTGGTTCGTTTGGTCCTAATATTGTACGTATTGGCCAAATGGGTGAACAGTGCCGCGCTCATAACCTGTTCCGCACTCTACATGCCTTTGGCGCGAGTTTTAATATATTAGGTTCGAAACTCGATTTACCTGCCGGTATGGCAGCCCTCGAAGGGGCGCTTAATCAATTTGAATTTAGTGAAGGCCTGTAGTCGGGCTTTGAGCTTGTATTAAGGCTGTGCTGGACTACGCTTTTAGCCGAAGCTGGGTTGAGTTACGACGTCATTCACCTTAACTTCGGCTTAAAATATCTTATTCAAAGTAATGAAATTTAAAATACTTGTTGTTGAATAATTCTGTGTTTTGTCACGATTTTGCAATCGACTTAATAAAAGGATGTAACAATGAACAAGGCTATTCAATTTCAGCGACAAGTCATCAAACCCGTATTGGTTAAAATGCAGGCCCACAGTGTAGCCGCAGAAGAGCTGTTATTAGGCACCGCGGTACAAGAAAGTCTTAATTTTAAATACAGAAGGCAAATGGGCAACGGCCCGGCGCGTGGTTATTATCAAATGGAGCCTGCTACCCACGATGATATTTGGAATAATTATTTAAAATATAATGCCAAAAAAGCCGAACTGGTATTGGCATTTTTATCTTCGCCCACAGCCGATAAAATCAGTGAATTAGAAAACAATGATGAGTATGCGACTGCCATGGCACGTGTGCATTATATGCGAGTGCGTGAAGCCTTACCCAAACAAGGCGATGTGCAGGCACAAGCCAATTACTGGAAGCAGTATTTCAATACGCCATTGGGTAAGGGAAAACCAGCTGAATATGTTGAAAAATGGCAGCACTATGTGATGACTGATGAGGGGTAATGACAAAATTCACCGACCTAGTAAGTGGCTTAAGTCTGCTGCTTTTTTTAAGTAGTTGCAGTAATGCCGCGATAACAGAAACTCCAGCTCCCTATACGGTCAATCTAGGGGGCAATGGCAAAGCTTATTATCATGTACTGTATGACTTATCGCCTAAAAACTTACTGAGTGTGGAGCGTGTGACTCTGCAGCAGTTTGTTGTTAATGGTGGTCAATTTGAATTGCTCATTAACAAGGCTGAGTTTCCAATACCCGCTCCGCAGTGCAAAAGCGACATTATTTTACGCATGCCCTGGGTCGCGCCTCAGCATGATGTCAGTGAAAAGTATCAACTTTATCTGGCCATAGTAAACTTGGCAGATACTCAACAGGGCAGAGTGCCAGTGGCCATAGAGCTCAACCCATATATTGAAAAAAATGAGGATGGAATTCAGCTACAACACTGCAATGTGTTTTTCAGACATACTCGTAATCACTACATTTCGCATATTCATGCCTTAGAGCAAAACTAAGGCTTATTCTCAGCTTGCAAGTAGCTCACTAACTGACAACTGGCTTGTGCGATATGCTGTTTTAATATGCTTTGTGCCAGTTCGAGTTGTTTGTTTTTTAGTGCATCAAGTAGCTGATAGTGCTCACCTTGACTGGTGCTGTTGTAGTTCAACTGTGTATTGTGAAAACCGATGTAGCGTGAGCACTGTTGATGCAAACTAACAATAGTATTAAACAAGGTTGGCCGATTAGCTGCTTGATACAAACAAGCGTGAAACTGCCAGTTTAATTCACCGCACTCAGTGACACTCAGATGTTTGTTGTCTAATGCCACCAATAAATCCTCAGCGTGGCCGAGGATATTATTAGTGAGATTGGGCAGGGCATAAGCCAATATTAAAGGCTCTAGATACTGGCGCATCAGGCTTAAATCCTCAGCTTCTTGGGCGCTTAAGCTTGCGATCATCACCCCGCATTTGCCACTTTGTACTAACCAACCTTCGTTTTTAAGTTTTTGTAATACATCCCGAATAGGAATACGACTTACACCATATTGAGCGGCCAGCTCTTCTTGCTTTAAGGCCATAGCCACCGGCAGTTTATTATCACGAATATCCTGTTTTAATTGTTCGTAGAGAGATTGAGCCATGGGTTTATCTTGCATATTAACGGCCCTTATATTGGCGTAAAACAAAGTGAGTCAGCAATCCCAGTACTAAACCCCAAAAAGCGGAGGCAATATCAAAAAAGGATACCCCAGAAGCGGTAACTAAAAAGGTCACGATGGCGGGATCGCGATATTGGGCTTTTTCGGTAGCTGCCAGCAAACTGGCTCCAATGGTACTTAACAACGCCAAACCCGCTAACGCGGCAATCAGCGGTTTAGGAAAGGCCGCAAACAAACTCACTACAGTAGCGCCGCCTATGCCCGCCAATATGTTAAACACCCCAGCTGAGACACCAGCGACATAACGTTTTTCAGGATCAGGATGGGCTTCTTCACTGGTGCAAATTGCTGCGGTAATGGCTGCCAAGTTAAAAGTAAAACCACCAAAGGGTGCCAAGATTAAATTAATAATACCTGTACCACTGAGGATGGGAGAAATGGGTTGGGCAGCATAACCACTGGATTTTAAGATGGCCACACCGGGAATGTTTTGTGAGGTCATGGTCACAATATATAAGGGGATACCAATGCCAATAAGATGGCTAAGGTTAAAATCTGGGATCACCCACACAGGTGTAGCTAAAGACAGATTTAATACCTCAATTAACAAACTACCTTGCACATAGGCCATGGCCAAACCACTCAATAATACCAGCATAATGGCATAACGAGGCAGCCAACGTTTGGCCACAATAAATACCACAAACATGATCCCAACTAACAAAGGGCTGGCTTGTAAGGCTGTAAAAATACCTAAACCAAATTGCACCAATATACCGGCTAACATGGCCGCAGCAATGGGCAAGGGCAGGCGTTTAGTTAAGGTATCAAACAAACCTGATAAGCCGGTAATGATGATAAGCGCCGCAACAAAGACAAACACCCCTATAGCTTGTTCAATGCTGATGTCGGTCAAGCTGGTGGCTAATAAGGCCGCTCCGGGTGTTGACCACACAATAATAATGGGACGTTTGTAATACAGCGAAAAGGCCAAACACCCAATGCCCATACCCCAACCTAGAGCCCATACCCAGGACTCTATCATTTCATGACTAGCACCTGCCGCTTGAGCCGCTTGAAATACGATGGCCATGGCACTGGCAAAACCCACTAATACTGCAATAAAACCCGCGCTGATGGCAGATAAACTCAGGTCGGACATAAATGATTTCATTGGCTTGTTACTCAAAAATGTATACAAAAATAATAATGTATACATTTATACAGACGTAGTTTACCAGTGCCAAGGGATTTTTGAGAGCAAAAATGCTCGATTCCGCCTTAGCTAGCAATATTTGACCTTAGTTGTTAATTGGTGCTACAACAGGTTCGTTTAGCTGTGGGTTAGAAGTTGCTCACGAAATTTTATCAAGATGTTATTTTGCCATCACATCGACGGTTAACGTGGTGTTAGGCCAGAAAAGTACAATAATTAAAGACAACGTGCAGAACGTTAATGAAGGAAAATAGTATGGAAGTTTTTGGCATAATCGGCATGTCTATGGGCACTATGGGCTTTATTTTTGGCATCATGGGGCTGAACACCATGACTCAAGTTACTCAGCTTCGGAAGGAGCACGAAGAGTTAAAAGAGCTATTAAAAAAGTCTGGTGCATTAAAAGAATAATTGCAGCGGTAATAGGCTATAGACCAGCTCACTGTTCATCGCTAAAAGGTTTAATGTCTAAACCAACTGCCAAAAATTAACCCAGTTCGCCATTTTGGCGTTGATGTAAGGAAACAGTATGTTGTTAGTTGGCGCTATTTTGCTGGTAATTATTGGTGTAATTCACTCTTATTTAGGTGAAAAATACATTCTTATTCGTTTGTTTAAGCGGGACAATTTACCCAAATTACTTGGGGGTGATTGGTTCACTAAACGGGTACTTAGATTTGCTTGGCATATAACGACCTTAGCATGGTGGGGTTTTGCTGCTATTTTATATGTATTGTCGGTTCCAAGTGTGGATGTTCAAGCTGAGATCCTGTACATCATTGCTGGCGTATTTGCTTTAAGTGGCACGGTTTCATTGTTATTTTCTCGTGGCAAACATTTATCTTGGTTGTGCTTTTTTACAATAGCGGTAATCAGCTACTACGTTGCACTATCCCGCTAAAGCGGTTTAAGTTTGAACTCAAGACAGTTGTAAGTGTTACACCACTAAATGGTTTAACGAGTATAAGTCACGGGTTTTATCTGATTGTTTTTTCACTTCTTCAAGGGCTTTGGCTTCACTGATTTCAAATAAATTATTGATCAAACGATTAAAGTGTAAGTGCATTGCCGCTCTTGCTTCTGCTGAATCATGCTTTTGCAAAGCCAAATAGATGTTTCTGTGCTCTTTCAAACGGTCACTGTCACTGCGGTCACACACCTTTTTATAGGCATTGATAATGTCGGGCAGTGAGTCACGTAGTTGCCAAAAATGTTCAATGGCTAACGATATGGCGTTGTTGCGCGTGGCTGTCGATATGATCAAATGA
Source organism: Paraglaciecola hydrolytica (assembly GCF_001565895.1). Classification (GTDB taxonomy): domain Bacteria; phylum Pseudomonadota; class Gammaproteobacteria; order Enterobacterales; family Alteromonadaceae; genus Paraglaciecola; species Paraglaciecola hydrolytica. The sequence continues at coordinate 289,466 of NZ_LSNE01000011.1, forward strand.
AACTCACGATCGGCTTTTTCTGGCTCTATGCCATTTTCCATAGCGTTTAAAGTTGCATCAAGTTGCTTAAGTTCAGATTCTGTTATTGAAACTGCAGCTAGCGCGGCAGCCTCTCCCTCCACTAAGGCTCTGGCTTGAGTTAGCTCAAAAGCACTGACATTTAGCACTGGCATGACGGCATCTGGATTTTCTAAGACATAAACCCCAGAACTTATTTTTACTTCAATGCGCTGGCGTACTTCTAAAGCAATAATCGCCTCCCGTATCGTTGGGCGACTTACATTAAACATTTCGGCCAATTCACGCTCTGGTGGCAATCGGCTGCCGGGAGGGTACTGACCAGAATCAATCAATACTTCAATTTTTTCGACTATTTGCCAAAACATACGACGACTTTTCATTTTTACCTCTAATGCAAACACAACTTAAGCAACGCTAAGTGTCACTTGATAATTTATTCTAACCTAATCAAAAGTTTATAAAATAAATTAATCATCCCTAACACTCATTGACACCTACTTTACAGTGAGTGAAATGATTATCCTAACAGTATGGAATACCAATTGTTATTACCAAATTTAAATATTGGTATTATGTTTTTGTTGGATCGATAATGTTTTATACCTATAATCCCTCCTTATCACTGACACATCAAAGCTTAATGTGCTCAACATCTTGAGGTAAAAGAATGTTTAAAAATTTCGTAAAAATTATTCGTGGTTACTACCAGCCATTTGCCTTTTTGATAGTGCTTTTATCTTTGTTGTTAAGCGCCTGCGGAGGAGGTGGTGGCAGCCAAGCTAGCCCACCCGTGATACAGCCGCCAGCCCCCCCACAAGTTGAGCAACCAACACCAAGCCAATGTGTGAATGAAGTTTACCCTATGGCAACAGCCAGTGATGACGGCACTTTTGAGCTTAATTACCCACCACAAAACGCCATCGACTCAAACACATCAACACTATCAAGATGGTCAAGTGAGGGCATAAATAAATCTCTTATCCTTGATTTAGGTGCTGTAAAAACATTAGGTGCATTAACAATTAAGTGGTTTAAAGGGGCTGAGCGAGTTGCTAATTTTTCAGTAGATACCTCTGTTGATAATACAAACTGGACAAACGTCCTGACAAAGACACAATCCAGTGGCAAACACAGTGGTTTTGAGTTGTTTAACCTCATTGAGTCTGAGGCGCGTTATATTAAAATTGTTGGCTTGGGTAATAACGAAGACAGTAATAATAGTATTGTTGAAGCACAGGCACATAGTTGCGAGGATGCAAATGGAGAATACGCAGCAACCTTACCCAACGAGCTAGGTATCGAATTAATTGATTGGTATTTGAGTCTACCTATTGATGAAGATAAAAGTGGTACAGCTGACTCCATATCTGAGACGGCACTTGCCGAAGGTTATACCAACTCGGAATATTTTTATGCCTCGAAGGACGATGGCATTGTCATGCGCTCCCCCAGTTATGGCTTTAAAACTTCAACCAATACCAGTTATGTACGAGTGGAATTAAGAGAAATGTTGCGCCGAGGCGATCGCTCGATTAGCACTCAAGGTGTAAACAAAAACAATTGGGTATTTGGCAGTGCATCGGCCCAAGGCCAATCTAAAGCCGGTGGCGTAGATGGTGATTTGCGCGTGACATTGGCTGTGAATCAGGTAACAACAACGGGCGAAGATTATCAGATTGGCCGAGTGGTTATTGGCCAAATACACGCTAACGATGATGAGCCAGTTCGCCTGTATTATCGTAAATTGCCGGGGAATAGCTTGGGCTCTGTTTATTTTGCCCATGAAAGCCGAGTCGGCAATGTTGATGAAGCTTATGTTGAATTGTTAGGCTCACGAAGTAATACCGCCGCTAATCCTAGTGACGGCATAGCCCTAGATGAAAAGTTTAGTTATCACATTAAGGTTGAAGGTAGCTTGCTCAGCGTGACTATTAGCCGAGAAGATAAAAGTGATGTGGTAGAGCATTACGATATGGGGGAAAGTTTGTTTGAGCAAGACGGCCAGTATCACTACTTCAAAGTGGGCGTGTATCACTTAAATAATTCCAGTGATCCTGATGAATACGCCCAGGCGACATTCTACGAAATTAAAAACGCCCACACGGGCTATGCGCATAGCGAACAATAAAAGCGGGAAGCTACCCATGATCCGCTTGTTTTTGCTAAGCTGATAGCGATTAAACGGAGCAAAGCATAACATGCGAATTGTCATAAAGAGGAGCTTACTGCTTGCCATTTTTGTTGGCAGTCTAAGCTTCAGCAACACACTTTATGCAAGTGCATTCAAAGGCCTGTTGGAAGATATTCTAATAGGCCAAATTGAAGGGGTTAAGCTCTCAATTAATATTGCTTTTCCTGATAGCAAAAGTGAAGAACCTCGTGGGGTTTTGTTGTTTATCCATGGAGGGGGATTTAAATCCGGCGACAAAAAAGATAAAAATGCTCAAATCCAGCGCTTCGCTAAGCGCGGATTTGTTGCCGCCAGTGCCATGTACCGTTTATCACCCGACCATCGTTTTCCAGCACAAATCGAAGATATAAAGCTAGCCATTCGCTTTTTAAAATCAAACGCAAACCAATACCATATTAACCCACAAAGAATCATTGTCACTGGCGCATCGGCAGGGAGTTACTTGGCCGTGATGGCAGGGGTAACGGGCAATGCAGATGGTTTTTCCAAACACGGACTCTATACAGAGTATGACAGCTCAGTACGAGCGGTTGCAGCCCAATCAGCACCAATAGCCGACTTCTCTGCCCCCCAATACCACAATAGTCTTACGGTACAACGGCTTGCCCCGCTGAATGCTGACAATCTGGTAGAGGTACTTTTAGCCATGTCCCCTGTCACTTATTTGGATAGCCAAGACCCGCCATTTTTCCTATCACATGGAGATGCGGACCCCATAGTACCGGTAACAATGAGCCGTGACTTTGCCAAAGAGTTGCAGAAACGACAGCACAATTTTGAATACCATGAAGTAAAAGGAGGAACTCATAGCTTGAACCGCTCCACACCGCAACAAGCCAAACAGGTCTACGCCAAATATCTTGAATTTATAAATAAGTGGACGCAATAGAAATAAGCCCAATAACCACCGCATCTAATGAGCCTGTAACAGATTTTGTAGTCTATATAGGGGCCTAATATAATTTATACCAAGTATTGTTGTGCCCTAACTCTCCCTAAGTGAACCAATATTAGATTTATACCGTACTGACTCTTATGCGATGTTTAAATTGTGAGTACGTTAATGATCTGGTCAGAAAATACCTATCCCACTTATCGTTTTACCATGTTGAATTTATGTATTTTGCAATTTTAAATTGCAAGATACTACTCACGACTAATGAGTTTAACTACGCTAAATAGTCAGGCTATCAATAATCTTAAGTTGCCTTCCGTAAAACCTTCAATTTTTGTTCAATAAATCTATAGGCAGGTATATGAATTATCCTTGGCACAAAGCGGCAAATGACATTTTTTCCGGTGTTCTTATTGTTCAGTGGATAGCAGCCATCGTTATTGGTTTTTTTACGGACACGGTTCTCATGAGTGCAACTCTAGGGACTCTTATTGTTGCGTTGCCGCTCATCATGACGAGACTGAGTCCGTATAGTCAAAGCACTAGACATGTAGTGGCAATAGGTACTCAGCTAATAACAGCCTTACATATCCAGCAAGTGATGGGTTTGGCAGAAATGCATTTTGAAATCTTTACTTTGTTGGCTTTTTTAAGTATCTACAGAGACTGGAAGGTCATTGTGACAGGCGTTGTTGTTGTTGCTGTCCATCACTTTCTGTTTTTTGCCTTACAGGGAGCCATATCCGGAGTTTATGTTTTTGAAGATGGCCATCTTACTTACATGTTTTTGGCGATCCATGCTTTTTTTGCTGTCGCCGAAGGTATTGTTCTGGCCATTTCAGCCCGTAGTTCGGAGTTAGAGTCTAAATCAGGTTATATACTGAGCCATTCAGTTGATGAAATTGTTGGCAAAGATAAAATTTATCTGACCAAAAATGTTCAAGGAAATAGCAAATCCATAGTGGATTTTAATGGCTTAGTTGGAGCCATACGTTCCTTAGTCGTCAATATTAAAAAAAGTGGAGATAATTCAAAACACTTATCCGACAGTTTGTCTCAAAGCTCAGAAGTCTCTATGGTAAGAGCAAAAGACAATCAAAGTGAAGTGGAGCAAATTAGAATAGCTCTCGAACAAGTTAGTTTGGCAAATAGTGATGTGTCTCGCAGTGTTGTTGAGATTGACAGCCTAAGCCAGGAAGCCAGTGAGGGAACTAAAAGTGCAAAAAGCATTATCGACAGAAATGCCAATGATGCTAAAAATTTAAAAGCTGAAATTGATACCGCATCCGCTTCGCTCGAAAATTTATCATCAATGTGTAATGAGATTGATGTTGCAATGGCTGCCATTAAAAGTATTTCTGATCAAACAAATTTACTTGCCCTAAATGCTGCCATCGAATCAGCTAGAGCGGGAGAGCACGGTCGAGGTTTTGCCGTGGTTGCTGATGAAGTCAGAAGCTTGTCTGTAAAAACAGGGAAAAATGCCGAGGAAATAGGAAAAATAACCAAAAAATTAATTGATGGCTCCCGTAACGCAGTGGCTGTGATGTTAGCTTGCGCGAAACGGGTAGAAGAAAATGTGATTGGCTCAAATGTAGCCAGTAAAAGTATTGGCGAGATAAATACACTAATAGGTAAATTAAGTCAAAACATCAGTTCAGTCGCCGCCTCAGCAGAAGAGCAAGCAATGATGTCATCAACCATTTCTGGCTCAGCTAAACGACTAGTAGATTTAACTAATCATCAGGTTAAAGATATCGAACATAACCTCTCTGAACTTATCGATTTAAAAGGCGAGATTGTAGGTTTACACAAAGCACTAGCGAAGTTTGAAGTCTAGATTGTGCGCTCAAATACAAAAAATTTATTATTAGGAGTTGTCATCCTATTGTGGTTATTGGTCGCCATAATAGGATTGTTTTTTGCGAATAAAAGTACTGAAACGCCCTTCGATCCTAGTGGTAATTTATATTATGCGTCTAACCAGCCTGATTTTGAGAACCAGGTAAATAAATTGTTGCATAGCGCTTTGAATACACCTTTAAAGAATGTTGCTGTGCATATTACAAGTAGTAAGGATTGCTTGTGTAAGTTGGTTGCAAACCGCCATATTAAGTCGGTAAAAGATATGGTTAAGTCTATTGGCAAGACAAACGAGACTGTCTTTGTCGAAGATATTATAGGATTATCCAGCATCCTATCTAGTACTCCAGCCATCGCAATATTTGATGAGCTAGGTAAGCTAAGTTATTTGGGTCCTTATGCAACAGGTATTGGATGCTTTTCTGGTAATGGTACTGTGGAACCTTACCTCGCAACGCGAGGTACATTGGGTGCAATCATCCCTTTCGAATCGACTGGTTGTTATTGCCATGGATGATAGAGGTTGTAATTGCAGTTATAAAAAGGGCGGATAAACCGCCTTTTGTTGTTGGCTAAAATGGTGTGTTACTGGTTCAGGACTTAAGACTCAGGCTTACGAAAATGTGGGTTTGAACGGAAGCTCAGTTTTAATCGAAAAATTAACGGAATAACATAATCTATCTGCTGCTTCCTCTTAGTAGACAAATTGTTCACATGATTTAGGACGGGGCAACGCTCTAATACACATAAAAAAACCAGTAGGGTAAGCCACTGGTTTTTTTTATTAGTCTAATTTGACTATTAGGTGAATTGATTCGTTACTCTAATAACTCAACTACCGCTTCGCTTGTGCTGCTATTATACGGTGAATTAGGGTTATCAGTATCTAAGGAATCACCAACCGAAAAGCCAGAGAAATCTT
>NZ_LSNE01000011.1:295367-317183 GCF_001565895.1 Paraglaciecola hydrolytica
AACTTTTGACGCTGTTTCAGGTACTTCAATCGCCTCAACTACCGCTTCGCTTGTGCTGCTATTATACGGTGAATTAGGGTTATCAGTATCTAAGGAATCACCAACCGAAAAGCCAGAGAAATCTTCATCAAAAATTGATGTGGTTCCATCGATGTCAGAGAACACTTCAAAGCTCTTAATCGTGAAGGTATCCGTTGCTTCTGCTACACCAGAGTTGCTACCAAAACGGAATTGCACTCGTGAAACACCACCCACACCACCACTGTTTGCATCGCCTTCAACATAGGCGCTGCCACCTGAAGTAAAGGCGGGTAAAGCAACACCATCTATCGTTACATTAACAGTTGGGCGGTCGGTTGCTGTAGCTGCTGACCAAGTAATTATCACAGTTTGTAAGGTACCTGGAGTGGGAACAAGTCCTTCTGGGAGCTCAATACTTTGGTCACGGAATGAAAACGCTGAACTGCTTATGTTCATGTCAACAATAGAACGACCAGAACTTGTGCTACCGCTAGTGTTAAGCAATGCGATATAGGCAGTTGGGCCTGTTTCTGTGCGCGTAAATGTTGCCTCTAAACGACCTGACAAGGCTGCGTCTATGTCATAGCGTAACTCACCTGTGTCGCTCGCATCAGTATCGCGTATTACCGCTGCTTTTGCCGTTACTGTAGTACCACCAACCCCGTTGATGCTAATGATTAAGTCAGCCATTGTGCCGTCATATGACATTATAGAAATGGTCTCTGTTTCGCTCTCACCTTGAATTAAAGCGGCAATAGTTGCATTGGCTGTATCGAGAGTATAGGTCCACGAACCGTCGGCTAAAATCGAGAAACTACCATAAGTTGTTGCAAAAGAGGCTGGCGCTAATGAGGCTTCACCTTCATCGGGGTCAAATACACTTACAGCACCTGTTGCCGTAGCTTCATCACTAGCAATAGCTCCTGTCAAATTAAGGAAAGTAGCAGGAGTAGGTTCAACCGTGCCATCACCTGAATCATAGACCACAACCTCAGCATAGACAGATGTACTATAAAGGGTGCCAGTTTCAGTTAATGCGTTACCTTCGTTATAACTTTCAAAATCATCTGAAAATACGCTTACCGTGCCAGCGACATCAGAATACACCTTAATATTGTCAACAAAGAATGAGCCAAAAGGAATGGTACTGCCATTATCGCCAAATCTGAATTGAATCGATTTTACGCCATCAGCAAACCAATCACCGGCGGCAGCTGCCGTCACGAACGAACCGCCACCAATCACTTCACCGTTAGCAGTAAGAGTAAGTTGCTCAGCCGCGTCCACATCCCAAGTGATTTCTAACTCATAAAATTCACCTTCGACGAAGGGAGCCGTGACCATATCACCAGGATAAGTGGCGGCTTCAGTGTTACGCACTAAGAATCTTGGTGCAATTGCATTGCCTAAACTGTCAGTTTGATTACCTTGAAGACGTAAATCGATAAGTGCTTGAGCGTTACTGCCGCCGGAGCCGTAAATAGCAATATAAGCATCTTTGAAGGCCCCATCACTACCAAGCGATGCTTCTTTCAAGAAAGTCGCACTTAGCTTACCTTTACGTAAATCATTGACGTTAAATCTAATTTGACCCGTGCTACTGCCGGTATTAGACAGTTTAACCATTTGGGTAAGGGCTGCAACACGAACCTCAATGGTCTCTGTTGTGCCATCAATTGAGGTGATGGTAACGGTATCGTACACAGAGTTACCAACTTCAAGGCTAGCAACTGTTTCATTATCTACATTAACGGTATACGACCAAGCACCTTGAGCGCTGATACTAAAAGTACCGTAATCGAGTGCTACGTTGCTTTGCACCAAAATGGCATCTTCTTCAAAGTTTGGATCAACAACTGTCACTGTGCCCATTAAAGGCGCAGTTGCAGTGTTTTTAACAGTACCGCTTAAGGCACCCTCAATAATAGCGGCAACAGGAGTATTGTTGTAACCAATGGCTGAGCCCATAAGGTTAAGTAAATCACTGTCTACATCAGCAGCGACTGCGGAAGTTGTTTGCAAGTTGGTTTGGGCCGTTTCAAATGCTGTTAAATTTGCCTCTGAAAATGAGCCATCTGCTACGTCTGCAGCCAAATCAGCTATCAGTGCAGCCATGTCTTTGCCAGCGTTATCTGCGTCTAGTTGCGATAACAACGCTAAGGCAGAGCCATAGCGGTCTGCATTATCCGCGCCTGCAGCGCCAAGAGCCGTAACACCAACTTCTGTTGGTAGCACTTTGGTGGTATCAAAACGAATGCCAAAACGCCCATTGATAACGGCAGCTTTAGCTGCAAAGGTATTTAAATCAGCACCAGCAGCCTGAACCGCCATTTCAGTTAACGGAGAAACAACGTAAGAGGGCGCTGGTGTTTCTGCACTACCTTCAACGACTGCCACCACAGCTCTTAACATTGGAGCATTAAGCGTAGCACCGGTAGACTCATCTTTGTAAGTACCGCCAGAACATGAAACGAGACCCGCGCCTTCAAAATGAACATTGGCAAAGGTTACACTACCTGACTCACCAGATATTGCTGAGCCTTGTGCAGGCGTCACTGCTACACCATTGGCGCTCACCGCAAATAGTTCACAGCTTGCTCCACTGACAGGCCCTTTTACCACGCTAGCTGTTACATCTAGGGTGGGGAGGATAACGCCAGTAGATGCACCTACACCTTCTGTGATCCCTGCTTCATCAGTATATCTGGCAGAAACCGATATTATTGAGCCTTCATCAGCTTCGGTAATGGTGTATGACGTGCCAGCAGCACCTGTTGACCATGCGTAAACTAAGGTGTCGTTTTTAATTCCGTCTGCATCGGTAACCAAGGCTGAGAGGGTGGCACCTGCGATTAAGTCGCCACTGGTGATTGTGATAATCCCCCTACTATTGCCGTTCAATTCATCGTTATCACCACCACCACAACCGACTAAGGCGGTCGCTACGATGATAGATATAAGTGACTTTTTAACCATGCTTTCTACTCCTGAAAGTTTCAGTTCTAAAATGTTGCTTAGTTACCGAACATAAGCGGTAAATATAAACATAATGTTGATTAAATTGGTTTGACACTAAAACTGTCGTTCTACAATTTTGGTATTACCAAACTATTTTTATCTATAAATTTTCTAACGAGTCATTACTAATTAAGTACTTAATTACAAAACCAAGCCGAGGTAGCCTAAAATAAAACCCGCTAACATTTGCCAGCGGGGTCTGGCGTTACCATCCTGTGTTGTGACTAAGCACTGACTAGACTCGATTAATACTTAACGCTGATACCTGCAAACAAGCGTGGGCCATAGTCATTTACTTCACCTAGGTTATTACGCACAAAGAAATCTTGTGACTTAGGTGCACTGAATAGGTTAATCGCTTCGACTTTCACACGAATGTTGTTATTGATTTTGTATGATGCACGAGCTTCCCATACACCCACTTCATCCACATAACGTAAACGCGTACCGTCAGTGGTATAAGGTTGGAAGTAATCGCTGCGGTATTTGTAGATAACCGCGGTATCAAAATCACCAATTTGGTAATACAACTGACCGCTGAATACGTGTTCAGAGAAACCTGGTACACCCGCTGGCTCAATGATGCCATCGGTTAGCTGAGTCGAGTTTCCATCTGCGTCGGTAATAAAGGTGTCACCGAAGAGACTGTCTTCAAACTCAAAGTCAGAATCGGCGTAGTTGTAGCCTAGCTTGATACCAATGCCACTATCCCAACGATACGCAAATGAGGCCTCAAGACCGATAATTTCAGACTCTTCGTCAGTGGTAACTGAGTTAGTGATAGGTAGGGCGTAGTCTTGACCTTCGATATCGAAGTTTTCAAGTACCGTAGTTTGCTGGTATCCGCCTTGGAATTGTTTGTAATACAGACCAAGCGCAACAATGGAATCTTCATTTGGATACCATTCAAAAGCAAGGTCATAGTTCCATGACATTAATGGTTTAGTATCAGGGTTACCCGAGCCATTTACACCAACAATCAAATCGGCAATAGAGGTAGGGGCTAAATCATCATCTTGTTGGAAAGTACGGCTATACCCTAGATTGCCCGGGTTGGCGCGTGACATACCCCGATAAATACCGGCACGGAGTAAGATGTCTTCGGAGTAATCCATCACAAAGTTAAAGCTAGGCAATACCTCGGTGTAGCTACCACCGCCAACTATACTCTCGGTAATGGATAAATTCGGTTCTAAGCTGTATATGCCTGCCTCGTCAACCAATATATTAAAACCGCTTCTAAAACCAATAGAAGTGACTTCAGTATCAACGATACGTACGCCAAAGTTACCACGTACGGTTTTTCCAAACATTTCAGTATCGTAGTCAACCATGGTGTAAATGGCTTTGACTTTTTCGGTGACATCAATCGTCCCCGCATTTTCATACTCAAGTTCTGGGTAAGCAAAATCACCGTCTACTAAGTTGGCAACCGCCTGCGAGAAACATACGTTGTCGTAAGTTGCCCAAGACGAACCAGTGCCGCTGGCAACTTGATTACCACTGCTATCAATATGCGTGATGAGATTGCCATCTGATACATTGCCTAACAAATCAGTTTCAGGAAAGTCGATTTGACAATTTTCTAGAATGCCTAGTGCCTCTGGGACTATTCCATCCACGGCGTATTCCGATCTGGAACCAGAACCTTGATTACCACCTAATTGCAAGAAGGTTAATTCAGATACCCGCAAGCCACCTTTGACCGCTTTAAATATGTCTGAATTAAGTAAATATTCAAAATCAAGACGGGCAGAGATAATTTCATTGTCGCGTACGTTTTCACGGTCAAGTCGTGTACGTAAGCTGTCGGTAAAGTTGGAGATATCCGTCACGTCAAAATCAGTGATGGTGAAATGCGGAATATATTCCCCCATATCCCAACTAAATGGTTGATAAGTTGCGGTTCTGCCACGGTTAGTGATTTGCAGCTCTTCACGTTTGGTTTGTGAATAGGCAAGATCAAAATTAATGGTTAAGGCATCCGAAGTGTAGTGTTCGATGTTAATACCATAACCTACGTAATTTTCTTCACGGGAGTATTGCTCGCCAGCCGATTCAATTCTGTCTTCACCTTCCCAGTGCAGTATGCCACCCACATCATTGGTGATGAGGTTTTGACCTGTTACTCCAGGCGTAACGCGCTTTTGTAAAAAAATTAAATCATGGCGCGCTTCTTCTTGGGTTCGATCGGATATTTGTGCATCAATATTGATATCCCACGCGTCAGATGGGCGATACTGTACGGCAAGGAAAAACGCATCACGTTCATCTAAGGTTTCATTTTGACGATAGCTGCGACTGCTGCCAGTCCAAGCGTAGGGAGTACCATCGCTGATTGCCTTACCCGTGGCTGGATCGATTGCCGTTTGATAACCTTGGTTACTACTACCCACGACTTGGTCTTCACAATCACCAGCACTACTGCGGTAAAAACCTTCGTTGGTATTACTTGGGTCGTTTAAACAGGGCCACAAAGACGCGCCTGTTGGGCCAGAGCCACGGAATTCAGACTCAGGTTGGCTGATATCTTGGCGTTGTACCCCAAAAGAAATCCCCACGGCTTGGCCATTGTCGAATTCAAACTGGTCAACGTAACTGAAGGTACCGCGGTAACCCAAGTCACTTTGCAATGAGTTGTCGATATTACTTTCATCAGGGTTGTAATTTAGTTTTACTTCGCCCTGTACACGCTGTTTGCCAAAATCTAAGGGCTGTACGGTTTCTAAGGTGATAACACCTGCAACACCACCTTCAATCATCGAGGCATCTTGAGTCTTATAGATAGCGACCTTTTTAACCAACTCCGATGGAAACTGAGAGAAGTTGACCGAGCGATCACCACTGCCATTAGTGGCTTCACGGCCATTAATATGGGTTGCACTCAAAAACGGACCAAGACCACGAATTGTAATTTCGGTTGCGCCACCGTTTTCACGGTGAGAAGCGGCGCCGGTAATCGACTCAAGTGCTTCACCGATTGATAGGGCAGGTAGCTCGCCAATGTCGTCAGAAGAAAGGCCATCAACTACGGTGGTGGCTTCACGTTTGATGGCAATTTGGTCTTGAATGGTTTTGCGGGTACCTACCACATCGATGATTTCAAGTTCTGAGTCATCTGCTAAATTTTGCGTGGCGGCTTCTTGCGCCTGCACCGAAAATGCAAGTGAACCAGCCATACTGGCAATAATGGTTGTCTTTACCAATTTTGCAATAAGCGAAAGCCTGAATTGCTTATCTTGATTGCTTAGGTTTGTATGTTTCCCAGATATCAACGACATATCGAGTTCTCCGTTGTTTTATGTGCCTGCAGGTGATTGAGAGTCGCCTGTTACATTTGTGTTATGTATTTGTTATTTGCAATATACCCAAATAAAGGAGGTTCATCAACCAATTGTCGAAATTATTATTACCAAAATTAGTTACCAATGTGGTTATTTTTAAGTGAAAAAATGACAAAAATTGTTAACCTTTTCGCCATATGAACATAATAAGTGGTTTTTTACCACCTTAATGCCTAAAAACCCCAACATTTTATTTACAGATGGTTTGCGTTGTGGAGGGTGAAATGGTCAATGTTAACAATACCAATTATAAAAAGTGGCATTACCAATAAACACGTTAAAAAGTTGTGTCAGCTATAACCAGTGTTGAGGCGTATTTAGAAGTCTAGTATAAACGGCAGTATCTGCATTAATTTGGGGATGCTGCCGTTTAGATAGCTTGTTTAGGTATGAATGGGGTTCAAGCTTTAGTGTTGGTTGTCTAGGTGGTAGAAAGTCGCTTGCACGTAGTCTTTGGGATCACCACTATTGTTTTGATTATAAACGCCAGCTTTAAAATACATGTATTGATTGCTTTTGTTATAGCCACTTTGGCTCATATCCAAACTTTGCGTGATATTGGTTTTGCCTTGCCTGACTAAAGTGACAAACAAGATGTCGTTTTCGACGGTAATCTTATAACTAAACTTTTCATCCAACTCGATACCATCTTCTGGATCAGCCAAGGTATGGGAGCGCGAGCCGATTAAGTCAAGCCATACATCATCACCACCGTTTATCTCATGAGCAAAATATACAGAGCCTTTGTTATTGTTTGGCAACTTGCGATAATACAGGCGGATTGGTTCATCATCAGTGGCGTGGATTTGGCCAATAATCACGCGGCCTAGCATCTTTTCATCGCCAGTTGTGGATACTCGATTTACTGCTAGCGTTGCTTCCAGGCTGCCTTCCACCGCCCCGGCGTTTCTGCGATCAGAACCATGGGCCGAGCTGAATACCCAATTGTTGCCAGTGATCCCTTGGCTTTTGATATGGGTGTCACCACGGCGTAACATTTCACGTAATTCGGTACGCGCATATTTGGTATTGTTCGAAGTCTTAGCCCCCACATTGGGGCAGGCAAACACCATGCCGCCGTCATCAGCAGTGTAAAACAAAGGCTTCAATTCAAAACCACTGCTTAGGGGCTTTTCGTAGATCATGTCGGCTTTTTTATCTTTATTTAAATCCGTCGGGAGGGTGAGGCTCCAATCTTCTAAATCAAAATTTTCACTCGGTTTTTTACTTGGATCGAGTTTTGTAAAGTCTCCCAATAATTCTCCCTCAGCCAGGGCACTATGTGATGCAGGTAGTGTGTTTTGATGTGTATCCGTTGCGCTATAACTGCAAGGAGTAAGCAAAATAGTGGCGGCAATCAGCGTGCGAGACAGTATAGTATTGCGTATTGTTAACATTAAATTCCTCTCATACTTTGTGCGATCAATCATTTTTTAGCAATGACAGATCCAAGACTCAAAGCCTAATGTACTCAATATTACAATATATTCCAACCAATATTCTTTGTTTGGTATTACCAATATGGTTTATTTTGGTAATGTTTATTTCTAATGGTGTTTATATGCTTGGGTCTCAAGGGTTTTTATGAGCATAAAAGAGGTCTCAAAAATTAAGACCTAGTAATGTTAAGATTTGACTTGAGTGAGCGTGACTTTTAACTCAACTTTGCCAACCAACTTAGTGGTGCAATCCGCGCGATATATCTGAAGATTGCCCAAGGCCAGGTGGGTACAAAACTGTTGGCGACTTCTTTTTCAATGGCTTTTACCATGGCTTTACAGCCTGTTTCGGTATCGACAATAAAAGGCACCTTTTTAACTTTTTCATTGATTTCGCTGCGGATAAAGCCGGGGTGGATTGTGGTGACTTTGATAGGAGTGTGCATCACGTCTATGCGTATGCCTTCGGTCAGTGAACTTAATGCGGCTTTTGATGCGGCATACACTGTCATGGCACGGCGAGCGCCACGCACTGCACTGACCGAGGAGATAGTTACTAGGTGCCCAGCGTTTTGGCTGCGGAAAATTTGCATGGCGGCTTCACACTGAGCGAGTGCTGATACAAAGTTGGTGATGGCAGTTTGTTTGTTAGCGTAAAAATACCCTGTGCCAACTGATGCGCCCTTACCCATGCCCGCATTCACTATCACTCGGTCGATTTGGCCCATGTCATCAGCAAAAGCTTGGATCACTTTAAACACTTGATCGTGATCGTCTACATCCAGCGCGCGGATAAATATCTTGATGTCAGGATTAATCGCTTGAAGCTCGGTTTTAAGCTCTTCGAGGCGTTCAACTCGACGTGCACACAAGGCTAAGTTGCGCCCCATTTTGGCAAACTCAATGGCCATGCCTTTGCCTAAACCTGAACTGGCACCTGTGATGAGGATATTTTGTCTAGTCATGTGGTTCTCGTTGTTTTCTTTGTATTATTTTTTAGGGCCAAAACGCTGGAGCTTTTTTTTCATCATACGCATGTAGCTATTAGTTGGCATAAAACGTTTCATGAACAAAGCCTTTTTACCCACTTTATGGCTGAGGATCATAAAATCACCTGCCTCGGCTTGTTTGACAATGATATTGGCCACGTCATCGGCGTTGATATCAGAGCGACTTAGCAGCTTTTTAACCAGTTCATGTACACCGGGTTGCTTGCTGCGCATAGACTCGTCAAGGTTGGTGGCAAAAAACGATGGGCACACCACACTAACATGAATGCCATCTTTGGCTAATTCGAGATGCATGGTTTCGGAGAAACTCGCCACAGCCGCTTTACTGGCGTTGTAACTGGCCATGTAGGGAATAGGCGTGATACCTGCTTGTGAGGCAATGTTAATCAACCAGCTTTGTGATTGCTTGGCCAATAGCGGTGCAAAAGCCCGTGTCATTCTGACCATGCCAAGTAAATTGATATTTAACACCCATTCCCACTGTTCGATATCTTCATAAGCGAGTGCCCCGCCTGTGGCAACACCGGCATTATTAATTAATATGTCGAGTTTACCCCAGCGCTCAGTTATTACTTGCAGTAGTTCTTCTACATCGGCTTGGCTGGTAATATCACAAGGCTGAAAAAACACGTCAGTTGCTTGTTGTGCATTTTCAGCAATGACCTTTTTAGCGCGCTCTGCATGTAAATCAGCAATACAGATTGTGGCCCCACGCTGAGCATATTGTTTAACCAGTGCGGCGCCTAAACCTGAGGCACCACCAGTAATAAGCACACATTGAGTCATATTAGTTACTCTGGTATTTACGTATTTCTAAACGGGTCACCATGGCTTGATGCACTTCGTCTGGGCCATCGGCTAACCGTAAGGCCCGCGCAACAGCAGCCAGACGAGCCAGCGGAAAATCATTACACATACCCGCACCACCATGAATTTGCACGGCCATGTCGACGACTTGTTCCAACATTCTAGGTACCGCGACTTTAATGGCCGAAATTTCTGTCATGGCATGTTTTACCCCAACATTATCGATTTTCCAAGCGGCGTATAGGGTCAATAAACGCGCTTGATCAATGGCAATACGTGCATCAGCGATGCGCTCGCCATTACCGCCGAGTTTAATTAAGGGCTGGCCAAAGGCCGTGCGACTTTGCCCCCGTTTAATCGCTAATTCTAAGGCCTTTTCGGCGGCACCAATAGCACGCATGCAATGATGTATTCGACCTGGACCTAGGCGGCCTTGAGCAATCGCAAAACCTTGGCCCATACCGACCAGCAAGTTTTGTTTGCTTACACGCACATTATCAAAGTGCATTTCACCATGGCCAAAAGGCGCATCATAATCACCATAGGCTTGCAGCATACGTTTGATGCTGATGCCAGGCCTATCCAGCGGTACAATCACCATTGAATGTTGGCTGTGTTTGTCGTTTTCAGGATTAGATAAAGCCATAAAAATTGCTACTTTGGCATTGGGGTGACCAAGACCTGTGGTCCACCACTTTTTGCCATTAAGCACGAGTTCATCGCCATCCTGCACGACGGTTGCTTGCATATTAGTGGCATCTGAACTGGCAACGTCTGGCTCTGTCATACCAAATACTGAACGTATCTCACCTGCTAATAAAGGCTTTAACCAGCGTTCTTGTTGACCCTCATTACCAAAATGATAAAGCACTTCCATATTGCCGGTATCGGGTGCATTACAGTTAAATATTTCGGGAGCAAAGGTGCAGCGTCCCATTTCTTCGGCCAGCGGCGCGTACTCTAAACAACTTAGGCCCTTAGCAAGCTTGGCATCGGGTAAAAACAAATTCCATAAACCGGCGGTTTTAGCCTTTTGTTTGAGTGGTTCAATCAAAGGATGAGATTGCCACTTACGCCAGTTGCCATCGGGGTTAAGCTCGTGGGTCTCGCCATAAATTTGTGTTTCAACGGGATAAACATGTTGATCCATAAATTCTTTAAGCCGACTTAAATAATCTTGTGTTTTAGTATTGTGAGCAAAATCCATAGGCTTCTCTTTTGAATCTAATTGAGTCAAGTGCTTGCAGCATACTGGTATTCAAAGATTGAATGAAATGAAATATAGTTTATAAATACTATGAATTATATTCATTGTGGAAGCGTCATGTTAGAGAGTAATAACATTAATAAATTGGATCTGAATTTACTCAAAATATTTGAGAGTATTTATCAGGAACAAAATATGTCGCGCACCGCTGAAGCCTTGCACATAACACCTTCGGCCGTTAGTCATGCTTTAAAACGTTTACGTGAAGCGTTAAATGATCCGCTGTTTGTGCGCAGTAATAATCAAATGTTACCGACTTCTGCGTGCCAGCGTATGGCGCCCTTGATCATTGATAACCTCAGTCGACTACGCCAGATACTCCAACATTGGGGTAACTTTGTGCCTACAAGCAGTCAACATCATTTTCGCCTAGGTTTGCACTATGCCTTAGAGCCCTCGATATTGCCTCTGTTGGCCGCTTTGTTAAGCAAGGCTGCGCCTAATACTAGCTTTGCCAGTATTAAAATCGAGAGAGCAAACTTAACCCGCGCTCTGGCTGCGGGCCACATCGATGTGGCCTTTGATGTGGCATTGCCCATCAAGCCACCGGTATTGCACAAAAAACTGTTAAGTGATGAATTTAGTGTGATGATGCGCGCCAATCATCCATTGGCTAATAATTTGAGTACAGCCAGTTATTTGGCGGCCAGACATATAGGTGTATCCAATCGTCCCAGTGGGGCTGCCGTTGAGGATATCTTGTTACAGCAACAGGGTTTAGTACGGCAAATCAATATTCGTTGTCAAAATTTTCATGCGGCAAAAGCCATAGTGGCTGAGTCTGATTTGTTATTAACCATTCCTCATCGTCTAGCTGTACAACTTATCGTTGAAACAGATTCAAGCAGCAACGTTACTTTAGTTGATTTGCCACTCAAATTAGCAGCCTTAGAAACTCACTTGTATTGGCATATGCAAACCGAACAGGACGAGGCATTAAGTTGGTTTAGGCAACAAATTGAAAGCCTCTTTGCTCTTCGTTTTTAAGACGTTTGTGGCAATTTTGGTCAGTAATTTTAGTACTCGATAAGGGGGCTTGATCTAAAGCAAAATTTAGCTCGTATGTAGCTTGTTAGATACACATGAAATTTTTCAACTTGTGTTTCTTTGCATTGCCACTATTTTAACGTAAGGTGCAAAGTACTGGCGCTGACACAGCCGGAATATTGCGAAATTGAGGTAATTTATTAATCGCATTCACTTATTTGTGGCACTAAGTGCTAAGTCATTTTTTGTTGTTGCAAAAGGATAAACTTGTTCATGACCGATCTTTTTTCCCCTGTCACCTTAGGTAAAGTTGAATTAGCCAATCGTATTATTATGGCGCCCATGACACGCTGCCGTGCCACCGTCGAACACATTCCAACCGACATAATGACAAAGTATTACAGTCAACGTGCCAGTGCCGGACTTATTATTACCGAAGCCACTATGGTCGCAGCTGGCCATTCGGCTTTTTATCGCGAACCTGGTATTTATTCTGATGAGCAAGTTAAGGCGTGGCGTAAAGTTACCGAGGCTGTGCATGCCAAAGGCGGCAAAATATTTTTACAACTCTGGCATGGTGGCAGAGCCTGTCATCCGGCATTAAATAATGGTGCAGTGCCGGTAAGCGCCAGTGCTATCGCGATCCAAGGCGAAACACATACCCCAGAGGGCAAAATGCCTTATGTAGTGCCCAGAGTACTTAAAGATTCTGAGATCCCAGATATATTGGATGATTTTGTCAAAGCCGCAATCAATGCCAAAGCTGCTGGATTTGATGGGGTCGAAATTCATGCTGCTAATGGCTATATCATCGATCAGTTTTTACGTGATGGTTCTAATCAACGTGATGGTGAATACGGTGGCGATTTAGAAAACCGTTCACGCCTATTATTTGAAGTCATAGACGAAGTGGTTAATGTGTGGGGCAGGGGCTTTGTTGGCGTGCGTTTATCACCAATTAACAGCTACAACAGTATGCGTGACAGTGATCCAGAAAGCCTAATGGAATACGTACTTGAGCGTTTGGATGAATATGACCTTGCTTATTTGCATTTGATGCGTGCCGATTTTGAGCAAAAGCAGCAGGCTGATGTGATGCAAATAGCGCTGGATAATTACGATGGCAATATTATTGGTAATATGGCTTACAGCTTTACCGAAGCAAGCGAAGTTGTAGCTGCTGGGCAAGTCGAAGCCATTGCTTTTGGTATGCCTTACGTGGCCAATCCGGATTTAGTAAATCGTTTTGCTAAAGGTTTACCCTTAGCCGAGGCAGATCAAACTAAACTATATAGCCACGAAGCTGATGGTTATTGCGATTATCCTGAGGCAAAATAGTTTAGAAGCAAAAAGGGCATATATGAGATGCCCTTTTTTTGGATTCCAATTTCGATTTAAAAACTAGTGCTGATTAAATACCAGTTATAAATAACAAAACACAATAACAGTGCGCCACCTTCGAGGCGATTGACTCGACCAGGGCCTTTAATACCTAAGCAGAATACGAGTAAGGCAACGGTTACCCCTAACATCAATAGTGCATCGCGATAGAAAAACGATGATTCGACGACCACAGGCTGGATAAAACCCGCTAAGCCAACTACCGCCAAGGTATTAAACATGTTGGAGCCGACCACGTTACCAATCGCCATCTCGTGTTCACCTTTTTTAACCGCAATCAAAGACGAAATGAGCTCGGGTAAAGAAGTACCTATACCAATAATAGTGAGTCCAATGATCACGTCACTGACGCCAAAATAGTTGGCGATTTCCACTGCGCCCCACACCAGAACACGTGAACTGATGATCAGAATAACCAAACCAGCCAGCAGCCACAGCATGTGAGGTTTAAGTAGACTACGATCTTTGCTGATGTGGTGTGACACGTCATCGGCGAGCTGATCGGGATTATCCTTTTTAGCTTGCCATACACTCCATACAATGAGTAAAACAAAGATACCCATGAGAGAAATGGCATCGTCTTTGGATAATTCGAGATCCATTAATTGCCAAACAGAGAAAAACGAGATGGCCAGTAAAATCGGGATTTCTTTTCGGATAATGCCAGACTGTACGGCAATCGGACAGATTAGGGCTGTCATACCCGCGACTAAAGTGATGTTAGTAATATTAGAGCCATAGGCGTTGCCTAGCGCTAGTCCACCATTACCCTGCAATGCGGCAAACACGGAGACGATAATTTCTGGCGCAGAGGTACCAAAACCTATAATGAACATACCAATAAATAACGGAGAAATACCAAAATAACTGGCGGTAAAAGAAGCACCGTGAATAAAACGTTCGGCACTCCAAATTAACAAAGGTAGTCCAAGTAAGATGGCAAGGGTTGCCAGTAGCATAAAATTCTCCGTTTTTTTAGGGGGGTAAAAGCCTGATTAGTTTAACAGAACTATCTTACGTAGATTATTAAATCCTTGCAGATATTAGCCATTATAAATCGCCTAATAATTCTCTTAATTTTTTTTCTGCTAATTCTTGTGGGCTAAGTAACTGGTCACTCGTTGAGGTCTCAGGCAAGTTGTCACCAAATAGTTCAGCAAACTTAGCTTTGGCAATGTCAGTTTTACTTTTATCCGGCTGACTAAAGGTTCGATAAGCAGGTTTGAAGTAGTCACAAAAATTAGCTTTGTCGAGTTGACTGACTGATTCAGCGCGCTCTTCATTGCAGCCCATGCGTTTGTCATAAAATTCACACATCAGGCACACGTGTTGGTCGGCTTGGCAATGGATACATTCTTCACGCCGTGACATGGGAAGAATGACATCCACTAAGGGTTTGGTACATTTCCAACAGTGTAAACTGGGCATTATTTATCCTAAAGACCGGTATGGGAAAAGCTAAAACGTCAGTAGGATTTTGCGGTAAGTCTCAAAACTGATCAAACATTATTGTGTTGCCGTCGGGATCTTTTAAGATCAAGTGGGTTGGGCCTTCGTCGCCCGTAGTGGGGGAGTCAATAGCAATATTGTTGGCAACTAAATGGTGTTCAATGGCTCTTACATCGGTAGGGTTAAAGGTCAAAATGTTATGGTCAAACATACCCTCAAATAAACCAATTACCGCCTTATCATGTTGCATGATAAGCCACTTATCTTGAATCGAACCGCATTGAGGATGGGCAACAAAGCCCAGCGTTTCGTAAAACTGTTTAGAAAGTGCGATGTTTTTAACGTTTAAACTGATAGAGAATTGCCCTAGCTGCATGTGATTGTGCTCCGCATAATGTTACTCAATAAATTGCAAGGATAGCGGGCTTTGGGGGAATTGACAGCTTAAACCGCAAGTCTAAAGTGACGGAATCATTTTAGTTTTATGGGGATTGAACCTCAAACAAAAGTAAGCGGCCTGATTTTGACTAAGATTATTATCTTTAAGTCAGGGATGAGTTTATGTTTTTACAGCCTATATTTTATGACTAACTCGGGGAAGTGCATACAAGGTGAGGTTGGTCGTTGGGAATATAAGTCTCTGTTGTACAGAGACTTATATTAGTGTTGGTATTAATCGTGATTGACTGAACCTATTCTATGTATGCTCAAGTCGGCACCTTGAAACTCTTGTTCTTGAGATAGTCTTAGTCCGAGAATTTTGGCAATGGATGCGTAGATCACAAAACCACCTACTAGTGCAATCAGTATCCCGGCCACAGTGCCGATTAGCTGAGCAGTAAATGATACACCGCCTAAACCACCTAGTGCTTCGAGGCCAAAGATACCTGCCGCTAAACCGCCCCACGCACCACACAATCCATGTAAGGGCCATACACCTAGTACGTCATCAATTTTTTGGGTTTTTTGCAGTACAGTAAACAACATGACAAATAACCAACCGGCGATTAGGCCAACAAACAACGAGCCAATGGGATGCATAATATCTGAGCCTGCACATACTGCGACTAAGCCAGCAAGAGGACCGTTGTGGATAAATCCTGGGTCATTTTTGCCAAAAATTAAAGCGGCGATAATACCGCCGACCATGGCCATTAAAGAGTTGAGCGCCACCAGACCGCTAATACCTTCGACAGCTTGGGCTGACATCACATTAAAACCAAACCAGCCAATGCATAAGACCCAAGTGCCTAAGGCCAGAAACGGTATGTTGGAGGGGGCAAATGCGACTAAGCGTTTATCTTTTATACGACCATGTCGTAAACCCAATAACAATACACCCACAAAGGCTAACCAGCCTCCCATCGCGTGTACCACCACTGAGCCGGCAAAGTCATGAAAAGGCTCACCCGTCAGCTCTTTGAGTTTATCTTGTAGACCATAATTACCATTCCACACTATGCCTTCAAAAAAGGGATAGACCAGCGCCACAATTAGCGCTGAGGCGATTAAAAAGGGATAAAACTTGGCGCGCTCGGCAATGCCACCTGAAATAATCGCCGGAATCGCTGCAGCAAAGGTGACTAAGAAAAAGAACTTCACCAGTTCATAACCGTTGTTGGCGGATAACTCAGCAGCGCTGCTGAAAAATGTGGTGTCGTAGGCTATCCAATACCCTATGAAAAAATAGGCAATACAGGATATGGCAAAGTCTGTAATGATTTTAACTAAAGCGTTAACTTGGTTTTTATGACGTACCGTACCGACTTCTAAAAAAGCAAAACCGGCATGCATGGCAAACACCATGATGGCACCCATAAGTAAAAAATAGGTATTAGAACTTTGCAGTAAACTTTCGACTGCACTGTTGATTTCTGGCATGAGAGATATTCCTACTGACTGATAATATTGTTAAGCATATTTAAGTTAAGCAGAGGCTAAATGGCTTCTTCGTTTTCTTCGCCAGTGCGAATACGAATGGCACGTTGAACATCTAATACAAATATTTTGCCATCGCCAATTTTGCCAGTTCTAGCCATGTTTTGAATAATATCAACACAGCGTTCAACTAAAGAGTCTGGCACTACCAGTTCAATTTTGGTTTTAGGTAAAAAGTCCACTTGATATTCTGCACCACGATAGGTTTCGGTATGGCCTTTTTGACGACCGTAACCGACGACTTCAGTCACGGTTAAACCTTTGATGCCAAGCTCTGTTAAGGCTTCTCTGACTTCATCCAGTTTAAATGGCTTAATGATCGCTTCGATTTTTTTCATTATGTTGATCCTGTCTGTAATTTAAGCGGCCGCATCATACTATGACTAAGCAGGAATAAGACCTAGGGGGATAGAATCAAAAGGGATAAGAAATTACATTTTATTAACAATTTATGTTGCTGAGTTAAAATTAAAAACTCGCTTTTATACAAAATTGCAGCACCTGCTGATCACAACCGCGAGAGCCTTCATTATGTTATTGATTCTGGCATTGTTGCTAAAAATCGGCATAATCCTTGGCACTTTGAAGGCACTCCATTCACTTATTAATTTTTAATCAGGTTGTTACTATGTCATTTGTCGCTAAATTCCGTGTCATTTTTATTGTGAGCTTGCTGAGTATCTTATTGGATCAGCTGAGTAAATGGTGGGCCAGTCATTATTTGACTTATGGCTCTGCTACCAGTTATTTTGCAGATATCTTACGCATTGTTTATGTAGAAAATACCGGTGCATTTTTAGGTTTGGGTAGTGGCATGTCTGAATCTGCTAAGTTTTGGATTTTTGTGGCCGCCGTGGGCGTGGTCTTATTGGCTTTAGTGGTGTTTATGTTTAAAAGTTCGGAGCAAAATACCTATAGTATCGTTTCTTTGTCGCTGATTTTTTCAGGTGGATTGAGTAATTTTTACGATCGAGCGATGAACAATGGCGCTGTTATTGATTTTCTGAATATGGGGTTTGGCTCATTACGTACCGGAATTTTTAACGTCGCTGATATGGCCATTATGTTAGGTGTGGTGATGTTGTTGTTTGCTAAAAGTGAAGTGAAAAAAGCTGAATAAAAACGCTTTATATAATAATCACGAGGCAACAAAAAACCGGCAAATTTGCCGGTTTTTTTAATTCAATAGCTGAAATTAATTAGCGTCTTTTGGACCGCGACTTGCGCGTTTACGATCATTTTCAGTTAAGTGTTTTTTACGGATACGGATGCTTTTTGGTGTAACTTCAACCAATTCATCGTTATCAATAAACTCTAGGGCTTGTTCTAAGGCTAGAATAACCGGTGGTACCAGTGATTGAGCTTCGTCAGTACCAGAGGCACGAACGTTAGTTAACTGCTTACCTTTAAGGGCATTTACGGTTAAGTCATTGTCACGGTTATGCATACCGATAACCATACCTTCGTAAACTTCTACACCATGACCGATAAACAAACGACCACGTTCTTGCATGTTGAACAAAGCGTTAGTTAGGGCTTTACCCGTTGCGTTGGCAATCAATACACCATTTTTACGTTGACCGATGCTGCCACCTTTGTGTGGACCGTAATGATCAAACGTATGGTATAACAAACCAGAACCTGAGGTCATAGTCATGAAGTCTGTTTGGAAACCAATCAAACCACGGCTTGGAATGATAAAGTCTAAACGTACACGACCTTTACCATCGGTAGTCATGTTAGTCATTTCGCCTTTACGCAAACCAAGTTGTTCCATCATAGAACCCTGATGTTGCTCTTCACAGTCAATAGTTACTGTTTCAAACGGTTCTTCTAATACGCCGTTTACGGTACGTAAAATTACTTCAGGACGAGATACAGCTAATTCATAACCTTCACGACGCATGTTTTCGATCAAAATACCTAGGTGTAATTCACCACGACCAGATACACGGAATTTATCCGCATCTTCGGTTTCTTCCACACGTAAAGCAACGTTGTGGATCAACTCATCTTTCAAACGGTCAAGAATATTACGCGATGTAACATATTTACCTTCTTTACCCGCGAAAGGTGAATTGTTAACTTGGAAAGTCATGGTCACAGTAGGTTCATCAACTGATAAAGCTTTTAACGCTTCTACTTTATTAGGATCACAAATCGTATCAGAAATCTTAAGTTCACCAAGACCAGTGATGGCAATGATGTCGCCTGCGCTAGCAGATTCAACTTCAGTACGTTCTAAGCCCATATAACCTAGTACTTGACCAATTTTACCAGTACGTTTAGTGCCGTCTGCACTTACTACTGTGACTGCTTTACCGGTTTTAACTGAACCACGAGTAATACGACCTACACCAATAACACCAACATAAGAGTTGTAATCCAACTGCGAAATTTGCATTTGGAAAGGACCTTCGAAGTCTGCATCCGGCTGGCTAACATGTTTTACGATGGTTTCAAACAGCGGAGTCATATTCTCGGTTTTGGTATCAGCTTCATTTGACGCCCAACCATTTAAGGCAGATGCGTAGACAACTTGAAAATCAAGTTGATCATCAGTTGCGCCTAGGTTGTCGAATAAATCAAATACTTGATCGATTACCCAACTTGGACGAGCACCAGGCTTATCAACTTTATTAATAACAACGATGGGCTTTAATCCCTGAGCGAAGGCTTTTTGTGTCACAAAGCGAGTTTGTGGCATTGGGCCTTCTTGGGCATCAACCAAAAGTAATACTGAGTCAACCATAGATAGTACACGCTCTACTTCACCACCGAAGTCGGCGTGTCCAGGAGTGTCTACGATGTTGATACGGTAGTCGTTCCAGCGTATCGCAGTATTTTTGGCAAGAATGGTAATACCACGTTCTTTTTCAATGTCGTTGGAGTCCATCACGCGCTCTGCAGCTGCGCCACGACTTGCTAATGTACCTGACTGTTGTAAAAGCTTGTCAACTAGGGTGGTTTTACCGTGGTCAACGTGGGCAATTATTGCTATGTTCCTCAAAAAATCGGTTGAGGTTTGCGGTGCGCTCATTATCTTATCTCTATAGGGGCGACACACAAATTTGTGCTTCGCCGATTAACTGAATTTTACTGGGCGCGGATTGTACAGACTTATCGAGCATTTAGCGAATGACAAATAATATTTATGAAAAATTATATTTTGCCTTAAGGATTTTTTCATTTCAATGTCCTAAATGGTGCGCAATATTTCATAATGCTCGCTATTGGTGCTCTAATGTTCGATTATGGTGCAAAGTTATGATGATGGATAATCAGTGCTTGCGTGAAAATTCAGTAATTATGGGCATTCCATTCTTTTACCCATGTGGCATGATAATAGCTACATCAACACCATAGCCTAATTATTAACTTAGTTGCTTAATCTTACTTTTAACCTGGAGGACACCCATGTCAGCACAAAAGGCCTTAGACCTAATCAAATCAAGCGAAGCTAAATTCGTTGATTTACGCTTTACCGACACTATAGGTAAAGAACAACACGTTTCAATTCCTGCTCATCAAGTAAATGACAGCTTCTTTGAAGATGGCAAAATGTTTGATGGTTCATCTATAGCTGGTTGGAAAGGCATTCAAGAATCTGACATGGTGTTAATGCCTGACGGTGATACTGCGGTTGTTGATCCTTTCGCAGAAGAAACCCAAGTAAATATCCGTTGTACTATCCTTGAGCCACACACCATGCAAGGTTATGACCGTGACCCACGCTCTATCGCCCAACGTGCTGAGCAATACCTTATTGCTACTGGTATCGGCGACAAAGTGTTAATGGGACCAGAGCCTGAATTTTTCATGTTCAATGACATCCGTTTCCACACTGATATGGCTGGTTCAATGTATAAAATTGATGCAGTTGAAGCTAAATGGAATTCTGGTACTGAATACGAAGAAGGCAACATGGGTCACCGTCCTGGTGTTAAAGGCGGTTACTTCCCAGTTCCTCCAGTCGATTCAGCTCACGATATCCGTGCTGCTATGTGTTTGGTTATGGAAGAAATGGGTTTAACAGTTGAAGCGCATCACCATGAAGTAGCCACTGCTGGACAAAACGAAATTGCTTGTTTGTTCAATACTATGGTTAAAAAAGCCGACGAAGTGCAAATCTACAAATATGTAGTGCATAACGTAGCTCATGCTTATGGTCTTACTGCGACCTTTATGCCTAAGCCTATCGTGGGTGATAACGGTTCTGGTATGCACGTTCACCAATCAATCAGCAAAAACGGCAAAAACGTGTTTGCAGGTGATAAATATGCTGGTTTGTCTGAAGAAGCCTTGTTCTATATCGGTGGAACTATCAAACATGCTAAAGCGATCAATGCTTTTGCTAACCCAGGTACCAACTCTTATAAGCGTTTAGTACCTCACTTTGAAGCACCAGTAATGTTGGCTTATTCAGCGCGTAACCGCTCTGCATCTATCCGTATTCCTTATGTAACAAGCGAAAGAGCACGTCGTATCGAAGTACGTTTCCCTGATCCATCTGCTAACCCTTACTTAGCATTTACTGCTTTGTTGATGGCTGGTCTTGACGGTATCAAAAACAAAATCCACCCTGGTGACGCGATGGATAAAGACTTGTATGACTTGCCAGCTGAAGAAGCTGCAGCCATCCCACAAGTTTGTACCTCGTTAGAAATGGCTTTAAATGCCTTAGACAACGACCGTGACTTCTTAACCGCTGGTGGCGTTATGTCTGATGATATGATTGATGCTTACATCGAACTTAAGATGAAAGAAGTACAAAAACTGAATACCACGACTCACCCAGTTGAGTTTGATATGTATTACAGCTGCTAATTGATATAGCAATTAATAACAAGCCCGCAAATGCGGGCTTTTTTTTGCTTAATAAGGGGGTAAACTCTTTAATATTACAAGGGTTGAGTATTTTAAGTGCCTACTATGAAACATGTTTATTTGAGTTGTGTATTACTACTGATGTTATTGAGTGGTGTAAGTGTGGCTAATACTATTTATAAAACCGTTAAATCTGACGGTAGCGTGGTGTACAGCGACCTTCCTAGCCCCGGCTCCGAGCCAGTAGTACTAGGGCAGGTTAATGGGGCAGTGGTACCAGCATTAGTCAGTGCTGGGGCTTTAAATAG
>NZ_LSNE01000011.1:317315-343612 GCF_001565895.1 Paraglaciecola hydrolytica
AATAGTGGCAAAGCCTTAAACAAAAAAATAAAGCCGGATTATCAAATTGAATTTCTTTCGCCTATGGCAGAAGAAACTATTAGAAATAACTCTGGTGAAGTTATGGTGAATTTTAATATTAGCCCAGAGTATTTAGGAAAGTTTGAATTACTTCTTGATAATCAATTAGTTAATACAAAAGGTAAAATGCAAATTAAGTTAGAAAATGTACCGCGTGGACAACATCAACTAGAAGTTAAGTTACGCGACAACTCAGGCAAGATCTTTGCATCATCAGGACAGCAAACCTTTTATTTGCACCAAGCCTCTGCGCTTATTCATGCTAATTAGCTATAAATTATAAAATTAGTGTGCATAAGTAGGAGGATAATAATTAATTTGCACTGAAAAAGTGCGTGATGAAAATGAGTTTATGTCAGAGCGTCTTAATTTGGAAAATTTATTAGATAACCTTTCTACCGCTGTTTTGTTGTTGGATGAAAAGTTAGATATACAGTATGCCAATCATGCTGCTCAATCTGTTTTCGACCGCGGCTTTAATTTATTAGTCGGTTGTTCGGTCTATCAATATATTGTTCACTCATCTCTTGATTTAGATAGATTTAGTACAAGTAGCCAACATGGTGAGGCTTTTTCTGATAGTGAAGTGCAAATATCCTTTGCGGATGGACGTCATATATTAGCTGATGTGTCAGCCACTCATATGCTCGATGGTAAGAGTAAGCAGATCTTGCTGGAAATTCGCCTTATTCAACAGCAGAAAAAAATCAGTCAAGAAACCCATCAGTGGGCTCAGCAACAAGCTGCACGTGAATTGGTGCGAGGCTTGGCTCATGAGATTAAAAACCCTCTAGGTGGTATTCGTGGGGCTGCACAATTATTAGAGAAACAATTAGTCTCAGCTGACCAAAAAGAATTTACGACGGTGATTATCGAGCAGTCGGATCGTCTGACTAACTTAGTGGATCGTTTATTAGGACCTAACGCCAGACCTAATTTTTGCTGGCAAAATATTCATCAGGTTATTGAAAAAATTTGTACTTTGGTCAGTTTAGATTTGAACCATGATATTAAGATTGTGAGGGATTATGATCCCAGTATCCCTGACATTAATATCGATCAGGATATGATCCAACAAGCCGCGCTGAATATAGTACGTAACAGTGTGCAAGTACTCACTGAAAATGCCACGCCAAATGCGCAAATTAAGATCATCACTCGCATCGAACGTCACGTGATCATTCATGGTGTGACCTTTCCTTTGTGCGCAAAAATTCAGCTGATTGACAATGGACCAGGTATACCAACAGAACTAAAAGATACACTCTTTTACCCTATGGTGACGAGTAAAAAGCAAGGCACCGGACTGGGCCTGTCGATTTCACAAACCTTGATAGGCCATCATCGCGGTAAGATCGAAGTAGATAGCTGGCCAGGCAACACAGAATTTACCCTATATTTACCAATCGATAAAAAGGATGCAGATAAATGAGTTCAGAACCCGTATGGATAGTGGATGACGATAGCTCGATTCGCTGGGTGTTACAAAAAGCCCTGCAAACCGCGAGTATCGAATGTTTTAGTTTTGAAAATCCACAAGACTTATTGCTGCAATTAGAAACCGGTCAGCCACCTGAAGTGATAGTGTCAGACATTCGCATGCCCCAGATGGACGGTGTGACATTATTGGGAGAAGTACATAAACGCTACCCTAATATTCCGGTGATTATCATGACCGCCCATTCTGACTTAGACAGCGCAGTTAATGCCTATCAAAGTGGTGCATTTGAATATCTGCCTAAACCCTTTGATATTGATGAAGCAGTTAATTTAGTGCGCAGAGCGTTGACTCATGCGCGAGAGCAAACCAAACAATATCAGACGCCCGAGTTAATCAAGGCCACTGAAATTATCGGCGAAGCGCCAGCCATGCAAGAAGTTTTTCGAGCTGTGGGGCGCTTGTCGCGTTCCAGTATCAGCGTATTGATCAATGGTCAATCCGGTACGGGTAAAGAATTAGTTGCTCAAGCCCTACATCGCCATAGCCCTAGAGCCAAACAAACTTTTATTGCATTGAACATGGCAGCGATCCCAGGCGACTTGATTGAATCCGAATTATTTGGTCATGAAAAAGGCGCGTTTACTGGCGCACAAAATGCACGGCAAGGGCGTTTTGAACAGGCTAATGGCGGTACGCTATTTTTAGACGAAATAGGTGATATGCCGGTTGGCGTACAAACACGCTTGTTAAGGGTATTGGCCGATGGGCAGTTTTATCGGGTAGGCGGTCATAATCCTGTTTCAGTGGATGTACGTATTATCGCGGCAACTCATCAAAATCTTGAGCAAAGAGTGGCTGAAGGTAAGTTTAGGGAAGATCTTTATCATCGCCTGAATGTTATTCGCATTCATATTCCTAAGTTGAGCGAAAGACGTGAAGATATTCCATTATTAGCCGGCCATTTTTTGCAAAAAGCCGCGGTGGAACTTGGGGTAGAAACAAAGGCACTGAGTAAAGAAACTAAAAAGATCTTAGCCCAGTTACCTTGGCCGGGTAATGTTAGGCAACTAGAAAACATGTGCCGTTGGCTAACGGTGATGGCCAGTGGCCAAGAAGTACTGCCTCACGATTTACCACCTGAGATCCATCAACAACCTTTAGCGGTTGAGCCTAGCAGCAAGGGTAATGACTGGCAGTCATTATTAGCAAATTGGGCTGATTTACAGTTGCAAGCAGGTCAAAATAATATACTGGATGAGGCTATGCTTAGCTTTGAAAAAATCTTGCTTGAACGTGCATTGCATTATACTCATGGCCATAAACAAGATGCGGCTAAACGCTTGGGCTGGGGTAGAAATACCCTGACACGTAAACTTAAAGAACTGAATATGTAAGTTAGGATTTTCAAACTTTAAGTAGACTAAAAAAGTGACTTAGGTCACTTTTTTATTGCTCTGAACTTAAGTTTTTTTCTTCTATTTGGGCGTTAAACGCTGGTAATTTTTCGATTAATTTTTGTTGGACTAAGGGCAACAAGTCTGCGTGTTTTTTGTGCATAACATGGTGAATCGCCATTTCTTGCAAGGTTAGCAAGTTAAAGTCTTGTGTAAAATCAATGGATCCATCTATCAGTAAAATAGCGTAGTTGGCTCTTCCCGCTTTCAACATATCGATAGAGTATGTTAATGCTTGGATGTTTTTTATTCGGGCAGAGATATGTGGTTCTGTTAAAAAAAGTTGTATGCCCTCAGTAGAGAGTATCACCGCTTTTTTATCTTGTAGGACACTTCGCTCACACAAGACATCCTTTACACAAATAAGTACAAGTTTGCCAATTTTCAGTGCAGGTTCAACTAAAAGCGCATTGGGATAATTTTGCACGGTTTTAGCTACACGTACTACATCTGCATCCACTTCACCATCATTTAGTAAGACCAAGCCCCGAGTGGCTGGGGTAGGAATTATTGTAACTTCGTAGCCAAGTTCAGTATAAATATCACTGATCAAATCGATATAGCGCTCTATTTGTGGATATACGACATAAGAAATGGCCATTTTTTTACTGTCTTTAACTTGCGCAAAAACAAAACACGGGGCCAAGCAGATGCCAA
Organism: Paraglaciecola hydrolytica; assembly: GCF_001565895.1. GTDB lineage: Bacteria > Pseudomonadota > Gammaproteobacteria > Enterobacterales > Alteromonadaceae > Paraglaciecola > Paraglaciecola hydrolytica. Next base: position 320,928 of record NZ_LSNE01000011.1, read on the forward strand.
TTCCTAAGCCTAGCATCAAATACTTTGCTATTTGGTACAATTGTTGTGACATGGTAATAGCTGTCGTTCCTTTGTCCGAATAATTAAATGTCTTTAAATTATAAGCATATTAACTTAGCTATTTAGTGAGTAAAGCGGCCATTCCTGAGTTAAATGCTTGCATCCACTTTGTGCTAAATTGACCTTTTGCAATGCGGTTTATTTCGATCACTGCTTTTTTCTTGGGCCGTTGTAAGTGGGCTTCATGGGCTCGAGCATGGGTAATGGCGTCAAAGGTATCGAGAATGCCAAGTAACATGGCACCATCACAAATATCCTTTTCCTTTAAACCTAGCGGGTATCCTGTGCCATCGATACGTTCATGATGTTGCATAACAATTTTACGCGCTTCATTCCATTGGGTTAAATATTCTAATAATCTCGCGCTTTTATAGACGTGAGAGCGCATTAAGTTAAATTCTTGCTCATTCAGTTTGTCTTCTTTATGCAGCAGTTCAATGGGCATAAAGGCCATGCCAAAATCGTGCATATAACAGGCAACAGCGAGTTGGTCTTCATCGATCGGAGAGCCTGCCACTTTGTTAATGTAAGCTGCTAGCTTAGCGATACGATCACCGCGGCCTTCCCAATACATCGAGCGTTTTTCAATGGGTTTCATTAATTCACGAAAAAACACGATATCCGAACGTTTTTCATTACTAATGGATTTTGGAATACCCGTAGTGGCTAAACTTACCGGGGCTGGTTGAGTACTGGTGGTGGTTTCTTCATCACCATGGTGCAAGTCTAAACTCGGATCGAGTAATAATACTGCTTCGGCCAGTAGTTTTTCATGCAGAGGACTATTGTCAGGAGATATACGCTGAATTTGGGTAACAAGTTGCGAAAACAAGGATTCGTCGTAACTTGCGGAGCCCGACGTAATACAACTTTCGACAAAAATTTTCACTCTGTCCATGGTCAACAGCACTAAGTCACTCATGTTGCTGGTGTATTCAATTTGGCCTTTGCGTAAAAAATCCAGTAAGTCTTCTACGCGCTGCAACAATGGGATCAGCGGGGAAAAACTGACTAAACCTAAATCACCTTTGATGGTGTGGATAGAACGAAATAAGGAGCGTTGTAATTCGTTATCCTTAGGTTTTAGTTCTAGCTCGATTAAAGTTTGTTCGCTGGCTTCATAAAGCTCGTTAATCTCTTCCAGCAAGTCCGTCAGAATGTCTTCATCCAGATCTTCATGCTTAAACGTCTGCATCATAACTTCCTATTGTTTCTGGGTGTATTTCACCACATTGTGCAAAGATTATCGGCTAAATTTAAAGATAATTCATTTAATTCACTATTTATGTGAAAATTTATCGTGGAAGTCTGACCAATCTAAACAAAAACAATGACTTGAACTAATTTAGGCTGGCTCTGAAAGTGTTATAGCCTTCATCCTGAAACTGCAGGTTTGGCGGCTATATTCATTCGCCCTACTCACTTAGTGAACTAAGCTCATGGGCTCTCATTCTTTTGCCGCCTCTGTGCAATTCCAATGATTTTGGGTATATACTAGCGGCCAATTTTTAGCATGTCGGACAGTCTGTGTTAGCGTTAATCCGTGTCATTTTCATTTTATTTTATTTTTTATTGATCAACTTTATTTTGATTGTTGTTTGCCTTGCGCGTCCATTTCATCGAGATAATGTGCACTTTGCCGGTAAGTTATACAGCAGCGTGGTATTTTTTCTGGGCCTGAAAATTGAGCTGCGTATTCCGCCTTCGGTTGTCCAAGGTGGTCCCTTTGTCTTTATCGCCAACCATCAAAATAGCTACGATTTACTGACTATTTGTGCTGCGGCGCAAAAAGGTACTGTCACTGTGGGGAAAAAAAGCCTCAAGTGGATCCCCATTTTTGGTTGGGTATATTGGCTGTCAGGCAATATTATGATCGATCGTAAAGACTCAGGTAAGGCTCAGGATACTTTACAAGGTGCAGTTAAAAAAATTCAGAACAGAAAATTGTCTGTATGGTTTTTTCCTGAAGGTACACGCAGTTATGGCCGTGGATTATTACCGTTTAAATCAGGCGCGTTTCGTTTAGCTAAGGCCTGTAATGAGCCGATAGTCACGATCGCTGCAAGTAATCTACATAATAAAATTAAACTTAATCGCTGGGACAATGGTACTTTGCTCATCGAAGCAAGTGAACCTCAGTTGATGGACAGTAGCAAAGGCACTAAAGCGTGGGTTAACTACTTTCATCAGCAAATGAGTGAACAAATCACTAAGTTAGATGCAGAAATAGCCCAGCGTAATGCTTAACCCAATAAATTAATTAACAGGAATTAACATGAGTACAGCAACTGAATTACAGCAATGGTATGAATTCAATCAAGAAACCATCGCCGCGCTGATTGAAGATGGCAGTGATGATAGTCAGGCCCATACCATTGAATATCACTTTGCCAGCTCAGACTTTGATGCCTTAGAAAAAGCCGCCGTAGATGCATTTAAAGCGGGTTTTGAAGTGGGTGATGCTGAAGAGTTAGAGTTAGACGATGGTGGTGAAGTCTTCTGTTTTGATGCTGTCGTTGAACGCATGTTAGATGAAAAACTGCTCAATCAGGACACCGACAAGCTACTGGCAATCGCCACCAAACATAAGGTTCACTATGATGGTTGGGGTACCTATTTTATTGAAGTCGATGAAGAAGATGAAAATTAATCGCGCAGTACGTTCAGGTTAATTCTACTAAGTGTAGAGCTAAACATCGGCGGATATATTGATCTTAGCCTTCATCGCTGATGGATTTTATCCGCCATAAATTCATGGCCATTGTGATTAAGGGCGCCAATTTGATACTGTGTCTTTTACCTACATAGCCATGTAAACACCCACTTAAAAAGACTAAAGCCAATGCGTCCGGTCTTCTTAACAAGGATTTAGTTCTGTAATGAAGGCGCAAGCGATGCACTTTAGCTTGTATTTTATAGCGGCAAATTATCTCTTCTTGCTCCGTTACATCGCGTAAAGCCTTGGCCACTAACCAGTTTGCTAACATAAGGTTTACTCCATTGTTGTATCTGTATTCGCCGTATTACTCGATAAAGTATCGATAAAACGAGAAAAACCGATATTACGACAAAGCTTTTTGATGGTAAGCCACAGCACTAACATTAAACTTATGTTCAAAACTAACAGACATAGACTTAGGATATAAACTCCTAGGCCAGCCTGAAATAACATAAAACCCAAAGCTAGGTTGCTGATTAACCATACGGTAGACAAAACAGCGGCCAGCATTAGAGATAAAATAACGACCATTGAGGCAGATTGTTTGGACAATTGCCATTCTTTAGCCGCTAAGTTAAAACGTGCTGCCCATTGTTGCTGAAAGTCAGAGATAACAACACCAACAGAATCTAAGATTTGCTGCGACTGAGTAGCTAAAGACATCTGCTCTTCGCTTGGTGCTGCTTGCTCTTTTTTATCAGACATAAAAGCTTATGAACGGCGTAACAAAGTGGTTAATAACACACCTGCAGCAAAGGCAATACCTGCAGTTGCTAAAGGGTTTTCGGTGGCATAATTACGGGCTTTCGAATTCTGCCATTTATCTTGAATTGCTTTTTGTTGAGCCGCAATAGACTCGGCAGAATGAGAGGCTGATTCGCGTAGTTTTTCTTCAGTGCCAGCGGCTTTTTCGGCCAAAGTATCCACCGTTTTATGTAAGGCGGCACTTGCTTTGTTGGTTACTGGTGAACCTGAATTATTTGCTGCTTGGTTTTGAGTATTTGCTGTTGCAGTAGCCATAATATAGCTCCTTTAAAATCGAGTTGTTTGTTGGATCAATTTATTAATTTGCATGTCGGAGGCTTTCATTCCTCCTTGGGTGTAATCTTGCAATGCTTAAGCCACTTGGGTAAAAGTTAATAAAAACAAATAGATAGAATGTTTTTAAGCTATTGATTGCTTGCTGATTGTTATCATTGTGCGTAAGGATTACCAGTGGCCAGTAATTATTACAGGGTGATTGTTAGAAGGACGGATAGGACTTTCATCAACTTTAGTCGCATTTTACGCGAAGGTATCTGGGAGCTTGTTGCTGGGTAAACATTGTTAAATATACCAAACCACTGAAAAATGTGTATGGAACACATTTTAACAACCGCAGGTTGGCCTATGGTGAATACCATGGAAGGTATTCATAATTCTGCATCTACAGGTTGTTTGGGTATATACCCAAGCAACCTGTAGATGCAGGATTCAGTGGGAATTAAATCCGTTTTAGACAAGGCAAATGCTTGAAGGTCTAGTGGACTAAATCGAAAGCATTTAACGCGGTATAAAACGGATTTAAACCCACCGGCACGGCGCTTCCGAGGTAGCTTACTTCGGCGTTGAACTGATTTGAAAGGGTATTGCCATTCCTGCATCAGTTCGCCTAGAACTAAACTCCCTCAGAAACGCTGAAACTCGCATCTTCAGGTTGTTTGGGTATATACGGTTAAGACTATAGAGAATGCCTCCCCAACCACAAGTCTTACCGTTTTTACTGTTTTAACGTTTTGCAATTATCCAGACTGCATGCACTATGCCTGGAATATAACCTAATAAAGTCAGCAGAATATTGAGCCAAAACGCGCCACTAAAGCCAACTTGCAAAAACACACCTACAGGTGGCAATAATATAGCGAAAATAATGCGTATTAAGTCCATGTTAACCTCTCGATTTTAGAAATGCATGATGGCTCAACTCTCGATATTGCTACCTTAGAGGTTGGCTTAGCCCATAAAAAGCCTTTTGCGCTTCTTCTTTGCTCATGCCATATCGCTCTTGCATTTTTCCATAAAATTTATCAAATTTTCCATCCATCTCAGTAATTTCATCATTGGTTAATTCTCCCCATTTTTCTTGGATTGAACCGCTCAACTGATTCCACTTACCTTTTGCTATGTCTTTGTTCATCACAATTCTCCTTAGGTGGTTTAAATGAAATAGTGTTTATGAACACCCTTAGTGAATTAGCATTAACACATGGGTGTGTGTAAATTAAAGCTATCTATGTGCCACAATGTAAGGTGTTGATTTATTAGTGTTTTGTGTTGAGTCTAGTGTGGTGGTGATATGAAGTGGGTAGTTATTACAGGGTAAAATGCAATTTATACTAGGAGGTGACACGCTGCTTTAAAGACCAATACAATTCTGGTTAGGCGCAGATTTGACAGTTTGGTTTTAAAATTAATTTTAGTCCTTTTTATTTGAAGTTTGCGGGTAAGGTAAATTCGAATCCTTGTTTATTGAGCCAAATTACTGCTTCTGCTGATTGTTGGGTAAAGTAGTGAAATTCAGGTGTATAACTTGAAACATCACCAATAATTTGTTTTTGGGTATCAAAACGACAGACCGTTGCTTCGTGAGTTTGATTATTCTGAGCACACCAATCATAAATGCGTTGGAACCCATCTAATGCTTCGATTGAGGGCATTATCCAGTCGCGAATATCAATGTAGGCGGCCCAAGGTTGGTGTTTGATGCTCTGAACCAATTCTTGGCAATGGTTATCTACTTGTGCAACAAAACCTTTGGTCCAGACATTTTTAAGTTTGACACACAACACTTGCCCCACAACTTCGATTTCAGTTAAATCTGGCCTTAACACGCTAATCCCCTGATTAAACGTTCATTTTAAGAACTTAGCATATCTAATTGTCATAAAATATCCATGTAAGTTATTCCTAACCGCAAAATAAAGCTCAAGGCAAAACTGATGTGGCAAATAAATGGGTTTTCATTTCAGTGTTTAATCGTTGTTTAGCGCTAATAATGGACATATTAGCATTTTTAGCCCTTAAGCTAGCAGTGTGTTGATGGGCAAAAGAGGATTTTACCAAACAGCAGTATCTAGGTTCTCAACGGGTATCAACTTAAACGATGAAACAAGCAGCAGTTGTCATATCCAAACGCGTCTGTACTTGTTTAGCGGAGTAAGAAGTGCTTACATGCCAAATATAAAACCCAACTAGTAATTAGGCAGTGAAATATGACAAGAACAGGCAAGATCTCATTGTTAGGAATGGCGTTTGTATGAGCATGAGTGAGAGCACAGATAATCAAATACCTTCCCGTTGGTTGTGCCCCGTATGTAAACTCAAGTTAAATTACCTTGTTGGCTCGTGGTGTTGTGACAATCAACATCGTTTTGATCGAGCTAAAGAAGGTTATGTAAATTTACTGTTAGCTCAACACAAAAACTCCAAAGACCCCGGTGATAACAAAGACATGGTGTTAGCCAGACGGTCGTTTTTGGCAGAAGATCATTATTTACCTTTAGCTAAGCAAGTGGCCACGTTGTTAACAGAGGTTTTGGGGCAAGTAAGAGAGCCAATTAATGTATACGATGCAGGCTGTGGTGAGGGCTATTATTTGGCCAAAATCAAACAGCAATTAAACTTGGCTGGCTTATCGATTAATGCCAGTGCCAGCGATATTTCTAAACCTGCCATTCAAAAAGCAGCCAAAAAACACCCAGATATCGCTTATGCGGTTGCCAGTAGTTTTAATTTGCCAGTGCAAAATACGAGTCAGGATGCGCTTATTCAGGTTTTTGCGCCAAGCAGTGCAGCGGAGATCCTACGAATTTTAAAACCCCAAGGCTGGTGGTTAAGTGTTGATCCCGCTCCCGACCATCTTTTTGCGCTCAAACAGCAAGTGTATGATACGCCGCAAAAACATCAGTTAGATAATACAGTCCCAGAAGGTTTTAGCTTAGTTTCACAAACAAGGCTCAGTTTTACTATGCACTTAACTCGTCTTGAACAAAGACAAAACCTATTAATGATGACGCCCTTTTACTGGACGATTTCTGCCGAGAAAAAGCAACTATTGTTAGACAACTTGAACTTGGTGAACACCGACTTTGATATTAAGTTAATGCAAAAAAAGCCTGAATAATCAGGCTTTTATGTTATTGGTTTTTGTTATGGATGGCTATTAAGGTTGGCGTTTTGCCGAAAAACGACTCAATCGTTTAATGGCTTGACTGAGTAGGTTGGTATCTACTGGGCTAAATATTTCATCACCGCTTTGAATATCAAACACCCTGACATTGCCATTGCTCAATACTTCGATACGACTATCAGCGGTAAATAACATCACTTTGCTACCTTGCGTACTAACCACATAATCAGCGGTATTATTACTCGTGAGACTTGTACCTGTGCTATAGGCTTTAGGCTGGGCTTTACAGCCAAGCAAGTCTAAGGCTGTTGGGGCTAAGTCTTCGCGATTAGACACAGTATGGTTAACACTAAAATTACTCATCAAACTTTGTGCAAAGTTGTTGGTATGAGTAAAACTACTGAGCATGATTTTATATTGATTAACAAATTCGTCTGTTATGAGCTCGTTTAGTTGTTCGGCACTGATAAAACCAACAGCTAGATTACTGCTGCCGCTTTGTAGTTGTTGTTTGAAGTCTTGCCAATTGTCTTGAAAAGGAGTCAATGAACTTTGTTGCCCTGAGTCTGCTTGATACAGCGATACCATTAAACCTTGGGATTGTGGTAGTTCTAATAAGATAGGTGCATAGTTTTTTAATGCATGGTGATACAGCTCTGGCAAGCCATACAGCACAGAATTGATACTACCCACTTCAGTTGAATTTATTCCGTAGTGATTATTAACTCGCATCAAACCACTTACATTACTAGGTAATTCACCGTCTATCACGACTAAGATGGCAACCTTATTTTGTTTATCAACTGGACAATACAGCGCTTCACTTGGGTAGCTAATACCGGCGATATCTTGGTTAAATTGCAATTCTTTGCGCTGATTATAATTGTCATAATCCAGCAAATTGTATTTGGCTAACAGCGTTTTAGCGGTTGCCGGATAAGACAAAGGAAACATATTATCCTGACGTACTATGGGCTGATACAAATTAGCGTCAGCCCATACATGTAAAGCATGACTGGCAACAAAACAGGTGACAAAAAATGCCGTAATCGGTAGGCCTAGTTTACGTTTTTGTAGGCGTTCGATACGTTGCCACAAGGCATTGGCCACAATTAATTGTACCGATAACCACACCACAAACAACATCAGCAAAAAGCCCCATTGTTGCCAACCAAATTCGGCTAGGGCAGTTTGCGCTTCATTACGGATGAGGTTGGCCGAGTTAAAACTTAAGTGCACGCCATATTTGTTGTACAACAGTGCGTCAAAAGCCAATAAAGCCAAGGCAATCGCAGCACTAATAGAAGCCGCAATTTTAACTACTTTGGCCTTAGGCACCCAATAACACAGGGGTAAAATGAAGATCACAAACCCAAAAAAGGTTAAAAAACCTATGTGGCTGATCCAATTGGTAAATAAAAACAAGGTACCTAAAGGTGTACCTGGTGCGGGAGAATTTACGATGTAAATTGCCGCAATAATAATGGCGGTTACAATATTAACCAGAGCAAACCAATGGCCCCAATTAACTAACTGAGTGACTAACTTGCGGCGTGGTGTTTCGACTAAAATCATAGAACTTTTTTATTTTCCATTGATACTTTTTAGTAGCACTTGTGTAAACTGTTCGGCCATTTTAGCGCGCTGATTTTCAGGCACTTGCTGTTGAAAAATGGTGGTAAGCACATTACCTAAGACCATTAACGACAAATCGCGTTTAACCTGATGTTTTTCAAGTACGACAATGATGTCATGCATGATGATTTCAAACTGATTGTCTGAATATTGTGATTGTTGTGGCATGTAAAGAGCTCAGAAAATAATAGCGAGTGCAATTAGCGAGATAGTAACAATGCTGGGGATAAAATGCGAATAATCCTAGCATTCTACCCAAAATCATTGGAATTGCGCGGCGGCGGCAAATGAATGAGACCCCATAAGCTTAGTTTACTTAGTGATTGGGGCGAATGAGTGCAGCCAACCAAACTGCAGTTTCAAGGATGAAGGATATGACTATTATTGGTCTCTTGCATGAAATTAGTTTAGCCAAACCCAAAAAGGATACCCTGTGAGTGCTTTAATTCACCATTTTGTTGTTCATCAACTGAGCATTAATCAACAGCAAGAATTAGTCTTGATCCCGCGTAATCGTTGTTTTGATGTCAGTCCTGCCATTGAAGATTTGGCGCAGCAAATTAATCACGCCTTTAATGTGAAACCCGCCAAAGGGGTCGGTGGGTTTGTAGCGCAAGTTGACGAAGGATCAGCAGACGAACAGCAAGAACCACAAACGCCCTTTGCCGATTTGCTTAAAGATGCGATTAGTGTCGAAGGCGACTTTGTAAAATTTAGTATTAGCGCCAGTGAAAAACTGAAAAAATCCCTGTTGGATACCGCCAGTGTCGAAACCGGCTTCGTGATATTTAGTCACTATCAGTTTTTAGCCACCGATTATTTGATGATTGCGATTATCAATACTAAGCAACATGTTGAAATCACCAGTGAGTTAGAACTTACCGCCAGCGACCATTTAGATTTAGCCAAAATGCAGTTAGCGGTGCGTATCGATTTAACCCAACTCAGTGTAATGCCCGAGCAACAACGTTATATCAGTTTTATTAAAGGGCGTATGGGTCGCAAGGTAAGTGACTTTTTTATGCACTTTATTGGCTGTGAAGAATTGGTCGACATCAAACAACAAAACAAACAATTGCTTAATACTGTTGATGCCTATTTAGCGGCTGAACAACTCGATCCTCATGAAAAACATCAGGCCCGTCAAAAGGTCGCTGAATATTACAAAGAAAAACTTGAACAGGGCGAAGACATTCAAGTTAAAGAGTTAGCCACTAAATTACCGGGTCAAGAAAACAGTTTTTATCAGTTTAATCAAACCGCAGAACAACCCGTTGAGGATAATTTCCAAGCGGATCGCAGTGCACTAAAAACCTTAGCTAAATTTAGTGGGGCTGGTGGTGGTATCAGTTTAAGTTTTGAACGTGCGTTACTTGGTGACAGGATCAGTTATGATCCATCAAGTGATACCTTAATGATCCGCGGCATACCACCTAATTTAAAAGATCAATTAACTAAAGCGCAAAGCTGACAGATAGAAATGAATCGATATACTGGAGTGAGAGTGGGAAATAACAGCGGAAGCAAACATGCAATTATTTGTTAACGATTTAACCGTGATGGATTTTTCTTATCTATGCCCGCAGCGTGGCATGGTAGGCGAAAGCTGGATTGTGGACGTGATCCTCAACGGTGACCTTAATGAAGAGAGCATGGTGCTGGACTTTTCTAAGGTTAAAAAACAACTTAAGTATCTGATTGATTTGCATATTGATCACAAATTACTGGTGCCGGTTGAACATAGTTACAGCCAAGTAGAAAGGGATAATAAAACCGATTATGTAAAAGTGGATTTTATGCGCCCACAAGGGCGTTCTATCCACTTAAACTGCCCGGCCGAGGCCTATGCTTTTGTCTATGCTGACCAAGTAACCATGCCTACGGTTAGTGATTATTTAAAAGATGTGATCGCCACCCATTTGCCCGATAACGTTGAAGGCATTGAATTAATGTTACGTGCTGAAGTTATCCATACACCTTATTACCACTATACCCACGGTTTAAAAAAGCATGATGGCAACTGCCAACGTATCGCCCATGGTCATCGTTCAAAAGTTTTAGTCTACCAAGACCAACAAGACAGCCTTGAGTTACAAACTTATTGGGCACAGCGTTGGGCAGACATTTACATAGGTTCAACCGAGGATGTCGTAACAACGGCTGATGTCTGTTTTAAATTAGACACTGGTGATTTTAACGCGCATTGGTTGTTTGCTTATGAGTCTTCACAAGGTCGTTTTGAACTAGCGATACCCAAGGCCGAATCAGAGCTGATTGATACGGATACCACGGTAGAATGTTTAGCCCAATTTATGGCCAACGAACACAAACGTTTGGACTTGTCGCATAGTTACAAAGTTTTAGCCTTTGAAGGTGTAGGCAAGGGCGCTATTGCTTATGCTTAAGTTTTTAAGTGCGATGTTGTTATTGGTTTGGCCCCTGAGTGGACTAGCCGCAGAATTAACCATGCAGGGCGAACTAACTCAAGGCAGTTTAATCCGTGGCAGTCTAATTGGCGGCAGTCAGTTAAAGTTAAATAACAAACCCATAGCCCTAAGCTCTAATGGTCATTTTGCCTTTGGTTTTAATCGTGATGCTGAACTAAAAAACACGCTAAGTTGGTTAGACGAAAAGGGTAAACAACACAGCAAAGACTTAGTTATCAGCTCTCGTGAATATGATATTCAACGTATTGAAGGGGTAGAGGGCAAGTATGTTTCGCCTCCACCAGAAGTCACTAAACGCATTCAACAAGATAATGCACAGATTGGCAAAGCCAGGCAGAACAATGATCAGCGTATTGACTTTATGCAAGATTTTATCTGGCCAGCCCAAGGCCCGATAAGTGGTGTATATGGCAGCCAACGAGTATTTAACGGTACGCCCAAAAATCCTCATTATGGTGTAGATGTGGCTGGGCCAACAGGTACCCCCGTATACGCTCCTGCCGATGGCATAGTGACCTTGTACGTAAGTGATATGTATTATTCAGGCGGCACCATGATCATCGACCATGGCATGGGCGTTTCATCTACTTTTTTGCATTTAAGTGCAGCAACAGTAGAGCAGGGCACAGTGGTTAAACAAGGTCAGTTAGTCGCTAAAATTGGTGCCACAGGCCGAGTAACAGGAGCGCATCTTGACTGGCGGATCAATTGGTTTGGTGAACGATTGGACCCCGCGTTGCTGGTGCCAAAACGCTAACATGCTTATGGCCTGCGGCCTTAAGCTAAGATTGTGTGCTGCGCACACTTATCGCTTCGCGACCGCAATCCATTGCGTTTATGACATGTTATCCCTGATATGCCAGTCACTTTTTCCCAACAGCCGCAAAAAGTAACCCAAAAGGGCCGCTCTCCAGCAAGGCTCTTACTCCGTTTATTAACTAAATTAAGCAGGCCGCTTTTAGCTGTTCCCGACAGCGAAAAGCTCAATTGGCTATCCTTGCCAATTGACCCGCATAATTTAGCCAATAAGCGGCGAGCCTTGAGTCGAGAGGAAGAAAAAGCACAGCTTCGCTGCCAAAGTCGATGGACTAAAGCTCAAGCTACAAAAGTGTAGGATATTGACGTTTTGTAAGTCGAGCTTCAGTCCGTCATAAGTAGGGCTAGAAGGGCTTTTATTCGGGAAAAGGCACATTGTTAGCGTCTAGTTAAATACATCAATTGCCAAACAAAATTACCAATGCGCTTTTGCTGAAGAGTTTGGAATTATTGAAAACTAAACTATAGTCGTGAACATGTAGCCCATGTTAAATCACAATTTAAAATGACTCTAATTAATAAGCTGTCAGGTAAACAAGGAGGAGCGATGTATAAATACATAATTTGTTTTTTAGTAATTGTGTCCATACAAGTTGGCGCTATGGAGAGATTCTCAGCACAAGAATTGCTGCAATATGCACAACGTTATGTAGAGGCTAAAAATAAGCTGCAACAAATTAATTCAGCTGAGCAAGATATTAATAATTACCTCGCTCTATTGTCTTCAGACATAAAAATCGAAACGGTTTTTCCTGATATGGAGCCCGTCTTAACAAGAAAAAACGAACTAAAGGATCAAATGTTTCGGGCTTTGGGTAATGAGTACGACTACAGCGAAATGAACATTCAGGAATCAATGGTTGGATTGAATTCCATTATTTTAAAAGTCACAGAAAAGAGTAAACATAAAGGCATAGTCAGCTTCTTAGATGAGCATAAGTATATTCGAAAGATTGGCCCTGATAGGTTTATCGAAGGTGAAATTACATTTGTTATTACTCTACAACTTGACCAAAGAGGCTTAATAGAATTTATGTCTATTCGCCTTGGTTAAAATGTTTTGAGTAAAAAAAGTACATAGGGATAAGTTACTGGCTTATCTTCCTTTGTTCTTTATTAAGTTAATAATTGTCTAACTTTTTTAATGGGCGTTAATTCGAAGAGTGTGCTTTTCCTCTCGACTCCAACTTACCCAATTTTATTAGTGCCTTGTCAAATGGCTAGACAGGACGTCTGGACAAGGCGAGGTGAGTATAGGGACATACTCTCCGTGCCGGTTTGATCAACAAGGTTCTGATAAAATTGGATAAGTAAGTTGGCCGGAGAGCGGCCCTTCTTGGCTACTTCTTCTGGCTGTTGAGAAGAAGTAACTCAAGCCGCAGGGACGCGGCTTGAAGAAAGCAATGGATTGCGGTCGCGCAGCGATAAGTGCGCGTAGCGCTTCATCTTTCAAAGCTATTGCGGTTCCACCGCCGGTGCATTCGGCATATACCTTGCGCGTTTTTTGGCTTTCAACATACTAATATCCCCAATCACTAGCCCATCGATGCAATCGTTAAAATCTGGGTCGATATTAAAATCGATAAAATGCACGCCACCTTCGTCATAGGTTTCGGTGTACTGTTTATACAAGGTAGGCACTGCAACACCCATGTTGGTTAACAGCTTTTTGAGTAAGCTAAAATCTTGCTGGTAGTCCTCGCCGCTAAAAAACTCTTTGTGCAGATGACACAGATACGGATGTTTTGAGGTGGCGACAGGTGCTGACTGTTTAAAATACAGAGTGTAAAAGTTTACTAACAACTCTTTAGCCGCTTGTGGGTAGCTATTGCTTAAACTAACGGGGCCAAATAAATAGCGATACTGCGGATGGTGTTGTAAAAATGCACCTATGCCATACCACAAATAGTCTAAGCTACGTTTACCCCAATATTTGGGTTGTACAAAACTGCGGCCTAATTCTAAACCTTGTTCAAAATACTTATTCATCGCAGGGCTGTAATCAAATAGGGTTGAGGAATAAATGCCTTTAAGACCATTTTTAGCTATCAGATTTTTGGCGTCGCCAAAACGATAGGCTCCTGCTATTTCTAGCTCTTCTGGATCCCACAAGATTAACTGAAAATAATCTTGGTCGTAGTGATCGATATCACGTTTTTTGTTGGTGCCTTCACCCACTGCACGAAAGGCGATTTCTCGTAGTCGGCCAATTTCACGCAAGATGGCTGTGCTTTCTGCATGTTGGTACAAGTAGATGATTTTCCCGTCAGCTGTTTCACCTAAACGTTGGCAATGGCGTTTTAGCGCCTGCTTAAGTTCTTGGCGGTTTTCGGGCATGGCGATGGGCTTCTGGGTAATAAAGATGCCAGGTTTGTTATTGCCAATTTTATAAAGATGTTTTTTAAACTGTGATACTTGTAACTTTTTAGCCAAATTACTTGTTGCGAAGGAGCTGTAAGGGATCAGTTCACCAATACGAATGGGCAAGTGTTTACGCTGTTGTTTAAACATTTCAGTGACCAATAACATGGATGCTAAAGGTTTGTACAACATGGATAAACTATAAAAGAGTGTGGAGTTTTTGGCGTCAATGTAAACAGGTAAAATCGCAGATTTGGTTTGTTTAGCAATACGTAAAAACCCACTTTGCCATTTGGTATCACGGATACCCTGAGGTCTAAGCCTAGATACTTCTCCAGCCGGAAATACAATCACCACACCTTCGTGCTCTAGGTGTTGTTGGATACTTTTAATGTGTTCTTTTGCTGTGCCACCTTGCATATTGTTAACGGGTAACAACAAGGGGTGTAAGGGGGGGAGCGCCATTAATAATTGGTTGGCGATAACTTTGATGTCTTTGCGTACTTCACTGACTAATTTGATCAACGCTAACGCATCTAGTGAACCGATTGGATGGTTAGCGATAATAACCACGCGCCCTTCGTTGGGAATATGTTCTTTTTCAACATCGCGCACAGAATACGAGATTTTAAAATAATCCAGTACTTGTTCAACAAAATCTAAACCACGTAAATGAGGGTAGAGCGTTGCAAACTCATGCATTTCTCGCTCATGTAACAAACGTCGTAATAAAAAGGTAAGTGATTTAGAGAGTAAGGGTTTGTTGGCAATATTGGGATAATGTTTGAGCAGGACTTCGTCAACAGTAAACATAAACTCATTACAACGTTAGGGTAGTTGGCCCAGCTTAAGTTAGGAGTGTGACAATTTGGTGCCAGTTTTGTGGTGTTTATATTACATTGGTAAAAGTGTGGGTACTTATCTTGCCTGCTGGTTTAAACCCAAGTTAAAAACGTATGAGATATGCTCATTTAAACAGCATAAATAGATGTAATTTAACGATTTTTATTTTAGGATAATCAATATCATCAGGTGTTTTATACGCTAGTTGGGCCTAATTAAGGCAAGAAAGGTATACTTGAATAATCAAAAGAATCATCGCCTACCTTCGCTTAATATTCTGCGAGTGTTTGAAGCTGCCGCGCGCCATTTAAGTTTTAAAAAGGCCGCTGAAGAATTATATATAACGCCACCTGCGGTAAGCCATCAAATTCGTACCTTAGAAGAACAGCTTGGTATCGATTTGTTTACCCGCCTTAATCGCTCGTTAGTGTTAAATCCGGCAGGAGAACAATACTTTGCTCAGGTTCAACACGCCTTACAGCAATTGCAAAGTGCCACCAATGAGCTAATCAGCAGCCAGACAAAATCTACCTTTACGATTAATACCGTACCTATGTTAGTGAGTACGCTGCTGGCGCCGTATGTCCATTCATTTCAAGAACAACAACAAGATTTTAATATCCAGATTGATTCAGATGCGAGCAGGGCAGATTTTGCCATTGAAACCTTGGATGTGGCAATTCGGCGGGTCAAAGGTGATGAGCCTAATTTAATTTACCGACCGATTTTTAAGATTGCTATTACCCCGGTTTGTAGCCCGCTGTATTTACAAAAAAATCCTCAGGCAAACTTAGATACTCTGCAAAACTGTCGATTGATCCGCACCTCGGTAGACATGGCTAATTGGCCATTGTGGTTAAAACAGTGGGGTTATGCTGCGCCCAAAAGCAATGAGTTAATGCTCAACAGTTTTAGAGCGGTACTGGACGCTACCCAAAGTGGCGCGGGCATTGCGATGGGGTATTTGCCCATCATTAATCAAATGATTGAGCGCGGCGATTTGCTAACGCCTTTTGGTGACAAAACGACACTTTATGGTGAACCTTGTTTGGTCTATCGTAAAAAGGATAAAGATAAACCCATCATCAAAGCTTTTGAGCTGTGGCTCAATAACTTACTGTTTGAACTCCACTGGTCAGATAAAAAAAACTAATCTGAAAGCAATTAATTTTGCATTTGTCACTACTCAAGCTCTGTTCTAATCTGCTCAAGCTGTCTAATTAACCCTGTTATTAGATAGTAAGTAAGATTTTGTTATAGCGCTGAGTGAGGAAGGACATGGCCAGAGCAAGCACAATGATAGTGTTGATATTTTGCAGTGTTTTGATACTTTTGACACAAGATGCCAAAGCCTTAGAGTTGGCGATGGTAGAACCAGAAAACTGTTATCTTGTTGCCGTATCACCCGAAGATGAACAGGGTGGGCATACAACCACCGCCTTAGATATAGATAACAATACCCTGCTAACTCAAACCCAGCCTGAATTAGCGCATTCACCAAGTTCGTCATTGTTGGCCGAGCTTGAACAACAGATGCCTACTATCGTTTTATATTTAACCAAGCTTGAGCTAAACGCCTTACCGATTCCGGCGTCTCTGTTGTTTATTGGTATTTGGTTAATTGGTTTTAAACTCACGAGTCAGCCACCCCCGTCGCTTAACCGCGCACAACCTTCACGTTTTAGTAAAGCCTATATGGTGATGAGCATGGGCAAAAAATAAAAACCAACACCCTGCTAAAACCGCTTAACAGGATGTAATTTGTGATTAAAAGAGCTTGTTCTGCGTTGCTTGCGCTCGAAAGAGCATCACTATTCCTTCACTCAAGCACCTTGATTAAGCCTTTTAAAATTTCGCTGAGCGAGCACTTATCACTATGGTTCGGTATTAATGCAGGGTTTCGTTTAAGCGGTTTCTAAAAAGTACTTGTTGATTTTGTGACAAAGGTAGATTGTCGCTGTTACTGACAATAAATAAATCTTCGGCTCGCTCGCCAATCGTAGATATTTTTGCCATGTGTAAATTGAATTCTAATTCTACAAACAGTTCGCCAATTTTGGCTAACAGACCTGGCGCATCGAGTGCCTCGATTTCAACCAAACTGACATTAGTTTGACTGGAATAAAAACGCACTTTGGTAGGTACATCCAGTTGTTTCATCTGGCGGGACATTTTACGTTTATTGTTATGTTCTAGGCCGGGTTTAGTGAGTTGATCTTCAACGGCTTTTTTCAAACTATTGAGTCGGGAAATTGAATTAATTCGATCACCATTGTGCTCAAGAATAATAAAACTATCAAAGATATAACCATCATGGGTGCGCATGATCTGCGCATCGTGGATGGATACATTACGGCTATCTAATACCGAGGCAATCTGGGCAAACATGTTTTTTTTCACCTTGCCATATACAATTAACTCGGTGCCTGATTTAGCCGTGGTTTCGTTAGCTTCAACCAGTAAAAAATCATCAGTCATGGGGTGAGATGCGAGAATAACATTGGCGTGCCATGCTATTTGCTCGGGTTTGAAACGGGCAAAATAATCATCACTCAGGCGCTTCCAGAATTGTTCTATCTGGGTTAGGTTCATGCCATTTTCGAGCAATATTTCTCGTGCCTTTGCTTGGTTTTCGGCCACTCTGTCTTGTATTGCGACTTTACATTCCAAGCCATTATCAAAGGCTTTTTGGGTTAATAGATATAACTCACGCAGTAGGGAGGCTTTCCAGTCATTCCATAAATTATCGTTGGTGGCACGAATATCCGCCAAAGTGAGTACATATAAATGATCAAGGTTGTGTTGTGAACGCACTGCTGTGGCAAACTCGTTGATCACATCGGCATCATAAATATCACGGCGCTGGGCAATAACCGACATCAACAAGTGGCTTTCAACTAACCATTTGATTAGCTCAGCATCTTTACTCTCAATCTTGTGGGTGATACAAAATTGCTCAACGTCGATGGCACCAAGTTTTGAGTGATCGCCATTTCTGCCTTTACCAATATCGTGGAAAATCGCCGCGATGTATAACAACTCGGGTTTATCCAAATTTTTTACGATACGTCCACAGCGGGGAAAGTCTTTGTTTTCTGGCAGGCCGTAGTGCTGAATATTTTTAACCAAACGATGGGTGTGTTCGTCAACCGTATAAGCATGAAACAAATCAAACTGCATCATGCCGACTATATTGTCCCACTGGGGTAAGTAGGCCTGCAATATGCCGTGTTTGTGCATGATGTCCCAGGCCAGCGCAAAAAAGTTAGGGTGTTTAATTAGCTGCATAAACAGCTCACGACAAGCCTCTCGCTCGGAAAAATACTGGCTATGTAACTTACGTCTGGCTAAGCGTAATTGGCGCAAACTGCTGGAATGCAAACCCTTAATTTCGGGATTGTTAGCAATCAGAAGTATAAATTCTAGAATGTTCTCCGGTGTCTTAAAAACATCGTTATGACGAGGTGCTATTAGGTCATCTAGAGTTTCAAATTCGGCGGTGATGGTTTTACTGGATTTGACTTTGGCACCCAGTACATCGTTGCTAAAACGTTGCAGCAACATTTCGTTTAATTCGCTGATACGCCTAACCGTGCGAAAAAACGCTTTCATCATGCGTTCTACGGATTCTTTACCTTCTTCGCCATAACCTAGTTTACTGGCAATGTCGGTTTGAAAATCAAACAACAAACGATTTTCGCTGCGCCCGGCTACTAAATGTAGGGCAAAACGAATACGCCATAAATGGTCGCGACACTCAAGAAGCTCTTCGAATTCTTGCTCGTTAAAGTAACCCTTTTTGACTAATTCGGTGCCATCAACCACTTTAAAATGTTTTTTGGCTACCCAGCCAATGGATTGAATATCACGTAGGCAACCAGGGCTTTCTTTGATGTTAGGCTCTAGGTTATAAGAGGTGCCCTTAAATTTGGAATGGCGCTGGGTTTGCTCTTCAAGTTTAGCGAGGAAAAAGTCTTTACTGCTCCAATATGAACGGGAATGCAGTTTAGTTTGCAACTCATCAAAACTATCTTGGCTGCCAGTTAATAAGCGGGCTTCAACTAAATTGGTGGCGATAGTGACATCTTGTTTAGCTTGGTTAAACGTTTCTTTGGTGGTTCTGACTGATTGACCAACGTCCAGACCGATATCCCATAAAAGGGTAATAAAACGGCTGATCATGTCTTGTTGCTGTTTAGAAAAGGTCTTGCTACTTAATATGAGTAGGTCCACATCGGAGTAGGGCTGTAACTGGCCGCGGCCATAACCACCAACGGCGACTAAGCTGAGATGTTTTTGTTGGTTGAGTTCAACCAATCGCCATAAATGTCGCAATAGACTGTCAACAAAAGTGGCTCTGCCTGTGACAAGCCCAGTTACGTCGCCACGGCAAAATTCACTGTTTAACCATTCGTAACTGTTGGCGATGCAGGTTTTAAAACCCGCAATATTATCAGCGGAATTAATAAGTTTAATTTGTGCAACGAGGCTTTGTAACGACAAGTCAGGTTCCTTTTATTCAGCTTAGGGAGTCAACTCTACAAAGATAGGGTTATCTTGCTTGGATCATGGAGTAATACTGTGTCATTTGCGGTGTTCTATTGCCAGTTTGAAATCAGACTGGCATATAAGATTAATGACTAATGATTCGGTCGATTTGTTCATCGTCACGTAAGGTCAGAATTTCTACGCCATTTTTCGTCACCAATAAAGTATGTTCCCATTGGGCACTCAAACTGCGATCTTTAGTGACCACTGTCCATCTGTCAGGCAGAACTTTTGAATAACGTTGTCCAGCATTGATCATCGGTTCAATGGTAAAACACATGCCTTCTTCAAGTACCTCACCAGTATTGGGTTTGCCATAATGCACTACTTGGGGATCTTCGTGAAAATTAGCGCCGATGCCATGGCCACAGTACTCACGCACTATGGTGTAGTTATGGCCTTCGGCATGTTGCTGAATGATATGACCTATATCACCTAAACGAACACCGGGTTTGACCATCTTAATCGCCATGTACAACGACTCTTGAGTCACCCGGATCAAACGCTCGGCTAAGATAGACGGTTTACCCACTACAAACATTTTTGAGGTATCACCGTGGTAACCGTCTTTTTTAACGGTCACATCAATATTAACTATGTCACCGTCTTTTAAGCTTTTGTCCGCAGGAATGCCGTGACAAATCACGTGATTGACTGAGGTACAGATAGATTTAGGAAAAGGGGGCTGACCGTAATTGAGCGGTGCAGGGATCGCTTGTTGCTCATTGACAATAAAGTCGTGACATATTTGATTGAGTTCATCGGTAGTCACGCCTTTTTTGACAAAAGGCTCGATCATTTGCAAAACATCAGCGGCTAAACGACCGGCGATACGCATTTTTTCAATTTCTAAAGCTGTTTTAATAGTCGCAGGCAAAACGGTGTTCCTATCTTTTTTAACATTGACGGTTTAATCAGCCTCTATCTTAACTTTTCACTTAAGTGATGTATAGGCCGATCCCTATATACCCTAGCAAGCTGAATCCTGCATTTTCAGATTGCTTGGGTATAAACGTTGAATAAAGCGCTAAGCCATGGTATAAAGCGCCCCGCTGAAATCAATGCAGGTAAATAAGTCTGCTGATTGTCGCGAAACTAACTTAAATAACACACATATATCGACACAGTGTTCGGGGTGTTTTCTACTAGTTTATCAGTAGAGGATCGAGTACTGGGATATATGGAGGCCTAACCCCTTAAGGAAACTATAATGGCAAATGTATCTATGCGCGACATGCTTCAAGCAGGCGTTCACTTTGGTCACCAAACTCGTTATTGGAACCCTAAAATGAAACCTTTCATTTTCGGTGCACGTAACAAAGTTCATATCATCAACTTAGAAAAAACCGTTCCTATGTTCAATGAAGCTTTAAGCTTTGTGAGCAGCGTTGCTTCTAAAAAAGGTAAGATCTTGTTTGTTGGTACTAAACGTGCCGCGAGCGACGCAATCAAAGAAGCTGCAGACAAATGTGACCAATTTTATGTAAATAAACGTTGGTTAGGTGGCATGTTGACTAACTGGAAAACAGTACGTCAATCCATCAAACGTTTAAAAGATCTTGAGCAACAAAGTCAAGATGGCACTTTTGATAAAATTACCAAAAAAGAAGTGTTAATGTTGCAACGTGAAATGGCCAAACTAGAAAGCAGTTTGGGTGGAATTAAAAACATGGGCGGCTTACCTGACGTTCTGTTTGTAATTGATGCTGATCACGAGCACATTGCTATTACTGAAGCCAAAAATCTTGGTATTCCAGTTATTTCTATCGTTGATACAAACTCTAGTCCTGACGGTGTTGATTATATCGTACCTGGTAATGATGACGCGATCCGCGCAGTTCAATTATATTTGAACGCCGCTGCCGCTGCCGTTACAGAAGGTCGTGAAAAAGACATCGTAGTACAAGCCGAAAAAGGCGAGTTTGTTGAAGCGGCTGAGTAATCATCGCTCAAACGTAGCTTAGTGCAGGCTTATTCTTAGAATAAGAATGTACCGATAAAAATGTAAAACTCAGGGGCAGCAGCCCCTGTTTTTTAACACTTAATCAAGAATTTTATTTGCTGAGGAAACGAAAATGGCAGTGACTGCAGCCCTAGTTAAAGAATTACGCGAGCGTACCGCCGCGGGCATGTTAGATTGTAAAAATGCATTAGTTGAAGCTAATGGTGACATCGAACTTGCGATTGAAAATATGCGTAAATCTGGCCAAGCTAAAGCCGCTAAAAAAGCAGGCCGTATCGCCGCTGAAGGCGTTATCTTGACCAAAGTAGCTAATGGTGTTGCCACCATGCTGGAACTTAACAGCGAAACAGACTTTGTTGCTCGTGACCAAGGATTTATTGCCTTTGGTGACAAATTGATCAACGTAGCTAATGCTAATAAAGTAAACGACATTGAAACCTTAAATGGCCTAGAAGTTGAAGGCGGCAAGGTTAGTGAAGTACGTGATACTTTAGTCGCCAAAATTGGTGAAAACATCAGCCCACGCCGTGTTGTCTCGGTTGAAGGTGATAACGTTGGTGCCTATGTACACAGTGCACGTATCGGCGTATTGGCTATCCTTAAAGGTGGCGATGAAGAATTGGCTAAAGACATTGCAATGCACGTTGCAGCAGCTAATCCTCAGTTTGTTAGACCTGAAGATGTACCTGCTGAAGTGGTAGCGAAAGAAAAAGAAATTCAATTAGACATCGCTATGCAATCAGGCAAACCTGCTGAGATCGCAGAAAAAATGGTAGCTGGCCGTATGAGCAAGTTTACCGGTGAAGTTAGCTTAACAGGCCAACCTTTCATTAAAGACCCCAGCATATTAGTTGCTGCTTTATTGAAATCTAAAGGCGCTGAAGTTGTTAACTTTGTGCGTTTTGAAGTTGGCGAAGGTATTGAGAAAAAACAAGAAGATTTCGCTGCAGAAGTCGCCGCGCAAATGGCAGCTGTTAAGAAATAAATGTGCCTTTGGCTTTTGCCAAAAGCCATTGTCATATAAACTACGGGCACCTCAAAATGAGGTGCTTTTTTTTAAGCATAAGATTGCTTAACTTTCGACGTCTTAATTAACTCAGGGAAATGCCAATCTATGAATATTGC
>NZ_LSNE01000011.1:343747-363444 GCF_001565895.1 Paraglaciecola hydrolytica
CCTAAATCCGTCTATCGCAGAATTTTGTTGAAACTCAGTGGTGAAGCGTTAATGGGAGAAGAAGGCTTTGGAATTGATCCCAAAGTACTAGAGCGCATGGCGCAAGAAATTAAGGAATTAGTCGAGTTAGGTGTACAAGTTGGCTTAGTCATTGGTGGTGGTAATCTGTTCAGAGGCGAAGGTTTAGCCAAAGCCGGCATGAACCGTGTGGTAGGTGATCACATGGGGATGTTAGCCACAGTAATGAATGGTTTAGCTATGCGTGACGCCTTACACCGCGCCTCGGTGAATGCTAGATTGATGTCGGCTATTCCACTTAACGGTGTATGTGACGATTATAATTGGGCGGAAGCTATTAGTTTACTCAAATCAGGTCGGGTGGTGATCTTCTCTGCAGGAACTGGAAATCCATTTTTTACCACGGATTCAGCAGCCTGTTTACGTGGCATTGAAATTGAGGCCGATGCTGTATTTAAAGCCACTAAAGTGGATGGCGTGTATGATGCAGATCCGGTTAAAAACCCCAATGCCGTAATGTATAAAACCCTTACCTACAACCAAGTATTAGACAAAGAATTGAAAGTGATGGACTTAGCTGCCTTTACTTTAGCCAGAGACCATAACATGCCAATTAGGGTGTTTAATATGAACAAACCGGGATGCCTGAAGGCTGTGGTCTTGGGTGACGACGAAGGCACATTAATATGCCACCCCGAGAAAATACTACAAAAATAGGAAATTTATCGTGATTGATGACATTAATGATGACGCAAGTCAGCGTATGGAAAAAAGTATAACTGCACTACGCAGTCAGTTGGCTAAAATTCGCACGGGCCGTGCTCACCCCGGCATACTTGACAGTATCATGGTGCCTTATTACGGCACGCCAACACCTATCAGACAGTTAGCTAATATTATTGCCGAAGATGCACGTACCTTAGCTTTAACTGTGTTTGATAAAAGCTCTGCGGCCGCGGTAGAAAAAGCCATCATGCAATCTGATCTGGGTTTAAACCCAATGAGTGCTGGTTCTGTCATGCGCATTCCTATGCCAGCACTGACTGAACAGCGTCGTAAAGATTTAATTAAAATCGTGCGTGCCGAAGCAGAGGGCGGGCGTGTGGCTATTCGTAGTATTCGCCGTGATGCCAATAACGACATTAAAGAGTTGTTAAAAGAAAAAGAAATTGGTGAAGACGATGCCCGTCGTGGTGAAGATTCTATCCAGAAACTAACGGATTCCTATATCAAACAGGTTGATGACATTCTTGCTCAGAAAGAGCATGAGTTAATGGAAGTATAGTAAAGGTGGCGTTAGTTTGATGGAAACGGATATTCAGATAAGTAGCCCAGTAATGCCTCAGCATGTGGCTATTATAATGGATGGCAATGGTCGCTGGGCTAAACAAAAAGGTAAGATCCGTACCTTTGGCCATAAAGCTGGCGTCAATGCAGTTAAAGCGTCGGTGTCATTTGCGATAAAAAATAATATTGCCGCGCTTACTTTGTTTGCTTTTAGCAGTGAAAACTGGAACCGCCCCGCTGAAGAAGTGGGGGTTCTGATGGAGTTATTCAGGTTAGTTTTGAATAGCGAAGTAAAAAAACTGCATAAAAATAATGTTAGGCTCAGAGTGATAGGTGATACCAGCCGTTTTGATCCTAAGTTAGTTGATAAAATTGCTAAGGCACAAAACTTAACCGCCAATAATACGGGTTTAACCCTTAATATTGCTGCTAATTATGGTGGTAAGTGGGATATAGTCAACGCGGCGCTTAGCCTATGTACTCAAGTTAAAAACGGTGAACTTGAGCTAAGTGAGATTAACGAAACACTATTTCATTCTCACACCTGTGCGTTCGATCTGCCCGAGGTAGATTTGTTAATTCGCACTGGTGGAGAACAACGCATCAGTAACTTTTTGTTGTGGCAACTTGCCTACGCCGAATTGTATTTTACTGATCTATATTGGCCTGATTTCAATGAAGAAGTTTTCACTCAGGCTGTCGCAAATTTTTCTGAGCGTCAACGTCGTTTTGGATTGACGGGTGAACAAGTAAGTTGCTGAATGCTCGGTTTGGAAAATTAATGTGTTAAAACAACGTATTATTACGGCTCTTATCTTGGCGCCTTTGGCATTATTCGCCATTTTGTTTATGCCTTTACTTGGCTTTGAATTGATGATTGCTGGCGTGGTGGGTTTAGGTGCTTGGGAATGGTCAAGCATGTCAGGCATGACCAGAGCAATCACTAAATCAGCCTATACCGCGGTGATCGTATTGGCGTGTTTATTATTAGCTTGGTTATTACCTACCGAGATGATTTGGTATCAAGGGCAACTTAACGCTTTGTATCATTGGGTTTTATCCGCCGCTGCGTTTTGGTGGGCGGTATCCTTTGTGATGATTTTATTATATCCGCGTTTTAGTTCTGTCTGGCATACCAGTAAAATACTACGAGCAATTTTTGGTTTATTAACCCTGGTCCCTACTTGGGTAGCGGTGGTAAGCCTGCGCACTAGCCTGTATGACGTGGATCATTTTTATGGCGCGTCTCTGATATTTTATGTCTTGGGTATCGTGTGGGCTGCTGATATTGGAGCCTTTTTTGTGGGGATCAAATTTGGTAAACACAAATTAAGACCCAATGTCTCGCCTGGCAAAACCATTGAAGGCCTAATGGGCGGCGTGTTTGCTTCTTCTGCCATTATCGCCTTTGCGGCATTGCACTATCATGTGGATGCATCACGGATCTGGCTATGGGTATTTGTTGGTACCTTAACCGTTGGAGTTTCTGCCTTAGGTGATTTAAATGAAAGTATGTTTAAACGCTGTGCTGGACTAAAAGACAGCGGTACTTTGTTACCTGGACATGGCGGCATTATGGACAGAATTGATAGTTTGACCGCAGCCTTTCCGGTATTTGCGTTTTGTTATGTTATGTGGATGGCTTAATGCAATCCATTTGCATATTGGGCTCTACCGGTTCTATTGGTGTAAGTACTATTGATGTAGTGCTTAGGCATCCTAACAAATATAAGATCTATGCTCTTAGCGCCCACAAAAATATAAGTTTACTTATTGAACAAGCTAAGCGCTGTCAGCCCCACTATATCGTGCTTGCTGATGTTGCTGACTATAACTTGGCTAAAACCTTGTGTATGGACGCTGGATTAACTTGTGAGGTAATCGCTGGGCCAGAAGCCTTGGCGCAAGTTGCAAGTAGCGCCGATGTACATATTGTCATGGCTGCTATCGTTGGTGCGGCAGGTTTATTGCCTACATTGGCCGCGGTCAGAGCGGGTAAAAAAGTCTTGCTGGCCAACAAAGAAGCCTTAGTGATGTCGGGTGAGTTGTTTATTCAAGCCGCGAACGAATCAAAGGCGCAATTATTGCCTATTGATAGTGAACATAACGCTATCTTTCAGTGTTTACCTCATGATTTTGTTTACGGTGATTTAGCTTCAAGTGGCATCAGTAAAATTTTACTGACAGGCTCAGGTGGTCCTTTTCGTAACACGCCCATTAATGAACTTGGTAATATGACACCTGCTCAGGCATGCGCTCATCCCAATTGGGATATGGGGCGTAAGATTTCGGTAGACTCTGCCACCATGATGAACAAAGGCCTTGAGTTTATTGAAGCCCGCTGGTTATTTGGCCTGCAAAGCCAGGACATTCAAGTGGTATTGCACCCACAAAGTATTATTCATTCTATGGTGCAATATTGTGATGGTTCGGTAATCGCGCAGTTGGGTAACCCCGATATGCGCACACCTATCGCCCATGCATTGGCTTACCCGCAGCGCATAGAGTCGGGCGTCGCACCTTTAGATTTTATGCAGTTGGCAGATTTCAGTTTTTGCCAGCCCGATACGCAACGTTATCCCAACCTTAAGTTAGCCATGGATGCCAGCGATGCGGGGCAAAGTGCTACCACCATTTTAAATGCCGCCAATGAAATAGCGGTTGACGCATTTTTAAAAGGGCAGATTAGATTTACGCAAATTGCGCAGATCAACCAAGAGGTGTTGGATGCTACTGAATTACAAAATATTAGCGACATCGAAGGGGTGTTAATGCTTGACCAACAGGCACGTACGCTGGCTACACAACACATAAGGTTGTTACATTGATTTTTGAATTGGTTCGTAATATCGCGGCATTTATTGTTGCTTTAGGCATCTTAGTCGCGGTGCACGAGTGGGGACATTTTTGGGTGGCGCGACGCTGTGGCGTTAAAGTATTACGTTTTTCTATCGGTTTTGGTAAAGCTCTGTGGCGCCGCACTGATAAACACGGCACTGAATATGTAATCGCCGCTATTCCGCTCGGTGGTTATGTCAAAATGCTCGACGAAAGGGTCGATGAAGTCCCTGAAGCACAGCTCGCCATGGCGTTTAATCGCCAACCCGTGCTTAAAAAGATTGCGATCGTTGCAGCAGGTCCCATAGTTAATTTTATTTTTGCGGCCTTTGCGTTGTATCTGATGTTTCTGATAGGTGTGCCAACCAGTAAACCTATGTTAGGTGAGATTGAAAGCGATTCGATAGTGGCGCGCGCGGGTATACCAGCCAATTCGGTTATTACTAGTGTTGGTGGACGCCAAACCTTAAACTGGGAAGAAGTGAATCTTGAGCTGATGTCTTACATTGGCAAATCAGCTATTCCTATTGGTTGGAAAGCGGCAGGCAGTTATAGCGAACGTTTTGCTGTGCTGGATAGCAGTCAGTGGAAATTTGAGCCCGAAACCAGTTCAGCATTGAGCAGTTTAGGTTTTAGTATCTACCGCCCCGAGATTTTGCTGATTTTAGGTCAAGTATTAGACAATTCAGCCGCAGATTTGCTTGGATTACGGGTTGGTGACAAAATTCTGCGCCTAGATGGAACTAGTATGCAAAATTGGGAACAAATAGTGGGTTATGTAATTCAACGTCCACAGCAAGTTATTAGTGTTGATGTTGAAAGAGATGGTCAGGAACTGACGTTGACCGGCACGGTTGGGCAACGCGAGACCAACGGTGTAAACCAAGGATTTATGGGTTTTACCCCGACCTTAGACAAGTGGCCGGAAGGTGTACTTTTTACCTATCAATACGGTGTTATTGATAGTGTGAGCAAAGCTTTAGACAAGACTTGGCGTTTGATGACTTTAAGTGTCGAAATGTTGGGCAAGCTGATAAGTGGAGACGTATCAGTTAAAAATTTGAGTGGTCCAATTGCTATCGCACAAGGTGCGGGGATGAGTGCCAGTTCTGGAATAGTCTACTTTTTAAGCTTTTTAGCCTTAATTAGCGTCAATTTAGGAATTATTAACCTTTTACCCCTTCCAGTGCTTGATGGTGGCCACTTACTCTATTACTTTATAGAGCTTTTTAGCGGGCGACCGGTTTCTGAGTCTGTACAGGAAATTGGCTTTAAAATAGGTGGCGTCATTTTGCTGCTACTAATGAGCATCGCGATTGTTAATGATATAACGCGTTTGTAGTTTTTACCGACCGAACAGGTCATGCGCAAATTGTTGTGCGTTTAGGAAGAATATTAATAAATGAAGTTTAAACTGTTAGTTGTTGCCGGATTGATCCTTTCCATTACTAGCTTTGCTAATGTGGCTGCTGAAAGCGAATTTGTCGTTCAAGACATCAAAATTGAAGGTTTGCAAAGGGTTGCCTTAGGTGCCGCGTTAACCTATTTACCGGTGAAAGTCGGTGATGAAATGAATAGTTTCCGCATTTCGCAGTTAATCCGTTCGCTGTATTCCTCTACCCACTTTGAAAGTATTCAAATTTTACGTGATGGTGGAGTGTTGTTAGTGCGTGTAAAAGAACGTCCTACTATCAGCAGTATCATTTTTGACGGTAACGATGATATTAAAGATGAACAACTCCAAGAAAGCCTCGATGGTAGTAATATCAAGATCGGTGAACCACTGGATAAAACCGTCTTAACCTCAATTGAAAATGGTTTAAAAGACTTCTACTACAGCATTGGTAAATATAACGCCGATGTGAGTGCCATCATTACTCCCTTGCCCCGTAATCGGGTTGACGTAAAGTTGTTGTTTGAAGAAGGTGACGCGGCAAAAATTCAACAGATCAATATTGTCGGTAACAGCAAGTTTAGTGACAAAGAATTACTTGATCAGGTCGAGTTAAAATTTGATACCCCTTGGTGGGATTTTTTGTCTGAAACTCGCTACCAGAAACAAAAATTATCTGGTGATATGGAAACCATCACCAGCTATTACAAAGACCGTGGTTATTTACGTTTTAATATCGATTCGACTCAGGTATCGATGACACCAGAGAAAAGTGGTATCTATATCACCCTCAACGTGGATGAAGGTGAGCTCTATACCATATCAGATGTCGAGTTAATTGGTGACTTATTAGGCCATGAAGCTTATATCAAACTCGTATTACCGCTCACTAAAGGCGAGTTGTATAACCAAGCTGAAGTCACTTATACCGAAGAATTTATCAGTAAGTACTTAGGCCGTTTTGGTTATGCTTATCCAACGGTTACTACTATTCCGGATATTAACGAAGAAGACAAAACCGTTAAGCTAGTATTGTCAGTTGACCCAGGTAAACGTATTTATGTACGCCGTATCAACTTTGCCGGTAATGGCAGCACTTCAGACGAAGTATTACGTCAATCGGTAAACCAAATGGAAGGCTCTTGGTTATCTAATGCCACTTTGGAGTCGTCAAAAAACAGCTTATCTCGTTTAACCTATATGGAAAAAGTGGACTTCGAAACCATCCGTATCCCAGGTGAAGATGACAAAGTAGATGTTAACTTTACAGTAAAAGAGCAACCATCGGGTTCATTTAATGCCGGTATTGGTTATGGTGACAGAACTAAACTGAGCTTACAGGCGGGTATTCAACAAGATAACTTCTTAGGTACCGGCAAACGTATTGCTTTTAACGTCAGTACCGTGTCATATCAAAAAAGTGTGCAACTTTCTTATACTGACCCGTATTTCACCATCGATGGCATATCTTTAGGTGGCAGTGTTTCTTACAGTGAGTTTGATGGTAGCTCGGCTAACCTCATTCAATACAACAGTAAACAATATTCTGTTGGTGGCACTATAGGTTACCCAATTGATGAATTTAACCGTATTAACTTTGGTTTAACTTACAGTAGTGTTGAGTTATTCCAGAATACGCCTTATGTGCAAACCACACGTTTTAATAATCAGTTTATTGATCCAAATAACCCTGACGCCGCGATTAAATATGACAGCTTTTTAGGTTCAGTTGCCTGGTTACGTTCGACTTTAAACCGTGGTGTTTTCCCCACTGCTGGTTCATCACAACGGGCATCATTTAGTATTACCACACCCAATTCTGACGTGAATTATTTTAAAACCGAAGTGGATGCTAAGTGGTACTTCCCCTTATCACGTAATCAACGTTGGTCATTTTTAGCAAGATTTAAAGCGGGTTATGGTAATGGCTATGGTGAAGTAAACGGTATTGACCAAATATTGCCCTTTACTCAACATTTTACCGCCGGTGGTAGTGATACCTTACGTGGTTTTGAAAATAATACCGTCGGACCTCGTGGTTTGCAGGTAACTCCACAATTGATTTTGACCGATCCCAACGGTGTGCCGATTTATTCTGACCCATCAAACGATACCATCACAATATCAACTCGTTCTTTAGGTGGTAATGCGATGGCACTTGGGGGCTTGGAATTAATCGTTCCGACCCCATTTGTAGAAGCAGACTTTGATAACTCTGTGCGCAGTAGTATTTTCCTTGACGTGGGTAACGTTTGGGATACAGAGTTTGATTACAACAAGTATAAGTCCTTAGACGTTAATAAAAGTTACAACAATGATGGTTTACTTGATTATAGTGACCCAACGCTATATAGAGCTTCTTATGGAGTTTCTGTACAATGGTTGTCACCCATGGGGCCTATGGTCTTTAGTTTCTCAAAAGCATTACAAGAACGTGAAGGAGATGATATGAAATTCTTCTCCTTTAACATTGGTCAGACATTTTAATTACGTGACTGGTAACTCAACCAATCATCTTTAGAAGTAGGAGTTTGTTTTGAATAAATTTAGTAAAAGTATTATTGCCACTGCCTTGTTAAGTACAGCGATGGCCAGTTCAGTTGTTATGGCTGAACAAAAAATTGCAGCCGTAGATGTGCAGCGCATTTTCCAGTCAATGCCACAAGCTGCTGCTATTCAGCAAACTATTGCTGCAGAGTTTAAAGATCAAACGGAAGAAATTAACCGTTTAGAAAAAGACGTTAAGTATTATCTTGAGAAATACCAACGTGACGCGGCGACCATGAGCGCCAAAGAGAAAACTGACTTAGAAGTAAAAATCGGTGGTTTACGTGAAGAATACACCAATAAAGCACAGCCTTTACAACAGCAAATCCAAGGCCGTTTGAAAGACGAACAAAACAAATTGCTTGGTTTGATCAAACAAAGCATTGATGTGGTTGCTGCTAAAGGGAAATACGACGTAATCTTAAATGCCAACGCTGTTGCATTTATCAACGAAGATCACGACATCTCTAAATTAGTCATAGACCAAGTATCTAAAGTAAACTAAACCTACTCAGGTTTAAGCAAGGTTCACTTGATTAATACCATTAGTTTAAAAGATATCGCCGCAGCCATCGATGCCCAATTGCATCTGGCTGCAGGTGATACAGAAAGTACTATGATCTCGTCCATTGCCACTTTAGCCAAAGCAGGCAATGGTCAGATTTCATTTTTAGCCAATAGCAAGTATCGTAACCAGCTTGCTGATACCCTCGCACAAGTCGTCATTCTTAGCAGTGATGAACTAGCCCATTGCAAACGTTCTGCCTTAGTTATGGCTAATCCTTATGTGGGTTTTGCCAAAGTAGCGCAGTTGTTGGATAGCACACCAGATGCTGCCCATAGCATTTCAGAGCGAGCGACAATTGCTAGCGATGTAGTATTAGGTAACAAGGTTAAAATTGGTCCTAATGCTGTTATTGAGAGTGGTGTGCAACTGGGTGATAACGTGCAAATTGGTGCGGGTTGCTTTGTTGGTCAAAATACTAAAATCGGTGCCAACACTAAACTGTGGGCTAATGTCACCATCTACCATAATGTAGTGATAGGGCAAGACTGTTTGTTTCAAGCCAATACTGTCATTGGTAGTGATGGTTTTGGTTATGCTAACGAAAAAGGCAGGTGGATTAAAATCCCGCAACTTGGCCGAGTGATCATTGGCAACAAGGTTGAAATAGGGGCTAGCACCACTATTGATCGTGGCGCATTAGATGACACTATTTTAGCCGACGGCGTGATTATTGATAACCAATGTCAGATAGCCCATAACGTTGTGATAGGTGAAAATACCGCTATTGCTGGTTGTACAGTTATTGCAGGCAGTACTACAGTTGGACGAAATTGCAGTATCGCGGGCTTAGTAGGAATTAATGGTCATATTGATATTTGTGACGGAGTACTTATCACCGGTATGAGTATGATAACCAAGAATATTACTGAGGCTGGTGTATATTCATCGGGCATGCCGGCACAATCCAATAGGGAATGGCGAAAAAATACGGTTGCGTTGAGAAACATTGATAATCTCAATCAGCGCATTAAAACTTTGGAAAAGTTACAAGCCAAATAGTAATTTACATTTGGTAATAGTCGTGTGAGGAGACGCCTTTTGGCTCATGAAATGCAATCTATTGACATAGAAGAGATAATGAATCTTCTGCCACATAGATACCCTTTTTTATTAGTTGATCGCATAACGGATTATTCTGCTTATGAGTCAATTACTGGTTATAAAAATATTACCTTTAATGAACCCTGTTTTACCGGCCATTTTCCCGGTAAACCTATATTTCCTGGTGTATTGATATTAGAAGCCTTGGCGCAAGTTGCGGGGGTTTTGGGCTTTAAGTCAGTGGGTAATTCTGATGATTTGTATCTGTATGCTGGCATTGATAATGCTCGTTTCAAACGACCAGTGGTGCCCGGAGATCGTATGGATATGCAAGTAAATTTAATTAAAGAACGTCGCGGAATTTGGAAGTTTCATGGAGTCGCCACTGTTGACTCTAATGTAGTATGTGAAGCTGAATTTATGTGTGCAATGCGGAAACTCTGATTTTGATCCATTCAACAGCCATTATTCATCCTTCGGCAGAGCTAGGCAATAATGTCTCGGTGGGCCCCTTTTGTGTTATCGATGCGAATGTCACTATCGACGATAACACTATATTAGAATCCCATGTCGTTATTAAAGGCAAAACCACGATAGGCAAAAATAACCATTTTTACCAATTTGGCTCTATCGGCGAAGCCTGTCAGGATAAAAAATATAAAGGTGAAGCAACCGAATTGATTATTGGTGACAATAATGTGTTGCGTGAAGGGATCACCGTGCATCGTGGCACAGTGCAAGACCGTGGTATCACTCAGATTGGCAATAACAACTTATTGATGACCTATGTGCACATAGCTCATGACTGCGTTATTGGTAATAACAGTATATTAGCCTCCAATGCTACTTTAGCTGGCCATGTACATGTGGGTGATTGGGTTATTTTGGGTGGCATGACAGCCGCTCATCAGTTTTGTCATATCGGTTCACACAGTTTTGTAGGTGGTGGCGTGATTGTACTGCGTGACGTACCCCCCTATGTCATGTTGGGTGAAGGCAGTATTCCTCGGGGCATTAATTCTGAAGGTTTACGTCGTCGAGGTTTTTCTGACGAGACCATTTTACATATCAAACGTGCCTATAAAGTTTTATATCGTAATGGTAATCGCGCAGAAGAAGCAGTAACCATCATGCGTCAAATGTCTCAAGATGTGCCTGAAATTAATTTATTGGCCGATTTTGTTGAATCCTCTTCTCGAGGGATCGTCCGCTAAACATGAGCGAAAAAAAACTTAGAATCGGCATAGTTGCCGGTGAAGCCTCTGGTGACATACTGGCTGCTGGCCTAATTAAACAGTTGAAAAAACGTTTCCCTGATGCTGATTTTGTTGGCATCGCGGGCTCCAAAATGCTGGCTCAAGGCTGTCAAAGCTTATTCGACATGGAAGAGTTGTCGGTGATGGGTTTAGTTGAGGTGCTATCACGTATTCGACGTTTGTTATTTGTCCGCAAATCCTTGCTCAATTATTTTTTAGCTAATCCCATCGATATTTTTATCGGTGTGGATGCCCCTGATTTCAACCTTGGTTTAGAACTTAAATTAAAACGTAAGGGCATTCCTACAGTGCAATACGTTAGCCCAACAGTATGGGCTTGGCGTGAAAAACGAATATATAAAATAGCCAAAGCCACTAATCTGGTATTGAGCATTTTTCCCTTTGAAAAAGCAGTTTATGACAAACACGCGATACCTTGTGAGTTTGTAGGTCATACCTTGGCCGATGAAATTGAACTAGAGCCTAACAAGTCAGCTACCCGTAAAGCCTTAAATATACAGCCACAAGATACGGTTTTAGCCTTGTTACCCGGCAGTCGCAAAAGTGAAGTAGACAGTTTGCTGGATATTTTTGTGCAAAGTGCGGTGTTATTAACCAAAGATATTCCGCACTTAAAAATATTGATCCCGGTGATTAATCGCCAACGTAAAAATCAGGTCGAAAGTTACTTGGCCATGCATCCCCCCGCAGTGGATTATCGTATTGTGATAGGTCATGCTCGTCAGGTCATGATAGCGTCAGATGCGGTATTGTTAGCCTCAGGTACGGCAACCTTGGAAGCCATGTTATGTAAACGTAATATGGTGGCCGCTTATCGCTTAAACAAACTTACCCATTTAATGATGAAGTGGCTGTATAAAGCTAAATATTTTGCACTACCCAATGTACTTGCCGATGAAAAAGTCATCCCTGAATTATTACAAGAAGATGTTAATCCACAGACCATCGCCCAGTTATTGTTGCCCATGCTTAAAGATCAAAATGTGCAGCAAGCCTTACATGAAAAATTTATGCAGTTACACCATAGCCTCAAAAAAGACGCTGATGTACAAGCGGCTAATGCTGTGGCTAACTTATTGAGACAAGTCTAGATGGGTCGTTTAATCGCCGGTGTCGATGAAGTGGGACGTGGCCCCTTAGTCGGCGATGTAGTTACAGCGGCCGTGATTCTTGATCCTCTAAAACCTATAGCTGGTTTAGCTGATTCTAAAAAATTGTCTGAAAAAAAACGTGAGTCATTAGCGCTGCTTATTCAGCAAAACGCTTTATGTTGGGCGATTGGTCGTGCCTCACCCCAAGAAATTGATGAATTAAACATACTGCAAGCAACGATGTTGGCCATGACCCGAGCAGTTCAGGCTTTACGTATTCAACCTGATCATGTGATGGTAGATGGTAATCGTTGTCCAAAGTGGCGCTATTCAAGTGAAGCCATTGTAAAAGGAGATGGTTTAATCCCAGAGATTTCGGCCGCATCGATAATTGCAAAGGTCGCCAGAGATCACGAAATGTGTGCTTTGGATCTTGCCTATCCTGAATATGGTTTTGCCCAGCATAAAGGTTATCCAACCGCCTTTCATTTACGCAAACTAGCAGAGTTGGGGCCCTTGCCTCAGTATCGAATGAGTTTTAAGCCCGTGCAGCTCTCACTTGCTGCCCGTGATGGTCAACTAGCAGGAAAGTAAATGGCAGATACGTCTTTTGTGCACTTAAGGGTGCACAGTGATTATTCAATGCTCGATGGTTTAAATAAAATTAAACCACTCGTGAGTCATGCCAAAAAATTAGGCATGCCAGCGGTTGCCATTACCGATCAGATGAATATGTGTGGTTTGGTTAAGTTTTACGGCGCCGCGCATAGCAACGGTATTAAACCCATAATTGGTACCGATTTTTGGGTTAAGAGCAGTGAACTCGAAGAACAAATTTTTCGTCTGACCTTGCTGGCGATGAACAATGATGGTTATAAAAATATTACCTTGTTGATATCCAAAGCCTATTTACGTGGCAGTGTGCAAGATAGAGCGGTCATTGAGCTTGATTGGTTGGTCGAACATTCAGTTGGAGTGATTATCTTATCTGGCGGGCGTATGGGCGACTTAGGCCTCACTCTCACCAAAGGTAATGTTGATGCCACTCAGCGTATCACCGAATTTTACCAACAACATTTTCAAGATCGTTATTTTCTCGAACTCACTCGAACTGGGCGCCAAGGTGAAGAAGATTATATTCACCGCGCAATAGCTTGGGCGCAGCAACATGACTTGCCCGTGGTTGCCACCAATGAAGTGTGTTTTATCGAACAACAGAATTTTGCTGCCCACGAAATACGCGTAGCTATTCATGATGGATTTACCCTCAACGATCCACGCCGTCCTAAACTTTACAGTGAACAGCAGTATTTCCGCACCAGCGAAGAAATGCTTGAGCTGTTTGTCGATATTCCCGAAGCCTTGCAAAATACCGTCGAAATTGCCAAACGTTGCAATGTTACCGTCACCTTAGGCGAGTATTTCTTGCCTAAATTCCCCACTGGTGAACTCACAGATGCCGAATATTTGGTCAAAGTATCTGAAGAAGGCTTAGAAAAACGTCTGGCGTTTTTATTTCCTGACGAGCAAGTACGCTTAGAGCGTCGTCCTGAATATGATGATCGTCTCAGAATCGAGATGGAAGTAATTAACCAAATGGGTTTCCCTGGTTACTTCTTGATCGTAATGGAGTTTATTCAGTGGAGTAAAGACAACGGTATTCCGGTGGGGCCTGGCCGTGGGTCGGGTGCGGGGTCGCTGGTAGCTTATGCTCAAGGCATTACCGATCTTGACCCTCTGGAATTCGATTTACTGTTTGAACGATTTTTGAATCCCGAGCGGGTATCTATGCCTGACTTTGACGTGGATTTTTGCATGGACAGACGTGACGAAGTTATCGAGCACGTCGCTGAGCTCTATGGCCGTCAGGCGGTTTCACAAATTATCACTTTTGGTACCATGGCCGCCAAAGCCGTGGTACGTGACGTAGGCCGTGTATTAGGGCATCCCTATGGTTTTAACGATAGGATTTCAAAACTAATACCACCCACGCCGGGCATGACCCTAGAAAAAGCTTTTGAAGAAGAGCCACGTTTACCTGAGTTATACGCCCAAGACGAAGATGTCAAAGAACTCATTGATATGTGCCGCATATTAGAAGGTGTTACACGTAATGCCGGTAAACATGCGGGAGGGGTGGTTATCGCCCCAACTCAGATTACTGATTTTGCTCCGCTTTATTGTGACGACGAAGGTAAGAACCCAGTAACCCAGTTTGATAAAAACGATGTTGAATATGCCGGTTTGGTAAAATTCGATTTCTTGGGTTTACGCACGCTGACCATCATTCAATGGGCCATCGATATGATAGCCAGTGGTCGCGGTATCAAAGTTGATATCTCGGCTATTCCATTGGTCGATGCTAAATGTTTTAAATTACTACAAAACGCCGAAACTACTGCGGTATTCCAGCTCGAATCTCGCGGCATGAAAGAGCTCATTAAGCGCTTACGCCCAGATACCTTTGAAGACATTATCGCCTTGGTGGCTTTGTTTCGCCCCGGTCCTTTGCAATCGGGCATGGTTGACAACTTTATCGACCGTAAACATGGCCGTGAAGCCATATCTTATCCTGATGCTCAGTATCAGCATGAATGTTTAAAAGAAATCCTTGAGCCGACCTACGGTATTATTTTGTATCAAGAACAGGTTATGCAAATCGCTCAGGTGATGTCGGGTTACAGCCTAGGTGGTGCCGACTTATTGCGCCGTGCTATGGGTAAAAAGAATGCTGATGAAATGGCCAAACAGCGCGAATCATTTGAAACCGGTGCTAAAGACAACGGCATTGATCCTGATCTGGCGATTAAAATCTTCGATTTGGTAGAAAAATTTGCGGGTTATGGTTTTAACAAATCTCACTCTGCGGCTTATGCCTTGGTGTCTTATCAAACCTTGTGGTTAAAAACTCATTATCCCGCTGAGTTTATGGCTGCGGTAATGTCGGCTGATATGGACAATACGGACAAGATCGTGACCTTGGTAGACGAATGCCAGCGCATGGGCATAACCATTTTGCCACCTGATTTAAATGCCGGGCGTTATAAATTTACCGTCGATGAACAAGGTCGAATTGTTTACGGCATAGGTGCGATTAAAGGGGTAGGCGAAGGGCCAATAGAGGCCATCATTGCTGCTCGTGAGCAACATCAAAAGTTCTCAGACTTATTTGATTTTTGTGCCAAGGTCGATATTAAAAAGATCAATAAAAGAGTACTCGAAAAGTTAGTTTATGCTGGGGCTTTTGATTCGTTTGGCCCCCATAGAGCATCTATTATGGCAACTTTGCCCGATGCCTTGGCGGCAGCTGATCAACATGCTAAAGCCGAATCGTTTGGCCAATCAGATATGTTTGGACTGTTAACCACTGAGCCTGAATTAGTCGAACAAGCCTTTGTTGATGTGCCTAAATGGCCTGATAAAGTGTGGTTGGATGGCGAAAAAGTAGCCCTAGGGTTGTATCTAACAGGTCATCCGATTAATCAGTATTTACACGAATTAAAACATTATGCACAAAACCGCTTAGTGGATCTAAAACCCACCCACAAAGATCAGATTTCCCATGCTGTGGGCTTGGTTATTAATGTGCGGATAATGACTAATAAACGGGGTAAACGCTGGGCCTTAGTGACCTTAGATGATAAAAGTGGACGTATCGACGCACGCTTTTTCCCCGAAATGTTTGAACAATATGAAAGTTTGCTGCAAGTAGATAAAATCCTCGTGATCAGCGGACAGGTCAGCTTTGATGAATTCTCTGGGGGCAATACAATACAGGCCCGCGACGCAATGGATATAGTGCAAGCCCGCGAAAAAAATGCAAAAGGCATTCAAATTCAATTGGAATCAAGCTGGTGCAATCCTGCTAGTCTCGCTAAACTGCAAACTATTTTACGCCCTTATCAAGGTGGCAGTTGTCCGATACAGGTGCATTATCGTCACCCCGATGCAGAGGTTAGCTTAGCGTTTGGCGCCCAGTGGTATATTACCCCTGAAGATGAACTATTATATGACTTACAGCAATATTTGGGAGCATCCCAAGTCGCTCTGGTTTTTCATTAAGACAGATTGATTAAACTGCGGTAAGTAAAAACAATTAGGTGTGCAATGAGTGTAAATTTCTTAGAATTCGAAAAGCCCATCGCTGTATTAGAAGCGAAAATTGAAGAGTTACGACTGGTCAATCAAGGTGGTGAATTTGATGTCAGTATCGAAGAAGAAATCACTAAACTTCGTGAAAAATGCGCAGAGCAAAGTAAAAAGATCTTTGCTAATTTAGGCGCATGGCAGGTATCACAAGTGGCCCGTCATCCAATGCGTCCGTATACCTTGGATTATTTATCCAGAATTTTTACCGAGTTTGAAGAATTAGCCGGTGATCGTGCCTTTGCCGATGATAAAGCGATAGTGGGTGGTTTGGCTAAATTTGAAGGTCGTGCCGTGATGGTTATTGGTCATCAAAAAGGTCGTGATACTAAAGAAAAAATTCGCCGTAATTTTGGTATGCCCAAACCCGAAGGTTATCGTAAGGCCTTACGTTTGATGAAGATGGCTGAGCGTTTTAACCTGCCGATTATTACCTTTATCGACACGCCAGGTGCTTATCCCGGTGTTGGCGCTGAAGAGCGCGGCCAAAGTGAAGCCATCGCCATGAACCTGAAAGTCATGGCCGGCTTAAAAGTACCTGTAATTTGTACCGTTATTGGTGAAGGTGGTTCAGGTGGTGCTTTAGCGATAGGCGTAGGCGACAGAGTTAACATGTTGCAATACAGTACCTATTCGGTTATCTCACCAGAAGGTTGTGCTTCAATTTTGTGGAAGAGTGCGGATAAAGCCCCGCTGGCTGCCGAAGCTATGGGGGTTAGTGCCAAACAAATTAAAGAATTAGGTTTGATTAACCATATTATTGAAGAGCCTTTAGGTGGCGCCCATCGTGATCATGACAGCATGGCGGCTAACCTAAGAGCAACCTTGAAACAACAACTAACTCAGCTTTCTACCTTGTCGGTTGATGAACTTCTCAATCAACGATACGAACGTTTGATGTCGTTTGGTTATTGTTAATATTCCATCTTAAATCCTCAGTCGCCTGCTTTACATTAAGTTAGGCGACTTGTTGCAAGGTAACGGCAGATTAAACAGACAAGATGAATTTAATCAGTGAGTTACAAACAAAGTTAATCCCTGTTTTAGCCAGTAGTCAGCACGCTATTGTAGTGGCCTATAGTGGTGGCGTGGACTCGCACGTGTTACTGCATTGTCTTTCTGTTCTGCGTAAGCAGGGCGTTATTAATAATCCTATCTCAGCCATTCATATCCATCATGGACTTAGTGCTAATGCCGATGAGTGGGTCAAACATTGTCAGCAAGTCTGCCAAGGATTAGGGCTCTCTTTGCAAGCCGCTAAGGTCAATGTAAATAAACAAGCGCGCCAAAGCCTAGAAGCTGTGGCACGTAGCGCACGTTACGCAAAAATTACCGAACTTGTGCCTGAACACGCTGTGGTTTTATTGGCACAACATCAGGATGACCAGCTAGAAACAGTATTGCTGCAGCTTAAACGTGGAGCTGGGCCAAAAGGTTTGGCAGGCATGGCCGCTTTAGCAGAGCAAGTAAGTGATACAGGTAAAACTGTACGTTTTTTGCGACCATTATTAAGCACTTCTCAAGCCGACATCATGGCTTATGCAAAGGAGCAAAACCTTAAGTGGATTGAAGATGAATCCAATCAAAATACGGATTTCGAACGTAATTTTTTACGTCATAGGATTTTACCTGCTTTAACAAAAAAATGGCCGGAGCTAGCTAAAACCGCAGCACGTAGCGTACAACTATGTGCTGAGCAGCAGTTACTGTTGGATGAAATCAGTGTACAAAAACTCGCTGATATTCGTGCTGAGCAACACAGCTTATTGGTGCCCCCTTTACTGGAAATGAGTACCGCATGGTTGCATCAACTTGTGCGTGTATGGCTTGCCGAGTCTGGTATTTCAGCGCCGTCACAAACGCTATTGCACAAGCTCAAACCTGAATTGTTAGAGGCCAAAGCAGATGCAAATCCTATATTGCAATGGGGAAATTGGCAGTTCAGACGTTTTGATCAACGTTTGTTTGTGATCCCTGCAGTTGAGCCAATTCACGCCCATACCCTAGTCTGGCAAGGGCAAACTCTGATTAAATTACCTGAACCACTAGGAACATTAGCGTTTCTATCCTCTGCTGAGCAGCCTAACCAGAGTAACTCCCTGTTGTTTGACTCTGACTTGGGTGAGCTAAAATTGTATTTTGGTGGTTATACACAACGTTTTAAACCTGCTAATAGCCCTTTCTCAAAACCGCTAAAACAATGGTACAAAGAATGGAAAGTTCCACCGTGGCAAAGAGATAAAATTGTTTTGTTCACTCAGAATAAAGAAGTTTTAGCGTTGTTGATGGATGGCAAATGGCTGTTGTCCCATGAGTATCAATCCAGAATTTCTTCATTGCATACAGTTGCTGCACTGCGGCTATACTATCAAGCCTAATATCGATCTTAGCTAGTACGGTTGTAATAGGTAGTTAGATACGCCATATTGACTATAAAAAAAGGCCAGTATTAAATCATGCCGCTTAAAACGATTTGTTTGTTACTCCTTTATTGCAGCGCCACAATAGCAAAAACCACTTTTACCTTTAAAGGTGGTGAATCGGATGATGATCAACGTCAATACTATCTGCAGCAAGTGCTTACCTTAGCCCTCGATAAAACCGTGGATGATTATGGTGATTTTGAGTTGGTTCCTCGTGCTGAAGGTCTTAATCTTGCCAGAACATTTCGTCAGTCTGAAGCGCGAGCTTATCCCAACTTCTTTTTCAGGGTTTCTATGACCGATGATATTGCGGCTAACTATGCAGTCGTGCCTTTTCCTGTGGATAGAGGAGTGTCTGGATACCGTGTTGCATTGGTAAAAAATGATAAGGTAAATAGTTTGTGTGGCAAGGAGCAACTTGATATTGCAAGCTATTCGGTCGTACAAGGTGTTGCTTGGTTAGATGGAGATATATTACGGGCTAATAATCTACGAGTTTACGATAGCAGTAGTTATGACAACATGTTTGAAATGATCAATGGTGGGCGCATGGATTTGTTTTTCCGCGCTATCAATGAAATTAAATTTGAATATGAAACCAAGTCTCAAGCCTTAAAAGGTTTACAGATTGAACCTTGTATTGCGCTTTATTATCCTTTGCCACGTTTTTTTGTCACAGATAAAGCTAATCAAGCCAACGCTGAGCGTATCTATCAAGGTTTATTGCGAGCTTATAATGATGGCAGTTTTCAGACGTTGTGGATGGCGTTTTTTAAAGAAAGCATGATTTGGGTTAATCTTAAACAACGCAACATTATTAAGTTAGAAAATCCATTTATCAAAAAGCTAAATAAAGATTATGAGCAATATAACTTTGTTATGTCTGAGTTTTTAGAAGTACCTTAGGGGATATAAATAATATATAAAAAAACGGCCTCAGAAGAGGCCGTTTTCTAAGGAAAGGTGTTTAGACCTTACCCACCATGTTGAACTGTTTCACATGATTGAATTTTTTGCTGTTCACTAGTAACTATTTACTAGTATCTAGCTACTTGCTTAAATACGTTC
>NZ_LSNE01000012.1:0-239 GCF_001565895.1 Paraglaciecola hydrolytica
TTTACCGCCAACGTTTGTATGACATCAGTTGGTTTATGCGTAACCTCAATGAATACATAGCCCGCGAAGCCAATAAAGAAGATGAATGTACCGGTAGATTTTGGGAAGGACGATTCAAATCACAAGCTCTTTTAGATGAAACCGCCTTACTAGCCTGTATGGCTTACGTCGACTTGAATCCTATTCGAGCTAAGATGGACACCACGCCAGAAACCTCAAAACACACCAGTATTCAACAC
>NZ_LSNE01000012.1:525-914 GCF_001565895.1 Paraglaciecola hydrolytica
CATATTGAGCACTATCAAAAACCTATTCTTGAACGTCTAGGTCTTAACGCAGAACAGTGGTTAACCCTCGCCACTGAATTCGAGAAACACTTCAGCACCGCTGTAGGCAGTGAGCACATGCTACAACAATTCAAACAGCATACAAATCATCAGCGTATACGAGGGATGGCAAAGGCCAGAGCGTTACTTCAATCTGCCTGAATGAGTTAACACACTCTATTTGATTGTTTCACACCAAGTGACAGTATTATGCTGCCCAGAATTTGAGCAGAATGACTCATTAACCGCATAAATCTTATCTATCAAAAAAAACAGACAAAACGACTCGTTTTTAAACATAACAAATGCACATTTCTCTCAAGGTGACACTAGTTGAACGGGCTGTGATT
>NZ_LSNE01000013.1 GCF_001565895.1 Paraglaciecola hydrolytica
CTAGCTCGAAGCTGCGTGAAACGTTCAACATGGTGGGTAAGGTCTAAACGCCTTTCCTTAGAAAACGGCCTCTCTTGAGGCCGTTTTTTTATTTTACAGTGAGTTAAATAACCAACAACTATCACCTATCGGTATTAATAACAGAGCCTAAACCCAATATCTTACGAATTCATTTTCCCCAATATGTCACTAATTTTTGTGTTTAAACTTTTTTAATTAATAAATATGAAATTTTTTTCATGTTTAATTCAGTTTATTGAATAGAATATAAAATTCATAATATTTATATCTAGTTGTTTTATATTGGTTAATTAGATAAAAACAGGTTAATGGTATACAACCAAATACCTTAGTATCACATTGCAGATTTTTTAATCACTTTCTCTGGGGTTTAATGAATCCATCGAAACGGGGCAAACAACAAGTCTTCGTTTCAAAACTAAACCAACTTAACTTTAATACCCGAGGAATTGACCATGTTGAAAATTGTTAAAACTTCTATCGCTATCGCCGCCGCT
>NZ_LSNE01000014.1 GCF_001565895.1 Paraglaciecola hydrolytica
GCCGAAAACGAGCTGAAACTAAAAGCCACACGCGCCAAATCTGCCGCTAAATCCCTCTCTAAGTAGTCCGCCCTAACACAGCTAAAAGGCCTTTTTCGGTAAGTTCACATTACGCAAAAGGTCCCTTTAGCGATATGCAACATCAGGAGTTAAATATGTCCATTAGATATGTGGCTTACTTTCGGGTGAGCACTCAAAAACAAGGCCGTTCAGGACTGGGCCTCGATGCTCAGAAACAAGCGGTGAAAGACTTCTTGCAGCAGTTTGGCGGTGAACTAGTAACTGAGTATATGGAAGTCGAAAGCGGTAAACGCATCGACCGGCCCGAGTTCACCAAAGCTGCCGATTATGCTGAACTGGCCAATGCGACTTTATTGGTGGCCAAACTGGACAGGCTGTCGAGGGATTTGCACTTCGTCACCAGCCTGCAAAAGCGTGGCATAAGGTTCAAGTTGTGCGACCTGCCCGAGATTGACAACCTCACCATTCACATACTGGCCGCAATGGCCGAACATGAAGCAAGGATGATTTCAGTCAGAACCAAGCAGGCCATGACCGAAGCCAAACGCAGGGGGGTGGTGATGGGCAATCCACAACTTTCACTATTGAGAAATCGTGATGTCGGCAACGCCAATCAGCAACGGGTGCAAGCCCAACGGGTGTGGCAATCTAAAATCGTCAAGGTGATACAACATTTGGTGGAGATGGAGCAACTCGATACGTGTCAGGCAATTGCAGATGCATTAAATTCACGAGGGCTCACTACTCATCGAGGAAAAGCATTCTCAGTGCCGACTGTCAGTAAGCTTAGGAGGTCGATATGATAACCATTGCTACCGCCATGATAATAATAATATCTATCTTAATGGCTCTGAATGGTAAAGAAATGACGTATGTCGTTGCCATCCTCATGGTCTGCTATTGCTTCCCCTTATTGGCATTAATTGTCATCACTTGGGCCGTTCTGGCAAACCACTCTAACTAAGGACGTATCGTTATGAAAACTAGCCGAGATTTTTCGGAGGTATCTTTGCGTCTGGAGCAAGCCTATGCCAACTGCAAAGATGATGCTATGACACCGCAGGCGCAGTACG
This sequence comes from Paraglaciecola hydrolytica, assembly GCF_001565895.1. Taxonomy (GTDB): domain Bacteria; phylum Pseudomonadota; class Gammaproteobacteria; order Enterobacterales; family Alteromonadaceae; genus Paraglaciecola; species Paraglaciecola hydrolytica. The sequence continues at coordinate 1,095 of NZ_LSNE01000014.1, forward strand.
ATTTGTATGAGTCCATCGCTATTCAGATATTGGACAGTGAGTTTGACGAGTATGAAGAAGGCGTATTGGAAGAGTTTTTAGTGGCGTTTTTAGAACGCAAGAGGGAGGAGTTGAATATCGAGGAATTCTAGCTTGCAAGTAGACCGATGATTTGCAATCTTGTAGCCAAGGACGGCATTTATTGAAAAAGGCAAAAAGTTGTGAGAAATACGCAAGACGCTACAGCAGGTATTATTGACCTATTCAACAATGAGGCCAGACAAACGGAGTACGATAAAATTTATGACTCGGGAACAAAAGAGGTTATCGTCTCTCAACTCAAAGCAAGATTGCTCTTACTTCGAGTGTTTAAGGGTTTATATTTCCCTCAGGAATCAATGCAATTTAATCTTGGGCAAAAATACAAGCTATTCAAGCAACTGAGGGAATCAGCTGTTTCTCAAGTTGACGACGCTTATTTAGTCAAACTGGCATTGGAATTTACTTATACTGTCCAAGGTGCCGATAGGCTTTGGGATGAAATCCCAAACAAAACTGTTATAGGTTTTGATGGTATTAATAAGTGTGCAATTATAGGAACAGGCGCAACGCATCCTACGGCCAATGAAATAATTAACCTCGGATCTGACCTAGAAAAAAGCAATGTAGTACTTGCCGAGGCGCTAGCAAGAACACCCAAAAAGCTTGCGGATGGCGACATCCTACTCAAGGTAAATATCAAGGCTAATCCTTTTGATGTGTTAAGAGGGGTTTATCAACTACTTTTGACACTGAGAGCTTCAGAGGAATCAAAAGAGGCAAATAGAAAAAATGTAATTAATACTGATAAACTTAAAGAAAATCGCTATTTAGAAATGTGCGACATACTGATATTTAACACTTTTTATAAGCATATTAGTGAGAAATATCACATTGAAACGCAAAACGAAAAAGTAAAACTTACAGAAATATACCACAACGATTTTATTAGTTTTTATAAAGACTGCTATGCAGTGAATGATATTATCAAAGCAACAATTGATCAAAAGTATGATGGTGAATTTTTGGAAATATACAGGAAAACTTTTATAAAAAATATCGAGCCTTGGATAGATGACAAAAACATATTTTTGAAGCAAATGTCTGAATTGAAAATTACGATGACATAGCCGAAGCAGACAAAACTTGTCGACGTTATATATATTCTGTCGGTATTTAAAAAAGAATTTATCAAAATAGAGCATAGCTAAAAAAATTACCCCAAAACAGCTGCCAAATCAACAACAGTTTTAAACCAAAGAGTGATTACAAAAGGGACTAACGGTATAAGCGCTAACCGATTGTGACGCAGCCACTATTATTATTGGTAAATTATCCCATATTTCTTACCACTCACTTTTGTAGACCTCCGTTACCTTTTGTCAGAATTTTAGACAGAGGGTAGCTATTTTGAACACAGAACAACCAATCCAACTGACCATTTTCACATCCGACGATGGTCCATTAAATAAATCATTTTTTCTTGAGCAAACCGGCCAAATCAAAAAAACGTCGAACGCATTTCTCAAAAGAGGAAAAGCAAAACGACACCATTTAGCCAATCTGGGCGATTTGGAATCACTAGTCTTGTCGTTGAATGACTGTCAATGCCTATCAACTGGTGCATTCAAATCGGAAGATGTCATGATTTCTTCCATACCGAACCAACCAAACACTTTGAAGCGCTCAAAAGACAACATGCATCAACCACCTGTTGCCCTCATACTCCTTGATTTTGATTACTGTGAAGATATGCCGCAAGACTGGAATGTCACCTCACCTGAAGACCTAATCTCTTTACTTCGGCAAAACGTTCCAGTGTTTCAGAACATCGAGTTCTTGGCGACGCCGAGCAGTTCTAGTTTGGTCCGCAAAATTGACTGCGATAATGAATCGTCCAAAAAAGGATTTCACTTGTATTTTGTCAGCGAGAATGCAGATCTGCATGCTCTTAAAGAATTTCTTGAAGTCAAATTGTGGAATGCTGGACTTGGCTATATCAAGCTGGCCAGAAATGGGGCGCTATTGCCAAGGACACTATTTGATTTATCAGTACTCAGTCAGGAGCGATTGATATTTGAAGCATTGCCTACTGTGGGTGATGGACTAGAACTACAAGAACGTCGTTGGTTTCATTCAGAGGGTGAACGCCTAACGCAGCTAACAGACTTATCAGAACAAGAAATAGAACAATTCAAAACAGTTGTGGATGCTGCAAAGGCTACCCCTGACGTTCAGCCTCGTTCAGAAACCCTAAAACAAAAATACTTGACGGATTTATCAGAGCAACAAGCTAAGCTTACCGGCTGCGATAGCAATGACATACTCAAAGAGTTGCAAGCCACCTATAAAAGCTTTGAATTCTCAAATCAAAATCTCGATAGTGACTTCATCATCGATACAGGTACTGAATACATCAGTGTTGAAGATCTTTTAGTTAGATTTGAAGAATTTGATAATAACGCACTTCCAGATCCCATCGAAGGAAGATCGTACGGAACAACGTGTGCCAAGTTCTACTACAATAAAGGTGAAAAACCTCTCATAAAATCCTTTGCTCATGGTCAAGACACTTTTTATTTTTTAACTAACAACAAAGCTGTATTACAAGTCATCCAAGCAAATGCGAACAGAGTCCCGGTAGAAATTTTTCCTGATATAAAAACGTCTCAAGGCTCAACTTCAATTCCTCCTACCATGCCAAATCTAGCGGCCATGCTTGACTATTACAAGATTCGTCTGTGGTATGACGAACTGTCTAAAAATGTGCAAATCGAGTTACCTTCTCATTTACCAAACAGAGACAACGCTCATGCTACCAAAATGGCCATCATAAGAAGCTTGGCTATATACAACAGCATCAACAACGCTGCACTAGATTCATTTATAGACGCACTTGCATGGCAACGTCCAGTTAACCCAGTAAGAGATGCTTTAGATAAAATCGCATGGGATGGTTCAGATCGTATATCCGAGCTGTTTTTAACCTTGAGGATTGCGGAGGGGTTTTCTTCTAAACTAGCGTTCACGCTATTAAAACGTTGGCTCATCAGCGTGGTTGCTTGTATGTATGAGGCAAATGGATTTCACTGTCGAGGCGTACTGACCTTCCAAGGCCCTCAGTCTATCGGCAAAACCGCCTGGATACGCAAGTTGTTACCTGTCTATTTGGCCAACTACATCAAAATCGATCATCATCTTGATGCAAGCAATAAGGATTCGATATTAATTGCACTCTCGCACCTTATAGTAGAAATCGGTGAGTTGGATAGCTCTTTTCGCAAAGATATTGCTCGTTTAAAAGGTTTTCTTACGGCAGACAGAGACAAAATTAGGCGACCATATGGCCGCTATCAAGATGACTATCAACGGCGCACTGTGTTTTGCGCCACGGTCAACCACGGCAATTTTTTAGTAGATGATACCGGAAACAGCCGTTGGTGGACCATTCCTGTCATCTCTATCGATTATGACCATAGAATTGATGTGTTGCAACTTTGGGCACAGGTACGCGACGAACTATATAAACAAAACGAAAAATGGTGGTTATCTCAAGACGAGGAAAAGGCGTTAAATGATTCTAATCTCAATTTTAGATCCGTTAGCACTATCCAAGATAAAGTGTTTAGTGATCTTGATTGGAATGCCCCCGAAGAAAAATGGAGTAAGCAAACCGCAACGCAAGTGCTTCAGGATTTAGGCTACGAAAGACCCAGCAATAATAATGCCCGAGAATGCGGTGCAGCACTTAGAGAGCGCCTCGGGGAGTCAAAGAAAATAGGCGGTAATCGAGTATGGCTATGTCCACCTACCAAAGTCCCAAAATTAGTAAATGATTGAAAAAATGCGCATAGGGGGTGGCCCGGGGCGCAACTGGACGCAAATTATTTTTGAGCGAAGATTTGCATGTAGAGATGCAGAATGAAAATTACCGTTTTTTCCGCCACCTCCGCCACTTCCGCCACTTTTTCTGAAAAACCCATACTAAACAATCACTTATAATGGTGGCGCAATGGTGGCGCAAAGTGGCGCATAAAGATCTCTTGGAGTTTGGAAATTTATTAAGCATTTTTTACCAATAGCAAACCATGCAGCTCAAGTAGAGTAGCTTCACATTAAGTCTATCAAGAAATTTTTGATAACACTTAGATGTAAATTTAACTTTAACTATTTAACTAAACCTTTTAGGAATAACAACAATGTGTAAAAAAACTTTAAATGAGTTATCTCAGATAGCTCGCATGAATGAAGATCAAGCCCTAACAATAATTCTTTCAACAAACTTTGCAGCGATTGTAAAAAACAAAGCCATGCCGCTTAGTGAAATGATTCCAAGCTCAATTTGGCAAAAGTATAGTCAAAGTCGGAGAGGGTTCATTGGCAAGGTATTTTGCCGCTTGCATAAAGAACTCGGGTTTAAATTCGGCGGAAAAGGTAAGTCCGGAACGACTAACTTGTATCTGCTAGTTAACTAAGTAGACAAATAAGGAGGATTGATATGCCTGTAGTACAACTTACTCAGGCTCTCACTCAGAGCCTACCGAAATGCCCCGAGGATAAAAGTCACATCGAATTATGCGACACTGCCGTTAAGGGACTATACGTCGAGGTCAGGGCTACCAGTCCTGGCATCGGCACCTATTACCTGCGCTACAAAGACGCTGCAGGTAAAACTTGCCATCAAAAGCTAGGAAGTACAACCGAAGTAAAGTTAACTGATGCCAAAGAGCGTGCCTTGCAATTAAAGGCCGAAATAAGCAATGGCAAAGACCCAAAGGAGGAAACGTTAAAAAAGAAATCTATACCAACATTTGCCGAGTTCTTTGAAGACAAATATCTACCATTTGTTAAGCAACATAAACGAACTTGGTCGAACGATGAACAAATGTATAACACTCATCTCAAGCGCGAATTTGGCCATTTGAAACTATCAGCCATCAAACGGGAAGCTGTTCAAAAATTCCACTCAGGGTTAAAACAACAGGATCTTACTGGCAGTACGTGTGACCACTATCTAAAGCTGATGCGCCATGCCCTTAATCTCGCCGTAGATTGGGACATTATCGAAAGCAATCAATTGGCTAGGGTGAAGCTGTTCAGAGAGTGTAATCAAATTGAACGCTACATGAATGATGTTGAGTTAGCCAGATTGCTTAAAGTGCTCCATACAGATGACAACAGGTCAGTAAGCAACCTTGCGTTATTCCTTTTGGCCACCGGTGCTCGCAGTAATGAAGCTCGGCAAGCTAAATGGGACGACATTGATGTGGTGAACCGCTTATGGAAAATCCCAGCAATTAACTCGAAGTCAAAGAAGATACGCAATGTACCTTTGAATGATGCCGCCCTTGAAGTACTGGCTACAGTGAACACGCTAGATGAGTTTGAATATGTATTTGTCAATCTCATAAGCGGTAAACCTTATGCTTGCGTTAAAAAGACTTGGCATCGACTAAGAGCCACTGCTGGCCTACCTAAGTTACGTCTACATGATCTGCGTCATCAGTATGCGTCTATGTTAGTTAATGCGGGGAGAAGTCTTTACGAAGTGCAGCAGCTACTTGGACACTCTGATCCGAAAGTAACAACCCGCTACGCCCATCTTGCACCAAGTACGCTGCAGCAGGCGGCCAATTCGGTGTCGCCGCGACTGGGCCAACCCTCGGGCTTCTGAGGGCACAATCTGGCGCCAGCGCTAGCCACTACCGGACTTTTGGGGGCCAAGGATGGCTACTCCCCTGCCCGGATTCAGCGTTCGAGAGTGGAAGACTGTAACGCACTTTAGCAAGGGGATTTAACACCTGTGTAACGTGGACGGGGAAGATCAGCACATCTACATGGGATCTTCTTCCTCTTTCATTCAACCTATCTATCCTGCAAAAAAAAACATCAGTCGGTCAGTTTTAACTTACCGTTGAGACTTGTCCGCATGCGCTCACTCATCCTGTTAAATAATGATAGCGCCCCGAAATAAATGCCGACAATATCCCCTAAAAGTTGGCCCCTGCCCTTGTCCTGTCTGCAAAGGTGGCTAAATTGGGCTGCACTCGCCCCCTCTGGGGTGGGTGGAGTCGCAGTTTTTTCGATTTTTTTTTGCAAACGACCGAGGCTGAAAAACTGGAATTCTGAAACTCTGAAATGGTCCGGTTTGAGCGATCACCCGCCGTTCGCTGATTTTGATTTAGTCGACTGTAGGTCCAAAGGAGACATTCCATCGGCTCTGACCCTCAGGTTGCTGCGGGTCATAGGGTATACTTACCTCACCAATCAGAGAAATTGCACCTCCGATCTTCTACCTATTTATCTCGGCGCACTGGGTGTCTTCATAATTTTGTTTTGTTCAGTGAAAGTCATTGTCGAGCACCAAGTCACGGCCATTGCCATCGCGTAAGATGACGCGTAAATGTAACATCTGGATATTTGCAGGATTCAAAGGCGACTGCAACAAGTAACCAGCGACCCTTGCTTTGGCGCACAGCCATTCAAACTCTCCGCTGAGTCGGCTCACCGGCTTGAGATCACCCACCTTGCATTCGCCTGCGTCAGATTTAATCTCTTTGAGTTGTCGAGCCCAGCGTTCTTGAGAGCGATCCAGAAAGAAATTGTCTGCAAAGGTCAAATTTGCGGTTTGGATATCACTCGAAGCATAGGCCTCGATAACGCCTTCATAAGCCTTCTGCATGCGAACATCGGCCGTGTACTGATGTGGGCTCTTGCCTAAGTCACTATTAATGAGCTTACGCGCAGCATCCCATACAGGTCCGAAGGCGTTGGCGTAAGTTTCGTTGGCGAAGCTGAATACTCCTAAACCTTTGTCTGGCATCATCACTACGTAGGAACCGAATCCTGGAAAACCGCCGCCGTGAGTTAACACTAACCCGGCATCACAATGCTTCTTTATGCCCAACCCCATAGAATATGCTGAACTCATGGTGCAGTCATTCTCGCTAACCATACCTGAGCCTTTGGACGCCCCAAGTAGAGAAACGCCATCGGTCACAGAGCGCACCACCCGCCGAGGAATGAGTGTTCTTTCGGGCCCATCGTGAGCTGGCCAAGATGCCAGCATCCAAGCGACAAACTTGCCGTAGTCTTCAACATTGGTCCATATCCCACCCAAAGGATCGAAAGAACCAGATTCAAGCACGGGTTCCTGTAGGTACTTACCATCCACCAAATTGTAAGCTCCAGCGCGCTGTGCCAAGGTCAATGTATTGAGATCAAGCGTAGTATTATTCATTTTTAGAGGTTTAAGCAGGCGGTTTTGAAGCTGCTCGGCAAAACTTCGGCCTGAGACGTTTTCGATGATTTTCCCAAGAACGACATAGCCTAGATTAGAGTATTCAGCGTGTTCACCAGGTGCGTAGGCAAAGGGCTCTGCCTTTGCAAGGAAGGCATTCAGCTCTTCATTCGTTCGAGCCATTTGGCGATCAGCCCAAGGATTGTCCGTAACGAACCCTGAAGTATGGTTCAATAAATCGCGAACCGTAATCTTACGTGAATCTGTGGTGGGGTAAGTCAGTGAAGCCAGCGCTTTCGCATAGGTCTCAGCGGGAGCATCCAAGTACAGCAGCCCTTGATCCTGCAGGTCGAGTACCAGCAATGCAGTCATCATCTTTGTCATGGAAGCGATTCGGAATGCTGTTTGATTGTCAGGGGCTGTCCCGTCCGGTAGTGTTCGCGAACCGAATCCACGGGAATGAACCAGGCCCTCATCGGTGACTACGCCGAAAACCAGTGAAGGCGCCTTAATGTCGAGACGGGCTTTTTCAAACAGCTCATCAAGTTCATTGAAAATCTTCTTTTGGGGTTCTTTCGATAGCGAAAGAGCACTGAATGAAAACAGTATTACGGCCGCTAAAATTGTATTCACAACACTCGTTACTTTTGAGTCAAAAGTTTTATCTTTCATGTGTCACTCCTGTGTTAAATTTTTTGATAATTTCAGCTAGTAAAAGTGCTTTCCGCTCTTCACTCTTGACCTTAGCCTAGCCCATTTAACGCTAAATTCACCAGACAAATGGATAGAGAACATAGCTGGCGAGCGGCTTTTTTTGGTTACTTTTTCTTAGCACATCACCTAACAGTCATTTTTTATGGTCTGTCAGGCTCCTTCGAGCGAATTGCCGCCGTTGGGCATATTCGATGTTTAATATGTTTTAGCTCTAAAGCGGACATTAACGCTTTTTATAAACGGCGCGCGTTTTTTGCGCGTCCAGTGGAGGCCGTTTTTTGGCCGTAATGATGTTTGATAAACTTGTTAGGTGCATAGGCCAAATCACTTGCAATTTATGCACAGTCATTCTGTTCCTTGTCTTTTTTAGAAGACTTTACATAGCCCAAAAGACAAATTGAAAAAACACTTACCAGCATAACAATCGAGACGGTATTCAAGTTTAAGTTACCAAATATAACTAAATCATTTGCTAACAAAGCCGCTGATGTTGCCATGCCAGCAACGTAACCGAATTTTGTGTTTCGTTTATCCATAAAACTTTCCTCTTTTAGAAGCACCTAACGCCCCAAGCAGGGGATTTTATGAGTGTTTTTCAGCGAGTAAAATTCCCGCTGACTTGGCTTGTTATACGCTACTACAAAGGCCATTTAAGACCAAAACTTTCAAAACTAGAATCAGAACCTTTGATGTTGCCTACCGATAGTGAAAGAACAAATTCGGCATTATTCAATGTTTCTAATTGATCACTTGCAACAGGTTGAATTCTTCCTAACCAATCGTTATCAATAATTGGGTGCGGCGGTTCTGAACGTTTAAAAATATATGAATTGTTTTCGAACACTAAAATACCAGTAAACAAAGCGACATCATCCTCTCCGTTTTCCGTTTCAGCCCACAAAAGTAAAGCTAATTTTTTATTAAGTGCTTCCATGTATATCCAGCGTATAACGCTTCAAAGCACGGGCGCGCGTTGTTTGCGCGTCTGTGTGGCTTTGTTTGTTAGCAGCCGCATAGTGCGCTGCCGTTTGATTAAATTGAATAGTTAACAAACTGTGACTTCCTTTTTGCACAAAGCTTACTATTTTTTTCTTCCGTTGTTTTTGCTCACTATTACTGCACCAACAAAGACGAAGAAAATAATTAAACCTGCCATAAGTGCTATATCGATTATTGTATCCATGCTCTTTCCTTACTTGGCCTGCTAACGCCCCAAGCAGGGGATTTTATGAGTGTTTTTCAGCGAGTAAAATTCCCGCTGACTTGGCTTGTTAGGAATGCCTTGTCTTACGACCATGACAGCTCCTTTGTAATGTTGTCACCAACGTAAAATTCGTTTACTTGTATATCGGCTATTGGAACAAGATTGCTATATTCCTCATTGAGGAAGTCAATCATTTCATCCAAACTCCAAGGCCCTAATGATGCCTTGTAATCAGGGTACTCTTTTTGAATTTGCATCCAATCATCATAATGTTTTTTTGACAACACAACATTGGTTTCTGTATAGATTAAATGTAGCTCCATTACTTCACTGGCTTCCTAACGCCCACGTTAAGGGGCTAAAAATTTGTTTGCTAAAATGTGTAGCGCAGCGAAACCAAGCAAACTGTTTTTAGTCCCGCTTGAACTGCTTGTTATAATTTTTTGTTGAATACTTCCTTGGCGCCTTTAACGCCCGATAATAACAACCTGTTATTGATAACGCACATTTCATGTTTTTGGATATCCAAAGGAATTCGAGAATCCTCAAATTGTAGCTTGAAGCATTCACCATTGTTCGAAATAGATATAATTGAATAAGGGGTATGAGTTGGTTTTCTCCCCTGAAGAAATCCAGAATACACATTTTCCGTTATTACTATTTCTGCGGGTTTCAAAATTGATGAGAACTCCTTAACTTCAGATTCTGTCATCTCTGAATTCTTAAAATTCCCTATAGTTTCTTGCTTATTAAAAATCCAATGCCCCAGTAAAGCATCTCTAGAGTTCAAAGGATTTTGGTCGTGGGCGTAGCTGCCACATGACATAAAAAACAAAATAAATAATACTTGAAACATCCTCTTCATTAATTTGATCCTAAAATTATAACGCTTAACATATGGGGATTTTAGGAGCGCTTTACCAGCGAGTAAAATTCCCACCATGATGTTTTTGTTAGAGGTCATTTTGCCCGATACTTGTTTTCAATAGGTAATTATCCGTCCCATCTTCTTTGAATGAAAAACTGAAAATCATCGAAGAAAACCTTAACTTATTTACTGTTATAGCAATTATGTTTATGCCGAATCGTCCAGGTGAGGCAACATGTAACTCAGATTCCAAAACAAACCCTGAGTCCGAATATAATCTATAGCTTGCTGATGATAATTTTGTATTTTTATACTTATCTGGCAAATCAAAAACGACTAAATATGTTTCCTCTTCAAAATCGATTCTATGTTCCGGATACTTTTTGATATCTATAGATATTCCAACAGAATCAAGCTCATCTAATTTGATTTCACTCTCTATCATTTCCGCTCCGGAAGCTGAAAAATTCACAAACCCAACAACTAAGAAAGCCCATCTAAAAAAGAACACCTTGACCTCTAACGCCCCTGGTAAGGCGCGAAAGTATGTTGGCGTGACTTTTGCGCTTTTTGCAAAAGGCATGACGACATGCTTTTGTCGCTCTTTACCGGATTGTTAGGCGGATACTCCTGTTGCACTTCAATCTTGATACTAGGCGACACTGTTTAATTTCCATGGAACACCATATTGATCTACGACTATTCCATAACAGGGAGACCAAAATGTTTTTTGAAGAGGAAAGAGGATCTTTCCTTTTTCTGAAAGTCCTTCAAAAGCTAGTCTCGTTTTATCTTCGTTTTCAAACGCTAGTAAAATGTAGAATCCTCTAGGAGGTTCATATTGCTCTGGCTGAATGTCGTCGCCCGCTATCTCAACACCAGCCAGCTGAATATTTGCATGAACTATTTTTGTCTGCCAGGTCGCAGGCACACTAGCAGCGGCTGGAGATTTGCCAAATGGAAGCATGGTGCCAATTTTCCCACCAAGGAGCTTTTCATATAACTCAAAGGCCTCTTGGCAACGTCCGTCAAAATGTACATGAATTGATAATCGCATTATTCCCTCAATTAGTTACGGCAATGCTCCGATTCACGCCTGCCGCCTAACGCCCCAATATGCCGACGAAACGAGCGCAGCGAGTTGAGGTCGGAATAATTGGTTTGTTATGTGCCATTGCTTATAAAACCTTTGATCTACCAAACAAAAGCCAGTTCACCTTTGATTGTTGAATACATTAAAAAGCTAGTAGCAATTAAGGCACAACCAAAAATCTTAGTCTGAATCTTACCAAGATTACCTTTTTTGCGCTTTGTGTACTTGCTGTTATCGTCTACCAGTCCATTTAGTTTTGTAGGGCCAACGGACAAAGTGAATTCGAGTTCATTTTTGGTTAGTACATAGAGGCCAATGATGAGGATAAGTAAGGCAACTAAATCGTATTCGTAAACTTCCATATTTTTAATATATCTCCATATTTCTGCTAATTTGGTGCATAAATTTTAAATCTTCTCGCTGGCACATAACGCCCCAATATGCCGACGAAAAGAGCGTAGCGAGTTGAGGTCGGAATAATTGGATTGTTATAAGCCATTTTCAATTAAGAAATCCTTTGCCCGCTTTGAAGTTAAAACCTTATCTTCAGTTGGGCTAATTGAAAAGAATACTTGCTCTCCTGTTAATTTGCATCCAGAACTGATCCACTTTACCCCCTAATTTGCATCGAAAACTGATCCACATATTTAATACCTCCTGCCGCCTCTAAGC
>NZ_LSNE01000015.1:0-27507 GCF_001565895.1 Paraglaciecola hydrolytica
TGAAGTTGCACAAAAAAATCCGATGACCTTACGATCATCGGATTTTGATCCTCTTATGCCAAATGTCAATTTCTTAACTGATCGGCATTAGCCTACGGGCCCTTTTTTTATGCTCCCTACAGTTTTAAAGCAACTCCATTAAATAAATGTACACTCAGCGAGAATTTAAAAGCACTTGTTCCTTAAACGCTGGACGCGTTCTAAGTGCCTATTTATTTAATGAAATTGGTATTAACTTCCATTCAATTTCTGCTGGCAACAAATCCATACACTTTTATTATTCAACATTTTGCACAATGTCAGACCAAGCAGTAAACTGCGCGCGGCGAAGTACACCCTTTATCTTTGGGTAAAACCACAATGACAATTAATAATGAGAGCGCGAAAGGCTAACCGTCCTTTACTGCTGCTCCTTCTTACAGGAAGACAGATGAACAAAACTAGTATGATTGCGCTGGGCGTAGCCCTAGCCTTAGGCCTTAGTGCCTGTACCCCCGCACAAAAAGATGAAACAGCAACAATACAACCAGCCGCCCCTTTAATATCAGGCATCGACTTAACAGCCATTGATTCAACCGTAAAAGTACAAGACGATTTATTTCGTCATGTAAATGGCCATTGGTTAAACACCACTGAGATCCCTGCTGATAAATCTCGTTACGGCATTTTTAACGTATTACACGATGATACCCAAGAACACCTTAAAGCCTTGATCCAAGAAGCGGCCGCCGCTACTGATTTTAAAGCAGGCTCAAATACGCAAAAATTGGGTGACATGTATAACAGCTACATGGACATCGACAAGGCTAACGAACTCGGTTTAGCACCTATTCAACAACAACTTGATAGCATTGCCGCGATAAAAACCACCACCGAACTCGCCCAAAAAATGGGTGAGCTTTATGTCTTAGGTGTAGGTGGTCCATTTAATTTTTATGTCTCGCCCGATGCTAAAGATCCTGTAGTAGTCACTATGTATCTGTATCAGTCTGGTTTAACCCTACCTGACCGTGATTACTACAGCAAAGATGAACAAAAATACGTTGATTTCAGAGCCGCTACTGAAAAATATATGGCTGACATCCTAACTAAAGCGGGCAATGCCCAACCAGCCGATGCCGCCTCGCGCATTATGGCCTTAGAAAGAGACATCGCGGCCAAACATATTTCACGAGTAGAAAGTCGTGATGCAGAAAAAAATTACAATCAACGCAACAAAGCGGATGTACAGGCTCTATTAGCTGGCTTTGATTGGCAAGCCTATGCTGATGCCAGCGGTATAGGTGCAGTTGATAACATGGTAGTACGTAACCTACCCTACTTTGAACAAGTTAGTAGCATCATGACGGGTCACGACTTACAAACGTGGAAAGACTATTTAAGCTTTAATCTGGTTGATAGTTACGCCAGTCGTCTAAGCCAAGATATGGTTGATCTGCACTTTGCATTTCATTCCACAACTCTAAGTGGCATCCCTGAACAACAACCTCGCTGGAAACGAGCGGTTAACGCCACCAGCGGTGTTTTGGGTGAAGTACTAGGTCAACAATATGTTGAGCGCCACTTTACCCCGCAAGCTAAAGCTAAAATGGATGCCCTAGTTAAAAATCTTATCGCGGCTTACGGCGATAGCATCAAACAGCTTGAATGGATGAGTGACGAGACCAAAACCAAAGCCTTGGAAAAACTCGCTGCCTTTACCCCTAAAATTGGTTACCCCGACAAATGGCGTGATTATTCTGGCTTAGAAATTAAAGCCGATGATTTGGTCGGCAACTACCTACGTTATTCTAAATTTGACCACATGGAAGATGTGGCCAAAATTGGCAAGCCGGTTGATAAGGATGAATGGGGAATGACACCACAAACCATCAATGCTTATTACAGCCCAGTACGTAACGAAATCGTATTCCCAGCCGGTATACTGCAACCACCGATGTTTGATATGCAAGCCGATGATGCCGTTAACTATGGCGCTATCGGTGCGGTTATCGGCCATGAAATTGGCCACGGTTTTGACGACCAAGGTTCAAAATACGATGGCCAAGGAAACCTACGTAGTTGGTGGACTGAAGCAGACCGTGCAGCCTTTGACGTACTCGCGCAAAAACTTGCCGCCCAATATGATCAATTTGAAGCTATTGAAGGCTTAAACGTTAATGGTCAACTGACTTTGGGCGAAAACATTGGTGACTTAGCCGGTGTTACTATCGGCTATCAGGCCTATCTAAAATCTCTGGCTGGCCAACCCGCCGTTGAGATTGATGGGCTCTCTGGCACCCAACGTTTCTTTATGGGTTATGCCCAAGTATGGCGCAGTAAACAGCGTGAAGATGCCTTACGTTCGCAGTTACTTAGCGATCCACACTCACCGGGCGAATTCCGTGTTAACGGTATTGCGCCCAACGTTGATGCTTTTTATAAAGCCTTTGACGTTAAAGAAGGTGATGGCATGTACTTAGCTCCCGCAGAGCGCGTAAAAATCTGGTAAGTCTATTGTGATCAGCAAGCCCCAAGCAGATGACAGTCTGCTTGGGGCTTTTTTGATCCTGCAAATGCAGAAACTAGAAACTAGAAACTAGAAACTAGAAACTAGAAACTAGAAACTAGAAACTAGAAACTAGAAACTAGAAACTAGAAACTAGAAACTAGAAACTTACAAATAGTAAAAATACCAAAGTGCAGTATAAAACGTCTTTTTTCACACTTAGTTCTATCTCATTTCACTTCAATATTAGCTCGGGTAATCAAACACTTGTACGATAGAATATCGTAACATTATTTTAACTTTAGCTGTCTGAGAGCCCCATGCAACCGACTACCAAACCTGCCAATCCTAATTTTTCTTCTGGTCCTTGTGCTAAACGTCCAGGCTATGATGTTAGCAAACTTGATCTCAGCGTACTTGGCCGCTCACACCGCGCTGCCATTGGCAAAAAAGCCCTAGAACGTGCTTGTTTAGATACCGCTGAAATTCTGGGTTTGCCAGAAGGTTATCGCGTAGCTGTGGTTCCGGCTTCAGATACCGGCGCGATGGAAATGGCCATGTGGTCAATGCTCGGTGAACGCCCTGTTGACGTGCTTTATTGGGAATCATTTGGGCAAGGCTGGGCAACCGATATTACTAAACAGCTTAAACTTAAGGATGTAAAAATCCTCAGTGCTGATTACGGTCAACTACCTGATTTTGCTCAGGTTAACAGTGACCATGATGTGGTATTTACTTGGAACGGCACGACTTCTGGCGCCTGTGTACCTAATGCCGACTGGATCGCAGCAGACCGCAAAGGTTTAACCTTTTGTGATGCCACTTCAGCAGTATTTGCCCAAGAGATGGATTGGGAAAAACTCGACGTTATCACCTATAGCTGGCAAAAAGTGCTGGGGGGTGAAGGGGGACACGGTATGTTGATCTTAAGCCCCCGCGCAGTTGAGCGTTTAGAAAGTTACACCCCAGCTTGGCCTTTACCGAAGATTTTCCGCATGACCAGCGGTGGTAAACTCACCGAAGATTTGTTTTTAGGTGCCACCATTAATACGCCCTCAATGCTGTGTGTTGTGGACTATTTAGATGCCTTGGATTGGGTGAAAAGTATTGGCGGTGTAGCCACCACTATCGCCAGCAGCAAACAAAACCTCGCCACCCTTGAAGCCTTTGTAGCCGAGCATGCTTGGATAGACTTTTTAGTTAGCGACCCTGCTATTCGCTCCAATACCAGTGTCTGTTTAAGTTTGGATTTGAGCGCCGAGCAAGTTAAAGCCTTTATAAAATTACTTGAGCAACAACAAGTTGCCTACGACATTGGCGCTTATCGTGATGCCCCTGCGGGTTTACGTATTTGGTGTGGTGCCACTATCGAAAACAGCAATTTAGAGACCCTATTACCTTGGTTGCAATGGGCTTATTCTCAGGTGAAATAGACTCAAGTTAAATAAACGCAGCTTAAATAAACCAATTTCACACTGAGTATCAGCGGATAAGCAATAAGGAACAAGATGTACAAAATCAAAACCTATAATCAAATTTCGGTCAAAGGATTGGAAAAATTTAGTCGCGAAAAGTACGAAGTCGGCTCCGATATTGCTCACCCTGATGCGATTTTATTACGTAGTCATAAGTTACACGGCGACCCTTTACCTGAATCGGTACTTGCTGTTGCCCGTGCTGGCGCTGGCGTGAATAACGTGCCTGTAGAGGAGCTTAGTCAAAAAGGCATAGTAGTGTTTAATACCCCAGGGGCCAATGCCAATGCGGTAAAAGAGCTGGTACTGGCCGGTTTGTTATTAGGTTCGCGGGGCATATTACGGGGCGTGGGCTACCTCAGCACTTTACATGATATGACCGACGCCGCTGAGCTACATAAGTTGCTCGAAGATCAAAAGAAGAACTTTGCTGGCAACGAGTTATACGGCAAAACACTGGGCATTATCGGCCTAGGTGCAATTGGCTCACTCGTGGCAGACATGGCTTTGGCGCTCGGCATGAAAGTTGTTGGTTTTGATCCTGCCTTGTCCATCGAAGCAGCTTGGCGTTTATCCAGCCAAGTGCAAAAAGCCGAAAACATGTACGCCCTACTCGCCCGCTGTGACTATGTGAGTTTGCATGTACCTGCGCTGCCGGTAACTAAGCATATGATTAATGCAGAGGCACTCAATCAAGCGAAAAAAGGCATGGTGCTGCTGAATTTTGCCCGTGAAACCATAGTCGATCCTAACGCCATAGTTGAAGCCTTAAACCAAGGTAAACTCAAAAATTATGTGTGTGATTTTCCGGAACCCGTATTTTATGGCCGTGAAGATGTACTCGCCCTGCCACACATTGGCGCATCAACCGCTGAAGCCGAAGAAAACTGTGCGATCATGGGGGCCGATCAACTGATTGAATACCTCGAAAACGGCAACATTAAAAATTCGGTGAACTTTCCTGATGTAGCCATGGCGCGCTGCGAAGGGCCACGGATCATATTTTCTAACGAAAATGTCTCAGGTGTACTCGGACAGGTATTGTCAGTGCTAGCCGACAATAAGGTTAACGTGCTGGATATGATGAACAAAAGCCGCGGTAACCTAGCCTATAACATTCTGGATGTAGAGCAGATGGACAATGGCCATGTAGTTGATGCCATTAAGCAGATCAAACACGTTATGGCAGTTAGGCTGATCAAATAAGCCTGCATTTTTAATGCTTTTATCATTGAAATTACACCGCGGTGGCAAAAGATAGCTAGCGTTTAAGATGATAAGTCAGCGCCAGTAGGATAAAGTGTTTAATTATCTGTTCTGGCAATGGCTGTGCACTATCAAGTAAGAAAGCACGGTTTTTATCGTACTCACAATCTGGATATACTTCTTTAAAATCAGCCACTAACCTAGTTTGGCAATGCACCAGCAAAGCAAACTTGCTGTCTGAATCACGTACTCGACCTAAACGTAAAGTGGTACCAATACCATTAAGGGTAATGTAACTCGGCTCCCCCCATTTCAGGCACTCGCTTAACTCACCAATCTGCAGATTTTCGCTGGCAACATGTTCTATCCACTGACGTATTTGCAACAAGGCTTGTTTAACCTTGAGTGGATAAGCGGCAAATACCTCAGTCACCTCGTTTGGCATATTGTGCATTGTCAGTCTAACTCCTGCGTAAGTTCAACTGCTTTATAGTCATAGATGTAATCCAGTTTATTAGCCGCTAACCAGTCACTTAAACCACTAGTCGACAAACCCGCTAGAATACCTAACTTAGCGCGTTCTAAGGAGGTTTTCATATGATAGAGCCTTGCATTTTGGCGGGCGTTAAACTGGATCTGTGCTGTACGAGGTAGTCTTGCATCCTGATAATGTTTAAGCGCAGTTTGGCTCTCACTGTGTTTATTTAACATAGCGGCCAATACATACGCATCTTCAATAGCCATGGCAGCACCTTGGGCTAAAAAAGGTAACATGGGGTGGCAGGCATCACCTAACAGGGCAACGTTTCCGTCCACCCAAGTGCTTAGCGGATCTCGATCAAATAACGCCCAGATAAAACACTGTTTTGCCGCGGCAAGGATCTCTTGTACCTGTGGGTGCCAATCTTTAAATAAGTCACGTAACTGAGTGACATCACCCTGCTGACTCCAGGATTCCTGTTTCCAGTCACTGCGCTCTTCTACCGCCACAAAATTAATTTCTTCACCACCACGTAGGTAATAACACACAAAATGTTTGCCAGGACCTACCCACAAATTAGCATTGGGCTCAACTAAGTTGGGTGGCAAGTCTTTGGTTTTTACGGTGCCACGCCAAGCCACTTGGCCAGTAAATTTAGCGGTGGAAGTTAAAGACAAGTTAGCCAGTAACGTGGCTTGCACCTTAGAGTGAATACCATCGGCACCGATTAAAATATCGCACTCAAACGCCTGCTGATTGGCAAGTTGTAGGCTCACTTGCTCTACTGACTGTTGATAAGTAAGTATTTGACTGTCTAATTGAATATCAACCTTATTATCACTACAGGCCTGATACAAAGCCTGCTGTAAATCCGCACGGTGAATATGCCAGTAAGTAGCGCCGTAACGTTGTTCACAGGTTTTTCCGAGGGGCACTGAAAAGTAGGGTTTGCCATGTTGATAATGGCGCATCACCGCCTGTTGAGGGCAAAAAGCCTTTGACTGCAACAAAGCTGAGATATCCAGTGCATTGAGTACTTGCATAGCATTTGGGCTGAGTTGTAAACCTGCTCCCACTTCTTTAATTTCTGCAGCTTGTTCAAAAACGCTGACCTTAAAACCGCGTTTAGCTAAAGCTAATGCGCTACATAATCCACCAATTCCAGCTCCTGCTATGGCCACACGTTTCGACAAAATAGAATCCTGTTTGATTTTTGAAAAGCATACAAGTTTTACGGACTTAACCAAAGCCATAAAATTCCAACAAAAAATAAACCTCGATTTTTTAAGAGATTAGATTGCTAAATCTCAATCAGACCTTACGCTTAACACTGTGCAATTAAGTCGTAGCCAAACCTCTAACTTAAGCAAATACAATGTAAAACCATCAAGGCAATATAGGTTTGGTCGATATACATCATTACATATTAGGTAAGGAACCATCTCAATGTCGAAGCGTGAACAGCATACAATCAATGAAGAAATTCGTTTTAAACAAGGAGAAGAGTTGGTATCCGTAACGGATACCAAAGGAGTACTCACCTATGCTAATCCACGTTTTTGTCAAATTGCTGGTTACACCGAGCAAGAATTAGTCGGTCAGCACCACAACATAGTACGCCACCCCGATATGCCCAAAGCGGCTTTTGCTGACTTATGGGCAAAACTCAAAGCCAAACAGGCTTGGCGTGGTGCGGTAAAAAATCGCTGTAAAGATGGCCGTTATTATTGGGTAGATGCCTTTGTCACTCCGGTCTATGAAAAAGGTGAATTAACCGGTTATCAATCGGTGCGCACTGTGCTTAAACCTGAATTTCGTGAAAACGCTGAAAAGCTCTATGCCAAACTGAATAGCAGCTCAGCCCCAAACAATGTACTAAAAGTAAAAAACGGTATTAAAGATATACTGTTTATCATCCTTGGTCTGGGTCTAGCGACAGCTTGTCTTTTTTACCCCTTGATTGCCTTTGTTTTGATTGCTCTACCCTATGTTATTTTTAATAGTGAGTTGTTGAAGTTACGCCGTTATTTTTTTAGTCAGCAAGCCAGTTACGACAGTGTGTCACGTTTGGTTTATTCCGGTGATGACGTGTCAAGCATCGCTGATTACATAAAAAAAATGGATGAAGGCCGGATCAAAACCATCCTCGGTCGTGTCATTGATGGCACTAATGTACTCAGCGCTGGCGTGGCCTTACTTAAAAGCTCGTCAAACGAAGCCAAAAAAGGCGTTGAACGCGAAGCCCATGAATTGCATCAAGTTGTCACTGCTATTGAGGAAATGGTTGCGTCAATTGGCGAAGTTGCCACCAATACTGAAGACACCTCAAAAAAGGTCGAATCCGTTCATCAAGACTGTCGCATCGCGACCGACTCAATGACTCGCACCATGGATAAAGTCTCTGATCTTGCCAACGAAGTCGCTAAATCAGCCAGCGCCGCCACCGAACTGGCTTCTGAAGCAGAAAGAATTGGTACTGTCATGCAAGAAATCCAAGGCATTGCTGATCAAACTAATTTGCTGGCCTTAAACGCAGCAATTGAAGCCGCAAGGGCGGGTGAACAAGGCCGTGGTTTTGCGGTAGTTGCTGACGAGGTACGTGCCCTCTCTAGCCGCACCCATAAAGCCACCGAACAAATTCAAAGTTCAATTAATGAAATTCAGTCCACCCTATTGAGCTGGTCTAAAACCATGAACAAAGGCAAAGATGCGGCACAGGATTGTGTAAAAGAGACCAGCCAAACCCGCGATTTAGTGTTTAAGGTTTACGATGAAGTATCGATGATTTCTGATTTAGCTGCACAAATATCCACCGCCTCAGAAGAGCAAAGCATGGTATCGCAAGAGATTAGCCGTAACATCACCAACATAAACGACGCTTCTAAAAAGAACCTTGAACAAGCCAACATTGTAGAAAATGAATCAAATAACATTGAAAAACGCGCTAAATCATTGGCCTCATTAGGCCTTACATTTAGTTAAATGCTCTCGATTATCTGCCTTGTTAAGTCAAAATGCTTAACAGGGCATTTGTTAACAAACTTCTTAGCTAACATCTCGCTCAATAATGGTATATTTGCCTCACTTATATTCCGTATCAATTTTAACTAGATTTAATGTCGACTGCCCTGCCCTACTTAGCCCATTATTCGCCACAGGTTCAAGCCCAAATATCAGCTATGATCGACAAAGATCAACTCGGCGATTGGTTACGTAACAAATATCCACGTTTGCATACTGTGGCCAACGATAATGAATTGCGTGACTACGTCATCGAGCTGAAAAACCACTATATGAAAAAGACTCAACCCTTAAGTAAAGTGGTTTATGACAGCAAAATACATATCATCAATCAGGCTTTAGGTTTGCACTCCTATGTTTCGCGGGTACAAGGGGGGAAATTAAAAAGTAAAAATGAATTACGTGTGAGTACCTTATTTAAACAAACACCCGAGCCTTTTCTGAAAATGATTGTGGTGCATGAACTTGCCCACCTAAAAGAAAAACAGCACAACAAGGCTTTTTATCAACTTTGCCAACACATGCTTGCCGATTACCACCAACTTGAATTTGAAGTACGTGTGTACTTAACCGAGTTAGATCGTAGTGGCTTTGTATTTACCCCCCAATAACTTAAGTGGTGCAGCAACATGGATTATCAATTTTATCGTGATGTAACAGAAAAGGCCGTGGCTGAATGCGAAATCGAGGCTTTTGGCGATTGGTTAAGCCATGACTTGGGCAATAATCACAGTAAAATCACACAACTGTTAGACATCATTGAACGCTTAGAAAACCAGCAAATAAAACGCGAAAAGTTCAAGGGACAAGATTATTGCCTGCATCTCAATCAAGATGAGGTTGAACTAGAGGGCTTATTTGTCGGTTTTGCCGATGTAGATGAATTACCCGAAGGCACCGAGTTTGAAGAACCTTTATTAGTGGGTTGTGGTTTAGAAGATTTAAAAAATTTACTGCTGGCCTGGCAGGATTTTGTGGATAGTTAAAACAATAAATAATGGTTTGTGAATAAAGCCAAGACAAGGTTTTACGCCCACGACCATTAAAATATAGATAAAATATTTGATGAGCTGCTGCAATCTTGTTGGCGACTTTTTTGACAGGCAGCAACTAGACAATTATATTTTTATCCTAGCTAACAAGTTGAGTAAACTTTAGCGCATTTTATGAAGTATAAATATGGAGAGAAGCAGTGATAGCAGGCGAAATACCGATTGTTTACGATAGATTTTCATGCGACAACTGTTTGGATAAAAGTCGTCTGGATTTCGATTTCACCATGGCTTTTCAGCCTATTATTAACTGTGTTAGCAAACAAACATTTGGTTATGAAGCCTTAGTGCGTGGATTACAAAACGAATCCGCTTTTTCGATTATTTCTAAAGTGAACGATGATAATCTTTATTTGTTTGATCAGCTTTGTCGAGTTAAAGCCATAGCCCTCGCCTCCAAGTTAAAACTTGATTCTATGCTGAGTATTAATATTCTTCCCAATGCAGTATATAAACCAGAACGTTGTATACGTACCACCCTAAACGCGGCTAAAAAACATGGCTTTTCGACTGATAAAATCATGTTTGAGTTTACCGAGAACGAAAAAATTGAGAATAGTGATTTTGTAAAACATATAGTCGAATATTACAAAAGTTCAGGTTTTAAGACGGCCCTTGACGATTTTGGCGCGGGCTATGCTGGATTAGGTTTATTAGCTGACTTTCAAACCAATATCATAAAAATTGATATGGCGCTCATTCGTAGTATCGATCAAGACAAAACTCGGCAACTCATCCTTAAAAACTGCATAAATTTATTTCGTGAGCTCAATATTACGCCACTGGCAGAGGGCATTGAAACTCGAGGGGAAATGTTATGGTTACAAAATGCAGGAATTGAGTTGATGCAAGGCTATCTGTTTGCCAAACCAGGTTTTGAACAATTACCCTTGGTTAATTTTGACGATTTTTAGGACCTAAATATCACCCTCTAGCTCAGATTGTCTTATACCAATTCCATTAAATAAATAGGCACTTAGAACGCGTCCTGCGGATAAGGAACAAGGCGTCGCTATACTTCAGGCATCCTGCCTTTCGCTAAAGCCAGCGAAGCTGTTCACAAATGTTCCAGACATTTTTGTGCAGGATTGGCCCTTACGCCTTCAAATAGCGAGAACGCAGAGCCTTATCCGCTGGGGCGTCCCTTAGGGCGAGTTTTAAAAGCACATATTCAGCGTTGCTCGAACTCGAAAGAGCGCCACTATTACGTCATCCAAGCGCCTTGATGATGTGCTTTTAAATTCTCGCTGAGTGTACATTTATTTAATGGAGTTGGTATTACACCTATGGTGAAACTTAGTGCAAGATTTCACAGTGTTTGTGCAACGCCAGAGACATAACGATGCACGCAAACGCTAAGCACTTGATTTAATTAAATAAAAAACATTGGCCTGAGATCTGCAGATGTATACGTAATGCGATGTTAGTTCGATAAGTTCAGGGAACCAATTAGCTGTAACTACAGCTCTTGGTACACATATAACTATACTAACAACCGTGGCTATCCAACTACTCGCGTATTATGCATGGGCACCTAAGTACTTAAAATGCTTAGGTGCCTTTTGTTTTTTAGGGTTAGATCAAAGTGTATTAATACAAATTCGCTTCCGTTAACGGTTTATGTTTGGCGTGCTGTTTAAGTAATTGTCGCTCTTCACGACGGGCTTTTAAGGCCAGCATACAAGGCGTTAATACCAGCGTGAGTAAGGTTGCAAAGGCTAAACCACCGGCGACGGCAGTCGCAAGTTGTGACCACCATTCTGTTGATGGACCACCGATATCCACATTACGGCCAATAAAATCAATATTGACTTCAGCCACCATGGGTAACAAGCCCAGTATCGTAGTGACAGTGGTTAACATCACGGGGCGCAAACGCTGAGCGCCAGTACGCAAAATTGCTTCCATTGGCGCAAAGCCTTCTTTACGTAGGATGTTATAGGTATCGATTAATACGATATTGTTGTTTACCACTATGCCAGCCAAGGCAATAACCCCAATACCTGACATCACAATACCAAAAGGTTTTTGGAAGATAACCAGCCCGAGAAACACGCCAACGGTAGAGAACAGCACGGCACTGAGTATCAAAAATGCCTGATAAAAACTATTAAACTGGGTAACCAAAATGATCGCCATCACAAACAAGGCGACTAAAAAGGCTTTTTCTAAAAAGGCGGTGGATTCATCCTGCTGTTCATTTTGGCCTTTGATGGTCAATATCACCCGAGGGTCTAAGCCTAATTCAGGTAATTGTGCTTGAAGCTGAGGCAATTCATTACCGAGCAGTTCGCCCGGCACCATATTGGCTTCAACTGTGATCACTCTATTGCTATCAATATGGCGGATCAAATCGGTTTTAGGTTGAGCGCTACGCTCCACAAAATTACTGATCGGCACCATGCCTGCAGAGGTTTTCATCCGCAGATCATCAAGCTTGCCAATAAAACGGGATTCGATAGGGTAACGCACTCGAATATCCAACTCGTCATCCACATCATCAGGGCGATATTCACCTAACTTAAGGCCATTCGTCACAAACTGTACTGTACTACCGACTAAGGTGGCATCCGCACCAAAACGCGCAGCATCGCTGCGATCTACTTTAAGTTGCCACTCAATACCAGGTTTAGAGGCGGTATCACTGATCGAGGTGAATTTGGCATTGTTATCCAAAGCTGTGCGAATTTTTAAGGCAGCTTCGTTAAGTAACTCTGGATAACGGGACGAAAGTTGAATTTGTAAATCTTTACCCGATTGTGGGCCATTTTGATCCGGAGTAATCTCGATATCCAGTCCGGGCATGCCTTTAAGGCGTTGTTGGGTTTCTTTTAATACTTCATCGGAATGGACTCGGTAATGCCAATCCACCAAATTTAAACGTAAATAACCTAATTGATCGCCCCCACCAGTGCGTACGTACAAGGTTTCGATTTCTTCCATATCGATCAGGCGATTTTCGACCTGACGCACTATTTTATCTTTTTCATAAATCGACATATCACCTGATGTACGCACGGTAATGTTAATGCCTGCACTATCAACATGGGGGAAAAACTGCACACCCAAACCCGACATAGCAAAGGCGGTAATCGACAAAATGGCAATAATGATCGCTGAGCCAAGAATTTTCCAAGGATGCTCAATCGCCTTCGCCAGCAAGTTGACGTACTTACCGGTAAAACCAGTAAGATGACGAATATCACCGTTTTCGGCCTCTTCTAACTGGCGTCGCGCTTCAGCTGTCACATAACGTGGTTTGCCAAATACGCCCCCCAATACGGGCACAAAGATCAGCGCCATCACTAAAGAAGCCGACAACACGGCGATCAAGGTAAAAGGTAAATACTTCATAAACTCACCCATCATGCCTGGCCAAAACATCAGGGGCGCAAAGGCTGCAAGGGTGGTTGCGGTTGAAGCGGTAATGGGCCACGCCATACGCTGGGCAGCAAGGCCATAAGCTTTTTTCTTGTCCATGCCTTCACTCATACACCTATCGGCATATTCGGTGACTACGATGGCGCCATCAACCAACATGCCCACCGCCATGATCAGTGAAAACAACACCACCATGTTTAAGGTATAACCAAACATCGCAATGATTAATATGCCGGTTAAAAATGAGCCGGGAATGGAGACCCCCACCAGCAAAGCCGTGCGTAAACCTAAGATCGCCACAATCACTATCGCGACTAAAATCACCGCACTGGATACGTTATTTTGCAAGTCATTGAGCATCATGTTGACTTGCACAGTTTGATCGCCGGTATAAGTTACAAAAATACTGGCTGGCCAAATGCTAGATGCTTTCGCTGTATCTATCAGGTCCTTGACTTTAGCTACTGTATCTAACATGTTTTCGCCCGGGCGTTTTTTCACTTCCAGCGATACCGACGCTTCGCCATTTAAACGGGCAAAACTGCTAGGATCTTTATATGCACGTCTAACTTGCGCCACATCGGCAAAAGTAATTACGCTGCCACCCTGCACTTTGACAGGTTGCTCCATCACGTCTTTAACTGACTCAAATACCGAGGGTACTTTGACCGCAAAGCTGCCTTTGCCATTATCCATAGTACCGGCTGGTACCAATTTATTATTACGTGAAATTAAGTTGTAAATATCGTTTTGGTCGAGACCGTAAGACTCCATCAATAAAGGATCAACCACGATTTCAACCATGTCTTCACGGTCGCCGCCCATAGTCACTTCAAGCACTTCACTCAGGCTTTCGAGACGATTTTGTAGTTCACGAGCCACGGTTAACAAGGCGCGTTCAGATACGGGCCCCGCTAATACCACAGTAATTGCCGCTTGTTGACCGGCCATGGTCACCTCATGAATAGTCGGTTCTTCAGATTCTGCGGGTAACTTAGCTCGTGCTACCGTGACTTTATCGCGCACATCAGCCAAGGCGGCTTGTGAGTCGAGACCAGGGAAAAATTCCAGAGTGATATTCGCATAACCTTCACCCGCGGTGGCTTTCATTTCTTTTACCCCATCGATAGAGCGCAACTCTCTTTCCATGGGTTTTACCAACATACGCTCAGCATCTTCTGGCGAAATACCATCATGTACTATGGAGACATATATAACCGGAATAGGCACATCAGGGTTGGATTCACGAGGGATAGTCGCATAAGTTATCGCACCTGCGATTATCAGCAAAACAAACATCATTAATACGGTACGACTGCGGCCCAGTGCCGCATCAATCAGCGCTTTCATTGGAAGTCCTGCGAGCTATTTTCATCCACATAAGCCACTTCCACTTCATCACCATCGCGCACAAAACCATGGCCTAAGACAATAACCTCGGCTTGTTGGCCCATGCCACTTAACCATACACCTTGACTGTCACTTTTAACGATGTCGATAGGGATAAACTTAACTCGCTGTTTAACCACAGTTTTAACGCCTAAATTACCTAACTCGTCTAAAGCCATGACCGAAGGAGTAATACGCATAGCCCAGGTCTTTTGCAGAGGTAAAGCCAGCTCGGTGCTCATTCCGGCCACGCGCTTATGCCCAGCATTAGGCACAGCCACTTCAACTTTAAAAGTATTAGTGCCTTGATCTGACACACTAGAAATATAACGAACCTTACCTTCTAAAATTTCACCTGAGGCTAAACGCCCAGCTGCAACTTGGTCTAACTGCAAACCAGCCACACTACCTTGGGTTACGTTGGCAGTAATGACTAAAGGATCAAGATCAACCAAAGTTGCAATTTTATCGCCGTCTTTGAGCAAGTCGCCCACTTCAATAAATTGCTCATTAACCACACCATCAAAAGGAGCGGTAATCACAGATTTCGACACAGCAAACTCTAGAATTTTCACCTCGGCTTTAGCCGCTTCAAGATTGGCAGTGGCTTGCGCCAAATTAACCTGAGATTGATAACCTTGTTTCCCTAAAGATTTAGCGCCATCTAATTCTATAACACGCTGTTGTAACATGGCTTTGGCTGAGACTAAGCGGTTAAGCGAATCGGTATTTTCCAGTTTAAATAACTTTTGCCCGTGGGTGACAAATTGCCCTTCACGCACTAACACCTCTTCAACCATGCCTTTGACTTCAGCGCGTAAAGTGGCAACCCGATCAGGTTCGGTGCGGCCGTAGAGGGTTATTTCGCGATTTACTTCGCTGGCATTAAGACGGGTTACCGAAACCTTAACTAAGGGCGAAACATGATGTTTATCGACTTGCTTGGGGTTCACTTTGTCATCCGCTAACAACATGCCCGAGGCAATCCACAGTACCAGTATCACCACAATAGCCAAGGCTATCCAAGCCGGTTGTTGTCGAACTTTAGTCATCGCGTTTGTCATATCTCATCCAGAAAAAAAGCAATGAGTGTAATTTACCCTTTTTTTGTAACAATAAAGAGTACAAAGCGCAGCGATCAGCTTATAAAGTTGTTACTAGATGCAAATATTAGGTTATTTCTGAGAGACGACAGCATCGGCAGCGCGCACCAAGCATGGCCTGCGGCCACTAAGATTATGCGCTTCGCTCATCGCAATCCATTGCGTTTTTCAGGTGACGTCCATGTCACCCGACCATACTTTTTTGCAACAGCTCAAAAAAGTAGGCAAAAAACGCCGCTCTCCAACCAACTTACTATTCCAATTTAACCCCAACTTGTTGTTCAAACCGGCGAGGAGAGCCCATCCCTGCGCTCACCACGCCTTGTCCAGACGTCGTGTCTGGTCATTTGACAAGTTGTGCTTGAAATTGGGTAAGTTGGAGTCGAGAGAAAAAAAGCAAACTTTCTGCGGCTTTGAATCTTTATGGTGAGTGCCTAGAAAAGCTTAAAGTGCAGTTTCAGTATTATTACTTTATATCTATTACTGTATCAGGATCTTTAACCAATGGCTGAGCTGAACCTCCTGATTCTACGCATTTGAAATGAAGTTCAGTAGAACCCAAACGTGCAGGGGCTGCTGGAGTAACTGTTTCCCGTAAGACAAAAAGTTCAAGGTTTTTGTTATTACAAAACCCGCTTGCTTCCTGATAAACCTCAGCTTTATTACTTAGAGAAACACCCAAACCAGGAGAGCCATCTTTTTTTCCAACATAATATGAATCTTGGCTCATTGAAATTATTCCAGTACTTTGGCAACTCAAAAGAAATACTAGTGGAAAGAAAATTATTATTTTCATGATACTCCTATTTATACAAATTAATTATCGGGCTAAAAATCGTTTTTAAAACCTGAATTTTACTGCTTTTTTAGCACGGTATTTAACTCCATGTATAGGTTATGATTTATTTTAAAAAGCAAATTGAAGTTGGTGACAAGGATTACTTAGATAACTCGAAGAAAGTTAGCTCTTATTCCCCGTTTAAACGTTCCCTAAGTAGCGCCAGAATTCACTGAGTAAACTGGCAGGGACAGCCAGTTTAGCTTTGTCTTGTCGGGAACAAGTCAAAGCGGCTTAGTGAATTCAAGCTAATCAGGATCAGAACGTTTAGTGGGGGCGGCTTTTCTTGCCTCCTTCTTCTGGCTGTTGAGAAGAAGTGAGTCGAGCCACGGGACGTGGTTTGAAAAATCGCTATGGATGGCGTAAGCGCATAATCTTAGTTGCGAAGCAATAACTTCTCTCAACTAGCATCTAGTAACTAGCAACTAGCAACTCACTACTGCTTTTCTAAAATACTCTTCACTTTATCCCTGACCTGAGCATAGGGTTGCTGCTCACACAGACCAAAACCGCTTAGTTTACTTACTCTTAGGCGGGTAAATAGAGGCATGGTCATGGCGGTTAAAAAGCGGCAATAGATGCTTTCACTTAATTCGATTTCAGCATTTTTGCCTACATGCAGGGCCAGTGAACTCATCGCTTCGGCGATGGCGAGGTCGTCTGGCATCGGTGTTAGGCGACTGCGCGAAAGTTTTGCGCTTTGGCCTAAACACACACTACAACGACCACATTGCACAGGTGCGTTGTGGTCATCAAAATAACGGGCGAGGTTGTAACTTAAACAGGAGTCTAATTCAAAAAAGCGGATCATCGCCGCGATGCGTTTGATCTCTTTCTGTTCGTTATCACTAAAATATGCACTCAGTTTTGCCACAAGCTCATTGGTTAATAAAGCACTTGAACTGACTTGATACACATCGGTAATTAAACGGGATTCGAGCTGAATAAGTTGTTTTTCGGCTAAATATTCGAGCGCAGTAACCACACGATGACGGGGTGCAGCATAGTGCTGATAAATTGAGTCAAAATTCACCACGCCCCAGACTTTTTTCATATCAGTGCAGTTAAACACACTGGCTAAAAATTCCCGGCGCTCGCCCTCAAACATATCGAGGATCGCGGTTTTATCTTGAATAAAACGCAACTTAAATTCGGCAAAATAAGCATATAAGGGTTTAAGTACATCCGCTAATTCAAGTTGCACCAATAAGGTTTTAAGCGGCAGTTGGCGAATGTTACTGAGGTTAGACAACTCATGAATTTGCATCTCCCATGCGTAAGCTGTCGTAGTTTGTGCACTATCGGCACTTTGTTTGATATTGTCGATGACTCTAGCAATGGCACTATTGTCCGGTGTATCGCCAAACACAAAGTTCTCCACCGTGGTCAGGCCATCGAGATTCGCTAACACGATACAGTTTGAATCCTGCCCATCACGACCAGCACGGCCAATTTCTTGGCTGTAATTTTCGATGGATTTGGGCAAATCGTAGTGGATAACAAAACGAATATCTGACTTGTCGATCCCCATGCCAAAGGCAATGGTTGCCACCACAATTTGAATTTTTTGCTGCATAAAATCTAGCTGAATTTTCTGGCGTACTTCGTTATCCAAACCAGCGTGATACGCCTTGGCTGCAAAGCCTTGTTTGATTAGACCATTGGCCACCAACTCGGCCGTTTTTTGCAAGGTTACGTACACTATACCCGGCCCAGTTTGCTGCCTTATCAGCGCAACCAATCTCTTATTTTTTGCAGCATCTTCAACTGCTTGTACCTGCAAATGTAAATTAGAACGATAAAAACCCGTTTGTATTATGTGCTCTTGAGCTATAGCAAAACGTTTAGCCATATCCAGTTTGACTTTTTTAGTCGCCGTGGCAGTGAGTAACAGTACTAAGGGAATTTTTAGCTCTTGTTGGTAAGCAGGTAATTTTAAATAATCAGGGCGAAAATTATGCCCCCATTCTGAAATACAGTGGGCTTCATCTACCACTAACATCGACAAAGGTATGCTTTGTATAAACTGGCGAAAACGTTCATTTTTAAAACGCTCGACCGACACCATCAATATTTTACAAACACCACTTCTGATGTCTTGCATTACTTGCTGGTTTTCTTCGTAACTTAGGGTTGAATCAATACTGGCCGCGGCAATACCTTTACTGTGTAAAAACTCCAGCTGATCTTTCATCAAGGCCAGCAAGGGCGATACCACCAAAGTTAGGTGAGGTAATTGAGTTGCGACAAACTGATAACACAGAGATTTGCCCGCACCAGTGGGGAAAATGGCGAGCGTCGATTGCCCTTGTAATAACTGCTCAACCACCTTTTGTTGGCCTTGACGAAAAGCCGAAAAACCAAACAATTGCTGTAGTTTTTGCTGCGCTGCTATGGGCTCGGGCTCATTGCCAAAGACTTGACTTGATCCGTTTTGAGAAAAAGAACTATCGTTCATGGGCTATCCTTGTCGATGCAAAATTCCACAGTGCTCAGGTTTAATTTTCAGCGCTATTGTTCAAGAGCTAAGATGACATCGGTAAGGCTGTCGAGTCGTTCAGTTAATACCGCCTGAGCATCGTATAAACCTTGATTATAGTAAACACTGCCCATTTCTTTGGAAATAAAGTCCAACAAAAACTCACCATCAAACTGGCCTAAGTCAAAATCAAGCTCGTGGCTAAAATAACGCTGAAGTTTTTCGACTAGTTGATCTTTTTGCGCCACAGAAAATTTAATATCAGGCATAAGTAGGCCCTGTTGCTTATCAGAATATGAAGGATATTATCATTAAGTGGCGGGAGATTCAGGCTGGATTAAAAGGCTAATCACATTACAAACTCATTATCAGCCATTTAGTTAAATCAAGTAGATGGTGGATACTTCTCATTCAGATTAGGTGGATTCGTCAGCTAATATATTGCCCACTTAAAACAATGCCAGCCTTAACAATTGGCGGGCATTGCTTTAAGTTTGAGTAGATTACGTTTCGCTACCTACTTTAATTAGCAGGTACGCCAACGATTGATACATCCCAAGTACGGCGACAGGTTACACTTCTGCTATCTCTATCCCACGATGTGGTATTGGTATCTATGACTTGTCCTTCAAAGACCAAACTTTCATCAGTACTTTTTTCTGGCTGATAACTAATTTCCATATCCCAAGTCCCCTGCGAATAATATCCACCACCCTCTGCTCTTTTGGGGTCGAAAACACTGAGGGAGATAGATTGTGTTTCTGGATTATAAGTTGCCGGGAATTCGTATGTAACATCCTCGAGCGCATTTTCATTGAAAGCAGACTTCATAAGCAAAGTATTGTTCACAAAATCAAATTCCCAACGCTCACTATAGTATTCAATAAATCCTACAGTGAACTCGTCAATTTTACAGGTCATCTCCCGATAAAACTCCCCTTCGCCAATTGAAATATTGGCGTCGTTTTGCACTGATTTTACTGTATTTGCATACTCTACGTTCATTACAGAGGGAAATGAATTTTGGAACACCATTGTAGACGTTCTGCGAGTAATCTCTACGCCTTGCTCTTGGCCAGAAAACAAAATGGTGTATTCATGGTGCGTTGCATTTTCGGTATTTACGATGGCCTGCATCGGGTCATCTGGTAGCGCTTCAATGGTTAAATCTTCGGGAAATATTTGCCAAATAACCGAACCCTTATCAAATTCTTTTTCGGCTTTGTTTGTGGCAGTGGCAACAACATGAAATTGATCTACTTTGTTTTCATTACCTTTTGCTAGTGTAATATCTGATAGTGCGAACCAATATTTAGGGTCGTCAGTATAAGATGAGCAAAGATTACTCTTAACATCCAAATCCGCGGTTTTGGAATGGATAAACGGTTTTTCCCAGCCAAGATTACATTCGGGAAAATACGATAAATCTAATTTACTTAGCTGGGTCTGTTGTAACGCATCGTCACCTCGCAAATAGGCCAATGAATCAGCGAATTCAGCGTCTACTTCGAGTTTAATATGTGGCTCTAAAGACAAGTATAAACCAGGAACTTTGTATAAAGTCAGTTCAATTTTTGGATCTAACGTCAACTCGGCTTCGGCTTTTGCGAAAGCCTCTATTTTGGGAATAGAATCGTTAGAAAAACTCTGGTAATTATCTGAAACACTTGTCCACTTATCTTCATTTTGATTGTATCGAGTACCCGCCTGAATTTTAATTGTTTTGCTTGCAGTAAATTCCACATCTAAGCCGGTCGTAATAAGGGCGCTAAGTTCAATTGATGGAGCAAGAGTTAACTCTAGGTAAACAGGCACGGGCCCTAATAAAAAATAAATGGGCCGTGTGATTTCAAACAGCATAACTTTGCATTTACCAGATAAAGCGGAAGTAGAGAATTTACCCTTATTTTCTGCCTCATATTCGATGTTCAAATCAAATAAAACATGGGAATCATCCAGACCATGGATAAATGACCAATCAAAGTTGAGGTCGAGCTTCGGGTCGATAGCTATTTTTTTGAGAGTAATGACCATTTCAGATGCCACCCCTTCCGTGTTTCCATATATATTGTCTTTTATAGTGATCGTTTTATTTAAGAGGTCGATTTCGTATTCCATGTCTGGATTATCTTCGCACTTGAATGATGCTTTCTTGCTTGCTTGAGATTGGTTTAAAAAAGTGACTGCACTGCTGCCCGATTTACGCATTGGACTAACCGCTAATTTCCGTGATTTGGAAAAGTTAAGTAAAGGTTGATTTTGTGATGTGTTAGCAAAAATATCGTCGCCTAGGGTTGGAAACTCTACCTTTAAGGCTATTTGTCCTATATCTAGCACTTCTTCCAACATAGCGTCTGACGTTAAAACTTCATACATACTTCCTAAGTCAGTAACTTGTTCAACACGTTTCAAGTAGCCTGCTGCGTTACTGTCCTCAACATAAATAATACTATTCAGAGCTGGCAGAATTACGTCGCTATTTTTATTAAACGTTAATGTATTTTGGTTGAACGAGACGGCTCCAAGCTTGAGTTCGTCGGCGGTTTTGAAGTCTATATCGTCATTCAAAACGATGGCAGTTTGTAGTGTTTGCATGGAATATTCTGCACTGCTACTGCTGTTATTGGCGCTATCAATAGCGACCAGTTTGAAATAGTATTCGGTGTCAGCATTGAGCCCTATTGCTTTGTATTCTAAAAGGTTAGCACCTTCGACAAGTAAAGTTGCATCTGATGGGGTAAACCCAACTTCCGTTGACGAATGTAGTTGATAGACGATACCTGACTGCAAGGTTTTGTTGTCGCTAACCTCATTCCAAGACAAAGAAATGGCATCAATGTTAGCGGCGTACAATAATGCAATACTTGGGGTGTTAGGGGGGATTGTATCAATCGCCATAACAAAAATAGATACCGTTGCAGTACTACTTGCTCCATCGTCATCTGTTGCGGTAACTTGAAATATTAGCGTTTCATCTGTATTCACATCTGGGGCAACAAAACTGAAATTTAAAGATGATGGATTATCCATTTGAACATTGGTACCAGAAATTTGCATCCAATTGACACTGCTAATGGTGCCATCCAGATCAACTGCCGAACCAGCAATATTTACTGTGGTAAGTGCATTTACCGTTTGATCATTGCCTGCGCTGACTGTTGGTAACTCGTTAACTCGCTTGACAATTATACTGACAGAATCATTTGCGTTAGCGCCATCATTGTCAGTAACTGTGAGCTTAAACGTTAATGTTTCATCAACATTAATATCAGGTGCTGTAAAGCTAGCGCTTGCTGTTGTGTTGTTACTAAGGGTAACGGTAGTACCCCCTGTTTGTGTCCAGCTGTAACTTGAGATTGAACCATCAGAGTCAGCGGCGGTTCCACTTAACGTCACATTAGTTTGTTCGTCGACAGTTTGTTCATTACCAGCATTGACTGTTGGTATCTTGTTAGCAGGTGGATTTGAGCCACCCGAGTTACCACCAGAATCTGAACCGCCACCACATGCACCTAACAGGATGATGAATAACAGCACAATAATTTGATTAGCGTATCGTTTCATATTTTCAACTCTTTTTTATTCTAAAAGTCAGTTTAAACTTTTTAGTTTATAGACCGCCGCTCTATCGTTAAATTATTCGGTATAATTTGCGATAAAGTTATTCCGCAATTTTTATTTACACCTTTACCGTCAATCAATTAACAAAATAATTTTATTAAAATTAGTATTATTCAATCATTCTAAACGGATACTTTTGCATATCGTTAGAAACTACAAAATCAAGGTCATAACTGTTAGTTTTAGGATAACGAACTTTAAACCGCTGAGGGCCATAAAGCTCGCCAAGTGAATACAAGCTGTTATTCTGAGGGTATTCATCTAAAGTTTTACCGGCACCGTCTAAAACCCTAATGAGACTTAAACTAATGCCAATGTCTGTAACTTTGAAATAGCTATTTTGATAAATAAAGCGTTGTCCATAATCTGAACCGGGGAATTCTATTTGAACAACAATCTCGCTGTCACTTATATATTTCCAACTGCCCCGATTGAGGACAGGATTGCCCGCTGAATTACCTCTCATGTCAAACCATGATAAAACAGCGACTTGATCGTTGGGATAAAAAATATATTCCTGATGATTAAGTTCTTTTATTTGATTAGAAATTCGATATGATTTTTCAGACAAGACAATTTTTTTTATTGTATCAGGTGATTTTTCTGCAAAAATTTGCATAGAAAATACTAATAAAATTAAAGCAAGTAAGACTGTTTTCATTGTTTATCTATTCCTTATATTTTAAAAAAATCATGAACTATACGTGACAAAATAAGCCTTTCAAATTACCAAACCTCATGTAAACAGCGCTTTCGAAAACGAGTCGGGAGGACTTTCAAGGCCCCTCCCGTTAAACACCTAAGTTATTGATTAAGCATCATTCTTGTTTAGTATAAATTCCCGAACCTGTTTTAAATTTATTTGCTTCCATTAGATCTATAAAACTCTCGCCCCATTCAAATGAATCAAAGTCATAGGTTCTATGATTTATAAGTCTTGCTTCTGCAGTGTAATATGTACCGCCTTTCAAGGTGATATTTGTCAGCATAGGTAAGCCTAGTATGTTGGGCATATTATTGATTTTTGATAAGTCACTGCCGAGGGATTTATAGACACAAGGTCCCAAATCGCTCAGGCATTCAACAGTCCGTCCATCGTCTCGACTCCAAATCCCTTTCAACGTTGGAACATAGCAAATAGTACCCAATGAACATTGAACACCAACCGGACACTGAGATATATATCCAAAATTACAAGACGCTAATTCTGCAGAGGCATATTTATCACTTACGATACTCCCTACTGAATTAGATGGACTCTGAGGGGCTATTGTTGTTTGAGTAACAAAAGGCGTAAATGTTTGAGAAAAATCAGGGTATAAAATATGCCTTCCACTATTTAAATCAATACTTTTTTCAGTTGTTCCTGTTTCAAATAAATTTAAAACAATATTATTAGTAATATCAACTAAATACATATTTCCAGAAGCAGTATTCAAAAATCGGTACGTTCCCGGTACTTCTACGTTAAATCCTACGGAAATATCTTTATTTGTATTGTCCCATATTTGTTCTATTGAAAAAGAATCATCCTCGTTAATTCTAACGTACTCGCTGGCTAGGTCTCCTGGTGTAACTATATTGAGCCCATCTAACACAGAGCCAGGCTCATTATTAGTGTATGATATAAACGAATTTTCACTTGTTAGCGCTATTGTATTATCAGGCCAAAGCCAATTTATAAACTCAGATGTATCTAGTTCAAATTTCATCCATCTGGATTGCCCATATAACATGTCACCTTCTGAAACTAAATTTACAAATGAGGGTAGTCCAATTGTTGAAGGCATATTAATTAGGCCAAAACGATTCAGGCTCGCATTTAAATAAATACACTCTCCTTGGTCTAATTTACAATGAATAACTCTTTTTGTTGAGTTTAAACTTAGCCAATAGCCGTCTAGATATTTCGGGTCGAATAACTTTTCTGTTAACGGTACTGCTGATACTTGTTTCAAATTTCCCCAAACATCATCTTGCGAGCAATCATTATAGCCACCAGTTTCATTTAATAAATCACCATTACTGTCACCACAAGTAGAGATTAATATAGAAGATGAGACTTCATATATTAAATCCGCCCATTTTCGATTCTCAACTAAATTAGGGTCATAATTGGGCTGCTTATCTATTTCAAAAATATGTAATCCACCGAAGTCATCAATAAGCCAGCGTGCATTATTAGAAATAGTATCTTCCCCTTTGACTTGTCTTAGCAAAGTACCATTTTGACAAAACGTAGCATTAACTTCACTTTCTACATAGCCATCTTCGTCATCCCAGAAAGATGTCCAAGTGCCTACCAAAATATTTGTATTTCGCCACAGACCTTTAAGATTAACTGTATCTGCTTTACTTACTTCTGGACATGAAATCCAATCCTTAGCTTTAACAGAGATAGTAACAGAACCTTCTGAGTCATTACCCTTGTTGTCTGAGGCCTTCAATTTAAACGATAAATTGGATTCAACGTTGGGTGCAGTAAAAGAGGTAATCATTGCGTTGGGGTTTTCTATCTCAACTGTTTCGCCCGAAGTTTGAGTCCATAAAAAACTTGTATCGCTGTCATTTATCTCTACACCGGTAGTATCGACTTCATTTACTGATAATATGACTTTAGAATTATTGTAAATCGTTTTATTTACCGTATTTGCAACAAGCGTAAGAATGTTGATATCCACATGATCAGAAGTTGATGCACCATCATTATCTGAAACGGTTAGTTGGAAAGTTAGCGTTTCATTGGAGTTAATTTCTGGGGCGGTAAATCCTGCAGTAGCCGTATTAGCATTGTTGAGTGTAACTGTTGTACCCGCTGTTTGTGTCCAGCTGTAACTTGCAACTGAACCATCAGAGTCAGCGGCGGATCCAGTTAAGGTCACACTAGTTTGTTCATCAACAGTTTGATCATTACCTGCGTTGACTGTTGGTAACTCGTTAACTCGCTTGACAATTATGCTGATAGAATCATTTGCCTTAGCGCCACCATTGTCTGTAACTGTGAGTTTAAACGTTAACGTTTCATCAGCATTAATATCTGGGGCGGTAAAGCTAGCGCTTGCTGTTGTGTTGTTACCAAGGGTAACTGTTGTACCCCCTGTTTGTGTCCAGCTGTAACTTGAAATTGTCCCATCAGAGTCAGCAGCGGTTCCACTTAACGTCACATTAGTTTGTTCGTCGACAGTTTGATCATTACCTGCGCTAACTGTTGGTATCTTATTAGCTGGTGGATTTGAGCCTCCAGAGTTCCCACTGGAATCTGAACCGCCCCCACCACATGAGGTTAAAAATAAACAGGTAAAAATGAGGAAACTCAATTTTGACATAAGGTGGGCGCTTTTTCTGATTTTTTATTAAGGCGACTCCTATCAAGAATCATTCCACACAAATAAAATATAATAAATTCAATCACCTAATCTATTATAAAAAGACGAAGCTCTTTAATTTGTAAAACAAACCGCCTCACCTAAATAGGTGAGATGCTCAGTAAATTAAGAACGAAATAGACCTAAGTTAGCCATTAATTCAGCTTGTGAGTGAATGCCCATCTTTTTGTAAATCGCTTTTAAGTGGGTGGCGAGTGTGTTGTACGTAACCCCCATTTCTATAGTGAGTTGTTGCAACTTTTTCTTGCGGTTAATCGCCTGAATTAGCAGTAATTCTTTAGGGGTTAAACCATATTGTTTTATCAATGTCGGCCAGCGCACTGCGTTTTGTTTGGTTAAAGTGACTAAGCAACAGGGCTGATCAATATCCATAAACTCTGAACCTCGAGTCAGTGGAGCTATGCTCACTAATAGAGTTTCACCATCCGAGCGCTCAAGTAAAATAGATTCTTGTTCACCAAATGCGTGTGGTTGATTTAAGCATTGTATCAAACATTGTTTTAGTCGCATTTGATATGCAGAGGGAGCCAACGTTAAATGTTGATCAATAACTTTAATATCTTCATGCTCTTCCAGTTCTTGATTAGCAAATAAATTGGCAAGTAGAATTCGCCCGCTCTCATCGCAAACCAAAAGGCCTTTATCAGATTGGTCAAGTATGCTCTTACTAATAGACGAATATCGCTTGTATAGAGTCAAGTCTTTGTAAATTTGTGTGGCTCGGCTGAGATGTGGGGTGAGTAATTGAATTAACTCAAAATCGTTTGAATCGTAAGCCGCATCATCAGGGCCTCTATTGATTGAATAGATGGACTCATATACTCCATCTCTTACCAAGCAGCCTCCTAATGCATAGTGAGACTTCATAGGTAACATAATGCGTTGATAGAAATCTGACTCAATCAGGGAGTTTGCATCCAAATGTTCATTAATATAAATCGCTTCGCCTTCTGATAAATGACCAGTAATTTGGAGATAGGGATCATCAAGGGTGCTGGATAAATATTCTTGCAAAATCATAGGGTCGTAATCAAAGTTTGTTGTAACCTCAAAGCCGATAGGACGAGGTTGGTCTAACTTTTGTAGAAAAAAAATGGCTTTGTTTGAGTGGGTGATATGTCGAAGACGCTCCATGACATTAGCCCATTGACCGTCTAAGCCTGCTTGGTATATTTGGCCTATTAGCTCGGAAATAACGGCTAAAGAATATTCCGAATTGCAGTATTTTTCCATATATCTCATATAGATAGATTAAATTGCCTTATTGTGACTATATCTTTCATAGACAAATAGTCAATTTCTAATTTCTATCGTGGTTAAGCGAGGAAAATCATAACAATTAGACGGAAGACATAACCCTTTTGAATAACTACCGCATTATTCTAACGTCCTTTATAGAGACAATTTCTGAAACTTATCACTCACCCTAAACTTGTGGTTCTGCAATTAGAGAGCGTGCACTTAACGCCAAATGATAATCAACAAATAATCTTTTTTAGGCCTAGGCAGCAATAGTTCATAGGCGGGTGAACTATACCTTTAAATATTAAATATAGAGCCAGCCAATAATTTTTTAACCCAGCATAG
>NZ_LSNE01000015.1:27641-127203 GCF_001565895.1 Paraglaciecola hydrolytica
GATCGGGCTAGCACTGGAAAAATGCTGCTCACTTACCCTACGGCTAGTTTGCATATACAGGGTATCAATGTCGCTAGCGCGCATAAATTTAGCGCTAAAACCGGGATAAACCGGATCGATATGTAAACGTGCAGTATTAATAAAGTGAGCGATTAACTCTTTAACGTTGTCTGTACCCATGGCCACTCGCATAGTAGTGAGATAAATACCACCTTGCTCTTGAGCTGTTTTGTCTAACTCACTGTGTGAAGTTAAAGCCGGACACAAAATAATCGTATTACTTTGACCTATGCTGACCTGATGACTAAATGCTGGCTCTAGGGCATCAAAAAACCGTACAAAGGTTTCGCGCGCTACACCTGCTCTTTGCATATCCACAGTAAACAAAGCACAGGGCCAACCGTGGCGCATTTGACTCTTACGCAGTTCAGCATTTTTATGCCCCTCTATCGCGTGACAGTTAACATTTAAGTCAGGGTGTGAGGCTAAAAACTGGCTAAATACCGTGGTATTAATAACTTTTTGCATGATGCGCATTTCGAGGGTTTTCATGCCGTTGAGTACATCAAAGGCTTTTTCAGAGTCCAAAAATGCCCCTTTAATGTAATACACATCCCAGAACATCGTTTTTGACCAATGGTAGCCGTTAACACTATCGCCTTTGCCTTGGAACATACGATAGCTTTCACCGATCACCACACCAGCGGTGGTTGCGCCGCTGCCACAAATATCTTTGGTATAACTATGCACCACATAATCTGGGCGCTCGGTTTTATCCTTTCTTTGCAAAGGTTGATGTAAAATCGGCGTAGCTAACGTGGCATCTAACATGACTAAGTGGCCATGTGCGTGAGCTAATTTACTGATACCGGCCACATCGAGCACATAACCGTGGGGATTACAGGGCGACTCAAGATACACATGTAAGGCCTTACCTTGTGACCGCTCTTGCTGGTATTTATCACGAGTGACCTCAAGAAACACAGAAAATTCATCAGCGCTGTAACCATCAAACCATTCGATTTTTACATCAAGGCGATTTTCCCGAGCAAAATAGTCGTGTAATAACTGATACACACCACCATAAACATTACGCGAGACAATGATGATATCGCCGTGGCTTAATACGTTAGATAACAGCGCGTCAATGGCTGCCATGCCTGAGTTGAAATTCCACGCTAAATAATCCGCCGCATAGGGCCCAGCTTCGAGATCTACTATGGCATTAGCCAGTGAAATATTAGTGGGATTGAGCAAACGTGAATAAATCTGATGGGTTGACTCTTTACCCTGAAAAGCATCATCCACCCATTCGGTACAGGCATAGACATAAGTCGCGGTGCGCACTACCACTGGTGTAGCCGAAAACAGCGCGGTAATATTATCGAATAAGGGGTAATGACTTTTGCTGACCTGCGAACCACTTTGTTTAGTCATGCTTTGGTAGGTCGCTCTAAAGGGGTTTTGTAAAGTATCTAGTACTTTAGCCAGCTGAAAAGACAAAAACTTTTTGGCATTAAAATAGGCTACTTTGTCTTGTTTACTCAAACCCGCCAGAGTATCCGTGGTGACCTTCCACAGTTGCTGCACGTCGGTTTGTGCATGATACAAATGCTGAGTCAGGCTACCTAAGGCTTGACCATAGTCACTTTTTGGATCGATGCCAAAGTGCTGTAACTGCTCATTTGATAGTTCTTCTATGGAACTAGCCATAGTGGTATTGCGTTTAGGGGATAACATTTTTGCATGATTAAACTTGGCGATCTCAGACATGGAATACACTTAAGTTGATTGAGTACCACCTCAGCATATACAAATTATATTTTTTGTTAACACGGCAATTACAAATTTAATTCGCAATAAACAACACAATAGGAAATATACGTTTACACATCTTCGATTGAATACCGATTTCAACAGAATTTACTATCCACGTTCACTTGCACTAAATAAAGTTAATAGCCAAGCCGTTTTGTTATTGTCAGAATAGGGCGATAGGCTACTAGGAAGCTCGCACCGCATGTACAAACTTGGAATACTCACCCGTAATGCCACTCATTACGCGACCTTGCTCGAGCAGGCTCAGCTACCCGATTTACACATCGAATTTTGTCAAGATCATGTTGATACAATGCCGGATTTAAGCCAGATTGATATTTTGTTAGCCGAGCCCAAGCTCGCTGCACAAGTGGTATTAAACTGCCCTAAACTTAAGTGGCTGCAATCCACCTGGGCGGGCAATAAACCCTTGTTTGACTTAGCCAAAAAAGACTATTTGTTAAGCGGTGTAAAAGATGTCTTTCAAGATGCCATGGCGGAATATGTGTTTGCCTATATGCTGTATTTTTCACGCAATATCGAGGGCTTTAAACAACGGCAGCAAAAGGCGCTTTGGCAAGCACCTGTCCATACAACCCTCAAAGGTAAAAACCTCGGCATTCTTGGTGTAGGCAATATTGGCAAAGGCGTGGCGCAAAAAGCCCAAGCCTTTGGCATGCAAGTCAGAGGTTTAAGTCATAGTTCACGCGACTGCATGCATGTTGATCAATATTTTACTTGGTCAGAGATTACAACATTCTGTGCCGGACTCGACTATTTGCTGTGTTTGTTACCCCACAGCCAACAAACCGAAGGAGTGATAGACGCCAAACTACTAGCCTTGTTGCCAACACATTGTGTATTAATCAACGCCGGCCGAGGTCAAACGATTAATGAACAAGATCTGCTAACAGCCCTGCAACAAAACACCCTCAAAGCCGCGGTATTGGATGTTTTTTCCCTAGAGCCTTTAATCAGTTCACACCCATTTTGGAGCATGGAAAACGTGTATATTACTCAACACACTGCAGCTGAATCGCAGCCAGAGGACATTAACAAAATATTCGTCAAAAATTATGTTTTGTTTATGCAAAATTTACCACTGCAAGGCCTGCTAGATTTTCATAGAGGCTACTGAGATAAATGGTAAACTAATCACACAGTGTACAGATTGCCCAAGCTCCATAGGGCTGCTTAGAAGAAAAATAGGCTCCTAAATACTCAGGTGTAACATGCAGGAAAAAAAACGTAGTCCCGAAGAAATAGTCATTTTAGCTATAAGTAGCGCAGCTGTTTTTTGCCTATTACCATTTTTGATTTGGCGTAGCATAGAGCAAGACTGGCTTATCGCCGGACTTGACCTGTTTGCCATCACAGTGGCCATTGTTATATTTATCCATGTTTATGTTACCCATAAAGTTTTGTATGCCCGCTGGATCTTAGGTATTTTATGCGCAATTGAATTACCCCTAACTATCGCCATGAAAGGTTCCGACCAAATTGGTTGGATTTACCCTGCAATTATCGCCATATACATGTTACTTAATCCCACTGTTGCTTTGATGATTAGCCTAACCATGATCAGCATTGTTGCCGGTGTACTTTGGTCGCAATTAAGCCCCTTAATGTATTTCCAGATGTTGTTTTCTATTCTCGCGACCGCACTTTTTATCTATGCATTTGCTGCTCACATGCTTAACCAACAACAAATTTTGCAGCAGTTATCAACCAAAGATCCTTTAACCGGTGCAGGTAATAGGCGTGCACTGGAAGACAAATTGCTCGAATTAATGAGCTATAAAAGAGCACATCGCGACAACACCTCAACCCTGATACTCATTGATTTGGATCAGTTTAAAGAGATCAATGACAATTATGGACATAACGTGGGTGACCAAATATTGGTCACCTTTGCTTCGCTGGTAAAACAAAAACTGCGTAACAATGAATCTTTATATCGTTTAGGCGGTGAAGAGTTTGTTATCACTGTTGCCGATAAAACCAGTGACAAAGCCTCTATTTTGGCCGAAGAAATCCGTGAGCTTGTTGATATGTTTTTGTTTACCAACAGTATTCATCTAACCATTTCTATTGGTATTGCCGAAAGTCAGGCTAACGAAACCAGTCTAGAATGGTTGGGCAGAGCCGATGCCGCCATGTACAAAGCCAAAGGCGCTGGGCGCAATTTATGTTGTGTTGCTGCTTAAATAATCAAGCTTAAGCTAAATACACAGATTTTTTAATCCAACAAGCTATTAGAAAAAGACTCAGCCACCATGTTGCTTTATGCTATTACTTGAAACATCCGCAGTTAAATTTCAGTAGGAAATCTTATGGCCGAAGCAATTGATTCAACTTTATTAGCCACCATCGCCCAATATACCCCCGAAGAACGTCTCAATTACCTCGTTAAAGAAGTGGTTAAACATCAGCAGGTGTGGATACTTACCGACAATGACGGTTGTGTGATGCTCAATACCGACGATGAAGACTGCGCCCCAGTATGGCCAAGCGAAGCGTTTGCCCAAGCATGGGCCACCGGCGAATGGGCTGATTGTAAAGCTATCGCCATTGAATTAAAAACCTGGCGCACCCGCTGGACCTATGGCCTAGAAGGCGACAATGTAGCTATCGCAGCCTTCCCCAGCGATGACGAAGAAGGTTTAGTAATTTCAGCTCAAGAATTTGATTATGAGTTGCAACAGTTGATTAATAAAAAGAAGGTGAATTAAACGGCAGTAGCGAGATGCTAGCATCGAGCGGCGAGCTAAAGATAAGATTATCGCTGCGCGACAGCGCATGCACTTTGTGCACAATGCATGCGCTGCGCTTATCTAACATGGCCTGCGGCCACTAAAATTATGCGCTGCGCGCACTAAAGGCGTCGCTTCGCGACACAACATGCGCTGACGCTTACGTCATCCATGACGATTTTTCAAACCACGTCCCGTGGCGCGCCTTGACTTTAAAAGGCCGTGAGCAGATGTTCCCGACATCATTCTCACTCAAAGTGCATCCTTGCACTTTGTC
The DNA here is from genome assembly GCF_001565895.1 of Paraglaciecola hydrolytica. Classification (GTDB taxonomy): domain Bacteria; phylum Pseudomonadota; class Gammaproteobacteria; order Enterobacterales; family Alteromonadaceae; genus Paraglaciecola; species Paraglaciecola hydrolytica. Next base: position 32,490 of record NZ_LSNE01000015.1, read on the forward strand.
CTTTTAAAACCCGCTGTGCTCGGGGAGCAATGAGTCGAGAATAAAATCAAAAGCATCGGCTGCGCCGACAAAAAACAACGTGGTTGGATAAACTACTTTGGTTGATTAACTTTGCTACGACCCCAGTTATTCCAATGGAATTTATATTTTTTACCAACGGGTAATTTTTAAGCCTGAAATTGAAATCTGTCTGACTGTGCATTTTTACTTTTTTTGATATCGGCATTTTATCGACGAGCTAAGAATTTGACGTGATAAATCCCGACCTACATGAGAGAAAATAGTTCCATTCGTTGTAGGTTGGCCTTTAGGCCATGTTTATTATCGGCGAAGCCGATGCTTTTGATTTTCCTCTCGACTCCAACTTACCCGATTTAAGGCACAACTTGTCAAATGACCAGACAGGATGTCTGGGCAAGGCGTGGTGAGCGCAGGGATGCGCTCTCCACGCCGGTTTGAATAGCAAGTTGGGGCTTAAATTGGAATAGTAAGTTGGTTGGAGAGCGGCCCTTTTTGCCTACTTTTTGCGGCTGTTGGGAAAAAGTATGGTCGGGCGGTAGGCGACCACCATGGATGGTGGAAGGTAGAATAACGCAGGAGCAGTTATCGAGACGCCGTCTGAAAAACGCAATGGATTGCGGTGTGCGAAGCACATGCTTTTAAAAGTAAGCACAGCGCATGCTGTGTCGCGAAGCGATAAGTACGTTCAGCGCATGCATTAGTCTTTAACAAAAGTCTCAAACTGATTGGGTAGATATTCAATTAACTGCCCAGAGGTTGCCACATAAATCCGCAGCACTTCTGGTATAGAGCGATAAATAAGTGGCAAGGCGGTGGTGAGTTGCGCCTTATCTTTGGCTTGTTGTAAGGCAAAAGGAATATCCGCAAAGGTGCTGAATACGGATAAACAATGTTTTAGATCTTTTTGTAGTTTACCTACCTCTGCGTGTTTACTTTCCAACATGGATTGCCATGCTTTTTGCCACACTTTATCTAGTTGAGTATGGGCCAACAACACACCCTGCATCCACTGTGCTATAGGGCTGTTGTTCTGCTCGGAATAGTTTAATCCCTCTAACAGAGCTATTTTTTCATCACGCATTTGTTGCAACTGCCACTGCAAACAGGCCATAACAACGTCATGGATGCAGGGTAAATCCTTGATGTCTTGGGGTTGGGTAGAAGATTTAAATATCCACGGCAACCATACGTCGGGCAGCGGGATATCTGGCGCGGCGGCTACAGCAAAGATGGTTCCTAGAATATTATAGGGCGTTTGTAAGTGAGAACTATCTGGACCAGTCTTCACGAGCTTATATAGGTTCTGATGACAGGCCTGCGATAAATTGCTCATCTGGATTGGTTCATCTTATTTAACTCCCCAAAAAACATGGCGCTACTTTTTAAGCAGTGCCATTGCATCTTTTAACTGAGATAAAGGGCAACCAAAGTTGATCCGCACAAAACGGCTATCACCAAAGTCACTGCCTGGTGAGGGGCCTATTCCCTTGTTTTCAAAATACTTTTGCACTGAATCCACACCCAGGCCGCTGCCGTCAATCCATGCTAAAAACGTGGCTTGTGGGGCTAACAGTCGTAAGCCGTCAATTTGCGCAATTTCACTAATGAGGTAATCACGATTAATACGTAAATAACTGAGTAATTGTTGGTGCCAGTCATCACATAAAGTAAAGGCCGCTTCGGTGGCACTTAAACCCAATACATTGGCCCAAGGCACTATGCCTTGTGCAGCACCAGTGAATTGTTGCCTAAGCTTGGCATCTTCAATGATCGCAAAAGACGCGCCTAAACCCGCGATATTAAAGGTTTTACTGGCCGCCATTAAGGTAATCACTTGGCCTTTAAACTGTTCTAATTTTCCGGCCGGAATGTGTTTGGCATCTTCATCTAAAATAAGATCACAATGAATTTCGTCCGAACACAACAGTACGTGGTGTTGTAAACAAATATCAGCAACACGTTCTAATTCAGCAGCCGTTAGTACAGTGCCAACTGGGTTCATTGGATTACATAAAATGAGTAATTTACACAAAGGATCGGCGGCTTGCTTTTCTAGCTCAGTAAAATCCAACGTCCAGCGGCCATCAACTTCCACAGTATTAATATCAACTCTAGTGAGTTGATTGAGCTTAGGTGCAGCCAATAAAGGCGGATAATTGGGCGATTGAATGAGTACCTTATCACCAGGCTGACAAACGGCTTTGCAAGCCACGTTAAAAGCGGGCACCACGCCTGGCGTCCACACTATCCATTCGGGCTTAATCTGCCAGTTGTATTGTTTAGCTAACCAGTTTACTACCGCCTGATTGGCTGATTTATGGTGAGCAGGTAAGGTGTAACCCAATAAGCCGTGATCGACTCGCTGATGCAAGCTATCTAGAATAGCTTGTGGACATTTAAACTCGGTATCGGCCACCCACATGGGTAAGATATTCTGGCCTTCGTATTTATTCCATTTATAAGAATAAGTCGAACTTCTATCAATAATTTGATCAAACAACATGTTTACAGTCACTTTAATTTTGTATCGAACTAATCGATGTTAATTTCGTGGATTAACCTTTCAACTTTGTTAGTCAAGTCAGCGGTATGAAATGGCTTCAAGATAAAATCAGAAGCGCCTAAACGCATTGACTCAAGCACAAGCTCTTTGGTGGCATTGGCGGTTAACATCAAAAATGGGCATTCAGGTTTATTTTGGCGTAAGGCCGCCAGTATGTCTAAACCACTCACTTGTGGCATCATCCAGTCACAAATAACCAGTGAAATTCTGTCCATTGCATTACTTTTGACATAGGCCAACGCGGCTGTACTGTCAGAAAAACTGACTATTTCGCCAGCTATAACATCTTCTAAAATAATCCCAAGTAGTTCTAAAATAATGAGGTCATCATCTATAACCACCACGTTGCAATCGTACACTAGCCTGTCCTTATAGCGAATATAACTTACGTATCAACATGTACGTGATAAAAACCCCTAAATCGCTAGCCAGAATACTGAAAACTTTTTATAAAGCAAAAGCAAAAATAGAGTTTTAGCAATTCTTTACAATTAATGCTTAAAACTTAAGCAAGGCTGAATTTTACTAAAACAAGTCGAGCTGCCGGCTGCTGATATTGCTAAATGACAAACCGATAAAAGGCAAGATACCTTCTGCGATAGGTTTAATTTGTTTGTCGATATAATGTGCATAATCAATTGTCGAGCGCAAAAACTCCACAGGCTCTGGCCCATTAACGGTAATGATGTAAGAGATCCAACCTTTGTTTTGATAACGTGCAGACTTGCCCAGCGCCACATATTGCTCATCAGCAAGGCGCGCAGCCCGTACATGCGGGGGCACATTTTTGATATACAGATTCAATCGTCGTCTGATACGTTTGCGGTAAATCAGGTCTTTGTCTACTCGCCCTGTTAGGGTGTCGTTAATGGTGTTTTGAATAAACTGACTAACATCCTGTTTAGCAAACACCATCTGATACAAAGTGAGTTGAAAGTTTTTGGCCAAAGCAGTCCAGTCTGAGCGCACGGTTTCTAAACCTTTAAAGACTAATTCGTCACCTTTGGCGCTGCGTTTTAATCCTGCGTAACGCTTTTTACTACCCAGCTCAGAGCCACGAATTGTGGGCATTAAAAACTGCACAAAGTGAGATTCGAACTCAATCTCTAAATAATTTTCTAAGTGATATTGCTGCTCAATTAATTCCGTCCATTGTTGATTGATACTTTGCACCAACTGTTTACCAATAACCTGAGCCGCCGCGTCATCATCAATGCCATGTAAGGCCACAAAGGTCGAATCGGTATCACCGTAGATCACCTCATAACCCGCTTCTCGTATCCACTTTGCGGTAGTTTGCATGATGTCATGGCCGCGTAAGGTAATCGAACTGGCAAGGCGAGTATCATAAAAAGGACAGCCGCCTGAACCTAGTACCCCATAAAACGAATTCATCAGTATTTTAATCGCCTGACTTCGCACACTGTCTTTATCTTTTTTAGCCTGATCACGTTGCTGCCACAAGGATGTAATAATGTCGGGCAAAAAGTGTTTTTCCCGATCAAACATCGCGCCACGATAGCCTTGAATAGCAGTTTCGGGAGAGAGTAAACCTTCAACTAATCCCAAGGGGTCTATTTTGAAAGTACGAATAATGGAGGGATACAAACTCTTAAAATCCAGCAACAGTACGTGTTGATATAAACCCGGTTTAGATTCCATGACATAACCACCTGGGCTGGCCAAACCGCCATCTTCAGGGCGTTTGGGCGCAATATAACCAGCACGATGTAACTTGGGCAGATACAGATTAACAAAGGCCGCCACCGAACCGCCCATACGGTCTAACTCCAATCCGGTTAACTGGCTGCGCAAACGCAAAAAATCCAGCACTTTGGTATGGGCGAATATCTCCAGTACTAAGGCACAGTCTTGAATGTTGTACTCGGCTAATTTAACTTTATTGTGCTGAAAATCATATTCAATTTGCGCGAGGCGATTGTCTACATCTTCGGTAGCTTTACCTTTGCCCAATAAGTTTTGTGCGACGGCTTCTAAACTAAAACTATCAAACTGATAAGTGGCGGTTTTAAGTGCGTCGATACCATCCACGACCACTCGCCCTGCCATAGACACATAACCCTGATTTACTTCGTTACGAGCATCACGCCACTCTAGTGGCTGCTGATTACGCCCCAAATTAAGTTTTACCTTATGTAAGGCGGCACGTTTTAGCAGTAAGCGAAAATCAAAATTCACCACATTCCAACCGACAATAATATCCGGATCGAATGTTTGAATTTGCCTGACTAAAGACTGCAATAGTGTCTTTTCGTCAGCCTGCCAGCAAATCCAATCCTCGCTGCTTTGTGAAGAGCAAAGGTGCGGCTCACTTCTTTGTGAGGAGTAAATGTTCGGCTCACCTCTTTGTGAAGAGCAAAGGTTCGGCTCACCGATCATCAATACTTGTTTAAAATCGTCGCCCAATAAACCTATCGAAAACAGGTCGCCTTGCTCACTGCATTCAATATCCAGCGACAGTAATTTGAATGTAGGACTAAATACTCCGGGTTTGAGCCTTGCCTGCTCTATGCTTAAAAATGGCAGACTAACATCTGCATTCTCAATAACTTGCCCCACCACAGTGGCACTGCCATAGACAAATCGCTCCATTAAATAACGTTCACCTAGACGAATATCGTCTTCATAACAAACTATCTGCCCTTGTTTTAATATATCTCTGGCAACAAAAGCCTGACGTGGAGTAGTAAAATACAAAGCACCTACGGCCTGATGTTCAAAGGTAGTCAGTTTTAGTGTTTGATATTGATAAGGAATACGCGCCGCATCTAATAATGTCTGAGCGTAAGCTGCGTTATCTTGCAAGATGAAAAAAGGCACTTTTTGTGCCTCTGTAATAACTTTTAGTGGCCCTTGAGCGGTATGCAGCCACAGCTCCAGAAAACCCTTGTCTCCTCTATCCAATGGCTGGACGGTTAGAATAAAACCTGAAATTTCAGTCAACATAGAACTTAAGGTAAGGAGTCGGTGGGTACTGTGATATTTCTGTTAGCTACCACCACCTGATCACGACCATTATTTTTTGCTCTATATAAAGCGGTATCTGCTAACAACATAAAATCTTCTAAACTGTCATCTTGCTGATATTCAGCGATACCAATAGAAATAGTCACTTCAGCCTGAGGGATCTCAGCCAGTTGACTGAGCCCTACCATTTTCAACCGTAAATTATCCAGTACTTTATAGGCATCGTCGCTAGCGGTATGACTGAGGATCAACAAAAATTCTTCACCACCAATACGTCCTACCACATCAGATTCACGCAGACTCTTATTGCATAACACGGCAAACTCACGCAGTACTTTATCGCCTGCCACATGGCCATAAGAATCATTGATTTGCTTGAACCAATCGAGATCTAACATGGCTATGCACAGCCTTTTATCGTGACGCGCCGCCAGTGACATTTGCTGCTCTAACAAGGCCAATGTATGCCTGCGATTATATAAATCAGTCAATTCATCACGAGTAGCTAACTTTTCCAATCTATTTTTATGTACCTTATTGCGCATAACGATAATACCCAGCAAACCACACACCACAGTGGCGAATACAGTCAGTAAAATAAGCTGTAAATTCAGTGTTTTTTTATTGCTTAACTGCAACTGTTGTAGTGCATTTTGCTGGGATAACACTTTGTTTTCTTGCTGAGCTAATTGCAGCTCAAAACGTGAACTCAGCTCATGTAATTGCTCGGAACTTTGTGCACTTTGATATTTTTTATGATTGAGAAAGGCTTGTTTAAGCACTTCATAAGCACGTTGATAATGGCCTTGTCTGAACAACAAACCAGCATAAATTTCATCAAAACCTATGCTGTGCACTGGCATATTCTGGCGATCGAGTAAAATGTCAGCACTGTGCAAATAGGTTTCAGCCTGCGTTAAATTATCCGTTTCAAGAGCTAGCATGCCCAATGAAACCATCATATTAAAATTCATCTGCGGATTGCCTGCCTGGGCAAAAATATCCGCCGCTTTAACCAGTTTTTGTTCAGCTGCAGCATAGTCTTTTTGTAGCATGTTGATCGCGGCTAATTCTTTTAGGGCATAGGCAACACCTTGTAAATCATCGATTTTTTCAGCCAGTAGGGCAGATTCCTCTAATTGGGAAATGGCTAATTCAATATTACCAGTATTACGGTGTGCTTTTCCCAAACCAAATAAGGCGATACTTAGATCTAAATCTGCACCATGGGTTCGGTGAGCTGCCACTGCTTCTTCATAATAGGGTATGGCCACGCTATCTTCACTGCGGTATTCATAAACCTGAGCCAACATGGCAGCAACATGGGCTTTACTCAGTTCATTGGGGTTATCACTCGCTAGGGCATAGGCCTGCTGAAAGTCATCTAAAGCTGCAAGGTAATCCGCTAAACTTGTTTGAACAATGCCTCTAGAAAACAAAGCTTGTAAGTAGAGTTTTGCATCGTTTTGTTGCTTGCTCCAAGCTATTGCAGCATTTAAGCCTGCTAGGCCTTGCATCGGAGTTCCAATCAATTCAAATGCCACAGCCTCCATCACTTTAACTTGATGATAAAGCCAGGTCTGACTTTTTTCCGAGACAAAACCTAAGGCTAATTGTGCATGTTTAAGGGCTTTTTGTGGGTAAGTTAGATTGTAATAAGCCTTGGCCAACATAAGTTGATACTGAGCATGTATGATATCTGCCGCACTCGCATCAGGAGCGCTGTTTATTAAGGTATCAAGCACCTCGTGGGGGGAGTTAAGCACAGTGAGTGCATAGCCTGCGTAGGGTTCAGACAACTGTTTTAACTGTGTTGTTTGCGCATTTGCCATCACGCTACATAACAGCCAACTGCATAAAACTAAACTTCTGAGCAAACAAACTCCCTTGCTATCGAGTGACAACAGCTCAAATTAATCCAAGTTTGATGTTATCACAAGTCACAAAAAAGGCTGCATATTGCTATGCAGCCTATTTTAATGCTTTTTAATACGCAGTTTTACAAAGAGCAGCTCGCCGCACCTTCATTTGAAACCAGTTTAATTTCTTTAAACTGTAACTTTGAACCTTTGTCTGAATTGATACCAAAAGGTGTAATAATGCTGGTCAATTGCTCATTAGACAAACCAAAACAGCTCAGTTTTATCTGGCTTTGTTGCCAACCTTGCCCTGCTTTAGTTTGCAGAGACTGGCTAATATCCAACTCGCCATTACAGGTTTCACATTCTATGAACAGATTGGATTGACCTGTGGTTGCACTCAATACCTGATAATCAATCTGAATGGCCATATCACCCGTCGCCTGACGGCTCAAATCAACAGCATTGCCGCGAATATATAAACGTGCGCTATCTTGCCAGTTTGCCTCTACGGTATCTTCCTGTGCTTGATAATCCGTGGCTTTAACACTAATCGCAGCCGACGCACTCACTTGTGCATTGCCTGTCACCTGAGTATTTCCAGCTTTATCGTTTAATGCTAAGCGCCAAGGCTGTACCGCATCACCCGCAAACATATAACGACTATCATTTTGGCTAGACAAACTTGGGTCAAGTGTTTCGTCTAAGGGCGCCATATCTTGTGCATCTTGGACCGACAGACCATAACCATAAGCAAACAGAGGTTGATAGTCAGCATTACCTACATTCAGCTCAACATCAGTTGGTGTGGCAGGCCACGAGAACGACAAACGCCCAGTAAAGTCATAAGCCACTTCGCCATCAGCACTGCGGAACAAGACATCAGCCACCCCTGTACCTTCAGAGCCAGGTAACCACGCGGCGACAAAAGCATCTGAAGCGTTAAGCTCAGGATTAACCCACATAGGACGACCTGATAAAAACACACTAACCGTTGGAATACCTTGAGCTTGTAAGTCTTTTAATATTTTTAAACTGTCTTCAGGTTTAAAATCAACATCTGTCACATCACCTTGAAACTCAGCATAAGGCTGTTCGCCAAATACCACGATAGCTACATCTGGGCGGGTAGTGAATTGGCCTTGTTCATTTAACTCAACCTTACCCCCAGCAGCCGTCACCGTTGCAGCAATACCTTGGTAAATAGAAGCACCATTGGGGAAATCAGTGTTTTTATTGCCCGTACCCTGCCAAGTCAAAGTCCAACCACCAGATTGCTGACCGATATTATTTGCTGCACTACCTGCTACCAAAACCTTTGACTTGGCAGAAAGAGGCAATAACTGCTCATTATTTTTTAATAATACCAATGATTTACGTACGGCTTCGCGAGCAACTTCACGATGTGGAGCAGAGCCCAGTAATTCAAATTTTCCCGCATAGGTGCGGCTTGAAGGTAGACCCGCATCAAACAAACCAGCGCGCAATTTAACGCGCAAGATACGTGATACAGCTTGGTCTAAACGCTCCATCGTAATCTCACCCGACTTAACCTGAGCCAGAGTATTGTGATACAAGCCTTTCCAACTATCAGGTGCCATAAACATATCTAAACCCGCATTAAAAGCTTGCGCACAAGATACGTTAGTACAACCTTTCACTTGGCCATGACCATTCCAGTCACCCACTACAAAGCCATCAAAGCCCATGCGCTCAACCAAAACATCGGTCAACATAGGTTTAAAGCCATGCATTTTATTACCATGCCAGCTATTAAAAGACGCCATTACCACTAAAGCACCGCTTTGAATTGCCGGTGGATATCCTGCACCATGAATGTCGCGTAGTTCTTCTTCTGAGGATAGGGTTTCACCTTGGTCGATACCGTCTTTCGTACCACCATCACCCACAAAATGTTTAACGTTGGCTAACAAGTGGCCGTTAGTCAGAAATTCATCGGTATTAACTGTGCCCTGAACGCCTTCAACTATCTTGCCTGCATAACTGGCAACGATTTCAGGCTTTTCTGAAAAACTTTCAAAAGTACGACCCCAACGATCGTTCTGCACTACCGCAATTGTCGGTGCAAAAGTCCAATCGATACCGGTAACTAATACTTCTTTAGCGGTCACAGCACCAATTTTACGCATTAATTCAGGATCGTTTGCTGCTCCTAAACCAATGTTATGGGGGAATATCGTTGCACCGACCACGTTATTGTTGCCATGCACGGCATCTATGCCCCACAGCGCAGGAATACCCACTCCACCGTCTGACTTATCTGTCGATGCTATCCAGAATTTATCCGCAAGACTTAACCAATCTTTGGCTGGGGAGTGATTGTTATTATTAGGCGCAGAGTTACCGCCGTTTAATACCGAACCCAAATGGAATTCTTTAACCTCTTCAGGGGTAACCGAAGCGATATCTGCCTGGATCACCTGACCGACCTTTTCTTCCAAGGTCATTTTTGCCAATAAATCCGCTATCTGCTGTTCTTGCTGAGGGTCACGGGCAATGGGTGAACTTTGTTTGGGCCAGATTTCAGGATGAATAGTCGCTGGCGCTGCAGCCGCAGATTTATCGATATCGGCGGATTTAACCGCCTGCTTGTCTACAGAGCTACCATTGCAGCCTGTTAGCGCTGCAACAATAGATAAAACTAATAATTTATTTGTCATGTTGTTCCTACAAATTACCACAATGTCTCGCCAAGTTAGCTTAGCTATGTATATAAGAAACGCTCTTGCGAAGCGCCTAAACAGAAAACGTTTTCACACCTAATATAACACGGCTGACAGGGCATTCCATAGCATTGCTTTACACAACATGGAGAAATGAAAAGAATCTGCCAAGATCAATATAAATTAAATGGTATCCATGGGGACAACGAACAAGACGCCCGCTCTTTAATTGAACATAGTGCTAAACAAAGTGGCGCTAATGAGGAGTAGTTAAATACGAGACAGTGGCCAATTCAAATTGCTCATTATGTAAGTGGCACTAGCTTGCAGGTGAAAAAAAAGAGGAACGACTATGTGAGTTCCTCTTTGTGGTTAATTAAAATACTGGTGTAGCATCGCCACCGACTTGCTTAGAATTTTCAACTGTTGGTCTGGTGAGTTTTTCGACCTCACGACGCTCTCTCTCTTCTATGTGTATATCTACGCCTTTGGCGTAACCTTCACCAAATTCCTTAAATTCTTTACAAGCTTTGTAATACTGGCTGCCTTTTTTACCCCGTTCGACACCATTTTCAAAAGTGCAATATGCAATTAAGCCATCCTGAAAACCAGAATAATATTGTTCTTTGTTGGGCGTGACCCCACCTTTTTTACAGGTTTCTACATATTGATTAAATTGCAAGACATCCGTTGCAGAATTAGCATCGGCTGCACCACGCTCTTGCCAATTGGTGGTTTTGCACTCTTCAGCAGTCATAGAGGTAGAACCACAAGCAACTAAGCCCAAAATAGATATAAAAATAACGACTAATTTTTTCATGTAAATAACCCTTAGTTAAGCCCAAGTACCTTTCTTATCAGTAATACTTAGGTAAATTTTTGTTAAATTAATATGTTCAAACTGTCTATTGAAAAAGCATATTTTTCAAGTTTTGCTATTCAATAAAGTAAAAATTGTCATAGTAAAAATAAAAAACACGACGTATACCGATCTATCTTAATAAATGTCAATTACCTCACGTTAAAACAGACTACCCGGCAGGCACGTTTTTTACATGCCGGAAATAAATGAAGTGAGCGTAAAGCGCCCAGTTCGTGGATCCGTATCAAATGCATAGTCATGGCCGATATTGCCGGAATGTAAACTGGAACATCGATAAAAGACTATGCGATTAAATTTGGCATCAACGGACATGATGCGCTCATAACAAGGGGAGTCAGCATTCATATACCCCCTTGGTTGACCTTCTAACTGAAACTCTTGTTGCTGTGTTTGCAGATAACCAGACAACCTCTGTTTATTAATATATTCAAAACCGGTTTTTTTGTGACGATACAAGGAGGTTCCTCCGTGTTTTTCATCACATAAGTACAATATCGCAGCGATATCTGTCACTGCGGGTCGATCAAAATGCGGCACTGATTGAAACACAGATAGTTGCTGTACTGGTGTAGTTACCATGGAAAAATAACTTTCACAGCTTTTTAATGAGTCTGCCGACTGGCTAAAATACGGCGCGATATGAGCCCCAACAAAATCGAGTAAGATCTCATTATAACGTTGCGGCGCGGCAGAACGGATCCCCGGATAGAAGCCACGAGCCGGAGCAACTCCACCCGATTGCAAGGCATAATCGATAAGTGAATCCGCATTCTGCAAAAAATCATCCACCACTACCACAGGCTGTTTTTCATTGCCCACCAAGTGATGTAGTACTTGATTATCAGGATTAATCATCGCTAATACGTCCTGTCAAAATTCACTAGGGCTGCCCTTCAAAATAGGACTTGGCTTTGGCAAAAGCCGCATTACCTATTTTAATCCCCATTAAACGGCCTGGAATATCATCGGCCGGTGGATGAATACCGCCCCAGATCCGAGATAAACTACATTGGTCTGAAGCATCTTGGTAGGTAGCCCATTGCAGCGTCATATCAACACTGGGGCCTTTTTCAAAAACCAGAAAGTCATTCGCTTTTATTTCAAAACCACTCATACCTCCGGGGAAATAATTACTGCCGGTTAACGCTGTGAGAACTTCAGCCGCCGCCCGAGAATAAGTGGAGTGACCAGAGACATAACCAGCAAAAGGCGGTGTAACAAAAGTGGGGCGTTGGTATGGCCACCAGTTCTCTGCCAATATCCAACCTACTCCAGCATCGTATTGCACAGGATCAACAACATAATCTGGGCCACGCCATGAGAATAATTTAATTTTACCTACATGCTCATTGTTTGTTCCAGCTAGTGGGTCACCTACTGCGACCAATTCAATAAAACCTGGCTCCAAAGGAAGACCATTAACGTGATATGAAGCTGCATCAGGATCACTACTTTGACCAAAGTCTGCCATCGAACGTATCGCCGACACAGGACGTATATAGTCATACCATCCTTTGATTCCCCACGCTGTAATTGCCGCATCATGCATAGCGCCACCTAGAGTAAAATAGGCCTTAACATCCCATTCCATCGAGCCTAATTCATTCCCTTTCCCCTCATATTTGCGCTCAAATAAGGCATGATCAACAATGGAATTAAGTAATACAAACCAATGTCCTGGTGGTGTTTCAGAATTAGGGCCGTCAGCCCAAAATTCTGCCAATACACGAGTATAATCGCCACGGGGAACAATCTGCGGAGTGTAAGCCTGATTAGTCACTGGATTAATACTATAGCCAATACTGTTATCACCACCTTGTAAGCTGTCGTAAAAATCCTGATATTCGCTAAAAGACTCAGGATAGTGTTGGATATTTCCAAGACTAGCCGGTGAAATATCTATCATCACCTTGTCATCAGGACTCAGATGCGATGACCATTTTGCGACAAGTGAAAAGCCCCATTTGTAATATTCGGCGCTGTCTGTTTCTGCCAAAGGGGGGAGTCCAGGATCGTGATAAATTTGGTAATCATGGCCATCACGCTGAACTACTTTTTTATCTTCAGGCAGCAAAGCAAAGGGCTCAACATTACCCCATTCAGGACTTAAAAATTCTGAGGCGCCACCGATAACGGCATTACCCGCTTGATCGATAAACTCATTCAAAGCTAATGGCTGCCAACGATTCAGATCAATAATATCCGGATTGCCTGGCTGAGACATAATCAAGTCAGGATTCACGTGCTGATAATATACATTGGCGTAGTTTACTCTTTCGTTCGCACCGTCCTGCATGCCATATTGAACAATACAATCGGCTATATGATTACCTAAACCAATGGCAGAACCATTGGTATATAAGCGACTGGTATAGCTGGTATCTAAGCCTAAGTCTGTCATTAGTTTATCGGCTAAACTAAAAATATGATCCACACCGGGAGAGTTTTTAAAACGATGTCTGATAATACGATATACCGCAAAACTCAGGGCTTGTTCACGAGCAATTTGTGGATCGCCAACTAGGACGGAAGCATCAAAATCACACCTAAAATCACCGTGAGTTTGGCCCAATATAAAGGGCTTTGCAGTTTGAGAATAAGCCGCCCATGCGTCATACATCGCAATACTGACATGATAGAGGTTTCTTGCATGAATAGTGGGGCGGGCAAAATCATGACGGATCCCTTCTAATAGTACTTCGTTCCACATCCTTGCTACTGATACAGGTCTATCGTCGGCGACAACAGTCTGAGGGCGTTGTGGTGTTGGAGTGTTATTGCCACTCTCAGTAGAACCTGAGCCACATCCGCTTAAACTCAATATACAAAAAAAGATAAGAGCAAGGGACTGCATCATTATTTTATTCATTTCATTGCTCTCCTAAGGTTTACTGATAGTTAAACTTTGACCCGAACTCACGTTAGTGCGTAAGGTTTCTGTACCGTCTGGCCATACCACTCGAATAGAGTCCACAATATCAATGGTACCCAAACCAAAAAACTGTGTACTCGGATTTTGTGCCGTAAAATTACTGCCCAGCGTTATTTCGCGCATTTGGGTAATACCACCAGCCTTTAAATAAATCCGCGCACCTATGGCAAAACTATTTTTGTGACCTGGCATAGTTAACTTTATGCTTAGGGCATTGTTTTGCTGAATATCATTGCGAAATAAGCTTGCTGCATTGATTTCATCACGATGCAATTGCAATACATCAATATCACCGTCGTTATCAAAATCAGCGCAAACGACGGTTCGGCTACTATGGGTATCATTCAAACCTAAATCTGCAGATTTTTCTTCAAAGGTGGCATCCCCTAAGCCCATAAAAACCCGGGTTGTATCAAGGTTAAAATCGAAAGAAATATTGTTGTCAGAAAAAGAGTAAGGAAATCCATTGGTCATGTAGATATCTAAATTACCATCACTGTCAAAATCAGCGGCGCACGAACCCCATCCCCAACTCGATTTTTGTTGCGAGGTGCCAGTATTAATGTTGATAGCAGCTAAGACACTCCCATTGGAAAACTGGCCATCCGTATTAAGGTAAAAACGATTGCCGATGGGCCATAATGGCCCTGTAATAGCGGACACAAACCAATCTAAATCACCATCGTTATCAAAATCGGCGACGGCTGCCCCCATTCCACTGTCATCTATAATGACTTTTTCATCAGTGGCATTACTAAAAGATCCATTGCGATTATTTGTCAGCACTCTACTGGTGCTAAAGTCGCCAGTTACTAATAGGTCAAGCCAGCCATCGTTATTAATGTCGGCAAAATTTGGCGTAAAACTATAGTCATGGTTATCACCTAAAGCGCTACCTGCTTTTGGCTGAATTAAAAGGGCAGCAGTGACACCAGTGATTTTACTGACATCGGTAAATTTAATATTTCCATCAACTGAATCATTGCGCCATAAATGTCCTGTATCGCCGGGAGCTTCAATATCAACGGGATTACCCCAATGAGTTAAAAACATATCGAGATCACCGTCGCCGTCATAATCACCAAAGGCGGATGATAAGGTAAACTGGGTCGATAGAAGATCAATGCCTGAACCTGAGGTGACATTAGTAAAAGTACCGTCACCGTTGTTGCTATAAATAAAAGCAGGGTCAAATTCGATTCCACCAATAAATAAATCTAAGTCGCCATCGCCATCCATATCGGCGAAAGTAGGCCCAGAGTGGCGGTAATTTTGACTTGCACTTTTTGTATAGGCTAAGCCCGCTTGCAAGGCCACATCAACAAAGTGACCTGTGCCGTCATTTTGATAGAGTAAGTTAGGCCCTATATCGCCACGCACAATGAATACGTCGATATCCCCATCGTTATCATAATCACCTGCTGCAGCTCCTCCCGCAAAGTCCTCAGGGTGTTGCTGGGATGAATTACCCTCAGCGACTGACTTTGGAAATAAATAACCCTGTTTATAATTAATACCGCTGCTACTGATTTCAGTGAAGCCATCGCCATAACCAACAACAACTTTAGGTTCTGGTGGGGGTGGGGGTGGAGTGACAGGAGGAAGCGGTGTGGTAACGACAGGAGGAGATGCAGGCGCAGTGTCACTGCCTCCACATGCCCACAACATAAAACTTAATGCACAACATACGGCGATTTTACTATAGGATTTTTTTATGATTATCTTCATCTTTTTGCCAATTAAAAACGTGAGGGCTTACATGTTCAGAGGTTTAGGCGCTAAACAATAGTGTTGAATAAATTCCTGTTGCGACGGCATCGCTTCCACGGATTTATCAATCACATTTTTAATAAATGCCATGCGTCGCTTTAACTCATCGTCTGCGACTAAATCCACCAACGGGTGATAACTTTTTGGATGCATACCTTGGCCATGAAATACTTCTAACCAACTCGTATCGTTAAATAATTCCATATTAGTGCGATGGATCTGACCGTTTTCCATAAACTGATCGATCTTTTGTTTCAATGAATCCGGAATAGACATAGTGCGGCAATAATTCCAAAACTCAGAATCACTGCGTTCAGTGGCCTTGTAGTGCAAAATAATAAAGTCTCGAATGCGCTCATATTCAAAATCAGTTTGCTGATTAAATAAATCGATGTCGTGCTGATTAAAATCCCTATTCGGGAATAAGCTCATTAGTCTTGCAATACCACTTTGTACGAGATGAATACTGGTTGATTCTAAGGGTTCAATAAAACCGCCAGACAAGCCAAAAGCGACACAATTTTTATTCCATGCTTTGAGGCGTTTTCCGGTGCTAAATTTCAATAATCTGGGTTCAGCTAAGGCTTTACCCGAAAGGTTTGCCATGAGTATCTCTCGTGCTTCGTCCTCGCCCATAAATTTGCTAGAAAACACATGACCATTGCCAGTACGATGCTGCAAGGGAATTCGCCACTGCCAGCCCGCACTGTGGGCTGTTGAACGAGTGTAAGGTAACAAGGGTTCAGTTCTCTCACAGGGCACAGCCCAAGCCCTGTCACAAGGCAACCAATGACTCCAATCTTCGAAGCCAGTATTAAGGGCCTTTTCAATCAATAAACCCTGAAACCCGGAGCAATCAATGAACAGATCGCCTTGCACGATTTCACCGTTATCTAACACCACAGATTCAATAAAGCCATCACTCGCACGCAAACGTGTTTCTACGATCTTAGCGAGGGTTCTGCTTACCCCACGAGCTCCGGCATACTCGCGTAGGAATTGTGCGTATAGTCCTGCATCAAATTGGTATGCATAGACAATCTTTGATAAGGGAGAGTTGCCTGCATCCACTGAACGCATAAATTTACCTAAGGGCGCAGCCACCGCATTTAACGAATAAGCTCCGATATCGTCCGCATGTCCCTGTTGGCGCATTTTCCACCAATAGTGATAAAACTGTAATGAATCCATGTCATTACCGACATCACCAAAGGCATGAATATAGCTATCTCCTACCTTGCCCCAATTGACAAACTCAATGCCAAGTTTAAAGGTGCCTTGGGTGCGTTTAATAAACTCGTTTTCATCTATCCCCAGAGTGCGGTTAAACACTTGAATTTGTGGGATGGTTGCCTCACCCACTCCCACCGTAGGAATGTCTTCAGCTTCAATTAATCTAACTTTACAAAAGCTATCTTTTAAAAAACGCCCTAAAGTTGCAGCGGCCATCCAGCCAGCCGTACCACCGCCAACAATAACGATATTTCTTAGATTTTTATCAGACACTCTTTTTCCTCACTGAGAACAAAAGGCTTTCAAGTAAGCAGCATGGTGTGGCGCCGTTTGGGCGGCATGCTGAATAGCTTGTTCAATCTTTTGCTGAATATTTTGTAATTGGCCTATGGGGACTTGTTGCACCATAAGATCTAATTGTTTTGGTGTATGCGCCAAGCCCATGAGTAGTGACATTTGCTCGTTTACAGAGATGACTTCTTCATCAAACAAAGCCAGTTTGCCACGACTTTGGTACAACTTAATTTTATGCACAAGATCAGCAGACAGCTCAGATTGGCCAACTTGTTGCCACAACAGCCCTTGATGACCATCAGCAAGATGCAAATGTAAACACGTGACATCTTTAAGTCGTTGATAACGTTGCTGAACTAAACGATTGTATTCTCGTATTAATTGCTTAGCTAAGGGAAACCTCGGGCATTGATCAATAAGTTGACGAATTCCCAGCCAACTTACATCGACTTCACTGACACAAAAGCCAGGTAATGTTAACGCGGCATTTCCGATTGCGATGCAATTGGCGACCCAGGGTTCAAGCATGCATCCATAATGTTGTTGACGAATGACTATATTTTTACTGTCTTGAGTAATGGTTGGGTCGATCGCAGTTGCTCCCGCAAAATAATACTGGCGACAACGCTTTTGTTGAGTAGTAATGTCTATCAACCAGCCATCTTGCTTAGCACTAATGGTAGTCAACGGAGCATCTGGCCCAGTAAATGGCAACTCCATAGTTGCAACATTACAACTGGGGATTTGTTGTTGCCAACTATGAGGCTTTTGCTCTAAGGCTTGCATTAACAAGCCCTTTTCAGTGCAATCAATATAGAGGTCGGCGGTAAGTATTTGCTTACTTTTCAGTGCTACATTTTTTATCGATAGCTCGCTTGTTGTTAGTTCAAGCTCCTCTAAAGCGTCTTCAATCACCTCAAGACCACGACTTATACAAAAGTGTTTAAGCGAATCACGATAAGCATCGGCATCAATATTCCAACCATAAGACAGGCTAGATAATACTGATGTGGGATCAGGCTTTGGATGGCAAAACTTTGCTGATTTTGCCATTTGCGCACCTAAGCTGTAGGTATCTACGGCCTGTGAAACGCCTATTTGTTGTAAGCGAGCATGTGCCTGTGAAAATTGCACATTAGCCATGCCTGTGCCGAACTCGCCAAACGCATGGTAAAACTCGTCAGTTTCGCTATTCCAATGTCGAAAATAATTAGCCAGTTTGAATGTAGCCTGACTAGAGCGCATAAACTCAGGTTCTGGCATGCCAATCAAGCGCAAAAAGTCCATAAACTCTGGCCGAACTGACATATTGCCTAAAGCGGTGGCGGGCTCATCCAAAACACAATGACTCACCTTTACACCATATTTGCCAACGCTGGCCAGCAGTGCCGCTGAAGAAATCCAAGCGCTTATGGAATTTCCCATTACCACAATATTGTTTGGCAGGTGGCTCATTCTTAACGCCTCCCGTATAAATTGAGACTGGCGGAATGAGAATGGGCTTGTCCTTTAAGTAAGGCATTTAGGGCATTTTTATGCGTAGGTATTGCATCAACACTTTGTTGCAAGTAGTGGCGCATGTTTTGTAATTGCTTGCTGACAGCATCAAAATTTAAGGTTTCAACACGGGGATCGATATTATCAGGAAAATATCCCTGCCCAATAAACACTGACAACCAACTGGGTGTTAAAAATAAACCCGCAGAATATTCCGAAAAATAGCCAGTTTCTTTAAATAAAGCCATACGTTGCTCAAGTGAGTCCGGTATTGGCATGTCATGACAATAACGCCAAAACGGACTTTTATTAGGGTCACTTAACTTATAGTGAAGGATCAAAAAGTCTCTGACTTTCAGATATTCATCTTTAACCACTCGATTAAACTCATCTTCATCAACCGAACTAAAATGCATATCCGGTAACAGCTCCATTAACTTGTAGATACCAAGCTGAATGAGATAAATACTGGTCGATTCTAAAGGCTCTAAAAAACCACTGG
The DNA here is from genome assembly GCF_001565895.1 of Paraglaciecola hydrolytica. Lineage (GTDB taxonomy): Bacteria > Pseudomonadota > Gammaproteobacteria > Enterobacterales > Alteromonadaceae > Paraglaciecola > Paraglaciecola hydrolytica. Next base: position 51,716 of record NZ_LSNE01000015.1, read on the forward strand.
ATAATCCAATAGCGACACAGTTTTTGCTCCAACTTTTTTCATGCATGCCAGTTTTAAAATGTAACTGTTTGGGCTCAGCCATAGGTGCAGCAGGTAAGTTGTTTAATAAAATATCTTGGGCCTGTTCTTTAGTCATAAATTCAGAACAAAATACATGACCATTACCAATGCGATGTTGCAAAGGAATTTGCCACTGCCAACCGGCATCATGGGCGATAGATTGGGTATATGCCAATGGCTCACCTTCCGTTTCGCAGGGTACTGCGATAGCACTGTTGCAAGGTAGCCAATGACTCCAATCTTCAAAGCTAACATTAAGGGCTTTATTGATCAGTAATGAACGAAAACCTGAACAATCTATAAACAGATCACCCTTTATCTGCTGCCCATCGTTTAAAATGACAGAAGTAACAAATCCATCAGTGGCATTTTTAGCCACTTCTGCAATTAAGCCAGTGACACGCTTAACTCCTCTTTGCTCACTGTAAGTTCGCAAATATTGTGCATATAAATTGGCATCTAAGTGATAGGCATAAGAAAAACTGGAATAAATCGAGTTAGAACTTTCATCGGGAAAACAAAACTTATTATTTTTTGCCGCTGTGATAGAAAACGAATAATCATCTAAGGCACTGGTGTCACCCTGATTACGCGCATGTAACCAGTACTGGTGAAAAGGTAGTTTATCAATTTCAAAGCCGTGAGCACCAAAGGGATGAAAATAATCTTGGCCTTGGTCACCCCAACCACAAAATTTAATACCAAGTTTAAAGGTCGCTTGAGTCTGGGTTAAAAAATCTTTTTCATCTATTCCAAGCATTTGATTAAATACTCGAATATGCGGAATTGTGGCTTCACCAACACCTACAGTACCGATTTGCTCTGACTCTACTAAGGTAATTTGACAATGTTTAGGGTCAATAAAATTTGATAAGGCCGCTGCTGTCATCCATCCAGCAGTACCTCCACCTACGATCACAATCTGTCGAATTGATTTTTGTTGCATCACCAATACACCTTCAAACTACACATATGTAAAATGGTTTTTCCGTCGAGAATACTTAAAAATCAGGCTATTGAATAGGAGCAACTACTCTTAGAAATTTAGCTTATTTTTGCCACATTTTGATTTGACCAATTCATGTGGTCGATTGACTATATAATTTATTACCTAAAAAAACTAAAAAGCGCACCACAAGTGGGTGCGCTTGAATAGCTATAACATTTAAACGCTTAGAAGTTAGCTCTAACTGCTAGCGAGTAACGTCTGTCACTTACGTTCCAAGAACGTGGTAACTGATTTGTACCATCCACTAACTGATAGGTTTCAACTTGCGTATTGAGTAAGTTAACACCTTGCAATACTAATTGAACATTGTCAGTAAGGTTATAACTCACAGAGGCATCCATATACCCTGCTGCTTTATTGAAAATGGGCAAATAAGTGATTACGTCACGAGTAGTAACCAAAAACTCTGAACGCCAGTTGTAGGCTATACGTCCAGACCAATCGCCTTTTTCATACATAGCAACAAAGTTAGCTGTGTGATCCGATTGGCGCTCTAAAGGTAGTCCATCACCAAATAAAAACTCTTGTGTGCCACCTTCATTGGCAACATCGCCAGCATCAAGGTTAGATGAAGGTACTCCACGTGCTTTTATGTAGGAATAGTTGGCTTGTATACCAAAACCATCAAACGGGGCTGGCAACATATCAAAGAATTGTTGATAGCTAATCTCAACGCCTTTCATGGTTCCGTCACCACCATTTAATGGGCCTGCTACATTCACGGTTTGTGTCACACCAGATGTAGGATTAGTGAATTCTCTCTCATAAGCTCCGTTAATAAAGAAATTTTTCAAATCTTTATAAAAAACCGAAACTACAAATGAGCCTACATCAGCAAAATACCATTCTAATGACGCATCATATTGAATAGATTCCATTGGTTTCAAGTAGGGGTTACCTGCACTCGCCTTCCAACCATAAAGCTGTATGGATGAAGCATCAATTTGTCTGTTTTCTTTTAAAGGCTCGCCATTGGCATCAAGTCTTGGCTGGCCATTTTCATCCAGTGGAACATAATCTTGCGGAAAATGAGGTGCAAGGAAATCACGTTCAATGGAATCAGACACGGTACTAATTGAAGTATAGTTACGCATATTACCTAAGTCAGGCAATGCTATGGCTTTAGATACGGCGAAACGTGCCAATAACTCATCAGTCACATTCACTTTAACATTAAAGCTGGGCAGTACTTTTGTATATGACTGCTCAGCAAAGTTTTCTGTACTTGCATCATTTGCAAACGCAACAACTTCGGCAGGTAAATAGTTATTTACATCTGATAAGAATTTAGTGCTCGGACCAAACAGATCATAGTCATCTGGATTCCAGTTATTGGGATCGAATCCAGCAGGGAATGGATCAGCTGGACGTAAATCTGGATACACTGTATTACCGGTGGTCTCAGTACTTATGTTAACTACACGTATACCAAAGTTACCGGCAATACGATGATCAGCAAAACCATCATAATCAAAATCTAATCTGATATAAGCTGATTTATTTTCTTCAGTCGTATTACTTATTTCATTTGGTCTAAAATAACCGTCTAACTCGTATGGCTCACACGTCACATCATCTATGCGTTTGTCTGCTGGTAACCAATCGCCACAGCTATCCACAAAACCAGCAAAGGTCGTACCCCAGTTTGCATAATCATCTAATACCGCTGATGAAGGATGCAGCATTTGATTGCCACCTTGAACATCAACAGCACCGCCACGGAAAAGGTTACTCCAATCCACAACATCATATTGACCTTCTAATCCGGCATTAGTCACCATAGGGCTAGTTAGCCACGCAGCTTCATTATATAAAGGAGCTAGAGCTCCCCAGTTGTACTGTGAGTTTTTAATGTTTTGTTTGCGTTTTGCATAACGAGCACCAAACATAACTTGAGAAATCACATCATGCTCAGTGTAGTAAGTTGCATCAATTCTTACAGCGTCTGACTCACCTTTACTGCGCTCATAGTGATCCATCGCATGGTTATACAAATAATTTTGTGGCTGGGTAAAATAATCAGGGGTCGCAAAATCTGAACCATCTTCAGCATATATTGCTCGAACATCTTCAGGCACAAATTCCCATGGGCTGATAAAGGATATTTTGGCATGTTCACCTGAGGTATCGTAATACTGATTAGCCCATGTATTTAAACCCAAGGTTAAATCATCACTCGTAGTTTTAGCGCTGATGTGTTGTACGTCAGCAACAATTTTTAACGAGTCAGTGGCTTTCCACTCTAAATTTAAAGTTAAGTCATCAACTAACGAGCTACTCACACTTTTACGTGTTTCTGAGCCCATTTGCTGACCAAAGTTTACCACTTGCGCTCCACCCCAACCATTTGAAGCATGCAGGTTATGTGGGACATGATTACCATCACCGCGCCAACCATCGGGCACATCTGTTAAATAACCACTGGTAAATACGCCATTGGAATCGAATTCATATTCTTCACCGGGTATACCCCAAACGCGGTTTTCGTTATTTACACCAACACCGCCAACACCGGTAGAATACTCTTTCCAAGAAAGCTTTGAATCAGAGCGTAAAAATTGCAGAGTTGCTGTAAAGGTTTCTTCTGGATTTTCCCATTGTAACGCAGCTGCATAGCCTTTACGTTTGCGGTCATCCGTTTTCATGGTGATAGCAGCGCCTTGAGGTGTAAGTACACCTTGGTCACCAACTTCCGTGCCTGCTGGGGGATAAGCTAGCGACCCATCATATACATAAGGGTTTTCTGCATATTCAAATCCTGGCCAACTATAGTTATTAGTCGTGCGGGGGGCTAATGCACGAAATGCATAAGTCGAAGAACGCATTTGGTGATTGCTTGCTTTAAGTGTTGAATCAGCGATATTGAACAATACGCCAAATTTACCCGCATCCGTTTTCCAATTATTGCTATACAAGGCAGAAACAGTAGGAGTGGCTTCTTTAACTAAATCCCCCCAAGTCATATCTGCAGAAACAGAAAACTTCTGACCCTCACTATCAAAAGGCTTACGAGTACGTAAACTCACTGTACCTGCAATACCACCTTCAATCATATCGGCTGTTTGGTTTTTATAAACGTCTACCCCCGCCATTAACTCTGGCGATACGTCTTGGAACGATAAACCACGACTAGAGTTAGCGGTAAAAGAATCACGGCCGTTAAATTCAGAACGTGTTTGGGTCATCCCCCGCACAACCGCTCCTGAACCTTCCACACCAAAATGGTCTGGGTCATTTTTAGCAGCATAACGGTCAATAGATACACCGGGCAAGCGTTGCATTGCTTCCAAAACGCTTCTATCCGGCAATGCACCAATATCTTCGGAGGTAATCGCATCAACAAAAGTATTTGCATCTCGTTTTAAGGCTTGGGCACTGAATAAACTTGCGCGCATACCTTTTACTTCAATTGTTTCAACGTCTGCTTCTTCTGTCGCACTTTGCTCTGCTTCTTGGCTGTATGCAGTTACGCATACACCCATCATAGCCAGCGCTAATAATGATTTTCTAAAAATAGGCACTTGTGATCTCATTTTTTTTGTAGCCATTACGACTTACCTCTTTTTGTGTGATTTAAACCGCTTGCACCCCCTGATATTGGTACAAGTGACTTTTCCAGCCAACAATCTCAAAAACTACAAATGATGAGAGAGTTGAAAACGTTTTCAACGATTATGCCTTCAGCAATTACCTCAGTCAATTATTCAACATTTTATTAACAAATAATTTTTGTTTGGCATAATCAAATTACAGTTATGAATTTTATTTACTTTTTATTACACTTTATTAAGTCGACTATGGTTTTTTACCCCAAAACAGTCAATGGAACTGGCAGATATCTGAAGAATGAAACGATATTTCGCAACATTAACTTAACAAAAAACGTTAGATAGTTGAAAACACCTGTTTTAAAAGGAAATTTTTTACTCCGAATGGTGTTTTAGCGGTTTTACTCCCGCTAATTACGTGTGATTGGAAAAACGTAAACTGCAGCATAAAAACGAAATGTTAGTCATGCTTTTACTGGCACATCCAAATGATTTTAAGGTAATTTTCTACTTGGTGGCGGCGCTAAGTAACTGGATTTTAGTTCACTTGTAGCAATTACAAGTTTCTGCACAGTTAAACCTGATTCTAATAGGTAAAGTCTTAACTTCTTTGCGCCAGCTTGAGTTAAATCATGGTGACTGATCACCGCTCTTACCCCATCCTTGACTGATTCTTCCCAACTCACTGCGTTATTTTCAGCTAATACATCAATAATCTGCGGTTTTTCATCGTCAAAACCGATAGCAAAACGGATACCTCTGCCTGGTACAAAATTAAGACTGGGCGCTACTATGGTGTGTATTTCAAACTTACCTTCAGTAAAAAAGTGCAGAGGATATTCTAAATAAGGGGCTTGAGAAGGCTTATCAACAAAGCTCAACTCAGGCTTGATTAAACCCGTCATAGACGACAAAGTACGGCCATGATTAGGAATTTCCTGCCAGTAGGCATCCTTAGCTTGCTGCTGAACAGTTCCACTGCCTGCGTCTAATGAAATATAACCATCAGCTTCAACAAAGCCATGAATATTGTTATCTGCAGGTTTAAAGGCATTTATCTTGACCTTGGCAGAGCCCCAACCTGTACCTTTAATATCAATGGTGCCTGCGGCATGCTCGGTTGACAATTGAGACCAATCTATACTGACCCACAAACGTTGCTCAGTGGCGATCTGCGCAGGTCTTGTTGCCAGTTTTATCCAAGGCTCTGATACCCTAATGTTTACATCAAAGGGTACATTACCTTTATTAAATACATCAATGTAACGCTGTTGTTGGCCGTAGAAATCAAACTTGAGTGGTAAGTTGCCATTCACTGGCCAAGCCGCAGCACTGCCTTCTACCGCCACGCCCATATCAGCGGCATTAATCGGCTCGTTTAACACAATGTTTGGCATTATATTGGCAGGCGGATTATTCCAAGTGGTGTAACCAATATGCGGCTGACTCATAAAGTGGTTCCAGCGACCTTTACCTAGTTGATGATATTGCTGTTCAAGTGCTTTATCCGCAGCAAACCAGTATTTAACTTGTGCTGCATAGTCGTTGCTACTTGCTCTGCCCTGCTCGGCATATAAACGGTTAAGCGCAGCATTATGATTGAGTTCAAAGATAATTCGGGTGGCTTTTACTGGATGTAAAACCAATTGGAAAAAGGCATCTTTATATTGCTCTGGCATTTTCTCATGGAGGGTTTCTGCTTGTTCAACGTAGCTTTGCAATTCTGTTGAGATCCGCGACGCCTCATTGTAATTCAGCACACTGTAAGTATCAGGTTCCATTAATTCAGGTTTACGTCGCCCATTGTGGCGAGTATAGCCCGTCATTAATTTTTCGATTTGCACTGCATGCTCTGCACCAAACTGCTGGGTGGCCCATTGTTGGCCATATGTTACGAGATTGTCGGCAGAATAATTTTCTGGGTTCCACGCCATGCGTAGGAAAAAGTCGATGGGGTATTCCATGGGTTTTAAGTCACCCACATTGGTAAGCCAAATTCGGTTAGCTTGATAGTCATAGGCCAGGTTCATTTGTTCCCAAATTTTGGTAATAGGAACAGTATTGATCCAACGATAAGAACGCGGCCCACCTACATAATCAAAATGATAGTACACACCAGCCCCACCGCTACGTTTGCGCTCATCAGGTGTAGGTAAACGGCGTAAATTACCCCAGTTATCATCTGACCATAATAAGGTCACGTCATCAGGCACCCGCATACCATTTTCATAATAACTCTGTACTTCTTTATACAAGGCCCAAACTTGAGGGACTTGGCTTAATTTGTCTTTACCAAAAGTATCACTAAGAATTTGCCGTTGAGCAGCGACGATTTTTTCTAATAATGCAATGTTCTCATTTTCGCCCATGGGTTCGTCCGCTTGGCCACGCATACCAAGGGTGTAAACGCTTTCATAATCACGATGTCGCTGCGCACCTTCTTGCCAGAATTTATAAAGCTTTTTTGGGTTAACCGCATAATCCCATTTGCCATCACGTTCAGCATGCCATTCTTTATCCGCCCGCATCATGGGTTCGTGGTGAGAGGTGCTCATCACTATGCCCATGGTATTGGCTAATTGTGGGTTAGCGATATCATCAACATTAAACGAATTATTCCACATGGCTGGCCACAAAAAGTTAGCTTTTAAACGCAGTAGTAGCTCAAACACATGTTGATAAAACGCACTGTTGTAATTGCCATATTTTTCATGCACCCAACTGGATAAAGCTGGCGCTTCGTCATTCAGAAAGATGCCGCGATAACGAACTTTGGGTTGTTGCTGAACTAGGGTATTGGCTTTTACAAACAAGGATTTAGCTTGTTTTACAGGTACGTCAGCCCACCAATACCAAGGTGATACACCGATTTTTTCACTTAGGTCATACACACCAAAAATAGCACCACGCATATCACTACCCGCGACAACCAAGGCTTGTTCAACACCCGCCATAGGCTGATTGATAAGCTGTATTAACATGCCTTCCCATTGGCCATCAATGGCAGAGACATCCAATTTACCTGCGGCGACCAGTTGTTGTAATACTACACTGTGTTGCAAGGTACCCACTATAACTATGGATTTTTGTTTGGTTATGGCGGATACCAGCTCACTAGTTGCACCGCTGACTTTTTGCATATCATTTTGCAAGTTTGTTACTGCTAATTTAAGCCCTTGCGGTTCAGCTTTATCGAGGTAGATAGCTACTGCGTTACCATTGTGAACTAAGGGAAAGTCACCTTTTTTACCGGCTAGGCTTACATAATCAGACGCTTGTGCACTAAGCAAAAAACAGCTCACCAACAACACACACCACGTTTTAACGTACATCACTCGTAACAACAAATTTGCATAGACGCTTATTTCTCTCACCTAGTCCACCTGCTTATTGTTGCTAGAGGGTTCATTTCGAACATGTAAACCAAGCATGGCGCCAACAAATCCTCCAGCACGTTCAGTACTCAGCAGGGTGGCGTCAGCATTTGACACGACCTCAACTTGCTCACCATCAGCCAATTTATAAGAGAAACTGATGTGCCCCTTGTCGCCATTGACCAGCAAGGTAAGCTCTTGACCGGCCTGAGCTTTGATTACAGTTTCAGCCAATAAGGACAGCTGACCATTATTTACCTGTTGCACAAACAATCGATAGTTATCTTGTTGTTTTTGCACAGCAAAATAATAGTAAAAAGCTGAATTTTGCAAGGCAGTTAAACCGCCAGAAATGCCTTGCTGAGCCGGTAAGTTTAACGAGGTACTTAGGCTAAAACGGCCATGTTGCTGCCTATGCCCCATAAAGCTAGTTTGTTGTAGTGAACTCAAATCAAACTCGCTGGCTTGCATATCAAGCTTATCGTTTGCTACCTGCAACCAACTACGTTCAAAACCCCGTAAAAAATTCCAACGAGGATCTATGTTTTGCTGGTTAAATTCGTCACGCCATATAAAGTTTCCTGTTAAAGCATCAGTAGCACTTAACTGAGTCAACTCAACATTAATCTCAGGTTTAATCTGGCGATAAGGCACTTCTTGCCCCTTAGGTAAAATCACTGGCCATTCGTCTTGCCAAGTAATAGGCAATAAGTAGGTTTCACGGCCGGTATTGTAAAAATTATCGCCATAAGGACGAGTGGCTAGAAATACCGACCACCAATCTCCCTCGGCAGTTTGAATAAAATCAGCATGACCAGTACTGGTTACAGGGTTAAGACGTGTTGGATCTAAGTCTCGTTGGCTTAAAATAGGATTATTAGCATAAGGCACAAAAGGCTCGCTTAAATTCTTCGTGCGAAATACCACTTGCGAGTGATTGACACTGGTACCACCTTCGGCGCAGGTTAAATAATACCAGCTATTGATTTTGTAGATATGGGGCCCTTCTATCCACACGGGTTTATCCGCAATATTTACCCCGCCGTTTACAATAACACGGCCACTGCCTTCACTGGTCACTACGGTGTTAGTGGCCAAATCAAATTCCCACAATCGGATAACACGGTGCCCTTCATACAATGGTTCCCCGTCTGGCGCGTCATTATGGGCAATATAGACTTTTCCATCATCATCAAAAAAAATATCGGGATCGATACCGCCAATTTCAGGCAGCCATAGTGGTTCAGACCAAGGGCCAGCGGGATCAGTGGCAGTGACTAAAAAATTTCCGCCCGAATCTACCGCTGTGGTGATCATATAAAATAACCCGTCGTGATAACGCAGAGTCGGGGCAAATATGCCTCGAGATACGCCTAGGCCATCTAACTTAAGTTGTGTTGGTTGGGTCAGAATATGGCCGACTAACTGCCAATTGACTAAATCTCGACTATGCAAAATAGGCACACCAGGCGCATAAGAAAAGGAAGAATGCACCATGTAATAATCTTCACCTTTACGCGTGATACTGGGATCAGGATAAAAACCCGCCACGATGGGATTTTGATATTGTCCCTGAGCTAAAGGCTGAGCAAAAATCTCATCATTACCTTGATACTCAAACCAATTAAAACTCACACTAGCGGGTGTTTTTGGGTTCTTATCGAGCTCAGCTGAATTTGGCTGACAAGCTAGTAGTAAGGGAAAACTAGCGGCTAGCAAACAGGTGCGAAAAAACAAAGATGTCATATTTTACTACTCATAAAAAAAGGAATATAAAACCTGCAAACTAGTAAGCTTGCAGGCCTGCTAATACATAAACCAATGGCGCATTCCAATTAATGGCGATTTCGTTGGTTGAATAACTACAATAGTCATCCACATAAGACGCGGCTGGATATTTTGATGGGTATACACACTTGTCCTGCCAACCATTTTGCGCGCCACCAGCCACAAAACCCGGTACCGGCTCTACCACACCATCAGCTTCAGAAGGCCGATGATGGATATGCTGGGGCGATTTGCTACCAAAACCAGTTACATAGGCATAACCCGTGGGGTTTCGCCCTAATACATAGTCTGTTAAGGCCACAGCGGCATCACGAAATTCTTGTTGTGGTTTAAGTTGGTTAGCAATTAACAGCAACATGGCTTTGTTCATTGCCACTGCATTACTGCCCCAAACAAAATCACTTTCTATTAACGGTAATAGATAGGCCGATTGGACTTGTTGCTCAAGCATTAACAGAGCTTGCTCTACCAATTGTTGACTGTACTTTTCATACAAAGTGGGCGCTAATTGCGATTTACCCAAGCTAAGTAAGCTGTAATATCCCAGCGCCGCAGTACTGGCCCAATTAGGTACAGTTAAAGGCTGAGCCAAAGTATTAAATTCGTCCAAATAGCTTTGGTCTTTTGTTAACAGAAATAATTGCGCGGCCGCAAAGGCAAACTCATCGGCTAGGTGTTTATCGCCATATGCACCAGTCTTAACATCTTGTGGTTGTTGATAAATTTGTTCTGGATTGGCTTTGGCCCATCGCCATGCGCTCAGAGCGGCTTGTTGATATTCTGCACTTTTGCCTGGATAGACAGTTTCAAAATCAGCGTATATTTGACTAGCAAAAGCCATGACGGCAGCAAAATTTAGCGCCGCTGCTGTGCTTTTTTGTACCACATAACGTTGCTCGTGGGTTTTATCAGGCATCACATTGCCAGTAAACTTGAGGGTAGTAAGCTTGTGATAAACCCCACCATCATTAGGATCCTGCATGGCTTGTAACCAATCTAAATTCCACATAATTTCGTTAAGAATATCGGGGACTTGATCATTTGACTCTGGAATGTGACCTGAACGAGCTTGGTAAAAATCCTTATGCTGACGGTAAGCCAACAACAGGGTGTAGGTAGAAATGCCTGAATTCACCACGTACTTGCCATAGTCACCGGCGTCATACCAACCTTTAGGCGCAGAAATTACTGTCCCCTCTGGACGATCCTTGGATGCGGCTGAACTGTGCACCATGACTTGCTCGTCGGGATGCCCTGCAGCTCGAGCCCACTGTCCAGCATATTGTTCAGGCAAGTCGGTGCTGGCGCGATTAAAATAATAGGCTTTCAGGCTCGCATCATGTATTTGACTATATACGTTCTGATTAATGGCAAATGGTACAGATTGGCTACCATCCTCTAATTCGAGTCGATACTTGCCTGTTTGTTTGTGCGAGCTAAAGTCCGCCAAACTGACATTTTCACCAGACAATGGCCAATCGCCTTTGGCACTCAGTGAGCCTTTGAATACAACTTGCTGAGTGTCTTCAGATAGCAAATTAAAACTACCTTGCTGGCGGTTAGCCACCACTGCAATTTTATGGTCCTGAGGTAAAAATCCCAATTGGTTGATATGTATTTCAGGACTAATTTTCGAGGTAGTGACAAGCGGAAGCTCAGTACTTGCAACATCCTTGCTGCCACCACCACAGGAAATAAGCATAGTACTTGTGGCACAAGCAACCAGTATCAATAAGTAAACTTGCTGTTGCATATTGCGACTCAATCTCGATTTATGCGGCACAAGTCGGTGCCCCTTCAGGTAATAATTCCAATCTTATATTGGCAACTTCTATTTCTAAAATCCCATCAGAGGCCAAAATAATAGGGCTATTAATTTTACTGAGATCAGCGCCATTTATGGAAAAACAATTAATGGGAATGGGAAATAAAACCCATTCATCGGTTTCCATACCTCTTAACATTTTATGAATACTTAATTCTCCACGACAGGGATATCCACAATCCATACCTATGGTCACACCCGTTTTGGGCTTTTTAAGAATTTTGATTTCCATGGTCAGTGCAGCCCTATTTTCTAATTTACTTAAATCCACTGGTGCACCATAAATAGCAAACTGCCCTTTACCTTTGTTACGTGACCATTTAAGACGCAAAGCATCACCCTTTTGTTTATGGTCTGAACGAGAAACTTCTATTTGTTTATTAGCCGATTTTGCTTCATCAGTTGTTATGGGCATCACCCAGTTACCTTCATCACCCAACGTCAACCCCCAACCACCAACGGGCTTACCATCAAAAAAATAAAAGTAATTGGCATTAAGTGCTTTTTCTTGTGCGACTACCCCACCAGTTAACAATAACAAACTGGCGAAAATGCCTATTAATCCGCGACTTAAAACAGATTTAATCCCTACACTAGTATTAAAGTATTGGTTTTTATGGCATTGACTTGAATTTTGCATTTTTTCCATCCTTATTTGTACTGATAAGCTATTTTGGGGGACATTTTTCAAATTAACTTAAGATGAGATATACCATCTGTAACATATTCATTGTAAATGTAATGTTACAAAAATGCGGGCTTCTCAGGGCATTACATTATGTAGTTATGTAATTACGTTAATAAATTTAACAGTATGGCAACAGACACTTTTAGGCAAAAATAAGGCACGCTGTCTATTAACACCCCAATGTGATGCTCAAATTATTTAAAGCCACTTATCTTTACTGGAGTTATATATGAAAATCCGTGCTGTTCGAGTAATAGTAACTTGCCCGAGTCGCAATTTTGTCACCCTTAAAATTGAAACTGAATGCGGACTTTATGGTGTGGGTGATGCCACCCTAAATGGTCGTGAATTGGCCGTTGCGTCTTACTTACAAGACCATCTCATTCCCTGTTTGATTGGCCGCGATGCTTCACAGATTGAAGATATTTGGCAGTATTTTTACAAAGGTGCCTATTGGCGCCGTGGCCCGGTCACCATGACAGCCATTGCCGCTATCGATGTGGCTTTGTGGGACATCAAAGCCAAAGCGGCCAATATGCCTTTATATCAATTACTCGGTGGTAAAAGTCGCCACGGCGTATTGGTGTATAGTCATGCTAATGGTCGTGACTTGGAAGAAACCGTCGATGAAGTGGGTCGCCATATCGATATGGGTTATAAAGCCATACGTGCTCAATCAGGGATACCCGGACTTGATGGCACTTATGGGGTATCAAAAATAAAGGGGTTTTATGAACCAGCCGATGCAGACTTACCCTCAGAAAGTGTTTGGTCTACCAGCAAGTACCTGAATTTTTTACCCTCTTTGTTTGAAAAACTTCGTGCTACTTACGGTTACGAACATCACTTATTACACGATGTGCACCACAGGCTGACGCCCATTGAAGCAGCTCGATTGGGAAAAGACTTAGAGCCTTATCGGCTGTTTTGGATGGAAGATGCCGTGCCCGCTGAATTGCAAGAAGGATTCAGGTTGATTAGACAACATACCACCACCCCCATTGCGGTGGGTGAGGTGTTTTCGTCTATTTACGATTGCCAACAATTGATTACCGAACAACTGATTGACTATATTCGCACCACCATAGTCCATGCTGGCGGAGTTACTCATTTGAAAAAAATCGCCGCCTTAGCTGATCTTTATCATGTCAAAACCGGCTTCCATGGTGCTACCGATTTATCGCCCATCACTATGGGTTGTGCCTTACATTTTGATAGCTGGGTACCTAATTTTGGCATTCAAGAACATATGCACCATAGCGAATTGACTAACGAAGTATTTCCCCATGATTACCATTTTGAGCAAGGTTATATGTACCTTGGCGATAAAGTAGGTCATGGTTCTGACATCGACGAAAAACTCGCTGCCAAATATCCCTATCAACGTGCCTATTTACCAGTTAACCGACTGGAAGATGGCTCTATGTTTAACTGGTAAAATAAAAAGGAAAAACAATGAAACTATCGAAAAAACTAAGCTGCCTGGGACTATTATTAGTCTCCCTATGTCAAACGGCCATTGCTGAACAATTTAATGTATTGGTATTCAGTAAAACCGCTGGCTGGCATCATAAATCCATCAATGCTGGTGTCACCGCCTTAGAAAAAATGGCGCAAAACCACCATTTCAGTATGGATTGGCAAGAAGATGCTAATCTGATTAACAGTAAAAATCTGGCGAAATTTGATGTGGTACTGTTTTTACAAACCACTGGGGATGCACTTAACGACGAGCAACAAAAAGCCTTAGAAGCATTTATCCAATCAGGTAAAGGATTTGTAGGCGTACACAGTGCCAGTGATACCGAATATGACTGGCCTTGGTATGGTAAATTAGTGGGTCGCCAATTTAAAATTCATCCGCAAATTCAAACCGCACGTTTAACCGTATTAGACAGAAAGTTTCCGGGTTTAGAATACCTACCTGACTCTAGTTTATGGACCGAAGAATGGTATGAATTTGGTGCGGAGTTAAGCCCTAACTTGAATTATATCTTGAGTGTCGATGAAAGTACTTATGATCCCAAAGTCAGCTGGGGCGACAACCATGGTAAAGGCATGGGTAAATTTCACCCAATTGCTTGGTATCAAAATTATGATGGTGGCCGTTCATTTTATACTGGCTTAGGCCACATGGGTGTTTCGTACGAAAACAAAGCCTTTATCGAACATTTATACGGCGGTATTTATTGGGCTGCGACTGGTAAAGGTATGACAAAATAAACAAAAAAAATGGCCTCAAGTGAGGCCATTTTTCTTTGTCAGCTTTTTTTGAATGCTTCTATTTCAGCGACCTTCTGACTAAATTCCGCCAATTCAACTTCTAGGTATTCATCACCTTGCCAATCAACACCGATCATCACATTGTCTTCGGCTAAATCTTCAACCCAAAACTCTAACCAATCTGCCACGCTGATCTTGACCGGCGCATAGCCTTGCCATTCATCCGTACAATGGCTTTTAGCCAGTTCTTCACTCGACCATAGCGGCATGACATCGGTATCTTCAAAATTAATTGAATCTAAAATCACCCACCCATCACTGGCTTTGTCATGCAACGCCCAAAGTTGTTGAGTTAATTTTACCGTCGCGATAAAAGTGTCGAAGTGTGTCGTATTGTTGTCCATGATTAACCCAAAATAGTCTGTAATAATGCCACCTATCATACGGAGTTAGATAAGGCGGAACAATGCTAAATTTGTTTCAGCAAAAAGCTGCTCAAACTACTATCCCTGCCCACGTAAGTTATCCATGCCCTACTGGATCCTGTATGCTGTTACTCAACTATTGATGATTAACTTGAAGCCTAAGTGAAAGAGTGTACTCAATGTGGAAAATGCTGTACTAAGTACAGCGACGGTGGGTTGTCCGTTACAGACAGTGAAATTGATATGTGGCAATTATTTCGCCCTGACATTGCCGACTATGTCAAAAATGGTTTGATATGGTTCAACCCTCAAAATGGTCAAGCCCTGTCCTTGTGTCCCTTTTTACGTAAAGTGCCAGAGCAAGAAATTTACACCTGCGATATTTATTATGACAGGCCAGATGATTGCAAATCTTATCCGGTGACCATTCAGCAAATGCTGCAAGACGAGTGTGAAATGCTCGAAGACGCTGATCTTAAACATCCCGACCAAGCGCAACAAAACTTAGACAGCCTCATGGCCGATAGTCGCCCGCCCTTTAGCAGCAAATATCATGGCTAAACCCAAAATCATTGGAATTGCACAGCGGTGGCAAATGAATGACAAATTGGTATGGAACCAATTTGAACAGCCGGAGGCTGGCCTTTAGGTGAAAACCATGGAGGGTTTTCCTAATCCCCATGAGCTTAGTGTACTAAGTGCTAATACCAACTCACGGCGAATGAGCACAGCCAACAAACGTGCAGTTTCAAAGATGAAGGATAAACAATCAATTAGTAAACTGTTCTGCCCGCGTAAATACCAACTGTTGAGCCTTACTGCGTGCTGCATCAAAGCGGTAGCCCGCCACATCAAAATCTTCTAATTGTTTAAGCTCGCTTAAACGATTTTGTATGATGTAACGAGCCATCAAACCACGGGCTCTTTTTGCATAAAAGCTAATGACTTTATATTGACCGTTTTTACAATCCAGAAAAGTCGGCGTGATGATCTGAGCTTTCAAAACTTTAGGTTTAACTGCTTTAAAGTATTCGTTAGAAGCAAGGTTAATCAATACATTATCACCCTGCTCGACCAATACCTCATTAAGTTTAGTGGTGATACGTTCACCCCAAAATTGATAGAGATCCTTACCTCGTTTGGTATCCAATTTGGTTCCCATTTCGAGGCGATAAGCCTGCATCAAATCCAAGGGTTTTAATAAGCCATACAAACCAGACAATATGCGTAAATGCTGCTGAGCATATTCGCTGTCAGCCGAACTAAAACTCGTAGCATCCAATCCGCTATACACGTCGCCGTTAAAGGCTAACATGGCTTGTTTGGCGTTGTCGGCAGAAAAAGGAGTTTGCCAAGCGGCATAACGATCAGCGTTTAAACCCGCCAGTTTGTCAGAGATTTTCATCAAGGATGAGATATTGGCCGGACTGAGTTTGCGACACCGATTAATCAACTGCTCTGAATGTTCCAACATATCAGGCTGAGTAAACTGAGAAAACCTAGCGGGAGTCTCAAAATCCAGGTTTTTAGCGGGGGAAATAACAACTAACATACAATAACTAACCATTTAAAATTTGTGTTGATATGTGGCACAAGTTGCTAATTGCAAGGGTAGTTTCTGTTCTTTTGTTACTGTTTCCGATAACAGTTCAAGACCAAGCCTACTATTATGACTCCTCACAATAGCGTTATTTTAGTTGTGCTTTATTAGAGTAAAAGTAGCAACATTGGGATATCAACGATACTCTGTATCAATCAATTAATTTTATTTGTATGACAAATACGTTTATACTTTATTTGAATCGGCTAATATTACATATAGTATTCATCTTAATTCTTTGAAAGCCTTATATTTATTGCCAAAATAGACACTAGCAAGAGCGAACACCAACGAGGATACCATGTCTAATCAGTTACAAGCATTACGTGCCATTACTACCGTTGTAGCCGACACCGGCGACATCGAAGCAATTAAAAAATACCAGCCTGTCGATGCGACGACTAACCCTTCTTTATTACTGAAAGCGGCAGAAATGCCCCAGTATAAGTCCCATATTGAACAGTCGGTTGCTTGGGCTAAACAACAATCTAATGATCCTGAACAACAAATCATTGATGCTGGCGATAAACTTTCTGTTTTGATTGGTACCGATATTGTGAATATTGTGCCCGGTCGTATATCCACAGAAGTGGATGCACGATTATCTTTTGATACCGCGGCCAGTGTCGAAAAAGCCCATAAGCTGATTGCTTTGTATCAAGAAGCAGGCATCGGCAAAGAGCGCATTTTGATCAAATTGGCTTCTACTTGGGAAGGCATCTGTGCAGCGGAACAATTAGAAAAAGAAGGTATCAACTGTAACCTGACATTATTGTTCGGTTTTGCTCAAGCTCAAGCCTGTGCCGAAGCTGGTGCCTATCTAATTTCTCCTTTTGTTGGCCGTATACTGGATTGGTACAAAGCCAAAACCGGCAAAGCCAGTTACGAACCATCTGAAGATCCAGGTGTGAGATCAGTCACTAAAATCTATAACTTCTATAAAGAGCACGGTTATAAAACGGTCGTAATGGGCGCGAGCTTCAGAAATACCGACGAAATTACCGAATTAGCCGGCTGTGATCGTTTAACAATTGGCCCTGGTTTGTTAGAAGAATTGTCCCAGACTGATGCACCTTTACCGCTTAAACTAAAAGATACTGGTGCAACTTCAACGCCGGGTCCGCGTTTAACTGAAGCGCAATTCCGTTGGGAAATGAACCAAGATGCCATGGCCACAGAAAAATTATCTGAAGGCATCCGTAATTTTGCAATCGACCAAGTTAAACTTGAAACCTTGCTAAGAAGCTACTTCTAAACATACAGTGACATAAAACAAAGCGTCTGAATTAGGCGCTTTTTTATTTTTTACCGTTCAAACTGACAATACACGAGGCCTTTAACATGACAGCACTCACTTCCTCCACTTCTTGGCAACAATTAACTGCCCTTGCTGAACAGGTTAAAACTCAGCATATGCGTGATTGGTTTGCGGCAGACCCAAAACGTGCTCAAAAATACACAGTCGCGGCCTGTGGAATTGAACTGGATTATTCCAAAAACTTAATTACTGACGAGGTGCTAGCTGCCTTACAAAGTTTGGCCAATGAGTCCCAAGTGGCTGAGAAACGTGATGGCATGTTCGCTGGCGACATCATCAACCACACCGAAAAACGTGCGGTATTGCACACTGCTTTGCGTAACTACTCAGGCAAACCTGTATTAGTCGATGGTCAAGACGTGATGCCTGAAGTGCAAGCCTGTCAGCAAAAGATCAAAGACTTTGTAGCCAGTGTGCATAAAGGCGAACGTAAAGGACTAAGTGGCAAACCTTTAACTCAAATCGTAGCCATTGGCATAGGCGGCTCCTTCCTTGGTCCCAAAATCATGTCTGAAACCCTTAAACCTTATTGGTTTAAAGGCGTGAAAGTACACTATGTGGCCAACGTTGATGGTTGCCATATTCAGGATGTGTTAGCTGGTTTAGACCATGAAGAAACCTTAGTAGTCATGTCTTCCAAGTCATTTACTACCCAAGAAACCTTGCAAAATACTTTAACGGCTAAAGCTTGGTTCTTAAAAGCCGGTGGTACTCAGCAAGATATCGCTAAACACTTCATCGCCGTGTCTTCTAACATTAAAGCCGCCACTGACTTTGGTATGGCTGAAGATAATATCTTCCCCATGTGGGATTGGGTGGGAGGTCGTTATTCGTTGTGGTCAGCTATAGGTTTACCTATCGCACTGACGATTGGCTATGAGCACTATGAGGCCCTATTAAAAGGCGCTTATGCCATGGATGAGCATTTCCAAACGGCTCCCGCTGAGCAAAACTTACCCATGATTTTGGCTTTATTAGGTGTGTGGTATATCAACTTTTTTGGCGCCCAAAGCCATGTATTGTTGCCTTATTATCATTATATGCGTGGCTTTCCAGCTTATGTACAACAGTTGGATATGGAAAGTAACGGCAAACGTATTGCAGGTGACAGTACGGTTACTGACTACGCTACTGGCCCCATTATTTGGGGTAGCGAAGGTACTAACGGTCAACATTCATTCCACCAGCTTATCCACCAAGGTACGGTATTAGTGCCAGCTGATTTTATGTTGCCCTTGAATGTCCCTAATCAGGATAAAACCCATCATGCCATGTTGGCCTCTAACTGTTTTGGTCAAACTCAGGCTTTGATGCAAGGTAAAACCTTAGCAGAGTGTAAAGCCGATTTAGCCGCTAAAGGATTGGATGCAGCTACGTTAGAATCACTAGCTACCCATAAAACCATGCCGGGTAATAAACCCAGCAATACCTTGTTATTCGATCAGGTTGATCCTGCTACTTTAGGCGCCTTAGTGGCACTGTATGAACATAAAGTATTTGTCCAAGGTGCCATTTGGGGAGTAAATTCCTTTGATCAATGGGGTGTTGAATTAGGCAAAGAGCTGGGTAATCAAGTATTAGACAAACTTGTGAATACTCAAGCTGAGCTAAGTTTTGACAGTTCAACCAATCAGTTGATTAACAAGTTTAGACAAGCTAACGCTTAATCAATCTGTTTATTAATACTGCCAACATCAAGGTGTTGGCAGCGATTTTTTTAAACATCGTGTTTGAATCGTACTATTTTTCTCCACTATCCTAACACCCTGTCATCAAGCTAGTTCCCACAGCATAATCAGTGGACTTGAGCCGCTACAATGCTTATTCTACTTATACTTTAAAATCTCAGAACAGAGAAATTAAGCACATTTTTGTTATAAGATTGTAAATATTTTCACCTAGGGCACTGTTATGGATTCTATTCTGCCGATCATTTTTATCTCACTGGCTATTGCCAGTGTACTTAACATCATTCTTAAAAAATTCTCTGTTTCGCACATTATTGGTTACATCATAACCGGCACTATTATCAGCAACTTGTTTGATTTTAATGGCAGTGAAAATTTAGCCTCGCTGGACTTAATTGGTGAGTTTGGCATTGTGTTTTTGATGTTCACCATTGGCCTCGAAATATCCTTTGCCAAGTTAAAAAAGATGCGCGACATCGTATTTATCAACGGTATTAGCCAAGTCCTCATTAGTGCTTTGATTATCTATCCAGTGGCCCATTATATTTTTGAACTTGATGCAACGTCGTCGATTATTATTGCGCTAGCCTTTAGTTTGTCATCCACCGCCATCGTGCTGACTTACTTGAAAAAATCTAAAGATATTATTACGCCTTATGGTGAAAAAACCGTGGCCATCCTGATCTTTCAAGACTTAGCGGTGATCCCCATTTTGTTACTCATCAGCTTTTTAGCCAACAATGAATTATCGATGCAAGAGGTGTTAGTTAAAACCTTGCTGTCGGCCTTTGCGGTTATTCTTTTTATGTTTACCTTGGGTAAAAAACTGATTGAATGGCTGTTACATTTTTCTACTAATGCCAAGCTCGAAGAACTGTTTTTAGGCTCGGTATTAACCATAGTGATAGGTGCGTCCCTACTCGCCCATCAAATGGGTTTTACATACTCTTTAGGGGCTTTTATTGCCGGCATGATCATTGCCGAAACCACTTATCACGTAAAAGTAGAGTCAGATATTGCCTCTTATAAAGATATCTTATTAGGTGCCTTCTTTTTCTCCATCGGCACTAAAATCGACGTAAACTATTTTTATCACGAGTTTTGGTTAGTTTGTGCGGTTTTACTGCTGACCATGTTAGTCAAAGCCTTGATTATCTTTGGCCTACTCAAACGTAAGGCCAACAAAAGTGATGCGATTAAATCCGCTATCGCCTTGTGTCAAATTGGTGAGTTTTCCTTTGCGATATTTTCCTTAGCGACTAGCCAACATGTTATTTCTGATGAACTGGGTGGATTTTTGATCTTGGTTACTGTGCTCTCCATGATAGTCACACCTTTCATGGTCAATAATATCTACAAACTCGCCTCCTATTTTGTCGTCGAGTTTTTTGAATCAGATAAGATTACCCCTATCACTGCCACCAACCACACCATCATCTGTGGTTTTGCCATAGTCGGGCGTATTGTCGCCACTGAATTGACCAAAAAAAGCATGCGTTTTGTGATTATTTCCGACAACTTACAGCACGTCCTACTTGCTCGTGAAAGGGGCTACATGGCTTATTTTGGTCACTTAGAAAAACGCCCCGTACTCGAATCACTCAAAGTGGAAGAAGCCGCCAGTATCATCATGACCATGGACAACTTACTGACTAAAAAGATTATTTGTCAGGCCATACTCGACTATCACCCTGCGGCCAATATCGTGGTTAAAATCAACAGCAAAGAAGAGCAAAGCGCATTAAGCGGCATTGCTATCCATTCTTTTGTGCATGCGCGCCACGAAGCCGCCTTATTGCTGGTTAAAAAGAGCATGACCATCGCATCCGACCATAACAACTTGCCAGAATAAACTGGCTTTGCTTATGGCTTTTTAGCTAACTCAAGTAAAACTGCGTCAAGTATTTTGGGGCTCGTTAGCGAGCCACCTCCAAAAGTCCAGGTGTTGGCGTTTTCGGCAAGTTCACGATAATTACCTTCGCCACTTTTGTCCCAGGTTGTCACATAAATACTTACACCAGCCCAATCTTCAATACCTAGTTCTGCGCCGTCATAAGTAAATTCTATGCTGTTGTTTTGGTAGTCTATTGCCATAGGCGGGGCAATTCCGGCCTTTTCACCTTCATGCAAAGCCGTCGCTTGAGTCGGCCAATAGACATAGTTTGCCCAACCATAGGCTACGTGGGCCAAATCCCAAGCGGCCCCATCAGGAAACTGTCCACCAATCACAGGTAACTCAGACATGCCCGTTCTGGTTGGTAAATCAAAAAACAGCGTAAAGGCCACATGGTCAAAACCATTAGGCGGCGCCCAGATGTGACTAAGTTCACACATCTTTAAACTCAGCTTTAATATCTTGCCGCCCGTCTGGGCAGTTGCACCAATAATATCCATTTGGCAAGCTACAGTAGGATCTAAAGGTTTAGTGTAATTCCTCTCTAATCCATGGTCGTCATTCAGAGGATCACTGACTTGTACTTGAGCACTCACTTGGTCGGATTGAGTCTGATAATAGTAAACAGCAGAGGCCACTTTGGCCGTGGGCGAATAGATTTCGAGTTGATGCTGGTGAGTACCAAGATCATTCACTGCCAACTCAGTTTGCCACTGTCCTGTAGCATTAGTGTGAATGGTTTTAGCATCAGTCAGTTTGCCATCGATCACCACCAATAAGTCACTGTGTGGATAATCACTTGTCCCTTTTATACTGGCGTAAACTTGGTTTTGGTAAAGGCTTTGTAAGTTTTTAGGCTCAATGCTTCTAGCTATGTCAAGTTGTGGCTGATTACCCTCACGTTCATCCCCAAGCAATACCACCACAGCTTGCGCGGGTAATACTGTGGTCAACAAACCTTGAACATCAAAACGCAAGGTTTCTTGCAGGTTTTCGTTAATGAGGACCAGAGGTTTATTGTTTTCGACAAAGTCGGTTTGTAAGGCATTTAACAGCACCTCATGTTTGGCCGTATTAAATATCACATAAGCCACTTTACCCTGATAATTACGTTTATACGCCAAGATGCCCGCACCCGCTGCGTTGTCTTGCAGTATCTCAATACTGCCCCGACTAAAAATCAGATTTTTTTTGCGTAACTCGGTCAATTGCTGAATAAAAAGATACATGGGAGAGTGCTGATTAAATTGATCAAACTGACTTAAATAACCCCCAGCAAACATAGCTCGTCTGCTGCTTTTAAAGGCTTGTTCATCACCTTGATAAATGGTGGGAATACCCGGCACTGTCATCATCAGGGTATAGGCCTGTTTAAAACCCGCGATATTGCCAGCAGCTAAAAAGCGCTCAACATCATGATTATCAATAAAATTAACTACTTTAAAAGGCTCATTAAACAAGCGCATTTGGGCTTCTAAACGATAACTAAGATATTGGGTGGGCATGCCACCGGCAAAGACCCGGCTGATCTCTTTGTATAAAGGAAACCCGATAGGCGCATCAATACGCTGATGTTGCGAGTCTGACACATATTGTTTGAGTTTTTGCTCACCGTTATCCGCCATGGGTAAAGAGGTTTCATAGATTTCGCCAAAACTGAAAAAATCGTCCCGTCCGGTGCTTTGAGCAGCGGCTTTTAGGCCGTCTGGGGCATGTAAAAAATCACTGAAAAAGTCACTTTCCACATACTTTGCGGTATCAATTCTGATGGCATCTACCCCAGCCTGCTCAATCCAATATGCAAAGGAATCTTTTAAGGCACTACGCACCACAGGATTTGAAGTATTTAAGTCATCTAAATCAGCGGTTTGATAGGTGGTTTCTTGTTTTGGGTCGGCAAAATTGACTATGCTGGGGGTCCAGTTATAAATAGCTGCTTTACGGTGCTCGGCATTATTGGCGTCGTTTAAGGTAAAGGGATACTGACTTGGAGCACTGCCCGGTGTAGCGGAGTGGTTAAGTACAAAATTATCTGTCACTTTGTGCTCATCATAGTCGCCCTGATAAGTAAAAAAATTGCCGGTATGGTTGACTACTACATCTTGAATTAAATACATACCACGCTGATGTAAACCACTCGACAATGCCTGATAGTCGGCCAGTGTGCCAAAATGCTCATCCACCGCTTTAAAGTCTCGTGCCCAGTAACCGTGATAACCCCCATAGTTGGATAGAGGATCCCACCACAAATTGGCCACTTGAGGAGTAGTCCATAAGGCTGTTGCGCCTAGCTTTCGGATATAATCTAGATGCTGAACTAAGCCTACTAAGTCGCCCCCACTGTAATGGCTCTCCTTAGTTGGATCATATTCATTTTGGGCTTGGCTATTGTTAGTAGGGTCGCCGTCAGCAAAACGATCAATCATCGCTAGGTAAATAATCTGATCTTGCCATTGGGGAGAAGGTACATGTAACAGTAGCTCAGCAGTGTTGCCAACTGTTGACTCTAACTCGGGCGGTTCACTAGGCGCATTAACAGGGCTACAAGCCACACTCAGGATAGTGACCAGCG
Organism: Paraglaciecola hydrolytica; assembly: GCF_001565895.1. Taxonomy (GTDB): domain Bacteria; phylum Pseudomonadota; class Gammaproteobacteria; order Enterobacterales; family Alteromonadaceae; genus Paraglaciecola; species Paraglaciecola hydrolytica. The sequence goes on from NZ_LSNE01000015.1 coordinate 75,728, forward strand.
CCAAACCACTTATTTTTTTACACAATTGCATACTAACTATTACCCAGCATTAACAAGTGGTAAGCACGTTAGCGATATTTAATTTTTAAAACAATGTACTACATACGTATTCATCCCCTGACTATATTTTGTCCAGACTTTTTATACGTGCGTCATTAAACTTTCATCAATTGTTAATAAAAAGTACAAGAATCTATTCTATTTTAGGGTGCAGTATGGTAAAAGAGCGTTGAACTTGTTGCACTAGCTTGTGTAAAAAGTTTATCGATTTCAATATAAAGCAGTGACTATTGCGCTAAAAATAATAATGGGGATCCCAAATGGATAAGTCCGATTTATTTTCAATGATAGATACAGAAAGCCGCTCCGCTAAAACTAAATCCGTTAAACGAAAATGGCGAGAAATCGAAGCCATTCATGACCGTCAACGCCTACGACAAGAATTGAGTGAATTAGGCCTAACCGCCGAAGATGAATTAGAATTTTTATAACCTTACTTACAAAACTTCGCTCCGGCGAAGTTTTTTTTAGCCTAAAAACGTTCACTGCAATTGCACCTTATGGCCAATTTCAGACCGTGCATCAGCCAAGCTGATGATCAGCTTCTATCAAAATCTGCAATCAGGCCAAACCCTTAGCAATGCACTGAGAAAAAGCCAACTATTCATGTTTAACAATCCTCGTTTTATCCCCCTATTATTGGGCTGCGTATAATTTGTATTCAGCCAATACTAACCAAGTTGTTTTCAACAAAATATTTTTATAATTCATATAGATAAATACAATATTCAAATTTTATTGATTTTCTAACTTGAACTACGAAAGTATTCGTATATATTTAATACGAATTGAATCGTAGAAGGAATTGAATATGATTGCCCCGACCCCCTCGGAACTTGAAATCCTCAATATACTATGGAAATCTGGCGAAGCCACCACACAAATCGTCAATGATCAGCTCAACTTAACCCGTCCTGTCGGTTATACCACTACGCTAAAAACCATGCAGTTGATGACCGAAAAAGGCTTGTTGGATAGACGCAAAGAAGGCAAGAGTCACGTCTATTTTGCTTTAAGTGATGAATCAAAGACCAAATCACACTTGCTCGACAAAATAATTCAAACCACCTTTGGAGGCTCAACTAGCGGTTTGTTGATGCAACTGTTTGGCAATAAAGCAGTTAGCCAAGACGAAATTGTACAAATCAGAGCCTTTTTAGACGGCATGGAGGATAAAAATCATGGATAATTTAAGCAGCATTTTGGATCCACATTTAATTTATGCCTTGGGTTGGACATTAGTGCATTCACTCTGGCAGTCCTTACTGGTATTTGTACTACTGAGTAGTGGCCTTAAAATGACTAATTCACTTAGGCCTGCTTTACGTTATCGATTATGTATAAGTGCCTTATGTTGCTGTGTGATACTCAGTGGGCTCACTTTTTATCAAAACTACACTCAATCGGTGCAAACCAGTCTGTATCTAGGCGACATCCAAACTCATATTGCATTGGTTTATGAAGGCAGTTTTTGGTCATCAATTTACCAAAATATCAACCCTTGGCTGAGCTCGGTAGTACTTGTTTGGTTTGTTGGTTTTGGCTTGCAATTTGTACGCTACTTATATGATGTGCTCCAAGGTCTGCAACTAAAAACCCAGAACACTTTTACTGTGAGCCCTGAATGGCAAAAGCGTCTGGCTCGTTTGCTTAATGTGTTACAGATTAAGCACTCAGTTGAATTTAAATTATCCAGCAAAATTAGCGTTCCTTGCATAGTTGGGCACTTTAAACCTGTGGTACTACTGCCTCTGGGGCTGTTTACGCAACTGCCTATGGAGCAAGTTGAAGCCATTGTATTACATGAACTTGCACACATTAAACGTAACGATTATCTGCTCAATTTAGTGCAATACCTCGTCAAAATTGTGTTTTTCTTCAACCCTTTTGTATTGCTCATTTGCCATAAAATAGATTTTGAACGCGAAGCGGCCTGTGACGATATTGCGGCTAAGGCCTGTGGTAATGCGCTAATATTCGCTAAGAGTTTGAGTCGTTTTGCAGAATTCAGCCAGCAGCGTCAATCTGTATTGGCTGCACATAAACAATCGTTTTTCTTACTTGATAGAGTAAAGCGCATTTTTACACGGACTTTACCTCTTTCTGCTGCGGCTGAACGTTTGGTATTACTCATGGGGATTGCCGTTTTTGGCTTAACCCTCAATGTGAATGCGAGTGACCAGATAACAGGATTAGTGGCAAATTCACCCACTATAAATCTAGCGACAATGACATCTCAAAACGATCAAAATACATCCGTTGATATTGATGTTTTAGGTGCTGCAACTACAAGCCAAACAAACGTTCAACAGTCCATTGATGAACAACTAGCACCACAACCTATTGAACTCATTGAAAATATCGATACCAAACTGGAAAATGTGGCTCTTTCTACTCAGAGTACTCAGCCCAATAATATTAAGCCATTTGAAAATAACACTATCTTGTTAGCTAGCGCAGCACGTGATTTTGCCCTTGGAAATAATCCAACAGACACTATTCTTCCTGTAACACCGACCTCATTTACCGAGCCAAACCAACAGCAGCAAGCTGTAAGTAATACCCAAAGTGAAACAACAAGCTTAGTTAAATTTGAAAAGCCACTGGCTGACTTATCGTTAGTTAAAATCAATAACAGTGGCTTTGATCTGGCATTGTTTGAACCTCAATTTGTAGATAAGCAATATAGAGGCATCAAACTATTACCGATTAACGTTGATAAAACCATTGTCGAGTCCAATTTTAAACGCTGGGAAGTCATTACTTATCAAGGATTAAAAGATTCGCTCAACGGTATTAATCAACTCATCACGCAACATAATGCCAGCTTAGGTGCTATTCCTGACAAAGACTTACTGGTTGCTCGTATTGAGATTAAAAAAGTGGTGCATATGAAATTGTGGGCTGGCTTGGTAAATGACGGTAATCGCCGTTCTACTCATAGTAACAGTGTTGAATACCTAGCCGGGGCACAACTACAGATTGTTCTTAATGAGGCGCTTAGTAAGGATAAAATAGGCATTATCTGGGCGGGATTTGATGTTGATGGTGAATCGCTATCAGGCAAAAACTTCAAGTTTTGGAACAGCGAAACACAACAAAACTACTGGCATGAAATTATGCATTCCACTTTAGCCAAATTAGATAATACATTGGAGCAAATTCAAGGGCGCAACTTTGTTGAATTTAATCCCAAACTGAATAACCAATACTAATCTGGCAAAAAAAAGCCCTGTTTAACTTCTGTTAAACAGGGCTTTTTTTATTAATCAAAATTAAGCTGTTGCTGGTTCTTTTGCTGTTTCTTCCAATTTCAATTGTAAAGACTGAATTGGTGTAGCAGTAGCAGCAGATAATTGCACTAGGCGGTTTAATTGACCTAAAGACATCATCACAGCGTAGATAGCGCCTAAGAAGCCGGCTTTATGCAATTCTAGGATTTTAGCATCGTCTAGAGCATGTAAACGTTTTTCGCTGATACATTTCATACCATTGATATTACGTTGTTGACCATTCGCATATTGCACACGTAAGGTAATCGCGTCGAGAAGGTCCAATTCAATTAACTTAGCCACAAAACGCTGAGTGGCCATTTCACTGTTAGCCAGATCAGACAATAATTGCTGACGATTTTGCAAATAAGGGCTAGGCTCACCGGCTTCAGTAAATAACAACTCACCTTCTTTAGTACCAACTAACTCGCTATTTTCATCAATAAAGACCCCTAATTTGTCGCCATCAGGACGAACATCAAAAGGATAACGCTGAATATTTAAAGGTACAGTATGGGCGTTCCATTTGCCGTCAGTCATAAACATATTGACACCTTGTTCGGTACCTAACATGGCAATACTGTGGGTCGCGTTAGTTTTTGGATCTTGTACAAAAACAATCGGCATGGTGCTAGCTAACTGTGCATATTCACGTAGTGATGCGGCGGCCAAATGTGCGTCTTTAGTGTGGCTAAAATCGTGTTTTAAGTTAACACGTAGGTCTTTATGTTTATCTTTGTCTAGCGGGATGTAGTTAGTTGTCATTGGATACTTCTCTTTTTAATTTTTAAACAAATTGGGATTTAACTTAGATGCTGACGAAATAATTTATTTCAAGTGCTACTAACGGAAAACGAAGATGTTAGATCGGATCACTGTGGCGTATCGTGCTGCTTTGAATAAACTTAGCAGCACCAATATTTCAATCTGCAGGTGGCTAAACCTAGCAAAAACGGCCAAAAGTATCTTATATTTGCCATACTTTGTCACCCCATCGTTACAGCTTATTTACATCTTTCTGCCTGCTAAAATGTTCTAATCTAGATTAAGCAATAAAAACAAAAAGATAGCCTTCCCTATTATGGCTTTTTTAAATTGTGCAATATTTACCCAAAGTGAAAATATTCTACAATTTTGTTGCTTACCTCAGCACAGCAGCTTTGCAAACTCAGCGGGTATTAAATAAGTCAAAACCGTTAGCACATTTATATAGGACTCAAGGTCTACTCGCGAAATCTACTAGATAAAATCCCTCAAACTTGTAAGCCGGATATCTCTGAAACTATTCTAAACAGATATTAAATCCATTAAATTACAAATAGTTATGTTAACTAAATATTCAAAAATAGAAACTCGCGGCACACAACCATCAGCAAAAGCTCAAACCACCACACCTATAAAACCATTCATCCACTTTGTATATTCACTCTCTTCAGTGCGCCTTTATAAATAGTAGCGCCACTGCGGCATCTAACTTGCAGCCCTACTCATTTATGGAAATGAAAATGTTTTATGTAATTTATCCTTAACATGGGAGGAAAAAGCAATGAACCCTAACGTGATTGACGAACAATACCCAGGCAAAGTGGTAGGTGTGTACAACAGAGAAGCCAGCGCAAAAAAGATGGCTGAACAACTAATCAGCGAAGGTGGTTTTTTAACTGAGCAGCTAAGTGTAGTGCGGCCTGATGATGGAAATTTTGCAGGTAAATTAGAACCCGACAGCAAGGGTATCGGCCGGACTTTACTTAAATCCCATCTCATTCTAGGGAGTGCAGGTTTAGTGGTCGGTTTGTTGGTAGCAAGCCTGTTAATTATTATTGGTTCCCCTTTTGCGGCCTCAAGTCCGGTGATGATGTTATCGGCTGCAGCTATATTAGGCACTTTTTTAGGCTTGTTGGTTGCAGGCGCGATATCTTTGCGTCCGGACCATGATGGGCCGATCAATAGTGCCCGCCACGCCAGCCATCATCATCAATGGTCGGTTGTAGTACAAACCAAAGATCATGAACAAATAGAGCAGGCTAGAAAATTAATGCAGCCTTCAGCGGTAAAACTGTCTGAATCCTTGTAACAATTCAATCTATCCACGTAGAGCAGTTAGTTCGCCTACTCTACGTCTCAGCTATCTCTTGAAATCAGTTTATTTAAGCGCTAATTCGCTTAATAACGGAAAGTGATCTGAACCAATGTCTGGCAAACGTTTTAAGCTAACTAACTCAAAATCATCACTGTGAAAAATATGATCCAAGGGCCAGCGCGCAAAAGCATACTGAGCATGAAAAGTATTGTAGGCGCCACGCCCTTTGCGCGGATCCAGCAATCCGCTGACCCGTAAAAAGGCGCGAGTGGTTGGTGACCAGGCTACGTCATTTAAATCACCACTCACCAATACTGACTTTGAGTGATGAGATTTTTTCGCGGCTATTTCTCTAGCCAAACTCAGTAACTCTACATCCCGCTCAGTTGCTTCGGAATTTTCCGTGGGACTTGGTGGTGCAGGATGCAAAAAATGGCAATTGATCTGCTCACCACTGGGTAAAATGGCCGTGCAGTGAATCGACGGCACACCTTTTTCAACTCGTTCTGCGCTAGTGATGTTTGTCAGCGGTAGACGACTAAACACATGCATACCGTATAAATTTTCAAGTGGGTAATTTACCCTGTAAGGATAGGAATCATGCAGTGGTGCAAGGGCATCTTGCCACCATTGATTAGTTTCAAGGGTTACCAAAATGTGCGGTTGCTCTTGATTAACCAAAGCAATCAATTTGTGTGCATCACGATTGCTCATCAATACGTTGGCATTCATCACCCTGACTCTGCGTTTTAAGTCAGGCGAGCGTGCTGTCTTGACGGTTTTTTTCATTAATGGCGTATAGGGTAAAATCCAATAGAGTTGATAAGCTAACGCGGCTAAGTTAATAGCAAGTAGCGCAAATTTATAAACAATATTTTGATGGTAAAAAATACCCAGCACCACGGTATTGAGCAACAATAAAAACGCAATTTGCAAACGCGGAAATTCCCATACACGCACTACCCAATGATCACTAGGTAATAGTGGAGCTAGGGTCAGCAGCATTAACACAATACTAGTTATAACAAAGGTTGTTAACATGGTTTTTGACCCATTTTTAAATTAAATAGAGCGCTAAGATGTGGGTTTATTTCCCCCTCAAATACCTCACACTGAGTGGCATCGATCTTTACAATATCATCAATCTTAATTTCTAATGCCTTAAAAAATGCGTTTTTAATGATGCCGAAAATTGCTGGCCAAAGTGGCGTTTTGAGTTCATCTATGGTGCCCTCAAGAGGAACTTTAGTGCCAAGTAGATCGCTTTGACCATTTTCAAACAATTCAGCCACACCACCAGTTAATGCTTCGAACAATAGCTGAAAGGGATTGTCGCCGTCTTTAACCACATCTTCTTGCCAATCAAATACCGATAAGTCATACACCCCGCCTTTTACGTAACCTTCAACCACACCTTGGTTAGCAGCAAACTCCATGACAAAATCAACCTCCCCGGCTTCAACATCAAAGGGGGTATAAAAGCTAATCAGATGATCAATCTTTTTCACCGGCAAACGCTGCATTTCCACATCAAAATTAAAGCTTGGTTTGTCTGCATAAGGATCATAAGAGCCCGATAACACGATAGGCGAGACGTTTTCAATGACCGCGTCTAAACGCATATTGGTCACTAACGAACCGGAATGTTTTTTACTGTTAGTTAAATTGGTGATGTGCCCGTTAATCTCCTGAATTTCAGTAATGTTAGTTTGTTCATTATTGATAACCGCAAATAACAAACGGCCAGCAACAATATCAATTCTATCGATAGAAAATGGCACTAAGCGATTTGCCAACGTGATCCAGGTTTGTTCGTTTTGCACATCTTCATTGATATGCTCTTCACGTTCCGCCTTATCAGCATAATAAAATTGTGGCTGCAAAAAGGTCATTTTGGACACAATACTGCCGTGAAATAAGGCTGACCATAAAACCGAGATATCCAACTGTTGAATTTTTATGAGTGGTTTTTGTAACTCACCATCAACTAAATAGAGTTCGATATCTTCAATTTGATAGGCGCCTCGATATAGTGCGATGTCAATATCTCCCACTTTTCCACTCAACCCAGGGGTAGTATCAATAGCGTAGTTAACCCCTTTTTTTACTGCGTAGGGTGCTGCCACACGCAACAAAACCAACAACAAGATGATGAAAAATAAGGTCAATGCACTTTTACGGTAAAATAACTGCATAGATTATCTCCCTTAAAACTAAAGCCTTTGTTTTAGGCTCATTCGTTTTCCGACGTTTGTTAGAAATGATGAAAGCTAAATAACAAGCATATATTTCACAGCCATTTGTAAAATATCCTACTCCCAATTAGGCGCCCCTCTTAAATAAGGTTAACGTTTTTACCTCACTTAATACTCAAAATTTTGAATTAAATAATATGTTAAATCCCACTGACACTGGCGTTTTATCCGCTTTGTTATCGATTTTATGTAACTCTTTTTTAGTTAATAAAATCATTCATGTTGTTATATGAATTTGCGCCATTCTAGTTTAAGTAGGGTTTTTATAACTTAGTCAGTAGCTAGCTATGCCATTTTTATGCCGCCTACTTTCAGCGGATAGAAACAACTCACTGATGCGCAAATAATCTCGACTCATGTATCAAATCGACAAAAAATAACTGATTAGCTTTATAAACGCTTATCTCCTCGCTATTTTGGTCGATAAAACTTTTACATCATCGCTCCAATTTACCGCGTATTTTGCTGTGCCCATGTCACACACAGTAAACGCCATTAAAAAGAGCAATTAAATGTGTATTTATTTGAATTAAATACTATTTTTGTAGAACGCCTTAGGTAGCGGCTTAATTACATCACTCACAGGGTATTTGAATGTTAAATTCCACATCAGTTAAAACCAGATTAGGCGTTATGGCGATACTCCCTGGCGTATTTTTTGCGGTAATGGCCATTTTAGTAAACTCCATAATGAAAACCCAAAACCAAGGCATCGAAAGCTTGTATGCTGACAGAGTGGTGCCACTGAAACAAATCAAACTGGTGTCTGATAATTACGCGGTTAGCATTGTGGACTTATTGCATAAATACCGGGCAGGCATGCTCAGTGACTCACAAGTGCTGAATCGTATTAAGCAGTCAGAAAACATCGCCGATGAACAATGGGATGCCTACATTAATACCAAATTAACTGAGCGCGAAAGTGACTTAGTTAATAAAACCAAACGCAACTTACCCGCCGTGCAAAAACTGATCGAAAAATACAAAAAGATGATCAACGAGGGCACGCTGGTTTCTTATCCTGCCAATACTTTTAATGCCGAACTTTACGAGGTCTTTGATCAACTGAGTCAAAGTTATGAAGCCCTGATCGACTTGCAACAGGATGAGTCTTTATCGTTTCGTGATGCATCTCATGAAAAATTTGTAAGTACTGAAAGAGCACTCATTATTGCTTCAATTCTGGTTTTGATACTGATGTTCTCCATTGCATTTTTGATTTATCGCTCTATTCAAAGGCCATTAAATAAACTGCAAAACACGATTACTGACATTGCTGAAAAAGCGAATCTAACCTTGCGTGCAGAAGTCGAAGGTGATGATGAATTTGCCAAAACCGCTGAGAGTTTTAATCTTATGCTGGATCGTATTCATACCCTTGTAATGAACGTATCCGAAGCAACCTTAACCTTGGCCTCGGCCGCAGAAGAAATGCAGACTATCAGTACTCAGGTTGCCACCACGGCGAATGAGCAAGAATTGCAAAACACCATGATAGCCACCGCGATTACCGAAATGAGTTCAGCCATTCAAGAGGTGGCTAATAGCGCGCTAAAAACCTCAACCCGCGCCACCGATGCTGACAAACAAGCCGTGCTCGGTCAGGCGAAAGTGAAACAAAATATCCAATCTATTACTGATTTATCCAAAACGGTTGATAGCACCACAGAAGTCATTCAAAAATTACATGATCAAGCCAACGAAATTAACCAAGTGGTACAGTTAATTAAGGGCGTAGCAGAACAAACCAATTTATTAGCATTGAATGCGGCTATTGAGGCTGCTCGCGCAGGAGATTCTGGCCGAGGGTTTGCGGTTGTGGCGGATGAAGTAAGGCAATTGGCGCACAATACCCAAAAAGCCACTGAATCCATCAGTGAAATGATCGGAAGATTGCAAAACTCGGCTAAACAATCGGTAGATTCAATGAGTAAAGCACAAGAGCGTGCCAACGAAAGTGTAGATCATGCCAAAGACTCATCCATTGTGTTACAGGAAATCATTACCGCCATGTCTGAAATTGCGAATATGAACACCCAAGTATCAGTTGCGACTGAAGAACAAACCATGGTGGCCAGCGAGATCAGTAAAAACGTTAACGAGTTTAGTATTAGCATTGCTGTGGTAAACGAAAGCTCCCAGCAAAATGCCATCGCCAGCGGAGAATTAACCCAATTAGCGGATAAATTACAAAAACAAATCTCGATCTTTAAAATTAACAAAAAATACTAATAGCGCTCAAGGTAAGCAAAAAGTCTTCTAACTTGGTGGCCATTTCTCGCTCGGGCGCATGTTCAATTTCTACCCGCAAGTATTCTGAGTTTTCAATTAATAACTCAAAATTTTCGAGGTATTTAATCCCTCCCCACGCCAACTTAGACGAGTTAGAACGGGTGCAAGCGGCAAAACCTCTTTGATCGATTAAGGCCCCCCCAAGCCCCTACCGCACCATTCTACCACCACCGAAAATCCATACATTGAAGGTGTGTATAATACCAACTCCATTAAATAAGGAGTTTTTTGAGATTGCTGGTTCTAAGTGAGCCCACAGTTGTCCTGAACAATTAACTTCAACTTTATTAAGGGTTACTTTAGCGCTGTCTACATGGAAAAGTAGCGGAATCACTGATTACCAATAACAGATCACACTTTTTTGCTCTGGCCTTTTCCAAAAAATTCAAAGATGTGCAAACAATACAATTCGGCTACCATGACAACTCTACATCGCTTCAGGAAAAAACATGAATTTACTTAGTCTTATTTTACTCAGTTGCGTGATATTGAGCGGCTTATCAACGGCCCATGCCAATCAATCAGGCAGTATTATTCGGGCTGCCCAGATGCTCGATATAAAAAGCGGCAAATTGATCTCACCTGCCGTATTAGTAGTACAGGATGGCAAAATAACTGCAATAAACCCAACCAGCCTACCTACAGGTTTAGCCACCTATGATCTTGGAGATAAGGTGCTATTGCCCGGCTTTATTGATATGCACACTCACCTCACCCAAGACTTTTTTAATGGTAATCATTGGGAAACCGAAGCGGTTAACGAAACGCCTGCTGACTGGGCCTTACATGGCGTGGAGTTTGGTAAAAATATGCTTTTGGCAGGTTTTACTTCGGTCAGGGATGCAGGCGCGTGGCCGGGATTTCCTGATGTCGCTTTAATGCGAGCCATTGAGCGGGGTGCGGTGGTTGGTCCTCGAGTATTTCCTGCTGGGCATTATATTTCTATCACCGGAGGTCATTGTGATGTAACGGGTTTCGCTCCCGGCATAATGGAATTAGGCCCTAAACAGGGCATTGCCGATGGCAAAGACGAAATCCTCAAGGCTATTCGTTATCAGGCCAAACACGGAGTAAAAGTCATTAAAGTCTGCGCCACTGCCGGAGTTTTTTCCAAAGGCTTTAGCCCCGGAGCTCAACAATATTCTGATGAAGAATTAAATACCATAGTGCAAGAAGCCTCACGCCATGGTTTGAAAGTGATGGCACATGCCCATGGTAGCGAAGGTATCATGGCCGCGGTTAAAGCTGGCGTTGCCTCTATCGAACATGGCTCGATGTTAACCCCAGAAATAATCAAAGAAATGAAAAAACGCGGTACCTATTATATTCCTACTATTCATCTTGCAGATGTACCATTGCCCCCCGAAACACCACAATGGACAGTAGACAAATCAAACTTCCTCGCCCCTTATGTGGAACGCAGTTTTAAAATGGCTTTGGATGCCGGTATCAATATCGCCTTAGGCAGTGATGCAGGTGTGATGGCACACGCCGATGCGAGATTTGAATTTAATGCCATGGTCAAGCGTGGTATGAGTGAACTACAAGCGCTGCAAGCGGGCACCATCAAAGCCACCGAGCTACTAGGTGTGAGTGATAGAGGTGAATTGAAGGTCGGCATGTTAGCGGATATTGTAGCGGTTAAGGGCAATCCACTTAAGGATATTCAGGTGGTGGAGAATGTGACATTTGTGATGAAAAATGGTGAAGTTTATAAACATCTACAATAACCACTCAGTACACAAACAACGGGGTTTAGCTAACATTGTTAGTTGACCGACTAAGGCCTTCGTGATCCAATAGGCGGCTCTCAGCAGACAGTCGCCCAATCTTAATTTGCGACGTTTTTATAAAAATGACACAGGACTGACCATGTTAACACCCACCCAACTAGCCACTATGCTTAAGCTGCAAGACGGCATGAATTGCAAAGTAAACCCAAGCTGGTTAACCGCCGGTTATGCGTATTTACGCGCCGCCATGATTGAGTCCGTTGAAGGTATCGAACATCACGGTTGGAAATGGTGGAAGGCCCAGCACAAAGACCTACCCCAATTACAAATGGAGTTAGTCGATATTTGGCACTTTGCCCTTTCGCACATCATCATTGAATATTCTGGTGATATTCAACAATCGGCGCGCACTATAGCCGAACAACTCGCTTCACAGCGCAGCAAAGTCACTTTTGACGGTCTTGATTATCACTTTAACACCCTGGATATATTAGATAATCTCGAATTAATGGCCGGACTCTGTGCCGCTAAACGTTTTGATGTGCCCTTGTTTATTAAAATTGTTGAACAGGCAGAGATGAATTCTGACGAGCTCTATCGGCAGTTTGTAGGCAAAAACGTATTGAATTTTTTCCGTCAAGACCATGGTTACAAAGATGGTACTTATATCAAAGTCTGGCACGGCCGCGAAGATAATGAGCACTTGGTTGATGTACTCAACTCACTGGATATCAGCCTGAGTGACTATAGCGATCAAGTGTATGTAGGTTTGCAACAACGCTATCCACGTTAAGCCAGATTGCAGCAATTAACCTTATTTTGTTGCTAAAATTAACTAACTAATCATCAAGTGCAAAACCAATAAGGGTTTTGCACTTGATAGCGCAAAACATCTCCCTCTTTCTTTAGTTTTTAATAGGCCATGTTGACCTTTGCTGTATATTGATATATCAAAGAACAATGCAGCCTTAAATAAAAAAATTTAACCTCACTATTTTTAGCTAATTAGCTTTTCAGTAACGTTGATTCAGGTTAGATTAAAAACCTTACTTTATTAGTGGTTAAGTAAACGTTGAACAAATTGATAATTACTGGAAGCGAATTGTCATAGGGGTTTTATATCGTTTAGGTGTGCCATTAAAAGGCAATAGTCGCAGTATTAACTAAGATGGACGTAATTTTTGCTAGCAATTCCTGATAAAAAAGCCTTACAAGAATTTAATGTACTTATCATCGACGAACAGTCATTTGCTCACGATGTGATCAAATCAGCCTTAAAAGATTTAGGTGTCGATAACGTTAAAAGTGCGCAAAATGCTTTTTATGCCTTAAGTCTATGTGAAACTATTTCATTCGATATGGTCCTGATTGCCTTTGATGTAAAAAGTGATAAAGACGGATTCAACTTACTCGAAGAGATGAAGTTCAAAGGTTTTATCACTAAAACCACTATCGTTATTTTTCTTAGCTCTAATACTTCAGCGGATTTGGTCAATTGCGTGGTTGAACTGCAGCCCAACGATTTTTGGGTCAAACCTTTGGATAAATCCAAAGTCGAAAAACGCATACGGCACATCCTCGATTTTGAGCAAAAACTGCACAAATTGCATTACTGTTTTGATCAGGAAAAATATAACACTGCGATTTATTTAGCTCAGCGCCATTTAGCCGATCAGAGTTTGAAAAACTATCATCCGCAAATCAACCGACTAATGGGTAAGTCATTATTTTTAATGCATGAATACACCGAGGCCGAAACTTTTTATCGGTATCTCAGTGAAATGTACAAGTTTGCGTGGGTTTATGTGGAATTAGCCAGAACCTTATTCAGCTTACAAAAAAATACCGAAGCCATGACATTGATTGATACTTTACTGAAACGGGATGACGCAAGATTTAGTGCCTTTGATTTATTAGCAGAACATTACATTGCCAACGAAAATTTTGCTAAAGCCTACGAGATTATTAAACAGGCCTGCGAATTAGCCCCACGTAATATTGAGCGTAATAAAAAATGTTGGAACCTAGCGCGCCTGAATCATGATCGCATGGGTCAATATACAGCCACCAGAAACATGGCCAAATACGCTAAAAACTCCATTCATGATTCACCTGAACTGACGTTAAATATCATCAGAGCCGGTTTAGATCTGGCCACCGCATTAACCGGCCAAGATGCCCAAACCATGGTCAGTAAAATTGAAAAAGATATTGTTGCACTCGAAAGTAATAAACCACAAATGCAGGCGTTTAATAGCCAAATAAATATTATTCGTGCTCGTTTATGTAATCTAAAACAGGATAAAAAAGGCGCTGAAAACTTGATGAAGGACAAGTTAAAAGACCAAACTAATGGCTCTTTTGAAGATAATCTGGATAAAATGAAGGTCTATCACGAGTTGGGAGAGCGGGAACAGTCTATTGCTTTACTCGAACAGATGAATATCGATAAGTTAGGCCATTCATTTACCGCCAAAGTCCTCTCGCAATATTTGGAGCAAGAAACTGTCGAAAGGAAAGAAATTCAGTTCAGCCCTAAAGAACTCATTGAAATGGCTTCGGCACATTACAAAGGCCGGCGTTACACACCGGCCTATGAGCTATTATCGCAGGCCTTAACCCTATCACCCAAAAATGCCCACATCATGTTATCTATTGTCAAAGTGTTGGTTTTTATCGCTGAACTAGAAGGGCTCGATGAGGAACAACAAAACACTAAAGATGCCTGCGCAAATCTACTGAAAACCAGCAACTTATCTGACTTACATCGTGACGAGTTAAACAATTATTTGTTACGGATCCAAGCCACGGCACCACTCAGTAAAATCGTCAGCCATTGAGTTAATATTAACAACGCTGCTGGCGATACCACTCGCCTAAAATCAAACTGGCCGCAACACTGACATTGAGTGATTCTACCTGACCAGATCCAGGAATTTGCAGTGCCACATCAGTACTTTTGGCTACTTGGGGCGATACTCCATCCATTTCTTCGCCAAACACCACCACGACTTTGTTAGCAAGTTTACTTTGATACAAAGACACACTGGCATGGCTAGAGGTAGTCACCAAGCTATAACCCGCTTGTTTGCACTGTTGCAGCGCCAAGGGCAAATTATCACAGCTTAAACCATCCACAAATTCAATCCCGCCTTCTGCAGTGCGAGCAGCCGCACCGGATTGCAGCAGATAGGGCTGAGTCATCATCACCCCTTTCACCCCAAAGTGCGCACAACTGCGGGCGATAGCACCTAAATTATGTGGGTTACCCACACCATCTAAGGCCAGCAAACAATCTTGCTTAAGATCTTTATTAGCGGCCAAATAAGCAGCTAACGTCAGTTCGGGTTTGCGTTTAACTATCAATACCACGCCACCGTGATGTTCGCTGCCAGCAACTTTTTCTAACTCAGCGTTTTCGACAATGTGATAAGCATATTTGTTAGCGGCCAGATATTTCATCACGTCAGCAAATTTTTTAGCCATGTTGACTTCGACATACATTTTGACCACAGACTGAGGACGTTTGTTAAAACACACTCTACAGGCATTTTCGCCCTGCACTTTGGCCTCTTCTAGTCGATGCTGCCTTAAGGTAGCGGCACTGACTTTAGAGGTAAGCGTTTTTTTATTGTTTTGCCGAGCCGTTTTATCCCCCTCTTTAACCCAAGGTTTTTGTGCAGCATTACCACTACTGCCTTGAGTATGGCGCGGCTGACTTGGTTTACGAGGGCCACCTGCTGTATTGGATGAAGGCTTGCCTGGAGAACGGCGAGAATTGGCTTCTTTAGACACGAATATTTCCTTTAGGCATGCACCTGCGTTGCAGGCACCAATAAGGGGATATTCTAACCTAGTTATCAGCAAGCACGAAGGCCAGACTTACTCCTTCTTAGTCCTTATCACTTTCAAGCCAAACAACCAGCGCGATAGGCTAAACCGGCGCACCAACTCATAGCCCAATAAACAGCCCAAGCTAGTTAACAAAATTAATATTGGCGCTTCTATTCCAGCGGGTAGATTAAACGGCAACAACTGCATGGCAAATACCACTATCAAAGTTTGGTGAAAAATATACCAAGGCAAAATGGCTTGATTGGCATAAGTCAAAAAGCGATTAGTAAAATTCAAATAATGGCCAGCATAAGCCACCACGACTAGGATCCACGCCCAATAGTTAAGACTAAGTAATACACCGTGTATTAATTTAATAATAATTAAACCATCCAGCTCGTCACCCACATCCAAAAAGCCGTGGCGATCAAACATTAGCCAGCTATAACCCAAGACGGCAATAACTAACAAAACACGACGACCTTGTATGATTTGCTGCCATACACCTTTAACAAAGGCTAATAACACGCCAAAAACAAAGGCCAAAAAGTACTTAGCATGACTGTACCAATCGTCTAATAAAGCGTGGGTGACGGGATAAGTCTCGCGCAAACTTACCCAGATTAAAGCCATCGCCATCACTAAAAACCCAAAGACCAACCATAACTGCAGATTTAACTTATGTAAGCCGGTGCCCAAATTATTAAAAAATGGAAACAACAATAAAACCACTAAACTGTAAGCCCACAAATAAGGCAAAAACCACAGATGATTCCAGGTCAGTAAACCGATAGAAGATTGTTTAAATGGCGCAAGGTTAGTATCCACATTCCAGTATTCTTGTAAAAATGCCCAAAAACTCATTGTTAAACCATGTTGTTGCTGGAGTTCATAAAACAGCTGGGGCGGCACGATGATATACATGGAAATTATCAGCGGTACTAATAAACGATTGGTTCTGAGGCCACTTAAACGCCAACGGCTGAATTTATGTTGTTGTAAAACTAAGGACAAGGCGATGCCTGAAATCAAAAATAATAAGGACATGCGCCATTGGTTTGTCAGGATCATAAGATCCTGTAACCACACACTTTGTTGACCGCTTTTAATATGCCAATCCCAATCGGCCACGTAATACATACCCACGTGGTACAAAATCAGCAAACCAAAGGCGAGTGTGCGTAACCAGTCAACATCGTAACGGCGTTGATCATCTACTTGGTTTTTTACTTGAGCTAATACTTGAGTCATAACAACCCTTGCGGTTAAATATGCCAAGAATGATGTGGTGACTTGAGTCCACACACTAGCGGTAAACGCCCAGTGGACATGCCTCAGGGACAAAGGGTGGATATGAGGGGTAAACAGTAGTGACTTTATTTGAACGCTTTGACCAACATAAAACGGCTTATACCGCCCTGCTCATTGTGCTCTACCTATTTATCAACAATGGCATTAATGCCACCTCTGATTGGATGGAAACCACCCGTGATGGCAGCCCCGACTTTGCATTATGGGAACCTTTTGTGTGGGAGTATTCCAGCGCTCTGAGTAGCCTGTTATTACTGCCAGTTACTTTTATGCTGTGGCAGCGCATGCCCCTCAGTCTCACTCATGTCAAAACTCAAATAGTAAAACATTTGTTATTGTCACTGCTTTTTTCGGCGGCACACGTCACCTTGATGGTATTAATGCGCGAAGCTGTCTATTGGTTCATGGGTGGCAACTACGACTTTGGCCCGCCACTACGTGAATTTTTTTATGAATACCGTAAAGATGTGTGGGGCTATGTGTTCTTTTTAGGACTCTATCATCTCTTCCATTTTGTTTACCGCCGTCTCAAGGGTGAGGCGAATTTAATTGAAGCCGAACCGACTGGGAATAAATACGCCCAAGTGCCTGAACACCTATTAGTGAAAAAACTTGATCGAGAATTTTTAGTGCGAGTGGCCGACATTGAATGGATGGAATCTTCAGGTAACTACGTTAACTTGTATAGCGGTGGGCGCATCTATCCTTTGCGCTCTACCTTAGCCGAGCTGACCGATCGCTTGAGATCAAAAGGCTTTAGCCGTATACATCGCAGTTATGCGGTTAATCACTATGCCATCGACCATATCAGTTATCAGCCAAGTGGCGATGGCGAGATCCAGTTAAAAAATGGCCACAAGCTGAACTTATCACGACGTTATAAAGACGAATTTAAACAGAAGCTCGTTTAAGCAAAATGTCTAACCACAGCGCTATTTAGGTAAGTTTTGCATAATCCACTGTTTGAGTTGTGTTTCATTAAGTGCACCCGACATACGTGCCAGCTCCTTGCCTTGCTTAAACAAGATCAAAGTAGGAATACTGCGGATACCCGCCTCTGCAGAAATTTGCTGGGCTTGTTCAGTATTCACTTTAGCAAACAACAAACCCGGTGATTGCGATGCCACTTTAGTAAAAATCGGCGCCATCACCTGACAAGGCCCACACCAACTCGCCCAAAAGTCCACCAGTACGGGCATGTCATTTTTTTCAATATATTTATAAAACGAGTCATCGTTAAGCTCAACGGGTTTATTAGCATATAAACTCGCCTGACATTTGCCACACTTGGCTTCAAGATAAGGTTTACTCTCTGGTATACGGTTGGTTGCCTTGCAGGCAGCACAGACTAAATGCATGAAGTAACTCCGCTAGAAATTAGAAGGTTGCTTAAGCTCACACATTAGGCGAGCTTAGCCAACAATTCTGAAATTTTAACTAAGGTATTAAGGTTACGGGCTGTTGTCGCAACACCTAAACATTTTTCAACTTTTTCTGCTAGCTTTGAACGACCAATGCCATCGGGAGCGTAGAGATAAAAGCCATCTTGTTGTAGGTCGAATTGTTCAGTAGCCGATTTTAATGCATTTAACTTTTCTATATCCGCTGAATTAGCTGGTTCGTCTAAAAAGAATAAATGTAGATTTTTGGGCTGCTCGTAGGCTTGTTTAAAGGGATTATTAGCTAATAACTGGCAAAATTCATCAGCCCTCAATAATAATACCTTAGGTTTAAAACCAAAATGCTGTTCAACCAAAGTGGATAATAATGTGGCAAGCTCGGCTTTATTAACGTCCTTATATTTAAACAGTACATTGCCACTTTGAATATAACTTTGTGCCTCTTCACAGCCCACCTGAGTCATTAAATCAAGCAGTGCTTTCATTGGTAGAATATTATTTCCCCCAACATTAATACCGCGAAATAAGGCTACCCAAGTTTGCATTATTAATTCTCGTTCAGGTAAGTGATAGCAGCCGCTATCATAGCCGTATGCAATGGATTAGCTTGTGGCACTGAACAGGCTTCAACCTCACCTAAATTGCTCATGTCATAATGCATATCTTGCAACTGAGTATCGCTGATCACCAAATCTGCATGGCAGACATTTTCGCTAAGGGGGATTTCGAAAAACTTATTTTGACCTTGATTGGCCGCCATTAAATCTTTTACGCCTTGAATTAAGGTAGTGGCATCAGCCTGCGAGTGAGCCACAAAAATAGGTAGATTTAACACCGATTTTTGTTTAATTTTTTCCCGTACTGAACTAATTACATCGACCAGTTGCAAGGCGGCGTAAGTGGATACTTTAGGGTATTTAACCGGATTACGACCTGCTGTTTGATAGTCCCCATCCATCAACTTAGCTACCCAGCGCATGCCCCAGACATTAGCCAGCGTTTCTACGGTTGAATCTAAACGTAAGGCGCCAGAAAACAGCAATAAGCCTTTATATTCACCAGGTTGCTTTAATACATATTCAGTAGCCAAAGCTCCTCCGGTAGAAAAGCCGCCGATATACTTACTATCACCAAGGTTGATAGCCAGTTCACTAATATCTGCCACTCGTTTACGCCAACGATTAGCCAGTTCAGAGTCTTGCATATCGGCATCAGCGTTAAGCAAACCATGGCCGGGTAATAGAGCCACTACCACGTTGTAACCTTCCAGATGAAAAGCACCCGCGATGGAACGCAAAAAGAAGGGTGAATCACTTAAACCATGAAATAACACTATCACTTTGTCGGTGGGTTTACCGTGATGCAAGATATAGGGCGCATTGCCATCACCACGTAAGGCGCTTGAACAAACCGCAAACTCTTGCAACTTTGGCTCTTGGCAACCTTGGGTAGAGCCCAGTTCCTGTTGGTAAATCTGCGCAAAACGATCAAAGGCCGTATCTAAAGACTGCGCATTAAGCACAGAGCCAGAGACATAAAAAGCCAAAGTCAGGCCAAGTAACAAAGTGGTAAAAAGTGATTTCATGTAACAGAACTTAAAGTAGTTAATGTGGCAATACTATAACGACAAATTGGGGCCTGCGCCATGGCTGACAAACATGGCCTACGGCCACTGAGATTATAAGCTGCGCTTACAACGCAATGGGCTGCGCCCACTAAGATATGTGCTGGGCACACTAAACGACCTATTCCTGAGTTGAACCTGATTTGACTCATCAAGTGGTGGGACTTATTTGCGTTTGTGCGCGGAGCCCATAGGCTTTGTGGCCGTAGGCCATTTATTCTCGACTCCAACTTACCCAATTTCAGTCTCATCTTGTCAAATGACCAGACATGGATGTCTGGCAAGGCGAGATGAGTACATGCGACCTGCATGGATGCAGGAAGGTAGAATAACGCAGGGAGCAGTTATCGAGACGTGCTCTCCGCGCCGGTTTGAAAACAAGTTGGGGCTGAAATTGGAATAGAAAGTTGGTTGGAGAGCGGCCCTTTTTGCTTACTTTTTACGGCTATTGGTAAAAAGTGAGTCGAGCCACGGGACGTGGTTTGAAAAATCGCCAAGGAAGGCGTAAGCGCTAGCGGATAATCTTAGTCGCGAAGCGATAAGTGCGCGCAGCGCATGCTTTCAGCTTGCCCAGCAAAGTAAGTTTGGTGGCCGCAGGCCATGCTTGATAAGCATGGCGCATGCATTTTCTAATTAGGCGAAGTACGCCGCTAGGTCGTCACTTCCACCTATGTGTTTGCCACCGATAAATACTTGTGGCCAGGTTTCTTTGCCTGACAAAGCTTTTAGGCTGGTGAAAGACACTTCTTTGCCCATTACCAATTCTTCATATTGATAACCTTTTTCTTTTAACAAGGCCTTAGCTTTAGTGCAAAACGGGCAACCTGGTTTAGTCAAAATCGTAGTTGGCAATTGTTTAACTGCATTAGGTGCAATGTAGCTCAGCATAGTATCAGCATCCGATACTTCAAAAGGGTCACCTGGTTTATTAGGTTCAATAAACATTTTGTCTACTATGCCGTCTTTCACCAGCATAGAGTAACGCCAGCTGCGTTTGCCAAAACCTAGGTCCGCTTTGTCTACTAATAAACCCATGCCTTGGGTGAATTGACCATTACCATCTGGGATCAAAGTAACATTGGCAGCTTCTTGCTCACTTGCCCATGCGTTCATTACAAAAGTGTCGTTAACTGACATACAGATAATCTCGTCTACGCCATGGCTTTTAAAAGTAGCCGCGAGTTCGTTATAACGAGGTAAATGAGTTGACGAACAAGTTGGGGTAAAGGCTCCAGGTAGAGAGAAAACCACCACGGTTTTACCTTTGAATAATTCTTCAGTTGTACGGTTTACCCATTCATCGTTAACACGCATAGCAAAAGTAACATTGGGTACGGCTTGGCCGGTTTTGTCTTGAAAAGTAGAGTTGGACATCGTTGTTCCTTGTTAGTAGATAAGCAATCAGTGCAAGCATAGTAAGAAAATATGCCCAACAAGGGAAACTGATAAATACGATGGGCTTAATCTTAAAAATAGATTAAAGATGAATTATCTGATTAGATTAGGCTTGCTTTTGGAATACAAACTTATTGAAAAAAGTCATCGCCTTGTTCGGCGAGCAATGCCTCAATATCTTCGATATCTGGCAAAGCAAGCAGCTCCTGATCTTTATTGGCAGCACAAGGGATAGCTTTTTCTTCGTTTGCCCATTCACCTAAGTCAATAAGCTGACATTGTTTTGAACAAAAAGGCCGAAATTGGCTGGCACTTGACCATTCGACGTTTTTTTTGCAGTTAGGGCACTCTACTTTCATTTTTAAATCAGTATCTCAAGATCAGCAACAAGCAAGTTTAAAAGGGACTACCGCATCTACCGAGCTATTGCCTTGCATCGAGGGGGTAAACATCGTAAAGCGGATCGCATAGCGATATTTATTACCACTTAACATCGGGTAATAACCTTGATCGGTAGAGCTAAATACGCGGATCAATTCGTTTTTATCTTCGGCGATACCCTGATAAAAACCTTTTTCAGCTTCATATTGCACAAAACGTCCACGCTCACGTAAAAACGACAGAGTAATTTCAATCGCTTCTTTAATGGCACTTAATTCCTGCATCCAAGTTTGTACCTGACGTATTTTATCCGCATTGGCTTGTTGTAACCAATAATGTAGGTTGGGTAAATCAAAGCTACAAGTACCACCGGGTATGCTAAAACGCTGACGTATTGAAGCCAAAAAGCGTTCTTCTTTTAAATCAGCACCGATTTTTTTAGTGCCTTTTAAAGACTCGCGCAAACGCAGGATTTTTTGTAATGACTGTTGCAACGCTTCGGTGTCGATATTCGGATGTTGTGACCAAATAACCAGATTTTTTTCATGTAATTCAATGTCTTTGAGTACATCGTTACGTAAATCAAGGCGTTCTAACAAATCTAATAAAGTAAATAATGAGCTGAAAAAGTGAATAAATTGCCAGTTTTCTGTGGCCGAATTAGCATTCACAAGCTGTTTAAACAGTTGCTCGAGGCGCAGGTACGTTCTGACCTTTTCATTGAGCGGAAATTCGTAAATCGCTTGTGACATAGTGGCTTGTTACCGTTTTTATATTTGTGATGAATTTGCTTCTCAACTAAGCAATGTAACATTGTAAAGAATATTTAGGCAAATCAATAGGCTATTATGCTGTAAAAGCGCTTAAGCGTCGAGGTGTGGTATAAAAACTAATCAATACAAAGGTGGAATTTTAATGCACCGACAAATAGCCGAAAAGATCAGCAACTCATAAATACCGCTTAATACTGATTAAGTGCCAATAGCGACAAAAAAGCCCCTTACATTGAGGTGTAAGAGGCTTTCATCAGGTATTCACTTAATACCAGCAAACACGCTGGTAACTGTATTTAAGCGTTATAGGTAGAAGACGCAGTATTTCCACCACGGCCTGTCCAGTTAGTATGGAAAAATTCACCACGAGGTTTATCTGTACGTTCATAGGTATGAGCACCAAAATAGTCACGTTGGGCTTGTAACAAGTTAGCCGGTAAACGCTCTGTGCGGTAACCATCAAAATAGTTAAGCGCAGCGGTTAAACAAGGTGCAGGCACACCGTTACTGATGGCACTCATTGCCACACGGCGCCAACCGTCTTGGGCATTAACCACGGTATTGGTGAAGTAGTCATCCAACAACAAGTTATTTAAGCTAGGATTTTTATCAAAGGCTTCTTTAATCTTGCCTAAGAAAGCCGAACGAATAATACAACCACCACGCCACATTAACGCAATGCCACCGTAGTTCAGATCCCAGTTGTATTCTTTAGCCGCTTCACGCATCAAGGTATAACCCTGCGCGTAAGAAACAATTTTAGAAGCCAATACTGCTTGGCGTAAATCTTCGATAAAGGCGGCTTTGTCACCATTAAAAGATTTAGTGGGGCCAGTTAACACTTTAGCGGCTTCAACACGCTCGCTTTTAAGGGCTGATATACAACGGGCAAAAACTGATTCAGCGATAAGGGTTAGAGGTACGCCTAAATCTAGCGCGATAACGCCTGTCCATTTACCTGTACCTTTTTGGCCGGCGGTATCGAGAATTTTTTCAACCAGTGGGCTGCCGTCTTCGTCTTTATAGGCAAGGATGTCGCGGGTAATTTCAACTAAGTAGCTGTCTAATTCAGTAGTATTCCACTGTTTGAATACTTCATGCATTTCGTCGGCAGACATGCCAAGTACTTCTTTCATGATTTGATAGGCTTCACACAACAACTGCATATCGCCGTATTCAATGCCGTTGTGCACCATTTTGACAAAGTGACCAGCACCGTTTTGACCAACGTAATCACAACAAGGTGAACCATCATCCACTTTGGCAGAGATAGCTTGGAAAATTGGTTTAACTGCTAGCCATGCTTCGTTTGAACCACCAGGCATAATCGAAGGACCCGTTAACGCGCCTTCTTCACCGCCTGATACGCCAGCGCCAACAAAATGTAGGCCCTTTTCAGCTAAATACTTTTCGCGGCGAATAGTGTCAGGGAAATGAGTATTACCACCATCAATGATGATATCGCCTTTGTCTAAATACGGTACTAATTGCTCAATAGTGGCATCAACCGGTGCACCCGATTTAACCATGATCATGATCTTGCGTGGACGTTCTAAAGACTGGACTAATTCTTCTACAGAAAAAGCTCCGCGAATGGATAATCCTTTAGCACGACCATTAATAAAACTCTCTACTTTGTCAGTGGAGCGATTATAGGCAGTGACGGTAAAACCTTTACTCGCCATGTTCAGGATCAGGTTTTCACCCATAACAGCAAGGCCAATTAGGCCAATATCAGATAGAGTTTTCATAGCGTTCCAATTTTAACTTGAATGATGGTGTGCGACCTTGGCAGCTCAAAGAGTAGCTTAACTGCTGATAAAGCGCATTACCGTGACACCTTAAGTAATAACATCTGCATTTTAACGATTAAAGCACAGCTTAACACCTTCAAATTGCATAATATTTCATAGATTAATATCTTTATTATCTAACAAATAAAAATTGGCTTTAATATCAAGTTATTATCGACAAAATTGTGAATAAATTGCAGCATAATCTAGCTTACACCAAACAATCCATTAACAAAAAGTTCCTCTTCGAAAAACATTTTAAAACAAATTGGTATTTGTTAGTTTTTTAACTCTCTCAGCATTTTTCATAAGAGCTTATGCTTTATAGTGCATAGAATATATACCCAAGCAACCTGAAGATGTAGGACTAAGTTGGAATTACCCTTATGGCCACCAAACTGGAGTGACCGTTATTCAACATAGTGAGCGGGTTGGGATATTCAACGTTTTGGTATGCAACAGTACTTTTCCACAGAAGCTGGCCACAACATACCAGTAGCGACTTTTACCTCAATGCACTTAACTTTTATTAGGTGTACCCCCCGATAACAATACCATGTCATTTGTCTCGGGCGTGGGCTCTGAATCGGCCTTAGTAGCTTATGGCGTAAACCGTGCAGACTGGTCGCATATTCCTGGCGTCATCTCAGATACAGCGTTGATCCGCCCCGACTTGTCCGAGTTAAAAATATGGCGCTATTTTTGGCAACAAACTGAATATGTAATGGGAGGCGGTGCGACTAACTCTATGTTTTTAGCATTAGCTGCCGACCCGTGGTATAGCAAAAAATAATAATGTTTTTGCAATACCATAAGCTCAAAATACAAATGAGCTTATGGTTATTCTATGTTCTATAGATTCATTATTCGAACTGTATAAGTGCCAAACGTTGGTCAATAGGCAATCTTAATGTTGCAGTTTACGCTCGCTCAGCAAGAGCCTAATGTCCTTCAGCAGCAACTCAACCGATGTATTATTTAGGCCATTGTAAATGCCACGGATATGTCTGTTGCCATCCACTAGTACGAGGTTTTCGGTGTGCAAAAAGTCTTGTTGGCTAACAAATTCACCTAAGTCTTCGTTGGCAAAATACGCATTACGTGCCAAAGCATAAATTTCATCTTGGTCACCCGTAAGTAGTTGCCATTTACCCGCGTTAATATCGTTCTCTTGGGCATAGGCTTGCAAAACGTCGACCGTATCATTGGACGGTTGAATAGAATGTGAAATGATCATGACATCGTTATTTTCCATAAATTTATCTTGTACCTTGGACAACTGCGAACGCATCTTGGGACAAATTCCTGGACATGAAGTAAAGAAAAAACTGGCCACATAGGTTTTGTTTTTGACCTTATCTTGCGTGATGTATTCACCTTGTTGATTGATCAATTTAAAGTCTGAAACTTGATGAAAATTAATTAATTCAGGGCTATTTTCACTAAACCAATGAGGTGTAAATTCTGCACTACCATAATAAGGCAAGGCAGATATTTTATTATCTTCCTTGGCATGTTGTTCTGCGTGTAATGCCAAACTCAATATTAGGCAACTAATCAGCCAAAGATATTTTTTCATTTTCTAATCCTACGCACATGTTCGCTCGTTTAAGGCCATACACCCGACCATTTTTATACTCGTAATTACTGTATAACTTGCCGTTACGCCGCCAAGCTTGTTGCAGTCCCTCTTCCTGACCTTCGAGGTAGTGCATTTTTTTAAATACTTCGCCACTGGCATACCACTGTTCAGTGACACCATGCACCTTACCGGCCACATAAGGAGTAATGGAACGTAAATTACCATTACTCCACCAGCTTGTAGTTGGCCCTTCCAATTGACCATCTAGGTATTGCGAATCAAAGGCTAAAACCCCGTGAGAAAACCATTGTTTAAGCTTGCCATGGCGCAAACCCAGCTTAAAACTCTCCAGCTTGGCTAGTTGACCGGAGGGGTAATATTCAACAGATTGACCACTAAATGGCGAACCTTGGTACATGCGTAACCCGGTATTAGCAGCAATGCTAATCTCACTGCTGGGCACAACAGCTTGGTTCGCTTGTAGATTTAACAAGGGCTCAGCATCTGCCATGGCTGCACTGACAAAGGTCAGCATCCCAAGATTAGTTGCCATTATCAGCAGCATCGTTTGGCCAATATTAAGCAACAATGTCAGCACAACGATATTATTAACGGATCGCATTGGCCGTACCTTGATAATTACCTGGGAATAATATGTAAGATGAACCCAAATACACTTCGTTTTGAATATGGTAGTGATATTCAGCTGCTTGGCTATGCTGAGTGATTGAAGTATGCCCACCCGACTCATCTAAATCAGTGGGATAGGTGCCAGTAGAATTACACTTGCGACCATATAGAAAAAAGCCATCGGCAATAACACCGATCAAATTACTATCATCTTCTGAAAAAGAAATAGGCTCTAAATGATAGTGATAACTTTGTGGACCGGTATGGGCACCATTAAAATCTAAACTACTAAGCGCGCCATCTAAAGGAATACCGGGGCCTTCCTCATCGTTGTAAATAACAGCACCACTGACGGCAATACCGATTGCACCTAATCCCGTGGCTGAACTTGACGTCGCTTTGCTTGGATTATTAGCTACGGTTAAAGTGTAGGTACCCACAAAATCATCAATATTGCCCGGGGCCATATGTGAATATGTTGTGGTACTTGGAGGCACAAACAAGACATGGTTGCTGGCAGCTGCTGCTGTAATAATTCCACCACCGCTACGAGCCGTGGTATTTGACCAATAGGGCGACGTATGATTAGGTAAACCATTGGTTTCTAGCACCACCTTGCTACCGCTTAATACCACAGTGACATTATTATCATCGAACTCAGCATAAGCATTATGTAAAATGCCAGTACCAAAATCATCAGTGGTATTGTTGTCATTGCTATCGGTCGTCAACTCATCAGTGGAGCCACCACAACCACCTAAGCTCAGTAAACTGCTTATTAGTAAAACAGCAAACCAAAGTTTGTTTATTGCGAAAATTTTCATGTCTTGTTTCCATCAAATTACGCTGTTTGTAAGCATAATCGTTGATTGTGCAGAACCAGTGCAGATTTAATGGAGAACCTCGCTATTCAATCTTAAGGGCTAGGTTGTTGGGATTTCTCTCGATATACTGCAAATATGAATATATCCAATAAACTTTTTTGGTCCTTACTTGGCCTAACCAGCGTAATTTTGCTTGCCACATTGTCACTGGCAAGGTGGAGTTTTGAGCGCGGCTTTTTAGACTTTATTAGTGGTCAAGAAAACCAGCGTTTACAACTGGTCGCCGAAGAGTTGTTAGTGGACTACACCAGTGCAGACAACAACTGGCAAAACATTCTATTTAATGGCTTGGAGTATTATTTAAATCAGCACATCGGGGCACGACCAGGACGGCGCCCTCCGCCAATAGGGGCGCAATCCCCTCCATCGCATTTTCGGGGAGGAGATAATACACAACGTCCACCTAGATTGAACAACAATGCAAAGTCAGAAATAGGACCTCCGACAGCCCTATTTGATCATCAAGGCAATTGGCTGGCTGGCGATAATCAACATCAAGATCAAAGCAACGAAATTCGCGTGCCACTGTTTTTAAATAACCAACTCATTGGCGAATTACGTAGTTGGCCACGATCCAATCTAGATTCCCCCTTGGCGAGCGCTTTTTCCCGAGATCAATTGTGGACTAGTTTATTAATTGGACTCATCTGCCTTGTGCTTGCCAGTTTGATGTCTTGGCTATTAGCACGACTACTTTTACAACCCTTGAAAAAAGTCCTAAGCGGCGTGTCCCAATTGTCAAAGGGGAATTACAACTTACGCTTTGAGCACAATAGACACGACGAGTTAGGGCAACTAATGGACGATGTGCAACATTTGTCAGTCACCTTAGACAAAAATCGTACTGCCAAAAACCGTTGGTTAGCCGACATATCCCACGAATTGCGTACCCCACTAACAGTGTTGAGCGGTGAAATAGATACTTTAAAAGCAGGCCTACGACCTTTTAATCAACAGCAACTAAGCTCTTTAGAACAAGAAACTGCGGTGTTACGACATTTAGTCGACGACTTGTATGAATTATCTCTGTCAGATATTGGTGGTTTACGCTATCAATTTAGCCGGATTAATTTAAACGATAGCCTAGCGAACTCCCTCAATACACTCAGTCAGACTATTCAAAATAAAGGCATCGATTTAACTATTGAGTCTGCCGATGCCCTTTGGCTGAATGCCGATCCACGCCGTATAGAGCAGTTGCTTAACAATTTATTGAACAATGCCATTAACTATACCGATGCCCCCGGAAAAATTGCCATTCAACTTATTCACCAGCAAGACTGCATTGTCATGTTAATTGACGACACCCCACCGTCGGCATCTGAGACAGAATGCCAGTTTTTGTTTGACCCTTTGTATCGGCAAGATTCTGCCAGAACAAGACGTAGTAGCGGTGCAGGCTTAGGTTTGAGTATTTGTAAAAACATTGTGGAAGCGCACCAAGGTAGTATAAACGCTAAGCCCAGTAAATTAGGTGGATTACAAATCGAGGTCATTTTACCTTGTGGGAGAGAATCATAATGAACACAGTAGCCACTATCTTAGTCATTGAAGACGAGCCTAAAATTGCCAAAATATTGGTGGATTTTTTACAACAAGAAGGCTTTAACGTTGAAGTGTTGCATGACGGATTAGGTGCTGTCGAACATATCAAACAACACCAGCCAGACTTCGTCATCTTGGATATCATGTTACCTAACAAAGATGGCTTGAGTATATGTAAAGAAGTTCGTCAGTTTTCTGCCGTACCTATCTTAATGTTGACTGCCAGAATAGATGAAATAGACCGCTTAATGGGTTTGGGCTTTGGCGCCGATGACTATGTATGCAAACCCTTTTCGGCTCGAGAAGTGGTGGCGCGGGTGCAAGCAGTTTTGCGCCGAACTCAAATTAAAGCCTCGCCCATTGATCCACAAGTTGTCACTTATAAAGCAATTAACTTGAATCTTGAACGATTTCAATGTCTGGTTAATCAGCAGTTAGTTGAGTTAACCCCAGTAGAATTTCGACTGTTACTTGCCTTAGTCAAAAAACCAAGGGTGGTGTTTTCCCGTGACAGTTTAATGCACAGCAGTTATGACGATGATCGCATAGTCAGCTCGCGCACTATTGATAGTCATATGAAAAATTTACGCAATAAATTGGCTCAAGCTCTACCTGAAACCGAACTGTTACATTCAGTTTATGGTATTGGTTATAAGATTGAATAAGCAATACCACGGTAGATTTTCTTAAAAACTTATAACGTTCTGGCTTTTACCTCAATACTACTGAGGTAATCAAATACCATTCGACTGGATTTTTCCATCCGCTCCAATTCATCACTAACATTGTCTAACTTGCCTGCCCTCTTTGCATGTAACGCTTCTTTGCCTGCCTTATGTAGATACGCTGATGTTTTGTTGGGGTAATACTCGCAGCAGCTAATGCCTCATTGATAGTCGAATATTGCGGGTAGCTTGTCGCAAGTTTTTGTTGGCTGACCAGCATATCAACCTTACCCAGCCACTTAGGTAACACATCAGCCTGCGCAGTCGCGGAACAGATTAACCAAAGTATGCAGAGTTTTTTTTTCATTTTACTTCCGGCGCAGGCATGTGTCGTTTTAAAAACTGATCAGTTAACTTAACCGTTTGGCTAAGGTAAGGATCAAATAACCAAAAGGTATGAAACAACTGTTTAAATTCATGATACTGGTGGGGGATCCCGAGTTGCTGTAGCTGTTCAAACACTTGCTCTTTACCTGCCGTAAAACGCAAGTGACTACTACTGATAACCAACATGGGCGGAGTGGCTGCATTGATATGACTGGCGGCTGAAGCCTCATGCCACCGCTGTGGTATTTTTTCATATGAGCCACCGAACCATAATGCCGCTGCAGACTCTTCACCTTTGGCGTTTTCATTGGCAAGACCCAAGGCTGAAGTAAAATCCAGAACACCATCCAAATCAATTATGGCAGCGACGCTAGTATCTTGAGCTGTCAGCCCTTGTTTAAACACATCAGTGTCTGCTGTAACCCCCTGTAACGCGGCCATCTGCCCACCCGACGATCCACCACCGATTACCATGCGACTCGGCTCAAAACCCAATTCTTCAGCATGCTGTTTAGCCCAAATAATGGCATGGTTAATATCGTTCAGACCTGCGGGATACTGAGCCTCAACTGACAAACGATATTCCGGCAATACCACCACATAACCCAATTGCGCCAGTTTATTCGCCATCGGATAAAAATGTGATTTATTGCCGCTGCGCCAACCACCACCGTGAACCAATAAAATGGCTGTACGTCGTTCCATTTGCGCTTTTTTCGCGGCGTCACCCGGAAGAAATACATCTAAATGCAGTTCTCGCCCCTCCACCTGACGATAAGGCACGTCATTCATCCATTGTTGCCCCTGAGTAAAACTCATGGTCGGCCAGGATATTTCAGGATAGTTTTTTTGATTACGAACAAAACGCTCTGCCACCGTATAACTATCATCCACCTGCAATAAATGTGCGCCGTAATTACGTGCTGAAAACGTTAAGGAAAAGAGTAAAACTGTAGCTATGATGAACTGTTTAAACGTCATTTGTAGAAAATGCCAATGGCTAATTTCATTAACACTAATAAATAAGGCTGACCCAAGCAACTGAATTGGCTCAGGTAATAACAGTAAATAGCCTATAACTGCGTTGATTATTCAAATAAGGAATGGCTGGGTATAAATGCAGGCGTTTTGTGGTTTATTTTGTGCAGCATTAATCTACACACCCATCAGCTTTAGGGCATAAAGCTGATGTAATGCATAACGTGAGGTTTAATCAAAACGATAGACAGGGGGTAAATAAACGGGCTCACCATTTTTAAACTTTTTTTCAGCATAATCATAAAAACCTTTGACTGATATGCCATGCACTTTTTGAATATTCAGTTTAGTTTGTAAGTCTTCAATAAAATCTTCGGTAATGTTATGGGCATATTTAATCAACTCCAAATCAGCTTCATCACCGTGCTCAAAAGAATACAGCATAAACTTATGTAACTGAGAAATACGAAACACCACTTTCATTAACGATGGATTCCAGCTCTTAAATTCCATCTCTGGCACATTACGTAACTCCCGTTCAAATTCCCGATCTTTTAACCAAGGAATACAGTGAATTTCGAAGCCATATTGAGTAAATAATTTATAAATAGATAAACGTGGCATTTTTTGGCATTCAATATCACCAATGCCATTTTCGCGGCCACCTAATAATTCTAAATTCCAATTCTTTTTATCGAGCAGAATATCTAAAGAATTTTCGAAGCCGTATTTATACATGCCCTCAGCCAAACCCAGTGAGGTTGACACCGAATGATAAAAATTGGAAATATTGCCAAAAGTAATCTTCTTTTTTAATCGATTAATTTCGCGCAATCTTAAATCGGGCTGATCAACGCCTTCTAACACCAGATACTCCTCTAAATAAATAACGCTAAAAGCTTTGCGTAAAGCATAACAAAATACATTTCAACATGTCGCGCTAATCAATATCTTTAACTTAGTAAATTACCATTTTTGCGTGGATTAAAATCTGCAAAAATACCACCAACAACAGTACTTGTTTGTGAATGAGCATTATCCACGACTGCCTGCGGCGATGCTAACAGCCACACATGTTTTAAACATATCAAACTTTATACCCCTGTATTTGTTTCCATCCCACAGGATAATTTAAGCTTGTTACAAATCGGTTTTTGAAAAATTCAGGCCTAAGCTAAATTGCCTCTTAAGCAATAATCAACTCACCCAACTTTGCAAAATCACAGTGGCGATGGGAAGTGCCATATTGAGCAGATGTTTTGGAATTGAGCCTTGGGTTAGATCTTTCATCGGTATTCCAAATGACTTAAATACGCTATCACATCAGTTGTGATTCAATTACTCTGGTTTTGCAACTGAGCCAGTAATGCCAGACATTGTTGCAACTGGGTTTCAGTCAGAGTTTGAGTTGAGCTATCCGCTCTATTTTCAAAGCTCTGCATAGCATCGATCAATAACTGCTGACCTACTGGTGTTAATTTCACCAGACTGACTCTGGCATCCCGAGCATTTTGCTCTTTTTGGATAAGGCCAATTTTTTCGAGGGGTAATAATAAACGGGTTACGCCTGAGGCACTCAAACCCACACTATTGGCCAGTTCTATGCGGCGCAAAGTAAGATTGGGAGCAGAGGCTAATTCATGTAGCACCATCAGTTCAGTAAAGCTAATACCGTGGCAACTCAATGTTGAATTGAGGGAATTGGCCAACTGACTTTGTGCTTGGGATATTGCCATGCATAGTTGCATGGCAGGTGTCATAGAATACATAGTGTGCTCATCAGTGAAATTGAACACCCACAATACTTGATCACTCAAGCATATGTCAACCATATAGCAAGCAAATGTCTCCGAAAAATAATCAGAGACGGGCTATCGACCTTATTTGCTGGTGATACTCACGTGCGCAGCCTCTAAACCTTCGGCCTCCACACTTAAGCTAATGTTACCTGGTTCGCCTTTTTTAGCTTTAATAATCACCAAAGCCAGGCCATTAAAGGCTGCACGCTGATGAGATGGAAAAGCCACTAAATTAGCCGAGTCGCCGTTGTCGGTCGCCACTATTTCACCCGGCCCTTGCAGACTGAAGCTAAGTTGATGTTTAGCCCTAGGTACCATTAGTCCGTCTTTATCAACAACTTTAACCGTGACAAAAGACAAATCTACACCATCTGCATTAATCTCAGCTCGGTCGGGAGTGAATGCAAGTGCGGTGGCTGCGCCGGTGGTGACTACTTTATTTTCTGCCCATGGTTTGCCTAGTTTGTAGGCTTGTACTTTTAGCTCACCCGGCTCATACACCACATCGTCCCAACGTAAACGAGCAGCAAATTCGGCTTTTTGTTTACGCCCTAATGAACGACCGTTGAGAAATAGTTCAGCTTCATCACCCGAGGTAAATACATGCACAGGAGTGATTTTGCCAATACGCTCCGGCCAGTTCCAATGGGGTAATATATGCGCCATTGGAAAGTCTGGGCGCCACATTGATTGATACAGATAAAAACGATCTTTTTTAAAGCCCGCCAAATCAATTACACCAAAATAAGAACTACGGGCCAGATAATAAGGTGTCGGTTCACCCAAATAATCCCAACCACTCCAGATAAAACCACCCGAAACATAAGGATGCTGAGCTAAAGACGCCAATACCTTGTCTGCTGATGAACCAAAGGGCGCGGTATACAGCTCATATGCACTGACTTGCAGCGATTCGGGATCACCACCTGCGCCATCGGCAACCGGAGCACTAACACCATCATTGACTGGAAATAAATATTCACCGCGCGAACTTACCGCAGCGGCATTTTCACTGCTCATTATCACTTTATTAGGGAAGGCTTGGTGAAATGCAGGGTACAAAGGTGCGGTACGAATACCTTGTAAATGAGCATAAGCTGGAGCGTTACGTATGCCTTCACCTTGATAATTCAAACTAACGGTATCAAATACCGCAGACAGTGGCATATCCGGTTTGGCAAAGTTCATCGAAGCCGCAGTGGGGCGAGACGTATCTTCTTGTTTAGCTATATTTTGTAAACGCTGGGCCAATTTTGCGCCGTCGGCACCGGTATATTGCTCACCAACTTCGTTACCTATACTCCACATGACTACAGATGGACTATTACGATCACGACGAATAAAGGCACGTAAATCAGGCTCTGCCCATTCAGGGAAAATTAAATGAAAATCCAGCGGCGTTTTTTTACGCTCCCAGACATCAAAAATTTCATCAATCACCACAAAACCCATTTTGTCGGTCAACTCTAACAATTCCACGGCAGGCGGGTTGTGTGCCAAACGAATAGCATTAACGCCCATTTCTCGTAATAACTCGAGTTGGCGCTGTGCGGCTCTGACATTAAATGCAGCGCCCAGTGCACCTAAGTCGTGGTGCTGGTTCACGCCTTGAAAGTAGATGTGCTCGCCGTTTACGATCAAGCCCTTATTGGCATCAAAATGCAGCTCACGGATACCAAAACGGGTTTCATAGCTGTCAATGACCTTACCTGCTTGTAGAATATTAGTCACAGCCACATAACGGTTAGGTTGTTGATTGGGTAATGGCCCCCACAGTTTAGGATTGTTAATCACTACTGAGCCATCTACTCTAGAACTTTGGCCACCATCTATCAAAATAGCATCGGTAGCGATAGTCGCACTGGCCGACTTAGCCACCACATCATCCATATCTAAAGCATAAATATTAGTCTGAGTGCTGACCTCAATAGTTTGCGCTGAATCATTATCAATAGTGACACTTAATGAGACTTTGGCGCTCTTTTCACTAATATCAGAACTGCTTATTGCAGTGCCCCATTGCCCAACATGCACTGGATTAGTTTTAGTCAACCAAACATTGCGATACAAACCACCGCCGGGATACCAGCGTGAAGAAGCCGGTGGATTATCGATGCGTATCGCCAGTTGGTTTGCTTCACCAAGTTTAATGTAGGGGGTTAAATCCAAACGAAAGGATGCATAACCATAAGGCCAGCCTCCAACTAGATGACCATTTAACCAGACCATGGCATAGGACATCGCACCGTCAATATCTAAGAAAATAGATTTCTCAGCATCG
Source organism: Paraglaciecola hydrolytica (assembly GCF_001565895.1). GTDB lineage: Bacteria > Pseudomonadota > Gammaproteobacteria > Enterobacterales > Alteromonadaceae > Paraglaciecola > Paraglaciecola hydrolytica. The sequence continues at coordinate 110,682 of NZ_LSNE01000015.1, forward strand.
GCGGCTGTCAGCTCAAAATGCTGACGATACCAGCCAACACCGGGGCTGGGTAAACGCCCCATACCACCACCTACCGGTGCATTATGCCCAACATAAAATGGCCCACTTATCGCCCAGTCATGGGGAACTTGCACTTGTTGCCATTGACTATCATCAAAATCGCCTTGTACAAAAGCAAAATCTGCACCTGGGTTACCCTCAGGGCGTTGATGTTGCTGTGCAGGATCGTCGATAAAAGGATTGGCTGTCGGCAGTATCCATGGTTTTAAAACAAAGGCTTCGCTTACAATATCCACAGCTTCCGTAGGTTTCGCATCGGCCGCTTTGCCATCTTCATCTGATTCGATTTCAGGGCGCACATCATAAATAAGACTGTCAGTCACTTGATTGTCTGCGTATTTATAAAAGCGCCAATTATCGCTGAGTAATATTCGCTGGCGAGTGAGTTGTGATGGTTGATCCTCAACTTTATGGATTTCACTGCCAGCTTGTTCCACCTTGCTGCAGGCGCTTAGCAGCACCACAAGACTTAACAAAGAGAAGATAAAAATTGAAAACGTGCCCTTGTTCATTTTTATGCCTTACGTTTTGTATGTAAACCAACTAACAATAAACCATCATTAGATGTGCAATTTTTAACATTGGTAATTAACCCCACACTTTAACCAGCAAACAATATAAAAGCTAAACATGAGACCTTCTGTTTTTTGCAAAGACAGTTACCTTTAATCGTATTCATACAAAACCACTATTTGACCTGTATTTAAGGCTGTTTGTGTTTTGCAGCCCATATCCGCTATCATCAATTTATTGTTAAATAAGGCAAATACACTGATGTCACGGACTCAATGGTTTTATGCTGCATTACTGTGCTGGGCATTCTCTGCTCAGGCTGAAGACAAGCAGAAATTGCTTATTTATACAGAAGATTTTCCCCCATATAACTTTGTTGAGGATGACAAAGTGGTGGGTATCAGCATCGACATTGTGAAATTACTGTGCCAAGCGACACAAGTTAAATGTGAATTTATATTGCAGCCTTGGAGCAGGGCTTATACGAATACCTTGAATAAAACAAATGCAGGGTTAGTCACTATTTCCCGTCACGCTAAACGCGAAAGCCAATTTCAATGGGTCGGCCCATTAGTATCCTCACAAGCTTATCTTTATCGTTTGACAGAGCGCAACGACATTAATATTCACTCTTATCAAGATGCCTTGAAATATACCGTTGGAATTCCACGAAATGATGTTTATGAAACAATATTGTTAAGCAAAGGATTTATAAAAGGGGTCAATCTACTGGATTTTTCCTATAAACAGGAAATGAACGAACTATTTTTTAAAGGCAAACTCGATTTGATAGTCGGTTCTGCATTTACCCAGCCTTATCAACTATTAGCCAGCAAACAAAATAGCGCGGCAGTCATGACTCCCGCATTAGAATTTGAGGTGCCTGAACTGCAAGGTAATCATCTGGCATTTAACCTGAAAGTTGATCCCAAATTAGTTGCGGCTATGCAATCAACCCTGAACAGCTTAGTTAAACAAGGGCTTATACAGCCTATTATTGCTCAATACATAGCATTAGGTGAGCACCGCTTAGATGCTCACTAATTCTTGCTTGAACTCTAGTGTTTATATATGGCCGGTTGACCTTCTGCCGGGGTGGCAGCCTTAATAAATTCACGTAGGTCATCATTCGATTGTTTTAAATCTGCATGACGTAAATACATCATATGGCCACTTTCATAGGTTTTAAAATCTAAACGATCCTGCATTTTGCCACTGGGATCCAACTGCCACATACTGTATTTAGCATCAAAATAATTACAGGCTCCATCATAATAACCTGACTGAATTAATACTTTCAGATAAGGGTTTTCTGCCATCGCTTGGCGTAGGTTTTCACCGGTATTATCGTTGCTATTGTCCCACGGATGTACCGAACCAAACATATTGTATTTAATGTCGGTTTTGTAATTTAACTCTTCACGCAGATAATAATTAATCGCCGGGGTAAACGAGTGCAACCATGAGGTTAACTCTGGGAAATAATCCACTTCAACACCAGCTTCTTTTTTGTCAATGCCCAAATAACGGCTATCCAAACGTCCTATAGTTTTGCCTTCATCACGCAGTAATTCCTTCCAGAAAAAGTCTAGGCTCACATCCATATTGTTTTGCATGATGGCCTTGCTACTGATCCCTGCATAACGGGCCATTTGTTGAATAACTTGTTGTTTTTCCTCAGCGCCGATAAAACCGCCTTTAGTTAAAGCAGGCAGCAGAGTACTCATGGTAAAGGCCTCCACTTGCGGTAAAAATTGCTCTAGGGTCATGGCCTGAAACTCTGGCGCCAGCTTTTTGTGATACCAAGCGGTTGCCGCAAAATAGGGTAAGCGATTAGCCACTTCAACTGGACCTTCGCGTTTAATGCCAATCTCGGTAGGTGACACTAATATTACCCCATTAAGATACATCCACTGACTTTCTTGCAGCGCTAGCGCTAAACCAGATACGCGGGTGGTACCGTAACTTTCACCAATCAAATACTTGGGTGATAACCAGCGATTATTACGAGTCACAAAGGTATTCAGCCACTCGGCTAAATATTTGATATCAGCATTGATGCCAAAAAACATTTCTTTTTGTTTGTCTTTAGCAAGGAGCTTGCCCTCTTTATCCTTTAGTACTCGGCTAAAGCCGGTATTAACCGGATTAACATAAACAATATCCGCGACATCCAATATAGAGTAAGGATTAGACTTAACGCCGTAAGGCTGGAGAGGATAACCTTCATCATCAATATTCAAAATACGCGGACCAGTGTAAGCCACATGCATCCACACCGACGCAGAACCCGGACCACCGTTAAAACTGATCACCAAAGGGCGACGACTGATATCTTGTACATCACTGCGTTGGTAATAAGTGTAATGTAAAGTAGCAACCGCATTACCTTCTTCATCCCACACTGGTTGAGTACCAATGCTCGCTGAGTACTTTATAGTTTGGCCTAAGATGGTCGTTTTATGTTGCGTAGTAACTAAGTTGTCGACATCTATTTGCCGTTCATTTTCTGCCAATACTGGCAGGCTAAATAATAAAACCAGCCCTAAAAATACTGATTTACCGTGTTTATGTAGTGACATAGCTATTCTTCTTATTAATTAGATTTAAGAGGGTAATACAGATGATACCAACAGCCTCAATGCTAACATTGCCCATACGGCTTGCCGACTTAAAAACGACAAACGGCTGAATTTCACCGATAGCATTAACTGATGCCGGGTGCTAATGACAGCTGACACCGGCCACAGTCACTTGCTTAAATCCCATTGCGCCAACCATTTTTGCTGTTCTAACAACAGATCTTGAGCTTGTTGCACTGCAATATAGGCAAAGTAAATTTGGTCGCCAGCGACTAATTGACCTAAGGCAAACAAATCTACGCTGATCACATTAGCGATACGTGGATAGCCGCCTATGGTTTGGCCATCAACACTAGATATAATTGGCAGTCCTGACGGAGGTATTTGCACCGAGCCTTGTGTGAGTCCACTGGAGGTCATCTCAAGCATATTTTGCATGGCTAAGGGCTCCCCCTCAAAACGCAAACCCATGCGATTTGACGAAGGGCTCACCTTATAAGTCTGCTGGTAAAAAGCTTCTTTTTGTTGTTGGCTAAATTGCGCGCTTTCAACACTGTCGGTACAGCGTAATACATACCTACCGGAATAGCGTTGAGCAATATTACTATCAAGTTGTCGTGTTACACGGCGTTGACATTGACGCAGGGGGATCACATCGCCGCTTTTTAACGGCCGTCCAAACACGCCACCAAACTCAGCCAAAATATGCGTCGCGTAACTGCCTAAAATGGCTTTCGCATCCAGTTTAGCGGCAAAGGCTAAATAGGCTCTGGCACCTTGTAGACGTTTGCCAAAATGCAAGGTATCGCCAGCTTTAAGTTGGACCGTTTGATCGTTAAACACAGTGCGCACATGCCCTTTTTTATCACTGACACTGAGTTCAAAATAAGCACCTGTAATGGCGATAGTAAGAGCTTGTTTAAACAGCAAAGCAGGACCAATCAAACAGATCTCGATAACAGCTTGGCTCGGCGGATTGCCCACTAGCCAATTAGCCAGTTGCATAGACAAGGTATCCATTACACCACCATGGGCGACTCCCATATCCATATAACCGCTGCGCCCATCATCCTGAATAGTGCTTTGCATGCCGGGTTTTAACACTTCGATACTCATTAAGCCTTCTCTCTTAAACGCAGGTCACTTAAAGACGTGCCGCTTAAACGCACAAAATCTTGTGGGCTAATGGGTTCAAAAATGATTTTATCGAGTGGGTTAGCAATACAAGGTTGGGCCCGATTAGGATCGAATAACGTAAGTGGAGTGCGGCCAATAATATGCCAACCGCCAGGTGACGCTTGTGGATAGATACCGGTTTGATTGCCACCGATGCCGACACTGCCTGCAGGTACACTGGTGGCCGGTATGGCTTTACGCGCACACCTTAGGGCTTTTGCCATGCCACCCAAATATAAAAATCCGGGTGAAAAACCTAACATATGCACCAGATATTCTGGCGCAAAATGTAAAGCGATGACTTCTTGGCTGCTAAGGCCACAACTTTCAGCCACACTTGACAGATCTGGTGCATATTCACCTTGGTAACAAACTGGAATATGGATGTTTTTAGCTTGGTAATCATCTTGTGGTACAGGCTGTTGCAAGATGAGCTGTAAAGCCTCTTGCAACATTTGATAGTTATTTGCACTGGGGTGATAAAGCAAGGTCAAACTTTGATAAGCAGGGATAACATCAATAAGTTGCTCTGCAAATTGACGTTTACAAGCTTTACTCAACCATAAAATTTGCCGTGATAATGGCTCGCTGATTGGCTCAGCAAATAATACAGTCAGCCCTGCATCACCATTGGCTACAATTGAAAATGACAAGGTACTCATTGGATCTGATATCCCGCTTGGCTTAGCTCAGAGTGCAAAGTGGTGGCGAGATCCAGCGCAATTTTGCTATCTCCATGCAAACATAAACTATCGACTGCAAGCTCTATCCTGTTGCCATCTAGGGTTGGTAGCGGTGTTTGCCTGAGAATCGTCAATACTTGGTTTATGCACTGTTGGGGGTTTTGATAAACCGACCCGGGCAAGGTGCGAGGGGCAAGTTGCCCACTGGCTAAATACGCTCTATCCATAAACCCTTCGCGTAAAAAATCAAGGCCATATTGTTTAGCAGCATGTTGCATGGCTCCACCGGACAAGCCTAGTACACTAAGCTTTGGGTAATTTACTGCCACGGCCTGACACAAAAGATCAGCTAGATCACTCGATTTTTCGGCATCATTATAGAGAGCGCCATGTAGCTTTATATGACTTAAAGCGACACCAAGTTCAGTGGCAATATCGACAAGTTTTTGAACTTGTAACAAGACACTGTCTACTATCTGTTGATGAGTGACCTTAAGCGACACACGGCCAAAATTATCGGGATCAGGGTAACCAGGATGGGCGCCACATTTTAGCCTATAACCTTGTGCATTAAGCAGAGTTTGCCTCATAGTAAAGTCATTGCCAGCATGAGCACCACACGCAATATTACAGCGGGATATATAGGGCATTAACAAGGCATCTTGCTCACAATCATGGTGTGACTGCCCTTCGCCCATATCGCAATTAATATCAATAATATGCAGTTGCATCACGCGGCTCCCTCACCTTAACTTAAGCTTTTAACACCATGCAGAAAATAGCGGTAATAAAAGCTCACCAACTTACCATAATCAAATAAGATCTACTTTCACAAAAGTAGTTAGTTCTGCTATTAGTCTATCTAAATAAAGCTTCATTCAGTATATTGATTAGCTGAATACATGGAAATTGAGTATTGCGAAGGTGAAGTATGAATCGCGGTTTAGATGCATTAACAACTAACATTGCTAAGTTTTTAGCTACCAGCAGTGACGGTTATGGCATTTTTGATAGGAACGACAAATTAATTGGTTGTAATCAAGCTTTTGCTGAAATTTTCCAATATTCTCATGATGAAATAATTAATCAGTCTTTTGCTGACATAGCTCGAAAAAGTTTTTTAACCAAACAAGGCCTCAAGATTGACTCCGACAACATTGAGCTATGGATTGCACACGCACTAACTCGTCGACGCTCACAAGAATTCAGAGTATTTGAGATTGACTTAATCGATGGCCGTTGGTTTTTACTTTCAGAGCAAACTCTTGAAAATGGCGATATGCTGACCCAGGCACGCGACATTACTAAACTAAAAATCAATGAACGTAATTTATCAGAACATTCAATCAAACTGCACAACCTCGCATTAACAGATGAATTAACTCAAATTGCTAACCGCCGTAGTTTTATCGAATCAGTCAAAGCTGAAATCAGCCGCTGTCAGCGCCAACACGCTAACATGGCCTTTTTATTGATCGACATCGATTACTTTAAAAAAGTCAATGACACCTACGGTCATTTTGCAGGTGATAAAGTACTGATTACTATGGCCAAACTGATTAAAACCATGTTGCGTGAATACGACATATTTGGCCGTTTAGGTGGCGAAGAATTTGGTATTTTTTTAGCTGAGACATCCTGTCAAACCGCTCAGGAAGTCGCAGAACGTATCCGCGAAAAAATCATGCAGACCACCATGGAAATTGATGGGCAAAGCATTAATGTCACTCTGTCGATTGGTATCTCTATCGCCGCCCAGGAATGCAAATTTGAAACACTTTATAAAGAGGCCGACGTTGCTTTATACGAGGCCAAACACGCTGGGCGTAATAAAGTGGTTATGATAAATGGTTGTGCTAAATAATCGTCACATAATGCTGTTACACTAGCCTATCTAAATCCTCTTTAAATATTCATTACCATGCAAGCATCTCGTTTTTTAGCGCTGCTATATTTTTTCAGCACCTTCAGTGGCGCCGCAGAATGGCAAAATTTATTAGATAAAAATCTCAGCCAATGGGATACCTATTTAAGTTATAAACATACTGAAAACTACGACGGCAATATTCCTTTGGATGCACAAGGCAACGCCGTCAGCCCCATCGGCTTAAATACCGGTAATGATGTACATCAAGTATTTACGGTTATAGAAGAAGATCAACAGAATGTACTAAGAGTCAGTGGTGAGATCTATGGCGCGGTGACCAGCAAACAAAGCTATCGCAATTATCATCTCAAATTGCAATTTCGTTGGGGCGATTTGAAATGGCAACCACGGTTACACAAACTCAAAGACAGTGGCATTTTGTATCATGGCACTGGTGAACACGGGCAAGAATATTTTCGCTCTTGGATGCTATCCCAAGAATTTCAAATAATGGAAGGGCATATAGGGGATTATTGGTCACAAGCCACCTCTGCCATCGATATTCGTGCTTATCAGCCAGAGTATGTGATGAATGCCGTGGCCGATGAAAGTCAAGACTATTTAAAAGTAGGTAAAGGTGAGGCTCTGCTTGGTTTTGTATTACGCAAAGAAAATCACGAAAAACCTGCAGGACAGTGGAATAGCTTAGAACTGATTTGTTTTGAAGGCCAAAGTTTGCATATAGTGAATGGCCATGTAGTAATGGTTCTACGTAATTCGCGCTATTTAAAAGACGGCGTCAGTACGCCCCTTGTTGAAGGAAAAATCCAGTTACAAAGCGAAGCTGCAGAAATTTTTTATAAAGATATTACGATTAAAAAGCTAAGTACTCTACCTACCACTTATGAACGTCTTTTTATTGATTAAACAAACCACATTTGTTGTTTAAGCTCCTGGCTAAACCATTCTAATGCTTTACCTGCCCGTCCTTTTTCGACAGCAAAATACACGGGAATGGGTGGCCTTGGGATCGCACAACCTTTAATAATTAACTCTCCCGTTTCAAGTTCTTTTTTAATCAAATGCAAGGGCAAAAAACCCACACCAATACCTTGGATTTGAGCTTGAATTTTACTTGGCATATTACTCACTCTAATCACTTGTTTACTGTCGAATAAACCAGACGAACGCCCTGGCAAAGTGCGGGAACTGTCAGCCACCACTAGGGTAGGAAACTGCTTGATATGCTGAGTTTCAATCAGCCCCACAAAATCGGCTAAGGGGTGGTGTCTGGCAACCGCAAACACAAATTCAAGTTCCCCCAAAGCATGTACATTAAACTGGCCTTTGGGTAACTCGCCCGTTACTCCAATGGCGATATCGGCTCGTTTGGTATACAAGGCATCCCAACCGCCGCCGAGCACTTCTTCGATAATGGTAATCTCGACCTGTTTATTCAAACCACAAAAACGCCCAAGGATCTCAAACAACTGGGCGTCAGGGATGATGGTATCTTTGGCAATGGTGAGCTTAGCTTCCCAGCCTGATTCCAGTTGATGGACTTTTTCTTCAAGTCGGGCGCTAGACTGTAAGAGCTGAATGCCTTCATCTAATACTAAACGTCCGGCGGGTGTCAGCACAGCGCGTTTGTTACTGCGATCAAACAATACCACTCCCAGGTCACTTTCGAGTTTTTGCATGGTATAGGTAATCGCTGAAGGTACTTTAAACAGAGCTTGCGCAGCGGCAGAAAAACTCCCTTTATTATCAATAGCTTCGAGTACTCGGATGGCATCAAGGGTGATAGCGTTGCGCATTTTTTCTAATCCATGACAATAAAACAAAGGCCTAAGTAGAGATCTATCGTCCGCTACTTAGGCTACATTACTCCTCATTATTATTATGGCAAATCAAATACTAATGCGACAACAGCGTCATCGCCTTGATTAACCAAACTCAGTTGCTTAACTTGACTGATTTTAGCTCCATCACCAGCAACAAGCGTTTGACCGTCAAGTTGCAAAACGCCTGTTACTACATGCACATAAGCCTTGCGCTGTGCTGCAATAGTGACTCTCTCCTCAGTATTGCTCGCCAAATATAACTGACTCACCGATGCCTGTTGGCGAATTTTCAGCGTGCCGTCGATACCAGTTGGCGTAATTACCGGCGTTAAGCCCTGAGCCTGACCAAAGCTTTTTTGCTGATAGCCAGGCTCCCCCCCTGTTTCATTAGGCTCTATCCAAATTTGCAAAAACTTCAAGCTATCGGTTTTTGAGCCATTGTATTCACTATGGGTCACACCTCGACCTGCTGACATCAATTGAAATTCACCGACAGGCAAACGCTGTATGTTGCCCATACTGTCTTTGTGTTCAATCACACCTTCGGTAACAAAAGTAATGATTTCCATGTCGCGGTGACCATGAGTACCAAAGCCCGCAGCAGGTACAACCGTGTCATCGTTGATCACTCTTAAGGCCGAGTGTCCCATATGTTTTTCATCATAATACGAACCAAAGGAGAAAGTGTGACGGCTATCCAACCAACCAAAATTGGCTTTGCCTCTGTCATTTGCGTGTCTAATTTCAATCATTTTTATACTCCTTCCAGCTTAACTATTAGGCTAATTTTTTGGCAATGACAGTATCTAAAGCCACTTTACCTGAGCCAGAAAATACCAGTGAAACCGCGGCTGCCAATAAAGCTAAGCCAAACTCATAACCATTGTTAGACATAAATAAGCCATTTTGGAAATGCACACTGAATATCGCTACAACCATAGTCACGGCCAAAACTAATGCCGCAGGGCGAGTGACTAAGCCCAATAAAATCAATAAACCGCCAAAAAATTCGCCACTACCGGCCAACAATGCCATCAAATACCCAGGCTCTAATCCGATAGACGCCATCCACTGACCTGTACCTTCTAAGCCATAACCACCAAAAGCACCAAATAGTTTTTGGGCGCCATGGGCAATAAATGTGATGCCGATGGGTATACGCAAGGCTAAGGGTGCAAAACCTGCGTTTGAGCTAAAGAGTGTCGCTAATGTTTGTTTGTTCATGGTGTAATCCTCTTCATTAAGTTAAATTTTTTAACGCTTCGTTTAGTGTTTACTACGCAGCTGTTTTGCTGTTGAAATAACTATAGAGGCAATCACTAAAAGAAAAAATCGAAACATTTTGCATTGTTAGTTCAATTTTTTTGAACAAAAAAATATAGATAAAACAAAGATGAATACCAAATTGACTTCAATGCGATGTCAGCGTTATAACAACTGGCAACTTATTGACTTTTAACTTGTCGATATAAAACTTAATTTAGGCATTGTGTATTTAACCATGACTCGTACCACTAAAGCTGTTCTGTTGTCTGCCCTGGCCTTTCCGGGTTGCGGCCATCTATGGTTAAAAAGCAAATTCATGGCTGGCCTGTTAATTGCGGTTTCTATGGCGTGTTTATATTTTTTGCTGGCCAGCGCCGTAGATATTGCCAATGATATTAGCGCTAAGATTTTGAGTGGAGCCATTCCGCTGGATATAGGCAAAATAAGTGCGGCGGTATCCGCAGAATTGGCCGGCACTAATAGCCAGCAACTTACCATGACAACTTGGGTGTTAGTGGTTTGCTGGTTAGTCGGGATAGTAGATAGCTACCGGATTGCTAAAAAAACCTGAGCGCCTCAATTTTACTTAATCGCATAGGCCCCCCTTGCAGCCTTACCAACACTCACATGCTCCCTATCTCACCGTAAGTTAACAAAACCCTAAAAGTCCATAAATCAGCCGATATGAACACTAGGCACGCTAATTGCTGAGTATGCAAATACACCGTTATTTGTTTAGTTATTCGACAATTTTTTGGCAGGAGAATATTTTGGAGCAACTCAACCCGATTTATGATGAAGGGATCAGTGATAACTTCTTCAATCTGGAACAATTCAATCAAGGAATGAGTCATACCGAAATCAATCAATTGATGCACAAATTGTTGAGCACCATTGATTTACCGCGCCTAACCGATATCTTTTTTCAACAATTGACCACTCGTTTGCAACTCAAAAGCCTCAAGTTACAATTTGACGATCAAGCCCTTGTATTGGGTGAGTGGCATGAACAGATCAAACTTAAAACCCTAAGCTGTGTGCGTAATGGGCAAGTTGTAGCCAGCCTGCACTATGGTTTTAGCCGTACTTTGTCAGCCAAAGACTGGCAGATATTGCAACAAATGCATTTGTATTTTGCCAACCCGCTGAAAAACGCGCTAGAACACCATCAAATTAAACAGTTTGCTATGCGAGATTATCTGACCTCTTTAGGTAACAGAGCGAGCTACACCGAGTCAGTCAGCCGTTTACTCAGTCATGCCCAAAGACACTCCAGCCCCTTTGGTTTGTTGGTATTGGACCTAGATAATTTTAAACAAGTTAATGATAAATGTGGTCACCATGAGGGCGACAAAGTACTGATCGCTTTTACCCAAACTCTTACTCACTGCATGCGCGAGTCAGATTTTGCTTTTCGTTTTGGTGGCGATGAATTTTGCTGTTTGTTGCCTGACACCAGCACCGACACCATTATTCAAATCGCCCAAAGGATTTCCTCTGTGGTAGCCGCAGATCCGCTATTAAAACAACATCAGGTCACTTGCAGCATAGGTACTACGTTGTCGAAATTACATGATTCATCGCTCAGTTTATTTTACCGTGCCGATACGGCCTTGTATCAAGCTAAAAAAAATGGCCGTAACTGCATTTATACCGGATAAGCCTTTAACACTCTCAGGTGACTACATTCTGTCGTTGACAGGCCATAGTCTTCTTGCCTTTGCGGTGCATTTTTGCCTTTTCTATCGCCACCCGGCAAGCTCTTGCCTATGTGAGTTTGTGTTTGCCTTGAGTGTTTGTTAATTTATTGTAAAGATATTTCATAATAATAAAAAACAGGAAAACTTATGCCAAACACCAAACAGACTACGACTGAACAAACACCACAAATCGCCGGTTGGTTTAAACCCGTAGCAATTGTACTGCTGATCTGGAATTTACTCGGCTTGCTGGCTTTTATTCAGCATCTTATGCTAACGCCAGAACACATTGCGGCACTGCCTGTGGCAGAACAAGCGCTTTATCAAAATAATCCACTGTGGATAACGATTGCCTTTGCCTGTGCGGTATTTGGTGGTGTATTGGGTTGTCTTGCGCTGGTGTTAAAAAAAGCGTGGGCAATCCCTTTGTTGTGGCTTTCTTTGTTGGGGGTACTAGCACAAAACTTTCACTCATTCTTTATGAGTGAAGTCTTGGAGGTTTATGGTGTAACCGCCCTCATCATGCCAACACTGGTGATCTTAATTTCGATTTATTTATGTTACCTAAGCCATAGCGCTGTTAAGCGACAGTGGTTGAATTAATCGGATCACTGCATGTACCCGCTCAACGATATGTTGCAGATCTATGCCTATATCCAGTGTCACTACATCAGGCTCGGCATCCGGTAACTCTAAAGCACTGTACTGACTTGCCAACAAGGAGGTTGGCATAAAGTGATCTTTACGCTTTTGCATACGGCGCAAAATTACCTCTTGCTCCCCATACAAATGCACATACAAGGTATCAAAACCCAACTCTCGAAATCGCTGGCGATGTTTACGTCGCAAGCCCGAATAGGCCATTACAGTATTTTGCTGGGGGCTGGCACTGATGATATCCATTAAACGCTGCAACCAAGGTTCACGCATGGCATCGGTCAACGGTTTGCCCGCCGCCATATGTTTTTTGGCGGCTGCTGAATGATGATCATCGGCTTCGATAAATTGAAAACCTAGATCTTTGGCTATGGTTGATCCAACTGACGATTTACCACAGCCACTGACTCCCATGACGATGATAAGTTTTAACTTACTGCTAGGTTTTTGCTGAGTTTCCATCTCACTTTCCACTCTAATTATTGTAATCCTATAGGCAAATTCACAGTTACCTGATAGTGATTACCTGCTGAAAAATCGCTAATACACTGCGCCTCGACGGGAGAATTATCAACAAAAACTTGCTGTTCAGTGATACCAACCATACGTTGATACTCAATAGTGAACAACGCGCCCCTAAAACGACGTTGGATAGTCGCCGTATTCCAGTGGCTAGGCAATTGGGGCTTGATGATTAACCCCTTTTTGCTGCCTCGCACCCCAAATAACTGTTCAAGCAAAATACGATAATACCAAGCCACAGTGCCGGTATTAAATAGTTGGCTCGACTTACCCGCTTCATCGGGAAACTGATAATACGCCCCACGATAGTAGTTAGGGATAAACAAAGGCAATTGCCCTCTTTGCAGCATATCCTGTTGTTTTGGCAGCATTTTAAGCAACTGCTCAAAGGCTAAATCCGCCTGGCCTATGTGATACAAACTATAAATATAAAAGGCACTAGCATGGTTATAAACTGAGCCATTTTCTGCCGTACCAGGGAATTTTTGAGTTACTCGACCAATGTCTTCGACCATAGCGGTATAACCCGGTGCCAGCATCATCACGCCATAAGGGGTATGCAATTGCTGCTCAATCGCCGTTAACATAAGGCCGGTTTGACGTGCATCTGCCGCACCACTAAGCCAGGCCCAGCTTTGAGGATTTAAAAATATCTTGCCCTCTTTATCCGCTTGGGTTGCAAATACTCGGCCTGCATCGGTAATCCCTCTGGCAAACCATGAGTCTGCCCAGCAGTGTTGATTCACCGCTTGATTCATTAACTCTGCTTGCTGGTTAAAAAAGACCATTTCAGGCTTAGTAGTGCCCAGATGCTCTTGTAATATTTGGGTCCACAATTTTAAGGCATAAGCGCTGGCCAAACTTAACCACACCGAAACCCCTTTGCCTTGATAACCCACCATATTCATCGGGTCACACCAATCGCCCTGATTGATATAACTGAGGCCACGTTCGTCACGACTTTTATCTAACCAATGCATGGCCAAACTAATGTGCTCACTGACACTTAACAACTGCTCAGAATCACTAAAGGGCAGTAAACTGTCGAGCAACGCATAATCACCTGTCTCATCTAAATAGGCTTGCAGACAAATTGGTAACCACACACAGTGGTCCGTATGGGGCACCTGATTGATGTACTTAAGCTCAGCCCCAGCCGTTAATAAAATCCCATCAGGCATTTCACCGGTGGATTTTTGCTGACTCAATGCACGTACAAACGCATCACGAGTCGTCGTTGGTTTGATGTAACTCATGCCCATATTATCTTGTAAATAATTGCGGGTTTGAGGGTCAGTGGTTAAACGGTTTACATCACCGTGATAATAGAGCTGGCGTGCCATCCAGTGATTTACATAGGCATCAAATTCCGGCTCAGGGGTACTGACTTGCAGTACGCCTTCCCCTTGTGCCAGATAAGCCTGATATTGCTCTCCTAATTGCGCAAAGGTTTGCTCGGCATTGTTTAAAAACTGCTTTTTATACTTAGAAATTTGCTCACTGTTTTTGGCTGGGCCAAATATAAAGTGTAATTTTTCAGACTGGCCTTGGTTTAGCTTCAACTTAAATTGCATCACCGCAGTGGGAGTGCAGTAGTTAGCCTGACCATTAGCTAAAGTGGTATTTTGAATGGCCGAAGGATTGTGTAAACCACCCTCGCCTTCAAATTCATGCTGGCGGGTTTCCCAGCTATCAGCACTGCGCTCACAAGCCAAAAAGGTTAACTCGTGCAAACTTTGATTTTTAAAATAATCGGCGACTTTTTGATAAGGCTCAATACTACGGCACACCACCGCGTTAAGCTCACTATTATACTGCCCTGACTGATTCATCCACGAGCGATAACCAATAGGAAAATACGGATACACACTAATATCTCGTGCATTATCGCTGAGGTTTTCCACGCTAAATTGCCAACATTCAATAGCCGTTTCAGTAGGTAGACGTAAACACAAAGTCACTCTTAATTGTTGGCATTCCACCAACCAAGAGATTTGATGAGCCTCATTGATAAATTCAAAACGCGCTAGAGGTGCACGTACCGGCTCATAAGGCGCGGAAAAAAGCTCACCCGTAGCATTATCTTTAATATAGAAAAAACGACCAGGATGATTGGCATAATAAGGTTGCTCGGGCTGCATAAAGGTTTTCGCTTCAAGTGCTGGCCCAGAAACATATTTGCCCGCATCAGGCTGCATAAACTGGGCGATGGCATAACCACGGCAGTTAGCCTGGATCAGCATTTGTTGATTCCACAAAAAGCCGCCCGCATTGGGCAGACTAGTTGGGCTTTTCAGCACATATTTAGCACCTTGTGATTGGCAATCCAAAATCATATTTGTCACCGCCTTATTAACCACCTTAACCATTAAACTCCCCCAGTTTTAATTCACTTTGTATTTGCTTGACTTGTTTTTCATTTAACGAATAAAAACGCACTACGATTACCGCTAATAAGGCAAAGGCCGCCGGTATTAAGGTCATTAGCAATACTATGCCTAATTCAGAGCCAGCGTTTTGTTCTTGATTGGCCACATAACCTAAGGCACCTAACATCCAGCCGATCATAGCGCCAGCCATCGCCCCACCGAGTTTTTGTGAAAATGACGCCGCTGAAAAGATCATGGCCGTTGCCCGACGACCATTACGCCACTGTGAATAATCGGCAGTATCCGCATACATCGAAAACACCAAAGGTGATTTTGGTCCCAGACACAAACCAATAGCAAACTGCAAACTGTACATCAGCCAAATGGCATCTTTGGGCACAAAAAAGAAGGCCGCCGATAACACCGATACCAGCGACATCAAGATAATCAATAAAGTACGTTTATCAAAGAAGCGGCTTAATAAGGGCGTACTCGCGGCGCCTAGCGCTAAAGAAATCATGTAGATGGTTAAAAAGTCTGCGATCAAATCTTCACGACCCACATAATATTTAAAATAAAAGGTCCCCACACTGCCACGCAAGGTAATGGTTAACATGATGATCAAAGCCAGCGCAAAGAGCACTAACCAAGGTTTGTTAGACAACAGATCTTTAATATCCTGCGCTATAGGTGTTTTTTGCCCGACAGGTGGAGCTATGCGTTCTTTTGTGGCTAAAAAAGTCACTAAAAATAATACCAGTGCCACAAAACCATAAGCTGTCATGGTGAGCTGCCAACCTAGTGCTTCATCACCCTGACCTAAAAACGCCACTAATTTGGGAGTCATATAGGCCACCAAAGTGCCGCCTGAAAAAGCCCCGATAAAACGGAAACTGGTTAAAGTAGTACGTTGTTGACTATCAGCAGTGACAACGCCAAGTAACGCGCCGTATGGTACATTGATAAAGGTGTAAGCCAGCATCATAAAAATATAGGTGCAATAAGCCCAAATAAGCTTTCCTGAGTCATCAAAATCAGGAACAGTAAAAGTCAGTATTCCAGCAGCAGCTAGCGGTATAATCCCCCACAATAAATAAGGCCGAAATTTACCAAAACGGGTTTGAGTACGGTCAGCCATCGCGCCCATAAGGGGATCAGAAAAAGCATCGATTAAGCGGGTCACCAACATCATGGTACCCACCGCAGCGGGTGCTATACCAAAAACATCGGTATAAAAGATAAACAAAAAAACATCGAATACCCGCCAGTAAAAATTTGAGGCC
>NZ_LSNE01000015.1:127396-200744 GCF_001565895.1 Paraglaciecola hydrolytica
CATGTAAAGCTCCCAACAACGATTTAACGTACATTTAATCCTTCATCCTTGAAACTGTACATTTGTTGGCTGCATTCATTCGCTCTAATCACTTAAGGGACTAAGCTCATGGGTTTTATTCTTTTGCCGCCGTCGTACAATTCCAATGACAAGGGGTATATTTATCTAAGGGAGCGAACTATACACAAACTTTTAACATTAATGAAAACGTTTGCATTTATTTTTTAGATTAATTATCTCTGCTGTATAAAATCAAATTTCTAATATATTTGCTTACGGCTGAGTAATAGCGCGTAAAAATAATTCGTCAATATTTTGCTTTTGACCGCTTTTTTCTAATGTTGCAAAGGCCTGATTAAATTCATCAATCCATTGCTGGGCGTTGGGGTAGGTTTTACTAACTAAAAAATACAGCGGTTCAAAGGAGAGTTCTTGGGGGAATATTATTATGGGTGCTTCCCCATTTTTAGACTGACTTATTTTATGCGCGGCGATATAGCCGTTGGTTAAACCAGCATCACTCCAGCCTCGTTGTACTTGACCGACACAACCAATCGCATCTTTAGCGCGGTTAACTGTCATGGCGTATTGCTCAATTATCCGTTGTTCTGCTTGTCCAATGGTATACCCATGCGGAATGCACAGGCGTTTACCCTGAATTTGTTCGATTTTTTTAAATGCGGAGTCTGTAGCAACATACATGCGGATTGGCACTTGATTAATCGCTTTTGAAAACAAAAACTGTTCTGCACGCTCAGCAGAATAAACGTAGGGAAAGGTACCTAAAAACTTACCTTCCAAGGTCCACTTTAGGCCCCGAGCCCAAGGTAATATTTCAACACTAAGCTCATGTCCCATAGTTAAAAAGGTTTGTTGTACTAAGGCCCGTGACCAGCCACCCAACATAAAATTATTATCAACATAAGGGAAATAACCCTCGCCTGTAGTAACGTTGATTTCATTCTGTAATGTTATAGGGGCTTCAATTGCATCAACACTGCAAACACTCGCAATACTCAGACAAAACAGTGTGTTTAAAAAAGTTCGGTTTATGCGTTTTTTTGCGTTATCGCTTAGCAGGCCCAATTCAGAATCCTTATCTACTGCTAGTTTGTCTTAATACCAATCCGTACTAATGAGTAACCATTTTACTAAAAATGGGAAATTTCACAGCGAGTGTAAACGTATTTATGCTGCGTGGGAAATAAGTCAAGGTTAAGCGCCCCACCCAGAACTTGCGAGATTACTTGACGGCTTGTATAAATTCTCCAACACTATGTACTTCAAGCTTTTATTCCAAAATATGAGATTAAATAATGCTAAAAGTGATTGATATAACAGAGTTACAACCGGGAATGTTTGTGACTCAAGTAACCAAACAAGCAGGTGTGTATCGGGTTACTTCTGGCGGCATTATACAAAGCGACCAAGAGATCGCTAAACTCGTTGATAAAGGCATATTACAAATCGAAATAGATCTGAATCGCAGCCTACAAAATCAGCTTAGCGATTCTGCCCTTCCCCTCGACCAAGTCAATGAACAAGGTCTGAATTACCAACAACAGTTAGATCACGCACTGAAAGTTTACGAGCAAATTAAAACCGTACATAGCCAGTTAATGACGAGGATAAGAACCGCCAAAGTAGCGGATATTGCCAGTGTTAATGCGGTGAGCCAGCAATTAATGGACAAGGTTTTTGAATGTGACGATGCCATTAATATCGTGACCTTAATCAGTGAAAATGATCAATATTTTCTAGAACACAGCCTCAATTGCGCCATTTTAATTATCGTATTTGCGCGCCATATGGGCTTTGATGAAACCTTAATGCGTCAATTGGGAGCGGGTGCCTTATTAATGGATATTGGCATGATAAAACTGCCATTGCTACTCACCGAAAAACCCGAGTGTTTTAATAAGGCTGAAACTAAAAAGGTGCAAAACCATGTCAATATCGCCTTAAAAATGATCAGCAGCATAGATACTATTTCTGAGGTAAGCCGTGAAGTCGTTCGTTTACACCATGAACGACTCGATGGCTCTGGTTATCCTCAGGGTTTAATGGCAGAAGATATTTCAATTTACGGACGTATGGCCGCAATTGTTGATGTGTATGACTCATTAACCAGCGTCAGACCCTATCGTAGTGCCTACAAACCGGCTGAGGCGCTGCATTATATGAGCGAGCAACTTCAAGGTTTTGATAACGAGCTTATAGAGCAGTTTATCCTGTGTATTGGCGCTTTTCCCATAGGCTCACTGGTAAAACTCGCCAGTAACAAACTCGCCATTGTCATGCGTTTAAATAAAAAACGTCCTTTGCAACCTGTGGTAATGGCTTTTTATGACTTAGACAGCAGACAGCATGACACCGTCACTCAGTTGGATTTGGCAGTGGTTGATGATGTTATTGTAGGCAGCGTAGATCCAGCCGACTTTGAATTAAATCTAAAACAGTTTTTACATCAAACCCTATTAGCCCACTAAGTGTAAATAGGCTAGCTAACCGCGGTAAGTGAGAGCAGCTAAGATGGCTGCAATTTCAAAGGTGAAGCAAAGCAAGACCTTACCAGTCGGTCATAGCCTGCATGCTAAACTCATGACCAGCATAATTTAAGATCACATGCTGAGGCGCGATTTGTAGGATCTGCACTTTATTATCGATTAACTCACCTTCTCCTCTATTTTGCCCATTCACTCGAACCCAGCGCTCAGATGGTACTGAGGCATACATATGGGCAGAAAACGCCATGCTGGGTAACTCTTTCATCAGCCAGTCTGGCAACTGATCGATGCGTGGCACATCTTGCACAATGCGTTCTTTGGCTACTTGCGTCAACATATTTTGTTTCGCGATTAACTCACCTTGCTCTGATACTTTTTGCTCATTTAGGTTTTGTTCAACAAGAGCTTCACCCTGCTCGTTTAAAATCGGAAACTCATTCAGATCCACTATGGGCCCGTTATTATTAGCTAATGACTCAGCTTCGCTATTTTTACTGGCATAACGCTCTTCCCTTTCCATTTGTTGGATAACTTTTTCAAAACGTTTTAATAATTCGGGCGAAGCGGGCTGTGGTTTTTCTGCCGTTCTTGACTGTGTTACTTCTACTCCCTTGCTTGGCTCTTTAACTTCATATTGTTCTGTTTCAGGCTCTTGCTCTTGTTGCGCAAGTTTAGGCTGCTGAATCTCAACTTGAGCTGGAGTATTTTCCGGTGGATTTTGGCTGGTAGCCGGGGGGGTATTGGCCAATATTGGCTCTTCTACATTATCAGTTGTTGAGTTTTTTTCACTTACCTCTGCAACTGGCTCAGCAAGCACTAAAGGACTGCGTAGCGCCAGCACACTGGGTAAATATGCGGCGCCAAAACCCAGGGTTAAACCCACTATAACCAATGCAGCCAAGATGGCGGCACGTTTAGTGTAAAACTGCCACTGTGACGGAATATCCTGCACTGAAGGTAAAAACAAACTGCGATTAAATTGATCATGTAAATGGTGGTCAGCTTTAGGCACAGTAGCACTATGACTTTGCAGCAGTTGCATGGTGGCGGAGTTTTGTATCACAGGTGCAGAGGCTTCGATCTCGACGGTTTGATTAGGATCTATTTGCACTTCTTGAATGCCCATTTCGAGCAAACCTTGGATCATCTCTATACTGGTTACCAAACCCGCTTTACGGATTTTGATGGGACCATTTTGTTGAGTGACCTGCACTATCACCATGCCCGGTTTGAGGTTTTGTGTTTGAATACAATTATGCATACAGTCTTCCTAGCCAAAAACCTACAGTGACTGCCACAACAAAACTCGCCACTAACAAATACGTCCAGCGTTTACCTACCCGTTGTTTAAGCACATCAGCACCGAGAATTTGCTCAGCCGCGGCATAAAAAATATGCTTTTGTACTACCGGTAACTGCTTGGTAAAGGTCAGGGTTAAGGCTCTATCACACAGTAAATTGATCACTCGTGGAATACCGCCGGTAATACGAAACGCCGCGTTAATAGTGCCTTGACTAAAGGTGCTGATATCACCGTTAGCTACACCAAGACGATGGGCAATATAAGATTTAACCTCAGCCGCGGTTAAAGGCAATAAATGATAACGAGCAGTAATGCGTTGGGCGAGTTGGCGTAATTCGTTGCGTTTTAATAATTGCTGCAACTCAGGTTGACCTATTAATACCACTTTAAGTAATTTTTCACGATTGGTTTCAAGATTAGTCAGCAACCTGAGTTGCTCCAGTACTTCGGGCTGTAAGTGCTGAGCTTCATCAATAATGAGCACCGTATTAATGCCCAACTGATGGTTAGCAGCAAGTTTGCTGAGGATCAAATCGGTAAAATATTTAAGGCTCAGCTGTTGAGTTTGATGCTCTATCGCCAGCTCATCACAAATTGTCGCCAATAATTCAATCGCCGACAAACTCGGATTTAAGATCATCGCCACCTGAGTATTGTGTGGTAACTGTTGCATTAATTTACGGGATACCGTGGTTTTACCCGTGCCGACCTCGCCAGTTAACATCACAAATCCACCACTTTCACGCAAGCCAAAAATCAAATGAGCTAAGGCTTCTTTGTGGCGTGGACTCATATACAAATAGTCAGGGTTTGGCGCGATAGAAAAGGGATTATCAGATAATCCAAAATAACTCAGATACATAGTTTTACTGTGCTCAGCCTTTTAAAAAGTTGCGCTGCTAAACTAACCAGTAAGCCAATTATTGTCAAAGGCACTGGCACGCTAAAACACAACTTTTTGGGCTTAATTATATGAATTATTTAGCTTTAAGGCATAATACATGCAGTTACTTACCTAAGGCATACCATAACAGTACAAATGCAAATATACCTAGTGGGTGGAGCAGTGCGCGATACGCTGTTAGGCCTAAGTGTTAAAGATCGCGATTGGGTAGTGGTAGGTGCCACACCTAAACACATGCTGGACTTAGGTTATCAGCAAGTGGGCGCGGATTTTCCGGTATTTTTACATCCCAAAACCAAAGAAGAATATGCCCTCGCCCGTACCGAACGTAAAACAGGCAGCGGTTACAGCGGTTTTGTCTGTGATGTCTCACCCGATGTTAGCCTTGAAGATGATTTAATGCGCCGTGACTTAACCATTAACGCCATCGCCATGGATGAGCATAATCAGCTCATTGACCCTTACCACGGCCAGAACGATTTAGCCAAAAAAGTACTACGTCATGTATCTGATGCCTTTGTCGAAGATCCACTCAGAGTATTGCGCGTCGCGCGTTTTGCTGCTCGTTACCACGGACTAGGTTTTACTATCGCGCCAGAAACTCTCACCTTGATGCAACAAATCTGTGGTAGTGGCGAACTAGAGTACCTCAGTGCCGAGCGGGTTTGGCAAGAAACCGCTCGCAGCTTAGAGGGCGCCAACCCCGATATCTATATAGAGGTATTGCGTGCAAGTGGTGCCTTAACTATTTGGTTCAAAGAACTCGCGATACTTTGGGGCATCCCAAATCCAGCGCAGTGGCATCCAGAAATTGACACCGGCATTCACACTATCATGGTGTTGCAACAAGCCGCTAAATTAAGCGACAAACTCACTGTGCGTTTCGCCGCACTCGTTCATGACTTGGGTAAAGGACTCACCCCAGAACATCGTTGGCCCTCACATCCCGGCCATGAAAAATCTGGTTTAGCGGCCATTAATAACTTATGTGACAGACTTAAAGCTCCGAATGACTGCCGTGAACTCGCGCTACTCATGAGTGAATACCACACTCATGTGCATAAGGCCTTTGAGTTGAAACCTGCCACCATATTGAAAGTACTTAATCACTGTGACGTATGGCGCAAACCCCAACGTTTTGCCGATTTATTACTGTGTTGTGAAGCCGATGCCCGTGGCAGGACCGGATTTGAAGAGCGTGAATATCCTAATAGCCACTATTTTTGGCAGGCTTATCAACGCGCCTTGCAAGTAGATATCAAAGCCATAGTAGCCAGTGGCCTGCAAGGCCAAGCTATAAAACTGCGTTTAAATGAGTTAAGACTCCAAGCCATTAAAGACTTGAAAATGAGTCAACAAACGACTGAAGATTAAATGTTCAGAGAAAAATACTTAGCCTCATATTTCATGCCCTTACCCAGATAAAATCGATGGGCATCCTCACGTTGTACCCCTGATACCAGCCTAACTTGTTTACAATCATGTTGTTTTGCGTAATGACACAACCAATCAAATAATGTGCTGCCATAACCTTTTGAGCGCGCATTCGTAGCAGTGACCAAATCCTCAATTTCTAAATATTTACCCCTATACAACCATTCTGCCATACGAATACCGGCTACCGCTTTCACATCGGGAGCGCATAAATACACCAAGCAAAAACCATGGGATTGATGCAACCGAGTAATTGTACTGACAAACTCCGTCGCAACTAAATGCGGGCGCAATTCCTTTAATACAGCAAAACAAGACTCGATTTGGGCGGATGTTGTAGCTATTTTAATGTCCAAAAATACTCCTTAGTGGCAGCTTCAAAACAAGTGAATAAACACGTTTTGTTGCAGCCTGAGATAAATCGGCTAGGTTTTTTAATAGGTATGGGATTAATTTTTATAAAGCAGCGGTGCGCTTGTCGATTTCTTTACGATATTTACGCTCTGAATAAAACCATGTAGCAATACCAAATAATAAACCGCCAACCGTCCAAGCAACTGCATTGATTAATACATAAGAAAGGATAATACCTGAGTCATCAAAAGCATCGTTTGCTACAAACGTCATAATAATAAACATAGGTACACCCCACGCTAATAAACCATTCACTAGGGTGAATTTCAACTTGCCCTTTTTGCGTGTTTCAGACCACACACTAAACTCTTTTTCTTTCATCTTTGCCTTTTCCATATCAATGATTTATCTAGCAAATTTAAGCACATTCATAACTGACTGTCAGCATTGCACCAGAACGGAAATTCGATATAAAAAATGTCAGATAAATTTACAATTAATTAACAACAAAAATACATTAAGAATAATGCTGTTATATCAGGTACCGAAGCTGATGGTAGTTATGATTTTGAGGCGAAAGATGTTTCTGCCCCTGCTACTGGTTTGTTAATGCTTACCAGTCTGGGCTTTTTAGCATTTCACCGCCGTCAGTTATTACAGACTAAGCTTTAAGTCGTAAGCATAGGGTATTGGATAAATCGAATACCCATTTTTAAAAAATCTTCACTTTCCGCAGTAATTTTACTGATAAAAAAGCCCGGTCTTCCGGGCTTTTTTCCTTAGATAGCGAAAACCTTGGCTTATTTCGTCGCTCGTAAATGGAAGACCTGACAGTTGTTATTCAATACTGGAGCTTGAGCAATATTAGTACCTTGCGCTAAGCCACAATTGGCAAAGTTCAACGCCTGCTTGCTATAACGATTAATAAAATTAAAGCCTCCACCATTAACCGGCTGCATACGCCATTGGGCGGTTGGCGCCGTACATTGCTGTAACTCAACGTTAGCGCCTGGCACTACAGCATTTTCTGCAATGCCCACACACAATTCTGCTGCATTTTTGTTTTTAAGCTGCATAAAACCAAATTCTGTGGCCGTCATCTGCCAGATTTGATTGGTGTTATTGGTCCAAGCACTTTGTTCAACATTACGCGCAAATTTAGCTGGGCTTAGTTCTATGGATAAGGCCTTACCACTTTGCTGACTAAGTATCGCCACGTCACCCGTCGGCTGTAAACGCCATTGTTGGCACTCAGTATTGGTATTTTGTTGCACTGCTTGACCAAGGTCACTTGAGCAATTAGCCAGCGACAAATTTAAACCTGTGGCGCGATTGATAATAGTGACTAAACCATCGTCCGCGGTTTTAAGCTGCCATTGCTGACAATAATTGTTATGCCAAGGTGAGAGTTGGGTATTCACCCCCTCTTTAGCCTTACATTGGGCAAGGTCTAAAAATTGTCTGCTATCACGTTTGGCTAAACGGTAAAAGCCTTCTGTAGTTGAGTCCAGCACCCAGTCGTTATTACTGGCAGCACATTGGGCTTGCAGGGCAAAGCTCGGACCAACATCCAAACACTTTTGTGATGTAGCGTTAACTAAGGAGTAGGTCTGACCCTGTACTATGGTTTCCAGGGGGCCATCTTCACCAGAAGGAGGGGCGACTATGACACCCGGTGTAATGGGTTTGCCAAAGTTAGGAGTACCGTCGTCATGCCATGTAAACTTTTGCGCGCGCAGGGAGCGTGAAGCGCCACAACCTTCGGTTTCCAGTGCATTAGCATGATAAACCAACCAGTCTTCCGTGCCGTCCGGCGAGGTGAAAAAGCCATTATGACCTGGGCCAAACACGGTTTCGGTGCGCTCAAATACTGGCGTCTCTGACTTGTGCCAATTGGCTGCAACCATAGGATCATCGCCCACCAATTCTAACAGACCTAATTTATAGTCTGGAGTATCACAAAAACTACCTGAGTAGGTCATAAAGGTGCGGCCTTTATGCTGCAAAATTTCGGCACCTTCAGTGACTTTGCGTTCACTCACTTCCCACTCTAATACAGGTCTGGTTAATACCACGTGTTTGGTATCTGCCTTGAGACTCCAAGGTGTATCCATTTCTGCAATCAAATTACGCTGCTCATCACCCTGCCACTGGGAATAAATCAGGTAAAGTTTGTCTTTTAATTGCAGGTAATTACCGTCGATGTTCCATACATCCGGCATCATGGCACCTTTGTATTCATAAGGGCCCATGGGGTCGTCACCGGCACTTTCGAGCACATTAAGATGTTGATGATCTAAGGTACCGTCTTGACCTGCGGTGTACATCATGTACCAGCGATAACCATTGGGACCTTGCAAACGATGAAATTCAAAGGCCCAAAAATTACAACAACGCTGGGCTTCGGTGGCCGACCATACGTTAATAGGAACGGCTGAGACAAGGCCAGCTAAGGTGGGCGATTTACGCATGACCAATTCTGAGGTCCAGGTGGTGGTAGTCAGATAATAATTACCATCCCAATATTCCAACCAAGGATCGGCCCCATTAGGAAACAACGGATTAGTAAAGCTGCCTTTTTGTGGCGCCCCCGCCTTTTCAGCGTGTTTGCCCTCATTAATACTACAGGCAGTCACAGCAAGTATGAGTGTTATTATGGCCAACTGACTAAAGGTTTTCATGCAATTTCTCATGGGATCCTTATCTATTATTTATTAAAAACGACGACAAACCCTGCCAATGCGGACAGAGTAAAGTGTGTTGCTTTTAGCACTCATTGTTATTGCGTCGCAAAGCGATAAACAATGCGAGTCTGATAAGTATCTTCTGGCAACAAAGTGGTAGTCGGAAATTGTGGCTGATTAGGCGAATCTGGATTGTGCTGGGGCTCTAAACAAAAACCACTACGATGGCCAAAAGTACGACCTTTGCCTTGCAAACTGCCATCCAAAAAATTTCCTGAGTAAAATTGTACCGAGGGCTCTTCACTCCACACTTCTAATACACGGCCAGTAGTGGGCTCACTTACCGTTGCTGCTAACACTAACTCTTCACTTGGCTCAGCTTTGACTACATAGTTATGGTCATAACCCAAGCCTAAGGCCAGTTGCGCATCTTCTACGCGAATATCTTTACCAATGGCTTTAGGCTGACGAAAATCAAAAGGTGTACCCTCAACTGAGCTTAATTCACCAGTAGGGATCAAACCCGCGCCAACGGGAGTGAGAGTTGCGCTATTGATTTGCATTTGATGAGCAAGAATGTCGTCTTTGCCCGCCAAATTAAAATAAGTGTGTTGGGTTAAATTAACCACTGTGGCTTTATCAGTGTTGGCTTTAAAGCGCATATCTAACTGATTGTCAGCAGTCAGTTCATAGGTCACTTCGACGGCTAAATTACCGGGGTATCCTTGGTCGCCATCGGGGCTAAGTAAGGTCAATACAATGCCAGCGCTGTTGTCGGTGGTAAAAGGCTGCATAGCCCATACTTTTTTATCAAAACCTTGCACTCCACCGTGTAAATGGTTAGCTCCGTCATTAGTATCTAGTTGATAGGTTTCACCATTTAGCTCAAAACGGCCATTGGCAATACGATTTCCATAACGACCAATCAAAGCGCCAAAATAGGGGCTGGCACTCACATAATCGTCAAGATTGTCAAAACCTAAGACGATATCGCCCAACTGGCCTTGTGCATCAGGGGTTAATAAACGCGTAATAATCCCGCCATAACTGATAACGTCAACTTCAATGCCATTAGGATTGCTTAACGTGATCATGTCCACTTGGGTGCCATCGGCCAATTGCCCATAGGGCTTGCTATCAGCGGCAAATTTTGTACTTTTCATTGTTTGTTCCGTTACTGCTGTTTTTTCACTTGATGTCTGGCTGGTACTTTGCCCAGCAGGATTGCAAGCACTTAGAAATAAAGCCGCCAGAGCGACAGTAAGTGCACGTATGCACAATGTTTTTGAAACAAGAGGGCTAGTGTGCTGTTTGCTTAATAAGGTCTGAGACATAATTTATCCTGTAGTAAGGTTTTTATAATTTAGTAAGGCCATTAATTAGTCTTGATAAAAATAAAACCAACAGACCAGTCAATAGCGTGTAATCAAGCCAAGAGCAGACTTTGCCCCTCTTGTTGAATTTGTCCATCTAATACCAAAATGCAATCCATTCCGGCACGAGTAGCAGCTTCTTTGCCAATTAAGGTATCTTCAAACACCACGCACTTAGCAGGCTCAACACCCAATAACTGAGCCACCGTTAAAAAGGTTTCGGGATGGGGTTTGCCGTGAGTAACATCGCTGGCAGTAACCAAGGTAGTAACTAGTTGATCAAGCCCCGTTTTATTGAGTAAATCAACAGCGTGTGCGCGTTCTGCGCCGGTACCAATGCCCATCTTTAGTTTGCCGTGATAATGCTGTAGTACCTGATGAGTTTGTTCAATAATGCGTGGGGTATCGTCCAGCGTTAACCAAAATTCACGTTTTTTGGCGGCTACGTCATCAGGCGAATGCTGAAGATTGAACTTTTCATTTAACAAAACCACGGTTTGCCGCGTGGGCACCCCACCCAAACCATGCATAAAATCCCCATCAAAGGGATAAGAAAAATGTTCACAGGTCATGCGCCAGGCCTGTATATGGGCGCCCATTGAATCAATTAGGGTGCCATCCATATCAAAAATAATGGCGCTGTAAGAAGATAGATCTAACATTTTTTACCTTGTTTAATCGTTGAAAAAGCCAATCCGCAGATTGGCTTTTTCCAAGGGCTTTTACAAGCCGCGATTGAGGTGGTAATACGCCGCACTTTGGCGCAACTCGTTTTTAAAGCTACGGATAGTGGTATCGGCATCTATGACCACAGTTTCAACCCCGGCCATTTCTGCATAGTCAATGATCATGTCGGTGGTGACTGTCTGACTGTAAGCCGAGTGATGAGCACCACCAGCATGGATCCAAGCTGCAGAGGCAACCGATAGGTTGGGTTTTGGCTCCCACACTGCACCGCCCACAGGTAACTTAGGCAGCTCAGCCGGAGGGATAACAGTGTCAGCTTCGCTCACGATAATACGGAAACGATTACCCATATCGATAGGTGAAACATTAATTGATGGGCCTGGCGACGCGGTAAACAACAAACGCGCCACATCACATTTAACGCCTATGGTATGACGGTGTACTTCAAGACGGGCTTTGGCTTGCGAAATAGTTGGACAAATTTCTAACATGTGAGCGCCTAATACTTGGTCAACAGCACCGAAGTTGTAGGTGTAGTCTTCCATAAACGAGGTGCCGCCTGTTCGGCCCTCACCCATCACTTTCATGATGCGTACCATGGCCGAGGTTTTCCAGTCACCTTCGCCGCCATAACCAAAACCTTGTGACATCAAACGCTGAGTGGCCAAACCGGGTAAACCCGTCATGCCCGCGAGGTTTTCAAAACAGTTAGTAAAAGCTTTGTATTTACCGTCGTTTAAAAACTTCAACATGCCCAGTTCTAGGCGGGCTTCGTTTTCAAACATTTTATATTGATAACTATCATTCAAGGCATCAGCGCTGATGATGTAGTCGTTTTTATATAATTCGATTTGGTTTTTAATGTCGCTGGCGCTGACCTGATTGACCACATCAACCAGATCTTGGATACCGTAGGCATTGACTTCGTAGCCAAACTGGATTTGAGCTGAAACTTTATCACCTTCGGTGACTGCCACTTGACGCATATTATCGCCAAAACGCGCGACCTTTAGATGACGACTTTCATGCCAGCCACTGGCGGCACGGCACCAATCATCCATTTGTTTCTGCACGTCTTTATTGCGCCAGTAACCGGCAACCACTTTGCGTTCTATACGCATACGTGTACCAATATGACCAAATTCACGATCACCATGGGCACTTTGATGTAAGTTCATGTAGTTCATGTCGATGTCAGCCCAAGGTAGGGCCGCGTTGAACTGAGTATGTAAATGTAACCAAGGCTTGCTCAAAGCATTTAAGCCTTTGATCCACATTTTGGCGGGTGAAAAGGTGTGCATCCATAAGACCAGACCCACACAGTTAGGATCAGTATTTGCCGCTTGGCACACCGCATAAATCTCTTCCGGTGATTTCACCGTGGGTTGCCACACCAAATTGACGTTTAACGCTGCGGTTTCATTTAACTCTTTAACCATGGCTTGGCTGTTTTCAGCCACGGATGCAAGGACTTTGGGCCCGTATAAATCTTGTGATCCGGTAACAAACCAGACGTTTTTAATGCTGTTAGTAGGCATAATAATGTTTAAACCTCGTAATAAATAAATTTGTGGTTAGTTGCTTTGGCCGTAATAGGCGCCACTACCGTGTTTTCTTTGATAATGTTTGTTTAAAATCGCCGCACTTAATAACGAACCTGTTGGGTTTAAGGTACGAGTCAGATAGGCCATTTTGGCAATTTCTTCTAATATCACCGCGTGATATACCGACTTGGCAGCATCTTTGCCCCAGGTAAAGGGCGCATGTCCCGCCACTATCACCATGGGTGCTTCATTAGGACTACGCTGTTTGAAACAGTCAGTAATTTGCACACCGGTTTCTTCTTCGTAATCTCGTTTGATTTGTTCGTCACTCATTTCTGCTGTGCAAGGAATTTCACCAAATACAAAGTCAGCGTGAGTAGTACCTAAACAAGGGATAGATAATTTCGCCTGCGCCCAGGCTGTGGCATAAGTGGAATGGGTATGAGTCACACCACCGATATCAGCAAAATGGCGATATAGATGAGTATGAGTTTTAGTGTCTGAAGAAGGACGCATGCTGCCCTCAACTATCTTGTTATCTAAATCCACAATCACCATGTCGTCTGCCTTCATATCGGCATAAGACACACCACTGGGTTTAATGGCAATCACCCCTGCATCACGATCAATTTGGGACACATTACCAAAGGTATAAACCACTAAATTACGGGTTTGCAGCTCTAGATTGGCTTCATAAACCTGGCGTTTTAATTCACGATATTTCATGCTACCTCTCCACTTTCGTAACAACCTAAAGCTTGATATTTGGCGTAGAGTTGTTCGTACACCGGCACACGCTCTGGATTAGGCAGATAACTTTTATAGACAGGGGAGGCTAAGCTGGCTTGCGCCTCACTCACCGTGGCAAAAACGCCGGCAGCAACAGAGGCAAATATGGCGGCACCCAGAGCGCAGCTTTGTTCGCTTTTAAGTACATCTATTTGGCAATTCCAAATGTCAGCACAGGTTTGCATCACATAATCAGATTTTTTCGAAATACCCCCTATCACCACAATGGAATTAACCGGCACACCTTGCTGGGTAAAACAGTCGGTGATGGCTTTAGAGCCAAAAGCCGTGGCTTCCACTAGGGCTTTAAAAATATAACTCGCATCAGTACCCATCTTGATACCCTGAATGGCCATGCTCACTCCTTGATTGGCAACCGGAGTACGACGACCGTTGATCCAATCAAGGGCCACAACATCAGTGGCTTTAGGCATTATTTGACTGGCTTTGTCAGACAAGGCCCGCAAGGTTTGTTGTTCGATATATTGTTTTATCGCCGCAGCCGCATTGGCATCAACTCCAGCAATATTGAGTTTGATATTTGCCATAGGCCAGTTGAGGACGTTTTTAAACCAGGCATACAAATCACCAAAGGCCGACTGACCTGCTTCAAGGCCGATCATGCCAGGAATAACCGAGCCTGTTACCTGACCACAAATACCCTTAACGCTGGCACCCGCTAATTGCTGTGGCGCAACGACGGTAATGTCGCAGGTCGAGGTGCCCATGACTTTGGTTAATACACCGGGTTTAACATTGGCCGCTACCGCGCCCATATGGCAATCAAAGGCGCCATAACCCACGGCAATGCCTACCGGCAAACCGAGTTTGGCAGCCCATTCTTGGGTCAAGCGGCCAGCCACTTGAGCAGAGGTCTGAGTGTTAGGATTGAGGGTATCTACCAAACCGTCTAATAAGGGATCGATAGCCACAAAAAAATCATTCGGAGGAAAACCGCCCCACTGTTCGTTCCACATGATTTTGTGGCCAGCAGCACAACGGCCCATTTTAAATACCGAAGGATCAGTAGTATCTGTCAGTACCGCCGTTAACCAATCACAATGTTCTACCCAGCTATAAGCCGCTTTACGCACTTGTTCATCACTGCGTAATACATGTAAGGCTTTGGCCCAATACCATTCAGAGGAATACACACCACCCATATTACTGATGTAATTAATTGAATTGGCAGTGGCTTTTTGGGTTATTTCAGCCGCTTCTTTAATGGCCGTGTGATCCTTCCACAATACAAACATCGCATTGGGATTGTCACTAAACTCAGGGGTCAAGGCCAAAGGTACACCTTGTTTATTTATCGCCACCGGGGTCGAGCCTGTAGTATCGATACTCAAACCCACAACTTTATCGACAATACCTGCTGATACCTTCCACCACAAACCAGCCATCACTTCTTCAAGACTGTCTAAATAATCTTGAGGATGTTGTCTGAACTGATCGCGCTCAGGCGCGCAGTACAAACCTTTATTCCAACGTGGGTAAACCACCATGTGATCAGCTATTTCAGCACCATTACTGGTATCTACCAGCAAAGCTCTCACTGAATCTGAACCGTAATCTAGCCCCAAAACATAGCGTGACATATGCAACCTTTAACTTGTGTAAATGATAGCCAAATAGCATTCATCAATTATTTGTATGACAATAATACCAATAGATGAATGTAAAGCCAATGTAAAAACACAATAAACTAAGCATAATTCACTATGAATCTTTATAATTTGGTTGTTAATTACGATTTATCAGAGACTTATAGCTATTTTTAACTAAGTAAAAGTGATTAAAATGAGTCGTATAAAGAGACGTAGAAGACAGAACAATTGAATTTTATATTACAAATAAACAGAGGAAATAGAAGATCGCTTAATAATTAGGCGATTTAAATGCTCTCTAGCCAATGACCCTCATTGGTAAAGATCTTGTTATTCTTGAAGCACAAATCATAGGAGCGACTTGGGGCCTGAATGTCGCCGTGAATTGCCCAGTTTAGAAAAAACTTGTCAGCAATATCATAATGCTATTGCCATGTTTGCGGTTATTTTAAATATCAATGGAACAGACGATGCAATTTGTCAGTTACAGCAAGAAAGCGCGTTAAGCATACCCATAGTGATGGACCAACATGGCTCAATCGCCAGCAACTTTAACTTTGTGGGTACACCTTTTCATGTGCTGATCAATACCAGTGGTGAAGTGGTTTACACCACTTATCACGATGAAGCCAAACTGGCTTTTAAACTTGAGCAGTTAGCTAACGGACAAGCTGTTGAGGTTAATATTGAAAAAGCAAATGAGCAGCTGGCGCAGGCAGTGAATAATGTTGTACCAAAGACAGGAACAAACTTGTTGTATTGCTCGGCGGCGTGGTGGACACCTATATACTGGATGTTGACGCAAGTATTGCGGCTAATTACTTGAACGCCACTAAGACTATCAACCCATTATTCACTGCTGAACCTCAGCTTAACTTTCAAGCCTACGTCACCCATTTATGGACCCACGACAGCGATCTAGCTGAGTATCAACAGGGTTTAAAAAATTTCCTATGCGGTAAAAATGGAAAGACAAAACAAACTGTTTCCACACTATCAAACTAAGGACTAACCAACGTTGATTGCATGAAAACAAGGCGAAGAAGTCCGTCGATTGAGCGACTTTGCTAAGCAGCAAAATGTGCTAGGCAAACTAAAAAGTTATTATTAATTAATGAGGGGGCAATCAGAGGTTGATTCACCGGTAAAGTGAATCCCTGTGACTAATCCAAGCTAAGCGTTGCTCACTTTAATTAATTCGAACTGCCGTTGTTACGTTCAGTAATCGTATTTCTCCAAATAACCAAAGCTAGCATAATAAAAATTGACCCTATCATTTCAAGTGTTTCTTCTACAATAATCTCTATGTCCCACAGCCACTGTAAATTATCATGATTCAAATAATTTGTGGTGCTTTCCAAAACTATCCCACCAAGAATGATTGAAGCAAAACCTAACACCAAATAAGTTAAACTTTGCGGTACCAAGAGCAAAAACTGGCGTAATCGAAAAGTAACTAAAGTGAAAACAATCACAGCGATAGGCCCACCGACGAATACCCAACCGGCATTTGAAGGCTGGTCTTGACTAGCAAGACCCGACTGTTTAGATAAGAATTCCCCTAACGTTTCATGGATCCTCGCAATTTCATCAGCAGATAGTGCAAACAAAAGTAGTGAGAATAATAGAAGTGAATAATGCCCCTGAGTCTTGTATTTTTTAGCTACATGAAAACATTGATATGCTAATAATCCCGCCAATGCCAACAACATCGACGAAAACCAAGCTGGAAAGTTAGTGTCTGAACCAAGATTCATCATTTTGGTTATGATCCAAAAAGGCTTATCTAGTAATAAATCGATAATATTGACGATAGCCAAACTAAAAACACCAAACAAACAATAATTAATTTCTGTTCTATCTATCATAAACTGTTCTTACAGCAATTTTATTTGTAATAAATCTGTCATAAAAATGACTTAAATGGCAAGCTTTTTTATTGATTACTCATTTTTACTTACGTGAGTGGAGTAATGCCCTTTATGATAATTAAAGACCACCTTAATTTTTATCTAACTCGGCCATAGGTTTAACCCGCAGAAAGCTGGCAAAACGTGGTATGCCTCTGGCCGTCAAACCATAATGTTTAAAAGTAATGATTGTTCCTACCTGTGGGGGGGCTAATCTTTGTAAGTCAGAAAACCCAGAGCCAATTTTAAATTGCAGGCCGTTATCCAGCTCAACCAATAATGAACCCAACATACTTTGGTATTTACCTTTACCGAGAATATGGGCAATGACTCTTGCTTCGCCATCCTGATACTTTTTTAATTTGAGTAAGTCAGCGCTACGACCATCCTGATAATATGCATCTTGGTGATGTAACATCAGGCCCTCTGCACCTTGTGCAGTTGCTCCATCTAACTTTGTCAGAAGCTGAGTGTGAGTAGCCAATTTAAATTGCGGGATAAGCTGCAAATAGGGGCTGGCGGTGGTATCGACCAAAAGCTGTAATTCAGCTAAACGCTCGCTAAAGGTGCCTTTATGTTCGGGCAAATCAAACAACATAAACTTGATGTTTTGCCATTCTTGATTGGGATTATCACGTAACACAATAGAGGCAGTTTGCTCAAAACTGTTACGCGCCAACCATAACTCACCATCCAATACCTGAGGTGGTAATTCCTTAATAAACCAAGTAGGAGCCTTAATAACATTACCATTGCGGGTAATAAGCTCAGCCCCTGTCCAGCGAGCTCGAATGCCATCAAGTTTTTCGCTTATCCAGTATTCTGCGACTACGATGTCATCATGATACAAGCTGGACAACTGCTGAGGTTTAACCGTTTTACTTGCTTGAATTGAGTTGGGATCATTGGCTGCACACAGCATAAAAACGCTGCACGAGCATAAAAAGATCAGTAAATAAAAGGGGCGGATAGGCAATAACATATTCGGTGCATTCCATGTCGGTGAATATCTTCAAGCCTAGTGCAAAAATAACAATCTTTGGTAATTTATTAACGAAACACCTTTTATCCCCATTAAACAAGGAGTCAAAAAGTAAAATAAATGGCATACATTACATTTAATGTGAATGTAAATGCCTACTCCCCCCAAAAAAAGTGTCCAATTTTTATACACATCTCAAATGGCAAAATTACACCCCAGATATAACCAACTGTAATATATCGCTATTTAATTCATGGCTAGATATATGCTAACCAAAAAACGTTGCAAGAACCTCAGTAGTTAAGCACCTCTTTTATAAATATCGAAGGGACTACTTACTGAAAGTGTAATACCAACACATAAAACTTAATTCTATTAATACAAAGAAGGAATTTTACATGAGAATAATTAAAAGCCTTGTTTTCACTGTCGCCTTGATGTTTGGCAGTGTGGCTAATGCCAATATAATGTTGTGGCTCGATCCATCAGTGCAAACCGACATAACAACTGGTGACGATATATCTTTAAAAATAATGATTAGTGGCTTAGGAGATAATTCACCTTTGTCCTTAGGCGCCTTTGATTTAGACGTTCTTTTTGATGAAAGTCAGTTGTCATTTACTGGCTATAATATGTTCGATGGCTTAGGTGATCTCAGTCTGTTTGAAGCCGACGATTTTAGTGGTGGTGAATATGCAGCAGGTAAAATCAACTTGTTTGAGATCAGCTATTTATTCGATTGGGAACTCGATACGTTACAAGCAGGTACCTTCGCTTTAGCTGAACTGTTTTTTCATGTCGACGCTTTGAGCAGCGGTGAATCGAGCTGGTTATCATTATTAGGCTATGATTTTGCTGATGCCGAAGGATTATCTTTAGATGTTTCAATGGGTGACGACGCCGTTATTTATGGTAAAGCCCTAGTTTCAACCCCTAGCCCTGCCCCTCTTGCATTATTAGGCATCGCTTTAATCGCAATGTTTATCAGATCAAACAAAACTCAATTTGTTGCATAAATTTACAACTTTACAAAAACGGAATTTACTCAAACGGACTAGTTCATATCCGTCCGTTTAGAATAAAAAAACATGTCTACCAAATGTCTGTCATACCCCTTACATCGATAAGGGTATGCCGTTCAACTCAAGGAAATTAACATGCGTCATGTCAGTAAACTTGTAGTATTGATATCTTGTATTTTAAACACATCGGCAGCCTTAGCTGAAAAACCAGAGGGAGTCACTCAACTTCTAAGCGACACCTCTGGCACCGCTAAGATTAGTGTTGATAACAACACCGGTCATGCTCGTTTTATTAGGCTTGCACCTAACTCACAACTCAGTCCTTTACAAAGTAGAAGCAGAACCATCCCAAATAAAGCCGACATTACCAAGGCGTTTTTACGCAGCTATGGTAGTGCCTTTGGTGTACAGGATGTAGATACAGAACTATCTGTAATAGGTACTACTCGCGATGCATCGGGTACCGAACATAGTACTTTCAAACAACTCTATAAGGGCATACCGGTATTTGGCGGTGAACTGCGGGCTCACTTTAATTCCCAAGGTGAGATGGTTGTCGTTAACGGTAACTTTTTGTCTAATATAAAAGTTGCTACCACCCCCAAATTAAGCTCAACTCTTGCTGCCAAAAAAGCTATTTTTTGGGTAAGCCGTGACCCAGCACAAGAAATTACGGCTGAAACTCTGAGTAAAGGCAACCGAGAGCAACAACAAATAAACGGTACAGAACTTAGCGCACTATCAACTAAATTGATGGTATTCCGCGCAGGACTATTAAAAGGTGCGCCTAGCGTAGATCACTTGGTTTACGAAGTTGAAGTAGCTAATAAACAAGGTAGTGTACGTGAATTTGTTTATGTTGATGCTCATACCAGCGACGTTGTTGATCAAATAACAGGCATTCATGATGTACTAAACCGCAGAGCATATGATGCAGAATTAAATCCACATCCAGGTCCTAATTACCCAGCCAGTCCTTTTTGGATAGAAGGAGATCCCCTTCCTACAGGCAATACTGAAGCCGATAATATGATTTATGCCTCAGCTGAAACCTTTGATTTTTTCTTTAACGCTTATGGGCGCGATTCATTCAATGACACTGGCGCAACCATGGATGCCATTTTCAATCGTGGGGATGCCTGTCCAAATGCCTCATGGAATGGCACCTATATCTCTTTCTGTGCAGGTTTAACTAGTGATGATGTTACTGCCCATGAATGGAGCCATGCCTATACCGAATATACCAACAATTTGATCTACCAGTGGCAATCTGGTGCCCTAAATGAATCCTATTCAGACATCTGGGGAGAAACAATCGATCGAATTAACGGCCGAGATGAATTAGCAGCACCTGATGTACTGCGTTCCAACGGCAGTTGCTCAACTTACGGAGCCGGCGCACCTAGCGTTGATAACAGTGTTCGTTGGTTAATGGGTGAAGATTCTACCGGTTTTGGTGGTGCTATTCGCGACATGTGGAATCCAACTTGTTATGGAGATCCTGGCAAAGTCAGCGATGCCCAATATTATTGTGCCGCTAGTGACCAAGGCGGTGTGCACACTAACTCCGGCGTGCCTAACCATGCTTACGCACTAATGGTGGATGGCGGCTCGTACAATGGGTATTCAGATACAGGTTTAGGTCTCACAAAATCTGCTCATATCCATTGGGCAGCGCAAAACCTACTGACGTCATCAAGTAATTTTGCCGATCATGCTGACGCATTAGAAGCCGCTTGTAGTGTCCTGTCTGGAACTGATTTATTAGGTCTAACGGATGGATTAGCTACTGGAGAAATAATTACTGCAGGAGATTGTCAACAAGTCGCGCAAATCATTGACGCTGTTGAATTACGCACGCCACCTGTGCAATGTGGATTTGTGCCGCTACTTGCAGCCAATGCCCCCGCTTTGTGTGAAAACCAAGGCAATGTACAAACCTTCTTTAGCGAAGACTTTGAAGGCAATGGTCTGCCTGCAGGTTGGGCAGTTAGTCAACACAGTGTCGCTAATCCAGCTACCTTTGACAGCCCAGGTTGGGACGTTGTTGGAAACTTACCCAGTGGCGCAAACGGCAGTTTCGCAGCTTTTGCTCCTGACCTTATTGCAGGAAATTGTGCTGCCGATACTGAAGCAGGAGCGGTAGCATTAGATAGTCCAATCATTGTTTTACCTGTGGGTGAAGTACCTCATGTGGCTTTCACACACTGGGTAGCAACAGAGGCAGGATGGGATGGTGGTAACCTCAAAATAAGTGTCAACGGGGGCGCATTTACTCTTGTGCCCGCTGCAGCTTATTCGTTTAACGCTTATAACAGCACCCTGCAAACTGTCGGTGCAGGCAATGACAATCCTCTTGCGGGTCAAGCCGCATTTACCGGCACGGATGCAGGGGGACTGAAAGGAAGTTGGGGCCAATCTCAGGTCGATTTATATGGTTTAGCGCTACCTGGCGACAACATTAAACTGCGCTTTGATTTAGGTACTGATGGTTGCAACGGTGTAACTGGCTGGTATGTAGATAGCGTTGAGGCTTATTCTTGTTCAGCTGAAGTTGCACCAATCTGTGGTGATGGTGCACTGGATATAGGTGAAATGTGTGATGACGGCAATTCAAATAATGGCGACGGTTGCTCCAGCAGTTGTCAAGTAGAGAGTGGTTTTAGTTGCACTATCCCTACAGGACCAGTAAACAGCACCAACCTAGTGTCTGATTGGAGCTTTGAAGGTGGAGTACCTAATGCTGATTGGTTACTTAATTCAAGTTTTTCTGGATTAACTGGCTTCCCACTATGTGGCGCTGGCAATGGTTGTCCTGCAGCGGGTGTGGCCAGCACCGGAAATTGGGCGGTATGGATTGGTGGTCTGTCTGCAGGCGTAACCAGCAGTGTTGCACAAAATGTTACTATTCCTGCAACGGCCACAGAATTAACCGTAAAAACCTTGCGGGGACTTTGTGGAACACCTGGTGAATCTATAGAGATAAGCCTTGATGGTAGCACCATTGGCAGCATAATGTGTGATAGCACCGATGGCGTTTTTGTAACACGAAGTTTCCCTATTGCGCCCTTCAACGATGGGCAAGTTCACAGTCTTAAAATTGGTGGAACTGTCGGTGGTATCAATGGCAATACTAACTTCTTTGTTGACGATGTCATCATTGAAGACAACATTGCAAGACCTGCAATGCCCAGTGTGTGTACCTCAGAGGTTACTGAAGTAGCCTGCAATACTGGAATTGTAGGCTTTGACGCGGGCATAGCACCAAGTTGGAATGTGGTAGACAATGCTGGCCAGGGTATAACCTGGACAAACATTGCAAGCTCAGGAATAGGCGGTAACTTTACCGGTGGAAATGGTGATGCAGCCTCTGTATCGAGTGATGCAAACCCTGGCGAGTTTGATACTGAACTGCACAGCAACTCATTCAGCTTAGCTGGCTGGACATCTGCCAATCTAGAATATCTGGTGAATTATCAAAATTTTGCGGGCTTAGACTTCCTTAATTTAGATATAAGCACTGATGGAGGTAGCAGCTGGGCTAATTTGCTAAGTTGGAATGAAGATCACCCTGTTGGCGGTACATTTGCATTACCTGGAGAGCAAGTATCGGTTGACTTGTCGAGCTATGCAGGCCAGGCGGATGTGAAATTACGCTGGCATTATTTTGATCCCAACAGTGATGACTGGGATTGGTATGCGCAGGTTGATAACGTAACGTTAAGCTGTGAAAGCCAACCACAAGCTCTACAATGTGACATCAACCAAGATGGATTTGTTGATCGCAACGACATTGCTTTAATTAGTGCCGCGCGCAACCAAGCTGCACAACCTGGTGATCCACGTGACAACGATGCAAATGGTGTTATTGACGCATCTGATGCGCGTCAATGTACTCTATTGTGTACATCAGCACGCTGCGCACCTCAAGCTCCTTAATGGAATTGAAGTGAAATAAGCAAATAAAGCTCGGCACCTGCCGAGCTTTTTACTTAATGAAGGTTTAAATGTTAAAACTAATTTTTATATTATTAATGACACTATCAGCTTGCGCTGGAAGTTCGACAAAAACAGTCAACACTACCGATATTGCTTCTCAATCGATAAAACAACATCCCGCTGCCAATGCAGAAGAAACGACAGAAACTCTTGAGCTGCATTTTGCACAAGTGATTCAGTTTCAAAATATAAACTTACGTTTAATTGATATTGAAGACTCTCGTTGTGCGATTGGTGTTACATGTATTTGGGCAGGCCAAATGGTAGTTAAGCTTGAAGTGAGCAATGGCAAGGGTGAACCAACGCAAATTAAACTCATTCATAAGCGTGAGCCAGTAGTTGTTGATGTCTTCGGCTATAGCATGGGTTTATTAAATATTGATCCTCACCCTAAAAAGGACAAAGTAATTCAGGCAAGTGAGCAAATTGTGCAATTAGAAATTACAAGCGCAAACAACAATTAGATTGTAGATAGCGCATAAGCAACTATTTTATTTGTGTAAATATTAAGAACTCAGCCAAAACCGAGTTTATTGTTTTCAAATCATTGGTAAAAAACACATGAGCATTGCCCCATCTAAATATTGGTCATATGTTATTTGCTTCCAAGTGCTCCCTCGTCATGTTTTGTAAATGTCTATGAGTAATCTGCAATTTTATGTTCAAATAAACTAATGCCTTTTTACCTAGTTTAATCTCATTAATTTGAACTTTTCAGGGTATATAGTATTGTGTAAGTGCAAATAGCGAACATCCAACTCCTAGGATTGATTGTTGATAAACATGACAAAATTTGGCATGTGGCTAGGCTACATATTTTACAGCACGGTTTGGTTTGCAAACCCACAGCAAGTTTATGCATCAGATAATCTTGAGCAACATAACATTCGTTACCCACAAGTTGTAGGCTCTTCACTTTATCAAAATCAGTCTAATTATTTTGTAGATGTACTAAAACTCGTTTTAGAACGATCACCGGTAAATTATCAGATAGAGTTTGTTGATATCCCTACTCTGGCACAAAGTCGTAGCCAGTCATTAATTATCCAAGGCTTTTATGATATCCATTGGCTCACAACAAATACTGAGCGTGAATCAATTCTTAAACCGATTCGCATCCCTCTTTATAAAGGTTTGTTAGGGCTGCGTATTGCTTTTGTCAATGCCAGTAAAGCCAACCAATTTGCTGAAACAAACTCACTAGAACAATTAAGAAAATTTTATGTTGGCCAAGGACGTGATTGGGTCGACAGTAAAGTATTAAGGTCTCACGGATTTAGAGTAGAGGAAGCAAGCACAACAATAGCGTTATTCGAGATGTTACAAATCAATCGCATAGACTATTTTCCGCGCTCTGTCTTGGAAATTTGGTGGGAAGCAGAGCAACAAGAAGCTTTGGGGCTGAGTGTTGATCCGCATATTGCCTTGTATTATCCAGCGGCCGTTTATTTTTTTGTACGTAAAGACGACACCATACTCTACGACCATGTGCTCAAAGGGCTGAATAAAGCCATAGCAGATGGCTCTTTTGAACAAAACTTTATACGCTATTTTGGCGAGGCGATTAAGCGAGCTAATGTAGATAAACGCAAAATATTCAATTTAACTAATCCCTTTATTCCAACTGAAACGCCTTTAGAACAAAAACAACTGTGGCAGCAACTGCCTTTTCAAACAAATGCAAAAGATTAAGTTTTTGCCTGCTAATATAATTGATATTTACTCACCTAACACACATTCAAGACAAGCAGCAAAAGACGCTGGCAATGTTATGGCTAAAAAGCTGATGCAGGCTTCAGCCACAACAGTAACTGAAACCTTGTGATACTAGGGCTTATAGCCTCCATCCTTGAAACTGCAGCGTTGTTGGCCGCGCGCGCTCACCATAATCAGTGTTCAACATTGCACTTATACAGTTAAGCTCATGGGCTGAGCCTAGTTTAGCTGTCTACACTATCCTTAGATCCCCTTGAACGGGGGAATATGAGCATTTATCGAATCATTTAAAACTAAAGCGGTCGCCAGAAAATCTATTAGCTTAAACTTGATATGATTTTTTAAGGTGAAAGCTTTTGACCTAATATGATATTCAACCTAGTGCTAGCGATAGTAGTTGTGACTAGGAAAAACAGATTTTGAAGGTCTGCGCTGTCACCCAATCAGAACTTTTCATCGGCTCTGCCACCGTAGATTTTTCCGAGTACGCCAAAGGGCCCAACAGATCAGTTGCAAAAGCTGAACTGCCGCAGAGATACTGTCTTGCGATCTCGATATCCGCGAGGCAACCACTTTTTCCTGACCCGCATCGAGCGCGCGTACCACTGTCTTATATAGGTCGCGCTGGGGAAGTTTAAGCCGCGCGATGTGCATCGCCAGCCAGTAATTGCCATCGGCCAATGCCTTGGCTTGCGCGGTACGAGCGGCTTGTTGATTGGCGGCAGACATCGCGGCAATATCGGCCAGCTTCTGCTGCATCTCACGCGTCTGCTGGTCCCTGAATGCCTGTTGATCGGCTTTACTTTGTAATAACTGGTAATAACTGGGCGTAGTAAAGTTAATTTGCTATTAGTAAGAAACTTAACATTGGCTGTCGATATATTCCTGCAATTTAGCTTCTGCTTCATCACCAAATAAGATCTGACAGGCTTCTTTTAATCCCGGAGCCGCAAGGATGTCTTCTTTACGTACCACCAAAGATATCTTAGAGCGGCGGCGTAAAAAGTCTTCTAACTTGGTGATCATCTCACGCTCAGCAGCATGTTCAATTTCTACCCGCAGATATTCTGAGTTTTCGATGAGTAACTCGGCTTTTTGTGGATTTTCACGAATGTTTTCCAGCATGTTAATAGCGTTACGGCCATAACGTCGCCAGAATCGTTTGCTCAGTGGCTCAGATGAAGTCGCTGGGGTTAAGTCATCAAAATTCATCAGTTTAGCTCTATGCATAAACTCATTTTTGACACTGTCGTCGGGTTCGCCATACCACTTAAAATCCTCGTATGGCAGTTCGATGCCTAAATCTTTAATCAGACCCGCAACTTCTTCACCCACATTAATACAGTCGGTCAGTTTACCGCCGAAGATAGACAGGTAAGCCTCAGCCTGATTGCAATCAATGGCGTGTTTACGGGAGAGTTGTACCCAATCGGCTTTACCACCTTGGCCTTTAATGGCCAAAGGTCGCACGCCACAACGCTCGGCAATAATGTCTTGCTCGGTTAATGGGCTGTCCAGTGC
Source organism: Paraglaciecola hydrolytica (assembly GCF_001565895.1). Lineage (GTDB taxonomy): Bacteria > Pseudomonadota > Gammaproteobacteria > Enterobacterales > Alteromonadaceae > Paraglaciecola > Paraglaciecola hydrolytica. Next base: position 153,736 of record NZ_LSNE01000015.1, read on the forward strand.
CAGTAATTGATTTACATTGTTTAGCACAAATTGGCGGTCCGCTTCTGTTACTTCTGCATAAGGACTTTCCACTTGCGTGTCGGTGGTACCAATACAAGTCACGGGGCCCATAGGAATGACAAAAAACAAACGGCCATCACTGGCAAAAAAAGTCAGTACTTTGTTGCTGCGAGTCAACCTATTAACAACCAAGTGAATGCCTTTAGAAAAAACATGGTGGTGCTCAGTGTTTTGCTGATTAACCTTATTAAGCCCATCAACAAAAGGTCCCGCCGCATTGATAATAACCTTGGAGCGAATGTTCAAGCGCTCTCCACTGATCACATCTTTCGCTGCCGTGAGCCACAATCCACCTTCACGTTTTGAGCCTAAAGATTCAACATAGTTAGCCGCTATACAGCCATAACTCATACTGGAGCGGATAAAATTAAATACAAAACGTGCATCGTTGTCGTACAGATAAGCATCGGAGTATTCAAAGCCGCCCTTCACCTTATCGGTATTCACCACGCCTTCCATTTGTTTGATTTTTTTGGCGTTAAGATAAACCGGCATTTTGGTTTTAAAACGGCCCATCAACCAATACAACACAGTGCCTAAATAAATAAAAAAGGGTGGGAAACGAAAACCCTGTTGAATGCTGGTAAAAAAACGAATTTCTTTGACGGTAGAAGGGTAACTGCGCATAAGATGATTACGACTCAGGCAGAGTTTATTCACTAAGGCGAATTCATAACTCTCGAGATATTTAATGCCGCCCCAAGCTAAATTAGAGGAGTTGGAGCTAGTAAAACCAGCAAAGTCGCCTTTATCGATGAGCGCCACTTTAACGCCTTTGGCTGCCAGTGCCGCCGCTGATACTGCACCATTGATGCCTCCACCCACGATAAGTACATCAAAAGTAGTGGCAGGTAGTTTTTTAATATTACTGGATCGCAGACTAGTCACGGCGGCTCTTTAATACTCGACTATTGATGCCATAACTCTAGCACCCAAATAAGTCCAAGTCTGAAAAATTAAAACTCTCCCAGACCATTCAAAACAAGACAAGCAGTAAAAGACTCTGGTAATGTTAGAACTAAAATTACAAGGTGCCCACAAGCACTGTTTTACATTACAGACAGGGAATTACTATGTTTAAAAAATCCTCCATATCATTAGTGGTCGCCACACTATTACTGAGTACAACAGCTTCAGCGGCCAAAACTTACAGCGCCAGCGACAAAGCCATTAAACTGACTCAAGACACTATTTTAATTGATACTCATATTGATGTGCCCTTTCGTTTAAACAAAAAATGGGAAGATGTAAGCCAAGCCACCGCAAGTGGCGATTTTGATTATCCTCGCGCTAAACAGGGCGGTTTAAATGCCCCCTTTATGTCGATTTACATCCCCGCCAGTTTGGATAAATCAGCCGAATCAACAGCCCTAGCCGACAAGTTAATTGACTATGTAGAGGCTATTGTTGGCCGTGCCCCCGACAAGTTTGCCATTGCAAAATCTGCCGACGATGTAGAAAAACAATTTAAACAAGGTTTAATTTCTTTGCCTATGGGCATGGAAAACGGCTCACCCATTCAAGGCAGTATGGACAACCTGAAGCATTTTTATGAACGAGGTATTCGTTACATCACCTTGGCCCATTCCATGAGTAACCATATCGCCGATTCATCTTATGATTTACGCCGCCAGTGGAAGGGTTTAAGTCCCTTTGGTAAAGAGCTAATTGTTGAAATGAACAAACTTGGCATTATGGTGGATATCTCGCACGTATCCGACGATGCCTTTTATCAAGCCGTGGCTATTTCTAAAGTACCTGTCATCGCTTCCCATTCATCCTTACGTGCCTTTACCCCAGGTTTTGAGCGCAACATGGATGACGACATGATAAAAGCCTTAGGCAAAAATGGCGGCGTAGTACAAATCAACTTCGGCTCTACCTTTGTCAGCAAAGTGGCGCGCAGTTGGAGTGATACTTTAAGCAACAAACGTAAAGAAATTGAAGAAAAAGAAGGTAAAGACAGCGACCTAGCCAAGAGTTTTGAGAAAAAATATACCGATAAAAACCCTATGCCCTTTGCCACTGTCGATACTGTACTCGATCATATCGACCATGTGGTTAAACTTATCGGTATCGATCATGTAGGCATTGGTTCGGATTACGATGGTGTAGGTGATTCGCTACCTGAAGGCTTAAAAGATGTGTCGACCTATCCAAATTTAGTGCAAGGATTGTTAGATCGTGGATACAGCGACAAAGACATAACTAAAATACTCAGTGGCAACTTGTTACGTGTATGGCGCGCCAATGAGGCCTACGCTGCTAAACATTAATGATTAACTAGGGTAAGGGTTTCTTTACCCTAGTTTAATAAAAATCGGTAGCACAAAAGCGCTAAGAGATTATAAAAAGCGACTCACATAGGATGTTAATTTAATCCCTTATTTAACTGCTACTCGCCACGGTTTTAGGCCCCATTGACGGGATTTTTGTTAGCTTGAGCAAATTCTAGCTAACAAAAATATAACATTCGTATAGAATTAACCTCAATAGACTTATTGCCATGGCTAGCTCTTTTGCATAGACAACAATACCAGCAAGATAATGAATCGATGGAGCTACTAAGGCCAGTTGCCTACTTTCTTGCCTCGCTTTATTTTCTTATCACCTTGGCACATTTTTTTCTTCTGCAAGAAGCATTCAAGTGGAATTTGATTACTACGGCCTTATTAACTGCGATTATTTGTGTTGCCATTGGACTAACGGCCTCTAAGATTGCGTCTGCTCGCCACAGCCTACTTATTCTATTGATGCTGTTGTTGGCCAGTTCCAACAGCCAACTACATTTATGGTTTTCTCAAGCGTCTGAACAAACTACTAATATATTTGTGACTATTATTGCCTCAGGCATTGTGTTTTCTAATCGCACTCACTGGCTAGCCTCAATTTTGTTCAATTGGATTGCTTGGCTCACTATCAGTTTCACCCTTGAACTGGCCTTAATTCAACACTACTTCTTCGCCATGGCTATGAGTACCCTACTTAGTTGGTTTGCCCATTTAGCCCGCAGAAAGCTAGTAGAAAAACAACAGGCACTAAAGCAGGAGCGAGATCTTGCCATTCTCCATGAGCAAGAGGCAAAAGCGGCAACCGAAGCAAAAAGTGCATTTTTGGCCAACATGAGTCACGAAATCCGCACTCCAATGAACGGGGTAATAGGCATGATTGAGCTGGTATCTCGCACTAAACTAGATGAAGTACAACAGGATTTCATCACAACGGCTAAACGCAGCGCCAATTCATTGTTAATGGTCATCAATGACATCTTAGATTTCTCTAAAATAGAGGCAGGTGAACTGACTCTCGAACAAGTGGAATTTGATGTAGAGCAGTTATTTTCCGAGTTGACTCATGATCTGCAGTTTCAAGCTAATAAAAAAGGCTTAAAACTTAGACTCGTCACAGAAAATATTGAGCACACAAAAGTACTCGGCGACCCTCACCGTATTACCCAAATTTTTAACAACCTATTGGCCAACGCCATTAAGTTTACCCATACAGGCATTATCAGTATCGAATACGGTTTAACAGCACTCGACCAGCACTTCCAATTGAAAGTGGCAGTCACTGACACAGGTATTGGCATCAGTGAAGCGGCCCTACCTCACCTGTTTGACTCTTTCTCTCAGGCTGATATGTCTACCACCAGAAAGTTTGGTGGCACTGGTTTAGGCTTAGCCATCACCAAGCAATTATGTAAACTAATGAGCGGCGACATAACAGCAAAAAGTGAATTGGGAAAAGGCTCGGTTTTTGAATTTTCAGTAAAGTTGCATTTACCCCATCCCGCTGCGAGCCCTACAGAACAAACAAGTCATGACGAGACTAACGTAAATTTCGCTAGGCTTAGTGTACTGGTGGTAGAAGACAATCTCATTAATCAGGAGGTAATGCGCGCTATCTTGAACGATCTAAACATTGAGGTAAAAGTCGCCAACGATGGTCTTGAAGCACTAAATATACTAGCCGATCCTGAGGCAATGACCTTTGATTTGATCTTAATGGATTGTCAGATGCCTAATCTCGATGGCTATGAAACAACACGCCGTATTCGAGCCGGTGAGGCTGGTAACATGTTTAGAAAAATTCCTATTGCCGCACTCACCGCTAATACCATGAATAGTGATCGAGAAAAGTGTTTTGCCGCTGGCATGAACGAATACCTCAGCAAACCAATAGACCACCAAGCACTGCGGCTAATGCTCAAGAAATACTTGCCTCTTTAAGGCAAGCATCAGTAAACATATGAGGCTTGATTACTGGTAACAAAATCTCAGCTGTTGCTCAGCCTCTGGGTTTATCTGGCGGTTACCAAGATTACGAAATAAGCCCAGAGTACCCTTAAGTCATTAATTCTGATATTCACTTTGCAAATGTTCGGCTTTGCTGTGATCTTTAGCCAACAACATATACACCGAGGGTAATACGTAGAGCGTGAATATCGTGCCTATGGCCATACCACAGACCAAGACCAAACCAATGGCGTTACGGGCACCAGCGCCAGCGCCGTCAGCAAATATCAAGGGAGTATGCCCGGCGATAGTGGCTATGCTGGTCATCATCACCGGGCGTAAACGGATAATGGAAGCTTGTTGTACCGCTTCTAATTTCGACTTGCCTTGTTCTTGCAGTTTATTAGCAAATTCCACCACCAAAATACCGTTACGGGCGATAAGACCCACTAAGGTTACTAAGCCAACTTGGGAATAAATATTTAAGGTGGTTGTCCAGCCATCAGTCCAATAAGGCATAGGTGCGGGGATTTTTAAAAAGGTAAAAACCATGGCACCAAACAAAGCCAAAGGCACAGAGCCGCCGAGTATCACTAAGGGATCACGGAAACTATTAAACTGCGCTGCCAAGACTAGAAATATCATGGTAATGGCCATTAAAAAGGCTGGTAAAAACGAGTTCCCTTCCAAACGTAATTGCCGTGACTGGCCCGTATAGTCAATGCCATAACCTTGCGGCATGATCTTTCGTGCTTCGTCCTCCATATAACTTAGGGCTTCGTCTAAGGAGGTAGTAGGCTGACCACTAATTTTAACTGAGTTCATTTGCTGGGTGCGATTAAGACTACGTGGCACAGTATCAATTTCGATTTCTGCAATATCGGCAACCCTTATCATATTGCCGCCCAATCCGGTTACGTAGAGATCTTCTATATCACTGGGATTAAGCCTAGCGCTACGTTTCACCTGAGGTATGACTTTGTAACTGTAACCCTCCATATTAAAGCGGTTTACATAGTTACCACCCAGTAATACCGCCAGGTCGCGAGTGACTGTTTGCATATCCAAACCCAGTTCAGCCACTTTTTCACGGCTCACTTTTAAACGTGCATTGGGTTGGTCAATTTTTAAATCGATCATAGGAGGGAAGGCAAACATGCCACTTTCCATGGCTTTACTCACTAGTACCTGGGATATCTCATAAATCTGTTCAGGATCGGCTTGTGAGGTCAATACAAACTCAAAAGGAAAACTGCCACCACCGGGTAATGCAGGCGGTGTCACCGGAAATATACGCACACCACTAATACCCGCGAGTTTTTCTTGCACCTCTGGCAAAATTTCAAATACGCTGCGCTCACGTTGCTCCCAAGGTTTAACCACCATGCCGGAAAAGCCACCACTGGGGAAGGTTAACAAAAAGGTAAAATCGGTTTCCTCTATGCTTTGATAAACATCATTGGCCTGATTAACATAAAACACCGACTGATCAATCGTACTATTAGCGGGTGCTTCGGTAATGCCAAAAATAACCCCTTGATCTTCATTGGGTGCCAATTCAGTGGGAGACATTATGTACATCAGCACAGCTAAAAACGCGATTACCACCCAAAACAAATAAACCGCTGGGCGATTTTGTAAACTACCAGTTAGACTGCGAGTATAAAATTTTTGAAATCTATCGAAAATGGGACCTAGTGGGGCTTGCACTTTTTTATGGGTTTTGAGCCAACGAGAGCCCAACATGGGCGACAAGGTTAATGCAACAATGGCCGAAATACTCACGGCCCCAGCCAAGGTAATAGCAAATTCTCGGAATAAAGTACCTGTTAGTCCACCTTGAAAACCAATGGGCACATATACCGACACTAAGGTCACTGTCATGGCAATAATAGGCCCAGCTAATTCACGAGCACCTATCAGCGCAGCCTGAATAGGGCTTTGGCCTTCTTCAATGTGTCGTTCGATGTTTTCTACCATCACGATGGCATCATCCACCACCAAACCCACACTCAGCACAATGGCTAATAAGGTCAGCAGATTTAAGGTAAAACCAAACATTTGCATTAAAAACAGCGCGCCAATTAGCGACAAAGGAATAGCAAAAACGGGGATCAATACAGAGCGGCTGAAACCTAAAAATAAAAAAATCACTATGATGATAATGAGCAAGGTCTCGGACAGGGTCTTGATCACCTCTTCGATGGCAGATTCTATATATTCGGTAGAATCATAAGACACCATGGCATCTAAGCCGGTGGGTAGTTTTTCGCGAATTGCCGCCATATCTTCCCGCACAGCCTTCATCACATCTAGGGCGTTGGCGGTCGGCATGACCCATACGCCCATAAATACCGCTGTCTGGCCCGAATAACTGACCACCGTATTATAATCTTCTGCGCCTAACTCCACATCGGCCACATCAGCTAAACGCACAGTACCTTGAGCTGTGCGCCGGATAATAAGTTGCTGAAAATCTTCAACGGAATTTAAGTCGGTATCAGCGCTTAAATTAACCTGGGTTAACATGCCCCGAGTTTGCCCCAAAGTGGCTTGTACATTATTGGCCGCTAAGGCCTGACGTAGCTCACTGGGCGTAACATTCATGGCTTCCATGGCTTGGGGTTTAAGCCAAATACGCATAGCAAATACCCTACCACCTAAGGTTTCAGCTTTTTGCACACCATCGATAGCCGCCAAACGTGGTTGAATACTACGGCGCAAATAATCAGTGATTTGATTTTGAGTTAAGATGTCAGAAGTAAAACTCAAATAAGCGGCGGCAAATTCACTGTCAGCAGAGATAATACTCAAAGCAGGCACTTCAGCTTCAGGTGGTAATTCTCCCCGTACCGCATTCACTTTGGCATTAATTTCTGACATGGCGCGGATGGGATCAAAGTTTAGTTTTAAGTGGACTTTGATATCAGAAAATCCCAAGGACGAACTCGATTCCACGTAATCAATTCCCTCTGCAGAAGCAACGGCTCGCTCCAAGGGGCTGGTGATAAAACCTTTGACCAAGTCAGCACTGGCACCAATGTAGACGGTTTGGATGTTGATCACCGAAACATCGCTTTTAGGATATTGGCGCACGGTCAAACTAGTGGCAGCTTGGAACCCAGCCAGCAAGATCAAAATACTCACCACAATAGATACAACAGGGCGTTTAATAAATAAATCGGTAAAGTTCATAGTAGGACGAATCCTCAGGAGTCAGTAGGCTGAGGATTAAGGCTGCGTGGTGGTTCAGGATTATCGGTTTGCACCACCGCCATGCCATTAAACAGTTTGAACGCTCCGGCACTGACCACTTGTTGACCAAGCTCTAGACCATCTTCTACGGCTACAAAATCACCTCGCGCAAAACCGAGTTTTACAAACTGCTGTCTAACCGTATCCACTTGCCCTTTTTGACCTTTTTCAATGACAAACACAGTGTCACCATAGGGCGCGTATAATACCGCGGTATTTGGAATAACCAGTACGTGTTGTTCATCAGGTAAGGTAATTTCTAGTCCTACCGACATACCCGGTAATAAGGTGTGCAGCGAATTATCTATTTGGGCTTGCACGTGCAAGTTACGCGACTGGCTATTAATTTCAGCAGCAGTGGCGATGATTTCACCACTGACTCTGTCACCTTGCTGAGTGCCCACCAGCACAGGATAACCGGCTTTAACTTTGTTTACCCATTGCTGTGGAATGCGAAAATTCACCCGCAATTGCTCAATAGATTGCAAAGTGACAACTTCAGACCCTATAGGCAAGTCTTGACCTAAATAGACTTTGCGGATCCCCAAGCGACCATCAAAAGGCGCAACAATACGTTTTTTCGCCAAAGTAATCTTAAGACCATCCACTTCCGCTTGAGTAGAATCAAGCAGTTGGGCTGCCTCGTCTAAGGCACTTTGTGATACGGATTGTTTGTCACGCAATGAATGCAGACGTTTAAGATTATTTTTAGCCAGTTCAAGTCGTGCCGAGGAAGCTCTGAGCTGTGCTTGTTCGTTACCGGCTTCTTGTTCGATTAACAAGTCACCTGCTTTTACTTGTTGGCCAGAATCAAAGTGAATTTTAGCAATACGCCCTTCAACTTCTGCCGTCACGGTTAAGCCCTGCCATGCCTCAAGTGAGCCTACGGCAGTAAGAGTATTAGGCCAGGTTTGCTGCTGGACTTCACTCACACTAACGGTTTCAGGCGGTGGCGCAAAAGCAGCACCACTGTCCATCATAAACTCAATTTGTTTGGCTTTGATACCACCTATAACTAGTATGATGACAGCTAAAACAGCCACAGAAAATAAAACGGCAACTCGGCGTGACATGACAATTCCTTTTTTAAAACGCTAAAAGTAGTAAGCTAAAAATGCTGAGCACAAAGGTCAGTAAAAACAAGCCAAACACTGTATATAAACACAACAAAAAGTAAAGTATTTAAGCTTGATCTTTTGTCTATTATTTTGATTTTTGATGTTTAAGGCATGTCTATCGTTGTCTAGCTGCTTAAAAGATCATGCTCTTTATATTAGCTGCCATACAAACTTGCCACTGAGTCGTCTTTTACTCATCCACTATCATTTCAAAACCGCCATAGATCATACGTTTTCCATCAAAGGGCATGGGATTTTTTTCCATATCAAACCCCGGATCTTGCATGATTTTAGGATGAGCTAGATCACGTACTTCTTTTGATGGCCACATTACCCACGAAAAAACCACGGTTTCATCTGGTTGGCATTTGACCGCCATGGGAAAGGAGGTAATTTTGCCTTCTGGCACATCATTGCCCCAGCACTCCACCACGTTTAACGCGCCATGTTGTTTGAATACTGCGGAAACTTCTTGTGCAAACTTTCGATATTCTTCACGATTTTTTGTCGGTATCGCCAATACAAAACCATCTACATACTTCATATTATTTCTCCTGTTAATGACAACAACATGTCTATTTAAGTATTAAAGACTTCTTTTTCTAATGATCAGCTAGCGCTGCTTCAAGCTTTGCTATATCGATTTTGGTCATCTGCATCATTGCTGTGAAAGCCAGTTTTGCTTCGTTTGGAACCGTACTGGTCATCATTTCAAGCAATCGTCCTGGGGTAATTTGCCAAGAAAAACCCCAACGATCCTTGCACCAACCACATGCGCTCTCGCTGCCACCATTACCAACAATCGCCTGCCAGTAGTGATCGGTTTCTCGCTGGTTTTCGGTCACCAGCATAAAACTCACCGCTTCGTTGGGTGTGAAATACGTACCACCATTCAAACCAACAAACTTGCGTCCCAATAGGGTAAATTCCACCGTCAGTTCGCTACCTTCTTGACCACCACCCGGATAGTCACTGGGTGCGATATTGATACGATCCACATGGCTATCTGGAAAAGTAGCGGCATAAAACTCCGCAGCTTTGCGAGCTTCTCCATGGTCGAACCATATGCAGGTCACCAGCTCTGTCATGTTTATTCTCCTTTGCTGTGCTCAATACTGTGTCTAAAACTGTTGTCACTATTGCTTAATGTCAGGCTCAACCAGTTTGGCAAGTTTTAACAAACTGTGCTGCCAGCCGAGATAACAGGCCTTCAGGTTTGCAAGTAAAAACGTTAATTACCGGCTGATGATCACGCTTGTCGGCTGTAATCGAGTGTCAATTTGTGAGTCTCTCTGGCAAAGGAAACAAAGGTCTAACCTCGACAGTGCCTTTTTGTGCTGGCGGTAAACGACTGGCTATCTCCAACGCTTGATCCAAATTATCTACATCCACAATGTAATAACCGCCAAGTTGTTCAGTGGTTTCGGCAAAGGGACCATCGGTAATGTGGCGTTTGCCATTTTTAATGCGCAAACTGGTCGCCGTAGTGACGGAGTGTAGGGGAGCGGCGGAAATCAATTTCCCCTCGGCTGCTAACTCAGCACTTATGCACATGGACTTTTGAAAGCAATCTTGGCGCTCATCTTCTGTCCAGTTTTGTTCATCACTGTAAATCAATAACATATATTGCATACATTACTCCTCAGTTACTGTTTGCTTCAGGCAACATCACCATCCACGCCACACCAAATTGATCAACCAATTGACCATAAAGAGGCGACCAAAAGGTCTCTGCTAAGGGCATAGTCACCTGCCCACCTTGCGACAATGCGGCAAATACCCGCTGGGCATCGTCAGCTGTAGCCACTGTCAGTGCCAAACTAAAACCGCTGAGTTTTGAGCCATCACCACAACCATCAGAGGCGAATACTTTGCTATCACCTAAGGTAAATTCACAGTGCATGACTTTATTTTCAAAGCCTGGGGCTAACATACCTTCAGGCAAGGGATCAGGGCTGTCACTAAAGCGCATTAATATGCCAATTCTGGCACCAACATGCTGCTGATAATAATTAAGAGCTTCTTCACAACGCCCACCAAAAAATAGGTAGTTATTGAGGCTAGCTTTTTGCAAAGCAAGTTTGTGCTGCATTTCTTGTTCTTGGGCTAACACCCCTGCACTGCCAACGATCTCAGCAAAGTCTTCCATGCTGTAAAAAGGTCGAATTTCTATATCAGAATCATCCATCATTGGATTAGGACATTTTTTCACCCACTCCAGTGCTTCATCCATCGAACTGACATTCCACACCCAATAACCTGCAATCAGTTCATTGGTTTCAACAAAGGGACCTTGTTGTACCAAGCGCTTTGTTCCACTAAAGCGCACTCGCAAGCCTTCACTACTTGGTTTAAGGCCATCACCGGACTCCATAATGCCTGCGTCGACCAATTGTTGATTAAAATTGCCCATAGCCTCCATCAATTCTGCGCTTGGCATCACGCCTGCTTCAGAACTCGCTGTGGCTTTTACCATTACCATGACTTTCATCCTATCTCTCCTATTAACTTGGTATTACTGATTGAACTGCTTATTACGTTGTGCAATTTGTTGGTTGATTGTTTCATCGGCACAACGTATTTCGAAGGGGCCGTTTTTAACCCCGGGATGTTTAGACATCAGGCTTATGGCATGATTAAGATCCTTGGCTTCGAGTAACAATATACCGCCCAATATTTCTTTGGTTTCCGTGAAAGGTCCATCCAACACATCAACACCACCATTTTTCATCCTTAAGGTCACCGCGTTTGCTGCCGCCCCTAAGGCTTCGCCCCCTAAAAAGTGTTTGCCACGGCGTAATTCGTCGTCGTAGGCCATACACTCTTCCATTAATGTGGCTTGTTCAGCTTCAGGCAGCGCAGCCCATTTAGCCTCGTCAAAATAACCAAGACAGATAAATTTCATAAACATTCCTTAATAAAATAGTTCAGGTCTTTTTTGTTTAGTATTTATTAATCGAATGAGTTAAGAGTAAATCGACAAACGAGGAGAATATTTTTAGAAAATTTAACAACGACGTTTTATTGGCTTCTGAGTTGTGCCAGTTTTTGCTGTAAAAAACGCTGTTCGGGCAGTTGCTTAACTAAGTCTAATGCCTGTTCAAAGGCAGTAATAGCTGCAGAAGTTTGTCCCAATCGACGTAATAATTCACCACGAGTTGAATGCATTTTAGAATAATCCTGCAATTCACCACGCGCGAGGATGCCATCTATGATGTTTAAACCTGCTTGCTCACCATCACGCATAGCAATGGCCACCGCACGATTAAGCTCAATCACGGGAGAGGGCTCCACTTGCAACAAAACCGAATACAGGGCGATGATTTGCTCCCAATCGGTAGTACCCTGCGACTGAGCATGTACCGCAGCAATAGCGGCTTGGATGGTATAGGCACCAAAACGACGGGTCGCTAAAGCCTGTTGCACTAAGGCACTGCCTTCATCGATATAAGCTCGATTCCATAGGCTACGATCTTGGTCTTCGAGCAAGATAATATTGCCCTCGAGGTCGGTACGCGCCTGACGCCGCGACTCGTGTAATAACATCAGAGCTAACAGACCCATTACTTCTGAATCGACCAATAAGGCTAAAACCAAACGCGCAAGACGGATAGCTTCACTCGATAAATCAATGCGTAACAGTGAGTCGCCGCTGGAGGCAGAATAGCCTTCGTTAAACACTAAATAAATCACCGACAACAAAGCATCAAGTCGCTCGGGCAATTCATTTATCTCAGGAATGATAAAAGGGATTTTAGTTTGTTGTATCTTGTTTTTACCGCGCACTATGCGTTGTGCCATGGTGGATGGCGACACCAAAAAGGCGCTGGCAATTTCTTCAGTGCTTAGACCACAGACTTCACGCAAGGTTAAGGGAATTTGAATTTGAGGATCAATAGCAGGGTGACAACAGGTAAAGATCATTCGTAGTTGATCGTCTTCAATATCTTGCTGGCTTAGGTTTTGATGATGTTCTTCCAATTCATCAATTTGCTGTTGTATGTCGCTTGCCAGTTCACCAAAACGTTTTTTGCGGCGCAGATTATCAATGGCTTTAAAGCGCCCGGTAGAAATTAACCACGCGGTGGGATTGGCAGGTATGCCCTGTGTATCCCACGAGCCAAGTGCCAGCGAAAACGCTTCATGCATGGCTTCTTCAGCCAAATCAAAATCACCAAGCAACCTCACCAAGGTCGCCAGTACTTTACCTGAGTGGTCTTTATAGAGTTGAGAGAGCTGTTGATTAATGCTGCTTTTATTGTCCATGCAGTTTGTTTAATACTGGGCGATAACACTTATTTAAACGCTTAATAAACTAACAAGCAAACTGCATTTTATGAGAAATGTTTAGCGCGGCGGATCAAGCTGGCCTGCAACGGTCGCATTTATTCTGAACCAACCGGCAATACTAAAACGATCCGTTTGAGTCACTTTCACCTCATGAGGAAAGGTATCACTGAGAAACAAGATACAGTCGTTAAACTTAGGCGCTATTTTTAACAACAATTGTTTTTGGTCTTCTGAGTAAAGTAACAACTCGCCGGCATGCTCTGGCTGCCACTCAGGATTTAAATACAATACGGTGCTGAGCACCCGATTACTGGCGCCCTTAAACGCATCCATGTGCATTTTATAAAAATCACCAGGTGCATAGTGTGAATAGTGGCATTCAAAATCAAAAAGCCCCATAAATAAACGGCGGTTTATGGCGTTTCTAAGCTGCTCCATTACCCCTAAATATTGCTGTTGTACCAAGCTGCGTCCGGTCAACCAATGTAGGGTATTGCTGCGAATTTTTTCATTAAGCTGCTGTAAATTATCCCGGCCAATAGCGGCCTGTTTAAAGGCTTGCTCGGACATACTGTGGATTTCTATTAACAAACTTTGCGCTAAGTGCAGCGGTAAAAATTCAGATAACAAGACATAACCAGACTCAGTTAATTCACTGGCGATCAGGCTTAATTGTTGTTCGCTTAAAGCCTGAAGACTGGCAGACTCGCTCATTGCTGGTTTACTCAAAAGGAAAATTAAAACGACTGGGCTTAGATCGATCAGCTATGTTAATTCAAGGTTTTATTGGCAAGCTGATTTCCACCAGCCTTATACCAGCTATTTAGCTAATTACTACTGATTTCTACGCTGTTTTCGCTGGCTAAAGTTTAGGAGGCGGTTTGAATAAAGGGTCTGTGTTCTAAGGCCAGTTTGCGAGTGACTCTAAAAGTGTCTTGAATTAACGCGGCATCATGACTGGCGCGATGTCGGGGCTGGTGATTTAGATCAGCTAACAAACTATCTTTGGTGCTATGCCATACCGCCATCTGCCCTTCATTTAATAACATTTCTAGCGGACTAATAGAAAACTGCATTTTTTGCCGAGCGGCATGAAAGAGTTTGATCAACCACGGCTGATCAACCACCCAACCGTCTGAATAAGCGGTTTGCCCCGCTAAAAACTGGTTAAGCTCGCTACAAACCTCTTGTACTGGACGACCTTTTTTGGCTAGTAGCTCAGGACTGATGCCGTGCAACGACTGGGCAAAATCATCCCAATGAGTCCAATCTGCTTGCGGTTTAATCAAACTACAAAAACGCTCACCATTAGCCTTAACCACCCCCACTTCAATAGGATAGCTATGGGCACCAAAACCACTGGCTTCGATATCAATAATGATAGGCACATATTTGGATTTAATAATGAACTCACCCTTTCTAATACATTTGTACAAGCTGATTAGCTATATCAATATAAACACTAGGCACAAGACCAAGCTTACGAATAGATAAACATAACATAATAAGTTGCAAGCCAACACTGACTAAAAATCCTTCACATAAACGTCATCACATCGACATAAAGCTTATGCAACCTTAGTGTTTTCTTTCAACTATTAAGGAAAGGCAATGGGAATGAGTATGTGGCAAATCGTATTGGTGGTGATTTTATTTTTACTGTTGTTTGGGCGCGGCAAAATACCTGCTTTGATGAGCGATTTAGCGGAGGGCATCAAAGGATTTAAAAAAGGTATGGTCGATGAAAGTGAGCAGCACGGAAAAACAGCCTCAGAGCATAAAAATTCAAATCCCAATATTGCAGAAAAGCCCAGTGAACAAAGCGTTAAGCCCAACACTTTATAAACATATACATCCTATAGGGAGTAAACGATGTTTGATTTAAGCTGGATGGAGCTGCTGTTTTGTGCGGTCTTAGCCTTAATTGTTATCGGTCCTAAAGATTTGCCTAAATTATTTAAGGCGGTGGGTCAATTCATCGCAAAAGCCCGAAAAATGTATAAAAACATGCTGGGCAGTGTGCAGCAGCTCGAAAGGGAAGTAGATATTGCCTCAGGTAAACAGCAGGTGAATGAAAATTGGCGCGACATGTTACCCGAAGAAGTGCGTCATTTACCCTCTGACTTTTTACCTGGCAGCATGACAGCGGAACAGCATCTACAACGTCGTCAGGCTTTAGATTTAGCGCGGGAACAAGCTATTAGCAATGATGTTTGTGTGCAAAACCCCCAATCCATGGTGCACAAGGCAAGGGCTGATAATGCAAACTGATGACATGAATCTCTCCAAAGCTCCTTTGCTAAAGCACCTACTCGAACTGCGTACTCGTTTACTTTATTGCGTTAGTTTTTTCGCACTTATGTTTGGTATATCGTATTTTTTTGCGACCGACATTTATCACTTTTTACAACAACCTCTCATCAAAATATTTGGCCCAGATAGCGGCAGAAGAATGATCTATACAGGTTTGCATGAGGCCTTTTTTACCTATCTTAAACTGGCATTTTTCAGCGCCTTATTTTTTACTTTACCGCTCATTTTAATCCAAATTTGGCGGTTTATTGCACCTGGACTTTACCAACAAGAACAACGCCATTTGTCGCCGCTATTCTTGTTAACTCCAGTGTTATTTATCATGGGCTCTGCCCTCGCCTTTTACGTGGTAATGCCCCTCGCGTGGGAGTTTTTTATTAGTTTTGAAGCCCCGGGTGGCAACGATGCTATCAGTGTCGAATTAGAAGCAAAAGTCAGTGAATACCTAGGCTTAGTGATCAAACTCATCATCGCCTTTGGTTTAAGTTTTGAGTTACCCATATTATTACTGGTCATGGCCAAAGCAGGCCTTGTGACGGTGAAAGGATTAAGAGAATATCGCCGCCATGCCATCGTTGGGATTTTCCTTGTGGCAGCGCTAATGACACCACCGGATCTTATTTCGCAAATCGCCTTAGGCGTGCCGGTATTTGCATTGTACGAGCTTTCGATTCTATTGATCATGTGGACACAAACCACCTCCAGTGCAGCAAATAAAGCACACACAAACCCACTCTGAGACTGATGTGCACTTATACCCAAGTGGTATAGGTGTCTGTTCAATCAGCTTGTCACCAAAATGTAAGCTAACTGTCACCAAAACTTGGCAAAACTGTAAAGCAAATTAACGACAACTGTCATACGCCTCTTTTAGCCTTGCTGTGTCAGGGCGAGGTCATTCACGCAGTTTGCGAATAGGCCCTTAAAACGTAAGTCACTCACTCAACAATTTAAGGAATTCACATGAGCCAAAATACTATTTTGCCCAATGAGCTTAACGAACAAAGTGCTAAACCCTTAGTTAATCGCCGCGACTTTATTAAAGGTGGTTCAATGGTTGCTGCAGGTACAGCCTTTGCTGCAATGTCTAGTCGTACTGTTGCCGCAAATCTGCCGTATACAGATTCTTACGGTCCCTTAAGTCCAGTCGCTGACAAAGCAACGGGCTTGGAGTTACTAGCCCTACCTGCAGGATTTGAATACACCTCTTTTGGTTGGACAGGCTCGATGCAGGCGGATGGACAACCTACTCCAGGAGCACACGATGGCATGGCACCTGTTGCAGCTAAAGGTAATGTTATTTGTTTAGTACGTAATCATGAGCAAGGTAGCAGCGGCCACACATCAGCACCTCGTGGTGGTCGTGGGGTTTACAACTCTGCCCAGCGCGGCGGCACCACCAATATATTATTTGATACTGTGCAAGGTAAGTTTTTATCTTCTTACAACAGTTTAGGTGGCACCATTCGTAACTGTAGCGGTGGCCCAACACCTTGGGGAACCTGGATGTCGTGTGAAGAAACCTATCAAAATGCCCAAGGTCTTTATCACGGGTTTGTCTTTGAAGTCCCTGGTTTTGGGATGTCTGATGGCCAACCTATCGTAGAAATGGGACGTTTCTCCCACGAAGCAGCAGCCGTTGATCCTGCAACAGGTTATGTTTATGAAACAGAAGATGCAGGTAGTTCAGCCTTTTATAAGTTTGTACCTGCTGGCGCATGGGGAGATTTAAAATCAGGTGGCCGTTTATATGCCATGGTTCTCGACAATACTCCACGAGTTAATCTACGTGGCGGCTTGACTGAAGGTACAGTTTGGAACGTGAGCTGGCAGGAAGTACCCGAGCCAGAGGCATACAATAGCACTTGTTTTAATCAAGCCTTTGACGCCGCCATCATTGAACGTGGTGAAGGTTGCTGGTACGACGATGGTAAAATCTACTTCGTTTCAACTTCGGGCGGCGCCGCTAATTTTGGCCAGATCTTTTGTTACGATCCGCGCAAAGAAACGCTGACCATTATTTTTGAATCTCAAAGCCGTAATGAAGTTGATGGCCCAGACAATATTGCCGTCAGCCCGCGCGGTAATATCTTAATGTGTGAGGATGGAGGCTCCAACCCAAAACGTTTAGTAGGCCTAACGTTAGAAGGTAATACTTTCCATTTTGCTGAAAACCGTATTGCTCTCGACCGCGGTGATTTAGCCACTATTGATAACGCCTTTCCCGGCACAGCAGCAAACTTTTTAAGCAGTGTTGGTAACTCAAATGATGGCTCGCAACGTCGTAGTTTTACCAGCAGTGAATGGGCCGGAGCTTGTTTTCACGACCGCTGGTTATTTGTCAACATCCAAACCCCAGGCGTGACCTTTGCGATTACCGGTCCTTGGGAAAACGGCGCCCTATAACTCTCAAATTGATTATGTTGGAAGCCTTGATGGCTTCCAACATTGATATAACCAGTAAGGAATACAACATGAAATATTTAAAAAAATTAGCGGCAATAAGCACATTGTTGATGCTAAGTCATTTTAGCCAAGCGAGTTTGTTAAGCTTGCCTGGCGATGGTAATTACGCAGGGGCGGTAACAAGTGACAATGGCTGGACCTTCAACATGGGTTCGGACCAAGTGGATTTTTGGACATTCTCATTAGCACAAGATGCCACCATGTCTTTTGACGTAGTGTCCGATATTGTCTTTGGTCTTAGTCTCTATAGCGGCACTTTGTTTACCGATCCTGGTTTTAACTTTTCTAATTTTGCCAGTTTTGATGGACTGTTTGGTGAATCAATGAACTATGCCGTTGGCACCGATCCATTCACACCTTTATCAGGTAACAGCTTAACGGATATCTTTCTCACTGCCGGAAACTATACCCTCGCCTTAGGTGGCAACGATGTGGGATTTGATTTTTTTGGTGAATATCAATATTTAATGAATGTATCCACTCAATCTACACCTCAGGTTTCAGAACCCAAGGTTGCTTTATTGATGTTGGTATTAGCCGGTTTAGTCAGTATGAGAAAACGTTTTTATTTAACAAAACGATAGCCGCATAACATTTTTAGGGGGTGTTTTGGCTTGTATTGCTAATATCGGTAAGCAAGACAAACATACCCTAACGTTGGGCTAAATCCTCGGAATAGTGCAGTTTACGCTGATTATCCACAATAATGCCGTCATAACCCGGTGTACGATTGAGTAAGTCCATACCTTGCTGCACACCTAAGACAAATACCGCAGTAGAAAGCGCATCATTTAAAGTACTGCTGGGGCCGATTATCGATACACTTTGCACCTCATAACTTGAATGCCCACTTTTAGGTGACAGTATGTGATGGTAACGCTGGCCGTCCTGTTCAAAATAACGTTCATAATCACCTGAGGTCGACAAGGCAATATCGGCCAAGGGTAGGATCACCGCCTGTTTATCTGCATGTCTGGGATCCCGTATACCGACCATCCAAGGTTTACCCCGTCTATCGCCTAACAAACGGGTATCACCACCGGCCGTAACCAATGCATGTTGAATACCCATGGCCTGCAAAATGGCGATAGCATTATCGACAGCATGACCTTTGGCGATTCCACCCAAATCAATTTTCACTTTAGGATGCTGGTAGAAGATAGTTTGTTGTTGGCTATCGAGTAACAAATGCCGAAAGTTAATGGCTTCGAGCAAGGAACTAACTTGCTCTTCAGAGGGCTTGTGCTGCTGACGGTAATCATACAAATACCCCACACTAGCAAAAGTAATATCAAAGGCACCTTGGGTTTCTTTGGATAATTCGATTGACAGCGCGATGAGCTCAAACAGTTCTTTTGATACTTTAACCGGCCGCTGCGCCGCATTTTCATTAAGTATAGACAGCTCACTGCTGGCGATATAAGGGCTCATCAACTGGTTAATGCGCTCCATCTCAACCATCACTGCTTGAGTTGCTTGTTGCCCTAATTGGACATCATCACTCCACACTTCAACCTGAATATTAGTACCCATGATGCCTTGTTTATCTTGATACCAAGCGGCACTGAGCGAAAAACTTAGACTTAAGAATAAAGGATAAAAAACAAGTCGAAGCTGCAAACTCATTGATTAAGATCCAAGCCCATTTGATAAAGAATATTTTTTTTCAACGAATAATGTTCGGCCACTATGGCAGCGGCTTTTTTCAAGGGCAGTTCTTTCATTAATAAAGTCAATAAGGCCATGGCTTCGCTAGACACCTCGCTTTGATTGACTTTAACGCCTGATATCATCAAGACAAATTCGCCGCGCTGATGATTAGGATCAGCCTCTAGCCACGTATGGCAATCGGCAGCCGTGCCTGAATAAAAGGTTTCAAAGGTTTTTGTGAGCTCTTTGGCTAAAACGATCTCGCGCTCTGCGCCGAGTACTTCAACGATATCGGCAACAGTTTGCGCGATGCGTCTGGGAGACTCGTAAAATACACTGGTAGCTGATTCCAGTAACAAGGTGGCTAAAGCTTGATGTTTAGCCTGCATTTTAACCGGCAAAAAACCTTCAAAACGAAAACGGTCAGTAGGCAAGCCCGCTGCACACAGGGCTGTTGTCGCAGCACAAGGGCCGGGCAAGGGAATAACCGTAATATTGGCCGCGCGGCACTGATTGACTAAACCATAACCCGGATCGCTAATGAGTGGCGTGCCAGCGTCTGAGATCAACGCGACATTCAGCCCCTGCTGAATTTTATTGATTAATTCCAACGCTCGTTGGGCTTCATTATGATCATGTAAGGAAATCAAACGAGTTTGAATATCATAATGTTGTAACAACTTAAGACTATGCCGAGTATCTTCGGCAGCAATCAAATCAACCTCGGCTAATATTGCCAATGCTCGGTGACTGATGTCAGCCAAGTTTCCAATTGGCGTGGGCACAATATACAATTTTCCAATTTCACTCACCTGCACTGCTCCTATTCAAGCGCTTAGCCCAATTTGCCATTAAAGCTATTTCCGCCGACTGAACCCAATCGCTATGCGGGTAGATATTTCTTTGCGTTACTATAAACTATTCGTCATATTTTTTACTGGGTTTGTGGCATGAGTTTGTATCGTTTTTTATTAACATCTTTAGTGGTTTTACTCTTAGCCTCTTGCGGTGGTGCGTCAACTAAGCCTGTTGAGGCACCTACGGTGAATCAAGCTACTCCATCTCGCCCCCCGGTTATTGATACTAAAAAAGATTATATAAAGATAGCCGAAGAAACCTTTGCCCAAACTGGTTCACTCAGCCAACGCAATGAGTGGTTAATTAAGGCTGCTGAGGCATTGCAGCAACAAGGTGAGTGCAACAAAAGCCTAAAATTCTTACAAGTTTTACTGCCAGAACTCACAGAACAGCGTCAGATTAATACCGCGCGACTAATATACAGTGAATGTTTAGTGACCTTAGGAACACCAGAAGCACTGGACTTAGCCAAACAATCCTTGAGTGATATAAAACTGATCACTGGCTACGAACATCGAGTTTATGCCCTGCAAGCCACCTTGTTTAGTCAGCAACAAGCCTGGCTAAAAGCGAGTCAGGCCTTATTACGCTCAGATATGCCTGAACCAGCCAAAAGCCAACAAATTTGGCGTTGGTTGCAAAACCTTGAGCTGAGTGAACTACGCCGTGCGCAAAGTACTCATGGGCAATTACAAAGCTGGCTACAACTCAGTATTATTCTGCATCTAAACGGTTTAAAACCACAGCAACTTATCGAGCAAGTGGCCAATTGGCAGAGTACCCATAGCCAACATGCCCTAGCAAGCAACCTGCCGCCAGAAATTACTAGAGCGTTAACTCAACAAGCCTTACCTGCCGCCAATATTGCCGTATTGCTGCCACTTAGCGGTCGTTTAGCCAGCCAAGGGTTGGCCCTAAAAGAAGGTATATTGGCGGCCTACTTAGCTAACTTAGCCAAAACGGCATCACAAGACACTACCATGGCAACCAACAATAGAGAGCCTGCCTATAATCTCTACACTAACAACCAAAACACTCAAAGCATTGCCGATACGCGTTATCGCAAACTACGTTTTTTTGACTCGGCTTTAAAAACCCCTGAGCAACTCAATGCCTTAGTCGCAGACTACGATTTTGTTTTAGGCCCTTTGTTGAAAGAAAGCATTACCGCCCTAAGTACCCTGCTACCTGAAGATAAAGTGATGCTGGCACTTAATCGTACTGACAGTGACTTGGTCAATCCTACTACCAATATCTTTAATCCAGGTTTAAATAGAGAACATTACTTTTTTGCTCTTGCCCCAGAAGACGAAGCCGAACAATTGGCCTCTTATATCAAACAACAAGGCTATCGCCACCCGATTATATTTACCGCCGACAACAGTGTGACCAGCCGTATGACAGATGCTTTTGTGGCTCGCTGGAAATCCGGTGGTGAGATACTTAAACAACCTGATATCGCGGTATTCTCTGATAGTAAAGATATGCGTCAGCAAGCCGAATCTCTGCTGGATGTTGCTCAAAGTAAGGCCCGAATCAGGCAAATGGAAAACGTGGCAGATGTTGAAGTGTTTAGTGTTGAACGTAACCGCCAAGATGTTGATGTGATAGTGCTGTTTGCCAATCCTGAGCAAACCGAATTACTCAATCCTATTATTGAAGCCAGTTTGAGCCCTTTTGCGGCCAAACCACTCGCAGTATTTGCTTCATCGCGCAGTTACAGCATGGAGTTAAGTAAAAATAGCCTACGCGATCTGCGTAATCTGACTTTTAGCGATATGCCCTGGATGTTACCAGGTCACCCCTGGAGCAACTTAGCCAATCAAACTAACGAGTTATGGCCCCAGCGTCAGGACTCTTTATTACGTTTGTTTGCTATGGGTTTTGATGCCTATGAATTGATTGATAACCTACGTCAGTTAAAAGGTTTACCACAATTATCCAAACAAGGCTTAACAGGTAAACTCAACGTGGCAGACAATGGCGTATTACATCGCCACTTGCCACTGGCTAAAATCATTCAAGATAGGGTAACCGTGCTTGCAGTGGATTAAACAGGCACTATCGCCACTTATTGGTCAGCAAGGTGAAAGGCTGGCCAAACGTTATCTCGAAAAAAACGGTCAAAGCTTTGTTGCGCAAAATTACCGCTGCCGCAATGGCGAGATAGATCTCATTATGCGCGAACAGGGCACCTTGGTATTTGTCGAAGTCAAATTTCGCAGTAAGGCTCACTATGGTAATGCGGTAGAATACTTTCATGCGAACAAACGACGTAAATTTGAATCGGCCATCGCCCATTATCTGCATCAAGCCGGACTGAATCCCAGCATTGTGGCCCATCGTATCGACTTAGTGGGTATTGAACTTAATGCCCAAGGCACGGCGCAATATACTTGGTTACAAAATGTATAAAATTATTTCGCCCTTACAGGCTCTAATAGGACAATTATGGTAGAAAATATCAAAGCTAACTTTAATGAAAGCATTCAGACAAACATTGCGTCTATGGAGCTGCTTTCTGAGGCTATAGCGGCGGCTACCTATATGATGGTTAATGCGCTGGTCAACGGTAATAAGATTTTATGCTGTGGTAACGGTGGTTCGGCGGTCAGTGCTCAGCATTTTTCGTCGTTATTGCTCAACCGTTTTGAACGTGACAGACCCAGTTTACCCGCCATGGCGCTTAGCCCTGACAGTGCAACGATTACTAGCATAGCCAATGACTTTCATTTTGATCAGGTCTATGCCAAACAAGTCAGAGCATTGGGTCAAGCTGGCGATATATTGTTAGTGATGTCCACCACGGGCCATTCGCGTAATTTGATTAACGCGATGGAAGCAGCACTGAGTCGAGACATGACCATAGTCGCTTTAACCGGCAGGGACGGTGGCGAAATGGCAGGTTTAGTCAGCCAAGGTGATGTGGAAATCCGGGTGCCATCCAATCGCACTTCTCGTATTCAAGAAGTGCACTTTTTAATTACACATTGTTTATGTGAAGGCATAGACGATTGTTTGTTTCCGCAAAATTTACAGGAGTTTTAAGGTGTTAAGCATTAAAAAAAGCGTGGCTATTGCCTTGTTATTGGGTGTTACAACGATTCAGGGTTGCGCAGTATTAGTCGTAGGTGCCGGTGTGGGAGCCGCTTCAGCCGCCCATGATCGCAGAACATTGGGCGCTCAAGTTGACGATAAAACAGCAGCCAGCAAAATTTCAGTGGCACTAAATGAAGTAGAGGCCTTAAAAAAACATACCAACATAACCGTGCAGGTTTTTAATGGTACCGCTTTATTAGTTGGTCAGGCACCAAGCAATGAACTGATCCAATTGGCTCAACAAACGGCCGGTTCAATTAAAAATATTAAAAAGTTACATAATCAAATTCGTCTAGGTAAACCAATTTCTACCAGTGCAGCAGCCAACGATGTATGGTTGGCGTCTAAAGTTAAAACTCAGTTACTGGCAGATAAACGAGTAGATGGTCTTAATGTCGAGATCGAAGTGGAAAATGCTGAAGTGTTTCTGATGGGTTTGGTCAGTCAGCAAGAAGCCAACATTGCTGTAGATATCACCCGTAATATTGAAGGCGTTAAACAAGTGGTAAAAGCCTTTGAATACTTTTAAGTTTGGGCTTATTACGTAGCTTATGTTCTACTTTTAGTACTTGATGTATTTTAATTGTTAGTTGAGTTGTTGAGTTTGTATCAATTTTTAGCGGGTATTTCCTTGTTAGTTTTTACTCTTTGCTTGAGTAATTCAACACTGGCAAAAGAGCAGATCCAGGTGGTTACCGAAAATTGGTACCCCTATAACTATCTGGATGAAAAGCAGCAGGTAGTGGGGCAATCCACTACCTTAGTCAAACAAGTACTAAGGGCTGCCGAAGTGGATTTTACTTTCGATCTATATCCTTGGACGAGAGCAATGAACCTTGCCAAAACCACCCAGAATGTATTGATCTATACAATTTTACAAACTCCAGAGCGTCAATCCATGTTTCATTGGATTTGTCCTATTGCCGCTAAAAATCTCCACCAACTTTACCGCTTGAGTAGTAGATCTGATATCGACATAACATCAGAGCAAGACATTAAAAACTACAGTGTGGCAGTTACCCGCGACACTTTTTTGCACAAATTAATGCTGAAGTTGGGTTTGAAAGAAGGGCAAAACTTGCAGGTCACTGGCGACGATAAAATCAACGCGACATTATTGCTGGCAGGCAGAGTGGACATATTGCCGGAATTACAAAGTTCGGTCTATCGGCAACTGGTAACCCAGGGGTTGGATAAATCTTATGTTACGCCCCTGCTCAGCTTATCAGCCAACCATTACCCCGATTACTGCATGGCCCTAAGCAAACCAACTCCGCTGGAGTTGGTAGAAAAGATCCGTGCAGCTCATCAAAAAATTACTGACCAATAAACTTAAGTCAGTTGCAGTGAATATGTCTTTGCTGAGGATTTTTACTGAGTATATCGGAATGAAAAACAACAAGTTTTACTCCGTTATACATAGGTTTGATTACTATCGACAATCACTCGGCAGTTGAGCACTATCAATATTTTGCCCATAACATGTCCACTGCACACTACCCTCAAGAAATTCTGGTTCTAAAACAATATATTGCTCATCCCCTGAACTTGTTAAACCCGTTTTAATGCCAATCACACCTTGATCATACATGCCAATATCAAAGTTGTTTTTCTCATTAATGATGGACGCGCTTGCATAGCCTAAATCAATCATTGATGTAGGCCATTGCTCATTGCTTAACACATACTCTGTCACTTTACCTTTCACTTCGATTGATGAAGAGTAAGCCATGACAATCCGCGATTTTTCGACGTATTCTTGATAAGCAGGAAGTGCTAGCGCGGCCAATACCCCCAGAATAGCAATAGTAATAATCAGCGAACCTGCGCCTCCAGCGCCGAATCTGGGGATAAAAAAGGCAAGGAACCAGGCAAATTTATGGCGTTTTGGATGCTTAAGCACTTGCCCATTTTTTAGTGCAATCGCAGCTGCCATTCTTTTTGTTAACCAAGGATAGTCTCCAGTTAGTTCATGGAAAGACATCCAAAAACCACTGGTTTGTTCAACCTGGGTCAGATAACTGTTTATATTTAATGTTTTCCATCTGCTATTTCCAGCCGCAATAGCAGCCAAAGCATATTTAATATCATCTTCTGAATCGCAACATGCCACACCATAACGATCACAAGTATATTCTTCAGCCCGTCTTAGTGCAGTTCCAAGTACAGGTAAAATGCTGGCAGGAAAAATAAAAGAACTCCAGCTCAGATGTTTACGATGTATGTGCCCCAACTCATGACCAATATAAAAATCAATTGCACTAGGATGTTCTTCGAGGGCATCTATAACATCACTAAACAGTACAACAAAATAACGCCCCAAGAATTTAGTGGCTAGAGCGTTAAAATAATCAGTCCTCAGAATATAGGCTTCTGGTACGTTTTTTAAACCTACTTTGGAGCAACCATTAATCAGTTTTTCATGTAAATCAGGATATTGGTCGCTGGTTATTTTCACTCCAGTACCTTTAAGATGAGAAATAAATGCTGAATGGGCAAATAAGAAAAATAAATAGCCGAGCAGTAAATAAAGCAACACTATCCCGATTGTGCCAACAATAATGGCAATCCAGAAAATAGTTGAAATGATGACAGCGATTGAAAACAGCTTTTTTTCGTTTTTATAGATTAAATCCATTTAAATACCTTAAAAGTGCTTGATACATAAGAAACATTGGACTGTCTTGCAGAGCACAAATTCGTTTAGAAACAGGCCTTTGATGGCTGTTTAAGTAAAGGAGTTTATGAGTAGCCAGTGTGTGAAAATAAATTGACCGTGTTGTAACACGAAGGTTAAATGCTTGTATAGCTTGAACTATATGTTTTTCTGCTCTGAAACCTGCTTTTTAAAGCTCTTGCTCGAAACTATTCACTAGTTTCTAGCGACTAGTTTTGAAATCTAGATAACCCGCCTGCCACTAAAGGCATGAGTCAGGGTATTGCCATCGATAAATTCTAGCTCGCCACCTACCGGCACACCATGGGCAATACGGCTTGCTTGAATGGTATGAACTTTACACATCTGGGCAATGTAATGCGCCGTTGCTGCACCCTCAACCGTGGGGTTGGTTGCTAGTATCACTTCACTTATACCACCGGCCTGCAAAATCTGTTCTAGCTGATCCAAACCGATATCCGCAGGGCCAATACCATCAATGGGCGATAAATGCCCCATCAAAACAAAATAACGACCTTTAAACTCAAGAGTTTGTTCAACCGCCAGGACATCTTGCGGCGATTCAACCACACACAATAATTCAGAACTTTGACGTTTGGGATTGGCACATATTTCACATAAGGCGTTTTCACAAAAGGTACGGCACTGCTCACAGTGTTTAATATGCTCCATGGCATTGTGCAGTACTGAGCTTAAACGCAAAGCCCCATTACGATTGCGCTCAAGTAAATGAAAAGCCATACGCTGGGCACTTTTGGTACCCACACCCGGCAATATCTTTAAGGCATCGATCAATTCTTTGATTAAGGGGCTAAATTGCATGTTGAATAATCTGTTACTGACTAAAACGGCATCTTGAAGCCAGGAGGCATTGGCATACCACCAGTGACATCAGCCATTTTTTCTTTGGTGGTTTCTTGCACTTTGCGCACGGCGTCATTAATGGCTGCAGCGACTAAATCTTCGATCATTTCTTTGTCGTCTTGCATCAAACTTTCATCGATTTCGACTCGGCGAGTCGCGTGATTACAAGTCATAGTCACTTTAACTAAACCAGCACCTGATTGACCAACCACTTCGACCTTAGCTAGCTCTTCTTGATTTTTTTGCATGCGCTCTTGCATTTGTTGCGCTTGCTTCATGATATTGCCCATACCACCTTTAAACATAATGTCTCTCTCTCTTTAAATTTTAATTATCTGGCTTGAATGCTGGTTTTATCTACTTTAGCTGCAAACAATTCTTCCATTAAGGCTACGCTACTATCACTACTTATCACCTGATGAGCGTAGTCTTGGCGGATCTGTTGAATTTTTTGTTGAATAGCAAAAGGAGTATTTATGGGGTTGCCCAGCTCAATTTCAAGTTCGACTGTTTGGCCAAGATGGGCTGACAGTGCATCATTAAGCTGTTTTTGCGCTGAAGGCGTATTTAAGTGTTGTTTAGATTCGAGTAATACCAAACGGACAACATTGCCTTGCTGGGCAAACGAAGAATGTAAAGCCAGTTGTTTGGTTAAAGCAGTAACATGAATACTGTCGATAAGCCGGCTCCAATCATCAAGCTGAGTTGCCGATTGCACCTTTTGCTCGTCTTGCAAAAACACTGGGATTTCTAAATTAACTTCGCCTTGTTTATCTAAAGCGAGATGCCCGTGGGTATCAAAAGGCATATAGACTTCTTGCTGAGGTATGTCAGCAAGTGGTGCCAATACTTCCTCAACCAATTCAGGGCTTGATGAATGCTCTACTTCTGTCATTGACCAAGGTGGTAGTGTAGCTTTGTCACTTTGTATTGGTGACGCTGCGTCTGCTGTTGGTAAGGCGCCACTAGTTGGAATATCTAAGGGTGGAGACTCTATCCCAGCAGGTTTAGTTTCAACACTAGGCTCGGTAGCAAAGTTGGTGGGGCGTAAAGACGCCAAGTTTGGTACCGCACTTGGTTCAGACTTTTTTCCCTTTGTCTCACTCTCCTCAACTAGGGCCTGCTCTTGCAACAATTTTTTACGTAAGGCTAACATTGCTTCTGTATTGCTCAAGCTTGTAGGACTTGATAGTTCTGGCGCAAGATGCTGATTTTGCTGTTTATTATCAACTCCAGCCACTTCATCAGTAGGTACTAAGGCGGTATAACCGTAATCCTCAATTTGCCTGAAAATCTCTTGCTGTTGTTCAAACAAATCTTGCTCATAGTCACTATTGGCAGAATCTTGCTGTTCATCATCATCGACTGCCGATGCATAATAGTCAGCCTCATCTGCTAGGTATTCTGTGTTCTGTGGCTGCTCAATCGCTTGATTTACGAGTTCTTCTGGCGAGGTTTGAGCTTGCAAAGCAGCCACAGGTGGAGCTTCTATTGCTGTATGTATCGGTGGATTTTCTGCGCCAACAAGGGGCTGCTTATCCTGTTGTTTATCCTCTGGCTGACGTGGCTCGACCTGAGGTGCTGTAACAATTGGCACTGGTTGAGGTGCTAATGAAGCCAGATCTAGTGGTGTTAATACCAGCTTATCCGGACAAAAAGCCAACATACGTAACAAGGTCATTTCGACACCTGAACGGGGATCAGCTGCATGGGCTAAATCTTTTTTGCCGTTTAATACAATTTGATATAGCAGTTGAATGTGCTCGGGAGCAACGGCTTTGGCTAACTGAAAAATAGCTCTGGCCGCGATAGTTTCGAGCTTACAGGCCTCTGGCACCATCTGAGTTAAGGCGACTTGATGCAACAAGCTCATTAACTCGGCGAGTACCTGACTAAAGTCAGCGGCTTGCATCGACATATGCTCAACCAAGTCCATCATCTCAGCGCTATTTTTTTGCAATACCGCGTTGAGTAATTTCAGTACCAGGTTTTTATCCATCAAACCGAGCATGGCGGTCACAATGGGTAAACTCACCACACCATTACCTTGGGCAATAGCTTGGTCAGTTAAACTCAAGGCATCACGCATACTGCCTTGAGCGGCACGGGCTAACTGACTTAAGGCTTCGGCATCAAAGGTGAGTTGTTCTTGCTGCAAGATGAAATCAAGCTGTTTGGCTATTTGCGTGCGGGATAAGGCTTTAAGATTAAACTGCAAACAACGAGACAAAATAGTTACCGGCAGTTTTTGTGGATCAGTGGTCGCCAGTAAAAACTTTACATGGGGAGGTGGCTCTTCCAGCGTTTTAAGTAAGGCATTAAAGCTGTGTTTAGACAGCATGTGCACTTCGTCAATGAGGTAGACTTTATAACGACCACGACTAGGACGATATTGCACGTTATCGAGTAATTCGCGGGTATCTTCGACCTTAGTACGTGAGGCGGCATCTATCTCTAA
Source organism: Paraglaciecola hydrolytica (assembly GCF_001565895.1). Classification (GTDB taxonomy): domain Bacteria; phylum Pseudomonadota; class Gammaproteobacteria; order Enterobacterales; family Alteromonadaceae; genus Paraglaciecola; species Paraglaciecola hydrolytica. The sequence continues at coordinate 183,079 of NZ_LSNE01000015.1, forward strand.
CAAATCAATAAAATTGCCTTGTTCAATCTCCACACAAGTACTGCACTTTCCACATGGAGTGGCAGTCAAACCTGTTTCACAATTTAAGCTTTTGGAAAATATCCGCGCGATAGTGGTTTTACCCACTCCGCGTGTACCGGTAAACAGATAAGCATGGTGTAAACGATTATTATCCAAGGCATTAGAGATGGCGGTTACGACATGTTCTTGTCCGACTAATTCGGCAAAACAGTTGGGGCGCCATTTTCGTGCTAATACCTGATAACTCATCTAATTAGTTACTCGCCTTCAAATTCACAGATTGAAAAACTAGTCACACCATTGTCGAGCAGTCGTTGTTCACCACCCAGTTCAGGCAGTGAAATCACAAAACCGGCATGTTCTACAATGCCACCCAAACGGCGGATCAATGTTGCGGTAGCGATCATGGTGCCGCCAGTAGCGAGTAAATCATCCAGCATCAACACTTTTTCACCGGGTTTGACGGCATCTTGATGGATTTCTAATGAATCGGTACCGTATTCAAGTTCGTAACTTTCGCTGATCACGGCTCGTGGCAATTTACGTGGTTTACGTACGGGTATAAAACCAATACCTAACTCAATGGCCAGCGGGGCACCAAACAGAAAACCACGGGCTTCGGTGCCAGCAACTTTGTCAAACCCCATAGGTGCATAATGTTTCAGCAATAAGGCAATCGTTTGCGAATACGCTTTGTGATCTTCTAATACAGAAGTGACATCACGAAACATGATCCCAGCTTTGGGATAATTAGGCACGGTCTTAATGACCGACTTTATATAGGCGGCGGACACAAATTTCCCCGTTGTTAACGAAACAAAAAATATTTAAATAAAGTATTTAAAAATGAAATTATAGGTAGTACACAAACCAACCAATGATGGCGTTCATCAAAGGTAAAGCTAACAAAACCACTAACGCGGCTGCAACATACCCCCAGCTAAAAGGATCATTTTTTGCATTTTCATGTTGCATATCTTGTTGCATAGCGGGACTCCAAACAGACAATAATGATTGAATCAAATCAGGGGCGAGATGGTAAAACAAAGTGCTGCAAATTGGTAGCTTTTACATTGGCGCACTAAGACTCTGCACAGGGCAATAGAATCTCTTTTGTTAACATTTGTTGGATAATTTCAGACAGCGCTGAATCCAATTGTACTAATGATAGTTGTGGTAAAATTGGGGCTAAAACATCGTGAAGCTCATTAATATTAATACTTTCTTGCTGTTGAATGATATCCAGTAAATGTGCCGTTAGTGGGTTGAGTAGAACAAAATTCACTTCATCTTGTTTATCTCGGCAAACCACCAAATAAACAGCTTCACCCTGCTGTTGTGGTTGAAACTCAGGGCTGACCTGATGTACCGGATAGTGATAACTCACCAAGGAAGCTAAAGGCGAAAACTGCACTGCCTTAACCTCAGATTGTCCATCCCAAAGCACGATATCTTGCTCTGTTTTACGAATACTGACAGACAGCTCTAACCATTCGTAATGGGCCAGTTCTTTTAGAAAAGGCGGATCATTTGGCTTTAACTCATATTCTTCACTTAAAAATTCAACAAACTCTAAACTGATATCAATAAAGTAGGGTGAGCGACAATGATGACTGGCCATAAACTGGCGAGCCAAACGCCGCCATTCATTAGTGTTATACAGCGACTCAAGGACAGGAAACCCAGAACTTAAAAAGCCTAAAATATTATTAAAAAACAGCTCTCGATAAATACTCAGCCTACGCTCTTCTATAACTTGATCTGAGCCTAGCTCAAAAGGATGCTGTTCAGGATCTTTCAGGTGAGCAACAAAATGATGCTGAATGTTTTGGAAATCCATCTTATGCCAGCCTTTTGCTAACATTTGCCAACGCTGCGGCCTGTTGCAGTTGTTTGATATGGGTGACTTCGCTGAGTAACTCAGTCAATGGTGGAATATTAAAATCACGCTCAAGCACTGTTGGAAAAACGCCATGTAATTCATAGGCTTGTTGCAATAATTGCCAAACAGGCTCAATGACATCGGCGCCGTGAGTATCGACTTTTAAATCATCGGCTTCATCATAATGCCCGGCAATGTGGCCATAGGCTATTTTATCGCTCGGCATCGCTGCTAAAAACTGGCTGGCATCATAACGATGGTTAATAGAGTTTACGTAGATATTGTTCACATCGAGTAAGAGCATACAGCCGGACTCTTTAAGTATGCTCAAGGTAAACTCTTGCTCGGTCATTTGCTGACCCGGCGCGGCATAATAGGATACGTTTTCTAAGACCAAAGGGCGTTCAAGAATATCCTGTACTTGCTTAACTCTTTGCACCACATGTTTGACTGCTTCCTCAGTAAAGGGAATTGGCATCAAGTCATAAAGATGGCCATTGCCTGAGCAATAACTTAAATGCTCGCTATAAAACAGAATATGGTGTTCGTCTAAAAAACCTTTAACGGCCTTAACAAAATTCACATCCAATGGATCGGGGCTACCAATAGATAATGACAGACCATGGCAGACAAAGGTGTTTTGCTCGGTAAATTGGCGCAATATTTTTTGATATTTACCGCCCATGGGGATCCAGTTTTCTGGGGCTATTTCCCAAAAATCCATGCCTTGGGCACTTGGCAAAACGTGGCTAAGCATCTCACGACGCAAACCGAGCCCAGCCCCACTTAAGGTTTTGCTATTTAACACCGCAACACGCCCCCCAATTTCATAAATGATAAGGCCAGCATAAGCTGGCCTCGTTTATACCCTACCCTCTTGAAATTGCACTTTTGTTGGCTTCACTCATTCGCCTTGATGTGCTCTAGTCACTTGAGCTCAAGGGGTCTCATTTATATGACGCCGCCGTGTAATTCCAATGGTGTGGGATAAGACCTGTTGACTTAGGCTTGACCACCACACTTGCCTTCGCCACATTTACCTTCTTTTTTCATTTTATCTTTGGCTGCATCTTTGGTTTTATCGGCACCACATTTACCTTCGCCGCACTTACCCTCTTTTTTCATTTTGTCTTTGGCTTTATCGGCGCCACATTTGCCTTCGCCACACTTACCTTCACCGCATTTGCCTTCTTTCATGTCTTTGGCAGCGTCTTTGGCTTTATCACCTCCGCACTTCCCTTCACCACATTTGCCTTCGCCGCATTTACCTTCTTTCATATCTTTAGCCATGGCTTTGGCTTTTTCTTCACCACACTTGCCTTCTTTATCTTTGGCATCTTTGCTTTTGTCTGCGCCACAACTGCCTTCTGCAGCACTTAACATATAACCTGATTCTAAAGACTGCATGCCAAAAGGATTAGTAGTGGCTTGTGCGCTTAGACTGGCTAAAGAGCCAATCACCACAGCTCCAATAGAACTTGCGATAGTGGTTTTTTTAATTTGTTTCATAAGTGATATCCTTGAGTTGTAACACAATTACGGGCTTGGTACGTTTACGTTCAGAACAGCAGACCTAGAGTCGCATTTATTTATTTCATCCATAAACACTTTTCACACAAATTAACGATTAATTAACAATTAATCGAGTTGAATTGCAGTTCGCGAGCAAAAGGCTGTGTGTTTTACACAGCATCTTCGTTTTCTTCTCCGGTACGGATACGGATAACGCGCTCAACATCAACCACAAAAATTTTACCGTCGCCAATTTTACCGGTTTGCGCTGTTTGCATAATGGCTTCAATGACCCTGTCTAACAAGGCATCTTCGATCACAATTTCCATTTTGATTTTAGGTAAAAAGTCTACATTGTATTCAGCCCCGCGGTACATTTCGGAATGACCTTTCTGACGTCCAAAACCTTTTACTTCTGTTACCGTAATACCACTTACCCCAGCCTGTGCCAGTGCCTCGCGCACGTCATCTAGTTTAAAAGGTTTGATGATGGCTTCTACTTTTTTCATTTTGTGATACTCATATTGTGAGGGTTAATCATAGATAGTGGGAATAGGTACACGTTTATGTTGAGTACGAACAAAGATATTAACTAACTTGTCCGCAACTTCAGTGGCCACGGCTTTACCTTCTAAAAAGTCATCAATTTGCTCATAACTCAAACCAAGAGCTTGTTCATCGGTTTTTTGTGGTGCCAGAGACTCAAGATCGGCTGTGGGAGCTTTGTAAATAACCTTATCAGGAGCGCCAAGATAACTCGCCACTTGCCTGACTTGCCTTTTATTCAAACCAAACAAGGGAGCCAAATCACAAGCGCCATCACCATATTTAGTATAAAAACCGGTAATATTTTCGGCAGAGTGATCCGTACCCAAAACCAAACCATCCAGCATACCGGCAATTTCATACTGAATGATCATGCGGGTACGGGCTTTGACATTACCTTTGACAAAATCCCGTTTTGAATCGCTCTGTGGCAACAGTCCCAGATCAGCTAAAGCCAAGCAGGTTTGTTGATCAATTGCATCCGCTCCTGGCTGCACATTGACGGCTATGTTTTGGCTAGGCTGAATAAAATCAATCGATGCCTGAGCATCAATCTCATCGGCTTGCACATTGTAGGGCAAACGCACAGCGATAAAACGATAAGCCCCCGCGTGCTGCTCATTTAGTTCATCAACCGCAAGTTGGGCTAATTTGCCTAGCGTACACGAATCAATGCCGCCACTAATCCCCAAGACCAATGTTTTTAGCCCACTATTTTGGAGTTGTGTTTTGATAAAAGCAATTCGACGTTTCACTTCAAATACCGGATCAATTTCCGGTAATACACGCATTTGCTCAATTACTGTAGAAGTTAACATCATTCAACCCTATTATTTTCTTAAACTTCTGGATGCCCAGTGTTGGTATTAATATTCACATGTCTGCTTAGGATCTGCATTAACAAATAAGCCTATATGTATAGCAATTCTAACCATGACAATACATTTTATACCAAACTTTTAGCAAATTAGTTTATGTTATCACTATGTGATGAAGAGGAATGCCTGTGAGAATGCAAAAAGGGTTATCCCTGATTGAAATGTTAGTCAGCCTAGCCATAGTCTCGATAATAGCTATGGCTGTCAGCCCAAGTATTCAGAGCATTCTGATAAAAAACAGAATTGTATCTGAAATCAATGAGTTAAGCGCGGTAATTCAGTTTGCCCGCAATAACGCCATCGATGAGCAAATTACCACCGTGGTATGCCCATCAGCAGATTATTTAGCTTGTAACACCAACTGGAACGATCCCAAAATAGTCTTTGTGGACAGTGATAACGATGGCGATCGTGGTGCGGCAGAAGAACTCTTAGCAACAACTAGCGCCATATCCGACAACAATATCCTTAGTGGGCCCAACCTCCCCTTATTTTTTACCCCTAGCGGTGAAGCACTCGCTAATACCATATTATTGTTTTGTCACAAGAGTAAAAAGGCAGATTACGCACGCTCACTGACTATCGCCTTACAAGGACGTGTCAAAGTCAGTAGTGACAGTGACAGAAATGGCATTCATGAAGATGCTACAGGTGCGGCCCTTAGCTGCCCTTAGATACTAAGTTCACATTATATTTATTACCAAAGTTGAAATTAGTTCTCCTTTATTTTTGAACCTTTCAACACCAGCTCTTTTGTACTTTTTATCACTATATCGTTGCTTGCAGTTACTTGAATATTGCGACCATTAATCTCAATGTCACCGTTTTTTGACAAAACAATCGACGCTTTACCCGCTTGTAAAGTGAGTTTATCGGCGGCGCTTAGTAAAGTCTTTTTGCCCGACTCGATATGCATATCACGTGATGAACTAAGCACTAAACCACCATCAGAACGGGTTTTAAGCAAGGTTTTTAACTCAGCCAGCTCTTTTTGTACTTCACTCAGTTGCTTTTGCAGTTTAACAAGCTCGTCATTTTTGAGCTGCTCAGCCGCGGGGCTCAAACCTGACACCAACAAAAAACATAACAGCACCACTATCCGATTAATACTCATAACAAAACTCCTAATTCATAGATTAAGCAAAGTTAAGTATTGATAGTAATGCATTATTAAAGATTATCGAGTAGGCAATAAAAAAGCTGAACAGACAGTTTTGAAATTATCGGTTCAGCTCAGTTTGAAAGCATCAGTTAATTGGGGTTAACAACTCCAGCAATATTCTGCCGCACTGACTGAGCCGTTATTGTCTTTGTCCCACGCCCGTCTGCCATCACTGTAAAATAATAGACTGCCGTCACCACTTTGCATGCTGCTGGATGTGGGCTTGGCTTCCAGTATGTAATTACTACCAGCCGCCTGTTTGATGGTTAAATCATATTTACGGTCAGCATATGGCTCGGCTGAGGGAGAATGTTTGTGATAGATAGTGGGAGCGCCAGTATCGGCTGCCGACACGGCGGCGGCCTTATATGTAAAACTTGCGGCTTTGTGACGCTCCATCGCCGCAGCAAAAGACATCAAATCCGCCTGGGCAGCAGAACGATTACTGCCCTTAATAAATCCTTGATAACTCGGGTAAGCAATCATGGTAAGGATGCCCATAATAGCCACCACTATCATCAGTTCAACCAGCGAAAACCCTGTATTGTTTGTTCGTTGATACATGTCTATTGCCTTTCAGTTTCGGTTTTCCAGCTACTTTTTTGTACTCGTTCAAAGTTACTGTAGATATTTTCTGCCAGACAACCAAAATCTGAGGTACAAGCGACTTGGTTGCCATTAGCGTCCAGCTCAATAACCGTGGATGCACATTCGGTACCTAAGCATACTATGGGTTTAATAATATCTTCTATTAGGATCTTAGTATCTGGCGCAATCCCAGTTTGTTTCAATTGAGCATAGCGGTCTTGATGATCCGATTCACCATTTTTATTCAGATCCGTTACCGCATTACCGTTTATTAACTCCACCAAATACGCGCGGCTATTACCCGAAGGTGGTGCACAAGCGCTTTTACTGGCTGTGGCAGGTAAATAGGTGGTAAAAATAATCTGATAATCCAAGATCAAAGGTGAGGCGAGAACTTTCTCTCCTCCTTCATCCAGTTTTAAATACCAGCCAGACAATTGTGCAAACTGATTGGCCTCCACTTGCTGCACTGTGGTATCGCTAGAGGTTAAGAGATGACTAGTGGCATCGTATAAACTTGAGGTACTAAGTACGGTTGAAGGTAAAGAGTAATCTCCATCAACATCTAGGGTAAATACGCCGGTATCTTTAATCATGTAAAAATGATCTTCAATAACGCTGTTCAGTGGATGGGCTCTGAAACCCGAGCCTAAGGCAACAGCGTAATAATGCTCTGCACCTAAGCTAATTTCGGTCACATCTGGGCCATAATAAAAACGACGATTATCTGCAGCGGTACTGCCACCAAAATCCGCCATTAAACCACCCGTCACCAAATCCGCTAAACTTTCACCGTTATGAATATCTAAACGAAATAATTGCCCGCCGGTATCAGCAACATACATATGATCAGCAAAACCATCGTTGTCACGGTCTATCACCGAAATCCGTGCAGGGATACTGTATTGCATCGTACTGAGGTTAAAGTTTGCGCCATTATTACTTGCCGACCAAATTAACTGGCCATTATCAGCATCAACAATATAGACAGCATTACCAACATTGTCGGCACTACGCGTAGCTTTACTGTCTTGATCTTCATCGTAACCACCACCAAATATCAGTACGTTTTTAGCCGTCGCGCCTAGGCGAATTTTAGTGATTGTAGGTTTTGACCAAGTTTGACCTAACTTGGCAAAGTTAGCGCTGCCACCTTCAATTTTAAACAATAACTTAGGTGATGTTTTGCTGGTGATATCAAATGCATAATAGTTTTTGCCACCGCGGCGCATGCCCACATACAGGTATTTGTTATTACCCACGGTGCGTAACACCATGTCACCATCTAAACCATAAATATGTGAAAAGGTTGAACTATCACGATAAAGATCATAAAGATTACCCATCAATTCTCTTGGCATAATGGCAAAGTTTTCAGTGCCGGTATTAGGATCAAAAGAGTGCAGATAACCATGATTGGTGGCCACCAATACAGCACTGTCAGTGAGGGTATAATTAACAATCACAGGCTGAGAATGGATCGGATCGCCCATTTGCTGACGAGTATCGTTATACAGTCCGTCACCGTCATCATCGCGCACATCAACACCACGGGCCCATTGCAATACCGTTTCACGCACAGTGGCTGAATTCGGTACAGCTGCAATCCCTAAATCATTAACGGTAAAATTGCTATTGTTTTCGTGTACCAAATTAGCGGCCGTCAAAATATTACCGCTACCAGAGAAGGCATAAACATTTCGTGGCAAACCCATTTGACTGGCGGTCCCACCGTCACGCACATCATTACCATCGGCCAAAACTGACCAATAACTATGAGAATTGTCGCTGAAAAATCCAGTTAAACTATCCACCGCGTTAATCCCGTTTTTATCCAGAATATCCGCACCATTCAATTTATATTTTTTCAGATTACCCGGCCATAAGGTACCTTCAGCAGGTTTAAATAAAGCAAAATACAGTTCGTCATTATGGGTCAAACGATTAAGTTGGTTAACTGCTACACCTGGCGAAACAAAGGTTGCATTGACATCTTTAACGGTTTTTAGAATCGACTGAAACACCGTGACTAAATCCGCGGTATTAGTTGCGGTATAAAAACCACCATTACCCTTTATGGCTAAGTCATTTAAAAAAGCATTGGCGGCGTTATTGGCGGCAAAACCAATAGTATGAGTGTAAATCTTACTATCGATGACGGACTCATCTGCATCACCGATATTGTCAATCAGGTCCAAACCACACTTTTCGCCCCCCGAACCACTACAGTTTTTACCCAATAAATTCTGAATTTTAGTCACGCTGTGGTTGTTATTGGCTTCACCGTCCGATAACAACACAATATGGTTATTGGTTTGGCACTGCCTATCAACCACTGGTGAAATATAGGTTGCACCAGCCGGGATATATTCATTCATACAAGCAGAGACACCTAAGTCATCAACCGTACAGCCGTTAGGCAAAACCGAATCACCACCGATATAACTCAAGCGACTACTAACCCGAGTATTACGCCTTACGTTAGATGCAGTAGAACTCTCCCCACGCTTAAGACCATAATCTACGTCAAAACCTGCATAATAATTGGCCGCCTCGTAAAGCGTATCCACAATAGGGGTATAACCTTCAGCACTGAGTGCTTCAACCTGAGAAATCAAATGATCCCGAACAGTCGAAGATTGCCCAGGCGTTGCCGGACCTTCAAATTCGATCACTAATCGAACGGTACCTGAAGGCTGACCATTGTAGCTATACGCACCCCGAGTTCTATTAAAGTTACTAAATATAAACATCATGTCATTGCCGGGATTCCAACCACCACGATTAACGATTTGCTGCACGATGTTGGTTACTGAAGGGCTTTGATAAACGTTGTTTTTGTACCAGCGACCGATATTAGTCCAGTTAACCGAGGCGGTTTTATCCATGTTTCTAAGCAGGTAACGTGAGTAATTATTAAAACTACTCACATCATTTTCATCGACTCCACGTATAGTAAAAGAGGCAGTGTCGTTTGAACTGTTTTGATATGCCGTAAATTCCAGATAAGCATTAGCAATAGAACCATTTCTAGGTATCTGTACTTTGTTGAAAGTCACCCCAATATAAGCATTAGAGCTAGATGAAAAACTTAATTCACTACCAGTAGATTCATAACCATCAGAGCGCTCTTCAGCATTGTACTTTTGCGAACTGACTTGATAACTAAGCTCGCCTTTTACACAACCTGTTGCTGTGGTGTCATCGTAAATGATAACCAAACGCGGTGAAATTCCTGATCCTTCTTCACTAGCGACAGCCTTACGTGCACTACTTGCACTACCACCTACACTGTTAATTAACAGGCTTAAAGCATTGCCACCACACCACGAGCCTTGATCAACCACTTCCTGAATGATGCTGGTTAAATCAGGTGACGCGATGGTTTCACCGGAGATTGGCCAATCATTACTGGTGTTCCACAGCACTGAATTGTTGGTTTTAGTACGACTACTTAAGTTATTACTCGAGGTCGCAAAGGCCGCTGAGTTGCCTGCAAGTTCAGCACTAAAAGTGATGTCAGTAGCACCGGTATTAAACGCACTTGAGGTAAACCTTAGGTAAGCTCCGGTAATAGTGGCACCACGGGGAATATTCAAATTTTGATAACGTAAACCCAGCAATACCGAGGACGTACCTTCCGATACTTTTAAGGTGCTGGCGTTGGTATTAACTGTCGAACCAATCTGGTAAGCATCGTCATTGCCACTGCTAATTGAGGTGATAATTTCTGGTTTAACCGCATCATCAATAGGCCTGATAGGGTATAAAACCGGCCCACCGTAATCTGAAAAACGCATCAAACCTGCGTTAACGTTAGTCACCGAACTTAAGGTCTGTTTTAGGGCATTTTGCACCCGCAACATTCTTGACTCAGAACCACCATCTTTGTCAGTCATACTGCCAGAGGTGTCCATAATAAATAAGATATTAGGGTCGTAAGTGACTTGGGAGCCCGCTACCCCAAGATAGATTTCTAGGTCGTCGGCCATGGAAATCGTACTGAAAGAACTAAAAATAACGATACTAAAAAATGATTTAAGGATTTTTGAAATAGTCATAAAGGCCCCCTCTATTGGGCTGCCGGTGCAAATACCGAAGCGTTTAAGGTATTAGCTACCACATAATTACTGTCTTGCAATTGCCCGCATCCACGTACAATAAAAACGTGGCAACTGATATTACTGCCACCAATTACGTTGCTTGAGCCGACACAAGGTTGTTCTCTTAAAAATGCAGTTCTTGACCAGCTATCAATAGCAGGACTCGCCACATATTCTCCAGCCGCCACATGACGACTACCTTTAACCAATCCGTCTTTGGTCAATGTTCTATTGGTCCAAGTGTTGTTATCAAAACAACTTAAAGTTTGTAAGGTCAAATCTATTTGATTACCACCGCGGGCATCCGACAAAGGATCGTTTAAGGCTGCATCAGCCAGAATAACTTTGTCTTCGGCTTCAAAAATAACCGCTGCCACAGCAGATTCTGCAGCATCAAAGGCTAAAGTACGTCTTTCCATCGACAAGGCCATTTTGCTCTGCATTAAACTACCTGACACAGAAGTAACCCCTAAGATGGTCAGGCTCATTAAAATCAATAAGGCAAACACCATCACCATGCCGCGATTTTTATTAAAATTGGTCTGTTTCATATATTCCTACTGCGAATAAAATTTTTGACATTACGTAAGGTAATCGTCGTTTCAAACTGTTTAAACAGGCGTTTTTGACTAGGCTGAATGGCAACTTCGTCGAGCAACTTAAATGAGGGTACAGGGTCGATGTTAATGTCAGAGTCAGCGCGAATAAGCAAGGCAATGCGAATTGCCACCACTTGCGAACCACTAGCACGTAAACCCGCCAGACTGTCAGCCGTAACAAAACGCACTGGCACAGAAGAATTATCCTGCGCCGCTAGGGTATTAGTAACGCCGTATTGCACCTGAAAGCTATGCACATCATCGAGCAAGGTATAAGCTTTATTGCTATCATTACCCACCGCAACTTGTTGACCTCTCAACACCCTGCCATCAAAGCCACGGCATTGCAGCGAAGTACCTGTCACAAAATACTGATTCACCACAAAAAACTCTTCGTTGGCGGCATAACCTAATTTGTATCCCCGGCAATCTGTCGTGCCCTGAAAACTCACCACCAAAGTATCGTTAGCGCCGCTCGCGCCTTCAATAGCGCCGATACTGGCATCACTGATAAAGTCACCAACAATAGGGATGGGATTATTTTGCACATAAGCCGCTTCGATCACCACGTCGGTGGCACGGTTAAGCTCAGGAGCAAGAATGTCGTAACGGCCTGTCATTAACAGATCATTGCGTAAACGGCTAATAATAAAACGACCGCTTTCTTGTACAGAAGCCACTGCCTGATTCAAACGTTCGGTGACGTTATTGCCCAACATAATTTGGATCAATGCGCCTGAAATAACCAATCCAAGTGCCAGTGTGATCATTATCTCAACTAGACTGAAGCCTTGCTGCTTAGTGGGATGTTTCATAATGTTATGTCTACTGATACACAATCGTAGGGCGTGGTTTTGCCAACGTTGCATTTGGGATTGAGTGTACGGCTGATGTTCTGCCAGTTTTCTACTGGCCAACTTAAGATAACAATATGTTTTGAACCGACACTGCAAGCCTGAGTATCGGCTAAATTATTGTCTTCACAATTTAAGACTATTTCAATCTCAGGGTTGGAGGCGACAGCAGCACAGGATATTTCATAACCATCAAAAGCTGCTACTTCAGCACTAGAGCAGGTTCCGGCATTACAATCCGGAATAGTAATTGGGCGACTCAGGCAATAACATTGATAAGGCAAGCCGCCACCGGGACAAGATAAGCCAGCAAAATTGTAAAGAGTGGCATCAAAATAATCGTTATGTACCACTAGGCCATCGCCTCTAACTGAAAATACGGCATTGGCTCTCAGTCTTTCAGTAAATTGCTGAGCCACCAGCACCGACTGAGAACGGCTCAAAGCTTCAGAATTAGTAAACGAACCCACAAACTGCAAATAGGCCACACCGAGTAAGCCAACGGACAGAATAAACAGAGTCACCAATATCTCAATCATGCCCACACCTTTACTGCGGTGCAGCGCACTAGGCTGACAATAGTGTGTGGTTTTCGTTGTTAACACTGCAACCTCTTAACTCAATTTAGTTTTACCCAATGTCATTATGGTAGCTAAATTCGCAAAGGTTTGGTTATTATTACTTCATTAAAGGTATATATTTTGATGGGGCAGAATGCACCTACTAGGCATCAGAACGAAAAAATGACTGGAAATACAGAGCCTAACGAAACAAATCAAAGAGTGAATCACTCACGCTTTAATAGGCTATTTCCTACTAAACTGAATAATCTTATTTAACTGAAACCGAGGTATCCAGTTTGATACTCAGCACTTCAAAAGGTGAAATAGGTTTAATTCCCGCCATTGTAGCATTGTAACCAGAGGCGCTAGCACTAATGCTAGCGGTACCCACTTGGTGCGTCGTCAATAATGCGCGGCTGTATGTCAGATAATATTGATTTGTAGGATTAAGCAATATAGCTACAGCATCATTGCTTATACTGGCGACACTAGTTTGGGAAGAATGCCAATCAGCCAACAAGGTTAAGTTAACATCATAAAAGGGTAATAAGCTTAACCAATCGACTGCCCCTTTGCTTATCTTACTTTTAATCAACGTTTTATCCGCGGATTTTAAACGATCAAGATACAAACCTCTGGCGGTAAACTGAAACCTACCTTGGCTAAAAGCTAAATCTCTACCTGTTGGTTTAGCTGGCATGGCTGAGCCCATAATAACCGCGTTAAGTAGTTTTTTATTATAAGCTGAGTAGGCTATTTGATTGCTGGCACTGAGCAAATAATCTGGGCTCAATACTAGGATGTCGAGCAATTGCCAATCCGGATATAAAACAAAATCACCGTTGATACGTTTAAAACGACAGACTTCATCATAAGGCTCACCAGGCAACACCGCCGGGCTATAACTACCGTTATTTTGACGTTGATAATGGCTATGGGCTAAACCATTTTCGCTTCGATAATATTCTTCATCGGCGATGGTTTGCGCTGAATCATGATGATCACGGCAACATTGCTGGCACAAAATAGGCTGACTTGTTGGAGTAGCGGCCCCTGTCATTTTTTGCACTGTTCGCCCTACTTGCACGCTCAACTTGTCGTTAAGAATAACCTCCATCGTTGGTGTTGATCCCAACGCTAAGCCCACTAACTCGCAGCTACAAGCAAGAGTGCTAAAGTCACTTTGACTCGTTTTGATTTTTTGTCCTGCTAATAGCGAATATTTGTCTAGTGATATCTCCACTTCTTGGTTAGACCCACTTTGCAATACCACTGGACTAACGCTTTGCATCACTTCATTGGCACCTAAGTCGGTTTCAACTACGTCAGGAATGGGGCTGGAACTAAATAAGACCTGAGCAGTTTGATTAATACTGGCGGCCTCATTTATCACCGTCGCGCTGCTACTTTGCAGCACGGGAGCCAGTCGCCCATTGATAGTTAATGACTGAGTTTTACCCTGATAATCCAACCAATCAACTGTTACACCAACTTCTTTTTGTGCAACATTTTTACTCAGCGCAGGAGTAAGTAAGGGATGCCCAGAGTTAAGCCAGACATCGGCTAGTCCGTCATTGTCGCTATCAACAAAATAGGCAGGCTCTACATTCCAGTTCACATTAAACGAACGCTGATTTTGCTGATTATTACCCAAAACGACATCTACCTTACCGCTGGCCGCCAAACCTCCAGCATTATTATCAACATCGTTATAAGCCTTAGGACTAAACTCACTCACACTGCTCAGTTCGTCTAATTTTTCCTGAGCCAAATACAAGGCCACATTACGTAAGTTGAGCTGAGAATCCGCCAATACAAACTCACTTTGTAAGGTGACATAGCCCGTTACTCCTAACATGATCATCAAAGAAGCAACCATCACTTCTACCAGTGAAAACCCCTTAGTATGTGGCATTTAGAGATCCTTCCAGCTACCGGGTACTTTGGCGACCCGCAAAAAACGTGGCTCGGTACTTAGCAAATGTAAAACAGCGTGTTCATAAACCACCCTGAATACCCCTGCGGTTTTCCCCAGGCTTTGATTAGCTACCAAAGCGCCAGTCAGTAAACTGGTAGTAGACATCAATACGTCATGCGTACCTACACTTGCAGGATCTTTAAGCAGCACAACCAAACCAAAAATGCTAGCACCGTGGTTTAAAGACAAACTACCTTCTGCAACCACCAAAATAACCGGCGTGGTGAAACCGCCTAGCTGAATATTGACGGCTATATCACAATCGCCAGTTACCCAAATAAAACCAGATGTCTGTGCTGACAGGGCATTACAGTCGGTTAACTGTATGTCGGCGTGATCGCGCAATGCGGCATAATCCAGCAGTGAAAAATTAAATAAATGAGCAATAAGATCAACCGGAAAATTACCATCATTGGCGAGAATATCTGCTCCAGATTGACCTTGTTGTGAATAGGCTCGGTTACGGCACTGACTATTTACATACTCAAATTTACCGCAGGTCAGGCCATTAATTTGCGCCATATCAACACTACCGTTACTCCACACCGACAAGGCTATTCCCTGCCCCGCACCATTCGGATTAGCAATGAGCTCAAAGGTAGCACGCCTATCAATATCCCCATCTATCATGAGTGGCGCAATAGGAATACTGGCTAACAAAGGGTAGACAATGGCATGTTCACTCACTGACACTGTAGATAGTCCATCAAGCGAACTACCTGAGGCTATGAGTTCAAACAACAAAAACTGACGCGTATGACGCCTGATTTGTTGTTGACTAGCCGTCACGCTAAAACTCTGCTGATTGGGCAGCAAACCTGTGACAGTGGCCTGTGGCCAACTTTTGTTGTGTTGTAATTCTGCAAAACCTTGACTCAAACCCGCGTTGGCGGCGGCAAAAGCAAAACGCTGGTTTTGGCCATTCAGCATTATTTTGTGTTCAAAAGATTGAATTCTGCCTGTGTACAAAGTGATCAAAGTCACCATGACCAACATAAGTACCACGCTAACCAATACGATAGCACCCTGTTGCCTTGCGCGCCTGAGGCCAATTAAAGGTTGCAACTTAGCCATAATTTTTAATCATAAAAGAGGTATGCACTCGCTTGGAAATCGCTGAGTTACTCTTCAGTTCGGCTTCCACAATCAGCTCAATGCGTTTGGCCTTAACACTGCCACTTTGCTGATTGTGCAGTTTGAATTCCAGTTTAGTGACTTTGACTACTTGTGGATCACTTAAGTCATGCCAACCATTGATACTACAGCCCAAACCATCCAAACGGATTTCAATGGCCTTGTCCTTAAGTCTATAGCCATAGTTTTCATTGGTATTAACGGTATCTAGTAGGCCATTTTTATTACGATCATAAGCAAACAATAAACAACTATTAGCCGATTCAGCAGGATGATTAGCGATCACCACCGAACCTGCAAAGGGTGAAACCAAGGTATTGGGATCACTCACTATACTGCTGGTATTGCCATCAAAACCAGCACGTTTAATATCGTTAATTAGTAATTCAACTATGCCATTAAGCTCTTCATCCAAACGAGATTTAGCCAAAAGCTGAGTATTTAAGCCTATGCCATGCCCGACCAATGAGGCCATAGCAGTTAACGAAGCAAAACCAATAGCCATGGAAATCATAAGCTCTACCAAGGTAGTACCTAGCTGTAAACTCAAAGGTTTCAACATGGCTCATAAGCTCCGAGTTTACCGGCTTGCACGCAGATCCTTACCCGCCCCATATTACTCACGACCAATTTAACCAGATTACCACCATCGGAAAAAACCACAGATCCAGCATTACCAATGGCTAAACCCCGTACACCATCAAATACCGCCACATTATCTTGCCCAAATTTAAGATCACGTAACTCAATAAGATGAAAATCGCTGTAGTGAATTTTTTGTTCTACACCCTCGATAGTGCATGCGTTATACACAGTACAGTCACACAAACCATGATCACTGAGAGCAATACACCAATTTTTACCCGCGTTTAAAGCGATATGTACATCACGCCGAGTTGCAACCGCAGTCGCTCGGGCTTGTAATAAAGCGAAATAACTGACTTCAACCGCACCTTTTAATTGCATGGTTTTTTGCACGCTTAAAATAGCAGGTACACCCAAGGTCAGCACAAGAGTGATAATAGAGATGGTAGTGAGTAATTCGAGAAGAGTAATACCAGAAGATTTAGACATTTCAGCATCCATACTCAAGGTTAAAAAACTTATCACAAAATCCGTTTTGTTAACTATAGTTCAAATTCTGAAAAGTAAAAAAGGAATTAATATGGCTTGGCAACTAAGACATGAAGATATTTTTACTAGGGTAAAACTGAGTGGAATGACCTTGATTGAATTAATGGTGGTAGTGGCGATTGTGGCTATTTTGGCAATTGTGGTTTACCCCACATTTGAAGGGCACATTATAAAATCTCGGCGTAACGATGGCGCAACCCAGTTACTGCGCATCAAACTTCAGCAAGAATCCTATCGCCTCAACCATCCAAGTTATGCCACAAGCAGTCAGTTAACGTTGCCAGTAAGTGATTATTACGACTTTTCGATTGTGAACATTAGCGCCAGCACCTATACCATAGTGGCCTTAGCAAAAGGCTCACAGCAAACAGACAGCGCCTGTCAAACTTTGGCAATCGACCAGTCCATGAATAAAACCCCAGCACATTGTTGGTGATAAACAAGGGCAAGCGCTGGCGCTTACCGCAATCTCGATAACTGCTCCTCGGCGCTGGCATCCTGCTTCGCTCTAACTCCTATATGCAAATAGTCGTGCGTTATTCTAACTACCTGCCCCCATAGAGGTCGCCCCCCCTCAGCGCCTTGTCCTCACATACAGTGAAGACACTTAACCAGAACAGCTGTTAATTTGCATCCAGAACTGATCCACTTTACCCCCTAATTTGCATCGAAAACTGATCCACATATTTAATACCTCCTGCCGCCTCTAAGC
>NZ_LSNE01000016.1 GCF_001565895.1 Paraglaciecola hydrolytica
AATCTTTGTCAGATAGAGTAAGTTCTTTCGAGCTTCTCTTATTTGTTTCGATTACTTTTTTATCAGCTTTCCAAATTGTTAAAGAACATTTAGCGTTTAAAAAACCCTAATCAATTCACACTACAAACAATGTGGATTGATTAAGGCTTAACCCTATATTAACTGAGAGATTGGTAGGCTTGGGCAGACTTGAACTGCCGACCTCACCCTTATCAGGGGTGCGCTCTAACCACCTGAGCTACAAGCCTAAATTGGTGGAGCT
>NZ_LSNE01000017.1 GCF_001565895.1 Paraglaciecola hydrolytica
AAACTAAAATAGGATTATGGTCATATAAGACTACTTGGGTGGATCAGTTTTCGATGCAAATCGTGGATCAGTTTTAAGTACAAATTAACACCCTAGTCGTATGTATGACTGCTTCACTTGAAGCTTTCCGTCGTCTCAGTGCCAATAACGGTCATTCGTTGCACTTGCATTGAGTAATTCCAATTAGCAAAAAGAAGACATTCGATTTCCAAGAAATCACAGTTAATCATTATTCAACAGGTGAGTGTATCTTAGGTAGGCAATACTCAGATAAAGCGAATTTCAATGGTTGATATTGAATTGAAAAATTACTAAAAAAGTAATTTCTAGTTATTAGATAACAATGGAAAGCTCAAACGAATGCAGTTTAAAATTTGAGCATCTTTTTTAGTCAAAAAACTTAATTAGCAAAGTAAAGCTCCAACAACTACATGTGTTTCAATATAGATAACTTTTAAAGTTAAATTAACTCAAATTACAAAGCTTTTATTGTTCCAATTTATTCGGTTGCTGTTGATGAAATGCACACTCTGTTTCTACCACCCTTTTTAGCCTCGTAGAGATTTACATCAGCATCCTCAATAACAGTATGTTGTTTGGATTTACAGGTTAAAAAAGTTGAGATACCGATACTGACAGTGACGACTTTATATTCAGAAGTTAAGTGTTCTATTTGTTTTTTAAGCAAACTTGTGCGAATTCTTTCTGCCACGGCAACTGCGCCATCAACTTCGGTTTCAGGGAGTACAACCACAAATTCTTCTCCGCCGTATCTTGATACTAAGTCGGCAGGTCGCTGAAGTGAATTCTGAATTAATAAAGCAACTTGTTTTAGCGTGCTATCCCCTAAAACATGACCATACCTATCGTTGTATAGTTTAAAATAATCAATATCAACCATCACAATCGCGGTATCACGATGTGAACGCTCAACTTCATTACTTAATTTTTCAAAATGTGTATCAAAGTATCGACGATTGAAAATGGACGTTAATCCGTCCACATAAACTAATTTCAACAATAAGTCTTTTTGATATTTAAGCGTCAATTGCGCTTTGACGCGATTTTTCAGTGTCATCGGATTAACAGGTTTAGTAATAAAATCTATACCCCCACAAACCCAACACTCATTTTCTTCTTCCTGTTGATTAATTGACGTGACAAATATGACGGGGATCCCTTTAGTATCAGACCGCTGCTTAAGCTGTTGACAGAATTCTAAACCACTCATTTCAGGCATCACAACATCTAAAAGTATTAGGTCAGGGATATTTTTCTCACACACTTTAAAAGCGTCTTTCCCGCTAGTAGCGGCCAATACAACGTAATCATCTGACAGAATATTGTAAACAGTTTGAATATTAATCGGTTGGTCATCAACAACTAGTATCTTAGACTGGCTTAAATCGACTTCAGCATCATCATTCAATTTACTTATCGGCATCGTCACTCGCACCTATTAATTCATCAATCTTTAGTAATATTTCATTCGCGTCTTGGAATTTCAATTTATTAATCGCAGAAATTAGCTGATCTGCTAATGCTGGGGATAAGGATTTTAGAGGGCATGCTATCGTTTGAAATGTATCGATTGCATGCATATTAAAATTAGAAATTTCATCTTTTAGTTGCGCATATTCCTTATCAAACTCACATTCATTTTCTTGAGAAACATCGATTTGTTCTTCATCTTTACCAAGTAAAGTAATCAATGTATTCACTTTTTGTAAGGCGTCTTTTAAGGTGTCAATGTTGGATTGAAACTGCACAATATCAAAATCTTCAGATGTAATGCCAAGAACGATTTTTTCTTGCTCTTTGGCAAAGTCAGTTAAGTCTATAAATCCAAATGTAGCCGCTGTACTTTTAAGGGTATGAAACGTCATTTTTAAATCATTATGGCTGGTGCTTGCATTTTCCAATTGCTCTATGTATCTGAGTAAATCAGACCTGAACAATATCAATGTCTTTAAATATACCGATTCGAGATTATTAAATAATGCCATTGCATTTTTAAAATCTATCTTATGTTTA
Source organism: Paraglaciecola hydrolytica (assembly GCF_001565895.1). Lineage (GTDB taxonomy): Bacteria > Pseudomonadota > Gammaproteobacteria > Enterobacterales > Alteromonadaceae > Paraglaciecola > Paraglaciecola hydrolytica. The sequence goes on from NZ_LSNE01000017.1 coordinate 2,035, forward strand.
TCACAAAACGACACAATATCTGTTTGTACAACGGGCGTTTCTGCCAATACGGTTTGATGTACAGATTGATTCGTTATCGCCAGAATCTTATTTAACATATCGTTTAATTCAATCGGTTTGCCAATATGTTCATTCATACCAGCTTTGAGACATTTCTCTTTATCAGACGACAATACATTTGCTGTCATTGCAATAATGGGTAAGTGAATGAACTTATCAATAGCTCTTATTCGCCGAGTTGTTTCATAGCCGTCCATCACAGGCATTTGAATGTCCATCAGTACCAAGTCAAAAAGCAGTAAGCTGTTTTCTAATTCGAACAGAGCCTCTTTACCACCGTTAACGGTGACAATATTGGCTCCTTGGCTTTCTAAAAGCGACTTAGCTACGGTTAGATTTATTGGATTATCATCGACAACCAGTATCCTCATTTCCAATAATGGTTTTAAGTTTGAGTCTGTGCTTGAAGAGTCAATCAAATCGACAGGTTTCACAGAATCTACTGCATCGTAAAACGCTTCTAATAACTGAATACGAGTGACAGGTTTGGTGAGAAAGCCATTTAGAAGGTTAGGCGCATTCTCTTGTTTCTGAGCAAACATCTCCTTACTGTGTGTTGTCACCATAATTAATAGCGGCATTTTATCGCTGGTAGTCACTTTACGAAAAAGTGCCGCTAACTCCCAACCATCAGTATTTGGCATTTTCCAATCGATTAATGCTAAATCAAAAGGTTCGTCATGATTTACTGCCGATTCATACAAGACTAATGCATCTGCTGCATTATCGGCGACGGTGACCTTCCAGCCAAATTGTTTAATTGTGTCACTCAGGATCCGCAGGCTAGTCCGATTATCATCGACTAATAAAACGTTAACAATTTTGTCAAATTGAAATACTAATTTGGTGTTTTCTGTTTGACGGGCTTGCTGCATTGTTACATCAAAACGCACTTCCGTACCTGTTCCTATTTGACTTGAAATAGCGATTTTGCCGCCAAGAAAATTCACATACTTATTTGCTACGGTAAGCCCAATACCCAAACCACCATACTCTCTGGTTGATTCATTGTTTACTTGGTTGAAGGTGTCAAAAATACCCCCCAAGTTTTCAGCTTCTATCCCTATACCTGTATCTTTAACCAGAACATCTAATTTAACGTACTGATTTTTTAATTGTCGTACGGCTAAATTAATTAATACCTCACCCTTATCAGTAAATTTAACTGCATTGCTTGCAATATTGATGAGAATTTTTTTCAGTTTTTTTCTATCACCATACAATGTATAAGGAGTATCAGGAGCGATATTAAAATGGATCTCTAAGGTTTTATCTCCTGACATTTCATAAAGTAGCATGCCAATTTCGTTGAGCAATTCATCTAACACAAAGTCGCATTGTTCTAATTTTAGATGATTTTTCTCAGCATCAGTTGCTTCAAGAATTTCATCAATAGTATGAGTTAAAGAGACAATTGCTTTTTGCGATCCAATGATATGATTCCGTTGTATTTCATTCACTTTAGTTAGGGCAAGTAATTGCAAATATCCCTGTGCTGCATTTAGTGGTGTGCGCAGTTCATGGCTCATGTTAGCGATAAATTTGGTTTTGGCGTTGTTAGCCAGTTCTGCCTTGATTAAGGCAGATTGGATTTCTTTTTCTTTTTCTAACCGTTCAACAATACTCTTGGCGGCTAAATAGATAATTTGTAGCCCATTAATTTCAATCACGCAGCCAGACACGATCACGGGCAACCTTTTTTGAGGGAATTTAATGTCTGCTTCAAATGTAAAAAGACGGTTTTCTACCAGTTGTGTTGAAACAGCAGACCATGATTGTTCAGATGAAAATACCAGAATATCAGCGATAACAGTGCTCAATTGAGAGGTAAATACGCTTTCAAGTTCTTTTTTAGCGAAAGGATTCGCGTTAATGATGTTACCGTCAAGAGATAACCAAAAAAGAAAATCTTGTGAATTATCTATCGCTGCGCCAATCAGTGACATGTGATTTTCTAAACCCTGCTTCTCGCGTTGATCAGTAGCAGTAAACATGTACCCTTCTAACGTATCGTCAGTGTCTTTAAATTCATTAACAATGAGCTTAACCCCAATAAGGCTGCTCTTTTTCGTTTTAAAAGAGCAATTCACAGCAAAGTCGTCCTTTACACTCAATACCTTACTTAAACTCGCTAAAAAGTCCTCAGGTAGTGCATTTTTGGGTAGTTCGATGGGGAACATTTGTCTGTCTAACAACTTAACAACATTGATTTTCCCCAAAACCTCTGTCGCTGAGTAATTTAAAAGGATCTCTGCACTGACGTTAAATAAGGAAATTAGCCCTGTTTTATCACATGCAATAATGATGGCCTGGTTACTGTCTAAGATGCTTTTTTGTAAGTTATTGCGTTTGGTTAATTCTAGGGTGGAGTCCGCTACTCTTTTTTCTAACATGACATTGGATAATTCCAATTTATTTTGCAGTTCTTTGGTTTCTGTCACATCGTTAAAAATGACAGTTGCTCCACTAAACACGTTTTTTTGGTAGATGGGCGAGATATGTATGAGCAATTCCCTTCGCGGCCCTCTTGTCTCGTCGCCCAGTGTCAATTTAATATTCCTGAGCGTTTCTCCTGTCGCGACTTTTTTAAAATAATCGATGAGTTTTTCGGAAGCTATTCCAACCGTTAACCAGTTAGCAATGGGTTTGTTTTGTACTTTATTCTTGGTAAACGCAAACAACTGGCTTGCAGCTTGGTTCCAATGCTGTATGGCAAAGTTATTATCAACGCCAATGATGCCATCTGATGCATTATTAACCACACTATTAAATGCCAATTGTTGTTTTAATTTAACGACGCGAGCACTTAAAAAGAATGTTGTAAATATCACCAGGATATTAAGACTAAGGGTGCCGATGATAATTTGCCAAAACGTGTTTTGTGCATCTTGTAATGCTAATGAACTCAAAAAGCGCGAAGAGGGGACGACCGTCACTGCCCAATCACGTCCAAACATCTCTTTTTGGCTTGTTATTTGATATTGCTGTAACGAATCTTCAGGCACAAACGAAGTATAAAAACTAACGTCATCTACTCCCGTTTTATCTGAGATTTGAAAACTAAATTGGTTGTTTACCGCTGATACCGTATCGAGTATTTCATCAATTAAAAGTGGGGCGTAAACCCACCCTAACACATCCTTAGCACCACTTATCGCTGATGGTTTATAAATAGGATAGAGTAGCAAAAAACCATGGTTTTCTTTATCGTTCGCCTGCACCAACGTAATGGGGCCAGTAAGCTGAAGCTCACCTAATTTAGCGGCTTGAAGTGCCGCAATTCGTCTATTTGATTCAGAGCCAATGTCTAGTCCAATTGCCGAATTATTATCGGCCTCAGGCTCTATGTATTGAATAATGAAAAGTGGGTCTTTGGGGGAGTCCAGTTGCTTGATCGTAAAATCTTGTCCTCTGTCATCAGAGGCGCTCTTTACAAAATCATCGAGGTCAGATGATTTCACCAGTTTTATGAGGCCAAAACCTCTCGCACCTGGAAATTCAAGTGCATAGTTGCGGCTTTTAAAATATTTCAGTTGTTTCGCGTACGTGAAGTTATCAAAACCAGTGGTGTCTATTGCACCTAATAGTGCGCGTAAACCGAACTGAAACCGAAGAACACTAGCATGAATTTCGGAGGCGATTTTTTTAGCTTGTTCATCTACTGACTGAGCCACTTTATTGGTGTTTCGTGTCTCAATGGCGTCTTTCTCATATATTCCCAGATAGATGCCAGCACCTGAAAAAAAAACGGAAAACACCACTAGCCATATAATCTTTTTACCCATAAATACATGAAACCTTTTTAAAATTAACGACAGGCTATTCAAAAATATTTGTATCACCTTCTAAAGCTAGAGCATTTTTTTACGTTTGTAATCTATATTTAGATCCTTTATATGTAATCTGATGTAGCTCAATAATAGTTGCAATTACTTCAAAAAAAAGATTAGTTTTACAAAGGGAGCGGTAGCATGTTTTTGACGGAAAATAATGTAGTTAAAAGTAAAATATTGATCGTGGACGATACGTTGCAAAATATATTTTACTTAAGGTCAATCATTGGCGAATTGGGACAAATATTTTTTGCCGAATCAGGCCAAGACGCATTAGCTTTCATCCCGAAGATTTCCCCCGATCTTATCCTGCTTGATATCGAAATGCCTGAAATGGATGGATGGCAGGTGTGTAAACAGCTTAAGCAGGATAGACAGTTTTCTGACATACCTATCATATTTATTACGGGGCATAACCAACCTGAATTTGAGCAAAAGGCCTTAGAGATAGGTGGTGTTGATTTTATTACTAAGCCGTTCAGTCCCTCAGTATGTAAGCTTAGAGTCGATAATCAACTTAAATTAAGATTACAAAATCGCCTGATTGCACGTGGTCGAGAACAATTACAGACCTTAGTGAAGCAGGTTCCTGTATTAATAACCTATTGGGATGAAAGTTGGAATAATATTTTTACCAATGATTATTTAGGGGCTTGGTTTAAGCAACATGAAACCAATGATACGCGCACGAATATTGTCGACATCTTTCCTGAACCTCTTAGCCAAGCTATTCAAGCAAATGTTGAAAATAATACTACTGAACAGCAGTTTGTGGTTCAAACCAATGAAAATGCTAGTACGCAATTTTACCAGGTCTTTAAATCAGCCTTGATGAAAAACAACGACAATACAGGTTATTTGGTTACTCTGGTCAATATTTCTGAAGCGAAGCAAGCTAAACAGGCATTGTACGCAGAAAAAGAACGATTGAGAGTAACTCTTAATTCTATTGGTGATGCTGTTGTAGCAACCGATACAGCAGGTTGTGTTACCTTCATGAACCCCATTGCTGAGCGGATGACAGGGTGGCGTTTTAGGGATGCTCAACATCAGAAAATAGAAAAGATCATGCCTTTGCAAGATACAGACTCAAAACAAAGCCATAAAAACCCGATTTACTTGGCACTCAGTGAACAAAGAACAGTGGCAATGGCGCTGAATTGCCAACTCGTCTCAATAAACAGTAAAACATACGATGTAGAAGACTCGGCCGCCCCCATTCGCAACGAAAATGGCGAGCTTATTGGCGCTATAATAGTGTTTCATGATGTGAGTGAAACCATGGCAATGTCGATTAAAATGAGTCATTTAGCCAACCATGATCAGTTAACTAACTTGCCGAATAGAATTTTACTGCAAGACAGGCTTAACGTTGCTTGTTCATCGGCAAAGGCTAAAAATGAAAAGGCATGTGTTCTCCTCCTCGACATCGATCATTTTAAATATTTAAACGATACCTTGGGCCATCAATACGGTGACGAGTTGATTTGCCTCATGGCGAAACGACTGAATGCTTTAGTGCCTATTTCCTGCACACTATCAAGACTCGGTGGCGATGAGTTTGTTATTTTAATAAGTGAGAAAGTTTCAGCGGATTCTATTGCACTATTAGCCTCTAGGCTTCTGGATTCGATGCATGAGCAATTTGAATTAGCAGGGCAGATGTACAACGTTTCGGTTAGCTTAGGGATCAGTATCTATCCTGACGATGCGAACGATTCTGAACAACTTATGCGTCACGCTGATGTGGCGATGTACCGTGCCAAGCAGGAAGGCAGAAATCGTTACTGCTTTTTTGCCATTGAACTAGAACAAGAATTAATGAAAAGGCAGCAATTAGAAAGCCGATTAAGACATGCTTTAAAAAAACATGAATTAGTGGTGCTATATCAGCCCAAGTTTAAGTTAAGCACTCAAGAGATTGTCGGTGCAGAGGCGTTAGTCAGATTACTTGATGAGAAAGGCCAGTTTATTTCACCCGCTGATTTTATTCCTTTGGCTGAAGAATCAGGATTAATCGTGGAATTAGGTAAACAGGTGATGCTCAAAGCCTGTGAGCACATGAAGTTTTTGTCAGCAAAAGGTTTTGATTTACCCATATCGGTCAATGTCGCTGCTGCCCAATTTAGTTCCGCAGAGTTAGAGCAAGACATTAAAGATGCGTTAGCGTTTAACATGATACCTGCTAAGTTATTAGAATTGGAAATTACAGAAACTGCTTTGATGGTTGATGCGCAAGCGACTCAACATAAACTAGAGCAATTAAAACTCTTGGGGATCGATATTTCAATTGATGATTTTGGCACAGGTTACTCAAGCCTCTCTTATTTAAAAAAGTTTAAAGTCGATATTATGAAAATTGATATGTCGTTTGTTAGGGATATGTTGAACAACAAACACGATTTCGAAATTGTTAAGACGATTATTTCTCTGGGGCATTCGATGGGACTTAAATTAGTGGCTGAAGGCGTAGAGACGTTGGAACAACAAAACGCGTTATCGACTTTAGGATGTGAAATAGGCCAAGGATATTTGTTTAGTAAACCCATATCAGCCGAACAACTTTTACGACTCCTTGAAAAATAAGTCATGTTTCTTCAATTGATGAGGCTTTGAATGAGATCTCTCGGCGCTGCTTACTTTAACAAAAATGTTATTCCGATTAGCGGACTTATTATTTTATGTGGCATTGTAGCCATTATTTACCTCGGCATAATGCACACATTAGAAAAACAAATAACGACAGATAAAATCGAGAACTTAACGTGGCTGAATGCCAATACCTACGAAAAACTTAAAAAAAGTCTGGAAGAGAGTCAAAATAAATTACTGTTTTTGCATTCTACCCCTCCCGTTAGTGGTCTAAGTCGCTCAATATTGCACAATGATGTCGACCCCTTAGATGGCACTAGCACTGCACAATGGAAAACGCGATTAACCACGATATTTACGGCATTTTTGCAAAGCAATCCAGAAATCAGACAAATTCGTTTTATTGGCAAGGCCAACAATGGAAAAGAGTTGGTTAGAGTAGAAAAAAATGCCAATAGATTAGTTGTGACGCCTAATGAGTTGTTGCAAGAAAAAGGCAACACAGACTACTTCTTAGCTGTTTCCACCTTAAAAAATAACGAAGTCTATGTGTCAGATATTACCTTAAATCGTGAATATGGCGTTCTTGACAATCCGATGTGGCCTGCAATTCGTGTTGCTAAACCCGTCTTTGATGAAAATTTTAATTTTTTTGGGTTGGTTATTATCAATATCGATGCGTCGGCATTAATTGAGACTATTCAACAAGACTTTGCGCAAACTGACTTTGAACTCTATCTAATCAATTCAGATGGGTATTTTATTATTGCTCCGAAATCATCTTTACTCTTTGGTTTCGATTTAAACCGCCCTGACGCCACGTGGCATGCATTAACTAATGACGCTCAACTACCTCTGTTTGATGACTATGCAAAGGTATCTTTTAATAAACAAGATACTCTTGTTTTCGGGAGTCAATTAATCTTATCGAGATATCAAGACAGAGCGCTGTTTATAGTCAGCGGGATCTCAAAGTCAAACATTGCACAACTCATAGATAGACAACGGATTTTCGTTATTTTATTGCTGGGCTTATTACTAGGAATTGTGGTTTTAGTCATTTATTTATACCAGCGTTATGTTAACAATCTCATCTCCTTGTATGACGATCAGTCTCAATATGAAGCGATTATAACGGGGTCGTCTGATGCGATAATCAGAATTGATAGCAAGGGTAATATCTTAGATTGGAATGAGTCAGCAACCTATTTATTTAACCTTAATAAAATTAATACGAAAGATACAAAATTCTTCGATATCATTATGTTGCATGATAATCATGAAGTGATATCAGAAACTATTTTTTCAGATATTATTGCCAATAATACCTCAGTATCAATGGAGCTAGAAACCAAATCTGAATTATCAGAAAGTAAGCTTTTAAACGTAAACTTATCTCCCGTAAAACCTAAAAATGCAGCCATTAAACCATCGGTATCTGCGTTAATTCGTGACATTTCGGAAAGTCGTCGCAATCAGCAAAAAATTATAGCTTTAAATGAATCCCTTGAAAGACAAGTACAAGAACGGACAAAGCAACTTGAAGCTGCGACGGCCCAAGCGATGGCGGCCAATAATACTAAAAGCGCATTTGTGGCTAATATTAGCCATGAAATTAGAACACCTTTGAATGGAATTGGCGGCATGTTAGAGCTTCTAAGCCGAGAAAAGCTTTCAGACAAACAACAAAGCTTTATCAGTATGGCGAAAAACAGTGTATCTACTTTAGGGGTATTAATTAACGATTTACTCGATATGACAAAAATTGAATCTGGAAAACTTAATATCGAAAAGGCCCCGTTTAATTTGATAGAAACAGTGAGTGTGGTTGTTTCAACCATGTACTTGAAAGCCTCTGAAAAAGGCTTAACCTTGTTACTCGATTGCACCCAAGTCAAACATGAAACTATTATTTCAGATAGCTACCGTTTAAAGCAGATATTGGTTAACTTGTTAGGCAACGCAATTAAATTTACCGAAAAAGGCGCAATAACCGTATCGCTTAAGACGACTACACATCCAGAAAACGACGACATGGTTTTACTCGACATATCGGTAACAGATACAGGTATCGGGATATCGCAAGCAAATCTATTAAAATTGTTTAGACCTTTTACTCAGGCGGATAACGCTATAGAAAAGCAATTTGGTGGCACAGGATTGGGATTATCTATTTCCAAACAGCTCGCCAAGTTGTTAGGCGGTGATATTAATGTTACTAGCGAGTTTAATGAAGGCAGTACATTCAGCTTAATTATTGAAGCTGAAGCCGATAGTAGTATAGAGGCTAAATATACTGGATCCATTCTTAGTGGCCGTCAATGCTGCCTAGTGATGCCCGAACAGAAAGAGGCTGAACTTGTTATGAAGCAACTGCAAGCTTGGGGCGCTAAAGTAACCAACTTCTCTAAAACTGACGAATTATATCGCATTGAAAATGCTGAATTGCCAGACATTCTCATTGTTGATTACGATAAAATAGATGCGCACTTTGCTGATTGGCAGCTCACGAATAGTGCAGATAAAAAATGTAAATTGTTGCTCGTCACACAGATCACTGACAATAACATTTCTATCGCAGAAAACGAGAATTGTATTCATATTACTCGCCCTATCTTACCACTCGACCTTTTGACCTCATATAAGCTCTTGCGCCATCCTAACCTTAAACTCGACCCTATTGGATTGAGTCAAGATAACCAAGACCAACCTCATCGTTATTCTTTGTTAATTGTCGATGATAACGAAATTAATCGATTCGTGGCACAAGGTCTGCTTGAGAAATTTCCAATTGATGTTTTCACTGCGGTAAATGGCTTAGAAGCCCTCGAATATTTAAAAAGCGTGAAGGATGACAGACAACTCGATCTTATCTTGATGGACTGTCAAATGCCGATAATGGATGGATTTGAAGCGACAAAATCAATCAGGCAGGGGAAGGCAGGTCAACATGCTACCAATATTCCAATTATTGCAATGACCGCTGGTGCCATGTCGGGAGATAAGGACTCTTGCATTCAAGCAGGTATGAACGATTTTATTTCAAAACCACTCGACGTAGAATTATTCGAACAAAAAGTCATGCAATGGTTAGAAAAAGACACTAACACTTCCAAATCAAAAAAGACTTGAAAATAATCTTTTATGAGCCAGCCCGACTGACCGCTTTCTCAATAAATGCGCTATTCACAGCTAATCAATCGTATGACTGGTTTTCGCTCACAGCGGTCATGGGGGACAATGGATCATAGTATCGTGCCTGCATATAAACTAGTGGCTTAATTTTTACGCGAAAAATACAGAAATACTTGTTTGTGCGGGCAATAAAAAAGCGAGTATCACTTAAATAACCCTCGCTCCTAATGGACTAGTCACCTGGTTCCCAACTTCAATTGTCGTGATCAGCTAGGTTGATCCTAAAAAAATAGACAAACCGAAGTTTGTCTATTTTTAATTACCTTTGTCTATTTTTTAAATACCCGATGACAAAAATGTCATGCTCTAATAAAGTCTGTGATTTCGACAACTGATTTTTATAGATTTTTTTACAAAAAAACTAATAAAGTTTGTGAGTAACTTTACAAAATTACTTTTCATAGAGCGATTGAATTGAATAAAGTTTGTGACTTAAAAGGTTTGTATATTTTTAGATTTTTTTAACTTATCAATAATCAACTGATACTTTTCAATATTTTTCTTTGTGTCTCCATTTTTAAAGCTTTTGATATAATTTAGGTGTCCACATAGTTTTGGTAATAACTCAATATCTATTGCATCATCAGCTTTATAAAAAAGTGCTCTAATTTCTTTCCTGTACTTCCTTGTTGGCCTAATTTCCCCATTGTTAATAGCTAAACCAGTTATTACTTGGCAACTATTTGAACTAATAATGCGAGTTTTCTTCCTATTAATACTCAAGCCTAACGTTTCTAATTCTGTTTTGACTACTTTTTCTAACGTTTTAAGGGAATCATACTTGTTAGCACCAATAGTCAAATCATCAGCATACCTGCTGTAACTCATTCCAGCACTGGAGCAATATTCAAAAATTTTTTCATCAAATTCATATAAGTGTGAATTTGATATTATTGGACTAGTTGGTGCACCCTGGGGTAGGCAGCCGTTTAGAGTTACAATATCTGCAAATAATTCAGCCAGGTGAACGTTTACTTTACTTTTCGCTATGCATGATATGACTTGCATTTTAGTGATATTGTCGAAAAATGATTCTATATCCAAACACAAAATAAATTTTTTGTTTAAATGTACGGATGCATTATTTTTTATTGATACTTTCTTGCGGTATGAAAAGCATGAATCATGCTGCCTCAAACGATAAAAAAAATAGTCTTGAATCCAATATTGAGTAGTCTTAATAAAAACTCTAGGTGCATTAATAACTCGGCTTTCATTACTGGACTTTTTCGCTATTTCAAATTTTCTATAGTATTTTTCTTTAGAATTACAAAAGTCCCTCAAGAGATAAGAACTCACGCCAATGAGTTCTGATGCAGCAAATATTGCTTCGCTCCTAGATTTTATTTCAGGTAGCGTGTTGACACTATAGAAGTTGAGGTTTATTGGTTGTAAGGGCGCTTCCGTTTTTGAACCAATACCTAATTGCTGATATACCCTAGGCCAGAAGTTCCTCTGGTTTTGGGGAAGGGGCCCCAGGGACAGAGGAACTTCTGGCCTAGGGGATACTTTTGTGCTGGACCTTAATCTTCCAGGTGGTGATACACCACCCATATTTCTTTCAGAAGCACCCTTGCTTAAAAAATTAACATCCCTCATTGATTTGAGCAAGTACAATCGTTCTTTGTCTTTCAAGACTCTAAGTTTGTTTCCTAAAAAATCATCACCAGCATGTTTCACACTGTATAAATTGTTTTTCTTAGATACACAGTGAACCAGACCTTGCTCTAATACTATTGACAGCGTTGGCCCTATCTCAACTTTAAAATCCTTTTGCTTTTCTGACGCAAATACCTTAAGCAAATAATCGAGCACTTCTTCAGGCTTAGCAGGTTGAATAACTCCCAGCGCCCAAACAAAAACTTTTGAGTTCATAACGTCAATCATACCGCCCCCTGTAAAAACAAATGGCGATTCGTAATCATACGAACTGTTTCATCTATATCACTTTGCTTAAATTCGCTAAACTTGAGTAAGCTAGCTTGAAGTATATCTTTAGCAAACTGGTAAGGACCATCTTTCATAAAAAGTTGATTATCAGTTACTTTATCCTCATAGAACACATACATTGCAACATTGAATTGTTCTTTAGATGAGATTGACTTTGATAAAAGAGAAAATTGGGAAAAAGTTGAATGATCGTCAGCAATTATGATTAATGAACTGCATTTCCCTGACATTAAAAAATCATTTTCATTAAAATGCGGATATGGATTTTTAATTTTTAGAGTTTCTTTCCCTCCCCCCACAAAGTAGTTAATTCCTTCGGTGTTTAATTTCGAAATCAACTTGATGAATATATCTTTCGATAATTGACTTGAACTAATATCACTAGGTGCACAAATCAATACATTATTGCTTTTATTAACGGCATTTTTAGACAATTGAGTCCTTAAAATAGCGGAAGCATTCAAAGAGTTAAGAGAGGAGTTATAGTGCATACTGGCAAACTTCTTAACCAACCTATCACTCACATTGATATCATTCATCAATGATTTTAAGGCCGAAGGATTTAGAACATCGATTCCATGAGTTACTGAGGTATCGAGTATTTTTTGCAAAATTCCGAGCAAATAAATCTGTCCATTGTAATCAAGAAACAATCCGCAACCAGACACTCCTTTATATTCAGATGCCCCCGTAGTACCAAATTCATAGTTATGAAAAGTACCTTTTTCTACTGTTACACTGAAGATATAAACGCTTATATCCTTGTCAAAACTAAGTGACTTAATAGATTGTGATCGGCTGTCATTTATTGGAAGAATACAGATTCGAGATTTTTCTAAATATTCACCATTTTTAATATCTAAGAATTTTAATTCTAAAAAGGGAGGGGGTATATTGCACGCATTTAAATCTATTTTTACTATTGCTAGATCGCTTATCTTAGTCTGTTCTTTTTCACCCATTAAACGACTAAAAGCATAATCGATACCATCAACAGTAACTTTCAGTTCTTTAAGTTCACATTTTAAATCATATGATTTGTCAGCTGGATCTTTAGCGTTCGTAGGTTTATAAAGTGTATGTCCACATGTAATAACGAAATAATCTTTTCCTTTACTGAAAGGTACGCAACTTCCTAAAATTTCATTATTTGCTGATTTTTTGATGTGACCAACCAGTAAATCTCTATTTTTAGAGATAATATCCATTAGATAATAACTTCCTGCTGATAAATAAAATTTAGATATTCCACCTCAGAATCGTATTTTTCTCTAAATTTTTTTCTAATTCTATTTTCTAAATTATAGTTAAGATAAATATTGTAAATAGTTTGCCTCTCTTTTGCCTCTTCAGAAAGTAACTTTATTGTTTCTGGATCTGGATGACCATATGTTCCGCCATTTGTAGAAATAAAATAATTTTGACAGTTCAATGCTTTTAGTAAGCTCTTATCAGTATTATGTTTACTGCCATGATGAGATAACTTAACAAACTCAAACTCAAACTCATTTCTTTCTGATAGTGACTTAACAACATCTTTCGCTTTGGCATCGGCAAGCATTAATACTTTTACTTCACTATGCTCCACTATCAAGCAAATTGAAGATTTATTAATAATATCTCCGTTATTTATCGGACGTTCGAGATAGCCAGTTATCTCTTTTTGCTCATTGATTATCTGACTTGCCGTCCAATTTTTATACAAGTATGTTATCAAATCGTCCGTTGGTAACAGTATTTTAATTTTTATTCCTTCTATCTCGAATTCGTCTAACGATTTAGTTGCTGGTAGAAACTTAAACCCCTTTTCCTCCAACATCGATTTAAGAGAATCACCGTGGTGGTATCCCACTTCTAGGTCATTATAATGGCAAGCTAGCTCAGGATTATTCATATAAAAGTCGCAACATGACAAGTCAATTTTATCACTTTTGATTATGTTAATAATGCCACCAATATGATCATAATCTACATGCGTTACAAATACGGCTTTGAGGATTTTACCCTCAATGGCACGTAATATATGGCCATAAGTAATTGGCATCCCTCCATCAATCAAGATTGCATTTTGCCCCCAACTTATAACGTAAGAGTCGCCTCTACAGGCTTGAAGCGAATTTATTTTCATCAACACGGATTTCATCCTTAAAATACTAGTAACTGCATACTGACATATTTTTTTTGGATAATAGAAAAAATAATTGTATTAAACCGCTAGAAGGCGGCTCAAATTTTATAACCTTCCATTAAGTGATCTAATTATTTTTATAATAAGCTCTTGGGAAGAGCCTTATAAAGCCACTCTTTATCATTTTTATATAACCACATATAAGTTACAGATATCGCCATTTTCAATTGGTCACGGGATAAATCAGGATAGTTTGATGTCTTTGAAATCAAAATTTTGCGATGCTTGTTTTGTTTTTGTTCGAAGCGAAGCTTTTTTCTTTCAAAAACTAAAGTAGGATTTTGAGTCAATATTTGCTCAACCGCTCCAATACTGATGCCTAGTTTTGAAGCAATATTTTTACTTGATTCGCCCTTAGTAAGCTCGCCTAAGATAACTTTACGCTCATCTGAGAAAATTTTTGATGGCCTTCTGTTTACCTTTCCACCTTTTGATAGAATGATAGATTTAACGCTAGAAACGCTCACACCAACAACCTTTGATATATTTCTCAAACTCCGCTCTTGGCTGTGTAGATTCATAATTTCATTTATACACTCAGGCCTAATCCTCGATTCAGCCCCTTTTTTTGATACTACATTTTTAACTTTCAGACTAAGTTGTTCCGTTGCAGCAAAGTAAGAGTCAAGAAATTGCTCTGGGGTTAGAAAAAGAAAAGAAATCAATGCTAAATGCTTAGCAGGATGAAGATGACAACTTTGATAGTTATAAAACAGTTGTTGCGGAAATGGGTGAGTTTGATTTGAGTAAAGTAGTCTTCTCCATTCATGGCTACTAGACCATTGCTGATAATGTCTTATTATTGCGTTTCGCAACTTATATTGTCTTATACCAAAGCTAGGGCAAGCTAACCCCTTATCCAACATCACCAATTTGTAACTTGTAGTGAGTTGCTTGAAATTGAAATATTGTACTTTGTTTTGTTCCATAGCCCATTGGCTAAAAGAGGTAAACGGTAGGACCTTAGGTTCAACAGAATACTGCTTTAAAGTTAAAGTTTGAGGAGGTAAAACCAAGCTCCTTCGGGTGATTTTTGTAGATTCTAAAAAGGTGCCATGCTGATGGCATTGAAAAACACCGTAAAGTTGATGCTGTCGGTGCCAATAAGCTACACCGTGATTAGTTATATCTTTAACTACACAAGTAGGACAATATCGAAAACTATCTGAATAAACTAGTCGGTTTGATGTAATACCAAGCCATTTATGCAGCAGCTTTGTATTACCTAGTATCAACTTTTTTTTAATCTGCAAAAATTTATCTGGTGACAAAAATGACCGATAGTAGTCTAAGCATGTATGCTGATGAACCAGTCGCTCAATATCCAAATTGTAGTTTTTCGATATCCACGGCATGAGGCTAGGAAAAAGGCTATTTATTTGTAGGTTTTCATTTCCCCACAGGTATTTTTGAGCGATTCGACCTGTTGGATACCCACTTTCCAAAACTTGTCGAATTACAAAACTCGCCACGGTCTCTTCTGGAAGTATGACCGAATAGCTCATTCAACTTCCTAGCAACAACGAACTTACTTCTGACCTTTTCAAAAACAACCTCAAGAGAGCTAGGTAGCAGAGTGGCGGGTAAATATGTTCTCTATAGATCAAGTAAATAGGGCTTAATGAATAAGGTATTGCTACCCTCTTTTCATCCGAATCTCCTAAGGTAAAATATTCACGATAGTCACCACTTACAACGGATGCCAACAGCAATGATTGACAGCTTTGTAACTTTTTTCTATCAAATTTCGATAGCTGGTCTTCCAAGTTCGGTAACAGCATCACGTTCTTAAGTGCTGTTCTTATTTCAGTCATCTTACTGATTGGCGAACGTTCTATTAATTCAGTAGTTAGAGTTTGCAACCATGCACTTTCTTCACCTATTTCCTCTATACAATATGGCAGAGGATTGTGGCATTTAGGGCATTGGTTTTGGGCGGGAGGGAGTTCGTAATTAACTAGTTTAGTTTGTGCAAATTCACACTTTGGACATGCATAGTTGAGCCTTATCTCGTGTTTGGGGCAATGAGCTATTGTTGGTATTTGATGCAGCATGTGCCAAAAGCGCATGCCAAATTCTATACCGTTTTCGTCAACACAATCAGGACACCAACGCCAAACATGTGAATTGAAAACGTTTTTAATACCGCTATAACCTACTTTTTCAGTACAAGGCCCTGCAACTATTTTTTCAACCGTTTTTGTGGGTAAAAAACATGCGTCAAAGTGAAAACTAGTATGTTGTTGTAAAAGTAAGCTTCTATCTAAAATGTTTTGGTATCTACACCAGATGCCCTCAAAATTCGTTCGCCATACAAATTTATTGTTTAACTCTTTATCTTGAGGAATTAATTCTCGTAGTGTTTTTCTAAAATCGACTCGACCTTCAAGCACATTAAAGCGTGCCAAAACACTGTGTATGTGCTCATTCTCAAAAGGTGGAGGAATATCGTTAATCAAGCCTACAAACCACCATCGAAGTCATTATCCGTATTAACAGAAGCATCACTGTTTTCTGAATTTCCGAATTCACTGAGTTTAGGCAGCTGGCCTACAAACTCTTGTTTATCTTTATCCAATTTGCCATCACCATTCCAATCAACATTACCATCTTGCTTTTTGGGTAAATTTTGCTCAAATCCATTTTTTTGTTTTACGGAAGGCTTTGCTAGCTTGCTTGAAAGTCTTAAGTGAGATAAAGCAAAATCAATATGCCGAAACTGACTCTTGTATATATCATTTAAAAGCTCTACATCATCAGTACGTCTGTTTCCAAGCGTAACTATTTGCTGATGATGTAATCTAGCAAGGCGATTGATTATAGCTGGCAATCCCACACTTAAGCGGTGAAACGTTTTTTTAAATTCCAATCCAGGCTTTCCACCAAAGCATACTTTCTCTGGGAAAAATGCATCGAAAATCAAATCGAATTCCTTTGAGTCAAAGCTATAAGTGCTAAAAACAAATTCATGGTCAGATACCATTCGCCGAGTGGTTGTCATATCTGGGATTTGAGTACTGTGTTCAGAAGGTATAGATTGAAAAAGTTTCAAGCCTTCAGTTGTGCAACTTAATAAAACTGGAATTCCTATCTTATTAAACAGAGATTCAAGAATAGTTAAATTTGGAGAATCTTTTGCATTCACGTATTTTAAAAAAAATTGAACCTCATCAATATGAATGAACCCTATATGATGTTTAGCCGCTATTAATTGCATATTGGCATAGTATCGCTCAACTGAATCCTTGCTACGCCTAGCCCACTCCTCGAAGTACTTTGTATGGAGGACATCATCAACGGCCTTAAAAAAAGATAACGCCAATGCCTTAGGAGAACGTGTAGCAGCACAGTCAAAACTAATGTAGGTCAGTTGAGTTCTTAAAAAGGGCTTCCCCTTGTACTCTCGATGATGGATGACTTGTTTGATTAATTTAAGCACTTCTCTTATCGTAGTTGTTTTCGATGAACCACTTAAACCAGAAGCTAGACAGGAAGGAGCAGTAGTCAGTTCAGTAATATTGGTGACACCTTGCAAATATTCTCCATTCCGCGCATTTTCTGCTAATGTCGCAATCAATCTAACGTTTTCAGCGTGAAATGGATTTCTAGTGATATAGCCACACAGTATCAATTCCATAATTTTTTGATAAAGAAAAAAGCTTGTTGGATGAGGTGAAATAACTCGTGAAAAATGATTAATCTGCGTTTTCTTATAAAACTTAGATAGATCACTGAAATTTGGCGCTGTCAGATGGTCGTGTCTCAAACGATCAAATACTTGATCCCTTTCTAATGGCGCAGCCAAAGATTCGATAAGTGGATTTCCATTCAAATAGGGATCTTCGTGTTCGCTGTAACTGGCATATTCGATATGTTTAGATGAATCAGTCTGCATCATATAATCCTCTATCTGTGGGACTAGCTTTATCTTCGCTTTTAGAAATAGTACTGCTTGATAAGTTAGAGTTTTGAAAAGTATTCTGAATTTCACTGGCAACATTGAACAAATCAATCTGCCTCTGAATTGCTTGTCTCGCCCTGATTCCAGGTTGGATAGATTTTCTTGTATTTTCTGGAGCAGACATTAGTTCATCAAGTTGTTCAGCAAGGACTTTTTTAATTTCCCATTCTTTCGCAATCCGCTCTTCTTTTTCAAATTGCTCTAATTCTGCTTCCTGACAAAGCTCTTGGTATTGTCGATGCATCACCATATCCCACGATTCGTCGGCAAATCGTTCGCAATGATCATCTTTTTTCAGGCTAAATTGGACATAGGTGCCATCATCAGTTTGGAAAAAAATAAAATTACACGTTGTACGAGTCCAACCTACCTTAATTTTAAAAGCACCAGTTGCCTTAGCACGTATATACCAAAGGTTTTTATGAGCATACTGTGAATCATATTGCAGTTTATTAAAATGTATCGCACCATCACGCACTGACGCCTCGGCTTTGAGAAGAAAGGCCCATCGAACAAGCATATAATCGTTGGCACATAAAGTAGGATTCCCACCATTCATCTCTGCATCTATGTTACTTATCCAAAGATCTCTAGGCGTAATTCCAACGTCATTCTGGGCATCTCTTTTGTTCAGTAAGTAAGTCCTTTTGCTGGTATTATTGTGATGCAATATGTCCCTTATAATTATCTTGTGCAGTGAACTTAAATCAAAAACAGCATTATTGCTTGGATGAATATCTTCTCTATTTAAGTCGATAATCGCACCTGGTGAATAATGAATTGTGAAGTTTTGAATTATGCCAAAACGTCTTTCGACAATTCCTTTCATGTCCCCATGATAAACCGCCACAAAATTAACTGTCCTTAGTTTTAACAATGATTGCAACATAGGTTCGAGATGATTGAGTGAATACTCAGATCCATTATCAGCAGTAAGTTGAAAGGGTATATGAAAACAAGGCCACTCATTTTTTTTAAGGTAAATGCCATACTTTGCGCAGTGCTCTTCCTTAGGTAAACAAGCATGCACCATCGCTTCGGCTGCACCGATCCAATCAGGACCATGGAAGCCAATGTAATAGCCAACTATCATTGTGGTGTACACGTCTACGACAAAATAGACTACGGGCCGACCAACAGAAAATCGGTTCGAGGTGTCATAAGAATATCTGATATAGATATCTATGATCGTTGCATCTACCTCAAATCGATAGCTTGGACCAATGACGCCTTCGCGAGCGCGTTCAAAGCGAGGTTTCCAGTCTTTATCATATGTAACATCACCAAATTTTAGTCTGAGCAAGTCTTCGCGACTAATGAGATTATTTAGGTGGCGATAAAAAGACTGTTTCGAGATACAGTCCTTTGAATCTAACACTAACAAACGCTCTAGTGGCCCATTTGGAGTATTTTCAGTACGAATTATTGCTTCAAATTCATTCTGATAAACTCTGTGAGCAAAAGCTTTAGTAAATTTAATACTATTGCCTTTAAAGTAAGCTAATAACTTGAAAATATTGGCTTTGTCCCAATTTGTGATTCCGCGATAATTTCGTACAGAATTGCGATTGTCTTTGCCATTTCTACCTCGTTTAACGTTTTTCTCACCAGGCTTTTCTATATGTAAATATTTACTACCGCAATGTTTAAACCCAAAGGGCAAAAAAGCATTTTCAACACACCCAAAAACAATATATTTGTTGAAAGCATTGTAAAAAGCACCTGCCGTTTTCCACTCACTTCCATCATCGATTAAGCGTTGAATTTTGTCGGCTATGCCATCACCAAATAAATACTGTTGTACCGTATCGTCGTTAAGCAAACTTTTAATTTTTGACAATCTACTTTGCTTAAAAGTCACCCACGAAACACTATGCTTTCTAATTATTTCTGTATCAGTCATGCTAAGTTCGACTGGAAATATGAATCGTACAGAAGTAGTGTTTTGTTTATTTTTCAAGCTGTTAAATTCATCAAACGAAAAGGTTTTAGGCTTTTTTACATTAAGATTATTTTGCAATTGCAAGACATCTGCGAGTGCGACTTTCTTAAGATACTTATGAAATGCACAAATGAAGTAGTTGAAGCCTTCTTTTTCATTTACCAGTTGGAGTCCCTCAAACATAAAGAGAATCACTATTACCGATAACGTTTACGGGATAATAAAGTTTCAGTTTTTTGGAAAGGTCCAGAGGTAATATCTGCTCCAAAGCACAGACTTTGAACAAGGTAATACCTTCTTTAGAATTAAAAACAAGTTTGTCGCACGCGAAATCAATGTGTTTCTGAATCGAAGCAAATTTGTCGATATACCAGCTCTCAAGAAATGCTTCACTGAATTCTAATTTTTGGCTTTGCTCCAATTCAGCATCCCACTCTTGAGTAAACCAATCTAAATTCCAACAATGGTCTTTAGTCGTGTCTTTCTCACTAATCAACTTAAATGCAATACCTTTTCTTCGCCAGTATTCGCGCTCAATTTTCAGCTTTTGTATAATTCTGCCTTTTCTCCTAATTACTACTCCATTTTCATCAATTTGAAAAAACTGGTCCCAATATTTAAAGCTGTAAGCCGTATATATAATTTCTCCCGTTTTGACATCAATGTGTTTAACTAAAAAGTCGGTAGTAGCGATATAAGCTGAATTATCTTTATAATTTCTGTGGTGAACGATATTGAGTTCTCTTGCAATGTCTAAGCTAATAGACAGATCTAGCGGCACCTGTTCATACACAGCTAAAACATTGGGTCTCCATAAAAGTATTTGGTATGACCGATATTCACCATCACTCAACAAATGAACAATACGGCCCTGTTTGTCGCATCGGTGAAAATGCCTACGGCCAAATTTCCTTACGTCAGAAATTTTTACCCAAGGTGAGTAACCATAATCTGCAACTTCTTTTTGCCAGAGTTTTACACTTTCAACTATTTCTTGTGTTACCACAGGTTGTTTCACAATCATGGTAAATAGCCCAAATAATTAATAGTCAATTCTGAGACAGAAAAATCATGAATAGTTTGATTAGCATTCAATGCATATTTTAAAGTTACTTTTAATTTTTTTGTGAAATTTTGATTTT
>NZ_LSNE01000018.1:0-17861 GCF_001565895.1 Paraglaciecola hydrolytica
TGCCCTTTACTCAGCTTAGAAGCGGGTCAGTAATGGTGGGTATTTTTACATGGTCGAAGCGGCAACCCTACCGCGAGAGCGGTTTAGTCCAACGACCCAAAGCGGACGAAACACGTTAACCAATTGAACGAAAATTAGCGAGTATGAAAAGATGTATTCAATGGCAAATTGAGTGTCTCCGAAATTTGGGGAAGATCAGATGCAAGAAAAGGTTCAAGGGTCTCTTAGTTCAAAAGCTGAAGGTACTGTCAAATTGCGAAATGACCGAAATATGCACAAATTTCCAGTCAAACTTCGTTGTGATTTCGTCTTTCTAACTTGCTTAATTGAATGTTTGAAACTACCTGAAAAAATTGAGCTTACTTGTGTTACTCATTATTAACAAAAGCGAAAAGTAAATATTAGTAAGCAGTTTGCGCGTTAGCTTTTTATTAGATAGAGTCTTATTAAATTAAAACGTGTAAAAAATATGTCCACTATAAAACTGCCGCAATTTGTCATTATCAGAAATTACTTGGAACAAATGATCGCTGCCAAGCGCATGGGCCCCAACGCTAAGCTTCCATCTGAAAGAGTGATAGCAACAGAACTTAATACAACTCGAGTGACATTGCGTGAAGCATTAAAACAGCTCGAAGCTGAAGGTATAATCTATCGCCAAGACCGCAGAGGATGGTTTGTTACACCTCATCGCATTTCTTATGATCCCACGAAACAAATTGGGTTTATGGATTATGTTAAGGCTCAAGGCAGCCAACCTAAAACCAAAGTTATTGAAATTGATATTATAAAGGCTACGACAGAATTAGCTGATATTTTTAATATTGATGAGCATATGCAGGTCTTTAGATTAAGGCGTATTCGTTTTATCGATAACAGAGAAGTATTATATGAACAGATATATTTAAGAGCGGATTTTTTTCCAGAACTTGAAAAAATCGACTTTAGTCACTCACTCACCACCGCACTCAAAAATAAATATGGTACCCGTTTTTCAAAACAACATGTCGTTAGTCATTTAATTACGCTACAAAATGCGGTAGCAAAAGCCTTGTTGGTGGTTAGCGGTGCACCGGGGCTTTGTATCAAACGTAAAATTTATGATGATCAAGAGCGAGTATTTGAATATGACGAAGAATACTGGCGTCCTGAAGCCTGTCAATTGCAAATGAGTATTAACTTGTAGTGCTTATGGTTGATCTTGGTTTATCAACTTGATTAATGGAATTGTGTATTTTTTCAGCACTACTGCAGTGAGAGTTTGATGCGCTCTCCTTCAGTGTTTGACGAAAATAGTAAGCTGAATAAAGAATTAACGCTACACCAAGCACTGCAATTATATAAGAGCTTTGTACTAAAAAGTTGGTCCAACTTAACTGTACTTGAGCAAAATTTTTGTACAGTAAAATACCTACACTACCTGCATATCCCATAGAATCTGCGATATAGATCAGAAATCCAGCGTTGGCTTTGTTGTTTGCAACAGCCAACATTCTGTCGAAAATTAAACAGTTAAAGGGGATGTACGATAAGTAAACCCCGGTCGATAAACTAACCATCCAAGTCGAACCCGAGATAATATTTGTTTGATAGAGCAGACTGGATACGCCAACCACAATAAATCCTACTATTACAATAATGTGATTTAACATCAAAGCGCGCAGATTATCTTTAACTAGCATAACCAAACTCAGCATAAAAAGGATAATCAGTGAGGTATAAATGGCTGCAATTGAAAAAATACCAGGCGCACTGCCATAACCTAACGAAGACCAAATCTCTGCTGCAAAGTTGTCACTATAGTCTCGTAGTCCAGTTAACAAGACATAGGCACATATCATGGCCGCCAGTCCGGGAGCAAAACGCAATAATAAATCTCTCCTGTCTTGTGCTGACATAGGCTCTCGTTTGCGTCTCGCTTGAATATCTTGCTCAGATGGCGGAGGGACTTGTGCTAAAAAGTAAACCGACAAAAATAACGGGATAGCAAAAAGTAAACCTGTAACGGCGGGCATCCAAAATTCATTGATCCCCCAGTCAAGCATCAAATATTTGCCAACACTCTTGACCACTCCAGATGAAACTATAAAACTCACACTCAACACGGCGCCTAAAATTTCCGTGGTTCTGCGGCCTTCTAAAAAACTGAAAACCAGACCCCATATCATTCCAAGCGGTAAACCATTTAAAAATAAGGCGAGAAGTTTCCAGTATCCTGGCAGGATAGGAAACAGGATTAAAGCGATTTCCGCGGCCATCACTAAGCTCAAAATAGCAACAGCACGTTTTCCAGCTTCCATTTCAGAAATGATTTTAATGCCAATAAACTTAGACAACGCGTAACCAAGAACTTGAGCAAGTATTAACGCAATTTTAAAATCGAGTTGGCTATGCCAACCGTCTACATTTTCATATGTACCTACAGTAAACGGCTTTCTAAAAGCATACATACTGAAATAAGTAATAAAGGCAGCACTTGCTGCATAAATCACTAACCAAATTTGAGGCGCATTATTTAAGTAAGATTTGATTTTCATTTAGGCGTAGATATGTAAAAAAATTGCGAATAAGTCTATCGTTCAATTATTACATTTGTGCTTTCTGGTCTATTCCATGATGATTTTTTATTTGTAATGTGTACTTTATAATAAAAAAAAGCCTAAATTTAGGTTGTCATATTTATTTAGCATTCATTTGTTTATAATTGGTCTATACCAAAAAGGAGGCGTATGAACCAATATTTATTGTTAACCCCCGGCCCATTAACAACGTCGGAAACCGTTAAGCAGGCGATGATGCAAGACTGGTGCACTTGGGATGAGGATTATAATTCAGCAATTGTGCAAGTTATAAGAGAAAAGCTGGTTGGTTTAGCAACTGCAGACCAAGGTTATTCCAGCGTACTAATGCAAGGTAGTGGCACGTCTACAGTAGAAGCAACCATCGGTACCTTACTCGGTAATAGCGACAAATTGTTAGTAATCGATAATGGCGTTTATGGCAAGCGTATCAGCGAAATAGCCACTTATCTAAACATTGAGCAAACGGTACTGAGCTTTCCTGAAAAGGCTATACCTGACTTACTAAAAATTCAAAAGGTGTTGGATGAAGACAAAGCAATAACTCATGTCGCTATGGTGCATTGCGAAACAACAACTGGAATTTTAAATCCGGCAACAGACGTTGCATTTTTAGTAAAGTCTTATAAAAAAGTTTTTATATTAGATGCCATGAGCAGCTTTGGTGGCATTCCAATGGATATTGGTGATATGCAGGTTGATGCTTTAATTAGTTCGGCTAATAAATGTATTCAAGGCGTTCCAGGATTCGGTTTTGTGATTGTAAAAACAGCACTCCTTGAAGTCTGTGCGGGTCGAGCCCGTTCATTATCGTTAGATTTATATGAACAGTGGCAGACAATGGAAAAGCAGCAAGGTAAATGGCGTTTTACTTCACCCACTCACGTTGTACGTGCTTTTTATCAAGCTTTACTTGAACTTGAAGCAGAGGGAGGAGTAGAAGCTCGGTATCAACGCTACTCGCATAACCAGCAGTTACTAACAAAAGGTATGAGTGAATTAGGATTTAAAGCATTGGTAGCGCCATCCATGCAATCGCCCATAATTACTGCTTTTTATTCACCTGAACATCCAGATTACAACTTTAAACAATTCTATGGCCTATTGAAACAACAAGGATTTGTTATATATCCCGGTAAAGTATCAGATACGGATTGTTTCCGTATCGGTAATATTGGCGAGGTCTATAGGCAAGATATAGAAAAATTGCTTATTGCTTTAAAGTCATGTTGTTTCTGGGAGAAAGTTTAATGTCTGATCAAACCGTATTGGCCGCTTTTGATCTAGATGGTACTTTGTTTGATGGTGATTGTGCAGAGTTATGGCTACAATTTTTACGTGACAAAGATTGGCCAGGGATTGCGACAACTATTACCCATTGCCAGCAACTTATGGCGCAGTATGAAAGTGGCGGATTAGATATGCTTAACTATATGACATTCTGGCTACAACCACTCGTAGGTTATCCTGTGTCGGAAATCAAAGCCCTATCACAACAATTTTATGAGTTTTATGCCAAGCGTTTTTTTAGCGAAGGCATAGAGCGTGTGAAATGGCATCAGCAACAAGGCCACACCACTATATGTATTTCCGCCAGTCCTGACTTTGTGGTGAATGCTATAACACGCTTTTTAGGATTTGATCATGTTTTGGGTCTTCAACTTCAGTTAAAAGAACAAAAAATTACCGGAGGTGTTGCATTTCCTCTTTGTTTTCAGCACGGCAAAACGCAGTTGCTTGAAAAGCTCTTTGGCAGGAAATTAGATTACTCTTATAGTGATTCGATAAACGATGTATCTTTATTGGAAATGGCGGAAAGCGCCTATGTCGTTAATCCCAATCTGCAGTTACAAGCTCTTGCATCAGAAAAAGGGTGGCAAACCTTGATTTGGCAAGGTTAATTTGTAACTTTATCAAATATCATTGACCTCAGTCGCGGCTGTATAACTGCATTGCACAGGATGTTAACGTGAATTTACATCCTGTCCTTATTCTAAACAGACTTCAATATTTTCAAACGTTATTGAGCTAGCTTAGAATGTGTAATTCGCCTCTAGCCTTAATGTCCTTGGTTCAATCGGGTGAAAATGAATATCTTCAATCCCTCCACTGCTTTCACCGGGTAAGCGTGATGAATATAGATAGTCGATGTCATGGTCATTACTGTTTAAGGCATTAAGCATGTTAAGTGTAAATTGCCATCTATTATATTGATAATTGAGTAGCATATTTAACACTGTAAACTCATTGGATTTGACCTCACCTAAACTATCCAGATTCCGTTGACCAAAATGTCGCATGCGTAAGCTAAAGTGCCAACTGTCCATTGGCTGCCAGAGCAAGCCACTACTTAAAACAAATGGAAGTGCGCCAGCAATTTTGTTGCCTTCGTTATTGATAGTGTCTGCGTAATGTGAATCTGTCCAAGCTAGTTCTATATCCGCGCTAAATATCTTATTTAACCAGTAATATGCTGATAGCTCGATACCCCAGCGTTTCGATGGTAAGCTGCTTTCTGTATTGCCAGCATCGCCAACAAATAATAATTCGGAATCTAAATTTAGACTCCATAATGCCATTGAAAAGTTTAACTGCTCAGCTCGCGAGTATCTCAAACCAACCTCAGCTCCTGTGCCACGAACCAGTAAATCAACTTGTTCTGCGCTTTCACCTGAAACCGGATCGACTTGAATAGTGCTACCTCTGGCATCGTTTGAATGGAACGACTGCCCCGCGTTGAGATAGCTTTCCCAATTATTGTCGATTCGATACACAAGCCCCCCTTTCAGATTAAGTAGTCCGTCATCTGCATGACCGCTATTGAGTTCTAAATTACTTTCTACTTTTGCCCATAAGTGATCGTAACGGATCCCCAAATTGGCTGTAATTACAGAGTTGAATGTGGTTTCGCCCTCCCAAAATAATGCCAGTGATGACTCTTGTACCTTGTCACTGCGCACAGTTGACAGTGGCTGACGCTGATAGGTGCGAATAAGCGCGACGTCGTTAATATCGTCATAGCGAAATTGCAAGCCCATATTTTGCCGTAAGCGTTCGTTATTTATAACACTTCGCTTGATATTAGTGCCGTAAATGAAGCGCTTATCGACTTGTTTAAATTGGTCTCCGTGCTCCGGATCATCCAAGAAATAAGTGAAATTAGAATATAAATCGAGTTGAGACTGAATCACAAACGCATCAACGTGCCAATCTGTGTTTTGCCACTGGGTTGACAGGCTATAACGTGCTGAATTACCTCCTGCAGTAGGATCTACTGTTTCCAATGGACTAATTTGCCCGCTGTTGACTAAACGTAACGGGATTTGATCTGCAGCATTCCAGCTATTGTCATAAGCCATAAAAGCCACGTTGCCTTGCTTATTTCCTTCTCTAAAAGAATATTGTAGCAATGCATTAGTTTTACGTAGTCGCTCACTCACGCCTAACCAAGGTCCATCATAACGTTCAGATTCTAAAAGGCTTATAAATCCGTCGTTATCGTATTGTTGATTTGCGCCTAACAAACCACGTATGTAACCATCTTGTCCTAACTCTAACTTAGCGATGTTTGTTGGCAGCGAGTCGAACGTGATGAAATCAGCTGCACCTGCGTTTGAAAAGTCGCCGTTCTCGGCGTGATAAGGGCCTTTTTGATATTGAATGCTGGCTACGCTTTCAGGGATGATAAAATTCAGATCTGTATAGCCTTGACCATGTCCGTGAGTGCGCATATTAATCGGCATTCCATTAATACTAGTGGCAAAGTCAGTACCGTGATCTAGATTAAATCCACGAAGAAAATATTGGTTAGCTTTACCGGAACCACTATGCTGAGTTACTACCATGCCAGGCACAAATTCTAATACTTCGCCTTGTCGTAACATGGGTCTAACATTAATATCTTGAAAGCCAATAATACCCTCTGATGCACTTAAAGTTTGTCCTATAAGGGGTAAGCGATGTCCATATACTACGACTTTTTCGATGTCTTCCAGTTCTTGGATATCAGCCCAAACCTGAGGTCCACTTACAACAATCAATGAAAATAGAATTGTTTTTTTCATTAGGTAATGTTCCTATTCTTTTTTAACTAGATAAGGGGATAACGGCATGTGTAACTCTGTTTATCTTAACTGCCCAACGAACTAGGTGAGACAAACAGTAATTAAGAACAAACTAAACTAAACGCTCGACGAACCAATAAAATCCAACTATTGCAATGACTCCGCTGGTTATTGGTACCACACGCTGAATATAAATGGTTTGCTGACGCCAGCTCCAACAGACAAGGGCTGCAAGCCCTATGACTGTCAATTGTCCGGCTTCTACGCCAAGGTTAAATGACAACAAGCTCAAAACAAGCTGTTCACCAGGTGCTGCTATTTCGCTGAAAACGCTAGCAAAACCTAAGCCGTGCAATAAACCAAAAATAAATATCATTAATCGCTGTCTCGCGGGGTGTTTTTTTAGCAACACTTGTACCGCCAACAGGATAATAGTTAGGGCAATTAAGGGTTCAATAATGGAGGGGGTAATCTGAATCCAGCCTAAGGTTGCCAAACTTAGTGTAATGGAATGCGCAATGGTAAAAAGTGATACATTTAGAACTAGCTCTCGTAGCGTACTGGTACATAAAAACAAGAGTAAAACAAACAATATATGGTCAATACCTAAGGGAACGACATGTTCAAACCCCTGCACAAGATAATTAATACACAGCTCAAGCAGCGATTGTTTGTGGTGCGTTAAGTCGTAAGCAACACTAGGTTTACCGGCAGCAACCAATTGTTTCAAGGGCTGATTAATGACAAGATCTACTTTGCCTAAAAAATCTGGTAGTTCTAGTTGTATTTGATTGATATTGTCAGGTAGAACACCTTTTACCATCATCAAGGCGCGGTACTCGGTATCTTGATTCGGCCGCTGAAGGTAGGCGTGCATCATTTCTGTATCAGTAACTTCTATTTTATTTAGCGTGATGCTGTAGTTATCAACAATCAAGTAAGAGCGTTGTGCTAACTGGTTGATTGCACGACTTCGTGCACGACGTACATCGCTTAGTGACATTTTTCTTACTTGATCAATCAGTTCCGAATCGTCGCCATTTAGGTTCGCGCCAATTTGCAATAATTCGATTAGGTCGAGATCCACCTGAATTCGATATTGCTGATTGTCCAAAATTGTCAATGAGGCTTTAGTTACTTCAAAATTGTGAGTTAAGCCAGTGATACTGTAAACAAAGCCGATTAAGGCTAGTACTAGTTTAATCTTCCACATACATCATCTCAGGTACGAAACGGGGATTGAGTCCCCGTTTTTGTTTTATTTATAAGTGTGGGTTAGTTATCAATACCGCGTAATCGGCGGCTAGCTAAGAGCCCAGCCAAACCTAAGCCCATTAATAAGGCAATCGAAGGTTCTGCTACATCTACACTCGATCCAACAAGTTCAACATTGGTTAAAGGCGAGGCATTATTGGCATCACCTAGAGCATTAACTTGAGTTAGCAAATTAGCGGTACCATTGCCGATTACGTCAAAAACCAGACTCGCTAAGATAAAACTACCAGCCTGCATGCTATTTAATATCTCATCTGAATCAAATGACAGTTCAAACAGGTTGACTAGGCCACTGGATACCTCAGTTGCTGATTGCCAACTGCCCAATCCGATAAGATCTAGCTGATTACCAAACATGGCGTTTTGAAATGTCAGCATGTTGCTATCAAATATAAAGTCAATGTCAAAGGTGGCTAAAGAACTGGCTTGTTTGTCGCCTAAACCAGAAATAGTTAAGTCCACAACCAATTGCTCGCCGATGCTAGTGGTAGAACTTTGTGGAACGATGGATATCAATGCTGCGTGGGCTGGCAATATCAAGGAAGCCATCAGGAGGCTAAAGGAGGTTAATAAACGTTTCATATTTTGTATTCCTTAATTATCAAAGGGTTGTTCGTAATACAAACACAGAGCTCAGTCATTGTTAGGTACCCTATGCATGATTGTGGTCTAGACCAATATTACTGTGGAAAAATGACAAACTGATGAAAATGAGGTGACATAGCTAAATAAGCGGGAACAATATGGCTTATTTAGCTTTTCATAAAAGGCCAGATAATGGATATCTGGCTTTTAATTCACTAATTAACTATCAAGTTCGGATTTTCGTAAGTACTTGTCTTAATTGTTTACTGCACATCTAATTTGTGAACACTGCAACATACACGCCCTAGCATCTAGGGCATTAACAATACCGTTTTGATCCCAGTCGGCCCTATCACCTTCCTCAGCTGGTGTATTAAGTTTGGCCGTGATGGCGCGGATATCATTATTGTCGATGTAGAAATCGGCGTTGACATCACACATTTGCAAAGGTAATTCTTCTGCCATCAGAACCAGATCGGCATTGCCAATTAGTTCACCATCAGTTACTGACAGTTGGATATGATAAATTCCTGCTTCATCGGCTTCGAAGTGCGCATGAGCCGTATCCGAACCAATAATTTCTGCCTTACTACCCAGCGGAAGACTCGCCATAGTCCACTGATAACTTAAAAGGTTTGGTCCATTGTCTGGGTCAAAGCTGGCACTGCCATCCAAATACACGGTATCACCACGATTTACTTCTTCTGTAGCTTTGATAGATGCGACAGGTTTCATATTTTCAGGTGCAGGTATTTCTTCATGAGTGATAATTAAGCTGATAGCATCAATGTAGGAGTCGTTATCACTACCACTTTTTCGCGTACCTTTCATACGTACAACGGCAGATAAGGTGTTTGGTGGTAACGTAATACTGGTTGTTTTTAAAGTCCATGTAGCATTGGTATTACTCAGGCTTTCTGAGCTGGCAATTAAGGTGTCACTGTCGTCATATAAATCAACCCATACTTCAGGAATGTCATTACCATTCCAATCACGTATGTAAGCTTGAAGGTTCAGAATCGCCGTGTTTCTGCTTATTACCGCGCCGTAAGCAGTCAAATCAACTTTTTGCATTGCCTGTCCGACAGCTGAGTGAGAGCAAATGCCTCCTGCAGAAAAGTATTTCGCGCCTTGTTGTGCTGTTATACCACTGCAGGCACCTGATGCATTAGATTCAACCACACCTTGTTCAATTTCCCAGTTTTCCATGCCTTGTTCTGCGTCGCCATTGACCAGTAAGTTATCTGAAGAAGTAAAGGCGAGAGGCTCGGAACCAAGACGTAGCTTAATGGAATCAATATAGGAGTCGTTGTCACTACCGGCGTTGCGAGTACCTTTCATTCTGACAACAGCAACTGCTGCGCTTGTAGGCAGTTCAATTTTGGTTTTTTGTTCTGCCCAAGTACCTGATGCATTAGTTAAAATGCTTGAAGTAGTTACTAAATCACTGTTGGAATTGTAAACGTCTACCCATACTTCTGGGATATCTTTACCATTATAGTTTCGAATGAAAGCAGCAAGCTCGAGAAACGCGCTGCCATTGCTGATTTCAGGGGTGAAACTGGATAAATCAATTTCCTGCATAGCCTGTCCCACAGCAGAGTGAGAGCAAATACCACCAGCAGAAAAATAGTTAGCACCTTGTTGTGCAGTTATACCATTACAAGCACCTGATGCATTAGATTCAACTACACCTATTTCGACGGTCCAGTGTTGCATGCCAAGCTCGGCATCACCATTAAGGACAAGGTTATCACTGTATACTTGATCTTCCACTTCAAAAGTGGCATTTGGAGACCATTCAGACCAAGCCCAATGCTCGTCTCTGTAACGTACGCGCCAATGGTAAGAACCCGAAGGTAAGCTGGTATTCACATCATAAGCATTCAGTGCTACACCGGCTTGAGTGTTTTGATACCTCCAGATATTTTCAGACCGAGTCTTGTTTCCCCAAAAATCCAATTCAACAGTATTGAACTCTGGGTCGCTGGATACTTGCCAATGTGATTCGAGGTGATTGTCGTTGTCTGCATCGGCATATTCACTTGCAACTAGGGTAAAGTTGCCTTCAATGACACTTCCATTAGGAGCAATTGCCGTCGGTTGTTCAGGGTTAAAGTTGTCACCGCCGACTACAAAATCATCACGAATACCTTCGCCTTGGTAGCCCCAATATTGGTCTCTTCCGTCTCCTCCAGAATAACGTTTCACGTGCATGCTTTTTTGCTTAACACCAAACTCAAGCAGTGAATAGCCAAATTCAGGATAAGATCTTTGGAACTCGTCGTAATCGTACATCTGGTATTCGTCCCAGTAGTCGATGTCACCCGAACTTACCGCCGCGTTTAGCCAAAGGTGGCTTACATCTCTTGATTGGCCACGAGAATATGCATGAGTATGACCAAAAATGTGGCCACTGATTTTTCCTGTTTGTGCTGAGATATCTTCAAATTTTCTAACGTACTCACAAGTCAGATCTTTTTCTCCTGGCACCCATAATTCTGATTTACAAGGATGATGAATTTGCAACATAACGTAATCAATTTCAGAGTTATTAGTTGTATCTTCCAGTAAAGGATCTAACCACAGGCGCTGTTGTTTTTCTAAAGTGGTATTTGTAGTTGTATTAGAGTTAAGTGTAATTATCCGTAGATTGAGGTAATCAAAGCTATGCCACTGTTCCTCATAGTTGCCAGTGCTGTTAGATGGCAGTTCAAAATAATTAGTGTAATTAGTGAGCGCATAATCATGGTTGCCAATCGCTGGTATGACCGGTACCCTCGCAAAAATCGGTGCGGCTTGCCCAAAAAATTGTGTGCGCCATTGATTTATGTTACTTCCGGTCTGGACAATATCCCCAGGAACGATGATTGCTGCGATTTCATCATCACAATTATTAATGTCATTATTGCAATTATTCGGCACCATGCCATTGTTAACAATGTCACCCAAACGGTTGACGTGGTTACCTTGTGAATCCGAAAACGACAGAATCTTAATCGTTTCTTGGTTGTCACTGGGTACTGGCCAAGTTTTAAATCCCCAAATATCTGAGTCACCACCATCAGTTGTAACATAGTATTGATAGCGAGTGCTGCTATTTAGATTATCTATACGTGCTCTATGAATGGTGGACGAAGAGGCTATTTTATTCATCATAATCGTGATGAAAGGTTGTTCCGTTCCTCTCTCTCTGTAGTGCAATTGCACATTTTGATCATTCGTTTCCAAAAGCACAGACATCGCGTCAGTTGCAGGATTTTGTAGATAGGGGGATACAATAAAACTTGGTTGTGCGCTGGCAAGCCAGGACATCAGCAAGCTTGGTGCAAAAAATAGCTTTGAATATTTCATAAGGCCTCTTAGTTGTGGTATATACCAGATTGGCATTTTGCACAAAGAAGGTTACAGGTTTTTGACAGATTTATTATTTTTAGTGATAAAAATACTTTAAGCGTCTTTACGTTATTATTTAATCAAAAATCTCCGTAACACATGATTATAAGCGTCATTAAATCTTAGGGGTTAAATATTCTCCGTATGAAAAAAACGCAACTATCCAGCAGGATATTAAAATTTTGAATTGTCATTTACCTGCAACAATTTCTCTTTATTATTGCGAAATCACAAATCTGGACTATACCAGATTTTTGTGAAATCAATAAGTGATCGTATAAATGACTATCAATAGGAACTGGGAAACCATGAGAAAACTAAGCCCCATAGCAGCAACGCTGCTCGCACTCTTCAGCCACAATGTATTGTCACAAGAGGCACAGACTACAAACGACGCTAATGAAGCATTGTTAGATGAAGTCGCCACGGTTGGATATATGCACAAAGGTGTGGCTCGCGCTTTAGAAATTCAAAAAACGGCCAGCAGCATTGTTAACGTCGTGTCGGCTGATGGTATTGGTAAATTACCTGATCGTAATGCCGCAGAAGCCGTGCAGCGTATGCCAGGGGTGTCGATCGAGCGTGACCAAGGGGAAGGCCGGTTTGTAGCAGTACGTGGTTTACCGTCGCAGTGGAACTCGACCACTTTGAATGGTTCACGTTTACCTACTGCTGAAGAAGAAACTACCAGTCGTGCTGTGGCTTTCGACTTTTTCCCCAGTGACATGATTGAATCAGTAGAAGTCGCTAAAGCGATTAGACCAGACATGGAAGGCGACGCAATTGGTGGTAGTGTTAACTTTATTACCCGCCGTGCGCCAGAAGAACAAACGTTGTCAGTTAACGTCGGGGTGGGTGATTCCGAACTGGCGGAGGGAGGCAGTACTAGCTTTAACGTGCTATATGGAGACCGCAGCGACAATGGCAAATTTGGTTATTTAGTTAATGCCACCATGTGGCAACGAGATTGGGCAACTGATAACTATGAACCACGTCGTGATGGTTTAGGGGTGCACCGTTTAGAGTTGCGTGATTATGTTGGTACACGTACCACTTATGGTTTGAATGGCGCGGCAGAATATTTGTTAGATGACGGTTTGATTTACGCCAAAGCCTTATTTGGTTCATTGCATGACGAAGAAACACATTACAAACATCGTGTGCGTTATGATAAAAACCGAGTAGAACTACAGCATATTTATAATGAATTGATCACCGAAATGTCAGGTTTTCAAGTGGGTGGTGAGCATGATCTAAACGCAACTACTGGTGTGGATTGGAGCTTAGCCACTTATACCAATAAGTTTTTTTATGGTGACATCCCTAACTCGGCAGATGGAGCTTACTACGTTGTTAAGTTTAAACAAAACGTTGAATTTGACGGCGATGTAGGAATGGTTGATGGAGTCAATCTAGGCGATGGTTTGATTTATAACACCATCGATGGCGGAACTGATCCAGCCTTGGGTATAGGTATGCATTTATCTGATGATTGGCAAATGGATCCTAGCCAAGTCGTATTGGCCGATGTTGAACTGTATGACATCGACTTAAAAGAAAAAGATAAAATTGTAGCCGAGCTGAATGTGACTCATCGCATGGGCACAGAGTTAGAGTTTAAAGCTGGTCTTAAATATCGCGACAAAGAACGCAGTGCGATGTTTTTTGATAAGTTTTTTGCCTGGAATGAAACTGAATTTGGCCCAACTCCAACTTTACAGCAAGTGGCAGATGATTTGGGTGTTGGTTTGGTTGATCAGCCTGGTCGTGAAGACTTTTTGAGCAATTTTGATATTGATTATCAACGTTATTTTTCCACAGTTTTGCCGGTAGAAGCCTTAAAAGGCTGGTGGGATGATAATCAACATAAACTTACTTTACTCGAAGGGGATTCTGAGATCCCAGAGCTGGGAGGTGGTTTAAGCCGCAACTTTGATTTACAAGAGTCGCATATGTCGGTTTATGGCATGGCAACCTATACCCCGTCGGATAACTGGACAGTATTAGGTGGTTTACGTTTGACTCAAACCGATACGCAAGTAAATGGTTACGTGAAAGTATCCGACGAAAACGGTACGCGAGTTGAACCGGCTGAAGGTAAAAAAGATTATTTGTCGGTCTTGCCTTCTTTGCATGTGACTTACAGCCCAGACGAAAATACTAATTATCGTTTGGCCTTAACTCGTACGTTTGCGCGCCCTGACTTCGGTCAATTGTCTCCAGGTGCTACTTATCTAGAGATAGAAAACGAATTGAGTTCAGGTAATCCAGAATTGGCTCCGACTTACTCAAATAACCTTGATTTAATGTACGAATATTACTTTGGAGATACGGGTATTGTCTCGCTAGGTTATTTTTACAAACAAATTATCGACCCAGTATTTAATCAATCTTATTTAGGCACTTACCGTGGCCAGACCGTTACTGTAACCAGCCCGCTTAACGGTGATGATGCTACCTTACATGGCGTTGAGTTAGCGTTTAATACTAAGTTAAGCATGTTAGGAAGCTGGGCCGACAGTTTTGGTTTTACCGCCAATGCCACCTTCATGGACTCAGATATGGATATTCCTGGGCGTGACGACAAAGTGAGTATTTCTCGTCAGGCTGACTCTTTGTATAACATCGCTTTGTATTACGATGATGGCACGTTTGCGGCGCGTGTGGCCGTTAACCATAAAGGTGCATATATCGAGAATCACGGTAGCAGTGCTGACTACGATACTTACTACGGTGAATATACCAG
Source organism: Paraglaciecola hydrolytica (assembly GCF_001565895.1). Lineage (GTDB taxonomy): Bacteria > Pseudomonadota > Gammaproteobacteria > Enterobacterales > Alteromonadaceae > Paraglaciecola > Paraglaciecola hydrolytica. The sequence continues at coordinate 14,646 of NZ_LSNE01000018.1, forward strand.
TGTGGATGCAACGGCCTCTTATCAGGTGACAGATAAAGCCATGATTTATCTGGAATTAAATAACTTATCTGATGAGCCACTGCAGTATTACACCGGCTCTGAAGCACGTCCTAATCAGATCGAATACTACGGTATTAAAGGTCAGATTGGCATCCGTTACGACTTTTTCTAAGTGTGTTTGGGCACCAGCTTAACGGCGGTGCCTTTTTTCCATGCCTACGTGGAAATAGCTTGTTCCGCCTCAAGACTCGGACTGATTTTACAACTCTTGGTACTCGGCGGATTTTTACGTTTTAGTATAATGGGGTGACATAGTGCAAAAAATTGAAGCACTTATTTTAGATTGGGCGGGCACGGTGGTGGACTTTGGCTCTGTAGCACCCACCAGCATTTTTGTAGAGGCCTTTAAACAGGCCTATAACTTTGAACTATCAATTGACGAGGCCAGAGTGCCTATGGGGCTGGGCAAATGGGATCACATTAAAGCCATAGGTCAGTTACCTGAGGTCGCTGCCCGCTGGCAAAATCAGCTTGGTTATCTCCTGGATGACAGTGTAGTTGACGAAATTTACTCGACTTTCATGCCACTGCAAAAGGCTAAAGTTGCACAGTTTTCAACACCAATTCCCGGTGTACTCGACTGTCTTGATTGGGCACGTCAACAAGGTATTAAAATTGGCTCTTGTTCCGGCTATCCCCGTGAAGTCATGCGAATACTGGCGATGGCTGCTGCCAAACATGGTTATACACCTGATTGTTGGGTTGCCAGTGATGATCTGCGCGCAGGCTCGCGTCCAGGTCCGTGGATGGCACTGCAAAATGTCATTGAGTTAGGGATTAGTAACGTGGCAAATTGTATTAAATTTGACGATTCAGTGCCAGGGATCTTAGAAGGATTAAACGCTGGAATGTGGACAGTGGGTATCGCCGTAACTGGCAATATTATAGGTTTAACAGAATCCGAATGGATGGATTTGCCTCCAACTGAACAAACAAAACTGAAGCTCAAAGCCCATCAAACTCTGTTAGCCGCTGGTGCGCATTATGTGGTGGATTCGCTGGCCGACGCTGTGCCGGTGATCCAGCAAATTCAGTCACGGATTGCAGGTAACGAAAGACCTTGAACCGATTTCAACCATTTTGGTTTGACGAAGCGATGACTACAGAAGGGCGTGAGCTAAGAGCCCCCTTAACTAAAAGTATTCACGCCGATGTGTGCATTGTGGGTGGGGGGTACACGGGTTTGTGGACTGCCATCAAGTTACGTCAAAAATCTTCGGATTTAGACATCGTCATCATCGAAAAAGACTTATGTGGGCAAGGGGCTTCGGGTCGAAACGGTGGCTGCATGTTGACCTTTTCGAGTAAGTTTCGCTCTTTGGAAGCCCATTTTGGCTTAACCGAAGCCATTCGCTTGGTTAAAGCTTCAGAAAACGCGGTTTTGGCGATTCATGAGTTTTGCCTGCGGCACGGGATTGATGCTGAAGTTCGGCCCCATGGTGCGGTGTATACCGCGACCAATAATGCCCAGCAGGCCGTCTTACAGCAACCACTTACCGCCTTGAAACAACAGCAACTTAATCATTGGACGGAGCTGAATGCAGCTGATCTGGTGGCGCTAACGGGATCTACACGCCATTTGGCCGGGATATTTTCGCCTCATGGCGGTACTGTGCATCCCGGAAAATTGGTGCGTGGACTGGCGCAGGTGGCGCAAAACATGGGGATCAGAATATTTGAACATACCGAAATGGAAAATTTTAGTTCAACGGGTACGGTGCAGATAAACACCCCGAAAGGGCGCATAAACGCGAAGAAACTGATTTTGGCCACCAATGCCTGGACACCTCGGCTTATTCCTCAGTTTAATCGTGCGGTTGTGTTGGTTTCGTCAGATATGCTCATTACTGACGAACAAGTTGATACACTACAACATCAATGGTTTACCAAGGGTACGGCTGTAGCCGACTCTAGGTTGTTTGTTCATTATTACCGCAACAGCCAAAGTGGACGCATTATGTTGGGTAAAGGCGGCAATTATTTTAGTTATGCCAATCGTATGTTGCCACTGTTTGACCAGCCCAGTCGCTTTGAGTCAATGTTAAACACAGCTTTTAAGAGTTTTTTTCCGCATGTCGATAGCAAAATGTCCCGTAGTTGGACAGGGGCATCGGATCGTTCGGTCAGTGGTTTACCGTTTTTTGGGCATTTGCCCCAGCAAAATAATGTGTTGTACGGCTTTGGCTATTCGGGTAATGGGGTGGTGCAAAGCTTTTTGGGCGGCGAGTTTTTGTCTTCAATGGTATTAGGGCTGGATGACGAATGGACACGTTCTGGCATGGCGCAGGGAGTAAAACACTTTTTCCCCCCAGAACCATTATGTACGTTAGGAGCACGATTAATCAGACATTCCGTATTGCGTATTGAAAATCGAGAAGAAACCGACCTAAGGCCGTTTTGGTTTGATAAAAAACTAGCAAGTCTGGCGGTAAGTGCAGGCAAAGTGGATAAATAAAGGAATAAGATGACTCAGCAGACCATATCCATACTAGCCGAACTGTTTGAGGAGTTCGGACAAAACACCTATGGGGAGGCTTGCTCGCAAATAGCCCACGCTATTAGCTGTGCGCAATTTGCAGCTCTAAAACAGTATTCTGAACTATTGGTTATTTCAGCATTTTTACATGATATCGGCCATTTAATAGCAGATAGAGAACAACTATCAGGTTTGACCGAATTGGGTTATCCGCAACATGATGAACTTGCAGCAAATTGGCTATGTGCCCAAGGATTTCCGCCTACAGTAACGGAACCAATACGCTTACATGTTGCCGCTAAACGCTATCAAGCCAGAATTGGCTTGCAACACTTATCTCCAGCTAGCCTAGCCACGTTAGAAGAGCAAGGAGGCTTGATGGATGATGAAGAAGCTCAAAGTTTTGAGCAACATCCGTACTCTAACGAGGCACTATTATTGCGTCAGTGCGACGACGCAGGGAAACCAGATAGTACTGCGGAGATAGATCTTAAATTTTGGCTCAATTTGGTTGAGACGTTTTTAGTAAGGTAAATACTAATTGATAATGCCTTTGTGTTAAATTTGCCTAAAATTAGCCGCCCATTCTTTTTCTTTTCCGGAACATCAAATCTATCTTCTATTTCTTTGACGTCGATAGGTAGGTCAACGCCTGAAAGTTCGTTTTAATACATTCTTGG
>NZ_LSNE01000018.1:17993-79166 GCF_001565895.1 Paraglaciecola hydrolytica
TAGGACATGACTGTAATGTTGTTCAATCATCTGAATACTGGTGTGCCACATTGTTCGGCAAGCACATCGATTTGATCTTCCCCGATTTTATAAACTCTACTTTTACTTTTGAATAGAACTTTTCTTACCCACTCATTTTTTGTTCGGCCGGGTAATCTGTTTGGTCCGCTATGGGCGTGAAGCAGCTGTGCATCTACATCAGTTTATATTAGTTACGTTTTAAATTGCCGCTTCTAGCACATCAAAACCAATTAGGCTGATTTCCAAGTAACATAAAATTTAAGTTAATGGCTGTTCTTCCTTTTAAAAAGAAAGATTCCGGCTAAAAACAACCGGAATGACGGGGGTTGGATCATTTTAGCCAGTCAAACTGAGTTCCAGCACGAGTGTTTGTCACTTGCTAGAACTTAGATTGCTTGCTGGTTAAATTTATTGGGTTTTGGGCTTAACGTGAATACTGCTGGGCGCGTTTACCCTTCAGTACTTTCTTCTTGGGGCCTGTGTCTTGTGCTGGTTTATTGGTCTTTTTCACTCGCGCTGGTTTTGGTGCACTAGGTTTATTTGACTCTTCACTCGACTTAGCACGACGTGGTTTACCTTTAGCTTGGCCATCTTTTGAACTTTCTAAATCAATCACTGTTTCACTGGCGCGGTTTGAACGGCCTGAAAGTACCTTATTTGAAATGCTTTTTAACAATGAGCCTCGGCTAGTCACTTCAAAACCTGCTTTAACGATGCGTTTAACGTCAGCACCTATCAGTTTTTGAATACGCTCAAGGGTTTGCTCTTCTTCACGGCTCACAAAAGAAATGGCATTACCTGAGGCGCCTGCGCGACCTGTACGACCTATACGATGCACGTAATCTTCTGGCAAATAAGGTAAGTTAAAATTAATTACATAATCCAAACCTTGAATATCAAGTCCACGGGCTGCGACTTCAGTGGCGATCAAGATCTGTAATTTACCCGATTTGAAATCAGCAATAGCACGGCGACGAGAACCCTGACTTTTATCTCCATGACAAACAGCAGCCTCAATTTTGCTCTTTTTAAGCGCCGCTAATAATAAGTCTGCTTGCTCTTTGGTGCTGGTAAACACCAAGACTTGAAACCAGTTTTTTTCTTTTAACAAGGTTTCAAATAATTCGATTTTACGGCTTTCTTCTACCGGATACACAGCATGCCTGACGGTATCTGCAGTACTGTTAATTTTAGTTACGCGGATCTGTTGATGATCATGCAAAATCTTGTGGGATAGCTCGTTGACTGCCGGTGACGTGGTGGCTGAAAACAACAGAGTTTGACGTTTATCCGCTGTCATCTGCATTAACTTCATTACATCGGTAATAAAACCCATATCTAACATACGGTCAGCTTCATCTAGTACCACAAACTCGACGGCGGCTAATACCACGTTACCTAAGGTAATATGCTCTAACAAACGGCCAGGGGTTGAGATCACTATATCAACTCCAGCATTCAATTTGTTGGCTTGTCCACCCATTTTAACGCCACCGTATAATGCCGTAACACTGATCGGTACAAACTGCGCGTAACTGGTAATAGAAACTGCGAGTTGCTCAGCTAACTCACGAGTTGGCGTTAAGATCAAAGCACGAGGACGACGTGCCACTACTTCTTTGGGTTTATCTAACATGAGTTGCAGTATGGGTATTGCAAAAGCGGCGGTTTTACCGGTACCGGTTTGTGCTGTGACTTGTAAGTCTTTTCCACGACGGGCAGGCACAATCGCCTGAATTTGTACGGGTGTCATTGTACTGTAGCCACATTCAGTAATGCCGCGTTGCAGCTCAGGGGCTAGATCTAAAGATGAAAATTGCATAAGAGTTCCTCTGTAGAAGCGCTACAGTCAAAAAAACGAGGGCGGAATATACAGTATTTCAGCAGTATAGGTGAGTAATGATTGTAATTTTGGGTGATTTTTATGCAATTTTGTTGTTGGAGCAAGATAGAAATAGCGAAGAATACAGACTTTATTAAAAAGCGCGTACTAAACACGATTTTTATCGACGATAAGTTATCGCCAAAGACGTAATGCCTATCACGAATTATCTGGCGATTTATTATGTTTAACTCGGTAAAGCCAAACGTTTATCCCAATCACCTTGATGGCCTTTGTGACAGGCTTCTTCGCTATCAAAAAATACATTACGTCGTGGGTCTTTTAATAAGATCCCCGCTTTAAGCAGTTGTTTGTGAGTTAATTTACGCAGGTAGGCATCTTGTTGTTCAGCTTTGGCATCACTTATTTGTTGCTCGGTCAAAAACACAAAAGTCACCACTAAACTTCCAGGGAAATTGCTGTAATCAGCTCTGTGAGTCAACCAGTCAAAACCACTGACCTTTTGTTTAGCCTCTTCACATACTTTAGTGAGGGCCTTGACGACATTGTCATCAAGCTTTTTGATAGTTGACTTCACAGCAGCCATTTAACTATTTACCATAAGTACAAAGGTAGGCGGTATCAACCGTCACTTTAACTTGGAATTTAACATTAGCTTCAACCGTAAAAACCTGACTAGTACTAAAGGTTTGCCATTCAGTTTGACCAGGTAACAATACCGTTAAGGCACCACTTACCACTGTCATCGTTTCAAACTGACTAGTACCAAACTCATACTCACCCGGAGCCATTACACCAACAGTAGCAGGCAAGGTAGCCGTTTGAAACGCCATAGAAGTGACGTTGCCGTTGAAATATTCATTAACTTTAAACATGTTGTTATTCCTATCAAAACTAAAAATGGCGGCTAATCTAGCAGAAGTCTTGTGTTAAAAGAACCACCATAAAACTACAACATATTACTATTTAGTTGTTTTATATTGTCAGACAAGCTCATTAAATGACGAAATACACTGACTTATACTTACATTTCCATCAGGTCATTTAATTTATAAAGTCTAATATCGAAATTGCCACTTCATTGGGCTTTGCCATAGTAAGGTCGTGCCCTGCCCCAGAGATCAGTTTTGTTTTTATCATTGGCGCAACAGTCTTTAATCTATGTAACACCAAGTCCGCTGAATATATTTTTTCGTTTTCACCCACAACAAAAAGCACAGGCACCTTTAGATTTGCTAATTCCTGATCGGTAAACACGTTGGGGTAAACCATTTGTCTGGATGTAAAACTGCGTATGGCTAAATAGGCTTCATCGATGTGTTCATTTAACAACTGGCGTTTCTCTTGCCCTTGAAGGTAAGTATCTTGAGCAAGCCAATACATAAAACGCTTGGTAAAATATTGTGAAGGCAACATCACTGAAACAGCTCTAGCAATAAAACTGTTAGACAAATGAGCCACCACCCCTGCAGGAGCAAGCAGTACAACTTTCTCAAGCTGGTCAGGATAGTGCTGAGCGTATTGTGCAGCAATCCACCCACCATATGACAAACCAACCATATTGACTTTTTGCAGTGGAGAAATTTGCTGAATAACCTCATTCAGCCAAAGTATGTAATTCTCTGCTTTACTAAATTCTTGCTGAGGTACGCTACGACCATTATCAAACATAATATCCACCGCAAATACTTTATGCTCTGTACTCAGTTTTGCGATTATGCTCATCCACTGCAGAGAGTTTCCTCCAGAACCATGTAATAACACGATTGGGGAGGAGTTTTCTGCTCCTGATATTCGGATAAAAGTTTTTCCTTGTGAGGTTTCGATTATTAATTCTGACGATGCAACTGGCCATTTTAGAGCCCGTTTGTCATAGACCTCTAGGTATTCACTTTTAGCCTTTATACTTTTAAACGGATGATAAGGTGAATTAAAGTTTACTGGCTGTGGCGTCAACCAATAACCAACAGCGACTATGGCCAAAATCAACATGACTAGGGTTAAAATGAGCCGAATACACCAACGTTTGAGGGTTTGTAGTTTGAGTTTCATGCTATTTCTCCCTAGGCTGATGTTTATTGTTGCGATCTAAAGGATCACCCTTCTCATCCTGTTGTTTTTTTACCTCTTGTTTACGCTCAACAATTGCCTCGATAGTTTGCTGCGCTCTTGGATCGGGCAATAACATCTGTACCAATAAACCAATGGCAATCGCTCCACTACGGCGTTTTTTAGCCCACGACGTTAATTTAATACATAGTAAAATAAAGATGACAAACATCATCCACGGCAATAGCGCTAACAAAATCATTAATAAATTGTGCATATTTTTCCTGCTTAACAAATTGAATAAAATAAAGGCCTCAGGCCAAGTAAACTTTATTGGGTGTTAAGCGAAATACTGCGGTTCGTGACTCTCGTTCGAGTATTGATGAGAATAAAAATAGATGGTTGTATTAAGCACAGCATTAAGCTGCTGTTTAATACTCAATTGATGTGAAAACCAGTTGTTAATGTTGTGCTGATATTGGTGTTTATCGTTATGGAGTAACTTTGTATAGTTAAGGCTCTGCCAGAAAAGTCTACTCACTACATTTTGCATTGCTGCAGTTGCAAAGGAGCCTGATAGTGAATTTTGACTCGTTTTTTGCCATTGGATAGGTTCGAGTTTGGCTATAGGCAGCTCAACAACACTAAGTGGTATGTGTGTAGGGGCGCGTTCTTCTGGTGTTTGTGTTTGCTCTTGCGCCAATAACACCAAAGAGATAGAGGAAAATACCGCGACAAAAAATGCGATAAGGCAAAACTTAAATGTTTGTTTGAACATAACTTGCCTCCTCTCTATTGGTTTACTCTACTATGGTTGCCTTTACTGTTTTTTCAATAGGATTAATGGGCACACTTAATACAAAAAATAGTAGTATTAACTTCATGGCTTTTTTATTCACTCAACAAGAATCTATTTATGCTTATCCAACAACATATAACCGACATCCCAACAGCCACAGGCACGATGCGCACTACTGTGTATCGCCCCCAACAAGCTGGGCAGTTTAATGCCATTATTTTTTATTCAGAGATTTTTCAACAAACAGGTCCCATAGCTCGCAGTGCAGCTATCCTTGCAGGCCACGGTTTTGTGGTCTTGGTACCTGAGATTTTTCATGAATTCAACCCCATAGGCACCGTATTAGCCTATGATGACGCAGGTAAAGATAAAGGAAATGCCGACAAATTTGCTAAACCATTAGAGCATCATGACAGTGATACCGTGGCAATGATCAGCTACCTGCAAGAACAGTCATTTTTTGCCTCGAAAGTATTTAGCATGGGTGTATGTATTGGTGGTCATTTAGCCTTTAGAGCGGCACTTAATGCACAGATCAAAGGAGCCTTTTGTTTATATCCCACTGATATTCATTCTAATACCCTGCCCTGTGCAAATGGTAATGACTCTCTAAGTCGTTGTGGAGATATCCAAGGCCCATTATTTTTAGTTTTTGGCAAACAAGACCCTCATGTAAGCCCAGAAGGTAGAAAGCTTATTTATCAAACCCTTAGCGACCAGCAACGGGAGTTCACTTGGTTAGAAGTCAACGCCCAACATGCCTTTATGCGCGATGAAGGCGAGCGTTATGATGCGGCACAAGCTTTACGCTGTTATCTGATGGCCATTGAATTTTTTCAGCAAATTAGCTAAGCCGACATGGGGGTTGCTGACTTCATTAAACATCTAAAACAGGTAGTATTTACCTGTTTTGTGTTTATCTTTTTGTCAAATGCAGCCGCAGCAGATGACAGCATTCCAAATCAGTCTGCCTATCAACGTGCCACAACTCCTACACAAAAAGCCACGATAGATCAGTTTCGTATCCATGGTTTAAGCGCATTTGCCAAAGCGCCCCAAGAAGTATTAAGGCAATGGTTAAAAACAGGTGTTAATGCCACACGTACAACCTTGGGTATTTATCCACGCCCACTGGAATTATACGTTTACCCTAAAAAATCCAATCAGCCTGTGCCTTGGGCACATACTCGGCGGGATAAACATGAAAGCATTCATTTTTATGTGGATACGCAGTTTTCGCTAGAAAGTTTTGTAGCTGACTGGACGGTGTACCACGAGATGGCGCATATGGCGATCCCCTTTGTAGGTGAAGACTATGCGTGGTTTTCCGAGGGTTTTGCCAGTTATATGCAGTATCAGATTATGGCGCAAAATGGCATGTTAACCTTGCCCATCGAGCAAGCTTATGCAAACAAAATAGGCCCGCAGCTAAAATGGTTTCAAAGTGACAGCAACGCAGCTTTTATCGCCACTCACCTAATGAAAAAACGCCAGTTTCCAGCAGCTTATTGGGGCGCTGCTTGGTTTTTTGTATTGGCAGACACACAACTTAGGAATAAACATCAGCTCACATTGACTCAAGTCATCAGCCGTTATCAGCAGGCGGGCCGCCGCACCGACGACAGTATTCAAGCGCTGTTAAGTTCGCTGGATACGCTGATAAGCGATACATTGTTTAATGACCTGCTCATACAATTTGAGCAGCAGCCAGCCCATACGCTTTACCCTGTCGACTGGTCAGAGCCAAGTCAAAAAGCGGATTAAATCAATAACTTGTCGCTGCTAACAGGAATGTCTATATTGAGGAGTCTTTAATCTAAAACTCAATATGGAGATCAACATGCTTTTAGATAACACCGCGCTACGTCTGCTGCTTAGTACTTTGTTGCTGAGCTTAGGTGTATTGCAAGGCTGTAAACCCAACAATAACGACGACACTTTAGCCAATCAATTAGCTGACAAGGCCTCAGAAGTGAGTAGCCCCGTCAGTTTTAATGTGCCAGTTCATTACTCAACCTTGGACAATGGCTTAAAAGTGGTGATCTCACCCGACACTACCTCACCGGTTGCCGTGGTAGGAGTGTATTACCATATTGGCTTTCGCATAGAGCCTAAAGATCGCACAGGCTTTGCCCACTTGTTTGAACATATGATGTTTCAAGGCTCAGAAAATCTGGGCAAGATGGAATTTATCAGCTTAGTGCAAAACAATGGCGGTGTGCTCAATGGCTCTACTCGTTTTGACTACACCAACTATTTCGAAATTGTACCGGCGCACAAACTCGAAACCATGTTATGGGCAGAGGCCGACCGTATGCGCGGTTTGGCTATTACTCAGGAAAATCTGACTAATCAGCAAGGTGTGGTAAAAAACGAAGTCAAAGTTAACGTACTTAATCAGCCATATGGGGGCTTTCCGTGGTTAGATATGCCGCAATATGCCTTTAACAATTGGTATAACTCACACAACTTTTATGGTGATCTTGCTGACTTGGATGCGGCAACGCTTGAAGACGTAAACGACTTTTTTAAACAATATTATGCCCCCAATAATGCAGTGGTAGTGGTGGTTGGTGATGTGGATATAGACCACACCTTAACACTGATCAAAAACTACTTTGCTGATATCCCCTCTGCGCCGATGGCGGCCAAACCTGACTTAACTGAGTTGCGTCAGGAGCAGGAAAAGCGCTTTAACAAATTTGATAAACTTGCGCCTAAACCAGCCTTTGCCCTCGCTTATAAAATGCCGCCCCGTAATACGCCTGAGTATTTTGCCATGGGCATCATCGATCAATTGTTGGTGCAAGGCAGTGACAGTTTGATGCATCAGGAACTGGTAAAAAACAAACAAATTACTGGCGATGTGGGTGGTGGTATTAACTATCTGCTAGGCAACATGTTTAATTACGATGGCCCAATGTTATGGATGAGCTCATTTACCCATGACGAGCAACACAGTCAGCAAGCGATTATCTCTGCGGTGGATGGCGTGATTGCTCAGCTCAGTGAAATGCCTATCCCACAAGAGTCTATTGATCGTGCTCTGGTGAAGTTACGTTCTGCCTTATTTGATGAAGTGGACAGTTTTTATGGTTTTGGCAAACTGGATTTACTCGCCAGTTTTGCCCTGTTTGACAACAATCCCGCACGCATTAACGAGCTCGAAGCTCAGTTTAAAGCGGTCACACCTGAATTAATCAAATCAACGGTAAAAGAATACCTACGTGCCACTAACCGCACTATTTTAACGGTAACGCCCGGTGAAGAGCCCGTGGCAGGCACTAACAAACAAGGAGAATAAACATGTTTAATTATCTATCTATTTTTCTCATCGTAACGATGTTATTTGTAAACAGTGCCAAGGCTGAAAAACAATTACCCCCTGCTGGCGGCGAAGCTAAGGATTTTGTACTAGCCCAAACCAGCAGCATCGAGCTGGATAACGGTTTGCGTGTGGTGTTTGTACCCTACGGCAATACCCCTAAGGTTACTCTACGCTTGGTAAGTAAGTTAGGAAACGTGGATGACGGCGAAATGCATGCCATTGCCGATCTGAGTTACCAGTTAATGACAGAGGGCACAAAAAGCCTGTCGGCTTTGGATATCGCTCAGCGAGCTGCCGATATGGGCGGGCAGGTAAATACCTCTGTTGGCAGCAATTCCAGCTATTTGCAAATGGATGTATTAAGTGAATTTGTTGGTGATGCCGCAACCTTGCTTGGTGAACTGGTATTAAATAGCAATTTTAAAAGTGAAGATTTAGATCGTGCCCGCAATAACTTTTTACGCGAGCTGAGTGTGCAGCGCTCACAAGCTCAGGGATTGGCGGCCGAAGCCTTTAATAAGGCGGTATTTGGCGATCATCCTTATGCCATTACCTTCGCCGACGACAACAAAGTAAAAGCCATCACAGCCGAAGCGGTTAAGGCTTTTATTCAGCAAAATCTGGTGGCTAAACGCAGCATTCTCTATGTCTCAGGTAAATTTACACAAGGCAAAGCAGAACAAGCGATCAAGCAAGCATTTGCGCATTTACCCACTGGCACTGAACAAACCATTACTAAACCAGTTTATCAGGGCGCGGGCAAATTGATTTTTATCCCTCGTGAAAACGCCCCTCAATCAACCATCCGTTTTGGTTTACCGGTAGTTGATCCCAGCCATGCTGACTATATTGGTTTGCAATTAATGAACACCTTATTGGGCGGCGCATTTTCCAGTCGGATCACCTCGAATATCCGCGAAGATAAAGGTTATACCTATTCCCCAGGTAGCGCCGTCAGTACCCGTGTCAACTCAGCTTTATGGTATGAAACCGCAGATGTGACTGCTGAATCGACTGCTGCCGCCCTGCAGGAAATCATCAATGAGATAAGCCGCTTGCAAAACGAAGTCCCAGGCACAGCAGAAATAGACGGTTTCAAAAGTTATATGTCGGGACTTTATGTCTTACAGAACTCCTCACGTACTGCCATTATTAATCAATTGTGGTTTTTAGAAAGTCACGGTTTGCCATTGAGTCGTCTTGAAACCTATGTGCAAAAAATTAATACCGTCAGTGCTGAACAAGTATCTGAGCTGGCAAAAAAATACCTGAAACTGGAGGAGATGACCTTAGTAGTAGTGGGTGACGCTGCCTCGGTTAAACCGCAGCTTGCGGCTAATAAACAAATTGCAGCGCTGTATCAATAATACTTTTTGTCCCCATGGCCTAAACCATGGGGACTCTTTAGTTTACATCCTGACTGCTGATCAAATGAAACGAAGTTTGTCGTCCATCCATATAACTCACACCGTTGCGGTCAAAATAGGCTTCTTCTTCAAGCATAATACGAATTTCTTTGTTCCACTCAGGGATAAATGTCGCGGCATTTAGCTCAATAGAATAAGCAGTGTTTTCATGCAAGGGATAATCACCTTCGCCTTTTACTCCGCCTTGCGAGTCCCACATACCTAAGGTGGTACCGGCCGCATGTCCATGAAAACCAATAGGATGGGTATAAATCGAGGGTTTTATACCCTCAGCTATCGCTTGCTGGCGTGACATACTCAGTACTTCATTGCCGGTGCGGCCAAGCTTAAAATTATTGGTGAAAATATCTTGTAAGCGATTGGCGTTAGCTAAGGCTTTTTTTAAATAGGCGGGCGCATCTGTTTCACCTTCTTTGAGCACATAAGCATGTTGCTGTTGGTCGCTATTGAGTCGCAAATAAGTAATGCCAAAATCCATATGTAACAAATCACCAGGCAGGATGACTTGTCCCTCAGTACCTTCGCTAAAGGCTTTGAGGTGATCAAATTTTTCTGTTGAGGCACGTTGTAATGAAACACTAGGATGAAACCAAGTTTGCAGTTTTAGTTCAACCACTCGCTCACGCAGCCACCAAGCAACATCGTCAGTGGTTGTCACACCGGGTTTTACGACTTCATTTGAAAACGCTTGAGCCACAATCTCATGGCCCAACTTTATAATGTTGGGATACACCGCCATTTCCATGGCACTACGGGTTTCGAGCCATGCTATTGCTAAAGGTTCTGATGATACAATGTGAGTTTTGAACGATGGGCCTAGGGCTGCTGTAAACTCTTGATATTCGGTGGCGGTTAAACCATCAGCCAAGGCAACATTAGTCGATTTGTTTAAGGCTATTTTTTTAGGATTTTTCTGTTTAACCAAATCAACTAGAGCATCCCACTGACTAGGTTGCTGCTCTTTGTCCCATGATTTGCGGAACATGCTATCCACTGCATAACGCGCCACGGCTAAACGCTCGATGGCTTTGAAATTACCTTGTTCATCTTGACCGGGATCAAATAATACTAAGATGGTACGACGTCTGGCAGACAACCAATTGGCCGGTAACATGGTCTTGAGCACGGGATCTTCATTGTATTCCCGCGATATTAAGATCCACATATCTATACCTTCGCGGCGCATCAACGAAGGTAAGAGATTTTCTAACCTGTCATCCAACATATTATCAATTAACTGCGCTCGGTCGCGCATGCTTAAAATTCGACCATCAGCAAAAGCATTGGCAGATGCTAATAATAAAAGCCAAAGGCAAAGGTGTTTCATGTCAATAATCCTGATAAAAAAACCATGTAAAGTAGCAAATACAGCAATCTCTCTAATACCCTACTCATAAAAGTGAGGAGACATAGCGACACTGCATAAGTCTGCGTACAATAACAAAAAAATAAAAGAATACCTCAATATGAAAAAATCAATTTATGTAGCCTATACCGGCGGTACGATTGGTATGCGCCCATCAGCACAGGGATATATTCCGGCTGCTGGATTTTTATCGCAAACCGTGGCCAATATGCCTGAGTTTCATCGTGCTGAAATGCCCCATTTCACTATCCACGAATACGACAGTTTGATTGATTCATCGGATATGAACCCTGGTGATTGGCAGCAGATTGCTGATGATATCCACAACAACTATGCCCAGTATGATGGATTTATTATTTTGCATGGCACCGACACCATGGCTTACACGGCCTCAGCCTTGTCATTTATGTTTGAAGACTTAGGTAAACCAGTGATAGTGACAGGCTCACAAATACCCTTGGCTGAGTTGCGCTCAGACGGACAAGTTAATTTGTTAAATGCCTTGTATATTGCGGCCAATTATCCAATTCCCGAAGTTACCTTGTTTTTTAATAATCAGTTATTTCGTGGTAATCGTAGCCGTAAAGTCGATGCAAATGGCTTTAATGCCTTTGACTCACCCAACTTAGCACCTTTGTTAAAAGCTGGGATCAAAATAGAGGTAAACAATCAACTGGTTGGTATTCAAACGGATAAAAAAATGTATGTCAGTCCAGTCAAATCTCAACCTATAGGCGTGGTAACTCTGTATCCTGGGATCAGCTCTGAAGTTCTCAGAAACACCCTACAACAGCCCGTCAAAGCCTTGATATTATTAAGTTTTGGCGTAGGTAACGCGCCTAAAAACTCAGCGCTTTTACAACAATTAGCCGACGCAGATAAACAAGGCATAATAGTACTTAACTGCACTCAGTGTGTACGGGGTAAGGTAGATATGGGGGGTTATGCCAATGGCCATGCTCTACGCGAAGTGGGGGTGGTATCCGGCATGGATATGACCCCAGAAGCCGCCTTAGCCAAATTACATTACTTGTTAAGTCAAGACTTGCCAGTGAGTGAAATCAAACGTTTACTGACAACCAATCTTCGTGGAGAGTTATCTCAATAAGGTCCTCATTGTTAGCATATCCATGCCTGTTGAATAGCGCAGGCACTTTGACTATCCTAAGCATGAACAAACGGAGCAAGGTGGTATCCGAGTTGTACAGATAAACATATAACGATGAGATCTGACATGAAAAACCACTTGGAAAAAGTCCTTAGCGAAATCCCCCAATTCCTCCAACATTTTAGCCTTTGTTTGCTGCGGCCTCGCCGTTTTATCCATGCCGAATTACAACAAGCTGAGCAAGGAGATTGGATCAGCAAAGGAGTAGAGTTTCTCATCTTGTCGTTTTTAATCGCCTTGTTCATCAGTCAAGTATTACCTGAAGCGGTAAACCCCATCACTTTACCTGCCAACGACGCCGCTTATACCGTCATGGCGACCCAGGCATTATTTGATTTATTTTTACTGTTTTTTATCGCAGTTATCGCCTTTGGCTGCTGGAAAATTGTTGGAGTAACAGCCAGTTTTTGGCATTTTTTTCGTCTGTTTGCTTATTTTTGTGGTGTCACTTTGGTGCTCTTGGTATTTGCCGATGCAATAACCAATATTGCGATGATCGATCCCATAGTTGCAAAAAGCTGGATCCAACTCGAGCAAAGTGCAGCTGAACTGCGCCCTTTAACCGAACAAATGTTATGTCACACCGACAGCGAAACTGGCGAACTGCTGGCTACCAGTAACGAAGCCCTACAACAGCAATTGCAACAAGCCCAAGCCGTTTATGATAAGGCGACTAATCGCCCCTTATTTTTATTGGGCAATAGCATACAAGCAGTGGTTTATGTGGTTTTACTGGTCTGGCTCAGCATTGCTTGGGCCGGCTATGGTAAGGCCTTGCAGCTCTCAACAGGCAAAATCATACAAGCAGGCATTCTCACCCTGGTATTAGTTTTTATTGCTTACATGCTGCTTACCTTAGTGCAAACTGGCAGCCAAATGATGGCCATTTATCGAGCCTGTATTTGAAATCCTTAAAACTAAGATATTGCCTTGGCAATCAAGTCCTTAGGCTGTCACAATAGTCGGCTATGAGCGCCATTCCCAACAGCGGCGCCGTTTATTGTATTCAGGACTAAAGCACTATGAGCATCTACCAAGGCAATATTCGCAAAATGCGCGTGGCCACCAACAATGAACATCTCGCCCAATATCAACTGCCCGTTGGCGAACAACTGATTGAAATGAATCCGTTAATCAGCACGCAGATTAAAGTCAGTTTCGACAATCAAATTCATTGTGTACATTGCCAAAGCTTAACTAAAAAGAGTTTTAATCAAGGTTATTGTTATCGTTGTCTGATGAAATTAGCGCAATGTGATACCTGTATTATCAAACCTGAACTTTGCCACTACGATGCCGGCACTTGCCGCGAACCCAGTTGGGGCGAGGCCAATTGCCTCAACCATCATTATGTTTATTTAGCTAATACCGGCACCATAAAAGTAGGAATTACCCGTCACGTTCATGACAATGTTTCGAGTCGTTGGATTGATCAAGGTGCGACCCAAGCCATGGCTATTATGCGAGTTCAAAACCGCTTAACCAGTGGCTTAGTTGAAAGCGCCTTAAAAGGTTTTATTGCCGATAAAACCAACTGGCGAACTATGCTTAAAAGCCAGCCAGGCACTACAAATTTACAACAGTTAAAAGTCGAACTGCTTACCCAGATTGAAGATCAACTCGATGAAATCATCGATGAATATGGTTTTCAGGCTATTGAAATTCTCGACCTACCCGCAGTAGATATTTACTATCCAGTTGCGCAGTATCCCGACAAAGTAAAGTCCATCAACCTCGACAAAGACCTAAACTTCAGCGGCGTATTGCAAGGAATAAAAGGCCAATACTGGTTACTTGACGGAGACCGCGTGATCAACATGCGTAAGTATTCGGGGTATAGTTTAAATATAGAAACGGCAGAATAATACAAAGATTGACAATCTTTGTATGTCGCCCTAGCATAATTTAAAGATTGTCCAAGTTTGGAAACTGTCATGCACGTATCACTAACTAGCGAATTAGAATCCAGAATTAAGGCCAAAGTGGAAAGTGGTTTATATAATAATGCCAGTGAAGTCATCCGCGAAGCCCTGCGTTTTATGGACACCCACGAAGATTGGATCCACGAACTAAAACTGGCTCAACTGCGCGAACAGCTCAATACGGGTATTCAGGAGTTAGTTAGTGGCAAAGGCATCAAAATTGAATCAGCAAGCACGCTCGATTCACTGTTTGACGAAATAAAACGTTAAGCCTTAGCCTGTTAACAGCCATGCCTACTTATCAACTGATTATTGCCCCAGCCGCAATTGTTGATCTCAAATCTATTTATCAATACGGACTCCGCCGTTGGGGCAAAGCCCAATCTGACAGCTACATTGAAAACATTAAAACTCAGTTTTGGTTATTAACAACCCAGCCATTAATGGGAATCGAACGCCCGGAATTACTCAACAACATCAGAAGCCAGCCCATTCAAAGCCATACATTATTTTACCGAGTTACAACTAATCAAATTGAAATTGTCCGCTTACTCCACAGCCGCCAAGATCCCCAAGGTCATTTAAAATGATCAGCAGTAGCAGTTAAATTTGTTACGACCCAGTTTATTCTTTGCCTAGCTTGAGTATGGGATTGACACTTTTCTCAGTTAATTAAAAAAGCCAAATAATGATAAGGCAAATCCACGAGCTAAATTGAGCATAATTTGCTAACTTGCAACGCGACAAAAAGCAATGTCATTTTTAACATAATAAAAAGAGAACGATAGGAAACAAGACACATGAAAATTCTTAAATCAGTATTCCCACTCAGTTTACTCACCATAGCCTTAATGGCTTGCACTGATAATTCAACTCAAAATCTACAACAAACTGAGTCTAATCCTGCACAAGTTAGTCAAACCACTCAAAGTGAATCAGCGCGACTTAACACTTATTTTGCGAATATGTTTGAGCAAGATCTTAAACGCTCGCCCGAACGCCAAAGTTACCTAGGCTATAAATGGGATTATGATAAGTGGGATCAAATTGATGAAGCCAGCAAGGATGAAAGCCTAAAAATCAACCAGCAACGTTTGGCAGATTTACAAGGCTTTGATGCAACTAAGTTAAGCGAGCAAGAGCAACTCAGTTTGGCCATTGCCAAGGTTGATTTACAACGTAAATTAAACAACGAGCAATTCCGCCACCACACCTACATCATGGACCAATTTGGCGCAGTACATACTATGGTGCCGAGCTTCTTAATAAATATTCATAAAGTTGATAGCATTGAAGATGCAAAAGCCTACATTGCTCGCTTACAAAACACTCGTACCTTATTTGCACAAACCATTGAGCAATTAAAAATCAGAGAAGAGCTAGGCGTGTTTCCACCGCGTTGGTCTTATGATCAAATGATCCAAGCTTCACAAAATGTGATCAATGGCAGTCCCTTTACTCAAACAGAACAAGCTTCAACTATCTGGAATGATTTTCAAAACAAAGTAGCGAAGTTGGATATTGCACAAAACGAAAAAGACATACTAGTCGCACAAGCTAAAACAGCACTACTTGAGACCGTTAAACCTGCTTATGAACTATTAGTTGCCGAGCTTGAGAAACAACGTGAACTCACTCCACAAGGTGACGGTGTTTGGCGTTTACCCGATGGCAAAAATTGGTATGCCAATCGTTTAGCCTGGTTTACCACTACAGATTTAAACGCTGATCAAGTACACAACATTGGTTTACAAAATGTTGAACGTATTCACACAGCAATGCGCAGTATCATGGAAAAAGTAGGATTTAACGGCAGCTTAACTGAGTTTTTCGAGTTTATGCGCACAGACCCACAATTTTATTATGCCAATACCGACCAAGGCCGTGAAGAGTATTTAAAAGAAGCTAAATCACTGATAGATATCATGGAAACTAAGGTGCCTGAGTATTTTGGCTTAACTCCCAAAGCGCCTATGGTAGTAAAACGGGTTGAGGCCTTTAGGGAACAATCTGCAGGTAAAGCCTTTTATCAAAGTCCAGCCAAAGATGGCTTAAGACCGGGTACTTACTATGCTAATTTGTTTAATATGAACGATATGCCCACTTACCAGATGGAAGCATTGGCTTACCATGAAGGTATTCCGGGTCATCATATGCAACGGGCTATCGCACAAGAATTGGAGGGTATTCCAGAATTTCAAAAGTATGCTTCGTTTACTGCCTACACCGAAGGATGGGGTTTATATACCGAAGAGTTAGCCAAGGATATGGGCTTTTATCAAGACCCCTATTCTGACTTTGGTCGTTTGGCGATGGAATTATGGCGCGCTTGTCGATTAGTCGTTGATACCGGTATTCACGATAAACAATGGAGCCGTGAGCAAGCTATTGATTATTTGATTGCCAATACCCCCAACCCTAAAAATGATTCAGTCAAAGCCATCGAACGCTATATTGCCATGCCAGGCCAAGCCACGGCTTATATGATCGGTAAACTAAAAATCATGGAGCTCAGAGAGTACGCCAAACAAACCTTAGGTGATAAGTTTGATATCCGCGGTTTTCATGATCAAGTACTTAAAAATGGCCCTCTACCTTTAAACTTATTAGAAGAAAGGATCCACTCTTGGGTGGCAAGTCAAATATAGACTGCCAACAAACTTAATTTACATTCAAGTTAAAAACTAACAAAGGCGCTATTTCAGCGCCTTTTTAAAATCAATAAATCCCCGTTTAAACGTTCCCTGATTTGCTTGAATTGGCTAAGTAATCTTGTAAGCGACCAACATAGATGTTGGAAGGTAAAATAACGTAGGGAGCAGTTATCGAGATTGCGGTCGCGCAGCGATAAAGTAAGCGAAGCTTATGCTCCGTGGCAGCAGGCCATACTGTGTTGCGCAGCGATAATGCTTTGAGGCTTTTAAAAACAAAAAGGGCGCTATTCAGCGCCCTTCCCAACCAATCTAAAATCAACAAGCAAAAAACAACACTAAGCTAGCCGCTTACTCCCATTCAATGGTCGCTGGCGGTTTACCCGAAATGTCGTAAACCACTCGTGAAATACCGTCAATTTCATTGATAATGCGGTTTGAAACCTTACCTAAAAACTCATAAGGTAGGTGTGCCCAGTGAGCCGTCATAAAGTCGATGGTTTCTACTGCGCGTAGCGATACTACCCAATCGTATTTACGCGCATCGCCCATGACTCCTACCGATTTAACTGGCAAGAATACCGTAAAGGCTTGGCTGACTTTGTTGTACAAGTCGGCAGCGTGCAGCTCTTCAATAAAGATGGCATCAGCACGGCGTAACAAATCGCAGTATTCTTTTTTCACTTCACCTAATACTCGCACCCCAAGACCTGGGCCAGGGAATGGATGGCGATACAACATGTCGTAAGGTAAACCTAGCTCTAAACCGACTTTACGTACTTCGTCTTTAAACAATTCACGTAGTGGCTCAACTAAGCCCATTTTCATGTCTGCAGGCAAGCCGCCTACATTGTGGTGAGACTTAATTACATGAGCTTTACCGGTGGCCGAACCAGCAGATTCGATAACATCTGGGTAAATAGTACCTTGAGCTAACCACTTGGCATCTACCAGCTTTTTCGATTCTTCGTCAAAAACTTCAACAAAAATGCGGCCGATGATTTTACGTTTGGCTTCTGGCTCATCTTCACCGGCTAGGGCGGCTAAAAAGCGGTCTTCGGCTTCGATTTTACGAATATTTAAACCAAAGTGATCGCCAAACATGTCCATCACTTGTTTGCCTTCGTTAAGGCGTAACAAGCCGTTATCCACAAATACACAAGTCAGTTGTTTACCAATGGCGCGGTGCAACAACATGGCCACTACCGATGAATCAACGCCACCGGATAGACCTAAGATAACTTCGTCGTCGCCGATTTGCGCTTTCATACGAGCGATGGCATCTTCGATGATGGCGCCCGGAGTCCATAGTTTTTCACAGCCACAAATATCCAAAACAAAGTGCGACAAAATGCGCTGACCTTGACGGGTATGCGTCACTTCAGGGTGAAATTGCACCCCGTAAAATTGTTTTTCAGGATGTACAAAAGCAGCAAAAGGACAGCTAGCAGTTTGCGCCGCAGTAATAAAGCCGGGAGGGGCTTTACTGACTTTATCACCGTGACTCATCCATACATCTAACAGCGCATTACCGTTGTCACCAATGTGATCTTCGATGTTATTGAGCAAAGCCATGTCGGCAATGACTTCCACTTTGGCATAACCAAATTCACGCATGTCGGAGCCTTGTACTGCCCCGCCCAATTGTTCAGCCATGGTTTGCATGCCGTAACAAATACCAAATACCGGCACACCCGCTTCAAATACATATTGGGGCGCTCTAGGTGAATTTGCCGCATGTACTGACTCGGGGCCACCCGACAAAATAATACCGTTTGGCTTAAATTCACGAATTTGCTCTTCGCTCACATCCCAAGCCCAAAGTTCGCAATAAACGCCTATTTCACGCACACGGCGCGCGATCAGCTGAGTATATTGCGAGCCAAAATCAAGGATCAAAATACGTTGGTCATGGATATTTGTGGTCATGTAGGTACTCTTTTGCAAAAAAAAAAGGACTGAGCTCACCCAGTCCGATTTAACACTCTAGGTATTAACCTAAACGATAGTTTGGCGCTTCTTTCGTGATACTCACATCATGAACGTGAGATTCACTCATACCAGCGGCAGTCACTTTGACAAACTGCGGTTTAGTGCGCATTTCTTCAATAGTAGCTGAACCTGTCAAACCCATGGCTGAACGTAAACCGCCCATTTGTTGGTGAATGATGGTAGCGATAGGGCCTTTATAAGCCACTCGACCTTCAATACCTTCTGGCACTAATTTTTCAGCATTTTTACTGTCTTGGAAATAACGATCAGACGAACCATTGTTTTGATTCATCGCACCTAAGGAGCCCATACCACGGTAAGATTTGTAATAACGACCTTGATAAAGCTCTACTTCACCGGGTGCTTCTTCAGTACCAGCTAACATGCTGCCCACCATCACACAGCTTGCTCCAGCAACAATCGCCTTAGCAATATCACCAGAAAAACGAATACCACCATCGGCGATAACCGGAATGCCCGTACCTTGTAAAGCTTCAACCGCATCAGATACCGCAGTAATTTGTGGCACACCACAGCCCGTGACGATACGAGTAGTACAAATAGAACCTGGACCTATGCCTACTTTTACTGCATCAACACCAGCGTCTGCTAAGGCTTTAGCGCCCTCGCCTGTTGCTACGTTACCCGCAATGAGCTGTACGTCAGGATAAGCGCCACGTATTTTACGCACACGATCAATAACCCCTTGTGAATGGCCATGGGAGGTATCAATTAATAATACGTCAACGCCCGCTTCAACCAATAAGGCAATACGCTCATCAGTACCTGGGCCTACGCTAACAGCAGCGCCAACCCGTAAACGGCCACGCTCGTCTTTACAGGCATTGGGTTTACTTTCGGCTTTTTGGAAATCTTTAACGGTGATCATGCCTGTTAACTTAAAAGCATCATCGACTACTAGAATTTTTTCGATACGGTGTTCGTGCATTAATTCCAGCACTAACTCAGATTTAGCCGCCTCTTTAACGGTGACCAAATCTTTTTTCGCAGTCATCACGCTAGAAATTGGCTGATCAAAACGTTTTTCAAAACGTAAATCACGACCAGTCACAATACCAATAAGGTTATTGTCTTCATCAACTACTGGGAAACCAGAGAAGCCATGTTGCAAACCTAGGGCGTTTACTTCGCCAATGGTCGCGGTATGCAATACGGTAACGGGATCGGAGATCACACCACTTTCGTATTTTTTAACCGTGCGTACATGTTCAGCCTGTTGTTCAGCTGTCATGTTTTTATGAATAAAACCTATGCCACCTTCCTGCGCCAGCGCAATGGCTAAGCGAGCTTCCGATACAGTATCCATAGCGGCAGAAACAAGGGGAATATTTAAGCTAACACCGCGAGTCAATTGTGTCTTTAAATCAGCGGTATGAGGGAGGACAGTAGAGTGCCCGGGTAAGATCAAAACGTCGTCAAACGTTAGGGCTTCTTTGGCGATCCGTAACATGCAATTTTCACCTTTAAAGGGGGTTTTAATTGCGGCGCGATTCTAGCGGAAATGCTTAGCAAGGTAAACTTAAAAACACAATTTCCTGTGCTTTAATGCACTTATTTTCTGTTTCCTGCTTGTGTAAAAATTACATTTCAACGAAATCATTACACTAGCCCCTCGTCCAAGTGTTTATATTTTAAGCACAAAATCCCGTAAACCCTGTATTTCTGCTTGTTTTATATGCGAAAAAAATTGGCATGTCCTCTGCAATATTCGATTTAGGAACCTTTTCTTTTTTATAAATATATTGGAGCATGATTATGAAAAGTAAAATGAAAACCTCTTTATCACTGGCAGCACTATCTTTGGCTGTAATAGGTTTATCTGGTACCGCACAAGCACAATCTGGCATAGATAATACAGGGTTCTATGTGGGTGCTGGTTATGGACAATACTCTTTCCAGTTTGAAGATCGCGAAAATGACATCGACTTTGACGACGATGCAGGCGTATTAAAAGGTTATATAGGCGCACAATTTAGCCCCTATTTGGGTGTCGAGTTAGCTTACCTCAATTTTGATGAACTCAACGATAACGACAATTACAGCGAAGTAGACGGTTATTCCCTCGCTGGCCGTTTATCCTTGCCGCTGTCTGAGCGCTTTTCACTGTATGCCAAAGGTGGTTGGTTTGAGTGGGAAGCTCAAGTATCAGCTAATACACCGGCATTTATCGACATTTCATCCACTCAAGAAGGTGGTGATGTATTTTATGGTGTAGGTATGCAGTATGCCTTTACGCAGAATATTCAAACCCGTCTCGAATACGAACGTTTTGAGTTAGAAGACGATATAGAACCCGATATGGATGTAGCGTCTTTATCAATTCAATACATGTTTTAGTTAAGGTTGGTTTGGTCTTAACTAAAACAATCTCTACAAACAGGGGCAAAGCGTAATACCTTTGCCCTTTTTTCGTGGTGCATAAGCAGGTAAACTGGCCCCAGATTTTTATAAAATAGTTAGCCTTGATGTTCAGTCAACCATCCGCTTCACGCAATATCCTCACTGTCAGTAAACTGAATCGCTTAGCCAAAAGTGTGCTGGAAGCAGAGATTGGTCAAGTGTGGCTCACCGCCGAGATATCTAACTTTGTCGCTGCCAGCTCCGGTCATTGGTATTTCACTTTAAAAGACGAACGGGCCCAAATCAAAGCCGCTATGTTTAAGGGCGCCAATCAGCGGGTAAAACAAAAACCTAAAGAAGGTGACAAAATTTTAGTGCGCGCCAATATCAGTTTGTATGAACCCCGTGGTGATTATCAGCTCATTGTGGAATTCATGGAGCCTGAAGGCGAAGGCCAGCTCAAACAACAGTTTGAACAACTCAAAATAAAACTGGCGGCCGAAGGTTTGTTTGCCCACGAACATAAAAAAGCGCTGCCAGAAGCGGTGTTAAAAGTGGGGGTTATAACTTCAGCCACCGGCGCTGCCTTACACGATATTCTTACCGTACTGAAACGCCGTAACCCTGCCATTGAAGTGGTGATATACCCTACTCAAGTGCAGGGTGATGCGGCAGTAGCGCAAATATGTCAGGCCATCAGTGTGGCCAATCAACGGGATGAAGTTCAAGTGTTGATCGTCGGCCGTGGTGGTGGCTCTTTGGAAGATCTATGGTGTTTTAACCACGAAAATGTGGCTCGCGCCATTTTTGCGTCAAACTTACCCATCATTAGTGCGGTAGGTCATGAAGTGGATGTGAGTATTGCCGACTTTGTGGCCGACTTACGCGCCCCTACTCCCTCGGCGGCGGCAGAACTCGTCAGTCGTGATCAAGGTAGCTTAAATCTAGCCGTGCATAACTTGCGCGAACGTTTGAACAAACTTATTCGCGTTCAATTAAACGAACTGACTTACCAACAACAATTTTTACAACAAAGTCTGCAGCGTAACCACCCACAAAAACAACTGGAGCAGCAATACCAGTATGTTGATCAACTGAGCCAACGACTCGAAAAAAACCTGTTGAACAAGCTAAAACAAGAACAAAACCAACATAATAATCTGCAAAATCGTTTAGCCCAGCACAATCCAGCTAAATTGTTAGAGCGCCAAACTAAAGTGGTTAGCGAATTACAAAGCAGGCTCAGCCATAGTTGGCAACAAGTGTTTAGCCGAAAACAACAGGTACTTGCCAATGCCAGTCACTTACTTAATACGGTGAGTCCGCTGTCTACTTTGGCACGGGGTTATAGCATCAGTTTTAAACAAGGTGAGATAGTACGCAGTGTTAAACAGGTGACTGCGGGTGATAATTTGGATTTGCGTTTAGCCGATGGTGAAGTGAGTGCCACGATTAACAGTGTTAAAAATAAACAAACGTCAGCTTTAAACAACAAAGTGTAACAATAAGCTAGACTGCTTAGCCGCTGACTTTTTGCAAAGTATGGGGTAAAGTAGGCCTAGTTCCTCTTAACCAGTAATAGCCTAGAGCATAATGCCAATTCGACTGCAGCCCTATCTCATGATTATCATTCTACTGTTAAATCAGTGGTTTGCTGCATCTGCGTTGGCCAGTCATAGCCATGTTAAATCCCAGTCAATGTCGGCTGTCGATATGACAGTATGTAATATGGCACAGGGAAATATGATACAAGGCATGGACATGTCGAACATGGCTCACGGTATTGCTGAAGTTGATAGCGCACAAAACACCAACGATAAAGATTGTTGTGAGCACGATTGCAGTTGTCCTGCTAGTGCCTGTTCAAGTGCCGCACTGATTAATATTGCTGCATCAAAGCTCAATTTAAATAGCAGTTTTGTTTTGCTTAACTATGAATTTTCCAGCCTCACAGCATCTCTTTCTCTCCTCCAAAAACCACCTCAAGCTTAATAACACAGCATAGATCCGCCTGAAATACGGCAGACTCTTTAAATAACGGGGCTTCCCCACTGTGTTTAAACCTAGCGTTATCAGCCTTAATGGGTCTGTTAACATGAGATTATTTTATGTACTTTGTTTTATTATCATCCACTTATATGCGCCTGTGGCTACTCGCCCTAACAGGCATTTTTATTGGTCTAGCCTCTAGTTCGGCAGCCGCAATAAGTTTACCAGAAGCTCAGCAACTCGCTATCCAATACGATCCTTGGCAGCAAACAAGTAGCCTGCAAGAGCGAGCTCTGGTAGCAGACAGCAGTGCCGCCGCCACGCTCAGCGATCCGGTATTATCAGTCGGTTTAGCCAATTTACCCACCGATGGTTTTCAATTTAACCAAGAAGGTATGACCCAATTAAAAGTGGGTTTAAGCCAGCAGTTTGCCCGCGGTGACAGTCTCGAAATAAAACGCCGGCTAATATTAAATTTAGCCGCTAGACATCCCCTGTTACGTGCCGAGCGACAAGAAAAACTCAAGGTCATGGTGGGCAAGCTGTGGTTAGATGCCTTCAGTACCCAACAAAGAATGCATATTATCGCCAGCAGCAGGCCATTATTTGTGCAGCTCAGTGACATAGTAGAGGCCAGTTATGGTTCAGCCCAAGGTCGCACTCGTCAACAAGATGTGATCCAAGCTCAAGTTGAACTTGCCCGTTTAGATGACAGATTAAGTGCCTTAGCAACAGAGCGTGACAGCAAGTTGGCGAGCTTAGCTGAATGGCTGTATGAACATGATAATTATGGCAAGGACTTAACACTCAGTGATAGTTGGCCAAAAATTGACGTGCCAGATGCCAAAATATTGCACTTATTGCAACAACAAAACAAATCGCAGCTAGCACAGATATTGGCCTTACACCCGTCCATGTTGGCGGCCGAACAGCAAATTAAGTCACAGTTAAATGGGGTGGAATTAGCTCAACAAAAATACCAGCCCCAATGGGGCGTGAATGCCAGTTATGCTTATCGTGATGACGATGTGAATGGCAATAGTCGCGCTGATTTTTTCTCAGTGGGTTTTAGTCTTGATTTGCCCTTATTTACCAATAATCGCCAAGACAAAGAAGTGGAATCGGCTACCTTACAAGCCGAAGCGGCCAAAACCGAGCAACAATTATTGCTGCGTAACTTACTCGCTCAAGCGCTCAATAACTGGCAAGCCGCACAACAAACACAACAACGTATTCAGCAATTTGAGCAAGTGATTTTACCTCAATTAGCCGAACAAGCCGACGCCACATTGAATGCCTACACGAGCGACAATGGCGATTTTGGCGATGTTATGCGCAGCCGGATCGCCCAGCTCAATAGCGAATTGGTTCTCATTAAATTGCGAAATGAACTGGCTCAGTATCAAGTGCAGTTACTCTATTATTTTAAACCCGCCAATTTTAGTGTGAAACAGGGCGACTCAGCCACTGTAAACCACGCAGGAGACAAGTAATGAAAGCAGTAGTAACTGGCCTAAGCGGCCTCGTTGTAGGTGTCGCTCTCACCTTGTTTTTTGCCACCAACCAGTCACATGACATGACCAGTGATACCGCAGGTTCAGGGGCGAGTAACGAGCCTTTGTACTGGGTGGCACCGATGGATCCTAACTATCGTCGTGACCAACCGGGCAAGTCGCCAATGGGCATGGATTTGGTGCCGGTTTATGCACAAGACTCACAGCAAAAAGAGCAAGTTGGGGTGATTAAAATTGAGCCCAATGTCATCAACAATTTGGGCGTCAGAACAGCTAAAGTGCAACGCCAATCTTTGCACGTGCCCATTAATACCGTGGGTTATGTGGGTTATAACCAAGATACTTTGGTGCATATCCATCCTCGAGTAGAAGGTTGGGTAGACAAACTGTATGTGAAAACAACAGGACAACAAGTGACTAAAGGTGAGCCTTTGTATGCCCTTTATTCGCCCCAATTAGTTAATGCCCAAGAAGAATTTTTACTGGCGCGTAATCGCCAAAATACTAACTTAAGCACAGCCGCCTTAGAACGCCTCAAAGCTTTACAAATGCCCGCGGCGGCCATTACTCAACTGACCAATACGGGCAAGGTACAACAAACCGTGATTTTTAGTGCGCCCCAATCGGGTGTGGTGGATAACCTCAATATTCGTGAAGGATTTTTTGTAAAACCCGGCACTACTTTGTTATCTATAGGCGCTTTGGACGAAGTGTGGGTTGAAGCTGAGGTATTTGAACGCCAAGCCTCGTTAGTTAAAGCGGGCTTAAGTGCCACCATGACGCTGGGCTTTTTGCCTGGTGAAGTATGGCAAGGAAAACTGGATTACATCTACCCCACTCTAGATGCTGTTACTCGTACCGTGCGGGTGCGTCTGCGTTTTGCTAATCCTCAGCGCAAACTCAAACCCAATATGTTTGCCCAAATCACTATTCATAGTGACTTAAATCAAGACTCATTGCTGGTACCAAAAGAGGCAGTTATTCGCACAGGTCAACAAGACCGTGTGGTATTGGCTTTAGGTCAAGGGCAGTTTAAATCGGTGGCGGTTAAGCTTGGTTTAGTCACTGCCGATCAGGCACAAATATTAGCTGGTTTGGCTGAAGACGAAGAAGTGGTCACTTCAGCCCAGTTTTTACTCGACTCCGAAAGTAGCATTAGCTCTGATTTTAAACGTATGTTTCATGGTGATAATGAACAGCAAATGAACATGGCGTCTGAGTCACAAGCTGACTCAACGCCCAGCATACAAAGCGCCAGTGTCAGCGGTAAAATTCTACAAATCGACCCAAGTCAGCGGATCATCACCATTCACCGGGGACCCATAGAAAAATGGCAGCGGCCTGCCGCCACCGTGGATTTTATCCTCGCCACCGACCTTAATATTGATGACTTAAGCAGCGAACAAAACATCCACTTCACTTTTGAGATCCAACAAGGTGAGTTTGTGATCACCGACATAATGCCTGATCACAGCAAGCATATGCAGATGGAGTCAAAACCATGATCGAAGGCATTATTCATTGGTCGGTAAAAAATCGCTTTTTTGTGCTGTTGTGTACCGGTATTGTTATTTTCTGGGGTTTGTTTGTCATTAAAAACACGCCCGTTGACGCCATCCCTGATCTGTCCGATGTACAAGTTATTATCAAAACCACTTATCCGGGTCAGTCGCCACAAGTGGTAGAAGATCAAGTAACTTACCCACTGACCACAGCCATGTTGTCGGTACCAGGCGCCACCACAGTGCGTGGTTTTTCGTTTTTTGGCGACTCTTACGTGTATGTGATCTTTGATGATAATACCGATATGTATTGGGCGCGCAGCCGAGTATTAGAATATCTATCCCAAGTCTCAGGCAATTTACCTGATGCCGCCAAACCACAAATAGGCCCAGATGCCACGGGCGTGGGCTGGATTTTCCTATATGCCTTGGTTGACCGCACAGGCCAACACGACATCAGTCAATTACGTTCCATTCAAGATTGGTTTTTAAAGTTTGAATTGCAAACTGTCACGGGGGTATCCGAAGTCGCCACTATTGGCGGTATGGTCAAACAATACCAAGTGAATGTAGATCCGGATAAATTACGTGCCTATGGTATTCCCTTAAGTTTGATC
The DNA here is from genome assembly GCF_001565895.1 of Paraglaciecola hydrolytica. Classification (GTDB taxonomy): domain Bacteria; phylum Pseudomonadota; class Gammaproteobacteria; order Enterobacterales; family Alteromonadaceae; genus Paraglaciecola; species Paraglaciecola hydrolytica. The sequence continues at coordinate 44,543 of NZ_LSNE01000018.1, forward strand.
CAAACTGCGATTAAACAAGGTAATCAGGAAGTCGGGGCCTCGGTTATTGAAATGGCCGAAGCCGAGTATATGGTCAGCGCCACGGGTTACATCAAGGATGTAGACGATCTTGGTGCTATCCCTTTGGGGCTTAATGCCCAAGGCACAGCGCTACAATTACGCGATGTGGCCGATATTCGTTTAGGCCCACAAATGCGCCGTGGTATTGCCGAGTTAAACGGTGAAGGTGAAGTAACAGGCGGTGTGGTGGTTATGCGTTCGGGTGGCAACGCTCAGCAAACCATAGCCGCAGTCAAAACTAAATTAGCCAGTTTACAAAGTGGATTGCCTGATGGAGTAGAAGTCGTCACTGTGTATGACCGCTCCGAACTCATCAATCGTGCCGTAGATAATCTGTGGTCTAAATTGGCCGAAGAACTGCTTATAGTTACCCTAGTATGCGCGGCGTTTTTGTTTCATTTACGCTCGTCCTTAGTGGCAGTGATTAGCTTACCTCTGGGCATCTTAGTGTCTTTTATCATCATGCATTGGCAAGGTATTAATGCCAATATCATGTCGTTGGGTGGTATTGCCATTGCCATTGGCGCCATGACAGATGGGGCCATAGTACTCATCGAAAACATGCATAAACACATCGAAAAAACACCACTGACCGATAAAAATCGCTGGCAAATTGTCGCGCAATCCGCCAGCGAAGTAGGTCCTGCGTTGTTTTTTAGCTTGCTGATCATCACCGTGAGCTTTTTGCCGGTGTTTATCTTGGAGGCCCAAGAAGGCAAGATGTTTGCACCACTGGCCTATACCAAAACCTTTGCTATGGCCGCCTCAGCTGGCCTTGCCATTACCATTATCCCGGTGTTGATGGGGTATTTTATCCGCGGAAAAATACCTAACGAGCAACGTAATCCCATCAATCGTGGTTTAACTGCCATGTATTTACCTGTGTTAAAACGTGCCCTCGCCTTTCCTAAAACGACCTTAGTGCTGTTATTACTGCTGGCGCTTATCGGTTTTTACCCCATGAACAAATTGGGCAGCGAGTTTATTCCGCCTTTGGACGAAGGTGATTTGATGTACATGCCTACCACCTACGCCGGTTTATCCATAGGTAAGGCACGGGAGCTTTTGCAACAAACCGATAAACTCATTTACACCCTGCCTGAGGTAAAAAACGTTTTTGGTAAAATTGGCCGTGCCGAAAGCGCAACCGATCCCGCGCCCTTAACTATGATGGAATCATTCATTCAGTTAAAACCCAAAAGTGAATGGCGTGAGGGTTTAACCATAGAGCAATTGCGTCACGAGCTGGATCAATTAGTGCAAATTCCAGGTTTGACCAATGCCTGGGTTATGCCCATCAAAACCCGTATCGACATGTTAGCCACAGGCATCAAAACCCCGGTGGGGATCAAGGTCGCAGGCAATGATATTAAGGTGATCCAGCGCATAGGTCAGGATATTGAAAAAATTCTGACCGACATGCCAGGTACCGCGTCAGTGTATTCTGAGCGGGTGGCAGGCGGACGTTATATCAAAGTGGATATTAACCGTGAACAAGCCGCCCGTTATGGTTTGAATATCAGCGATGTGCAACAAGTAGTGGCCACTGCCATTGGTGGTATGAATGTTAGCCAAGCGGTTGAAGGTTTAGAGCGCTACCCCATTAACTTACGTTATCCACAAAGTTATCGAGATTCGCCAGAGCAGCTAGCCTTGTTACCTATAGTCACCAAAAGCGGTCAGCGCATTGCTTTGGCGGATGTGGCGAACATCTACATTGAAGACGGCCCGCCGGGCATCAAAAGCGAAAACGCCCGCATCAATGGTTGGACCTACATAGATATCGATGATATCGACGTAGGCACTTATGTGGATAAGGCCTCAGCGCGTTTAGCAGAATCACTCGACTTGCCCACTGGTTACAGTCTTAATTGGGCTGGCCAGTATGAGTACATGCAAAGGGCCAAACAAAAACTCACGTATGTCATCCCCCTCACTTTAGCCATTATTGTGATCTTGCTGTATTTAAACTTTCGGCGTTTTGCTGAGGTGGCGATCATTTTACTCACCCTACCCTTTGCTTTGATTGGTGGGATTTGGCTGATCTATCTGCTCAACTTTAATTTGTCGGTCGCCGTGGGGGTGGGTTTTATTGCTTTAGCCGGGGTGGCCGTCGAAATTGGCGTATTGATGTTGGTTTACCTAAACCAGAGCTATGAGCAGTTAATCCATGACAGTGAACAAGCCAATAAGCCTCTCAAACAAGAGCACTTGGTCGACGCCATATTACAAGGCGCGGGCATGCGCGTCAGGCCCATAGTCATGACAGTGGCCACCGTCATCTTTGGTTTATTGCCGGTCATTTATGGCACAGGTACGGGTTCAGAAGTCATGAGCCGCATTGCCGCGCCTATGGTAGGCGGCATGGTGAGTGCGCTGTTATTGTCCTTGTTACTGGTGCCTGTGGTTTATATGCTTTGGCGACAAAATCAAATTAAAAGGAATAAGAATAATGGCACATAACTTGGACATCCAGATGGCTAAATGCTAGCGTTAGTTAACGTTTAACGATCATCTTAAACAACTGGCATTAACACAGTTTGATTTTTACATTACGGAGCGATTATGAAATTAGAGTCATTGGCACTACATCACGGCTATAAATCTGAAGCCACCACCAAGGCCGCAGCTGTACCTATTTATCAAACCACCTCTTACACCTTTGATGATACTCAACATGGTGCAGATTTGTTTGATCTCAAAGTAGCTGGCAACATCTATACCCGTATCATGAATCCCACTACTGATGTCTTAGAGCAGCGCTTAGCCGCCATTGAAGGTGGCATTGCCGCATTAGCTGTTGCCTCTGGAATGGCTGCCATAACCTATGCGATTCAAGCGCTAACCCAAGTAGGTGATAACATCGTCAGTACCAGCCAATTATACGGCGGTACTTACAACCTATTCGCCCATACTTTGCCACGCCAAGGTGTTGAAGTACGCATGGCCGCCTTTGATGATTTTGCCGGTTTAGAAGCCCTCATTGATGACAAAACTAAAGCCCTATTTTGTGAGTCCATCGGCAACCCAGCAGGCAACATAGTTGATCTGCAACGTTTAGCCGACATTGCCCATAAACATGGGGTACCACTCATTGTGGATAATACCGTGGCCACACCTGTGTTATGCCGCGCTTTTGATCATGGTGCCGACATCATTGTGCATTCGTTAACCAAATACATTGGTGGTCATGGCACGACTATTGGCGGCGTGATCATCGATTCAGGTAAATTTGATTGGGTAGCCAATAAAAAACGTTTTGCGGTACTTAACGAGCCCGACCCTTCTTATCACGGTGTGGTGTATACCGAAGCCTTTGGGCCCGCCGCTTTTATTGGCCGTTGCCGCGTAGTGCCTTTACGTAATACCGGTGCTGCGTTAGCGCCACAAAGCGCGTTTTTACTACTACAAGGTTTAGAGACTTTAAGCTTAAGAATGGAGCGTCACTGTAGTAACGCCCTAGCCTTAGCTAAATTTTTAGAGAAACATCCTAAGATCAGCTGGGTTAACTATGCCGCCTTACCAAACAGTCCATTCCAAGCAAACTGCCAAAAAATCACTGGCGGCAAAGCCTCTGGCATTATCAGTTTTGGCATCAAAGCCGACTCAGCCGAACAAAGCAAAGTCGCAGGGGGCAAGTTTATCGACGCCCTGCAAATGATACTACGCTTAGTTAATATAGGTGATGCCAAGTCACTAGCCTGCCACCCTGCCAGTACCACTCACCGCCAATTAAGCCCACAAGAACTGGCCAAAGCGGGCGTATCAGAAGACTTAGTGCGCATATCGGTAGGTATTGAACATATCGACGACATTATCGCCGATGTCAGCCAAGCTTTAGATAAAGCCACGGCTTAAGCGAAAAGCAGCTGCGAGTAAATAGATACTAGCTGCTAGTTAAAAGACAAAAAACGCCATCGTCTGATGGCGTTTTATTATTGCTATGATGATCATGGGACTAATTCCGTTAACCATTGTATAAAAAACCTGCGACTTGACTGACGTTAGACAAATAACCGATAGTTGCGTGATCGTAAATAATTATAACTAATCACATCCTCCCTTTTGGGCACTGGGTTCAAGTCAATCAATAACTTACGATAGGATGTCAGTGCTTATCTATCAACTTCGTCGGGAAACAAATTTTATGAACCGCGTTAATCAGTTTTGTCTCAGTCTTACCTTAATAGCCAGTATCAGTGCCTGCACCGATTCCCCCCCGCTGATTGAGGATAACAAGCTTGACCATAGTGCAGAAACCCAAGTGGCTTCAACGACGGTTGACGGTCAACGTCTATCCAATATTGTTCAAGTGTTGGCATCAGATGAATTCGAGGGTCGTGCACCCGGCGGACCGGGCGAAGCAAAAACCCTTGCTTATTTGGTCGAGCAGTTTAAGTCAATTGGTCTTGAGCCCGGAGGAGTGGATGGCTCATGGACTCAGTCAGTTCCCTTGATCCATACTCAATTAGCCCAAAATGGTAAATTGAGTGTGGCAATAGGTGATACAAGCCAATCCTGGCAACAAGGTTTTGATGTTGCTGTTAGTACGGCACGTGCAGTAGAAACTGTCGAAATTGATTCGGCTCCGTTAGTATTTGTTGGTTTTGGTGCCAGTGCGCCAGAGCGAGATTGGGACGATTTTGCTGATATTGATTTAACCGGCAAAGTAGCGGTATTTTTGGTCAATGACCCCGATTTTTCGGCCACAGCTGACGAGCCAGTAGCGGGACGCTTTGGTAATAAACGCATGACATATTATGGCCGCTGGACATATAAATACGAAGAAGCGGCACGCCGTGGAGCTCTTGCAGCATTGGTGATCCATGAACCTAAAGCAGCGGGTTATGGATGGAATGTGGCAGCATCATCACCAGGAGAAAAATTTGCGCTGGCTCAAACTAGCGATCCTTTACCCCCACTGTTACAGGGTTGGTTGCAATATGATGCGGCTGCGGTCATGTTTGCCGCTGCTGGGCTCGATCTTGCCGAACAACGCAAACTCGCACGACGAGATGATTTCTCTGCGTTTGAACTACCTCAGGTATCTTTGAGTGCAAGCTTTAAGGTTGCTCTTGAAAAAATTGACTCACAAAATGTACTCGCGCGCCTGCCGGGTACAACCCAGGCTGATGAGACCTTGATGGTGTCTTCTCATTGGGATGCTTATGGTCAGGGTGAGCCAGATGCGCAGGGTCGCATTGTGCGCCCGGGAGCCAATGATGACGCACTTGGTACGGCAGGTGTAATAGAACTGGCCAGAGTGCTTAAAGCCGGCAGGCCGATGGCGCGCAGCGTTGTGTTTGCCGTGTGGACCGCAGAAGAAAGTGGCCTGCTTGGCTCAGCCGCTTATGCCACGCAGCCGATTTATCCAATGCATTCAACCGTCGCTAATCTTACCTTAGATATTTTGCAAACGGCCGGTCCGGCGCGTGATGTTATTTTAGTTGGCGAAGGTCAAAGTGATTTGGAAGACGATCTAAGCCGAGCTGCAGCTTTGCAATCTCGTGTGGTAACGCCAGAAAATCTGCCAGAAAATGGTCTGTTCTTTCGCGCTGATCATTTTTCTTTAGCACGGCAAGGCGTACCTGTATTACTAATTATGGGGATCGCTGGCGGGGCTGACTTAGTTGAAGGTGGCCGTGTTGCCGGCGATCAATGGATTGCCGATTACACTGGCAATTGCTATCACCAGACCTGCGATGCGTGGAGTGCCGATTGGGATTTACGTGGCGCGATTGATGACATTGAATTATTTCACACTATCTTGCGGGAACTAGGTGATTCAACGCGCTGGCCTCAGTGGAAGACAGGTTCTGAATTTCGCGCTATTCGCTCAAAAACCGATAAGCTGCGTGAATAACCCTCAGCAATTTAACAACTCAAAACAAGTATGCGAGCAACTAACCGTTTTAGCGTTAAACGCAGACTGTCATCGATTGAATTTTTCTATCAAGCGATGATGTTAGCTTGCAATCCCTTGTTATAAAGAAAAACGCTCACGTAAAAAATGCGCGATACCATCTTTATGATGATGTCCAATGACCGAACTTGCAGCTCGTTTTATCTCTGCTTTAGCGTTGTCAGGTGCGTAACTTTCATCCGCCAAAGCAAACATACTTAAATCGTTATCGCCATCACCAAAACACATAACCTTACTCGCACCTAGTTGTTTTTTTAAGTTCATCACCGCAGCGCCTTTATTCGCTAAACAATGATGCACATCTAGCCACATTAAATTGTTGCCTTCTATGGCCATGCCAGAATAGGCAATAAGATTGCCATGGCGATTAAGCTCCATCCATATTTTATGCATGGTATCAGCGGCGCCAATCATACTAATGTTGGTGACTTGGCTATCCAATGGCAGGGCTTCTAAAGGTAAGATTATTGCTTCGGGTGCAGAAAAGAACTTTTCAACCAGTCTTTTTTCTGCTTCGTGGCGAGTTTCAGAGTGAAAAATAACATGATGGTGATCCTGCTCAGATTTAAAACCAATGGCATTCACAAATGGCGTAATGCCATGTACCAAGGCGCAATTAATCACACTTGCAACCTCGGCCTGACTGAGTAAGTTATCCAAAGTGAGATGTTGCAGTTTTGGATCCCATATAGTCACGCCATTATTATAAATGTGGGGCAAGTCAAAGTTATGTCCGGCTAAAATGCGTTGCGCCGACAACTTAGTGCGGCCCGTTGCAACGGTAAAAGCGATGTCTTTTTCTTTCAACAGCAATAGTGTGTCACGGGTGAAGGTGGATATCTCCGATTCATCGTTTAATAAGGTGCCATCAAGGTCAAAAAATATAAGCTGCATATTGGTATCAATCAGAGTTAGGGGCACTTATGCACCCTCGTTTTTAAGAATAGTTTTTGCCAAGCGACAACCGCCGCCAATGCCACATAAAGTCGAGGTATTAAAACACAAGTTGTAGGTCTGCCTCTACCTTACAAAAAGTGTTTTATTATCAACCTTAAGTAAAGAGTACTAAGGCTGCAATGATCACTTCCATCCTTGTTGCCATTGCAATGGATCTTTTAGACTTTGCCATTGAATAAGTGTACTGCGCTTAGTCATGATTGCTTCAATACTGCAACTAAGCACTTGGCCTTCTTCGTCAAATTCAATCTCGCTGATGATAAAATGTTTTTCTTTATTCTGCGGTTTAAGCGCCGTCCATTTGCTGTTTAATAGTTTTTTGGGATTAATCATCAGGGCCATAGTTTGTCCTACTTCAAGATGTGCGCCATTTATAGCCAAACCACTTGGAAACGCTGAAACTCGCCTTTCCAAGTCGTTCGGTATTAAGCTTTGCCATGATGATATATAAGCAGACTAGACCTTTTTGGATCAACTTTATGCCGTTTTATATTGAACTAATATGCTTAAGCCCCAAATTTCACGCGCACCCCAGCATTAGCAATAAAACCGTCATTTCGTGACCAAATATCTGTGGTCCATTGGCCACTAGCGGTTCTTGAAGGCAATAACAGTGGATGTTCATCGGTCTGTTTAACATCTAATAAGTTTTCTAGATTGATAAACCAACTGAATCGCCCAGTAGTAATTTCGCCCATCAAACCTAAGTGCCAATAAGGATTCGACTCATCCATATAAGGGTTGTCGTTCAAACGTTGCACTCCAGTGTAATAAGCTTCGAAGCCCACTCTAAAATTACCATGTTGCTCCCACATCGCCACAAAACCAGCAGAGTGTTCTGGGGTTAATGCAATCTCTCGTCTGCCTTGGGCATCCGGTGATTCTTCTGTGGCATCTAAATACAAATAACTGGCTGTCAGTTTGAGATCTTGCCAGCGGTAACGTAACAAGACTTCAGAGCCTCGAATTTGGCTTTCGCCCTGTGCATTAACCAAGCGAACTCGGTCTAATTCACCATTACCATTACTGGCTGAAAATGCCTCCAATTCAGTGGCATTTTCTACGTTTGAGGCAAATAAAGTGACACTGGTTTCGATATTTTCATAGGTATAAGTGAAATCAAGTGACGCCGTTTCAGCCAGCTCTTCTTGCAAATTTTGGATGTCGGCAAGTCGCGATAAGCTACTGGCTTCAATTTCTTCCACAAAAGGAGTTGGCGCGTAATACCCCTGGCCATAAGAGCCGCGGATGGTTAAGTTGCCAGGTCGATACAACAGCGACACTCGTGGACTAAATTGACTGCCATATTCGCTATGATCATCCACGCGAGCGCTAAAAGAGGTGGTCACTTGCTCACTAAGCTCATAATCCAACTGGGCAAATAACCCAGGCACGTCATACGCATAATCAAACTGTGGATAGGTCAGCGAGCTGTAATTTTCCGATTGATAGGCAAGCCCTACGACCCAATCACTCCTGTCGTTATATCCGGCAATGCTGCTTTCGAGTAAGTAACTTTCGTGTTGATCATCTTCGTTTATGTCGCCATAAACATGGTCGTGCTCTTGCACCATGGCCGACGCACGGGTATTAAATGTCAGGCTATCCAATACTGGCATGGTAAAGACCACGCCGCCGTCCATACGCTGTGAATTTTGTAACTGGGTAAACGACGTCCCATCGGCAACGCTATACCCGGGCAAATTTCCGCCTGCGCGTCGTTCAGTCATAAAACCCGCCGTCGCATACAGGGTTTGGCCCTCGTCACCAGACCAAAACAAGCGAGGGCGTGCGGTGTAGCGTTCATAACCGGCTAAATCAATCCAGCCATCATTATCAATATCTTGTTTTTGCTGATGGTGAGCACCCGCCGTTAACGAACCTTTTAGGTCTGTACTGAGTGGTGTTTCAATGTAGGTAGTAAGATCCTGTCCGTCACGGGTCGTCAGGTTTAACAAGGTTTCACCGCTGAATTCATCACCCGGTTGGCGCGAAACAAGGTTAATCACACCGCCAAGGGCTGAGCCACCATACAAGGATGAAGCCGAACCTTTGATGATCTCCACCCGCCCCAAATCGGTAGGCGGAATTTGTAATAGACCGATAGACGAAGCATTACCATAAAGCGGCAAACCATCGGCTAATAATTGGGTATAACGCCCATACAAACCTTGCAAGCGAATATTGGCACTGCCTAAAGCGGGTGAGGTGGTTTGCACACGCACTCCACCGGTTTCAGCCACCAACATCGATATATTGCCGGGTCGCATGGCCGCTTTTTCTTCAATTTCTTCTCGAATGATCAGCTCAACACGAATAGGTTGATCGTCAGCAATGCGCCCTGAACGCGTAGCTTGCACGATGATTTTTTCCACTTCGTCGTCATGTTCGTGCCCATGCTCATCATCATGGTGAGCCCCCTCTTCGCCTTCATCGTGATGTTTATATTCATCATGATGGTCTCCCTCATCGTGCTGGTCATCTTTGTCTGCATCAATGATCAAGGCTTTTGATTGAGAGTGAGTGGTGGTAAGTGGGCTAAGTTCATCAGCATCACTGAGTGGAACAACACCAAGGGCAACAAGGATTAGACTAAAGGGAAAAACACGAGACATTGACAACTTCTTGAATCAGGTGAATAAATGATATGCTTAAGACTAAAGCTTACAGTAACTGGAAGGTCAACTTGAAAATTAGCGAATTAGCCACAAACACGCAAATCCCCACTAAAACCATCCGTTATTATGAACAGGTCGGTTTATTATCGCCACCACTGCGCAGCGATAATGGTTATCGTCATTATCAGCACAAAGATATTGAAACCTTGGTGTTTATTCGCCGCTGTCGCGAATTGAACATTTCTATCGATGACATAAAGCAGCTTGTCGATGTGCAACAAAACCCCAAAGCGTCCTGCGCTTTGGTGGATAACATCATTGCTGAGCAACTGGCTCGCATTCAACAAACCCAACGCGAACTCGCCATGTTAGAACAATCCCTAGCCACACTCGCTACCTGTTGCAACCACCAGCAAATTGAGGATTGTTCGATTTTGCATAGTTTGAAATCAGCTTGAGGGATTCTAAGTATCGATATTAGATTTTAAGGTAATAGATTTTTATCGTTTTTGCTCTGACTGCAGAATTGCCGTTTTGCAATTTCATCGCAACAACAAAAATGATGGCTTAAATTTTTATTACTTTAGGGCGAATAAAGAAACCAATAAAATGTCCAAAAAGGCTCTGGTACATTGATTCGATTTCCTCTTTGTCAATGCTGCCTCCACGAATTAACAACTCGTGCCTTTCATCAGGCTCTTGCACAATAAAACCTGAGGATATAAATCCATTTTTTGCATAAAACGCTTTACGTTTTATGCGCTGCTGGTAGTTGTTTGTTTGCTCATCAAGTTCTTCAATATTGAGTACTATTCTTTTACCTCGCTGCAAATCCACCAAAACATCCATGACCTTGCTACCATAGCCCGCTGAACGACAAGCTTCTACGATGGCCAAAAATTGGATAAAAACGATGTCCCTATACTCGATGAAATAGATAAGACCAATCCACTCATCATTGTCATAAAGCACATAAAAACCTTGTTTGCCATTTCTCAGTTGGTAACGCAGCCAAAATGTCGGTATATGTTGTGCGCCAGCAAAGGCATCTTTATATAGAGCAATCACCTTACAGTAGTTAATATCATGTTTGTTAAACAGTCGAAAATTAATGCTCATATGCAGTGCTCACAAAGAAGTTTGGATGGTGAGGTAGATAAATGAATAGTGATAAAAACCAAGACTTTTGTCCTGCTTTAAGGGCGGCTGATGATTTTACTACAGCAATTTGATTAGTTGAATAAAATAGCTAGCCACTCAAATGTCAGAGCTGTGGTAAAAATTTTTAATCCTACTAAAGCAATAGTGAGGAAAATTAAAGCCACTTTCGCTTTTTTACTTTGAATGTTATTCCAAAACAATAACTTGGCCTTAACTTCAGTTTTTAATTCTGCAATTGCTTCTTTCATAAAAACCACTTAGTCAAATGCACTTTGTTTATTTACAAAATCATAAATAGCCCCAGGAATTAAAGAAGGTAAGCCCACTGTTAAAACCAAAATTAAAAAGCTAATTTTGTCTAATCTATCTTTTGATATCGAAGTGCTAAAAATTGAATCTCTTAGTATGTTTACCCACACAGTAGAACTGTGATCCGTCCAATAAAGATATAGGGCAACAGAAAGCACGGGCATCAATACACTAAGATGAATAATCTTGGCTTTTAAGCTCACTTTGCTAAAAGTAAATCTAGACTCCACCACAGGAAGGTCTTTTTGGATGAGCAATTCAGCTATAGAGCATTCATAAACAGCAGCTAACGATTTTGCCGATTCTTGTGATGCAATCCCTGTTTTTTCAACTCGTTGAATAGTTCTCAAGCTCAACCCTGATACCTCAGCTAATTGAGTCTGACTCCAAGCTCGACTCTCTCGGTGAGTTTTTAATGTTTTGTTGTTTAACTCCATTTCCATTTTTCAAACCCTCTCCATAAATGTTTACCCAATATGCAGAAAGTTAGCCTTGTTTGCTACGACATAGATATGCCAGAAGTGTGACAGTAATGCGCCAAGTATACCGATTGACCGTTTCATTGCCGATTATCACTTAGTTAAAGAGTACAAATAATACCGCGGATTGAGCTTGAGTTGTTTAACCTTCGGTTAAAGCACCAGCTATCTTTGAGACCGTAATTCGTTGACGCTGTTGGTTGCCACTATTTGTTGCGACAGTTGCAAAGGCTCTATTCTACTAGGTGCGCGGGATCTGACTTAGGCATATTTTTGTCGTAGCCCCACCCATACAAAGTGATAAAGTTCGCGCCACTGTCTTCATCAAAACGATAGCCAATATTTAAGATGGCTGTCCATGTAAATCGCTGTCCATGTAAATCAATCGCACCCGCATAGGCGGATACTGGCAAAGGTTCTTTCAAATCTGCGCTTAGAAGCAGCCAGTCAGTAATGACTGCTTCTAAGCAAGTTTACTAAGAAAGCAGCCGTTGGTCATCCATCACTTTATGTTAACTTTAAGTATTGAACCACCTTAATTAAACTTCTTTATGTGGATCAATTTTTTACATTAGATGCAGATAATAGGCGGGATGTAGCCATAAACTTTATAAAAGAGAACTTATCGCTTCAATAGGTAATAACCTTGAATCAACAATTGCTGCCTCTCGATGACCTAACACAACTTGATATTGAGGGTCAGACGCAAACGAAAGAAAACTATCTAATGACTTTTGTTTTATTATCATCACTAAGTCCCACTTTTCTTCCATTGGGCCAATAAAAAAATGTTCGCTTTTACCAAGTAACATAATTTTACCACCACTTTTTTCTAAGAATGGTAACGTTTGATTAATATAGATTTGGTAAGCCTCTTTTCCTGTTATAGGTGTTTTAGGTGCTATATCAGAAAACTGGCTATAGTCTGCAATTTCTTTAAAACGAAGTAAGTTTAGCATAATGACTTCGCCTCTCATTGATTTTGAAAATAGTTGCTTTGCTGATTCGTCAGTTGGATTTAAGTAGCTAGTTTGCATGATCATTTATCTCTAGATATTTTTTCCATTAATTATACGTGCACCTTTCTTTTATGCTTTTCCATTCTTGCTAGAAAATATTAAGAATAGCAATATTGGAAAATCCCACTAATGCATTCGTTGATAAACTTAATTGGATTGAACTAATAGAGAGCATTTAACATGAAAACGAATCAACGAGTATTAAGGAATTTTATTTATCTCGCGTTTATACTTTTTTTATATACAAAGTTTTGGTTGCAACCATCACAGAGCACACAAACTGGTTCCACAACCCTTCTACTTATATCAACCGAACTATGTTGCTCATTTAAAGTAGAAAGGCGAACTAATAGCCTTGCTATTTCAGTGACAATAGGAGGTTAAAATGAATCCCATATATAAACAAAGAATTTTGGCTGCACTTAGCTATATTGAATCAAATCTAGCACAACCTCTTAATTTGGATTTAGTTTCAAATCATTGCCATTTTTCACCTTTTCATTTTCATCGTATTTTTAGTGGTGTTATGAATGAAACGTTGAACAATTACGTTGCGAGAAAAAGGCTAGAAAAAGCGGTTAATTTATTGGTATTTAGAAGAGAACTTAGTATTACAAATATTGCATTGGATTGTGGCTTTTCGTCTAGCGCTAATTTTGCTAAATCGGTTAAAAAATATTTTGGTTATAGTCCTTCCGAAATTCGTTCTCCAAAGCCTGATGAGTTACCCAACCTTGGTAATATTTTTAGCAAATACGGAAAGAAATTCAATCCTAATGACTTATATCCCGCACCAATAGATCGCACTTCTCAAAACAATAATCAAATGAATGTGGAAGTTAAAACAATAGAGCGAAAGCGTTTATGCAAATTAGTATCTAAAGGTGGCTATCAGCCAGAGTCGTTATTTGAAACATGGGATATATTAAATCATTGGGCTAAATATCAAGGAATACCTGAGAAAACGCAATATAGGTTAGCGTGGTGTTATGACAACCCTTCATTGACAGCTGCTCACAAGTGCCAATATGAAGCATCAATAGAAATTGATGATACGGTAACCGTTAATGAACCGTTTGGGGTAGGAGATTTACCTGAAGGGAAATATGCTGTGATATATGTTAAAGGATCTCCAGAAGATATCACCCAAGCACAGCTCTACTTGTTTAGCTGTTGGTTGCCTGACAGTGGTTTCGAACCAGATAATTTACCCATGTTAGAACGTTATTTAAATGACGTTAGAGTTGATGGTTTTCTAGAATCTGAAATTATGCTTAAGCTGAAAGTTTTAACCTAACCTCAATTTGAAATCTACAAGTAGCGCATACAGTTGATTTTTAAGATGTATTAGTCCCGACTTAATCTGACGTTTGAAAGCTAGTGCTCTTTACCTGATTTGAAATCCAGCCTTGTACCAAAAAATGTTACGTTTTATTAACAGACCAATACTTATTGAAATACCAGTTTCCAAATAAATGAGTATGGCATTGCTCTTCTTTAGATATGCCTTCCTCCAAGTCCTCACAATTGTCGTTATCTGGAGGTAAACCAAAATACATCCAAGCGTGGATAGTGTTCCCATTTACTTGCCAGTCAGGAGAAGCATAAATAAACCACCCACCATCATATTTTCTCAAACGAACTATTTGTAGTCCCTCTGATTTGGCAACTTCAATGACTTCTTGAAGATCTGGATTTTTTACTTTTTCATGAGTATTTTCTCTCTTGATCCAAGCGGTATACGTGTAGCCAGAGTCTGGTAGTAATGGGCAATCTGGACATAAGCTAATGCTACTGTATGGTGTTTTGTCAACTGCCGTAATTACCGCTTCAAATTGAGCTGACTTTAGAAATAGAAGCCATTTATACTTGAATTCGGATTCATCCAAATTTAGTAATATCTGTTCCTGCCAAAATATAATACTCAGAATAACTGCAGATAAAAATGTAAGTATTACTTTCATAATTTCCCTAGTTTTTACTATCAATACATTTTAATGGTCAATGATCACATTTCCACATTTAATTGAGTTTCGACACATCAACCGTCCGCTTTTTCTTAAGCTCAATTATCACAGTGTCCTCAGCGGTGAAAATGCTTTGGATTTTTTCTGCCCTATTGCGCCCTACTCCTTTATAATCCCGCATATTGTAAAGTGAAATTAGTGACATTTTAGTCAAGAGAAATAAAAGAGCATGTTCGACGAACTCGATTTAGATGATGATTTATGCCGCGCTGTCGCGGAATTAGGCTACAAAGAGCCAACCAGTATTCAACAACTGGTGATCCCAGCGGCAATGGAAGGCAAAGATATTCTAGCCTCTGCACCTACAGGTACAGGTAAAACCGCGGCGTTTTTGCTGCCCATCTGCCAGTTTTTATTAGATTATCCACGTCGTCAGCCCGGCGCTACACGCATATTGATCCTGACCCCGACTCGTGAGTTAGCCTTGCAAATTTTTGAGCAAGCCAAACTCATTAGTAAATATTGCCCACACATTCATTGTGGGGTGATCACCGGTGGTATCAACTACGGTACGGATCTGGATTTACTCGACAACGAATTGGATATCTTAGTCGCCACTCCCGGTCGTTTGTTTGAACACATCGAAACCGAAAAATTTGATTGTCGTGACATTGAGTGCCTCGTTTTAGATGAAGCCGATCGTATGCTCGACATGGGCTTTTCGGCCATTGTTAATCAAATTGCCGCAGAAGCGCGCTGGCGTAAACAAAGTATGTTGTTTTCAGCCACCTTAGAAGGCGGCGGTATCGCGCGTTTTGCTAAAGATTTATTAAATGATCCTGTTGAATTAAGTGCCGATCCAAGCCGAAAAGAACACGCTAAAATCCATCAGTGGGTACATTTAGCCGACGATGCAAAACACAAATATGCCTTGTTATGCCACATCCTTGAACATCAAGTAGATAGCGCCGTGGTATTTGTTAAAACCCGCGACCGTTTAAACGAAGTAAAACAATTACTTGAGCGTGATGGCTTTTTAGTCGCTTGGTTACAAGGTGAAATGCCACAAGATAAACGTAACGAAGCCATGCGCCGTTTCCGTGAAGGTGAAGTTAAAATCCTTGTCGCCACCGACGTAGCGGCTCGTGGTATTGACGTTGAAGACATCAGCCATGTGATCAACTACGACATGCCACGTACTGCCGATGTGTATGTTCACCGTATTGGTCGTACTGGTCGTGCCGGTAAAAAAGGCACAGCAATATCTTTAGTGGAAGCCCATGATATGGCCATATTGCCCAAGATTGAGCGTTACACAGAGCAGTTGCTTAAACGTCGCATCATCGAAGAATTACGCCCCAAACACAAAGAAGCCAAAATCACTAAAAAGCCAAAACTGAGCGCTAAGGTGAAAAAATCCTTGGGCAAAAAAGTGAAAAGCAAAGTGAAAAAGAAAAAAGGCCGTGGCAAAAAATCGCCAGAGCTAAAATAAGCTTAACTTTTAGGGGCTGTTAAACCACAGCCCCATTGTAATTTTCCTGCAATACTTTGGTATCTCTTCATGCAAAATAATCTTACTCCACACAACGTCATGCAAAAAGTCGTGCTGGCAACCGGTAATAAAGGCAAGGTCAAAGAATTGAGCGCCATGCTCAGCGAGCTAAAAATAGCAGTTGTTCCGCAAAGTGACTTTTACGTCAGTGAAGTGGCCGAAACCGGTAGTACTTTTGTGGAAAATGCCATTATCAAAGCCCGCCACGCTGCGCGTATAACTGGCCTGCCCGCAATGGCAGATGATTCTGGTTTGGCAGTAGATGCTTTAGGTGGTGCACCGGGAGTCTTTTCTGCTCGTTACGCTGGTGAAGATGCAACTGATGCTGACAATGTACAAAAACTACTCGAAGCCCTAAACGGTGTAGCGCCAGAACTGCGTCAGGCCCGTTTTTTATGTGTACTGGTGTATATGGCCCATGCCGATGACCCAACACCTATCATTTGCCAAGGTGAATGGCAGGGTTCGATTACTACACAAACCATGGGTACTAACGGTTTTGGTTACGATCCGATATTTTGGGTGCCTGAGCAAAACTGTAGCTCGGCCCAGCTTAGTCCTGAGCAAAAAAACCAACTGAGTCATCGTGGTAAAGCTTTAGCTCTGATGGTCAAGGCCTTGGCAGCACGCCTTGTTTAACGCTAGCCAGCCAATGCCAAACTTAATAGCAGACTTACAACTGCCTCCCCTGTCGTTATATATCCATATTCCTTGGTGTGTGCAAAAGTGTCCCTATTGTGACTTTAATTCTCACGGCCAAAAGCAGCAAGAACTGCCCGAAAGTGAATATGTCAGTCATTTATTGGCCGACTTGGCAGAGGATGCCGCCTTAGTTGGCAACAGGCCGATCCATAGCATCTTTATTGGTGGCGGTACGCCAAGTTTATTCAGTGCGCAGGCCATAGATAAACTGCTGACAGGTGTGCGTGAGCGCGTTAACTTACTGCCTGATGCCGAAATAACCCTAGAGGCCAATCCCGGCACAGTGGAAAGCCAACGTTTTGCTGGTTATGTGCAAGCTGGGGTAAATCGTATATCCATAGGCGTGCAGAGTTTTCAGGCTGATAAATTATTAGGTTTGGGCCGTATTCATGATGATGCTCAAGCCAGTACTGCGGCAACTATTGCCCACAATGTAGGGCTAAACAGCTTTAATTTAGACTTAATGCATGGCCTGCCTAAACAAAGTTTACAAGATGCTCTGTTTGACATTAAAACCGCACTGGCGCAAAGCCCACCCCACCTGTCGTGGTATCAACTTACTATTGAGCCCAATACCCAATTTCACTCCAAACCACCTAAGTTACCTGAAGATGAATTGTTGTGGGATATTCAAGAACAAGGCCATGCCCTGCTTGAAGCGGCGGGTTATGAGCAATATGAAATTTCGGCCTACAGCAAAGTGGGCCAACAATGTCTGCACAATCTTAACTATTGGCGCTTTGGCGACTATTTGGGCATAGGTTGTGGTGCCCACGGCAAAATCACCCTGCCTGAGCAAAACAAAATTGTGCGTACGGTAAAGGTTAAACATCCCAAGGGTTATATGGACTTAACCAAAGCCTATACCAGTGAACTAAAAACCGTGGTGGATGAAGACTTGCCCTTTGAGTTTTTTATGAATCGCCTGCGTTTAGTGGAGCCCTGCCCTAAGGCTGACTATCAAAAATACACAGGTTTGGCGCTGAGCGAAGATGTACAGGCTAACCTGCAAAATGCCTTAGACAAGGGTTTGTTAACTGAAACAACGACCCATTGGCAAGTTACCCCTTTAGGCCGCCGTTATCTTAATACCTTGCTTGAATTGATGGTGTAAGCCTTAATTAGTTCACCGCATCGTATTAACACCAAGGGATTATCTTCCCCAATTTGGTAGTGGCCAGCAATGAGCCAATTCCGGTCGTTAGCAATGGTTACATTATGAAAGTATTTTTAATACCGTTTTAATTTACAATTCAGTGGCGTTTGACGGTTATTGGCAATCTTTGCCATAATCGTTAAAACAGCGTTCAAGGAACTTTTATGGCTACTCTAAATGTATCATTACCCGACGAAATGAGGTCTTGGATAGATCAGCAAGTGGCAAGTGGTAAGTTTGCTAATGCTAGTGACTTTATTAGGGACCTGATACGACGAAATCAAACTGAGCGTGAGGCTATTCAACTTGCACTAATTGAAGGTGAATTGAGTGGGCGAAGCTCAAAAAATATCTTAGATATAATTTCTGCTAAAAAGTCTTAGCTAGTAAATGACGACTTATACCCTTTCAAATAAAGCTAAAGAAGATGCCGAAGGCATCTATGATTATACAAATGAGAAGTTTGGCTCTGCACAAGCAGAGGCCTATCTAATTGCAATTCATGAATGTTTATCAATGCTCTCAGTCTCTCCAAAGTTAGCGATTACTGCAAAAGAGATACGTGAAGACTATTTTAGATATCCAATTCATAAACACATGATTTTTTTTAAGCAAGAAGAAAATGGCATCTATATAGTCAGAGTGCTTCACCAACAGATGCAATATTCGCTACATTTGGTTTAATAGAAAATACCTAAACTATTGTTCTATCTCTGCTTAGATCTGCAGGGTGCGATTAAAAGTCTACAATGTCGGCAGTTCCGACAAAGCCATTATTTAACGTTGTTCTGACCCCGATATACATTGTTCTGACCCCGATATACATACATTGTTCTGACCCCGATATACATAAGTCGAGTATTACTAGTTTGCATCGAATGTTAACTTTCATGTTTTGTGGTATCAAAACGTAATTAAAAGTCATACGTTATGAACATATTGGAGAATCCACCTGTAGGATTAGTTAAAATCTAACAAGAGTTAAAGTACTTGAATGGAATCTAAGAAAACTAATAGCCGCTATTATTTTTACTTGTTATTAGGTGGTTTACTACTTTTTGCCTTTTTATGCTTGCTAGTAACAGCTTCGATATACTTTTATTTCTTTTCTGGCCCAATCGGAAATCAAGAAACTTTTGCTCAGTTTGGAGATTTTATGGGAGGAGTACTTAATCCAATCTTTTCGTTTCTGACGATTTTCCTTTTAGTAGGATCTTTAGCTTTACAACGACAAGAGTTAAGTAAAGTCATAGAAGAACTAGAGCTCACAAGGCACGTACATCAATCTACCGTAAATATGAGTCACTATGAATATATCCTTGAGGAGTTTGAACGAGGTAACTCTGGTATGCATGAAGCCGCATCAGGGTTTGCTGATAAATTAGACGAGTTGATCACGCTGGACAATTCATCTAAAGAAATCGGCAATACCAATGAGTATTCAATGTTAAATATACTTTCAAACGACCCGTTGATGACCATAGCATCCCAAAAAGGCTACTTTCCTCCGCAAGGCCTTCTTGGTGTTAAGATAAACGCGCGAGATTTCAACGAAAAACTAGAAGTATTAGATGCGAGCGTTAAAGTGATGCTCGGAGAGATAAAACAACTCAAAAGTCTCGGTTGTCCAGAACTTCGTGCTAAAGCATTTATTCAAGTGGGCCGTGATCTGATATTAGAACGTTACGATTCATCAATAATTAACAATACAGCCAGGAAAAACATCTCTACTAACATAAAGCACTTTGATGAATTTCGTGAGGCTTTTAAAAATTATCCATAAATATGTATAAACTGGCTAAACGTTTTAACTAGTTGCTCAGTAATTAGACAGTCCGTTTCCCGTTCACATTAGTTCATCGAATCGGCTATGAGCTGGGCCTGCATACTCAACTCTGCCGCTTTAAATACGTGTTGTTGAGTCATGGCGTTTTCGGTTCTGTTTAAACAATCCAGAATTAACTGACCAAAATACGGAAAGCTAGATTGACCTAAACAATCTATTTCTTGCTCACCTTCGGCATTAGTCAAAAACACTTTTGAGGCTGGCGCTTGCCTTGCCACATCGTTGTATTTTCGACATTCAATATTGCCTGCTGTGCCCACAATAAAGGTACGACCATCTCCCCAAGTGGCTTGACCTGCTGGGGTAAACCAATCTACTCGGGTATAAAACGAAGCGCCGTTATCCCCTGTCATGGATATTTCACCAAAATCTTCGAGATCAGGTTTGTCGGCGTTATTTAGATTGCTAGCACGGGCAAAATTAATCGTGGCATCGCTTGCACCGGCATAAGTTAAAAACTGTTCAACTTGATGAGAGCCGATATCAGTCAAAATGCCGCCATATTGTTGTTTATCAAAAAACCAGGCTGGGCGAGTGGCTTTGGCTAAACGATGGGGCGCTAAGTTGATCACTTGCAACACACGGCCAATGGCGCCTGCGGCAATTAACTCTCCGGCCTTCCACGCAGCTTCGTTATGTAAACGCTCAGCGTAATAAACTGCATATTTTTGGCTAGTTTGTTCAACTACCGCTTTGACTGCGGCCAACTGTTCAAGCGTGGTAAAAGGTGATTTATCGGTAAAATAGTCTTTACCCGCTTGTAATACTTGAATGCCAATATCAGCACGTTGATTAGGTATAGCCGCGGCGGCCACTAACAAAGTCGCATCGTCAGCCAATATTTGTGCAAAGCTTTCTGCCACTTGAGCTTGTGGGTATTTTTCACAAAAAGCACTGAGTCTTTTAGGATCGGGATCGTAGACATAACGCAGGCTTGCACCGGCTTGTAACAAACCATTGGTTTGCCCATAAATGTGGCCATGATCCAAATAAGCCACCGAAAAACCAAATTGATTTGGCTCGACTACTTTTTGTGACTGACCGACTGGTGCGTAATTAGCACCATCCTTAAAATTTACTTTAGTTGTTACTGTCATGTTCTAAACCAATTTCACCCAAGTTGAATAAACCACACTGGCGATAACCGTTACTATGCAAAGTCCCATGGCCAGATTAAATAATATCCTATTTTTGCCGGTAGGCATGGCCTTACCTAAATAGCTGGGTTTGTTGTGTAAAATTGCCCAACCGATATAAGCGATAGGCAATAAAAAGCCACAAATGGCCGAGGTGGGTAATACCACATAAGCGCCCATAGTGGACCAAACAAAAACCCCAAGTACCGCAGGTGTTGGTGCCAACAAAGCCAGTTTGTATTTTAAACTGCCCTCTGGCCAATTAAACATGGCCGCTGCCGCTGAGCCACAACACAACATATGCATGACCAACGAGCCAACCGCCATACCTAAGATACCAAAGGCAAAAATCAAACGGCTAGTGACTTCATCAAGACCTGCCGACATAAACATTTTACCGGCGCTTACTGGACTTAACTTACCTTGAATATCCATATCTGAGCCAAAAAATGCGCCTGCTGCCGCAATTGAAATCAAACTGGTTACCAGTATGTAAGGCACCACTAAACCCATGCCAATATCGTAGCGCGATAGTTCAACATGAGCTGGGGTCCATTTTTTATGCAATAAGGTATAGCCATAAATAAAGGTCATGTTGATGCCAACAGCACTGCCCAGAGCGGCCATCAATACGGTTACTCCTTGGGCATCTTGGGGTAATGAGGATGGAATATAACCTGCCATCACCGCCGACCAATCAACCTTGCCATTTAAACTGGCACTGATCACCACCCAAGCAAAGGCCACAATCACTAAACCGCTTAATAACTTTATACCTGTCTCAAAGACTTTTACCGCATTGCCTTTACCTGCTTGTGCATCTGCGTTGTCACCCGTTTGCTCACCGTATTTCCACGCTGTATAAGCGCAACCTGCCCACACCAATACAGCCAAGGCTAACAGATACATATCACGAGCAAAGACATTTTCTGGATCAACCGACCACCCCGTCGAAACCACCACGATTTCTTCTAACATACCGGCACTGAGCGGATAGTGAGCAAAGCCCCAAATAATGCTCGAGGCAAAAGCCGCGATTGCCCAGCCCCAAGCCAAAGGTGCGTTAACGTGATTTTTCATGGATTCAAAGGGCTTTTTCTGGGTATGCAAGGTTTGATGAGACAGGGCAAACAGCATAATACAGCCGATAATCATGGCCACAGGTTGTACCCATAAAAATTCATAACCAAATAAGGCCCCTATGGTTAAGGAGGTAACCGCACTGCCGCCGCCCAAGGTCATGGCGCCTTGCAACCAACCAGGTCCACTTAAGGCTAAATAGGTCGGCACTCTGGCATACCAAGGTTTGCTCGCAAGCTTGTTTAAAGTGGCTATTTCAGCGTTTACTGAGTCGGTCATGGAGTGTCCTAAAATTATTGTGAGCTAGATGCAAAACGAACAACGGCAGGTATCAACGATACGATGCCGCCATGTCCACTTTGGCTTGTTTATCTGATTTTTGACGTAATACCGAGCTGGCAATTTTGCCGTCTAAGGCTTGTTGATAAGCTTTGCGATCAAGTGGCAAGCTAATCGGCTGCTGCTGCCAAGTAGACAAGAGCATGGCATTGGCCATATCGAGTGACGCCAAACCATCTTGTGCTGGAGCGATAAGCTGGGCGCCATTGATGATGGCATCAACAAAGTTATTCATGATCACCGCATGCTGATTGACTTTAGCAGTGATAACAATGGCTTCGCTGTGGCACTCGGGCATTCCAAACATATTGTCGGTTTGTAGGTTAAATTCTGCGGTGCTTTGTATATTACGTTTTAAGGTTAACTGACCAGATTCAAAATGTAAGCTGCCTTTGTCACCAATAATATCAAAACGATTTACTCCCGGCGCTTCGCCAGTCGAGCCAACAAACAAACCGGTGGCGCCATTGGCATAACGGAAATAAGCCGTGACTTCGTCTTCTACTTCAATTTGATGGTATTTACCAAACTCACAAAAACCCTGCACTTGACTGGGCAAACCACAGATCCACTGAAATACATCCAAGTTATGAATACATTGATTAACCAACATGCCGCCGCCCTCACCTTTCCAGGTGGCGCGCCAATCACTGACCTGAAAATAAATCTCAGGTCGAAACCAGTTGGTCATGGTCCAGTGAGTACGTTGAATTGGGCCTAATACTCCGCTGTCTACAATCTCTTTCATTTTGCTAAAAGTAGGATCCGTACGTTGATTGAGCATCAAAGCAAATACGGTATTGTCATCGGCATATTGCAATAAGGCTTCGCCTTCAAAGGACGATAAGCCCATGGGTTTTTCTAACATCACATGCAGCTTTGACTCTAAGGCATATTTAGCCATGGCAAAGTGAGCCATAGTGGGCGTGGCAATAATCACCGCATCCACCAAACCAGAGTCACAAAGTGCGCGGTAATCACTAAAATGTTGCACGGCTAATTGAGTGGCCAATTCACCACCGTTACGCGAACTAATCGCGGTCAGCTCACAATGTTGCACTGCACCTTTAACGATATTATCGATATGTTGTTTGGCAATGTTACCTAAGCCAATCACGCCAATGCGTACAGGCTTAGCTATTGTATTTTTTGGCATTGTTACAGATTCTTGCATCTTCTAGTGCCCTAATTCTTCAGCGGTATAAGGTTGTGTACGGGCAGCTGTTTTCTCACGCACTTGCATAACATCTTCAGGGCTTACAGCGCCTGCCGCATTGCCCCAGTTATTACGAATATAAGTGGCAATATCAGCATTATCTTCGTCACTAAAACTTGAGTTAGCACCGAGTCCTGGCATCACCATGGGTAATTGATAATCCACACCATTAACACTAATCGGGCCACGTAAACCATGCAGTAATACTTTAACTAATACCTCTTTATCACCATTTACCCATTCACTGTTTACCAAAGGTGGCGCCATACCTTCAACGCCTTGCCCTTGTTTACCATGACAGCCGAAACACGCTGCGCGCCCTTCAAATATTTTTTGGCCACGATTGTATTGGTTTTGTTCTTGGGTTAGCAGATTATTGAAATTAGTCTCGATAATTTTTTGTTGGCCCACTGAATCCAGTAAAACAATAAAATCCCCATAGGCATCATTCGTTAATAAAGCACGTAATTCTTGTTTACGGCCATTAATTCCACTGATAACAGCTTGGTAAATAAAAGGCTGATGGGCATAGTTAGCCAACACGGTTTTAAGCAACGCCATGGCATTATCAGTTTTTAATTCACCTGCACTTAATGCGACTTGCAAGGCAACTTGATAATCACTTTGGGCTAAGTCCAATAAGCGCGCGGAAAATTGTTGCTGCTCTTTAGCAGGCAGGCGGGTCAGCAATTCAATGGCGCTAATTTGTACTTTAGGATGAGTAGAATTCAAACCAGCTTTAATGCTTTTGACATTGACGGCATTCAGCCCTTCTAACGTCCACATGGCATTAATTTGTGCTCGATGATCTAAACTTTGTTCTACAAGTTGAGTTATAGCACTAAGCACTTTTGTCGTATTGTGTTGAATGATTAAACGGCGAGCAGTATCGCGATACCAACCATTAGCATGAGCTAAATAAGGCACTAGTTGCGCAGCAGTTTTAGTCAACAATCGAGGTTGGGTGGCAAGTTTGTTATCAGCCCAACGCAGGCGATAAATACGGCCCATAGTACTGTTATGTTTTTGCAGCTCGCGCGCTTCAGATTGTTTACGCAAATACGTGGTTATAAACTCTTTATGCTGGATCACACCATGATACATATCAACGATATACAAAGAGCCATCGGGTGCTGTGTATAAATTAACTGGGCGAAAACGCTCATCAGTAGACGTTAAAATCTCACTTTGAGGATAAAGCTCCTCCCCCGTAAACTTGCCTTGTCCTTCAATAATACGACGGGCGGAAATCAAATTTGCGCCAGGTTCTGGGGTAAAAGACACACCGTAAAATTCAGCGGGAAATTGATCGCCACGATAAACTGCATTACCGCTGGCTGCGGTAAAATTAGCTAACTTACCTTTATCTGGCCCTTCTGAAACTAAAGTACCGGGTAAATAGGCGCGGTTAACACCAGGGTTAATACGGGAGGGATAAACACGATTTCCACCAATACTATAGGCTTTCATTTCCTGCACTAAACCAGGATTTCTGTTTAACGAATTAGGCCGTAAAAATTCACCTTGGGCGGGTGCACTATTCCAGTTATGAAACAGGCGCCCATAGTCATCCATGCTTAAACCCCACTGCCCACGAAACTCCGAACCATCCATCGCCATTTTCCAGTATTTATTACGATAGATTTCATCTGCGCCTTTAGGTAATTGTGCATCTAAAGGCAAGACTTTGTAACGGCGATCACTTTTAGCGTTGTAGTACCAATTATCTAAACCAAACAACATGCCATTGGGTTTGTGTTCGACACTGCCACCCTGAGCATACGTAGGATCAACCACCTCGCGAATACCCAATTTGTCACCCGCTAATACTTCAGCAAAATACAACTGAGTCTGGTCAGAATACAAAATACCGCCTTGCACCAATACCACTGTACGGGGCAAGATAATGTCATCTAAAAATACCGTACGTTTATCAACCTTACCGTCACCATCACTGTCTTCCAAGATTGCAATATTACCCTTGGGTATCTCTTCATTATTACCGTCTAAGTCAGGCATAAAGGTGGTCATCTCTGCCACCCACATGCGGCCATTACCATCAAAACTCATGGCGACAGGACTAAAGATATCTGGCTCTGCGGCCACGTTTTCCAGTACAAAACCGCTTTGTAACTGCATAGACTGTAAAGCTTGCGGCACCATTAAAATCGGTGCAGGGGGAATATCTTCAGCCGCGATAGGTGCAGTCATATCATGACCTTCACGATCACCTAAATTGATCACAATCGGTTTAGCGTCCTTGTCTGCCTTTTCAACAGACAACACTGCCGCCGAATGAGTGCATATTGCTAAGGCTAAAATCAGGTAGGTTTTGTTCATTATATTTCTCAAAAATTTAATCTAATTCAGTGATAAAGACATTACGAAAGCGCACCACATTATTGGTGCTGCCAGTGGTTTTTAATTGCTCACTACCATGATGTTGTAAACCAATAAAACCTTGGCTTTCTTTGCTGTCGCGAACATGAGTGGTTAGCACGCCATTAAGGTAAATTTTAATATCGCTACCTTGGCATTCAATGCGGTACTGGTTCCACTCTAAATGGCGGTAAGCGGATGCCATTTTATCTGTCCATGCACCTAAATAATTTTCTTCAAATGCGGCATCGGGAAAAGAGCGAGTATCATGTAATGGATGTAACCATTGACGACCCGCTTGCTCATACAAACCACCGCTCCACTTGCGCTCACTGGGATCAACTTCAGCTTGGTAACCCATAGCTTGCTGACCTTTGTCATTTGTTAATACATGACCACGAAACATAATACCTGAGTTACTGTATTCACTCACATCTGGCATCAATACTTCCGCAGTCAGAATGAAGTTTTTATATTCTTTTTTAGTAGTAAAAAACCAGTTGCCGGTTGAATTAAGGATCAACTCATCGTCTTGGACTTGGGCACTGCCGTAGTCATAAATATTGTTAAATTGGCTTAAGCTATCATCGATAAGATTAATCGGTTTTTGTTGGGTGGAGCAAGCTACGATAGATACGAGGGTGAGACAGGAGAGGATTAGTTTTTTCATTATTCACCGAATTATTTAAAAGTCGAAACATAGACATTAGCAACACGCGGGCCCAATGCCTACAATTGGTAAAGCCACTTTACAATTGGATGTGCATTTATGCAACAATCAAGTTACAAAGTGCGGTAATTTAATTTTCAAAATTTTTCTTTAATAGCGCGTAAACGAGGATTTTTATAATCGCTGTTACTGCTCTTGTTGCTCTTTTGGACTGATGACTGCTTAACTTACAGTTATCGCTTATTTTATCAATGAGAGCTCCTATATTCGGTGGGCCTAACACATCAAATTTAGATTTAATCATACAAATAAAAAACGTAAATAATTAAACAACGCCGAATTTGTTGCATATATGACTGAATATCAACTATGAAAAGTTATGGGTTTTCGCTAGCATCTTGTTAAAGCTATTTTTACAGATTTTTAACAATGCATCATTTAAAAGCACTCTTGATAAGTACCCTACTAGTGAACTCTGCATCCTTAAATGCCAAGGATAAAACCGTAGACTTAAACCTCAGAATGCAAGGTTTTAGCCTTCCTGAGGATCTCAAAGTAGACGTGTGGGCTGATACAACACTTACGCAAAATCCCAGTTACTTTTATTTTGACTCCCAAGGTCGCATGCTCGTGACTGAGTTGTATCGGATCAATAAAGGAGTATTAGATATCCGTGGCTTCTCACAAGCAGCAGCCATAGCTGACATTGAAATAAAAACCTTAGATGATCGTTTGCAATTGTATAAAAATTTCCCTACTGAGTTTCCCGATAACCAAGCAGCGGGCGTAGCTGATCAGATCATATTACTTGAAGATACCAATAAAGACGGCAAAGCCGATACCTCCAAAGTATTCGCAGGTGGATTTAATCAGCCACTCGATGGTTTGGGTGCAGGTGTTATTGAGCGTGATGGCAAGGTGTATTACACCAATATTCCTAATCTATGGATGTTAGAAGATCAAAATAATGATGGCGTGGCCGACCAACAGATTTCATTACAAAGCGGCTTTGGCACTAGGGTAAGCTTTATGGGTCATGACATGCATGGCCTAACTTGGGGCCCTGATGGCCGTTTGTATTGGTCATTAGGTGATCGTGGTTATGACTTAACAACTAAAGAAGGTAAAACATACCAAGAGCCAAATTATGGTGCGGTATTTAGAGCTGATCCTGACGGCTCTAACCTCGAAGTGTTTTACAGCGGTTTACGTAATCCTCAAGAATTAGTCTTTGATGAATTTGGTAACTTGTTTACCGCCGATAATGATGGTGACCACGGTGATACCGAAAGGGTTAATCATCTGATTGAAGGGGGTGATTCAGGCTGGCACGCGGGTCATCAAAGTATCATGAGTTTTACGCAAAAATTAGAACTGCGCTCCTTTAAGTATACCGGTGATACTGATATCCCAGTGGCGTGGCTGACCAATGAAATGTCTGTGCCACGCAATGACAGCCAACCTGCTTATATGTTGCCTGGTATAGTGCAATTGTTTACTGGTCCTTCCGGCTTTACTTACAATCCGAGCAATTATTTGGGTGATAAGTGGCGCAATACCTTTTTTGTTGCCCTCTTTGGTGGTTCGCCAGAAGGCTCCTATATTGCCACGTTTAAAAACATCAAAAATGGTGCGTCTTTTTTAACCTCACCACCAGAAACATTTTTAAAAGGCATTATTGTTACTGATATTGATTTTGGTCCTGATGGGCGTTTTTATGTTTCTGAATTCAATTTTGGTGGTTGGAGCAGCGCAAATGAAGGTGCGGTTTATGTACTCGCCTTAAAAGATCAGCCCACTGATCTCGCCAATCAACATAAAAACTACCATGTTTTATTAACTGCCGATTATGCCAAAAAGACAGTACAAGAACTGGCTAGCTTGCTGGCTATTGATCATCAACGTATTCGTCAACAAGCCCAATTTGAATTAGCCAAACGTGGCCAAGCGGGTTTCAAACAATTTGAAACATTAGCTCTCGATACCAACAAAGATGTGTTCTCTCGCATTCATAGCATTTGGGGGCTGAGTCAATTAGTGCTTAATCATAGTATTGATAAACAAAAACTAAGCTCTTTATTACCTTTGTTAAATGATGCTAGCGAGCAGGTACGTATTCAAACCGCTCGAGTACTTGGCGATCATAAAGCGGCCTTCGCAGAAAACGCGCTGATAAAAACCTTAAAGGATGACAATGGCCAAGCCGCCATGTATGCCGCAATTGGCCTGGGTAAAATCGGTTCTAACAAAGCGGTCAATACGGTTATTAATAAATTGATTCAAGTAGCTGATAAAGATCTGTGGTTGCGCCATGCTTTAGTAATGGCCTTAAAAGGCATAGATAAAAAGCATTGGATCCAACATAAAAACCATCAATCTAATGACGTACGTTTAGCCGTGCTTTTGGCCCTGCGCGCCCTAAAAGATGTACAAGTTGCCGACTTTTTACAGGATGAATCACAAGCCATAGTTGATGAAGCTATCTTGGCGATTGATGATAAAAAATTAACTAAAGCACGTGCGAAAGTAGCGGCTTTACTGAGTCCAGACTTACGCGCCGACACTGCTGTGCAGGCCTTTGTCCATCATCGAATTATCAATGCCAATTTTAATGAAGGCAGAGCTGAAGATGCAGAGCGACTATTGGCATATGCAAGCGACAAGGACTTAAAACCCCGCCTTGTTTCAGAAGCCCTAGCAGCCATTGAAAGTTGGTATGACATTAATCCCATTGACACTATTGACGGTTTACCTAGTTTGGCTAATCGCAAGCGCGCCAAAATAGATGCTTTGGTTTTACAGTATTTACCCGCTATTTTGGCCCATACTCAGGGCCAAGCTTTAGTGCAAAGTATGCGTATCGCGCAACAATTCAACTATGAGCTATCGGAGACGGTATTAGCTAAAATTACGCAAGACCAATCGGCTGATACTGACATTCGCATCCAAGCGCTGGACCTATTGAATGTAAGGTATCCAAATAAAGCCATTACTGTCAGCAATGGCTTATTAAATGATGATTTAATTAAAATAAAGGCTGCGGCTTTAGGTGTTATGTTACAACAAGATTATGCTACGGGCATAAAGGTAGTATTTGAATATTTAGCCTCTGATGCCATCCCTTTACAAAAAATTGCGTTGGCTAAACTCTCCGCCCAAAGTAATCCCCAAATTGATGCTCTGTTAGTGAACAAACTTGAAGCTCTCATCCAAAAACAAGGTGAGCACGCTATTACCCTAGAGTTAGTGTCAGCGGCGGAAAAAAGTACTAATCCAGCCCTAAAAACACTTTTGGCGCAGTATCAAACTAACATGCAAAAAAGTGATTTACTCACTCAGTATGCTGGCACATTAGCCGGTGGTGATGCCCAAGAAGGCAGAAACATCTTTTTTACCAATGGTGCTGCTAACTGTATTCGTTGTCATAAGGTCGATGGCAAAGGTTCAAATGTTGGCCCTAACTTAAGTACTATCGCTAAAAATCATTCAGCAGAATATTTGTTACAAGCACTGATTGATCCCTCTGCCGCCATAGCGCCAGGTTACGGTACCTTTAATTTAACATTGCATGATGGCAAGGTTGTAAGTGCTTTGTTTTACGCCGAAACCGATAGCACTATTACCCTTGGTAAACCTAACGAATCACTCCAAGTCTTCAATAAGTCTGATCTTAAAGAAATACAGCGCCCCGCATCGGGCATGCCTCCAATAAACTACATGTTAAACCAAGCAGAAATCCGAGATGTGGTAGCGTATCTGCAAACCCTGGTTGGTAAAAACAATAATTCAACCAGCGCACATTAATAATTGTTCAATACATACCCAAGCCAATTGGAAGTGAGCCAACAAAGGTGCAGTTTCAAGGATGAGGGTATAAAACAAGGTCAGGCATTAATTTATCCACTCTGGCCTTGTACTCTTCTTTTGCTAAATTCCTAACTCAAGGCCAAGTGTGATTGACCTGAGTCAATGTCAGCTTCACACTGGCTGTATTCAAAATATAAGGCTTAATTTAATTGGTACTGATGACCATAAAAGAGCCTTTATATTATGCCAATGCTATTAAATAAATAGGCACTGAGTTTTTTAGGATGAAGAGATGTTAAATGTGAAAAAAATGCCCTTGATGTTATTTGTACTGTGCGCCTTGAGCTGTGCTCAGGCATTTGGACAGACAGCAGAAAGTATCAGCGCTAATATAGACAAACAAACTCAGAAATTAAAAGACAGTGAGTTAACTGACGATGCCAAAACAGCCGTTAGTGAACAACTGGAACACGCCCGTAATGCTTTGGCGCAAAGCCAAGATTTTGCCAAGCAATTAAGTCAATACGAACAAGATGCTCTACAAGCCAAAGACAAACTGGCTGCATTAGCTCTGCAACAAAAACAAGTTAGCACTGAGGTCAAACCCATTGCTGAAAATACTTCTAGCGAGCAACTGGCCAATACCTTATTACTCCACAATGCCGAGTTAAATAGTCAACAGTCACAATTAGATGAATTACAAAAACAGCAGGAACAATTAAATAACCGCCCTGCTGTTATCGTAGAGGAATTGAGTACAGCCAGAAATACCTTAGATACGACGAAACAAAGCCTCGACAAACAAAGCAATACTGACGATGAACTCTTTGCAAATAGTGCAAAATTAGCGTTACAAGCTAAATCCTTGAGTCTGCATACCCAAATTACCTTATTAGAGCGTGAAGTTGCCACGGTTCCAGCACGGCAAACATTAGTGAATGCGCAAATTAGTTTGCTTAATGCCCAGATTGACAGCCTCAAAAAACGCATACAGACACTACAGACATTGTTGGCAAAAAGTCGCGCGGGCAATGCCTCGCAAATGCTAACAAAATCTCAGCAGGATGTGGCGCAAACTGTTGATATCCCCGTGTTGCACAACCTTGCCAACAGCAACCTGAGCTTAGCCAGCCAATTACAAGCCTTGGTGGAAAACGAACCTAAACTTAACGACAACATTGCACGTTTAAGACAGCAACGCCAAAACCTACAGCAATCTGCGCAAACCGTAGATAGGGTGTTGATCACAGGGCAAATAACCGATGAACTTGGGGTCTTGTTACACCGCTTACGCGCTGGGTTACCACAAGAAAAACCACTGCAAATCCGCCGCGAACAGATTGATCAAGAAACCGTACACCAACAGCTCAATTTAATTTTATGGCAAGACAAACTGCGCCTATTGAGTCAGCAAGGCAGCGAGATTAGTTATACCTCAACAACAGAACAAGACAGTGATATCGCAGCGTTAAATGACACTCAAAAAGCCGAACACAAGGCATTAAATAACACAGCCCAACAGCTACTCACACAACTGATTGATGCTGGTAATTCAATGATTGATCACCTTGCCGACGAAAAACTCCTGCTCAGTGAGGTGAAAAGTAAAACCACTGAATTAAAAACCTTACTCGATCGGCGTTTAGTCTGGCTCCCTTCTTATAGCAAGTTATCTGACAACTTATTGCATAATCTTATAGTCAGTATTAATTGGTATTTGAACGGTTCTGCTTGGCTACAAGTTGGCAAAGATTTGTGGCAAGGCATAGTCAAAATTCCCTTTTATAGTCTGATGGTATTGTTAATTTGTATCGCTATTTTTACCCTTCGAGGCATTATCAAACAGTCCTTACAACGTTTAACGGCCCATATTGGTAAGGTTGGCGAAGATACCTATTGGGCAACACCTCTAGCCTTGTTTGAGACCTTAATACTCGCCCTACCCTTGCCTATATTAATTGGCGCGACCGCGGGATTGATTTCCATAGGTAACAAAACAGGTAATTTTTCAAATGCGATTGCCACCGCATTAGCAGCGGTTTCCAGCCTAAGTTTAACTATATTGTTTTTTCGCTCACTGTGCAGACGTAATGGGATCTTTGCTGGCCATTTTGGCTGGAGTGACATCTCTCGTGAAAAATTAGGTCACCTACTCACCGTATTTGTTTGGTACCAAGGCGTAGCCACTTTTATTTTTGCTTCAGCCATCGCCAGTGGTCAGATTGAGCTTAGATACGGTATCGCTATCGTGGCATTTATCGCGGCTTCAATTGGTATTGCTTTATTTAGTTTTGCCTTTTTCAAACCTAAAGACGGCGTAGCCGCGACTATTGTAGGTCATGCAAATCGTTCGTTTATGTCAAAGCTAACCTTTGTATTGATGGTGGCCACGCCCTTATTAATCGGTCTATTACCGCTTTTTGGCTTTTTTGATACCGCCGTTGAATTGCAATCCAAATTTTTTCAAACCGGTGTACTGCTCATATTTGTAGCGATATTTTATGGCATTTTGCTGAGGATTTTTTCAGTGGCCTATCGTCGTTATCTACTGCGTAAAGTAAAAACCCTGCGAGCGAATCAAGAACAACAGCGCTCCTTGCAAGAGCAGGGTGAGGCCAGCGGTGACGCCGTGCCTATACCAAAAACCGACGAATTACCTGACGAAGCCCAAATGTTTCAGAAAATGCGCAGTACTGCAAAATGGCTTGCTAGCCCGCTGTTTTTAGCGGGATTGTGGTTTATTTGGCTGCAACTATTACCGGCACTGGGGATCGTAAATGAAATTGTCTTATGGCAAAAAACCTCACAGGTTGATGGTATCGTTGTGGCTGACACTGTCACCTTGTGGAACATCTTGTTGTTTTTAATCTTAATCATTGGCGGCGTTATTGCAGCCAGAAATGCCAGAGGTATATTAGAAATCAGTTATTTTGAACGTGTCACCCTAGATGCCGGCGCACGTTATGCAACTGTCGCAATCTTTGGTTATCTCATATTAGGTACCAGCATTGTATTAGGTTTTAGCCAATTAGGCATTGATTGGTCCAAACTACAATGGATAGTAGCTGCCTTAGGGGTGGGTCTAGGTTTTGGTTTACAGGAAATAGTGGCTAATTTTGTCTCTGGTTTGATTATTTTGTTTGAGCGACCTGTGCGAGTCGGCGATGTCGTCACCATAGGTAATCTCAGTGGTACAGTGAGTAATATTAAAATTCGCGCCACCACAATCACCGACTTTGAAAACCGCGAAGTGATCCTTCCCAATAAATCCATAATCACCGAAAACGTGACTAACTGGACCTTGGGCAATGCAGTTACTCGTATACTGATAAAAATTGGTGTGGCCTACGGCTCTGATACACGCAAAGTACGTGAGTTATTGATGGGCATCTTAGAAAATCATCCAGATGTACTAAAACTGCCCGCCCCTAGTGTATTTTTTATCAATCATGGCGAAAGTTCTTTAGACTTTGAATTGCGGGTTTTTGTCGAAACAACTAGTAAACGCCTGCCTGTCACTCACGAAATCAATACCTTAATCAACGAAACCCTAACCCGAGAAGGTTATGAAATCCCCTTCCCACAACGGGATATTCATATTATTGGGGGTGAGAAAACTGCAATTTAGTAAGCTAAAGTAATAAACCAGAAAATAGATACTAGATACTAGAATCTAGTGAAAACTCAAAGCGAAAAATCTTTCAACACCGAGGGCATAGAGAAAATCAGTAGCTTGTGGATTTTAAATATTGATAGGACGTTATGAGCGATCAGGAGACAGTCGACGACGTTCACTTCTGTTACTGGTTTACGGAAAAAGCGGTTATACACAATTCAAAGTTACTCTAGAAATTTAGGCAATATATTGACTCCGCATAACGAAGTAATGATTGTCCGAACCGTGGCAAAAGCGGCCTTTTTAATAGAGTCCCAGTAACAAATATAAAATATGAGCAGTGAGCTTTTTCAACATTAGTTCTGTGATATGATTTTTAAAAAATTAAATGGATTTATTGATACTCAATGTTTCGCTTTCTTGATAAACCCCTATCTGAAAAACAAATTCTAAACATTAAAGAGCAAGCAATATCAGCGTTTGATAAAGATAACTATGATGTTGCTATAAATACGCTTAGCACACTAGTAAAAGCACAAGCTAGTCAAAAAGCAGTTGCTATTGCTCTTGTAGAAATCATCGATGAAGGATATTTCACTATTGAAGATGGAATAAATATTCTGAAGTCAATA
>NZ_LSNE01000018.1:79302-90675 GCF_001565895.1 Paraglaciecola hydrolytica
TTGACTCTCATCAAAACGATGTTGAGCTATTGAGTCTTTTTGGGAGTGCCACTGAATCTATAAGAGATATAGATGAATTGAACCTTGCACCTCCTGAAGAGCTTCTTTTTCGTCAAGTTATAAGTAAGCTA
The DNA here is from genome assembly GCF_001565895.1 of Paraglaciecola hydrolytica. Taxonomy (GTDB): domain Bacteria; phylum Pseudomonadota; class Gammaproteobacteria; order Enterobacterales; family Alteromonadaceae; genus Paraglaciecola; species Paraglaciecola hydrolytica. Next base: position 79,434 of record NZ_LSNE01000018.1, read on the forward strand.
CACAAAGCCCTCAAATCAGATAGAGGTGAGTTTGAAGAAGATATATTGATAGGGCTTTCAACTGCTACTCGAATGATGTCTAGGCAATACGATGAACTCTCTGAATTTTGTTACAAGCGCTTAGTTGAATTATCGCCATCAAATCCCGCATATCACTATGGTTTAGGTTTATATTGTAAAACCCGAGGCTTATTTGAAGAGGGTCTCAGAGCCAATGAAACAGGACTGAAACTTTTAGATGAGCCTAGACAAGCATACCTTTGGAATCTTGGTATTTGCGCTACCGGCGCTGGCGAAGGAGAAAAGGCACTAAAAATATGGAAAAATATCGGCAATAAAATTGAAATGGGTGCATTTGATCTACCTGAGGGTAGATACCCATCATGCAAAGTAAAACTTGCTGAATTTCCTCTTGCTGAAAGAAACCAAAACAATGATCATTCCGGACTACAAGAAACTATATGGATCGAGAGATTAAGTCCATGCCACGGAATTATTAGAAGTGTTTTGTATCACAATCTTGGTGTGGATTATGGCGATGTAATTTTAATTGACGGCGCACCAATTACATACCATAAGTATGGTGATCAGAAAATACCGGTTTTCCCTCACTTAGCAACATTGTTAAAAAGACAATACGCGTTTTATGATTTTGCAGCAATACAGCAGGAAAAGGGACAAATAAGCGAAATAAGTGAATCTTTGGAACAAGATTCGGTGATATATGTCCATACTGAGAATTTCAGGATACTTTGCAATACTTGTTGGCTAGATCCTGACAATAATCATGAACAGCATGAAGAAGCTAAGAAAAATATAGTTACAGGACGAATAGCTTCACCTAACACTATTTCTGCGAAAGAACTTTTGTCTCAAATCGATAAAGCCATAGGGTTATTAGCAAACTGTAAAATTTATAGTCCTCAACTAGTTCAACTAGCAGGTTATGAAAAAAGAGCGGAGATAGAACGTAAACGTTACAGTCTAATTGTTGATAACTAATGTGAGATTTACGTTGTTTCAAAAATCAAATCGATTGTCCGCTTTTGGCACATACTTACCTATCAGATTTAGAACGGAACATTAAAGAAAAACTTTCCTGCTTTTCCTCAGCTTTCTCTGTGCAGCGAAGCGCTCTGTGGTGAAAAATTTTGTACTTTCGCTTTTCACTAGTTTCTATTCACTATCTACTAGTTTCTAGCCTCTGCTTTTAGCGTTTTTCACCTGTCGCCAAAATATCGTAGGGACGCAGTTCTGGAACTGACGCACGTAGGCTGTCTTCAATCTTATCTAGGGTTTTAAATTTTTTGCAGAACCATTCGGCTTTTTGCTTAAGTGACTGGGCTTTGGGTGCGACATTTTGTTCAATCTCTACCCCCATATTTTCTAGACGCTGGGCGAGTTCATCCACTTTTTGTTCGGTACTTTGCTCACTAGCAACCAAACCACCAATAGCCGATAAAATACCGCCTACCGAGGTACTCATGGCTTGTTCAATTTGCTCTTCAAGTTCACGATCCACAAAATCATCAACATTTTCAAGGCGGCCAGGGCCCATATAATAGGTATTGTTAGCGTGAATAAATTTTTCGCGTACGCTCTTTTGTACTCGGTTAAGAGAAGCTTGCAGTTTTTCCTGACTTTTATGATCTTTACCCATTAAACCGGCATAAACTTGTTCTACGGTTTCAACTGCCAGCTCAACACCTTCATTAGCTAATAAGATCATTTTTGGCACCACCATGTGCAGGCCATTAGCCAGTTGTGCTAATTGCTGCTGTTGTTCGCTGTCATGCAGTTCAATCCAGTTGCCAGCCACCATAAGCTGAGAATCACCGTTGATTTGATAAACTGTGCGGCTGTGATCAATAACGCGAATTTGTTGGTCAGTTACTACTAAACCGTATTGCAGAGCAACTTCGCAATTGAAATCAGCCCTAACACTGGTGCAAACCACCAATAAAAATACTAAAGCTAAGCGCATGTTTTTCCCAAATATTAAGATCCTCTGTAGTGTGCCTTGTCACACAAAAAATGCAAGATAGGATAAGACAAGCGTGGTAATTCTCAGGTTAATTGGCAGTACGTACCAAGCGGCTATACACAAATAGTTTTTTATCTTTAAGGGAATTACTACTGTTAAAAAAAGCGATTACCCAAGCCCGTTGCGGATCGGTAACTGAGGGGGTGGAGCTCCAAAAATCATCAGCCGGAGTATCTGGAAATAATTCAATATTGATTGCTGGGCGTACACATTGAACTTCAGTAATACTGGCCAACTCTTTAACGTTGGGCACACGCCAGCCTTGTTGATTGGCATAAACATAACCATGAGCGGTAACAAGAGCTTGTTGCCAACTTAGAGCAAGTGCATCACCAACGCAGCTGCCATTTTGCCACGTTTGACCTAAGCTACAACGCATCCACATCAAACCGTGTTTACTATCAGTTATGGTGCCATTTTCGTTATCCACAAAGTTGTCACTCGGTGTGGTTGCGGCAATACTCTCCACACAGGTTTGTGCAATGAGCGAACATGAGGTGGTTAACAACAGCAGTAATAGTATGTGCTTCATCTTCCAGCCCTCACTAAACGAATTCTCACAGGTGTCGTTTTAGTCAAAAAATTATCGTTTCCAGAGGCAAAATCCACTGCCCATGCATTAAGTGGAAGCCCTTCTGCCACACCATCAGCACTCGACTGAGCTGTCCAATACCATGCAGGGCTACCCAAGTTAAGGGTGGTAAAAGGAAAATAATTGGCATCTATCATCGGAGCTTGTTCTTGCCCAAAATGCACTATCGACAATAGCTCTTGAAGCGTGGGTAAACGCCAGTCGTTAAAATTACACAAGCCTAGTTGATTAAGGGCATCTACATAGGCCCTGGTATTACATTCACTGAGACTGCAGCTTGCATCTAAGCTTGTTTGTGCCCCCGTAGGATCACCCTCAACTTCAACCCCATACCAAGTGAAAGTATGTGCACTACTTTGTAATCCAATGTGGGTATTGGCTAATTTCACTTCCCAAATCAAACCTGTGACATTGTCACGCACACAAGACCAATTGCTGGCACTGGCATCCACTTCATCACCTACAGCATTAAGGCGAGTAAAATCAAAACCCTGCTCACCACGTCCGGCTTTTTCAAGTAAACCATTAGTGGCAATAATATCCTGACCTCGTTGCCCATCTTGTCCAGGATAGTCATTTTGCTGATTGTTACTCAGTGCTGAATCCGTTGCTTGCATTGTCACGCCGGTATCATTAAGTGGCCGAAGTAATAAGGGCCGAATATTCACATTGACCGAATCCTCTACTTTATTGCCAGAGGCATCTGTGACTTCTAAGGTAAAGGTCATCATACGGGCACTAGTAACCTTGGGGGCAATGGCATAGGTTTGCTTTTGCTGAGCGTCCGCGATAAACGGTATTAGTTGTGAATCATTGAGCCAACGGTATTGCAATGGCTCGGCCGCAGCCACGCTGGTACTGGCAACACCTGCCAATATAATGATTTCTCCTGAGCTAAGCTGATGATCAAGACCAGCATTAACTATGGGCAAAGTATGACTGGCACTTTGCACACTCAGATTTATGCTGGTTGTCGTTTGTGCGCCTTCAACATCGGTAACGGTCAGACTAAAACTCAGATTGTTGTCGTTGGCAAGTATCGGGCTGGTAAAAGCTAAGCTAACCCCGTTGGTGCTGATACCATCAAGTACCGCTGCTCCGGCAGTTTGTTGCCACTTAAACGCACTGATTGCCTGACTGCTATCAATCCCATCGGGATCATAACTACTGCTGCCATCAAGTATCACCTGTACTCCAGCTGGATATTGATTTGCCGCTAAGCCAGCAAACTGACTCGCTTTAATGACAGCAAGCGGGGGCAAATTGACGGGCTGTATCTGATATTCAACCGTATCAGAACCTTTATTACCTTGGGAATCTGTGACCTCAAGGGTAAATGTATAAGTAAGAACTGTAACCGTGGTGGGCGCCACAAAACTAGCCGAAGCTGTGTTTTTATCCTCATGGGTGATAACGAGGTTAGGGCTAGCACGCCAGGCATAGCTTAACTCGGTAGACTGCCCCACGGCATTACCACTTATTGTTACTGTGGTATTTTCATCAACAGATTTATTAGCACCAGCGTTAACAATCACTTTCACTGCCGGTGTATTGGTTTCACTATCGAGTGAGCCGCCAGAGCATGCGGTTAAACCGACAAGCAGCAATATCGAGCAAAAAAGCGATAGTAGGTGTTTTTTTGATAAGGACATAAGGGATTGCTTAAAAGTCAAAAGCGCATAGCCAAAAAATCATAATAGTTTGACTATGCAGATTGCATACCAGCTGCAATACCTAAGTACACTAACCGGTTTTAATATCATCCATATGATATTTGTCGATCAGCGAATACAAGGTTGGGCGAGTTACACCTAATAATTCTGCGGTGCGCGACATATTACGTTCAGCAATTTGGTAAGCATTACGAATTGCTCTGCTCTCGGCGTGTTCTCTCACTTCACGTAGGTTTAGAGTGTCGATACTGAGCGCATCATTATTAAACGTTAGGTTGAGATCTTCAGCCTGAATATGTGTACCTTCGGCCATAATCACTGCTGATTTCAGTTTATTTTGTAGTTCACGAATATTACCTGGCCATTTATGTTGGGACATGGCTTTAATCGCGCCTTCACTGAAACCTTTGATCTTGGTTTTAAATTCTTCGTTGTATTGAGCTAAAAATGTGCGAGCTAACAAGACCACGTCATTATTACGTTCACGTAAGGGTGGAATGAGAATACTGATCTCGCCGATACGATAATACAAATCCTCGCGGAAAGTTTGCTCAGCCACCATGCCAGGGATATCTCTATGGGTGGCACAAATCACGCGAATATCCACTGGAATTTCACTGCGCCCACCGACCCTTTCAATTACCCTCTCTTGTAAAAAACGTAGCATTTTGGCTTGTAGACCAATCGGCATATCACCAATTTCATCTAAAAACAGGGTGCCGTTTTGCGCGGTTTCAATTTTACCTGGTGTGGTTTTATTAGCACCGGTAAAAGCGCCTTTTTCATAACCAAACAATTCACTTTCGAGCAGGTTTTCTGGAATAGAAGCACAGTTAATCGCCACAAAGGCTTTATCTTTACGTAAGCTATGTTCATGAATACTGCGAGCAAATACCTCTTTGCCTGTACCACTTTCACCCAATAACAAGGTACTGATATCAGTTTGTGCAATACGCTCTGCTTTGCGGCTGGCGGCGAGTATGCTTTCACTTTGACCAATAATTTTGTCCATCGAAGGTGCCACAGCAGCTAGATGGCGGTTTTCCATTTCCAAATTAAACAGGTTCATCGCCCGGCTAACTAAGATTTGAATTGTGTCGGAATCAATGGGTTTCTGATAAAAATCGTAAGCGCCTAGATTAATCGCTCGTAAGGCATTTTTTTTATCGTTATTGCCCGTTACCACAATCACTTTGGTTTGTGGTGCTAGCTCTAAAATTTCTTCTAAGGTGGCCATGCCTTCTGTGGCATTGGCCGGATCAGGGGGTAAACCTAAATCCAAAGTGACTACTTTAGGTTCAAAACGGCGTAATTGGGCAATCGCCGAAGCACGATCTTCAGCAAAAATAACTTCGTAGCCTGCAAAACTCCATTTTAATTGTTTTTGAATGCCTAAGTCGTCATCCACGACTAAAATCTTTTCCATCTTTCTATCCTTTGAGTAAGTACTTAACCATTAAACCGGAATACGCAATGTAAAAGTCGAACCATGCCCTGGTTGACTTTCAACAACTAACTGACCGCCCATTTTCTCCAAAAACATTTTTGCATCAAAAGCCCCAATGCCCATACCAGCATTGCCTTTGGTAGTATCAAAAGGTTTAAATAAGCGAGTTTGAATAAAATCTTCACTCATACCAGAACCATTATCAATAATTTTCACTCGCATGTACTTTTCATTGTCTGCAAGTTCGAGTATCACATCAACTTTACCATCATCTTGGGTGGCTTGTTGGGCATTACTAATAAGGTGATACATCACATTACTAAATTTTTCGCGATCGAGTACCACTTGGGTTTCACTTACTACTCGTAACTGAGGTTTAGGTAAAAAACTGGCACAGCGCCTTTCGATAACGTTAGCAATACACTGTGACAATACAGCCAAAGACTCAGTGCTAGTTTGATTGGCATTTTTATCGGTCAGTTGATTTAACATTTTATCCATACGCGCCTTGGTATGATGCAATGTCTCAAAGGTATCTTCAATAAATTCAGGATTATTTTTATGTTGTTCCGCATTACATAAAATCAAATCAATTTGCGCCAGTACATTTTTAAGATCATGTAAGACAAAGGCCGACATCCGCGCAAAAGCGGTAAACTGGGCATTTTCAGCTAATTCTTTGGCTGCCTGCTGATGAAATAAGAAGTTAGAGACCTGGGCGGTTACCGCATTAATGTAGTCTCGCAACTCCCAGTTAAGCTTTTTAGTGGTATTGTCAGAGCCTAACATGGCAGCCATACCCCAAAACTCGTTGTTTTTGTACAGAGGCACAATGATTTGAAATCGCGCCTGATTCAACATAGCATGATTTATTTTTAAACCTTCATAATGATAAGGCTGAATGCGCAGTTCACTAAGATCAACAATCCAAGCTTTTTGTTTGAAAAACTGACTCAGTGCCATCAACACCTGTAATTCATCTTGATTTAAACTGGCATGTTCAACGTCGGCCAACTTGCTCAGTTCACCATGTTGATACTTATATAAACAACCGCTTTGATAGTCAATCGCTTGTAAAAAGCCAACTAATGCCGTGAGGTAAACATTGGTTTTATCGTCTTCGGCATTATCTAAACACTGAGTCAGTTTTACCCATTCATGGCGATAATCAAATTGGTTGGCAAAAAAATGTTTGGTAATAAATACTTTCATACCGGTACGAAAACTGGTGGATAAAAACAAGGTAGCGAGCAAAGTCAGAGATAAAAAAATCAGCACGACTTGAATAGTCGCATCCCATTCTCCCCCCCAATATTTCACTGCATAACCCACTAGCGCCATCAGTAACAAATACCCCCCCGCCACCATTAATAAGGTGGAGTGCAAAACCACTTCACGGGAAATATAAATTTCCACGCCCCAGTTTTTTACTCTTCTGATTGATAAAATCAAAAACGGAATTAAGGCTGCGTAGATATATCCCCGCGCCGCTAGGTAATAAACGTGGATTTGCTCAACCATCAAGGCGTTGGCAAAGGTAACAAAATCAAAAATACTGGTAACCGCCAGATAAACTATCAAGGGTTTTAAAGCCCAGCGATTATCTCCAGCCTGACGATATATCACTTCCAGTAATATCAAAACCTCTAGGGCTATACCTGTCTGTAATAGAAATAGCCAGCTTCTAGGAGCAAGCCCTGACAGTGACAAACCGATAGCCACTAGCGGCAGACACAAGATCAACCAAGTCTCTTTACGTGCCAGTACCTGACGAATATTTTTAAAGTTATCTTTAAGACAAGTGGCTAAAAACAATAACCAAAAGGTATTTTTGATGTTGTCGAATAACAGTAATTTTTCAACAGAAAGGGGGGAAGCAAAAAACGGTACGCAAGACCACAAACAAGTTGCAGCAGTGGCTAAGACTAACAAATATTTAGCTAATCCGGACTTACGTACGGTTAGAATTAAAAGTAACAGAAAGGCATAACCCACGGCACTGATAATGTAACCAGACGCTGCTAACATAACCTCAATCCTTATTTATTATTGTTATCGAATTGCAATACTTGTTTAACCTGTTATCTCGGCACCGTATTTACTGTTTAAGCAGTACTTTTTGTTTTTTGCTTTTTTAAGACTAGGCTACCAATCGAATAACCCGCACCGAAAGAACACAACAAACCAAGTTCACCACTGGCCAAATCTTGATGATTTAAGTGAAACGCAATGATAGAGCCAGCCGAAGCCGTATTAGCAAAGGTATCCAAGACAATAGGCGCCTCTTGTGCCGATGGATCGCGATCCAGCAGTTTACGCGAGATCAAGTTATTCATATTGATATTGGCCTGATGTAACCACCAACGTTTAACTTGGGGAGCCGTTAATTGGTGTCGTGATAAATGTTCATTAATATGTTCGACCGCCATAGGGCACACTTCTTTAAATACTTTACGGCCTTCTTGATGAAACAACATATCCTCAGCAAAAGGATTGCTGTCGTTGGCACGACTTACATAACCAAAATTAGAACGGATATTGTTAGAAAAAGAGGTTACTGCTTTAGTGCTTAATATTTGATAAACATGCGGTGCATTTGCTGTTTCTGCCGCTTCAACCACCATAGCAGTAGCCACATCGCCAAAAATAAAATGGCTATCACGATCACAATAATTGATCTGAGGTGAAGTGAGTTCTGGATTAATCACCAACACCCCTTTAGCCGTACCAGCCGCTATCATTTCGTAGGCACGATGTAAGGCAAACGTCGCAGCAGAACAGGCAACTAGCATATCAAAAGCAAAACCTTTAATGCCAAGTGCATCTTGTACTTCTATCGCTAAAGCCGGATAAGAGCGCTGGGTATAAGCACAAGAAACTATTACTACGTCTATATCTGCAGCGGTTTTATTGGCCGCTAACAACGCTTTTTTCGCAGCATGCACCGCCATTTCAGCTTGATCACTCAATTCATCATCGGCACGAGCAGGGATGTTCGGGCGCATACGATTGATATCCAAAATACCGTCTTTTACATAAACATGGCGACTCAAGATACCTGAGGCTTTTTCGATAAATTCTGCGCTAGAAAGCGGTTTAGCCGTTAATTCACCATTCTTAATTTTAAGCTCATGCTCAGCATTATACTGCTCAGCGTAGGCATTATACGCGGCGACTAATTCTTCATTTGAAATACTATGGGGAGGTGTCCATAAACCGGAACCACTAATTACTACTGACGCTGTCATGCAAATATCCAACACAAAATTATTCGGTTAGATTAACCCGTTAAAGCCTAAATGTCATGGTCAAAAGTCATTGATAATCCACTAATAAGTCAAACAAAAGCCAGCGTTGCGCTGGCTTTAGAAAAGCTCTAAACACTCAAGTGCCAAGAGTTTTAGAATAGATATGTCGTGGCTGTGGCAAGCAATTGCTCTTTATTGCTTTTGCCAGTAACACAACTTTTCACGTCTTTATACTTAAACACATAAACCTTATCGTGGCTGCGGATCACACTATCTTTATCTGCTTCAGCAAAATCACTTAATACAAAATTGATGTGCTCATTGTCGGATAAGGACTTTAGCCCCGCACCATAACGACACAACATATTACCGACAGTTTCTTCAAATACGGCTAATGATTGGCTGTACAATTGTTTTTTAGCCGCTTCACGTTCTTGGGCGATCTTTGCCTGCTCTTGGGCTAATTGTTGGGTGTATTTTTCCAACTCAGCGCGTTTAGATTCGAGCTTTTTCAGATCGCCTGCTACATTGGCTAATTCTTTATCTATCTCTTTACGCCTGTCTCCTTCGGCATTGCGTTTTTCAAACTCTAAGTCACGACGATTACGCTCATACTCTCGTTGCTGCCACGATAAATCTCGCTGACGCTCAGACAATTCACGCATCTTGTCACGGCTTTCTTCGGCGTAATCACTATCCCTTTCAAAGGCTTCGCGAATAGTCTCTTCGATGTCATGTTCATCAATATTAATTTCAACATGCCGACTACCTCCTCCCACAGGAGGAAGAGGAGGAAGAGGTGCAACAGGAGCCACTGCTAAATTGCTCAGCATATTTGCCAAATCAAAACTGAAAAAATTACCACGACCATTGGTGCCAATATCAAAAACGACGCCCTGCCCAGCCAAATATGTAACGGCATCAGCTCTAAAACGTATATTTTTATTATTATTCTGTTTAAGCGAGGCTTGCAGAATATTGAGCATAATGCCCAGTTCATTGCGCACCTCTTTTACATTAGCGGGGGTTTGTGCCTGCACCTGGCTAAAGGTTAAACCCGCTAGGGTTAAAGCTAATAGTGTTTTCTTAAAGATTAAATTCATGATGTTATCCTCACTCTTTACTGCTATTTAAACCCGATTGCGCGGGATCGGTATAAATGTCTTGTTGTAATTGGTTAATCTGCCGAGCATAAAACAGCTGGTCGTCAGAACGTTGTTCATTAATAAATTTGATCAGCTCAGCAAAATCTTCGCGACGTTCTTTGCGACTTGAACTGAGTAAATACTGAGTCAACTGACTACTGGCATCTAATTGTTGTTGCTGCATGGTCTGCGTAAAATTAGTTAATGCCAGTTGCTGAGTTTGTTGCTGACTGTGCTGAAAATCCTGCAACTTATCATTCACCAAACGCTCGATGTCCTGATGACTCTGTTTAGCGGCAAAACTGACCGTTAACGAACCGTCATCCACTTTGATTTGCAAACCACTTAATACCATCACCATAGCGACAACCGACAGAGCGATAGATAATCCAGACAAACCTTGCCACTGCCACCATTTGGCTTTTTCAGGCGCACTGAAAGTGCTAGCTCTGTCCCACCGTGGCACTTCTTGCTCAACATAATGCTGAGCATGTAGACTAAACATATTGGCGCTAGCTACTTGCTGGGCAAAGGCCTCATCATCTAAACAACGTTGTTCAAATTCCTCACGTTGCTGTACGTTTAATTGCCCATCTAACCACCAGCCAAGTAGCTGTTCATTCTGATATTTAGGCATAATCAACCTCCATTAAAGTCTTCAGTTTTTCCAAGGCGCCATACATTCTCGATTTAGCGGTATTCACTGACATACCCGTCAGTTCGGCTATCTCTTCAAAAGTAAACTGGCCAAAAAACTTCAATTCAATTACTGATTTTTGTGCCAAAGGCAGTTGTTGCATGGCATTCACCAATTGTTTATTGTCACTGGCACTGACAAGTTGTTTATCAACAGCAATATCTTCACTCTCAATTTCGGGAATATCGTCTAAACCGTCCATTGGTCTTTTGCGTCGATAAAACTCAATACATCGATAGTGGGCAATACGAAATAACCAACTTTTAAAACTGCCTTCATTGCGATAAGAAGCAAGGTTGCGATAAACCGAAATAAAGACTTCCTGCATTAGGTCCAGCGCATCCTCACGTTTGCCTGTCATCCGTATGCCGTAGTTATAAATAGATTTTTCATAAC
>NZ_LSNE01000018.1:90804-107093 GCF_001565895.1 Paraglaciecola hydrolytica
CTTGAGTAAACTTACCCAAGCCTGTTTATTACCTTGCAGTGCTTTTGTTATTAGCTGTTCATCGCTTTTCTCAAACACCGTTTTTGTTTCCGTGGTTTATATGTTCTTGGATTAAGTCGAGGGGAGATGAAAAATAGTTTGAAAATTTTCTAACTATTTTTTAAGCCATAACAGGCCTAACGTTCTAAGGTAGGAATTGGCATTAGCGGGGAGGTCAGCTGAGCCAGAAAACGGAATAACCTTACCCGAGTAGTACCCGTGCGCCACACCATGCCTATTTCACGATAAGCTTTGTCTTCTGCAGGCATCGACACCAAGGGAGTAGATCTCAATATATGATGTTTAATCGCCAACTCAGGCATAAAGGTAAAACCGAGTTTGCTGTTGGCCAATTGTACTAAGGTATACAAACTGCTGGCCGACAGTGAGCTAACCTGCTCTTTGTAACTCAAACCACAGGCACTGACTGCGTGGCCTGTCATGCAGTGTTCTTGTTGCAGTAAAAACACACTTTCTTTAGGTAAGGCAGAGACATCCAATGGCACAGGTAAGGTAGGTACTAAATCACTGTGTGCAATCAAGTGAAAAGGATCGTGCCCCAATACTAATTGTTTACAGCCGGGGGTTTCCATTGGTAAGGCAAGTATCAATAAATCAAGCGCACCTTCATTGAGCTGAGTGAGCAAATTGGCTGTGGTGTCTTCTTGCAACTGTAAAATAATATCCGGTAAATGGGTTTTAATGTTGGCGATTAAACCTTCAAACAAAAAAGGCGCAATAGTTGGGATCACGCCAAGTTTTAATTTACCTGCCTGCCAGTTGCCCGCACTTTGGGCAAAATCCACCAATTCATGGGCATCGGTCAATAAAACCTTGCTCCGCTCGACCAGTTCAAGGCCAAAAGGGGTAAAAACAAAGGTTTTATGATCCCTTTCAAGCAATTGTGTACCAAATTGCTCCTCAAGGTTTTGAATGGCAGTACTGAGGGTCGACTGGCTAACATGACAATGTTGTGCCGCGCGGTGAAAGTGCTGCTCTTGATGCAACACGACTAAATAATGCAAATGTTTAAGGTTGGGCCACTTCATAATTTCATCTACTAAAACGATTAATAGATTGAGTTTAGATTAGTTAGCTCGATAACGAAATAGTTATTACCGAGCTTACTCTTAGTCATTAATTTTGAAACTTATGCTCTATGCCTAATGCCAACCAGGATTTATCCGGTGTGTCATCTAGTGACTGCATGGTATACCAAACATAAACCTGAGTTGATTTTCCAAGCTGATAATCTGCACCAACAGAAACTGAATTGTTATCTTCAAGTGTTTGAAATTGGCTTTTAAATTTCCACTGTGTATAAGCATATTGTGCACTGACTAACCAACCCGAATCGCTTTCATCTTGATCTGACTTTTTTTGTCTATGGGCCATGGCGCTAAACAACCAACTATCCACTTTAGTTTGCACTGAAGCACGCTGAGTATCATAGCCATTAATATCAGAATCTATTGTTAAAGACGCATTCCACTTGGAGTTTTTAAGTTTGCTATCACCATAACGCAGTCCAACAGAAGCTCCGTCTTCACCATCTTCTGAACCCTTAGTGACATAATTAAAATCAAAATGAAAACCATTAATATCCATTGATTCATAAGTAAGTGATTCACTAAGACGATTTTCACCCTTCCATAAATATTTTAGGTCGCCTTGGTAATTATTAAAAAGATCCCGAGCAGCACTATTGGTTTTGGTTACGCTATCTTTACGACCAATATATAGCGTGCCAAAATCGCCACTTAAACCTACATATTGCTCTCGCGCTTTAATATTGTCTGAGCCCGACAGATTGGCTAAATCCACTTCCCACTCAATTTGATATAGCAAGGTCAAACCATTATCAAGGTCGACATTACCTTTAACACCAGCTCGAGAGGCATTACTGCTAACTTCGCTAAAACTGCCCTCACCTTCATCCGCATATTGTAATGATACGTTCGCCTTACCATAAACGGTTAAGGGTTCTGCACTGGTATATTGCATTGGAATTAGACAGGCTAAAATAGAGGAAAAACGTACAAGAATGTTATGGGACACAGCTTAAATTCCGACAGAAGAAGAGTTCTATTGTGTGAAATATAAGGTATTTCAGAAATAAATGACATTTTTATGACATTAATATTAAATTTACAATTTTTTACGCTTAATAAAAAAGCCAGTGATTTAACTAAAATCAGCTGGCTTTTTTAATATTAAGTGCCTGAAGTAACAGTCACCTAATAGCATGTTGTGTTCATGTTAGGCAGCAAAGATACCTTTGATCGTATAAAAGAACATAATCGATAAGCCTGCACCCGCTGGCAGTGTAACCACCCACGAAATAACTATGTTACGTACCACGCCTAAATTAAGTGCCGCTATACCACGGGCCATGCCCACGCCTAATACCGCGCCAACCAATGTTTGTGTAGTAGATATAGGCAAACCTGTACCAGAGGCAATAACCACGGTACTTGCTGCAGCGAGTTCAGCGGCAAAACCACGGCTTGGGGTTAAATGAGTAATGCCATTGCCGATGGTGGCAATGACTCGGTGACCAAATAAAGCTAAGCCAGCCACAATACCAATACCACCTAAGGGTAATATCCACCAAACCAATGCAGATTTAGAGCCGATTTCACCGCCACTTTCAACGATACTCACTACCGCAGCCAAAGGCCCTATAGCATTAGCTACATCGTTTGAACCATGAGCAAAGGCCATACAGCAGGCAGTAACTATCATTAATACCGCAAATACTTTTTCAACATTGGCAAAGTGCGCAGCACGTCCAGCTTGTGGATCATATTTGATTTTATTGATGATTAGTTTGCCTATTATGCCAACGACTACCGCAATCAACACAGAGATAAAATAACCCGTACCATCGTCTATTTTGAGACCAACATGGCTCAAACCTTTTTTGATAGTAACCAAAGACATAATGAAACCCGCTGCGGCCATATAAAACGGCACATAACGTTTAGCATTTTCAAAGGGTTTTTCAGTATCAAATATCAGTTTTTGTGCACTTTGAAAAATCAGATAAGCAATAAAACCGGATATAGCCGGGGTAATAATCCAACTACCTACTATACCAGTTACCTTACCCCAAGAAACCGCGTCAGAACTTACACCTATTGCTGCAAACCCAACGATGGCGCCAATAATGGAGTGAGTGGTAGAAACCGGCCAACCTAAATAGGAGGCAAAAGCCAACCAAATACCCGCTGCTAATAACGACGATATCATGCCGTATATCAGTAATTCTGGTGTATCAACAAAAAAGGCTGAATCAATAATGCCTTTACGGATAGTCGAGGTTACTTCGCCACCGGCCAAATAAGCACCGGCAAACTCAAATATCATCGCAATAAAAATAGCTTGTTTGATGGTCAGTGCTTTTGAACCAACTGAAGTACCCATGGCATTGGCTACGTCGTTAGCACCAATCCCCCAAGCCATTAAAAAACCAACCGCAGCCGCAGCTACGATCAACATAAAACCGTATGTGTTAATAATATCCATGGTTCAGCTCTCTTAATTAGCCAACATTAATTCAAGTCGTGAACCGACTCGTTCGGAAATGTCAGCCAACTCGCCAACCCATTCAATAATACTGTAGAGAAACATCACATCAACGGGATTGAGGTTTTTCTCAATAGACAACAAACTTCTACGTAGGCTAATCTGCAACCTGTCAGTATCATCTTCAATACTGTCTAATCGTTCGATCATATCTTCCACTAACTTAACTTCACGGCCTTTAAAGCCAGTTTCTAGCAAGTCGTCTAGTTCGTTGATCACTTGTTTAGCTTGTTCAGTCGCATCTAAACAACGTTGTAGATATTCTAAAAACTGACTTTGCAACTGACTTGGAATAGTCAATTGACGACCTAAGATACGGCCTGAAATGTCTTTAGCTTTGTTAGCGATTTTGTCTTGCTGCGTCAATAAATCCAGCACGTCCTGACGTTGAATCGGCATAAAAATACCACTAGGCAAATTTATTCTTAATTCACGCTTAATGGTATCAGCTTGTTTTTCCAGTTTCGAAATAGCCTGCTGCTCTTCTTGTGCTGTTTTCCAATCTTCAGCATAAACAGCTTCAAAAAACGGTAACAGCCCGCGGCTGCATTGATGCACAAGATTAATATGATCTTCTAATGGTTTAAGTGGCGATTTAGCAAACACCCCTAAAAAAGAATTCATCGGCATAATTTTATTTTCTCTTTGGTTAAGTTGATGCATTGAACAATTAATGTACACCATACTTTTGTGAACCCAGATTGTATTACAGAACTAAGACACTTTTGTTACAGTGAACATAAAAATTTATATATTTATGTTCGATCGATAATCTAAAGCGAGTCACAATAGCTGTCACCCATCTTAAGTCAACTAAGAAATCACAGTTACATTACATAGTGTATTTTATGTAATACAACGCGTATATACCCTTAATCATTGGAATTGCACGGTGGCAGCAAAGAGACTCAGCCCCATGAGCTTAGCCTTACTAAAAGTTCTCGGGGGAACTCCAGCCAACAAAGGTTCCGTTTCAAGGATGAAGAGTTTAAATAATTTTAGCTACATCTTAAGCTTATTAAGTTATGCTTTTATTTTACAGTTAGTTTTGACTATTTTGGAGCAAGTCCATGAAACCATTGATTTTTACCCTAGTAGGTCCAGATAAACCTGGTTTAATTAGTAATCTATCTAAGGCTGTATTTGAGCGCGGTGGCAACTGGTTAGGCAGTAATTTTTCTCACATGGCTGGGCATTTTGCCGGTTTTGTACATATTGATTTACCGGCTGAAAAACATGATGAGCTCATTGCACTTTTTGACCAACACCCTGATTTACGTATTCATTTGGTTTCGGCTCAAGCTGCTGTTATTCAAGGTCAACAAACCGCACAGATTAATATTATGGGCAATGACAAAGCGGGCATAGTACAAGAATTAACCCGAGTGCTTAACCAGTTTAATCTCAATATCATGCAATTTGATTCAAGCTGTACTAGTGCTCCTAACTGGGGTAGCCCTCTGTTTAAAGCTAAAGCCATTGTGGAAATAGCGCCAGATGTGGAGTTGGTTAGTTTACGAGAAGCCCTAGAAAACATCGCTAATGATCTGATGGTGGATGTCGAGTTAAGTTAAATTTGCTGGGGTTTAGCGTATTTTGTCATCAAAATGTCACACAATGGCTTGAGGATCTTAGGTTTTTACTATGCTAGATAAACTGAATTCAAAAATGCCGTTACAAACCGCTACCTATTATCCCCGAGAATTGAGTTGGTTAGCCTTTAACCAAAGAGTATTGCAAGAAGCCGCTGATAAAAAAAATCCGATCATTGAGCGCATCCGATTCTTGGGTATTTTTTCTAGTAATATGGATGAGTTTTATCGAGTCAGAGTCGCTGATGTAAAACGCAAAATATACATCCACCTTAACGAAGGTGACTTGCAAAAAGCGGAAGACACTAAATTGCTGATGGAAAAGATTCAGCAAAAAGTACTGGGTATGACCAAAGATTTTGATCGTATCTATACCGAAGTGGTAACACGACTGGCACGTTATAAAATCTATTTACTCGACGAAAACAATCTCAATCCCTATCACACTCAGTGGTTAAAAGATTATTTTAAAAATAAGATCCTGCGCCATATTGCCCCAATCTTATTAGATAACAAAGTAAAACTAGTTTCGCGCCTAAACGATTCTGCCACCTATTTATATATCGCTATATATCGGGATAACAAACCCACGACCTACGCCACGATTGAAGTCCCCAGTCAGGCGATGTCACGTTTTGTGGTTATTCCACCAGAAAAAAGCCGTAAGAAAAAATACATCATTTTACTCGACGATATTATTCGTCAGAATCTAGACAGTATTTTTAAAGGTTTTGTGGAGTTTGACCAACTGGCGGCTTACTCCTTTAAAATGACCCGTGACTCAGAATATTCCATTAACGATGAAATTGATGAAAGTTACGTGGACAAAATGTCGGAGAGCATGAAACAACGCCTTATCGCCGAGCCTGTGCGTGTGGTATACGACGGTGATATGCCTGAGGAAATGCTCAAGGATCTGCAAAAACGTTTAAAAATATCTTCTTATGACAGTTTAATCGCCAGTGGTGCCTATCGTAATTTTAAAGATTTTATCGGTTTCCCAAACATCGGCCGCGAATACTTAGAAAACCCGCTATTACCGGCGCTAACCTCTAATGATTTTTCGCGCTATAACACCGTATTTGAGGCCATCAGTGCCAAAGATATTTTACTCTATTATCCTTACCATCGATTTTTGCATTTTACTGAATTTGTGCGTCAGGCGGCTTTTGATCCGCAAGTTAAAATTATCCGTTTAAATATCTATCGAGTCGCCAATAAATCACGGGTGATAAGCTCACTCATTGATGCAGTAGACAACGGTAAAAAAGTCACTGTAGTGGTTGAACTCAGGGCACGTTTTGATGAACATGCCAATATCGAATGGTCTAAAACCATGACCGATGCCGGGGTTAAAGTAGTGTTTGGCATGCCCTCACTTAAAATTCACAGTAAAGTCTGTGTGGTAACTCGTGAAGAACATGGCAAACTGGTTAATTATGCCCATTTAGGGACCGGCAATTTCAACGAAAAAACCGCCAAAATATACACTGACTTTAGTTTATTTACCCGTAATCCTGAGTTAACCGAAGAAGCTGAAAATCTCTTTACCTTTATTCAGCAACCTTATCGCCGCGAAAAATTTCAGCATTTGCAGGTATCCCCTATCAATGCGCGTACTAAGATCCAATTGTTAGTACGTCAAGAAATTCAAAACTGTAAAGAAGGTTTAAAAGCCGAAATATTCTTGAAAATTAATAATTTAGATGATGAGTTATTAATTGATGATTTATATAAAGCCAGTCAAGCTGGGGTAAAAATAAAATGTATTATCCGCGGTATTTGCTGCTTAATACCCGGCGTTAAGGGGCTTAGTGAAAATATCAGCATCATCAGCATAGTTGATCGTTTTCTCGAACATCCCCGAGTAATGGTTTTTGAAAATGGTGGGGATAAAAAAGTCATTATTTCATCTGCCGATTGGATGACACGTAACATGGATAACCGCATTGAAGTAGGTTGCCCTATTTACGATCCTGATATCAAGAATCGCATACTAGCCATCTTAAATTTACAATGGCGCGATACCGTCAAAGCGCGGATCGTTGATGGCGAACAAACCAATAAATATGTGCGCCGTGGTAACAGACGACAATTACGCTCACAAGTAGAAATTTACGATTACTTAAAAGAACTGGAAAGCAAACAACATGCTAAACCTGAATAATGCTTTTGAAGCGGTTGAAGTAAGAGAGTCGTTAAAAGTAGCGGCTTTAGACATAGGCTCCAATAGCTTTCATTTGGTGGTGGCGCGCATCGTCGCTGGCTCGGTGCAGATACTACACAGGGTCAAACAGAAAGTACGCTTGGCCGATGGCCTAAGTGCCGACGGCGAATTATCCGCAGAAGCTCAACAACGGGGTTTAGATACCTTGGCGAATATTGCCGAAAGTTTACAGGATTTTGCCCCCGAATCGGTGCGTGTGGTGGCGACTCATACTTTACGTAAAGCTAATAATGCCAAAACGTTTTTGCAGGAAGCTAAAAAGATTTTCCCCTTCCCTATTGAAGTTATTTCGGGAGCTGAAGAAGCCAGATTAATCTATCAAGGTGTTGCCCATACTAACCATCAACTAGGGCAACGTTTAGTCATTGATATTGGCGGTGGCTCAACTGAATTTATTATCGGTGAAGGTTTTGACACTAAAATCCTACGTAGTCTGCAAATGGGCTGCGTGAGTTATACCAATACGTTTTTCAAAAATGGGGAGTTAAAAGCTAAAGCCTTTGCCAAAGCAATTACCGCAGCCCAGCAAGAATTGGAAATGATTGATAGAAAATTCAATCAAATCGGATGGCAATCATGTATTGGTACCTCTGGTACGATTAAAAGTATTATTGAACTTGCCTCGCAACTCGACAGTACTAATCGCGACAACTGTGTATCACTCAGTGATCTCAATACCTTAATGAATTTATGCTGCGCTGCAGGTAACAGTAAAGATCTCAAATTGCAGGACTTAAATGACGACAGGCGCCCTGTTTTTGCCGCGGGTCTAGCCATTCTGATTGGTATTTTTAAAAGCCTTAATATCAATGAAATGGAATATTCGGCTGCTGCCCTGCGTGAGGGAGTATTGTATGAGATGGGTGACCAACTGGCTCAATCTGATATCCGGCAGCGTAGTGCTGATAGTTTAGCCACCCGTTATGACGTGGATATTGAACAAGCTAAACGGGTACTTGCTACTACTATGGCTCTTTATCAGGCTGTGCGTAAGAGCTGGGATATCAATCATCCCGAACTTAAAAGTTTACTAGGCTGGGCAGCACTACTACACGAAGTGGGTTTGCAAATTAATACCCGCGGGGTACAACGCCATTCAGGTTATATTCTGCAAAATATTGAACTACCGGGTTTTGGGCAGGAGCAGCAAAATCTGTTAGCGACCTTGGTGCGTTTTCATCGCAAAAAAATCCGTACAGGCGATATCCCAGAATTCACCCTACTCCAGCAAAATCAAGTTTATAAGTTGCTGGCCTTATTACGTTTAGGGGTCTTACTGAATATCAAACGTCAGGATGACATCCTGCCAGAGATTAACGTTAAAGTAGATGATAAGTTCCTAACGCTAGGCTTGCCCAGCGATTGGCTGAGTCAAAAACCGGTATTCAGTGCAGATCTCGAACGAGAGCAAGACTATCTGAAAGAGATTGGCATTAAATTGCTGTACTAATAGGCCTCGTGACGATTACGGCTAACGGCCAAGAAACTGATCTATTAGTTCAGCCAGTTTGTCTTGTAAATGCTCTTCAAATTCGTCGAGATTTTTGCCAAAGACCCGCAGGTATTTTTGCGCTTTATCGTGATCTAAACGTTTATTGTTGGTTTTATATTCGGTTTCTAATAAGGATTTATCAAAACGTGGCGTAATCACCCAACGTACAAAATCAGAGTCCAAATTAGCCACTTCTTGTTTAGCGAACTTACAAAAAGCTTCGATGTGCTCGATGCCATCAGGGCCAAGACATCCAGGCTCGACTCTAAAAGTAACCGTTAGTTTTTTGTATAAAGGTAAGGGTAGTTCATAACTCATAGGCTGCCGATTGCGCTCTTGGTGGACAAATTACAGACCGTTCAATCATAGCGTAAAAAATCATAACGCAAAGTGAATACTGCATAAATGACTGAAATAACAACAAGATTCGTCACTCACTGCAATTTTTAATGCTAAAAAAGCCGAACTTAATCGGCTTCTAATTTATTACAGTAGCACATTGCCTAACTTCTAGAAGCCTGACAAATACTTGCTATGGTGGCATCCATCGTAGCGTCAAATTCAGCATCACTTTGTTGCGCACTGACACCTTCGGTCAAGGCTCGTGAGAAACTTGCAATCATGCCATTATTTTGTGACAAACGGTGATTAGCTTCTTCACGGCTATAACCACCGGATAAGGCAACCAGTTTTAACACTTTAGGATGGCTAACTAACTCTTGATAAAAATTAGCGGTTTCTGGCAAGGTGACTTTAAACATCACCACTTGATCTGCCGCCAAACTATCTAAATGTTTGATTAAAGCCGCTTTTAATAAAGTTTCAGCTTGCGCTTTTTCTGGACTGTGAATATCAATTTCAGGTTCAATAATAGGGATCAAGCCTGCCGCTAGGATCTGTTTACCTACTGCAAATTGCTGAGCAACCACGTCTTCGATCCCCTGAGCATTAGCCAGTTTAATCACCGAGCGCATCTTAGTACCAAATACGTTTTGTTTATTAGCTTTAGCTAACAAACTATCCAAATTACTAATGGGTTTAAGTAATTGCGTACCATTTACTTCGTCTGCTAAACCTTTATCCACTTTCAAAAAAGGTACAACTTGTTTAACTTGCCATAAATACTCAGCAGAAGGTAATCCTTCGATACTACGATCTAGGGTATTTTCAAACAAAATTGCCCCAAGAACTCGAGCGCCGTCAAATACTTTAGAAGTAACAATGCGTGTACGCATTTCATGTACTTTTACATACATTTCTTCGTCACCTTGGTATTCAGACTCCGTCACACCATATAGAAGCAGAGCTTTGGGTGTGCTGCCACCGCTCTGATCCAAGGCCGCAATGAAACCATTTTGCGACCTGATTTTCTCAAGCATGTCCAATTGAGCTGGTGATGCCATTTATAACACTCCTTCTTTTTATTTAAAGCCGCTAGTAATACGGCTCGTAGGTTACAGTGGTTTATTTTGAAGACTTAAGCCTTTCTTATTATGGGTATTCTGTACTATTCAAACGCTGTTATTTAGCCGCTCTGGCTTCTAACATCACGACTGCAGGCAAGGGTTTCCCTTCAACAAACTCAAGGAAAGCACCACCACCAGTTGAAATATACGAAATTTTATCCGCTAAGTCCCATTTATCGATAGCGGCTAAGGTATCGCCACCGCCTGCGATGGAAAATGCACTACTTTCAGCAATGGCTCGCGCGACTACTTCAGTGCCTTTAGAAAAATTATCAAATTCAAATACCCCACAAGGGCCATTCCACAATATGGTTTTGGCGCCTTTTAATACTTCTGCAACGTGAGCAGCTGTTTGTGGGCCGTAGTCCATGATTTCTTCATCATCTTGAACGTCATTTACTTGTTTGATCACAGCAGGCTCTTGATCAGAGAAGTTTTTGCCAACTCGTACATCAGTTGCTTCAGGTATATCAAGATTAGCCATTAAACGCTGAGCTTCAGGGATCAAATCTTTTTCATGTAATGATAAACCTACATTGTGGCCACGGGCAGCAATAAAGGTATTAGAAATGCCACCACCAACGATTAATTGGTCAGCAATCTTCGATAAGGCGTCTAACACAGTAAGCTTAGTCGACACTTTAGAGCCACCAACCACTGCCACCATTGGGCGCGCAGGGTTACTTAATGCTTTGCCTAAGGCATCTAACTCACCCGCTAATAAAGGACCAGCACAAGCAACAGGTGCAAACAAACCAACACCATGAGTAGAGGCTTGAGCGCGGTGAGCTGTACCAAAAGCATCCATTACGTAAATATCACATAAGGCTGCATATTGTTTCGATAAAGCTTCATCGTCTTTACCTTCGCCTTTATTAAAGCGTACGTTTTCTAGTATTACGACTTCGCCGGCTTGGACATCAAGACCTGTTAAATACTCTTTTTCTAAACGAACAGGGCAACTCAAGATATTTTGCAAATAGTTAACCACGGGTAACAACGAAAATTCATCTTCAAATAAACCTTCGGTTGGACGTCCTAAATGGGACATCACCATGACTTTGGCACCCGCATCAACAGCCAATTTAATCGTTGGTAGCGCGGCTCTTAATCGTGCATCAGAAGTGACCTTGCCATCTTTAATTGGCACATTAAGATCTTCGCGAATTAAAACGCGTTTATTAGCTAAATCAAGCTCGGTCATTTTTAATATAGACATACATTACCCTATGATATTTAAAGAAAAATCGAAAAATTTAAAGAAAAATCAAAATTATTAGTTACTTTTTTGCATAGCAAACATCGCTTGAGCCGTGTCGAGCATGCGATTGGCAAAGCCCCACTCGTTATCACACCACACTAAGGTTTTAACCAGTTGTTTGTGACTCACTCGGGTTTGACTGCCATCCACAATGCAAGAATGTGGATCATGATTAAAATCCACCGATACCAGCGGCTCTTCGGTATAACTCAGTATTCCACTCAAACGCCCTTTACCCGCGTCTTTGAGTACTTTATTGACTTCTGCAATGCACACTTCATTTGCTAATGTCACACTTAAATCCATGGCCGTGACGTTGATTGTTGGCACCCGTACGGCTATCGCTTCAAAACGTCCTGCAAATTTTGGCAGTATGCGCTCTATGCCAATCGCTAATTTTGTATCAACTGGAATAATCGATTGGCTGGCAGCACGTGTGCGGCGTAAGTCAGGATGATAAGCATCGATCACTTGCTGATCATGCATGGAAGAATGAATAGTAGTGATCGTACCACTCAAGACCCCAAAGGCATCATCCAATACTTGGATCACAGGCACGATACAGTTGGTAGTACAAGAGCCATTGGAAACAATGCGATCTTCTGCTTTTAGTTGATCATCATTGATGCCAAAAATCACCGTGGCATCCATGTCAGGGGTGCATGGTTGAGAAAATAACACTTTTTTAGCACCCTGTTGCAAATGCGCCAAACCTGCGGCTCGGTCATTATGTACCCCAGAACATTCAAGTACCAAGTCAATATCCAACGCTTGCCAGGGGAGTTGCTGAATATCAGCTTCGTGTAACAAATTAATGTTATCACCGGCCACATTCAATAAATTGCCCTGCCGCTCTACCGCAAAAGCAAAACGCCCGTGGGCGGTATCATATTTAAGCAAATGAGCTATGCCTTCAGGGGCAGCTAATTCATTAATTGCCACCACTTTAATCTGCTGGTTTAAGCCATTTTCATACAGTGCTCTAAGCACATTGCGGCCAACCCGACCAAAACCATTTATCGCAATTCGTAGCATAATACTCTTTAATTTTTTTACTGGCTCGGTACAGCCAACAGCAGAGGCATAAGCTCTATCACAAATTCACTAAATTCGAGATAAAACTAAGGCGCTTTTAAGCGCCTTAGAATATAGATTTATTGCTTGTACTTAAAGCCATTTAATGACTAATTAAGCAGACCTTTAGCCGCAGTCACCACCGCATCCGCGGTAATGCCAAAGTGTTTCAGTAATGCGCCACCTGGAGCTGACTCACCAAAAGTAGACATACCAACAATAGCGCCATCAAATCCAACATATTTATGCCAAAAATCAACATGTAAAGCTTCAACTGCAACACGCTTTGTCACTGCTTTGGGCAATACGGATTCACGGTAGGCGGCATCTTGCTGATCAAATACGTTGGTACTTGGCATAGATACAACACGCACAGCAACACCAGCGTCAGTCAACGTTTTCGCTGCATCAACGGTTAAACCGACTTCTGAACCAGTCGCAATTAAAATAACCTGCGGCTGACCTTGGCAGTCTTGCAATACATAAGCACCTTTAGCAATGTCTGCCACTTGCGCTTGTGAACGAGCTTGCGCCACCAAATTCTGACGACTGAAAACCAAGGCTGAAGGACCATCTTTACGCTCTAAAGCAGACTTCCACGCCACTGCTGTTTCAGCACCGTCACACGGACGCCATGTTGTCAGATTAGGCGTTAAACGTAAGTTTGCCACTTGCTCAATCGGTTGGTGAGTTGGACCATCTTCGCCCTGACCGATAGAGTCATGGGTATAGACAAAAATATTGGGCACGCCCATTAATGCCGCCATACGTACGGCATTACGCGCATATTCCATAAACATCAAAAAGGTAGCGCCAAAGGGACGGAATCCGCCGTGCAAACCAATACCGTTCATGATGCCGCTCATACCAAATTCACGCACACCATAGTACAGGTAGTTACCACTCGCATCGTCAGCAGTTATGCCTTTCGCGCCTTTCCATAGAGTAAGGTTAGAACCCGCTAAGTCAGCAGATCCACCAATCACTTCTGGTAACAAAGTTGCAAATTCTTGAATTGAATTTTGTGACGCTTTGCGGCTCGCCACGTTTTCAGCTTTTTCTTGAGAGGCAGCAATAAAGGCATCGGCTTTAGCACTAAAATCAGCAGGTAAGTCACCTTTAATACGACGTTCAAATTCGGCGGCCAATTCAGGATGGGCTTTAGCGTAAGCGGCAAACTGTTCATTCCAGGTTGTTTCACTGGCAGAGCCTTTGGCTTTTGCATCCCAAGCAGCATAAACATCTGCAGGGATAACAAAGGGCGCATGTGGCCATTTTAAAAATTCACGAGCGGCTGCAATTTCAGCATCACCTAGTGGTGAACCGTGACAATCATGGCTACCTGATTTATTAGGTGATCCAAAACCAATGATAGTTTTACAACAGATCATGGTGGGTTTATCGCTTACCGCTTTAGCCGCTGCAATCGCGGCAGCAATGGCTTGTGGATCATGACCATCTACGCCAGTAATCACGTGCCAGCCATAGGCTTCAAAACGTGCTGGAGTATTATCAGTAAACCATCCTTCAACATGTCCATCAATTGAGATGCCATTGTCATCCCAAAATGCGATCAATTTACCTAATCCCCATGTACCCGCCAACGAACAGGCTTCATGAGAAATCCCTTCCATCAAACAACCGTCACCTAAAAAGCAATAAGTGAAGTGATCAACGATATCGTGACCTGGGCGGTTAAACTGAGCAGCTAAGGTTTTTTCAGCGATTGCCATACCTACTGCATTGCTGATCCCTTGACCTAGTGGGCCAGTAGTGGTTTCAACACCAGGCGCATAACCATATTCAGGGTGACCAGGGGTTTTCGAATGTAATTGACGGAAATTTTGCAATTCTTCAATGGGTAAGTCGTAGCCAGATAAATGCAGTAGTGAGTACACCAACATCGAACCATGACCATTTGACATAATAAAACGGTCGCGGTTTGGCCATTTGGGATTGGCAGGATTATGGTTTAAAAAATCACTCCATAATACTTGAGCAATATCAGCCATGCCCATCGGGGCTCCCGGGTGACCTGAATTAGCTTTTTGCACAGCATCCATACTGAGCGCTCTAATGGCGTTGGCAAGTTCTTGACGTTGAGGCATGTTGTCTCCTGACTATAAATATAAAATCAAACCACTAAGGTGAGATGAACGAACAGATCCGATTGGACGGGCATTTTGTATTAGCCTATCAGCAACTTCAATGCTTTTCATATAACAAAAGTTCGTATTTGTATGACTTTATTTCTCGATAATGGACTTGAAACCAAAGACGTTTGGACGTCTAGATGGAAAGACTGGTATTTTTCATTACAATAGGTAAAATATCCAGCTATAGAGTCGATAAACCAACATCGAGCAAAAAAAGGCACTTTTATGACAACACATTTATTTACCTCTGAGTCTGTATCAGAAGGTCATCCCGATAAAATCGCTGATCAAATTTCTGATGCGGTACTGGATGCCATTTTAACTCAGGATCCAAGAGCCCGCGTGGCTTGTGAAACTTTTGTCAAAACCGGTATGGTACTGGTAGGTGGCGAAGTCACTACCTCAGCATGGGTAGACATTGAAGAATTGACTCGCAAAACCGTCAGAGAAATCGGTTATACCCATTCTGATATGGGATTTGATGCGGATTCTTGTGCGGTATTAAATGCCATAGGTAAACAGTCACCGGATATTA
This sequence comes from Paraglaciecola hydrolytica, assembly GCF_001565895.1. Taxonomy (GTDB): domain Bacteria; phylum Pseudomonadota; class Gammaproteobacteria; order Enterobacterales; family Alteromonadaceae; genus Paraglaciecola; species Paraglaciecola hydrolytica. The sequence continues at coordinate 106,235 of NZ_LSNE01000018.1, forward strand.
ATCAGGGTGTGGATCGCAGCTCTCCTGAAGAACAGGGTGCTGGTGACCAAGGTCTGATGTTTGGTTACGCCAGCAACGAAACTGATGTGCTGATGCCAGCGCCAGTGACTTACGCGCATAGATTGGTTAAACGTCAGGCGGAAGTACGTAAAAATGGCAGCTTAAGCTGGTTACGTCCTGATGCTAAAAGCCAAGTTACTTTTATCTATGAAAACAACCAACCGGTTGGCATAGATGCAGTGGTATTGTCTACTCAGCATTGTGATTCAATTAGTACCGCTGACCTGCGTGAAGCGGTAATGGAAGAAATTATCAAACCCGTTTTGCCAGAAAAATGGCTGACGTCAAAAACCAAGTTTTTTATTAACCCTACCGGCCGTTTTGTGATTGGCGGTCCCATGGGTGACTGTGGTTTAACCGGTCGTAAAATCATCGTCGATACCTACGGTGGTATGGCCCGTCATGGTGGTGGTGCATTTTCGGGTAAGGATCCATCAAAAGTGGATCGTTCAGCCGCTTATGCTGGCCGTTATGTGGCTAAAAATATTGTGGCAGCTGGTTTAGCCGATAGATGTGAAATTCAGGTATCTTATGCCATTGGTGTAGCCGAGCCCACTTCAATTAACATTGAAACCTTTGGTACCAGCAAAATTTCAGAAGCCAAATTAATTCAACTCGTTCGGGCCAATTTTGATTTACGTCCTTACGGCTTAATTAAAATGTTAGATTTAGAACGCCCTATTTATCTAGCGACCGCGGCTTATGGGCATTTTGGACGTGATGAATTCCCTTGGGAACAAACTGATAAAGCTGAAATGTTAAAAGCGGGTTTGTAATACAAAAACCGTGATCTCACCCA
>NZ_LSNE01000018.1:107239-131951 GCF_001565895.1 Paraglaciecola hydrolytica
AAACGCCTCTTTCGAGGCGTTTTTGCGTTTGAAAAAATGCAAAAATAAGTGTGCTTAGATTAAATCTGCGGATATTCTTTCGCCGCTTCAATGCACAAATCGATTGGTATTTTAGATATCCTGACATCCCCCGCCACCCTAACAATGACACAGTCACCTTCATCGGCCGCTTTTTTATCCACAATCACATTCACTATATCACCATCCACGGCCTGTAATTGGTATTCATAACCAGTCGTACTACCTTCAAAAACCGCCGTTAATAATCCGCCAAAAAAGGCACCCACTATGGCGCCAGCTATCATATCGTCACGATTACCACGAGAACTATTCAGCAGGCCATCCACAGCCCCTACGGCCATGCCCTCACCAACATAAGATTTAAAACGCACTTTTTCGACATTTTCAACTAAAGCAAAAAATTCTGTGACAAATTGATTTTTGGCCTGTCTGTCATAATCATTTGAGTTCGCACATCCATATAAAGTAGCAAGCCCTAACATTAGGGGTAAAAACATAAGTTTACGTTGCATAGGTCATCCAAGTGTTGATTCTGAGGCGTATATTATTTCATTGATAAAAATAATCACTGTTTACTGAACATAGGCTTAACAGTTTAACTTAAGCTGGCATATGACAATCTGTTTAACAACATTTTATGCTTTGTGGTATAAATTCCAACATTATAGTTATTACTTTGGAGTTACTATTTTGTTATCCCTATCCCGTTGCGTATTGATATTAAGTGCTGTGTGTGTGGCCGTTGCCTGCGCTAAATCCCCCTTAGGTCGTAACCAATTAAAAATTTATTCATCTGCTCAATTGGCTGGAATGGGTGAACAAGCCTTTGATGGTATGAAAGCCGAACAAAAAGTGTCCACTAAAGTTGTAACCAATCAATTTGTATCTTGTGTGGCTGATGCTATTACTAAAAATGTGCCCAAATCGGTATTTGCTGGAGAGTGGGAACTAGTGGTATTTGATGATCCTCAAGTCAACGCATTTGCGTTACCTGGTGGTAAAATTGGGGTTTACACTGGTTTATTAGAAGTAACCGAAAATCAAGAACAACTGGCTGCGGTAATCGGTCATGAAGTAGGTCACGTCATCGCAGAACACGGCAACGAAAGAATGTCGAGTAGTACTCTTATTGGTATAGGTATGGAAGCCACTAATGCTTTGCTCGAAACAAAACAAATTGCCAACAATAACTTAATCATGGCTGCTATCGGGGCTGGAGTGCAGGTTGGCTTGCAACTGCCTTTTAGCCGCACTCACGAATCAGAAGCGGATTTGATTGGTTTGGATCTGATGGCCATGTCAGGTTTTGCACCTGAGCAATCGGTCAAACTGTGGGAAAACATGTCCAAAGCCAGTGGCGGTGCGAGGCAGCCTGAATTGCTCTCTACTCACCCATTACCCACGACCCGCATTGACAATTTACAAAAAAATATGCCTGCTGCCCAAACCAAATTTGCCGCCGCCAGTATTCGTCCAAACTGTAAAAAACAATAAACCTTGTTTGCCAATGTGTAGGGTTATACACTTGCTTAAGTATTTAACTAGAAGGAATTACGTATGAGTTTTATGTCTGAGTTTAAGCAATTTGCCATGAAAGGCAACGTTGTTGATATGGCGGTAGGTATTATTATTGGCGCGGCTTTTGGTAAAATTGTCGCTTCTTTTGTGGCTGATGTGCTTATGCCGCCTTTAGGTTTAGCCTTGGGTGGAGTCAACTTTACTGATCTTGCTTTTATCCTTAAAGAAGCAAGTGGTGATGCACCTGCAGTAGCGATAGCATGGGGCAAGTTCATCCAAACTGTTATCGATTTTATTATTGTCGCGATGGCTGTTTTTGTGGGTGTAAAAGCCATGAACTCCTTAAAGAAAAAAGAAGAAGCCGCGCCTCCAGCAGCTAAATCGGTGGAGCCACCGAAACAAGAACTATTACTTACTGAAATACGAGATTTATTGAAAAAATAATAATCACTTATGGCAGTTCAATAACAAAACAAATGAAAAACGCCAGTCTAAGTACTGGCGTTTTTTTAATACGCTTTATAACTTTTATACAATTACTCAGTTTTGTGTAAATGCACATCCATTTGCGGATAAGGAATAGTAATACCCTCGGCATCAAAGCGTAATTTAACCGCTTCGGTAAAATCAAACTTAACGGCCCAAAAATCAGCCGCTGCCACCCAAGGGCGTACCACAAAATTCACACTGCTGTCGGCTAACTCAGCCACCGCAACTGTAGGTGCAGGATCTTTTAGTATACGTTCATCAGCAGCAACCATTTCATTCAAAATAGCTTTGGCTTTTTTCAAATCACTATCGTAACTAATGCCTACCACCATATCCACACGGCGGGTAGCTTTAGCCGAATAATTGATAATATTATCACTGTAAATTTTGCCATTCGGCACAATGATTTCTTTATTATCTGGGGTTGTCATCATAGTGGTAAAAATACTGATGCTCTTCACTACCCCAGAAGTACCACCTGCTTCGATAAAGTCTCCAGCTTTAAAAGGACGGAATACCAATAACATCACGCCGGCTGCAAAATTTTGCAATGAGCCCTGCAGAGACAAACCTATGGCTAAACCTGCAGCACCTAATATAGCCACTAGCGATGTTGTATCAACCCCCAACCTGTCTAAAGAGGCTACGATTACAAACAGCATCAATACTGCATTAGCAATAGCTTTAACAAAATCCACTAACATATCGTCATATTTAGAGCGGGCTAACAGCTTGCCGAGTAAACCCACCACTATGCCGACAATAATACGGCCAATAATATAAATTATTATTGCCATGACAATATTAATCGACCAGGGTATTACATAGGTATCGACGAGTTGCGAGACCTTTTCTGCATCAAATTCAAACATACTTAACTCCAAGTGTTGTGACATCCAAAAAAGAGAGTTTACCTAACTCTCTAAGCATAAGAGGATAAAATAATCTGGACAATAATTGCTACTACTAATGTTTTTTTCTTACGTAATAACAAAATTGTCATCATTTCCCTCTACTCTAGCTAAGTGCTTATAATTTGAGCAAATGGTCGAAAGTACGTTTTTTGTACAAACATTTTTTGAGAATTTAGCGTTGTTAGTGTTATACTTCTGCCTCCGGACTTTTCGGAAAGCATAATATTTTTAAAGGAATTGAAAATGTTGCTAGTTTATTTTTTAGTTTTTTCTATTTTTGTACTTCTGGCGTTTTCTTTATCAAAAGAAACAGGTAAAAATACTAAACATGCACGCAAAGGGGCTAACGTCATAGCCGATAACCCACGTTTGCATCGCAGTATAGGACCATCCAAGGTAATAGAAATCAACTAGTTATTGTCAAAGCCTGTTAGGATGGAACCCCTAACGGGCTTCGCTGCCCTCTTATGTCATTGCAAATTTATTGTTACTATTCGTTCATGTTCATTTCATTTTGTAAAACATGCGAATTTCACGTATCTACCACCCCGAGTTATTAATTGTCGATCAGCACGTTAGTTTGACCGATGATGCTGTCAATCACTTAGCCAATGTCTTACGAGCTAAAGTAGGTCAGGCCATAGTATTATTTAATGGCGATGGCGCAGAATACTGTGGTCATTTAGTTGATGTGACTAAACGCAAAGTGGTTGCTATGGTTGACTCCAAATTGTCATTTAGTCTTGAATCACCATTAAACATTCATTTAGCTCAGGGAGTGTCCCGTGGTGATCGTATGGAATGGGTCATTCAAAAAGCGGTTGAATTAGGCGTCACCGAAATAACTCCACTTATCACCGAACGCTGTGGAGTCAAACTTAGTGAAGAGCGCTGGCTCAAAAAACATGAACAATGGCAAAAACTGGTGATTTCAGCTTGTGAACAATGTGGTCGCAACATATTACCTAAGCTCAACCAAGCCACGGACTTTGCTGATTGGATAAATCAGTCCACGAGTCAGCTCAGATTAACCCTACACCCACGAGCCGACAAAGCCTTCCGTCATATTGCCTTGCCCCCTAGCGGCGCACGATTGTTAATAGGTCCTGAAGGCGGTTTTTCTGAACATGAAATTTATCAAACCGAAGAGCATGGCTTTCATACCATTCAATTGGGCCCCCGAGTCCTACGGACTGAAACAGCCGCAGTGGCCGCTATCACCGCGCTGCAAGCAATACATGGTGATCTCTAATAATTCTAGGTTCTTTACATATGTAATAATTATGTTAAATTAGCCATTACATGTACAAAAAATAATAAGTAAACATGCATTCTTTACAATTGGTTAGTAATAACCTCGAAACAAAAATTCATCCCATCAATCAAAAACTATTGGATCATGCCAGACTTACCGCTATGGAGGAGCTACTCAATGGTGGTTTGCTTGAGCAAGGTGTGACCAAAATTGCTTATTGTCTGGAAAATATGCTCGAAGCTAGTTTGTGTCAGGTATTGCTTTATGCCAGCCACAATCAGTCATTTCGACCAATGGGAACTACGTCTAGCCACTTCAATCCATTTTTGCGCGAGTGTATTAGCCAATATTTTCCACAAAACCATATCGATGAAGATGGTGAGAGTTTAAAAAAAGCCATGTTGATCAGCGCTAACATTCATCAGTCAGATGCGTGGGCGACATTACAGCAAAGCGCTACAGATCACAGTATTCAAGCAAATTGGACTTTACCTATTGTCAGTTCTGCGGGTGTAGTAAGCGGGCTAGTCAGTGTATTTTTTAATAGCACCAAAATGCCGACCAACGAAAACTTAGCGATAGTGCAACAAGGTGCAAGAACCCTCGCAGCTCTGATTACACACGCTAAGTCAAAAACCTTAGAACTACGTAAACAACTTAGCCTGCATCAACAATTAGAAAACCGACAAAACGCTTTAAATGACAGCAATGGTTTATTAAAAAAGGCACTTGCTCAACGTACCGAAGTACAAAGTCAATTAATTGAGCTTGAAAACATGGCAGCACTTGGCACCATGATGTCGAGTCTAACCCATGAAATGAATACCCCCATTGGGGTGGCGATTACGGCAGCTAGCTTTTTACATGATGTACAACAGATGGTGCTTAAAAAACTGCAAGACGAACAACTAAAAAAGTCTGAATTAGTCAGTTATTTCAACGATGCCGCAGAAGCATCGATCATTATTGAAAGAAACCTATCCCGCGCTGATGAGCTAATTAAAACCTTTAAACAACTGTCCATTGATCAACATAGTCAGGATCTACGTTCGTTTAATTTGTGTGAATATGTCTATGAAGTGCTGTTGTCGCTAAAACCTAGATTAAAAGCGACACCACATAAATTCTGTATTGATGTTCCCGCTGATTTAACCATCAGTAGCAATGCTGGCGCTATCAGCCAATTACTTATCAATTTAATTATGAACTCTGCACAACACGCCTTCCCCAAAGGCAGCATAGGACAAATCATCATTAAAGCTCGTCTCACAAAGGCGGATAATAATCTGAAAAACGTGCAAATTGATTATTATGATAATGGTATAGGCATGAACGAAGAGACCATAGAAAATATCTATAAACCATTTTTCACCTTAGCCCGTGATTCAGGTGGCAGTGGCTTAGGCATGCATATCTGCAACAACATCGTAATGAAAGTACTTAGAGGAAATATTGATTGTCAGTCACAGCCTGGGAAAGGTGTGCATTTTAGTCTGAATTTTCCGATCTGACCTAGCCCAACATTTCACATACACCTAATAACAAAAAACCCAGCTAATGCTGGGTTTTTAATGATTTAGGTCGTTTTGTTAGCACCTAAGCAACGGCAAATTTAGTGCAAAATACGGGTTTTAATAGTGCCATCAATCAAGGTCAATTGTTCAAAGGCCTCTGCCGCATCATCAGTTTCAACATCAATAACCACATAACCAATATCACCTTTAGTTTGTAAATATTGCGCGGCAATATTAATGCCTTTTTCGGCAAAAGCTTGGTTGATTTTGGTCAAGACACCAGGAATATTGTGGTGAATATGCAATAGTCTTGAGCGATTTAAATGTTCAGGTAACGATACTTCAGGAAAATTAACCGCTGACAACGTTGAACCATTGTCGCTGTACTTAGCCAATTTACCCGCAACTTCGATGCCGATATTTTGCTGCGCTTCTTGGGTACTGCCACCCACATGGGGCGTTAAGATCACATTATCAAACTGGGTTAAGGGTGATTCAAACAAGTCGTCATTGGATTTTGGCTCAACAGGAAATACGTCGATCGCCGCACCAGAAAGCTTACCGCTCTTTAATGCATCAACTAACGCGTCGATGTCGATCACTGTGCCACGAGCGGCATTCATAATGATCGCACCATCTTTCATCATGGCAAACTCTTTTGCGCCAATCATGTTCTGAGTTTGTTCCGTCTCTGGTACATGTAAACTGATCACATCAGAGGTTTTGAGTAACTGCTTAAGGGTTTTAATTTGAGTGGAGTTTCCTAATACCAGCTTATCTTCCAAATCAAAAAACTGTACTCGCATACCTAAGTGCTCAGCCAAAATACTTAATTGAGTACCGATATGGCCATAACCGATAATTCCTAAGGTTTTACCACGAGCTTCAAATGAGCCATTGGCTGATTTGTCCCAAATACCTTTATGGGCCATGGCATTTTTAGCCGGTATGCCACGTAATAACAAGATGATCTGACCTAACGCCAATTCTGCTACCGAGCGGGTATTCGAAAACGGCGCATTAAATACCGGAATACCACGCTTTTTGGTTGCTTCAAGATCAACTTGATTAGTACCTATGCAAAAACAACCTACCGCTACTAATTTATTCGCCGCAGCTATGACATTTTCGCTCAAGTGAGTTCTAGAACGGATACCAATAAAATGCACATCTTTAATCTTTTCGATTAACTGCTCTTCAGGTAAGGAGGTTTTTAAATATTCAATATTTTCATAACCATTAGCTTTAAGCGTATCTAAGGTGCTTTGATGCAAACCTTCGAGTAGCAAAATTTTAATTTTATCTTTGGGCAGTGATACTTTACTCATGAGGATTTCCGCATTGCAAATTGAAAAAAATGATTTCAGACATCTGGACGTCTATTTACTCGAGAAAATAGCAGAAATAAGCGTAATTAGAAAGCGCTTGTTCTGTTATCGGCATAATAATTATCAGATATTTAGTTATGATTTATGCTAAATGCTGTTTCTCACCTTATCTGCGCTTATCTACCTCAAACAATCGAGCAGTTCAACGCAAACAAAGTCAATCAAACGATTTTTCGAACCAGCTTTCAAAGATCAAACACGCTGACACACTATCGACTTTTTGTTTATCAAGTTTTTTATAACCGCCTAGTTCAAACAAACGTGCTTTAGCGTCTACTGTGGTCAAACGCTCATCACAGGTTTCCACTGGCACCCGATATTTAGCATTAAGGCGATTTGCAAATTTTTGCGCCGCAAAGGTCACTTCTTGTTTAGAACCATCCATATTCAGTGGTAATCCAACCACCGCAAGTTGCGGAGACCATTCTGCAAACAACGCTGCCACCACATTCCAATCAGGTATGCCATCCACCGCTTTTAAGGCATTAAGTGGTGATGCTGTACCAGTAATTTCCTGCCCTACAGCAACGCCAATGCTTTTAGTGCCAAAATCAAAACTGAGTACAGTACGTTGACCATTTTTAGCCATAGTTCAGCAACCTAGCTTATTAATATTCAAACTATGCATGCCCCACATCCGGCCCAAGTTGCCAGATATCAATACCGAGTTTTTGCACAGCCATTTCCCATTTTTTATGGATAGGCACATCAAATAACAAATGTAAGTCTGCCTCAATGGTTAACCATGCATTGGTTTGCAATTCTTCTTCTAACTGGCCAGCATCCCAACCCGCATAACCTAATGTTACTAATGATTTTGTCGGCCCAGAATCATTCCCCAGTGCAGTTAGAATATCCTTTGAGGTAGTTACCATAATCTCGCTGGTCAGCGCTAAACTCGATTCCCAACCTGCTTGCGTGGTATGTAAAATAAAACCTCTTTCCTGCGAAACAGGCCCACCAGCCAATACTATGCCTTTGGCTTTTTCAGCCAATACAATGGCGTTTTCGTCAGTTTGCTCGATCAGTTGTTTTAAGTTCATACCAACCGCTTGGTTAATCACCAAGCCCATTGTGCCGTGCTCATTATGTTCACAAATATAAGTCACTGTGCGTGAAAAATACGGGTCGCCCATAGTAGGTGTTGCAATCAATAAATGATTTTGCAGACTCTGCATAAAAATTAATGTCTCCTCTCAAGGGTTTTAGCCTGCAAACGTTTTTCCAGCGCGTCAAATAATATATCGGTGATACTAATATCATAGGCTGCTTCGATTTCTCTCACGCAAGTCGGACTGGTCACATTAATTTCAGTAATGCGTTCTCCTATTACGTCTAAACCCACAAATATCAGGCCTTTTTCCACTAATAACGGGGCAATAGCTTCAGCGATCTTTTTATCTGACTCAGATAAAGGCTGTGGTCTGCCGGTGCCACCCGCGGCAAGATTACCGCGATTTTCGCCCTTGGTAGGCAAACGTGCCAGACAGTAAGGAATAACCTGCCCATCCACAATCAAGATACGTTTATCGCCATCTTTGATTTCAGGTAAATAACGCTGAAACATCGCATAACGTGTGCCCAGTTCGGTTAAGGTTTCAATGATCACCCCAAGGTTATTACCGTCTTCTTTGACTCTAAAAATAGACGTCCCCCCCATGCCATCTAAGGGTTTACAAATAATATCCTGATGGGTTTGATGGAATTCTCTAATGAGCTTACTGTTGCGTGTTACTAGGGTCTCAGGGATTAGATCTGGGAACCACGAAGTAAACAATTTTTCGTTAAAATCCCTTAAGCTTTGCGCTTTATTGACTACCAAGGTACCGGCTTGCTCGGCTAATTCAAACATCTGGGTGGCATACAAAAACTCACCGTCAAAAGGAGGATCTTTACGCATTAAAATGATGTCGAGCTCAGCCAGCGATTGATTGGTTTCGCCAGTAAACTCATACCAATTGTCGGCATCATAACGAACCTGCAAACCTTGCATCAGGGCCATAGGTTTACCGTTTTGCAGATACAGATCGCCCATTTCCATATAAAAAATCTCATAGCCTCTGGCCTGTGCGGCTAGCAACATGGCAAAACTGGTATCTTTTTTAATATTGATGGACTTGATAGGATCCATCACTATGCCGAGTTTAATAGTCAATTTCATTCCTTAACTTAGGGGAAATAATGCAAGTATCTGTTAACGCTAATATAGTACAGACCAGATGGTAGCCCTTATATTTTGTGGCGAATTGATAAAATTCAAGCCGTAAAAATCCGTAGTCTTGAATTAAGCGGAGTCTCGGATAAACAGTGCCACTTAATGCTCAGCTAAAAATAGTTTAAACACTTCGTTAAAACTGTTTTTAAGTTTGTCACTTATAAATTGGATGTGGGCTTGATAATAAATATCGTCTTGATATAAAAGTGCCAATTGCTGATTAATTTTATTGATCAACGCGGCTGAATTAGCACTCTTTTTACAGGCGATATGGCTATAAATAAAACGTGCCGCGCCCTCAACATAATAATTTCTCAGTCTGGTGTTGGGTAAGTGTTGTTGCTGATAATTATCCATCACCGTTTGATACTCCAGCCACATATCAATCCTGTTGGCTAGCAACATACCAGCCATGCGCTCTTCGCTTTCGATTCCTTCTTTGACATATTTATTTACGTCGGGCAGTTTAGCTAATTCCCCATCAATTAAGGCACCATAAGAACGTTCCTTGTCTATTCCCACTACTAACTTGTGTCGCTGGGCAAATGCAACTAAGTCGATAGTATTGCCCTCATCGGCAGCAATGAATTGGGCAGCTCTGGGGCTCAGATAGGCTTTAACTCCAAGAAAAAGGGTTTCGGGTAAGGAGTAATCGAAAAACAATTCTCGTTGCGGATTTTTCACCACATTGCGAATACAACCTTCAGTCAGATTACTTAACATTTGCAGACTTCGATCGACACCCGCATGGACTTGTTGGAAATGGTAGTCCTCTAGTTGCTCTACTAGAAAATTAAAAACAAGGGGTTCAGGGCCTGTTTGCTGATCGCTAGCTGAACTGGAAAATATAATAATGCTCTGGTCATTTTCTGCCGCATAGCTGCTCGCCATTGAGCATAACAAAATCAATAAAACAACATTGGGCATTAGGCTTAATCTATACAAGGATTAGAGTTAACATCATTACGTCTTTTTAACCCTTTTTCAATTCATCTAATCTGAATTTGTATTTACGACTCACCTTTACTCTGTCACCGGTAGAAAGTTGCGCGACATATTCACCGTTCGAATTGGGGGTGAGTTTCATGAGTTTTTGAATATTCACCATGGCCGAACGATTGACCCGTGGAAAACGTTTAGCATCAAGTTCATTTTCAAACTGTTTGAGGGTTTTGCGAATAATATGTGAGCCATCAACCGTATGCACACACATATAATCGCCAGCGGCTTCAATCCACGAAATGCTGTCGAGCTTCACTCTTAGCCACTCTGAGCCATTTTTTAACGAAATAGTTTGTTGCAGTTCGTTTAATGATGATTGATTTGCTACTTCAAGGTTTTGCAGCAGGCCATCAATGGAATTGCCAGTTTTACGATTGAGTAGTAAACCTAATTTTTGATGTTGTTGAACCGTTTCAGTCTGGCTAAAGGCCTCTAATAGATTTTCGATACATTGATGTAAACGCTCATCTGCAAAGGGTTTTAACAAATAATCAAAAGCCTTGAAATCAAAGGCATTAATGGCAAATTCTCGAAACGCGGTAACAAACACCACTTTAACCTTATGCCCTGCCTGTAATGTTAACTGTTTAGCGAGATCAAGGCCGCTCATACCAGGCATTTCAATATCTAAAAACACCACGTCGGGCTGCAGTCGTTCAATATCTAATAAAGCCTGATCCGCTGAGGCACACTCTGCCAATACTTGGATACGTGCATCTACCTCCAAACGATAACGTAAGCCCTCTCTGGCCAGAGGCTCATCATCTACTACGATAACGCTTAAAAGCCGATTCACGGCTGTTCCATTGGAATAACAATTTTCACTTTATAACCTTGACGTTTTTCTTTAGAAACTTGAAATTGATGTTGGTCTGGATAAAGAACTTTGAGGCGTTCAATAATATTTTGCACCCCCACACCTGAATGCTGAGTATGGTGATAGTTCTGCTTTACGAAGTTATCTGCTTCATTGTCAACACTGGGACCATTGTCCGCAACTTCGAGATGTAACGAGTTATTTTTACAAAAGGCACTGATAGAAATCAGCCCCCCCGTGGCCATTTGTGCAATTGCGTATTTAATTGAGTTTTCAACCAATGGCTGCAATAACAAACTCGGAACTAACAAAGATTCGGCTTGAGGCTCAACCTTAAATTTTACTGTCAATCGTTCATCAAAGCGGGTTTTCTCAATTTCTAGATAAAGCATCAAGGCTTTAAGTTCTTCATATAAACGGATCTTTTTTTCCGGGTCATTATCTAAAGAAAAACGTAAAAAAGTAGAAAGCCGTGTGAGCATGCCATTGGCTTTTTCTTTGTCACCTCGAAGCACTAAGGTAGAGATGGCATTAAGGGTATTGAACAAAAAATGGGGATTGATCTGATAACGCAACATTTTGATTTGTGCCACATGGGAAAGTCTGAGCGCGTCAAGATGCATTTGTTTTTCACTGACCAGACGATAGTGATAGTTGATGCCAAAATACAAACTGCTCCACACCAAGATCATGAAAAAGGCATAACTAATGGACATAAACAGCATGTACCAACGAAATGACGGATCAACATCCTGACCTTGTAAAAAGCCCCACACATCAAAACCTTCGTAAAAATACCAAATCGCCAGATTTTTAATGGGCGTCCAGATTATCGCCACCAACAAACTACTGCTCACAATCGTCACAATTAACCACAGAGCAGGCAGTTTCCAACACCTCCGGTACACATGCCTTAACGGCCATGTGAGTAAAGCGGCTGACAGGCCTGCCAATACTAAGGGGAAAAACACATTTAAGCCTAACTTATTAAAATCCTTGAAGAAAAATAGATTATCAGTGAAAAAAATAAGCACATAGGCCGCCCAGCCTAAGCTGTGCAGTAAATAAAACGACGGTTTATGTTGTTGGTTAAAGTAGCTTTGTACTGAGTTATTCACGTTGAATTATTCACACTTCAGATTAAATACAACTCGCATCAGTGTTGAGTATCGAGACCAAAATATTCAAATAAAGACGCCCTGTGTCCCTGCCCTATCTTAACTTCGTCGCCATTGCTTAAGTGCAACAAGGAAAAGCGCCCTAATTCACTGCTGAGTGAATTGACGTTTTCTACGTTGACCATAGCAGAACGATGCACCCTAACAAATTTATCCGGATTGAGCTGCTGTTCTAAATTAGCTAAGGTTTCGCGGTGTAATATCATTCTACCTTTGCAATGTAATTCCACATAATTAGCCGCGCCCTTGATCCAGATAATGTCAGACACATTGACAAATTCGACGGCCCCTATCGATTTAACCGCCAGTATGTTTTTACACTTTTTGGCCTGTACTTGTTTTAACTTTTCTGCTTTAGCAAGAGTATGACTCAATCGGCTATTTTCAAAAGGCTTAAGCAAATAATCCAGTGCATTAAGCTCAAAAGCCTGCAGCGCAAAATCACTATGGGCCGTCGTAAAAACCCAGTGGCAAGTCACAAGTTGCTGTAAGGAGTAAACTAACTCAATGCCACTGCCACCGACAATATTAATATCCATAAAACAGAGATCGGGCTGATGTTTGATGATCAATTGCTGAGCCTCAAAAAATTCCCCACTTTGCGCCACAACTTGCCAACGTACATGTTCGTCAATAAAACAGGTTATCCTTTCCCGCGCCAAACGCTCATCGTCAATCACTATACATCGATACATATCAAGATCCATTTTAGTTGCTGGGACGAAATATACATTTGCTGAAACGAACGCACTAACAATCTGAGACGAATCACGGGATGGTAAGATGGGCCAATAATTGCCACAAAAAAGAAAGGGGCAAGTTGTTAAACTTGCCCCTCTGATCCAGGAAACAATACATATTTTTATAAATTAGTATGTATTCATCGGGTCACTACGCCGACAATATGAGTGTAATGACTAACAGTGAGCACAACAGCGTTTTGTGATGAAACGAACAATTGGCGGTATGAGATGAACTGCTCCTATATTCAATCAAATCACAAGTATGTTTAGCTTACACTTCAAGCACACTGTTAGAACGACAAACGCCCACCAAGGTAGAATCGTCTGGGCTCTATCCAAGCTTGTGCTTCGCCAAATTCGAATCCACCACCACCGTAAAACAAGTCTTGTTCACGAATAACGGCTTGGTTATCAAGGGCATTAAAGATATCTAAAAAGAATTCCGCTTTATAGATGTCAAAGTCCATTTCATATTTAACACGTAAATCCAAAGTGCCATATGAAGGAGTGGAGTGAGAGCCAACCGCCCCCTCTCTAATCCAATCATGAGTGTAACCCCCATATTCATAGGGTGTATCAACGGCTATGGGTAAGTGGCGACCACCAACTGATTCTGTTTCACTGTACAACGTGCCAGAGTTCCAAGAATAGACAGCACCAATTTCAAAACCATTATCAAAGAAATAAGAGCCCGCAAATTTAAGTTGATCTTCGATATTACCGGGTTGTTTACCATACTGGTTTGGTGCCCGTGGATCGTAACGCTCAATATCACCCTGGTAGTCAGCATTACTGTCTGAGTTAGAATTACCTTTGGCATCATTGTGAGTATACGAAGCTAACATTTGCCAGTTGTCGTTACTACGATGTTTACGGAAAGAAAATTCGTAGCCCTTATATACCCGCTTCGCTCCCTCTAAATTAGCTAGGAAGTAGTTTGCTGCTGGCGCTGTATCGTAACCAAAATAACTGATTGGTAACTCAAAAAGCGTGTCTTTCAATACATTGCTGTATAAATCAAGATCATAATCTTCAAGAATATCTTTGGTTTTACGGTCAGTATAGGTTGCCGATACAGTCATATCATCGCTGACATTTTTGGAGTATCCCAACATAATCTCATCGGTATACGTGGTCTCAGTGGTTGGCGCAAAAATGGCATCAGGTTGTTTAGCACCGCCGCGTGTGCGGAAGTTTAACCAACGATCTTTGATAAAAAGTGACTCCTCCGTAACTTGCCCTGCTAAAACGCCAGCAAAAGAGGTCATGTTGGTACGGACGGGATCATAATAACGACCTGCAAATCCCCATACTTTACTGTCACCATCGCCATTAATGTCGTATACAGCACTTAAACGTGGTGCCACGTCCCAGCCGAAAGTAAATATTTTATTACCACTGTCATCAATGTGATCCCATTTTTCTGCGCGTAAACCACCAACAATAGTAAGTTGGTCGAGCGTCCAACTGTCTTGCACATAAAATATTTGACCTTTAGTTTCTAGTTTTGCCGGTGCTTGAACAATTTGTTGAATACGATAGTTGTTAATCTGTCCATTTGGGTTACCTACAGTGCTATCAAAGGTTAAGGCCCCCAACTCCGCCGAGCTAACCACGCCATCAGCATCGGTATCTAACAAGTCAACATAAAATGCTTTGTCACTACTGTCATTGATTGCAGTAATGACCCTTGCGTAATCGACCCCTGAGAATCGTCTGCTTCCTACCCAACCAGCACCAATATATTCATCAAGGGTTACACCCGCGTTTTGAGTGCTTATCGAGGTATAACGAGCGGCGTCACTACCGGTATAAACTTGGTTTGAAAAATTTTCGTTATTTTCAATTTCATAGCCGAATTCAAAACTATGATCACCAAAATCCGTATCCAAATAGTATTCTAGGTTTATGTACCCGCCTTTTTTGTTACGGAAACGCACAGTATTGGCGCCTAAGCCGCCCAAGCTTTCTGTTGCCTGACTAGAAGGAAATCCGTTAAAAGCGACATCGTTGAAATTAGATTGATCCGCTGCGATATCAGTTAATTCACCTTCGTGATCCATGTAACCAACGTTAAGGACTAAATAATCCCAAGAGTGAGAATAATCAATTTTATAATTATCACCACCTTGTTCTCTTGCTCTATCACGGTTGTTGGGAGTCGTAACTTGAGTCGTGCCACTTATAGAGGTCGGATCATTAAAGAAGGTTAAGGTTAAACGATCATCATCAGTTGCTTGCCAAGTGAGTTTTCCGAAGCCAAGTTTAGCGTCGTTTTCAACCGAGCGGGCTACGGCGCCTGTTGCAGGATCCGGTACATCATTTTTCTCATTTTTCACCTGATAAGAGGCAAAAAACCACAACTTATCTTCGATAATTGGGCCTCCTAAGGTCACAGCAGCATCGAAGTTTTTAAAACTTGCTTCAGATATACTATCCGGTTTGTAGTCACTGACTAAGCTATCATTTTGTAAATAATAGTTGATGGAACCATGAAACTCATTACTACCCGACTTAGTCGAAACTCGTGATACTAGTCCTGCCCCACCGGCATATTTGGCAGGAATTCCGCCGGTTATAATTTGCTGTTCTTGAATAATTTCGGAGTTAAAGTTTGCACCAAAAGTACCTGTTGAGTTATCCGTTACGTTAACACCATCAATATAATAAACATTATCTGAAGAACTACCTGCTCCGCCATATCGACTGTCCGGAATGTCAGAGTAGTTAACGCCTGATTTAGACGACGGGTTATTGCCTGCACTGGGTTTAACGCCCGGTACAAGCTGCAAATAACTTTGATAACTACGTTGAGTCGGCAAAGAGTCAACCAGATCTAAAGTAAGATCCAAACCTACAACAGATGAAGTCGTATCCAGTGTTGCTGCTTGTCTGCCGGTTACCTCAATGGTTTCCATATCTTCGTTATTAAGCACATAACTTAAGCTTAGGTTTTTGCCTGTTACGACGCGCACTTGATCTGCGGCCAAGGGTAAATATCCATTACCAGCAATATCAACATGATATTTGTGGGAAGGATCAAGACCAACTAAGCGAACATAGCCCTCTGCGTCAGAAACAGCTTCTTTACTGGTTAAACTTTCTGGCGTATTCACTTTTACGGTAGCACCAACAATTGCACGACCGTTTGCATCAGTAACTTTAATTTTTAAGCCTCCCGTATCTGCAGCAAATGCAGATGCAGACAAGCCAATTGAAGCTGCAACAGCGAGTGCCGCTAGACTTTTTCTAAATATGATTTTTCCCATGGAAAACTCCCTGATTAACTATTTTTAATTATGTTTAATCGCACTACTGCAAACGCAGTGAGGCGATAATGTAACGCTATCAAAAAGTTCCATGCCAAAGCTGAATTAGGGATAAAACTGACATGTGGTGTGCTGAAACTAAACAAGACTGGGGATAAAAAAATAACGGAAAGTGTTAATTGGCAAGTAATAGGGTAGTACAAGCTATAACGTCTAATGACCTAAGATATAGCTCGTACTAAAACGCTAACAATCTAGAACAATTACAACGCATTACTATAATTTAGCTAACAATGTTTGATAGTCTAAATTACCTTTACGAGCAAACAGTTCTGCGGTTTTTTGAGCATTATTACGCAGTGCAAAAGTAACGGGATCCATACCATTGCAAACCAAGCCCTTAGAGATACTTCTATAATTCAAACCTGATTTGGAAACCGCTCGATTTAACTTCATTTTGCTATTACTTTGCAGTGCCTTACAAATGTTGACGAGTTGTTTTTCAGTTGTTTCATCTATTGCTTGCGCCTGAGTTTGGGCTGCACCGAACAACAATAAACTACCTACTATGCTTGAAATAACTAGATTTTTTTTCATGACTTACCTCGATTACCTGTATTTAGTTAAGAACGCTTAATTGCGTCGTCAGCTATAAAGTAAGTTAGATCGGCAGAAAAGTAGGCGTAAAAAAGCCCAATTACGGTAAAGCGAGACCAAGTGATAAACAGCCGTTTTCAAGCGATAAACCAACCTATTTTTCTGGTCTTTCATCGCAGGTCAAAGAGGATTTGTTACAACTGGCGTTAAACAACATGAATTTATAGGCAATCAACTTATCCCAATGCGTCTTAAATATCAGTTAGCGATAAGTGAGGGGTTTCAATATGCGGGATCATTTAAAAAAGTGCAGCGCAAACAAAAATACCCTGCTAAACAGGGTATTGTGATGAGCAGCAATGCAGCATGCTTTAGCTAAAAAGCATTTTCCTGATGAATTTTAATAAACAGTTCAGTGCCGTGTTTACTGTAATCAATTTTATATTCTTTACCATTGATGGTTTGCACAAACAGTAAGGTTTTTTCTTCACCAAAAATATCCAGACTCGTGACATCGACCAACTCCATATCCAGCAGTTTGGCATCACGTTTACTTTCTGGGATCTCTCCATTGTACTCTTTTATCGATTTATGGGTGACGATAATGGCCGGTTGATCCTCGCCATTAGTAATCAGTAAATCCAGTTTTCTGATCTTATGAATGAGGGTATTGCGACCACTTACTAAAAAAGGCTTCTCGGTCATGTTGTTCTCCAAAGCTGCGCGGCGATGCTAAATTGAATTTAGTCTATGATTTTAAAGAAGATAACAAAGTTTTTTCACCCTTGCACTTTATTGTTACACAAGTCATTTGCATAACACGACTATTTATTTGGGCTTTTTATTGCTTATGTTTAAAAAATCCTTATCGGTCAAACTATCTAAAAATGCCAACAGCTCGTTCTTTTCATCTTTTGTAAGTGTAAAGCCCTTAACAAAAGTGCTTTTATATGGGCTAGCAATCCCCTCGTCTCTGCCACCATTAGCATAAAAATCAATAACTTGATTCAAAGTGTCGAGGCTACCGTCATGCATATAGGGTGCAGTCATTGCCACATTACGCAAGGTGGGCGCCCGAAAACGTCCCATGTCATCCTTATTCAAGGTAATTTCTATTAAGCCCTGATCTTCAACAGGAAAAGTGCCAGCTCCATCAATATTGTACAAACCGGTATTATGAAAGGGACGCAAATCTAGTCGTTGATTTTGATGTTGGCTCGACTGAGTAAAATTAAAACCACCATGGCAGTGAAAACATTCTAATTTTTCTGAAAAAAATAATTCCATTCCGCGCAAGGCACTCTCTGACATCGCATCATCTTGCGCTTGGTAAGCATAACGATCAAACGCCGAATTTAAACTGATTAAGCTGCGCACATAACTGGCCAAGGCCCAGACTATTTTTTGAAAAGAAACCTCATCATCACCAAAAGCGGCGTTAAACAGTTCAACATAAGGAGCTTGAGCAAATCGTTGTAATATTTCTTGTTCATGACCAGTGATGCCTAATTCAATGGGATCTTCACCAAACATTGGGATCAATATTTGTTGCTCGATACTGTTGAGGCCAGAATGTGCCCAAGTCAAATTACTGTTGTAAGCCACATTCACTAAAGCTTGAGTATTACGTCTTAATATTTGCCCCGTGGCACCTATGGCTTTCTGTTTGGGCTCGGCAAAGGCAAATTCGGGTAGATGACAAGAGGCACAGGCCAAACTGTTGTTAAAAGACAACTTAGGATCAAAAAATAGCTGTTCACCCAGCTCAACTTTGGCTTGGCTCATGGGATTATCAGCCGGCACTATAGGCGCAGGAAACCCTAGGGGTAAATTCCATTCGTAGCTTGGTGTGGTGTTTGGTTGACAGGCTGACAACGACAAACACAATATAAAAAGTAGATGCAGCCTAAGCACGTTAATTAGCCACATACTATGCTGCTTAGCGCCACTCAAATACCCCGTTGTCAGTCAGATTAGACATGAGTACTTGGCAACTGGTTTTATCACTTTGCATTAAACATGAGTTACGACCATTAAGCTCTAGGCCTTGTAATAACTTGTCGAGATGCACAATTAAACGTTCGCCTTGTTGTTGCTTGCTTAAACTAAAGTGTAGCGTATTGGCATGCACACATTCAGTTTGTGGCGAACGCATGGCAGATGCAGAAGTACAACCTGTACTACCTAAATGAAAATTCCAAGCATCTTGCTCACCTAGCATATCCAGTCGCAAAAACTTATGCCCACCGCGCCACGACCAAAACATTGACGGCATGTTCAGAGGCGAAGGCTGGCTTAAAGGATTGAGGTGATTTATGTCAAAGGGCAAACCTAGAGTAAAACGCAACTGAGTGGTTTCAGCTAAGGCCAGCGGCACTGCAAGTTGCAGGCTTTGAAAAGGTTGCTCTGCGAGTACATCATCATCCAGCACTTGTTGCTTTTTATCTGCGCATTGGGCTTTAGTAAATCTAAGCAAAGCAAGATTGGTCGTTTGCCAATCGTTGCTAGTCAGTGGTAAAAAAAGTTGTTGACCATCTTGTTCAATACTTAAGTCACTGAGAAAAAATGCGAGTAGTTCTATGCTCCAATTGAATGTATCGCTGTCTATAGGCTTAGCACAACTCATCTCTTGTTGCCCGTACCAAAGCTCAACCTTAATTCTTGATAATGGGCTATTTGAATACCAATCACTGCAAGAAACCATTATAAAAACCCCGAGTAAAAACAGGATTTTTCGGACGCTAGGGTATACTCTGTGGAGGATTTTTATTATTTGTTGCTTAATTTTCATTCAGGTAAAAATACTTTGCTAAAACGAACTTTCAAGTGCGCCATGATGCTGTTTACTTTGGGTCTGAGTCAAGGTGTTCAGGCTCACGCTGAGCATGACAAGGCCAGATTTGTTGCCACAGACGGTGTAGATAGCGGCTTGTGTAACAATCGTTTCAGGCCCTGTCAAACCGTGAGTTACGCGGCGCAACAAGCAGCCAAAGGCGACAAAATATTAGTGGCCCAGGGCCAATATCAAATTGAGTCAGAGCAAGACTTACTTTATTTCAGTGGCGCTATTATTCCCGTGTTAGGTGGTTTTGATAAGATTGATCAATACCAAAATCAAAACCCCGACACCTTTGTTACTCATTTAGTGGGTGTACCTGCCGCTTTTGTTGAACAAATGAACGGCCAAGGTTTTCATGTGATACGTGATACAAAATCACTGGCGCAAGTTGCTTTGTTAGCAAAAGGCTCTGCATTCAGTTCATTTTCGTTGATGCAAGAGAATCAAGCCGCAGCCGATTGTATTGATGGTCAATCCGCGGGTTTTGCTTGTCTAAACATCAGCTTATTGGCACATGTCCCCCTTAGCCAGTTTCCATCGTTACCCAGCAGTGCAAATGATATTTGGGGGCATTTTGATCTAAATACCGGTAAAGAATATGCCATTATCGGTTTGCGTAACGGCATCACGGTGCTGGACGTCAGTGAGCCGCAAACACCAAAAATTATCGGTAACATCAGTGGCCAATCGACTAGCTGGCGAGACATTAAAGTACTGCAATTTTTTGATACCAGTGCGAATCGTTGGCGTGCTTATGCCTATGCCACTGCAGACAGTGTGAGTGAAGGTGTCACTATCATCGACCTATCAGGTCTGCCAAACAGTATCGCTTTAGTGC
Organism: Paraglaciecola hydrolytica; assembly: GCF_001565895.1. GTDB lineage: Bacteria > Pseudomonadota > Gammaproteobacteria > Enterobacterales > Alteromonadaceae > Paraglaciecola > Paraglaciecola hydrolytica. The sequence goes on from NZ_LSNE01000018.1 coordinate 127,837, forward strand.
AAAAACAAACCACTGATGCATCTGCCCATAACGTGTATATCAGCAATGTGGATTACGGACTCAATATCGCTTTACCAGGTACCGAGCCGCTATTACATATCACCGGCTCAAATCGTTCAAATGGTGCATTTCGTTCTTATAGTTTGGCAAACCCTGAAAATTTAACGCTCAGTTACCAAGCCCTTAGCCCCTTAACACAAGACTACACCCACGACGCCTCCTCGCTACTCATCGACGACAGCCGAGCACAAAACGACTGCTCAAACGCAACGCTAACAGGCTGCAATGTACTGCTAGATTTTAACGAAACTAGTGTGAAATTATGGGATCACAGTAAAACAGACGACGTTATCGCCTTGAGTGATACAGGCTATCCCCAAGCGGAATACACCCATTCGGGGTGGTGGACAGAAGACAAACAATTCATCTTGGTCCATGATGAGTTAGATGAACAACGCCATAATCTCAATACCACACTCAATATTTTTGATATCAGTAGTTTAAAACAGCCACTCTTAGTTGGCACATGGCGTGGCCCCACCCGCGCCATTGATCACAATGGTTTTGTGCGTGGTAATCATTATTTTATGTCGAACTACGAGCGTGGCCTCACAGTATTAGATATTACTCAAGCCGCCAGCCCACAACAGATAGGCTTTTTTGATACCTATCCGGTATCCAACAACGCCGCTTTTAACGGTGCTTGGGGTGTTTATCCTTTTTTACCTAGCGGCAACATTCTTGTCAGCGATATTAATAGTGGCCTCTTCATTTTACGTGATGACACCGCCAGCAGTAATGCCGAGCAAATCAGTTTTAGCGTTGCACAACTTAGCGCGGCCGAAGGCGACAATGTACAGGTTAGTATCAACAAATCAGGTAGTAACAGTGCCACGGTTGGCTATCAAATATTAACTGGCTCAGCGACCAGCGATGACTTTCAAATCAGTCAAGGCGAAGTAAGCTGGGCAGCTAACGATAACCAAGCTCAAACTATCTCAGTACAAATTAATCAAGATATGCTTGCTGAGCCCGATGAAATATTTTTTGTACGTTTAATCAACCCACAAAATGGTGCAGCGCTGGGCTACCCAAATGTACTGCAGATAAAAATTCGCGGTATTCCACAAAGCGGCAAAATCAACTTCGCACAAAGTGAGTTAAGTGTTAAAGAAACAGCAGGAGACATTGCACTTAAAGTCGAACGTGTGGGTGGCAACAGCGGCGTACTCAACATTGATTATCTGCTGCAATCAGAAAGCGCCATGGTTGGGCAGGATGTAACTGATACCTCTGGCAGTTTGCAATGGCTGGAGGGCGATAACACCAGTAAAACAATTACCCTAAGTCTGATCAATGATGACAACAGCGAAACCAACGAATCATTTTTGGTTAAGCTGCAAGCTGAGAACGAGCAACATTTAGGCGGTCAATCGAACATACGGATCACTATATTGGACGACGAATCCAATCAAGCCCCCTTAGTTAATGCGGGAGAAAACCTTCAAGTTAATACACGTCAAATCACCCAATTAATGGGTACCGCCAGCGATCCTGAAGGACGTGAACTAAGTTACCTATGGCAACAAATTTCTGGTACTACTGTGAGCCTATCTAACGCTAATAATCTGAATGCCAGTTTTGTGGCGCCATCTGCGGCCAGTACATTAGAGTTCTCATTAAGCGCGTCAGATGATTTTGGCCTAACCACTAGCGATAGTGTGCAAATATCGGTTATTGCCCCACCTCCAAGTAATAACAATGCGTCGTCCCAAAGTGGTGGAGGCAGTAACAATATTCTAAGTGTTTTATTGCTAACACTGTTTATCTCTTTACGCCTTAAGCCAATAAAAAATCACATAGACCTGAATAAAAACAACAAATTGCATACAAAATAAGCAAACAGTTAGCAAAAACTAACTTTTTGCCCCCAAGCGGCAGGCGAGGTAATGACAAGGCCTATAAAACTGCTTATACTGCGCACCGCTTTGTTACCTAGGGTCTATCTGATCTTTAAGAAACAAAGCCCTGCAATAAATGGCCCTATAGCTCAGTTGGTTAGAGCGCACGACTCATAATCGTTAGGTCCCTGGTTCGAGTCCAGGTGGGGCCACCATTTTTACCTTAAAAATCATCGAGTTACCTCAGGCCCACCGACTTATAGATTTCGGGTCTCACTACTTCACCAACAAAATAATTCAAATACTGCAATTTTCTGCTCAGTCACCCGCTGCGTAATTTTCGACTCCGACCATCTCACACGTATACAGGCCGACGAATTTTGGCAGAGGGCGCGACTGTGGAGCACAGGTGGTGAGGTTTGTGGTGGATTTTGGATGGCGGCAAATCTGTCACTTTTCGGCGGGGGTCGTCTGGGTTATGTTCATTTTGGGTGGGGAGGCGGAAAAAGTAAGGTCAGCTCTGTTCATCGAAAGATGAATAACCTACGGATACCAGCATGTAAACCGACGATATTACTGCCTCATCTGATGCGTTAACTCAATTTATTGAGAAAAAGATAAACTAAAAATGGGCTGAAAGAGGGTCAGGGAAACACTTGTTTTGCTTGACAGGGGGAGTCATGCCAACGCTGCTGTTCAGGGGCGGAATTGCCGTGGCGCAGCTTTTGCGTAATTTGCAAAAGCTGCGACACGGCGATTGCGTCCCTTTGGAACGCCTTGTTAGGCGATTCAGTAACCATACCTATGGTCCCTCCACAAGTAGATTAGTTCGGCCTCGTTTAGTAACAACCGCATGCGCCTTCTCTCGAAGCAATTTCGCAGCAAGTTGCACATCCTGATCTGAAGCCTTCGCTTCCAGCGTAATTAGTTCTTGCTCGAGCGTTGCGCAATCAGAAGCGTCCAGCAATGTCTGACTGTATATATCAATGTGCCGGAGTGAAGTACTTTGAGCAATCGCTAGGAATAATGACTCCGGAAGCCATAGCGTTTGCTCAGGAGAATTGGCGGCATCCGCCCAAGTAACCTTTGCCGCTACTCCAACCTCTGCGATAGCAACAGGCTCCTCATACTCGTACTTGTGGCCTGCTACACGAAAACGATCGTCATTCACGGGTGCGATTCCGCCTAACGCTTTGCCAAGGGGCAAATGCGAACGTTGTTGGGCGAAGCCCAGTGAGTATTTGTCCCAGCCGCGCTTTTTGCGGTGAACTTTGGCAACTTGTTAGGCATCGTTAAAACGTCCTAAATATCGAACCGCTTGTTCCCACTTTGGGTCATCATGCAGTTCAATATGAACACAGCGACTACTATTCAATTTTTGTGAAATAGAATCGACTACGGGTTTGTAATCTGATAACTCAGGAAAATATACAAGGATTTCCCTTTCTCCGTAGTAGGTCTCCCGACCGACTAAAATTGGCAAAGTAATTTCTGAAAGCATATCTATCAAAGTATCTTCAATATCATTTAACACTTCAGCTTCGCTGTCTGTCGGTAACTTATGCCCCTGAACGTCTTCTAACTCAACGGTAACAATCAAGCAACTAGGGTATTCGTTTTTACCATAAAACTGCTTAAGGCTATCATTAACTGACATGAAGTAAGGGTGACCTTTTGAAGTTCCTTTAACGAGAACCCAATCTTCCTCTGGCAATTCCAACAAGACTTCTCCTAGATGCCTAACGTTTCGCTTTTATGGCGTTTGCGAGCGTTTTGGCGAAGCCAGCGAGTGGTTTTCCGCTGATTTAACTTGTTAGGTAACATAGGTTATGAAGACCTTTTGTGTCTGACAAAATAAAATGGACAACCTACCAAAATTGCGATGATTAAAGCAAAAAAAGAAGATGTTATTAAAGCAATAATAAAAAAAGGATCAAGATAACCAAGGTGAAAATAGCTTGCCAATTGAAAAAGTGAAATTGAAACTAAAGTAGCCGATCCTATCGCAAATTTAAAATTTTTCAATTGCCAGTGCGATATGACAGAGCACATAAACGAAATTGATATAAGGATAATAATTCCTTGCAAACCTTCACTCATAGTTAAATATCCTCCGTGTTACCTAACGCTTTTGTAAGGGGCGCGTGTAGTTCACGCGTCCCAGCCCAACTCGTTGGGCGAACTTAACAAACTTGTTATGCGAAAAATTCTTTG
>NZ_LSNE01000019.1 GCF_001565895.1 Paraglaciecola hydrolytica
CTTAAGAATATGAAATAGATGTCAACATGGAAAATATAAGGCATCATGTATTTTGATTTTAGGAAAAATGACGTTTTATTTTACCTATACTCTCGCCTAGAGAATATCGCGCAACAGTGCGAGCCAAGTTATTTACGACTGAATAAGTGGATTAATTAGAGATAACGAAGTGGTGCAATAGTGCTTACCTTAAGATTAATCAATTAATATTAAATTCTAATTTCAGTGAAACTCGGCGACTTAATTTCACTTACTGCTCAAATTTATTTATTGCGTTCTTTGTCTAACAAGGACTCAATATTTTCTGCAAGTGTGAGCTGAATTTGCACAAGTTGATGTTGATTCACTTGTGCACTAAGTAACACCCCCAGATAACCTTGCATTGCAGCGGTTTCAAAAAATTTATCCCGTTCAAAACCAATAATCTGAATACTTTCTTGCAACCCTTCATTATTTTCGCTTAAAGGGGGTGGAGCCGCGAGGTCCAATAGCTCCATCAAGTGGTTGGTTGCCGAATGATGTTCATCCCGGATAGTTCGCCAGCCATCTCTAGCAATAGTGGCAAACTCATCATAGGCAAATAATGCCTGGCGCAACTCGTCGTTTTTAAGGGTTTCTAAACCACCACTTGCAACCATCTCTTTGAACGCTGCGGGTGATCCTGAAGGAACACGACCCGAAGAAACATTAAGTGTGGCGCTGGCAAGCGCTTCATCATCCGGTAAATTGCTTTCGGGGCTGTTTTCAAAATCCCGATGGGCTTTTAGTAGAAAGTCGATACTATTGACCGACATTTGAAAAGTGGCTTTACCGTCAACTAGTCGCTCGCGAATAATATCAAATTCCTTATCAAGACGTTCTAGATAGTGGGCTTGCCGTTTCATTTTCTGATGAGAATCATTCCAATTAGTCACCTGAAATGCGAGTAAAATACCTAGCACAACAATAAAGAAATCTAACAATACCGCAAACCAGTTCTGCGCTTTAATGTGTTTAGTCAGGCTTCTTAAAATCATCGATTTGCCTCTTGATTGGGTGGGCTCCCAAGTGTTTCGTTAATTTTCTCTAGGAGTGCCTTGGCATTTTTTTGAGCTGCGGAAATCATTACAAAGTGTCCTTTTGCCCATCCAAGTTGGTTTTGAATGGTGGCCGCTAATTCTGGACTTGTAGATACCAATTTAAGTAATGTTTCTTTTTCAACTCCGCCGAATACCGACAATCCATATTGTTGCCCTATTTCGATAGCATTGTTTCTAGCAGGTCTTAATGTCACATCCTGAGCTTTTTGAAGCGCTGCAGTAATATGTCGGTATTCTTGTAGATTTTGTACCAGTGTCTTATCGCGCAGAATACCCAGTTCACCGGCGCTCACAATCGAATCGAATGCCGTTGTACTAGGCTGAGCGTTGGCCACCAAAATGGAAAAAGACCAGAACTCGTTGCTCAATTCTTCAACCCGTTCAACAAAACTCTTTTTGCGTAACTGAATATGTGAATCGATGTAATCTTGATAAGTCATGTTGCCAATTTCCACTCCATCCGTCAGATGTAAAGGCGCAGTTTTGCGCGCTTGTTCGACGAGGTAAGTGGCAGTGGCTATTTTGGTTAACGTACCTTCTATAGAGCTAGAATAGTCATCCAAATCAGATAATAAATCAGTGGCGATTTGCTGCAATATCTGGGTTTCTCGTTTGCGTTCTGCCTTAGTGTCACCCCAGTTGGTGATTTGAAAAGCAATTAGAATTCCCACTACCACTATGACAAAATCGAGCGCCACGGCAAACCAATTTTGGTCTTTAACGTGTTGGGTTATGCGGTGAAGGATCATTGTGTTTTTTCCTTTTCTGCTTTAATCGATGCAAGAATGTTTTTAATGACTGCATGGGTTCGCTTCAACAAAAGGTGGATATTATCGTGGATTAAGTAAGTTGCTTTAAGCGAGTTCAGAAGCTCTGTATTGTTTAGAAGCACTGAACTATCGATTGATGTAGGACGTCCATGTTGTTCAAAATCTAAAGAAGGTGTTTCGGTTATTTGCATTTTCATCGCTGGCATGAGGGCAGTTTGTGTATTGTTAATAGGCGTAGTGAGTGTCATATAGGTAGCGCGAAGAAAAGATATATTGCTGTTATAAGAATAAAGATCATTACGCAGCGACTCACTACGTATTAAATCGGTTTTGCCGCTAGAGACAAGCTCTTGAAACGCGGATGATGGCCCAGGCGGAGTGGAAATATTGGTAATGCTATCTATGTCTGCAATTAAGTGATTTTGATCAAGTACACCGATTTGAATGCCATTAGTAAGCCGACTGGACGCAACTATAGATTGTTTGTGCAGAATTAAACCTCGATCAACTTGCTCTAAATGTTGAATGAAATCCTGCTCTAGGCGTTCAAGAAAACGTTGAGCTTGCACATCATTCTGCTGAGCTTCATTCCAATTTGTGATTTGAAAGGCAATAAGAATGCCCAACACCACGATGACAAAGTCCAGTGCTACTGCAAACCAATTTTGGTCTTTAAGGTGTTGAGTGATGCGGCGAAGGATCATGGCGCGGCCTCTCTTTGCGTATTTATGCCCCAGCGTCTTCGTAATTCAGCTGCAATGACAGGTAAAAAACTATCATAGGCGTCTAATATCGGACGATAGGCCTCCACTCTTTCTGACGTGCGATAGCTAATGGACGAGATTGCATTGGCAATTTCCGGATCGCTGCAAAGAACATTGATGTCATAGTCAACACCGCCGCGGTGATTCGGCACAAAGGGATTATCAATGACGCGGGTCAAGTCATATCGAGTATGGCGCTCCACTAACCGACTGTGATTTTCCAAGGTGTTGATGGTGGGTTGAAACCAGGCTTCGCGCCATTCAACCATCGAGACAATTCGGGCCAGCCTATCGGAAATTTCGGCGCTTTGAATAAGGTCTGTTCGTCCTGAAGACGTCACTTCATCAATCGTGCGGCGAAAAAGTCTGGGTGGATTGAGCCAGCCAAGGGTGACGATCCCAAGTTGAAACACAGGATCATCACCTGGCGCGACCTGACAAGTTGAGAGAGACCTCATCACCACTGCCTGATCTGCCAGTTGTTGCTCTAGAAAACGTAAGTCACGCTTTTGCCCATTGATGCTTTCATCAATGTCTTGATGCAAACGAATAAGGGTGTCTCTTTCGATCTCCCGATCCTGACGTGCTTCATTCCAGTTGGTGATTTGAAAGGCGATCAAGATACCGACTACAACAATGACAAAATCGAGCGCCACGGCAAACCAATTTTGGTCTTTAAGGTGTTGAGTGATGCGGCGTAGGATCATTTAATTTCCTCGTCAATGACTACCTGAATATCCCTTGCTTGAGAGAGTAAATCTTGTGTTTTACGCGAGACAATTCTTTTTCCTATTAGGACACTTTGTGTTTCTGGTCGAAGCTGTAGAACTATATTCCAATCATACCTTGTCACTTTGATTGACTCGCTCATATCATAAAAAACAGCCTGATGATAAAGGTTCTGAGGCGAAGTAATTAATACAAGTGTCCTTTCTGCGGCAATTTCATGTGATTGAAAATCTTGATAAAATTTCGTTAATAGTTCGCGTAAAATTGGCGACTTCAATTCATATAGTCGTCCGGCATTAACAAGTTCTATTAATGTCGTAGGAACACGGCTTGTCCACCAAAGACTGTTAACCTGTTGTAATATTTGTTTAAACGTTTCAGTGTCTTTGGGCTCAGCATTTTCTCGAATAATAGAAAGCAATTGGTTGGACGCATTTTGACTCTTTTTTTGTGCAACCAGAGCTGACTCTGTCTCCTCAATGAAGACATCGAATTGGGTGTGTAATTGTTTAAGGATGAGTTGTTCTTGAAGGGCCGCTTTTTGACCATTATTCCAGTTACTTACCTGAATACCAATAAACACACCAACTACGACGATGAGAAAATCAATCCAGATGGCAAACCAGTTTTGGTCTTTAAGGTGTTTAGTTACTGATCGCAGGAGCATTATTTGTTCTTCCTTTTATCTCGATTAAATGTGGAGCCATGCCACACCTTAAGTGGTTATTCATACCATTGAAAGGTGAGAGGGAAATGTATCTATTTTTCCCCTCAAGTCATAACCCTATTTCCCTTGCTATTCGCTTTTGCTTCTATTTTGGTTTGTTTGACTCTAATTTTACAGCCTTTACAAAAGGTGTCACGCCGAGTGATTCGAAAAGTGCTTCAGGTAAGTAAAAGTGATTGACTTTGATCACCATAGAAGCACTATGTAAGTTAGTCATATTCTCTAGAGGGTTTTTGTCTAACAGCACTATTTCAGCTTGTTTTCCTACCGAAATAGAGCCAGTTTGATGGGCAACACTATACTCGCATCATGGGAAAAGTACTGGGTATTGTCTATCGCACACTTGCCACACATATCACTAAAAAAGCAGGCTACAACAAACAGACGGCACAA
>NZ_LSNE01000020.1:0-8396 GCF_001565895.1 Paraglaciecola hydrolytica
AAACTAAAATAGGATTATGGTCATATAAGACTACTTGGGTGGATCAGTTTTCGATGCAAATCGTGGATCAGTTTTAAGTACAAATTAACACCGATCTTACCTTTGCATAATTTTTTTTCGGCTATCGTATCTACTCTGTATAAATCTATCGCTGAAAATGTGAGTCAAACTAATTCTCTAATTGTAATTAGAGATACTTTACTTCCAAAACTATTATCTGGCGAAATTGATATAACAAATAGTGATATAACACAATGAAGTATGAAGACTATTTCTCAATGTTCCTCTCAATCGAAGAGGAGCTTGCTGAATTTTTAAAAGTTATTAATTATTCAGAAAAACATCAAAACATTTATTCACATAAATTGGTGTTAATGCTTTTGCAAACATGCCCAATTATAGAATCTTACTTAGTTAGATTGAGCACTAGTTCTGAGTCAGTTAAAAAATCATCAGCTTGGGACTCAGATATAAAAGATAAAATTTGGGAAACCAAAAAGGATAAATCAATTAAATTGTCTTCAGGAAACCGTCAAATCAGTGGCTTTCCTAAGTTTGCCTGTATTGCTGAGGAAGTATTTGAACTAAGTAAGAAAGAAGTCACGTTTTATCATTCAGTTTTATTTCAAAGTAATGGTGGTTGCACTACTTCTACTTATACGCCTTTTAGTGAGTTGGGTGATACATTGCCAAGCTTTCATAGTGAATATAAAAACAATAAAACTAAATATCCCAAATTATACCGTACACCTCAGTGGTGGACTGCATATAACAAAATCAAACATAGCTTTGATGGTGTAGCTCAAGATAAAGTGAATTATGCGGTCGTGATTGAAGCACTAGCAGCTTTGTTTTGTATACTGTGCTTTTGTGAACCAGGTAAAGAATCTTTAAAAGGTAATGGGTATTTGGCCGCTGGAATGATTAAAAGTAGATTGTTTGAGATTAAATTGTAATGGTCAAAATAGCCTTAAACAGCATAAATGGTTTAATAAATACACTATTTAGAGTGTTGTATGAATCCTGATGTGTTTCACATAAGTCATATAAATAACCTTGCCAGTATTATTCAATCTGGTGGGTTAATCTCGGATGCGATTCGTATTAACCAAAAGATTGGCAATCAAAATATCGGCTATAGCCATATCAAACGACGGCGTTTACAACATTTAGTCACAGTGTCGCAGCGAGGCGTTATTGGAAATTACGTACCCTTTAACTTTTGTCCCCGTTCGGTAATGCTATATGTTGTTTACCGTGGTCATACTGATTACAACGGTGGGCAGCAGAATATCTTACACTTAGTGACTGATGTAGATCGTGTGAGGGTACACAACCCTGATTGTTTTTTTACTGATATTCATGCTGACCTTGGTTATGCTGAGCAAATAACAGATTTTTCTCGAATGAAAAACTTAAATTGGGATTACATCAACCGATCTAATTGGCGCGACCCTGTGATAAAAGAAACAAAACAAGCAGAATTTTTAGCCTTTAATAGCGTGCCTTGGGCAGCAATAAAAGAAATAGCGGTAATTAACCAACAGGTTGCAGCACAAGTGTCAGCGATGATTTCAAACCATCCTCATCAACCCGTAGTGAGCGTAAAGCCACAGTGGTATTATTGATGGAAGAGGTAACTATGATTGAATATGTAACAGGTAACATACTGCACGAGCAAACCGATGCAATTGTGAATACGGTTAATACTGTAGGAGTAATGGGCAAAGGTTTAGCACTGCAGTTTAAAAAAGCGTTTCCGCATAACTATACGGTTTATAAAAAAGCCTGTGATCAAAAGTCACTGGTTACTGGCTCCGTTTTGCCTGTTTCAATGGAAAGTTTAAACCCTCCGTATTTTATCATTAACTTTCCAACTAAGGCCCATTGGAAGGGTAGCTCTAAAATGGAGTACATAGAGTCTGGCCTAGATTCTTTAGTAAGCGAAGCTAAGAGACTCAATTTGACGTCGGTGTCTGTTCCAGCTCTTGGCAGCGGTTTAGGGGGCTTAAACTGGAACGACGTTGATAAACTGATTAAACAGAAACTTTCAGCCGCGCCCGAAATAAAATGGCGTATTTTTGCGCCTCAAGCAGCACCCGCAGCAGAAGCGATGCCAAATAAAACTGCCAGGCCCAATATGACGGCTGGTAGAGCAGCAGTAGTCAGTTTAATTGACCGCTACATTAATAAAGGTTTGGCCTATGACCTGTCGTTGTTAGAAATTCAAAAATTAGTTTATTTTTTGACAGCTGCTGGCGAGCCACTTAACAAGGTTAAATTTAGTAAACATCACTATGGCCCTTATGCAGATGTGTTGCGCCATGTATTAAGCAAAATGGAAGGCCACTTTATTAGCGGTTATGCCGATGGGCAGAACAAGCCCGACATTTCAATTCAACTATTACCAAAAGCAAGTGATGAGGCCGACGAGTTTTTACTAGCTCATCAAGATACGTTAAAACGTTTTAATGATGTATCTGATTTGGTTGAAGGTTTTGAGTCACCTTATGGTATGGAGCTATTATCGACCGTACATTGGGTCGCAACTCAGGATATTCCAGAACAAAACTCAGACCCTGATGCTATTGTAGAACGAGTACATGCATGGAGCGAGAAAAAAGCGGCAATGAAACCTCACCAGATTAAGGTGGCGTGGCAGGTACTAAATGATCGTGGCTGGCTAAATAAATACGCTCAAGTATAAAAATAATAGGGGTTGATTAGTGATCACGGAAGACCAACTGGAACAGCTTTGCATAGAATGGTTTACTGAAACCGGCTACCAGTATGCTAACGGCTATGCAATTGCGCCAGATGGTGACACGCCTGAGCGGGCAGATTATAAACAAGTTGTACTGAAAGGCCGTTTAATCAGTCAGCTAGCTATTTTAAACCCGCATATTCCGCAAGAAGCACTCGACCAAGCCGCAGCATTGGTAACTCAGCCTCAAACCCCCATATTGATTAAAAATAATCAGCTTTTTCACCAGCAATTATTGGAAGGCGTTAAAGTTGAGTTTAAGCAAAATGGCGAAGACAAAGCCGACTATGTGCGGCTAATTGATTTTAACAACGTCAATAAAAATCAATTTTTAGTTGTTAATCAGTTCACCATTGCGGGTTCTAAAACTAAACGTCGACCGGACATTGTGGTGTTTATTAATGGCCTACCCATTGCTGTAGTTGAACTTAAAAACCCTGCTGATGAACACGCCGACGTATGGCAAGCGTTTCAACAAATTCAAACTTACAAAGAAGAAATTACTGACTTATTTGTGTTTAACGAAGCACTGATAGTAAGCGATGGTGTGGTATCTAAAGTAGGCAGTTTAACTGCCAATAAAGAACGTTACATGCCGTGGTTAACCATTGAACATGAAGACGACAAACCCAGCTTTGATTACAGTTTGAAAACCATTGTGCACGGCTTTTTTAAACCGGAATTGTTATTAGATTATCTGCGCCATTTTGTATTGTTTGAAACAAGCGATACCGATTTAATCAAAAAGATAGCGGGTTACCATCAATTTCATGCGGTGAGAGCCGCAGTGCAGGCCACGATTATTGCTGCTAAACCTCAATTACAAGATGGTGTGATAGAACGCCGAGCAACTTATTCTGAAAAAGTAAAAGCAGGCTCAGGTAAAGCTGGCGTGGTGTGGCACACGCAAGGCTCGGGTAAATCTATATCAATGGTGTGTTACGCCGGTAAATTGATGGCCCAGCCAGAGATGAATAACCCGACAATAGTGGTAGTGACCGATAGAAATGATTTAGACGGTCAGTTGTTTAATACCTTCAAAATGGCCTCTGAAACATTAAAACAGGTGCCAGTACAAGCGGATGGCCGAGATGCTTTACGTGAAATACTCAGCACCAAGCAGGCCGGAGGCATTGTATTCACTACCGTACAAAAATTTGCATTGCTTGCAGAAGAAACAGAACATCCAATTTTAAGTCAGCGTTCAAACATCGTAGTAGTGAGCGATGAAGCGCATCGCAGTCAATATGGTGACAAGGCCAGATTAGTAGAAGTTAAAGACAAAAATGGCCTGGTGATTGATCACAAGTATGTTTATGGCTATTCCAAATACTTGCGAGATGCCTTACCCAACGCTTGTTTTCTTGGTTTTACCGGTACGCCAATCTCATCTGAAGACAAAGATACCCGTGCCGTCTTTGGTGATTATGTTTCGGTGTATGACATTCAAGATGCGGTAGACGATGGCGCGACTGTGCCGATTTACTATGAATCGCGCTTAGCTAAATTAGATATTAAACAAGATGAAATTCAGCACCTCAACCAAGAGGTGAATGACATCATTGAAGATGAAGAAGATCTTGGCGAACGGGAAAGTACCAAATCAAAATGGGCTGCACTGGAAAAACTGGTAGGTTCGTCCTCTCGAATTGAGCAAGTTGCCGATGACTTGGTTAAACACTTTGAAACTCGCATAGCTAGCTTTCCTGGTAAAGCCATGATTGTATGTATGAGCCGCGAGATCTGTGTGCAAATGTACAATGCCATTGTTGCCTTGCGCCCAGATTGGCACAGTGACGATCCGGCACAAGGTGTAATTAAAGTAGTAATGACAGGCTCGGCGTCAGATAAAGCCATATTACAGCCTCACATTTTTAGTAAAGACGTAAAAAAGAGTTTCGAAAAACGCTATAAAGATGTGAATGACCCTTTGCAACTGGTGATAGTGCGAGACATGTGGTTAACCGGCTTTGATGCACCTAATTGCCATACCATGTATATTGATAAACCTATGAAGGGCCATAACCTGATGCAGGCCATTGCTAGGGTTAACCGTGTGTTTAAAGATAAACCTGGGGGCTTGGTTGTTGATTATATTGGTATTGCCAACGAATTAAAAAATGCGCTTAAAACTTATGCTGATTCGAAGGGTAGGGGTAGCCCTACCGTAGATAATCATGAAGCCTTTGCCATCTTATTAGAAAAGTTAGAAGTGTTGCGTGGCATGATGCAAGGGTTTGACTACAGCAACTTCGAGCAAGATGCTTTAAAACTATTACCTGGCGTAATGGGACACATATCGTCATTACAAAATTCTCAAGGTAAAATAGACGGTAAGAAGCGCTTTTTTGATGTGATGGCCGCATTGGTAAAAGCATATAGTTTGTGTAGCACTTTGGATGAATCGGCAGAGCTAAAAAAAGAAATCGCCTTTTTCAGTGCCGTAAAAGCGGCCCTGAGTAAATACACCAATACTGATAAAAAACTGTCTGACGAGCAAAAGAACTCAGCACTCAGACAAATTATTGATAACGCCATAATTTCAGAAGGTGTAGTCGACATATTCTCAGCGGTAGGGCTAGATAAGCCTAATATTGGTTTGCTATCAGCAGAATTTTTAGAAGATGTACGTAATTTAAAACAGAAAAACTTAGCCGTTGAATTACTAGAAAAACTGTTAAGGGATGAAGTGAAAGCCCGCATGAAAAACGATGTAGTTTCTGAAAAAGCCTATTCAGAACGCATCATGGAAACCTTACGCAAATACCATAACCGCGCTATCGAAACAGCTCAGGTGATTGAAGAGCTAATCAAAATGGCGAAAGACATGGCAAATGACCTCGCTCAGGCTGAAAAGTTAGGTATGAACGCTGATGAAGTTGCGTTCTACCGTGCTCTTATTCAAAACGAAAGTGCTGTAAAAGAACTCGGTGACGACCAATTACGCGGCTTAGCCATTGAAATCACACTCAAACTAAGAGAATCGACCACCGTAGACTGGCAACACCGCGACAGTGTTAGGGCCAGACTACGTAACTTGGTACGAAGAGCCTTACGTAAATGGAAATACCCTCCTGATCGCTCAGATGAAGCCATCGACTTGTGTTTACTGCAAGCAGAAGCCTTGAGCGAACATTGGGTTGCAGGGTGATTAAAGATTACAGCCATATTTTATTAGTGAGGGGAATATGAGTATCTCATTTAGGCATTCTGCTGGGTTTGGTAAAAGGATTGAGTTTTGGGTAGCAGGACTAATGTTGAAGGAGGGAATTGACGTCTACATGCCATTAATTGATGACAATGGCATTGATGCTGTAGTTCGTCGTGACGATGGAACCTTTGTCGAAGTTCAGATTAAGGCACGTTCTAAAAATGTCTTGATGGGTGACGCAGCTCTGTTTGCAGCCCTCACTCATGAATTACGTGAAAATTACTATTTTGTATTTTATTCTGAGCGACTTGAAACATTTTGGATTTTGACTTCAGCCGAACTTATCGCAGAAGCGGTTCAGAATAAAACGGGAAAAAATGTTGGCAAGCGCTCTATTTGGTTTAATGGTAAGCGCAAAAATAAGGAAACTGGAGAATATTCAGAACATTGCCATGAGCGATTTAAAAAATATATTGTTAAAAATTTCGACCGATTGTCTAAAGCTTGAATTTCTCTTAACCAGTGGGGTTAAAAATATTTCCAGTGCCGTCAGCTACAGGGTTAACAAACCAGTTTATATCTTTGTTTTTAGCGGTTTCCATAATGCTTTTCAGCGCTTCAATTTCTTCTTCACTTAAAAAGGGGGATAAATCTGCATTACGGCTTTGTGTTTCGACAATGTTGTTTATTAAATCGGCTATGGCTGAGAGTTGCTCTATTTTAGAAGATGTTTTCAATGCTTCTATTTGGTTTTCTATTTTTACAAATTTTTCTAGTTTTTCTGTTTCCTCATCTTTCATTTCATATACAAAGTAATCAATCTCATTAAGCAGTTCTAGCAAATCATCGGCTTTTGATTCAGACCAAATTTTTTGAATTTCCAGCCCCGAACTTGTAATGACCTCCTTACTTTCTTTCCGCCGTATAATCGAGTTAAATAAATCATCAAGTATGCGTTTACGCTTATTTTTGACGAGTCCACTTTTTAACATCATCTCGTCAAGCTTGTAGAAGGAGCTAAGTAATCGTACATCAGTGTATTCATATTCTGAATAAGCAGGCTGGTTTTCGTCAGCTATAAGCATAGTGCTATTCATTTTTAAATGTGCTCCACCCCAAAGGCCGCTAATGTAACCTAAACTAAATGCAATAAAAAAAGTGCCAATAGATTTTTGAGCTGACGTATTTAGATCTTTGATAAAAACGTAAAAGCCGCCACCAAATGTTAAAAGAGAAAAAATTAACGGTATTACCACTGACATAACAGGACTTGCAGATATCCCGTTTGCAATACCTATGGATAATGCAATAAAGAAAAATCCTACTATCAAAAATACCATTTAGTTTCCTTAAGAAGAGCCAATGTAAATAAATTATTTTAAAATGTGACATCTAAATTGTGGAACTTAAACATCACTAACATTGGACTCAAACAGCAAAAATTTAGGCTGGTTTGCTAGTGGGCACTATACATGGGGTATGCCATTCCACTCTTTTCTTTGATAGTTCAGAAACAATGAGATTTACAAATTGTTTTCCGCCAGAAAAAGGAAGATATATACCAACAACTCTGGGATAAATAATTGTGTCATCGGCATATAAGAGTGATTTGATAGAGCCAACCGCCACGATAGCATTTTGTGCAGTTGTTCGGTTTAATTCACTTTGGATTGGTAATGCAGCACTGATTGACTTTCCGTTTACTCCAAGCGTTTGAACAATTAAGGAGCCTTGTAAGTTTTTGGCTTCAGCCTCAGCACCAATTATTCCTATACCAGCAACATTTGCATTAGCCTGTAGAATATTAATTTCGGCCATTACCCTCAATCCGATTCCTACGTAAACAGGAATATTTACCTCTTGGAACCCTTGTTCCAGAGCATCATATTTTTGTTTTTCGATTATGTCCGTGTAACGTGGGCCTGAAATGCCAGTATTTGACATATTCCATAATTCTTTGTCTGTAAATTGATATACCTCATACTTCAAAGAACCTTCAACCATATTTTTAGGCAGTGTTGTGTCGGTAAGATTAAGTATCCGCGGAGCAATGGAGTCTGTTAATAATACGGACTTTTTAACCCAGATATTAGCGTTTATCGTATCAGCATTAATATAATCAATAGTAATTTTATAGCGTTCACCTTTTGCAGTAGCTTTGGAGCCACCGTAGGTAATATTTCCACTTTTATCAAAACTTTGAACCAGCATTCGTACTGCATTATCAGGCAAAGAAGAAAGTGTAGTTTTACTATCTGAATTAGTTTGCTCTTTCAGTTCTTTGCAACTATCGCTTGGAACACGATCAACAGGAAATGGATCTACCGGAATATAGGTGAAACCTGACTCTTCCTCAGCTGTAGTTATAAGCTTTGGTATTGAGCCACAACTTGTAAGAGAAAAAATTATATAAAGAAGTATAAAGTTTTGAAAATTAAGCATACGAGTCGTCCTTGATATGGCTTTTGTTTAAAAAATAGA
>NZ_LSNE01000020.1:8545-10807 GCF_001565895.1 Paraglaciecola hydrolytica
TTAAAGTCAATTTATATTGACTAATTTTTTTCACCTAAAATCGAATTATTTGTTTCTATTGAACTTGCTGACATAAATAAAAGGTATTTACGTCTACATCAAATAGTGCACCTCAAAATTGCAATAAATTAGAGCAACATTTAATCACAAAGATCGGAAAACAAAACTACATGTTAAGTTTTTATCCCTTGATAAGGGTGGAGCCAAGAGCGTTTTTAGTGAGACGATTTTTTGTTTTGTGACAAGTGTTTGTCACAATGTCACAAAGAAAAAATGCAATAAAATCAATACAATAGATCATTAGAAGCACTAAGATCCAGATTGAAAATCCTCGTGTCCCTGGTTCGATTCCGGGTCTGGGCACCATAATCAATAAGCCTCGCAAGTGATTGCGGGGCTTTTTTGATCTTACACTTTGCAGCCCTTGTCTAACAAAACCAATTTTGTCTAACTCCTGTTTACAGTCCATTATTCATCTTCAAAAATGACTTTACGGAATCTAATTCGCAATATCATTCTTTTAGTAGCCATTTTTTCGCCCAAATGAGATTTGGGGCAATATCAACCTGAATTTTTCGTCTGTCAACACGCTCTAAACTCAATAAAAATAGACATGTTGCATAGAAAATGGCCATGTTTTACTCTTCATTTAATTTTTAACTGGTTTATAAATTACTTTGAAGCATGTTTTTAAAATAATCATTGATGGAAATCCAATCCAACTGGCATTAGGGCGAAATGTACTCGATATATTGATAATAATTTCAAGGTATATTCATGAAAATAATGTTGCTTCTGATTTTTTCACAATTGGAAATACCCGCGATCATGCAGTTGCTGAATTCCTTGAAATATTGCAGGAAGCAAAATCACGAATGAAGCCCGAAGATGATAATGTTGTACTGAGTCTCAAAAGGGAATTTGATACATACGATGGCGATCAGTATAACATCCTCGAAAGGGTCCTTTGGTATGGAAGCAATTTTGGTGATGATATATCAGACCTTGAACCCCTCCACGATGATATTTGGGATGTATATCATGCATGCTTTCCACAAAATCTAAATTCACAAGCCTAATAATTGTCGATTTCAATAACTGGGGTCGTAGTCTGAGGGATCCCCACGAAATTATTGAACATCAGTGCACGTCATCTGAATGCCTTTCTTGAGTTTTTCGATGGCATCATGCAGGTGCTGTTCGACTAATGTAATGTGGGGATCTTGTATTATCCGCCGTCCAATAAATTGAAAAGACAGCACGCGTTTATTCTTAATGGTATTAGCTTGATAGCGCCGATTTAGGCCGGCACAAACCACCGTTAAACCAATGAGCAGCGCGATCAAACAGGCAAGCGTAGCAATCAAAATCAACAAGGTAAGTCGTCTCAATAATTTACTTTTGTTATGTTCAAAGCCAAGTCCATACAAACGACTTTTCAGGTCTCGAAACTCTTCTTCTATTTGCATACGCGTTCGATAAATTGCCACGGCTTGTTTAGGAAGTTTGCTGTTCATTTTCAGTGATGTACTGAGTAACCACGGCTCTTTCCCTCCTTTTGAATGGGTTTTGGACGTGCCAGATTTTTTGGGTATGCCGTCACGGTTGACATTGTGACGGCCTTTAGCTGCTTGTTTATATAAAACTAATCGACATGCCAGAGGATTATTCTTTGTGATATGGCCATTGAAGCCCTTTGGTGTTGCTGTGGCTTTATCAAATAAATCAGTGATGTTGGTCCAGCTTTCTTCATCATCTAATGAAAACGTATTAGGCTGGCGAGTCCGCCCGACAAAGTCCCAGCCTAATTTGCTGACCTGTCTAAACCAAGGCACTTTAAATCCTGCATCGGTCACAATAATGGGCTTGACTGTCTCACCCATCATGCATTTCAACATACTTAGAAAGCGCTGATGAGTGGAGGGTTTCTCCTTTGTTTTAATGTCATGTACTTCTTGGTATAGCGTGATGGAGCGGCCATCAAACGCTAACGAAGCGCGGAGTAAAAAGTGCCTTTTATACTCATCCAAATCTGACCAATCCACCAGAATAACGGGGCGACTAGAAATCCGTCCAAATAGATAGCAGATGCGCGTATAAATGTAATCTGCTTCAAGCAAGAGATGTTGGTTAGAGCATAACCTGTCAGCGCGTTTGATACTGTGTTTTACATGCGCTGTTGAGTCAATACCTCGGCCTATGGATGTGACCGTAGCAGCATTACCGGTTAGCAAGCTATGCACACAAGCGGATAAGGCTGCC
>NZ_LSNE01000020.1:11115-69594 GCF_001565895.1 Paraglaciecola hydrolytica
GGTCGTAGTGAAGTTAATTTTCTATTCTATGAAAACAAATATCCAAAGGTTTTTTCAGTCACAATTCTATCATTGATGATTGACAGTTACTTTGGTCACAGAACGAAGTTGTTAGTTAGTACTATGGATTTATGTCTTAAAAATTGTGCACCCGGCGCGATTCGAACGCGCGACTTTTGCCTCCTGAGGGTACTCCTGCGAAAATTTAAGTTTTATCTTGAAAAGATAAAGAGGCGACCTTAGCAGAGGGCTGAATTGGTTTTTACAAGTTGCTGAATAATATCTAAAAAACGATTTTGCATTTGGGTTGGATGCCATGTGCGGCGCATGGTTAGCCCTATTTCTCTATCTGTGTCAGGTAGGGTCATGGGGCATACCGCAAGTAAACCCGCACGTACTTCTACTTCCACTTGGCGGGCGGGCAATAAGGCGGCTCGTTCGCTGTTGAGCAATATGCCACGCACTGCCACTAACGAGCTACATTCAATCACATGAGAGGGTGGTGCTAAGCCGCGACTCACAAAAATCTGACTAAATACATGGCGTGCTGGGGTACTTTTAGCTGGTGCTACCCAATCCAGTTGTTGTAATTCGGCGGCTGAGATTATTTGGCGGGTTGCCAGTGGGTGCTTGGCTTTCACTACAATACTCAGTTGATCTTGAAACATAGGGCGTTGCACTGTGTCGGGATTGGGCGAGCGCAGGGCACCCACTATGAGGTCAAGCTGGCCATGTAAGAGGCTATTAAACTGCTCCCCATAGGGCCCATCTACTATAGATATAGTGGCATCGGGAAATTCATCATTAAGCTGTAATACGGCTAAAGGTACTATTTCTGAGCGGGCCAGCGGCAAACTGCCGATGCGCAGTGAGCCATTAACCTGGCCATTAAATTCCTGCATTTCGTCAATGCCTTGTTGTAACTCGGTAAAAAACAAACTGGCGTAACGGCGCAATTGTTTGGCGCGCCACGTGGGCTCTACCCCAGTAGGCGAGCGTGGCAACAAGGGCTGTTCGCAGAACTGTTCAAGATCTTTGATGGTGCGGTGCAAAGTCGGTTGGGATAAACCTAAGTGTTGCGCAGCAGTGGTATAACTTTGTAATTCCACGATATGCATCAGCGCGGTCAATTGCCTACTGGTTACCGAGCGAATAAAAGCTTGGCGTTTGGCTTTGTCGTTGGCAAATACGATGGCGACAAATTCCTGTAAGTGTTCGAAGGCACGGCCTATACGCTGCAAAAAAAGCTCACCCACTTCAGTGACTTGCATGCCAGCATGGGAGCGACTAAAAAGTGTATAACCAAGATCAGACTCTAACTTATTAATACCTTGGGTTAGGGCTGATTGGGTCAAATGGATTTGATTGGCCGCCTGGCTTAAGGTACCACATTCCTTTATTTTTAAGGCGCAGAGTAGGTGTCGAGTATTGATGTGCATAGGCCGATATCTGACAACGAATAGCAGGTTGATTAAGCCATTATAGAAAAAATTAATGGTCTACGACAGCTTTCTAAAGTTATTTATAAACAAGCTTGCGCCATACTGAATGCATAAAATGACATCTAGAGGTGAATTATGGCTGTTTGCATTACTGATATTGCTCGTCCAAGTGCAGAGACTGTGGCTAAGTTCCAAGGCGCTGAAGTTGCCACCGTACACGAATCACAAGGCCGCAAAGGTTTATTGGCCGAGTACATGCGTCCAATTTATAAACCTGCAAAAATTGCCGGCCCAGCGGTAACTTGCGAAGTGGCACCGGGCGATAACTGGATGATCCATGTGGCGGTTGAGCAATGCCAACCCGGTGACGTATTAGTGGTTAAGCCCACGAGTCCTAGTGTTGATGGCTTTTTTGGGGATCTATTAGCTACATCCCTTAAAGCGCGAGGTGTATTGGGTTTGATCATCGAAGGTGGTGTCCGTGATACGGCAACCTTAACGTCGATGAATTTCCCAGTTTGGTCAAAAGCCATTTTTGCTCAAGGCTGCGTAAAAGAAACCATTGCTAATGTTAACGTCCCTGTGACTTGTGCAGGTGCTTATATCCGTCCGGGTGACATGATTATTGCCGATGAAGACGGTGTTGTCGTTGTGCAGCGCGAAGATGCTGAAAGTGTAATCACGAAAGTTGAGCAACGCATTGCCAATGAAGAATCCAAACGTGTGCGTTTTGAAAATGGTGAGTTAGGGCTCGATATCTACAATATGCGTGAACGCCTCGCACAAAAAGGCTTAGTTTATGTTAAGCAGGGCGAGGAAGGCTAAATGCAGCTCTCCATTCCTTGTTCCATCATGCGTGGCGGTACCTCTAAGGGTCTGTATTTTCTGGCCGAAGACTTGCCTGCAGAGCCCGCTTTGCGTGACCCACTCTTACTCAGTTTAATGGGCTCACCAGACGAGCGCCAAATTGATGGTTTAGGTGGAGCCCATCCGCTGACCAGCAAGGTGGCCATCGTGAGTAAATCAACTCGTGTCGATGCCGATGTTGACTACTTATTTTTACAAGTGGTGGTGGATAAAGCCCAAGTCAGTGATGCGCAAAATTGCGGCAACATTCTGGCTGGCGTGGGGCCTTTTGCCATAGAGCAAGGTTTAGTGGCGGCCGGCGATAACTTTACCGATGTGCGTATTCATATGCTCAATACGGGCGCGAATGCCGTGGCGCGAGTGCAAACCCCACAAGCTAAAGTCAACTATAGCGGTGACGCTAAAATCGACGGTGTGCCCGGTAGCAGTGCGCCGGTATTAATCGATTTTTTAGATATCGCCGGTTCCAGTTGCGGTAGTTTGTTCCCTAGCGGAAATAGCCAAGATGTGATCAATAACATTGCTGTCACTTGTATTGATAATGGCATGCCAGTGGTGTTGCTCAATGCTGCCGATTTTGCTTTGCAGGGGGATGAATCGCCCGCGGAATTAGAAGCTAATCACAGCCTGAAAGAGCAAATCGAAGCTATTCGGCTTAAGGCGGGGGAGTTAATGAACTTGGGTGATGTTACTAAAAAGACCGTACCCAAGATGACCTTAATTTCCAAAGCCTTAAACGGTGGTTTGCTTAATACTCGTAGTTTTATTCCCCATAGGGTGCATGACGCCATTGGTGTATTAGGCTCGGTCAGCGTTGCCACAGCCTGCGTGCTTAAAGGCACAGTTGCCCATGATTTACTGCAACAAGATTTTGCCGATGGCAGCATCGAAATAGTGGTCGAGCATCCCACTGGCCAGTTTAATGTGGAAATGGAAGTCAGTGGCAGTGACAACATCGCTAGCTTTCAAATTCACCGCGCTGCCTTATTACGCACCGCCCGTTTGTTAATGCGTGGCGAAGCCATGGCAAATAGCTAGGCCATAGCGTCCAACAGTTGAACGCATTGCGCAAAATAATAAATAGCCGAATTAAGAGGAATACCCAATGATTATCGATTGCCACGGCCACTATACAACTGCGCCAGAGCCTTTACAGTTGTTTCGTGATGCCCAAATAAAAGCCTATAAAGAAGGCAAGGCCTTACCTGAAGTGCCGCATATTAGTGATGACCAAATTCGCGAAAGTATCGACCAGAACCAAATTAAACTGCTGGACGAACGTGGTTTAGATATGACCATTTTCTCGCCACGTGCCTCAGCCATGGCCCACCATGTGGGCAATGAGACAGTGTCTAAACAGTGGACTTCGGCCTGCAATGATTTAATTGCCCGCGTGGTGGATTTGTACCCTCAGCGTTTTATTGGGGTGTGTCAGTTACCTCAGTCGGTGGGTGTACCCATTAAAAACTCCATTGAAGAGTTAGAGCGTTGTGTTACCGAACAAGGTTTTGTGGGCTGTAACTTAAACCCAGATCCTTCCGGTGGCCACTGGAATTCAGCGCCTTTGACTGATCCTAGCTGGTATCCGTTTTACGAAAAAATGGTGGAGCTTGATGTACCCGCCATGATCCACGTATCTGGCTCGTGTAATCCTAATTTTCATGCCACAGGCGCCCACTACATGAATGCCGATACCACGGCCTTTATGCAGTTTTTAGAAGGAAATCTGTTTAAAGATTTTCCTGAATTACGTTTTATTATTCCCCACGGTGGTGGTGCAGTGCCTTATCATTGGGGCCGTTACCGTGGTTTAGCCGACATGCTTAAACAACCGCCTTTACGCGAACATGTGATGAAAAACGTGTATTTTGATACCTGTGTGTATCATCAACCTGGCATCGATTTATTGTTTAAAGTCATTGATATTGAAAACATTTTGTTTGGCTCGGAAATGATCGGGGCTGTGCGTGGCATTGATCCTGAAACCGGCAATTATTTTGACGATACCAAACGTTATGTAGATAGTTTAATTTTATCTGAGGCCGACCGTACTAAAGTCTATTCAGGTAATGCACGCCGTGTTTATCCAGGTTTAGATAAAAAGTTAAAGGGAATGGGATTATGAGCAACTTTACTAAAGATGCTGACTGGTTAGATTGGCATCCGTCACCCTCAAAACCTGTGTATAAATTACCTGCAGGGGCGGTAGATGCCCATTGCCACGTGTTTGGACCTGGTGAGCAGTTCCCGTTTGCACCTGAACGTAAATATACCCCTTGTGACGCCTCAAAAGATCAGTTGTGGGCCTTGCGTGACTTTTTGGGTTTTAGCCGTAACGTCATTGTACAAGCTACCTGTCATGGTGCGGATAACCGCGCTTTAGTAGATGCCCTGAATGCTTCTCAAGGTTTAGCCCGCGGGGTCGCCACAGTCAAAGAAAGTATTACCGATGCCGAGCTTGAAGCCTTACATCTAGCCGGTGTGCGTGGCGTGCGTTTCAACTTTGTAAAACGTTTAGTGGATGCCCTGCCTTTTGATTCACTCAAACGCATTGCCAGTCGTATTAAAGAGTTGGATTGGCATATAGTGATTTATTTTGAAGGTCAGGAATTACCTGAACTCTATGATTTTTTCACCAGTTTACCCACCACCGTAGTGGTGGATCACATGGGGCGCCCTGATGTAAGCAAGCCCCTCGATGGCCCAGAGTTTCAGTTGTTTATGCGCTTAATGCGCGACAATGAAAATTTTTGGTCAAAGGTGAGCTGCCCAGAACGTTTGTCCATTGATGGGCCAACTAAACATTATCTCGATGTGGTGCCTTTTGCTCATGCTGTGGTGGAGAATTTTTCTGATCGCGTATTGTGGGGAACCGACTGGCCCCACCCCAATATGAAAACCCATATGCCTGATGATGGCCAGTTGGTGGAAATGATCCCTTTGTTTGCGCCAAGCATAGAGCTGCAACGCAAGTTACTTATCGATAATCCCATGCGTTTGTATTGGTCAAAAAAAGGAGACACCCATGCCTAGTAATAAACCTTATAAAAATATTCCCGGCACCACAGTATTTGATGCTGATATGGCGAGCATAGGTTTTCATTTAAATCAGTTTTGTATGTCGTTGATGAAAGCGCCAAACCGCGAGCGTTTTAAACAAGATCAACAAGCCTATCTTGATGAATGGCCCATGACTGAAGAGCAGAAACAAGCCGTTATTGCTCGTGATTACAACCACATGATGAGTTTGGGCGGCAATATCTATTTTCTCGCCAAAATATTTTCTAGTGACGGTATTAGTTTTCAAGATGCAGCCTCGACCATGACAGGCATGACATTACCCGAATATGCACAAATGATGCTGGATGGTGGACGAACACCTCAAGGCAACATGTACGAAGGAGATAAATAATGGCAAAAATTACCGCAGGTGTGGCTACATCCCATGTGCCAGCCATTGGTGCTGCCATTGATAACGGCAAAACCCAAGAACCATATTGGCAGCCCTTGTTTAAAGGTTATGACTATGTGAAACAGTGGGTTAAACAACAAAAACCTGATGTGGTTATTTTAGTTTATAACGATCATGCTTCAGCTTTTGACCTTAACTTTGTACCGACCTTTGCCATTGGTTGTGGTGCAGAGTTTAAACCTGCCGATGAAGGTTGGGGGCCGCGTCCGGTGCCCAATGTGATGGGGCATCCACAACTAGCCTCCCATATTGCACAAAGTGTGATCCAAGATGATTTTGATTTAACCGTGGTTAATACCATCGACGTCGATCATGGTTTAACTGTGCCCTTGTCATTAGTCTTTGGCCAGCCCGAAGCTTGGCCTTGCAAGGTGATCCCTGTGGCGGTCAATGTGGTGCTCTATCCTGCGCCATCGGGTCGTCGTTGTTACAACTTAGGTAAGGCCATTCGTAAAGCGGTTGAGAGTTTTGATCAAGATCTCAATGTGCAAATTTGGGGCACAGGTGGCATGAGTCACCAGTTACAAGGTCCTCGTGCGGGATTGATTAACAAAGAATTTGATAATGCCTTTTTAGATCGCATCGTTGATGACGCCGAAGGGCTGTCGCAAATGGCTCATTTTGATTACTTAAACCAAGCCGGTTCTGAAGGTATCGAACTCGTTATGTGGTTAATTATGCGTGGCGCCCTGAATGACAAGGTCGAGCTGAAACAACGCTTTTATCACGTTCCAGCGTCGAATACTGCGGTTGGCCATTTGGTACTTGAAAACAAATAGATTTGGAGAAATAACATGAAAGTCATAGTCGTAGGCCCAGGTGCCTTTGGAATTAAACATTTAGACGGCATTAGAAATATCGATGGGGTTGACGTCGTGGCCCTTGTTGGTCGTTCTGCGGAAAAAACCCAAGCTGTTGCTGAGCAATATGGCATTCCGCAAATTTTCACTGACTTAACTGAAGCATTAAAAATTGAGGCTGATGCGGTCATTTTGTGTACTCCAACACAACAACATGCCGAGCAATCCATCCAATGTATGTTGGCCGGTAAACATGTACAGGTTGAGATCCCATTGGCTGATAGTTGGGCCGACTCACAAGCCGTTGTCGCCACTCAGCAAAAAACCGGTTTAACCTGCATGGTGGGGCATACTCGTCGTTTTAATCCTTCCCATCAGTGGGTTAATCACAAAATTAAGGCAGGTGAGCTGAACATCCAACAAATGGATGTGCAAACCTACTTCTTCCGGCGCAAAAACATCAATGCCAAAGGTGAAGCCCGTTCATGGACTGATCACTTGTTGTGGCACCATGCGGCGCACACCGTTGATTTGTTTGCCTATCAGGCAGGCAGCAAAATTGTTAAAGCCAATGCCGTGCAAGGGCCTATACATCCAGAGCTTGGTATTGCTCTGGATATGTCGATTCAGTTGCAAGCAGAAAATGGCGCCATTTGTACCTTGTCTTTGTCGTTTAACAACGATGGTCCGCTCGGAACCTTCTTCCGTTATATCTGTGACAACGGTACTTACATTGCTCGTTATGACGACTTGTTCGACGGTAAAGAAACCCCTATTGATGTATCAAAAGTTGATGTGTCGATGAACGGTATTGAGTTGCAAGACCGTGAATTTTTTGCCGCCATCAAAGAAGGTCGCGAGCCCAATTCAAGTGTTGGCCAAGTGTTAGCTTGTTATAAAGTGCTGCATGACTTGGAACAGCAACTTAATAGTTAAAAAGCAGGAGCTAAACCATGGCATTACGCACTATTGCTGGCCACTCGTTACAAGCCATAGGTTTGGGTTGCATGAATTTGAGTCATGCCTATGGCCATCCACCATCAGCTGAGCAAGCCTCACGTGTGCTCTTGTCGGCCATTGATATGGGAGTGGATCACTTTGATACCGCCGCCTTGTATGGCTTTGGCAATAATGAAAAGTTGGTGGGTCAGGTATTAAAACCTAAGCGCCAACAACTGTTTTTAGCCAGTAAATGTGGCATGACGGGCGTCGATGGCAAGCGTGTGATTGATGGTCGCCCCGCAACTTTGCGTAACACCATAGAACAGTCTTTAGCTCATCTGCAAACCGATGTGCTCGATCTTTATTACCTGCATCGTTGGGATAAAACTGTGCCCATTGAAGACAGCGTGGGTGAGCTATCGCGCATGGTGGTAGAAGGTAAAATCAAGGCTATTGGTTTGTCTGAAGTGTCTGCCGATACTTTACGTAAAGCACATCATGTGCATCCCATTGCCGCAGTGCAAACCGAATATTCGTTATGGACTCGTAACCCAGAAATTGCGGTATTAAAGACCTGCCACGATCTGGGCATTGCCTTTGTGGCGTTTTCACCCTTGGGTAGAGGTTTTTTAAGTGGCCAAGTCAAAGATGCCACTAACTTAGTTGATGGTGATATTCGTAAGGGCATGCCACGTTTTCAACCCGAGCAGGCCAAACTTAACCAACAACTGTTAAGCAGCTTGGCAGCTATGAGCCTAGAGCTAAATTGCACTATGGCGCAGTTGAGTTTGGCGTGGTTATTACATCAAGGTCAACATGTGATCCCCATACCAGGAACGACCCAATTATCTCACCTAAGTGAAAATATGGCGGCCAGTCAGATCCATTTGAATGCAGACCAATTAACCCTGTTAGCTAAAATCTTTGAGCCCAACAAAATTAGTGGCCCACGGTATCCCGCGGCAACCCAATTAGAAATTGATACTGAAGAGTTTTAGTCCAAAGCAGAATTGTCACTTAAAGATAATAAAAAAGTAAAACCTATAATAATAAAAAAAACCAAGAACCTCTGTACCCAACTACATAAGGACACTATCAACATGAGTGCTTTACAAAAATCATTAGGGAAAAGTGACGAAGCCGTTATTGATTTGTCTAGTTTAGGCATTAGCAATACCACTGAGATCCTTTATAACCCAAGCTTTGAACAATTATTTATTGAAGAAACCGCCCCTGAGTTAAGCGGTTTTGAAAAAGGCCATATTACTGAGCTTGGTGCCATTGCGGTGGATACAGGCATCTTTACTGGTCGTTCACCCAAAGATAAATATATCGTCAAAGACGACACCACCCGCGATACCATTTGGTGGTCTGATCAAGGTAAAAATGACAATAAAGCCATGTCACCTGCTACTTGGTCTTATCTAAAAGACTTAGTTACTAAGCAGTTGTCAGGTAAACGCCTGTTTGTGGTTGATGCTTATTGTGGCGCCAATGCAGATACACGTTTAAGTGTGCGTTTTGTGACTGAAGTGGCGTGGCAAGCCCACTTTGTGAAAAACATGTTTATCCGCCCCAGTGATGCTGAATTAGCCAGCTTTGAACCTGACTTTGTGGTGATGAATGGTGCCAAAGTTGTTAATGATAAATGGCAAGAACAAGGCTTAAATTCAGAGAATTTCATTGCCTTTAACCTCAGTGAAAAAGTGCAGATTATTGGTGGTACTTGGTACGGCGGAGAGATGAAAAAAGGCATGTTCTCCATGATGAACTACTTTTTACCCCTCAAAGGCATAGCCTCAATGCATTGCAGTGCCAACGTGGGTTCAAAAGGGGATGTGGCAATCTTTTTTGGTTTATCAGGTACAGGTAAAACCACCTTATCCACCGATCCTAAACGAGAGCTAATTGGTGATGATGAACATGGTTGGGATGACAACGGCATCTTTAACTTTGAAGGCGGTTGTTACGCAAAAACCATTAACCTTAGCCAAGCCAGTGAACCGGATATTTACCAAGCCATTCGCCGTGATGCCTTATTAGAAAACGTTGTGATTGATGCCAGCGGTAAAATTGATTTTGATGATAATTCAAAAACCGAAAATACCCGAGTGTCTTATCCCATTGAGCACATCCACAATATCGTTAAACCCATATCTCGCGCAGGTCATGCCAATAAAGTTATCTTTTTAACCGCTGATGCGTTTGGCGTATTACCGCCAGTGGCTAAGCTCACACCTGAACAAGCCGAGTATTATTTTTTATCGGGTTTTACCGCAAAATTGGCTGGAACAGAGCGTGGTATTACTGAGCCATCCCCCACATTTTCTAGTTGCTTTGGTGCCGCGTTTTTAAGTTTACACCCTACTAAATACGCTGAAGTACTGCGTAAACGTATGCAAGCCTCCAACGCCCAAGCCTACTTAGTGAATACCGGTTGGAATGGCACAGGAAAACGTATTTCCATTAAGGATACTCGCGCTATTATTGACGCCATACTGGATGATTCCATCGAACATCATCCAACCAGTAATTTGCCGATCTTTAATCTAGTGATACCAAACTCCATTGCCGGTGTGGATGCCAAGGTACTCGACCCACGCAATACCTATGGCAGTGTTGATGAGTGGCAAGGTAAAGCGCACGATCTTGCGGGTCAGTTTATCAATAACTTTGTTAAGTTTACCGATGTGCAAAACGGTGCTGCCCTAGTGGCTGTGGGGCCACAATTAGCAGCTTGTTAAGCTCAAACTAGGTCTTTTTGAGTCGTCTTAACTTCAGTTCATTTGAGGCTAAGACGCAATAAACACATAATTTGTGGCCTACAATGCCAAACCTCAATTTGGCGCATTAGACACTTGCTAGCTAAAAGATAATGCAAACCTTGATGGATATTTTAACTCACGACATGTTAGGCCCCATGATGGCAGTGGGCCTAATTGTGCTCGCAGGTTTTACCTCTTTTATTACCGCCGCCTTTGGGGCCGGAGGGGGCTTATTACTGCTGGTGGTGATGGCCTCAGTAATGCCCATGTCAGCTGTCATCCCAGTACACGGCTTAGTGCAATTAGGCTCTAACGCCAACCGCATGTTGTTTACCCTCAAACATATTGATGTCAGCATGCTGCTGTATTTCTCGGCAGGCGGAATAGTGGGGGCCTTATGTGCGTCACTTTTGGTCACCCAATTGCCCCTTGAATTGATGAAGCTGGTGGTAGGGATATTTGTACTTTATTTGCTCTGGGGTGCTACACCCTCCATTCGAGAAACCTCTAAATTAGGCCGCGCCATAGCCGGTGCAATTACCACCTTTTTATCCATGTTTGTGGGTGCCAGCGGCCCCATGGTCGGCAGTTTTATGTATCTCAATGGTTATGAAAAACTGCGTTTTACCGCCACGTTTTCCAGCTGTATGACCTTGCAACATTGTTTAAAAGCTTTTGTGTATGCTGCCATAGGTTTTGCATTTTGGCAGTGGTTGCCGCTTATTATTGCCATGGTCGCCAGTGGTGCACTCGGCACTTGGCTTGGGATCAAACTACTGAAAAAACTTCCTACTGAAAAATTCAAACTGATCTTTAGGGTGATTTTATCGCTGTTGTGTGTGAAACTGATTTGGCAGGCGACAATTCAGTGGCTCTACCCTTGAGCATAACTTAAAGAGCATTTAGTTTTTTATCCGCATTAAAGCGGTCTGCATCCATGCCGTTTTTCCAATATCCGGTAGCATGAATATTCAGTCGCTTAAATTCCAGCTCATCCAATAACATACTTTTGACTGATCTAAGCTGGCTGGCTTCCAGACCAATAAATACTTGGCTGTCGGTGGACATATCAGCAGCAAGCGTGCGCACTGCTTCAGCAATATCCGCTGGATTTTCATCTTCAATTCGCCAACGCACTTGTAGATGTTCTGCACCATCCATGGCAATGATATCAGCGCGAGTAGGCACCGTAACTAATGCTTTAAGGTCCGCACGGGCAGGGATGAATTTTGCGTATCCATTGACCGCATTAACCGCGGTTATGTCACCAATCAACAAATAACTGTCAGCTGTAAAATCCGTCAACTTGCGTACGCCAGGGCCGGCAATCCCTACGTAGTCACCTACTTTTGCCTGAGCGGCCCAATCGGTGGCAGGACCTTGATGACGATTGATCACAAAATCGATGACCAGTTGTTTATTCTCAGCGTCGAATTCTCGAATGGTATAAGAGCGCTTTATTGCGGGGTTTGCGCCATGAATATCTAAATTGGGCAGGCTATCGCCTGAGTGGGGTAACAACACTTTGACATGTACGCCATCTTGGCCAGATGGAAAATCGGCTAGATCAGGGCCACTTAATATAACCCTTTGTAAATGGGGGCTAAGTCGATAAGTATTGACGACTTGGGTTAATCTTACTTTTCTTGACATGTATTTGTGACCTTGTTTGCATTTTTTATAGAAATGCACTGCATTGTTTGAAGGATGTGTTTAATTAATATAGTTGATAAAGTCAATTATAGTCACAAGGTTGATATTGTCAACTATATTTGTATATAGCTTATAAAGGTACCTAGATGGCATTGCGAGAATATATTCTCAGGCTTTCACCTTATTGCAGGGAAAATGTTGGCTAACCTACGCTGAGCAAATGTAGCTAGTGGAACTTGGCTGCGCCATCTACAATCTTTTGTCGCAACCAGCGATGCATTGGATCGTTCTCTAAGGTTGGATGCCACATCATGCTTTCTTTTAGTTTTGGAGCATCGAAGGGTAATTTGACGATTTTGATCGCACCACGCTGTGCATGCACATCGGCGAAGTGCCTCGGTAAAATGGCGATACGGTTAGTATTCAATAGGGTATAGATCATAGTGGAAAAGTCATTGGTAATGATCTCCACTCTTCGATTGATTTCCATCGTTTCGATTAACCAGGGCTCAATACTTAAGTGACTTGCGCGAGCAAAACCCACAGATACATGACCGAACGAATTAAACTCCTCTAAAGAAAGTTTGTCACCAAGCAGCTCATTATTTATATCAGCGATACAGACTAATTCGTCATTCACGAGAGGGACATTTGGATAGGCATCCAACATCACCGCCTCTGGTGCCATCATCAAGTCGGCGCCGCCTTTAGCCAGAATATTAATTTCATGGGCAAAAGGCGATAGAAATTCAAAGGTCACTTTGGGTGCCGATTTAGCAACTTCAGCCACCACATGACTGAGTAAAACTTGGATGATGTAATCAGAAGCAATAATTTTGAAGTGACGTTCACTTTGTTCTGGGTTATTGGCTTTTTTACCAATAATAGAACCACGTACAGTGGCGAGTACCCCAGCAACCGGCCCTTGTAACTCTAAGGCAAAAGGTGTTGGCTGCATCTTTTTGCCAATTTGTACCAATAAATCGTCTTCAAAAAAGGCTCTTAATCTAGATAAAATTCCGCTGGTAGCAGACTGGGAAAGGTGCAAGCGCTCTGCGCTACGAGTGATATTTTGCTCTTCCAGCAATATATCTAAGGCCACGAGTAAGTTAAGGTCGAGTTGTTCAAATCTCATGTTGTTATCTCGCAAAATTCAATGATGAGGCAAATACTTAATCACAGAGGCTAATTTGCACTCTATGTATCTGTTTTTCTGATAGGTGCTATCTAAACATTCAATTTTTTGGATTGCAAATATTACATTAACATTGATTGTTAATTTAATTGATTATTTTTTAACAAATTAAGCTGGGTTCTGAATATGAAATTAGCATCGTTAAAATCTGAACATCCTGACGGCACGCTGGTAATCGTTTCTCATGACCAAGCCCGCTGCGTGGATGTAACAGATATTGCTCCAACAATGCAATTTGCTTTAGACAATTGGGCAAGCTGCAGCGAAGCCTTAAAGGCGAAGTATAAAAGCCTGAATGATGGTCTTGAACCTAACAGTTCGACTTTTACTAGTCAGTCGACCTATGCCCCTCTACCTCGCTCGTGGCAGTGGTTAGATGGTTCGCTTTTTCTTAATCACGGCCATTTGATGCAACAGGCTTTTCATCTTGATCCTATCGCTGATGCAGACAAATATCCGCTGGTTTATCAAGGTGCCGGTGACAGTTTTCTAGGCGCTAAAGATGACATAGTCGTGGCTGACCTAAAACACGGCATTGACTTTGAAGGTGAATTTGGCGTGATTGTGGATGCCATTCCTATGGGCAGCTCTGCCGAGTATGCGCTATCTAAAATTCGTTTGGTGGTGTTGCTCAATGACATCAGTTATCGCGCCTTGGGGCCACGCGAAATGAAAACGGGCTTTGGTTTTGTCCAAGCCAAAGGCCCTACGGCTTTTGCGCCAATCGCTTTAACTCCAGATGAACTGGGTGAACACTGGCAAAATGGCCGCGTATGCTTGCCTTTACAAGTGAAAAGAAATGGGCAAATTTTTGGTGAGCCTCTAGGGCAAGAAATGCATTTTGGTTTTCATGAACTAATCGCCCATGTCGCGCAAACTCGTCCAATTAAAGCGGGTACCGTATTTGGCTCGGGTACAGTATCAAACGCTGATCCTGCCAAAGGCCAAGCTTGTATTTCAGAATTACGTGCTAAAGAAATGATCCAACACGGCGCACCACAAACCCCGTTTATGCAACAGGACGAAGTGGTTAGTTTCAATGTCATCGACCCGAACGGTAACAGTCTATTTGGTGTGATTGAGCAGCGCGTTACCCTCAGTCTTGCTAGTGAGAACATCTAATGTTTAATCCCAGAAATTTTACCATTATCGACCTATCCGTCACCCTAGAAAATAACCCTTATACCGATCCACCGCCTTTGCTGCCTAAAATCGATTATATGGATCACCAACAGGGCTGGCCTGAAATGGGCGCCATGTTTCCGGGTTTAACCAAAGCGCAAATGCCAGGTGATGAAGCTTGGGCGGCGGAACGTTTAGATATCACAACCCATAGTGGTACCCACATGGATGCGCCTTGGCATTACGCGTCAACCACCGATGGTGGCAAACCGGCTTTTGGTATTGATGAATTGCCTCTTGAATGGTGTTTTCAGCCCGGTGTAAAACTGGATTTCAGGCATTTAGAGGATGGTTACATCGTTACCGCCCAAGACGTTGAAGATGAATTGACCCGCATAGGTCATGACTTACAACCACTGGATATTGTGGTAGTGAATACCCGTGCAGGTGAGTTGTTTGGTCAGCCAGGCTACCTTGATGCGGGTGTTGGTATGGGCCGCGAAGCCACTATGTATTTGCTTGAACGCGGCGTAAAAGTAGTGGGCACTGATGCATGGAGTTGGGATGCTCCGTTTAAATATACCCGTGAACGTTTTGCTAAGTCTGGTGATGCGTCGATCATTTGGGAAGGGCATAAAGCCGGCCGTGATATCGGCTATGGGCAAATGGAAAAACTCAGTAATTTAGAGAGTTTGCCAGCAACGGGATTCTTAGTTAACTGTTTCCCTTACAAAATTAAACACGCTTCAGCGGGCTTTTGCAGAGCTGTGGCACTAATTGAAAAATAACGTATTGATAAAAATTTGGCGTGCTTTTATGGCCAAAATGTTTAAAAGGAAAAATGATGTTTAAGTACTTTCCAACCAACTATGTGTGGAATCTATCGGTTAATTTAGCCATAGAAATGGGGTCTCGTATCGGTGAGATTGAAGAAATGTGTGGCCCCTTGCAAGATGCCGCTAAATCACCAGACAAAGAAGGCGTGCAAGCCTTTAGAGACACCTGGGCCAAGATGTCCGATAAACTTTGCGGTTTAGCAGAAGAAGATTTAGCAAAAGGGCGCACCTTATCAGCAGGCTATAAATATAATCGTGCTGCTACCTATCTTATTACCTGTGAGCGTCTTCAGGCTCATGGCGCACCCGGCAGAACAGAGCTGTATAAGCGGTCGTTAGAGTTATTTGAAAAATCCATCGAGCTTAGTAAAGAAAACTGTGTACGTGTTGAAATTCCCTATGAAGGCAAACACTTATCAGCTCTGTATGTCAGAGCCGAAGGAGTAGAAGGGCCAGCGCCCATCTTGATCCAAATTAACGGCCTTGATTCCTCCAAAGAAATGAAATACCGCGTGGGTTTACCAGGTTGGTTAGCTGAGCGTGGGGTTTCATCACTAGTTTTAGATCAGCCAGGTACCGGTGAAGCCTTAAAATTACAAGGTTTGCATGCACGTTATGACACAGAGCATTGGGCCAGTGTGGTGGTTGACTGGCTAGAAAAGCATGATGAAGTAGACAGTAAACGCATAGGTATGGAAGGTGTGTCTTTAGGTGGCTACTACTGTCCTCGTGCGGTAGCTAATGAGCCTAGATTGGCCCTAGGCTGTGTGTGGGGTGCAAACCATGATTGGCGTGATGTGCAAAAACGCCGTTTAGAAAAAGAAGGTGACTTCCCTGTTCCGCATTATTGGGCGCACGTGCAATGGGTATGGGGCGCTAAAGACATGGATGACTTTATGAAGATTGCTGAAAATGTGCACCTTGATGGCCAAATTGAAAAAATTAAAGTGCCGTTTTTGGTGACGCATGGCTTAAAAGATTCGCAAATCCCTCTTAAATGGGCCGAGCGCACTTATGAGCAATTAGTTAATAGCCCTAAACGTGAACTTAAAATATTTACCGAACGTGAAGGTGGCGTGCAGCATTCAAGCTTTGATAACAGTTCGAACGCTGGTACTTACATCGCTGATTGGGTTGCAGAAACCTTTAACGAATTAAAACAAAAGTAGGATCTCCAGCATGAATATTATCGGACCAGACAAACTTATTTTTGGCGTTGACGATGTCGCGGCGTGCAAGCAATTTGCCCTTGATTACGGCTTGGTTACCAAAGATGAGCAAAATTATGTCTCTTTAGATGGCACTGGCATTGAAATCTTGCATAAAGACGATGCGTCATTACCCGCCCCTTTACCCAGTGGCTCTATGTTGCGTAAAACGATTTACGGTGTGGCTGATCAAGCAGCCCTAGACGCCATTACTGCTGAATTATCCAAAGACAGAGAAGTAAAGACTTTAGCCGATGGCAGCATTGAAGCCCTTGATGACTTAGGTTTTGTATTAGGTTTTCAAGTCACTATCCGTCAAACTCTCGATTTACCAGCAGAGACGATCAATGCGCCAGGTGCGGCTCCGCAGCGAGGTGTCAATCTCACTGGTGTGAGTAAAGACTTCACGGCTAAACCACGCAGTTTGTCGCACGTTGTGTATTTTGTGCCTGATATTGAAAAAGCCGAAGCTTTTTACGCAGAGCGTTTAGGCTTTGTGACAACCGACCGCTTTACGGGTACAGGGCCCTTCATGCGTCCAGCAGGCACCCTTGATCACCATACTTTGTTCTTTTTAAAAACCCCGCCCTTTATGCAAGGTGTTGAGCATTTTACCTTCCATATGAGCGGTCCTACCGAAGTCTCACAAGCTGGGTATGCCTTGGTTGAAAAAGGCTATCAAAGTTTCTGGGGACCGGGTCGTCATATCTTTGGCTCTAATTGGTTTTGGTATTTCAAAAGCCCCTTTGGCTGCAATATTGAATATGACGCAGACATGGACTTACACGATGATAGCTGGGAAGCGCGTGAAGCCTTGCCAGGTGCGGATAATTCCCAAGTGTTTTTATTGCAATCTCGCGAAAAATGGGCGCCAGGCGGACCTCCTGGAAAGCCGTAAATATTCATGGGTAAGTTATGGTTAGGCAATGTCAGTGACATTGCCGACGGGCAAGCAAAAGGTTTCGACCCCAATCATTCGGGCAGTGATACCTTTTTTATCGTGCGCCAAGGCAACGAACTGTTTGCCTATGTGGATATTTGCCCGCACTACAACGACACCTCATTACCGTGGAAGCGGCATCACTATCTCGATAGTGCCAGTGCCCATATTGTGTGTGCAGCCCACGGTGCCTTGTTTGAAATAGACAATGGCGATTGTGTACAAGGCCCGTGTAAGGGGCAAAAGCTGAGTAAGATCCCATTAGAGGTTTCATCCCAACAAGAAATTTGGATAAGCCTAACAACAATTAAGGAGTTCAACTTATGAACCCATGTGTGAATAAAGTTTTGATAATCGGTGGTGGTTTTTCGGGGATGACGGCAGCCATTGAGTTAAGAAAACACAACATTGAAACGGATATCGTTGAGATTGATCCTAATTGGCGCACAGATGGTGCGGGTATCAGTATTGGCGGCGCGACGCTCAGAGCTTTTAATACTTTAGGTATACTTGATGAGTTTATAAAACAAGGTAGCGCTCATTCTGGTTTAGATATTCATGCCCCGCATGGTTTGCATTTAGCACATATTCCTACCCCCTTAATTGGTGATCCTAACATCCCAAAATCTGGGGCGATCATGCGACCTGCATTAGCTAAAATACTGGCTGATAAAACCCGAGAGTCGGGCGCTAATGTCAAGTTGGGCTGTACTTTTACCGACATCAAACAACATGAAAATGGTGTAGAGGTAACTTTTACAGATGGCTCGACAGCCAGCTACGATTTAGTTATCGGCGCCGATGGTTTATTCTCACAAGTGCGCAAAACCGTATTTCCTGAAGCGGCTACACCAAAATATGTTGGTCAAGGTGTATGGCGGGCGGTATTGCCGCGCTTACCAGAAGTCAAAAATACCATGATGTGGGTAGGGCCTAATTTAAAAGTCGGTATTAACCCCATGTCTAAAGATCAAATGTACCTATTTTTGACTGAAGATAAAAAAGACAAACAATATGTAGAGCGTGCTGAATATTTAACTCAGCTCAAAGCCCTGATGATGACCTTCCCAGCACCTATGATTCAGCAATTGGCAGGCATGTTAAATGAAGAGTCACTGATTGATTTTCGTGCCTTAGAGAATCTTTTAGTACCCGCTCCCTGGTATAAAAATCGTGTGGTAATGATTGGTGACACGGTACATGCTACAACGCCACATTTGGCTTCAGGCGCGTGTATCGGTATTGAAGATGCCATTGTATTGGCTGAAGAGTTAGGAAAATCAACAAGCCTAAACACAGCCTTAGAAGCCTTTCAAAACCGTCGCTGGGAACGCTGTCGCATGGTAGTTGAAAACTCTGGCCGTTTGGCGCAAATCGAAATAGAAGGCGGCGATAAGCAAGAGCATATGGGCATCATGCGTGACAGTATGATTGCTTTGGCTCAACCCATTTAACGTTTCTCTGCTTTATTAATGGTGTGTAGTTGCTGCACACCATTTTTTGCTGTTACGGCTGCAGTACTGCCGCCGACAATGATATCTGGCTGTTGTTGTGGTAGGTATTTATTATTAGAGTTACTTTAGGACCCTTCAAACGATGAAAGTTGGCCATAACAAAACTTAAAGCACTAAAAACCAATTATTGGCTCAAAAGCGTTAACCTGTTGTAAGTTTTTATTCAACTTGAGCAGCACCTCGATAAGTACTTCTAATTCTGCTTCAGAAATCCCCTCTAACAGTAATTTTTCTCTAGCCAAAGCTACAGTAAGTATTTTGTCATGCAGGATTTCTCCTTGGTGAGTGAGATGAATAGATGAGGAACGTCCATCCAGCTTATCTTTAATAAAGCTAACCAGCCCTGAAGCTTGTAGTTGCTTTAAAGCGCGGCTTACCGCGGCTTTATCCAGTCCAATGACCTGACAGATCCGATTGGCGGAGATATCAGACTCTACTTTTAGCATGGCTAATACACGCCATTCGATAACTCCAATATTAAAATATTTTCGATAACAGTTGGAAGCTCCCGCAGAAAGCTTATTAGATAAAGAGGTCACTAAAGCGGGTATGTATTTTTCTAGGTCTAATTGCCTTTTAGCTGAATCGTCTTTATAAGCTTGCATCTTTTATCCTGTCATTGATTGAGCTTAAAAGCTTACTTGCTGTTGTAGTACATGCAAACACTTTCACCTGATATCGCAAAAATCAGAGCGACTTAAAGGAGCGCAAACACTAGTTTGAGAAGTTTAAAATTAACAAATTATTAATAAACTAGTTGATATGTCAACTAGTTTGGCGCAATATACGCCTAAGGCCTTATGCTTAGTTGGAGTAAAAAGTGATGTTTGATGTGCAAATCCGCAGTAAAACCCTTGAAACCGCCAATATTGTTAGTTTTGAGTTAGCCCCTAAAAACGGTGATTGCTTGCCTGAGTTTGAAGCAGGTAGTCATATTGATATGAAATTTGGTGACAATTTCACTCGCCAATATTCGTTAATCAATCATCCTAAATCTCATGAGTTTTACAAAATTGCGGTTTTAAAGGATCCTAATTCAAGAGGTGGTTCAGTCGCATTGCACGATAACGTTGCCATAGGAGATACCGTAAGTATTTCTGAACCACGTAATTTATTTCCATTAGATTTAACCAGTAAACGGGTATTACTGTTTGCGGGTGGGATAGGGATCACGCCTATTATGTCAATGGCGATAGAATTAGATAGGCTCGGAATAGACTTCGAACTTCATTATCACAGCAAGTCACAGGCTAATACTGCGTTTTATCAGCAATTGCTAAGTTGCTCCTTTGCTGCAAAGGTTTTCTTCCATTTCTCCGACAAAAACAAAAAAGACGTGACACAAATTATCGGTGCTTTTACACCGGGTACAAATCTATATACCTGTGGCCCTTCGGGCTATATGGATTATATCTTTGATTGTGCAAGAGCCAATTCATGGCAAGAAGGCAATCTTCATAAAGAGAATTTTAAAGCTGAACCCTTAGCCACAGATGGCACAGATAAGCCATTTAAACTCATTTTAACTCGCTCAGGTTTAGAGATTCAGGTTGAATCTGATCAAACGGCGCTTGAAGCCATTGAAGATGCCGGAGTTGAAATCGATATGTCGTGTGAAATGGGAGTGTGTGGTACCTGTGTTACGGCTGTGACTTGCGGTATTCCCGATCACAGAGATACGTTCTTAAGCGCCCAAGAAAAGGCGCAAAACAACCAATTTACTCCTTGCTGCTCTAGAGCATTAAGTGACTCACTCACCCTAGACTTATAAATTAAGAAACGTTTTAGGAGAACCTTATGACGACTTGCACCGATACACTAGTAGCAACAAAGGCTAATTCGCCTTTTCCTTTAGATAGGTGGTATCTCGCGGCATTAAGTAAAGAGTTAACAGACAAACCAATTGCCCGGACTTTGTTAAACCATCCTATTGTTTTATATCGTGCTTTGGATGGTCAAGTAAACGCTCTTCAGGATCGTTGTTGTCATCGTCAATTGCCTTTGTCGATGGGGACAATTGAAGAGGGCGGACTTCGCTGCGGATATCATGGACTTTTGTTTGATGGTCAAGGGAAATGTCTTGAAGTGCCAGGTCAACAAAAGGTACCAAGAAAGGCTAAAGTAGAGCCTTATTTGGTAATAGAACAAGATGATCTTGTTTGGATGTGGTTTGGTTCAGAGCAGGGTTCTACCCCAGATAAGGCGCCACCTAGCTACGCTTATCATGCACATCCAGATTATGTGTATGACGGTGGAATGTTTCATTATGAAGCACCTTATCAATTGATCCACGATAACTTACTTGATTTAAGTCATTTAGGGTATGTCCACCTTAAAACCATAGGAGGAGATGCTAAAACACATATGAACGCTGAAATGTTGGTTGAAACCGAAGGTGAAACCGTCACCGTTAAACGTTATATGCCAAATTCAACACCACCTCCTACTTACATTGCTGCTTATCCGTTTAAGGGAAAAATTGACCGCTGGCAAGAAATCGAGTTTTGTCCGTCACATTTAAGAATATGGACCGGTGGTATAGATGCGAATAGCGAACAAGTAACTGCTCCAAACCGTGGAGGTTTTCATATGCGAGGTTTGCATTGTATTACCCCAGAAACAGAAGAAACAAGCCACTACTTTTGGACAATAGCAACTAATCCTAAAACTGATATTGAAAACATCAAGCAAAAAGTGGTGGAGCAAACGCGATTTACCTTTAATGAAGATAAAGTTGTCATCGAAGCTCAACATAAATCTATGCAACATTTTAAAGGCCAGCCTATGATTGATATCCATGTTGATACGGGCGCAAATCATGCTAGAAAAATTATAAAAAGCTTATGTGAAACTTCATCTTAAGCAATTGGATAGGTAAAAATAACCACGACCTACTTCGCACATTTTAGCTGATAGCCTAGATGTGCGAAGCCACTTCGAGGGATAAGCTAAGACTATCTAAGCTTTCTATATAAAAATGGCTGATAATAAGGTTTTGTAAGCATGTGCATAAGGGCAGGTTTGCAAACACAAGCATCTAGTCATTTTTTCAATCTTAGGTATTGAAAGTATAGGCTTTAAACTGCTCCCATAAGGTTAGTGCAACGGGGCCCAATAATTGTTTTTTATTTTTGATGATGTAGTAGTCAAATGTCACAGTGTTTTCGACGTCGCTTAATGATAGTTCTAGCAGTGTGCCATTTTCGAGGCTTTTTTGTATTTGGTGATAGGGTAACTTACCCCAGCCCATGCCGCTTTCAATCAGCATTTTTTTAGTAGCGAAGTCATTGACGTACCAACATCTTTGCCCATCTTGTACGCCCCAGTTTTTATTAAGTGAACCTTTGCCTGAATCTTGTACCACAATTTGATATTCATTGATTAATTCAGTGCTAGTGCTTAGCTCGGGATGACGGGCGACTAATTGCGGCGATGCCACATTGACTAACCGTCCTGTGTTTAAAGCATGCATCTCTACTTGACTATTTTGCAGAAACTCAGGATTAATCGGTGATAAACAAAAGGTGGCTTTTTGTTGATGTAAAGCCTCTAAGGCGCCCGTCAAATACTCTTGTTTTAGTACGATTTGGGTATCAGGAAATTGATTTTGTACCTTGGCGAGTAAGGGAATAATACCTTTTAAGTCGTAGGATGCCTCAGTTGCTAAAGTAATGCTGGTTTCGTTGCCTGAGTTAATATGCCGCGCCATATTACGTAAAGCATTAGCCTCATCTAATACCCGCAAGGCATGCTGATATAACACGTGGCCTTCAGCGGTTAATATTAACCGATAACCCGAACGGTTAAACAAGGTAACGTTCAAGATACTTTCTAATTGTTTTATGCCTTGGCTTATGGCGGGCTGGGTTTTATGCAGGCTCT
Source organism: Paraglaciecola hydrolytica (assembly GCF_001565895.1). GTDB lineage: Bacteria > Pseudomonadota > Gammaproteobacteria > Enterobacterales > Alteromonadaceae > Paraglaciecola > Paraglaciecola hydrolytica. The sequence goes on from NZ_LSNE01000020.1 coordinate 33,754, forward strand.
CACTGGCTTGGCGCAAGGAGCCTAACTCAGCTACAGATTGAAACATAGTCAGTTGATCAAGCTTCATAGTAACCCTAAAGATATAAATTAAAAATTTACTAGTTGTTAAAATAGATTCAATATTTTTTATTATGTTACTCCAATAAACTCTATGCAACTTAATAACAGCCAGTTGTAAATTTTATTTGGAGTCAATCATGAACAAAACAAAGAAAATAGTATTGTGGATCAGTTTAGGTTTAGCGAGTGCGGCGTTTGCCGCTGCAGGCTTAGCAAAATTAGCGGGCGTAGAGCAAATGCATATGTCCTTTGCGACCATGGGCTTACCAGCTTGGTTTGGTTATTTTATTGGCGCTGCTGAATTAGCGGGTGCTGTAGGTTTATGGTTACGCCGAACTAGTATATATGCCAGTGCCGGTTTATTTAGCATTATGCTTGGCGCCATGTATTTTCATGTGGTGTATGACACAGCAGCGAATGCCGTTCCAGCCTTGGTATTAGCGCTATTACTGATTAATATTTTTGTTAAACGCAGAGGTCAATCTCATGTCAGTGCGGACTAATTCTGTGGGTAAAGACTTAATGCCAGTTATTTACATTCCTCATGGTGGCGGACCTATGCCACTGTTGGGGGATCCTGGGCATAAAGAACTAATTTCCTTTTTAAAAGAACTGCCCAATATACTGCCTAAGCCAACAGCCATAGTAATGATAAGTGCGCATTGGGAAAGCGAGATAGCCTCGATATCCTCAGGTTCTCAACCCCATATGATTTATGACTATGGTGGATTTCCTGCAGAAACTTATGAGTACCAATATCCTGCTGCCGGTAATCCCGATCTTGCAGAAAAAATAGCGACACTTGTAAATCAGCAAGGTATTGAATGCCGATTAGATCCTTTGCGTGGATTTGATCATGGGACCTTTGTGCCATTAATGTTGATGTATGCAAACGCAGATATACCCGTGGTTCAAGTGTCATTGTTGCAGTCATTTGATCCCGCCCAGCATATCGCCTTGGGGCAAGCTCTTGCTCCGTTGCGAGAGCAGGGGGTGTTAATCATAGGTTCTGGTATGTCTTTTCATTACTCCCAAGGCAGTGAGGAGGACAATCAACAATTTGACGACTGGCTTTGTCATACTTTGGTAAACAGCACCTCGCAAGAAGTAACACAGCAACTGATAAATTGGGAGGCCGCACCGGCTGCGCGAAATAACCACCGACGTGAAGAACATTTACTGCCATTACATGTGTGTTGGGGAGCAGTAAGTAGACAACACCGCTTAGCTGAAAAAGTATTTTCAGGATTGTTATTCAACCGCAGAATTTCCGGTTTTTTGTGGCACTAGTTGACTCACCCATCATTTTAATTACGTTATTTTAGGAAATAAGTCATGTGATCTGCAGCAATAATTAAAGTTGCAATTTTAGGTGCGAGTGGGCTTATCACTCAAGAAACTATCAATATTGGGGTCGATCAATATTGGGGTCAGATAAAGATTAAACAGTCAACTTGCGATTTCCCGGTTTTCTTCCCGGAGGCAGCTTGTGTAATCGCCTCCCCGTTAAGGTTTCTAAATCTTGCTTAAATCTTATATTTCCCAATGCCATGCCTGAATGACTTGCGGCTCGAATCTCATCTAGCATTTTTCCCTTCACATGAGTTTTAAAAAGTACCCGATAATTTGCTTGTCTTTCCGTTGTGTTATTACCAAGGGCTAAATAAAGTGGATGAACACAGCAAAGTTCTGAAATTTTACCTAAGGCGTTAATTTGGTAGCTAGACCATAAATATTGACTTGGATCATCGACCATATTAGCTCGCACTGGATTTAATTCGATGTAGCGATAAAGGTTCAGAAGATAGGTTTCTTCTTGCACTAAGCATGATTTAAAGCGACCTTCCCAAAGGGTGCCGGTTCTTTGATATTTTGAATTAAAATAACGGACGTATCGTCTGCCTAGTGCCTGCATCATTTTGCTAATAGCATTGATAGTTCTGGGGGAACAAAGCAAGTGCACATGGTTACTCATCAGCACCCAAGCATGAACATCTACCTTATATTGCAAAGAATATTCCTTTAGCCAACCTAGATAAACAGCATAATCTTGTTCGTACTTAAAACAAATTTGGCGATTATTACCCCTTTGAATTATGTGTTGTGGCACATTGAGAGGGCAAATACGGGGTAAGCGACTCATGTCTCTTCCTTGAGTTTTAAAGTATCGGTAAAAGTATAGGAGATTTCTCGCTTTATTTATGCTGATTATTGAGTGTTGGTTATGATAATCGTTATCTGCCCCCGATATTTATAATCGTTATCTGACCCCGATATTTATGATAATCGTTATCTGACCCCGATATTTAATGATAATCGTTATCTGCCCCCGATATTTATGATAATCGTTATCTGACCCCGATATTTATGACCCCGATATTTATAAGTCCATTTTTAATGCTTTTGCGGCTTTCAGTTGATATCCGTAACAACGCTATATTCGATTTCCTGAGATTGGATTGAATTAAGTGTAGGACGGGGATTCGCACTAAGCTAAATCAGTCTGTGGTTTTTGTGGCAATTTCGGGCAATAAAACGTGATCTGCCCCTTTAATCTAAATTTTGTTTAACCAAGTGTTCTCTGCCTATTAGTTCCAACGATTTAAGGTATTCAAATTACTGATTAGTCAGATAAGCCCATTTTACTTATGCTAAATGCTAGCGTTTTATAATTGTGTATTTACCTGGAATGAGTCGTTAATGAATGAACTGAGAGCCGTTCGATGCGCTGTGATTGAGTATAATGCGTAAGGCGAATCGGTATTTAAACGTGATGAAAGTTGCGAGCCCGAGCATTGTAAAATTGTTATTAAAAGCTTGGTTACTGGGACGTTCGGAGTTAGTAAGCCGGAATAACCTAGCTACGTAGTACTGACTTGCCAAAAAATATATTATGGTTTGTTATTCAAGCGGCGAATCTCAGCTTTTTGTGGCGGAAATGTTTTAGCTTAGCTTTTGCAATTATTTAATAATCAAATGAAACTCGTTTTACAAAGACTTAGTGCTGTCATTAAAGGTATTTGTTAGCCATGAATCCCGGCATGAGCACTTAAGTTAACGTATGATTTGTTAGTCTTCAGTTTACAAATTTAAGGATTTACTTTTTTGTTTAAACTCCCCATCACAACTATTGCCCTTATTATTGTTTGTTGTGGATCTTTTATAGGTCCTATGGGCATGGCTGCAGTAAATATCGCTATTCCTGATCTTGCCCAAGATTTACATGCCAGTGCAAAAATGGTGGGTTGGATGCCTACTTTATATCTACTCAGTAGCGTTATGTTTATGTTGCCTTGTGGCAAAATTGCCGACAACTATGGTAGAAAACGTGTTTACGCATTTGGCTTAGGCTTAAATGCTGTAGCGTCGTTTATGTGTGCGGTGGCAAGTTCAATCGAATGGGTGCTGTTTTGGCGATTTGTGCAAGGCGCAGCCGGAGCAATGATATTTGGCGTGGGTGTGGCCATTCTTACCTCGGTTACCTCCAATAAAAAACGGGGTGTCGCCTTAGGGATCTCTGCAGCTTGTGTATACATTGGTATGAGTATAGCGCCAGCGATAGGAGGCTGGTTAACCGAAATTTGGGGATGGCGTGCGGTATTTTATTCGCAAGTACCCTTAGTGCTGTGTTTGTTGCTAGCAATTAAGCTGTTTTTACATGGCGAATGGAAAAGTGAGCAAAAAACACGATTTGACTGGTGGGGCACGGCTCTTTTCTCACTTTTTGCTGTGTGTTTGGTATTTGGCTTGAGTTACCTACCTGATTTAATCGGTATACTCTTGTTAGCACTATCGATTTTTTGTTTAGGCCTATTTATTGTCCATCAGAGTAAGAGTCGTAGGCCATTGATCCGGGTACAAATGTTTCTGGAAAGTCGTGTTTTTAGTATGTCTTTATCCACTTCATTCTTAATGTATGCTAGTAATTTTTCATTAGCCTTTCTGTTAAGTCTGTATTTGCAATATATCAAAGGCTTTAGCCCTGCACATGCAGGGCAAATTATACTGTTGCAAGCCGTGTCAATGGCAATCATGGCACCCTTAGCAGGTAAGTTTTCGGACAGAATACAACCTCGTTTAATCGCCACTATGGGATGCGTGATTGTGGCTTTTGGCTTTTTAATCTTGTCGCAATTGTCAGTAGACTCAAGCACGGCCTACATTAGCGGATCTTTATTAATATTAGGGATTGGTTTTGGTTTGTTTTCGACACCCAACAATAACGCGATTATGGGATCTGTATCTAAAAATGAATTAGGTGTGGCATCTTCTTCAATGAACCTATCTCGCACTATCGGTAATTTATTTGGTATGAGTATGGTGAATTTGATGGTGCATTATTATCTAGGCGATCAAACTTTTTCGGTACAAAACAACCAAGCTCTGATGAGCACTATTTCTCTCGCTTTTTACATGTCTTTGGGCTTTGTCATTGCAGCCACTTGTATTTCTGGATTGCGTGGTAGGGCGTGACCATATTGCAAAAATATTGTGAATATACTCAGGTGCTTGCTGCTATTTCACTGCACAAGTACTGCCCCTCACAATTAAATCGGTGGGCAAAAAGTAAGGGCGTAATACTGTTTCTGGATCAAACTTACCTTCTATTAAATTACACAACAATTTCATCGCACTAGAGCCTAATTCTTTGGCGGGCTGACGAATAGTGGTTAAGGGCGGATCGCAATATTTAGCGAACTCTATATCGTCAAAACCCACTACGGAAATATCTTCAGGTACTCTCAATCCTTCGGCTTTTAAGCCTTGGATAATACCAATGGCCATTTTGTCATTCATGCAAAAAATAGCCGTTGGGCGGGGCTGCATATCGGCATATTCTTTGGCGGCATTAAGACCACTTGTCACTGAGAAGTCACCATTAATCATCAGTTTGTTTGATAGTGGTAAGCCTGCCTTTTGTAAAGCGTTTTGATAACCCAATTTACGGTGATGAGTGGCATGGATAAAATCTAAACCGGTTAAGCAGCCAATATGACGATGACCTAAGGATACTAAGTAGTCAACTAGCTTTTCGGCAGCTTTAACATCGTCAACTGTAACCACTGGTGAGGGATTATTTTCAACATAATCACAAAGGGTCACAATATTATCGATGCGTGTTCCATGTTTTTTGTTTAAACGCTTTTGTACTTTAAAATCTATGATGCCTTCAACAAGCCGTGTTTCTAACATGCTGTAGTATTTATTTTCATCGTCTGGCGCTTCAAGAGGGTCTACTAACAACACGGTATAGCCCTTTATGCGCGCAATTTCTTGAATACCTTGAATAACATCCAGCAAAAAAGGGTTAGCCAGAGGTGCCATTACCAAGATGGAATACGAGCGTGATTGGGTAAAGTTACGGGCTAATAAGTTAGGTTTGTAATTAAGTTGTTCGATGGCTTTGATGACTTTGTCCGTGTTCTTTTTAGATACTTTTTCGGGCGCGCTAAAATACCGCGATACCGTTGCTACCGACACGCCCGCTAGTGACGCCACCTCTTTTATATTGGCCATAATTTACATCATTTCAATAATTCTACCGCAGCATTATACCCATTACCGAGGCTTAATGTAAATTTGTAATCGATTACAAATTTACGGCATCAGCTCTCCCGGTATGTTGTATCTAAATTTAGCATAGTTGAACATTAGTTGTATTTTTAAGTATTTAAATGTTGCTAAGTTATTGTTAAATAATAGTAATGTGTATTTTATTGAAAATATTTATTGTTAATTTAGTGTAATTGTTGTGATTTTTAAGTGTTAATAAGTTTGAAGTGAAAAATGTAATCAATTACATTTCTTCTCGTTGCTGCTTTAGAGCAGACGAGAACACACAACACTATTCGGATTTGAAGTCACTGTACGATGCTGAGTTGGGTAATCGATAAAAATGATCATCAGCTGTTGATTGATTCGAAGTGAAAACTTCAGGGTTGAGCCAGTGAAACAGCTGATTATTTTGTGAAAGAATAACTATTGGAAAGGTTTATGAATCACCCTAAAAAAACACTATTAAGCACCCTTATCGCAAGCGCTTGTGCCTCTTTTATGGCTGCTACTCCAGCGGCTTACGCGCAAGAAACACAATCTGAAAAACCTAAAAATCTAGAGGTGATTGTCGTTTCATCAACTCGTACAGGTACCGACTTATCAAGTACGTCTGCAGCGGTTACGGCCTTGTCTGCCAAAGCCTTGGCTGATTCAGGCATTACTGATCCAACTAATTTACAAGACCAAGCGCCGAATATTTCAATAGATCGTGCTGGCTCAAGTGGTTTGCAAATTACTATTCGTGGTGTGTCGAGTACGGACAACACTGAAAAAGGTGACCCTTCAGCTGCGTTTTTACAAGACGGCGTCTACATCGCCAGACCTCAAGCGCAATAAGTGTCATTTTTTGATTTAGACCAAGTCGAAATACTACGAGGTCCACAAGGCACTTTATATGGTCGAAATGCCACAGCCGGATTGGTCAACGTTATTTCTGCCAAACCTACCATTGATGAAATGTACGGCTCTTTTGATGCCACCCTTGGTGATTATGGCCGCCGCCAAGCGACCGCCATGTTAAATGTGCCTATTTCCGATAAAGCTGCTATTCGAGCTGCAATCAATGTAGACAGACGAGATACCTATTTAAATAAACATCCCGAATCTGCTTATGACATTGATCCCGGTAAAGATAATATGTCAGCCCGTCTTAGTGGCTTATTTGAACTAAGTGATGATATATCGCTACTCGTTAGAGGTGATTACTCTTCGATTGAGGGTAGTGCGCGCAGCGATGTTAAACTTTCAAACTTTTACGATGTGCTCAATACCTTTCCACCAGAAAGTGGCAAAGGCGTAAATCCAACTTATATCGCAGACCAAAAAAGTTCTGATGAACTAAGAACGGTGAGTTGGCAGGATACGATGCAACGAACCAACGATAATTCAACTTGGGGCGCCATGGCTGAGTTAAATTGGACAATCAATAGCCAACTTACCATGACCTACCTTGGCTCTTACCGTGAGTTTACCCGCCGGGAAGATAACATTACCGGATATTTGGGTAGTGTGGTACTACCTTTTGGTATCATCGATATCAGCAATCCACAATTGTTTCATGGTGACTATGAGCAAAGTTCAAACGAGCTCCGCTTTACTTATACAACCGACTCCATGAATTTACAGGGTGGTATTTATGCCTTTTCGGAAGAATCTGCGATTAAGTTTTTAATTTACCAAGGTGAAGAAGGCCAAGACGGTTATATATTTGGCTTTCCTCAAGATCCTACAAAATCAGATTCTGTTGCCATATTTGGCCAAGGCAGCTTTGATTTAAGTGACAAACTTAGCTTAACCGCGGGCGCTCGCTACACCCAAGACGAGAAGTCTCGAGTCGGTGCAGTAGTCAATCACGTGACGCTTGAAGAAGAGTTGAATTTTACCTATGACCCAGTGACCAATCCGATTCCAGATTCGTTAAACAATGCCGAAGTTGATTACAATGAACTCACCTGGAAATTGGGCCTAGACTACGATATTAACGACGATATTTTATTATACGGCTTGATATCTACTGGCTACAAAGCAGGTGGTTTTAACGATGGTTGTATTGAAGGAATGCAAGATTGTAATAGTCCCTTACCCGAGGAAGCGGTTTATTATGATCCAGAAACCTTAACCGCCTACGAACTGGGCCTAAAATTAGAATTGGACAACGGCTTACGAACCTTTATTAACGTGTTTCACTATGATTACCAAGACTTACAGTTAAGCAATGTGTCTGAAATCTGTGGTGGGTCTTGTCAAGTCACTAGTAACGCCGGTAAAGCAGAGGTGGACGGCATTGAACTGGAGTCGCGTTATTATATTACCGCCTACGACAAACTCAATGTGGCCTTAACGTGGCTGAATGCCGAATATACCGATTACCAGCTTAACGACACGGTTAATCTAAAGGGCGAAAAATTAAACCGCTCACCGGAATATACCGCCATCGTCAGTTATCAACATATTTTTGAGCTGGGAAATGGCGCGGACATCGAGTTTGATATTTCAAGTCGCTGGAGTGATGAATATTCTATTTTATCTACCAGTTCTGTTTCGCAATTTGTGCAACCCTCATTCCATAAAACCGATGTGGCGTTAACCTACCGTGCGCCAGAGCGTGATTGGTATGTACAAGCCTATGTGAAAAACATCGAAGACGAGCTAACCGTATCAAACGCTTCTTTTGGCCCCGCTTTTCCGGGCTTAGCTGACGGTACGCTTACCTTCTCTGACCCGCGTACTGCAGGGGTTCGGTTCGGCTTAGAGTTCTAAGTAAAGTAATTAAAAATTGCTCGCCTATGTCAGGCGAGCTTTTTGCGTTAATGAAGAATCAATCGTCGTAACACAAGATAGTGTCTATAAAATTAATTCAGGGTGAGTAACTCAATATGATAAGAAATATAAAAGCCAATAAACCCAAATCAATTGCTTTTCGAGCAATATGGCTCTCGTTGTTTGTGGCAAGTTCCATGTCCGTGTTACCTGCATTGGCTACTACCGCACCAAAGTTAGGGCAGGCCTCATTAGATGAAGTGATTCAAGCCTTGAGTTTGGAAGAAAAAGTCAAACTGGTTCGTGGCACCGGCATGAATATGGGCGACAGTGGCCCAACAGTTGGTCAAACCAAAGATAAGGTGCCAGGTGCAGCGGGTACCACTTACGCTATTCCGCGTTTAGGCATTCCCTCTATTGTATTGGCTGATGGCCCAGCGGGATTGCGTATTGCACCTACTCGTGATGATGACAAAGATCATACCTATTATGCTACCGCGTTTCCTATCGCTAATTTATTAAGTTCAAGCTGGGATCTGTCCCTTGTTGAACAAGTGGGGCAGGCTATTGGGGCAGAATCAAAAGAGTATGGGGTAGATGTGCTGTTGGCCCCTGCGCTGAATATTCATCGCTTTGCTTTAGGCGGTCGAAACTTTGAGTATTATTCAGAAGATCCTTTACTCAGCGGTAAAATGGCGGCTGCCATGGTGCGCGGCGTCCAATCACAAGGGGTGGGCACATCGCTTAAGCATTTTGTAGCCAATAACCATGAGTGGAACCGCAACACTATTGACGTACAACTTGATGAGCGTGCACTGCGTGAAATTTATTTACGGGGTTTTGAAATCGCGGTCAAAGAAAGTCAACCTTGGACAGTCATGTCCTCGTACAACAAAGTTAACGGTGAATACACCTCTGAGAGCGCCTATTTACTGACTGAGGTCTTGCGTGACCAATGGGGGTTTGATGGCGTGGTCATGACTGACTGGTTTGGCGGCAAAGATGCAGCCGAGCAAATGGCAGCGGGCAACGACTTGCTCATGCCGGGCATGGACTATCAAGAAGGTATGATCATCGGTGCCATTAAAAGCGGTAAATTGGATGAAGCAAAACTTGATCGCAATGTAAAAAACATTTTGCAACTGGTGCAGGCTAGCCCCGCATTTAGCCAATATGCCTACAACAACAAGCCTGATTTAATCAAACACGGCCAACTGTCTAAAACGGTTGCTGAAGAAGGCATGGTGCTATTAAAAAATAATGCTCAAACCTTGCCATTACGCGATAAACAGTCATTGGCCTTGTTTGGTAATCATTCGTTTGATGTGCTCATCGGTGGCACTGGCAGTGGTGATGTTAATGAAGCTTATGTGGTTACGTTAGAAGACGGCTTAAAAGAAGCGGGAATTGAGTTTGAAACCGGACTCGCTTCGGCCTACAAAGCCCATATAAAAACAGAAAACGCTAAACGTCCTGTGTCGAATAACCCACTCGCAGCCTTTATGCCAAAACCAGCCTTAGTGGAATTCGGCTTAAAACAGGAATTGTTGCACGCATCGGCACAAAAATATTCTGCTGCTCTTGTGACCATTGGTCGTAGTTCAGGTGAGTTTGTTGATCGCCAGCAAAGTGATTTTTATTTAACCGAGCAAGAGCGCGCCATGCTCGACATGGTATCCAGTGTATTTCGTCAACAGGGCAAGCCTGTGGTGGTGATTTTGAATGTAGGTGGCGTTATTGAAATGGCCAGTTGGCAAGATAAAGCCGATGCCATTTTACTGGCCTACCAACCCGGTCAAGAAGCGGGCAATGCCATTGTTGATCTGTTACTGGGCCACACCAATCCTTCAGGAAAATTGCCCGATACTTGGCCACTCGATTTACCTGATTATCCCGCCGCGAAAGAGTTTCCCGGTACAGTGCTTGACCCTGAGGCAAAGCCAGAAGGCATGATGCAAACCGTGCCAGCTAAGGTGACTTATGACGATGGCATCATGCTTGGTTATCGCTATTTCAATACCCAAAAGGTTGAGGTGGCGTATCCCTTTGGTTTTGGTTTGTCGTATACCGACTTTACGTATTCTGCCATCTCATTAAGTAGTCAGGTATTTAGCGATAAAATTGTGGCGCAAATCACGGTTAAAAATAGCGGTAAGGTGGCAGGTAAAGAAGTGGTGCAAGTCTACGTTTCAGCGCCACAAACTAACTTAGTCAAACCTGAAAGTGAACTCCGCGCGTTTGCCAAAACCACACTGTTACAACCAGGTGAATCCGAAGTACTTAGCTTTGAACTCAGTGCACGAGATCTGAGCTCATTCGATCAAGAGCATAATATGTGGCTAGCACAAAGCGGTGAATACGTGCTTAAAGCAGGTAAATCTTCACGGGAGATTCTGCAAAGCGCCCGCTTTAGTCTGCCAAAAGACCTGGCTATCAAACCGTAAACCGCTTGGTTTTAAGCAGCAGTAATAAAACAACATGCAGATTGGTTGCTATGCCGATCTGCATTTATCATTTTACAGATAAGCCATTAGTCACTAATGACGCTTGTCTAGGAGAACCACTATGCAACAAATTCGTTCGACTCGTTTCATCATCTTACTTTGTTTGAGCCTCGGTTTATTAGCTTGTGAGGCTAAAGAAGCCAGCGTTGACCCACTACTTGTGAACACTGAAGCCGGTTTAGTAAAAGGTACATTACTACAAGGTGCTGCTCAGTCAGTAAGAGGCTATTTAGGTATTCCATACGCCCAAGCGCCGGTGGGCGAACTACGTTGGCAGCCTCCGCAAAAGGTTACACCGTGGCAAGGCATCAAAGATGCCAATCATTTCAGTAATGACTGCATGCAAATTCCTTTTCCAGGTGATGCAGCGCCACTGGGTGAACCGGTCAGTGAAGACTGTTTGTATTTAAATGTTTGGGCGCCAAACACCGCTGACCAAGACAAATTGCCCGTTATGGTATGGCTGCACGGTGGCGGTTTTGTTAATGGTGGGGCATCACCGTCAGTGTATAACGGACAAGCTTTTGCAGAATCTGGTGTGGTCTTTGTCAGTTTGAATTATCGCCTTGGACGATTTGGTTTTTTTGCCCATCCTGCACTTAGTGCAGAAAACCCTGATGGACCCACAGGTAATTATGGTTTTATGGATCAAATTGCCGCTCTTGAGTGGGTAAAAAATAATATCACTAGTTTTGGTGGCGATGCCAACAACGTGACCTTGTTTGGTGAATCGGCAGGTGGACGTTCGGTTAATGTGATGATGCTGTCGCCAAAGGCGAAAGGTTTGTTTCATAAAGCCATTGTGCAGTCTGGCGGCGGTCGCAGTGAGTCGAATGGTTCAGTGGTGTATTTGGACAAAGAGGGTAAAGGGGCTAAACCTTCTGCCGAGCAAATTGGTGTGGCCTTTGCCACGAGTGTTGGAATAGACAGTGAAGGTCAACAAGCCATGGCGGAGCTGCGTGCTTTACCGGTGGAAAAAGTCCTAAGTGGTTTAAATATGGCCTCGACGAATGTTCCCACTTATAGCGGGCCGATGATCGATGGCAAGGTGGTGATAGAGGACGACGAAAGTGGTTTTACAGCCGGTCATCAAATGAAAATTCCCTACTTTGTTGGCAGTAACGACTTCGAATGGGGTTTTTTGAAAGACTACAATCCGAATGCCGCACAGATGATTGCTAAAGGCGCGTTGGCGCAAGCCTCTGATCCAAATGCTTTTTTAGCGGCGTACCAGCCCTTTGTTCCTGAGCAAAACGAACAGGTTAATATGGCCTTTTTAGGTTCTATGATTTTTGGGGATCGCAGTTTTGTGGAGCCTGCGCGCTTTTTAGCACGCCAAACTAGTAAAGTGGGTCAAGCCACGTGGTTTTATCGCTTCACCTACGTACCTACCAGTTTAGAAGGTAAGGTCGACGGCGCGTATCACGCCAGTGAAATACCCTTTGTTTTTGCAAGCGGCACAGCACGTTATGCCGATGATTGGAGTGAAGCAGATAAACAGGTATCGTTAGTCATGCATGATGCGTGGGTCAATTTTGCGAAGCTGGGTAATCCGTCAATAGAAGGACAAGAAGCATGGTTTAACTCTAACAATGAACAAGTGATTGAATTTAATGCTGAAGGGGCGGTTGTAAAATCCGATCCTTTGACAAAACGGCTGGATCAAATAACACCCTTGGCACAATAACCTTCCACTAAACTTACCTGAAGGTTGGCAAAACAGTCAGGTAAGTTGTTGATCTAAGTTCACAGGAGTAGCTAGATTTCATTAATAATTAGTGGCTTACTAAGCCTTGAGCGCCCTTTATCTTAACCACTGCAACAAAAGCGCCGACAAGTGATAGTGCAGCAATGAGCATTAAGACTTTATCGAGACCACCCATTTGACCTTGCAAAGCAGCAACTACGATAGGTGCAGCAAATTGGCCTAAAAAGAAACAACCTGTCCAAAGACCTGTACCACGACCACGTACATTTTCAGGTAGTTCTTTGAGTACCCAAGTCAGCATAGTGGGCAATAAGGTGCCAAAACCTAAGCAGGCGACGATGACAGAAATACTGCTTAGCACCAGATTACCTGACAATGCAGCTCCGCAATAACCAACGGCCGCTAACATGAGGCCAATGCTTATTAACGTTGGGCCAGAAGCGCCTTTGAATCGTTTAAATATAAAAGAGCCTAAGGCCACCCCGATATTCGCACCTGCACCAATGCCACCAATGATGGCAGGCGTCACTGTGGTAGTTAAGGCTAAAATCTCACCTAGTTTGACGATGACAGTATAAAAGATAATGCCAACAAATAAGGTTGTGAATAACAATGGCAAAATCTTCAACCAAGGTAAACTTGGCGCACGAGAATCGGTATGTACAACATTACGTTCTGGTTCAAATAAGACAAGCCAAACAAATAAAGCAATAGGTAAGGCAAGTAAATAAAGTAGGAAAGGCCCGCGTGAACCTAAAAATTCGCCAAGTAAACCGCCAATAGCAATTAAAACAATAGCACTTAAACTAACACTGGCAATTTGAATGGCTACCCAACGTTCTCGTGCCTTGCCTTTAAAATAGTCGGCAATGAGTGCGGTTGCCACAGTCATAATCGCCGCTTCGGCAATACCCAACACAACTCGTGCTGCAATGATGTGAGAAAGTTCGCTTAAGAAATAGGGTAGCAGTCCAATAGCAGCATAAATTAACAAGGCGTAGAGTAGAACGGATTTTCGACCGGCTTTATCTGAAATCCAGCCAGCTAAAGGTGAAAATAACGCAACACACAAGGCCGGAACCGTCATCGCGATGGGTACCAGAAATTCATAACCCTTCACACTCGCAAATTCTTGCAATAATAGCGGTAATACTGGCACCAGTGAGATGATAGCCATGGCAGGCATGACTGCCGCTAGTATTAGAATGATGCCATGTTGAGTGGAGGCAATGTTATTTGTTCGTATCTTAGGATCTGAGTCAACTAGCTTATTTTTCATTTATTTTTATCCAGTTTTCTTATTATTTAATAAGGGCTTATCGTTTTATCTATTTTCACCAACATAAATTTGATGTGACAAATATCTGTGTGGGTTTAAGAGTAAAGGTGATTGAGTCTATTATTTGCAATGGTCATGTAAAAATAATGTAATAGATTTGTGCGGATTGAAAGTGGATTAAACAGATTCCAACTATCACAAAAGCTGATACTTAATTGGATTTTGTATTGATATATCAACTATCAGTTTACTCAATTAATAATGAAGCAAACCAAGTAAAATTATATTTTACTGTCATTTATATCGTATCCCAACATCGTTGTATCAGTTTCGTCGTTACTTGCTATCAATAAAATCAATTATCTCGATACATAATGCCTGCGTATAGTTAACGATATGTTGCAAATGTGTTGTGTTCGTGTGTGGTTTCTGTTGTTCGAAAATTTACACTTAATAATTATGCTTGTTATAGGTTTTGTTAAACAAGCTTCGTTGATGTTGGTGTGAGGTTTTGAATATAACCGCGATTAAACTAAGTACTTTAGTAGGTATATCATGAAAAAATTATCGTTAATTATTCCAATAATGAGTGTTTCAGCACTACCAATGGTGAGTTGGGCGCAGTCAGTTGAACAAGAGGCAGAGCAGGATGACTTTGAACAAATTACTGTTACTGCACAGAGAAAGTCTGAATCTTTACAAGATGCTGCTATTCCAATCAATGCGGCTTCAGGCGCTAGATTGGAAAAAATGGGGGTATCAAATGCCGAGGGGCTAAATAAAGTATCACCAGCACTTACCGTTTCATCTGGCGGTGGTGCAAATACAGCCTACTTTATCCGAGGCGTAGGTAACTTTACCAACAATGGTTACACCAACCCTGCGGTTTCGTTCAACATTGACGGTGTTTATATTGGTCGTCCGTCGTCAACTATTTCATCTTTTCTTGATTTAGATCGCGTTGAAGTTTTGAAAGGGCCACAAGGTACCTTATATGGCCGTAACTCCACTGGTGGTGCAATCAACGTCGTATCCAAAGTGCCTATCATGAACGAAAATAGTGGTCGTATTAAACTCGAAGTGGGAAATTATTCGGCTTACAACTTAACTGCAGTGGGTAATTTTGAAGTAAGCGAAGATTCTGCTTTACGCCTTGCTGGGGTAATTTCAAAACGCGATGGTTTTTTCGATGATGGTACATCAGATGCTGATGATACCGCTTTGCGTGCGTCTTATTACTTAGAAGCTAGCGATGATTTAAGTTTTCGTGTGACAGCAGACTACTCGACTCAAAAAGGGGCTGGCGCAGGTATTCAGTATAACGGTCATTATGGTTTTGCAGCATTCCAATCAAATTTACCCGTACCAAACTGGGCATGGAACCCTGCTCCAGAAGCATTATCTGGGGATTTCACTGGTTTACACGGCGAAGGTGTAGGTGAATATATTGCTCAAAACGTCGCCAGTGCTCCGGGCTTTATGCCTTATGATGGTTTTGTGTATCCAACCCGTGACGACTCTTATTGGGGCATAAATGCCGAAATTAACTACGACCTTGGTTGGTCAAAATTAACCGTGATTCCAGCTCATCGGGTATCGAAGCTTGATAATGCGTTTAATGGCCCTCCTTTTAAAGCGGCGATTAACCAAGATGAAGCGAAACAAACAAGCATTGAGGCACGTCTTTCAGGTGGAGACGACACCTTGGAATGGATTGTAGGTGCCTTGTATTTTGATGAAACGGTTGCCGGTGTAAATGCTTATAACCAGTTTTCTACTGTTACCCATAATGACTGGCAAAGTGATGTCCAGTCGTCTTCGTTGTTTGCTCGCGCAACCTATAGCCTGACTGAAGATCTAAGACTGGTGGCAGGTTTAAGATTTACTGATGACACCTATGAGATAAATGCTACGCAAACTGCGTCGGCTATCGTATGTTTAGAGCATCCAGAAGGCAGAGCGCCTTTCTGTCCGCAAATTCCGAGTATGCCGGTTGCCTTAACCTTAGCAGATACCTTGGGCATGATTAACCCTGCTTTGTTCCCAACGGGCTCTCCGCTTAATGCAGATGGCAGTATTACACCAGGGGCTCGTCCTTTTGGTCCAATGAATTATTTTGCTCCTGCTCAGTTTGGACCAGGTGCCATCTTTGCTATCACTCCAGGCATGACTTCGGAGAAAGATGGCGACAGCCAAATGACTTATCGTGCTGCAGTTGAATATGACGTGACCGATAAAAATTTGCTGTATACCAGCTATGAGTCTGGTTTCCGTGCCGGAGGTTTCAACCTTGCTGAAGGCCGTGAGTTTTATGCACCTGAATTTATTGATGCCTACACCATAGGCTCAAAAAACCGCTTCTTTAGCAACAAACTTGAGCTCAATTTAGAAGCGTTTTACTGGGAGTATAAAGACCAACAACTTGCCGCTTTAGGCTTAGATACAAACGGCAATAATGCGTTTTATACACGAAACGTGGGAGCCTCATCCATCAAAGGCATAGAAGCGGATTTCCAATACGCCCTTGCCAGCAGTACTTTACTGCGCGGTGGTGTGCAGTTACTTAACGCGGTTTATGATAGTTATGAATATACCCAAGTTGATTTATCTGACGCGGGAATCGATCCACCTAACTTCTTAACCCCAGTAAATACTTGTCAAAATACCCAAGGTATCTTTGTTGGAGATAATCTAGTTGCCTATGACCCGGCCCTTGACGTGGAAGGCGCTAAGCGTGGTTTTACCATCGATTGTTCTGGCAAAGACGCAATAAACGCACCTGATTTAACAGTAAGCTTAGGTGTGCAACATACTATCGAATTCGATAACTTTGCGTTAATTGGTAATATGGATGCTCGTTATCGTGGTGAGCGTGAACTTGGTTTTAACTATATACCTGGTGGTCGCGCTGATAGTGACGTAACTATTGATGCTGCACTTACTTTTGTGTCTAACGATGGATACTGGACTGTGAATGCCTTTGTACGTAACTTGACCAACGAAACGATTGCTGCAACTTATCAGTTGGGTTCTGGCAACATTTCTGGAGCAGCTTATGAACCGCCTCGTACTTTCGGTGTAAGTGTTAATTACGAGTTTTAAGCGTATTAAAGCCTGTAAGAGCCCAGCATAGCTTTACTGGGCTTTTTAATTTGAATGTAGTCGATTTTAGTGTTTGCCCAATCTTTAACAGACCTCACATGTCAACAGTAACGTTTGAGTCAAGGCTACATCGAGATACCAGTAATAGAGGAATAACCAAGTGAAATTAATAAAAAATATTGCAAGTCTGTTTGTCAGCCTTAGTTTTGTTGGCTGTGTTATGGCAGGCGGCGCAGAAAATAGCAAAAATGAATGGATCACCTTAGGCACAATGGCCGGCCCCATTCCTAATGCAACGCACTCTCAACCTTCAAATGCCTTGTTGGTTAATGGGAAAACGTATTTAGTTGATGCCGGTGACGGCACCGCAGGCCAGCTAGCCAAAGTTGGTTTGAATATCAAAAAAATTGATGCGATTTTTTTAAGCCATCTACATTTTGACCACACTGGCGGTCTTCCTGCGATTTTAAGTTTACGCTGGCAGACTGAAACAAAAAGTGAATTGACGATATACGGACCTCCAGGCACCAAACAAACGGTTGAAGGTATATTTGCTTTTATGACCTATGGGGCTTTAGGTCACTATGGTGTGCCAGGCCAAGTACCCGCGCCGCCAAGTAGTTCTGTAAAAGTGGTGGAGGTAACAGATGGCTCAAACCTTGATTTTGAAGGGTTTAAACTCAGCGTTATTCGTAATACCCATTACAGCTGGCCAAAGGGCAGTGAAGAGTATGACAAATTTCAAGCCTTATCCTTTAAATTTACCTTGCCTAATTACACTGTTGTTTATACCGGCGATACAGGGCCAAGTGAAGCAGTAGAATCGCTATCACAGAATGTTGACTTATTGATCAGTGAAATGATGGATGTTGATCATACCGTAAATTTGGTAAAACGTATGAACCCGATGATGCCATCCAAAGCTCTTGGTCACATGAAGCAACATTTGTCTAAACATCATTTAGTACCGGCTGATGTGGGTCAACTTGCGGCAAAAGCAGAAGTCAAAAAATTGGTTGTTACCCACATGGCTCCAGGCTTAGTGACGCCAGCCGAGTTTGAAAAATATACCAGTGAAGTGGCTGAATTTTATAAAGGCGACATTACTATAGCCAATGATTTAGATCGCTTTATTTTGCAAAAATAACAGCGTATTAATTAGGAATATAGTTTTCATCAATTTAAAGGGGATTAGTCTGGTGACTAATCCCTTTTTTAGTACTAAGAATCACGCAAATCATCGGGCTTAATCAAATAAATCTACCGCATCGAGGTGGCAGATAGGGTTTCTCTGGGGAGCACTTTGCCATTGAGGATCACAGTGGTAATTTTATTATAAGCATCTAGGTTTTTTAGTGGGTTTGCTTGGCTCAGCAGTAAGTTTGCTTTTTTGCCAACTTCGACGCTACCAATTTCATTTTGTAAGCCAAATGCGCGGGCATTATCGATGGTTGCCGCGCTAAAAATTACTTCAAGGGGAACGCCACTTTCTGCCCAATCCAATATTTCCCAGTAGCCGTTCAAGCCTGGTGGATTACCCCAGCCAAAACCTCCTGACGAAGTGTCAGTCCCAAGCAATAAATGGGCGCCATTTTCAGCTAAAATGCCCACCATGCGTTTGTAACGTTTAATCATTTGTGTGATGGATAAGGCCACAGACTCTGAGCTTGGTTGATCGTTAATGGCATGACCAAAAATGTTGATAAAAATCTCTCTTTGTATTTGTGCATCTGACTTTAAATAGTCAATAAATGGGGCGGGTAATACGTGTTGTAATTCTGGCCTAACAAGTAAATCAGGTTTAAATAATGAGGCAGTATGCTGCAGTGAGCTAATGGTAGGCTGGATGTCTATCTTAGAATTTGCGGTTGCAAATAAACTTTGGTTGATGGACTCAGGAATTGTGGCACTGTTGTAATTATTTTCTAACCAATCCCAAGGGCCATGTGAAATAACGTCAACTCCAATTTCTCGTGCCATTTGATGACCATTGGGCGATGTGGCATGCATGATAACGGTCAGTCCCAATGCATGGGCTTCTGTGACAACTTCAGTCAAAATTTCTTTGCTTGGTAACTTGATGTCTGGCGCACCACCAGGCATCCATAACGCCTCTTCATAATAAAGTTTCACGCAGATAGCTCCACTTGCCGCGATGTTAGCCACTGTTGCGTGAGGAGAATGTTCAGTTGGATCGACGCCTTCAGGCAAGTATGCATCACGAAAATGGTCATATAAAAAATTTGGAGCGTATTTTAGCAGTTGACCTTCAGGGATTTCGGACGCCATGTAACCATCACTTAGCACTAAGCCAGCGCCACAATGGGCTAAGTCTGGCCTGATGTCTATCTTGCTAAAATTATCATTAGTCTCTTGATCCGCATTGGTTTCTATTATGGTTGTGAAACCATGATATAAATAACTGCGTGGCATTTGTTGCATGTAAGCAGCATAGAGCTTATCAAAATGATCGGTGTAGCGAGGTTTCAGACCCGTCGCATGATAAAGATGCACGTGACTATCGATGAGCCCAGGAAGCAGATACTGGCCATTGCCATCAAGGGTATTGGCCGCATTATATTTGCTCGCTTTAGGTACAATTGCGGCGATCCGACCAGCGCGCAGCAAAACCACTGAGTTGGCTAAAATCTCATTTCGTTCAGGTGAAATAATACTGGTGTTAACAATGGCCAAATCATACTGAGAGGCGTCACTTTCTGTTTTTGCTTGGCTAGGCAGGGCACAACATAAAGTGAGTAGTGCTATGGTTATTAAGGAATATCGTTGGTGTGATCGTTGGCATTTCATAACTTAATTCTCGTTTATGCAGTGTTGAAAACTAGCATCTAATAGCAGTTGAGAGGGGCATTCGACCTGAAACACGTTTGTGGACTTATTATTTTATGTTTATTTTAACCTTGCAGTGTAAAGCTGCAGTTTCTAGTATTGCTTTAGGTTTGCTTGTTTCAGGTTTTACTCTCTCCAATGATCATGTTTGTTTCTTTTACCACTTTCATCTTGTTGACTTTATTGGCTGCTAGTTTGTTGATGACACCATCTGTATATAAAAAATCAAATTATCTATTGGCCTTGCTGTTTGTGTTGTTAGCGTCACAGATGTTTATGTTGACCTTACGATTCTGGTCGCAAAATATGGATGCTTATGGTTTAACCAGCATCATAGCGACTGCCATTGGCCCTGTTATTTATAGCTATGTCAGTACTGTGTTAGTCGGCCAGCAATTTGGCCGCAATTATATTCTGCGTCATGCTAGCTTAGTTGCCATTATGCTCATTATTCAATGGCAGCCTTTACATGCCTCTGTGCTTAAAGATGTATTGGTATTATCCAGTCTAAGTTTTTATAGCATTGCGGTGCAAAAGCTAATACTGAGCAACCAAATCGAACAAAACCAACATAATAAAACGGCAATTCGCATCATGAGGTTTGTGAAATTATTAGCAGTATTTTTGCTTGTTATGACAGTGTTGGATTTCATCATATTTTTTGAATTTCTCTGGGCAGACACGCTTTTTTCATCTGTTGGGCTTATAAGCGCCATCTCATTTTTAGCCACTATTAGTTTGGCAGCGACCTTTATTGTGCTTAATAGAAATCAGTTTGTTGCGTGGATGTTTGCGACCAAATACAGCCCTAAACCCGCAGAGGCCAGTGATGACTCTGGCGAGCAAGAACATGTGATTGCAAAATTAAAAGCAAGGGTAGAAGGGGGAAAATTGTATTTATCGTCAGACGTCTCAATGCAAGTCTTGTCTGAACAAATGGAAATGTCTTCACGCCTTATCTCACGAGCCATTAACCAATGTCTTGGCAAGAGTTTTCGACGTTATATTAATGATCTACGCATAGAAGACGCTAAAAAAATGCTCACTGATACTGATGATAACGTGCTTTCAATTATGTTTAATGTTGGATTTGAAAGTAAATCAAATTTTAATAGCGAGTTTTATCAACATGTGGGGGTTTCTCCCCTTGCATACCGTAAAATGAGCAGACAAGATACGTAAGCATATTTAACGTAAACTGATAGCTCGTAGACATGACAATAAGCCCTCCCTCGTCCTTATGATGTGTTCGCAAACCTTAGGTAGACAGCTCGGCGAAACGCCCGTTATGTTTCTTTAGGCGGCAATCAAGTTTTGCATCAAACCTTTGCTGTTTTATCATGGCAAGGTCTTGCAGTTTGTTTTCAATTATTTAGCTCATCATGGTTAAACCTAATTAAATACAAGGGTGAATAAGTGTTAGCAGTACTAATATTGGCGATAGCCTTAAGTATGGATGCCTTTGCGGTATCCATAGGTTTAGGTTCAAAACATAGCCATAAGAGTGTGTCATTGGGATTAATGGCCGCCATCTATTTTGGTGTGTTTCAAGGCATCATGCCTTTGCTTGGTTATGCTGGTGGCAAAGGCATTTTTGGCTGGATTGAAGCCTTTGCTCCTTGGGTCGCTTTTATTTTGTTGCTGCTAATCGGCGGTAAAATGATCTACGAATCGAGAGTGGGAGGTATTGAAGAAGATATTAGCAACATCACCCACAGAATCATGCTAGTTCTTGCACTAGCCACCAGTGTTGATGCTATGGCCGCAGGGTTTTCGTTAACACTGTTGGAAGTTAACCCACTTTATGCCTGTTTGTTAATTGGTCTTGTTACTTTTGGTTTTAGCTGGCTTGGTGTATTGATTGGTGCAAAAACTGGAAGCTGGTTAGAAAGTAAGGCGGAATTGCTGGGGGGAATTGTATTAATATTAATCGGTTTTAAAATTCTATTTGTTTAGTTTTAATCGATTGAGGTGATTTAACATAAGCAATCACCTCAATACAACTGGGTCTGACGTGGTTGCTTATGCTCAGTATGAGGTCTATAAATCTAACTTCAAACGTGCCGATTTAGCTCGTGAACAACAGGGGGTAATTTGGTCCATTTTGGCGTGTTCTTCAGCGGTCATAAAGACATCCTTGTGATCTGCTTGACCGCTGAGTAAACCAGTAATACAGGTGCCGCACACGCCTTCTGCACATGCCATAGGGATAAAATAGCCATTGTCTTCGAGTACGTCCAGCATTGATTGGTCGGCAGGCACGGTGAGGATATCGCCGCTGCTATTTATTTCAATTTCAAAGCTGCCATCATCACTGTGATCAATTGGTGCTGCGCTAAAATACTCGCGATGGATGTTCTGTAGCTGCCAATTTTTTTCCGACGCACAGGCAATCACCGCATCGTTAAACTCAGCTGGGCCACAAACGTACAAATGTAAGTCGTTGTGTGCTGACTGGATAAGTTCTGCGAGCTTAACTCGGCCACTTTGACTGAAATGAAAGTGGGTAAAGGGCGCTAAACCTGAGTTGTTAATACGTTCGATATAGGCGGCTTGCTCAGGTGATTTAATACAATAGTGCAGACTAAAATCAGCGCCTTGCTGTAATAGATGTTCTGCCATGCTCAATATGGGAGTAATACCTATGCCGGCGGCCATTAACAGCGTCTTTTTGGCACTTGAATCTAAAGGAAATAAATTTTTAGGCTCGCTGATGGATAGCGTATCACCAACCTTTAGGCTTTCATGTACATAACTAGAGCCGCCGCGGCCTTGTGGTTCGTTTAATACGGCT
Organism: Paraglaciecola hydrolytica; assembly: GCF_001565895.1. Classification (GTDB taxonomy): domain Bacteria; phylum Pseudomonadota; class Gammaproteobacteria; order Enterobacterales; family Alteromonadaceae; genus Paraglaciecola; species Paraglaciecola hydrolytica. The sequence continues at coordinate 56,364 of NZ_LSNE01000020.1, forward strand.
ATTTCATACTCAGAGCTGTTTATTTCATTGCATAAAGAATATTGACGAATGATCCCATTGGGTAAATGTACATCAATATGCGCGCCAGGCGTGGACTTGGGTAATGCACTTCCATTTTTGGCGCGAAGTTTTAGTCGACAAATGCTCTGAGTAAGTGCTGACTTTTCGCTTATTATTACTTCAATCATAAAGTGTAATTACCTGTCGTTATGGTGCTTTAGCAGCAAGGCTTTGTTCTTGTTTGATAGCGCGCTCAATTAAACGTCGCGCCATGACACCACCTGCATCAATGTCTAACTTAAGCACTTTACGATCTGGATAGATCAGTAGGTTTTTTTGCTGTTGTTCTAAGACCTCTAGATCTTCCGAAAATATGGTACCTTGACCTTCACGAATAGAGTCGGTCAGGCTTTGATCCTGTGGTTTAAAGTTACGCGCCATGCCCCAGAAATACCATATTGAGGTGTCGCTTTCAGGCGTAATAAAATCAACCACTATACTGCTGGCTTTTAGGTGTTGAGGCGCGTCATAACCGCCATTGCCAGCATGGGCAACTCCTACTTCAATCATAATGTGGCTGGGTAAATCAAAACGACACACCTGCCAGCGGTCTACTTTAACATCGTCAGCTAAGTCATTAGCACGTAGGGCATTTTGCCAAAAGGGTGGGGCATAAACGTCGTCCATAAAACGACTCGTTACCACTTGTTTGCCTTTCATTTTGGTCGAGACTGGCGACTCATCAATTTCCTTCTGCCCGATGCTGCTGGCATGTACATAGGTTTCGTGGGTGAGATCCATTAAGTTATCCACCATCAATCGATAGTCACAATTAATGTGGTACAGACCACCGCCATAGGCCCAGTCTTTGCTGATCGCCCATGTTAATTCAGGAATAAGGCTATCATCGGCTAAGGTTTGATCGCCCGGCCAAAGCCAGACAAAACCATAACGCTCCACAGTGGCGTAGGCCTGTATACAAGGAAAGCCCTCTACTCGCTGATTGGGCATAGATGCAACCTTGCCTTTATCACCCATGCGCAAACCATGATAACCACATACTAACTTGCCGTTTTCGACAAAACCGAGAGATAAGGCTGCACCTCGGTGCGGGCAAAAATCCTCAAGGGCTTTGATTTCATTGTCTTGATTACGAAAAAAAACCAAAGGGATATTACAAATCTTACGAGCGAAAGGTTGGTCTTTTACTTCGTCAGGCGTACAGGCCACATACCACGTATTGAGAGGAAAGGTTTGTTGAGTCATAGTCTTTACAATTGTTTAACTTTGGATCCAATAATACCTTCGAGAAACAATATTTCAAGTATATATTGGCTAAACTGGATCCAATAATGGTAGGCCTAGTACTAAATAGCGGATTTATATGGCGTTTTTCTACTGAAATTGTATTGATTCACTAATACTGTTATTACTGTTTTTTTAAATTGGATCCAATACACTGTGCAGATAGCATTTTAATCATTCAGTGATTTAGCTGAATAACAACGCACTAGCCTGAGGTAAAAACATGATCCGTGATGGGCAATCGATTATTAGCATACTGCGCGATAAGATTATTTCAGGCGAATTTTCTGCTGGCGAACGTTTGGCCGAAATCCCTACTGCTGAACGTTTAGGTATTTCACGCACACCCATTCGTATTGCATTTCGGGCCTTGGTGCAAGAAGGATTGCTGGAAAAATTGCCACGTCGTGGTTATCAAGTCAGAAATGTTAGCTCAGCTCAGATCTGTGACTCGGTGGAAGTACGTGGTGTACTTGAAGGTTTAGCAGCAAGACAGGTAGCCGAAGCCGGACTCAATCAAACAACTCAGGATGAACTTCTCGCCTGTTTAGCGGCGGGGGATGCCTTGTTTGAAGATGGCAAGTTAGTGGAAGAGGATATCCGACATTATCAAAACATGAACATGCGTTTTCATGATTTGATTATAACTGCCAGCGGCAACACAGCCATAAAATCTGCTTTAGCCTTAAATGAACACATGCCATTTGCGTCGGTTAATGCTCTGGCATTTAATCCGCAAGAATTAACAAGGGAATACCGCCGTTTGCATTATGCCCATATGCAACATCATGCGGTTTACCACGCTTTGGTGAATGGGCAAAGTGCACGAGCTGAAGCCTTGATGAAAGAACATGCTCACGCTACATTGGCTTATTCGGATTTGTTTGATAAGAAAAGCGCCAAAACAGTTTCAAAAAAAAGTTAGTTTGTTACTTTTTATAAGAAACAAACTAACTCAATATTAGAAATAATTAAATTTGCGGGTAGGGCAAACCCACATATTGCATGGCAATAACCTTTTGACCCTCTTCATGACTGAGATAGAAATCCAATTCAGATTTCATAAAACGTGCAAAAGTTTTCTGATCCATATTGTTGGCTTCGCCAGCGTCATCTTTAAAATCATGTAACATATTGCTCATCCACCACGAAAAACGCTCTGCCTGCCATACACGGCTCAGGGCTAATTCTGAGTATCGTTGGCTAGCATTTGCTTCGTTATCTTTATACTCCTTGCATAACAAACCATACAAAATGGCCACATCAGAGGCTGCCAGATTTAAACCTTTTGCGCCAGTGGGGGGCACAATATGGGCAGCATCACCAACTAAAAATAACTTACCTAATTGCATGGGTTCACATACAAAACTGCGCAGTGGTGCGATGCTTTTTTCAATGCTTGGGCCAGTTACCAAAGCATCAGCCGACTCTTGTGGCAAACGATGTTTAAGTTCATCCCAAAAGCGTTGATCGCTCCAGTCCTCAACCTTGTCTGTGAGCGGTACTTGTAAATAATAACGCGAGCGGGTTGAAGAACGTTGACTGGCTAAGGCAAAGCCACGTTCGGTTTTACAATAAATTAATTCATCGGCCACGGGCGGGGTTTCACTCAGTATTCCTAGCCAACCAAAGGGGTAAACACGTTCAAATTCCTGACGTTTTTCTGCTGGGATGCTTTTACGCGACACACCATGAAAACCATCACAGCCCGCTATATAGTCACATTCTAATTGGTAAGTAACACCGTCTTGTTCAAAGGTCACTGAGGGTTGAGCGCTTTCAATATCATGCAAAGCAACCTTGCTGGAACTGTAATAAGTTGTCTGTCCTTGCTCAGCGCGCGCGGCCATTAAATCGCGAGTCACTTCAGTTTGGCCATAACACATTACGGTTTTACCCTCAGTGAGTTTGTTTAAGTCGATGCGGTAAGGCTTGCCGTAATAACTAATGGCAAATCCGTCATGCACATGGCCTTCCGCATCCATGCGTTCACTCACTCCCGCTTCACGTAACAAATCAACCAGACCTTGTTCCAGAATACCAGCCCGTATACGCCCTAAGACATAGTCACCCGATACGCGCTCAATAATTACATTGTCTATGCCTTGTTTAGCCAGTAATTGACCGAGTAATAAACCCGACGGCCCTGCACCAATGATGGCGACTTTGCTTTTGATTGATTGCATTTTTAATCCAACTAATTATCTGTTAGGACAATCATGGCTAATTAAATAGCAATTATGAATTCACATACGCGCTAAGTTATTGTACTTTTGCGTCAAGTTAGTAATGGCCTTAACCCAAAACTGCAGTATGTAATGTATGACAGATAACGCTATTCCTTTTTACGATCTCTATGGTGAAGCTTTTATTCGCCAAGAGCCTAATGTGGCTCATGTGGAAGACATTGCTACCAGAAGTCGCGGCCTAGGTTGGGAGATTGCACCACATCGGCATAATAGGCTATCGCAGATTATCGCGGTATTTGACGGGCAATGGACTGTTGAACTAGACGATAAACACCATGATTTGCTAGGAAATTGGCTGGTATTAATTCCCGCTGGTGTGGTACATGGCTTTCATTTTGCGTCAAACACCCAGGGTTTTGTTTTATCGCTGAATGACTCTTTGTTAACAGGGCAGGGTGAAAGTACTGCCAATGATTTATCCGCCTTGGTGTGGGAGCCGCAAGCTCTAGAATTTAAAGACGCCAGGCAAATAGAGCGCTTTTGCAGTTATATCAAATTACTTAAGCATGAACTCACCGCTGATGAAGTAGCGCAGAATCTCGCTGTAACCCACCTAGTGCAGCTAATTTTAGTCACGGTATTACGCCAGCAACGTTTGCAAGCTATGACACTCAGTAACGCCAGTCGAGAATCTAGCATTTTGCTGAAATTCCGTGCCTTGATTGAGCAGCACTATATGCAACATTTAGCGGTTAGGGATTATGCCGAGCACTTGCACATATCGATCTCTAAACTTAATCGCCTGTGCCAAACCTTATTAAACGATTCACCTAAAGCCATTATCCATCAACGTTTAGTCATCGAAGCCAAACGGCGTTTGATCTACACCAAACAAAGTGTGGAAGAAATCGCAGAAGTACTGGGTTTTAGTGATCCTGCTTATTTCAGCCGTTTTTTCAAACAAATGGTGGGTCTCACCGCGGGTGCTTTTCGTCAACAAGGGAATATTAGTTAACCTGAGATCTGGTTAAGCCAGCATTAAACTCTGACTATTGGCGTACATAAAATGACATGCTTCTATTTTAATGGAGTCGATAAACTGAAAGCCCGTCGGCTTGCCACTTAAAACCGGATTTTTTATATTTTTTCCCTGTTTGGTCAAAGATGTAAACATGTTGTGTAGCGAGTAACTTGTGGCAATTTACTCGTTTTTGTTTTTTGCTCACTCCTATACTCTTGTCAATTTCATGGTAGTACTCAACATGTGTATTGTTTGTTGCTATCAAGCAAACTGGACATCATTGCAGGGCTGACATAGGTCTTCATGACCTTATATTTGCCAGCTAATAATTCTGTTGTGCTCCACTACGTCTTGTTTACTGTCCAGTGAAGACTCGCGTTAATGCTGCGCCTGTATCAGCAGATTGTGGCGCAGAACATTGCCACTGTTGGCGGCATATTTCTCCCTACACTTATTTAAAGTCGAGGATAAGTACCCAATCATTAGCGGCTTGCTCTTCGCCCGGTGGGTCAAAATGTAATACAGCGTGGTTTTTCATCTTTAGGGCGGGGGATGTTTCACCATTTTGTGGGTTGTACCAACTTGCCGTAACAAACTTAGCGTTAATTTTACTGCCATCAATGTCGAACGAACGGCCGGTATAGGTATATATAAAGGCGTAATTCTGCCCTCGGGTTGCCACTAGATAGTTATATTCGTCCCCGTTAGCGCCAGCGATTAAGTTTTGCGCGGGTACTCTTTCAAAGTAGGGCCGTGACAGCATAAGGTTTTTTAAATATTGCATTTGGCCCGCGCCCGGTTCATGCATACCTTCATACCAATAATTGCGCACCCCAAATGCGCCATCACCACTATTGGGTTTGTGCATTTGCATGACAGCATTATTGCCAAAGGTATGTCCAAATGCGCCTGCAAAGACTGACCAATAAGCATAACGTCTGGTATCTGCATCGTTCCAATAACCTTCTTTGGGATCGTGCAAACCTCGTGGAATATTTTCGTAGGAGGGTTCGCCATCTATGCTTGGTTTAATCGGCAGGCGGGCATAATCTTCATTGATATAACGCCAATTATCTTCACCTTTCCACGTAGCTGGATCATCAGTGCCAATTTGGTCGTAACGGCGATGGCCGGATTGAAACATATTAAAATCTAGCCAGTCACTATTGTGGAACCATGTCGAGGATTGTGTGCGGCCACGGGGATGAAAGGTGATGAGTTGTTGGTCAGCATGTTTATCTAAGGCTGTGCCCATTTTCTCCCATACTTGGGGAATTTCGTTGCCATAAATATCACCGCCGTTAAGCCAAATGATGTTGATTCTATGTGCAAATCGTTGACCTAACCAATCGGCATATTGCGCGGCCCATTCACCCTCTTGTGGCTGTTTTTTGGCGATAGTTCCCCAAGCAGGTACCATGGCCAGATATAAGCCTTTTTTTGCGGCTAAATCGGCAATGTAGTCCACGTGATCCCAGTAGTCGTACTGTTCTTCATCGGTGAACGAATGCCCCTTGCTTACTTTAGGCTCTGTAAAACCTTCGCCATTAAACGCATAGTCACCATAAAAATTAACTGCAGGTAAGTCATGGATCACCATGACTTGAATAACATTAAAACCTTTGTCTTTTCTGTCGTCTAAATAACGTTCCGCTTCTTCTCTGCTGAGTTTTTGAAATAACAACCAAGCGGTATCAGCCAGCCAAAAGAAAGGTTGTCCGTCTTGATACTGTAAAAAACGACCATTGGTCGAAACTTGTAATTGTTGTAGTGCATTGCCGCTTTTAACGGGTGAATGAGTGAGGGTAGAACACGCACTCATCATAAACAAAGTGACAAGCAAAACATTGGCAATATAACGCTTTTTTAAACTCACAAGATTTCCTCTACCGTTAAATCGAATTACTTAATTAGAATTTGCTTTTCTGAGTGCAACAGGGGTGGGGCAGGCTAAAGTTAAATTCAGTAAAATCGGCATAATGTTGCACTGCACGAGTTTGCCCTTGGTTTAAGCGAGCAAATAATCCGACTTTAGCGCCGACCCAACGACCGGCCCTCGCCTGAAACAATTCATCAAAGGTTTGAAAACGTCCCTGACTATCTACATAACCTGAGGTCACTACACCACCGGCTGATACAGTAAAGCGTAAGGTCACTGTATCGCTTGGCCATTCCACTTGGGCTTTAAAATGTTCTGTGCAATCTTGGCGGGTATTTTTACATTCGGCGAAACCTAACATGGCTTTACCCTCGGTTTTTTGCATGCCAATCCAACGGTAGTCTTCACCAAACATAATGAGTCCGGCACTGATATTGTCGCTATCAGGGCCAATGTTCATGGTGGTCTGTACGATAAATTCTGGGGCAGGGAGTTTTTGCAACAAGATGGCAGGGTTCAACCATAGGTTGTGGGTTTCTGGCGCGATATCAGGTTGAGCAAACAATCTCAGCTGACCTTTATTGGCAGAAAGGGAATACCAATCATCCTGATAATTGGCATTCCACTGCCATTGTAAGGCCAGTGTGCTAGCGGAAAAATCATCGCTAAAAGGTAAATTACTTATGTTTTGCACAGGCCCTTTAGGTTTTGCATAAAAACGCACTGGATTGCCAATGCCATCATGGTCAGCGTCTACTCCAATCACAGGCCAATCATTTTGCCAGCTCATAGGTTGCAAATGCACTATGCGACCATAGGCTGTTTTAGACTGAAAATGTAAAAACCAATCCTCCTTGGCGGGCGTGGTTACCCAAGCCCCCTGATGGGGCCCATTGGTTAAGGTATCACCTTGTTCCATCACAGTTTTATGCTCATAGGGGCCTTGAATATTAGTGGCACGAAACACCGTCTGCCACCCAACTGGGACACCTCCTGCGGGAGCAAAAATATAATAGTAGCCATTACGCTTATAAAATTTAGGGCCTTCTAAGGTTTTATAACCGGGAATTTGATGACCATCGATGATGATCTCTCCTTGGGGGGCAACAACACTGGCATCAGTTGTCATCTCATGTAAGGTCAAAATGTTATTTATGCCCGCGCGGCTTTTTGCCCAGCCATGCAGTAGATAGGCTTTACCATCGTCATCCCACAGTGGGGTAGGATCGATCAATCCCTGGCCGACTAAAATTAAACGAGGTTTACTCCATTCTTGCTTAGGATCCTTGGCCGTTACGACATAAATACCAAAATCGGGATCAGGATAGAAAATCCAAAATTGTTCATCGTGATAACGGATATTGGGTGCCCATACACCCTCACCATGACGCGGCTGCGAAAAATGCGGCTCAGGCACTTGCACGGGCAGGGCATGGTTGATCAATTGCCAGTTAACTAAATCTTTTGAATGTAAAATAGGTAAGCCAGGGGCTGCATTAAAACTCGAGGCTGTCATGTAATAATCGCCATCAACAGCGACGACATCTGGATCAGAATAGTCAGCGTACAGAATAGGGTTTTGGTAGTAGCCATTGCCTAAATCAGCTTGCCAAGGCGCGGCAGTTTGTTGCGTTGGATTGGTGCACGCAACTATGTTTAATACCACAAAAGTGACGATAGTTAGTATGACACCAAGCCGTAATATCATGGTGTTACGTCCACAATCACACGTTGATAACGAGTAAGTCGTGGTGTGCCGTGGTCGGTCACCGCTAAAATGAAATGCATGGTGCCTGTACCAGGAGGCATCACCCGAGACGTTTTTACGTTAAACCAGGCTTTTGGCTGGTCAAAGTTATTAATATCATGTTTTAACCCTGTCCGTGAGTTAGACATCCCCCGAGTGCCTGCTTCTTCATATACAAACCAATGGTAAGACAAGGCATCGCCATCCGGATCGGTTGAATTAGAGGCATCTAGTTCAACTCTATCGCCGACTTTGGCAACAATATAAGCAGGATGGTTTAATTTAGGCACGGGTGGATGATTTGCTTCTTTGTAGGGTTTAATCGTCCAATCCATACGAGCGGCAAAATCATTTTGATAGGCTTCACGCCAACGCCAGATTGAGGCGTGGTTGGTGGTATGCCACTCGCCATCATTGCCAAGCACTTCATCTTGCGCGTTGGTCCAGATGGGGCGGGTTTCTTCTTCCAAAAACCACTTTTCTTTTTTCGGTGTATACAGCTCATAGCGGCCGCCCCAACCACCCCAATTCGGGTTTTCCGGACTGCTTAATCCATTGTTGATTAGATTTAAAAAGGCGGGGGTATCACCTTCCATCATATATTCCCAAGATGGGTACACTGCACCTAAAGGTCCTTTTTCATGAATGTTGCGTTTTAACCATTCGTTAGACACTAATTCAAAGTCAGCTCCGCCAAAACGGCCATGGAATTTATCACCACCAATAGCAATCCATGTGGCATGGTGAAATCCGCCACCGGCATTAATGCCAGGTGTCACAATATAAAACAGCTCGGGAAATTCTTTGCGGATCCACGGGCCACTGTCGTCCTGATCGGAAATGGCGTAAACCCGTAATTTTGCCACAAAGGCCTGCAGTTCAGTGGCCGTGCGAGTCGCGCGTACTTTCCATAGCGCTTGGGCAAGTACATTGGGGCCACCCCACACGTTAACCCATAAAGGCCTTTTATCCATGCGATCAACTGCTTTAATTAATAAGTCTGAGCCCGCTGAATCTTTGCCTTTACCTACACCGGCCATATCATGCACAGGAATACTTTGTGATATTTTACTGAGCAAATAATCGGCTGTTGGGTAACCTGGCTCGTGTAATATTAAGTTATCTCGAACCTTGCCATAGGCCTCGACGATTCTAGTTATTTGCTCTGGTTCAATTTGGTCTTTTTTAGGGCCTTGGGGCGTGGCCACTAAGCCTTCTATATCGATTTGATTGGCATAGGTTAATAAGCGCACCATGGACATTTGGTCATCCGGATCGCCACCAATATCGGTCAAAACAAACAGACGAGGTTTTTCATTATTGCTGAGTTGTTGCTCGATATTTTTAGCAAAAACTGAAGTGATATTACTCAGTAACAGAATTCCAGAAAATAAAATTGTGGTACGCCTGATTTTGTTAACAAAGACATTATTTTTCATAGTATAAATACCCTTAGCTTTTAAGGTTTAACATCAACAATTACGCGCTGATAACGCGTTAAACGGGGTGTGCCGTGATCAGTCACTGCCAAAATAAAGTGCATGGTGCCGTGACGTAATACACGACTCGTTGGCACCGTAAACCACGCTTTAGCTTGGTCAAAATCATTCACCTCAACGGGTTGTCCTGTGCGTGCTGTCGATACGGTAAAAGTACCGGCTTCTCCGTAATAGAACCAAAGATAAGATAGGGAATCACCATCTGGATCACTTGAGCCTAAGGCTGACAAATCGACCCGTTCACCCGGCTTGGCAGTTACATAATTGGCATGAGCGAGTTTCGCTACCGGCGGGTGGTTTGTTTCGTCATAAGACTTAATCGTCCAGTCCATTCTTGCTGCAAAATCATGCTGGAAAGCTTCACGCCAACGCCAGATTGTCCCATGGTTACTGGTATGCCAACGACCATCATGGCCGAGTACTTCATCAACTGCATTAGTCCAAAACGGACGCGTTTCGGGCTCTAGGAACCACTTTTCCATATGTGGTGTGTACAACTCATAACGACCACCCCAGCCGCCCCAATTTGGATGTTCCATATTGTTTAAGCCGTTATTAATCAAACCAAGGAAGCTTGGTGTGTCACCTTCCATTAGGTATTCGGTATGGGGGTGTTCTGCACCTAGTGGGCCTTTTGAACGAATGTGTTTATCCAACCATGGGTTGTCAACTAAGGCGAAGTTGCCTCCGTCAAAACGCCCATGAAAGTTATCGCCTGCAATACCACTCCAGGTTGCAAAGTGATAGCCACCACCAGAGTGAAAACCGGGGCTGGCAATATAATGTAATGCAGGAAAATTTTTGCGGATCCACGGGCCAGAATCATCCTGATCTGAGATGGTATAAACCCGAATTTTTTCAACAAATTTGGCAAGTTCTTTGGCTGAACGGGTGTCATGTACTTTCCACAGTGCCTGAGCAAGTACGTTAGGACCACCCCAAACCGTTACCCATAATGGTCTAGAGTCTTTTTTATCTACTGCCGCGATAAGGGCTTCAGAACCAGCTGAATCCATGCCTTTACCTACTGCATGCATGCCGTAGTCTGGTAAGCCCTCAGCCACCACAGATAATAAATGTTGCTCAGTAGGAAAACCTTTCTCGTGTTGCAATAAGTTATCACGCACTTGTCCATAGGCTTTAATAATACTGCGAATTCGTGGAGCAGCAGTGCGATGTTGCTGGTGGATAGAGGTTGTGGCTATTAAGCCTTCGACATCCCATTGATTTGAATACACCAAGAAACGCACTAATGATTGTGCATCATCCGGTTCATTTTCGATGTCGGTTAAGACAAATATCCGTGGTTTTTCTAAGCCGACTGCCTGTGCTCGGCTGCATAGCACCAACACTAAGCCTGCGCAGACAACACTAGCGACTACTATTCTTAACGTTTGACTTAGTAAGCGCAGCAAGCTCTTATATTTCACACTGATGTTCATAATAAAATTATCCAAGTGATTCTAGGGTTTTTTCCATGCTCTACCTGCCCTTAGGGATTAAATATCAGTTCTAATTTTGCAGAAAATAGGAATTAAGATTCAGGTTCACGGTTAGCGACAATGCTGACATCATCAATTAAAAATTGGCTCTTTGTGCTTTTAATGTCAGCATCAGTTAGTTCATGGCCGCCGCTTCCACGCCGACGATATTCGCCAGTCCTAATGACTAATCGTTCAACGTTTGGCACCAACTCAGTGAAATACGCTTTACGATAAAGCACTTCTTCACCGTTGATGCGGAATTGAAAACTGTCCACATCGTGGTCTGGATTAACGTCTATCTCTACGTCCATCCATTTATCTGCCGTATAAGTGCCAGCGGGTTTCCAGATCCCTTCGTGTTTGGCTTCAACCTGACCTTGTTCAGTGAAGGCAAGTTGCACCGCGCGTAAACCCGCGGCGTTTACTAGGTCAATCTCTAAGCGACCATTCACTTGTTTAGCTAATAATTTAAAGCGGATCAGGGCTGAACGGCTAGCGGGGAATACCCGAGTGACACTGGCATAATCGTAGGGATCTTCATCAGCTAAAGACAAGACATTACCTTGTGCAGATCGAGTATCATATACTGTCACAGGGGCCCAAAGGGGTTTGTATATATTCCAACCAATGGGCAAATTGACAGCATCTAATTGTGAAAAATCATCGTTAATATTACCGCTCACCACACTCTGAGTTGGTGTTGGTACCATACTCACCCAGATATCTTCTTTATTAACACTGTAAGTAAGCCAAAGGTTGCCATCGGCAGGTGTACCATTACCTTCCACGATGCCGCGCACATATTGTGCACCCATATTTTTATATTTACCTGGGTAGCGCTGAACGGGTAATTCACCATGTACAGCTAATAAATTTTGGAAGTTTTGTCCATTTTCACTGGTGGCTATCGCCAAGGGATGACGCAAGCGCGTGGTGGGGTTAAAAGCTAAAGCGTAACGTCCGTCTGTTGTTTTTTGTCCCCAGTACTTAGCCGCACTGGCCGGAATATTGATAGCTTGCCCGCTGCTTTGCCAAGATAGGGCTTTGTTGTCAGTAACAAAGGTGGCGCCGGCTTTAACTATTCCCATTGTTTGACCCGAGGGCAGGGTATAATAAGATAGTGCTTGTCCTTCAACGCCGTATAAACCGGTTTTATCTAAACGATCTTCTTCCCACCATGGTGAGGTTATTAACCTGTCGGCCAACAAACTTTCACACGCTGCAATAAATTCTTTATCGTCACTGGTGGAAAATAAGGGGAAATGCTCTGTGTCCTGTTTAGTCCAATTTCCATTAGCATTAAGACGGATGAAATAAATCGGACTTAATGAGCCATCAGCATATATTTCGCGGACCGCCCGTCCTACACCTTCACCCATGTGAGGTTTGGGATAAGAACCAAAAAACGCGGTAGTTAATAACTTACCGTTTGGCGCATGGTAAAAACTGGCTCGTTGGTGATTAATACTAAAATTGCCATCGGACAGTTGATAAGCGGGAAAGATAACTTTGGGCGCTTCCCATGTTATGCCATCTGTCGATGACGTCAGTGAGGTAGATGTATTGGGATCATGCTCATTCACTGGGGCATGCAAATAATTTAAATAAAACTTACCACGCCAATAGGCCAGCATGGGGGCGTGTGTATAAGTATCGCTTACCTTATCAGCATGCATAGAATTGATTCGATTGGCGCGGTAAACCTGAATATTTTGCACACCGATAACCGGACGTAATCCACCATCGGCATTGCTATTAACCACTATCTCGCCGTCGTATTGAATATTGGCTAGTGTTTTTTCGGCTGATGAACTTGAGGGTGTTATGACAACTTGCTGCTCTTTTGTGCAAGCGACCATCAACAGGCAATAAATCGCCAATGTTATTTTATTGGCGATTAGTCTTTTGAGTATTGCCTGTTGTGCCATGGTTGCTTCCTTTACTGCTAAAAATATCGTCTGTCTATCGTTCAGTAGCGTGACTAGTTGACTCTATCCATACGCTTAGCAAAATCATCAAGATATTCTTCACGCCATTTACTGACGGATTTGGCGCCAATATGCGGGCCTTCAGCAAATTCTGTGGCGGGGTTATCAATCCACCAAAT
>NZ_LSNE01000020.1:69771-165779 GCF_001565895.1 Paraglaciecola hydrolytica
TTGCAGTGATCGCCCCTGTTTGACCGTGCAATTCAGCAATATTGCTCTGCAAAGCATAGGTAAAGGTTTTTGCGGCCTTAGGCGAGTAACGAAAACGCACGTTTCCTTTTCCGTCAAAGTGACCAATTAAGGCTAAGTTTTCTATTAATAGCTTAGCCTCAGGTTGCGTTGGCAGGTTGTCAGGTAGGGCTAATACCAGCTCCATTACACTAAATTCTTCTATTTCATCTTTGGCTGTAGTTAGACGTTCAAAAACTGTGTGGGAGCGGGTCCACGTACGCACATATTGACCACCCCAACCAGGTTGTGAAGGATCCTCTTGATTACCCTTGAGTAACCAAGCGAGTGAAGGTGTATCACCCATTTTAATTTCACCGCCTAGATGCCCGACAAAATAGTCTCCTAAGGCTCCATGACCGGCGACATTTTTAGTGACAAAAGTGGTATTACCCCAATCTTCGCCTTGATTACCGCCAACAAACCAACCGCGATAAGTGGCATTGGATTCGATGATAAACAGGCTGGGAAAGTTATCAGCAATATATTGATAGGCATCTGGCCCCCATTTTTTGTTAGGGCCACCTATATAATACACCCGCAATTTGGGTAGAATATCTGGCGCGTCATGTAAGGCTTGAGCTAAATCTTCAATACCGCCCCATACCAATATATTTAAAGGACGTGGGTCATCAATACGAGCACGTTCAATAATCCAGTTAGAGCCTGCCGTCGCTTGTCTAATACCAGCATAAGGTGCAGTTTGCGTTTCACCCTGTTTGGTGATTTGGCGTAATGCATCAGCCGTAGGATAACGCGCTGAATGGTTTTTTAGCTTCGGGTAATCTACGGCATAGACATCGATTACATCAAGGATGTCTTGTTTACGCCCCGGCCCAAAAGGTGAGGATATTAAGCCTTCAATATCTATGCTATCCGCATAAAGTAAAAGATGGACCATGGACTGAAAATCATCAGGATCGGTACCACCAATATCGGTTGAGACAATGACACGGTGACGGACTTCGTCGTTTGAGCAGCCAGTGATTAACAGTGAAGTGCTAAGTAATAAAATAAGCAAAAATTTCATGCTTAACGCTCCTGATCATTGGCATTGATGCGGTCGATTGCTACTGCGATCAAGATAATTAAACCTTTGATGACCTGTTGCCAAAATGGTGAAACGTTGAGCAAAAACAAGCCGTTATTGAGTACGCCTATAATTAAACAGCCCAGCACCGTGCCCATGATCGTGCCACGTCCACCGGATAAAGAAGTACCACCAATGACTACCGCTGCAATTGCATCTAATTCATAACCCAAACCGGCGTTGGGTTGGGCCGAATCAAGACGGGCAGTGACCAACAAACCGGCGACACCCGCTAATGCGCCACCTAGGGCATACACCCATATTTTTATGGAGTTAACATTGATACCTGTTAGGCGCGCAGCACGTTCGTTACCACCCACTGCATACAGATAACGCCCAAAACGCGTTTTACGGGTAATGACGACAAATAAGACGACTAAGGCTAGGGTGATCCACACCGGCATTGGCATGCCAAACACCGCCCCAGTGCCTAAAAATGAAAAGTCTTCGCCCAGTCCAGTAACCGGAAAGCCCCCAGTCCACAACATGGTTAGGCCTCGAGCAATACTAAACATACCAAGGGTTGCGACAAAAGGCGGCAATCTAAAGCGAGTAATCACAAAACCGTTAAACCAACCAAGCATAAAACCAACAGCGATACCGATCACAACAGCACCTGCAAGGGAAAACTGCAACAAGATATCGAACATGGGTAAGGCAATACCATTTTTTAATACGCCAGCAGCCACCGCACCGGCTAAGGCCAAAATCGCTCCCACCGATAAATCAATACCACCAGATAAAATGATTAAGGTCATCCCTATGGACAAACACAGGTTGACGGAAATCTGGCGTAAAATATTCCAGCCATTATCGGGGGTTAAAAATGAATCAGACAGCAATGAAATGGCAATAACCATAATGATTAAGGCAATTAAGGACTGTGATTTGGCCAATAACTCCTTCGCAGGTAAAGTGGGGGTATTCACGATTTTTCTACTCCATTTGGCAACGCTGCCGACATAATTGATTCTTCTGTTGCTTCGGTCCGGCTGAATTCAGCGGTTTTTCTACCTTCACACAATACGATGACACGATCAGTCAAGGCTTGTACCTCTGGTAATTCTGAGGACACCACAATGACGGCAAGACCCTCTGCTGCTAATTCATGAATTAACTTATAAATTTCGTCTTTGGCGTTAACATCAATACCACGGGTAGGCTCATCCAATAGGAGCACCAAAGGTTTGTTGGCTAACCATTTGCCTAAGATGACTTTTTGTTGATTGCCGCCACTGAGGTTACGAATGGTTTGATGCACAGAAGGGGTTTTTACCCGAAAGCGCGCGACGATATCGTCCGCCAACTGACGCTCGGCATCGAGATCGGTAAAACCCATTTTGCCAAATTGGGCTAAACACGCCAAACTGGCATTTTCTTGCACCGACATGCCTAAAACTAAGCCTTCACTTTTTCGATCTTCTGGTGCCAATGCCAGACCAAGCTTGATCGCGTCTTGCGGACTGGTGATATTCACTGGCTGGCCGTTGACAAAAAATTGACCTGCCACCTGACGGTGATGTAAACCAAAAATCGACTCAAGCAGCTCAGTACGTCCTGCGCCCATCAGACCAAAAATGCCTAATACTTCACCACTGTGTACATTAAAACTCACGTTTTTGAATACAAAGTCATTAACACGCTGTGGATGCTTTAGGGATAATTGCTCAACACGTAATACTTCTGGACCCAGTTCAGGAGATTGACGAGAGGCGATAGACTTCATTTCGCGGCCTACCATCATTTGCACAATTTCTGGCCGTGTTAGATCTTTTAAGGGAGCACTACTGATCAGCTTGCCATCACGCATAACAATAGCGTCGTCACCTATACGCACTAACTCTTCAAGTTTGTGAGTAATATAAGCAATCGCTACACCTTGCTGTTTGAGCTTATTAATAATGCCAAACAGCACTTCAATCTCATGTTCGGTGATAGCAGAGGTTGGCTCATCCATGATGAGCACCTTGGCTTTACAAGAAATTGCTTTGGCAATTTCTACAATTTGTTGCTGACCAACGCGTAATTGGCTTAGCGGGGTAGTGGGCTCAACCGCTAAATCTAATTGCTTAAGTAAGTCTGCCGCGTCTTTATTCATTTTATCGGCATCGATAAACCCTAGCTTATTTAAGGGCTCACGACTCAAATAAATATTTTCCGCTACGGTTAAATTTGCCACCAAATTTAACTCTTGGAAAATCATTGATATGCCAGCTTCGCGAGCTTCACGTGGGGTGTTAAAACTGACAGTTTCGCCCGCCAGTTTGACGTCGCCGCTATCCTGTTTAAACACGCCCGCGACAATATTCATCAAGGTTGATTTACCCGCACCGTTTTCACCAAGCAATGCAGTTAAACGCCCTTTTCTTAAAGTCAGGCTTACTTTATCTAGGGCTCTTACCCCAGGAAAAGATTTACAAATGTCCAGTGCTTCTAACACTATGTCTGGCGAACTGGTCATAGAGCCTCTATCACTACAGGTACTAAGCTCAGTACCGTAGGCGTAGTCTCAAAGTCATTTACTTCGACGGCTCCAACAAAATAAAGAAGGCTGCCAACTTTGCCATTGTTCACCGCTAAAGGCAGAACTTCTTGCTCTACTTGTAGATTTATTTCGGCAGAAACCGCATTAAAGTCTTGAGTATTAGCAAAGTCACTAATACTCAATACACCAGAACCATCACGAACCGCATTGCCAAAAATGGGACCGGTATCAATTTCGACCATTACCAAGTCATTGTCATGCAAACTTAGGCCAACTATGCCATCTTCAAAAAACACAACAGTTCCCTGTCCTTTAACAAAATAGGTGACAGAGCTACTTAAACCTAAACGATGACCATAACGTTTGGCAGCATCAGCGGGCTTTGTTTGCATTAGATCGAGTAAAACTGTGGCATCTACCGCAGTTTTAACTGCCTCTTGTAAATCTTCTTGCCAAAATCTAGCCACATAAGACTTGGCATCAAATTGCGCGACTAGATTTTTTTGCTGGGTTGCATGTAAGGGCACTATCGAAAATAGAGGCATAAAATTAACTACCAGCAAAATAATTATGCCGGCAACAATCCATGCCTTAAAACGAAGGATAAAAGCCAGCTTTGTATCAGACATAAACCAACCCTATTTGCGACCGAAATCACTGTATTGTGCAACATTATCCAAGGTAACTAACTCTACCCCGACTGGTGTCTTGGCTGGAAAATCACGTTTGCCGTTAATATAGGCATCGGCACTTTCGGCGGCGGTTCTGGCCATAACCTTAGGAAACTGCATACCGGTGGCGGCAATTTTACCTTCAGCAATAAGCTTGACTACATCGTCGGCACCGTCAAAACCAAACACTTTAACTTGCTCAGCTTTGCCCGATGCCGCTAGTGCTTGATAAGCACCCATGGCCATAGCATCGTTACCACAAAAGACGGCATTAATATCGGGGTTTGCTTGTAATACAGATTCAAGCACTTCAAGGGCCTTAGCTCGGTCAAAATCAGCACTTTGCTGAGCAACCATTTCTAAGCCGGAATAACGGTCAACCACGCTATGGAAACCTTTAGAGCGATTCCAGGTATTGTTGTCACCCACTAAACCTAGCAGCTCAACATATTTGCCGGTTTTACCCACCTGTTTGACAAATTCTTTACCGATTAATACGGCGCCGGAATAGTTATCAGACAGGATTTGAGAAACGGTAACATCAGTTGCGTTGATTTCTCTATCCATACTAAACACCGGGATGTTGGCATTTTTAGCGCGACGTACATTGGCTACCGAGCCATCAGCATCAGTTGGATTAAATAAAATCGCTTGATATCCGGAAGCGACGATATTTTCAAAATGTGCCGCTTCTTTTGAAGGGTCATTCTGCGAGTCAAAAATCGTTGTTTCATAACCGAGTTCAATGGCGCGATCTCTGGCTGTTTCTGCCAAAATAACAAACCAAGGGTTATTTAAGGTGGAAACCACTACCGCAATACGTTTGCTAGTGGGGGCTTGATTTTGTTCTGCTTTATCAGCTTGCCCACAGCCTGATAACAACGTGGCCAAAACCAACACCGCGCTCATTAATATGGAAGAAAATTTATTGAATCTCATAATATCACGTCCTATTTTGCTTATTTGTCGCACCGGCAAGCACTTGGCATACCGCATTTTGCCAGCCTGTGTAGAGGGTTATAACTTTGTCGTTTGCCATTAATGGGCGACAGTGGGTTTCTTGTTTAGGAAATTGTTGCAAGGTATCTAACGAGGTGTAAAGGCCTAATCCGACTAAGCCCATCATGGCGGCTCCTAAGGCAGAGCAATCGGCTGCAGTGGAAATATTTAAACTGCAACCTGTAATATCGGCAGTAAACTGCATAAGTAACTGATTGGCGGTGGGGCCACCATCTGCATAAAGTGTCGTCAACTCAACCCCACTGTCGGCTTGCATGGCATCTAATACATCTCGTAATTGATAGGCCATAGAATTAAGTGCCGCCCGAGCAATGTGACGTTTATCACTTTGCGCGGACAGCCCTAAAATAGCTGCTCGAGCCTGAGCTTGCCAGTGAGGTAAACCTAGGCCTGAAAATGCGGGAACCAGATAAACACCTTGTTCATCTTCAACTTGACGCGCCATTACTTCGATTTCGTCAACACTGCTAAATAGTCCCAGCTGATTTTGTAACCAGTTTAAGGTGGCCGCTGAACTAATTATGATCCCTTCAAATGCATAGCTTGCTTGACCATTAATGACCCAGGCCAGTGCGGTGACCATGCCCTTATCAGAAAACTGGGGTACAGCACCAATATTCAGTAATACCGATGAGCCAGTACCAAAAGTTACCTTTGCAGAACCTTGGGCAAAACAGCGTTGGCCAAATAAAGAAGCTTGTGAATCTCCCATGACACCCACTATTGGGATGGCTTTTGGCAAAATACCTTGCAACGTGCTTAGTCCAAATTGAGCCTGGCTTTCACGTACCTCAGGTAGAGCCTGTTTAGGCACCTGCCACAGTGAACATAGTTCATCGTCCCACTGTAATTGCGTGATATCAAATAACAGAGTACGACTGGCATTAGAATGGTCAGTGGCAAACACTTGAGTTTGTGTTAAACGATAAATAAGGTAGCTATCTATCGTACCAATTAAGGCTTCACCACTGGCCAGTTTAGTGGCTAACTCAGGGTGATTTTGGATTAACCATTGCAGTTTAGAACCGGAGAAATAGGCATCAATACGTAAGCCGGTTTTTTGCTGAATTAAAGGCTCAACACCAGATTTTAGGTGCTCACTACAAATAGCATCGCCGCGGCGACATTGCCAAACAATAGCCGGATAGAGAGGTCGACCGCTTTGGCGATCGAAGATCACTATAGTCTCACGTTGGTTAGTAATACTTAAGCCCAACAGACTGGTAATACACTCAGGATTACTTTGCAGCACAGTAGTGGCGACGGATATAACATTTTGCCAAATTTCTTCTGCATCGTGTTCTACCCAGCCAGGCTGAGGGTAATATTGTTTGTGCTCTAGTGAAGCACGTGCATGCACCTTACCCTGACTATCAAATAGTAAGGCTTTACTGGCCGACGTACTTTGATCTATGGCTAAGATAAAAGACATAGTCGTTATACGCTTAATATGGTTTGCATAGTCTTAGCCAAACCTTCCATGGAGATACCATAGTGACTAAAAATATCAGCCTGACTACCTGTTACCGTATATTCGTCTGGGATCCCACAAATTTTTAGGATCGGTTTAAAGGCTGATTGAGCAATGACTGCGGCACAGGCTTCACCCAAACCACCGTTTACCATATGTTCTTCAACCGTGACGACAGCCTTACATTCTGCGGCGGCAGCTAAAATAGCAGCAGTATCTAAAGGTTTAATACTTGGCATGCTGATAACTCGGCACTGAAGACCCGTGCTTTGTTCTAAGTGAGCTGCAGCCAACAGAGCATGAATGACAGTTTCGCCGGTGGCAATAAATGCCGCATCATTGCCTTCACGTATGGTTCTCGCTTTGCCTAAGATAAAATCAGCGTGCTTGGGTAAATCATATAAAGGTGCTTTACCAAAACGTAAATAGACTGGCGAGTTTGAGGCTGCTGACGCTTTGACCGATTCAATGGCTTCAAAGTTATCTGCCGGTGCCACAATAGTCATGTTATTCACTGCCCGTAGTGCCGCAAAATCATGTAAAGAGTGGTGGGTCGTACCCAGCGCACCATAACTAACACCGGCACTGATGCCAACCAAGGTCACATGATTGTCAGAATAGGCCACATCATTTTTTATCTGCTCAAATGAACGTGCCGTTAAAAAACACGCGGGAGAAACCGCAAAAACATTTTTGCCAACTGAGGCAAGTCCTGCAGCAATGCCCACTAAATTTTGCTCAGCAATACCGACTTCAACAATTTGTTTAGGTAGCGCTTGGCTATAAGGACCTAATTTGCCAGAGCCTCTGGAATCACTGGTAACTGCGGTAAGCCTGCTATCTTGGGTAGCTAACTGTTGCAAGGTTTCAGCAAATACTTCTAAATTTGCACGGCCTTGGGTTAAACCGAGTTGGGCGGCCATGGCTTTTGCTGCGTTGCTATACATAGAGGGAGCGGGAGCACTCATAGTGAATCCTCCTTCAACGCAGCCAGTGCTGTGTTTATTTCTGCTAGTGCGCGAGCATATTCATCATCATTTGGCACACCGTGATGCCACTTACCAACGTCTTCCATAAAACTAACGCCTTTACCTTTTGTTGTACGAGCAATAATGGCACTGGGTTTACCCAAAACAAGGGGCTTTTCGAGTGCTTCAGTTAATGCCGTTAAATCATGGCCATCTACCGTTTTTACTGCCCAGCCAAAAGCTTCAAATTTTTCTGCTAAGGGCTCATTATTCATGACATCGCTAGTACGTCCGGAAATTTGCAAGGTATTGCAATCGACTATAGCGGTGAGGTTATCTAATTTGTAATGAGACGCCGCCATCGCTGCTTCCCAATTAGACCCTTCGGCTATTTCACCATCACCCAGCAAGGTAAATACACGGAAATCCGCATTATCCATTTTTGCGCCAATGGCCATACCTGTGCAGATGGGCAAACCATGACCAAGGGCGCCGGTGTTTTGCTCAACACCAGGGATTTTCCGCGTGGGGTGACCAACAAAGTGTGATTGGTATTGGCACAAGGTTTCTAATTCCGATTCATGGAAATAACCTTGTTCAGCCAGAACCACAAAAAGTGCTTCAACCGAGTGCCCTTTACTTTGTACATAACGATCTCGCGTTGATGAAGTAAAAGTCTGGGGAGAAACTCGCAGAATTCGGTTGTACAGCACGTTGAGTATATCCAAACAGGATAAGCTTCCGCCGGTATGCCCTGCGCCAGCATGTTTGATCCATCGCAGCGTATCTCGACGATATTCCAACGATTTTCGGGTAAGTTGCATATTTGTAAGCATAATTATTATTCAGGTACTTTATTGTTAATTCAATTCACTATATAGTGTTTATTAATTTATATCTAGTGTTTTAGTAAGCATTCGACTTTCGATTACTTTCGCTTTGGTTCTGTAAATGTTGTACAGTGAGATAAGGATCTGCAGAGACGGCCATATTTTTACAAAATAAGGCATGACTCGATTCACTATCACAGAGAGTTGAATGATGAATGGGAAAAAACAGCAAGGCCGTCAACTGGGCGAAATTCGCCGTAATAAAATGTTGGCGTGGCTAAGAGAAGAAGGTAGTGCACGGGTTAGCGTATTCGCCGAAGCCTTTGGTGTTTCTGAAGTTACCGTGCGCCAAGATTTAGAGAAGTTGGAAAACGAAGGACATGTGGTACGCGAACATGGTGGGGCCTTTCTTAAATCGGTTCCTGATCAGGTGCGTTCCATGGCTTTGGCCCATCAGGATAATGCCGAGGCCAAACAGGCTATTGGTCGTGCGGCGGCAGCCTTAGTGGCAGATGGTGAGACCATTATCTTAGATTCTGGCTCGACGACTACCGCAGTGGCGGCCAATTTGTTTGGTAAAAATAATGTCACTGTTATCACCAATGCACTCAACATCGCTTTGATGTTAGGGGCTGAACCTGAATTCGATGTACACATGAGTGGTGGTCATTTTAAAGCACCGACATTATCCCTTAGCGGCGATCGCTCAGCGGATTATTTTAAAGGTCTATTTGTGCAAAAACTGTTTTTGGCCACAGCGGCAATGGACATTGAGAATGGTTTAACTTATCCGTCCATGTCAGATATCGCGGTCAAACGGGCCAT
Organism: Paraglaciecola hydrolytica; assembly: GCF_001565895.1. Taxonomy (GTDB): domain Bacteria; phylum Pseudomonadota; class Gammaproteobacteria; order Enterobacterales; family Alteromonadaceae; genus Paraglaciecola; species Paraglaciecola hydrolytica. The sequence continues at coordinate 79,189 of NZ_LSNE01000020.1, forward strand.
GATTGGCTCTGCACAGAGCATTATCTTAGTGGCCGATTCGAGCAAAGTGGGTAAGCGCTCTTTTTGTCGCCTTGATGGTATAGAGCAGATTGATATTTTAGTTACAGACAAGGGTATTCAAGATGATGACAAAGCAGCAATAGAAGCTGTTGGTGTAAAAGTCATTATCGCAAATTAATCGTCAGCTTATAGTTTGACGGGTTTTCACTTAAAAATCTTTTGGAGAGATAATCATCATGAAAAGCACACAAAAATATGGCGCAGGCATTTGGCACTTCGCGACTTATGTCGATAGATATGCAACTGATGGTTATGGTCCACCTAAAAGTTTACTCGAAATGATTGATTTGGCAGGGCAAGTAGATGATTTGTCCGTGGTTGATATTAACTACCCTTTTGTTGACTCTTCGCTGTCGTTGGATGCAGTAGAGGTTGCCTTAAAGAAAAATAATTTATCGGTTATTGGTATCACCCCAGAGATTTACACTCGCCAATTTTCAAAAGGCGCATTTACTAACCCTGATGCTGGCATTCGTCGTCTAGCCAATGAAATGGTCAATGATGCTGCTAATGTGGTTCGTCGTTTTGGTGCAGATTACGTTAAATTGTGGCCGGGACAAGATGGTTGGGATTATCCTTTCCAAGTTGATCATAGAGAAATTTGGAAACTGAGTGTTGAAGGCATAGCGGAAGTGGCTAGTCAAAACCCTGATTTGAAATTTGTAATCGAATATAAACCTCGTGAACCTCGCGCCCATATGAGTTACGACAGTGTATCTCGTACCTTGTTGGGTATCGAAAAAATGGGTTTACCAAACGTTGGGATTTTGTTGGATTTTGGTCATTCATTGTACGGTGGAGAATCACCTGCCGATGCGGCGCAATTAGCCATCGACCATGGTCGTTTATTTGGTATGGATGTTAATGATAACTTTAGAAGCTGGGATGATGATCTTATTGCTGGCTCTGTGCATCCAATCGAATTGTTCGAGTTCTTTTATACCTTACGTAAAAATAACTGGGAAGGTGTATGGCAATTGGATCAATTCCCATTCCGCGAAGATTCAGTTGCCGCGGCCAATAGTGCCATTGGATTTCTAAAAGTCATCGAGCGTGCTCTTGATAAGCTTGATTTTGAAGCTATGCGTGAAGCACAAAAACGTCAAGATGCCGTAACTGCATTAAACTTAGCGCGCGAAGCGTTATTCAGTTCTTACCATAAATAAGCACAGTTATAATTGAAAAAAGCCTATTGTTACCTGAAAGGTGACAGTAGGCTTTTATGTTATGACTGGAGGTGGGGGCGAGTTAAGGATTATGTGCCAACACGACGAACATCTTCAGTCATGTGATGAGATTTGCGGTAATCACGTGGTGAACAACCACAAGAGCGAACAAAAGCATCATTAAACCGGCTGATGGTGATAAAACCAGACTGCAAGGCAATTTCCGTTACTTTCAAATCGGTAGTCGTTAATAGACGCTGAGCATGGGAAATACGATGTTGGGTAAGGTAATTGATTAGTGTTGTGCCATAGGTTTTTTGAAATAGGTTCATGGCATAATTGGGATGTAAATCAACAAACTCACTAATTTGCGCGGCTGTCAGTTTTTCGGTGTAATTTTGTGCCACATAACAGGCCATCTGTTCCACTTTATTAAGACCGGAATTGGCAATGGATGTAAAACATTCACCACGATTTTCGACCGGTAGTTTATAAGCTAAACGTGTTAAGCGAGCTTGCATCTCTAATAGCACTGGATGTTCAAATTCCGTGGATTGATTTTGTAAATCGTTTACCCAGTGTTCAAATAGTTGCCTGTCTGATTCAAATCGATCGCTAGTTGGATCACTAATAAACTGGCCGTGCATTAATTGTTCAACAAAGTATTCGGGTAGGCGCCACTGTAAAAAATTCTGTAAGGGGATAGTGGCCACGAAGTAGACAGTATCTGGACTGAAATCAATAATTTGATGAGGGATTGCGGCCCAAAATACACTTAATTTCCCTACTTCAACTACTGTTTTTTTACCACCAAGAAGATAAGTGACTGAGCCAGATTTTAGAAAATTGAGTTCCACTTCACTGTGGTGGTCAGGGCGTGGCATTGGAGAGGGTTTCCAATGTACACAAGTTAAACCATAAGGTGAAAAATCGGGCCTTTGTGGGTCAAACGATAGAGGGTGAATTTTACCTACCATAGTGAATATTAACGTCCTGCAGTTAATTTAAAGTTAATCGTATATATATGTGCTCCACCTTGGTGTTCATGCTGACCAAAATCGTTTCTTTAATAGATTTAAGCAGCGTGAAGCTACTAATCTAAACAGTAGTGTTCAGTCAAAGTGCGGAAGGTGATTTAGAGCTGACAAGTTATCAAAAAGTGTAATTTTAATAACACAAAGTGAAACAATGTACCACAAAGTAGTGCATGCCATGCATTTTTCATAATGTGGATAACAAACATTGGAAGGACACATTTGCGACAATAATCGCAGCATATTAGATTTAAGTAAGCTGTTAATAGTGCAAATTAAACGCCATTAATATTATGGTTTTAGTGAATTTAAACGTTATGGTTTGGCAGCTTATTTGAGGTTTTTTCTTGGTTTCAAAACCAAATTATTTAGCGTTTTATTTAAGTCAAAAACAATTATTTAGTTAGGGTATTTATGCAACTCAATACATATGAAGAAATTATTGACGATTTTCGTCAAGGTAAAATGGTTATATTGCTTGACGACGAAGACCGCGAAAATGAAGGCGACATTTTGATGGCGGCGTCTTGTGTCGAAGCTGAACATATCAATTTTATGGCTAAACATGCACGGGGATTAATTTGTTTAACCTTGACGGAAGAACGTTGTCGCCAATTAAATCTGCCGCTTATGGTGCGTGACAATACCAGCCAACATACGACGAATTTTACCGTGAGTATTGAAGCCGCTAGAGGAATTTCAACCGGTATCTCGGCAGCAGATAGAGCGCAAACCGTTAGATTGGCAGTTGCGCCAAACGCAGTGCCACAAGACCTAGTGCAACCTGGACATATTTTTCCAATCATGGCGCAAGCTGGTGGAGTGTTAAGTCGCGCAGGTCACACCGAAGCAGGTTGTGATTTAGCTCGTCTTGCTGGCTTAGAGCCCGCTGCGGTGATTGTTGAAGTTATGAATGAAGATGGCAGCATGGCTCGTCGTCCAGAGTTAGAAGTTTTTGCCAAATTACACAATATTAAAATAGCTACTATTGCTGGCTTAATTCAATATCGTATGGTGCGTGATCGCACTATTGAGTGCATAAATCAGCGTAAGGTCACCACTCTGTACGGTGATTTTGTATTAAAAACCTATTTTAATAGTACAACTAATGAACATCATTTTGCCTTAATCAAAGGTGATATTAGTGAAGATAATCCCACCTTAGTTAGGGTGCATGTGGGTAATACCGCCAAGGATGTATTCAGCATTCGTCAATCAGGCGATGATGGTAGCTCGTGGGATTGTCGCGCAGCACTCAAATATATCGCTGAAGAAGGCAGTGGTGTCCTAGTGTATATTTGCCACTCTGAAAGTACTGCGGATATTGAAGAAAGTATCGATTATCTTTTGCATGGTAAACGACGCCGTGCCAATCCTGATATGGCTTACAAACAGGTTGGTGCCGGGTCTCAAATTTTGCGTGATCTTGGTATTAAAAAGCTGCGTTTATTAAGTGCCCCAGTGAAGTTTTTAGCTATTTCGGGTTTTGATCTTGAAGTGGTTGAGTATATTGCTTGCGATAATAAGCACTAAAACTCATGCAAACCTGCAATGGGGCAAATTTACTCAATAATTTGCCCCACTGTTTAACTTATTAAAGCCTAAAACTATTAGTGGACATTGGGATCAATTAGCTCATTTGCCTTGGTTTTATTAGCGTTTACATCAAGGTTAGTCACACGAATGGCGATGCCGCTTTTACCCGGTAATTTCACGACTCGCTGTTTTGCATCTGTATATTGATAATTATCGAATTTTTGGGTCACAAACTCACCTTCAACTGGCGTTATCGTCATATCCCAAGTATCGATGATGTCTACCTTAAAACGCATCCCATCGCTTATTCCTTGTTTATATAATGAGAAAGTCCAATCTTGGGGCTTTTCGTGGCCAAAATAGAATAGGTAATATTCGCCAGCAACACCCCCAATATCAGGGTTCTGCCATTTATCGATAGGATCGATCCCATCTTTAGGACCCTGCTGCATAATATCGCGCAAAAATGCCAAGCGTGGTGAACTATTGCCAGTCAATTTACCGCCAAATGATGTCCAGGTATCTTCACCTTCGATATTAAAATAATCACCATGCCCTACGTAGGTGCCCGCTATAGTACCCGCCCAAAAACGATGCACCAACTCTTGAGCACTTAGGTCTGCCCATCGAAATTTTGCATCGCCTTCATATTTGATTTCGTCATAAACCACGGGTTTACGATAGACATCACGATAGATTTCTGCCGCCCCTGGGCTTTGCACTGCCACTCCGTTTTGCATACTGACATGCGTGATCCAAGGTTTATTATGGTTAAACAGTAACTTGCCGTTATGGATTGAACGCAGGTGGTTATATGGGTCAATCTTTTGGATTAATTGACCAATACGATCCCAGTCTTCATCGGTTTTGGTTCGCACAAAATCATACTCATTGGCCACCGACCACCAAATATTGCGATACGCCGTAAAGCGTGCCACTACATAGCGTACATAAAGCTCGTCATTTACCTCATCCATGGAATTAAAGCCAAACTTACCATAGGGGTTAAAGAGTATGACATCGGCCTCTATACCCATATCTCGTAACTGGCCAATACGTTTTTCATAGTGCCGAAAAAAATCTGGATTGAAGCGCGTAAAATCCCAGTCATAAGGCGGCTTACCTTGATAAGGCCACAAGGCCGGTTGAAATTTATTTCGATAGGGCGTGGGTTGTTGAGTGAGCAACATTCGAGCTTTATTAAAAGGTGAAGTGGCTAAGGTTTGTAAAGTTTGTTGTTGCACTTCTATGGGGGTATCGAGCCAGTTATAGATAGTGGTACCTATTTGTTTGTAGCTAGTACCATCCGCATAGGCAAAGTGGTAGGTATTATGTACCTGCACCGGTCCATGGTTGTTTTTACTGGCTCGGTTAACGTCAAATGTGCCGCGTTTGCCGGTTAAAGGCCAACGGTTAGATAGGGTTTCATAACGCCATTGACCGACCATGTCAGGCATAAAACGCACGATGTATTTACCGTTACCATCGTAAAAGCCGGGTACTTCGATTTTTTTCGAGGCATTTTCAAACACGGCAGAAAAACGCACGTCTACAAAAGGATTACCGGTTTTAGGCCCCTCTAACTCAACTTGAAATATATCCCATTGTTCAACCGTAACTTGCGTGGCATTGGCCAAATGGCTCAAAAACAAAGCTGTGCTTAAGGCGACGACAAGACAAGCCCTTAAAACTGTTTTGTTCATGGTACTGCTCCCTCCTAATTTGTTGAGCTAAATAGCTGAGCTAAATTGTTGAACTAAAGGTGTAGCGACCTGCGCTTACCTTGCACAATACATAATTATCTTGGCGCTCAATGACTCTCACTCCTTCTGCCAATGCAATGGCCACAGCGGTTTCGAACACCAGAGTATTAGTTAAACTTGGTACATAAACATGGGCGCTAGTATTGGGTGGAACAGTGATAGACCAGCTTAAGTTCTGGCCATTGCGCTGCCAATGACTGACGATTTCTCCATTCATAGAACAATAACTAGCCTTGGCAAAATCAAGACCTTCGCCAATATAAGGTTTTAATACAAATTGCTGAAAACCTGGGCACAAGGGATCGAGCTCTATGCCGCCCACATGGCGAAATAACCATTCGCCAACTGAGCCAAGAGAATAATGATTGAAGGAATTCATATGAGGGTTAAAAAAACCGTCGCTTTCGGTCCAACCGTCCCATCGCTCCCAAATAGTGGTAGCGCCATGTTTAATGGGATAAAGCCAAGAAGGGTAATCATCCTGCAATAACAATCGGTAAGCCACATCGTTATAACCTGCCAAGGTGAGCTGTGGGTTAAGATGACTAATGCCAATAAACCCAGTGCTCAAATGCCAATCGAGAGACTCAATATTTTTTACCAAATGTTCACTGCAGGCAGAGCGTAAGGATTCTGGAATGAGATTAAAAGCGAGGCCAAGTAAATAACCGGTTTGTGTATCTGTGGTAATGCGGCCGTTATCTTGCAACCATTGTTGTTGGAACGCCTTTCTAACTTGGTTAAACATAAGTTCAAAGCGTTGCGCATCCTGCTCATGGCCCAGCTCACGGGCAATTTCACTTAACTTGCTACAGTCATCGGCCCAATAGGCGGTAGCCAGTAAATTTTTCATAGCCGAATGGGTGCCAAATGAAGTATCTGCCGGAATACATAGCCAATCTCCATAGTTATTGGCGAGTTTGTTAAGGCGCAATCCATTGGGGTTATGCCTAGCAATCCAATCGACCCACCTCACCATGGCGGTATAATGACGTTCTAAAATGCGCCTATCACCATAAACACGCCACATGGCATAAGGAATAATTATCCCAGCGTCAGCCCATCCTGCGCCGCCACCCAACTGGCCTAAACCAACAAAGTTTTCTCCTTCTTGCAAGCGTGGTGCGGTATCGGGGAATATGCCTTCCTCGGTTTGGGCATCTTCGACGTCTATCATCCATTTAGTAAAAAAGGCGGCCACATCCATATTGTAAGTGGCGGTGCGGAAAAATACTTGGGCGTCGCCCATCCAACCTAAGCGCTCATCCCGTTGTGGACAATCAGTAGGTACACTCAAAAAATTATCTTTTTGACCCCATAAACCATTGAGCCAAAGTCGATTTACTCCTGCATGGGAGCATTCAAATTGTCCACTATCTGCGGTGGCTGAACGTACTACACAGCCTATGACCGAGCTCAGTTGTTCACGTGCAGATAAACCGCTAATTTCAATATATTGAAAACCATGAAAGGTAAAATGAGGTTGATAAGTTTCTGCCTCACCACCTTTACAAATATAGACATCAACTGAATCTGCCCGACGTAAGTTATCGGTATATAAACTGCCATCTGGATTTAAGCGTTCACCATGGCGTAAGGTGATTTTTGTGCCAGCTGGGGCATTAACCGTTAAACATACCCAACCAGCAATATTTTGGCCGAGATCATAAATAAATTTTCCTGACTCTATTTCATTGATGGCTACGGGGGCTAAGCGTTCAACAATTTGCACAGGTTCAGAGCGTTGAGCCACTAAAGGAAGCTCTGGTGCGGCAACTTCTAGAGCCGCTAACCAATCGGCCTCAGCAAAGCTCGCTTGATCCCAGTTAAAGTGTTCACGGCGCGCATCATAGTGTTCACCAAGCATAAAATCAGAAAATAGAATAGGTCCGGTATTGCAACGCCACTGCTTATTGGTGCCGAAGGTAAGTAATTGGCCATCGGCTAATTCAACTTCTAACTGCAACAACAAACTGTTTTCTAGTGAGCCATAACGGGCGCGGGTTTCTTGCCAACCAACATAACCACTCCACCAGCCGTCACCCAATGTGGCCGCAAGGACGTTATCACCTTGTATAAGTAAAGACGTGATGTCGTAAGTACGGTAGTGAATACGTTTGGCATAATCTGTCCATTCTGGAGCAAAGATATCATTGCCAATCCGCTCGCCATTGGCGCGTAATTCGAATACTCCTCTGGCGCAGGCATATAGTGTTGCTCTTTTGGGAGCTGCGATTAAGCCTACGTTTTGCCGAAACAGGGCAGGGGACCCTGGAATGCTTAAGCTTGGTGTTTGGGCTTGGGGATCACGAGTAATAATCTGAGGATCCGCTGCTATCCACTTTGCTGACCAATCAGATCCGTCTAATAAGCCCATGCTCCAATAACAAGGTGCTGAGCACACAGACTGACCACTGTCATCCCAAACTTCAACTTTCCAGTGGCATTGTTGGCGAGATTGCAGAGCTTTACCTTGATAAACAATATGCTTGCTTTGTGCTCCCGCTATTTGACCACTGTCCCACAGGTCATATTCTGCATTTGCCAGCTTATGTAAGGTAGTGGCAACCATCAAGCGATAGGCGACTTGTTTTGCACCACGACGGTCAGACTTCAGAGCCCAACTTAAGCGCGGAGCGCGCTCATCTATGCCCAGTGGCGCGTGCAGATATTCACAACGTAGACGGTCAATGTTGAGTGTTGGACTAAGCATCATGAGTTGCCTCGTTCGTGCTCTATTTGTTCTAGGGATTTACCAGAGGTGTTGGGCATAAAGAAATATCCGACACCACCACTGATCACCAGAAAAATCGTCAGTAGGGTTGCTAAGGTTGGAATGCCTTGGTTAGCAATGGCTGGCACATAAAAACTCCACACTCCAACCGCGACCCGCGCTAAACCGAAGGTAAACCCTTGGGCCGTACCACGCAACATAGTGGGAAACAGCTCTTGGCTAAATACTTTATAAAAGGCTTCGCCTGCTAAGGCGCCGCCTGCAGCAAACAACACAATATTGGCAATGATAACGGGAATGCTAAAGGGTAAAACAATTAACATAGCGTAGGCCGAGATCTGTAATATGGCGCCAATAGCCCACAAGGTTTTGCGCGTTTTATGACTTCTGTCTGAGTAAGGCATAAAAACAAAAATTGCCACTAACATTGCCGTTATAAATGCCACGCTCGGTAAACCAACCCCGAGTGCTTGATTGTCGGCATTGTGCGAGGTAATCAGGTAAGAATTAAAAGCGCCTGCCGTGCCTGCCGCTAAATTCCAAAATAGGTAAATGGTGCCAGTCCAAATTAGTGCTTTGAGATTGCTTCCAGAGAATAAGGCACCCAAGGATTGTTTGGCTTTTTCTGCCACTGAAAGCGTTCGTGATTTGGCCTGTTTCCAACGTATAGATTCAGTTAATCCTCGGCGCAGTGCCCAGGTGATTATGGCAATCACAAATAGATGTAAAAATACTATTCTGATACCAAGCATGCCGAGTGGAGCAACTGCTAAGGCCAACCACAACACTATGGTTGGGCCAAGACACCAAGCGACCTGTGTAAAACCGAGTAACTTTCCTCGGGCTTTGGCAGGAGCGAGCTCGCCCACTAAAGCTAATGAGGTTGGAATATCAGCCCCTACGGCAACACCCACAATAAAAGTGCCTGCAAATAACATCTCCACACTACCGGCAAAAGCGATGCACAGAATACCCAGGGCGTAGAGTAATAAATCATATTGGTATATAAATTTTCGGCCTAGCTTGTCGCCCAACCATCCACCTAAAAATGCCCCTAGGGCACAACCAAGCGCATTAGGTCCAATCGCTGCTAAAGCGCCAAGAGCTCCATCTGACATACCAAATTGTTTTTGAAAAAGCGCGAGTCCCGCGCCCAATGCCACAATAGAGCCTGCATCTAAATAAGATGCCATTCCCGCCAAGGCAGACCATTTCCATTGTTGTTTAGTAATAGCGCCTGAATCAGTTTCAGGACTTAAATCATCGACTAACTTATCTGACATTCTTCGCACTCAGCTTAAACGTTGGGTTGAAATTAATAAACATGCTTCCACCTTGGGGATAAAGGAGCGTTAATACACTTAAAAATCCGTGAATTTGACACTCACTGCGTTTGGTTTAACTTCAGGGCTATTTTTTACAGGGAATTCTGTCAAACCAGCTTGATTATTCACAAAGCTCACCTTGTCACTTTCTTGACCTTTAACCACGACAAACGCCTTGGGTTTAAGCTGCAAGTTAGTCAAATTGGCATGCTTAACATTAACAATTTCAAGGGCTTCATCATGTACGGAATGAACCTCAATATTACTCAGTGATATATCCTGAACATCCACTATAGAGATGCCTTTTTGTGACGCAAAATAAGCGTTTTCCATTGTTACATTGCTTAGTTTCATCTCTGGTAAGCCTTGGAATAAGGCAGCAGTGCCCACATCGATTGCTCGAATATTGCTTATTGCAATATCTTTTAATTGAGGTGTCGTTTCATCCACTGGTTCGGCGCTTTTATTACTGTTTCTGTCTTTTTTAGTGACTGTGGTATTGAAGGCGTAATACATATTAAAGCTAACCGCCGCGCCTTTAATGCCCACCATATCAACATCGGATACCCAGATATTTTCAACGATACCGCCTCGACCACGCGTGGTTTTGAAACGAATACCGATATCGGTACCAATAAAAGTAGCCTTGCTGAACAGAATGTTTTTTACTCCACCAGACATTTCACTACCCACCACAAAGCCGCCATGGCCGTGGTAAACCACATTATTTTTTATAATAATATTTTCAGTGGGCATCGCTCGTAAACGGCCTTCTTCATCCTTGCCCGACTTAATACATATGGCGTCATCACCCACATCAAAACTGTTGTTATAGATCAGCGCATTTTTGACTGAATCCAGATCGATGCCATCACCATTTTGCCCATACCAGGGGTTTCTGACTTGGGTATTTCTGACCACAACATTTTGGCTTGTAAGGATGTGAATATTCCACGCGGGCGAGTTTTGAAAGGTCGGTCCATCGAGTAAAATTTTATCGCTGTCGACCAATGACACCATTACGGGACGTAAAAAATCCTTTATTTTAGTGGCTTGTTGTTGGTTGTATTTGAACGTGTCGTAAACACGAGATTGTCTCGTTCCTTCTTTGAACTCGAGTGATGGATACCACGTCTTATTATCCTCAGATACAACACCACCACTTGCCACTAATTCTCGCCATTGATCTTCGGTCAGTTTGGATTTTTTAACCAAGCGCCAACTATCACCAGAACCATCAATAATACCTTTGCCAGTTATGGCGATATTTTGGGTGTTTTTGGCATAAATAGGGCTCATAGGACGCCAACTTGCGCGACCTTCAAAGTTAGTATGCACCATGGGATAAAGATTTCTATCAACAGAAAACTTAATCAAAGCGCCATGTTCAACATGTAAATCAATATTGCTTTGCAACTGAATAGGTCCAGTTAGCCAAATTCCTCTGGGCACAATAACGCGTCCTCCGCCCTGTTTTACCAATGCTTGAATAGCATCAGCAAAAGCCTGGGTATTGTCGCTCACACCATCGGCCACACCACCAAATTGTAATAATGACACCTGTCTGACAGGTATGCTGGGCAAGACAACTTTTGGCATGACAAAAGGCACATCTTGATATAAATCATCAAGTGTTAATTCTTGGGCACTAAGGGGGCGGTTTAATAACAAAAAGACCAGTAATAATCCCTGCGCAATAGCAGCACTTTGTTGTTTTATTGTCACTTTAATCATTTTTTCTCACTAGGTTTGCGCTTGTAAATTCAAGCAATAAATCAATTTTTTAATAACAGCGAATTGAGCGGAGCACGTGTAACTACTATGTCCTCTTTATTGACGGCATAGCTGACATATACAAAGTTCTTCCAGACAATACTTTTGGGGTAACTGTAGCCCGCTCGTTTATATTTGCCCTGATACTTTTGGGGAGGTAAATCCTCACCTCCCGCCCGCAATAAATAAGAGCGATCAAAGACTGAGCCATCAGCGCTGAGGGTGATAGCTAAAGGAATTCGGGTATTGTCAGCACTGGGGTTGTTAATGATAAATGCACTACCGTCGGGCAAATTACCGGCACTTTGTTTGGCCCGAGAATCGGGCAGGGCGGTAAGTGCAGGGGCACTCCAGTTTTGCCCATTATCGGTACTGACAGAGGCTAAGGTTTTGTAACTACTGGCTTGGTCGCGGAAGATCATCACTATGCTGCGATCTTTTTTAACAAACCAACTGGGCTCTAACTCACGACTCACCGTTCCAGTATGGGGTAAATTGGGTATTTTGCCCGCTGTCCAGCCACTCAATGCCAAAGGATCATCTGTGTAATAGGGGGTGGCAATTAAGCCGGGTTGGGCATGCACAGTGGTTAAAATGCGACCATTTGGCAACTGTCGTAAGTCTTGTTCTATTACCCCTGCAACCCAGTCACCATTAGCCATTTTTAAGCGCTGAGGCTGACTCCAGTGTGAGCCATCGGTGCTAGAAATATATTCAACGTAACCCTGTTTAGGTTGCAACAAGCTTGGCCACACATTGATAAACGCGATTAACTCTTCGCCATTGGTCCACCAACCACCATTAGTGACGATGGCATTTTCACGCGCCGCCACTAAAGTGAGTGGCGTCTGCCAATTTTTGCTGTCCTGACTTTTACTAAATAGTATTGAGGTGTCCGCCGCATCTTCATCTAAGGCTGAACTTTGCCATTGGATATACAGCTCGCCCTTAAAAGGCATCAATACCGCACCATGGTTATATTTATTGGTATGTTGTTGTGCAACAAACACCTCGAAGCTTTCAATGTTGGGCGCAAAATCGAGACCACGAGTATTGTCATTTGTTAGGTCAAATAGTTGAGCCTTAACGTCAAAGGGTAAGGGGAGGGGCTTTTGCGCCGCGTCTACTAAGGTTATATGCAGTCCCATGACGACCAACCACATTATGCGCAATCCGAGCATTGAGACTCCTATCAAAATTAAAAATTGGTGCGATGGATCCAGAGACCGAGAGATCCACCACACCAAGGGAAACGTTAGTGACTACAAATTTATTGCAGTGCGTTACTCAATCTTAATTACCACTCTGCGATAGCGGGTTAAGGCTGGTTCACCCTTATCTTTCACTTCGGCCACAACGTGAATGGTTTGGCCTTTTGGGGCATCCTTGGGTACTACAAATGAGGCTTGTTGTTGGTCAGCGTTTTTAATACTTATTGTTCCAGCATAAGTATCGGCCTCTTGATATTGCCACCATTGGTAAGTCAAAGGATCACCATCGGGATCATGGCTACCTTTTGCATCGAGTTTGATAACAGTACCGGGAGTTGCGTAGATATCTTGCTCATGGGCGAGTTCAACTACCGGTGGATGATTAGCCTCTGCAAAAGATTTAATACTCCAATCAGCTCGCGCCGCGAAATCATTTTGTAATGCGACGCTCCAACGCCACATCGGTTTGAAATACTCTGTGCGTTGCGCCTCCGTGGTTTTAGTTCCCTCACGCATACTCATACGTCCCCACGCAGAGCTGGTATACCAGCGTCCTTTGGGGTAGGTATAATCTTCAACAGGCACGGGATCTAGCCAGGTATTATCATGTACATTGATATAACGACCACCCCAACCACCCCAGTCGGGCGATTCCATACTCCGTAAGCCAGTGCTAATGGTGTGCAGAAACGCCGGTGAGTCGCCTTCGGAACGAAAATCTCCCGGACTAAAATCATAGTCTCCCATCAAACCATAGCTGGTTTTGGTATGAGCTTTATATGAGGCCATAAGCGGTCCATGATTTTGTAATATGTGCTCATTCATCCAGGGGGCGGCGAAATATTTTTGCAGCTCAGCAGGGAGGATCTTTTTCCACTGATAGGCAAGGGCCCAAAATTGGTCAGAAATAATAGTTAGGATTTGATATTTACCCCAATGGGGCAAAATATAATCCTGATAGGTAGTGTCTTGTTCCCAAATAAAATAAAAACGTATTTTGTTGGCCACGTAGGCCATCTTATCGGGATGTTCTTGTTCAATGGTTTTTAGGGCTCGAGCGATAGTGTTGGTGCCGCCCCAAGCTTGTAACCAAACAGGGCGATTATCACTTTCGTCCAACAGTACTTCAACAATGCGCTCAGAGCCGGGGGTGACTTCATCCATTTCTCCTTCCGCTTTTACGTTACCTAACAAGGTACGCTTTTGCAGAAATTCCGCGCTGGGGTAGTGAGGATCATGTTTGATGAGATTGCCATGTACTTTAGCGTAAGCATTCAATACAGGTTGTGCCCAATCGTCACCGGCCCACTTATGACCTTGCCAATGATATTGTGAACTAGAGGTAATGATCCCTTCTATGTCCCATTCGTTGGCATACAAAAGAAAACGCACTAATGAGCACTCGTCGTCAACTTCACCATCGCTGGTAATAATAACTCGAGTCTTTTCTAGCTCTGGCGTTTTACTTATTGCAATATTTGAGACGCAGCTAAGTAGTGCAGGAATCACCAACAAACAACTAGGCCATAAACTTCTGTTTTTCATCACACGGTTCTCTTCTATCAATTGCTGGACATTATTGGTTTGCTGGCCACTCACTTTTTAAACGATAGTGGTAGGTGCTGTTAATGGAATTGGCATTGGCTTTTTGAACCTCGATCTTATCGTTGGCTAACAAACGATAGATTTCAGCACCGGCATATAACACAGGGCCATATCCATGGGTTGCATGTATGCTTGCACCACGATTGAAGTAGTAAGTATTGTCATGGGCAAAAGTAGTGGCTTCTACCGTGCCATCTACCGCACCGTTGGCCAATACACGAGTTGTAATGGCGTTCCAGCCAGTTAAAGCAACTGGGCCATAAACATGATTAATCCAACCTTGGTTAATGCCTTTAGCAATTGCAAAGGTAAACATGGCGGTAGCGGAGGTTTCTAAAAAGGTATTGTTTTTATCTAACATGTTGTGCCAAAAGCCAGTGCCATCTTGTAACTCAGCTAAGCTTTTCACCATAGAACGATAAAGATGCAATATTTTGTCGCGGCCTGGATATTGTTCGGGTAAAACCCCTAACAATTCGACCATGGCCATTAGTGTCCAGCCATTTGCTCGAGCCCAATAAAAGCGCGGGTCGTAATCCGCTGATGTTACGCTCCAGCCGTGGTCAAATAGACCTTTTTCTGGAACATACAAACGTTCAGCCATTTGTAGGATTTGTTTAACCGCATCATCAAAATAGCGATTGTCGCCGCTTAATACCCCCATGTTGGCTAAAAACGGCACACTCATATAGATATCATCGGCCCACAAAGACTCATACTGCGGACGATGGCGGGCTAAGGTGCCATCACTCAACCTGAATTGATGTTTAGAGACATGCTCATTAATACGATTAATCGTCTTAAGATAATCACCATTTTTAGTCTTTAAATAGGTTTTAATCATGGCTGCACCAATAGAACCACAGTCATCCAGAGCATGAAAATTCATGATGCGCCCCCAGTTTTTGATTTTCTCCTGTTTGCCAAAGGTTTCCCCTTGCTCATAAAAATAAGGTAAATGATCTACCACAAAATCAAAAAATTGAGTGTTATCAGCAAAAAACTGTTGGTCGCCACTTACCTCAGTAATGTAATCAAAAGCAGACAACACTACACCATGGGTATAAGACCACTCGCTGGCAAACCCATCGGATACTTGGGCATGTTTATTAGGTTTAGAAAAGTCACTGATTACCTTGCCTGTTTGGCCGTCAATAATGGTTTGTGGGCTGGTGGATTTATAATACCCACGTACTCGTTTTAGCACTTCCATTACCCCAGTTTGGCTCGGATAATCATAAGCCACTGTATATTCAGGCGTGCGCTCACTGTGAGCTTCTTGCGCGTCTATTACTGGACTCAACAACACGATTAGCAGGGTTGAGAGCGTGGTACTTAATTTTTTCATTTTTATTCCTAATTCATGCAAGCTAACGTGCAAAGCTTTATTTGAGTTGCAAATAATTTACAAACACGAGATTAATTAATTTCAATCACGACTCGCTGATAACGAGTGAGTTGGGGAGTACCGCTATCAGTTACCTCAACAACGATGTGAATGGTTTGATTTTTTTGCGCGTCTTTGGGCACAGTCAAATAAGCTTGTTGGGCATTGGCATTCTGAATGTTAACTGAGCCTTCATAACTATCGGCCTCAGCGTACTGCCACCAGTTATAATGTAATTTATCACCATCAGGATCATGACTTCCCTTAGCATTGAGTTTGACGATTTCACCGGCTTTAGCTTTTAAGTTGTTCACATGGGCTAACTTAACTATAGGTGGATGATTAGCTTCCGCAAACGGCTTAACACTCCAGTCTGAGCGTGCGGCAAAATCGTTTTGCATTACATCTGTCCAGCGCCACAGTGGTTTGAAGTATTCGCTACGTTGTTCTGCCGTGGTATCTGTCCCTTCACGTAAACTCGAGCGGCCCCAACCATTACTGCCATACCAACGCCCAGGGGGATATTGGTAATTAGTTTGTGGAACAGGATCAAGCCAAGTGTTTTCTCGCACTTTGATGTAACGGCCACCCCAACCTCCCCAGTCGGGTGACTCCAAACTACGTAAACCAGTATTAATAGTATGTAAAAATGCGGGGGAATCACCCTCGGAACGAAAATCACCATTATCATGGGCAGCATACAATGCGTTTAAGGGGCCATGATTTTTCAATATGTTTTCATTCATCCAATCGCCATTGAAATAGGTTTGCATGGATTCGGGCTGTACGTTTTTCCAGCGATAGGCGATAGCTTCAAATTGATCGGAAATGATGGTGGGGATATTAAACTTGCCCCACTTAGGTCGAATATAACTCTGATAGGTCAGGTCTTGTTCCCAAATCAAGAACAAACGCAGCTTATTGGCCACATAGGCCATTTTTTCAGGGTGAGTTTCTTCAATGGTTTTTAGGGCGCGTGCCAGTGTATTAGTGCCGCCCCAAGCTTGGATCCAGATGGGGCGTTCATCGCTTTCATCTAATAAAACCTTGACGATATGACTTGAACCGGCGGTAACCTTGTCCATTTCTCCTTCGGTTTCCACATTGCCTAAAAAGGTGCGCTGTTTAAGAAACTCTGCAGTAGGATAACGGCTATCATGTAAAGCCAAATTAGGCTGCACTTTGGCGTAAGCCTCAAGAAAGGGATCAATCCAGTCATCACCGGGCCACCTATGGCCGTGCCAATGATATTGAGAGCTTGAAGTGACTATACCTTCAACATTCCATTCATTGGTATAGTAAAGAAAGCGTACTAAAGAACACTGATCGTCAATTTCGCCGTCACTGGTTACTATTACTCGAGTTTTCTCGGTTTGCTCAACTGTCTGTGCAAACGCATTTTCTGTGAGCAAAACCATGCCAATTAAGCTGCAGCTTAGTACTAATTGCGCTCTGCTTTTTTGTAAGACTCGTTTTTTCAATTTGTTCAGCATCATGGCTGTGTTTGTGATCATTGGTGTTGCCCAATACCATTTAGATATTTTTCTAACATGGTGTAACCATCGGCAGCCACACTATTGCGATCTGTGGCGTCATGGGGATCTAAGCCATAACGACTTTCCCAGGTATCAGGCATACCATCTAAATCGCTATCCACAGGTGCTGTTGTGCTTTGCAAAGTTGGCCAGCCACCTACGTCATTGGGAGAGTCAATGATACCTACCGTTATTGAGGTATCAGCAACCTTGTGCTCCTTTTTATAAGTAGGTCCTTCAAAAGTTGCAGAGCCATTACGGACTTCATCGATAATACGTTGGTCAACAGCATCACGTTTGGGCAAGTTACTGCCGGCATTTTGCAGCACTAGCTCATAGGCTTGCTGCGCACTGTGTTGATTTATGGCCATGGCAGGCCAAGGTTGTTCAAGTTTTAAACCAGCAATATAAGCATCACCATCTTGAGGTTGTACGCCACCATGCCAATTATTGGCTGATACCTCGGCATTACCTTCAATTAGATTGTCTGTGATGTACCAACTACCATAATCATCAGCTTTGTTACGTGACCATGGGTTAGCAATTTGGTATTGCACAGCACCAGGTTCGGTAGCTGGGCCTGGCTTGTAATAATTGGCTACCATATTGATATTGGTGAAGTTAAATTTGGGGGCATTGTTTTGTTGAACCTCACCCCCATAGGTACCTTTGTAGCCCCAGTTATAAATGACGTTGTTACGGAAATCGGTATTGCCAGCTCCGGAGGCAAATCGAGGGTTGCGACTTGAATGATGGGCAATTAAATTGTGATGATAAGAGCTGTAGTTCGAGCCCCAAATACCACCAAAACCATGATTACCTTTTACATGATTAGACATATACAAGCTTTCAGCTATCACTGACCACTGCACTGTAATATTTTCACCGTGGTATATAGACAGAGTTTCATCTACGCTCCAACTGGCAGAAACATGATCGAGAATGAGGTTTTTGGTATAACGACTGGTTATGGCATCGGCATCATCGCCGGATTCGCCGCCCAACCTAACGCGGATATAGCGAATAATGACTTGGTCGGCTTCAATCAATAAAGGGTAAGCTCTTAGTGTGATGCCGTCACCAGGTGCTGTTTGACCTGCGATAGTAATATTGGGGTTGCGAATGACCAAATCGCTTTTTAACTCTATGGTGCCCGACACAGCAAACACCACTGTCCTCGCCCCCGCACTTTCAATGGCTTTGCGTAAACTACCTTCGCCCGCATCATTTAGATTAGTAACATAATAAACCTCACCTCCACGACCACCTACTGTGTGTTTGCCATATCCTTCGGCGGTAGGGAAGGCCAGTAGTTCAGTTTCTAACGTGAGTTGTTGTGCTGCCTTATCAGTGCCAAGCGCAGTGTTCTGCTTTAGCGAACTACTATCACAGGCGTTAAGACAAACTACGACGCCACAAAGTAAAAAAATCGCTACGGCTTTAAGGCCTTGATACTCATTTTTGTTAACAAACATCGTGTTTAGTCTCATTAGTTATGTTAGCTCGCATGTACATCAAACACTTTCGTAACTGCAAATAAAACACGAGAAAACTCATGCTGCAGTCAAGAAAAAATCTAAAAATCACATTTAGTAGCATATAAAAACTCAATTTTTGACGAATGAATAAAACTTATCAATCAATCAATATATGGCTCCTTTTCATAATTAGTACCTTTTTAATAATATTTTAGCAATGCTTTTTTAACGTAATTAATAATATTTTTGTAGCAACAGAATGTTTTTTTACGGTGATCAAAATTAATAGAAGCCAGTAAAACCCAATCATTCAAGGGCTCTATAGCCATTTTTTAGAGTGCAAACTTTAGCCAATATGGTTGCCGGCGTTAACCACATGTTAATTATTTATTAAAAATGTCGTTGACAGATTGAGCTCATTGGGGATATGTTATTGCCACCGGTGGCAAGTGTTGTCATGCGTAATTATAACCTTTTTAGTAAGATTTTATGCTTAAGATCGCTGAAAATCCCTGAAAATCACGTTAATGGCACAAAGAGCTTAATAAGCGCTATAAATAGAAACACACTCAATAACACAATGAGAGGACATCACTAATGAGCAAACACAAGCAGTTTAAAAAAACATCACTATGCATTGCGATTAGCAGTTTACTAGTCGGGTTAAGTAGTATGAGTCTGCATGCACAAGAGGCTAAAACTAAAGTAGCTGATGCGGACGTAGAGGTTATACAAGTCGTCGCCCGAGGTTTTGCTGATAGCTTATCATTAGCATTAAATACTAAACGTCAATCTTCTGGCTCCGTTGATATCATCATGGCCGAAGATATTGCTGACTTTCCCGATCAAAACTTAGCGGATTCTTTACAACGTATTCCAGGTGTTGCAATTAGCCGCAGCAACGGTGAAGGCAGTACTATTACTGTCCGCGGTTTAAACTCTGATTTCACGCGTACACATTTAAACGGCATGCAAACCCAGTCTATCGTTGGTGGTACAAGCTCACGTACTTTCCAATTTAATACTTTTGCCTCAGAACTTTTTAATCGTTTAGAAGTTCGCAAAACAACCAATGCAGCGATGGATGAAGGCTCATTAGGTGCAACAGTGTCTTTGTTTACGGCCCGTCCCTTTGATTATAAAGAAGATGTGGTTGCCTTTAATGCACAAGGAGCTTACAGCAGTGAATCAGGTGATACCACACCTCGAGTTTCAGGCGTAGTCAGCTGGACGAACGACGATGACACATTCGGTGCTGTTTTTTCCGCTGCTTACTCAGAAAGAAGCGTGTATGGCTCAGCGCCAAACACGGGGCGTTGGGAAGATGATGTTTTAAATTTCTGTACAGCCTGTGAAAACAGTGATCCAGCTAATCAACCACCAGCTGGTTATTGGCATCCGCGCTTTCCTCGTTACGTATTTGGTGATGCTAATTTAGAGCGCACAGGATTAACCTCTAGCTTCCAATGGTTACCCACTGACAGCACACAACTGACACTAGATATATTGTATTCAAAAAATACCGGTGATACTTATGGCCCTGCGCTAACGCCCATCAGTTTGGCACGTACTGGTGATACCGGCCTTCAACAATCTGATTGGGTTAGTTTAGATGTAGTTGATGCAGCTGATTCTGTGATTATTGGTGCTATGGGGGATGTGGATGTTCGTTCTGAGTATGTGCAAACTGCAGACGACGGCGATTTTAATCAAGTAACCTTACATTTAGAACAAGACATTACTGATGATTTTAGCATGAAGGTGTTGGTTGGTCGTTCTAAATCAACTGGCCACAATAATTACGAGAGCCTGATATACGAACACTTTAGCGATAATGACAATCGTAAAAATGTGACCTATGCCGATAATAGTTCTACCGTAGGTTGGGATTTTAGCGATATGTTAAACCCTTCAACAAGTTACAGTTTTGATGTGAAAAACCCAGCGAACTGGGAGGTATCAGAACTGCGTAATGATGTTACCGATTCTGAATCAGAAACCAGAACGGCTAAAGTAGATTTTGACTACATATTAACGGAAGAGTTGACCTTAGCTGTAGGTTACGCTGACGAATTGTACAGCATGGATACGACCAGACAACAACGTAACAACCCATACAACATTGATAATGCATGTGGTGTTTCTCCTGTTGTGACTGCCGCAGATGGTTCAGTAGAAACATTTAAAGGAACCGATACCTTCTTCCTTCCTGACCATGCAGCCTATGTCAAAGTTAGGGATGCAGGCTGTTTTGAGTTTTATAATGTTGACGGCAGTATTCGAGATGCGCAAGAAAATAGCGCTTCTTATTACTTGCAGGCTAAATTTAATGCTGAAATGGGCGATATGATTTTACGTGGTGATGCCGGTGTACGCCGTGTGAATACTGACTTAGATACCACAGGTATTATCGCTGGCGAAAAAGTAACGGTTAAACATGACTATTCAAACACCTTACCCTCAATCAATTTAGCGCTAGAAGCGACAAATGACTTAGTCTTGAGAGCCAGTTGGGCCAAAGTAATGTCACGTCCTACACTAGGAAGTATCACTCCAGCGGGTAGTATCACCACCTTTGGCGAGCCAAAAGTGACGTCTGGTAACCCTTTCTTAGCACCTTTTAAAGCGGATACGACTGACTTATCAGTAGAGTGGTATTTTGCTGAAAGTGCGATGTTATCAGTTGCCTACTTCAAAAAAGATATCGAATCTTTCCCTGAAACCATTACCACTGTAAGAAATTGGCAAGACCTCGGTCTTGATGACTCTTTACTAGGCGCACAAGTAGAAGACTTGAAGAATGCCGATTTTGAAGTAAGACGTTTAGAAGATGGTGCCGGTGGTGATTTGGATGGTTTTGAAATTCAATATCAACAACCATTAACCTTTTTGCCAGGTCCAGAGTGGATGCAAAAGTTTGGTATCTTGGCAAACGTAACTTTGGTTGACTCTGAAATTACTTATGGTGGTAATCGCAAAGGACCATTAACTGGCCAAGCAGACAAATCGGCTAACCTTACGCTTTATTGGGAAGATGACGTAATAAGTGCACGTATTTCGGCGGCATACCGCGGTGAATACTATAGTGACTTAGGTTCATCCGACCAAGAAAAATGGCGCACCATTGACCCAACAACTAACATTGATATTTCTGTTAGTTATCAGGTTAATGAAAACCTTAAGTTAAGCTTTGAGGCAATTAACATCACTGATGAGTGGGAAGTCCAGTGGATGCAGGGTCGATTAATTGATGTTGGTAATACTCAAGGTACAACTTATCAATTTGGTGCTAGCTACAGGCTGTAAGTCTGCCTAGATGTATTAGTTAAAACTTGAAACCCGGTCTAGTAGCCGGGTTTTTATTCTCTATTTTTTCTCTGTATAACTAAAACCACGTTTTCAAGAGGTTAAATCTTGCTAAAAATTAACTGTCGACGTCGCAAGGTTATTATGTCAGTCATTTTCTTACTGACTCAAAAAGCAATCGCTGCCCAGCCAGTAAAAGAACAATCAGTCATTGATACGATGAGACGTGCCACGAGTTTTATGACCGAGACGGTCAGTTACCAAGGTGGTTATGTTTGGTCTTACTTACCCGATTTTTCAAGGCGTTGGGGAGAGATGGAAGCCAAACCCACTATGGTTTGGGTGCAACCACCAGGTACGGCAACCATGGGGCACCTTTATTTGGATGCCTATCATGTCACCCAAGATGAATTTTATTATCAAGCAGCTCAACAGGTTGCATCTGCTTTGATTAAAGGTCAGCACCCTAGTGGTGGCTGGAACTATATGTTTGATTTGGCTGGCGAAGAATCATTAAAACAGTGGTACCAAACCATTGGTAGCAACGGTTGGCGGCTGGAAGAGTTTCATCATTATTATGGAAATGCGACTTTTGATGATGCTGGTACCTACGACGCATCAGTATTTTTACTGCGTTTATACCTAGAAAAAAACGATCAGCAATACAAAACCCCATTATATAAAGCGATAGATTTTGTACTTGATAGTCAATATGAGATTGGCGGCTGGCCGCAGCGTTATCCGCCGATGCCAGAGCATTCAGTTAAAGGTCAGCCTGACTATTCCCGTGATATTACTTTTAATGATGATGTTGCCATCAATAATATGCAGTTTCTGCAGTACTGTTTACAGTCGTTAGACGATCCGTCGTTAAAAAAACGACTAACATCAGCGATTCATCAAGGGATGGACGCCTTTGTTAAATTGAAGCTGCCGGCTCCTCAGCCTGGCTGGGCTTTGCAGTATTCCCACGACCTAAAACCAGCGTCGGCGAGAAGTTATGAGCCCTTATCGATTTCAGTGGGAGCTACGGTCAATAACCTAAAGTCTCTCATGCAATTTTATCATCTTACCGGTGATAACAAATATCTGGCGGGCATCGCAGCGACAATTGACTGGCTTGATGCACTGCGATTACCAGCAGAACTTATCCGTGATGGCAGAACCCATCCCCGTATGGTTGAGATAGGTACAGGCAAAACCTTGTTTCTGCACCGCCGGGGATCGAATGTTAACAATGGTGAATATTTCATTGATTACGACCCTGCTTTTCAAGTAGCTCATTACCCTTCAATTGGCCGTGTTAATGTTGATGAGTTACGTCAACAATATCTTGCTACGTTGGACAAGCCAATTATTCCGCCAACAACTCAACCTAGGTTATTACTCGATAATTTACCTGCTCTACCACGTTTTTTTGTATTAAACGAATTTACCGGCAGCAAACAAAGTATCGACGCCATTGTCTCCTCGCTTAATAGCCAAGGTTTTTGGCCATCAAAATTAGATTTTACTACCAACCCTTATATTGGTCCGGCTAATTTAGAAGTGGTATCCGGTGACTACCGTACCACTTTTGTCGGTGATAAATATGATACGTCACCTTATCCTAGTGAGGAATCGGTCATTGTAATTACACTCAAAGAATACCTGAAAAACATGGTGACTTTACTTAACTATCTGGAGCAAAAAAATGTACCAAAGCATTAAAACCTGTTGTTGGGTCATCTGTTTATTCTGCTCTTTTAGCATTATCGCCGATGAAAGCCAGACGTGGATGTTGGATAATTTAAGCAACATTGGTGGGCATGGTTTACATATTGAAGGGCAGCCAAAAGTTGTCGGTTCACAAGATAAATTGAGTCTTCTTTTTGACGGAAATCAGGATCGTATTCAAATTGCCGGTAACCTAGTTGCAGGCATGCAAAGTTTTACCTTGGAGTTACTGGTTAAACCTTACGCGCCAACACCAAACGGGCGAGAACCAAGAATAATCCATATAGAAGATCCGAATAATTCTCAACATCGGATTACCCTCGAAATGCGTTTCACTAAGCAAAACCAATGGTATCTGGATGCATTTCTAATGGATGGTGACTCTCGTTTTACGTTGATAGATTCAAACCTAACCCACCCGATAAATCAATGGGTAAATATCGCCATGACTTACCATAACGGCGAGTTTAACTCGTATGTGAATGGGCAAAAGGAACTTTCGACGAATATGCAATTTTCACCTATGCCAGAAACCGCATTAACCTCCATTGGAGCCAGAATGAATAAAGTGCATTATCTGCACGGAGAGCTCAAACAATTACGAGCTAATAATCGAGTCTTATCTGCCCATGAAATGATATCGGTAAAGCATCTCAATGAAAATTAACCTCCATACATAAAGAGTCCAAACGTTAGAAATAACCTTATTACTGGCGAGTCACAGTAGGGCACAAATAACGGTGTCCAACGATTAGCTATAACCGAAGATTTTTACGCCACTGGACAAATATAGAAAACAAAATATTTCACATAAATATAACTATGTAGTTACTTTTGTTGTTTTTATGATTTAAACTCCTGTTTAGTAATTTATTCGTATTGGCAAAATTGATTTTATTGAGCTCAATAATAAATTTATTTTCAAAAAGCGGGCAATCGCTCTCTTGATTTTTGATGAGGATCCACAATGAAAAAACGCATATTAACTTTACTTTGTATGTTGATTGTCTACCCGCTGAGTTCAATTGCAGCATCTCCGTGGCAAGAGCATGGCAAACTCGAAGTTGCTAAAAATGGCCACTACATTCAACATCAGGATGGCACGCCTTTTTTGTGGATTGGTGACACGGGTTGGGCGATGTTTCAGCAGCTAAGCCGAGAAGAAGTCGATCAATATTTAGATCATCGGCAAAAATTGGGATTCAATGTAATCCAAGCAGTTGCCCATTGGTCACCCCATGGTGGTGGAATACCACGTAGCCCTAACAATGCGCCTAATTTTTATGGTCATAGCCCATTCTCTGGTAGTGAGCATGATCCAAATACTGGCGAGCCTTTGGTAGTCAAAGGGGGGAGCCCTGAGTCTCCCAATGATTATTGGGACAATGCTGATTATGTGGTTAATGCGGTAAAAAAACGCAATATGTACTTAGCCATGTTACCGACGTGGGGAAGTGAGTTAATCACTGGTTCTAACGAATTTACTGAACAAGAAGCTAAATCCTTTGGTGAATTTCTAGGTAAACGTTATAAAAACGAACCAAATATCATTTGGGTTTTGGGTGGCGATACTAAAGCGCAATTTTCTGCTTACGATAAAAATCAAAACTTTTCTGCCTACGATCATCGCGCCATTTATCGAGCTATGGCCGAAGGATTAGCACGTGGTGTGACAGGTAAAAAAGTTGCATGGAACAAAGCCAACCCTGCGTGGGATGAACTTTTTATGACCTATCACCCAAATGGTGATGCACCCTATGGGTCATCGCAATGGTTTCATAATGATGCGTGGTTAGATGTTAATGGCGTTGAAGTCTGGAAAGAAGTTAATCATGTCTACCGCACCATGTTAGATGATTATCAACGCTCTGATCCTATTAAACCTTCTTTGTTTTTAGAAGGCTCTTATGAATACGGAACCTATCGTCATGAATGTGGTTGGGTGACCCCTGTTAGAGTGCGTCGTCAAATTTATCAAACGTATTTTGCCGGTGGGGCAGGTCATACCTACGGGGCTGGACCCATCTGGGCGATGCGCGGTGATGATGGTGATTACAACTGTGGTTACACTTGGCAACAAGCCTTGGATTTTCCAGCGGCTAAGCAATTTTCCGTCGTAGCAAAAAACTTTTTACAAGAGCATAGTTGGTTTGAATGGGTGCCGAACGGTAATGTTATTAGTGCTACAGGTGAAAACGAAAGCTTAAAAACGGCCGTCACCACCGCGTCTGGCGACATGGCATTAGTGTACTTTGCCAATAATTCACATACTCAAGTAAACAATATATTGGACACACCGGCGAAAGCTTATTGGTTTTCGCCCAGCAACGGTTCTATAGAGACCCTAACGGATTTCACCCAAGGCGAATCCCGTGTTATGGCACCGCCCGCAAAATGGGAAGATGCCATTTTAGTGCTTATAAGTTCTAATTAGCTGATAGCTGCGGAAGATACTTTTAATATGCTAAACGTAACCAACTCTGTCATTTTTAGCCGGGGGGAATATATGATAAAGAGCTTAAAAAGCATGAGGATTGTGCGAATAGTCTATCTGTTTAGTGCAGTCATCATATCTGTCCCAGTATATTCGAAAACGCTCTCTTCAGGCTTTCATAGTAATGTTGAATATGGCAGCGCTAGCGGTGAAAAACTGCTTCTTGATGTTAACGTTCCTGAAGGGCAAGGAAAATTTCCAATTGCCATATACGTTCATGGTGGTGGTTGGACGGGAGGCGATAAAGCTAATCCTGATGATGCACCAATACTTAACATGCTTACCACAGCTAAATATGTTTGGTTTTCACTTAACTACCGCCTTGCTCCTTTACATCGTTGGCCCGCAAGCCAGGATGATGTGCAAACAGCTATCCGTTGGGTAAAGAAAAATGCAGCCCATTATAAAGGTGATTCCTCACGAATAGCGCTCATTGGTTATTCCGCCGGTGGTCAATTAGCGACATATGCGGCGATGGTTGTGGACGAAAGTATTAGCGTGCAGGCTGTTGTCGGTTTGGCTCCCCTTACCGATTTTGTTCAGGAATTACCTAAAAGAGGCAATATTCTTGGTAGGGCTCAGCGCGGTTTGCTAAATCGTCCGAAGGAGTTAACTGCAGAATCTCTCGGGATATTAAAAGCACTTTCGCCAATCAACTACGTTCGACCTGGTCTAGCGCCATTTTTACTTGTTCACGGCGATGCCGATCAGTCGGTGCCTTACCAGCAATCACTTGCCATGCAGGCTAGACTAAAAGACAATGGCGTCCATTGCGAACTGCTCACACTGCCTGACGCTCCTCATCGCTTAACGGAATGGACTCGATTCCTTCCGAACTATGAGGAGCAAATTGTTAGCTGGATGAATCAGGTGCTTAAATATCCTAAAGACACAAAATCTTAACTGGAGTGGAGTTTAACTGGGCACAAACCATTCTAGTGCTGGAAATGCGGTTATTAAAATGCTCCTTGGCTTGTTGAGCCTACGGGACCATGGACATCATAGACTACTGTAAACACCCCTGTTGAATTAACAAAAGGCAGCAATGTCATTCGCCTAAGCGCAATTAGCAAAGAAGGTTTGGCCAATACTGACCACTTTAGCCTGAGCCCCCAGTAATAATCTTAAAATATCTTGCCAACAAAATGCAGTGACTAGCGTCGCGCAAATTGTTGGCAAATAATAATTTTTGTCTTCGTTTTAGCAGCTAAAGCCAGTCATCAATATAGAGTTAACCTTCAGCGTCAGTGTGCTGGCAAGGTTGATGAATAAGCGTGTTACTGATCCCTGTGAGATTAGCGACGTTATTAGTGCTTTGATGATGTTCGGTTTAAACGCATTATTACGGACAGAGCGCTATGCACCTTCTGCTAGACTGCAGAAGGTGCAATTAGCGTTATAAAATCGTGATCACATACTAGGAGCAGCAGTAAACGGCTCAGCTAAACGTGCCTCAATTAAACTGTCGATTTGTGTGTGAGAACCTTTAGGTAAAAAGCCAAAAACACTGACAGCATCAGTACCAGTATAAGCACGTTTATCTTCATCGCGGCCAAAGCTAAAAATAACCATATTGTTACCTTGTCTCCAACCTTCATCGCCAGCGCTCTCAGGTCCCGCATCTTTTACAGCAATATATAATAGCTGTGTATCCTCAGGGTCACTGTCCACTAAATAAAAATAAGGAGAAGGAAAATCATTACCAAACTCGGGTTCTAGATAGCCTAATCCACCTTCTTTTACTTCTCGGTGAATACCATCCTGAAGTACATAATAGTCTTTTTCAATAGAGGCTTCTTGCTCGCCGCCAATAGGCCCTTCAAACAGAAACGCATATTTGTCTTCAGCCTTTAATACTTTAATTGCCGCATGCGTTGGGAAGAAATGATATTCAAGTTCATACAAATCATTAAAGGAACGCATGATCAAGTGCTGCCCTTCAAGTCGTCCGTTAAACTCGATAGTATTGCCCTGAGTATCAACCCAGCGAGTTTGCGCACCGCTTTTTCGTTGGGGATGATCAAAGTTTCCCTCACCAAAGTTTGGCCAGCCACGATATTCGTGTTTACCCCCAGTTGAAGGAGACAAGTTATAACCTTTATCGGCGTCATTTCCAATCCAGTCATTTCCGGCCTGATCAAAGGCGCTGCTAAAACCACTTTTTCCTTCTGTTTCACCATTTTCAAAGTACCAAGTCCCTCCCGCAGCGGCGATTTTCCAGCTCATATTGTCAAAGTGTTTAACCTTAGTAACCACTACTTTATTATTTGGAAAAGGCTTGTAAGGAGAGCCCGCCGCGAGCTCATATTGCGCTGCGTCGGTAGCAGAGTTTACTGGAGCAGTAGTATTATTCAGAGTTTGCTGGGACGGTGTGGACTTGTCGCCATTATCACATGCACTTAAGCCAAGAATGCTGACCAATGTTATTCCAATAATTGTTTTATTCACATCTACTCCAAATCATGTTGTCTAAAAAATTTAGTGGTAGCGATATAAGCTCAGTATTTCTTGTTGAAATAGACTCACAATCGCTGTCAAATTTATTTACTTACGGGAATTAAAAAAGACATTTTTCAGCGTTCTCTGATTTGTTAGCGAGTTTTTTACTAAACAAAGTGAGTGACTAATTAGAAAATTATCGATTTGCGATTATATAGAAAGTAAAAAAACGGTATTTTTTTTGTTCTTATTTGCGTTGATAGAGGTATTTTAGTTAAAAGACAATGAAAGTAAACTGTATGTTAATTTTATGTGAGATTGATCTTGCCTAGTGTCTAAAAAAGTCGGGTTGCTAGCCGTGTTGCTACAATTTTGCTACACAGAAATGATTTTAAGAGTTTTTATGTTTGGGTTTAGGCTTTAAAGCCATTTAAAATGGCGCACCCGGCGAGATTCGAACTCACGACCTCTGCCTCCGGAGGGGCAATTTTCATATATTGCCACACCTGTAAAAATCTCTTAACCCTTTGTTTTAAACAATAAACAATGAAGTGAAGGTAATTCCAAATAACTGCCTATAACTACTTCAATGTCCCCAAAATGTCCCTTAATGAGACGATATAAAAAGTATTCTAAAACTGACGCAACCTCAAATATTTTAACTTTTACGTACAGCTTTACCCAGCATTAAGGCTTTATTGATTAAATCAGCGCTGAAACATTTATATGTTTGTCTCATAGTAATTAAAGCAATTTTTTTACACATTGCCCAAGCCTCAATCCGAGAAGCGGAGGTACTGCGTTACCCACTTGTGTATATTGAGGGACTTCAAACTTTCTCATTTGTCCACCTGTTGTAATTTTGGAACGAAATACAAAGTTATCTGGAAATGATTGTATTCTTGCCATTTCCCTAACGGTTAATACTCTCAGTTCATGTTCATCATAATGACAAGCGTCATCAGGAATTGATAATGCCGCGGGTGCTGGTGAGCTTGCTACTAGCGCTTTCTGAGTTTGTTTTTTTGTGGGATGAGATTTCAAATAATCTATGAACTTTTCTTTACTCACAAATTTCGATAATTGACCATCTTTTTGAAGGAATTCATATGGTTTGCAAAGTGACCATATGTCATCAGGAAGAGTTATCTCGTCTCCTTTGAGAACTGAAAAAATTGCTGTAGTAACTCGCCGTTCATCAATCGAACGTAGAACTTGATATAGCCGAAAACGCCTTTTAACTACTTCCCCATTACTGCGAAATTCATGATTCGACAAAGATTTGCGTTGCGGTAAAAATTCGAAAGTTGCATTGAGTAAATTTACAAATTTTGATGGTTTAGAAGGATTAGTTTGTTTCAAATCATCTAAAGCGTCACGAACAGTAATAGCCTCTCCATTGACTAATGATGCTAGAAATGAATTTTCAAATAAATTTAAATCAGAGGGTTTAGTTGCATCAAAATAGCTCAAGTGCCCAAATGGCAAATCACTCCCGACCTTTTTAACGAGATTATAAAAATCTAGTGAGTGAGTAAATAACTTAGTATTGGCAGAATCATCATCGAACTTTTGTAAAATGCTTTCGACGTGGTCAAACTTAACAGCAATCATTATAAAGCGTGGGCGGTTTTGTGCAATGCCAGCAAGCCGAGCATTAATATGCAAGCAAAGTGGGACATACCCAATCGTTGCAAATACCTTAGCTACCTCATACCAAGCATGAAAACTATTTCCGTCTTTGTCTTGGAAAGCTCTTAAAATTCCAGTTACGTTTTCAAGCATCGCTATTTTGGGCTGAGTATGCTCAACAAACTTTGCGAACTCCCAAGGAAGTGTATTTTTTTCACAATCCTGTTTACGGAGTCCAGCCATACTAAAACTTTGGCAAGGTGGGCCACCTGAGACCAAATCTAAACCGCGTTTAGCGCCAAATGCAGTTCTAAGCTGATGTACTAAATCACTATTTTTATCAAGTAACCTATTTAACTCTACAATACTTCCAACGATCAATTTTCCTTTTAAATTTGAAAAGTCTTTAGGCAAATCACTGTTGCCTACTTCGCCAAATGTTGGAAATTCAAAGGGGTTTTCTCTTAGTCGAGCTTTTAAGTCTGCATATGCACTATTCAACCAAAGAGTATTCTTGGCTTTCTTAGAGACATTTGCCAATTCTTCAAGGTTTTCATCAAAAAAGTTGTATGCAAAAGACTCTGCGGCCATAGGAGACAATTCATTTGCCATTGATAGTTTGAAGCCACTTTTCTCTAAGCCCAATGACAAGCCGCCACAACCAGCAAACAACTCAATATGATTCATGCAAATACCTTTAAAAACAACACGGAGCGCATGATAACTAGAACGACAATAAAAGTCCAGGAACAAATTAAAAATCAAGATAATTGAAACAGAATTATTTATAAGCTATTGTAATTATCGGCTTTTAAGAGAAGCCATTCTTTTAGAAAAGACCCCTTCAGGCCATCTCTGTAGATAAACCAATTTTTGATTTGGTGAATTTATGGTGTGGTCGAATTCATAATTCACCAAGAATCTTCAATTTGTTTATCTGCCTAAGCATGATTTAGGTGGGTTTTCTTCTGTGTCTCTCCATTTTCGTGCTGCCTCGGCTTTAAGGGGAGCCAATTTAATAAAACGCCACTGCGTACCCTAAGTTTGTTGTTCATACACAGAATCATACAGGGTACAAATTATGTCATCACATCCTAGTGATCTACCGTCAATTAATCGAATCCAACAACGTGCAAAGGCGCTAAAAAAGAAAGAGGGTATTTCTCAAGCGCAAGCGTATCAAAAAATTAGTGAAGAATACGGGTTCACCTCTTGGCCAAAGTTTCGTGAAGAGCTTAAAAAAAAAGAACGTTCTAAAACCACCATACAACTCCCATCGATAGATTTCGTAATGGATGAAGATGTTGAAATGACTGAACAAGATTTCGAAAGCTTAGATAATGAACGAAGCAGTGAACTACCAGAAGATATAAAGAGACGCGTTCAAGAAAACAAACGTCAACTTACAAAAGTTGGTATCGAATTCTCAGTATTTGAGCCAACTATCACAGGACTTAATAAGTCTATAATTGACGCGACTCAACCTGTGCGCACGCACTTCGAATTAGAAAATTTTCATTTCTACTCTGATCAAGGGCAAGGGCAAGAACATAAAGTTAAAAAAACCTCCTTCTTGCTTACCGATAAAATAAAGATCAAATCTTCCGCAAGCTTTTATAGACCAAATACGAAAAAAGGTGATCCTCGTATGTGGTTCTCTAAATTGTCACAAATTTGTGATGCAGGAGATCAAATTGCAATTGTAATACATGAGGATTCCCCTTTTCTCATAAACCTAAGTAAAACGATGCTATCTGAATCATTGGAAAATATTGATTCATGCATAGGACGGTTCCTAAATGACGTTTGTGAAGACGAGTTTTCGGTTGCTGAAGAGCTTTTATCAAAACTTAAAGGTTTAGCAAAACAACCATTGCCAGCTTTAAGGTCTGGAAGTACGGGCATTGGATTTACCATTGAGACAATGTTAGGAATTGCCGCCAACTCTAGTAAAGAGCCTGATTACGATGGCATCGAAATAAAGTCAGGTAGAGGTGCAACAACTAGAACAACTCTTTTTGCTCAAGTGCCAGATTGGGCAAAAAGTCCATGTAAGAAAAGCGCTGAAATTCTCAATAAGTATGGCTATGAACGGGAGGAAGATTTCAAACTTTATTGTACTTTAAGTACGTTGAAAGAAAATTCACAGGGACTTAGCTTTATTTACGATGAGTCAAAAGATGAATTGCAAGAGTGGCATAATAAAACAGATTTAGTTGCCGTATGGCCGGGTAAATTGCTTAGAAGCCGATTAACAGAAAAGCATGCAGAAACGTTCTGGATAGAAGCATCAAGCGAAGTTATTGAAGGTGTTGAGCATTTTCATCTGAAATCAGTAACTCACACCAAACGCCCAATGGTTAGCCAGCTATTACCCCTTATTCAATCTGGCGTTATAACAATGGATCACTTGATAAAGCGGAAAGGTAAAACAAATCGAGTAAGTGAAAAGGGGCCATTATTCAAAATGAATAAGAGAGATTTGGAGCTTTTGTTTCCAGCGCCGAAAACATATTCATTGGTGTAGGGAAGAACATATGAACGTGCGAAATGCAACATACACACGGGTAGTAAATATCCCAGACCATGTTTATAAAGAAGCCGAATATCGAGCCAATAACTTACCCATACATAAGATGTCTCATCGCAAGGAAGAAGCCAATGGTGTCGGCTGTCTTGGTGAGCTGATAGCAGAATATTGGATGACACGCCACCAGATACCATTCACTCCAGAACTTGAAAATACAAGGTTTGATTACAAATTGGGGGCTGGTCTCACAATTGATGTTAAAACAAAAGACCGGAGATATAAGCCTAAGTTAGATTTCGATAATAGCGCTCCTTTGTATAACCATGAACACCAACGCCCTGATTACTTTTTATTCATTTCTCTAGAAAGAAATAAAAATGACTATTCTAAAGATCTAAGGCGATTCCACAGCGCCCACATCCTTGGTTCAATAAGTTATGAAGAATTGAACTCAATTGGTATACCTTTTCTAGAAGGTGAGAGCGATTGGAGAAATGGTACAGAGTTTTGGACGGATTGCTTGAATGTGGAAATGTGGCAATTAATACCACTGACAGAAACTATCGATATTTTTAAAGGACTAATTAATGCTCCTTCCTCAAAAGCGGATGTTAATTTAAAGATATTGAAGGAAATGAAATTCCGTATAAAAAACAAACAACTAAAACCAAGAAATTTACCTTTGCTCAACAATGATTCTGTTTAAAAGTCATGTGAACGGTGAAGTTACTTAAATTATTTCAGATGAGAACTAACTCATTTTGCATATGAACAACTCAAACATCAAACAAAAAGCTGGCTGGCTTATTAAAGGCTTATGTGTAGGGACATCATATCTGACGTGACACATTGCCTTAGAAGTTCAAACCAAATAATATAGCCAGTTTTGAGCGAATTGCGGACATCAAATAGTTAAGTTGGGTTAGTCCGCTATAGACAAACAGCGGACATTTTATTGGGTAAAATCCGTCTAGATTTAAAGTCGTTTTTTTACAGCTATGGGAGGATTTTTACTGGTGCTGCTCCTGTTCCTAGATTATTACTTCACAGGAATAAAATCGCCGGAAGAAGTGTTTGTAATTTCTGGAAAAATAGCCGGTGTATTTGCATTGTTCCCTTTAGGTTGGTAAGCGTCGGTTAAATTTAAAGAAGTGCAAAAAAGCGGCGGGTAAAAATCAACGCGGTACTGAAGCATGTACGTGATCTTTCTCTAGTTTCACCCATGAGAAACCGGCCGCCATTGCAAGACATGCTAATTTAGATAGCTTTTTAGTATCTCTATCATCAGTAGTGATATCTGCGGCTCTTCCTTCGTTATGAAGAGAGTATTTTGTATGTTCAGCATTATTATCCCATGCTTCTGTAATTCTTAGTTTTCTCTCCCCCTCCCATTCTTGATCGATTAGCTCAACTAATTTGAAAATAGTTTTCTTCAAATTTTTTGTGACTTTTGAATCGGAACAATCGCCTTCCTCAAACTTTATTACAACATCGTTAGAACAATAATTAAAAAGGTCCTCCAGTGCATTACCATCCTCTGAGCGGACAGATATTCCTGAAGCTTCTACTTCCGATATTGACGGACGGTGTTCATTTATGTTGAATTTACAACTATCAGCATTAGCAGATTTAAGATCCAAACAAAATAAGAGAATATAAGCTAGATTCTTGAACATCTGTATTCCTTGCTTCTTCGATAATTTCTTTCTTCTTCTGTCGCTGCACTAGCAATCTTTCTTTCATTCCAGTCGTTCCATTCATCATTGAGATAACAACTTACGACCACTACTCCGTTAGGAAAACGGCATCCTTCTCCGCCGGAATTACAGTAACTAGTTCTATCTTTCGAATTCTGATTTTTTAGACAACTGACTATTCGCTGTGGAACATAAGGGGCGTTTCCGTATTGATGCATATAGTAATGCTCACTTTGGTAACTATTCTTCCCGTCAACCCAACGAGCTTGGTTTGAATAAATCGTTATAAAACCCGCTTTTTGCGGAATAGCTTCACATTTAATATCTTTCCATTCAGTGACACTAGAATATGCTAATCGTAAATCATGATAATAAAATGGGCTTTCAGTATGGTCTAGTACTACTTTTTTCGGCCCCGCCCTTTCGGTTATAGCTATGTCTACAAGCATTGGTAATTTTTCAATTCTATTTTCGGCATATTTTTTCATCTGTGCAAACGTGTTTACATCTTCTATAGAATCAAATGGCTCAACAGGTAGTGTTAGATTATCTACCGGTGAACCTTTTATAGCGATATATTGTTTAGAAGAAACTTTACTAATCACCTCTTGAGTCCTTGTGTATGACAAAATTTCTCTAATGCTTTCTTCCGAAACAACATAAAGTGAAATTGATACAGGAACCCATTCACCTTCACGAATTTCCCAACTCACATCGTTAAAAGTCTTAGATTTTTGTTCATTTTCTTCACTAGCAGAGAAGACCTTAAAATAATCAAAAGATTTCTTATCCTTTAGTTCGTTGTGGTAGTCATGCTTAGCTTTTAAGACGGCCCCTTTTGTAACCGACGCCCCTTCAATTGGTTGCTTTAAGGCCTCGTGAAAAAGCTCGTACTCTTGCTTTTT
This sequence comes from Paraglaciecola hydrolytica, assembly GCF_001565895.1. GTDB lineage: Bacteria > Pseudomonadota > Gammaproteobacteria > Enterobacterales > Alteromonadaceae > Paraglaciecola > Paraglaciecola hydrolytica. The sequence goes on from NZ_LSNE01000020.1 coordinate 114,515, forward strand.
TTTGTTTTCGATTAGTTTAAAAGTGATATTTTGGCTGGCTCTATGAATTACAGACTTTAGTTCATCTTTAAACTCTTGAACCAAGTTGTTGCATTCGTTGGGTTCCATATGTCGACACTGTATAGTCAAGCGATTTTCTTTGATGTAAGTATTTATTGAAGACTCTATAAACTTTGAAGAAACCAACCGATGATGTTCTGACTCTACTTTTGTTGAGCTTTTTCCGTTACCTCCGCCAATTTTCAAGGGCTTTATATCTAGAGAAAATCCGTTTGAGGAGGAAATATTAGTAACTTTAGTATTCTTATTTTCCTTAGCAGAACTGTGTAGATCTTTAAATCTATTACTTCTCAAAAAATTTTCTTCACTAAAATCTATTCTACTTGAAATCGTTTCAGGTACGCTAACAAGTATTTGTAAATATAAACTAGGCCTTTCTGCAAATTCCTGTGCTTCCCTTAAGTTTTCAAATCGAATACTAACCGTTTCACTGCGCTCTACTTCGCTATTTGGAGTGATCTTAATGGTTTTTGAGAATGTACTGATAGGAGGAAATGAGTAAATCATGTCTTCTCTAGAAGAAGGGAATTGTACAAATACCATTCGAAAAGCATGCGTGATGAAATCGATGTCAGGGTTCTCAATTTCTTCCTTTCTTGAAATATGATCGGAAATCTCGTGTAGCAACTTGTTGTTATAGAAAAAAATCTCTAGGTCAATTTCGAATGTACCTTGTTCTGTGTTAAGTGATTCTACTTTATTCTTGATTTCCAGAGGATCAAATAAAAGCTGAGGGGTTATATAGTACTTATCGCCTCTTTTGTATATATCTACTGTTTTTCCTAGAAATAAAATTGGAGCACTATCATATTTAGTTTCATCGAGCTGTAAGTTGCTTCCAACATTTTGGGAATTAATTTCTTGACCTATCGCGGCCCCCAAAAAAAGCAGTATAACTGTAAAAAAAAACGATTTACTCACTGTGAATCTCCTTGTGATGCTTTCCTTTCGGTAATGTTCTAGAAATGTCTACAATGATGCATCTAAAGGCTCATAATGACATTTAGAACTATTAGTATGAAATATCCGAAAAAACAAATATAAAATTAATTTAGCACCCTTTCTAGGATCGAAAAGCAGGTCAGCCGCTACAACTTTACATCCAGACAAGCACTTAACTCTCAACAATGAAAATACTATGGTCAGCTATGGCACTTAAAGCAGAAGGTCGGTATCAGTCGTGGGAATGTCAGAAATTCGCGCGTTGACGCTATCAAGTAATCAATACGCCAACTTCCGCTTTACGCTGTGAGTTCAATCGATGGACGCAACACATTGGTTAAATCTCAATAATAAAAAGTGTCAAATGAAGTAGTGACTATTCCAGCTTATGCTTGTTGAAAAGGATTGGCCTCAAATAATTCATCTATCTGCTCAGTTGAGTAACGACTGGTCAATGAACTTATCTCTAAAAAGTGCCAATCTAAAGGCTCAATTGTTGGATCTTGATCAAAACATATTTTTGCTTCAATGAACTCATCCAACACTTTGAATGTATCTTTACCTTTCATTTTTAACCATGCATCTTTGGGAATTCCGAATTCAATTTCAAGAATTTCAAGTGCACGCTGTTCAAAACATACTTTCGCAAGCTTGCGAGTTTCACCAATATATTTCGCCTTAATGAAAGCATAAGCTAATTCAATACACACTCTATACCCAGCAGGCAGATAGTCGACCTCTGCAATGACGTTGCTGAATGTTGCTTTATAGCCATCTAGCTTGGTCAATTCACTATAACCAACTGGATAATGTTCGAACTCCATTAGCTCTTTATAAAGAGAAACTGCCGAAGTTTGATCTAATATGTTTGACAAGACACTCTCAGCAATTACGAAGCTAACAGAGTTAAAAAAAGCTCTAACCGCATCGCGAATATTTACTGTTTCAAAAACATTGAATATTAGAGCGGGGCCACTTTGAAAAGCAGCTTCATTCATCGGTTCAAGAACTAACAACTCTGTCAGTAATGACATTTCTCCAACTAGTGATTTGGCTGGGCAACTTCTTGCGCTACTGTAATTTCCCCATGCCTTTTTCTGGAAATACCCCTCAAATTTCGTTACGGGTCTGCCTTCAACATCACTTGCTTCCGTATCGTCTACTTCTTGTATATATTTATCGAAATCAATTTCCTTCTCTAAATCGAAAAAGTAGGTTGATAATTCATCAAGTGATGCTCCACTTCTTTTGAGCCTTCGACTTTTATTGAAAGCTTTGTTTAATTTCGCTTTAAAAGCGTCTAAATCAGACTTTCTTTTTGCATTACTAATTTTATTCTCAAGAAAAGTGATTTCTTCGTTGGTTTGTTCTAGTTCAAGTTTATTAGCAGGTTGTTTAATAAACTGGTACCAATAAGCAGTTTTTAGTAATTCATATGAGGTTGTTGCTAGCATTCAGTACTCCTTAATCTGATTTAATTTGTGATTCGTATTATACAAGAATCAACTACCCATGCTTTTGCAGAGTTAGCACCTTTACCGTGCAATATAGTCACTTTGCAGAATTAACATAACGAGTCTGCAAATATTGGTGTTCTCTTTTTACGCCAGAATAGCCTCATAAATTCACGAGGCTTAAATGAAAACACTTCAACTTTTAGACAGATACGACTTAGCTGCATTACTCAAAACAACACCCGAAACAATCTCTAATCAAATTTACCTTGGTAAAGAAGGCGACACAGTGCCCGTTAGCATAAAGCTTGGTTCCAAAAGACTGTGGCGAGCAACAACTGTTGAAGATTGGCTTCAACAGAAAGAACAAATTAATTGTGCACAAATAAAAGTTGCTCACAATGCCCTCGATTTGCACAAACTCTCCAAGAAATCATACAGACCCCAGAATCCTAAAGGTATTCGCTTAATTCAAAAGCAGCCAGCAAGTGCCCGTAAATCAAAAGGTTCTGAGAATACAGCGATGAATACAGCAAACGAGCTTGAGCAAACTCAAAGCCAGATAGATAACGGTTAATACGGGGTATACATCATGACAACACAAGTTATAACCACTCGATTCCCATATAAAGATGCCGAAGATCTAAAACATTATGCAGAGTTAAAGCAGGTTCCACTTGCTGAATTAGTAAGACTTTGCTGTAAATCTTATGTCGAGTTAGAGCAACAGAAACTACAACTAGAGCAACTGAAAAACGAAATTACTCAAGCTACATTCACGATGTTGACGACCGTTACGGATATGTCGAATGAAGAACGTCAAAATGCAGCCCGATTAATAAACAGCGAATTAGATGGGGTGATGGTTGAATGAACAATTATACTCCACCATCTACCCCCCAGCGCAGCCGGGGACTAATTACCACTTTCTTTGTAATAAGCTTCCTAATCTTAAGCTGTAGCAGTTTTTATCTGTTTTGGTTTAAAGAGTTTGGCCAACTTGATAGACACGCTGAGTTTATTTTTTCAGCAATCAAAGAGCTTATTTTCTATCATAGTTCAGTAACGATTGAACAATATTGGATTGCTTTATCAGAAGGGCAGATCAGAGCAAAGCTTCTTAGTTATGCAACATTAGTCATCGTTTTATCAGCTTTTTTAAGTTTCATAGCGATTCGGCTGCTTTTTTTTAGACATGCGGGAAGAACTCAAGATATAAAAGTAAAGGGTGGAAAACTTAGACTACGTACTCCGGATAAAACCATCCAAAAGGGGGCTTCCCATTTATTTATCCACCCGGAGTTGCCTTTGGATTCACACCAATACACGGGGAACTTATTTACTTTCGGTGCGCATGGTAGCGGAAAATCTACACTAATTAAGTTTTTGGTGTCTCAACTGATTGGTCAACGCGGGAAGTCCGTAATTCTTTTTGATGAAAAAAGAGAGTACACCCAAATATTTTATAAGCCGGATTCCGTCCATTTGATAGCTCCGTGGGATGCAAGAACGTGCATTTGGGATATTGGCAGTGATTTGAAATCTATTCCTCAGTTTCGTCAATTTGTGTCACAGCTAATCCCAATAGACGAAAGCAAACCTACGTGGGGGCAAGGCGCTCAAGATATAATGATTGCCCTAATGCTGTGTTGCCAGAAAGAAAGTTCTCTATCATGGAAAGCATTGAGTCACTGGCTCAGTATGCCAGTAGATGATTGGCTCGATAGCTTCGAAAAGTACTACCCTCCCGCACTAAAATTTATTACTGGCGCAGATGAAACCGTAAGTAGCTACATTTCAAATCTATCATCGAATATTGCATGGATTCATGACTTAGCGTTACTTGAAAATTCGTCGAACAAGAAAATTTCGTTTAATGAATGGATAAAAGGCGACAGGTCTAAATTCAATACAGTAATAATTCAGTCCCACCCATTCCATACCGAAATGATGGCCAAATTAGCTAGTGCTATATTGCACTGTGTTTCCTTGGAAGTCTTGTCTTCAGAAGATAACGAAAGTGAGGAGTTATGGTTGATATTGGACGAGTTAGGCAATCTACCAAAATTAGAATCACTTCAAAAATGGTTATCTACGGGACGCTCCAAAGGTGCTAGAACCATTGCCGGAACGCAAAACATTTCTCAAACGAAAGAAGTCTACGGCGAAAACATTTCAGAAACCTTATTAAGCCTCTTTAAAAACCACGTGGTCTTCCAATGTGGTGCAATTGGAAAAACTCCAGAGCTAGCTTCTGATAGCTTAGGGCAAGTTGTTTTTGAGCGTCCTAGCAAATCATCCTCGTCAAATGGTGACAGCACCTTCACATGGCACAAGTTCACAGAAAATCTTGTTCCAAAAGTAGACATTATCAATTTAAAAAATACTAAATTTGGTGTTGTTGGCTTTGCCAAAGTATCCGGTGATTCCGATGTTTATAAACTTGAATGGGGATACAACCAATACGCACAGATTGCTCCTAGTACAGTAATTAGTGATGGAAGTGAACATGAGCAAACCAAGTCAAACAGACTGAAAGTTAAAAGGACTGGCTAATGGTAAGTCTTTCCGCAATCAACAATATTGAGTATTACAAAAATATTGATGATGAAAATTACTATCTATCAGATGCATTGTTAGGAGTATGTCACGGAAAACTAAAGGATCACTTTAAACTTGCTAACGGAATCGATCACACAAGTTTTGAAAATATTCTAACTGCAAAACATCCTAAAACAGGGAGCAAGCTCTTTGATGCTAACCAAAATATCAAGAGAGCTGGATGGGATTTGACGTTTTCAGCGCCAAAATCAGTGTCACTTCAATGGGCTAGCTCTAATGAAATGGAACGTAAGCAAATAGAGAATGCCCAAACAGAAGCTGTTAAGAGCACGATAGATTATATCGAGCGTTACATAGCGGGGGTTAAGCGGGGGAAAAACGGCGAGAAAAAAGAGAGTTCAAAAGCTATCTTAGCTGTAATTGTGAACCATTTTGTTTCTCGTGAGTTAGAGCCTCAGATTCATAGTCATACCGTGATCCCAAACGTTACTTTAGCTGAAGACGGAAAACTGATGGCTATAGACAGTCGAAAGTTTTATACAAATCAAAAAGTTATAGGAGCTATTTATCGATCCCAACTTGCTAAAAACTTGTTAGATCTGGGGATTGAACTTGAAAAAGACGGTGAGTCATTCCGATTACAAAACATACCGAGAGAATTGGAGTCTCAGTTTTCTACTAGAACTCAACAGATAAAAAGAGAACTGAAGAACAGAGGCGTTAAGACTAGCGCTTCAAATCAAGGCGACCTAATTAAATTAGCAACTAGAAAAATTAAAAAATCGGTGTCTTTGAGTGAGCTATTACCAATCTGGCAAGAGAAAATCACCAACGCCCAAATACATATCAACAGCGCTGTTGAGCCAGTTATAGATTGGCAAAAAAGACCGTCTCCACTTAAACGGCTTATTGAAAACTTTTCGAGCTTCACTAGACAGCAATTGGAATATGAAATTTTAGTTGATGAAGTTTTTTCAAAAAAAAACATCATTGATCTAAAGAGAACCATTAACACCAAGTTTGCATCAAATGAAATAGTTAAGTTGGCACAGCGCGAATATCAAAGCCAATACACAAGTCGTAAAGTACTACAAGCTGAGTCCCAGTTAATTCAACATATTGAGAGTATTAACTCGGAGGCTAATCATGCTTTTGATAAAGACGAACTATCAGAAGCTTTGCTGAAATTTGAAGGCGAAACAGGATTCAAAGTTACGGTTGAGCAACACGCTGCCTTGAAATCAGCATGTTTAAAAAATGACTTTTCCATAGTTCAAGGGTCTGCTGGCGCTGGAAAATCTACAGTGATGCGTGTAGTGCAACTCTTGTCGGAAGCAAGTGGGAAAACAGTGATTGGTGCGACAATATTGAAAAAAGCAGCGCAAAACTTATCAGAAGAAACAGGAATTCAATCGTTCACAATTGCCAAAATACAACACTTGCTAGACAAGAATAAAGCTTGGCTAGATAACGTGGATATATTAGTTATTGATGAAGCTGGTCAAGTTCCATCTATGACACTTCTGGATCTAGCTGTAGCTGCGAGAAAAAGTAAAACAAAGTTGATTCTGACTGGTGAGGATAAGCAGTTAGATGCAATCAGCCATGGTGGAGCATTAGCCTTCCTTTCCGAAAAGTTTGGTTGTTCTAGAATTGAAACAATTCAACGACAAAGCAACATGGAAGAAAGGCAAGTAGTTTTGCAGCTTAGGGAGGGCGAGGCTAAAAAAGCCTTTGGATATTTGAATAAGCAAAATAGATTGGATTTTCGCGAAAACGCTGAGAAAGCAAAGGAAGCATTAGTTGCAGATGCAATGTCATATAGTGACAACAATAAAGACAAAGACTTCATCATTCTCGCGGCAAAATGGACTCAAGTTAACAATTTGTCCTCACTCGTCAGAAAACACTTTAAATCCAAGGGATTAATTAAGGGTGATGAATACACATGCTCTTGTGCCATTTCAGACAAAGTGTTTGAACTTTCATTCTCGGAAGGTGATTTAGTTAGGTTTTCAAAAAATGATTACCAACTAGGCGTAGTTAACGGCTCTAAAGGAACCATAAATAAAATAATTAAAAAAGAAAGTGGCGAATTGGTTTTTAATATCACTCTTAGTTGCGGTAGAGAATTGACTTTTAATACCCGTAAATATTCGGATGAACACGGAAACGTTAACTTGGGATACGCCTATGCATCGACTGTATACAGTAGCCAAGGTCTGACGATAAATGGGGATAGCTTTGTGCTTTGGGATGCATCAATGCACCGGGCAATGACCTATGTTGCAGGCTCCCGTCATAAAGAACATAGTCATTGGTATTTTAATAAGGCTCAACTTGAGGAACATAGAATAGAAGTAAACCAACCGTATATTAATATTGTTTGCAAACTGGCGACAGAAAATAAGCAAAGAAGTCTGGCTTCAAAATTATTATCTGCTGACTTAAACGTTGCAATGGATAACTCCTCTCTAGTTTTAAACTAAGCTTTGTGAGAAATTGTATTAAACGATTCGTTTTTATAAGTTGATGCACAAATTGCAGTTAAGGTAATACACTTCCTCGGCTAAATCTGTGGTGTTCTGGTAATTCGTAAAGGCACACAATTTATAAAGTTTAATCGGAGAAGCTTTAGAGAAAGAAGAACAATGTCTAGGAACTTAGTGGTAACAGCGCACCAACCCCATTTTCTGCCATGGATGGGCTATTTTAATAAATTGGTGAACTCTGATATTTTTCTTGTTCAGGATAATGTGCAATTTAGGAAGTTGTATTTTCAAAATAGAACATTCATTAAAAACATGCACGGAGACAAGTATAGGCTAACAATACCTGTTTCATTTAGTCATAGTGATTCTATAAAAGATGTTCGAATTGCTAACTCAAAATGGCGTCTTAGTATCTTAAGGACAATAGAATATTCATATTGCAAAGCACCATTCTTTGATGATTTATGGGACGATATAGAATCGGTAATATCAGGTAAATCAGTATACCTTGTAGATATTACAATTCCGCTACTACAGATCCTAATCGAAACTTTAGGATTGAATAATCTGAAACTATGCTACACAAGTGACTTTGGCGTTCAAGGAAGCTCTACCCAGAAGCTTATCCTGATTGCAGAAAAATTAGGTGTAAATAGATTTATTTTTGGAGAGGGAGGAAGTTTAGCGCACCACAACTTAGACCTAATGAAAAAGGCTGGAATATCCGTAGTACAACAGAGTTTTGTTGACAAACATCCTGTTTATCCACAGATTCATGGTAATTTCGTGTCAGAACTATCTGTTATTGATAGTTTGTTTAATGTAGGTTTTGATAATACAAAAGCGATGCTGTTGAAAGCATGGAAGATATAAAGGAGAGCGACATTGACAGCCATAAGAGAAAACGTCGTTAATTTTGCGTCAAAGGTAACGGAGTGGTTAATATATGGTTGCGTTGCCATTTTATTAGTAGAGGAGTTTATTAGGTCGGTTTTCAACTACAGTTTCCTAACAACGGAAAATAGCGATGCAAGAATTTCCATAGGCATATTTGCCCTTACTACTTTTATAGCCATCATGAAAGTAGAAGTTTCAAATATGAGAATTCTTGTTTCTAGAAGCACTACTAAATTACTTGGAGTACTCGAAGTATTGCACTCTCATGAAAACATTGATTTTTGCGAGATGCTCGAAACAGCTAGTGAAATAAAAGTACTTAGTTTATCTGGAACAAAAGCTGCATCCTTAGGAGATGGGAGAGTTCAGGAACTTCTATCTGATCCTTCAAGAAAATCCAAAATTACCATCTTACTTGCAAATCCATATTCTGAAGCCATAAAAACACGCTATATGAAAGATGAACCCGATTCATTTGAAACTGGTATAGAAGGAATTAATCGCCGTCTTATCGCCCTCAAAAGAATAATTTCTGAGCTACCAATTGTAGCCAGAAAAAAAATAGATGTTCGTGTATTTAATAACTATCCAGTTGTATCAATTGTGCAAGCGGACAACGATTTATATTCAACTACCTACGGTTACAAGTTAAGAGGGGGAGACTGTCCTAAAGTCCACTCATTAAAAAATGGTGAGCACGGTGTTTTCCTGCTTCGGCACTTTAAAAAAGTTTACGATGAAGCCATTCCTCTATTTGATTGGTATGAGAAATTTGGAGAGGATCAATTACTGGATAGTAAAAATGAAGAATAATGAAACGCTAATAATTTTTGATCTTTTCGGTGTTGTTTTCAACAAAGGCCTTGAGTCGTCCATTGATCGTTTGGTAGCAGTCTTAAACAGGCCAGAAGACGAAATCGAGAAAGCCTACAGGCATTGGGAACAACTATTCGATAGAGGAGAAATTGATGAAGATATTTTCTGGTCAAAAATAAATATCCAGCTCGGATCAAATATAAACCCTTCAGTATTATCAAATATCGTGATTTCGGCATACAGGCCTAGAATGCAAACAATCCAGTTAGCGAGGTTTTTAAAGCGACACCACAAAGTCGTAGTTTATTCAAATTACAGAAAAGAATGGTTTAATCAACTGGATGATATTTATGATATCGAAGTAAATTTTGATGATGTAATCATCTCATCAGATACTGGACTATTAAAGCCAGATGCTAATGTTTTTTATTACCTTGAGCGAGAGTTTAAAGTCCCAATTGAGAACATGGTATTGATTGATGATGATATATCTAACATTAGTGGAATCAAAAATTTAGGTGGAAATGGTGTTTTATTTAGGAATGTATATGAAGCTGAGGTAATTACCCGTTCAATCCTAAAAGAAAAAATGCCGAGTTATGATTATTCATATTCGGGAATACTGATTAGAACAAAACAAGGAGCATTGATATTTCAGCGAAGGGATAAAAAGCCTAGCATTCAAAACTCAGGCAAATTATCTGTATTTGGTGGTCGAGGAAAAAAGAAAGAAAATCCTGTGGAATGTGCTTTACGAGAACTATGGGAGGAGACTGGTATTATAAAAACTCCTGAAGAAATGACTTTGTTAAGAAACTATGGTGCACCAGATGAAAATGACTGTTGGGTAAATTGCTCGTATTTTCTTGTCGAGGCTGAAGTGAACGATATTGACATCAGAGAAGGTCATGGTGTTGAAGTGTGGTACCCAAACCAAGCATTAGATCAAAAAGATCTTACTGATGTACCTCGAGTACTTATTGAATCAATTATTGAGAAAAAGCAGTTCTAAAATAATAAAGGTTAATGGGATTAACTATGAGCAGTAACTCCCAATCATTATGTGTAGTGACTCTTTCACCAATATTCAGAGACAGCCGCTAAAACAGCGGCCTTGAACATTTATTTATCATTTCATGCTCTATAACAAGTGTCTTTCTGCACTCTCAATAAGTTCTTTTAATTCACTTTGTTTGATAGATTTTCCGCCAACTAGTTCATTAACCATCGCTATACAAACTTTCCAGTAAACACTAAACAAGACATGTTCGACCCTTTCAATTGGGTCAGGTACATTTAAGTCTAAAACTGCTGTAATTTTTTATTTTCCGCTGCAATACAAGCTTGTAAAGGAAGACTTATCTTTGGATTTTTACGCTTTCCATACCACTGACGGATCGCGTGCTCTCCGACAATTAAAAAAGCTACATAGTCAGCGTAATCTCCTATGTTTAATAAATCTCCAACAAGTCTATCTTGTGGTAACTTGAGATTATTTGGATATGAACAAACATATTCCATTTCAACACCGACATTCCATGCCATAACCAAATGACTAATTTCGTACACAGAGAATATTTCATAATCGTTGTAAGTTTTCATCGAAGCTTCCTCTAACCTAACTTGCCGACTAAATCTTCTGCTCGCAAATGGGTATATTTCTTAAGCATTGCTAAGTCTTTATGCCCAGTAATTGCTGAAACCTCCATTATCCCTAGCCCCTTCTCGAAGAGCCTGCTGGTAGCTTCGTGGCGTAAGTCATGAAATCTTAAATCCAACAAATTCGCTCGTTTAGTAATACGTCTGAACGCTTGACCTATAGAGTCGCCTCTTATAGGAAAAATAAATTCGTCTACCTGTGTTTGTGACTGCAAAATAGCATTTGCTTTAGAGGAAAGTGGAATTACTCTATCTTCTCCATTTTTAGTATCTTCGATAGTTACAATACGAGATACAGAGTTGTAATTTGACCATTTGAGTTTGGTGATCTCTCCTCGTCTCATACCAGTTTCGATAGCAAGGTCAATTATTGGAGCTATCTCGCCACCATACTTAAGAGCCTCATTTATCAGCGTTGAATATTCACCTTGCTCAAGTCGTCTATCTCTTGATTTTCCTTTTTTAGGGAGTGCAATTGAGCTAACTGGATTTCCTTTGGGTAGAAAAATCTGCCATTCATTAATTGCATAGTCGAAAAAACGTCTCTTCAACAACAGATCTTTTCTAACCGTATCCCCCTTAACAACTTTAAGTCTGCTTTCTTTGTATTCCTTGATCACCTCTGTGGTCATATCGATCATTCGATGCTCTGGAAAAGTTTTAATGAGCCGATTTAGGGCATATATCGTTACATCAGAGGATTTTTGAGGTTGAACCACCTCTTCCCAATATTTGTGGATTAGGTCTGAAAATAAATGGGACTCGGCAGCACATGTAGACTGGAAAGATCCCATATCTATTTTATTCTCAACATCTCTTGCCCACTTTAAAGCCAATGCTTTAGTTAAGAATGTTTTTGATAGTGACTTTTGCCCTTTTCTTCTTACCTTTACTTGCCATTTACCATTTGGTCTTTTAGTAATTGTTGCCATGATTAGTAATCTCCTTTGATTGAATTCATGGCATATTTTCCATAAATAACAGGAGACTGTGTTTTTGAGAAAAGGCGGCTTACTTCGCAAACTAAATGCGAATTTGAAGTCGAAAGTTGTATTACTTGCTTTGTCTTGTTCAAAATGAGTGTCCCCAAATTGTCCCAAGAGTTAAGCTGATTTTTGAAGAGGTAGGCTATAGCCCATAAAGAATGGCGCACCCGGCGAGATTCGAACTCACGACCTCTGCCTCCGGAGTGCAATTTTATGGTGTTTTTTGGTGAACAACCATGAACACTAAAATATTTAAAAATACCATTAATCCCTTTATTTATATGACCTGTGTGCTTTCATGGTTTTTCTGTGTTGTTTCTTCTTGTTCATTGTTGCACAATCAATCTGCTACATATTTGCTACACAGAAATTTTTAGAGGCCAAATGCCAGTTAAAGCAAAGATATCAAACTCGACAGTAAAAACCTTAAAGCCAAGTGATAAACGACTCAATGATACTGATATTTCAGGCTTCCATGCGCGGATTACCGACAATGGAAAAATTAAGTATTACTTGTTTTACCGCCTCAATGGAAAACAGGTTAATTATCTACTTGGTGCGGATGGTCAGATTACTCCAGCACAAGCCCGTGACTTAGCTAAAGACAAGATAGCCGAAGTCACTAAGGGTATTGATGTTCAAGCCGTCAAAAAAGACGCTAAGGAGCAAGTTAAGCTTTCAAAGTTATCTACGCTCTTGGCGTTTGTTGATCAAAAGTATGCGCCTTGGTTAACGACCAGAAATCCCAAAACGGCAAAACAAGCAATTCATAATCTTAAAGTCGCTTTTCCTAATTTCCTCAATCTGCAATTGTCGGCCATTACCGCTTGGGAAGTTGAAAAATGGCGCAGTGATAAAAAGGCAGCGGATTTAAAACCGGCCTCCATCAATCGACGTTTAAATACTTTGAAAGGTTGTTTAAGTCGTGCGGTTGAATGGGAAATTATCGACGGCCATGATTTAAATAAAGTTAAGGCGCTAAAAGTAGACAATTCCAAAGTGAGATATTTGGATAAAGGCGAAGAACTAAGATTACGTGAAGCGTTGCGCGCAAGGGACGCAAAGATTAAAGAACAGCGGAACAGCGCTAATAAATTTCGTGAAGAGCGAAACTATGAGCAATTACATGATTTATCAATAAACACCTTTGCTGACTATTTAGAGCCAATTGTATTGTTGGCAATGAATACAGGTATGCGACGAGGGGAGATCTTGAGCCTCGAATGGCAAAATGTGGATCTGACTAACCGCAACCTTACTATCATTTCTGATAATGCTAAATCAGGTAAAACACGACATATTCCTTTAAATACCGAAGCATTTCAGACCTTGAACAATTGGAAATTAGATTCCGGCTCGTTAGGCGCTCTATTTAAAGGGCAAAACGGAAAGCCATTGTTAGAAATCCGCAAGAGTTGGGAAACAGTTTTGGATATGGCAAAAATTGAAAATTTTCGTTTTCATGACTTACGCCATCATTTTGCAAGTCGCTTGGTTATGGCATCTGTAGATCTAAATACGGTGAGAGAGTTATTAGGCCATAGTGACTTAACTATGACCCTTAGATACGCTCACTTAGCCCCTGAACATAAGGCTGCAGCGGTTAATTTGATTGGTTAGAATTCCCGTTTAGTATTATTTAAAACTCATGCCTCTTAGCTGCAAAATCAATTGATTATGTTGACCAATCATTAAGTTATTCATTTCAAATGCATTACGTTCATAGCTCATTAACTTGTCATTTTGCAGTGTTATCACTTCGTTGTGCATTTGCTTTTGAGAACTATGTATATTTCTTAATTCAGCGCCTAATGTGCTGGTCATATTGGATAATTGGTTTTTCATTCCAGATATTGCAGATGAAAGATTGGTGAATCCTGCAATTAATAATTGGTTTGTTCGGCGCGCTTCGTAGATAAGTGCAAAGTTAAAATCTGCTTGAGCTATTTCAATAGTTTTATTTAGCTCAGTGATAAATTCATCAATTTTCGAGAGAGCGATGATATCGTCATCTGTATATATAAATTGGGGAGCAGCGCCCTTATATTCTAAACAAGCTTTTTGAAATGTTATGGCGTTATCTTTTATTCCACTCAGGGTGTCGTAATATGAACCTATAAACGAATAAATTTCTTCAATTTTGTCCCAGAAAGGTGAGAATAATGAACGGTTGTATAACTCTTTTACTTCGCAAAGGTATATAGATGCATCAGTTAATGTTATGGGTAATTTTTCACCCATATTGATTGCCTCTTGGTTAAGTCTGGGGAGCAATGAAGCTAAAGAAACTTGGTGCTGTGCTTCTTTTTCTTTTGCTTTTTGTTTATCCAATGCCTTATCTGCTGCACGAAGATCTGAATAATATTTTTCTTTATCGATATTTTCTATTTCTTTTTCCAATTTTCGTTTTATAGAACGTGTATTTATGTCGTAGCTTTTTTGAGCTTCCTTAACAGGCTCCATCTGTCTTTTACTAAATAATATTGCGATGCCAAATATACCAATTATGCCTCCTCCAGCGATCCTTAGAAGCCAAATTGCTATTTCACCCCCCCCCCTTGCAGGTTCATAAAAAGGAAAGATAATAACTCCCAATGCGAATATGGCGATACTTCCCCAAATATTAGAAGCATACTGCTTTTTTTCTTTAGAGATTGCGTTGTTCAATCTCTCTGTAATTATCTTTAACTCTGAATCATACTCCGCCTGCCTAATGGCTTTTTGTACTTTCACTTCATCTTCTGTCATAACAACATCCTTGATTAATATATTGATTTATCTAATCGCTTTTTGAGCATAAGAACATGTGCTCGTAGATAAAAAGTGTAATAAAACTAGAATTTAAAGGGGTTTTTCATCTGTGTCTAGAATTTGAGGTGACATAGGTTATATTTGCCGCTTTATTAAATTTGAGAGTCATTAAACTTAGCTGAGTGAGCACATATGAGTCTTAATAGTTATTCTGAAATAGACTTTATCAACAAATTAACTATAAATATTTCTGTTAAACCTATTTATCCTTAAATTCCTCTGTAGAGCTTATGTTTACAGATTATTTTGATTTGTGCTGTCCTTTTTGCATATTTGATTGGCAATATCCTCTGTGGAGCTGATTTTTAGCGCTCATTTTGCTTAATACTAACTTTAAGCGTTCTTTTTTAAATATTCTCTGCAGAGCTTGTCTTTACAGCTCATTGAGCGAAATTAACCAGTAAAGTTGAGAACTGATTTTCGCTTATTATTTGGGTTACTTTATTCCAAAATTTGATTAGGATTGGCAAACAGATTTGTTCATTTAGTAAAAAGTAAAATATGGTTTAGCTAAAGGAAAGGAATGATTAAGAAAGACTACTATCGTTATGATGAACTAAGTCCTCGATTTAATATTTTAGACGCTGATTTAGTGTATTGGCATGAAAAGAGGCTTCTGTCTTTTGTAATCCCTCAGCTAATTCAAGATTATATTATTGGTGGTTGGATAAAAGGTGGGGGGTTTCGTGGTTATGGCGTTGTTGAATATAAAGGTTTGATAAGCATACCAAGCAGCACGGAAAAACTCATACTTGAAAAAGGTAAATCGCATATAGGGGATTGCTGGCTGTTAGAATTAGACAAAATTAAGTATCTGGATGATTCATATAGATTTAGCGTTCCTTTGCCAAACAGTTTGATTCATTCATGGCAGTCTAGGTCTTTAGTCGATATCGATTGGGATATAATTCCTGCTAAGCGTTTTCCGACGGTTCAAAAAGAAAGTTCAATTCAACCGTTTATTAAAGCGATGGAAAGCATAAAGAATAAGGAATTCAAACCAATGTCACATTTCGAAGCTGATCTTAAGGATATATTATCACCACCGTATTTGGAGATTAAAAAACAAGAGCTGTGTATTACGCATGAAAATCTAATCAAATTGGGTATTATTGAGTCAGACAAAAAGCCTGAAGGTTTGCAGGAGATTTCCAAAAATACGCCCCTTTTAAATGCAGAACCTCAAGAGTCAGATAAGCGTTCTAGCCAGTTAAGCGCACTAATTGAGCGTATGTTATTAGCGAAGCCAAATTTGAAAACTATTGAAGTTTGGCGGCTACTTAGAGCCGAAACTGAGTTAGACATTATGGAAAGGACATATGACAACGAAGGTATTTTGATGGATATGACTGCTAATGACTTACTCTGGGTTAGTAGGTATGGCAATCAATCTAACGTTCTGAAGTCTACCTTTGATTCAAAAGTGTCCAGAATACGCAAAAAATTAGGTATTAATAAAAAGTAATTTGCGATTAAGCACGTTTATTTGCACTTAAGAATGCAATATTTGCGTTAAAGCTTATCCGCAAATTTTCGTCCATTAAATTCAACCTCGAAGTTAATCCACCAACAACGAGGTTAAAAATGGATACTCACAATAACGCTGTGAAGCGCGATGAATTAGCAAAGCGTGTTTTATCAGAAATAGAAACATCAGAGTACATCGGTATGAGCCGTTCTTTTTTGCGTCAGGCGAGAATGGATGGTAATCGTGATAACCGCACTTCTGCGCCGCCTTTTATCAAAATTGGACGCTCTGTCCGTTACTTGAAAGAAGATCTTGATCAATGGCTTGATAGCTTTTTCAAACAAAGTCACCTTTGCCAAGAGCGAGGTGTTTTATGAACATCAAGCTTACAAGCCAGCAAAAACTCAATTTAATGTATTTGGCCAATAACCGTTTTATCGAAATTTGTACTTCAGTTGGTCGCTCATTGGGTTGTGCCGTGTTCCCCGATGGTAATAATGCAAAATCTATTATGGCTGCTTTTAATACCTTTCTTGCGTGGGGATATTTTGACGAGGAAGAAAAGCACTATCATGGTTTACGCTATTCGCGTTTTACCGTTAATGAAAAGGGTAAACAAGCATTATTGAATGCGGAGGTGGTTAGTGAATAAATTCATTGATAACACCTTAGAGCGAGAGCTTATCTCGCGTGATAGCGAATTTACGGATTTTTTCGAATCGCTACACTTCGAGGATAGGCGATTCGTGCGAGAGTGTATCTCGCATTACCCGCGCAAAATACAGCGCATAATTATTGGTTTGTATCGCAAAGAATCGACTCCCTTTCTCGCTAATACCGCGCTTAGGCAGTTAATCGAAAAACTTAATGCGATAACCCCGCCAATTTTGTTAAGCAATTTTGATGCTGGTGAGAATGAACTTCGAGAACTTGCCGATGAAATGGCTAATCGATGTCGAGCATTTCAAGTTAGAGCAACCCGACTTTATGCGGTTACTCGCGTTAATGACGTTAACGCATCAAAGCGAGTTAACACGCATCAAAGTGAAAAAAACACCTGTTTAAAATCCGTTAACGGTTTAAAGCGTAATGATTCGCTTGAAGACGTGTATTTATGGTGTCGTAATTTCGTTAATGAAAAAGGGCTTATTGCGCCTGAAATAAACACTAAGCAAACTATCGAAGGCTGCGTAAAGCGAATGCAAGATAGGGGCTGGTGGTTACGTAAGTTGCGAAGACTAATTGTTAAAAGCCGTGAAAAAGTGATGCTTGAACTTAATCAAGTGAATCGTCTTAAAGGCATCTATTGCAGTGACTTAACCGCAGTTAATCGTAAACGCCAAAAAGAGCAGCAATTGCAAATGCTCGATTCTTTAACAATGACTAACGAGTTAGGCGAACAGTTTTCATTACGTGATTTGCATGATGTCAATGTATCTAACCCAACTATCAGGCGTAATGAGTTAATGACTCGTATGAGTGGTTTCGAGGAAATTTCTAAAGAGTCAGGTCATATAGGTATTTTTGTGACTTTGACTTGCCCGTCTAAATATCATCGTGCTTATTCTAAATCAGGTCAACGTAACCCAAAGTGGCAAGGACTAACCCCTTATGATGGGCAGCAGTACTTGTGTTCAACGTGGGCAAAAATGCGTGCTGAGCTTGGTAGACAAGATATTCGTATGTATGGGCTGCGTGTAGCTGAACCACAGCACGATGGCACTCCACATTGGCACATGATGTTGTTTATCGAAAAAGCCCAAGCAGAGAGCTTTAAGGCCATTATTGAGCGCTATTCATTTGAAGAAGATGGTAACGAGCAAGGTGCACGAGAAAATCGCGTTAAGTTTGTGGATATAGATCCTAGCAAAGGTTCGGCTACCGGCTATGTGGCTAAGTATGTTTGTAAAAATATTGACGGGGCAGATCTCGAAAAAGGCGTATACGGGGAAGATCCTATTATGGCCGCGCAACGTGTTGAAGCGTGGGCAAGTTGTTGGGGCATTCGACAGTTTCAGCAAATTGGCGGTGTTTCGGTAACAGTGTGGCGAGAGCTTCGACGGTTTCGGGGCTCCGTATACGGAGCAAAATCCGAAGATGATGCACGAAGCCCCGTATACGAAAAACCTAATTCAGAATCGCTTCGAAGCCCCGTAAACGAAGACAGTACCTTTACGGAGCTTCGTAGTGCCGCAGATTCCGGAAATTGGGCTTCGTATACGAAACTCATGGGCGGTGTGTTCTGTATACGAAAGTCTCAGGCTATGCGCCCGTATTACGAGTTGGTCGTTAACAAAGTCTCAGGCTTGATTAAAACCAGTTGGTTTGATGGCTTAATCACAACAAAGCTAAAGGGTATTAAGTACAAGGGTAGTCAAATCATTACCCGTATACACACGTGGCAAGTCAGTGTGGTTAAGAATGGAAAAGCCGGAACGGATTTTTTGCCTTCACTTGGAGTTCTGTAAATAACTGTACCCAAATATCAGCTGAGTTGATTTTTACTTATTTTAAAAGCCAAAAACACGTCATGTTCTGATAGCTGAGTTCTGACACAAAATTGAAAATTTGTTAGATGATATCGTCTCTTTAGCTTTGGAGTTCTGCATTCTATTTGATATAGTATATTACGATGTTACGGTCTTGGAACTAGGACGTTTGGATGGCTAAAGACTATAGCAGTGATAAAATCTACAAGTTATGTGATTATCCTCCGTATCGTAGGTTTGGTGAAGACAACCCTGATAGAAACAAAGATACTTATCGAATAATGGATTTAAAAAACCCATCGTCGAATAATCACCAATCCGCGATAAAACATTTCGGCACAAATTTTTCAGCAGGTTTAAAGAAACTTGTAGTCAATATAAAAACAGACAAAATTCAAGTAGCTATAGTTCCGTCATCAAAAAAAGGTAAACGTTCATCAGGACTTGAAGCTATTTTAAAAATGGTTGAAGAGGTGGCGATAATATATGATCCTTTATTCCTCGTTCGAGATGAAGACGTTCCGGCTTCACATGAAGGTGGAAATAGAAGTATAGAGAAGCATATAAATTCAATTTCAGTGAAAAAAATTCCTGACCCAAATATTCCAATGCTCATCCTAGATGATGTCACTACAACTGGAAATTCATTAGAAGCTTGTGAAAAAATACTTAAGAAGAAAGGTGTGACACTAATTTATAAAGTCGCGATAGGAAAAACAGTCTAATGTTAAGCACTATGGATTTAAAGACTCTTTTTGCTTTAGCTCTACAAAACTTTGAAGTAAAAGCTTCAGAGATTTTTCATATATTTTCCAATGTTGATTTGTCAAAAATTAAGTCTATTTCAGATATTCGAGATTTAATGAATGAATCTAATTTAGCTCTCTTTTTTCCTTCGGAAAAATCTTGGAACTATGCTCTTAATATTGATGAAGAAAATTTAAAATACAGTATCAAGTCTTATTCTATATTATCTAAAGGTTATCCAAACCATCTAAAGGCAATTGATAATCCCCCTGCAGTTTTGCACGTAAGAGGTTCTGTTGAAATACTTCAAGCTATAAAAGGAGTCGCAATTGTGGGCTCTCGAAAAACTTCAAAGGCAGGGGAAATTATAGCGCAACGTATAGCTGGTCAAGCTGTTTCAAAAGGTTGGATTGTAGTAAGTGGACTCGCACTTGGTATTGATGCTGCGGCTCACATAGGTGCTTTATCTGTAGGTGTATCTGGGGCAACAGTAGCGGTTTTAGCTCACGGTTTAGAAAAAGCTAAACCTTCAGCTAATAAAGGTATCGGAGAAGCTATTTTAGGAAATGGTGGTGCTTGGGTGTCAGAGCATCCAGTTGGAACACCTGCATTACCTGCACAGTTCGTGTCTAGAAATAGGATTCAGTTAGGGTTATCAGTAGGTTCTATTATAGTAGAGGCAGAAGAAAAAAGCGGCTCAATGACTCAGGCTAGATTTTGCATACAACAAAAAAGGCCTTTATTTGCGGTAGTACCAGAAACAATCAGTAATAGCCTCAATCTTGTGAGTTCGGGCACTCAATTGCTTGTCAAAAAGATGGGCGCTAGTCCTATAAAGTCGAAAGAAGATTACCCTAGTATGTTTGAAAGATTCGATAGACAGCAAAAAATGATGGAGTCACTGTAGACATTATCTACAAATTATTTTTCATTAAGCGAAAAATTAAAAAATTGCCTAAGTTTTAAATTCATCATAAATCAATTAAAAATTCACTTCACTAATCTTTGTGATGATTCGTCAGTCGCAAAATATTTCTGTGTACTTTGATCTTATCCTTAGGTTAGAGCGAATCCCCAATAAGGTTTTTCATATATTAGCTATTGAGAGAGGCAGACTTTAAGAAAATTGTTGATATGTAATTTAATAGGAGAGAAATTTTGAATTGCTACATATTTGCTACATGGAATTTGAAGTAAGGGGTTTTGAAGTTTAATGTTGGGCTGCAAGTCTTTAAAAATGGCGCACCCGGCGAGATTCGAACTCACGACCTCTGCCTCCGGAGGGCAGCGCTCTATCCAGCTGAGCTACGGGTGCATATTTTGAAGTTTGTCACTCTGCAGTAACAACACATTCCATGTGGGGTCATTCCAGCCAAATCATCCACGATTTGTCGTTCAGGTCTTTCGATGTGATGTTAAATCACCTCTCATCGCTTCGCGACCGAACTTCACCCAGCTGAGCTACGGGTGCATTTTGTTTCTTTGCAATGATGTCAGGGACATCACCAAAACAAAAATATCGCTAAAAACGACGGTGGTTTTTAGCGAGGGCTGATTCTAATGAAATACGGCGCTTTTTCCACTTTTATTTAGTTTTATTCTGCTGGATTCTTTTTTGATTGCTGGTTTACGTGTTGGTTGCTTGGTGAGCAGCAATATGTTTGTCATATTGCAATGTTATATCAGTCCTTTCTGAGCGTGATGCGTTTTCATCTTAGTGCTAGGTGAAACTTGCTTGGTCGTTTACACACGTTAATTTAATAGGATTTGTAATGGTTACCAGAAGACAGTTTACCCTCGGAGCAAGCGCTTTGGCGTTTGGTGGCTTAACCGCGAGCTTTTTTGGAAAAGTGAATGCGGCTGAGTTGCCGCAAACGATAACGGCTTATGGGCCGTTAGTGGCTGATCCAAACAAGATATTGGATTTGCCGGCGGGCTTTAGTTACCAAGTCATCTCGCAATTGCGTGAGAAGATGGCGGATGGTTTTACTGTGCCGGACAATGCCGATGGTATGGGGTGTTTTGCCCTTGATGATGACCGCGTGGTATTAGTGCGTAATCATGAGTTAAAACCTGAAGATTTAAACGTGGCGGCTGACGGGATTAAACAGCACAAAACAGACTTAGCATATGACCATACAAAAACTGGCGTTGCTCTGCCTGGTGGCACTAGCAATATTATTTACAACCTTAAAACCCAACAACTTGAAAGTCAGTTTTTGACTTTAGTTGGCACCATTCGTAATTGCGCTGGCGGCATTACCCCTTGGAACTCTTGGTTAAGCTGTGAAGAATCGGTGCTCACCCCCAGCGAAGGTTTGACTCAATCTCATGGTTATATTTTTGAGGTTCCAGCCTCAGCAACAGGACTAGTTAAACCTGAACCGCTTAAGGCCATGGGCCGTTTTAATCATGAGGCTGCGGCTGTCGACCCGCGTACGGGTATTGTGTATCTCACTGAAGATCGCGGTGATAGTTTGTTTTATCGTTTTATTCCTAATGTGCAGGGCAAGTTACATAAGGGGGGCAAACTGCAAGCCTTAGTGGTTAAAAATGAACAACAATACGACACGCGCAATTGGGCCGATAGTAAGATGCCGGTTCAGCAGTGGTTGGATGCCCAATGGATAGATTTAAACAACCCCGAAAGCCCTGAAGATGATTTACGTCAGCAAGGTTATGCAGCTGGTGCTGCGCTGTTTGCCCGAGGTGAAGGTATACATTGGGGTGATAACGAGCTGTATTTTTGCTGCAGCAATGGTGGTAGCAAGCAGTTAGGTCAGGTGATGCGTTATCAACCTTCTATGCATGAAGGGCAAGGTCGTGAAAATGAGCAGCCCGGCCGTTTGCAGCTGTTTTTAGAAAGTGCTGATAAATCCCTGTTTAACTTTGGCGATAATCTAACAGTTACCCCTAAGGGTCATCTTATTGTATGTGAAGATCAATATACTGAGGTGGTGGATAATCATTTACGTGGGGTTACACCGCAAGGTCAAGTTTATACCTTTGCAAAGCTACGTTTACAAACCGAATTGGCGGGAGCGTGCTTTTCGCCAGACGGCTCAATAATGTTTGTGAATCTTTATTCTCCTACCAAAACCCTCGCTATTAGAGGGCCATGGGAGAAATTCTCGTTTAATGCTTAAGCGTTTCGCTAGGGCGGCTAACAAGCTGTCCCTAGCGTAAGAAAGGGGTTTTAACCTTGTTTATCCATACTTTGTTTGTATAAGGATAAAGCTTGTTGTTGGTCGTGTTGTGATTCTTTTAGTTCGGCCATTAACCTAAGATCTTGCTGGCGGTTACCCAGTTTAATCGCGCGATTTAATGCGCGTTCAGCTAGGGCCTTATCATTGGCGTGATAGGCGAGATGTCCAAGAGCCGAGAGTAAGTCGATATTACTGTCGTCATGTTTTAACCAACCTTCGATTATTTTCATCGCCGCGCTGGGGTTAGGCAGTTTTATTTTTTTGAATAGGGGCACCAGTAAAGGGTGGGGCCCTGATTTTTGATATTCCACCAAGGCTTTTTCGGCATCGCTGTGCATGCCTTGATCAATCAATTGCTGAATATAGGCTGCTTGTTGACCAGGGTCTTTACGAGTTGAGCGCGGCAAAGATTGCCAGTTGTGCATGAGTTGCACGGCGCCTTCTTTACTGGCTATTTCGGCAAAATTGCCACTCGATGCTTGTTGAGTAAGGGGGTCATAGTCTGGCCCCAATGCTTTTTTCCAGCCTGGTAGTTTGGTTTTAAGCTCTTGCCAGTGCCCAGCATCTGCTAAGGCTTGTGCCCAAAGTTTGATGACTAGAGCTTGATGGCGTTGTTTTTCAGTCAAGTTAGTCACTATTGTCAGCGCACTATTCGCTTGTTGATGTTGCAGTGCATCACGCATAAGGCACAAATTGGCTGCCAACGACGAGCTTTCGATAGTTGCGGCTTTTTGCCACAGCAACCTAGCATTTTGTGTTTGCCCTAAGTGCACTTCTACTTGGGCGGCAGCCAGTAAATTGATGCCATCAAAATCGTCGTTTTCAATTTTTCCAAGTGCGTCTTTGGCTGCGTGGTAGTTGTTTTCAGCCAGTGCTATTAACCCTTTTCTGAATAGCGTTTGTTTTTTGCGTTGGCCGAGGTTGCCCAACCAAGAGCGTGAGCCCGAAGCGGCATTTACTGTGGCATTAATAAACCAATTAAACAGTTGTAAGCCGCTAAAAACTAAGATTGCGGAGATGGCCAATGACATCACGTTCATTTCGATGGCGTAACCGATAAACTCGATAAAGACATAACCACGATCATCAAAAATCATGGCGCCAATGACCAGAAAAATCAGCAGCAATACAAATACAAAAAGAATTCTGACAAAGCTATTCATGATCAGTGGTTCCCGTTAGTAGTACGGCCATCTAAGCGATGTTTCATCAGGTCTTGCAAAGGTGCGCTAGCAGAAAATTGCTCAGGGTAAACTCGTTCGACATCGGTATTACGCAAGCTTGCAAGGCTCTCACTAAATTGCACTACAGCGACTTTTTGCCCATCAAAATTCTCCACCACCATGTTTTGTGCATTACCTAGGGCCGCTTGAAATAACTCGGTATTGTCTTTGAGTATGGCAATCTGGGCACTTAGCAGGGTGAACTTTAACTGCTCTTTAGCTAACCACTGCTGTTGTTCAGACATGAAGGGTTTTACTTCGCTGCTGATCTTTTTAATACTGAAAAAATCTTTTAAAACCGATTCTATGTTGGCCATTAAATTACTTTGCCAATCGTCAACATTGTTGCTTAAGTTGGCCGCAGTTTCTTCATCTTCTGGGCGTTTAAAAAAGGCTAGAGGCAAGGCATCAACTTGTTGCATTAAGGCGTTGATGTTAAGTGCCACAGTGCTTGATGAAACCGGATTGATTTGCTGCAGACTTTGCATATCCATGGCTAGTTTTTCACGCACAGGTAGCAAACTGGGATCGTCTAGTTCTTGCAAACGGGTATCTGTGGCTTGCAGCATCAGCATGGCGGTTTTGACATCATGTTCAAGCCACAACTTACGCCCCGCCATTTTGAGCAGATAATCTGCTTCAGCTAAAAGCCAGTCTGTGGGGCGGCGCTCTGCGATGTCTGCTAGTTTTGCTTGGTTAAGGGCTACTTGTTGGCGGTTTTGCTCAACATCAGCAAGCAACGCTGTCAAAGTGTTCTGCAAGGCTTGGTTTTGGCTTTGCCATTCATCTTTTATGAGTTGGTTAGAATCTAAAGATTGTGTGAGTGCTGCGCGTTGTTGATTAAAACTGGTTTGCTGAGTACTGATAAATTCTTGCTGCTGCTGAAGTTGTTGTTGTTTTTGGTTTTGCCATTGCATCCAAGCCCAATATCCAGCGGCGGCTAAGGTCATCACCAGTAAAAAATTAAACAGAGTGACAAACCATAAAAATCCCGTTTTAGCTTTAGGTGCAGCACGTTGCGAAATATATTCTTCTCTTTTGGAAAAAGGAGCAGAGCTACTTTGCTTTGAGTCTGTAGGCGCAGAGGTTTTGGCGGCAGCTGAATGATCCGCCACATTTTTTGACAATTGCTCTTCTAATTCAGCAAGTTTTTGCTGATCAGACTGCTTTAATTTGTCGTGATTGTCTGCCATTCATTACTCCAATAATTGCTCGGTTCAATTTGCCGCTGACATTAGTTTTGCACTATTGATCAATGCCTGATCACTGGCGTTTTCACTGATGTTAATTTGGCTAACACCATGTTGTTTGGCGATGTCAGCCGTGCGTGGACTGACTACTATCCATAGCTTAGTCTTAAGCCATGCTGCCGAAAAAGCATTAAATGCCGCTTCAATCACTTCACCACTGGTGGCTATAATGCATTGTATTTGTTCCTCATGCCACTGGTGAGTGCTGAGTGGATTAGCGACATTTACTCTTTGATACAATTCCCATTCACTCACTTGTGCGCCTCTTGCAGTTAAGGTATCAGCGAGTAGTTCCCTGCCACCAAAACCTTTGATGATCACTAGATGTTTACCGCTAACTTGTTGCAATTGGCTTAAGGCCAGTAAACCTTCCGACCGCGCATCAGCAGGCACAGTCGTAGCAAAATTAGCTTGCTGTAATATATCAGCCGTGCTTTGCCCCACTGCAAAAAAAGCTTGATTACCAGGCCATAGCTCAGCAAGTTTAACACATTGTTGTGCTGCCACTGTGCTGGTGACTATCACTAAGGTATTAGCACTTAAGCTGGCGATTTTTTGCGGTAAAGTGGCCAATGCCTGTGGGTCGAGTTGAGTATCAATTAAGCCACAGGCTACGGCATCTAAGCCCGCAGCCTTAAATGCTGTCACACTGCTGTGACATTTTGCTTGTGGACGTAAGAGTAAAAAGCTCACATTTAACCTTGATGATGTAGGGCTTGTAAGATTTCGCCGGCACCCTGACTCAATAAACTATCGGCAACTTGTTGGCCTAGACTCAACCCATCGTTTAGGGAACCACTGGCGCTGGCATACAATAATGTCGCGCCATCGGGTGAACCAACCAAACCGCGTAAGGTGAGCTTGTTATCTTGTATTTGTGCAAAGCTACCAATAGGCACTTGGCATCCACCGTTTAAACGGGCATTCATCTCTCGCTCTGCCATCACTCGGGTAGCGGTAGGTGCATCGTTAAGTGGGGCAAGTAAGGCAATAAGTTCTGCATCATCATTGCGGCACTCTATGCCTACCGCACCTTGACCGACAGCAGGTAGGCTGATTTCAGCTGGGATCTGCTGTGTGATGCGGTCTTGCATTTTGAGCCTGATTAAACCAGCAGCGGCAAGAATAATAGCGTCGTATTCACCGGCATCTAATTTGGCCAAGCGGGTGTTTACGTTGCCGCGTAAGTCTTTAATCACGAGATCAGGACGCAATTTGCGCAGTTGGCACTGGCGGCGCAAGCTCGATGTACCCACTACTGCATTTAGCGGCAATTCACTTATTTGTGTGAATTGGTTAGACACAAAGGCATCAAAAGGATTTTCACGAGGGCAAATAGCATGTAAACCAAAACCTGCAGGAAACTCTACCGGTACATCTTTCATCGAATGCACGGCAATATCTGCTAGCCCTTCTTGCATGGCAACTTCTAATTCTTTAATAAACAAACCTTTACCGCCAATTTTGGCCAAGGGAGTATCTAGAATTTTATCGCCCTGAGTACTCATAGGCACGAGCTCAACGGTGATACCTTGATGAGCTGCTTCGAGTTGGGCTTTGACATATTCAGCCTGCCATAAAGCTAGGGCACTTTTACGAGTGGCAATGCGGATAACGCGATGGGTCATGATATTCCTTGAAGTACAATCAGTTGATTAGAGCTGACTTTCGATTTTCAGATGCTCTAACAAAGTGGGTAAAGTTTAACATTTACGCATCTAAAGGTAAGGGCAAACTGCCTTTTAATTATATTGGAGTGTAAGACTATTTACTGAACTAAAAGAGTTTCTGCTGGGATGTGGAATTCTCGCCTTGTAGCGGCTAAAAAATTGGGATTGGTGTCTAACCATCGATTAAACTGTTCAATTATTTCTGGGTACTTAATTGTTGATAATTGGTAGCTGAATACATCTTGAGGCAAGGCAACACTGTAAGTGAGTTGGTGGTCGAGACCTAAACTGTTGAGATAAAATTTTGCTACTGCAATATCCACATCAACCCCATCAACCAATCCGTTTACCAGGTGTTTCATTAATACTTTAGGGCTAGTGTCGCTAAGAATATTAATTTCGTTATTAGCAATTTCGGCTCTCCAAAGTGTCGGGTCAAAACCACTGATCATGCCTAAATTTTTGAAAAATGATTTAGGTTTTTCTTTATTTTTGAGCAGGACTATTGTGCCTGCTCTGAGGTAAACAACATCATTACTGTAATATTCGGCGCCGTTATTTTTCACATTTGGATCATGCCAGCGTTGGTTATCTGGAAATTTAAAATCGATATTGTTTTCGTGCAACCATTTCGAAAACTGTTTAACGGGGAGTGATACATAGCTAATCGTGTGACCATTATCAGTGGCAAACTTTTCGAGAATAGTTTTACTGAAAGAATTTTCATTGGAATTAAAGTCAAAATAGGGGAAATACGCAATGTCTTCAACGCCCACCACTAAATTCTGCGCGTGAAGAGATGTCATACTTAAAAACGCCGTAGTGTTCAGTAAGTAAACTAAATACATAGATAATGAAGAGAAAAATTTAGCGTTTCTCAACTGTCACACCCGTAGTGTGCAGAATTTTTCTGAGTTGATGTAGATACTAAGTAAAGCACTTTAAGGCTCAATGACCACGGTAAAATCATGACTGAGCAACTCTAAATCACCATACCAAATTTGTACTTGCCAATCGCCAGGCCAGTAACTGGGCAGTATTTTACTGGAATAAGTGCGCCAATTATCACTGCCGATATTCAGGGTGACAGCGGCTTTTTCACTGCCCTGATAAAGCCATCTGTGGGTAATTTGCTGGTTGGCTAAGTGGGTGATTTGAGTGAAAAAATAGACTTTTTTGAGCTCCCCTTCTTTAACCGTGATGACATTGCCTAAATCACTGGCGGGTTCTCGTTGTTCTATTATGTCAGTTAACTGGCTGCGCTCAACTTGCGCTGAGCTCCAAGAGGAAAATCCAATACTGATCAATGTGGTAATTATAAGGGCTGACTTTTTCATTACTCTTCCTGCTATGGCAGTGCAAAAAGGAGATATAAGTTGACATTAGACTTGTTCTTTTTACAACACAAAAAAGCTCTCTTGGGCTTAATTAATAGCTGATGAAGCCTAAAAGTCCAGTCCTAATGCTGGCGTTATAGTGGAGGGCAATGACTAAATCCACCTCGTCATGCAGGCTACGCTAATCTTAGTTGTAACCACTTAGAAATATCATTGAGCTCCTGCATACATACATTGTGCTGCATCTGATATTCATGCCACTCCACCGGATATTTATTAGCGCTTAAAACCTGAGAGGCAGCATGACCCATAAACATCGGTACAACGTCATCATGTTGGCCATGAGCGACAAATATCGGGGTGTTTTGATTGGCTGAATGAGCTTCGTTTGTGAGTTTTTCGGGCTCACTCATGTAGCTAGATAAAGACATAATCCCAGCGAGTGTGTGCTCAATACGAGTACCTAAGTGCAAGGCAATCACACCACCTTGGGAGAAACCCGCTAAGACAATCTTATTGGCCGGTATACCGTTGGCGATTTCAGTCTCGATAAGTTGCTGAACTAAATCAGCTGACTCTTTAACACCTTTGCTATCCGCGCGATTATTAAAGTCCATGCTGACAATGTCATACCACGCGCGCATGCTCATGCCGTTATTAATGGTCACAGGTCGAACCGGTGCATGAGGGAAAACAAAACGCACAGCCAAAGCGTCGGGAATTTTTAAGTCAGGCACTATAGGAGCAAAACCATTGCCTGAGTCACCTAAACCATGCAACCAGATCACAGCCGCTTGCGCTTTTTGTTTAGGATTCACTTCCACATAAGGTAAAGGCTGTGTTGTCATTTAGCTGTTCTCGTTACTATTTGCTAAGGATTAGGGTTTGACCCGCTTGTTTACTGGCTGCATCGTTTAAAAAAGACCAGAATTCGACGCCAGTTCGTTCGTCGATCCACAGGCCATCTTCTTGATAATTAAAATGATGCCCATTAAATTTAGTGGCAACCCAAAGCTGCAATAAAGGCGGTTGTTTATTAATAATAATTTTACTGTGATCAGGGAAAATCATGGTCAAAATACTACTGGCAGATTCGTAGTCAATATCGACTTCGCAGTTATCTAGCATTTCTTCAATATCGATCAACAGATCGTCTACCATCTGATGATATTGGCTTTCGTTCATAAAGGCTTCCAGTTGCATTAGGCTTTTGTAATGAATGAGGCTAGGCTAAGCAAACAATTGGCTCGCTTAGCTAAGAATTCTTCAACAATATGCTAACATTGCAAACTTCTATCGACACTTACTTTATGAAACTAAAAATACTATGGCTCATACCTTAGGTAATTTATTTATTTTAGCGGCCCCTTCTGGTGCTGGAAAATCAAGTTTAATCAAAGCTTTATTGCAAAAACATGCTGAAACAGGACCGCATAATAATGTCATGCAAGTGTCGGTTTCTCACACTACTCGTGCGCCTAGACCCGGCGAAGTGGATGGTGTGCATTATCATTTTGTAGATCGTGATGCCTTTCAGGCGCTGATCAAACAAGAAGCCTTTTTTGAATGGGCAGAAGTGTTTGGTAATTATTACGGCACCTCTAAAATTGTGATCGAACAAACCTTAAAACAAGGTATTGATGTATTTTTAGACATCGACTGGCAAGGGGCACGCCAAGTTAAAGCGCAAATACCAGATACCGCTACGATATTTGTGGCGCCTCCATCAAAAACCGAATTATTACGCCGTTTAACCGAACGTGGCCAGGACTCGCCCGACGTTATAGACAAACGTATGACTCAGGCCGTTGATGAGATTTCTCATTATCACGAGTTTGATTATGTGGTAGTTAATGATGATTTTGCAGCCGCGCTGGCCGAGTTAGATGCCATTGTGACCTCACGGCGTTTACGCAAAGAAAAACAAATTATGCGCTATGATCAGCTTTTTAAGGATCTATTAAGCGAATAACAGTCGATCTTGGATCAAATAGCTTTCAAACCGTTGCGTAAATCAGTACACTATGCGACCTTTTTTTCAATTAACACTTAAGAGAAATCACCATGGCTCGCGTAACAGTTGAAGATGCTGTAAATAAAATAGGCAATCGATTTGATTTGGTTTTGGTGGCAGCTCGTCGTGCTCGTCAAATTGCGATTGAAGGAAAAGACCCTTTAGTACCTAGAGGCTCAGATAAACCAACGGTTATCGCTTTGCGCGAAATCGAGCAAGGTTTAGTCAACGCTGAAACGTTGGCGGCACAAAGCATCCGTGATCAACGTGATCAGGATCGTGTTGAATTTGCTTCAGTAGCAAACATCCTTTCTGAGCATTAATTCTTATTTTTTTAAGCATGGCTAAACATCTTATGTGTTTAGCCGTTGGCTTGTTAGCAAAATCCCCGTATTCTTGGACTATTCATCACTAACTAAAAGCGTAAGCCGTGTATCTGTTTGAGGGGCTAAAGCAAAAACTTGAAGCTTATCTGCCATCTGACAAGGTTGCGGATGTTCAACGAGCGTTTTTAGTTGCCAGAGATGCACATAGCGGACAAATGCGCTCTAGCGGTGATCCCTATATTACCCATCCGGTTGCTGTAGCCAGTATCTTGGCCGATATGCGCCTTGATCACGAAACCCTGATGGCAGCGTTGCTGCATGATGTTATTGAAGATACTCACCACGATAAAGAAGGCTTGAGTGCTCAGTTTGGCAACACCGTTGGCGAATTGGTTGAAGGTGTAAGCAAGCTCGAAAAAATTCAATTTAGTAGTACTCAAGAAGCTCAAGCAGAAAATTTTCGTAAAATGATCATGGCTATGGTCAAAGATATCCGAGTGATATTGATTAAGTTGGCCGATCGTACCCACAATATGCGCACCCTAGGATCTTTACGTCCTGATAAACGCCGCCGTATAGCTCGTGAAACCCTCGATATTTATTCGCCTATTGCCCATCGTTTAGGTATTCATGATATTAAAAATGAGCTCGAAGACTTAGGTTTTCAGGCCATGTATCCTCTTCGTTATAGAGCATTAAAGGGCGCAGTAAAACAAGCTCGTGGCAATCGTAAAGAAGTTATCGAAAATACCCGCAAAGAAGTTGAAACTCGTTTAGCCGCAGCAGGCATTGAAGCCTTGACCACAGGCCGTGAAAAACATTTGTATTCCATTTATCGTAAGATGAAAAACAAGGAGTTAATGTTTAACGAGGTCATGGATATTTATGCGTTTAGGGTAGTCGTTAATAGTGTTGATAACTGTTATCGCGCCTTAGGTGCCATGCACGGTTTGTATAAACCCATTGAAAGCCGCTTTAAAGATTATATCGCTATCCCCCGTACCAATGGTTATCAATCCTTGCATACTTCTTTGATTGGCCCCCATGGTATTCCGGTCGAGATCCAAATTCGTACTCAAGCCATGGATCAAATGGCAGATAAAGGCGTAGCTGCCCATTGGTTGTATAAAGATTCCGATGATACTAGTGATACCACGGCTCAGGTTAGAGCACGTAAGTGGATGCAATCACTGATTGAATTGCAACAAAGTGCTAGTTCATCATTTGAGTTTATCGAAAACGTTAAAACCGATCTCTTCCCTGACGAAATATATGTCTTTACCCCAGATGGGCGCATTATTGAGTTGCCGATGGGTGCCACTGCCGTGGACTTTGCTTATGCGGTGCATACCGATGTGGGGAATTCATGTGTGGGTGTTAAAGTTGAACGTCGTACTTATTCTTTGAGTAAACCCTTAGAAAATGGTCAAACTGTTGAAATCATTACTTCGCCACGGGCTAAACCTAATGCTAACTGGTTGAATTTTGTGGTCAGTGCAAGGGCACGTTCGCATATTCGCCACTACCTTAAAAATCAACGTTCTGAAGAGGCGGTGGTGATGGGTAGCCGTTTGCTGCGCCATGCCTTAGGTAGCGTTAAATTAGATGATATCCCGGTGCATGAGATTGAGCGGGTAGTGCTCGAAACTAAACACAATAATTTTGATGCTTTACTGGCAGACATTGGTTTGGGTAATGAACTCAGTGCCATAGTCGCGCGCCGTTTAATCGGTGATACGCCTGAACTGTCAGACAAACAGTTAAAAGTAGCCATAAAAGGTACCGAAGGTTTATTGGTGTCTTATTCTCGCTGCTGTCATCCGATCCCTGATGATCCCATCGTGGCTATTTTGAGCCCAGGGCGCGGCATGGTTATTCATCAAAATGGGTGCAGTAATATTCGTAAACTGAGTAAAGAGGAGCCTCACAGGGTATTAGTGATGCAGTGGGGGACTAATGTTAGTGGTGAGTTTAATGCGGCTTTACGTATAGAATTGATCAACCATCAAGGCACCCTCGCCACCCTGACTAATACGGTTGCCAGCTGTGGCTCAAATATTATTGGTCTGCAAACAGAAGAAAAAGAAAGTAATATTTACTATATTGATATCGAGTTAACCACCAAAAACCGACTGCAACTCGCAAACGTTATGCGCAGAATTCGGATTATGCCAGAAGTCCAGCGGGTTTCACGGCATAGTCAAAGCAAACATAACAAGTCTCCTAACGCTTAATTTAAAAGGTAATTTATGTCTAAGTCTGTAATTCATACTGATCAGGCGCCACAAGCTATTGGCACCTATAGCCAAGCCATTAAAAGTGGTACTACTGTGTACTTGTCAGGTCAAATCCCTTTAGTACCAGAAACCATGAATATGGTATCTGAAGATTTTGCTGAGCAAGCTCATCAGGTATTTAAAAATATCCAAGCCGTTTGTGAAGCTGCGGGTGGTACCACAGCGGATCTGGCTAAAGTGAATATCTTTTTGACTGACTTGGGCAAGTTTGCCATCGTCAACGAAGTGATGAGCCAGTATATTAAACAGCCTTATCCGGCCCGTGCTGCGGTGCAAGTCAGCGCATTGCCACGTGGTGCCCAGATTGAAATTGATGGCGTGATGGAACTACCGGAATAAGCACCCGAATAAGCTCCCTGAGTTAACTTAAGTGCTCCGTTCAAAAACTAACACCGCAGCCGCCAGTAGCATGTCGGCCGAGCGTTATCAGCGTATCTCAACCTTTGCTGATCTACGTCAGGCTGACTTAACCGTATGCCTTGAGCAAGTACATAAACCCCATAATGTCTCAGCGGTATTACGCAGTTGTGATGCTGTGGGTATTCATACTGTGCATGCGGTTGCTACCGACGAAAACGTAATGCGTAAAGATACTGCCATGGGCGCTGAAGACTGGGTCTTTACTCAGCGACATGGCTCAATCCAAGCCGCGGTCGAACATTTTCATCAACAAAAAATGCAGGTGCTAGTTACGCATCTGGATGATGAAGCGGTAGATTTTCGTGAGATAGATTACACACTTCCTACCGCTATTATCCTCGGCCAAGAAAAGTTTGGCGCTACGCCAGAAGCTCTGGCCTTGGCAGACAAAAAAATTATTATCCCCATGGTTGGCATGGTGCAATCCCTCAATGTCTCAGTGGCGGCTGCGCTGGTTTTGTACGAAGCCCAGCGCCAGCGTCAGCAAGCCGGTTTATACCAGCGCAATCAACTGAGTTTTGAACAAAGACAGATTTTGTTATTTAAAGGCGGCTTTCCGCGTTTATATGCCTTGTGTGAAAAAAAAGGCATTGGCCACCCGCCTATAGATGAAAGTGGCAAAATAGTTGCCGGGCCAGAATGGTGGCAACAATTGCAATTTAGTGAAAAGCATAAATAAATCGAAAGTATCTAATCAAGGCGCGGGTCTACTCAGGCAAACCCACTTCATATAATGAGAACTTCATGAAAAACCGTTTATTACTTAATTTATGTACTGGCCTAACACTAGCATTGTTATCTTTACCTGGCTTGGCCCTTGATCGCACTAAAATTGCTGATGATGCCGCTAACGTTACGCCCTTACTTATTGGCCAAACTGCGCCGAACAGCACCTTAAAAACCGTGGATGATGCACCCGTTAGCTTAAAAGCCCTTACTATGGAAAAACCCACAGTACTGATTTTCTATCGTGGTGGTTGGTGCCCTTATTGTAATCGCCAGTTAGCTGGACTAAAGGATATTGAAGCTGAACTCGATGCCCTAGGTTATCAAATAATCGCTATTTCGCCTGAAACCCCAGCGCAATTGCAAAGCCAAAAGCTGCAAGAAAAATTCACTGTTCGTTTATTATCTGATGCTTCGCTAAGTGCTATCAGTGGTTTTGGTATTGGTTTTTATGTGGCCGATGACACCACGGCAAACTACAAATCCAAGTGGGACATTGATTTAAATAAACAAGACAATAGCGGTAAAGCCGTATTGCCAGCCCCTGCGGTATTTATTTTGGATAAAAATGCTAAGGTAAAATTCAGTTTTGTAAATCCGGATTTCAAAGAGCGTTTATCTCCTGAGTTATTATTGTCAGCGGCTAAACTGGTACTGTAACTATATTTGCTGAGCTCGTTAAAGAGCTCAGCGTTTAGCCTCGTTTTGTTGCCTAAACCACTGTGCTGAAACTCGCATTTTCAAACATTTACGGTATATTATGCCGCTCAGTTCACCAGTTGGCGTACACATCGATACGCCAGACAAGACCATTAGGACAACATGCGAGGATTAGCAACGACGCCGGTTACCGAACTTAAAGGAGTAGGCGCTAAAGTCGCTGAAAACCTGACTAAGTTGGGGATCTTGAGTGTTCAGGATTTGTTATTCCATCTACCCCATCGCTATGAAGATCGCACCCGCATTTATGCCATCAGTAATTTACAGCCTTTTATAAGCACTAATATTCAGGGCGAAATCACCTCTTGTGATGTGCAGTTTGGCCGTAAACGTATGTTAATTGTGCGCGTCAGTGATGGCACAGGCACGGTGACCTTACGATTTTTTCATTTTAGTGCAGCGCAAAAAAACAACTTAGAGCTGGGCAAGACCATCCGCTGTTTTGGCGAGATCAAAGCCGGTAAGTTTGGTTTTGAAATTCTCCATCCTGAATACAAAGTGGTTGATGTGGATAGTCAGGTGCCAGTGCAAGAATCCCTTACGCCGGTTTACCCTGCTACCGAAGGTATCAAACAACTCACCTTACGCAGCCTGACCGAACAAGCTTTAGTGCTGTTACGTAAAGGTGGTTTAGCTGAGCTCTTGCCCGAAGGTTTGTATCAGCAACAAATTAGTTTGCACGATGCTTTGCAATTGGTACACCGTCCGCCACCGGATGTGACTTTGACCTTGTTAGAGCAAGGTAAACACCCCGCTCAGCAGCGTTTGGTGCTCGAAGAATTACTTGCCCACCATTTAAGTGTATTAAAGGTGCGTCAGCAAAGTCAGCAGCAGCGCAGTTTTGCGATTAAACCGGCTGGTGATCTACTGACTCAATTTTTGGCTCAGTTGCCGTTTAAACCGACTGGTGCCCAGAGTCGGGTACTCAATGATATACAACAAGATATGCAGTTAAATCGGCCCATGATGCGTTT
This sequence comes from Paraglaciecola hydrolytica, assembly GCF_001565895.1. Lineage (GTDB taxonomy): Bacteria > Pseudomonadota > Gammaproteobacteria > Enterobacterales > Alteromonadaceae > Paraglaciecola > Paraglaciecola hydrolytica. The sequence continues at coordinate 150,061 of NZ_LSNE01000020.1, forward strand.
AGTGCAGGGTGATGTAGGCTCGGGTAAAACCCTAGTCGCAGTGATGGCGGCATTATCTGCCATTAACGCTGGTCATCAGGTTGCTTTAATGGCACCCACAGAATTGTTAGCCGAGCAACATGCCAATAACTTTCGCCAATGGCTTAATCCCCTTGGCATCGAGGTAGGTTGGTTAGCGGGCAAGCTTAAAGCAAAAGTACGTGAGCAGGCGCTTACTTCTTTGCAATCAGGTGAAACACAAATGCTGGTCGGTACTCATGCAATATTTCAGGAGGCTGTGCAATTTTCCAATCTAGCCCTAGTGATAGTGGATGAGCAGCATAGATTTGGTGTACATCAGCGTTTGGCGCTGCGTGAAAAAGGTGAAGCACAAGGGGCTTTTCCCCATCAATTGATTATGACTGCTACGCCTATTCCACGTACCTTGGCAATGACGGCCTATGCTGATCTAGATACCTCGATCATAGACGAGCTTCCACCTGGGCGCACGCCAGTTAAAACCGTGGTGCTGCCAGATACTCGCCGTGAAGAAGTGATACTCAGAGTGCGTAATGCGGTGGTTGAGCTTAATCGACAAGTCTATTGGGTGTGCACCCTGATTGAAGAGTCTGAGTTTTTACAAAGTCAGGCCGCTGAAGATACCGCAGTGATTTTGACCACCCTGTTGCCAGAACTTAGAGTCGGTTTAGTGCATGGCCGCCTGAAAGCCGATGAAAAACAGCAGATCATGGCGGAGTTTAAAGCAGGTAATCTGGATTTATTAGTGGCGACAACTGTGATAGAAGTCGGCGTCGATGTACCCAATGCCAGCTTAATGATCATCGAAAATCCTGAACGTTTAGGACTGGCTCAACTTCATCAGTTACGCGGGCGAGTAGGGCGTGGCTCGGTAGAAAGCCACTGTGTGCTGATGTACCAAAGCCCTTTATCTAAAACTGCGGCTAAACGTTTAGCGGTATTACGGGAATCTAATGACGGCTTTTATATCGCCCAGCAAGATCTCGAAATACGTGGTCCGGGTGAATTACTCGGCACCAAACAAACTGGTTTGGCGGATTTAAAAATTGCCGATCTTATTCGTGATGCCGAATTGATCCCCCAGGTACAAGAACTGGCTCAGCATTTGTGGCAACATTATCCTGCCAATGCCCAAGCTATTATTAATCGTTGGTTAGCTCATAAAGAACATTACGGTCATGCTTGATATTCATAATCGCACCACTCCTGTTACCGTGCCGCAAGGTGCCAGCGTGGCTTTGCTGAGCAAAGCCCAACAAACGGCTGAATACTGGGGTTTGCCTTTTGTTGCCAACGCGACTCAAGGACTGGTGTTGTTGCAAAGCGAACAACACTTGGCGCTTAAACAACTCGACGAACCCAAAGTAGGCGAAGTGCTGGTCGACTTTGCCTCCGACGCCCTGACCTTTAGGCGTTTACACGGAGGTGGTAAAAAAGAAGCCATTGCCAAGGCCGTGGGCTTAAAAGGCCAAGTAGGTTTAAAAGTCTTAGATGCGACAGCGGGCTTAGGCCGTGATGCTTTTGTCTTAGCCAGTTTGGGCTGTAAGTTACAGTTAATCGAACGTTCACCGGTAGTGGCGGCTTTGTTGGCTGATGGGATTGAACGAGCTAAGCAAAGCGGTGAACTGGCCTCTTGGTTGCCCCAGTCTATGATTTTGCAACACGGCATTGCGATTGAGCTAATGAATGATTGGCAAGCTGAGCGCCCCGATGTGGTGTATTTAGATCCCATGTTCCCCCATCGTAAAAAATCAGCCTTAGTTAAAAAAGAAATGCGTTTGTTTCAGCAATTGCTAGGCCCAGATGAAGATGCCGACCTATTATTAAAACCGGCTTTGGCCTTAGCCTTAAAACGCGTGGTCGTTAAACGCCCAGCAGACGCGCCCTATCTGGCAGGCCTTAAACCACAAATAGAGATGCAAGGCAAAGCCAACCGGTTTGATATTTACCTCATTGTAAGTCACAAGGAGGACGCATCATGATGATCAGCAACGTCAGTGTATTGGTTGCTAACTACGATCGTGACATTGATTTTTATGTCAATAAGTTGGGGTTTAAGCTCTTATGTGACGTACCTGTAACAAGTGAGCAACGCTGGATCCGAGTTGCGCCACAACATAATGCATCAACTAGTGCTTTAGTATTAACCTTGGCCAATCAACAACAGCAGCACCTAATTGGCAAACAAGCTGGAGAAGGTGTTTTTCTGTTTTTGCAAAGTGAAGATTTTTGGACTGATTATCAAGGTATGCAAACCGCTGGCGTGGAATTTTTAGAGCAGCCCAGAGAAGAGATTTACGCTACCGTGGTTATGTTTCGCGATGGTGAAGGCAATAAGTGGGATTTATTACAGCCCAAAAACAATTAATGTGGAGAATAAGATGATTAAAACTGGTGATACCTTACCCGAAGTAACCTTTAGTTTACGTAAAGATGGCATTAGCTCTAACCCCACCACAGCTGACATTTTTGCTGGCAAAAAAGTAGTGGTTTTTGCGGTGCCAGGAGCTTTTACGCCAACCTGTTCTGAAGCCCATTTACCTGGCTATGTAAGCTTATTTGATAAATTTCAAGCTAAGGGCATTGATAGTGTTGTCTGTACCTCGGTGAATGATGCCTTTGTTATGGCTGCGTGGGGCGATGCCCATAATGCCGAACACCTCATTATGCTGGCCGATGGTGGCGCTGAATTTGCCAGCGCCATAGGTTTAGCCAAACAAACCGCAACTTTTGGTGGTTTACGCTCGGTGCGTTACGCCATGTTAGTTGACGATGGTGTGGTCAAGGTGCTTAACATAGAAGCCCCAGGCAAGTTTGAAGTCAGTACTGCTGAGATGATGTTAGCTTTGGTATAAAGATGTGCGGATAAGATTGCGGCTAACAAAGTAGTAACCTGTCATGGTTGAGTAAGACATATAATTATCTTACCAAAATTAACATGTAATACTCGCTTGTAAACCCGACAGTCTTTAGCAAAAAGCCCAGCAAATAATGACTGGGCTTTTTCATTCAAGCGCCTTGATTATGTGCTTTTAAATTCTCGCTGAGTGTACATTTATTTAATGGAGTTGGTATTACTCCCCTCTTAATAATGTACTGATTGGTTTAGAGAAATACTGGCGTAAAGGTAAATAGGCCGCGCCCAGTGCTACTATGCTTATCATTGCCAAGGTTATTGCAAACATGAGGATGAGGTAATAAGACAGATATTCCTGCAATACCTCGCTAAAACCAATAAACAGCCCGAGTAAAATGATAATGCCTAAAATGATTCCCAATGAAATGGCACCTACATTATCTTTAACCATAAGTTTGAATATAGCATTGCGTTTAGCGCCAATGGCTAAGCGAGTGGCGATTTCAGTTTTACGCATTTGCGTGCTGTAACTTAAAATTCCGTACAAACCCACTGCGGCGAGTAACAGGGTTAATAAGGCTAAAGCCCCCGTGGTACTTGCCATAATAATTTGTGGAAACAAATACTGTAAATGTAAGTCATGTAAGTTCACGTAATCCCAGACTGTCCATTTAGGGTCGATTTTTTTGAGCAGTTCACCAATGCGTTCTCGCGATAAATGTTGCTTAGGATGTAGTTTAATTAAGAAACCGGTGCTTCCTTCTCTCATTGGTAAATTAAACTTACCTTGAACCGTTTTGTGCCAAGGCAACTGGGCGTTTTGTACAATACCAATAATAGTTATTGGTATTTTACCGAAGTAGATTTGGCTATTGAGAACCTCAGTATTTGGATTAATAGCACTGATCTGTGCAGCGAGCTCTGCATTAATCACCACTACCTGAGCTTTGGCCTGCAAGTCTGTCTTAGTAAATTCCCGTCCTTGCAATAGCGGTTGCTCAAGCAAACTAAAATAGTCATTGCCGATCATATTTGCGCTGGTGACAATGGGGTCTTCATGGCCGACAAGAGTGAATGTTGCATCTTCTCGCGCATTAAATGGAGGATTAGACTGTGTAGCCATTTGTACTTCAGGTTGCTCCGCGAGCTGATTGATTAACTCATTGATAATAGGTTGTACCTGTTCAGCTGGAGGCCTTGGTCGACCAGAATAAGACAGTCCTAGTGAATAACTATTTTCGGTATTAAAGCCCAGTGGCTGAGTCATCGTAATCGCGGCTTCACGAAATAAGCTGGTATTAACCAATATCAATACTGTGGCTATGGCAACTTGGCTGACAATCAAAATTTGCCGAACTCGTTTAGATACTTGAACTTGTGTGCCTTTACCGCCACTTTGCAGGGCAGTATTTAAGGCGCGATAATTGATCATATTGCTGCTAATACGGGCAAATATAAAGGCCAAAGAAAGAGCTATAACAATGGCCGCAATGAGCATAAATCCGTTTAACGATAACTCCGTGACACGTGGAAATATAGCGGTAAAAAAACGATGTATCAGTTCAAATCCGCCCAAGGCGATACCCATAGCCAGCATAATTGACAAGCTCATTAACAATAATGATTCAGCAAAAAGTGTGGTAAATAAATGGGATTTTTTGGCCCCCAAAGCGGCAAAGATGGCCAGTTGTTGTTTTTTCTCGGCGGTGCGCGACATAAACAAATTAGTGACGTTAGCACAAGCAATAACTACTAAGCCGACAATGCCGATCAGCAATAAATAAATCATCGACTGGCTATCGCTCAATATAATGTCTTTAAGTGAAGTCAATGTCACAGACGTTTGTGAGTTTTTGAAATGGGGATGACTCGTGGTGTTTTGTTGCCATGTCTCATTTAATAACATACTGAGTTTTTGCTCGGCTTGCTGGTGCGAAATACTTGGCTGTAATTTACCCACCAATATATAGCCACTAATCAGCGCTGCCCAATTATCCCGTAGATCACGACGAAAGTTATAATCCCATGTCAACCATGCATCAGATTCATAACCGATATATGAAATAGCGGGTTCGGCAAAGGATTCAGCTAAAACGCCAATGATGCGGTAAGTTACCCCACTAAAAGTCACACTTTGCGACAAAATATCTTGGCGTAAATCGAATTCGTTTTTCCAGGTTTTATAACTGATGACAGTCACAGGATTAAAACTGTCGATAGCTTCAGTTTGTTCAAAGCCGCGGCCAATGGCATATCTAGCGCCCATCATCGGGAAAAATTCAGGCATGGCAAATGAAACTTTCATCGCTGGGGTATGAGCTAAAGACGATTCAACGTCATTGCTATTTATTACCACCGCGGAGGTGCTAAATACATCTTGGCGTTGATATAAACCCATCAATCCCGGATAGCTATAGAGCCCTTCTAGTGGTTTTCTTTGCTCTACATTTACGGTGGAGTCAACCCGAAATAAACGCTCTGCATCGGGATAAGGTAAGGGCTTAAAAAGAATGACATAAGCAAGGGTTAATACACACAACAGGGCACCTAAAGTAAGACCCATAGTAATAATGACGCTACTAACAAAGCTGGGCTTTTTCTTTAGATTGTGCCAGGCGAACTTAATCTGTATCAGCAAGTTATTCACAATATCATCCTTGTCGTTAGCTAATTTTACCGTCTAACAAATTGATCCTACTTTTTGCCATCGCAGCATAACGAGGATCATGAGTCACCATGCAAATGGTTGTACCTTGCTCATTAAGCTGAGCGAGTACCTCCATAATTTGGTCACCTGTCTTAGAGTCCAAGTTTCCCGTGGGTTCATCCACAAGCAATATGGATGGATTGGCAACCAAAGCCCGCGCTATCGCCACACGCTGTTGTTGTCCACCAGAGAGCTGATTGGGTTTATGTTGGCTACGGTTACTTAATCCAACCAAAGCTAAACATTGGTTAACACGCTCCGTTATTGCCTGTTTTGACGGTGGCTTATTGTGATAGCTAAGGGGTAAAGCGATATTGTCAAACACCGTCATCTCATCAATTAGATTAAATGATTGGAAAATAAAACCGATCTTTTGATTTCTTAATTCAGCAGCGTGGTCCAGTGATAATTTAGTGACATCAATACCATCAAGTAAATATTCGCCACTGCTGGCCTCGTCAAGCAAACCCATTAATGACAATAGAGTCGATTTACCACAGCCGGATGGCCCAGAAATAGCGACGTAGTCACCTTGAGTTATGCTTAAATTAATTTGATCTAAGGCATGGGTTTCCAACTCATCGGTTTCAAATACCTTGCAGATATTTTTCATGGAAATTTTTATGTTATCCATCACGTTTCCTTGTTAATTAATGCTGATATGGGTTGCATCTAAATTAGATAAATCTGAAATAATTAAGGTATCTCCTGCCTGCGCACCCTCTATTATTTCAATGGAACGATTCGCTTGTTTACCAAAACCTATGGCGCTCAGTTCCGCTTCAGACTTATTCTGGTTAAGCTTGTAGACAAATTGCTTGCTTGCTGCTTGTACTTTGGCTGGACGTTGTACGTAAAGAATATTGCTTAGCGACTCAATTATAATCTCGGCACTGATGCTTTGTTCTGGCCTAACATTAGCCGGTTGCTCAGCATCAAATACCACTTCGATTTCAACTGTGTTTTCAAACACCACGGGATTAATTCTAACAATATGGCCCGTTATCACTTGCTGGTAAGTATCAATTCGCACTTTTTGCTTGAGGCTTAATTGTTGCGCTGAACTTTGAGCAACATTGATCATGGCAATTAAGTCATCGGTACTGCCTATTAAAGCGACTTCACTACCCGCCGCAATGCTTTGCCCTAACTCCAAATCCATGCGCTGTAATACCCCAGCAAAGGCCGCCTTAATGCTTAAATCATCTAATTTTTTTTGCGCAGTAATAAGATTCGATTGATATAAGTTGCTTTCCTCTTGTTGAATATTGAGGGCCTCTGCATGCACCTTTAACAATTGTTCCATGCGTTGGCTGCTGATTTTCAATTGGTTTTCTAATTGCCTTTCCAACAGCTGACTTTCGATAAAATCGAGTTTTGACACTACGCCATCTTTAACCAAGGTTTCGCGCGCAGCTCGTTTTAGGGTAGCAGCTTCCAGTTGGGTTTTTATATCGGCGATGGCGGCTTGTTCTGTTAGTAACTCACGCTGATTGTTGAGCAACAATTTACGATAATTAGCCTTTGCTTTGCTTAACTCTTGTTCGGCGTTTTCTACCAATTGATTAATATCGGGGTTTTCTAGTTGAACAATCACACTGCCACTTTCTACTATGGCTCCTGCTTTTAGAATGATTTCTTTAACAATGGCAGGACTTTGCGCAGTAATTAACTGGCGTTTGTTGGATTTTAAAATGCCAAAACCATTGACGGTAATATCCACATCACCACGTTGCACATCAGCTAATAAAATATCTTCATGAGAAACACTAACCGCTGAGCCTCTTTGGTATGCAATGATCACCAAAACCAACAGTACGACGGCAAGTAATAAGAATAGTTGGTTGCGGGCAATGCCTTTAGAGGACGGTTTCGTTTTTTTAATATCCATATCCACGCCAATTCATGTTGATTTTACTCTTATTCTTATTATTTGAGTTTGTGGCAAGCCTAATAAGTATGCAAGTCTAAATGACCTCGCTGTTGAATTGACTGTATTTTTGAGTCCTAATTGGAGCTAAGTTTGTTTGCATTGTTGGTTAAATAGATTCACTTTTAAGCCTTTTATGAGCGTATATTGTTGGCTTGGCTTGATTGTTTTAGCACGCTTCAAACTGCTTTAGCTAAGATTGCCACTGCTACAGTGGCAATCTTCCACTATTGATCAAACCAATAAGCATTCCTGCAAAACCCGTTGTTATCCCTAAGACTAAACCCCAAAAGCCACAAAATTTTTGTACCTTCCTGCTGCGTAATTCTTTGGCATCAGAGGTGGGTAGGGCATAAATTTCTAACTCGACCAATTTGTGCATTTTTGTGACTAGCACTATCACACCCCAAGCAAATAACGAGTAGGCACTTACTGGAGCCCACCAACCTAAAGTCAATTCGTAGGCACAGGTTAGCAAGACACCACTGAATATTAGCCAGATAGTCATATATTTGCGGTAGAGCAGCACTTGTTGTTTGGCAGCTTCTCGTGACATTTTTTTCAGTAACAAAGTTGTACTCATACGCACCGCAATAATAGCCAGTAGCACACCTAACAGTGAGCCACCTAATACAGCCAAAAACTTGGCAAAAAAGCCTGATTTACTGCTTGCGCCACTGCTGGCTAAACTCGCTGCAGCAACCGGACTGCTGGTGGTAATTGCACCAAGTACTAAGGCACTAAAACCAAGGGTAGGCGCGGTAGAGAGCAATAAACGCCCATGTTTAGCCAGTATTTGTTCTTCTAGTAACTTTCTGACTCGTGACAACTTTTGGCGAATATTGGCTTCACTTTGCTCTAATAAACGCGCGACCTGTTGGCTTGATTGTTCTTCACGATAATAAAGTAAGACTATCTCACGGCTTTCTTCGGGCAGTTGCTGAATAAAATCTTGCACGATCACTGATTGCTGCTGGCGCTCTAGGGCGATGTCGTGTCCATCGGTTGGATCACAAAATTGGGCTAGTAGTTCGTCGGCTTGTTCACTGTCTAACTTTTGTTTTAGTTTATTGTCTCGCATAAAGTTTAATGCTTTGTAACGCGTCTTTTGGCGCAACCAGGGCAAAATACTCCTGCTATTTTGCAAACTGGATATTTGTTGCCATGCGCCTATATAAACTTGCTGGGCTACATCTTCGCTGTTATCCAAATCTTTGACGATGGCCAGCGCTATACTACTGACCATATTACTGGTTTGTTTGATCAGACGGGCAAAAGCTTGCTGATCACCCCCTTGCGCCTTAAGGACGTCGGCATGCAAAGCATCGTTGAAACTCATAATGCTGCATCCAAAAATTCACTGACTTGAGCATTTAACCATTGTGGGTCGTCGAGCATGATAAAATGTCGCGACTGGGTATTCATTACTAATTTAGCTTGAGGCAGGGCTGTTAATTGTTGTTGATAAAGCTCTGCAGCCGCTTGTTGTGGGGCGCTATCAGCAAAGCCTCCTGATGCTCCTAACAATAATAAAGGAGAGTTGATTTTACTGATTTCTTGGCGCAAATCAGTGCTCAACAGGGTGAAGATGGCTTCGCCTACAGTGGCTGGATTAGATTGTTCAATCATCGCCATAACAGTATTTTGTGCCTCAGTGCTGGTTGCTTGACGCGACAAACCATAACGGCTTTGCATACTCAGTTGCTGTTGAGTCATACCTTGATACATCGTGTTTATTTGCATTGCCTGTGTTGCCAAGCTGGCTACCGTTGACTCATTTGTTTGCGTAAATATTGGGCCAATATAAGGTAGGCCGTCAATGGATATCACTGCTCCCACGGAATCTGGAGCACTAGATGCCAACCACATGGCCATAAATCCACCTAGGCTATGGCCAATGATGGCGGGTTTAAAGAGTTTGTTGTTTTCGATATAACTCAACAGCTGTTGTTTGACTGCAAGTAATGAAGGGCTTGTAGTCGCCGGTGTTTCAGCAAAACCGGCAATATTAACAAGGTGTAATTGGTAGTGCTTTGTCAGTACTTTACTTAAGCCATCCCATACTCGCTGATCAGACATTAAACCGGGAATAAGTATTACAGGTTTGCCTTGGCCAATTACCTTTATAGTAAATTGGTTGGTGGATGGTTTGTTTGCTGTTTCTGCTGCATTTACCAAACCATTGGCGAAGAGTTGGAAAATGATAGTGGCGATAAACAGCGCGATAAAAGAGAGTTTAAATTTTAAAGTATATTTTTTAGGCGTTTTGTTGTTTAGGGTTTTCATTTTGCTGGTTTCCTTTAAGTTGTAATGTGATGTACAAGTTAAAGGCACGACGACTGAACAAAGTGTGACAAAGATTTTATAAAAAACTTAAAAAATCTATTTTATCGGGATTTTCCTTGCTAAAACTGTCAATTAGTTTGCTTTAAGGTAACTATTTAACCAGCTTATGGACTGCTCAAAAAGATCAGCTCTGCTTTTAAGCAACCCATGGTCATCACCCTCATAAATAACCAACTTGTGCGGGTAGCCTTGTTCGCTAAGGGCAGTTGCAAGTAGTTTAGATTGCTCCACATTTACATGCTTATCCTCCGAGCCATGAACCAGTAAAATTGGCATTTCAGTTGGCAGTTTATCGATCCACCTTATCACCGAACGTTTGGCCAGCTCCTTGGCTCTGTTAGACTGAAAATTTGGAATCCTAGCTTGATAAACCTTTTCCATTTCAGGTCGCCTTGCCAAGGCTTTTTCTGCATCGGCATTGCCAGCAATGGCGACCATAGCCTTAACATTGTTTAACCGTGTTGCGGCCTGATAAGCCTGCATAACTCCGCGACTCCAGCCAACCAGTGCAATATTGGAGGTATCAACATCTGGCATAGCCTTGGCTATCTCTACTAGTGCGATGACATCATTAACGTCATTGCCGCCAAATTCATCCTGTCCATTATTTTTGATAAAACGAGCACTGGCACCACGGTATTGACTGCCAATAACCAGATAACCGCTTGTTGCAATGTCGGCTATAAAGTCGATTTTCTTGTTAAAACCCATGTAACCATAGTCAGCGTTACCACCGCGGTTATAGATGACCAGAGGCAATTTTTTATTATGTTGATGTTTGGGTTTAAGGTAATAACCTTCGACAGTGAAACCGTCAACCTGATAAGTAAAATCGACACATTCCAATGTGTCTTTTCGCTCATTGAATTTACTTTTTGGAAAGGATGCTAAGAATCGCTCTTTGTTAAAATTCTTTTTTGAGGCTGAATAAGCTAACCAACTTTCGTAGCTCTCAAATGATCCTCTGAAACAGCTTTTGGCATCGTTTATCTGATAATCAGCGTGGCAAAATGTGCTTATTAAAGTCAAATAGAAAAAGACTAAAAATAGCTTCATACAACATTCCTTTTGAATATTACTTCTGATCACATCGAAGCATAAAACCGACATTACTTTAGGTATTTAAATTAACCAACTGTGTTATTTTAAGCAAGTCATCAGTAAGTGCTCTTTCGTTCACTCACTATATTTATAAAAAGGATAACTTGATGTTAAGCAAAGCAATAATGCTTTTAGGTGTTTTGAACCTCACAGGCTGTGTTGTTATGCCGGCAGTCGATCATACTGAAAAATATCAATGTGCATTATCGACAGATAAAAAGACCTTAAAAGTGGTTAATTTACTAGAGGGAGATACCAGTTTTTATGAATGGAATGATGAGTTTTTATCCCTTATTACTATTCCTACATCGGCCATTGTCTCGACAGTCTATGTTGCAGTAAATAATGTCTACCACATTGGTGAAAAACAAATTAAATGTGGCAACAAGACCTAGCTATTACCTATTTCAACACACCGAGCAGAATTTTTGTCACTAAGCCTCTTGTGCCTTTAAGGGATTAGCTCCATATCTGCGCCATCAACCAAGGAGTGTTTATGTTTCGTATATTGATGTTTTTAGCCACTAACATTGCCGTCATGGCATTGATCAGTTTGGTGTTTAGCTTGTTTGGTTTTCAAGGTTTGTTGGCGCAAAACGGCGTTGATTTAGATTTACAAGCCTTGTTGGTTTATTCAGCTGTTATTGGTTTTAGTGGTTCGATTATTTCACTGTTTTTATCGAAGTCTATGGCCAAACGCACAATGGGTGTAGAACTGATTAATTCTCCAAGTAACGAAACTGAAAGATGGTTAGTGCAAACCGTTAAAATGCAGGCTGAGCGCGCCAATATCGGTATGCCAGAAGTGGGTATTTTTAATCATGCCAGCCCTAATGCTTTTGCTACCGGTTGGAACAAAAACTCGGCCTTGGTCGCGGTGAGTACCGGCTTATTACAACATATGTCGAAAGCTGAAATCGAAGCGGTATTAGGTCATGAAGTCAGCCATGTGGCCAATGGCGACATGGTGACTTTGACCCTTATCCAAGGAGTGGTGAATACCTTTGTAGTGTTTTTGTCGCGAGTGATTGGCCATGTAGTCGATCGAGTGGTATTTAAAGTAGAGCGTGGTCATGGGCCCGCTTTTTGGATAGTGTCGATTATCGCTCAGGTTATTTTGGGCATATTCGCCTCAATGATAGTCATGTGGTTCTCCCGTTATCGCGAATTTAAAGCCGATGCCGGTGGCGCCAAATTAGCAGGGCGCAACAATATGATAGCGGCCTTACAACGTTTAAAACAAAATCAGGATGCTCCCCCCTTACCGGATGAAATGAGGGCATTTGCGATTAGTGCCGGTAAGGTGCAAAAACTGTTTTCCAGTCATCCACCCTTGGATGAACGCATTAAGGTGTTGCAACAGGGATAAGCTGCGCTTACTTTATCGCTGCGCGAAAGGGTATGCGCGGAGCTTACAGTTGATTGCATCGCTGCGCGACAAGGCATGGCCTGCGGCCACAGGGCATGCGCTGCGCGCACCAAGCTACAGCATGCGCTTACTTATAAATGCATCGCTTCGTGACAAAGCATGCACTCCGTTTACGTCATCTCGATAACTGCTCCTGCGTTATTCTACCTTCCAACATCCATGTTGGTCGCATGACGTTTTTTCAAACCTCGTCCCGAGGCTCGACTCACTTCTTTCCAACAGCTGAAAGAAGTGAGCAAGAAAAGCCGCTCTCCGGCCAACTTACTGATCCGATTTCACCTGCACCTTATTTTCAAACCGACTTGGAGAGCACATCCCTGTGCTCGCCAAGCCTTGTTGAAACAATGTCGTGGAAATGTAATTTGCTGATATTTTGACAGAGTCTTTAACACATCCATGATGATCGGCACCCAGTCTTCACATCCATGTGAAGCCGTTCAACTGGGCGAAGCTGCGCTTCTAAATAATCCAGTTTCACCCTGTTTGGACATTTGACAAGCCGATACTTCTATCGGGAAAGTTGGAGTCGAGGGGAAAATCAAAAGCATCGGCTTAGCCGATTGAATAACATGGCTGTCTTGATAATTCGGTCCGACGGGTTTGCCGACTACGATCCGCTCCATCCCAGATCATCGCAATTAAAAAAGTAACCAGTCCACCAGCAAAGATCATCGGCAGTATCAATGTCACCGTCATTGGAGAAAAGTTGATTATCATTGCCAGCACAAACACAACCGAAGCGGCGGTGCCTACGGCGACAGTAATCGGTACCTTAAAACGCATCCAGTGTAAACGTGCTGCTACGGCGGTTATGACACCAGAAATAATCAGCGACATTTCCGACACATTTTGCTGATTGACATCATTAAATAAAATCGGCACAGCAAATATACCGCCCAAAAACGTCAGCAACAGGCCAATAGCTGGTAGAGCCATATGGCGTTTACGCACAAAGTATTCCGCTAAGCCCCACGAAACCGCAGACAAGGCTAAAGCACCAAACCAAGGTTCAAATGTTGCGCCCAGCCAGGCAACCGACACCAATAGCAAACCACTGGCAATCATTACAAACACATCATTAAACCCTGAGATTAAACGAAAGTTTTCTTCATCAACTAATTGTGTATTTTTAGATTCTGCCATAAATTGGCGAAATTGTTGCACTGACGTTTGACTAAACATGCCTTCTTCAACGGCAGTTGTCAGGTCTTCATCTGTATACATAGCCTTTCCTCGATTAGTGGTTCAAGGCTTATAAAGCAAATGTTAAGCCACTAAATTTTATTATTATATTTCAATAACATAGATATATAATTCTGTGTTCGAGATTTTATTCAACCAAAAAATTAGGAAAACTGACCATTAATTATGAATATTGACCCAATGCTTTATAGATAAGTTGTTGAGATATTCATGCATGACCACTCAAAGCAATATAATGGTCTACTCATTTAAGAGGCTGTTAAAAGTCGTTTGTGATTACTATTCCAGGCGATTATTCAGTGGTATTTTCAGGCACCAAATCCGGATTCCATTTTCTGAAGGTGCGGTTTAAAAAGTCATTGGCCAGCGCCTCGAACTCAGGGTGTAGGCTCATTCCGTAAAAGGCGGGTGCAGTTAAGATAAACTTCTCAATCCCTATCAAGTCTGTATCTAGCATTGGCTGGCGCTTAAACATACTCTGGGTTTGCTGGAGGGAAATATCGCCAGTGAAATACATAAGATCTGCACACCACCAGCCGACCTTATTTTGAGTTTGTTGGCATAGGGAATTTGCATCAGCAAGACTAGTTTGCAGTACCTGCGCATAACTGCCATCCCCTTTGCGTTTTTTAATGGCTGCATAGTCATAAGGCTCACTGCGATTAAGATCAACGCGTTGCATAAACTCCTCTGCGCTTACCCCTGCCAACTGCTGTTGTTGTTCATACAAAGTTTCGTCGCCTAACAGCAGCTTGTAGTATGTCAGTAATTCGCTTTGGGTAGACTCACTAACCGGTAATTGTTGAAAGCGCAGGCGCTGTTGTTCGTTGAGTTTGCCTCGCATATCTAAATCCAATAGTAATAAGAAAGCGCCCAAAAATTGTTCTGCATAATCCGGTGACTGGCGTAACTCTTCGGCCATATAATCCAGCGCGGTATCGATATTGCCGCTCAGTATATTCACTGAAGATTTTGCCCTTCTATAGTCTGCACTAGGCTCGCCGCGATAGTCGTTAATAAGCGCTAAGGTCGCTTCAATATCCTGTTGGTAAGCGTAACTAAAATAAAGGTTGCTGACGAAGTTCAGCGAGTTATCTGGAAATAGCCGTTCCATTCTGGATAACACTGCCTGAGCTTTATCAGGTTGTTCTGTTACTAAATACAAAAACCCAAGGTTGGACATATTGACCTGACTTTGCGGATTGGTTTTCAGTATCTGCTCCCGGCGCAGAATCATATCCTGATAATTATCCAGCCTTAACGTACTGACGTTTTGAATGAGCGGGTCATTGGGCGCTTGTTCATAAGCTTGTTGATAAAGCACTCTGCTTATTGCGAGTGTACTGTTGTTCTCAGCTTGTGTTGCCATTACCAGCGTTTTAAGTGGAAAGTCTGGTGCGGCCAATAGCTCCCAAAACAAGCGTTCTGTTTCTGACTGACGTAATTCCTCGGTAAAGCCCCCATAGAATAAGGCAAGGCCGTATACTACATGAAGTTGCGCCTTAGCAAGATAAAACTGCGGATCCAGCTCTATCGCTTGTTGCAATATGTCAGCGGCTTGCTCTAACGAATCCGAGCTGCGCCGATAAGCCAGCTCCCGCCCCTGAATAAACAACTCATAGGCTTCGGGGTTCGAGGTCATACCGGCTTCATGTTCAACCTGATCAGGTAACAGATTAAGTTTGAGTGCTTGGGTAATGGCATAGGTGAGTTCATCCTGCACCGCAAAAATACTGTTTAAGGTACGGTCATAGGTTTGTGACCAGATATGCGCACCGCTGGTGACTTCTATCAACTGGGCGGTAATACGTAATTGGGATTTATCCTTACGCACGCTACCTTCGAGCACGTAATTGACATTAAGCTGTTGCCCGATGTCGCGAATATCGGTATTACTGTCTTTGAAATTAAACGACGAGGTGCGGGAAATCACTACCAATTGATTTAAACGGGCTAAGGAATTGAGAATTTCTTCAGCAATGCCATCACCAAAATACCCCTGCGATTTATCCGGGCTCATATCTTCAAAGGGCAATACCGCAATGGAGCGCTCTAAACTCTCATCGGCTGTTGACACCAGCATCTTTTCATAAGCGATAAAAGCCAGCGCCAACGCTAACGCTCCAGC
>NZ_LSNE01000020.1:165789-181356 GCF_001565895.1 Paraglaciecola hydrolytica
TTCTTTTATAAGTGTGGCGTGGGAATAACTTAAAGCGCCAACCCCCAAATTACCTGAAAGAAAGTTATGCCAAAGTAAACCAATTGTTATTTTTTTCATTTAAAAACCATTTTCTAAGTTATAAAAGTGAGTGAGTTCAATAATTTAAGTTTAATTATTTAATTCTCGTAAATTATGGACGTAAATTTTTCGCAGTGCTGCATAATTATTTTAATTTCTTCTTTACTTAATTCCGATTCCCAAGCTCGGGTAAGTTCAATAGGATTTCTTTTGAAGCTATGAAGTTGAGATTTTTTTTTACTTTTATTACTTGTATTCATATACTTTTCAACAATTTTAGCGTCAAGGCCGTCATTTTCATTTCCGAAAAATTGCAGGCAATCTTGTATAACTTCTTGGGGGGTAATACATAGATCTTCATGTTTAATGAGTTTGTAATTATCATTTTTTATTTTAATATTATGTGCTTGAAGATCCGCCCAAATTATAGAAAACTTTACAATTTCATCAGCATTGAAGTATCTATGTAGTAGTTCGGAGTTACTAGCAGAAGAGTAGTGCTGTAAATTTAATTTCCAGCCCATATTTTTAATCGAATTCCATACCGCACATGGATGACGTACCACATATATAACTTTGATATTGAGTTCTTGGGTGAGAAACAAGTTTGAGCGACTTAAAAAGGGGTCTTTTAATATGATACTTTTACTTTGGAACAGATTACGTAATCTTATTTTTCGCCACTCTTGTTCCGTTCTCCCTCCCCATATTTTACGTAAAACTTTTTTATAAGGACTGTCAAAATGGCTACTTCTTGAAAATGATAAATTTTCGAACTTTGAAATACTTTTTAGGTAATTTAAATTTTGTTCAGTATTAACATCAATATAATCGAAATTGACTTCTTTCAAACCAAAAGTTCGGTTGAAAGGTTCATGGAAAACATGATAATGATTTGACTCTTGGAAAATTTTTCCAAGAAAAGTGGTACCACTTCTATGCATACCCGAAAGTACACTAATATTTTTAATTATATCTTTTTGCATTTAAATCAGCCTCGTTAGTACTATTTAAAATATTAAATTTTATGAGGTTCATTTATTTAATTTTCATTTTTAATGCGCGCTTTTCAATTAATTGCCAAGACAAAATAGCTAGCACAAGTGTGCAGATAAATGAATAAACTATCATTTGTGAAATAGTGATATTAGGTATTTGAAATACAATAATCTGTTGAATAGGAAACGCATATAAATACAATCCATATGAGTAGTCACCTAATTTATTGAAATTCAGGATAAAACCAGACGGAATATATGCTAAGTAAAAAATAACATAGGGCAAAAAAATAAAGTAACCGAATACGAAAATATCTTTATTAAAAGCAGTTATAATAATCACGACCAGACTCAAAATAAAATAACGGAACGACAGTTTTACTTTGTTAGCGTAAGCACAATATGTAGCGCCGCAGAAAAAAAAGAAAGTTAGTTTTATTAAACTACTGGATAGGTTAGGTGTTAAATGTATACATATATTGACTGTAGCTAATATGATTACCGTAATTAGTAAAAAAAGTGGAATATTTGAATTGCTATTAATTAGTTTTAATGAAATTAGGAATAGTGCTAAAAGCAAGTACATTAGTAATTCGTAGGGTAAAGTCCATAAAGAACCATTGACCATGTTATTTAAAGGTGTGTTAAGAAAAACACCAGGTAGTTGATACTCTATTCCTGTGATTAATAATATATTCTTTATTAAGTACACATAAACCTGATTACTCAATAAATAATTATCAGGAGGGAGTTCTGAAGATACTATTCCTATTGCAAATACAGTAAATATCACGCAAAAGAACAATGCAGGATATATTCTGACTATTCTTGCCCAAGTAAATGAAAGTAGGCTTTTTTTTCTTTGAAAGCTGTTATATATGAGAAAACCACTACTAATAAAAAAAACATCTACCGCAATACTGCCCCATGTCATATTGAGGCTAACCCTTAAAGGCTCAGAATACTTAGAACCAGTTACTATGACAAAACTGTGACTAACAAGTACCATTATAGAAGCAATAAACCGTACTAGGTTAAAATTGTTATTTCTACCGGACAGATAATCTGCTAAGTATTTTTTCATAAAATCTCTTTCATCCTTGTTTGAAATCTGAGTTAGGCTCTGTTTTATTTGTTCTATAATTTTGGGTGAGGTAATTTTCCATAATACCTACCATGCCGCATAGTAGACCTGCGTAATAAAAGAGATAAGGAGATAGTAATGATAGAAAAAATGAAAATACGAAAAAATACTTAAATCCTTGAAGCACTCCGTCTTTTATTTTAGTTATTTTCATCATGATATAAGCATAAAAAAAGAAAAAGAAAATAATTCCAAATATTCCAAACTCATAAAATATCCCTATAACTCCGAAGTCAGATGATGAGAAACGAGTTCTAAATAGAAATTCTTTAAGCTTCCAATTCTCATTTATTTCTCCTGCTCCTAGAAAGTAATTTAACAAATTTCCTTTGTGTAAAAACTCTTCAATCACAAAAAACCTATTACCTCTAATTGAAATGGAATCAACATTAGACAGATAATTTACTATGTCAGATAATTGAAATAATGAGAGCAAGGTGATTGGTATTGCTAAAAAAAACAATGATTTCCAATGTTTTTGGAAATATCGCACTACCAGTATTATTAAAGAAACAAGGATGAAAACAAATAAATAGAACCTTTGGTCATGGAAGTTTGTTAAGTACCATAATGTTATTACATATATAACAATATTAAGTTTGTTTTTTTCTAGGTTAGCTAAAGCATAAAAAGAAACAAATGTAATTAATTGAACAGGTAGTTTTATTCTAAAACCTTTTGAATCTAGTATGAAAATTTGACTGTCTTGATGCCAGTATTTAGATGGATCAATCGCATACTGAAAATATACGTATAATGAAATTGTTATCCAAAACAACACCATTAATATGTGAAGTAATTCCTTCTCTGAAACGTTTCTTTTTTTTATGTAGTAGTACCCAAGAAATATCGATGCTGCGGCAAGTAGTTTGCCTTCTGCAACAATCGAATAAAGTAATGGTTGATTAAAGTAATAAGTTGAGCCGACACTGGAGCTTACTAAAATAAAGATATAACCAAAAAAAATGTAGAATATTCTTTTTTCGGATTTATTATTTTTTTTTATTAATATAAATATTGTAATAATGGAAAGTATTAGTGGTAAAATTAACTTTTGTAAATAATATAAATTTGGTAAGTCTTTTATGTAGAAAAAGTATTGAAAAAGAAATACAAATACTATATAGCTCTCAACTTTAAAATATGTATTTTTACTAAATTCACTAATAGAATTAATAAACATGTTTACCTACAAAACCTCTTAACACCGTGAATATGACTATCTTAAAATCGAACCAAAGTGACCAGTTACGGATATAAAATAAGTCGTATTTTATGCGCATTTCCATTTTGTCGACCGTGTCGGTTTCACCGCGCCAGCCGTTAACTTGTGCCCAACCTGTGATGCCTGGTTTCATTTTATGGCGCAGCATGTAGTAGTTGATTTGTTTACGGTATAACTCGTTGTGGGATATGGCATGAGGGCGTGGGCCCACTACCGACATATCACCCTGTAATACATTAATAAATTGGGGTAGTTCGTCGAGTGAGGTGCGGCGTAAAAAAGCCCCAAGTGGCGTAATGCGCGTATCGCCTTTGGTGGCTTGTTTTATGTCGTCGCCATTATCTTGGGTTGTCATGGATCTAAATTTATAGATTTTGATTTTTTTACCATCCATGCCGTATCTGTCTTGCTTAAAGATGACTGGGCCTTTAGAAGTAAGCTTGATTGCCGCTGCAATCACTAACATTGGTATAGCGATTAAGGCGAGTATGCCAATTGAAAGGCTGATGTCTTCAAGGCGCTTCATTATTTGATAGCCGCCCTTCATGGGGCTATCGTAGATGCTGATGGTTTGCATCTCGCCCACATGGCCCATACGGGCATGTAACAAATTATAGGTAAACATGTCGGGTAATATGTGTACGTCGACTGTGGTATCGCCTAAGGCTTTTAATACGCCGTTAATTCGGTCGGTGGCTTGCATGGGTAAGCCAATAAACAGAATTTCTATTTTACCTTCTTGGGCCATACGCACTGCTTCATCAATGCCGCCCCTAAAGTAGTCTAAGTACTTATCTTCGATTCTGTCAGGGCCTCGTTCATCAAATAAGGCGGTGATTTTATAGCCGGTTTCGGGGTGGTTTTGGATTTCGTTGTATAGATCGATACCACGTTTGGTTAAGCCGACTATGCCAACACTGCGGGTATTGCGGCCGTTACGGCGCATAGCAAATAGTATTTGCCTGAATAGTACACGCCATGCACACAGCAAGATGGTAACGCTGATTATCCAGGTGCCTAAAACTACACGTGAGAAATATTCGGTTTGTTTGGTAAAAAACAAAAATACAAAAATCGGGAATAAGGTCATCACCCATGCGGCACTGGCGTAGAACAACATCTCTTTTAATGAGCTGGCACGCCATGAACGATACAAGGCAAATAGTTCGGCAAAAAAGATAAAGCTAAGGTTGGCAATCAAACCCAGCATAAAGTACTTGGTATCGTATTTATCAATATACAGTAAGCTGGCCAGTGCCAAACATAGCTGAATAAGCATGATATCGATAAGTCGATACATAAAGGCAAACTGGTTGATGTTGTTACGGACAAATCCGTCGTTTTCACTCATGAATCGCTTTCCCTAGATATCTTCATTTTTTGCAATCTAACACTTGTGTATTAACCCGTTATTACAGTGTTGAACTGTGCTGTTTTATTTGTTCAGATACTTCAGGTAAATGCTGCAAACCATTTTTATAAATGATTTTATACATTTTTATTTTACCCAGTAAAACCGCGAACCACTGTAAGCGTTGTACTTCTAAACCTAAATTAATATAGGCGTCGGCCAGCATACTGTTTTGTAGCAAGAGTATCATGGCTTTACTGGCACTTAACTGCACTATATTGCAGGTTTCTTCGATATCATCTGAGCGCTCTAAAAAGTAAATCGCTTTTAAGGGGGCACTGCTTTCGCGCCATACTTTACCTTGCTCAACATCCAGTTCAAGTTCTTGTTTGGCAAATTTAGCATGCACATTTTTTTGCTCGATGACATGTAAACCAACATGAGTTGATTGCTGATTAGCTTGGCTGGTATTATTGTCTTTGCTCACGCTATTTGCATCATCAAGTTTTGTGCCAATCAAGTTGGTTACCGAATCAGGCCATAGTCTTATTTTTGGCCAACTTGGGTATATTTCGTAACGGCCTTGCTGGATATGATGCAGCGCGGCCATATCGTCTGTCATCATCTGAAAACCATAACTCAATAAATGGGTAGTTAGGGTAGATTTTCCGGTCCGACTTGGTGCAATAAATAAAAATGCATCATTATTGTGACACATGGCATTAGCGTGAATACAAGGCACCCCCTGTAGTTCGAGCCAACAGGCGATGGCCGTGCTTTGAATGTAGTGTTCGTAACTGGTACCACCCTCTTGCCAACTCACTTGCATGTGTTGCGAATCAAATACAAAGGTGCCACTGCCTTCGCAATTAATATTTAAGCTGTAGTTGTTTAAATGGCTGTAAAGGTTAATTTCAGTGGTGTAGCGCTCGCCTTGATCACTGAGTTGCCAAATAGGTGCATTGTTGGAAACAGGTAGGCTATCAACTTGTTCAAATGGAAGTGTAAAACGCACCGAATCATGAATATGACTACCAGCCGTTTTATCGATCAATTGTACGCCATGTAAGGGCTTTAAATATGAGAAATGTGTCATAACTTCCATTTGACGTAATAATTTGATGTCACTATCAAGATAACCAAACGATTGTACCAAGCGATTATGCAAAGCTAAAGCCAAAAAGCGGAATAAGCAGAA
Organism: Paraglaciecola hydrolytica; assembly: GCF_001565895.1. Taxonomy (GTDB): domain Bacteria; phylum Pseudomonadota; class Gammaproteobacteria; order Enterobacterales; family Alteromonadaceae; genus Paraglaciecola; species Paraglaciecola hydrolytica. The sequence continues at coordinate 171,766 of NZ_LSNE01000020.1, forward strand.
ACTAGAAACTAGAAACTAGTGTAGAGCTAACGCAATAGACAAAAGCTATTCACCACAGAGGGCGCAGAGGAAAGACAATAAATTTGGTTAAGACAAGGTCCAAGCGTTTCTTAGCATTAAATATTGTTGCTGTTCTCTGTGTAGAGCTGCCTCTGTGCACTCTGTGGTTAGATGCTTTTGTCTTTCGGCGCCAGTGGCTAGTGTAGAGCTAAAGCAATAGACAAAAGCTATTCACCACAGAGGGCGCAGAGGAAAGACAATAAATTTGGTTAAGACAAGGTCCAAGCGTTTCTTAACATTAAATATTGTTGCTGTTCTCTGTGTAGAGCTGCCTCTGTGCACTCTGTGGTTAGATGCTTTTGTCTTTCGGCGCCAGTGGCTAGTGTAGAGCTAAAGCAATAGACAAAAGCTATTTACCACAGAGGGCGCGGAGGAAAGACAATAAATTTGGTTAAGACAAGGAGCTGGTGTTTTGAAGTCTGTCGTCTTAACACCCAATCTTTTGTTACCTCTGTGCAGAGCAGCCTCTGAGGTGAAAAGCTTCCGTCATTCCGGTGGTCTTGTGGGCCGGAATCGCTTTGCTGTTTTGGCGCCAGTGGCTAGTGTTGAGCTAACGCAATAGACAAAAGCTACTTACCACAGAGGGCGCAGAGGAAAGACAATAAATTTGGTTAAGACAAGGTCCAAGCGTTTCTTAACATTAAATATTGTTGCTGTTCTCTGTGCAGAGCAGCCTCTGTGATCTCTGTGGTTAGATGCTTTTGTCTTTCGGCGCAGCCGCATAGTTATTACTCGGTGGCCTCTGTGTTTAGTAGTTTTTGCTGTTTCTTAACCAGTCAACTCTCTGTGCACTCTGTGGTAAGTAGCTTTTGTCTGTTGCTTTAGCTCTACACTAGTTTCTAGTTTCTAGCATCTATTTACTGCTTTTTCTACTTCCCTTTTACAGCCAATTAGCAATACAGGCTGCTAGGGCTTTTTTATGTGATTCAAATGCGAGTGTGTCGGGGATTATGTCTTTGGGATCTCGCCAGCTGTAGCCACTTAGCTCCTCTTCTTGGATGGCAAGTTCAGGTAAAACACTGAGCTTAATGATAAAAAAGCTATCCAAGGTGGGATAGGTCACCGCTTTGTAACAATAGCTATTAGAAAACGAAAACATGTATTGCATACTATCAACCTGCAATTGTAATTCTTCTTGCAGCTCACGTATTAGGGCTTGTTCGTTAGACTCATTTGGATCAACAAAACCGCCGGGTAAATCCAGCATGCCTAAACAGGGTTGCTGGGCGCGTTTAACCAATAACAACTTATTGTCGTAAAAGATAAAACCTGTCACGGTTGCTGCCACATTGTGAAAATAGGTAAAACCACAGGTGCCACAGACAAAGGATTTAATACAATGCTGAGTGAGCGTTTGTGCCCCACATTCGGGGCAAAAACGACTTTGATTGTTGATATCTAACATTTAGATTGGTGATCCTGGTGGTAATGCTTTGGCTTTAAAAGACGACTTCCATTCACCACTTTGCATAAATTGCTCTAGCTGTTTTGCCATGATCTTATGCTGAGAATTACGCTCGTTGTTTTTGAGCCACTTAAGTAAATCCAACAAGCCTAATTCAAGCTCAGCACGTACTTCAGGCGCTAAGTTATCTTGCAAACTGGCGTTAACCGTGGCGTTAAGCACCACATGACTGATACGGTTTGCCAACTCGGCATGTGACTTTGACTGACTTTTTTGAATGGTATTGGCAAACAAACTAGCCACTACACTACTTACCGTTGGCGCACCTTTTTTGTTTGTTGCTTGCTGGGCTACACGATTTAAACGTTCGGCTTTAAGCAATAACTCCACGCTATAATTGGCCGCAGATTCTGCCGCACTTAGAGGGTCAAAGGTCAAACCGGTGCGACCATTAAAACTTTCTCGATTGCGCGACTCACCGTAGGCTTTTGGCGTAATCAAACGCGTAATGGATTCGGGAATAGCTAAATAATCTGTTTGCAGCGTCGTTAACAGTGCATTAATCGCCGCTTTTTGTTTATCAGCAGCAACTGCGACTGCCCCTTTGGCCTGAGGATAATCACCTTTAAGTTCATATTCGTAATCTACGCCACCGACCAATTTAGCCACGGCCTCGACTTGATAACGATGCAGCAAATAGATTGGTACTAGGGTTTCTTCTAGTGACGATAAACTGCTGCCACTTTTGAGGGTTTTTAAACCAAAGTTAGCTAAGGCTAGTTCACGTACTTTGCTTAAACGCGCGAGTTCGTCAACTGCATCTGCGCCACTGTCCCACAGATTTCCAGAGGGATTAGCCGCATGACCTGGACGTGCATCTGGATCAGACTGATACGCATAGTTTTTATCCCGCGCTTGTTGCACTAAGGCCTGCAAAGCCGTTGTTTCGTTGCTTGCTTTGGGAAAATCCTGATAGCCATAAGCAATCACATAATTGTCCCAAGCGCCCATTCCCACCGCATAGGCGCCATCTAAACTAATCTTGCCATCTTTGATTGAGACATAGGGATGGGGGTAGTCCATCACTGATTCACGACCATATTCACTGGGCGAAAAGTTATGGGCAATGCCCAGTGTATGGCCTACTTCATGGGCGGATAATTGGCGAATACGGGCCAGCGCCATCTCACGTTGGGCTGAGGTATCAACATTGAGGTCGTCTTGTCCGTTATCACTAAAGGGGCTGGTTAAACCTAAGGCGATTAAATAATCTTGTCTGACTCGTAACGAGCCAAGAGTAACGTGGCCTTTGATAATTTCGCCGGTGCGTGGGTCAATAACCGATGAGCCATAAGACCAACCACGCGTTGCTCGATGTACCCACTGGATCACGTTGTAACGCACATCCATGGGATCAGCACCTTCAGGTAATACTTTGACCTGAAAGGCGTTTTTGTAACCGATAGCGGTAAAAGCTTGATCCCACCACAATGCGCCGTCTTTCAGTGCGCTCATCACGGGCTCTGGAATGCCAGGATCTAAATAATAAACAATGGGCTCGACGGCTTCACTCACCTGGGCATTAGGATCTTTTTTGTGTAAACGGTGTCTGGGAATCAACTGCACCGCCATGCTTTGATCAATAGGTGCTGAATAGTCCTGATAACCTACTTCCCAATAACCTGAGTAAGGTGTGAACTGGCGGGGTTGATATTGATCATCGGGTAAACGAATGAACGAATGGTGTAAATGCACAGAAATACTGCTGGGATCGGGCGTGACTTGGCGCAGATATTCACCGGCTTTACCACCTGTAAAGGTCACTAAGGCTTCGAGTTCGGTATTATCGGCAAAAGCTTTACTGCGCGGCAAGTAAACCCCACTGCGCATGGCATCGGGCTTATATGAGCCTTGTTTGGTATTGTCTAATTGACCGCTGATATTATGAATATCCGAGAGTAAAAACGCGCTGTAATCAATCAATACACTTTTGCCATCAACCGCCACTACCGGAAACCCAGCAATAACTGAATCGGCAAAAGCTTCATCAATACTGGCTTGCTCTGCGGCATTGGTAGAGCTTGCTCTATAGGTGGTGTTGAGTTGTTTGAGCATCACTTTATTGCCATAACGCTCAAATTTTACTAAGCGAGTTTCACCCAATTGCCCACGATCGAGGCCGATATCATTAGAGCCAATTCCTTGGGGCATACTGCTTTGGAATAAAAATGTCTGAGTAAAATCATTGATTTGTAGAAATACTTTGTCTTGTTCAGCCTGATAATAAAAACTAAAAAAGCCCGTTTGTTGCTGCATGCCCTGAGTAAAATCTTTGATCGTTAGGGTTTTATCCTCTTTCGCTATCGCTGAAAGCGAAAATATAATCAAAGAAACAAGTAGAAAGTTAACGCGCATTTGGTGTGATCCCAAGAGTAGTTGCTCAAGCTCCACCTTAACCAGTTTTATAAACAAAAAAAAGTAAAAAGCAGAGTTGTGAATAGGAAATTGCTATGAGTTTAGAGTAAACGGCCGATTAACTTCCGCGGCTCGCGGCTAACTTAAGATATTGACTGTGCAGTAATGCCACTTTTGCTACTAGTTCATTGGCATTGCCTTCATTTTCAATAACATCGTCAGCCACGGCTAAACGCTCGGCACGACTTGCTTGCGCCCGCATAATGGCACTTATCTGTTCGGCATTACTGTTATCGCGTTTAACGGTGCGAGCCAACTGAGTCGCCTCACTTACATCAACAATTAATACGCGATCAACTAGTTCGCTTAACTTGTTTTCAACCAATAGAGCCACACTGAGAATGCAATATGCAGACTGCGCGGATTGAGTTTGGCTTAACATTTGTGCACGAATAAGGGGATGTAACAACTCATTTAGCCAATCTTTACTCGCAGGATCACTGAAGACCACTTGCCTAAGTTGACTACGATTTAACTCACCGCCATCGTTGAGCACTTGTGTACCAAATTTTATAATGATGGCTTGAAGTGCTGGAGTGCCAGGTTCAACCACTTGCCTAGCAATAACATCAGCATCAATAATAGCTATACCAAGGGCCGCAAATAAATCACTTACCGTGGTTTTACCACTGCCAATACCGCCACTTAAACCTATGACTAAACGACTCATTGTTACTATTCCTAAGGGACTACTACTTGCATACTACAGTAGCAAATTCCAATATTGATCAACTAGCCAGTCGCCGTATAACAAGGTTAACCAACCTGCCGCGGCCAAATAAGGCCCAAAGGGAATAGGCTGACTTTTATCTCGTCCTTGAATGACGATTAAGCTCACGCCAACTATCGCACCAACAAATGACGAGAGTAAAATCACCACGGGTAATTGTTGCCAGCCAACCAAGGCGCCAAGAGCAGCAAGCAGTTTAAAGTCTCCGTAACCCATGCCCTCTTTGCCGGTCAGCAATTTAAATGCCCAATATAAACTCCATAGGCAAACATACCCCAAAGCTGCGCCAATAATGGCGTCTTGTGCTGATACAAAAGTATCGCTGACACTCACCACTAAACCAATCCATAACAAACTCAAGGTCAGTTGGTCGGGTAATAACATTTTATCGAGATCAATAAAGGTCATGGCGATTAATAACCAGGTAGCCAGCACAGCAACCATGGCAGCCATGCCAAATCCAAAATGCCACGCCGCTAAACTGCTTAAAACTGCAGTGGTCAATTCAACTAAGGGGTAACGGATGGAGATTGGGTTACTGCATTTACTGCATTTACCTCTGAGCACTAACCAACTAACAACAGGAATATTTTCCCAAGCGCGGATAAGGTGCTGACATTTAGGGCAGGTTGAATCGGGTTTAACTAGATTAAAAGGTGTTGTTTCGGCTTGTGAGTTAACACTGTCGGGATGTAAAAACTGCTCACAATCACGGCGCCAACTGCGTTCCATCATAATGGGCAGGCGGTAAATAACCACATTAAGAAAACTGCCTACCAACAAACTGACCACAAACACTGTGCTAATAAAATATGCCGGAGACTCGGCCATGAGTTGTATCATTGCATTCATTTTGACAGACTTTTATAAGTGAAAGAAAAACGTCATAGCTTGCCAGAAAACCTTATATCAAGCTATCACACAATAGTGACTTGTCTTTTTTAGGAGTGTCTTTAGGGCCGAACAAATATTAACAAAATCTTTCGCAGCTAAAGCAACTCCTACCCTACCTACCGTCATCCCTGCATGCTGTTAGCAGGGATCCATAAACGATTAAAACAAACCGATTCCGGCTCAAAAGCCCACCGGAATGACGAAAGCTATATTAAATGTAGGAGGGCCTTAGGCCCGAACAAATATTAACAAAATCCTTCGCAACTAAAGCAGCTCCTACAGTTAACTCCTACAAAATTGCCTTGTGGTTGTTCTATAGCTCGAAACTCGAAGCTGCTATTAGCTAAATAACATTACCCATTTCAAAGATCGGTAAATACATCGCGACAATCAAACCACCAATGACCACACCTAATACCGCCATAATCATGGGTTCAAGTAAGCTCGTTAAACCGTCAACCAAATCGTCAACTTCGGCTTCGTAAATCGAGGCAATTTTGCTGAGCATTTCATCTACTGCGCCGGCTTCTTCACCGATGGCTATCATTTGCACCACCATTTCGGGAAAGACCCCTGTACCACGCATTGCCGTATTCATTTGAATACCACCGGCCACTTCTTTCTTAACAAATAATATGGCATCACGAAAAATGGCATTACCGGCAGCCCCGGCAGCCGAATCCAAAGCGCTAATAAGTGGAACACCTGCCGCGAAAGTTGTAGACAGGGTACGGGTAAAACGGGCTACCGAGGCTTTTTTTAATATCTCACCAATAACCGGAATTTTGAGTATTTTGGCATCTACCGAATCTCGCAATTTTTTGGATTTTTTATGGGCTCTGCCAAATAAATACCCAAAAGCGAATATGCCAGCACCAACAAATAAGCCGTAATCCTGCATAAAACGTGAAATCATTAAAACAAATTGGGTAAAAGCGGGTAACTCAGCACCAAAACTACTGAATATTTCTTCAAACTGCGGCACTACAAAAATCAATAATATGGTGGTAACAATAAAAGCCACTACGATAACGGCAATAGGATAAAACATCGCTTTTTTGATTTTAGATTTTAAGGCTTCGGCTTTTTCTTTATATATCGCGATACGATCATAGATAGTCTCCAAGGCACCGGATTGTTCGCCAGTTTCAACTAAATCACAATACAAATCATCAAACTGTTCGGGGTGTTTACGCAACGAGTTGGAGAGAGGATTACCGGCTTTTACTTCATTACTGATATCACCCAACATTTTACGCATTTTTACATTGTGATGACCCTGAGCAATCATATCTATCGACTGAATTAAGGTGACACCCGCACTGAGCATAGTGGCTAACTGCCTAGATACTACGGCAATATCCACCGGCTTGATTTTTTCTGCGCCTCTACCAAATAAAGGAGTTGTTAACTTTTTTACCTTTTTAGCTGAAATGCCCTGACGACGCAGCAAATTCTTAGCCTCTAATACCGAGAGGGCCGAAATTTCACCTTTAACTGCCTGACCTTTTTTATTGGCGCCGGAGTAAACAAAAGTAATAGGAGCAGAAGCCATAGATTCAGTACCGAGTAGAGATTAAACAAAAAAGCCCAGACAAATCTGGGCTTCTATAAATATTTAGCTAATTAGTAACCAGAGATTAACACAGGTTAGCTGCAACACATCCACCAGTAAGAGTTGTCCAAGTGGTTGTACCATTTAAAACCGTACCAATAGCTACATAGGTTTCAGTAGCAGTTACACCACTACGTACACCAGCAGTAGGAACTACAGTAATAGTATATGGGCCACCTGCAGCGCCTGTAATCGCAACGCTTGTCACCAAGGGACTAGCTGACCAACCAGCTTGTGGAACAATGGTTGAGCAGTCAGTAGGAATACCGGTTTGTACACATACTTCAACCGCTGTTTTAGCAGGGCCAGCAGCAGAAACCACTTCAGTAAACCCAGCTTTAGCTGTATAAGTTTGATAAGCAGGCAATGCGATCATGGCCAAAATACCGATAATAGCTACCACAATCATTAATTCGATTAGTGTGAAGCCGCCTTGTTTTTTAACGTTGTTCAATTGAGTCATGTTCATGGTTTAAATCTCCAACACTTTTCAGTGTATTGTGGTTTTACAAGTTTGTGCCAGTGACAGTGGGCTGCTTTATGGCGTTCTTTAAATTCCTGTTCAGTATAGAACGACATCGCATTCTGGCAAGTATGTAAACACATACCTTAGTCTTAAGTGTAAAACAGCTCACTTTTAGACCTTAACCTTTGGCTATCACGCGGAAAGATAAATCAATTGCATTCACATGCTTAGTTAAGGCACCAGAAGAAATAAAGTCTATACCTGTTGCGGCCAATATTTTAAGCTGATCGCGTGTTACATTGCCCGATACTTCCAGTTTGGCTTTACGCTGATTAAGCTCTACAGCCTGCTTAATCATCGGCACACTAAAATTATCTAACATAATGATGTCGGCCCCAGCATTTATACCTTGAGCCAATTCATCAAGATTTTCTACTTCAACTTCGACTGGTAAATCAGGGTGTTGCATACGTGCGCGACTGACTGCCTGAGCAATTGAGCCACAAGCCAGTATATGATTTTCTTTGATCAAAAATGCATCAAACAAGCCTATACGATGATTCTTACCACCGCCACATGTTACCGCGTATTTTTGCGCCATACGCAAACCAGGCAAGGTTTTTCGGGTATCGAGTAATTGGGTGTGTGTGCCTTTTAGTTCCTCTACACATTGCGCCGTTAATGTAGCGGTAGCACTGAGAGTTTGTAAAAAATTAAGGGCTGTTCTTTCACCCGTTAACAAAGCACGAGCTGGGCCTGATACTTGAAATATACGCTGACCAGCGCTGAGTTTGTCACTATCTTTGGCAAACCATTGCAATTTAATAGTGGGGTCCAGTTGCTGAAAAGTTTCTGTAACCCACGCACTACCCGCCAATATACATGCTTCGCGCGTAATCACGTCAGCAGTAATAGTTTGCTCAACTGGGATCAAATTAGCGGTAATGTCACCCTCTTCGACCGATTTACCCCCTAAGTCTTCCCATAAGGCAAAACTCACTGCTTGTTTAATATGTTTTTGTAACATGAGCTCTCTTTCAATTTTTTTTAATTGTGATTTTTATTTAATAAGGCGCTTATCAAGCTAGTTTGCAGCAATACGATTATCACTTCACGTAGTAATTTTGTGAGTTGTTCGTGATTATTCTACCTTTCAACTTCCCGATGGTCACATGCATTCTTCAATCTTAAATTTGTGTGGCTAAGTCAGGGGCATAAAAAAAGGCCACCTAAGTGACCTTTTTTGCATCAGACTTAATAAAATTAAGCGATGATTTTTGCTACTACGCCAGCACCAACAGTACGGCCACGTTACTCCGGACGTTCCAGCCCCTCGCAGAGCTCGGGTCGTTCAAACGGGAAACAGCAAAAATATTTGCTGTTCCTTTTTCCGTTTTCACCCTGTCCTTCGCCCTGCGGGCCGACCTCCGGTCGTTCTATATTGTTCCAGACAATATAGTCACGGAAATCCGTTTCGGTGGAAAACCGTTGGCGCATAAAAAAAGCACTCATTTGAGTGCTTTTTTAGAGGTTGCTAGTAGCGACTATTATGCAATGATTTTTGCAACAACGCCGGCGCCAACAGTTCTTCCACCTTCACGGATAGCGAAACGTAAACCTTCGTCCATCGCGATTGGGTGAATCAACGTAACAACAAACTTAAGGTTGTCACCTGGCATTACCATTTCTACGCCTTCTGGAAGCTCTACAGCGCCAGTTACGTCAGTAGTACGGAAGTAGAACTGTGGACGGTAGCCTTTGAAGAATGGAGTATGACGGCCACCTTCATCTTTAGACAATACGTATACTTCAGCTTCGAATGTAGTATGTGGCTTGATTGAACCAGGCTTACATAATACTTGACCACGCTCTACGTCTTCACGCTTAGTACCACGTAGTAACACACCTACGTTTTCACCAGCACGACCTTCGTCAAGCAATTTACG
>NZ_LSNE01000020.1:181366-234770 GCF_001565895.1 Paraglaciecola hydrolytica
GTTAATCCACCATAATCGATAAAAGTAAACAGTTCAATTTTCAAACAATAAAATATTTATCACTTTGTATTTGGATACGTAATGCTAACTTTGATAGATAGTTTTTGCCTTTAATGACGTTGATACAAACTAATCAAACTATCTAACTTCTCCGCTAACTGATTCAAGCTATTCGTTTGATCTGCAATTTGTTGCACGTTTTGTACATTTTGCTGTGCACTGTAACGAATATCCGCCATTTTTATATTTATGGATTCGATATTTTCCGATTGTTCGTTTGTGGCCACCGCCACTGTTTTATTCGTTTGTGAAATTTGGACAAAATGCTGCTGATTTTCCAACAATATTTTTTCTGCCTGACTAATTGATGTAGAGGTCGTTTGTGACTGCTGAATGATCTGGGCGATTTCAGTGGTAGCAGAACCTGAAGTTCGCTTTAATTCTTCCATGATATCTTGGACTTCGTGAGTGGAATCAGCCGTTCTGCGAGCTAAATTACGCACCTCTTCAGCTACTACGGCGAAACCGCGCCCCTGCTCGCCAGCCCGAGCTGCTTCTATCGCTGCATTTAACGCCAATAAGTTAGTTTGATCTGAAATGGCCTGAATGGTTTCAAGCACTTTAGCGATTGTCTCCGTATTGTTCGTTAGAGAAGTTATAACTTTGGCTACGTCGTTAATCTTTTCAGCTAGCTGCTTTATGTCAATTTGGGTACTATGAATGACGTCGGTAATGACCTTGCCGTCGCCACTAATTTGATCCGCCACTTTAGCGGCATCAGTCGCATTACTCGCCGCCATCACCACGCTGGCACTGACTTTTTCTAAAGCATTAGATATTAGTTGAGTATTTTGAGCGCTGTCCTCTACACTCTTTTTTGTTTGATCAGCATCACGCTTGAGCAAGGTTGCGACTCCCCTTAACTCCTCACCGCTGCGGGCAATTTGATTAAACAAGTCCTCTAGCTTCTGAATAAAGTTGTTGTAGCCAATAGCGACAACCGCTATTTCTTTTTGACCATCTTGAGGTAAACGATAAGAAAGATCTGCATTGCCCTGCCCTAGTTGACTGAAAACTTCGGCAAGCTGGCTAATAGGACGGGTCACTGTTCCTGCAATAAACCAAGCCACTATAGAAGCCAGTAACGCAATGAATAAGGACCAAAGTAAAATTTGCCAAGTAGCACTTGTTAAACTACTGAACATCTCATCGTATGGTACTTCAGCTACAACAAACCAGCCCATACTTGGAATAAAACTAGAAGCAAGTAAAAAGCGCTGTCCGTTTTTGTCTATCACTGACATGTTGAATTTTTGCTTATTTAATAATACCGCGCTGGTAGTAGCATCGAATAAAGTTGTTAAGCTGGCTTGCCCCACCACCGAACTGTCTTTGTGTAACTGCACAGCACCGCTACCATCCACCAAATAAACAAAGCCACTTTGTTCCAATTGGAAGCTTGCCAGCATATCAACAACAGATTTGAAAGACTTAGCTGTACCTGACAAACCTTGGCCATTGGGCTGTTGATAATTAACAAATAAATCAGTTTTACCTGTGTTTGGGTCACGATACACACTCACCATGTACTCTTTGCCACTTGCCGTATAGTTGTAATACCAACCATCAGCATTATCTTGTTTTAAACGACGCAAGAAGCCATCTTGATTCCAATAATCAGCGGTATTTTTGTCTGCAAAAGATACCGCACTTAATTGGTTAGCCACAGCGACGGCTTTTAATTTTCTCACTAATAAAGCTTCACCTGCGTTATCTCGCACGCCATTTACCCACTGGTGAATATGCTCATCAGTGGCGATTTGGCGAGCTATAACCTGCATTAATACGATATCGCTATCAATATTTTCAGCAATTTTTTCAACTGTAGTTGGCAACTCAGATTTTAAGACTCGATTTTCAATACTGGATTTTGCCGTCAACATACTCACCGTACCGACCAGCATCGCAGTTAGCATTACAAAAAGAATTAGGGTTAAAAGAATTTTTTGTCTAATTGAAAAAGTATTTATCATTATTTATGCCATCAAACAGTAAGTTGCGAATAAAAACGAAGAGCAAAGTCTAAGTTAAGCGCGTAAATTACAACATCCTGTTGTTCATTATTGTCCCCTCAACTGCATAATGATAAATGCTACAGCAACTGTAAAGTCACCCTTGAGCATTATTAAGAATATTACCATTTTTTTGCAATAATCCGGACCAAAAGGTCCAATTTGTTACAATAATGTATATAAATCAACATTTTAGAAACAAAATAAATGTTCGCACTTTACTTGTTTGTAAACTTCACAGCTATTTATAGTGATAAAAAAAGGCCACCGAAGTGACCTTTTTATAACGTTAATTAAATCAGCTATTAAACAATGATTTTAGCTACTACAGCAGCATGGGATGCCCCGCATTGGATGCCCCGCATGGGATGCCCCACATGGGGTGCACCACACTGAGTGCTCACGCCTACGGAACCACAAACTTACTCCGGGCATCCTAGCCTACGCCCCTTCGGGGCCGCGTTTCACACGTTCAACCTTCTCTCGAAACTTTTTCTCACGTAGGTATCCATTCGCCAGCGCGCAATAGTTGAAAGCCATAAAAAAAGGCCACCGAAGTGACCTTTTTTAGAACGTGAGTTAAATCAGCTATTAAGCAATGATTTTAGCTACTACGCCAGCACCTACTGTACGTCCACCTTCACGGATTGCGAAGCGTAAACCTTCGTCCATCGCGATTGGGTGAATCAACGTAACAACAAATTTAAGGTTGTCACCAGGCATTACCATTTCTACGCCTTCTGGTAACTCAACAGCACCTGTTACGTCAGTTGTACGGAAGTAAAACTGTGGACGGTAACCTTTGAAGAATGGCGTATGACGGCCACCTTCGTCTTTAGACAAGACGTAAACTTCAGCTTCAAACGTGGTGTGTGGCTTGATTGAACCAGGCTTACACAATACTTGACCACGCTCTACGTCTTCACGCTTAGTACCACGTAGTAACACACCTACGTTTTCACCAGCACGACCTTCGTCAAGCAATTTACGGAACATTTCTACACCAGTACAGGTCGTTGTCGTTGTGGCTTTGATACCTACGATTTCTACTGGCTCACCTACTTTAACGATACCTTGCTCAACACGGCCTGTTACAACAGTACCACGACCTGAGATTGAGAATACGTCTTCGATAGGAAGGATGAACGGACGGTCAATCGCACGCTCTGGCTCTGGGATATAAGCATCTAGAGCTTCAGCCAATTCGATTACTTTTGCTTCCCATGCTGGGTCGCCTTCAAGAGCTTTAAGCGCTGAACCTTTGATTACTGGTAAATCGTCGCCAGGGAAGTCATATTCAGTTAATAACTCACGAACTTCCATTTCAACTAATTCTAATAATTCTTCGTCGTCTACCATGTCACATTTGTTCATGAAAACGATCATATAAGGTACGCCAACCTGACGGCCTAACAAGATGTGCTCACGCGTTTGTGGCATAGGACCATCAGTTGCAGCAACAACCAAGATAGCGCCGTCCATTTGAGCAGCACCAGTGATCATGTTTTTAACATAATCGGCGTGTCCAGGACAGTCTACGTGGGCGTAGTGACGCTTAGGAGTATCGTATTCTACGTGTGAGGTATTGATAGTAATACCGCGCTCACGCTCTTCAGGAGCGTTGTCGATGGCTGCGAAGTTTTTCGCAGTACCGCCGTAGGTTTTTGCCAATACAGTGGTGATCGCTGCAGTTAAGGTGGTTTTACCGTGGTCAACGTGGCCGATAGTACCTACGTTTACGTGCGGTTTTGTACGTTCAAATTTTGACTTTGCCATTTTACCATTTTCCTAAGTTAAAAGTCCGGCCCCTATTAATATAGATAACCGGACCAGACCTTCATTATTAAGAGTGTCTAGCGTCAATAATAGCTTTAGCTACGTTATTGGGCGCTTCTGCGTAATTAAAAAATTCCATTGAGTATGACGCACGGCCCTGAGTAGCAGAACGCAGTGCAGTAGCATAACCAAACATTTCCGACAATGGCACTTTAGCATGAATTATTTTTATTCCAGCTAAACCGTCATCCATGCCTTCAATCATTCCGCGGCGGCGATTTAAATCACCCACCACATCACCCATCCAATCCTCTGGTGTGGTGACTTCAACTTTCATTGTTGGTTCAAGCAATACCGGATTCGCTAACGCTGCACCATTCTTGAAACCCATTGAACCAGCGATTTTAAACGCCATTTCCGAAGAGTCAACATCATGATATGAGCCATCAAACAAGGTTACTTTAACATCAAGCACCGGATAACCTGCTAACACACCATTTTGCAACTGTTCCTGAATACCTTTATCAACTGCGGGGATATATTCCTTAGGAACCGTACCACCTACAACAGCGTTAATAAATTTGTATCCAGCACCTTCTTCTTGAGGTTCAATCGTTAACCAAACGTGACCATATTGGCCTTTACCACCCGATTGACGGATAAATTTACCTTCCACATCCACCTTAGAGCGAATAGTTTCGCGATAGGCGACTTGTGGTTTACCTACATTACACTCTACATTGAATTCGCGTTTCATGCGATCAACGATGATATCGAGGTGTAATTCCCCCATACCTGAGATAATGATTTGGCCAGTCTCTTCATCTGTCTTGACCTTGAATGAGGGGTCTTCCGCCGTTAATTTACTTAAGGCAATGCCCATCTTTTCTTGATCAGCTTGCGAACGTGCTTCAACAGCAATAGAAATAACCGGTTCTGGAAATTCCATACGTTCAAGGGTGATTATGTGGTTTGGATCACATAAGGTATCGCCAGTGGTGACATCTTTTAAACCAATAGCTGCTGCGATATCTCCTGCTCGAACCTGTTTAAGTTCTTCACGGTCTTTCGCGTGCATTTGCACTATTCGTCCAAAACGTTCACGTTTGGCTTTAACTGGGTTATATACCGCGTCACCAGTGTTAACTACACCAGAATAACAACGGAAAAAGGTCAAGGTACCGACAAAAGGATCTGAGGCAATTTTAAACGCTAATGCCGCAAAGGGGGCATCATCGTCTGCAGGCCTTTCACCTTCCGTTTCGTCCTTATCATCGAGAATACCTTTAATAGCGGGTACATCTACCGGTGAGGGTAAATATTCGATAACAGAATCGAGTACGGCTTGAACACCTTTATTTTTAAAGGCAGAACCACAGGTTGCCAATACAATTTCGTTGTTTAAAGTACGCTTACGCAAACCAAATTTGATTTCTTCTTCAGAAAGTTCTTCACCTTCCAAATACTTGTTCATCAATTCGTCGTTTGCTTCGGCGGCTGCCTCGACTAAGTCAATACGCATTGCTTTCGCTTGCTCAACTAACTCAGCTGGTACAGCTTCATAACTAAAGGTCATACCTTGATCGGCATCACTCCAGTTAATCGCTTTAAACTTGATTAGGTCGATGACACCTTTAAAGGTCTCTTCTGCACCAATATTCAAATGAATAGGCACACAATTGGCACCTAAACGAGTACGAATCTGTTTGATAACACGTTTAAAGTCCGCTCCAGCTCTGTCCATCTTGTTAACAAATACAATACGTGGAACGTGGTATTTATTAGCTTGACGCCACACTGTTTCTGACTGAGGTTCTACACCTGATGAGCCGCAAAAAACTACCACGGCACCATCAAGCACACGCAAAGACCGCTCAACTTCAATAGTGAAGTCAACGTGTCCAGGCGTGTCTATGATATTTATACGATGTTGCTCGTATTGTTTATCCATGCCTGCCCAAAAGCAGGTAATCGCTGCCGACGTAATAGTAATGCCGCGTTCCTGTTCTTGTTCCATCCAATCCATGGTGGCAGCACCGTCATGTACTTCACCTATTTTGTGAGATACACCGGTGTAGAACAGCACGCGCTCAGTTGTTGTGGTTTTACCCGCATCAACGTGAGCCACGATACCAATATTTCGATAACGACCAATGGGCGTAATACGAGCCATAGCTTTCTCTTATTACCAGCGGTAGTGAGCGAAGGCTTTGTTTGCTTCAGCCATACGGTGAACGTCTTCACGTTTCTTAACCGCAGAGCCTTTGTTTTCAGCAGCGTCGAGCATTTCAGCTGCAAGGCGTTGAGCCATTGATTTTTCGCCACGCTTACGAGCAGCATCTACTAACCAACGCATACCTAGCGCATTACGACGAACTGGACGAACTTCTACTGGTACTTGGTACGTAGAACCACCAACACGACGAGATTTAACCTCAACCGTAGGGCGGATGTTGTCTAGTGCATCTTCAAATACGTCTAGCTGTGCTTTGCCAGCTTTTTGCGCAACAATTTCTAATGCGCCGTAAACGATTTTTTCAGCAGTCGATTTTTTGCCGTCTAACATCACGACATTCATAAATTTAGCTAGTAACTGTGATCCGAACTTAGGATCTGGTAGGATTTTTCGTTGACCTACAACTCTTCTTCTTGGCATCTTCAACTCTCCGTAGAATTTTCAGGGATATCCCAAAACTCAATTAATACTTAGTTTGGCCTTACTAACGGAGAACCGTTAAGACTTCGGCCTTTTTGCGCCGTACTTAGAACGGGCTTGTCTACGTTTGGTCACGCCAGCGCAGTCTAATGTTCCGCGCACAGTGTGATAACGCACACCTGGTAAATCTTTAACACGACCACCACGAATAAGAACAACACTGTGCTCTTGTAAGTTATGACCTTCACCGCCGATATAAGAAGAAACTTCAAAACCGTTGGTTAAACGAACACGGCATACTTTACGTAATGCAGAGTTCGGCTTTTTTGGTGTGGTGGTATATACACGAGTACATACGCCACGACGTTGTGGACAAGCTTGCAAAGCTGCGACGTTGCTCTTCGTCACTGGTGCTTGGCGTGGCTTGCGCACTAACTGGTTAACTGTTGCCATTAACTAGCTCCTGATTAAAATTACGACTGATTAACCCCTTGGGGTATAAAACGCGAAAAATCCGCTCCCATCATTGGATAACCATAGGGCTACCTAATTTTGGGTCGCGGAAGTCTAATGATCAATACCCTAGCTGTCAAGTAAGAAAGCCCTTAAACCGCATTTAATATGGGTTTAAGGGCTTCATTTTACTTACAGATCAAATTTGATCTTATTTTTTATTCGTCAATTTCAGAGGATTCATTAACCTCTGCATTTAACGCTTCACTCAAAGCTAACTCTGCATCAGAAGCTGAAACAGAAGGCTCTGGGTAACGTGCGGCCAATTTATTTGCTGCACGTTTTTGATGATACGCAAAACCAGTACCAGCTGGGATCAAGCGTCCAACGATAACGTTTTCTTTCAAGCCACGTAACTCATCTTCTTTACCTTGTACTGCTGCTTCAGTAAGAACACGGGTTGTTTCTTGGAAAGATGCCGCTGAAATAAAGGATTCAGTCGACAACGACGCTTTGGTGATACCCAATAATTGGGTTTCATACTTGGCAGGGATTTTTCCTTGCTTTTCGATTTCACGGTTAGCGATTTTAACGTTAGAAACTTCTACTTGCTCACCTTCTAAGAAGTTTGTATCACCTGAATAGGTAATCATACACTTACGCAACATTTGGCGGATGACCACTTCGATGTGCTTATCGTTAATTTTTACGCCTTGTAAGCGGTAAACTTCTTGTACTTCGTTAACAATGTAGTTAGACACCGCAGAGATGCCACGTAAACGTAGAATGTCATGGGGTGACTCTGGACCGTCAGCAATAACTTCACCTTTTTCAACGTTTTCACCTTCGAATACGTTGAGGTTACGCCATTTAGGGATCATCTCTTCATAGGGCTCGCCCTCTTTAGGAGTTATCACTAAACGTTTTTTGCCCTTAGTCTCTTTACCAAAACCGATCATACCAGACACTTCCGCAAGGATAGCTGGTTCTTTCGGACGGCGAGCTTCGAACAAGTCGGCAACACGTGGTAAACCACCGGTAATATCGCGTGTTTTTGAGCTTTCTTGAGGAATACGCGCCAACACATCACCAGGTTTAGCCATCATGCCATCTGTGGCTTCAATGGTGGTAAAACTAGGCAGACGGATTTCTTGTAAACCAAACTCGTCGCTTTCAAGAATAAGTTTAGGCTCTTTCGCATTAGCCTTAGACAAGTCGTTAACCACGATACGGGTCAAACCTGTCAACTCATCTTGTTGCATCTCAGTATTACTATCATCGATGTCAGCAAAAGAGATTTTTGCAGCACGTTCAGTAACGATTGGATGTGAATGCGGATCCCAGTTAGCGACGATCTCGCCAGCAGTGACTTTAGCACCATCATTAACAGTCAAGATGGCGCCGTAAGGTACTTTATAACGCTCTTTTTCACGACCTTGATCATCAATAATGGTGATCTCAGTTGAACGCGATACGATAACCACTTTGTCATCAGTATTACGTACAAACTTAGCGTTATGTAACTTAAGAGTACCCGTCGTTTTAACTTGTACGCTGTTTTCAGCAGAGGCTCTCGATGCCGCACCACCAATGTGGAAGGTACGCATCGTTAACTGTGTACCTGGCTCACCGATTGATTGAGCTGCGATAACACCGACAGCTTCACCGAAGCCAACCATGTGTCCACGGGCCAAATCACGACCATAACACTTGGCACAAACACCAAAGTCATTTTCACAAGTGATAACCGAGCGAACCATGATCATGTCAACCGAGTTGGCTTCTAACATGTCAACCAAAGCTTCATCTAACAATACGTTACGTTCAACAAGGATTTCATCAGAACCTGGTTTAACTACGTCTTCAGCAACTGTACGACCCAATACGCGTTCACGCAATGGTTCTACTACGTCACCACCTTCGATTAACGGAGTCATTTTGACACCTTCGAAAGTGCCACAGTCTAGGTTGTTAATAACCAAATCCTGCGCAACGTCTACTAGACGACGAGTCAAATAACCCGAGTTAGCTGTTTTAAGTGCAGTATCGGCCAAACCTTTACGTGCACCGTGAGTTGAGATGAAGTACTGAAGTACGTTCAAACCTTCACGGAAGTTTGCAGTAATTGGTGTTTCGATGATTGAACCATCAGGTTTAGCCATCAGACCACGCATACCAGCCAACTGACGTATCTGCGCGGCGCTACCACGAGCACCAGAGTCAGCCATCATAAACACAGAGTTGAAAGATGCTTGTTCTTCCATTACTCCATCACGGTTCATGACTTTTTCAGTTGATAGGTTTGTCATCATGGCTTTTGCTACACGTTCGTTAGCATTTGACCAAATATCGATTACTTTGTTGTAACGCTCACCGGCTGTTACTAAACCTGATTGGAATTGCTCTTGGATTTCACGAACTTCAGCTTCTGCTTCTTCGATGATATCTTTTTTGGCATCAGGAATAACCATGTCATCAATACCAACAGACGCACCTGCGATCATCGCGTAGTGGAAACCGGTATACATGATTTGGTCAGCAGTAATAACCGTATCTTTCAAACCTAGAGTACGATAACAAACGTTTAGTAAACGTGAGATCGCTTTTTTACCCATGGCTTGGTTGATGGTTTCAAAAGGTAAACCTTTTGGTAGGATCAACGATAAGATTGCACGGCCAACTGTGGTATCCGTTAAGGTTACTTTTTCAGTTTTATTGCCATCAGCATCAACATCATATTCAGTAATACGTACTTTTACGCGAGCATGCAATTCAGCCGCTTCGGTACGATAAGCTTTTTCAGCTTCATGGGGACTGGTAAATACCATACCTTCACCACGACCATTTACACGGTCACGAGTCATGTAGTACAGACCCATTACAACGTCCTGTGAAGGAACGATGATTGGCTCACCATTAGCTGGAGATAAGATGTTGTTGGTTGACATCATTAACGCACGAGCTTCTAACTGAGCTTCGATAGTTAATGGAATGTGTACCGCCATTTGGTCACCATCGAAGTCGGCGTTATAAGCCGCACACACCAATGGATGCAATTGAATGGCTTTACCTTCAATTAAGGTAGGTTCAAACGCTTGAATACCTAATCTGTGAAGTGTTGGTGCACGGTTAAGTAATACCGGGTGTTCACGGATTACTTCATCTAATACATCCCATACTTCTGGATCTTCACGTTCAACTAACTTTTTAGCCGCTTTGATAGTAGTAGCTAAACCACGGCCTTCTAACTTTCCGTAGATAAACGGCTTGAATAATTCAAGTGCCATTTTCTTAGGTAAACCACATTGATGTAAACGTAGTGTAGGACCAACGGTAATAACCGAACGGCCTGAATAATCTACACGTTTACCCAATAAGTTTTGACGGAAACGACCTTGTTTACCTTTGATCATATCGGCCAAAGATTTAAGAGGACGTTTGTTAGAGCCAGTAATTGCACGACCACGACGGCCGTTATCTAACAAAGCATCTACCGCTTCTTGTAACATACGTTTTTCGTTACGAACGATGATATCTGGCGCAGCCAAATCCAAGAGACGTTTCAAACGGTTGTTACGGTTAATGACACGGCGATATAAATCGTTTAGATCTGAAGTAGCAAAACGACCACCATCAAGTGGTACCAAAGGACGTAAATCCGGTGGTAATACTGGCAGTACTGTCATAATCATCCACTCTGGCTTGTTACCAGACTGTTGGAAAGACTCAAGCAGTTTAAGGCGTTTAGTGATCTTTTTACGCTTGGTTTCAGAATTAATACTTGGCAATTCTTCACGCATTGAGGCTACGTCGGCATCCACGTTTAAGGCTTTTAGCAATTCATAAACTGCTTCGGCACCCATCTTCGCTTCAAACTCGTCACCGTGCTCTTCTAAGGCATCCAAATATTCTTCTTCGTTGAGAAGTTGGCTGCGCTCAAGCGTCGTCATACCTGGTTCTGATACCACGTATGATTCAAAATATAATACTCGCTCAATGTCACGTAAGGTCATGTCTAACATCAAACCGATACGAGACGGTAATGATTTTAGGAACCAAATATGTGCGACTGGGCTGGCAAGTTCGATGTGACCCATACGCTCACGACGTACTTTGGTCAATGTCACTTCTACGCCACATTTTTCACAGATAACACCGCGATGTTTTAGGCGCTTATATTTACCACATAAACATTCATAATCTTTTACCGGCCCGAAAATACGCGCGCAGAATAAACCGTCACGCTCAGGCTTAAAGGTACGATAGTTGATTGTTTCGGGCTTCTTAACTTCCCCAAAAGACCATGAACGTATCATATCAGGCGAGGCAAGGCCTATTTTGATATTGTCGAACTCTTCAGTCTTATTTTGTTGCTTAAGAAACTTTAATAAATCTTTCACATTTCTCTCCCAGCGGAGTCAGTTGCAAATGTCCAGCACAACGTGCTGGACTATCCTGTCTATCAGCTCAGTAAGAGCAGTTTATTGCTCTTCTAATTCGATGTTGATACCGAGTGAGCGGATTTCTTTCAACAATACGTTGAAGGATTCCGGCATACCTGGCTCCATACGATGATCGCCATCCACAATGTTTTTATACATTTTGGTACGGCCATTCACGTCATCGGATTTAACGGTTAACATTTCTTGCAAGGTATAAGCGGCACCATAAGCTTCAAGTGCCCATACTTCCATCTCACCAAAACGTTGACCACCAAACTGTGCTTTACCACCTAACGGCTGTTGCGTTACCAAACTGTAAGAACCAGTAGAACGAGCATGCATTTTGTCGTCGACTAAGTGATTCAGTTTCAGCATGTACATGTAACCTACCGTTACAGGACGCTCAAATGCGCGACCAGTACGACCGTCAAACAAGGTGATTTGGCCACTAGTGGGCAGATCAGCAAGGGTCAACATGTGTTTGATTTCAGCTTCAGTAGCACCGTCAAATACTGGCGTCGCCATCGGTACACCTTTACGCAAGTTATTCGCTAAACGATTGATTTCGTCATCGCTGAAACTATCTAGGTCTACTTCTTGATGTGACTTACCGGCACTGTAAACTTCTTTTAAGAAGCTACGTAGCTTACTCATTTGCTCGTGTTCTTTAAGCATACGGTCGATTTTGACACCGATTCCGTTTGCCGCCATACCAAGGTGAGTTTCCAATACCTGACCAATGTTCATACGCGAAGGTACGCCCAATGGGTTCAATACGATGTCTACCGGCGTACCGTTTTCATCATATGGCATATCTTCAACTGGTTTAATGGTTGAAATAACACCTTTGTTTCCGTGACGACCGGCCATTTTATCACCAGGTTGGATATGACGTTTAACCGCCAGATATACTTTAACAATTTTAAGTACACCTGGAGCCAAGTCATCACCTTGGGTGATTTTACGACGTTTAGCTTCAAACTTAGTATCAAAGTCAGCTTTGATTTCAGAATGTTGTTCAGCAATCTGATCTAACTCAGTTTGCACATCATCATCTTTAAGGGTGATATCGAACCATTTTTCACGGGGTAGACCATCAAGTTTAGCTTGGTCAATACCGGCTCTGGTCAATACGTTTCTAGCACGTGAAAAAATACCATCGGCTAGAATATTGAATTCATCACCTAAGTCTTTTTTAACTTCACGTAATTGCATATCTTCAATTTCGCGAGCACGTTTGTCTTTTTCTACACCATCACGGGTGAATACTTGAACGTCGATAACGGTACCGTGCACACTGTTAGGTACACGTAATGAAGTATCTTTAACGTCAGAGGCTTTTTCACCGAAGATGGCTCGTAATAGTTTCTCTTCTGGCGTCAGTTGGGTTTCACCTTTAGGGGTTACTTTACCCACTAGGATGTCGCCACCTTTAACTTCAGCGCCAATATAGACAACACCTGATTCATCCAGTTTACCTAGTGCAGACTCACCAACATTGGGGATATCAGCAGAGATTTCTTCTGGCCCAAGCTTAGTATCACGAGCGATACAGCTTAGTTCTTGAATATGAATAGAGGTGAATCTGTCTTCCATCGCTACACGCTCTGAAATCAAGATTGAGTCTTCGAAGTTATAACCATTCCAAGGCATGAATGCGATACGCATATTTTGCCCTAGTGCCAACTCGCCCATATCAGTAGATGGACCATCTGCTAATACGTCGCCGGCTACAACTGGCTCACCAACATTACAATTTGGACGTTGGTTGATACAGGTGTTCTGGTTAGAACGGGTATATTTAGTTAAGTTGTAGATATCGATACCGGCTTCACCGGCTGTCATCTCTTCTTCATTAACCTTGATAACGATACGGCTTGCATCAACGTAGCTAACTGAACCACCACGTTTAGCAACAACAGTTACACCTGAGTCAACAGCAACGGTTTTTTCCATACCAGTACCAACTAAAGGCTTATCAGCACGTAAAGTAGGTACAGCTTGGCGTTGCATGTTTGAACCCATCAATGCACGGTTTGCATCATCGTGTTCTAGGAACGGAATAATACTGGCAGCGATAGATACGATCTGCTGAGGTGATACATCCATATAGGTGATATCAGAGCTCTGCATTAATGTGGTTTCACCACGGAAACGACAAGGGATCAAATCTTCAGCTAATTTACCATTTTCATCTAACACTACGTTAGCCTGAGCGATAGCAAACTGGCCTTCTTCAATGGCTGACAAATAATCGATTTCGTCAGTCACTACACCGTCAATAATTTTACGATAAGGCGTTTCTAAGAAACCAAAATCGTTAGTACGGGCGAAACTTGCCAAAGAGTTGATCAAACCGATGTTTGGACCTTCTGGCGTTTCGATAGGACATACACGACCATAGTGAGTCGGATGTACGTCACGTACTTCAAAGCCTGCACGTTCACGAGTCAAACCGCCCGGTCCTAAAGCTGAAATACGACGTTTGTGCGTCACTTCAGACAAGGGGTTGTTTTGATCCATAAACTGTGACAATTGGCTTGAGCCGAAGAACTCTTTAACCGCAGCAGAAATAGGCTTAGCATTGATCAAGTCTTGCGGCATAACCGCATCCAAGTCACCTAAACTTAAACGCTCTTTAACGGCACGTTCAACACGCACTAAACCAACACGGAATTGGTTTTCAGCCATCTCACCAACAGAACGAATACGACGGTTACCTAAATGGTCAATATCGTCAACTTCGTCTTTACCGTCACGAATAGTGATCAACTGTTTGATAACTGCAACGATATCCATTTTACTTAACGTGCCTTCACCAGTCAGTTCTTCACGTCCTAAACGACGGTTAAACTTCATGCGACCTACAGAAGATAAGTCATATCTATCTGAAGAGAAGAACAAGTTATTGAATAAGGTTTCAGCAGCATCTTTAGTCGGTGGCTCACCAGGGCGCATCATACGATAGATTTCAACTAAGGCTTCTAGCTTGTTAGTTGAACTATCGATTCTCAATGTGTCTGAGATGTAAGCACCGTGGTCCAGTTCGTTGATATAAAGCGTATCAAAACTGGTAAATCCGGCTTCTTTGATTTCTTCTAGATTTTCTAGGGTTAATTCATCGTTAGCAGTAACAATGATTTCACCTGTTTCTTTATTGACATAATCTTTTGCAAAAACACGACCCACTAAATAAGTTGCGGGTACTTCTAGCTCAGTAATACCGGCTTTTTCTAAAGCACGAGTATGACGGGCAGAAATACGACGGCCGGTTTCAACCAACACATTGCCTTTAGCATCAAGTATATCAAACTGAGCCGTTTCACCACGTAAGCGGTCTGGAACGATGTCAGATAAATATTTATCTTCGGTAATGCGAACTTGGTTTTTCTCGAAAAACAAATCAAGAACTTCTTCAGTTCCCATTTCCAATGCACGTAAAATAATAGTCGCTGGTAATTTACGACGACGATCGATACGTACAAAAAGGTTATCTTTAGGGTCAAATTCAAAGTCTAACCACGAACCACGGTATGGGATAACGCGAGCGTTATACAACACTTTACCTGATGAGTGAGTTTTGCCTTTGTCGTGATCGAAGAACACGCCTGGAGAACGGTGCAATTGCGACACAATAACGCGCTCAGTCCCGTTGATAACAAATGTACCGTTATCAGTCATAAGCGGAATTTCGCCCATGTAGACTTCTTGCTCTTTAATGTCTTTAACAGTGCCTGGTGCGGCTTCTCTGTCAAATAACACTAAACGTAACTTAACACGTAAAGGTGCAGAATAAGTAACACCACGAATTTGACATTCTTTAACGTCAAAAATGGGATCACCTAAACGGTAACTTACATATTGCAATTCAGCGTTACCAGAGTAACTTTTTATTGGGAAAACTGATCGAAATGCTGCTTCCAGTCCATGTTGACCATCGGTATCGAGGTCTATAAATTTCTTAAAAGAATCTAATTGGATTGAAAGTAGATACGGTATTTCCAATACCTGTGGGCGTTTGCCAAAATCCTTACGGATACGTTTCTTTTCGCTATAAGAGTAAACCATGGGTTCCTCAGCCTGCCGATTTTTGACCCAACTTGCTTGATAGACTTATCTAACTAAGCAAACTTCCACCATCCTTAAAGCTTGTCATCAACGCATTGACCAAATTCATTAAGAGGCTTACTTAACTTATTGGTTTTATTAATGTTTGATAACAATTTGCACTTCAAAACTAGAACCGGTATCAAAGGATGAAAATACCAAATCCTACAGCGCAAAAAGGCTGGTGATTATACAATCACCAGCCTACGCCATTTCAGGCTAATAATCTGTGTTTAGGCAGATTATTTAAGCTCAACTGTAGCACCAGCTTCTTCAAGCTCTTTCTTAAGTGCTTCAGCGTCAGCTTTAGATACGCCTTCTTTGATCGCTTTAGGAGCAGCTTCAACTAAGTCTTTAGCTTCTTTCAAGCCAAGACCAGTTGCGCCACGTACGGCTTTGATAACAGCAACTTTGTTAGCGCCGAAAGCAGTCATAACTACGTCAAATTCAGTTTGTTCTGCAGCAGCTTCAGCAGCAGCTACAGGAGCAGCAGCAGCAACAGCGGCAGTCGCAGTTACACCGAATTTTTCTTCAGCGGCAGCGATTAATTCAACTAATTCCATTACTGGCATTTCAGCAATAGCGTTTAAGATATCTTCTTTGGTTAGAGCCATTTCTCTAAACTCCTGGGGTTAATGTTAAAATTTAAAAATACAAAGAGCCAAATTATTTGGTTTCTTTGATCGCCGCCAATACACGCGCAAACTTTGAAGGCACTTCGTTGATTGTTTGAACGAACTTGCCAACAGGCGCTTTGAAGGTAGCAAGTAATCTTGCCAACGCTTCGTCGCGGGTAGGTAGAGAAGCCACTGCGTCCAATTTCTCTGGACCCAATAAACCACTACCAATAGTCAATGCGGTAACTTTAAGTTTGTTGTTAGTTTTACTAAAGTCTTTAAAAAGACGTGCTGCACCACCAGGTGCATCCATAGAAAAACCATAAATCAACGGACCAACTAAGGCACTGTCGATATCAGCAAAATTACTGTCTGCTAAAGCGCGTTTTGCAAGAGTGTTACGAATTACACGTAAATACACACCTTGTTCGCGAGCTTTAATACGCAGAGCAGTCAGTTCCCCAACGCCCATTCCACGGTATTCAGCAACGGCAACGGATAGAGCTTTAGACGCAACATCGTTTATCTCTGCTACGATCTCTTTCTTTGCTACTAAACCTAGTGCCACTGTGTTCACCTCTTAAAGTCTGAAAAATCATTTCTTTCTAATTGAAATATCATTTTCAGGATTCACAGATAGATGACCTTACTTCAAAGCATTACACTTTTGATAATATCACCGCTCTACGGTGTTCGTATCCCCAGAGAGTCTGAGTCGAAATCACCGTCTGCGCAGGCTGTTATTTTAAGTTGATTGTTGCTGCGAAAGTTCTCTTACCTCTTCCACCAATCTACGCCTGCGGTCTTGGACGGGAGTCTAAGTTTGCAAGCAAACCAGACTCCAACCCATAACCTTTACAGAGAACAAATAAGTCGATTTCAAACCCACTTATTTGCTATCCCGAACCACGTGGTTCGGGCAACCAGATTAACCTTCTTGACTAGCTTGAAGGCTACCTTGGTCGATAGCAATACCTGCGCCCATAGTGGTGCTCAAGCTTACTTTCTTAATAAATACACCTTTAGCAGATGAAGGTTTAGCACGACGAAGTGCTTCCAACAACGCGTTAAGGTTTTCTTGGATCTGTTGTGGTCCAAAAGCGATTTTGCCAATGCTTGCATGGATAATACCGTTTTTGTCGTTACGATAACGAACCTGACCCGCTTTAGCATTTCTTACTGCTGTCGCAACGTCTGGCGTTACAGTGCCGGTTTTAGGGTTAGGCATTAAGCCACGAGGACCTAAAATCTGACCTAACATACCAACAACGCGCATTGCATCAGGAGATGCAACAACTACGTCAAAATTCATTTCGCCTTTCTTAACTAATTCAGCTAAGTCTTCCATACCAACGATGTCAGCACCAGCAGCTTTAGCTGCTTCAGCGTTTGCACCTTGTGTAAATACGGCAACACGAACATCTTTACCAGTACCGTTAGGCAGTACAGTTGCACCACGTACGTTTTGATCAGATTTACGTGCATCGATACCCAAGTTAACAGATACGTCGATACTTTCAGGAAACTTAGATGTCGCTAATTCTTTCAACAAAGCAACTGCTTCATTGAAACCATATTCTTTACGTGAATCAACTTTGCTGCGTGCTAAACGCACACGTTTTGATAATTTAGCCATTGTCTTATCCTTCTACTACCAGGCCCATGCTGCGTGCAGAGCCAGCGATGGTATTAACAGCTGCGTCTAAGCTAGCTGCTGTAAGATCTGCTTCTTTCGCTTTTGCAATATCTTCTAATTGCGCGCGAGTCACCTTGCCAACTTTTTCAGTGTTAGGGCGACCAGAACCACTCTTAATGCCCGCAGCTTTTTTCAATAAATAAGAAGCTGGAGGAGTTTTAGTTTCAAAGGTAAACGAACGATCTTCATAAACTGTAATAACAACAGGAACTGGAGAACCTTTTTCCATTTCTGCAGTTTTAGCATTAAATGCCTTACAGAATTCCATGATGTTAACACCTTTTTGACCCAATGCTGGACCAACTGGTGGACTTGGGTTAGCAGCGCCTGCTGCAACCTGTAGCTTAATTAAGCCAGTGACTTTCTTTGCCATGATTCATACTCTCAAATTTGGGTTAAACGCCTCGTAATCACTGAGGATGATTACTCAATCGGCTTCCCGTTCCATAAAAAGGGTCGCAAATTATAGATGATGACATAGGGTAACACAAGTCCTATTGTTGACTTTTTAGTCTTTTATGCTTGTTAATTAAGCGTGATGATAAATGTATGAAAATGCGAAAGATATTGCTTGTACGCCGAGAATAAGCTTCCCTCTAAAAACAACAAAAACGCCTATTTGACGTTTTTAGTTTAATTTCTTCGACGCCATCCGTGGCGCAGTGTCCAGCTTAATATCCAAGTAACAATAAAGGATTTTTAACTCTTTTAAACTAAAAGAGACCGCCTAACGCAGTCTCTTCGGGCACATCCTGTGGCAAAGTCCAGCCCGACATCTCGATAACTGCTCCTGCGTTATTCTACCTTCCACCATCCATGGTGGTCGCATGTCGGTCGTTCAGCCGGTTGAAGCTTCGCTTCAAAAAGACTCCGGCTTCACCCCTTCTCCACTTGTCCGAATTCTAGTTCTACTGGTGTAGAGCGACCGAAGATAAGTACCGATACTTTTAGGCGGCTCTTTTCATAGTCAACTACTTCGACTACACCATTGAAATCAGCGAATGGACCTTCAGTGACTCTAACCACTTCACCTGGTTCAAACATAGTTTTCGGTTTAGGTTTGTCATGTGACTCTTCCAAACGATTCAAGATAGCATTAGCTTCTTTGGTAGTAATAGGAGCTGGACGGTCAGAAGTACCACCAATAAACCCTAATACTCGAGGAATACTTTTAACTAAATGCCATGAATCTTCATTCATATCCATTTGCACCAATACATAACCAGGGAAGAATTTACGTTCGCTCTTACGCTGTTGGCCAGAACGCATCTCTACCACTTCTTCAGTAGGCACTAAGATGTCTCCGAAGTGCTCTTCCATCGCATTCATTTTGATGTGTTCAACTAAGGTTTTTTTAACACGACCTTCATAGCCAGAAAATGCTTGAACTACATACCATTTTTTATCAGACATAGCTTAAATCCCTAAACCAGTAATAAACGATACCAACTCAACAATAATCCAATCAATAAAGTATATTAATAGGGCAATAACTGCGGTGGCGATCAGCACAATAATTGTTGTCTGAGTACTTTCTTGACGTGTAGGCCACACGACTTTACGCACTTCGATGCGCGCGTCTTTAGCAAAATTAATAAAAGCGCTGCCTTTTTCTGTGGTTGAGGCAATAAAACCTGCTATACCAACAGCGACAACTGCGCCTAATGCACGAATTAATACCGACACATCATCATAAATATAATCGGCTGCCACTATGCCAACTAATAAAGCCAAGGTAACCACCCATTTTACTAAATCAAATGGACTGGAATTGTTTACTGTGTTTTCGCTCATGCTAGACCCTAATTTTCATGCTATATATTTGGACTTATAAGCCGCCAGAGGCAAGGCTTATCGCCATTACTTTTTAAATGGCAGGGGTGGAGGGATTAACTCAGTTGCGTCCATGCAACTGACCGCAAGCGGCGCTTCCGCGGTTCAAATCGTTCCAGACGATTTGTCAAACCTTTGGGGGTTCTCACCCTCCACCTCTGTATACTATTTGTACCTTACAGGTAAAGTAAACTAAACCTGTATTTTAACTAAATGGCAGGGGTGGAGGGATTCGAACCCCCAGCCATCGGTTTTGGAGACCGCTGTTCTACCATTGGAACTACACCCCTAAAATCTTTTGCTATTTCGCACTTGGCGAAATGCTTAAATTCCAGTTACACCAGCCTTGGGAGATTTTAGATTTTTTTGGAAAAATTCTGAAACACTAACAAGGAGGGACGCGTATTATACTGATTAAAAGCGCTTATACAAGAATTGATCAAGGCAGGATTATTAAACAAGGCCTATTGACGAAAATGGGCGTAAATATTACGCATGTTAGTCTGGTTTAAGGGCCTAGCTAGCAAATTATTTGGGCATCATCGAACTTATAGTTTTGGTAATGCGCTATTAATATCTGCGTTTAAATAGGCATATTTAGACTTCAAATTATGGAAGAAGCTACCGCTAAATGATTGTGCTAAAAAATGCAATATACGCATTAACATACCAAAGTTCAGGTAAGTTTATAGTCCATCCACTAATCGATAAAAATTGGTGACAAGTAATTAACATAATCGGTAGAAACGATAGTAAACAGTAATTGGACCAAAAGGTATTATAAGCTTATGGTCCATAATAATTTTTAACAACTATTTAAGATGGAAAAGTAAAGCTAACTCCCTCACGAATACCACTCGACGGCCAGCGCTGAGTTATGGTTTTGCGCTTAGTATAAAAACGCACACCATCCGGTCCGTAAGCATGTAAATCACCAAATAATGAACGTTTCCAGCCCCCGAAACTGTGATACGCCACCGGAACAGGTAAAGGCACATTAATACCCACCATGCCAACCTGAATGTGGTCAGAAAAATAACGGGCAGCCTCACCATCTCGAGTGAATATGCAGGTTCCATTGCCATATTCATGCTCATCAATGAGTTGCATCGCTTGTTCCATTGTATCAACCCGCATTACTTGCAGAACAGGACCAAAGATTTCAGCTTGATAACTGTCCATGTCGGCAGTGACCCCATCTATCAGGGTAGCGCCCACAAAAAATCCATTTTCATGACCGCTAACGTTTAAATCACGGCCGTCAACTACAATTTTAGCGCCTTGCTCCTCAGCTCCAGTAATGTAAGCAATTACCTTGGCACGATGTTCGGCGGTAATTAAAGGCCCAAAATCATTGCTCGGCTTATCGTAGGGGCCAACGTTGAGATTGGTCATGGCCTTTTGCATTTTGGCGACCAAGTCGTCTGCGGCCTTTTGACCAACAGCCACCACTACAGATAGCGCCATGCAGCGCTCGCCAGAAGAGCCAAAGGCAGCGCCTAATAGCTGATTAACCGCATTATCCATGTCGGCATCGGGCATGACAATCGCGTGATTTTTAGCGCCACCAAGCGCTTGGCAACGCTTACCATTTGCACTCGCCGTTGAATAGACATACTCAGCAATAGGCGTTGATCCAACAAAACTCACCGCTTTGACGCGAGAATCAGTCAACAATAAGTCAACGGCTTCTTTATCACCATTGACCACATTTAATACCCCTTTGGGTAACCCCGCTTCACTTAGTAACTGAGCAATGTACAGTGCCGCGCTGGGATCCCGTTCAGAAGGTTTTAGTATGAAGGTATTACCACACACAATGGCCAGCGGAAACATCCACAGTGGTACCATTGCAGGAAAATTGAAGGGTGTAACGCCGGTCACAACACCGAGTGGTTGAAACTCACTCCATGAATCAATATTAGGCCCCACATTTTTACTGTGTTCACCTTTTAAAAATTGCGGCGCTCCGCAAGCAAATTCAACATTTTCAATGCCCCTTTGAATTTCACCTGCAGCATCATGACTAATCTTACCGTGCTCTTGACCGATTAGTTGTGCAATTGTTTCGGCGTGTTCTTCTAAGAGTTGTTTAAACTTAAACATAATTCGCGCGCGTTTGATAACCGGCGTATTACGCCAAGCGGGAAAAGCGGCTTGTGCACTCGTAATAGCCTCGTCGAGCGTTTGTTTTGATGCCAGTAGCACACTGTTTGCTACTGCCCCCGTTGCAGGGTTATACACATTTTGCGTGCGTTCTTGGGGTGTAGTTAACTGACCATTTATAAAGTGACCGATGATAGCCATTGAATATCCTTGCAATGTATGACTAAGAAAAAATTAAGATAGCCTTAACACAAACACAGCTGGGTGATTTGAATACAGCGAATGTTCGTGCGGCTCTGGGCGGATTAAAATAACCAGTGCAAGTTATTTTTCGAGATGATGATAAGCACGTTGGAAGTACAAAAGTGCACCTGCCTCATCATTTTGTTTAATAGCAAGTACCTCGCAGAAAAACACATCATGGGTAGCAACACTCTGCCTTGCGGTTATTTTGCAGTCAAATGAGACTGCAGCGTTTGCTAAAATCGGGGCTCCCGTGACTAACGTATCCCACTGACCTTGAGCAAAACGCTCTTCCATGGGCGCTTTACCACCAAAGACATTAGACAAGGCATCTTGACCTGCACCTAAGGTATTAATCACTAGGTTTGTTGCTTGGCTAAAACGTTGATGAACTGAGGCACCGCGGTTCAAACACACCAGCAACGTTGGGGGATTATCACTAACACTACAAACTGCCGTGGCAGTAAATCCCGCTTTTTCAGCACCTAAGTTCGTTGTTACGATATTTACTGCGCCGGGCAAACACGCCATGCCATTACGAAATGCGTCAGCCGATATGCACTTGGCAGCATCGTCCATTTTTAGATTACTTAGTGCGCTCATGCAGACTGAACTCCTTATTTTATTGGGTTGTGTTTATAGAATCTGACAAGATTGTTCAAATTCAAGACGGGGTAAACGTTTGTGTACTTTCAGACCATCGCCGTAGCCCAAGTTGATTAAAAAGTTTACTTTCCAAGTGCTATCAGCAAAAAAGAGTTCATTTAATCGTTTAGCATCAAAACCTGACATCGGCCCAGTATCTAAACCAAGCGCCCTAGCCGCGCTAATCAAATAGGCACCTTGCAAAGAACTATTGCGCATCGCGGTTTCATAAGCCGCTTCAGGGCTGGAAGTAAACCAACTTTTAGCATCCGCATAAGGAAACAGCATGGGTAAGTGCTCGTAAAATGTTTCATCATAGGCCACGATCACGGTGCACGGCGCTGTCATAGTTTTTTCTAAGTTACCGCTCGACAATGCAGGCTTTAGCTTTTCTCTGCCTTCATCGGAGGTAATAAATACAAAACGAGCTGGACAACAATTTGCAGAGGTAGGCCCAAGCTTAACTAAATCGTAAAGCTGATGAATTAGCGATTCAGGAATAGCTTTGTCTTGCCAGCTTACGTGGGTATGGGCTTCACTAAAAAGCTGTTCAAGTGATGATGTATCTAATGGTGTTGTCATAATGTTTATCTAATCAGGTGCAATAATCTGCGTTTACGCCACAGAAAATCGACCTAGTTGCTCCAATAATAATGAATTAAAAGTTTCAGGGGTGGTAATGCTTGACGCATGACCACCGTAATCAAATAAGGTTAAGGTCGCCGCCGGTAGTTTGTTTGCCAACCACTGGGAGCGCTGCCAAGGCACTAACATGTCATCTTTGTTGGCAACAACCAATGTAGGAACGTGAAATTCACGTAGCTGTGCCTCATTATCAAACTGACTTAAAGCACTGATCCGCGCTAACAAATTTGTTTTGTCAGGAAAGTGTCTCAAAGCAAGCTGTTCTTCCTTTTGCATTAAATCAATATTGTTTACGATCCAATCTGGCGGATACAAAAGCAGGGCTTGGGTCTGCAGATAAATTTCTGCAGAACAACTCTCTAATATCGCCTTTCTTATATTGAAGCAACGTAAGGTATGCGGATTGGGGCTACTCCACGCATTTATCAGCACCAAAGATTGCAATAATGCTGGACGGTCTACGGCTAGCTGCATACCCACTAAACCACCTAGGGCATGTCCAACAAAATGGCATAGGTTAATATCGAGTGAATCAAGTAATTCTGATAATTCATTACTCATATGCTGTATGGAATAATCTTTGGGCAAGGCTGCAGGACTGCGACCGGTGCCGAGCTGATCATAAACAATAACCTGATAATCAGTACTCAAGGCAGCGAGTTGTTTATGCCAAAAATGGGCGGAGCCGCCCAAACCAGAGCTTAAAACAACCGTAGCCGCCTTAGTTTTTTTAGCAGGTAGCACTTCAAAATACATAAACTACCTCATAATGCATCAAGCCAGCACATGGCCTAATAAGCAAGGCACCCACTAACTTGAAAATTAATTTCACACTTGTCACCTTGGGCTAAGCAATATGCGCAATGCTGGCAATTTCCACCAAGGCATCAGGTTTAACTAAACCACACTGAATGCAATACCGAGCAGGTTTTTCACCAGGAAAATACTCTGCATATACTTTATTCAAGGCTGGATAGTCGTCCCAGTTAGTCAGCATAATAGTGTTAAACGTAACATCATCCATCGTGCCTCCAGCAGCTTCTACCACTCCTTTAATCGTCTCTAATACATGACGAGTTTGCGCTTCTGCATCGCCTACATGTACCACGTTATTGTCTTTATCAAAGGCCAAAGTACCTGAAACATACAGGATATTGTCAGCCATTGAGCCTGGGACATAGGGCGCTAAAGGCTTGCCTGTACCTGGGGGGATAATCGATTTTTTAGTCATGCTGTTTCCCTATTGTAAAAACGCAGTATTAATAAACTTCAGTTACGCTATTTTGCTATGAATTGTTTGGCTAAAGGCCTCTACCGTCGAGACCCAACCAAAAAACGTGGCTATGTTAAAGAGGGACGACTCTTGTATAGCACTTGAACCCGCTTGATGAGTTGCATCAGCCAGCACAACCCCAAAGTATTCCAGAAAAAATCCGTCTCGTAAGGTGGACTCCACGCATACATTGGTGGCAATACCGGTAAACACTAAGTTACGTATTCCACGGCTGCGCAACATGCTGTCTAAGTTGGTATTGTAAAAGCCGCTATACCGAGTCTTAGGAATAACAATGTCACCTTCTTGCGGTTGCAACTCATCAACTAGCTGATAATCCCATGTTCCTTTTGCCAACAAAGTGCCCATTAACTCTGGATTTTTACGCATGGTCTTTAAGGCGTTAGATTTATACCAATTAGGTGAACCAGGGCCCCCCGCTTCGCTATATTGTTGATCCCAGCCATTTTGAAAAAACACAATGTGCATGCCGGCTTTTCGAGCCATTTCTATTGCTTTAGCGGTTTGCTCAATCACAGTTCCTGTGCTTGAAATATCAAATCCTGCTTTGTCTAAATAGCCATTTTTAGAGGCATAGGCGTTTTGCATATCGACGACGATTAAAGCGCTTTCGCTCAGTTTCAAGGCTAATGGCTCTGGCTGTGCGGGAAGGATAACCTCACCCACCTCAGTTCCTGAGCAGTAACCCGCAACGGTAAATTCAGTGACGGTCGGCATTAGGCTACCTGCTCACACTTAGACGCAATGATATGCTGACGAGACTTCATCAGCGGTTGAATTTTTTGACCGTAGTCATCCATACCCTGAATAAAATCATCAAACGTCAGTAATACCCCTTCACAGCCTTCGACCGTATCGATTTCATCTAACATGGCCGCCACTGAGGCAAAGGATCCGACTAAGGTTCCCATATTTAAATTTACTGCTGAAGTAGGATCGGTCATGTCACGTACATTGGTGTCTTTACCGGATTTTTTATCTACTGCGCCTTGGGTTGTCATCCAATCAAGGGCATCTTGATCTTTACCCGCTTTATAACGCTCCCATTTAGCCATCGCCAGCTCGTCAGTTTCATCTGCGATGACCATAATTAGGACAACTGAACCAACCTTGCGGCCAATATTATCAGCTACTTGTTTTAATCTTTGGGCGGTTGGTGCAAAAGCGGTTGGCGTGTTTAATCCTTTGCCAAAACAGAAGTTATAGTTGGCATGCTGAGCGGAAAATTCCATTCCTGCGGCACTTTGTCCGGCACAAATAATGGGAATGTCTGCTTGCGGTTTAGGTAGCATGTGGCAATCATCCATTTGGAAATGCTCACCTTTAAAATCGCTACGCCCGGTAGACCAAAGCTCTTTACACACTTGAATATACTCGGCCAGATATTCGTAGCGATTAGAGAAAAACTCATCTCCAGGCCACATGCCCATTTGCGAATATTCAGGACGTTGCCAGCCGGTAATTAAGTTAACACCAAAACGACCATGGGAGATGGAGTCGATGGTTGTGGTCATTCTAGCCATAATCGCTGGAGGCATAACCAGCGTGGCAGCAGTCGCATATAGTTTTATTTTTTGCGTGACTGCCGCCAAACCAGCCATAAGGGTGAAAGACTCTAGGTTATAATCCCAAAACTCGGTTTTACCACCAAAGCCCCTCAATTTTATCATCGACAACGCGAAATCCAGTCCGTAGTGCTCGGCTTTTTGCACTATCTCTTTGTTCAAATCAAAGCTTGGTTTGTATTGTGGTGACGTACTGGAAATTAACCAGCCGTTGTTGCCAATTGGAATAAATATACCCACGTCCATAATCGTCTCACTTTTGTTTTTGTTATCGGTTTTTACGCCACAACATGGCGCTCCGTTTGTTGATGCTGACACGCAAGCAGTCCTTCGCTCTTGGCAAATAGACAGCACAATCCAAGCCAAACATTTAAAAGCCATTAAAAACAGCAGGTTACATGATTAATACACATAAAGCAGACCAATTAGTCCAATTTGGAGCGTTAACCTTGTGCAGTTTGTGCAAAAATGATGCAACCAGAATAGGAGGCTTATGAGCCAGCTGTTTAGCAAAGTCTCATGCTAAGAGAGGGAGGGGTGTTCGTTGGCAATCATTAAGCCGAATTGAGCTTTACGAAAAAAAGAATGTCACTGTATGGAGGGACGAAATAGGGCTTACTTCGCCTCAAGGGCAAAGTAAGCTAAGAAGTATACTTTTACTCTAAACCAATAAACCCGCCGGTTTGATGAGCCCATAACTTGGCGTAAATGCCGCCTTTTTGCAGCAATTCAGCATGGGTACCACTTTCGACTATGCAACCTTGATCTAAAACCAATAACCTATCCATCTGCGCGATGGTTGATAAACGATGGGCAATGGCTAATACCGTTTTGTTGCGCATGATGGTATTAAGACATTGCTGAATAGCGGCTTCCACTTCCGAATCTAGTGCTGATGTCGCTTCATCGAGGATTAAAATAGGCGCATCTTTGAGCATCACCCGAGCAATCGCGATACGCTGTCTTTGTCCGCCTGAGAGCTTAACTCCACGCTCACCAACATGAGCGTCATAACCAATGCGGCCTTCTAAATCCGACAGCGTCTGGATAAACTCATGGGATTCAGCTTGTCTGGCTGCATGTAACATATCTTCTTCGGTGGCATCCAAGCGGCCATACAGTATGTTGTCACGCACCGAACGATGTAATAACGAAGTATCTTGTGTCACCAAGCTGATATTGGCTCTAAGACTTTCCTGGCTGATTTGGCTGATATTTTGCCCATCGATCACAATCTCACCACTTTGAATATCATAAAAACGCAATAACAAATTCACTAATGTAGATTTACCCGCACCAGAACGCCCGACTAAACCGACTTTCTCACCCGGCTTAATTTTTATGTCTAAGTTTTTAAAAATGACACTGCTTGCCATATCTGGGCTGTCGTATGCAAAACACACCTGTTTAAACTCTATGGCACCACCACTAACCTCTAACTGCGGCGCATCTGCTACATCTTTCACTGCCACTGGCACTGACAAGCTGTTAATACCATCCTGTACAGTACCAATGTTTTCAAACAGGCTTGATACTTCCCACATGATCCATTGCGACATGTTGTTAAGGCGTAAACAAAGAGTTATGGCTATCGCGATATCACCTGGGGTAATCGCTTGCTGCAACCACAAATAAATCGATAAGCTGCCGATGCCAAAAATTAAAAATGCGTTGTTAAACCATACACAGCCATTTAGCACCGTGACTAAACGCATTTGTGGATAAACACGTTGCAAAAATGCGTCCATACCTTGTTTAGCGTAATCGGCTTCTCGGCTGGTATGAGCAAACAGTTTGACCGTGGTGATATTGGTGTAACTATCAACAATCCGCCCCGTCATTAAGGATCGCGCATCGGCTTGTTGTTGTGAAACTTTTTTCAGTTTTGGCACCAATAATTTGAGGATAAATATATAGATAATAAACCATACAAACAGCGGCGCACTGAGTCGCCAGTCGGCACTAATTACTAATACCATTATGCTGACAAAATACACACTCACATAGACAAAGATATCCAAAGTTTTCATCACCGTTTCACGCACGGCTAAAGACGTTTGCATCACCTTAGTCGCTACCCGTCCAGCAAATTCGTTTTGAAAAAAGCTCAGACTTTGGCCTATTACATAACGATGGGCTTGCCAGCGGATCCGCATCGGGAAATTTCCCAATAAGGCCTGATGAGTTAACAGAGACTGGAAAATCACCAAACACGGCAATATGAGTAGGATCAAGGCTCCCATCCATAACAAACTAGAAAGTTCCTGCTCAATAAAAGTCGTTCTGTCACGCTCTGCCAGCCAGTCAACTAACTGACCTAAGAAGCCAAAA
The DNA here is from genome assembly GCF_001565895.1 of Paraglaciecola hydrolytica. Lineage (GTDB taxonomy): Bacteria > Pseudomonadota > Gammaproteobacteria > Enterobacterales > Alteromonadaceae > Paraglaciecola > Paraglaciecola hydrolytica. The sequence goes on from NZ_LSNE01000020.1 coordinate 209,848, forward strand.
ATGGATACTTCAAGCATCGCGATAGTGCCCGCGAGTAGGGATACCGCAATGATGGCCGGCCACATTCCCTGCGAATAATATCGACAAAAAGCCAACAGAGTCGTGGGTGGTTGTTGAGGAGTGTAACTAGGAAAAGGGTTGGTAAGACGTTCGAAAAATGAAAACATGTAAGGGCAAAGGTACTCAATATAATTTACTGCGTACCATACCCTAATTCTTGCATTTTTGAGTCAATTTTTTTCTGCTGTGACGTTTGCCATAACGTTAACATCATCGCAACATCAGTGTCCTTAAATGCTTTTGCTGCTTGCTTTACTGCACGCATTATTACTATGCCATAAACTTAGTTGCTAAGCGCATAATCCAAAACAAACAAATGCCTACTTGTACTAAAAAGAAGGCAAAACGAATTTGTACAGCTAAATTAGATGTTGATATTAAATGGCTGAGCGACTGCCCCAAACGCGCTATCAATAAGACATACGCTAAACCATTGGTAATCACCGCAGAATCTGTAGCTAATGCCAAAAGCATCAAACCACCAATAAAGGCAAAACTTTCTACACAATTTGCTTGGGCCCGAGTCAATCGTTGACCAAAAGGAGGTGAATCCGAACCATCGGCTTTAAAACCATTGGGGGCGCGTTTGCGCCTCATCACCAAGCTACTGCGATAAACCGCCAGTGCGACTAACAAGATAACCATCCAAGCAATATAACCAAGTAGGGCAATAATCGTCTCGTTCATAGTCAACTCTCTTTAAGGTTTGTTATTGTTATTTCATTGCCCAATAGTTTAGGCTGTAAACTACTAATACTGTGTGCAATGTATTGGAGTAACAAGACATAAGTTAGCAGTTTGTTAAATGAATGAACATGGCTTTTTTTATCATCCCGTGAAATTAAAATCCGGCAATATCAGTCTCTTAAACTACACTTTTGATTGTTTAAACCGCGAAGTAAAGGACCACATCATGCAAAAAATACTACTGCTACCTTTGTTACTTTTTACAACTGTGTTGCATGCCGCTCATCACGGTAAGTTATCCAATCAAGAATTGTCTGCCCTGCTGAATGATTCAAACAGACCCATAGCCGATAAAACGAGAGACGAAACGCGTCAGCCAGTCAAGATCATGGCATTTACTGGTGTATCAAGTGGCAATCACGTGCTGGATCTGGCCGCTGGCGGTGGTTGGTATAGTGAACTGTTTTCACGAGCGGTCGGCCCACAAGGCAAAGTGTATGTGCAAAATGATGAAGTCATTTGGCGTTTTGCCGAAAAAGATATCACAGCACGCACCAAAGATAATAGATTACCCAATGTTCAACGATTGGATAATGTGGCCATCGCCAATATGGCAGTACCTGCGGGTTCAATCGATATTGCCTTTACCGCACTGAATTACCATGACTTGTTTTTTACTGAAGTGCTGCAGGATGGCAAACTCGTTAAACTGCGCGACGAGGTGGTTGACTACCGCGTAGCCCTAGCTGCAATCAAAACCGCTTTAAAAGATACCGGCGTTTTAGTGATTGTAGATCACGTAGGCAAAACAGGGTCTGGCTACGAAGCCGCTAATACTCTGCATCGCATCGATCCCGATATTGTTAAATTTCAATTGAAAGATGCTGGCTTCAAATTGATAGAAGAAGCTTTTTATCTGCGCAACGAAAGTGACGATCACACTAAATTGGTGTTTGATCCAAGCATACGTGGCAAAACAGACAGGTTTATTTATAAGTTTGTGAAGCAGTAAATACTCAAACAGTGGCTAGTAAATAGATACTAGCCGCTAGTTAAAAACAAAAAGATCGCTTTGGTAAAATTCCTTGCTTTGGCCTTTACTAGTGTCTATTTACTAGCAACTAGTTGCTGCTTTTACAAAACACTTTTATGTGCCAATTTGTGAGCTCCCACTTCCCAATTTTGGCCATCAAATTCAACGATCTTTACTGAGTTGGGCTTAGTATCTAGGCAATTAACATTGATATCGATACCGTCAGGATTGGAGCGCGGAGTATAAAAAGCTTTCATACCACAGGTTTGGCAAAAGGTATGTTTAGCCACGCCAGTGTTAAAAGTATAAGTGCTTAGATTTTCTGCTCCGCTGAGTAAAGTAAATTTACTCAGCGGTAAAATTAAATGCAAAAATCCCGACTTAGTACAAATTGAGCAGTTACAGTAATCCACATCAAGATCAGCCGGTGCCTCAATTTCAAAAGTCACGGCCTTACAATGACAACTACCCTGATAAATCATTCAACTTCCTAGGTTTGAAACTGACGGACTAACCCAGTTTACGGGCCTTAAATTTACGGCCTTTTAGCTTGCCTTCGTTAAACTGTTTTAAGCTGCGTTTTACGCTACGGGTTTTAATCGCCACATAGGTATGGGTAGTGGTAACGTTAATTTTACCCACGTCGTCATTGGGTACTTCGGCATCTTTGGTTAAGGCACCTAAGATATCACCTGGGCGCAGTTTGTCTTTTTTACCACCATCAATACAAATAGTGACAAACTCAGGTTCAACCAAACGGTTTTGATGAAAACGAATAGACTGAATGCCCAACCATTTAACCTTAGATCCTTGGTAGTCTTCGATGGCATTGGCTCTGGCCATTTCTTTTGGAGAAACTAAGGTTAAAGCCAATCCTTTAGCATCTGCCCTACCCGTACGACCAATGCGGTGAATGTGTACTTCGGGATCAGGAGTGATTTGATATGAAATTACTGCGTTGACTTCTTTCACATCCAGACCACGTGACGCCACATCAGTAGCAATTAAAACGGAAGCACTTTTGTTAGCAAAACGAGTAAGTACCTGAGTACGATCTTTTTGCTCTAGATCGCCGTGTAAGGCAAGAGCCGAGACGCCGAGACTAATCAACTCATCAGCCACCTCTTGGCAGGCAATTTTGGTATTACAAAAAATGATCGCCGATTCAGGTTGATAGTGACTCAACAATGCCGCTACCGCTTGTATACGGTGGGCTTCATCTACTTCAAAAAAGATCTGTTCAATACTGCTAGTATCATGGGCTGCATCCACGCTGACTTGTACCGGGTTAGTTTGCACCTGGGCGCTAATCTGCGCGATGGTATCCGGATAAGTAGCTGAAAATAATAAGGTTTGACGATTGGTGGGGATATGGCGAATGACTGAGGCCATTTCATCTTCAAAACCCATATCTAACATACGATCGGCTTCGTCTAGTACTAGTGTATTAACTTCGCTTAAGTCCAGACGTTGACGCGACAAGTGATCGATAATCCGTCCTGGCGTACCCACAATAATATGCGCACCGTGTTCTAGTGAGCCAATTTGTGGACCCATGGGCACACCACCACACAAAGTAAGTACTTTGATGTTATGAATGCCCCGCGCCAAACGGCGAATTTCTTCGGCAACTTGCTCGGCCAATTCACGAGTGGGACACAAAACCAAAGACTGAATACGAAAGCGTTCAACCTGTAAATTTTGCAATAAACCCAAACCAAAGGCTGCGGTTTTACCACTCCCCGTTTTAGCTTTGGCTACCACATCCTTGCCTTGCAATATGGCGGGTAAACTGCCCGCTTGAATGTCTGTCATTTGGGTAAAACCTAGCGTTTCTAGGTTATCAAGCAAGGCGGGCTTAAGGCCAAGTGAAGCAAATTCTTTATTCACAATAATCTCTTTAAAGGTTAACTAATTAATGATCGCGGCAAGGCTTAGAGCGAACTATCGCGATCTTTTAAAATTGATTGATCCAGCACAGTTAACAACTCTGCTCTGGCTTTTAATTTGGTCTGATAATGGGATTTCATATCCAATTTAGTCAGCATTTGAGCAATTGCCGCCGTGGTCGGAATAAAGGCATCTAGACTGACCACCTTATCTAAAAAGCCAGCTGTTACTGCATCAACGGGCGACATCATTTCGGCTAATATAACGGTGCGATTAAAAAACACCGGAGCCAATCTGCCTCGCGCCAATTCCACCCCAGCATGATGCATGGTCATTCCGATAGCCACTTCATTGAGCCCAATTTTAAAAGGGCCTTCAACACCTATACGATAGTCCGCAGCCAATAACAAAAAGGCACCTTTGGCTACCGCATGACCACTACAAGCCACCACCACCGGAAAAGGAAAAGACAATAAACGGCGTGCAAGTGTGGAGCCTTTTTCGACTAGCTGCATCGCTGCGGCCATGCTTTCACGCATTACATTTAAATCATAACCAGCAGATAACATGCCGGGTTGCCCCGTAATAACAACAACTGCTTTGTTTTGTTCTGCCAAATCTAAGGCTTGATTGAATTCATCAATTACCTGATGAGATATGGCATTTACCTTACCATTGTTGAGTGTCAAGGTAGCGACATTGTCTGCTATATGCAGGGTAACTAGTGTAGTCATCTTGTGTAATCCGCGATTAATAGCTAAGTGCTAAATTATATGAAAAAAAATCTCAATCTTTGGCCCACAGATTAATAACACCTTTATCTAAGTGCATTTGTAGACCATTTTGTTGTTCGTATTGGCTAATCCATTTTTGCGTTGTTTGCTTAAACGCCTGACTGTTTTTGTAGCTTGCTGCCGCCTTAGTTAACCTTGCAATAGTGATGCTATCGGTTCCTTTTGACAATGCGACATAGGCTGTAATTTGTTCATAGGTCAATATTCGTTTTACATGGTGACAGTCTCGTTGCAATTTTTTACACATGAGCTGTATACCAATAGTCGACAAAAACAGATTGGAAATTTTACCATCTAAAAGTTTTTCTGTGCCTTCAAGCCAACTATTAAGGATCACAATATTAGTGGCACCCGCTTGTTGTAAAAGCGTTAGACGATAATCACCATCAAGTACACCTATGGAGTCTGTCAAGTTAAGCTCACTCAGTTGACCTATTGGCTGTTTAGGAGCGTCTAAACTAAATACGCCTACGATGGCTGACGTCAGTGGTGTCAGCCAAATAAACTGATCTTCACGCTCGATAATCCGAGCAACCCCAACTGTCATTACGTTGGCTTTACTGGCCGCTTCTTTAAATACCCTTTCCCACGGAGCAGCCAATATTTGTTGGTCTATACCAGCTTCACCTAATATTCCATTGGTAATATCAACAATAATCCCCTCAAACTGACCGCGTTCATTTTGTTGACTAAAAGGTGGTTCAAGATTGGTTAAAACCCACAATTTGGGCTGTTCAGCGTTAACCTGACCAACACATAACAGCAGTAACATGACAAACGTTTTTATCATGTTTGCCATTAGTCTGTTGGTTCTGGGCTTAATTACTGCAACTGCCAATTGATGGTTTGCCCTGCAAAAAAGGGCACGATGGGATTACCATTTGGTAAGGTAATTGACTCAGGCACCTGCCACGCTTGTTTTACCAGAGTCACTTTCCCAGTATTACGTGGCAGGCCATAAAAATCGGCGCCATTAAAACTGGCAAAAGCTTCGAGTTTATCCAAGGCACCCAAGTCTTCAAATACTTGGGCGTAGAGCTCTAAAGCACTCCATGCACTATAACAACCCGCACAACCACAAGCTGACTCTTTGCGGTGTTTTTCATGGGGGGCAGAATCAGTACCTAAAAAGAACTTTGCGGAGCCACTAGCAACGGCCGCACGTAAAGCGTGTTGGTGAGTACTGCGTTTTAGTACTGGCAAACAGTAATTATGAGGTCTGACACCACCCACCAGCATATCATTACGGTTTAATAACAAGTGCTGAGGGGTAATTGTCGCGGCAACATTAGCCGAACTGGCATTAACAAAGTCCACGGCACCAGCGGTGGTGATGTGTTCAAACACTATTTTTAACTGAGGGAAATCACTGACCAGTTTGTGCATATACAAATCAATAAAAGCTTGTTCGCGATCAAAGATATCCACATGGCTGTCAGTCACTTCACCATGGATAAGTAACAACATGCCCTGCTCGGCCATTTCTGCAAATACCGGATACAACAACTCTATGCCTTTAACTGCGGCGTCAGAGTTGGTGGTGGCACCGGCGGGATACATTTTAGCAGCCAGAATACCCGCTTGTTTGGCTTCTTGAATATCCTTAACCGAGGTTTGGTTCGTTAGATATAAAGTCATCAAGGGCTCAAAATTAACGTAAGAACCACGGGCCTGCATAATACGACTTTTATACTCTAGGGCCATTTTTGCCGTGGTAATTGGCGGCACTAAATTGGGCATCACTATCGCACGAGCAAAACACCGTGCCGTAGCTGGAACCGTTTCTGCTAGTATGTCGCCATCTCTAAAATGTAAATGCCAATCGTCTGGCGTGGTAATTGTTATTGCTTGCATTGAGTAACCCGTCAACCTTCACACTATTACTAAACTAAGTTGGCTATTATGCCGCAAAACTCAACGCAAAATAACTGTTGTTTGTTTATTAGCTCCTATACCTCGTACTAATTGACATTAATAAAATAGATTTGAAATTAATGGCTGAAAATTCCGGTTTAATAACCCAATATATTCAAACAAAATTATTCGTTGTGATGGAAAGAAAAACCATGCCCCTAGCCATTAGCCTGCTCAATCTCATAGCGCAAAAACGACAAAATAGACGGACTAAAGTGGCTATCACAATTTTGGACAAAGTATTAGGCATTCATCACTTAGACAAACTTTATCAAACCCATGAATTACATGGCTTAAACAAAACGCAATTTGCCAGTCGATTACTGCAAGGCATGAATATCCAAGTAAGTGGCGTCGATGAGTTATGTGGCAAAATTCCTCAACAAGGCCCTGTAGTCATTGCCAGTAATCATCCCTTTGGTGGCATAGAAGGCGTTATTTTAGCTTGGGCCATTGAGCAAGTAAGGCCAGATATAAAAGTACTGGCCAATAAAGGTTTGAAAATATTTCCAGAGCTTAGCGACTATTTTATTTTTACTAATCCCTTGGTTGAAAACGATAAACAAAATGCGTCCTCTATTCGCTCTTGTCTTAAACACCTTAAAAATAATGGAGCCTTACTTATTTTCCCTGCCGGACGAGTCAGTTATTTTCACAAAGACAGTAAACGCATTGCCGATCATAAGTGGAATAGATTAGTGGCAAGCCTAACTAATCGTAGTGAGGCAAACTTTATGACGGTTTTTGTAAGTGGACAAAATAGCCGTTTATTTTACCTCTTAGGTCGACTCTATTACCGCCTTAGAATGCTTATGTTACCCAGAGAATTAAGCAACAAACGCGATGCACAAATTCAGCTATCAAGCAGCAACTCCGTTGCCAGTTCTGCGTACAAAAGTACTGACAACCTAGAAGTGCAAACTCAGCTAATGCGCGCGCAAAGTTATTTATTGGACCCCTTATGGCAAACACCATGGGCCCCCGATCCAGTCACACAATTAAAGCCACTACATCCGGCCATTGTGGGCAATATCATTTTGCAAGAAGTACACAACTTACCGACAGAACAACATTTACTGGCTCACAAAGATCTCGCGGTTTATTTTGGCTACAAACATCAAATGCCCAATACCCTGCTTGAAATCGCACGACTACGCGAATTAGTTTTTCGTCAACACAATGAAGGCAGCGGCGAGCCTGTCGATAGCGACAAATTTGATGACAGCTACACCCACCTTTTTGTATTAAAACCAGCAACGGGACAAATCATTGGCGCCTACCGCATGGGACAAACGGATCTTTTATTGGCTGAAGGCAAATTAGACGCGCTGTATTTACATCGCATGTTTGAATTTGGTCCTGAGTTTGTTAATCGTCAGCAAGCTTGTTTGGAAATGGGCCGCTCATTTTTAATTCCAGAATACCAACGTAGTTTTCAAGGTTTGTATTTATTGTGGCGTGGCATAGGTGCTTTTGTCTGTCAGTATCCCCAATATCGGGCCCTCTACGGCACAGTATCAATTAGCAAACTGTATGATCCCCGTAGTGTTGCCTTAATTGAAAAAGCCATGGTAACCCCAACCGACAGCGTTCAACCTAGGCTTGCTTTCGACTTTAAGCTGGCGCCCGAGGTGCAGGATTTTTGCGAGCAACATAGGCTGCGTCCTCACCTTAGTGCTTTATTAAAAGGCATTGAACCAGATGGTAAAGATGTCCCTATTTTGCTTAAACACTATGAAAAACTCGGTGCTACTTTTCATTGTTTGGGTATAGATCAACACTTTAACGCTACGCCAGGTTTATTGCTCAGTGTTGATTTACCTTCTGCCCCAGAAAAACTGCTTAAGCTGTATTTGGCAGAAGGTTGGCAAAAATATCGTGAAAAACACTAAGCGCTAGGCACGATATACCTCAAAATTAATCTCAGACAATCGTGTGCCACGCAGCAAACTACCCACACTGAAAGAAATTACCAATTGCCAATACAAACTATTGAAAATAATCTCAATGTGCTGCCAATTAAAGGCATCTACGCTCTTATTAAATATAAAAAAAACACTGATCAAAATACTGGTATACACAAAAGAGTTGAGATTAGCGCGGATCACCTTAACTCTGTCACTGGCGCTTTGATGGGGGTCCATCTTTTTGCCATATAACAGATTAATCGTCACAAAAACAAAAAGGCCATTGCTCAATAACAGGGCCCCCAGCAAAATCATTAATTCATTGCTTAAGCTGAAGTTTTCAAAATACAGCAAACTAACAACGCAGGTGACAAACAATACTGCGGCGCTGAACACCTTGGTAGGCGAGATAAAACTAAATAAATTACGTGGCGCGAGCTCTGCTTGACGTTTGCTCTGGGTATTGAGTTCACGCATGACTTTGAGTTGTTTAAAATTGGACAACTCAAGTAATGCATAGGGGATGGCTTGGCCCAATCCTAAAAACAATGGAATAAATGCGAGTTGTCCGGCCGTTTTTGTTTCCTGCTCTATCATAAAAATGACCATGCCCAATACAAGTGTACCTACTATTAAAATTCCCCAATTAAGCCACTTAAATAGTTGCTGCCCAGCCAATAATTTAGCTTCAGATTGAGGGTATAACTTGGGATAAGCACTCGATGGATAATCTTGTAGCAATTGTTTAATACGACCCGCAATTTTTGTCGGGTAGTAATACGAAAGCAATATAAGTTGCGCTAAAAAAACCAAATAAGCGAGATAGTTAGTTTCCATGTTTTGTTCCTTTATGTGTTGCTAATAACGAATGGCTTGATTCATTGCCTGAGTAAAAGCAATGCGAATTTCAGAATCGGTTACCCCTGATTCACGTAATTTTGTAATGGTGTCGTTGAGCAATTCAGCCGTCCAAGCAGCATAATCGAGCGAACAATTAGCTTTAGCATCTGGGTGCACAAAAGTGCCTCGGTAACCGCGCATTTGGATCACCGAATCACGTTCCAGTAGCTTGTAGGCTTTTGCCACCGTCTTGCTATTTAACTCCAAGTCACCCGCTAACTGTCTGATGGAAGGCAGAGGATCACCCGGTGCTAACTGCTCATCTGCAATCGCTCGTTTTACTTGCTCAATGAGCTGAGTAAACAAAGGGACGGGGTCATCAATATCAATTGTAATTTGCATCGTATTTAATTGAACCAGTTGAACCATGTGACGTAATGGTACAACTAACTCAAAATTAGTCAAATATTAATCAATAAAAAATGTAGCGAAAGAAATGCAAAAACTAAATTCGACCCCAACAGCAGCTTTGGATTTCAAAATAAATCAATTTAATTCAATCAGTTAATGAAGATAAAAAAGGCGTAACGGGACAATAAAAAAGAATTAACAAACACGGGGAGGAATTAAAGAATGAGCCAGTTTGTTTGGTTAAACAAACTGGCACTGGTACTGACTTATACTTTTTTAACAAACTCAGACTTGAGTTTCATGGCGCCAATGCCATCAATTTTACAATCGATATCGTGATCGCCATCCACCAAACGGATGTTTTTCACTTTGGTACCTACTTTAACTACCAGTGACGAGCCCTTGACCTTTAAGTCTTTGATCACTGTGACAGTGTCGCCGTCTTGTAAGGTATTGCCATTGGCATCTTTTATAATTTTTTCATCTTCTGCAACCGCCTCTTTCGACCACTCATGAGCACATTCTGGGCAGACATAATTTAAGCCATCTTCATAAGTATATTCAGACTGACAGGCAGGACAATTGGGTAAATCGCTCATGGAGCATCCTTAACACGGGTTATTAGCTAATTTTTTGCTAATAACTAAATTTTTGGGAGCGGAATTATCCCTACTTTTTATAAGGATTACTAGGCACTTTGACGCAAATGACTGGCCGTTGCCGGGGCTAGACCAAAATTGGGGGAGCAATGCTTACCTTGCAAGGAACTCATCACTAATAACAAGGAAAAATGATGGATGGCGTGGCTAGCTACAAACAACAGTTCTCGCCCTAAAGTGGAGGTAGTTTGACTGTTTTGACTTGTGGTTAGCGAAATTTCACACACTATAGTTAAACTTAAATTTGTCTCTAAACGGCCAACATCAATTAACCACGTTTTGATTTGTAACCACGACTGCAAAGCACTTTTAGGGCAAAGCGCTACATCGGAATCCCGATGACGGCGATTATAATCAACAATGTGTGAGCTCAAACCTTGTTGTAAAGCTATATAGTGATCAAGAATATGCCGCATGTGCGCGCCCATACTCCCAGTAAAATGGGGTTTAAGCACTTGCTGATAATGCTCAACAGATACCTTGCTTAAAAACTCAATAGCTTGCTCAACTATTTGTAACTGGCTTTCAAGCTCAATATTATTGTTAGCCATGTATTTCCTATTTTATTCTGGTTTTGCGGTGTAAAGGCACATCTCCTATTGACCTAAGACAGCGATGTTTTATTTCAAATTAACTAACAGTTTTAAAAACTAGAACTAATGTTTGACCCAAATGAGTTTATCGGTCGCAAAACCAGCAATACGTGCTTGCTGCAAAATATGCTCCTGTACCTCTGGCGACAATTTTGGTGTACGCGCTAAAATCCACAGATAATCCCGATCAGGCCCCGTTATCACAGCGTAATTGTAATTTTCTTTATCTAATAAAAAGATCACATAACTCGCATAAAAAGGCCCAAAAAACGACACTTTCAAATGACCAACATCACTGTTTTGTACAAAATACGCCTTGCCTTCGGCTTCATCCCACTCTTGTGATTGGGCATTAAAACCACGATTAAGCACTTTAACGCCCCCATCGTCACGCAGAGAATAGTCTGCACTAACCTGCTCTAGACCACGTTCAAATGAATGATCAAAGCGCGCTATTTCATACCACTTGCCCAGATAACGAGGTAATTCAAATCCATCAACTGGCTCAATACCTTCGGGAATAGAGGTACAAGCACTCAGTAAAAAGATACTTAAAAAACAGCCTAGGGTTTTATAGAGTTCAGCTAATGTCATTGAGTAAATCCTCCATAACGTTATTAAATCACCTGAGCACAGATTAAATAGGTAAGTGCCCTGTCTTGACCAAAATGATGGTTTCTTGTTCCTCCACAAAAGGTTGATGCTGGCTAAGGTGGGGATTACGCAACCAACTTAAGGCGGGATAACGTCCGTGCTCATCACAAAATTCACCTTGTAGAACCAGTATTTCTTCGCCGCCCATATGCTTATGGAGATTAAACCTTGTATGGCTAGACCATTTCACCAATGCAGTATTTTGGGTAGCAAAAGTGTGTAAAGGCATAACCTGTAAGCCATCTACCATACCTTGCAACCAAGCTTGCTGCACAGTATTAATTATTACATGTGAATTGTCTTGGGGATCAAAATAACAAAGCTTTACAAACAGGGTACAACCTTGTTTTGAAAAAGGCGCATGGGAGCTGCCTGCAGGATTACGTAAATAAGTGCCTGCAGGATAATCGCCATTTTCATCAGAAAACACGCCTTCGAGTACAAAAATTTCTTCACCATAAGGGTGTTTATGAGTAGGGAACTCAGAGCCAGCGGCATAACGTACAATAGAGGTTGCCCTACCACGCTCAGCATCTTCTCGTTCTAACTTCTTACGTGTTACGCCCTTGGCAGGAGAATCCTCCCAAGCTAATAAAGACGTTTCAATCACCACTCTTTGCTCATAGTCTTGATTTAACATAGGTAGCCTTGATTCAGCATAAGATTTTATCGATGTTTAAAATAATAGTTAACCTTGGAGATGGGTTTGTCGAGCCATAAAACAAGGGCGCCTCAGCGCCCTTGTTATTGATTTCTACTTAAAGCCTTATACCCTAAAAGCGCATAGTGGCACCCAACATGTAACTGGTGTCAGAACCACTATCATAGTCGGCATAAGATACTTCAGCCGATACGGCAAACTGCTTATTCACAAACCATTGGCTGCGCACGCTACTTATGCCGTCACTAAACTTGTCTGCCCACTCGTAACCAAACCCAACAGATAAAGCGCGGTTAAGATAAAAATCACTGGATAGTGCAAAACTATCATCACCTTCATCAGGATTATTATAAACACCTTGCAAACTGACGTAGCGTTCACTGCCAAGATCAAACAACTTTTTACTGCCTAAACTCATGCCCAAATAATTTAAATCTTCATCAAATTCTGTATCAACATACACCGTCAAATCACGACTTAAATAATACCCACCACCAAAACCGTAGATATCTTCTGAATATCCGTTTAAATGGGCGACTGAAGCATTGAGATATAAACCAGAACCTTGCACTACATAAGTGCCAGCTAAGGCCCAAGCATTGAGATTGTTTCCATCATAATCAAAGCGGGTAAACACTGCATCTACTGAGCTTTGTTTATCCAAAAAGGCCGCTTCAGCTAGCGGACCTTTGTTGGTATTTACACGATCAAAATAATAACTGCCACCTAAGCCAAAAACTTTTAAGTCATCTGCTTTAACTACTGAAGCATTTAATTCAGTAGTAAAATCGGCATGTGCTACACCGCTGATTAAACCGAAGGCGAAGAGTGAAGCTACATAAGTCATTTTTTTCATTTGTTACTTTTCCTTAAATATAAAGTCGACAGACTTGAGATGAAAATCCGCAAAAACGTTTAACATTGAGTCCAATATGAATTTGGCTCACCCCGCTAAACTTGCGACATTTATACGTTTTTCAACTTAACCCCAACTGAATCGACTCTGAATTGGCTTGTGCCTACGATGACATTTATTTGTGGAAACGTTAAAGATAGAGGCAAGGTTATTTAACTGTTATTTCCGGAGTTTATCGGGATCAATTCATCAGTGTGTACATAAGAGCGAAAACAAACTGTTACACTGGCTGAACTTGATTATTTTTCATTACAGCGAGTTATGACTATGCAAACATCAAAACAACTTTTTACCTTAATCACTTCAGGTGACCAATTAGAAATGTCACTGAAAGAAGTGAATGTGCCGACCCCAAAAGCTCATGAAGTAATAGTGCGTATCGAGGCTGCACCAATAAACCCATCGGATATGTGGCCAATGTTTGGGCCAGCCAATTTAGAAAAGGCGAGCTACGATAAAGATAAAAAACAACTTATCGCTCCCTTACACCCCGGCATGTTATCGCGCGTGAAATCACGTATCGATCAAACCTTACCCATTGGTAATGAAGGCGCAGGAACTGTGGTAGCCGCGGGCGAACATCCCGCCGCACAAGCCATGTTAGGTAAAACAGTCGCGGTTTTATCTGGTGCCACTTATGCAGAATATTGTTGTGTGCCAATTCAATCCTGCATAGTGCATCATCAAGACACAACAGCAAAAGACGCCGCTTCCTCTTTTGTAAATCCCTTGACCGCACTTGGTATGGTTGAAACCATGCGCATGGAAGGTCATAGTGCTTTGGTGCATACCGCTGCAGCTTCTGCTCTTGGGCAAATGCTCAATAAAATATGTGTGGCACAAGGTGTTAACGTGGTCAACATTGTGCGTAATCAACAACAAGCCGATATTTTACAAAAGATTGGCGCTAAATATATTTGTGATTCTTCAGCCCAAGACTTCAAGCAACAACTAGTACAAGCCATTGATGAAACTGGCGCAACTCTAGCCTTTGACGCCATAGGTGGAGGTGAGCTGGTAAGTCAAATTTTAAGCGCCATGGAATACGTTGGCAGTAAAGATGCAACAGGCTTTAATACCTACGGTTCAGCCGCCAATAAACAAGTTTACATCTATGGTGGTCTGGACTTTTCACCTACCATATTAAATCGCGCTTTTGGCATGACTTGGGGTATAGGCGGATGGTTGTTAATGCGCTTTTTGGGCAAACTCAAGCCTGAGCGTGTTGGAGAATTATACCAACAAGTTGCCGCTGAAATTACAACAACATTTGCGACTACTTTTAGCAACGAACTCAGTTTCGAACAAGCCATGACACCGGCCGTAATAGCGCAATACAATGCCAAAAAGACCGGCGAAAAGTATTATATCAACCCTAATAAAAGCTAAGTTAAAAACTCATTTTAAGTAGACATGGTTCATATTTGGACCATGTTTTACTCCTAAACTATTGGGTGTTTTACTAGAAGCTTAGTTATTCAACCACATTGCATACACACTTCGACCTTTTTATTCGGCCTACTGTTTGAGGTACTTTTATTCGCCACACTAATTACGATGGTAGGTAAAAAATTCTTCATATTAAGTGAGTGATAACCTATCATCAAATTTCATCTTATTGCCGTAAGTTAATGGACTAAAGCAAGTAACTTAAAGTGATGAATCGTTACATACATCACAAATTTAATTAGGGAATATTCAATTGCAAAAATCACTCTTACTTCTTGTTTTATTGTTTTTAAATTTTAGCGTTCAAGCAACACAGCCACCTACTGAAAAACAAATTGAGAAATACAAAAAAGACGGAACATTAAGACAAAAAGCCGAGAGAGCCAAAGCCTATGGCAATCTTAAAATTGCCCCTAATTTGCTTAACAATTTAAAGTACAGAGCCGAATTGAAGACATCTTCATCTACAACGTCATTCAATAAAAAAGCAGATCTCGTTCTAGGTAATTTTGCCAGTTTAGGCACACCAAAAATGTTAGTACTACTGGTTGAATTTCCTGAATATTTGCATAAAGCAACCAATAGCCGTGAACAGATCGCCAATAAAATATTTGGACAAGGTGATGCAGAATTATTTCCCTATGACAGCTTAACGGAATTTTATAAACGCTCTTCCTATAACAAAGTTGATATTCAAGGCAATGTTCTTGATTGGTATCAAGCCCCCCATCCTCGACCAGTAGATACTGGCGATAACGCATGGCAAGTTAAACAACAAATAGTAAAAGATGCGATCAACCATCATGAAGCACTAGGCCATGATTTTACTCAGTATGATAACGATGGTGACGGCGCAATAGATTACATTGCCGTTATTTGGACGGGTCCCCCGGGAGAATGGGCGTCCTTATGGTGGGGAACCTATTCTACCTATGGTGATGATTCATTTGTAGTAGATGGAAAAACCTTGAGGGGGATTTCGTGGCAGCAAGTATCTTATGATGTGGATGAAGGTCCTTTCACAGCGCAAACGCTCATTCATGAAACAGGCCATGCAATGGGACTTGCTGACTACTATGATTATGCTCCCGACATTGGCCCTAAAGGTGGTGTTGGTGGCCTAGACCAAATGGGAGGAAATTATGATCATAATGCTTTTAGTAAATATCTATTAGGTTGGTTAACCCCTCAGTTTGTCGGCAGTGGTTCTGAAGCGATTAATTTGCTCTCATCAACATCCACTGCTGATGCCCTATTAATCATGCCCTCAGCAGATGAATCGACTATTTATGATGAATTTTTCATTGTTGAATCTAGAAAGCAAGAAGCTAACGACACTTACTTACCCAATACTGGAATATTAATTTGGCATGTTGACGCAACACTTAATGAATGGAGTTGGTTTAAAAACGATAATAGCTATTCTGATGATAAATTTTTGCGATTAGTACAAGCTGACGGTTTAAATGAAATTGAAAACCTAGGCAGCGTGGCTAATGCTGAAGACTTTTATACCACAGGTGGAGAATTTTCTCCTGACACCATGCCACAAAGTCGAAATAATGCCCAACTACAAACCGGCGTCAAGATTGCTGATATGACAGTAGACGAAAACGTAGCTTTTATTGGTGAAATATTACCTAACGTACCTGATTTTAGTTTAATTAATTTAGACGAATATCAGGCCCTTAGAAACGGTGAAACATCATCCGTTGCGGCGTTAGCTGATACTGACATTGCTAATGTAGAAATATATGTAGATAACACTCTGATAACCACTTTACATGATGCTCCGTTTAATATTGTTTGGACTGACGACAATATGACGTTGGGCTCACATAAAGTCGCCATTAAAGTCAGCAATAGCGATGGAAACTCTAGTACTGCACATCGTGACGTCATGTATCTCAATAATGAAAAAAGCGCGTTAATTGTTTCATTAGGAAAACGTGACATTGATAACGATACTCAGCTCGAATCGATGTTATCTGAAGCAGGTATTAACATCGTAACGAGTACTTTTGTTTTCCCGCTTGATAATACTGATTTTAGTTTTGTGTTTGTGAATTATGGCTCGGCAAATGGACCATGGGTGTCAATAGAAGAAGGCTCTGATAGTAAAACAGCCTATGGCATTGCGCGAGCGGCATCCTCTAATGAAGTCGCTGCTTTTAGTCATTATATCAATCAGGGCGGGTCTATCATCATTCAAGGTGAAGGCGTTTTTAGTTATTCTGCGCAGGAATTTTCTGATCTATTTGGGGTTGACGTTGAAAAAGAAGGTTTAAATGTAACTAACGTTTTTGCTGACAACGTTTACCAACAAAGAGCTATCGATGTGTCACTTAGTGAAAGTGAAGACATCGTGCAAGTAGATCTATTTAAGGCTCAAGACTCGATTGAAAACAGTCATACTATTTTGACAGCGTCAGGTGATTATTATGATTGGGATGCAGGTCAATGGCTTCAAACCCAAGGAACTTGTAGCTTAAACCAGCAAGTTTCAGGCGCTAAAGTTATTATTTCTAGCTGTTTAACACGCCGTTTAGATAAATACTCGAAAGGTGTGCTGTTTAATAATTACTTAGCTTTTTTAGGCGTAAATGAACGTATTGCAATAAATCGCAAACCGGTAATATCTGCTGGTTCAGATCAAACTATTGCAGAAGGAAGCTCAGTAACCTTAGCCGGGTCTGCTAAAGATGATGATGATGACAACCTCACAATTACCTGGAGTCAATCAAGTGGCCCTGCTGTGACGCTATCAAATATAAATTCATTAACGCCAACATTTACTGCACCTGAAGTATCAAGTAATCAAAACGTTGTATTTGAATTATCCGTTTCAGATGGTATTGATACTGTGATTAACCAAATTGTAATAACAATTAAGAATGTTAATCGCAAACCTATAATTTCTGCAGGTTCAAATCAAACTATTACAGAAGGAAGTTCAGTAACTTTAGCTGGGTCTGCTAAAGATGATGATAATGACAACCTCACAATTACCTGGAGTCAATCAAGTGGCCCGGCTGTGACGCTATCAAGTATAAATTCATTAACGCCAACTTTTCCTGCGCCTGAAGTTTCAACTAGTCAAACCGTTGTGTTTGAATTATCCGTTTCAGATGGCACTGAAATGGTAACTGACACCGTGTCTATTACCATAAGGGATAGTGCAGTAACGCCACCTAGCAGCGGCAATCCAAGTAGCTCGTCGGGAGGAGGCTCAACAACTTTTTACAATATACTTATGTTACTTTTGCTGTTTTTTGTGCGACAAAACCAGGCGTGCAAAGTGCCGCTCTGCAAATGTACAGATGTAAAAAAACTCGGCGAAAAATTCTTACTTAATCCCCACAAAAAATAAGTAAAAATGTCAGAGAGTCACAAGCAGTGACTCTCTTGATTTATTCCAGTCAAAACCTCTCAAAGCCTACCTATGCTCAGCTATTCACTAGTCTCGTTTTAAGATAGGCAGAAGTCAAAAATGGGATTATAGTATTTGCCGTAAAAAAAAGTTTTAGACACTAAAAACAATCACTATAGTCACTTTTTGAGGAGCTACAATGGACAGAAAATATGTAATGACAGCTTTGGGTTATGGCTTAGTTGGACTGCTAATGGGCATTTACATGGCCCACTCAAAAAACCATGCTCAAGTGGTCACTCACGCCCACATCATGTTAGTGGGTTTAGTTGTATCCTTTATCTATGCTGTTTGTTATAAACTATGGCTAGCGGCTTCACCTTCAAAACTATCGACCATTCAGTTTTACACCCATCAAATAGGCACTTTTGTGATGCTTATTTCCTTGTTTTTGTTGTTTGGTGGCTTTGCCCCTGAAAGTCTACTGGGCCCTATACTGGGTATCTCAACCTTATCAGTTTTGATTAGCATGTTACTAATGAAAATCTTGTTTATTAAAAGTAAACCAAAGAATTAATACGCTGCTCACAGCCTGGTAGTTTATTGCCGGGCTGTGTTGTTCCTCACTGCTTTATTTCCAATAAATTACTCTCGGTTTATCAGCTGTATTCTTTAATTTTTTAAAACACTGCGTACCAACCTTATCGCTATTAAACATAAAAGAGTTAGCGCAAACATTCTCCTTTTGTTTAAGTTTTCAAATAATATTTATATTGACTTTATTCTAGCAATATTTAAACTTTCAGAAATTACTGAAACTTCAGAAGATTAATTAAATGCAACTCACTCCTATGCTCGAATCTTTTATTATGCACTTTGGTGAAATGGGCAGTCGTTGGGGATTTAATCGTACCGTTGGGCAAATTGTGGCGTTACTTGTGATCAGTGAAGAGCCGATCACAGCTAATGACATTGCCGATGCGCTGCGTATATCTCGTGGCAATGTAAGTATGGGTTTAAAAGAGCTACAGGCTTGGCGTTTAGTGCAATTGCAACACAAACCGGGCGAGCGTAAAGAGTATTTTCAAGCCTGTGGCAGTATTTGGGAAATGGCCAATCGGGTATTTGAAGAACGTCGCAAACGCGAAATGGACCCCACTTTGACTCTGCTACGCGACATACTATTAGATAAACCTGCCAATGGAGCTGAGCAACACGCCCAAGTAAAACTACAAGAAATCCATGATTTACTTGAAGGGATCAGCAAGTGGTCGACTGAGTTACAACGTCTTGGCCCCGACAAACTCAGTACCTTAATGAAACTAGGCTCGGGGGTTGGCAAAGTGCTTGATTTGAAAGACAAACTACTCGCCAAACCATCTAACAGTTAACACTTAATTTTAACGATTTTTACTGAGGATATTATGGAGGATGTACTGTTACTCTCCCGTTTACAGTTTGCTGCCAACATTAGTTTTCACATACTGTTTCCCAGCATCACTATTGCGTTGGGATGGTTTTTGTTCTACTTCAAACTGCGTTTTAACTTGTCAGGTCATCCAGTATGGATGCGAATCTATCGTTTTTGGGTCAAAATATTCGCGCTGACCTTTGCCCTTGGCGTGGTTACTGGCATTACCATGTCGTTTCAGTTTGGCACTAACTGGCCTGGTTTTATGGCCACAGTGGGCAATATTGCAGGGCCCTTATTAGGTTACGAAGTTCTCACCGCATTTTTCCTCGAAGCAACCTTTTTAGGCATTATGCTATTTGGCATCAATCGAGTTCCCCCTTGGGTGCATACACTAGCAACCCTGATTGTGGCGATTGGGACTACCCTATCCGCATTTTGGATCATCGCTCTCAATTCGTGGATGCATACACCTGCGGGTTTTGAAATGCGCGACGGTGTTGCTTATGCAGTAAATTGGTGGGCCATTGTTTTTAACCCGTCCATGCCCTATCGCCTCACCCACGTATTGTTGGCATCTGGGCTGACTGCGGCATTTTTGATTACGGGGATCTCGGCCTATCGCATCAAACGTGGTGACGATAAAAAAGCACCAAAACTAGCGTTAAAATCAGCTGTTTTTGTCGCAGCTATCTTAATCCCTATTCAGATCCTAGTGGGCGACCAGCACGGTTTAAATACCTTAGAGCATCAACCACAAAAAGTAGCGGCCATGGAAGCCGCTTGGGAAACCAAACAAGGTTTACCCCTAGTCCTTTTTGCTGTGCCTGATGAAAAACAACGAACTAATCATCTCGAAATTGCTATCCCCAATGGTGCGAGTTTAATCTTGACTCATGAGTTACTGGGCGAGGTCAAAGGCCTCAATGAGTTTGAAGGCAAACATCCTCCCGTTGCTCCGGTGTTTTATGCCTTTCGTATCATGTTAGTGACAGGGGTATTGATGCTGCTGATTTCTTGGCTAGTCAGTTTTAAACTGCTGCGCAATCAAAACCTACCGCCCTTATTGCTTAAAGCCTTGGTAATAATGACCTTTTCTGGCTGGCTAGCGACAATTGCGGGTTGGTATGTGACCGAAATTGGCCGCCAGCCTTATTTAGTGAGTGGCATACTAAAAACCGCTGATGCTGTCACCACTATTCCATCAGGCAACGTATTATTCAGTTTAATTGGTTATCTTTTAGTTTATGCCATCTTGCTCACAGCCTATATAAAAACCTTGTTCAGAATGGCGCGTAACTCGGTGTTGATTGAAGAAATAAAACTCGAAGAACGTGAAACTCAGAAAGATTTCAAACTTAACCGTGAAACCCAAACTACAGAGCAGAAAAACTCATGATAGCTGATCACAATTTACCCGTCATTTTTGCCGGTTTAATGGCTTTAGCCATCATAGTGTATGCCATTCTTGATGGTTACGATTTAGGCGTTGGTGTGTTACTACCACTTGATAATACTGAACATAGTGACCAAATGATTGCTTCGATTGGGCCCTTTTGGGATGCCAATGAAACCTGGTTGGTGCTGGCTGTCGGTTTGTTATTAATTGCCTTCCCAGAAGCTTACAATCTGGTCTTAAAAGAACTGTATCTACCCGCTTTTGTATTACTAATTGGTTTGATATTGCGGGGGGTAGCCTTTGACTTTCGCGCTAAAGTCCACCTTGATCACAAACGTACGTGGGACAAAGTATTTAAAGCCGGCTCAATTATCTCATCAGCCGCACAGGGCTATATGTTGGGCATGTATGTGATGGGTTTTGAATCAACTATCAGTGCCCATGCTTTTGCCATTTTAAGCGCCTTTGGTGTGACCTGTGCCTACGCCTTAATTGGCAGTGCATGGTTAATCATGAAAACCGAGGGCGAATTACAGTTGAATGCCATTCGCTGGGCTAAGCTATTTGGCAAGATTGCTTGTGCAGGTATTATCGCAGTATGTGTGGTTAACCCCTTGATCAATCCCTTTGTTTTGGAACGCTGGACCACAGCACCCTACGCCTATTTTATGGCCATCATCCCCTTTATTAGTTTTGTACTGTTGTTTATCGGTAATGCCGTATTAAACCGCTTGCCCTTAAAAGATGATAGTGGCTGCTGGCTGCCATTTGTGATCACCTTGGTGTTGTTTATGTGCTGTTTTAGCGGCTTAGCTTTTAGCTTTTTCCCTTGGGTAGTGCCACAGCAACTTACCATTTGGCAAGCAGCCAGTGCAGCAGGTTCGTTGCGTTTTATTTTAATAGGCGCACTAATCGTAATTCCCTGTATCTTGGCTTATACCGCATTTTCGTATCGGGTATTTTGGGGCAAGGTCGAGCATTTACGCTACTACTAAACACGCTTTCACTGAGCACCCCGCCCATTACTAGGACTTGTTACTGAGCAAGTCCTGTTATGCAGAACTAAAAATTGCATAATAATTAATCACTTGACCATTTACTGTCTTTTGTATCATTCTTAAGTAGTTGAACAACTATTAAGAAAACGTCCTAAACCATCCCTATAATAAAACCATTTATTGCTGTTTTGCAGATGACATACTAGGCAAGAAGAGTATTAACTTAAGTTAATGCTAGTGCGTTAAATTCAGTTTTTAGAAGCTATTATGAAACCATAGTGGCGATTATTTACCGGGATGTAAAAATGCCTAAAAAATATGCATTGCTTATTGGTATTAACAAATACCTTTTCATGCCAGATAAGTATCAATTACATGGATGTGTAAACGATGCCAAGCTCATCCAGAATATCCTCATCAATAAATTCAATTTTGCAGCACATAATATCATCAGTCTTTTTGATGAGGCAGCAACACGAGATAACATCCTCGCTGAAATGGAAGGTCTAGCAAATATTATAGCGAAAGACGATATCTTGGTTTTTCATTACAGTGGACACGGGCATCAATGCAAAATTAAAACAGAGTTTACTGATGAAGGCAGTGGTAAAGATAACTGCATTTTGCCATGTGATGATGCAGAGCCCTCAGCAGAAGGCGATATTTGGCGGGAAATTCGAGACTATCAGATCAACGAATGGCTGCAGCGCATCGCGCAAAAAACGCCTTACTCCACTCTCATTTTTGACGCCTGTCATTCAGGCACCATGACACGCAGTACAGACAAAGCAACAACCCGCAGTTTGCCAACTGAAGCGCGTCTTTTAGCAAAAAGTGCCCCCATAGCCAGAAGTACGCCAAGCTTGCGATCCAATACCAACCTGAATACCAACGCAACTTTGTTACAAAAGCCAAGCGCAGGCGGCTGGTTAAACTTAAGTGATAACTATGTGGTGATGTCGGGTTGCAGAGATACACAAAAATCCAAAGAAAAATACTTTAGCCAGGATGGGCAAAACACTAAACACGGGGTTTTAACATACTATCTCAGTCGTGCACTGCTGCGAGCCAAACCAGGAACTACCTATCGCGATGTATTCGAATTGGCCTGTGCGAATGTGGTCGCGGATGTTTCTGAACAACATCCACAAATCGAAGGGGCACTTGATCGAGAACTTTTTGGCGTCAAAGACATCGAGCCCTTAGCATTTATTCCAATAACCAATATCGATGGTCAGCAAATTACTCTGGGCGGTGGAGCGGCCCATGGTTTGCGTAAAGGTTCAGTTTGGAATATTTATCCACCTGGCAGCAAACAGGCTAGCAGCAATCAAGCGTTAGGCTCACTTCAAGTCACTGCTGTGGGAGCATTAAGTTCAACAGCTTTGCTGCAAGAAAGTACTGCCCCATTGCTCATAGGCGCACGATGTGTCGAAGTGCAAGCAGCCTACGCCCCTGATTTATTGCAAATTGATATTAGCCAACTGGCCGACACCTATAAGCAAAATATTACAAGGGGCATCAGTCAGTCAAAATTAATAGCTGTGGCTGCCACGCCCGATGACGCACACATACTTGCCTGCGTTATTACCAGTGGCACGGTATTACCGCCAACATTAAGCGCACAACTGCATCAACAACAGCCACTTATTAGCCAGGACACCTGGGCATTTTTTGAAGCCGATAACGTATTGGCCATGCCCTTGCATGCCGTGGCTGAGCCAGGTGTAGTCAGAGTGTTACTAGATAACCTCGAGAAAATTGCTAAGTTTCGAAATGTGCTACTGTTAGATAACCCCGCCACAACACTGAATGTTGAATTTAATTTGTTCAAACAAACTACCGACGGCAACCTGGTGTTGGCCAATGGCGGAAGTACTGAATTTTTGGAAAACCAAGCCATGGTGCTTGAACTTAAAAATAACGAGGCAGCTAAAACGGTATTTTTTAGTATTTTGTGGATCAGCGCTGATCGAGAAATTAGTCATTTTTATCCCCATCGCAAAACAAGTGAAGAACTTAGCCCAGGCAAAACCATTCGGATTGGTTTGGGCAACAATAAGCTCACCGCCTCGCTGAGCAAAGATTATTATGGCGATATCGGCAGCGAGTCATGCAAAGTCATTTTCTCTAGCACTGAGACTGATTTTAGTTGGCTCAACCAACAGGGTTTACGCTCCAGTAGCGGCTCACAATCCAACTTAAGTGCTTTTGACTCAGCCTTTCTTGGCAAGGACGCCGGTTTGCGCACTACCGATCAACTAAACCCAAATAGCAGTGCAGAGTTAGCAGAGCGCAGTGCTGTTGACGTACACCACGACGATTGGGATGCCGTCACTCGGAGTTTTATCCTAAGAAGAACCAGTAACTCATGAAGACTGCCCCACTTCCCATTGTTTTTTTGGCTTTTGCCAACGACTTTGATAATCATCTGAATGCCTTAAAGGATGAAAGTCGAAATATATTCCGCAGTTTACAAGGACTCGAACAAGACCATGTCTTAGCTATTCACCGTGAGGAAAGCGCTCAGGTTGATGAACTCTACAACGACTTACTAGTTTACGATGGCCAGATTGTGATTTTTCACTATGCAGGTCATGCCGATGGCTCTATGTTGCAATTGGAAGGTGCGGCTACAGGCGCAGACGGTTCAGCGGGCGCTGGGGGTATCGCAGGACTTTTAGGCCAACAACGCAGTTTGAAACTGGTTTTCCTTAACGGCTGTGCGACCAAAGATCAGGTGAAATTGCTGCATAAAGCTGGTGTGCCAGCGGTCATTGCCACTGCCGTTAAAATCAATGATAGCAAAGCCACCTGCTTATCTACGGCATTTTATGCAGCACTGGCCAGTGGGCAAAGTATCTATGAAGCCTTTGACTCTGCGCAAAATTATATTGAGGCCAAGTTTAGCACCTCTGGCGAGCACCCACTTAAAATAACCCGTCAGCCTAACTTTAGTTTTGCAGAAGAAGAAACAGAACCACAAAATTATGAGTTTGAGTGGACACTCTATACACGCCCTGATGCCGAAGCCGATCTCAAACAATGGCGTCTACCCCATGCGCGTGAAAGCTGGCAAACCCAGTTGGCAAATTCTCAGGGCAGTATAAAAAATCTTGATGGCGAAGCACTGCCTATTGATTATCGCTCACGCACACGAACAGTTCATGTACTGGCTTGCACTCACTGCGGCATTCGCAGCTCACAAACACCACAAAATAGTGTTTACTGCCCTATATGCACAAATAAAAATACCGACGTTAGCAGCGCACAAACG
>NZ_LSNE01000020.1:234903-269553 GCF_001565895.1 Paraglaciecola hydrolytica
GCCATTCCAGACCTAGTATTACCTTTTATCATAAGTGAACAAGAGGCCCGTGCTATTGCGCATACAACACTCGCCACTAACGCAACTGATTCAATCCAGGTGCAACCTTTGCAATTGCCATATTGGGTATTTTCTGTGGCTACTCGCACTTTTGTTTCAGTTGAACGTGGCACGCTCCAAGATATCAATGCTGATACCCTAAAGCTGGAATGGACAGAAGTTAAAGAAACAATAGACTTATCTGTTGAGCGCTTTTTAGTCCCGGCATTTTTGGGTATTGAGCAAACAAGTGCTAGCCCAGAAGACTGGAGATGGAAATTTGATGAAGCTACACCGATGCAACAATTGGATATCAGCACTAGGTTTGCCTTGCTGGAAGTTTCCATCGAAGCCGCTTTTGCTGAATTACAAAACTATCTACAAGAAGAAGTACTAGAGCAAATTCCTGAGCGTATAGGCGGCATAGAACAACGTAAGATTAACACCGATATGCGCTATCAAAACATCGCTGCGCACACACTATTGTTACCACATTGGTGTGCAAGGTCGGGTGAAGATGATCAGCAAACATCTGTGTTAATTAATGCCCAAACGGGTGCAGTAAAAATTCCGGAAAACCCTTCTGGACCGGTTCTGACAATCGAGAGCAATCATTCTATGCAGCAGAAAAATACAGACACAAGTGCACAAACGGTCAAAACTTCGATGCTCGTATCCATTTATAGCGGCATGGGGATTGGCGTGATGATCGGCTTATTAATGGGCTTGGCCGCGCCCCAAAGCGCCGATGCTAAATCCATTGTGGCCATCTTTATTGGTGCGGTGGGTGTGGGCCTTGCCGCATTACTGGGCTTAAATGACCGTAATTTCAGCACTGCTAAGGGCCTGCGCATTGGCTCATTTGGACTGGCTGTGGCAGTTTCTGCACCAACAGGCATTTATGTGCGAGACAACAATCTGCTTTCGCCAGGCATTATGATGCAAGCCATAGAATTAAGAGAGGTATTTAAGACACTAGACGATGAACGCCTTTTAGCTCTGCTAAGTTCAACCAAAATCAGTTCAACCAGCAATAAAGATGGCAGCAAGACTCAAGTTATTGAACAGCAATTAAATAAGCAAATGAGTGCGCTATTTTCATCACCAGTATCCTTGGAAAAATGCGTTAATTTGGAACCACCGGAAAACGAAAACAATCTACAAGCAGAAGATATCGTTAACAATATTAAACTTAATGGCGGTGAAAGCTGGGAGCAATTTGTAGCACTAGTGCAGCAAGAAATTCCACAAATACAAGATCAAAAAGCTGTGTTAGTGCTAGCACGCAATGCAGTGTGTAAGTTTGCACCATTTAAAGAATGGCAAAAACCCAAACCTGCACAATGCCAGCGGCTCAGTGAAATATCCAACAGCGCAGTAACCAATGAGCAAATTGTTGCGGCCTACGCCTCAGAATCTCTTACAGTCATCAAAAATCAACTCACTGCGAGCCGCCTAGCATCCGAACAACAAATATCGGGATTAAAACTTATGGGAGGAATGTTATGTTCTGGAAAATGATGTTGGAAGATTTGGCTGTATTCACTAAACACCTTGTCCTTATTGTGTTTTTCGTAATATTTAGCAGCGTTGCCAACGCCCAGATGGATTCGCGTTATCTGGAAGCTCGCTCAGCACGTTTGTTAGTAACCGGCTTAGATATCAATAGGCAACCTTATGCCAAAGCCCTAAGCAGTTTTTTATGGCAGTCAAACGACCAAATTGTGACGTCTTTGCATGGTATTCCACCTGGCAGCAAAATCACAGCGACATGTATGGGTGTGACTCGCGCAGCAACGGTCCAAAGTGTCTTACCCTATGCCGATTTAATTCTACTCAAAACCGACACGCCCTTCAGTTCTTGTAGTTTTTTTACAGACGCGGATTTCGAAAAACCCGCAGAAGGTACCAAACTTTGGACCTTTGGCTGGCACGCGGGAGCCAATGGTGGCTCATCAAGGCATTTTGAAAAAGGTTACGGTTCACCGGAAATACTGGGTAAATTAGTCAGTGGCGATCCCTTGAAAGCTTTACAATTGTACAACATCCCTTCTACCACCCTTGCTATCTACTATGTGCAAGGCGGCTTGTTACCTGGCTATTCTGGAGGCCCCGTAGTTAATGCACAGCTTAAACTTATTGGTATAGTTGATGGAGGATTAAATAAAGGCACTAGTGACTATAACTGGGTAATTCCAGCCAAACATCTTGCAGAATTAGTCAATTCAGGTTCCACAGAAATACCATTAGAAGTGGCGACTATGAACGGGTTTCCAGTATTTTCTGCCAGCCAAGATTCACATGCAAATTCAACACAATGGCATGAGTATGGCTTAAACTTATTTGCCTCTGGTATTGCCGATGGCGGTGGTGTGGACATCATTCAATATAATGAAAATGGTGTTGCTTATGAATGGGTAAAAACCAAAACACAGAGCTTAGATGAGCTCGGTCAGACTGCCGACGATGCAGAGGGAGTTGGCCAATTACTTGATATATATGCCGCCGCTGCTGGCCTAACTAGCGCAAAACAACTGAGCTTTGATGTGTATGAAGAGCTTGAATATGGCTTAATCATTACCGTACCCAAGGGGCAAGGCCTGGCCTATCGCGAGGGAACGGGACTGGTTTCCGAGTATGATGATGAGCAGACAGGATTATCCTCCTTGACGTTCAATCATGCCGATGTTCCGATTACGGATGCTAATGGCAAAGTAGTGAGTCCCCATGAAACAAATTACTTTCAGGAAGTGGTTTCGCAATTGTTAGTTGACTGCCAAGATCCCGGTATGAATTATTGTCACCTTGATGAGCAAAGCCTGCGCATTATTGATTTTGGTGATGGCGATAGAATTCTGAAGCTGGGTATTACTAATTATGATGTAGAAACCCAAAGCCCAGAATTTTATGAATACCATAGTATTGCCGTCAGCGGTGATACAGCTCTTGGCGCCCAAGCCTTGATATTTCCTACCGGTCAGGTTGGATTATTTCAGTGTTTAACCGATAGTGAACGCAGCGAATGTGCCAACAAGAGACCCGCACAACTCCAACTTTCGCAACTCATTGCAGTACATCTCACCAGTTTTGCCGATTTGGACTCCTTTGCGAGTCAAAAAATTGTGCAACAGCAATTTATTTACGACACCAGTAAAGACTTCCCTGCCACGGTACAAGTGCCATTTTATGAGGGTGACAATTTGCGTTTTTATAATACCCGTGGCACCGAATGGATTTACTATCTAGAGGGTAATGAACAAGCAATACTTCACGAATACCAAGCACGAGGTGATGGCTTTGTGTATTTACAATATGAAGATCGCTATATTTCTATACCGGTAGCAGGCGGTCAATATTACGTGGCACAAGCTGGCGGAGAGTGGGTATTGCAAGGCATCTTGCAAAAGTAAAAACGATACCAACTCCCCTTTTGGCTTAGCGCCTTTATCGCTCGTCGTCTAAACCTTAGCGCTCGTCGGGCATTCCAGGGCGCTCATCGGGCATGCCGACTCTTTCGTCTGGCATTCCAGGGCGCTCATCGGGCATACCGACTCTTTCATCTGGCATTCCAGGGCGCTCATCGGGCATACCGACTCTTTCATCTGGCATTCCAGGGCGCTCATCGGGCATACCGACTCTTTCATCTGGCATCCCAGGGCGTTCATCGGGCATGCCGACTCTTTCGTCTGGCATTCCAGGGCGCTCATCGGGCATGCCGACTCTTTCGTCTGGCATTCCAGGGCGTTCGTCGGCAAGCAAATTCGCCTTGTTGGGGTTTTCGGTCTGACTGATGGAGCGCGGCTGATTATTCGGTTCTGATAATTTTTTCACTGAAGATTTCCTATCTAGATTCGATGCACTAGTGAGCATATACTGACCATCTAGGAAATGCCATGGCTAAAGAAACCAAATAGCAGGGTCTTTCTTGGCCGCTTATTATAAGGAGATAATCATTAATTTAATCCGCTTTTTTCGCCAACTTGTCGACGAGGTCCGCCGTCGCAAGGTACTGCCTGTCGTTGTTACTTATGCCGTTGTAGGTTGGTTGATTTTACAAGTCGCGGGGCTCACCTTTGGACCATTGGGATTACCAAGCTGGGGGATCCGAGTGTTAATCATCACCACAATTGCTGGTTTTCCCGCGGTATTTTTATTGGCTTGGTTAGTTGATTTTCAAGAAAAAGGAATAATGTTTGACTTACCGCTGTGGCCAAACGAAGGTGAAATATCACAACAGCAAAAGAAATCCAGCCAATTATTAGCCATAGTGCTTTGTTTGTTAGTAATAGTCGGCTCTATTGCTCTGGTTTTTTATCTGCTTGAAAAGTTTCCTAAACCTGAGTCTGCTGGCATAACTAGCAGCTCTGTTGAACTTCCAAACAATTCTATTGCGGTGATGCCGTTTGAAAATTTTGGTGGAACTGCTGATTCTGACTATTTTGCTGGCGGGCTGGCTGAAGAAATACTTAATTTTCTGGCCGAAACAAATGAACTCAATGTCGCGGCAAGAACGTCGTCCTTTCAATTTCGTGACAAACAAATTGATATTCGTGAAATTGCTAGATTGCTGAATGTGAAAAACATTGTTGAAGGTAGTGTGCGTCGCGAAGGGGATCGTATTCGAGTGACTGTGCAATTAATCGATGGTGGCGAAGGTTATAATGTTTGGAACAAAAGCTATGATCGTAATTTGGATGATATTTTCGCCATCCAACAAGAGATCGCTAGTGCAATAGTCAATGAATTAAAGATTGCTCTTTCGGTCGATTCACAAAACCACCTTGATACAACACCCGCTGAAAACGTTGAGGCTTATTTATTTTATTTGCAAGGGCGCGAAAAGCTGCGCAGTTCCCAAGACGCCGACGTAATGATAGCGGCAATGGCATTTTTTAACCGTGCTTTAGAAATTGATCAGAAATTCTCGCGAGCCTATGCAGGAATTTGTGAAGCCGAATTGAGGCTGTATGAAATTTCTAACGATACGACAAATTTTGACAATGCTGAACAGGCTTGTGAACAAGCGAAAAATCTGAATAAGGAACCAAGTAGCGAAGTGCAAATCGCACGAGGTCGCTTGTATAGGTTCCGTGGTTGGAATGAAAAGGCCATCGACGAATTAAATGCTGTTATTGCCAGATCACCAACTGCGGTAGACGCCTATATTGAACTTGGTGAAGTATTCAAAGTCCAGAAAAAATATTCGCAGGCGGAAACCGTTTTTTTACGCGCCGTTGATCTTAAAAGAAACTATTGGAAGGCTCACGAAGCTTTGGCTAGTTTTTATTATCGGACCGAACGTTATAATGAATCAGCCCAGGCCTATGAAGTGGTTACGCGCTTGACACCTGATGTGGCCGTTGGCTTTGCGGGCAAAGGTGCTGCTTATTGGATGCAGGGTGACACTGAACGTGCCTTGCTCGCCTATCAACGGTCCTTGCAATTAAAACCCTCACGGCAGGCTTATACCAATATTGGCTCGCTTTACTATTATACTGGCCAATTCACCCAGGCAGCCAGCATGCAAAAGTTGGCGTTGGACTATGCGCCAGATGACCATCGAGTTTGGGGGCGATTAGCAGAAAGTTATCGCTTTATACCAGGTAAAGAGGCTGAGTCCCAAGCCGCCTATAAACGGGCAGCAGAATTGGCGCTAAACAATCTTAGTATCAATGCTGATAGCTGGGCTACGCGCGCGGCACTGGGCGTGTATTATGCCCACTTAGGACGTATAGAAGAAGCCAAAACCTTGCTCGAACTTGCAGTTAAACAATCACAACGAATTTCAGAAGCCCTGTACTTTCAAACTCTTGTACTGTTAAAAGATGACAATGTAGAAGAGGCATTGGCGGTGTTGGAGGAAGCTGTAGCAAAAGATGCCGCTTATCGTCAGTTTATTGCAGACGATCCTGACCTGCAAACGCTACAAGACAACCCGCGTTTTATTAAACTATTGCCAGTAGCAAAAGCGCAGAAAAGCGATTTATAGCGCTTTTTCTGATCGTTTTTTTGAGCAAGATCGGACATCTAAATAATTACTAGTCGAGCCCAGAGTTGATTATTACAAACACCGGAACTAGTTGTAATGTGTATTAGGCTTAAATGGTGTCATCTTGCCATTTCGCTTGGTCAAAATCAGTATCAAAACCTTGCTCAGCTAGCCAGGTTTTACATTCATTAACGTGCTTAAAAAAAGCCAGCTCCTGATGTCATCAATAACGGCCCATGATCTGTCTGCAAAAGCCTTGCTATGCCCAAGAATCACCTAACTTAATCTTTGCATCTGAATATTTTGTTCCCCACCAGGATCACAATCGAGCATAAGCACCTTGGTTGAACAATGGATATGGAAGGTTGCTGGCATCTGATTCACTGACTAAAGAAATGTGTAAAGAGAGAAGACTTTTATTCTCAAAATATACAATCCTATTGTGCCTTTACAATTCACTGTCGTCATAAATCCGTCACCAATACTTAATTTAGCTGTCATATGAAAACCCTATCCTGTCTAAAATCAAAAACTTAGCATAAGGATAATTAATGAAATTGCTCAAAAACCTATCGTACAGCGCCATCGCTCTCGCTTTAAGTGCCACATTAACAGGTTGTTTTTTAGAGGGTGACGATGGAGTACAAGGTGAAACCGGCTCACAAGGCCCGGTTGGAACCCCAGGTACTGATGGTTCAAATGGTACTGACGGTGCAAACGGTCAAAACGCCAATGCGGGTGTGCGTTTAGAACTCGTAGGTCGAGCCCAACTTAATCCCAGTGATCCCGTAGGTGCCGCGGAAATCGTGCAATATCATGCTGCCACTAAAATGATTTATGCGGTAAATAGCGCAGCTTCTGAACCAACAGTTGAAATGATCGATGCTTCAACCATTACCAGCGAATTACTGTCTAACCCACTCACAGCCGATACCTTAAATGCCACGCCCTTTATTCTCCCTGCGACGGCTAACAATGTTGCTTTAGCCGGCCCAACCAGTGTCGCGGTTAAAGGCGATTGGATGGCAGTTGCAGCTCCGGCAAAAGATAAAGCCAGCAACGGTTATGTGTTGTTTTACAATGGTTTAAATGCCGCCACACCGGTTTTTGTTAAAGCGGTAGAAGTGGGTAACTTACCTGACATGGTGACATTTAATGCCGACGGCAGCAAAGTCGTAACGGCCAATGAAGGTGAGCCTAGCGGTGATTATGGTATTGATCCAGAAGGTTCAATATCAGTTATTACCTTTACCGACGGCGTGCCTGCCGATACCTCGGTGATGGTATCGTTTAGCAGTTTTAATGATAAAAAAGCTCAGTTAGCTGCCCAAGGCATGCATTTTCCTAACCCAGCTGGTCGCACTATTAATGGCAAGTTGATCACCACTTCAGTCGCCCAAGACTTAGAGCCTGAATACATCACTATTGTGGGTGATATGGCTTATGTAACCTTGCAAGAAAACAACGGTATCGCCATGCTCAACCTAAGTGACAACTCACTTACTATCAAAGGTTTAGGTTACAAAGATTGGAGTCAATACCAACTTGACGGCATGGAAGACGGAAAAGTCAGTTTTGGTCAATATCAAGATGTATATGGCCTTTATATGCCAGATACAATTGCTTCATTTAGCTGGAAAGGTGCGGGTTTTATTGTGACCGCCAACGAAGGTGATGCACGCGAATATTTCTTTGATACCTTAGATGCCAATGGCGAGCAAGACGAAGATCTCTGTGAAGCGGCAGGTGGTCAAGACTTTGATGAAGATGACGGTTGTTTAGCTTTTACCGAAGAAACTCAAGCCCGTGATCTGGATTATTTGCCCGGCTCCAACCTTGATACTATCGCCGGTGGCGACCCCAGAAAATCAGACTTTACGGCCAATCCCCTAGGACGCCTAACTGTCACTTCAGCTATGGGTGATAGCGACAACGATGGCGTTTATGAAGCGATTTATGCTTATGGTGCACGCTCGTTCACCATTTGGGACAGCAATGGTTTAGCGGTATTTGATTCGGGAGACGATTTTGAACGCATTACCGCCTCTATTCACGGTAATGCCTTTAACAATAACAACGATGAAAATATCGGTGATGACCGTTCTGCCAACAAAGGACCTGAGCCAGAAGCCTTGACTATCGGACAAGTGGGCGATCGCACTTACGCCTTTATCGGCCTAGAACGTATGGGTGGCATTTTTGTCTACGACATTACTAACCCCTACGACAGCAAATTTGTTGACTATGTGATCAACCGAGACCTCACTGAAGATGGCGACATCATCGGCGATAGCGGCCCAGAAGGCATGGTGTTTGTGAGTGCAAACGACAGCCCAAGTGGAGTTCCTTTGGTCATCATCGGCAACGAAATAAGTGGTACGGTAGCCGTGTGGCAAGTGGTACCTAACTAGGAACTAGCGGCGAGCTTCGAGTCGCGAACGACGAGTATTTAGTTAACATCTAAGGCTCGTCGCTTCGCGATTAGCGCTGCATACCCTTTATTTTGTTAAATCATCAAACAACAACCGAATGCACTTCCGTACTGACAGCCGTCATCAATTTATGAATAGGACATTTATCGGCAATAGCGGCCAAGGCCTGACGTTGTTCATCATTTAAGTCACCGTTTAGTTTTAGACTTACATTAAGTACATACACACCTTTGGCTTCGCGGCTGTTGTCACGTTCAATTTCAATATCGACACTTTCCAAGGGAATTTGTTTGCGTTTGGCATACATTAAGATGGTTATTGCCTTGCAAGCCGCAAGAGAAGCATCATATAGATCATGAGGATCCGGTGCTGAATCGTCACCACCTAAACTGGCTGCCACATCAGCAAACAGCGTGTGTTGGTGGATACGAATCGTCTGACGGTAGGTGCCCTTGTCACTTTTTTGTAAACTGATAGTCATACATTGTCTCCCCTTACATTACGGATTTTGCTACTACATTACTTGTGCAAGTTTGAGCTTAAACAAACTTATTTAGGCAAAGGAATAAACTCGTGTTCATCATCTATGACTTTAGGAAATTTACCCGCTAACCAATCTTGTTTAGCTTGCTCGATACGCTCTTTACGACTCGATATGAAATTCCATTCAATATAACGTTTAGCCATTTTTTCGCCGCCAATAAGGGCAATTCTGGACTCTGCTGTTGCTTCAACTACAACACCATCAGCCTCGGATAATATCACCATCGAAAATTCTGGGATCACTGTGTCTTTGATTTTAAGGCTGCCTTTCGCCACATAAACCGCGCGTTCTTCACAATTAGCTAATTCTAAAGTTTGTCCCGTTTGCATATGGGCTTCTACATACAAGGTTTGTGCATAGGTTAAAACAGGTGATGTAAGGCCGTAGGCGGATCCCATTAACACTCGAATTGGCACCCCATTAACGTTAACAGCAGGAATACTGGCTGATGGATAGTGATAAAAAGCGGGATCGATCTCTTCGTCTTTTTCCGGTAAAGCTAACCAAAGTTGTAAACCGTGCAATGTATGCTCAATGTTTTTCACTTCGGGTCGTTCACGTTCAGAATGAGTAATGCCTTTGCCCGCTACCATCAGATTTATATCGCCAGGAGTGATAGTGGCATAACTACCCAAGGAGTCACGATGTAATATTTCACCTTCAAAAAGATAAGTGACAGTGGCTAAATTAATGTGAGGATGTGGGCGCACATTAATACCAGAGCCAGCGGGGAAAGTTGCGGGTCCCATATGATCAAAAAATATCCACGGGCCAACCATTTTACGTTCTGTGGTGGGTAAAGTACGGCGCACCGAAAACTCACCTAAATCTTTAGCTCGCGGTTGAATGAGCAACTCAATAGCGTCACAGCCTTTATTAAATTGGCAATCTAGTTCTATGTTTTTGCTTTCAATACTCATGCTTTTCTCCTTTTTGTAAGAATTGTCGCAAGTGAGCAACTATCCTAGTTTAACTAAACGCTAGCTGAAGGGTATGACTTTTAATCTAGTCGCAATACATCCCATGCCCAATCTGCAAGGGGTAAAGCCAAACTAGTGGCAAACATCTGATAGTCTTTTTTGCCCAGCGCCTGCACCACAGTTTTAAATTGTGCCTTGGCTTTGATCATCCGCGGATACAAAAGTTGTAAACGCGCCTCTGCATGGTCATCAAAGTGACTATCACGAATGGCTAAAATTTTGTGGCTAAGTTGATAAAACTCGATGATGTAGCCAAGCAATTTAAGGTAAACCAACAACATTCTTTTATTTTTAAATTGAATCGTTGAACCAGACTGCGCTACGGCTCCCGCAAACTGATAGTTGTTATAGGCTGATGCGGTTTCACTGAGCTTTTGCAAAGAGGCATAAAATTGCTGCAACAAAATTAAATAAGAATGTGTTACCTCTTGCTTTGTATCTGACAGGTGGTCAATCGTTTGCTGCCCATCAAAATCAGCGAGTTCGAGACACAACATATCTAAAGATATAAGATGGCGCGTGAGGTTTTGCATTATTGCTCTTTGGCATCCCTTATGTTGTGCTTATCTAAAGCTAAGCATATTAGCCTAAATGCGAGTGAGAAAAAGCCCATTCTATCCTTCAATGCCACGTGACAATCAAGTAAACTACCCGCCAAATTAGATTTAACTCAACGTGCTTATTTTGACACTTACGCCACCCTAGTTATTGCTCATTAACCTCTGTGATATAGAGGTATCGCTGAATACTGTTGTTATTCAGTTTCTTAATTTGACTTATTTCATTCGAAAAATCGCATTTGCTCGTTGTGACGTTTCATTATTAAAACAAGGTAAAACATGTTCAACAATTATAAAACTGAGTGGTTCTCAAATGTGCGAGGTGATTTACTCGCGGGAACTGTAGTGGCACTGGCTTTGATCCCCGAGGCGATTGCGTTTTCGATTATTGCTGGGGTTGATCCCAAAGTGGGGCTATATGCCTCGTTTTGTATCGCGGTCATTATTGCCTTTGTGGGCGGTCGCCCAGGTATGATATCTGCGGCAACCGGTGCTATGGCACTGTTGATGGTGACTTTAGTAAAAGATCACGGTTTGCAATATTTGTTAGTGGCGACCCTATTAACCGGTGTACTGCAGGTCTTGGCGGGTTATCTCAAATTAGGTGGCTTGATGCGCTTTGTGTCACGCTCAGTGGTCACAGGCTTTGTTAATGCCTTAGCCATTCTGATTTTTATGGCGCAATTACCCGAACTGACTAACGTAACCTGGCATGTTTACGCCATGACTATTGCTGGTCTAGGTGTTATTTATTTATTCCCTTATTTACCGGTTATAGGCAAGAGCATTCCTTCTCCTTTGGTGTGCATAGTATCGATGACCGCCATTGCCATGATAATTGGTCTGGATATTCGTACCGTGGGCGACATGGGTGAATTACCCGATACTTTGCCAATCTTTTTGTGGCCTGAAGTACCCTTAAATCTCGAAACCCTGATGATAGTCCTGCCCTATTCAATCGGCTTGGCTGCCGTGGGTTTACTCGAATCCATGATGACAGAAACCATAGTGGACGAACTTACCGATACTACCAGTGATCGTAATCAAGAATGTAAAGGCCAAGGTATTGCCAACATAGGCGCAGGTTTGTTTGGTGGCATGGCGGGTTGTGCCATGATTGGCCAATCCATTATCAACGTAAAATCCGGTGGCCGTGGGCGTTTATCCACTTTTGTGGCGGGTCTGTTTTTAATCATCATGGTGGTGTTTTTAGACGAATGGATTAAACAAATCCCCATGGCGGCCTTGGTTGCTGTGATGATCATGGTATCCATAGGTACCTTTTCGTGGACTTCCATTACCGATCTTAAGAAAAACCCTAAGTCATCCAGCATCGTAATGATAGCGACGGTTATTGTAGTGGTATTTACTCACAACCTCGCACTAGGTGTAATGGTAGGTGTATTGTTAGCCACCTTGTTTTTTGCCAACAAAATTGGCCGTTTTATGGTGGTTAAAACAGATAATGCAGAACAAAGTGACGAGCGTAGCTACAAAGTTGTTGGTCAGGTGTTTTTTGCCTCTTCTGAGCAATTTGTTGCCTCATTTGATTTTAAAGAAGCCGTTGCCAAGATCAAAATCGATCTGTCACAGGCCCATTTTTGGGATATCACCTCAGTATCCGCTTTAGATAAAGTAGTGATTAAATACCGTCGTGAGGGTGCAGAGGTTGAGTTAATTGGCATGAATGACGCCACCGCCACAGTAGTAGACAAATTTGGTGTGCATAACGATCCGGCTGAAGTTGATAAACTGATGGGCGGTCATTAAGGAGAGCGACATGAATAAAATAATAGCTTGTATTGATGGTTCGGTTATCACTAGCGCAGTATGTAACGCTGCTGCTTGGGCCGCCAAACGCTTAAATAAACCTATTTTATTTTTGCACACCATTGAACGTCCTCAACAACATGGCGCCGACGATTTAACCGGTGCTATTGGTTTAGGTGCACGCACTAGTTTATTGCAAGAAATGGCGAGACTAGACGAAGAGCGCAGCAAACTTGCTCTGCAACACGGCAAAGATATGTTAAGCGCAGCGGTATCTACTGCAGAATCTGCAGGTGTCAGCCAGATTGAACAAAAACAACGTCATGGTGACTTACTTGATGCCCTGACTGAGCTTGAAGCAGAGGCTCGTTTGATGGTCGTTGGGCGCAGTGGCGAAGGACATAATAGTGAAACTGGCCAAGCTAGTTTTAGAGCCCTTGGCTCCCATATTGAATCATTGATCCGTAGCGTACATACACCGCTTATCATAGTGCCTCCCACTTTTACTCAGCCAAGCCGTTTTATGCTGGCTTATGATGGCCGTTCCACTGCCGACCAAGCGATTAAAAAAATTATTGCGGGCGGTTTATTAAAAGGTCTGGAATGCCATTTAGTGATGGTAAAAAATACCGCTGCAGGTCAGGCTGAAAAACTAGCAGAGGCACAACGATTACTGACCAATGAAGGTTTTGTGGTTCATGCAAATCTGCTTGAAGGTAATATTTCAGATGTGTTACTGGCATATCAGCAACAACATCAGATTGAGCTCTTAGTCATGGGGGCTTTTGCTCACTCTAAAATCCGCCAATTATTTTTAGGCAGTAATACCATTCGTATGATTGAACGCAGCAGTATTCCACTGATAGTTGTCCAATAAGTGGATAAACAAAATGCAAGCTGAAGTAAAAATCGACGAACTGATTATAGGCACAGGCAAAGCCGCCGAACGCGGCGCGTTAATCACTGCCCATTATCGTGGCTGGTTAGAAGACGGCACTGAGTTTGATTCTTCGTTTAAAAATGCTGCTCCATTTCAAACTGTGCTCAGTAACAAACGCGTGATCCAAGGCTGGATCCTCGGTTTGCAAGGCATGTGTGAAGGCGGTAAACGCAAATTGTGGGTGCCTGCTGAATTAGCCTATGGGGAACGCCAGATTGGTAATATGATCCCTGCTAATAGCAATCTGATTTTTGAAATCGAATTACTTGAAGTGCTTACTCGTTAAAAACGGCTAAAACTAGGAATAAACATGATCAAACTTTATCAATATCATCACTGCCCTTATTGTGTTCGTGCCGACATGGTAGCGAACTATAAAAATATCCCTCATGAAAAAGTGTATTTACTCAACGATGACGAAAAAAGCTGTTATGACTTAGTCAACGCCAAGATGGTGCCTATAGTGCAATTCGACGATGGTGAAGCCTTTGGTGAAAGTTTGGATATCGTTGCTCGATTTGAAAAAATAGGTGACAGCGCTAAAGTGCTTAGCGAAGGTAATGGTGTTGCTCAATTTGACGAGTTGTTTGCCAGCATAAAAGACGCAATGCGTTGTCTGACCTACCCACGCAGTATCATGCTCGATTTGCCTGAATATGCCACACAATCAGCTTGCGATTATTTTCAGCACAAAAAAGAAAAAATGATTGAAAAATCCTTCGCCCAAGCCATGGCTGAATCAGAACAACATATCGTGGCTGTTAACAAGATTCTGGCACGCTTACCCGTATTACCGAGCAATAACACCTTAAGTATGGACGACGTATTGGTTTTCCCTACTTTGCGTAACTTAAGCATGGTCAAAGGTTTGGTATTTCCTGCAGATCTTAAAAGCTATATTGTTCACATTGCCAAGCTAACCCAAACGGAAACCTATTTCGCCAAAGCGTTATAAACAATATAGGAACTTATATGCCACTTAAACTCAGAGGTGTACTGCTTGCTTTATTTTGTTTGCTGGCAGCCTGTCAGCCACAAACCTCGGAAAATGTAGACAAAACACTTAGTACAAACGTGCTGCAAGCCATCCCCAGCACTCTCAAGTTTGAGCAAGGCCGTTATCAAATTTATCGGGGTGATAGCCCTTATTTTATTAAAGGCGCTGGCGGAAGTAGCAATTTGCCTTTACTGGCAGCATCAGGTGGTAACTCGGTACGGACGTGGGGCACTGATAAAGCGCAACAAGTCTTAGATGGAGCCCACGCCAATGGTTTAACAGTGATGTTAGGACTACGTATAGGCCACGAGCGTCATGGTTTTGATTATGATGATAAAGCTGCTGTTGCAGAGCAAAAAGAAGCCGTTCGAGAGCAAATACTTAAATTCAAAGATCACCCTGCTTTATTAGTGTGGGGCATTGGCAACGAAGTTGACTTATTCTACACCAATACCAATGTGTGGTACGCCATTGAAGACATCGCCAGTATGATCAAAGAACTCGATCCAAACCATCTTGTTACCACAGTCACCGCAGGTATAGATAAAACCAAAGCTGATTTTATTAAAGAACGTGTACCCAGCATCGATTATTTAAGTATTAACATCTATGGTGGTTTAGAAAACCTGCCACAACATTTGTTAGATATCGCTTATCAAGGTGCTTATGTCGTAACAGAATGGGGGCCGACTGGCCATTGGCAAATAGCCAAAACCGATTGGGATGTACCTATCGAACAAACCAGTACTGAAAAAGCCGCGTCTTATCGCAGTCGTTATGCGGCAGGCATTGCCGCAGCGCCAGAGCGAGCACTTGGCTCTTATGCGTTTTTATGGGGGCAAAAACAAGAAACCACCCCAACTTGGTATGGTGTATTTACTGAAGCGGGTGAACCAACCGAAGTCGTGGATAGCTTGCAATATTTATGGACTGGCCAATGGCCTGAGCAGCGTGCACCAGCTATCACGTCTTTTAGACTTAATGGCAAACCAGCCGCAGACAGTGTGCATGTGAATCTAGGGCAAACCAATGAGGCTGAAGTAGAGCTTATTCAACATGACGAACAAGGTCTTAGTATTCGCTGGGAAATTTTAGCTGAGAGTACTGATATCAAAGCCGGTGGTGATCGTGAATCACGGCCACAAGCCCTAAGTGGATTGATCGTAGCGCAGCAAGACAACAAACTAACCTTTACCACCCCCGCAGAGCCTGGCGCTTATCGTTTATTTATGTATGCCACTAACCCAGCCAATAAAGTGGCTAACGCTAATATTCCGTTTTATGTGGATGTAACAGCAAAAAATTAAGGCACAGGCTGGTGAGTCGGTAATAGTCATCAGTGAAAACACTAATGACTATTTTAAAACGATGACAATGAAGTTCGTCGTTGAGCTCAAAAAAAACGGCTGTAAATCACAGCCGTAAATGTTATTTATTGAACCAAACTCTTTATTAACTGCGCTGTTTCAACGCAGCCAATACCGCCTCAGGGCGAATAGGTAGGTCACGCACTCTGGCACCCACAGCATTAAATATCGCATTCGCTATGGCTGGTGCAACCGCTATCAGTCCCGGCTCTCCCAAACCAGTAGGCATCTCACTACTTTCTACGAAACTGATATCTAACTCCGGTACATCCTGCATACGCAATGGTGTATAGGTATTTAAGTTAGTGTCTTTTACCTGCCCCTTTTCAAAAGCAGTACCTTCATGCAATGCCAAACTTAAACCCCACAGCATTGATCCCTCAGTTTGCGCCAAGGCACCATCGGGATGCACCACTGTGCCACAATCCATCAGGCCGGTGAGTTTGAGTACAGTCACCTTACCAGTTGCTGGGTCCACTTTCACATGGGCTACACAAGCTCCCCACGTTGGCATGTTGCGCTCTTGCCCAGAAGAAACAGCAATGCCCATACCTTGGTTTTTTGGTAAATTGCGCCCCCATTTAACCTTGGTTTTAATCAGTCCAAGTACCTTGGCGAGACGTTTTGCGCCCCCCACCGACTCAGGGGCTTTGCCGGCATTTTTACCTTCACCATCTAACAATGAAAGCCTCAACGCTATAGGGTCTACTTTTTGGGCATGGGCCACTTCATCCATAAAAGATTCAACAGCCCAGCCAGTCCAACCTGGGCCAACGGCACGCAGCCAACCTGGTAAAAAAGTCTTTTGTGCTAAGGGTATATTAAGCGCTTTAATACGATGATTTTTCAGGGTATACCAATGTTCTGCACCAGAAATAGAAAAAGGATCGTACTTGCCTTTTTTGTCTAGGCTTTCAGGCATAAATCCCGGGGCCATGGCCAAGGTTGGCCAACCAGCAGCGGCTCTGTGTTCGATGCCCAATAGTTTATTGCCAGCGTCCCAGTATGCCAACATGCGCTGCACTGAGGGCGAACGCACACAATCAAAGCGGGCATCGTCTTCTCGCGTAAACACCAATTTAACGGGTTTACCAATAGCTTGTGCGGTTAAAGCTGCAGGGAGCATGTAGTCACCTGCTAAACGGCGGCCAAAACCTCCCCCCAAGTAGTATTGATGGATGAGAACTTTGTCGTCACTCAAACCTAGCGCTTTTGCCACGACTGGCAAAAATAGTGATTGCCATTGGTTACCTGTATGCACATGGCAAATGCCATCTTTAAACTCAACGGCAGCGTTGACGGGCTCCATGGTAAAATGTAAAACCGAAGAGGTTCGATAACTCAGCTCTAATGACTTTTTAGCTTGTTTTGCGGCCTGCTCAATATTGCCCTCATCGACGACCAAAGCGCCGTTAACAGGGTCGTTGGTTAATTCCTCCCCTTGGGTGAGTATATCGAGTTCACTGACATTGCTGGTCTCACCAATTTGATAGTCCACTTTAATGACATTAGTCGCTTTAACGGCAGCGTAGTAACTGTCGGCCACTACCGTAATCCAGCCCTGTAAAGTGTCACTTTTGTCAGTTAATATTTGATAACCTTGATACCCTTTAATTTTTAGCGCGGCACTGTCATCTACACTTTTGACCTTACAGCCATAGCGAGTAGGTGGCACAATAGGCCGTGCATAAACCATGTTAGCCAGCTCAACATCAATACCATATTGAGCTGTGCCGTTAGTTTTAGCGGGTATATCTAGAGCTTTTGTGGGTTTAGCAATCAACTTTCTATTGGCGGGATCTTTCGGTGTGAACTTTGCCAATTCATCCGCTGAGAAAACACGGTCCACTTTGCCATTTTTAACAATTTCACCAAAGCTAATGGACTTGCCATTGCCTAATACCTGACTATTTTCGACCTGACATTGAGCAGGTTCAAGGCCTAGTAATTTAGCTCCAGCCTCGATTAATACGCTTCGACCAGCCGCTCCTGCTTGTGACAAAGGCGTATAACTTTGAAATACCGACCATGAGCCTCCCGTCACCATGTAACCCCATTTAGGATCAGTATCTACATGGCGTAGTTCGACTTTTTGCCAATTAGCGCCTAATTCATCAGCCACTATTCGTGCTAAAGCGGTTCCAACATGTTGGCCCATTTCAGCCTTAGCAATATTGACGATAACCAAGCCATTGGTGTCGATTTCAAACCAAACGGTTGGGCTAAATAACTTGTCAGATAATTGTTGGCTAGCAGCTCCAGTCATAATTTCGGCGTTTAAATAAGGTGAGAAAGCCATCAATAAACCTGTGCCGACACTGCCTATAAGAAACTGACGGCGACTTGGACCTAAGCTGTTTTTATCAAAAGTATCCATATTAGCTTACTCCCTGCACAGTAAGATTATCCGCTTTGGGGTTATAGACTTGCACCACAGAATCAGATTGGCTGGCGACGTCTTTAATCGCTGATTTGATCCGCGCATAACTCATACAACGGCATAAATTACCGCTCATATGGTTAATGATCTCTTGTTCTGAGGGATTAGCATTAGTTGCTAACAAGCCAGCGGCTTGCATGATTTGCCCGGATTGGCAGTAACCACATTGAGGTACTTGATGTTCAATCCACGCTTGTTGCAAAGGGTGTTGGTTTTCCAGGCCTTCGATAGTGCGAATATCGGCATTAGCCACAGCGCTTAAAGGCAAGGAACAAGAGCGTACTGGCGAGCCATTAACATGCACAGTACAAGCACCGCACATGGCTATACCACAACCAAACTTAGTGCCTTTAAGTCCAAACTCATCACGAATCACCCATAATAGCGACGTATCTTCATCCGCATCTGAGTTCATCGCCTTGCCATTTAATGTAAACTTAATCATCTTCACTTCCTTACATAAGTTGTCAACTATTAATCTGCTGCGTTATTTTTAATCTTGAATCTGTAGGAAACTTAAGGTTTACATACCACCAAATTCCCACATGAGACTCAATAAATCTGTTATGCAGTGTAGTTGAGTTTAGCCAGACAAAAAGAAAATCGATGAGATTCCCCCTTAGCTAAGACTGAAATAAGTTAGCGACTAATGCTCGATTGTTTTCTGAGGGCCTGCATCCCTTACTCCTTCTGCGCGTGTCACCGGATAGCCCATATTCATCCAGCCAAAAATTCCCTCGTACAATACAGCTGTACGGCTAAATCCGCGCTCGCGTAGTTGATGTATAACATGTTCTGCAGCAGCCCGTGGGCAGGAACAATAACCAACTATTTGTGCATCTTTAGGTAAGTCTTTGACGACCTCATCAAGATCAGTGTAATAAGGTAATGGGATAGAGCCTTCAATATGAGCACGTTGCCACACTGAGGTCACTCGGGTATCGAGCAATACCATGCGTTTTTTGGCTTGCAGTGCCGCATATAAATCAGCGGAAGACACAAACATATCCTCACTTAAAGTAAAGTCAGGATCTTCATTGTCTGGGTTGATAATGTATTGATCGGGTGTGGGTAAGGCACGTAAGGCAGTTTTTTCCATCGTCCAACCACTGGCCTTACTGCGTAAAAATGCGGTGACATTATCAATATCAGCCGCAGACAATACATCTTCAAACGCTTGCATAGGCGTGCCGTCACGGCCTTTTTCAATGGCATAACGGATAAACTCATCTTTGTTGTGGACCAAGGCCGATTGATTACCTAAGGCAGGAGCCGTAATACCTTCACCATTTTTACCATGGCAACTAGCACACGTTTGCTGATAAACCTGTTCACCTTTAACAATATCGCCTTCAACAGGATCTTCGCTAAGCTCCACACGCTCTGCACCCG
Source organism: Paraglaciecola hydrolytica (assembly GCF_001565895.1). Lineage (GTDB taxonomy): Bacteria > Pseudomonadota > Gammaproteobacteria > Enterobacterales > Alteromonadaceae > Paraglaciecola > Paraglaciecola hydrolytica. Next base: position 254,354 of record NZ_LSNE01000020.1, read on the forward strand.
ACTGCCAAAATAGCCAATAGGTAAGATCCCATGTTTCGTCTAAGGTCATTGGCCCGCCTACCTCATCCAAATACCCGCCCATGGCCGTGCCCTGACGGCCATAAGATAAAGGACGTAAAATAGAATGAGGCACACCCGATTCAAACAAACTTTTACTGCGTAATGAAGGTGCATGATCATTCACATGGCCCTGACGATCCGCACCATGACACAATACACAATATTTTTGATAATTAGCCGCCGCCCTACTTGCCTGTTCGGCAGTCAACTTACGGGGAGGATCTTGCTTTTCATAGACTTTTTTGGCAAAAACTGTGCTGCTAAAAACACAACTTAGCAGGGTTATCACACACAATCTAAGTAAGATATTCATACATCATTCCTTTGTTGTAATGGCTTAGATTATTACCGACTTAGGCCATTATGCTAATTAGAGCAAGTTCATACTGTTGGTCATTTAATCCTCATTTTAAACACATTACAAATGTGATTGTTTGATACCTTAACAGGGAGTTATCACCAAGGGTGAACAACAACGTGCAGACGACCCCACTAATAAAAATAGTAGTAGGGCTTGCTGGTATTTACTGCACGGAGTAAATAGGGTAATTAACTGTTTTTCTTTATCCAGTTTGGATCACTAAGATATTTATCTTCATTGCTACGTTTTGCCAATCGTGTACCGTCTGCACCAATCGTCCAGATTTGCTCGTAATCATCACTGTCATGTTTTGAAACAAACGCAATCAGCTTGCCATCAGGTGACCATTTTGGCGAATGTTGTGTGAAGGCCAACGGAGCCAACATGAGTGAACGTCCAAGTCCACCAGTGCTAGAAACTAAATAAAGATCCCCAAAAACCGCGGCACCAGAACGCGCAAACACTAAAGTACTTCCGTCGGGCGACCAATCAGGTTGATCATCAAAATAATCATCTTCAAAGGTAAGCTGTTGTTTATCGCTACCATCATCCTTCATCGAGCCAATATAACCATAACCATCTCTCGTTAAGCTATATGCGATACGTCTTTGATTGTCCGCTAATAAAGGTGACCAAGAAGGCGATGCAAAACCAATATTACCAATTTGATCAGCGGTTAAATTAACCAACCCACTACCATCAACGTTAATCAGCCAGATATGTGCTCCTTCACCAAAAACCCAGCTACTGAATGCTATACGACTGCCATCAGGTGACCAAGCAGGTTCACCATTGCGCGCAGGCATCGATACTAGCTCTCTATGATTATCGCCGTTACGATCAGCTATTAAGATTTTAGTATCCCAAGGTGAAGTAGATAAATTAACCACAAAGGCAATTTTAGATCCGTCGGGAGATGGCGTACCGTGACCGGCTTTTTTACCCACTGGAAATACTAGCTCAGGAGAAGCATTTGGCAGATTTATATCAACACTGTATAAGACTGGCGCCGTACCCACATCAGCAGCACCATATAACAAATCAAAACTGTACTCACCAAAACCTTCAATGGAACAAAAGGCCTCTTTTCCATCAATTTTTACTTTAATTAAAGTGTTACCCGGTTTTAAGATGGTCACCAAGCCCGCTGCTGAAACAGATGCGATATCTGGATTGGTCGATAACCAGCTCGTACCACGGCCTTCAACGACTCCTCCGGCACTATCGTAAGCAATGACTTGCAACTGTAAACGACTTCCTTCAGGTAGGTATTCCGCATTGGTATTTAATACCACTGAGTCCACTGTTTGAGGGATCTCGTTTGCCAAGACCACTATATTGAGCTTGGCCGTTTTGCCCTCTGCTGAAGCCGAAATTTCGATATCACCCGCAGCTAAAGCCTGCACATGGCCATTGGCAGCGACGAGTAATTTTGTCACATCTGCACTACTCCAAGTAACAGCTCTACCCAGTAAAATCTGACCATTTTGATCTTTTAATGTGGCGTTTAGCTGTGCGCTGTCCCCCGTGTTCAATACTAATTCCGTAGGTGCAATTTCGATGCTAGATACCGCAACAGTAGGCGGGGGAGAACCTCCGCTATTATCCGTCCCACCGCTACCGCAGCCCATGATATTCATCACTGCAATGATCATAAATAAATATTTTTTCATAAAAAGATCTCGTCAATTAAAATTAAATACAATGTGGTTTCTAACGTTTTTTATATTGCTCAAGCTCATACTACGAGATCTCTTCCACTCAACTCTAAGGTGCTGGGTTTTGTCGATATCAACTCTGGTGAAGTGATAAAACAATCTAAAAACTTAGCGAAACGTTATGAATTTGGTGGTTAATGGAATACAAAAACCGAAGTGAGGCGATTATATTTTGTACAGAGGATTACTAACTAGAATAAAAATGTAATTGAGAATGGTATATTTGTAACCAGCCATTTCCCATTCTGTGGGCTGATGAAAAGTAATAGTTGTAAGCATTAGGGGTGACAAGCGACAGTATATTGTTCATGATGTTGCTTACAATAAAGGCGGCTTAGACTGGTGATTTTACGTGATGAAAAACCATTATCTTAGTTAGCTTGCAAATACCTTGTATTCCACGCAATAACTAACAAAAGATTCTGACATTGACTAAAGAAAATACCAACTCCGCCCCTATACCTGCCAATGTACGGGTGATGATTGCCTTAGTGGCGAGTCCGACGTTAATGGTGATTGGCATGCTATTTTATACACTGTTTATCACTGGCTGGCAGTTTGTCTCAATCAGTATGATTATTTTTTCTTTACTGGGCTTTTTCGCTTATTACGTGGTCATTGCAGGTAAACTTCCGGCTATCCGTCATAAAAAAAATGGAAGTTAACGTAAAACTACAACGCTATTCCTACTCATATCAACATTATGTACTTGGCAAGTAGTTGGTGTTTGCGTAACAATCCGTTGCTTGTTTTTAATCAACCCAAATGGATACTTTGATTTGCTAAAAAAACATATTGTTTTTGTATGGGAATTAGGTGGTGGACTTGGCCATGTCGCTGGTTTTTCACCTTTGGCACAAGCCCTTATAAATGCCGGTTACCAACTATCCGTTATCTCACAAAATGTCACGTCCGCTGCTGAAATATTGGACAAACTGCCTATCGATATATATCAAGCTCCGATTTATCGCCAACATACTGACAAGCTTGAAGTAACTTATTCATACCCTGAGATATTGCTGGATTTAGGTTATAAATCCAGCGCTGAACTAATGCCACTGGTAGCGGCCTGGCAAAACTTGCTTGGCCTGTTAAAACCGGATTTGGTTATTTCAGACCATAGCCCAAGCGCTCTTATTGCCTGCAGGATATTGAATCTAAAAAAGATCATGATCGGTACTGGTTTTTTCAGCCCGCCACATGTCAGCCCTTTACCCCTGTTTGTCGGCACAAACTTGCCAGATCAAAAACGTTTAGTTGATCATGAACGCCAAATGTTGCTGTCTATCAATCAGGTGTTAGATAAGTCTGCAACTCCACCACTTAAGCAGGTTTATGAATTATTCCACGTCGAAGAAGATTTTTTATGCACGTTTGCCGAATTAGATCACTACCCAGAACGGCAAAACTCGCGTTATTGGGGCCCGCGTTTTGACATTGATATTGGGGTAAATTTCACTTGGTCAAAGAGCAAAACAAGCAAGATTTTTGCTTATATTAAACAGGATGTTCCAGGATTTGATGCTCTACTTGAGGCTTTATTAACTAGCAAAAAAAATGTCGTACTGTATGTGCCCAGTGCCAGCAAAAAAACTAAACAAACCTGCGCTAGTTATAAAAATGTCGTGCTATTAAATGCACCAGCCAATATGCGCCAAGTATTAGAGCAGGCAGATATGATCGTATGTCACGCAGGCCATGGAGTCGTTTCAGCGGCCTTGTTACACGGAAAAAGACTGTTATTGATACCATCACAATTAGAACAATCCATGTTGGTATATCTATTAGCAAAACAAAGACTAGTGGCCGCAGTTAATCCACGTAACGATAATAACAATTACCCTAAAGCCATAGAGTTTGCTTGTACAAATGCAGAATTAGGTAAAAATGTTGAGTTATTTCAGAAGAAATACGCAGAATTTGACTCATCCAAACAACTTGCTGAGATGGTCAAATCCTGCGCTAAGATATTAGCTTAAAGTGAGGTTTTGTGTTTACGTCTAGACATTGCCAAACCTGCTAAACCAAAACCTAATAAAGCCAAGCCTGCTGGTTCTGGAACATCTGTGCCACGAGAATTAAAAGAGTTGTTGGTTGAGCTAAAACCGTTTGGGTCGCCAAACTGCGCATATGCATTGTTATATGAATAGCTGGTGTCCAAAATCTCACCTGCGACCTTGGTTGTTACAACGTATTCGAGAATAAAACTAGTATTGGCGGCAACCAAGCCCAGATTGACATTAAACAACGTTGCTCCCCAATACAAAGAGTTGCTGCCAACCGAACTATTGTTAAATGTAGGACCTGACGAAACCAAACTTGAACCATTGGAGTCTGTAATAATTTTTGCTTCACTCTTCCAAATACTTCCACCATTTAACCATATCTCTGCCGTATAACCTGCTTCCGCAAAATCATCACCAGCACAGCCACTGCCATATGCAGAAAGAGCCGCACCATAGCCGTAACCACCGTAGCCAGTGTCACCACAGCTTGCATCTATACTGCCATTCATCACTTCAAATGAAAAATCAAAAAATTGATCTGCATTATTATCATTGGTTACGTTGTATGTTTGTGTAAGTGTTGACTGAGATAAAAAGTTGTAATTTCCGCTCGCAGTGGAATAAAACCAACCCGTATCGTCGCCCCTTGCTTTTGCATTAGCGTTGCTAGGACCATCATACTCAGTACTTTCTACTGATACAGAAAAGTTGTTTGTTTGATTATCAGAATCATTATTAACCCCTGCGGTTGCAGTGGTATCACCTGTTATATCAAGAGTAACAAGAGCTGCGTTGGCCTGAAAAGCACTTACACCTAACAGACATGCAATGGTGGCACTGAGCGTTTTTTTATTAGAAATCATGGGACTACCTTGTTGTTGTGATATAAATAAAAATAAGGCTAGGTGTGGGGGGGCCACCAACGAGCCTAACTTAGAAAATTGCTATCACATACGTTATATCTGAGAGGAAAAGCTGACAAATGCAAAATTTCTTACTCTCAGATAATATTTTCTTACCTGAAAAGACTAATAGTTAAAACACAGCTTTAGAATGGGGCATATGGTGGAGTTGAAGCAGTCCCTTAGTACTACGTCTAATATCGCGGGGCAATATTAGACGCTATTAGTTTAGACGAGGGTTACAACGAAATTAATCAGGCAAATTTTCTAGCAAAAATCTTTGCATATTTTCACCCATCACCAAACGAACATCTGACTCCGAGAGGCCAACATCCAGTAACTTTTGAGTTAACTCTACTAACTCGCTGGTATCAAATGCGACTTCGGTGGCGCCATCAAAATCAGAGCCTAAGGCAATATGTGGCGCCCCTACTAATTCAACACCGTATTTAATTGCCGCCGCCACATTAGCTGGTGAAATGTCGCATACCGCGCCATCCCAATAACCTAGGGCAATTAAACCTCCAGCTTTGGCGACTTGTTGCATTAGCTCGTCACTGATATTACGGGGAGACTGACAATGACCATATAATCCCGTATGGCTTATTACCAAAGGCTTTGTACTGAGTGCCAGCACGTCACGTACGACTTGTTCGGAGGAATGAGAAATATCCACGATGATGTCTAAAGCTTGCATAGCCTGCACCGCTTCTCGACCAAATTCAGTTAAGCCCGCACCACTGGTGCCATGTAAAGAGCCTCCCAGTTTGTTATCAAAAAAATGCTGCAGACTCATCATTCTGAAACCATGAGCATAGAGGTTTTGAATATTGCTCAGCTCACCATCTAACGCATGTGAGCCCTCTGTGCCAAGCAACGCCCCCACTAAGCTTGGTTGGCTAATACGAGCGTCAATAAACTTTTGTAAGCTGGTTTTTGAGTCAATAAAATGCATATTGGTGGGATTTTCAGCAATAAATTCATGCAACTTATCTGCTTGGTGTATGGCACGTTGAGTCAGGCTCGACCAAGTAGCCATAGGCCAAAGTTGCACTAAGGCAATTTTAGTGATGTTGTCACTTGCTTGGGTTTCGTTACGCTCATAATTAAGTCCACTGGGCGACTTAGTCACGGTGGTGAACATTTGCAAGGCGACGTTACCTAGTTGTAAACGCGGAACATCCACATGACCAAAATCACTTAGCGCATTTAAATCACGATCCCACATCAAACTATCGCTGTGCCAATCGCCAATAAATAAGCTCTGATGTAATGCGCTGGCTTGCTCGCTGATATCGGATTTTTCATGGGGCTTTATACGGTTAAATTGCTGCTCTAAGTAGCCAGGCGCAACATTAAAAAACGTTATCGCTAAAATGGTTAACAAACTGAAAAAGATGACTTTTTTACTGACAAACATAAGATCTCACATCATTTTTTAATCGTCGGTAGTTGATATTAAATGCTAAAGTAATGAAAACACACTCATTTTATAAATTGAGATGGAGCTTGAGATGCAAAACAAGATAGCTGTGGTCACAGGTGCAAGTCGCGGTATCGGTAAGGCCACCGCCAAACTGCTGGCCAGTCAGGGATATGCAGTATGTATTAATTACCACAGCAACAAAATCGCAGCCAATGGGGTGGTCGAGAGTATCTTAGCTCAAGGTGGTAAAGTCATTGCCTATCAGGCCGATGTATCTTGTGAATCACAAGTAGTCGAATTATTTAACTTTGTTGATGCCCAGTTGGGCACTATCACGCACTTAGTCAACAATGTTGGCATTCTGTTACCTCAGTCAAAATTAATTGATATGGACGCCCAACGTATCAATAAAATTCTGACTACCAATGTCACCAGCTATTTTTTGTGTTGTCGTGAGGCCTTAAAACGTATGCAAAAAGGCGCCGCGATAGTTAACGTATCTTCTGGGGCCGCACGTTCTGGCTCGCCCAGTGAATATATAGATTACGCAGCGTCCAAGGGTGCAATCGATACCCTAACCAAAGGACTATCCTTAGAAGTTGCTGCTCAAGGTATTCGGGTTAATGGTGTGCGCCCCGGCTTTATTCACACCGATATCCATGCCGACGGTGGTGAGCCAAAGCGTATAACCAGACTCAGCCCACACATTCCGCTGCAACGCGGCGGCACGCCTGAAGAAGTAGCCCAAGCTATCGCTTGGTTATTATCCGATGTTGCATCTTATGTTACTGGCTCTACTATCGATGTAAGCGGCGGGAAATAGTTTGCCACTTAAGTAAAATAACAGCCGCAAATTGCCATGTCGTTTAGGTTTTTTGAGCAAACAATGTCGTATTAACTGCTTTGCATACTTTGGCATTTTTATTGCTCAGTTAGCTTAATCTAGATTACTTAAGCCATTCAACCTCCATGAAAAAACATTTAATTGCCATTGCTTTGTTAAGTTCATTAAGCAGCCAAGCCGCAGAAGTGACTTATCAATCCAGCCCTACCATTGTCACACTCGCGGCTGATGGCACGGTGCAGGTCAAAGTGAAAGAGGCGGAAAATGTTGAGCCTATTACCTGTAGTCAAAGTGCTTATGACTTTGAGTTTTATTTGGAATCCATTGTCAGTCAAAAATGGTATGACGCCCTTATCATCGCCAACAATGTGGGCGGCATAATTGATTTTCATTATGATGATGCCACCTGTTTATTAAGCGCTTTGTCACTTACTCGATTATCTAGTAACGATGGTTCAGCTGAAGTACCGGTAGGCGAACTTCAAGAAACCGGCAACTACGGTAACGTGGCACTTATTGGAACCAATGGTCTAACCGCTGCCAGTTATTCTTCTAGCGCATTTTATACCCAAGATACTCATGTCGCCGCATTTGATGGCTACGTATATGCCGACAAAGTTAACGCAGAAACTGGCGACAAAATTTCACGTGGCATTTGGATGGCCAAAATGCGCGAGAGTGATGGCTCACTTGCTGAGCCTTGGATCCAAGTTGATTTTGGTAAAAAAGTCAGTATCGCTGGTATTCGTTTACATATAAACACTAAGTCACTGGCCTTAGGTCGCAGTGCCAAGTCCATCATTTTAATGACCTCGGACGACGGTAATGAATTTGTGCAATATGATACTTATACCCTGCCCTATCAGGCTTTAGTTGATGGTAAATTTACCACCACTTTAAAAACCCGCTTTTTACGTCTAAAAGTGATGAGTAACTACGGTGATGCCAACTTTGTTGAAATCGACGAATGGGAAATTTATCAAAACTAAGTTTACACAACACCACTTTAGATAAAACAAAAAGCCTGAAAACTCACATTTTCAGGCTTTTTTGTTTGCGTTTAATGAGCCATTAAACTCAGTCTTTTAGCACAATTCGATAATGTGCCTTACCTTGACGCAATTTATCAATCGCCTCATTAACCTGAGCAAAACTAAAATACTCTGTGACCGGTTCAATATTATGTAGTGCCGTAAAATCCAGCATCTTTTTGATCGTAGCTGGGCTGCCCACGGGCGAACCAGACACCGAACGCTGCCCCATAATCAAAGGAAACACACCAATATTCAGTGGCTCCAAAGTTGCACCCACAAAATGTAAACGGCCTTTAGGCGCTAAAGTGCCTACATAGGCATTCCAGTCCAGTTTTACGTTTACCGTAGAGATAATAAAATCAAAACGTCCTGCGGCAGCTTCTAACTCACTAGCATTATTGCTGTTAAGGGTATGATGAGCCCCCATTTTAAGGGCTTCAGCTTTTTTACTTTCGCTTGAAGTAAAGGCGGTTACTTCGCAGCCCCACGCATTTAAAAATTGCAGTGCAATATGACCTAATCCACCAATACCGATCACAGCAACTTTGGACGTAGGTTTAACATCAAACTGTACGAGTGGGTTAAATACCGTGATGCCGCCACAAAATAATGGGCCAGCAGAATCAGGCTTAACCCCTTTAGGTAGCTCTACAACTGAATTGGCTTGGGCACGCACCTTGTCGGCAAAACCACCGTGACGGCCACCGATAGTAGGCTGTGCGCTGGCACATAAATTATGATCGCCCGACTGACAAGTATGACAAGTATTGCAATAGCCAGAGTGCCAACCCAGACCAACACGTTGCCCCACTTTAATTTGTGTTACGTCCGAACCAACTGAGTTAACAATGCCAATCACTTCATGACCGGGAACAAAAGGATATTGGGTAAAGCCCCAGTCGTTATCCAACATGCTTAGATCACTGTGGCAAATACCACAGGATTCTACATCCAGTTCTACTTCATCTTTACCAAGTGGGCCCGGATCATATTCAAAGGCTTCGAATTTTGCTCCGGGTGCCATGGCCGCATAAGCTTTTATCATTGTCGTGCTCCGTTATTTGTTATCCACATCAAAAGTGACTCAGTATAGGTAAAAACCTCTTAACTCTCTTGGTTAAAATCATTCTTTTTTGTGAGACACCAAGATTAGCCTGAATTATAAGTACTTGCTTAATCGGGATAAATTTGAATATGCTAAGGTAAATGATTGAAGCACTTCCAAAATGCAACAGGTACCGATATTTGCAAGACTTTGCTAACAGCGAACAAGAAAAAATTGCCCTTGAACACCAAGCGGCAAAACTCTTTATGCGTTGGTATGAACATGACACAAACAAACCTATTCGCCACCTGTGGCACAACCAGCCCAGTAAACCAGATGTGTCTTGTCGCTTTGAAGGTCAACGTCTCGATCTTGAAATAGCTCACTTGTACGGCAGTGAGCAAGAGGCAATGGCTATTTTAGGCCGAGACTTAAGTGAACAAACCCGTGCAGAGCTAAGAGAGTTAGTGCTAAGTAGCGAACCCGATCAACGTTTGTTAAGGGCTTTAAACAGAATTTTATTAAACAAGTCGCTCAAACAATATAAAACCAAACGTGTCTGGCTGATTATTCGCAACGCTCATCCCGCATGGGACAAAACACAAATTGCAGCGTTACAAGGCTGTATTGATGTGCCCCAAAATCATCCTTTTGAACAAATCTGGATAGTGGGTGACTGGCAAGGTAAAACGGGCATAGTTCAGCTTTACCCGAACTAAAACAAACAAAAGTATTATGGGTAACAAGGCAGTGATCCTCATGTTGTGCAGCGCTGTATTATCTCTTTTTGACTTAGCGAAATAATAATCCCCAGCATTGATGCTGGGGATTACTCACCATAGTTAAATGGCGTTTTGTGTTTAATAAGTAACGAAGCGGTTCTAGAACTTGTAGCTAGCGCCCAAGGTAACTCTTCTGTCTGGTAATCCGACAAAACACAGTAGTGCATTTTCTGCCACACAGTATTGATCAATACGCTCTTCGGTCAGGTTTACCCCTTCCAATCCTATATTGAATTTGTCAGTGACATCATAGCTAATACTGGCATTAAGCTGGCCTCTGTCTCCAGTCACAACTGGGAAGCTCAGGGTACTACTACCACTGGCGTTAGCTCCACCAGCAAAATCTTGAGTACGGAAGGCTTCACGCCATGTATAACGCATGCGAGCTGACAGACCAAACTTCTCATAATACAAAGTAAAGTTGTAAGCGTTTTCTGAGAAATCCAATAAGCCCCTGTCGATACACACATCGCCAAGCACCTGTAATCCACGACCTGAAGTACAATCTTCAACTGAACCACCAGAGAAATCTTGGATAGTGTAGTTGGCAATCACACCAAAACCTGATGCCCAACCTAAGTCACTTTCAAAGCTTGATAGATCATATTGGAAAGCCATTTCAATACCGGTTTGTGTGGTTGTTTCAGGATCATTACCCGGAGTGGTTTTATCCACACATAAACCCAGTTGAGTTGGATCACCTAATATACCGGGTACGACTTTTGGATTAAAGATACCACCACCTGGGCATGATGGATCAGTTTCACGGGCAAAGCCCCCTGGAGTGATACTAGAAGAAACCAATAATGCTCCCTCAAAATCTATCCCAAAGATGTTGGTACGTTCTTTTTTGAAGTAACCAATACTGGCGACAGCCGCTTCTGCAAAATACCACTCCACACCAATATCAAAAGAGGTGACTTCTTCTGGCTCAAGACCAGGGTTACCTAAAGCCACTACTGAGTTTTCTTGAGTGTCTAATCGATAGCCGGTCGCCAACTGATTAAAGTTAGGACGTCTAATGTCCGAGCCATAAGCCATACGTACAACAACATCATCATGGGGTGTCACCACCACGTTTAAACGAGGTAGTAAAAAGTCATAACTGCCACTGGTGGTTTGTAAGTTGTCATCAGGACCATAACCAATTGAATCAATTTCGGTGTCTATATAACGGAAACCGACATTACCACGCACCATGTCGCCAAACTCAAAATTTGCTTGGGCATAGAAAGACATGGTTTGTTCTTCAATATTATAAAAGGCCGTATTGTTTGGTTGCAGATTTAAAATATCGGGACTGCCTGGATCATGGGCAATAACCGCATCTTGTAATATTTTAATCACACCATCTGGGTCTGAAAATGAACGATCAGGATCAAGCAGTAAAAAGTCACTAATAAACAAGTTTCTGCCGTCGGCATCGCCATAGTTGCTTGGTCCTGCTACAAGCAGATCCGCAAAAAGCGAACCGTTAGGACTGTCTTTCATTTGACTGAAGCCACCAATATTATCGCTAATATCTTCAAAGCGACTTGAGGATTTATTGAAACGAGCACCAAAATCAACTGAATTGATAAACTCAATTTGATCAACGTAGTATTCAACATCAACACGTACTGCATCTTCTTGGTTTTTGGTGGTATTGCGGCCTACTTGTACTTGTTGCAGAACCACATTATTAGGGTCAAGTAAGTCTGCAAGTGATGGGGCGTAGGGTGAATCAAAGTTGATACCCCAGGCTAACGAACCGCCCGATAAGTCATATTTGAAAGGGACACAGTTATCGTTACTCGTAGCGTCAAGAGGGCAGCCAGGGTTAATAAAGTTTAAGGTGGTACTTAAATTAGGGTTGAAAGTATCAGCGCTTGATGATGAAATTTCAGCAGTGACTTTAAGGTTTTCACCTTGCCATTGACCACCAAAGGTGAACACTTCACTGTCCGTAATACGCGCCCCAGTATCACTCGACAAGCGCAAATTGGGATCATCATCATCCACCGCTAAATCTGGCTCTAGAGTACCAATCAGCGCGGCCTGTTTTGAGCCAATATTGACACCATCAATGGTGCCATAGTTAATTGTTTCAAACGCAGAAGGCACACTCTTGTTGAGTATGGCGGTCACGCCTGAAGCTTGCAGTCGATATGAATCCCTGCTGCGCTCTTGTTTATTGATAATGGCATCGAAATGAAACTTCAAGCTATCGCTAGGTGCCCACTCAAAGGTAGTGGCTAGGTTTTTAGTTTCATAATCGTCATTTTCTTGTTCTTGCACAAAAAACTGAATGCCCTGAAATTCATTACCGTCAATAGTCACTAAGTTATCGCGGTCAGCACGAGGACGGAATGACACCGCCTCTTGTTCGGTATAACTCCCACTGACTACAAAGCCAAATTTACCGGCATCGGTTTCCCAATTGTCACCAAAAGCAGCAGAAAAACGCGGTTGAGCGCTTTGAGTACTTAAGCTGCTGTCTTCGAGTTGGACCCGAACCGAGCCTAAGGTTTCAGATAAGGTCAGTGGACGAATAGTACGTAGGTTAATGGTTCCACCAACCGAGCCTTCGATGGTCTTAGCTTCAGGCGCTTTGGTCACTTCAACCGCCGCAATAATCGACGCGTTTATATCCTCAAAACTAATACCGTTGCGACCAGAGCCTGAGCCCACAGTGGACACTCCATTAATTTCAACCCGGTTGGCGCTAGTACCACGAATTTGCACACCAGTACCTATGCCGGCCGAACGAGTGATTTGCACACCGGTGATATTTTCAAGTACTTCCGCCAAATTTTGGTCAGGCAGCTTTCCAACATCATCCGCCTGAATAACTTCAACTAGGTTGGTGGCGCTGCGTTTTTCTAACAGTGCACTTGAAAGAGATGCACGAATACCACTGACCTGAATGACTTCGGTATCATCGACAACAGGCGCGGCTGTTTCTTGTGCATGTAACGGCGTGGCCATATTCAGCGCACTGGCTGACAGCAGCGCTAGGGTGATTTTAGATAGTTTGTGTCCCATATGTGCCTCCTCGTGCAGTGCTTAACATGGACCAACAACGACCACCTAACACCACATTATTATTTTATAGTCATCGTCCACTGCAACACTAAAATTACATTGAACTTGCAAAGCGTTAACAACGCTGCAACAAAAATATTCCACAAAACGCAACCGGTCAATCTGCCTTACCAATTTAATTAAAATAGTTCTTATTTGAACATTAATATTCACTATTGTTTTTTTATGTCGAGAAAGATGGCTTTTACCACGAGACCAAAATCCGCAAATAACAGGAAAAATTTGGCTTACTTAATGTTATGCAGGAAAGTGCAAGTCAGATGAGGCAGTATCGATTAATGGTTGTTTGTCTGTAGATTTACTTTTAAGAACAACAGTTATTAAGCGCTGGATCGCAGACAACTAAAGATAAAATGATATTTTTTGTGTTTTGCATCCTGCTACTCACATGCAAATATGCCATCTAAGATGTTAGCTTAAGCTTACTCAGACAGGCTGTTGTGAGCGATTTTCTGTCATTTATTAAAGAATGACTCGACTGTCCGGTTCTAGGCTCAGAGCTGCCTGATTCAATTCAAAGAGTTAGCTAGACACCCACTTTTAAAAAAGACTTTGAGAGGTGTTTTGCTACTTTTTAAGAATGGGTGCCTGCTTTAATTTTCATTATGAATGGGTAATGAGATGGACGCTCCCTAATACGGCGTCAATGCGCCAAAATAGTATTTTCAAGTAGACTATTTACATAAGGAACATCAAGATGAAATATAAAACAATTACTATTGATTTAGCAAAGAATGTATTTCAAGCATGCGATGTGAATGAGCTTAAAAACGCACAAGAGCAAGCTGAATAAAAATTCATTAAAATATGTCCGGAAATTTTACAACTTAGGCCTTCTTTGAAAAAAATTAAATGTAACATATTGTAATTAAAAGGTTTATTATTTTGGTGCAAACTTTGCATATGTAAGTTCTCTAACTTTATCTTAATAAGAAATTCTATGAAAAATATATTTTTTGCAATAATCATGGCTACTGGCTTGTTTTTTTCGGGAAGCGGCAATGCAACTTTAGTATTTAATTTTGAAGGTACTTGTAGTGTTGATTGTTCTAGGTTTGGCCTAGCTGATGGAACTGCATTTACAGAATCGAATGTATTAGGTTTGTTCGACGGAACTGACACTTCGGCTGGATCAGACTTATTAATTTCAGATATTGAGTATTTTACGTTCTTCGGCATAGATTTTTTGTCTGGTCATTCCTATTTGGACCTTAGCACCCCAAATATAGGTTTCACTGCTGATAATATACTTAGCGGTTTCATTTTAGCTAGTGGTGGCAGTAATGGTTTCTGCTATAATTATGCAGTAAGTACTTGTGAAAGTGGAGACTTTGATACATCTGTACCACCATTCGTACAAGCAAGCGGTGGTTCAGGTCATGGTATGGCTCAGTTCACAGTGACTAGCGTACCAGAACCAACAGCACTTGTGTTGCTAGGTTTGGGATTAGCTGGTATTGGCTTCTCAAGAAATAAGAAAGTTTCTTAAGTCATTTAATATTTTTTTATTATTTAAGCCTCGATAGAACGAGGCTTTTTTATGCCTAAAAGTATCTAGACACCCAAAACAACAAAGGCTTTAATCACAGCGTAAATCAGCAAGTACAAAGTGGTAAGGGTTTTCTGACTCTTGGTTTTAAAATAGATAAATCGAGCCTGTCAGGAATAATTGGGGTCGCAGTCAATTTAAATAATATTTTTGCCGCAAATCTGTTATTTTTTGGCCGAAAATCGACATTGCTTAAGTCAACAATATCGCACCTGCTGTCATTAAATACTAAATGACTCGACTGACCGCTTTTAGGCTCTAAGCTGCCTGTCACCAAAATCCATCTCTATTTCTGCTAATGTTTAGATTATCAGTTAGCTGTCGGCCACACTAAACTGCCTTCGCCCTGCTAGGCTGGGACAGCTAGCGGATAATATCCGAGGGAGGAA